>NZ_JAJIRO010000009.1 GCF_025717535.1 Paucibacter sp. Y2R2-4 | reverse complement strand
ATGCTCAGTCCGACAATCACTCCTGCGGGGGGAGCCAGGCCGGTTGCTCGCGGCCTTCTTCGGCCACCGCCGACTCAACTGCCGCCGCTGCAGTCGGTCAAGCTGCTCGACCAGGTCCGTGAGCGGATCCGCTACTTGCACTACAGCCGCCGTACCGAAGAGGCCTATGTGCACTGGTGTCGGGCCTTCATCCGCTTCCACGGCATTCGCCACCCGGCAGAGATGGGCGGCCCAGAGGTGGAGGTGTACCTGAGCTGGCTTTCGAACGAACGCGAGGTGGCGGTGTCAACCCATCGCCAGGCCCTGTCGGCATTGCTGTTCCTCTATGGCAAGGTGCTGGGCATGTCTTTGCCGTGGATGGCGGAAATTGGCCGCCCTCAGGTCAAACGACGCCTGCCGGTGGTTTTAAGCCAAGCCGAAGTGCTGGCTGTACTTGACCACCTGGAGGGGACCCATCGCCTGCTGGCTCAGGTGCTCTATGGCACGGGCATGCGGATCACCGAGGCACTGCAGCTTCGGGTGAAGGATCTGGACTTCGACCATGGCGCTGTCATCGTTCGTGAGGGCAAAGGCGGCAAGGACCGGGTGGTCATGTTGCCGCAGAGCCTGGACCAGGCTCTGCGGCAGCAGCTCAATGCGGCTCGTTCGATCTGGATGCAAGACCAGGAGGCCGGTCGGAGCGGCGTGTCCATGCCGGATGCGCTGGAGCGCAA
>NZ_JAJIRO010000008.1 GCF_025717535.1 Paucibacter sp. Y2R2-4 | reverse complement strand
TGCGCGCCTTGGCCACCGATGTCTTGGCCGCGCTCTCGCCGGCCCAGTTGGCCGCCCTGACCACCGCACAGATCCTGGCCCTGAGCTCCGATCAGCTGCGCAGCTTGGCCACGCAAGATCTGAACGCCCTCACCACGACTCAGTTCGCGGTCCTCACCACCGAGCAGCTCAAGGGTCTGACCTCCGATCAGTTCGGCCACTTGCAGACGCAAGACCTCAACGCCCTGAGCACCGCTCAGTTCGCCTCTCTGACTTCGGCTCAGCTGGGTGCTCTCAGCTCCGATCAGTCCGGTGCGCTCACCACCGAGCAAATCTCCAAGATGGAGAACGCCGACTTGCGCGCGCTGTCCACCTCGGTCATCGCCAAGCTCTCCACCGCTCAAGTCCAGGCCATCAATTCCGAACAGGTCGTGGCCCTCACCACCGATCAGATCAAGTCCTTCATCACCGATCAGATCGTCACTTTCAACACCGCTGAGCTCAGGGCCATGACCTCCAACCAGGTCGCCGCCTTGACGGCCGCTCAGCTCGGCGCCCTGGCCATCAACACCGACCAGATCACCGCCATCGACACCGCCGACATCACCGCCATCAGCACCGCCACCGTGCGCGCGCTCAGCGATGTGGCCCTGGCGGCGCTCACCCCGGCCCAGCTCCAAGCCCTGACCTCCAACCAGGTCGCTGCCTTGAGCTCCGATCAGATCAAGAACCTCGCCACCCAGGACCTCAACGCCCTGACCACCACTCAGTTCGCCCTGCTCAACTCCACGCAGCTCGCCGGCCTCACCACCGATCAGGTCGCCAAGCTGGAGAGTGCCGACCTGCGCGCGCTGTCCACCTCGGTCATCTCCAAGCTCTCCACCGATCAGGTCCAGGCCCTCGTCTCCGATCAGGTCGCCGTCCTCACCCTGGATCAGATCAAGACGCTCTCCTCTGAGCAGCTCAACACCTTCAGCACCGCTGAGATCGCCGCCCTGAGCTCCGCCCAGGTCGCCACACTCTCCGCCACACAGCTCGGCGGCCTGGCCGTCAACACCGACCAGATCGGCGCCATCGACACCGCCGACATCACCGCCATCTCCACCGCGGTCATTCGTGCCCTGTCCACCGCTACGCTGGCTGCGCTCGCCCCCAATCAGCTCGCAGCACTCACCACCGCGCAGGTCTCGGCCCTGAACACCGATCAGCTGCGCAGCCTGGCGACTCAAGACTTGAACGCCTTCATCCCCGCGCAGTTCGCGGCGCTGAGCACCGATCAGCTGCGCGTACTCAACTCCGATCAGATCGGCAATCTGCAGACCCAGGACCTCAACGCCCTGTCCGCCACGCAGTTCGCCTCGCTCACCTCCGCTCAGACCGCGGGCCTGTCCACCGAGCAGATCTCCAAGCTCGAGACGGCCGATCTGCGCGCCTTGGGCACCTCCGTCATCACCAAGCTCTCCACCGATCAGGTCAAGGCCATCGTCTCTGACCAAGTCGCCGCCCTCACCACCGATCAGCTCAAGACCCTCGGCACCGATCAGCTCAACACCTTCAGCACCTCCGAGCTGGCCGCGCTGACCTCCAACCAGGTCGCCGCCCTGAGCTCCACGCAGCTGGCTGGTCTGGCCCTCAACACCGACCAGATCGGTGCCATCGACACCGCCGACATCACCGCCATCTCCACCGCCGTCG
>NZ_JAJIRO010000007.1 GCF_025717535.1 Paucibacter sp. Y2R2-4 | reverse complement strand
GGGCGTTTTGCATAAATATTAGCCTGACGATGACCTACTTTCACACGGGAATCCGCACTATCATCGGCGCTGAGTCATTTCACTGTCCTGTTCGGGATGGGAAGGAGTGGGACCAACTCGCTATGGTCATCAGGCTTAACTGGTTGGCTTCTTGTTGAGTTTTAAATCAACAACAAACCCAATTTGTAGAGCTGCATTATGACACCACTTGAGGGTTTGTCATAACACTCGAATCAGCTTTATTGATTGCGTTAACACGGACTTCATTGAAGAACGGTATAACTTGTATTGACTACTCAATAATCCTTGAACACATTCATTTCTGAACTGTCAAAGTTATAGGGTCAAGCCTCACGGGCAATTAGTACTGGTTAGCTTAACGCATTACTGCGCTTCCACACCCAGCCTATCAACGTCCTGGTCTCGAACGACCCTTCAGGGGGCTCAAGGCCCCGGCAAGACTCATCTTGAGACGAGTTTCCCGCTTAGATGCTTTCAGCGGTTATCTCTTCCGCACTTAGCTACTCGGCGATGCCACTGGCGTGACAACCGATACACCAGAGGTGCGTCCACTCCGGTCCTCTCGTACTAGGAGCAGGCTCTCTCAATCTTGCAGCGCCCACGGAAGATAGGGACCAAACTGTCTCACGACGTTTTAAACCCAGCTCACGTACCTCTTTAAATGGCGAACAGCCATACCCTTGGGACCGGCTACAGCCCCAGGATGAGATGAGCCGACATCGAGGTGCCAAACACCGCCGTCGATATGAACTCTTGGGCGGTATCAGCCTGTTATCCCCAGAGTACCTTTTATCCGTTGAGCGATGGCCCTTCCATACAGAACCACCGGATCACTTTGTCCTACTTTCGTACCTGCTCGACTTGTCAGTCTCGCAGTCAAGCACGCTTATGCCAATGCACTATCAACACGATTTCCGACCGTATTTAGCGTACCTTCGAACTCCTCCGTTACACTTTGGGAGGAGACCGCCCCAGTCAAACTGCCCACCATACACTGTCCCCAATCCCGATAAGGGACCAAGGTTAGAACCTCAAACACACCAGGGTGGTATTTCAACGTTGGCTCCATGAGAACTAGCGTCCTCACTTCAAAGCCTCCCACCTATCCTACACAGATCTGTTCAAAGTCCAATGTAAAGCTACAGTAAAGGTTCATGGGGTCTTTCCGTCTTTCCGCGGGGAGATTGCATCATCACAAACATTTCAACTTCGCTGAGTCTCTGGAGGAGACAGTGTGGCCATCATTACTCCATTCGTGCAGGTCGGAACTTACCCGACAAGGAATTTCGCTACCTTAGGACCGTTATAGTTACGGCCGCCGTTTACTGGGACTTCAGTCAAGAGCTTGCACCCCATCATTTAATCTTCCAGCACCGGGCAGGAGTCACACCCTATACGTCGACTTTCGTCTTTGCAGAGTGCTGTGTTTTTAATAAACAGTTGCAGCCACCGATTCTCTGCGACCCCATTCGGCTCCAGGAGTAAATCCCTTCACCTAATAGAGGCACACCTTCTTCCGAAGTTACGGTGTCAATTTGCCGAGTTCCTTCTCCAGAGTTCTCTCAAGCGCCTTAGAATACTCATCTCGCGCACCAGTGTCGGTTTGCGGTACGGTCGTCAATAGCTGAAGCTTAGTGGCTTTTCTTGGAAGCAGGGTATCACTCACTTCGTCTGCAAGCAGACTCGTTATCACGCCTCATCTCATTCCCCCGGATTTGCCTAAGGGACACGACTACACGCTTGAACCAACATATCCAACAGTTGGCTGAGCTAACCTTCTCCGTCCCCACATCGCACTATTGATCGGTACAGGAATATTTACCTGTTTCCCATCAGCTACGCATCTCTGCCTCGCCTTAGGGGCCGACTCACCCTACGCCGATGAACGTTGCGTAGGAAACCTTGCGCTTTCGGCGAGGGGGCTTTTCACCCCCTTTAACGCTACTCATGTCAGCATTCGCACTTCTGATACCTCCAGCAGGCTTCACAACCCACCTTCACAGGCTTACAGAACGCTCTCCTACCACGTGCAATAAATTGCACATCCGCAGCTTCGGTAACTGGCTTAGCCCCGTTACATCTTCCGCGCAGGACGACTCGATCAGTGAGCTATTACGCTTTCTTTAAATGATGGCTGCTTCTAAGCCAACATCCTGACTGTTTTAGCCTTCCCACTTCGTTTCCCACTTAGCCAATTTTGGGGACCTTAGCTGGCGGTCTGGGTTGTTTCCCTCTTGAGTCCGGACGTTAGCACCCGGTGCTCTGTCTCCCAAGCTGTACTCATCGGTATTCGGAGTTTGCAATGGTTTGGTAAGTCGCCATGACCCCCTAGCCATAACAGTGCTCTACCCCCGATGGTAATACTTGAGGCACTACCTAAATAGTTTTCGGAGAGAACCAGCTATTTCCAAGTTTGTTTAGCCTTTCACCCCTATCCACAGCTCATCCGCTAATTTTGCAACATTAGTCGGTTCGGACCTCCAGCACCTGTTACGGTACCTTCATCCTGGCCATGGATAGATCACTTGGTTTCGGGTCTACACCCAGCGACTAATTCGCCCTATTCGGACTCGATTTCTCTACGGCTTCCCTATTCGGTTAACCTCGCCACTGAATGTAAGTCGCTGACCCATTATACAAAAGGTACGCAGTCACCCTTGCGGGCTCCTACTTTTTGTATGCATACGGTTTCAGGATCTATTTCACTCCCCTCCCGGGGTTCTTTTCGCCTTTCCCTCACGGTACTAGTTCACTATCGGTCGATTACGAGTATTTAGCCTTGGAGGATGGTCCCCCCATATTCAGACAGGATTTCTCGTGTCCCGCCCTACTTGTCTTACGCTTAGTTCCACACCGCAGCATTTCTCATACGGGGCTATCACCCGCTATGGCCGGACTTTCCATTCCGTTCTGATATACACGATGCTAAAACGTAAAGGCTACTCCAATTTCGCTCGCCGCTACTTTCGGAATCTCGGTTGATGTCTTTTCCTCGAGCTACTGAGATGTTTCAGTTCACCCGGTTCGCCACAATGACCTATGTATTCAGTCAGAGTTACCCCTCGCGGGGTGGGTTTCCCCATTCAGAAATCTCCGGATCAAAGCTAATTTGCCAGCTCCCCGAAGCTTATCGCAGGCTATCACGTCTTTCGTCGCCTGTAATCGCCTAGGCATCCACCATATGCACTTAGTCACTTGACCCTATAACTTTGACAGCGCTGACTGCACTGTCGGTCAAGAACTCGTACAGACCCCATTCATGAGTCCATACGTTATTGAGTATTTACGCGTTACGCCGTTCTTCATACCCTAAACAATTTCTTGCTCAGTTGAAGTCTTGTGTTTGACGCAATCAAAATGTTGCCGACGGCACGGTGTTCAACTCCCTTTACAAAGAAGATTGAACTTTCCGCCGACAACGCTGATTCGACTCTACAAATTGTTAAAGAACAACAGCCAATAAAGACTGGCAAACCGCAACATCTCATCAGACATTGGGGTTTGCCAACTTTGGAATGAATATCAATGGTGGAGGATAACGGGTTCGAACCGTTGACCCCCTGCTTGCAAAGCAGGTGCTCTCCCAACTGAGCTAATCCCCCGGATAACCCGTGGTGGGTCTGGCTGGATTCGAACCAGCGACCCCCGCCTTATCAAGACGGTGCTCTAACCAACTGAGCTACAGACCCACGCGTTATTCACTTGTGTGGCCTGCCGCTTTGCAGCTTACCTGTAGAGGCCAGCTCGCCAGGCTCACTTCATCTTCTATTCATTCACTGTTGTGATACAGCCGATAAGTGTGGGCGCTTAAAAATGAGTCATTTGGATCTCGCTGACTCCCTACTGCATGCAGTAAGCAGTTGCTCGACCACTTTCTAGAAAGGAGGTGATCCAGCCGCACCTTCCGATACGGCTACCTTGTTACGACTTCACCCCAGTCACGAACCCTGCCGTGGTAATCGCCCTCCTTGCGGTTAGGCTAACTACTTCTGGCAGAACCCGCTCCCATGGTGTGACGGGCGGTGTGTACAAGACCCGGGAACGTATTCACCGCGGCAAGCTGATCCGCGATTACTAGCGATTCCGACTTCACGCAGTCGAGTTGCAGACTACGATCCGGACTACGACCGGTTTTCTGGGATTAGCTCCCCCTCGCGGGTTGGCAGCCCTCTGTACCGGCCATTGTATGACGTGTGTAGCCCTACCCATAAGGGCCATGATGACCTGACGTCATCCCCACCTTCCTCCGGTTTGTCACCGGCAGTCTCATTAGAGTGCCCTTTCGTAGCAACTAATGACAAGGGTTGCGCTCGTTGCGGGACTTAACCCAACATCTCACGACACGAGCTGACGACGGCCATGCAGCACCTGTGTGACAGTTCTCTTTCGAGCACTCCCAAATCTCTTCAGGATTCTGTCCATGTCAAGGGTAGGTAAGGTTTTTCGCGTTGCATCGAATTAAACCACATCATCCACCGCTTGTGCGGGTCCCCGTCAATTCCTTTGAGTTTCAACCTTGCGGCCGTACTCCCCAGGCGGTCAACTTCACGCGTTAGCTTCGTTACTGAGAAGAAACCCTCCCAACAACCAGTTGACATCGTTTAGGGCGTGGACTACCAGGGTATCTAATCCTGTTTGCTCCCCACGCTTTCGTGCATGAGCGTCAGTACAGGTCCAGGGGATTGCCTTCGCCATCGGTGTTCCTCCGCATATCTACGCATTTCACTGCTACACGCGGAATTCCATCCCCCTCTACCGTACTCTAGCTATGCAGTCACAAAGGCAGTTCCCAGGTTGAGCCCGGGGATTTCACCTCTGTCTTGCATAACCGCCTGCGCACGCTTTACGCCCAGTAATTCCGATTAACGCTTGCACCCTACGTATTACCGCGGCTGCTGGCACGTAGTTAGCCGGTGCTTATTCTTCAGGTACCGTCATTAAGTCTCTGTATTAGAGAAACTCGTTTCTTCCCTGACAAAAGCGGTTTACAACCCGAAGGCCTTCTTCCCGCACGCGGCATGGCTGGATCAGACTTGCGTCCATTGTCCAAAATTCCCCACTGCTGCCTCCCGTAGGAGTCTGGGCCGTGTCTCAGTCCCAGTGTGGCTGGTCGTCCTCTCAGACCAGCTACAGATCGTCGCCTTGGTGGGCTTTTACCCCGCCAACTAGCTAATCTGATATCGGCCGCTCCAATCGCGCGAGGCCTTACGGTCCCCCGCTTTCACCCTCAGGTCGTATGCGGTATTAGCCACTCTTTCGAGTAGTTATCCCCCACGACTGGGCACGTTCCGATATATTACTCACCCGTTCGCCACTCGTCAGCTTAACCTGTTACCGTTCGACTTGCATGTGTAAGGCATGCCGCCAGCGTTCAATCTGAGCCAGGATCAAACTCTACAGTTCGATCTTGTTTTACTCAACGGAATCGACTAAAAACCATTTGCATAGTTCTCAATCTTAATTTCCGTGAGCGTTTAAAGTCTAAGAGACTTGATCCTCGTCACCGAGCATCAAAACTCACCTTCAAACGCCCACGCTTATCGGCTGTTAATTTTTAAAGAACTCAAATCAAGCCT
>NZ_JAJIRO010000006.1 GCF_025717535.1 Paucibacter sp. Y2R2-4 | reverse complement strand
GTATCCGAGGGCCGGCGCATCGTGGGCGTGGTTCTGGGTATTTCCCCAGGCCGAGCACTCCACCGATCCTCGGAGCGGCGTGGTCAGGCGGCATCTTCTGTACGACCAGACCTTCCAGCGTGCCTTCAAACGGGCGACTGTCGCCGCCGGCATCACCAAACCGGCGACGCCTCACACCCTGCGTCATGCGTTTGCGACCCACCTGCTGCAGGCGGGCTACGACATCCGCACGGTTCAGGAGTTGCTGGACCATTCTGACGTCGCCACAACCATGATCTACACGCATGTGCTCAAGGTTGGCGGCGGAGGGGGGCGCAGTCCGATGGATTCATTGGGCCTTCAATCGGCTGGTAGACCGACCCCACACTGGCCTGCCGTATAGCTGCCCTTCGTCTACGACAGCTACTGGCCGATCGTGTGAATTGAGTGAACTCAGGCCAGTACCAGCTTTGGGCACTTTGAAGCAGTTCATTTTTGGGTCCCGAATGACCGGCGCCGCCGACAGCAGCCGACTCGCCAAGCAGCTGCGCAGTCGCGCTGAGGAGAGCCTCAACAAGCAGGGGTCAGCATCAGGCCTCGCCGTGCTCGAGCCCTGTCAACTCGCGCCCAGCCGCCGCAAAACCCTGTGTCGCTCAGGACTCCACTCGCACAGGCGCCACGGCAGGAATGATGATCTCGAAGCGGGCGCCCTCACCCGGCACACTGCTGACCTCGATGCTGCCGCCCAGCACCGAGTGCACGATGTTGTAGCTGATATGCAGGCCCAAGCCACTGCCGCCCTGCCCCAGCTTGGTGGTGAAGAAGGGATCGAAGACGCGCGCCAGATGCTCGGGGCTGATGCCGCGGCCGTTGTCGCTGAAGACCAGGCGGATCTGCCCGCCTTCCAAGGCCTCGGCCGAAAGTTGCAAGAGGCCCTCACGTCGACCTTCCAGCCCGTGGATGACTGCGTTCAACACCAGATTGGTCAGCACCTGCCCCAAGGGGCCGGGGTAGCTGTCCAGCGCCAAATCTTCCGGCACCTCCAGGCGCAGCTGATGGCCCTCTCGACGCAGGCGGTTGCCCAGGGTCTGGGCGATCTCGATGCACAGGGTATGCAGCTGGAAATGGCGGCGCTGCTCCGAGGTTTGGTCCACCGCCAGCTGTTTGAAGCTGGTGATCAGCTGGGCGGCGCTGTCCAAGCTGCGCACCAACAAGAGGCTGGACTCCTCATTCGCCTGGCAATGCCGCTCCAGCTCCGAGCGGCGCAGGCCGCCTTCGGCTAACTGCCGGGTGAAGGCGCGGCCTCGGTCCAGCAAGGTGCTGGCCACCAGCAAGCTATTGCCGATGGGGGTGTTCAACTCATGGGCCACACCGGCCACCAGGGAGCCCAAGGCGGCCATCTTTTCCTGTTCGACCAGCTGGGTTTGAGCCGTTTTCAGTTGCCGATAAGCCTCGGCGTTATCCAGCGCCACCGCCGCATAGGCGCCCAAGGTTTCCAGAATCGCCAAGTCACTGGCCTGGAAGGCATGGCTGCGCTCGCTGAGCATGAAGATCAGGCCCACCACCTTGTCTTTCAGCAACATGGGCGCATAAATACCTGAGTGCACCTGTGCCGGGTCGGCACCGCTTTGCAGCACGATGCGTGTCGGCCCCTCTTGCTTGTAGAGCACCCGGCTGTCGCGCTCGATCTGGTCCACTCGCAAGGCTTGGCCCCGCAAGACCGCCTGCACGGCCGGCATCTCCACGGCCTCCAGGCTGCGCACATAGGGTTTGCAAGGCTCGCCGCTGTGCATCACGAAGTCAAAAGCCAGACTGCGCGTCGACCAGTTGACCAGCCCCAGGCCGAAGACATTGCCTTCAATCAACTCGCCCACCTGTTGATAGAGCGTTTGCTGGATTGAGGCCACATCCAGCGAAGCGGTGATCTGGCGGCCGATCTCGCTCAGCAAGGCTATGTCATGGCGGGCTTTTTCTGCCGCTTCACTGGACTGCAGCGCCAGCGCGCTTTGGGCCTGGGCCAGCTGCTTTTCTTGCGCCAGCTGATGGGCTTGTTCCTGCAACTCATGGGTACGGGCCGCCACCTCCTGCTGCAGACTCTGGCGTGTGCGGTGCAAGCTGCGCACCCGCCAGCGATAGGCGCCGCCCAGGGCCAGCAAGGCGCTCAAGACCACACCCACATTCCACCAAGTGGTGCGCCAAAAGGGCGGCAGCACTTCCACGCTCAGCAGTTGCTGCTCCTTGCCCCAAACGCCATCCGGGTTGGCGGCCTTGGCCAGCAAGCGGTAGTGACCGGCATCCAGATTGGTGTAAGTCGCCACGCCGGAATTGTCTTGGCCGTAGATCCAGTCGCGGTCAAAGCCTTCGAGCTTCCAGGCATGCCGCACCAGGCTGCGCTTGTCGAAGTGCAGGGCCGAGAGCACAAAGCTCACCATCGCCTCTTTGTGGCTGAGGCGAACTTGCTGGGCCAGGTGCAAAGGCCCGGTGACGCCCAACTCGGCCAGCGTCAGCGCCGGGCCACTGGCGCTGGCCAAACCGGCACTGGCCGGTGCCGACTTGGCCTCGGCCACCAGCGATTGATTGAACACCCGCAAATCACTCAAGACCACCTGCGGCGCCTGCGCGTTGTCTTGCATGGCCTCGGGCCTGAAACGCACCAGGCCCTTGCCGCCAAAGTAAAGCGTGCCGTCGGGCGCCCGCGCCGCCGCGCCGAAGCTGAAGCCCCCATTGAAGTGGCTGGCACCGGGGTAAAAGCGCGCGCGCTGCACCTGCGGCAAAAACTCGGTCAAGCCCTGTTCGCTGCCCAGCCAGACACTGCCGGACTCCGCATCCTGAATCGACTCAAAAGCGCCGCCCGGCATGCCGGGAACCTGAGAGGCGCTTTTGTACTGCCAACGCCCAGGCCCGCTGCTGAGCAATTCAAAAAAGCCCGCCTCCGACGCCACCCAGATGCGCCCTTGCTGATCTTGGCGCAAACCGTAAATCTGCATGTTTGAGGGTCGAGCCACATCGGCATTGCCCTGCACCGGCTGCGAAAAACTGTCGCTCGCCGCATCCCATAAATGCAGACCGCCTTTGGTGCCCACCCACAGCCGCCCGCTGCTGTCCAGCATCAAGCAGTCGACGATGTCGTGACTGAGCGCGGTGGGCTTGCGCGGGTCAGCCACAAAAGCCCGCACCCGGCCGCTGCGATCCAAGCGGTACAGGCCTTGTGCACTGCTCACCCAAAGTTCGCCCGAGGCCATGCGCAGCATGGCGCTGACCGAGACCGGCGCCATCATGTTCGGCCGCAAATCAATCGTTTGGCTGCGCCGGCTGCGCGGGTCGTAGCGCTGCAGGCCCCGCTCACCGCCTACCCAGAGCATGCCGTCGGGCTCCCGCAGCAAGGCCTTCACATGGGTGAGCGGCATCTCCTGCGTGCTGATGCGCTGCACCTCGCCGCTGGCCAAATGCAGCCGGTTCAAACCACCGCCATAGGTACCGACCCAGACATGCTGCTCGCCATCAAAGGCCACGGCCATCACCGTGTCGCTGGACAAGCTCTTGTCATCCCCCGGCAGGCTCAAATAGGTTGAGAAGCGCCGTCCCCCCAAGTCCGCCAGGCTCAGGCCGCTGCTCAGCGAGCCCACCCACAGTCCTCCGCTGCGGTCTTGCATCAGGCTGGCGACTGAGTCTTCACCCAAGCTGCTGTCCACCGAAGGCAGCTTGACGATGGCGTCGAGGCGGCCAGAGACGGGCTCACCAGGTACAGCGGCCTGGCTCTTGCTGCCTTCTTGCCATCGGTACAAAGCCGGGCGGCTGAAAGCGCCAATCCACATGGCCTGATCGCGGTCACGCAGCAAGCTGTAGACGCGGTCGCGAGGCAGTTTCAGCTGCAAAGCCAGCGGATCTGGGCGTGGCGCGAGGTCTTTGTTTTGCCCCTCGGCCCAGCGCCAGGTCTGCAAGCCGCCGGCCATGCCTACCCAAATCCGGCCATGCCCATCCAGAGCAAGAGCACTGACATGCAGATCGCTGGCCGCCATGGCCTCTGCACCCAGGCCATTCAAAGTGCCAAATTGATACAGCACCCGGCCTTGCGCATTGATGCGCACAACTTCGTGGCTCTCGCCCGCCCACACCCCGCCCTGGCCATCGGGCAGCAAAGCGCGAATCGGCCGCTTCAAGGAGAGTCGCTCGGTGCCAGGCTGCTGCCAGTCCACAAAGCGCCGCTCGGCCGTGTTGAACATCAGCAAGCCGCCCACCGTGCCCACCCAAAGCCGCTGCGGCCCGGCGGGTGCCAAAGCCAGCACGCGCCGCTCGGCCAGCGTGAGCGACTCGGGCATGGACTGGCGCTGGACCTTTTCAGTGGCCAGCGGCATGCGGTCCAGGCCCGCGCGGGTGCCGATCCAAAGCACGCCTTGATCATCTTCAAACAAGGCCTCGACCAGAGAATGGCTGAGGGAATCGGCTTGCTCGGCTTGCGACTTGAAAGTTTTGACCGCCTGACCGTCAAAGCGGGCCAGGCCGGCGGTGGTGCCCATCCAGATCAGCCCGTTGCGGTCTTGCAAAAGGCTGATGACGCTGCCGCCGGGCAGCCCCTGCTCCACCCCCATATGAGAGAAGCGCAGGCTGTGCAGAGCGTTCGCCCCAACTTGGGGGGCAGCCAAGAACAGACAAGCGCAAAGCATCAGAGCAGGCCCAAGATGGGCCCACCAAGCCTTCTTCTCTGGCTGACGCTTGCTCGCTGCACTGGCAGCGCTCTGGTCCTCATGCATGAACAAGTCGGTCTCCGGCTTCACCCTGGCAAAGCATCAGATGTTTCGGCCGCCCCTGCACTGCAAACCGCCGATCAACACCCTTGGTATGAGTGGGAGCATATAGCGGCTGGCACGGGCCGGCAGCAAGCACCGAGAGCGAACCCCGCCGAAGCAAGGCTAAGGCACATGTCGCCACCTGCATAGGGTAGCAACACGGGGGCAGGTCTTGCCGGCTCAGGGCTTGACAGCTTGGGGTGCGCGCGGATCGCGAGTCTGGCGCTTCATCCAGTCACTCATTTCGCGCAGCACATGGCCTTGCGACTCACGCGCCGCATAGCCATGCGACTCCAGCGGCAGGGTTACATAACGAACATTGCCCCCGGTGCCAGCCAGAGCCTGGTACAGGCGCTGGGTTTGCATCGGATAAGTGCCCGGGTTGTCGTCGTTCTCGCCGTGGATCAGCAGAATCGGCTCCTTCAGCTTGTTGGCGTAGTTGAACGGCGACAGGCGCAGGTAGACGTCTTGCGCCTCCCAGTAGGTGCGGCGCTCGCTCTGGAAGCCGAAGGGCGTGAGCGTGCGGTTGTAGGCGCCGCTGCGCGCAATGCCGGACTTGAACAGATCGGTGTGGGCGAGCAGATTGGCCGTCATGAAGGCGCCGTAGCTGTGGCCGCCCACCACCATCTGCGAGCGCTCGCTGACCCCCAGTTCCACCGCCTTGTCGATGATGGCCTGGGCATTGGCGGTGATTTGCTCCACAAAGCTGTCGTTGACCGTCTTCGGATCGCCGACCACGGGCATGGTCGCGTCCATCAACACCACATAGCCGTCGAGCAGCAACATCAGCGGGCTGGTCCCGCCGAAGCTGTTGAAACGCGTGGCCGAGCCACTGACCTGGCCGGCGGTGGAGGCATCGGTGAACTCCAAGGGGTAGGCCCAGACGAAAGTCGGGCGCGGCTCACCCTTTTTGAAGTCGGGCGGCAGGTAGAGCCAGAAGCTCAGCTCCACGCCATCAGCGCGCTTGAACTTGACCAGCTCACGCTTGATGTCGCGCAGCTGCGGCGTCGGGTCGCGGTGCTGGGTCAGGGTCTGCATCTGGCCGAAATCGGCACCGCTGCGCAGCAGCAGATTGGGCGGCTCGGTGAAGGTCTCGCGGCTGATCAGCAGGCGCCCATCGGCCAGCAAGGTGATGGGCCGCTCGTAGTGCGTGCCGCCGGACTGGAACAAACGCTCGGTCTGGCCGGTCTTGAGGCTCAGCCGGTCGATGAAGGGCCGATCGCCGGCCGGGCTGGCGCCCTGGCCGACCAGCAGCAGGCGGTCTTCGGCATCCAGCCGCGCGACGCTGTGGCCATTCGGCAGCACGCGGGTCAGCGGCTGGCCGGGGTCTTTGTAGCGGTCACGCTGCGAGCGGTCCTGCAGGCGCTGCGGCGGCGCGCTACCGTCCAGCGCCAGCAGGTCGACGCTGAGCCAGCGACGATCCCGGTCAAATTCGGCCACCAGGGCGCGTGGCTTGGCTTCGACAAAGCTCAGGTTGACCAGGCGGCCGGCGGTGCGATGCACTTCGCGCGCCTCACTCTGATAGGGCGCGTCCAAGCGCATCAGGCGGTCGCGGTGGCTGACCTTGTTGTTCGGATCGCCACCGTCCAGAGCCTCCACCCAGTAGACGGCGCCATCGGCCAGCGGCGAGGCCCAGTAGTCTCGCGGGCCGGTGATCACGCCCTCGACCGGCACGCCCTGGCGAATCTTGACGGCGCCCAGGCTGCGCAGCAGCTTGCCCTGGGCATCGCGCAACTCGACCTCGCGGCCAAAGTCATTGGCTCCGACCTGGTAGCTGAAAGGCGGCACCAGGCGTTCAACCAGCAGCGCACCCTGCGTGCCCACGGTCTGCACCTGGGCGATCAGGCCCGGCGCACCGATCTCGCGCGAGGCGCCGTTGCGCAAATCCACCCGGCGCAGCACCGCGCTGGCCTGATGCTGAAACAAGGCTTCGTCCTGGCGGTTCTTCAACAGGTCTTGGCGGGTGACCTCGGGCGAAGCCTGGCCCATGGACTCCTGGATGGCCGGGCCGCTGGGTACGCTGAACTGCGGCGCCGGGCCGCGCTGATCGGGCACCGTCACCAGCACCAATTCATCAGCATTCAGCCAGGCCACATTGCGCTCGAACATGGTGTTCAGGCGCACGCCGCGCAGCGGCTTGATGGCTCCGGTGGCGACATCGCCGACCCACAGTTCGATGGCTCGGTCGGTGCGGCGATTCAGCAGAAAGCGCCGGCCGTCCGGCGACCAGCGCAGCTGATGAAATGCGCCACCGGCCGGTAAGCGCACCTCGCGTGCCGGCGCCTCAGGTCTACTCAGCTCGCGCAGTTGCAGGGCTTCGATCGCCGTCAACAATTGCGGGCCACCGGCTGCCGCATCAAAGCGACCGCCAGCCAGGCGGTAAATGGGGCGAGCCAGCTCGGCAATGCTGCGGTGGCGCTGCAGCTGCAGCACCGCCAGGGTCTTCTGATCCGGCGAAAGCTGGTGCGAGGGCAAGCCCGGTGCGTCCAGCACCGCGCGCATGGCCGCCGAGGGCTGCAAATAGCCTTCGGTTTCAGAGGCAGCCGGTGCTTGAGCGAGTGCGGGACTGTTCATGCTGCCCAGGGCCAGAGCGATGGCCAGGCTCAGAAGATGAGGGGCGGGGCGGAAGCGAAAAGACATCGAAGTCGCCTTTTTGGAAGGAAGCGGCGACTCTAGCAGCGCTGCCCCCGCCCTGCACGATGTCAATGCAAGCGATATTGGTGCGCGTCTTCCCGGTTGCCGCGCACATTGACGCCTTGCGCCTTCCAGCGGGCAATGTGCGGCGCCAAGCGCTTCACAAAAGCCTTGGGCTCGCTCTGGGCTTGCTGGCGCCACGCCACCTCGGCCACCGCCGCCATGCGCGGGTACAGCATGAACTCCAGATAAGACTCGCTGCGAACGTTCTCGGTCCACAAAGGGGCCTCGATGCCCAGCACTTTTTGCTGCTGCGCTTCACTCAAGCCCACCGGCATCGGCTCCCAGGCGACGATTTTTTCCACCGACACCGGCCCACCGGTATTGCCCTCCCAAGGCGCGCCCGGTTCGCCCAGGCCGGCGGCGTAGTCCAGATACATACGGTCGGACGGCGACAGAATCACTGACTGGCCTTGCTTGAGCGCGGCCAAGACCATCTCGGGGTGGTCCATGCGCCACCACTGCACGACCATGTTCTCCTGCAGGCCGGCAGCAATGACCTCATCCCAGCCGATGGGCACCCGCTTGTGCTTTTGGATCAGCTGCACCATGCGGCGCGCAAACTCAGCCTCGACGAACTTCATCTGCGGAGTCTGCCCGGCCGGGGTCAGGTCTTGCGCCATCGCCAAGACCTCGGGCATCTGCGCCCAGCGGGTTTTTTCCACCCAGACCTCATCGCCGCCAAAGTGGATGTAGCGACCCGGGAACAACTCGGCCAGCTCGCCCAAGAGAGTGTCGATAAATCGGTAGGTCTCAGGCTTGGCCGGATTGAAGGTCACCAGGCCATCGAAGAATTCCGGGTAGGCGCGCGCTGCGGCACCGCTGTGGCCGGGCATATCGATCTCGGGAATCACCTCGATATAGCGCTCGGCGGCGTAGCGGACGATGCTTCGGATGTCTTCGGCGCTGAAAAACTGTGCCGGCGCATCGGGGCGCGAATGGTCCCCGCGCCCGCCCACCGTGCTCAGCTTGGGGTAGGCCTTGATGGCCAAGCGCCAGCCCTGGTCATCGCTGAGATGCAGATGCAGGCGGTTGAGCTTGTAGAAGGCCATATTGTCGATGACCCGCTTGACGCGCCGCACATCATGGAAGTGGCGCGCCACGTCCAGCATGATGCCGCGCCACTCAAAGCGCGGGGCGTCGCTGATGTCTGCGGCCGGCAGCTCGAAGCCGGCGGAAGAGACTCTCAGCTTGGGCTCTTGTGGCAAGAGCTGCATCAAGGTCTGAGTGGCATAAAACGCGCCGCTGGGCTCGGCGGCCTGGATAAGGATTTCATCGGACTTGATTTGCAGCCGGTAAGCACCCGCCACCTTGCCCACCGAGGGGTCTTGCTCGAAGCGAATCCGCGCTGAATTTGCAATGATCGAAGGCGCGAGCTTCAGCCGCAAACCTAAGGTCTGGGCCAGCGATTTCGCAGGGCCAGCCAAACCCTCTGGAGCCAGCACCGGCACCTGAGCATTCAAGAGAAATGGAGCTTGCCCCGTACCCGCCGTCACCATCTGCGGTTGCGGCAGCAAATTGCCCAGCGGAATGGGCACCGGCTGCATCGACGCCGCGGTCTTGGGCGTTGCCGCAAGGGCTGGCGTCAGCCCACCCGAGCCAAGCTGCAAGCCCAGGGCCAGAGAGCTGAGCGCCAAGGCGCGAAACATGGCACGTGGCCGCGAGCACATCGAATCAAAAGGCATAGCGTGCCTGCTCCGTCAGGCGCGGCCAGCGGTCGGTGCGGAAGGGCACCGCCGGCAGACCCGCGCGGTTGAACAAATTATTGTGCTGCGGGTTGTCTACCCAGCCGAAACGCACGGCCACCGGGTCTTGAATTGAATCGTGATGCACCCGCACCGTCGCAGGCCCCACGATGCGGGCCTGGGCCGGCTGAAATTGGCCCGAGGCATCGGCGATGGTGAAGCCTTGCAGCACGCCGCCCGCGCTCAGCAAACCGGTCTGGGCATGATCAAAGTGCAGCTCAATCTCGCGGCCGATCTGCTTCATGCTGCGGTAGGCCGGGCCTTGCACCTGACTTTGCACTTGACCTTTCCAGGCCTTCTTGTCGCTTGCTTGCAAGGCCAGGCCGGCCAGACGTTCGCCCACCACCTTTTTGTTGCGCGGGTGCAAGTTGCCGTCGTCGGCCACATCGCTGGTCACCACCAGGCCGGTGTGCGGCAGACGCAGAGCTTGGGTCTGGGCCTCGCGCAATTCGGCCCAGGCGCTGCCACTCAAGGCGTTGAGTGCCGCCGGGCTTTCGGCTGCGATCTGCACCAGATGGAAGGGAAAGTCGCCTTGGCCCCAGCGGGCGCGTAAGTCGCTGATGAAGGCGGGCAAGAGGCGCTCGTACTGAGCCGCACGGGCCACATTGCTTTCGCCCTGGTACCAAAGCATGCCGCGAATGCCTACACCCTGAACCGGATGCAACATGCCGTTGAACAGGAGCGAAGGCAGCTCGTTCGGGCCGGGCTCGGTTTTCTCGAGCAAGGATTCGACGCGAGCCTGCCAGGGGCCGAGCAGGCTCAGGTCTTGCGCCCCCTCTTTCACACCCAGTTGAAGGCGCAGCTGCTCGGGCGTGCCGTGGATGCCGCCGCCCATGCCCTGGTCGGTCACCCGCACCGCGACCACATTGGCGCCAGCCCGCAAGAGCCCAGCGGGCAATGAGTAGTGGCGCGGTCGGTCCCAGCCGCATTGGCTGCCCACGGGCTGGCCGTTGACGAAGGTCTCGTCGCAGTCGTCCACCTGGGCCAGGTGCAGCACCACCTCCGGCGACGCCGCCTGGGCGGCGCTGAGCTGCAGGGTCTTGCGATACCAAACCTTGCCGTCCAGATTGGCCAGACCTTGGGTCTCCCAAATACCGGGGGTTTGCAAGCGCGGCCAGGCGCTGTCGTCCAAGTCCGGCTTGGCCCAGTTTGCCGCCTCTGCTGCACCGGCCGGGCCGCTGCCCTGCCAGGCCTTCACCCGGCTCAGCATGCGGGCCTCTTGCTGGGCCACAAAGTCGCGCTCCGAGCTCGGCAGCGGCGCCGCCAACAGCGGCGCAATATCGGCCAAGGTCTTCAAAGCCGCAGGGCTCATCCAGGCCTCGATCTGCGTGCCGCCCCAAGACACATTGAGCAGCCCCACCGGCACGCCCAGCTCACGGCGCAGGCGCTTGGCAAAGTGATAAGCCACGGCGCTGAACTCGGCCGCGTGGGCCGAAGTGGCGGGCTGCCAGGCGGCGGGGGCGATGTCGTCCTGCGGCTGCAAAGCCGCGCGGTGGGCGAGCTTGATGTGACGGATGCCGGGGTCATTGGCGGCCGCGGCTTCGGCGGGGCCGTCCAGCGAATCCCGCAAAGCCCATTCCATATTCGACTGGCCCGAGCACAGCCAAACCTCGCCCACCAACACATCACCCACGGTCAGGGGCGCGCGACTCTGGCTGCCCGTGACCGTCAAGGTATGCGGCCCGCCGGCGGCCTCGGGTTTCAGGCGAAGGCGCCATTGGCCTTGCGCATCGGCCCGGGCGGTTTGGCGCTGCTGGCGAAAGCTGACCACCACCGTCTCGCCCGGTGCCGCCCAACCCCAGACGGGAATCAATTTCTCGCGCTGCAAGACCATGTGCTCACCGAACAGCCCATGCAGCCTCACCTCGGCATGCGCCGCAGCGCTCAGGCCGGCCAGGCACAGCAGCGCTGCCGCGCGCCAGCTCATGGCTTGGGCGACCAGGTAAAGGTCACCACGCTGTGTTTGGGCAAGTTGTAGGTGAAGCGGCGCTCGCCACCCTCCGCGCTACCCACACTAAAGCGACGGCCGCTGGCCTCGCCATTGCTGACGATCAGCACGATGGAGCCATCATCGGCATTGCGAAAAGCCACCGTCTCCATGCCGCCCACCTTGGCCGGCGAGGCAATGCGCTGGGCGCCGCGACGCACAAACTTGCTGGCGTGGCCCAAGGCGTAATACTCCAGATTGCGGGTGACCGCGCCGGTCTTGCTGTCGATGGTGACCACGCCGCGGCAGTCATTGCAGCCGCCCAGATGCGGGCCGTATTTTTCATCCAGAGCCAGGTTCCACATCAGCACGCCCTTGGCCCAGCCACGGGTGCTGCCAATGACCAGATTGCTCATCATCCAAGGCAAGGTTTTGTGCCACTCGGGCGCCCATTCGCCGCCCGAGCATTCGGTGAACCAGGTCTCTTTGTCGGGGTGGGCGGTGTGCACCACGGTCTGCGCGAACACATCACCGGCATAGCAATGCCAGCCCACGCCATCGACATAGGGCCTTGCCACGGGATCGGACAAGACGGCCAGCGGCGACTTCAGCTCATCCCAGTTGTGATCCCAATCGATCAGCTTGACCTTCATGCCGCGCTGCTTGAGCAAGGGGCCCAGATGCTGACCAAAGACGGCGGCACGCTCGGCGGGGTCCACCCGCATGCCGGGGTAGTCGCCCGGCTCGTTGTGTGGCTCGTTCTGGATGGTCAGCGCAAAGATGGGCACACCTTCGGCGGCGAATGCGTCGACGTAACGGACCAGATACTCAGAAAACACGCCGTACATCTCAGGCTTCAAGCGGCCCTTGATCATGCTCTCTGTCTGCTTCATCCAGCCGGGCGCGCTCCAGGGCGAAGCCATCACTTGCAAGCTGGGGTTGATGGCCAGGGCACTCTTGACCACCGGCAGCACATCCGCCCGATTCGGCTCGATAGAGAAAGCCTTCAAGCCCATATCGGTCTGTCCGGGGGGCAGGTCCAGATAGCTGTAGTGGCTGCGCGAGAAGTCCGAAGCACCGATGGTCAAGCGGGTCAGGTCGAAGCCCACACCGTTCGGCCCGCGCCCGAACAATTCCTCCATCAAAGCTTTGCGCTGCGCCTCGTTCATGCGCTGCTGGATCAACCAGGCCGAAGCATCAGTGATGGCGGCGCCAAAGCCTTCCATGGTTTGGAAGCGCTGGCTGGCGTCGACTTCAATGTGCAGGGGCAAGGCCTTCTGCCCTGTTTTGAAGCGGCTGTCGGGCTCGCGGGCCAAAAGGCGGCTGCGGTCGGCGCGGGTCTGCCAGGACGATGCCGTGTCGGCCGCCTGGACCAGACTGGCCAAACCCAGCATGCACAAGCTCAGCGGAAGCGCGCGAAGACGGGAAATCGAGAGTTTCATGAAAGAAAGCCTTGCAAGAGAAGGAGCAGATCAATCCAGCCGCGCACGCAGCAGCAGTGGATGGTGATCAGATGGGAAGCGGCCCGCCAGCGAATCGCTGAGCACGCCGTACTTGAGCACGGTGATGCCGGGGCTGAGGAAGACGTAGTCGATGCGCGCGTCCATGGCCGCATCGATCTTGAAACCATTGAAGGTGCCCACCGGCCCGTAAGGCGGGGTCTGACTGACCAGATAGGCATCGCGCAAGCTGGCCTGCATCAGGCGAATCTGTTCGGTCTCGGGCGTGGAGTTGAAGTCGCCCAGGCAAAACACCGGCGCCGCGCCGGCAATGGCCTTGACCTTTTGCAGCAAGAGCTTGGCCGACTCTTTGCGCGCCACTTCGCCTTCATGGTCAAAGTGCACCGAGAAGACAAAGAAGTTGCGGCCGCTCTCACGGTCGCGCAGTTGCACCCAAGTCGCCAGGCGATTGCAGCAACGGGCATCCCAGCCCTTGGAAGGAACATCCGGCGTCTGGCTGAGCCAGAAGTCGCCATGGCTGAGCGCCTCGAAACGAGTCCTGCGGAAGAAGATGGTCGAGTGCTCACCGCCGCGCTTGCCGTCGTCGCGGCCCACGCCCACAAAGGCGAACTCAGCCATGGCGGCCAGCTCATCGATCTGCTCAGGCATGCCTTCTTGCGTGCCGAAAACATCGAACTCGTGATAACGGATCAAGGCCTTGACGGCCTCGGCACGCTTGGGCCAGGCGTTAGGGCCGTCCGAGGCCAGGTTCAGGCGCAGGTTGTAGCTGCCGACGTGCAGGCTGGGGCCGGCGGCCAGGGCCGGGTGCGAGAACCAGGCGCAGAGCAGCAGCGCCAAACAAAGCGCACAGCGAGAAAGCCCGCGTGAAATCAACATGCTTGTTTCTCCAGTGGCGCCGCTTGGCAATGCTCAGCGATGAAGCCGGCCTGGGTGGGCATCACTTGCACGCAGCGCGCGATGACATACTTGACGTGATCGAGCAGCTCTTGCGCCTCGGCCAAGGGGGTTTGCTCGGCCAGCGGGTGGTAGCCCTGCGGCCGCAGGCCCTGGCCGTTCATCACCTGCAACCAGCTGACCTCGGCGAAGAGCTCGTCCGCCTCACGCACGATGCGGCCATTGCTGCGGTAAAGGTCCATCTTGCGCTGTAGCGTTTCGGGCACCTCCATCTGGCGGCAATGGTTCCAGAAGGCGGAGTCATCGCGAGCCGTGACCTTGTAGTGCAGGATGATGAAGTCGCGGATGCGCTCGTACTCGAACTGGGTCTGGCGGTTGTACTCATCGATGTCGGCCGCATCGAGCCCGCCGTGCGGGAAAAAGCTGATCAGCCGCGCCAAAGCGGTCTGGATCAAATGAATGCTGGTCGACTCCAAAGGCTCCAAAAAGCCTCCGGCCAGGCCCACGCCCACGCAGTTCTGCTGCCATGCCTTATCGCGCCGACCGGGCTGGAACTTGATCAAGCGTGGCTCGGCCAGCGGCTTACCGTCCAGATGGCGCATCAGCACCTCTTTGGCCTCGGCCTCATCCATGAATCGACTGGCGAAGACATGGCCGTTTCCGGTGCGGTGCTGCAGCGGGATGCGCCACTGCCAGCCAGCGCTGTGGGCCGTAGCGCGGGTGATGGGCAGCAAGGGGCCGGCGGACTCGCAAGGCACGGCGATGGCCCGGTCACAAGGCAGCCAGTGCGACCAGTCTTCAAAGCCCACGCCCAAAGTCTTGGCCATCAGCATGGCATGCATGCCGGTGCAGTCGAGGAAGAAGTCGCCCTCAATCAAAGCGCCGCCGTCCAGGCGCAAGGCTTGCAAGCGGCCGTCTATGGATGAGCGTTGCACCTCGGTGATGCGCCCCTCGCTGCGGCGCACGCCGCGCTGCTCGGCATAACGACGCAAATAGCGGGCGTAGAGCGAAGCATCGAATTGATAGGCGCTGGCAATGTCCGCCAAGGGAGAACCTGCCATATCGGGCCGGGCGCGCATGAACTTGGCTTGCAGCGGCGCCATGGTGTTGATCGAGTACTCACCCAGCTCTGCAGCCAGGCCTGCGCGGCGCAAGCGCAACCATTGCTGGTGAAAGCCGACCGAGCCAAAGTCCTGACCAAACTTGCCAAATCCGTGGATGTAGCGCTCGCCGATGGCGCCCCAGTTGACGAACTCAATACCCAGCTTGAACGTGCCTTGAGTCGCGCGGATGAAGTCGTCTTCATCAATGCCCAAAGCGGCATTGAAGTTCTTGATATTGGGAATGGTGGCTTCGCCCACCCCAATCGTGCCGATCTCCTCCGACTCGACCAGATGGATCTCATAAGCGTCGGGCAGCAGGCGGGACAGCGCCGCAGCGCTCATCCAACCCGCCGTGCCGCCGCCCGCAATGACGATGCGGCGCAAGGGTGGAAGGCTCATCTGAAAACTCTCCGCGGATGGGGCTCGGGTCTTGATGCTGAAAGGCGCTTAAAGCCGCTGCTCGCTGCGCTGATCAAACAGCGAGGCGCGCGCCAGGTCGAGCTGGAAGCTCACCGTTTGATCCGGCTGCAACTGCACATGGTCTTCGACGATGGCGGCCAAGAGCTGCTCGCCCGACTTCAACCAGACCACCTGGTGGTTGCCCATGGGCTCGATCAAATGGACGACGCCGCGCCAGGCGCCTTGCGGGTCCAGGCGCACATGTTCGGGGCGAACGCCCAGCAGCACCTGCTGATTCGACTGTGGGCGAGTCTGGAAGGGATAGGCGCTCAGCTCGGCATTCAGGCCGCCGCGCAAAGACACCGCGCCATCGGCTGCAAGGTCCAGCGTGCCCGGCACCAGATTCATGCCCGGCGCGCCCAAAAAGCCCGCCACGAAGAGATTGGCCGGCCGCTCATAGACCTCGGTCGGCGCGCCAATTTGCTGGATCACGCCGCCCTTCATCACCACGATGCGGCTGGCCAGAGTCATGGCCTCCACCTGATCGTGGGTGACGTAAATCATGGTCGAGCCAAGGTTTTTGTGCAGCAGCTTGAGCTCGCGGCGCAGCTCGGCGCGCAGCTTGGCGTCCAGATTGGACAGGGGCTCGTCAAACAACAGCACCGCCGCCTCGCGCACCAAGGCGCGGCCGATGGCCACGCGCTGACGTTGGCCGCCGGACAGCTGGCCCGGCTTGCGCTGCAAGAGCGGCTCCAGCTGCAGCATGGCGGCCACGCGCTGCACCCGGCGTTGCAACTCGTCCTTGGGGCAGCCGGCAACGCGCAGGCCGAAGGACATATTTTTCTCCACCGTCATCGTCGGGTAGAGGGCGTAGGACTGAAACACCATGCCGATGCCGCGCTCGCTGGGGTCGGCGAAGGTCATGTCCTGACCGGCAATCTCAACGGTGCCTTCGGCAATGCTCTCAAAATCGGTCAAGCCGGCAATGCTGTGCAACAAGGTGGACTTGCCGCAGCCCGAGGGGCCGAGCAAAACCAAGAACTCGCCCTCATGGATCTCCAGATTCAGGCCCTTGATGACCTCGTTGCCATCGAAGCGAATGCACAAGTCGCGGATGCTGACTCCACTCTTGGGCTGTGGGCTCGTCGTCGTCATCATTTTTCTCTCAATCAACCTTTGACCGCGCCGGCCGCAATGCCGCGCACAAACCAGCGTCCGGAGACGAAATAAACCAGCAAGGGCACCATGGAGGTGAGGATGGTGGCCGCCATGTTCACGTTGTAAAGCCGCTCACCGGTGGTGGTGTTGATCACGTTGTTGAGCTGCACCGTCATCGGCAGATGCTCGCGACCGGCGAAGACCAGGCCGAGGATGTAGTCGTTCCACACACCGGTCACTTGCATGATGGCCGCCACCACGATGATGGGCGTGGACATGGGCAACATCAGCTGCAAGAAGATGCGCCAGAAGCCGCCACCATCGATGCGCGCCGCCTTGAACAGCTCTTGCGGAATGGCGCTGTAATAGTTGCGAAACAGCAGCGTCATCACCGGCATGCTGAAGATCAAATGCACCGCCACGATGCCGGGCAGCGAGCTGTAAATGCCCAGCGTCGCCATCACCTTGACCAGCGGATAAATCATCACTTGCACGGGAATGAAAGCGCCCAGCATCAAGATGCCAAACAGCAGATTGGCGCCACGCGGCCGCCAAAAGCTCAGCGCATAGCCATTCAAAGCACCGATGAACACCGGCAGGATGGTGCTGGGCACGACGATGGCGACCGAGTTCCAGAAGCCCGCGCTGATGCCTTCGCAAGACACGCCCGTGCAGACCTCACTCCAGGCAGCGCGCCAGGGGTCCAGCGTGGCCTGCATGGGCAGCGCAAAGAGCTGGCCCAGGCGAATCTCCTCCATGGTCTTGAAAGAGGTGACCAGCATGATGTAGAGCGGCGCCAGGAAGAACAGGGCCGCCGTCACCAAGAAGGCGTAGATGCCCCAGCGCGCTGGGTTGAACTGCCCGCGCGCTTTGGCGCGGCGGGCGGCCTGAGTTTTTTCCATCATTGCAGCTGAGTGGCTCATGCGCCTCTCCCCTGCCCTGCCTTGCGGCTGCGGGCGTAGAAAAATGGCGCCACCAAGGCCAGCACGGTCAGCAGCAACACGATGGCGCCGGCTGAAGCCAGGGCGATATTGGCGCGACCGAACAAGTGGTCCATGATGAATTTGGCCGGCACATCACTGGCCGTGCCGGGTCCGCCTTGGGTCATGGCGGCGACGGCGTCAAACACTTTCACCGCGGCGGTGAAGAGCAGCACGAAGACGGTAGCGAATGAAGCTCCGAGCATCGGCAAAACGATAGACAGATACACACGCCAGGGCTTGATGCCGTCGATGCGCGCAGCCTTCCAGATGTCTTCATCAATGCCGCGCAGGCCGGCCAAGAGCAGCGCCATCACTAGGCCCGAAGCCTGCCAGACCGAAGCGATCACCACGGTGTAGATGACCTTGTCCTGGTCAATGATCCAGTCAAAAGTGAAGTTCTCGAAGCCCATTTGGCGCACCGCTTGCTGGATCCCGTCGGTGGGATTGAGTACCCATTGCCAGACCAGGCCGGTGGCCACGAAGGACATGGCGTAGGGGTAGAGAAAGATGGTGCGCAAGAGGCCCTCGCCCCTCACTTTTTGGTCGATGAAGACGGCCAACAAAAAGCCGATCACCATGCAGGCCAGGATGAACAGAACGCCGTAGATGGCCAAGTTCTCCAGCGAGAGCAACCAGCGTTCATTGCCGAACAAACGCTCGAACTGAGCCAGGCCGACGAAATCATCCTTGGGGAAGGTGCGCGAGCTGCTGAGCGAGACGCGCAGGGTCCAGAGCACCGCGCCGAGATAGCCCAGCAGCACCGTCAGCGCCATGGGCAGCAGAGCCGCCCAGGGCGTGAGACCGCGCCATTTTGAAAGCCGCTTTGAAGGCTGTTTGGGGGAGGACATCAGCGGACAGCCATCAGTTGCTATTGAGCGCCGCGATCAGGTCTTTTTGTACCTTCTCGACCGGGATGTTGCGGTTCCAGTAGGCGGTGACGATGTCTTGCATGGCGCCGTTTTGATCCGGCGTCAGGTAGACCTCGCCATTGCCCAGGTGCCGCGTCTTGTCCTTCATGATGGCCACGCCTTGCTGACCGCAGATGTCCAGCTGGCTGGCATCCACATCGGTACGCGCTGGGATGGAGCCCTTCTTGATGCTGAAGGCGATCTGCGTGGCCGGCGTCGTGGCCACGGTGGCGAGCAGCTTTTGCGCCTTGATGGCCTCGGGCTGGTTGGTCTTGGGGAAGACCAAGACATCGCCCTGGATGATGTAAGGCGAGTTGGGGCCAAAACCGGCGATGCAGCCATAGTCGCGCCCGGCTTCTTGCTTGGCCAGGGCGAACTCACCCTTGGCCCAGTCACCCATGAACTGCACGCCGGCCTTGCCATTGATCAGCAAGGCGGTGGCGTCGTTCCAGTTGCGGCCCGGCGAGCCCTTGTCCACATAGCTCTGCAAGCGCTTGAAGCTCAGCAGCACATTCTTGAACTCGGGCGACATGATGGCCTTGGGGTCGCGGTCGCGCATCACCTTGAGGTAGAGCTCGCGCCCGCCCACATTGCTGAGCACAGCGGCAAACACCGTGTTGTCCTGCCAGGGCTGGCCGCCATGAGCCAGGCCGATCAGGCCGGCGGCCTTGAGCTTGTCGAGCGCGGCAAAAAGCTCGTCCATGGTCTTGGGTTCGCCCGCGATGCCGGCCTTTTTGAAGGCGGCCTTGGAGGTCCAGATCCAAGCCGGCATATGGATATTGACCGGTGCGGCGTAGTAGTGCCCCTTGACCTTTATGACCTTGAGCACGGTCTCAGGCAAGACCTGATCCCATTTTCCGGCGGCGGCGGCCTCGTCGATATTGTTCAGCAGGCCCTGGTCCACCACATCCAAAAACTGCTTGGAGGTGTTGAACTGCGCCGCCGTCGGCGGATTGCCACCGACGATGCGGTTGATGGCCACCGAGCGGGCTTGCTCGCCCAGGGCCACGGCCGTGTCCTTCCAAGCGCCACCGGCGGCGCTGTAGGCGTCGGCCAGGGCCTTGACGGCGGCCGACTCACCGCCGGAGGTCCACCAGTGAATCACTTCGGCTTTCAGCGGCGCTGCTGCCGAAGCTGCCCCGGGCTTGGTCTGCGCCTGGGCTGCGCAGACGCTGCCAAGTGCGGCCATCAAGCCAATGATCTGGCTCAGAACAGGACGAGAGGTGAGCTTCATTTTTCAGCGTCTCCAGGCTGCAGAAACTGGGCGTACCACTGGCCGCTGGCCTTCAGGGTACGTTGCTGGGTTTCAAAGTCGACATAACTCAGACCGAAGCGGCGCAGATAGCCTTCGGCCCACTCGAAGTTATCGAGCAAGCTCCAGGCAAAGTAGCCCTTCAAAGGCACCCCGGCGGCCATAGAGCGCTGCGCGGCCGCCAGATGGCGGGCCAGATAGCTGCGGCGCTGCACATCCTCGACCCGACCGTCGGGCAGCATCTCGTCCTCGAAGGTCGAGCCGTTCTCGGTCAGGTAGACGCAGTTCGGCGCGTAGTCGCGCTGGATGCGGGTTAGCAGGGTCACCATGCCCTCGGGGTCAACTTCCCAGCCAAAGGCGGTGCGCTCGACACCGGGCGTTTCGACCACGCGGGTGGCGATGGGGGCCACGCCGGGCGCGTTCTCAATCCGCTCAGGGAAGTAGTAATTGACGCCCAAGAAATCGGTCGGCGTGGCGATCTCGCGCAAATCGGTACTGAGGGCGTGGGGCGCCTCGTCACCCAAGAGAGCCAAGATGTCTTGCGGGTAGCCACGACCATGCAAGGGGTCGAGGAACCAACGGTTGCGCAGGCCGTCGTGGCGCTCGGCCGCGGCGGCATCGGCCGCGCTGTCGCTGGCCGGCGAGATCGGGTGCAGGCTCAGGGTGATGCCCACTTGCGCATCCGGCACCAAGCGCTTGATCAGCGGCACGGCGCGGCCATGCGAGAGCAGCAGGTGGTGGCAGACCAGCAAGGCGGTCTTGTGGTCCTTCAAACCCGGCGCATGGTTGCCCTCGAAGTTGCCGAGGAAGGCGGTGCAATAGGGCTCGTTGTGGGTGATCCAGTGCTTGACCCGGTCGCCCAGGCGGCGCGCCACCAGTTCGGTGTACTCCAAGAAGGCATCGACGGTGGCGCGGTTGGCCCAGCCGCCCTTGTCTTGCAGGGCCTGCGGCAGGTCCCAGTGGTAAAGCGTGGCCCAGGGTTGCAGGCCGCGCTCCAGCATGCCGTCGACCAGGCGGGAATAAAAGTCCAAACCCTTTTCATTGACGGCACCACGCCCTTGCGGCAGCAGGCGCGGCCAGGCGATGGAGAAGCGGTAGGCGTTGACGCCCAGTTGCTGCGCCATGTCCAGGTCTTCGGGCCAGCGGTGGTAATGGTCGCAGGCGACCGCGCCACTGCTGCCGTCACGGATGCGACCGGGTTCGCTGCAGAAACGATCCCAAATCGATTCGCCACGGCCGTCTTCATGGATCGCGCCTTCGATCTGGTAGGAGGAGGTGGAGCAACCCCAGCGGAAGTCGCTGGGGAAATCGCGACGCGTGATTTGCGGCATGGCGGCTGCGGCGCTCAGTTCAGTATTCAAAGACAAGGAATTCGGCAAAGTCATGGTTGAGAAGCGTTGGAAAGCTGAGAGCAGCTGAGGGCGTCGGCATCGCGGGCGGCCCCCGAGACGACGCGGATATTGGCGATGGCCGCAGCAAAAGGTGCGTCGGCCGTGAGGCTGAAAGGTGAGCCTATGCGGCTCAGATTGGCGCCCTGCTCAGCAAAGCAGGCGAGCGGAATCTTCAAGCTCTGGCGCTGGGCTATGGGCCGGCTGGCCAGGGCCGCGTTCAGGGTCAAGCTGCCCGAGCAAGCGGGGCCGCATTCCATGCGCAAGCGCACCGGCTGGGTGGCGGCTTGCTCGACGATCAGATCGAACACCAGGGCTGGCGCGGGGTAAACCGTCAGATCACTTTGCTGGTTAGCGCCGATATGGAAGGTGGCCGGTCCCATCCATACCAAACGCTTGGCATCTTGCTGGGTGTTGACCTGGCTGCTGGAGACCCGGATGGCGGGCTGATCGGCTGGCACCTCCAGCACCGCATTCAAATCCGAACCCAGGCCGCGATTCGGCCAGGCTCCCGTGGGGCTGCCCACATGCATCTGGAAAGGACCCTGGCCGGTCTGGCGGAAGATCAGCAACTCTTTGGACACATCGCAGCCGCCGCTCATTTGCCTCACCGGCAGTTGCGCCACATGGCCGGGCTTGGCATAGCTCAGGCCGTAGCCCGCCTTGAACAAAGGCTTGCTCTTGGCGCTGACGCAAGGTGCGGCCGGCCAAGCAAAAGGCAGCTTGGCGCGGAAGTCATGGGCCGGCTGACCGTTCGCGCCTTTGAACAAGACGTCGGCCACGCCCCCGGCTTCGCTGCCGGGCAGCCAGGCGGCCACAAAGGCGTCGGACAGGTTGAGCAAATCATGGGTGTAGATGGTGCGGCCACTCATGAAGACGGTGGTCACCGGCACGCCTTTGCCGCTGACGGCGCGCAAAACGGCCAAGTCTTCGGGGTAGCGCTGGCTGTGCTGCAAGCTGCTGGAAGGCGAGATATCACCCACGCCTTCGGCATAGGGGGTTTCGCCGAGCACCGCGATGACGACGTCAAAGCGGCTCACATCCACATCGGCGGCGTTGGCGCTGAAGGCGACTTCGGCCGCGCCGGCCACTTCACGAATACCCGCCAGCAGCGATTGCGAAGCCGGGAAATCGGCGTTTTGCGTGTCGGTGCCCTGCCAGGTCAAGCTCCAGCCGCCGGCCTGGTTGGCCAAGTTGTCGGCGCTCTTGCCTACCACCAGGATGCGTTTACCTTGCGCCAGCGGCAGCGTGCCGCGCTCGTTCTTCAAGAGCACCAAGGTCTGGCGCACTGCACGGCGAGCCAAGTCGCGGTCCAGCAAGGCCTCGGACTTACCAGCCACAGCACTTTGATTGGGCGAGGTTTCGAACAAACCAGCACGCAGCTTGACGCGCAGGATGCGGCTCACCGCATCGTCAATGCGAGCCATGGGGATCTCACCGCGCTCGACTTGAGCGATGGTGTTCTTGATGAAGGCGCGCCAGTCCTCGGGCACCATCACCATGTCCACCCCGGCCTTGATGGCCTGGGCGCAGCTGTTGTCGCTGCAGCCGGGCACCTGGCCGATGCCGTTCCAGTCGGAGACAACAAAGCCGTCAAAACCCATCTTTTGCTTCAGGGCCTCGGTCAGCAGGGCGTGGCTGCCGTGCATCTTGCCGTAGTCATGGCCGCCTGCTTTGGCTGCCGATTTAGCGGCAACATCGGTCCAGCTGTGGAAGGAGGCCATCACCGTCTGCACGCCGGTCGCCAAAGTGGCGTAATAGCCCTGGCCGTGCACATTGATCATCTGCGCACGGCTGATCTTGCTGTGGCCTTGGTCGCGGCCAAACTCGGTGCTGCCGTCGCCGATGAAATGCTTGGCGGTGGCGACCACCTTGCTGTCACTCTTCAGGTCGCTCTTCAGGTCACCCTGCAGGCCGCGCACCGAAGCGGCACCCAGGCGAGCCACCACTTGCGGATCGGCCGCAAAGCTCTCGTAGGTGCGGCCCCAGCGGGCATCTTGGGCCACCGCCAGGGTCGGAGCGAACACCCACTGAATGCCCGTGGCGCGCACCGCTTTGGCGGTGGCCGCGCCGATGGCTTCAACCAAGGCGGCGTCATTCGCAGCGCCCAGGCCGATGTTGTGGGGGAACAGGGTGGCGCCGCGCACATTGCCGTGGCCGTGGACCGCGTCGGTGCCCCAGATCAGCGGAATCGGCGTGCGCGCGCCGCTGGCCATCGAAGCCTCGTAATAGGCTTGCGACAAGGCCAACCAATCGGCAGCCGAGGCATCGCGCTGATTGCCCGGCCAGGTGCCGCCGCCATTCAACACCGAGCCAATGTAGTAGCGCCCCACTTCTGCGGGGGTGATCGATTTGATCTCTGGCTGGGTCATCTGACCCACCTTCTCGGCCAAGCTCATGCCCGCCACGATGGCCGCAATGCGCGCCTCCATCGCCGGGTCTTGCGCAACTGCACTCTTCACAGCCGGCCAGTCGCGCAAGGTCGGAGCGGCCTGGGTCTGCGCCGCAACACAGGCCAAGAGAGCCGCTGCACTCAGGCAGGACAAGAGCGATGGAACTCGGGTCAGGTTCATGGGCATGGCGGACTCAAAAAGTTTCGTGATTCGGCTGTGACGCCGCGGGCAGGGGGATGGAAACGGCCTCAATCGTCCATCAAGGACCCATCAAGGCTGAGTTCACCCCACCTGCCCATCGGTTCTTCCCTAATGCCCGCCGAAGGCGAGCAGTTTGGCGCTTAGAACTTGTAGTTCACCCCCATCATGACCTGACGGCCGTAGGTGGTGTAGCGCTCGGGCATCAGGTTATCCGGGTTCTTGCCGTTGCCGACACTGACGCTGGTCCGATAGGGCTCATCCGTCAGGTTGTTGACCTGCAAGAGCAGGCCCAGACCCTTGAACATGCCGGAATCGAAGCTGTAGCCCACCTGCATATCGGTCACCGTTTCTTGGTTGATATTGCTGATGGCTTCCGAGTAGAAGATGCCGCGAGTCTTGGCGGTGTAGTCGGAGCGATAGCGTTGGCCGATACGCGCCGAGAAACCGCCCTTCTCGTAATAAGCCGACCAGCTGCGCACGATGCCGGACAGACCGTCGATGCCGTTCTTGAAGCCGTCGTCGTTCAGATTGCTGCGGGTGTTGGAGTAGCTCCCCACCAGACCAAAACCATCCAGGGCCTGGCTCAGCATTGAGGCTTCCAGCGAAGCCGCCAACTCATAACCGGCCACCATGCCGCCATTGCCGTTTTGCAGCGTGGTCAGGGTACCGATATTGGAGATAGGCACCACCGGCGGCTTGCCGTTGTTGGGGAAGCCGGTAAAGTCATACTGGACCGTGCCCGAGCCAATGAAGTTCAGCAGCTTCTTGTGGAAGATGGCATAGGACAGGTAGCTGCGCTTACCGATGTACTTCTCGATCGACAGGTCCACCGAATCGGCCAGCCATGGCTTCAGGGTGGGGTTGCCACCGCTGCCGCTCCAGGTCTTGATGATGGGGTCCACGCTCACGCCGGTGAAGCCGGCACGCATATCGTTCATGCGGGGGCGCGCGTTGGAGCGAGCCATACCGAAGCGCACGATGGTGTCAGCCGGCAACTCGGACACCAGGTTCAAGCTAGGCAGCCAGTCCACGTAATCGGTACCGCCGGTGATGGGCACCGACTTGCTGCCGTCCCACACAAAGCCGTTCGATTCCTGATGCGTGCGCACATATTGCACACCCATATTGCCGCGCAGCGGACGGCCGAACAAGGTGGTGTCGATATTGGCCTGCAGATAGGCGGTGGAGACTTTCTCCGACACGCCGTAGTGGCGAGCAAAGGTCTTGTCGGCACCAATTTCGGTCTGGTTGTAGAGCGAATCCTTGGCCGCCATCACATCGTAAGAAAGGATGGACGGAATGCCACCAAAGGCCAGCGAGCTGCTTCCCAACAAGAGATTGGCAGGCACAGCGACGGGCGCACGGCCGTTCTTCAGATTGAGCTCGTACTCCATCATGTCGACTTCTTTGCTGCGCTGATTCAGGTTCAGACCCAACTCAACACTGCTGAAGAAGCCGTCCAGATCACGCTTGGCCGAGAGGCGCAAGGCCTTGATCTCGTCGTTGGACATCGGGTAGTTGCTGCGGCCGTCATGGCCCCAACCTGCCGGGTCGCTCAACAAGATCTTGCTGGAATCGGCGTAATTGAACGGCGTAGTGATCTGCGAGATGCCACTGCCGGTCTGCACATTGATGTCCAGCGTGGTCGGCAAGACCGAGCCGGCGCTCAGCTCCATGAACTGCTCTTGACGCTTGGCGCGTGAGTAGCTCAGGTCGGCCGTGGCGACCCAAGAGTCGCCAATCTTCAGCTTGTTGTTCCAACCAAAGGCGCGGATGTCGTCATCGCGGGTGTTGAACTGGCTCAGATGCACCGGCTTCAAGTTGCCGACGGTGGCATTGGTGACGAACAGATCGCCATTGACCTCGCCCGTCTTCACATTCGAATAGACCGGCTCGGTCGCGTCATTCCAAGTGGGGCCGAGGTTGGACATCAGGGCGCGGTAATTGCGCTCTTGCTTGAACTTGCTGTAGTACAGGTCCAGCACGCTGTGGAACTGATCATTCGGCTTGTATTCCAGCGCGGCCATCAAACCATTGCGCACTTGCTTGGAGGCAGTGACGGTGTCTTCAAAGCCGTTCAGCGTGGCCGCGCCCTTGGGCACGCCAGCGATCTGCTTGCCCCAAGGGCCGGTGTCGGCCCACCACCAAGATTTGTAATGCTTCTCTTGGCCGGGCGAGTCCAGATGCGCAAAGCCAATCGCCACGCCAATGGTGCGATCGGCGAATTGATCAATGTAGGACGCGCTCAGGCGGTTGCCATTGGCGCCGGGGCCGGGGGTGACTTGGCCGTTCGAGTTTCTTTCGGCGCGGGCGTTGAAGACCAGTTGGCGGCCGCCGAAGTTCAGCGGACGCACGGTTTGCATATCGATGGTGCCGGCCAGACCTTGGCCGACCAGGCTGGCGTCAGGCGTCTTGTAAACCTTGACCGCGCTCAGCAGCTCGGAGGGGAACTGGTCGAACTCCACACCGCGGTTGTCGCTGGTGCTGACCATTTCACGGCCATTCAACAAGGTGCCGGCAAAGTTGCCCGCCAGACCGCGGACCTGGATGCCTTGGGCACGACCGTCCACGCGCTGCGCGGTCAGACCGGGTAGGCGCGACAGCGATTCGGCAATGCTGGTGTCGGGCAGCTTGCCGATGTCTTCGGCCGAGATCACTTCCACGATGGAGTCGGAGTTGCGCTTGGACGCTACCGAGGCCTCGATGCCGCGCCGGATGCCGCTGACCACAATGGTTTCGAGCTGCTGCGGGTTGTCGGCCTGGGCCTTGTTGTCCGCGGCCGCGGCCGATTGGGCTTGGCAGACCTGGGCTGCAAACAAAAGCGTGGCGCAGGCGGCCGCAACCGGGCTGATCTGCAAGGCCAAACCACGCCGGCGCACTGCGCTTTGCTGCGTGTCGCTGAAATGCTGGGAGTTCTTCATCTCGGGTTGTCTCCTGTGACTGTCCTGGGGCAAGGCATCGGCATCAGCGAACGGACATTACACTGCCCTGTCATAAAGCGCTGAAACTGGAATGCATTCTTAACGATGTTAATGTTTCGTTAATTTGGTATTAACCCTTGAATTGATGTTTTAAAACCATCACCTGCGGCCAACCGCCTGACACCCCATGAACCTATTGCTAGCCGAAGACGATGCCATCCTGGCCGACGCCCTGACCGTGCAGCTGCGGCGCTCTGGATTTGAGGTCGAACATGCGCCCAATGGGGCGGTGGCCGAGTACCTGTTGCTGAAGTCGCCCTTTGACATTGCCATCCTGGATCTGGGCCTGCCCATGGTCGACGGCTTAACGGTTTTAAAGAAACTGCGGGCGGCGCGGCGCAATCTGCCGGTCTTGGTCTTGACCGCGCTGGACAGCCTGGACGACCGCGTCTCCGGCCTGAACGCCGGTGCAGATGACTATCTGACCAAGCCTTTTGACTTCCCCGAACTGAAGGCGCGGCTGCATGCCCTGCTGCGCCGCGGCCGGCCGCTGACGGCCGGGCAAGAACTGGGCAATCTGAACTTCGACCGCAATGCGCGGCGCGCCAGCGTACATGGCGAATCGCTGGAGCTGAGCCCGCGCGAATGGCTCTTGTTGGACTTGCTGCTGCTGGAACGTGACCGCGTCGTCACCAAGGAGCAAATCGTCGCTGCCTGGGCGCAAGACCGGGGCGAAAACGGCGGTGGCAATTCGGTGGAGGTCTACATCCACCGCCTGCGCCGCAAGCTCGAAGGCACGGGCCTGCAGATTCGCACCGTGCGCGGCCTGGGCTATTTGCTGGAAGCCGAAGCCGGCGGCGGCATGACTACACCGACTTGAGCAGCCGCCTATGACAAGCCTCGAGACGGTCAGCGAAGCGCCCCATGTGAGCACGGCCGCCCGCTCGCTGCACCGGCAGCTGTTTGTCTGGCTGCTGATGCCGCAGGTGGTCTTGTGGCTGGCCGCCGCCCTGTTCACCTACAAACTGGCCGAGCATTACGCCAACGCGGCCATTGACGCGAGCTTGTCGCAAACCTCGCGAACCCTCGCGCGCCAGGTCAAGCCGCTAGACAACGGCCTGTTCATCGACTTCCCGCGCGCCGCGCAAGACATTCTGGAAGCCGACCCCAGCGACCGGGTGCTCTACACCGTCAGCATGCCTCCCGGCCAATTCATCCTCGGCAACCGCAATCTGCCGCCACTGCCGCCAGGCGCCAAGCCGGTCTACGGCGAGCCTTTTTTCTACAACGGCAAGCTGGCCGCCAGCGACGCTGCGGCCGCGCCCGAGTCCAGCGCCAGCGGCGCACCCGCCAGCTCCGAGCCGCAGCGCCTGCGTGTAGCGGCCTTGCTGCTGCGCTACGGCACGCCCGATTCGCCCGGCCAGAGCATGTTGGTGCAAGTGGCCCGCTCCAGCACCAACCGCGAGCTGCTGGCACGGCAGATCCTGCTCGATACGGTGCTGCCGCTATCGGTGTTGATGGCCTTGATGACCATGATTGTCTGGGCCGGCGTGCGCACCGGCCTGAAACCACTGGCCCTGCTGCAGCGCCAAGTGGAGGGGCGCGCCGCCAATGACCTGACCCCCATCAAGATCAATGCCGCGCCGCCCGAGGTGCGTTCGCTGGCCCTGGCCATGAACAGCTTGCTGGTCGAGGTGAACCACAACGTCGTAGCGCAAAAGCGCTTCATCAGCGATGCCGCCCACCAGTTGCGCACCCCGCTGGCGGGACTGAAAAGCCAGACCGAGCTGGCCCTCTTGGACACCAAAGACCCGGCCTTGCAAGCCCGACTGCAGTTGGTGCACAGCAGCGCCACCCGCAGCGCCCACTTGGTGAACCAGCTCTTAAGCCTGGCGCGAGCCGAGCCCGAATCAGCCAGCCAACAAGCCCGCAGCCGCTTGGACCTGAGCCAGCTGGCCCGTGAAATCAGCACCGAGATGGTCCCGCGCGCGTTGGCGGCTGGGGTGGATCTGGGCTTTGAGCCCTCAGAGCAGGGGCGCAGCTGCCCGGTGCGCGGCTTTGAGTCTTTGCTGCGCGAAGCCCTGGTCAATTTGATTGACAACGCGATTCGTTACGCCGGCCGAGGCGCCAGCGTCACCGTGCGTGTCTATGCCAAAGACGGTCAGGCGTTCTTGGAGGTGGAAGACAACGGCCCCGGTGTGCCGGAGAGCGAGTCGGAGCGCGTCTTCGAGCGCTTTGTGCGCGCCACCCATGACGGCACCGGCTGCGGACTGGGTTTGGCCATCGTGCGCGAGATCGTCGAGCGCCACGCCGGGCGTGTGCAAATGCTGCCGGTTCAGCCGCACGGCGCGCTGGCTCGCGTCAGTCTGCCGGCCGCCGTTCAGGGATTGTCCTCAAGCTAATTCGTTAATTTTTTGTTAATAATTCAAAGTTCCCCTGCGCCGCAAGCGTCGGGCTCACGCTAGGAACTCATGCATCAATGAAGCCCACCCAAGCCTTGGAGCGCCAGCACGCCTGTGATCGTCAAGGCTCACGCGCGCCTATCGGACGGCCCTTGAAAGCCAGCCCACACAAGTCTGCCGCTTTGCTGCTGGCCTGGGCTTGTTTGCAGTTCGGCGCTGGCCCTGGGCTGGCCGGCGAGATCGAGGTTTTGCACTGGTGGACCAGCGGCGGCGAAGCCCGCGCCGCCCAAGCCCTGAAGGCCAGCATGCAGGCCAAGGGCCACAGCTGGAAAGACTTTGCGGTGGCCGGCAGCGGCGGCGATTCGGCCATCACCGTACTGAAGTCGCGGGTAGTGTCGGGCAATGCACCGGCGGCCGCGCAGATCAAAGGCCCTTCGCTGCAAGCCTGGGCCAATGAGGGGGTGCTCGCCAGCATCAATGATGTTGCCAAGGCCGAGCGCTGGGACGAGTTGCTGCCCAAGGTGGTCAGCGAGCAAATGAAGTACCGCGGCGACTACATCGCTGTACCCGTGAATGTGCACCGGGTCAATTGGTTATGGGTGAACCCCGTGGTTTTTGCCCGCACCGGCGCCAAGGTACCCAGCAATTGGGACGAGTTCTTTGCTGCGGCTGAAACCCTCAAGAAAGCCGGCGTCATCGCCCTGGCCCACGGCGGCCAGAGCTGGCAAGACCTGACCCTGTTTGAAACCGTGGCCTTAGGGGTCGGCGGGCCGGAGTTTTATCAGCAGGCCTTGGTGCAGCGGGATCTTGAGGCGCTGAGTGGTCCGACGATGGAAAAGGTCTTGAGCACCTACAAGCGCATCAAGCCTTATACCGACAAGAACGCGCCGGGCCGCGACTGGAACTTGGCCACCGCCATGGTGATCCGCGGCGAGGCCGGCATGCAGTTGATGGGCGACTGGGCCAAGGGCGAGTTCCTGGCCGCCGGCAGCCTGCCGGGCAAGGGTTTCATCTGCGCGCCGGCGCCCAGCACCAGCAAGGCGTTCATCTTTGTGATCGACTCCTTTGCGATGTTCAAGCTGAAGACCGCCGCCAACACTGCCGCCCAAAAAGACCTGGCCAGCGCCGTCATGTCGCCCGAGTTTCAGGAAGTCTTCAATCTGAACAAGGGCAGCATCCCGGTGCGCATGGGCATGAAGATGGACAAGTTCGACGACTGCGCCAAAGCCTCGGCCCAAGAATTCACCGCAGCGGCCAAGTCAGCCTCCCTGCTGCCCTCGGTGGCCAATGGCATGGCCGTCACTTCGCCGATTGAATGGGCGCTGAAGGACGCAGTCAGCCAGTTCTGGAACAGCGACAAGATGAGCAGCGCTGAGGCCATCAAGCGCATCGTGGCCGCCGCCAAATCGCGGTGAAAACCCGAAAGGCGCGCTCGATGCGAGGCCTTGTACAGTAAGAGCGCATTGCCCCAACAATCGCTTAACTCTGGTCGGAAAGACTGCCATGGCTGCAAAAAACACCATCTGCCTTTGGTACAACGGCGGCGCCTTGGACGCCGCGCGTTTCTATGCCGCCACCTTCCCCGACAGCGCGGTGACTGGCATCCACCAAGCGCCCGGCGACTACCCCTCGGGCAAGGAGGACGACATCTTGACCGTCGAGTTCACCGTGCTGGGCGTCCCCTGCCTGGGCTTGAACGGCGGACCTATGTTTGCGCAAAGCGAGGCTTTTTCCTTCCAGGTCTCCACCGAGGACCAAGCCGAAACCGATCGCCTGTGGCACGCCATCATCGACAACGGCGGCCAGGCCAGTGCCTGCGGTTGGTGCAAAGACCCATGGGGCGTGTCCTGGCAAATCACGCCACGCGCGCTGATCGAGGCGCTGTCTGACCCCGACCGAGCCGCCGCCAAGCGCGCCTTCGAGGCCATGATGGAGATGGGCAAGATTGATATCGCAGCCATTGAGGCGGCGCGCCGGGGCTAATGCCCCCTGCCCCAGTTTGGCAAACAAGAACGACAAAAGCGCCCAACTGAAGAGACCAGGGACTTGAAAGCGTCACACCCGCCCATATAATTCGACTGCTAGCACTCGCTCCCTGTGAGTGCTAACGACGTAAGAGACCCGGCGTGCCGGGTGTCCCAAGTCTCGAAATTCCCAGGCCGGGTGGCTGGCAGATCCTGCTGGTGCCCAGTTCAACGAAGTCCCGAAACTCTCTAGGAGATGTGATGAATCTGCGTCCTCTGCACGATCGCGTGATCGTTAAGCGCCTCGAACAAGAAACCAAGACTGCCTCGGGCATCTTCATCCCTGACGCCGCCGCTGAAAAGCCGGACCAAGGTGAAGTGCTGGCCGTCGGTAACGGCAAGCGCAACGACCGTGGCGACCTGATCGCCCTGAACGTCAAGGTCGGTGACCGCGTTTTGTTCGGCAAGTACTCGGGCCAGACCGTTAAGGTTGATGGCAATGAACTGCTCGTGATGCGCGAAGAAGACCTCTTCGCCGTTGTTGAGAAGTAAAGCTACTGCGCGGCCGCCGTGCGTCGTTGGCCGAATGCTCGGAATCCTCACGTGCAGCAAGCACGTTCCGGTTCCTGCGCTTCGTCCGCCTAGCCCGACAGCCGCTCGCTACGCTTTTCTTCTCAACCATTGATTGGGCAAGCAAAAGCGTGGTCCTTATTCACGAATTTGGAGAAATTTCATGGCAGCAAAAGACGTAGTTTTCGGCGGCGAAGCCCGCGCACGCATGGTTGAAGGCGTGAACATCTTGGCCAATGCGGTCAAGGTGACCCTGGGTCCTAAGGGCCGCAATGTGGTGCTGGAGCGTTCGTACGGCGCCCCGACCGTGACCAAGGACGGTGTGTCCGTGGCCAAGGAAGTCGAACTGAAAGACAAGCTGCAGAACATGGGCGCGCAGATGGTCAAGGAAGTCGCTTCCAAGACTTCTGACAACGCCGGTGACGGCACCACCACCGCGACCGTGCTGGCTCAAGCCATCGTGCGCGAAGGCATGAAGTACGTGGCCGCCGGTATGAACCCGATGGACCTGAAGCGCGGCATCGACAAGGCTGTGACAGCCCTGGTCGCCGAGCTGAAGAAGGCTTCGAAGGCCACCACCACGTCCAAGGAAATCGCTCAAGTTGGCTCGATCTCGGCCAATAGCGACGAGTCGATCGGCAAGATCATTGCTGACGCGATGGACAAGGTCGGCAAGGAAGGCGTCATCACCGTCGAAGACGGCAAGTCGCTGGACAACGAGCTGGACGTCGTCGAAGGCATGCAATTCGACCGCGGCTACCTGAGCCCTTACTTCATCAACAACCCAGAGAAGCAAGCCGCTCTGTTGGACAACCCCTTCGTGCTGCTGTACGACAAGAAGATCTCCAACATCCGCGACCTGCTGCCCACACTGGAGCAAGTGGCCAAGTCGGGCCGCCCGCTGCTGATCATTGCTGAAGATGTGGACGGCGAAGCGCTGGCGACTCTGGTGGTCAACACCATCCGCGGCATCCTGAAGGTTGTGGCTGTGAAGGCCCCTGGCTTCGGCGACCGCCGCAAGGCCATGCTGGAAGACATCGCCATCCTGACCGGCGGCAAGGTCATCGCCGAAGAAGTCGGCCTGACTCTGGAGAAGGTCACTTTGGCCGATCTGGGCCAAGCCAAGCGCGTCGAAGTGGGCAAGGAAAACACCACCATCATCGACGGCCTGGGCGCTGCAGCTGACATCGAAGCTCGCGTCAAGCAAGTGCGTATTCAGATCGAAGAAGCGACCAGCGACTACGACCGTGAAAAGCTGCAAGAGCGCGTGGCCAAGCTGGCCGGCGGTGTTGCACTGATCAAGGTTGGCGCTGCCACCGAAGTCGAAATGAAGGAAAAGAAGGCCCGCGTTGAAGACGCCCTGCACGCCACTCGCGCTGCTGTGGAAGAAGGCATCGTGGCCGGTGGTGGCGTGGCTCTGCTGCGCGCCAAGCAAGCGGCTGGCGCCATCAAGGGTGACAACGCTGACCAAGACGCCGGCATCAAGCTGGTGCTCAAGGCCATCGAAGCTCCTCTGCGCGAAATCGTGGCCAACGCCGGTGGCGAAGCCTCGGTGGTCGTGAACGCTGTGTTGGCCGGTTCGGGCAACCACGGCTTCAACGCCGCCAACGACACCTATGGCGACATGATCGAAATGGGCATTCTGGACCCCACCAAGGTGACCCGTACTGCGCTGCAGAACGCCGCTTCGGTGGCTTCGCTGATGCTGACCACTGAGTGCATGATCGCTGAAACACCGAAGGACGAAGCGCCTGCCGGTGGCATGCCTGGCGGCATGGGCGGCATGGGTGGCATGGGCGATATGGGCATGTAATGCCTGCGGGGTCAGGACTTGCCTGCAAAGGCAAGACCCGGCCCCCGTCGCTCGGCTCTTGAGATGCCGATCGGTGAGATTTTTCTCACAAAGAAGGGGACCGTTCACGCGGTCCCTTTTTTTTCGTCCCTCGAGACTGCAAGATGCGCGATGGCCCGGCGCAGCCCTTGCCGACTGATAATTGAGCCCTCCCCGGCCTAGCCCCTTCCATGTCCACGCCCCCCACCCTGATCTCCCTGTTAGAAGAAGCCATGAGCGAAGCGCCGGCCTTGGCCCGCCATCTGCTCAATGCCACCCAAGCAGCGCTGGACTCGCGCACCCAGTACTTCCCTTTGCTCGAGGGCTGGCGGCGCATGCGCGCCCGCTTCACCCACGACTTTGAAGCGGCCCTCTTGCCCTTGCTGCAAAGCGCCAGCCAGGGCCAAGACCCTTTGCAACAGCAAAAACGTGCCGGTGGTGGCCTCGATGCCCTGTGCCTGGTGGATGAGCGCCAGGCCCTGCAGGATGTGGCGGTGGCCCATGTGATCCAGGTCGTGGAAGACCAATCGCGCCCCGAGTTGCATCAGCTGGGCAATTTTTTCGCCGCTTTGCGCGGCACCGCGCGTGCGCGCAAGAACGAGAACCCGCTGCGCCCGGCGCTGTTTGCGCAGGCCTTGCTGGTAGCTTTGTCCAGTGTGGAGATGGACCCGCAGCGTCGTTATGAGCTGATGCAAGTGGCCGCCACGCCCATGGCACAAGGCCTACACCGCATTTATTCACAACTCTGCGCCCGGCTGCGCGCCGCCGAACTGAGCCAGTTGGTGGCCAGCCACGCGGCCCGCGACCAAGATGCTGACGCCGCCCACCGCTTTGCGCTGGCCAATCGCCAAAGCGAACCCGCCACCTTGGACGGCCTGGCGCGCCGTGTGCACGAGCACAACACCCGCCCGGCGAATATCAGCGCCCGTACGACAGCTCAGGCACAGGTCTTCAGCCCCAAGGCCGGCCCGGATATGTTGAGCCGCTTGTACGACCAGATCCTGGCCGACCCGCGCTTGCTGGCGCCGCTGAAGGCCTTGCTGGCGCGACTGCAAGTCGCGGTGGTGCGCTTATCGAGAAGCGATTCCAGCCTCTTGCACCGCCAGGATCACCCGACCTGGGCCTTGCTGAACCGCGTGGCCGCGCATGGCATGGCCTTTGAGCGCGCCGATGACGAACAGTTCCAGAGCTTTTTGCGCAGCATGGATGCCGAGGTGCAGGCCCTGGTCGACGCGCCCTTGCCCACGGCCTATCTGTTCGAACAGTCGCTGGCCCGCGTGGACGCCATGCTCAACAAGCAAGCCCAGCAGCGCAGCGAACGCAGCGCCGCCGCCTTGGCCTCGCTGGAGCGCGAGCAAATGCGCAAGCAATGGCTAGATCTACTGCGCGAGCAAATTCGCGCCCAGACGGCCGATGCACCTTTGGGCCGAAAATTGCGCCATTTCTTGCAGACGGCCTGGGTCGAGGTGATCGTGCAGGCCATGATCTTGCATGGCCGCGAGTCCGCGGCTGCCATGTTGCGCATCGAATGGGTGGATGAGCTGTTGGAAAGTTTGCAAACCCCCAAGGACGAAGCGGCACGCCACGCCTTGCGCCACCGCCTACCCGGCTTGATCGAAGCGCTGCGCTCCGGCTGCGATGCAATTGCACTGCCCGAAGAAAAGCGTGAACCGGTCTTGCATGAGCTGATGCTGCAGCATGGCCGACTCTTGCGCGGTTTGAGCGCGCTGGACGAAGGCGACACCGTGCCGCAAGCCTTGGCGGACGCCAAGGAGCGTCGCGAACTGAGCCAAGAGGAGTTGCTGCAACGCCTGCTGAACGAGCGCGAATCGCAGCTGCCCGAGCACTGGGCACATACGCGAGTGGATCGCGGCGAGCTGCCGACCGTGCCGGTGCAGCAGTTCGACCAAGACGATCAGCGCGCCGCGCTGGCGGCCATCAAACACTGGATGGACGCGGTGCACATCGGCGCTTGGTACCACCTCTTTGTGCAGAGCCAATGGCTGACAGCCCAAGTCGCCTGGATCAGCGAAAACCAGCAGTACTACTTGTTCGTCGGTCAAGACGCCGACGAGCGCCACTCCTTGACGCACGCCGCTTTGGAGCGGCTCTTGGCCAATGGCTTGATCACCGCGCTGGACGAAACCAGCCTGCTGCAACGCGCGGTCGACACCTTGATGCAAGACCTGGAGAGCCAGGGCTGAGCCAACCCTGGTTTCGGTCCTTCACGCTGATTTAAGCCGACGGCAGCGTTGGTGCAGCACCCGACTCGGTCGTTTCGCCGGCCCCTGCAGCAGCGGCTGCTGCAGACGATGCGGCGGCGGCCGCGAACTCGGCTTCAGTCACCACACGCGCCGCCTGCACCCAGCCGTGCAGGGTCTGCGCCACCTTGGCCACGCCCAGTTTTTTCAGCGCCGAGAACAGGGTGACGGTGATGTCCGAGGCCTCGGTCTCCAGCTGCTTCATATAGGCGCGAGTGCCAAACAAAGCCGCATCGGCATCCTTGCGATTGAGCTTGTCGGCCTTGGTCAACAAGACCAGCAGCTTGACTTCGCCCGAGCGCACGCGTGGCTCGACGAACTCCAGCAATTGCTTGTCCAGATCGGTCAAGCCCAGGCGCGAGTCCACCATCAGCACCACACCCGAGAGGCTGCGGCGCACGGCCAGATAGTCGGCCATGACTTTTTGCCAACGCAGCTTGGCGGCCTTGGCCACGGCGGCGTAGCCATAACCGGGCAAATCGGCGAACCAGGCATTTGCTGCATCTTTGGGACCCAGCTCAAACAAATTGATATGCTGCGTCCGACCGGGTGTTTTGGAGGCAAAAGCCAAGCGCTTTTGCTGAGCCAAGGTGTTGATCGCGGTGGACTTGCCGGCATTGGAGCGGCCCACGAAAGCAATTTCGGGCAACTCACTCGCAGGCAGATGCACCAACTCGCTGGCCGTTGTCAAGAAACGGGCCGTGTGGGTCCATCCCAACACCACCTTGTCCGATGGCGATGTCTCAATTTCCGCAGAATGCTGCGGCACAGAAGAGGTGTTGGTCATGAAGTGTTCTGGCTGAATGGATTGCCATTGTAAAATCTTAAAGTTGCGCTTACCGAATCTATAAATTCATGACTAAGACTGCTGCTTTCCTGTTGTCGAGCCTGCTGCTTGCCGCTTCCGCTGCAAATGCCAATGAGGCCAAGGCCCCATCCAAGCCAGACCTGGCCAAGGGTCAAGCCATTTCGGCCCAGGTTTGCGCCGCCTGCCACACGGCAGACGGCTCGCGCGGCAGCCCCGCCAACCCCATCCTGCAAGGCCAGCACACCGAGTACTTGGCCAAGCAATTGACCGAATTCAAGTCCGGCGCCCGCAATAACGCGGTCATGAAGGGCATGGCTTCGACCCTGTCCGACGAGGACATCAAGAACGTCGCCGCCTTCTACGCTTCGAAGACCGCCAAGGCCGGCTTTGCCAAGAACAAGGAACTGATCACCTTGGGCGAAAAGATCTATCGCGGTGGCATTGCTGACCGTCAGATCCCCGCTTGCGCAGGCTGCCACAGCCCCTCCGGCGCCGGTCTGCCCGCGCAGTACCCCCGCCTGGCTGGCCAGCACAGCGACTACACCGAAGCTCAGCTGAATGCCTTCCGCGCCGGCACCCGTGCCAACAATATTCAGATGGCTGGCGTGGCCGCCAAGATGAACGATCGCGAGATCAAGGCCGTGTCCGACTACATCGCCGGCCTGCGTTGAGCCCTGCTCGGCTCATCGCTTGCTGAGCCGCCCACAGGCTGCAAAAAACTCAAAAAGGCCGGTGAATCTCACCGGCCTTTTTTCTTGGCCCCTGCTCCAGATCCCCGATGTCCACCGACACCTCTCCCCTCAGCGAACCCAACCTTAGCCCCGCCCCGCCCCCCATTCAGCGCGGCAATGACTGGGCGCGTGAGTTGCTCGACTTGCTGGCTTCGATGCGTTTTGCTATCGCCTTGCTGACGGTGATCTGCATCGCCTCGGTCATCGGCACCGTGGTCAAGCAGCGCGAGCCGCTGAACAACTACGTCAACCAGTTCGGCCCCTTCTGGGCCGAGGTCTTCGGCAAGTTTGATCTCTACACCGTCTATGGCGCCTGGTGGTTCCTGCTGATCTTGGCCTTTTTGGTCATCTCCACCAGCCTGTGCATTGCGCGCAATGCACCCAAGATCTTTCAGGACTTGAAGAACTACAAAGAGCATGTGCGCGAGCAATCGCTGCAGGCTTTTCATCACAAGGCTCTGGGGCACTTGCCAGTCGCGCCGGAAGCGGCACTGGCTCAAGTGGCCAGCTATTTGACGGCCGAGGGCTGGAAGGCCAAGGTGCAGGCGCGCGAGCGAGGTGTGATGGTGGCTGCGCGCCGCGGCTCGGCCAACAAGATTGGCTATCTGGCGGCGCACTCTTCCATCGTGCTGATCTGTTTGGGAGGCCTGCTGGACGGCGATCTACTGGTGCGCGGCCTGATGTGGGCACAAGGCAAGACCATTTACCAAGGCGGGGGCTTCATCAGCGAAGTCAAAGCCGAACACCGCCTCGGCCCCAACAACCCGAGTTTCCGCGGCAACCTGATGGTGCCCGAGGGCGGCCGCGCTGCCACTGCCATTTTGTCCATGCCCAATGGCGTGGTGCTGCAGGACTTGCCCTTTGACGTGGAGCTGAAGAAGTTCATCGTCGAGTATTACGACACCGGCATGCCCAAGCTCTTCGCCAGCGATGTCAGCATCCGTGACCATGAAACCGGCGCCATCACCGAAGCCAAGATCAAGGTCAACGAACCGCTGATCTACAAAGGCATTGCGCTGTACCAAAGCAGCTTCGAAGACGGCGGCTCGGATCTCAAGCTCAAGGCGAGGCCGCTGGGTCGCGCCGATGCGAGCGGCGGCCCGGCCTTCATGATCGAAGGCAAGGTCGGCGGCAACACCGAGCTGAAGAACGAGAGCCAAAAACTCACGCTCGAGTTCGCGGGCCTGCGCGTCATCAACGTTGAGAATCTCGGCGGCAATGCCAGCGGCCCGGGCAGCACCGATGTGCGCAAGGTCGATCTGGTGGACTCGCTGCAAAGCCATCTGGGCAGCGGCGCCAAGACCAAGACCGACAAAGCCCTGCACAACGTCGGACCCTCCTTCAGCTACCGCCTGCGCGACGCGGCCGGCCAAGCGCGCGAGTACAACAACTACATGGTGCCGATGGAGTTGGACGGCCAGCGGGTCTTCCTCGCCGGGGTTCGCGAGACGCCGGCCGAAGCCTTCCGCTACCTGCGCATCCCGGCCGACGAGCAGATGAGCATGGACGGCTGGCTGCGCCTGCGCGAAGCCTTGATGGACAAAGCCCTGCGCGAACGCGCCGCACGCCGTTACGCCGAGGCCGCCACACCGAATGACAAGCCGCAGATGACGCCGCAGCTGCAGGCCACGGCACGCCGTGCCTTGGCTTTGTTCTCGGGTGCCGAGGGTGTCAAGCCCGATGACAAGGCAGCCAATATCACCGGCGGCCTGCCGGCGCTGTCGCAATTCATTGAGACCGAGGTGCCCGAAGCCGAGCGCCAGCGCGTCTCCGAGGTGCTTTTGCGCATCCTCAATGGCAGCTTGTTTGAACTCTACAAACTGTGCCGCGAAGAAGCCAAGCTGAGCCTGCCCACGCCGGACGCCAACACCCAGGCCTTCATGACCCAGTCGGTGCTGGCGCTCTCCGACAGTATGTTCTACCCTGCCCCGGTCTTGCTGCAATTGGAAGACTTCAAGCAAGTGCAGGCCAGTGTCTTTCAGGTGGCACGAGCACCGGGGCAGAAACTCGTATATCTTGGCGCCATCCTGCTCATCATCGGCGTGTTTGCGATGCTCTATGTGAAAGAGCGCCGCTTGTGGATTTGGTTAGAGCCCGCGCCGGGTCAGATCGAAACCACTCGGGTTCGCATGGCTTTGTCCAGCACCCGTGAGACGCCCGACACGGGCACCGAATTTGAGCAAATCAAGCTTGATCTTTTGAAGGAAGGCGTATGAACTCCGCCAGCAGCACCGTCAGCCCCACCTCCAGCGCCAGCAACAACTCAGGCTCCGCCCCAAGCGCCAGCATTCATATCGGGCGGCGCGGCTTCTTTTCAGGCCGCGACGTCTTTGACTGGCTGTTCGCCGCCCTGATCATTGCCGGCGGTTTGTTCGCCTTCTCGCGCTACGGTGCATCGATGGACGGCTACGAAGAGGGCATTCTGATCTTCGCCATGCCGGCCTTGATTGCCTTGGGCTGGTTCTGGCGTCCGCTGCGCATCCTGGTGCTGGCCGCCGGCGCTGCCAGCTTGCTGGCCATCAATCTTTACGGACAACACAGCGACGCCTTTGGCGCCGATTTGGCGGCGGCCGACAAGGTCTTCTTGCTCAAGTACGCCCTCTCCAGCCAAAGCGCGATCTTGTGGATGAGCTTGCTGTTCTTCATGAGCACACTGTTCTACTGGGGCGGCTTTTTCGTCAAGAACGGCGAGAACAGTGCGGCCGAAGCGATTGGCTCGCGCCTGGCCTGGGGCGCGGTCTTCATGGCCTTGGTCGGCACCCTGGTGCGCTGGTTTGAGAGTCACCAGATCGGCCCCGACATCGGCCACATCCCGGTCAGCAATCTCTACGAAGTGTTCGTGCTGTTTTGCTGGATGACGGCTTTGTTCTACCTCTACTACGAAGCCCGCTTCAAGACGCGCGCCCTGGGTGCCTATGTCCTGTTGGTGATCAGCGCTGCAGTGAGCTTTTTGCTTTGGTACACGGTAGCCCGCGAAGCGCATGAAATTCAACCGCTGGTGCCGGCCCTGCAAAGTTGGTGGATGAAAATCCATGTGCCGGCCAACTTCGTCGGCTACGGCACCTTCGCCCTGGCGGCCATGGTGGCCATGGCCTATCTGCTCAAGACCGCCTCGCAACGCGCGCTGCTGATCGGCTTGATCGGCCTGCCCGTCGGCCTGATTGCCGCCATCTTGGCGGCCCGCTTCTTCGCCGCCGACCTGCCGCCTGAAACCATTCAGGGCCTGGACGGCTGGGCCCGCAAGATGACGGGGCTGTTGGTCTTCTTTGGCGTTTGCGTGGCCTTGCGCAAGCCTTTGACCGCGCGCCTGCCGGCCTTGGCGACGCTGGAAGACCTGATGTACAAGTCGATCGCCCTGGGCTTTGCCTTCTTCACCATTGCCACCATCTTGGGCGCCTTCTGGGCCGCCGAGGCTTGGGGCGGTTATTGGAGCTGGGACCCGAAAGAAACCTGGGCCCTGATCGTCTGGCTGAACTATGCAGCCTGGCTGCATATGCGCCTGATGAAAGGCCTGCGCGGCATGGTCTCGGCTTGGTGGGCCTTGTGCGGCTTGGTGATCACCACCTTTGCCTTCCTTGGCGTCAATATGTTCCTGTCCGGTCTGCATTCCTACGGCACGCTGTAAGCAACCAACGCAAACAGCAGAAACCAGCGGCTCATGCCCCCCTCGCAACACGCCGCGCGAAGTCGCACTTCCATTGAGCCGCTGCGTGCCTGGGGTCGGGGCCTGATCCTGGCATTGGCCGGCTGGGGCGCCCTGATCAGCCCGACGACCCTGGCCGCGCCCTTGCAAATCGCCACCGGCGAATTGCCACCCTATGCGACGCAGTCACGCGCGGACCAGGGCATTGCGCTGGAAATCGTGCGCCGCGCGTTTGCGCTCTCCGGCCATGAAGTGGAGTACCACTTTCTGCCCTGGCCGCGGGCCCAGCAAGAAACCAAGGCCGGGCATTTCGACGCCTCGGCCTACTGGGGCGCCTCCGCCGAGAGGCGGCGCGACTTCTTGCTCAGCGACAACGTCTTGACCGAGCAATGGCTGATCGTGCACCGTCGATCCGTACCTTTGCAATGGCGCGAAATGAAGGACCTGAAGGCCTACTCCCTCGGCTTCATTCGCGACTACACCTACACACCCGAGCTCTGGGACTTGATCAAAAGCGGCGAGATCAAGGGCGACGCCACGCCCACCGATCTGGCCGGCTTACGCAAAATGTTGCTGGGGCGGATGGACGCCATGCCCATGGAGCGCAATGTCGCGTGCGACCTCTTGAGCCGGCACTTCAAGCCCAGCGAAGCGGCAAAGTTCGCGGCCTATCCGCGCGCACTGACCGATAGTTTCACCACCCATCTGATCCTGCCTCCGCAAGGCCCGCGCAGTGCAGGGCTGCTGGCCGACTTCAATCGCGGCCTCAAACGCCTCAAGGACAGCGGCGAGCATGCCGCCTTGATGAAGTCGGTGTCATGCCCGATGGGTTGGAACGACGGTCCATGAACCCAGGCGCGGCGGGCTCGATCGGCAGAGTTAGAGTTTTCTGCGCCCCATAATAGGCCCGCACTGAGCGGAAATTTCTAGCAAGCCGTAAGCTTTGGCCCTGCTGTCACGACTGACAGTCATTGCAACTTGACCAATAAAGGCTGCCATGCGCCGTGCTGAGCTTCTTTCCGCCTTCGGATCCCAGATTCTGGGCTCTGACATCACGCCACAAGAGGTCTATCTGCGACGCCGGCAATGGTTGCAAGTCATGGCCGCAGGCAGCGCCGGCACCGCCTTGGCCACCTGGGCCGGTCGAGAGGCATTGGCGCAAGTGCCGGGCGGCGGCAAGTTGGCCAAGCTGCCCGGTGCCCGCAGCGCGGTGGCCGGAGCCATGACCCTGGACAAGCCGACCCGCTACCAAGACGCCAGCAGCTACAACAATTTCTACGAATTCGGCACCGACAAGGCCGACCCGGCCCGCACTGCCGGCAGCCTGAGAACGCGCCCTTGGACCGTCAGTGTCGAGGGCGAGGTCGGCAAGCCCATGGTGTTTGACCTGGACAGTCTGCTCAAGCTCAGCCCTATGGAAGAGCGCATCTATCGGCTGCGCTGCGTCGAAGGCTGGTCGATGGTGATCCCTTGGGTGGGCTACTCACTGGCCGAGCTGATCAAAAAAGTGGAACCCACGTCCAAGGCCAAGTTCGTCGAATTCACCACACTGGCCGACAAGAGCCAAATGCCTGGCCTGCGCAATGGTTCGCTGGACTGGCCCTATGTTGAAGGCCTGCGCATCGACGAGGCCATGCACCCGCTGACCCTGTTGAGCTTTGGCATGTATGGCGAGGTGCTGCCCAATCAAAACGGCGCGCCCGTACGCTTGGTCGTGCCCTGGAAGTACGGCTTCAAGTCGGCCAAGTCCATCGTCAAGATTCGCTTGGTCGAAAAGCAACCCGTCAGCAGCTGGACCAAAGCCGCGCAACAGGAATATGGCTTTTACTCCAATGTGAACCCGCAGGTGGATCACCCGCGCTGGAGCCAAGCCAGCGAACGCCGCATTGGCGAAGACGGCCTGTTTGCCAAGAAGCGCCCAACGCTGATGTTCAACGGCTATGAGGCGCAAGTCGGACAGCTTTACGCCGGCATGGACCTGAAAAAGAACTACTGAGTCACGGTCGGCATGCGCAAGATCAATGCCTGGGGCCTGCACCCCGCGGCCAAACCTTTGTTGTTTCTTTTCTGCATGTGGCCCTTGGCGGCGCTGGTCTGGGGCGCAGCCCACGATCAGCTCGGCGCCAACCCGGCCGAGACGCTGATACGGCAGTTGGGCGACTGGAGCTTGCGGGCTCTGTGCCTGACGCTGGCCATCACCCCGCTGCGCACGGTCTTCAATCTACCGGCGCTGGCGCGCTTTCGGCGCATGTTGGGGCTGTTCACTTTCTTCTATGCCAGCCTGCACTTGCTGGCCTATGGCTGGCTGGACATGGGCCTGGCGCTGGCCGACATCGGCCGAGACATTCTCAAGCGACCTTTCATCCTGATGGGCTTCGCGGCCTGGCTCTTGCTGCTACCGCTGGCGGCCACTTCTTTCAATCGCGCCATCAAGGCACTGGGCGCCAAAACCTGGCAAAAGCTGCACAAGTTGGTCTATCTGATTGCCGGCATCGGCCTGCTGCATTTCTTTTGGATGCGAGCGGGCAAGCAGAACTTTGGCGAGCCGCTGCTGTACGCGGCGGTGGTCGCCGCCCTGCTCGGCTGGCGTGTCTGGAGGGCGCTACGGCGGCCGCAGAGCCAGGCCCTCGGCCGCTGATCTGCGGGCTTCTTCGCCCCCAGCGGGCCGAAATCCGGCTCGGCTGAGATAATCCGCGGATGAATGAACGTCCCGTCGTCTTGATCACCGGCTGCGCGCGCCGCCTGGGTCGCAGCATGGCGCTTGATTTGGCCCGCCACGGCTATGACATCGCCGTGCATTACCGCCATTCGCGCGCCGAGGCCGAAGCCTTGGCCGGCGAGTTGCAGGCCCTGGGTGCGCGCGCGTCCCTGTTCGGCGCCGACCTGGCCCAAGAGGCCGACTGCGAGGGCCTGGTGCCCGCCGTGATGGCGCACTTCGGCCGCCTGGACGCCGTGGTCAACAATGCCTCGCTGTTCGAGTACGACGATATCGAGAGCTTCAGCTACACCTCGATGGACTTGCATTGGCGCGCCAACACCGGGCCGGCCATCGTGCTGGCCCGCGCGCTGCGCCGTGCCTTGCCCTCCGCTGAAGCGCGCGCCTGCGTCGTCAATGTGCTGGACCAAAAGCTCTGGAACCCGAATCCGGACTATCTGTCATATACGCTCTCCAAAGCGGCGCTGGAAAGCGCCACCACCTTGCTGGCGCAAGCCCTGGCCCCGCAACTGCGGGTCTGCGGCGTGGCGCCTGGCGTCACCTTGGTCTCCGGGCCGATGGCCGACAGCGAATTCGCCCAAGCCCACCGCATGACGCCGCTGCAACGCTCGTCCACGCCCGAAGACATCGCGCAAGCCGTACGCTATCTGATCGAGGCTCGTGCGGTCACCGGCACCACCTTGCTGGTCGATGGTGGCCAGCACCTCAGCGCGCAAGCGCGCGATGTCATGTTTCTCACCACCCCCGCCACGTCGGGCCACTGATTCCCCTTGCCTCATCGTCTTATGCACAGCTCTCTTGCCCACCCTTCCCTGCTCGACTGTCGCCGCCTGTTTTTGCGCAATTACGAGGTCAATATCAATATCGGCGTGCACGACTTCGAGAAAAAAGGCGAGCAGCGCGTGCTGATCAATGTGGATCTCTACATCCCTCTGCGCCTGTCCACGCCCCAGCACGACGAGTTGAATGAAGTGCTGGACTACGACTTCATTCGCAGCAGCATTGCCGAGCGCGTCAGCCAAGGCCATATTCATCTGCAAGAAACCCTGTGCGACGACGTGCTGGCCTTGATGCTCAAGCACCCGATGGTGAAAGCCGCCCGCGTCTCGACCGAAAAGCCCGACGTCTACCCCGACTGCGACGCGGTCGGCGTGGAAGTGTTTGGCCTGAAACCCGAAGCCGCCTCGCAAGCATGATGAACCCTGAAATTCTCGAAGCCGCCGCGCCCACTGAAACGGCCGCCGAGCCCGGCGCAGAACCGAGCGCGAAGGCCTCGTTGGCGATCAACAAGCTGTCCAAGCGCCTGCACCGCCAGGTGGGCCAGGCCATCGTCGACTACAACATGATCGAAGAGGGTGACAAGGTCATGGTCTGCCTGTCCGGCGGCAAAGACAGTTATTCGCTGCTCGACATCCTGCTGAATATGCAGCAGCGTGCACCGATCAACTTCGAGATCGTGGCCGTCAATCTGGACCAAAAGCAACCCGGCTTTCCTGAGCATGTGCTGCCCGAGTATCTGAAGAGTCGCGGCGTGCCCTTCCACATCGAAGAGGCCGACACCTACTCCATCGTCAAGCGCCTGGTGCCTGAAGGCAAGACCACTTGCTCGCTGTGCTCGCGGCTGCGCCGTGGCAACCTCTACCGCGTGGCTGAAGAGTTAGGGGCGACCAAGATTGCGTTGGGCCACCACCGCGACGACATCATCGTCACGCTCTTGCTGAATATGTTCTTCGGCGCTCGCATGAAGGGCATGCCGCCGAAACTGGTCAGCGACACCGGCAAGCATGTGGTGATCCGGCCGCTGGCCTATGTGGCCGAGCCCGATCTGGTGCGCTGGGCTGCGCATCGCGAGTTCCCCATCATTCCTTGCAATCTGTGTGGCAGCCAAGAGAACCTGCAGCGCGTGCAAGTCAAGGCCATGATCAATGACTGGGAGAAGAAATTCCCCGGCCGCATTGAAAACATGTTCACCGCCATGGGCAATATCGTGCCTTCACACATGATGGACCGGGATCTCTTCCCCTTCCAAACCCTCAAAGCCACCGGACTGCCCGATGCGAACGGGGACATCGCCTTTGATGAAGAGGAAAGCTGCGCGCCGCCACAGGCCGCCAGCTCGGTGATCACCTTGCACCGAGACAAAACCACGACCGATTGATCACAAACGGTCAAACAAGCAGGATCAAAATGGGCGTCAAACCCAAGGAGACTCTGATGAAAACGCAACGTCGCATCGTCTTGACCGGATTGGCCGGCCTCGCAGTGCTGGGCCTCTCCGCTTGCAGCGGGCCGTATATGGTCAGCAGCGAGGTCGCCAGCTTCGGGGCTTGGCCTGAGGGGCGTAAGCCAGGCAGCTTTTACTTTGAACGCCTGCCTTCACAACAAGGTGGCGGTGAACGCGCGGACTTGCAGACGCAGGCCGAAGACAGCGCCCGCGCGGCGCTCTTGAAGGCCGGCTTCAGCGAAAGCAAGGACGCCAAGAGCGCCGATGTGCTGGTCTCTTTGGGCCAGCGCATCCGCGCCCAAGACTACGCGCCTTGGGATGACCCGCTGTGGTGGCGTTGGCATGGCAATTACAACTACTGGCGCTATGGCGCGCCGGGCCGCCATGCTTATCTCTACCACCCGTCCGACCTGATGGACCGGCGCTATGAACGCTCGGTGGCGGTCTTGCTGCGCGACCGGGCCAGCTCGGAACCGCTGTACGAGGCCCGCGCCAGCAATGAAGGCTCGGTGCCGGGCAATAGCGCTTTGCTGGGCGCCATGTTTGAAGCAGCGATGAGTGACTTCCCCAAGGTGCGCACCGAGCCGCACCGCGTCAGCGTCCAAGTGATGCGCTGACAAAGTGGCAGGCTGACACCGCGCCAGCGGTGCCCTGTCACTGGCCTGCAGCGCAGCACCGCCATAATTGCGGCTTCTCAGACGGAGCCGCAACTCTTTTATGTCGCTGAACATTGTCATCATGGCCGCGGGCAAGGGCACCCGCATGAAATCGGCCTTGCCCAAGGTCTTGCACAAACTGGCTGGCCGCTCGCTCTTGCGCCATGTGCTGGACATGACGCAGGGCCTGCAGGCTCAGCGCAATGTGGTGATCACCGGCCATGGAGCCGAAGCCGTGGAAACTGCAGTCGCCGGCCCCGGCGTGCAGTTCGTGCGCCAGATGCCCCAGCTGGGCACCGGCCACGCCATCCAGCAAGCCGTGCCGGCCTTGCCCGAGGACGAGGGCACGACCCTGATCCTGAACGGCGATGTGCCGCTGATCAAGCAAGCCACCGCCCAAGCCTTGGTCCAAGCCTGTGATGGCAAGGCCCTGGTGCTGCTGACCATCCACCTGAGCGACCCGAGCGGCTACGGCCGCATCGTGCGCCAGGGCGGCCAAGCGGACGGCAATGTGCTGGCCATCGTCGAGCACAAGGACGCGAGCGCCGAGCAACGCGCCATCCGCGAGGGTTACACCGGCATGATGGCCGCGCCCACCGGCGCGCTGAAACGCTGGGTCAGCCAGCTGAACAATCAAAACGCCCAGGGCGAGTACTACCTGACCGACATCGTCGCCATGGCCGTGGCCGAAGGCGTGCCGGTGCTGGGCATTGCCGCACCGAACGAGACCGAAGTGCTGGGCGTCAACAGCCCGGTGCAGCTGGCCGATCTGGAGCGCCGCTTCCAGTTGGAGCAGGCTGAAACGCTGCTGGAAGCCGGTGTGCGCCTGGCCGACCCGTGCCGCTTCGATCTGCGCGGCTCGCTCCAATGCGGCCAAGACGTGGAGATCGACGTCAACTGCGTGTTTGAAGGCACTGTCGTCCTGGGCGACAACGTGCGCATCGGCGCCAACTGTGTGATCCGCAATGCCAGCATCGGCGCCGGCGCCCGCATCCATGAATTCACCCATATCGACGGCGAGAAGGCCGGCGGCGCCAAGGTCGGCGCCGGTGCGCTGATCGGCCCCTTCGCCCGCCTGCGCCCCGGCGCAGACCTGGGCGAAGAAGTCCACATCGGCAACTTCGTCGAGGTCAAGAACTCGACCCTGGCCAAGGGCGCCAAGGCCAACCACCTGGCCTATCTGGGCGACGCCACGGTGGGCGAACGCGTCAACTATGGCGCCGGCTCCATCACCGCCAACTACGACGGCGCCAACAAGCACCGCACCGAGATCGGTGCCGACGTCCATGTCGGCAGCAACTGCGTGCTGGTGGCACCGATCACCATCGGCGCTGGCGCCACCATCGGCGGCGGCTCAACCGTCACCAAACCGGTGGCGGCAGGTGAGCTGACTGTGGCGCGCGGCAAACAGGTGGCCATCCCCGGCTGGACCCGTCCGGTCAAGAAGCGCTGACAAGCCCGCAGCGGGGCGTGATAATTGCACGTGAGCGCGCCCTTTGGGCGCCCGCCTCCCCCGGTCTGCGGGAGGCGCTGGCGAACAGAGGCGCCTAAGCTTGGGACCAATGCATTGAAGGCAAACAATCATGGCGCGCAGTACCGCTCGGCTCCCAGCATCCAACACGCAAGCTCAGTTGGATGACAGCATTTTGATCGACAGCCCCTGGCTCAGTCTGGACGAAGAAACCGCCCGCCAAGAGCAGGCGGCGCGCAGCGCTGCCCTGGAAACCCAGGCGCAGTACCACGCCCAGTGTGACGATGCAGCCAGCGCCTGCTGGTATCTGTGCCGCAGTCTGGGTCTGGCGCGCCAAATGGAAGCCGGCGGCGAGCCCACGCTGGAGTTGCTGTTTGAATTGCTCGGTGCCCTGGCTGATTTGCCGGCCGACATCGGCAGCGCGCCCATGCCCGAACAAGTCGGTGCCGACAATTTGGGCGTGTTTGAACTCTGCCAGCAATTGGCTGCCGCTCGCGAGGCCAGTCAAGAAGCCTGGGTCGAGGCCGAGATCGCCGCACCCGAGCACCAGCTCAAACACTGAGCGCGGCTGAGGCTCTGGTTTGCCCCTTTGCAAACCGCCTCCCTGATGGGCATGCTGCAGGGCACCTCGTTCTGGAGTGCCTGCTATGAAACTCGTTAAAACCCTGATCCTGCTGGTCCTGATTCTGGTGGGCGGCCTCTATTTCGGCGGCATGGCCCTGTCGTCCAAGTTCCATGTCTCGCGCACGGTACAAATTGAAGCCAGCCCCGACAAGGTCTATGCCCTGGTCGCCAGCCCACGCCAGTGGAAGCAATGGAGCGTCTGGAATCAGCGTGACCCCATGATGGCCATCGAATACAGCGGCCCCGAATCGGGCCCGGGTGCCGTCTGGGCCTGGAAGAGCAAGAGCGAGGGCGACGGCAAGATGACCTTCACCACCGCCGAGCCTCCCAAACGCATGGGCTATGAGCTCTACTTCCCCGATTTCGGCACCACTTCCAGCGGCGAGTTCCGCTTTGAATCCACCTCCCCCAGCGCCTGCAGCGTCACCTGGTCCATGGATGGCGATATGGGCAGCAATCCCTTGTTCCGCTGGATCGCGCTGTTCAGCGACAAGATGGTGGGCGCCGATTTTGAGGCCGGCCTGGCCCGTTTGAAAGCGCTTGCGGAGAAGTCTTGAGGCCTGTTTCGCCAGCTGCCTCAATTTGCAGCAAGTCAATGTTTTTCATGACAAATCAATGACTTGCCGCAGCGGCGGACAGCTTGCCCACGAACTTATCCACAGATGACGGGGATAGTTCCTTCAAGCCCCGATCTGCGTTCGGATATGGCCTGCCAGGGCTTGCAGGGTGGCCTGCAAGCATTGCTGCAAGGGCGCGAAGCCCGCATTCGGCTCACGGCTGGCTTCATCCATGTAAATCGGCCGGCGGATTTCGATTTGCAGGCTGTGCCGACGAAGCGCCGGTTGGCCGATCTGAGCAATCAGCGCCACACCCTTGTAAGGATTGTTGCGGGCCACGCGATAGCCATGCGCTCGCACGCTGGCCTCGATGACGTCCAGCAAAGCCGGCTCACAGGTGCTGCCATCCCGGTCGCCGAGCACAAAGTCCGCCAGCGGCTGCTCGCTATTGCGCCCCAGCCGAGCAAACGCATTGCCCGGCATCGAGTGCAAATTGAGGTGCCAAACCGCGCCATGGGCTTGGTAGGCCGAGTCCACCGCCGCCGACAAAGCCTGGTGGTAGGGCTGCCAACAGTTGCGGAGGCGCGCGTCCACCTCGGCCACGCTCAAGCGACGCTGATACATGGGCTGGTCGGCCGACAGGCCCCGCCAGATCAAACCAAAGCCCAGGCGCGACTTCTCTCCGGGTGACAGCGGATGCGGCCAGGGCCCATCCAGCAGTTCCGGGTCTAAATCACTCAGTTCGCGATTCACGTCCACATAGGTGCGAGGGAACAAGGCCTCGATCAAGGTGCCGCCCAAGGCTGGCACGGCAGACCAAAGCTTAGCCACATGGGTGTCCTCGCCCTGGCGCAGCGCCGCCAGCGGCTGACAACTGCCAAAGTCCGCCGGGTAGCACACGCCGCTGTGAGGTGAATCACACACCAAGGGCAAAACAGGCCCGGCTGCCGCCAAGGGCGGATGCACCCGCACCGCATTGCTGGGTTTGAATTGATAGTTGACTTGCATACGGCTCAGTCCAGGCTGATTTTGGCCTTGGCCACGATGCGGCGGTATTTGTCCAAGGCCAGTTTGATCTGCTGGCCGAACTGCTCGGGCGTGTTGGCCATGCTGATGCCGCCAATCGCCGTGGCGCGCGACTTGAACTCTTCGTTTTGCATGGCCTTGTGTGCGGCCTCATTCAGCTTTTTGATGATGGCCGGAGGGGTGCCGGCGGGTGCCACCAAGCCAAACCAGCCGCCCTCACTCATTTCTGTGAAGCCCAGTTCCTTGTAGGTGGGCACCTCGGGCAGCAAGGGGCTGCGTTGCGGCGCCAGCAGCGCCAGCGCGCGCAGTTTGCCGGCTTTCACGTGCGGCAAGGTTGAAGGCAGGTTGTCGGTCATCGCATTCACCACGCCGGCCAAGGCGTCATTGGAGGCCTGGGCCGCTCCCTTGTAGGGGATGTGCAGCATCTCAATGCCGGCCAGGTCCATGAATAGCTCGATATTCACATGACCCAAGGAGCCATTGCCGGGCGAGGCAAAGATGTATTTGCCCGGCGAAGCTTTGGCCAGGGCGATGAACTCTTTCATGCTCTTGGCCGGCACGCTGGGATGCACCACAAAGACGCTGGGCACTTGCATGATGTTGCTGATGGGACTGAAGTCCTTGATCGGGTCATAGCTCAAGCGCGGGTTGATGGCTGGGTTAGCGCCATGGGTGCTGACCGTGGCCATGCCAATGGTGTAGCCATCGGCCGCAGCCTTGGCCACCGCATCGGCCCCCAAAGCCCCGCCGCCACCCCCGCGGTTCTCCACCAACACCGTCTTGCCCAAGATGGGGCCCATCTTCTCGGCCAGCAAGCGCGCCACCATATCGGTCGACCCACCGGGTGCGAAGGGAACGATCAATTTGACGGGCTTGTCTGGATACTCGGCAGCATGCGCAGAAACCGGCAACAACAAGACCGACACACCGAAGGCCAGGAGACAGTTTCTGATCGGGGAAAAAACAGACATGGCGAAGAAGAAAGGGGTGACAGAGGCTTGCCATTCTGGAGCCAGCATCAAGCGCATGAGACGAATAGTTCTCACACAGACATGCCGCAGACTCATAGCAAAATAGCCACATGCGCATTCGTTCCCCCTCCCTGCATGAGTTGCATGCCTTCGCTTCGGCGGCCCGACACGGCAGCTTTTCCAAGGCTGCGGAAGACCTGTGCGTGACTCAAGGCGCCATCAGCCGCGCCATCGCCCGGCTCGAAGAGCACTTGGGTCAGACCTTCTTCTTTCGGCAGGCACGCGGCATCGAACTCACTGCCAGCGGCCGAGCCTACCTGGACCTGGTCGGACCGGCCTTGCAGACCCTGGAGTCGGCCGCCATCGCCCAGCGCGTGCCAGCGGCCACCACTCGCTTGCGCCTGTCCGTCGCCCCCACCTTGGCGATCAAATGGTTGATTCCGCGACTGGCCGACTGGCAAGCGCTGCACCCTCAGATCACCTTGTCGTTGGCCCCCTACCAGCACGATGAAGACTTCAGCAGCCCCGACATCGACGCCTGGCTGCGCCCTGGCGAGGACGATTGGCCGAACGGCATCGCCGCCGACTACATCGTCGGGCGCGAGATCGTGGCGATTTGCCACCCCAAGGAATTGCGCGGCCGCCACCCATTGCGCGAGCCGGTCGATCTGCTCAGCCGCCCTTTGCTTTATCACACCAACTATCCGAACAATTGGCGGGTCTGGCTGGATGCTGTAGGCGTGAGCAATATGTCGCTGACGCCCAGCGCAGACTTCGAACAGGTGTCCATGCTCGTGCAGGCGGTGATGGCCGGCCTGGGCGTGGCCATCGTGCAGCGCTGCTTGATCGACGAAGAGCTCAGCAGCGGCCGCATCGCCATTCCCTTCGACCGCCCCATTTCCATCAAGCGCGGCTATATGCTTTGCACCCGGCGCGCCAGCCACTCGAACCGAGCTTTGCAGCAGTTGCATCAATGGTTGAAAGCGCAGGCGGCAGCCAATCACCCCAAGCCCGTGATCACGGGCAACGCTTAGGTGGAGCCCGCTTTCATCGCTCGCTCATACAAAGCCACCAAACGGCTGATGCGCGACACCGACAAGTCCAACTGCTGAGCCAGAGCAGTCATCGCATACCCTCCTTCGGTATGCGCGCGGTAAAGCGCTTGTTCGCGTGAGGCGCTGCCCCTCAACCAATGAGCCCAGTCCAGGCGATTGGCCTTGGCCTTGGTTCGAGAACCCAATGGAGCCGGGCGCGCCGTGGGAACCGCAGCCGCGTGCTGCGCCAACATCCGGCGAGCAAAGGCCGCATCGCCTAAAAAGATCTGCCGCTGCACCTGACCAGGCCAGAGCTGCAAGTCCGGCTCAGCCGCCACCAGCTTGGCATAGCGCTGTGCCGCACGACGACGGTCGGCCGCTGAATTCAAGGCCTGTCCCGCCACATAGCGCCACAAGCCCTCGGTATCCAACCAGTCTGGCGCTGCCTCTAGCCCAATATGCGCGCGATAGCTGGACCATGGCCAGGCTTCCACCGCCTTCACCAAACCCATTCTCAGCGGATTGAGCTCGACATAGCGGCAGGCATCCAAGAGGTAGCGATCGCGGTCCACCACGAGAGCCTTGAACCGGCCATGGAACAACTCGCCGTTGCCGCCGTGGCGACGGTTGTGGTGCTGGGTGTAGACGCCGTTCAAATGCCGCATCAAACGCGACAAATTGGCCGCTCGTGTGTAGAGCAGCAGGTGATAGTGGTCTTGCAACAGGCTGTAGGCCAAGACCTGGGCATCAAAACGATGCATGGCTTGGGCCATCAGATCGATCAGCCCTTGGCGATCCAAATCGTCGGCAAAAGCCTGCTGCCCCGCTTCACAGCGGGCGCTGATGTAATAAACCGCGCCAGGAAATTCGATGCGTGGAGGGCGAGCCATGCATCAACTTAGGCGACGCACTCTCAAAAGGCAAGGCCTGACCCCATTCAGCAAAATGAAACTGCAGCCTTGGGGGTCAGATCTTGCCTGCGGCCTGCATAGCAAGCTTCAGGGCTCAACGCTTGGCGTGCAAGCCTTCCAAAACCTTCAGCACAGCGTCGTCGCCCATGTTTCGTGCGTCCGCCAACTCACCGCCATTGGTCGCCTTGATGACCTCCCCTTCGCGTGACAACACCGCCACGGCGGGAATGCCCTTTTTTAACGACACCCCGATTTGCGCCGCGAGGTCGGTGTTGCGATCAAAACGGCCCACATTCACCTTCAACACCACCAGGCGCTGGTCCACATGTTCGGCCAGAGAACCCGAGGACATCTTGCGATCGAGCGCCAAGCAGTCACCGCACCAATTAGCACCAAATACCAGCAAGACATTCTTGTGCTGAGCCTGCGCGCGCGCCAAAGCCAGATTCAACTCAGCACGCGCATCGGCGGCTTCGTTGTAGACCGTCTTCACGCCTGCACCAGCGCTGGGCTGAGCCGGGCTAGGCTGCTGGGCATGGGCTACGAAACAAGACGCAACGGTGAGCGCCAAGAAAGCGAGAACTTTTGTTTTCATGATGTGCGTGAGAGCAGAGCAGTGGCACGCAGTTTGCCATGTCGAATAGGGTACAAAGCGAAGCTTGTTCAATCCCACCGGAAAGCCGACACGATGGCTGGCGCAAGTCTTTTAGCCCTGCTCGACGACATCACCTCCGTCCTTGACGATGTGGCCCTGCTCAGCAAGGTGGCCGCGAAAAAAACCACCGGTGTGCTCGGCGACGATTTGGCGCTCAATGCCCAGCAGGTCAGCGGCGTCAGGGCCGACCGAGAACTCCCAGTCGTTTGGGCGGTCGCCAAAGGCTCGATGCGCAACAAAGCCATTCTGGTGCCTGCGGCACTGGCCATCAGTGCTTGGGCGCCTTGGGCTGTGGTGCCGCTGTTGATGGTGGGCGGCGCCTACCTTTGTTTCGAAGGCTTCGAGAAGCTGGCCCACAAATACTTGCACAGCCCCGCAGAGCAAGAGGCTGCGCAACATAGTTTGGACGCTGCCTTGCTGAATGCAGAACAAGACTTGCGCAGCTTCGAGCGCGACAAGATTCAAGGGGCGATACGCACCGACTTTGTCTTATCAGCCGAAATCATTGCCATCACTCTGGGAACGGTGGCGGATGCCAGCTTTGACAAGCAGGTGATGGTGCTGAGCGCCATTGCCGTGCTCATGACGGTGGGGGTTTACGGCCTGGTAGCCGCCATCGTGAAGTTGGACGACGCCGGCCTCTATCTCAGCCAACGCAAGGGCGGCGCTACGCAGGCCCTGGGCCGTGGCCTGTTGGCCCTGGCTCCGTGGATGATGCGCGCCTTGACGGTGGCCGGTACGATTGCGATGTTCCTGGTGGGCGGCGGCATTCTGAGCCACGGCGTGCATGCACTCCACGAGTTGCCGCAAAGCCTGGCGCCCCTGCTAGGCCCAGCAGCGCCGCTGGCGTCTTTGCTGGTGGATGGTGCGGTCGGGCTGCTGGCTGGCGCGATCTGCTTGCTGTTGGTCAGCATCGGGCAGAAACTCTGGGGCCTGCTGCGCCCCCATTGACCGGTCAAATACAGCAGTTCAGATCAGGCGTTAGGCGCAGGCAGCCCAAGTCAAAGAATCAGCGTTCAAAACCACACAAGGTTAGGATGACGAGATGAAGACTCACACGATTGAAATCCAGAAGTTCAAGGTCGCCTCGAACAACACCCACGGTCAGATGATGTTCAAGGTCGATGCCTTGGTCACGCCGAAGGCGCCGGTCGAAGGCATCGAACCCAGCACCATCATCACGCTCAGCGAAGCCAATGCCCGCGTGCTGATGGCCTTGCTGAAAAAGCAATTGCTGGAATTCGACAGCAAAAAAGCGCGCAGCCGCTTCTGATGCGACAGACTGCGACAATCAAGCATGGAATATCCCCAATACGACCCCAAGTCTGACAACCTGCCCCTCTCCGATGAGGAGTTGTCGACACTGGACGACATGCTGACCCGGTTGCCCACCGAAGCCAGCATGAATATCGAAGCACTGGACGGCTACTTGGCCGGCCTGCTGCTGAGCCCACAGGCCTTGGCCGAACTGCCCGGCGCCGCCTGGTTGCCCACCGTCTGGGGCGGCGATGGTGAAGACCTCGAGGCCGCCGGCAAATCTGAGAACTACCCCTTCGTCAGCGGCAAGCAGCGCAAGCGGGTGATGCTGCTGGTGCTGCGTCATCTGCGCTCGATTGCCTGGCAATGGGCCGCCAAACCAGAGCTGTGGGAACCCATCTTCAGCGTGGCCGAAAGCGACGAAGAAGGCCAAGACGATTTGACCGATGCCGAAGAATGGGCCATCGGTTTCTTGACCGCCGTTGACTTGGCGCCCGATGCCTGGGCGCCACTGTTTGACGACGCGGCTACCGGCCCGCTGCTGGCGCCCATCGCCTTGCTGGGCGGCGACGACTCGCAGCTGAGCGAAGCCGATCGCGCCCGCCTGAACGACCCGATTGAGCGCGATGCGCTCAGCCGCGCCGTGCTCGACAACGTGCTGCAACTCTGGGCCGCACGCAGCAAGACCTGACCCTGTATTTGATGTATCGATGGTTGCTTTGAAGTTCTTCCGTCCGCGCTTGCTGGCGCTCAGCTTGGCCGCGGGCCTGCTGAGCGCCTGCGGCACCACCGTGGTCAACCCGGTCACCGGCCAAGCCGAGCGATCGGTGATGGACGAGGCCAGCGAGATCGCGGAAGGCCGCAAAGCCCATGAGCAAGTGCTCAAGGAATACACGCCACTGGCCAATCCCAAGCTGCAAGCCTATGTGAATGAGATTGGCCAGAAGCTGGCTGCGGCCTCGCACCGCAGCCATCTGCAATGGCACTTCACAGTCTTGGACAGCCCCGAGGTGAATGCCTTCGCCCTGCCCGGCGGCTATGTCTACATCACCCGCGGCATCATGGCCTACCTGGAGAGCGAGGCCGATTTGGCCGGCGTGATCGGGCATGAGATTGGCCACGTCACCGCGCGCCACGGGGCGCAGCGCGCGACGCGTCAACAAACCGCCGGCTTCGGTGTCTTGGCTGCCAGCGTGCTCGGCGCAGTGCTGGAGTCGCAAGGCTTAGGCGGCGCTGGGCAGATGTTGGGCCAGGCCTCGCAAAACGTGGCGGCCGGCTATATCGCATCCTATGGCCGTGAGCAAGAACTGCAAGCCGACGGCCTCGGCGCTGAGTATCTTGCCCGCACCCGCTACGACCCCAAGAATATGGTCGAGGTGATTCGGGTACTGAAGAACCAAGAGCGCTTCGCCGCCGAGCAGGCCCGTCTGGAGGGCCGCGCCGCGCCCTCAGGCAGCAACTGGCTGGCCTCGCATCCTAGCAATGACCAACGCTTGGCCCAAATCAGCCAAACTGCACGCAACTACGCCAGTGACGGCGAAACTTACCAAGACGAAGGTCGGGCGCGCTACCTGACGGCGATTGAAGGCATCGCCTTTGGCGAAAGTGCCGACCAAGGCCTGAGCCGGGGCCAGAACTTCTACCACCCAGCACTCGGCTTCGCCATCACCGCCCCGGCCGGTTGGAAGATTCAAAACAGCGCCGAGGCGCTGCTCCTGGTCAACCCCGAGCAAGACGCTGGCCTGATCCTGCGCCCGGCCCCGCCCAAGCTGAGCGGCAGCCAAGACCAGATGTTGAAGCAGCTGCTGCCCCAGGCCGAACAGATGCAGGTGGACCGCCTGAGCCTCAACGGCCTGCCGGCCAGCCACGTGAATGCGGTGGTGCGTAACGCGCAGGGCCAGCGGCAAGGGCTGGAGTTTAGCTTGATCGGCGGACCGAACAAGAACAACTATCTGCTGCTCTACCGCGCCCGCGATGCCAACGCCATGGCCAGAGCCTCACGCCGAATGCAAGAAGCGGAAGCCAGCTTCCGCGCCATGTCGCCAGCTGATCGCACCGCAGCCCGCCCCTGGCTGCTGCGCAAGACCACCATGCCGGCAGGGGGCTTTGCCCAGCTGGCCAAGACTTCCCCCTTGGGTGAAAGGGCCGAAGCGCAGCTGCGTTTGCTCAACGGCGCCTTGGACCGCGAGCCGAAACCGGGTCAAACCGTCAAGGTCGTGGCGCTGGGCAACTAGCGCAGCAAAGCGGCGCGCCGCCGTGCCGCACCCGCCAAGAGCCCCAAGCCCAGCAGCATCAAGGCATAGCTTGAGGGCTCAGGCACTGGCACGGGCGTCAGCAAGAAAGCGCGGGTATCGCCGCTCAGCGTCTTGCCATAACCAACAATTTGACCGGCATCGTTGACGGCTGTGGCCAGCTCCAGGTAGGCAAAGCTCCCCAAGCCACCGAGCACGGCGCCATTCAGATCCAACCAACTGCTGCCCGACCACAGCGTTGCATGCTCGACCGCGTTATTGCTCAGCCAGGCGCCGCCCACCACCCAATCGTTCTTGTTGATGCCGCGCGCTTCGCTGGCGTCACCACCCAGAGTCCCCAGGTCAATCATCTGGCCGTTCTTCCACAAGACGCCGGTGGTGAAGTTCTGGTTGTTGTCTTTGTCGGCATAGCCGATCACATGGCCTTGCGCGTTGATGCCCCATGCGGAGCTGTAGGTTCCGCCACTCAAGGTTCCCAAGTCGGTGACCGCCCCATTGGTCCACAAAGTGGCATGGGAAGTGACATCACCGCTAAGCCCTGAATCACCGACGATTTGGCCGGCATCATTGAGGGCCCAAGCTCCGCTGACGCTGCCCCCCAGGCCAGGCAAACTGCTCATCACCCCATTCACCCAGCGTACGGCTTGGTTGGTGCTTTGCCCCGCCACGGTGCCGCTGGCATTGACGGCCACAGCCATGCTGAAGCTATTGCCAGAGCCCAAATCTGTGGGCGAGCCAGGACTCGCGGCCGGCCATTGGATACCGTGATAGGACAACGCCCCGGTGGTGTAGCCCGACCCGACCACGGTTCCCGCTGCATTGATACCGTAAGCGATGCTGCCGTAAACGCCGTTGGCATCCAAGGAGGGCAAGGCTGTCATGCTGCCTGCCGTCCAGATAAAGCCATATTCATGCGGTGTTGGTCCACCGGTATTGCTAACGCCAACGACCTGCCCCGCGGCGTTCAGGCCAAAAGCCATGCTGGAGGCATGGGCCGCCCCAGATTGGCCCAAGGTGCCCAGCTCGGTCAGCTGAAAACTAAAGGCATGGGCCGCAGAAGCAGCCGATAGCGCACAGGCCAAGAGCAAAAGGCGAGGCCCAGACTTGCTGGTGAAGGATGTGTGTTGCATTGGCTTGACTCCCTGAAGACCCATCGGAAGAGACTGAAACGAGGCCGCCAACTACCTGAAACGCCTTTGAGCAAACGCGCATGTTTCACACCAACAGCCGATGGAGCCTCGTTCCCCACCACGGCCAGGGCGGTGCACTGATCTTCGGTAGGAATGCCTCAAGGGTCAAGAAAGAAAAAAGCCCGGAACCAGTCCGGGCTTCAATTAAGGCTTTTAGGGATTGCAACTCAAGGCTTGGTGCGGCCCAGATGCTGCAACCAGAAGGCTTCGTACTTGCGGTGCCAGCCGACGGTCTTGACCGCGCCGCCCATGCCGTGCTCGCCTTCGGGGTCGAGGAAGAGGTCCACCAAGCCCTCTTTGCCTGACTCCAAGAGTGCGCGATAGACGTTCACCGTGTCTTGATACAAGACGTTAGGGTCCATCATGCCGTGCACCAGCAGCAGCGGCTTGCGCAGGCCCTTGGCCATGGGAATCAAGGAGTACTTGCGCAGATTGGGCTTGCTGCGATCGACCTTGCCGATGGTGCGGCCGCTGTACCAGCTGTTGTAGTTCTCCCATTCGGTCGGGCCTGCACCGGCGATGCCGGCGGCGAACAGATCGGGCTTGCTGTACAGGGTGTACTGCGTCTGGAAGCCGCCAAAACTCCAACCGTTCAGGCCGACGCGCGCGGGGTCGATGCCGAAGTCTTTGCTCATCAGCGCGTGCAAGTCCTCCAGGTCCTCGGTCTGCGGCAGGCCAGCCTGTTCCCAGTTGGCGTCCGAGAAGCGCCGGCCGTAGTTCGAGTGTCCGCGCGAATCAATCGTCACCATCACATAGCCATGCTTGGCCGCCATATACATGGCGAACATATAGGCGCTGGGCTGGAAGCTATCGGCTTCGACCGAATGGCGGTCATTCAAAGGGCCACCATAGATATAAACCACGGCCGGGCGTTTGTCTGAAGCCTTCCAGCCTTGCGGCTTGAAGACATAGGCCGGGATGCTGTCGCCATGGCGGTTCTTGAAGCTGAAACGCTCCGGGCGCAGCACGTCGATTTGGCCCCAGGCCTTGTCGTGGCTGTCGGTCAAGACCTTGGCCACCGGCTTGCTCGGCTGCGCCGCGTTGATCAACTTCAGCTCGGGGCGCGAAGCCCAGTGGCCGGCATTGGCGGCCACCCATTGGCCGTCATGCGAAACCGCTGGCGTGCGGTGATAGTCCGCCGCATCGCCCAGGGCTTGCATGCTGCCGTCGGCCAGCGTGACGCGGTACAGATTCATGGCCGCCAAGTCGTCCTTATTGGCCAGCACGAACAGAGCCTTGCTGTCGGGCGTGAAGCCTAAGACCTGATGCGCTTCAAACTCACCTTTCACCAACGCACGCAGGCTGCGCGACGCAATGTCCAAGGCATAGGGTTGGCGGAAGCCCGCCTCATCCAGGGTCAGGACTAGGGTCTTGCCATCGGGGGTGAACTGGGGCTTGACCACATTGACCACCTCGTGGCCCACATCGCCGCGACGCTCCAGCACCATTTCTGGCTTGGCGCTTTCGTCGGCATTGCCGATGTAGACGCGCAGCAGTTCTTTCTCTCGCTCCCAGGTGCTGAAAGCATAGCGGCTGCCATCGCGCGCCCAGGCAATCGGGCTGAGTTCAAACCAGACATCGCCGCCTGCGTTGGTAAAGACCGGTGCGGGCTGCTTGGCCGGGGCGCCTTCAGCGCCGGGCACCTTGCGGATATAGATCGCCAAAGGCTTGATCTGACGCTTGTCATCCGAGACCTCGCGGTCCACCTTCTTGGCGGTGGCAAAGCGCTCGGCATAACCCATGATCTCGACCTTGCGGCCGGCAGGCTCCGCGGCCGGCTTGCCTTCTTCCGGCGCCTTCAGCGGCGCACGTCCGACCAGGGCCATCCAGCGACCATCTTCGCTGATGGTGGTCGACTCAATGCTGTACTTTTTGTCTGCGTCATCCGGGTGAATCAGCTCACGGTTGATGACCTGCACAGCACCCGCATTGAACTTGGCGCGCAGCACGCGCTTGTCGTCCATGAAGACATAGCCCTGATCATCCGCGGTGTAAGCCACCATGCGCAGATCGCGCTGCGTCAACTGCAGCGGCTGTAGGCTGGCCTCGCCAGCCACCCAGCGGAACAAGCTACCGCGGTACTGAACGATCAGCTCGTCCTTCTTGTTAGCCCACACCACCTGGGCGGCGCCAGGGTAGAGGTCGGTCGGTTTGAGCTTTTCCTTGGCGAGCTTCTTCTTCAGCTCGTCGCGCCATTCCCAAAGCTCTTTGTCTTTCTCGGGCTTGTCGGCCGCTGCAACCGCAGACGCTGCCGATGCGGCTGGGGCCGCCGCCAAGGGCTTGCCGGCGCGCTTGGCGGCCAAAGCCTCGGCGGCGCGCTTTTCGGCTTCCGCCTCGGCCTTGTCGGCCGCTTTTTGAGCATCCTCGCGCGCCTTTTTGGCGGCGAATTCTTTCTTCACCAGCTCCAGCTGCGCGGCTTCCCATTGGCCCAGGTCCACCTTCTCGCCGCGCAGATAAGCGACCTGCGCCTCTTCCTTGGCTTGGCGCTCGGCCAACTCGCGGCGCTTTTGCTGCAGCTTTTTGTCGAAGCGTTCCAGGTCTTCCGGCGCATCGAAGGCGGCCATGATGGCCGGCGAAGTCAGGCGCAAGGTCTTGCCGGTCTTGCTGTCATGCACATACAAGTCGCTGCCGGGCTCGCCGAAGGGGTTCCACAAATAGGCCAGATACCGGCCGCTGCGGCTGAACGTGGCCTCCTTGGCGTTCTCGCCACGGTAGGGCTCGGCGCGGAACACCTGCTCCAGGCTAGGCGCAGCCGTGCTCAGGGCTGGCGCCGCTGCGAGCGGCTGGGCGACCACCGCCTGAGCGGTGATGGCGCCGATCAAGGCGAGCACAAAGCAGCTGGTGGCTGCGATCTTTTTCGGTGGGGGAGTAAGAAAGCGCAATCGGATCTCCGAACGAGCCCAAGGTCAGGGCGCGCGAATTTTACGGGGCCCGCACTTGTCAGACCTTGGTCATAGCAAGTCGCAAGCGTAGATCGGCGAAACTTGCGTCATGAGCTTCTCCATCTCCAGCCTGTTCGCCGTCATCGTTCTGCTGATCTGCTTGTTTATGGGTGTGCGCATGCTGCTCAAGCCGCAGCAACAGCGGCAGATCGACGCCCGCCTGAGGCGCATGCAGTTTTTGCTGCTTCAGCAGTTACAAGGCCTGAAGCGCAAGGCCCAGCATCGTCCGAATAAAAAGGCAGCCTCCGCAGAGGCGGAAGCCGCCATCCGTCGCGCCCAGAGCAAGGCTCGCGGCGCCAACAAGCCCGAGGGCAGCTGGGAAGGCAATGTCTACAAGCCCAAGCGTTTTGGCGGCAAGGCTGACGACTCAGGCGCCGATGGAAGCGAAGAACAAGACGAAAAAAAGCCGCGCAATCTGCACTGAGACTGCACGGCTCTTTGACTCAGTGGCTGGGACTAGGCCCCAAGCACAGCTAAACCCTGTAATCAGGCCTGGCGACGGCGCGCCAAAGCGCCCACGGCCAACAAGCCAACGACCATCAGCGCCCAAGTACCGGGTTCTGGCACGGCAGTGACGTAATTGCCCAGTTCAGCGGCGTCGATGGTGTAGGCATGCAAGACGCCGGGCAGCAGCTTGTAGCTGCCGTCGGTCGGCACGCTGCTGGCAGCGCCGGTGCAACCGGTGGTCTGGCCCAGTGGGCACTGGATGGAGCCCATATAAGGATCGGCATCGCCAAAGCGGAAGTAGACATCCAACTGCTCACCGCTGGCGTTTTGCGTCACGCTGTAATCGTTGTCGGTGCCCGCCAAGATCAGGTACTTGCCATTGGCCAGCTTAGGCCCAATGGCCAGGCCTTCCCACTTCTCAGGCGACTTGTTTCCCAGGGCGGCCAGGGTGTTGGCGTCCAGGTCCAAGATCTGACCCGACTTGCTGACCTTGGTGTAGCTGCCGGTGCTCAGATTGATGCTGGACACATCGCTGGCGCCGTTCAGATCGATGCGATAGACCTCTTTGTCGGCCGTGGCGAACTCGGCGCCCACGCCCACACCCCGGTTGTTGCGCTCCAGCACATAAAACTCGTGGTCATTGATGGCCACCAGGGCCGAGATGCCCTGGCCTTGACCGCTGCGCTTCATTTGGTAGGCGTACTGCGCCACCGCCGTGCCGGTTTCGATGTCGAACTTGACGATGCGATTGACTGAACCATTGCCGCCGCCCTCGTCCAGCATGGCGCTTTGCAACATGGCAAACGCGTACTTGCCATCGGGGCTGATGGCCAAGCCTTCAAAGCCGCGGTTGGTGCGCTTACCCGCGGTGTTGCCGGAGTCATCAGCGTAGTTGGCAAGGCCGGTGCTGCCATTGCGCGGGATCAGATTGGCGGGCGTGGTGAAGGTGCGCAGCAACTCGCCGCTGCGGTTGAACTCCCGCACCGAGGGGCCGTACTCGTCAGAAATCAGGAAGTTGCCGTTCTTCGGATTGATGACCACGCCTTCTGGGTCATGGGCCAGACCCAGCTGACTCTTGGGGTTAGGCGCAATGCCATTCAGGCCTTGCGAGCCACTCTTGAATACCACCGTCTCGGCGATTTTGAAGTTGCTGATCGCGCCGGTGTTTTGGTCCACGTCCAGCGTAAAACGCTGCACCCGGGTGTCGTAGTTCAAAGTGCCGCCGCCAGGGCCGCGATCCGACAGGCCCCACCACTCATTGCGGTTGGTGTCGTAATAGATGTCAGAGAAATAGCCGAGGCGACCGTTGTTGACGCTGCTGCCGCCCGACAAGTCCAAGGCTGCGCCGTCCAGCGCCAGGCCGTTGACGAAGGAAGGGGCGGCCTGAGCGGCCATGCCAGAGCATGCCAAGAGCACGGCAGCCGATGTGAGACGGAGAGTTGAAATCATGGTGCGGAATTCCCAACAGAGTCGCTAAGCAGCCGCGCAGGCTAGGCTCGCGATATGACAGAGCCGTGACAACCCCCTCGGATGAGGGTTGTTCAAGCCCCAAGTCCCATTCGGTTCTCACGCGGCCGAGTCGCAAGACCCGCAGGCACAATCTTGAGTCGAGGCGGGCGCTGAAATCAGCGCGCCACAAACGACCCACAACAAGGCGCACTCCTCCATGCAAGGACTCTTTTCCATTCTCATCATTGCAGCCGTGGTCGCATGGGGCTTGGTTGCGCCGATTGAAATGGACGCCTTTTTCAGCGGCGCGCTGAAGCAGCTGACGCGCAATTTCGGCTGGCTGTATTTGTGGGTGGTGCTGGGCTTGGTGGTGTGCTGCCTGAGCCTGGCCTTTGGTCGCTACGGACAACTGCGACTCGGACGAGACGACGAAGAGCCGGAGTTCTCTCGCGCCGCTTGGTTCGCCATGCTCTTCTCCGCCGGCATGGGCATCGGCCTGGTGTTCTACGGCGTGGCCGAGCCGCTCTCCCACTTTCTGAAGCCCCCACCCGGCATTGCGCCGCAGAGCGTGGATGCCGCCAACGCCGCCATGCGCTACAGCTTCTTTCACTGGGGCCTGCACCCTTGGGCCGTTTACAGCATGGTCGGTTTGGCGATCGGCTTCTTTCAGTTCCGACGCGGCCGACCGGCCTTGATCAGTTCGGTCACCGATGAACTGGCATGGTCCTGGGCCAAGGCGTTGGGCCCGGTGATCAATGTCTTGGCCGTCGTGGCTACGGCCTTCGGCGTGGCCGCCTCGCTGGGCGTGGGCGCCTTGCAAATCAATGCAGGTCTGGCACGACTTTTGGGCCTGCCCATCCAGTTGAACGTGCAGCTCAGCATCATCGCCGTGACCACCGCCTTGTTCCTGGCCTCGGCACTCAGCGGCATAGGCCGCGGCGTGAAATGGTTGTCCAGCGCCAATTTGCTGATCGCCGCCGCGCTGGCCCTGACGGTCTTCATCCTCGGTCCCACCGTCGCCATCATCGACACCTTCACCAACAATCTCGGCGCCTACCTCAGCGAGTTCGTGCGCATGAGTTTGCGCATGACGCCCTTCAGAGACAGCGCCTGGGTCAGCGACTGGACGGTCTTCTACTGGGCTTGGTGGATTTCTTGGTCGCCTTTTGTCGGCGTCTTCATTGCGCGGGTTTCGCGCGGCCGCAGCATCAAGGAGTTCATCTTAGGCACCATGCTGGCGCCTACGCTGGCGGCTTGCCTGTGGTTCTCCATCTTCGGCGGCACCGCCTTGCATATGCAGATCTTCGAGGGCGTGCCCATCGCTGCAGCGGTGCAGTCCAATGTCGCCACCGCATTGTTCAGCGTCTTCGATGCCCTGCCCTTGGGCGGCTTGATGAGCGTGGCCGCCACGCTGCTGGTCATCGTGTTTTTTGTGACCTCAGGCGACTCGGCCACCTTGGTGCTCAGCATGATGAGCAGCGGCGGCAAAGCGGCACCGCATGCGGCGGCCAAGCTGATGTGGGGCTTGCTGGTGGCCGCCATCGCCGCCAGCCTGCTCAGCGTCGGCGGGGTCAGCGCGCTGCAGACCGCCACCATTGTGTTTGCCCTGCCCTTCACCCTGGTCTTGGTCTTGCTGGCCATTGCGCTGTGGCGAGGCGTAAAGGCCGACCATGACGCACTGATGCAAAAGGAACGCTTGTTACGTCGTCGCCTGGAGGCATTGGCCAAGCAAGACTAAAGCCTCTGCGCAAGGGCCTCAGGCCGCCTGCCAAGTCGACCCGCGCCCGTCTGGCCATGCCCCATCAACTGCGCGCCAACACCGGCCGCAAGGCCTGCCCCGTGTGCGAACCCTGGGCCACCACCTGCTCCGGCGTGCCGGCCACCACCACCTCGCCGCCGGCCGTGCCGCCGTCCGGGCCCAGGTCGATGACCCAGTCGGCTTCGGCGATCACGTCCAGATCGTGCTCGATCACCACCACCGAGTGGCCGCCGGCCACCAGCCGGTGCAGCACGCGGATCAGGCGCTCGACGTCGGCCATGTGCAGGCCCACGGTGGGTTCGTCCAGCACATAGAGCGTGTGCGGCGCCTTCTGGCCGCGGCGGCCGACCTCGTCGCGCACCTTGACCAGCTCGGACACCAGCTTGATACGCTGCGCCTCGCCGCCCGACAGGGTCGGTGAAGGTTGGCCCAGGGTCAGATACCCGAGGCCCACATCCTGCAAGAGCTTGAGCGGGTGGCCGATGGCCGGCATGGCGGCAAAGAACTCGACGGCCTCGTCGACCTCCATGGCCAGCACATCGCCAATGCTCTTGCCACGCCAGCTAACGCCCAAGGTCTCCGGATTGAAGCGCTGGCCATGGCATTGATCGCAGAGCACCTTCACATCCGGCAGGAAGCTCATCTCGATGGTGCGCATGCCCTGGCCTTCGCAGCCGGGGCAACGGCCTTCGCCGGTGTTGAAGCTGAAGCGATTCGGCGCATAGCCACGCGCCTTGCTCTCCAGCGTCTCGGCAAAGAGCTTGCGGATGGCGTCCCAGAAGCCGATGTAGGTGGCCGGGCAGCTGCGCGGGGTCTTGCCGATGGGGGTCTGGTCCACTTCAAGCACGCGGTCCACCTTCTCGTGGCCTTCGATGCCGGCACAGCCGATCCAGTGGGCTGGGGCCTTTCTCAAAGGCACGGCTACCGCCATATTGGCCAGCAGCACATCGCGCGCCAGGGTGGACTTGCCCGAGCCCGACACACCGGTCACCGCCACCAGGCGGTGCAGCGGCACATCGATGTTCACCTTCTGCAGGTTGTGCAAGGTGGCATCAAGCACGCGCAGGCGCGGGGCGTCGTCCAGCATCTCGCGCCGTGCCTGCAGCGGGTGGATCAGCGGATGCGCCAGGAAGCGGCCGGTGACCGAATCGGCCTGCAAGGCCAGATCGGCTGCCGTGCCCTGGGCCACCACATGGCCACCGCGTTTGCCGGCGCCGGGGCCGATGTCGATGATGTGGTCGGCGCGGCGGATGGTGTCCTCGTCATGTTCCACCACCACCAGGGTGTTGCCCAGATCGCTGAGCCGGCCCAGGGCCTTGAGCAGGATCTGGTTGTCGCGCGGATGCAGGCCGATGGTGGGCTCGTCCAGCACATAGCACACGCCTTGCAGGTTCGAGCCTAACTGCGCCGCCAGGCGGATGCGCTGCGCCTCGCCGCCCGAGAGCGTGGGCGCCGCGCGGTCCAAGGTCAGATAGCCCAGGCCGACTTCCTCCAGGAATTCCAGGCGGCCCTGGATTTCGCTGACCACATCGCGGGCGATCTCGGCGTCGCGGCCGAGTAACTCCAGGCTGTCGACCCAGGCACGCGCCTGCTTGACGCTCCAGGACGCGACCGTGCTGATGGCTTGCGACTCAAAGGTCACGGCACGAGCTGAGGGGTTCAAGCGCGAACCGTGGCAATCGCCACAGGGCTGGTCGGCCAAGCCTTCGATGTCCACCTCCTGGCCGGCAAAGCTCTGCTCGCGGCCGCCCTTGTCGTCGACGACCGAGTCGTCCAGCGCCTTGCGCTGTTCGCGCGTCAGGGCAAGACCTGTCCCCACGCAGCTGTTGCACCAGCCATGCTTGCTGTTGTAGCTGAACATGCGCGGGTCCAGCTCGCCATAGCTGGTGCCGCAGGTCGGGCAGGCGCGCTTGGTGCTGAACACCTTGACGGTGCCTAAGCCCACGGTCGAGCGGCCGGAAGCGATGGCTTCGTGCAGCCCATCCAGCGGGGTCAACAGGTGCAGCACGCCCTTGCCGAAGTCCAGGGCCTTGGCCAGCAGCTCGCGCAGCTCGGCCTCCTTGTCCACGCTGATGATGAGGTCGCCGACCGGCAGCTCCAGCGTGTGCTCCTTGAAGCGGTCCAGACGCGGCCAGGGCGCGGTGGGCGTGAACTCGCCGTCCACGCGCAGATGGGTGTAGCCACGGCCCTTGGCCCATTTGGCCAGGTCGGTGTAGAGGCCCTTGCGATTCACCACCAGCGGTGCCAGCAGACCGACATGCTGGCCCTTGTGATCGCGCAGCAGCTGGGCGGCGATGGACTCCACGCTCTGCGGCCGCACCGGCGTGCCGTCGTGCACGCAGTGCTGCACGCCCAGCTTCACATAGAGCAGACGCAGGAAATGCCAGACCTCGGTGGTGGTGGCCACCGTGCTCTTGCGGCCGCCGCGGCTCAGACGCTGCTCGATGGCCACCGTGGGCGGAATGCCCCAGACCGCATCGACCTCGGGCCGGCCCGCCGGCTGCACGATGGAGCGGGCGTAGGCATTGAGCGATTCGAGATAGCGCCGCTGGCCCTCGTTGAACAGGATGTCAAAGGCCAGCGTCGATTTGCCCGAGCCCGAGACGCCGGTGATCACATTGAACTTGCCGCGCGGGATGTTGACGTTGACCGACTTGAGGTTGTGTTCCTTGGCGTTGACGATCTGGATTTTGTTGTCCAGATTGGCCGACTGGCGGCGCGCGCGGATCAGGCTTTGCAGTGGCCGGCCTTCTTCCACTTTCATGGCCGGGCGGTCCATCTGCGCCGAGTACTCGCGCAGGGCCAACGCAGTGTGCGAAGTCGGGTGCTCCTTGACCTCCTCCGGCGTGCCAACGCAAACCAGTTCGCCGCCGCCCTCGCCGCCCTCGGGGCCGAGGTCGATCAACCAGTCGGCCGCGCGGATCACATCGAGGTTGTGCTCGATCAGGATCAGAGAATGGCCGATGGCCAGCAGCTTGCGCAGCGCACGCATCAGCTTGGCGATGTCGTCGAAATGCAGGCCGGTGGTGGGCTCGTCGAACATGAAGAGCGTGCCCTTTTTGGCCACGGCCTGGCGTGGCTTGCTCGCGGCCTCGGCCAAGAAGCCGGCCAGCTTGAGCCGCTGCGCCTCGCCGCCCGAGAGCGTGGGTACGGGCTGGCCCAGCTTCACATACTCCAGGCCCACATCGATGATGGGCTGCAGCTTGGCCAGCACCTCGCGGTCGTCCTTGAACAAGCGCACCGCTTCGCTCACCGTCAGCTCCAGCACGTCGGCCACGCTCATCTCGCGCTCGGCACGCTGCAGCTTCACATCGAGCATCTCGGCGCGGTAGCGACGGCCGTCGCAGTCCGGGCAGCGCAGATACACGTCGGAGAGGAACTGCATCTCCACGTGCTCAAAGCCCGAGCCGCCGCAAGTGGGGCAGCGGCCGTCGCCGGCGTTGAAGCTGAACATGCCGGCCGTGTAGCTGCGCTCGGCCGCCAGCGGCGTGGCGGCAAACAGCTTGCGCAGCTCATCGAAAGCACCGACGTAAGAGGCCGGGTTGGAGCGCGCGGTCTTGCCGATCGGCGACTGGTCCACAAACACCGCATCGGCCAGCCAGTCGGCGCCGAGCAGGCGATCATGCTGGCCCGGCGTCTCGGTGGCCTGGCCGAAGTGGCGGGCCAGGGCCGGGTACAGCACGTCCTGCATCAGCGTGCTCTTGCCCGAGCCTGACACGCCGGTCACCACCACCATGCGCTGCAACGGGAACTCGACGCTGACGTTACGGACGTTGTGCTCACGCACGCCTTCGAGAATCAGCTTGGGCGTGCTGGCCTCGACCGGTCGCTTCAAGCCCATGCCGACGAATTTGCGCGAGCCGAGGTAGGCACCGGTCAGCGTGTCGGCGGCGCGGATGGCCTCCGGCGTGCCGTCAAAGACGATCTGCCCGCCCTTCTCGCCTGGGCCGGGGCCCATATCGATGAGTCGGTCGGCCGCCAGCATCACGGCCGGGTCATGCTCCACCACCACCAAGGTGTTGCCGGCATCGCGCAGGCGGTGCATGGCCTGGACGATGCGGTTCATATCGCGTGGGTGCAGGCCAATGCTGGGCTCGTCCAGCACAAACAGCGTGTTGACCAGCGAGGTGCCCAGGGCCGTGGTCAGGTTGATGCGCTGCACCTCGCCACCGCTGAGCGTGCGGCTCTGGCGGTCCAGCGTGAGGTAGCCGATGCCGACATCGCAGAGGTATTTGAGCCGGTTGCGGATTTCCTCCAGCAGCAGCTTGAGTGCGTCATCGAGGAGGCTGCTTGGCAGCTGAAGCTGATCGAGAAAGCTGCGCAGGCGGTGGATGGGCAGCTGCATCAAATCATGTAGGGCCAGGCCCGGCAGGGCTTCCAGCTGGGCGCGGTTCCAGTCGACGCCTTTGGGCATCAGGCGCTGGACAGGCGGCAGCAGGGAATCGGCCAATTCCTTGGAGCCGACGCGCCAAAGCAGGGCCTCGGTCTTGAGCCGAGCGCCGTCGCAGGTGCCGCAGGTGGTGTAGCTGCGGTACTTGGACAGCAGCACCCGGATGTGCATCTTGTAGGCCTTGCTCTCCAGGTACTCGAAGAAGCGCATGACCCCGTACCACTGCTTGTTCCAGTTGCCAGTCCAGTTCGGCGAGCCGTGGATCACCCAGTCGCGCTGCGCCTGCGAGAGCTGGCTCCAGGGCGTGTCGCGGGGAATGCCGGCGTCGCCGGCATAGCGCAGCAAATCATCCTGGCTGTCCTTCCAGGCTGGGGTGGAGAGCGTCTTGATTGCGCCATTGCGCAGCGTCTTTTTCTCGTCCGGGATCACCAGGCCCAGGTCCACGCCGATGACGCGGCCGAAGCCACGGCAGGTCTCGCAGGCGCCCATGGCCGAGTTGAAGGAGAACAGCGGCGGCTGCGGCTCCTGGTAGCGCAGATCACTGTCGGGGCAATGCAGGCCGGTGGAATAACGCCACAGGACGGCGTCACCGTCATCGGCAGGCAAGACATACACATTCAATCGACCCGATCCGCGCTTGAGACACAGCTCGATCGCTTCCATCGCCCGTTGCTTGTCGGTGCCTTGTAAACGGAAACGGTCCGCCACCACATCGAGCAGCTTGCGCGGCCCGGTCGGCGTGGCGACTTCGCGCTCGGCCTGCACGCGCGTGAACCCACTGGCCGACAGCCACTGCGTCACTTCCTCGCTGCTGGTCGTGGCCGGCAGCTCGACTGGAAAGGTCAACACGATGCGAGGATCTTGCTCCTTGGTGCGCTCCAGCAGCTCCAGATAAATCGTCTGCGCCGTGTCGTGACGAACGGCCTGGGCGGTCTTTTTATCGAACAACTCAGCCGAGCGGGCGAACAAGAGCTTGAGGTGGTCGTTCAGCTCGGTCATGGTGCCGACCGTGGAGCGGCTGGTGCGCACCGGGTTGGTCTGGTCGATGGCAATCGCCGGCGGCACGCCCTCGACCTTGTCCACCGCCGGACGGTCCATGCGGTCCAGGAATTGGCGCGCATAGGCCGAGAAGGTCTCGACATAGCGTCGCTGTCCTTCGGCATACAGGGTGTCGAACACCAGGCTGGATTTGCCGGAGCCACTGGGCCCGGTCACAACGGTCAACTCCCCCGTATGCAGGTCCAGATCAAGATTCTTCAGATTGTGTTGACGGGCGCCGCGGATGCGGATGGTGCCTTCGAAGGACATAGAGGAGTGCCTGCTGCTGCGCTGGGAGCGGACATTCTAGGGAGCGGGCCACCCCAAAGCTGTCAGTAGGGCTGAGTGGGCCGAAAAATCAGCGAGGGGCCAGGATTCACCGCCTTGGCCTCGCAATCAGCCGGTCAAGCCCCGACTTGAGGGGGCGCGCCACTTCGGCGCTATTCACTGCAGGCTTCCATTGCTTTGGCCGGCCGCTGCAGCAACAATATCACTCCACTTCAGCAGGGGCGTTGCACTACAAGGGTTAACCCTAGTTTGTCAAGCACCCAGACACAAGCAGGGCTATTGATCTCAGGGGTCAAAAGCCCGCAAGTCCGAGCAAGAAGAGCCGCTGAAGTCGGAACAATCGTCAAAGTCGTTGGGGAGAAGCAGGTGTGGCCATCGTCGAGATGGCAGCCAGACTGCCCGGCCAAACCTTGGTTTGCAGTCTGGATGAGGGAGCAGGATGAACACAATCAGTTTTGAAGGCGCGATTGCCGCCAACTGGTTGCGCCTGACGGCCCAGCAGCCCCCTGCAGCATCGGAGCAATCGGCCGCCTCAGAGTCCCGCTTTGACGCCTCCGGCATTGACGCCGCCGACCTCGACCCCAACCCCGCCCGCGAAGGCTTGGCGCCGGTGGTGTTGCTGGTGGAAGACAACCACATCAACCAAGTGGTGGCCCTGGAGTTTCTCTCGGTGATGGGGCTGCAAAGTCGCCTGGCCAAGAACGGCCTGGAGGCGTTGGAGTTGTGCGCCGCCCAAGCGCCCGACCTGGTTTTGATGGACATCCAAATGCCCGGCATGGACGGCCTGGAATGCACCCGCCGCCTGCGTGAAATGCAGCGCCAGGGCGCGCTGCCCAGCTTCCCGATCTTGGCCCTGACCGCCCATGCGCTGGAAAGCGATATCGCCGCCAGCCTGGCCGCCGGCATGGACGAACACCTGACCAAGCCGCTGGACTTTGTGGCCCTGCAGGCCCGGCTGGGGCGCTGGCTGCAGCTGCCTGGCTTGAGCAGTTGATCTGCTGAAGGCAGGCAGCTCGCCCGGCCTTTGGTGACTATTCACCTTGCGGCCATCAAACCACAGCCGCTGCTGATTTTCTTACCTCCATCGCACCAAGTCAGCCAGTCGCCCTGATCCAAGACGACCGGCTAAGGGCCAGCGATCGCTTCAGTCGGGCACGCGCAAGGTGCTGCCGCTCATGGTGATGGCATCAGCCGCCGCAGGCGTTGCGGCAAAGGCCGGCACATTCGCGGCTGTGATGGCCGGGGCCGCGCCCGGTGTGCCGCCACGCGGTGTGGTGCGCACCACTTGGCTGGGCGGCAGCGCCTTGCCGTTCTTAAGCTTGTCATAGACCGCGTCCAAGGCCCGATTCAGATACACATGCAGGGGGATGTAGCGACTGTCGTAACCCGGCAGCGCGGCAGGCAGGCCAATAAAGGTGTCGAAATGCTGGGCATTGGTGACCTCCATATAGCTGAGCTGGCTGGCCGCCCCCTCCACCGTCTTGTTCAGCGCGGTATAGGGCCGCGAGGTGTGGTTCACCGGCAGCAAGGCGTCATTGCGGCCATGCACGATGACGGCGGGGCGGCCCCGCAAATTGCCATTGCGGCGGGTTTCATCCACACCGGTCTGCACCGCGCGGGCCGCGGTGTCGGTACCGGTCAGCAGATCACGCAGGCATTTGGCGCCGTCGGTATTCAAGTCCGGCACGGTGTTGCTGGCCGAGATCGAGAATTGATTACGGGCCGGTCCGCCCAGGGCGTTCTCATTGATCAGGGTCACGCCGGCCGACGGCGGCACGCCATTGCCCTTGGCAAACATATCGGCCAAGGCTGCGGGTGCCACCACGGTCGGCAGGCCGGCGGCGGTGGCCGCGGCAAAACCATAGCCACAGAGCTTGTCTTTCACGCTGGCGCGCGAGTAGGCCATGGCATAGGTGGCAGCCACTGCCGCCGACACCTCATAGTCAGCATGCGAGGCATGCAGGGCATCGGATTCCGCCTCCCAGCCATGGTCACGCAGCTTTTGCAGCGCATCGGCCGCCAGCTCGGCGGTGTTGTTGCCGCTGATCAAGCCCTTGGCCTTGAGCGCTGCACAACGATTGGCGTTCCAGGCGCCATAAGCCCCGACGGCGCCCGGCGAGCCTACAGTCGCCAAGCCGGCGCAGTTCTGAAACAGATTGGCCTGGGTGATGTAGTCGTACAGCGGCTTGCCAAAGGTCTTGGGCGTTGTGCTGCCGCGCTGCACCGAGACCGTCAAGCTGCTGGGCATTTGCACTGCCGGCTCGGACACGGCCACGCCGTCGATCAGGCCGGCATTGTCCAACTCAGCCGCAGCCACCGCAGCGCCGCCACCGTTCGACAGGCTGGAGGCGATCACCAGCGTATTGGCAGGCGTGATCGTGACCCGCTTGCGGCCGTCGCTCTGGGCTTCGCCGAACTGTTCATTCAAAACATAGAAAGCAAACTGCACGGCATGCAGGGTGAAAGTGCCCCAGTCCTTCTCAGGATTGCGTTGCGAATGCGCATGCTTGAAGGCCAGGCGATTCGGCGTGGCACTGTTGATGGCAGCCAGTTCGGCCGCGCTCAGCTTGGCCTTGAAGGCCGCGCCGGTGCCGGCGGCGCTGGCAGTGGCACGGGTGCCGTCGATCAGCGGCACGGTGTCGGTGGCCAGGTCATGGCCGGCGGCATGCGTGCCCTTGTCGGAATAGGCCACCGCACAGCCCTTCTTCAAGCCCCATTCGCCGGTCGAGATCGCACCGTAAACGCTGCGCGAGCCGCTGGAGGTGGCGGTGATGATGCACGGCTCCGCCGGGTTGAAACTGGCAGGCACCTGCACCATCAAGCTCACATTGCGCTCGCCGCTGCCGTCGTCGCTGACGCCGATGTACTCGGTCCCGGCGATCTTGCCCTCACCCGAGCCAACCGTGCCATCGGCGCCCACATTTGGCCCGTACAGCAAGCCATAGCCGCCATTGGCCGTCATGTCGACGATGGCGCGGTAATTGGTATGGATGGCGCTGCGGCGCAACTCGGCGGCCGTGGGCTTCAAGGGGTCGGCGTAGGCCGGTGGCGCTGCGGCGGCCAGGCCTGTCTTGCCCAAGCCTGCGGTCAGCAAATCGTCGCTATTGCCGTCGTAGCTGGCGGACTTCATGCTGGCGAGGAAGTCGGGCTTGAGATTGATCTCGATCGACTCGTCGCTCTTGGAGCAGGCGGCCAAAGCTGCCATGGCCGCCATAGCCAAAAGACTCAGCGGGATCAGGCGTCCGCCTTGGCGCGTTTGGGCGCGGGAGAAATGCGATGGGCTCATCTTCACAGCGTGCTCCTCTAAAGGGTGTCAAGAAACTCAATGCGCCTCGTACAGCACCTGGCAAGGCTTGGAAAAGGCGGCGAGACTTTGGCACTTGCACGCAAAGAGCATGCCTTGATGCCCAACCCTGGTGCAAACACTGAGCTTCATCGGTGACAAGCAGATGACGCCGCGGCAACTTGGTGCATCTGCACCATAACGAAACAGCGAGACGGTACGCACCAACCCCGGAAACGCCCAGGTTTCAGGCGCCCTGCGGGGCAAGACTGTCTATTTCTTGAACACTGTCTTTTTTTCAGGCAGCAAAAGACGCCTGCGCCAGCTCGGGCCAGCGGGCCAAGCGCTGGTAGAGCGAGGCGCGCGAGATTTGCAGCAGTCGAGCAGCGGCCATGCGATTGCCTGCCGTAGCGCTGAGTGCCTTGGCGATGGCTTCACGCTCCACCCGGTCGATCAACTCGGGCAAGGCCCGCATGGGAGATTCAAGCGCGCGCCCCGCTGGTGGCATCGAGCCGGCTGAGTTGCTGGTCTGCAAGCGGCTGGTCGCGGCAAAAGCTGCGTACGCTGTAAAGCTGACCTCAGTCAGCTCGACCTCGTCGCTCATCAAGGTCGCCTGCTCCAGCGCATTGCGCAATTCACGGGTGTTGCCCGGCCAGGGCTGCGCCGCCAGCCAACGCAGGGCGCCAGGGCTCAGCAGCTTGTGCGGCAAGCCGCTGCGGCGAGCGATGTCTTCCCCAATGGCATCGACCAAAACCTCGATGTCCTGCGCGCGTTCGCGCAGTGGCGGCACATGGATGGGCACGACGCTGAGGCGGTAGTACAGATCCGCCCTGAACTGCCCGGCGGCCACCATCGCCGCCAGATCGCGGCTGGTGGCGGCGATGACTCGCACATCCACCTGCACAACCTGGTTGCTGCCCAGTGGCTCCAGTTCTTGCTCTTGCAAAACCCGCAGCAGCTTGCTTTGCAGCGCCAGCGGCATATCGCCGATCTCGTCCAAAAACAGAGTGCCGCCGTCCGCAATCTTGAATTTACCGTCGCGGCCCTTGCGCTCAGCGCCGGTGTAGGCACCCGGCGCCACGCCGAAGAACTCGGCCTCCAACAAGCTGTCCGGAACGGCGGCGATATTGACGCTCACCAAGGGCTTTTGGGCGCGCCGCGACGCCGCATGGATGGCGTGGGCCAGCAACTCCTTGCCGGTACCGGTTTCGCCCAGCAGCAGCACGCTGGCATCGGTCTGCGCCACCCGCCGGGCTTGGCGCTTGACCTCCATCGCCGCCGGGCTACTGCCGATGAAGCTGGCGATGGTGTGCTTGGGGCGACGTTGCGCGGCGAGCTGCTGGCGGGCCTCGCACAGTTCGTGCTGCAAGGCCGCGAACTTGCCCATCAGCGGCTGCATGGTGGTCTCCGGATGATCCAAAAGTACCAGGCCCACCGCGCCGACCACCTCCCCCTGCGGATTGCGCAGCGGCAAGCGGCTGACCAAAAACGTGCCCGCCTTGTTGCTGAGCAGATCCACCAAGATGGCCTGCCCGCTGTCCACCACCTGCGGCATCAAGGAGTTAGGCACCACCTCGACAATCCGGCGGCCGATGATTTCATGCACATCGGCAAAGCCCAGGGCCGGCAAGAGGCGTTGATAGCCTTCGCTCATCCAGACGATGCGGTGCGCCCGGTCCACCACCAACATGCCCTCGGTGCTGCGGGCAAAGGTGTCAAACATGGACTGCGCCGCCAGGCGCAAGACGCCGTCGACGTCAAAGGGCAGCTGTGGCAAGCCAGAGGTGGAATCCATGATCAGAGGCAGCCTCGCGAAAAGAACCGAGCAAAGCAAACATTCGGGCCAGCGCAATGTAGCAGCGCCCCAGTAAAGCGCGCACCGCTGAATCCCGAAGTCAGCATCTTGGCTCCCCCACGCTTGGAGACACAATCGGGGCTGAAACCCATTGCCAAAGCACAGATCACCCTTCGCTTCCTGCCATGAACGCCAATCTCTTTGCCGCCCTGCAATCGGCCTTCCCCCAAGATCTGGACGCCTGCGCCATCGAATGCGCAGACGGCGCAGAGTTGCGCTACAGCTGGCGCGACCTGGAACGCGGCACCGCCATGCTGGCCAATCTGCTGGTCTCGCTGGATCTGCCGCCCGGCAGCCGTATTGCCGCGCAGACCGAGAAGAGCGTCGAAGCCCTGATGCTCTACCTGGCCGTGCTGCGAGCCGGTTATGTCTATCTGCCGCTGAACCCCGCCTACCAGGCGGCCGAGCTGAGCTACTTCATTGAGAACGCCGAGCCTGCCGTGCTCGTTTGCTCAGGCCAGCATTTCGGCTGGGTCTCCAAGCTCGCCTTTCTGGCGGGCACAAGCTATGTGTTCACGCTCAACGAAGACCGCAGCGGCAGCCTCTTGGACCGCGCCGCGCAGATGAGTGACCAGCACACCGTGGCGGAAAAGGCCCCGGACGATTTGGCCGCCATTCTCTACACCAGCGGCACCACCGGGCGCAGCAAGGGCGCGATGCTGAGCCACCGCAATCTGCTCAGCAATGCGCAGATGCTGAAGGACTTCTGGGCTTGGCGCAGCGACGATGTGCTGATCCATGCCCTGCCCATCTTTCATGTGCACGGGCTCTTTGTCGCCTCCCATGGCGCGCTCTTGGCCGGCGCCAAGATGATCTGGTTCGCCAAGTTCGAGCCGCGGGCGGTGATCCGTCGCTTGGCCGAGGCCAGCGTCTTCATGGGCGTGCCTACGCTGTATGTGCGTATGCTCAACGAAGCGGCGCTGACGCACGAGGCCTGCCAGCACATGCGCTTGTTCATCAGCGGCTCGGCGCCTTTGCTGATCGACACCTTCAGCGACTGGCAGACCCGCACGGGCCACACCATTCTGGAGCGCTACGGCATGAGCGAGACGCTGATGCTCAGCTCCAACCCCTGCCGCGCGCTGGACGGCGAACGCATCGGCGGTACCGTGGGCCCGGCCCTGCCCGGCGTGGAGATCCGTGTCGTCGACGACGAAGGCAAGCCCTGCGCCAGCGACGAGATCGGCCATGTGCAGGTGCGCGGGCCCAATGTTTTTGCCGGCTACTGGCGCATGCCCGAGAAAACGCAGGAAGAGTTCACCGCCGACGGCTGGTTCAAAACCGGCGATGTGGGTCGTTTCGATGCGCAGAATTACCTCACCATCGTTGGACGAAGCAAGGACCTGATCATCTCCGGCGGATTCAATGTCTACCCGGCCGAAATTGAGTCCTTTTTGAACGAGATGGAGGGCGTGGCCGAGTCGGCCGTGGTCGGCGTGCCGCACCCAGATTTTGGCGAGACGGTGGTAGCCGTGCTGGTGGCCCAAGCGGGTGCACAGGTGGACGGCGCCGCTCTGATAGCCACGCTGAAACGCCAGATCGCCGGCTTCAAAGTGCCCAAGCACATCTTTGTGGTGAGCGAGTTGCCGCGCAATGCCATGGGCAAGGTGCAAAAAAACTTGTTGCGCGAGCAGCACCGGAGCTTGTTCGCATGAATGACTCTTCGGCCTTGAAACCAGTGCTGGACGACCGCTGCCCACGCTGCGGCGGCAGCTTTCATTGCGGCGCAGCCGACGCGCATTGCGACTGCTTTGACCTGCAGTTGAGCCCCGCCTTGCGCCAACAATTGGCGGCGCAGTACAGCAGCTGCTTGTGCATTGCCTGCCTGAAGAGCCTTGCGCAAGCCGAGGGCGAGTCGGGCCGATGAAAGGCAGGCCAGTGCTGCGTTACCAAGCCCTGGCGCAAGACCTGAGCCTGCGCATCCATCAGGGCGAATGGGCGGCCGGTGAGCGCCTGCCCTCGCTGCGCGACATCTGCCTCGCCCATGGCGTCAGCATGGCCACGGCCAAGCGCGCCTTGGAGTGCTTGCTCGATGAGGGGCGGGTAAAGGTGCGGCCTCAGTCGGGTTTCTTTGTGACGGAGCCGGCCGATCCGGGTGGTGCCTCCGAGCCGGCCAAAGCCTGCCTGCCCGACCTGGACCAACTGCGCCACCAACGTGAGCGCATGCTGAGCTTGATGCAACTGGCCGAACAGCCACTGCCGGTCTCGCTGCAAATGGCCGGGCCAGCCGCCAGCCTGCTGCCTACCGAAGCGATGGCGCGCCAAGTCGGCCGCCTGCTGAAGCGCGCACCCGAACTCTTGGCCGAAAGCGCCCCGCTGGCCGGGGTGGCGATGCTGCGCGAAGCCTTGTGCGAGCGCTACGCCGCGCTGGATGTGCAGGCCTCGGCCGATGACTTGCTGATCACCCAAGGCGCCACCGAGGCCCTCAGCCTGGCCCTGCGAGCGCTGACTCAGCCGGGCGACAAGGTGCTGGTGGAAAGCCCGGTGTACTTTGGTCTGCATCAAACGCTGGCCACCTTGGGCCTGCTGCCGGTAGAGCTGCCCTGCCCGGCCGAGGGTGGGCTGAGCCCGGAGGCGGTTGACCAGGCTCTGCAGGATTGGCCCGAGATCCGCTGCCTGATCGTCTCGCCCAACTACCAAAACCCGACCGGGGCCTTGATGCCGGACGAAGCCAAGCGCCGCTTGCTGAAGGTCGCTGCGGCGCACAAGCTGACCATCATCGAGGACGACATCTTTGGCGATCTGCACTTTGGCAGCGCCCGGCCGCGCCCGCTGAAGGCCTGGGACCGCCATGAGCAAGTCATCCTCTGCGCCTCGGTCTCCAAGACCCTAGGCCCCAGCTTTCAGATTGGCTGGTGCCTGAGCCGGCCTCACGCCAAGCGCTTGCGCAGCCTGAAGTTGAGCGCCAGCCTCGGGGGCGGCGTTCTGATGCAGCGCGCGCTGGCCGAGTTCATCCGCGATGGCCAGTACGAGGCCCAATTGCAGCGGCTGCGCCGGGCGCTGGCCGAGAGTGCCCGGCAGTACTTGCAGGCCCTGCATCGCCATTTCGGCGCCGCGGTCGACATCGTGCCGCCGAGCGGCGGCATGCTGCTCTGGGTGGGACTGCCCCGCGGCGTCGACAGCGTCGCCCTGCTGGACCGTGCCCTGCCCTTGGGTCTGGCCTTCAGCCCCGGCACGGTGTTCTCCAGCCAGGGCCGGCATGCCCATTACCTGCGGCTGAACATCGGCCGGCCCTTTGATGCCGAGCTTGATCAGGCCTTGGCGCGGCTGGCGGAATTGGTGGGCGCAGCCAACTGACCGGGTCGCTGTGGACCCCGCCAGGCCATCACCGCATGGGTCAGCAAGCCCAGAGCCAGGCCCCAAAACGCCGCTGACAGGCCCAGCAGAGACAGGCCCGAGGCGGTGGCCAGCAGCGTCACCAGGGCCGCCTCGCGCTGCGTCGGCTCGGCCATAGCGCCGCTGAGCCCACCGGCAATCGCCGCCAGCAAGGCAAGCCCCGCCAGGGCGGCAATCAAGGCCGGCGGCAGGGCCGCAAACAACTGCGCCAGCGTGGCTCCGAAGCTGCCGATCAGCAGATAGAAAACTCCACAGGCCAGACCCGCCACATAACGGCGACTCGGATCGGCATGCGATTGCGGGCCGGTGCAGATGGCGGCGGTGATGGCGGCCGGGTTGATCGCATGGGCGCCAAAGGGTGCGAGCAACAGCGACACCAGCGCGGTGCCCCCGACCAGGGCTTTGGCCGGCGGGGCGTAACCTTCACTGCGCAGCACGGCCAAACCAGGCACATGCTGACCGCTGAGCGTGACCAGGGCCAGCGGCAGGGCCAAATTCAAAAACGCATCGACCGTGAAGCGCGGCCAGACCGGCAGCGGCGTGGCCAGATGCAGGCTCAGGTCTGCCAGCTGCAGCTGCCCTTGCGCGGCGCACAAGCTGAGTCCGACACCCAAGACCCAGACCACCGCATAGCGCGGCTGCAGGCGCCGCGCCAGGATGTAGACGCCAAACATCAGGCCCACCAAGACAGGCTGGCCCTGCATCCCATTGAACACATTGAGCCCGAAACGCAGCAGAATGCCGGCCAACATGGCGGCCGCCAGCGGCTTGGGCAGCCAATCCATCCAGCGGTCAAACAAACCGCTGAAGGCCAGCAGCGCGATCAGGCCATTGGCCATGATGAAGGCCCCGACCGCTTCGGCAAAAGGCAGGTTCGGCAGGGCCACCAACAAGAGCGCCGCGCCCGGCGTCGACCAGGCGGTGATCACCGGCATGCGAAGCCGCCAGCTGAGCAGCAGGCCCGACAGACCACTGCCGATGCTGATGGCCCAGATCCATGACGCCGTTTGCGCTGCACTCAGATGCGCCGCCTGCGCGGCCTGCAGCACGATCACCAGCGGCCCGGCATAGGAAATCAGCACGGCAATCAGGCCGTTAATAAGCGCAGGTGAGTAGCCGGCCAGGCGGCTGGCTCTTGCGGATATGGGTTTGTTCGACATCGCGGCTCCTGTTGAGCCTCGAGACTAGGGCTGGAGCGCGATGCGCAACAGGACCAGCACAGTGACGCAGGATGTCGGCGCCGCAACTGTGCTGCAGCACAGTCGGGCTAAGCGCATCAACGCAAAAGCCCCGCTTCGCTCGCCGCCAAGGCCGCCACACAGGCGATGATCAAGGCCACACTGACCCAACCGGCCATGGCGGCCCAACGGCCGCTGCGCGCCTCGCCCATCACCCGCACATCCCGCGCCAGCAATTGCAGCGCGATCACATGCAGCGGTAGCAACACTGCGTTGACGACCTGGCTGCTGTAGATCAGCGGAATCAAGGGCAGGCCTGGCAGCGAGACCACAGCAGCGGCGGCCACCGTGAGACCGACAAAGGCGGCGTAAAACCATTGGAAGTGGCGCGAGTCCAGATCCAGCGAGGCCGGCGCGCCGACGCCCTCGGCGATTGAATAAGCCGTGGCCAAAGGCACGATGGCCGCTGCCAGCAGCGAGGCGCCCAAAAGCCCAGCACCGAAGAGCACGGTGGCGAACTGAACGGCCAGCGGCTGCAGCGCGGCAGCGGCATCGCGCGCGTCTTGGATATGCACGCCGGCGCGGTGCAAGGTGGCCGCACAAGCCACCGCGATGGCCAGACCAATCACCCCGGTCAAGACCGAACCAATCACCACATCGACCCGCTCCCAACGCAGCTGAGCCACGCTGATTTTCTTGTCCACCGCATAAGACTGGATGAAGGCCAGCCCCCAAGGCGCCAGGGTCGTGCCCAAGGTGGCGGCAATCACCACCCAGCCGGCCGGGCTGTCGGGCAGATGCGGCACGAGCGAGTGATGCCAGACCAAGCCCCAGTCGGGGGCGGCCAGAATGCCGTCAATGATGTAGAGCGCCAGCGTCGAGGAGATCAGCAACAAGACCCGTTCGACACGGTGGAAGGAACCCAGCACCACCAGCAGCGAGATCAAAACCGCCGCGATCGGTGTACTCAGCCAGTTCGGAACGCCGATCAGCGAGCCCGCAGCAGCAATGCCGGCGTACTCGGCGCAGATGGTGCCGAAGTTGGCGAACAGCAGGCCCAAGACGGCCAAATAGCCCACAAGCTTGCCCCAGCGCAGCCGAATAGCGCCGACAAAACCCAGGCCGGTGACGGCGCCAATCCGCACCGCCAGCAAATGGAACTGCACCAGCAAGAGCGTGGACGCGGGCACGATCCAGAGCAGGCGGTAGCCGAAGTCCGCCCCCAAAACAGAGTAGGTGGTGATGCCGGCCGGATCATCATCCGACAGCCCCGCCAACAGTCCCGGCCCCAGGACCGCCAGAAAAGCAGCAAACGCGCCAGCGCCGGCCTGGCGGAAGCGCTCAAAGCGTTGGCCGATGCCGCGCCGGTGATGAGCCAGCGCATGCGGTGGTGCGCCAACCCGCTGACGGCGCTGAGATGCGGCTTGATGGGCTTGCTGAACCCGGTGGGCCTTGTGGTGGGCTGGCATCGATTCAGCGTCTGAGCACTAAGTGCGCGCCCGGGCCTTGGGCTTAGGCTTGGGCGCGGCCTTGCGCGGCGCGGGCGCTGAAACTCGCAGCCGCATCATCTGCCCACTGACCATCTCAGCCATGGTGCGAGCGACGGCTTGTGGGTCCAGGCTGGGGTCATCAAAAAGCAGTTCTTGCGCGGCGTAGAGCGCGTCAATGGCCAAACGAATGGTCAGCCGCGCTTGCGCCGGCTCGGCCTGCGGCCAGGCTTGCAAAAAAGGCTGCAAAAGCAAGTCGGTGACCCCATCATGCGAACGGTTGCGCACCTCTTGCAAAGACGGCACCGCACGCAGGGCACGCGTGACCCAAACGCCGGCCGGCATCTGCTCGGTGATCAGCAAGGTCTGCATGAAGAGATCGGCCACGCTGGCCGCGAACTCGGCCTCGGGCAGTGCCATGGTTTCGGGCAGGGCCCAGGGCATCAACAACTCGTTTTGCACTTGCATCAGGCGCTGGCCCAACTCATGCAGGATGGCGTATTTGTTCGGGAAGTATTGGTAGAGCGCCGGCGGCGAGATCGCCAGACGCTGGCAGATCAGATTGGTGGAGAGCCGCTCGATCCCCACTTCCCCCAACAGTTCGGCGCAAGCGCCGAGGATGCGTTCATAGGTTTCTTGGGCACGCTTTTGCGTCGGCTGCTTCTTCGGCTCCAAAACCGGTGGCGGGGCTTGTGGACCCTCGGCCTCTTTGCCGGCATCCAACAAGCGCTCTTCAACTCTGTTCATGAAGCCAGTCTAGCCCGGCCACAAGTCAGCGGCATGCACTGAATCAAAAGCACTGCGGGATGTTGCGCCGCGAGCGGTCGTACAGGGCTTTCCATATTAGCGAAACCCCCTGTTCATCTTCTATTCATGTATACATAGTATTCACTAGCTTTTAAACCAAAAGGCTGAGCCACGGGCAAGCGCGACTTGCCCGACTCGTGGACTCAAGCCAGGAGACACAACGATGCATCGAACCCTTCCTCCCTACCGGCTGAAAGCCCTGGGCGCGCTCGTGGCGCTGCTCAGCCTGGTGTCTTGCGGCGGCAATGACAACCCCGCGCCCGGGCCGACTGTGACCGCGCCCTCGGAGATCCGCGTGGTGACGGCGGCCGAAATGAACGACGAGGACCTGAACACCATCTTGTTCCAGGCCCGCGCAGGCCAGACCATTTCGCTGCCCAGCGGCCGCTATGTGTTCAAGAAGCCGCTGAAGTTGAACGTCAACAAGATCACCGTGGAGGGCACGGGCAACGGCAGTGACCCCGCCAAGGACACCATCTTGTCCTTCAAAAACGCCAGCGAGGGAAATGGCTTCGAGGCGCGCTTCGTCAAAGGCATCACCTTGCGCGGCTTCGCGGTGGAAGACGCGGTGGGCGACGCCATTCTGGTGGCCGACTCCACCGATGTGTTGATGGACCGGGTGCGTGCGGAGTGGACCACCGACCCCGTGCACACCTCGCGCATGGCTTACGGCCTCTACCCGGTGGCCTCGGACAACGTCACCATCGTCAACAGCAAGGCCATTGGCACCCGTGATGCGGGCATCTATGTGGGCCAGTCCAAGAACATCACCGTCTCGGGCAATGAGGTCTATTACAACGTCGCCGGGATTGAGATCGAGAACTCGCAAAACGCCGTCGTCGAGAAAAACAATGTGCACGACAACTCGGGCGGCATCTTGGTCTTCGCCCTGCCCGGCACCTATCGCTTCAAAGACAATATCAACACCGTGGTGCGCGACAACCAGGTGCGCTCCAACAACCAGGCCATCGCCGACAACGCCACCGGTTTTGTGCGTTCGGTGCCGCCCGGCACCGGCATCATGGTGCTGGCCTCACAAAACACCGAGGTCAGCAACAACATCATCAGCGACCACCAGACCACCGCCTTGCTGGCGGTGAGCTTCCAGGCCACCGGCATTTACTTCGACCCCAAGGTCTACGACCCCTATCTGCGCGGCTACCAGGCGCGCGGCAACATCATCACCAACTTCGGCAGCAAGCCGGGTGGCGCTTTCGCCGACCCCGCCGGTCTGGGCCAGGTGGTCAGCGGCCTGTTCACTAACCTGAAATCCAATCTGATGCCGGAGAAGCTCCCCGCCGTGGTCTGGGACGGCATCGTCGACCCCGCCACCGGCAGCACCGGCAGCCAAGGCCAGGGCGGCAACTACAGCGGCAACCAAAAGATCTGCGCCGGCGGCAACACGCTCGACACGCCGAATCTGCCCGGCCTGATCTCGTACGAAACCATCGACCTCGACTTGCTGGCCTTGCTGCAAGGCCTGTCGGCGGCGCCTAACTTCCCCTTCCCGGAGCGCATGAACTGCACGATCACGCTGCCCACCGTCACAGGCAAGCCCTGATCTCTGCACATCCGAGGACCTCGAGGAGACCCCATCATGAACAGCCCATCGACCCTACGCCGCCCCATCGCCCTGCAATGGATCTTGAGCCTCAGCCTCAGTATCAGCGCCAGTGCCCTATTGGCCGCCTGCGGCGGTAGCAGCAGCAACACCGAAGAAGCTGCCGCCAGCAGCAAGCCCCAGGTCTTTGAGCAAAGCACCGCGCCGAAGAAACTGTCCGAGTGGCGCCTGCTGATCAATGACGGCAAGACGCTCAGCTTGAACGCCGGCCTGGTGCCTTATGACCTGAACTCGGCCCTGTTCTCTGACTACTCCAGCAAGCTGCGCTCGATCTATGTGCCGCCCGGCAAGCAGATCGCCTACAAGGCCGATGGCACGCTGGAATTCCCCATCGGCTCGGTCATCACCAAAACTTTCTACTACCCCAAAGCCACGCCCAGCGATGCGGCCAATCTGGGCGTCGCCAAGCAAAGCGGCAAGGCCCAGGGCAGCAGCCTCGATTTGGCCAGCAATGTCTTGATCGAAACCCGCATCTTGGTCTTGCAGCCGGACGGCACGTGGTCGGGCCTGCCCTATGTGTGGGACGCCGACCAGAAGGACGCGCAACTCAAGGTCGGCGGCAAAGATGTGGCGATGGAATTGGTCAGCGCCGGTGCTCCGAACCAAAAGTTCACCTACAGCGTGCCGACGGCACAAAGCTGCCAGCAATGCCACTCCACCGCCACCGCCGGCGGCGCCGGCATCCTGCCGATTGGCCCCAAGGCGCGCAATCTGAACAAGAGTTATGAGTACAGCGCCGGTGTCAGCAAGAACCAACTGGTCAATCTGGATGAGCTCAAGCTCTTGAGTGGCTTCACCGGCTTGGCCGCAGCGCCGGTCAATGCCGACTGGCGCGACAGCGGCCAAACGCTGGAAGCGCGCGCCAAAGCCTATCTGGATGTCAACTGCGCGCATTGCCACAGCTCACGCGGCGCGGCCTTCCAAAGTGGCTTGATGCTGGACTTCAACAGCGTAGGCCAGACCACCGCCTCCACGGTGCAATGGGGCGTGTGCAAAAAACCGCTGGCCTATGGCGGCCCCGGTGCGCCCTACCTCTACGGCATTGAGCCCGGCCAGGCCGATGTGTCCTTGCTGCTCTACCGCATGAGCCACACCACGACCGGCGATGTGATGCCCGCCATCGGCCGCCACCTCAACCATGAGGAAGCCAATAGCGTCGTCAAGGACTGGATCAACAGCCTCAAGCTGCCGGCCTGCCTCTGATCGCCAAGCCCTCATCAAAGCCAGTCGGGTGAGCACCTGACTGGCTTTTTCTCATTTCACGACCAGGACCGGCACTTTGGCCAGAGTCAGCACTTTTTGCGCCACGCTACCCAGCAGTACCGCATCCATGCCGCGTCGGCCATGCGAGCCCATCACGATCAACTGGCTGCCGCTGCTCAGCGCATGCTCACAGATCGCCTGAGCCGGCCCATGCTCGCGCAAGACATGGCTTGAGAAGGGCAAACCAGCGGCCCGCGCACCCGCTTCCGCCTGGGCAATGCCTTGCTTGGCCGCGGCCTCGGCGGCGTCTTGGTAGCAGGCCATGGCTTCGGCCCCGCCGCCACCGTCCGCAAAGTAGACGAAGGGCAAGGGATCAACCACGCTGACAATCTCCAACTGCGCCTGGTACCGGCCAGCCAGATCCATGGCCACTTGCAGCGCCCGCGCTGCGGTTTCAGACCCATCGGTGGGCAAAAGAATTTTTGTGAACATCGGGGACTCCTGGCCATGAAATTTGGGATGATCATCCATGGCAGCGCGGGTGCACGACTTGCCCCAAGTCAAAGCAGAGACAGCCGGCGCTGACCGATATCGAATGAACCCGACTCCACTGCCTCCCTCCAACGAAGCCAGTTTTTTCGCCAAGCAAGGCCGCTATGAGACCCTGGGCCCGTTTGCGGCCATCGGTCTGGTGCTTTTGCTGCTGTGGAGCTTTGTCGCCTGGTTTATCTGGGTCTACCCAGAAGCGCTGCTCAATGCCAAGCGCCAGGAGTTGGCCAGCGACACCCAAACCGCCACGGTGCAGACCGAGACGGTCTTGCATCATGCCGAAGACGGCCTGCGCACCGTCGACCTCTGGCTGCTCACCCGTGGACGCAACGCCCCCTTGCAGGACGTGTCCCTGGCGCAACTGGCCGAGACCTTGCGCGATGGTTCACGCGGCTTGGTGGACATCATGCTGGTCGACCGGCAAGCCCAGGTCTACCGTATCCCTTCGATCAATGGCCAGCCCTATGCCAGCATTGCCGGGCAAGAGTTGTTCGAGCTGATGACGCGCCCCTCGACAGAGGGTGTGACGATTGGCGTGCCCTTCCGGCTGCGCGAAGGCCTGCCCATGGTCTTGCCCATCGCCATGCGCTTGAGCGCTCCGGCCGAGGGTTTGCAAATTGCCCTGGCCTTGATTGACCTGGACCGCCTGGGGCAGATGCATCAGCTCTTTGCCCATGGACAGGACGGTGCGGTAGCCTTGCTGCGCGGCGATGGACTGGCACTGTCGCGGGTGCCCGCGCTGCCCAATTTCGTCGGCCGGGATGTGTTTGCCAACGCGAAACCAGGGCGCCGCGAAGCCTTCAATGGCCCCGAAGGTTGGTTCGTCACCGATGGCCTGGCCAGCGATGGCGTCCGCCGCATCGGCGCCTTTCGAGCCCTGGAGGGCTATGGCGCCAAGCTCTTGATTTCAGAAGCCGAAGGTGCCAGCCTGACTGAGTACTTCCAGCAGCGACGCGTGGTGCTCTTGTTCAGCAGCTTGGTCAGCGCCGCCGCCTTGGCCTTGACCTGGATGCTGGCCCGCTTGCTGAAACGCGCCCGCGTCGAGAAGGCGCTGCAGATCGCCGCGTCTGACGCCTCACCGTTGGGCCTGTTCCGCTGCGATGCGCAAGGCCAGGTCATCTACAGCAATCAAACCTATTTGAATCTGCAAACCCTCCAAGCGGAGGAGAAGGCCTGGGGATGGCTGCAAGTCGTGAGCCCAGAAAAGCGTGAGGCCGCCAAGGCCAAATGGCAGGAACTGATTGCCAAGGCGGAGCCTTTCAGGACGGTGGGTCGCATCACGCGGCGCGACGGTGTCAGCCGGCTCTTGTCGGTGCGCACCGCACCGCTGCGGGTGGACGGCCGCTTCCTGGGCCAAGTAGGCACGGTGGAAGACATCACCGAACTGGCCGAGCAGCAGCGCGCGGTGCGCGCGCTCAGCGACATCTTGGACCTCACACCCGAGTACGTGGCCCAATTCGATCGGCAAGGCCATATGGTCTACCTCAATCCGGCAGCGCGGCAGCGCCTGGGCGTGGCCAAGGATGCCGACCTGGGCTCGCTGGACCTGCGGCGCTTTTTGAACGCCGAAACCCTGCATGACTTCCGCCAAGAGGTGCTGCACAGCACCCAAGAGTCTGCCCAGTGGCAAGGCCGGCGCACGCTGATCGACGGCCAAGGCCAAACCATGGTCTGCGAATGCACGGTCTTACGCCATCGTGGCTCTAGCAGCAGCGGCAGTGCGGACGCCAGCGCCAGCCTGTCGGTGATCCTGCGCGACATCAGCAGCGAATTGCAACACCAGCGCGAGCGCCAGCGCAGCGAGGCCTTGCTGGCCGCCATTGCCCACACCTCGGAAGCGCTGATCTCGGTGGTCGATCTGGACGAACGGCTCTTGTTCGTCAACCAAGCCTATCTGCGTCGCTTCCAAATCGAGGCGGAAGCTTGGACCGGTCGGCCTTTGCGCGAATTTCTGGGCGAGCAAGAGTACGCCCGGCGCCAACCCGCCTTGCTGCGGGCCCTGGCTGGCGAAAGCCTGGGCCTGGAGTTGGACTACGGCGAACGTGGCGAAACCACAGTCTTCGACCTGCAATACGCCCCCTTGCGCACCGCCGGTGCGGCCGTGGAAGGGGCCATCTGCATTGCCCGCGACATCAGCAGCGCCAAGCGCGAAGAGCAACGCCTGCGCGACGCCTCCATGAGCTGCCCCTTGACCGGTTTGTTGAATCGCGCCGGTTTTGCAGATCATGTGCAAACCAGCCTGCAGCAAGCTCGCCAGAGCGGGCTGCCGGTGGCTTTGCTGTATCTGGACTTGGACAAGTTCAAGCCGGTGAATGACCAATTTGGCCACCCAGTCGGCGATGCCTTGCTGCGCGCGGTGGCTTTGCGCCTGCGCAATGTGCTGCGTCCCCAAGACTTGGTGGCACGCCTCGGTGGCGATGAGTTTGCAGTCTTCTTGCCGACGATTCACCAAGCCGAAGACGCGGCCGTGGTGGCCCACAAGATCGTGCATGCCATCGGCCTGCCCTTCATGATCGACACCTTGGAACTGCATATCGGCATCAGCGTGGGCTTTTGCGTGCGCGCCGGCAGTGAGGCCGAATTGGAGGCCATGGTCGAGGTGGCCGATGCCAAGCTGTATGAAGCCAAGCGCGCCGGTCGCAGCTGCGCTCGCGGCAGTTTGCCCGAGGCCTAAGCCGAAGACGCCGCCCTCAGGCTGCGCCGCGCAATTGCTGAACTTGTTGTTGGCCTTGTTGCTGCTGATGCAGCTGCTTGACCCGCATCAGCGCCAGCTGCAGCACCATGGCATCACTGCTGGCGCGGTGGCGACGTAACTGCATTTCTGAGCGCACCTGATCCAACACCGGATGCCAGCACTCCACCTCGTTCTCATTGAGCAAGGAGCGCATATCGGCCAGCTTGAAGCTCGGGCTCATATCGACCGCATCAAACAAGCGGCAGAGCCAGGGATAGTCATGGCCCCAGGCGTCGCAGTAAACGGTTTGCCCCGCCAGACGTCGGTTGATCTGCTCAGCCACCCAAGCCGGCGGCTTGCCGTGACGCATGAGGATCTCGCGGCTGATGCCGTGCAAGGCTTCGGCCGAGCTGTCCCAATGTTGCCAATCGGGCTCGGGCTGAATCAAGCAGCAAAAGGCGGCGCCGCCGGACTCGACAAAGCCAATCTCGATCGGATAACTGCCGCGCCCAAAGCCCGAGGCTTCGACATCAAGAATGGTGGGCGGCGTCATGGGGAGATGCGTGGTGGACAAGCAGGCGACGGGTTGAGGGTCAGCCCGAGTGTAAGCGTCTGTAAGCGCCGCACAAGAGCCGACAAGCCCAGATACGCGACCTGTTAGCCAGGGTTTTCGATGATCTGTTCACGCTCAAACATCTCGATTGCCGCTTTGGCCACCTGCTGGGTATCGTAATAGGCATAGGCGCTGACCGCGGCCGCGCCGACCATGGGCACCCAGCGCGACACGCTTTTGCTCAAGACTTTTTGACTCAGCTGCATGCCCACGGCGCCCACCACTCTTTGCATCAAGGCCGTGGTGGCTGGTCGCACCAGCATGCGCTCACCCACCCGCACCGCCAAGTCACGCACCGCCTGCGCCGCCGTGTGGCGGAACAAGCAATACAACATCTGCGCCTGGCCGAGCTCGGCGGTTCGGCCGTACAGCGCCGCGATATCCGCCACCAACTGCGACTGAATGCGCCAGACCGCAGCCATCTCCGGCACGATGGTCAACCAGCCCAAGGGTCCGGGCGGCAATGCGAAGGCGCCCGCCGCCATCGCTGCTTTCTTGGCCGCATCCGCCGCGGCCGCCTGGGCCGCCTGGGCCGCCAGAGAAAGGCTTGGGCGCGCCGTGGCTTTGGACTCTGGGCGGCTGCCGATCAAGCCCAGCAAGGCCTTCCCCATGCGCTCTGACATTTCGGAACTCAAAGCTCCCACAGGCACCAAGGACGAGGAGCCCCCAGAAGAATCGGATGCTGAAGAAGTGGGTTTGCGCGGGCTGGACATGCGGCAAGGATAGCGCGCGAGCAGCAGACCCCCGAACTCACGCGCTGTCGCCTCCTCGCAACCTGCCCCGCATTCATGGGGGGTAAGCGGCGCCGGTCGGCAAGGTCGGCGTCAAGGCCATGCCTATACTGAAACGCCCACGCTGACTTCCATGCGTCAACTTCGAGTTCCATGGCTGAAGCGATCGGGGCACTGTATTTGGAATCTGAATGCCCATTGCCTTTGTCGCCTGGCCCCAAGCCGTCACCGCGCTGCACCCGCTGCAGGGACGGGCGCTGCAAGGCGCGCAAAGTCCGGCAAAGCGGCAAGGACTGCGCCATGCACTCGCTGTGTGCTTGCTGTTGAGCACGGCCTGGGGCTTGGTGCCCAAGTCGGCGCTGGCGCAGGCCTTGCCTGTCGTTGCCCAATCGGCGCTGCCCACCGGCGCCATCCTGCAAGGCATCATCAGCTACACCGCCTGGCCACAACGTCCTCAGCCACTGGGTTTGTGCATCAGCCGCAGTGCCCCCGACGCGCAAGACATCGCGCGCCAAGTCCAAGCCCTGCATGACGGCCGTACGCTGGAGATCAGCCTGATCGAGGCCAATCAGCCCTTGCCCGCCTATTGCCACGCGGTGTTTCTGGACGGATGGAATGCCGAGAGCTTGCGTACTGTGCTGCGCAGCTTGGCCCATCAAGCCGTGTTGACGCTGGGCCGGGGCCCCGAGTTTTGCAGCGATGGCGGCATGTTCTGCCTCGATGCTGTTGAAGGGCGAACCCGCTTTGAAGTCAATTTGGATGCCGTCGCGCGCAGTGGTCTGCGCGTGCATCCCCAGGTCTTGCGCCTGGCCAAGCCCACGCAGCGCAAGGTCTAAAGAGGCGAATATGGTCAGCCTTCGCCCCCACCCCAAGCGCCCCGGCAAGTCCGGAGCCTTTGTCTCGCCAGCCCCCACCACTTTGCTTGCGCTGATGCGGGCGGCCACTTGGCGCATCGGTCTGTTCTCGGTGCTGAGCGTGGGCTTGGTGCTGGCGGCCGCTGCGAGTTTGATGTTGCACCTGTCCACGGTCCGCAATCTGGAGTTGCAGGCACGCTCGCTGGCCTATTCGGTCGAAGCCGCCGTCATGTTCCAAGACCGCGAGGCGGTGGAGAGTTTGCTGCAAGACCTGCTGCGCCATGAGCCGGTATCCGCCGCACGCGTTCATCTGGGCGCGGCCAGCTTGCGAGACTCCGGTCCGGCGCAGGACTTTGCCGCCTACCGCAAGCCCGGTTCCGAGCAAGGCTGGGGCGCTGCGGCCGAAGCGCTTTGGCCGGTCAGGGCCGAGGTCCCGGTGCAAGCTCAAGGTCGCGTCTTGGCCATGGTGCAACTGCAGGCCGATGCCAGTGCCATGCTGCAATTGCTGGCCTGGATTGCCGGTGGTGTGCTGCTGGCCATGGTCTTGTCCGGTTTGGCGGTCATGCAAATTTCGCGGCGCTTTGCCGATCGCTTGGCCATGCCTTTGCAAGCCTTGGCCGAGCACACCCAGCTGATGCGCCAAGTTCGACCTGCCGGTCGGGCACCTTTGCCTGCGCCCCGCGCCGGTGTCGTGGAGCTGGACCAGCTGAGCAGCGACTTTGATGCGCTGCTGCAAGACCTCAGCGCCCACCAGCTGCGCTTGCTCAGCGAACATGATGCGCTGCGCCATGCCCACGCCAGGCTGAACGACCAAGCCAGTCGCGACAGCCTGACCGGCGTGGCCAGTCGCGCCCATTTCGAAGCCATGCTGGCTCGCCAACTGGAACAAGCCCAGCGCGAGGACGGCGGCTTCTTGCTCTACTTTGTCGACGCCGACCATTTCAAAGAAATCAACGACGCCCATGGCCATGAAGCCGGCGACTGCGTCTTGATTGCCCTGGCCCAGCGCCTGCGACGCAGCGTCAGAGCCGAGGATCTGGTCGGACGCCTCGGCGGCGATGAGTTTGTGGTGCTGGTCAAGGGCCGCTACCCCGGCAGCACCGCCCAACAAATTGCAGAGCACTTGCGCACTGCCGTGGCCGAAGTGGTGCATCTGCCCAACGGCTTGACGGTGATCCCCGGCATCAGCGTCGGCCTGGCCGTCTACCCCGAGCATGGCCGCACGAGTACCGAACTGATGAAGGCGGCCGACCTGGATATGTATGAGCACAAGCGGGCCAGCCGCTCGCCCGCAACGGGCACCAACGCGGCCCCCTCGACTACCAGGAGTGAACTTGAAACCGACCCTGCGCCCAAGCGTCTCCCCAGCTGATCACCCCAAGCTTTGTCAGCACCAGCGGCGAAAGCTCAGCACCTCGCTCACGGCGGCGTGCCTGCTGGCCCCTTTGTTGCCGTTGTTGAGCGCATGCCAAACCCCGGCTGCGCCGGCAACTGCCGCGGCAAGCCCAAAGAAAAGCACATGGAGTGAGCATCAAGCCCAGGCGCTCAAAAGCCTGGGCTTTGTTCAAAACGGCGAGGAGTGGACGCTGAATTTGGCCACCAGCCTGCTCTTCAGCTTTGACTCTGACCGTTTGCAGCAAGCGCAACTGAAGCAACTGAGCGAGCTGGGCCAGCAGCTGCGAGAGCTGGAAGTGCCCAGTCTGCGCATCGAAGGCCACAGCGATGCGCTCGGCGAGGCCGCTTACAACAAGCAACTCTCGCAGCGCCGCGCCAATGCCGTCGCTCAAGCGCTGCAGAGCGCGGGCTGGCCCGCCTCAGCGCTGAAGATCCTGGGCTTTGGGCGCGAAAAACCGATCGCCGACAACGCCAGCGAGGCCGGCCGCGCCCAAAACCGGCGCGTCGTTTTGATCGCCATGGCGGACTGAAAAAACAAACGGCCTTGCGCGATGCAAGGCCGTTGGTTCAACGCACCCAGGCCTTAGCCGCACTGCCCCACATAACCACAAGCGGTGCAGAAGTCGCAGCCGTCTTTGTGAATCATGGTGCTGTTGCCGCATTCCGGGCAGGGCTTGCCGGCCATGGCAGGCACGGCAGCCCCGGTCTGGGCGCGGGTCACCGGCGCTTGCAACAAGCCCATCTCCACCAGCGGCAGGCCCTGCTCGTCCAAGATGCCCAGCATGGCATAGCGATGGATGATCAAGCGCGCCACATAGGCCACAGTCGACGGCCAAATCTGCTGGCGACGCTCGCCGCTGAGCGTCGGCACCGGTGCCATGAAGTGGCCGAGCGGCTCGCCCACATTGAGCAGCTTGCGCAGCTTCATGCCGATCCAAGCCGGGTCCATCACCCGCATGTCCAGGCTCAGCAAACGCGCCATGCCGTCCAGGGCCTTGGGGTAGTTGCCCGAAAAACCCATGGCGCAAGGACGAGTCACAAAGCCGCCGTCCGGCGTAGGCAAGCTGACCTCTTTCAGGGTCAGTGTGAATTGCTCGTTGGTGGCCGGGTTGTCCACGTCCACCGCCCAGGCCAAGGTACCCATGGTGCTGGTGCGCGGCTCTTCGCGGCTGAACATGGCGTCAATCACCGGCGTGGCGCCGCCCTCGGACAGCGCACCGAGTTGCTCACAGCGCCAGCGAATGACGGCCGCCGTGGCGGCCACCACGCCGGGGAAGAGGCGCTGTTCACCGCCCGGAGGCATGGGCATCTCAAAGGCCCGCTCTTCGGCCACAGTGGCCAAGGCATCGAGCTTCAAGCGCAGCCAGGCCGCATCATTGCTGCGCAAATCCATGGACAAGGTCTTGGCCACGGCGGCCAGGCCGCGCGGCTGCTCGGCGCCATTGACCCAGACTTCAAAGGGCAGGTTCTTGCCGAACAAGCCTGCATCCGGCCCCACCGCCGGCAACTCGCCGACGAAGAGCGCAAAGTCGCCGTGCGGGTGACGAATCATGTAGCTCCAGGCCGGGTTGCCGCCGGGCAACTCGGGGCGGCTGGGCCAGCGCAGCGAGGCCAGCACCGCGTTCGGCAGGCGCGACACCAACATGCGCTGGTTGCTGCCGTCCGCCGGCACCGGCTTGAGCGGCTCAGGCTTTTGCACCGCAGCCGGCTCCACGCTCAGCACCGAACCCAGAATGCTGTTGGGCCGATAGGTGGCCAGGCCCTTCAGTCCGCTCTTCCAAGCCTGGGTGTAGAGGTCTTGGAAGTCCTCGTACAAATAGTCGGCCGGCACATTGACGGTCTTGGAGATCGAGGTGTCCACAAAAGGAGCCACCGCCGCCACCATGGCCGCATGGTCGGCCGCGCTCAACTCCAGCGCGGTGACGAATGCAGGCGTCAATGCCGTATCCGTGCCGAACATATGGCGATACAAGCGCCAAGCATGGTCCTCGACCGCGTACTCCTTGTAGCTGCCATCGGCCATGCGCTTCTTGCGGGTGTAGCTCCAGCTGAAGGCGGGCTCAATACCGTTGGAGGCGTTGTCGGCAAAAGCCAGGCTGATGGTGCCGGTGGGCGCAATCGACAGCAGATGCGAGTTGCGCAAGCCCTGCACGCGAATCTTGTCCTTCAAACCCTGCGGCAGGCGCGAGGCAAAGTTGCCACCGGACAAATAAAGGTCGGCATTGAAGAGCGGGAAAGCGCCGCGCTCAACAGCCAGATCGGCCGAAGCCTCATAGGCCGCGTTGCGCATCACTTCGCTCAAACGGCGCGCCACATCGCGCGCGGCTTCGGTGTCATAGCGCTGGTTCAGCATCACCAAGGTGTCGCCCAGGCCGGTAAAGCCCAAGCCCACACGGCGCTTGTTGCGCGCCTCTTGCTGCTGCGCAGGCAGCGGCCAAGGGGTCACATCGAGCACGTTGTCCAGCATGCGGGTAGCGACGCGGCAGACCTCGGAATAGCCCTCTTCATCGAAGCTGGCGTTCGGGCCGAAGGGGTCGCGCACAAAGGTGGTCAGATTGACCGAGCCCAGGCAGCAGCAGCCATAGGGCGGCAGCGGCTGCTCGGCGCAGGGGTTGGTGGCGGCAATCGCCTCGCAGTAATAAAGATTGTTGTCGGCGTTGATGCGGTCCAGGAAGAGCACACCCGGCTCGGCATGGTCATAGGTGGAACGCATGACCTGATCCCAGAGCTCGCGAGCGCGCAGCTTGCGGTACACCCACAAACCATCGCCGCGCTGGTAGGCGCCGGCGGCGCGCTGCTTCTGGCCGGGCTCGGCCTTGTGAGTCAGCTCAATCTCAGCGTCAGCTTCCACCGCATGCATAAAGGCATCGGTCACGCCCACCGAGATATTGAAGTTCTTTAAGTCGCCCTTGTCCTTGGCGTGGATGAACTCCTCCACATCCGGGTGATCGCAGCGCAGCACGCCCATTTGCGCGCCACGCCGGCTGCCGGCGCTCTCCACCGTTTCGCAGCTGCGGTCAAACACGCGCATATAGCTGACCGGGCCCGAGGCGCTGCTCTGCGTCGAGCCGACCCAAGCGCCACGCGGGCGAATGCGCGAGAAGTCATAGCCCACACCGCCGCCGCGCCGCATGGTCTCGGCCGCCTCGGTCAAGGCGGTGTAGATGCCGGGGTGGCCATCTTCATCCGAAGCGATGGAGTCGCCCACCGGCTGCACAAAGCAGTTGATCAGCGTGGCCGTCAACTCGGTGCCTGCGGCCGAATTGATGCGGCCGGCCGGCACAAAACCGCGCCGCTGGGCGTCCAGAAAGCGCGCTTCCCATTCGGCGCGAGCCTCCGGCGCTTCGGCCTGAGCCAAGGCGCGGGCAATGCGTTGACGCAACTCATCCAGCGTTTGTTCTTCGCCCTTGGCGTACTTCTCCAGCAGCACTTCGGCGCTGATTTCTTGAGCCGGCAAAGCCGAGGCCGGCGCGAGCGCCACACGCGGGCTGGGGCTGCTGAAAATATCCCCTTGCAAGGCAGGTTCGGATGCGTTCTTGGCAGGGCTGGGCGAGGTCATGCAGGTCTCCGCAAAAGGCTGAATCTGGGTCGGTGCGCGATGGTGCTGGCATCTTAGCGAGCGCAGCTTAACCTGGGTCAGGCGGGGCTCAGGGTCACCCCTCACAAAGCCTTTTCAGACGCTCCGATTGTGAGCAGCCACTCACGAGATAGGCCTCAAGAGGGCGAGCCGGCTGGGAACAAAACCCGGTCAAACTTGGCTGCAAAAAAAGATCTTTCAGCCCTGACAAAAACCAGACTCAAGCCTGTGTTAGAGCGACCCACAATTCCGCAGGGCCATAGGGGTTTTGGCGCTGCGGCCAGGCCTTTATCAAGGCCAGCATGCGGGCATTCAGCGGTGCCGAACGGCCCACATGCGCGGCCAGGCGAAGCACCTCGCCGCACAGGGCCTCGATCTCGGTCACACGACCCAAAGCCAGGTCATCCGCCATGCTGGAACGGGCCTGAGCATCGATCTTCAACATGCGTGCCGCCAGCAGACGAAAAAGCGGCGTCGGCAAGCGCAACAAGCGGGGCACGAGGCGCGGCGGCAATGGCGTCAGCTTCGCCGGCCGGATGCCCGCGACCTGCAGCAAGTCCAAGGCCTCCTGCTGCAAAGCCGCCAGGCAGCGCCGGTAGCCGCGCTGCAAAAGCTCCGCCCGCAAGGCCTGCCCGGACAAGGCATTGACCGGATTGTTCAAATTGAGCAGGAGCTTGCCCCACTGCAAAGCCCGCATATCTAGTGGGTCAGCGAGCAAGTCCAGGGCCAAACCCTGGCTCGCCCAAGCCTGCTGCAGCGCCAACAAAAGCGGCTCGCGGCTCTGCCCTTGTACGACCAGCGCCCCTTGAGTGCCCCGGTGAAAGCGCCCCGGCCCCAACTCGGCCACATTGAAGGGCACCATGCCGGCACGCCAGTCCAGCTGCGGCGCCGCTTGCCGCCCATGTTCTGCGTTAGCGATGCCGTTCTGCATGGACAGCACCAAGCTTGCAGCAGGCAAGGCCGCCCCCAGCAGCGCGGCCGCCTCGGCGGTGGCGCCGCTCTTCACGCACAGCAAGGTGATGTCGGGCCGCAGCTCGGCCGGCAGGGCCTCATGCAGATACAAGCCCGTTACGGGCAGATGCTGCTGACGCCCCTCCAGGTCGCTCGAACGCAGGCCCTCGGCGCGCAAGGCGTCCAGCACCCTCGGCCGCCCTACGAAATGGACTTGCAGGCCTGCGGCGGCCAGGGCACCACCGAGATAGCAGCCGACCGAGCCGGCGCCCATCACCAGGACGGTCAATGCCGCCATGGAGACCTCAGCAAGACCCGAGCCCGGCCGCCGGCTTCAGCGCCGGCCTTCAAGCGGCCGGATGTGCCAGATCGCGCAGGTGGGTGGGGCCGGCGCGACGTTCGATCTCGCCCAGCAAGTCACGCCCCCAGCCCAGCGAGAACAAGGCCTCGCCGACGACAAACATCGGCCCGACCAAAAGCCCCACCAGATCATCCACAAAGGCCGGCTTCTTGCCCTCGTAGTAATGACCGATGAACTGGATCACCCAGCCCAGAACAAAGCTGCCAATGCCCCAACTCAACCAGCTGCTCTGGCTGCCGGCGGCCAGCGGTTCGGCCAGCGCCATCAAGACGCCATTGACCAGGCTGACAGCCAGTCCTAAGACCAAATTCCCACGGGTGAGATACCAAACAGTGCTCAAGCCCCAGAGCAGCCAAGCCGCCGTCAGCGACACCCCACCGAGGCTGAGCTCGGCACGCGCCAGCAATATGCCGATGGCAAAGACGATCAAGGGGATGCCGACAAAGTGGGTAGCGATATTGCGCCGGTCGCGGTGATAGCTGGCGTATTGAGCCATCAAATCAATGGCGGAACGAAAAGGGCTGGCGGCCATGCGAGTCTCCGTTGGATAGAGGCGATTGTTTTGCCTGCTTCATGCTAGTTCAGCACGGCAGGCCCTGGCTGTCAAAATTGAGACATATTCTGTGGCTCATTTCCCGACAACAAGGATGCGGATGACCTCTTTGCGCACACGGCGGCTCTTGCTCTTGCTGGTCTCCTTGCCGATCTTGGCTGCCTGCGCAAGCGCCCCCCAAAAGTCGAGAGAGGCAGAGCCGGCCAGCCCCTGGCCAGCGGACTTTGGCGCCATGCGGCAACAGGCCCAAGATCAACAAGAGCGCCTGCTGACGATTGACGCGGCCGCCTCAGCGGTTCGCATCCATGTCTTTCGCGGCGGGCGGGCCGCGCGGCTGGGCCACAACCATGTGCTGAGCGTGCCGGCTCTGCAAGGCTTGGTCTTTGCCCCATCAACGCCGGAGCAAGCCCTTGACGGGGCCGCCTTTGAGTTGGCCTTCCGCCTCGATGAATTGGTCTTGGACGAGCCGACCTCCCGCGCTGCCCTCGGGCCGGGCTGGGCTTCGACTTTGTCGGCCGAGGCGATTGCCGCCACGCGCAGCAATATGCTGGGCGCGGCCGGCCTGCAAGCCGAGGCCTATCCACGGGTGCGCCTGCGCTCGCTGAGCATCCGCGGGGCGGCGCCCAAGCTGGCCGTGTTGCTGGAGATCGAGTTGCACGGGCAAAGGCGTCAGCAATGGCTGGCCCTGCACGCGGAAGTGCAGGCGGAGCGCTTGCAAGCACGCGGCGCCCTGGTGCTGCGACAAAGCGACTTTGGCTTGCAGCCCTTCTCGGTGGCGGGTGGCTTGCTGGCGGTGCAGGATGAATTGCTGATCGAGTTCGACATCGTCGCCAAGCGCTGAAGCATGCTGTCCACTCGTGGCGGGCCGTGTCCGGCGCTGTCCACCCACTGTCCGCCCCCTGTCCGCGGACACTCAGGCCCAAGCGAAAGCCACGCTAAGCCCTTGATTTACAAGGCGTGGCAGGGCTGATCTCACTTGGCACGCCGCTTGCATTCTTGAGAGCCAAGGCCGCCACAAGCGCCTTTGCACCCAACAAGGAAAGCCAAGCGACACCATGATTCGAGACACCTCCGCCCAGGACCAAATCTTGGCCCCCAGCTCCGGGCGCCGGCGCCGCTTGAGCCTCGCGGCCTTGGCTCTGGCCAGCCTCGCCCTGCTGGGCTATGGCGGGCAGCAACTCTTCAAGCAACTCGGCGGCGGCGCCTCGGTCAGCCTGGCCCGGCTCTCTCTCGGGACGGTGGAGCTCGGCCCGCTGACGCGCGATATCGCCGCCGAAGGCCGGGTGGTTGCGGCCAACAGCCCGACGCTGTACGCCGGCAACGCCGGCACGGTCGCCTTGAGCGTGCAGGCCGGCGATCAGGTGAAGCGGGGTCAGGTCTTGCTCAAGATTGCCAGCCCGGAGCTGACGGCGCGACTGGGTCAGGAGCGCGCCAACGCCGATGCCTTGCAAAGCGAATGGCTGCGCGCCCAGGCCGACTCACGCCAGCAACGCGCCCAAGACCAAAGCCAGTTGGACACCGCCAGCATCAGCCACAAAGCAGCCGAGAACGAGTTGGCCCGCCAAACCCAGGCCTTCAAAGCCGGCGCCACGGCGGCCGCGCAAGTGGACCAGGCGCGCGACACCCTGGCCAAGGCGCAGGTAGCCTTGAAGCAGGCACGCGAGCTGCTGGGGCTGAAGGACGATGCCGTCAAGTTTGAGCTGCAGGCCAAGCGCCAGGCTTTCGAGCGCCAAGCATTGGTCGTGAAGGATGTGGAGCGTCAACTGGACGAATTGAATCTGCGCTCGCCGGTGGACGGCCAAGTCGGCCAGCTCTTTGTCAGCGACCGCGCCAGCGTGGCCAAGGACGCCAAGCTGCTGTCGGTGGTGGACCTGTCGGCGCTGGAGGTGCAGATTCAGGTGGCCGAGAGCCTGGCGCGTGAGCTGCAGCCGAATATGGGCGGCGAGATCAGCGGCGGCAGCGACCAGCGCTGGAAGGGCCTGCTCAGTTCCGTCTCACCCGAAGTTGTGAGTGGCGAAGTGGCAGCACGCCTGCGCTTCGAGGGCAAGCAGCCTGAGCAGCTGAGGCAGAACCAGCGTCTCTCGGTACGCATGCTGCTGGACCACCGCGACAAGGTGCTGACGCTGCCGCGCGGCAGCTTTGTCGAAGAAGGCGGCGGCCACTTTGCCTATGTGCTGCAAGGCGATCAGGCCGAGAAACGGCCCATTCGCTTAGGACTGCAAAGCCTGGCCAAGGTCGAGGTGCTCGAAGGCCTGAAGGCCGGCGAACAAGTCGTCATCTCGGGCGCCGACAACTTCAAAGACGCGCAGCGCGCCAGCATCAGCCGCTGAGCGCCCGCTACTCCATTCCCTTTCACAGGAGCCACACACCATGTTGAAGATGAAATCCCTGGCCAAGGTCTACCGCACCGAAATGGTCGAGACCTATGCCTTGCGCGACTTTCACCTCGAAGTGAAACAAGGCGAGTTCGTCGCCGTCACCGGGCCCTCGGGCTCCGGCAAGACCACGTTTCTGACCATCGCCGGTTTGCTGGAAGCCTTCAGCAGCGGCAGCTACGAGTTGGACGGCGTGGACGTCAGCCGCATGAATGACGATGCCCGCTCCAAGATCCGAAATCAGAAAATTGGCTTTGTCTTTCAGGCCTTCAATCTGATCCCGGACCTGAACGTTCTGGACAATATCGAAGTGCCACTGCGCTATCGCGGCATGGGAGCAGCCGAGCGCAAGAAGCGCGCCTCGGACGCGCTAGCTCGGGTCGGCCTGTCGGCCCGCGCCAAGCATTACCCGGCCGAGCTGTCCGGTGGACAGCAGCAACGCGTGGCCATTGCCCGCGCCCTGGCCGGCGAACCCAAGCTGCTGCTGGCCGACGAGCCCACCGGCAATCTCGACAGTCAGATGGCCCGCAGCGTGATGGAGCTGCTGGAAGAGCTGCACCGCGACGGCGCCACCATCGTGATGGTCACCCACGACCCGCAGCTGGCCGCACGCGCGCAGCGCAATGTGCATGTGATCGACGGCCAGGTGGTCGACATCGCCGCCGAGTTGGCGCTAGACCCGGCCTTGTTCCAGGGCCAGCGCGCCCGGGTCGATTGAGAAAGCTCGGCTTGATGAACAAGACCCTCAAACAAGGGCTTCTGCTGGTGCTCGCCGCCTGGAGCTGCCAGCAGGCGCAGGCGCAAGTACAAGCACAAGCAGGCGGAAGCGATCTGCTCAGCATCTACGCCCAGGCGCGCGCGGCCGATCCGCTCTTGGCCTCGGCCCAGGCCCAGCGCGGCATCCAGCAAGAATCCACCGAGCAAGCCCGCGCTGCAATGCTGCCGCAATGGCGTCTGCAAGTGGAGCAAAACCACGCCGAGACCTCAGGTCTTCCGGGCCATGTGGAGAGCCGCTTGCTCGGCAGCCGACTGAGCCAAAGCCTGGTCGACGTGGCGCAGTGGCGCACGCTGCAGGCCGAGAACGAGCGCCTGTCGGCCGATGAAGCACGTCTGCGCGCCGCCGAACAAGAGCTCTGCGCGCGCGTCGCCAGGGCCTATTTCGGCGTGCTGCTGGCACGCGCCGGCGTCAGCACCACGCAGGCCAATGAACGTGCCTTTGCCGATCAAGTTCAGCAGGCGCAGGCTCGCTTCGCAGCCGGACTGTCCGCCCAAGTCGACGTCGACCAAGCACGCAGCTTTCATCAATTGGTGCGCGGCCAGCTGGTGCAAGCTCAGCAAGACTTTGCCGATGCCCAGCAAGCGCTGGCGCAAATCATCGGCCAAGAGCCGGGCGCCCTGGCCACGCTGGCGAGCGAGCTGCCGGCTCTGCCGCCGCAACCGCAAGAACCACAGGCCTGGGTGGAGCGCGCGCTCAGCAGCAACCCCACGCTCAAGGCCAGCGCCGCTGAACTGAGCGCCAGCGAGCGACGCATCGAAGCGGCGCGCGCCAGCCATCTGCCCAAGCTCAGCCTCGGTTTGGACAGCGATCGCCAAAGCGGCTCCGGCGTGACGCCGAACTTAAGCGGGCGCACCGTCAACACCCTCGGCGTGCAGCTGACGATTCCACTTTTCGCCGGTGGCGCCACCGCCTCCCAAGTTCGTCAGGCCAGCTACCGGCGCGATGCCATCCAAAGCGAGCAAGAAAGCGCCAAGCGCGCCCTGATCCGCGAGACGCAGGCGAAATTCCAAGCCGTGCTCTCCACCTTGGCGCAGATGGAGACTGGCCGCATGGCCGTGCAGGCCGCCGACCAAGCCTTGGCCTCCACCCGCGCCGGCCAGGCCCTGGGCACGCGCAGCATGACCGATCTGCTGCTGGCCATCCAGACCCAGGCCTCGGCACAAAACGCCTATGAGCAAGCCCGCCACCGCCATGTGCTGGCCAAGCTGCTCTTGAGCCAAGCGGCCGGCGCCTTGGATGAGACCGAGTTGGCCGCAGCCAATCAATGGCTGCGGCCGGACAAGCCCAAGCAAGACCCAACAGACACGCAACAAGCCCCTGGAGCTTCATCATGATGATGTTGAGCTATTACTTTGATTTGGCGCTGCGCAGCTTCAAGTCATCCCGAGGCCTGACCGCCTTGATGCTGCTGACCATCGCCATGGGCGTGGCCGCCTGCATGACGACTTTGACGGTCTTCCATGTGCTGTCGGGAGACCCCATTCCCAGCAAAAGCAGACAGCTCTTCAACATCCAACTTGATGCCAGCCCCATGCGCGGCTACAAGCCGGGCAATGAGCCCAATTTGCAGCTGACCCGCTTTGATGCCGAGAACTTGCTGCGCGAGGCTCGCGCAGACAAACAGGTCATGATGTCGGGCGGCAATGTGCCCATCACACCGCCGCAGGCGGGTCAGCAGCCCTTTATTGCCCTCTCGCGCAACACCTCGGCGGACTTCTTCCCGATGTTTGAAGTGCCTTTTCTCTACGGTAAGGGCTGGACCGCGGAAGACGACAAGAGCGAAGCCCGTGTCGCGGTGATCTCCAAGTCTCTGAATGAGCGCTTGTTCGGTGGCATCGACAGCCGTGGCAAGACGCTGCGGGTGCGGGACAAAGACATCACCATCGTCGGCGTGATGAACGACTGGCGCGTCGTGCCCCGTTATTTCGATCTGACCAATGGTGCCTTCTCCAGGATCGACGACATCTACATCCCCTTCAGCACCGCGATGGTGCTGCGCTTTGGAATCTCCGGCAATTTCCAATGTTGGGGAGACCCGGCCGGCGGCGATGCGCGAGCCCTCAATGCCCCTTGCTCATGGATTCAATACTGGGCTCAAGTCGACAGTCCTGAAAAAGCCCGCAACTACCGCGCCTATCTGAACCAGTACTCAGAGCAGCAGCGCAGCAGCGGCCGTTTCGAGCGGCCCAGCAATGTGCGAATGCGTGATGTGATGACTTGGCTCAAGCAGCAGCAGGTGGTGCCCGAGGACATTGGTTTGCAGCTGTGGCTGGCCTTCGGCTTCCTGGCCGTTTGCTTGACCAATACCGTCGGCTTGCAATTGGCGAAGGCGCTGCGACGCTCGGGCGAGATCGGCGTGCGCCGCGCCTTGGGTGCACCGCGCCGCCAGATCTTTGCGCAGTTTCTCGTCGAGGCTGGCAGCCTTGGCTTGCTGGGTGGCTTGTTGGGCCTGGGTCTGACCTGGCTGGGTGTGCAGGCAGTGCGCGTGGGCGCCAGCAACTATGGCTCGCTGATCCAGATGGACAGCCTGATGCTGCTCAGCACCTTGGGCCTGGCCCTGGTCGCGAGCTTGATTGCCGGCATCTTGCCCGCATGGCGCGCCTGCCAAGTCACCCCCGCGCTGCAACTGAAGTCGCAGTAAAGCCCTCTGGAATCGAATAAGGCCCGCCCCATCATGGACATCTTGCCCATCCTCGCCACCTTGAAGCGCCACAAAACCGCCTCAGGCTTGATCGTGCTTCAAATCGCCTTGACTTGTGCCATCGTCTGCAACGCGCTGTTCTTGATCCTGCAACGCATCGAGAAGATCAATGAGCCCTCGGGTCTGGCCGACCAAGAAATCATCGCCCTCAATCTCGGCGGGATTGGCCCGATTGAGAACCCTCACGCCCTGACCCACTCCGACCTGCAGGTGCTGCGCGCCCTGCCCCAGGTCAAGGAAGCTTCGTTCCTGAACCAGTTCCCCTTCAGCGACCACATGACGATGAGCGGCATGCGCACGCAAGAGAAGGAAGACAGCGAGTCGGTGGTGGCATCCACCTATCTGGCCAGCGAAGGCTGGCTCAAAACCACCGGACTGCGTCTGATTGCCGGCCGCGACTTCGAAGCGGACGAGTACCAAAACCAAAACGACTTCGAGACTGCGCAGACGCCGGTGGTGCCTGCCATCATTCTCAACCGCGAGATGGCCCAGAAAATGTTCCCCAAGGGCGATGCCTTGGGCAATGTGGTCTATGGCTTTGGCGACAAACCGGTTCGCGTCATTGGCATCTTGGAAACTTTGGCCTCGTCTCAGCCGGGTGGTAAGGATGAATCACTGCGCTACAACATGGTGCTGCCGATTCGCGCCAGCTTCCGCAACGGCTACTACCTGCTGCGCACCGATCCCGCCAAACGCGACGAGGTCTCGAAAGCTGCCGCCGCCGCACTGAGCAAGAACGGACCCAATCGCATCGTGGTTGAAAACCGCCTGATGTCCGATATGCGCGACCGCTACTACCGCCAAGACCGCAGCATGATCCATCTGCTGGCCGGCGTCTGCCTGGCGCTGCTGGTGGTGACCGCTTTTGGCATCGTCGGCCTGGCCAGCTTCTGGGTGCAGCAGCGCACCCGCATGATTGGGACTCGCCGCGCGCTGGGCGCCACTCGGGGTCAGATCTTGCGCTACTTCCAGACCGAGAACTTCATCCTCTCGACGGTCGGCATCGTGCTCGGCATGGGCGCGGCCTATGGCATCAGCGTGGCCCTGATGAAGCAGTACGCCATGCCGCCGCTGCCGCTGGCCTTCCTGCCGCTGGGAGCACTCATTTTGTGGGGCTTGGGCCAACTGGCCGTGTTGGCTCCGGCGCGGCGTGCCGCCGCTTTGCCGCCGGTGGCGGCCCTGCGCGGCGCTTGATTGCTATGCTGCCGCCCCATGCGCACTGTTCTGATCATTGATGACAACCCCGGCGTCGGCGAGGCCCTCTCGCTGCTGCTGTCACTGCATGACATCGAGCCGCTCTACGCCGCCACGCCCGAGCAAGGCTTGGCCCTGCTGGCGCGCGGCAACGTCGACCTGGTGATCCAGGACATGAACTTCAGCGCCGACACCACCTCCGGCGCCGAGGGCGCGGCGCTGTTCAAGGCGATTCGCGCGCGCCACAGCGATCTGCCGGTGATCCTGCTGACCGCCTGGACCCGGTTGGAGGCAGCGGTTGAACTGGTCAAGGCCGGCGCGGCAGACTACCTGGCCAAGCCTTGGGACGATGCCAAGCTGGTGCTGACCGTGGAGAACCTGTTGGAGCTGTCCGAGTCGGCAGCTCAGCTACGCCGCCACCACCAAGAGCGCCAGGACCGCCGCCAAGCTTTGCAAAGCAACTTTGATCTGCAGGGCTTGGTGTTTGCCTCCGAGGCCATGCAATCAACTTTGGAGTTAGCGGCCCAAGTGGCTCGCACCGACTTGCCGGTCTTGGTGAGCGGTCCGAACGGCTGCGGCAAAGAGCGGCTGGCGGCCTTGCTGCACGCCAACTCCACGCGCCGCAAGGGTCCGTTTGTGGCGCTGAACTGCGGCGCCTTGCCGGCGGACTTGATTGAAGCCGAGTTGTTCGGGGCCGACAGCGGCGCCTTCACCGGCGCGCACAAAGCACGCGAGGGGCGCTTTGAAGCGGCCGATGGTGGCACCCTCTTCCTCGACGAGATCGGCACCCTGCCTTTGGCCGGCCAAGTCAAGTTGCTGCGCGTCTTGGAAACCGGCCGCTTCGAGCGGCTCGGCTCCAGCCGCACCCGCGAAGCCGAGGTGCGCATCATCAGCGCCACCAATGCCGACTTGAAAGCCATGGTGGCGGCCGGCAGTTTCCGCGAGGACTTGTACTACCGACTGAATGTGTTTGAGCTGCGCTTGGCTGCGCTGGCGCAGCGCCGTGAGGACATCTTGCCGCTGGCCGAGCATTTCTTGGCTGCTTCTGGCTCTGCCAAACCCGCGAGCCTGAGTGATGCAGCCCGCGCCGCGCTGCTCAGCCACAGCTGGCCGGGCAATGTGCGCGAATTGAAGAACGTGATGGCGCGCGCCGGCCTGCTGGCGGCAGGCGGCCCCATTCAGGCCAGCCATCTGGGCCTAGAGAGCAGCAGCGCGCTTCCGCCCAGCAATACGCGCAACTTGGATGAACCCAGCCGAGAGGCCGTCATCAAAGCGCTTGCGAACGCCAGCGGCGTGGTCAGCCGGGCCGCCCAGGATTTAGGCTTATCGCGTCAGGCTTTGTACCGTCGAATGGAACGTTACGGCCTTGACACTGCGGCTTGAGATGGGTTCACCAAGCCAGCGCCCCAGATTCAAATTGTCCTTGCAGCTGCGCCTGAGCCTGCTGCTGCTCTTGGCTGCTTTGGCAGGAGGCCTGATGCATGCGGCCCTGGTGGTCTGGCCGCTGCCAGCTCTCTTGACGGGATTGGGACGCCCGGACTTGATACCTCAAGCCTGGAGCGTCACGGCGCTGGGCTGGAGCCTCTTGTTACTTCTGCCCTTCGTGCTGCTGCTCTCTCAGCTGATGCTGGCGCCACTGCACAAATTGCTTCGTGCCCTGCAAGGCTCGGTCTTGAGCTACCGCGATGGAGACTTCAGCCTCTCGCTCGCCGCCGAGGGTTCTCAACGTTACGGTGAGCTGGGCGACTTGCTGCGCTTGCACAATGAGTTGGGCCTTGCCCTGCGCGAGCAACGCCAACATCTGGCACAGCGAGAGCTGCTGCTGGACAGCGTGGTGCAAAACACGCCGGTGGCCATGCTTTTGTGTGGCAGCGACGGCCTGGTGGCCTATGCCAATTTGGCGGCCCGCCAGTTACTGGCGGAGGGGCGCAGCCTGAGTGGGGCTGAGTTGAAGCAGATCCTGACCACAGCGCCCACCGTGCTGCGCGAGGCCTTGCAGAGCGGACAAGATCAATTGGTCTCCATCACCGAAGTGGGGCAGGAAGAGCACTTCCATTGCTCGCAACGCGCCTTGATGTTGCAGGGCCAGCCGCATCGGCTGCTGCTCTTGCGGCGCATGACGCGTGAGTTGTCGCGCCAGGAAGTGGCAAGCTGGAAGCGCGTGATTCGCGTCATCAGCCATGAGCTGAACAACTCCTTGGCGCCGATTTCCTCGCTGGCGCACAGCGGCGCAGAACTGGCTCGGAGAGGTCAGATTGAACGTCTGGAAGGGGTATTCCAAAGCATTGGCGGTCGCGCCAAGCATTTGCACAGTTTCTTGTCCGGCTACGCCCGTTTCGCAAAGCTGCCGCAACCGCAGTGCGGCCTGGTGAATTGGCCGGAGTTCTTGGCCAATCTCGCGGCACACAGCCCCTTTCAGCTGCGGGGCCAGGCGCCCGAGCAAGCGGGCTTTTTTGATGCAGCGCAGATTGAGCAAGCGCTGATCAATTTGATCAAGAACGCGCATGAGGCCGGCGGCCCCGCCGAGGAAGTCAGCCTCAGCCTGATGCAGCAAGGTTCAGAACTCCATATGACGGTGGCCGACCGTGGCCCGGGCATGAGCGACACCGTCTTGGCCCAGGCCCTGCTGCCCTTTTACTCGACCAAGCGCAGCAGCGAAGGCGGTGGCACCGGACTGGGCCTGGCCCTGGCTCGTGAGATCTCCGAGGCGCATGGCGGGCGCATTGCCTTGGCCAATCGGGAGGGCGGTGGACTGAGGGTCAGCTTGATGCTGCCGGCCGGCCCCAGCATGGCCAGCGACAGCCCGCCCCTGACCAGACCGTAAAGCGATATTCTTTGGGCTGGCATTCCGCCGCCCCCACTTTTGCCCTCCACTGAATCATTGCCCAGGCATGCAAGGCCACATGACCGCTTCAATCGACAGCAATGCCTCTGCACCGCAAGGCCGCGAGGCTTTAGAGCTGGCTATCGCCGAGCTCGAAGCGCTGCCGCATCTGTCGGCACAGCAGCAAGGCCAGCTCGCGCATTGCTATGAGGCCCTCAGTGCCGCCTCCGAGCAAGCCGGCGATCCGGCCGCAGCCCTGCGGCAGTACCAGCGCTTTCATCAGCTGAGTCTTTTGTCGCTGGCACCCGAGGTCTTGAGCCGCGATCAGCTGCGAGATCACTTGAGCGCGTGGCTGCAAAAGCCTGAGCGCTTGGCCGGTGGCTTTTGCCTGGTCGCCTTGAGCGTGGACGCAGCGGCCAACGAGTCGCTCGGCACTGTGTCTGCGCAAGAACAAACCCAGGCCAGCTTGTCGGCACTGTTGCGACTGCAATGTCGCCCCGATGATTTGATGGCGCAGCTGGGTCGCGGTGGCGGCGTCTTGCTGGCCTTGCCCGATGTCGATTTGCCTTCGGCCCGCAAGGTCTGCGAGCGGGTGCGCGCGGCCTGGGCGGCGCATCAATCCGGCACGCTGAGCATGGGCTTGAGCGCTTGGCGCGGCCCGATCGACGAACCCAGCCGCTTGATCGAGCGTGCAGAAAGTGGTTTGGCTGCGGCCAAACAATCCGGCGGCAACTGCCTGCGCAGCGGCACCGCGTGATTTGTTGCACAAAGCCTAAGCCTTGAGACCGACGGCAGCCTCATAAACTGGCGCCCGTCCAGGCCCGTCCAAACACAAGCAAACGCTTTCGCATTCAAACGATCCATACATGAGCAGCACAGAGCACGATCTGCCCAAACTGGCCATGGCCCTGGAATACGCCGACTTGGCGGCCGCCCACTACCTGGCTGGCGGTAGCGACTATGCCGCCCGCTTGTTGGCCGCCGCCGCCGAGCAGGTGCTGGGAGATCTGGCCCGCCTGCTGGGCCCGCATCACGCACAAAGCGACGAAGTTCAAACCCTGCTGGCGCGCATCGCCCTGCGTTACAAGGCCCCCACCGTGGAAAGCCGCAACCCGAGCCAGCGACACAAGGGCCAGCTGCCCAGCATGCAAGTCCACCCCAGCGCCGCCTCGCATTGCAGCAATGAAATTCGTGAGGCCACAGCGGCCTATCTGCGAGCCGCTTGGTACACACTGGAGTCCATGGGGCTGGAGGCGGTGGTGCCGGTGCGACTGCAAAAGGCGGTCGATCAAAGCACGATATACGCCGGGAATGTGGTCTAACAAGGCCTGACAGCCCCGACGCGCTCTGCTAGCATCAAAACTCGAGCATCAGGAGCTTGCCATCAATACAGAACGCCGCCAGTTTGCCCGCGTTGCCTTCGGAGTCGCGGCCGAGCTGATCACCACCCAAGAGCACTTGAATGCTCAAGTGCTTGATCTGTCGCTGAAAGGCGCCTTGCTGAGCCTGCCCGGCGCCTCCGAGTTGGCCTTGGGCATGCCCTGTCTGCTGAAGGTCAAGTTGGCCGATGAAAGCACCATCATCGCCATGGCGGGTGAGTTGGCTCATGTCCAAGGCGAACAAGCTGGCTTTTTGTGCCGCAGCATCGACATCGAGAGCATCACCCATCTGCGCCGCTTGATCGAAATGAATCTGGGCGACGCCACTTTGGTGGAGCGCGAACTCGCCGCCTTGATCAGCGGCTGACGAGCAAGGTCAGCGGCAGCGAATGCCGCCGACACAGGCCTCAGGCCAAGATGAACTCGCGCAACACCGCAAACGCGGCTTCCGGGTCATCGCGCCAGGCACCATGCCCCACACCGGGGAAGCTCACCAGCTTGGCCCATTGCGCCGGCAAGGACGCAGCCATTTCTTGCGCATCTTGCAGCGGGCACACCGGATCATCCTCTCCCGCCATCACCAATACCGGGCATTGAGCGCTCGCCAGTCCCGGCAGCAAATTCAAACCCTGCTTTTCGCCCGCCACGAAGTGCAAAAGGATCTCTTCGCGGATCAGGGTGCGCGAACCCGCCTGCGGATCGAGCGGCGGACGGGTGTTGTAGAGGTGTCGGCAAGAGGTCCAGTACGCCGCCCAGTGTTCCGGCGTCGGGTCGGACCAAAAACGCAAGGCAGCTTCACGTGCCTCAGGCCCGCCGCGCTTCTCAAACATAGCCAGTTTTCGCTCCATCGCCATATGCGGCGAAGTGCTGGACAGAATCACCTTGGCCGCATGCTCGGGATGCCGCTCGATATAACGCTGCGCCACAAAGCCACCAAATGACTGGCCGAGCACGATGGGCTTGCTGATACCCAGCGCGTCACACAGGCGCACCACATCATCAGCCCAGGTGTCGAGGTTCCACTCGGACGAAGGCCTCGCATCACTGCGACCATGGCCGCGATGATCGTAGTAGACGATTTGCGCAATATCGGCCAGCACCGAAAAGCCCGGTTTGAACGCACTGTGGTCAAAACCAGGGCCGCCGTGCATGCAGATCAGGGTTGGCTTCTCGCGCATGCCGGCCCCATCGGGCACCAGGCCCGGGCCTTCTACATCGACAAACAAACGCACGCCGCCACCGATATCGATCTTCATTGGAGAGCCCCTTTTTTTGAATGACCTTCAGTATCTCCGCAGTGGCTAGCACTCCTTTCTGCCGCAGAACAAGGACCGCCCTTTGCTTTGGCACATCGAAACCGCACAGACGCTCCGCTTCTGTGTTACATTAGCCGCATAGATACGCACAAGACCGTTTCTTCAAGGTCTTCAATCTGCAGCCCCCGCGGCTGGTTCGATGTCAATATCGCACCCGACCGCAACAGTTCGCTTCAATGCGCACTTGGGCTCGCTTCAGTTTCAACTCCCCGTTTGACTGTTCTTGAGTGTTTCTGTCTCCGCAGAGCCGCGCCTGTGTGCGCGTCGCGGAGTGTTTTTTTAATTGTTTCCAAAGGAACACATCATGACAACAATGCAAACTGGCACCGTGAAATGGTTCGACGACGGCAAGGGCTTCGGCTTCATCACGCCTGAAGACGGCTCCAAGGACCTGTTCGCTCACCACAGCGAAATCCGCAATAACGGCGGCTTCCGCACTTTGGCCGAAAACCAAAAGGTTGAATTCGAAGTCAAGCAAGGCCCTAAGGGTCTGCAAGCTTCGAACATCCGCGCTCTGTAATTGAGCTCGGGCGGCGCCCTTGTGGCGCTGCCAACCGATGGGTTGACGCGCAAGTGTCAACCCATTGTTTTTGCTAGACGCGTGAGCGTCGGCCAAAGAAGAATAAAAAACATCGCCAGGCAATTCATCGCGCGCAACACGCCGATCGATTGACCCAGCACACTGCAAATGCCTTGCCTCACCCAGGCAAGCCGGGACGGCCCGCCACGGCCGCGCATCATCCCGAAGCCAAGCCGGGCACCCAAGCCCTGCCCCGCGATCGATAGAGGCCCAGAAGACTCTCGATCCACTGCGTCACTACCGCTTTGCCCGTCAGCAAAGCGCCAAGATTCGCGGCAGCACAAGCCCTTCTCCATTCGCGTCTGGACTGCTAACGCTGCGTCAAGACGCACACCTCTTTGAAAAAATGCAAACTACAAAAAGCATTGAGGTGGGCAAATATCTTGTCTCACCCATGATCAAACCGCAGGACGATGGCAGCTACGCCGCGTCCGTTTCTATCCGCTCTGGCCGCGGCATGGCCAGCCATGACCGGGTCATGCGCTTCACACCGCGCTTCATCAGCCAACGGGCTGCGATTCGCTACGCCACCGCAGAGGGCTTGGCTTGGGTGCGCTCGCACTGAAGCTGCGCTCCATAAACGACAGGCCATAGAGCAAACATTCACAGCACGGCAGGTGCCGAGTGGTGCTGGGGGCGCAATTTCGCTCCTGTCCCCCGCCGTCGCCTTCCAGGCTCCGGCTCCTCCTTTACCTCGCGAAATCACACCCCCGACGCCACCCGGCAGTTCGATCAGTGCTCGCGCTCTTCGAAGTAGCGCAGACGTCCAGGATCAGGGCGCTTGGGGGCTCTGTGACGCGAGGTAAAGGAGGAGCACTGGGCACAAGCCCAGTGCGGGGGACAGGAGCGGCGCAGAGCCCCCAAGTGGCCTGATCACCGCCAAACCATGTGTCGCGCCCATCAAATCGCAATGAAAAAAGGCGCCGAGTCTCTCGACACCGGTGCCCTGAATTGCGTGGAACTCTCAGCCTCAGCTCTTGGCCAAGCCTCCACCCAAGGCTTTGTAGAGCTGCACATGGTTCTGCAGCTGACCCAAGCGCACCTGCAACACGGCCTGCTGGGCAGCATAACTCGCACGCTGTGCGTCTAGCAGTTCCAGGCTGTTGGACGCGCCATTGGCGAAACGCAACTCCACCAACTTCAGGCGCTCAGCCTCGGCGCGAGCCTGGGCGGTCTGCGCTTGCAGTTGATCGCTAAAAGTCGCCTTACCGGCCAAAGCATCGGCCACTTCGCGGAAGGCGGTTTGCACCGTCTTCTCGTACTGCGCGACCGCAATGCCTTGCGCAGCCTTGCTGGCTTGCAAATTGGCTTGGTTGCGACCGGCGTCAAAGATGGGCATCAAAGCCTGCCCCGCCACACTCCACACCGTATTGGTGAACAGCTGCGAAAGTTCGCTGCTGGCCGTACCCAAACTCGTTGTCAAACTGATGGACGGGAAGAAGGCCGCGCGGGCTGCTCCGATATTGGCGTTGGCCGCGATCAGCAATTGTTCCGCTTGCAACACGTCGGGACGCTTGACCAAGACTTCGGAAGGCAAGCCAGCCGGCAACTCCAGCGTGCGTTGCAGCGCTAAGCTTTGCGCCTTGGGCAAGTCCTTGGGCAAAGGTTGAGCAATCAAGAGCACCAGGGCGTTCTCGCTGAGCTCACGCTGACGCTTGGCTTGTGCCAGGCTGGCCTGAGCCGCTGCGGCCGCGGAGTCTGCCGAATTCAGCTCGAGTGAAGAGCTGGCACCTGCATCGAAGCGCAAGCGGGTCAAGCGCAGGCTGTCTTCACGCGCCTTGGCGGTTTGCGCCGCCAGGGCCAGCAATTCTTCGTCAGCCTGCAAAGCAAAGTGCGCCGAGGCCACGCCGGCGATCAAGCTGATCTGCGCCGCGCGGCTGCCTTCGGCACTGGCCAGATAGCGGGCCGTGGCGGCATCGCTTTGGCTCTTGACCTTGCCGAACAGATCCAACTCATAGGCACTGATTTGCAGGCCGGCTTGGTAGCTGTTCTGGTTGCCACCCTTGCCATCGGGCTGGCGGCTGGCGTTCACGCCGGCGCCGACCGTAGGCCAGCGATTGGCCTCGGCCACGCCCGCCAAGGCACGCGCTTGCTCCACGTTCAACAAGGCCACGCGCAGATCGCGGTTGTTGTCCAGCGCCAGCTGAATCAACGCCTGCAAGCGCGCATCGCCGGCATAAAAGCTCTGCCAGGCCAGATCGCTGGCGGCCACGCCCTGCGCCGAGCCCGCCGGGGCCGACCACTGTTCGGCCAGCGCGGGCGCCGGCCTTTGGTGCTCAGGGGCCAGCGAGGCGCAAGCGCTCAGCATCAGGGCCGCCGCGGCGGCAATCAGGTTCTTGCTCATGCTTGTTCTTGTCATCATGGTTTACTCCTGCGCAGCCGGGTTCGTCACCGGGGCAGCCTTGCCCTTGAAGATGCGACGCACGACCAGGAAGAACACCGGCACAAACAAGACCGCCAAAACGGTGGCCGAAATCATGCCGGACATCACGCCGGTACCGATGGCGCGCTGGCTGGCCGAGCCCGCGCCACTGGCAAAGACCAGCGGCATCACGCCCAGGATGAAGGCCATCGAGGTCATGATGATGGGGCGGAAGCGCAGGTGGCAGGCCTCCAGAATCGCCTCCACCAAGCCCTTGCCTTCGGCTTGCAAGTCCTTCGCGAACTCAATGATCAGAATCGCGTTCTTGGCAGAGAGGCCAATGATGGTGATCAAGCCGACCTTGAAGAACACGTCGTTGGGCATGCCTTGCAGCGTCGCCCCGGCCAATGCGCCCAAGAGCCCCAAAGGCACCACCAACAAGACCGAGAGCGGAATGCTCCAGCTCTCATACAGCGCCGCCAAGCAGAGGAACACCGCCAAGAGCGAGAAGGCCAAGAGGATGGTGGCTTGCGAGCCGGAGAGCTTTTCCTCCCGCGACATGCCGGTCCATTCATAGCCAATGCCTGCCGGCAATTGCTTGACCATTTGCTCCAGCTCGGCCATGGCCGCACCCGTGGAGGCGCCCGGTACCGCATCGCCCGCCAAACGCATGGCCGGGTAGCCGTTGTAGCGCACGGCCTGCATTTGGCCGGTGATCCAGTGCGTGGAGGCAAAAGCCGACAAAGGCACGCTCTGACCCTTGGCATTGCTGACGTTCAACTTCAGCAGATCTTCCGGCTGCATACGTGCAGCCGCATCGGCCTGCACCACCACCCGTTGCAGGCGACCTGCATTCGGGAAGTCATTGATATAGGCTGAGCCCAGCTGGGTGCCGATCACATTGGCAATCGCCTCATAGCTGACGCCCAGGGCGTTGGCCTTGTCGCGGTCGATATCGACCTGCAATTGCGGCGCGTCTTCCAAGCCATCAGGGCGCATGCCGGTGATGACCTTGCTCTTGCTGGCCATGCCCATCAGCTGATTGCGGGCATTCAGCAGCGCCTCGTGACCGAGGCCGCCGCGGTCTTGCAAACGCAGGGCAAAGCCGGTGGCGGTGCCCAACTCAGGAATCGGCGGGGGCGAGAGCGGGTAGATGAAGGCATCCCGCACGCCCATGAAGACACCAAAGGCACGACCGGCCAACGCTTGCGCACTGTGTTGTGGGCCCTTGCGCTCCTCCCAAGGCTTCAAAGGCACGAACACCAGCGCGGCGTTCTGGCCTTGGCCCGAAAAAGAGAAGCCCAGCACACCCACCGTGGACTGCACCTCGGGTTGCTTCAGCATGAAGTCTTCCACCTGCTTCACCGCAGCCTGGGTGCGATTCAGCGTCGCGCCCGGGGGCAGCTGCACATTGACGATCAGATAACCCTGGTCTTCATTGGGCAGGAAGGAGGTCGGCATGCGGGTGTACATCAGGCCCACGGCGCCAATCACCACGCCGTAGACCAGCAACATGCGGCCGCTGCGCTTGAGCAGCTTGGCCACCCAGCCTTCATAACCCTTGGCGGTGCGCGAAAAGCCTCGGTTGAACCAGCCAAAGAAGCCGGTCTTGGCATGCGCCTCGCCGGCTGCCACTGGCTTGAGCAAGGTCGCGCACAAGGCCGGAGTCAAGGTCAATGCCATCAGCGCCGACAGCAGCATGGAGGCCACCATGGCCAGCGAGAACTGGCGATAGATATTGCCGACCGAGCCGGCAAAGAAGGCCATGGGCACGAACACCGACACCAGCACCACGGTGATACCGATGATGGCGCCCGAGATCTGGCTCATCGCCTTGCGGGTGGCTTCGAGCGGGCTCAGGCCCTCTTCGTTCATGATGCGCTCGACGTTCTCCACCACCACGATGGCGTCGTCCACCAAGATACCGATGGCCAGCACCATGCCGAACAGGGTCAAGACGTTGATCGAGAAGCCCAGGCCCAGCATGATGGCAAAGGTCCCCAGCAGCGCGATCGGCACCACGATGGTCGGGATCAAGGTGTAGCGCCAGTTCTGCAAGAACAGGAACATCACCAAGAACACCAGCACCACCGCTTCCACCAGTGTGTGCACCACCTGGGTGATGGAGATGTTGACGAACTTGGACGAGTCGTAAGGGATCTCGTAATTGATGCCTTCCGGGAAGAAGCGCTGCAGTTCGGCCATGCGATCCTTCACGGCGGTCGCGGCCGCCAGCGCATTGCCGCTCGGCGCCAGCTGAATGCCGATGCCGGTGCTGGGCTTGCCGTTCAGGCGCGAGTAGGAGCCATAGCTTTGGCCGCCGAGTTCAACGCGCGCCACGTCTTTCAAGCGCACGCTGGAGCCGTCGGCATTGGCGCGCAACACGATATTGCGGAACTGATCGGCGCTTTCCAACTGGCCCTTGACCACGACGGTCGCGGCCATGGTCTGGGTCGACACATTCGGCAGCTCACCAATCGAGCCGGCCGGCACCAGGGCGTTTTGAGCGCGGATGGCGGCATTGACTTCGGCCGTGCTGATGTTGAAGGACTGCAGCTTGGCTGGGTCCAGCCAAATGCGCATGGCGCGCTCGGTGCCGAAGAGCTGAGCCTGGCCAATGCCGGGCAGACGCTGCAACTCGGGAATGATGTTGCGAGCCGCATAGTCGCCCAGCGCCACCGGGTCGAGCTTGCCTTCCTTGCTGGACAAGGTGACGAAGAGCAGGAAGTTGTTGCCCGCCTTGTCGATGCGCACCCCTTGCTGGGTCACGGCCGCCGGCAAACGCGGCGACGCGCGACTCAGGCGGTTTTGCACCTCCACTTGAGCCAGCTCCAGATTGGTGCCCGGCTCAAATGTGACGGTGATGGCGCCCGTGCCATTGGCCTGGCTGACGGACTCCAAATAGGCCAGCTTGGGCGCGCCGTTGAGCTCCTGTTCGATGACGGAGATCACGCTCTCATCCAAGGTCTTGGCGGAAGCACCGGGGTAGACGACGCTGATGGACAGCGCCGGCGGAGCCACGGTCGGGTACTGCGCGATCGGCAGCTTGGTGATCGCCACCGCACCGAAGACCAGGATGAACAAAGCGATCACCCAGGCAAAAATCGGTCGGTCAATGAAAAAACGTGCCATTGCTTAAACCCTCGCCTTACTTCGCTGCGGCGCTGGTGGCCGATGCCGGGGCTGCAGGCGTTGCTGCAGCATCGGAGGCAGGCGACCAAGGCACCGGCGTGACCGGCGCGCCGGGCACAAACATCTTCTGGAAACCGTCAACAATGACTTGCTCGCCGACCTTCAGGCCATCCAAGACCACCCATTGATTGCCCGCTGCCTGACCGACCTTGACCACGCGGGGCAAGGGCTTGTTGTCCGGGCCAACCACCAACACGGTGTCGCCTTGGCTGCCGCGCTTGACGGCTTGCTGCGGCAACAAGATGCCGGCCGGCAATTCGCCTTGCGTCAGGCGGACTCGCACATACTGGCCGGGCAAGAGCAGGCCTTCGGCATTCGGCACTTCAGCGCGCAGGGTCACTTGGCCCGAACCGGCGTCCACGCTCAGGTCGGTGAACAAGAGCTTGCCGGGCTTGGCCAACTCGCTGCCATCGTCCAACACCACGCGCACCTCGGCGGCTTGTCCATTGCTGCCACTGGCCTTTCGCAGCTGGCCCGTACTCAAGGCGCGGCGCAGCTGCTGCACCTCGTTGGCGCTTTGGGTGAAGTTGATATAGACCGAGCTGGTTTGCTGAATCAGCGCCAGCTGCGTGGCCTCAGCAGCACTGACCAGCGCGCCTTCCGTCACCAAAGCACGACCGATGCGGCCCGAGATGGGGGCGCTGACATGGGCGTATTCCAGATTCAGTCGCGCACTCTGCACCGCCGCACGGCCGGCGGCCACATCGGCCTCGGCCGCCTTGGCGGCCGCCACCGAAGTCAGGTATTCCTGCTGCGAAATCGCCTTGCCCTCAAACAAGGGCTTGTTGCGCTCGGCCTGGGCGGCCGCTTGAACCAAATTGGCTTGCGCCTTGGCCAAGGACGCTTGCGCGCTGTCCAGAGAAGCTTGATAAGGCGCCGGGTCGATTTGGAACAAAGCCTGGCCAGCCTTGACCTCGCTGCCCTCAGTGAACAGACGCTTCAAGACCACGCCATTGACGCGGGCACGCACCTGCGCCATACGCTGGGCCTCCACACGGCCGGGCAATTCGGTTTGCAGCGCGACCGCCTGGCTTTGCGCTTGGACCACACCCACTTGCGGTGGCGGAGGCATGCCGCCACCCGGGCCTTGCGCGGCAGCCGACTGACCGCCACCGCAAGCCGTCAGGCTGGCGGCAATGGCGATGACCAAGGGCGTCCAGTACAGCAGACGAGCACCGGTCCCCAGACGGGGTGAGTTCATTGGAGAAGCAGTGGGGTTCTTCATGGCTTGATGAGCATTCGGGCGCCCGCTGGGCGCAGATTGATAAAAAGGACTTCGAGACGACTGAGAATTCAAATCTTGAGACAACAAAGTTCGTTGACGAGGAGCGGCAGCGGCGGCGTGCCGGGGTGTTCTGGTGCCTGATCGGCATTGCTCGACCAGTTCAACATGCCTCGCAGTATAAACATACATGCGCGAATGTATGTTAAATCGTCTAAAATAACCTCACGATGGCCAGGAAAACAAAACAGGAAGCTGAAGAGACCCGCACCCGACTGCTGGACGCTGCCGAAATGCTGTTCCAGCAACGCGGGGTGTCGCGCTGCTCGCTGCAAGATATCGCCCAAGCCGCTGGCGTCACACGCGGCGCTGTGTATTGGCATTTCCAAGACAAGGCCGAACTCTTCAACGCCATGATGGAACGCGCCACCATGCCGCTGGAAGAGGGCATGAACCCGCCCAGCATGGTGGAGGGTCACCTCAGTTTGGCCGAGTTGCGTTGGGGTTTGGTGAATGTGTTCTACACCGCCATGCACAACGAGCGCACCCGCCGCGTGTTCGAGATCGCCATGCAAAAGGTCGAGTACAGCGGCGAAATGCAAACCCTGCATGAACGCAAACTGGCCTCGCACCGCGAATGGCGCGGCCAAAATCAAGCCGCGTTTGACCATGCCGTCAGCATCGGGCAACTGCCTGCCGGGCTCAACACCCGGGTCGCTGCCGTGGCCTTGGTGGCCATGGTCGATGGCTTGCTGCACCAATGGATCATGGACCCTGACTCTTTTGACCTGTTGGAAGTGGGCCAAGCCACTGTCGAGGGCTATTTGAGCAGCCTGGCGATGGGCGGCGCCCCCCTGCTGCCGCCGCTGACACCCGAAGAACGCGCCCGCCTGGGGCAAGAAGGTATTTGTCGCCGTAGCTCCGTGCCATCTTCCAGCGCAAATCCGGCGCCTGAATCCGCCCCGAAGTAAAGCACCCCGGCTTTCGCGCCCCGATTTGAGAACTTTTTGCGCGCCTAAGCCCTTGATTTTTGTCGGTATTCCCCGGGTTTGCCCCAAGTCAGAGACAATCGCGGGTTGCCCATTTCCCGAGCCGCCGCCGTGTCCGCACACCCGACCCTCACCGCACCGAAGCCTGCCAAAGCCCTGACGGCCTATCGCCCGTTCTGGGCCAAACGCTTTGGACATGCGCCATTTCTGCCGATGAGCCGGGCCGAAATGGAGCAACTCGGCTGGGATTCCTGCGACATCATCATCGTCAGCGGCGACGCGTATGTCGACCACCCCAGCTTCGGCATGGCGGTGATCGGGCGCACGCTGGAGGCACAGGGCTTCCGCGTCGGCATCATCGCCCAGCCAGACTGGCAAAGCGCCGATCCTTTCAAGGTGCTCGGCAAGCCGAATCTGTTCTTCGGCATCGCGGCCGGCAATATGGATTCCATGATCAACCGCTACACGGCCGATCGAAAAATCCGCAGCGACGACGCCTACACACCCGGCGGCCTCGGCGGCGCTCGCCCGGACCGCGCCACCCTGGTCTACACCCAGCGCTGCAAAGAAGCCTGGAATGATGTGCCGATCGTGATCGGCGGCATCGAGGCCTCACTGCGCCGCATTGCCCATTACGACTACTGGCAAGACAAGGTGCGCCGCTCGGTGCTGGTGGATTCCAAGGCCGATCTGCTGGTCTACGGCAATGCCGAACGCGCGATTGTGGAAATCGCCCACCGCTTGGCGGCCAGACAAAAGGTCGAGACCATCACCGATGTGCGTGGCACCTCGTTCATGCGACGCACCGACGACCCGACCTCGCACGAGTGGTTCGAACTGGACTCCTCCGAGGTCGACATGCCGGGCCGCATCGACGCCCATATCAGCCCCTACCAAACGATTGAAGAAACCGCCGAGAGCAAGGCAGCGTCTTGCGTGACCGGCCAGGTCAAAGCGCCGGGCCTGGACGACGGCGTCAAGCCGATCAAGATCGTGCGCAATGCGGCCAGCCCGGCCACAGCGCCGGCTGCAAGCGCCTTGGTGGGCAAGATTCAAATGCCGCCACGCGAGCGCACCGTGGTGCGCCTGCCCGCCTACGAGCAGGTCAAGAGCGACCCGGTGCTCTACGCCCACGCCAACCGCGTGCTGCATTTGGAGACCAACCCCGGCAATGCCCGTGCCCTGGTGCAGCGCCATGGCGACCGTGATGTCTGGATCAACCCACCGCCGATCCCGCTCAGCACGGCCGAGATGGACCATGTCTTCGACCTGAACTACGCCCGTTCGCCCCACCCCCGTTATGCCGACGAGAACGGCAGCCACGACGGCGCGACCAAGATCCCGGCCTGGGAAATGATCCGCTTCTCGGTCAACATCATGCGCGGCTGCTTCGGCGGCTGCACCTTCTGCTCGATCACCGAGCATGAAGGCCGCATCATCCAGAGCCGCAGCGAGGACTCCATCATTCGAGAAATCGAAGAGATGCGCGACAAGGTCAAGGGCTTCACCGGCATCGTCTCCGACCTCGGCGGCCCGACCGCGAACATGTACCGCCTGAGCTGCAAGTCGCCCGAGATCGAGGCGGCCTGCCGCAAACCGTCTTGCGTCTACCCCGGCATCTGCCAGAACCTGAACACCGACCATGACCCGCTGATCAAGGTGTATCGCCGGGCGCGCGCCTTGAAGGGCGTGAAGAAAATCCTGATCGGCTCGGGCCTGCGCTATGACCTGGCCATCAAGTCGCCCGAGTATGTGAAAGAGCTGGTCACCCACCACGTGGGCGGCTATTTGAAGATCGCTCCTGAGCACACCGAGGGCGGCCCGCTGTCCAAGATGATGAAGCCCGGCATCGGCACCTACGACAAGTTCAAGCAAATGTTTGAGCAGGCCAGTGAAGAAGCCGGCAAGAAGCAGTATTTGATCCCCTACTTCATCGCTGCCCACCCCGGCACCTCGGACGAGGACATGATGAACCTAGCGGTTTGGCTGAAGAAGAATGGTTTCCGCGCCGACCAGGTGCAGACCTTCTACCCCAGCCCCATGGCCACCGCCACGGCCATGTACCACTCAAGCAAGAATCCGCTGAAGAAGATCACCCGCAGCGCTGAGACCAGCGAGACCGTGGACATCGTGCGCGGCGACCGCCGGCGCCGCCTGCACAAGGCCTTCTTGCGCTACCACGACGCCAACAACTGGCCGATGCTGCGCGAAGCGCTGAAGGCCATGGGCCGTGAGGACTTGATCGGTAACGGCAAATACCATCTGATCCCGACCTTCCAACCGGTGACCGATGGCAGCTACGAAAGCGCCCGCCGCAAGAACTCCACGCCCAGTGGCGTGAAGACCTCGGTGGCCAAGCCCTTGGCGAAGCGCAGCGCCGGCGGCGCGCCGCAAAAAGGTCAAATCCTGACGCAGCACACCGGCCTGCCCCCCCGCGACAAAGGCAATCGACCCGCCCCCGCTCGCAAAGCCACTTCACTCAGCGGCGGTGGTCTGCGCAGCGGCGCGGGCAAGAAACCGACTGGCCGCTGACTCAGGCGCGGGTGAACAAGCGCATCACCCGCAATGCCAGCTGAGTCAAGCCCAGCAGTCTTGAGGCGCGATCCGGCCGGCGCATGCTCGTCAGCAACAGCACCAAGCCGGCGATTCCCCCGGCCAAGCCCAGCCATCCGGCCGGGCGTGCCAAGCTGCTGAGTTCGGCCTGCATTTCACTGCGCAACTCGATATTGCGCAGCTTCAAAGCCAGCTGGCGTTGCTTCAATTCGGCGAGTTCACGGCTGAACATGATCAAGACCCCAGAGCGCTGCGATCCCGCGCCAGTTCCGCGGCGCTGCTGGCGAAGGGGCCGCCCGGTTGCCGCAAATGCTGGCCCGCAGCACGCCACAAGAGCAGGGCCGACACCGAATACAAGAGGCACAAGGCCAAAGCCGTCAGCCAACGCCAGGACTCTGGCGTGATCAGGAGCAGGCACAAGCTCAGCATGCCCAGCGCCGCCGCGGCCAGCAAAAGCGACAAGAAGCCCTGAGCCAAGGCGGCAAACAGGCGCAGTTTTTCGGCCTCTAACTCGCTTGAAAGCAGCTCCAAACGCGTTTGCAAAAGCTCAAGGCCATGCCCAAAAAGCCGCTGCGCCCGACCCGCAAGCCCCAGCCCCCCTTCACTTGGCGATGCTGATTTTTCTTGCTGGCTCATCCCGTCCTCCCGGAAATTCGTTTCTATCTCACTGTTTGCCAGACCGATGCTGATGCAAATCGTCTATAACCGCAAACAATCCTTTCGCAATCCGCGCCACATAGGCAATTGCGCGCATAGCGACTCGGTGCACAATCCAATACCCTTACGCAATTGTCAATTCATCGGCTGGAGCACAGGCCCCTCATGCGCGAGACAAACAGTCCGGCTTTGCCCGACCCGTCGGGTGATGATGATCTGCTGGAATTCTTAGATGGCCCGGAACATGGCGATGCCGATGGTGACCATCAAATTCGGCCATGGCGCATCCTGATCGTTGACGACGACAGCGACGTACACAAAGCCACTGAGTTGGCGATGCAAGGTCTGCAGGTCGAAGGTCTGCCCCTGAGCTTTCTGCATGCCACCTCTGCGGCCGAAGCCCGCCAAGTGCTGGCCACCGAGCCTGACTTGGCGGTGGTGCTGCTGGATGTGGTGATGGAATCCGAAGACGCCGGCTTGCAGCTGGTGCGCTTCATCCGCACCGATCTTCAGCTAGGTGCGGTGCGCATCGTGCTGCGCACCGGTCAGCCCGGCTATGCGCCCGAAATCGAAACGGTGCAGGCCTACGACATCAATGACTACAAGACCAAGTCCGAGCTGACCCGAACCCGGCTCTACACGGTGCTGACCGCAGCGATCCGCTCTTACAAGCAGATTTGTGCACTGGAAGCGAACCGTCGTGGCCTGGAGTTGATCGTCGAGGCCAGCACCGAGCTGAGCGGCATGCGCGGCCTGCATCGCTTTGCGGAAGGCGTGGTCACACAGCTTTGCGCCATGCTGGGCATCCTGCCCGAAGGCTTGGTCTGCGCTCAGGTGGAACATGATGCCGATGCCGAGGTGCGCATTGTTGCCGCCGCCGGCCAGTACAGCGGCCTGATCAACAGCCCGCTGTCGGCCGTGCAGATCAAGTCGGTGCGTGAGCGCCTGCAACGCTGCCTGACGCTCAAAGAGAACCTCTACGACGACGGCACTTGCCTCTACTTCGGTTTGTCCAATGGCCGACCGATGGCGGCCTTGGTCGATGTCGGCCGCACGCTCAGCTCGATGGATCAGCAGCTGCTGCGCGCGTTTTGCTCGAATATTTCGGTCGGTTTTGAAAATGTGGTGCTGTACAGCAAGCTGCTGGACCAGGCCTACAACGACCAGCTCCTGCACCTGCCGAACCGCAACCGCTTTGTGGAGTTGCTCGACAAGAACCTGAAAGACCCGGCCGGCGTGACCTTGGCGCTGATCGACATCGATGATTTCTCCGACATCAATGATGCCTTCGGTCACCACTTCGGTGACCAGGTCTTGCAGGCCGTGGTGATGCGTTTGGCGGCCAAACTCGGTTTGAGCACCGCCATGGCCCGCGTCGGCGCCGACACCTTTGGCCTCTTGGGCCCAAATGAGCAGGTCTGCGCAGAGACGATTGCCGATGTATTCCTGGAGCCTTTTGATGTGTCGGGCGAGCGCTTGCAGCTGTCCGCCACCACCGGCTTGGTGCGGCTGACCGAGTCGGCGGCCGTCGGCTCAGAGCTGCTGCTCGATGCACAAATTGCCCTCAAGCAAGCCAAGCAACAGCACCGCGGCTCCTCGCAATACTTCTCGCCCGCCATGGGCACCGATGCACGCGAACGATTCAAGTTGCTGAAGGGCCTGCGCGCCGGCTTCGAGGAAAACCGCCTCTTCGTGGTCTACCAGCCGCAGGTGGATTTACCCTCGGGCAACACTGTGGGGGCCGAAGCGCTGCTGCGCTGGCGCACCGAAGAAGGCACCTTTGTGCCGCCCGATCAGTTCATCCCGCTGGCGGAAAAGTCCGGCCTCATCATCAGCATCGGTGAGTTTGTACTTCGCACCGCCTGCCACCAGCTCAAACGGATGCTGGAGCTGGGCTTTGCCGACTTCCGCATGTGCGTGAATGTGTCGCTGGCGCAGTTCCGCCACCCGGATTTCATCTCGGTGTTGACGCAAGCCATGCGCGACATCGGTGTCCTAGGCCGCAATCTGGAGTTGGAGATCACCGAGTCCATGGCCATGGAAGACACCGAGCTGGTGATGCATGTGCTGGCGGACATCAAGCGCCTGGGCATCACGGTCGCCATTGACGACTTTGGTACCGGCTTCTCTTCCTTGAGCCATCTGCGCCAATTGGATGTGGACCGACTCAAGATCGACCGTGCCTTTGTGCGCGAGGCTCAAACGTCCAGCGCCGGCTCGACGATTGCACAAATGGTCATCAATCTCGGCCGTGGCCTGGGCCTGACCGTGATCGCCGAGGGCATCGAGACCGAAGAGCAACGCCAGTTGCTGCTCGGCCTCGGCTGCCATGAAGGTCAGGGTTATCTTTTCGCCCGGCCGATGCCTGCCGATCAGCTGGAGCGCTGGATGGCTCTGCCCCAAGGCAGTAAAGAGTAAGCGAATCAGACCTTGGCAAGTGCCCGAGCTCGCGGCCGGGTCTTGGCTTTGCAGGCCTTGCAGGCTTTAGCGACGGCTGATCAACAAGCCCAGCAGCAGGCCCACGCCGGCAGCCACACCCATGGACTGCCAAGGGTTCTCATGCACATAGGCATCGGTGGCGCGGCCGGCCGCCTTGGCTTTCTCAAGCGCAGCATCTTGCAGATCGGCCAAATTGTGTTTGGCCCGGTCAAGGCTCGCCTGCACCTTGGCGCGCAACTCCGAGGCGCCCTCACCGGCTTGGCCGGCGGTGGCGCGCAGCAGGCCTTCGGCCTCGGCAACCACCGAGTGCAAATCCTTCATCAGGCGATCTTTTTGGGACTGGCTCAGATCAGACATGGTTTTCTCCTAGGCAAGGCTTGAGGGAACTTCAACACTAAGGCTTTTGAGTGCCGACGCCATGATCCACATCAATAGCGTCGGCGGCAATCCCAAACCCTGCATCTCACAAGGTCTGTCGCTCAGTCCAGCAGACTTTCCGCGGGCACATACTCATAGCCCAAATCGCGGGCGACGGCTTCGTAAGTCACCTGCCCCAGCGCAACATTCAGGCCCGAGCACAAATAGGGGCTGTCATTCAAGGCCTGACGCCAGCCCTTGTCGGCCAGAGCGACGGCATGCGCAATCGTGGCGTTATTGAGCGCGAAGGTGGAGGTGCGCGCCACGGCGCCCGGCATATTGGCCACGCAGTAATGCACTACACCGTCCACCACAAAAGTCGGGTCGGCATGGGTGGTGGCATGCGAGGTTTCAAAGCAGCCGCCTTGATCGATGGCCACATCCACCACCACCGCGCCCTTCTTCATGCGCGAGACCATATTGCGGGTCACCAGCTTGGGCGCCGCCGCTCCAGGGATCAGCACGCCGCCGATGACCAGGTCCGCTGCCAGCACCGATTCCTCCACGCTTTGCACATTCGAGTACAGCGTGCTGATGCGGTTGCCGAACACCAGATCGAGCTGACGCAGACGGTCCACGCTCTTGTCCAACACCGTCACCCGCGCGCCGAGACCCACAGCCATCTGCAGCGCATGGGTGCCGACCACGCCGGCGCCGATGATCACCACATGCGCAGGGGCAACACCTGGCACCCCGCCCAGCAAGACGCCCATGCCGCCCTTGCTCTTCTCTAAGTGAGCCGCACCGGCCTGGATGGACATGCGCCCCGCCACCTCGCTCATTGGCGCCAGCAAGGGCAGGCCGCCGCCGGGGCCGGTGACGGTTTCATAGGCAATGCAAATCGCCTTGGACTTGACCAGCGCTGCCGTTTGCTCCGGGTCCGGCGCCAGATGCAGGTAGGTATAGAGAATCTGCCCCTCGCGCAGCATGGCGCATTCCTGCGGCTGCGGCTCTTTGACCTTGACGATCATTTCGGCCTGGGCAAACACGCTGGCTGCATCGGGTGCAATGCTGGCACCGGCCGCCACGTAATGCTCGTCCAGCAGGCCAATCGCCGCACCGGCGCCGGTCTGCACCAGCACCTGATGGCCGCGCGAAGTCATCTCGCGCACACTGGCTGGCGTCAAGCCGACGCGGTACTCATGATTCTTGATTTCCTTCGGGCATCCGATCTTCATGGCAGGTCTCCGTGGCTTGTACAAGCCTTGTTGTGGTGGCCTTGGTTGTACGACCATCGCGGCGGGCATGCAAGCAAGATTCAAGACACTTCAGCGCCATTAGATTCTCTTATGCTGCGTCACCTCGGACGCGATTGCTAAGCCACAATCACCACGCACCCAAAAGCCAACAGGAGCCCCCATGTCGAGCTGCAAGATTCTTGTCGCACAGGGCGGCGGCCCCACCGCCGTCATCAATCAATCCTTGGTCGGCGTCGTGCTGGAGGCGCGGCGGCAGCACCGGGTCGGCCTGGTCTACGGTGCGCGCCACGGGGTGCGCGGCATCATCAACGAGGACTTTGTCGACCTGACCCAGGAAACCAGCCACAACCTCGAGTTGGTCGCCCAGACGCCCTCCTCTGCCCTGGGCTCCACCCGCGACAAGCCGGATGCCGCCTACTGCCACAAGATCTTCAAGGTGCTGCAAGCCCATGGCATCACCCACTTTTTCTACATCGGCGGCAACGACTCCTCCGACACGGTACGCATCGTCAGCGAAGAGGCGGCAGCCGCCGCCTATCCGCTGCGCTGCATCCACATCCCCAAGACCATAGACAACGACCTGGTCGGCAATGACCACACGCCCGGCTTCCCCTCGGCGGCCCGCTTCGTGGCCCAGGCCTTTGCGGGCGCCAATCTCGACAACGCGGCCCTGCCCGGCGTCTATGTGGGCGTGGTGATGGGCCGGCACGCCGGCTTTCTGACCGCCGCCTCCGCTTTGGGCAAAAAGTTTGCCGATGACGGCCCGCATCTGATCTACCTGCCCGAACGCGTTTTCGATCTCCCGCAGTTCCTGGCCGATGTGAAGACCATGTACGAGCGCCACGGCCGCTGCGTCATCGCTGTCTCTGAAGGCATTCATGACGCTTCCGGCCAAGCCATTGCGGCGCAGTTGGCCAAAGACCTGGAGCATGATGCCCACGGCAATGTGCAACTCTCGGGCAACGGCGCGCTCGCCGATCTGCTCTGCGAAGAAATCAAATCCAAGCTGGGCATCAAACGGGTGCGCGGCGACACTTTTGGCTATTTGCAGCGCAGCTTCATCGGCTGCGTCTCCGATGTGGACCAGCGCGAGGCCCGTGAGGTCGGTGAGAAAGCGGTGCAGTTCGCCTTCCACGCGGGGCGCGACGGCTCGGTGGCCATCCAGCGCAGCGGCACTTACTCCGTGGACTATGCGCTGCTGCCGCTGGAGGCGGTGGCCGGCAAAACCCGCGTGATGGAAGACGAGTTCATCAGCGCCAGCGGCACCGATGTGACCGATGCCTTCCGGCTTTATCTGCGCCCGCTGCTGGGATCGGGCATGCCTGACGCCTTCCGCTTGCGGCCCAACCCCGTGGCCAAGGTCTTGAATCCGGGTTGAGAGAAGGACAGCAATTCACACAAGCGAAATCGAAGCGGAGGATCTGCAATTGGGACGAATGATCGACTACCAACGCCCGGACGGCGCGCTCAGCCAAGCCTATCTGGCCGAAGCCACAAGCACCGATGGCCTGAAACGCCCCGGCCTGATCCTGATTCAGGAATGGTGGGGGCTAAACTCACACATCTGCGATGTGGCTGAGCGTTATGCCGCCGCCGGCTTCACCACCTTGGCGCCGGATCTGTACCGCGGCCGCCAGGCCAATACTGCCGACGAAGCCACGCACCTGAAGCAAAACCTCGACTTTGCCGATGCCACCCACCAGGACCTGGCTGGTGCGCTGAACTTTCTGCTGCAGCACTGCAGCAAAGTTGGCGTCAGCGGCTTTTGCATGGGCGGGGCGCTGACCATTGCCGCCGCCGTGCACTTGCCGGCCCTGAGCGCCGCCAGCTGCTTTTACGGCCTGGCTCCCGCCACACTCGCCAACCCTGCCTTGATCAAGATCCCCTTCCAGGGTCACTTCGCTGACCAAGATGATTGGTGCACCCCTGCGCTGGCGGACGCGCTGCAAGCCCAGTTGCCGGACTCAGCGGAAATGTATCGTTATCCCGCTGACCACGGCTTTTTCAATGATGCGCGTCCGGAGGTGTTTGATGCTGACTGCGCCAAGTTGGCCTGGGAGCGAACCCTGGCCTTTTTGCGTCGCCACCTGCAGGCTTAAGCTTCTTAGGCCGCTGCCCGTTTGGCCAGCAGCGCCCGGCCCACGCGCGAGACCGGCAAACGACCGAGTACGCCGGAGATAAAAGCGCCGGCGTCGACCAGTTTGTCGAGATCGATGCCGGTCTCAATGCCCAGACCATTGAGCATGAAGACCACATCCTCGCTGGCCACATTGCCGGTGGCGCCCTTGGCATAGGGGCAGCCGCCGAGGCCGGCCACGCTGGTGTCGAACTGGTGCACACCCAACTCCAGGCAGGCATAGATATTGGCCAGCGCCTGGCCGTAGGTATCGTGGAAATGGCCGCTCACTTCCACCAAGGGGTAATGCTTGAGCGCCCGCTCCATCGCAGCCTGCACCTTGCGCGGCGTGCCAACGCCGATGGTGTCGGCCACGCCCAGGTGTTCAACACCAATGTCCTTCATCAAACGCACCACGCGCTCGACCTGATCGGCGCTGATATCGCCCTCGTAAGGGCAGCCGACCGCACAAGACAGAGCGCCACGCACCTTGATGCCTGCAGCCTTGGCCGCCTCCACCACCGGGGCGAAGCGCTCGATGCTCTCGGCGATGGAGCAGTTGATGTTCTTCTGGCTGAAGGCCTCGCTGGCGGCGGCGAAGACCACGATCTCATCCGGTCGGGTTGGAATCGCCGCCTCCAGCCCCTTCATATTGGGCGTTAGCACCGCATAGCGCACGCCGGGCTGGCGCTCGATGGCGGCCATCACCGCCACGTTGTCGGCCATCTGCGGCACCCATTTGGGCGACACAAAACTGGTGACCTCGATCTCCTTCAGGCCTGCCGCTTGCAGCATGTGCACCAGCTGGGCCTTGTGCTCTGTTGCGACCGGCTCTTTCTCGTTTTGCAGGCCGTCACGCGGGCCTACATCGACCAGAGTGACACGGCTGGGCAAGTGATTCATCGGGGGTCTCCTTGTTTCGGCCTGATCAAGCCGCAGCTTGCAAACGCAACAGCTCCGCGCCATCGGCGATTTGGTCGCCCACGGCAAACAACAACTCGGCCACCACACCATCACGCGGCGCGCTGATGGTGTGCTCCATCTTCATGGCCTCCATCACCGCAAGCGGCTGGCCCTTGGTGACCGTATCGCCCACCTGCGCCAAAAAGCTGACCAGCTTGCCCGGCATGGGCGCGGTCAAACGGCCACCTTCAGCGGGGCCGTCACCCGCGCGGGCGATCACATCAATCTCGGTCACCAAGCTGCTGCCCTGGGCGCTGAACACCGCGACCACCTCGCCATCGGCATAAGTGCTAACGGTGACGCGCTGCTGCGCCAGGCCTTCGCACAAGAGCAACTCATGCGACTCCAAGCTGCGCGAGTTGACGGCAAAAGCGATAGGCTCACCCGCCACCGTGATCTGCATGCCGCCTTGGTGGTGGCGCGAGAGCAAGACCTCGTGGTGCACGCCCGCAATCTCCAGATCGAAGCGACGCGCCGAGGCGCCATACATGCGCCAGCCGTCGCGGCGGCTCCAGGGATCATTGCTCTGCAGCGTGGCCTCAGCCGCCAGCGTGTGCGCCACCACGGCGGCGGCGCTGATGGTCAAAGGCAGACCGGGCTGCTCGAACAGCGCAGCACGCTCGCGCTCGATCAGGGCCGTGTCCAGATCGGCATTGGCAAAAGAGGCCGTAGCCGCGCATCGGCGCAAGAAGGCCACATTGGTTTGCAGGCCGACGATGTGGGTGTCGCGCAGCGCTGCATCCAAGCGCGCCAGGGCCTGAGCCCGGTCTTCACCCCAAACAATCAGCTTGGCCACCATCGAATCGTAGAAGGGGCTGATGGCATCGCCCTCGCCCACGCCCGCGTCGATGCGCACCGCGCCCCGCTCAAACTGCACATGCTCAGGCCAGCGCGCCACATTCAGCGCGCCGGTGGCGGGCAGGAAGCCGGCGTCCGGGTTCTCGGCGCAGATACGCGCCTCGATGGCATGGCCATGCATGCGCAGTTCATCCTGCTTCAAGGGCAAGGGCTCGCCCGATGCCACGCGCAACTGCCACTCGACCAGGTCTTGCCCAGTGATGGCCTCGGTGACCGGATGCTCCACCTGCAAGCGGGTGTTCATCTCCATGAAGTAGAAACGCCCGTCCTGCTCACAAATGAACTCGACGGTACCGGCGCCGCTGTAGCCCACCGCCTTGGCTGCCGCCACCGCCGCGCCGCCCATCTGGGCACGGCGCTCTTCCGTCATGCCGGGGGCCGGCGCTTCTTCCAACACCTTTTGGTGGCGGCGTTGCACCGAGCAATCGCGCTCGAACAGGTACACGCAATCACCAAAATTGTCGCCAAAGACTTGGATTTCGATATGGCGCGGGCGCTGCACATAACGCTCGATCAGCACTGCATCATCACCAAAGCTATTGATGGCCTCGCGCTTGCAAGAAGCCAGCGCCGCATCAAATTCCTCGGCGGCAAACACCGCCCGCATGCCCTTGCCGCCGCCGCCAGCGCTGGCCTTGATCAACACCGGGTAACCGATGCGATCGGCCTCAGCGCGCAAGAGCGCCGGATCTTGGTCCGCGCCGTGATAGCCTGGCACCAGCGGCACACCGGCCGCTTCCATCAGGCGCTTGGACTCGGCCTTCAAGCCCATGGCCTGAATCGCGCTGGCCGGCGGGCCGATGAAGACCAAGCCGTTGGCCGCGCAAGCCTGTGCAAATTCTTCGTTCTCGCTCAAGAAGCCATAACCCGGGTGCACCGCTTCGGCGCCGGTCGCCTTGGCCGCATCGATGATGCGCTGCCATTGCAAGTAAGAGTCACGTGGCGCTGAGCCACCGATCAAGACCGCCTCATCGCAAGCCTGCACATGCTTGGCTTTGGCGTCGGCTTCGGAATAGACGGCGACGGTTTTGACGCCGATGCGTTTTGCCGTTGCGGCAACGCGGCAGGCGATTTCGCCGCGGTTGGCGATGAGGATTTTCTTGAACATTCTGTTTGTCTCCTACTTCACTCGGATATCGATCCGGGTTGATCTTCATTCATGCCCTGGATAGCGCCGGGGCTTCGCTGACACATCGCCAACCATCAAAGACCGTGCCGGGATTTGCCTTCGGCGAAACCTCCGGTTTTCGCCCCGGCGGGCGACCTTCTTTCTTGGTCGGCCAAGAAAGAAGGTAAAGAAACCGACCCTGCCGCATGGCCCTTCGGGTCCGCTGTGGTGCTCAAGTTCGCAGGGCCGCGCCCAACTCACTGCGCTACGCTGCGTTCAAACAAGGGGCGCGAAGCCAGTGCTTGAAGGCGCTTCGCGCCGCCCGCCAAACCCTGCGCTCCTCACCCAGGCACCACGGAAAACGCAAGACACAAACACACCCCACTTCGAATCAAGCTAAGCAACTAAGCATCAGTGGTATACGGGCCAATAACCGCCGAGAAACGACTCTCGATTACAGCCTTTTCATGCGAGGTCACATGAACAAAATCAGGTTGGGTTTCGCCATTTTGAACGCCATCCCAGCGCATAAAGAACGCCTGCCTAAATCGCTTATCGGCTATTGGATCGACGTACTCGATACCAAGGAGGACAAAGTGCGGGGGAGCTTCTCGTGGCAAAACAAGGGAATCGTTGTACCAGGGCGTTGGGCTATTCGCCGGGATTGGATTGGCTACCGAAAACCGATGATCCAACAATGGCGCCGCGGTAGCATCCACCGGGGTCATGTATATCCGGCCTTCAAGTTGCATTGCTGGGCGCACACCCGCATTACTCAAGGGCAGCATGACCCGAAATGGTGGAGACTGAGGGAGCGGCTTTATGCCTGGCGCTTCGAGAAGAAAATAGGGGCGCTGCCCCTCCCGGGACTCTCGAAAAGTCAATCTAGACTGCCAAACTACAGCTAGTGCGCCAAAGGCAGAGACGGCTCCGCCTATCGCAGAAACTGCCGCCCAAAGGTTCGGGTTTTCTAGAAAACTAGGCATACAGATAGCTGTTAAGGGTGCAGGCAAAGGCAGAAGCCCACCCCCACTACTCAAGAAAGCCGGTATTCCGGGATTCCCCTTCTGCATGGGCGAGGAACGCAGGTTTTGACGGGCGTCGCGAAGCGACTTCAAGGACTGACTTCGTGCCCCTTGTCTGAACGGAGCGTAGCGAAGTGAGTTGGGCGCGGCCCGTCAAAACCGAGTACCGCAGCAAACCCCGAAGGGGCCATGCAGTAGGGGCGGCTTCTTTGCCTACTTTCTTGGGCGCCCAAGAAAGTAGGTCGCCCGCGGGGGCGAAATCCCCGCTGGGCCTTTGCAAAGTAAGCACACCCACGAATCAAATCCTAAGCTCAGTGCGAGTGGCAACTTACCTTGCCGCAACCATCCTCAGCCGCTGCCTGCGGCACCAAATTCGCCTCACTCGCACAACGCATGCCCAGCCGCTCCAACAGCGCCCGGTCCTTCTCCGCCTGCGGATTCGTCGTCGTCAGCAGCTTGTCGCCATAGAACATCGAGTTCGCGCCGGCCAGGAAGCACAAGGCTTGCATGCTTTCGGGCATCTCTTCGCGGCCGGCCGACAAACGCACCATCGCGCGCGGCATGGTGATACGCGCCACGGCGATCGAGCGGATGAACTCAAACGGGTCCAAGGCCTCGGTGTTTTTGTCGGCCAAGGGCGTGCCCTCCACCTTCACCAAGTTGTTGATCGGCACGGACTCGGGGTAAGGGTTCAGATTGGCCAATTGCACGATCAAGCCGGCGCGCTGGCCACGGCTTTCGCCCATGCCGACGATGCCGCCGGAGCAAACCTTCAGGCCGACATTGCGCACGCGGTCCAGCGTATCCAAGCGGTCTTGGTAGGTGCGGGTGGTGATGATCTGGCCGTAGAACTCGGGCGAGGTGTCGAGGTTGTGGTTGTAATAGTCGAGCCCGGCTTCGGCCAGTTGCTCGGCCTGGCCGTCACCCAACATGCCGGCGGTCAAGCAGGTTTCCAGGCCCATGGCCTTGACCTCTTTGACCATCTCGCCAATCGCTTCCAAGTGGCGCTCTTTCGGCGAGCGCCAGGCGGCGCCCATGCAAAAGCGCGTGGCGCCATTGGCCTTGGCGGCGCGGGCGGCTTCCAGCACTTCTTGCAGCGGGATCAGCTTCTCGGCCTTCAGTCCCGTGTCAAAGTGAGCCGACTGCGGGCAGTAAGCGCAATCCTCTTCGCAGCCGCCGGTCTTGATGGACAAGAGCGTGGACAGCTGCACCGCATTGGCATCGAAGTTCTCGCGGTGCACCTGCTGGGCGCGGAAGATCAAATCGTTGAAAGGCAGGTTGTACAGGGCCACCACTTCGGCCACCGTCCAGGTCTTGCTGTTGCGGCGCTCCGCGTCGGTGGTGGGCGTCAGCGATTGGATTTGGTTGACGGTTTGCGAGTGGCTCATAGCGATTCCAAAAAGCGATTCGAAAAGAAAAGAGGAGGCGAGGTTTAGACCAGCTGCGCAAGCAACTGCTCCCGATTCAAACAGGCGGCCACGGCCGCTGCGCTGGGTACGGGCAGCCGAGGCACATGGCCCCAGCAAGGCGCGCCCAGGCCGGCCTCCAGCGCCCCCAGATTGTCCTTCACATGCGGCATGTCGGCGTCCACCTGGTTGGCCACCCAGCCCACCAGCTGCAGGCCCCGGGCACGGATGGCCTCGGCGCTCAGCAACGCATGGTTGATGCAGCCCAGGCGCAAGCCCACGACCAAGACCACCGGCAGGGCCAGATCCACAGCCAAATCAGCTGTGTCATAGCCCGGATTCAAGGGCACGCGAAAACCGCCCACACCTTCCACCAGCGCCAGCTCGCCCAAGGCGGCACTGGCGCGGATGGCGGCCAGCAACGGATCGCGCTCAATGGTCTTGCCCTCCAGCGCTGCAGCGATATGCGGCGCGCAAGCGGCGCGAAACTGCAGCGGACCGACCTGCTCCGGGCTCATGCCAATGCTTTGCGCCGCATGCAGCTGCTGCACATCTTCATTGACCCAGAGGCCATTAACGAAGTCTTGTCCGGCCGCCAGCGGCTTGATCGGCGCCGCCCGCAGGCCCAGGGCCGTGAAGGCATGGGTCAGGCCGGCGGTGACGCAGGTCTTGCCGATCTCGGTGTCGGTGCCGGTGATGAAAAAGCCCTTCATGCTTTTGCGCTTTCTTTCTGGTCCATCTCAGCTGCTGCCGCGCTCAAGGCGGCCAGCAGCTGGGCCACATCGGCCTCGGTGTGCGTGGCGCACAAGGTGATGCGCAGTCGCGCTTCGCCCTTGGGCACGGTGGGCGGGCGGATGCCGGGCACGCGAATGCCTTCGGACTCCAGCCTTGCGGCCAGCGCCATGACCTCGGCATTGCCGCCAATGATGAGCGGCTGCACCGGCGTGTCGGACGGCGGCAAACGCCAGCCCAGGCTTGGATGCCGCTGCAGAAGCACTTCAACGCCTGCGCGCAGCTGGGCTTGCAAGCGGCGCAGATTGGCGCGGCGCGCCTGTCCCAGCTCCCCTTCGATCAAGGCAAAGCTGCTCAGCAGCGCATGCTCAACGGCGGGCGGCGAGGCGGTGGAGAAGATGTAATTGCGCGCGGCCTGCAGCAGGTACTGGGTGACGGTGGCATGGGCCACCACAAAGGCCCCGGCCAGACCGGCGGCCTTGCCCAGGGTGCCGACCAAAATCAGGCGCTCGCTGCGCAGACCGAAATGCTCCAGCGAACCGCGACCCTTCTCGCCCAAGACGCCAAAGCCGTGCGCATCGTCAACGATCAACCAAGCATCGAATTCTTCGGCCAGCGCCAGCAGAGCCGGCAGCGGCGCCAGATCGCCGTCCATGCTGAAGACCGCATCGGTGACGATCAGTTTGATCTTGGCCGTGCTGGCCGAAAGCAGCTCTCGCAGGCCTGCCACATCGGCGTGGGCATAACGCTTCACCTCAGCGCGAGCCAGGCGAGCGCCGTCGATCAGCGAGGCATGGTTCCAGGCTTCTGAGAAGATTTCCGCGCCCTCGTCGCCCAAGGCGGTGACCACGGCCAGATTGGCCATATAGCCGGTGCAAAAACCCAGCGCCCGCGCCTCGGGGATGTGCGGCGCCAACCAGGCCGCCAAGGTTTCGGTCACCTGCTCATGCGCGCGGCTATGGCCGCTGACCAAGGGCGAGGCGCCGGAGCCGCCGCCGTAAATCATCGCGCCTTCGATCAAGGCCTCGGTGATCTTGGGCTCGGCGGCCAGGCCCAGGTAGTCGTTCGAGCAGAACATCAGCAGCTCGCGGCTGCGTCCGTCGGCGCCCCGCACTTGCTGACGCGGCGCGGTCGGGCTCTCGGCCTGACGCAAAAAGCGGGTCAGGCTTTGCGCCTCGATGGCGCGCAACTTTTCGTTCAAGTGATCAAGCAACATGGGGTTGATCCTTGCTGCTTGAATCCGGCGCTTGCGCCAGCACCTCGTCGAGCGTGCGGGTGACGGCTTGCGACAAGAACGCCGCCGACTCGGCATCGATCACATAGGGCGGCATCAGGTAGACCGTGTTGCCGATGGGGCGGATCAGCAGCTCATGCGCGCGCGCCGCCAGATGGAAACGCTCGGCAAAGCGCAAGCCGGGCTCCATCACATCAAAGGCCAAGACCATACCGAGTTGACGCAGATGCGCCACGCGGGGGTGCGCGGCCAGGGGTGCAAAAGCAGCCTTCAACAATTCGGCTTGGCCTGCATTGGCTTGCAGCTGGCCCGCGTCAAATCGGTCCAACACCGCATTCGCCGCCGCGCAGGCCAGGGCATTGCCGGTGTAGGAATGCGAATGCAAAAAGCCGCGAGTGACGTCTTCGCTCCAGAAGGCTAGATAGACCGCCTCGGTCGTCAGCACCAGGGACAGCGGCATGGTGCCGCCGGTGATGCCCTTGGACAGGGTGATGAAGTCCGGCCATTCCGACTTCGTCTTGGGCGCGGCATGTTCCCAGGCGAAAAAGGTGCCGGTACGGCCACAACCCATGGCGATCTCATCAACGATCAGATGCACTTCGAACTCGTTGCACAAGGCACGCAGGCCGCGCAAGTAGTCAGCGCCGTACATCACCATGCCGGCGGCGCCTTGCACCAGCGGCTCGATGATGACGGCGGCGATCTGGCTGGCGCGCGAGCTCAGCAGCGCGCGCATCGCCGCCAGGGCCTGAACCTCATTGCCTAGGCGGGCGTCGGGCGACTCGACGATGTGCGCCTGCATCAAGAGCGGGTCATAGGCATCGCGGAAGACCTTGACGTCGGTGACGGCCAAGGCGCCGATGGTCTCGCCGTGATAACCGTTCTTCAGGCAGACGAACTCGCGCTTCTCGGCGCGGCCAAGGTTGCGCCAGCTATGGAAGCTCTGCTTCAGCGCGATCTCGACCGCGCTGGCGCCGTCGCTGCCGAAAAACACATGACCCAAAGCATGGCCATCCACACCACCGGTGCGCGCACTCAGGCGCTCGGCCAGTCGCACCGCAGGCGCATGGGTGCAGCCAGCCAGCATCACATGCGGCAAGGTGTCGAGCTGCTGCTTGATGGCGGCATTGATGCCAGCATCGGCGTGGCCAAACAGATTGACCCACCAGGAGCTGTTGGCATCGAAGTAGCGGCGGCCTTCATAGTCATAGAGCCAAGGGCCGGCGCCCCGCGCGATCGGCAGCGGCGGCACGACTTCGGCGCGTGCCATCTGGGTGCAAGGGTGCCAAACGGCGGCGCGGCTGCGGCGCTGCCAATCGGCTTGGGTACTGCTGGAATTCATCGACAAGGACCGAATCAAAACTTCAAGCCAACCAGGACGGCCGACTCTTGTTCAAAAAGCTCTGCACACCTTCGCGGCCCTCTTCGCTGGCACGGATGTCAGCAATGCGGCGCGCGGTGTCATCTCGCAGCGAAGGCGTGATTGTCGCGTGTGCCACATCCTGCACCAGGCGCTTGCAGGCGCGCACCGCCGCCGGGCCGTTGGCGCAGAGGGCCTCCACCAGCGCCGCCACCTTGCCGTCCAGGGTCTCGGCCGTAGCCAACTCATGCACCAAGCCCAGGCGATGCGCCTCGTTGGCACTGAATCGCTCAGCGGTGACGAAGTAGCGGCGCGAGGCCTGCTCGCCCAGCGCGCGCACCACATAAGGCCCGATGGTGGCGGGCAGCAAGCCCAGCTTGGCCTCCGACAGGCAAAAGCCCGCCGCATCCACCGCCACCACCACATCGCAGACCGACACCAGGCCCACGCCACCGGCGTAGACATCGCCCTGCACCCGCGCGATCACCGGCACCGGGCAGCTGTAGATCGTCCACAGCATCTCGGCCAGGCGCGAGGCGTCGGCATGGTTCTCATCCCATGAATAGCCGGCCATGGCTTTCATCCAGTTGAGATCGGCGCCAGCGCAAAAAGCCTTGCCTTCAGCGGCCAGCACGATGGAGCGCAAGCTGGGGTCTTGCCCCAATGTTTTGAAAGCCTCGGTCAACTCGGCAATCACCGACTCATTGAAGGCGTTGCGCACTTCAGGGCGATTGAGGGTGACGGTGGCGACAAAGCCCGCGCGTTCAATCTTCAAGCTGCTGTTTTGCACCATCACGTCCTCTCAATCCTTGAAATCGGTAAAGCCCTGGCGGCGCAAGAAGTCGGCCACCACCGGCTGCCATACCGCCGGAAAGCGGCTGAACAGCAAATGACCGTCTTCGCCATGCGGGCCGAACTGTTTGAATTCCACACGGCCGCCAGCAGCCGCGAAGCCCTCGGCCCATTGCCGGGGATAGCGCGGGCCAAAGAACTGGTCGTTCTCGGTATAGACCCAGAGCATGGGCACTCGTGCCGTTTGGCCATAGGCGGACAAGACACGGCTGAGCAGCACCGGCGAGCAAGGCTCTTGCGCATGGGTCTTGGGATTGCCTCCACCGCCGCCGGCGAAATTGATGGCCGCCACCACACCCTCAGGGTTGCGTGCGGCCACGGCGATCGAGGTGGCGCCACCGAAAGACTGCCCCATCACCACGCTGCGGTCCTTCAAGGTGTCGGGCTGGGTTTGCATCCAAGCCAGCGTGGCCTGCACCTGTTCGGCCGCGGCGTCAAAAGTGGGGCGGTAGTTTTTGCGACTGCAGTCGCCACTGTCTTCCACGTCTTCACCGCCGCTGACGCCGTAACCGACGCGTGTCGGCAGCGCCACCGCAAAACCTCGGGCCGCAAACCAGCGCGAAGCCTCGACAAAACGAGCTCGCCCCAGCGCGGCGCGAGCCTCGGCTTCGGTGGCACGGCCATGGTTCAAGACCAATATCGGCCGCGGCTGCGGCGTGCTGTCATCGACGAACACCGTCAAACGAATGGTCTGCTCGATCACTTTGCCAAAGCGGTCACTGACGCGAACCGGCAGGTCTTGCTCCTGCTCGCGCAACTTCGCGGCAGCCGTGAGACTCAGACCCGCCAAGACCCACGCAATACAGCCCAAACGCAAGCCGCGACTCATCGATCAGCCCCTTCCAGCAAGGCTGCAGTGGGGCTGAGGTCTTTCACCATCAGAACGCTGGAATAAGTCTTGCCGTCCCATTGCACCTCGCCCACTGGGTTGTAGCCGCGCTTGGCGTAGCGGGCCTGCAAATGGACGGCGGGCTTGGCGGTGTCCAGGGCGATGTGAGCAAAGCCCTGCTTCGAAGCCCAGGCTTCGGCCGCATCCATCAAACGCTCGCCCAGACCTTGGCCTTGGCAATCGGGATGCACCGCGAACTGCGACAAGATGGCGGTGTCAGCCCGCAAGTACCAAGGCGTGTTCAGCGCCCAGGCATCGCGCTCCGGCCGATAGCAAGGCCGCACCATCACCGTGCCCACCAGGCGTCCACCCTCCTCGGCGACGATGCAGTTGCCACTGCTGACCCGCTTGGCGGTCAATTCCACCGGTTGGTCCACCGCAGTGAAGTTCCAGCCTTGCACGCCGAGGCTGGCATACGCCGCGTGCAGCAAATCGGTCAGTTCCTCGAGCGAATCCTCGGGACGCAGGGCGCGCAGTTCGGTCATCAGATTCGACCCAGACTCACATCCGGAAGACACCAAACTTGGTGTCCGGAATCGGCGCATTCAAGGCGGCCGACAGGCCCAGGGCCAAGACGCGGCGGGTGTCAGCGGGGTCGATCACGCCGTCATCCCACAGCCGTGCGCTGGCGTAGTAGGGGTGACCTTGGTCTTCGTACTGCTGGCGGATCGGCGCCTTGAAGGCTTCTTCTTCCTCGGCACTCCAGGCGCCGCCCTTGCCTTCGATACCGTCACGCTTGACGGTGGCCAGCACGCTGGCCGCTTGCTCGCCGCCCATCACCGAGATGCGCGCATTCGGCCACATCCACAAGAAGCGCGGGCTGAAGGCGCGACCGCACATGCCGTAGTTGCCGGCGCCAAAACTGCCTCCGATGATGATGGTGAACTTGGGCACCTGGGCACAGGCCACGGCCGTCACCATCTTGGCGCCGGCGCGGGCAATGCCCTCGTTCTCGTACTTGCGGCCCACCATGAAACCGGTGATGTTCTGCAAGAAGACCAAGGGGATCTTGCGCTGGCAGCACAGCTCGATGAAGTGCGCGCCCTTGTTGGCACTCTCGGCGAACAAGATGCCGTTGTTGGCGACGATGCCGACGGGCATGCCTTCGATGTGCGCGAAACCGCAGACCAGGGTGGCGCCGTAGCGGGCCTTGAATTCTTCGAACTCGGAGCCGTCCACCACGCGGGCGATGACCTCGCGCACATCGAAAGGCTTGCGGGTATCGGTGGGGATCACGCCGTGCAATTCGCTCGCGTCGAACAAAGGCTCGCGCGGCGCTTGCAGCAGCAACTGCGAGTCCTTGCGCCAGTTCAAGCCGGCCACCGATTGGCGGGCAATCGCCAGCGCATGGGTGTCATTGTTCGCCAAATGGTCGGCCACGCCAGAAAGCCGCGTGTGCACATCGCCGCCGCCCAGGTCTTCCGCCGTCACCACCTCGCCGGTGGCGGCCTTCACCAAGGGCGGGCCGCCCAGGAAGATGGTGCCTTGGTTCTTGACGATGATGGTCTCGTCGCTCATGGCCGGCACATAGGCACCGCCTGCGGTGCAAGAGCCCATCACCACCGCGATTTGCGGGATGCCGGCAGCGGACAGATTGGCTTGGTTGAAGAAGATGCGGCCGAAGTGATCGCGGTCCGGGAACACATCGTCTTGATTGGGCAGATTGGCGCCGCCCGAGTCCACCAAGTACACACAGGGCAGGCGGTTTTGCTGAGCGATCTCTTGCGCGCGCAGATGCTTTTTGACGGTGATGGGGTAGTAGGTGCCGCCCTTCACCGTGGCGTCATTGCAGACGATCATGCAGTCCACGCCGGAGACGCGGCCAATGCCCGCGATCATGCCGCCGCCAGGCGCAGCGTTGTCATACAAATTCAAGCCCGCCAGCGGTGCCAACTCCAAAAACGGCGTGCCGGGGTCCAGCAGCATCTCGACCCGATCACGTGGCAGTAGCTTGCCGCGCGCGGTGTGCTTGGCGCGTGCCGCCTCGCCGCCGCCCTGGGCAATTTTTTCCAAGCGGCTATTCAAGTCATCCAGCAGGCCGCGCATGGCCTCTGCGTTGGCCTTGAAATCGGCGGAACGGGCATTCAGTTTGCTGCTGAGGGCGGGCATGGTGTCTCCAAAAATCGCTGCACCGGATTTTGCATGAGTGCGGCTCACATATTGATCGACGCACTCAATTTATCGGCTTCTGTCTTCGCGCGAAGGCCGAAGAATAGGCCAGCAGCGACAATGTTGCAAGCCAGACTTGAGCTTTACTCAATTTTTGCGCAAAATCCACCCGGTGACACCGCCCAAGCCGCCATCCCTGCCGTCCTCCCCCGCCACTCAACGCCGCGCGCCCGCCGGCGCCAAGGCGGAGCAGCGGGTGCGCGACATCTTGCGGGTGAGCCGCGAGGTCTTTGCCCAGCGCGGCTATGAACACGCCACCACCACCGAGATCGCCAAGCAACTAGGCATCTCCGAAGCCACCGTCTTCACCTACTTTCGCGGCAAGCGCGAGCTGTGCATGCGGGTCATTGGCGACTGGTACGACGAGATCATCGAAGCCATCGAAGCCGGCCTGCCGCGCGAGGCGCCGGTGCGGGTGCAGCTGGAGTTCATGGTTCACACCCATTTGCGCCTGTTCTTGATCCAAGGCACCGGCTTGTGCGCCCTGGTCTTGTCCGAGGGCCGCACCAAAGGGCAGGAGTTTGGCGACGCCTTTGTCGAACTGCAGCGCCGCTACACCGCGCCGCTGATGGACTTGCTGGCGCGCGGCCAAGCCAGCGGCGAGGTGCGCAGCGACATCCCGCTGCGCCTTTTGCGCTCCCTGGTCTTCGGGCCGATGGAGCACATGCTGTGGGAGGTCATCATCGCCGGCCGGCAGATCGAGATCGACACCGCCGCACGCGACTTGGTCGCCCTGCTTTGGCCGGCCCTGCAAGCACCGGAGCAAGAGCTGCTGAAGTTGCGCCGGCTGCGTGATGAGCTGAGCGAGGCCATGGCCCGGCTTTGAGCCGCAGTCAAACGAATCGAGCCACCCAGCTCAGCGCCGCATCAGCCGGTGCACCAGCGCATGCTCGCAGAGCTTGAACAAAAGATAGGCGGCCATCGCCAGCGTGGCGCTGAGCACTAACTCTAAAAACTGACGTACTCCGCCCTCCACCACCGCAGCCCATCCATGCGCAAGCAAGAAAGATGCATTGGCGCCAAACAAACGGATCAGGTCCAGCGACAAAGCACCGAACACGATGAAGCTGAGCATCAGCAGCGCGAAGCAAGCGACCGCGTGCCGGCTCAACCATAGGTAGAAAGAACTATTGGCATCCATAGGGACTCCGAAACATGGGGCCAAGCTAGGGGGGCGGCATATCAATCCCTGCCGGCAGCGCCTAGTGTGAACGAGTCGGAGCCCGTGCGGTAGACCTCGAAGCAAGGCATGCGCGTTCGCTCCGACCCCTCATCGTCAACACGGGAGTCATGCAATGCCCAACCTCGATATCAGCGCCCTCAGCCAAGACTTGAGCCGAGCCAAGGCTCGCTGGACGGCCCGACAAACCCCGCAATCTCTGCTCACAGACAGCCAGAAGATGGCCCTGCTCGGCGTGATCTTCACCAAGGAGTACATCGATGCCGCCGCAGCGCCTGCGGTGCAGAGCAAGGCCGCCCCGGCCTTCGCGCCGGCCGTCGATTGGCGCAACCGCAATGGCAATCACGTCACCTCGGTGAAGGATCAAAAGAACTGCGGCTCATGCGTCTCCTTTTGCTGCACCGCCTTGGTGGAGTCCATGGCCTCGATCGAGAAAGGGCAGTTGCTGAATCTCTCGGAGGCCGATGCCCATTTTGGCTCTTCGCACGGCGCCAGTTGCAGTGGCTGGAATGCCAATGACTGCCTGGAACAGATCAAGGTGCGTGGCGTGGTGCCAGATGCGCTTTTCCCTTATATGGCCGCCTTTGAGAATCCGCCGCAAAGCAGCCCGGCCGAGCCGCACTATTGGATACCGCATGCCGGCACCATCCCGAACCGCGCAGCCTCGGCCATCAAGATCAACTCGCACGGCCTGCTGAGCAGCATCGTTGACCGCAAAAACTACCTCAGCAATGTCGGCCCCTGCTCGGCCTCCTTTGATGTCTACGACGACTTCTTTTCCTATGGCAGCGGGGTCTATCACCATGTCTCGGGCGTCTATCGGGGCGGCCACTGCGTCGAAGTGATTGGTTATTCCGAAGCCGAGCAATGCTGGATCTGCAAAAACTCCTGGTCCGAGAGTTTTGGCATGGCCGGCTATTTCAAGATTGGCTACGGCGAATGCAAATTCGACGCCTACCCCTTTGCCACCGCTCAAGGCGTGGTCTTGCCGCCACCTCAAGTGGGTTGGCATGGCTATGAGAACCTCGGCGGCATCATCACCTCGCGGCCCAGCGCCACCTCCTGGGCAGCAAATCGCATCGATGTGGTGGCACGCGGCACCGATTCGGCGGTTCACCACCGCTGGTGGGACGGCAGCAGCTGGCAGGGCTGGGAGAACTTGGGCGGCGGCATTCAGGGTGCACCGGCAATCTGCTCCTGGGGCAATGGCCGGCTCGACATCTTCGCCGTGGGCCTGGATCACCGCATGTATCACAAGTGGTTCCAGGGCGGCTGGAGCGCGTGGGAGTCGCTGGGCGGCCAGTTCTCCTCCGAGCCTTGCGCGGTTTCATGGGGCCCGAATCGCATCGACATCTTCGGCCGAGGGCTTGACTCCGCGATGTATCACATGTGGTGGGACGGCGCTCACTGGGGCGGCTGGGAGAACCTCGGCGGCGTCTTGGCCTCGGGTCCGGCAGTATCCAGCTGGGCCGCCAACCGGCTCGATTGCTTCGTCAAAGGCACCGACAGCAAGCTGTATCACAAGTGGTGGAACGGTGCCTGGAGCGGCTGGGAGAGCCTGGGCGGCTACGTCTCTGCCGAGCCGGCTGCGGAGTCCTGGGGGCCCAACCGCATCGATGTGTTCTACGCCGGCGCCACCTCGCACATGATGCACAAATGGTGGGACGGCAGCAGTTGGAGCGGCGAAGAAGACCTGGGCGGCATCCTGAGCTCAGGCGTCGGCGTCAGTTCCTGGGCCGCTGGCCGGCTGGACTGCTTTGTCGAGGGCACCGACTCGGCCATGTATCACAAGTGGTATGCCTGAACGCTTTGCCCGCCCGCTATGCGCCTGAAGTTTGAAGCCGGAAAGCCCTTCGAGTTGAAGCTGGGCTCCGCGCCCAGCACCGGCTATCTTTGGGAACCGCTGACCGCGCCGGCGGGCCTGCGGCTGACCGAACTCGCCATGGAACAAGCCGCCGACCCCAGCCCCGGGGACGGCGGCCAGCAAGTTTTTCAAGTCCAGGCCAAGCAGGCTGGCCGTTATGTTTTGGAGTTTCAATACAAGCGACGCTGGGAGCGCGAGCCCATCGAAACCCGCCGCATTGAGATTGATCTGTATTGAGCGCGTCGCGCCAGTTCAACTCGGACGCTCTATTCGCCACCAACGCGGCAGCAAGGCCTGGATCTCGGGCTGCGCATAGCGGTCGTCCATCAAGACCACCACGCCAGCGTCGCTGACAGTGCGAATCACCCGACCTGCGGCCTGCACCACTTTTTGCAGGCCCGGATACAGGTAGGCGTAGTCATAGCCTTGACCTAATAATTGATCCAAGCGCATCCGAATCTGCTCATTGACCGGGTTCAGCTGCGGCAGCCCCAAGGTGGCAATGAAGGCGCCGATCAAACGCTTGCCCGGCAGGTCCACGCCTTCCGAGAAAGAACCGCCCAGCACCACAAAGCCAATGCCCTGGCTGCTCTCGGTCAGGCGAGCCAAAAACTCGGCCTGGGCCGATTCGGCCATGCGCCGCTGCTGGCGCCAGATCGTGATGGCTGGGAACTCGCGCTCGAACAAATCCGCCGCTTCGTTCAAATAGTCGTGACTGCTGAAGAAAGCCAGATAGTTGCCCGGGGCCTGCTGAAACTGCTGCCCCATCAAAGCCACCAAGGCCGGCAAGGAGGCGCGGCGATGCTGATAGCGGGTGGACACCTGCTGCGCCACCCGCACCTGCAGTTGTTCGGCACTGAAGGGCGCCTCCACTTCCAGCCAGGCGCTGCGCTCGGGCAGGCCCAAGAGGTCGGCGAAGTAGGCAAAAGGCTGCAGCGTGGCCGAGAACAAGACGGCGGTGTGCGCGGCTTGCAGGCGCGGCTTCAGGAACTCGGCCGGCAGCACATTGCGGATGCACAGGGTGGACGAAGTCTTGGCCAAGCCCTGGCTGCTGAGCTGCCAGTCGCACAGCGAATGCGGGCCAAACAGCTCGGCCAAGCGGGTGAAGTGCAGGGCTTCGAAATAGAAGTCTTGCAGGGCCACATCCCTTTCGGTGGGGTGCTCGCTCATGTACTCGGTGATGGCGGCACTGGCCAGTTGCAGCGCCGTCAGCAGTTTGGCCGGCAAGGCTTCCAAAACCGCGTACTCGCGCTGCGCCTCGCCCGCTTCTTTGTTCAAGGCTGCCCATGTGCGCTGCAGCTTGTCGAGTGGTTTTTTCAGAACGGCCGGCGCATCCAGCTTCAAGGCGCGCAGCTTGGCTTGCTGCAGCTCGGCGCTGTACATCTTGCGGCCGCGCTCCACCAGGTTGTGCGCCTCATCCACCAAAAGCGCCACACGCCAGCCTGCCTCTTGGCTCATGCCGTGCAACATGGCACTGAGGTCAAAAAAGTAGTTGTAGTCGCCCACCACCACATCGGCCCAGCGCACCAGCTCCTGGCTCAGGTAATAGGGGCAGACCTGATGCTGCAAGGCCAGCGCGCGCAGCGCGGCTTTGTCCAGCAGCGTGCCCGATGGCTGCGACACCGCCGCCAAACGAGCCGCCGGCAATCGCTCATAAAAGCCCTGAGCCAGCGGGCAGGATTCGCCGTGGCAGGCTTTGTCGGGGTGTTCGCAAGCCTTGTCACGCGCCACCAACTCCAGCACCCGCAGCGGCGGCGCCTCGGGTGCGGCTCGAGAGATTTTGTTCAAGGCCTCCAAGGCCATGGCCCGCCCCGAGGTCTTGGCCGCCAGGAAAAACACCTTGTCCAGGCGCTGGCCCGGGCTGGCCTTCAGCAGCGGAAAAATCGTGCCCACGGTTTTGCCAATGCCGGTGGGAGCTTGCGCCAAGAGACATCGGCCAGAAACCGCCGCCTTGTAAACCGACTCCGCCAAGGGCCGCTGGCCCTGACGAAAGTCGGCATGCGGAAAACGCAGCGTATTCAAGGCTTGGTCGCGTGCCGCCCGGTGATCCAGCTCACGCTCGGCCCAGCCCTGGAAGCGCTCACACAGCTGCTCAAAAAACATTTGCAGCTCCGCCGCGCTGTGCCGCTCGCAAAGCACCGTTTCTTGCTCACTGACGACATCAAAGTACACCAGCGCCAAGTCCAGTTCAGTCAAGCCCTCGCTGGCGCACAGTAGCGCGCCGTAGACCTTCAGCTGCGCCCAATGCAGGGCGCGGTGATTGGCCGGCATGCGGGCGAGCGCGACGCGATGGGTTTTGACTTCCTCCAAGCGCTTGCGGCCGGGGTCGTAGCCATCGGCTCGCCCCCGCACCAAGAGCCCTTGGTATTGGCCGCTCAAGCTCAGCTCGGCGCGATAGTCGGCGCCGCGCCGGCTCGCCACCAGCGCATGGCCGGCGATGCCTTCTTGGCTGCTGGGCGCCGGTGTGAAGCGCAGGTCCAGATCGCCCGACTTGGCGGCGAACTCGCACAGCGCCCGCACCGCGACTGTGTACTGCGGCTTGGCGTTCACAGTGGCTCGGGCAGATCAGGCAAATCAGGCACATCAGGCAAAAGCATTTCCGCCTCGCCGCCCAGCTGCGCTTGCGCCGACTCCTCCGGGCCTGGCGCCGGATGCGCTTTGGCCAAGGCCATCCAGACCGCAAACGGCAGCTCGCAAGACCGATGCCGGGCCGGGCGCAGCAGTTCCAGCCGGCCGTCCGCGACGTCACCGTGCAAGACCCAAATGCCAAAGTCCTCGGGAATCTCTTGCGGCTCGGCGATGCCGACCGGGAACACATAAAAGCACTCGCTGCACAGCCACTGATATGACTCGCGCTTGGCCACATGGCGCAGGTCCGACAAGAGATCGGCCCGGCTGACCTTGACCTCATGCACCACCGGTTGCAGATAGGCCTGCACCGAGGTATTGCGCACCGAGAACACATCCGGCCGCGCCATGCGCCAGACCGCTTTAGCGCCGCTGGCTTGAGGCGCAGGCGTGGGATCGGGCGCAGCGGAGGCTTCAGCCAAGAAGCCCGGCAACTCCGGCGGCGCGAGCCCATCAGAGGCAAGCCCGGCAGCGGTGGTGTCCCCTGCTGCTGGTGAGACTTGAGCCCGCAGCGACAACTCACGCCAGACCACCCGCCCGTTCTGCTGCAGGCTGCGCACCACCCGCTCCGCCAATTGATCATGGGCGCTGGCCGCGCGCAGATTGCGGCGCCGGGCCGCAGCCAAAACTTGAATGCCGCTGGTGCTCAGTCTTAAGCTGTGCAGGCCACTCGTGGCAGCCGACACAGGCTCCACCCAACCGGCGGCGATCAAATCCAGCTCCAAACCGTCATGACAGGGCCAGCCCGCAGAGCGCCAGATCTTCATCAGGCGCGAGAGCTGGGCCCGTGTGGGGCTGAGGGTTTGAGACGAGTCCATACCTGTATAAGTTTACAGTGATGGGTGGCCGCCTACACTGCGGGCGGCGCCGCGCGACGCAAGCGCCTTGCCAAGTCGAACAACCCCCAACCGAATCGCGGCCCAGGCCGCACGCCCATGCTGAGCTGGATCTTCAAGAAATTTGGACGCAAGAGCGCGTCCGCTGCCCCGTCTGCACACGCTGCCGCCCAAGAGCAAAAAGCCAAGGCTGCCGAGCTCGCGCAAGAAACGCAAGCTCAAAAGTCCGCGCAAAAAGCGCGCGAAGTGGAGGATGCCAAGTCGCAATGGGCGCCACGTCTGCAAGCCGCACTCGGCGACGAAGCGGCGCTGCTGGCCCTGGCCCAGGCCACGCCCCTCTTGGACATCAAGCTGGCCGCGATTGAGGCCCTGAGCAGCGAAGAAAGCCTCAAGCAGGCCGAACGCGAGTTCCGCAAACACGACCGCCGGGTGCAGCGTCTAGCCAAGCAAAAGCTGGAAGCGGCCGTGGCAAGGCGAGTGGCCCGCAGCCAGGCGCAGGCCCTGATCGCAAGCGCCCAGGCCTTGCAGGCGGACGCCGAGCTGCCGGTCAATCGCCTGATCAGTCTGGACCGCGAATGGCAAGCGCTGGACGCTGCACTGCTCGCGCCTGAACAGATTGAGACCTTCAGCCGCTTGAGCGCCGCGCTGAACCAAAGCCTGCGCGAGCGCAGCGAGCAAGAGCAAGCCCTGCAGCGCTGGAGCCAAGACGCCGAACAGGCCCTGAGCGACTGGCAAGCCCGCTGCATGATCGCAGCGAGCGAAGCCCAAGTTGAAGCCCTGGACGGCTTGATCCCCGCCCTGCAGGCGCTGCAGACAGCCCAGCCCCAGCTGCCCCAAAGCCAAGCGCTCGCCCAGCGCATCGATGCGGCCTTGGGCCAGACCGAGTCGCTCTTGGCCAAGCTGAGTTTGCTGGCACATTGCCGCGCCTTGCCGGCTGTGCCCGCAGCGCCCGCTCAGACCGCCGCCGCACCGACCGAATCTGAAGCCGCGGCCGAAGCCACTGAAGCTACGCCGCCTGAAGTGAACGCTGCCCGCCAGGCTTTCGAGCAAGCGGTTCAGCAATGGCAGGCGCTGCCCGCCTTGGCCCAGGCCGCCTGGGAGCAAGCGCTGCAACTGCAATTTGCAGCATGGAAGCGTACCCAAGCAGGCCAAGCCAAGCAGGATGCCGCTGAAGCCGCAACCCCCAAGGCTGAGAAGAAGAAAAGCAAGCCCGAGGAAAAGCGCCGGCCCAGCCTGCCCGATGCCAGCGCAGAGCAGTTGCAGCAACTCGAAGTCTTGCTGCAAGCCGCCGAAGCCGCCGCCAGCGAAGGCCTGAGCAGCGAGATGCTGCGCCAGCTGCAAGCCGTTGACACGCTGACGGAGAGCTTCGCCGCCAAGAGCTTGAGCGATGCCCTGCGCGGCCGCCTGCAGCCGCTGCACGCCGAGCGCATGCGCCTGCGCGACTGGGAACACTGGGGCGGCGCCCGCGCGCTTGATGCCCTGGTCGCCGAGGCCGAGCAACTAGCCCAAGCCACACCGCAGCCTGCTGAAGCAGTAGCAGTTGCGGAAGCGCCCAAGGCCGAGACTGAAGCCGCGCAAACCAGTAGCCCAAGCAACCCGACGGACAACGTCGCCGAAGCAACACCCGCTGCCCCGGCAGCCCCCAAGCTGAACCTGAAAGCCCACCGCGAAGCCATCCAATCGCTGCGCCAACGCTGGAAAGAGGTCGAGCGCCTCAGCGGCGGCGCCGGTCAGGCCCTGTGGGCGCGCTTCGACGCAGCGCTGCAAATCGCCCATCGCCCCATCGCAGCCCAAGTGGCCGAGATGCGCGCCGCACGCGAGAGCAATTTGGCCGCCCGCGAAGTCTTGCTCAGCGAACTGCAAAACGCAGCGGTGCTTAGTGGCGAAGCCACAGCTGCCTTGGCCGCTGAAGAAGCCAGCGCCCATTGGAAAGAGCAGCTGCGCCTCTTGAGCCAGTTCCAAACGGCCTGGCGCCAGCTCGGCCCGGTGGAGCACACGGTGCCGCATGCAGCGCAAAGCGACTTGCTGCAGCGCCAGCGCAGCTTGCTGGAGCGCATCGAGCAGCCCTTGCAGCAAGCCCGCGCCCGCGCCGAAGCGCAACGCGAGCAACTGATTGCCGCCGCCGAGACTCTGGCCCGCGACATCGCGGCGCAGCCGCAGCAGCGCGACGCCACCCAACGGGTGCGCGACTTGCAAGCCCAGTGGCAAGCGCAAGCACGCAGCCTGCCGCTGGCCCGCGCCGCAGAAAACAGCTTGTGGGCCCGCTTCAAGACGGCTACCGACGCCGTCTTTGCTCAACGCGAAGCCGCCTTCAATGCCCGCGACGAAGCCATCTCGGCCAGCGTGGCCGGCTATGAAGCACTGTTGGCGCAGCTGACCGCGCTGACCCTGGAAACCCCTGACGCCGAAATTCGACGCACCCTGGCCGAGGTGGATCGCGGCTGGCGCCAAGGCGGTGAACTGCCACGCGCCACCGAGGCCGCACTGAACACGCGCTTGCAGGCCGCCCATCAAGCAGCGCTGCAGATCCTCCAAGGCCGCAGCCAGCTGCAATGGCAGGCGCAGTGCGAGACCTTGGCCAAGAAGTGGTCGCTGTGCCTGTCGCGCGAGCAAAACCCTGCTGCCCTGGATGAGGCCAGCTTCGCCACGCAGTGGGCACAAGCCGGCGCCCTGCCCGCTGCTTGGGAGCAGGCCTTGAACCAACGCCAATCCGGCCCGGCCGACGCGGCCTTTGATGAAGTCTTGCTGCAACTCGAAGCCGCATTGGACCTGGACAGCTCGCCCGAACTGATGGCCGCGCGCCGCCAGCTCAAGCTCAAGGCGCTGAAGGATGCAATGGAAGGCCGAGGCAGCAGCGAGCAAGGCCCCGCCCAGCAAGCCGCTTGGTTCGTTGCCGCCTTGCGCCAAGGCCAGCTCAGCGCCGAGCAGCACGCGCGCTTGCAAGCCCTGATCAACGCCCTGCGCGAAGCACCAGCCGGCGCCCTCGGCACCGCGCTCGCCAAGGTCTGAGTACAGCTCAGTCGCCGGAGGCCACGGGTCCTGCGACTGTCCTGGGCTTCGCGCCCAGAGATCGCCAGCACAGCGGGGTTTCATCCCAGGCCAGACCGTTCTAGGTGGGCCTCAGGGGTGCATTCACCCCTGAATTTCGGCGCCTGTTCCCAGCTGCAACAGCCCCGCCCGCTCGGTGTCGGCGACCCCGGTTTTCGTCCCCTGAGCAGGCCGCTGCACACCGCTCATTTCTAGAGTCAGTCATCCGCCCCATCGTCCCGATGGGCGTGGTTCAACCCCATCGAGGAGACTGACTTGTACAAGAAAACCGCAATTGCCCGCGCCCTGGCGCTGGCGCTCGGAGGCGCCGCTCTGAGCGTGAGTCTGAGCACCCCCGTGATGGCGCAGTCCAATGCCACCGGCACCATTTTTGGTCGGCTTGACGCTCAAGCCGCCGACAGCAGCATCTTGATTGAAAACCCGGCCACCGGTTTCAAGCGCAATCTGACGCCCGACGCACAAGGCCGCTTTCAAGCCACGTCCCTGCCGGCCGGCGTCTACCGGGTCAGCCTACTCAAGGGCGGCGTGCTGGTCAGCAGCCGCGAGGGCATCGAGGTCCAGGTCGGCAAGGGCAACGAGGTGTCTTTCCTTGACGCCAGCAAGCTCGAAACCGTCGAAGTACGCGGCCGCGCCAAGACGATTGACGTCTCCACCGCCGACAACGGCGTGAGTTTTGGCGCCAAGCAGCTGGACATCTTGCCGGTGCAAAAGTCGGTGGAAGCGGTGATGCAGCTGGCACCCAATGTGACGCGCGGCGACTCCCGCTACAACGGCGCAGCCAGCCTGGGCGGCGGCGCGGCCTCGGAGAATTCTTTCTACATCAACGGCATGGTGGTCACCAACCCGAACACCGGCCTGGGCGCTTCGTCGCTGCCCTTTGGCGCCATCGAGCAGATGCAGGTGGTGACCGGCGGCTTCGGCGCCGAGTTTGGCCGCTCCATGGGCGGCGTGGTCAACATCATCAGCAAGAGCGGCAGCAATGAGTGGGAGACCGGCGCCCTGCTCAGCTACTCGCCCAATGCGCTGCGATCGAAGGCGCGCAATATCTACTACCAAAAAACCGGCAAGCCCGGCAACGAAGGCACCGACGGCACGCTGTACCGCCTGCAGGACCAAAATACCCAAAGCCAGGTCGAGATGGGCGCCTATGTGGGCGGACCGCTGATCAAGGACCGGCTGTTCATGTTCTTGGCGGCGGACGAGAAACGCACCGACTCCAGCGTGGTGGACCTGCCCACCTCCAGCGTCTCCAGCAATAAATGGGGTTGGGCCGAGCGCGAGGACAAGACCACCCGCTACCTGGCCAAGTTCGACTGGAATCTGCACGAAGACCACCGCCTGGAATTGACCCTGATTGGCGACAACTCGACGCGCGATCGCCGGGTCAGCGGCTTTGACTACGCCACCTTGAGCCGCAAGGGCGCGCAGCCCAACACCGACTTCCGCGACCACTACAAGAATGAGTTCAACCAAACCCCGGTGGGCTCGGATGTGCAGATGCTTAAGTACACCGGCAATCTGAGCAATGACCTGACGCTGACCGCCATGGTGGGCCAGACGCGCTCGGAACATATCAACACCTTCCAATACGGCGGCACGCCGGGCGGCAGCCAGTACTTTGTGGACGCCAGCGCCAGCGGCCGCGCACCCGGCTTGGTTTACAACAACCCCCAGCCCCTGCTGAATAACCAGTTACCCGACGGTGCGGTGGACAAGACGCGTTCGATGCGCCTGGACGTGGAATACCGCCTTGGCCAGCACTCGTTGCGCGCCGGCCTGGACCGCAATGAGCTGAGCTCCATGAACAACGGCGACTATTTGCCTGGCGGCGGCATCTATCGCTACCGCAAGAACAACGACATCAACGCAGTGCCGGGTGACGCGCCCGGATCGACCAGCATTGCCAGCGGCGGCGGCCTGGGCCTGCAGGGCTATTACGGGCGTGAGTTCAATTTCTCATCGGTCACCAACGCTTACTCGGACACCTCGGCCTGGTACCTGGAAGACCGCTACCAGGTCAGCAAAAACCTGCTGATCTCGTTGGGCCTGCGCAGCGAATCCTTCACCAACAAGAACAATGAGAAGGAAGTGTTTCTGGACCAACCCAACCAGATCGCACCACGCCTGGCCGCCATTTGGGACGTCAATGGCGACGCCAGCTTGAAGCTGTACGGCAGCGCGGGCCGTTATGCGGTGCAGATGCCCACTCATTTGGCGGTGCGTGGGGCCGGCCCTTCGACCTTTATGTGGCAGTACTTCACCTACACCGGCATCAACGCCGATGGTTCACCGATTGGCCGCAAGAACATCAGCCCGCGCTACAGCCCCGATGGCGAAGACGGCTCCAAGAAAGACCGCCGCACGCTGATCATTGACGATATGAAGCCCAACAGCCAGGACGAGATTTCGCTGGGCTTTGAAAAGGCCTTGAGCAAGTCCTTCAATACCGGCGGCAAGCTGACCTACCGCCGTTTGGTTTCTACCATCGACGACTACTGCGGCGGCGCCGGCCCCATTCAAAAATGGGCGGACGATCACAAGATCGACACCAGCAATTGGATCGGCGGCCCGAACGGCACCGGCTTCTTGTGCACCCCCTTCAACCCAGGCGTGGACAACACCTTCAATGTGGACTTTGCCGGCACCGGCAAGGACTACACCAAGGTCAAGCTGAGCGCCGCCGAGCTGGGCTTTGACAAGCCGCAGCGCGACTTCCTGGCCTTTGATGTGTTCGCCGAGCACCCCTTGAGCGATGGTTGGTACGGCAAGGTCAGCTACGCCTACAGCCGCAACAAGGGCAATACCGAGGGGCAGACACAGTCCGATGTGGGCCAGACCGATATCGGCGAAACCCGCTCCTGGGACTACACCGACATGATGGAGCATGCCTACGGCCCGCTGCCCAACCAGCGCACCCACTCGATCAAGGCCTATGGCTTCTATCAGCTGAACGACCAGTGGCAGATCGGCGCCAATGCCTTGCTCGCCTCGGGACGCCCGCGCAGCTGCATCGGTTCCTACCCGACCACGCCCAACTCCGGCAATGGCTCGGCCTATCACTACTGCGACGGCAAACCCTCACCGCGCGGCTCGGTCGGCAATCTGCCCTGGGACAAGCGTCTGGACTTGAACCTGATCTACCGGCCGTCGGTGATGAAGGGTCTGGCCTTGCGCATGGATGTGTTCAACGCCTTCAACTCGCAAGTGGCGCAGAACGTGGACGAAACCTATAACGTGGGCGGCACCGGCACCAATGTGTCACCCACCTACGAGCGGGTGATCAGCTACACCGAACCCCGCTTCGTCAAGTTCAGCATCCAATACGACCACAAGTTCTGAGTCCAGACCGAAGGATGGCCCTGCGGCCATCTTGACCCCGGACGAAGGCCCGGGCGCCTGCAAGCGTCCGGGCTGAGGTCGGACCAAGGCCGCCTCTGGCGGCCTTCTTTCAGTTTGAGGCACGAGGCTTCGCGCCAAATCGCCGGCAACGACGAGAGGGTCGAAGCTATGTCTGTGGACAACGGGCCTTGCGCCCCCCTGCGCGATAGCTTCACCGCAGATGTACATCCCCCAGGCCGAAACTACACCGATGTGGGTTGCTACCAAGCCATCCAAGCAGAAATGCAGTTCAAAATATGAACCCTGGTTTTGCCTGTTATCTAATGCTGTTGTTTCACACAGAAAATGCCATACAAAGCCAAGCTGCAAGCCGCTTTATGACTCATAACGCCTAAATAGTTATGGAGAAAGGCCGCCAAGTTATCCGGCACGGATGTCTCCATATTTCCAAGCTAGGCCGCGAATTCCCATCTCACTCACGTCCTCCGCCTTTGAAAAACTTTCGCTACGACTTTTTCCCGATCTGGCGCCTTCAGTCCACCATCTGTACCGCAAGCGTCTTCCTAGTCTGGTTTGCGCTATCGTTGATCGTTGATCGGCCCATGACGAAACCACACCTGCTCTTGAGCTTGGCAATCTCAGCCTTCTGCGCCGTCATCTTAGGTATCGTGACCGCCGCGGTAAGGTTTCAAGTGCAGGCCGAAGGCATTCGCACCTTCAACACGTTTGGTCGGTGGCAAATAGTTCCTTGGGAAGGAGTTTCCAAAGTACGGCCGGCGAAGTACTACTTCCTTCCGCACCTTCGACTCACCGTCGACGGTCACAAAGTGCCGTTCTGGATTCCGCTCTTTCTGAATGACATGCGAGCATTTCGTGCAGCAGTCATCGGCCACGCAGGTGATGCTCACCCGATCTCCCGTGCACTGCCGGTTCCGCCTGCGGCCACTGAGAGAAGAGGCAGTGTGCGAAATTCGGAGGCAGGTCGTAAATCTAAGAGCAAGGCCCGGCCCTGAATTCACCAGCAGCCAGCCAACAGTTAGACGGGCCGGTCCTACTCGTTGGAATACTCGGTTGGCACCTTTACCATCGGCGCCAAGCTCGCAAGAGAGTAACTCGATGATGCCCGACCCGGCGTTCGAACCGACTCGCAGTGGCTGGCCAGTCCGGGCCCCATTTCATTCTTGGCCTTCCGGGCGCTGCCTTCGCTCGCGGCTCAGCTTCGACGTTAGAAATCCCCAGCCCTGACGCGCAAACCGTATCAACTTCCACGGCAGAAATGAGGCAGGACAACTGATGAAGCTGAGGCCTTGCTGAGGTGCAGGGGCAGCATTCACACCTCCCTCAGGCTAACTGCAGGCCTCGGCGTCGATCACTGCGGCGGCTCCAGCCCAGCAGGGCAAGGAACAGCAACACGGCTGGAACGGTCATGGCCATCTCGGTCAGCAGCGTGGCATGAGCGCCGTATTTGCTGAAAACATAGCCATACACCGCCGTTGACCAACCGATCGGCGTGTTGGACAGCGAAGCCATCAGGTTGTACTTGGTGGCAGCGGCGCCCTTGCCGATGGCCTCCAGCGTGACGGCCGAAAAGGCGGCGTAGCACAGGCCGTTGGCGAAGGCATAAAGGCTGGTCCAGAGGATGAACTGGGTCTCGGTCTGCGGCGCCAGCGCCATGGCCACGCTGATGCCGGCGGTGCCCAGACCCAGCAGGCAATAGGCCAGTTGGCGGTTCATGCGGTCGCACAGATAGCCGCCGAGCAGGCAGCCGGCCGCCGACAGCAGGCCGCTCATGGTGCCTGTGACCAGGGCGACGGTGTCGGCGCTGGCGCCCCACTTGTCCGCAAAAATTGCATACATATTGCTCATCGCGCCGGTGCCGAGCGGCAGAAACACAACCAGCATGGCCAGGGCGCCGCGGCGCGAGCGCACCACGCTCCAGAGGTCACGCCCGGTCTCGCGCAAGCGCTCACGCACGCTGCCGACGATGGCCTGGGACAGGTCCTCTCGCAGCCAGAAGATGGGCAGGCTGCACAGCGCGCAGACCGAGGCCAGCACGGCGGTACCGGCGGGCACGCTCAGGCCGCCGGAATGAATCAACCACAAGGCCAGGCCCCCGCCCAGGCCGCCGCCGCCCAGATTGCCGGCCTGAAACCAACCGGCCGCGCGGCCCTTGGCATGCTCGGGCGTTTGGTGCGCCATCAGGCAATCCACCGCCATGCCGACCACGGTGGATGCCGCGCTCAGGGTCACCACCAGCGCGATGATGCGTGGCATGGCTTCGGTGCTCATGACTTGCATGCCCAGCGCCAGCATGCTGAGCACCAGGCCAACCATGCCGATGGCAAACCAGCGCTTGCGCGTCAGCGTCAGGTCGATCACCGGGGCCCACAGGAACTTCCAGGTCTGGGGGATGTAGTTCATGGCGATCATGGTGGCAATCAACTCGGCACTGACATGCGCCTGCGCCAGCAGATAGGCCACGCAGACCGAGGTGAACCCCGTGGCCGCACCGAAGGGCGCGATCAAAAACATGAAGAAAGCCGGATGAGGTACTTTCTGCTCGGTGGGCAGCAAATGTGCGGAAGTGGTCATGGGTGCGAGGGGCCGCTGGGCGCAAACAGCAGGAAGGCGAAGCTCGCGACCATAGCACCGGAGTGCTGGAGGGCCAGGGGGTTTTCACGGGCGGAGGGCGAGCTCACCCAAGGCCATGAGCCCCTGTCGAGGTCTTCACCGCCGAGGCCGGCCTCAGGCTTTGTTGAACACCGCGCGAACCTCTTTCGCAAAGCGTTCGCTGACCGGCACCTTGTCACCTGAAGTCAGCGTGAGTTCATAGGTGCTGTCACCGGTAACTTCCATGCGGCTCATGGCCGCTGGGCGCACCAAGGCCGTGCGGTGCACCCGCATGAATTGCTGAGAGGGCAGGCGCAACTCCAAGGCGCTCAAGGTGGAGCGGTGCAAGACCACGCGCGGGTTGCTGCCCGAAGCGGTTTTCAAATGCAGCTCCACATAGTTGCCGGCGGCAGCGATCCACTCAATGTCGGCAACGGCAACCCGCTCGACCGAGCCCACCGAGCGCACCGTCAGAAAGTCCAGCGCCGGATAAGGCTGGCCGGCCGCCACCTGGCTTTGCTCTTTCAAAAAGCTACCCATGGCATCGGCATAGGTCGTGGCGTAGGCCATCGCATGGGCAGCACTTTGCTTCAGCGCCAGCACCTGCTCGGCCCGCGCCAGCATGGCCGCGAAGCGCTGGTCGTCAAAGGGCTTGAGCAGATAGTCCAGCGCGAACACATCAAAGGCGCTGAGCGCATGCTCATCAAAGGCCGTCACGAAGACGATCAAGGGCGCGGGCTTTTGCGGGGTGGCGGCCGCTTGCAGTTCAGCGGCAAAGTTCAGGCCGTTCTGGCGCGGCATTTGAATATCCAGCAAGAGCAGATCCACCTCGCGCTGCGCCAGTGCCACGCGCGCCTCGGCCGCGCCCGCACAGGCACCCACACAGCGCCAGCCGGGGTGATCGGCCAGGGCCAATTGCAGATTGCTGCGCGCCAGCGCTTCGTCGTCAACGACCAGCGCGCTCAGAGTCTTCTTCATGAACAGCATCCCGACAGGGCAGAGTCAATTCGGTTTCAAAACAAGCCGGCAGGGCCATCGCTTGGCTGCGCAGCTGAGCCTGCTGGCCATACAACATGCTCAGACGCTGCCGCGTAGCGCTCAAGCCCAGGCCATGACCCGGCTGGCGCGCGGTCTCGGCCGGCAAGGGGTTGCGAATCAAAAACACCAGTCGGCCGGGCTCGGGGCAGGACAGGCTCAACTCGATCACACCCTGGCCTTCATGCGCCTCCAGACCGTGGCGTATGGCGTTCTCGATCAAGGGCTGGAAGAGCAGCGGCGGGCAGGCGATCTCGGCCCAGGCGGGTGCGCCCGGCCCCTCTTGCAGCGTCCAGCGCACTTGCAAGCCATCGCCAAAGCGCAGGCTTTGCAAGACCAGGTAGTCGCGAACAAAGTCCAGCTCGTCTTGCACCGTGACCCAATGGCTGCGGCTGGCGCGCAGGGCATAACGCAGCAGCTCACTGACCCGGCTCAGCGCCGACAAGGCGGTGCTGCGGTCACTGCCACGCACCAGGGCCGAGATGCTGTTGAGGGCATTGAACAAAAAGTGCGGCTCCAGCTGCCCTTGCAGCAAGGTCAGGCGCAGGCGCAGGTTGTCGGTCTGCTCGCGCCGCCAATCCATCTCGCGGTCTCTTGCGGCACCCAGCGCACACAGGCCGGCCTGGACCGCAAAGGCACTGCTGGCCAGCACGAAGTCATAAAAGCGGTTGAACCAGCGCTGGCTGCTGATGTGCTGCAACCAGAGGCTGAGGGGCTTGCCGTTTTGCAACAGGTCTATGGCGCTGACATAGCCAGTCCACACGACCATGAAGACCGACATGCAGACGACAAAGTTCTTCAACAAAGACGCTGGGCTGGACCACAGCCGCGGCCAACGTTGCGCCTGCATGAACAAGCACCAGCTCAGCAAGAGAAAGGGCGGAAAGAGCGGCAGGCTGTCTTTCAGCAGCACGCCGAAACTCAGCTGGGTTCGCCCCAGCTTGGCCGCGTCATTGGTCTGCGCCAAGACCAGCAAAAGGCAAAACAGCAGCCAGACCGCCGTGCACACCCACAAGCCGCGCCAAGCGCTGCGGCGCAAGCGGGTCCTGCGGGGGCCCGCTGAATCGGCGGCCCGGTCGGCCAAAACATCAGAGAAATGAGCGCGCATGAATCAGTCGAAAGCAAGACCGACGAAAAGATCGGCCAGCCCTCTTGGCTCCGCCTTGCGGCCACTGTATGCCATGCGCCAGGCATCAACTGCTCACGGTACGAGCACTCATCCCCCCGGCCTGGCAATTCATCCCATGCGGGGCCAAGACCCGCGCTTTCCACGCCAAAGTCGCGACCGCGTTTGGGCCCAAGGGCAAAGACGCCACGCCATCATCCAAGGACCTCTTCCATGCGCCGAATCGCCTCTTACACCCCCTTATTGCTCGCCTTGAGCCTGAACCTGCTGAGCAGCAGCGCCCATGCACAGGCCACCACCACAGCCAGCGCAGCCAGCATGGGCGCCGCACCCGCCGAGCCGGCGCAGCAGTACCACGCGCTGTCGGCGCAGACCCGCGATGTAGCCGAGCGCTATTTGCAGGCCTACTTGAGCCGCGACTGGCCGCGCTTGTTCCCGCTGATGGCGGAGAACATTCACTTTGCCGACCCCACGGCGAAGATGGTTTTTGGTGACCTGAGCCAGCAGGGCAAACCGGCGCTGATGAAGTACTTCAGCGAGGTCTACCCCTATGTAGAAACCCATGCCTTCAAGCGTGAGCGCAGCACTTTTGCCGGCCAGCATGCGGTGTTCATTGGCGAGTCGGACTGGTCCTTCTCGCTGCCGGGCCATGTGCCGGTGCGCAGCAAGACCCCGCTGGTGATGACCCTGACCGTGGAGAACGGCCGGGTCACCGATCACCAAGAGATTGCCGACTTTCAAAGCTATCTGAACGGCCGCCAGCAGCTCGCAGCTGGCGACAAACCCTGATCCGGGACCGGCCCAAGACAGGCGGCGCGCCACTGTGTATGCTTGCCGGCGCTGCTGCAAACCCAGCACCGCCCTGCCCCGACTCCAGGCCTTCGCGAGGACACACCCATGATTCAATTGAACGTCAACGGCAAACCCGCTTCGGTGGACGCCGAACCCGATATGCCCCTGCTGTGGGCCTTGCGTGAAGACCTGCAGCTGACCGGCACCAAGTTCGGTTGCGGCATGGCACTGTGCGGCGCCTGCACCGTGCATTTGGATGGTCAGCCGGTGCGCTCTTGCTCCACGCCGCTGTCGGCGGCCGTTGGCAAGAAAGTCACCACCATCGAAGGCGTGGGCGCCAGCAAGACGGGCCGCGCGGTGCAGACCGCTTGGGTCAAGCTGGATGTGCCGCAGTGCGGCTACTGCCAAAGCGGCCAGGTGATGAGCGCTTGCGCGCTGCTGGCCCGCAAGAAGTCGCCCAGCGACGCCGACATCGACGCGGCCATGAGCGGCAATATCTGCCGCTGCGGCACGTATCAGCAGGTGCGCGCCGCCATTCACGACGCCTCGGCCCTCTTGAAGAAAGGCGCTTGATCATGGACAGCACCACCCTGAACAGCACCCGCCGCGGCTTCCTCAAGAGCAGCGCTGGCAGCGCCCTGATGATTTCCTTTGCCCTGCCGCTGGCGACCAAACGCGCCGAGGCACAGACCACCAACACCTTCAGCCCGAATGCCTGGCTGCGCATCACGCCGGACAACCGCGTCACCGTGATGTGCGGCTCCTCCGAGATGGGCCAGGGGGTGCTGACCGCCATTCCGATGTTGGTGGCCGAGGAGTTGGACGCCGACTGGGCCCTGGTCGGCGTGGAGCAAGCCCCCGCCGATGCGGCCTACAACAATCCGCTGTTCGGCATGCAAGGCACCGGCGGCAGCACCACGGTGCGCGCACACTGGACGCCGCTGCGCAATGCCGGCGCCGCGGCCCGGCAGATGCTGGTGGCGGCCGCGGCCGAGGCCTGGAAGATCGATGCCTCGCAACTGCGCACCGAGCGCAACCAGGTGATTGCCCCGGACGGCAAAAAACTCAGCTATGGCGCCCTGGTCGAAGCCGCCTCCAAGCAAGCGGTGCCGAGCAAGCCCACGCTCAAGGCCAACAAAGACTTCAAGATCCTGGGCCGACCGACGCGCCGCCTGGACGTGGCCGCCAAGGTCAATGGCAGCGCCCAGTTCGGCATTGACGCTCATGTGGAAGGCATGCTGACTGCAGTGATGTCGCGCGCGCCAGCGCCCGGCGTGAAGCCCAAGAGCATGGACGAAGCCGCTGCCCGCGCCGTCAAAGGCGTCAAGCATGTGATCACGCTGGAGCAAGGCGTAGCCGTCTTGGCCAGTGGCTTCTGGGCCGCCAAGAAAGGCCGCGAAGCCCTGAATGTGCAATGGGACATGGGCGCGGCTGCGGAGCTGAGCAGCGCCAAGGTCAGCAGCATGCTCGAGACCGCCGCCAGCAATGCGCAGGCGGTGGCGGTGGACAAGGGCAATCTGAAAGACGCGGCGGCCAATGCCAGCCAACAGCTGAGCGCCACCTACGAGGTGCCCTACCTGGCCCATGCCTGCATGGAGCCGCTGAACTGCACGGCCTGGGTGCGCCAGAACGAGGCCACCGTCTGGGTCGGCACTCAGGCTCAAGGGCCTACGCAGCAGGTCTTGGCGCAAGTTGCTGGCGTGCCGACCGACAAGGTCAAGGTGCACACCACTTTGCTCGGCGGTGGTTTCGGGCGTCGCTTTGCCCATGACTTCACCATCAGCGCCACGCTGCTGTCCAAGATCAGCGGCCACCCGGTCAAGCTGATCTATGAGCGCGCCGACGATATGGCTGCGGCCTTCTACCGCCCGGCCTCGGTGGTCAAGTTCGAGGGTGCGCTGGACGACAAGGGCCAGCCCAGCCTCTTGCGCGCCGACATCGGCTCGCCCTCCATCATGGCCGGCTCCGGCTTCATGAAGATCCCCGCCAGCGGCGTGGACGCGATGGCGGTGGAAGGCATTGCCGATCACCACTACGAGATTGCGAACCAACGCATCGCCTATGGCCAGGCTGAGCCGGGGCCGCAGGTCTGGTTCTGGCGCTCAGTGGGTCATTCTCAAAACGTCTTCTTCCTGGAAAGCTTTGTCGACGAAATGGCGCACGCGGCCAAGGCCGACCCGCTGCAGTTCCGCTTGAAGATGTTGAGCCAGCACCCGCGCCTGCGCGGCGTCTTGGAGCTGGCCGCGGCCAAGGCCGGCTGGGGCAAACCGGCGCCCAAGGGCATACACCGCGGCATCGCGGTGGCCGAGAGCTTTGGCAGTTATGTGGCCGAGGTGGCCGAGGTCTCGATCGGCAAGGACGGCACACCCAAGGTCCACCGGGTGGTGGCGGCGGTGGACTGCGGCCAAACCGTCAACCCTTTGACCATCACGCACCAGATGGAAAGCGCCATCTGCTACGGCTTGTCAGCAGCGCTCTACGGCAAGATCAGCCACAAAGACGGGCGCGTGGAGCAAAGCAATTTCCACGACTACCCGGTCTTGCGCCTCAGCGAGATGCCCAAGGTTGAGGTGCATCTGCTGGCCAGCTATGAGGCGCCCGGTGGCATTGGTGAACCGGGCACTCCGCCGATTGCTCCGGCGGTTTGCAATGCCATCTTTGCTGCCACTGGCGTGCGGGTGCGCAAGCTGCCGATCGAGCCGGCGGCCTTGCTGAAACCGGCCTAAGTCCTCAAGCGGGCGGATAGCCCTCTTCTGTCAAGGCCGCGACGAAAGCGTCGCGGCCTTTTTCGCTTTCGACCCGCAGAATCTTCGCTTCGCGGTCAAACAAGGGCTTGGCCTCGGCATCCACGTTCGCCACGGTCTGGGTGATGGTGGCCACGCAATGGCCGCAGCTCATATCGGGCAGTTTGAATTCGTACATACAAGGCTCTTTTCTCGTTGGATTGGGGCCGAAGCGGAGTCCATGGGAGGCCATAGGTTTCGGGGCTGACGACAGCTTAAACCTTGCCATGAGGGCAAGGTCAAGGACTCATGGTTCTTACAAGGTTCTTGCAAGGTTCTCGCGTGGGGCGAGAGAGACCGCTTGACCTTCCCATGATGGCAAGCTTTAAAGTGAAGCCATGATGAACGCAAACAAGAGCTCGGCGCCACAAGTCTTCACCCTCCCCATCGCGGGCATGACCTGCGCCTCCTGCGTCAAGCGGGTGGAGAAAGCCTTGTTGCGCGTCACGGGCGTGCAAGCCGCCGAAGTCAATTTGGCCACCGAAACCGCGACCGTCAGCGGTAGTGCCGAGATGACGCTGCCGCTGCTGCGTGAAGCCATCGAGGCCGCCGGCTACAGTCTGCCTGAGAAAACTCTGACGCTGCAGATCGTCGGCATGACTTGTGCCTCCTGCGTTGGCCGCGTCGAGCGGGCGCTGTTGAAGCTGCCTGGCGTTTTGTCGGCCGAGGTCAATCTGGCGACCGAATCGGCCAGCGTGCTGATGCTGGCCTCCGTCGAAGCGCAAACCTTGATCGCCGCCATCGCCAAGGCCGGCTACGACGCCCGGCTGCCGACTGGAGATGCCGACGCCGGCCCTACAAAACCCGATTGGCAACACAGCGGCTGGCCGGTGCTGATCGCGGCGCTGCTGTCGGCGCCGCTGGTACTGCCGATGTTGGGCATGCTCTTCGGCCATCACTGGATGCTGAACGGCTATTGGCAGCTGGCCCTGACATTGCCGGTGCAGTTCTGGCTGGGCAGCCGTTTCTACAAAGCCGGCTGGGCCGCCCTGCGCTCCGGCAGCGGCAATATGGATTTGTTGGTGGCCTTAGGAACCAGCGCGGCCTTTGGCTTGTCGGTCTATGAGCTGTGGCTGAATGGCCCGCACACGATGGCGCTGTACTTCGAGTCGGCGGCGGTCGTCATCACCCTGGTGCTGCTGGGCAAATGGCTGGAGGCGCGCGCCAAGCGGCAAACCACCGAGGCGATTCGCGCGCTCAAGAAGCTGCAGCCCGAGACCGCGCGGGTGCGTCGTAACGGTAAAGAAGAAGAGTTGCCGCTGGGTCAGCTGCGCCTTGGCGACGAGGTACTGGTGCGGCCCGGTGAGCGCATCCCGGTGGACGGCGAGATTTTGGAAGGTACGTCTCATGTGGATGAATCGCTGATCACCGGCGAGAGCCTGGCCGTCAGCAAAGCCGTCAAGGACAAGGTGGTTGGCGGCGCGGTCAATGGCGAGGGTCTGCTGCGGGTACGCGTCAGCGCACTCGGCGCCGAGTCGACCTTGTCGCGCATTGTTCGCCTGGTGGAATCGGCCCAGGCCAAGAAGGCACCGATTCAACGCATGGTCGATCAGGTCAGCGCCGTCTTTGTGCCGGTGGTGATAGGCCTCGCCCTGCTGACCTTGCTGGGCTGGGGTTTCCTGAACGGCGACTGGCAACAAGCCTTGATGAACGCCGTGGCGGTGTTGGTGATTGCCTGCCCCTGCGCCTTGGGCCTGGCCACGCCCACGGCCATCATGGCGGGCACCGGCGTCGCCGCCCAACACGGCATTCTGATCAAGGACGCCGAGGCGCTGGAGTTGGCCGCAAAGCTGGATGTGGTGGCCTTTGACAAAACCGGCACGCTGACGGTGGGCAAGCCTCAGGTCGTCGCTCTGCTGCCCGCCACCGGCACGGACGAAGCGCAGTTGCTGGCCTGGGCTGCCGCCTTGCAAGCGGGCAGCGAGCACCCACTGGCCCATGCGGTGGGCGAAGCGGCCGCCAACAAGGCGCTAGCGATTCCCCTGGCGACTGAAATGCGGGCCGTAGCCGGCCGCGGTGTGGCCGCCCGTTTGACAGTCAGCGGCGCAGCGATGGACTTGCGCCTTGGCAGCAGCCGCTTCATGCAAGAGTTAGGTGTCGCAACCACCGCCTTGCAGGCACAGGCCGATGATTTGCAGCGCCAAGGCCGCACGGTTTCGTGGTTAGCGGATATCTCTACCGCAAGCAGCACGCCACGCTTGTTGGGCCTGCTGGCCTTCGGTGACAGCATCAAGCCCAGCGCAGCAGCGGCCGTGCAGGCTCTGCACAAGATGGGCGTTCGCACCGTCATGCTCAGCGGCGACAACGCCGGCAGCGCCCATCACGTCGGCCAGCTCTTGGGCATTGACGAAGTGCGGGCCGAGGTCTTGCCCGAAGACAAAGCGCGCATCGTGAGCGAGCTGAAATTGGGTGGCCAAGGCGCCGCACATTCGGGCCCGCAACGTGTGGCCATGGTGGGCGACGGCATCAACGATGCCCCCGCTTTAGCCGCCGCCGATGTGGGCCTGGCCATGGCCACCGGCACCGATGTCGCGATGGCCGCGGCGGGCATCACCCTGATGCACGGCGACCCGGCGCTGGTGGCGCAGGCCATCGCCCTGTCGCGCCGCACCGTGGCCAAGATTCGGCAAAACCTGTTCTGGGCCTTTGCCTACAACGTGGTCGGTATTCCGCTGGCCGCCTTCGGTTATCTGAACCCGGTGATTGCGGGCGCGGCCATGGCGCTGTCCAGCGTCTCAGTGGTCAGCAATGCCTTGCTCTTGAAACGTTGGAAGGCTGCACCATGAATCAGTCCACCACCGCTGAGTTCAATATCGGCGAAGCGGCAGCGCGCTCCGGCGTATCCGCCAAAATGCTGCGTCACTACGAGTCGCTGGGCCTATTGCCCGCCATCGCCCGCAGCGAGTCGGGCTACCGCCAATACAGCGAACGCGATGTGCACACACTGCGCTTCATCCGCAGCGCGCGTGATCTGGGCTTCAAGATCACCGAGATCGCGCAGCTGCTGCAGCTCTGGCAAGACCAGGGCCGCAGCAGCGCCGACGTCAAACGCATCGCCCTCGCCCATCTGGCCGATCTGGAACGCCGCATGGCCGAGCTGGCCGCCATGCGCCAAACCCTGCAATCGCTGGTGCAGCACTGCAAAGGCGACAAGCGGCCGAACTGCCCGATTCTGCAGGGCCTGAGCGAGGCCGCAACCCCTCCGGCGAGCCCTTGATTCGTCGCCGAGCTTGCCGCCGAACTGTGGCCGCGCTGTACGCGCTTGCGCGGACAAGCCCTGCTGAATTCCCTCTTGGAAGAGCGTGAATTTAGCCACGCTTTGACTCAGCGCAGCGCTGCAAAGCCCTAGCCTCAAACGATAAAAATGATAAAAATGATCAAACAAATTCATTAACCAACGACCCACTTTGGAGCTGCGCCATGAGTGAAGAAGAAATCCGCGCCTTGTTGCTCGACAACCTGGAAGAACTGCTCCCCCGCCTGGCTCGCTCCAATCTCGTCTTGATGGAGTTTGATGCGCGCAACAAGACCTGTGTAGCCGTGAATGAGGGCGCGCAAGCCCAGCTGGGCTTTGATGCAGAGGTGCTGATCGGGCGAGACGCCAGTGAGCTGCTCAAGGTCGAGCCCCGCGAGTTTGAGCGCCTCTGGCAAAGCGCCCTGGCCGGCGAGAAAGCCAATTTCCTGTGCACACTGGACGGCGCCGATGGTTTCGGCATGGAGTTGGTGGGCACGCTCTTCAAGGGCGACCGGCCCGAGGTGGCCTACACCCTCTTGATGATGGCGCAGGCCAGCCCGGTGGGCAGCGATGAGCTGATGGCCTTGCGCAGTCGCTCCGAAGCCATCAGCCGCTCACAGGCGGTGATCGAGTTTGATCTACAGGGTCATATCGTTAGCGCGAATGACAACTTCCTGCAGCTGATGGGCTATGTGGAGTCCGAGGTCCTCGGCAAGCACCACGCCATGTTCTGCGAAGACCGCTATACCAAATCGGAGGACTACCGCGACTTCTGGGACAAGCTGCGCGCCGGCCAGTTCCATGACGGCGAGTTCAAGCGCATTGGACGCGGCGGCCGTGAGGTCTGGATTCGTGCCAGCTACAACCCGATTCTGGACGGCCGAGGCCGCCCGATTCGCATCGTCAAGTACGCAATGGATGTGAGCGCCACCAAGATGCAGGCCGCAGAGAGCGCCGGCAAGGTGAACGCGCTGGACCGCACCATGGCCCGCATCGAGTTCGATCTGGAGGGCAACATCCTCGCCGCCAATGAGAACTTTCTGAAGCTGATGGACCTGCGCGCCGAGGATGTGATCGGCCAACACCACCGCATGTTTGTGGACCACGACTACGCCCGCTCGCAGGCCTACCGCCAGTTCTGGCAAAACCTGGGCCAGGGCCAGTACGACCGCGGTGAATACAAGCGCTTTGGCCGCGAGGGCAAAGAGGTCTGGCTGCAAGCCAGCTACAACCCCATCTTCGATTTGAACGGTCAACCGATGAAGGTGGTGAAGTTCGCGCTGGATGTGACCGAGAGCAAGCAACGTGCGGCCGAGTTTGAAGGCCGGGTCAATGCCATCAACCGCTCGCAACTGGCGATCGAGTTTGACCTCGACGGCCGCGTGCTCTGGGCCAATGAGGCCTTCCTGAGCCTGACCGGCTACGCGCTCAAAGACATTGTGGGCAAGCACCACCGCATGTTCTGCGAGCCGAGCTTTGCCAACTCTGACGAGTACAGCGAGCTTTGGGCCAAGCTTAGGCGCGGCGAGTTCGAATCCGGCGAGATCAAACGCCGCGGCAAAGAGCAGCAGGAGGTCTGGCTGCAGGCTTGCTACAACCCCATCCTCGACCTGAATGGCACCCCCTGCAAGGTGGTCAAGTACGCCTATGACGTAACGCACAGCAAGCTGCGCAACGCCGAGTTTGAAGGCAAGGTCAAGGCCATCAGCCGTGCCCAAGCAGTGATCGAGTTCTCGCTCGACGGCAAGGTCCTGAATGCAAACGACAACTTCCTGCAGTTGATGGGCTACAAGTTGGAAGAAGTACGCGGCAAGCATCACCGCCTCTTCTGCGACCCCGCCACCTCCAACACTGACCAATACCTAAGTTTCTGGGAGAAGCTGGGGCGCGGCGAATTCGACAGCGGTGAATACAAGCGCCGCAACAAAGACGGCCAAGACGTCTTCATCCAAGCCACCTACAACCCCATTTTTGATCTCGATGGCCGGCCGGTGAAGATCGTCAAGTTCGCCATCGATGTGACCCAAAGCAAACAACGCAACAGCGAATTTGAAAGCCGGGTTCGGGCCGTAGATCGCGGCCAGGCGGTGATTGAATTTGACCTGGAAGGTCACGTCGTCAAGGCCAACGAAAACTTCTTGCGGGTGATGGGCTACTCCGCTCGCGAGGTGCAGGGCCAGCACCACAGCATGTTCTGCTCGGCCGACCACATCCGAAGCCAAGAATACCGAGACTTCTGGCTGGCGCTCAACAAGGGTGAGTTCCAAACCGGGCGTTATCACCGCGTCGGCAAGTTCAACCGCGACGTCTATATTCAAGCCACCTACAGCCCCATCCTGAACTTGCGCGGCGAGCCTGAGCGCATCATCAAATACGCTTATGACGTGACCGAGCAGGTGCTGCTTGAGCAGCAGATCGTGCAGAAGACGGCCGCCATGAGCCAGGTCATTCAGCAGCTGAGTGGCTCGATCGACAGCATTGCGCAGTACAGCAGCGCCGCCACCGAAATTGCGCGCGGCACACAGCGCGATGCAGAGCAGGGCTTCGAAGCCTTGCGCGGCTCGATCGAGTCAATCGAGCTGATCCAGCGCTCCTCGGTGGAGATCAGCGAGATCGTCAAGGTTATTGACGAAATCTCCAGCCAGACCAATCTGCTGGCCTTCAATGCGGCGATTGAAGCGGCGCGGGCCGGCGAGCACGGCGTGGGCTTTTCGGTGGTGGCCGGCGAAGTGCGGCGCCTGGCCGAACGCAGCTCGCAAGCAGCGCGCGAGATTGGCAAGCTCATCAACGAATCGGCGGTACGCATCACCCAGGGCAATGAGCGCTCTCAACATGCCAAGCAGGCCTTTGAAGGCATTGTCAGCAGCGTCAGCCGCACCAGCACCACCATTCACGAAATTGCCAACTCGACCGGTGCGCAGCAAAAGGTCTCGGCCCAGGTGGTGGACTTGATCAGTGACCTCAGCCAGGCGGGCCGCAACAAGCCGGCTTACGCCAGCTAAGGCACGCCTTGAGTAGGCACTTCGTCCACCCTCCATTGCGTCAGACTCCATCATGACTCCCGCCCTCTTGCCGGCTCCCGAAGGCGAAGCCCAAGCCCAAGCCCAAGCCAAGGCCATGTTCGGCCTGGTCCGCATCGCTGACGTGCACCTGGCGTTGCCCGTGGCCTGCATGCGCGAGGTCTTGCCCTGCCCCGAGCCCTTGCCGCCCTTGCCCTGCCCTGCCGAGGGGCTGTGCGGTTGTGTGGAAGTGCGCGGCGTGATGTTGCCGGTCTTAGATGTCTCGTCCTTGCTGGGCCAGGCCAGCCCCGCGACGGATGAGCGCATCATCATCGTGCTGCGTTGGCAGTCGCGCCTGCTGGGCATCTTGGCGGGTCAGGTGGAGGGCATGGCCAGCGTTAAACCGCAAGACTTGATGCGACTGCAGCGCCCTGGCGGCGCCAATGCGCGAGCCTTGGTCTCGCATTTGTTTGAGTACGAGGGCCATTCAGTCAGCGTGCTGGACCCGGCCCGAATCGCCGAGCTGCCCGATGTGCCCTGGGTGGACGAACCCCAACGCAGCCCCGAGCAGCGCCTCAGCGAGGACGCGCAGCTGAACGCCACGATGACCCTAGCCACGCATCAAAGCCAGCATCTGGAGTCGATCCTGCTGTTTCACTGCGCCGACCGGCAGTTGGGCGTCAGCGCCCTGGATGTGCACGCCACCGTGCCTCGTTGCGCCATCTTGCCCAGCCCTTTGCGCGGCGGCATCTGTCAGGGTGTGATCCGGCACCATGGACGCGAAGTGCCGGTGGTCGACACGCTGGCGCTTCTGGGCCTGGGCCGCATGCCCCAGGTCAACGAGGCCGCCTTGCTGATTCTTCGCTTTCCAGGGCAGGGCCTGTTGGGCCTGCTGCTCGATGGCGTCAGCGACATTCTGCGCATCGCGCCGAGCCAGACTTTGCGCATTCCCAGCTTGGCCGTGCCGCAAGCGGCCTTGTTCCGCTTTGCCCTGGACCTGCGCACACTCGCGACGGAGGGTAGTAGCGGCAGCAGCGGCCCGCAGGCCTTGGTGCTGGATGTGTCGGCCTTGCATCGACAAGCCAATCTGGCGGGGCTGGCAAGCTTGGCCGGTGCCAGCCAAGACAAAGCTGCCCCCGCTCGCAAAGCCGACCAAAGTCTCAGCGACTTGACGCGCCGAGACGCCGCGGGCTCGCGCCCCTATCTCTACTTTCAGTCCAGCGGCCAAGGCTTTGCCTGCCCGCTGGAGCAGATCAGCGAAATTTTGCCCTTCACCGCCGCCGACCTGGCACGCACCAGCACCGAAGCCAATGTGCTGGGCATGATGGCGCATCGAGGCGAGACGCTGACGGTGATCTGCCTCGCGGCCGTACTGGCCTGCCGGCCGCCTGAAGACGCCGGCAAGGCCCGGGTGCTGGTGATCAACACCGAGCATGAGCAGGTCGGCTTTGCGGTGGAGGGCTTGCGCGCCATTGCCCCTGGGCGCGCCCTGGCAGGCAACCAAAGCGCCACCACGAGCAGCAGCCTGCCAGCCATCGCTTATGCGAAGTCATTGGTGGAAATCGATATCGAAGGCACGCCGCACAGCGTCCCCACCATGGACCTGGCTCAGCTGGCGGCAACGCTGCTGGCGAACGCACAGCAAGCCCAACAAAGCCAACAGGCCCAAGACCCCCGAGACAGGGTCATTCACTAAAGCCAGGGCACTCGTGGCTCTGACACCCATTCAATCCGGCGAGCCCGAGAGGAACCCATCCTTTTGCATGCCCAGCAGAGCCGCATCGATTTGCGCCAGATTCAAGCCGGATTGCAGTGCTTGGGGCGAAAGCGCGCAGCGCAGCTCGGTGCTTTGCAGCACCAAGGGCGTATGCAGCGGCAAGCTGAAGGCGCCGATCTGGCGCTGGAAATCGAGATAGCTGCGGCTGACGATGGCGTGCTGGATGCGCTTGGCCTGCAAGCGACGCAACAAGGCTTGTGCATCCGGCCCGTCATCGCGAACAAACTGCGGGCCAAGCGCACGCTCCAAGCTGAGGTATTTGAAACCCGCAATGCTGCCTATCATCTGCCCGGACAGGTCTTGCAAGTGCTGCGGCGCCGGCACATCCGCGCGCGTCACCACCAGATCGACATGCTGAGCAAAAGGCCGGCTCCACAGCAGCGGGCCGCTGAGCCAGGCCTGCGCGTAACCGCAAACCAGATCGGCCTCGCCCGCCAGCAGCGCCTGCCCCAAACGCTTGCGTGCCACCGGCACGAACTGCGCGTCCCGCCCCAGGCGGCGCGCCAATTCCACACCCAAGGCGTGGCTCAGGCCGGAGCGCAATTCGCCGGCCTCAAACTTGGCATAGGGCATCGAGGCACTGGTGTCGACCAAAACCCGCAAACTGGCCGCCTCGGCGCGCCAAAAAGACGCGCTCCCCAGGACCAAGACTGCCATCCACCGCATCACCCGCTTTGCCCTCATCGCCTCTGGTCAACACCCAAAGCCTGCAGGATAACGCCTCAAAATCGGCGATTCGCTGACAGGATGCAGCGATGGCTGCAATAGCGCACAGCTCTTCAAAGCAAAGCATCGCCGGTGCGCTGTGCGCGCGCCGACGATGCCATTGGGTCCGGCCGCAAGATCAATGCGGCTTCGGCATCAAGCCAGAACGCCGGCCTGAAAATCCCTGACCGCCTGAATCAGCTCGGCCTGGGTATTCATCACAAAAGGCCCATGCTGCGCAATCGGCTCGTTCAAGGGTCGGCCCGCCACCAGAATGGCGCGCGCGCCCGACTCTCCGGCGATGAAGCTCAGACCATCGCTGCCCGGCGTGTTGGCCATCAGCGCCATGCGCTGCTGCGGCACCAGCACGCCCGCATCGAACTGCAACTCGCCACGGTACACATAAACGAAGGCGTTATGGATTTCAGGCAAGGCCTGGCTGAAGCGTGCACCGGGGGCCAAATGCAAATCCAGATACAACGGCTCGGTGTGATCGCGCTGCACCGCGCCAGCGACGCCGTGGCTCTCGCCCGCAATGACCCGCACCTTGACGCCGTCCTGCTCAAACTCCGGGATCTGCGCGCTAGGAATGTCGCGGTACCAAGGCGCGCGCATCTTGTCGAAGCTGGGCAGGTTCAGCCAGAGCTGAAAGCCTTCCATGCGGCCCTCTTCCTGCTCGGGCAGCTCGCTGTGGATCACGCCGCGCCCGGCGGTCATCCACTGCACACCGCCATTGCCCAGCAGGCCTTCGTTGCCAGCTGAATCGCGGTGGCGCATGCGGCCTTCCAGCATGTAAGTGATGGTCTCGAAGCCGCGGTGCGGATGGTCGGGAAAGCCGGCAATGTAGTCGTCCGCCTTGTCCGAGCCAAAGGCATCCAACATCAAAAAGGGGTCGAGGCGGCGCTGCAGGTTTTGCGTCAAGACGCGGGTCAGTTTGACGCCGGCGCCGTCACTGGTGGCCTGGCCTGCGATCAGACGCTCCACCGCGCGCGGTTGCCTCAGGGTTTGATTCGTGGCGGTCATGAACTGCCTCTCTTTCTTCTTTATTGCAAGCAAACAGAAAACGCTGATTGTGTGTGCTCAGGGCTGCGCCGAGCAAAAGCCAAACTCAGGCCGAGCAAGATCAAGGCGGGAATGCCTTGGCTCAGCGGCGTGTACAAAGCATGGAAGCCCAAGGCCCCCAACATCACCACCGCAATGCCAGACGCCGCCCAGGCCCGCAAGGGCCGGAAAAACAAGCCAATGGCTCCGGCCACCTCAGCCGCACCGATGAAATAGCCAAACCAGGCGGGCAGGCCCATCAGCGCAAAGCTGACATGCAGCTGCGGCACGCCGGCCAACTTGGCCGAGCCGGCCGCCAGCAAAGGCAGGGCCAACAAGAGCAGCGCGGCGCGGCGCAGCCAGGTCTTGGTCTTGCGATCGGTCTTGTTCATCCCAGGGCTCCGTTTCCTTCTAACGATTGGCTTCGCCGGATTCAAGCGCTCAGCGCGGCGATCTGTTCGCGCGCCGCTACCAGGCCGCGGGCTTCAGACTCCGGCCCCATGGCCAAGCCTTCGGCATAGATGAATTCCACATCACCCATGCCCATGAAACCCAGCACGGTGCGCAGATAAGGCACCATGGTGTCGGCCGCTTGGTCGCGGTAGATGCCACCGCGGGTCAGCACCACAAAGACCTTTTTACCGGTCACCAAGCCCTCGGGGCCGTTGGCGGTGTAGCGGAAGGTGACGCCGGCCTTGGCCACCGCATCGATCCAGTTCTTCAGCTGCGCCGGCACGCCGAAGTTGATCATGGGCACCGCCAGCACCAGCACATCGGCGGCGCGCAGCTGTTCCACCAAGGCCATGTCCAAGGCCACCCGCTCGGCTTGAGCCGCGCTGCGGTTTTCGGCCGGGGTGAACATCGCTTGCAACGCGGCTTCGTCCAGCACCGGATGCGGCTGCACGGCCAGATCCAAGACTTCAAATTCGGCAGACTGGGCCTGCGCCTGGGCTTGGCTCAGCAGATTCGCCACCAGCTCATTGGCCAGGCGGGTGGAGTTGGAGCCTTGGCCGTCTTCTTGCAGGCGGCGGGCGCTGGAGTTGATTTGCAGAATCTTCATGGCTTGGGTCCTTCTTTGTTTCGCTCAGTGGGCGTCTTGTGTTGACGATGGCCTCACTGTATTGATGTTCTATTTGCACCAGAAGCCATTCAATTGGATAACATCGTTCCACCAATGCACCAATCAAAGCCAAACAAACCATGAGCCTCGACGCTGACGACCTTTTGCTCTTTGCCCGTGTCGTGGAGGCCGGCAGCTTCAGCCGCGCGGCCGAGCGGGTACATCTACCCAAATCCACGGTCTCGCGCCGGGTCGCGGCGCTGGAGCTGCGCTTGGGTGAAAAGCTCTTGCAGCGCAGCACTCGCAGCCTGACCCTGACCGAGTTCGGCACCGGCGTTTTGGAGCACGCCCGCGCCCTGGCCGGCGAGGTGGATGGCGCCCTGGCCCTGGCTCTGCACCGCCAGCAGCGGCCGAGTGGCCGGCTGCGCGTTTCGATGCCCGGCGATCTGGCCAATCTGGCTTTGAGCCGCATGCTCAGCCGCTTTGTGCTGGACTACCCCGAGGTGATGCTGTCCCTGGACCTCTCACCCCGACGGGTGGACCTGATTGCCGAAGGCTTCGACCTGGCGGTGCGCATGGGCCCCTTGCCCGAAGACAGCCAGCTGGCCGCGCGCCGCCTGGCCTTGTTCAGCAACGGCCTGTATGCCTCGCCGGCCTATCTGCAAGCCCATGGCGAACCTTTGCTGCCCGAAGCCTTGCAAGACGCCCACGGCCTGATGATTCTGAGTCGCTCCGGCGAGCCCATGGCTTGGGACTTGCGCAAAAGCCAAGGCGATGGCGAAGCCGATCTGCGCTGGCAAGGCCTGCCGGGCCGCCGCACTCTGGTGAACGCCCCCGATCTGCTGCTGAGAATGGCCTGTGCGGATGTGGGCATCACCGCCGTCGGCGAACATTTCGCCCAGGACTACGTGGCCCGCGGCGAGCTGGTGCGCATCTTGCCGGACTGGTGTCTGGCCCCGGTGCCCTGCTGGGCCGTATTCCCAGAGCGCCGCTTGATGCCGCTGCGCACCCGGGTCTTTTTGGAGGCTTTGGCAGGGGCACTGTCGAGTTGCCCGGGGCAGGGCTGATTCAAGCCAGCAGAAGCGAGATACTACCGCCCCCCTAGCTTGACCGAACACCAAGGGATTTACCCAGACCCACCTCGAAGCTACCCTGGGCCTCGCTTGCATCGTTGCGAAAGCCGATCCGAAGCAAAGCCCCAGCAACACCTTGCCAACGTCAGAGGTACCCGCCATGTTGAACACGCAAAAACTGCTGCCCATCGCTGCCCTGCTTCTGAGCTCGATCAACGCAGAAGCGACGATCCTGACCTTCAGTTCAAGCTTCGGCAGCGGAGGTTTGGCAAGCTATGGTGACCGTATCGTGAGCACAGAACAAAACGGTGCCAGTTACATCGAGGGCGCTGGTTGGACACCCAATATTGAACTTGGTTTCACCACCCTCAACAATGCCGGCCTTGCTTCCATTTGGTCCAGCGGCTATGCCTCCTTGCTGGGCGCTTTGGGTCATGGGGCCTTCAACGTGCCCTACCAAATTGATTTGGTACCCGATGCCGGCTGGAGCCTCCAACTGCAAAGCTTTGAGATTGCCACCTGGTCCAGCGGCTCCTACAGCACCGACATCCGCATCTGGGACGATCAAGGCAGCTTCGACACGCCCAATCTGCTGTCCTTCTCGGCAACGCTGAACCCTCAAACGGTCTATCAGCCAATGAGCAGCGCGCTGACCGGCAGCGGCACCGTCCACTTCTACCTGAACAATCTAGGCTCCACCGGTCTGGACAACATCCACTTCACCCAAGCACCCGTCCCGGAGCCTGGCACGCTGTTGCTGACGAGCCTGGGTATCGCAGCGCTGTTGCTGCGGCGCAAGTCCCATATCAGCCAGTGAGAGCGAAATAAGCGGCGCCTCAGTTGACGAGCGCGAAGGTCACAAAGCCGCCACCCGCATCGGCCAGGCTCTTGAGTCCCACCGTACTGGCACTGATGGCGATGAACTTCACCTGGCGCTCAGTCTCCTTCGCATGCTTTGCGATCGCCAAGGCCGAGGCCATCCGGTCGCTGGCATGCGGAGCCAAATCGTTGTAGCTCAGCTCGAGATTCGCTCCCGCGGTCAAGAGTGAGTTCAGGTACGCGGGCTGCAGCGAGTTGTTGTGCATGAGAGGTCTCCGTTGGCTCAGGACAGCATAGTCCTGATGGAGTCCGCCGAGACTAGCGCTTACGCTGAGTTGCCTTGGGCTGCTGCAAGCCAACAGCTGTTTCTGGCCCCGGGTGTGGATACTGCGAACCCAACTGCATACAACAGCCCAAGCCTTAACGCACCGACTTGAACACCGCCCTTTGCTGAGCCTCCAGCTCGCCGCGCCTGGCGATGCTGCCACAGACCAGGTCGCACAAGTCATAGACGGAAGGGTCGGCAATGCGGTAGAAGGCGCTGGTGCCACGACTCTCGCGCTCAACAAAGCCGTGCTGCTGCAGCACGCTCAAATGACGCGATACGTTGGCGGCACTGAAATTGCACAACTCAGCCAGCTCGCCGACCTTGCGCTCTTGCTGACGTAAGAGATTCAGGATCTGCAGGCGCGTGGGCTCCGACAAGACCTGAAAATAGGCGGCCACTTGAACGAGCGCGCTTGAGGGTAAATCTTGCATGGATTTGACGTTAAGCCTGGCGCCGACATTGACAAGCACCCGCCCAAAGTTTGGATCGGGGCATCCGTCCTAGCAGATGGATGGTCGAATTCTAGTGAGATTCGACTTTCATTGCGTGATTGATTATTTGCAACCAAACGCAAACATGACGAAGCAGTGTTTGCCTATCCGATCGGCAAGCCTAGGATCGGCGCTACTCGACTTGAAAGCCGATCTCCACCGAGGCCACGCGTGGTGCATCGATCGGCGCAAAGCGCCATTGTGAAAGCGCCGCCACTGCGGCCGACGCCAGGCGCTTGTTGCTGGCGTTGACAGCTTCGGCTTGCTCGACCGAGCCATCGGCCATGACGGTGAAGCGCAGCAAGACCGTGCCCCCGCGGAAGTCGCGCTGCAACTGACGCGGCACTTCGGGATCCACCTTGTGCAGCAGTTTCAATGGCGCAGGTTCAGGCTCTGGCGCGGGTTTGGCGGCCGGCTCCGGCAAGGCCTGGATAGGATTGGCCGGGCTCGCCAGGCTGGCTGCGGCCAAGACCGTGGCCTGAACCGGCGCGCTGGCGGCGGCGTCGATCGCGGCGGACCTCGCCTCTTGCTGTTGCGGCAAAGCTGAGGCCGCTATCGCTGAGCCCACGGCCGAACTCGCTGTGATCGGGGCATTGGCAGGAGCTGGTGCTGGCTTGCCCGCCGGCTTGGCCACCGCCTTGGCTTGCGCGCTGGCATTGTTAGCGGGCGACGGCTCAGCGGCGGGCGCATTGCGCTTGGTCTGCGGCTTCTCGGCGTGCAAGCGAATCCAAGTAAAAACTTTGTCGGCCTGCTGCTGGGCCCGCTCTTCAGCACTGGCTGCAGCGGGGCTGGGAGCATTGCCCGTCGACGCGGGGATTTGCGCCTGAGTTTGCGTCTGCAGAGCAAGCGCCAAAAAAATGCCCAGGACCGTCATCACCGCCGGGCGCAAGCGTCGAAACATGAAGAGACACTCCAACACAAAGCCAATCACATCAGAGGGCGCAATACGGCGACGCCAGAGGCCGGCAGTGTAGGCACAGGCCCCACCTGTTTGAGTGTCGGGTTTTCACTGAAGTGCTCGCTCAAGCATGAACAAATGCGCATCTATACTGCGCGCTTGCTCCGGGGTGCCCTGCTGCATGTTGTTTTGTTCAAACGAACATTGACGAGATGCCGGGCTGAGATGTGGTGGAAGCCATAGACCCGCTGAACTTGATCCGGTTGATACCGGCGTAAGAAGAGCCCGTCCCCCTGCTCAGGGGTTGCGGGCCCTGGAGAAGCTCCGGGGCCGGCCGCTGTCGCAACAAGTCCTTTTTCAGGCTTGCGGCAGCCGCCTCCACCCCGTTTCTGCATCTCCAAGGCCCCTGCCCCTGGCCAGCAGCCAAACCTGCCATGGGTTCGCGGCTTGGGGCCAGCCCCTTCCGGCGCCAAGGTCCACACACCGGCCCGAAATCAGCCCTCGTAGCAGCCCCAAGCCAACGAGGACGCTGACCATGAACACCGTGACCGACCCCGGCCTGAACACCATCAAGGCCCTGAACTCCAGCCTGGAACTGACGCGCACCCCGCTGCCCGGCTCCAGCAAGATCTACATCGCTGGCGAGCGCCACCCCGAGCTGCGCGTGCCGATGCGAGCCATCAGTTTGAGCAACGGCGAGGTGGTCAGCGTCTATGACACCTCCGGCCCCTACACCGATGTTTCAGCGGCTATCGACGTCAAGACCGGCCTGCCCGCAACCCGCGCCCCTTGGGTGGAAGCGCGCGGCGACACCGAGGTCTACGAGGGCCGACCCATCCAACTGATCGACGACGGCCTGCGCGAAGCCAGCCAGCAAGAGCAGCTGATGCAGATGAGCGCCGGCCTGCGCCGCCAGCCGCGCCGAGCCGTCCAAGGCGCCAACGTCACCCAGATGCACTATGCGCGTCGCGGCATCGTCACACCCGAGATGGAGTACATCGCCATCCGCGAGAACCAAATGCTCGAGTGGATGCGCGAGTACCAGCAAGACGCCGAGCGCGAAGCCCGACTGCGCGGCAACTCTTTTGGCGCCAGCATCCCTGAGCTGATCACACCCGAGTTTGTGCGCGACGAGGTGGCGCGAGGCCGCGCGGTGATCCCGGCCAATATCAACCACACGGAGCTGGAGCCGATGATCATCGGCCGCAACTTCCTGGTAAAGGTGAACGCCAATATCGGCAACTCGGCCGTCACCTCGTCCATCGAGGAAGAAGTGGAGAAGCTGGTCTGGTCGACCCGCTGGGGCGCCGACACGGTGATGGACCTGTCCACCGGCCGCAACATCCACACCACCCGCGACTGGATCATCCGCAACAGCCCCGTGCCCATCGGCACCGTGCCGATTTATCAAGCACTGGAGAAGGTCGGCGGCGTGGCCGAAGACCTGACTTGGGCGCTGTTCCGCGACACCCTGATCGAGCAAGCCGAGCAAGGCGTGGACTACTTCACCATCCACGCCGGCCTGCGCCTGCCCTTTATTCCGATGACGGTGAAACGCCGCACCGGCATCGTCTCGCGCGGCGGCTCCATCCTCGCCAAGTGGTGCATCTCGCATCACAAGGAGAACTTCCTGTACACGCACTTCGAAGAGATCTGCGAAATCATGAAGGCCTATGACGTGACCTTCTCGCTGGGTGATGGCCTGCGGCCCGGCTCCTTGGCCGACGCCAATGACGAGGCGCAATTTGCCGAACTGCGCACGCTGGGCGAGTTGACGAAGATCGCTTGGAAGCACGAGGTGCAAACGCTGATCGAAGGCCCAGGACACGTGCCCATGCACCTGATCCAGACCAATATGACCGAGCAGCTCAAGCACTGCGACGAAGCGCCCTTCTACACGCTCGGCCCCTTGACCACCGACATCGCGCCCGGCTACGACCACATCACCAGCGGCATTGGCGCGGCCATGATCGGCTGGTTCGGCTGCGCCATGCTTTGCTACGTCACGCCCAAGGAACACCTGGGCTTGCCCAACCGCGATGACGTCAAGGCCGGCCTGATGGCCTACAAAATCGCCGCTCACGCGGCCGATGTAGCCAAGGGACACCCGGGGGCACGGGCGCGTGACGATGCTTTGTCGAAAGCGCGCTTTGACTTCCGCTGGACCGACCAGTTCAACCTCGGCCTGGACCCCGAAACCGCACGCGACTTCCACGACGAAACCCTGCCCAAGGACAGCGCCAAGGTGGCGCATTTCTGCTCCATGTGTGGCCCTAAGTTCTGCTCGATGAAGATCACCCAGGATGTCCGCGAGTACAGCGAGGGCATGGCGCAAAAGAGTGCGGAGTTCAAAGCGCAGGGCGGCGAGATCTACATCCCGATCGCCGTGGACAGCAGCGGCAACGACAACAAGGCTTGAACGAAGTGGCCACGATAGGAATCGCCGGCGCGGGCCTGGTCGGGCGCCTGGCGGCCTGGGCCTTGAGCCGAGCCGGCCATGCGGTCGAGGTCTTCGACCCGGCACCCGACGCGCATCCCCGCTTCGACGGCCAAGGTGCGGCCGCCTTCACGGCCGCCGGCATGCTCAGCCCTATGGCGGAGCTGGAAGCGGCCTCGCCCGAGATCGCCGCGCTGGGATTTGCTTCGCTGCAGCTCTGGCCTGGCATTGCCGAGGCCTTGGGGGTCAGGTCTTGCCTGACGCTGGAGGGCAGCCTCCTACTCTCGCACCGGCAAGACCTGGGCGCGGCCGAGCGGGTGCTGAGCCGGCTGCGCGCCAGCGGCTTGGCGCAAGCCCAGCCCTTGAGTGCGGCTCAGCTGGCAAATCTTGAGCCTGCGCTGCTGCCAGGCCTGCAGGCCTGGTCGCTGGCGGGTGAGGGCTTGATCCACCCGGTCGAGCTGATGGCGGCCTTGCACGCGCGTACCGAGGCGCGCTGGCATTGGGAGCAAACAGTCAGCAGCGTCGAGGTCGGCCGGTTGCAACTCAGCATTGGCGAAACCCGTCGCTTTGAATGGGTTCTCGACGCCCGCGGCCTCGGCGCCAAGCCGCAGCTGCCGCAGCTACGCGGGGTGCGTGGCGAAGTCATCACGCTGGACCTGCCCGACCACGGGCTAGTCCGTCCGCTGCGCCTGCTGCACCCGCGCCACCGCATCTACCTGGTGCCGCGCAGCCGCGATCAGCTGGTGCTGGGCGCCAGTGAAATCGAAAGCGAAGACCGCAGCCCGGTCAGTCTCAAAACCGCCGTCGAACTGATGGCGGCGGCGCACAGCGTGATGCCCGCGCTGGCCGAGGCCCGCATCACCAGGCTGGACCGCAATCTGCGCCCCGCCCTGCCCGACAACCATCCCCACAGCCACTGCGAGCCCGGCCTGCTGCGCCTGAACGGCCTGTACCGCCACGGCTGGCTGCTGGCGCCGGCCCTGCTACAGCGCTTGCTGGCGCAAAGCGAGCTGGCCGATCTGAGCATCGAATGAAGAGGTCCCCATGAATACCGCACCATCCCCTTGCATCACGATTTTTCTGGACGACGAGCGCTTGCAACTGCCCGCGCCCAGCGCCATCAGCGATCTGCTCACTCATCTGCAGCGCGCGCCCGAGAGCGTGGCCACCGCCTTGAACGGGCGCTTTGTGGCCCGCGAGGCGCGTGAACAAACACGCTTGCAAGACGGCGACCAGGTGCTGCTCTTCAAAGCCATTGTGGGAGGCTGAAGCACCATGACGAACACCCATGACAGCTGGAAGATCGGCGACATCACGCTGAACAGCCGCTTTCTGCTGGGCAGCGCCGGTTATCCCAGCCCGCAGACGCTGGTGCATGCGATCAAGCTCTCGGGCACGCAGATCTTGACCGTCGGCCTCAAGCGCACGCTGCAAGCCGAGGGCGACAACGGCTTCGTCGCCCTGGCCCTGCAAGCCGCCCAAGCCCAAGGCGCGCACCTGCTGCCCAACACGGCCGGCTGCCGCAGCGCTCGCGAAGCGGTGCAACTCGCCTGCATGGCGCGCGAGCTCTACGGCACCGCCTGGGTCAAGCTGGAGGTCATTGGTGACGAGCACACCTTGCAGCCCGAGCCCTTCGAGTTGCTGAAGGCCGCTGAGGAACTGGCCAAGCTGGGCTTCACCGTGCTGCCCTATTGCACCGACGATTTGGTTTTGTGCCGCCGTCTGCTGGACGCCGGCTGCCCGGTACTCATGCCCTGGGGCGCACCCATCGGCTCTGGCCAAGGGCTCTTGAATCCCTATGCGCTTCGAGTGCTGCGCGAGCGTCTACCGGACGCGACGCTGATCATCGACGCCGGCATCGGCGCGCCCTCGCATGCGGCCCTGGCCATGGAAATGGGCTTCGATGCGGTGCTACTGAACTCGGCGGTGTCACAAGCCACCGACCCGGTCAGCATGGCCGAAGCCTTCCGCGATGCGATTCGCGCCGGCCGAAAGGCTTACCGCGCCGGTTTGATGTCGGCGCAAGACTTCGCCGTCCCTTCCACCCCGGTCAGCGGCCATGCCTTCTTGCTCGGGGACGCCCCATGAGCTGGGCGCAAGACCTGGCCCCACCCATCATCTGGTCCATCGCTGGCAATGACAGCGGCGGCGGCGCCGGGCTCTCGGCCGACGCGCGCATGGCCGCCGCCTTCGGCGTGCATCTGTGCCCGGTCGTGGCCACGCTGACGGCGCAGAACTCGCTGGGCGTGCAAGGTCTGTGGCCGGTGCCCATCGACCAGCTGCGCGCCCAGTTGCAGGCCCTGGCCAGCGATCTGCGGCCGCGCGCCATCAAGACCGGCCTGCTGGGTTCGGCCGCGCAAGTTGAATTGATTTGCGAATTTGTCGACCATTTGCGCGCGCAGGGGCCGGTGGCCCTGCTGGTGGACCCGGTCTTGAGCGCCAGCGCCGGCGGCGCCGACTTCGGTCACGAGGCCTTGCTGCGAGCCTACCGCGAGCACTTGCTGCCGCGCACCGACCTGCTCACCCCAAACCGGCGCGAGGCCGAACGGCTGCTGGGTCTCGCCGCCGGCAGCGGCGAGCCGCAGGCCATGGCGGCGAGACTGCAAGCGCTAGGCGCTGTCAGCGTCTGCATCACCGGCGGCGATGATGCGAGCACCGCACACGAGCTGGCCATCGACTGGCTCAGCAGCCCCTTGGCCAGCGGCCATCTGGCGCTGCCACGCTTGCCCTCCACCCACCACCACGGAACCGGCTGCAGCTTCACCAGCGCCGCAGCTGCGGCCAGCGCGCGCGGTTTTGCCATGCCCGACGCGGTGCTGTTGGCCAAGATGGCGACCTGGTGCGCGGTACGTGACGGTTATGCGGCCGGTGCCTGGGCCGGCCCGGTGCGAGCCTTGGACGACTTTGTGAGTGAGCCGCGCGCCATGCCAGTGATGAGCTTCGGCGCCGAAGCGCTGGACGCCGCCACGCTAGCGCGCTGGACCGAAGTCTTGCAGCGTGAGCCCAAGCCCCACTCGCCGCTGGGCTTGTATGCCATCACCGAGCGCCCGGCCCGGGTGGCAGAGCTGGCGGCGGCAGGCCTGCCGCAGATCCAGCTGCGCCTCAAGCGCGAGCAGGTGCGCGACGAACAAGAGCTGCGAGATGCCATCGACGCTGCCTTGCAAGCCGTGGCCGGCAGCCCGAGTCGCCTATGGATCAATGACCACTGGCAGATCGCCCTGGCGGCAGGCGCCCAGGCCCTGCATCTGGGTCAGGAAGACTGGGGTGCATTGAGCCCTGATGAGCGCGCAAGACTCCTGAGCAGCGGCGCCCTCTTGGGCCTGTCCAGCCACAGCCTGTGGGAGCTGGCGCGGGCACGCAGCCTGGCGCCGCATTACATCGCCTGCGGCCCAGTCTGGCCCACCAGCACCAAGACCATGCCCTGGCAGGCCCAAGGCATGGACAACCTGGCCTGGTGGGTGCGCATGGCCGGCTGCCCGGTGGTGGCGATTGGCGGCATTCTGGCGCCGGAGCAGGTGAAAGCCTGCGCCGAGCAGGGCGCGGCCGCCGTCTGTCTGGTGCGGGCGCTGGAGCAGAAGCCAAGCCGGCTAGCGCAGTTCCAAGCGGCTTTCGAGCAGGGGCGCAGCAGGCCAGCCATGGGAGCGATTCAGCCTCCTCATCCTGCGCTGATTTAGAACGTCAGCACAAAGCAAGCCCCGCCGCTGACCGGCTTGACGTAGCGCACGCTGCCGCCCATGCCGTGGACCAGATTGCGCACCACGGCCAGGCCAATGCCCTGGCCGCCAGCGGCCTTGTCTTGCAGCGATGAAGGCTTGGTGCTGACAAAGGGCAGGAAGATGTCGTTCTCCATGCCAGTGGGCACGCCGGGGCCGTTGTCACGCACCTCCAGGCTGAGACGCGCGCCTCGCACCAAGCGGGCGCGCACTGTCAGCCGGGGCTTGTCTTGCTCGGCGCAGGCTTGGGCGGCGTTCTTGATCAGGTTCAGCAGGGCCTGCTCGAGCTGTCCCGCGTCGGCCATAAGGCTCAGGCTTGGGGACTCCAGCTCGAACTTGGCCTCGCCGCCGCGTGCGCGCCAGTCCGCGGCCACCATCTGCTCCAGGCGCGCAAAAAGTTCGCTCAGCAGAATCGGCTCCAGCTTGGGCTCCGGCCACTCGCTGACACGCCGGTAGTTGCCTACAAAAGTGGCCAAGGCATCGGCGCGGCGGGCAATGGTGTCCATCGCCAGGGTCAGGTCTTGCCGGTCCGCTTCGGGCAGCGGCGCCTCACGCAGCAAGTCTTGCGCGGTGCGCGACAGCGACGCAATCGGGGTCAGCGAATTCATGATCTCGTGCGTCAAGACATGCACCAGCTGGCGCCAGGCCTTCAAGGTCTCAGCCTCCAGCTCCGACTCGACCGGCATCAGCGCCAAGAGCCGCACCGATTGCTGCTGCATCACCAAAGCTCGGCTGGCCAAGAGGCAGCGCTCGGTGCCTCGCTCGCTTTCATAGCTGAAGACGCTGTGCTCGCTGGAGCCTTGTATCTCGGCCTTTGCATACTCAGCAATGCGCGCCAGCAAGTCCGCGCGATCGCGAGCGCCGCCGGGCGCCAGCATGCGACGGGCCGCATTGTTGAGCGCCTGCACAGGCCCCTGACCCTGCAATTGCCACAGGGCCACCGGCGCGTGCTCCAGCCTGGATTCGAGCGCCAAGTTTTGCTGCCGCGTCAGTTGATCGACCGAGCCTTGAAAGCTGAGCCCCGCTTGTTCCCGAGACTGCGCGTCCAAATCCATTTGCGCCAACACACGCTGGCCCCAGCGCCAGGCGAGCAGCAAGCCGGCCACGGCCGGCAGCAGCGCCAAGACCGCCAGCCGAGGCGACTCATGCTGCCAGCCGGCCAAGCCTGCGCCCACCAGCATCAAGACCAGGCCCAGCACGGCGGGCCAGGGTCGCAGGCGGCGTCTAGAGTCCATATTTCTCCAGGCGACGGTAAAGCGCCGCGCGGCTCAAGCCCAGCAGGCGCGCGGCCTGGCTGATATTGCCCTGGGCTGCCTGCATGGCCTCTTCCAGCGCGGCGCGCTCGCGCTCGCTGAGCGGCAGCATGGCCGGGCTGGCCTCTTCTGAATCACCGAAGACCGGCGACGCAACTGGCGAAGCAACTGAAGCTTGGGGCGCCCGCTGCAAGGCGAAGTCCGCTAATTCGAACTGCTCACCTGGCGCCAAGATCACGGCGCGCTCACAGGCATGGCGCAGCGCGCGCACATTGCCGTGCCAGTCGTGTGCCATCAAGCCAGCCAGGGCCTGCGACGAAAGCGACCGATCGGGCTTTTGATACTGCGCCGCGTAATGGGCCAGGTAATGCTGGGCCAGCAAGGGGATGTCTTCGCGTCGCTCGCGCAGCGGCGGCAGGCGCAGCACGATGGTGTTCAGGCGGTAGAGTAAATCGGGGCGAAAGCGCTGCGCATCAAAGAGCGCGGCCTCGTCCAGATTGGTGGCGCTGACGATGCGCACATCAATCGGCACCGCCGCATCGGCGCCCAGCGGAGTCACCTCGCGGCGCTCCAACACGGTCAGCAACTTGGCCTGCGCGGCCAGCGGCATATTCGCCACCTCATCCAAGAACAGCGTGCCGCCCTGCGCGGCCTGGAAGCGCCCCAGGCGCTCGCTGCGCGCATCGGTGAAGCTGCCGCGCTTGTGACCGAAGAGCTCGCTCTCCAGCGTGCTGTCGCTCAAGGCGCCCAGGTCCACCGACAAAAAGGTCTGGCCGGCCCGCTTGGACAAAGCATGAATCTCGCGTGCCACCAACTCCTTGCCCGAGCCCATCTCGCCCAGCACCAACACATTGGCCTCGGTCGGCGCCACGCTGCGAATCAGCGAGCGCAACTCATGCATCACCCGCGACTCGCCCAACAAGGCCGAAGCCGCCGCCACCACCACCGCTTTAGGCTGACGGCTGGCCAGCGCCGCTGCCACGGTGGCGAGCAGCTTGTCGTTGTTCCAGGGCTTGGTGATGAAGTCAAAGGCGCCGGCCTTCAGGCTGGCCACGGCCAGGTTCACTTCCGCATAAGCCGTCATCACAATCACGGCGGGCGGCTGCGCGCGCCGCATCACCTCGGCCAGCACCGCCTGGCCCTGTGCACCGTCGATGCGGCCGGGTAGGAAATTCATGTCCAAGAGCAGCAGTTCGACCGGCTCAGCGTCCAGCGCCGCGCTCAAATCGGCGGGCTGCTGCAAGAGGCGCACCGGGCCAAAGCGCCGCTGCAAAAGCAGCTTGGCCGCGATGCCGACATCGGGGTCGTCGTCAAGAATCAGGATGGACATGGGCGAGACGATAGCAGCCCACATCCTCGTTTTGAGGACCATAAGCACCGAGGCCTGCAGACAAAAGTTGAACTGTCCGATTCCGGACAGTCAGAAGCCTGACACCCTGTCCGGAATCGGACAGATACATAGGCACGTGGCGCTGAAATGGGCCAAGGCGCTTGGCACGGCTCTTGCGCTAGTGAGGGCATGAACGCGAATCTGCATCGATTGCCTCCCGTCTCTGGCGCCGCCATGGACCGCGCCTTGCCCAAGAACAAATACGCCAAGCCGCTGCGCTGGGCGGGCGGGGTGCTGGCCGCCCTGGTGCTGGGCGGCTTGCTCTACACCAGCGTGCCGCGCGGACTCAGCGTGCCGCTGAGTGAGTTGAGCTTGGCCACGGTCAGCGAAGGCGAATTCCGCGACGAGCTGGTCTTGCGCGCCCAGGTCGTGCCGGCGCATCAGGTGTTGCTGGATGCGACCGAGAGCGGCCGGGTCGATGCGGTGTTAGTCCGCGATGGCGACATGCTCAAGGAAGGCGCCCTGCTCTACCGCTTGTCGAATCCGCAGCGCGAGCAAGAAGTCTTGCAGCGCTCGGCCGAGGTGGCGCAGCAGCAGGCCAATCTGGCCATGCAGCGCACCGCGCTGGCGAATGCCCAGGCCATGCAGCGCCGCGACCTCAGTACTTTGCAACATGAGCTGACCAAGGCCGAAAACGATCTGAGCCGTCAACAAGGCTTGGCAGCTCAAGGCTTTGTCTCGGCCTCGGTGCTGGAGGACGCGAAACTGCGTCGCGAACAACAGCAACGCCTGCTGAACCAGGCCCGCGAGGACGGCACGGCCGAGTTGCGCACCCGCGAGCAAGCGGTGGCCGAGATGGAGCGCGCCGTCAAAGGTCTGAGCGAAGGGCTGTCGGTGGTGCGCAAGGCGGCCAGCGGCTTGTCGGCCCGCGCCCCGCGCGACGGCCAGCTGAGCGGCTTCACCCTGCAGGTGGGCAGCTCGGTCAAGCCGGGCGACCGGCTCGGCCGCATCGATGACATCAACGGCTTCAAGCTCAGCGGCAATGTCGATGAGTTCTACCTCAGCCGCGTGCAAACGGGCCTGAAGGCCAGCTTGGAAGCCGCGGGCAAGACCTGGCCCCTGACGGTGTCGCAGCGCCTGCCGCAGGTGAAAGACGGCCGCTTCGGCGTTGAGCTGGAATTTGCCAAGGACATACCACCGGCCCTGCAAGCCGGCCAGAGCCTGGACGCCCGCATCGTGCTGGGCCAACCCAGCCGCGCCAAGCTCTTGGCCGACGGCCCCTTCTACGCCGACAGCGGCGGTGCCTGGGTCTATGTGCTGAGCGCCGACGGCAGCAAGGCCGAGCGCCGCAATGTGCGTCTAGGTCGCCGCGCTGCCGGCCAGATCGAAGTGTTGGAGGGCTTGGCACCCAAGGAGCGAGTGATCGTCTCCAAGGTGCGCCAATTCGGCGAAGCCAAAACCCTGAATCTCAAGTCCTGAACCCAATTTCCGAGGAGCGAAGCCATCATGATCCAGCTGAAAAACCTGAGCAAACTGCACCGCAATAGCGAAGTCGAAACCACCGCCTTGAACTGCATCGATCTGCAGATCGAAGCCGGCGAGTACCTGGCCATCACCGGCCCCTCGGGTTGCGGCAAGTCCAGCCTCTTGAGCATATTGGGCCTGCTGGATGCGCCCAGCAGCGGTGAATACTGGTTCGACGGCCAGAACGTCACCGGCTGGAACGAGCGCCAGCTGAGCAAACTGCGCCGCGGCCGCATCGGCTTTGTGTTCCAGAGCTTCAACCTGATTGACGACCTGAGTGTGCGCGAGAACATCGAGCTCGCACTCGAGTACGGCGAGGTGCCGGTGGCCGAGCACAAAGGCCGCGTCGATGAAGCGCTGCACCGCCTGGGCATCACCCACCGCGCCAACCATCGCCCCTCGCAGCTCTCGGGCGGCCAGCAGCAGCGCGTGGCGATTGCCCGCGCCATCGTCTCGCGCCCGGCCCTGCTGCTGGCCGATGAGCCGACCGGCAACCTCGACAGCGCCCAGGGCGACGAGGTGATGCGCATCCTGCGCGAACTCAATGCCGAGGGCACGACGCTGGTGATGGTGACCCACTCGCCGGCTCATGCGGCCCAGGCCTCACGTTGCCTGCGTTTGCTGGATGGCCGCATTCTGGTCGACGCCCTGGCCGCCTGATTGCGAGGGAACTGACCCATGAAACTCAAAGACCTGCGCGTCAGCTGGCGCCAATTGCTGGCCGAGCCGGCCTACTCTCTGGTTGTGGTGCTGGGCCTGGCCATCGCCATCGCCGCCACCTACCTGATCGCCCTGCTCTTGAACAACCGTTGGCTGCCGGACCCGGCCGTGCCGGCGCCCGAGCGCGTCGCGCGTATGGAGTTCAAGGGCAATATCCCTGGGCGCAATGACGACTGGTTCTCCAGCAGTCCTTTCGTGTTTGCCACGGCCTTGCGCGAGGCCAAGGCCCCCATCACGCAGGCCGCCCGCTTGCTCGACAGCGAGCAGAGCCTGCGCGCCGGTGAGCGGCTCAGCAAAACCCAAGTGCTGTTCAGTGACGCCGACTTGGCGCCCATGTTTGGCCTGAAGGCCCTCAAGGGTGATCTGCAAGCCGCGCTCAGCAAGCCCGACACGATTGCACTGAGCACGGCCGCCGCAGAGCGCCTGTTCGGCGCCGGCCAAGAAGCCCTGGGCCAACGCGTGCGCATGAACAATCAAGACATGACGGTGGTGGCAGTGTTGCCGCGGCAAGCCGCCAACAGCGAGTTGCAATTCGACGCCCTGGCCAGCTTCGACTCGCCCACCTCGGGCATGGCCGTGAGCGGCATGGACAAAATTTGGTTCGCCGTCGCCGGCCGGGTCTTTGTTCGCCTGGCCGATGGCGCCAGCAGCGTGCAGCTGACGCAGCTGATGCAAGACATTTTTGACCGCAGCCCTGGCACCAAGGAAGTGCCGCCGGAATGGAGCGCCGGTGGTCGCAAGTCGGCCTATGTGCGCGCCGTGCCGCTGAGCCGCCTGCCTTTTGACGGCGCTGACAGCAGCACCCGTTTGATGCTCTACGCCGCCCTCGGCTCGGCGGCCACCATGATGCTGGGCCTGGCCGCCATCAACTATGTGAACCTGAGCAGCGTGCGCACCCTGCGTCGCCAGCGCGAGATTGCGGTGCGCAAGAGCCTGGGCGCCAGCCCGACTCGTTTGGCCGCGCAGTTTGTGGCCGAGTCCAGCCTGGTGGCCTTGCTGGCCGGCGCGGTGGGCCTGCTGCTGGCCTGGTTGCTGGCGCCGGCCTTGGCCGATCTGTTGGACGTTCAGTTCGCCGCCAAGCTATTCGCACCGACCCAGCTGCTGAGCTTGTTGCTCGGCTGCCTGGCGCTCGGCATCTTGACCGGCTTGTACCCGGCCCGGGTGGCGCTGGGCGTGCATTGCGCCCCAGCCCTGCAGGGCCGCAAACAGAGCGAAGGCGCGCGGGGCCGCACGCTGCGCCGCGCCATGACGGTGTTCCAGTTCTGCGCCGCGCTGACGCTGTCGGGCGCCGCCGTGATTGTGGTCTGGCAAAGTGACTATGTCGGCAAATTGGACCTGGGCTTCAAGACCGGCGGGCTCTTGGCCCTGGACCTGCCGCAAGACATCAAGCCAGAGCAGGTCGATGGCCTCTACGAAACGCTGAAGAGCCACCCCGCCGTGCAAGGCTTGAGCTGGAGCGACGATGTGCCGGGCCGCAATCCAGTAGGAATGATCGATACCTTGGCCAATGGCAATATCAAGGCCGGCGCACGCAGCGCCCGCTATGACCTGGGCTTCTTCTCGGTCTACCAAATCCCGCTGCTGGCCGGCAGCCTGGAAGGCATCGTCTTGCCCGACAAGACCGAACCCGGCGTCGACCGGCCATTGGCCATCGACGAAACCGCCGTCAAGGCCTTCGGCTTTGCCTCGCCGCAAGAAGCCATCGGCAAGCAGCTGATGTCGGGCCCGGACGGCTTCCGCATCAAGGCCGTGTTTGGCGCGATCAAGCAGGAGTCGGCCCGCAATATCTCCCAGCCGCAGGTTTTTCGCCTGTCCAAGCGGGTGCGCAGTGTCTTGACATTGAAGGGCCCCGACATGGCCGCGCTGCGCGCCGCCGCGGCCGAGGCTTGGCCACGCTATTTGCCCGACACGGTGATCGAGATGAACGGTGTCGAAGAGCAACTGGCCCAGCGCTACCGCATGGATCGCAATGTCGGCCGCCTGATCGCCGCCACCAGCTTGATCGCCCTCTTGCTGGCCGCCTTCGGCGTTTATGCGCTGGCCGCCTACACGGTGCGCCGCAGCCAGCTGGAGATTGTCATCCGCAAGCTGCACGGCGCCGACCATCGCCACATCGCCGGCCTGCTGCTGAAAGAGTTCGCGCCGCTCTTGGGCCTGGCCGCTGTCATCAGCCTGCCCTTGATCTGGTGGATTGGCCAGCAATACCTGGCCGGCTTTGTTGAGCGCGCACCGATGGGCGGCTGGCCGCTGCTGGCGGCATTGATGATCACCCTCTTGATGAGCGGCCTGGCCGGCCTGCGCCATGGCTTGGCGGCGATGTCGATGCGGCCGATCTTGGCGCTGCGCGACGGCGGCTGAGGCGATGAGACTGCTCGACCTGCGAGTTGCGGCCCGCCAGCTGCGCGCGGAACCGCTCAATGCCACCGTGCTGATCGTCGGCCTGGCTTTGGCTTTGGCAGCCTGCTATTTGCTGGCCGCGCTGCTGGGCGAGCGCCTGCGCCCCGACCCAGCGCTGCAAGATCCCGAGCGCATCGTCTTGATCGACTTCCACGGCAATATGCCGGGTCGGCAAGAGGACTGGTTTTTGGGCGCGCCCTTTGTGTTCAAGCAAGCGCTACAAGACGCCCGCGCGCCGCTGGAGATGCTCACCCGGATTTCGGACGACAAACCCAGCCTGCGCGTCGGCAACCGCAAGCTGCGCGCCCAGGTGACGGCGGCCGACGCCAGCGCGGCAGCGCTCTTCAATCTGCGCCCGCTGCAAGGCGATCTGCAAGATGCTCTCAGCCACCCCGACACCATCGCCTTGACCGAGTCCTTGGCGCAGCGGCTGTTTGGCAGCGACAAAGCCCTGGGGCGCAGCGTCGATATCGGCGAGCACCGGCTGCGGGTGGCCGCCGTGCTGCCCGAGCCCGGCTCACGCAGCCTGATTCGCGCTGAGGCCTGGATCAGCTTTGACTCGCCGGCCGCGGGGCTGGACGAGGAGACTCGCAGCGCCTGGTTCCAGATCAATGGTCAGGTCTTCGCCCGCCTGGCCACGGGGGCCAACACCGAGCAGATCGGCGCGCTGGCCCAAGCACTGCTCGACCAAAGCCCGGTGATGAAACAGCTGCCGCCCGACTGGACGGCGGGCGGGCGCAAGGCCGCTTTCATGCGCGCCCTGCCGGTGCCGCAAATGCCGTTTGAAGGGCGCGCCGGCCGGCAAAGGCTGCAAATGCTGGGGGCGCTAGCCGGCGTGGCGGTCTTGCTGCTGAGTCTGGCGCTGTTGAATCACATCAACCTCAGCGGCGTGCGCACCTTGCAGCGTCAACGTGAGATTGCGGTGCGCAAAGCGCTGGGCATCAGCCCGGCACGCCTGCTGCTGCAATTTGCGGTGGAAGCGCTGCTGATCATCGCTCTGGCTGCAGGCTTGGCTTTGCTGCTGGCCTGGATGCTGCTGCCTTGGGCCAGCCAGGCCTTGCAAGTGCCGCAACCCGACAGCTTGCTGCAGGCCCAGCCGCTGGCCGGCCTGCTGCTGGCTTGTGGCTTGCTCTCGTTCCTGGTGTGCCTCTACCCGGCGCGCCTGGCTTGGCGCATGCACGCCGCCGCCGCGCTGCAAGGGCGGCAAGCCAGCGAGAGCCAGGGCGGCCGCTGGCTGCGGCGCGCTTTGACTGGCCTGCAGTTCGCCATCGCCTTGTTTGTAGTAAGTGCGGCCCTGATTCTGAGCGCACAAAACGGCCATGTGCTGAGCCGTGAGCTGGGCTTCCAGCCCGAGGGCGTGATCACGCTGCGCTTGCCCGAGCAGGCCAGCGCACAACAAGCGCAAGACTTCCACCAGGCGCTGCAACAGCGCCCCGACGTGGCGGCACTGGCTTGGAGCGACAGCGTGCCGGGCAATGTTTTCATGGACCGTAACGCCCAATTCACTCGCGGCGAGCAGCAAGCCAAGCTGCGCTTCAACCATGCGGACGCAGGCTTTTTCAAGCTCTACCGCATCCCGATTCTGGCCGGTCAAATCGAGGGCCAGGGCCAAGACGGCTTGGTGCTGGATGAGGCGGCGACCAAGGCCTTGGGCTGGGGCTCGCCTGAACAGGCGCTGGGGCAGTCGCTCAGCACGGTGATGACCGGCTTGAATCAGACCAGCTCCTCTTGGCGCGTGGTGGCCGTGGTGCCCAATCAGCGCTTAGAAAGCACCCGTGAAGCCGACCGCCCCCACGCCTTCTATCCCTTCTATCTACAGAGCCGAGCCCAAGCTTGGAGCGGCCAGCGCGTCTTTTGGGTGCTGAACTTGCGCATGAACGCGGGCGGCGACCCAAGCAAGGTCTTGGCCCCACTTTGGGAGCGCTATTTCCCCGGCGAACCCTTGGTATGGGAGTCGGCCGAGCAAGTCATGATGGCGGCTTACAAGTCGGACCTGCGCATCGCCCAGTTGGTGAGCGCTTGCGGTATGCTGGCCTTGCTGCTGGCCGGCTTCGGGGTCTATGCCTTGGCGGCCTTCTTGGTGCAGCGCCATGCCAAAGAGATCGTGCTGCGCAAGCTTCACGGTGCATCACCACTGCAGGCGATGAAGAGCTTGTTCCGGGAATTTGCAGCGCTGCTGCTGGGCGCGGCACTGCTGGCCTTGCCCCTGTCTGCCGTCTTGGCAGAGCGTTATCTGGCGCAGTTTGCAGACCGGGTCAGCCTGGGTGCTTGGCCGCAGTCTTGGGCTCTGGCCGGGCTGGTCTTGGTGACTTTGCTGGCCAGCTTGCGCCATGGTTGGGCGGCGCTGGCGATGCGGCCGGTCTTGGCTTTGCGGTCTTGACCGAGCTACGCCAGCAGAGCCAAGGAATCGTCACGCAAATCAGGTCCAATCGCGAGCCATGAACTTGCGATGGACCCTAAGACTCATCACGCGGCGCCCCTGTGTGGCCGTACTGGCTTGCTTGCTGAACGGAATAGCGCCGGCCCACGCCGGGCGGCCGCTGAACACCGATGACGCCGGCGTGGCCGACGCCGGCAGCTGCCAGATTGAAAGCTGGCTAGAACTGCAGCCACGCACGCCCGGCCCGCGTCAGCCACAAGGCTTGGTATTCGCCCCGGCTTGCGGCGTGGCGCCCGGCTGGGAGTTGGAGCTGGGCTATGCACGCCAAGGCCAGCAAGACAGCCCCAGCCTAAGCCAAGGCAATATGGGCCTCAAGCTGGCGCCGGACGCCTGGCAGTTCAAGACTGCGTTGGGCGAGCTGAATCTCGGCCTGCGCTGGGCCAGCAATCATGAGCAAGCGCCAGCACAGAGCTGGCGGCAGACGCAATACAGCATGACCGCTCTGGCCAGCTTGGCACTCGATCCGACATGGACTCTGCATGCCAATCTGGGCGTGGCGAGGCTGCGAGATACAAAGAGCAGCGCCACAGTGATGAACTGGGCCGCGGTCTGGAGCCCCAGCGAGCGCGGCTTGCTCTTCATCGAAATGCAGACGAACAACCGAAACGAGGCCATGGGACCGAACAGTTATGGTCTAGGCGGACGCTACTGGCTGAAGAGAGACCAGCTGGGTCTGGACCTGAGCGCCAACCGAGAAGACCGCACCGGTAGCCGCGTGCTTTGGACCGTGGGTCTGGGTTGGTACGGCATCGGGCTCTGAGCCCAACAAGGCCAGCGCAGAGAAATCTAGGGTAGCTCGGCCAGCCCCTTGCGGGCAAACAAGGCTGAGGCCAGGAACTCTTCGCGCGAGCGCACCGTCTCCAAAAACTCATCGGCGCCGCGCATGGCCTTGAAGGTGTCAAAGCCTCGCTCCAAAAAGCCCTGCAACTCGCTCAAGCTGGCCGCTGTGGCCGGGCCCCGCATCATGCGCAGCGCCTGGCGCAGCAGCGGCTTGCGGGTCAGCTTGTCCAGCGAGACGCCCACCGCCAAGGTCAGATCGATTTGCTGCTGACGCAAGCCGGGCTCGCCACAGGCACACCAAGCCGCTTGATAACTTTTGGCCTGCACGGGCTCTAGACCCAGGGCCTGAGCCATGCGGGTGTCCAAGTCTTCGGAGATCGCATGCAGGGCCGCCAGCTGAGCCACAGTTGCCACCACTTCGGACGGGAAGATGCGCACCAACGCCGGCACCACCCGGGCAAACTGCGCATCGCGGCGCGAGAAGTCGCCGGGGCCATAAAGCTCCTGCAAAAAGAAGGTGGTCGCCGCCTCGTAGCGCGGCGACAGCAGCAAGTCGGCATAGGTCTGCGAAAAGCGCCGTTGCTGATACAACTTAAGGGCTTGCACCCGCGCCTCCAGCCCCGCTTCGTCCACACGCAGTTGACGCTGCGCTTCGACTGCCTGCAACTGATGCAGGATCTCAGCTTCGATATCGCGGGCCACGGCCGTCACTCACCCAGCAAGCTGCGGCAGCGCTCTTCATGCTGGCTGATCTCGGCCAGAGTGACCTCGATGTCATCCAACTGCTGCTCCAACTGGCGCCGGTGTTGCTGCAAGACCTCCAGAAAAGCGCGCAGCTGCGATTCGGCACCGCTGGAGGCGTCATACATATCCACCAACTGCTTGATCTCTTGCAGGGTCAGGCCCAGGCGCTTGCCGCGCAGGGTCAGCTTCAAGCGGGTGCGGTCGCGGTGGGTGTAGACGCGGTTGCGGCCGGCGCGGGCGGGCTCCAGCAAGCCCATGTCTTCATAAAAACGAATCGCGCGCGGCGTGATGTCGAACTCGGCGGCCAACTCGGTGATGGTGAACAAGCGCCCGTTGCCCTCGGGGGCGGCTGCAGCCGGGACTGCGGGGCGGGGATCGTTGCTCATGGCTAAACTGGGGCCTTAGTGACGTTAACGTAAACGGCAATTCTATTCATTGCCCGCCGCTTCAGACAGCGGGTCGGCAGCACAAGGCAGTCTTCATGGCCAATCTCAGAGAATCCGAACTCCACTATCCCTTGGGGGACGCTGTGCCAACACCGGGCGGCATGCTGGAGTTGGCGCCGGGCGTTCGCTGGCTACGCATGGGCCTGCCTTTTGCGCTGGACCACATCAATCTGTGGCTGCTGCGCGATGAGATCGATGGCCAAGCCGGCTGGACCGTGGTCGACTGCGGCGTTGCCAATGACGCCACCCGCGCGCTGTGGGAACAGGTGTTTGCCGAGCATTTGGAAGGTTTGCCCATTCTGCGGGTGGTCGTCACCCACTTCCACCCCGATCACATTGGCCTGGCCGCCTGGCTGACCGAGCGCTGGCAATGCCGCGCCTGGATCAGCGCCACCGACTTCAATCTGGCCCGGCTGGCCAGCGGCTCCACCGTGGGCATGGGCGGCAACACAGCCGCGGCCTTTTTCGCCAGCCACGGCCTCAGCGACGAGGATTCGCTCGCCAAGATTCGTGCTCGCAGCAGCTATTACCCCAGCATGGTGCCGGCCGTGCCGAGCAGCTTCCGGCGCCTGATGGACGGACTGCAGCTGAACATCGGCGGCCACGCCTGGCACTGCATCACCGGCTACGGCCATGCGCCCGAGCACATCAGCCTGCACAGCCCCAGCTTAGGCTTGCTGATCTCCGGCGATATGGTGCTGCCGCGCATCTCCACCAATGTCTCGGTGGTCGACGTGGAACCCGAGGCCGACCCGCTGAGCCTTTACCTCAGCTCCATCCAGCGCATGCTGAGCTTGCCCGCCGACACCCTGGTGCTGCCCTCCCACGGCAAGCCCTTCACCGGCCTGCACGCCCGGGTCGACCAACTGCAAGAACACCACGATGAACGCCTGGCCGATGTCCTGCAGGCCTGCAGCGCCAAGCCCTGCCATGCCGCCGAACTGCTGGACCTGCTGTTCAAACGCAAGCTGGACCTGCATCAAACGACTTTCGCCATGGGCGAATCCGTCGCCCACCTGAATGCCTTGTGGCTGTCGGGTCGCTTGCAAAGGCGTTTGGATGCGGATGGGGTTTACCGGTTCTCCGGGCTCTGACTTGCGCATCTACAGTCATCTCCCGCGCGACCGTCAGTCAAGCCGTGGCACTTTGCGGACTTTTGGTTTGACGATGATCAGGCCTCTTGGGGGCTTCACGCCGCTCCTGTCCCCCGCCCCGGGCTTGCGCCCGAGGCTCCTCCTTTACCTCGCGTCGCAAAGCCCCCAAGCGTCCTGATCCAGAACGGCCGTGCGACTTCGATGCGGGCACACATCGATGGAACTGCCGAGTGGCGTCGGGGGCGTGATTCCGCGAGGTAAAGGAGGAGTCGGCGCCTGCAAGGCGGCGGCGGGGGACAGGAGCGGAATTACGCCCCCGGCGGCGCTTGGCACCAGCCAGTCCGCAAAGGTCCGCAAAGTGCCATCAGCAGCCTCAAACCACTTCGAGACAAGTCCGAGTCACTCCCAACAAACCCCTGGAACACATCTGCGCCCGGGATCAATAATCTGAGCCGCGCCGCGCTGGCGCTAGCCCGTTCTGGAGGAATCCCCATGCAGCCCATCACGCCCCCTGCCGCATTGCCTCCGCTGTTGATCTTGGTTGTCGATGATCAGGCCAGCAGTCGCAGTGTCTTGGGGGCGCAATTGAATGCGGCCGGCCATCAGGTGATTGAGGCCGATTCGGCGGAAACAGCGTTGAATCTGTTCCGGCAAGAGCATCCGGACTTGGTACTGCTGGACGTTGAAATGCCCGGCCGCGATGGCTACTGGGTGGCCAGCCAGATGCGGGCGGCGGAGTCGGGCGGGTGGACGCCCATTGTGTTTCTCTCCAGCCGTGACCAAGACCAGGACCTCTGGCAAGGCATTGAATCCGGCGGCGACGATTACTTGGTCAAGCCCGTGTCCGGCACCGTCTTGCAGGCCAAACTGCGCGCCATGCAAAGACTACGGCGCATGCAGCTGCGCTTGATCGAACTGTCCGACGAGTTGCGCGCGGCCAATGAGCAGCTGACCAAGCTGAGCATGGAAGACGGCTTAACCGGGCTGCCAAACCGGCGCGCTTTTGACGCCCGCTTGCAGCAAGAGATCCAGGCGGCGCAGCGCGACAAGCAGCCGCTGACCTTGGTCTTGTGCGATATCGACCTGTTCAAGGCCTACAACGACAGCCTCGGCCATGTGGACGGCGACGCCTGCTTGCAGCGCATCGCCCAGTTGCTGAACGAAACCTGCCGCCGTCCGCGCGACTTTGCGGCCCGCTACGGCGGCGAGGAGTTTGCGCTGATCTTGCCGGGCACGCCGCGCTCGGGCGCCATGACCTTTGCACGTGCGGTCTTGCGTTCACTGGAGTTGACGGCGATCCCGCATCAGCAGTCCACCGTGAAGCCTTTTGTGACGCTCTCGGGCGGCATCACCACCTGCATTCCGGAAGCCGGCACCACCTTGGAAGGCTTGCTCAGGCGGGCTGATGATGCGCTTTACACCGCCAAGTCACGCGGGCGCAATCGCTTCTTCAGCTTTGAGATGCAGATGGACACCTTGGAGCAACGCGCCGCCGGCTGAACTCAGCAGCGCCAGCCCGCCTCACATACCGCAGAGCTTGCGGAAGGGCCCCAAGACCGCCTCGCCTCGGAAGGGCTTGACGATCCAACCGGTAACGCCAATCGCCTTGCCGCGCGCACGCAGCTGGGGGTTGTCTTCGGTGGTCAGCATCACAATGCGCACCCCGGTATTGCCCAGCTCGGTGCGGATTTTCTCGGCCATGGTCAGGCCGTCCATATTGGGCATATTGACGTCGCTGACCACCAGGCGAATGCCCGGGTCGGCGCGCAACTGCATCAGCCCATCCCGCCCATCGGTAGCCACCGCCACCTGGAAACCGTTTTGCCCCAGAAACGTGGCCACGATCTCTCGCATGGTGCTGGAATCATCGACCACAAGCACATTCGCCATAACTAAAACTCTCCCTGCACCCAGGCGTTTGCGGGCCTGAATGAATTCAATTCAAAACAGTTCCAACTCGCCGGTCGGCCCGGCCGAGGGCGCATGGTCCATGAAGGCTTCGAACTCTTCCACCGACCAATGCAGATTGAAAATCACCCGCTGAACAATCATCAAAGGCGGCATGCCCGGACGCGCCGGATCCGACAAGTGGTAGCGGATGCACAGCTGAGGATCTTGCGAGCCGAATGAAATGTACTTGTGCTGGTGGTTGATGACGATGGGCACTTGGATCTGCTGCTTGCTCAGATCCTGCGGCGGGATGTAGCGATTTTTGAACGCACCCCAAATCAGATTGGTGGTTTCGCCCAGCATATTGTTGAGCTCGCGGAAGTTCAAATCGCCGCCTATGCCCTGGTAGCTGAAGCCTTGAATCAAGCCTTGGCGCAGCGCGTTCTCCTCGGTTTGCAGCATCATGTAGCCACGGCACCAAGTGCTCTCGATGGGGATCAGAGTGGACACCTCGCCATGGATGATGCGGTCGTGCACCACATAAGGCGCCTCGGCCTCCACATTGGCAAAGGGGAACATGGCCTTCAGAGCTTCGCAGGTGAGCTCCACAATGCCGCGCACCAGCACCGTGGGATAGCTCAGGCTGAAGATGGCGTGGTCCACCGCCTCGCGCAGCAAGGCCAGGTCACCGCCGGTCCAGCGATGCCGCACGACGATTTGCTCCTGCAGGGTCAGCTCCCGCTCGCTGGTGCGGCGCAAAAAGATCGGCAGCTCGGGGCGCAGCTTGTGAATGGCGCGAGCCAGCGTCAGACCGTCGGGCCCTTCGCAAGGCAGGTCTTCGGCCAGCAGCACGCCACCCAAGTCCTTGTGCTGAGCCAGCGCCGCCAAGGCATCGCTGGACGAACGCGGCAGCGCCTGCAGACCCACCTGTCGACAAAACTCAATCAGGCTGGCGTAATGGTCCGGATCATGCTCCAGCAGCAAGACCTTGGCCGCAAGTTGGGTGGTTTCCGTCATGTCTTTGCGGTGCGTCGCCGCCCGCCCTCTGGGCCCGTTGGAGCCTCCTATTCCGGAGGATTTCGACCGCCTGCGCCAATTCTGTAGCAAAAATTTTCTCGTGCGAGGCCACGGCACAATCAGCCCATGCGATCTCCTGAGCTCGATGATTTGCGCCGCTACGCCATTGCGCGCAGCCTCTTCAAACCCACCAGCTTGCCCCAAGCCATTGAGCGCCTGGGCTTTGTGCAGGCCGACCCGATCCGAGCGCCGGCGCGCGCGCAGGATTTGACGCTGCGCTTGCGGGTCAAAAACTATCTGGCCGGCGACTTGGAGCGACGCTACGCCAGGCTCGATATCGAAGAGGACTGCCTGGTCAATTACGGCTTCTTGCCGCGCCAGCATCTGCGCCTGATGCATCCGCGCGAGGCCAAGCGACGCTGGAGCAGCGAGACCGCCCAACATGCCGCCACCGTCCAGGCGCTGCTGGAAAAGATTGGGCCCAGCCACCCGCGCGAGATTCAGGCGCAGCTTAATCTGGGCAGCACCCGCAATGCCTGGGGTGGCAGCAGCAATGCCACCACCCATTTGCTTGACGGCATGCATTACCGTGGTCTGCTGCGGGTGCACAAGCGCGAATCAGGCATCCGCATCTATTCCCTGGCCCAACACCCCGCCGATGAGCGCAGTGCGCATGAGAAAGCCAGCGCCCTGGTGCAGCTGATCTTGGCCAAATACGCTCCGCTGCCCTCGCGCAGCCTCGGCCAGCTTTGCAGCTTGCTGGGCTATGGCGCGCCGCATCTGGGCAAAGAGATCAAACAAATCCTTGCCCACGCGCGCAAAAGCTGGCCCAGTGTCGAGATCGAGGGCCAGCGCTGGTACTGGCCGGAGGGCGAAAACCCTGCCGCCAAACGCTGGCAACTAGACGACGAGCTGCGCCTCTTGGCACCTTTCGACCCGGTGGTCTGGGACCGTCTGCGCTTTGAGCGCTTCTGGGGCTGGGCCTATCGCTTCGAGGCTTACACCCCGGCACCGAAGCGCAAGCTGGGTTATTACGCCCTGCCGATGCTGTGGCGCGGCCAGATGCCGGGCTGGGCCAATGTTTCGGTGCAAGCCGGTCAGATGCAAGCGCAAGCTGGCTTTGTCAGCGGCAAAGCGCCGCGCGACAAGGCTTTTGACCAGGCTTGGCAGGCCGAGCTGGAGCGCATGCGCGCCTTTCTGGCGTTACCGTCTGAAGCAGGCTCAGCGTCTGACTCAGCGCCTAACTCAGCGTCCAACTAAGCGCGCGCCGCCAGCATTGCCCGCGCCAACTCAGCAAAGCCCTGTCCTCTTTCCGCCTGGGTGACGTAGCAGGGCAAGTACTCCAGCTGCGGCACAAAGCGCGAAATATTGGCCACGCCAACGCTCAAAGGCATGCGCGCAAACATGGTCTGGTCATTGGTGGAGTCGCCCACATAGACCCATTGCTCGGGCACAAAAGCCTGGCCCAGCACGGTTTGCACCGCCCAATGCGCCGCGCTCCATTTGCTGTGCTCGCCGATCCAGCCATTGATGTGAATGGAGCTGACCGTAGCCACCAAGCCATGCTCGCGCATCACCGCGCACACGGCATCGATCTGCTCGGCGCTGAGATGGGCAAACTCGCTGTGATCCACGGCGATATCGGTCAAGCGGCCGGCGGAGTCGGTGGCCAGCCGAGCGCCAGGCACCCGCCGCAACACATCCGCCGCACAAGCTTGCAGGCGCGCGAAGTTGGCGGCTCGGGTAGCTTCGTCCTGGCTGAAGTCGCGGCGCAAGACCTGACCCTGGGCGCCCGGTTCCCGGCGCAGCATCACAGACCCGTTCTCCGCCACGATGGCCGCCACCGGCCAAGTCAGGGCGAAGGGCTCGCTCCAGCCGGCCGGGCGGCCGGTGATGGCAATGACAGGCAGGCCTTGATCGCTCAAGTCTTGCAGGGCCTGCAACGCTTCGGGGTCGATTTGGCCCTCGGCGGTCAAGGTGTCGTCGATGTCGGTCAAGATGCCGCGCAGGCCGCGCAGCGCTTCAGGTGGGCATTGGCTGAATGGGTGCATGCGGCGGATTGTCCGCAAAACATGACCTTGTTCTTTGGACCGGTTTGTCTGATGCGTCTAGAATTGCGCCGTTCCGAGGAGCGTTGCAACCTGCTGATGACAGCAGGCCAGGCTCGGAAAAGTTTTGCGCCAGACTGGATTCAAGCTCGAATCAGCCGGCAAGACCTGCAACCGCGCTCACCCGCTGACGTCTTCGCGTGGGTGATCGGTTTGCCCAAATGATGACGGTGGCGGCTTCATATCCTGAAGGAGCCCGCAATGACGACCGCTGCATCGACTACCCTGTCCAAAGACCAATTCCATATCGCCGACCTGAGCCTGGCCGCTTGGGGCCGCAAAGAACTGACCATTGCCGAGAGCGAAATGCCGGCACTGATGGCCATCCGCAAAGAGTACGCCGCCACCCAGCCGCTCAAGGGCGCGCGCATCACCGGCTCGCTGCACATGACCATCCAGACCGGCGTGCTGGTCGAAACCCTGCAAGCCCTGGGCGCCGAAGTGCGCTGGGCCTCGTGCAATATCTTCTCGACCCAAGACCACGCCGCCGCCGCTTTGGTGGCCAATGGCACGCCGGTGTTCGCCTACAAGGGCGAGACCCTGGAAGACTACTGGGACTACACCCACCGCATCTTTGAATTCGGCGCCAAGGGCTCGGCGGGCGAAGGCCCCAATATGATCCTGGACGACGGCGGCGATGCCACTCTGCTGATGCACCTGGGCCAGAAGGCCGAGAAGGACCTGTCGGTGCTGGACAAGCCGGGCAGCGAAGAAGAGCGCATCTTGTTCGCCGCCATCAAGGCCAAGATCGCCCAAGATTCGAGCTGGTACACCCGCAAGAGCGCCGAAATCATCGGCGTGACCGAAGAAACCACCACCGGCGTGCTGCGCCTGAACGAAATGGCCGCCAAGGGCAGCCTGCTGTTCCGCGCCATCAACGTCAATGACTCGGTGACCAAGAGCAAGTTCGACAACCTCTATGGCTGCCGCGAATCGCTGGTGGACGCCATCAAGCGCGCCACCGACGTGATGGTGGCCGGCAAGATCGCCGTGGTGGCCGGTTACGGTGATGTGGGCAAGGGCTCGGCCCAGGCCCTGCGCGCCCTGTCGGCGCAGGTCTGGGTGACCGAGATCGACCCGATCTGCGCCCTCCAAGCCGCCATGGAAGGCTACCGCGTGGTCACCATGGAATACGCCGCAGACAAGGCCGACATTTTTGTCAGCGCCACCGGCAACAAGAACGTGATCCGCTACGAGCACATGGCCGCGATGAAGAACAACGCCATCGTCTGCAATATCGGTCACTTCGACAACGAGATCGATGTGGCTTCGCTGGACAAGTGCGAGTGGGACGAGATCAAGCCGCAGGTCGACCATGTGATCTTCCCGAGTGTTGATGGCAAACCCGGTCGTCGCATCATCCTCTTGGCCAAGGGCCGTCTGGTGAACCTGGGCTGCGGCACGGGCCACCCGAGCTATGTGATGTCGTCGAGCTTCGCCAACCAGACCATCGCCCAGATCGAGCTGTTCGCCCACAAGGACGCGTACGACATCGGCAAGGTCTATGTGCTGCCCAAGCACCTGGACGAGAAGGTGGCACGTCTGCAACTGACCACGCTGAATGCGCAGCTGAGCGAGTTGTCGGATGAGCAGGCGGCCTATATTGGCGTCCCCAAGACGGGCCCCTTCAAGCCCAACACCTACCGCTATTGATCTGAAGGCTACTGCGCGGTCGCCAGGCGTTGTTGCGGGTCCCTCCACAGATCCTCACGTAGCCCAAGCTACGCTCCGGTCTGCGGATCCGCCCGCGCCTAGCCTGACAACCGCTCGCTACGCCTCGACACACCTGCCCCTTCTCCTATGCGCGCTGATCAACTGTTAGTTTCCAAAGGCCTGGCGCCGACTCGTTCGGCGGCGCAGCGGCTGATCACGGCCGGTGCGGCGCAGTGGCAAGGCCCCAAGGACTGGCAGGCGATCCGCAAGGCGGGTGAGGAGTTGCCGGAGCATTGCGAGTTGCGCGTCAGCGATGACGCGGAGTTGCGCTTTGTCTCGCGCGGCGGGCTCAAGCTGGAGGGCGCGCTGCAGCAAAGCGGCCTGGATGTGAGCGGCCTGACGGTGCTGGACATGGGCCAGAGCACCGGCGGTTTTACCGATTGCCTGCTGAAAGCGGGTGCAGCCAAGGTCGTGGGCGTGGACGTGGGCCACAGCCAGTTGCATGAGCAACTGCGCCAGAACCCCCAGGTGGTGGGTCTGGAGCATTTGCATGTGCGCGAGCTGGCCGGCTCGGCCTTGGCGCAGCATGCGCCGCCCGAAGGCTTTGCCCTGATCGTTGGCGACCTCAGCTTTATCTCGATGCTGGGCGCGCTGCCGCATCTGGCGGCTTGGTTGGCGCCCCAGGGTCAGGTCTTGCTGCTAGTAAAACCGCAGTTCGAACTGGGCAAGAAGGCGCTGGCGCGCGGCGGCCTGATCAAGGACGCCAAGCAATACCCGCTGCTGGAAACCCAGGCCCGCCAGGCTGCCCGAGACCAGGGCTGGCGGGTGCTGGGCTATTTTGAGAGTGCCATCACCGGCGGTGACGGCAACAAAGAATTTTTCCTCTGGGCGCAAGCGCCGGAGGCTGTGAAAGAAAAGCCATGAGTACAGCAACAAACCGCGTGCCGGTCAGCTTTGAGTTCTTCCCGCCCAACACGCCGGTGGGCACCGAGAAGCTCAAGACCGTGGTGCAAGACCTGACCGTGCTGAATCCGCATTACTTCAGCGTCACCTATGGCGCCGGCGGCTCCACCCGCGAGAAGACGCTGAGCACGGTGATGGACATTGCGGCCGCCGGCTATGAGGCTGCACCGCACCTCTCTTGCGTGGGCTCCACCCGCGAGAACATCGCTGAAATCCTGGCCACCTACCGCGCGCAAAACATCCGCCGCGTGGTGGCCCTGCGTGGTGATCTGCCCAGCGGCACCGCCACCGCCGGTGAATTCCGTTATGCCTCGGAGCTGGTGTCCTTCATCCGCGAAACCCAAGGTCCGGACTGGCAAATCGAAGTGGCCGCCTACCCCGAGTACCACCCGCAGCAGCGCTACGCGGCCAAGGATCTGCAGCACTTTGCCGCCAAGATGCGCGCCGGCGCCAACTCGGCCATCACGCAGTTCTTCTTCAACCCCGATGCCTACTTCCACTTCGTCGACGAAGTGCGCAAGCTCGGTGTGGACGCGCCCATCGTGCCCGGCATCATGCCCTTCCACAACTACGCCCGCATCGCCCAGTTCGCCGCCCGCGATGGCATCGAGATCCCGCGCTGGGTGGCACTGAAGATGGAAGGCTATATGGATGATGTGGCCAGCATCCGCGAGTTCGGCCTGGAGGTGATGACACGCGTTTGCGAGCGTCTGATTGCCGGCGGTGCGCCCAGCATCCACTTCTATACGCTCAATCAATCCACTTTGACGCTGGAGTTGTGCAAACGCCTCAGTCTCGGCTGAGCTTCTTGCGCAAGATCAAGTTGAACCGGCCCTCCTCGCGAGGGCTTTTTTGACTTTGCGTTAGATCAAGGGTTAACCCCTGCGCTCGTCATCCAATCTCTTCCATCGGGGCTGTTCCCGGCTTTTTAGGAAGAAGACCAAATGACCAGCAAGCTCTTCAGCGCTATCGCTACCGTTTCCGCAGCCGCCGCTCTGGCCGGCACTTCGTTTGCCGCTCAAGCTCAACAAGAAGGCCCTTGGCTGGTGCGTGCACGCGCTGTGCACCTGGATTCGGCCAACACCAACAGCGACAAGCTGCGCACCACTTTGAGCGCCGTGGTGGGTTCGCCTGCCGAAGCCTCGATCAATAACAAGTGGCTGCCTGAAGTGGACATCACCTACTTCATCACCCCCAACATCGCCGCTGAGTTGATCCTGACCTACCCGCAATCGCAAGACCTGTCGGTCACCGGCGTGGGCAAGATCGGCAGCTTCAAGCACCTGCCTCCAACCCTTAGCGCGCAGTACCACTTCAGCCCCACCAGCACTTTCCGTCCTTATGTGGGCCTGGGCGTGAACTACACCAATCTGTCCAGCATCAAGTTCGACTCGAACGTCGCGCCGCTGGACCTGAGCCTGAAGAACAACAGCTGGGGCTTCTCCGCACAGATCGGTGCTGACATTGAAGTTGCCAAGAATCTGTACCTGAACATCGACATCAAGAAGGTTCAGATCAAGACCACTGTCTACTCCAAGGGCACGGACATCGGCGAATTCAAGGTCGATCCGCTGCTGGTCGGCGTGGGCCTGGGCATGCGCTTCTAAGCCAGCCTCGCCATTGAAAAAGCCGCTGCAGCCCATCAGGGCCGCAGCGGCTTTTCTATTTCGACGCGTTCGCTTTACAAGCCGGCAAACGCATCCCGCGTCATGTTCTCTGGCCCGCCCTCGGCGCGGCAGACCACATCGTCTTCAATGCGGATGCCGCCGAAGCGGCTGAGGCGCTCCACCAAGGCCCAATCCACCGAGGCAGAGGCCGAGCTGGCTCGCAGCTGGCGCAGCAGGGTCGGGATGAAGTACAGGCCCGGCTCAATGGTCACCACCATGCCGGGCTGCAGCGTACGCGTCAGGCGCAGATAGGGGTGACCCTCGGGCTTGGGCGCCAGCGCGCCGCTCTCGTCGGCCATAAAGCCGCCCACATCATGCACTTGCAGGCCCAGCAAATGGCCGGTGCCGTGAGGCATGAAGATGGAAGTCACACGCTCGGCGATTTGCGCCTCCACACTCATCTTGACAATGCCTTGCGCTTGCAAGATAGCGGCGATACGGCGATGGGTGCTGAGGTGAATCTCACGGTAGTCCACCCCGGCGCGCACCTCGTCCACCAGCGCCAGTTGGGCGCTTTCCATGGCGGCCAGCAGCGCATCAAACTCGGCGCTGGCGGCATTGCCATGCGTCCAGGTGCGGGTGATGTCAGAGGCATAACCGTTGACTTGAGCGCCTGCGTCGATCAAGAAGCTGAGGCTCTCGGCCGGGCGCTGCACGTCTTGGTATTGGTAGTGCAGCACCGCGCAATGCTCATTCAAGGCGACGATATTGCCGTAGGGCAGGTCGCGATCGGTGTGGCCGGCGGCGATCAGGTAGGCGCGGTGAATCTCCGCCTCTGAGGCGCCAGCCAGAAACGCGTCGCGCGCGGCCAGGTGCGCAGGCGCGGCACGGCGCGAGGCGGCACGCATCTGTTCCAGCTCGTACTCGCTCTTGCAAGCGCGCGGGTAGTGCAGCAGGTTGAGCAAATCGGCAGGATTATTCGGCACCACGCCGTCCAGCGCCGCATCCGCCTCGCCAATGATGGCCAAGCGGCCCGGCGCCTTCAGATGAGCCGCCGCATCCTCGGCGCGGCTGATGACAATCAGCTCCACATGCTCGACCCATTCCCCGGTCGGCGCGCTGGGCGGCACATGCCAGTAATCATCGGGCTGGTAATAAACGACGCGCGGCTTGTGGCCGGGACGCAGCAACAGCCAGCTATTGGGGTGGTTGACCAGCGGCAGCCAATGCTTGAAATGCGGATTGGGCTGAAACAGATAGGGCCGGTCGTCCAGGAAGGCGTATTTCTCGATGCCGGAGGCAATCAGTAGCGCATCAAAGCCACAGCGAGCCAGCGCGTTTTCGCTGCGTTGCTGCAGCAGGGTCAGGTGTTGAGCGTAGGTATTCATAGGACAGATTGTCAGCCATGGATGTCCCAAACCACGCCCTCCTCCGTCAGCATCGCTTCCAGCGGCACATCATGGGGCTCGGCCTTCAACAGCGGCTGAAAGCCGTGCGCATAGCCAATGCCAGCCGTGGCCGGACGCGGTTGCAGGGCGGCCAGGGTGCGATCCATGAAGCCGCCGCCATAGCCCAGACGCAGGCCGAATGGGCCATAGCCCACGCAAGGCACCAGCAGCAACTGAGGCTCAAAGACCTCGGTGTCTTTGGGTTTAGGGATGCCATAAGCGTCTTCCTCCATGGGGCAGCCAGGGTACCAAACGTGAAATCGCAGCGTGCCATGGTCTTTATCCACCACGGGCAGACCGATGCGTCGCTCGGGGTGGCTTTCACCCCAACGGTACAGGGCCGGCAGCGGGTCAAACTCACCCTTGATCGGCCAATAAGCGCCAATCGTCAGCTCGGTGCGGCGCAGCAACCAGACACGCAAGACTTCCTGCAATTGCTCGGCCAGCTCCAAGCGATGCGGCAGGTTCAGGCGAACTTCAATCAGCTTGTGACGCAAGGCAGTGCGGTCATTCAGGTCCACGGACATTTCCCCTGGCAAAGGAAGTAACAATCCGCCGGCGCTTGGCTCGCTGCTTTGCGCCGACTGGGCCTGATTGTGAGTGCTGTCACTGAGCATCCGACGCGCTTAGCGTCCGTTCAAACCCTATATTTGACCCATGGCAATCAAACATGAACTGCTGGACCACAGCCTGGAGTTGCTCAGTCCCCTGGGGGCCCTGCGCCATCGCCGCATGTTTGGCGGCTGGGGCATTTATGTGAACGACCTGTTCATCGCCATCATCGCCTTTGATCAGCTCTACCTGAAGGCCGACGCCCAAACTCGCGAACAATTCCTGGCCGCCGGCTGTACTCCCTTTCAGTACGAGCGCGAAGGTCAGGTGGCGACCTTGGGCTACTTCGTGGCGCCCGAAGAAGCGATGGAGTCACCGGCGCTGATGGAGAGTTGGGGACGGTTGGCCTTGAGCGCAGCACTGCGAGCGCGAGCCGAGAAAGCCAAGCCCAAGGCCCCCAAGAAAAAGCGACTCATCGCAAAGTAGGCTCTCGCTCATGGGCCTGCCGCGACAATGCGGCTCGCCAAGCCATTTGACACCCGCGCTCGATTCTTCTTTCCTTCTCGCCATGCAAGCCCTGCTCAACGCCATCGCCACGATGGCCCTGCCCGCTGACGCCCAGCGTATTTTTCATGGCCGAGGCGGCCTCTACCCAGGCTGCGAGCAATGGTCGCTGGATGCCTATCCGCCGGTGCTGGTCTTGACCAGTTTTGAACCCTGCAGCGATGAGGAGCTGGCCACCCTCCACGCCGCACTCGCCGCGCGCTGGCAAGACCTGGCCCCAGGGCAGGCGCTGAACTGGGTCTACCAATGCCGCGCCGAAGGGCAGCTCAGCGAGACCCGCTTGATGGCCGGCGAAGTGCCGGAGCCCCATGTGGTGCTCGAGGCCGGTGCCCGCTATCAGGTCCATGTGCTGAAGGGCCAGAACCACGGCTTGTTTTTGGACATGGCCGAAGGCCGGCGCTGGGTGCGAGAGTTTGTGCAGCAGCAGCGCACCGTCAAACCTGAGTTGAAGGTGCTGAACCTGTTTGCCTACACCTGTGCCTTCTCGGTGGCGGCGCTGCAGGCAGGTGCACACAAGGTCGTCAATATCGATATGAGCGCCGGCGCCCTAGGCATTGGCCGGCAGAACCATCGCCTGAATGAGTTGCCGACCGGCCATGAGGCCGGCGCCAGCTTCCTGGCCCATGACATCTTCAACTCCTGGGGCAAGATCACTCGCGGCGGACCTTATGAGCTGATCATCCTGGACCCGCCCAGCTATCAAAAAGGCAGCTTTGTGGCGACCAAAGACTACGCCCGCCTGATGCGGCGCCTGCCCGATCTACTCGCCTCGGGCGGCCACGCCATGCTGTGCCTGAACACGCCCAAGCTCGACCAGGCCTTCTTGAAAGACCAGATGCAGGAATTGGCGCCGGAGTTGCAGTTCGTCGAGCGCGTGGCCAATCCGGCGGTGTTTGCCGATGTGTCGGCCGAGCGATCGCTGAAGGTCTTGATTTACAGAACCCCGGGCTGACTGACAGCCGCCAAATCAACCAAAGCCTCTTCGTCACCGTTCATATAGAGCCGCTTGCCCAGCCGCGGGTAGTCACAGACATCCAACTCCAACTGCGTGCGCGCTGCGATGAAGACCAGGGGCTCTGTGCCGCTGTTGATCAAGGTATGCGCCGAACCCTGGGCCGCAAAGCCAAGAAAATCGCCAGGGCCGAGGGCATGCAAGACACCATCGATATCGGCATGTCCCTGACCTGCAAGAATGTAGATGCACTGCTCCTCATACAGATGGCGGTGGTACTCCCAGGCCAGCCGCCCCGGCTGCAGGGTCACCAGTTGAAACCCCAGGGCCGTCAAACCCGTCACGGCCGACAAGGATCGGCTGTCCCGCACCGCCTGCGGATTCAGCGCATGCGTCTTGCTGACCCAAGGCATGCCGGCAATCTCGGCAGCCTTGAGCAGGCTTACAGGCTTGCTGCGCGCCATGTCTGCACGGCAATCAGGCCGCGGGCTGCAGCGAAGTCAACCCCGCCAAGGTCTGCCGCGGGGACCGCACCATTGGCCGAGACGCGAACGCCTTGCAAGCCGTTGGCGGCACCAGCAGCTGAAACGCCGCCTGAGGCCAAGCCTCCAGCACCACCTGGCTGCCCGAGGCCAGGGCCAAGCTCTCGCCGGCTTGCAGCCAAATGTCTTGCGCGGGCGCCTGGGCGCTGCCCTTCAACGTCAGCCAAAGACGGCCTTCGCTGACGCTGAGTTCACGGGCGCCGGGCCCAATCGGCAGGCTCAGAGCCTCGCCCGAGGCCAGGCGCCACAGCGCTTGTTCTTGCAGATTACTCATGACTTCACTCCCCTTTTCATCCTCTGGCAGCATCACCGGAACCGCGGCGACTCTCAACTGACAGGCTTGAATGCTAGGGACGGCGCCTCGGCGCGTCCAATGAGATCGGCGAAATGGATTGATACCATTCGCGCATGAATAGAAATTCCGAGAAGAAGCCCGCACCGCCACAGGCCCAGCCCCAAACGATCCGGCAACGTCCGCTGGCGGTGGGGCCGCTGCGCGCCTTTGAAGCGGTGGCCCGGCTCTTGAGTTTTCGCGGCGCGGCCGAGGAGTTGTTCCTGACCCAGTCTGCCATCAGCCGGCAAATTCAGTCGCTGGAAGAGGAGCTGGGCTGCGCGCTGTTCTTGCGCGGTACTCGCCATGTGCAACTGACCAGCGACGGGGCGATGCTGCAGGCCACCGCCGTGCCGCTGCTGGACCGACTGGACCAAACCGTGCGGCAAATGCGCGAGAAACGCTCACGCCGGGTGGTCAATGTCACCACCTTTGCCTCTTTTGCTTCGCTGTGGTTGATCCCGCGCCTGGAGGCCTTTCAGCGCGAGCATCCAGACATTGACATCCGCGTCTCGGCCAATGATGCGGTGATCGAGCTGGACGACAGCGAGTTCGACATTGCCCTGCGCTACACCGAACGCGGCAACACCCCAGAAAACGCCACGCGTCTGTTTGGCGAAACCCTCACCCCGACGGTCAGCCGCTGGCTGGCCAGCCAGGCCGAACAGGGCGAGCGCCCACCGCTGCGCAGCGCCGCTGATTTGGCGCATTACACCCTGGCCGAAGAAGACGACAGCCGCCCCACGGCCGAGTTCCTCAGTTGGCGGCGCTGGCTGCAAGAGCAGGGTCAACCCCATCTGCAACCGCGCCGCTGGATGTACCTCAACTACACCTACCAGCAAGTTCAAGCAGCATTGGGCGGCCAGGCGGTCGCGCTGGCAAGGCTCGCCTTGGTCAGTGAACAACTGGAGCGCGGCGATCTGGTCGAGCCCTTTGGCCGAGCCGGCCGCATGACAAGCCCGGTCGCCTATTGGCTGCTCTGCTCACGCCACAGCGAAGCGCGGCCCGAGGTGATGCAGTTCAGAGACTGGTTGCTCAAGCAGGCCGAACAGACCCGGCAAGACATTGGCGAAACGGCCGCGCCGGCCGATTGATAAATTCAGTCCTGCTTGGGCCGGCTCAGCGAGGGCGGCACCGCTTCTTCAGGCGCGACCGAGGTTCGGCTGCGAAACAGCGCCGCGCGCGACAGCATGATGGTGGTCACCGGCACCGTCATCGCCAAGAAGATGATGATCAGCCAAGCATGCAGGGCCAAGCCTTGCTCCAGCGCGGAGAAGTAAATGATGGTGGCCAGGGTCACGCACCAGGCCGCAATCGTGAAGGTCAGCGCCGGCGGATGCATGCGCATGAAAAAACTCTTGAAGCGCACCAGTCCCAGCGCCGCCACGAACACAAACACGCCGCTGGCCAGCAGAAGCAGGGCCACTGGGATCTCCACCCAGAGTGGCAAGGCCAATTCAGGGCTCATTCAATCACCTCGCCGCGCAACAAGAACTTGGCCATGGCCGTGGAGCCCACAAAACCGAACAAGGCAATCAGCAAGGCCGCCTCAAAGTACATGGCGCTGCGGTAGCGAATCGCCAGCACCATCAGCGTCAGCATGGCGATGGTGCACACCACATCCAGGGCCAGCACCCGGTCTTGCGAGGCCGGGCCGCGCACCATGCGCCACAGGCACAGGGCCATGCCCGCCACATACAGCGCCAAAGTGCAAAGAATGGCGCCAAACAAGAAGGTACTCATGATTCAAAAATCTCCATCAAGGGGCGCTCGTAGCGCGACTTGATCAGGGCCACTTCCGCCTCCGCATGTTCGAGCTCGAACATATGCACCAGCAAGGCGCTGCGGTCCAGGGCCAGCTCCGACCAGATGGTGCCGGGGATCACGCACATGATGGCGGACAAGACCGCCAGCCCATTGGGGTCGCGCAGATCGAGCGGCACGGTCACAAAGCCGCCCTGAGGCAAGCGATCAGCCGGCCGCAGCGTGCCGCACAGCACCCGCCAGTTCCACACCAGCACATCCAGGCCGACCTGCCAAAACAAACGGAAGGCCAGGCCGGGCTTTCTGAAGCTGACCGGCGTGGGACGCAAAGACGCTGTCAAGCTCGGCGCTAACACGCCCACCGCGATGGCCAAGAGCCAATGCCCGAGGCTGAAGGCATCATTGAGCAGCAGCCACAGCGCCACCAGGGCCAGGCTCAGCAGCGGCGCGGGGAAGAGGCGTTTCAGCCAGGGCTTGCGAGGTGTGGCGTGCGTCATGGCTTGGCCTCCTGCGCTTGCCGCAGCCGTTCTGCGTTCGTCGGCGTGGGCACCGGCTGGGTGCTCAAAACAGCCTCGATATAGCCCTGCGGCTGGTAGAGCAATTGCGCCGTGGCGCGGGCGTACTGGAACAAGCCTTCAGCATGCACCGTCATGGCCACACACACGCCCAGCAAGAGCGCGATGGGTGTCAGCTCGGCCACTCGCAAGACCGGCGCCGCGCGGTCCACCGGTGTCCAGAAAAAGCGAATCCCGGTGCGCGACAAAGCAATCAAGGCGAACAAGCCGGAGAGCATCAGAAGCCCCAGGAACAGCCAGGCTGGAGTCGACACCGGCGCACTCGGCGGCCCCAGCAAGGCCGAGAGCATCAGCAGCTTGCCGACGAAGCCCGACAAGGGCGGCAGGCCCGCCACCAGCAGCGTGCAGCACACAAAAGCCAAGCCTAGCAAGGCAGTGGCGGCGGGAATGGCGCGCCCAACCAGCACCTCTTCGTCCTCATCCAGATTGGCCTCGCGCGCCAACTCCTGCTCGACCAGGGCAAAAGGTAGGTGATCCTCTTCATCCTCCGGCGCACGCTGCGCAGTCGGGTCGGGGTTGCGAGATCGATCCATCAACTCGGCCAGCAAGAAGAAAGCGGCCACCGCGAAAGTGGAGCCCGGCAGGTAGTAGAGCGCGCCGGCCGTCAGCTCGGGCTTCTCAAAGCCCAGCACCGCCATCAAGGTGCCGGAGGACACGATCACTGCATAACTGGCCAACCTGGCGGGCCGCTGTGCGCTGAGCAGACCCAGGGCGCCAAAAGCCAGGGTCGCCATGCCGCCCCAGAGCAGCCACTGATGCCCAAAGCCTGCCGATGCGCCCGCTTGGTCTGAGAATAAAAGCGTGGACAAGCGCAGCAAGACATAGACGCCGACCTTGGTCAGCAGGGCAAACACCGCCGCAGACGGAGCGCTGGCGGCCGTGTAGGCCGGGCTGAGCCAGAAGTTCAAAGGCCACATCGCCGCCTTGGCCAAAAAGGCCACCGCCAGCACCGCGCAAGCGGCGTGCAGCAAAGCGCGGTCACTGTCGGGAATATCCGGAATGCGCGCCGCCAAGTCGGCCATATTCAAGGTGCCGCTGACGCCGTAAATCAGCGCAGCACCCACCAGGAACAGCGAGGAGGCCGCCAAATTGATGGCAATGTAATGCAGGCCCGAACGCACCCGCGCCGGGCCGCTGCCATGCAGCAGGAGGCCATAAGACGCCGCCAGCATCACCTCGAAGAAGACAAAGAGATTGAAGAGATCGCCGGTCAGAAAGGCGCCGTTCAAGCCCATGATCTGCAACTGCAGCAGCACATGGAAGTGCGCCCCGGCCTTGTGCCAGCGCGCCGAGGCGAACAGCAAGGCCATCAAGGCCACCACGCCGGCCACCACCAGCATCAGGGCCGAGAGTCGGTCCAGCACCAGCACGATGCCGAATGGCACATCCCAGTTGGAGGGCAGATAGACGCCAAAGCCAATGGGCTGCGCCTCCTCCATCGCCACGCTGAGCATCAAGAACACCGCCACGGCCAGATTGCCAATGGCCGCCAACATCGAGAGCAAGGCCTTGCGGCGATGGCGCCGCTCGCCCAACATCAGCAGCAAGCAGGCGGCGAGCAGCGGCAGCAGAATCGGCGCCATGGTCAGGTGCGGCATCAGCGCCGCATTGGCCACCAGCGCCCAGTGCGTCAAGAGCGCCATCATCGCTGCGGCTCCTGTGCGGCAGCGCTCGGCTCAGACAACTCATCCGGCGTGCCGTCCACATGGTCATTGCCAAAGAAGCCGCGTTGCGCCAGCAAGACCACCAGGAACAGGGCCGTCATCGCGAAACCGATGACGATGGCCGTCAGCACCAGAGCCTGCGGCATCGGGTCGATATAGTTCTGCAGCGTGGCCGGCACGCCGGCCGCCAAGACCGGCTCTTTGTCGATGCCCAGTCGACCCATGCTGAAAATGAAAAGATTGACCCCATAGCCCAAGAGGCTCAGGCCGATGATGACTTGATAGGTACGCGGACGCAGCAGCAACCAAACGCCGCAACCGCTCAGCAGACCGATGGCACAGGCCATGACGAATTCCATCAGCTGAGCCCTTTCTGCGCCTCGACTGCGACCCGGGCGTCCTGCGCGGCCCGCTCTGCGGCTTCTTTCATGTCTTCCAATTCTTCCTGGCGTTGAATGCGGTGCCCACGCACCGCTTGATGGCCCAGGGCCGTGAGGATCAGCAGCGTCGCCCCCACCACCAAGCTGAACACGCCGATGTCATAGAACAAGGCGCTGGCGATATGAATTTCACCCAAGAGAGGCCAATGGAAATGCGCGGTATGCGTGGTCAGGAAGGGATAGCCGAAGACAAAAGAGCCCATGCCGGTTAGCGTGGCGATGAGCAAGCCATTGGCGATCCAGCGCTGCGGGCGCAAATGGATATTGGCTTCCACCCACTGGGTGCCGGAGACGATGTACTGCAAGATGAAGGCGGTAGACAAGACCAGACCCGCCACAAAGCCGCCGCCTGGCTGGTTGTGGCCGCGCATGAAAAGGTGCACCGCGATCACCGCCGCCACCGGCAGCAGCAAGCGCAGCAGCACCGCAGGGACCAAGAGATAGCCGCTGGCGGTATCGGTGGCGGTATTGGCGTGGACCAGGTCGGTGTCGATATCACCGGCCAGGGCCTGTTGCTGCAAAGGCAACTCGGTGCTTTCGCTGGCGGGGCGGAAGCGCCGCAGCAAGGCATAGACCGTCAGCGCGACGATGCCCAGCACGGTGATCTCGCCCAGCGTGTCGAGGCCGCGGAAGTCCACCAGCATCACATTGACCACATTGGTGCCAAAGCCTTCGGGCAGGGCGCGCTCCAAGAAGAAGGGCGAGATGCTTTGCGAGAAGTCCCGCGTCATCATGGCGTAGGACAGCAAGGCCATGCCGCCACCCACCCCCAGGGCCAGCAAGAGGTCGCGCGCGCGGCGGGCGCGGCGGCGGGCTTTGTCCAGCAGCGTTTCGGCCATGGCCTCGGCGGCCTCCAGCGCCTCAATCCGCTTGGGCAACCAGCGCAGACCGAGCAAGATCAAGACGGTGGTGACGGTTTCCACCGAGAGCTGGGTCAGCGCCAGATCGGGGGCCGAGAACCAGGCAAAGGTGATCACGGTGCATAGACCCGCCACGCCCATCATGGCCAGCGCCGTCAAACGCTGGAACTTGGCGGCGCGCGCGCAGGCCAAGGCCGCCGCACCACCGACCAACCACAGCAAGGCAAACATCGGCGCAAAGGGCACCGGTGGCCGTTGCCCGGCGAAGAACTGAGCGCCCCGAGCGGCCAGCGCCGTCGCCGCGAGCACGACCATCACCAGCAAGAGCAATTGCCCTTGCAAACCTCGGGTGCTGAACAGCGTCAACAAAGAGCGAGACCAAGCGGTGAGCCCCGCCAAACCGGTTTGGAATGCCTGCTTACCGTTGAGCCGGCCGATGAGCGGCGTGCGTTTGAAGCGCTCGCGCTGCAAAGGGCCTCGCAGCAAGGCATACAGCCCAATGCCGCCGAACAGAGCGATGAAGCTCATCATCAAAGGCGTGTTGAAACCATGCCAAACGGCCAAATCGAATTCGGGCAAGACCCCGCCGACCACCGGCGCAGCGGCCGCGCTCAAGACGCTCTGCATGGTCCATTGCGGCAGCGTGCCCACCAAGAAGCAGGCCAGCACCAATAACTCCACCGGCACACGCATCCAATGCGGTGGCTCATGCGGACGGCGTGGCAGCTCGGCGCTGCGGTCGGGCCCGAAGAAGACATCAACCGTGAAGCGCAGCGAATAGACCACGCTGAAGATGCCTGCCAGCACCGCAGCCACCGGCAAGAACCGGTCAAACCAGGGCGCGCTGGTCACAAAGACGGCTTCGCTGAAGAACATCTCCTTAGAGATAAAGCCATTCAACAGGGGCACGCCGGCCATGGCCGCGCTGGCCACCATGGCCAAGGTGGCGGTGACCGGCATGCTGCGGCGCAAGCCGCTCAGGCGGCGAATGTCGCGCGTACCGGTCTCATGATCGATGATGCCCACGGCCATGAAGAGTGAGGCCTTGAAGGTGGCATGGTTCATGATGTGGAAGACCGCCGCCACCGCCGCCAAGGGGCTGTTCAGGCCCAAAAGCGTGGTGATCAGGCCCAGATGCGAGATGGTGGAGTAAGCCAGCACGCCTTTCAAATCGGTCTGAAAAATGGCAATGAAGCCGCCCAGCAGCAAGGTGCACAAGCCCGCGCCGGTGACGATCCAGAACCATTGATCGCTGCCAGCCAGCACCGGCCACAAGCGCGCCAGCAAAAACACCCCGGCCTTCACCATGGTGGCCGAATGCAGATAGGCCGACACCGGCGTGGGCGCGGCCATGGCATTGGGCAGCCAGAAGTGAAAGGGGAATTGCGCGCTCTTGGTAAAGGCGCCGAGCAAGACCAGCGCCAAGGTCGTGACATAAAGCGGATGCGCCCTCACCTGCTCACCCGCGGCCAAGACCACATCCAAGTCATAGCTGCCGACGATATGACCCAGCACCAGCACGCCGGCCAACAAGCACAGGCCGCCGGCGCCGGTGACGGTCAAGGCCATGCGGGCGCCGCGTCGCGCATCTCGGCGGTGGTGCCAATAGCCGATCAAGAGGAAGGAGAACAGGCTGGTCAGCTCCCAGAACAGCACCAACTGCAGCAGATTGCCCGACAAGACCACCCCACTCATCGCGCCCATAAAGGCCAGCAAGAAGGAGAAGAAGCGTGGCACCGGGTCGTCCGGCGACATGTAATAGCGCGCATACAGCACCACCAGCGCCCCCATGCCCAGCACCAGCATGGAGAACATCCAGGCAAAGCCATCCATGCGCAAGACAAAGTTCAGGCCCAGCGAGGGCAGCCAGTGGAACTCCTGCCGGACCACACCGCCGGCGGCGACTTCAGGAAAAAGCAAGGCCGCTTGCAGCACGCAGAACAAGGCCACCGCGCCGGCCAAAGTGGACTCAAGATTGCGCGCATTGCTGGGCAAAACCGCCGCCAACAAGCTGGCCAGAAAAGGCAGCGCCACCAGGCTGATCAGCCCGAAGCTTTGAAAGAAATGCTGAACGCTATCGAATGAAACAGCAGTCATGGAGACAAGACAGGCCTTCGCATGGATTTAAGGGGTTCAGCAATACAGGGCCAAATCTGGCCGGCGAAATCGTCGCCGTCATCGATGCCGGCTTTGCGCTGAAGCATACCGGAGTCATTTTCCAGCGCTAACATCAATCATCCTCAGCGCCCCGTTTTCCATTCGTCCGCATCGATTCACGCTTTCAAGAAGGAAACCGTCATGCCCTCCATCTCTCGCAAGACTTCGGCTGCTCCGACCCTGCTGCTGCTCGCAATGCTCAGTTTGGCCGGCTGCGCCAATATGAGTGAAACGCAAAAAGGCACGGCCGGCGGTGCCGCCATCGGGGCGGTGGCCGGCGCGATTCTCAGTTCAGCCACCGGCGGCAATGCCGGCACTGGCGCCGTCATTGGCGGCGCGCTGGGCGCCGTGGGCGGCAATCTGTGGTCCAAGAATATGGAAGAAAAGCGCCGCGCCATGGAGCAGGCCACCCAAGGCACCGGCGTGGAAGTGACCCGCACGGCGGACAACCAACTGAAGTTGGAAGTGCCCAGCGACATCTCATTCGCCGTGGGCAGCGCAGCGCTGGAGCCGCGCCTGCGCCCAGTGCTGGATGCCTTTGCTCATGGCCTGAGCGGACAAAGCGCCATGCTGGTGCGCATCGTCGGCCATACCGACAGCACCGGCTCTGACGCCATCAACGACCCGCTGTCCAAGCGCCGCGCCGAGAGCGTGCGCGACTATCTGGAAGACCGCAGCATCAGCGGCAATCGCATTGAAGCGGTCGGCCGCGGCTCGCGCGAGCCGGTGGCCAGCAATGACAGCGCCGACAGCCGCGCCAAGAACCGCCGAGTCGAGATCTTCTTGCGCGAGCCTGAAGCCCGGCAATAAAGCCCAGTGCTCAGACGGTGCTCAAGTCCGGGGCGAGACATCTCCGGACTTGGCTGAGTCCGCTGACGCAGAAGCCTTGGGCTTCTGATGCAGCGGCCCGCGGATCAGGTCGACCCAGCGCAAGGCCTGGGGCCGCCAGCTCCCCGGCACCCAACCCACCTGGGTAGGCCCCGCAGCCTTGGGCAAGACCAGACTGCCAAAGACCCAGTCCCACCAGGGCAGGACCGTGCCAAAGTTGCCCGCCTCGGCCAAGACCACGCTGTGGTGCCAGCGGTGCAACTCCGCACCACCCAGCCAAACGCGCAAACCGCGCAGACTGCCCGCCACATTGGCGTGGGCGGCCAACTCCTGGGCCTGGATGAACAAGGCCGCCCAGAGCATCACGTCGGCAGGCACATCCAACAAGAACCAAGGCAGCAAGCGCCCCAACTTGTTCCACAGCAGATTGAGGGGATGGACCAAGACGCTATTGCTGGCGTTCACCGCCGTCGGCCAATGATGCAAAGCGTGCCAGCGCCACAAGGCCGGGCGCTCATGCGCCCAGCGGTGCAGCCAATAGGGCAGAAACTCGCCGATCGCAATCACCAGCACCAAGGCCACAGGCATGGGCAACCATTGCCACATCGGCTGGAGCGAGCCACCACGACTGGCCCCGGCCTCGTGCTGCTGCCAAGCCAAGGCCGCGGCATGGATCAACAAGGAGAGCGCGGTATCCGTTACGGCGGCCAAGCCCAATGAACTGGCATCGCGGCGCATATCGGCGGCGCTCGGCTGCCAGTCGGGGCGCCCCGGACTCAGGCGCTCGCAAACCATCAGCCAGGCCAGGGCCATGAGAGTGCCAAGCGCCAAGGTAACTTCGGCTGACCAGCTCCAGTGCCAACTCAGAAGCGCATAGGCCGGCAGTGCCAGCAGCATGACCAGATGCGGCCAATTGAGGGGCGCCAGGCGTGGCTCGTCAGCTGGGGATGGGGTGGAATCTGGGTCATGGTTGTTCATGGGGCATGATGCTGAGCCCCAGTCTCAACTCGCGCATTAACCCAGGTTCATGGAAACACAGCCCTGCCCGCTTTGCGGCCCCGCCTTGATGGAATGGCTATCGGCCTGCCCAGAGCGCTTGGCGCGGTGGCAGGCATTGCCGCGGCGCACACTGCGACGTGGCCAAAGCCTGCAAACACAGGGCCAGCGCATCGACCGCATCTGGTGGATGGAGCAAGGCTTGGCACGCGGCTTTTTTCTCGACCCGCAAGGCCGCGAGCGCAACCATGCCTTTTACGCAGAGCAAGACTGGCTGGGCGCGGCCGGCATCGGCGCCTTGAGCCCCTGGCATCTGCAGGCCTTGGAGTCGAGTTGTGTGGTCGAACTGAGCGAGCAAGACCTGCAAGCCTTGCAACAAGAGTGGCCGCAAGCGCCGAGCCTGATCCTGCAAGCCCTGCTCGCCGGGCTGGCCCGCCAAACCCAACGGGAGCATGAGTTGCTGATGCTGGACGCGGCGGCCCGCTATCAATCCTTTTTGAACGCAAGCCCAGCCTTGGCGGAACGCCTGAGCCAAAAGCAGATTGCGAGCTATTTGGGCATTACTGAGGTGGCCTTGTCGCGCATTCGCCGGCGGCAGCGCGAGGACAGCGCCTTGGGCCGTTTGGCTTAAGGCCTCAAGGCGAGATCACTTCTCGCTCGGTCAGGATCAAGGTCAAGGGCTGGTCATGCGGCTCGGCCGCAAAGTGGCATTCGCTGAGCTGCCAGGCAATGCCAATGCTGGTGACACCCGGATGCGCCGCCAACCAGCGGTCGTAATAGCCGCCGCCATAGCCCAGGCGATAGCCTTCGCGAGTAAAGCCCACACAGGGCACCAAGACCACGTCAGGCACCAGCACCGCACCACTGCTGCTGGCGATGCCACATTCGTCTTGCACCGTGGGCTCGGAGCCGTCCCAGCGGCGATAGTCCATGCGGCGCGGCGACTTGTAGGCAAAGGGCAAGCTCCACTGAGCCGGGCCTGCTGGCAGATCTTCATCGTCATCGTCGGCGTCCTCCTCGGACGCAGCCGCAGCGTCATGCCCCGCGCCGCTAAGGGGCAGCTCCAGCAGCGGCTGTGACAAAGCCTGCACTGCGTTAAATTCCCCCTCAAGCGGCCAGAACAGGCCCAGACATTGCGGCTCCAATTGTTGAAGCACGGCGCGCAGATGCTGGCCCAGCGCCGCGCTGGCGGCATGAGCGGCGGGCGTCGAAAGCCAGGCCGCACGTTGGGCCAGCAGTTGCGTGCGCAAGGCGCCGCGTTCATGCGGCATGATGGGTGCTGAACTGGTGGGCATGATGGTGGACACGCGTCCCTTGAAAGAGAAAGAGGATTGTTTTGGCAGTATATGAAGGAGTGGGGGCAAGGCAGGCCCTGGCATGGATCAGCGCCCTCGGCGTGAGCCTCGGTGCGGGCCTCTGTGCCTTGCAACCCATGCAGGCACTGGCCCAGCCCGCGCAGGCCATGCCCATCGTCGCCCAGCCCGAGCTGATCACCGAAGCGCATGAAGCCCAGCGCAAGAAAGACCGCAAGCGTCTCGCGGCACTGAACCAAACCGCGCAAGCGCAGCGCCATCCCTTGGCGGCCTGGGTGGACTACTGGGACTTGGGGCTGCGTTTGTATGAAGTCAGCCAGCCCGAGGTCAATGCCTTTTACGCCCGCTGGCCCGGCACCTATGTCGAAGACCGCTTGCGCAACGATTGGCTGCTGGAGCTGGGTCGGCGTCGCGAATGGGCGAATTTCACCGTGGACCATGCGCGTTATCAGATGCGTGACGACCGCGAGGTGGTCTGCTATGCCCTGATGGCCGAACAGGCTGCCGGCCGCAATATGCGCGAAGCCGCGCGCAGCGCTTGGCTGGCACAGCGCGATGGCGACGAGGGCTGCAACGCCCTGGCCCGCAGTCTGTTTGAGGCCAAGCAACTGACTGCTGACGATGTCTGGCTGAAGCTGCGCCTGAGCGTCGAAGCCCTCAAGCCGCGTGCCGCCAAGCTGGCAGCCAATATGCTGGGCAAGCAAGTCGAGCTGCATCTGACTGACATCCAGGACAACCCCTTGCGCTATATGACTCGCAAGGCCAAGACCGGCGGTCGCACGCACAGCGAGTTGGCCACCCTAGGCCTGATGCGCGTGGCGGCGGCCGATCCCGCGCAAGCCGCGGAACTACTGGCTACACGCTGGGAGAAAGAGTTGCACGCCGAGTTGGCGGCCTGGGCTTGGGCCCAAGTCGGCCGCCAAGCGGCCTTCAAGCTGCAGCCCGAAGCCAGCGACTACTTTGAGCGCGCCCTCAAGCTCAGCCAAAAGCTCAAGAGCCCCTTGGAGTGGAGCGATGAAACTTTAGCCTGGGCCGCTCGCTCGGCGCTGCGCAGCGGGCGCTGGCATCAAAGCCTGCGCGCCATGGATTTGATGAGCGCCAGCGAGCAACGCGATGCCACCTGGCAATACTGGCGCGCCCGAGCCTTGCTGGCCACGGCAGCCGAAGGCGCGCCAGGTGAGGCTCTGCGACAAGAAGCTCGCGCATCATTGCAAAGCCTGGTATCGCCCTTGAGTTTTTACGGTCGCCTGGCCGCCGAAGACCTGGGGCAAACCTTGAGCCTGCCGGCCGCACCCGCCCCCTTGAACAATGCCGAGCGCAAGCAAGCGCAGGCCAACCCAGGTTTGAACAGCGCCCTGATGATGATTGCCATCGGCCTGCGCAACGAAGGCGTGCGGGAATGGAATTACGCGCTGCGCGGCATGAGCGACCGCGAACTGCGCGCCGCCGCCCAAGAAGCCTGCGACCGCGAGATCTGGGACCGCTGCATCAACAGCAGCGAACGCAGCAAACAAGAGATTGACCTGGCCCAGCGTTTCCCAACTCCGCATCGCCAAGCACTCTTGAGCCAGGCCCGCGAGACCGGCATTGACCCCGCCTACGTTTACGGTTTGATCCGGCAGGAGTCACGCTTCGTCATGGATGCGCGTTCGCATGTAGGCGCCTCTGGGTTGATGCAAGTGATGCCCGCTACCGCGCGCTGGACAGCCAAGAAAATCGGCACGGAGTTCAAGCCCGAATTCATGACCGACCGCGACTTCAACATCAAAATTGGCACCAACTACCTCAAGCTGGTGCTGGATGATTTTGAAGGCTCCATGGCCATGGCGGCCGCCGCCTATAACGCCGGACCTGGACGGCCCCGGCGCTGGCGTGAAGGCGCTTCGCTGGACGCGGCCATCTGGGTCGAGAACGTGCCCTTCAATGAAACCCGCGACTACGTCAAAAAGGTCCTGACCAATACCACGCTGTACGGTCAGTTGCTGAACATGGAGCCGAACAAAGGCTTGCGCCAGCGGCTCGGGCGCAGCATCGGCCCGCGTGAGGCCAATGCCCCCGCAAGCAACGCACCTCCTGGAGACAATTCCTGATGAGTGATGACTTCAACCCCAAGATCCTGATTCTGGGCGGCAGCGGCTTTATTGGGCGCAGCCTGTGCGAGCAATTGCTGCGTCAGTTCGGCGGCCGCGCTCGTATTACCGTGCCAAGCCGGCGAAGCCGCCATGCCCAAGCCATTCAGGGCCTGCCGGGGCTGACGGTCTTGCAGGCCCATGTGCATGAGGACGCGCAACTACAAGCCTTGATTCAGGGCCAAGACCTGGTCATCAATCTGATTGCCATTTTGCAAGGCAGCGAGGCTCAGTTTGAGCAGGCCCATGTGCACTTGCCGGCCCGCTTGGCCAAGGCCTGCCAGGCCACTGGGGTACGGCGGCTGATCCACGTCAGCGCGCTCGGCGTGCAAGACAATGCACCTTCTCGCTACCTGCGCTCAAAAACGCGCGGCGAAGCGGTGCTGCAGGCCGCTGGGCTGGACCTGACCGTGCTGCGCCCTTCGGTGGTGTTTGGCGCGGGCGATCACTTCGTCAACTTGTTTGCCAAGCTGCAGGCCTTCTTCCCCTTGATGCCTTTGGCTGGCGCCGATGTGCGTTTTCAACCGGTGTGGGTGGAAGATGTAGCGCGCGCCATCGTGGCCTGCGTCATCGACAAGCACAGCATTGGCCAAACCTATGAGCTGGCCGGGCCCCAGGTCTTGAGCTTGGCCGACATCGTGCGCATGGCCGGCCAGTACAGCGGCCATGTGCGCCCCGTGCTGCCCCTGCCGGGTCCGCTGGCTTGGGCGCAGGCCGTAATGATGGAAATGATGCCGGGCGAGCCGATGATGTCGCGCGACAACCTGGCATCCATGCAAGTGCCCAATGTGGCCAGCGGTCGGCTGCCAGATTTGCAGACCTTGGGCATCGCGGCCCAAGCCATGTCCGCCGTGCTGCCCAGTTACCTGGGCGTCGATCAGGGTTGCGCGAGGCTTGATCTTTGGCGCCGCAAGGCCGGTCGCTGATGCGCGGGACTCATCACTGACTTGAGAAACTCTCACACGCACAGCGGCGAGCTTGACCTAAGCTAGGCGCCGTCCTCCACGCATAGCAAGCTGCTACAAGCCCATGAACAAGCTCTATATCGGCAACAAGAACTACTCCTCCTGGTCGATGCGCCCCTGGGTGCTGATGAAGGCTTTTGGCATCGCCTTCGAGGAAGTGAAGCTGCGCTTTGACTTCAGCCCAGGCTCGGCCTTCTACCAAACGCTGGCACCCCTCACCCCAACCGGCAAGGTGCCGGTTTTGGTCGAGCCGGATGGGTTCGCTGTTTGGGACACTTTGGCCATTGCCGAAGCACTGGCCGACCAACACCCCGAACTCGCGATCTGGCCACGAGAGCGCCAACAACGTGCACGCGCCCGCAGCCTGTGCGCCGAAATGCATGCCGGCTTTAGCAAGCTGCGCGGCTTGTGCCCCATGAATATCGATGCGGACCTGAGCGAGCAAGGCGCCAAGCTACTCGCCTCAGAAGCCGGCTTGCGCGCCGATCTCGCACGCGTCGACGCCCTTTGGAGCGAGGCCTTGGCGGCCAGCGCGGGTCCTTTTCTTTTTGGCGAATTCAGCGCGGTGGACGCCTACTTTGCACCCGTGGTGATGCGCGTGACCCGCTATGGTCTGCCACTCAGCGCGACAGCCGCGGCATACGCCAAACGCGTGGAGCAACACCCGGCCGTTGCCACCTGGGTTGCAGACTCATTGGCGGAAAAAGACTTCCTGGACTTTGAAGAGCCCTACCGCCAATGCCCATGAGCGGCAACTAGCCCCACAAACGCAAAGAGCGCCTCGAGGGCGCTCTTTTTTACTTCAGGTCTTGCGACCTGAGGCACTCAAGCCGATTCAGATCGACTTGCGGCGACGGGCCATGAAGCCCACTGCGCCCAAACCAGCCAGGAGCATGGCGTAAGTTTCTGGTTCCGGCACAGGAGCCAGAGTTGAAGTGATGGTGTACAGACCGCCAAAAGCGCCCTGAGCAACATTGCCTTCAACCTTGTAGAAATAGCTACCGGTCGACAGGACCAAACTATTGAAAGTGCTGCCAGTCGTTCCATCGAAGGTGAAGGAAGCAATCTGTGCATCAGCTGCGCCGCCAACGCCATCACCGCCATCACTCCACAAAGAGTACTTGCCGGACTCGATGTTCAGGATGTTCAGGTTGTTGTTCGCAACAACGGTGCTTGTCACCGTGGCTGCGGGGTCGAGTGTGAACAGGAAATAGTCAACAAAACTACCGCTGACCACTTTTGCGCCCACTTCAGCAAAACCGTGGTCGCCCCAATTGTCTGTCGCAGCTTGCGCTCCCACAGAGCCCAAGGCCAGAGCCGCCACTGCCAATACGGATTTCGAAATTTTCATCATCATTTCTTCCCCAATATTAAAAAGCACTGAAACCGCCAAGCCCCCATGCTTTGAACAACAATTGAGATGCAATGTAGCTGGGTTTGAGGATCTACGCCCCCCCTAATCTCGGGGTCCCGCTACCTAGGGAGAACTCTAGGGTTCGAATATTTCAGTTTTGTTGTCGAAAAGTGGCATGAATCACTTCTTAGTAGGGGGGGCGGTCCGCGACGCCTTATTGGGTTTGCCGGTCAAAGACCGCGACTGGGTGGTGGTTGGCGCCGACCCGGCCGCGATGAAGAAAGCTGGCTTTACCGCCGTAGGGCGAGATTTCCCGGTCTTTTTGCACCCAGACACCCATGAAGAGTACGCGCTGGCACGCACCGAGCGCAAAACCGCACCGGGCTATCACGGCTTTGCCTTCCATGCCTCACCCGAAGTCACGCTGGAGCAAGACCTGGCCCGCCGCGATCTGACCATCAACGCCATGGCTCAAGACGCACAGGGCAATATTGCCGACCCCTATGGTGGCCAGCGCGATCTGCGAGACCGAGTCTTGCGACATGTCTCGGCGGCTTTTGCAGAGGATCCGGTGCGCATCTTGCGTTTGGCGCGCTTTGCGGCGCGGTTTCCAAACTTCAGCGTTGCGCCCGAAACCATGACCTTGATGCGCGAGATGGTGGCTAAGGGCGAGGTTGACGCCTTGGTGGCGGAACGGGTCTGGCAAGAGTTTTCGCGCGGTCTGATGGAGAACAAACCCTCTCGAATGCTGGAGGTGCTGCGCGACTGCGGTGCACTGGAGCGTTTGGCGCCCGAGGTCGATCGCCTGTTCGGCGTGCCGCAAACAGCGATCCACCACCCTGAAGTCGATACCGGCGTGCACCTGCTGATGGTGCTGGATCAATGCGCGGAACAAGCCGCCCCCTTGACCGTTCGTTTCGCCAGCCTTTGCCATGACCTGGGCAAGGGGCTGACCCCGGCGGAGGTCTTGCCGCGCCACATCGGCCATGAGAGCCGGGGCTTGCCCTTGGTGAAGCGACTCAGCGAGCGCTGGCGCGTGCCCAGCGAATGCCGGGAGTTGGCCGAACTCGTGGCCCGCGAACACACCCATGTGCACCAAAGCCAGAGTTTCGGTCCAGAGGCCCGGCTGCGCCTGCTGGATCGTTGCGACGCCTGGCGACGGCCAGAACGCTTTGAAGAATTGCTTTGGGCTTGCGAATGTGATGCGCGAGGCCGTTTGGGCTTTGAGCAAAGGCCGTATCCGCAAAGGCAGCAGTTCCAGCTGGAGCTGCATGCGCTATTGGCGATCGATCTGGCCAGCGTCAGCGCAGCTGCATTGGCCGAGGGCAAGCGCGGGCCAGCGATCGGCCAAGCCGTGCAAGCGGCCCGGCTGGCCGCATTGCAGGCCTTGCCGACTTCTGCTGCAGCGGCAGCTTCACAAAGTATGTGAGCGGTCGCCGCGGGCAAAGCCCAGGGCCTCAAAGCCCTCGCCAGCGGCAAAGCCAATCACCTTGAAGAGCTCGCCCATCTCGTGCTCGGCGATCAGCTTGTGGGCCATGGCGCGCTCGGCCACGCCAGCATTTGCCAGCAGTTCGGCCAAGCCGCAGTTCAGCAGGAAGTGGGCTTGCGTGGTGTAGCCCAAGACCTGCAAGCCAGCCTCCTGGCCCGCCAGGGCGATGCCAGTGAAGTTGACGTGAGCGGTGATATCTTTTTGCCCCAGCAAGCGCAGGGGATCAGGGTCGGCCTTGTGCAGGTGGTGGCACATCAAGGTGCCGCCGCTGCGTTGCGGCAGGTAGTACTCGCCTTGCGGGAAACCGTAATCGATCAAGAAGACGGCGCCGCGCTTCAAGCGAGCGGCCAGGGTGCGCACAAAGGCTTCAGCTTGCGGGTGAATCTCAGTCACCGTCCCAGGTGGAAATACACCATGAGCCTCTTCGGCATCGGCAGGCAATCGCTGTGTCGTCGGCCGATCAGCGTACACAAGCTCGCCGTCTGAGCCCAAGCTCACACCTCGCTCGGCCCAAGCTTGCCCGTCGAAGCTGAGCAATTGCACCGGCATCGCATCCAGCACTTCATTGCCGACCACCACACCCTCCAACTGCTCGGGCAATTCATCCAGCCACTCCAGCTTGTGAGCCCAGGGGGCCAAACGCTCAGCCTGGCGCTGTCGCAAGACGCCGGACAGATCGACGATGCGATAGCGCCGAACCTTGTCCCCCAGCGCCTCCAATAGCTGGGCCGCCAGCGCGCCGGTGCCCGCCCCAAACTCCCAGAGTTCATCGGTCTTCGTGAGCGTCAAGGCCTGCGCCAACTGCACAGCCAAGGCCCGCCCGAACAACGGCGACATTTCAGGGGCGGTGACGAAGTCGGAGCCGCTTTGCGGCATCAGGCCAAATTTCTGACTTTGGTTGCTGTAGTAACCCAAGCCGGGCGCGTACAGCGCCAGCGCCATGAAACGGTCAAAGCTCAACCAGCCGCCGGCCTCGGCGATCTGCTGAGCCACAAGATCATCCAGGGCGCTCAGTGCGGAACGGCCGACTGCCGCGTCATCTTTCATTGCGAGACTCATTAAAAGGCGAAGAAAAGACGGCCGGATTCAGGATGCTGGCGCGCGCCGCAGCGTCAGCCAATGCTCAAAAGCGCTGGCCGACATCGGCTCACCGATCAACTCGCCCTGCAAGCCACCGCAACCCCATTGCAGCAGCAACTGGCGCTGGGCCTCGTTGCGCACGCCCTCAGCGCTGACCTTCAGCCCCAGGCCGGCAGCCATCTGGATGATGGCGCGAGTGATGGCGGCCGAGCCGCTGTCCTCGGGAAGGGCGGCGACAAAGCTCTGGTCGATCTTGAGCTTGTCCAGCGGCAATCGGGTCAGATGCGCCAGCGAGGTGTAGCCAGTACCGAAATCGTCCACCGACACGGTCAGACCCAAGGCGCGCAAGGCGGCCAAGGTCAGCGGCGCACTGGCGATCTCGTCCATCAGCATGCGCTCGGTCAGTTCCAGCTCCAGCCAAGCGCCGGGCACGCCCAGCTCTTCAAGGACTCGGGCGACCATATCGCCAAAGCCTTCCAGCCTGAACTGCATGCGCGACAGATTGACAGCAATCGGAACCTGGGCAATGCCGTGCTGATGCCAGTGGCGGGCCTGCAAGGCCGAGGCCCGCATCACCCAGGCGCCTAAGTCCACCATCAGACGATGCCGCTCGGCCACGTCGATAAATGCATCGGGGCTCAACAAACCGCGCTGCGGATGCTGCCAACGCAACAAGGCTTCGGCGCCGATCAATTCGTCGGTTTGCGCATCCACCTGCGGTTGGAAGAAGAGCACGAACTCGTTGCGCTCCAAGGCCTGGGCCAACTGGCTTTCCAGCAAAAGGTCCGCATAGGCATGCTCGGCCAGCGAGTCCTCATAAAAGCGATAGCCTGCGCGGCCCGCGGCCTTGGCTTGATACATGGCCATATCGGCACGTTGCATCAGGTCTTCGACCCGCACGCCATGCTCGGGATAAAGGCTCACGCCTATCGACGGCGTCACGGTCAGCAAACAACCATCCGCCATCACCGGCACTTCGACCACGGCCAGCAAGGCCATCAACACAGCCATCACATCGCTGCGCTCATGCACATCGCCCAGCAAGACGACGAACTCGTCGCCGCCAAAGCGAGCCACCAGATCGGTGGAACGCAGGCAGTCATTGATGCGCTCGGCCACGGTGATCAAGACCTTGTCGCCTTCCATATGGCCCAGCGAGTCGTTGACCCGCTTGAAATTGTCCAGATCAATGAACAAGAGGGCCAGACGTTGCTGACGGCGCTCGGCTCCCTGCATCAAGCCTGCGGCGCGCTCGATAAAGGCACTGCGATTGAGCAAGCCGGTCAAATCATCGTGATGGGCCAGATGCTCGATGCGCGCCTGCGCCGCAATGCGGTCGCGGATATCGCGCACGATGCTCATGCGCATGCGCTCCCCACCACTCTCGACTGACCGAACAATCAACTCCACCGGGATGATGTGGCCCGCGCGGTGCAAGAGCGCGGTCTCATAACGCAACTCCCGCTCGGCCTCCATCACCGAGCGCACCTTGGCCCGCTCTGAATCCAAGACAAAGTCAATCACCGGCAGGCCCAGCACCTCATCCAGCTGATAGCCGAGCAAGGCACACATCGGTGCATTGGCATCGGCGACCAAGCCCTCTTTGTGAAAAAGAATGCCTTCCGCCGTGGCTTGCATGAATTTCTCAAGCCGCGACTCACAATTGCTGAGCGCCTCGGCCTGTGAGCGCCAGATGCACAGATGCGCAGCCACCGAAGCGTCCCAACGCGCTTGCAGCAGCCCGGAGTGGCTGGCGCTCGCGGCGAAATTCAAGGGCAAGTCAAAGTCCTGCGCCTGATTCAAGGCCGGCAAGACTGCTGGAGAGGCCGACAAGACCGACGACTCAGCGCCCTCTTCGCCCAAGCCCAGGGATTGCCATACCGCATTGGCCTGCAGCACCCGGCCGCGCTGATCCAGCAGGGCCAGCGGCACCGGCAGCAAGCGCCAGTCCGCTTGAGGTACCAAGGCGCCGAGTGCCTGACTCATACGCCCTGCCCCTCGCTCTTCAAACTGCGTCGCACCAGACACAGGTCTTCCCAGGCGCGGGCCTTCTCTGCCGGATTGCGCAGCAAATAGCTGGGCGGGAAGCTGACGATGACCGGAATCGATTGGTAGTGGTGCGTTCGCCCACGCAAGCGGCCCAAAGCCTCTTGCGTATGCAGCAAAGACTGCACCGCCATGCGGCCCAGAGCCAGGATCACCCGCGGCTGCAGCAGTTCAATTTGGCGCTGCAAATACGGTTCGCACTGCTGCAACTCTTTGGCGCCTGGGTTGCGACCCGGCGTGCTGCGGCACTTCAAGGCATTGACCATGCCTACTTGCCCGGCGGCCTCGCTCGGGTCCAAGCCTATCGCGCGCAGCATATTGCCCAGCAGCTGCCCGGCCTGCCCGGCAAAAGGCTGACCCTCGGCCAACTCTGGCTCGCCCGGCATGTCACCGACCACCAAGCACTGAACTTGCGCTTGACCGTGGCCGAACACTGCATCCTCGGGGCCGCGTCGCCCCTCACACAACTGGCAGGCCCGACAGTCGCCCACGCTGTGCTGCAGCTCAAGCCAGTCCATGCCGGCAATGGCAGGCGCTCTGCTGCCATCGGCAGGAGCTTGCGCGAGCGGGGTCGCGGGCGCTGGAGCCGGTGTAGCAGCGGCGCGCTTCAACTCGACGGGCAAGGCTTGCAAAACCGACACCGCAGCCGTCGAATGCGCTTCGGCCTGCTGGCTTCTCGCCTCGCTGACACTCACCAAGGCCACTTCTTCCGCGACGTCTTCTACGACCTCTGCTTCAGGCCGCGCCCAAACGCGCAAGCCCATGGCAGCAAGCATGCGGCGCTGGCGCTCGTCCCAAGTCATTGGGGCACCACCAAGCTCATCAAACAGGCGTCCTCACGCGGCCCCTGCAAGACCGGGTAATAGCCCCGCCGCAGCCCCACTTCGCTGAAGCCATAACGTTGATAGACCGTGCGAGCACGCTGATTGCTCAAGCGAACCTCCAACCACAGCTGCGGGCAGCCCTGCTCTGCGCAAAGGCGGCACAAAGCATCCAGCATCTGTCGCGCCAAACCTTGGCCCTGAAAAGTTGCGGCCACCGAAATGTTCAGCAGATGCATTTCCTCAAAGCCCTTCATGGCCAGGAAATAGCCCAAGATCGGCGTATTGACCTCGCGCAGCGAAGGCGCCCGTCGCAAGACATAGGCCAAATATCCCGCTGCCATCGAATCGATGAAGTTGCCCTCCGACCACGGCAGTGCGTAGACCTCGCGCTCGATGGCCAGCACCTCGGGCACATCGGCCACTTGCATGGGCTGCAGACGGGTCGCCACCGCTGGCCGGTCAACAGGGCCGTTGGTGGGGTCATCAATGGGGCTATTCAACAAGGCGCTCATGATGCGGCGGCCTGCTCCCGCAAAGCCATGCGTTCGGCCGTGGTTTGCGCCACCTTGTCGCGTACATAAATCGGCATGGCTTCAGCGGCATCCAGCAAGGCGCCTTGCGTCCAGGCCTGCGCCGCCAAAGCGGCCAAGGCTGCCGCGCGCGATTGATGGCGTGGCCAACTCTGAGTGGGTGCCTGCAAAGCGGGTGCAAGCTGATCGGCAAAGACGGTCAAGGCCGAGCCGCACAGCGCAGTAGGCTGACCCCAGTGCGCCATCAAGGACTCGGGGCTGTAGAGCATGGGGGCCTGATCTTGCTGCCAAGCGCCCTCCACCCAGCGGTACGCGCCCGCGTAGATTTCACCCATGCGCGCATCCATCGCCACCCACATCAGGCCTTCAAAGGCTGCGCCGGCTTGCTGACGCGCATCCTCGGCCACCAGCATCAAGCTGTCGATGGCCAGCACCGGTTTGCCGGCCCCAAAAGCCAGGCCTTGCACCACGGCACAAGCGGCGCGCAGGCCGGTAAAGGCACCTGGGCCGCGGCCGAAGGCGATGGCATCCACATCCGCCAACTTCAGGCCCGCCTGGGCCAGCAAGGCCAGCGCTTCCGGCACCAGGCGCGAGGAGGCCTGCGGCCCGCCGTCGGACTCAAACAGCCAGCGTCCCGCCGGGCTTGTCAAAGACAAAGCCATGGTTTCCGTCGAGCTATCGAGTGCCAGCAATACAGTCATTGGGGAAGTGTAGCTTTGGGCCATGAAGCCCTGCGCCTTTGCTCAGAGCCAGCGCAGATGAAAAAGCCCGGCCGCTGAGCGACCGGGCCAAGTCAAGTGCATGCAGGGCGAGGCGCGCGATCAGCGCGATCAGAAGGGGTTGTTGTACACCCGGCTGTAAGCCATGATGCCGACCTGATTCTGAGCGTATGGGCTCAGTTGGCTATCCGTCGCCCACAAATAGTTCTTCCAGGCATCGCTGGTGGTCGCAGCCGTGGTCAAGGTCTTGGGGGTGCAGTCGGTGGCAGCTACCGTGGACAAACAAGCGGCATCGACCCAATTGCCAAATTGCTGAAACCTGACCCATTTTTGGGATTCGACTTCGGTATCCACCAAGCCAATGAATCGACCATCGTTGAGGATGGTGATGCGCATTTCAATATTGAAGGCATGGGTCAAGTCGCTGAGCAATTTAGCTCGGCCGGCGTTGAGCTTGTCATCCGCCAGCGCCCTGGGGCTCAGGCCCAAGTCCGGTACCGTCAGCAAAATCGTGCGGCCATTGGCATCGGCGAGGCGATTGACCTGGTTGCCCAATTCCACGCCCAAGGCTCGTGCTTCCGCCATCAGCGAGTCTTGCGACTGAGCAGGAAACTTGGCGTACAGCGCCCACAAGTCATTGGCACCCACCAACACGGACAACAGGTCCTTGGGGCCGATCGTGCCGACAGCCAGATGGGCGTCAATCTGCTTTTTGAAATCGACAATCTTGGCGCCTGCTTTGGCATACATGAGGCTGGTCGGCGAGGCCACTTTGTCGGGGTTGCACTCGGCAAACACCAAGCGATAGCTCGCAGCCAAATACTGAACCCAGTTCGGATTGGACTGACATTCCAGAGCACCTGTGGTGGCATTCAAGGCATTGATGCCATGCTTTTTGCCATCCGTGGTGACCACACTGGACTCATCACCAAAAGCGATCATGCGAGTGGGCGCAAAGGGCTCAATCTGCTGCGTACCGCCGCCGCAGCCGGCCAGAACGGCACTGATGGCCAAGGACAACAAACCCATCCGGCCCACTCGACCTGCTCCGCCTTGAATACGCTTCATGAACATTCCATCCCGAAAACTCAAACCCACAAACATCACTCAAAAGCCGCAGCGGCACGGGTCAGGCGATCCCTGACGCCGTCCCACTCGCGCGCCGGCGGCGGCGACTCCACCCAAATTTCACGTGCACCGGCCGCATCCAGATCACGCAGCACCGCAAACAACTGCTGCGCAGCGACCACGGCGTCCAGCGGCATGGGCTGCAAAATGCAGCCCGCAAAAGCCAAGGCCGTGCGGGAATATACCGCCAGCCCTTCAGGCAAGGCCCCAGACAGGCGCTGCTGCAATTGTTCGGTGCTGAGCAAGCGCACCGTGGCACGAGGCGCATAGTGGGCCGCCAAAGTGCCGGAGGCGCGCGGCGCGGCGGCGTCGGGCGCCAGCAAAGGCGAGCCGATGGCGGCTTCAATCTGCGCCGCCGTCAAAACACCTGGGCGCAGCAAAACCGCCTGGCCACGGCTGCAATCGACGATGCTGGACTCAATGCCCACCGCACAATCGCCGCCGTCCAAGACCAACAAATCGGCATCAAATTCATCGGCCACATGGGCCGCACGCGTCGGGCTGACGCGACCAAACCGATTCGCACTGGGCGCCGCAACGCCGCGCACGCCCTGCTGCCGCGCTGCGGCCAACAAGGCCCGCGCGACCGGGTGCGCCGGGCAACGCAGTCCGATGCTGGACTGGCCGCCGGCCGAGGCCGCGGCCACGCCTTCAGCGCGTGGCACGATCACCGTCATTGGCCCGGGCCAAAAGGCTTGCATCAAACGACGCGCCACCTCAGGCAAGTCGGCCGCAAAGTAGGCGGCATCCTCGGCATCCAGCACATGCACGATCAAAGGGTGATCGGCCGGCCGGCCCTTGGCCGCGAAGATCTTGGCCACAGCTGCGTCGTCATCGGCACGCGCACCCAGGCCATAGACCGTCTCGGTCGGCAGGGCCACCAATTCACCGGCGGCCAGCGCGCGCGCGGCCGTGGCGATGGCCTGAGGATCGTTGCCGTTCAAGAGCATGGTCAAAACCTTCTGCTCACCACTCGGTCGGCAGACCCAGCAGGGCCGCAGCTTGGCGCGCCAGAACTTCAGCCTGCTCGGCCGTGGCGGCGGTAATGTTCAGATGGCCCATCTTGCGGCCCACGCGGGCGCTGCTCTTGCCATACAGATGCAAATGCGTGCCCGGCAGGGCCAAGACCGCATCCCAGGGCGGCGTGCGCTCGACGCCTTGAGCGTCAAACCACAAGTCACCCAGGAGGTTCAACATCACGGTGGGCGAATGCAAACGCGGCTGGCGCAGCGGCAGGCCGGCCATGGCGCGCACCTGCAGATCAAACTGCGACACATCGCAGGCGTTCATCGTGTAATGCCCCGAGTTGTGCGGGCGCGGCGCCATTTCGTTGACGATCAGGCGGCCGTCTTGCAGCACAAAGAATTCGACGCAGAGCACGCCGACGTAATTCATCGAGGCCGCAATACGCGCGGCCGAAGCCAGGGCTTCGGTCTGCAAAGCCTCTGAGATGGCCGGCGCCGGCACCTGGGTGACGGCCAAGATGCCGTCGCGGTGCAGGTTTTGCTGCACCGGGAACTGCACGATCTCGCCTTGGGCATTGCGGGCGCTGATGACCGACAACTCCAGCGCCAGCGGAAGCATCTGCTCAAGCACGCAGTCGACTTGTTTCAACTCGGCCCAGGCTGCCACCAACTCTGCACGGCTGCGCACGCGGACTTGGCCCTTGCCGTCGTAGCCCATGCGGGTGGTTTTCAGAATGCCGGGCAGCAAGTCATCGCTGACGGCCTGCAGGGCCGCCTCGCTATGGATCACCGCATAGGGTGCGCAAGCCACGCCGCTGGCGGCGAAATGCGCCTTCTCGGCGGCGCGGTCCTGACAGATGGCCACGGCCGAACCGGCCGGCGCAACCACGCGGCTTTGCGCCAATTGCTCCAGCGCCTGCGCCGGCACGTTTTCAAATTCGGTGGTGATGGCCTCGCACTGCGCGCTCAATTGCTGCAGCCCGGCCTCATCCAGATAGCCGCTTTGCACATGGCCATGGGCGACCAAGCCGGCCGGGCTGTCGGCATCGGGGTCCAGCACCACGGTGCGGTAGCCCAGGCTTTGGGCGGCGTGAACAAACATGCGGCCGAGTTGGCCGCCACCCATCACGCCCAGCGTGGCTTCGCCCGGCAGCAAGGTCTTGCCTGCCATCAGACCAGGTCCTTGCTCATGGCGCGCGCCACTTCGGTTTGGCGGGCGCGGTAGGCTTGCAGCTTCTCGCGCAAAGCGGCGTCATGATTGGCCAACATGGCCACGGCAAACAGCGCCGCATTGCCGGCGCCAGCGGTGCCGATGGCAAAAGTGGCGACCGGAATGCCCTTGGGCATCTGGACGATGGAATGCAGTGAATCCACACCTTGCAAATGACGGCTGGCCACCGGCACGCCCAGCACCGGCACCACCGTTTTGGCGGCCAGCATGCCCGGCAAATGCGCGGCGCCGCCAGCGCCCGCGATGATGGCCTGCAGGCCACGACCGGCAGCGCTTTCCGCATAGGCGAACATATCGTCCGGCATGCGGTGAGCCGACACCACCTGGGTCTCATAGGCGATGCCGAACTCGGCGAGAATGTCGGCGGCATGCTTCATGGTTTCCCAGTCACTGCTGGAACCCATCACCACGCCAATCAGGGGAGTTGCTGTCTTCATGGAGGTGCCCGGCAGAATCTGCACGGCTCGCTTCGTCAAAGGCTGGAAAGCCTTGAATTGTAGGCGGCCAGGGCCACCTACCCCCGCTCACCCATTGTTGACCTCCAAGTTCGGCTCGCCATGATCGACATCACGCTACAAAACTTCGAATCTGAACTCATCACCGGCTCCATGCAGCAGCCGGTGCTGCTGGACATCTGGGCGCCCTGGTGCGGCCCCTGCCGTACGCTGGGCCCGATGCTGGAGAAGCTGGAAGAGGCCTACGCCGGTCGCTTCACCCTGGCCAAGCTCAACAGCGACGAAGTGCCCGAGATCGCCACCCAGCTGAGCCAGATGTTCGGCGTGCGCAGCATCCCGTTTTGCGTGATGTTCGTCGGCGGCCAGCCGGTCGACGGCTTCGTCGGCGCGGTGCCGGAGGCGCAGATCCGCGAGTTCCTGGACAAGCATGTGCCGCCCGGTGAGGTCTTGGCGGCCCAAGAAGATGTGGCCGAGGCCGAAGCCCTGCTGGCCGATGGCGATCTGGAATCGGCCCTGGGCAAGCTGCAACAAGCGCTGGAGAGCGACCCCGCCAACGAAGTTGCCCGCTTTGACTATGTGAAAGCCTTGCTGGAGTTAGGCCTGCTCTGCGAAGCTCAAGAGGCCTTTGCGCCGGTGGCCGCGAAGGCGGCCGACACCATCACCCCGCATGCACGCTTTGCCGCGCTGGCGCATTGGCTGACAGCCTGCGAGCGGGCCGCAGCCGGCATCGACGCCCCCGCCCTGCAGGCTGCGATTGAAAGCAAGAAGCGCGACTTCGACGCCCGTTTCGCCCTGGCGCAAGGCCTGATGGCCGAGCAGCGCTTCACCGATGCCATGGACGCGCTGCTGGAAATCATCATGCGCGACAAGAGCTGGAACAACGAGCTGGCACGCAAGACCTATGTGGCCATCTTGGAACTGCTGAGCAAGCCCGCGCCAAAACCGGCGGCCACCGAAGCCAAGGCCAAGGGTGCACTGGAATTGGCCGGTCAGGCCGTGGCCGTGGCACGCGATCCGCTGCTGGACCAGTACCGCCGCAAACTCAGCATGGCGCTGAACTGACGCCGTACATCTAGGCGAGCCAGAGACTCTTTGGCTGGCGAAGACCTTGCGCTATCAGCAGCGTCCATGTCTTGCCACTCGACTCGCCGACATGAACGGCAGCGATGCATCCGGAACGGTCCTTCGTTTGGACGGAGATCAGGATGCTTGGGGGCTCTGCGCCGCTCCTGTCCCCCGCCCCGGGCTCGCACCCGGGTCTCCTCCTTAACCTCGCATCGCAGAACCCCCAAGCGTCCTGATCCACCACGGCCGTGCTCCCTCGACGCGGACGCACATCGGTGGAACTGCCGAGTGGCGTCGGGGGTGTGATTCCGCGAGGTAAAGGAGGAGCCGGCGCCTGAAAGGCGACGGCGGGGGACAGGAGCGGAATTGCGCCCCCGGCGGCGCTCGGCATCCGGCCCATGCAAAAGACTCCGCTTCGGGCACGAAGTCGCCACAGCAGATGAAAGCCTCGACAGCCGCAGTCGAAGCTTCAAACTGGACGCAAAGCCACGGCTTGCAGCGCCTGCGCCCAATGCTGCTGCTCGGCGCTGAATTCGCGCCACAAAGTTTGAGCCAGACCGGCCTGTCGAGCCGCCTGGCTCTCATGACCCAAAGCGCCGTAAACCTGGGCCAAGCGGCTGTGCGAGATGGCGCGGTCGTCCACATCGCAATGTTGATGCGATTCCAGCTCAGCCTCCTGGGCTTGCAGCAGCGCGCGCTCGGTCTGCCCCAGATGCACCCGACACCAAGCCATATCGGCCAAGAGGCTGCCACTCAAACGCGCCAAACCCGCTGACACCGTCTGCGGCAAATGGGCTTCATACAAAGCCAGCGCCTGGGCAAACTCGCCCTCCACCACCAAGATCTGCGCCCGCAACACCGGCGTCAAATCTGGCTTGACCGAGCCGCCCACGGCGGCGTCGTAATGCTTGATGGAGTCCGCCCCCAAGAGCAAGCCCTGCCCTTGGCCATTGGCATCCGACCAGACCGCCTCGCGGCGCAGCTGGGCGGCGCGCATCTCCGCCATGTTGTACATCAGTGCCGAGATGGAGGCGTCGTCACCATCGGCTTGCGCATGCGCGCGCGCCTTGGCATACCAGAGCTTGGCCGATTCCTGCTGGGCCGCAAAATCAAAAGCCAGGCCCATCACGGTGCACAAGCGGTAGCGGGCGGCGTGATCCTGAACACCAGCCACCTGATCGCAGGCTTGTGCATGGCTGAGCATGGCGTCCAGTTCGTGCTGAACATAGGCCAGCTGCGCCAGCCAGGCCGAGCACAAAGCGTCCAGTGACTTCAGCCCCGCACCCGAGGCAATCATTCGCGCATGCGAGATCTTCTCTTTGGCGGCGCTGCTGAAGTCGGTGTAGTAACTCATCAAGCCCTCGGCAAAATGCAGCCAAGCGCCCAGCTCCGGATGAGGGTGCTGGAAGGACTGCAAATGCAGGGCGGTGAGTTGCTCGCGAGCTGCGGCCATTTGCCCATGACGGGCCAGCAGCAGCGCTTTTTGAGCTTTCAATACCGCTGGCTGGGTCGGCCCGGTCGCCGCTGCGATTTCGGCATCCAGCCGTTTCAGCAGGCGACTCTTGATGCTCATGACAGAGTCAAGCGCTGCAAAGCCTCACGGTATTTGGCGGCGGTCTTTTCGATCACTTCGGCCGGCAAGGCGGGCGCCGGCGCGGTCTTGCCCCAGGGCTTGCCATCCACCTGGGCCTGCTCCAGCCAGTCGCGCACAAACTGCTTGTCATAGCTGGGCGGGTTGATGCCGACGGCATAGCTTTCCACCGGCCAGTAGCGCGAAGAGTCGGGGGTCAGCACCTCGTCCATCAGCGTCAAGGTGCCATCGGCGTCGAGGCCGAATTCAAACTTGGTGTCGGCAATGATGATGCCCTTGGTCAGCGCAAAGTCGGCGGCACGCTTGTAGAGCTGAATGGAGATATCGCGCACGCGGGTCGCCAGATCCAGGCCGATGATCTCGACCATGCGATCGAAAGAGATGTTCTCGTCGTGGTCGCCCATCTCGGCCTTGGTGGCCGGGGTGAAGATGGGCTCAGGCAGCTTGGAGGCGTTTTGCAGGCCGGCCGGCAATTGCACGCCGCAGACTTGACCATTGCGCTGGTACTCGGCCCAACCACTGCCGGCCAAATAGCCGCGCACCACCGCTTCCACCGGCAGCGGCTTCAGGCGCTTGACCAGCATGGAGCGGTCCTTGACCTGGGCTTTTTCGGCCTCGCTGACGACCGACAGCGGGTCATCGCCGGTCAGGTGATTCGGAACGATGCCGGTCAGCTTGTCGAACCAGAACAAAGCCATTTGCGTCAGCAAGGCACCCTTGCCCGGGATCGGCTCGCCCATGATGACGTCGAAGGCCGAGAGGCGATCGCTGGCAATCATCAGGATGCGGTCCTCACCCACGGCGTAGTTTTCACGCACCTTGCCACGGGCAATCAGGGGCAAAGAGGTCAGCGAGGAGTTCAGCAGTGCAGCGGTCATAGCAAGGTAGTCCCAAGAAGGAGGGCGAATTTTAGGCGGGAATCATGCGGCGGAGCGCCGCGCCTCAGCCCGCGTGCGGCAAACCGGCGGCTGCTTCTAGAAAAAGCACATCAATCTGGCGATAGCGCTGCTGGCGGCTGGGCTCATCCAGATCAAAGCAAGCTTCAAAGCTATGGCGCAGCAAAGCATAGGCGTGACGCGCGTTCAGGCCGGGGTCAGCCTCAAAACAGCGCAGGTAGTTGTCGTTCAAATAGCCGCCAAAGTAAGCGGGGTCATCGGAATTGACCATGGCACACAAGCCCAGATCCAACATACGCCGCAAGGGATGCTCGGCCAGAGACGGCACCACGCAGAGCTTGAGGTTGGAGAGTGGGCAAACCGTCAGCGGCATGCGTTCATCCGCCAGTCTTTGCACCAGGGCGGGGTCTTCCAGGCAGCGCACGCCGTGGTCGATGCGCTTGGCCTGCAGCGCGTCCAACGCGCCATAGATATAGGCCGGCGGGCCTTCCTCGCCGGCATGGGCGACGCAATGCAGGCCCAAGTCACGGGCGCGCGCAAAGACGCGGGCAAAGCGCTCGGGCGGGTTGTCCTGCTCGGCGCTGTCCAGCCCCACGCCGATAAAGTACTCACGCCAAGGCAAGGCCGCCTCCAGCGTGGCCAGCGCGTCTTTCTCACTCAGATGACGCAAAAAGCACAGGATCAGGCTCGCATTGAGGCCCAACTCAGCCTGCGCCCGCTGGCAGGCCCGGTGCAGGCCCAAGATCACCGCCTGCATGGGCACGCCACGGCTGGTGTGCGTTTGCGGGTCGAAAAACACTTCGGCGTGCACCACACCATCGGCCGCGGCACGCTCAAAGTAAGCCCAAGCCAGATCGAAGAAGTCATCCTCCGTCAGCAAGACGCCGGCGCCGGCGTAGTACACATCCAGAAAACTCTGCAGATCGGTGAAGGCATAGGCGGCTCGCAAGGCCTCGACCGAGGGATAACCGAGCTTGACCCCATTGCGCTGCGCCAGCTTGAAGATCAGCTCCGGCTCCAGCGTGCCCTCGATGTGCAGATGCAGTTCCGCCTTGGGCGCGCGGCGCAACAGATCCAGCAAGACCGGCCGAGGGATGGCTTCGAAGTTCAATGCGCCCGTATCGCGGGTTTCATGCTGGCTTTTGTCCATCGTTGCGCCCTCGGCTCAGGGGTCAGGTCTTGCTCGGCCTCATGGCCTCAGCTTCACTTCGAGTTCGGCAATTTGCTCTCCACACCCTTGATGTAGAAATTGATGCCAGAGAGGAATTTATCGTCCGCCACCTCGTCCTTCTTCAGCAGCTCCTTGCCGTCCTGGCCGACGATGGGGCCCTTCCAGATGGCGAAGCTGCCGTCCTTCAGGCCGGCCTTGATCTTGTCGATTTGGGCTCGGGTCTCAGCCGGCACCGATTCAGCCACCGACACCATATCGATGGCGCCCTCTTTCACGCCCCACCAGGCGTGTTTGCCGGCACCAGCGACCCACTTGCCGTCCAGCGCCTCACGCACGGCGGCAATGTAGTACGGCGCCCAGTTGATCACCGCCGAGCCCAGGTGGGCCTTGGGGCCATAGGCGGTCATGTCGGAGTCCCAGCCGAAAGCGTATTTGCCGTTCTTCTCGGCGGTTTGCAGCACCGCGCTGGAGTCGGTGTTTTGCATCAGGACATCGGCGCCGCCGTTGATCAGGGTCTGCGCGGCTTCGGTTTCTTGTGGGGGGTCAAACCATTTGTTCACCCACACCACCTTCACCACCACCTTGGGGTTGATGCTTTGCGCACCCAGGGTGAAGCTGTTGATATTACGGATCACTTCGGGGATTGGGATGGAACCCACCACGCCCAGGGTGCCGCTCTTGCTCATCTTGCCGGCGATCAAGCCAGCCATATAAGCACCTTCATAGGTGCGCGAGTCATAGGTGCGCTGATTGGCCGCCTGCTTGTAGCCGGTGGCGTGCTCGAACTTCACATCCGCATGATCCGCCGCCACTTTGAGCATGGACTCGCCATAGCCAAAAGTGGTGCCGAAGATCAGCTTGTTGCCGGTGCTGACCATGTCGCGGAAGACGCGCTCGGCATCGGCCGCTTCAGGCACTTTCTCGACGAAGCTGGTGACGACCTTGTCACCGAACTCTTTCTCCACCGCCTTGCGGGCATTGTCATGGGCGAAGGTCCAGCCGCCATCGCCCACCGGGCCGACATAGGCAAAGGCAATCTTCAGCGGCTCGGCCTTGGCGGGCGCGCTGCTGGCCGCAGGTGCCGCGGCCTCCTCGGTCTTTTTGCCGCAGCCCACCAAGCCCGCCGCGGCGGCCACCGCGGTCAAGGACGCCAGTTTCAACAGAAGATGTCGCTTGTTCATAGACTTTCTCTCCATTCAAGAATCATGAGCCAGGGAAGAAGGGTTTGCCCAGCGAGGCCGGCATATTGGCGCGAATGAAAGCCGCCTTGCTGGAGATGAGCACCAAGACCACGATGGTGGCCAAATAGGGCAGCATGCTGAGGAACTGACTGGGAATCTGCACGCCCTGCCCCTGCAGATGGAACTGCAACATGGTGACAAAGCCGAACAGATAGGCGCCGAGCAGAATACGCGCCGGCCGCCAGGTGGCAAAAGTGGTCAAGGCCAGCGCGATCCAGCCCTTGCCGGCAATCATGCCCTCGACCCACAGCGGCGTATAGATCACCGACACATAAGCCCCGGCCAGGCCACACAAGGCGCCGCCGGCCACCACCGCCGCCAAGCGAATCTTGCGCACCGGATAACCCAGCGCATGAGCGGACTCCGGCGACTCGCCCACCGCCCGCAGCACTAGGCCGGCACGCGAGCGATACAAGAACCAAGCCAACAAGGCGGTCAGCGCAATCGCGCCGTAGACCAGCGGATGATGCTTGAAGAAAGCCGGGCCGACAAAAGGCAGATCGGTCAGCCAGGGCAGCTCATAACTGCTGCGCGGGCTCAGCTTCTCTTGGGTGTAGCGCAGGCCGACAAAGGCCGAGAAGCCCGCGCCAAACAGGCTCAGCGCCAGACCGGCCGCATATTGATTGGTGTTGAGCCAGATCACCAACAGGCCGAACAAGGCCGACAAAAGCGCGCCAGCCGCCATGCCGGCCATAAAAGCCAAGGTGTCGCTGCCGGTGTGCACGGCGGTGGCAAAGCCGGCGACGGCCGCCACCAGCATCAGGCCTTCCGCACCCAGGTTGACAATGCCAGCGCGCTCATTGATCAAGAGCCCCAAGGCCGCCAGCGCCAGCAAGGTGCCGGCATTCATCGAGGCCGCAATCAGCGGTGCAATGCTGTCCATGCTCAGACCTCTCTGGCTGCAGCCGCGGGCGTGGCAATGCGCCGCAAGCGGTAGTGAATCAAGGTGTCGCAGGCCAGGAGCGAGAACAGCAGCAAGCCCTGGAACACCCCGGTGATGGACTTGGGAAGCCCTAAGCGCGACTGCGCCAACTCACCGCCGATGTAGAACATGCTCATCAGAATCGAAGACAAGACGATGCCCAGCGGATGCAAGCGCCCGACAAAGGCCACGATGATGGCCGCAAAGCCGTAGCCGGCCGGCACATATGGCGTCAGCTGCCCAAGCGGCCCGGCCACTTCCAACGCGCCCGCCAAGCCGGCCATGGCGCCCGAGAGCAAGAGCGCCGTCCACAAAGCCCGCTCCGACGAAAACCCGGCATAGCGCGCCGCCGCCGGCGCGAGCCCGCCGACTTGCAGCGAAAAGCCCAGGTAGGAGCGAAACAGCAAGACCCAGCAAGCCAGGGCCGAGCCCAGCGCGATCAAAACGCCGATGTTCAGCCGCGAACCGTCAAACAGCCGAGGGATTTTGGTCACCGGCAAAAAGCTGATGCTTTGCGGAAAGTTAAAACCAGCCGGGTCCTTCCAGGGGCCGTAGACCAGATAGGCCAAGAGCAGATCGGCCACATAGACCAGCATCAGGCTGACCAAAATCTCATTGGCATTGAAGCGCGCCCGCAGCAGCGCGGTGATGCCGGCCCAGGCCATGCCACCCAGCACACCGGCGGCCAAAATGGCAGGCACCATCACGGCCGCCGAGCTGCCCGCATCGGCCTGCATGGCCACCCAGCCTGCGGCCAGCGCGCCGACGATGAACTGCCCTTCGGCCCCGATATTCCAGACATTGGCGCGGAAGCAAACAGCCAAACCGAGCGCAATCAAGAGCAGCGGCGTGGCCTTCAGGCCCAACTCGCTCCAGGCCTGCGGGCTGCGAATCGGCTCCCAGAAAAACATCTGCAAGCCGCGCAGCGGGTCTTTGTCCAGCAACAGGAACAAGCCCAGTCCCAGCGCCACCGTCACCACCAGCGCCAGCAGCGGCGACGCCAGACCCATCAGACGCGAGGGTTGCGGACGCGGCTCAAGCTTGAACATCGGCCATTCCTTCTGCACTGTGGGTCGGTGCGGCGCTCGACGAGGTCTGCCACAGGCCACTCATCCACTCGCCAATCAAAGACCGGCTGGCCTCGCTTACCGAGACCGAGGGTGACAAGCGGCCTTGCGCCATCACCACCAGGCGATCACTGATCTCAAACAATTCGTCCAACTCCTCACTCAGCACCAGCACCGCGCAACCGGCCGCGCTGAGTTGCAACAACTCGGCGCGGATCTGCGCCGCCGCGCCCACATCCACACCCCAAGTCGGCTGGGCAATGATCAGCACCTTGGGGCCGGCATCGATCTCGCGGCCGACGATGAATTTCTGCAAATTGCCGCCCGAGAGGCTGCGCGCTGCCGCACCGGCGCCCCCGGCGCGCACCTGAAAGCGCGCGATCAAACGCTCGGCCAGATGCTGAACCCGGCGCTGATGCATCCAGCCGAAAGGCCCGAGCGAGCCTTGCGGGCCGCGCTCGGTGCGGGTCAGCAAGGTGTTTTGCGCCAGCGACAAGCTGGGCACCGCGCCGCGCCCGAGACGCTCTTCCGGCACAAAGTGCAGGCCCAGCTTGCGCCGCCGGCTCGGGCCGCTGCGCGCGATGTCTTGCCCAAACAGCTGCACCACGCCGGCCTGGGCGCGCCGGTCCTCGCCGCTGAGCGCGGCCAGCAACTCTTGCTGACCATTGCCCGAGACACCGGCCACGCCGACGATCTCGCCGCCATGCAGGTCCAGATCGATATCGACCAAGGTCGTGCCAAAGGGCTGGGCCTTGGCCAGGCTGAGGCGGCGCAGGCTCAGCGCCAGCGGGCCGGGCCGGCGCGGCTGGCGTTGCACCGCCGGCGGCTCGGCGCCAATCATCAGGCGCGAGAGTTCGCTGCTGCTTTGGGTGCGCGGGTCCACCTCGCCGCTGACCCGCCCGCTGCGCAAGACGGTGCAGTGATCGCAGAGCGCACGGATCTCATCGAGCTTGTGGCTGATATACAAAATCGAGCAGCCCTGCGCCGCCAACTGGCGCAGGGTGACAAAAAGCTTGTCCACCGCGCGCGGCGTTAGCACCGAGGTGGGTTCGTCCAAGATCAGCAGCTTGGGCTCGGTCATCAAGGCGCGCAGGATCTCGACGCGCTGGCGCTCACCCACCGAGAGGCTGTGCACCGGCCGCTGCGGGTCGACCTCCAGACCATAGGTTTGGGCCAACTCCTCAATGCGACGACTCACCTCGGCCAAGGCCATGCTTTTGTCCAGACCCAGCCAGACGTTCTCGGCCGCGGTCAGCGTGTCAAACAGCGAGAAATGCTGATAGACCATGCTGATGCCCAAGGCGCGAGCCTGAGCCGGCGATCTAATCGTGACCGGCTGGCCCATCCACTGCATGCGGCCGGCATCGGGCTGCACTGCGCCGTAAATGATCTTCATCAACGTGGACTTGCCGGCGCCGTTCTCGCCCAGCACCGCATGGATCTGGCCCGGGGTGACCGTCAGATCGATGGCGTCATTGGCCCGCACCGCGGGGTATTGCTTGCTGATGCCGAAAAGTTGCAGGCGGGCTGGGCTCATGAAGAAGGAAAGAAGGCAGGCGACAAGTTCAAACGCAAGTATCCGGGCAAATCCGCCTGGGCCCTAGCGCTGCGGATCGATGCAGAGGCAGGGCAAACCCGGCAAGCTAGGCAAAAAGCAGGGCAAAACCCAGGGCAAACTCAGGCTGAGTGCTTGCACACCCCAGCCACATAGGCGGCGCGCAGATTGCGGTCATCGGCCAAGCTCATCCAGGCAAACACCCGTTCATGCAGGCCGCGTACCACCGCGTCGCGCGCCTCGGCGACCGGGCCGCGTGCCCAATCCCAAACGCAAACATCAGCCAGGGTGCCCACGCCGAAATGGCCGATCTCAGCGCCCAGGCCCAAGGCCTCGGCGGCACCGCGGGTGGCGGCATGCAAGCCGGCCCAGGCCGTCAGGCGCTGGCCGGCCATGGCCTGCACCTTGTAGGCATCCAGCAGCGTGCGCTGCATGGACAAGCTGGTGCCGCCGCCCACATCGCTGGCCACCGACACCTGCACCTGCCCGGCCCGCGCCGCCGGCCAATCAAACAAGCCGCTGCCCAGGAAGAGGTTGGACGAAGGGCTGAAGGCGACCTGCGCGCCGCTGCCGGCCAGCACACGCCGGTCTTCATCATCCAGCCAGATGCCATGGGCCAGTACCGAGCGCGGGTGCAAGAGGCCCTCCCGGGCATACACATCCAGATAGCTGCGCGCCTGCGGGAACAGCTCGCTGACCCAGCGCACCTCCTCGCGGTTCTCGGCCACATGGGTTTGCATATAGAGCGTGGTGTCGGCCCGGCAAAGCGCGCCGGCCATGGCCAGTTGCTCCGGCGTGCTGGTGGGCGCAAAGCGCGGCGTGACCGCATAACTGAGGCGGCCTACACCATGCCAGCGCGAGATCAGGTCCACGCAGTCGCGCTCGGCCTGGGCCACGCTGAGGTCCAACAAGGCGGCCGGGGCGTGGCGATCCATCAGCACCTTGCCGGTGATCAGGCGCATGCCGCGCTGCTGCGCGGCCTCGAACAAGGCCTCGACCGAAACCTTGTGGACGGTGGGGAAGACCACCGCCGCCGTCGTGCCATGGGCCAGCAAGGCGTCCAAGAAGCGCGCCGCGCCGGCCTGCGCCACGGCGGGGTCGGCATAGCGGCATTCGGCCGGAAAGGTGTAGGTGTTGAGCCAGTCCAGCAGCTCGGCGCCGTAAGAGGCGATCACATCGAGCTGCGGGCAATGCACATGGGTGTCGATGAAGCCGGGCAGGATCAGGCGACCTTGGTGATCGATCTTGTTCCACTGCTGATCCGGCTCTTGCGCCTGCGTGCCCTGGATGCGCCCCTGCTCATCGATCAGCAACCAATGGTCAGGCTGGAAGCGCACCGCGCCACCGCCCTCCAAGTCGCCCCAGACAGGGCTGGCGGTGAAGTCGAGCAAGTCGCCGCGCAGGGCGATTTTCTGTGGCGTTGAAGTGGACAAGGCAGCGTTTTCAAAAGAGGCGGGACAGGATCGTATATCGTCAAGGGCCCAGCAGCTTGGTGAGTTTGGTTTCGATGAGCATGCAGCAGCGTCCGATCCGTTTTTTCCAGCAGGGCCAGATTCGGTCCGTCCAAGGTCTGCCGACCACGACCACGCTACTCAGCTATCTGCGTGAACACCAGGCCGAGCAGGCCTGCACCGGCACCAAAGAAGGCTGCGCCGAAGGCGACTGTGGCGCTTGCACCGTCTTGCTGGGCGAGTTGGATCAGCAAGGCCAACTGCGCCTGCGCAATGTCAACGCCTGCACCCAGCTGCTGCCCACGCTGGACGGCCAGGTCCTGTGGACGGTCGAAGACCTGGGCTCGGCCGCCGAGCCCAGCCCGGTGCAGCAGGCCATGATCGACTGCCACGGCTCGCAGTGCGGCTTTTGCACCCCCGGCTTTGTGATGACGCTGCAAGCTTGTTATGAGCGCCATCAGGAGGCGGGCAGCCAGCCCACACGCCAAGAACTGGCCGATGACTTGGCCGGCAATCTGTGCCGCTGCACCGGCTACCGCCCGATTCTGGACGCCGGCGAGCGCATGTTCGCCCTGCCAGCCCAGACCATTGATCGCGCGCCCATCGTCGCGGCTTTGCGCCAATTGCAGGCCGATGCAGCCCTGCATTACGCAGCCGCGAACCCAGCCTATGCAGGCCGCGTGGACGCCTTTGATGCGCCGCGCACCGTGGCCGATTTGGCGTCGCTTTGCGAGGCCAAATCGCAAGCCCGGCTGCTGGCCGGGGCCACCGACATTGGCCTGTGGCTGAACAAGCAGTTCCGCGATGTAGGCGACCTGATTTTTGTGGGCGCTGTAGCTGAGTTGCGGCAGATTCGCGCGCAAGACTTCCAGGGCCAGCCGGGCCTGTGGATAGGCGCCGCCGCTTCGCTGGAAGAGGCTTGGTCGGCGCTGGCCGCGGCGGTGCCGGCCCTGCGCGAACTGTGGCTGCGCTTTGCCTCACCGCCGGTTCGCCTGGCCGGCACCCTGGGCGGCAATATCGCCAATGGCTCACCGATTGGCGACGGCGCGCCCGCGCTGATCGCCCTGGGCGCCGAGATCGTCTTGCGTCGCGGTGCCCAGCAGCGCCGCATGAAGCTGGAAGACTTCTACCTCGGCTATATGCAAAACGCCCGCCAGCCGGGCGAGTTTGTCGAGGCCTTGCACCTGCCGCTGCCTGGCCCGGACTGGCGCCTCGGCGCCTACAAGGTGGCCAAACGCTACGACAGCGATATCTCCGCCGTCTGCGCCGTGTTGGCGCTACAACTGGAGCCCGGCAGCCAGCGCGTGCTGCAAGCGCGCCTGGCTTATGGCGGCATGGCGGCGGTGGTGAAACGCGCAGCACTTGCCGAAGCGGCCTTGCTGGGCCAGGCCTGGGATGAGACGGCGCTGCAAGCGGCGCAGTCCGCCTTGAGCCAGGACTTCACGCCCCTGAGCGACGCTCGCGCCAGCAGCGGCTACCGATTGCAGGTGGCGCAAAACCTGCTGCGCCGGCTCTGGCTGGAAACACGCGCCGAGCAGCCACTGGCGGCGAGTGAGTTGAGCGTCTGGCAGGCCATCAGCTTTGATAGCCGCAGGGGGAGCGCAGCATGAAGGCGCCCCAACTCCAAAGCGCGGGCGGCAGCGTCGGCCACAGCCACTCGCATGAATCCGCCGCGCTGCACGTCAGCGGCGAAGCGACTTACACCGACGACATCCCCGAGTTGCAAGGCACGCTGCATGCGGCCCTGGGCTTGTCGCCGGTGGCGCATGGGCGCTTGCTGTCCATCGACCTGGCGCTCTTGCGCGCCCAGCCGGGCGTAGTGGCGGTGCTGACTGCGGCCGACATCCCCGGCGAAAACAACTGTGGGCCGCTGGTCCATGATGACCCGATTCTTGCCGGCGAGACTTTGAGTTATCTGGGCCAGCCGGTTTTTGCTGTCATTGCCAGCAGCCGCGAGCTGGCGCGTCGTGCCGCTGCCCTGGCCAAGACGGCTTTGCAAATTGAAGCCCTGCCCGCCGTGCTGACGGCCAAAGACGCCCATGCCCAAGGCCACTATGTGCTGCCGCCCATGCATCTGAGCCGGGGCGATGCGGCGGCCGCCCTGGCAGCGGCGCCCTTGCGGCTCAACGGCGAGTGGTCGGTAGGCGGGCAAGAGCAGTTCTATCTGGAAGGGCAGATCAGCTACGCCGTTCCGCAGGAGAGCCAAGGCCTCTTGGTGCATTGCTCTACCCAACACCCCAGTGAGATGCAGCAACTGCTGGCCCATGCCTTGGGTTGGGCCTCGCATCAGGTGCAGGTGCAATGCCGGCGCATGGGCGGCGGCTTTGGCGGCAAGGAGTCGCAGTCGGCCCTGTTCGCCTGCGTGGCCGCCCTCGCTGCCACAAAGCTGCGCCGCCCGGTCAAGCTGCGCCTGGACCGCGATGACGACTTCATGATCACCGGCCGGCGCCACGGTTTTGACTACCGCTGGGATGTGGGCTTTGACGAGCAAGGCCGCATCCTCGGCGCCGAGGTGGATCTGATCTCCAACTGCGGTCATTCAGCCGATTTGTCGGCGCCGGTGATGGCGCGGGCGCTCTGCCATTTTGACAATGCCTACTTCCTGCCGCATGTGGCACTGCACGGCTTTTGCGCCCGCACCCACACGCAGAGCAACACCGCGTTTCGCGGCTTTGGCGGGCCGCAAGGAGCGCTGGCCATCGAGATGATTCTGGACGCGGTGGCGCGCCGCTTGCAGCGTGACCCGCTGCAGGTGCGGCTGAGCAATCTCTACACCGATGAAGACGGCCGCAATATCACGCCCTACGGCCAACAAGTTGAAGACAACATCCTGGCTCCGCTGATCGATCGCCTGCAGGCCAGCAGCGACTACGCTCAGCGCCGCCAAGCGGTGAGCAACTTCAACGCTCGCAGCCCGGTCTTGAAAAAAGGCCTGGCGCTGACGCCGTTGAAATTCGGCATCAGCTTCAATGTGGTGCACCTGAACCAGGCCGGCGCGCTGGTGCACGTTTACACCGACGGTTCGGTGTTGGTGAACCACGGCGGCACCGAGATGGGCCAGGGCCTGAACACCAAGGTGGCGCAAGTGGTGGCGCATGAGCTGGGACTCAGCCTGGCCCGCGTGCGCTGCAGCGCCACCGACACCCAAAAGGTCGCCAACACCTCGGCCACGGCCGCTTCCACCGGCAGCGACCTGAATGGCAAGGCTGCGCAAGACGCTGCCGCGCGCATCAAGGCCCGGCTGGCCGCGCTGGCGGCGCAGCTGTGGCAGTGCTCGGCAGCTGAGGTGGTTTTTGCGGACGAGAGGGTCAGCGCCGGCGCTCAATCGATGAGTTTTGCCGAGCTGGTGCACAAAGCCTATATGCAGCGGGTGCAGCTCTGGAGCGAGGGCTTTTACGCCACGCCTGGCCTGCACTGGGATCGCAGCAAGCTGCAGGGCAAGCCGTTTTATTACTTCGCTTGCGGCGCCGCCGTTTCCGAAGTCTTGGTCGACACGCTCACCGGCGAAAGCCGCGTCATCCGCGCCGACGTTTTGCACGACGTGGGCCGCTCGCTGAACCCGGCGCTGGACATCGGCCAGATCGAGGGCGCTTTTGTGCAGGGCATGGGCTGGCTGACGATGGAAGAACTGGTCTGGCACCCCAGCAGCGGCGCCCTGCTCACCCACGCGCCCAGCACCTACAAAATCCCTACGGCGAACGACAGCCCGCCAGACTTCCGCGTGGCCTTGTACGACCAGCCGAATGCAGCCGACAGCATCCATCGCTCCAAAGCGGTGGGCGAGCCGCCGCTGCTCTTGCCGATCTCGGTGCTGCTGGCCATCAAGGACGCTGTCGCCGCGACCGGCCCAGCCGCTTGCGACCCCGATCTGCGCGCCCCGGCCACGGCCGAATCGGTCTTGCGGGCGCTGCATTCGGTGCAAGGCTTGGCTGCGCTTTGACCTCAAGGGGTCCGGGGCTGATGGGTCTTGCATAAACGCTGAGCGCGGGCCTGAGGGCCTGACGCGTGGGACACGGCAGCCCGGGTGGTTGCTGGGCTGATCGCGTGGCGTTCGCCCCTGAAGGGACGACGGCCTTGCCCTGATGACAGTTTGGGGCCGGCGCCGAACTCGCGGGCGGCTCAATGAACCCGCTGCACCTCAAACTGCTGTCGGTTTTGAGCTAGCTGAATCGACACCTCATCGCCCTCGCATTTGCCCAGCATGGCCCTGCCCAAGGGGGCTTCGCAGCTGATGACTTGAACGGACTGCTCGCCGCTGAGCAACTTCATGCTGCCCCCAGCCGGACCGAGAAAGAGCTGATGCTGCTGCTCGTCGGCGTCCACCAGGCAGACCAGCGCGCCGAGCTGAATGCCTTTGCTGGCGTCGTAAGGGAGGGGTCGGAACTGGCGCCAATGGGCTATCGCCTGACGGATGGCTTCGGCGCGGCGGGCTTGGCCGGTCGCCAAGTAGGCAGCTTCGAGGCCCAAGGTGTCGTATTTGTTTTCGGCGATGTTTTCTTCGTGCGTCGCCGTCTCATGGGCCGCCCGCGCTGCCTGCTCAACTTGCTGCAAGTCGTCGGCGAGCCGTTCCAGCACCTGCTGCTGCAGCAAGAATTTATCCATGATCAAAAGCAAGCATCTCAAGAAGCGACGGGGAGAGGCGGGGAGAGGCGGCATTATGAAGGTGCGCCCGCCCCACCCCAAGCTCGGTCAGAGACTGCGCTCCCACAGGAGGCGCGCGTTCACACCGCTTTGCAGCCGCTCTTCCAGGCGATGGTCCAGTCCCTCGGCCAGCACGCGGCGAGTGCTGACTCGGTCGGGATGCAATAGATTGCTGAAGGAAAGCCGCCATGCGCTTTGCTTGTCTTGCTTCCACAAGGCATAGACATCCAAAACCCGGGTGGAGGACAAGCTCGCCCAGCGACCTTCGGCCAAGCGCTGGGTGGCGCCGCGGCTCAAGCTCAGATTGCCGCCCCAGCTGAAGCTGCCGCTCAGGGCCTCCAGCGGGGGCGCCGCCAGACGGTGGTCAAAGCCCAGATTCAGGCTCATCGGAATCTGCTGAGCCAGGCGGTTGTCTGTCCCCGGCACCGCCAGCACCCGTGAGCGATGCATCGCCCAGTTGCCACGCAGCTCCAAGGCAGGCGTGCCCGCTTTGAGCAGCTCTGGCAAGCTCAGGCGGGCTTCCAACTCCAGGCCCTCGACCCAGGCCGCGCCCTGGTTGCTGCGGCGCTCCACCCAATGCTTGTTCTGAAAAATCAGCTCGCTGACGATGACTTGCTCGATGCGCTTCAGATAAGCGCTGGCGCTCAGCAGGCTGGACTTGCTCAGCGGGTGCGTCCAGCTGGCATCCATGCCCCAGGCCAGCTCCGGCAGCAAGTCCGGATTGCCTTGCAGGTCAGGCGTGGTCGGGCTGTTGTTGTTGGCGACAAAGCGGCGCGGCGTCAGCTCGCGCGGCGTGGGCGCTTTGTAGCTGCGCGCCAGCCCTAAGCGCAGCTGATCCTTGCTGTCCGGCAGGCGCCAAAGCAACTGCATCACCGGGCTGAACACACCAGAGCGCTTGGCCACGCTGTCAAACACATTGCCTGAGCTGACCGTGTGCAAGCCCTCCCAGCGCAGACCCAGCGTGGTTTGCCAGGCTTGGCTGAGATCGATCTCGTCTTGCACAAAGAAAGCCAGGCGGCGAATCCGCGCGTCATAGACCTCGTCGAGATTCTCCACCGGCAAGCCGCCGGGCAAAGGCTGTTCGCGCTGCAGGCGGTCTTCGCTGCGGCGGTTTTCTTCCAGGTCAAAGCCGGTGCTCAGGCTGTGCGCTTCACCCAAGCCGCGGCGATGCCGGCCGGACATGCTCCAACCCTGATCGATGGCCAGCGAGTCCACATGCGCATCGCGAATCCACCGCCCGCTGAAGTCATAACCCTCGAATTGCGCGTCTGAATCACGCTGCAAGCGGGTGTAGCCGAGCTTGAGCTCCGACTTGGCTCCGTCCGCCTCATTGAGCGTCCAGTTCAGGCGGCTGCGCAGCTGCAGGCCGCGGATATTGATGTCCAGGTCGTTGTGCGCTTGCTCGGGTTTTTCTCCCACCAGGCTCTGGCGATCATCCACCGCCCCACCCCTGGAGCGCGAAACGCGCAGCAAATGGTCAGTACTGATGGTTTGCTGAGGCGAGAGCAGCCAAGTTGCGCGCGGGCTCAAAGTCATGCGCTGGCTGCGGTCGTACTCCAGTTTTTCGGTGCGATAGGCTTGCTGCACTTGGCCCTGGGAATCCAGCGCCTGCTGATCCAGCTTCATCGGCCAGCGCTGTTGCTCATGAGCCAGCCCCAGACCTAGGCCCCAAGAGAGGGCACCGTCCCGGTCGCCCAGATTCAAATCCAATGTGGCACTGGGCCGTTGCAGCTGCGAACTCAGGCCCAATTTCAGGTCGCGCTGTGCTTGTCCAACACTTGCTTTGCTGCTGCGCCGCGTGACGATATTGATGCTGCCCGCAATCGCCTGGCTGCTTTGCTCCACGCTGGCGCTGCGCGAGACCTCGATGCGCTCGATCAATTCAGGCGACAGGCTCTCCAGCGAGAAGCCCGGCGGCACCGGTTCGCCATTGAGCAAGATTTGCGTGTAGCCCCCACCCAAGCCCGACATGCGGATCTCCACACCCCGCGGCCCTTGCTCATGCACGCTGACGCCCGGCACGCGCCGCAAGGCATCGCTCAGCCGGGTGTCGCCCTGACGCAGCAACTCTTCGCGGCTGAGCACCTGCAGAGCGCCCACCGAGGCTCGCCGGGCGTTCAGCGCCTGAGCCGCGCCTTCCGCTTGCACCTCCACGCGCTGCAGCTTGGCCGGTGGCTCGGCCCCTTGCGCCACGACTTGCGCCACCGCCTTTGTTGGCATCAGAAAAATCGCGAAGCCGAACGCCGCCATACCCACCTGCAAGGACGATGCCCTCTCAAACCTTTTGCTCGCCTTCGAGCCTGCAACTGCGCCAATCACCACGTCATCTCGTCCCACAAAAAAAACCCACCCCTCAACAAGCCCGCGATTAGACTGGCCGGCGATCAAATCATCAATCTTGATCAAGTTCATCAATATATGAATTCACAACAGCCCAAGAAAGGCCGCCAAGCCAAGGCCAAGCCTGCGGAGCCCAAGCTCGCCCGGAACCTGCCCGTCACCGGCACCTACACCTTGTTGGACTCCAGCGAGGCGGCGGCGCGCCTGGGCATCAGCAAGGCCACGCTCTATGCTTATGTGAGCCGCGGCCTGCTGAGTGCGTCGAACGACCCCAGCGATCCGCGGGTGCGGCGCTACTCCAGCTTTGAGGTCGAGCTGCTGCAGCGGCGCAAGCAAGGCGGTCGGCAACGCGAACAGCAAGCGCGGGCCGCGCTCAACGAAGGACTGCCGGTACTGGATACCGCTTTGTCCTGCGTGCGCGAGGGCGAGCCCATCTATCGCGGCCGCCCCGCCCTGGCCATGGTGGAAGCCGACTGCAGCGCCGAAGATGTGGCCCGGCACCTCTGGCAGTTCGCCCCGGAACTCGACCCTTTTGCCAGCCCGGCGCCGACCTTGGGTGCAAGCTGGCAGATGCTGCGAGCGCAGTTGCCGCTGGGCCCAAACAGCCGTCCCTTGGCCTTGTTCGCCACGGCACTGAGCGATCTGCATGGGCCGGCCTGGCTACCCGATGGCGAGGCCCTGGCCTTGGCCTGCGCAGCCCATTTGCGCGCCCTGGTCGCCAGCTTCTTGAACCGCCCGCCCAGCCATGAGGCGCTTCACACGCAGTTCCGCCGCGCCTGGCGGCTGCCCGCCTCAAGCGATGCGGCCTTGCGCCGGGCCTTGGTGTTGGTGGCCGATCACGAGATGAATATGGTCAGCTTCAGCGCCCGCTGCTTGGCCTCGGTGGAGGCCAGTCTGGGCGCCGCCATGCTGGCGGCCATGTGCAATCTAACGGCCACCTTCAACGGCGGCGCCTGCGCGCAGGTGGAGGCTCTTTGGGATGAGATTGCCGCAGCGCCCGATATGAAGGCGGCATTGAGGCGCCGGCTGGACCGCGGCGAAGGCTTGCCGGGTTTTAATCATCTGTCCTACCCCGGCGGCGACCCCCGCGCGCGCCGCCTGCTGGAGGAATGCGCACTGCTGGCGACCGGCGAAGCCCCATCCCTGCAGCAGACCCTGCCGCAAACCCTGGCACCGGCCGTGGCCCGCCTGACCGGCTGGAAGCCTTCGCTGGACTTTGGACTGGTGGCGCTGCGCCGCGCGCTCGGCGCCCCAGCCGACGCCGCACTCAGCCTGCAAATGGCCGGCCGCGGCATCGGCGTGATGGCCCATATCCTGGAGCAAAAACGAAGTGGCCAGCGGCTTTGGGTGCGGGCGCGCTATGTGGGGCCATGACGTCGAGTCCGGAGCGAGCGATGCGGCCTTTTGCCCCGCCGGCGCCATGCAAATTCAGTGCAGCAACTGCTCCACATCGCTGGCCACATCGCCGGCGGCTTCGATCTTGGCCGCCAGAAAGTCCAGGTCCAAATGCAGATGCTCGACCAACTCGGGCACCGCCACTTGCAGGGCATGGCTTGGATTGTCATGGTGTTCGGCAGCATCGGCCAAAACCTCAGCCAGATGCAGCACGGCGGCCATCAAGGAGAAGGGGCGAATCTCCATCGGGGTGTTGGCGTCTTTGAAGGCTTCCACCATGGCGGCCGGAAAGTGCCAGTGCGAAGCCAAGGAAGCCGTCACGTCCGCATGCGTGCAGCCAAAACGATGCTCTTCGAGCGAGAAGCGGCTGCCCGGTTCGTCGGCATGGGCCTCCACGTCGGCCACCAGGTCGGGCTCGCTCATGGCCATCATGATTTGGCCGGTGCGCAGCATCAGGCCAGACAGATAAGCCGTGTCGGCATCCAGGTGCAGCATTTTGCTGAGGATGCGGGCATAGGCGGCGGTGCTGACGCTGTGGCGCCAGAAAAGCGCGCGATCCAGGCCCTTGACGACCGGAAAGGCGCCTGACAGACAAGCGGCCAAAGAGAGATTGCGTAGGGTTTCCATGCCCAGCGCCGCAGCCGCGTCGCTCAAGCTAGAGATTTGGTGCGAAGGACTGTAGCGGGCCGAATTGGCAAGCCGCAAGACTTTGGCCGAGAGGCTGGCGTCTTTGCCAATCAGGTCGGCAATCGCGCCCAGGCTGATGTTGTCGTCATCAAAACTGCGCATCAGGCGGTTGGCCACCTCAGGCATGGTGGGCAAGGCGTTGTTGTTTTGGAAGAACTTCTCGGCGGCAGCGGTCACATTGGTCTCCTCTGGCTCTGGCTCGGAACGAGCATTAGGAAAGGCTCGCACCTGCGAAGCCCCTCGACTGCAGTCTAAGGGGCCTCAGCCCGGCTGCACCAGCAAGAAGGACCAGAAAAACAGAGAAATTCCGAGCACTCCGCCTCAATGTCAGGGGCAGGGGCAAGGTCAGGGCGACAGATCAAGCGCCGAGGACGGACGCTCAATCGTGGGCCATGGTTTGCAAGGCCCCCAGATTCAGCAGACGGATGGTGTAACCCTTCACCTCGATGAGCCCGGCGCTCATCAGTTGCCTCAGCAGACGAGACAAGGTTTCCGGCGTGATGGCGAGTTGAGCCGCCACCTCACGCTTGCGTTCTTTCAAAGCCACATCAGCGCCGCTGCTCGGCGAGCGCTGCGTCAGCAGCCAGCTGGCCAAGCGTTTCTGCGCGTCTTTGGCCATCAAGTCATGGGTGGTGCCGGTGAGGTTTTGCACCGCGCGGGCCATGGCCTGCATCATTCGTTCGCGCAGATCAGGAAAGCGCCCCAGCAGCTGGCGCAAGCCGTCCACGGGCAGCTCCAGCACCGTCGCAGCAAGCAGCACCCGAGCATCTTGCCCATGGCCGCCACCCAACCAGGCACTGCTGATGTCCAGCCAGGCTGGGCCATGAATATTGCGTTCCAGATGGAAGGCTGGGCCTTCACCGGCCACCCCTAGGCCCACGGCCCCGTCCACCACCGCCACCAGATGCGTGGCGCTTTGTCCCCGTCGGAATACCGCCTCTCCCACCATCACCCGCCGAGAGCGCAAGAGCAGGGCCAAGGCCTGCCGCTCGGCCTCACTCAGGCGCGGAGGGCCGAAAACGGCGTCCCATCCCGGCACCCAGACTTCGGCCGCGCGGTGATGGCTGCTGCTAATGCCACTGCTGCTGCGGGCGATTGATTTGGCGCTTGTGGTGTCCACGATGGCTTGGATCCAATCAAGTGAGGGTTGGCGAGGCGCGGCACAAGGTCAATCAAAGTACCGGCGTATGAGCGGCAATGTCGGTCATGCTCGCCGTCCTGTCTTTGCGCCATGTCAAGACTCGCGACCGCCGCACAATGGCGAATCCAGGGTTTTTGATCCAAGACATATGGCGTCCTCGATTCCCATCCCGCGCGGCACCGGCAAGAAGCCCGAGGCCGGCGTTCCGCATGGCTTGCAGCCTGGCAGCAGCTACGAAGCGCCGTTTGAGCTGCTGGCGGCTTGCCACGATCGCCTGCGCGCCAGCTTGAACTTGCTGGACAGGCTGGCCCAGCATCTGCAAGCGCAGGGTGCCGACGCTGCAGCCGCTCATGCCGCACAAGACCTGCTGCGTTACTTCGACGTGGCCGCGCCGCTGCATCACCAAGATGAGGAGTTGCATGTATTTCCTGCGCTGGAGCGTCAGGGGGAAGCGCAGCTGCTGTCGCTGTGCCAAAGCTTGCGGCAGCAGCATGAAGAAATGCGCGAGCAATGGCTGCAGCTGCGACTGCAGTTGCTCGTGCTGCAATCCGCGCAGGCGCTGCCGCCAACAAATCCAGACTGGGCCGCATTCAGTGCCGCCGCGCAGCGCTTCATTGAACTGCAGCAAGCCCATCTTGAGAGCGAAGACGGCCTGATCTTTCCTGCCGCCTCAAGGGCCCTTGAGCCACAGCAGCAAGCCGAGATTGGCCGCGAGATGGCCGCCCGGCGCGGGCTGCAGCTGCCCTGAGAACGGCAAAACTACAGCACGAGCACGGCTCGGAAATCGTTCACATTGGTGAAGGTGGGCCCGGTGATCAGCAGATCGCCCAAGGGCGCGAAGAAGCCGCGCGCATTGTGCGCGTCCAGCTCTGCGCGGGCATTCAGGCCCAAGGCGCGGGCCCGCGCCAAGCTGCTGGGTGTCAGCAAGGCACCGGCGTTATCGCAGACGCCGTCGATGCCGTCGGTATCCGCCGCCAGCGCGTAAACGCCCGGCTCGCCATCCAAGGCCAAGGCACAGCCGAGCAAGAACTCGGTGGCCCGGCCACCTTGGCCCGACTTGGCACTTTCTTTGCCGGCCAGCGTCACTGTGGTCTCGCCGCCCGACAAGATCACACAAGGCTTGGTAAACGGTTGGCCCCGGCGCGCCACTTCTCGCGCCAGCGCCGCATGCATACGGCCCAACTCGCGGGATTCGCCTTCCATCGCATCGCTGAGCACATGGGCTTGCAAGCCCAGCGCACGCGCCGCCTCAGCAGCGGCTTGCAGGCTTTGCTGCGGCGTCGCCATGAAGCGCAGCGCTTGTTGCGCGAACACGGGGTCATCGGGCTTGGGCGTTTCGAAGGCACCCGAGCGCAGACCGGCCCGCGCCGCATCCGGCAAATTGATGGCATAGCGCTGACAAATGGCCAGAGCGTCAGCACATGTGCTGGCATCCCCCACCGTTGGGCCTGAGGCAATGACCGCCGGCTCATCGCCCGGCACATCGCTGATCAAAAGGGTCAGGACTTGCGCCGGTGCACAGGCCGCCGCCAATCGGCCGCCTTTGATGGCTGAGAGATGCTTGCGCGCACAGTTCATTTCATCGATGGAAGCGCCGCTGCGCAGCAAGGCGCGATTGACCGCCTGCTTGTCGGCCAGGCTCAAGCCCGGCGCGGGCAAGCACAGCAAGGACGAGCCGCCGCCCGAGATCAGGCAAATGACCAGATCGTCCGCGCTCAAGCCTTGCGCCAGTTGCAGCAGCCGGGCCGAGGCCGCCAGGTCTGCCGCATCAGGCACCGGGTGCGCCGCCTCGACCAACTCCAGGCGCTGCGCTTTGTAGTCCGGCGGGCAATGGCCGTAAGGGGTGATCACCAAGCCACTGAGGGCGAGGTCCTTGGGCCAGGCCGCCTCCAGCGCCTGCGCCATCGCGCCACCGGCCTTGCCGGCGCCCAGCACCAGGGTGCGCCCTTGGCCCGCCTTGGGCGCAAGCCGCCGCAACTCGGGCAGATGCGCCGCCATGCGCTCTGCAGGCAAGGCGCGCCGGACCGCCGCATCAAACAAGTGACGCAAGATCTCGCCAGGCGGCATCTGAATTGCACTCAACACGGTCTCCCCGATCAATGCTCAATGCGGCTTTACTTGCTGAGCGGCATACCAACGCCCAAGCAAGGCTCGCTCCTCCTCAGTAATGCCGGTGGCATTGTTCAGCGGCATGGTTTTTTGCAGCACGGCTTGCTGATAGAGCGCTTGCGCGTTCTTCTCAATCAACTCGGCGCTGTGCAGCTGCACCCCTTTTTGCGCCAATTCGGCGTTGTGGCAAACGACACAGCGTTGCGCCACCACGGCTTGCACCTCGGCCATGCTCGGGGCGGCGGATCCGTTCACTGCTGCGCTAGGCGGCGTGCTCCTGGGCGCCGTTCCGATGATCAAACCCGCCAGCAAGACGAATGCCGCCAGCAGCAAGCCCCAGGCGTTGACGCCTTTGTGGCGCTTCACAAAATAGCTGCGCACCAACACGCCCACCGTCATCAGCACGATCAGCAGCAGCCAGTTCTGCGCATGGCTGTAAAGCATGCCGTAGTGGTTGCTCAGCATGGCCACCAGCACCGGCAGGGTGAAGTAGGTGTTGTGCACGCTGCGTTGTTTGCCGCGCTGGCCAAAGACCGGGTTCACCGGCCGGCCCGCGCGCATATCGGCAATCACCTGCTTCTGGCCCGGAATGATCCAGAACAGCACATTGGCGCTCATCATCGTGGCCATCATGGCGCCGATCAGCAAAAAGGCGGCGCGGCCCGCGAAGAGCTGGCAGGCCAACCAGGTGGCGGCGGCGATGAAGACGCCGATCAAGCCCAGCACGCGGCCATCGTGGCCGATGCTGCCATCGGCGTTGTGGCCCAAGCGGCGGCAGATTTGGTCATACACCAGCCAGCCCGCCGCCAAAAATCCCAAGGCCGCGCTGATGGCCGCAGGCGCGCTCCAATCGAGCACACGCCGGTCGATCAAATAGCTGTCGGCATTGAACAGGTACAGGGTCACGAAAAGCGCAAAGCCGCTGATCCAGGTCCAGTAGCTCTCCCAGTAAAACCAGTGCAAGTGCTCCGGCAGATTGGGCGGCGCCACCATGTACTTCTGCGGGTTGTAAAAGCCCCCGCCATGCACGGCCCAAAGCTCGCCGTCCACGCCCTTGGCGCGCAAGTCCTCGGCCATCGGCTTGCGTAAATGGTTGTCCAACCAGACAAAGTAGAAAGAGGCACCGATCCAGGCAATGCCAACAATCACATGCAGCCAGCGCAATAAAAGGCCGGCCCAATCGAGCAGATAGGCGCTGTTCATCCAAACCCCGAAGCGGCTCACCACAGGCGGGCGCTGTGAGCTGCGTTAGGTCGCGTCACTCAAAGCCGCTGCGACACCATTCCTTTGTGCGGCAAAGTGTAGCGAGCTTCAGCGGATGCTACGGCGAAGGCTCCCGAGCACTCAGGACTTGGCATTCTTCTTGGCTTGCTGCTTCCCTTTCGGCTTTGCCCGCGGGGCCTTGGCCTTTGTGCGGGCACTGAGCTTGGGCGGTCTGTCGCTGCGCGCGGCGTGGCCGGGCATGAGGCTTTGCGCCAAGGCGATCAGGCGGTCCGCCGTGCGGCTCAGCGCCTCGTCGTCATGCTGCGCCAGCGCCGAAGCATCGACAAAGCGGGACAGTCGCTCCAATCGGTCCACCATGGCCTGCAGCTGCAGTGGCCGCACCGTCACGCAGCCCAGTGCTTCGGCATAGCTGGACGACAAGTCCTCGAAGCAGCGCCGCCCTTCTTCGTCAGCCCGCCCCAGCTGACCATCAATCAAGCGCTCGACCAACAAGGCCTCGGGCTGGATCAGCAAGTCCCAGGGGCTGGGCTGCATGGCGAAGTTCTGCGCAGCCGCGCGCCGGCATTGCTGGGCCAGCTCGAGGGCGGCGTCTTTTTCGGCCGGGCTGGGCCAATCGGTCAAGGCATCCAGGGCCAGCCGGTACAAGGCATGGCAGGGGCTGAAATGCTCGGACCCTGGCTGCCCTTCGCCGGCACGGTAAGCCTCCACGCTGGTTTGCAGGCAAGTCGCCATCGCTTTGGCGGCCAAGTCCTGTGCCGCCGTGTCCAGCTGACCACTCAACATTCGCCGCGCCTGCAAATTGGCCTTGCGTTGCCAAGCAGCGCCGCGCAAGGCGGTGCGTTCACTGTGCATCGAGGTTTGGGGCAGCAGCGGCTCGCCATCAGGGCCGCAATCGCCATTGACCACCAAAGCGTCCAGCCCATCCAAGCGACGCAGGGCCAAATCGATCAAGGCCTCGGCAGCCCGCAATTGCTGCTGTGCCGCTCGGTCGCCGGCCAAGGCCGGCCCCAGCGCCTGAACCGCGCGAGCCTCGCCCCAACGGGACTCCACATCGACCAGCTTTTCAAGATCAGAGATAGGCACACCACCGATGCGGTCCACCGCTTGCGCGGCACTCAAAAAGGCGGCCCGCGCGCGCTCCCACTGGCCCAGATCAAACCAAGTCTGGCCCAGCGCATATTGCAGCTGCGGGTTTTGTTGCCAGCCCGCCGGGCAGCGACGCGCCAAGGCATCGGCAACCCGATCAACCTGCGCTTGCAAGGCTCGCGAGCCCAGATCGTCGCCACGCCGGGCCAGGTCAGAGCGCAAGCGGGCCAACTCATCCAACATCTCGTCGGGTGACACATAGCGGCTGGCTGCACCGCCGCCGAGGCCGCCTTCCGCCGCCGGCTCGGCCAACCAGACAGGGTCCCCATAGGCTTGGAAAGCGCCCCAGGTGATGTCCTCGGGATGGTGCTTCCACACCTCTTTGCGGGCACTGAACACCGCGTCGCCAAAGGAATGGCGGCGCAACAGGAGCTGTGCATAAAAGACCTCGCCGAACAGGCGGGCCGACTCATCATTGACCGCCCAACCCGCCACCACCACACAGCGCACGCCAATGGCGATGAGCTCGCGCGCCACGCTGGCCGCCAACTTGTTGCTGCCAGGGCCTTGCGCGCCGCTGTCGACCTGACCCAGATGGCAGCAGTTCAAGAACACCAGCTCAGGCACCGTCTCCATGGCCATGATTTCTGCCGCCGTGATCAGCAAACCATCGGACAGCAGCACGCCGCTGCGGCGGCGCCCATCGGCATGCGGCAAGTCAAACAGGCCGTGGGCCGAGATATGCAGGATGCGCCAGGGCTTGGCGTAGAGTTTGGCCAGCACATCGCTGGCTTTGTTGAAGCTGCCGATCACCGCTTCGACTTGGTAGCCCATGCTGGTCAAGAGTTCTTGGCAGGCCTCGCCCTCGGCCTGAGCGCCCGGCAGATCCGGCGGGTCTTGAGTCGGCTGGCCATTCAAGACCGGGAAGCCTTTGGCGAAACCTGCCACCGAGGGATTGGCGATCACCAGGGCCTGCCGCAAGACACTTTGGTGCACCGTGGCCCGGAAGGTCTGCGCCGACAACTGGCGCACCACCGCCGTGCGCAAGGCCAGCGGCTGCTTTTCTTCGGAGGGGCGATCCGGGTCATCGGCCAACATCAGCTCCCAGGGCAGATTGGCGGTGTAGCCATCCACCACCAACACCACGCGGTCGAGCTGACGCGCAGCATCCTTGAAGTCATGCGGCACCATCAGCTGGAACAGCATGCGGCCGAAGTCTTCGTTCCAGATTGGATTGCCGATTTGCTGCGCCACCATCTGCTCGATCAAGCCAGGCTGCCGCTGCAGGGCTACCGACTCGGCGCGAGCCCGCTGCCCCACGAACACAAAGCGCAGCTTGTCGGCCAAGGGGGCAGCCCCCGGAACCACCGGGTTCTGCGATTCGCTGCGCTCGGCATCGGTGATGATCAAACGCGGCCAATAGCTGGAATTGCCATCGTCAAAGAGTCGCTGCCGGAAGCCTTCTCCTTGCTGCAGTTCGCTTTGACAGAGCAGCGCCGTGCCCTGTTTTTCGGCCTGCGCCGCCAGCTGCCCACTGAGGGCACGCAAGGCATAGGTGGCGCCGATGGCGGTGTCCAGATAGAGCTCGATGATGTCCAGCCGGGCGATGCGGATGTTCAAACGGGTGGCGGCATAAAAACGCGCATTCGCCTCCATCACGCCGCGCACCAAAGCCTCCACCGAGGCCGCCACGGTCAGATTGGCCGAGGAGTTATAGCCCAGAAGCAAGCTGGACAGCGGCACCTCGCGGTCGGCCTTGCCCAAGACATCAATGACTTGCAGCAAGTAGCGCAAGGCGCCGGTGCGCACCGCCTCGGTCAAATCGGCCGGGCTCAAGGCCCGGTCATAAGAGCCCAGGCCGGTGACCACAGCGCCACTCAGGCTTCCAAACCTGCGCTCAAAGTCACCGCGCACCCGCAGCACCACGGCCGCCGTGCCGCGCGCGCCGGCGTAAAGGCCAAGGCTGTGGCGCTCACTGAGCTCTCGGTTCAAGAGCTCGCGGTCGATCAAAGCCTCGGCGCCGGCGATGGGGTCCCGCTCGTAGTGCCCGACCATGATGGGGTCGCTGACAAAGCGCAGGTCCATGGCGCGCACGGCCACTTCGAGCCGCCGCTGCGTGCGCGCAGGCACCCGGTTGCGCGCTGAGCTGCCCATCAGCCCGCGCATCAGGGCATCGGGGTCATCGGCATTGGGCGGGCCGGCGTCGTAGATGAGCGGCTGGGCTTGCTCAATCGCTCGGCTGCTAGGCGGCTGCGCGCTCAGACCCGAAGTGGCGCCCGAGTTCAGCAGCTCGGTGATGGCGACGAAGTGAGCGCTGGTCGACAAGAGATCGCCATGCGCCGCCGGCATGTAGTACTGCCGCCCGATGCCACCAATGCGCCCGGAGGCCCAGGTCACCGTGCCATCGCCCCGCGAGGTGCCCACCATCTTCAAGCGTCCACCTTCTTCGCACAGACCACAAGGGGTGTTGGGCGCCTGGCCGAAGATATAGATGCTCTTGGTTTCGTAGGCGGCGGGCAGAGCCGGCTGGGCGGAGCCGTCTTGCGCCCACAACCAGCTGGCTGAGTCCAGCACCGATTGAGCGGGCGTGCCGGCCAATTGGTCGCCGAACCAGAAATCGCTGACCTTCTCTTTCAGCGTCAACCAGGTTTGCGCCTGCTGATAGGCATAACTGGCTCCGCCCCCGGGTTGGCCCTGGAACTGATCTTGAAAGCCCGGCTTGGGCAGCAGCTGCAATGCACCGCGGAAGCCGGCAATGATGTCCAGCACCTGCTGCATATCGTGTGTCAGGTCCAAGCGCACCAGGGTGCGCAAGGTGGCGCCCTTGCCAATCAAGTTCTCCACCATCGAGTGCGCGCCCTGGTGAGGTGTGCCCAGCATCAGCAAGCGCGAGCCTTCGCGCGCCATCAGTTGATCCATCACCGCGCGGCGCTTGTAAATGCAGGCCCGCACCACCAAGCCGCCCATGCTGTGCGCCAGCAAGCGAACCGGTTGCTGGGTCTGTTGCATCAGTCGATCCAGGAACTCCCCCAAGCGCTCGGCCAAGACATCCAGCGGCTGGCGCCAGTCATAAGGGAAGGGTTCGACCCGGTGGCTGTCGGCCAAGTGCTTGCAGACCCGGCCATAGAACATGGCGAACAGCTCATCCGCCTCCACCGTGGGCTTCGACCACTCGATCTTGGCCAAGCCGCCGGTGGCGATATCGCCCGGGTCGAACCAAACCCGGTCTTTTGCGCCAACACGCAGATGCGAACCCATGATGCCCGGCAGCACCACCACCACCGGCCGGTCGGCCGCGCCGACACTGCGGCTGGCCCCGGCTGCAGCGAGCGCCGCCTCGTAATCGGCCGGATCGGGCAAGGGCCGGAAGCTGCTCAGCTCCAGCGGCTGCGCTACCACCAGCCAGTCGCGCAGGGCGGCGCGGGTGTCGATATTGACGAAGTAGCGGAAGTGCGAAACATCCGCCCCGCGATCAAACAAAACTCGTGCCGCAGACTTGGGCGCAATGCCGGCCAGCATGGCGGTGGTGTTGACCACCAGATCGTTGTCGTCATTGTCGAAGAGCAGAAAGTCCGTCAGCATGACGCCAAGCCGGCGCAACAGATGGCCGCCCTGAATATCGCCGGCAATCACCGACATCGCCGTGCCCGGCCGCACCGGTGCATCGCGCAGCAGGCGCGCCATCGGCGAGTCGGGCAGCATGGCCTCGATGCCCGGCACCAAATGGGCATTGGTGCGGTTCTTGGCGATCTCGATCACCACCCGCTTGAAGGCCGAATACCAAGGGCTGCCGAAGAAGAAAGGCACCGTGCCAATCAAGCTCAGCAGGCCAGACAAAAAGACATCGAAATTGCCACTGGCCAACTTGGTGCCGCTGGCCGGCGAAGCGGCGCGCACATAGCGCTGCACCACGATCTGGCGCTCGCGCAACAAACCGGCCAGGGTGCGCAGCTGCGCGCGTTGTTCCGCATGGGCCGTTTCCAACTCCTTGATGACGCGTTTGGCCTCCTCGGCATCGGCATCGCCCGTGCCTTTGAAGGCATAGGCATAACGGTCAATCAAGGCGTCAAAGTCTCCCAAGCACAGCAGATCGGCCACCAGGCCTCCGCGCGAATGAGAGACCAGACAGACCTGGGCACCCATCGGAAGAGCGCGGACCAGATCAATGGCGTTCTCGATTGGGCTTTGCGACAGGGTGCGATGCTCAAAGCCGTAAATGCCACCGCTGAAGCGAGCCTGCAGCGTGCCCCACAAGTCACGGTCGCCACTGCGCAGCTCGCCAAAGCTGCCCAGGGTGCTGGAGCCTGTGCCGTGCACAAAGACCAGCATCGCCCCCGCAGGCGGCTGGCGTTCGAAATCAACCGGTTCCAAATCTTGCGGCTTGCCGGTGGCCGAGACCCAGCGGTACAGACCCGGTGCTTGCGAGAGCTGCTTTTCAATGGCCCACATCAAGGCCTTGGTGCCGGCCCAGCTGACGCCAAGCTCGGCCTTGTTCTTCAGCTCGCCCAGCGCCGCGTCGATGATGGCATCGGGCGCCGCCCCCACCGCGAAGCTGAAGACCTTGCTGATCAGCCCGCCCACCGCCTCGCCCAAGCCGCGACCCGGCGCTGCGCCTTGGGCACGCAAGGCCTCCAGCAAGATTTCGCCGTCTTCCCCGATCAGCTCGGGATGAGTTTGCTGCAAGGTCGCCCGCAAACGCGCCGCGCTGGTAATCAGGCAGCTGCCATCGGCCAACTCCAGCACCAAGACCTCATTGGGCGCGGCGGCATGGCTTTGCGCCAAGGGCAGGCCTTCCGCGCTGCGCGCCGCCGGGCTCATGTCAAACGCGCTGAGTGGCTGCAAATAGCCTTCGGGCAGGAAAGCATCATCGCGCCGCTCGGCGGAGCGCGCCGCCGGGGTCAGCAAGGCGGGCAGTTGCAGCCGCGCGGTAGGGCGACCGTTCAGTTTGAGGGTGATCTGCGGCTCGGCCATAACTTGGGTCTCCTAGGGGCTCTTTTTGATGGAGGCGGGGTAGTCGCAGCAATGAGTGCCGCGGCGCTGCTGGCACGCACGGCCCTTGGGTCACTCGGGTCAATTCAAACCGTGAAGGGCTTCTGTTTCATGAAGCTCGCCAAAGCCGCCTGATCACCAAGCAGGAATAAGTTGGGCGACTGGCTGGGCGGCATGCCAGCGCGAATGCGGCTGTGGAAGCTGCTGTAGTTGCCACTGAAGGCGCCGCTATTCCAGATCTTCAAGAGCTGGCCGGTAAAGGCGCCGTTGTGCTCGCCATCCATCGAGGTCTGGTTGTCTTGGCAACCTGAGATCAAGACCACAGATGGCTTGAATTTGCCCACCAAGGCGGTGGCCTGCGAAGCGCCGCCGACCAGGGCCAAAGCGGCATCGGGGTCGACGACGGTCTTGGCGGCCTCCGCCAAGACCTTGCGCTGCAGATCGTCATAGAACTTCTTGTGCGTCTCATAGACGCGACGCGCCACCTCGGCTGGCATCAAACGCGGGCGTTGGCCGGCCGGAGGCGGGGGCGGCGGGAAGTCACGCGTGACCGTACCGCTGTGGCAACTGTCGGACAAGACCAGAACCCGCACCCCGGCAGCGAACTTGCTCAGCTCAAAGTAAAGCTCGTCATCGATCAGCTGACCATCGTACAAGCACAGGGTTTCGTCTTTGTGGTCGGGCTCGTCGCCGTTCACATCCCCCACCTGGCCGCCATGGCCTGAATAAGTCATCAGGAACAAGTCCCCTGCTTTCAAGCTCTTGGCGGCGCTGCGCATGGCGGCCAGCGTGGCCGCGCGCGTGCCTTTTTTGGTCAGCAAGACCGTGGGCTTCATGCCTTGTGACTTGGCCAACGCCGCCATGTCTTTGGCATCAAACTCGCAAGCCGCGAGTGGCCCGTCCCAGCCCCCATAAGCGGCCGGGTCCACGGCATTCAGGCCAATGTGCAGCGAGAGTGCATTCGCCTTGGCCGCGCTGGTTTTAACGGGGGCCTTGCTGGCCGGGGTGACTTTGCTTGCCATGGTGCGGGTCTCCTGGCCGAATTGCGCGCGGCCTTCGGCTTGTTGTGAATGATTGAGAAAGAAAAAAGAAGGGTGCGCCGCCGACGACGGCCGCCTGCGATCTTGGGCGTAGCCCCGAGAATGCGAAACCCCTAGGATCATTCGACTTATCAGGAGCTTTTGCCATGACGAAAGACCAGCCGCTGAGCCAGCACCTGCTGCGCATGGCCTACAACAACGCCTGGGCCAACTATCGGCTCTTGGGCGCTTGCATGCAGCTCAGCCCCGCCGACTTCGAAGCTACGCGCTGCAGCTTCTTCCCCTCCATCAAGGCCACGCTGAATCACACCCTGTGCGTGGATTGGTTCTACTTGGATGCGATGGAGCGCGAGTTGCAGGGCCAAACGCCGCACCCCGATTGCTATGTCTTTTTTGCGCAAGAGCAGCCCTATGCGCAGTGCGCCGACTTGCGTGCCGAGCAGATGCGCGTCGACGAGCGCCTGATCCGCTACTGCCAAGCGCAGACCGACACGGACTTGCAGCGGCCCGTCACCATTGCCCGGCCGGGCCGGCCGCAGATCGACACGCGCAGCCGCTTGCTGGCGCATCTGTTTCAACACCAGATCCACCACCGGGGTCAGGTGCACGCCATGTTGGCAGGCACGTCGGTGGCGCCGCCGCAGCTTGATGAATTCTTTTGCGCTGGCGAAGCTGGGGAGCGCGCCGCTGACTTTGCGGCGCTGGGCTGGACCGAAGCCCAGGTGTTTGCCGAGCCCGCGAGCGGGGCATAAAAAAACCGGCCCAGGGCCGGTTCTCTTGAACTGCACTCAGCAGCGAGTCGCCGCTGAGTGTGAGTGCGATCTGAGCAATCTGAGCAATCAGATGCTCTTGCGACGACGCACCAGCGCCAGTGCGCCCAGGCCAGCCAGCAACATGGCATAGCTCTCAGGTTCCGGCACGGCGGAGGCCGCCACGGCGTTCACCGCGGCCACACCGGTGTCGGTGAAGTCGGTGAAGATGCCATCCACACCCATCTTCAGATAGGCTTCCATTTCCTTTTGTGGATCGGCAAAACCCAGCATCGAGGCGTCGTTGCGGAAAGTCCAGGTGTGCACGAAGAGGCCATTGGCGTGAGCGTTCTCGATCACGCCGGTCGAGCCGTCAACACGGCGGTCTTTGCCAGTCAGTGCGCCGTCGCCGTCACGGTCCACGCCGTCCGCCACGGTCTTCATCAGATAGGGCTTCCAGGGGCCGATGCCGTCGGCATAAGTGGCCACGAAGGACAGGCCGACCGAGCTCACCAGATCGGCAAAAGTCAGCTTGCCGCCACGGTTGGCCACGTCGAAAGGCTTGTCATACGGTGCCACCAGCGACATCGAGCCGTCTGGATTGACATCATCGGCGTCCACCAATTGCACCAACTTGATGTCGGTCTTGGTGTTCAGGTACTGCAGGTTCGAGACTTCAAAGCTCTGAATGAACACCGGCGCATTCGCCACATTGCCGTAAGCGCTGTGCAGCGTGGACACCAGCTTGTCTTCAAAGTAGGTCTTGCTGCGGCCCTGGGCCAGCGACACGCCCTGCATATAGGTCGAGTGCTTCAGCTCTGGATAGATGCCGATGGTGCGACCGGTCTCGATGCTCTTGGCCTTGGCCAGGGCGATCACTTCGTCCAGGGTCGGCACCTTGAATTGGCCGTCATAGGTGGTCGGGCGGCCGGCGCGGGTTTGCATCGCGCCCAAGGTCTTCAGCTCGGCCAAGGTGAAGTCTTCGACGAAGTACTGGTCCTTGTAGACGACGCCGTCGATGGTCTTGGTCGTCATGCGGTTGGCGAACTGGGACAGCTGACGCACATTGGTGGAGTCACCGATGACGGGCTCGTGGCGAGCCACCAGCACGCCGTCCTTGGTCATGACCAGGTCGGGTTCGATGTAGTTGGCGCCCAGCTCGATGGCCTTGGTGTAGCCCTCGATGGTGTGCTCGGGCATATAGCCGGAAGCACCGCGATGGGCGATCACCAGCGGCGCATTGCCGTCCAGCGTGCTCCAGGCCAGGGCTGGGGCGGCGGCCAGCACCAGGGCGGCGGCGAGGGAGGAAAGTACGAATTTGGGCTGCATCTCAGGCTCCTTGGATAGCCGCACATACTGACAGCGCTCTGTGAAATCCCTGTGGCAAGCAAGATCCAAATGGACTAATCAAGCCTCCTCTGTGACAGTTTTCGATCTAGGGGGAGTACCTTCCCAGCACCAAAGCGGCGCCACACAATCGGCTGCCGTTTGGGCTGCCGTTTTGGCTACCCGTTTGGCAGCCATTTCGGCCGCGGTTTCGTCCGCTACAGACCCGAAGCCGCCTATTTCCACTTCTTTCTGCATCTTTCTTCATCGACAAACAGGGAGTCGAGCCATGTCAGAGCAAGGAAACCTCAGGTCTCAACATCGCATGGCAATGGCTGTCATGGCTGTGGCCGGCCTCGCCAGCAGCGCCCAAGCCGACGTCATGCGCGCCACCGAGTTGCAGCTGTTCCGCGACGGCACAGTGGCCAGTTGGCTGAATGGCGAGAACCTCTATCTTCGCGACGACTTCAGCAACGGCAATGCCTTCCAAGGGCCGAACTTCCCGAGCGGCAATCCCTCGAACTATTCCTTGATCGATCTGGCTGCAGGCGCCGACCCGAACCTGGCGGCGCGCGAAGAAGGCAACGCGTTGATGCTGGATTCCAGCTACGCCACGCCGAGCACTGGCGCCACCGGCGGTGTCGGCAAGTCATTGAGACTGCGCCTTTCCACCAACGTGATCGACTCGGGCAGCGGCCTGGACCAATCCCGGAGCTTTGCCGTGGCACTGTCGCTTTCGCTGAGCGCCCTGCCTCAGCCGGGGTCCACCTGGGGGCTTCGCCTCAGTGACAACTTCAGCAATAACAACGATGTCTTGGAGCTGTCGGTCTATACCAGTGCTAACGGCGGCCCCAGCGGCATCTCATTTCGCAAGCAAGATTTCCCGAACCAAAGCATCACGGTTTACGGCAACACAGCACTGACACTGCCCAACGGCGCAGAAGGCATTGTGCTGGTACTCAGCCACAACGAAGCCGGCAGCGACCAAATCTTTGGCAACTACGGCTATCTGGATGATCAAGGCAATTTGATCAGCGCCCTGCAAACCTTTGATACCAGCGGCACCGCTTTCCGAGGCGAAACCCACACCCGGGTCGAGCTGCGCGCGGTGCAAGCCGTACCCGAGCCCTCGACCTGGGCTTTGTGGTTCGCTGGCGCAGGCTTGATGCTGGCGCGCCGCCGGCTCAGCGCTGCGGCTCGCTCGCGCTAACTCAAGACGCCTCTGGCATTGACGGTGGCGCGGCGCTGGCTTGCAGCAGCAGCTGCGCCGCCACCGCCACCGCAATCACCTCGGGTTGCTTGCCGGCAATGCCGGGCAAACCAATCGGGCAACAAACGCCGTCCAGCTCGGCTTCGCTAAAGCCTCGTTCGCGCAGCCGGGCGCGGAAGCTGGCCCATTTGCTCTTGCTGCCGATCAGGCCGATGAAGGGCAGGTCATTGCGTTCGCGCCGCCGCTCCAGGCAAGCACGCACGATGGCCAGGTCCTCCGCATGACTGAAGCTCATGATCAAGACGCTGGAGCCCGGCAACAAATCACGCGCCGCACCTTGCACTGGCTCGGAATGCTCGGCTTTGATGGATTCAGGCAAGCCGCTGGGGAAGACTTCGTCGCGGCTGTCGATCCAGTGCAGCTGCACCGGCAGCCTCGCCAAGACCCTCGCCAGGGCCTGCCCCACATGGCCGCCACCGAACAAAGCCACCGACATGGGCGGAGGCTCCGCTGAACCCAGACGTTCGGCCAAGCCGGCGCTGTCGCTGACTTCCAGCCATTCATAACGCAGCGCCACAGTGCCACCACAGCATTGACCCAAGCTGGGACCCAAAGCATGTTCGCTGAGCACAGCGTCAGCGAAGCGCCCCGCTTGTAGAAGCTGCCGCGCTTTCGCAATCGCCTCGAACTCCAACTGGCCGCCGCCGATGGTCGCAATCAAGGGCGCCACTGAGCCCTCGCCCCCCACGGCCATCCAAGTCCCCGGCCCGCGCGGCACGCTGCCCTTCACCAGCATCACCGTGACCAAAACCAAGCTGTGTTGCTGCAGCGCCGACTGCAGCCGATCCAGATCGCTGTGCAAGGCGAAGAAGGATGAAGCTCCCATATCGACTCTCAAGCTCCGCTCAGCTGCCACGGTAGGTCGAATAGCTCCAGGGGCTGGTCAGCAGCGGCACATGGTAGTGAGCGGCGGCATCCGCCAGCCCAAAGTCCAGCGGCACCTCATCCAGAAAAGGCGGCTCGGGCAAGACCACCCCAGGCTGGCGCCTGAAGTACTCGGCCACAGCAAACACCAGGCGGTAGCGGCCAGGCAAGAACTCCGCGCCCGCCAGCAAAGGCGCATCAGCGCGGCCATCGGCGTTCAGCACAAGCGACTTCAAGAGCAAGACCTGACCCTCGCCCTGCAGTCGATACAGGCGCACCCCCATGCCTGCGGCGGGCTGGCCTTGCATGGTGTCCAGCACATGGGTGCTGAGCCAACCTGGGGCGCTGGCCGTATCGGTGTTTGCTGCTGTGCTCATGGCTTGCTTGCTCTCAATGTCAAAGGGGTCAAGATTTGAGGCAAAGTGTAGGCAAGAAAACTCTCGCCACTGTTTGCTGCCCGCCATGCGACAAAGCCCGACCCCACATCGCTACCCGCGCGACCTGATTGGCTATGGGGAGCATCCGCCTCATGCCCAGTGGCCGGGCCAGGCCCGCATCGCACTGCAGTTTGTGCTGAACTATGAAGAAGGCGGCGAAAACTCGGTGCTGCATGGCGACGCCGGCTCGGAGCAGTTCCTCTCGGAGATGGCCAACCCGCCAGCCTTTGCCGCGCGGCATCTGAGCATGGAGAGCATTTACGAGTACGGCTCGCGGGCCGGCGTCTGGCGCTTGCTGCGCGAGTTCGAAGGGCGCGGTCTGCCGCTCACCGTGTTTGGTGTGGCCATGGCCTTGCAACGCCACCCCGAGCTCTGCCAGGCTCTGGTGCAGATGAACCATGAAATCGCCTGCCACGGTTGGCGCTGGATCAGCTACCAGGGCGTGGACGAAGCCACCGAGCGCCAGCATATGAACGAGGGCATGGATGTGCTGCAGCGCCTGACGGGTGAGCGCCCCTCCGGCTGGTACACCGGCCGCGACAGCCCCAACACCCGCCGCCTGGTGGCCGACTACGGCGGCTTTGAGTACGACAGCGACTACTACGGCGACGACCTGCCCTTCTGGCTGCAGGTGCGCAAGACCGATGGCGCGCTCAGCCCCCATCTGGTCGTGCCCTACACGCTGGACTGCAATGACATGCGCTTTGCCCTGCCGCAAGGCTTTTCGCAGGGCGACGAGTTTTTTGAGTACCTGCGCGACAGCTTTGATGTGCTCTACAAAGAAGGCGATGAGGCGCCCAAGATGATGAGCGTGGGCATGCATTGCCGCCTGCTGGGCCGACCCGGGCGCATGCGCGCGCTGCAGCGCTTTCTTGATCATGTCGAGAAGCACGAGCGAGTTTGGATTTGCCGCCGGGTGGACATCGCGCGCCACTGGCGCAGCGTTCATCCCTTTGACGCTTCACGCGCCTTCATCTGGGAATGAGCATGACGATGACTTTGAGTTTGAGTGCCTTGAATGCGGCCACGCCCGCGCAGTTCACCGAGCTGCTGGCCGGCACCTATGAGCATTCACCCTGGATCGCCGAGCGCGCCGCTGCCGCGCGGCCGTTTCAAAGCCTGGCCCAGCTCAAGCATGGCTTGGCTCAGGTGGTGCGAGAGGCCAGCCGAGAGGAGCAACTGCAGCTGATACGCGCCCACCCCGAGCTGGCCGGCAAGGCCATGGTGGCCCAGGCCTTGACGGCCGAGTCCAGCGACGAGCAAGGCCGCGCCGGGCTGACCCACTGCACGCCCGAAGAGTTCGCCCGGCTGCAGCAGCTCAATGCCGACTACAGCGCGCATTTCGGCTGGCCCTTCATCCTGGCGGTGCGCGGCCCGCGCGGCCTGGGCTTGAGCCGTAGCCAAATCATCGAAGCCTTTGCGCGCCGCCTGCAAGACAGCCCCGAGCAAGAGTTGGGCGAATGCCTGCGCCAGATTCACCGCATTGCCGAGATCCGCTTGAATGACAAGTTTGGCGTCTCGCCCGATCTGGGAAATTTAGTCTGGGATTGGGCCGAAGCCCTGGCCCAGCATTCCGACCCCGGCTATCAAGAGCAGGGCGAACTCACCGTCACCTATCTGACGCCCGCCCACCAAGCTTGCGCCGCCCAGCTGCGCGAATGGATGCTCAAGGACTGCGGCTTTGACGAGGTGTCTATCGATGCGGTGGGCAATGTGGTGGGACGTTTTGAGGGCCACTCCGACAAGGCGCCCAGTTTGCTGACCGGCTCGCACTACGACACCGTGCGCCACGCCGGCAAGTATGACGGGCGCCTGGGCGTGCTGGTGCCCATGGCCTGCGTGCGCGAGCTGAGCTTGGCCGGGCAGCGCCTGCCCTTTGCGATTGAGGTGGTGGCTTTTGCCGAGGAAGAAGGCCAGCGCTACAAAGCCACTTTCTTGGGCTCCAGCGCCTTGACCGGCAGCTTCGACCCGGCCTGGCTGGACGAAATGGATGAGCAAGGCATCGCCATGCGGGAGGCGATGCGAAGCGCCGGCCTGCCGGGCGAGATGGCGGCCATCCAGGCGCTGGCGCGTGACCCGGCCCACTATCTCGGCTTTGTTGAAGTGCATATCGAACAAGGCCCGGTGCTGCAGGCTCTGGACCTGCCGCTGGGCATCGTCACCTCCATCAATGGCAGCGTGCGCTATCTGGGCGAGGTGATCGGCCAGGCCGCCCACGCCGGCACCACGCCCATGGGCCAGCGCCAAGACGCGGCGGCCGCCGTGGCCGAGCTGCTGCTCTACGTGGAACAGCGGGCAGCCGAGCAAGACAGCACAGGCGCGGTGACCGTAGGCACGGTGGGCCAATTGCAGGTGCCGCAAGGCTCCATCAATGTGATCCCCGGCCGCTGCCAGTTCAGCCTGGATCTGCGCGCCAGCAGCAACGCGGCCCGCGATGCGCTGGACGGCGATGTGCGCGCCGAGCTGGCCCGCATCTGCCAGCGCCGCGGCCTGCGTTGGAGCCTCACCCCCACCATGGCCGCCAAGGCCGCGCCCAGCGATGCGCGCTGGCAAGCGCGCTGGGAGGCCGCCGTGGCCAGCCTCGGCCTGCCCCTGCACCAACTGCCTTCCGGCGCCGGCCATGATGCGATGAAGCTGCATGATCTGATGACGCAAGCCATGCTTTTTGTGCGCGGCGGCAATAGCGGCATCAGTCACAACCCGCTGGAAAGCATCAGCAACGATGACGCTGATTTGAGCGTGCGCGCCTTTCAAGCCCTGTTGAACCATTTGGCGGAGGAACTCTCTTCATGACCGACTCATTCGAAAAACTAGACGCCTGGATCGACGCACACTTTGATGAAGAAGTGCGCTATTTGCAGGCGCTGGTGCAGGTGCCCACCGACACCCCGCCTGGCAATAACGCACCGCACGCCGAGCGCACCGCCGAGCTCTTGACCGCCATGGGCCTGCCCGTCGAGCGCCACCCGGTTCCTGCCGAGCAAGTGCAGGCCTTTGGTCTGGCCTCCATCACCAATTTGATCGTGCGCCGGCATTACTCAGACACCGGGCCGGTGATTGCGCTGAACGCGCATGGCGATGTGGTGCCACCCGGCGAGGGCTGGACCCATGGCCCCTACAGCGGCCATATCGAGGGCGGTCTACAAAGCGGCAAGCTTTACGGCCGCGCTGCCGCCGTCAGCAAGAGTGATTTCGCCAGCTACACCTTTGCGCTGCGCGCGCTCGAAGCCCTGGGCCTGCCGCTGCGCGGCGGGGTGGAGTTGCACTTCACTTATGACGAAGAATTTGGCGGCGAACTCGGCCCCGGCTGGCTGCTCAAACAGGGCCTGACCCGACCCGACCTCTTGATCGCCGCCGGCTTCAGCTACCAGGTCGTCACCGCTCACAACGGCTGTTTGCAGATGGAAGTGACGGTGCATGGCCGCGCCGCGCACGCCGCCATTCCCGACACCGGCGTGGACGCCTTGCAGGGCGCGGTGGCGATTCTGAACGCGCTCTATGCGCAGAACACGCTGTACAAAAAAGTGAGCTCCCAGGTCGAGGGCATCACCCACCCCTATCTGAATGTGGGCCGCATCGAAGGCGGCAGCAACACCAATGTGGTGCCGGGCAAGGTCAGCTTCAAACTGGACCGCCGCATGATCCCCGAGGAAGACCCGGTCGCGGTGGAAGCCAATCTGCGCAAGCTGATCCGCGACACCGCAGCCCTGGTGCCGGGCTTGAGCGTGGACATCAAACGCCTGCTGCTGGCCCATGCGTTGCAGCCTCTGCCCGGCAACCAGGCCTTGGTGCAAGCCTTGCAGCGCCATGGCGAGGCGGTGTTGGGCGAGCCCATCCCAACCTCAGGCACACCGCTCTACACCGATGTGCGCCTCTACGGCGAGCACGGCATCCCCGCCGCCATCTACGGCGCCGGCCCGCGCACCGTGCTGGAGAGCAATGCCAAGCGCGCTGACGAGCATCTGAACCTGGCCGATTTGCGAGGTGCCACCAAGGTGGTGGCGCGCACGCTGCTGGAGCTGCTGAGTCCAAGCGCCAAACCATGAGCACCCGACGCCAGTTCGCGCTCGCGCTGACTCTTGGCGCCGCTTGCGGCAAGCCTCAGGCGAGCTCGGTGGTCCGGGAGCCGATGCCCGCCCAGGAGTTTCTGAAAGCTGGACTGCTGTTCAGTCACTACGACTACCCACCTTTTGTGACCTCGCCTGGCCAGGGGCTGACGCAAGACTGGGCGCAATGGATGAGCGCGAGGCTGCCGCCTGGCATGGGGCCGTTTCGCGTCCAGTTGCTGCCCCGAAAACGACTCGATCTTGAAATGAGTCACCCGGGCTGGATAGGTCTGGTGCCCTGGGTCAGCCCGAGCTTTTTTGGCGACGTCTCCATGCAGCGTTATGTCTGGAGCGCTCCCGTGATGGAAGACGGCGATCTGGTGCTCTCATTGAAAAAGAAGCCCGTGCTGTATCAAGGCACCAGCTCCCTCAAAGGCTTCAAGCTCGGAGGTGTCGCGGGCCATGTCTACGCAGAAGTCGAGCCCATGATCGCGGCCGATTTGATGCAAAGAGAAGATGCCCCGACGACCCAAAGCAACTTGCAAAAGCTGCTGCGCGGCCGCGTGGATGTGGTGTTTCTTTCTCGCAGTGGCCTGCCTTGGTGGCGCCAACAGATCGAGTCTTTTGACGAGCAGGTCTATGTTGCGGAGCAGCCTCGCAACAACTTCCAGCGGCGCTTTTTGATCTCGCCTGACTTGCCCCAAGCTTGGCGCGACTTGGTGCTCACGGCAGCCCGAGACATGCCGCAAGACGCTGACTGGCAATTGGCGCTGAGTCGCTACGGACTGCAAGCCCTGGCGTCAAAGAAACATAGCGAGGCGGGTGCTGCAACTTGGGCTTGAAAAGCGCTCCCCTAGAATCTTCGGCCAAAGCGCCTCCATGCTGTCACTGAGCCGCTCAACAAGTGTTTTCTAAGAGGGATCCCATGAACAAAGCTCTCATCTGCAGCGCCCTGCTGTTTGCAGCCTTCCAAGCCTCGGCCCAGGTCGAAGTGACTCAGCCCTGGGTGCGTGCCACCGTCGCCCAGCAAAAAGCCACCGGCGCTTTTCTGCAGCTGAAGTCCAAGAGCGATGCCCGCTTGGTAGAAGTGCGCGCTAGCGTCGCGAACGTGACCGAGGTGCATGAGATGGCGATGGAAGGCTCGGTCATGAAGATGCGCGCCATTCAAGGTCTGGACCTGCCGGCCGGCCAAACCGTGGAGCTCAAGCCCGGCGGCTTTCATGTCATGCTGATGGACCTGAAGGCCCCCATCAAGGCCGGCGACAAGGTGGCGCTGACTTTGGTGTTTGAAGACAAGTCCGGCAAGAAGCTGCCGGCCGTCGAGGTGCAAGCCGAGGCTCGCCAACTCGGCTCTCCTGCAGCCGACACGGGCGCACACAAGCACTGAGCCAATTCAAATTAAGGCAGATCAAGGGCGTTTGCAAAACGCCTCGCTAGAATCGCCGCCGTGCAAAGCTCAGCGCTCCATCCCTTTCGTCCCTCTGCTGCAAGCCGCTGGCTGGTCCTCGTGACCTTCCTGCTGGCCGCGCTCGCCCCTGCCTTGTCGCAGGCGCTGGCGCATGCGCGTGGCGATGTGGTGGCCTGGAGCCAGGTGTGCCGCAGCAGTGTGGTGTCGCCTCGCGCGGCGCAATCGGTGCTGGCCACTCAAGCGGCTGAGCAAGACTCAGAAGCGGCCGTTCACGGTTTGTTTTCGACTTGCCCCTATTGCGCGCTGCATGCGCAAGACCTGGCCCCTCCACCGCCCGCAGCGCAAACGCCCTTGCTGCTGAGCGGCCTGCAGTTTGCGATGCCCGAGCGCTTCTACAGCGCCCCGCGAACCGGCCATGCCTGGGCCCCGGCGCAATCTCGCGCGCCCCCTCACTCGGTCTGACAAGCCCGCCTGGGCGACGCTGCATCGCGGCGCCGCCCCTCTCTCCCTTTTGAATGCCGCGACCCTCGCCGTGCACGCTTGTTTGCGCGCACCGATGCGGCCGCCGCACTGCTTGTTCGACCATGTATTCAATCTCTCGCTCCACCAATTCGTTTCCTGCCCTTCGCCTCAAGCGCCAGAGCTTGGCCACGCTGACCCTCGCCACGCTCTGCCTGACCAGCCTTCAACAAAAAGCCCAGGCCCAGGGCGTCGCCACCGAGGGCCAACTCGCCCCGGTCTTGGTCAATGGCGTCGCCCTGCGTTCGGGCTTGGCCGCCAACCTGCCCAGCAATAGCGTCAGCAAGACCGCCGAAGACCTGCGCGACCAGAACCTCTTCAACCCTGAAGACGCGCTGAAGTACATGCCCAACACCAGCATTCGCAAGCGCTATATCGGCGACCGCAACTCAATGATCGGCGGCCGCAGCTTTGGCACCTTGCAGCCGGGCCGCGGCCTGGCCTATGTGGACGGCTACCTGATCAGCAACTTCCTGGGCCGCTTTGACGGCCCGCGCTGGAACATGATCACCCCCGAAGCCATCGCTCGGGTAGACATGCTCTACGGTCCCTTCTCGGCCATTTACCCGGGCAACTCGATCGGCACCACCGTGGTTACCACCGAGCGTGAGCCCACAAAACTTGAAGCCTCGGCACGCTTGACCGGCTACAGCCAGAGCTTCTCGCAATACGGCTTGTCTGAGCGCTACGCGGGCGGCCAGGCCTCGGCCTATGTGGGCAACCGGCTGGATTCGGGCCTGTGGTTCAGCGCCACGCTGAACCATCAAGACTCGACCTCGCAGCCGATGAATTACTACACCGCCGGCGTCAATGCCAAGACCGGCAGCTTCGACCCGGCCAAGCCCGGCGACAAGCGCGTCACCGGCATTCAGTACGACCTCGACCCCAAGGGCCAGGCCCGCGCCATCTTTGGCGCCAGCGGCGGCGCCATCGATCACACGGTGCAAGACACCCTCAAGCTGAAGGCCGGCTATGCCTTCACACCCGAACTGCTGGGCAGTGCCATGCTGGGCTTTTGGACCAATGACACGCAAAACAGCAATCGCCCCTTTTTGCGTGACTCGGCAGGCAACACCGTATGGTCCGGCACGGTCAGCGACGGCACGAACCGCTTTGTCATCCCCGACACGGCCTTTGCCCCCTCCAATCGCGAAGAGCTGCACCGCCATGCCGGCCTGACGCTCAAAAGCAAGCGCCCGACCGGATGGAACGCCTCGGTCGTTTACTCCAACTACCGCATCCTGAAAGACATTGCGCGCCAGGCCAACATGCCCGAGCCGCAAGCGCAAGTTGGCGGCGCCGGCAGCTGGACGCGCCGCGACGGCACCGGCTGGGACACTTTTGAAGTGCAAGCCGCTTACACGCCGGTGGCCGGCGACTGGGGTCAGGGCCGCCACAGCCTGGTGCTGGGTCTGCATCACAACAGCTACCAGCTGGACAGCCCCAGCACCTCGGCCAGCGACTGGCGCAATACCGAAACCGTGCTGACTCAGCGCTACCGAGGCCGCACCGAGGTCTTTGCCGCCTATGTGCAAGACGCCTGGAAGCTGCAAGACGAGCTCACCCTGACCCTGGGTCTGCGCCAAGAGCAGTTCCGCAGCATGGACGGCGAGCAATTGCTGCGCATTAGCAGCTGCAAGCCGGCCGCCGGTTTCAGCTGTGAATCCACAGGCGATGGCAGCTTCAACAAGATCGTGCCCTACGACAGCCGCAAACTCAGCGGCAGCTCGCCCAAGGCCTCGCTGGCCTGGCAAGCCCTGCCCGATACGCTGCTGAAAGCCAGCTACGGGCGCGGTGTGCGTTTCCCCAATGTGGAAGAGCTGTACAACGGCACGGTCACCGCCACCGCGCAAACCCAGAGCGACCCGAACCTGAAGCCCGAACGCTCAGACGCACTGGAGTTCAGCCTGGAGCAAGACTGGGAGCTGCAGCGCCTGCGTGTCTCTTTATTCCACGACGAGGTCAGCGACAGCATCTTGCGCCAGACCGACATCTCGGTGCTGCCGAACGTGACCCGTGTGTCTAACGTTGATCGTGTGCGCACCTATGGCGTGGAATTCGTCTGGCAAACCCAAGACTTGTTCCTCAAGGGCCTGAGCCTGGACGCCAACGCCGCCTTCGCGCACTCCAAGGTCGTGGCCAACGCTCGCGACCCGCAAAGCGTGGGCCAATGGTGGCTGCGCGTGCCCAAGGTGCGAGCCAATGTGCTGGCAGCCTACCGGCCCGACGGACATTGGATGGGCAGCGTGGGGGTGCGCTACTCCGGGCGGGCTTATAACGACGCCTATAACCTCGATGTGAACCCGAACGTCTATGGCGGCGTGTCTTCCTTCACCTTTGTGGACCTGCGTACCAGCTACAAGTTCAGCCCCAAGCTGGAATTGGCGCTGGGCCTGGACAATGCCTTCGACAGCCGCGGCTACCAAGCCCACCCCTACCCTGGCCGCACGGTGTTCACCGAACTGCGCGCCAGCTACTGAGAGAAAGGCCCAGCCCATGCGAAGACTTCAACTGCTCCGAAACTGGCTGACGGCTGCGCTGATGGGCCTGGGCCTGTCCGCAGCGCAGGCCCAGCACGCCATGCACGCCAGCACGACGGCTTCGGCCGCAGCGCCTCAAGCGGCCGCCGAGAAGCCGGCCGAGTCCAAGCCCATTCCCAAGCCTAAGAAAATCGCTCTGGGCACCGGCGCGGCCTTCGCACCGAATGGCGATCTTTGGATCACCGGGCTGGACGCACAGGGTCGCTTGTTCGTTCAAAGCAGCGCAGACCTGGGGCAAAGCTGGGGCGCGCTTCGCCTCTTGGACATCGGCGCCGACACGGTGTCTGCGGACGGAGAAAACCGCCCCAAGCTGGCTTTTTACGGCCCCAAAAACTGGGGGGTGATCAGCTACACCAAGCCGCTCAGCAAGCCCTATACCGGCGAGATCCGCTTGCTGCGCTCCATTGACGGCGGCCAGACTTTTGCGGCGCCCGTCACCGTGCATGCTGACCGGCAACTGATCACGCACCGTTTCGAAAGCATCGCCTTTGATGCCCAGGGCCTGCTGCACACGGTCTGGATCGACAAGCGTGATATCGAAAGCAGCAAGGCTCGCAAACAAGCCTACCGGGGCGCGGCCCTTTATCGCAACGAATCCAAGGACGGCGGAGCCAGCTTCGGGCCAGACCTGAAGCTGGCCGACCACAGCTGCGAGTGCTGCCGCATCGCCCTGAGCCCCACGCCCGAGGGCGGCATGGCAGCGCTCTGGCGCCATGTGTTTGAGCCGAACCAGCGCGACCATGCTTTTGCCCTGTTGCAAGGCGAAGCGCCAACGCTGCAGCGCGCCACCCAAGACCAATGGGCGGTCGATGGCTGCCCGCACCACGGGCCTGGGCTGGTGCCTGACGAGCCCCGAGGCGGCTACCACGCGGTTTGGTTTGGGCTGCGCGATGGCGTGGGCGCAGTGCGTTACGGACGTTTGGATCCGGACGGCCGTCCCCAGGGCGTGGTGCGCGCCTTGCCGGACGAAGCCGCCGAGCATGCCGACCTCGCGGCTCACGGCGAAGAACTGGCCATCGTTTGGCGCAGCTTTGATGGCCGACTCCACCGCTTGCGCGCTTGGCTCTCCAAGGATGGCGGCAAAAGTTTTGAGCTGAAGGAGCTGGCCAGCAGTGCCTCCGACAACGACCACCCTCGCTTGCTGCAGCGCCGTGAGGCGGGCGGCAGCGGAATCTACGCGCTGTGGCGCACGGCGGAGAAGACCCATGTCATTTCATTGCATCACTGATAAGCATTGGCAAGCGCGGGCTTCGGGCCAAAGAGTTTGGGCTCGCCGGCTTGGGGCCGCAGTCGCGGCCAGCCTGTTCTCGCTGGCCGCCCAGGCCGCGCCCAAGCAAGTGGAAGCTTTTCGCGCCGAGGAATGGCAGCAACTGCAAGCCCAGTTGAAGCAGCCCGCCATCGTGGTCTTCTCCAGCACCGATTGCGTTCATTGCCCGGGCGTTCTGCAAGATTTGGCGGCAAACCGGCAAAGGCAGCGCTTGAAAGTCCCCGTCATTGCGGTCGTGATCGATCAAGAGCCGGGAACTGATGACGCGGCGCTGCTGAGCAATCCGCACTACCGCAAAGCTGATCGTCTGATGGCTTTTGAGGGTCAATCGGCCGCGCTGCGTTATGCCGTCAACCCGCAGTGGCGCGGCATGACTCCTTATATCGCCCTGCTGAAGCCCGGTTCCGCGGCGCGATTCGTCGTCGGGCCGCCGGATGCCACTGAGTTGCGCGCCTGGTTGGACAGCAAGCCTCGCTGAAGCCAACTCCCGGACATATTGCTCAGAAAAGGCGGCGAAAACCGGCCAACAATCAGGCGCGATTTGCCCCCGGTTCTTGAGGAATTTGAGACGCCGCGGCCTGCGAAGATGTGAAACATGAACTCACGGCCTCAGACCTCTCTCGACTGCCACCCCGCCCGACTGGCGCAAGCGCGAATGCCTTGTCCGGGCTCTGCACCAGCAGCCTGAGGCCTCACCAGAGTTCAGCAGCGCTTTTGCTTCTGCCTCCCTCTGTCTTTGTCTGTCTCTGTCTATCTGTCTCTTCCCCAGGTTTCACAGCGCCCAGGCTGCCTGCCCTCACCGGCAAGCCTCGCCACGCACTGCCAGCGCAAGTCAGTTTTTGCTACGTCTTCCACGCTGCAGCCCTACAAGTCAGCCCTGATCATTGAGCATCGAGCTGGCCATGTCCTCAGGGCAGCGTCACGCGCTTTTCACAGCCCCCGGCCGACTTCGTTCCGCCGGGGGCTTTTTTTCAAACCCAGACCAAGCCCGCCTTAAGAGGCATCCTTCGCCATGACATGGGCGACGATGGCATTGGCGTGGCCATGCCCGAGGCCATGCTCGGACTTCAGCCAAGCCACGCGCTCCATATGCTTCATGCCCTGCAAACCCGCGACCAAGCTCAACCAATGCTCGATCGGTTGGCCATACTTTTTCTCGATCGACGGGAAATAGGATGCGGGCCCTTTGACGGGGGCTGAGTCGGACATGCGGGGCTCCTCCAAACAGGTGTTGAGAACTCACTGAATTGAATCACGGGCCTGATCAGGCCTGCAGCAGCACCTTGAAGCCGCCGAAGATCATGCGCTTGCCATCGAAAGGCAGCTGACTCGGATCGACGCCGCTCAGGCGTGGGTCTTGCATCGCGGCCGGCATGCCGCGGTCTCGCACCTCTTTGGACGGCCAAGTGATCCAAGAGAACACCACCGCCTCATCGGGCTTGCGTTGAACTGCCATCGTGAACGAGGTCAGCGTGCCCTCAGGCACATCATCGCTCCAACATTCCACAACGCTGAGCGCCCCATGGTCCTTGAAGACAGGCGCGGCCAAGGAAGCAAAAGCGCGATAGCGCTCTTTGTTTGCCTCGGGCACGGCGATCACGAATCCGTCCACATAGTCCATATCAGCGACTCCACCACTCAGAGGCCTCAGCTCAGGCGCAGCCACTGGTAGCGCACGATCTTGCCTGGCGGCAGATCCGAGGAGCGCGCCCCCGAGAGTTTGAATGAAGCGCCAAAGGGCACGGTGGCCGGCGCATCAATGACGGCGGTGGGCTTTTTGTCGTCGATGACGACGATCTCGACGGTCGCCGGTTCCGATTGATTGCCGGAGTCGTCCACCACCACCAGCTGAAACTTATGTCGCCCCGGCGGCAGCGGACTGCTGGGGGTCACGGTGACTTCAACATTGGACTCCGAAGTCGAAATTTCCTGTCCGGTGACAAAGTTAGGCATGGCGGCTCCTCGTGCTTTTTGCAGGTGCAAGGAAAAGACGCGCTAGCTTCTTCGACTTGCTCGCCTTTTGCAAGTGCGGGCAAGTGCGGAGTGAAAAAGTACCCCTCAATACAAGCGAATCGCCGTATCAAAGCCCCAGCTGCGGCGGATCTCGATGACGTCGAATTCACGCGCTAGGGCCGGCGAGAAGGGCGGATACGGCGCCTGACTCTGGATGATGCGACGAATGGACTCATCGATCTCGGCCACACCGCTGGACAGCACAAAAGTGACCGACTCCACCGAGCCATCGCTGCGCACCGCCACCGTCACCAGCGGCGTGCGGTGCGGCTTCTTGGCGGCCTCGCGGACCATGTCAAAGGTCTGATTCAGTTGGAGCTTCCGGCTCCAGAGCTCGGCGTACTGGATCAACTCGGCATTCGGGTCGCTGCGGCCAAACAAGCGACCGCGGCGCAGGCTGCTGGCCGAAGGAAGTGGCGGCCTTGTGTCCTGGGACGCCAAGGGCCGTGTCGGCGCCTGTTGAGCTGCTGCGGCCGCTGCGGCATCACGGCGGGCCGCTTCTTCGTCCAATTGCCGCCCCATGGCACGGCGGGCCGCTTCGCGACGCGCGTCTTGCTCCGCGCGCTCGGCGTCCAGCTGCGCACGGGCTGCGTCATGCTTGGCCTTTTCTTGGCGGGCAGCCTCCTGACGGGCGGCCTCTTGCCGAGCGGCTTCTTGTCGGGCGGCCTCCTGCCTTGCCGCTTCCTGTCGCACCGCCTCTTGGCGAGCGGCTGCTTGTTTTGCCGCTTCTTGTCGGGCGGCCTCTTGCCGCGCAGCCTCTTGTTGCTGTTGCTGCTGCACGGCGGCCAAGCGGGCCGCCTCGACTTTGGCCGCTTCCGCACGGGCAGCTTCCAAACGTGCCGCCTCTTGCTTGGCGGCAGCCAGGCGAGCTGCCTCGGCGCGTTCCAGCTCCTGCTTGGCCGCCGCTTGGCGAGCCAAGTCCAAACGCTCGGCTTGAGCGCGGGCCTCTTCCACGCGGGCAGCCTCCAGACGCGCCAACTCCTGCTTGGCCGCCGCCTGCCGTTCCAGCTCTTGCCGCAGCGCGGCTTGCTTGGCGGCTTCCTGACGCTGCAGCGCTTCGAGACGGGCCGCCTCCAATCGAGCAGCTTCGGCACGTGCAGCTTCCCTACGCGCGGCCTCTAACTGGGCCGCCTCTTGGCGCGCCAATTCCAGCTTCTGTTCCGCCGCTGCCCGCAAGGCTTGCTGAAGCGCTTGCTCTCGCCGCTCGGCCTCGGCGCGCTCTTGTTTGAGTTGCAAGGCCAGGCGTTCGGCTTGTTCACGCTGTTCCCGCGCGAGCTTTTGAGCTTCCTCCTGCGCTTTCTCCTCGGCTCGCTGCTGCGCCTCTTTCTCGGCCTTCAAAGCCTGCGCATAAGCTGCGCTGAGGTCTGGCATCGAGGCGCTCGGGCTGCTGGCTGTGGCGGCCAGTGCCGGGGCGGAAGTGATGGGCGGGCTGGGCACACGCCAGCGATTCAGATCCGGCTGATCCAGGGCCAGCAAGGCCGGGGCGGCGGGCGCCACAGGCGCCTCAGGCTGTGCGTCAGACTGGGCTTCAGGCAATGGATCTGCAGACGGCGAGACCAAAACATCGTCGGTCTTGCCGAGCGCCGCACGCGCGGGAACCACGCGGGGCAATGCCTTGGCAACACTCAGTTCGACAACTTGCAACTCGCCCGCTGCGCTGGCGGGCGGCTCGGGCGGCGCAGCAGACTCCGGGGCAGTTGGCGAAGGGTCTGCCTCCTCTTGCGCTTTGGGCGGCGCCGGCTGCAGCCGAACCTGGATGTCATCGGCCGCCAAGCGGCGCTTTTGCCAGGGCAAATCCAGGCCCGGCAAGCCCATGCCTTGGCCGCCAAAACTCAGGCTCAAGAGCAAGGCATGCGCGAGCAAGGAGACCAGCAACGACGTACTGACCCGCCGTGTTTGCCCCTGCAGCCCGGCTTCGAGCCGCACCTCAACGCCCGCCGGTCTCATCAGGACTGGATTTCCAGCAATTTCTGCAGCAGTTGCACAAGCGCTTGAGGCGCAGATCCATCCATCACTTCGCTCGCATGAAGAAAGGGCCTTAACTAGGGCTTTGAGTTTGTGCCGCGCGGAAGTGCGCAGGCCGGCAGACCGTTGCGCCGCATTGTGCCTTGCCGGGCCCCAGGCACTCAGCCGACTAGGCCGCCAACAAGGCTTGCAGTGCCTGTTCCTGAATGCCGTAAAAGCGCTTGATCTCGTCGATCTGCGCCAGCAGCTCGGCCCGGCGCGCTGCCGACACCGCTTGGCTGCGCTTGACGGCCAGAATCATCTTGTTCTTGCTGGTGTGCTCCAGGGCCACGAACTCGAAGACCTGGGTGTCATAGCCCTCGGCTTCCAGCAAGAGCGCGCGCAGGCCGTCGGTCACCATTTCGGCCTCTTGGCCCAAGTGGATGCCGTGTTGCAGCAAGGGGCGCAAGAGCGTGGGCGTTTGCATCTGCGGCCGCAACTGCTTGTGGCAGCAAGGCGAGCACATGATGACCTTGGCACCCGCGCGCAGACCAAAGTGAATGGCGTAGTCGGTGGCGATGTCGCAAGCATGCAGGGCGATCATGACGTCCAGCCTCAACGGCGTGTAGCTGCGCACATCGCCTTGGTCAAAGCGCAAGCCCGTCATCTGGTGCTTGGCGGCGGCGGCGCCGCAGAGCTTGACCATATCGTCACGCAGCTCCACGCCGGTGACCTGCGCATCTTTGCCCTGGCTGCGCAGCCAGTCATGCATGGCAAAGGTCAGATAGCCCTTGCCGGAGCCGAAATCGGCCACATGCACATCGGGGCTGTCGACCAGGCCAGAACTCTTCATCGCCGCGGCAAAGATCTCGATGAACTTGTTGATCTGCTTCCACTTGCGCGACATGGCCGGCACCAGCTGGGGCCGCTCTTCGCCAGCGCTGCGCACCTGATGCGTCACGCCCAGGTCCAGCCAGAAGGGCCGACTCAGCTCCAAGTAACGATGCTTTTCTTTGTCATGGCCCACTTCGGCAACCACCGGCTGCGCGGCCGGCGCCACCTTGCCCATGCGCAGGCTGGGGCGGCCCTTGCGGCTGAACACCAGCTGCACTTCTTCGCCCTGCTGGGTTTGCAAATGCGCGCTGTGGAACTGCGTGCCCAGCAAGCCACCGACCTGCTGCAAAGCCTCAGCAAAGGGCAAGTTCTTGGTGATGTCGCGGGTTTGATAACGCCACAAAAAGCTCAGGTGCCGCTCGCCGCGCAAGCTCACCTCGCGCAGCGTCAGCCGCTCCAGCTGCGCCTCGGCCCCGACGTATTTGCTCAGCAGCAGCCGGCTGAATGTGCCATTGGCCAGCGCCGTCTCCAGCAGGCGCAAAAAGCGCACGCTGGCATCGGCCTTGGCGACCGGCGGGGCGGCATCGGGAATCAGATCGGTGAACATGGGGCGGGCCAAACTTGGGGTGAGCAATCGGCGATTTTCTCACCCCTGGCCTTTCAGTCCGGCCCACGGCGCCAGACGGCAGCAAAAGCGCGCAGCTTGGTCCAGGCGGAGACGCGTTCATCGGACAAGATGTCCAAGAAGTCCGACAGGCGTTTGGACTTGACCATGGTGTAGACCGTCAGCGCCACCGTGACCGCAAACACCGCCACAAAATAGAGCAGGCGCTGGCTCAAGGGCGCGTCCGCCTCGGCCAGCAAGTTCATGCCCAGAAAACCGGTGGTGATGGTGCCCACCAGGCCAAAAATAGTCACCACCGTCAGGCGCACCACGGTATTGGCCTGACGGCGGATGCTATCGGTCTCCAAGTAGTTGCTCATATCGCTGATGCGTTCTTTGACCTCGGCATACAAGCCGTCCAGCTCCAGATGCTTGGCACACATGCGAAACAGCGCGCGCGATTGCGCTTGCTCGGCCACCTCGTGAAACCAGTAGCGGTGCGAGAAGCGCAAAAAGCCCTCGAAGCTGGAGCGTATGGCGCGTTTGAAGCGGCGCACGTTCTCGGCGTCTTGCACATTCAGCCGGCGCAGCGCCTCGACCAAGCGGTCAGAGAACATCAGAAGCGCCGCCTTTTGAAAATGCGCGATCAAAAAGATCAGGAAATGCTGATGCCGAAACTGCGCCAGCACGCCACGGTCGCGGCAGCTGAAGTAGGTGGCCTCGGCACGACCTACCACCACCAGCGAGTGGCCGCTGCACAGATAACGCGTATTTGGTGCGGGGCCGACATCGCTCCAGAAACGGTCATAGCAAAACTTGGCCTCGAAGTCCTGCAAATGCTGATCACCAAACGGCAGGCCGCCGCTGTCAGAAACACCGGCCGGTGCAGTCACCAAGCCCAGGCGCACAAAGTCGCTGCGTGACAAGGCCTTGGGCTCGTCCAGCGCCAGAAAAGCCATCACCGGCATGCGGTAGTACTCGATCTGCCGATAGCGCAAAGGGCCAGGCTCGTCGGAATAGTCCACCACCAAGGGCCGCAGCACAAAGGCCCAGTGTTCGGCAATACGCGGCGCGCGGTGCTCATGCACATGGGCGATGTAGCGCTCACGCTCCAGCGAATCGGAGGCGGCCAAAACCCGCCCTTCGCCGTCCAGCCACTCAGCACTGGCCAGGCTGTGCAGGGGCAGGCCGGCGGCGTCCCAGCCCGAGGGATAGGCGCGGCCCAACCGGTACAGCAGGTCTTGGGCTTGGTGCAGGCTCAGATCACTGGCGCTGACTTCGACATTCAGCAGCACCACATCGATGTCGAAAAAGAAGTACAGATCGACATGCATGACGTCTAAAACCAGCGGCACATCGCCGGCTCGGCAGCAGACGCGCAGCTGCTTCAGGTCATGGCGGCGAAACACCTTCATGCCCGACTCCGCGCTGGCATCGCCCTTGGCCCCGGAGCGCCGCCCATCGCCATAAAGAAATCGCTGCACAAAGGGCAAGAAGGTGACGAACTCTTGGTAGTGGCGCTCGTGGAAACGAGCGGCATCGCCGGTGTACTCATCCACCAATTCGGCCCAGGGGCTGGCCTCGCCTTGTGGAGGCAGCAACTCCCAAGGCCGCCTGGGCGCACCCGGCGCATCGCCCACCGGCATCAGCCGAAGCGGCCACAGCAAGGACTGGTGCAAGCGCCGGACTTGGGGCTCGGCAGCCGCTGCTGCGAAGGGTGCAGGGCTTGAGGGCTGAGAGCTGGGCATAGAGGGCATCCACCAAGAACTCAAGATCGATGCTTGGCATCATGCCCGCAGCTCTGAAGAGGTCAAGCCTTCTTGCAAGCCCTGGGCGATGGACTATGAAGGAATCGGCGTTTCCACGCTGAAACAAGCCTCGGCGCCCTTGCAGTCGCTGTGCAGCAGCGCCAAGACCCGGCCATCGGCCGAAGTCTGGACATGGCTGAGGCGCAGCACCGCCTCGCCGGAGCGCAAACCCAGGTAATGGGCTTGCTGCGCATTGGCCGCCAAGGCTTCAATGCGAATCAGCCGGGGTGGCTGGGCTTGGCCTTGCAGGGTTTCGGCCAACACCTGGGGCCAAACCTCCCCAGCCGTATCCACTGGCTGGATGCGGCTGCGCAACTCCGGAGCGCCTGCGGGCGAGCAGTCCATGCACAAGGCTTGCCAGACTTCGGCCTCTGCAGCGAGGCCAAAGAGCCGACGCTCTTGCGCATCGGCGAGGCGCCGCCTGCGGCCCAATTGCTGAATACTCGGGGCCGGCAGCAAAGCCGGCTCGGGCACAGCCGCCAGCACAGCCGCCACAGGCAAAGCCGAGAACGGCTGCTGAAGCACCGTGGCAAAAGTACCGGACCCCTGCACCCGCTGCAGCCACCCGCGTTCGCACAGCAAATCCATCGCCTTGCGGGCGGTTTCACGCGAGACCAGCAAGAGGTCCGCCAACTCGCGCTCCGAGGGCAAGGCATGGCTTGCGGGCCAGTGCCCCTGGCGCAAGCCCTCGCGCAGCTGCTGCGCCAGGTTCATGTACAGCGGCTGGCGCGCACGCCGCCACGCCGGGCCGGAACCTCGCCCCTCGTCTTTTAAATAGGCCTTCGTCAGCCCAAGATCAGGGCCGCCTTGATGCGCAAATGTGTCCATGGCTTGGGAGTCTCTGGAGGGCCACAAGGCCGTGTGTCGCCTTGACCCGCCTGCGTGGTGCAGGCCAGGGTCTTTGGGTCCCGCCACTATCGCCGCCCATGCCTCAGCGTTTGCGCAAGATTGGCTTAAGCCTGTCTCAAGATCGGCTCTAGCCCGGCTCTAAACCGAAGCGTCGCTACACGCCAGCAAATTGCGCTTGGCGTTCAATGCATGCCATGCGAATATGACCAAATGATGACAATCAGCGTAGCCACCTGGTGGTCGCTGCTGTGCGCAGTGGCCGTCTTCAATATCAGCGCGTGGTTGCTGTCCTCGGCCGCCCTGTACCGAAGACAGGCGCAGTTGCCGGCAGAAGCTTTTGCCCTGCGCCGCTGGCAGTTGCTGCTATCGGCCGGCTATGTGTTTGGCTGCGCCTTTCGCTCCGCGCTGCCGGTGTTTGATGTGCCGCGCCTGGTCATGCTGGACAGCTGGTTGTCCAGCGTGGTGGTGGGACGCTCGGTAGCCACCTTTGCGGAACTCTGCTTCGTCGCCCAATGGGCGCTGATGTTGCGCGAGATCTCGCACAGCACCGGCAGCCAGGTCGGGCGCAAGGCCGCCGTGTTGATCGTGCCGATGATTGCGGTGGCCGAGACTTTTTCTTGGTACTCGGTGCTGACCACCTCGAACATCGGCCATGTGGTGGAAGAGTCACTGTGGGGCTTGTGCGCCGCGCTGCTGGTGGCCAGCCTGATCGCCATCTGGCCGCGCTTGAGCCCCAGGCAGCGCCCGCTGCTGGCGGCTTGGTGCGCGTGCGGCGTGGTTTATGTGCTCTTTATGTTCATGGTGGATGTGCCCATGTACTGGGGCCGCTGGCTGGCCGATGAAGCCGCCGGACGCAACTACCTGAGCCTGCAACAAGGCTTGATGGATGTGTCGGGCCGTTGGACCGTGTCACATCGCCTGCAAGATTGGCAAAGCGAGATGACCTGGATGACGGCCTACTTCAGCGTGGCCGTCTGGCTGAGTATTGCGCTGATGCATGCGCCGGTTCCGGCGCCACTGACGACCGCTGCAGCAGAGCCGCGTCGCTGAGCCCTTCAGTTCGACTTCGGCTCGACTTCAGCTCGCGAAGCAGATCGCCACCGGGCTGCCCACCGCGACCCATTGCCCGGTGAAGACCAAACCGCCGTCCTCGCGCAACTCAAAAATGGCAATGTGGTCACTGCGCTGATTGCACACATAAAGATAGCGGCCCCTCGGGTCGAAGGCCGCGCTGCGCGGGTAGGAGCCGCGTACCCATTCCTGGCCGCGCCACTGCGGCAGCCCATCGGCCCCAATCTCAAACACGGCAATCGAATCGCAAAGCCGGTTCAAGCAGTAGAGGTGTTTCCCGCCGGGGCCAAACATCAGGCCGGACGCAAAGCTGGTGCCCACAAAGCCGGGCGGCAAGCTGCTGACTTCGCCGAGCGGCTGCAAACGCCCGGTCTGGGCGTCGAAATGAAAACTCGCCAGCGTCGAGGCCTCTTCATTCAAGACATAGCAAAGCTCAGGACGCTGGGGGTGAAACACAAAGTGGCGTGGGCCCGCACCGGGTGAGACGCTGCTGCAGCGCGGCGACTGCAAACGGCCGGTCTCAGCGTCAAAAGCCCAGACGGCGAGCAGATCGAGGCCCAGATCGGTGCTGATCAGGTGGTGGCCTGTCGGATCCAAAGCCGCCATATGGGCATGCGAGCCATCATGGTCGCTGACCGCAAAGCTGCCCGGCGGCGCGTGGGCGGCGGGCTGAGGGCCCAAGCTGGTGCTGCCAAACTGTGCGGCCGTTTGCACGTCACGGATCTGCGTCAAACAGCCTTGCTCATCAAGACCCACCACCGCCACCGAGGCCGCGCCGTAGTTGGCCACGAACAAGTGCTTTTCATCCGGGGACAAGCTCAGATAGACCGGGCGGCCGCCGCCGCTGTCCATCGTCTTCAGGCAATGCAGATCGCCGGTGGCGGGGTCTCGGGCATAGCAGCTCAGCGCCCCTTGGCCCTCAGACCCCAACTCATGCTCATGGGCGACATAGAGCCGGCGCTGATCGGCGCTGAGCGTCAACCAACTCGGATTGCGCTCAGAGGTGGCCAGACCCAGCAGGCTCAGGCCGCCGCCCTCCCCTCGCTGCTCCATGCGATAGAGGCCTTGCCCGTTGGGCGCATAAGTTCCCACATACGCGTGGACGGGCAAAAGAGCAGAGGAGTGAGTCGTCATGGGCGAGTTCTTAAAACAGAGAAGCCGACCCCAGGCAAGCGCGGGTCGGCCAAGACTTTATTCATTCATTCATCAATCAAAGCTGCGATCAAATGCTCAGCCGCAAACCTCGACCGGCCACTTGCTTCACCAGCAGGGCAACAAACACCGAATAAGCGGCCCCAAACAGAAGACCGACACCGCCGCCGCGCAAGAGCTCAGGCCAATGCCAGCCGGCCAGTTGCATCACCGCTTCGATCACAAACGGGATCAGATAGGCCAGCAAAGGATTGGCCGCCACCGGCGCCAGCAGCGCGGGCCAGAGCTGGCGCCCCATCACATCGACCCACTGATAGAGCATGGCAAAAATCAGCACGCTGGCCGCTGCGCTGTAGAGCGCCCAGCTTGGCGTGGCGTGGATCTTGGAGATCTTGAAGTCCGGCCGCAAGCCCGTGGCCGCCAGCGCCAGCAGCAAGGCCACAAGCAGGGCCAAGCCAAAGCGGGCCTGGCGTGACCATGACCGGCTCTCGTCAAAGAAGATCATCGTGGTCAAGACCCCGCACAGTGCAATCGAGCCGTGCACGAAGTTGCCGTCTTGGCTGAACAACAAGCTCAAGCCCGGGCTGGCCGCCACCACCGGCAGACGCAAGGCTACAAAATAAGCCGTGCACAGCGCCACGCAAGCCAGCAAACCCAGTACGCTGCCGCGCACCGCCTGGTAGGCCCAGCTGGCGATCAAATAGGCCCAGCCGATCAGGCCCAAGATGCCCCACCATTGCGGTGTCATCCACCCCTGCCCACCGCTCGAAGTGGGTGCGCCGCGGTAAACCCAGGCCAGCAGCGCAAACAGCAGCAAGCCACCGACTCGCCAAGGCTGGGCCAAATTCTTGCCGCCACTGACCGAACCCCAGAGCAAAAACGCCGCGCCGTAGCAAAGCAGATTCCACAGCGGAATAGGCAGCGGCATGGCGGAGGCATCGAATCCGTCTTCGCCATTGACCATGAAAAAGCCGATCAAGACCAGGCCAGCGCCGCGCAGCAAGACATGACCCTGCACCTGCCAGAAGCGATCCCCTGCCTTGAAACGCTGCTGCAAGGCAAAGGGAATCGACATGCCGACGATGAAGAGGAAGGAGGGGAACACCGCGTCGACAAAGCTCATCGCGTCCACATCGGCCGGCATATGGCTCATCCACTGCGGCAGACCGACGACGGAATGCCACTCGTTGACCATCACCATCACCAGCACCGTCAGGGCGCGCATCGCGTCGATCGACAAGATGCGCCCTCCTCGCACCTGTGGCAAACGCCAGCCGGAGGCCGACACAGTTCTTGGGGCTGCGCTCAAATCACGCTCAGTAGTCGATGCCAATGCGAACTCCGTACATGCGGGGGTCGTTCCAGGTCCCGCGAATAAAACCGTTGGCAGCTTGCGCCGAATTCATGCTCTTGGTATTGCTCAGGTTGTAGACATAGGCCTCGGCGTACCAATTCTTGGGCGCCACCAACTTGATCGAGGCATCGATCTTGGAATAGGCCTTTTGCGCATCCGAGATATGCGCGTTGTCCAGGTTGCGCAGGGTGAAGTACATCTTGTCCTGCCACTTCCAAGAAATCCAAGGGGTCAGACTGTAGCCCTCGCCAAAGTTGAAAGTCTGCGAGAAGTTCAGGCCCAGGCTGAACTTGGGCGAGAAAGGCAGATGGTGGCCGGTGACGTTCAAAACGCGCAGGCCGGCCAGGGTGGGGTCGGAGCCGCTGTAGAAGTCGGGGCAAGCGACGGCCCCCATCTCGGTGCGGAAGTCGCACATCCAGCCATCGCTGTAGTTCGGGTAATTCTTGACCTTGGAGTCGATGTAGGTGAAGAAGCCCCCCAAGCGCGCGCCGGACCAGGGCTTGTAATCAAACTCCAGCTCCAAACCCGGAATATCGACGGTGCCCACATTGATGGTTTGGTAGGGGCTGTAGGTGCTGCAGCTGACGTCGTGGCAACCCTCCGGCGGCACGATATTGGCCGCGAAGAAGTTGCCGGTGACCTGCATGTCTTGGTAGCGGCTGAAGAAGGCCGTCGCCGACAGGCTCAGGCGGTTGTTCAGCATCAAGCCCTTGTAGCCCAGCTCCAGATTGGTGACCGTCTCGGGCTTGTAAGGAAAGAAGGAGCGCTGGTTCGTGCTGCCATCGGCGCAGGTGTAGCCGCCACAGCGGTCGTCGTTGTCACCGAAGCCGCCGGCCTTGTAGCCGGTGGACAGGGAGCCGTAAACCATGTCCTTGGGCGTGATCTGGTTCATCAGGCCGAGTCGGTAGGTGAACTTACCCCAGGACTCAGAATGATCGTTGCTGACCCCATCACCCCAGAGTTTGTAAGCTGAGGGGCCGACAAATGCGCCCATGCCATTCGTCAATTGGCTGCTGTTGTGCGGGCGGAATTCGGGCGTGCCCGGCGTGCCGGGGTCATACAGGCCGTTGTAGTAATTGGCTGTGCTGCTATCCCATCCGCCGTAGTTGCGGCCGCCCTTGTCGGTCTTGCTGTCCCAGCTGTAGCGACCACCCACCGTCAGGGTCCAGGTCGGTGCGAACTTCCAATCGGCCTGGGCGAACAAGGCCTTGGATTCAATTTGCCGATCCGGCTGGTCATAGAACTGGCTCATGGGCAAGCCATAGCCGTCATTGCTGAGCATTTCTTGCGAGTACTGGATGGCGTTCTTCTCGCGCATCAAAAAGCCACCCACCACGTATTGCAAGGTGTCGGTCTTTTGCTTGTATTGCAGCTCTTGCACCAAAGACAGGTACTTGGAGTTCAGCGTGATGGAGCTGTTGTCCGCCACCGGCCACTTGCCCGGCTGCAAGCCATGCACCGGATCCCAGAAGGCATCGACATCGCTGCTGATGCGGTGATAGCCGGCATCATCATCGGTCTGTTGCGAGCGGCGCTGGTCGGCGTAGGCAAAGTTGTATTCCAGACTGCTGGTGTTGGAGAGGTTCCAGTTCAGGCCACCGCGCACCGTGTCGATGGACATATCGATCTTGCCGGGCAGATTGATCTTCACATCCCACTGACTGCCGGGGCAGGCAAAGCGAGTGCCGGCCGCTTGCTCGCAGTCCTTGATGGCCAAGTCACCGGCGCTGTTGTTCTTGAACTTTTCATAGCTCAACGACGCCTCCAACTCAGGCGTCACCTTCCAGCGCGCCCCCAGACGCGCCGCCCATTGATCCTTGTTGTTGTAGGCATTGGCCTGGCTCACCGGGCTGTTGTGGCGCTGGTCTACATCGGGAATGCCGTCCTTGATGAAGCCATGCTCGGGCATGTCGATATCGGTTTTGTCCTGCGACTGGTTCAACCAGCTGTCACGGCTCAGCTTGGAGATGGTGGCGCGCAGGGCAAAGTTCTGACCGAGGCCGATGTTCTGGATCACATTCAGCTGGCGCTTGTTCAGATTGCCCAAGTCCAGTTCGGCGCTGCCATAGGTGGCGCCGAACTCCGGCTTGGCGGGGATGATGTTGATGGTGCCGGCCGTCGAATTGCGGCCGAACAGCGTGCCTTGGGGTCCGCGCAAGACTTCCACTTGCTCCAGGTCGAACATCAGCGCCATCGCACCTTGCGGGCGCGGCGAGTACAAGCCGCCCACATGCAGGCCCACGGCAGGGTCGCCAATCTCGGTGAAGTTGTTGGAGCTGATGCCGCGAATGGCGATTTGCACGCCTGAGTCCGCCCCGGTGGAGATCTGCAGATTGGGCACCGTGCCGCTGAGCGCGCGCACATCGGTCACCCCTTGACGGGTCAGCGAGTCTTGGGTGATGGCCGACACCGCCACCGGGGTTTGCAAGAGGCCCGTCGCATTGCGGGTGGCGGTCACCATCACGGTGGGCAATTCTTCTTTCTCGCTGGCACTCTGAGCCGGCTTGCTCGCCGCTTTTTCATTCGTCCCCTGCTGCGCGGTTGCGGGCAAGCTCAGTGCGCTCAAAAAAGCGCAGATCGCTAGGCCAATGGCGCTGGGTTGCAAGACGGTCTTCCCAATACTCTTGTTCATAAAGATCTCAATCGGTGGGTTCTCAGACGTGCATCGCTATCGCTTGGGCGCAGGGACGCATTGAAGGGGTCAAAGGCCGGTGAGCCACATGGGCAGCACGACTCATTCGACGCCGACAACTATCCCTTTGATCACCTCAGCAGCACATGAAGAACGCATCAAGATTCCATTAAGAGGTCCGTGCAACTAACTTTCAAATCAAGCGCACAAAAAAGGGCACCCGCCGGCCAAAGCCGAGGGTGCCCGAACGGAGGAGATGAAAAATTCCCCGGCTATCAATAGTTCAGCGTGGCCCGCAGACCCACCATGCGCGGAGGGTTGTAGCTGTTGAAGGTGTAGCCGCCGGCATTGCCTTGGCCCATCCAGTTCTTCACCACGTTATTGCTCAGATTGGTGCCCCAAACTTCGACGTCCCACTTGTCATTGGCGCCGGCCAGCTTCAGCGACGCGTTCCAGTTGGTGTAGGCATCTTGGTAGTCGCCGATGTGCGGGTTGTCGAGGTTGCGTACCGAGAAGTACATGCGGCTTTGGTAGCGCATACCGACCGAGGGCGACAAGCGCAGTCCGCCGCCAATTTCGAAGTCATGGCCGTAGTTCAGCGCGAACGAATACTTGGGCGCATTCGGCAATTGATTGCCGGTCACATCGCGGATGGCGCGGCCGCGTTTGGCCGGATCGTCACCCAGGTACAGCGGTGCGCAAGGTTCCGCCTTGAACTCTTCCCGGTAGCCGCAGATCCAGTTGTCGTCATAGGTGGGATAGGACTTGACCTTGGAATCCAACACCGACAAATAGCCCGACAGATTGCCGCCCGCCCAAGGCTTGGACTTGAACTCCAGCTCCAGACCTTGAATCAGCGCGGTGCCGATGTTCTCGGTCTTCCAGGCCGTCACCACATCGCAGGCCGGGTTCCAGTCTGGGCAGGTCTCGCCGGCGCGCAGCTTGCGCTGGCCGACCGCATTCATGCCGGTGGCATGCATGTCTTTGTAGTCGGTGTGGAAGTAGACCGCGCTGACCTCCAACTTGTTGCCGAAGTGCCGGCCCTTGTAGCCCAGCTCGATATTGCTGGTCAGCTCAGGCTTGTACTCCAGGAAGCTGTACTTCTGCGTGCTGCCATCGGTACAGGTGCCGCCGCCGCAGACGTCGAACTTGTCGCCAAAACCACCGGGTCGGTAGCCAGTGGCCCAGGAGCCAAACACCATTTGCGTAGACGAGAGGTCGTACTGCAGACCGAGGCGGTAGGTGGTCTTTTGCCAGTTCGCACTGTGCGAGTTGACCACCGGCGAGGGGTAGACGCCCACGCCTGCGAACGGCCCCATCTCCTTGGTCAGATCGGTGCCGTTGTGCGGCGTGCCGGTGCCGGGGGTGATAGGCGTGAACTTGCCGTTGTAGTACCAGGGCGTGCTGGCATCCCAGAGGCCGGCGCTGATGCCGCCGTTGTCGGTGCGGCTGTCGCGGCTGTAGCGAATGCCGGCGGTGGCGGTCAGCTTGTCGGCCAAGGCGATATCGGCCTGCGCGAAGATGGCTTTGGAGTCCACCTGGCGGTCGCCCTGGTTGTAGAACTGCCCTTGCGGCATGGCGTAGGGCGCGGCAATCAGATTGTCTTGGGCGAAGTCAATCGCGTTCTTTTCACCCAAAGCAAACACGCCCGCCACATAGCGCCAGTTGCTGAAGCTCTGCTTGATCTGCAGCTCATTGACCAAGGACTTGTAGGTGGAACTGAGCGTGTAGCTGGCCCAGTCCAAAGCATGCTGGTTGCCCCAGTTGCCCCACTCCTCCATCTTGCCCACGTCGTCGGCCAACCAGTTCTGGCCGCCGTCGTCGTCATGCTGCTGGTAGCGCTTTTGCACCGCGTAAGCCACTTTGTAGCCCAGCTCGGTGGTGTCGCTGAGCTTCCAGGTAAAGCTATTGCGGAAGGTATCGATCGTCATGTCGATCTTGCCCGGCACATTGATCTTGGCGTACCACTGGCCTTCTGCGCCGCAAGCAAAGCGGGTGCCGGCGGCCATCTTGCAGTCCTTCAAGCCCACTTCGCCCGCGCCCTCGTTTTTGTAATGCTCAAACGCTCCGGTCCACTCCAGATCTTTGGTCGCGGCCCAGCGCGCGGTCAGGCGGCCGCCCCATTGATTCGAGTTGCTGTAGTACTCAGACGGGCTGAGTTTGCGGTTCAGGCGCTGGTCCACATCGGGCTTGCCATCGGGCGAGAAGGTCCCGTCGGGCTTTTTGACGCCGCGGTCGGTCAGGTCTTGATCCTGCTTGATATAGCCGTCACGTTTGTCCACCATCACCGCCGCACGCAGAGCAAAGTTGTTGCCAAGTGCCAGGTTGTAGACGCTACGCACCTGCTTGGCGTTGTAGTTGCCCAGTTGCAGCGAGATCCAACCATAGTTGTCTTTGAAGTCCGGCTTGGCCGTCAGGATGTTGATGACGCCAGCGGTGGAGTTGCGGCCAAACAGCGTGCCCTGCGCGCCGCGCAAGACTTCCAATTGGTCCAAGTCAAACATCAGCGCCAGCGAACCTTGGGGCCGCGGCGAGTACATGCCGTCGATGTGAATGCCCACGGCCGGGTCACCGATCTCGGTGAAGTTGGTCGAGGTCACGCCGCGAATCGAGACCTGCACGCCCGAGTCGCCATTCGACAAACCAAACTGCACATTGGGGATGCTGCCGCTCAAGTCCAGCAGTTCCTTGACGTTGTCGCGCACCAGATCCTCGCCCTTCAGCGCCGACACCGCCACCGGCGTCTTCAGCAAGGTGGTGTTGACGCGCGTGGCGGTCACAGTAACGGTGGGCAGCTCGCTCTTGTCAACCGGCTTGTCCGCCGCTGCAGTTGCCTGCTGCGCCCAAGCCGGCAGGCTCAGGCCTAGCGATGCGCACACGGCCAGTCGAACCGCCGTGGGCAAAAATTTCTTTGAATCTGTCCTCATATCGTTTGTCTCTCTTTTTGTGGAAATCGATGGTGGGGGAACACAAAGCTTGGATCGAAAAGAACTCGCGCGGTTCAGCAGGCCAGCTTCTCTCCTGGGGGCACGCCGAAGAGCTGAACGGCTCGGCGGTAAAACATGGCGCGGCGCGCGATTTGCTCGGCCGCATGCACATTGCTGGCGGGTTGGTCACATTCCAGTGCGCCGTTGATCGAGCGGATAGTGCCGCCCAGGCCGTGACCCTCCAGCATGGCCTGGTGGGCCGGCATGGTGTTGGGTCCGTTTTGATTCATCCAGTACCAGATGGCGGTTTGCCAAGCCACTTTGGGGTCACGCGCCACCAAGTCTGGGTTGCCCCACAGGTCCAAGCCGATCGCTTGGCCAGCCGCCAGGTATTGGTAGTTCCAGGACAGCTGAATTGGCCCGCGCCCGTAGTACTGCTGGCCCGGCGCGCAGTGCTGGCCCTTCTCGGTGCTGCAGTACTTGTCGTGATTGGCCGGGTTGTATTCGCGCACCGCCTTCAACTCATCGGACTCATGCGCGATATTGGCCAAGAAGGCGGCCATCTCCTGGCGCCTCAGCGTCGCATCACCGCTGGCCGCGAAGGCCGGAAAGGCCGACACCGCGCGGACAAAACCCTCGTAGGTATAAAAGGGCAAGCGATCCGGAAACAAGGCATCAAACTGCGCCGGGCTGGGCAGGAACTGCACAGGGTCGGCCTGGCGCTTTTCGGCATGGGCGCTGCTGACCAGCAAGCCCGCTTGCAAGCCACCCAGCAGCCCGGACACCAGCAGCGCCGCTCGGATCATCGGACGGGAAATCTTGCCTGCCTTCATCGAATGCACTTTCTGCCTTGAAGTTCGTCCAGCAAGCGTTCTTTAAGCTCACTGGTACGGAATTGGACTGCAGCAACTATCGCCGCAGAAAGCTCAGTGCAACATCAGCGTCTTCTTAAGATTGCATTAATGCAACGCAGTTCACCCCAGGGTCATCGGGCCCGCTTGGTAGAGTCGGCCCCATGAGAATTTGCCTCGTCGAAGATGACCTTGAGCTGGGCCACAGCCTGCAGGCGCTGCTGCAAGACGGCGGCCATGAGGTGGTCTGGGTGCGGCGCATCACCGAAGCGCGCTTTTGGTTGGACCAAAAAGGCTTTGACGCCTTGATCTTGGACTTAGGGTTGCCGGACGGCAACGGCCTGGATTTGCTGCGTCTGGCCCGACAGGCCAATAAGCAATTGCCGATTTTGGTGATCACGGCTCGAAGTGGTATTGAAGATCGCCTGCACGGTTTGGACAGCGGCGCCGACGACTATTTGGTCAAGCCTTTTGCCGGGCCGGAGTTGCTGGCGCGGCTGCGCGCGGTGGCGCGGCGCTCGGGCCTGCTGGGCCAGGGCGGCGAGGCCGACTCGCAGGAATGGCTGGTCAAGGACCTGAAGCTGGACGAACGCCGCATGACGGTCACGCGCAATGGCACGGCCATCAATTTGTCCAAGACCGAGTTCGCGATTCTGCTGGCCTTGCTGAAGCTGCCCGACCGCGTCATCACCCGGCGCGAACTGGAAGCCCGCGCCTTGCCCAATGCCGACAGCCATGCCTTGGATGTGCATATGTTCAATCTGCGCAAGAAGATTGGCGAGGGCTATGTGCGCACCGTGCGCGGTGTCGGCTTTGTCCTTGAACGCGCCTGATGCTGCAGCAAGCCTCCTCTGCCCCAAGCTCTGCAGCGCCGGCCGCGCCTGTCGCGCCAGTGGCCAACGCTTCGCTGTTCGGTCGCACCTTTGGCAGCTTTTTCCTGGTGGTGGCCACCATCTGGTGTGTGTTGATGGTGCGCGAGTTTCGCGAGGTCAGCGTCGTCAACACCCGCAACGGCCAGGCCGCCAACAAGATGTGGGCCGAACAAGCCAAGCAGCAAGCCCTGCTCTGGAGCGAGCGCTGGGACCAAGAACCCGAGCTCTTGCAACGCGGCCTGGCCGAACAAGAACATTTGCGCGAGCAAGAGTGGATGGAGATCGGCTACGAGCCGCCGGTCATCGCCCTGCAAGTCTGGCAAGGCGGACGCCTCATCTATCGACAGGGGCCGCCCGAGTTAGACAACCGCCTGACACCCGATGAGCAAAAGTTCGAGAGCGACGCCAGCTGGCTTTATGTGGAGGCTCGCGCGCCCGAGCGCGACATCGTGGTGCGGCGCTGGCAAGAGGTGCCCGGCGATTGGCATTTCAGCGCCCAAGGCCTGATCTACTACGCCCGGCCGCTGTTCTACAGCCTGCCCATCATGTTGATCGTGGCCTGGATTCTGCTGCGCGCCGGCTTCTCACCTTTGCGCCGCATCGGCCAGCAGATTTCGCAACGCTCGGCCAAAGATTTGTCGCAGCTGCCACCCAGCCCCTTCAAGGAGTTGGCCCCGGTGGTGGACTCGGTCAACGGCTTGATGGCCCGTTTGCAAGAGCGGCTGGAGCGCGAGCGCGAGTTCTTGCTCGATGCCGCCCATGAGATGAAGACGCCGCTGGCGGTGATCCAGCTCAATGCCGAATCGCTGCAACAAGACGCTCCGCCACGCCCCAACGAGGCCGAGCGCCGCCGCGAGGCCGTGCTGCGCATGAACGAAGGCGTGCGCCGTGCCACCCACACGGTGCACCAGCTCTTGGCCCTGGCGCGCTCAGGGGCGGACCACGAAGCCATCGACCTGCGTCGCCTCGACCTGGTCGCCCTGGTTCGAGACCGCATTGTGCTGAGCAGCCAACTTGCCTTGCAACGCGGCATCGAAGTCGAGCTGGAGGCGCCCGAGAGCTGCGAGCTGCCGATGAACCGCGAGAGCATAGGCGCCATGATCGACAACTTGGTCGATAACGCGGTGAAGTATTCGCCCAGCGGCAGTCTGGTGAGAGTGAGCCTTAGCCCCAGCGAGGCCGGCGTTGAGCTTTCGGTGCTGGACCAGGGGCCGGGCATTCCCGCCGCCTTCAGGCAAAAGGTTTTTGAACGCTTTTTCCGCCTGCCCGATCAAAGCCAATCCGGCAGCGGCTTGGGCCTGGCCATCGTCGAGCGCGCTGCGGCTCAGCATGGCGCCCAAGTGCGTTTGAGCGAAGGGCCCGAGGGGCGCGGCCTGCATGTGACAGTGAGCTTCCCGCGCGAGGCTTGAGCCCGCGCCTCCAAGGAAAGTTCAAGCCAAGGCTTCAGGCGCACGAGCAAAAGCTCTGAGCGCCGCCAAGACCTGCAAAGCCCCGGGCGGCAGCACCTCGGGCCGGGCATGCACCAGCACCGACTCGCGGGTCATTGCGGGCTTGAGCGGGCGGAGCTGCATGCGTTCATGCAAGGCCAAGACATGCGGCGTGCTGTCGCTCTCTTGCGGCATGATGCTCGCGCCATAGCCGGCCGCCACCATGCTCTTCATCGCCTCGGTGTAATTGAGTTCAATGCCGGTCACCGGGCTGAAGCCGGCTTGCGCAAACCAGGCCATGGTGTGACGGTACATCTGCGTGCCGCTCTCGTTCATGATCAGGCATTTGTCGGCCAGCCACTCGGGCGTGACCTGCGCGGGCGCCTCCCAGTGCGGCGGCAGATAGGCCAGCACCGGATCGCTGCGCCAGGCCTCCCGGTGCAAGTCGCCAAATTCAGCCGGCAAAGGCAGGGTCACCACGCCGAGATCTTGGCGCCCTTCGCGCAAGGCCTCCAGAGTGTGCTGAGTGCCCAGCACCGACACCTCCACCTCAATATCCGGGTGGCTTTGCTTCAGGCCCTGCAAGACCTGCGGCAACAGATAGACCAAGACCCCGGTCTGGGCCGCCAACCGCACCTTGCCCGCCAGACCTTGCGCATGCCGGCTCACCAATTCGGTCGCAGCTTGCGCATCGCGCAACAAGGCTCGGCCCCGCCCGACCAGGGCCTGCCCGGCCGACGTCAGCTCCACGCCGCGTTTGCCGCGCAGCAACAATTGAGCGCCCAGGCGCGACTCCAACTCGCTGATGTGCAAGCTGACCGTCGGCGGAGCCAGATGCAAGGCCTGCGCTGCGGCGGCAAACGTACCCAGGTCGGCAATCGCCACCAAGGTGCGCACTTGGTCCAGATTCAGTGATCGCATCAGGTTTTCTGAATTAAATGTTCAGATGATTCAACTTTTCAAACGATACACCAACTCGGAAGATGCGGCTCATACCCACGGAGCCCCATCATGCAAGCCGACACCCCCGCCCAAATTGCCTCCCCTCAGCCCGGCGCCTCTCTCAGCGTCTGGGTCTATCAACTGCTTTCACGAGGGTTCAGCACTTGGAACCAGGCTATGCAACAGCGCCGCCACAAGGTGCAACTGCGGACCGAGCTCCAAAGCCTCGAATCCCGCGAACTGGCAGACCTGGGCATCGGCCGGGGCGAGTTGGACTACTGGCTGACCGAGACTCAGCCCGGTGCTCGGACCAAAATCTAGCGCTTTGCGCGTGAGGCACGGCAGCCCAGGACGCCGCCGGGCTCATGGCTCGGGGGTCGGCCCTGGCGGGCCGACTGCCTTGCGCTGCTCACGACTTGGGGCCGGCGCCGAACTCACTGCACTCGCTGCGCTCGTTTCGTTCAGACACGCGGCGCCAAGTCAGAAGTTGAAGCGCGCTGCGCGCGCGCCCCAAATCGCTGCGCTGCTCAGCCCCTCACAAATCGCCCAGCAGCGTCCCGAACTGCCGTGCGCTTGCATCGCGAACGCACGGTTTCACCCACCGTCGCGAACCCCCGCTTCGATTGGACTCGGTCCGACGACGGGCGATTTGTGCGCGGCCGAGAGCGCAGCGTAGCGGGTCAGGCGCGCACAGCGCGCTTCAACTTCTGACTTGGCGGCACTTGTCTGAGCGCAGTGAGCTCCTGCGAACGCAGCGAGTTTGCCGCCGCTGACCTGCGTAGTGAGCACCGAGGGAAGTCGGCTCGCCAGAGCCGACCCGCGCACCATGAGCACGGCGGCGGGCCGAGTCAAAGCGCGAGTCAGAGCATCAACCGAAGAGCCGTTTCAGGCACCGAGCTGGAACAAAACCGCAGTCTCTGCATTGCCCCTCGTTCCGGCGCGCCACAATCAGCGTCAAAGTGAGGAGCCTTGCCGATGAGTTTCAGCCCACCGTTTTTTGCCCCTATCGTCTTCCGTGAGGCCGCCGCCGCGCTGGCCCAGGCGCAGCAGATTTACAGCGCCAGCCTCCAGCATTTGCGTGATGCGCTGCAGCGCTTCGTAGCCGGAGAGGACTTCCCGGACAAGGTGCGCGCTTGCTACCCCTTTGTGCGCCTGCGCAGCAGCACCAGCCTGCGCCCTGACTCTCGCCTAGCCTACGGCTTTGTGGCCGATGCCGGCGTGTTCGAAACCACGCTGACCCGCCCCGACCTGTTCGCCGACTACGACCTTCGCCAGTTCGAATTGCTCTTGGCCAACCACGGCGCGCAGGGCTCGGGCCTGGAGATTGGCAGCAGCAACCAGCCCATCCCACTGCATTTCGCCATCGGCGAGCAAGAGCATATTGAAGGCCAGCTGAGCACCGAGCGCCGCCGCCTCATGCGCGAGGTCTTTGATCTGCCCGACCTGGCCGCCATGGACGACGGCATTGCCAACGGCACGCAAGACCTGGCCCCCGGCGCGCCGCAGCCACTTTCACTGTTCACCGCGCCACGAGTCGACTACTCCTTGCACCGGCTGCGCCACTACACCGGCACCCGCGCCGAGCATTTTCAAAACTTCGTCTTGTTCACCAATTACCAGTTCTATATCGACGAGTTCGTACGCATGGGCCGCGAGTTGATGAGCACTGCGCCCGACCCGGCTCGGCCCAGCGAGTTGGACGACTGCATCGCCTTTGTCGAGCCCGGCAATGTGCTCACCCGCCGCGTCGGCTGCGCACCCGAGCCCCACGATGCGCTGGGTGCGCCGCCGCCCCGGCTGCCGCAAATGCCGGCCTATCACTTGGTGAGGCGCGACCGCAGCGGCATCACCATGATCAATATCGGCGTCGGCCCCGCCAATGCCAAGACCATGAGCGACCACATCGCCGTGCTGCGCCCGCATGCCTGGTTGATGCTGGGCCACTGCGCCGGCCTGCGCAACAGCCAGCAGCTGGGCGACTATGTACTGGCCCATGCCTATGTGCGCGAGGACCATGTATTGGACGAAGACCTGCCGCTGTGGGTGCCGATTCCGCCTCTGGCTGAAATTCAATTGGCGCTGGAGCAGGCTGTCGCCGATGTCACGCAACTCAGCGGTTATGAGTTGAAGCGCATCTTGCGCACCGGCACCGTGGCCTCCACCGACAACCGCAATTGGGAACTGCTGCCAAATGACCGCCACGGCGGCCCCGAGCGCCGCTTCAGCCAGAGCCGCGCCATCGCCTTGGATATGGAAAGCGCCACCATCGCCGCCAATGGTTTTCGCTTCCGCGTGCCCTATGGCACTTTGCTGTGTGTGAGCGACAAGCCGCTGCACGGCGAGATCAAGCTGCCCGGCATGGCCGACCAGTTCTACCGCGCCCGCGTTGATCAACATCTGCGCATTGGTCTGCGCGCCGTCGAGTTGCTGCGTTCGGGCTCGCTGAGCCAGTTGCACAGCCGCAAGCTACGCAGCTTCGCCGAGGTGGCCTTCCAATAGCTTCCGGTAGAGAATCCACAAAGGCGGCTTACATCAACTCAACAAGAGCAGCAAACCCATACAAATCAACGACTTACAAATTAAACCCGGATCAAGCCAGCGCAACACAACTCATCGAAACGCATGGCAAAACGGGGGTAACGGCTGGGGTAATGCACAATGCACCGCCACACCATCCAAAGCCCTGCCATGCTCACCGAACTACAGCTAAAGAACTTTTCATGCCCGGCAAACAAGACAAAGACCCGTCTTGCAGACTCCGATGGACTCTTCTTGGAAGCTACGCCAAATGGCTCCAAGCGCTGGTTCTATCGCTACACCCGGCTTGGCAAAGAGCGAGTGATTGCCCTGGGCCACTACTGCCGGGCTGGCAGCAAAACCGTCGAAACAAGCCTCAAAGATGCGCGAGCCGCCCGTGACTCGGAGAGGCTTAAGCTGAAAGCTGGGGCCGACCCAATACAGCAGCGCCAGCTTGATAAGGATGAATCCGGCCGGCGAAGCGCAAACACCTTCGGCGCCATCGCCCGCGAGTTCCATGCAAAGAAGGCGAGCCAATGGAGCGACAGGTATGGCAAGCAATGGCTTAAGGCTGTAGAAAAGTACCTGCTCCCCCGGCTTGGAACAATGCCTATTGCAGCCATTAACGTGCGGCTATTGTTGGATGTGTTGAGACCCGTTGAAGAGTCAGGCTATCTGAGTGTTTTGCAGAACTTGAAAGAGTCTGCAGACCAAGTTTTCCGCCTCGCTGTGCAGACAGACCGATGCGCCTTTAACCCTGCCAGCCAACTCAAGGATGCCCTGCAATCACATCAGGGCAAAAGCCACGCCGCGATCCTTGACCCAGTGCAGGCCGGCGACTTGATGCGGAAGATTGACGCTTGCAATGCACATCCATTTACCCGAGCAGCTTTGAAGCTGTCGGCATTGACCTTTCAACGCCCGGCGAACATCACAGGAATGGAATGGGCTTGGGTCGATCTTGAAAAGGCAATGATCTCAATCCCGCCTGAGCACATGAAGGGGACGAAAAAGCAGAAGGCCGAACGTACGCGGCCCCACCTAGTTCCACTTTCTACCCAGGCGGTAGACATTCTGAAGGGCTTAGGGCCACTTTCGGGCAGCGGTAAGTATGTGTTTCAAAGCAAGCTAAAGCGCGGTACGTCGATGGGCCGCATGACCATGAACAACGCTCTTCGAGGTATGGGGTACACGAACAGCCAAATGACTGCGCACGGCTTTCGTGCAATGGCCCGCACAATGATGGTTGAGCAACTGAATATCAACCCCGAGGCAATCGAAGCCCAACTTGCCCACGCAAAGGCCGGGCCTCTTGGGTCAGCTTATGACCGGGCGCAGTACATGCCTGAGCGGGTGGCCGCTATGCAGGCATGGGCCGACTATTTGGATAAGCTCAAAGCAGGCGCCCAAGTGCTGCCTTTCAAAGCGGCCTAAGCTGCAGGCAAGCTATTGCCTATAGAAGCCTTGCGCCCTGGTGGCTTCTTCCATAGTTTGCCGGTGCAACTTCAGCACTGGCTCGATTGTTCCGGCCTCGTCCGTCTGGTAGCCGCCTGCCAGATTGAACGCAACCGGAACACCCCACCGTGCGTAGGACTGGAGAACGTATTCGTCCCTGCGCTTCATTTCAGCGGTAGTCAACAAGCCGCCAAGCGGGTCTTTGATGTGCTGATCGGCGCCGGCTTGGTACAGCACAAGGTCAGGCGCCCGGCCAAAGTAGTCCCGCGTCGATAGGAGCATGTCGGTCATGCTAGACATGAAATAGCGCCCCATTCCCTCGTCAACCTCAAGGCCGGCGCGGATGTGGCAGATGCTTTTCTGCAGCCCCAGGCGCTTGCGGATATCGTCGGTTCCGTCCCCGTAGTGCATATCGAAATCCACAATGGCGATCCTGGCGCCGGGCTTCTGCGCCATGACTTCCAGCGCGGCAACCATCAGGCCATTGAAAGTGCAGTAGTCCCCCGCCTCCGCATACCTCGCATGGTGGAAGCCGCTCGACGGAGAGCAAGCAATGCCGCCATGCTCAAGCGCATGAGTAGCTGCAGCGACCATGCTGCCCACGGTGTAAGGCAGCGAGTCGGCAACCTCCCGACTTCGATTGCCAAAGCCATTGGGCAACTCACAGCGCATGATTCCATCAACATACGCTGGGCTATGTGCTCGCTTCACCTGCTCTTCAGTCGCCGGGTCGAAACTCACGACATCGACGCTCAGGCCGCACTTGATCCAATCGGCCACGGCAAGCGCTGGCTTGTTGCTGCTGGGGCTGAAGCTCTTGGTGTTGGCCGACATTTCAGGCCGATAGAAAACTGGGATCATCTGCAACACCTCTTGTTTGATTTCTTGGGAATCGCCCCATTGGCTTTGGAGACTGAATGAATCAATTGCCTATCGCCGCGCAATAGAGCACATAGTGAATCGCAGAGAGATACGCGAGCAACAGCCCAGTAACCCAGTTGGTTTTCTTGCAGCCCACCATTGCTTTCCCCTTCGCCTCTGACGAAACACGATTCCCCGAGTGAGTCGCATGAATGTCGTCTGCGGCACCAAAGCCCGACTTCCATACAGAAGAGAGGGCAATTGCAACGGGAACAATGCAAGTGCTGAAACTCATGAAAGCGAATCCGATAGGCGACATCAAGATTGACCCTTAGAAAAATGCGTCCATCTTAATAGTTAGCAAAAAAGGCCAACTTTTAGGATGTCGCTATTCGCCCGTCTATCTGCGCGGTAGCCATGTTCCGCACAGGGTCAAAGTTTGGGGCCGGGCAATGGCACTGAGACTGCCAGCCGGCAATCTCGCCGAACTTGACCAGACCATGACACCGACACGTTTACTAGGCCAGCCGGCCAGCCGCCCCGACACCGCCGCTATCAATGCATGGTTTGCAAACCTGCGCCCTTGTGTATGCCTGAGAGGGCACGAAAAGGCCGAGGCTGCGCTTTTGATGATGGGCGAACCCTTCCCCCTTTGGATGGCTGCGAATCACCCCGAGAGGCTTTCCGATGCCGCCAAGCGGCTGATGCGCCCAAGCCCCGAAGAACTGACCCGCAGCGCTGCCCTAAGCCTTGCGGGCATTGAGTCGCTGGCGCTGCTCGACACCGACCCCGAGGCGCAAGAGAGGTTCGCCCGCCGTGTGGCCGGCCCGTTTCTATCCGCCCGGTAGACCTGTCCAGTTTTGGATTGATGTCGGCCTTTTCCACAGACTGTGGAAGACCTATAGCGCCCTATCGCCAAGACTTCCTCCAGCGACTTGGGTCTGCTCAGTTTTTAGCAAGCCCATTGAACCCCGCCCGTAGCTGTCCGGCAGATCGGCTGAGAAGTCAGCCCAGCTGCTGCACAACTACGGAAGCCTCGTAGTTGATCGCCAAGCCTTAGTCACACCCGATCCCATGCGCCGGCCTTCTTCCAGGCCTTCATGACCCGCCTGCGCTGTTCCCTCGATAGGCCCACGGCAGGGCCTAGGGCAACATCGCGCAGCAGCTTGTAGCGCCAGCAGCCGGGGGCAGCTTCGTAGGGCTGCAGGCAATCGTCAACGCGATCAACAGCGGCATCCCCTCTAAGCCCGCCGCATGACTTGCCCTCACCCTTGGCTGCCAAGATCAGGCTATCCGCGACTTCGGCCGGATTGGCTGGGCGGTCAATCAGCCTCCACCCAGCTAGCCCCGATTCAAAAGGGCCATACAACCACAGTTGCCGCACCTTGCCCGCCGCCCGTCTTGCCCCTACAGCCTCGTCGCAACTATCAAAAACCATCTGCGTTAGGTCTTGGCCGTCTAGCTGCCCTGCCCCTGATGCCGACCCAGGCGACACGACATGGCCGATAGGCTGGCCCTGCTGCTGAAGCTCTGGTATGACCACTGCGCCGCAAGAGTTGCCGGCAGGCTCGGCGCCATCCGTGGCAGCGACGAACTCAATCACCCCGTCAGCGTCCACCGATTGCACGGCTAGCCCTTGCCCCTGGGTAGCCGCCTGCCGCTCTTCTGCATCGCGCTGCTGCGACTCAGGGAGGGGGCCGGATTGGAGGGATTGAAAGCCTTCCTCTACACAAGATAGAGGAAGCACTTTTCCCGCTCCTCTATAGATTTCCTCGCCCCCTACGCATGGCTCGCTCGTTTCTCTATAGAGCTTCTGGCTTCCTCTATAGATGTTCTCGCTTCCTCTATAGAGTTGTTTGTCCTCCAGTGTTTTGCACCCTGTCCCTGTCATGATCTGGATGAAGTCCCGGCTCGGCTTTGCAAGAGGCTCCAAGCCCAAACACTCCATGAAGGGCTGAGGGTTGCGCAGAATCACAGCCTTGATTGCCTCCCATGCTGCGCTATTGGTGGCCGCATCGCCGCTTTTTTCCATGTGCGCGATGACTTGGCCGCCGCCCCTTGCAATGTCCTCCCCTGAAAGCTTCTCGCTCCGTGGCTTCTTCAGCCCGTGGCTCTTGCCTAGCTCTTCATAAAAGTTGTTCCGGCGTTCGCTAACTTCCTTTTTGTAGCCCACCAATTCAGAGGCATTTAGCCGCCCCTCAAGAATCGGGAGAATTAGAGCGTGACAATGTGGCGTGGCCTCATCCAAATGCACCACGGCGCTGAGAATGTTTTCAGGCCCGCCGAATTGACGCCCGGCCCATTCCACGCAGGCCATGAACACATCACGGTCATTCAGCCCATGCCCAGCCGGCAGACTGAACAAAAGTTCAATGGCGAGGACGGCGCCCGCTCGCGGCTTGATGCCTAGCTCATCCATCCTCTGCTGAGCCTGCGCTTCAACCTCCTCTGGCTTGTCAGGGCCAATCAAGACCTCATTCAAACAAATGCGATCCGGATCAATGTTCCCCCGCCTCCCGTACTCGGCAGGGTTTGAGCGAAGGTTATGCTGCGCCGCCTTGAAGATAGCCCTTGGCCCCTTTTTCTTGGAGTTGAGTTTGTAGATATTGAGGAAACACTCAACACCCCCCGCGCCCTTGGCCCTTGCCTTGCCTCCCTTCACGGCGCCCCCTTCTCGCCCCCTGGCATTTCATCGGCCGCCACCGTCAGGGAGTATTGGCCGAAGCGATGCAACGCGCCCCGATCCCCATACTGCCGAACCCAGGTGGTTTCGATTTGGTACCCCTGTTTGCGTAGGTTTCTCACCCTTGCGGTTACATCGGCCATGTCCAGATGCTTGTAGGCCTCTCTTGTGGTCAATGGCCCGGCCATCAGCGCCAGCAATAGGCGCTGCTCTTGCGTTTCTAGTTCGACCCCTGGAAGGCGGTCATACAGCCTGTGCAGAAAAGCGATCCGCTCTGGCGCTGTCGCTATAACTGGCGCCGGCTGGCTTTGCTCTTTTCGACGCTGGCGGGCAACCATCTTGGCGCGAGAGTCACGCATGGCCGAGACTCGCTTGACGCCTCCGCTGCGCCGGCTCATTGCGCACCGCCTTTCTGAGCCTCAAGCCATGCGCGAACTTCTCCAGCCTTCCAGCGCGAAGCCCATTGACCGATCTTGCAGGGGGAGGGAAATTGACCCTCCTTGATGTACCTGTAAATGGTCGCCCGTGAAAAGCCGGTGAACTCGACCACCGAAGCCATACCGAGCAATGCAAAGTCAGAGTCAAGCAAATCTACCGGCTGGGCTCTTTGACGGGGGCTCTTGCGAGCGGGACGGCTCAAGCTTGGGGCGCGTGTCTTCATGGCGCCTGCATTTCCGTTATCTAGCTGATGAATCACTTGGTTCCTCATTGGTTGTGTGATGGGGGGTGACTTTGAGCCGACCGCCTCGACACGCCCAGACCGGTATACCTCTGGCGGCAACCATGTGTAGCCGCCCCAAGTCATCTCATGGTCAGGTAGAGTGGCCCTACGCACTGCCCATTACGTAGTCCTAGCCGTCGCCTTTGACTGGGGCAAAGACTGGGGTAAATAGGGCAGCAAGAACAAAGAACCACGATTCCATCGGATCAAAGCGCCGCTGCACTTATTCCGGTAGAGAATGGCCAATATGCACTTCGACAACCCGACCCTGTTCAATCTGCTGCTGGTGCAGACGCTCTCGTCCAGCCTGCTCATGCTCTTGCTGATGGGCTTGCGCCCCAGCCCGGCGACGCGCTGGGCGCAGGCCTTCATGGGCTTGCAAGCGCTGGGCTGGTTGGCCTTGGCGACGGCAGGCTCCGGCAGCGCCAGGTTGTGGCAAACCCTGGCCATGCTGGCCTTCAGCGCCAGCCTCAGCGCCTTGTGGTGGAGCTTGCGTCTGTGGCTGAAGCCCAGGCCCGGCCGCGCTTTGGCCCTGTTGGCGCCGGCCCTGATGCCGTTGGTCTACGGTCTGCAGTTTGAGGATGCGAGTTTTCGCGTCGCCTGGGCGCAGTTCTGGTTGGCTTTGCAACTGGGTATGTTGGCGATTGGCCTGATGGCGTCGCCCAAGCCGGAGGCTGCGCCGCGAGCACTCTCAGAAGCCTTGCCCAACACCGTGCCGGGCGTCGACAACCGCCATTGGCGGCTGATGTTGCTGCTGGCTATTTTGCCGGCGCTGCTGGCCTGCCTGCTGCGCGGCGTCTGGGGCGCTTATGCCAAAGACTTGCCCAGCTTGCTGTCAGACGATGCCATCAACACCGCCCTCGGCCTGGCCGCCTACTGGGGCCTGAGCCTGGCTGTCTTGGCCCTGGTGTTGGCCTGGCGCGCCGAGACCGAATCAGAACTGGCCCGCCTGGCGCAGACCGATGGTTTGACCGGCCTGCCCGACAGCCGCGCCTTTTCGGCACGCTCGGTGGACATGATCTCGATGGCGCGGCGCCACCAAGAGGCGCTGGCCATGCTGCTGCTCGAAATCGATGACATCAAGACCATCACTCACGAGCATGGACCGCAAGCCGCAGAGCGCGCCACCGCCCTGTTTGCCAGCTGCGTCCAAGCGCAGATGCGATTGGGCGATCTGGCGGGGCGAGTCAACCGGGAGCAATTCGGCTTGCTGATGGCCCGCTGTGAGGCGGAAGGGCCGCAGGCCATGGACCTGCGCATGCGAGAAGCGCTGGCACTGCGGGCGCCGGCGGAGTTGGGTTTCGCACTGAACTTCAGCGCCGGCTGGGCCAAGCTGCGCCATGGCGATCGCAATATCGACGACTTGATGCGCCGCGCCGAGACGGCGCTTTACGAGGCCAAGCGCGGCGGCTTTGGCCGCCTGCAAGCCGAACCGGGCCTGGAAGGCTAAGAGCCCGCCGAAGTTGGCACGGGCTTTGCAAGTGAGGGGCTAGCGCTGTTCAAAAGACAGCCCTTCTCTTCACTCGCAAAGGCCCCCTCATGAGCGTCCACCACCTCAGCTCTTCCGTCCTCAGTCCGGCCGCATACAGCCCTAGCCTTGTCCAGGCCACCGTGACAACGCCGGCTCGCAGCACCATGCGCACGCTGGCGCAAAGAGCCCTGCTGGCGCCCACGGGCGGTCAGGCCCAGCTACGCCAGCTGGCATCACACGACTTGCAATGGCTGCCCCAACTTTGTGAATTGCTGACCGATGGAGTGCACCGAGGCGCCAGTCTGGGCTTTTTGGCCCCGCTGTCCAAATACGCGGCGCTGGAGTACTGGCACGGCGTGTTCGCCCGACTCGGCCCGCGCCACCAGCTCTGGGTGGCTTGCGAGGGCGAAGGTAAAAATGAGGGCACGGAAGCCAACACCCGCCTGCTTGGCTCGGTGCAACTCTCGCTCTGCCCGTCGGCGAATGCACACCATCGGGGCGAGGTGCAGCAGCTGATGGTGCACAGCCAAGCACGCGGCCAGGGCCTGGCCAGCCGCTTGATGACCCGGCTGGAATGCGCGGCGCTGGCCCAAGGCCGTTCGCTCTTGGTGCTGGAAACGCAAAGCGGCTCACAAGCCGAGGCCGTTTATGCCCACCTGGGCTGGCAGCGCGCCGGCGAAATCCCAGAGTACGGCGCCTGCGCCGAAGGCCAGTTACAAGGGGCTGCGCTTTACTACAAGCGCCTGCAACGCCCTTGATCCACCCCTAAACCGACCCGATCAAAGCGCCAGGCCGCAAACCCGCCCGCGGCCGCGCGACTTGGCCAGGTAGAGCTGCTCATCAGCCGCCACGATCAGCTCCGCCTCGACCCGCCCCGGGCCTGGCTGCATGGTGGCCACACCCAAGCTGAGGGTCAGGTAAGGCCCCACATCAGAACCGGCATGGGCAATGTGGGCGGCCTTCAAGGCGGCTTCCATTTCGGCGGCCAAGGTGAGTGCGCCCTGCAAAGGCGTGTCGGGCAAGATGCAGGCGAACTCTTCACCGCCATAACGGCTGATCAAATCGGCAGGACGTTTCAGCTGCGAGCGCATCAGCTGCGCCACTTGACGCAAGACCTCGTCGCCCGCTTGATGGCCATACTGGTCGTTGTAGCGCTTGAAGAAATCCACATCCGCAATCAAGACGGCCAGCGTGCCGCTGCTGCGGCGGGCCCGTTGAAACTCGGCGTCCAGGCGCTCATCAAAAAAACGCCGGTTGTGCACGCCGGTGAGGCCATCGACAAAAGCCATCTGCCGCAGCAGATCCGCCTGCAATTTCAGCGTCAGATGCGTCTTGACCCGCGCCCGCACCACCGCCGGGGTGAAAGGCTTGGAGATGAAGTCCACCGCGCCGACTTCCAAGCCGTGGGTCTCGGCCTCAGCGTCACTGTGCGCGGTGACAAAGACCACCGGCAGGTCCTGCAACTGCGCATCGGCCTTGATCTGCCGGCAGACCTCGTAGCCATCCATCACCGGCATCTGCACATCGAGCAAAACCAGATCGGGTTGTTTGTCACGGCAGATGGCCAGCGCCTGCGCACCACTGGTGGCCATGAAGACTTGATGATCGGCCGCAAACACTTGATAGAGCGCTTGGATATTGACCGCCTGGTCATCAACGATCAGCAAGCGCGGCTTGCGGCCCAGATGCTGGAGCGGATTCACGGCCAGCGAACTCATGGACTGCTGAGGCGTCAGCAGCGACACAGCGGCGGCATTCATGCCTTGGCCTCGCGCAGCAAACGCTGACAAATGAGTTGTGCGGATTCAAAGTCCAAGCCTGAAACCGCGGCATCCAAGGCCTCCAATTCCGCGCCCAAACGCGTGGCATGCTGCTCGCGCAACTGCGCAAAGGCCTCGGTGGCCCCCATGTCAAAGCTGTCCAATAGCTGCATCAAACGCCCTATCGCTGTTTTGAAGACCTCCAGGCTTTGCGCAGGCGCCCCGTCCCTTGCTGTCGGCTTGGGTGCGAGATCGCAGAGCTCTTGTGCGGCCTGCAGCATATCCCGGCAGCCGGCCGTGATGTTGAGCGCTAACTCGCCGATCCAGGCCTCGGCCAGACTGTCGCCGCGCTTGAGCACTTCTTCCCCTTCGGCGCCCCAAGCCGCCAATTGCTCGGCGCCCAAAGTGGCCGCCAAGCCCTTGAAGGAATGCAAGGCCATCGCCGCCTCACCACGCTGCTGCTCTGGTCCCGGGGCCAACAGCGCTCTCAACTTGTCTGGCAAGGCCGTGGCGGAGGCACTGAAGGACTTGACCATGCGCAGGAACAGATCGGTCTTGCCCATGAAGCGATCCATGGCCGCTTGCAGATGGATGCCTTGCGCCTGCGCACGATCGCGCAAGGCGGCCGGCACTTGCAATGAAGCGAACTGAGGCATTCTTTCTGGCTCGTCCTCGGCTTCACTCGGGCCCTCATCCTGTCTGTCGGGCTGCGCAAGGCTCTGGCCATCGGCCTGAACGCCTGCTGGGTCAGCAGGGCCACTTGCACTGGGCTGCCCCGAGCTCTGCAGGCGATCCTCACTACCGTGCGATTTGCGCCCGCACAGGCGCAGCAGCACTTGCACCAAACGATCCAGATCAAAGGGCTTGCCCACATGGTCGTTCATGCCAGCGGCCAAGCAGGCATCCCGGTCGGAGGCCATGGCATTGGCGGTCATGGCCACCACCGGCAGCCCAAGCAGGCCAAGCTCGCCGCGGATCAGCTGCGTGGCGGTATAGCCATCCATCACCGGCATTTGCACATCCATCAGCACGATGTCAAAAGCCGCGGCGTCGCCGCGCAAGAGATCCACTGCCACCTGGCCGTTCTCGGCCAGTCGCACCGTGGCCCCCAAATCCGCCAAAAGCTCTTGCGCCACCTGCTGATTATTGGGGTTATCTTCCACCACCAAGATGCGCATGGCGTGCAAAGGCCGGGCGGCTGAAGTGAGCTGTTGGACCCTGGGCGGCGCATGGACCACCGGCCCACTGCGGGCGGCTAGCATCGACTCCAAGAGCATGGCCGGGGTCAGCGGCTTCACCAGCAGGCCGTTCAGCAGGCGGTTCAAGAGTCGCTGGTCGGCCTCGCTGCGCTGGCTGAGTTGTTCGCGCCCATGGGCACTCACCATCATCAGCATCATCAGCGGCGGAGACTGGTTCGCAGCCAGTTCCTGAATGCGCTGCGCAGCTTCGAAACCATCCAGCTCGGGCAGCGGCCAGTCGATCAGCACCGCTTCATAAGGCCGTGCGTCCGACTGCGCGCGCTCGAGCTGGGCCACCGCAGCCTGTGCGCTGCCGGCCAACTCGACCTGCCAACCCAAGCCCTCGGCCATGGCCCCCAAGACTTCTAGCGCCACCGGGTTGTCATCCACGATCAAGACGCGCAAACCCGCGCAGGCCAGGGCTTCGGTCGCCGTGGCCAGGCTGGCGCCTTCCAAACGCCCCATGCGCAGCTTGAAGGAGAAGCAACTGCCTCGTCCAGGCTCGCTTTGCAAGGCCAGCGTGCCGCCCATCAGGCTCACCAGGCGCTGGCTGATGGCCAGGCCCAGGCCCGTGCCCCCAAAGCGCCGGGTGGTGGAAGCCTCGGCTTGGCTGAAGCCAGAAAAAATGTGCTGCTGATGTTCCGGCGCAATGCCAATTCCGGAATCACGGACCGCGAATTCGAGTTCAACCTCGGTCTCGTGGATGCTGAGCAGATTGACGCTGAGCACCACCTCACCGCGCTGGGTGAACTTGATGGCATTGCCGCCCAGATTGATCAAGACCTGCTGCAGGCGCATCGCGTCCGCCATCAACACCGAGGGCAGCGCGGTGTCCACATCAAACAAGACTTCCAGCGGCTTGGCACCGACATTGGCCGACATGATGACCGACAGGTCGCGCAGCAAATGGTCGATGCTGAAAGGCTGAGGATCCAGCGACATCTTGCCGGCTTCGACTTTGGAGAAGTCCAGGATGTCGTTCAGCAGGCCAAGCAGCGACCTGGCCGCGCCCTCGGTCTTGCTGGCGTAATCGAGCTGGCGCGTCGTCAAGGAAGTCTTTTGCAGCAGCTTGAGCATGCCCAAAATGGCGTTCATTGGCGTGCGAATCTCATGGCTCATATTGGCCAGGAATTGACTCTTGGAGCGCGAGGCCTGCTCGGCCGCCTGGGTGGCCAGCATCAAGTCGGTGATGTCGATGCGAAAGCCCACCGTGTGTCCATCGGCCATCTTGCGTTCGATGACGCGAATCCAGCGGCCGTCATCGAGCTTTTGCACCATCAAGGTGTCGCCCTGCTGATGCGCCGCCATGCGTTCGCTGACCCAGTCTTCAATCCGCCCCTGGGCCTCCAGATACTGGCCGCGCAGGGCGCCGCCGCGAATGATGTCTTCAAAACGGGCGCCGGGCACGATCAGATCGCCGGACACGGCATACATCTGGCGGTATTTTTCATTGCAGAACACCAGCCGGTCTTCGGGGTCGTAGAGCACAAAGGCTTCGCCCACCGCATCGATGGAGCCGCGCAACAAAGCCTCGGCCCGACGCAACTCGGCCTCGGCCCGGCGTCGCTCGCCCACATCCATATAGGTGGTCACAAAGCCACCGCTGGGCACCGGGTTGCTGCGCATTTCCAGACTCAAACCATTGGGGCGCTGGCGCTCCCATTGATGCGGCCCTTGCAAAGCGGCCAAGCCATGCTCGCGCGCTCGGTGCAAAGCCTCGGCAATGCTGATCGAGCCGTCTTCGCCTCGCTCGGCCATCAGGCGCGCCACCCGCTCCACCGTCAAAGGCGCTTGCTGCAGGAAATCCGCATCCAAGCCATACAGCTCGGTGTACTTGCTGTTGTACAGCGTCACCCGCAGTTCAGCATCGATCAGACTCAAGCCACAAGGCAAGCTCTCCAGCACCACCATCAGCAACTCGGCGCTGCGGCGCCGCTCGTCTTCCAACGAGCGGCGCTCGGTGATGTCCACATAGGTCGTGACAAAGCCGCCTTCAGGCATTGGCGAGCCGCGCACCTCCAGCGTGCGCCCATTCGGACGGGTACGTTCGAATTGATGGGCCGAGGGGTGCAGGGCCCGCGCCACGATCTGCTCCACCGTGGCCTCCAGACTCTCGCCATGGCCATACTCACCGCGCGCCGCATTGAAGCGAATGATGTCTTCAAAGCGCACCGGCTGGGTTTCAAACAAGGACGCCGGGAACTCCAGCAGGCTCAGGAATTGCTGGTTATAGGCCTGCAGTTTCAAGTCGGCGTCAAACACGCTCAAGGCGCAAGGCAGGTTCTCCAACACGCTTTGCAGCACTTGATGGCTGCGCTTGGTTTCGGCCTCCAGCGCGCGGCGCTCCGTGATGTCTTGATAGGTACCGACAATGCGCACGGCGCCGCTGTCATCAAACACGGCCTCACCCACCGAGCGTACGTCGATGCGACGTCCGGTCTCGGTGCGCAAGCTCAGCTCCATATCCCAGGACTCGGTGAACTCAACAGCCCGCCGCATCGCCTCGGCCAAGCGAGCACTGTCGCTGGCCGAGAAGTGCGAGAGCGCGTCCTCCAAGGTCACCAAGCGATCCAGCGGAATCTCATGCAGGCGATAGGTCTGCTTGGACCAGCTCAGCAGCTGGGTGGCCATATCAACCTCCCAGGCGCCCAACTCGGTCAGGCGCTCGGCCCGGTCCAGCACCATCTGCTTGTGCAAGAGCAACTCTTCGGCCGCCTTGGCCGCACTGATGTCCAGATGGGTGCCGGCGATCCAAGTGGGCTCGCCTTCGGCGGTGCGCTCGTAGAGCTTGCCGCGCGCCAACACCCAGACCCAATGGCCTTCGCGGTGACGCATGCGCAACTGGCATTCATAGAACTGGGTCTCGGCGAAGAAATGCCGCATCAGCAGTTCTCGAGCCTTGAACATATCGTCCGGATGGCACAGGTCCACCCAGGTTTGCCCGCTCACCGGCTCGAGTTCCGCCAAGGTCCAGCCCAGCATCTCGGCCCAGCGCTCATTGAAGCGCGCCTCGCCGGTCAGCACATTCCAGTCCCAGGTACCGGCATTGGTGCCTTCGATGATGCGGTTCAGGCGATCTTGCTGCTCGACCAGCTCGGCCGCCGCCCGCTTGGCGCCGGTGATGTCGGTGCGGATCGAGATGTACTTCTGCACCCGCCCCTTTTCATCCTTGATGGGCGCGATGATGCAGTCCACCCAGTACAGGGCGCCGCTTTTGGCGCGGTTGCACACCTCGCCATGCCACGACTGACCCTGGCTGATGCTGCGCCAGACCGCCGGCCAGAAGTCCGCCCCTTGAGTACCGGAATTGATGAGCCGGTGGTTCTGCCCCAGGAGCTCTTGCAAGGAATAGCCACTGATGCGGCAAAAGGCCGGGTTGGCCTCCAGGATCGAACCGGACGGATCGGTGACCGACACGATGGCCTGCTGAAAGATGGTGTCCAGCAAGGCCTTGTTCTCGCTAAGCGCCCGCGCCAAGTCTGCAGTCATAGTCTGGGCCAGCGCCTCGGCGCGCTCACGGCCGGTGTTCAAGAGCCACACCACAAAGGCGAGCGCCAGCGTCAAAGCTGTGCCTGAAAGCACCAAGTTACGTGCCGGGCCGTCGTCCAGCAGGCGCTCAAAAGCCGGCGTGCTGCTGGTGCGCAAATGCAAGGTTCGGCCCGCAAACACAAAGCTTCGCTCGGCCACAAAGCGCGCACTGCGGGCCTTGCTGGCTGAAGAGCCGGCGGGCAAGGCCGCCCGGCCCTCAAAGAACCTTTGGCTGTCATGCGCCACACTGCCGTCAAACAACTCGAAATCCAGCAACTGATCGGCGACATCGCCCACCCCGGCCAAGAGTTCAGACACCACCGCGGGCGCATAGACAAAGCCCACAAAGGCACGCTCTCGCTGCTCGGGCGTTTGTGGGTCGGCGCCGGTGCGATAGACCGGCACAAAGAGCAAGAAGCCTTGGCGCTTTTGTTCGTCTTGCACCAGCGTGATCGGGCCGGATAACGCATCCTCACCGCTGCGCAATGCGCGCTCGGCAGCCTCACGCCGAATGGCCTCCTGGCCGATGTCAAAACCCATGGCCTGGCGGTTTTGAGACAGAGGCTCGATATAGCGGATGACAAAAAGATCGCTGGCCTCGCCAGCGCTGCGAAGCTCAAAATCCGGCGCACCGTCCTGCTTGGCTGCCTTCACATAGGCCGGCACGTCCGAGCGCTGCAGTCGCTCAATGAAACCAAAGCCGCGCACACCCGGAAACTCCCGCTCGAGCTGACGCGACTCCACATAGCGCCGAAACTCATCGCGTCTCACGGATTGGCCGGTGGCATAGACGCCCCGTGCACCTTTCAAACCATACAGGGGCAGGCGCAGGCGCTGGTCGACTTCTTTTTCAATACGCTCCGACAAACGCTCAAAGTGCAGTTGGGCGTCGCGCTGGCTTTGTTGATGGGCGGCCCAACCCAGCGCCAGGCTGAGCGTCAGCCCCAGCAGGAGGATGGCCGCCACCAGGAGCGGCTTCGCCAGCGCGCCGCCCAGCTGCAGCCGGCCCCAAGCGGGCGACCGGCCAAGCCATGGATTCCGCCCATTGCCATGCACTCGCATCATGTGTCAGCACCTGTGAGTGCTTTGCCAATGTGCCGCCCAGTCTAGTGCAGAGCAGAGCACTTGCACACATAGAAAAACGCCAGCTGTTGGGCTGGCGTTTTCTTTGGCATGCCAAGGCAGCAGATGCTGCGCAAACCCGAAATTACGGCCCGGGCTTGAACCATGCATCGGTGGCGGAGCGCTGCCAGGCTCCGATCTGCGCTTCAGCCTCCTCTTTGGCCAAGCCATAACGCTCCTGGATCTTGCCAGCCAAGATGTCGCGGCGACCCGCCACCACATCAAAGTCGTCTTGGCTCAGCTTGCCCCACTGTTCAACAGCGCGGCCCTGCAACTGCTTCCAGTTGCCTTCGATGCGATCCCAGTTCATGGTGCTCTCCTGTGTGTGAGGGTGTTGGGTGAACAATGCCGGCTCAAGGGCGAACCGCGATCTCGTTCTTGACCGCCTTGACGCCGTTGATCTTCCAGGTCAGGGTCTGTGCGGTGTCCTTTTCCTTTTGACTCTTGGCGAAGCCTGAGAGCATGACCGTGCCCTTCATGGTCTCGACGCTGATGGCCGAGGCGTCCACATCGGGGTTGTCGACAAAGCGGGCCTTGACGGCCGTGGTGATGGCGCTGTCGTCGATATAGACGCCCAGCGGTTCCTGACCGCGGGTCACGGCGCAGCCAGTGGCCAGCAGCAAAGCGGTGACGCCGACAACAGCAGCCAGCGTGGAACTGGCGATACGGGAAGTGATTCGGTTCATGGTGGGTTCTCCTTGGGGATGGTCTTCAACAGAAATGGGACGACGGCGGGCTTCAAGCCGCCAGCCAGTCCTTCAGTTCCTCGGCATGGGCTTGCTCATCGCCGAGGATGCTTTCAAGCAGGCGCCGGGTGGTGCTGTCTTTGTCGCCAATCAGGGCAATCATTTGGCTGTAGCACTCAATCGCCACACGCTCGGCCACCAAATTGGCGCGGATCATGTCCTTCAAGTCTTCGGACTGGTCATAGGCCGCATGGCTGCGCGTGCTCAAGGTGACCGGTGAATAGTCAGGGGCGCCGCCCAGCTGCACGATGCGTTGCGCCAGCCGATCGGCGTGGCCCGCTTCTTCATTGGCATGGACCAGAAACTCCTCCGCAATCTTGGGCGAGGCCAGGCCCTGGGCCGTAAAGTGGTGGCGCTTGTAGCGCAGCACGCAAACCAACTCGGTGGCCAGCGAGTCGTTCAGCAGCTGAACAATCTCGGCGGCCCAGGGCCCGTAGCTCGGCGTCACCGCCCCCTGCTCCACCCCATGACGGGCCGCCTCGATGGCGACCGCGTCCAAGACCATGGGCGAACTTTCCTCGCGGTGCCGCTGGGCGGGGTCTCGGTGTTCTTTGTGATGCGTCATTGGGGCGTCCTGCGGTTGGAGGCGCTCAGCGAGAAATGCCAAACGACAAGGCCACTGTAGAAAAATGCCGCCGCTCGAGGCATCAGCGGGCACCGCTTTGCGCTGTAGGAGGAGAGCCCGCCGCACCGTGAGCCACCGCGCCCAGCAAGGGGATGAGGAAGCGGCTCTGCGCTGGCAATTCGGGCCAGATCAAGGCCTGGCCCGGCAGCAAGACTTGTGCGGGCTCGGCGGCGCTCAACTGAGCTTGCTGCGCCTGCGCCGCGCTGCAGCGCCGCAACACAAAATGCATCACCCTGCCCGCCTGCCTCAGCGTCAACTCAGCCTGCGGCCAATGGCTAGGCAGGCAGGGCGTGAATACCAGCTGATGGGCCTCCAAACGCAAGCCAAACATAGACTCCAGCGCCGCCCGGTGCAACCAGGCCGCCGCGCCGGTGTACCAACTCCAACCGCCGCGCCCCACATAGGGCGGCTGGCTATAAACATCACCGGCCAGCACATAGGGCTCAGCGCCGTAAACCGGCCCCCGGCGCGCATGCGCGGACCGATGCGCCGGGCTCAGATAGCTGAAATAACGGTAGACCGCATCACCGGCGGATTCCATGGACGGCTCCCCCTCAGACGCGCCCACACTGGCAGCATCGCGCTGCGCCAGTTGCGCCCAAGCCATCAGCGCCCAGACGCCGGCATGGGAGTACTGGCCGCCGTTTTCGCGCACGCCGGGCGGATAGGCCTGGATATAGCCGGCGCTGGGCAGCGCGTGTTGCAAGGGCGGGTCCAACAGGCGCAGCAGGCCGGCTTCGGCATCGACTAAATGGGTTTGCGCCGCAGCCATGGCAATGCGCTGCAAGGCAGGCGGCGCCGCCCCAGACAAGACACTCCAGGCCTGGGCGATCAAATCAATACGGGCTTCCGGGTTCTGGCCGCTGCCCAGCGCCTCGCCGTCGTCGAAGAAGGCGCGCTTGAACCACTGGCCGTCCCAGGCCGGGCCAGCCAAGGCGGCTCGCCAAGCCACGGCAGCAGCCTCCCAACGCGACGCACGCTCGGCCTCGCCGCGCTCGCGCGCCAAGGGGGCAAAGTCCGCCACCACTCGGCACAAAAACCAGCCCAGCCAGACCGACTCGCCGCGCCCCTCGATGCCAACTCGGTTCATGCCGTCGTTCCAATCACCACTGCCCATCAAGGGCAGGCCATGCAGACCGACGCGCAGGCTGTGGTCAATGCTGCGGGCCGCATGCTCGTACACCGAAGCCGCAAGGAGGCTGCGCGTCGGGGTGAAGTAAGCGTCTTCGGCGCCGTCAGGAATGGCCGCGCCATCGAGGAAAGGCACCGTCTGCGTCAACAGGCTGGCATCACCGCAGCACCGCAAATAGTGGGCGCAGGCCAGCGGCAGCCAGAGCAGGTCATCGGAGAAATGGGTACGCACGCCCGCGCCTGAGGGCGCATGCCACCAGTGCTGCACATCGCCCTCCACAAACTGGCGCGAGGCGCACAAGACGATTTGCTGGCGCAGCAAGTCCGGCGCGGCCCAACTCAGAGCCATGGCGTCTTGCAACTGGTCGCGAAAGCCGGTGGCGCCGCCTGCCTGATAGAAGCCTGACTTGGCCCAAAGCCGGCAGGCCACCGCCTGGTAGAGCAACCAGCGATTCACCAGCGCATCGAACAAGGGGTCAGGTGTTGCCACCTGCGTCGCGCCGAGGATCTGGGACCAGCTGACCCGGGTTTCGGCCAAACGCTGAGCCGCGCTGACGCTGGCTGCTTGCTCAGCCAACTGCCGTGCTGCCTCCGGATTGGCGGCGTAGCCGAGTAGGAAAACACGCTGCGCACTCGCCCCCGGCGCTAAACGCACGGGGATGGACAAGGCCGCACAGGGGTCTAAACCCAGGCCTTGCAGCTTGCCGAAATGGTCGGGCAAGACGAAGCGGCCTCGGGCGTCGAAGAACTCGCGGCGGTCGCAGGTCCAATCCACCGATTCAAAGTCGCGACCAGGTGTTTCCGCCGGCGCCAGCAAGGCAAAAAAGGCGCTGCCCTCGCCAAAACCTTGGGCGCGCTCCCGCTGGGTGGCCAGCAAGACATTGGGCCGCTGATCGCTGGCGCGCGAAGGCCGCGCTGCCGTCAGCACCGTGCTGCGATAGTCCCGGCTGGCGCCCATCAGCCACTCCACCATGCCGACGACCCGCAGCGACAGGCTGCGACTGCCGTGGTTGACCAAGTCAAGCTGAATCTGCTTGACCGAGCTCAGCGCGTCCACGCACCAAGTCACCGTCACCGCCAAATCGCCGCGCCGATGCTTGATGACGCTATAGCCCTGGCCGTGCACCACCTCATAAGCGGCCTCGGGCGCCCACCAGGGGCCGGGAGCCACGCTCCAGCTGGCGCGCGTGGCCAGGTCTTGCAGGAAAAAATACTCGCCGGCCGGGTCAGCCACCGGATCATTGGACCAGGGCGTCAGCTGATTCATGCGGCTGTTCAAGGCCCAGCTGTAGCCACCGCCAGCCTCTGACAGCTGCGCGCCGAAATGGCTGTTGGCCAGCACATTGACCCAGGGGCGCAAAGGTCGATGCTGTGCGTCAACGACAAAACGGAACTCACCTTCGGCCGCACTTCCTGCTGCGCCAAACTGTCCGCTGAATTGGCCAGGCAGCGGCCGCTCAGCAGCAGGTGCTTTGCGGGCTGAACCGTCCTGCCCCAAGCTGCTGCTGGAGGCCTGCTGGCGCAAATCCAAAGCCTGCTCATGCTGCGCAAGCCAATCATCGATATGGTGCGCCAAGGGACGGCCATCCGCATGCAGACGCAAACAGGCCAGGCTGCGCAGAGTGGCCAACTCAAGCTCGGTCAAGGTCTCGGCGCGCAGCACATGCAGGCCGCTGGTTTCACGACCCTCCGCAGAGCTGGCGGCCTTCTCCGCCTCGTGACGCTCGCGCAAGGCCAGCAACTCGCGCTGTACCGCCATCAGGTATGAGCTCGGCTCGGCATTGATGATGACCAGATCGCAGGCCACACCGGCCCAGGCCCACACACGCAAGGCCTTGGCCAAGGTGCGCAGCAGACCCAAGCCTTGCAAGACACCGGCCGAAACCAAGATCAAGGGCTTGTCGCCCGACACCCCGAAGCGCCAAAGCAGGCGTCGATCGCAAGCGCCGCCGCCTGTGCTTTCAAAATGCGCTTTCGCGCCGGCACCTTGCAAGGCTCGCTGCCCTTCGCCCACCCAGGCCGCACTTTGAGGCCGGCTCAGCGTCAAAACCAAGGCGGTACTGATGAACTGCAGAGCGACCAGATTCTCGGCGCTGAGACCCAGGGTACGCAGGCGAATGCCGGTCAGCGTGGCCGACATCAGCGAGGCCCGTTGCACATGGCTGGCCTGGCGGTATTTGTCGATGATGGCGTCGAGGCGCGCATCCTGCTCAGACACCGCGGTCGCAAAGGTCAGTGTGACCTTGCCCTGCGCAGCGATGCGTACCCGCGCGGCCAGCGCACAGACCGGGTCCAGGCCGGTGTCTTGTCGGCCAGGCTCGGCATCCGCTGCGGCCTCAAAATCTGCCAAGGGCTGGTGGGTGGCTCGATTGCGGCCCAGCCAATGCTGCCGGTCGGTCTGGCAGCGCAGGCCCAGCAAATGTTCACCGCCATCGGCCAGAAAATGCGCGGCCAAGACGCCGCGCTCGGTAGCCAAGCGCGGCTTGCGCTCGAACAGCAGCGCTTGTTCGGATGCCCGCCATTCGGCCCGCACAAACAAGTTTGAGAAGGCCGGATGGGCCTCGTCGGCGCGCGGTTCGGCCAAGCTCATTTCAAAAGCCGAGATCAATTCGAACTCCAGCGTCGCATCGCTCAGATTGCGCAACTCGACCTGGCGGAACTCGATATCGTCCTCAGGACTGACCCAGACCGTGCATTGCGCCTGCAGCTGCGGCCAACTGGCCTCAAAACAAACCCGGTCCGCATGAAAGCTGCTGCGGTACTGGGCCGCCGGATCGGGCGCCGGATGCTGGGTGAGCGACAAGAGCTGCGGCGACTGCGGCTGGTGCAGGCCGCGCAGATAGAAGAAGCAGCCCAAGGCATCGCGCAGCGCGTCATCGCGAAAGCGGTTGATGCCGATGCGGCCCCAGCGGCTCCAGCCCGCCCCATTGGCGCGCAGCGCAACGCTGTAGCGACCATTGGAGAGCAAATGGGTCGGCTCCACCGCCGTGGCCCCCGGCAAGACCTCGCGCAAGAGGCTGGGCGGCCGCGCCTCGCGGGCCTGCAAGGCGAGCGCACTCGGAGGCTCGAACAAGAGCGAGACCTCACGCGGCGCCCGTTCATGCAGCAGCGAGGCCACCGCCTCCATCGGCGGCGGCGCCATGCCCCAGCGCTGCGCTGGGCCGCCAAGCAAGACATTGGCCAAAGCCACGATGCTCATGCCCTGGTGGTGGGCCATCAGGGTCACCACCGGCGTGAAGCGAGACTTGGCCGCCTGGCGCGCAGGAGAAAAGTCCAAGGCCTCAATGAAACCATAACGGCCTCTGACCACGGAACTGGCGCCACCCTCCCCACTCAAGCCCAGGGCCTCCATGGCCGCGAAGTTGCGGCAGGCCGCTTGCGGCGCGATCAAAGCCGCCAGGGCGGTGGCATAGGGCGCGATCACCAACTCATCGCTGGGCGTGCGGCGCAAGGCCAGACGCGGCACCCCTTGCGGTGCGTATTGATAGGCCAGCGTGAAGTCACGTCCGGCATAGGCCGATTCCGAAATGCCCCAGGGCGTCTGATTCTGCGCGGCATACACCATCTGCTCCTGCAGCGCCGCCAAGCAGGCCTCGCGCAAGACGCTGCCATGGGGCTCGTCCAAGACCAGGCTGGGCATCAGGTACTCGAACATTGAGCCCGACCAGGAGCGCAGGCCGGCCGCCGTGCCCACCGCAAAAAATGGCCGGCCCAGCGCGCCCCAGTGCCGCACGGGCACATCGCCCTTGGCGATCGCTAGCAAGCTGGTCAGGCGTGACTCTGAGGCCAGCAAATCGTAGAAGCCCGAGTCCAGCTGCTGCTCGGCCACTCGGTAGCCAATGTGAAAGAGATGCCGCTTCGGGTGATAGAGGAAGTTAAATCCCGCCTCGGCCACCCAGGCCTCAAAACTTGATGCCAAGGCCAGCAGGCGCTCCGCAGTCGCCGCCGGGTCCTGGCTCAGGCGCGCTTGCTCGTCCAGCGCGGCCGAGCGACGCGTCGCCCGCAGATCGGCCAAGCACCAGTGCAGCTGACTGCGCAGGGCTGCTGAGCCGCCACAACGCTGCGCAAGCAATGGCGCCAAGCGTTCATGCGCCAGTTGCTGGGCTTGAGTGCTGGCGTTCCGATCAGCCCTCTCAAGCGGCATCGCCCCCACAAGCGCCCATGCACGACAAGCCTGGGCCACGGCCAGTAGGTGCCCGCAGAGATTGCCGCTGTCCACCGTTGAAACATAGCGGGGCAGCAAGGCCTCGCCGCGCTCGGTGTCGTACCAGTTGAGGAAATGGCCTCGATGGCGTTCCAGCTCGGCCATGCTGCTGCGCGTGGCCTCTAGGCGACTCAAGAGCTCCTGGCTGCCGATCCAGCCGAACTCGCGGGCGCAGACGCAGCTCAGCAGATACAAGCCCATATTGGTCGGCGAGGTGCGGTGCGCCAACATGTCCTGTGGGTCTTGCTGCAGATTGTCGGGCGGCAGATGGCGGTCCTCAGGCCCCACGCAGCGCTCAAAGAAACGCCAGGTGTCGCGGGCAATGCCCAGCAAATAGGCGCGGTCTTCCGCCTGCAAGACCGGCTGCTCACAGGCGGGATTCGGCCGGCTGACCCACCAGCTGCACAGCGGCGCCAGGCACCACGCCAGGCACAGCGTTCCTGCCAGCCAGGCGCTGCCGCTGGCCGCCTGCATCCCTCCTAACAAGGCAAAGCCAGCAAACAGCAGCAGCGCCAACAGTGGCGCCGGCCATTGCTGGCGTAGCACCGCAGGCCAGCGGGTCTTGGCCGCCGCCTGGGCGGCAGCGGCCGTGGTCCATTGCAGCAGCAGGCGGCGGCTGATGAACTGGCGGTACAGCGCCCGCCCCACGGCGTCCAGCGCCATCCAGGCTTGCTGCAAAAGTTGGCCCAGCAACCACAGCCCGCTCAGCAGGGCTCGCAACAAATCAGCCGCGGCTCGCGCATAAAAGTGGCGCAAGGCCAGATCGTCTCGGCTGGGCGCAAAGCCAGCCAGCGCGCCCAGCAAGGGCCCAGCCGCCAGCGCCGCAGCCACCAGGCCCAAGGCCGCCCAGGGGGAGCCGCCCAGACCTGCCAAGGACAAAACCAGCAAGCCCACCGACATAGGCGCGACCAGCGAGCGACGCAAGTTGTCCAGCATCTTCCAGCGACTGACGGCCGGAAAGGGGTTGCGCCAGGGCTGCAAGAGAATTGGCAATAACTGCCAATCGCCCCGTATCCAGCGATGCACCCGCGAGGCGGCCACCTCGGCATGAAAAGGTGCGTCCTCCACCAGAGTGATGTCGCTGACCGCCGCGCAGCGTGCCAGCGCGCCCTCCAGCAGATCGTGGCTCAGGATCTGTCCCTCGGGCAGACGAGCGTTCAGCACCGCATACATGGCCTCGATCTGCAGCAGGCCCTTGCCGCTGAAGCTACCTTCGTCAAACAGGTCTTGGTAGACCTCGGAGCTGGCGGCGCTGTAGGGGTCGATGCCGCATTGGCCGGCGAAGAACCAGTGATAGAGGGTGAAGTCCTTGGGCGCGGGCAGCGGCGTCACCACGCGCGGCTGCAAGATGCCATAGCCCTGCACGACAAAACGCCCGCTGGGGTCCAGACGGGCTTGGTTGCCAGGGTGAGCCGCAACGCCCACCAGTTCTCGCAGTCGCCCGGGCGGCAGTTGAGTGTCGCTATCCAAGGTGAGGAGGTAGCGCAGCCCCGGCATCGGCTGGGAAATTGGCCCCAAGGCGATAAAGGGCGAGACGCTGAAATCATCGCCCGGCTCGGCCAAGAGCCGGATCAATTGCTCCAGCTTGCCGCGCTTGCGCTCCCAGCCCATCCAGGCCTGTTCGCTGGGGCTGAAAACTCGCCCACGGTGCAAGAGCAGAAAGCGCAGCCAAGGGACCGGGCTCTCGTCCGGGGCAACGGCATGCTGCAGATTGAGCGCGGCCAGTTGCGCGCTGGCCAGGTTCAACAGGGCCAGGTCATCCGGCAAATCAGGCGTGGCAGCGTCGCGCCAGTCGCTCAGCAAGGCGAACTGCGCTTGCGACTCCGGATTGGCCAGATAGTGCAGATGCAGGCGATGCACCAATTCCGTAACGACGGCCGGGCCGCTCAGCAGCGCCGGGATCACCACCATCACCCGGTGCTCGGCCGGGATGCCTTGCGCCAGCGCCAAGCGCGGCAACAAGCTGGGCCGGGCCGACTCGCTGATCAAGCGGTTGATGACCGCCACCACCGCCTCCGAGGCCGGGAAGAACATCAGCACAGACAGCAGCAGCGAGCCCGCAGCGAAGTTCCAGGCGCTGGCCGGCAGCAGCGCGGCCACCAGCCACAAGCTGCCGCCCAATAGGGCCGTTAGATAGAGCGGCAAAGCCAGCGGCCGCCCCCAGCGGCGCAGCGTGGCGCCCAGTGCTTCCAGCAGCGCAGCGCGGCGCGGCAGGCCAACAGCGGCCACCAGCGTGGGTCGGCCGGCCCCGCTGAGCCAATAGCGCGCATCGGTCTCGCTGCCGGCATGCATCAAGCTCAACAAGGCCTGCGCCACCGCCACCTCGCTGTGGCCGCTGCGCTGGGCCAAGTGCTCAATCGCGTGCAGGCTTTGGTCGCGCGTGAGCATATGCTCGGCTGCAAAGCTGGGCGCACTCATCATCAAGCGCATCAAGCTGCTGCCGCGCGCCACGATGTCGGGCCAATCAGCATCCCCAATCGCCCGCAAACTGCTCAGCGCATTGCTGACGCTGAGGTTGTCGGCGGTTTGGTCGGCCGTGTGCTGCGACTGCGCCGCCGCCAGGTCGGGCAAAGCCTCGATCAGCCAGGCGGCCCGCCAGTTGTCGTCCAGGCTGCCGCCGGTCAAGCGGTGGTCTTGCAGGCGCTGTGCCATTTGCGCCAAAAACACCCGCGCCACGCCGCAGCGGGTCAGCAGCGCCAGCAGTTGCTGCAAGTCCTCGCGCTCAAAACTGTCAAATCGGTCGAAGCAAAGATTGGCGACCTCGCGCGCCGCTTTGTTGCTGGCCACCCGTTCGGCCAGACGGCGCAGGTTTTCCACCAGGACCACGCGCAAGGTCGTGGGCAAGGCCCAAATCTCGCTGAGACTGAGTTCGCGCGACTCTTGGTAGGCGGACAAAAACTGCAAGAGCAGCTCTTCATCAAACGCACCATCGGTATGCGCCACAAAAGCCCAGGCCACGCCGTAGATGCGCGGCAGACCGGCCAGCGGCTCGGCCAATAGGACCGGCAGCGCACGGAAGTAGCTGCGCGGCAAACCCTCATGCACTTCCTTGAGCTGGGCCTCGATCAGGTGAAAGTTGTCGAGCAGCCACTCGGCGGCTGGGCTGATGTCATAGCCGCTCTTGGCGCGCTCGCCGATGTAGCGATGCGCCTGGCGCAAGGCTTGGATATTGCTGCGCAGGCGCGGAAAGAAACTCGCCGCCAGCACGCTGGAGCGTTCGGCGCTGTGCGTCAGCCCGAGGCTGCGGCCATGCTGCGCGAAGCGCTGCTGGCCGAAGATCTCGGCACGGATCGGCGGCTGCAAAGCGCCCTGCTGCGCGCTGAGAATCTCGCACAGAAAGGGCGAGGCCTCAGGCAGCAGCTGCTGCAACTCGCAGGCAGCCATCATTCAAGCCAGCGCAAAGCTGAGCGCCGCCATCAAGAGCAGCATCAACATCAGGCTGGTGACGAAGCGCGGCGCAACAAAACCATGCAGACGATCGACCGCGCAGTGCAATCGAAAAATGCGGCCGTGCGCAACGCGGCACAGGCCCAAATGTTCACCCAGCGCTTGCAACTCCCCCGGCGAGGAATCGGCGCTGTCACCGAAGGACGAGGTACTCCAGCTGCAGCCGGAGCCGCTTGTTTTGGCTCGCATGATGCCTCCCTTAGGCTTCAGCTGCGCGGGCGCACCTGTTGCCCATCTTCGGAGACATAGACCTCAACACGGCGGTTCAAGGCCCGGTTGCTGGCGTTGCCGTTGTCGGCCACCGGGAAGCGCTCCCCATGGCCGATGGTGGCAATACGCGAAGCGATCAAATCCTCACCCGAAGCCAGCAGCGCCGCCTTCACCGCATCGGCTCGGCGCAGCGACAAACCGTCGTTCATCGCGCTGCCACCGACGTTGTCGGTATAGCCTTCAATCAAGACCTGGCGCTGCGGGTGCTGGCGCAAGAACTCGGCCAGCTTGCGCAAGGACTGTTGCGCCGCGGGCTTGATCTCGGCGCGACCCAGCTCAAACAGGACGTCACCCAAGGTCAGCAACATGCCGCGTTCGGTTTTTTGCGCCTGCAAGGCGTCCAACTCGGCCTGCTGGCTGCGCAGCTGACCCTGCATCTGAGCGGTCTCGGCCTTGGCCCCCGCAGCCGTGGCCACGGCCATGGCCGAGCTCATTTCCGCCTCATTGGCACGCCGTTGCGCCACACCGGTTTGGGCCCGCGAGCGATCGAGATCGCGGCTGCGTTGCTCGGCCAGCACCCGGGTGCGCTCGTCCTTGCTGCCAATCAGGGTCGCCTCATTGCTCTTCGCCAAAGCCACCGAGACGGCGGTGCGGGCTTGCTGGTTCGCCACATAAGCGGCACTGTCCAGCTCGGGGCCGACCTCGCCCTTGGCTTGCAAGGCATCGGCGCGGCTCAGGGTGTCGGCCGCCTTTTTCAGCTCCAAGGGTGCATGACTGCGCACCAGCGGATCGCCCTCGGCGCCATGCACCGTTTGACGCGCTTGCAGCAAGGCGGCAGAAGGAGGCGATGGCGGGCTGGCGCAAGCGCCCAGGATCAAGCTCACAGCGAGCGCGAGAGAAGTCTTGGGAAAGCGGTGAAAAGCAGAGATGGGATTCATGGCATGAGCCTTTTTTTGAAATGGGAACGAAAGACCGGCACGGCCTCAATCAAGGGCGCGCCGCTTCAATACGCAGCTGACGCAAACCTTCGCGCACCTCGGCCAGGGCGCGCGTCGATCGCAGTGAACGCGCCTGGCTTTCGGCAAATCCCGCGTCGGCCTCGGCCTGCTCGGCCAATTGACGCGCCAGCGCGAAGTCCTTGTTGGTGAACGCGGTTTGAGCCTGGGCGAGCTTTTGGCGAGCGGCGGCCATCTCCATCGGCGCATCAGCCACAGCCGCAGCGTCAGCCCGGTCCACAGCGGCCTTGCCCACCGCCATCTGCGCGGTCGTTGGCGCCGAAGGCTCGCCATAACTGCTGGCACAAGCGGGCAGTAGCATGACCACGCTCGCCAGCAAGCCAAGGGACAAAAGGGCCGCAGCCTGAGGTAGCGGGCGGGTGTTCATGGGGGTGTCATTCATTGCGACTCCGATGTGCTTCGCTTGACACCATCGGCAGCAGAAGTGCTGCGCAGCATTTGCGTTCAAGTGATGCCGCCATGATGCGCAGCAGACCCCAACCCCACCATCGGCAGAGCGCGCAAGCGCATGTCGGACAAGGCCTACAGCTCACCCCTATGTTCGCCAACGCACAGGACAGCGCGGCTTGTCCGCTCTACACTGGGCTCACACGCATGCTCAGGAACATCCATGCGGACTCCTCGTTACTGGGTGTCCTTGTTTGATGTCCTCCGTTTTGGAAAGTGTCTTGATGCAGCCCAGCCTCGCCCGTCAGAACCAATTGCTGGACGCCTTGCCCGAGCCGGAATGGCTGCGCCTGCAACCGCACTTTGAAAGCGTGGATTTGCCCTTGGGCTTGGTGCTGTATGAACCGGGCAGCACCCTGAGCCATGTCTATTTCCCCACCAGTGCCATCGTCTCCTTGCTCTATGTGATGCAAAACGGCGCCTCGGCGGAGATCGCCGTGGTGGGCTTCGAAGGCCTGGTGGGCATCTCGCTCTTCATGGGCGGCGACTCCACGCCCAGCCGCGCCGTGGTCCAAAGTGCCGGCAAGGGCTTGCGGCTGAAGTCCGAGGTGATCAAAGAAGAGTTCGCCCGCTCTGGCCCGGTGATGCATTTGCTGCTGCGCTACACCCAGGCGCTGATCACCCAGATGTCGCAAACCGCGGTCTGCAACCGTCACCATTCGCTGGACCAACAACTGTGCCGCTGGTTGCTGCTCAGCCTGGACCGGCTGCCCAACCATGAGCTGCAAATGACGCAGGAGTTGATCGCCAATATGCTGGGTGTGCGCCGCGAAGGCGTCACCGAGTGCGCGCTCAAGCTGCAGCAGGCCGGCTTGATCCGCTATGCCCGCGGGCATATCTCGGTGCTGGATCGTCCGGGCCTGGAGCGCCGCAGCTGCGAATGCTATGCGGTGGTCAAACAAGAATACGAACGACTGCTGCCCAAGGCCTTGGCCTCTTGATGCAGGGCCAAGGCGAAGCGGCGTGCGTGTAGGACAGAGTTGACAGGCACTTCAGCCCCTGGCTGATGGTGGGCCGAGGCCGGCCATTCAAAGATAGGCGCTCCCCATCTGCTCTGGAGCCGCCATGAAATCCCGCCCTGCCCTGCTCTGCGAGCCGCGCGACAACCAGCTGCTCGCCGCCCTGCCCGAAGACGATCTGGCCCGCTGGGCCGCTGCCCTGGAGCCGGTTGAACTCCATCTGGGCCAGGTCTTGTGCGAGTCCGGCAGCACCGCCCCTTACGTCTATTTCCCGACCACTGCGATCGTCTCCCTGCTGTATCTGACGCTGGACGGCGCCTCCAGCGAAATCGCCGTGGTGGGCCGCGACGGCTTGGTGGGGGTCGCACTGTTCATGGGCGGCAACGCCACCCCCAGCCGCTCGGTGGTGCAAAGCGCCGGTCTGGGCTTACGCATGCCGGCGCAGCGTGTGCAGCAGGAGATCAGTCGCCCAGGGGCCATCCAGTCCATGCTGCTGCGCTATACCCAAAGCTTGATGGCGCAGATGGCTCAAACCGCCGTCTGCAATCGCTATCACTCCATCGATCAACTGCTGTGCCGCCGCTTGCTGATGGGCCTGGACCGACAGTCCTCGCAGGCCTTGATGATGACCCAAGAGTTGCTGGCCAATCTGCTCGGGGTGCGCCGCGAAGGCGTCACCGCTGCAGCGCTGAAGCTGAGCCAGGCCGGCTTGATCAGCTACCGCCGCGGCCGCATCGCCGTGCTGGACCGCGGGCGCTTGGAGCAGCGATTGGACAGCCCCGCCAAGGCCATGGCCCAAGGTGAGGCTCTAAGGGCTTAGGGACTCAGGGCCTAGGGCTTGATGAAGGCAGCGGCGCAAAGTCCGTCGCATCCGCCAGCTCGTTCAGAATCTGCGTCAGGGCCACTGCCGCGGCGTTCACCCCGCCCGCAGCGTCCTCGCTGGCTGCAGCGCAACGCGACTCAAACACCCGACTGACCAGCACACGGCGGCTCTGCCGCTCCATCAAGCTCAGGCGCAGTACCAGCAGGACTTGGCTGGGCGACTGGGAAAAGTCCTGCTGCAGGCGAATCACTTCGCTGTCCAGGCTGTACTCGGCCAAGGCCGCGCTGGGCGCCGCCATCACCACCCGATAGCGCCCGCTCGCCTCCATGGCCGCCAGCAACAGCGGCGCCAACATGCGCGCCGGCGTATCCACCCACTCATGCCGGGCGTAATAGTCCAGGCGATTCGGCTCACGCAAATAAATGATGCGCCGGCTGTCATAGCCCGCCGCCGACTGCGCCGCATTGATGTGCAAGCTGGGCAATCCGGCCGGCCTGGGTGCTGCGAGCTGCTGCCGCTTTGCCAAGGGCGCGGCACTCAAAAGATGCAGAGCGGGTGGTAGCGGCGGCGTCGGGAGCAAGCTGCCGCAAGCGCCCAGCGCCAGCAGCGAGGCCCCGCAAACCGTGCGGCAAGCCTTTGCGAACGGGATTGAATTCATGGGGTTTCTCGCAGGCGATGGGTTTTCTCGGCAGGCGGCGCCTGTTGCTGCTCTTGCTGCTCTTGCCTTTCGCCAGGCCCGTTGGGTGCGAGGCCCTGGCCAAAGACCAAGCCGCTGGGGTTGCGCTCCAGTTGCTCACTCAAGCGCCGCAGCGACACCGCCAGCACCGCCAGCTCGCCCATCAGTTGCTGCAGATCCGGCAGCGCCGTGGCGGTGAAGCGCTTCACATCGCTGCCGACCTCGCTCACGGTGCGGCCAGCGCTGCTGCTGGCCTGCGCGGTGTCGATGCCCATCTGCTCCAGCGCTTGCGCGGCACGGTCCATGCGAGCGATCAGCGGCCCCGCCTGACGCCGTAACTGCTCGGACACGGCCGCGCTGTTGTCAAAAGTCTGCGCCGCGCTGCGCAGACCAGCATCTATGGTTTGGCGACGTTCTGCCAGCGTGTGGCTGAGCAAGGCAATATCGCCCAAGGTGGCACTAAAGGCACGCTGGTTTTGCGGACTGAGCAAGGCGTTCAATTGCGTGGAACTGCTGTCCAGCTTGCCGAGCACGGTGCTGAGCATCTCTTCCAATCGCGCGCTCAGCGAAGGCTTGCTGCGAATCTGCGGATACCGCTCAGGCGGCACGGCCTGCAAGGCTGGCGAGGCCGCCGCGCCCCCGTCCAACTCCACATAGGCAATGCCGGTCAGGCCATGGGTCTTGAGGACAGCCACGGTGTCCCGCCGCACCGGCGTGCCGCGATCAATCGCAAACAGCAGACGCACCCGCTTGGGGTTGGCCGGCGCCAAGCTGATGGCCTGCACCTTGCCCACATTCACGCCCATGTATTTGACCGGCGCATTCAGGTTGAGGCCCGCCACCGACTCCTCCATCACCGAAAGATAGAGGTCTTGCCGTTTCGCCCAGGCACCGCCCGAGGCCAGCCACAGCACGCCCGCGATCAGCGCCGCGCCCAGCAGCAGCACAAAGCCACCGACCAGGGTGTAGTTCACTTTGGTTTCGATGGCCTGCTCCCGATGGACTCATTCTGGTCAGTGGTCTGAGCTTGAGTCATAGCTTGACGGCCGCGCTTGCCCGAGAAGAATTGATGCACCGCCGGTGTGTCCATGCCGGCCAGCTCCTTCATCGAGCCCACGCCCTGCACCTTGCCGTCGGCCAGCACGGCCACCCGGTCGGCCACCTGCCAAAGCAGATCCAGGTCATGCGTGATCATCACAATGCTCAGGCCCAAGAGCTCGCGCAGCTTGAGCACCAAGTCATCAACCCCGGCCGCACTGACCGGGTCCAGGCCTGCGGTCGGCTCATCCAGAAACAAGAGCTCCGGGTCCAGCGCCATGGCGCGCGCCAAGCTGGCGCGCTTGAGCATGCCTCCGCTCAACTCAGCCGGGTACTTGTCGCCCACATCCGGGCTCAAGCCCGTCAAGCTCAGCTTCCAGGCGGCCAGCTCATCGATCAGCGCATCGTCCAAATCGGTGTGCTCGCGAAAGGGCAGACCGATGTTCTCCTTCACCGTCAGGGCACTGAACAAGCCGCCATGCTGGAACATCACCCCCCAGCGCCGCCGCAGCTTCAGCGCATCGACATCGCTGATATCCAGCAGATCGCTGCCCAACACCCGCAGCGTGCCGCTGTCGGGTTTGTGCAACAAGATCATCTCGCGCAGCAGGGTCGATTTGCCCGAGCCGCTGCCGCCAATCAGGGCAAAGATTTCGGCACGCTTCACCTGCAAGCTCACGTCTTCATGCACTCGGTGGCTGCCAAAGCTGGTGTTGATATGGGCCAACTCGATCACCCACTCGTCGGCGGGCGGCTTGGCCGGGGCAAGTGTGTTCATAGATCGAGGGCGCTGAAGGCCACCGAGAACAAGGCGTCGGCCACGATGACCGCGAAGATGGACTGCACCACGCTGCGGGTGGTGTGCTGCCCCACGCTGTCAGCGCCGCCGCGGGTCTGAAAACCTTGGAAACAGCCCACCACCACGATGATGGCGGCAAACACGGGCGCCTTGCCAAGGCCAAGCAGATAACTGGTCACCGAGACGGCCTTGACGAAGCGCTCGGCAAACTCGGTGACGCTGACCTCCAGCTGCACCGTCGCCATCAGCATGCCGCCCATCACGCCCAGCACATCGGCAAAGACGGTCAACAAGGGCAAGGCGATCAAAAGCGCAATCAGCTTGGGCAAGACCAGCAACTCGATCGGCACCAAGCCCAGGGTGCGCATGGCGTCGATCTCCTCGGTGACGGCCATGGTGCCAATCTGCGCGGTGTAGGCCGAGCCGGAGCGGCCGGCCACGATGATGGCCGTGATCAAAGGGGCAAACTCCCGCAGCATGGACAGGCCAACCAGATCCGCCACAAAGATATTGGCGCCGTATTGGCGCAACTGACTGGCGCCTTGATAGGCCACCACCAGGCCCAGCAGAAAAGACAGCAGTCCGACGATGGGCAAGGCATCAAAGCCGGCGCTGCGCAGATTGAACAGACAGGCCCGCCAGCGCCAGCGGCCGGGATGCGCGACGCTTTGCAACAAGACCTGGGTGCACTCGCCGATGAAGCTGAGCATTTGATGCGCTTGGTCCAGCAAGCCTGCCAAGTGCTGGCTGACGTAGCGTCCCAAGGCTTCCACGCGCTTCGGAACAGTAGCGGCGATAGGCTTGATTTGCGGCTGCGGCGCCAGCTGGTCCGCCACCTCGCTCAGCAAACGCGCAAAGCCGGTGGGCAGGCCGATCAGCGGCGCCGGGGCGTCCTGCGCCCCCAGGCGCAAGAGCAGCTTTTGCAGCGCCCAGGCGCCCACCGTGTCTAAGGCCAGGATCTGACTGGCCTCGACTTGCAGCGGCTGACCCGAGGGGCTTGCCTGTTGCGACAGCGGCGTCATCACATCCCCCAGGCCCAAGGCCGTCCAGCGGCCCGAGAGCTGCAAGCGCCCTTCGGAGTCCAGCTGACAAGCGGCCGCATCACTGAGGCTTTGCTGCGGTGCGGGCTTGGGCACATCCCTTGGGGCCATGGCCGCCATCTCGCCAGGATGGCTCTATTGCCCTACCTTGTCCGGCACCGTGCTGCGCAGTTCGCGGGCAATGCCACCGCCGGACACGCTGCCGCTTTGGCTGCCTTGGCCCTGCATGCGCGCCACGCATTCATAACGTTCGGGTGAAGGCAGGCTCATGCAGCGTTCATGCGCATTGCGGGCGTAGGCTGCCGGGCCATCGTCCAGATCGCCTTTTCTGGCTTGAGCAAAAGCAGCGCGCGCTTCACGCTCACAGGTCGGCCGCGCTTGCGAAGATCGGCCACTTTGGCAATCCGCCAACTCTTGCTTGTAACGCGCCATTTGATCGGCAGCCTGGGTTTGGGCCAAGGCGGGTGCGCTGCCCAGCAGCGCAGTCAACAAGAACACGCCGCAAAGCGGAGCGGCCGGGCGGAAATGAATCTTCATGGAAGTCTCCTTGTGAGAAAGCGGTAGAAGCCAGGATGGCGATCAATGGGGGGACCTTTGGGCGGGCCTCAGGGCGCGCCTGCGTTCAGCGTGGGTGAGGCCTCGGCCGCTCGTCTTGCGGCAGCGTTCATGGCCAGCAGGCAACGCTCTTGCGCCCCCCCACCTGCCAAGCTGAGGCATTGCTTGGCCTGGGGCACTTGCGTCGCCAAAATGCTGCGGCGCTGATCGGCCTGGGCCACGCCCTGGAGCAGCACACGCTGCAGACTCAAGAGCAAGGCCAGACACAGTAGTAGCGCCAGGCATTGCCCGAGCTTGCCGGACCACGCCGAGGTCTTTTTGGCGTGGCGGCGCTCGGACGCTCTCACCGAGCCTGCGGCCCTTCGTCGCGCGCCCATCGCCATCGCACTCATGCTGGCTCCTGTGAATCGCGGGTCATAGACAGGGCCAGGTCGCTCGCATCGCTGGCGTCGGTGCCACTGAATTCGCCCGGCCCCATGAAACTGGGGTTGGCCGACTCCATGCCGAGGTGTTCCATCTCCAGCGAGTCAACCCACAGAACCTGCTCCGCCGGCTCGGCAAAACGGGCCAGGGCGCGCCTCACCCGACCCAAGCCGCTGCTTGGCATCTCCGACCCGTCGTCTTTGTGACCCAGCTCCCTCACGTCCATCTCCTTGGTCGAAGGCTGTGCAGGCTTGGCTGCTCATCCTGGCCGTCCCACAAGACTGCGGGACTTTGCTGATGGCAGATTGCGCCGAAACTCAGCGCTAGCCCATCAGCCAGGAACGCCTTGCGCTGTAGGACGCCCCCGACACAAGCACGTCTTCGCTCAGGTCTTTTTGGCCACCATCAACTGGTTGTCAACCGCCGTCACGCCTTTGACCGCGCTGGCGATCTGGCGGGCCCGTGCCACAGCCCCCGCATCCGCCACCGAACCGCGCAGCGTCACCCGCCCTTGGCTGGCGTCGACATTGATGCTGGACACGGTCATCAAGGTGTCGGCCGCAAGCTTGGCCTTGATGGTGGTGACGAGGCCGGCGTCGCTGAGGTCGGACCCCAGTTGTTCTCGCGCTTCCAGCGAGGCACTCTTGAGTTCATGGGCGGCCTCGCTGGCAGCTTGGCGCGCGTCTTCGGCACCGCGCTGCACCTCAGCCTTCATCTGCTCGCCCTGGCGCTCGACTTTGGCGATGCCTTCGTCCAGCTTTTCGCCGGCGCTGCGCGGCGGCTCGGCTTCTTTGCTGCATGCCGCCAAGCTCATGGCGACGATGGCCGCGGCCAAGATTCGCATGGACGGTAGTCCGGCCGGAAATTTGGCCGAAGCCTTGAAAGAACTCAGGGGGTTCAAGCTGCGCATGACAGGTCCTCATCAATGGGTGGATACCCCTGCAGCCTAAGCTTTCCATCCACGCTTTGTTGTGGGCGTGCGCCGCCTTGCGCTGTCAGACAAGGCCGACAGCTGGCTTATGTGCGCCAACGTACAGACTCCGCGTCGATTCGCCGTTACGGTCATTCCCAAGGCGGGGCTGAACATGCCCGCTGGCCTGCTTTTTGAGAGACCTTGATGACCGCCCCAAACATCGACCATGACCCCTCCACACCGCCCTCAAACGCTCGCTTTTCTGCCCGAGTACCTGGAGGCTGCGGCCGACTCGGCGCAGCTGGCTGCGCTGTTCGGCAAGGTCTGCCTGGAGATTGATCGCATCTTGGTCCCTATCGTCGGGCAGCGCGGCGTCGCGGCCTTGTTTTCGCGCAGCTTGCACCAGTGCGTCAAAAGCCTGCCCTGGCTGGGCGCTGGCGAGCGTCAACTGCCGCTGGAATTCAGCTGGGTGGTGTTGCGCCCCCTGATCGCCCTGCAGCCCCGCGCTGAGGCGCAGGCGGCCGTCTGTCTGATGCTGCAGACCTTTTGTGAGTTGCTCACCAAGCTCGTCGGGCGCCCGCTCACCGAACGCTTGCTGCGCAGCCCCTGGCTTATTTTCTTAAGCGGCTCGGCCGCACAGGAAGACCCGCAATGACAAGCAAAGTCACCATTCGCCCCTTGCACACCGGCGTACCCGGCCTCGACCAAATTTTAGGCGGCGGTCTGCCCGAGTTCTCCTTCAACCTGATTGCCGGCCAGCCCGGCTGCGGCAAGACCACCTTGGCGCATCAAATCATGTTTGCTCTCGCCACACCGCAACGGCCAGCGCTCTATTTCACGGTGCTGGGAGAGCCGCCGATCAAGATGCTGCGCTACCAGCAGCAGTTCGAGTTCTTCGACAACCGCCAAATCAATGACTCGGTGCGCTTCATCAATGTGTCGGAAGACGCCGCCAGCGGCGATCTTGACCGCGTGCTGGCCCGTATCGGTGAGGCGGTGGCCGCCTACGAGCCGGGCCTGGTGGTGGTGGACTCGTTTTGCTCGGTGATGATCGCCAGCGAAGGCAACACCACGCCGCAGACGCGCCTGCAGCAATTCGTCCAGCAACTCGGCATGATGATGACGAACTGGCAAGCCACCACCTTCTTGATTGGCGAGTATTTCAAGGAGACCGAAACCAACCCGGTCTTCACCGTGGCGGACGGTCTGATCTGGATGCGCCAAAGCGTGCAACGCAATTCCATGGTGCGCAAGATCGAGGTGCTGAAAATGCGCGGCCAGCCCACGCTGCCTGGTTTGCACACCTTTCGCATCAGCAGTCGCGGCATTCAGGTGTTCGCGCCGCCGGCGAACATCCCGACTCCACTGCCAGCCAACATCCCAAGTGCAGCCGATGAAAGCGAACGGCGTTGGCCGGCCAATTCGAGGCTTTTGCTCGGCGTGCCCAAGCTGGACGAGATGCTGGGCGGCGGCTTGCCGCGTGGCTATTCGCTGCTGGTGGCCGGCCCCTCGGGCTCGGGCAAAAGCATTCTGGCGGCCGCCTTTCTGGCCGAGGGCGCACGTTGCGGCGAGACCGGCGTCTTGGCGGCTTTTGAGCAGCGCCCTCGGCACTTGCAGAACCGCGTCATTGCCGATCTGGTGGACAGCGGTCAGGTCGGCCTGGTCGACAGCCGCGCCCCGGATCTCTCCATCGACGAGGTGATCAGTCTGCTGCTGGCCGAGATTGCCCGCCTGGGCGCCAGCCGTGTGGTGATCGACTCCCTGTCGGGTTTTGAGTTGTCGATTGCGCCCACTTTCCGCGATGACTTTCGCGAGTCGCTCGCGCGCTTGGTGACGGCGATGGCCGGCGCTGGGGTGACGATTCTGATGACCTCCGAACTGGAGGACCGCTACACCGATCTGCGCTTCAGCCCTTATGGCACGGCCTTTCTCACCGACGCCATCATCGTGCAGCGCTATATCGAAATCGACAGCCGCTTGCGCCGCATGTTGGCCGTGGTCAAGTTGCGAGCCAGCGCTCATGCCGATGAGCTGCGCGAGTTCCACATCACCGATGCGGGCCTGCAGATCGGCGACTGCCTGGCCGATCAAGAAGGCTTGCTGGGCGGCCGGCCTCGCCTCAAGGCAGCAAAGCTCTGAAGCCCTGCCCCTCGAAAGCCAGACACCGTGCAGGACCCCGCCCCCGCGCCCTCCGTCGACAGTGCTGCGCTCGACTTGGCCCGCGTCACCCAGCGGGTCGAGACGATGCGGCGCGTGCTCGGTCGGCTCTTGCAAGAGGTGGTGCGGGCCGAGAGCTTTCTCGATCGCAATCAAAGCGTGCTGCTGCTGGAAGCGAATGAGCTCTTGACGCTGACCGCCCTGGATGCGCAAAGAGACAGCCAATCGGCTCTGCAAGCGCTGGATGAGGCCGCACGCATTGCCGGCCTGGACCCCCTGACGCAACTGGCCAACCGCGCCTTGGCCTTTGACCGGCTGGAGCAGGCCATCGCTCACGCCAAGCGGCAGGGCACACAGCTGGCCTTGCTGTTCGTCGACCTGGACAAGTTCAAGCAGATCAATGACGGCCATGGCCATGCCGTCGGCGACCAGGTGCTGCAGTTGGTGGCGCACTGCTTGCTGTCGGCGGTGCGACAGTCGGACACGGTCAGCCGCCGCGGCGGCGATGAATTCCTGGTCTTGCTGGACGACTTGGCCCAGATCGACGATGCCTGGCAGATCGGCGAAAAACTCAGAACAGCGCTGCAGTCCGCTCGCCTGAGCCATACAGACTGGGCCGATCTGAGCGCCAGCATAGGCATCAGCATCTATCCGCGCGATGCCGAAACCGCCGACCAACTGATCGCCTGTGCCGACCAAGCGATGTACCAAGCCAAACGCCTGGGACCGGGCGGCATCGCCTTCTTCTCCGGGGTACGCGAGCGCAGCCCAAACGCGTCCAGCAGCGCAGCGCAAGACACCGTGCCGCCCAGGGCGCTGGACGGCGACAAAGACGCGACTTGATGCCTTGGGTTCGATAGCGCACATACGCCGTGGTGCTGGCGCCCTAGCCTGCAGCTATCCAACCCGGGAGTCGCTATGGTCAATGTCTTGCAGCATCGCATCGAAAGCCTGAGCAGCTTGCGTCCACTCACGGTGAAGCCAGTGCTAGCGCTGCAGCGGACGCCCAAGCCTTTTGAAACGCTGCGCCGCAGCGCCCCTGTTGTGCTCAGCGAGCCTGGCAGCCCAGGCGCCCAGCAGATCGCGCGAACTTTGGCTTTGCTGCTGGAGCATTTGCCGGTGCGGCGCCGCGTGCTGCATGCTGGCGACTTGATCTTTGAGGCGGGCATGCCATTTCACCAGCTCTATGTGCTCAGCTCGGGCAGCGCCAAGGTCATCACCAGCGCCGCAGATGGCCGCGATCAAGTCGTGGGCCTGATGCTGCGCGGCGACTGGTTGGGCCTGGAGGGCATCGCCCAGGGCCACTACGCCTGCAGCGCCCAGGCTTTGGAGATTGGCGAGGTCTGGGCACTGCGCTATGACGCGCTGCTGAGCGCCGCCTCGTCGCAGCCGCAACTGCTGATGGACTTGCACCTCGCGATGAGCCGCACGATCTGCCGCGGGCGTGATGCGCTGCTCTCCAGATGCACGCTGCCGGTAGCGGCCCGCGTGGCGGAGTTCTTGCGTCAGTGGGCTGACGCCTTAGCGGCCCGTGGCTTGCGCAATGACCAGATGGTGTTTCGCCTCTCGCGGGCGGAAATGGGCAACTACCTGGGCATGACGCTGGAGTCTGTCAGTCGCGCCTTGACCGGGCTGGAGCGAGCGCAGGTGATTCGCTTTACCGGAAAAGGACGGCGCATGTTTCAGATCGCCAACCCGCGCGCCCTGGACGCCTTCATTGAGGCGCAAGCTTCGATGCACAACCCGCCCTTGCAATGAAGCCCAGTCGCGAGGAGAGCGACAGCCTCGGCAGTATGGAGGTGCCCGGCGATGCGCTTTGGGGCGCACAAACCGCGCGCAGCCTGCGCTTCTTCAAGATTGGCTTGCCGCCGGGTGCGCAGGACCTTCAGCAGCGCATGCCATCAGCGCTGCTGCAAGCCATGGCCTGGATCAAATGGGCCGCCGCTCTGGTAAACCAAGACTTGGGTCTGCTGGAAGCGCCGCAGGCGCAGGCCATTGCTGCGGCGGCACGCGAGGTGGCCGAGGGCGGTTTTGCGGCCCAGTTCCCGCTCTCGGTCTGGCAAACCGGTTCGGGCACGCAAAGCCATATGAACCTCAACGAGGTCTTGGCCAATCTGGCCTCGCAGGCCATCGGCGGCGGCATGGGTTTGCAGCGCTCGGTGGACCCACACGCTCAGGTGAATTTGGGCCAGTCCTCCAACGATGTCTTTCCCAGCGCCATGCATCTGGCAGCAGCGCTGCGCATGCAACAGTCCCTGCTGCCAGCCTTGGCGCGGCTGCAAGCGAGCTTGCACAGCAAGGCGGCGGAATGGGCCATGTTGATCAAGATCGGGCGCACCCATGCGCAAGACGCCACGCCGGTCACGCTGGGCCAGGAGTTTGGCGCCTATGCAGCGCAGCTGCAGCTGGCCGAGCAAGCGCTGCGCAGCGCCCTGCCCGCGCTGCACCAGCTTGCCATCGGCGGGACAGCCGTCGGCACCGGCTTGAACACCCACGCCGAGTTCGGCCCGCGAGTCATTGCCCGCCTGAATGATCAGTTAGCCCCTCAGCTAGCACTCAGCCTGAGCCAGGCCAGCAATCTGATGGCGGCCCTGTCGGGGCATGAGGCGCTGGTGGGCCTGCACTCGGGGCTGAAGATGCTGGCCATCGCGCTGACCAAAATGGCCTGCGACATCCGCTGGATGGGCAGCGGCCCGCGCGCCGGCCTGGGTGAGTTGCGCTTGCCCGAGAACGAACCGGGTAGCTCCATCATGCCGGGCAAGATCAACCCGACTCAGGTGGAAGCGCTGACCATGGTCTGCGCCCAGGTGATGGGCCATGACGCAGCCATCGGCTTCGCGGCGTCTCAAGGCCAGTTCGAACTCAACGCCTACAAGCCGCTGATCATTTTCAATGTGCTGGATAGCTTGAACCTGCTCAGCGATGCCATGGACAGCTTTGAAGCGCATTGCTTGCGCGGCTTGCAGGCCTGCCCGGCGCGTATCGACGCGCTGCTGCAGGCCTCGCTGATGCTGGTGACTGCCTTGGTGCCGCACATCGGCTATGCAGGCGCCGCCGCCATCGCTCAACAGGCCGAGAGCAGCGGCAGCAGCCTGCGACAAGCAGCGCTAGACCTGGGCGGGCTCAGTGCCGAAGATTTCGATGCCTGGGTAGACCCCCGCGTGATGCTGGCGCCCAATCGCTAAAGCCCACAATTCATGCCCCCGATTCATGCCTCCGATTCAAGCCCCAGTCGCACCGATCCCAACACATTCACTGGTAGCCGACGCCCATCACATAGTTGCGCAGCAAGGCCTCCTCCTGCTTCCCCGCCAAGAGCAGTGCGCGCAAACCATCTCGAACCGTGACCACGCCCAGCGCTTTGTTGGCGGCGTCCGTCAGTAGCATGTGCACCAAGCCATGCTCATGCATGCTCGACAAAACCTCGGCGAGTGGTTCTTGCAATTGACAAGATCGGAGGCTGCGCGTCATGACCGCGCCGGCCGTCGTGGTGAAAAAGTCAGCTTGCCCCAAGCCAAGTTGCCTGACCAACAAGGTCTCGGTGATCAGGCCTTGCACCGCGCCCGCGTCATCACAGACCACCACGACGCTGATCTGTGCATTCGAAAGCAAGGCGGCCACCTGAACCAAAAGGGCATCGGCACTGACCGTCAACAGGCGCGAGCGCGCAACGGTCTCAATGGCGCTGACCGCAAGCGGCGCTAGGCTGCGACTCACATCGGTGTCGGTATCGCTCATGGCATGTGCTTTCGAAACGAAGGGCGCTGGCTGCAAAGGTTCTTCACGCGCTGAGGATCCCTGATAAAGACTCCCCGGTCTGTTACTCAGCGCACAGACCCAGCGCGCAGGCCGGCGCACATTGCAGCCACATTCATCCCTCAGGCTGGAGGCAACTCTTGGAACACCTTCTGCTACACGTGATCAGGCTCGACTCCTTGCGGGCTGCAGTTCAAGCAAGCCCATGGGTCCGCAGCGCACCTTGGCTGTCCATCGGTCGCGGGCCTGCCATTGTTCTCAGTTTGCTCTGCGGCCTGCTGGCGGCCTGCGGTGAACGTGCGCCAGCTCTACGAGAGGAAAGTGCAAAGCCGCCAGGTGTTGAATCCGACTCCAATGCGGCCAGCATTGGCATTGGCCTTGGCATTGGCACTAGCAACGGTGCAGCCTCTGGGTCGCAGAACGCCCCCTCGCCGTCTGAAACCTCCGTGCCTTCGGCCGCCTCGGCCTTGCCACAAGCCGCCACATCCACCATGCCCAAACCGACGGCAGGGCGCAGCAATCGCGCGATGAGCCGGGAGCAGGAGTCGGCTGAGATGCCCCTGCCGGGCCAGAACAATGATCATTCGGCCCCCCTCAATCCGGCCAAGCCGGCCAGCGCTGTCCACCAACCCTCATGAAGGCAGGCGCGGACAGCACTCACTCGCGGGTATCGAATTGAATCACCCGCGTCGAAACATAGCGATTGAAATCAGACAGCGGCAAGGCCGTTGAACCGCGGGTTTCTCCATCGGTCCAACTGAGGGTGACGTCGAACTCCGACGTTTGTACCTCGCAAGGTCCTCGACGAATCAAGATATTGGCCCCATCGCCCTCGCGATATTCGATGTCGCCGGTGATGTGTGCGCTTTGGCTCATGGCGGATCCTTTCTTGCTGGGTTGGCTGCTTTTGGCTACACGTCCCTGCCGCATAGCCCAGGCAGCGTGCGCATGATGGCTCGAGCCTTGGCCGGCGTCGGTGCGCCGCCGCACATGGCCAAGAAGCCGCGAGCCCGTCGCTGTGTTCGTCAACGCACAGTGAGAAAGAGCCCCAGCCCCTAAGTTCAGGCTCATGCGCGGTTTGCTCATTGCCGCGCAGGGAGCAGCGCCCAATGAGCCAAGTCCACCAGCAGGAACACCTCATGAACTACACGGAACGCGACCCCTACGGCATGTACCGCAGCCAGGCCAACCCAGTCAAAGGCAACTCACTCAACAACACCGGCAGCGGCGGCTATGACCCTGAAATTCACCAAGGCCCCGGCCCCAGATTGATGGGCGCCAACACCTTGATCGGCAATGATGTCTACAACCATGTGGGCGAAAACTTGGGCGACATCAAGGAGATCATGTTGGACGTGGGCAGCGGCCGCATCAGCTATGCGGTGCTGTCCTTTGGCGGCTTTCTGAGCCTGGGCGAAAAGCTCTTTGCCGTGCCCTGGAGCGCCCTCAAGCTGGACACCTACAACAAGCGTTTTACTTTATCGATTGACCGTTCGCGCCTGGAAACAGCCCCCGGTTTTGACAAAGACCATTGGCCCGATATGGCCGACTCCGAGTGGGCAGCAGGCATCCATGCCTACTACGGCACCCATCCCCATGGCGACACCTTGATGAACTGAGGCAAATTCGCCCAGACCTTGACCGCGCCTTTGCTGACCTTCAAATGTTCTCCGCCAAGCCCTGTGAACAGCGAAGGCGCCCCCGGTTTCAATGCCCGTTTGTGGCATCGCTTTATTGCCATCGCCCAGCCGTATTGGCACAGTGCGGAACGCTGGCGAGCCCTGAGCCTGCTGGCGCTCTTGGTGCTGTTGCTCTTGGGCCAGACCGCCTTCAACGTCTTGTTCAACCATGAGACAGGCGAGTTCACCTCGGCGCTGGCGGCCCGAGACAGCGAGCGCTTTTGGCGCGCGATTGGCCGCTACACCGCCATTCTTGTGGGCGCCGTGCCCATCTATGCACTCTACTTTTATGTGCGCGACAGCCTCGGCTTGCGCTGGCGGCGTTGGCTGACGGATCACTTTCTGGCACGCTACTTCAAGCAGCGCGCCTACTACCGGCTGACGGCCGCTTCCGGCATCGACAACCCGGACCAGCGCATCGCCGAAGACATCAACGCCTTCACCCAGCAGTCGCTGTACTTCTCGATGATTGCGCTGGGCTCCTTGATGCAGCTGCTGGCCTTTGCCAGCGTGCTGTGGACCATCTCGCAAGGCTTGGTCTATTTCCTGATCACCTATGCCCTGTTCAGCAGTTGCTTCGCCGGCACCGTGTTTGGCCGACCCTTGATTGCCCTGAACTTTCGTCAGCTGCAGCGCGAGGCCGACTTTCGCTACAGCTTGGTACGTGTGCGAGAGCATGCCGAGCCGATCGCCTTTCATGACGGCGAAGCCCGTGAGATGGCCTCGCTGCAGACGGTGTTCCAGTCGCTCTACCGCAATTTCCAAGCGGTGCTGCGCTGGCAATTCAAGCTCAATCTCTTTCAATATGCCCACAGCTTTCTGACTGCGGTGCTACCGATTGTGATCATTGCGCGCGAGGTCTTGAGCGGCGAGCTGGAGGTGGGGCGAGCCATCCAGGCAGCGGGCGCTTTTGTCGCCATCTTGAGTGCACTGACGGTGATCGTGGAGCATTTTGAAAGCCTGAGCCGCTTCTCTGCAGGCGTCGACCGCTTGCACGCCTTCTCCATCGCGCTGACCCAGCATGATGCACTTGTGCAGGGACAAGCGACAGAGGGAGCGCAGCAGATAGTGACCGTATCGGACCTCGGTTTGCGCTTGACCGGGCTGACCGTATTGACGCCTCAGCGCGAGCATCTGCTGATTCAATCCTTGGACCTGTGCGTGAGCCCGGGAGAAGGTTTGCTGATCGTCGGGGCCAGCGGCTCGGGCAAAAGCTCGCTCTTGCGCGTGATCGCGGGGCTGTGGACCACGGGTGCCGGGCAAGTGCTACGCCCGCCTGGCTCGCAGCTCTTGTTCCTGCCACAGCAAGCTTATTTGCCGCTAGGGACGCTGCGCGATCAGCTGAGCTACCCACACAAGCAAAGCGAAGTGTCCGACCCGGATTTGCTCCGCTGGCTCGAACGGGTGAACTTGTCCGCGCTGGCTCAGCGCTTTGGCGGCCTGGACGCGGTGCAAGACTGGGCGCGCGTGCTGTCGGTCGGCGAGCAGCAACGCCTGGCTTTTGCTCGCGCGCTCTTGGCCAAGCCGCGCTATTTGCTGCTGGACGAATCGACCAGTGCGCTCGACGGCGGCAACGAGGCTGCGCTCTATGCCCAGTTAGCAGGCTTGGGCATCACGCCGGTCAGCGTCAGCCACCATCGCAGCTTGCTTGAGCAACACCGCCAGGTCCTGCACTTGCCGGGCGACGGCAGCTGGTCCGTGCATGCGGCTACACGTTATGTGTGGCACTGAGGCTGCACTGTCGGTGTGATCGGCCTCTGCCCTTGTGTTCGCTAGCGCACCGATGCGGCGCCGGGCCTGCCCTAGGCTGAAATCAGCGCTTGGTCCAAGGCGGCATTGGCTGCCAGGCAGGCCCTCAACAGGAGAACACCATGAGTTTAGGCACCATTCTTTTGATCGTTTTGATCTTGATGCTGATCGGCGTCTTCCCCAGCTGGCCGCACAGCCGCGGCTGGGGCTACGGGCCAAGCGGCGGCATTGGCTTGGTGGTGTTGATCCTGTTGGTCTTGCTGCTCTTGGGGCGGATCTAAGCAGCAGCCATGTCTGCGCCTCCCAAAGCCCGTTCATGGCGTGCCCAACGGGCAGGCCTCAATTTTAAGTCCGCGGCGAGCCCTCGCGGTTCACTCGTGTTGCTGTGGGCTCTGAGTGCCTGCGGGGAGATGGCGACGCAAAACCTTTCAGACGGCAGCGGCCTTCACCCCCGTCTGCCCGCGCCGGTGACAAGCCTCATACCCACGGTACATATTGCCCCTGCCGTGCCCTGGGCCGACGATGCTCAGCCCAGGGCCGCACCAGGGCTTCAAGTGAAGGCTTTTGCACGAAGGCTCGATCACCCGCGCTGCTTGCTGGTGCTACCGAACGGAGACGTCTTGGTGGCCGAGAGCAATGCACCGGCCAAGCCCCACCCAGAGTTCAGCTTGAAGGCCTGGGTGATGGGCTTGTTCATGAAGCGCGCCGGCGCTGGCGGGCCAAGTGCCGACCGAATCACCTTGCTGCGCGACAGCGATGGTGACGGCGTGGCTGAATTTCGCGCCCCATTCCTGGAGCAGTTGCATTCCCCTTTTGGCATGGCCTTGGTCGGCCAGTCTCTCTATGTCGCCAACACCGATGCATTGCTGCAGTTCAAGTACAGCAGCGGCATCAGCCGCATCGTAGGCCCTGGCCGGAAAGTACTGGACTTGCCCGCTGGCGCCGTCAATCATCACTGGACCAAGAACTTACTGGCCAGCCCCGACGGGCAAAGGCTCTACATCACGGTCGGTTCCAACAGCAATGTAGGCGAGCGAGGCCTGGCACTGGAGCAGGGTCGGGCAGCCATCTGGGAGTTTGATTTGCAGAGCGGCCAGCAGCGCCTGTTCGCTAGCGGGCTGCGCAACCCCAATGGCATGGCCTGGAGTTCGAACGGTAGCGGTAGCGGCCCCGAACTTCTGTGGACCGTCGTCAATGAGCGCGATGAACTGGGCAGCGATTTGGTGCCCGACTACCTAACGTCGGTCCGAGACGGTGCCTTCTATGGCTGGCCCTTCAGCTATTACGGATCCCACGTCGACATCCGGGCGCAGCCTCCTTCGCCAGAATCGGTCGCACGAGCGGTGGTGCCGGACTACGCGCTAGGCGCCCATACCGCACCCCTGGGCTTGGCCTCGGCCAAAGGCAACAGCCTGCCTGCCGTTTTCGCGGAGGGTATGTTCGTGGGTTTGCATGGATCCTGGAACCGCCGTCCGCACAGCGGCTATCAGGTGGTGTTCGTGCCCTTCAGCGCAGGGCGTCCCAATGGGGAAGTGCCGATGGAGGTCTTGTCGGGTTTCTTGAATGCGCAAGGCGAGGCGTCTGGCCGACCGGTATGCGTGGCCTTGGATCGCAGCGGCGCACTCTTGGTCGCCGACGATGTGGGCAATGTGATCTGGCGCGTCAGTGCGGCCCCTTGATGGCAACTTCTGCGGCATGAGCCCCGGCAGCGGTGACCTCACTTGAGCCAGGCCGATCCGCGAGGTGAGGAGTCGAGCAGGCGTTCAGCCAGTCGCCCAAGGACAAGGAACTGAGTCGCCTCGTGAGTTGCGCATGATCCGCGAGCAGGCGCTGACGCAGTTGCTCGAATAACGCTGCGTCGCTCAAGGCACGGGAAGCCGAGGCCCGCCAACAAAGCCATGCCAAGATCAAGGGCGGCATCGGCACGCAAGGCAGCATCCAAGCCGCATGAATATGTTGAGGCGGCGATACTGCCCACAGCAGTGCGGCAACGCCAATCAGCCCCAGGCCCAAGGCTAGGCTGCACATGACGATCGCATGCAGCACAAACCGGTGCCGAAGCGCTGTCTTGGCAGTACCCAACTCCAGCAAGAACAAGTCCACAAAGGCTTGGGCCTCTGGGCTGGCTATGGACGCCGGCGCTGTCGACATCAGACTGGCCTCAGCTTGCTGCAGGGTGATGGGAATTCGCGAATCAACCACTGATCCGCGATGGAGGCGAATTAGCCTCGCGCCCGACTCAGCAAGCGAAACAAGGCCATCAGGAGAGCTCCGCCGGCTGCCGCGATCAGCACAGACTTGACCGGCTCCTCGCGGATGTAATGGGTGGTGTTCTCACCCGCGCGCACCGCTTGCTCACGCAATCGGAGCGACCGCTCATGCAGCGCATCTGCCGCCCGATGCGCCATGCTGTTCGCGCTATCGCTCGCGCTGTGAAGGGCAGGGCCAACTTGCTCGCGCAAGTCTTGCACACCATGCGACAAGGCATCCAAGGTGTCCTGCACCAAGGACGAGTTAGGCGGCAGCACACCGTCAGCGGCGCTGCTTTGCGCCAAAGAACCATTTGGGGACGAGGAGGATTGGGGCTTACCGAACATGAGAATTCCTTGGTGTGATGAGGGAGTTGAAACAGAACAGGCGGCAATAGCCTGCGGCAGGAAAGTCCATGGCTCAGTTTTTAGAAATCAAGCCAAACACAAAGCTAGCGACAGCCAAGATTGCAAAGACCACAAACAAGATCTTTCCAATACCGGCCGCGCTGGCCGCTATGCCGGCGAAGCCAAACAAGGCGGCGATCAAGGCGATCACAAAGAACACGACGGCGTAATGCAGCATGGTGAATAGCTCCGGTGGGTCTGACAAACTTTGAACAAGAGGCGCTAGGGGCAATTGATGGCCCCAGCCCACGCCAGAGCTCTGGCGGCGGGCACTCAGGTTCGGTTCAAACGGAGTCTGCGCGCAACACGCCCCAGACGCGATCAGCGGAAGCGCCGTCGCTGCGTCAGCAAGAGAAGGACAGCCGTGTAGGACGCCGCTGGGGGGCGGGGATAGTTTCGGCCTCAGCCCTGCGTCCCGATGGCGGGCAAGAACAGCTGAATCACCGTGCCTTGGCCGGGCTGAGACACCACACTCAAGCGCCCCCCCTCAGCTTCGACGCGCACTCGCATGCCCAGCAAGCCATAGGCGGAGCGCGGCTTGGCGGCGCTGTCAAAGCCTTGGCCGTCGTCACGCATCAACACCATCACCCAGCCGTCTTCTTGCCTCATCTCCACCCAGATTTGGCTGGCCTGCGCGTACTTTGAAATATTGGTGATGGCCTCTTGCAGGACGCGGTAGACGACGATTTCAGTACCACTGGCCAGTTCCACGGGGTGCAGATCGCAATGCACTTGCAAGCCTTTGGCTTCGGCAAACTCGCGCACCAAAATCTCCAAGGTGGGCACCAGGCCGAGATTGCTAAGAGTTGACGGGCGCAGGTCTTCGATGATGGTGCGCCCCAAAGCAATGCTGGCATTGAGGGTGTGAACCAAATGTGCCAAGCGCTCGAGAGCCTCAGGGGCACTGCCCGCCAAGCGGGACTTGATTCGTGCTGCGTCGAGCTTGGCCGAGGTCAGCAATGCGCCCAACTCATCGTGGAGATTGCGCGCCAGGCGCCCGCGCTCGTCTTCACGCGCGGTCAGCAAATGCTGCGTTAGCTCCGTCAGCATCAGGGTACTGATCCCGGCCTCTTCTCTGAGTTGCTCCAACTCGTCTTGCAAAGTGCGCTTGAGATCTATGGTTTGCTGCTTCAAATCATGGATCCGGCGCTGCGCCCATAGCACGGCAAGCAGGCCGAGCGCCAGAAGGACCGTCAAAGCCAAGCGGCTGAACGATCTTGCACGCGTGAGCGTTTGTCGTTGAGCTTCGACGCGCTCAGCCGTGACTTGTATCGATGGCCCAACTTGCTGCAGTTGCGGCCTTGATGCAGCGCCCTGCACAGCACTCGAAAGGATGTCGGCTTCGCGATACGCCACGGTTTCATCGATCGCCGCGATGGCCAAGCCATACACGCGCTCGTTCAGCCAGAAGATCAGCAACGCAGCCAGGCCGGCCAGCAAAACGAGCAGTGCACTGCGAATTGCCTGGGATAGTCGATTCATACAAGCACCTGGCCACTATTCATGGGATCATGACAGCAGGAGCGCTAAAGCACCCATGATTCGAATTGCCATCGCAGATGACCACGCCATTGTTCGAGCAGGACTGCGCCAGTTCTTTTCGGATCAGATGGACTTTCAGGTGGTCGCAGAGGCCACAACCGGTCGGGAGGCGGTGGACTTGGTGCGAAAAGGTGATGTGGACGTGATGTTGCTGGACATCTCTTTGCCCGACCAGAGTGGCGTTGAAGTGCTGGCCGCGATCAAGGCCAGAGCGCCTGATCTGCCAGTGCTGGTCTTGAGTGGCTTTCCGGAAGCTCATTACGCCACCACCTTGCTGCGCCAAGGCGCCAGTGGCTACTTGAACAAAGACTGCGACCCCGAGGAGATCGTCCGCGCCATCCGCACCGTGGTGCGCGGGCGCAAATACATCACCGCAGGTGTAGCGGAACAACTGGCGGACGGTTTGAGCCATGGCGGTGACCGCCCTTTGCACGAACTTTTGTCTGAGCGAGAACTGCAGGTATTTTTGCGGCTCGCCAAGGGTGAAACGATAGGCAATATGGCCAACAGTATGTCGCTCAGCGTCAAGACCGTCAGCACCTACCGCACCCGCGTGATGGAAAAAATGGGGCTTGAGTCCAATAGCGACCTGACCTACTACGGGCTGAAAAACGGCTTGATTCAGTAGCCCCAGCTGGGCGGTCTCGCCTTGGGTCAACACAGGTCAAGGCGGCCGGTTTCGCCCGTCGCCAAGCGGCAGCAATAGTCCAACAAGCTGTCAATTTCATTGGACTTATCGAACACGCGGGCGGCACCTAACTCCATGCACTTACGGCGCATGTCAGCGGTCGCGTAATTGCTCAGCACCACCAAAGAGTGCGGCCTGTCCAAAGCCCCCAGCGCCCTCAGCACGCCGATGCCAGACCCTTGCTTCAAGAAAATATCGACGATGGCCAAATCAAAGCGATCACTGTTCTGTCGCATCCACAGAACAGCAGAGGCCTCGTCCTCAGCTGTACCGACCACCTCAATCGGCCCCAATTCTTCCAAGGTCGCAATCAGGTTCTCTCGGATCACCGGGCTGTCTTCGACGATATAGGTCTTGAGCTTGGACATGGAGCGGTGGGTTGCAAGCCGAGCACAGCACGTTGAGTCGAAGACCCGTCTGACGAGACGACCAGAAGTCATCAGGCAAGCAGGCAATTCGTCTCTAAAGACTACAGCTTTGAGTTGGGTCCAGTGTGCCAGTAATGCTGGCTCGGTGGCAGACGACAGCGGCGCGCTTGTTTGTAGGACGGGGCCTACACGAAGCAGTTAAACCACTGACGGAGCTGCTTTGGATGCGGCTGGAGTAGGACGAGAACTACAGACGAGCCAGACTGCCTCTGCTTGTACGTCGGAGGCAGCGTCCGAATACTGCATCAGGCCCAGTAACTTGGAACTTGCCTTGCGCTCTGCGGGAGGCCCCCTCAAACCATCAGGAGACCTTGATGCCCACCAAATTGAAAATTTTGCTTTCAGGAGTTGCGCTGCTTGCAATCTCCGGTCCCGTTGCCGCTCAAATAACCTTCTATGAACACGAACGGTTTGGAGGGAGGTCGTTCACCAGCCAAGGCCAGTTGAAGAATCTTCAGCGCAAGGACTTTGATGAAATGGCCTCCTCAGTCGTCGTGAGCGGCCGAGACTGGGAACTCTGCGAGCAGCAGAACTTTGGGGGACGCTGCGTGATTCTGCGGCCCGGCAACTACCTGTCGGTATCTTCCATGGGGCTGAATGACCGAATTTCATCGGCGCGTCCATTGACTCCAGGGCATCGTCTCGACAACTCAAACTACGGGCCGGCTCCGAGCACTATTTACGATGCCCGTCGCCGCGGCAATGAACGGCTTTTCGAGGCGGAGGTGACGTCGGTTCACGCCGTCATGCGTCAAGAGAAACAGCGCTGCTGGGTTGAGCAGCAAGAAGGTCCGCACAGCAACAGCAATGTTCCGGCCACATTGATGGGGGCTTTGATCGGAGGTGTCCTCGGCCACCAAGTCGGTAACGGACGTGGCCAAGACCTAGCAACAGCAGGTGGAGCCGTCGCTGGCGCCGTGGTGGGTTCGAACTTGGCGTCCGAACGATCAAGCCCGATGCAAAACGTCGAGCACTGCACCCAGCAGGGGGACAACCGCTCCCCAGAATACTGGGATGTCGGCTATCGATTCGGAGGTCAGGAACACCGCATTCAAATGAACTCCGCCCCGGGCAGAACAATCATCGTGAATCGTCAGGGTGAGCCGAGAACCTGAAGGATAGGTCTACGGTACCGCCTAAGGCGCTTGTAGGACATCGATGACTTCGAGAGGCGAAATCGTCTGCTGTATGAAAACGAGTGGAACAAAGACACTCGGTACGCACCAATCAGTCGGGTGCGCACGCAACTGAATATTCATGGAAGGCGCGCGGATGCGACTGCCTCTTCAACCTCGAACGAACAAGGAATCCTATGAATTTCAAACTCAAGATGAGCGCCATTTGTCTGGCCATCTTCGCCATACCACTCGCTCAGGCTGCCCTGATCTCTAAGGAAGACTACCAGGCCCAAAAAACACGCATCGCTGCTGACTACAAGTCAGCCAAAGCAGCTTGCTCTTCTATGAAAGCGAACGCCAAAGATGTTTGTATTGAGGAAGCCAAAGCCCACGAGAAAGTGTCCTTGGCTGAGAACGAGTATTCCCATACTGGCGCGGTCAGCGATGGCAACAAAGTAACCGTCGCCAAAGCCGAGTCGAACTATGCCGTCGCCAAAGAGAAATGCGACGATAAGTCAGGCAACGACAAGGATGTTTGCGTCAAGGAGGCCAAGGCCATCGAAGCCAAAGCACTGGCTGACGTCAAGATGAATAAGAAGATCGACGCCGCTGTGAAAGACGATATTCAAACCAAGCGCGACGCGGAATACAAGGTCAGCCTTGAAAAGTGCGATGTTCTATCTGGGGATGCAAAAACCAATTGCGTTGCCAGTGCCAAAACCAGTTTCGGAAAGAGCTGACCAGATTTCCGCGAATTTCTAGGACAAACAAAAACGCCCCTGATTCC
>NZ_JAJIRO010000005.1 GCF_025717535.1 Paucibacter sp. Y2R2-4 | reverse complement strand
TGCGCGCCTTGGCCACCGATGTCTTGGCCGCGCTCTCATCAGCGCAGCTTGCAGCGATGACAACAAGCCAGGTCAACTCACTGACAACAGATCAACTGCGAAGCCTGGCCTCGCAGGATTTGAACGCCTTCACGACAGTGCAGTTTGTCAACATGACATCAGCACAGGTCCAAGCGCTCAGCTCGGATCAATTGGGCAAGATGTCAACAGAGGACTTGAATTCCTTCACCAGCGCTCAGTTTGGTTTGATGAGCAGCAAGCAGGTGATGGGTTTCAACACCGAACAGATGAGTCGCCTAGAAACCGCGGATTTGCGTGCGATTTCGACGGCAGGCATCGCCAAGCTTTCTACCGAGCAGGTGGAAGCCATGACGCTGACGCAAACAACCGCTCTGACCACCGCTCAAATCACAGCGCTAAGTTCAGACCAGATCAAGACCTTCAGTACTGCCGAATTGGTGGCGCTGGATTCGTCTCAGATTAGTGTGCTGTCGGCCGCGCAACTGGGCGGATTGGCGTTGAATACCGATCAGATCGGCGCCATCGAAACCCGAGACTTTGTCACCATCGGAACCGCGGTGATCCAGTCACTCAGCAACGCCACTTTGGCGGCGCTAAGCAATGCGCAACTGGCTGCCATGACCACGGGTCAACTCAACGCCCTAAGCACCGATCAGGTCAACCACCTGTCGACTGCCGACCTGAACGCATTCACGACCGCACAGTTCGCCGCATTCGGCACGAGCCAGATCAGCGCCTTCAGCACCCAGCAAGTTGCGCAGCTGGAGTCAGACGATCTGAGAGCCCTCAGCGGCACACAGATCGCTGCCTTGAACACGGATCAGTGGTCCGCCATTTCCACCGCCGACTTCCGTGTCATGGGCACCTCGCAAATCGTGGCTATGACGACGGCGCAAGCCCATGCCTTGACCACCGATCAGATCGAGGCGATGACATCCGACCAGATCAAGGCCCTGGAACTCGCCGACATCGGCGCACTCACGGCAGGTCAAGCGGCACACTTCACCACAGACGACATTGCGGTGATGAGCGGGGCTCAGCAGCATGTCTTGATGACGGTCACAGGAGTTTCGCCCATGGTCTTGGACCTGGACGGCAACGGTGTCAGTACCTTGAGTGCCGCCCACGGTGTGAACTACGACTTGCTGGGTAACGGCGTTAGCAACCAGGTCGGCTGGGCAGGCCCACATGATGGCTTCCTCGTGATGGACCGCAACCACGATGGCCAAATCAACGACGGCCGTGAGCTCTTCGGCATGGGTACACGCCTCGCCGACGGCAGCCAAGCCGCCAACGGCTATGTGGCGATGGCCCAAGAAGATAGCAACCATGATGGCAAGCTCGATCTTCACGACGCGAGCTTCAAAGACCTGCGCATCTGGGTCGATGGCAACAGCAATGGCGTCACCGATGTGGGTGAACTCAAACTGCTGTCCGAGTACCACATCACTGAACTGAACTTGCGCGCCAACAAGGGTTCGGCCATGGACAACGGCAATTGGCTGGGATTGGTGTCCGACTACACCACGGAAGATGGGGCAAAACACCATATGGCCGATGTGTGGTTTGCCCAAGCCGTGAAGCCGGCAAGCAACGAGGCCGACAAGCCCAATGTCAGTCTTGACGATGTGCTGGCGGCGCCGACCACGCCGATGCTGGTGGAGCCTGCGCAAGTCAACACCAAGTCGGCGACCGAGCCCACGCCGAATGAACTGCAGCATCAACACCTGCTCGACAAGCGTCTGGCCGATGAAGATGAGTTCAAGCGCAACGGGCCGCTGCTGTAAACGACACAACAGACGAGGCTACCCATACGAAGGGGCGATCCATGAAGGGTCGCTCCTTCTTGCTTTTGTAGGGCCTGAAGCGCTCCTGTTTGAGGGACGCAGGCCTTGCTCGCACCTCCTCCTCAGCCCACAGCGCCAAAGACTACACAACAACCCTAATCAGCGCTGAACTGACCTGTTATTCCTGCCTCTTTTGGCCTTCAGCTTGGGCCCCGTCTGCCGAGAATCTAGGCACACCCTGTAGGAGGGGGATGCGCCTGACCCCGGGCGTAGGAAACCAAAAAGCGAAAAGATGCTGAATGCAATTCTGACCAGATGGGCCAGGACTCGCGGAGCCTTGCCCCTGAAGCACTCGACCCTGAGCCGCAGCAGCCTGGGCGGCTCGCCAAGCAGTTTTGGCGCCACCCGCAGTGGCGGAGATTCGCTATGGCAAAGCTTGTTGCGTTGGATTCCGGGCGAAAACGATGCTGCGGGCGCCAACCCTACCACCCCGCCTTGTGAGAGCCTGATGCTCAGTCATGTGCCCAGCATTCGCAAAGCCTTCGAGATTTGCTTGCGCGATCTGCAAGGCGAAGGCGTGGATGCACTGCGCCGCAATATTCGCTGCAGCCGCAGCCTGCGCGATCTCTGGCATCTGCGCGCACAAGCCTATACCGAGGTCGCACGCGCCTTTTCGCAAACCGAGGCCGAAAGCCGCCTCAAGCAACTCAATGTCCACTTTCAGTTTGGTGCCAGCCTGAGTTTGTCAGGTCGCCAAGGTTCTGTCGTCGCACTGGGCGCTGCCTCCACCATGGGCCGCGCCGGCCAAAGACACTGAGCGAATAGCCAATCATGCAAGAACTGACTCTGCGAGACATTCCGCATTTCCCACCACCCTGGGCCTATGCCTGCGCCGGCCGCCCCGATGAGCGCCGCGGACGCATCGCTGTGCGCAAAGCCTTTGTGGAGCTGAAGCTGGCCTTCACCCGCGCAGCGGCCGAGGTCTCCGGAGAGATTGGCCACAGTCTGCAACGCATCGTGCGCCAAGCCAGCGAACCGATTGAGCTGTGGCTGATTCGTTCCACCTTGCTGGCCGCCTTGCCGCTGGACAGTGAGCGCGCCAATGACCACCGTATGGCGGTCTTGGATGCACTGCAACAGGTTTACCCCGGCAGCGACGCAGCGAGCCGGCAGTTCCAGAGACACGGATAAACCCGGTCACAATTTTCCGAGGGTGCGCCCGAGAGCCGGCGCTGGGCAAGGCAGAATGTGCCTCAAGCCATGAACATCATCATCCTAGACGACTATCAGGACGCCGTTCGCAAACTGCGCTGTGCGTCCAAGCTTGAGCACCTGAACGCCAAGGTCTTCACCAACACCGTCAAGGGCATCGGGCAGTTGTCGATCCGCCTGCGAGACGCCGAGGTGCTGGTGTTGATCCGCGAGCGCACCCAGTTCCCGCGCCAGCTGCTTGAGAAGCTGCCGCGCCTCAAGCTCATCGCCCAGACCGGTCGCGTCGGCTCACACATCGACATTGAAGCCTGCACCAAGCTGGGCATCGCCGTGGCGGAAGGCGTGGGCTCACCGGTGGCGCCGGCCGAGTTGACCTGGGCGCTGATCATGGCCTCGATGCGGCGCCTGCCGCAGTACATCGGCAACCTCAAACATGGCGCCTGGCAACAGTCGGGGCTGAAGTCGGCCTCTATGCCCGCCAATTTTGGGCTTGGCATGGTGCTCAAGGGCAAGACCCTGGGCATTTGGGGTTACGGCAAGATCGGCCAATTGGTCGCCGGCTATGGCCGCGCCTTCGGCATGCAGGTGCAGGTCTGGGGCAGCGAGGCGTCACGCTTGCGCGCCGAGGCTGACGGCTACACCGCTGTGCAAAGTCGCGACGCCTTGTTCGAGAGCAGCGATGTGCTGTCCGTCCATCTGCGCCTCTGCGCTGCCACCCGCGGCATGATCACGCTGGAGGATCTCACCCGCATGAAGCCCACCGCATTGTTCGTCAACACCTCGCGCGCCGAGTTGCTGACCGAAGGCGCGCTGGTGTCGGCACTGAACCGCGGCCGGCCCGGTATGGCCGCCATCGATGTGTTCGAAAGTGAGCCTATATTGCAAGGCCACCCTCTGCTCCGCCTCGAAAACGCGGTCTGCACGCCGCATATCGGCTACGTCGAGCAAGACAGTTATGAAATGTATTTGAGCGCGGCTTTCGACAACGTACTGAATTACATCAGCAACGAACCCAGCAATATCGTCAATCCTGAGGCCCTGCGAGTCTTGCGCTGATGATGAGCGAGCCACTGAACAAGCCAGCCTCGCTGAGCGAGTTGTTTTGGGCCTTCAACCGCCTGGCTTTGCAAGGCTTTGGTGGCGTATTGGCGGTGGCGCAGCGGGAGTTGGTGGAGCGTTTGCGCTGGCTCAGCCGCGAAGAATTCTTGGACGTCTTCGCCGTGGCTCAGGTGCTGCCGGGGCCGAACATTCTCAATTTGTCCTTGATGTTGGGCGACCGATTCTTTGGCATCCGGGGCGCTTTTACCGCCATGGCCGGCATGCTGGTGTTTCCCTTGCTGATCGTCATCGGCTTGGCGGCGCTGTATGGCGAAATGGCCGCCCACCCGATCGTCGCCAACACGGTGCGCGGCATGGGGGCCGTATCGGCGGGCTTGATTCTGGCCACCGCCTTGAAGCTCGGGCCCTCTCTCAAGCGCAGCCCCATGGGCGCATGGCCGGCCATGATCTTGGCCTTGTTGACGATCGCCGCCGTGCTCTGGCTGCGCTTGCCCTTGCCGCAGTTGCTGCTCAGTCTGGGAGGCTTGGGCATGGCCCTGGCATGGTGGCAGCTGCGCCGCACGCCTACTGAAGAGTCAGAACTCCCATGACGGCGGCCTCGCCCGATCTGTGGGCCCTGTTCCTGCACTTTCTGACCTTGTCGCTGCTGGCCATTGGGGGCGCCATCACCACCGCCCCGGAGATGCACCGTTACTTGGTCGGACAGCAACACTGGCTCACCGACACCCAGTTCACCTCCTCCATCGCCCTAGCCCAGGCTGCGCCCGGCCCCAATCTGCTTTTTGTGGCCGTGTTGGGCTGGAATGTGGCGGGCTTGGCCGGCGCCTTTGCCGCCATGGCCGGCATCATGCTGCCCTCCACCACCCTGGTACTGGCCGCCACTCGCTGGGCCCGCAGGAACCGCGACAGCCTCGGCGTGCGCGCCTTCACCGCCGGCATGGCGCCGCTGACCTTGGGGCTTTTGATCTCTACCGGCTGGCTGCTGGCCGAGCCTTACTTAAGGACGCCAGACCACCTGCCCACCACCCTGCTCTTGATTGCAGCCACCCTGGTGTTGACGCTGCGCACCAAAATCAGCTTGGTGTGGATGGTGCTGGCCGGCGGCGTGCTTGGGGCGCTGGGTTGGGTTTAAAAACTCAGCCTTCTAAGATCGAGAGAGGGCTTTCCTAGCCCTCTTTCGTTCCGAAGATCTTGTCGCCTGCATCACCCAGGCCCGGGATGATGTAGCCCTGTTCATCCAGATGGCTGTCGATGGCAGCCGTCCAGCAGCGTACATCGGGGTGGGCGGCGTTCAATGCAGCCACGCCTTCGGGGGCGGCGACCAGCACCAGAGCGCGGATGTCTTTGCAGCCGCGCTTTTTCAGCAGGTCGATGGTGGCGATCATCGAGCCACCGGTGGCCAGCATGGGGTCAACGATCAAGGCGGTGCGTTCCTCGAGTTGGCCGACAAAGCGTTCGAAGTAGTGCACCGGTTGCAGAGTTTCATGGTCACGCGCCAGGCCGACCACGCTGATCTTGGCGTTGGGGATCATGTCCAAGACACCATCCATCATGCCCAAACCCGCACGCAGAATCGGCACCACGGTGACCTTGCGGCCAGCGATCTGGTCCACGGCGGTGGGGCCGCTCCAGCATTCGATGGTGGTCTTTTCCAGCGGGAAGTCGGCCGTGGCTTCATAAGCCAAGAGACGGCCGACCTCGCCGGTCAGTTCACGGAACTTCTTGGTCGAGATGTCGGCCTCGCGCATCAGGCCGATTTTGTGTTTGACGAGGGGGTGAAAAACTTCAATGACGGCCATGGCGGGAGCTCTTGCTATTGTTGTTGAGGGTCGAAAGCGGGACGAGATTATCCCTTCTTGCCGGCCTGACGCTGGCGCATCGCCTCGTACAGGCAGACGCCGGCGGCCACCGAGACATTCAAGCTTTCCACCGATCCCAGCATCGGAATACGCACCAACTCGTCGCAGGTCTTGGCCGTTAGCTGGCGCATGCCATCGCCTTCCGCGCCCAGCACCAGGGCCAGCGGACGGTTCAGGTCGATGTCGTAAATGGATTTCTCCGCCTGGTCCGAGGTGCCGACCACCCAGACGTCCATCTCCTTCAACTCCTTCAGGGAGCGGGCCAGATTGGTGACCATCAGATAAGGCACGGTCTCTGCGGCGCCACTGGCCACCTTGGCCACGGTGGCGTTCAGGCCCACCGCATGGTCTTTCGGGGCAACCACAGCGTGCGCGCCGGCGCCATCGGCCACACGCAAGCAAGCACCCAGATTGTGTGGATCGGTCACGCCGTCCAGCACCAAAACCAGGGGCATGCCCTCGATGGTCTCCATCACATCATCCAAGAACTGTGGCATGGCCAGGGCCTGCACCTTGGCGACCACGCCTTGGTGACGGGTGGTGCCGGCGATCTTGGCCAGGCGGTCGTCATCGCTTTCAATCAGCTTGGCGCCGCCATCACGGGCGCGATCGACAAAGCTGCGCATGCGCTGATCGCGCCGCGTCGTGTCGTAATGGACTTCGACGATGGATTCGGGATGCGTCTTCAGGCGCACGGTCACGGCATGAAAGCCGAAGAGAATTTTGTTGGAGCTCATGTGTGCATCGTAGCGGCTAGCGTCAACAAAGCGATCAAAACCGGCTGATGAAGCATGTAAAAACTCAGTGACCATCGGCCCAAAACAGCCAAAGGATTCAAAAGCCGGGGCATCGGGCCGGTGATCAGCCCCGCTGCGACAGAGCCCCTCTTTTGCTGCAGCAGCCAGCGTCCCAGCGCAAAGCCCCAGAGCATCACCCCCAACCAGGGCAAGACCGGCACATAGTCCTCGGCAATCGGCTTGCGGGTAACCAGGCCGATCCAGTTGCTCCAGCGGCTATCAAAGAACGGGTCTTGAACCCAGCTCGGCAGGCCCAGGCATAGCAAGCCCAGCAGTAAGCAGGCCCCAATCGACAAGCGCGGGCCGGCCCAGCGCAAGAGCACGAGCATCACCGCCATGCCGTGCAGCACCCCAAAGCTGATAAAGCTGCGCGGAAACATCCACCAGGAGCCCAGGCTGACCAAGACCGCGCAGCCGGCCACCTGGGCCCAGCGCCGCCAAAAACGCGGCCACGTCTGCTGCTGATGCAAGGCCAGCGCTTGGCCCATGCCGGCGCAGAGCAAGAACAAGCTGACGATGAGGCTGCGCTGCAGCGTCCAAAAAGGGTCGCGGTAAAAGTCCTGCTGAATCCAGCGGAAGTGATTCAGATCAAAGGCGAAGTGAAACAAGGCCATCCAGACGATGGCGAAGCCGCGCAAGGCATCCAGCCGGGGGTAGCGGGTAGCGATGGGGATAGGGTCGGGGCTGGCCGGCGCGGAGCCGAGCAAGGTGTCGTCGTTCAAGCGAAATCTCGTGGCGTCAAAATGCGCGCAGTCTATGCCGGACTTGAGTTTTGACCTGGCAGACCCAAGTTCTAAATTAGATCCTTGCACTCACTTGAAGCGCCAGCAAGCGGCGCCCGAAGCCATGCTTTCTGAAAACTCTCCCACGATTGCCACCAAGCCTTCCATGTCCAAACGGCTCTTGCTGCCCGTCACCGCGGGCCTGGCCCTAGCACTGAGTCTGGCTTGGCTGTGGCCGGCCGATGTGCAGAGCAAGAGCCAAGCGCAGCCGCGTGCGGTGCAGGCCCGCGGGCCGCTGGATGCCCTTGAACAGAACAATATCGCGGTCTTCAAAAAGACTTCGCCCTCGGTGGTGCACATCACCACCTTGACCACCTCGCGCGATATGTTCAGCCTCAATGTCACTCAACAAGCCAGCGGCACCGGCACCGGCTTTATCTGGGACGGTGACGGCCATGTGGTGACCAATTTCCACGTCATCCAAGGCGGCAGCGGCGCCACGGTGACGCTGTCGGACCAAAGCAACTACCCGGCCAAACTGGTCGGCGTCTTCCCAGACCGTGACTTGGCGGTGCTGCGCATTGAAGCACCCAAAGACAAGCTGGCGCCGATCGCGGTGGGCAGCAGCCGCGATCTGCAAGTGGGCCAAGCCGTCTATGCGATTGGCAACCCCTTTGGTTTGGACCAGACCCTGACCCAGGGCATCGTCAGTGCCTTGAACCGCGAAATCGAATCGGTGACCCGGCGCACCATTCGCGGCGCCATCCAAACTGATGCTGCCATCAACCCGGGCAACTCCGGCGGGCCGCTGCTGGACTCGGCCGGGCGCCTGATTGGTGTCAACACCTCCATCTACAGCCCCAGCGGCGCCAGCGCCGGCATCGGCTTTGCGATCCCGGTGGATGAGGTCAACCGCATCGTGCCACGCTTGATCACCGATGGCCGCATGGTCCGCCCTGCCCTGGGCGTGACCGCCGGGCCGGCCAATCTCACTCAGGCCTTGAAACTGCCCAAGGGGGTGGCGCTGGTGCGGGTCAGCCCCGGCAGCCCCGCCGCACAAGCCGGTTTGCAAGCCTTTGCTCGCGCACGCGACGGCAGCATCGTCCAGGGCGATGTGATCACCGCCATCAACGACGAAGCCGTCGAGGACTTGGACGATATGCTGAGCAATCTCGAGCGCCGCCAGGTGGGCGAGCGAGTCACGCTCAGCGTGTGGCGGGCGGGCAAGGCGCGCAAACAACAGGTGCAATTGGGCAGTTCAGACTGAAGTCCACACCCTGGGTTTTGTCCCCGTTTTTCCCAAAGGAAATCGCCCCACAATGGGGCTCATGAGCGAACCGCCCGTCTCCAACGCTGAGCCTCTTTTGAGCAAGACGACTGACGCCGGCTTGCCCGCCTGGATGGCCTACTGGCCGGCGCTGGTGGTCGGTCTCGCTGCCCTGGCTTTGAGCAGCATTTTGTTGCTGGCGCGGCAGGCCCAAGATGCCGCTCATGCGCAAAATCAGTTGCACCAAGATCTGAGCGCCATACGCACCCGCCTGGAAGCCGTCGCCCAAGCCACCTTCAGCCCGACCCTCGGGCTGGAGGCGATGATTCAGCTCGACGGCGGCATCTCCAGCGCCCGTTTCGAGGCCCTGGCTGGCCGGGTCGTCAAGCTCTTGCCCCAGGTGCGCAGCATTGTGGCGGCTCCTGATGACATAGCGCGTTATGTCTATCCGCTGGCCGGCAACCAAGCGGTGCTGAACTTGGACTATCGCAAGATCCCGGTGCAGTACCAGCAGGTTCAGCAAGCCAAACGGCTGGGCCGACCGCTCTTGGTGGGCCCGGTTCAGCTGGTGCAAGGGGGACAAGGCATCATCCAGCGCACGCCAGTCTTCCTGCCTGAGACCCAGCACCTCCTCGCAGGCGCCAATGCCAGCCCCGCGCCGACGCTGCCGGCGAACGAGGCCAAGCCAGGCTATTGGGGCGTGATATCGGTGGTGGCGGATCTCGCCCGATTTATCGAGACGGTCGGTTTGGCCGAACACAAAGGCTTGCGCCTGGCGCTGCACCAAGTCCAGGGTGAGCCGCAAGGCCGGGGTGAGCTGATTTGGGGCGATGCCGACCTGATTCAGGATGCGGCCAGCGTGACGCAGTATGTGCAAATGCCCGGCGCCGTTTGGGCTTTGACGGCAGCGCCATCATTGCCCACCGGCCCGGCTGCCAGCGCACACCGCTACACCGCCGAAATTGCAGCCTCGCTATTGAGCAGTACTGCACTTGCTCTGCTCGCTGCATTGTTGGTGTACCGCAGACGCCTGCTGCAGGCACAAAACCTGGCCTTGTCCAAAGAAGTGCAGCAACGTGCCCAAAGCCAAAACGAACTTCAAGCCGCCCAAACCCGCTTTCGCAGCCTGGCGGAAATCTCAGCCGACTGGGTCTGGGAGCAAGATGAACATCTGCGCTTCAGCTTCATCTCACGGCTCGCCGACGAGCATGGAGAACATGATCCGCAACGCTTGCTGGGCCGCTATCGTTGGGACTCGCCGAATTTGTCTCCAGACATTGATTGGGACAGCCATCGCGCCCTGCTGGCCCGGCATGAAGCCTTCAGAGACTTTGAGTATTCGCATCTGGATGATGCGGGGCAGTTCCGCTTTGTCAGCATCTCAGGCACGCCGGTGTTTGACGCACAGGGCGTTTTCAAAGGCTACCGGGGCACGGGCCGAGACATCAGCGCCGCACGCCGGGCCGAGGCCGCCCTGCGCAAGTCGGAGCAAGACCTGACCCTGGCCCGCGATCACCTTCAAGCGGTGCTGGACGCCGCGCTGGAGTTCTCCATCATCGCCACCGATTTGCAAGGGCGCATCGGCTTGTTCAACCGTGGCGCTGAGCAGATGCTCGGCTATGCCGAAGCCGAGATGCTGGGTCACACGCCGGCGCTGATTCATCTGCAAAGCGAGGTTGAGGCCCGCGCCGCCGAACTGAGCCTCAGCCTCGGACGAACCGTTGAGGGCTTTGAAGCTTTTGTGCTTCAGGCCAGAGAGTGCGGCATCGAGACTCGCGTCTGGACCTATGTGCGCAAGGACGGCAGCCACTTGGAAGTCTCGCTGACGGTGAGCTGCATGCAAGACTCGGCGGGCCAAGCCATCGGCTTCTTGGGTATTGCCCGCGACATCAGCGCACAGCGCCGCGCCGAGCGCGATTTGGTGAACCTGAATGCCAGCCTGGAGACGCGCGTCGAGCAGCGCACCGCTGAACTGAGCCGCACGCTGGACACGCTCAAGCAAGCCCAGATGGAACTGCTGCGGGCCGAGAAAATGGCCGCCTTGGGCTCACTGGTGGCGGGCATCGCGCACGAGTTGAATACCCCGCTGGGCAACTGCTTAACCACGGCCTCGACCTTGCATGATTTGACCCAACAGACGCGGCGCAACTTCGAGGGCGGACAAATGCGCCGCTCGGTGCTGGATGCCTACCTCAATGATGCCGACACCGCCTGCAGCATCTTGTTGCGCAGCATGTCCACCGCCAATGAGTTGGTGAGCCATTTCAAACAGGTCTCGGTGGACCAGACGACGGCGCAAAGACGGCTGTTCAGTTTGGTCTCGGTGGTTGACGATGTGCTGAGCCTGCTGCGGCCGCGTCTGCGCAAGGCGGGCATTGCGCTTGAAGTCAATGCCGCGCTGTCGCGCGAACTGGACAGCTTCCCCGGACCCTTGGGTCAGGTGCTGACCAATCTGATCATGAATGCCATGCTCCACGCCTTCGACGGCGAGAGCGTTGAGCCATTGCTGACGATTCGTGTTGAGGATCTCGCCGGCTCGCCAGACGGCGGCGAGTCGAGCGAGTTCTTGCTGATCGTTGAAGACAATGGTGCCGGCATGAGCAGCGAGGTCAAGCGCCGGGCCTTCGACCCCTTTTTCACCACCAAAATGGGGCAAGGCGGCACCGGCCTGGGCCTGAACATCGTCTACAACATCGTGACCGGCATCTTGGGCGGTCAAATTGCCCTGAATAGCGAAGCTCAAAAGGGCAGCCGATTCACGATCCGTCTGCCCTTTGTGGCGCCACAGCTGGGCGGCGGCGCCGACAAACTCAGCTGACAAGCCACCGCGCCCGATGCCTGGGCGCGGCTTCAGTCTGAGACCGGATTAAGCCACCCAACGGCGCGCATTGCGGAACATGCGCATCCAAGGGCTTAGCTCGTTCACATCACCCGAAGTCCAGCTCAGCTGCACATTGCGGAAGACGCGTTCGGGGTGCGGCATCAGCACGGTGAAGCGACCATCCGCCGTGGTCACCGAAGTCAGGCCATCCGGGCTACCGTTGGGGTTGAGCGGATAGGTCTCGGTGGGCTGACCGAAGTTGTCAACATAGCGCATCGCGCGAGCCACCTTGGCGGCATCACCACGCTGCGAGAAGTCGGCAAAGCCTTCACCGTGCGCCACGGCGATCGGCAGGCGCGAGCCTTCCATGCCCTTGAAGAAGAGGCTGGGGCTGTCCAAGACTTCCACCATCGCCAGGCGAGCCTCGAACTGCTCGCTCTTGTTGCGAGTGAACTTGGGCCAGTCATGCGCGCCGGGGATGATGGGCGACAAAGCCGCCATCATCTGGCAGCCATTGCACACACCCAGGGCAAAGCTGTCGCTGCGGCCAAAGAAGGCCTTGAACTGATCGGCCAAGACCGGGTTGAACATCACCGAACGGGCCCAGCCCTCACCGGCGCCCAGGGTGTCGCCGTAGCTGAAGCCACCGCAGGCGACAAAGCCCTTGAACTGATCCAGCGTCACTGCGCCGGCCTGCAAATCGCTCATGTGCACGTCATAGGTGTCAAAGCCGGCCTTGGCCATGGCATAGCTCATCTCGACATGCGAGTTGACGCCCTGCTCGCGCAGGATGGCCATCTTGGGGCGCGCGCCGACATTGATGAAAGGCGCGGCTACGTCTTCCTTGGGGTCGAAGCTCAGATGCACATGGCGGCCAGGGTCAGCGGCCAAACCAGCTTGGGCATGCTCGCTCTCGGCGCAGCTCGGGTTGTCGCGCAGAGCGGTAATCCGCGCCGACACCTGGTCCCAGCTCTTGTGCAGCGTTTCCAGCGGTGCGCTGAAGACCTTTTTGGCATCGCGCCAGACTTCCACGGTCGCAGTGGTATTGGGCTTGCCCACCACATGACTGAGCTTGGACAGGCCGTGCGCGCGCAGGGTCTGCAGCACCGCATCACGGTCGCTGCTGCGCACCTGCAGCAGCACGCCGAGTTCCTCGTTGAACAAGGCCTTCAGCGTCAGTTCCTCGCGGCGGGCGCTGACCTGGCCGGCCCAGTTCTTGGCATCACCGGTGTCGGCGCGGCTGTCGCTGACGCCGTCCCCTTCGGTCACCAACATATCGACATTCAGGCTGACGCCCACGTGGCCGGCAAAAGCCATCTCGCAAGCGGCCGCCCACAAGCCGCCATCGCCGCGGTCGTGATAGGCCAGCAGCTTGCCCTCGGCGCGCAAGGCGTTGACGGCCGTAACCAAACGCTTCAGCTGAGCAGCGTCATCCAGATCGGGCACCGCGCCGCCGAACTGGTTCAGCGCCTGCGCCAGGATGGAGCCGCCCATGCGGCTCTTGCCGTGCCCCAAGTCCACCAAGATCAGGCTGGTGTCGCCTTGATCGGTCTTCAATTGCGGGGTCAAAGTAGCGCGCACATCGGCCACGGTCGCGAAGGCCGAGATGATCAGCGACACCGGCGCGGTGACCTGCTGCTCGGCGCCCTTGTCATCGGTCCAACGGGTGCGCATGGACAGCGAATCCTTGCCCACCGGGATGGAGATACCCAGCTCTGGGCACAGCTCCATACCGACAGCCTTGACGGTGTCGAACAGTGCGGCGTCTTCGCCCGGCTCGCCGCAAGCGGCCATCCAGTTGGCGCTGAGCTTGACGCGAGGCAGCTCGATCGGCGCGGCCAGCAAATTGGTGATGGCTTCGCCCACGGCCATGCGGCCCGAAGCGGCACCGTCCACAGCAGCCAGCGGCGTACGCTCGCCCATGCTCATCGCTTCGCCGGCAAAGCCCTTGAAGTCGGCCAGAGTCACCGCGCAATCGGCCACCGGCACCTGCCAGGGGCCGACCATTTGGTCACGGCTGTTCAAGCCACCGACGGTGCGGTCACCGATGGTGATCAAGAAGCGCTTGGAGGCCACGGTCGGGTGGCGCAACACATCCAGCGCCACGGTGGCCAGATCGACACCGGTCAAAGCCAGCGTGCCGCCGCTGCGTTGCACGCGGCTCACTTCCCGGTGCATCTTGGGCGGCTTGCCCAGCAAGACGTCCATGGGCATGTCGATGGCGCGCTCGCCGCCCTCGCCGTCTTCCAGCACCAATTCGCGATGCTCGGTGGTCACGCCCACCACGGCAAAGGGGCAGCGCTCACGCTCGCACATGCTGCGGAACAGCTCGAGGCTGTCCGCCGCGATGGCCAAGACATAGCGTTCCTGGCTCTCGTTGCACCAGATTTCCTTGGGCGCCAGGCCGGACTCTTCCAGCGGCACCTTGCGCAAATCAAAACGAGCGCCGCGCCCGGCGTCGTTGACCAGCTCAGGGAAGGCATTCGAGATGCCGCCCGCGCCAACGTCGTGAATGGCCAGAATCGGGTTCTTCTGCCCCAGGCCCCAGCAATGATTGATGACCTCTTGCACACGCCGCTCAATCTCGGGGTTACCACGCTGCACCGAGTCGAAGTCCAGGTCGGCGGTATTGGTGCCGGCCGCCATCGAGCTGGCGGCGCTGCCGCCCATGCCGATGCGCATGCCGGGGCCGCCGAGCTGAATCAGCAGGGAGCCGGCCGGGAACTCGATCTTGTGTGTCAGATCACTGCGGATGGCCCCCAAGCCGCCGGCAATCATGATGGGCTTGTGATAGCCGCGCTGCACGCCGTCGACTTCTTGCTCATAGACGCGGAAGTAGCCGCCCAGCGCAGGCCGGCCGAATTCGTTGTTGAAGGCTGCGCCACCGAGCGGGCCTTCGATCATGATTTGCAAGGCGCTGGCGATATGGGCGGGCTTGCCCACCTCTTTTTGCTCCCAGGGCTCATTCAGGCCGGGCAAACGCAGATTGGAGACCGAAAAGCCGGTCAGGCCGGCCTTGGGCTTGGCGCCACGGCCGGTGGCGCCTTCGTCACGGATTTCGCCGCCGGCGCCGGTGGAGGCACCGGGGAAGGGAGAAATCGCCGTCGGGTGGTTGTGGGTTTCCACCTTCATCAACACATGGGCGGTTTCTTCGCGCGCCTGGTACTGCGGGGCGCGGCAGTCGCCGGCCTGCATCCAGCGCTCGATGGCGTGGCCTTCCATGATGGCGGAGTTGTCCGAATAGGCCACCACCGTGTGCTGCGAGTTGAGCTTCTCGGTGTTGCGGATCATGCCGAACAGGCTCAGCGCCTGTTCTTCGCCATCAACGGTGAACTTGGCGTTGAAGATCTTGTGGCGGCAATGCTCGGAGTTGGCCTGCGCGAACATCATCAACTCGACATCGCTGGGGTTGCGGCCCAATTGCTTGAAGGCCGCTTCCAGGTAGTCGATTTCGTCGACCGACAGGGCCAGGCCAAAGGTCTTATTGGCCGACTCCAAGGCGGCACGGCCTTGACCCAGCACATCCACATGTTCCAGCGGCTGCGCCTCGCGCTCGTCGAACAAATGCGCAGCTTCTTCACGGGCCAGCAGCACGCTTTCGGTCATGCGGTCATGCAGCACTTGAGCGCAGGCCAGCAACTCCTCTTGACTCAAGGCCTTTTCGCCGCCGAGCAAGCCGCCCAGCAGGCCGGACTTCAAGACGATGCGGTATTCGGTGACGCGCTCGACGCGGTGAATGTTCAGGCCGCAGTTATGAGCGATATCGGTGGCCTTGGAGGCCCAGGGGCTGACCGTACCTAGACGCGGCGCCACCACCACCAGGCTGCCTTCGTCGCCGCCGCCGGTGTAAGCATCGCCGTAGTTCAGCAGCGCCGCCAGCTTGGACTTGTCTTCCTCGGCAAGCGCGGCGTCGCTCCAGACCCAGTGCACATGGCGGGCCTTAACAGCACTGATGCGCTCATTGACCGCCTGCAGTTGCGGCAGCAAGGCCTGAGCACGGAATGCAGAAAGGGCGTTGCCACCTTCGAAAGAAAGCAGTTGCTTGAGCTTGGCCATGGAGTCCCGGAGCGTCGGCGCGCTGAAGCCCTCGAACACGGGGATTCAGCACTGGATTTGCGAATTGCTGGCGCGAACCGACAAGGTCCGGCCAAGAAAGCTGGGGATTTTACCGATCTGCGAAGCACTGCCGCCGAACTGCGCAAAACGACCGTCGAAGCGGGCACGCCACAACTTGTGACAAATCGCACAGCCCGCAGGCTGCGCTAGAAACATCCGGAAACACATCACTCACATGCAGCAAGCTTGGCTTGCCTACATTGGGTCCGTGGCGCCAGCCATGACTTCAAGCACCCTCCCCTTGCAGTAAAAAGGTCCAATCCGATGAACAAGCAACTCAAGCCCTGGCCGCAGCGCCTTAGTTTTGCGCTCCATGCCCTCTGCGCCTTGAGCGCAGCCGCCCTGGTCGCCTGTGGTGGCGGCGGCGGCAGCAGCGAGGTCGCTGCAACAGCGCCCGCAGCCCCAGCGCCCAGCACGCCCACCAGTTCGACCCTGAGCCTGGTCGAAGGCACTATCACCGGCTTCGGCAGCGTCGTCATTGACGGCCAACGCTACCCCGACACCGGTGCCAAGGTCGAAATCGGCGACAACCCCGAACTGAAGAAGCTGGCCACCTTGGGCGACCTGCGCACCGGCATGCGGGTGCAGGGCGAGCTGAAAGATGGCGTGTTGCAAAACCTGCTGGTGAACTTCGCCCTTGTGGGCACGGTGTCCTCGGTGGACAGCGCGGCCGGCACCTTGACTGTGTTCGGGCAGACCATCAAGACGAGCACGAGCGGACAGATGCCGACCGTGTTCGAAGGCTTTGCCAGCCTGACACAGTTGCTCGCCGGCGACTTGCTCAAGGTCTCGGGGACCGTCGCCAGCGACGGCGCCATCACCGCCAGCCGCATCGAGCGCAAGCTGAAAGAAGGCGGCGAGCTCTACCGCCTCAGCGGCCCGGTACAAGGCCTGGATGCGACGGCCAAGCGCTTTTCACTGGCCGGCAATGCCAGCGTCACAGTGGACTACGCCAAGGCCAAGGTCTTGCCGGAAGGCGCCGTACTTGAAAACGGCAAGCTGGTCAGCGTGGTGGCCAGCGGCGCGCCCGCCCAAAGTGGCGGCCAAACGGTGTTGACAGCCAGTGCCGTCGAGCTCAAGTCGCGCAAGCTGCCCGACTCCGGCGATGTCAGCGTCGGCGGACAAATCAGCAGCTTCAGCAGCCTGGCTTCGCTGCGCATCGGTGATGTGCAAGTGGACGCCAGCGCGGCGACGCTGAAAGAAGGCACGCTGGCCAGCGACATCGTCAACGGCGCCCAGGCTTTCGCCAAGGGCAGTTTGAAAGACGGCGTGTTGAAAGCCAGCAGCCTGCAGGTCTTCAAGGCCGAGAAACCTGAATCGGCGATGAAGGCCCTTCTGATCGGCCAGGTCACCGACTTCGTCTCTGTCGCTAACTTCAATCTCCGCGGCACCAATGTCGATGCCAGCCAAGCCTCTTTCAGCAAGGGCAAAGCGAGCGACCTTGCCACCGGCGCTTGGGTGACCATCAGCGGTCAACTGACTTCCACCGGCGTATCGGCCAAGACCGTCGAAATACAAGCACCGCCCGCCGACAAACCGGCCCGACTGGAAGGCGCCATCAGCGCTGTTGATCTGGCCGCTAAGCGCTTCAGCTTGCTGGGCACCACGGTGCAGTGGAGCGAGACCACCAAACTCAGCCCCGATGGCAAGTCGCTGGCCAATCTCTTGAACGGCGTGGTCTTGGTGGCGGAAGGCAGCTACTCGGAAGCCAGTGGCGTCTTCACGGCAAGCAGCATCAAGATCATCTCCACGGGTGCGGTCAGCAAGACGGTGGGCTTCTCTGGCACCGTGTTCGACGTCAGCGATGCGAGCTTCAAGGTCGGCAGCAACACTGTGCTGATCAACAAGGACAGCCGACTGCAACCCGCAGGCACGAGCTTGGCCGACCTGAAGAACGGCGCCCGCGTCAGCGTGCAGGCCTCCCTGACTCAGGTCGATGGCAAGCCAGTGCTGACCGCGCTGCAGATCGAGGTGCAAAAGCCCGAAAAAGACAGTGAGGGAGCCGAGTACGTCTATCTCAGCGGACTGATCGTCGACTACCTCAGCAGCGCAGACTTCAAGGTTGCCAGCCAGAAGGTGGATGCGAGTGGCGCGACGGTCGAGTTCATTGACGGCAACGCCGCCAAGCTGGGCAATGGCCTGAAAGTCGAGATCAAGGGCAGCGTCAACAAGGATGGTGTGCTGATCGCCAAGCGCCTGCATTTCATGCCGGGCTGATCTCTTAAGCACCGCGCATTGAATAAGGGCCATGCCGTGAGGCATGGCCCTTTCAATTCATCGGCTCAGCAAAAAATCAGAGTCCGGCCTTCATCTGCGAAACGATGTGCTCGATGCGATCCAGCACTGCGGCTTGATCCAAGGTGGTCAAGACCCGACCCTTCATGACCTGGCGGCCACCGACCCAAACGTCCGACACATGCTCGCGGCCGGCCACATAGACCAGCTGCGCCTCGGGGTTGTAGACCGGGCGGCACTCGAGTGAGTCCAAGGAAACGGCCACCACATCGGCCAGCTTGCCCACTTCCAGCGAACCCAGGTCATCGGCACGGCCCATGGCCTTGGCGGCGCGGATGGTGGCCATCTCCAGCGCAGTGCGTGCCGACACGGTGGTTGGGTTGCAGGTCGAGCCCTTGGCCAGCAAGGCGGCGGCACGAATCTCGCCGAACATGTCTTGGCGATTGTTGGAAGCCGCGCCGTCGGTGCCCAGAATCGTGTTGACGCCGGCCGCTTCCAAAGCCGTGACCGGGCAAACGCCGGAGGCCAGTTTCATATTCGAATTCGGGTTGTGCACCAGATGCACGCCCTGACGACCCAGCATGGCGATTTCGTCGTCGGTCAGATGCACCATGTGTACGGCCATCATGCGTTCATTCAAGAGGCCCAGCTTGTTCAAGCGTTCCAGCGGACGTACGCCGTATTGCTTCAGGCTGCCGTCCACTTCGTCCTGGGTCTCGTGGATATGGCAGTGCATCTGCATATCGTATTTTTCGGCCAACTCGCGCAGCTGCACAAAGGTCTCGTCAGAGACGGTGTAAGGCGCGTGCGGGGCCGAGGTCCAGTCCAGCGAGGCCTGGCCCTTGAACTGCTCATAGGCTGCCAGGCCATTGGCGATGTACTCGGCCGCATTAGCGGCGTAGCCGGTAGGGAAGTCGATCACATTGATCGACACGCCGGCACGAATGCCCGAATCGATGGCCGCGCGCGCCATCGCCGTCGGGAAGAAGTACATATCGTTCAGATAGGTCACGCCGCCGCGCAAGGCTTCGCAGGCCGACAGCAAGGAGCCTTGATAGGTCCAGTCCTCGCTGACCCACTTCTTCTCCAAGGGCCAGATGTGGTTTTGCAACCAGTCCATCAAGGGCACATCGTCGGCCACGCCGCGCAGCAAAGACATGGCGGAGTGGGTGTGGCCATTGATCAAGCCGGGGATCAGCACATGCTGGCCCAGTTCGACACGTTCGGCATCGGGATACTGCGCTTCGGCATCGGCCCAGGGCAGGATGGCGGCGATGCGCTCAACGCTGATCACCAGCGCATGGTCATTGAGCACCTGGCTGCCAGGCGCCATGCTGAGCAACCAGCGGGCCTTCAAGATTTTTGTGTTGGACATGTTTGGGGTCTCCATGAAGTCAGCGCGTGGCGCCAACTGTAGCCTCAGGCGCCTTGGCCTGCGGGACGATCGGTATTGAGGTCGAAGGCAGGATCGAAGGCCTGGTCGAACAAGGCCAAGACTCGTTCGGCCTGAACACCGATGCAAACCTGCTGCGCGGGGCAGCCACTCCAGGGCGTTTGCGCACCGCTGGGTTTGCGGAAGTCTTGAATGGTCTGGCCGCGAGCGATGCCCTCCATGGCCACACGCACCGGCCCAGACCTCAAAGTGAAGGCTTCGGGCTCGATGGCATAGGCAATCGCGCTGGCGTCGTGGGCGTAGATGCCCTTGATGCCGTCGCAGCCATAGTAGAAGTCTTGGTAATGGCGGGTCGCCTGCCAAAGGAAGTCCCCCACCGCGCCGCCGCGCCCCTGCAGGCTGGCCAGATAAGACTCTTCCATCACCACCTCTTGGGTGACGTCCAGACCCACGATCACCACGGGCCAATCAGCGGTGAAAACCAGATCGGCGGCTTCCGGGTCATTGATGACATTGGCCTCCGCAACCGGCGTGACGTTGCCGCAACGGGCTGCCGTACCGAAGGCGCCGCCCATGACGATGACTTGATGGACCTTGCTCGCAATGCTGGGGTCTTGGCGCAGGGCCAAGGCCAGATTGGTCAAGGGGCCGACCGCAATCAAGGTGATCGCGCCTGGCTCGGCGTTGACCAGATCGCAAATCAACTGATGGGCCGGGCGAGCGTCCAAGGCGGGAATCTGCGCATTTGGACTGAGGCCCAGGGCCGCACGCTCGGCCAGGTCGGCCACGCCGCCCAAGCCGTCGTCACCATGCACATGGCTGGAAAACTCGCGCAAGGCGTTGTCGTGCAAGGGGCCGGCCGCTCCAGCCGCGACAGGTACTTGCTGCTGATACAGAGCCGCCAAGATACGGGCATTTCGATTGGTGACCTCGATAGAGCCATTGCCAAAGACGGTGGTGATGGCGCGCAAGTCCAGGGCCGGATGCCGAGCTAGCAGGTACAGGGCCATGGCATCGTCAATGCCTGGGTCGGTATCAAAAATCACCGGCATAGGGTGAGTGCTTTTCTTGGCGGCCTTCTGGTCGTTCATTTTGTTCAATCCGTTTCTTATGTTTGCTTCCTCAGCGTCGGCCGGCATCAGGCCGAAGCCAACTGAGGCGCAAACTCCGGCGGCAACTCCGCCCGCAAAGGCATGGCCGACTGCACACCACAGCGGGCCACCGCAATCGAAGCCGCCGCCTGGCCCAAGCGCACTGCATCCACGGCCGGGCGACCTTCTGCCAGGCCGGTCACCAAGCCACCGACAAAGGTGTCGCCGGCGCCGACCGTGTCCACCGCATCAACAACAAAAGCTGGCAATTGCTGAGCCGGATGACCGGCGCAGCAGAGCAAAACGCCCTCGGCTCCCAGGGTGACCAAGACCTGTTTAACGCCGCGCAATTGCAACACTTGGGCTGCGGCGCGCAGGCCCTCCACGCTTGTGTCTTGCAAACCAGACAGCTGCAAAGCTTCGGTTTCATTGACCACCAGCCAATCAACCTGGGCCAGCAAGGCATCGCTCAAGGGCAAAGCTGGGGCCGCATTCAAGACGGTGACAGCGCCACCGGCGCGGGCCAACTCAAAGCCCTGCTGAATCGCGGCCAAGGGCACTTCGGTCTGAGCCACCACCACGGCAGCGGTCTGCAAGGCTGCAGCGCTGCCCGACACATCAGCCGGGCTCAGTTGCGCGTTGCTACCAGGCACATAAACAATCGCGTTCTCGCCGCCGCCCTCGCGGCCCACCATGATGACAGCAATGCCCGGCAAGGCCGTGGCATCCGTCTGCACACCGGCGCAAGCAATGCCTTCGGCCTGCAAACTGGCCAATAAGTCTGCCCCGTATTGACGCGTGCCAATGCGAGCGATGAAGTCCACCGTCGCACCCAGGCGAGCCGCAGCCACTGCCTGATTGGCGCCCTTGCCGCCAGGGGCCATGACGAAGTCATTCCCGGCCAGAGTTTCACCAGCACCCGGCAAACGATGGGCATGCGCCACCATGTCCATATTGATGCTGCCAATCACCGCCACCCGCGCCGCCGCCCCTGCTGCCAACTCCGCCACTGCATGGCTGCGGTTCGAATTGCTCGCTGTCATTGCTATCGTCTTTTCGCTCAATTGTTTTTCTCTTTTTTACTGCCCCAAGTGGGCTCGCGGGGCTGGCGGGGCTAGCGGTTCTGGCGGCGCCGCCGTGCTCTCGCGCACCACCAGATGGGGCGTTAGCAAAACCTCTTTCAGCTCCCCGCCTGGGTGCTCAATGCGTTCAATCAAGACCCGCCCAGCCTCAGTACCCAACTGGCGGACACCGCATCCGACCGTCGTCAGTGCAGGAAACACATAACGGCTCAACTCAATATCATCAAAGCCAACGATAGAGACTTGCTGCGGCACCTTGAAACCCAACTCGGCGGCAGCGCGCAGCGCTCCGATGGCCATCATGTCGTTGCTGGCAAAGATGCCGGTCACCGCCGGCCCTGCCCCCCCCCCCTGCCCCTGGCTGTGCAGCATCTGCCGCGCGGACTCATAGCCACCTGGGCTGCTGAAATCGCTTTCGATCACCAAGCTCTCGTCCGGCACGATGCCCGCTTCACGCAAGGCCTGACGCCAGCCCTCGCAACGCTCCCGCGCTACTTCAAACTCAGAAGGGCCGCTGATGCAGGCAATGCGGCGATGACCCAACTCAATCAGGTGCCGAACCGCATTGCAAGCGCCTTGCTGGTTGTTGACCGAGACCCGATCCGCGCGTGCGCCGGGCACCAACCGGTCCACGGTGACGGAGGGTACGCTGGCCATTTTGAAGATATGCGCCAGGGCTTCGTCGTCACCGGCGGAGGACAGCAAAAGCCCGTCCACCCGCTTCTCCAACAAGGTACGCATGTACTGTTGCTGGCGCTTCGGGTCATTGTCCGAATTGCACAAGAACACCGAATAACCGGCCGTTCGGCAGTAGGCCTCTACGCCGCACACCAACTCAGCAAAGAAGGGGTTTTGCACATTGGGTACCAAGACGCCAACGATCTTGGTTTCGCTCTTGCGCAGTGAGCGAGCTACCGCGCTGGGCAAATAGCCAATCTCATCCACCGCGGCGAGCACGCGCTGACGCGCCTCGGCACTGACCGGCCGGGTGTCGTTCAGGACATGGGAAACGGTGGTGAAGGACACCCCGGCCAAGGCGGCTACGTCTTTGATGGTGCTCACAAGATGTGGATTCGTGAATAAGCCATGAAACAGTGGTGGCAAACGTTTGCCATTGTGCGAAGCATAGCCGAAACAGACCCTTGACTTGTGACAAGTCAGTCACAAAGCCAGCAATCACCTGCGCTTGGCCGCTAGCTTGCTTGCACCATGCAGGCCGTAAGCTGAGACCAGCCGTAAAAAAACCCCCGTCAGCGCGAGGCTGCGAGGGTTCTCTTAACAGGCTGATCCGCTCAGCGCGTAGCCAAACGGATCAGCCGTGCTAGATCAACGCTGACCAATAGGCTTCACATCGCGAGCAGTGGCGCCCACGAAGAGCTGACGCGGACGGCCGATCTTGTACTCGGGGTCGCCGATCATTTCGTTCAGCTGGGCGATCCAGCCGACGGTACGGGCCAGGGCAAAGATCGCGGTGAACAGGCTGACCGGGATGCCGATGGCGCGCTGCACGATGCCGGAGTAGAAGTCGACGTTCGGGTAGAGCTTGCGCGACACGAAGTAGTCGTCTTCCAGGGCGATCTTTTCCAGCGCCATGGCCAGCTTGAACATCGGGTCGTCATGCAGACCCAGGGCGTTCAGCACTTCATGGCAGGTTTCGCGCATCAGCTTGGCGCGCGGGTCGTAGTTCTTGTAGACCCGGTGACCGAAGCCCATCAGCTTGACGTTGGAGTTCTTGTCCTTGACCTGCTTGATGAACTCGCCGATCTTCTCGACGCCGCCATTGCGCTGGATGTCTTCCAGCATATTCAGTGCAGCTTCGTTGGCGCCGCCGTGTGCGGGCCCCCACAAACAAGCCACACCTGCGGCGATGGCCGCGAAGGGGTTGGTGCCCGAGGAACCGCACAAACGCACGGTCGAGGTCGAAGCATTTTGCTCGTGGTCGGCGTGCAAGATGAAGATGCGGTCCATGGCGCGCACCAGCACTTCATTCGGCTCGTACTTCTCGCAAGGCGTCGCAAACATCATGTGCATGAAGTTGGCGGTGTAACCCAGGTCGTTGCGCGGGTAGATGAAAGGCTGGCCGATCGAGTACTTGTAGGCCATGGCCACCAGCGTCGGCATCTTGGCGATCAAGCGGATCGCTGCGATTTCGCGGTGCTGGGGGTTATTGATGTCGGTGCTGTCGTGATAGAAGGCCGACATGGCGCCCACCAAGCCGGTCATCACCGCCATCGGGTGCGCATCGCGACGGAAGCCACGCAGGAAGAACTGCATCTGCTCGTTGACCATCGTGTGATGGGTCACGCGGTTGACGAAGTCGTCCTTCTTGGCTTGGTCCGGCAGTTCCCCGTACAGCAGCAGATGGCAGGTTTCCAGGAAGTCGCAGTTGGTGGCCAACTGTTCAATCGGGTAGCCGCGATACAGCAGCTCGCCCTTGTCGCCATCGATATAAGTGATGGTGGAATTGCACGAAGCCGTCGACAAGAAGCCCGGGTCGTAAGTGAACTTGCCCGTCTGCGCGTACAGCTTGCGGATGTCGATCACATCGGGCCCGACCGAGCCTTTGTAGATCGGCAGATCCATATTGGGGCTGCCGTCGGAAAACGACAGGGTGGCTTTGACGTCTGACGGTGTCATGGGCTTGTCCTTTTGACTTCTGGGATTTTCAACAACGTAAAAACTTTGACGCGATGTCTCGCCATGGAACTTAGGCGGTCACCCTGAGCAAGCTCAGGACTTCCGCGACATCGGGGCGCATCAGTTCACCCTCGGGCTCTTTGCGGCGCAGGAAGAGGTCCAACAAATCGTTATCGGACAAATCCATCAGCAGCCTGAGCCCTTCAGCTTGAGCCTCGGTCAAACTGCTGGCGTAGCGGTCGAAAAAACGCTCGATGAAGAGATCGTTCTCCAACAAGCCGCGGCGGCAGCGCCAACGCAGTTTGGAGAGCGCCCGCTCATCGATCAGCGCGGTGTTTTCAACAGCAGATGCAGTCATCACGAGACTCTGAGCTTAGACGGCGCGACGCACCATCATTTCCTTGATCTTGCCAATCGCCTTGGTCGGGTTCAGGCCCTTGGGGCAGACGTCGACGCAGTTCATGATGGTGTGGCAGCGGAACAGGCGGTACGGATCTTCCAAGTTGTCCAGACGCTCGGCGGTCGCCTGATCGCGGCTGTCAGCGATGAAGCGATAGGCTTGCAGCAAACCGGCGGGGCCCACGAACTTGTCGGGGTTCCACCAGAAGCTGGGGCAGCTGGTCGAGCAGCTGGCGCACAAGATGCACTCGTACAGGCCGTTCAGCTCGTCGCGCTCTTCAGGGAACTGCAGGCGCTCCTTGTCAGGCAGCGGCTGGTCGTTGATCAGGAAAGGCTTGATCGAGTTGTACTGCTTGAAGAACTGCGTCATGTCGACGATCAGGTCGCGCACCACCGGCAGACCCGGCAGCGGCTTCAAGACGATCACGCCAGGCAGCGTGCGCATATTGGTCAAGCAGGCCAGGCCGTTCTTGCCATTGATGTTCATGGCGTCGGAGCCGCACACGCCTTCGCGGCAGCTGCGACGGAAGCTCAGGCTGGGGTCCAGCTGCTTCAGCTTCATCAGCGCGTCGAGCAACATGCGCTCGGAGCCATCCAGCTCGACCTCGAGGGTCTGCATATAGGGCTTGGCATCCTTGTCCGGGTCGTAGCGGTAGATCTGGAAGGTACGCTTGGTCATTTCTTTATCCTTGAATTCTTGAAGTTCGCAAACGTCACTTAGAACGTACGCACCTTGGGCGGAATCGATTCCACCGTCAGCGGCTTCAGGTTCACCGGCTTGTAGTCCAGGCGATTGCCTTCGGAGTACCAAAGCGTGTGCTTCATCCACTCGGCGTCATTGCGGCCGTTTGGATGCTCGGGCGTGTCGGCGTAGTCATCGACGGTGTGAGCGCCACGGCTTTCGCGGCGAGCCGCAGCCGAAACGATGGTGGCTTGCGCCACTTCCATCAGGTTCTCCACTTCCAGCGCTTCGATGCGCGCGGTGTTGAAGACCTTGGACTTGTCCTTCAAGGTGATGTTCTTGGCGCGAGCGGCAATCTCAGCGATCTTGCCCACACCAGCATCCAACATGGCCTGAGTGCGGAACACACCGGCGTGCTGCTGCATGGCGGCGCGCAAGTCATTGGCCACGTCCTGAGCGTATTCGCCAGAAGTGCTGTTGTCCAAGCGCTCCACACGGGCAAGCGATTGAGCTCCGGCATCGGCGGGCAGCGGCTTGTGCAGCTTGCTCTTCAGACCCGACTCGACGATGTGGTTACCGGCCGCACGACCGAAGACCAAGAGGTCCAACAGCGAGTTGGTGCCCAGACGGTTGGCGCCGTGCACGCTGACGCAAGCACACTCACCCACCGCATACAGACCGTTCACCACGGCATTCGGGTTGCCATCCTTGGGCATCACCACCTGGCCATAGATATTGGTCGGGATACCGCCCATCTGGTAGTGAATCGTCGGCACCACCGGGATCGGTTCCTTGGTGATATCGACGTTGGCGAAGTTGTGGCCGATCTCGTACACCGAGGGCAGACGCTTCATGATGGTCTCGGCGCCCAAGTGGGTCATGTCGAGCACCACATAGTCCTTGTTCGGACCACAGCCGCGGCCTTCCTTGATTTCCTGGTCCATGCAGCGCGACACAAAGTCACGCGGTGCCAGATCCTTCAAGGTGGGCGCATAGCGCTCCATGAAGCGCTCGCCATTGCAGTTGCGCAAAATTGCGCCTTCGCCACGGCAGCCTTCGGTCAGCAAGACGCCCGCGCCAGCCACGCCGGTCGGGTGGAATTGCCAGAACTCCATGTCTTCCAGCGGGATGCCCGCGCGCGCCGCCATGCCCAAGCCGTCACCGGTGTTGATGAAGGCATTGGTGGAAGCGGCAAAGATACGCCCTGCGCCGCCGGTGGCCAGCAGCACCGTCTTGGCTTCCATGATGTGCAGTTCGCCGGTTTCCATTTCCAGCGCGGTCACACCGACCACATCGCCGGCCTCGTCCTTGATCAGGTCGAGTGCCATCCACTCGACGAAGAACTGGGTCTTGGCCTTGACGTTTTGCTGGTACAGCGTGTGCAGCATGGCGTGGCCGGTACGGTCCGCCGCGGCGCAAGCGCGTTGCACGGGCTTTTCGCCGTAGTTGGCGGTATGGCCGCCGAAAGGACGCTGATAAATCGTGCCGTCAGCATTGCGGTCGAAAGGCATGCCGAAGTGCTCAAGCTCGTACACGACCTTGGGCGCCTCGCGGCACATAAACTCGATCGCGTCTTGGTCGCCCAGCCAGTCCGAACCCTTGACGGTGTCGAAGAAGTGATAGTGCCAGTTGTCTTCCGACATATTGCCCAGCGAAGCGCTGACGCCGCCTTGAGCCGCCACCGTGTGCGAGCGGGTCGGGAAGACCTTGGACAGCACGGCCACATTCAGGCCCGCCATCGACAACTGCAGAGAAGCGCGCATGCCAGAGCCACCGGCTCCGACGATGACCACATCGAATTTACGTTTTGGAATCGACTTATTTGTCACCGTCATCACAGTCTCCACAGCACTTGGATGGCCCAACCGGCACATCCCACCAACCACACCAGCGTGATCACCTGCAAAGTCAGGCGCACAGCAACCGATTTCACATAGTCCATCCAGATGTCGCGCACGCCCACCCAGGCGTGAAACGCCAGCGAGACGATGGTGACAAAGGTCAAGACCTTCATCCACTGCGACGAGAAGATGGCCGCCCAATGGTCATAGCCCAACTCACCAGGCATCAGGAACTGAACCAGCAGAGCCACAGTGAACAAGGCCATCAAGACCGCCGTGACGCGCTGCCCCAACCAGTCGCGCAGTCCGTAATGCGCACCAACGACGATGCGCTTCGAGCCAAAAGTAGACATATTGTTTTTTCTCCGAACTAGCTGCGGATCAATACAGGCCAAACAACTTGGCGCCCAGCACCAGGGTCAGCAACACGCTCAAGGCCAAAGTCATGACCGCCGAGTTGTGGCCCTGCTCTTTCGACACGCTGTGCGTGGCGTCCATCCACAAGTGGCGCACGCCGGCGATGAAGTGGTGCAAATAGCCCCAGATCAGACCCAGCGTCACCAACTTCACAAACCATGCAGGCACGAAGCCGATGCCGGCCACGAAGGCATTGGTGAAGCTCTCGTAAGAGATTTCAGACGTCAAACTGGTGTCGAACATCCAAATGATGAAGGGCAGCAGCAAGAACATCATCAAGCCGCTGATGCGATGCAAGATCGACACGATACCGGCCGGGGGCAGGCGGTATGACACGATTTGCGTCACATGGATATTGGTGAAAGTCGGTCGTTTTTTATTGCTCATTTTCTGGGTGATGCAGTTGATGGAGGCCGCAGGGCCCAACCTTTTGTAATCAACGTGAAACCGGGGGAGTTTATTGCAATGCAGCACACGCTTTGCTGACGCCGTACCCGACACGCAACGCAAGAGGGGCTTTTGCAGCGTCGAGGCTTGCGCTGCAAGACTCAGTTAAGCTCGTTGCGGTAGAAGTGCGACTCCGTGTTGTAAAGGCCTCGACGCAACTCTACCGCCTTGTCCCCATAAGTGAATGACAAGCGCTCTACGCTCAAAAGCGGCGTCCCAATCGCCACCTGCAGCAAAGCCGCCGACTCTTCGTCCGCCGCAACCGCTCGAATTTTTTCCTGGGCGCGAATCATATGCACCCCAAACTCAGCCTCGAAGAGCCCGTAAAACGGGCCGCGATGCTGATTCAAGCGCTCGGTCGTCAGGCCCTTGAACAAGTCGCCGGGCAGCCAGATGTCATCCAAGACCACCGGCACACCTTGACGACTGAGCAGGCGGCGCACCTCCACCATGGCGTCACCACTGCGCATCTGCAACTGCTTGGCAATTGCGGCCGGCGCGCGCTGGCGACGGCAGTCCAACAGTTGCCGCTCCAAGGACTCTTTGCCTTCATCCGGCATCAGGCGCAAAAAGCGGTACTGAACTTTTTGCTCAGCATGAGTCGCAACAAAAGTGCCTTTGCCCTGGCGGCGCACCAGCAAATTGTCGGCCGCCATTTCATCAATGGCCTTGCGCACCGTGCCTTGGCTGACGCCGAAGCGCTTGGCCAGATCCAGCTCGCTGGGAATGACTTCGCCCGCCTTCCATTCGCCCGCTTGCAGCTGCGCAATGATCAAGGCCTTGATCTGTTGATACAGCGGGCTGAATGCGGGCGTGCTGCCATGCAAAACTGACGCTACCGTTTCCGCACGCGCAGCCTGCCGGATGGTTTCCTGACGCTCAGGATCGTTCAAAAAATTGGGCGGGGCGGCTGGCATGGCCGGCATTGCAGCACAAGCGCTGCCGCCAGTCCAGACAAGCGAGCTTCAAAAGGCTCCACTATCTTCTATAAGACATAAGAGTGTCAGATTTTTGCAAAATGCGGCCATAATTGCGCCCGCAGCCAGCAAGAGAGCCGCAGCCAGACTAGGGGAAAGCCCTTTGCCTGCCCTACACTTGCCGCGCAGCCGGAAAGACGCCCTGCTCCATTGGCCCAGACCAATTCAGGCGCCCCAACGGACAGAACGAATTCATCCCAGTCAATCAACCCTCTCGGAGCTTTCATATGAGCAAGAAACCCGTTCGCGTGGCCGTCACCGGCGCCGCAGGCCAAATCGGCTACGCCCTGCTGTTCCGCATCGCCTCTGGCGAAATGCTGGGCAAGGACCAGCCCGTCATCCTGCAATTGCTGGAAATCCCCGATGAGAAGGCCCAGAACGCGCTGAAGGGCGTGATCATGGAGTTGGAAGACTGCGCTTTCCCGCTACTGGCCGGCGTCGAAGCCCACAGCGACCCGCTGCAAGCCTTCAAGGACACCGACTACGCCCTGTTGGTCGGCGCTCGCCCCCGTGGCCCTGGCATGGAGCGTGCCGATCTGCTGGCCGCCAACGCTCAGATCTTCACCGCCCAGGGCAAGGCTCTGAACGCCGTGGCCTCGCGCAACGTCAAGGTGCTGGTGGTCGGCAACCCCGCCAACACCAATGCCTACATCGCCATGAAGTCGGCCCCGGACCTGCCGGCCAAGAACTTCACCGCCATGCTGCGCCTGGACCACAACCGCGCCGCTTCGCAACTGGCCGCCAAGACCGGCACCGCCGTGGGCGACATCAAGAAGCTGACCGTCTGGGGCAATCACTCGCCCACGATGTACGCCGACTACCGCTTCGCCACCACCAATGGCAATTCGATCAAAGACCTGGTCAACGACCAAGTCTGGAACGCCGACACCTTCTTGCCCACCGTGGGCAAGCGCGGCGCCGCCATCATTGCAGCACGCGGTCTGTCTTCGGCCGCCTCGGCAGCCAACGCAGCCATCGACCATATGCGCGACTGGGCCCTGGGCTCGAACGGCGAATGGGTCACCATGGGCGTGCCTTCGAATGGCGAATACGGCATCCCCGCCGGCGTCGTGTTCGGCTTCCCGGTGACCACCGCCGGCGGCGAGTACAAGATCGTCGAAGGCCTGGAAATCGATGCCTTCTCGCAAGAGCGCATCAACCTCACCCTGGCCGAGTTGCAGGGCGAGCAAGACGGCGTCAAGCACCTGCTGTGATGCCGATGCTGAGCGGGACGCCCACGCGGCGATCTGCTCAGCTCTAGAATCGATCATCAAGGGTCGGTATGCTGGTCATACCGACCCTTTTTAATTTCCGTGAGCCCTGAACCGTGACTTCTGCTTTGCACCCCAAGCTGGCCCTGTTTGAAGACGGCGACGCTGCCACCGCGCTGCCGGTCGTTGACCACTATTGCGGCGTTGAAGCCCGCATGGTCAAGAGCCTGGCGCTGCAAGCCGAGATGGGCCCGGTGTTCGACATCACGCTGGACTGCGAAGACGGCGCGCCCATCGGCGGCGAGGCGGAGCATGTGCAACTGATCAACGCCTTGCTGAACAGCGAAGCCAATGCCCATGGCCGTGTTGGCGCCCGCGTTCATCCGCTAGGGCATGCCGCCTTCGAAGCCGAAGTCGACGGATTGATTCAGGCCTCAGGCGAGAAGCTGGCCTACTTGATGCTGCCCAAGCCGCGCCACTTGAATGATGTGAATCAGGCTTGCGACTTCATCGACGCCACCCTGCGCCGGCACGGCATTCAGAAACCGCTGCCCATCCATGTTCTGATCGAAACCCACGGCGCTTTGCGTGATGTGCAATCCATTGCGGCGCATCCCCGCATCGAGTCGCTGTCCTTTGGCTTGATGGACTTCGTCTCGGCCCACCGCGGCGCCATTCCTCGTCATGCCTTGAGCGCTCAAGGGCAGTTCACTCATCCGCTGGTCGCCAGAGCCAAACTCGAAATCTCAGCGGCAGCCCATGCCCACGGTAAAACGCCTTCGCACTGCGTGGTGACCGAGTTCAAACATGCTGCCGCCATCGAAGCCTCGGCGGCACGGGCGGCTCGAGAGTTCGGCTACACCCGCATGTGGAGCATTCATCCCGCGCAGATCCAGCCCATCATTGATGCCTACGCCCCCAGCGTTGCCGAGATTGACGAGGCCATATCGATCATCCACGCCGCCCAAGCCGCCCATTGGGCCCCCATCCAGCATCACGAAACCTTGCATGACCGCGCCAGCTATCGATTCTTCTGGCAGGTGCTGGAGCGCGCTCACCGCACAGGACAAACGCTACCCATCGAAGTGGAACTGGCTTTCTTTGGCACGGATTGAGTTGGATCAAGCCTTCGCTCCCCCCCTTCTTTTACTTACACACTGACGACAATTTGCTGGCAAACGCTTAGCCAAGACGGACCAGCAAGAGCGACAATCCCCACATCAGTTTTGTTTTTTCTATCCATGCAGTCATCCATCACACGCCCCTCGTCCCTGTTCAAGTTTGCGCTGCTTTTGGCCGTTAGCGCAGCAGGCAGCCATGCTTGGTCCGCCGCCGTTGAAAACAGCAAGCCGAAGAACCGACTGGTCGCCAAGGCAAAACCGCAAACCGCCGTTGCGCCTTTGCCTGAAGAGGACAACACGCCGCTGACCGAAGAGCAGATCGCCGCCGCCTCCACCGTGCACAGCGGGGACGCCGATTGCGAATTCAAGAGCAAGGTCACCGTCACCCCTCACCCCGAAAAGCCAGGCCGCTTCCATGTGCAGTTCGGCAAGATGATCTACAACATGGCGCCCGAGCCCACCACCACCGGCGCCGTGCGCCTGGAGGACAAAAAAGCCGGCGTCGTGTGGCTGCAGATTCCTGCCAAGTCGATGTTGATGAACACCAAGGTCGGCCAACGCATTGTGGACAGCTGCATGAATGCGATCCAGGTGTCCGAGGCGCAATCCGCAGCCCTGGCCGCAGCGCAGGCTGAAGCCAACGGCCAGCAAGAAAACGGCATTGGCATCACGCCCGATGCCGCCACGGCCGCTGCCAATACTGCAGTGCCAGTGCGACCCGGCAAAAGCAGCAAGAAGTAAGTCGCTGTCGCGACTCGAACAAGGAGGCTACGGGCCTCCTTTTTTCATGCGCCAAGCCGGATTGCCCTTGCGGTATGCATGCGAAAGTACGTAAAATCAATACATACTTTCGCAAGCCGGAGTCCCCTCATGGAAGCCACTGTTGCTGAGCGCGGCCAGATCACCCTGCCCAAGGCGGTGCGTGATGCTCTGGGCCTGACTAAGGGCACGACGCTCAAAGTCGAACTCGACGGCGGCCGCATCATCTTGCGCAAAAACGTCGATGACGCGCTGGCCAAGCTGCGGGGACGATTCAAGCTGGCCGAAGGCTTCACCAGCACCAATGAAGCCATGCGCGCCCTACGCGGCCGCGCCCCAGGCGACCCCTACCCCGCACCGGCTCCAGGCGAAGACGCATGATTGCTGTGGACTCTTCCGTCCTGATTGACGTGCTCACCGGCGACGCCGAACATGGCGAGGCCTCATCCTTGGCCTTGGCGCAAGCCTTGAGCGCAGGTGAAGTGGTCATCAGCGAAGCGGTGGTGGCCGAAGTGCAAGCCCTGCTCGACACGCGTGAGACCATCATGGATGCCCTGAACGAATTCGGCATCCGCTTTGAACCGATTCAAGAAGCCGCCGCCGTGCGCGCAGGCCATATGCAGCGCCGCTGGCGCGACCGCGGTGGCCAACGCGAGCGCGTGGTTGCCGATTTTTTGATTGGCGCGCATGCCCTGCTGCAGTGCCAAGCCCTGATCACCCGCGACGAAGGATTTTTTCGCGATTACTACAAGGGTCTGAAGCTCATCGTGCCTCAGCCCCTCTGACCCCCCCTAGACCCCAGGAGTAGCCATGTTGCAAGCCTATCGCCAACACACCGCCGAGCGCGCCGCGCTGGGCATTCCGCCCCTGCCCCTGGATGCCAAGCAGACGGCCGAACTGATCGAGCTGATCAAGAACCCACCCGCCAGCGAAGGTGAATTCCTGCTGGACCTGCTGACGCACCGCGTGCCTCCGGGTGTGGATGACGCCGCCAAGGTCAAAGCCAGCTTCCTGGCCGCCGTCGCTCACGGTGATCTGGCCGTGGCCTTGATTTCCAAGACCCGTGCCACCGAGTTGCTGGGCACCATGGTGGGCGGCTACAACGTCAAGCCGCTGATCGACCTGCTGGACGACGCTGAGGTGGCCGCCACCGCCGCCGCCGCGCTGAAGAAGACGCTCTTGATGTTCGACTTCTTCCATGACGTCAGCGAAAAGGCCAAGGCCAACAACGCCCACGCCAAGGACGTGATCCAGAGCTGGGCCAATGCCGAGTGGTTCACCAGCCGCCCTGAAGTTGAAAAGAAGATCACCGTCACCGTCTTCAAGGTGCCCGGCGAAACCAATACCGACGACCTCTCGCCCGCCCCTGACGCCTGGAGCCGCCCGGACATCCCGCTGCACTACCTGGCCATGCTGAAGAACACCCGCGAAGGCGCGGCCTTCAAGCCGGAAGAAGACGGCAAGCGCGGCCCGATGCAGTTCATTGAAGACCTGAAGAAGAAGGGCCACCTGGTCGCCTATGTGGGCGACGTGGTCGGCACCGGCTCTTCACGCAAGTCCGCCACCAACAGCGTGATCTGGGCCACCGGCCAGGACATCCCCTTTGTGCCGAACAAGCGCTTTGGCGGCGTGACCCTGGGCGGCAAGATCGCCCCCATCTTCTTCAATACCCAAGAAGACTCGGGCTCGCTGCCGATCGAAGTGGACGTCTCCAAGCTGGAGATGGGCGATGTCATCGACATCCTCCCCTACGAAGGCAAGATCGTGAAAGACGGCGCCACCGTCACCGAGTTCAAGCTCAAGAGCGATGTGCTGTTTGACGAAGTGCGCGCCGGCGGCCGTATCAACCTGATCATCGGCCGCTCGCTGACCGCCAAAGCCCGTGAGTTCCTGGGCCTGCCGGCCTCGACGCAGTTCCGCCTGCCCGCGCCTCCTGCGGCCACCAAGGCCGGCTTCACACTGGCCCAGAAGATGGTCGGCCGCGCTGTCGGTCTGCCTGAAGGCCAAGGCGTGCGCCCCGGTACCTACTGCGAGCCCAAGATGACCACCGTGGGTTCGCAAGACACCACCGGGCCGATGACCCGCGACGAGCTGAAAGACCTGGCTTGCCTGGGCTTCTCGGCCGACTTGGTGATGCAGAGCTTCTGCCACACCGCGGCCTATCCGAAGCCCGTGGACGTGAAGACGCACCGCGAACTGCCCGCCTTCATCAGCAACCGTGGCGGCGTATCCCTGCGTCCGGGCGACGGCGTGATCCACAGCTGGCTGAACCGCCTGCTGCTGCCCGACACCGTCGGCACTGGCGGCGATTCGCACACCCGCTTCCCCATCGGCATCTCCTTCCCGGCCGGCTCCGGCTTGGTGGCCTTCGGCGCCGCCACTGGAGTGATGCCGCTGGACATGCCCGAGTCGGTGCTGGTGCGCTTCAAGGGCGAAATGCAGCCCGGCATCACCTTGCGTGATCTGGTCCATGCGATCCCGCTGTATGCCATCAAGGCCGGTCTGTTGACTGTGGCCAAGGCCGGCAAGATCAATGCCTTCTCAGGCCGCATCCTGGAAATCGAAGGTCTGCCTAACCTGAAGGTTGAGCAGGCATTCGAGCTGAGCGACGCTTCGGCCGAGCGCAGCGCCGCCGGTTGCACCGTCAAGCTGAACCCCGAGCCGATCAAGGAATACCTCACCAGCAATATCGTGCTGATGAAGAACATGATCGCCGATGGCTACGCTGACGCTCGCACGCTGCAGCGCCGCATCGACAAGGTCGAAGCCTGGTTGGCCAACCCGAATCTGCTGGAAGCCGACAAGGACGCCGAATACGCCCATGTCATCGAAATCGATCTGGCCGACATCAAGGAACCCATCCTCTGCTGCCCCAACGATCCGGACGATGCCAAGACCCTGTCGGAAGTGGCCGGCACCAAGATCGATGAAGCCTTCATCGGTTCTTGCATGACCAATATCGGCCACTTCCGTGCCGCAGCCAAACTGCTGGGCGGCCAGCGCGACATCCCCGTCAAGCTGTGGGTGGCCCCACCGACCAAGATGGACCAGAGCGAGCTGATCAAGGAAGGCCATTACGCCGCCTTTGGCACCGCCGGTGCGCGCACCGAAATGCCGGGCTGTTCGCTGTGCATGGGCAACCAGGCGCAGGTGCGTGAAGGCGCGACCGTGGTCTCCACCTCGACCCGCAACTTCCCGAACCGCCTGGGCAAGAACACCAATGTGTTCCTGGCCTCGGCCGAGCTGGCCGCGATCGCATCGAAGCTGGGCAAGATCCCCACCGTGGCCGAGTATCACGAAGCCATGGGCGTGGTGAACAAAGACGGCGCCGCCATCTACAAGTACATGAACTTCAACCAAATTGAAGAGTACGCAGAGGCCGCCAAGGGCGTCAGCAGCACCAGCTGCGCCTGAGTCTAGGCCTTGGCCTCTGTGAGGCCTAGCTTGTGTCTTTGAAGACCAAGCCCCAAGGCGGGGCTGGCTCTTGACACTGAAAAGCCGCCCGGCATTGCTGGGGCGGCTTTTTTTCGTCCCGCCGTGGAGCCTGTAGGCATGACCTATGCCTGCGGCATCCAGGGCGTTTAGCATGCGCACTGGTATTTAACTGGATTTACCCCATGAGACAAGGCCCTGCTCGCCACCATCGATTCAGCGTCACTTTCCTTCTGTCCCTTGGCCTGACGATGGCCGCCAGTTCGCTTCAGGCACAGGATCTGGCCAGTTCCAAATCGCCGCTCGTTTCTGATGCCGCAGCAAGCTACCAAGTCTGGCCGCTGAAAGCCGATTCACAGTCTGAGGACTACAGCGATCTAGCTCCCCTGGGGCAGGCCTTGGCCGGTGTCCAAGTGCTGGGTTTGGCCGAGCAGACCCATGGGGCCCATGAAGAGTTCAGCTACAAGCTGCGCCTGCTGCGCTATCTGCATGAAAAGCTCGGCTTTGAAGTGTTGCAACTGGAAAGCGGCTTCTACGACCTGGGCCGCATCAGCCAGGCCTTGGCGCGCGGCGAAAAGCTCGATGATCTGGCACCCGGCAATGTCTTTTTCATGTACGCCAAAAGTGCCGAAGGCCGGCGCCTGCTGCAGTACGTGGACCAAACGCAAAGCTCGGCCCATCCCTTGCTGCTGGCCGGCACCGACAGCCAGCACACCGGCGAGCTGAGCGGCAAAACGCTGCTGCCCGGCCTGCAAGCTGCCTTGCGCAAGGCGGGCGCCGGCGACTTGGCCCAAGGCGAAGCTTGGCAGCAAATGAGTGGCCTGAGCGCGGCACTCTTGGCCATGCAGAGGCAAGCCCCACCGGCAGGCGCACAAAGCGCGTTCTTTGCGCACACTCAAGCCCAGCGTGAGGCCTTGTGCAAGGCGCCCGACGCCCAAGTTGGCGTGGACAGCCCCGCCTGGTGGTGCCGTGTCGTGCTGAGTTTGGAGTCCCAGGCGCGCAGCTCTTGGAGTGGCGATGCCGACTATCAGCGCGACAACGCCATGGGCGCCAACAGCATTTGGCAGACGGACCAAATGTTCCAAGGCCGCAAGACCGTCATCTGGGCCCATATCGTCCACCTGGCGCGCGGCTTCCAGCGCAGTCCGGCACATTTGCAAGCCGGCGAGGTGATGCACCGGCACTGGGGCGAGCGCTACCAAGTGATCCACTTCAGCGCGGCTGAGGGCCAGATCCTGGACTTCGGGACGATGCAGGCGCAACCCCTGCCACCCCTAACACCGGGCAGCCTGGAGGCTGAGCTGATGTCAAACAAGCCTACGCAGCCGCTGCTGCTGCAAGCCAAGCACCCGCTGCAACTGCCGCAATACGCGTTCGACTATCAACACCAGGCCGTGGAGACGGCGATGCGCGCTGGGCAACTGGGGCGCAACTGGGACTGGTTGATCTTCTTCCCCAAAGTGAAGCCCGTCAGCATGGTGCGCTGACGCGCTCGTTGGAGTCGGGCCCAGGCTTCAAGATACGCGCCTCAAAGCCGTTCTCAACAATAGCGCCAAGCGCCGCACCAGCGGCTCGATCTGTGCCTGCGGCACCTGGGCATAACCCAGCATCAAGCCTGACCAGCCGCCCCCACGTCGGCCGGTCAGATGCTGGCTCAAGGCCGGTGCCACGATGCCTTGCTGCAGGGCCTGAGCGCTCATGGCTTGATCGTCAAGCCCCAACTCGGGCCTGAAGCACAGCGCCAAATGCATGCCCGCTGAAGCGCCCTGAACCGTCGCCACATCGCCCAGTTGGGCCTGCAAAGCCTGCACCAAAGCGTCGCGTCGCTCGCGATAGAGCCTGCGCATGCGACGCAGGTGCAAGCCGAAATGCCCTTCGCTCAAAAACTCCGCAAGCGCCAATTGGTCTGCCGCTCGGCCGCGCGGTGCGGAACGCGCCAGCAACTTGTGCAAAGGACTGACCAGCGGCGCCGGCACCACCATGAAGGCGATACGCAAACCAGGAAATAGCGTCTTGCTGAAGGTGCCCAGGTAGATCACTGGGGTATCGCTGATCGTCTCCACTTCGCTCCCTCCAAATTCGAGCTTACGAAGGACTTCAGGCTTCAGGTCCGGCCCCAGGCCTTGCATAGCGGCCAGCGGTGGGCCGTCGTAACGAAACTCGCTGTCGTAATCGTCCTCAATGATGAGCGCCCCCGTCTGGCGCGCTTGAGCGATCAGCGCCAATCGGCGCTCCAGGCCCATCACCGCGCCGCTGGGGTATTGGTGCGAAGGCGTGACATAGATCAGCTTGGGGCGCTGCTGGCGCCAGTCTTGCGGGCGCGGCGCCAAGCCCTGGGCATCCACAGCAATGCCGACCGGCCGGAGTTGCGCGCCGCGAAAAGCAGTCAAGGCGCCGCCATAGCCCGGGCTTTCGATCCAAACCCTGTCGCCTGCGTCTGCAAAGGCCCGCCCACACAGATCCAGGCTGGCCTGCGTGCCATCGGTAATGAAAACCTGCTCAGCGCTACAACGCAGGGCACGAGATGCACGCAAATGCGCGGCAATGGCTTGGCGTAGAGCAGCCTCCCCGGCGGGCGGGCCGTAATTGAGTTGCCTGCCGGCCAGCGAACGCCAGGCCCTGGCCATCAAGCGCTGCCACAAGGCCAAAGGGAAGGCGTCCAAAGCCGGCACGCCTGGCGCAAAGCCAGCCGCAAGATCTGAAGCCACCGGCAAGCAAGCCAGGCTGGCGGTGCGCTGCGACAAACTCAAGGGTCGGCCAACTGACGCCTCCGGCGGCTGCGTCGATCGAATGACGGTTGCCACGCCCACCTCGCGAGACTTGGACGACCGTAGTCCCGCGGCCAGGGGTCGGGCCAGGACCACGGTGCCACGCTGACCGGCACTGACCCAGCCTTCGCTGGCCAATTGCTCATAGGCGTAGATCACCGTATTGCGGGCCCAGCCCAGTTCGGCCGCCAGGGCTCGGCTGGCCAGCAAGCGAAAGCCCGGCGCCAAGTCGCCATTGCGGATCGCGTCGCGCAAGGCTTCATGCAGCAGGCGCTGACGCGACCAAGAGGCATGGCCACCGCGTTCGGCATGGCGGCTGATCAATAAAGCGTAGTCCATATCAGATTCTATGGTTCTAAAAAATATCCGCCCTCTGGACCTATTCCAGGAACCACCGCTTGATTACATTGCGGCCTGCCAAACATGCATGTGCAAAAAACATCGACCGACAGCTCCGCTTGCCTCATCCTCGATTCCAAAATGACATCCATCCTGCCCGACGGCTCCGGCTCTGCTGCCCCTCCCGCCTCTGCTGCCCCCGCTGTCTCTGCTGCCTCTGCTGTGACGCGTGATCCAAGTGCCCCAAGCATCCCGAGTGCTCCCAGCGCCCGCAGCCGCGTGCGACGCGTTGCCGAAAACGCTCGCTATGAGCGCGAGACCCTGTATGCCATCGTTGATGCGGCTTTTCTCTGCCACATCGCTTTTGCCGATGAACAAGGCAGCCATTGCATCCCCACAGCTTGCTGGAGAGAGGGCGAGGCGCTCTACATCCATGGCTCCAATGGCAGCCGTATGGTCAAACACTTGCAGCAAGGTGCACAGGTTTGCGTGGCCATCACCCATCTCGACGGCTTGGTGCTGGCTCGCTCGGCCTTCAATCACTCGATGAACTACCGTTCCTGTGTGATTTACGGTCAATTTGTAGCGATCGACAGGCCGGATGAGAAACGCGCCAGCTTGGACGCCTTCATGCACAAAATCGCCCCCGGACGAGAGCACGAAGCGCGGCCTGGCAACGCGAAAGAAATTGCCGCAACCACCGTGCTGCGAATCTCCCTGGACGAGGCCGCCTGCAAGGTCCGCAGCGGACCGCCGCAAGACGATGTGCAAGACCTGTGCCTTGCAGTCTGGGCCGGCGTACTGCCTTTGCAGACGGTACAAGGGGCTGCAATCGCGGCCCTGGACAATGCCGTGCCCGAGCCCACTTATGTGCGTCAATGGCATAGCCAATGTGCGGACTAAGCCCAGCTGATAGTCGCTGCAGACACCCTTGACCTTTCAACTGAGGCCCCCTCATGTATATCCCGCCCTATAACGCTGAAACTGAACTGACGACCCTGCAAGAAATGATCGCTACGCATCCGCTGGGCGCCTGGGTCACGCTGGGTTCTGCGGGACTCACGGCCAACCACATTCCCTTCCTGATTGACCGCTCGCGCGGCCCATATGGCTGCTTGCGAGCCCATGTCGCACGAGCGAATCCGATTTGGCGCGAATTGATCGCCGGCCAAGAATCGCTGGTGATCTTTCAGGGTCCGCAGTCCTACATCACACCGAACTGGTACCCAACGCACTCGAGCAGCGGACAGGTGGTGCCGACCTGGAACTACGTGCTGGTGCATGCTCGCGGCATTGCCCAGGTGCATCAAGACCCAGCCTGGATTTTCAAGGCCATTTCAGACCTGAGTGAGCAGCAAGAAGCGGGGCAGGTGTCACCCTGGAAGGTCTCGGACGCTCCCGCCGACTACATCAAACGCTTGGCCCGCGCCGTGGTCGGTATCGAGATTCCCCTCGACAGCCTGATCGGAAAATGGAAGCTCAGCCAAGATGAAGCACTGGCAGACCGGCATGGAACCGTCGCAGGCTTGAGCGCTCAGCCAGACGCCAACTCACAAGCCTTGGCCGACTTGGTTCAATCCCGCATTCCTTGATCCCGCTTGATATGACCACACCCTCTTCCTCCAGCCCAGTCCTGATTCGCCGCGCTCAGCTCTCGGACAGCACCGCCATCGCCCCTTTGTTTGACGCCTATCGGCAGTTCTATGAGCAAGCGCCAGACTTGGCGGGTGCCCAGCGTTTCATCCACGCACGCCTGAGTCAGCAGGAATCTGTCATCCTCGTGGCAAGCGACTCAGCGGGCGTTCTGCTGGGCTTTTGCCAGCTGTACCCCAGTTTTTGCTCGGTGGAGGCTCAGCCGATTTACACGCTGTACGACTTTTTTGTTAGCCCCCAAGCTCGCCGCTGCGGCGCGGGACGGGCCTTGTTGCAAGCCGCTCACGAACACGCTGCGCGAGAGGGTTATGCCCGCATGGACCTGACCACCGCGCGCGACAACCTTGCGGCCCAGGCCCTGTACGAGTCACTCGGCTGGGTGCAAGACCGCGTCTTTCTCAGCTACAACTTGCGGGTCAAGGGCTGACACTCGCGCACCACCCGCGCCCCAATCAAGCCTCATCTGGGCTTGCCACCAAGGCTTGCGGCGCTGACAAGGGCAGGTCCAACTCAAAGACAACGCCCTGCCCGGCCTGGCTGCGCACCGCGATGTCGCCGCCGAGGACGGAGTGAATCAGGTTGTAGCTGATGCTCAAGCCCAGGCCACTACCGCCCTGCCCCATCTTGGTGGTGAAAAAGGGGTCGAAGACACGTTCGATGTGTTCGGCCGCAATGCCTCGCCCATCGTCCGAGTAGCGGATGCGCAAGCGTGGCAAGTCGGCGCGCTCAGCGCCGTCTTTGAGTAAGCCAGCGCTGATGCGAATCAGCCCACCGCGCTTCTCCTCAAAGCCGTGCAAGATGGAATTCTTGACCAGATTGCTCAAGACTTGGCCCAAGGGACCGGGGTAGCTGTCCATCGCCAAATCGTCGGCAATGTCCAGCTGCCAGACGTGACCCTTGTTCTTCAGCTCATTGGCCAAGGTTTCAAGCACGTCCTCGACAAGAGCCTTGAGCACAAAGCGTCGACGCAACTGGCTGCTGCGATCGACCGCCACCTCTTTGAAGCTGCGAACCAAATCAGCCGAGCGGCTCAACCCACGCATCAACAACTTGGCCGAGTGAGTCACCCCGTCGACAAAGTCCTTCAATTCGGAACGTCGCAAACCGGACGCAGGTTCATTCAAGCGGTGGGCAAATGCCGATGAGTTTTGCTCCAAGGTGCTGGCGGCCAGCAGGCAGTTGCCCAATGGCGTGTTCAACTCATGGGCCACGCCCGCGACCAGCGAACCCAGGGCGGCGAACTTTTGCTGCTGCACCAATTCCTCCTGTGTTTGCCGCAGGCGCCCGAAGGTACTGGCGTTCTCCAAGGCAATGGCGCTGTAAGCGGCCAGGGTCACCAACATGTCCAAATGCCAGGCTTGATAAACCCCAGGCATGCGACTGTAAACACCGATCAAGCCGCGCAGCTGACCGTTGACCAGCAAGGGAGCCAGCAAGGCCTCGGCACAGTCCACGCCAAAAATCTGCAGCGCGGCACCCTCGCTGGCTTTGCAGTGCAAGGCTTGGGCTTGCTCCAGGCAGGCCCATTCCCAGACACCTGGCGACGAGTCGCCCGAGCCTGATCCGCGGCCGCTTGCCTTGTTCAAGCGCCAGCCCGATCGAGAGTGTTCGCCTTCAAAGAGATAGGGGAAGTCCAAGCTTCGGCTCAAGGGGTCCAGCAAAGCCAGGGCAAACCCATCCGAGGGCATCAACTGCGCGACATGAGCATGGATGCTGCGCAAGATCAAGTCTTGATCCAAGGTCGCGGTGATGCGTCGACCCATCTCACTCAGGGTGGAGATATTGCCGTGGGCCTGCTCCACGATCTCTTTTTGCCGTTCGACTTCCCGCTTTTCTTCGACCAACAAGGCCATGGTGTTCTCGACTCGGCGCTTTTCTTGGCTGAGTTCGGCGGTGCGTGCCGAGACCTGCGCTTCGAGCTGGAGCTTTTGGCGTGTCAGCGCTGAGAGCCGCGCATGAATCACCGCCCAAAGCAGGCCCAGCAAAGCCAGCGCCGAGAACAGCCGAAACCACCAAGTCGCCCAATAAGCGGGCTGAATATGTAACTCGAGCCGGATAGGCTCCTCGCTCCAAAGGCCGTCTTTATTGGCGCCCTTGACCTGAAAGACATAGTGACCCGGCGAAAGATTGGTGTAGCTCGCCACTCGCTGGCCGGCACCAACCGTGACCCAGTCTTTGTCATAGCCTTCCAGCTTGTAGGCATAGCGATTGCGCTGAGGATCGGCGTAATGAAGCGCCGCAAATTCCAGCGACAAGGTTTCGTGGGTGCTACCTAGCGTCAAGCGCTGCAAGTCCACCAGGGCCGTCGGCAGCGTCAACCCCTGCACCCGATGTCCCGGCAACAAGGTCTCGTTGTTCACGCGGATGGCGGTCAGCGCCAACTGCGGTGGGCTGGCGTTTTCACGAATATCGTCTGGATGAAAGCCGGTCAGGCCGTTCAGACCGCCGAAATACATGCGCCCGTCGCTGTCTTTGAAGGCCGAGTTGGCGAAGTAGAAGCCTTCGATCATGCCGTCTTGGGCGGTGTAGTTTTGAATCTGCCCCGACTCGGGGTCCAAGCGAGAAATACCGGCAGTCGTACTGACCCAGAGGCGCCCTTGCCCATCCTCAAGAATGCCGCCAATTGGGTCGCTGCTCAGGCCCGAGCGCCCAGGCAGTCGTCGAAATTGCACCGAACCATCGCGGCGCTTGATCAGTTCCGTCAGACCTTGCGCGGTGCCCACCCAGATGCGCTGCTTGCTGTCTTGAAACAAATACTGAACCCGATCGCTGAGCAGGCTGTTGGGGTCGGCGGGCTGGTTGCGATAGTGCAAGAAGCTCTCACTGCCAGGCGTCAACCGGTCAAGACCCTGATAGGTCGCGGCCCAGACGTCGCCGTCTTTGTCGACCAGCAGCATGCGGACATAGTCTTGGGCCAAGCTGCCGGGGTCATTGGCGTCATGTTTGAAGGTCCGCAATTTGCCACTGACGGGATCCACGCGGTGCAGACCTCCTCGGGAGCTCAGCCACAGCTGGCCTTGCGGATCACTGCTGATATAACGAATCACTTCAGCGAGTGGGTTGTCTGCACTGAAGCTTGGCAGCTTGACCTGGCTGGTCTTGGGATCCATATGCTTAAGAACCCAGTCCAAGGCAACTTTGTCCTGCCACGAAACATGGGTATCGGAGAGATTCAAACTCTCCTTTTCATTGCGACCAAACCGAAAGCTCTGCGCGTGGCCACTGCGTGGATTGAGCCGTATCGCCGCGTCATAAGTGGCCAGCCACAAGCCACGCTGTCCGTCGCTGGTGATGCTGAAGATGCGGTTCTCCACCAAGCTCTTGGGATCGCCCGGCACATGAACATACTTGTTGAAGCCGCCACTGCCCAAGTCGGCCCGGTAAGCGCCCGAAGCCCAGGTACCGATCCAAAGGCTACCGAAGCGATCCTGAAACAGCGACGAGATGTGCTTGGGCACCGAATGTGCATCGGCCTCGCGATGGCTTAGCACTTCAAAGCGCTGCTCGCTGGGCCGCCAGCGCCACAAGCCCTCGGTTTCCATGCCCATCCAGAGTTGCTTTTGACGGTCTTGCAAGAGCGCCACATAGGCATCGGAACGCGAGCGCGGAACGGCAAACATTCGCGCGCCCACCTGCCCGTTTGCATCCAGTCGCCAGGCTTGTACGCCGATCTCACTGGCCACCCACAGCAAGTTTTGTGCGTCCACCAGCACGATCTTGGCCGGCGCCATCGCAAACGCCAACTGCGAAGCCGCAAACTTCAACGGCGAGAAAGTTTGCGCGCCAGGAACCCAGCGATCGACGCCCGCTTCAGTCCCCACCCAAAGCTGACCTGCCTCATCCAAAGACAAAGAAAGAACGCGCGGATGACTCAGGCCTGCGGTATGAACCCGGAACTGTCGACTTTGGGTTTGATATTGATAAAGGCCGCTTTCGGTGCCCACCCAGAGTTGGCCCTGGGCATCGGTACACAAGGCGTTGACCTGCAGATGAGCTTGCCCAGCCCCTGAGCCCGCCGGCAAGGGCAAGGTCTCGAAGTCATCCAACTCCGGACGATAGCGCTGCAAACCGCGACGCGTGCCCACCCAGAGCTGCCCTTGCGGGTCCAGCAACAAGGCCTGCACCCAATCCTCACTCAAGCTGCCGGGCTGCCCCTCGATATGCCGGTAGTTCACCAAACGGTAGCCATCGAAGCGGCTCAAGCCCGCCTGAGTGCCTATCCAGATGAAGCCATGCTTGTCCTGTGCAAAGGCAGTGACGTTGTCACGCGGCAGCCCCTGAATCTCAGACAGGCGCTCGAAGTAAAAGTTGCGAGGATTGGCCTGCGCCGCAGCGATCAGATTGGGCCCGAGCCCCCAACTCAGCAGCAGACAAGTGCACCAGCGAACAAGCCAGAGCATCATCCGCATCCAGCCTGAAGACAGGTCGCGGCCTCTGGCTGCCCCCTGCTCTGCTTCGCCCCAACGCTGCTTCGCCAAATCCATGGCCACCCAACTGTTTGCCCAAGGTCTTCAGGCCATGGTACCCGCAGATCGAGAGGCAAAGAGCGGGAATACGAGCGCGCTCACTCCAGCAACAAGAGCGCTGGGCATTCCAGCAAGGCGCGAATCGCCTGAATGAACTGCGCCGCCACCATGCCGTCGACCACGCGGTGATCGAAGGACGAAGACAGATTCATCATCTGCCGCCCGAGCACCTGGCCTTTGACCATCATGGGCCGCTCGACGATGCGGTTGACGCCCACGATGGCCACCTCGGGATGGTTGATCACCGGCGTGGTGACGATGCCGCCCAGAGCGCCCAAGCTGGTCAGGGTCAGAGTCGAACCGGTCAGCTCATCCCGCGTGGCGCGGCCACTGCGGGCAACTTCTGCCAAGCGACGAATCTCGGCCGCGCAGTCCCACAGGTCCAAGGCCTGCGCATCCCGCAAGACCGGCACCATCAGGCCGGCATCGGTCTGGGTTGCCACACCCAGATGAACCGCTTGATAGCGCGTCAGCAAGCCCGCATCATCATCGAGACGCGCATTGACCTGCGGGAACTCGCGCGCCGCCCGCGTGATGGCGCGAATCAAGAGCGGTAGCAAGGTCAGCTTGCCGCGGCTGGCCGCGTAGCGCTGGTTCAACTGCTCGCGCAAGGATTCCAATTCGGTGACATCCACCTCTTCCACATAGCTGAAGTGAGGAATCCGCCGTTTGGATTCCTGCATCTTCTGCGCGATCTTGCGGCGCAGGCCGGTGATCTTGAGGGTTTCGTCGGCGGCCAGCGCCGCTTGACTCACACGGATGGGCCGCGCCGCGCTTGCCTTTGGCTGGGCGGCCGCTTGGTCCAGGTCCGCATGCATGATGCGCCCGCCCAGGCCGCTGGCTCGCACCTGGCTCAGCTCCAGGCCTAACTCCCAAGCCCGGCGGCGCACAGAGGGCGATGCAATCGGCTTGTCATTAGCACTGACTTCTTGAGGACGGTGCGCGGGGGCTACCGCTTTCACGGGCGCAGGCGCCGGGCGGGGCGGCGCCAAAACCGCAGGCGGAGGCGAAGGCAAAGGCGCCGCGCGTGCTGGCGCAGGGGCCGACTGAAGCGGGGCCGCGCTCTCTTCGTGAGCCGAGTCGCCCGCGCCGTCCACTTCGATGCGAATCAACTCCGAGCCAACCCGCATCACCTCGCCGGCCTCGCCGCCCAAGACCAGCACCCGGCCGTGCACCGGAGACGGAATCTCCACCGTCGCCTTGTCGGTCATCACATCGGCCAGGATCTGGTCCTCGCGAATTTGATCGCCGACCTGCACCCGCCAGGCCACCAACTCCACTTCGACAATGCCTTCGCCGATGTCCGGCATCTTGATGACATGTTGTCCCATCATTGCTCCATCGCACGTTGCAAGGCGGCGGCCACACGGGCCGGGCCGGGAAAGTAGTCCCATTCCTGGGCATGGGGATAAGGCGTGTCCCAACCGGTGACGCGCTCGATCGGTACCTCCAGGTGGTAGAAGCAATGCTCTTGCACCAAGGCCACCAATTCGGCGCCGAAGCCGCTGGTTCGGGTGGCCTCATGCAAGACCACGCAGCGGCCGGTTTTCTTGACCGAACGAACAATGGCGGCCAGATCCAAGGGCCAGATCGCGCGCAGATCGATGATCTCGGCATCGATGCCCGTCTCTTTGGCCGCCGCCTCGGCCACATAGACCATGGTGCCGTAGGTGATCACCGTCAAATCTCGCCCAGGCCTGAAGACCGTGGCCTGGTCCAGCGGCAGGCTGTAATAGCCCTCCGGCACCAGACCTAGCGGGTGGCTGGACCAGGGCGTAGACGGCCGGTCATGATGGCCATCGAAGGGGCCGTTGTAGAGCCGCTTGGGTTCCAGAAAAATCACCGGGTCATCGCACTCGATGGCGGCGATCAGGAGACCTTTGGCGTCGTAAGGATTGGTCGGCATCACGGTGCGCAGGCCGCAGACATGGGTGAAAAGCGCCTCCGGGCTTTGGCTGTGGGTCTGCCCGCCGTAGATCCCGCCGCCACAAGGCATGCGAATCGTCAGCGGCGCGGTGAAGTCGCCCGCCGAGCGGTAGCGCAGCCGCGCCGCCTCAGACACGATCTGGTCCGAGGCGGGGTAGAAATAGTCGGCAAACTGGATCTCAGCCACCGGCCGCAAGCCATAAGCCCCCATGCCGACGGCCACGCCGACGATGCCGCCCTCGGAGATGGGCGCATCAAAGACGCGCTGGTCACCGTACTTGGCCTGCAAGCCGTCGGTGCAACGGAACACGCCGCCGAAATAGCCCACGTCCTGGCCGAAGATCACCACATTGGGGTAGCGCGTCAGCATCACATCCATGGCCGAGCGCAGGGCCTGAATCATGGTCATGGGGACGACCTTGTCTTGAGTATCTTTCTCAGTCATTCCCGGCCTCCAAAGTGGCGCGCCTCAGCCATTTGCTGCTGCAAATGCATCGGCATGTCCTTGTAGACATCCTCGAACATCGAGGCAATGCTGGGGATATGACCATCGGCCAAAGTCCCAAAGGCCTCGGCCTCTTTTTGGGCCGCAATGACTTCTGCCTCCAGTTCTTTGTGCAGTGCCTCGTGCTGCGCCTCGGTCCATTCGCCTAAAGCGAGCAAATGCTGCTTCAGGCGTGCGATCGGGTCACCCAAGGGGAAGCGCTGCCACTCGTCGGCGGGACGGTATTTGGACGGATCGTCAGAGGTGGAATGCGGCCCGGCGCGGTAGGTCACCCACTCGATCAGCGTCGGGCCTAGATTGCGCCGAGCGCGCTCGGCAGCCCATCGCGACACTGCGTAGACCGCCAAGAAATCATTGCCATCCACACGCAAGGACGCAATGCCACAACCGCTGCCACGCGCCGCGAAGGTCGTGCCCTCGCCGCCGGCAATGGCCTGGAAGGTGGAGATCGCCCATTGGTTGTTGACCACATTCAGAATCACCGGCGCACGGTAAACATGGGCGAAGGTCAGCGCGGTATGGAAGTCAGACTCTGCCGTGGCGCCGTCCCCGATCCAACCGCTGGCGATGCGGGTGTCGCCCTTGATGGCCGAGGCCATGGCCCAACCCACAGCCTGGATGAACTGCGTCGCCAAATTGCCGCTGATGCTGAAGAAGCCCGCCCGCTTGATCGAGTACATGACTGGCAACTGGCGTCCCTTGAGCGGGTCACGCTCGTTCGACAAAAGCTGGCAGATCATCTCCACCAGCGGCACATCGTCACGGCTCAACAGCAGGCTTTGCTGGCGATAGGTGGGGAAGCACATATCGCCCTCGTTCAGTGCCATGGCATGGGCGCTGCCGATGGCCTCTTCGCCCAGGCTTTGCATGTAGAAAGAGAGCTTTTTCTGGCGCTGCGCAATCAACATGCGGCCGTCAAAAATGCGGGTCTTGAGCATGGTGCGCAGGCCGCGGCGCAGTTGATCGGGGCTGAGCGCTGGGGCCCAGGGGCCGACGGCCTGCCCTTGCTCATCCAGCACCCGGATCAGGCTGTAGGCCAGATCGGCGGTGTCGACCGCCGCGACATCGATGTCGGGTCGGCGTACTACGCCGGCAGGCGAAAGATGAAGATAGGAAAAGTCGGTGTGACAGCCCGGCCGACCACTGGGCTCGGGCACATGCAAGCGCAGGCGCTCGCCATGAGCGTGCTCATCATTGCGATTCATTCGTCATTCACTCCTGCGCGGATCTCGCGCTCAAGCTGCGATGAAGCATGACGGCCAGTCTCAGCGGTCTTGCTTTGACGTCCGTCATGGGGTGGCCACCGGGATTGCCGGTCGCGTGGGCCTAGCGTAGCGGAAAAGTGAGCTTGGGTTGTGCAAGGGCAAGCGCAAATCGAGCCGGAACAAACCCTAGGGAGCAGCTAGCATCACGGCCATGCAACCCTTTGCCTCGCCCCAGGTTCTCAATTGATTTCGATCCCCCGCCCCCGCCCCAAATTGGCCTTTCGGCCCCGGTTCGCCGCGATTGCCGGCCTGGCTTTGGTGTTGTTCGCCGGCAAGCCTCAGGCCTCCGAGTTGAACTTGCGCATTCTGCAGACCACCGATCTGCACATGAATCTGCTCAACTACGACTACTACCAAGACCGCTTGACTGACGAATACGGCCTAGCCAAAACCATCACCCTGATCCACCAGGCTCGCGAACAAGCGCCGAACAACCTGCTCTTTGACAACGGCGACTTGCTGCAAGGCAACCCGCTGGGCGACATGATGGCCCGGGTCAAACCGCTGCCCAAGGGCGCCATTCATCCGGCTTTCAAGGTGATGAACCTGCTGCGCTATGACGCGGCCAATCTGGGCAACCACGAGTTCAATTACGGTCTGCCCTTCCTGCGCCAAGCCATCGCGGGCGCTGCTTTTCCGTATGTGAATGCCAACCTGATGCTGGCAGGCCCCGGCCGGCCACGCCATGCCTTCAATCCCTATGTCTTGCTGGAGCGCCGCTTCACCGACAAGGCGGGCAAGACTCAAGCCTTGAAGATCGGCGTGATCGGCCTAGCGCCGCCACAAATCATGCAGTGGGACCGCCCGCATCTGCAAGGTCAATTACTCGCTCAAGACATGGTGGAGAGCGCGCAAGCGCTGATCCCACAGCTGCGCCGCCAGGGCGCGGATCTGATCATCGCCATTGCCCACACCGGCTTTGAGAAAGACCCGCAGGCCTTGGGCGCAGAGAACAAGGCCGCCGAACTCGCGCGGCTGCCCGGTCTGGATGCCTTGCTGCTCGGCCACGCCCATGCCGAATTCCCCAGCGCCGCATTTGCCCAGCATCCCGGCGTTGACTTGCAGCGCGGCAGCATTCACGGCGTGCCTACGGTGATGCCGGGGCGATGGGGCGACCATCTCGGCCTGATTGATCTGACCCTCAGCCGCCAGCAAGGTCGTTGGCGGGTGGTCGACAGCCATGCAGAGTTGCGCGGCGTCTACCAGCGCGAGTCGCGCCGCGCCCTGGTCGCTGCGGACCCCATGGTGAATCATGTGATTGCAAAAGAGCATGGCGACACCTTGGCGCATATGCGCGCCCAAGTGGCCCAGTCCAGCGCGCCGATTCACAGCTACTTCGCCCAAGTGCTCGATGACCCTTCCGTGCAGTTGGTGGCGCAGGCGCAAAAGGAATATGTACGGCGCGCGGTGCAAGGCACGGACTTGGAGCGGCTGCCGCTCTTGTCGGCTGCCGCGCCCTTCAAGTCCGGCGGCCGCCAAGGCTGGAGCAACTACACAGACATCCCCGCCGGCCCCTTGGCCCTCAAGCATGTGGCGGATCTCTACGTCTACCCCAACACCATCAAAGCCCTCAAGCTCAGCGGCGCCGAGCTGCGCGAATGGCTGGAAATGTCGGCCGGCCAGTTCCGCCAAATCAAGCCAGGCAGCGCGCCCGAGCAAGAGCTCTTGGACCCGGACTTCCGCGCCTACAACTTCGACATGATCGAAGGATTGACGTACGAGATCGATGTCAGCCAAGCGGCCCGTTACGACGCCGAAGGGCGGCGCTCGGCCTCGAATGCCCATCGCATCGTCAATCTGCGCTACCAGGGCTTACCTCTGGATGAGCGCGCCAACTTCCTGGTCGTCACCAACAATTACCGGGCCAATGGTGGGGGCGGCTTCCCAGGACTGAACGCCAGCAAGATCGTGGTCGACGCGCCCGATGAAACACGCCAAGCGGTGGCGAACTATCTGGCCTCTGCTCGGCAGTTCAATCCAAGTGCTGATGGCAACTGGCGCATCCTGCCCGTGCCCGGCGTGCGCCTGGTGTTTCGTAGCGGCGCGGGCGGCATTCCTCATCTGCCCGCACTGCCCCGCTTGAGCTTGCTGCGCCAAGACGAGGATGGCTCGGCCCTGTTCGAACTCAAGCCTTGAACGGCGCGGGGCTCAATCCCCTGAGCCCCTGAGCCAGGGGAAGACAGACAAGCGACATTGCCCAACAATTCAAACTGCGATTTCAAGCAGGCCTTGAAGGGCCTCAATTTGGCGACACAATAGGCCAGCAACAGGCAGTAAGAAAGCCACGGCAAGGGAGCCGATAAAAGCATGACATCGGGAACGCAATCCCGAAGGGTATGCCGATGAAGATCTCTGTGCAGCAGGTCAATGCTCGCGAAGGGTTGGAGCAAGTCCAGTCCTTGATGACGAGCATGGAGTTGGTCGCCGCCGACCAAGTCTTGACCCGCCTGGAAAGCGAGGAGTTGCATCCCAACGACACGCTCTTGGTCGGTGTCTTGCGCCTTCAGTGGCGGCTGCAGTCCGATGCCAGCCTGATGGGGATGGCCTGGCTGGAGCAGTCGCTCCATCTGGCCGAGCAAGCGGCCCTGCTGCCTGATGACCCTTTGATCGAAGCCGTCGCCCTGAATTGCTTGGCACTGCTGCAGTCCCGCATGCGCTTGCACCACGGGGCACTCAGCAGCTTGGAACGCGCCTCCGAGTTGACCGGCAAGGCGGGCAAGCCCAAATTGGGCTTGGAATTCCATGCCTCACGTGGCCGCATCATGGCGGCGGCCGAGATGTATGAGGACCTGCTGCAATTGCTGGACAGCCTGCTGCCGCAACGCGCCTCGTTTCCGGTCGGCGCCTTGCACCGCTTACTCAATACCGGCGCGACGGCTTGCTTTGTGCTCGCCGATGAAGTGCTGGCGCCCCCTGAAGCTGCGCTTTGGCAGCGCTGCCGAGCTTTGCACCACGACGCGCTACAACTGGCCGAGTCCCATGGTCTTCGCGAAGATGCTTTGCTCAGCCATTTGAACCTGTCTCTGATCGAGGCCCTGATAGGCGCGCCTGAGGATGCCAAGCCGCATTTGCGCGCCATTCAAGAACGCCCCGACAGCAGCCTGATGACGCAAGTGGCCGGAGCCCCGTGGGCGGTCGAGTTTTCCAAACGTTTGATCGACTGGCGGGAGGCGCGAAGCCCTGAACACTGGCAAGCCTTGCTCGCCTTTGAGCGCCGGGTGAATGCAGAAATTGGCGAGCATCTGCAGTTCGTTCGCGAGTACGTCTTGCGCGCCATCGCTAGGCATGGCCAAGCCGCCGGGGACGTGGACGCCGCCTTGCAGGCCAGCCATACCCTGCTGAGCTTGCAACGCCAGCGGGTGCGCAGCGTTTCCTCCACCTTAACCCAGGCCATGCAAGACGTCTTCAGCCTGCAACGCATGCGCTTGGCCAATGAACAGCTGACGCGCCAAGGCACACAGTTGGAGCTTTCACTGGCGGCCCGCAATGCTGAGTTGAGCCAAGCGATGGGCCGGCTTCAAGCCGAGGCCAGCATCCGACGCGCTGCAGAAGCCGCCCTTCAAGAGGCCAATGAGGCGCTGGAAGCCCGCGTGAGCGCCCGCACCCAAGAGTTGGAATTGGCGCTGCGCACCGTCATGCAGCAAGAAAAGCAGCTGGCCTTAGGCCGAGTTGTCGTCGGCATGGCGCATGAGTTGAACACGCCACTCGGCAACGCACGCATGGGCGCCTCGGTCATCCATGATCGCGCCACCGAATTGCACCACTGGCTGCGCGATGGGCAAATCAGGCGCCAGGCCCTCAGCGAAACCGCCGCTTCGTTGAGTCAGTGCTCCGCCTTGGTGGAGCGCTCGCTCGAGAGCGCTGCGGTGCTGGTGCAACGCCTGAAGGCATTGTCTTTGGACAGCGCGCAAGAAGTGGCGCAGGACTTTGACCTGTGCCAACTGCTGCGCGACACCTTGGCCCATGAGCAGCCGCGGCTGAACGAGCGCGGCATCATTTGCCTGTTCGACATCCCCGATGCCTTGCCCATGCAAGGCGCCATGCATGCGCTGAGCGATGTGCTGAAAGAGCTGCTGGACAACGCCATCAGCCATGGCTTGAAAGAGACGAGCAGCCCTCGACTGACGATTCGTTTGCTGCAACAAGAGGGGCGCGTGCGCATCGGCTTGCGAGACAACGGCTGCGGCATCCCCACCGACGCTCTACCACGCATCTTTGACCCGTTTTTTTGCGGACAGATGGGCCGAGTCGGCGCGGGGCTTGGGCTCAGCGTCGTTCGTATGCTGGTGGAGGAGCTGCTGCACGGCCACATTCATGTCAGCAGCCAAGCGGGCCAGGGCACCCTGGCGGAACTGGATTTACCGCTGAAATGAGCAGCGATTGATGGAGGCGTCGAAGCAGGGGTTGATGCAGACGTAAAGCACTGTGATCCGAGGAGCGGCTCAGAGACTTAGGCGTGAATATCCAGCAGCGTGCCGCTGGCCTGCAACTGAGTTTGAAGCACCCGCAGATTGGCCACAAAAGCGTAGGTGGCGGTCTTTTGAGTGGCCATATCGGCTTCAGCCGCATTGCCCACTGCATTGACCTGGCGCAGTTGGCCCTTGACGCCGCCCGACTCCAAGGTCTGGGCCTCCACCTGCTGGCGACGGAAGTCGCTCACCCCGCTGTTGGCAATATTGCTGGCCGAGGCGCGCAGGCGCTCGTTGGCAACCGAGATGCCGGACAAGGCGGTGGACAGGCCGATGGACATGGCAAAACTCCGAACTGCTGGCGAATGCCTGGATTGTTCCCAGGCTATCGGCAGTCGGCGCCAGAACTTTAGAAAAGAAGGGCTTTATCCCGTCATTTCCTCACGCATTGCGGGTTTACCCCGGCCTGACAGCGTTTCTCAGCCCGCCAGTTCCTCAAAACCACCGGCCGAGATGAAGACGCGCACGCTGTCGCCACCTGCCGCTTTGGCCTCGGTACAGGCCAGCACAGCGGCGCCAATGACGGCGTCCACCGTTTCAAGCGTGGACTGGATCTGCACCACGCCAATGCAAGCCTTGACCCGCGTGCGGTGCAAGCCCCAGCGCAAACGATAGGCGGCAATGCCGGCGCGCATTTTTTCAGCCACGATCTCGGCGTAATGTTGGTCGCAATTGGGCAAGAGCACCGCGAAATGGTCGTTCTCCAGTCGCGCGACCAAGTCCGAAGCGCGCACCTTGGTGATCAGCAATTGACCCAGGCCATAGAGGAAATGGTCGCCCACTTCCGAGCCCATGGCAGCCACCACCTCGGTGAATTTATCGACATCGACCCACAAAACCGACACCGGCTCATGACGACGGCTGCCCACATGTTCGCCCAAGCGACGCTCGAACTCGCGCCGATTGGCCAACTCGGTCAGCGCATCATGCTTGGCCGTCCAGGTCGGCTGCATGCGCTGCTGGCGCGCCACGGTCACATCATCGAGCAGCCAGAGCGACTCACCGGCCGGCGAATCCCAAAGCACAGGAGTGGCCTGCAGACGACCCCAAAAACGGCTGCCATCGCGGCGCACATATTCAAACTCATCATCCAGCGGCTTGCCACTGATGAAGGCGCTGCTCATGCGCTCCTGCACCGACAACTGGGCCGCGTCAGAAACGTAAACACAGCGCGTCGGCTGGCCGACCAAATCGGTCTCATCCCCATGTCCGAAGAGATGATTGAAATGCTCGCTGACCAGTTCGAATCGTCCGTCTTTGACGAAACCGACCGCCATGGGCGCCCGCACCATCAGCGCCCGCATGCGTGCTGCGACCATATCGCCCGCAGCGTCGGGGCTGACTTCTGACTTGGCTTGCATCTGCTACTCCTTTGTCGGTGGCCTGTCGGCGGCCGCATCGATTGTTCACTATCGCAGGTGTAACCGGTTCAGCCCTTGATGGATACCCCGAACTGATCGCTGAAACCCGCCCTATTCTTCCACGCCCCCGTGGGCCCTCATTGATTCTGCGCGCAAGGCCCAGTCGTGGTCACGCCTGCAGCGAGCTTTTCGGCTTCGCTCAGCGCGCTGCCCCGATCGACCACAACTCGCCACTGGCCCGGCGCTTCTTGCCGCCAGACCGAATGGAACCGAGCGATTGCATCCCCCTTCGGGCCACGCACCAGACCGCTGGAGTGAGCAAGGCTGCCATTGGCAGCCACAACGACCTGATCGGGAGCCCAACTGAAAGGCGCTGAATCCCCTTGAAAATAGGACCGCCAGCCCTCAAGCACGGCGGCACGCCCGCTCAAAACCTGGGCGCCGCCAAAGAACAACGCGTGCTCACCCAAATGACGCGCGAATGCTTGGAGATCACCTTGGGCCATGCTGGCCGCAAAACCACATTCCGCCTCAATTACCTGGGCCTGCCAAGCTTGCAGATCAGACAGTCCAGCCATGCGCGCTGTTTCTTGTTTCACGGGGGCTGCAAAACCTGGCGTCGCGCCCAAACAAAATAAAGCAAGGACTCTCCAAGCAGCAGCGAAGCGCTTCTTTGAACCACTGGCATTGTTTGATTGACGCTGCATTGGGGGCGCCCAAGTCCTGACTACGGTCAAATCTTCAAGGCAAGACTACCCCAAGCCCCGGGGGACATCAATCCGCAGATATGCTGTGCGGGCATTTGCCGCCGCTTTGCCGCTGTGCGGGACGAGTCCACCCCACTCTTCTTCATTCATGCCCACACGCCGCAACACCCTACTGACCTTGGCCACGGCACCGCTGAGTTGGCGCAATAGCTCGGCATCGGAGCGAGTCGAACCGGCTCAAAACTTATCCGTTAGTTCACATGCCTCTGGACCGGCTACGGCGCTACGCGACCGCGCGCCGCTGCGTTTGTTGACGACCGAATATCCGCCCTATATGCGCAGCGCAAGTAGCGATGGCGGTGCGGCTTTAGCGATCGGCCGCGCGGCCCTGGAGCGCGCCGGCATTGCCGCCGAGGTGCTATTCAGGCCTTGGGCTCGCGTGATTGCGGAGGCCGAACGCGGTGAGTCGGACGGCATTCTGGGGGTCTGGTTCGAGCCCAGTCGGGAACGTTTCCTGGCCTATACCCAAGCGCTGGGAGTGAGCAACCGTATCGGCTTTATGGCCCGCGCCGGCAATGCGATCGTGGTGGATGACTTGAGCCGACTGAATCAAAAAGCGGGCTTTCGCATCGGCACCGTGCGCGGCTACGCCAACCCGCCGCGCTTCGAGCAGATCGGCTTCACCACTGACAAGGCCATCGATGATGCGACCAATCTTCGCAAATTACTGGCGGGCCGAATCGATCTGGCATTGATTGACAAAGGGGTGGCCTTCCATCTGCTGCAGACCCAGATGCGCGAGGCCGCATCACGCTTACAGTGGCTGGAGCCGGCCGTTGCCGACATGCCGCTGCACATGGCGCTGACGCGAAATCGTCCGGACTTATCGGCCTTGCTCGGAAAAATCAATCGCGGCTTGAGCGAACTGCGTGACAGCGGCGACCTGGCTCAGATCCTCAAACGCAGCGCCGCTTGGATGTAAGACCCAGGATGTAAGGCCCAGGATTTAAGACCCAGGGCACTGCCGTGGTCTGGGTCGAACCCAACGACCTGGGACTCAGGCCGCAGGCGCAATTTGTTCGGCGTAGTCATACAGAGCCGCGAGGATGTCCTGGCCACGCTCATCCGCCGATTCATTGAGCTGATCGATATGCTCAAAAAACGCCGCCAGCGTTTGCGCCCCGCCCTCGCCCTCATGCAGACGCGCACCGCAATGCGCTTGCCACCGCTGCTGCTCGGCGTCACTCAAACTGTCCGGCCAGTTGCGGGCGCGAAAGCGGAAGACCAATTCATCCAAGCGAGCATCGGCAAAGGCCAGCTTCCCTTCCGCTGCACGCTGGGCCATCTGTTCGGGACTCATGGCCAACACTCGCTGCAAAGCGCGGCGGTCGTCCGGACCGATGAATCCACCGTAGAGGTCCTCGTCCACATCGGGCGCAGCGCCGGGCTTGTCGCGCTTGAACACATCGCCCCACAGACCGTCCAACAGGCGGCCCCGTTCCAGCAAGACTTGTGCATGGACCAGGCCTTGCGCCATGTCCAGCCCCCAACGTTCGGCCATGGCTGGGCTGAGCGTCTTCAAGTTCCCGATCACCACGGGTGACTTGTTGATATGAATGGTCTTGATCGGCAGCCGGCTCTGCCCCTCCGGCAAGTCCTCTTGCTTGACGAACAAGCGAGCACGAATCTCCGCCGCATTCAAGCTCAGCAATTCGGTCGGATCGCTGGCCAAGTCCCACACGATCAACTCGTTTTTATTGCTCGGATGCGGTGCCAAGGGCCAGACCAGAGCAAGGCAGCCCCGCTCGGGGCCGTACATGCCGGAAATATGCAGGAAGGGGCGACCCACGCCGATTTCAGCCCAGACCGCGTCCTTTTTGCGCAGCTTCAAGCAAAACTCGAACAGCTTGGGTTGTGCAGTCTTCAAGAGGCGTGCCAAGGCAATCGTGGCGCGCACGTCGCTGAGCGCGTCGTGGGCGGCTTCATGAACCAAGCCATTGGCAAGGGTCAGATGTTCGAGCTTGAAGGACGGGCGGCCATCCTCATGCGTAGGCCATTGAATGCCTTCCGGGCGCAGCGCATAGGCGCAACGCACCACATCCAAGATGTCCCAACGTCCGCATTCGTTTTGCCATTCGCGCGCATAAGGATCAATCAAGTTGCGCCAGAACAGATGGCGCGTGACCTCATCATCAAAACGGATCGAGTTGTAGCCCACCCCCACCGTGCCGGGCTCCGCCAGCGCGGCCTCAATTTGCGCTGCAAAAGCGTGCTCCGCGACGCCTTGCTCCGAACAGGTCTGCGGCAGGATGCCTGTCAACAAGCAGGCTTCTGGGTCAGGCAAAAAATCGGGTGCCGGTTGGCAATACACCATCAAGGGTTCGCCGATTTCGTTCAGTTCGGCATCGGTACGGAGGCCGGCAAATTGCGCCGGCCGGTCGCGGCGCGGCACCCGCCCGAAGGTTTCATAGTCGTGCCAGAAAAAAGTCATCTCATTCATGGGCTGCAGATTAACCGATGGAAGTCCAAGGACAAGGCTCAGCTCTTCTTGCTCAAGCCCATGCGCTCGATCGTTGCCCGCTCAGAATCGAAGGTGCGCTGCGCATAACGGCCATAGACCTCGGTACTCATATACAACGCGGGCTGATAAAACTTATCCAGGATCTCGCGCACCCGGCTGTCATCCAAAGTTTTTTTGAAGGCGTCGTGCAGCACTCGCACCACAGCAGGGTCCATGCCTTTGGGGCCCCCGATGCCAAAAGGCGACTCACAAATCGTGTCCCAACCACTTTCCTTGACCGTTGGGACCTCGGGCAATGCTTTGTAACGCTCGCGACTGAGCGTCGCCAAAAATCTCAGCTTGCCCGCTTTGACATGCGGCATGAACTCCAAGGTTCCGCACATCAAAGGGATGTGCCCGCCCAAAATGGCCTGCGCAATTTCCGGGGAGCCTTTGAAGGGAACATCCTGGGTCTTGAACCCCGCCAAATTGGCAAATTCCTCGAAGGCCAAATGAGGCGTGGTCCCGGTCCCGGTGTGGCCATAGGTCAGTTGCCCTGGATTGGCTCTGGCCCAAGCGACCATTTCCTTCAAGGTCTTGAAGGGCGCATCCAAAGTCGAGGCCAAACCAAAGGTGTAGCCACTCAAACCGACAATATGGGTCAGATCCTTGAGTGGGTCGAAGGCCATCTTCTGCATATGCGGCAGCCGATAAACCCCCAGCGGCAGCTGAGTCAAGGTGTAACCGTCGGGCTTGGCCTGCATCATGACCGTGGCCCCCAGGGTACCGCCAACACCGGCACGGTTCTCCACCACCACAGGCACGCCAAGAGCTCTGGCGGCGCTCTCAGCAAAGGCGCGCATCACCGCGTCGCTGGCGCCACCGGCAGGCCAGGGGCAGATCAAGGTAATGGGTCTCAGGGGAAAGCGCTCCTGCGCAGACAAACTGACAGCCGGTAGGCTGGCCAATGGGCACGCCAAGCCTACGCCCAAGAGGGTTCTGCGATGCATATCGATTCTTCAAACTCTAAAACTTAATACCGTCGGGTCGGCTATTTGAGCCTCACCCTGTGACACCGCGTCCAGCGGCACAGCCCGCCATAATCGCAGTTTTGCGCAAGCGCCCCGATTCCTTTCAAACGCTTGACCCCAGCTGAGGCGAGACTGCACTTGAAGAAAAAACTGCTGATGATCAGCGCTGCGGCGCTGGCTGTAATCGTGCTGCTGCTGGGCGTGGCCGCGGTCTTGATCTACCCCACCCTGCCTGACATCGCTGAGCTGAGCGACTACCAACCCAAGCAACCACTGCGTGTTTACACCGCCGACGAGGTCTTGATTGGCGAATACGGCGCCGAGCGCCGTAAGTACCTGCCGCTCGAACAGATCCCCCAGCAGATGCAGCAAGCGCTGTTGGCGATTGAAGACCATGCCTTCTACGAGCACCACGGCATTTACTTGCAAGGGGTGGCGCGTGCGGTCTTGGCCAATCTGTTCCGCCCGCGCAGCCAAGGCGGCTCCACCATCACCCAGCAATTGGCGCGTACCGTCTATCTGAGCAAGAAGAAGGTCTACACCCGCAAATTTGTCGAGGTCTTGCTGGCGCTGAAGATGGAAAGCCAGCTGAGCAAACAGCAGATTCTGGAGATCTATATGAACCAGATCTATCTGGGTCAGCGCGCCTATGGCTTTGAGGCCGCGGCGGACATCTATTTTGGCAAATCGCTCAAGCAGCTCAACCTGGCGGAAACTGCCCTGCTGGCCGGCCTGCCGCCCAACCCCGCGTATGCCAACCCGGTGGTCAATCTGGACCGCGCCAAGCGCCGACAAGCCGTGGTCCTGGGGCGCATGCGGGAACTCGAGCTGATCACCCAGGCTCAGGTGGACGAGGCTCGCGCCCAAGAACTGCATATTCGCAGCGCCCAAGACAGCCGCATTCATGCCGAATTTGCCGCTGAGATGGCTCGTCAGGTGGTGCACGCCCAATTCGGCGATGAAGCCTACACCCGGGGTTTGAAGGTCTACACCACCTTGATCGCGGCTGAACAAACCGCCGCTTACAAAGCCTTGCGGCGCAGCCTCTTGGACTTGGAGCGCCGCAAGCCCTACCGTGGCCCCGAGGGCTTTGTGGATTTGCCTAAGGACGCGGCCGAACAAGATGCGGCCATTGCTCAAGCCTTGGCGGAACATCCGGATCTGGACGAGTTGCGCGCAGCGGTGGTGACCGAAGTCAGCAACAAAGGCCAAGTCTCGGCCACCCTGCAAAGCGGCGAGGACCTGAGCATTGGCGCCGAGAGCCTGCGCAATTTGCAGGCGGCCTTGTCAGACAAAGCCAAAGACAGCCTGCGCATTCGACGTGGGTCGATCGTGCGCGTGATGCGCGGCGCCCCAAGCAAGGCTGAACCCAAGGGCGCGTGGAACTTGCTGCAGTTGCCTGAGGCCGAAGGTGCGGTGGTGGCGCTGGAGCCCAGCACCGGCCGCGTCCATGCCCTGGTGGGCGGCTTTGACTTCAGCAAGAACCAATTCAACCATGTGACTCAAGCCTGGCGTCAACCGGGCTCCAGCTTCAAACCGCTGGTTTACTCCGCCGCTCTGGAGCAAGGTGTCACGCCCCAAACCCTGGTCAACGACGCGCCCTTTATCCGTGGCGACTGGGAGCCCAAAAACTATGACGGCAGCTTTGATGGACCGATGACGGTGCGCCAGGCTTTGGCCCGCTCAAAAAACATGGTCACCATCCGCTTGATGGAACTGATCGGCCCGGCCAAGGCGCGCACCTGGGCGGCGCAATTCGGCCTCGACATCGACAAACAGCCCGACAACCTGACGCTGGCTCTGGGCTCGGGCAGCGTGACACCGCTGCAAATGGCCAGCGCCTACGCCGTCTTTGCCAATGGCGGCCACAGGCTGGCGCCGGTGGTGATTGCCCGCATCGTGGACAGCAAGGGCGCGAAGCTGTTCGAAGCGGCGGATGTGCAACTGTCCGACGAAAACCGAGCCATCTCAGCCCGCAATGCTTATCTGACCAGCAGTCTGTTGCAGGAAGTGACCCGCAGCGGCACGGCGGCTCGCGCCCAAGCCAGCCTCAAGCGCCCGGACCTCTATGGCAAGACGGGCACCACCAATGATGCGGTGGACGCGTGGTTTGCCGGCTTTCAACCGAACTTGGCCGCCGTTGTCTGGATTGGCTACGACCAACCGCGGCCTTTGGGCGACCGAGAAACCGGCGGTGGATTGGCCTTGCCGGTCTGGATAGACACCATGAGCGTGGCACTGAAGCATCAGCCCGTGCGTGAATTGCAGCCGGTCGATGGTCTGGTTCACAGCGCTCAAGATTGGAGCTTTGAGGAGTTTGCGGGCGATGCCGGGGTCAGGGCTTTGGGCCTGGAGGCAGGCGCCACACCTGTTTTGGGGCAAGCAGGTCCTTCCAGCCCAGCCTTTGGCTCGCCTGCAGCATCAAGCGCCGCACCCTCGACGCGTTGAGATCAAGATTTCTTCTGAGGACATCCTGAGACTTGTCCGCTAGCATCGGCCACCGTTCCGAAGTGCTTTAACAGGATCAGCCCTTGCACCTCAGCCGCCGCCCCCTGCTCGCCCTTTTGCGCATTCTGTTCTTGCGCACTCTGTTTCAGTGGCCGCTGATCGGCTTGGGCCTGCTGCTTGGGGCCCAGGCTGCCCATTCGATTCAACTCAACGAGCAAGAAATGGCCTGGGTGGCCGCCCATCGGCAGCAAACCCTGACCGTGGGCTTTGACCCGTACTCAGGGATGGACAGCTTCTCGCTGCGCGGCAAGAAGCTCGGCCTGCTGCCCGCTTTGCTGCAGGACATGAAGCAGCAGCTCGGCCTGCAACTGGTGCCGGCCGAGGTGAAGAATTGGGACGATGCCTACACGCGCTTCTTGCAAGGCAAGATCGACGTGCTCTATGGCGCTAACGTCACGCCCGAGCGTGAAAAAATCATGCAGTTCACTCGGGCTGCGCAGCGCTATCCCTACACGGTGTTTGCGCGACGGGATGCCTCGGTGCAGACCCTGGGCGATCTGGATGGTCGGCGCGTCGGCTTTCTGGCCAATGACTTTGTCATTGAGCAGTTGCCCAAAGAATTCCCCAATATTCACTTCAAGGAGGTCAGCTTCGAGGACCAAGCGGCGGGCCTTCAGTCCCTGACCAAAGGCGAAGTCGACAGCTTCGTCACGGCCGGCGGCGGCATAGAACATGAGTTCTTGCATGACTACCCCAACGTGACCATCGTGGCCGAGCTTCGGTCCATCACCTCGGACATGACGTTTGCGGTGCTCAAAGACCGGCCGATGCTGGCCCAGATCATCAACCGCTACTTGGATCAGCGCCAAGCCCATATCGAGTCGCTGGCCAAGCTGGCCGCGCGCGACTACAGCCGAAAAGTGCTGCGCTTCAGTGATGCAGAACTGGACTGGCTGGAAGCCAAGGGCACGGCCGTGGTCGGCGTCGCCGAAGATTATTTGCCCTTCGATTACGCGCATGGCGGCGAGTACCGCGGCATTGCGGGCGCCACGCTGCAACGCATTGGCGACATCATTGGCATCCGCTTCAAGGTTGAAACCGGCAGCTTCGCGCAGCTCTATGAGCGGGCCAAACGCGGCGAAGTCGATGTGCTCAACCTCGCCAAAACCGAAGACCGCCTGCCCTTCTTCTTTTTCCCGCACGCCATCAGCACCGAGCGCGACATCATCATCGGGCTCAAGCGCAGCGGCCAAGTGCAAGACGTCTACGGCTTGGAAGGCAAGTCGGTGGCCGTGATCGACGGCTTTTGGCACGAAGAGTACTTGCGCAAAAACTTGAAGAGTCCACGCATCATCAAGACCGCCAGCATTCAGGAGTCACTCAAGCTGGTGCGCGATGGCGCTGCCGACTACCTGATTGAAAACCCCACCGTGGCGGAGTTCTACATCAACGGCCTGGGCTACACCGATCTGGTCAAGCGCGGCAATACATCCAAGGACTCGTTCATCTACTTCGGCGTCAATCGCCAGCAGCCGGAGTTGGCTGCCATCATGGACAAGGTCATTCCCTTGATCCAATTTGAGGAGATGAAGTACCTGGGCATGCAATCCGTGCCCAGCCTGGACAACGAAGCGAACCAGCAACTCACCCAGATGGTGGGGGCTCTTTTGGTCGCCCTGATGCTGGTCTTGGGACTGACGGTCTTCTTCGTGCGCAAGCTGGTGCTGCAAAAAGCCAAGACGCAGTTCCTGCGCGAACGCGAGCACTTGCTGTACACCGATGCCTTGACCGGTTTCCAAAACCGCAATGCATATAACCAGATGCTGGATGAGGCTCAGCAGCAACTGGCCTATCCGGTCGCGGTAGTCGTGGCCGATATGAACAATCTCAAACGGGTCAATGACAACCTGGGGCACGCTGCGGGGGATGCCTTGATCCAGTTGTTCGCCGATTGCGCCCGCAGCCAATGGCCACAAGCGCCAAGCTATCGCATTGGCGGCGATGAGTTCGTCTTCCTCGTAGTTGGGCGAGACGCGTCACAGATCGAACAAGACCTGGACGACCTGCGGCAACGCTGCCTGAACACGCCCCGCGAGCTGGCATCCGGCCATCTCTCGCATGCCAGCGCAGCCTTGGGCTACGCCATCCTTCATTCTGAAGCGCAGACCATGGCCGCTTGCATGATGCAAGCCGACGCCTCCATGTACGCAGCCAAGGCCGGCATGAAGAAGCGCTCTACCGACTTCCCGCAGGACTGAGCCTGCGCGAAGTCAGCGTTTTTTGACGACCACGCTGCCGACCGAGTAGCCAGCGCCGAAAGAGCAGATCACCCCCAGGTCGCCAGACTTCAGGTCCGCGCGGTGCTCGTGGAAGGCGATGATGGAGCCGGCCGAGGCGGTGTTGGCGTAGGTATCCAAGATCAAGGGCGCGATGTCGGAGCCGGCCGCGGCGGCATCGCCCACCAGCTTTTTGATGACCAGTTGATTCATGCCCAGATTGGCCTGGTGCAACCAGAATCGGCGCACCTCGGTAGGCTTGTGCTCCAAGTTGGCCAAATGCCCTTCGATATGCGCGGCGGCAATCGGCACCACTTCCTTGAAGACCTTGCGGCCCTCTTGCCGGAAGGTCTTGTCACGCGCCAGTGGGTCGCTGTCTTCGGACCGGTTCAAGAAGCCAAAGTTATTGCGAATATTGTTGGAGAACTGGGTGGCCAGATGGGTGCCCAAGATCTCCCATTGATCGCTGGAAACCGCCAGATCGGCGCGCTCAATCACGATGGCGGTACAGACATCACCAAAGATGAAGTGGCAGTCACGGTCGCGCCATTCCAAGTGGGCGGACGTGATTTCGGGATTGACCACCAGCACACATTTGCTGGCGCCCGAGCGCACCGCATTAAAAGCCTGCTCCAGCGCGAAAGTGGCTGAAGAGCAGGCCACATTCATGTCAAAGCCATAACCACCGGCGCCCAAGGCGGCTTGAATCTCCACCGCCATGGCTGGATAGGCGCGCTGCATATTGGCGCTGGCGCATAAGATCGCGTCCACATCGCTGGCTTGTCTACCCGCTGCGGCCAGCGCCTTTTTGCAGGCATCGACACCGATCTCGGCCATCAAAGACAGTTCGTCATCGGGCCGCTCGGTAAAGCGCGGGTACATGCGGGTCGGGTCAAGCACACCGCTCTTCTCGATCACATAACGCTGCTTGATGCCGGATGCTTTTTCGATGAACTCCACGCTGGAATGGGTCAACGCGACTTGCGCTCCGGCTGCGATCGCCTCGGCATTCTGGGCGTTTTGCAAATCGGCGTAGACGTTGAAAGCCTCAACCAATTCGGCGTTGGTGATGACGTGCGGCGGCTGATAAAGGCCGGTGCCGCTGATGACGACTGAGTACATGCAATATTCCTTTGGGCCAGGGGTGGTCGGCTCCTTCATGCCGACAAGTGTATCCAGGCCTTGCACCAGAAAGATGCAAAGAGCGGCCGGCGCATGACTTGGGTTCGCGTAGAATCAACCACCGGGCCCAAATTTTGGCGCCCGGTTTTTTGTTTGTGCCGCCCCATCCCTGGCTGGATGGCTTCAGCGGTTCACAGATCACCGGGCTTCCAAGTCAAGCGCTCGCAGCCTTGGGCGTGCACTGCATCAACGCACCTCGATTTTGCGAACTGACGAAGACTCATGGAAATTTTTGACTACGACAACATCCTGCTGCTGCCGCGCAAGTGCCGTGTGGAAAGCCGCAGCGAATGCGATACCTCGGTCCAGTTCGGACCCCGTCGTTTCAAGCTCCCGGCCGTGCCGGCGAATATGAAAACGGTGGTGGACGAAGGCATCACCGAATACCTGGCCGCGAATGGCTATTTCTACGTGATGCATCGCTTCGACCTCGATGCGGTGGCCTATGCCAAGAACATGCGCGACAAGGGCCTGTTCGTTTCGATCAGCTCGGGCGTGCAAAAAGCCGACTACGCCGTCATCGAACGACTGGCGGCCGAAGGCGTGGGCGCGGACTACATCACCATCGACATCGCCCACGGCCATGCCGACAGCGTGCAGCGCATGATTGCTCACATCAAAAAGCATCTGCCCGATGCTTTTGTGATTGCCGGCAATGTGGGCACGCCCGAGGGCGTGATTGACCTGGAAAACTGGGGCGCGGACGCCACCAAGGTCGGCATCGGCCCCGGCAAGGTCTGCATCACCCGCTTGAAAACCGGTTTTGGCACCGGTGGCTGGCAGCTCTCAGCGCTGAAATGGTGCGCGCGCGTGGCCACCAAGCCCATCGTCGCCGATGGCGGCATTCGCCACCATGGCGACATCGCCAAAAGTATGCGTTTTGGCGCGGCCATGGTGATGATTGGCTCGCTCTTCGCCGGCCATGAAGAATCGCCCGGCAACACCGTGGAAGTCGATGGCAAGCTCTTCAAGGAGTACTACGGCTCGGCCAGCGACTTCAACAAGGGCGAGTACAAGCATGTGGAAGGCAAGCGCATCTTGGAGCCGGTGAAAGGCCGCTTGGCCGACACCTTGCGCGAGATGCAAGAGGATTTGCAAAGCTCGGTGTCCTACTCCGGTGGCAAGAGCTTGGCCGATCTGCGCAAAGTGAACTATGTGGTGCTCGGCGGTGAGAACGCCGGGGAACATTTGTTCATGTAACAGCGCGACACACCGCCGGCGTTCGGCCCTGCCGAAATGCCGGCGGCCCCCTGATCATCTTGCAATTCCTGCCAAGCGCGAACTTTTGCCGAATGCCGACGGACAAATGTCCGCTGGTGCGCCAGCCGCACAACTTCAGCTTCTAGACTCCTGCCTCGACCAACGCTGCCCTTAGGGCGCAAGCTGAACAAGAGGAGGGATCCCTCATGATGAAAACTCTGACCATCGCGGCTTTGGCGCTCGCCTTGCTTGCGTCCACTTGCGCGCTGATTCGCGTAGAAAGCGAACGCCATGCGCTGGCCATTGGGCTGTGCACGCTGGATCCTGCGGGGCGCAATTCCATGGTGCCCTGCGAGGCCCGCTTCGAACCACGCAACTCCTGGGCCGGCCACCTGATGGCCGCCCTGCTTCCTGACGCCTGATCGAGGCCAGCTTTGGCTCCTGCATGGCGCCCATGCAACTCACAAGATCATTTGCTCCCAGCGCGCCGACTGATCAGCGCGCAATGGGCAAGTTCGACCTCAGCGGCCGCCTACAATCCAGCCCCATTCCCCCATGAACTCCGCTGCTTGGCCTCACTGCCGAGCGAACAGCCCGATATGACCGAACTCGCCAAATCGTTTGAGCCCGCCGCCCTTGAAGCCCATTGGGGCCCCTTGTGGGAAAGCAAGGGGCTCTACAAGCCCACGCTGGACGCCAGCCGCGAGTCCTTCTGCATTCAGCTGCCGCCGCCGAATGTGACCGGCACCCTGCACATGGGCCACGCCTTCAACCAGACCATCATGGACTCGTTGACGCGCTATCACCGCATGTTGGGCCACAACACCTTGTGGATCCCCGGCACCGACCACGCCGGCATCGCCACGCAGATCGTGGTGGAGCGGCAGTTGGCCGACAAGGGTGTGGAAGGCCAAAAGACTCGCCATGACCTGGGTCGCAAGAACTTCGTCGCCCGCATCTGGGAATGGAAGCAAGAGTCCGGCGACACCATCACCCGCCAGATGCGCCGCATGGGCGATAGCGTGTCCTGGGAGCACGAATACTTCACCATGGACGAGAAACTCTCGCGCGTGGTGACCGACACCTTTGTTCAATTGTTCGATGAAGGCTTGATCTACCGTGGCAAGCGCCTGGTGAACTGGGACCCGGTGCTGAAGTCGGCCGTGTCTGACCTGGAAGTGGCCAGCGAAGAGGAAGACGGCTTCCTCTGGCATATCCGTTATCCGCTGGCCGATGGCAGCGGCGACATCACCGTGGCCACCACCCGCCCCGAGACCATGCTGGGCGACGTGGCCGTGATGGTGCACCCGGAAGATGAGCGTTATGCCGCGCTGATCGGCAAGCAAGTCACCCTGCCCTTGTGCAACCGCACGATTCCGGTGATTGCTGACGATTATGTGGACCGGGCCTTTGGTACCGGCGTGGTCAAGGTCACGCCCGCGCACGACACCAATGACTATGCAGTCGGCCAGCGCCACAACTTGCCGATGATTTGCGTGCTGACGCTGGACGCCAAGATCAACGACGAAGCGCCCGAGGCCTACCGCGGCCTGGACCGCTTTGTGGCGCGCAAAAAGGTCGTTGCAGATCTGGAAGCGCAAGGCTTCCTGGTTGAGGTCAAAAAGCACAAGCTGATGGTGCCGCGCTGCGAGCGCACCGGCCAGGTGATCGAGCCCATGCTGACCGACCAATGGTTTGTCGCCATGAACAAGCCCGGCAAGCAAGGCAAGAGCATCGCCGCAGGTGCGGTCGAGGCAGTGGCCTCAGGCGATGTGAAATTCTTCCCCGAGCAGTGGGTCAACACCTACAACCACTGGATGGGCAATATCAACGACTGGTGCATCTCGCGCCAGCTCTGGTGGGGCCATCAAATCCCAGCCTGGTATGGCTCGGGCGGCGAATTGTTTGTTGCGCATAACGAAGAAGATGCACGCGGCAAAGCCACAGCGGCCGGCTACACCGGCGAGCTGACGCGCGATGAAGACGTGCTGGACACCTGGTATTCCTCTGCTCTGGTGCCCTTCTCGACCCTGGGCTGGCCCGAGCAGACGCAGGACCAAGACCTGTTCCTGCCCAGCTCCGTGCTGGTGACGGGTTACGACATCATCTTCTTCTGGGTCGCCCGGATGATCATGATGACCAAGCACTTCACCGGCAAAGTGCCCTTCAAGCATGTTTACATCCACGGCCTGGTGCGCGATTCGCAAGGCCAGAAGATGAGCAAGAGCGAAGGCAATGTGCTGGACCCGGTCGACCTGATCGACGGCATTGAGCTCGGCCCCCTGCTGGACAAGCGCACTACCGGCTTGCGCCGCCCCGAGACGGCGCCCAAGGTGCGCAAAGCCACCGAAAAGGAATTCCCGGAAGGCATTCCTGGTTTCGGCGCCGATGCCTTGCGCTTCACCTTCGCTTCGCTGGCCTCGCTGGGCCGCAGCATCAATTTCGACAGCAAGCGCTGCGAGGGCTATCGCAACTTCTGCAACAAGCTCTGGAACGCCACCCGCTTTGTGCTGATGAACACCGAGGGCCAAGACTGCGGACTGATGGAGCACAGCAAAGAGCAATGCGCGCCCGGCGGCGCGGCTCACGGCTATCTGGACTTCAGCCTTGCCGATCGCTGGATCAGCAGTGCACTGCAAAAGACCGAGCTGACCATCGCCCAAGGTTTTGCCGAGTACCGGCTCGACCATGTGGCCACCGCGATCTACTCCTTCGTTTGGGACGAGTACTGCGACTGGTATCTGGAAATCGCCAAGGTGCAAATCCAGAACGGCAATGAAGCGCAGCAACGCGCGACCCGCCGCACCCTGATCCGTGTGCTCGAGACCATTCTGCGTCTGCTGCACCCGATCGCGCCCTTCATCACCGAAGAGCTGTGGCAGACCGTGGCCCCAATCGCGGGCCGCAAGTCGACCGACTATCTGGTCAACGCCAGCTACCCGATTGCGCAGCCGGAGCGCATCGATGAGAAGGCCATCGCCTGGGTGGACAGCCTGAAAGCCGTGGTCGGCACCTGCCGCAGCCTGCGCAGCGAGATGAACCTCTCACCTTCAACGCGAGTGCCGCTCTTGGTTGGCGGCGATACGGGCTTCATCGCCGAGGCCGCCGCGCTGCTGAAGACGCTGGCCAAGCTGAGCGAGGTGCAGATCATTGCGGACGAGGCCGCCTTCAACGAAGCCAGCGCCACCTCGCCGGTGCTGGTGCACGGTGACGCTCGCCTGGCGCTACATGTGGAAATCGACGTGACGGCCGAAACCGCGCGCCTGAACAAGGAAATTGCGCGCCTGGAAGGCGAAGTCGCCAAAATCGAAGCCAAGCTGGGCAACGAAGGCTTTGTGGCCCGCGCTCCGGCCGCCGTGGTCGAACAGGAGCGTCAGCGCCTAAGCGACTTCAGCGCCACCGCCGCTCGGCTACGGGATCAGGCAGCTCGCCTGGCCCGCTGATCCGGAAATCCGCCGCCGGCTCCGGCGGCGCCGCCAACAGCTCGTCAATGCGCCGCGCCACGCCCCAGGCGGCGCGTGCGCGCGATTCGCGCGTGGTGCTGGCCAAACGCGGCGTCAGCTGCAGGGAGGGCACGCCGTGCAGCACACAGCCGGGCTCCTGCAAGCCTGGCTCCATGCTGTCAAACCAGGCGGCCAGAATGCGGCCGCTGTTCAGCGCATCGGCCAAAGCGGCGGCATCAAATACGGCCGAATGGGCAATGCTGACCAAAACCTGATCCTGCTTGGCAAAGCCCAGCACTCGCTCGCCAATCAAGCCACGGTAGCGAGGGAAAAAGGCGAGTTGCACACAAACGCCATCGCTTTGCTCCATCAATTCGCGCAGCGGCAAAGGCTCGATGCCCCATTGGGCCCAGAGCGGGTCGCTTTGATGCAGGCTGGGGTCATAACCCACAACCCGGGTACCGAAGGCGGGCAAGAGCTGAGCCAACATGCGCGAGGCCGGCGTCATGCCGATCAGGCCGACGGTCGAGCACCCCAGCTCACGGCCGACCATCAGGCCATCACTGGCCACGACCGGCACGCGGCGAAGCAAAGAGAGCAAGGCACCGATGGCAAATTCGGCCTCGGCGCTGGCGGTTGCGGTGAGACTGCGCACCACCTCCACGCGAGCAGCGCGGCAAGCTTCTTGATCAATGTTCTCGCCGCCGGCACTCATGCGCCCCACCACCCGCAGACGCGGTGCGGCACGCAACAAAGCGGCATCGACGGCCACACTGGGGGGAACAATCAAAGCGCGGGTCTGGTGCAAGGCTTGATGCAACTGCGCAGTTTCACCCACCAACTCCGGTGCGAAGCGCACGGTATTGCGCTCCGACAGCCATTGCATGACATCGGTCTCAAGCGGTTCAAGAATCAACAGACTCATGTCATTTTGCGATGTTGTAATCAGGGCCTGCGCGCAACCATCGCATGCAACAATGCGCGCCATCTACAGGAGAGTGTACGGTTATGACAAAGAGTGCTGGAGCGATCACCAAAGCAATATTCCCGGTTGCAGGCTTGGGTACGCGGTTTTTGCCCGCCACCAAGGCTCAACCCAAGGAAATGATGCCGGTGGTAGACAAGCCCTTGATCCAGTACGCGGTTGAGGAGGCTTATGCCGCCGGGGTCCGAGAAATGATTTTCGTGACCGGCCGCCACAAGCGTCCGATCGAAGATCACTTTGACATGACTTTCGAGTTGGAGGTAGCCCTCGAACAGGCGGGTAAGCAAGAGCTGCTGGACGTGGTCCGCAGCGTCAAACCCAACGATATGGAGTGCATCTATGTGCGCCAGGCGCAGGCTTTGGGCCTGGGTCATGCCGTCTTGTGTGGCCAGCGTTTGATCGGCAACGAGCCCTTCGCGGTGCTGCTGGCGGACGACTTGATGGTGGGCCAGCCTCCGGTGCTCAAGCAGATGGTGGATCAGTTCGCCGAATGGCGTGCTTCGATTCTGGCCGTGCAAGAGGTGCCCGCCGAGCAAACGCGACGTTATGGCATTGTGGCCGGTACAGCCGTCAATGACCGCATGCTGGACGTCAGCCGCATTGTCGAAAAGCCGGCCCCTGAAGATGCGCCCTCGCGTCTGGCTGTGGCTGGCCGCTACATCTTGACGCCCGGCGTCTTCCATGAAATCGCCAACCAACCGCGCGGCGTGGGCGGTGAGATTCAGCTGACCGACGGCATCGCCGGCCTACTGCGGCGCGAGAAGGTGTTTGCTTATCGCTATGAAGGCAAACGCTATGACTGCGGCAGCAAAGAAGGCTTCCTGGAAGCCAATGTGGAGCTTGCCCTCGCCCACCCGCATCTCGGCGCAGGTTTCCGCGACTATCTGCGCTCTATCGATATCTGAGCCCGCTCTAAGCACTGCGCTGCAAACAAAAAAGCCACGCTTGCGTGGCTTTTTTTCATTCAAACGCCCGGCTTCAGCGGCGCTTCAACACATGGATGAACTCATCGGCTTCGCTGCGCTGCTCCACCAATTCATTGCCGGTCTGGCGCGCAAACGCCTGAAAGTCACGCGTAGAGCCCGGGTCAGTGGCCACCACTTTCAAGAGCTGGCCACTTTCCATTTCGGCCAGGGCCTTCTTGGCCTTCAAGATCGGTAGCGGGCAATTCAAGCCGCGGGTGTCGAGTTCTTTATGAACGTCCATGGGTCTTTATCCTTTGCTGGACTCGATTCTAGGGCTGGCCGTCTTTTCGATGGCTCACCTCTTTTTCAAGCGGGGAACACGCCTGTCGACAAGTAGCGATCCCCGCGATCGCAGACCACAAACACAATCGTGGCGTTCTCAACGGTCCGAGCCAACTGCAAAGCCACCCAGCAAGCGCCTGCAGCGGAAATCCCGGCAAACAGCCCCTCTTCGCGCGCCATGCGGCGTGCCATCTCCTCGGCATCAGCTTGGCTCACGAGGACCAGTTCATCCACAGCCTCTGGACGATAGATTTTCGGCAAATAGGCCTCGGGCCATTTGCGAATACCCGGAATGCGCGAACCCTCAGCCGGCTGGGCGCCAATGATGCGGATCGCCGCGTTCTGCTCTTTCAGGAATCGAGAGGTACCGGTAATCGTGCCCGTCGTGCCCATGGCACTGACGAAGTGGCTGATTTGCCCTTCCGTGTCACGCCACAATTCAGGTCCCGTCGTTTCATAGTGAATGCGTGGGTTGTCGGCATTGGCAAATTGATCCAGCACCAAACCCTTGCCCTCGCGCTGCATCTGCTCGGCCAAATCGCGGGCGTATTCCATACCGCCGGAACGCGGCGTCAGGATCAACTCGGCGCCGAAGGCCTTCATCGTCTGCGCGCGCTCAATCGACAAATCCTCCGGCATGATCAAGACCATGCGGTAGCCCCGGATCGCTGCCGCCATGGCCAAGGCAATACCGGTATTGCCCGAGGTCGCTTCAATCAAGGTATCGCCAGGCTTGATGTCACCGCGCTCCTCGGCGCGCCGAATCATGCTGATCGCCGGCCGGTCTTTAACGGAACCGGCTGGGTTATTACCCTCCAACTTGGCCAGGACGATATTGCCTCGCTCACGCATCTCAGCGGTCAACAAGCGCTGCAAACGCACCATGGGCGTATTGCCAATCACATCTTCCAGGCTCGGGTATTGCTTCTTCTCGATGGGCTTGCTTGAGTTCATACAGAGCATTGTGGCTTTAAATTTAAAAAGATGTTGCCACAGCCAAAAATAACGTGGCATAATCGTGGGCTTCAGCAGCGAGATACCTCCAAGCACCCAGCCCGGGTGGCGGAATTGGTAGACGCAGGGGACTCAAAATCCCCCGCCGCAAGGTGTGCCGGTTCGAGTCCGGCCTCGGGCACCATAGGTCAAACTATGGTGGCAGGTAGATCAAAGTTGAAAGTCGCAGAAAAGCTTGCGAACAACAGAAACCACCCCAGAGGTGGTTTTTTTGTGCCGGCTCGGAACTATTTCACGAGCAAATGCGCCAAACCTAACTGGTGCACATCGGATTTCGTGCGCAAGTTCACACCTTGATTCAGCACAGGCGCACGCAAACTTTGCGTTAGCAGGCTGCGTTTACACTCGGGCTTTTGCAACGGTGCTTGGTCGTTCTGCACACCCTTGCGGCAACTAGAAAGCATCGACAGACATGCCCCCGATTCCATCGGTTACTAAAGCGTTCATGCTGGCCTGCGTGGGCCTGTACTGCCTGTTTTACTTGGTGCCAGGGCTGCGCCCATGGTTTGAGTTATGGCCCTTGCAGACGGGCTATTTCTTGCCCTGGCAGCCCATCACCTACGCCTTCATGCATGGCGGCGAGTTCCATCTCTTCTTCAATATGCTGGGCCTGTGGATGTTCGGCTCGGAGCTGGAGCGAGTTTGGGGCGCCAAGCGCTACACACAGATTCTGGTGGCCAGTACGCTCAGCGCCGCAGTGGTGCAGTTGATCGTCACCTATCTGTCGGGCTCATCGGCACCAACGGTCGGCGCATCAGGCGCATTGTTTGGATTGCTGCTCTCGTTCGGCATGTTGTTCCCCGACCGCATCATCGTGCCGCTATTTCCGCCCATCCCCATGAAGGCCAAGTACTTCGTCGCCATCTTCGGCACGCTGGAGTTGCTGCTGGGCATGAATAACAACAGCGGTGTCGCCCATTTCGCCCACCTGGGCGGCATGCTGGGCGCATATCTGCTGATTCGCTACTGGCGCACGGCACGCCGCCGCTAAAAGCGACAGTCCATCAAACGCTCAGGCCGACAAACCCTGTTGGGGATACGGGTAGCGAAGCTTCAGCCTTAGTTCACGCTTCAGGCGCTCATTGATCAAGCGCCTGGATTCGCTCATAAAGCTCAGCTGCATCGGCGTCATCAGCGTTTGGGCTTGCTGCCGGTTGATACGCGGTGGCCGCGCGAGCCCGCAAAGATCGGCCGCCAGATCGAAGTAGTCTCCCATCAACAGTTCGCTGTCATCGCAGACATGGATGACACGCTGCGGCGCTCCTCTGCTCAGCGCCAAGACGCAAGCGCGCGCCAAATCATCGGCATGGATGTGATTGGTAAAGACATCGTCCGCACGATTTAAAACAGGTGCACCCCTTGCCAAACGCTCGCGCGGGTGCCCGCCAGCGCGGTCTGAAGCGTAGATGCCAGGCACCCGCAGAATCGTCACGCTCACCGCGTGCGCCGCGCCAAAGCGTCGCAGTTGCGACTCGGCATCCACTCGCCGGCGCGCCCGATCGGAAGCCGGCGCCACCGGCCGAGATTCATCAAAACGCGCCCCCTGGCAGTTGCCATAGACGCCTGTGGTGCTGGCATAAACAAGGCGCTGCGGCAGCCTTGCACGCTTCAAGGCCTGCAATAAATGAGTGGTTCTGGAATCCTGCAATCCCTCGGTCTTGGGTGGAGCCAAGTGCAAGACCCTATCGGCCCAGCCGCTCAAACGCGACAGAGTCTTCGCCTGATCCAAATTGCCCAAGATAGGCAGGGCCCCGGCAGCTCGCAACTCGTCCATGCGCTGTGGGCTTGAGGTCAAAGCCATCACTTGCCAGCGCCCCGCCAACACACTCAGCACTCGCATGCCGACGTCGCCGCAACCCACAATCAACAAACGTGGCTTGGCCTTGCTTTGAGGTCTTAGCAAAGGCGCCGCCGAACGGCGGCGCGCAGACGAATTCAAGGGCATGTGACAAGCTCAGGCAAAATGGGATATCAGTGTACGGCCCGGCATTCCCGGGCCGCAGTACCTTCTAAATGCCTCGCCTTTTGCTTTGAAACCAAGCCCATGAACTTTCAGATTACTGTCCAGCCCAGCGGCCGTGTTTTTTCCGTCGAACGTGATGAAACCTTGCTTGGCGCAGCCATACGCGGTGGCATTGGCCTGCCCTACGGCTGCAAAGACGGCGCATGCGGTTCCTGCAAGAGCAAGCTGCTGGACGGTCGGGTGATTCACGGCGCGCATCAAGCCAAGACCTTGACGCCAGAAGAAGAAGCCGCAGGCTTTGTGCTGACCTGCTGCGCCACACCGCAGACCGACTGCACCCTGGAAGCGCGCACCGTGCCCGGCGCTGGTGAATTCCCGGTTCTGAAGCTGCCCAGCCGCGTCATCAGCATTGAGAAACCCAGCGCGGACGTCGCAGTACTGCGCCTGCAGTTGCCGGCGACTCAGAACTTCCAATTCCGCGCCGGCCAGTATGTGGAGTTCATCCTGCGCGACGGCGCTCGCCGCAGCTACAGCATGGCGAATGCGCCGCACAACTTGGGCACACCTGCGGCGGTGGAGTTGCACATCCGCCATATGCCGGGCGGCAAATTCACTGACCATGTTTTCAGCGCCATGAAGGAAAAAGACATCCTGCGCATGGAAGGCCCGTTCGGCAGTTTCTTCCTGCGTGAGGACAGCGACAAGCCCATCGTCTTGCTGGCCAGCGGCACCGGTTTTGCCCCCATCAAGGCCATCATCGAACGCATGCAGCACTTGGGCCTGACCCGCCCGACCACGCTGTACTGGGGCTGCCGCAGCAAGGCCGATCTCTATCTGCATGAATGGGCGGTGCAAGCGGCGGCTCAGTCGAGTTGGCTGCGATATGTGCCCGTCTTGTCTGAGCCCAAGCCCGAAGATCAATGGACGGGCCGCACCGGCTTTGTCCACCAAGTGGTCATGGCCGACCAAGCCGACTTGTCGGGCCATCAGGTCTATGCCTGCGGCGCGCCGGTGATGGTGGACTCAGCCAAGGCCGACTTCGTGGCCCAGTGCGGATTGCCGGCCGATGAGTTCTTTGCAGACAGCTTCACGTCCGAGGCCGACAAGCTGAGCGCTTGAAACACAATCCATTGACTCTGTTTTGCCGAGGGCCAGGTCTTGATCTTTGAACCGCCATACGACTCCGCCGATAGCTTTGAAGCGCGCCTCAAGGCCCTAGGGCACAGCGTGATTGCCCCGGCCACCTTGCCGTCCGCTTTGGGCTGCAGCGCGGACGAACTATCAGCCCTACAGCCTTTTTGGAACGACTTACCGCCCGACACCTATTTGCGTGACGGCGGCCGCTATCGCTTCCGTCGCCACAGCTGCTTTGTGGCTGAGGGCACGAACCTGAGCCAAGTGCCGCATCGCGCACATTGGCAGCCGCTGGACTACAACGCCTTGCACGGCGGCATCGAACGCTGGTTCGAACCTATGGCCGATGCGGCGGTGGCAAACCCGGCGTGGCGCCAATTGCTGCTCGGCCTGGCCGGCATCACCTCCCGTCTCAAGGGGGAACGCGCATGGTTCATTGAGGCCCACCAGTTCCGCATTGACACCACCGACGGCATTGGCCGACCCACGCCCGAAGGGGCGCATCGCGACGGCGTCGATCTGGTCGCGGTGTTTTTGCTGGGTCGCCATGGCATCAAGGGCGGAGAGTCGCGTGTCTTCGAAGCCCAAGGCCCGAACGGCCAGCGCTTCACGCTCAGCCAGCCATGGACCCTGTTGTTGCTGGACGATGAGCGAGTGATTCACGAGACCACGCCCATCCAGCCGGCGGCCGAACATGGCCACCGTGACACCTTGGTCGTCACCCTGCGCCGGGACGGCTTTCAGGCAATTTGAAGCCCAGAGGGGCAAGCCGGCGGTCCACAGCGCTAGCGGGGCCGCACCCTTGCCAATTACACTTAGCGACTCGGCCGCCAAAAGCGGCCAGGTCCACGAGCCACCGGCTCTTTTTTCAGCATCACGAGTGCCAAATCCTATGAACGCGATCTCCGATCTCGCAAGCGCCATTGCGGCCGCTCCTGCATCCTCCATCCCCTCCTCTTTGTTCGGTCTGCCCGGCCAAGCCCCGCATGAGCGCGTGTTGCTTGTCGCCGACGAGCAAACCGGCCTGAAGGGCATCTTGGCTGTGCACAGCACCGCCCGTGGCCCGGCCTTCGGTGGCTGCCGCCTTTGGACCTACGACAACGAATTGGCCGCCCTGAACGACGCCCTGCGTTTGTCACAAGGCATGAGCTTGAAGAATGCGCTGGCCGATCTGCCCTTCGGCGGCGGCAAGGCCGTGATCATCAAGCCGGCCGGCAACTTTGACCGCCCTGCCCTGTTCGCAGCCTTCGGTCGCGCCGTGCAGTCCTTGAACGGCGCCTACATCACTGCAGAAGACGTGGGCACCACCACGGCCGATATGCTGGGCATGCAAGCCCAAACCCAATTCGTCAGCGGCATTCCTCGCGCCGGTGCCTTCGGCGGCGACCCCAGCCCCAAGACCGCCTGGGGTGTGTTCGTCTCAATCGAAGCCGGCGTGCGCCTGCATCTGAAGCGCGAATCGCTGGCCGGTGTGCGTGTGGCATTGCAAGGCCTGGGTGCCGTGGGTTGGCATTTGGCTGAGTTCTTGCACAAGGCTGGCGCCAAACTGGTGGTGGCCGATGTGGACGCCGCCAAGGTGGCTCGCGCCCAAGAACAACTCGGCGCCCAAGCCGTGGGCATCGATGCCATCCTGAGCGCCGATGTCGATGTGCTGGCCCCTTGCGCCCTGGGCGCATCGCTGAACGCGCACAGCATCCCTGGCATACGCGCCCAACTGATCGCCGGTGCGGCCAACAACCAATTGGCCACCGTCGAGGACGGCGACGCCCTGCAACAGCGCGGCATCTGCTATCTGCCCGACTATCTGGTCAATGCCGGCGGCATCATCAGCGTGGCACGCGAGTACCGCAATGAAGGCGAAGAAACCGCCGTGATGACCGAAGTGAGCCGCATCGGCGAGCGCGTGGCCGAGTTGCTGGACCGCGTCAAGTCTGCCGGCACCACCCCGGGCCGCGTGGCCGACGAATGGGCGCGCTCCAAGCTAGTCAAGCCGGTCTGATCGCAAAGCACGTAAAGCACCAAACAAAATGGGCGCCTCGGCGCCCATTTCTCATTTTGCTGCGTGCTAGGCGGTGGACTTACTCACCCAAATACGCAGCCCGAACCTTGGGATCGCTCAGCAAGGCCTTGCCCTCACCGGTCATCGTCACCTCGCCGGACTCCATCACATAACCCCGGCTGGCGATTTGCAAGGCGCGGCTGGCGTTCTGCTCCACCAATAAAATCGTCACGCCCTGCGCGTGGATGTCATTCACGACCTCAAAGATCTTGTCCACCATGATGGGCGACAAGCCCATCGAGGGCTCATCCAGCAACAAGACCTTGGGCTGTGTCATCAAGGCGCGCCCCATGGCCAACATCTGTTGTTCGCCGCCCGACATGGTGCCGGCCAACTGAGCGCGGCGCTCTTTCAAACGCGGGAAGATGGTGAAGACCTTTTCGATATCGGCCTCGATCTGTGCCTTGTCATTGCGGATGTAGGCGCCCATCTGCAAGTTCTCGGTGATGGTCATGCGGGTGAAAGTGCCCCGCCCTTCTGGCACCATCACCAGACCTTGCTTGACCAAATCCCAAGCGCCCTGGCCCTTGATGGATTTACCCATGAACTGGATGTCGCCCTCGGCCACCGGCTGAATGCCGGTGATGGCCTTGAGCGTCGTGGTCTTGCCGGCACCATTGGCGCCAATCAAGCTGACCAACTCCCCTTGACGCACTTCGAAGCTCACGCCCTTGACGGCCTGAATGCCGCCATAAGCCACCTTGAGTCCGCTGACCTGAAGCAATGTAGTTGCTGACATGTGATGGTTCTTTCAGTGATTGGTGTGGCCTGCGCCCAAATAGGCCTCGATCACCTTTTCATTGCGCTGCACGTCGTAAGGCGTGCCCTCAGCGATTTGCTTGCCGTAGTCCAGCACCGTGACGCGGTCGCACAAGCCCATCACCAGCTTGACGTCGTGCTCGATCAGCAAAATCGTGCGGCCATCTTTGCGGATGCGATCGATCAGCTCACGCAGTACCACTTTCTCGGTGGCGTTCATACCGGCAGCCGGCTCGTCCAAGGCAATCAGCTTGGGGTCGGTAGCCAGGGCGCGTGCAATCTCCAGGCGGCGCTGGTCGCCGTAGCTCAGCGTACGGGCTTTGTATTCCGCGTACTTCCCAATGCCCACATAGTCCAGCAGCTCTTGAGCGCGCTTGGCGATCGCTGCTTCTTCGGCCTTGAACCCTGGCGTGCGGAACACCGCACCGAGCAATCCAGAGCCTGTGCGGATGTGGCGACCGACCATCACGTTCTCCAGCGCGGTCATCTCGGCAAACAGCCGGATGTTCTGGAAGGTTCGGGCAATGCCCGTCTTAGCAACTTCGTGCACCGCAGTCGGCGCATAGGGCGCTCCACCTAACTCAAAGCTCCCTGCATCCGGGGTGTAAAGCCCGGTGATCACATTGAAAAAGGTGGTCTTGCCGGCGCCGTTGGGGCCGATCAGGCCGTAGACCTGACCCTTGTTGATTTGGATGCCCACATCGGACAAGGCTTGCAGGCCGCCGAATCGCTTGGAGACACCGGCCACTTTCAGAATCACTTGTTGTTCGCTCATCGCTTGTGCTCCTGTGCTCACTTGCTGACCGGCTGAGGCGCGGCTTTGCCATGTTCAGGCGAAGGCCAAAGTCCGCGCGGACGCACCAGCATGATGCCAATCATGGCCAAGGCCACCAGCAACTGACGCAAGATGGACGCATCCAAACGGCCACCCGTCATCTCTTGCAAGGGGCCGGCGACATAACGCAGCACTTCAGGCAAGGCCGACAGCAGCAGTGCTCCCAAGATCACACCCGGAATATGGCCAATGCCGCCCAAGACCACCATCGCCACAATCATTACCGACTCTTGCAGGCTGAAAGACTCGGGGCTGACAAAACCCTGAAAGGACGCAAACATTGAGCCAGCCACACCGCCAAATGTGGCGCCCATGCCGAAGGCCAAGAGCTTCATATTGCGGGTATTGATGCCCATGGCCTTGGCGGCGATTTCGTCTTCGCGAATCGCCATCCAGGCACGGCCGATGCGGCTGTTTTCGAGGCGATAGCAAATGATCACGCTGAACACCACGAGCACGAGGAAGAGGTAGTAATACAGCGTCACCGAAGGCAGCTTGAAACCCAAGACCTCGACACCTTGGCCCAGGTTCAAGCCAAAGAAATGCAGGGAATCAATTTGACCGATGCCGCGCGGGCCATTGGTGATGTTGATCGGGTACTCCAAATTATTCAGGAACACCCGGATGATTTCGCCAAAACCCAGAGTCACGATGGCTAGATAGTCACCGCGCAGTTTCAAGGTTGGCGCGCCCAACATCACGCCGAAAAACCCCGCCAGACCAGCGCCCAGCGGAATCACCAACCAGATAGGCGAATGCAATCCTTCGGGGAAGGTATTTCGTATGGCTTCGAAGTTCTCGCTCAAATGTGGGCTGGCCAGCAAGGCGAACATGTACGAGCCGACGGCATAGAAAGCGACATAACCCAGATCCAGCAGACCCGCATAGCCGACCACAATGTTCAGGCCCAGGGCCAACATCACATAGAGCAGCGCCAGGTCGATGATGCGGACCGGGCCATTGCCGAACTGCTGGGCGATCAAGGGCACGACCAAGAGGCCCAGTGCCGCCAGCAGGAAGACGAAGAGTTTGTTTTGCTGTTGTTGCATATCAGTCTCCTTGGACGATCAAGCGCAATCAAGCACGATCAGCGACACGCTCGCCCAGCAAGCCCGAAGGCCGCAAGGTCAGCACCAAGATCAAGGCCACAAAGGCAAAGATGTCGGCGTAATGGCTGCCCAAGATGCCTCCCGTCAGTTCGCCCAAATAGCCGGCTCCGATTGCTTCGATCAAGCCCAACAAGATGCCACCCACCATCGCACCGGCCAAATTGCCGATGCCGCCCAGCACGGCTGCAGTGAAAGCCTTCAAGCCGGGCATAAAGCCCATGGTGTGCTGCACCGTGCCGTAGTTCGCGGCCCACATCAGGCCGGCCACAGCTGCCAAGGCGGCACCGATCACAAAGGTGGTGGAGATAATGAAGTCGGGCTTCACACCCATCAGGCCCGCAACCCGTGGATTCTCCGCGGTAGCTCGCATCGCGCGGCCCAGCTTGGTGTGATTGACCAGCCACATCAGCGTGGCCAGGATCATCACGGTGGAGCCCAAGATCACGCATTGCGTGACGGTGATCACCGGGCCACCCAGGTCAATCGGCGTGGTCGGCAGCAGCAAGGGGAAAGGCTTGGGGTTCGGCTTCCAGATGATCATGGCCAAGGTCTGCAAGAGCAGCGACATGCCCATGGCGGTGATCAGTGGCGCCAAGCGCGGCGCATTGCGCAGCGGCCGGTAGGCAATTTTCTCGACCAGGAAGTTCAGGGTAACGCAGACCACCACGGCGCAGGCCAAGGCGATCAGCATCAAAGACCAGCCTGGCAGGCCGCTATCAGCCAATGCGCTGACCACCGTCCAGCTGACCAGCGCCCCCACCATCAAGATCTCGCCATGCGCGAAGTTGATCAAGTTGATGATGCCGTACACCATCGTGTAACCCAGCGCCACCAGCGCATACATGCTGCCGAGCACGAGGCCGTTGATGATTTGCTGGAAAAAAGTTTCCATGATGCGTCTCCGGTTGGGTGGGCTGGACGGGTAGACCAGGCACCTTTTTCATTGTGCAGGGTGAAGGCACGGGCTGGCACGACGCAAAGCCAAAAAAAAGGCCTACCGCTGAATCGGCAGGCCTTTGAGATTGCCTTCTTGCAGCTGCCAAGCGGCCCTCTTTTCCTGCAGGCTGCTGAGGATTGTAGGAGGCGGCTTGCCCTGCTATTTGAAGGTGTTTACCCGTAGCGCCAGAGAGCGAAAACGGTGCCAAGCAAGCATCAAAGTCCTGACGCTCACACCCGCTCAGGCCCTGCCTTTTTCATCAGCTTTTGCCTCGCCTTTTGCTTCACTCAGGGCATCGGCATCCAGCTTGCGAAGAAAGCTCAGCTTCTCCCCAATCTTCAGCTCCAGGCCTCGCGGAACGGGCTGATACCAAGCGGGATCGCCCATGCCTTCGGGCAGATAGCTTTCCCCTGCGGCATAGGCATGCGGCTCATCATGGGCATAGCGGTACTCATGCCCATAGCCGAGTTCCTTCATCAGCCGAGTTGGCGCGTTACGCAGATGGACCGGCACCTCGCGGCTCTTGTCTTGCTTCACAAAGGCACGTGCCTCGTTATAGGCCTTGTAGCCCGCATTGCTCTTGGCGGCCACCGCGAGGTAAATCACTGCCTGTCCCAAAGCCAGCTCGCCCTCGGGGCTGCCCAAGCGCTCAAAAGTCAGGGCCGCATCGTTGGCGATTTGCATCGCGCGCGGGTCGGCCAGGCCGATGTCTTCCCAGGCCATGCGAACGATGCGGCGCGACAAATAGCGCGGATCGGCGCCCCCATCCAACATGCGGCAGAGCCAATACAAGGCGCCATCGGGGTTCGAGCCTCTGACCGACTTGTGCAGCGCCGAGATCTGGTCGTAGAAGTTGTCGCCGCCTTTATCGAAGCGCCGCGCATTCAGGCTCAAGGCATTGCTGATGAACTCAGCATCGATCTTGACCCGACCGGCGGCTCCTGCAGCGGTATTGCATTGCTCCAGCAGATTCAAAAAGCGCCGCGCATCCCCGTCGGCGTAGCCCACCAAGGTGTCGACGGCGGCCTCGTCAAACTGCAAATTGGCGATGGCCTGGCTCTGCGCTCGTTTCAATAACTGCTTGAGTTCAGCCTCGGTCAAGGACTTCAGCACATAAACCTGGGCACGCGACAACAAGGCCGAGTTCACCTCGAAGGACGGGTTCTCGGTGGTCGCACCGATGAAGGTGAACAAGCCGGACTCCACATGCGGCAGCAATGCATCTTGCTGCGCCTTGTTGAAGCGGTGGATCTCGTCCACAAACAAAATCGTGTGCTTGCCCTGGGACAGGTATTGCTGGGCCTGCTCCATGGCCCCACGAATGTCTTTGACGCCAGAGAACACCGCCGACAAGGCGATGAACTCACTGCCAAAGGCATGGGCGGTGAGCCGAGCCAGCGTGGTCTTGCCGACACCGGGCGGGCCCCAAAAAATCATCGAATGGGCTTTGCCGGACTGGAACGCTAGGCGCAGTGGCTTGCCCTCGCCCAGCAGATGCGATTGGCCGACGACTTCATCCAGAGTTTGGGGCCGCAACATTTCAGCCAGCGGGGCAACTGGCTCTTGAGAAAACAAATCAGTCATGGTGATCCGCCCCAAACACTCGCAGGCTATTGCTCAAGCAGATCAGCCCCAGCCGGCAACACGAACTTGAAGGCTTCAGGGTTCAGCGCCGGATTGGTGACCACGCCGCTGAAGTCCAGACGGGAACGTTGACCAAAGCCATCGATGATCTCCAAGGCGGCCAAGTCGCGGCCCTTGAAGCCCACTTTCAAAGACTGAACGCCCGACTCGGTTTGACGCGGCAAGGCCTGCACCCATTCCAAGCCGCCCTCGGAGCTCAAGGCCTTGAGGGTGAAGTCGCGCTCCAAATTGCCGCCGGCCAGCAAGGCCGCTGGCGTGGCGCCCAAGGCTTGCGTCATGCGGCGCGAACTGGCTTGATTCAAGTCCGCGTCATAGATCCAGACCTTTTGCCCGTCACCCACAATCAACTGCTCAAACGGCTTGGTGTAGGCGAATCGAAACTGGTTGGGGCGCTGGAACTCAAACTGGCCTGAAGAGCTCTTTTTGCGCGCGCCATCGGGGGAGTACACCGTTTGGCTGAACTGCGCACGCGCGCCTTTGACCTCGCGCACAAAGTCTCGCAGGGTTGCCACAGCATCCGCCTGAGCCTGGCCCAGCAGCCCCATCAAGGCTGCGATCGCGCCCATCTTGAATCCAAACTTCATTCTTCTCACTCCTCCCGCTTGGGCAACAAGAGATCGCGGTTGCCATTGCTGCCCATGCTGGACACCAAGCCGGATTTCTCCATTTGCTCCAGCAGTCGCGCCGCCCGGTTGTAACCAATGCGCAGATGACGTTGCACCAAGGAAATCGAGGCGCGGCGATGCTGCAAGACGATGGCCACGGCCTGGTCGTACATGGGGTCGGCCTCGCCGTCGCCACCACCGGCTCCGCCGCCTTCTCCACCCGCGTCACCATCAAGCACCCCGCCCTCCAGGATGCCTTCGATGTAGTTGGGCTCGCCGCCCTGCTCTTTCAGATAAGTCACGACCCGATGAACCTCGTCGTCACTGACAAAGGCGCCGTGAACGCGAATGGGCAGGCCGGTGCCCGAGGGCATATAGAGCATGTCGCCCATGCCCAAGAGCGCCTCGGCGCCCATTTGGTCGAGGATGGTGCGGCTGTCGATCTTGGAGCTGACCTGGAAGGACAGACGGGTCGGAATATTGGCCTTGATCAGGCCGGTGATCACATCGACCGAAGGCCGCTGGGTGGCCAGAATCAGGTGGATACCGGCGGCGCGAGCCTTCTGCGCCAAGCGAGCGATCAGCTCTTCGATCTTCTTGCCGACCACCATCATCAGGTCAGCCAACTCGTCGATGACAACGACGATGAAGGGCAAGCGTTCCAGCGGTTCCGGCTGCTCGGGCGTGAGACTGAAGGGGTTGCCGATCTTCTCGCCGCGCTCGGTGGCCTCGTCGATCTTCTTGTTGTAGCCGGCCAGATTGCGCACGCCCATCTTGCTCATCAGCTTGTAGCGGCGCTCCATCTCGCCCACGCACCAGTTGAGCGCGTTACTGGCCTGCTTCATGTCCGTCACCACGGGCGCCAGCAGATGCGGGATGCCTTCGTAGACGCTCATTTCCAGCATCTTGGGGTCGATGAGAATCAGGCGCACATCGCGCGCCTCGGCCTTGTAGAGCAAGGACAGAATCATGGCGTTGATACCGACCGACTTGCCCGAACCGGTGGTACCAGCCACCAGGCAGTGCGGCATCTTGGCCAGATCGGCCACCACCGGCAGGCCGACGATGTCCTTGCCCAAACCCATGGTCAGCTGCGAGCTGGCATCGGCATAAACCTGCGAACCCAAGATCTCAGAGAGCCGAATGGTTTGGCGCCGCGCATTCGGCAGCTCCAGGGCCATGAAGTTCTTGCCCGGAATGGTCTCGACCACGCGAATGGACACCAGGCTCAGCGAACGCGCCAAATCCTTGGCTAGGCCAACGATTTGCGAGCCCTTGACGCCCGTGGCAGGTTCGATCTCATAACGGGTGATCACCGGGCCTGGCGAAGCCGCCACCACGCGCACCTCGACGCCGAAGTCGCGCAGCTTCTTCTCGATCATGCGCGAAGTCATCTCCAGGGACTCGGGCGTAACCGTGACCACCTGCACCGGCGCCGAGTCCAAAAGATCGACCTGCGGCAGCTTGGTATCGCTGGCATCAACGAACAAGGTCGACTGACGCTCCTTGGCGACGCGAGTGGACTTGGGCACCTCGAACACGGGCGCCTCGATGACGATGGGCACATGCTCAGCGACGACCTGGCGCTCAACCTCGACCACGTGCTCATGCAAGCGCTCTTGCGCCGCTTGCTCGCCCACGCGCTGGTCTTCGGCGATCTCGCGGCGCTCAAGGCGTTGCTCACGCAGCCGGTCGATGCGACTGCCCAGTTGCTCGGCTAACTTCAGCCAAGAAAAATTCAAGGCCAAGGCCGCACCGACCAGTGCCAGCACGATGCTGACCACGCCCGAGCCGGCAAAACCAAAGGCTCGCATGCCCCAGGGGCCGAGCGAATAACCCAGTACGCCGCCGGCATGACCGGGCAGGCGCGGCTCCCAAAGGTAGAGCCGGCTCCACTCCAAGGAGCAACTGGCGCACATCAGCAAGATCACGCCCAAGAAACAAAGGGCGGTTGAGCGGGCTGAGTTCGTGGCCGGCGCCTGCTCGGCGTCGGCCCGCAGCAGGCCAGCCAAGCTGCTCAACCAAGACCGCAGCCCAATCAGCAGCAGCCACCAGGCCGAATAGCCGAAGGTGAACAAGAGGAGATCAGAGATCCAGGCACCCACCGCGCCAAATCGATTGGCGTACATATCGCGGCCTCCCGAAATCGAGAATGCAGCGTCTGAGCGGTCATGAGAAATCAGCGCCAAAACGACCAGACACCAAAGCAGCCCACTCAGCAAGAGCCAGAGCGGGGTTCGCAAGGGGTTGGGTTTGGCCGGCGGCGGCGCCGCCGCCTTCTTGCCTTGGCGTTTATAGACTTTGTCGCTTGCGCCGGGCTGATCGCCGCGCAGCAGGGATGCCAGGGGAAAACTCATGCCGCCATTGTGACCTATGCAAGCATCACTCTCGGGCAAGAGCTTCCCTAGAACCCAATCAACCGTGCCTTAGAAATGCCCGCAATCGCCCTTACCTAACAGCCGATCAAACTCAAGGCGGACCGGCCGAGCGAATCGCTTGAAGCGGGCTTAGGGCCTTCAGCCGGGGAAACGCTCTTTGATCACCACCGAGCCGTTTTCCAGCGTTTCAATCACGCCGCGCTCTTCTAGGTCCTTCATCACGCGGCTGACCATTTCGCGCGAAGCCCCGACCACCTTGGCCATGTCTTGACGAGACACCTTGCCGCGGATGATCTTCAGACCCTTTTCGTCTTCAGACATATCCAAGAGCGTACGCGCCACACGGCCATACACATCCAACAGGGCCAGCGACTCAATCTGACGATCGGCATTGCGCAGGCGTGCCACCAAGCCACGCAGAATTGCATAAGACAAGCTGCTGCTTTCCGGCAGGCAGCGCGCGAATTCATTCCGACCCAGCACCAACATATCGGTCTGAACTTCGGCACGCACGGTAGCTGAATGAGGCTCGTGGTCGATCAGGCTCATTTCACCGACATAGTCTCCCGGCTGCAGCACGGCAAGAATCACCTCTCGGCCACGCGTGTCCGCCGTCAAAACTCGAGCCCGGCCGTTCAGCAAAATAAACAAGGCATTCGACTTGGTGCCCTGCTCAACGATCAGCTCGCCGCGCTTGAAACGCCGTTTGACCACGCTGTCCGCAATGGACTGCGCCTGATCGGTGGTGAGCAAGGAAAACAAGGGCACCCTGCGGATCAGGTCCAGATTGGACAGCATCGCCATAAACAGCCTCCATTGACTAAGGTTTGAATTGGCAGGCCAACATCTATGTGTGGCGATGCCTAGAATGGGCGCATTGTGCCAACCCAGCCCGGCTTTCAAATAGGGTCTAGGCCGGATAAAACCGGCCAGTCTTCTTGATTGACGCAGCCCCAACCTCATATTTCCGTCATGAACCAAGCCACCCAACACCATTCGCTGCTGATTCTGGGCTCGGGCCCAGCCGGCTACACCGCGGCCATTTACGCGGCCCGCGCCAACCTGAAGCCGACCCTGCTGACCGGCATGGCCCAAGGCGGTCAGTTGATGACCACCACCGAGGTCGACAACTGGCCCGCCGATGTGATGGGCGTGCAAGGGCCTGAGTTGATGGAGCGATTTCAAAAGCACGCCGAGCGCTTCCAGACCCAAATCGTCTTCGACCACATCAATGCGGTGGACTTCTCGCAGCGCCCTTTCACGCTCAAGGGCGACAGCGCAACCTACACCTGCGATGCGCTGATCATCGCCACTGGCGCCTCGGCCAAGTACCTGGGCCTACCCTCTGAAGAAGCCTTCTCTGGCCGCGGCGTCAGCGCCTGCGCCACTTGTGACGGTTTCTTCTACCGCGGCCAAGAGGTTTGCGTGGTCGGCGGCGGCAACACTGCCGTGGAAGAAGCGCTTTACCTGAGCAATATCGCCAGCAAGGTTCATGTGATTCACCGCCGCGACAAGTTCCGCGCTGAACCCATCCTGATCGACAAGCTGATGGCCAAGGCCGAGTCAGGCAATGTGGTCCTGCACCTGTGGAACACCCTGGATGAAGTCCTGGGCGATCAAAGCGGCGTGACCGGCGTGCGCATCAAGAGCACCCAAGACGGCAGCACGCAAGACCTGACCCTGCACGGCTGCTTTATCGCGATTGGCCACCAACCTAATACCGACATCTTCAAGGGTCAGCTGGAAATGAAGGATGGCTACATCCTGACCCGCAGTGGCTCGAACGGTTTTGCCACCATGACCAGCGTGCCCGGAGTCTTCGCGGCCGGCGATGTGCAAGATCACATCTACCGCCAAGCCATCACCAGCGCCGGTACCGGCTGCATGGCTGCTCTGGATGCGCAACGCTTCCTCGAGCAAGAACAAGCCTAAAGCTGCAACAAATGCCCAGCCCTGGCGATGATTCGGGCTGAGTGCAGAGCGCGAGTCATCAGCCAAGCGCCCCGTCTGAAGGCAGCGCAGACCTGTGGTTCGCAGGACTTGTTCAGGCCTATAGGCGGCCGATTTTCGGCCCGCCTATCGTCGAGCCTGAAAATCGGCTATACTCCTCGGCTTGCTTGCCGGATGGACCGCGCCCTAAGGAAGTGATTCTTTGGGTTTAGCTTGCATAAAGCGGTCAAATGATTGCCTCAGGGTTTTAGCAGTTCGCCAAAAACACCTGCCGAGGCAATCGGTCATCAATTCAAACAGGAGAAGCGTCAATGGCACGCGTCTGTCAAGTCACGGGCAAGAAGCCCATGGTGGGAAACAATGTTTCTCACGCCAATAACAAAACCAAGCGTCGCTTTCTGCCCAATCTGCAGTACCGCCGCTTTTTCCTGGAGTCAGAGAACCGCTGGATCCGTCTGCGCATCAGCAATGCTGCACTGCGTTTGATCGACAAGGTCGGTATCGACCAGGTCGTCGCCGATCTGCGCGCCAAGGGCGAGCTCTGATCTAGAACTGAGACTGAAGGAGCACAATCATGGCTAAAGGCGCACGCGAAAAGATCAAGTTGGAGTCGACCGCAGGTACGGGTCACTTCTACACCACCGACAAGAACAAGAAGACTACGACCGGCAAGCTCGAATTCATGAAATTCGATCCTAAGGCTCGTAAGCATGTTCTGTACAAAGAGACCAAGCTGAGATAAGTCAGCACCGACCTTAGGGCCGGAGTCTAAAAACCCCGCCAGCGCGAGCTGCCGGGGTTTTTTCATGGCCACTCCACAATGTCTGCGAATCAACCCGGTCGGCCACAAAGATAGCCCAGACAAGCGAGAGCCCCTTGCATCTTCCGCAAAGACATCAGAACCCACACACAATCACCAGCCCAACGGCGGATAGCTCGGCAAGACCCCTGGCGCGACATAACCAAGAATCGCCATCACAGCAACAAGCAGATGCCCAGCTTTAGTTGCCCAGACAAAGCAAAAGGCGCCTTCGTCAGGCGCCTTTTTTAAATCGCGCTCACACAGAGCGCTCAGACAAACTCTCGCTAGCTTTTACACACGGGCAGCGCGCAAGCTCATGGAGAAGTTGCGCAACTCAGCAATGCCGCTTTCCTCAGCACGGCGGCACCAAGCCTGCAGATCAGCCACCAGCTGTTCGGCCGACACATTGGTACGGGTCCACAACTGACGCAACTCTTCGCGCATCACCACCAATTGATCGAGCGACGGGCTGGCGGCACGCAAAGTGGCGATCTGAGTCAACACCGCTTGAGGAATGCGCGCCTCATCACGATGCAGCCAACGGCTGGCCGCCTTGAACTGCGCCCACTGAGCGCTTTGCTCCTGGCCCTGAGCCTTCAGCTTGGCCAACTCGGCCGCGCATGCCAACTTCAGGCCGCGGCCATAACTGGCCATCACCTCATAACGATTGGCGATCACAGCTTCAAGCGTATCTTTGTCAGCCTGCTTAATCTCGCCATGGCGCAGCTTGGGCGCGGTCTTGCGAACCTTGGCCCAGCCCAGCATTTCGAATGCACGGATATAGCCCCAGCCGATATCAAACTCATAAGGCTTGACCGAGAACTTGGCCGAAGTCGGGTAGGTGTGGTGGTTGTTGTGCAGCTCTTCGCCACCGATCAAGATGCCCCAGGGCGACACATTGGTCGATGCATCGGGCGCCTCGAAATTGCGATACCCCCACCAGTGGCCGAGACCATTGATCACGCCAGTTGCCCAGACAGGAATCCACACCATCTGAATCGCCCAGATCGTGGCGCCAATTGCACCAAACAAAGCCAGGTTGATGATGAGCATCAGGCCCACACCTTGCCAGCTGTAGCGGGTGTAGAGATTGCGCTCAATCCAGTCGTCGGGCGTGCCCAGACCGTATTTCTTGATGGTCTCGCTGCTCTTGGCTTCCGCGCGGTAGAGCTCCACGCCAGTCAGCAGCAAGGCCTTCAAACCGCGGGTCTGCGGGCTGTGCGGATCTTCTTCGGTCTCGCACTTGGCGTGGTGCTTGCGGTGCACCGCCACGAATTCCTTGGTCACCATGCCAGTGGTCAACCACAGGCACAGACGGAAAAAGTGCGAAGGGATGGGCCCCAGATCGAGCGCACGGTGCGCTTGCGCACGGTGCAAGAAGATCGTCACCGACAAGATAGTGAAGTGCGTAATGACCAGGGTATAGGCCACCATCTGCCATGCGGACGCATCCAGCAGTCCGTTGGCCAGCCACTGCACCACGGCATCATGTATCGTCATCAAGAAGTTCATCAGTTCCTAACCCTGCCCAAACGATTGAGCACCAAAATGGAATAAGTCGCCCGATTGTAGGCGACACCCCCTAATTTACTGAAGCCGTATCTGCGGGCTTGACCTCAAGGCCAAACTCAGAACTTTTACGGAATCCTTATTGCCGCTCCCACACCGCGGCAAAGAAGCCGTCGGTCTGGTGCCGATGCGGCCACAGACGCAGATAGCCGTTTTCGGTCAAAGACTGCGCGCCTTCCACATGGGCTTTGGCCAAAACTTCATCGGCGGCCAGTCGCTTGAACTGGGGATGCGCCGCCTCAAAGGCCTGAGCAATCTCCTCGTTCTCGGCATCCAGCAGGCTGCAAGTGGCATAAACCAAGCGGCCGCCCGACTTCAGCAAACGCGCCGCACTGGCCAAGATCGCTGTTTGTTTGGCTTGCAACTCTTGAATGGCATGCAAAGACTGCCGCCACTTCAAGTCAGGGTTGCGACGCAAGGTACCCAAGCCGGAGCAAGGCGCATCCACCAGCACACGGTCGATCTTGCCGCTCAAGCGCTTGATGCGCTCGTCGCGCTCATGGGAGATTTGCGCCGGGTAGACGTTCGACAAGCCGCTGCGCGCCAGACGCGGCTTCAATGAGGCCAAGCGATGGCCCGACACATCGAAAGCATAGAGCCGGCCGGTATTGCGCATGGCCGCGCCCAAGGCGAGGGTCTTGCCGCCAGCGCCGGCGCAAAAGTCCACCACCATCTCGCCGCGCTTGGCGTCCAACATCAGAGCCAGCAACTGGCTGCCTTCATCTTGGACTTCGATGCTGCCGCCCGTGAAAATGTCCAGCTTATTCAAAGCCGGCTTGCCATGCACACGCAGGCCCAGCGGGGAAAACGGCGTCAGTTGGGCGTCGATATTGGCGGCCTTGAGAATCTCTTGCGCTTCCTCACGCTTGATCTTCAAGGTGTTGACGCGCAGGTCCAGCGGCGCCTGCTCATTCATGCTCTCGGCCAAGAGCCAGAACTGCTCTTCACCCAAGCGCTCCAACAAAGGCTTGGCCAGCCACTCGGGCAAGCAATGGCGCAGCTTGGCGGGCAAGCCGCTCTTGTCCATGGCTTGCACCTGCTCCAGCCACTGCTTTTCTTGCTCGCTCAGGGCGCCGCGCAAGAAAGTGCTGTTGCCTTGCCAGGCCAAGATGGCCAAGCGACGCTCGGTCGGCCCACTGCCGGACTGCGCAAAATGCTGCAGCAAGGGACGCTGACGCAGCACCGCATAGGCCGTTTCGGCCAGGGCGTGACGCTCACGTTGGCCCAAGGCCTTGTGTTTACGGAAAAAAGCGGACACCACGCTGTCGGCGGGGCTGTCCAGTTGGAGCACGGCGCGCAGAAGCTCGCAGCTCAGATCAAGAAGGGCATTAGGATGCATGCCCCGATTATCCCTGCTTGTGACACATGTTCACAAACACGCCACGAACACAAGCCATGAACGACGATCTTCCCGCCCTGCCCCTCACGCCCACCGGCCTGTATCGCCATTACAAAGGCGGTGAGTACGAAGTGATCGGTGCGGCGCGCCACAGCGAAACGCTCGAGCCCTTGGTGGTCTACCGGCCGCTCTACAACGCGACCGGACTCTGGGTGCGACCGCACGCCATGTTTTTTGAGTCGCTGGAGTTTGAAGGACAGCGCGTCCCCCGCTTCACTCCGATGTCAGCAGCAAAGAAGGCATGAAGATCTGGAACCAGCTGAGAGTTCGACCCCGTTTGCTGCTGGCCGTGGGCGCCGGGCTGGGCGCAGCTTGGTTTTGGCCTGCGCATTGGTCGCCCATGACCCGAGGCCTTGTGAGCTGGAATCTGGGCGTGTGGCTTTATCTCGCGATGGTGTTTCGCATGATGCAGGTGGCCGACCAACAGCATGTCCAGACCAACGCCCGCGCCCAAGCCGATGGCATTGGCACGGTGCTCTTGCTGGCCGTGTTTGGTGCGCTGGCCAGCTTGGGCGCCATCACTCTGGAGCTGAATCAACTGCAGCGCGGCCTGATGACCGAGCAAACCTGGCCCTATCTGCTTTTGGCGCTTGCGACCGTGGCAGGTTCATGGCTCTTGCTGCCGGTAGAGTTTGCGCTGGCCTATGCCAGCCTTTATCACACCGGTGCGGACCGACCGCACGGGCTTGAGTTTCCGGGCGCGTTCCCCAAGGGTGAACAGCATCCGGGCTACATCGACTTCATGTATTTCTCGGTCACTCTGGCCGCCACCTCGCAAACTTCCGATGTGGCCGTCAGCGCCCGCCCGATGCGCCGCCTGGTGCTGCTGCACGCGATGCTGTCCTTTTTGTTCAATACCGGTGTGCTGGCCTTGGCCATCAACATCCTGGCTGGCTTGATCAAATAAAGGACTGGCTTTCTCCAGCCGTTTGGCGGACCACGCCGCCCTCAATCTGCAGCTGATCTTGCACAAACCAGCGCACCGCTTGCGGATACATGCGGTGCTCCAGTTTCAGTACCCGAGCAGACAAGCTGTCTTCATCATCGCCCACTTGAACAGGCACCACCGCCTGCGCCACGATCGCGCCATGGTCCAACTCTGCGGTGACGAAATGCACCGTCGCACCGACGAATTTGCAACCCATCTCCAAGGCACGCGCATGCGTGTGCAAGCCCGTGAACGCGGGTAACAAGGAGGGGTGGATGTTCAGCATGCGCTCGGCGTAATGCGCGGTGAAGGCCGGCGTCAAGATGCGCATAAAGCCCGCCAGCACCAACAAATCAGGCGCGTAGCCGTCGATGACTTTTTGCAGCTCGGCATCAAAAGCTTCGCGATTCGCAAAAGCCTTGTGATCGACCACGGCGGTAGCAATGCCATGCTGATCAGCAAAAGCCAGCCCCGCCGCGCCGGGCCGATTGCTGATGACCGCCGCAATGCGGGCCGGCCAGCCTTCAGTGGCACAGGCGCGCACGATGGCCTCCATATTGCTGCCACGGCCGGAGATCAGAATGACAATGCTTTTCATGGGGCGGCAGTGTAGCTGCCTACAATCGCCGACCGGCGCTAATGTGCCTAATGCGCCTAAAGCTTCTAAGGCGCCTTTGCCGCGCCCCTATCCGAAGACCATTCATGAGCTCCGACATCAGCCCCGCACCGACCACCCGCCAACGTGTGCTCTCCGGCATGCGCCCCACTGGGGCCTTGCACCTTGGCCACTACCACGGTGCGCTGAAGAACTGGGTGCAGCTGCAACGCAGCCACGACTGCTTTTTCTTCGTGGCCGACTGGCATGCCTTGACCACGCATTTCCAAGACCGCGAAGCGATCGAACGCAATGTCTACGACATGGTGGTGGACTGGCTGGCCGCGGGCATCGACCCCGAGCAAGCCACGCTTTTCATCCAAAGCCGCATGCCGGAGCACGCCGAGCTGTTCACGCTCTTGGCCATGAGTACGCCCTCCTCTTGGTTGGAGCGCATCCCCAGCTACAAAGACCAAGTCGAGAAGAATCGCGAGCTGGCCACCTACGGCTTTCTGGGCTACCCACTGCTGCAGGCGGCCGACATCCTGATCTACAAGGCCGCCTTTGTGCCGGTCGGCGAAGACCAAACGGCGCATGTTGAAGTCACCCGTGAGGTGGCGCGGCGCTTCAACCGCATCTACAGCCCGGAGCAGGCCATCCTGCCGGAGCCGCAGGCCCTGTTGACCGACACCTCGCGCCTGACAGGCCTGGACGGCCAGAAAATGAGCAAGAGCGCCGGCAATGCCATCGCCATGCGCGATGAGCCCGAGGTGGTGAGCGAGAAGATTCGCACCATGCCCACCGATCCACAACGTGTGCGCCGCAGTGATGCCGGTGACCCAGCCCGCTGCCCGGTGTGGCCCTTGCACCAGATTTACTCGGACAGCGACACCCGCGCCTGGGTTCAAGAAGGCTGCACTTCGGCCGGCATCGGCTGCCTGGACTGCAAGCAGCCCCTGATAGAAGCCATTCACAAAGAACAAGCGCCCTGGCGTGAGCGCGCCAACGAATACCTGGCCAAGCCCAAGCAGGTGCAGTGGATTGTCGAAGTGGGCACCGAGCGCGCTCGCGCCGTCGCCCGCAAGACACTGCGCGAAGTGCGTGCCGCTATCGGCCTGAGCCACTGAGCCCAAGGCGCACAGCATGGCGGGCATTCACATCACCGACATCGAAGCCGCCATCAACTGGTGGCGCGAGCAGCAGCCATCCCCAGACGGGCTGAGCGCCTGCCCGGAGGTTCGTGCATTAGCTGAGGTTTACGGCCTGCTGGTCTATTACCGCGAAGTCGAATGCGATGAAGACAGCATGCCGGCTGAAGCCAAACAGGCTTGGCTGGCTTGGTACGCCAGCACGCCCGATGCGCCTTGCATCGCCATCTGTTCCACCAGCCAAGGCGATGAGATCTGCAAAGGCTGCGGCCGCAGCTTTGATGAGGTGCAACACTGGCCCGTCATGAGCCCAGCCGAGAAGCGCGTCACCTGGCGGCGCATCTCGATGGAGGCCACCGCCTGGCGCTTCAATCGCTACGCCGAGCGGGCCCGGGAGTTCAAGGGCATTGACCACCCCCAATCGCCCGAAGGGCGCAAGCCTTGAGCCATCTTCAGCCGACCGGCACGACTCGCATCGACAGTCTGCGCCAAATCGCCCCCTTGGCGTGGCCGGTGTTGGTCGGGCAGTTGGCGGTGCTGGGTTTCAGCACGGTGGATACGCTATTGATCGCGCGCTTTTCCGCTATCGACTTGGCGGCACTGGCGGTTGGTAGCGCCATCTACATCACCATTTTTGTCGGCCTGATGGGCGTGGTCATGGCTATCTCTCCGGTGGTGGGTCGCTTGTTCGGGGCTGGGCAAATGCAGCAAGCGGGTGATCAGTTGCATCAAATGCTCTGGCTATGCCTGGGCTTGATGGTACTTGGCGACTTGATCCTCTTGTTTCCGCAGCCCTTCTTGGCCATCTCGCAAACCAGCCCGGAGGTAGAGACCAAGGTCCGAGCCTATTTGTGGGCGCTGGCACTGAGCCTGCCAGCCACACTGTTCTTCACGGCCTTTCGCGGCTTTACTGTCGCGGTTTCACGCCCCAAGGCAATCATGCTGCTGCAGATCAGCGGCTTACTGGTGAAGGTGCCACTGAGCATGGCTTTCATCCAGGGCTTCAGTCTCGGCCCTTGGCAAGTGAGCCCCATGGGCGCGCCGGGCTGCGGCCTGGCGACTGCGATTGCCATGTGGTCGCAGGCCCTGATCGCTTTTGCGCTGATGCGCAAAGATGCGTTTTACCGACCCTTCGGCCTGCACGGGGCGCTGTGGCGTCGCCCGCACTGGCCGTCCATCAAGGCCTTGCTCAAGCTGGGTGTGCCCATGGGCGGCTCCATCTTGATCGAGGTGACGGGTTTCACCTTCATGGCGATCTTCATTGCGCGTTTGGGCGCAACAGCCGTGGCTGGCCATCAACTGGCGGCCAATCTGATCGCGCTGATGTTCATGTTGCCGCTGGCCTTGGCCAATGCCACCGGCACCTTGGTGGCGCAGAGCGTGGGTGCCCATGATGCCGCAGGCGCGCGGCGTTTGGGCTGGCACGGCCTGGAGATTGGCCTGGGGCTCTCCTTCCTGGTCGGAGCCTTGGTGTTTGTGGCTCGCGAGCAGGTGCTGAGTCTTTACACCCATGACCCGCTCATCATCGCGGCGGCCATGCCCCTGCTGCTGTGGGTCTGGCTTTTTCATGTGGCGGACGCCGGCCAGACCTTGGCCGCTTTCGTGCTGCGCGCCCACCACATCGCCACCGCGCCCATGGTCATCTATGCCTTGGCGATCTGGGGTGTGGGCCTGGGCGGCGGCTACTGGCTGGCCTTTGGCCATGCAGACGGCTGGTTAGCAAGCCTTCATGGTGCGCGAGGTTTTTGGTCCGCAGCCACCGCCGGTCTGGTGATTGCAGCCCTGGCCCTGAGTGCCTTTTTGGCCTGGGTGCACAAACTCGAAGAACGCGAAGCGGCCGCTTCAGGGGGCACCGACAACTCAGGCCGCCTTCGGTAAGCTCAGCACAAAAACGCTGCCGCCGCCTTCTCGGTCTTCGCAATGCACATCGCCACCATGGCGCTGAATGATCTGCTTGACCAGGCTCAGGCCCAGACCCACGCCGCCAGCCTGCTCAGCATGCCCCGGCATGCGGAAAAAGGCCTCGAAAATTCGCTCGCGCATGGCAGGCGGAACACCCGGCCCGCGGTCGCAAACACGGAATTCGGCGGCGCCATCCTTGCTGCGCTCAAGCTGCAAGAGGATTTCGTCCCCGCCATAGCGGCGCGCGTTTTCCAGCAAATTGCGCAAAGCACGGCGCAATAAGCGCTCGTCGCCCTGCGCCGACAGATGTTGCAAACCTGGCGAGGGCACAAACTCAGCCCCTACTCGCGCCGCCTCTTCAGCGGCCAGCCCCATCAGGTCGACCCCCTGGCCTTGCAGCGGCGAATCTCGAGCTTCCAGTCGGCTGGCCAATAAAACCTCTTCTACCAGGGCATCCAACTCGCGGATATTGGCGTGAATCTCCTGGCTCAAACGCTGGCCCTGGGCCGACTGCATGGACGCGCCCTCGGCACTCTCACCCAGCATCGAAAAAGCCATCTTCAGCCGCGCCAAGGGCGAGCGCAGTTCATGACTGGCATTGGCCAACAGTGACTTTTGCGAACGCAGCAGCGCCTCAATTTGCTCGGCCGATCGGTTGAAGCTCGCCGCCAGCACCGCCACCTCATCCTTGCCACTGTCCTCCACGCGGTGAGAGAAGTTGCCACGGCCAAACTGCTCCACGCCAGCCCGCAAGTTCTCCAGACGCCGAGTCAGGCGACGAATCACCGGATAAGCCCCCAGGGCCACACCGATGAACAAGAGCACCAGCAAAATCACCAGCACCTGCCCATTAGGCCTCGGCCCGATCAGGGGCAAGGGCATCATCGGCGCATCCATCCGAGACCCACCTGGACCGGCTCCTGGCCCACCCCCGAGACCTCCACCAAAGCCGCCCCCAAGCCCTTGGGCGTGTCCCTTGCCGAAACCGCCGCCACCGGGCATGCCCGGCTGTTGGCGAGGGGGTCGCATCAACTCCAGGCTGCGTCCGTCCTTGAGTGGAATTCGCAGCGTCGGCGCGGCCGCATCGATTTCTTGGCGGCGCTCAAACACTTCTGAGGCCTCAATGCGCTTACCACTGGCATCGTTGAGCGCAATCGCCATGCGCAGCCGGCGCCCCCAAGCCTCCACCGCCAAGGCTTGCTCTTCTCTGGGCGCATCGGCGCTGGGCAAGGCCTGATACAGCAAGTCGGCCATGGCCAACATGCGCTCATTGGCTGTCGCCTCAAAACCACCTCGCTCGCTTTCAATATGACGTTGAAACAACCAAGCCGAGCCGAAAGCAAAGGCCAGCAGCAAGACCACCAGGGTCAGATAAATGCGTAGATAGAGCGACTTCATGCAAGGCTCGGCCGCGGCCGCTCAGACCGAGTCCGCGTCTTGCTTGCGGGCGAATACATAACCCGCTCCACGCACCGTCAACACTCGGCGTGGCGCTTTCGGGTCGTCTTCGATCAGGGCGCGGATGCGCGAGATGTGCACATCGATGGAACGGTCGAACGCATCCAGCGGATGGCCCTTGAGCGAGTCCATGATCTGGTCGCGCGACAAAACCCGGCCCGGGCTTTGCGCCAAAACCACCAACAAATCGAATTGATGCCCGGTGAAATCCAGCGGCCGACCGTCCAGCCGCGCCAGGCGCGCGGCCAGGTCAATCTCCAGGCGACCAAAGCGCAGCACATCTTCGGCACCCGGTTCTGGCTCGGTGCGGCGCAGCAAGGCCTTGATGCGAGCCTGCAATTCGCGCGGCTCAAAAGGCTTGGCCAGATAGTCATCGGCCCCCAATTCCAAGCCGAGAATGCGGTCCATGGGTTCGCCGCGCGCCGACAACATCAAGACCGGCAAGCGCCTTGTATGCGCCGCCGCGCGCAGCTCACGGCAGAAATCCAGGCCATCGCCATCGGGCAGCATCAGGTCCAGCACCAGCAGGTCAAAGGGCTGACCCGCCAAGGCTTCGCGCGCCTCGCTCAAGCTTCCAGCCAACACCACCTCAAAGCCCGCGCCCCCCAAGTAGTCACTCAGCATCGCGGTGAGCCGCGCATCATCATCAATCAGCAACAGTCTTTGCATCATCTGGGGTCTGGCCAAGGGTCTTGCGAGGCGGGGCCGCTGCTGCGGCCGGTGGATCAAAGTCTCAAGCATAAGCGAGGGGCGATTCAGTCAAGCGAGGCGGCAGATCACTGACCGCCCGGCTTGCCGCCACGGTGCTCGGCCATGCGAGCCTGCATCTTCTTCATACGCTCAGCCAGCTTGGCGCGTTGCTCAGGCGTCAACACCCGCGCCGCGTCCACCATGGCCTGGCTCATGCGCTTGCTGCTCAACTCTTGTTGGGACTGGACCTGCTGACGCAGGTTCTCAACGGCACCGGCATCAATCATTGGCGCACTCAGCAAGTCCATCATCTGCATATGCAGCTTGCGGCCGGACTCGCGCTGAGGTTTCAAGTCGTTCATCGCCGCTTGCATGATCTGCTTGACCTGGGCGCGCTGGGCATCGCTGGCGTCCACGTTGTCCAACATATGCTCCATGGAGCGGCCCATCATCATGTCCGGACCGCCGCGATGCCCCCCAGGCTCCATCGGACCTCCGGGGCCCATCGCCTGGGCAGACACGGCCACCACGGCAATGGCCGCCACAACCGCGCACTTCTTGCCCAGGTTTGCGAAGGAAAACTTGTTCATCGACAGCTCCATCTGTGTTTGCGATGTCGCTATCTTCTGAGTCGCACGTAAGCCATCCATGCAGGCGCGGTAAAGATCTGTGAAGGCATGAAAAAAGGACCCGAAGGTCCTTTTTCTTGGTTGCCGCAGCAGCTTGCTGCGGACTTTTTCCGATCTTTCGGCCGACTTGATCCGCTTACTTGATGGGCTTGAAACGCATACGCTTAGGACGCGCACCCTCTTCACCCAGACGCTTTTTCTTGTCGGCTTCGTACTCGTGGAAGTTGCCATCGAAGAAGAACCACTGCGAATTGCCTTCGCAAGCTAGGATGTGGGTGCAGATGCGGTCCAGGAACCAGCGGTCATGGGAGATTACCATCGCACTGCCGGCGAACTCCAGCAGCGCTTCTTCCAGCGCACGCAGGGTTTCAACGTCCAAGTCGTTCGACGGTTCGTCCAACATCAAGACGTTGCCGCCTTGCGCCAGAGTTTTGGCCAGATGCAAGCGGCCGCGCTCACCACCCGAGAGGCTGCCCACCAGCTTTTGCTGGTCATTGCCCTTAAAGTTAAAGCGGCCCAAATAAGCGCGGCTGGGCATCACGAACTTGCCCACCGTGATGTTGTCCAGACCACCCGACACGTCTTGCCAGACAGTCTTGTCGGCTTCCAGGCTGGCGCGACTTTGGTCGACGAAGGCCATCTTGGCGGTCTTGCCGATCTTGACGGTGCCGCTGTCCGGGGTCTCGGTGCCTTGCAGCATGCGGAACAGCGTCGATTTACCGGCGCCGTTGGGGCCGATGATGCCGACGATGGCGCCGGCCGGCACCTTGAAGCTCAGGTTGTCGATCAGCACGCGGTCGCCGAAGCTCTTGCTGACGTTCTCGAACTCGATGACTTCATTGCCCAGACGCTCGGCCACGGGAATGAAGATTTCGTTGGTGACGTTGCGCTGTTGGTATTCGACGTCCGACAACTCCTCGAAGCGGGCCAGACGCGCCTTGCTCTTGGCCTGACGGCCCTTGGCGTTCGAGCGCACCCACTTCAGTTCTTCCTTCATCGCCTTCATGCGGGCGTCTTCGGATTTCTGCTCGCCTTCCAGGCGCTTTTCCTTTTGGTCCAACCAGTCGGAATAGTTGCCCTTCCATGGGATGCCGTGACCGCGGTCCAGTTCCAAGATCCACTCGGCGGCGTTGTCCAGGAAGTAGCGATCGTGGGTGATGGCCACCACGGTGCCGGGGAAGCGCTGCAGGAACTGCTCCAGCCACTCGACCGATTCGGCGTCCAAGTGGTTGGTGGGTTCGTCAAGCAGCAACATGTCGGGCTTGCTCAGCAGCAAGCGGCACAGAGCCACGCGGCGCTTTTCACCACCGGACAGCACGCCAATCTTGGCGTCCCAGGGTGGTAGGTTCAGCGCGTCGGCTGCCAGCTCCAGCTGCAGATCGGTGTTTTCGGAGCCCGCGGCGGCAATGATGGCCTCCAGCTCGCCCTGCTCGGCAGCCAGGGCGTCAAAGTCAGCATCCTCTTCGGCATAAGCGGCATAGACCTCGTCCAGGCGCTTCTTGGCCGCCAAAACGCCGCCAATGCCCTCTTCCACCGCTTCGCGCACGGTTTGCTCAGGATTCAGCTCAGGCTCTTGCGGCAAATAGCCGATCTTGATGCCCGGCATGGCCATGGCCTCGCCTTCGTACTCCTTGTCGACACCGGCCATGATCTTCAGCACGGTGGACTTGCCCGAGCCGTTCACGCCCAGCACGCCGATCTTGGCGCCGGGGAAGAAAGACAGCGAGATGTCCTTCAGAATGTGGCGTTTCGGAGGCACCGTCTTGTTCAGACGGTTCATGGAATAGACGTATTGCGCCATGGCGGAGGGTTCCTGTCCTGGAGTTTTCGAGAGTTTTTGCGGGGCTGCGGGACCTTGTGGGCAGCCGAGATCGGTGCCGGCCCGCCGCGAATGCCAATTTGGCACGACGCGAAACGGCGTATTGTCGCAGCTTCGCCGCCCCGACTCGGCGCGCTAGCGTCACAAGTTCACAAGCCAAGCCTTGGCGAGGCCTGACCCGGGACCTACAGCCCCGAGTTTTCCCGGGGTTTCCCTGGTGCCCAGCTATACTGCGGGCCTACGCCGCGGCTACCAGTCTTCCGCGGCGTTCCTTTTTTTGACATCTTGTACGCCTCCTATCGCAGGCTCGCAGACTGGCGTTGCATACCCTGCAGCGCGGCCCAGCAACCGAAGATGCGTGCTCTACAAAAAATCAATGAGCTTTGAATCTTTGGGCCTTGCCCAGCCTTTGCTGAAGGCCATCGCCGACGCCGGCTATACGACTCCTACTCCCATTCAATCGCAGGCCATCCCCGCCGTCATGCAAGGCGGTGACCTCTTGGCCGGCGCCCAGACCGGCACCGGCAAGACCGCCGGTTTCACCCTGCCCATGCTGCATCGTTTGAGCGTCGGCCAGCCGGTGCTGAACAAACGCGGCAAGCCCGCCATCCGCGCTCTGGTGTTGACCCCCACCCGCGAGCTGGCGGCCCAGGTCGAGGAAAGCGTCAAGACCTACGGTAAGTACTTGCCCCTGAAGAGCATGGTGATGTTCGGCGGCGTTGGCATGCAGCCGCAAATCAACCGCCTGCGTGACGGCGTCGACATCCTGGTGGCCACCCCCGGCCGCCTGCTGGACCACGCTCAGCAAGGCACGCTGGACCTCAGCCAGGTGCAAATGCTGGTGCTGGACGAAGCCGACCGCATGCTGGACATGGGCTTTGTGCACGATATCAAGAAGGTGCTGGCCCTGCTGCCGGCCAAGAAGCAGTCGCTCTTGTTCAGCGCCACCTTCAGCGATGACATCAAGAACCTGGCCGACCGCCTGCTGAACCAGCCCGCCCTGATCGAAGTGGCCCGCCGCAACCAGACCAATGAGTCGATTGCGCAAAAGGTCCACCCGGTTGGCCGCGAGCGCAAGAAGGAACTGCTGGTCCATCTGATCAAGAGCGGCGACTGGCACCAAGTGCTGGTGTTCACCCGCATGAAGCATGGCGCGAACCGCCTGACCGACTACCTGAATGACCAAGGCATCAGCGCCATGGCCATCCACGGCAACAAGAGCCAAGGTGCCCGCACCAAGGCCCTGGCCGACTTCAAGAGCGGCGATCTGACCTGCTTGGTGGCGACCGACATCGCCGCCCGCGGCATCGACATCGACCAACTGCCCCACGTCGTCAACTTCGAGTTGCCGAATGTGCCGGAAGACTATGTGCACCGCATCGGCCGTACTGGCCGCGCCGGCGCGCAAGGCGAGGCGGTGTCCTTGGTCTGCGTGGACGAGAACGGTTTCCTGCGCGAGATCGAAAAGCTGATCAAGCGCGAGATTCCCAAGGACATCGTTCAGGGCTTCGCGCCCGATCCGAGCGAAAAGCCTGAGCCCATCGTGCTGGGCCGCATGATTCTGAACAACAACGGCAGCCGCTCCGGTGGCGGTGGCCGCGGCGGTCGCCCTGGCGGCGGTGGTGGCGGTGGCGGCGGCGGTGGTCGCTCGGCTCCGCGCGGCGGCTCGGGCCATGCGCCTCACGGTTCGCGCGAGGGTTCGCGTGACGGTGGCGCACCGCGCCAAGCTGCGCCGCAAGGCCAGCGTTCGGGTGGCGGCGGTCGTCCGGGTGGCGGCAGTAGCGGTGGTGGCGGTGGCCGTCCGGCCGGCGGTGGCGGTGGTGGCGGACGCAGCCCTGGCGCTCGTCTGACCAGCCCCAAGCGTTAATCAAGGCGCCGACTGAACAGAAAGACCTGACTCGTCATCTGTGCGGATGCTGTTTCAGCAACAGTCAGCGCATATTTTGATCAAAAGCCCAGCCAAAACCCGGTTGGGCTTTTTTGTTTCCGCACGCATACTCGGCCCGTCCCAAGGCTGCGGTGATCCAACGCAGCCCAGCGCCGCTGTTGTCGATCCTTGGTTTGCTGCAGAAACTCAATATGCGTCTTACTGTTCGCCGTCTCTTTCTTTGGCTACTTTTCGCCGCTGTTGCCGCGGTGATCGGCATCCTTTTCCTGCTGCTGCGACAGTTTGATGCCAGCAAGCTCGGCACTGACTTCAATCAACGCACAACCGGTGAGCTGATTCGTTACGCCCGGATTCGGCTGATGGGCCACCAGATTCTGGAACCCCTCTTGCTGCCGGCCTTGGCCTATGCTGAAACGCAAGCCCAGCGAAGCCCCCCACAGCTCAAGCTACCCAGCTTGGCCAAAGGGCAGCAGCCGCAGCCCTTGCCCAAGCAGCGCTATGACGCCCAAGGGTTGCCCTTGGCCGAAGAGCCCCAAGCGGGGGCAGGTCCAGCCGATAGCAGCTGGTCGGAGCTGCGTGTCAGTACGGCAGCAGAGTTAGCAAGGGCTATGCAATCGGCCAAACCCGGCCAGACCATTGTGCTAAATCCGGGCCGCTATCGCATCACCGAGACCTTGAGCACTGGCGCCACTGGCCAGAAAGACTTACCCATCTCCGTCAAAGCCCGACAGGTCGGCCAAGTTCGTTTGGAGTCGATGACAGCCGATGTATTCAAGGTGAGCCACGGCTTTTGGGTCTTTGAAAACCTGCAAATGCGCGGCAGCTGCCCGGTTCAAAGCGACTGCAAACATGCGTTCTTGGTGCAAGGTGGCGCCCGCAGCACGGTGATTCGCAATAATTTGATGGAAGACTTCAACGCCCATTTGCAGGTCAATGGCGATGAGGACGAATGGCCGGATGAGGGCTTGGTGCAGTTCAACACCTTTAGCAATAGCCGGGCCCGCGACACGGCTGCCGTGGTCGCCCCAATCAACATCATTGGCGCCAGCAAATGGCGGCTGCTGGACAACCACATCAGCCATTTCGTCAAACGAGGCGGTGGGCAATCGTCCTTCGGGATGCTGGTGCGCGGCGCCGGACACGGCACCCGGATCGAGCGCAATCTGCTGATCTGCACGCCCCAGCAGATCACACAACCGGGCATTCGCACCGGCATTTCCTTTGGGGGCTCGGCCTCAGAGCCCCGCTTCTGCCGCGACCAGCAATGTGAATTCGAGCAACGCGCCGCGGTGGCGGCCAACAATGTGGTGGCCCATTGCAATGACTTTGGCATTGATGTGAACCGTTCGGCCTCCATGCTGATTGCGCACAACACCTTGGTCAACACCGCAGGCATCGACATGCGCGGGGCCAAATCCAATGGCACGGTCTATGGCAATTTGTTGGACGGCCGCATCCGCGAACGCGACGGCGCGCAAATCAAGGCGAGCATGAATGAGGTTCTCGACCTCGGTATCACGCTGGAAGACGCCGATGCCTTGCGCCTGAACTGGCGCCGCAGCGTTGAAGCGGTGCCCTCCCACCCCTTGGTGAAAGATGACTTCTGCGGCACCCAGCGCAACAACGCCACCCAGGTCGGCGCTTTGGCCGAGCTGAAGTCGGCCTGTTTGCCCCGCGTGCTGGATGCCAAGTCGGTCCAACCATGAGCCACATGCCGCAAACCTTGTGGCTGGCCGGCGCGACAGGATTGATCGGAAGGGCCCTGCTGGAGGGCTTGCTGCCTCAAGCGCTTCAACTGGAACTGCTCTTGCGACGCCCGGCCACCGATCTGCCGGCCAGTCCGCGCGTCCACCCGCATCTGGTGGATTTTTCTCGCGAGGACCTGGGCGGCGCCCCGCTGCCGCCTCCGCAGGCCGTGCTGATCAGTCTAGGCAGCACCATGGCTCAGGCGGGTTCGGCCGAGGCCTTTCGAGCGGTTGATTTCGAGGCGGTGTTGCACGTTGCGCAAGCCGCCAAACGGGCCGGCGCCAGCCGTTGCGCCGTGGTTTCCGCCCTCGGTGCCGACGCCAACTCCAAGGTCTTCTACAACCAGGTCAAAGGGGAGATGGAGCAGGCTTTAGTGGCCCTGCAATTTGACCGTTTGGTAATTGCGCGCCCCTCGCTGCTGCGAGGGGCGCGCGGCGCACGTGCCGCACTCGGCCAGCCCGATCGACCCGGTGAACGCTGGGCCTTGACGCTGACGCGACCGCTGCAGCCCTTGATCCCCTTGCGTTGGCGCCCTATCGACGCCGCCGTGGTCGCTCGCGCACTCTGCCTTGCCTTGCGTCAAGCCGGCCCGGCGGTTCAAGTGCTTGAATCACAGCAATTGCAAACCCTGGGGGCCCTCGAATGAAGACTTGCTTGCGCGGCTGCGCGTCCCAAGCCGGAAAAACTCTCGCCTCGTGAACTTGCTGGAACAAGCCTTTGGCAGCTACGCCGAACTGGCGATGGGACTGCTGGCCGCCCTCGGCAGCGGCCTATTGATCGGACTGGAGCGCGAACGCCACAAAGGACGCGGCCACGACGGTGGCCGCCAAACTGAACCGGCGGGCTTGCGCACTTTCACCATTGCCGCTTTGGCCGGCGCCTTGGCCTATGGCTTGGACGTCACAGGTCTTGTGGCCGTAGGCGCGCTGGCCATCACGGTGCTGGCGGCCATGGCCTACTTCCGCAGCAGCGAACATGACCCCGGCCTGACCACCGAGATGGCCTTGCTGGCCACTTATTTGATCGGCGTCTTGTGCGTACAAGCGCCGATGTTGGGGGCGCCGGCCGCCGTCACCCTGACCGCCTTGCTGAGTGCCCGCACCGGTCTGCACCGCTTTGCCACCCGCTGGTTGAAAGAGCGAGAGCTGCACGACGGTTTGCTCTTGGCCGCCCTGGCCTTGGTGGTGTTGCCCATCATGCCCACCGAGCCACTGCCTTGGCTGGCGGGCATGAAGGCCCATTCCTTGATGGGCTTGCTCTTGCTGTTGCTGGGTCTGCAGGCTTTTGGTTATGTGGCGCTGCGTCTGCTCGGCGCCCAGACGGGCTTGGCGCTGTCCGGCTTGATGTCGGGGCTGGTGTCCAGCACCGCCACCATCGCCACCATGGGCCAAAGAGCCAAGGCCGAGCCCGCCCTGCTGCTGGCCTGTACCTCGGGGGCGGTCATGTCCACGGCGGCCACGTGGCTACAAGCGTCTTTGATGCTGCTGGCCTTGGCACCCGAAGCGGCCCTGCGCTTTTTGCCGCTGGCTGCGGTCGGCATGGTAGTGGCCGGCGGCACCGGCGTGGCTTTGGCCGTGCGCGCCCATCAAGCGGCCCTCGCCGCCCATGTACAAGCATCGCCGAAAGTTCCACACGAGCAAAAAACCAGACCCCAAACGGGCGGCCCCTTGCGGCTGAAAGAGGCAGCCTTCATCGCCCTCTTGCTCAGCGTGGTGGCGGTGCTGGTCAGCTGGGCGGAGCGTCGGTTTGGCAGCTCAGGCCTGTTCGCTGCCGTGGCCTTGGCAGGCCTTGCCGATGCCCATTCGCCGGTGGCTTCGCTGGCCGGCCTGGCCCATGCCGGGCAGATTGATGCCGAGCTGATGTGCCGTGGCGTGCTGGCCGCCATTGCCAGCAACAGCGTCACCCGCAGCATCACCGCCTGGCTCAGCGGGGGGCGTCAATTTGCGGCCATGGTCGCTGGCGTACTTTTTTCATCGCTGGCCCTCGCGAGCGGCATGCTGTGGTTCATACTGCCGGCCCTCGCTTGAGCCTGCATGAAAAATCCCAGCATCACACCCGCCGTCGTCGATTTCAGCGACCCTGCTGCCCCCAGCGCACCGGCCTTTGAAGACGTGTATCACAGCCGCGCAGGCGCGCTGGCGCAAGCCCGCCACGTCTTTTTAGGTGCCAATCAACTGCCCGGCCGCTGGGCGGCGCGGCCGCGCTTTGTGATCTTGGAAACCGGCTTTGGCCTCGGCAATAACTTCCTGGCCACTTGGGATGCCTGGGCGAATGACCCCGATCGATGTGAACAACTGGTGTTCATCAGCATCGAAAAGCACCCGCTGCGTCGCGAGGATCTGGCCCGAGCCCATCAAAACTCGCCCTTGCCTGATCTGGCCCCTCAATTGCTGGAAGCCTGGCCGCCGCTCACCGCCAATCTGCATCGCCTGAGCTTTGCCGACAGCCGAGTGCAGCTGCTGCTCTGCCTGGGGGATGCGCGCCACTGGCTGCGCGAATTGGTGGCCGAGGTCGATGCCTTTTATCTCGACGGTTTCAACCCGCGGCAAAACCCGGAGATGTGGGACAGCTATCTGCTCAAAGCCCTGAGCCGACTGGCCGCGCCCGATGCCACGGCCGGCTCTTGGAGCGTGGCCCCCCATGTGAGAGAAGGACTGCAAGCGGCCGGCTTTCATGTGGAGCGACACCGTGGTTTCGCCAACAAGGGCGGCATGTGCGTGGCCCGTTATGCACCACGCCATGTACTGGAAAAACCGGCCGGGCGACTGGCACTGGCGCCGCCCGGCACCCAAAAAGCCTTGATCATCGGCGCCGGTTTGGCCGGTACGGCCTGCGCCTGGGCCCTGGCCGAGCAAGGCATTCACAGCACCGTGATCGACCGTCGCAGCGGGCCGGCGCAGGCCAGCTCGGGCAACCCCGGCGGCTTGTTCCACGGCACGCTCAACCCCGATGACGGCGTGCATGCCCGCTTCAACCGAGCGGCGGCCCTGGCCACCGAGCGCTTGTTGAAAGCGCTCGGGCCCGAGTTGCCTTGGCTGCAGCAAGGCCTGCTGCGCCTGGAAACCAGGCTGGACCTGGGCGGCATGCAAGCCCAGCTCAGCCGACTGGGCCTGCCGAGAGACTATGTGCAAGCCATGAGTCAGGCCCAGGCCCGCGAACTCAGCGGCCTGGATCTGCAATACCCCGCCTGGTTCTACCCCGGCGGGGGCGCCTTGCCGCCGGCGGGCTTTGTGGCGGCACTTTTGCGCAAGTCAAAGGCCGAGACGATGTACTCCGTGGGTGTAGAGCGCCTGCATTGGCTTGATGGGCAATGGCAAGCCCTCGGCGCCGACGGCCAAGTGTTGGCGCAAGCCCCCTTGGTGGTCTTGGCCGGCGGGCATGAAGCACAGGTCTTGCTGCAAGACCTGGCCCCCGATTTGGCTGGCTTGCTGCTGCAGCAGCGCGGGCAAATCAGCCATCTGGCCGCAAGCTCCGCGCGACCGCGTCTGCCCGTGGCGGGGCTGGGCTATGCGATTGCCGATCAGGGCCAAGGTCTGTGGTGCGGCGCCACCAACCAAGTCGGCGACACAGACCCGACGCTGCGCGCCAGCGACCATGCCGCCAATCTGGCGCAATGGGCGGAGCTTGCCCATCTGGAGGATCTCAGACCAGCTTTCGATCCTTCACTTGCGCCGCCCCTCGGACGCGTCGGCTGGCGTCTGGCCACGCCGGACCGCCTGCCCTTGGTCGGCGGCTTGCCCATGGCCAGATCTGAGGGTCGGCGAGACCAGCCCCGCTTTCTGCCACGACAAGCCGGTTTGGCCCTGTGCATGGCCATGGGTTCACGCGGCATCGGCTGGGCGAGCTTGTGCGCGCAAGTGCTCGCAGCCCAGGTTAGCGGCGCGCCGATTCCTTTGGAAGCGAGCTTGCTGGATGCCATCGATCCAGCCCGCTTTGCTGTGCGTGCCTATCGCCAAGGACTTGCGCAACCACAGGCTTAGAAGCGAAATTCCTCAGGTAGCGGACTTGTCTTGCGGGCGCAGAGCGCACCACCCACACGCCGGGCTTGCAGTGCGCACAGCAGCGCTGAAGTACGAGCCCTTCATGCCGACAAGCCAAACGGGACCCCTCGCTTCAAGCTGGGCTTGAGCGACTTCCCTCCCCTGAAAGGTTCGTCTGCATGTTGTTTTCATCCTTCTCCGGCCGCAGCATTGGCCAACGTTTGTCTTTGGTGCTCGGCCTGGTGCTGCTGATCTCTTTTGTTGGCGCGGGCTACGGCCTGTGGTGTTTGCGTGGCGTGGCGCAAGAGACCCGCCAAATGTATGAGCACACCTTGGTGACGGAGCGTGCCGCTTCGGACTGGTACCGCAACATCACCAATGGCGTGAACCGCACGACCGCCATCGCCGTCAGCACCGACCCCAGCCTGGCCGAGTTCTTTGCCGCCAGCGCGGCCGAGTCCACCAAGGCCTCCGGTGAGCTGCAAAAGACCCTGGAACATTTGCTGGTCGACAAAGAAGAGCGCGAAGGCTTCGAAGCCCTGTCCGCTGCTCGCAAGCGTTATCTGGCCGCCCGAGATGCAGTCACGGCCGCCAAGAAATCCGGCGATGCCGAACGGGCTCGCAGCCTGTTTGAGCAAGACTTCCAGCCCGCGGCCAGCAGCTTTCAAAACGCCATTCAGAACATCGTCAAACAGCAACGCGAAGAGCTGGATGTGTCAGTCAAGCGCGTGGAAGCCAGCAATCAGGCGGCTCAAACCGGGCTGATCTTGTTCGAGTTGAGCGCGATTGCGCTGGGCGTGGCTGCCGCCTTTTGGCTGACCCGCTCCATCACCGCCCCGCTGCGCCAAGCGGTTGGCGTGGCCGATGCCATCGCGCACTTCGACCTCAGCCACCCCATCCCTCAAGGCGGCGCCGACGAAACCGGTCAGTTGCTGAACTCTTTGCAAACCATGCAAACCGCCTTGCTGCACTTGATCGGTCAGGTGCGCGGCTCGACCGACAGCATCGGCACCGCCAGCGCCGAAATCGCGGTGGGCAACCATGACTTGTCCGGCCGCACCGAGCAAACCGCCTCCAATCTGCAGCAAGCTGCGGCCTCCATGATGCAACTGACCAGCACCGTGCGCCAAACCTCCGACTCGGCCATGACCGCCAATCAACTGGCCAGCTCAGCCGCCGAGGTGGCACAGCGCGGTGGCGCCGTGGTGGGCCAGGTGGTCAGCACCATGGATGAGATCAGCGCCAGTTCGCGCCGCATTGGCGACATCATCGGCACCATTGACGGCATCGCCTTCCAGACCAATATCCTGGCGCTGAATGCGGCAGTGGAAGCCGCACGAGCCGGTGAACAAGGTCGCGGCTTTGCGGTGGTGGCCTCCGAGGTGCGCTCGTTGGCGCAACGCTCGGCCGAGGCGGCGCGCGAGATCAAGAGCCTGATCGGCGCCAGCGTCGAACGAGTGGAGTCGGGTACACGTCTGGTGCAAGACGCCGGCAGCACCATGGGTGAGATCGTGGCCAGCGTGCAGCGGGTCTCGGACATCATTGGTGAGATCAGCGCCTCGGCCCGCGAGCAAAGCGACGGCATTCAGCAAGTCAATGCCGCCGTCACCCACCTGGACCAGATGACCCAGCAAAACGCCGCCCTGGTGGAGGAGTCGGCCGCGGCGGCCGAAAGCCTGCGCGATCAGTCGTCCCGACTGTCCGAGGCCATCGGCGTGTTCCGCTTGCAGCGCTGAGTGCGGGGAACGCTCAAACGAACTTGAGCGTCTTCACCCCTTCGGAGGTACCGAGCAGGCAAACCTGGGCGCGGTTGCGGGCAAACACGCCCACCGTGACCACGCCCGGCCATTGATTGACTTCGCGCTCAAAAGCCATCGGGTCGCGGACCTGCAGGCCGGTCACGTCGAGAATCTGGCAGCCGTTGTCGGTCACCACGCCGGCACGCAAAGTGGCCACGCCGCCTTGCGCAGCAAAGGCACGTGCGATTTGAGCGGCAGCCATCGGGATCACTTCCACGGGCAACGGGAACTTGCCCAGCATCTGCACCAGCTTGGACTCGTCGGCGATGCAGATGAAGCGCTCGGCCAGATCGGCCACGATCTTCTCGCGGGTCAAGGCAGCACCGCCGCCCTTGATCATGTGGCCGGCATGGTCGATCTCATCGGCGCCGTCGATATAAACACCCAGGTCTTCGACCTCAGACGCGTCCAGCACCGGAATGCCCAAGGCCTTCATGCGTTCGGTCGAACGCACCGAACTGGACACCGCGCCCGCCACCTTGATGCCGCTGGCGGCCAAGGCGTCAATGAACTTGTCCACGGTCGAGCCGGTGCCCACGCCAACAATGCTGCCAGGCTTCACGTATTGCAAAGCGGCTTGGCCAACCAGGGTCTTGAGTTCGTCTTGGGTCATGCTGAAGGGACTTCTGTTGAGGGATGAGGGGCGGCCTAGCGAGGCCGGCCGCCATTATCGGCCAGAGAGAAGTGTTGGCCCCTCGCGGCAAGCCATCAAAATACTGTTTGCATTTACAGCTGTATGCTTATACAGTTCTCGCATCCCAACGCGATGAGCGCGCAAGCCTCAAGGAGTGCTGACGATGATGCCGACGAAGCCAAGGAAAGTGATGCCCCAAGCCAAGCCACAGCCCGCGCTATTGCCCAATCTGCTGCCCAAGCTGCTTCATTGGAGCCGCGATCCCCAAGCCTGGATTGCCGGCTTGGCCCTGATCACCCTGCTGGGCTTGGGCACCGGCAGTTTCGAGCCTGCGGCCTCGACTGAACTGGCTGCGGCACAGGAGCAAGAAGCCGAGTCAGCGCGGCATCGCTGGCCCCAAGCCGGCGAACAAGTCGCCAGCCTGGATTTGCAAAAACTCTGAGCGCGCCGCCGTGGCCGCGCGCAAGGCTCAGCTGGGATAGAACTTGCCGTGAAAGCCGTAGGTCACCCAGTAAGGCAGCCACACCCGCGCCAAGGGACCGGCGCTGAGCGCCTGGGCATCAAACACCGAGGCAAAGGAGCGCTTGGCTTGGAGGTCATAGCCCAGGCCCAAAAGCCAGCCCTCGCCCTCCTGGCTGCTGCCCGGTTTGGGCACCAACACATGCTCTTCCAGCACCACCTCATCACCAAAAGAAAAGCGCTCGCGGCGGCCGGTCTCGATGTCCAGGTGCATCAAGCCGTTGAAGCCCCAGCGCTCTCCGTTGTCGATGGCAGTCGGGTAGTAGACATGCCGGTAGCGCTGGGCCACCACACGCGGGTCCACCACTGGAAACTCCACCGACTCATCACGTGAGCTCAGCTCGATGCGACCGGCATTGACGCCCGAGCCTTGCCCCGATCCAAGTGCTCCGGCACCCAAAGTAATGCGCAAAAAGCGCGGACTGGACACTTTGTCCTTGGGCCGCGTGCCTTTCATGATGTCACCCAGGGCCTCATTGATCAGGGGGAAAGCCTGGGCCTCCACATAGTCCAGATGGATCTGCGAACCATCATCCCAGGCGTTGCCAAAGTGAAAAACCATGGCGGCCGGCATCTCAAGAACCCAGCGTCGGTCCAAATCTGATTTATCAACCACCAGCACGGTGCAGGCCTCACGTGCCTGCCAGCGCATGGCGTCGAGCATGCTGGAGCCCGCACGAACCGCCTCCATGTCCAGGGTCAAGGGCGCAAGCAAAAAGACCAAGAAGCGCTGTGACACGGCAAAGTCATGCACCATGGCCGAGTCCACCGGCATCTTGAAAACCCGGCTGTTGCGTAGCTGGCCCTGGGAAGAGATTTGGTAGATCGCCATGTGCCCGGCCTGGCTGCCAAAGTTCCAGACCGTGCCATCGGCTTCCACCTTGGGGTGGGCCGAAAAAGGCATGCCGGCCATGTCCGCCGACCACGTCCGAGGCCCCTTGGTGGTCAGGCTGAGCGGGTCCAACTCATAGGCGCTGCCGCCCTCCCACAGCGCATACAAGCGGCCTTGATTGAGCATCACGCTGGTATTGGCGGTGTTCACATCATCAGCGCTGCGCACGGCGGCGCGCGCGTCTTGGTCGGCAAAGCTGGTGCCAAAGCCCGGCACCATGAAACGACCGGCCGCTGTTTCAAGGCGCAGCTTCTTGGTCTGCACAAAGCGGGCCTTGTGATGCACGCGCCCTTCACCAAAAGTCCAAGCCTGCACCAAACCGTCGCCGTCAAACCAATGCTTGTAGCGCTCTTGGCCGCGGCTCATCACGCCCGGGCCATTCCGGTAATAGACCCCTTTCAAGCCCTGTGGCAGGCGACCTTCGATGCGCAAGTCGCGGGCATCGAAGACTTCATTGCCAGTGAAGCCCTGCAAGGGCGCCAACTCCGGCGCCAGGGTCTTGAAGCTTGGCGAAGCCACGCCGAGGGCCAGCGCTTCTTGAATCAGACTCAGGCTGCCCAGCCCGGCGAGCCCAGAGAATCCGGCTTTGAGCAGATCACGTCTTTGCATCATGGTCCGCCCCTGCTCAGTTCAACTGGACTGAAACTCGAGCGCCGGGCTTGGCCTCGAACTGCGCTTTTTCGAACTTGGGCGGGCCAAAACTGCCGGCCGCATTGTTTGAAAAGCCATAGGGTTCTTTGGGCATGCCCATGGCATTGCTGTCCAGCTTGCCGTTGCCGTTCACATCATGAAAGATGCTCAGAGCCAAAAGCCCCTCCGGCAGATCCAGCAGCTTGATCAGCACCCGGCCGTCTTTCTGGGTGCTGGCCTCGACGCTATTGCCCGTCAGCGGCTTCTTCAACCAGTTGTTGGCGTCGGTATACACGGCCACCATTACCCGGCCTTCGCTTTGCGTCAGGCCGCTGACCTCCAGTTCCAGGTCCATGGCCTGGGCCGAACCGGCGGCGGCACACAAAGCCATCGCCAGCGTGCCAAAGCCGGCGCTCAAGAGGCTTTGCTTCATCGGGCCGGGCTTGCCTGCTCGGCTTGCAGACGCGGTCTTGGTGTTTGCTTTCATCGCGAGGTCCCTTGGCTTCAGTGTTGAGATGACTGAACTCTAGGGACCTGCAAGCGCGCAAAACAGCGCGATGCGACAAGCGGGGCGCAGGCAGCGCCAACTGCCAGACTGCGGCGCCAATGGTGGGCGCGCATGAAAGACCGGGGCAGGCAGGCTCGAAAGGCCTGCCCCAAGTGCAATCGATCAGGCCTTGCGGCGAGCACGCACAGCGGCGGCCAATTCGCGCAGCAAGGGCTCGGTCTGGCTCCAACCCAGGCAAGCGTCGGTGATGGACACGCCGGGCAAGAGATCGGCCTTGTTCTTACCTTCGGCCAAGTCCTGACGACCCGGCTGCAGATGCGACTCGATCATCACCCCAGTAATGCGCGCATCGCCGCCGGCGATTTGCGCCGCCACATCGCGGCCCACATCGATTTGGCGCTCGAACTTCTTGCTTGAATTGGCATGAGAGAAGTCCACCATCACCTGCTCGCGCAAGCCGGCCGCTGCCATGGCCTCGCAGGCGGCGGCCACCGAAGCCGCGTCGTAATTGGGCGTCTTGCCGCCGCGCAAGATGATGTGGCAGTCGTCATTGCCGCGAGTTTCAAAGATCGCTGCGGCGCCCATCTTGGTCATGCCCATGAAGGCATGGCTGGCCTTGGCCGCCAAGACCGCATCGCTGGCCACCTTGATGCCGCCGTCGGTACCGTTCTTGAAGCCGACCGGGCAACTCAAACCCGAGGCCAGCTGCCGGTGGCTTTGGCTCTCGGTGGTGCGGGCGCCAATCGCACCCCAGGCGATCAAGTCGCTGATGTACTGCGGCGAGAGCAGGTCCAAGAACTCGGTGCCTGCCGGCAGGCCCAGGGCCGTCACATCCAGCAGCAGCTTGCGCGCCAAACGCAGGCCTTCGTTCATGTGGAAGCTGCCGTCCAGGCGCGGATCATTGATATAGCCCTTCCATCCAACCGTGGTGCGCGGCTTCTCAAAATAGACCCGCATCACCAGCAAGAGGTCTTGGCTCAGCTCATCGCGCAGCTCTTTCAAAAGCCGGGCGTAGTCCATGGCCTGGTCATGGTCGTGAATGGAGCATGGGCCCACCACCACCAGCAAGCGGTCGTCCTGGCCATGCAGCACACGGCTGATGTCGCGGCGCGCTTGCTCGACCAGGGCCAGCGAGGCGTCGGGCGCGGGCAACTCGTCAAACAAAAGCGCTGGAGAGATCAGCGGGCGCACCGCGCCGATGCGGGTGTCGTCGGTGCGGGTGCTGTCCTGGGTCGAATCACGAGAGCCCACTTCGCGGTCTTGGGCGGGGTTGTCGAGGTTTTTCATCACGGCTTTCCTGGGTTGCCGCGATTATCAACGCTAGCCCTCATGGGTCGCTGCCGCGCCACGGAAGACCCCAGCCACCGGCGATGCGACAATTCCGCCATGCCTCTGATCCCTTACGCCCTCACCCGCCCTTTCTTGTTCGGCCTTGATCCCGAGCATGCCCATGAATTGACACTCGGCGCCATCGCCAAGTTGCAAAACACACCGGCGCAATGCCTGTGGTCGCAAACCCGGGTGCAAGACCCGCTGCTATTGGCCGGGCTGAAGTTCCCCAACCGCATCGGTCTGGCCGCCGGCCTGGACAAAAACGGCCGCTGCATCGACGGCCTGGGCGCCATGGGTTTTGGCTTCATCGAAGTCGGCACCGTCACGCCCAAGGGTCAGCCGGGCAATGACAAGCCGCGCATGTTCCGCCTGCCGCAGGCCGATGCCTTGATCAATCGCCTGGGCTTCAACAACGAAGGTCTGGCCAGCTTTTTGGCCAATGTGCAGCGCGCCCACAGCTTCCGCGCCGCCGGCGGCTTGGTTGGCCTGAATATCGGCAAGAACGCCGCCACACCGATCGAGAACGCCGCCGACGACTATTTGATCGGCCTGGGGGGCGTGTTCCCGCATGCCGACTACATCACCGTCAATATCTCCAGCCCTAACACCAAAAATCTGCGCGCGCTGCAAAGCGATGAGGCGCTGGACGCTTTGCTGAGCACCTTGCAAGAGAAAAAGCTCAAGCTGGAAGCGGGCGCCAAACGCCGCGTGCCGATGTTTGTGAAGATTGCGCCCGACCTGGACGAAGACCAAGTCAGCGTCATCGCCCAAACGCTCAAAGCCAACGGCATCGACGGCGTGATTGCCACCAACACCACCATCTCACGCGAGGCCGTCAAGGGCCTACCGCATGCCGAAGAGGCCGGCGGTCTTTCGGGCCGGCCGGTATTTGAAGCCAGCAACCGTGTGATTCGCTTGCTGCGCGCCGCGCTCGGCAGCAACTACCCCATCATCGGCGTCGGCGGCGTGATGAGCGGCGCCGATGCGCGCGCCAAGCTGCAAGCCGGCGCCGATCTGGTGCAGGTTTACACCGGCCTGATCTACAAAGGCCCGGCCCTGGTCAGCGAATGCGCGGCCGCGATGGCGCGCGCTTGATTGAAGGCTGGCTGAGCATGGCTGTCGAGATCGAGCGCAAATTCTTGGTGCAAGGCGAAGCTTGGAAGCAAGGCAGCGGCCAGTACCTGAACCAAGGCTATTTGAGCCGCGATCCGGCCCGCACGGTGCGGGTTCGCATCGCCGGAGAATCGGCCTGGCTGACCATCAAGGGCGCCAGTGTCGGCGCCACCCGGGCCGAGTTTGAATACGCCATTCCGCTCAGCGATGCGCAAGCACTGCTGAAATTGGCCGACGGCCCTTGCGTTGAGAAGGTCCGCCGCGTCGTGCCGCATGCCGGCATGAACTGGGAAGTGGATGAATTCCTCGGCGCCAATGCCGGCCTGGTGGTGGCCGAAATTGAGTTGAGCGAGGAGTCTCAGGCCTTCGAGTCGCCGTCCTGGCTGGGCCAAGAAGTCACCGACGATGCGCGTTACTTCAACTCACAGCTGGCTGCGCGGCCGTTCTCGACCTGGTCGTTATCGACTGAGTGAAGTGCGAGCGGTGTTTCACTCACCGCAATCGCATCTGTTGCACTAAGTCGCGGCGATTAAGCTCGCCAACACCCGGCTGGCCACTTCGACATGCGCCGCATTCAGCTCAGCCACCGACCGGCTGGACCCGCGCATGAAAACCACCATCAGAATCGGCGCCTGCTTGGGCGGGAAAAAGATCGCCGCATCGTTGACGGCGCCGTTCGCGCCGGTGCCAGTCTTGTCCCCCGCCGGCCAGTCTTGCGGCGCGCCGGCGCGCAAGCGCCCCAAGCCCGTCTCGGTCTCGTTCATCCAGACCAAAAGCTGCTGACGCGAGGCCTCGGAGAGGAAGTCGCTGCATAGCAAGCGCTCCATCAAGCCCACAAAACTCGCCGGCGTGCTGGTGTCGCGTGGGTCCTCGGGCAGATTGCTATTGAGCGCGGGCTCGATGCGGTCCAGCCGGGTCTCCATATCGCCCAATTCGCGGAAGAAGCGCGTCAAGCCCGGCGGGCCGCCCACCAGCGGCAGCAAGAGGTTGGCGGCCGGGTTATCGCTCTCCAGCAGGATGGCGGCGCACAGCTCCAAGACCGTCAGCGAGGCAGACAAGGTGCCTGATTCCAACAGGGCGCCGGTCACCGGCGCATGCGGCACCAGATCGCGCGGGCTAAACCTCACTCGCTGATCATGGCGCAGCTGGCCCGCATCAATACGCGCCAGCACCGCCCCAGCCAAGAGCAGCTTGAAGGTCGAACACATGGCAAAGCGCTGCTCGGCCCGGTAGGCAAACTGCCGCCGACTGCCGGTGTGCAGGGCAAACACACCGACTTGCCCGCCGCTTTGCTGCTCCAGGCGCAGACATTGCTCCGCCAAGGTTTCCGCAGCCCACGAGGGCTGTGTCAAAACCAGCGGCAGGCTCAGCCCCAAGCCGGTTTGCAGCAGCGAACGCCGGCGCAGCCCCACAAAAGCCGAGCTCAAGGCGCCAGCACTCGCAAGACCTTTTGGAAGGCTTCCACCGCCTTGCCCTTGCGCGCACGCTTGCCGGCATAACTGGCCAGACCCACACCCTTGAGCACTTCTTCCTTGGGCTTGGCGCCGCGCCCGGTGCCCACCACCAAGAGGCTCTGGGTGAAGGCCGCCACGCTCAGCAGCGCGTCCTTGTCTTCCAGATCCACCAAGGTCAGGCCGCGGCCGCCCTTGGGCTGATGCTTCAACTCATCCAGCGCATAGGTCAGCAAGCGGCCGTTCAGGCTCAAGCAAGCGAGTTGCACACCCGCCACCTCGCCCACAGGCACGGTGGCCGGCGGCAGCGGTTGCTCCTGCCCTTCCAGGCTCAGGAAGGTTTTGCCGGCCTTTTGGCGGCCAACCAAGTCGCCCACCTGGGCAATCAAGCCAAAGCCGCCGGTGCCGGCCAAGACCAGGCGCTGCGTGGCGCTACCGGCGAAGTAATGCGCAATCTGGCTGCCACTTTCCAGCTCGATCAAAGTGGTAATCGGTTGGCCATCACCACGCCCGCCCGGCAAAACCGAGACCGGCACCGAGTAGACCCGGCCGTTGTTGCCAAAGACGATCAGAGGGTCGACGCTGCGGCAAGGGAAGGTGCCATAGAGTTGGTCGCCACTCTTGAAGGCCAGGGCCGCGGGGTCGATCTCATGGCCCTTGAGCGCACGCACCCAGCCCTTGATGCTGACCACCACGGTCACCGGCTCGTCCACGATACGGACCTCGGCAATCGCCTTCTTTTCTTCCTGAATCAAGGTGCGGCGATCATCGCCAAACTGCTTGGCGTCGGCCTCGATTTCCTTGATGACGGTGCGCTTCAAAACGCCGGGGTTGGCCAGAATGTCTTCCAGCTTGGCTTGCTCCTCGCGCAGGGTCTTCAACTCCTGCTCAATCTTGATCGCTTCCAGCCGCGCCAATTGGCGCAGGCGGATTTCAAGAATGTCCTCGGCCTGGCGATCGCTGAGCTTGAAGCGCTCGATCAGCGCCGCCTTGGGCTCATCGCTGTTGCGGATGATGCGGATGACTTCGTCGATATTGAGCAGCACCAGCTGCCGGCCTTCCAGCACATGGATGCGGTCCAGCACCTTGGCCAGGCGATGCTGGGTGCGGCGCTGCACCGTTTGCTGGCGATAGCCCAGCCACTCGCTGAGGATCTGGCGCATGCTCTTCAGCGTGGGCCGGCCGTCGGCGCCGATCATGGTCATATTGATCGAGGCCGAGGTCTCCAGGCTGGTGTGTGCCAAGAGCGTGGTGATCAGGTCTTGCTGCTCCACCGTGCGGCTCTTGGGCTCGAAGACCAAGCGCACCGGCGCGTCCTTGCTGGACTCATCGCGCACGCCGTCCAAGACGGCCAAGAGGCTGGCCTTGAGCTGCAACTGCTCTTGGCTGAGCGCCTTCTTGCCGGCCTTGACCTTGGGATTGGACAGCTCTTCGATCTCTTCCAGCACCTTTTGGCTGCTGGTGCCATGCGGCAATTCGGTGACGATCAATTGCCACTGACCGCGGGCCAGGTCTTCGATCTTCCAGCGCGCGCGCAGCTTCATGCTGCCGCGGCCGCTTTGGTAGGCGGCGCGAATGTCGTCCGCCGAGCTGATCAGCTGACCACCGCCGGGATAGTCCGGGCCGGGCAGCAAGCTGAACAAGTCTTCGTCGCTGAGGTTCTCGTTCTTCAGCAGCGCCACGGCGGCTGCCGCCACTTCGCGCAGATTGTGGCTGGGCACCTCGGTGGCCATGCCCACGGCAATGCCGCTGGCGCCGTTCAAGAGCACAAAAGGCAGGCGCGCCGGCAGCTGGCGCGGCTCTTCGGTGGAGCCGTCGTAGTTGGGCGCAAAGTCCACCGTGCCTTCGTCGATTTCATCGAGCAGCAGGCGCGCAATCGGAGCCAAGCGCGCTTCGGTGTAACGCATGGCCGCAGCGCCGTCGCCATCGCGGCTACCGAAATTACCCTGGCCGTCGATCAGCGGGTAGCGCTGCGAGAAGTCCTGCGCCATGCGCACCAAGGCGTCGTAGACCGACTGGTCGCCGTGCGGGTGAAAGCGGCCCAAGACGTCACCGACCACGCGGGCACCCTTGACCGGCTTGGCGCCAGCCGTGCCGGTAAAAGCCAGGCCCATGCGCTCCATCGAATACAGAATGCGGCGCTGCACCGGCTTTTGGCCGTCGCAGACATCGGGCAAGGCGCGGCCCTTGACCACGCTGAGGGCGTACTCCAGATAGGCCCGCTCGGCGTAGTGACCCAGGGTCAAAGCATCGGGGTCATCGCTGGGCGGCGGGGCGTCAAAAATCGAGGTCTGCTGAGTCATGGTTTGTCAGAGTGAATCGTCAGATGCTGGGCTTGAGCGGGCATGCCGTGTTGCAGCAAAGCCCAATACAGCTCCAGCACCAGATGAACATGGGCTTGGGTTTCGTCAATCGGCGGCACCACGCCGCCGGCGCGGCGCACCGCGCTTTCACCGGCGTTCCAGGCCGCCAAGGCCGCGTCGATGCGGCCAAATCGTTTGATCAGATCGGCGAGCATGCGCGCGCCGGTCAGGACATTGATGCGCGGGTCCAGCAAGCGCTGCTCGGCCGGGCGCAGTCGCTCGGTCAAGCTGGCATAACGGGCCGCCGCAACGGGGGTGATTTGCATCAGGCCAAGAGCACCGCGCGGCGACACGGCGTTGCGCTTGTAGCCCGACTCGACGGTGATCACCGCCTTCAGCAAGGCCATGTCCACGCCGGTTTGCGCAGCGGCTTCGCGCAGATAGGGCTGCACCGACTTGACCTCAGGGGCGATCTCCAGCCAGGTCAGCAAATGCTGGCTGCTGTCTTGCTTGCCCGGCACCCGGCCCTGGGAGGCATTCGCTGCACCCAGCACCAGGTTGTAGGCCCCATCAATCTGGCGTGTGGCCAAGTGCGCCATGCCTTGGGCGTCGACATAACCCCAAAGCTCAGCTTGCGCCGGCAAGGCGAGAGCCAGCACCGCAGCACCGATCGCAAGTCGGGCCGACATCACTCGCCCTCCTCGCCCAAGGCCAGGCGGGCTTGATATTCGCGGTCCAACATGGACATGACGATCAGGCTGTCATAGCCATCGGCGCCGTCCAAATTGACCCGCACGCTTTCGCGCAAACGGCCCTCTTCCACAAAGCCTTCGCTGGCGTAGAGCTTCAAGGCACGGGTGTTGAGCGCCTTCACATCCAGCCAAAAGCGATGGGCATGCAGCTGCGTGAAGGCCAGCTTTTTCAGCAAACGTACGCAGGCCCGACCCAGGCCCTGGCCTTTGGGTGCCAGGACGATGCGCTTGAGCTCCACCGAGCCATGCGGATTGCGGCAGCCTTGAAAGATCACAAAACCGGCACGCGCCAAGTCCGGTCCCGCCTCGATGATGAAGTGGCGAAAGTCCGGGAAACGCACCGCGCCTTCATGTTGCGTGCGCTCCCAAGGCGTGATGAAGGGGCGGTTGCTGCCGTCTTGCTCCACCGAGACCACAAAGTCCAGGTCCGACAACATGGTCGGACGCAGATGGACCCGCGGCGTGCTCATATATCGACTTCCACCGAGTCGCCGTGAATCTCCATCAACTCGCGGCGGGAAGAGGCCTCGCCCTTGCCCATCAGCTTGTTGATGGCCACCTCGGTCTCGGCCAAATCGAGCTGACCGTAGGCAATCGTGCTCAGGCGCCGGGTCTCGGGGTTCAGCGTGGTGTCCCACAACTGCGTGGCGCTCATCTCGCCCAAGCCTTTGAAGCGGCTGATGCTCCAGGAGCCTTCACGGGCGCCTTCCTTGCGCAGCTTGTCCAGCGTGGCGGTCAGTTCGCCCTCGTCCAGCGCATAGATCTTGGCGGCTGGCTTTTTGCCGCGAGCCGGCGCATCCACCCGGTACAGCGGCGGACGGGCCACAAAGATGTGGCCAGCTTCCACCAGCTTGGGGAAGTGCCGGAAGAACAGGGTCAAGAGCAAGACCTGGATGTGCGAGCCGTCCACGTCCGCGTCCGAGAGGATGCAAACCTTGCCGTAGCGCAGACCGCTCAGGTCGGGCGAGTCGTTCTTGCCATGCGGGTCCACACCCAGGGCCACCGAGATGTCGTGGATTTCGTTATTGGCGAACAGACGGTCACGCTCCACTTCCCAGGTGTTGAGCACCTTGCCGCGCAGCGGCAGGATGGCCTGGGTTTCTTTGTTGCGGCCCATCTTGGCGCTGCCACCGGCCGAGTCACCCTCGACCAGGAAGATTTCGTTGTGCAGCAGATCGCGGCTTTCGCAATCGGTCAGCTTGCCCGGCAAAACGGCAACACCTGAGCCTTTGCGCTTCTCAACCTTTTGCGAGGCGCGCTGGCGGGTTTGCGCCTGCTTGATGACCAGCTCGGCCAGCTTTTTGCCGAACTCCACATGCTGGTTCAGCCACAGCTCCAGGCCCGGCTTCACATAGGTGGACACCAGACGCAGCGCGTCGCGGCTGTTCAGGCGCTCCTTGGTCTGGCCCTGGAATTGCGGATCCAACACCTTGGCCGAGAGCACAAAAGAAGCGCGCGAGAACACATCGTCGGGCATCAGCTTGACGCCCTTGGGCAAGAGGCTGTGCAGCTCGATAAAGCTCTTGATGGCGCCGAACAAGCCGTCCTTCAGGCCGGACTCATGCGTGCCACCCGCCACCGTGGGGATCAGGTTGACATAGCTTTCGCGCATGGTCTGACCCTCTTCGGTGAAGGCCACGCACCAGGCGGCGCCCTCGCCCTCGGCAAAGTTCTCGGTCTCGCTGCGGCCGGCGTATTGCTCGCCTTCAAACAGCGGGATCAGCGGCTCGGCCATCAGGGTTTGCTGCAGATAGTCGCGCAGGCCGCCCTTGTAGGACCAAGTCTGTACATCACCGGACTTCTCATTCGTCAGCGTGACGATGACGCCCGGCATCAGCACTGCCTTGCTGCGCAGCAGGTGCACCAGCTCGTTCTTGGGCAGGTCGGCGCTCTCAAAATATTTGGCATCGGGCCAGACGCGCACCGTCGTGCCCTGCTTGCGGTCGCCGCGCTCTGCCTTGCGCACCGCCACGGCCTCGACCACATCGCCGTTCTCAAACGCCAGCGTGGCCACCTCGCCGCCGCGCCAGACGGTCACTTCCAGACGCTTAGCCAAGGCATTGGTGACGCTGACGCCGACGCCGTGCAGGCCGCCCGAGAAGCTGTAGGCGCCGCCCGAGCCCTTGTCGAACTTGCCGCCGGCATGCAGACGGGTGAAGACGATCTCGACCACCGGCACGCCTTCTTCGGGGTGCAGGCCGAAGGGAATGCCCCGGCCATCGTCGGCAATCGACACCGAGCCGTCACTGTGCTGGATCAGGTCGATGCGCTTGCCGAAACCGGCCAAGGCCTCGTCGGCCGCGTTATCGATCACTTCCTGGATCGTGTGCAGCGGGTTGTCGGTGCGGGTGTACATGCCCGGCCGCTGCTTGACGGGCTCCAAGCCCTTGAGCACGCGGATCGAGCCCTCGCCATAGGAGCCGAGGGTCGGGCTATTGCTGGAGGAGGAAGAGGATGCTTTGCTGGTCGCCATGGGGCGGGATTCTAGGCGGCTGCTCCGGGCCCCCTCCCCAACACCCGCTAGCATGACGAGCTTATGAGCCTTGCTTTTGAACAATTTCCAGTGCCCAGAAGCCCTAGGGCGGGCCTCTTTGACCTCCTTGGCATCTCCGGCATCTTGGCCGTCTTTGTCATCACGACCCTGGCGTCCACGCCAGCCAACGCTCAAAGCGACGCCAGCCGCTACACCGCAGGCCCGGCCCTGACCATGGAGCTGAAAAACGCCCAGTGGTTTGACGGCAAGGGCTTTCGCAAAGGCACGCTCTACGTCAAAGACGGCAAGTTCACGAATCAAAAAATCCCCAAGCCACAGCGGCGCATGGACTTGCAGGGCCAGTTCCTGCTGCCGCCCTTGGCCGAGGCGCACAACCACAATCTGCAAAACGCCTGGGGCTGGGGGCGCTACGCCAACAACTACTTGCGCGACGGCGTGTTCTACGCCGCCATGCAGTGCGGTGAGCCCAAAGGTGTGGCCGCGGCGCGCAGCTTGGCTGCGCAAGCGCCCGGCCCGGATGTTTTGTTCACATCGGCTTGCATCACATCCTCCGACGGCATGCCCTTGGCCCAGCTGCTGGCTGAAGACCCCGGCGCCGGCGCGCCCAAGCCCAAGCTAGAGGACTTCGCCGACAAGGCCTTGCTGCTGATCGACACGCCCGAACAGCTGAACCAGAAATGGCCGCTGGTGGCGCCGCGCAAGACCGATCTGCTCAAGCTGATGATCAGCCGCAGCGAAAGCCCCGAGTTGCGCAACGACCCCAAGCAACTCGGACGCCTGGGCTTGAAGCCCGAGCTGGTTCCAGCCATTGCCAAGCGTGCCCACCATGACGGTCTGCGCGTGCTGGCCCATGTGGACACCGCCGCCGACTTCAGCCTGGCGGTGCAATCGGGCGCCGACTGGTTGGCCCATCTGCCCGGCTACTACTTCCATGAGGGGCTGAGTGCCGAGGCCTATCGCATCAGCCCCGAGGCCGCCGCCGAGGCCAGCAAGCGCAAGACCGCCGTGATCACCGCCACCGTGGCCAGCACCTTGTTCCGCATGCCGGTGGAGACCCAAGCCGCCGTGCGGCGCCTTCAAATTGAAAATCTGCAAACCCTGAAAGCCGCCGGCACGCCGCTGCTGCTGGGGTCTGATCTGTTCAATGGCACGGCCCTGGCGGAGTTGAAGCATCTGGACGGACTCGGCGCGTTGGACCGCGCCTCCTTGCTGCGCATTGCCAGCATCGATACGCCGCACGCCCTCTTCCCCAAGCGCCGCCTGGGCTGCTTTGAGCCCGGCTGCGAAGCCAGCTTTTTGCTGCTGCCGGCCAACCCGCTGAACGATTTGGAGGTCTTGACCCGCATTCAGTTGCGAGTCAAGCAGGGCCGCGTCATCAGCCATAGCTAAGCCCCGCGCCGCGCCAAGCCCATCCGAACAGGACTACATTGCTGCCTATGAAGAACACTGCAGACCCAAGCGGCACTCGGCTGTCCATGGTGCAAGTGCTGCTCTGCGGCGCCTTGATCGTGACGGTCTCCATGGGCATACGCCACGGCTTTGGCCTATGGCTGCAACCCATCACCATGGACCGGGGCTGGACGCGCGAGACCTTCGCCTTTGCGCTGGCCATTCAAAACATCGCCTGGGGCATTGCCGGCCCCTTCACCGGCATGCTGGCGGACCGTTTCGGGCCCTTCCGCGTCTTGATGGTCGGGGGCGTCTTGTATGCCCTGGGCCTGGTCTTGATGGCGCTCTCGACCTCGGGCCTGGCCTTCACCGGCAGCGCCGGGCTCTTGATCGGTATTGCGCAATCAGGCACCACCTATGCCGTGATTTACGGCGTCATCGGCCGCAATGTGGCAGCCGAGAAGCGCAGCTGGGCCATGGGGGTGGCGGCCGCAGCTGGCTCTTTTGGGCAATTCTTGATGGTGCCGGTGGAAAACTGGCTGATCGCCAGCAGCGGCTGGCAAAACGCCTTGTTCATCCTGGCCTGCGCGGCCTTGATCATCGTGCCGCTGGCCTTTGGCTTGCGCGAGCCGGCGCGCACAGCAGCGCCGCAGGGCCATTCGCAAAGCATCATGCAGGCCCTGCGCGAGGCCTTTGGCTACCGCAGCTTTCAGCTCTTGATGGCGGGCTATTTTGTCTGCGGCTTTCAGGTCGTTTTCATTGGCGTGCACATGCCCAGTTACCTGAAGGACCACGGTTTAAGCCCGCAGGTGGCCACCTATGCCCTGGCCTTGATCGGCCTCTTCAATGTTTTCGGCACTTATGCCGCCGGCGCTCTAGGACAACGCTTTCCAAAGCGCTACATCCTGTCTTGCATCTACGCCCTGCGCTCGGTCGCCATCGTGCTGTTTTTGGTTTTGCCGCTGACACCGGCCTCGGTCTATGTGTTCTCCAGCGTGATGGGCCTGCTGTGGCTCTCCACCATTCCGCCCACCAATGCGGTGCTGGCCCAGATGTTTGGCCTGCAGCACATGTCCATGCTGAGCGGCTTTGTGTTCTTGAGCCACCAGATTGGCAGCTTCTTGGGCGTCTGGTTGGGCGGGCGGCTCTACGATACGACCGGCAGCTACGACCTGGTCTGGTGGCTGGCCGTGGCGCTGGGCGTGATGGCAGCTCTGGTGAACTTGCCGGTGCGCGAAACAGCCATCGTCAGGCCCACCAGCGGCGCTGCGCCCGCCTTGTAAGCTGGCGACTCTAAAAACCCAGGGCGACAATATGCGCGGGAAAGGCCTACGATTTTTGGTTTGGAGCCTCTGTCTGCTGGCTCTGGCCCTGGTGTTTACGGCCTATCTTCAACCCGGCCTGATGGTTCAACTGTCTGAACAGATCTGGGCTTGTTTCTGAATCTTTTTTGAACTCGATGAGTCCCTCAACTCCCCCCTCCAATTGGCTGTTGCGCTGGGCGCAAGCGATGCGCCCCGGCGCCACTGCGCTGGATCTGGCCTGCGGCAGCGGCCGCCATGTGAAATACCTGGCCGGCCAGGGCATGAGGGTCACCGGTGTGGACATCGATGCCCAGGCCACCGCCGGGCTGGAAACCCTGGCCGAGATCATCACCGCCGATATCGAATCCGGCCCCTGGCCGCTGGGCGAGCGTCAGTTTGATCTGGTGCTGGTGACCAACTATCTCTGGCGCCCGCTCATTCCGCGCATCAAAGCCGCGGTGGCACCGGGTGGCTGGTTGATCTATGAAACCTTTGCGCAAGGGCAGCAAAGCATCGGCCGGCCAGCCCGGCCCGAGTTCCTGCTGAAGACCGGCGAATTGCTGGACGCTTGCGCTGGGCTCAGCATCGTGGCCTTTGAAGACGGTTTTGAAGCGATGGCGGTCAACCCCCGCTTCGTGCAGCGCGTTGCTGCGGTTCGAGAGACGCCGGATGGGGATTTCCAGCGCTACACGCTCGACCGGACCGAGAGTTCCTTGGCCTGAGTAGAATCGTCGGATAAATAGGAACTTGCAATGAACGGACTTGTTGGCAGCATCGTCGCCTTGGTGACACCGATGCAAGAAGACGGCAGCATCGATTACCCCACGCTGCGCAAACTGATCGACTGGCATATCGCCGAAGGCACCAACTGCGTCTGCGTGGTCGGCACCACCGGTGAGTCGCCCACTGTCAGCATGGAAGAAAACCGCGAGGTCATCCGCGCTGCGGTGGAGCACGCGGCAGGCCGCGTCACCATCATGGCCGGCACCGGCGCCAATTGCACCGCTGAAGCCATCGAACTGAGCCGTTACGCCAAGGAAGTCGGCGCCGACTGCACCTTGTCCGTCGTGCCCTACTACAACAAGCCCTCGCAAGAAGGCATCTACCAGCACTACAAGGCGATTGCCGAGGCCGTGGACATCCCCATGATGCTCTACAACGTGCCCGGCCGCACTGTGGCCGATATGCAGCCCGAAACCACGCTGCGCTGCGCGCAACTGCCGGGCGTGTTTGGCATCAAGGAAGCGACCGGCAATATCGAGCGCGCGGCCTATCTGATCAAGCACGCGCCCAAGGGCTTTTCGATCTACTCGGGTGACGACGGCACCGCGATTGCCTTGATGCTGCTGGGCGGCCATGGCAATGTCAGCGTGACCGCCAACGTCGCCCCCCGCGCCATGAGCGAACTCTGCCGCGCCGCCCTGGCCGGCAATGTGAGCGAAGCCAAGCGCATTCACTTTGAATTGCTCGGTCTGCACAAGAACTTGTTCTGCGAATCGAGCCCGGCGCCAACCAAATGGGCGCTGTCGCGCCTGGGCCGTTGCCAGAACGTGATGCGCCTGCCCATCACCCCCTTGACAGAAGCCGGTCAGGTGCTCGTGGGCAAAGCCATGCAAGAAGCCGGGCTGCTTTGAACGCAGGCCTGAGTCTTTGGGCCGCCAGTCTGCTCTAATCCACCGATCCAGTTTTTGCCCCGTCATGAAAGCGGACCGCTAAGCAGCGGCCCGACCCTCGGAGATGTCTAGCGTGACCCGTTCCTCTTTTGTTTCTTCCTCGGCCACTCCGGTGCGTCTGGCTTGCGTGGTTTTGGTGGCTTCACTGGCCGGCTGCAGCATGTTTGAGAACACCTTTTCATCCGACAAGGTGGACTACCGCAGCGGCGCCCGTCAGACGGCCGGCCTCGATGTGCCGCCCGACCTGACTCAGTTGGCTCGCAACAACCGCACACAAACCGCCGACGGCGTGGTGAGCGCAGCCACCTTCCAAAAGAAGGGCGAAGTTCAAGCCGCAGGCGCGAGCACGGCAGCCGCCGGTACCGCCAAGGCCAGCGTGGCGCTGAATGCCGCCGGCGATGTGCAACTGGAGCGTGACGGTGCCGATCGCTGGCTGCGTACCTCGCTGACGCCTGAACAGCTGTGGCCGCAGCTGCGCGAGTTCTGGCAAGAGCGCGGTTTCGAGCTGACCAAGGAAGCCGCCGACGTCGGCGTGATGGAAACCAACTGGAACGAAAACCGCGCCAAGCTGCCGCAAGACGTGGTGCGCGCCACCATTGGCAAGGTGTTTGACAGCTTCTACTCCACCGGCGAGAAGGACATGTTCCGCACCCGTGTGGAGCGCTCCACCAAGGGCACAGGCACCGAGATCACCATCAGCCACCGCGGCATGCAAGAGGTCTACACAGGCCCGCAAAAAGACAACACCGCTTGGCAGTCGCGCCCCACCGATCGCGAGCTTGAGGCCGAGATGCTGTCGCGCTTGATGCTCAAGCTCGGCGCCAAGGAAGAACAAGCCAAGGCCGCCCTGGCCGCCGCCAACACGCCGTCTGCGACGAGCGCCAAGGCTGGTGCTGCCACCGTGGCCGCTGCTGCCCCGCAGGCACGCAAGCTCAGCGAAGTGCCGGACAGCTTGCAAGTCAACGAGGGCTTTGAGCGCGCATGGCGTCGTGTGGGCCAATCGCTGGATCGCCATGGCTTCACCATCGAAGACCGCGATCGCAAGCAAGGCCTGTTCTTCCTGCGTTATGCCGACCCCAACCAGGCCGGCAAGGAAGAGCCCAACTTCTTCCAGCGCCTGTTCAGCTCCGAAACTGCGCCGACCGCGACACGCTACCGCGTCTCTGTCAAGTCCGAAGGCGAGCGCAGCTCGGTCAGCGTCTTGGACGACAAGGGCCAGCTGCAGACCAGCGAGAACGCCAAGCGCATTCTCAATTTGCTGATGGACGATCTGCGCTAATTCAGCCCAGTCAGCCCCTCGCTTTGAAACGCCGCTTGAACCGCAAGGTTGGCGGCGTTTTTACTTTGCTGACCTTTTTTCAAAGTAGTTGAGACCGCCATGCGCTTTTGCAATCTGGGCAGCGGCAGCGGCGGCAACGCCAGTCTGATCGAAGCCAGCCAAGGCATCACCAGCACCCAAGTCTTGGTGGATTGCGGCTTCAGCCTGCGCGAGTTGACCCGGCGGCTAGAGCGTGCGGGTAGCAGCCCAGAGATGCTCAACGGCATCTTCATCACCCATGAGCATGGCGATCACATCGGGTGCGCCCTGAACTTGGCCGAGCGCTTCCGCATTCCCCTGTGGACCAGCCGCGGCACCTGGCGGGCCATCGGCAAACCCGACTTCGACACGAAATTGCTGCATTGGGTGCGAGCCGGTGATGAGATAGATCTTGGCGATTTAAGCCTGCAGACTTTTGCAGTGCCGCACGACGCGCAAGAGCCTCTGCATTTGCGCTGCAGCGATGGCGCCTCGCATCTGGGCCTGATCACGGACCTGGGCCATGTCTGCGCGAGCGTAGTCCAGGCGCTGCAAGGCTGTCACAGCCTGCTGCTCGAGTTCAACCACGACGAGGACCTGCTGCGCGCCTCCAACTACCCGGCCAGCCTGAAGCGGCGCATTCTGGGCAGCCATGGCCACCTCTCGAATGAAGCAGCGGCCGATTTGCTTCAGCAATGCTTGCATCCCGGCTTGCGCCATGTGCTGGCGGCTCATCTGAGTGAGCGCAATAACCGACCGGACTTGGCGGCCGCAGCGCTGGCGCCAGTGCTCAATATCCCGGAGCACGAGGCGCTGATTTGCCATCAGCAATCGGGCCATCCCTGGCTCAATGTTTGAATCCAGACGTATACAAAACAAGCGGACATGAAAAAACCGCCGGGCTTGCGCCGGGCGGTTTTTCAAGAATCAGAACGAAGTCTGATTACTTGCTGACTGCGGAAGCAGCGTCAGCAGCGGCAGCGCCGACAGCCGAAGCAGCGTCAGCAGCGCCGGTAGCAACAGCGGAAGCAGCAGTTGCGGCAGCAGCGTCAACAGCGCTGGCAGCGGCCGAAGCGGCTTCAGCAACAGCAGGAGCTGCAACAGCAGGAGCTTCTTCCTTCTTGCCGCAAGCGGTCAGAGCAACAGCAGCCAGCACAGCAGCCAACAGGATCGACTTGTTCATACTTATCCTCAAAATTCGTTAAACGAAATTGCAATTACCGGTAATTTTTTGAAGCTCTACAAGCACATCAAAACCCAAAGGCTCAGAAATGCCGCAAACTTCTGCATGACAAGACGCGGAAACCTCGAGCGCTTCCATCGCCTAGCCGCTAATTATAGCGTTAGCTTTTGAAAGCTCTTACAGACCCAAGGTCGTGCTGGCAAACGATTCGCAAGAGCGTTGCGCTAACGCATCAAAATACTCGGCCGAACGCAAGGCATCCCCAGCATTCATCGACACCGCGCCGCGCCACAGCTGCTTGTCATGCAGCCTCACACACAGGGCCAACTCCGTCACAAGAGGCTGTGCGGATCGCGCACTCGCGTGCTTGGCCAAGCCCTTGCGAGCAAAGAACAAAGCGGCTGGGCCGCCCGGGCCTACGGCCGCCAGTGCCTCCGCGCCATAAGCCTGAGCCTGCACGCAATGCCCCCAGGTGGCGCGCCACTGCACAAAGCGCGGATGGCAGCGCCTGAGGTCTTCGTACTGCTCGGCCAAAAGATGCAGTTTGCGCGTCGGCTTCGCCCACTGCTTCAGCGCGCTCAAGACTTCAGCCTCAGACCAAGGCCAATCGACGAAGCTCGCGTCTAAGCAGTAGAGATCGGGCCAATCCTCGGCGCAGGCCTGCAACAAGACCTGCTTGAGCGCAGCGACAAAGTCACTGCGCCCTTGGAACTTGCTGGCCTGATCCGCTGTTGTCATGTCAAAGTGGCGCAGATTCTGGCTGCACCCAGCCGTCTTCCACCCATTGGCTCAAAAGCTCGCGGGCCGGCTCCGACAACTGCCCCACTTGCTTGGCGCTGAGCTGCTTGCTGTCGGCAAAAGCCCGCATCAACTTGGCGTCACGTCCGCCAGCGCGGAAAGACTCGCCATTGATGAAAATATGCGCCTTGTCGTACATCATGCGGCTGCGTCTATCCAGGCTAACGCCCTGCCCTGGCGGCAACTCGGTGCCCGCTTCAAACCAAACGCGCGGCTTGGGCTCGGTCAGGGCTTCGCCCAAGGCGCGCTCCAAAGCCAAAGGCTCACGCAAGGCGCGCTCAGCGGCATCGCGGGCAAACTCCAGCAACTGATCGGGCACCAAGCCGGGCGTGACCGTGGCCGGCTGCTTGGGGTCGGCATACATGCGATTGGCATAAGCCTGATCCTCATCGTCCATCAAGCGACTCAGCAAGTCCTTGGCCAACTCAGCGCGCCAAGGGGTGCGAAAGCCCACCGAGCAGGTCATGCACTCACCCACCGCAATGCCGTCATGCGCCCAGCCGGGCGGCAGATAGAGCATGTCGCCGGCGTCCAGCACAAACTCGTCTTCGGGCTCGAAGTCCGCCAACAACTTGACCGGCGAGCCCTCGCGCAAGGCACCGCTGGTGGCCACGCCCTGACGGCCGATGCGCCAGCGACGTTGACCCTGCACCTGAATCAGGAACACATCGTAGGAATCGAAATGCGGGCCGACACCGCCGCCATCGGTGGCGTAGGAGATCATCAAATCGTCGAGCCGCGCCTCGGGCACAAAGCGAAAACGATTCAGCAAATCCGCCGCAGCCGGCACATGTTGCTCCAAGCCCTGCACCAGCAGCGTCCAAGCGGCTTTCGAATAAGGCGGCAGCTTGGCCACCGGGCCAGGGTACAAGGCCCAGCGATCCTTGAAGGCGCTGATCAAGCGCGACTCAACATCCTCGCTGGCGGCCAGCGCGGCCAACTCGCTACGCGACACCGGCGGCTTGATGCCCGGCAAGGCTTGGCGCACCAGCAAAGGCTTTTTCTGCCAATGCCGGCGCATGAATTGTTCGGGGCTGAGGCCGCCCAGCAGCGGAAGTTTGTCTTGGATATTCATGCGGCCATTGTCGCCTCTCGCGCCGTCCCAAAACTGGGATGCGTGGGCGCAGCCACGTCCCGATTTCGCAATCCTTGCATCTAGATCAAGTTAAACGCTGATCTCAGACGCCCGGGAAATCAAGCACTTGGCGCACATGCCGGGCAAGCAAGACCTTGGCACGCATCCTGCGTTCAAGTCCCGCATGGACCTGCAAAGACCTCTCACCCCTGGGCAACGCTGGCGCCGTCGAGCGGCCCGCCCGGCGCTATTTGTTTTGCTGACCTTGCTCTTGGCAGGCGGCCTGCTGGCGCTGCGCCTGAAGGCCGAGCCGGCCGAACTGACAGTCTCCGCCCGCGGCCTGAATTACGCCAAGGTCGAGCAAGGCCCCCTGGCGCTCGATGTGCGCGGCAGCGGCGTGCTGGTGTCCAGCGAACTGCGCTGGGTCGCCGCGCAGAGCGAGGCGCGGGTGGAGCGCCTGCTGGCCCAGGCCGGCAGCCAGCTGAAGCAAGGCGAGCTCTTGATGGTGCTGAACAACCCGCAGCTGTCGCAACGGGCCCAGGAAAGCCGCTGGCAGCTGGAGCAAGCGCAAGCCGAACTCAAGGCCTTGCAAGCCAGCTTGGACAGCCAGGTGATGAGCGCCCAAGCCGCCGTCCAACGCGCCGACTTCAGTGCCCGCAGCGCCGAGCTGCAATGGCGGGCCGATCAGGAATTGCTGAAGGACGGCATGGTCTCCAAACTCGCTTTTCAGCGCAGCCGCTTCAGCGTCGAGCAGGCCGGTCAAGCCCTGCAACTCGAGCGCGAACTGCTTCAGCAGCACCGCGCCGCCATGCAGGCCCAGCTGGACGCCAAACGCGCCGCCCTGGCCCGCCTGCACAAGGCCTGGCAGCGCGATCTTGAGTTGGTGGAGGCCTTGCAAGTGCGCGCCCCCGAAGATGGCGTGGTGCAAGAGTTGACCCTGCAGCCCGGGCAAAGCGTGGCGGCCGGCGCACCGCTGGCCAAGCTGGCGCGCGCCGGGGCGCTCTATGCCGAAATTCAGGTGCAGGAGGCTCAGGCACGTGACATCGCCCTCGGCCAAGAAGCCCTGGTCGATCTGCGCACCGGCAACCGCGAGGGCCAGTTGCGCGCCGTCGTCAGCCGCGTCGCCCCCAAGGTCAGCAACAGCCTGCTCAAAGTGGATCTGCGCATTCTGGACCCGCTGCCCCAGGGCGCAAGACCCGACCTCAGCATCGACGGCAGCATCGCCTTGAACCGCATCAGCGATGCCGTCCAAGTCCAGCGCCCGGTCTTCAGCCAGGCCATGAGCCAAAGCAGCGTCTACCGCATGGTCAACGATGAACTGGCCGAACGGGTCTCGGTGCAGTTTGGCCCCGCCTCGGTCAGCCGTATCGCCATCCAGAGCGGATTAAAGCCCGGTGACCGCATCGTCGTCTCCGACACCAGCAGCTGGCGCTTGGCCGAGCGCGTGCGCCTGCGCTGAGTGCTTCTACCCCTCCCCACGCCCCCCCAGCGCCTCAAGTTTCAGCCCTACATTTATCGCCACGAGAAAAGAGCCCTGCCATGACAACGATGAGCCCTACCCCGACGCCGGAGCAGCCCCTGATTCGCCTGCAAGGCATCCAAAAAAGCTTTCTCAGCGACGAGCTGGAAACCCGCGCGCTGGACGAGGTCAGCCTGGAGATTCGCAGCGGCGAGTTCCTCGCTGTCAGTGGTCCCTCGGGCTGCGGCAAGTCCAGCCTGCTGGCCATACTTGGCTTGCTGGACAGCCCCAGCGCCGGCCACTATCTGCTGAACGGCCAGCACGTCGAACAACTCGACAGCCGCGCCCGCGCCCTGCTGCGCAACCGCCAGATCGGTTTCGTCTTCCAAGCCTTCAATTTGATCGGCGACCTGACGGTCGAAGACAACGTCGCCTTGCCGCTGAGCTACCGCTCAGAAATGAGCCGCGCCGAGCGCCGCCAGCGCGTCGCCGAGGTCTTGGCCCAGGTGGACATGGCGCACCGTGCGCGCCACTACCCGGCGCAGCTCTCGGGCGGCCAACAGCAGCGCGTGGCCATCGCTCGCGCCCTGGTGGGCCAACCCAGCTTGATCCTGGCCGATGAGCCGACCGGCAACCTCGATTCGCGCAATGCCGAGCTGGTGATGGAGCTGCTGCAAAGCGTGCATGCCAAGGGTGCCACCTTGTGCATGGTCACCCACGACCCGCGCTATGCCGCGCTGGCGCAGCGCACTGTGGCCTTGTTCGATGGCCGGGTGGTCGCCGACCTGCCGACTTCGGCCATCCACCCCCGCCCCAGCACGTCGCAAGCTGTTGCTGCAGCAGCGGCCACAGTGGCGGAGACCCTGTGATGTGGGACGATTTGCGCCACTCCGTCCAGGCCCTGCTGCGCCGCCCCGGCCACGCCTTGCTGAGCCTGCTGACCCTGAGCTGCGGCCTGGGCTTTGCCGTTTACGCCGCCGGCGTCTATTTCAGCTTCAGCGCCGGTGACATTCCCTTCCCCGAGCCGGAACGCTTGGTGGCGGTGGAGGCCAGCCGCGATGGCGAGCGCACCCAGGCCAACAGCGTGCATTACCTCGATCTGCTCGAGTACCAAGGCCATGCGCCCAGCTTTGAGAGCTTGCAGCCGATTCAAGTGGCAAGTGTGACGCTGGGAGGCCACCAGCAAGCCCCGGCCAACTTCCGCGCCGCTTTCGTGCCGGCCGAGGTTTGGCCTTGGCTGGGCCGGGCGGCCAAGCCCGAACTGGGCCGCGCCCTGCAGGCCAGCGACAGCCAGCCCGGCGCAGCGCCGGTGGCCGTCATTGGCGCGCAGCTCTGGCGTCGCTTTCTGGCCGCCGACCCGGCCATCATCGGCAGCCGGGTCAAGATCAACGGCGTGGACACCGAGATCGTCGGCGTGCTGCCCGGCGAGCTGCGCTTCCCCATGACGCAAGAACTCTGGCTGCCCTTCAAGCCGCCTGCCGGCCCGCTGACGCGCGGCCATGGGCATTCCATGGGTACGGCGCAACATGTGCTGGCGCTGGGCAAGCTCAAGCCCGGAGCCAGCCGCGCGCAGGCCGCAGACGAGTTGCGCCTGGTGGCCCAACAACTGGCCCAGGCCTTCCCGGCCAACAACGCCCATGTTGGTGCCCTGGTTCTGCCCTATGCAGCCTGGGGCATGCCCGACGTGGAAATGATTTATCTGGGCCTGGCCGGCGCGGCGGCCCTGCTGCTGGCCTTGGTCTGCATCAACACCAGCAATTTGCTGCTGGTGCGCGCCAATGAGCGTCGGCAAGAGCTGGCGGTGCGCGCTGCGCTGGGTGCACCGCGCGGCCACTTGATCCTGCAAATGCTCAGCGAAACCCTGCTGCTGTGTCTGGCGGCGGCCGCGCTCGGTGTATTCTTCAGCGCCTGGGCGCTTGACGCCACCCAGCTGGCGGTGCAGGCCACGGCAGACGGTCGCCTGCCCTTCTGGATCCACTTCGCGATGCGTCCGCAGGCCTTGCTTGTCGGGCTGGGCCTGAGCCTGCTCACCGCTTTGGCCACCGGATTGCTGCCGGCTTGGCGCGCCTCCGCCGTGGACCTCAACGCCGTACTCCGCGATGGCCGCGGCAGCCAAGGCCGGGCCAGTGGGCGCTTTGCCCGCGCCCTGGTTTGGGTGCAGATCGCTCTGTCCAGTCTCTTGTTGCTGGCCTCGAGCCTGCAGACCTACACCGTGCATCAGCGCCTGACGGCCGGCACCGGGGCCCGCATGGAAGGCGTGCTGACCGCTCGCCTGACGCCGCGCCAGGCCGAGTACCGCGGCGACAGCGAGGCGGCTCGCTCCGCCCGCGATGCCCTGTGGACGCGCTTGGAGGCCCGCCTGAGCGCGGCCGCCGACAGCGCCGGCGCTCGCGTGGCCATGTCTACCAGCCTGCCCGGCGGCGGCATGATTGACAGCGACCTCATCCTGCCCGAAGGCATGACGGTACAGGACGAGCGCTATCCGGTCGGCGGCAACTACCGCGTCAACGCGGGCTTCTTCCAAGCCATGGAGGTGAAGCTGCTGGCCGGGCGAGAGTTTGGCCCGCAGGACCGCGGCGACAGCCTCAAGGTGGCGGTGATCAACCAAAACTTCGCTCAAGAGCATTGGCCCGGCCAAGACCCGCTGGGCAAGCGTTTCGCCATCGTCGAAGACAGCGCCAAGAAAAGCGTCGGCACCTGGATCACCGTGGTCGGCGTCACGCCCCATGTTTTGCAAGGCATCGGTCGAGAACGCGGCCTGCGCGCCGCCAACTTCTACCTGCCGATCAGCCAGACCGCCCCTGCCGACATGGGCATCGCCCTGGTTGGCGTGCCCGACAACACCGCGAGCCGCGAGCTGCTGAGTCGGGCCGTGGCGCAGGCCGACCCTGGCCTGGCGCTGGAGCAGGTCTTCAGCGCCGAAGAGCGCCAGCGCATCGCGCATGGTGGCGAAGAGGTGATGGCGGCTATGAGCCTGGTGCTGGGCCTGCTGACCCTAGGTCTGGCCGCCAGCGGCATCTACGGCGTGACCAGCCGGGCGGTGCAATTGCGCAGCCAGGAAATCGGCGTGCGCCGGGCCGTCGGCGCCAGCGATGCGCAGCTGATGCGTCTGCTGCTGGCCCAGGCCTTGCGCCTCTTGGCCCTCGCGCTGCCGCTGGGTTTAATCGCAGGCGCCTTGGTGCTCAGCGATGACGTGGGACCGGGTCTGCCGCTAGGTTTGGGCGTCACTCTGGTGGCGGCGCTGATCTCGGCGCTGGTGCTGCTGTCGACCTGGCTGCCGGCGCGGCGGGCGCTGCGTCAGTCGCCCACCGCCGCGCTGAACAGCCCATGAGCCTGGGCGAGAATGGTCGGGCCATGAATAGCCAGCGCCGATGAATCCTCTCCCCCTCAATGCGCACCCCAGCTCAAGCGCAAGCCTGCGCATTCTGGTGGCCGACGATGACGCGGCGGTGCGCAGCGCCCTGCGCCTGTTCCTCAAGAGCGAGGGCTGGGCTTGTGAGCTGACAGACTCACCAGAGAAGGCGCTGGCGGCGCTCGCCCAAGGTGAGTTCGGCCTGCTGCTGGCCGACCTCAACTACAGCCGTGACACCACCTCGGGCCAAGAAGGACTGGACTTGATCCAGCGCGCCCGCGCTCTCGACCCGCATCTGCCCATCATCGCCATGACGGCCTGGGGCAGCGTGCCGCTGGTGGTGCAGGCACTCAAGGGCGGGGCCTGCGACTTCATCGAGAAACCCTGGGACAACACCCGTCTGGCGGGCCTCATCCGCACCCAACTGGCGCTGGGCGAGAGTCAACGCCGCGCGCAAAAGCTGGCGGCCCAGAACGCCTTGCTGCTGGCCGGCAGCGCTGAGCGCGCCTGGATTGGCCAGTCGCCTGCCATGCAGGCCTTGATGGCGCAGGTGGCGGCGGTGGCGGCGGCCGACGTCAATCTGCTCATCACCGGTGAGAACGGCAGCGGCAAAAGTCAGCTGGCTCAGGCCATCCATCGCCAGTCGGCGCGTGCCGAGGGGCCTTTCATCAGCGTGAACATGGGGGCCATTCCGGAGACCCTGTTCGAAAGCGAAATGTTCGGCCACGAAAAAGGCGCTTTCACCGATGCCCGCCAGGCCCGCATCGGCCGCTTTGAGCTGGCCGATGGAGGCACTTTGTTTCTGGATGAGATTGGCAATATCCCGCTGGCCCAGCAGGCCAAATTGCTGCAGGTGCTGGAAGGCGGCCAGTTCGAGCGCCTCGGTTCGGCCCGCCCACGGCGCGCACAGGTGCGGTTGATCGCGGCCAGCAATGCGGACCTGAACGCCATGGTCGAGCAAGGGCTGTTTCGTCGCGACCTGCTGTACCGGCTCAACAGCGTGCAGTTGCAACTCCCGCCGCTGCGCGAGCGCGGCGAAGACATCCTGGCCCTGGCCCAGCATTACCTGGCCGAGTTTGCGCAGCGCTACAAACGGCCGCTCAAACCGCTGACGGACGCAGCCCGCGCTGCCCTGCTGGTGCATGACTGGCCGGGCAATGTGCGCGAACTGGCGCATTGCATGGAGCGAGTCTGCCTGCTGGCGCCGGGCGAGCAGATCAACCCGGGCGATCTGGCCTTGCAGTCCGCCGCCTCCGCGCCGGCAAGCCCGGCCCTGCTGCCCACCGAGATGACGCTGGACGAGGCCGAGAAGCTTTTGATCCGCACCGCCTTACGGCGCAACGGCGGCAACGCCCAATTGGCCGCGCAAGCGCTGGGCCTGAGCCGCTCGGCCTTTTACCGCCGGCTGGAAAAGCACCAGTTGTGAAGCAGCGCTCATCACCTCTGAATCATGCGTCGGCCCCACGCCCGCATCACTTCGGTTTTGCCGGGCAATTGGGCTTGCTGGCCTTGGCCGGTGGTGCGCCCGCCATGCTGGCCGCCAGTTGCTGGGTCTGGCAGCAAACCTGGCTGATCTACCCCAAGCTGCTTCTCTGTTTGCTCTTTGGCTTGGCCTGGCTAGGCGCCGCGCGAGCGATCTACAAGCGGGCCGAATTCCACCTGCAGACCATAGGCAACTTGGTCGAGGGCATTGCTGGCGGCGACTACAGCCACCGCTTGCGGCGGGCCGGACCTGATGACCTTTTGGGTCTGCAGATCAATCAGCTGGTCGACGGCCTGCACCGCCAGCGCCTGCAGGCCAAAGAAGCGATGAGCCTGGTGGACAGCGTGATGCAAGGCATTGATGTGGCGATCTTCGCCTTTGATGCGCAGGGCCACTTGCAACTGGCCAACCCTTGCGCACTCAGCCTGCTGGGCCAACCCAGCTCTGCCGTCATCGGCCGTTTGGCCGCCGACCTCGGCTTGGCCGAACTGCTGAATGCCGACACCGGGCAGCTCAGCCAGCATGTGTTTCCGGGTGCAGCCGGCCTGTGGCAGCTGCGGCGGCAGCACTATGCCGTGGAAAGTGCCGCAGAAAGTGCCGTGGAAGGCCGCGAGCACACGCTGCTCTTCGTCACCGATCTGAAGCAGGTGCTGCGCGGTGAGGAAATGCAAGCCTGGCGGCGCCTGTTGCGGGTGCTCAGCCACGAGGTCAACAACTCCTTGGTGCCCATCTCCAGCCTCAGCGACACCTTGCGCAAAAGCTTGGCTTCGATGCACAGCAAGCAGGTGGATGCGAACAACGAAGAAGAGCTGGCGGACCTGGACGAAGGCCTGAGCCTGATCCATGAGCGCGCCATCCATTTGGCCGAATTTGTGCGCCGCTATGCGCAGTTAGCCCGCTTGCCCGAACCCCACAAGCGCGTCTTCGACCTGGCGGGCTTGCTGCGTCGCTTGCCCACCATGCTGCCCCAGGCTCGCCTACAGCTCAGCCTGGAAGCCAAGGACTCCCCCGCAGGCGAAGCCCCGCACGTCGCCGCGCTGCCGCCCGAACTCGAGATCCCGTTTTTTGGTGACCCGGTACAGATCGAACAGTTGCTGATCAATCTGCTGAAGAACGGCATCGAGGCCGATGGCGCGCCACTGGAACTGCGCAGCCAATTGCAACCGCTGCGCCTGACGGTGCTGGACCAGGGCATCGGTCTGGCCAACCCGGACAATCTTTTTGTGCCCTTTTACAGCACCAAGCCGGATGGGGGCGGCATCGGCCTGCTGCTGTCACGCCAGATTGCCGAGGCTCACCAAGGCAGCTTGATCTTACAAGCACGGGGAACAGCGAGAGGTTGTGCCGCCATCCTGAGCTTTGGCAACACTCACCAGGCTGCGCTGGCAGGGCAGCAGACCAGCGACTGATGCGGGACTCGAAGTAGAGCTCAATGGCACTTGCAAGATACTTCGCTTCTCTCAAGCCCAATGACTCTGTACCCAATGATGAACTACGCCGCACGCACCTTGGCCCTGTCGGATGGTCCGGCGCTGCTGTGCTTCGAGCAAGAGAATCGCGCTTGGTTCGAAGCCTTTGTCGAACCTCGGCCCGCCGCTTTTTACTCGCCCGAGGGTGTCGCCAGCCATATCGCCGACTTGCTGGCCCAGCACGCGCAAGGCAAGTTCCACCCCTTCGTGCTGGTCGATGCCGAAGGCCGCATCCTGGGCCGCGCCAATCTGAAGGCGATTGATGCCGAGAAAGGTAGCGCCGAGCTGGGCTACCGCGTGGGCAAAGCCCATATCGGCCAAGGCCTGGCCAGCATGGCCGTGGGCGAATTGCTGAAGAGCGCAGCGGCTGATTGGCGACTGCGGGAAGTGGAGGCCTTTGTCAGCGAGGCCAATCCGGCCTCAGCGCGGGTTTTGATCAAGCATGGTTTTGTGCCTGCTGAGTTTCAAACCGGCCTGTGCGAGATCCAGGGGCAAACGCAAGATGGCTGGCGTTATGTTTGCAGATTGAGTGCGGGCAGAAATGGCTGAAGCGCAGCCCTGTGAAACAATATCGGCATGAAAATTTCTGCCCCCTGCATCGTCTCCCTCAGTTGGAGACTGGAAGACGCCCAAGGCCAGCTGATCGATGAGTTGACCGAAGCCCTTGAGTTTTTCTACGGCGGGCAAGACCTGTTCGCCAAGGTCGAAGAAGCGCTGGAAGGCCAGGAAGTCGGCTTTCAAACCATTGTTGGCCTAGAGCCGGAACATGCCTTCGGTGACTACGATTCCTCGCTGGTCTGCTTCGAGGCCCGCAGCCTCTTCCCGGCCGAGTTGGAACCCGGCATGCAAGTCGAAGGCCTGCCCGAGGGCGCAGTGACCGAAGACATGCCGCGCGACGCCATCTACATCGTCACCGAGGTCTACCCCGAGCATGTAGTGCTGGACGGCAACCACCCGCTGGCCGGCGTGGGCCTGCGCATGCATCTGAAGGTCTTGGATGTGCGCGAAGCCACGGCCGAAGAACTCGAAGCCGGCAGCCTGGGCGAAGCGGTGTTTCAGCTGCCCAGCGGCGCCCCGCCGGATGCGCAGTTGCACTGAGCGCTAGGTCTTAAATGGCAAGGTTGACGTTCGACCGATTCAGGCCTTGCCAGTCGAGCCGAAACCGCCCTCACCGCGCTGCGTGGCGTCAAAGTCGTCCACAAGCCGGAAGTTGGCTTGCACCACCGGCACCAGCACCAATTGAGCGATGCGCTCCATAGGCTCGATCACAAAAGCACTCTGACCCCGATTCCAGCAGCTGACCATCAGTTGGCCCTGGTAGTCGGAGTCGATCAAGCCCACCAAATTGCCCAGCACGATGCCGTGCTTATGGCCCAGGCCGGAGCGCGGCAGGATGATGGCCGCCAGGCCCGGGTCGCCGATGTGAATGGCCAAGCCGGTCGGGATCAGCGTGGTCTGGCCGGGTTCCAAGGTGATGGCGGCGTCCAGGCAGGCGCGCAGGTCCAGGCCGGCGCTGCCTGGGGTTGCATAGGCGGGCAATTGCTCGGCCATGCGGCCATCGAGCACTTTCAGATCAACTGTGGTCATGGGCGTTGGGTGTGTAGCAAACGCTCGGCAATGTCGCGCACCAATTCGCGCGCCAGTGTGAGCTTGTCGTTATGGGGAATCTCGCGCTCGCCCTCGGCGTCGATCAAGAGCAAGGCATTGTCATCGCGGCCAAAAGTGGCTGGTCCGATATTGCCAACGATGAGCGGCACGCCCTTGCGGATCAGCTTGGCGCGGCCATGCTGGACCAGATCCTGGCTCTCGGCCGCAAAGCCAACGCAATACGGCCCTTGCGGCAAGGCGGCCACCGCAGCCAAGATATCGGGGTTCTCCGTCATCGCAATGCTGGGCGCCAGGCCGCTGCCGTCTTTTTTGATCTTGTGATCGGCGGCGGCTGCCGGGCGCCAATCGGCCACCGCAGCGGTGGCCACAAAGACGCGGTGCGAGGCCGCCAGCGGCAGCACCGCATCAAACATCTGCTGCGCCGTCTGCACATCAATGCGCTTCACACCACGCGGCGTGGGCAGATGCACCGGGCCGGCCACCAGGGTGACCTCCGCCCCGGCTTCGCGGGCGGCGCGCGCGATGGCAAAACCCATCTTGCCGCTGGAATGATTGGTAATGCCGCGCACCGGGTCTATGGGCTCGAAGGTCGGCCCGGCGCTGATCAAGAGCTTCAGCCCCGCCAGCCGTTTAGGCTGGAACACGGCGATCACTTCTTCCAGCAATTCGGCGGCTTCCAGCATGCGGCCGTCACCGACCTCACCACAGGCTTGATCACCATTGCCGGGGCCTAGCACCAAGGCGCCGTCGGCATGGATCTGCGCCAGATTGCGCTGCGTGGCCGGGTGCACCCACATCTCGCGGTTCATGGCCGGCGCCACCGCCAGCGGGCAGCGTTCGATCGGGCGCGCCAGGGCCATCAAGCTGAGCAAATCATCGGCACGACCCTGTGCCAATTTGGCAATGAAGTCGGCGCTGGCCGGCGCCACCAACATCAAGTCCGCCTCGCGGCTGAGGTTGATGTGGGCCATATTGTTGGGCTCGCGTGCGTCCCATTGGCTGATCACCACCGGCCGGTTCGACAGCGCCTGCATGGTCACCGGAGTGATGAATTGCTCGGCGGCCTCCGTCATCACCACTTGCACGGTCGCGCCCGCCTTGCTGAGCAGACGCACCAGTTCAGCGGATTTGTAGCAGGCGATGCCGCCGGAAAGGCCCAGCAACACATGCTTGCCGGCGAGTGGAAGTGAAACAAAAGTCATGGCGAGCACTCTAGCAGTTCTAGCGCCAGGGGTTAGCGCCAGGGGTTAGCGCCTAAGGGTTAGCCTAGGCTCGCCGGCTCCGCTCATTTTGCGTGAAATATTGCACCACTGAAGCCCACACCCGCGCCGAAATCTACACGCGCAGCTAATCAGTTAGCTCGATAGGAGTATGTTGTGAAACAGACCCGCACCGCACTGCAGCGAACAGCACGCCTTGGTCGCTTAAGCCTGCTGATGCTGGCCTGCCTTGCCGCCCAGCAAGCCCAGGCTATCAACACCTACCCTGGCGATCCTGGCACGCTGGGCAATCCCAGCAGTTGGCGCAGCAACGAGTTCAAGCGCGACTGGGGCCTGTTGTCGATCGGCGCCGAATATGCCTACGCGGCTGGCTACAGCGGCGCCGGCATCAAGGTTGGCATGGTCGATTCGGGCTTCTTTGATCTGCATCCGCAGCTGAGCAGCACGCGCTACCAAGGGGTAACGGTCAATGGCATCGCCGGTAGCTACAACCAGGCCTATAACGACAGCCACGGCACCCATGTCGCCGGCACGATCGCCGGCGCCCGCGATGGTGATGCAGCCAGCACCAACTTCCACGGTGTCGCCTTCAACGCCAATGTCTATGTCGGCAATACCCACAAGACCGACGCCGTGCTGTTCGGCATGCCGCAGGCCAGCCAGACCGCAGCCCAGACGCTGGAGCAAGGCCATGTGGCGGATGTCTATCGCGGCGTCAACGCCCAGGGCGTGCGCATCATCAGCAGCAGCTGGGGCAGCCAGCCCAATAGCGAGCAGTACAACAGCCTCGGCCCCAGCGGGACCGGCGTGGCCGGCCTGATCGGCGCCTGGGGCTTTCTGTCGCGTGAAGACACCTGGATGAAGGGCGCGCTGGACGCCGCCCAGACCGGCACCGTGCTCGTCTTCAGCGCCGGCAACACCGGCTTCACCAATGCCAGCGCGCGCTCTGCCATGGCCTATGCCAGGCCCGAGCTGGAAGCCAACTGGTTGGCGGTGACGGCAATCCGCCAGAACCTGAGCATTGGCGGCACCGTCGCGGGTCAGACCCTGAACCCAGACGGCTCGGTCAATGTGCCCGGCGCCCAACTCTACAACCAATGCGGCTTGGCCAAATGGTCTTGCATGAGCGCTCCCGGCAACGCCATCAACGGCAGCACCGTCACCCTCACCGGCGGCGTGCCGAGCGCGACCTATGCCGCACTGTCTGGCACTTCGATGGCCGCGCCCCATGCGTCCGGCGCGCTGGCGGTGGTGATGGAGCGCTACGCCTATATGAGCAACGCCCAGGCGCTGGACGTCATGAAAACCACGGCGATCCAGAACGGCAGCATCAACAATGCGGCAGGGACGGCCATCGTCAACCCGAGCGCCGGCCAACTCACCCAGGTGCCCGACGCCCGCAATGGCTGGGGCACGGTCAGCCTGCGCCATGCGATGAATGGGCCGGGCCAGTTCCAGGGCCGTTTCGCCGTCAACACGCAGGGCCAGAACGACACCTGGTCCAACAATATCTCGGACCTCGCCATCAAGGCGCGCAAGTTGGAAGACCAGACCGAGGCCGCCAGCTGGGAAGCCACCAAGATCGCCAAGGGCTGGACCCAAGGCCTGCCGCCCGGTGCCAGCGCCGACGACCAGACCGAGTACGCGATAGGCGTGGCCCGCGAAGCCGCGCGCGACAGCCGTGTCTACGAGGGCAGCTTGGCCAAGGCCGGCGCCGGCAGCTTGGTGCTGAGCGGCGACAACAGCTTCTCTGGCGGGGTCGAACTGTCGGGCGGCACCCTGGTCGGCCGCTCGGTCAATGCCTTCGGCAGCGGCAATGTCGTGGTGCTGGGCGGCACCCTCGCCGGCCAAGCCCGCATCGGCGGCGATCTGCGCAATCTGGGCGGGCTGGTGGCACTCGGCGAAGACTCGATCGCCACGCTGACCGTTTTAGGCAGCTTTGAGCAAAGCTCCGGCGCCGCGCTGGCCTTCGATCTGGGCCTGGGCGCGGCCGACTGGCTCAGCGTGGCGGGCAACGCGGTATTGGGCGGTACCCTGCAATTGAACTTGAGCGGCGAGGCCGCGCCGGGCAGCTTCACCCTCTTGACCGCCGGGCATCTGAGCGGGGCTTTCGCCTCGGTCGAGATCAGCGGCTTGGGCGCCGGCTACAACAGCCAGCTCGTTTACGACGGCGACAGCCTGCGCTTCGAGATCACCGCCGTGCCCGAGCCGCAGACTCATGCCTTGCTGCTGAGTGGGCTGGCGCTGCTGCTGTATCGGCGCCGACGATCGCTCAGCGACGTTTGAACACCACGTCCCAGACCCCGTGGCCAAGCTTCAGGCCACGGTTTTCGAACTTGGTCAGTGGGCGATAGTCGGGCTTTTCGGCAAAGCCTTGGGCGGTGTTTTCCAAGCCCGGTTCGGCCGTCAAGACCTCCAACATCTGCTGGGCATAAGGCTCCCAGTCGGTGGCGCAATGCAAATAGCCGCCGGGGCGGATGTGTTGGATCAGCTTGGCCACAAACGGCGCCTGGATCAGGCGGCGCTTGTTGTGGCGCACCTTGTGCCAGGGATCCGGAAAATAGATATGCACACCGGCCAGCGAGGCCGGGGCAATCATCTGCTCCAGCACTTCGACGGCGTCGTGTTGAACAATGCGGATATTGCTTAAATCCCGCTCGTCGATGTGCTTGAGCAAGGCGCCCACACCCGGCTCATGCACCTCGCAGCCGATGAAATCGGTGTCGGCCAAGGTCTGGGCAATCTTGGCGGTGGCGTCGCCCATGCCAAAGCCAATCTCGAACACCAGCGGTGCCTCGCGGCCAAACACCGCGGCCGGGTTCAGGCGCTCGGGCTTGAAAGGCAGCACGAACTTGGGGCCTAACTCGGCCAAGGCCTTGACCTGCCCCGAGCCCATGCGCCCGGCGCGCACCACAAAGCTCTTGATCGGCCGATGTTTATGGGCATCCGCTGCAGATTCGGCGGGGGCTAGGGGCTCCGGCTGCTCGGGAAGTTCTGACATAGGCTTGGAATGAGTAAGAGAAAAAGGGAGAACGGCTCGCTGGCGAGGGGCGGCAAGTCTATCCGACCTGAGTCTAGCCGCCCCGGCTGGCGGGACCACATGGCCACAAGCCGGCGGGAGGAAAAGAATCAGCTCAGGCGGTCGAGCACGACAGCGCTTGCGTTGAATGGAGCTCCTGCATCGCTGATTTCACAAGCGGCCTGAACCTGGGCAACCGCGCGCTCGGCTGCAGCCTGATCTGCCGCATGCACCCAGGCCAAGGCCTCGCCGGCCTGGACCGACTCGCCCAAGGCGCGCATGGCAGAGAAGCCGACGCGGGGATCAATCAGGTCGGAAGCCTGGCGACGACCGCCGCCCAACTCCACAACAGCAAGCCCGATGTCGCGGGTCCGCATGGCCGCCAACACACCGCTCCGAAGTGCGGGAATGGGCATCCGCACGGGCGCCTGCGCCAGATAGTGCTGCGGACGTTCCAGCAGATCGCTGGGGCCACTCAGGCCCGCCACCATGCGCGCAAAGCGCTCGGCGGCGGCTCCGCTGTCCAAGGCCTGCTGCAGCCGGCGGCGCGCATCGTCAGCGTCGCTCGCCAAGCCACCGAGCAGCAACATCTCGCTCCCCAGGGCCAGGGTCACCTCATGCAGCCGCGCCTCGCGCACGCCCTGCCCCGTCAGGTAGCGGATCGCCTCATCCATCTCCAGCGCATTGCCGACTTCACGGCCCAGCACCTGGTTCATATCGGTGATCAACGCCCGCGTTGGTAGGCCGGCGCCCTTGGCCACTTCAACAATGCTGAGGGCCAATTCGCGCGCCATCTGCGGCGAATCGGCAAAAGCACCATTGCCGCATTTGACGTCCATCACCAGGCCTTGCAGGCCGGCGGCCAGCTTCTTGGACAAGATGCTGGCGGTGATCAGCTGCACGTTCTCGACCGTGGCGGTCACGTCGCGAATCGCATAGAGACGCCCATCGGCTGGGGCCAAATCGCCGGTCTGACCGATCACCGCGCAGCCGACCTCGCGCACCACGCGGTTCAAGAGTTCGGGCGAGGGCGTGCCCTTGTAGCCGGGGATGGCGTCGAACTTATCGCGGGTGCCGCCGGTGTGGCCGAGGCCCCGGCCCGAGATCATCGGCACATAGCCGCCGAAGGCCGCCACCAGTGGCGCCAGCATCAGGCTGACCTTGTCACCCACGCCGCCGCTGGAATGCTTGTCCAGCACCGGGCCGGGCAACTCGGGCCAGCTCATGGTGCGGCCGGACAGCATCATGGCGAGCGTCAACTGCACGCACTCATCGCGCCCCATGCCGCGCTGGAACACCGCCATGGCCAGGGCAGCGATCTGCGCCTCGCTCCAACTGCCATCGACCAGGCCGCGTACAAAGACCTGGATCTGGGGTTCACCCAAGACTTGACCGTCGCGCTTGGCGCGAATGATTTCCTGAGCCAGCATCGAGGCGATCAGTAGGCGGCGTCGGTCACCACCGCGTGCGCGCCGGACAAGATAGCTTCGATATCACCCAGCAAAGCGCTGGCGCCAAAGCGCAAGCGGCGCGAGTTCAGGGCGGCTGCGCCCAGATGCTGCTCGGCCAGTTGCAGATAAACCTGCGCATCGGCCACGGTGCGGATGCCGCCCGAGGCTTTGAAGCCGGCGGCGCTGAAACCGCTCACCGCGATTTCACGCAGGATCAGGCCGGCCGCCTTGGGCGTGGCCGAGACCTTGCTCTTGCCGGTGCTGGTCTTGACGAAATCGGCGCCCGCCATCAAGGCCAGACGCGCACCCTGAGCGATCAACTCGCTGCTGGCCAGTTCACCGCTTTCGATGATGACCTTCAGCGTCAGCGGCCGGGTGGCGTGGCGCACCTCGGCCAAGAACTCGGCGCACTCGACGCTTTGCCCTTGCATCAAGGCGCGGTAAGGCAAGACCACGTCGACCTCATCACCGCCGGCGGTGGCAATCTCTTGCACCTCGGCCAGCGTGCGGTTCAGGTCCAACTCCCCGGCGGGGAAATTGGCAACCGCCGCGACACGGATGGTCGCCGGCAAAGCAGCGCGCGCCTGCGCCACAAAGCGCGGCCAGACGCAGACCGCGGCCACCGGGCCAAACGGCGTTTGGGCGCGGGCACACAGGGCCTCGATGTCGGCGGCGGTATCGGCTTCGTTCAGGCTGGTCAGATCCAGGCATTGCAGCGCCAACTGCGCGGCGTGTTTCAGCTCGTTCATCATGCCCCCGCTTGCAGTGAAGGCAGTTCGGCCAGACCGGCCACCACGGCGCCCAGGAAGCCCGCTGCGCGCTCGCCCGACAGCTGCGCCTGCTGCAGCGTCAGCGCATGGGTCAGCGCCTCGGCCGAAAGGCCGGCGGCCATATTGGTCATCAAGGCCAGGCCCATGACGCGCAGGCCGGCGTGGCGGGCCAGAATCGTCTCGGGCACGGTGCTCATGCCCACCGCGTCGGCGCCCCAGGCAGCGAACATGCGGATCTCGGCCGGGGTCTCAAACTGTGGGCCCAGAGCCCAGCAGTACACGCCCTCGCCCAGCATCAGGTTTTGCGACTGAGCCACCTTCTTGGCGTGCTGGCGCAGCTCCAAGTCGTAGGCGCAGCTCATGTCGACAAAACGCTCGCTGCCGGGCTCGCCCACCAGGGGCGAGCGCTGCGGCGCATTGATGTGGTCGCTGATCAGCATCAGGCTGCCCGGCGCCATATGGCTGCGCAAGGAGCCCGAAGCATTGGTCTGCAGCAGCACCTGCACGCCCCAGCCCTTCAAGCTGCGCAAGGCGCCGGCCATGCCAGTGCATTCACCGCTTTCATAGGTGTGTGCGCGGCCGCGCAACATCACCACGCGCTGCGCGCCAATGGTGCCGACGACGATTTCGTTGACATGCCCTTCCACCTTGGGTTGCGGGAAGGCCGGCAATTCGGCGTATGACAGATGCTTGGCGTCTTGCACCAGGCTGACCGCGCCGGCCCAGCCGGAGCCCAGGACCACGGCCACCGCCGGTGCGGCACCGAACAACTCGTTCAGCTTGGCCACGGTGCTGGCGATGGCGGGATTGAGGATGGCGTGATTGATCATTTTTCTAAACTCCACTGAAACTGAGATGACTCTTCAAAACGCATCAAGCCTTGTGGCTCAGATGCTCGGGGCCGAAGCTGAAAGGCAGCAATTCGCCCAGGGTCCACTGTTGGCGAATCCCCGAAGGATCGCTGGCAATGATGACAAGCTCTTGTCCTGCGAACTCGCGCAGCTTTTGTCGGCAGCCGCCGCAGGGCGTGATGATCTCGGGGCCAGGGCCCGTCACCAGCACCGCCTGGGCGCGGCGCCCGCCGGCCATGATCATGGCACTGAGCGCCGTGGCTTCGGCACACCAGCCTTGTGGATAGGCGGCGTTCTCGATATTCGCACCCACATGGATGCGCCCCTGCTCGTCCAGCACGGCCGCACCAACGGCATAGCCGGAATACGGCGAATGCGAATGCACACGCGCGGCGAGCGAAGCCTGCAGCAGTTGCTGCATCAGGTCGGGGCTGAGTGTCATCCGGCGTCCTATGTTCTTGTCTTCAACGTTCTTTGACATAGGGGCGCCCCAAGGCCTTGGGCGCCAGCGCTTGGCCGATGAAACCAGCCAGCAAAACAACAGTCAGCAAATACGGCAAGGCCTGGATCAGCTGCACCGGCACTTCGCCAATGCCGGGGATGACTGCGCCTTGCATGCGAATCGCCACTGCATCCAAGAATCCGAACAAGAGGCAGGCCAACATCGTCGGCACCGGCTTCCACTTTCCGAAGATCATCGCAGCCAGGGCGATATAGCCCCGACCAGCCGTCATATTCGGGGAGAAGGCCGCGTTTTGCGCCAGCACCAGATAGCTACCCGCCAAACCGCACAGCAGCCCATTGATCATCAAAGCGGCATAACGCAAGCGCGGCACGGACAGGCCCGCTGCGTCCACCATGGCCGGGTTCTCGCCAACGGCGCGCAGGCGCAGGCCCGGCTTGGTGCGCTCCAGAAAGAACCAAACGCCCGCCACCAAGGCAAAGGCCAAATAGACCAGCAGGTTGTGGCTCAGCAAGCCATGGCCCACAACGGCGCCGAGCCAAGGCCCCAGATCAGCCACAGCGGCGTCCAACTCACTCCAGGCCGGGATCAAGCCGGTCAAGCGCACATCGGCGGCCACCGGCGGGGTCTGCCCGCCCTGGGCGAACCAGGCAATGCCCAAAACGACGGTCAAGCCCGCCGCCACCATATTCAAGGCCACACCGGACACCACCTGGTCCCCGCGATGCGTGACGCAGGCATAGCCATGGATCAGCGACATCAAACAGGCCACGCCCACAGCGGCCAAAACGCCCAAGCCCGTGGAATGCGCCACGCTGGCAGCGGCAGCCGCAGCAAACGCGGCAAACAGCATCTTGCCTTCCAGACCGATGTCCACCACGCCCGAACGTTCGCTGACCAGGCCGGCCAGCGCGCAGAGCAGCAGCGGCGTGCTGACGCGCAGCGTTGAAGCCAGCACCGAGCCGATCATGACTTCATCCATGGCGGGCCTCCTTCTTCTTTGTGGCGATGAGCGCGTACAGCCGCGCAAACGTCGGCGCACTGACGCTGGCCATGGCGCCGGCGAACAGCACGATCAGGCCCTGGGCCGTCACCACCATTTCACGACTGAAGCCGGGCAACTCAAAGGAAACCTCGACGCCCCCTTGGTACAGCACACCGAACAGCAAAGACGCCAGGATGATGCCGACCGGATGGTTGCGGCCCATCAAGGCCACGGCGATGCCGGTAAAGCCAGCACCGGCCACAAAGTCCAGGGTCAGCTTGCCCTGCACACCGGAAATTTCATTGACTGCCACCAAGCCAGCCAAGGCTCCCGACAAGCCCATGGCGACCAGCACCTGCATGCGCGGCTTGATGCCAGCGTAATGGGCGGCCCGTGGCGCGCTGCCGACCGCACGCAAGGCATAGCCCGCCCCGCTCTTCCACAGAAACCAGTACACAAACAAGCAAGCCAGCAAGGCCAACAAGAGACTCAGATTGAGCGGCGACGAGGGCAACTCATAACCGAACTTGGCGGCGATCTCATGCAGGCCCGGCATACGAGCCGAGTCGGCGAAATTCACGCTCTCCACCGACATCGAGCCCTTGGGCCGCAGCCAGTTGACCAGCAAATAGACATTCAGGCTGGCCGCCAGGAAATTGAACATGATGGTGGTGATCACCACATGGCTGCCGCGCCAGGCTTGCAGGGCCGCCGGCACCAAGGCCCAGGCCATGCCGAACAAGGCGGCGGCCACGACCAAAAGCGGCAACAAAACAGCGGCCGGCAAACGCGGCCCCAAGGCCAGCGCCAACAGCCCCAAACCAATGCCGCCCAGCGTCGCCTGACCCTCGCCGCCAATATTGAAGAGGCCGCCGTGATAGGCCACCGCCACCGCCAGGCCGGTGAAGATAAAGGTGGTGGCGTAGTACAGCGTGTAGCCGATGCCACGCGAGCTGCCCAATGCGCCTTCCAGCAAGACACTCAGGGCCTGCGCCGGGCTTTGTCCGATGGCCAGCACCACACCGCCGGCCACGGCCAGGGCCACCAAAAGATTCCACAGCGGCAAAAGGCCGACATCGATCCAGCGCGGCAAGACGATGGCTTGACCGCTGCTCATGCTTGCACTCCCGTTGCTGCCGTTTGCGCTGACGTTTGCGCTGTCGTTTGCGCTGCCATCATCATTCCCAATGTTTTCTCGTCACAGGCCTCAATCGCCAATTCACCGGTGATACGGCCGCCGTTCATCACAATGACCCGATCGGCCAAGGCCAAGATTTCATCCAGCTCACTGCTGACCACCAGCACCGCGCAACCGGCGTCTCGCATCGCGCGCAACTGGTTGTGGATGAACTCGATGGCGCCAATATCCACACCACGCGTCGGCTGGCCGACCAGCAAGACTCGCGGCGCCTGGCCGATCTCACGCGCCATCACCAGCTTTTGCTGATTGCCGCCCGAGAACTTGGAGGAGCCCAGTTCCACATTGCGCGGCCGCACATCAAAGCGCTCTTGCATTTGCGCCGTTTGCTCGCGCATCAAGGCTTGATTCATGCCCAGACCTGCAGGACCGCTGCGGTACTGGGCCTGGTCTTGATAGCCCAGCACGGCGGTTTCCCAGGCCGGGAAGCCCATCACCATGGCGCAGGCATGGCGGTCTTCCGGCACATGGGCCAGCTTCAGCTCGCGCGCGCGCTTCGGGTTCAACCAGTCCCCCGTAGCCGCGTCAAACACGGTCTCGCCCAAGTGCAGGCGCCCAGCATCCGGTGCCAACATGCCGGACAAGACCTCCAACAACTCGCTCTGGCCATTGCCCGATACGCCGGCCACGCCGACGATCTCACCGGCATGCAGGCTGAAGCCCAAGTCAGTCAGCAAGGGCACGCCGTTAGCGGCGCGCAGACTGAGGCCTTCGGACCGCAAGCGGACCTCAGCTTGGGCAGCTTTTGTCCCGGCCTTGCGACCCAAATTGACCTTGCGTCCGACCATGGCCTCGGCCAAATCTTCCGGGCTGGTGTCCGCGATGGCACGGGTCTGCACCACCTGGCCGGCCCGCATCACCGTGACCTCATCGCACAAGGCCATCACTTCCTTGAGCTTGTGGGTGATCAAGATGATGGTGGTGCCGCGCGCCTTCAAGCGACGCAGGGTCTCGAACAGTTGCAGGGTTTCTTGCGGCGTCAACACCGCCGTGGGCTCGTCCAAGATCAAGATCTTGGCGCCACGGTAAAGCGCCTTCAGGATCTCCAGACGCTGTAACTCACCCACCGGCAAGTCGCCCACCAAGGCATCCAGCCGCACATGCAGACCGGTGTCTTGCATCAAGGCCTCAAGCTTGGCGCGCACGCTGCGCTTGGCCGCATTCAAGAAGAAGGCGGGCTCGGCGCCCAGCATCACGTTATCCAGGCAGCTGAGGGTGTCGACCAGCATGAAATGCTGATGCACCATGCCCAGGCCCAGCGCAATGGCCTGCTGCGAATTGGCGATCTCCACGCGCTGGCCGTCGATTTCGATATGGCCGGCATCTGCCTGGTAATAGCCATAGAGAATGGCCATCAAGGTGCTCTTGCCAGCACCGTTCTCGCCCACCAAACCATGCACGCTGGCCGCGGCCACGCTCAAGCTGACCTCGCGGTTGGCCTGCACCGCGCCGAATCGTTTGGAGATGGCACACAACTGAACGGCAGGCCGCCCCGAGCCGGGCGCCGCGTCAGGCCCAGCGCCCTGCACAACTTGCTTCATGATGAATGGAGAATTTTTGTCGGAAGCGAGTTCAGTACTTGCAGGCGCCATCGGCCATAAAGTCGGCCACCTTGACCTTGCCAGAGATGATGTCGGCCTTGATGGCCTCGACCTTGCTCTTGAGCGCAGGCGTCACCAGCTTGGCATTGTGCTGGTCCAGCGCGTACTCCACGCCGCCTTCCTTCAGGCCCAAGACCGTGGTGCCGGCCTTCCAGCCCTTGAGCACGTTGTAGACCGCCACATCGACGTTCTTGACCATGGAGGTCAGCATGGTGCCGGGCTGCAGATGGTTTTGATTGCTGTCCACACCGATGGCCAGACGGCCTGCGTCCTTGGCGGCCTGATAGACGCCAGAACCGGTGCCGCCGGCGGCGGCAAAGACCACGTCTGAGCCCTTGGCAAACTGAGCCTTGGCCAACTCACCACCACGGGTGGGGTCGTTCCAGGCGCTGGAGGTGGTGCCGGTCATATTGGAGAAGACCTCAACCTTAGGGTTGGTAGCCTTGGCGCCTTGTTCGTAGCCGCATTGGAATTTGCGGATCAAGGGGATGTCCATGCCGCCGACAAAGCCGACCTTGCCGGTCTTGCTGACCAGCACCGCCATGGCTCCGACCAAATAACTGCCTTCATGCTCCTTGAACAAGAGCGACTGCACATTGGGCAGCTTCACCTCGGCGTCCACGATGGCGAACTGCGTCTTGGGGAATTCCTTGGCCACTTGTTCCAGGGCCGAAGCTTGGGCGAAGCCGACGCTGATGATAGGACTGGCGCCACGCTCGGCCATGCGGCGAATGGCCTGCACCCGCTGCGTGTCGTTGCTGATTTCGAATTCGAGGTAAGGCTTGCCGCTTTCTTGCTTCCAGCGCTCCACGCCGCGGTAGGCCGACTCATTGAAAGACTTGTCGAACTTGCCGCCCATATCGAAGATGACCGCCGGCTTGCTTTGCGCAAAGGCCGAGGCCGACAAAACCAGCAGGGCGAGCGCCAGCGGCGAAGAAACCCAGGGCGTACCACGCTTCGGAGCAGCGGCGCGAGCAAACGGCGAGATGGCAATCGTCATGGCTAAATGAGGTGGCAGCAAAGAGTGAAGGCGGACGAGACCCGAGGATCCCGCCCGTTGGCGATCCAGCATTGTAAGAAATTCAAGTGTATCGACAGGCAATGGAAAACGCTAAACGTTTGCGCGCAGCGTTTTTGCATCAATTGGCGTCTTTTTTAAGCGATTACCATCATTGGACAATGGATTGAAGCCGCCTAGTCAGGCCTGAGGCCTGCGCTTGAGTCGGTGGGGGCCAAGCGCCCGCAGGAGTCAAGACAGAGGCATCCCTGGCAAGTCCTTGCGCCCCAAGGACAAGAACCCCAAGCAGGGCCACCCAGCGGATCAAGTAAAGTCGACGCGCACTAAAAGCGAGGCAACGACACGCAGGCTTGATCCAGGCAAGCCCCTCGGGCCGCTACGCCTAGAAATTCACGAAAGAACAGGAATCAGCGTCTTCGCTCGTCATGGCATGCAGCCCAAGGCAGATACTCCCGCACAGCGAAAAGCGGGATTGCAAGGGTGAAAGCGGCGAGGCAGCACTTTCCATTCTTGCAACATTGACCCGATTGAGATGACGATGGAATTCAAACCCTGCCACAAGCTGGCTCAAACAGGCGCCTGGAGCCTGGCGCTGCTGGCCTTGTCTGCTTGGGCCGGCTTGGGTGTGGCTGTCGCGCACGAAGACAGCAACGGCAACGACCTGACCGCCATCCCTTTTGAGAGGCTGACGCAAACCAGCGTCATCACGGCCTCGAAGCTGGCCAAGCAAGTCAGCGACTCCCCCTCTGCGGTGGCCATCGTCACCGCCGACGATATCCGAACCTTTGGTTACCGCACTCTGGCCGATGTGATCAACGGCATGCGTGGCCTCTACACCACCTATGACCGTCGCTATGAGTATCTGGGTGGACGCGGGTTTGGCGCGCCGGGCGACTACATCGGCCGGATCATGATGCTGGTGGACGGCAACTCGGTCCAAGACAATATCTACAACCAAGCCTATATCGACAACTCCGGCCTGCTCGACCTGGAGTTGATCGATCGAGTGGAGTACGTGCCCGGCACCGGTTCGGTTACCTATGGCAACAATGCCATGCTGGGCATCATCAACGTCATTACCAAAAAAGGCAGTGACTTCAACGCGGCCCAAATCGCCACGGAGGCCGCCAGCTTTGGAGGACAAAAGCAGCGAGTCACGGTCGGCAAGCGACTGGACAACGGCAGCAATTTCTTAGCCTCGGCCTCGCGCCAGCGTAGCGATGGCCAGACGCTTTACTTCCCCTACTTTGACCAAATCGGTCAAAACAAAGGGCTGGCAGTTGGACAGGACTTCGAGCGCAGCCAGCGCTTTTTTGCCAAGCTGGAGTTCGAAGGCCTGAGCCTGCAATTGGCCAAAGCCTCTCGCACCAAGGCGGCTCCGATTCCGAAAAAAGAGAACGCCTTCAACCGGGCCTATGAGTTGAACGACGCTTCGACCCATGCCAGCGCCCAGTACGACTTCAATGTCTTTAGTGGCCTGAAGTCGGTGTCTCGCTTGTACTTCGGCCACTACGAAGACTTAACCCTGCGGGAATACGGCTCCCCCGACCCTAACGAGTTCTTTCGACAGAACAAGACTCACGGCAAATGGTGGGGCTTAGACCAGAAGTTTGCTTACACAGGCTTGAAAGATCACACCCTGATCTTTGGTCTTGAATTCCGCGATGACTACCAACAAGAAGTCCGTGCCGTTGCCTTGGACGCGCAGCACAAGGAACAGTTCGAATACTTCAAGTCGCCGTACAGCAACAAGACCTACAGCTTGTACGCCACCGATGAATTCCTGCTCAGCGAGCATTTGACGGCGAATATCGGCATTCGCTACGACAAGCCCGACGCCATCGACTGCACCACCGCGCCTTGCTTGAGCTATGCCAAAAAGGCCGCTGTCAGTCCGCGCCTGGCCTTGGTTTACACCCCGGACGCACAGACCACGCTCAAAGCCTCGTACAGCCAGGCCTTCCGCCTGCCCAATCCTTACGAGGTCAACACGCCGATTCCGTCTTCATTGTTCAAACCAGAGCAAGTGGCCGCTGCTGAATTGGTTTTGCTGTATGACTTGACGCCAACGCTGCGTTTCACCAGTTCGATCTACGACTACCGTTTGTCTGACCAAAGCTATCGATCGTCATCAACGGGCGAGCGACTGTTCAATGGCCAAAGCAAGACGCGAGGCCTGGAAGTTCAACTGGACCATAGCTGGAGCGATGAGGTGAAGTTGCGGGCCAGCGCGGCCATGCAATCGGCGACCGATGTGGAAGGCAAACGTCTGGCCAATTCCCCGCGCGGGCTGGCCAAGTTCAATATGAGCTGGCCGATCTTGGAGAACGCTGCGCGTTTTGGACTGGAAGCTCAATACATCGGCGCACGCTCCACTCAAGAACTCCGCGATGACAACCGCGTTCTGGTTCGCGAAGGACGTCCGATTGGCGGCGTGAGCTTGCTCAACCTGTCACTGACCTCGTCGCGCACCTGGTATGGCATTGGCGCCGTGCTGAGCGTCAAGAATGCGCTGAATCGTCGCTACGAGGTGCCCGCGGCCGACCCACGTTATTCGGACACGGGCGCGGTGCTTGACACCATGGAAATGGATGGCCGGACCTTCTGGCTGCAACTCAGTCTGGACTTCTGGAGATAGGCATGAAGATGCCCGGTCTCCTCATCGCCGGATTGCTGAGCTTGGGAGGCGGCTTGCCCGCGCCATCCCAGGCTCAGGCGACGGCGCCGCCGGTCCCTGAGTACGTCATGAAGGCCACCTATTTGTACAACTTCATGGTGTTCACGGAATGGCCGAATCCTGACTCAAGCGCGCCGAACACACCTCGCGAGGGGCTCAATCTCTGCGTCTTTGGTCAAGACAACTTTGGGAGCGCCCTGTCCAATTTGGAGGGCAAGAATGTCAACGGCCGGCGCCTGAGCGTGCAACGTTTGAACCATTTGCCCGGCATCAAAAAATGCCATCTGCTCTTCGTTACCGAGCGAGAGGCGCCAAATATGCAGTCGATTCAAAGCTCGATCGGTGACGCACCGGTGCTGACGGTGACCGACTCTCCTTTGGCCTCCACTGCCGCAATAATGTTGACCGTGGACGGCAACCGACTGGTGTTTGACGTCAACGTTCAACGCGTCAAAAAGCAAGGCATCAACTTGTCATCCAAGGTTTTGCAATTGGCCCGTAGCACCAACTAAGCCCATCCTTTGAAACTGAAATCCGGCGTCCAGCATCTGTGAGCACCTCTCCCGCCTTCAGCGGCCCGTCATCCGACGAACTGAGCCCGCAAGTCGGCCGCCCTCGCCTGTCCTTGGTCAGCCGCCTGGAACGCATTCTTGCGGCGGCCATGGGCGCGGCGCTCTTGATTGCGCTGGTTCTGATCAGCAGCCAAGAAGTGCTGAGCCAGAGGGCCGCCGTCAGTGAAGGCAGCCAGGCTTGGCTCAATACTTTGGCAGTTCAAGCTGCCTCGCCTTTGGTTTTTGATGACGCCAAAGCGGCCAATGAAATTCTGCGCGCGACCAGCATTTACCCCGGCTTGCAGGCGGCCTACATCCTGCGCTCGGACGGGTCGACCATGGCCCGCCACCTGGATGATTTGCAAGAGCCCTTGTCTGCAGATGCGCTCAAGCGCTTGCCCACCTCGGCCTATTTCGACCGGTCGCTGCTGATCAGCACGCCGGTGCTGCTATCGCATGAAGAAGTCGGCCGGGTGGTCGCCAAGATTGACCTGACGCCGATGTGGCGATCGGTGCTGCGCTTCGGTGTCTCCTTGATGCTGGCGCTGGGCATCTCTGGCATCGTGGCGGCCTTGGCGGCGCGGCGCTTCCTGCACCGCGCCTTGCAGCCCCTCGCCGGACTCAAGCAAGTGATGGATGAGGTGGCCCAGCAAGAACGCTTCACCGTGAGAGCCGCCCTGGTTGCCAATGACGAGGTGGGTGATCTCAGCATCGTGTTCAACCACATGCTCGATCAAATCGTCAAACGCGACGGCCTGCTGGAAGACAACAACCGCCGCCTGCTGGCCTTGAAAGAAGCGGCCGAACAAGCCTCCACCACCAAGAGCGCCTTTTTGGCCTTGATGAGCCACGAGTTGCGCACGCCGATGGCCGGTATCTTGGGCATGCTCAAACTCAGCCTGCGCGGGCAAATGGAGTCGACAGTGCGTGAGAGGGTGGAACTAGCCTGCAAGAACGCCAATGCGCTGCTGCAGATCGTCAATGATTTGCTGGATGGCTCCAAGATCGAGGCCGGCAAGCTGAGTCTGGAAAGCGTGGACTTTGCCTTGCACCCGCTGCTGGACGATGCCATGGAATTGCTGCAAGAGCGTGCCGAGCAAAAGAGCATTGGCTTTGCCTTGCATGTGGATCCGCGCCTGCCCTTGTTCCTGAAAGGCGACCCGACCCGCCTGCGTCAGGTGCTGCTCAACCTGGTAGGCAACGCCATCAAGTTCACCGAGCAGGGGGGCGTGAGCGTGAACGTGCGACTGCAGTCGCCCCAAGACATGGCCGCCACCCTGCCGACACAGACCTCCGCCGTCTCAGCAGACGAGCACTCACTCTGGGTGCATTTCGCGGTGCAAGACTCCGGCATCGGCATCAGCGAAGAAGCTCAGGGCCGCATGTTCCAGAAGTTCGAGCAGGCCGATATGTCCACCACCCGCAATTTCGGCGGCACCGGATTGGGTTTGTCCATCTGCAAACAACTGGTCGAATTGATGGGTGGCCGCATTGGCATGCACAGCACGGTCGGCAGCGGCAGCATCTTCTACTTTGACCTCCCCTTGCTGCCGGGTCAGCAACCGATCGAGCAACCTGTTGAAGATTTGCAAGCTCATGACCATCAGTTGCATGTGCTGGTTGCCGAAGACGCTGAAACCAATCAACTGATCATCAAGGCCGTGCTCAGCGATATGGGCCACACTTTCACCGTGGTCAGCAATGGCGAGAAGGCCCTGGAAGCGCTGACCCAGGAAAGCTTCGACCTGATTCTGATGGACGGGCGAATGCCGATCATGGACGGATTGGAAGCGACCCAACATATCCGCGCCGGCTTCTGGGGCGACTGGGTTTTCGCGGAGCGTGACATCCCCATCATTGCCCTCACCGCCAATGCCTCCGAGCTGGACCGCTCCAAGTTCCTGGCGGTGGGCATGAGCGACTTCCTGCGCAAGCCGGTGGATGAAGTGGCCCTGCACCACGCGCTCAGCCGAGTGATCGAGCAGCGCAAAGCGCAAGGCCTGATGCTCAAGCCCAAAGCGCCTGTGGACGCGGCCGGCGCCGCCGATCTGGCCGGACTCGATGCCTTGCTGGACCTGGGCCCGGTGACCGAGACCCTAGCGACACCGGCTGCGCCTGAGTCCGTCGCGCCGAAACCGGGGCGCGCCCAGCGCGTCATCGAACTCAGAGAGCAAATGCTGCAAGCCTTTCGCGCTCAGGCCCCCTTGCGCTACCGCGAGATCGAAGCTGCGGTGGCTGCCCAGGATTGGCCGGCCGCGGCCATATTGGCCCATGGCATCAAAGGTTGTTTGGCCTTTATCGCACCCGAGGGCCAGGCCTATGAGCTGAGTGACTGGCTGGAGCGCATGGCCGACAACGAAGACGAAGCCGAGTTCATCGAGAGCTTTGAACTGCTCAAGAACGAGTTGCTCAGCAGCCTCGACATCAACCCAGACGCGGAGGGCCAGGCTTGAAAGTCTTGGTGGTGGATGATGAGAAGGTGACGCGCATGGCCTTGATCGATGCCATCGCTGAGTGCGGCAACTACCGCATTGCCGAGGCCAGCAATGGCGAAGAAGCATGGCAACAGATCAGCGGCCAGGCGGTGCCGCCGATGATGGTGTGCTGCGACATTCGCATGCCCGGCATGTCGGGACTGGACCTGCTGCAAAAAGTGCGCGCCCATCCAGGCTGCAAAGACCTGCCCTTTGTGCTGGTCTCCATGGTGAACGAAGCGGCCGCCATTCAAGAGGCGGTGCAACTGGGCGTGAGTGGCTATCTGGTCAAGCCCTTCAGCCAACAAGACGCTCGCAACCGACTCAGCAAGCTCTTGTTACTGGCCGCCAGCAAGACCATGGAGCGGCCCGCGCTCACCATGGCCCGCCTGAAACTCCCCCAAGACCGCTACCGAGCCTATCTGAGCGGCCTGCAAAACCAGATTGGCCAACTGCTGGCGGAATTGGCCGAGGGTGCCGGACCCAAAGCGCCCGTCAGCAGCGGCCTGCGGCAAAAGTTAAACAGTCTGAAAGCCAACTGCGCCACCTTGGGGCTCTGGCGTGCCCAGCAATTGCTGAGTCGAGACACCAGCGAGGAAGGCAGCAGCGGACTGGTGAGCGAATACCTGGGTGAAATCCGCCAGCAACTGCATCAGCAATTGTTCTCGCAAGACTGAAGACGACAACGGCCCGCACGGCAGCGCTCAATCAGAATACAATGAGAATCATTCTCGATTGAAGCCACCCCACTCGGCAATGTCTGTTCTAGGCCGAGTTCCCCGAGCGCCCCTGTCCATGAAGACCGATTCCCCTGGCAATCTGGCTCAAGCCGCCCTTGGCGAGCCACTGCAAGTCCTCAGCATCACTGCGCCCCAGCACGCGCCCGAATGGTCGGCGTGGTTGGAAGAGATCGGTTTTTTGCCAGGCGAGGCGGTGCGGGTGATGGCGCGCGGTCAACCCGGCGCAGACCCCTTGGTGGTGCGCATCGGGCAATCCACCTTCGCGCTGCGCCGCGCAGAAGCCGAATGTGTGGCGGTTGGCCGCATCGACGCAGGGGAGCCTCTGCATGCGTGAGTCGGTGATTCATGTGCATCCCAGCGGTCCCTTGTTGGCTCTGGTGGGCAACCCGAACTGCGGCAAGACCGCCCTCTTCAACCGCCTGACCGGCAGCCATCAAAAGGTGGCCAACTACGCCGGCGTCACGGTCGAGCGCAAAGAGGGGCGCCTGCACAGCGCCGCGGGTCGGGCTTTGCGCCTGCTCGATCTGCCAGGCACTTACAGTCTGCACCCCAGGTCGCCAGATGAACGCGTGACCTGCGATGTGCTGGCCGGGCGCGCGCGCGGTGAGAAGCGCCCTGACTTGGTGGTCTGCGTGCTGGATGCCACCAATCTGCGTCGCACCTTGCGCCTGGTGTTGGCCGTCAAACGCCTGAGCCTGCCCTGCGTCGTGGTGTTGAACATGGCAGACCTTGCAGCCAAGCGCGGGATTGAGATCAACACCGAGCAGCTCTCCGACGCGTTGGGCGTGCCGGTCGTGCGCACAGTCGCCACTCGCGGCGAAGGCATCGACGAGTTGAAGGCTTTGCTGGACCAACGCGAAGTCTGGGCGCCGGCAACTCAAGCCCTGCCCGATCTGAATTTGGACAGCCAGCCCGACACCGATCACGCGGTGGTGAAGCAGATCTTGCAGAGCTTGAATCTGGACCGGCAATTGCCGCACCTGCCGAGCGACCGCGTGGACCGGGTGTTGTTGCATCCGCTGCTCGGGCCGCTGATCATGGCGGCAATACTCTTCCTCTTGTTCCAGGCTGTGTTCAGCTGGGCCGAAACCCCCAAGGAGATGATCGAGTCCAGCATGGCTTGGCTGGGTCAGCAAGTCGGCCCGCTGCTGCCCGAAGGCCACCTGCGCAGCCTGGTCGTTGACGGGCTGATCGCTGGCGTCGGCGGCGTGCTGGTGTTCCTGCCGCAGATTCTGATCCTGTTCTTCTTCATCCTGGTGTTGGAGGAATCCGGCTACCTGCCGCGCGCTGCCTTCTTGCTTGACCGTTTGATGGGCAGTGTCGGTTTGTCTGGCCGCAGCTTCATTCCCTTGCTGTCGAGCTTTGCCTGCGCCATCCCCGGCATCATGGCGACTCGCAGCATCGCCAATTCCCGCGACCGTTTGGTCACCCTGATGATCGCGCCACTGATGACCTGTTCGGCCCGCCTGCCGGTGTACGCACTGTTGATCGGCGCCTTCATCCCACAGCGGGAGGTTTGGGGCGGGCTTTCTTTGCAAGGCTTGGTGCTGTTCGGGCTTTACTTGGCCGGCATCGTCGGTGCTCTGGCGGTGGCCTGGGTGCTCAAGCGTTTCACCAGTCGCCAACAAGTGCGTCCGCTGATGATGGAGCTGCCCAGCTACCACTGGCCCAACCCTCGCAATGTGCTGATCGGACTTTGGCAGCGCGCCGAGATCTTTCTGAAACGCGTCGGCGGCATCATCTTGGTGTTGACGCTCTTGCTCTGGGCCTTGTCGAGCTTCCCGGCACCACCGCCCGGCGCCAGTGGCTTGGCCATAGAACACAGCTTTGCCGGCATGCTGGGTCGTGCGCTGGCCCATGTGTTTGAGCCCATCGGCTTCAACTGGCAAATCAGCCTCGCGCTGGTGCCAGGTCTTGCCGCCCGCGAGATCGCCATCAGCGCCTTGGGGACGGTCTACGCCTTGTCCTCCACGGCTGAGGACACAGCGCAAGCCTTGGCGCCCTTGATTGCCGAGAGCTGGAGCCTGCCAACGGCGCTCTCGCTGCTGGCTTGGTTTGTCTTCGCACCGCAATGCCTGGCCACTCTGGCCGCGGTGAAGCGTGAAACCGGCGGGCTGAAAATGCCGCTGCTGATGGCCAGCTATTTGTTCGGCCTGGCGTACTTGGCCTCCTTCCTAACCTTCAGGATCAGCAGCTGGCTGCTGAGCTGAAGCGGCCTCGGGAATTCAACTGACGCGGGTAAAAACTAGGGTTTTCTCCAGTAGTCCGCCTGCGACTGAGTTAGGTTTGGCGCTCAGCGAGTCTCTACAATGCCGCCGATCGGCCGTGCCCGGTCGAGTGCTCCAGAATATCCATTGGTCGAAAGAATTCCATGAAAATCTCCAAGCTGATCGCTGTCATGCTGCTGCCCTGCGCCTCCCTGGCCCTGGCTGCTCCCGCCAAGTACATCATCACCGACCATTCGACCGCTCCTTGGATGGATCAAGCGACCGCCGAAGGCATTTGGTTGAAGGCTCCTTCGGCCAAGTTCGTCAAGCTCTACCCGGCCAAAAAATGGGGCTTCCTGAGCCAAGTGGAAGGCGGCATTGACGCTTCCAAGACCTGCGTCATCACCGCTCGCACCCTGATGCTGCCGGTCAGCGGCAAGGAATTGCTGTTCAAGCCGGCCAAGAGCGCCACCACCTTTGGCCAGCAAGCCAACGCCTCGATCGAACAGTGCAAGGCCCTGGCTGCTTCCAAGCTGGACGAAGCGGTGCAAGCCCTGGGCTCTGCCCTGGTGCCGAACTGATGTTTCAGAACTGAGATCAAGCGCAAGCGCCATCCAGGCTTGCGCTTCACAAAGCAGGCCCGTGTTGGAAAACACGGGCCTGCTTTTTTTTAGGCCTGCGACTAGACTGCGGCGATGAATGAAGAAGCCGCCGATGCTCAACAGCAGCGCGTATTCGAGGTCTTGAGAGACAGCTCGGTCTTCGGGAGCCTGGAAGAGGGCATTCTGAAGGCCCTGGCGGCGGCCATCGAGCTCCGCCATGTGCACGGTGGCGAACGCATCATCAGCGAAGGCCAAAACTCAGACAGCATCGTCTTTGTCATCAGCGGAGGCTTGCGCGTCTCGCGCCAAGACAAGACCGGCCAAATCCTCTTGTACAACCAGGTGCAGCCCGGCCAGAGCATCGGTGAGTTGGGCTTGATTCTGGGCCAGCCCCGCGCTCAAGACGTCACTGCCGTCCGCGACTCGACACTGGCTGTGCTGAACCGAGCGGCCTATGAAGCGCTGTTGCAACGCTTTCCGCTGCAGCTGTCGCAGGTCTTCCTGAAAGCGGTTTACGACCGACTGCGCAACGTCAGCGAAGCGGGCGAGCGCCGCATGGCGCAGACCTTTGCCTTGATCCCTTTGAACGCCGAAGTTCCCACGGCCGAACTGGCGCGCGAACTGACCCTGGCCCTGGCGCGCCAAGGACGCGTCGTTTTGTTGCGTACATCGATTCCTGACGACGAGTTGGCGCGGCTGGAGGACGCACATGAGTTCATCGTCTACGAGGCCAGCGCCAAGCCCGAGGCTTTGGCCTGGACGCGCCGTGCCTTTCGCCAGGCCGATCAGCTGATTTTTGTTGCGAACGCGGACGCCGCGCCGGGCTTGGAGCCTATTGAGCGTAGCCTTGCGCAAGAAGCTGGCTACGCGCTCAAGCGCAAGCACCTGGCCTTGCTGCATGCAGATCAACGCGCCTTGCCGACCTTGCCCGGCCCCTGGCTGCAAGGGCGAGATCTGGAGCGCATCTACCCGATGAGACTGAGCCGCCGACGCGATGCCGAGAGGCTGGCGCGCTTTCTGACCGGCTCGGCGGTCGGCGTGGTGCTGGGCGGCGGAGGCGCCCGCGGCTTTGCGCATCTGGGCGTCTTGCGTGCCTTGAATGAAGCCTCAATTCCTGTCGACCTCATCGGCGGCAACAGCATGGGTGCGCTGATCGCGGCGCAATACGCTTGCGGGCACGACTTGCAGCAGATCTTGAGCCAAACCCAGCGCTTTGCTGCGGGCGGCGAATGGCCCGCCTTGCCCTTGGTCTCGCTGGTGCGGGGTCGGCGCGTCGAACGTGACCTGCAGGCGATGTTCGGTGATCAATTGATCGAGCAGTTGTGGAAGCCCTATTTCGCCGCCGCCTGCAATTTGAGCCTGGGCAGTACGCAGGTGCTGGACAGTGGCCCGCTTTGGAAAGCCGTCTTGGCCAGCAACTCACCCGCTGGCTTGCTGCCGCCGGTGCTGCATCAGGGCTCGCTCTTGGTAGACGGCGCCATTCTCGAAAACGTTCCAGTGCAGCCGATGCGCATGCGGCTGGGCACGCCGCTAGAGCGACGCCGTGGCAATGGCCTGATCATTGCCATTGATGTCGATGTGCGGGAGAGTTTGTTTGCGGATGCCAAGTTGGAGCGCCTCAGCACCTGGAGCACCTTCAAGCGCATGGCATTCAAGAATGCGCCGGCCTCGCCGGGCATTGCCGACATCCTCTACAGCGCCTCTCATGTCGGCGGCGTGAACCAACGTTTTCGCACCATTGCGCAAGCCGACCATTATCTGGAGCCGCCGGTGGCTGAGTTTACCCTCATGGCTTACGGTCGAGGTGCCGATATTGCCGAGGTCGGCTACCGCTATGCGATGGAAAAAATCGGCGAATGGGACATCCTCAAACAGCGGACTTGACCGCAGGCGACAGCCTCCCGCTGTCACTGAGCCAGCGTGAAGTTTGGTTGGATCAGCGTGCGTGGCCCGGCAGTGCTCACTTGAACATCGGTGGCGCTGGATTTTTTCGAGGCCCGCTGGACCTCGGCCGCTTCCAACGCGCCTTGCAAATGCTGGTGGAACGCTGCGATGCCCTGCGCCTTGTGCCGCAGCCTGACGGCACGCAAATCCTGCTGCGCCACTACGAGCCACCGTTGACGCTGGTGGAACTCCCCGAGTCAACACCTGACCCCCAGCAAAGCATGCGCGCCTATTGGCAGCAGCGCATTCGCGAGCCCATTGCCTTGAATGATCGCCCGCCCTGGCGCTTCATCTTGCTCAAGGCCAGTGACAACTTGTGGGGTCTGACGATTCAATTCCACCATCTGGTCATGGATGGCTGGGGCAGCAGCCAAGTGATGCAACTCTGGAGTGATCTCTACCAAAGCCTGGCACCCACAGTGTCAGACTTGGCCGGCGAAACTGCTTCCGGAACGCCACCGCCTTATCTGGACTTCATCCAAGCCTCCCTGAACTACCGGGAGTCGCCACAGTTTGCCCTGGACGCAGACTATTGGTTGCAGCAAGTCGGCAGTCCGCCTCAAGCCCTTTTCTGCGCACGCGGGCCGGGCAGCAAGCACACGCCGCTGGCCTCGCCCGAAGCGAGCGCCAGACCCAGCCTGCCCGCCGCTCACCTGGCTCATTTGCAGCTGAATCGCCGCGACTATGCCGCCATGAGCTCCGCCGCCGAGGCGCTGGGCAGCAGCCCTTTTGCCTGCTTTCTGGCCGCCTTGGCGCTCTACTTTGGCCGGGTTCAGCAACGCAGCAGTCTGCTGATTGGCGTGCCCAGCTTGAACCGTTCAGGACGGCGCTTCATGCGCACGCCCGGCATGTTCGCCGGTATCTTGGCGGTCCGTATCGAACTTCAGCCCCAGGCAAGGGCCAAGGACCTGTTGCACCACGTCGGTCAGCAAATGCTGGGCGCCTTGCGACATCCCCGCTATCCACTCAGTGATTTGGGCCAACGTTTGCATTTGCTGCGAGAGGGCAGAGACCATCTGGTGGATGTGCTCTTGTCCTTTGAACGGCAAGACTATGACTTGCCATTTGGTGAAGCCCAACTGACCGAGTCGCGCCAACTCTTCGCCGGTTTGGCCCGCTATCCACTCGCCATCAGCTTGTGTGATTTTGGCAAGCAACTCGATCCCGAAATGGTGCTGGAAGCAAGCGCCAATTGCTTCGAAGCCGGCGAGGCCGAGTTGCTGGGCGCCAGGATCTGGCTGCTGGCCCAAGCGCTGAGCACCCAGCCCGAAACAAGGCTTGAAGACTTTGAACTGCTGCCCGACGAAGAGCGCTGGGCCTTGGTGAATGGCGTGCACAAAGACCTGGCGCAGCTCGAAGCGCCCCAACCCTATATCGATCTTTTCGAACATCAAGCGGCCCTCTGGCCGGAGCGTTGCGCTTTGGTCTGGAACGAGGGCCAGATGAGCTATGGCGAGCTGGCGCGGCGGGTTGAAAGCCTGGCGGGCCAATTGCGCACCCTGGGCGCTGCGCGAAACAAGGTCGTGGCTTTGGCTCTGGAGCGCTCGCCCGAGATGGTGATTGCGGTACTCGCCATTGGCAGGGCGGGCGCTGCCTTCTTGCCCCTGGATCCACAAGCGCCGCTGGCTCGTTTGGCGGGCATCTTGGTCGATAGCGGCGCAGTGGCCTTGCTATTGGACCCCAAAGCACCCCAAGAACTCCTGAGATTGCACAGCCGCTGCTTGCATGTGTCGCTCGACGCCAAGCTTCAAGTACTGGGAGACCGAGGCGCCGTAGACCGCCTCCATGCAGAGGCGGCCGCCTTGTGGTCCTGGGCCAAAGCCGGGGCCGATGACCTTGCTTATGTCTTGTTTACCTCGGGAACAAGCGGTCGACCCAAAGGCGTGATGATCGAGCATGGCGCCTTGTCGCGCCGCCTGGCCTGGCTGTCCAAAGCCTGGGCGATTCAAGCCGAAGACCGCTCGGCTCAAGGCACACAGCTGAGTTTTGACCCGGCCTTGATTGAATTGTTGCTGCCGCTGACGCAAGGCGCCAGCATTGCGCTGGCGCCACCGGGACGTTTGCATCCGCAACGCCTGGCAGAGTTCATCCTGCGCCATGGCGCCACCTTCAGCGCCTTTGTACCCTCCTCGCTGCCGGGTCTGCTGGCCGGTTGGCGTGGCCGTTCTGAGGAACCCGGTGCGCCCGCACTCAAGCTGCGCGTGGCTTGTTGTGGCGGGGATGTGTTGACACCGACGCTGGCCGACCGGTTCATGCGCGAAACCGGCGCGCAGCTCTACAACGTTTATGGCCCGACCGAAGCGACCATTTTCGCCAGCGCTTGGGCATGCCAAAGCCTCCATACCGGCCCCACCCTCCTGCCTGCGCTTGATCCAGGCGTGCAGGTGTTGGGTGCAGCCCCAGCAGCGCCAGCCCACGCGGACCTTCCCATCGGGCGGCCGATTGATGACACCCGTCTCTACGTCTTGGGGCCGCAACTGCAAGTGCTGCCGCATGGCGTGGTCGGCGACATCTTTATCGGCGGCGGTGCCTTGGCCCGAGGCTATTTGGGCCGCCCTGACTTGGATGAACAAGCCTTCTTTCCCGACCCTTTCCAAAGTGCCCTACCCGGGCTAGCGCAGCCGCGCCTGTACCGCAGCGGTGATCGGGGCTGGTTTGATATGGCGGGCCGACTGCATTTCAGCGGCCGGGCCGATCGCCAGGTCAAGCTGCGCGGCTATCGCATTGAGCTCGCTGAAGTCGAAGCTGCCTGTCTGGCCTTGGTCGGTGTCAGCCAGGCGGTCGTTCAACTGGTTCGGGCCGCCGGCCAGCCCCCGGCTTTGCATGCTTGGCTGGGCGGCATTGCACTCGATCCAGCCGCGATCCAAGCGGGTTTACGCAGCCAGCTGCCGGACTATATGCGCCCCAGCCGAGTCGTCTGTCTTGAAACGCTGCCGCTGAGCGACAACGGCAAGATCGACTTGGCCGCCCTGCCCAGCGCTGAATCAAGTCGGACACAGCACGCCTCATCAGGCCCTCAAGCCCCCAACTCCGCCATGGAGCACGCTTTGTTCGCACTCTGGCAGCAAGCGCTGACGCCAGCGGCAGAAAACGGCTTGAGCCCCCCGCCCAAAATGTTCGGCGTGCACGACAACTTCTTTGATTTGGGCGGCGACTCTTTGGCGGCCTTGTCCATTCTGGGCAGCATGGAAGAACGCCTCGGACGCACGCTGCCGCTGCAGTTGATGGCGGACCACCCGACGATCGCTGAACTGGCACAAGCGCTCAGCCTGCCAGCAGCCCGGCCGGAGGTGCTGAGAGCCCTCGACGGTGGGCTCGGCAGCGCCGATACCGCGCTCGACGAAGTCGACCCGGCTGACAGCCAACAGCGTCCGGTCATCTATCTGGCGGCCTCTGGATTTGGTGACATCTTGCGTCTGCAAAATCTCGCCGCCGCGCTGCAAGGCGAGGCCAAGTTATTCATGCTGCAAGCACCATTGGAACCGCCGCCCGCCACGATGAAGGAATTTGCCTCCCTCTATGCCGATGCCATTGAGGCCCAAGCCCCCCACTCCGGGCCTACTTTTTTGGCCGGCTTTTCGGTCGGCGGCGTCAGTGCGCTGGAAACCGCGCGTGAACTGCAGCGCCGTGGCCATCCACCGCTGGGGCTGATGCTGCTGGACACCATTCACCCGGACGCCGTGTTTGGAGGCGCGGCCTCTTGGCGTACGCTGGGCTGGTTGGTGCGCAAGCTACACATGCAAGAACTCAGCATGAACGGGCGGCGCCTGAGCGCCATGTTCAGCGATCCCGGCCTGATCAGCCAGGTGATGGCCCTGCGCGGCCATCAATGCCAAGCCTTTGAAGGGCCGGTACTCTTGATCAAGTCCAGCGGGCTGGCGGGCTGGAACCGCCTGCTGTTTCAAGCCTGGCACCGCATGATGCCGCGCCAGCTGAGCACTCAAACTGTGACGGGCCTGCATGGTTCTATTTTTGAGCCCGGCCATGCGCAAGACTTGGCCGATACCATGCGACGCTTTATGCAATCACTCAGCACGCAAGAAGGCGCATGAGCTCGGACCTTCGACCGGCCGAGACGCCAAGCAAGGGCCGGCCCTCCAGCGCGCCCAATGACAGCCATGAGCCGGAAGAATTGACCGCAGACCGCCATGTGAGATCTGCCCGGTTCAAGGCGCTGACGCGGCTCTTGGTGCTAGGCGCATGCTTGATCACTTTGATCACTCTGGCCGTGTATTGGAGCGCGGGCAGCCAGGACCTGAAGCAGTCACTCGCGCTATTGCAAGCCTCGGCGCAATCGGCCGGTCCTGGCTGGGTCCTGGCCTTGTTCACGCTGGCGCTCTCCTTGGCCGTGCCCTTGGGACTGCTGGCGCTGCTGGTCATTGCGGTGCTAGGGCCCTGGGCCGGATTTGCGACGGTGTTGATCGGGGCTTTGATCAGCGCCAGCATCAGCCATGCCATTGGCCATCATTTGGGCCACCAAGCCTTGCAAACCCTGGCCGGCCCACGGGTGCGACTGCTCAGCCAGAGCCTAGGGGCGCGTGGCTTGTGGGCGGTGATCACGCTGCGCGTCGTACCGCTGGCACCGTTTGCGGTGGCCAATATGGCGGCAGGAGCGACCCATATCCGCTTGCGCGACTTGCTGCTTGGCACCTTGATCGGCATGTCGCCCAGCATTTTGGCCATGGCCTTCTTTATGGACTGGATCTTGGCTTGGCTCCAAGATCCGCAAGATCTGGGCGTGCCGGCTTTACTCTTGGCCTTGGGGCTCTTATTGCTCGTGCTCGGTTTGGCGCTGGCTTGGCGGCGAAGGAAGAAGCGCCAGGCATAGACGCCGCTTGGCACAGAGACCCCTCAAGCGGGCGAGCTCAACTCCTCAAAGCGATAAGCGCAACGCCTGGCCCGGTCCAACTGATGCTCGGCGCGCGAGACCTTCACTTGTTCACCCATGCAGCGCTGAAACAGATTCAACTCAGAGCGGCAAAAACCCTGACATTCGGTCGCAGCAGCGCAAATGGGGCAATGGTCCTCGATCAGCAAGTAAGCGCCTGGCCTTTCGCCATCGACTTCCGCCCTCGCCATATAGCCCTCCTCCAGGCGCATGGCGGCCAGGGTCTGAACCCGTTCAGCCAAGCCTTTCAAGCCAGCCAGACGGCCTTGGTACAGCAGCAGACTTTCTTCCTCTCGGGCGGTGATCAGCCGGTCCAAGGCTTGTGGCCCTAAGGTCTGCTTGATTTGACGAATCAGTTGCACCGAAAGATCGCCATGGCGATCGGGAAAGCGGCCATGGCCAGCCGCCGTCAGGCGCCAGATGCGCTGAGGCCGACCGACACCTGAGGCACTGCTTTCACCGAAGACCACCAGGCCCTGCGCCAGCAAGAGCTGCAGCTGTTTGTGCGCCCCCATGGGCGTGATGGAACAAGCATGGGCCAGAGCGGTGGCCGATTGGGGCCCATGACGCTTCAATTGCTCCAGCATGAGATCGGTACTCGCCTTCACGGCTTGCTCCCCTCATCGGGCCGCCCGGCCTCTTGATTCGCCAGACGCAAGAGCGCCAGCGCAGCAATCACACAGGTGAGCCCGCCTAAGCCCATGATCCATCGGGTTGAGAGCATAGAGATCAGCCCTCCGGCCAGCGCCATCAAAACATTGGCCAGGCAGAAGATGGTCGAGAGCAGGCCCATCACCCGCCCTTGCCCATAGTCGGCGAAGCGCTCTGACACCCAAGCCGGCAGCACCGCGTTGTACAGCGCCAAAGGCAGGCCCAAACCAATGATGGCGGCCAAGCCCAGCTGACCTGGCAAAACAGCCAAGGCGCTCAGCCCCAGCGCGGCACACAGAGCTAACAAACCGGCGCGCCGCAGCGGTCGTCGGCTTTGGCGCAACTTGCCGGCTATCACGCTGGCCGTGGTCATGGCAGCACACTGTGCCGCCGTCACCCAGGCGATGCCCACACTGCCAAAACCCAGGTTCTCCAACATCCACAGCGGCGCGAATTCATACAAAGCGTTGACGCCCAGGCAGTAAAACAGCTGCAGCGCAAACAAGGTCGCCAGCAACCGATCGCGACGCAGCAAGCCCAGAACCTGCTGCTCGCCAAGCGCAGACCAAAAGCCTCTTTTCGGCTGGCTTCCATCAACAAGAGGAGGTTGACCTGCAGGAACCCAGAGCATCAGCACCATCAGGCAAGGCAGCATGGCCAGACCGGCCAAAACAAAGGGCACCGCTTCGCCCAAGGGCAGCGTCAGTCCCCCCACCAAAGGCCCCAAGAGCCAGCCCATATACAAACAAGCATTGAGCCAAGCAAAAGCGCGGGTGCGGTCGATTTGCGCATGCATATCGGCCAACAAGGCCCGCGCCACAGCCACATTGCTCTCGGTCAGACCGGTCACCCACCGGGCAAAAATAAACAAGAGGTAGTCCCGTTCGCTCAAGGCATAGGCGGTCAAGGCATGGCCCAACAGGGTCGCGCTTAGAGTCAAACCCAAAACTTGGCGGCGTCCCTGGCGGTCTGACAAGGGGCCAATGAACAAGCTGCCCAGCAAGATGCCCAAAGGATTGGCCGCCAGCGCCAAGCCCATCAAGAACTTCGGGTCCAAGCCGGCAAAGTGGGTAAAGCCGTCAACCGGGCCTCCAACAAAAATCGGCGCCAAGATGGGATAGGGCATGGACACGCCGATGGTGCTCATCAGCGCCAACGCACACACGGCCACCAACACCCATTGAGGATGGCGCACCGTGATTGCGCTCAGGTCTGGTGCCGGCTTCAAGCCCGCCGTCAAGGAGCCACCTCTTCGACGCCCTGGCGAGCACTTGCATTCAGCAAAATCAGGTGCTTTGCTCGGCGCGTTGCCTCGTCTGAGGCATTCAAATCAAGTCCAAGCGTCTTCAACATCAAGCCATCATGCCGTCACACCCCAGATAAATAAACAAAAAGTTTATTAACCAGATAGGCATCAGGCCTTTGACAGCTTTGGCTGAAAATAGGGGCATGCCATTTCGCCCCGTTTCACTCCCCGCTTCTCTTCACAAACCTCCTCTGCCCCAGGCACGCCTGTGGCTGCAGTCCATGCCGGGACGACTGGAATCCTGGGGCGGTTTTTTGGATGAAGCACGTCAGCGCAGCCTCAATTTGGTGGTTTGCTTGAATCCTCTGGAAGAAGTCGCGCATTTGTCTCCGGCCTATCACAAGGCAATTGCCGAAGGTCGATTGCCTTTTCGCTGGCAGCATTTGCCGATGCGGGACTTTGGTCTCGGCGCCGACCCCACGGCCTTCCGGCTCGGTGTCGAACAGATTTGCCACAGCCTGAACCTCGGCGAGCAAGTGCTGCTGCATTGCGCAGCCGGCATCGGCCGCACCGGCACCGTGGCCGCCTGCGTGTTGAAGTCTTTGGGGGCCAGCCGTGAAGAAGCGCTGGCGGCGGTGCGGGCTGCTGGCTCCAATCCCCAATCCGCTTTGCAATCAGCTTGGGTGGATCAGTTTTGACCGACTTGGGCTTGCCTGCGCCAGATCCAGCCGGCCCCTGGGACGAAGTGCCTCTGCTTTTTGCCAATGCCGACTTGCTGGTCGTCAACAAGCCCGCCGGGCTGCTCTCGGTCCCCGGCCGCGGCCCCGACAAGCAAGACTGTGTGATTCACCGAATCCAGCAGCAGTTTCCCGAAGCCTTGATCGTGCACCGCTTGGACATGGCGACCTCAGGCTTGCTCTTGTTGGCGCGCGGCCCGGCATCGCAGCGACAACTCAGCATGGCCTTTGAAGCCCGGCAGGTCCACAAACGTTATGAGGCCTTGGTGCACGGCGATGTGAGCTCCACACCTGCGCAGGAATGGTCGGAAGTGAACTTGCCCCTACTCACCGACTGGCCCAACCGCCCTCGCCAAAAAGTAGACTTTGCTCTGGGCAAGCCCTCCCTGACCCGCTACCGCGTGTTACAGGGGCCATGCGCCAGTCCAAGCCGTTCTGCCAATTTAGCCAATTTAGCCAATTTAGCCAATTTGGCCAGACCCGGCCTGCCCCGCTACAGCCGGCTTGAACTCGAGCCCGTGACCGGACGCACCCACCAGCTGCGGGTGCATATGCTGGCGCTGGGGCATCCCATCATCGGTGACACGCTGTACGGCCCTGAGACTGATCAGGCCCCCAGGCTCTATCTACACGCCCGAGTGCTGGAGTTGCCCGCACTGGGCTTGAAGTTTGAATGCCCGCCAGAGTTTTAACTCATCCATCCGACCTACTTCCCGCCTTCTCAGCGAAAGCCCTTTGCCATGCTTCATTCGCCCGCCGCCGAGCGCAACCGGCAGCCCATCTTGCAAGCCTTGCTGAGCCTGCTGCCCAAGCATGGCCTCGCGCTTGAAATCGCCAGCGGTACCGGCCAGCATCTGGAGCACTTCATTCAGGCCCTGCCGGCTTGGCAGTGGCTGGGCTCCGATCCTTCAGAGGAAGCGCTGGCCTCAATTGCGGAGCGCTGCCCGAATGCGCCCCAGGCAGTGCAGCTGGATGTCAGCCAATCCGATTGGCATTTGCCGCCAAGCCATCAGCAGCTCGATCTGATCTACTGCGCGAATATGCTGCACATCTCGGACTGGTCCAACTGTGCGGCCCTGATGCGAGGCGCACAGCGCCACCTGCACGAGCAGGGGCGTTTGATCATTTATGGTCCGTTTTTCGTGCCTGGCGAAGCCACGGCCCCCAGCAATTTGGACTTTGATGCCGACCTCCGTCGCCGTGACCCCGCCTGGGGTCTGCGCTCTTTGGCCGCCGTTGCTCAAGAGGCTCAAAGCCTAGGCTTGCATCTGCATCAGAAGCTGCAAATGCCCGCCAACAACCTGCTGCTGGTGTTTCAATTCAGCCCGTCACCTAACCCTACGCAAGCCCAGCCATGACTCATCAATGCCTTTACATCGTCACCGGCGCCTCTCGCGGCATGGGCTTGGCCATGGCGCAGCAATTGCTGTCTCCCCAAAACCTGGTGATCGGCATCTCACGAGGCCAGAGTGAAGCCCTGAACGCGCAGGCGAAAAACTGCGGGGCAGCCTTGGAGCAATGGTCATTCGATCTGGCCCAACCACTCACTGCCGCTGAAGCCTTGGAAGATTGGCTGAAGGCACAGCCCAAAGATCGCTTCCAACAGGCCTGCCTGATCAATAACGCAGGCGTCGTCGCTCAACCTGGGCCTGTTGACGACACTTCTCTTCAAGACTTGTCCAATGCCATTCGGGTGGGGCTGGAAGCTTGCCTCTTGCTGAGCAGCGCCTTTTTGCGAGCGACGAATCATCTGGGAGCGCAACGTCGCATTCTGAATATCTCATCCGGTTTGGGCCGACGCGCCATGGCCGGCAGCGCCGCCTACTGCGCGGCGAAAGCGGGCATGGACAATCTGTCGCGCGCCATGGCTTTGGATGAAGCGGCCAAGCCAGACGGTGCCCGCATCGTGTCGCTGGCCCCCGGCATCATTGACACCGAGATGCAATTGCAGCTGCGCAGCGGAGACCCGCGCAAGTTTCCGGATCAAGCCGTGTTCGCCAGTTTCAAGAGCAGCGGTCAATTGATGAGCCCGGAAGAAGCAGCAGGCAAGGTCTTGCGTTACCTGGCTCGGGAGGACTTTGGCCAAACCGTGCTGGCCGACGTGCGCGAGGCCTGAGAGGTTTTCATCCGCTGTTCATGCGCTGTTAATTGAGCACGGGCGCTTGAGAACACAAGGCTTGCCCCAAAATGGGGAGATCGGCCATAGTAGGCCTGGAGGAAGTTTGTAGTGAAACGATTCTTTGTCTTGAGTGCAGCCGTCGCCGTTTTGGCCATGAGCTTGACTTCGTTTGATGCCGAAGCGAAACGACTGGGCGGCGGAGGGTCTTCCGGCATGAAGCGCGCCACGCCGCAGCAGACGCACGATGCCAGCAAAGGCACGCCCCCACAGCAAGCAGCCACGCCAGCGCCGCAACAAGCGGCTCCTGCCACGCCCGGCGCTGCCGCAGCGCCCGCCGCGGCAGCCGCCCCCAAACGCAATTGGATGGGGCCCATCGCCGGTTTGGCTGCAGGTCTGGGTATTGCCGCTCTGGCCAGCCATTTCGGTCTTGGCGGCGCCTTGGCCAATATGATGACCATGCTGCTGATCGGCGTCGCGGTGATGTTCGTGATCGGCTTCATCATGCGTCGTATGGCTGCCAACAAGGCCAAACCCGAAGGCATGCAGTTTGCCGGAGCGGGTGCGCCCTTCCCGACCCAGACCCCGATGAGCCAGCCGGCAAGCCAGACACTGCCGCCGCAGAATGCCTTCCCGGCTCCAGCTTCAGCGCCGGTACAAGCCCCTGCCGGCATCCCAGTGGCTAGCCAGAACTTGGCACCTGCCCATGACGGCTTTGATGCTGCCGGTTTCGAGCAATTGGCCAAGCGAGTCTTCATTCGACTGCAAGCAGCCAATGACGCGGGCGACCAAGCCGATCTGCGCCGCTTTACCACGCCTGAGATGTACGGTGTGATTCAACAAGACTTGTTGGACCGCAAAGGCGCCAAACAGTCGACCGAAGTGCTGCAACTGGATGCCAAGGTGATTGAGCGCGCCCAAGATGATGGGCAGCAGATTGTCAGTGTTCGCTTCTGGGGCTTGATCCGCGAACAAAGCGATGCCGCGGCGGAAAACTTTGACGAGGTCTGGCATCTGGTTCGCCCCGTCGACGAAAGCCGCGAGTGGGCCATTGCTGGCATTCAAGCCACGGCCTGAATGAACTTGCAAGTCCGTTGAAAAGCAAAGGCCCGCTTCCGCGGGCCTTTTTCTTTGGGCGACTCCATCGCCTGATTCGATATGCAGAACTCAGGCCACCCGGCCGGCCTTGGCGATTTCGGTGTAAGCCTTCAGCTCTGCATCGATGGCGCGGGAGTTCTGAGCTTCTTTTTGACCCTCTAAGCTTGCCAAGGAGGCCGTCTGATCCTGTTCGCTACTGCCATTCAAGCTGGGATGCAAAAAGTCGTAGGCACGGCGCTCCAAGACGCTGACGGTGTAATCCTGATTGGTGTCGGCATCGTCAAACTCCTTGACGGTGCTGGCAGCTTGTTTCGTGGAAGTAGCGCTTGAGCTTGTGCTTGAAGGGGCACTTGAATCAGTAGCGGCCGAAGCCAGGCTCGCACGGGTCGACTCATTGGCCGCCGAGGTGGTGGAAGGCGCCTGCTCATTGGCCGGACTGAACACTTGATCGACTGGTGCCGCAATTGGAGACGGATCCGCTTGCTCGCTCGCCCGCGTTTGAACCGCTTGCTGTTGCGCGGCGCGGCGTGCGCCTTCACTGGAAATCTCGACCACCGAAGACCCGGACTCCGGCGCTGCACTGGAAGCAGGCTTGGCTGCACGAATCGAGTCCGTGCGCTTCACCGTGTCTTCAGCATTGGTTCGGACGGCAGTGCCGGAAGTTTTCTCGGCGGCCCCCGCGACAGAAGTAATCATGGCAAACCTCCACTAGAGAGAGATTGCAGGGCTGTGACGCGCTCAAGCCGGCGAAGACTGAGCAAACAAAATGCCACAGATCATGAGGATGGTTTCGGCATCCGCAGGTCGAACTTTAAACCCCTAAGGTCACAAGTGCCAAACCGATCGAAGATGGCGCTCCGCGAAAACGGCAAGAGACGGTGCAGGTGCGGCTGAATCCCAACACTTGATTGAGTCGCGCTAGCCCACCAAATTGGCCAGAGTCATCAGGGCCAGCAGCAGCATCCACAGGACCACCGAACGCCAAATCAGGCCAACCACGCTCTGCAGATGGCCCAACTGAGGCAATTGTCCAGGCGTTGAGCCTTCGGCCAATGTTTCATCTCCGTCCATACCTGAGCTGAAAGTCTTGCTTCGATCCGGGGTCACGCCGGGCGCAGCTGCCCCTCCCAATTGCAAACCGAGGGCGCCAGCCGCGGTGGCCAAAATAATGCCTTCATTGGGGTGCAGCCACAGGCCTGCATCACGCCGCCAGCCATTCACCGCTTCTTCAAAATTTCCCACGATGGTGAAGCCAGTGGCCGTCAAGCGCGCGGGAATGTAATCGACCCAGGCAAACAACATGCGGGACAAAGCCATCAAGCGCATATTGGTCGGCGCTTCCAGCGTGCGACTCTTGAACGCCCAATAACGGCTGACGAACTCAGCCATCCGGTACAGCACCGCACCGGCCGGACCCAACCCCAAAGTTGACAGCAAAACAAACCAGAAAAACACGCCAAAGACATGGCGATGCGCGGCCAGCAGCGAATGCTCAATGGCATGACGGACCAATTCGGTACGAGGCAATTCGCTGGCATCCAAATGACGCCACTCGGACAGCAGCCGCCGGGCTTCCAAATCATCGCCCCGCTCCAAGGCGTCGCGAATATCGGTGAAGTAATGACTGAACTGCCGGAAGCCCAAGGTCAGATACAAGACCAAAACATCCAGGGCCAAGGCCAACATCAAGCTGAAGCGAGCGACCGCAAGATAGACAACGGCAGCCAACAAAGCCGGTCCAAGCACAGTGATGCCCCAGACCACGGTGGCGTGGTGATCCCGTCCGGCATCAAAGTTACGACCGGTCCAACGGACCCAGCCGATCACGCCGTGATGCACGCCATTGCCGTGACGAAGAGGTTTCAGCTGTTCACACAGCAAGGCCAAAAGGACCGCAAAGAAGTTCATGGCCGGGGATGATAGCGGGCGTCGCGCCTCAAGCCGAAAGGAAACGGTAGAAGTTGCGCAGCATGGCGGCTGTCGCGCCCCAAATAAAGTAATCCCGAGGCTCGCCGGGATGCTCGCTGTTGCGCCAAGGCATCGATAAAAACTGACGCTGCCCGCCCGCATATTCAAAACGGTGGTGCTGATGATGGGCAGGCGTCATCAAGAAATGCAAAGGAACTTCGAAAGCCTCGGCGACCTCCATGCCGTCCAAGCGCAAATCGAAACCCGGACGCACCAAGGCGACGACCGGTGTGACTTGGAAGGCGGTGACGGTGCTGTAGACCGGCAGTTGCCCCAAGACTTCAACATAGTCACGGCTCAGGCCAATCTCTTCTTCTGCTTCCCGCAGGGCGGCCGCTTCGATCGACTCGTCCTCCGGCTCGACACGCCCGCCCGGAAAGCTGATTTGGCCCGCATGATCTCGCAGTTGTTCAGAGCGGCGCGTCAGCAACAAGCTCAGTCCCTGCTCGCGCATCACCAAAGGCAAGAGGACTGCCGCGGCAGCTGGGTCGCGCTGCGTCCATTGAGCGCCGTCACCTGCGATCTCGGCTTGCCATTGAGGTGGATGCGCGAAACGTTGACGCAAAAAGCTAAGTTGCAAACGCTCGGCGGGCACCGGGGGCAAATGGGCGTCAAGGCCGGTCACGGGAACCGCCTGGGGATCAAGAATGGGGGGACGACTCATGACTGAAGCATAGGGCTTGTTCAAAGCTCCAATAGAAGGCCAAAGTCCGAAGCCTTCACATTCGCCTCGAAAACGACAAAGCCGCCCGAAGGCGGCTTTGCTTGCTGGCAGCGAGCTGCGAGCAGGGATGGCGGCAAAGCGCCATCCGGGTGATCCGAAGATCAGCCCAATTTTTCCTTGATTCGAGCCGACTTGCCCGAACGGTCGCGCAAGTAATACAGCTTGGCGCGGCGAACATCGCCACGACGCTTGACTTCGATCGAAGCGATCAGCGGGCTGTACAGCTGGAACGTACGCTCCACGCCTTCGCCGTTGGAGATCTTGCGCACGATGAAGCTGGAGTTCAGGCCACGGTTACGCTTGGCGATCACCACGCCTTCAAAAGCCTGCACGCGCTTGCGTGTGCCTTCAACGACGTTGACGCTCACGATGACCGTGTCGCCAGGGCAATAGGTCGGGAATGTCTTGTTCAGACGAGCAATTTCTTCTTGCTCAAGGGTTTGGATCAAGTCCACAGAGTTCTCCTAGTGATCATGGCGGCGCGGGCGTTGATCCCCCAACACGGGGACCAAACTCAATGCTTTTGAACCCATCGACAAATTATCGATTGGCCCTAAACCCACCCACCAGAGGATCGGACAGCCCGCAAGTATAGCCCGAATCGCGACTTTCGCCTAGGCTTTGGACGCAACCTGCGCCATCTCAGTCAAAAAACGCTCGTCGGCCTTGCTTAAGCGGCCGGCCGCGCGGGCCGCTTGGATCAATTCAGGCCTGCGGCGCGCCGTGATCTCCAAAGCCCGCTCGCGCCGCCAACGCGCAATCTTGGCGTGATGTCCTGATAGCAGGACCTCCGGAACAGCCAGCGATTCGCTTTGCCCCGGCATACCGCTCAGAACCTCGGGCCGGCTGTAATGTGGGCAATCCAGCAGGCCTTCCGAAAAACTGTCTTGCTGGTGCGACTGCGCATCGTTCAGTACGCCTTCTTGCAAGCGCGCAATGGCATCCAACAAAGCCAGTGCCGGCAGTTCGCCGCCGGACAGAACAAAGTCACCCAGGCTCAATTCCAGCGTGACATGACGATCAAGAAAACGCTGATCCATGCCCTCGTAGCGGCCGCACAGCAGGACACCGCCGGACCCACCCGCCAGTTCCTCAACCAGGCTTTGGGTGATGGGACGACCGGTCGGACTGAAATGGATGATGGCGGGCGCACCGACCTCGGCCTTCGCCTCGACACGAGCGGACTTGGCCGCTGCCAATGCACGCTCCAAGGGCTCCACCAACATGACCATGCCCGGTCCACCGCCGTAAGGGCGATCATCGACACGGCGATAGTTGTCATCAGCGAAATCGCGCAACTGCCACAGGTTCACATCGACCTGGCGCGACTCGAACGCACGGCGTGTCACGCCCTGGCTCAGATGCGGCCCGAACAATTCCGGAAAAAGGGTGATGACATCAAAGCGCATGCTGCGCTGAACCGAAAGAAGTTCGGCCCGAATCAGTAGTCCAGACCCCAGTCGACCGTGATCTGGCGCTGCTCCAGATCCACGTCGTCAACAAAGGCCGACACAAAAGGCACCAGACGCTCTTGATCCGGTTTCACCGGAGCATCCAGGCCCGGAGGCGTGATGCGCAGCACGCTGTGCGGGCCAGCATCAATCAAGCCTTCCACCACACCCAAAGTCTCACCTTGGCGATTGATGACCGTCAGGCCAATCAAATCGACCCAGTAATACTCATCTGGGTTGGCGCTGGGGAAGGCTGAGCGCGAGATGAAGATGCGCGCACCGCGCAAGGCTTCAGCTTGGTTTCGGTCCGCGATGTCTTGGGCGTTGGCCACAATGCCCTCGCCATGTTCGCGAACCAAGAGAATTTTCAGCAATCGAGGCAGCGGCTTGGCGCGTGCCACGACAGGGCCGTTGCCCTCGGGCGCACGGAGAAACCAGCGCCGCGAGGAGAACAGCGCCTGGGCATCGCTGGAATAGGCTTGCACCTTGAACCAGCCCTTGACGCCCCAGGCATCAAGAATGCACCCGACCTCAATCGCGTCTTCAGGCCAAGCCAACTCGTCTGAGGCGGCAGGCGTGGAGCGGGTTTCGGCGGGTGATCTTGTCATTTCAAAAGGTCTGCGTCGATTTAGACGGCGGCCTTCTTGGCCTGGGTCACCAGACGTTCGACGGTCGGCGACAACTGAGCGCCAACACCGATCCAGTAGTTAACGCGGTCCATAGCGACGCGCAGCGGCTCAGCAGCACCGGAAGCCACGGGGTTGTAGAAACCCACGCGCTCGATGAAGCGGCCGTCACGGCGCATTTGGCTGTTTGCCACGACGATGTTGTAGAAGGGGCGCTTCTTGGAGCCGCCGCGAGCCAGACGAATTACAACCATGATGTTTCCTATGAATCTATTGCATCCATCGCACCAGGAGACACTCAGGGCGAATAGATCGGGGTAGCGCTTCAGCCCAAAGCCCGCGCACATCACTCAAAGTCATGCACAAACAAGCACTTAAACCGCAGCCGCCGTGGTTGGACCTGTAGATACGCCGAATCGCCCCTCACCCGCAATTGCTGCAGAATTTGTGACTATTCGACCAGGGCCAAAACCCAGCATTATAAACTCGGACATTCAACTCGGCACAGTCATGAACACAGAAAAATCCAAAATTCCAGCCCAAGTGCTGATTCGACCGAGTCGCGAGGCAGATTTGCAGGCCATTCAGGCCATTTATGGCTATGCCGTCGCACATGGGACCGGCACTTTTGAGACCGAAGCGCCGTCTATCGAAGAAATGGGCAAACGGCGCGCAGAAGTTTTGAGCCGGCAACTGCCTTGGGTGGTCGCTGAAGCCGAGGGTCAGGTGCTGGGCTATGCCTACGCCAACTATTTTCGCCCTCGCCTGGCTTACCGCTTTTGCGTCGAAGACTCGATCTATTTGCACCCCAACCAACAAGGCAAAGGCTTGGGTCGCTTACTGCTCGCGGAACTGATTGCTCGCTGCGAACAAGCTGGAGCGCGACAAATGCTGGCCGTGATTGGTGACTCCGAGAACAAGGGCTCAATTGGTTTGCATCAATCGCTAGGCTTCCAAGCGAGCGGCACTTTGCACAGCGCCGGCTGGAAGTTCGGCCGCTGGCTGGATGTGGTGATGATGCAGCGCCCTCTGGGTCAAGGCGACCAAAGCCAACCAGAATGAGACGCCCCATGAGCCAGAACTACAAATCAAAAACCATTGCCACTTGGCTGGCCCTGCTGTTGGGCAGCTTTGGCTTGCACCGCTTTTATCTGTATGGCCTCAGCGACAAATGGGGCTGGCTGCACCCCTGGCCCACCTTGGTCGGACTTTATGGCGTTCAGCGCATGGATCTGCTGGGCCAAGATGATCGACTGGCCTGGATCCTGATTCCCATCCTGGGGCTGATGCTGGTCAACGCCGCCATCACCGGCATCGTCTACGGCCTGAGCTCAGATGCGGACTGGAACGCCAAGCACAATCCCGATCAGACGATTCGACCCAGTGGATGGGCGGTCATCATCGCTGTCATCGCCTGCGTGATGATGGGCGGCATCTGCTTGATGTCCACCATTGCATTCAGCGCTCAACGCTATTTTGAAAATCAAGTGGAGAGTCCAGCCTCTGCCGACCCCACCAATCCAGCCAATTCGAACCTGCCGAATAGCAAATAGAAAGAAATGGGCCCGAAGGCCCATTTCTATTTCTTTGCGAGCTTGACTTAGCAGCCACACCATTCATTGAATGCCCACGCCCTGCTCTGCGCCACTGACGACTCAGAACAATACGAAGCTGATCCAGTAGCAAACGCCAGCCACAAAGGCCGAAGCGGGAATCGTAAAGATCCAAGCCCACACAATATTGCCGGCCACCCCCCAGCGCACCGATGAGGCCCGCTGCACCGAGCCAACGCCCACGATAGCGCCCGTGATGGTGTGCGTGGTGGAGACCGGAATACCCAGCGCCGTCGCCAAGAACAAAGTGATGGCACCGCCTGTTTCAGCACAAAAGCCGCCCACAGGCTTGAGCTTGGTGATCTTCTGGCCCATGGTTCGCACAATGCGCCAGCCGCCAAACATGGTGCCCAAACCGATGGCCATATAGCAGGCATAGATCACCCAGCTCGGCGGGCTCTTGTCCTGCGCCGCCATATAGCCGGAAGCGACCAAAAGCATCCAGATCAAGCCGATGGTTTTTTGCGCGTCATTGCCACCATGACCCAAGCTGTAAAGCCCGGCCGACACTAGCTGCAAACGCCTGAACCAGTTATCCACCAGCAGTGGCGAGCTGCGCCTGAACAGCCAAGCCACGACCACCATCAATAGCGAACCCAGCAAAAAACCGAGCAAGGGCGAGACGAAGATGAACAGCACCGTCTTCAGCACACCGCCGGCCACCAGGGCACCCGTGCCACTTTTGGCCACCACGGCCCCCACAATGCCGCCAATCAAGGCGTGGGAGGAACTGGAGGGGATGCCGTACCACCAGGTGATGACGTTCCAGGTGATGGCGCCAATCAAAGCACCAAAGATCACATGGTGATCAACGATGCCCGGATCCACAATGCCTTTGCCGATGGTGGCCGCCACCTTCAGCTGAAAGAAACTGATCGCCAAGACATTGAAAAACGCAGCAAACAAAACCGCTTGTTGAGGCTTCAATACGCCGGTCGACACCACCGTCGCAATCGAGTTGGCGGCGTCATGAAACCCATTCATGAAGTCAAACAAGATGGCCAAAACGACCAGCAGCGCGACAACCCAAAAGGCTACCTGAACCGATTCCATCGCGGGCGACTCAGGAGTTCTCGAGGACGATGCCCTCGATCAAGTTGGCCACATCTTCGCAACGATCAGAGATGGACTCCAACTGCTCATAGATCGCTTTCAGCTTGATCAGCTCGCGCACATCAGGCTCTTCGCGGAACAGACGCGACATGGCTGAACGCATTACGCGATCAGCATCCGACTCCAGCTTGTCGATCTCTTCGCAAGTCTTGATGGCCGCCTCGGCCGTCGTCGGTTCGCTCAGCTTGGGCAACAAAGACACCGCATGCTGCACCCGCTCGCAGCACTTGACGCTCAACTCACCCAAACGCACCACATCCGCAGGGATTCGACGCACGTCATACAGCGACAGCGTCTCGGTCGCGTCTTGCAGCAGATCGACAATGTCGTCCATCGAATTGATCAGACCGTGAATCTGCTCGCGATCGATCGGCGTGATGAAGGTGCGGTGCAACTGACGGTTGACCTCGGCCGTCACCCGGTCCGCCTGATGCTCAGCAGCATCAACCTCGGCCGCGTACTTCTCGCGCAACGTCAGGTCGTCATAGTTGTTCAACATCAGCATGAAGGAGCGCGCCCCTTCCGTGATTTTGGCCCCATGCTCATTGAAGAGTTCGAAAAAATTGCCCTCACGGGGCAAAAGCTTGCTGAAAAACATTTTCAGGAGTCTCCGGTGGCGCGCGGCAAAGACCATTTCTCGCCAAAAAGCGCGCAATTCACATATTCGTCATCGCTTTGTCACACAAAGCAAGGGCGAGAGTGTAATTGCAGCGCCCGCTTACCGGGCTGATCAGTCGATCAAAGACAGCGACAGCCGCTCAATGGGCTGCTCTGCGACGGCAGGCAACAAGTCCGCCAATATGCCCAAGCCCGGGGCGCTAAGCCCAGGAGAAAGCTCCAACAAGGGATGCAGGACAAAGGCCCGCTGCCCCAGCCGAGGATGCGGCACGGTCAGGCTTGCCGTCAGGATCGAGGCCTGACCATAGAGCAAAAGGTCCAGATCCAAGGTCCGCGGGGCATTGATGTAGGGGCGCTCACGTCCGTGCTGCAGTTCAATCGCTTGCAAAGCCTGCAACAAGTCTTGCGGCGGCAGGGACGTCTCAAGCGCTGCGACGGCATTCAAATAATCGGGGCCACCGGCCTCGATGGGGGCGCTGCGATAGGCACTCGACACGGCCACCAAGCGCGACTGTGGCAAAACGGCCAAAGCCTGGAGGGCTTGTCGAAGTGTCAGTGCCAGATCACCCAGATTGGCACCCAGGCCGATATAGGCCAGTTCCAAGAGTTCTTGCGAACTCGCGCTCAGACTTCGGCTCATTCAGCTGGCGTTGTCACCCGCCGCTGCGGGCTTGGCACCTGCCGGCTTGCGGCGACGGCGGCGGCGCTTGGCGGGCGCGCCCTCCCCTTTAGGCTCAGCTTCACCTTCGCCCGGCGCTTCGGTGCCTGCATCATCCGGAGCTTTCGGCTTGCGCGGCAGTTGGTGCACTTTTCCGCTGGAACGGCGCTGCTGCTTGTCAGCCTCGCGCGCTTCAGTCAACAAGGCCTCGCGCTCATCGTCGCTGCCGAGGGCAAAGTCTTCCCACCAATCGGCCAGAGCCGCATCGATCTCACCCGCGTCGGCGCGCAGACGCAGGAAATCAAAGCCAGCCCGGTAGCGCGGTTGCTCGACCAAGGTGTAGACGCCACTGCCGGTACGACGCTCAAAGCGCGGCTGCATCATCCAGATTTCGCGCATATCGGTGGCCAATTTGCCGCGACCGGAGATATCGCCAATGCGCGCATCGAAGACGGTATCAATCGCCTGCTGCAGGGCCGGCATGGCGGGTTCGCCTGCATCACGGTTGCGGGTCCAACGCTCCAGCACTTCAAACCACAGCATGCAGGCCAGCATGAAGCTCGGCGAGACGCCGCGCCCTTCGGACACACGCAGATCGGTATCTTCGAAAGCCTGGCGGATGAACTTGCCACGCACGCCCTCGGCCAATTGACCGCTTTCATCCAACATCGCGTCAAGAATTGGGAACACGCCGCGCGCCAAACCTTGCTTGCGCAACTCTTCCAAACTGGCCAGCGAGTGCCCGGTCTGCAAGAGCTTGATCATTTCGTCAAACAAACGCGAGGCCGGCACATTGGCTAGCAACTCCGACATCGCCTTGATCGGCGCACGCGTCTTGGCCTCGAGCTCGAAGCCCAGTTTGGCCGCGAAACGCACCGCACGCACGATACGCACCGGGTCTTCGCGATAGCGTGTTTCGGGGTCGCCAATCATGCGCAGCACGCGTTTCTTGGCATCGGCCAGTCCGCCGTGGTAGTCCACCACCAATTGGCGCTGCGGGTCGTAATACAAGGCATTGACGGTGAAGTCGCGGCGCGCCGCATCTTCCACCTGCGGGCCCCAGACGTTGTCCCGCAGAACCCGACCGGCAGCATCCACCACATGCGACTTGCCGGCCAGTTCTTCTTTCGAGGTTTTCTCGTTACCGGCGACTTGCTCGGCACCCTCATTGACCAGCAAGGCACGGAAAGTGGAGACCTCAATCACCTCATGCTCACGGCCGCGACCGTAAACCACATGCACGATGCGGAAACGCCGGCCGATGATGAAGGCGCGGCGGAACAAACCCTTGACCTGCTCGGGCGTGGCATTGGTGGCCACGTCAAAGTCCTTGGGGCGCATGCCCAAGAGCAAGTCACGCACCGCACCGCCGACGATATAGGCCTCATAGCCCGCATCGCTGAGGGTCTGCACCACGCGCACCGCGCGCTCGTCCAAGAGGCTGGGGTCAATGCCGTGCTCGGCCACTTGCACCTCAACCCGCTTGCCCAAGGCAGTTTTGCCCGCCGTTGCGGGCTTCGCCACTTTGGCCACCTTGGCCAGAGAGGGCTTGCCCAGCAACTTGTCTATGAATTTTTTGATCATGCGAACAGATTCAGAATGGGCCAACCACGGGCGGACGCAATGTCCGTCAAGGCCGGCGTCGGATTGGTAGCCACCGGGTGGCTGACCAATTCCAGAAGAGGCAAATCATTGACCGAGTCACTGTAAAACGTCACGCGCTCGAAATCCTGCCATTGTCGCCCCAAGTCCTTCAACCAGTCTTGCACTCGGCTGATCTTGCCTGCTTGGTAGGACGGCACGCCCTGCACCGCCCCCAGATAGCGCCCCTCGGCGTCGCGTTTCAGTTGCACCGCCAGGAGATGCTCCACCTCAAAAGCGCGCGCAATCGGTTCGGTCACAAATTCATTGGTTGCGGTGACGATGGCCACCAAATCGCCGGCATCTAAGTGCTTGCGCACCAAAGCGCGTGCCTTGTCTTGCAGCATGGGCGCCATCACTTCTTGCATGAAGCGCTCGCGGGCGGCATGCGCCTCGGCCAGAGGCCGGCTGCGCCAGACGGCGGTGGCGAAATCAATATAGCCATCCAGATCCAAGCGCCCGGCCTGGTACTGGGCATAGAACTCGTCATTGCGCTCGCGCCACTGCTCACCATTGGCCCAGCCGATATCGACCATAAAAGCACCAAAAGCATGGTCCGAATCGTTCGGAATCAAGGTGCCGTCAAGATCAAAAAGCGTCAAATTCATCCAAGAAGTCCTTCATCAGCCAGCATCTGGCGTAGCAATGGCACCGTGACCGCACGCTTGGCGGCCAGAGCAAATTCATCCAATCGATCGAGCAAGCGCATCAAATGCTTGAGATCACGCGCAAAGCGCGTCAACAAATAATCAATCACTTCATCACCCAGCATGATGCCGCGCCGGTCGGCTTCGCGGCGAAGCGCGGCGCGGGTCTCGGCCTCTGACAAAGGCTGCAAGGCAAAGGTCGGGCCCCAGCCCAGGCGGGTCCGCAAGTCTTCGCGCAAATCCAAATCTGTGGGAGGCATGCTGCCCGTAGCCACGACCGCCAGCCCATCGGTAGCGGCTTCGACAAACAAGGCAAAAGCAGCGTGCTGCTGACCGGCATCAAAGCGTTCGCAATCGTCCAGAATCAACAAGCTGGGCTGGCTGGGCAATTCCCAGGGCAAGCAGGTGTCAGCGTCATACCAACCCACCTGCGTTCCGGCGTCTTGCCAACGCTGCGCCAAGGCGCGCAGCACATGCGTCTTGCCCGAACCGGGCGCACCCCATAGAAACACAGGCGCAGCACCATGCGCCCCCGGCTTGAGTGCTTGCAAATGCGCCAAGGCCGCACTGTTGCCGCCGGGCAGAAAATTTTCAAAGGTGAAGATTGGCTCCGGGCCAATCGCAAGCGGTATTTGCTTCAAAACCAATTTTTCCAAGATACAGGCGTGCTGCTGGCCTGTGCCATCGCATCGATCGCTGTTTGATGCCAGCAGGTGCTCAAAAACGCACGCTCTAGCCCAAGGCCATCTTCGCCAAGGCGGTCGCGATTCTAGTGGCGAAGCACTTGACGCCCATCAATGCAGTGGCGGCACACCGCGCTGGCGCAGCTGCGCCAATCGCTGCTCAACAGCCGAAGCATCAGAGGCCTGAGGGGCTTGCTCGAGATAAAACGCCAAGTCTTCAGCAGCGGCTGGCCAGTGCTGTAGCGACTCGAGCACCAAACCGCGATCACGCCGCTCCCCTGCCTCTTGAGGCAAAAGCACCACCAAGCGCTGCTGCACGGCCAATAAACGCGGCCAATCTTGCGCCGCCCGGTGGATCTCCTTCAGATTGCGCAGCATGCGCGCCAACACATCGCGCGGCGTGGCCGCTTGCAAAAAAAGCTCAACCGGCAGCTCTAAGTCGCCTTCGAGACCCGCGCCGCTGCGAAAGCTCTGCAAATACTCATCCAGTTTGTTGCGTGACAAAGAATCTCCGGTGAAGGGATCCAACACCAGCTCGCCATTGCCCATGCTCAGCTTGATCAAAAAATGCCCAGGAAATGACACGCCATGTGCACGCAAACCCAGCTGAGCTGCCAGCTCCAAGAGAATCACCGCCAAGGTGATGGGGATGCCGCGCCGGGTCGACAAGACATGGTGAACAAAGCTGTTGCCGCGGTCGTAGTAGTTGTTCAAGTTGCCGGCAAAACCCAGCTCTTGATAGAAAAATCGCAGCAAGACCTGCAATTTATGCCGTGCCGAGGCATCCGACGGCAAACGCTGACGCAAGCGCTGCGCCAACTCGTCCACCTCGTCCAAAACGGTTTGAACATCCAGAGCCGGAAACTCGTCCTGAGCAATCGAAGCCGCCGCTTCCAACAAATTTAAGCCTGCATCCTCGGCTACCAGGCTCGAAAAATACTCCAGCGGCGTGGGCAAATGCAGTCGCAGCGAATGACTCATGGCTCGAGTTTAGAAGGCAAGATGGGCTGCAAGCGTCTGACGCAAGGACGGCCTCTTCAGCCGCGTTGCATGAATTGGCGCAAGCGCAAGCCCATCAGGGCCAACAAAGAAAAATACACCAGGGCTGCAGCGCCGAGACAGGCTGCCATGGCCAGCGCTCGCTTGCCCTCGCTTGCACCCAAAGCAATCCAGTCAATGCGCCAAGCCAGCTGTTGCAGCAATGCGCCCAGAGCCGCACTGGCCAAGAAGACCTTCAAACTGAATTTCAGCCAGCCCGGTGACGGGGTGTAGCTGCCCAGCTTGCGCAAGCCACGCATCAACCAAAACGCATTCACCATAGCCCCGACGCCGATAGACAAGGCCAAGCCGGCCACACCAAACAGCGGGACGAACACCAGATTGAGGAGCTGCGTCAAAGCCAGCACCGCAATCGCAATACGCACCGGCGTACGCGTCTCTTGACGGGCATAAAAACCAGGCGCCAAGACCTTGACCGCCAGCAAGCCCAGCAAGCCCACGCCCCACCCCATCACCGCACGCCCGGTTTGCAGCACATCACTGGCTGCGAAAGCCTTGCGGTGATAGAGCACCGCCACCAAGGGGTCGGCAAACAGCAGCAGCGCTGCGGCGCAGGGCAAACCGAACAAGAGCACCATGCGCAAGCCCCAGTCGAGCATCTCCGAGTACTGGGCGCCATCCCCTTTGGCCTGTGCCGCCGACAACTGCGGCGTCAATACCGCCCCCAAGGCCACGCCCAACAAGGCCATGGGGAACTCCATCAAGCGATCGGCATAGTTCAGCCAGGAAGTTGCGCCGACGGCGATATGGCTAGAGATCTGCGTATTGATCAATAAAGACAGCTGCGCCACGCCCACGCCCAGCAGCGCCGGCCCCATTTGTTTGAGCACCTGCCCAACTCCGGGGTAGGCACCTGCTTCACGCAGCCGCCCCGGAGTCAAGCCCAGTCGCGGCACCACCCCGATGCGACGCAGCACCGGAATCTGGATCGCCAGTTGCAAGATTCCGCCCAGCATCACGCCGACGGCCATTGAATAAATGCCCGGATAGCCCCAGCGCTCGACATAAGGCGTCAGGAACCAACCAGCAGCAAGCACCGACAGATTCAGCAACACAGGCGTGGCAGCCGGCACCAAAAAACGCTTCCAGGTATTCAGGATGCCTGATGACAGGGCCACCATGGACATGCAGCCGATGTAGGGGAACATCCAGCGCGTCATCACAACCGAAGCCTCTTGCCCCTGTTCAGGCATACCCGAGCCCAGCAGCCATACCAAGACAGGCGCGCCCACCACCCCCACCACGCAAGTGAGCACCAAAGCCCACAGCAGCACGGTGGCCACAGCGTCAATCAAGGCATGCGTCGCCTGTTCACCTTCTTTGGCATGGGTAGCGGCCAGCACCGGCACAAAAGCCTGTGAAAACGCCCCTTCGGCAAACAGGCGTCGCAACATATTCGGAATGCGAAAAGCCACCAAAAAGGCGTCCGACATGGCGCCCGCCCCAAACATTCCGGCCTGCATCTGCTCACGCATCAGACCTGTGATGCGCGATGCCAAGGTCAATATCGAGATGAAGGACGCGGCACGGAGCAGATTCATGAATGGAGTTTGCCAGCTGGCCAAACTGCGCTGAGTGGAGACTCAGTCAGGATTGGCGTGGATTGATCAAAGCGCAGGGGGCGCATTATCATGGCAGCGCATGACAGAAATGCAGTTCAACCGCGCAGGAGTTTGAATCAATTTGAATTCAGTGCTATACTCGCGGTCTTTGCACCAACTGGGTAGAATCACAGCATGGCATCCTCTTCAAAAGTCAAGAAGACCGTCCGTTCGGCATCGGGCCTCAAGCGCGCTCGCCAGGACATCAAACTGAACGCAGCTAACACCGCTCTGCGCTCCAAATTCCGCACGGTCATCAAGAACGTGCAAAAAGCTGTCCTGACCGGCGACAAGGCCAAGGCAGCTGAGTTGTTCAAGACGGCTCAAATCGTCATCGACTCGGTCGCTGACAAGGGCATCTTCCACAAGAACAAGGCCGCTCGCCACAAGAGCCGCCTGTCGGCAAAAATCAAGGCCCTGGCCGCCTAAATACCAGTTCTGGTGCAAAGCAAGAGCCCGCTGCAAAGCGGGCTTTTTTGTTTCTGCCCCTGAACTTTGCACCCTCAGCGGCAACACTCCCGCCGCACGCCTCAGTGCCAGCGCCCCTCTCCCAAGCCTTGCATCTGACGCAGTTGCAACCAGTCCCCGACGGCCTCGGCCACCCAGTTTGGATCATCCAGCGGCAAGTCATGCCCAGCCTGCAGATGCAGCCGCAAGGGCGCACCCCAAGCGCGGCTGATGGCTTGCGAGCAGCGCCAGTCGACCAAATGATCGGCCTTGCTACATAAAAGCAGCACCGGCGTTTGCGGCCTGAGTCGGCTGACCTTGAAGCGCGCCGCCGCCCGCAGCTGCCGAAGGGTATTTCTCAGACTCACCGGATGCTTGTCCTGCAAAGCCACCCAGTGATCCAAAACCTCATCAGGGCGCGCCTGCAGGTTCGCAGTCATGCGCAAGACCTTGGCCTCGCGCTGACGCCGGCTCAACCGGGTCAAACTCAGAATCAAGAAGTCCAAGTAATTGAGCGGCCGCAAGCGCCGGTAAAACGGGCTGAAGGGACGCAAGCTGGTGTTGATCAACACCGCAGCACTGAGCTCTTGCGGATAGCGCGCCGCCCAATCGCTGGCCACCATGGCGCCCAAAGACATGGCTAGCAAATGCACCGGCCCAGTCACACCAATGCTGGCCAAGCGGGAACGGCAAGACTCCACCATCTCGGACACATGGCTGGGACTGGTCTCAGCATGCAGCAAGCCATTGCCCGGTAGATCCAACAGCAGCAAGCGCACCCCTGCTTGCTCGCACTCGATACGCTCGCGCAGACGGGCCGGGAACTCACCCCAATGACCACTCTCGCGGGCTAAACCGCGAAGCAAGACCCAGGTCGGCGGCGCAGTACTCATGCAGCAAGCACTCCGTGCCGGTACCAACGATTCAAGGCCCGCTCCTCATGCCAAGCGCGTTGCGCTTGGCTCGGCAGCCAGCGCTGCATGCCGGCCGCCGCGCGCATCACAAAGTCCAGCCAGGCCATATGTCGACGCAAAACCCGCTGCTGCCGATGCTCAATCAAGGGATTGAAGATGCCTCGACGCGAGAACAACTGGCGAGGATTTTTCTTCACCCAGATCCACGAGCCCATCTCCAAGGTCAGTGGCAGGAGCATGCAGTTGCCTCGTGCGCTGGCCTGCCGATACAGGTGATCCCATAAATCACCATGGGTCAGGTATTGGCGGCTTTGCGGCTCAAACACATAGCGATGTTGCGCATGGGTTTGGTCCAAGATTTGACACAGCGCATGCATCTCAGCCAAGTGTTCAATCGGCTTGGCCGTGTGCGCAAAAGGAAACCAGATTCGGTCCGCCAAGCCAAAACCAGAATGGCAATCCACCGAGATCGAATGCGCATGACAAAGCATTTCACGCTCAACAAAATCGACCAAAGCCTGGCTCTCCACCTCCATGGGCGCATCCGCCGCGCCGCGGTACCAAGGCAACTTGGGGCTGATTCGCTGCCCACCCAGCAATGGCGGCGCCGCCGCGCCAGCATCAACCGGCGCATTGCGCATCAAGTCAACACCGCGAGGATTGGCACGCGTGCCCAATGCAAGCCCACCGGGATTGACCAAGGGGATGAAGACCACTCGCAGCGAGTCCAACATATGGTGCAAGCTGCTGTCCCAGCGAAGACGAGACACCAAGCTGGCCAGAAAAGCCGTCACCAGCTCGGCGCCAATGCGTTCCAAACCATGAACGCCGCCGAAAAAACCAACTGCCGGCACGGCAGGGTCCGGATTGCCGATGCAATAGGCTTGGATCGGCAAGCACTGATCGCCGAGATGCACATCGCACAAATGCTGACAGCGCAAATCAGGTGAACCTTCGTCGAGCAAACGCTCTAGCACTTTGTACTCGGCCAAGGCCGGAACTTGCTTCAACCCAGGCTCTCCATTATTTGCCCAAGACGATGTGACGCCTGACGCTAGCCAAGCGATCGAAGGCGCGAGCATAGCCGCTGAAACCCCTCTCTCGTCAAAGCCACAGCAGGCACTTTGATCGACACGCACCGGACACGCGCCTGTCATGTGGCATCACTAAGCTTCTGAAGGCGTTGCGTTACTTCGCCCGCATTCGGGTCAAGCCATGAGCACAGAGAGCATTCAGCAATTCAAACCCAACTGGCGTTCGCGCCTGGCACTTGGACGCGCCATGATGCTGGGCATGTTGGAATGGCTAGCCCTGCTGCGCGCTCGTTGGAGCCGCATGACTTGATCAGTCGGGGGTCTTTTTTGCCATGGCCGCGCTAGGTTCCGGCAACAAACAAGCTTCGGCCACCTGCAACTCATTGTCTCGGGCGAAGTTCATCACAAAGTCCCAAGCCATGGGCTCGAGCTTTTTCAGCTCTTCATTGACGATCACGCATTTGATGCCATTGATGACACGCGGCACGCACAACGGCGAATAGCCGATGTAGGCGCCAATGCCGCCACGTGCACCGCCGGGCCGAAAGCAAGACATGGCGCCGGCCAGGCGCTCGGCCCAATCACTGGGACGAAAAGTGCGGCCCGCCAACGTGACACCTTGGATGAAAACTTCACGTGCTTTGGCGGGTGGCTGACTCATACGGCGGACTGACTCATGCTCTCTCGGCCTTGTGCGCGGATCTAAAAACCCGGCACGCCGCAAGAACGACGGTTTTGAACAGTCCGTATTGTGCCTTGGATGTGCTGCGCCGCAGCAAGCCGCGCTCGCAAAGTCTGTACTTTTGCATGCCCTTCGCTTCGGTCTTTCGTCAGGCTCTCGTCAGTCTCATTCCCGCTGTGACACGAGTGCGAGCCCCCTGCCCCGGAGGCTTCACGACTGACCTTTAGAATCAAGCGCCGCTGGCATGCTGCCGGCGGACCGCGCGCCGACATCTCGGCCCAAAACCCCTCACTTGGAGAACTGATGAACGCCCCAGTAGTCCCGTCTGAACCGCACGTGATGCAAACCTATGGCCGCTTGCCCATTGCCCTGTCGCATGGCCAAGGCTGCTGGGTCTGGGACGTGAATGGAAGGCGTTACCTGGACGGGCTCGGTGGCATCGCAGTCAACACCCTGGGCCACGCCCACCCTCGCCTGGTACCCGCCCTGCAGGAGCAGGTGGCCAAGCTGATCCACAGCAGCAATTACTACCATGTGCCGCTGCAAGAGGAATTGGCCAGTCGGCTTTGCGAGCTGTCCGGGCTGACCAACGCCTTCTTCTGCAATAGCGGACTGGAAGCCAACGAAGCCGCGCTGAAGATCGCCCGCAAGTTTGGCCACGACCGTGGCAACCACAATCCCGAGGTGATGGTCTTCGAAGGCGCCTTCCACGGCCGCTCGATCGCCACCTTGTCAGCCACCGCCAACCCAAAGATTCACGCCGGTTTTGGCCCCCTGGTCCCCGGTTTTGTGCGCGTGCCTTTGAACAATATCGAGGCGGTGCGCGCAGCGCTGGCCGAGCACCCCAATATCACGGCGGTGTTCCTGGAAACCATCCAGGGTGAAGGCGGCGTCAACCCGGCCCGCATCGAGTTCCTGCAAGCGCTGCGCCAGGTTTGCGACGAGCACGACATCCTCTTGATGTTGGATGAGGTGCAGTGCGGCATTGGCCGTACCGGCAAGTGGTTTGCCCACCAATGGGCCGGCATTCAGCCCGATGTGATGCCGCTGGCCAAGGGCCTGGGCTCGGGAGTGCCGATTGGCGCCGTGGTCTGCGGGCCGCGTGCGGCCAAGGTGATGCAGCCCGGCAACCACGGCACCACTTTTGGCGGCAACCCCTTGGCCATGCGCGCCGGGGTCGAGACGCTGAAGATCATGAGCGAAGACGGCCTCTTGGCCAATGCCGAAAAGGTCGGCTCTGAGTTGAAGGCCGCGCTGGAAGCCGGCTTGGCCGGCGTGGCCGGCGTCGTGGAAGTGCGCGGCCAAGGCCTGATGCTAGGCGTTGCCCTGGATCGTCCCTGTGGCGTGCTGCTCGGCCGTGCGGCCGAAGCCGGCTTGATGATCAGCGTGACGGCCGACAAGGTGGTTCGCTTGGTGCCCGCCCTGATCCTGAGCAGTGAAGAGGCCGCGCAAATCGCGGCGATTCTGTGCCCGCTGATCAAGGCCTTTTTGTCGGAGCCACAAGCATGAAGCCCGGACCCGGCCTGATGCGCCATTACCTGCAATTCAAGGACTTCCGCGCTGAGGAATACGCCCATTTGTTCGAACGCGCCGCCATCATCAAGCGACGCTTCAAAAACTATGAGCGTTACCAGCCGCTGGCCGACCGCTCCTTGGCCATGATCTTCGAGAAAGCCAGCACCCGCACCCGGGTCAGCTTCGAAGCCGGCATGTACCAAATGGGCGGCTCGGTGGTGCACCTGACCACCGGCGACAGCCAACTCGGCCGCGCCGAGCCCATCGAAGACAGCGCCCGCGTCATCAGCCGCATGGTGGACTTGGTGATGATCCGCACCTATGAGCAAAGCAAGCTGGAACGCTTTGCGGCGCACTCGCGGGTGCCGGTTATCAACGGCCTGACCAACGAGTACCACCCCTGCCAGATCTTGGCGGATTTGTTCACCTTCATCGAAGCACGCGGCATGAACCAGCGCGGCATCGTGGATGTGGATTGCCTCAAGGGCCGCGTGGTCGCCTGGGTGGGCGATGGCAACAATATGGCCAACACCTGGCTGCAAGCTGCCGAGATCCTGGGCTTCACGGTGCATGTCAGCACGCCCAGCGGCTACGAGATCGATCCGGCCGTGGCCGGCATCAAGAACAGCGATTGCTACAAGGTCTTCAAGAACCCCTTGGATGCCTGCCGCGACGCTGATCTGGTGACCACCGATGTCTGGACCAGCATGGGCTTTGAGGCCGAGAACGACAAACGCCGCGAGGCTTTTGCCGATTGGTGTGTGGACGCCGAGATGATGGGCGTGGCCAAACCCGACGCCCTCTTCATGCACTGCCTGCCCGCCCACCGCGGCGAAGAAGTCACCGCCGAAGTCATCGACGGCCCCCAATCCGTCGTCTGGGATGAGGCTGAGAATCGCATGCATGTGCAAAAGGCACTCATGGAGTACCTTTTGCTCGGCCGCATCGGCTGAAAGCCGAGGTGTGCCCGGCCCAATAGGGCCGCATGCGATTCGGGGTGCACTCACTTGGCGCCCCGCCAAGTGAAGCCGCGTCAGCGGCGGGTGCGCACCAAAACAGAATGCATGTGCAAAAGGCACTCATGGAGTACCTTTTGCTCGGCCGCATCGGCTGAAAGCCGAGGTGTGCCCGGCCCAATAGGGCCGCATGCGATTCGGGGTGCACTCACTTGGCGCCCCGCCAAGTGAAGCCGCGTCAGCGGCGGGTGCGCACCAAAACAGAATGCATGTGCAAATGGCACTCATGGAGTACCTTTTGCTGGGCCGCATCGGCTGACATCCTGAGCATTCAAGCCCTGATCCAAACGGATCAGGGTCTCGCAAAAGCGCAAACGCAGTCTGTCACTTTGCGCCGTTAGGCTGAATGTCATATCAAGCCCAGTCCGGGCTTGAGTTTGAACCTCAGACCTCACGCCATGAAAAAACTTCTTGCCCTCAGCGCAGCCCTCCTCAACATCGGTGCCGTTCAGGCCGAAACCCTGTCGCTCAGCTATATCGGCCAACAAATCGTTGAATCCGGCCGCAACTATTCCGGTACCACCGTCGGCGGCCTCTCGGGCATCGACTACAACGCCGCCACCGGCCGCTATCTGGCCATCAGCGATGACCGCAGTGCGCTGAACCCAGCGCGTTTTTACGAATTGAGCCTGGACATTTCCAAGTTCCAACGCAGCGCCACGGCCAACAGCGCCGGCGTCAGCTTCAATGCAGTGACCACCATCCTGAAGGCCGACGGCAGTACCTTCGGCACCAATCAAGTGGACCCTGAAAGCCTGCGTCTGGATGCCGCTCGCAATCGCATCTATTGGACCAATGAAGGTCAGCGCGCCGCCGCTGGCTTTCAAGACCCGACCGTGCGCAGCATGAATCTGGACGGCAGCTATGCCGGCGAATTCACGGTGCCTGATCGCTTCAAGCCGGCCGGCTCGATCGGTGGCGCAAGCACTGGCGACCGCGGCATTTACAACAACCTGGCCTTTGAAAGCCTGACGCTGTCCAAGGACGGCAAAACCTTGTGGACTGCGACCGAGAACGCGCTGAGCCAAGACGACCTGCCCGCCACCGTCAACAACGGCAGCAACTCTCGCCTGCTCTCCTTTGACTTGAACAGCGGCAAAGCCGGCGCCGAATACGTCTACCAAGTCGCCCCGGTGGTGCTGCCGCCGGTGCCTGGCCAGTTCGCCACCAATGGCTTGACCGACCTGATCGCCGTGGGCGACCGCCAGTTCATCGCCATCGAGCGCTCCTTTGGCGTCGGCGCCGCTACGCCGGGCGTCGCTGCCACCACCGATGGCAAGCCCACCGGCAACACCATCCGTCTGTACTACGCCGATGCACGCCAAGCCACCGATGTTTCGGGCCTGGACTCGCTGGCCGGCCAGAGCTTCACGGCCGTCAGCAAGGAGCTGCTGCTGGATTTGTCGACGCTGAAGAATGACGACGGCTCCACGCTCGCGCTGGACAATATCGAAGGCATCACCCTGGGCCCGGTCATCGACGGCAAGCAGACCCTGGTGCTGGTGTCGGACAACAACTTCGGCGCCAGCCAGTTCACCCAGTTCGTGGCCTTGTCAGTCAACGCCCCGGTGCCAGAACCCGAGAGCTACGCCCTGCTGCTGGCCGGTCTGGGCCTGCTGGGCCTGGTGGCGCGCAACAAGCGCATGCACGCTCGCAAGGCCTGATTGGGCCGAACACCCCAAGGCAAACCCTGAGGGGAAAGCAAGAAAGGCCTGACGTTGGCATCAGCCCGACGTCAGGCAAGCATGGCATGCTGGGCTTGCCATGAAAATTGCCCTCATCACCGATCTGCACGCCAACGCCCAAGCCTTTTCAGCCGTGCTCGAGCATGCGCAGAACTTGGGAGTCACCGATTACGCCCTCTTGGGCGACTTTGTCGGCTATGGCGGCGACCCGGCCTGGGTCTTGGACAAGGTGATGGAACTGGTCGACGCGGGCGCTGTGGCGGTGCGCGGCAATCACGATGCGGCCGTCGCCCAGGGCTCTGGCCCGACGATGCGCGAAGAAGCCCGGCAGGTGATCGAATGGACCCATGGCCAGCTCAGCGCCAAGCAGCTCGCCTTTCTCGCCCAATTGCCCTTGACGGCGACGCACGAAGACCGGCTCTTCGTGCACGCCAATGCCTATGACCCGAGCGGCTGGGACTATATTCAAGGCCGCATCGAAGCCATGCGCAGCCTGCATGCCACAGAAGCCCGCTTCACCTTCTGCGGCCATATGCATGAGCCCATGCTTTACCACCTCTCGGGCACTGGCAAGGCTGGCGAATTCACGCCGGCGCCCGATGTCACGATTCCGCTCTTGCCGAATCGGCAATGGCTGGTGATTCCCGGTTCCTGCGGCCAGCCGCGCGATGGCAACCCGGCCGCCTGCTATGCCGTGTTTGACAGCGTCAGCGCGGAGCTGACTTTTCAACGTGTGCCCTATGACGTGGAGGCCGCCGCCGCCAGCATTCGCGCCGCCGGCCTGCCCGAGCGACTGGCGCAGCGCCTGCTGAAGGGCGAGTAGCATTCTTGGTGCCAGGTCTTGCCTCGTCGCCGCCAACGTCTCCCGCCTCACCAGGAATCTGCCCATGCCCAAGTCTGATGCCGGACTCAACAGCACCCTGCTGCCCCCGATCGCCAATCTGGAGCCGGGCCTGGTGTTGGATGGCTTCAAGCTGGAAGAGCGCATGCACCAGGGCGGCATGGCCAATCTATGGCGCGTCACCCGACTGGAGCCAATCGAGGGTGAGAGCTTCCCTTTGATCATGAAAGTGCCGCGCATCAAGGGCGGCGAAGACCCGGCCACCATCGTCGGCTTTGAAGTCGAACAAATGCTGATGCCGGCGCTGAAGGGCCCGCATGTGCCCAAATTTGTGGCGCGCGGCGACTGGACCCGGCAGGCCTATATCGTGATGGAGCGCATTGGCGGCGCTTCGCTGCGGCCACGCCTGGACGAAGCGCCGCTGCCGCTGGACGAGGTCATAGACATAGGCATCAAGGTCGCCACCGCCTTGCAAGACCTGCATCGCCAACATGTGGTACACCTAGACATCAAGCCCAGCAACATCATGTTCCGCCCCGATGGTGCGGCCGTGCTGGTGGACTTTGGTCTGTCGCGCCACGACCATCTGCCCGATCTGCTGGAAGAAGAGTTCTCCCTGCCCATGGGCACCGGCCCCTATATGTCGCCCGAACAAGTGCAGTTTGTGCGCAATGACCCGCGCAGCGATTTGTTTGCGCTGGGTGTGATGCTCTATCACCTGTCCACCGGCGAGCGCCCCTTTGGCCAACCTTCCTCGGTGCGCGGTCTGCGCCGCCGCTTGTATGTGGAGCCGGTGCCGCCACGTGCCATCGACCCGGAGCTGCCGCCGTGGTTCCAGGAAGTGATCCTGCATTGCCTGGAGGTCAAGCCCGAGCGGCGCTACCAGAGCGCCGCCCAGCTGATCTTTGACCTGCAGCACCCGCATGAAGTGGCACTAACTGCGCGCGCCAAGAAGATGAGCACCAGCGGCAGCTTGAAGACGCTCAAGCGCTGGTTCTTCGCCCTCGGCACCGAGCCGGTGGCGCAGGCCAGCGCCACCGAGCAGCTCGCCCGCAGTCCCATCATCATGGCCGCGGTAGACATTCAACATGCCACGCCGGCTCTGCTGGAGCAGTTGCGCGAAACAGTGCGCCGCATCGTGCAGACCGAACCTGGCGCGCGGCTGGCCTGCGTCAGCGTGATGAAGACCAACCGCATCGGCATGGACGAATTGACCGACAAGGACGGCAAGAGCGTGCATGTGAAGCAGCTGATCGCGCTGCGCCACTGGGCCCGCCCGATCAGCCGCGCGCTGAATCTGGAAGACGGACGCCTGACCTTTCATGTGCTGGAAGCGCCTGACGCAGCGGCGGCCATCATTGAATTTGCCGCCAAGAATGGCGCCGACCACATCGTCATGGGCGCGCGCGGTGCTTCGACGCTGCGGCGCTACCTGGGCAGCGTGTCGGCCCAGGTGGTGACCCAGTCCGACTGTTCGGTGACCGTGGTTCGCGAAGCCGCGCGCACCGCTTGAGCTGCACCCCAAACAAGATGGCCGAATCCGACAACCCCTGCGTGCGCTGCGGCGCTTGTTGCGCGAGCTTTCGGGTCGACTTTGCGCGGCAAGAACTGCTCAGCGAGGGCGGCTGCGTGCCCGATGGACTGACCGTGGAGCTAACGGACAGCTTGGCCCGCATGCGCGGCACCGACCACGCCTCACCGCGCTGCGCTGCCCTGGTGGGCCAGATTGGCGTCAAGGCCGGCTGCGGCATTTACGAATGGCGCCCGGCTCCCTGCCGTGAGTTTGGCCTGCGCGCACCGATGGGCATTGGCGATGAAGCCTGCGCCCGTGCCCGCGCTCGCCACGGCCTGCCGCCGCTGGCTTAAACATACTCAAGAGCACTCAGGAGCACGCCATTCAGGTCTGGAGTCTTATTGGAACGGCTTGCGCTGCAGCTTGAGCAGATCGAGCTTGGCGCTGTAACGCTCGCGGTCTTTGGGTGTGGTGCTGTTCTCCACGGCCAGGGCCATTTGCTGACGCGCCGCCTTCAAATCCCCCAAGCCAAAGCTGGCCATGGCCGACCAGAAATGGAACTCATGGAAGTAGGCGGAGCGCTCGATTTCTTTGCCGAACAGTTCACGCGCCTTGGCGAACTCACCCGCCTTCATCGCCTCCACGCCCAGATTGAAATACTTGTAGGGCGGATAAGGCTGCAACTCGGCCAGTCGCCGAGAGAAGGTCTGCGCTTCTTGAGCTCGCCCCAAATCCCCCATCACCAAGACCAGATTGGACATGGCCTGCACATTGGCCGGTTCTTCCGCCAAGACATGCCTCAAGGCCGGCTCGGCCAGCGCAGATTGGCCTTTGCGCCGATAGATCACGGCCAGCGTGTTGTAGGCCAAGAGCTGTTTCGGATCAACCGTCAGCGCACCGCGCGCCCACCAATAAGCTTCGTCCACCTGTCCGTCACGCAAGCTCTCAGCGGCACGGTTGTTCATGAACAGCGCCATCACGGCCTCTTCGCTGATCTCGCGGGTGTAGTGCATCTTGCCGCGCTCGGGGGGCATGAAATCCACCGTCATCATCTCATTGCCAACGCTTGAAAAGCCCGCCTCAGACATGCGCCGGCCCAGGCTCAAATTCACATGGCCGGACAAGAAATACATGTCTGAGGTGCGACTCCAGACCTCTTCGACATAAACGCTTTGATAGCGCACCGGCAGGCCCAAGTGCTTGGCAAATGCCCCGGTCATGATGACGAGTGACAAGCAATTGCCACGACGCTCAGCAAAGGCCTGGGCGGCGTCGCGCGTCATGCTGTCGTCGTACTCGAGTTGCAACAAGCTCTTGTTGTAAAGCGCATCCAGCAGGCCTTGGCGAGAACCTTTGTTGCGCGAATGCCGGGCGATATCGAAGGACAGGTATTCCTCCATCGCCGGACTCAAGGCAAAGATCGCCGAGGGGTCCAGAGCCTTGGCGGGCGGCTTGAACAGCTCGTCGTGAAACAGCTGAAGCGCCGGCTTACTCAGTTCGCCGCGGGGCCCAGAGGCGCAGCCACACAGCGACAGACTCAAAATCAAACCGATCCAAGTGATCAGCGAGGTGCATCCAGTTTTCATGGCAGCTCCTGGCAGTGAGTTCCCTCTGCAAGGAGCTGAGCAGCCAAGCGGCACAAGCCACAGCAAGAAGGGACGGGATGCGTTTGATCCTACTGCTGCACCCGACTCAGCGCCACGCGTTTAGACCCCTCTTTACCGCTATTCATCCCACTCAAGCCGGCCTCGCGCCATCTGCCAAGCTAGAACGTACTCAATGCTGCACCCAGACCATGGCTGTGCGGCCTGGCACGCTAAACGTGCGGCTGCCTGCATCCCAGCGCGCTTGCTGGGCTGGCGCTTGATCGGCGGCCCCGGGCGCCAAATGCACCGGATGCAAAACCCAGTTCATCCTTTCCGCTTCGGGCAGCTGCAATTGCTGAGTTGTGGGCGCCACATTGATCATGTACAGAACTCGTTTGAAACCGGCATCTGCCAAGCCACGGCCGTCCAAAAGCCCAGCCACCAACACCGGGTTCTGTTGCGGCCCGGTGTTCAAGAAACGCAGGCGGCGCTGCACCTCCTCCGCGCTGCGCAGGCGAAACAGCATGGAGCTGGCGCGAATCTTCAAGAGATCACGAAAGGCATCGCGGCTCCAGGCCAGCTCGGCCGGGCTGGGCTTGAGGGACGCGTCGGACAAGAACTCACTCAGCCGCGGATAGAACTCGCCGTTGTCCGCCTTCGGCGGCAAGCCACTGCCGAAACCATTGTCTTGGTAAGACCAGTCCAGGCGGTTGAACCAGTCGCCCGAGTCATAGCTGTTGCGGTCCAGCGATTTGGAACGCATCACATCCTGACCGGCATGGAAGTAAGCCACGCCCTGGCTGAAGGCGGTCAGCGCCGCCCCCAAGATTTGCACCCGCGCCCGGTCCTGCACCGAGGTTTCGCGCGGCAGCTTCAGTACATGGATGTCGAACAACGTCTGGTTGTCGTGGTTCTCCACATAATTGACCACTTCGGCGGGCTGGGAGACATAGCCCGCCGGCTGATCGCCATAGGCAATCTCGGCCAAGCGGCGCTGCTCGCCACGCCAGGTCTGCATGCGGTAGTCCCGCAGCGAGCCGGCCAAGCCGACGCGAATCAAATCAGCCGCCTGCATCAAATCGGACATCGGGCGCTGGGGCGCCAGCGCATTCGGCGCATAGACCAAGCCGTTCAACCAGCCCTGGTTTTGAATGATCGAGTCACCGCTGTCGCCAGCGCTACCGCCGCGCGCGGCATCGCGCCCTCGGTCACTGAAGGTGCCAATGCCCGATCCGTTCAGCGACAGCTGCGAAGCCTGCACAAAGCGCGCGCCGTTGGCCACCTCGCCAAAATTCCAGCCCTCGCCGATCAACTGCACCGGCCGCCCCGCCGCCGCATTGACGCGCTTTTGCAAGGCCTCCATCACCGCCCGCGGCTGGTGCGCCATCAGGTCGAAGCGGAAGGAATCAAGCCGGTACTCGCGCGCCCACAAAGCCACCGAATCGATCATCAGCTTGGCCATCATGGCGTGCTCGGTGGCGGTGTTGTCGCAGCAGGTAGAGCGCTCAATCGTGCCCTTGGCATCCAGGCGTTGGTAATAGCCCGGCACGATGCGGTCCAGCACCGACTGCGGATGCTGGCCGGCTGCGGCCGTGTGGTTGTAGACCACATCCATGCCCACCCGCAGCCCCTCGCTGTGCAGGGCTTGCACCATCTGGCGCAACTCCAGCACACGGCGAGCGCCGTCGCTGGAGTCGCTGGCATAACTGCCCTCGGGGGCGTTGTAGTGGAAAGGGTCGTAGCCCCAGTTGAAGCAGTCCTGCGCGGCCACCGCCATCACCACGGCTTGCTGCGCCTCGCTGTCGGGCGGAGCCGCCGGCACCTTGGGCGTGACGCAAGCGGCTTCTGGCACCGAGGCCAAATCAAAGATCGGCAGCAGATGAACATCGGTCAAGCCGGCCGCCGCCAAAGCCCGCAGATGCCGCATGCCCTGCGATTGCCGCTCGGTGAAGGCCAGGTACTTGCCGCGGTGCGCCGCGCTGACCGATGCATCATGCAAAGAGAAGTCGCGCACATGCAACTCGTAAATGACCATATCGGTCTGCGCCTTGAGGCGCTTGGGCTGCGGCGTCCGCTCCCAATGGGCAGGCTTCAAGGCCGCGTCGTTCAGATCGGCTACATAGCTGCGTTTGGAGTCGGTCGTCAGGCTGACCGAGTAGGGGTCGGTGACGCGATTGCGCACCAGACCCAGGCCCGGCACCCACACATCGACCAGATAGTTGTAGTACTGCCCGCGCAAACTGCCGGCCATGCCCAGACGCCAGACGCCGCTGCGCTCCTCTCTTGCGAGGGGCTGAGGCAAGTCTGTCGCGAGGCTTTGCCCCTGGGCATAAGGACACAGGGCCACGGCCTGGGCCGTGGGCGCCCAAAGCTTGAACTGGGTGGCCGCTCGTGCAGCCTGGGCGGGGCTCAGCGTCACACCCAAGTCCGCCACCTTCTGTGCCGACGCGTACACATCGTCCAAGACGCCCGGGCTTTGCAAAGCCGTGCTCGCCAAGACCCGCCCCGCGCTGTCTTCTTGCACCAGCAAGACCTGACCCCGCAACCAGCGCTTCAGTTGCGGCGCAAAAGACCCAGGGACTTGCAGCCGCGCCCCAGGCGCGACGAACTTGAAGCGCGTTTGCAACTCAGCGGGCATGGGCTGCTCAGGCTCGATCAATGTCAATACGCCTTCAGCGCCCTGCACGGCCTCCCCAACACGCAGCTGCAGCTGGCCTTGGCTAGAGGAATAAAGCTTGTAGCGCGTTTGGGCGCCGGCCGCGGGCATGCCCGGCCATTGGATCCAGCGTGCGCTCAACCAATAAGCGCGCGCCTCGGTGTTGGCCATCGCCGCCGCCAGCAAAAGCCGCTGAGGCTCAGGTCGATTGCAATCGTCCAGCGTGTAGGCGAAGGCGTTAGCTTGCGAAGACAAAGCCTCAGGGGCCGCGGCAAGCGCCTGCTGAGGGATCCCAGCGAAAAGGCCAATGAGACTGAACACAGGCCTTGCAAGGCCCCGCCAGCGCCCTTTTGCTGATGCCGCACTGTCTTCTTGTTTTTGCTTTTGTTCTTGCTCGAACCCGACCATCTCGCCCCCTTCAATGGATGCCAAGATAGTAGCAAAACTACATTCAAATGGTTTGCAGGTATTCCATAAGCCGCCACATTCACCTAAGCTAGGAAGCAACACACCCAAATCAAGGTAATTTTGCTACACCCATGCAGAAACTCTCAAAGCATAGCTCTCAGGCCTTCGCCCCCCTGCTGCTGGCCTTGTCCTGCAGCTTCAGCGGAGCCGCAGCGGCCACCCCTCAAGACAAGCTCAGCAATTCGCCAACAACCCCTGCAAAGCTTGACCTGAGTCCCATCCAAGCCCAACAAGGCATGCGCAGTGCCTTGCCCGCGGGCTGGCAAAACGGCGCCTTCATGGAGATCTTTGTACGCGGCTACCAAGACAGTGATGGCGATGGTGTCGGTGACTTGCGTGGCCTGATCCAACGACTGGACTATCTGAAGGATTTGGGCATCAAAGGCATTTGGCTGATGCCCATCACCGCCAGCGCCGACCGGGATCATGGTTATGCCACCACCGACTTTCGCTCGCTAGAGCCCCAATACGGCAGCTTGGGCGATTTTGATGAGTTGATCCAGCAAGCGCACCGGCGCGGCATCGGCATCATCATCGACTACATCCTCAACCACGCCGCCTCGCAACACCCGCTGTTCCAGTCGGCTTTGCAGGGCGAAAGCAGCCCCTACCGCGACTGGTTCGTCTGGCAAGACCCCGCCCCCAGCGGCTGGGACATCTGGGGCAAGAATCCCTGGTACCCCGGCGCCGAAAGCAGCTCCAGCCACTACTTCGCCACCTTCGGCCCGCATATGCCGGACTTCAATCTGCGCAAGCCCGAGGTGGTGGACTACCACCGCAGCAGCCTGCGCTTCTGGCTGAATCGCGGCCTGGACGGCTTTCGGCTCGACGCCGTGCCGCACATGATCGAGAACGACGCGGTGAATTGGAACGATCAGCCCGAGAGCCGCCGCTTGACCAAAGACTTTCAAGACCTGATCAAAAGCTACCCACAGCGCTACACGGTCTGCGAAGCCACCGCCGAACCCAAAGCCTATGCCGCGCCCGAGGTCTGCGGCAGCGCTTTTGCCTTTGGCCTGGAGCAGCAGATTCTGAAGGCCGCCAAAGGCGAGCCCAACGCCATCCAGCAGGTGGCCGACTACTTTGTGAAGGCGCCGCTCAGCATGGCCACCATGCTGGCCAACCACGATATCTTTGCCGGCGAGCGGATCTGGGACCAGTTAGCCGGCGATGAGTCTCGCTACAAACTGGCGGCCGCCACCTATCTGCTGCTGCCCGGCACGCCCTTCATCTACTACGGCGAAGAAATCGGCATGGCCGGCGTCAAAGGTCTGCCGGGCGACGAGCCGCTGCGCGCGCCGATGTCTTGGACCCATGAGCGTTCGGGCTTTACTTCCAAGGCCCAGGCTTTTCGCCCAGTCTCCCCGAATGCCACTACGCATAACGCCCAGGCCCAGCTGCGCGACCCCGGCTCAATCCTGAATTTCTACAAAGCCATGTTGACGCTGCGGAACCGCCTGCCCGCCATCGCCACTGGGGCCTATGTCCATCCACAGGTTCAAGGACAGACGCTGAGCTTTCAGCGCCGCTTGAATGCCAAAGCGCATAACGTGGTCTTGATCAACTATGGTGATGCAGAGCAAATGATGACGATCCCAGCCTTGCCCAAGCACGCGCAGCTCAAGGCGGCCTACCCCAAGCCGCCGCCCCCATCAAAGCGAAAGACAGCGATAAGCGCCGATGCAGACGGCCATGCCCGCATCAACGTGGGCGCTCGTTCAGTCCAGGTCTACGAGGTCTTGCCATGAAGCCCATGCCCCAAGCTTCCTGGACAGTTCGCACCCGGCCTTTGCTGCTCACTTTGACGCTGACATTGACACTCAGCGCCTGCAGCAAGAACCCGAGCACTGATTTAAGCCGACCGATCGAGCAGCGCCCCAGCACCGCGCAGGCCAATGTCTCGGTGCTGCCGCAGTTGCTGGAGATTCCGGGCCTGGCACGGCTTCGCCAGGTGCGCCTTTACCTTCCGCCAGGCTATGCCAGCTCCGGCAAGCGCTATCCGGTGCTTTACATGCACGACGGCCAAAACCTCTTTGACGACGCCACCGCCTACGCCGGCGAATGGAAGGTGGACGAAACCTTGAATGCCCTGGCCCAGGCGGGCAAGCTGGAGCTGATCGTGGTCGGCATTGATAACGGCCAAGACAAGCGCATGAGCGAGTTGAACCCTTGGGACAACCCCAAGTTCGGCAAGTCCGAAGCCAAGGCCTATCTGGACTTCATCGTCAAGGTGATCAAACCCACCATCGACCGCGACTACCGCAGCCTGCCGGAGCCGAGCAATACCGCCATCATGGGCAGCTCCATGGGCGGCCTGATCTCGCACTACGCCATCACCCAGTACCCTGGCGTCTTCGGCCGCGCTGGCGTTTTTTCACCGTCCTACTGGATAGGTCAAAGCGCCGCGCTCGTTTACTTCGCCCAGCACCCGGCGGCGCCCGATGCGCGGCTCTATCTGCTGTCGGGCGACCAAGAAGGCCGAGATATGGTGGACAACATGTCGACCGTGTACGCCAGCCTGTTGAAGGCCGGCCATCCGGCCGACCAGCTCTCCATCAAGGTGACGCCCGGCGCCGGTCACAACGAGGCCTTCTGGGCCAGTGAGTTTGAACAGGCCGTGCTCTGGCTGTTCAAACCCTGACGAGCGCCATCAGCTCAGGCGCCGCGCCCCAGCAAGCCGCTCATGCGCTGCAGCATGGGCTTGACCATGGGCATGGTCAGCATGGTGCTGGCCACCGCCATCAGCAGCAGCGCGGTGAAGGTCTCGCTGGTGATGATTTGCTTGTCCAGCAAGATATTGGCAAAGATGATCATGATCAGCGCCTTGGTCTGCAGCAACCATCCGATCAGGCTGGCCTCGCCCTTTTGCCAACCCAGGATCCGGCCCGCCAGATGCACGCCGATCAGCTTGCCGGCCACCGAGGCCAGCAATAACCAGGCTGCAGCAAAGAAGACCGCCGCACCGCCCACATTCCACTGCGTGCGTAGCCCGGTGCTGAGGAAGAACACCGGCATGATGACCAGCAAGACATGGTGGCGCAGGCTGTCAAGCTGCTGCTGATCAAACCAATCGGCATCGATGATGGCGCCGGCCAAAAAGGCGCCCACCATGAAATGCAAGCCTGACCAATCGGCGCCAAAGGCGCAGGCCGCCAGCCAGATCAGGCCGACAAACCAGCGGTCACTCTGCGGCAGGCGTTGCATCAAGCGACGGAACAAGGCCCCCACCACAACAAAAGCAAGGATGAAGGCCGCTTGGCGACCGACCCGGTGCCAGTCCATCAAGATCAGAGCCAAAACGCCCCAGATCGCCACATCGTCCACGCTGGCATAACGCAGCACCCGCTGGCCCAGCGGCCGGCGCAGGATGTCGAGCTTTTCCATCAAGAGAATGAGAATCGGCAAGGCCGTCACCGCGCAGGACATGCCCACGCCCAGCACAAACTGCCAGTCCAGCGCTTTCGGGCCCATCCAGCCTGAGCCCAGCGATGACGAGAGCATCACCAGCGCGGCGCCGCAACCCAACAGCAAAGGCACCCCCAGGGCCAAGCCGGCCGTGATGCCGCTCTCGCGCCGGTGTTGCCAGGCGGCCTTCAGGTCCAGCTCAATGCCGGCAATCCAGACAAACAGCATCACCGCCCACCAGGCCACCCCATTGAGCGACTGAATCACCGCCGGGTTGAAGACGAACTGGTAGTAAGCCGGGAACAGCGCGCCCAAGACCCCGGGGCCGAGCAAGATGCCGGTAATGATTTGCACCACCACCAAGGGCGCAAAGTACTCGGTACGGCCCAAGCGCCAAATCAGATATGGCACGCTGAGGATGATCAGCATGGCAATCAAGAAAATCTCGGTCGTATTCATCACAGGCTCAGATCGACAATGAAAAAGGGCGACACCGGCCAACACCGGCATCGCCCTTGGCAAGAAACTGCGCGGATTATCAGCGCGGCAACTGCATCATCGCCATAGGGGCTCTCCCGCTCGCGGCGGTGATCAAGGCCAGCACCCGAGTCGGCTCCGCGCCCAGCATGTCCCAGCTGAAGCGCCAGCCCCAGTTGCCGCCCAGAACACCCGGCACATTCATGCGGTGGGCGCTGCCCAGACCCAAGACGTCTTGCAGCGGAAACACCGCCATATTCGCCACCGAGTTGCAGCAGGCGCGGATCATGGCCCAGTGCACATCGTGCGCGCCGCAAGCCAAATAGGAGCCAGCGAAAGAGCGCTCTTGCGGCGAGGCGCTGTCCCACCAGCCGCGCACCGTGTCGTTGTCATGGGTGCCGGTGTAGGCCACGCAGTTGCGGGGCCACATATGCGGCAAGAACTCATGGTCCGCCACCGCGCCCTGCTCTACTTGAGCCGCATCCACACCAAAGGCGAATTGCAAGATCTTCATGCCCGGGAAGCCGCAGCCATCGCGCAGCGCATGCACATCCTCGGTGATGAAACCCAGGTCCTCGGCCACGATGGGCAGCTGACCCAAGGCTTTTTCAATCGCGTCAAACAAGGCCTTGCCGGGGCCGGTGCGCCATTGGCCCTGGCGCGCATCCGGGCTGCTGCCGGGAATCTCAAAGTAGCCGGCAAAGCCACGGAAATGGTCGATGCGAAACACATCCGCCTGGCTCAGCGCCCGCTTGACCCGCGCCATCCACCAAGCGTAGTTCTCATCCGCCATTCGGGCCCAGTTATATAACGGATTACCCCAGCGCTGGCCAGCCACCGACATCGCATCGGGCGGCACGCCGGCCACCACCGCGGTCTGGAATTGATCGTCCAGCTCATACAGGTCTGGTCGGCTCCAGCAATCGGCGCTGTCATGCGCCACAAAGATGGGCAGATCGCCCATCAGCGCCACGCCCTTGCTATTGGCATAAGCCTTCAGGGCCGCGCTTTGCACATCGAACTGCCACTGCACAAACTGCCAGAAGCGGTATTCCTCGGCATGCGTCACTCGCGCTTGCGCCAAGGCGGCGGGCTCACGGCGAGCCAAGGCTGGCGCCCAGGTCCACCAGGCTTGGCCACCCAGCGGCGAGCGGATCGCCATGAACAAGGCGTAGTCGTCCAGCCAAGACGCTTGCTCGGTGCACCAGACGGCAAAAGCCTGCTGGTCCGCCGTATTGGCCTTGGCGAAGAAGCCCGCCGCCGCAGCGCGCAGTTGCTTCTCTCGCCAGGGCAAGACCTGGCCGTAATTCACCTGCTTGGCATCAAAGCCGGCCAGCTCAGCCGCTGTTGGCGCGGCCAACCAGCCCTTGGCCACCAGCGGCTCCAAGGCCACCATCCACTGGCTGCCTGCAAAGGCCGAGACGCCTTGGTAAGGGCTGTCGCCGGGGCCGATGGGCGTGGTCGGCAGCAGTTGCCAGATCTTTTGGCCGGCCGAGGCCAGCCAATCGACAAAGTGAAAGGCCTCGGGCCCGAAGTCACCCATGCCATGAGGGCCAGGCAGCGAAGTGATGTGCAAGAGCACGCCGGCGGAGCGTTGATTGAGGTTCATCGTCTCAGAGCTTTCTTCTCAAACATGGCGCAGCACCAGGAGGCTGCGCGCGGGAACATTCAGGTGGGTGAAGATGGATGTGTCGGACTCAGCCACCGAGTCCAGGGGCAACTCGCCACTGCTGTCCAGAACCAAGCGCCATGCGCCTAGGCTAAAGGAAAAAGCCTGCGGCTCGGGCTCGGGGTTGAACAAGACCATCAGGCGCGGCGCAGCTGCAGCCTCCACAGGCTGGCGCGCTTCAAAAAACACCGCCGCGAAGGCCGACTGCGAGGCATCAAACCAGTCGTGCTGCTGCATCTCCGCACCGCGCGGCGAGAACCAGCGCAAGCTGGGCGCCGAGGCCTGAGCCGCATCTGCAGAAGCCGCGGCAAACCACTGCTCATGCCGCAGCAAGGGCTCGGCACGGCGCAGCGCCAGCAGCGCGGCGACAAAGGCTTGCGTGTCGCTCTCAGCCTGCGCCCAGTCAAGCCAGGTGATGGCATTGTCTTGGCAGTAGGCATTGTTATTGCCGCCCTGGCTGTTGCCGATCTCGTCACCCGCGCAAAGCATGGGCGTGCCCTGGGCCAGCAGCAAAGTGGCCAACATCGCGCGGCGCACCCGCAAGCGCGTGGCGCGGATGGCGGCGTCCTCGCTCGCGCCTTCATGGCCGAAATTGGCGCAGAGTTCGCCGTCGCGGCCATCGCGGTTGTTTTCGCCATTGGCGTGGTTGTGCTTGTGCGAATAGCTCACCACATCGGCCAGCACATAACCGTCATGCACAGAGACAAAGTTCACCGAAGCGGTGGGCCGGCGCGCGCCATGGTGGAACAAATCGCTGGAGGCCATGAAGCGCCGCGCCAACTCACCGCGGCTGACGCTGGGCTGCTGCGAGCGCAGCCAATAGCCGCGCACCGCATCGCGGAACTTGTCGTTCCAATCCAAAAACCGCCCGGGGAAGCGGCCGACCTGGTAGCCCTCATGCCCGGCATCCCAGGGCTCGGAGATCAAATGCACCTGGGCCAGCACCGGGTCCTGACGCAAAGCGGTGAAGAAGGCGGCTTGCGGTTCAAAGCCATGGTGCGTGCGCCCCAGCACCGGCGCCAGATCGAAGCGAAAACCGTCCACGCCCATCTCGCTCACCCAGTAGCGCAGCGAGTCCAGCACCAGCTGGGCCACGCGCGGGTGGGCGCAGTTCAAGGTGTTGCCGCAGGCGCTGACGTTTTCATAACGGCTTTTGTCGTCAGACACCAAGCGGTAGTAGCTGCGGTTGTCCAGCCCTCTGAAACTCAAGGTTGGGCCGAACTCATTGCCCTCGGGCGTGTGGTTGTAGACCACATCCAGCACCACCTCCAGGCCTTGCGCATGCAGCTCGCGCACCATGGCGCGGAACTCCTCGCGAACGGCGGCCGGGTCCTCGCGATGCGCACGCTGCGCCAGCCGCGGGTCGGGGCTGAAAAAGCCTAAGGTGTTGTAGCCCCAGTAATTGGGCTTGCCCAGATCGGCCAGATGCGGCTCGTCGATGTGAAAGTGCACCGGCAGCAAGGACAAGGTGGTGACCCCCAGGGCCTTGAAGTGCGCCACCGAGGCGGGGTGCGCCAAGCCGGCGTAGCTGCCGCGCAGGGCCTCAGGCACCGCCTGCAATTGCTGCGAGAAGCCCTTCACATGCACTTCGTACAGCACCAAGTCAGCGGTGGCATGGCGCGGCGCATTCAGTCGCGGGCTGCTGTCGGCCGGCAAGGGCTGCGCCACCCTGGCCTTCAGCGCTTGCAAGGCGTTGTCGCGGGTGTCGAAGGAGCGCGGCCCATCCGGGTGGCCCAGCTCATAGCCATGTTGCTCGGGTGCCCAGGCAAAGTGGCCGACGATCTCTCGGGCATAGGGGTCAAGCAAGAGCTTGTGAGCATTGAAGCGATGACCATGCTCGGGGCTGTAAGGCCCATGGGCACGCAGGCCATAAACCAGACCCGCAGCCAAGCCCGGCAAAAAGCCATGGAAGACGCCGTCATCCGGCCCGTGCAAGGCATAGCGGCGCAGCTCGCGCTGGCCCGAGCCATCAAAAATGCACAGCTCAATGGCCGTGGCCGACTCGGAGAAGACGGCGAAATTCACGCCGCCGTCGCGCGGCGTGGCGCCTAAGGGTTCATGGCGACCCGGCGCCAGTGAAGCAGGCAAAAGTGAATCGGTGGGCATGGTCAGAAATTCAAAGCTGTAGGCATCAAGAACAGACAAGACAGCGGCGGCAGATTCAGACTGATGGACTGGGCATGGCCAAGCGCTGCCACCGCCTCGGGCTGCAAGACCTGATCCAGATTGCCCAGATTGCTGCCGCCATAGTGGGCGGAGTCGGTATTCAAAACTTCTTTCCAGCCCAGGCCCGGCGTTGCAGGCACGCCCAGGCGGTAGCCCATGCGCGGCACCGGCGTGAAGTTGCAGACCACCAGCACTGGCGCTGCGGCATCTTCTCCGTTCTGTTCATCCTTGCGCAACCAGGCCAGCACCGATTGCTCGCGGTCCTCGGCCTGCAGCCATTCAAAGCCGGCAGCCTCGCAGTCGAGCCGGTGCAAGGCGGGCTGCGTGCGGTAGAGCTGGTTGAGGTCGCGAATCAGGCGCTGTACGCCGGCGTGCCGCGCATCCTGCAGCAAGGCCCAGGGCAGTTGGGCCTCATGATTCCATTCGCTGCTTTGCGCAAACTCCTGGCCCATGAACAGCAGCTTCTTGCCCGGGTGACCCCACATAAAGCCGTAGTAGGCGCGCAAATTGGCAAACTGCTGCCACTGGCTGGCATCGTCCGCCGGACCGCGCATCTTGCCCAGCATGGAGCCCTTGCCATGCACCACCTCGTCATGCGAGATCGGCAGCACAAAGTTCTCACTGAAGGCATAGACCAGGCCAAACGTCATCTTGTCATGATGCCAGCGCCGATGAATCGGGTCCTCCTGCATATAGCGCAGGGTGTCGTTCATCCAGCCCATATTCCATTTGTAGTGAAAGCCCAGGCCGCCCGCCGAGGTCGGCGCCGAAACACCGGGGAAGCTGGTCGACTCCTCCGCCACGGTGATGGCGCCCGGCGCATCCAGGCCTAACTGCTCATTGATGCGCCGCATCAGCGAGATGGCTTCCAGGTTGTGATTGCCGCCATGCACATTCGGCACCCACTCACCGGCCGGGCGCGAGTAGTCGCGGTACAGCATGGAAGCCACCGCATCCACCCGCAGCCCATCCACGCCCCAGCGCTCAGCCCAGTACAGCGCATTGCCTGCCAGGAACTGGCGCACTTGTGGCTGGGCGAAGTTGTAGATCAGGGTGTTCCAGTCGCGATGAAAGCCTTCGCGCGGATCGGCGTATTCAAACAGCGGCGTGCCATCGAAGCGAGCCAAGCCATGGGCGTCGCTGGGGAAATGCGCGGGCACCCAGTCCAGCAGCAGGCCCAAGCCGCGCTGGTGGCAGGCCTGCACAAAACGCGCAAAGCCCTCGGGTGGGCCGAAACGAGCACTGGGCGCAAACAGGCCCAGGGTTTGATAGCCCCAAGAGCCGTCAAAAGGATGCTCGCTGATAGGCATCAGCTGCAGATGGGTGAAGCCCAGGTCCGCCGCATAGGCGGGCAGCTCGGCCGCCAGCTCATCCCATGTGGGGAACTGCGCCGCACCGCGCCGCCAGGAAGCGGCATGCACTTCGTAAATGGTCACCGGCGCCCGGCGCGCGTTCGCCTGCGCGCGTTCCGCCGGCAGGCGCTGCGGCGGGCGCAAGGGCGCAGCCACGATGCTGGCGGTCTCGGGCCGCAGCTGGGCGGCGCGAGCATAGGGGTCGGCCTTCAGCGGCATGAGTTCGCCCGCCGGGCCCAGCAGCTCGAATTTGTAGAGATCGCCCACAGCCGCCTGCGGCACAAAGATCTCCCACACACCCGCCTCATGGCGCTTGCGCATCGGGTGGCGGCGCCCGTCCCAGGCATTGAAGCAGCCGACCACGCTAACCCGCTGCGCATGCGGCGCCCAAACGGCAAAGCACACACCGGCCAGCTCGCCGCCGGCGTCGGTCTGCGTCAGCGGATGCGCGCCCAGCAACTCGAAGGGACGCGGATGCTGGCCTTGGGCAAAGCGTTGCAGCTCTGGCTCTGCCAATTGCGGGCCGTAGGCATAGGCATCGGCATAGGTGTCGGCAAGGATCTGCTCGGCCTCATCCGCCGACCAGCGCACCGCCAGCCGATAGTCAAAACGCTTGCGGCGGCGCCCCATCGGCGCTTCGAACAAGCCGCCCGCATGGCGAAGTTTCAAAGCTGCGACCGGCTTGCCGCTGGCGGCGTCGAGCACCTCGACCGACAACGCGCCCGGCAGCAAGGCGCGCAGCCACAGGCGGCCGGCCGCATCGGCATGCAGACCCAAGACGGAGAAGGGGTCTGCGTGCCGCGCCGCCAATAGCGCATCGACTTCGGCCGGGCTCAACATGGGGTTCAGGCGCGCGGCAGATTCAGGCCCAAGCTCTTCACGGACCAGACGCGCTCGACATACTCGGCGATGGTGCGGTCACTGGAGAAGTCGCCCATGCCGGCCACATTCAAAACCGCGCGTTGCAGCCAGGCATCGGGCTGGCGATAGAGCGCATCCACCTCGGCTTGCTTGTCCACATAGGCGGCAAAGTCGGCCATCAGCAGGTAGGCGTCGCGGTTCAAGAGCATCTCGGTCAGCGCGCGATAACGCTGCGCATCACCGGAGGAAAACTCACCCTCGGCAATGCTTTGAATCACGCGCTGCAGCTGCGCGTTTTGCTCCGCATACAGGCGCGGGTCGTAGCCCAGCGCCTTGATCTGCGCGACGACCTCGGTGCGCAGGCCGAAGACGAACATATTCTCCACACCCATGGCCTCGGCCATCTCGATATTGGCGCCGTCCCAGGTGCCTATGGTCAGCGCGCCGTTGAGGGCGAACTTCATATTGCCGGTGCCGGAGGCCTCGGTGCCGGCGGTGGAGATCTGCTCCGACAAATCGGCCGCCGGAATGATCACCTCGGCCAGCGAGACGCCGTAATTCGGCAGATAGACCAGCTTGAGCTTGTCACCCACACGCGGGTCGCTATTGACCACACGCGCCACATCATGGGCCAGCTGAATGATGGACTTGGCCGTGACATAGGCCGAGGCCGCCTTGCCCGCGATGATGACGGTGCGCGGCACCCAGGGCTTGCCGTCCACGCCCTCCGGATTGGCCACGATGGCCTGGTAGCGCGCCACCACATGCAGGATGTTGAGCAGCTGGCGCTTGTATTCGTGGATGCGCTTGATCTGCACATCAAAGAGGCTGTCCACATTCACCTGTAGCCCCAACTCGCGGCGAATCAAGTCGGCCAGGCGCTGCTTGTTGGCGCGCTTGACGGCGCTGAACTGCTGCTGGAAGGCGGCGTCCGAGGCCGCCGGCGTCAAGTGGCGCAGCTCGGCCAGATCCTGGCGCCAACCCTGGCCAATGCGTGCATCCAAGAGACTGGCCAGCTGCGGATTGGCCTGAGCCAGCCAGCGGCGCGGCGTCACACCATTGGTGACGTTATGGAAACGGTCCGGGAAGATGGCGGCGTAGTCCGCAAAAATGGTTTGCACCATCAGCGCGGAGTGCAGCGCGGCCACGCCGTTGACGCGGTGCGAGGCCACGATGGACAAGGCCGCCATGCGCACGCGGCGCTCGCCACCATGCTGCTGACCCTCATCGATCAAGGACACGCGCGAGAGCAGCGCATCGTCGCCCGGGAACTTGGCGCGCACCTCGGCCAGGAAACGGCTGTTGATCTCGTAAATGATTTCCAGGTGACGCGGCAGCAAGGCCTCGAACATGCGCACCGGCCAGGTTTCCAGCGCCTCGGGCATCAGCGTGTGATTGGTGTAAGACACCGCTTGGCGGGTGATGGCCCAGGCCTCATCCCAGCCCAGGCCCTGCTCGTCCATCAGCAAGCGCATCAACTCGGCCGGCGCCAAGGCCGGATGGGTGTCGTTCAAATGGATGGCATTGGCCAGGCCCAGGCCTTGCAGACTGCCGGCCTCGCGCAGATGGCGCGCAATCACGTCTTGCAGCGAGGCGCTGACCAAGAAGGCTTCTTGCTTCAGGCGCAACTCGCGGCCGGCGTCGCTGCTGTCATCGGGGTACAAAACCCAGTTCAGCGCATCGGCAGCCACGCGGTGGCGGGCGGCGCCGGCATAGTCGCCTTGGCAGAAGGCCTTGAAGTCAATCGGCTGGGCCGCGCTGGCATGCCATTGGCGCAGGGTCGAGACGCGCGGGCTGTGATGCGCAGGCACGATGAAGTCAAAGGCTTGCGCTTCCAGCATTTCGCTGGGCAACCAGCGGCGCTGGCCACCCTCGTCCACCTGCACCCGACCACCAAAGCCCACGGCGTAGCGCACTTCAGCGCGCGGCACTTCCCACGGCGCGCCGTGGCGCATCCAGTCATCGGGCGCCTCGACCTGGCGCCCATCTTGGATCGCCTGAGCAAACATGCCGTATTGGTAGCGCAGGCCATAGCCAAAAGACGGCAAGCCCAGCTCCGCGAATGAATCCAAGAAGCAAGCAGCCAAGCGACCCAGACCGCCATTGCCCAGCGCTGCATCGGGCTCACGCTCCAGCACCTGACCCAGGCTTTGGCCCTGGCCCGCCAAGACGCGGCTCAAATCCGCCTCCAGACCCAGCGCCGCCAAAGCATTGGACAGCGCGCGGCCCATCAAGAACTCCATCGACAGGTAGTGCACCCGACGCACCGGATGCGCGCTGCCACGCGCCGCATCTTCGGCCTGGGTTTGCGCCCAGCGTTCGGCCAGCAGCGAGCGCGCGGCCGTGGCGGCTGCACGCAGAGCCAAGGTCGCGGATGTGCCAGCCTGCGGCTGAGCCGCTTGCGCCAACTCGCGCTGGTAGGCCAACTCAAACTGGGCCAGCAGGGCTTGATGAGAGGCTGAAGAATCCGGAGCGGAGCGAGAAGCTTGATTCATGGCCGTGGCTGGTTTTTTTGCAAAGACATTGAACATGGTCGGGTGGCCGCAAAAGGCCAAGTAGGTCTGCTTGCGACGCGTGGTCTGTCGCTTGATGCAAAGTATCGCCCAGTCTTTGCGATTTGTGTAGTTTGACTACATATGGAAAGCCCTGAATTTTTGCTTCACCCATGTCTTTTGGGCTTTTCAAGCCACAACTTGGGTGTTAACGCTGTTGTTGAACTACATTTTCAACGGTATATTGCCTACAAATAAGGCGTCACAAGCCCGCGCTGGGCTTGCGGCGCCTCCATCAGAATCACCGCACACCAATAGACAAACAAAAGAAGTCGCAGCACTTTGTGCGCCTTCACACGGAGACCGATGTGGCAGATGTTCAGCTGAGCGGCGTGGCCAAGGCCTATGGCGACGTCAAGATCCTGCACAGGATCGACCTTGAAATCCGCGACGGCGAGTTCATGGTTTTTGTCGGCCCCTCGGGCTGTGGCAAGTCCACCCTCTTGCGCACCATTGCCGGCCTGGAAGAAATCACCGGCGGCGAGCTGCGCATCGGCGGCCGCTTGGTCAATGAGGTGCCGCCGGCCGAGCGCGGCATTGCCATGGTGTTTCAGAGTTATGCGCTCTACCCGCATATGAATCTGTACGACAACATGGCTTTTGGCCTGAAGCTGGCCAAGGTGCCGCCGGCCGAGATTGATGCCGCGGTGAAGAGCGCGGCCAAGATCTTGCACATCGAGCATCTCTTGGACCGCAAGCCCAAAGATCTGTCCGGCGGCCAACGCCAACGCGTAGCGATTGGCCGCGCCATCGTGCGCAAGCCCGAGGTCTTTTTGTTCGATGAGCCGCTCTCCAACTTGGACGCGGCGCTGCGGGTGCGCATGCGCTATGAGTTCGCCAAGCTGCATGAAGACTTGAAGACCACCATGGTCTACGTCACCCATGATCAAGTGGAGGCGATGACGCTGGCGGACCGCATCGTGGTCTTGTCGGCCGGCAAGATCGAACAGGTGGGCACGCCGCTGGAGCTGTACGAGCACCCGGTCAATCTCTTTGTGGCCGGCTTCATCGGCTCGCCCAAGATGAACTTCTTGCAGGCCGAGTTGGTGGAAGCCAGCGCCGAAGGCGCCAGCCTGCGTCTGGCCAGTGGCGCGGTGGTGCGCGCTGCCGTCAACGCCGCGCGCGGCAAGCCCGGCGACAAAGTCACCCTGGGCCTGCGGCCTGAGCACTTTGTCGTCGGCGGCGAGCTCAACCCGATTCAGTGCACGGTGACCTTTGTCGAGTCACTCGGCAGCGCCACCCATGCTTACTGCGCCTACCCTGGCGTGGAAGATGCCCTCACCTGCGAGTTTGACGGCCGCACCCGCATCAAGGCCGGCCAAGACATTCGCCTGAGCATGCCGCCCGAAGCCTGCTATGTCTTTGATGCGGCAGGCCTGGCCTTCACTCGCCTGGCCGGGGTGCCGGCATGAGGCCCACACGACTTGGGGCCCTGCTGCTGGGCCTGGGCGCTAGCTTGGCCGCCCACGCCGCCACACCGCACAAACTCTTGGTTTGGATCAATGGCGACAAGGCCTACAACGGCTTGCAAAAGGTGGGCAACGCCTTTGAGCAAGCCTCCGGCGTCAAGGTCGTGGTCGAACACCCGGTGGACGCCACCGACAAGTTCCAGCAGGCCGCCGGCGCCGGCAAGGGGCCTGACATTTTTTGCTGGCCGCATGACCGGGTCGGTGAATGGGCCAAGTCCGGCCTGCTGACGCCGCTGCGCCCCAGCAAAAAGCTCTATGCCGAAGTGGAAGACACCGCCTGGAAGGCCTTTGCCTACCAGGGCAAGCTCTGGGGCTACCCCATCGCCATCGAAACCACCGGCCTGATTTACAACAAAGCCCTGGTGCCCAAGCCCCCGGCCAGCTTTGAAGAGCTGATCGCCCTGGACAAAAAGCTGCAGGCCGAGTCCGGCGGCCGCAAGCACGCGGTTTTGTGGGACTACAACAAGAGCTTTTTCAGCTGGTCGATCTTGGCCGGCGCCGGCGGGCAGATCTTTGGCCGCGATGCCAAGGGCGAGTTCGATGCCAGCCAAGTGGGTGTCAACAATGCCGGCGCCCTGGCCGGTGCCGAGATGATTGCCCGGCTGTTGCAAGGCGGCCATATGCCCAAGGGCGCCCGCTATGCCGAAATGGAAAGCGGCTTCGCCAAGGGCGAGGTGGCGATGATGATCTCTGGCCCCTGGGCCTGGGAGAACGCCAAAAAGGCCAAGATCGACTTCGGCGTGGCGCCGATTCCGGCGGTGCTCGCCGGCAAGCCCTCCAAGCCTTTTGTTGGCGTGCTCGGCTGCATGATCGCCGCCCCCAGCCAGCAGAAAGACATCGCCCGTGAGTTCATCGAGAACCATTTGATGCGCCCTGAAGCCTTGAAGGTGCTGGACGCCGATGTGCCCATCGGCGTGCCCGCCAACAAGGCCTTCTACGCCGAGCTGTCGGTCAACCCCTTGATTCGCGCCAGCATGGAGAACGCCCGCCTCGGCGAAGCCATCCCCAACATCCCCGAGGTGGGGCGCTTCTGGACCGCCATGGACGCGGCCCTGGAAGCCATCACCAATGGCTTGCAAAGCCCCAAAGACGCACTGGACGGCGCCGCCGCCCGCATGCTGCTGAACAAGTGACGATGAAGAAGCCAAACTCATGAGTGCAAGCCATTCACCCACTTTGGGCTCCGCGGAGTCCTTGGGCGCGCTGAGCGCCTACAGCAAACTGCCCGCCACGCCGCTGGAGCGCATCGCCCGCCAGCTGCGCTGGCCGCTGACCGGCCTGGCCATGCTGGCCTCGCTCTACCTGGTCTTCATGATCTACACGGCCGGCCAAGCCGCCTGGGCCATGGGCGTGCTGGCCTTGCTGTCCGCTGCGTTTTACGTTTATGTCAGCAATGCCGGTTTTGCCTACCGCTACCTCTTCCCCGGCATTGCGGGCATGTTGGTCTTCATCGCCTTTCCGCTGATCTACACCGCGCAGATCGGCTTCACCAACTATTCCTCGGCTCATTTGCTGAGCCAAGAGCGGGTGCGCGAGTACTTGCTGGACCAGCATGAGGCGGTGCAAGCGCAGATCCAGCCCTTCACCTTGCATGCCGATGGCCCGGAGTTCCGCTTAGTGCTGCGCAGCGAGGACGGCGCGCCCAACTGGATCTCGCCGCCACTGGCCCTGAAGCCCTCCAGGACTGAGCTCTCCGTTGAGATGCTCAGCGCCACGCAGGCCAATCAATCGCCCAATCAAAGCTTTGCCGCCCCGCTGCAAAGCGCCCTGTCCTTGCGCGAGCTGATTCAACACCGCGAGGCCTTGATGCGATTGAAGCTGCAACTGCCGCCCGAAGAGGGGCGCCGCGCGGCTGAGCGCGAGCTGCGTTATTTGGGCCTGCGCGAGTTCGGCCCCATCACACGCCACTGGCAGGCTCAAGCCGACGGTAGCCTGACGCGCTTGAGCGATCAAACCGTCTTCAGCCCCAATCTGAAAACCGGCTACTTCGAGAGCGCCACCGGCGAGGTGCAACAGCCCGGCTTCAAGGTGACGGTGGGCTGGGAGAACTACCGCCGCATGGTGATGGACGCCGAGTTCCGCGGCCCCTTCTTGTCCATCTTCAGCTGGACGGTGATGTTCTCGGCGCTGACGGTGGCGATTGCCACCGCGGTAGGCATGCTGCTGGCGGTGATGCTGAACTGGGAGGACCTGAAGTTCCGCACCACCTACCGCACGCTTTTGTTCTTGCCTTATGCGGTGCCTGGCTTTATTTCCATCCTGGTCTTCAAGGGCTTGTTCAACCAGAACTTCGGCGAGATCAATGCCATCTTGGATGCGCTCTTTGGCGTCAAACCGGCTTGGTTTGCCGACCCGCTGCTGGCCAAGGTGATGCTGCTGATCGTCAACGTTTGGCTGGGCTACCCCTACATCATGATTTTGTGCGCCGGCCTCTTGAAGTCGATTCCAGCCGATCTGTACGAAGCCTCCGCGATTGCCGGCGCTGGACCGCTGACGAATTTCTTCAAGATCACCGCGCCCTTGATCATCAAGCCGCTGGCGCCGCTCTTGGTCAGCGCCTTTGCCTTCAACTTCAATAACTTTGTCTTGATCGCGCTACTGACCGATGGCCGGCCCGACTACCTGAGCACCAAGATCCCCGCGGGGCAGACCGACATCCTGGTGTCCTACACCTACCGCATCGCCTTCAAAGATTCGGGCTCGGACTTCGGCTTGGCGGCGGCGATCTCGACGCTGATCTTCTTCCTGGTCGCGGCCATGTCGCTGATCAATCTGCGCTTGATGAAAAAAGCGCAGTCCAACTGATTGAGGACCGAGAGAACACCATGGCAATCGTTCGAGGCAAACAAGCCCGTTGGCGAATCTGGGCGGCGCATGCGCTGATGTGGGTGTTTTTGGCGCTGACGCTGTTCCCGCTGCTGGCCATCATCAGCATCTCGCTGCGACCCGGCAACTTTGCCACCGGCAGCATCATCCCCACGCAAATCAGCCTGGAGCATTGGCAGCTGGCCCTTGGCATTCCCTACCAAGCGGCCGATGGCAGCTTGGTCCAGCCGCCCTTCCCGGTGCTGACCTGGCTGTGGAACTCGATCAAGGTCGCCACCATTTCGGCCTTTTTGATCGTGGCAATATCCACCACCGCGGCCTATGGCTTTGCTCGCCTGAGGTTCCGCTTCAAGACGCCCATTCTCAACAGCATGTTGCTGTTGCAAATGTTCCCGCCGGTCTTGGCCCTGGTGGCCATCTACGCCATCTTTGAGACGATTGGCAACTTCATTCCGGCACTCGGCATCGAGACCCATGGCGGCCTGGTGCTGGCGTACTTGGGCGGCGTGGCCACGCATATCTGGACCATCAAGGGCTACTTCGAGACCATTCCGGTCGAGATTGAAGAATGCGCCAAGGTCGATGGCGCGAGCCATTGGCAAGCCTTCCGCCGGGTGCTGCTGCCCATGGCCGTGCCGATTCTGATGGTGGTCTTTGTGCTGGCCTTTATCGGCACCATCATCGAGTACCCGGTGGCCTCGGTGCTGCTGCGCGAAGAAGGCAATCTGACCCTGGCCGTGGGCTCCAAATACTTCTTGCACGACCAGCGCTTTTTGTGGGGCGACTTTGCCGCCGCAGCGGTGCTCTCCGGCCTGCCCATCACCCTGGTGTTTTTGCTGGCGCAGCGCTGGATCGTCTCGGGCCTGACGGCTGGCGGTGTGAAGGGTTGAGCATGAAGCGCTCGGCGAACTTGAAGCCTCTGCTGGCTGCGGCCTTGCTATTGAATGGTTTGAGTGGTTTGAATGGCTTGAGCGGCTTGGGCGCGGCACACGCAGAACCCGCCGATTGCAAGCCCAGCCCGCTCGGCAGCCGCGAGCTGTTTTTGCGCGGAACCTTCAACAACTGGAGCGCCACCGACGAGCATCGCTTCGTCTATGTGTGTGACCGTTATGAGTTGTACGCCAAGATCAGTGGCGAGCAAAGCTTCAAGATCGCCGATGAAGACTGGTCACCGGATGCCGACTTTGGCGGCAGTGCCACAGCCTTGATCCTCAAGGGCGGCGCCTTGAGCGAGCGCTTTGGCGGCCTGAGCCAAGTGCTATTGCAGTTGCCAGACGCAGGCGCGCCCCAGCTGAGCATCAAACCCTATACCGGCGAAATCCCGAAGCGGGCGAGCGCGCCACAGATCAGCGATCCGGTCGCCTTGAGCGTGCGCTTCGACTCGCGCCAACTCACAGACAAAAGCCCTTTTGGCGCGGTCACTCCGAACACGCCGCTGCGTTTTTCCTTCAGTGCCCTGCCCGGCGTGGAGACGGCCACGCTGGTCATCGCCAAGCGTCGCCTCGAGGGCAATCAAGAGGTACTGAGCTACACCGAGCTGGCGCGCCTGCCCATGAGCCGCGCCAAAGAAGGCAAGGCCGAGCGCTGGAGCGCCAGCCACCGCTTTGACTCGCCCGCCATCTACGGCTACCACTTCGAGTTGCAGATCAAGGGCCAGACCTTGGTGCTGCACAACAACCGCGATGCGGTGTTCTGGACGCGTGAAAAAGGCAGCATGGGGCCAGGAGAAATTGAGCCCAAGCCTGAACCCACGCCTCAGGCGGAGAAAAAAATCCGCCGCTTCCGACAGACCGTTTACGCCGCCGACTTCAAGGTGCCAACCTGGGCCAAGGACGCGGTCTACTACGCCATCTTCCCCGATCGCTTTCGCAATGGCGACCCGGACAATGACCCGCGCCCCGGCCGCGACCACTATCAAAACCACGATGTGGAGTTCCACCGCAACTGGCTGGACAAACCCTGGAAGCCTGGCACCTCAGACGGTTCCGACGAGGTCTACAACAACGACTTCTACGGCGGCGACCTGGCCGGCATCATCGAGAAGCTCGACTACATCCAGCAACTCGGTGCCAACACCCTCTACATGACGCCGGTCTTCCGCGCCGCCAGCAATCACAAATACGACACCGCCGACTACAAAGAGATCGACCCCGCTTTTGGCCGCAATGAAGACTTTGTCCGCTTGACCCAAGAGGCCGCCAAGCGCGGCATTCGCGTCATTCCGGACACCTCGCTGAACCATGTGGGCAGCGACTCGCCCTACTTCAACCGCTTTGGCAACTACCCAGCCGGTGGCGCTTTTGACGATGGGCAGCTGAACCCCGCCTCCGCCTATGCCAGCTGGTTCAAGCTGGACCCCAGCCAGGCCAAGCCTGAGGACCAGTACCAAGGCTGGGTGGGGGTGAAGGACCTGCCCGAGATCGACAAGAGCTCGCCGTCCTTTCGCCACTTTGCTTTTGAAGCGCCGGACTCGGTGATGAAGCTCTGGCTGGACCGAGGCGCTGCCGGCTGGCGCATGGATGTGGCGCCCTGGGTGCCGGACGACTTCTGGCGCGAATGGCGCGCCGCCATCAAGGCCCACAAGCCCGACGCGCTGACGATTGCCGAGACCTGGTTTGATGCCAGCAAGTATTTCCTGGGCGACAGCTTTGACTCGACCATGAACTACATCTTCCGCAACACGGTGCTGGACTACGCCGCCGGTGGCGACGCCCGCAAGCTCTACGCCAATATCGAGCTGATGCGCGAGGCCTACCCGCCGCAGGCTTTTTATGCGCTGATGAATCTGCTGTCTTCGCATGACCAGGCGCGCGCCCTGCATGCCTTGGGCTATCAGGACGAAAGCCAAGTTCAAGGGCAAGACCTGACCCTCGCCAAACAGCGCCTGCGCCTGGCGATTCTGTTTCAGATGATCTTCCCCGGCTCACCGTCCATCTATTACGGCGATGAAGTCGGTGTGGCCGGCGGCGAAGACCCCTACAACCGGGCGCCCTACCCTTGGGTAGACCAGGGCGGCAAGCCCGATCAGGTCTTGCTCAAAGATGTGCAGGCCATGACGCAGATGCGCCATAAGCACCGGGTGCTGCGCCATGGCTCCATCGAAGCACCGCTGCATCTGGACGAGCATGTGATCGTGCTGCTGCGCAAAGACGGCAAGCGCTGGGCGCTGACGGCGCTGAACAATAGCGACAGCAGCCAGACCCTGGCCGTGAAGCTAGCACCGCATTTGAGCGGCTTGCAGCGGCTGCGCTGGCAAGACGCGCAGACCGGCAAGAAGCTCAAATCACTGGGCGCGCCGGGCCTGCTGCAAATCAAAGTGCCACCCCTGGGTGGGCGGGTTTTGATCAGCGACTGAGGCCCGAGCTAGCGGACCTCAGGCTCAAGACTCAGGGCTTGGCCAGATGTCGGTCAAGGAAGCGCAGGCTGCGGTTCCAGAAGTCCAGCTGATTGGCCGGCACCCGCCAACCATGGCCCTCGTCTTGATAGACGACGTACTCCACCTGTGAGTTGGCCGCCTTCATGGCTTTGCTGAAGCTTTCGCCATGCACCAGAGGCACACGCCGGTCGGCGCTGCCATAGGCCAGCAGCACCGGCTGCTTGATGGCCGCAGCATGCGTCAAGGGTGAGTTGGCCTTCAGGTCGGCCGCGTCTTGCACACGGTCCCCCAGCACCTTGGCCAGGCCCTGCGTCTTGACGATGGGCGAGATGTCGTCCCAGTAATTGCTGGCGAACAGATCCAGATCGGTCAAGCCCACCCAAGAGATCGCGCAGCGGAACAGCTCCGGGTTGCGCACAAGCCCCATCAGGGCTGCATAGCCGCCGTAACTGGCGCCGGCAATCGCCATGCGTTTGGGGTCGGCCAAGCCTTGGGCGACGGCCCAGTTCGCCGCATCGGCCAGATCGGTCTGCATGGCCTTGCCCCACTGCCGCCAGCCGGCTTGGTAATGCGCCAGGCCAAAGCCCACCGTGCCACGGAACTGCGGCTGCAAGACGGCATAACCGCGCGCCGCCAAGAGCTGAACCTCGGCATCCCAGTGCCAGCCGGGGCCGCGCACAAAGGGGCCGCCATGCACCAAGACCAGCAAGGGCAAATGCTTGGCGGATGCCGCATCCAGGCCCGGCGGCAGCGTCAGCCAAGCCGGGATCTCCAGCCCGTCGCGCGCCTTGAAGCGCACCATATCGCTGCCCGCCTGGTTCTTGGCCACGATGTCGGGGCGCTCAGCGCCGAGCCGGGTGAACTTCTTGGTCTCGCGGTTGAACAGAAAATAGAGCGTGGGCTGAATGTCGGCAAAAGCCTCGACCAAGACCCAGGGCGAAGCCCCTTGCCAAGGCACGCTCAAGCGATTAACGGTACGCGGCAGCACCTTGTCGACCTGCGCTTGCAAGCCGCGCATCTCTCCGTCCAGCCATTGCGTCACTTCAGCGTCGATGCGAAAGCGCAGGCCCAAAACCTTGTCCTGGCGGGCAATCACCTGAGCGTCCACATCGAACTGTGGCGACTCCGCCAAGGGCTCGCTCGACCAAACCCCGGAACTCGGGTCGAGCAACCACATCGCTTGCTTGTCGCGGCCGCGGCGGGCGGTCACGTAGAGCTTGCCGTCGCTGCCGACATGGCTGACGCCCAAATCACCGCCGGTGAAGGCGTCGTACTCGGCCAAAACCCGCCAGGCCCCGCTGGCCGGATCGCGCCAACGAATCGCACCCTTCGCGCCCTCGCGGGTCTGGGCCACACGCAGATTGCCCTGCGGATCGGCCCACCAGCCCTCCGTGTGCAGCGGCCCTTCGATCTCTTCGCTGCGACCGTTGCGAGTGTTCAGGCGCAAGAGTTTGATGAAGCCCACGCCTTTTTCGTCATAACTCTCAGGTCGAACGGCCAGCACCGTGTCTCCCTGGCGCTGCGTTTCGCCATTCAGCAAGAAGGTGTTCCAAGGGGCAAGGCTTTGGGTGTCATTGCCATTGCGGGCCCAGACCCGCTGGCGCTCCACCAATTGCTTGAAGGACGAGCCGTCATGGTTGACCGCAAACAGGCCCGGCGCGGCATCGATCTTGCCGGCGGGCGTTTCGCGATCCGTCAGGTCAAAAGCCAGCCGCTCGTTATTGACCCAGACGAAGTTGTTCAAGTCCGCCGCTTCAGAGCTGTAGACCACCTGCGGGCTCATGCTCTCCAGCGTCAAGACGGTCAGCATCATGCGGCCATGGGGGCCGAGTGTGCGCATGGCCAGGCGTTTGCCATCGGGCGACAGCGCTGCGCCGGTCATTTGAGGGGCGCGGAAAAAACTCTCGGCGCTGATTTTGCCGTCCACCTTGCCGTCCAGCTTGCCCGGCTGTGTTGGGGCAGCAGCGTCCGCCGCCAGCGCGTTCTGCACTTGGGCTGCGCCGAGCAGCGGCAAGGCTGCCTGCAAACTCAGGCCCAAAACGCTGCGCCGACTCAAGCCTTGTGAACGCCGTGCATTTTTCTTGTTAGTCATTTTGTCCATCCTCCACTTGTCGTTGTAATGATTGGCCGCCGCCCCAAAGAGCTGAGCCGAAATTGAAAAAGACCCCTGCGGGCATTGCGGCCTGCAGGGGTCCTTCAGTGTGCCGTATTCAAGGCTTGAATAGGCGCTTCAGATCAGAACTTGTAGCTGGCGCCGAGCATGACGGTACGGCCCCACTTGATGAACTCGCCTGGGCGATCCTTGGTACCGAAGTAGGTGCGGAAGGCCGAGTCGGTCAGGTTGTTCACCTGCAAGGTCAGGCCCAGGCCCTTCATGCTGCCATCGTTGAAGTTGTAGCCGATCTGAGCATCGGTGATGTTTTCCCCCACCACATAACGCAAAGAACGCGAGGCATCGAAGTTCTTGATTTCGCCAATGAAATCAGAGCGACGACGCTGGCTGATGCGAGCCTCGAAACCGCTGTTCTCATAGTAGAAAGTCAGGTTGCTGACCGTCTTGGACAAGCCTGGCAGCGAGATGTCAGCAGAGCCCACCGACGACTGGCTGTTCGGGTCGGCCTTGATCTTGATGCTGCTGTTCGTCATGCTGGTGCTGGCGATCAAGCCGAAGCCGTTCAACATGGGCGAGAACTGCGCGAAGGGCAAGGACACCGACAACTCCAAACCACTCAGATTGCCGCCTTGGCCGTTGTAAGGCGCCTCAAACTGACCGGTGGTCTGAGCAGGAGGCGAGCCCACGGGTGGCACATAGCCGGCAATGAACTTCGAGAAGTCATAGGCATTGCTCTGTGTGTAGATGTAGCTGTTGAGCTTTTTGTAGAAAGCCGCAGCCGCGAAGTAGGCCTTGTTGCCGAAGTACTTCTCGTAAGAGATGTCCACGGCATCAGCACGCCAAGGGTCCAGGCGAGGGTTACCGCCGCTGGCACCCGGCTTGCCGGTGGACTGGTCGACGCCGAAGTTGATGGCGGCGCGCAGTTGGTCCACACGTGGACGGGCCACTTGCTGAGCCAAGGCAAAGCGCACGGTCTGGTCATTGCCCAGGCCGAAAGCCAGGTTCAGGCTAGGCAAGACATCGGTATAGGTCTTGCCGTCGTCCACCGGCTTGACGTTCTGGCCGGCGGGCGCTGCAGCGTCCCAGTAATTGGCTTGCGAAGACTGGTTCACCGCTTGCACTTGCACGCCGAAATTGCCGCGCACCGACACACCGCCCCAGTTGGAGTCGATATTGGCTTTCAGGAAGCCGGTGGTGATCTTTTCCTTGGCGGTCCAGGCACCCGGGATCTTGTAGGCCGCATCGGTCTCGCTGGGCGAGAGGTTCATGTACTTGTCGACGATGCCGGGCACATTGAAGGACGGGATGGAGCTCAGGTTGGAACCGGCAAAGTCCAAGTTGACCGATTTGTAGATCAGGTCGGACGAGATCGGCGCCTCGGTGCCCTTCAAAGTGATCGGGCCTTCAGGCTGATGCTTGGACTTCTTGCGGTCCACATAGTTCAGACCCAGATCGAAATCGGCAAACCAGCTGCCCAGCGAATCCGGTGCCGGCACCTTGGCCAACAGCTTCAGGCTGCCCAGTTCGTCTTCGATGTTCTGGATGCGGGCATAGCCCGAGCCGTAAATGCTGTCGCGCAGGAAGAGCTTGCTCGGGTCCGAGTAGTCACGGCCCGGGTTCATGGTGACGAAGCCATTGTTGGGGAACAACAAGGTCAGGCTGTCCAATTGCTTGGCCGGCACCAGCTGGGTGTTGACTTCCAGATTGGTTTCGTCGCGATTGGCCTTGGAGTAGCTGGCATCGGCCGACAGGGCCACACCCGCCAGCTTGAAGGCATTGTTCCAGCCAATGGCGTTGATCTTGTCTTCTCGGCGGTTGTACTGGCCGCGCACCAGCGGATAGACGCTGGCCACGGTGCCACCGACCAGGGTGCCGCTGGAATTGACGACCGGGTTGGTCCAGGTGCAAGCCGGCTCGCAAGGGTAGCTGCCGTTGTAGTACAGGTGCGACTCGAACTGGTTGGCGGTGTCGGTCTGCTTGGTCTTGGAGCTGAACAGATCCAGGGTGCTGGTCCAGTCGCTGGTGGGCTTCCACTCGACCGTGGCCATCACGCCATCACGTTTGGTGAAGCCGCTGCGGCGCAGCGCCTTGACGCCGTCGGTCATGAAGACACCGTCGGCCACACCGGGACGATGGCGGTTTTCATTGGCCGTCGTGGTCGGGTTGGCGAAGTAAGGCTCGTAAGTGCCCGTCTGGTTTTCAGCCACCGGCGTCTCCTGGTGCGCGAAGCCAATCGCGATACCCAGGGTGCGGTTGTTGAACTGGTCGATATAGCTGGCGCTCAAGCGGTTGCCGGTGCCGCTGGCATTGGCGGCCGAGCCCAAGGAGTTGTTGGAGCCGCGCACATTGAAGGTCACGACACGGCTGCCGAAGTTCAGCGGACGCACCGATTGCATGTCCAAGGTACCCGACAGGCCCTGACCTACCAGACCGGCGTCAGGCGTCTTGAACACGGTCACACCGGACAGCAGCTCGGAAGGGTATTGGTCGAACTCGACGCTGCGGTTGTCGCTGGTGCTGACCAGCTCGCGGCCGTTCAGCAAAGTGGTGGCGAAGTCGGGCGACAAGCCGCGCACGCTGATCACCTGGGCACGACCGGCCACGCGCTGGGCCGACAAACCAGGCAAACGAGCGATCGACTCAGCGATGCTGTTGTCCGGCAGCTTGCCGATGTCTTCGGCCGACACGGCCTCGACGATGGAATCCGAATTCTTCTTGATCGAAATGGCCGCTTCAATGCCTTTTCGAATGCCGGTCACAGTGACTGTGTCCAGCTTTTCTGAGGCCTGCTGCGCGTAAGCAGCACCGGTGGCCAACATCAACAAACCGCAGCCCAGGGCCACCGGTTTGATGCTAAAAATTTCGCGCGTCACAGCCTTGGACTGCTTGCGCTTCTCTACGGAAGTATTCATTCACTGTCTCCTCAAGCCAAACCCAACAACATTGCTCTGTACCTGTTTTTCGTCTCACAAGCACAGAACCCAAGAACTCCATGTCACAAAGCGATTTGTACCAAAACTAGATTTACAAGGAACAAACGTAAACCCTAGATGTTGTTTTGTTACTTCAAGTTTCTTCGCTTTTTTACTCGCAAATCAAGGGTTACACCCTAGAAATCACTTGAAATGACGCACCAAAGACCACTTCGATACCAAGTCGCAACAAACGCCAAGTACCCAAACTACATCTCAAATGAAAGTCAACTACAGCGCATCATTGCGCTGCATGCACCTTAGTCGTGCTGCTGATCCAAAGCCAAGGCTGAGCCACCCAGGGCCGCCAAGGTGTCAGTGATCAAGGCGGTCGGGATGTCAGCCAGATAGCCACGGAAGCGCCCCTTGGCCTCGAAGCGCTCCCGGAAGCGCGAAGCAAAAAAGCGCTCACCCAAGCGCGGCACGATGCCGCCACCAATGAACACTCCGCCGCGCGCCCCCAAGGTCAAGGCCACATTGCCGGCAAAGCCGCCGAGCAAGGCACAAAAGACCTCCAGCGTCTCTTCGCAATGCGCATCCGAGCGCGCCAAGCCGCGCTCGACAATGACTTCCGCAGGCAAGGCCGGCATCCCTGCTGGCGAACCCGCAGCCCCGCGCACTGCCGCCACCGCGCTGTGTAGCAAGGGCAGACCAATGCCCGAGAGCAAGCGCTCGGCCGACACATGTTCATAGGTGCGCCGCACAAAGGCCAGCAACTCACTCTCAAGGGCATCACCGGGCGCCAGCGTCATATGCCCACCCTCACCTGGTAAGGCCACCCACTCGCCGCGCACCCGGGTCACACCCGCCACACCCAAGCCCGTGCCGGGACCAATCACCGCCAACGTCGGACCGGGCGCCGAACCGAGCACCGATGCCTGAGGCGCGACTTCACCCGCAACGCCGGAAGCTTGCGGCCACGGACGCAACTGCCCAGCCTGCAAGCGCGGCAAAGACAAAGCCAAGGCCTCGAAGTCATTCAAGACCAAAAGGGAATCCAGCCCCAGAGCCTGCTGCAACTCCTGACGCGAGAAGCTCCAATGCCCATTGGTCAGCTCGACGCGGTCTCCAGCCACCGCAGTCGCCACAGCCAGAGCGGCGCGACGCGGCGCTTGGTAACTCGCCCCCAAGCCAATTTGCAATTGCGACAAATAGGACTGCGCCGCTGCCGCTGGACCCGCATGCGCATGCACCGGCAGCACCGCAATATCAGTAACCGGCGCGCCCGCAGACGCCACCCAAGCAAAGCGCGCATTGGTGCCGCCGACATCAGCCACCAAGCAGGGATAGCTCGCACTCAGCACAGGGCACCTCCACAGCAAGCCGAACCGAGCGCAAAGTCAGGCACTTTCTCCCGGGCGAGAGCCCTGGGCCTGAAAAGAGAAGGAAGAGCTTGCACGATTGTTTTGGACCCATCAGACCCGAGCCACACAGGCAGCCGAATCAGTTTTCACACCGGGAGCGAGCCAAACCAGACCCAAGCACCCCGCCTCAGGCACGAAAGGTAACAAAACTACATTCATCACGCAATAGCCTTTGACCCGAATGCACCCAAGCCCTCAGCAAGAACCTGCCCCAAAGGGGCAAATCAATAGGATCACCTATGAAAACGTGGTGATTTCATGACAAAGGTTCGCTGAGCGCAGCCTGTAGTCAAGCTACAAACTACATCCAAAATGCTTCAGCGGCAGGCCGCCGTCCACGAGACAGGCCTGGCTGCCCCGGGCCAGCCCTGTCCCGGGCACGGCATGCGCGGCCCCATAATGCAGCGCCCAAGATTCATCTCTCCTCCCCGGGGCAGTGACCCGCCCCACAAACCCGCCAGCAGCGACTTCGCCTATCTATGTCGAGCCTTGACAGCCCACGTTTGATCGCCGACATCGGCGGCACCTATGCGCGTTTTGCTCTGGAGGCCAAGCCGGGCGAGTTCAGCCATATCGCCTCGCTGCGCTGCGCGGACCATGCGGACTTTCATGCCGCAGTCAGCAGCTATCTCGCAGGCTTGAGCAGCGCTGCCGATGCCCCGGATGTGCAGCAGATTGCGCATGCCGCCATCGCCATTGCCAACCCGGTCGAAGGCGATCAGGTGCGCATGACCAATTACCACTGGCAGTTCTCCATCGAAGAGATGCGCGCCCGCCTCGGGCTGGACACGCTGGTGGTGGTGAACGACTTCACGGCGCTGGCCATGGCTTTGCCGCGGCTGTCGGCCCATGAGGTGCGCCAGATCGGTGGCGGCGAGGCCCGCATGCCCAGCGTGATCGGCCTGCTGGGCTCGGGCTCGGGCCTGGGCGTGTCAGGGCTGATTCCTACCGGCGACGGCTGGATCGCGCTCGGCACCGAGGGGGGCCACACCAATTTCGCCCCGCGCGATGAGCGCGAGATCGCCATCCTGCGTCATGCCTGGCGGCAGTTCCCGCATGTGTCGTTTGAGCGATTGCTGTCGGGCCCCGGTTTGGAGCTGATTTATCGCGCCCTGGCCGACTACCGCAATGCGCGGGCCGAAGAGTTGGGCGCGCCCGACATCACCCAGCGCGCCTTGGACCAAGAAGACCCGCTCTGCGTCGAAACCCTGGAAGTGTTTTGCGCCCTGCTGGGCACGGCGGCGGCCAATTTGGCGGTCACGCTGGGCGCCTTGGGCGGCATTTATATCGGTGGCGGCATCGTGCCGCGCCTGGGCGCTGCTTTCGATCGCTCGCCCTTCCGTGCTCGCTTCGAAGACAAGGGCCGCTTCAGCGACTATGTGGCCGGCATCCCGACCTTTGTCATCACCGCCGAGCACGCCACCTTCAAGGGCGCATCCGCGATTCTGGAGGCCCAGCTCCGCACCTTGCAGACCCAGCCCGGAGCCGGCCTGCTGGGCCAGATCCGCCGCGCCCGCGCCGAGTTGTCGCCGGCCGAGCTGCGCGTGGCCGAGCATGTGCTGGCGCATCCGCGCTCCGCGCTCAACGACCCGATTGCCACCATCGCCCGTGCGGCCAATGTCAGCCAGCCCACTGTGATTCGCTTTTGCCGCACCTTGGGCTGCGAGGGCTTGTCGGACTTCAAACTGCGCCTGGCCTCGGGCCTGACCGGCACCGTGCCCGTGACCCACAGCCAGGTGAATCTGGATGACTCGATGTTGGAGCTGGGCGCCAAGGTGCTGGGCAACACCGCCTCGGCGATTCTGCAGGTACGCAGCCAGTTGAACCGCGACATGATTGCCCGCGCCGTCGAGCTGCTGCTGCATGCCGGCCGCATCGAGTTTTATGCCCTGGGGCATTACGGCGTGGTGGCGCAAGACGCGGAGTTCAAGTTCCTGCGCTTTGGCATGCCCAGCGCCGCCTACACCGACCCGCGCCTACAACGCCTCGCCGCGAACGTGCTCAAACCCGGGGATGTGGCCGTGGTCATCAGCAATAGCGGCCGTTTGCCGGAGTTGCTGGAAGTGATGGACGCGGCGCATGCGCGCGGCGCTTTTGTGATCGCTATCACCGCCGGTCAATCGCCGCTGGCTCGCAAGGCCGATGTGGCGCTGATCGTGGACCACCAAGAAGACGTGGCCACCCATGTGCCCATGGTCAGCCGCATCTTGCACCTGCTGGTGATCGACATCTTGGCCGTGGGTGTGGCCATGCGGCGCAACCCGGAAGGCGTGGACCTGCTGCCACCGGCTGCGCAAAGCGCGGATGAAGCCGGCCTGAAGCCGGCCGCCAGTGCCGGCCGTACCGCGCCGGGTGTCAGCTTGGCTTCGCCCTTAGCGCGGCTGACTTCGCACAGCCGCTGACAAAAGAAAAGCCGCTGCAGGATAGCAGCGGCTTTTTCTTGATGCCTTCAGCCAAGCTCCGCTCAGTCGGGGCGACGCACCCGGCTCAAGAGGAACAAAGCCACCAGGCCCAGAGCCAAGATGGCGGCCGTGGTCGGCTCCGGCACGGCGCTGACCTGGCTGATGTTCAACACAAAGCGCTCGCCCTGCTGCAGATTGCCGAACTGAATGCGCCAGTCGGCCTTGCCTTCCGAAAACGGGTCGCCCAAATAGAGCTCGTTCTGGCCTTCGCTGTGCACGCTGACCAGACTGAGCGGTGTGTTCGAAGGCGTCACCGCGAGATCTTGTCCCGACAACGTGTAGGCACTGCCGATGCTGCTGAACTGGGCGCCACCACCCACTTGCAGATGCAGGTCGGACAGAAAGTCCGCGCCGCCCACAGCCTTCACGATCGAGTTGAAGGCAATCGACTGTCCGACATCGGCCGCGTCCAATTCAAACTCCAGGGCGACAGGCGCGGTGCTGAAAAAACTCAGATCCAAGGCGAGCAAACCGGGGCTCGACAGATCGCTGAGTTCAGCGCCATTGAGCGTTTGCGAGCTCAGCGTCAAGGCCTGGGCCGAGCCGACCGAGGCCGCGCCCAGCAACACGGCGGCAGCAACTTTCTTGCGCAGCGCCGAATTCAGAAAACCGACTGTGTTCTTGCTCATGTACTGCATCCTCAAGCGAATGAATCGAATTGAAGCGAGAGCTTAGGCAGCCGGCATGACTTGCGTCGGACAAGCACCCCTGCCGAACGGATCAAGAGCCGGATGACCCATGGCCACAAGGCTCAGAACGAGGTGTTCTGTCATGCGTCAAACCTATGCTGCGGCGCGACGAGCCCGATCGGCTCCCATCCTTTTCACTGCCGCAATCAGCCCCAAGGTTCAGCCATGACCCAAGCCTCTCGCAAGCCCAGTTCTAGCAAGCCCTCCTTCAATCGCCGCGCCTTCATGCGCGACGTCAGCGTGGTCGGTCTGGCCGCACCAGCCGCATCCAGCGTGGTGCGCGCCGCCTCGGTCATCAACCCCGATTCGCCCTTCACCCACGGCGTGGCCAGCGGCGACCCGCTGGCCGACCGCGTGATCTTGTGGACGCGCGTCAACCCGGCTCTGGGCGCTTCGGTCACCGTGAATTGGGATGTCGCCAGCGACGCTGGCTTCACGCAGTTGCTGCGCCGTGGCCGTGCTCAAGCGCTGGCGGACCGCGACCACACCGTCAAGGTCGATGTGCTGGGCCTGCCTGCCGCCAGCACGCTGTACTACCGTTTTGTCGTCAATGGCCAGGTCTCGCGCACCGGCCGCACCCGCACCTTGGCTAACGGCGGCCAGGCCCCGGTCAAGCTGGCGGTATTCTCTTGCTCGAACTATCCCGCTGGCTATTTCAACGTCTACGCCGAAGCCGCCAAGATGGCCGACCTGGACGCTGCCGTGCATTTGGGCGATTACATCTACGAATACCCTCGCGGCGGCTATGCCTCTGGCGAAGCTGTCCAGATGGGCCGCGAGTCTTTGCCGGTGAACGAGTTGCTGAGCCTGGCCGACTATCGCCAGCGCTACGCCCAATACCGCAGCGACGCCGATCTGCAAGAGCTGCACGCGGTCCTGCCTTTCATCTGCGTCTGGGACGACCATGAGTTCGCCAACGACACCTGGAAGGACGGCGCCGAGAACCATACGCCCGAGACCGAAGGCGACTTCGCCCTGCGTCGCGCAGCAGCCATGAAGGCGTATCACGAGTGGATGCCGATCCGCACCGACGCCGCGCGCCCGGAAGTCATCTTCCGCTCCTTCAAGTTCGGCAATGTGCTGGACCTGCACATGCTGGACACCCGCGTCTTGGCTCGCGACAAGCAGCTGAGCTACGCCAATTACATGGGCGCTAACGGCTTCAATGCGCAGCAGTTCGCCACCGATATAGGCAACCCGACGCGCCAGTTGCTGGGCAGCCAGCAATCGCAGTGGTTGCAAGGCCGCCTGGCCGCCAGCAGCGCCACCTGGCAGGTGTTGGGCCAACAGGTTTTGATGGCACGCATGAACATCCCCGCGCCGCTGGTGCTGGGCCAAATCAGCTTCTCGGACTATGTCGCCTTGCTGGCCCTGGCCCAAAGCAATCCGGCCGCGCTGACGCCAACGCAAAAAGCCATCCTTGCGCAGCCCTCCATCCCCTACAACCTCGACGCCTGGGACGGCTACGCCGTTGCCCGCGAAACCGTGTTGGGCACCGCCCGCGCGCTGAACAAGAACCTGGTGGTTCTGGCCGGCGATACCCACAATGCCTGGGCCAGCGATTTGCAAGACTACCAAGGCAATCAAGTCGGCGTGGAATTCGCCACCCCCGGCGTCAGCTCGCCCGGCTTTGAAGAGTACTTCCCGAACGAGAACCCCTTGGCCGTGGCCGGCGGCCTCGAGCAAATCATCGGCCCCTTGAAGTACGCCAACACCCACCAACGCGGCTTTATGGTCGTCACCGCCAACGCTCAGCAATGCCGCTGCGACTGGCACTACGTCAGCACCGTCAAGTCCAAGACTTACGAAACCAGCATCGGCCGCTCGCTGGCCGTCTTGCCGGGTGCGGGTGCGCGTCGTTTGACGGAGGTTTGAAGAGGCTTTTCATGCGAGCTCCGGCGGCCCGGCCCGCCGCCGTACTCATGGTGCCCGGGTCGGCTCTGACGAGCCGACTCCCCTCCTTGCTCACTGCGCGGGTCAGCGGCGGCAAACTCACTTCGCTCGCTGCGCTCACTGCGTTCAAACAGGTGCCGCCAAGTCAGAGCTTGATGCGCGCTGCGCGCGCCTGACCCACTCCGCTGCGCCGTCGGCCGGGCACAAATCGCCCGTCGTCGGGCCAGGCCGCCTGCGGGTTTGGCTTTCGCCACGAGGCAAGACACATCGCTGGCCATGCAAGCGCGCTGTAGCCCGGGTCGTTGACGGGCGATTTGTGAGGGGCCGAGCAGCGCAGCAATGGAGGGCGCGCGCGCAGCGCGCTTCAAGCTCTGGCTTGGCGCAGCATGTTTGAACGAAACGAGCGCAGCGAGTGAAGTGAGTTCTGCGCCGGCCCTCAGTTGCGAGCAGCACAGGGAAGTTGGCACATCGTGCCAACCCCCGAGCCATGAGCCCGGCAACGTCCCGGGCTGCAGTGCCCTCCGCGCAAGCCGCCCAAGAAGAACAGCGAACCGAGAACTTACTCCGGCCGCTCCCCAGCCGCCACACGCCGCTCGATCTCGTCGATCAGCGGCAAGAGTTGATGCACACCATCAATCACAAAATGCGCGCCACCTGCCAGCAGTTCCTGGGTCGCTTGTTCGCGCAGTTCGGCTTGGCGATCGGCAGGCAAAGCCGTCCATTCCGCTTCGCTCAAACCCAAGGTGTTGCCAGTGATGGCCAGACCCACCACCCAGGCGCCAATGGCACGGCCTTCTTGCAGACCGGGCACGGTGTCATCCACCTTGACCACACTGCTCGGCGGCCAAACGCCCAGATCCGACAGCGTGCGCACCATCATCAGGGGGCCAGGTCTTGCGCTGGCCATGTCACCGGCGCAAACCAGGTTGTCGGGCACATAGCCCTGGACGGCAGCCAAGGGCGCCACCACCTCCATGATGGGGCGGTTGTAGCCGGTGGTGGAGCCGATTTTAAGGCCGCGCTCGCGCAAGGCCGCCACCGCGTCCAAAGCACCCGGGATCAGCGTCGCATGTTGCTTGACGCTTTCTTGGTTCATCGGGGTGAAGACCTCGTACAACTCGTCGCAGTCGGCGTTGGAGAAAGCGCGGCCGTGGCGAGCCAGCCAGCGTGCGGCGATCTGCGGCTGATTGCCCAGGGCGTGGATATGGTCCCACTTGGCCAAACCCATGGGCACTCGCGCTTCGGCAATGCTGATCTCCACGCCATAACGGGCAAAGAGTTGGACAAAGGCGCCCATCGGCGCTTGGCTGCCAAAGTCAATGATGGTGCCGGCCCAATCAAAAACGACGGCTTGCAAAGAGTTCTTGTTTTCGGTGCTCATGCTTGAACTGTTCTTTCTTCTTGGATGTGGGATTTACCAGGCGGCAAAGACTTCTTCGGCCAAACCAAAGGCGGTGCTGGCGCCGGTGCCGCTGGTGACGGTGACCAAACGGGTCTCGGGCGCCGGGGTCTCCACCAGGCAAGGCTCCGTCAAGGATGAAGGGTAGGTGCCGACCCAGCGCTCGGTCACCACCGCCTCGCGCAGCTGCAGCGTCGAGCGCAGATGACGCAAGATCAAGGCGTCCACTTCCTCGGAGGCAAAGGGCGGCAGCACCGGGCCGTAGTGGTGCGAGTCGCCCACCACCAGCGAACCGTCGGCGCTTTGCACCACGATCAAATGAATGCCATGGGACAGGCTGGCGCCCTCCTCGGCTTCCAGGCGCGCACGCAGGGCCTGGGCTTCGGGCAGCTCCGAATAGCCCTCATAACGCACCAAACTCAAGTCCCCCATCACCGAGCCCGGCAGCTTGAAGCCGGCCTCGGGGCGCACCCGCAGCATCTGCAGCTGGCACAGACGCAGCTGATGCGGCGTCCAAGAGGTGGCAAACAAGCCATTCAGCTCGGCACCGGCGCAGACCACCACACGCTCGGCCTGATAGCTGGCGCGCGAGCTTTGCACATGCGGGGTCTGGACCGACAGAACGCTCTCGCCAAAGCGGAACTCCACGCCGTGCGCGGCGGCCAGCCAGCTGCTCAGGCGCGGGATGGCGGTGCGCGACTCGACGCGCAGCTCATGCGGGCTGTAGAGCACGCTTTGCAAGGCATCGGCATGCAAAACGCCGCCGGCACGCTGCTGCGCATCGCTCGGGCTCAGCAGTTCGCAACCTTGAGCCATCTCGGTGGCCATGAAGGCCTCCAGCACCGTGTGCGCTTCCTCGCGCTCGGCGGCCAGGTACAGGCCGCTGTGCACCACCTCAATGCCGGCCTGCGGCGCGACTTCGGCCCAGACTTCGCGCGAGCGGCGCGCGCGGCCCCAGCTGGCGCCGCCCTTCTGGCCGGTCACGGTGACAAAGCCGAAGTTGCGGATCGAGGCGCCCACGCAAGCCGCGTCGCGCTCCAGCACCAGCACCTTGAGGCCACGCTGGGCCGCTGCATAGGCATGGGCCAGGCCGACGATGCCGGCGCCCACCACAATCAAGTCGTACTTCATGTTCTATTTTTCAGTTTCAGGAAGGGAATCAAACAAAGCTTCAGCGAGCCCGCCAGGCCTGGGTCTTGCTGACCAACAAAGCCTCCAGCAAGCCAATCAGCAAGCGGCCCAGGGCGGCGGTGGCGAAGATCAAAACCGCCATGGCTGCGGCCGGGCCGATATCGCCGGCGTCATCCATGGCCAGCACCGCCACCGAGGCCAAGGTGGTTTCGGGCGAGTACAAAAACACCACGGCCGAGACGGTAGTCAAGGCATTGACGAAGAAGTAACCCGCCACCTGCATGAGCGTGGGCAAGCTGACCGGCAGATGCACTCGCCACAGCGTGCGCCAGAAGGGCACGCCCAAGGACTCGGCCACCAATTCGTACTCCGGGTCCAGCTGGCGCAGGGCCGAGAGCTGGGTGATGTGCGCCACCGAGTAGTAATGCGCCACGGTGCAGATGACCAGCAAACTCAAAGTTCCGTATAGCCCATGCAGCGGGTTCCAAGACGCATTGAAAAACATGATGTAGCCCAGGCCGAGCGCCAAGCCCGGCACCGCCATCGGCAGGCTGGCAATCGCATTGAGCAGGCTGCGAGCGGCCGCAAAACGGCGCGGCTTTTCCACCAAATAGGCCGTGAAGAAACTCAAGACCGCGCCCAACACCGCGCAAGACAAGGCCATCTTGATCGAGTTGCCATAGCTGGCCCAGCCGCCGCCGTCCATCATGTCAAAGCGGAAGTTGTTCAACGAAGGCTGCAGGTTGTAAGGCCAGTAGGTGGCCAGGGCGGCGAACACCGCCACCGCCATCACGCCCATCAAGAGCAAGGCGATCAGGCTACAAAACAGCAGCAGGCTGCCGTCCAGCCATTTGGAAGGCGTGGGTTGGTACGGCACGGCGCGCACCGTCAGCGCGGCACCCTGCGAGCGACGCAGGCGCTGCTCCACAAAGAAGGCCGCGACTGCCGGCAAGAGCAAGGCCAGCGCCACCACCGCACCCATTTGCAAACGCTGCTGGCCGACCACTTGTTTGTAAATGTCGGTGGCCAGCACCTGGGTGCTGCCGCCAATCACCTTGGGCACGCCAAAATCGGTCAGCACCATCACAAACACCACCACCAGCGAGATCAAGAGCCCGTAGCGGCTGGCCGGCAGGGTCACGGTTCGAAAGATGCGCCAGCGGCTGGCGCCCAAGCTGGCGGCGGCCTCATGCAGGCGACCATCGCTGGTGCCCAGAGCGGTCAAAAGAATCAGCAGCGCATGCGGCAAGGTCCAGAGCACCGAGCCGATGACGATGCCCGAGGGGCCGTAAATGCTCTCAAAGCCCGGCAGCATCTGCAGCCAAGGCTTGAGCAAGCCCTGATTGCCAAACAAATAGATCAGGCTGATGGCCATCAAGAGCGAAGGCGCCAAGACCGGCAGCAAGGCCAGGGCGCGAAACAGCCGCCGCCCCGGCATGCAGCTTTGCGTCAAGGCATAGGCATAGACATAGGCGAGACTGACGCTGATCAGCGCACTCAGACCCGACAGCCACAAGCTGTTGAACAGCGAGCGGCCCACATTGGGGCTGGCCGCGTACTGAAAAAAATTGGCCAGGCCAACAAAGCGGCCTTCGGCGTCAAAGAAGCTCAGCGTCAAGAGGCTGCCCACCGGCAAGGCGATGGACAGCAAGAGCAACAAAAGCCCCAGGCCCAAGAGCAAGGCCAGCGGCGCGCGCTCACGCCAGAGCGTCCATCTGGCCGTCAACTTGGCCGCCCATTTGGCCGCCCAGTTGGGCTTAGCACCTGGCACCCGCAACGAGCGATCCAAGACCGCGCTCATGCTGCCCTCAACATCGACAGCGGCTGGGCCAGCCCGCGAATGGCCTGCGGCGGCAGATCCACCAGCACCGATTGGCCCGAGGCCAGGCCCAACCATTCGGGCAGGCTCGCATCGCGGGAGGTGGAGAGTTCCACCTCCAAGACCACGTCGCCCAAGGCCTCGCAGCGCAAGCGCAGCAAGGTGCAAGGGCCCAGGAAGATGGCCTCCTGCACCTGCGCCTTGACGGTGTTGCTGGCGCCATAGGGCGGCGCCTCAAAGTCACAGGCCTCGGGGCGCAAGACGATGGCCTCGGGCCGCAGGCCCAGCAGCAAGGGGCTGCCAGTCTTGAAGTCCTCCACCTCGCAGCGCAGCTCATGCTGGCCCACGCGGGCGCGGCCAGCGCCGGTCACCAGGGCCTGCAGCAGATTCATCTTGCCGACAAAGCCGGCCACAAAAGGGGTCTGCGGGCGGGCATACAGCTGCTGCGGCGTGCCGGCTTGTTCGATCTGACCTTGGTGCATGACCACCACCCGGTCCGACATGGACAAGGCTTCATCCTGGTCATGCGTCACCATGATGGTGGTGATGCCTAACTGCTTTTGCAGCCGGCGAATTTCGGCCCGCAGGCCAACGCGCACCTGGGCATCCAGGGCCGACAAGGGCTCATCCAGCAAGAGCAGCGGCGGCTGCGGCGCCAGGGCTCGTGCTAGCGCCACCCGTTGCTGCTGGCCGCCAGAGAGCTGGGCCGGGAACTTGCGCGACTGCTCGGCCAGGCCCACCAGCGAGAGCATCTCCAGCGCGCGCGCCTCTTGCTGCGGCCGCTTCATGGCCTGCAAACCGTAGGCCACGTTGTCCAGCACGCTTAAATTCGGAAACAGGGCATAGGACTGGAACACCACGCCAAAGCGCCGCTGCGAGGCGGCCAAGGCGGTGATGTCGCGGCCCTGCAAATGAATGCTGCCGGTGTCGGGGGTTTCGATGCCGCACAAAATGCGCAGCAGCGTGGTCTTGCCGCAGCCCGAGGGGCCCAGCAAGCTGATGAATTCACCTTGCGCCACTTCAAGCGCAATGCCGCGCAGCACCGGCTGGGCGCCATAGCGTTTGGTGATGTGTTGTACCGAGAGCATGGGTGTTCTTCTTCTGTGGGTGGCGCAGGAAAGGTGAGTGGCTGCAATCAAAGGCCAAGGGCGCCGGGCCCGATGTGGCGTAAGGCCACATCTCCCGGCGCCCCAACCCTCTCCCCTCACTTCTTCGGTTCAGCCTTGCCTTCGTAGCGCTTGGCCCATTCGGTCAAGATGCGGTCGCGGTTGCTCGCGGCCCAGTTGAAGTCGTTCTTGACCAGCAGTTTTTCGATGTCGGAAGGCACAAACTCCAGACGCTCTTGCACCTGCGGCAAGGCCAGCACGGCGAAGTTGCCGGCGTAGAGTTCATTGGCCTTCTTGGTCACGGCCCAGTCAGCCAGGGCCTTGGCGGCGTCTTGCTTCTTGCTGGTCTTGAAGATGGCCGTGGCTTCCACATCCCAGCCCAAGCCTTCCTTGGGGAAGACGATGTCGATGGGCGCGCCGTCCTTCTTGGTCTTGTTGGCGCGGTAGTCAAAGCTCAGGCCGACCGGGAACTCACCGGCGCCGGCTTGGCGGCAAGGCTTGGAGCCGCTGTGGGTGTAGCTGCCGATGTTCTGGTGCAGCGCGTCCATGAAGGCCCAACCCTTGGCCTCGCCCATGCTTTGCAGCCAGGCCGAAACCATCAGGAAGCCGGTGCCGCTGGAGGCGGGGTGCGGCATGGTGACCGTGCCTTTGTAGACCGGCTGAGTCAGGTCGGCCCAGCTGCTGGGCTTGGGCAGCTTGCGCTTTTCGGCTTCCACCGTGTTGAAGCAAACAGCCGACGACCACAGGTCCATGCCCACCCAGGTCGGCTGGGCGCGCGGATCACGCATATTGGCGCGCACCTGCTCCAAGCCCTTGGGCGCGTAAGGCTGCAACATGCCTTCTTTGTCCAGCAGCATCAGCGAGGTGGCGGCCAGGCCCCAGACTGCGTCGGCTTGCGGATTGGCCTTCTCAGCCAGCAGGCGGGCGGTGATGATGCCGGTGGACTCGCGCACAAACTTCAGCTCGATGCTGGGGTTGTCGGCTTCGAAAGCGGCCTTGTAGGCCTTGATCTGGTCGGCTTCCAGGGCCGAATAGACCAACAACTCGGTTTTGCCTTGAGCCCAGGCTTGGCCCAACATCACGGCCGACAGGCCCAACACAGCGCACAGGGGCTTCAGGAATTTTTGACGCATCACAGCTCCAGGTTTAGGGGTCATTCGCTCCACGCACGGCCGACTTCGGCCCTGCCTTGGGATCAGCGAAACTGTAGGGATGGGCCATGAACACATAGCGTCAAAGGACGCAAATTTCAAAAATCAGGTATTGGCGTCTTTGCGTCCCTGGCGGAGGAGCCCCTCATGCTGGTGACGCAGCTGAAGGCGTTTTTCACCGTGGCCCGGCTGGGCAGCGTGACCTTGGCCGCCAAACATCTGAGCCTGAGCCAGCCGACGGTGACCACGCAGATTCGCGCCCTGGAGGAGCATTACGGCGTCGAGCTGTTCCGCCGCGAAGGCGGCCGCCTTTTGATCAGTGACGCCGGCGTGCAGCTGATGCCGCGGGTGCACCAGCTGCTGCAGCAAGAGATTGACCTCGAATTTGCGCTGCGCAATGCCGGTGAGCTGCAAAGAGGCAGCTTGCGCATTGGCGCGACCGCGCCCTACTATGTGCTGGACATCGTGAAGCGCTACCGCCAGCAGTATCCGCAGGTGGAAATCAGCATAGGCGCCGGCAATTCGCGCCAGATGATTGACGCCTTGCAAGAGTACCGGGTCGATATCGCCACCTCTTCGCATCTGGAGACCGACGCCCGCCTGCACCACATCGAGCTGGGCGCCGACCCCTTGGCCCTGGTGGTGCACCGCGACCACCCGCTGGCAAGACGCAAGACGGTCGCCTTGAGCGATCTGAGCGGCTGTGTTTTGCTGATGCGCGAGCGTGGTTCGATGACTCGGCAGCTGACCGAACAAATGCTGGCCGAGGCCCAGGTCCAGCCCCTCAGCAGCATGGAGATCGCCAGCCGCGAGGCGCTGCGCGAGGCGGTGATCCGGCAGATGGGCGTCAGCATCTTTGCCGCCAACGAAGTCTGCGAGCACCCGGAGCTGAAAGTCCTGCCTTTTGACGGCGAGGTGCCGCAGGTGCGTGAATACCTCTACTGCCTGAAGGACCGGCGCGACTCACGTCTGATCGACACTTTTTTGGTTGCCTGTCAGCGGCCGGCTTGACCGGTTTGACCGACCAAAGGCACCAAGTTCAAAAACTAGGGGATTTGGAGCGTGCCAGGGCGCGCCGGCCTGCATACTATGGTGGCGTGTCCCTCATAGGAGTGCTCAATGCCCAATCTGATTGCCGACAAACTTGAGCTCGACGGCCTGCTGGATCGCCCAGCTCTGCAGCGCCAGATGGAATCCGCCGCCAACGCGGCCCGCGCCGCCGGCACCCCGCTGGCCGCGCTGACCTTTGACCTCGATCACTTCAAGAGCTATCTGGACGACCAAGGTTCGGACAAGGCCAAGGCCGTCTTGATGCGCGTGGCCAAGCTGCTGACAGAGCGCCTGCCCGCAGGCGCCAGCCTCGCTCACCTGGGCGGCGATGAATTCGTCATGCTGCTGCCCGGCGCCGATTTGCAAGCCGCGGTCGACAAGGCCGAAGCGCTGCGCGGCGAAGTCGCCACCGAGTTCGCCAGCTTGGAGGGCCCCAGCCCCATCACCGTCACCCTGGGTGCGGCCGCCAGCCCGCCCGGCAGCGACTGGAGCGCCACCAGTCTGCTCTCGCTGGCCGATGCCCGCATGACCTTCGGCAAGAAGCGCTTGCAGCCGCACCACAACCGCGTTTGGGCCGGCAGTCTGCCCTCCGACTGGTATCCGCGCTTTGATGTGCAGCCGGGCGTTTGGCCCAGCCAAGACTGACTCATGCTGAAACGGGCCGTTGCCGCAAGCGACGGCCCGCTGCCCTCGCATGCGGCACCCAAGCATGGCTGGCCCAGCGTCGCCACATCAAGAGGCCGCGAATCCACTCATCCAAGGCATAGGCAATCCACAAGCCCTGCACGCCCAAATCGAAGTGGATGGCCAAGAGCCAGCTGCCGCCCGCCAAAACCAGCAACATCGACGCCGCCCCGGCCATCACCGGATAACGTGCATCTCCAGCGGCACGCAAGGCATTGATCACCACCAGATTGAAGGTGCGGCCCGGCTCCAGCAAGACGGTCAGCCAGAGCAGCTGGCAGCCCGCCCGGATGATGGCCGGATCTTCGGTAAAGAGCGCCATCAAATACGGCCCGGCCAGGGCCGCTGCTAGCGCCACCAACACGCTGACCACCAAGCCCCACCCCAGCGCCCGCCTCACCAGCTGATGCGCCGCATGCAGGCGGCCGGCACCAATCATGTGGCCGACCACAATCTCCACGGCAAAGCCGGTGGCGATGCCAAACATCATCACAAAGCCCATCAGCTGCAAGGCGTAGGCCTGCGTCGCCAACGCGGTGGCGCCCAGCAAACCCGCCACGCCCACGCTGACCATAAAGGCCAGTCGATAGGCAATGTTCTCGGCCGCACCGGGCAGGCCGATGTGCAGCACCGCGCCCAACTCAGCGCGCGGCAGCCGCCACCAATCGCTGGCCAGCGGCCGCAGACCCAAGCGGCTGCGCCACAGCAGCAGATGCAGACTCAGGCCGAGGGCGCGGCTCAAAGTCAGCGCCACCGCATAGCCGGGCAGGCCCAAGGGCGGAATGCCCAGCGCTTGCAGCGGCCCCCAACCCAGCATCAAGGGCAAAGCCAGACCCAGATGGGTGAGTTGCATCACCACCACCACCATCAAGGCCTCGCGGCTGCGCAGATGCGCGCGCATGACGGCCGACATCGAGGCGTTCCAGGCATCCAGCAACAAGGCCGGCGCCAGCGCTTGCAAGAAAGGCAGGGCCAAGGGCAGCACCTCGGCCGGCGCGTTCAAGAGCCGCAGCAGCGGCCCGGCGGCAAACAAGGCCGCCACCGCGGTGAAGGCGCCGATCCAAGTGCTGGCGCCCAGCACCGCCCGAGCCACCGCGTCGGCCGCGTCGCGCCGTCCCGCGCCCAGGCTTTGGGTCAGCACCACGCTCACGCCGGCACCAATCACCCGAAACAAAATGAACAGCGTGCCCGCCAACTGGTTCGCCAGCGCAAAGCCGCCGGCGGAGGCGTCTGAGATGCGCGCGGCCAGGGCGGTGCCGACCAAGCCCAGCGCAATCGCCAGCCACAACTCCATGAACAAGGGCCAGGCCAGGGCCAGCAGCTTGGGCGCTGGCGCTGGCGCGTTGGCGACTGAGGCGCGGGGCGAGGCAGACTTGGGCATCAACAAAAAACGCAGGAACGAAGAAAAGCAAAAAGCCAGCACGGCATCTGCTGACCGGCCCACAGCCCCGCACCCGTGGGCGATAAGCCACAGCGAGCCCTTAGACTGCAGTCGCGCTATTGTTACAAGCGCGATGCACGCCAGCGTCCACCCCGGTGGTGGATTCGGCCATGGCTTATTCATCCACTCCCCGCATGAGCTCCAGTTTGCCCGCTCCCCTGATTGCCGACGCTGACATCCACGCTGACACCCCAGCTGATGCGCCACAAGCTCGAGCCCTGCCTGCGCGCGTACTCGCCGCGCTGCAATTGCTGGGCCCGCTGGACACCCTGACCCTGGCCGCCCTACTGACGCAAACCCCACGCGATATCGAAGCCGCGCTGGCTCAGCAGGGCGAAGCCGCCGAAGCGCAGATGCCCGCGAGCACGCCTGTCGACGAAGACTTGCTGACCCGCGCGGTGCGGCTGTTTTTGAACTCTGGCCAGACCGTCCGCGCGGCCGAGTTGCTGCTCAGCCATGGTCGGCCGGATATGCAGCTGGACCTGCTGGAGAGCGCCGGCTGGTGGCTGTTCTACAGCCCGGCCCGCCCCTTGGTGGGCAAGTTTTTGACCCTGAATCAATTGCACCCAGGGCTGCAAGAGGGCGAGTTGCTGGGCCTGCGCTTTATCTGGACCATCGAGGTTGCCGGCGAACCGCACTCGGTGGAGCGCGTGCTGCAAAGCGCTCCAGGTTTGAGCCCGGCCCTGCGCGCCACGCTGCAAGCCCGCATCGCGCAGATGTTCGACCAAGCACCGCGCGCTTGCCAGCAGGCCAAGGTCGCCATCGACGCTTTTCCGAATGACCTGAACCCGCCCGCCCTGCTGGCCCGCTACACCCTGGGCCTGGCCTTGCTGGAATCGGGCCGGCCACAAGAAGCCATTGCCCCTCTCAGCGCAGCACTCAAAGGCGCCGCGCGAGACAAGGCCACGCTGCTGCAGATCGACGCCCTACAAGCTTTGGCCGAACTGCATGTGCAGCAAGACCTGCCCGCCCCGGCCCAGCTCTATGCCCAGGAAGCACAGCGCCTGCGCCAGGCGCATGGCTTGCGGCCGCTGGAAGCGCCCTGGCCCGAGCAGGACTACATGGCCTTCCCGCAGCTGCTGGATCAAGCCGTGCAATGCTTGGCCGAGGATCGCTTGGACGCCGCCGCCAACGGGCTGCAAGAGTTAGAGGGGCGCGAACGCAAGACCTTTTACTGCTTCAAATGGCGCAACCGACTTTTGCATGCGCAGATCTGGTTGGCCGCGCAGCGCCATGAGCTGCCCACCCTGTTGAGCTTGGCCGATAGCTCAGCGGCAAGCATCAAGGACTCGGCCAGCTTGTACGAACTGGAACGCTGGGTGCTGCAGGCCGGCGCCGCGCTGCTGGGCGCCCGGCCCTGGCCGGCGGAGCGGCTGCAGGCCTTGAACGCAGAGCTGCAGGCGCGGCCCTTGCCGCTGCTCTCGCGCCGCTTGCAGCTGATTCAGGCCCTGGGTTCCCCGACGCCAGACCTGCTGGCCCTGCGCCAATGGCTGGACGCCGAAGAGCCCTCGGAGATGGACCTGCTGTGGCTGGCGCCCAAGCTGATCGGGCCCTTGAATGCCTTGCTGGCCACGCCCGCCATCGTCCACCACCGGCGCGCCCGCGAGCATGCCAAAGACCTGCTGAACCGGCTGCAGGTGGAGGCGCCGGAGACGAGTGCCGCTGACTCGCCAGCCGAGGCCAGCGCTGATGCAACAGCGAGCGGCGAGGCCCCGCCGCTGGGCCTGACGCTGCGGGAATGGCAGGTGCTGCGCCTGATTGGCGAGCCGCTCAGCAATGAGCAGATCGCCGCTCAGCTCTTTGTCTCGGTCGCCACCGTCAAGACCCACATCAACCGTGCGTACAGCAAGTTAGGCCTGGGCTCGCGTGCCGAGGCGGTGCAGCTGGTGCGGCGTCAGCGCTGAAGCCAAGGCCGAAAAGAGCCGAACAGGGACTAGCCTTCAGGCCTTTTGCAAACGAAAGCCGCTGACCATCTCGGCCAAGCCCTGCGCCTGAGCGCGCAGGCTCTCGGCGGCGGCAGTGCTCTCCTCCACCAAGGCCGCGTTTTGCTGGGTGCTGTTGTCCAAGTCGCTGATGGCGGCATTGACCTGGCCGATGCCGCTGCGCTGCTCGCGGGTGGCATCGTTGATTTCCATCACCACCGTGTTGACGCGGGCAATGCTGCTGAGGATGTCTTGCATCGAGCGGCCGGCGGTTTGCACCAGCTTCAGGCCCGAGTCCACGCAATCGACGCTGCCGCCGATCAGCCCCTTGATCTCACGCGCTGACTCGGCGCAATGTTGGGCCAAGCTGCGCACTTCTTTAGCCACCACCGCAAAGCCGCGGCCCTGCTCACCGGCGCGCGCCGCTTCCACGGCGGCATTCAGGGCCAGGATATTGGTCTGGAAAGCGATGGCATCGATGGTGCCGATGACCTCGCCGATCTTGCGGCTGGCGGTATTGATGTCGTCCATCTTCATCATCATTTGCTGCATCACTTCACCGCCCTGCTCGGCCGCTTGATTGGCCGTCACCGCCAATTCGGTGGCCGAACGGGCCGCCTCAGCGGTTTGGCTGACCGCACCGGTCAACTGCTCGATGGAGCTGGCGATCTGCTGCAAGCTGCTGGCGCCGCTCTCGGTGCGACCCGACAAGTCCTGGCTGCCGGCCGCCACTTGCGAGCTGGCGGTGGAGATGCCGTCGGTGGCCATGCGCACCGAACCAATGGTCTGCGCCAACTGTTGGCGCATGCGCTCCACATTGCCGGCCAAAGCGCCCAAATCATCCTGGCGCAAGGCTTGCACCGGGGCCGACAAATCGCCACCCGCCACGCGCGTCACCGCCGCATTCAAGACCGCCAAGGGAGCCGCGACCCAGCGGCGCAGCAGCATCCACAAGCCGATTGCCAGGGCCAAGCTGGCCAGGCCCAGGGTCAACCAGAGCTTGCGCAGCTCATGCCAATGCTGACGCAGGGCCTGACGATCGGACACCTCGGCCACCACCCACAAACCAGTCGCCTCACTGCGGCGCGCCACCACCCAGGCGTCGTCATTGGCCTTGTTCAGCAACGCCGGCGCGCGAGTGGCCGCGGCCTGATCGCCCTTTTCCACACGCTGAAACAGTTCGCTCAAGAAGGTCTCGGCGGCGGCGTCCACCTCGGCCACCGGCTTGCCGGCCTGGCTGGGGTGCAGCTTGAACAAGGGGCGGCCCTTGGCGCCGGTCGGGTCCACCACATAGACGCCACCGGTATCAAAGAGCTTGACGCTTTCGCTCAGCTTGCTCAGCGACTGCTGGAACTCGCTGGTGTCAAAGCCGACAAACAAGATGCCAATGACCGCACCGCTGGGGTCCTTGATCGGTTGGTAATGGTTCATGAAAGGCTTGCCAAACAGCACCGCCTTGCCCACATAGGGCTGGCCTTCCATCATCTTGCGGTAGGCCGGGTGGGCGGTGCCCAAGAGCGTACCGACGGCGCGTTCGCCGTTCTCTTTTTTCAGCGAGGTGCTGATGCGCAAAAAGTCATCGCCCTTGCGCATGAAGAGCGTGGCGGCGCCGCCGGTGTTGCGGCTGAAGCGGTCCACAGCCTCGAAGTTGCCGGCCATTTTTTGACCCTCGAACAGCAGCTCTGCGCCACCATCTTGCAGGCTGAAGCTGCCTTTGAAGTCGGTGGCGAAGGTGTTGTAGAAGCGATCCACCATCAGGCGGGCGCTGCTGTCAAAGGAGTCGGCCATGCGGGCCACGGCGACGGCCTCGCTGGCGGCCAGTTGCGCGGCACGTTCGCGCTCCACCTGGGTGCTTTGTAGGCTCAGGCCCAGGCAGCTCAAGCCAATCAAGGCGGCCACACCGAAGCCACCGGCCAAGGCAACGCGACGCGCAAGGCTGGCAGGCACCGGTGAGCTCAAAGGAGCTGCGATAGGGGTGGAATGGGCGGCGAACAAATCATTCATCTTCAAGACATTTCTCTGGCAAAGCATGTCTTGCGACAAGCGCGCAGACATGGGCAAGCCGCGGCCAATAAAAAGCCGCCGGGCGTGCAGGGTGAGACCGACAAGTGGCCAATTAACGTGGACCCAAAGGCACGCCCCGAGAAATGAAAAACGAGAAGAGAGCCGCAGCAGCGAGGTCGGTGGCGGCATCGCGCCAACACAGTTCTGCCAGACAAACCTGTCCTGACTATCCCGCAAACAAGAGCTGCGGTGACTGTGGACTGGCTTGGCAACCCCGCTATCTTGGTGCCTGCGAATTTGAGATTCGCCGGCACGGTAGACCGGAAGCTTTGCGACCCCGTCTTTCAAGCGGGTGTGCCGATAAACCCTTGCGCTTCCATTGACTGGTTCGCAACTGGTATTGAAGTGTCTTTGACTGGTATCAATCAGTCAAGGGAAAACCCTAGTTTTGACGAGCAAGTGTGAATTCCCTCACGGGTTCAAACACGCCCAAGGACAGGCAAGCCTGGGCTACACCAGCGCAATCCACCCCCGGGGCTGACGCTGAAGAGGCCCTATGCTCCGGACAATCCGCCGCATTCCTACAGAGTCCTTCCGGCTCCTCCAGAGACGAAGCAACCATGTCTGCTCTCATGCCCGCTCCCATGTCTGTTCTTGCTGCCGCTCCCCTGCTCTTGCATCCCCCGATTGCGCCCTGGCTGCAACTCGAGGCCGGTGGTTGCCGGCTCAGCCTGCTGAGCGAGCGCGAGCAGTTCGACAGCGTCTATCTGCGCAGCCAGCCAGACAATGAGGAGCAGTTGATCCTCATGCACTACGCCGGCCGCTGCGCCGAGTTGCATCGCTGGGAGGCATTTTTGCCCTGGGACAGCGGCAACCCCTTGACCCTCTATGCCTTCAAGGTGCTGGCCGACGGCACGCAGTACTGGCTGGCCGCCGACGGTGCCCATGAACACCTGCCGCCGGAGGATCGGCACTTTCGCATTCACCCCAGCCAAATGCCGCCAGCCTGGGTGCGCGATCAAGTCTTCTACCAAATCTTTCCGGATCGCTTTTATGCAGGCAAGCCGGCCGCCGATCGCGCGGGCCAAGCCTTGCCCGGCCAAGCGGGTCGCGTGGTGGTGCAGCCCGAATGGCCGCAGCAGCAGGCCCCGGTGGATTTGAACAATGCAGCCAACAGCTTTTATGGGGGTGACTTGGCCGGCGTCACTGCCAAGCTCGACTATTTGCAAAATGACTTGGGCGTCAGCGCGGTATACCTGAACCCCATCTTTGCCTCCGGCAGCAATCACAAGTACGACAGCGACGATTACACCGTGGTCGACGAGCACCTGGGCGGCAATGCGGCGCTGGAGGAACTCAGCGCCGCCCTGCACCAACGCGGCATGCGTTTGCTGCTGGACGGCGTGGTCAACCACACCGGCGTCAACCACCGCTGGTTCAAAGAAGCCAAGGCCTCAAAGGACTCGCCCTACCGCAGCTTCTACCTCTTTGATGCGCAGGGCTATCACTTTGGCTGGAAGGGTTTTGACTCGCTGCCGGTGCTGAACTTCGCGACCCAAGGCGTGCAAGACGCCGTCTATGCCGCGCCTGACTCAGTGCTGCGCCGCTGGCTGCAAGCGCCCTACAACATCGACGGTTGGCGGCTCGACGTCATCCATATGTTGGGCGAAGGCTCGGGCGCCACGAACAACAGCTTCTATCTCAAAGAATTCCGCCAAGCCATCAAGTCCGAGAACGCGCAAGCCTATGTGCTGGGCGAGCATTTCTCCGAGGCCACCCGCTGGCTGCAGGGTGATCAGGAAGACGGCGCGATGAACTACTACGGCTTCGCCCATCCGGTGCGATCCTGGCTGGCCGGCCAGGATGTGGCCTACCAGCCGATCAAGCTCTCGACCACGGCCTTCACTGCTTGGCTGGACCGCGCCCAAGCCTGCATTCCTTTTGATAACCAGTTAGCCCAGCTGAACCTGCTGGACAGCCACGACACCACCCGCTTCTTTACGCTGCTGAACGAAGACACGGCCGCCATGAAGCTGGCCGCCACCCTGCTGTTCAGCCGCCCCGGCACGCCTTGCATCTATTACGGTGACGAAATCGGCCTGGCCGGCGGGCCGGACCCGGACTGCCGTCGCCCCTTCATCTGGGACCGCGAGCAATGGAACCAGCCGCTGTTTGCCCATTACCAAGCCCTGATCCGCCTGCGCCAAAGCCGCGGCGAATGGCGCCACGGCGCGGTGCAAACCCTGTTCGCCGAAGGCGACTGCATCGCCTACGCCCGCCACAGCGATTGGGAGGCCAGCCTCATCGTGGTGAACCGCGGCGCTGCGCCTGTTTCGCTGCGTTTGCCGGTATGGAAGCTGCCGGTGCCGGTCAAGCAATGGCAAGCGGCCTGGGGCCAGGAATTCAGCCTCAGCGATGGCCATGTGCAGCTAGAACTGCCGGCCCGAAGCAGCGCAGTCTTGCTCAGCGTGTAGTTGGACTCGCGCCTCGGCCTCGCGTCGATAGGGGTTAAAGCGCTCGTTAAACTGGCACCATGCCGAGTGTTACTTCTCTGTCAGCACTACCGCCTCGACGCTTTCCAAGCTTGCGCCAGCTTTGTAGCCTGGCGGTGCTGACACTGGCCGGTCTTCAATCACTTGAGGCCCAAGCCCAGCCGATCTCAGCTGCGCAGAACCCGCCCTTGCGCGTGCTGCTCAACGATGTGGCCCCCTACACCTTGCACGGCGACCCACAGCAGCGCCCGGGCATGCATCACGAGATCATGCAAACCTTGGCGCGCCAGGCCGAGCTGCCCATGGACTTCAGCTCGGCCTTGTATGTACGCCTGGCCCTGGGGCTGAAGGACGGCAGCACCGACTTGGTCGTGGGCATTGAAGGGCCGGAGTTGGAGACCCTGGCCACGCGGGTTCGACCCATGCATAGCTTCAAGTTTGTGGTTATCGCCAAGAAGTCCACTGAGATCCGCAGTGTGGCCCAGCTCAAAGGCAAGCTGCTGGGGGTGGCCCGCGGCGCCTTCTATGACGAAAGCATCAACAACGACGACAGCATCCGCAAGTACGGCATGGCCGACCCCTTCCAAGGGGTGCGCATGCTGGCCCTGGACCGTCTCGATGCGGTGATTTCTTCCGACTATCTGCTGGCCTATGCGCTCAAGCAACCGGGTCTGGACAACAGCCAATTCGACACGCCCTTTGCCGTCAACGAAAAAAGTTATGTAATTTACGCCCGCAAAGACCTGAGCGCCGAGGTCTTGCGTCGCCTGCAGCGTGGCATGGATGCGCTGCAAAAGTCCGGGCAGATTGATCGCATCTTGCGCAGCTATCAGTAAATTCAGCTGCAATTGCCTGATGCCAAGTACCAGCAAGGCACTTCGTTCAAGTCGCGGCAAGCTCCCGCGCCAACTGTCCCAGCGTTCGAAGTCCTTGCATGCGTGCCGCGTCCAGCGGATGGGCCGCCGTCAGCCGCAGGCAGTGGTCAAACTGAGTGCCCAAACTGAACACCGCACCAGGCACAAAGTTGTAGCCCTGCTGCCGCGCGCGCTCCAGCAGGGTGCAGGCATCCAGGTGGCCCGGCAACTCCACCCACAGCGCATAGCCGCCCTCGCCACTGCTGACGCGCGTACCGGCGGGGAACTGGGCCAACACCGCCTCCTCATGGGCTTGGACCTGCTTCGCTAAACGCAGACGCAAGCGGCGCAAATGCAGATCGAAGGCGTCGCTGGCGAGGAAGGCGGCCAAAACTTGATCGCTGAGCCGAGGAATCAACTCGCCATGCACCGCGCGCGCTGCTCGCAGGGGCAAGCGCCAGCGTCCGCTGACCACATAGCCTAAGCTGAAGCCCGTGCCGGTGATGCAAGCAAAGCTGCCGCAGTACAGCACCCAATCCTCCCGGTCCAGTGACTTCAAGGGCCGCGGGCGCTGCGCCCCACGGTAGAGCTCGCCCATCATGTCGCACTCAATCATCGGCAAGTGATGCTGCGTCAACAAGTCCATCAAGGACTGCTTCTGGGCCTCGCTCATCAAGCCACCGCTGGCGCGGTAAAAGCTCGGCTCCATCAGACATGCGGCGATCTTGTGCTCGGCCAAAGCACGGCTGAGCGCAGGAATGGACAGGCCCCCCTCACTCGCTGCAGGAATCTCAAGCGCGCGCAAACCCAGGCTCGCAATCAGCTCCAGGGCCCGCAGCGGCGCGGGGCTGCTCACGGCAATCAAATCCCCAGGCTTGGACAAAAGACGCAAACACAGCTGCAAGGACTCGCCCTCGCCCTGAGTGACGACGATGTCCTCCGCATTGAACTGGCAGCCCATTCGCGGCGCGCGCAAGGCCAATTGCTGGCGCAACTGCTCCGTCCCATAGACCGTGCCGCCAGACAAGGCTGCGGGGTCGACGCGCAACTCGCGTGTCATCAAACGCCTGAGTGTTGCGATAGGAAGCAAAGACGCCGGCAAAGCCAAATGCCCGAGCGAAACACAGTCCGGCTGCGACGCCGCCAAGGCCATCAAGCGTTTGCGCCGCCCGGCCAACTCCATCGAAACGCGGCTCGCCGGCGCGGTCGCGGCCTTTTTCGCCTTGCTCGCGAAAAAGCCTTGCCGTGGCCTGGCCTCGATCAGGCCGGCATCCTCTAGATCATGCAAAGCATGGACGATGGTGGCCAGGCTGGCGCCATGGTCGACGCACAGCTGACGCACCGAGGGCAACCGAGTACCCGATGGATAGACCCCGGCCCGGAGGTCCTCGGCCAGCTTCGCGGCCAGCGATCGATAGCGATAAGCGCGGGAGTTCACAAAAGCTCAAAAGATCAGAAAGTCAAAGTGCCAGCGATCAAAGCGCCGAATTTCCTTCGAGCCTCAAGCATCGCAAGCTCGACACGATAACCGCTTCGTCGTCCGTGAATCGATACAGGCCAGCCATTTCTCATGGCTACAGCAGCGATCTGTATCCATTCCTTTGAGCCCTTGCTGCGTCTTAACGCCAAGAGACAGCCTTCCTAGACTGCGCTGCCCCTATGCCCCTATGCCCCTATGCCCCTATGCCCCTGTGCACCTAGGCCCTTAGTCCCTTAGTCCCCAAAAGCAAAGACCCTTCATGTTGCAGTTCTCTCGCCGCATCCAGGCCTGTACGCCATCCCTGCGTTTCTTATTGCTGAGTGAGTTACTCGGCTTGCTGGCTGCTGCCGCAGCCCAAACCAGCGTGCTCTGGTGGATTTCAAAAAGCGGCGGCGCCGTCGATCTCACGCTCTATGGCAGCGCAATAGCCCTCGGTTCTCTGGTGGCCATGCCGCTGATGTCGCCGCTGGGCGACCGCTGGCCCAAGCGAGGGCTGATTCGGCTGGGCAAAACCTGCTTGTTGTTGGAGGCGCTGGTGCTTTGTCTGCTCTCTTTGAGCGGCGTGTATCACTTGGCGCTGATCTGCGCCTGCAGCTTGCTCTCGGTGCTGGCCAATGCCATCGTTTTGCCGGCACAGGCCAGCATCTTGCCGGAATTGGTCGAGACCGAGTCCCTGCCAGAGGCGATACGGCTGCGCCGTGGCGCGCAGGCACTCGGCGGCTTGCTGGGGCCCGGCCTGGGTGGCGCCGCCCTCGCGCTCGGGGGTGTGACCTGGGCACTGGCCCTGGTCACGCTGCTATTCGGCATCGCGGTGCTCGCCGCGTTTCGTCTCGATCAGCCGCGCTTCCAAGTGACAGCGAGGACCGGCTCCAGCTGGTGCCAGGACATCATGGCCGGCCTGCGCGCCAAATGGGGCGTGCCGCTCGACCGTTGGTGGACGCTCACGGGCGCCTTGATGATGGTGTTTTATCTGCCCGCCACGGGCATGCTGCTGCCCTTGCGCCTGCAATCGCTGCAGCTCTCTGCACTGTGGTTCGGCGCTTGTAGCGCAGCGCTGTCTCTGGGACTGCTGCTCGGGGTCGCGGGCCTGGCCGATCGCCTGATTCATCGCCTGGATCGGGTGCGGGCCATCTTTGGCGCGATTGCCGTTTGCGGACTGGCCCTTGCGGCGATTGGCTTGTGCGACTGGGCGCCAGGCTTGGTCCTGCTGTTCGCCCTGATGGGCTTGTGCATCTCGGTCACTCAACTGGTGGGGCAGACGCACCGCATATTGGCCATGCCGGAGAACTTCCGCTCACGCATGAGCGCAGTCCACCTCGCCGTGGCCCATATAGCTGGAGCCTTGGCGCCCACCTTGGCTGGCGTGTTGATGCAATACGGTGCCGTGGCGTCGGTCTATCTGCTGATGGCAGCAGGTTTTTTGACTAGCGGCCTGCTCTTGCTGGCCGTGCCCGAACTGCGCCCATTCCTGCGCCTGGAGTATGAGCAAGTGAAGAATTGGTATGGGCGCCACTATCCCCAGGCCTTTGCTGCGAGGCGCTGAGCCCCTGGGCATGGCAGACCGGCAGGTGAGGCCGATGTACGCCGCCGCACAGACGCAATCCGGCGCACGGGCATAAGTTCGCCCAAGGGCAAGAAGCCTTGGCCACAAGGCCAATGCCTATGCCGGCACCGATACCCAACTGAGGAGTCAAGCGCCATGAACTTTCCCACCGTACCTCCCCTGAATACGGCCGTCGCAGACCAAGATCTGGCCGAGCAAGCCGTCCCCGGTCATGGCGTCCCCTCTCAAGACCCGGATCCCCAGGCGCAGGTTCTGCTGACGCCTGAGGATGCCGAACGCGAAGGCAAGTCGGTGTTGATGGGCGGCGGCATGGTGGCGGGCGCGGCGACCGGCGCGGCCATTGGCGTCGCGGTGGGTGGCCCAGTCGGGGTCTTGCTGGGCGCGTCCTTGGGTGCTGCAGCAGGTGCCTTGGGCGGTGCGGCGGCTGGGAGTTTGATGAGTCCAGAGAGCTCGAGCAGCACCGACGCAAGCGCTGAGGGGCAGCCCATACATCTGCACATTGAAGACGAGCAAGGCAGCGGCAGGCCGGTCCTGCTGATTCATGGCTGGCCTCTGTCTGCCCAAGCTTGGGAAGCTCAAGTCTCCGTGCTGCGCGCCGGGGGATATCGAGTCGTCAGCTATGACCGCCGAGGCTTTGGGCGCTCGGAGAAGCCAGCCTCAGGCTACAGCTACGACACACTGGCCGATGACCTGCACTCGGTGCTGCAGCAATGCAATCTGCAAGACGTGACGCTGGTGGGCTTCTCCATGGGCGGGGGTGAGGTGGCGCGCTACATCGCTCGCCACGGCGAAGCTCGGCTGCACAGCGTGGTGTTCGCCGCGGCGGTACCGCCTTGTCTCATGAAGTCGGCCGATAACCCCGAAGGCCCGCTGACCCCCACACAGGCGCAGCAGTCGAAAAAGGCGCTGCAGGAGGACCGCACGTCTTTCTTTGAACTCTTCACTCGAGACTTCTTCTCGGCCAAGGGCGTCTTGCAGGTCAGTGAGCAAGAGCGCCGCAAGGCCGTCTCGCTCTGCGAGCAGTCAGCGCCACATGCAGCCCTGGCTTGCATGGATGCCTTTCACAACACAGACTTTCGCGAAGATCTGAAGAAGGTCACCGTGCCCACCTTGGTGATCCACGGCGATGCAGACACCATCGTGCCGATTCAAGGTTCGGGCTTGCGCACCCACCACGCCATCGCGCACAGCCAGTTGCTGACGATTCAGGGGGCGCCGCATGGATTCAATGTGTCGCATGCGCAGGCCTTCAACGAGGCCCTGCTGACTTTCCTGCGCGTGTGAGGCATCAAGTTTAGGCTTCGGGGTGAGGCGCTTGCTCAGCGCCTCCTCCAAGCCAAGCCTTTGCGTCAAGGCCGGAGCGTTTACAGCACCAGCTCCTCAACGGTGAACAGGCGGTAGTAAATCGCCAAGCTGGCGCCACAAGCACCGGCGACCTTGGCCGCCTCGGCTGCATGTTCGATATTCTTGGCCTTCACCAACAGCCAACGGTAGCCCTCTTCCGTCATCGCCAGATAGCGCCGCAAGAGCGTGATCTCGTAGCCGAAACCCGCCAGAGGGCCAGCCTTGTCGACCATGGCTTGGAACTCCGCCCTGCTTTCATGAGGGGAGAATTGCCGCAGCGCCGAAGGCGACCAACCGGCGCGATGCAAGGCCTGAATCAAGGCATCGATCTGGTCCTGCGTCTGAGCACCGGTCATCACATGGCCGACCGGATTGAAGACCCCGAAGGAGGTTTCCAATGCCTCAGCGTCAGCGCCGCGGATCAAACCCGACTGGCCGATCAAGCTATCGCTATCGGGCAACGGTGCTTGAACAGGCGGATTGAAGGACGGATGCGTTTGGGCATTGCTGATCATGGTTTGAGCTCCTTAAAAGGCCATGCTCAGCGCTACCCCCGCAAGCGTCTGTGCGTTGGCGAACAGGCTAGAGCCCTCGCGCACCATGCACGCGGAGGCGGGCAAAAGTCCGCAGCCTGTTTCACCTCACCTCACCTCACCTCACCAAATCCGAATCCGCTCCGCCGCCGGCTTGAACATCTTGTCGCCCGGCTGGGTGCCAAAGGCCTCGTGGAAGCCGTCGTGGTTGATCGGCGTACCATTGGCACGGAACTCGGACGGTGAATGCGGGTCGGACAAGAGCTGCTGAAGCACCCATTCATCGCGGGCCTTGCCGCGCCAGACTTGGGCGAAGCCGTAGTAGAAGCGCTGCTCCCCGGTGAAACCGTCGATCTTGGCTGCAGGCTTGCCCTGCAAAGAGCGGCGATAGGCCTTGTAGGCGATTTGCAGGCCAGACAGATCAGCGATGTTCTCGCCCAGCGTCAAGCGGCCATTGACCGTTTTGCCAGCAATCGGCGAATAGCCGTTGTACTGCGCCACCAGTTTGTCAGCGATGCCTTCAAACGCCTTGCGGTCCGCCTCGCCCCACCAGTTGCGCAAGGCACCGTCACCGTCGTATTGGCTGCCGCTGTCGTCAAAGCCATGGCTGATCTCATGGCCGATGACGGCACCGATGGCGCCGTAATTGACCGCATCATCCGCTGCCATATCAAAGAAGGGCGGTTGCAAAATGGCGGCCGGGAAGGTGATGGCATTCAGTGTCGGACTGTAGGAAGCATTGACCGTTTGCGGCGTCATGCTCCATTCCTTGCGGTCCACCGGCTTGCCGACACGGACGAGCTGCCGCTGCCAACGGAAAGCCGCCGCACGCTCGGCATTGCCGATAGGGTCGGCGCGCAGAACTTTCAGCTCGCTGTAGTCACGCCAGACCTCGGGGTAGCCGATCTTGCTGATGAATTTGGAGAGCTTGAGCTGCGCCTCGGCCTTGGTGGCCGGGCTCATCCAGTCCAGGCCCTCGATCGATTCGCGGTAGGCCAGCAGAAGGTTGTCGACCAGCGCTTGCATGCGCGCCTTGTGCGCCGGCGAAAAATGCTTGCCCACATAGAGCTGGCCCACGCCCTCGCCCAGAGCGCCGTTCAGCTCGGCAATGCTGCGCTGCCAGCGCGGCATTTCCACCTGGATGCCCGTCAACGTTTGATCGCGCAGCGCAAAGCGCGCCTCGCGGAAGGCTTGCGGCAGGCTCAGGGCCGCGTCGTCCAGCGTGCGCAGCTTGAAGTAGAGCTTCCAATCGGCCAGCGGCAAGTCGGCGTACAGACGCGCCACCGCCGTGGCCGTGCTGGGCTGACCTACATTCAAGCGCCCCTGCCCGCCCAGGCCGGCGGACTGCATCAGCAAGGCCCAGTCAAAGCCAGGCGCTTTTTCTTGCAGCTCCGCCACGCTCATGGGGTTGTTACGTTTGGTCGGATTGCGCAGCAACACCCGCTCCCAGTGCGCGTGAGCGATGGCTGTTTCCAAAGCCAAGACGCGGCGAGCCGCCTGTGCGGGCTCCGCCTCGCCGCTCAATCGCGCCAAGGTCTCCAGGTATTGCTCATAGGCCTTCAGCGCCTTGGCCAGGCGCGCATCGTCCTTCTTCAAGTAGTAGTCGCGGTCAGGCAGGCCCAGGCCACCTTGATTCGCGGACACGCGGTTGACGGTAGGCCGCAGCACATCCGGCGACACATTCAGATTGATCGGCAGCGAGAAGTGCCCCTGCACACCGCCCTGCCACTGCGCCAGCTCAGCCCGCGTGCTGATGGCCTCAATGCGGGCCAAAGCCGGTTTGATGGGATCGAAGCCCGCGCGGTCGATCGCGGCGGTGTCCAAAAAGGCCGCGTAATAATCGGCCACTTTTTGCTCCAAGCTGCCAATCACCGGGCGCTTGTTGTCCGGGCGCGAGGCCAAGTCCTCGACGATGGCGCGCACGCGTTCGTCAGACAAGTCACGCAGCTGGATGAAGCTGCCGAAGCGGGCCTTGTCGGCCGGCAATTCATAACGCTTCAACCACGTGCCATTGACGGCGCGAAACAAGTCATCCTGGGCACGCACGGCGGGATCGAAGCCTGTGGCATCCAAGCCCGAGGCCAGCTGAGCCTGGGCGGCAGTCGCCAGCAGACCCGCTTGCAGCAAAACCGTCAGGCGGCGTGTGGAGGATCGAAAGGCTGTATTCAACTGCATGGCGGACCTAGCTTTGGCGGTGAGATTTGTTTTTGAGGGCGCGCTGCCCGCTTCTGGCCGGGGAGTTTCCATGGTTTGGACTATGGTTTCGCGCCGGACTCTGGAATTTTCTCGCGCAAACCAAACTCTCAAACGCGAGCTTCAGCCGGGCCCTGTCGCTGGCCACGCGATGCGGCACACAAGCTGCAGTTATGGCCTGCAGCTATTTCCTGTGGCTGAGAGATCACATCTCATCCGACGCGAGCCGCAGCCGCCGCCGGTTCAAGGCCAATATCTCGCTAGATCTGAGCCAAGGCCTGCGCGTATTCGGACTCCGAGGCGAACACCCGAACGCCGAGCTGCTGAAGCCGCTGGCACAAAGCGCCGATGTGTTGCGGTTGCAAGTCCACGCCAATCGAGGCCTCGAGCTTGCGACTGTCGCCGCGCACATGCACCGAACCGTCCGCCTCGGTGACCACCACGGCCCGCTCTAAATGTGGCACCAGGAACAGCGCTCGCGACACGGCGCGCGCCACCGCAGCTTGGGCATGCTGCTGATGCAGTTGAAATTCGCTCAAAGCCAGTCTCCTCGATCTTCTTTTCATCCCGGGCCTGCGCACTATGGCGCGGCCCTTGGGCGCGTTTGCTTTCTTCTTACTCCCTGGCTCGCTTGTACCTGCGCTATCGACCGCCGAACAAGCGAGTCAACCCTAGGCCGGCTCCAAATCTGATTGTCCTGTGAGGAAATCCAGACAAAGTGGCGTTCATTGGGCTCAATGCACTCAATGCACTCAACAAAGTGGGCGAATGGCGACCCACCGCGCTAGCGCGAGCCAAGCGCTTTGCTGGATGATGCGCAGCGGTCCAGCAACGCTTGAATCCCAAACAGTCCTAACTTCACAACACATCAGCAGCCATGCAACGCGAATCTATCGAAGCTTTTCAAGTCCAAGGCCTGAGCTGCCGCACCAGCAATGCGGATGAGTTCAATCCCTTGACGGCCCGCATCGCCCCTCTCTGGCAGAGTTTTGCCAGCAGCGGTCTACTGAGCCCCCAGGCGCAGGTCTTTGGCGTCTATCACGACTATGCGAATCAGCATCTGGCCGAGTATTCGCTGCTGGCCGGCGTCAAGCTGGATCAGGCCCAGACGCCCTCGCATGAGCTGGTGCAGGTGCCCGCCGGTGACTATTTGGTCTTTGATTGCCAAGGCGCTATGCCTGCGGCCCTGATCGCCGGCTGGGGCCAGGTCTGGGCCTATTTCTCACAAGCTGATGCGCCGGCCCGAGCCTATGACCATGATTTTGAACGTTATCTCAGCCTGACCCACGCGCAGATCTGCATCGGCATCCAGGCTTGAGCGCAGGCACTCATCACTCCGCTTGATGACAACAGACGCAGATCTTGTTGCCATCAGGGTCGCGGAAGTAGGCGCCGTAGTAGTCCGGGTGATAGTGCGGGCGCAGTCCGGGTGCGCCCTCGCAATGGGCGCCTGCGGCCATGGCCCGCGCATAGCTGCGGTCCACCTGCGCACGACTGGTAGCCAATAGCGCCACCATGGCTCCGTTGCCAGCGACCGCCGGCGCGCCGTCGAAGGGATGGCCGATCAAAAAGAGCGGCCGTGCCACCCCCGGCGACTGCCAGCCGGCCCAGGGCTTGGCATCCTCGCGAAAGCGCAGCACATGGCCCAAAGCGTCCATCAGGTCCGAATAAAAAGCGAAGGCTCGCTCAAAGTCGCCCACACCCAAGTGAATATGTGAGATCAAGTCAGGCACTCCTGGCAAATCGGTGGACCCAGCATCGCCCAGCGATCTTCGCTGATGCCGCGCTGCAGCGCCTTGATGGCTCAAGCCGGGGCATCGGTCAGCAGCTCAATCAAGCGGCGCCCCGCCCGGCCCGGCGGGCGATCCAGCCGCTGCACCAGCCAGGGCGTGAATCGAAACCGTGAGCCGCCCTCAAAAGCCAGCTCGACCAACTGCCCCGCAGCCAGGGCCTCATCGACCAGATAGCGCGGCATCCAGCCAAAGCCCATGCCCATCAGCAAGGCCTGGCGCTTGGCGACAAAGCCGGACAAATAAAACACCCGCTCGCCGCCGAACAGATGGTGGTCCCCGCCAGCCTGGGCCAGGCTGGCACTGCGGTCGCTGCTGTCTTGCACGCTCAGTTCCACATGCGCTTGCAAGTCATCCAGGCTCACAGGCCTGCCCAGGCTTGCCAGCGCATGTTCAGGCGCCACGCACAAGACGCACTCGATCTCGCTTTGCGCCTGCGCCAGCAATTGGCTGGACGGCTGGTAAGCCTTGACCAGCATCAGATCGGCCTCTTCCTTCTCAAAGCGGTACTGCACACCGCCGAGGAATTCGATCTTCAGCTGCACTCGGGTGGGCACGCCCTCATCGGCCAGTTGTTTGAGGGCCTTGAGCGTATCGGCCAGCGGCAAGATGCCGTCCACCACCACCAAGAGCTTGGCCTCCCAGCCCGAAGCCAGCTGCTGCGCCAAGGCTTCTACCTGGTGGGCCTGGCGCAAGAGCCGCCGCCCTTCGGCCAGCACCGCTTCACCCGCCGGCGTCAGGCGCACGCGGTAGGCGCTGCGGTCCACCAGGGTCAGGCCCAGTTGTTCTTCCAACTTCTTGACTTGATAGCTGACCGCCGAAGTCACCTTGTGCAAAGACTCGGCGGCGCGCGCAAAGCTGCCGTGACGGATGACGGCGTCCAAGGCAGCCAAAGACTCAAGATCCAATTTCATGAACAAAATTATTGATCAAGATGAGCAAAGAATTTTGCTTTTATTGATTTTGAAGCACGAGAAGAATCCGGCTCATTCGGTGCCAGCGGGGCACCGCATCGCACACACACACAACAGCAACGGAGACACTTCCATGACCCAGCAAAGCGCCAGCAACCCCATCGGCCTGACCGGCATTGAGTTCACCGAGTTCTGCGGCCCGACGCTGGAGCAGTTGGATGCCTTGTTTTGGAACTTTGGCTTTTCCAAGCTGCGCCGCCACCCCAGCAAGGCCATCAGCTACTACCGCCAAAACGACATTCACTTCCTGCTCAATGGCGAGCGCGAAGGCCACTCGGCCCAGTTCGCCCGCAAGCATGGCCCCTCCATCTGCGCCATGGGCTGGCGGGTGGAGAACGCCCAAGCCGCGCTGGCCGCCGCCGTGGCGCGCGGTGCGGTGGCCGTGGACGAGGCGATGAAAGACCACCCCTACCCGGCCGTCTGGGGCATTGGCGAAAGCATCATTTACTTCATCGAGCCCAGTGCCAGCGGCAGCTCCATCTACGAGCGCGACTTTGTGGCGCTGGACGCCCCGCTGATCCAGCCGGACAAGGGCTTCTTGACGGTGGACCATCTGACCAACAATGTGCCGCCCGGCGAGCAAGACCAATGGGCCGCCTTTTACAAAGGCATCTTCGGCTTCACGGAAGTGCGCTACTTCGACATCCAAGGCGCCAAGACCGGCCTGACCAGCTTTGCGCTGCGCTCCCCAGACGGCAGCTTCTGCATCCCGATCAACCAGCCCAAGGATGACAAGGACCAGATCGCCGAGTACCTGCGCGAATACAAAGGCCCCGGCGTGCAGCATCTGGCTTTCTTGACAAACGACATCCTCGGCTCGCTGGACCAGTTGCAAGGCACCGGCATCGAGACTTTGGAGATCGACGACGACTACTACGCCGAAGTGTTTGACCGTGTCGCCGGCGTGCGTGAAGACAAGCAACGCATCCAAGACCACCAAGTGCTGGTTGATGGCGATGAACAGGGCTATCTGCTGCAGATCTTCACCAAAAACATCATCGGCCCGATCTTTATTGAGATCATCCAGCGCAGCAACAACCTGGGCTTTGGCGAAGGCAATTTCGGTGCCTTGTTTCGCTCGCTGGAAAAAGACCAAGAGCGCCGCGGCGTTCTCTAACTCTTGACCAGAACGGAGCCACCATCATGTTGACCCAAGGCATTCACCACGTCGCCTACCGCTGCCGCGACGTCAAAGAAACCATCCAGTTCTACAAAGACGCGCTGGACATGGACCTCTTGCTGGCCATCTCCGAGGACCATGTGCCCTCGACCAAGGAGCCCAACCCTTATATGCACATCTTTCTCGACGCCGGTCGAGGCAATGTGCTGGCCTTCTTCGAGCTGCCGGACTCGCCGCCGCAAGGGCGGGATGAGAACACCCCCGCCTGGGTGCAACACCTAGCCTTTCAGGTCGAAGACGTAGCCACGCTGGAGCGCACCCGCGCCAAGCTGCTGGGCATGGGCATCGAGGTCGTCGGGCCAACCAACCACGAGATCTTCCAGTCCATTTACTTGCACGACCCGAACGGCCACCGCATCGAGTTAGCAGCCAATACGGTCAAGCCCGGTCAGTTAGAAAAGCTGCGCGAGTTGGCGCCCGCCATGATCGAGGAATGGAGCCAGACCCGCCGCACGGTAAAGCATGCGGCTTGGCTGCATGAGAAAGAGTTCGCCCAAGTGAGCAAATAAGCGCTTGAACTGAAAGAGACGGGACTAGGCTCTCAAAGCGCCGAAGGCCCCATCACTTCCACCAAGCTGACCCGTTCGGAGGAGCAGGCGGCATCAAAATCCGCCTCGATTTGCATCAAGGCATCGGCGTCGCCGGCCGCCACGGTGGCGATGCCCATGGCACGATTGCGCCCGCGCGACTTGGCGGTGTAAAGGGCCATATCGGCCCAGTTGACGGCTTGCTCCCAATGCAGGTCTAGCATGGCCGGCGGCAAGGGGAAATGCGCAAAGCCGATCGACACCGTCACCCGCAGTGGCCCGGTTTCGGTCTGCACCGGCAGATAGGCCACCTCATCCAATATGCGCTGCGCCAATTGCATCAACTGCTCTTGCGACACATCGGGCGCGAAGACCAAGAACTCTTCACCACCCCAACGCACCACCAGGTCCACACTACGCACCGCATGGCTGATGCGCCGCGCCACTTCGCAGATCACCAGGTCGCCAACCCCGTGCCCGTACTCGTCGTTGACATGCTTGAAGTGGTCGATGTCCACCATCAACAAGGCGCCGCTGAACTGGGCCTTGGGCTGCATGGCCATCACCGCCAACAAGTGGCGTCGATTGGCCAGGTCGGTGAGTGGGTCGCGCTCGCTTTGTGCACGCAGCAGCAGCTCATTGGCCTTCAGCCGTTTTTGAGCCGCACGCACCCGTTTGACCATCACCGCCACCAAGACCAAACTCAGGCCCAGCAGCAGCGCCAAAGCAATGCCCACCTGCTGCGCCAGCTTGCGGTTCAGCAGTTGGCTGTCCACCAAGCTGCGTTCGCGCTGCAAGAGCTCCAAATCGCGCTGCTTGCGGTCGCTGTCGTACTTGATTTTGAGCAGCTGCAGCGCCGCTTCGCGGTTGCGTGCCGTCAGATCGGCACTGAGCTTGCGTTCCTCGTGATAGAGCGCAATCGCTTCCTTGGCTTGGCCGGCCTTGGCCCAGGCCTCGCCCAGTTCCTGCAGCTCTTGCGCGCGCAGGCCTTGGTCCGGCTGCTCGCCGCGCAAGACACTGCCGCGCGCCAGCTCGCGCCGCGCTTCATCAAACTGCCCCAGCTGAATCAGGGCCAGGGCAATGTTCAGGCGGGTGCTGCGCTCCACCCGCACATCTTTGAAGCGCAGCAACTCCGCCAAAGCCTGGCGCCCCAGGGCCAGCGCCTTGGCCGGCTGCTGCAGCTGCAGATAAGCGTCGGCCGTGTTCGACAGCAGCTGGGCCGATAAGCGCCCGGCCCCTAAGTCCATAGCCAGACGCAGTCCGTCTTCCAAGGCTTTCAACTGGCCTCGACTGTCACCGCGGGACGCCGCCAGATTGGCTTCAAAGTTTTTCAGCTGGGCCAGGGTCAAGCTGTCGCCTTGCGCCTTCTTGACGGCCAGCGCCAAATTGGCCGTGGCTCGCTCGGCTTGCTGTTGGCGCATTTCCAGCAAGGCCATTTGGCCCAGGCTCAAAGCACTCAACAAGCTGTCACCGCCGGCTTCGGCCAGCTCCAAGCCGCGCTGCGCCGTGGCCAGCGCCACCGGCAGACGCCCTTCCTTGAGCTGGCTGCGGCCCAGCACGCGCAGCGCCGACCAGGCCAAACGGAAGTCACAGCCCTCGATTGAGCGCGGCGGCGGGCTGCCGCTACTGCCACTGCTAGCCGGAGTTGGGCAGGTGGACTCCAAGCCCTGCAGGGCCTGGTGCGCCAGTTCAGCGGCATCGCCGGTTTGGCCGGCACGCTCCATGATCTCCGCATGCAAAAGCTTGACCGCTTCGATGGGCACCGCGGCATCCCGCTCCAGCAACGCGGCGGTCGCCTTTGCCCCGTCCAAATCGCCGGCCAGCACTTGCAAGCGAGCTTCAGCCAAGCGCAACTGCCCTTCTTGACGGGCCGTAATTGCTGCCCGGCGCAACTCCTGCAAGCCCTGCATGGCTTTTTCTGGCTTGTCAAAACCGATGCGCAACAAGCGGCTCAGCTCGGCGTCCAATGCCAGATTCAAAGCCGGCCGCGGCTCGGCGCTTGGGGCTTGAGCGAGTGCCAGCTGCGCGCCCCCGAGCAGACTGATCAAGCTGAGCAGAACAAGCCGTGCGCACAAACGGGGAAAACGGCACCAACGGGACCACGCGGACAAGCTGAAAAAACAGGCCAGCCCCGCCGCCGCTTTGGCCTCATACCTGCCCCATCTCATGCCTTGCCCTCCTCGAAGCGATGCGGCCCATGCAAGGCCTGCAACTTCACTGTGCCCTCATGCCAGGCCGACTCCATGCGGCCGGCCATTGCGGCCAAGCCGGCCTCGTCTTCGACCGCCATGGCCTCGATGCCGAAGGCCCGGTTTCGACCATGCGCTTTGGCCATATACATCACCGTGTCCACCAGATCGATGGCGCGCTCCCAGTTCACCGACAAGGCATGGGGCGCCAGCGGAAAGCTGGCAAAACCGATGGAGGCGCTGACATGAATTTGCTGCGCCCCGTAGCTGACCGGCATCAGCGCGATCTGGTCCAGCAAGCGCTGCGCCAAGGCGGTGGCCGTGGCAACCTGACGGTCATCCACCACGATCAAAAATTCTTCACCGCCCCAGCGCACCACCAAGTCTTCTTCTCGCAGGGTGGCGCCCAGGCGCTGGGCCACCTCGACCAAAACCGCATCGCCGGCGGCGTGCCCATGCACATCATTGATGCGTTTGAAATGGTCGATGTCGATCAGAAACACCGTGCCCTGCAGCTTGCCCTGTTCAGCCAAGCGCTTGATGGCGGTCTGAAAGTGGCGCCGGTTGGCCAGGCCCGTCAAAGGGTCGCGCTCGCCTTGGCGGCGCAAATCGGCATTGCTGCGAGCCAAGGCTTGGTTGCTGACGCGAATGCGTTGATAGGCCAGGGTCAACAAGACGCCGAGCAAGACCACGCAGGCCGCCACCGCCAGCCACAAGCGCAGTTGCAAATCGCGCGCCAGCAGTTGCTCGGCCTTGAGCTTGTTGCTGCGGTCCAGCAAGGTGATCTCCTTGGCCTGGCGTTCATCGTCAAAACGCGCCTGCAATTCCAACACCGCTTTGCGGCTGTCTTCACGCAGCTGCTGGTCGCTGAGCACCCGGTGGCGGTGGTAGGCATCCACCGCATCGGCCCATTCACCGGCACGCTCAAGGTAAACCCCCAGCTCATGCCAATCTTCGGCCACCGCCGCCTTTTGCCCTTGGGCCTCGTCCATGGCAATGGCCTTGATCACCTCACGGCGGCCTTCGTCTACCTGCTTGAGCGCAATCTTGGACAAGCCGATGTTCAACCGCGCCAAGGCCTCGCTGAGCTGATCGCCGGACTCCTGCGCGAGCACCAGCCCCTCTTGAGACAAACGCATCGACTGGTTGTACTTGCCCTGGCGCATCAAATAGTCCGCATGGTTGCCCAGCGCCAAGGCCAGCAAGGTGCCCGAACCGGTCTCACGGGCGTAGTTCAGCGTTTGCTGGCTGGCCGCCTCAGCCTGTTTTGCCTGTCCCAACTCGGCCAACACAATGGCGCGAGCATTGCAGACCCGGTACATCAGCATGGGGTCGGGGTCCAACAAAGCCTTCACCATCGCCTCCTCGCTGGATTTGAGTGCCAATTCCGGCTGCTGAGCGCGCAGATAAACATAGGCCAGTGTCGCCAGACTGTGCGCTTGGCGCCAAGTCCGCTGGCTCTGCTGAGCCAGCTTGAGGCTTTGCAAGCCGGCATCAATCGCCGCTTCCACATTGCCGGAGTCGGCCAGCATCGAGGCCAACAAGCCGTAGCTGCGCAGGCGCAAACGCCAGCTGGTTTGAGACTCAGGCAGGCTGCGCAAGAGTTCCAGGCGTTGAACCGCCAGGTCGTTCTTGCCATCGCGCTGCAAGACCTGCGCCTGCATCAAAGCCACCGCCAAACGGGCAGACATCGCTGAAGCCTCAGCCTGCGACGATGACATGGGCGCAGCGCCGGGCGGCGGTGCCAGAGTGTCTTGCACCTGCAAGCTGGCAATCAAGGCATTGGTTTGCGCCGAGATGCGTAATTCAGCATTGGCATTGCCGCGCAAGGACAGCAACTCGACCCACTCGGCGCTGCCGGGCTTGACTTGGCTCGCCAAGGCCTGCAAGGCCTCATCGCTTTCACGCGGCCGGCTGTGCGCGCTGCGCTCGATCTGCTCCAACTGAGGCCACATAGGGCCATCTTCAGTGGCGCCAGAAGCATCAGGCCTTGGAGTCGTGTCAAAGGAGCTTGCCGCGCTGCTGGATGAGCTTGGCGAAGGCGCCGCGGCTGTTTCGCTATCGGTTTGCGGTTTGCATCCGCTCAGCAACAAGGCCAGCGGCAGCAGTAACAGGTGCAGCGGCAGGAACAAAGCGCTGCGCCACTCGCCAAGCGCAAACCTGGCGTAGGAACTCGCGACAGTGGCCCTCGGCATTCGCTTCATGTCTGCATCAATCTTGGGCAGCGCATCCCGCGACCCAACTCCAAAAACAAACCCCGAACCCCCACCCGACCTGCCATGAACAGCTGCACGGTCGGCGCGCCCTCAAGCGCACCATGACCCAAGACCTCTGAATCATTGCAACACAGTATCGCCGCATATGCAGACGGCCAAGCCCTCTTGATCCTTGAAACTGAGAGGCGCTAAACACCCGATAATCCCCAGTTGAGCGCTGGCGCAATCAGGCTTGACGCTAGGTCCACCTCTACCTCCGCCGGCAGCCTATTTTTCGTTTCATCTTCTCGCAAAGGCCGCGCCTCACTGAGCACGGCCATGACTCTTTCACCCGTGCCGAACAAGGTCTGCCATCCATGAAAAAAACATTCCCACTCAAGATCGAAGGCAAGCACCCGGACCGCCTGCTGGAAGCCACCAAGCACGAAATCCGCAAATACATCAAACGCGAGCAAAACAAGGCCAAGCCCGCAGGCGTGGACTTTTGGGACTTTGACTGTCGCTTTGGCAGCAGCCCGGCCACCGCCGAGGTGATCGAGTTCAGCGCCATCACAGCGCGTATCAATGCCTATGCCGCCGAGAACGCCGACTCTTTCTATTTGGAATTGCTGGCCAAGCCGGGGATCCGCAAACCACGTGCGCCCGGCGATGCAGGCCCCGATGACGGCGGCGCTTCAGAGGCGGACCGCATGAGCGACGCTTAATCCGACCTGTTCAGATCAGCGATCCCGCCCGGTGATCAAGAGGCGCCCCTTCAAGGTACGACCTTTTTAGGCAAGCTTGCTCCCAGCCGTTTGGCTGGGCAGCACATGGGTCATCAAAAGCAAGCTATGGCGGGCCAAGCCAAAAGCCGCCAAGAGTGCCAGCCAAGCGGCAGTCTGCTGTTGAAAAGCAACGGCCAGCATCAACAAGCCACACAGCACCTCAGCCCCGAGAAACAGTTTCCCCGGCCATGTCGCCAGGAAGGCCTTGCGGCGCAGTTGGAAATCAGCCGATGCATTCGAGAGTTCTGTCGGCAAGCCTCGAAGCGCCTGTGACTCCATTGCGCCGGCGAAGGCTCCGAGCAAGCCTCCGCAAACAATTGCTGCGACATTGATTCCTGCGGTCGCAATCGCTAGTGCAAAAAAAGCACTCCAGGCCGCCATGAAGAACACGGTGCCGCGAAGGGTAGGAATGCTGAACATCTGAGGCCTAAGCTTGGGTTTGAATTGCGGTCGCAAGGCCGCCTGGGCGATTTGACTTGATCCACGGGCGACTCCGCTGGGGAACCGCGTTAACGTCTTTCGGCAAAGCGAGCTTTGCTACAGAGCTTTCAAAGGACGGCGCAAGAGTAGCAGCCCATCGCGCTCATTGCCTGAGTACTTTTCCCATCGTCTTGCCCTTGGCAAGCTCATCGATGAGCTTGTCCAAGATGCGGATCTTCTTCATCAAGGGGTCCGCCAGCTCCTCAACCCTGACTCCACAAACCACCCCAGTGACGAGCGAACTGCTCGAATTCAACTGCGGCGCGTGATTGAAGAATTGCTCAAAGTCGACTTGCAACGCGATTTGCCGCTCCAAATCCACAAGCTCGTAGCCTGTGAGCCAGCAGATGACGCGATCGACTTCTTCCTTGCTGCGCCCCTTGCGCATCGCCTTCTGCAGATACAAGGGGTAAACCTTCGAAAACGGGGTCGCAAAGATTGGATGACTAGCCACAAGCTTGATTCCTGTTGTTGGTATCGAGGGCTATCGGCCACATTCGCCACGCGCGCGCCGATAGTGCATCGCCACAGCGCCGTTGCGAAGCGGTGTCGCTGACAGCAAGTCAAGACGCCGGGTATTGGGCAGCCCACGTTCATACAAGTTCGGGCCATGACCGGCAATCCTGGGGTGAATGAGAAACTTGTATTCGTCGATCAGATCCAAGCGGTCCAACTCGTTCGCAAGCATGCCGCTTCCGAGGAGTACGCCAGCGGGAGTGGACTCCTTGAGCTTGAGCACACTCGTGCGCAGGTCTCCGGCGAGATGGTGGCTGTTGGCCCATGGGAAAACCGTTCGCGTCGAAGACACCACGAACTTCGGCTTCGCTTCCAACTTGACGGCCCACTCGCGCATCGCCGATGGCGCCTGGGCATCGCCACACGCGACCGCCGGCCAATAGTTCTCCATCATTTCGTAGCTAAGCCGGCCCCACAGCATGGCCCCGGCATCGTCCATGAGTCGGGTAAAGAAGGCATGCGTCTCGTCGTCGGCAATTCCCTCCTGGTGGTCGACGCAAGCATCGAGGGTGAGATTGAGGCTGAAGGTCAAGAGACCCATGGCGATGATTCTCCGAGTTAGGCCTGGCGCCAGTCACTTGCCTGCGCCCATCGCTCGGCTGCAAGGTAGATGATGTCTGCCACCGGGTCTTTGACATCAGGATAAGCGTCCGCATCGGCAAGCGCCAAAGCGAGCCGCTTCTTCAGTTCGCAATAGGCCGCAGCGACCCGCTCATCGGCTCGAAGAAAGTCTCGGACCAGCAGTGCGTACCGTTGGTTTGGTTTACCCAACTGCCTCACATGAATATTGCACCGACGCTCTCCAGAGCGCTGCATAAAGAAGAACTTGGTCCAATCTTGATCTCTGGCCTCGAAGCCGGGTGGCAGATGGTCGCGCCGAGTGATCTCTGTATGGACCGTGAATCCTGCAGCAAGAAACTGCCTCGAGATTTCGTCGTTCAGTGGGTCTACCGTCACTTGAACATCAATGATGTCCTTGGCCGCAAGCCCTGGCACGGCGGTGGAGCCGATGTGGTCGATACGAAGCGCTTGGCTTCCGAGTGCTTCTCTCAGCCGAGCAGCAATGCCTTCAAACTCAGCGCACCAACTGGTCTGGTATTCGACGATTGCCACGGTTCTGGGAGGCATGCTTGATAGGAGCTAAGGTTTGAGATCAGCGGCACTCAACAATGCTGCTGATCGAGCAGCAATGCGTCACAGCGTAGAAGAGGCGGCCTTAGCCGCCCAAGCCTTCAGCTCAGAATGCCGCAATCCCCGTCATCGCGCGGCCCAAGATCAGGGCGTGGATGTCGTGCGTGCCCTCATAGGTGTTGACCACCTCCAGGTTGACCAAATGGCGGGCCACGCCGTATTCGTCCGAGATGCCGTTGCCGCCCAGCATGTCGCGGGCCATGCGAGCAATTTCCAGGCTCTTGCCGCAGCTGTTGCGCTTCATGATGGAGGTGATTTCCACGGCGGCTGTGCCCTCGTCCTTCATGCGACCCAGGCGCAAGCAGCCTTGCAGGCCCAAGGTGATCTCGGTCTGCATATCGGCCAGCTTCTTTTGCACCAACTGGTTGGCAGCCAAGGGCTTGCCGAACTGCTTGCGGTCCAGGGTGTACTGGCGCGCGGTGTGCCAGCAATCTTCGGCCGCGCCCAAGGCGCCCCAAGCAATGCCGTAGCGCGCACTGTTCAGGCAGGTGAACGGGCCCTTGAGACCGCGCACCTCGGGGAAGGCGTTTTCCTCCGGGCAGAAGACTTCATCCATGACGATCTCGCCGGTGATGGACGCACGCAGGCCCACCTTGCCATGGATGGCCGGGGCCGACAGGCCCTTCCAGCCCTTTTCCAGCACAAAGCCGCGGATCTGCCCGCCGTCGTCCTTGGCCCAGACCACAAACACATCGGCCACCGGGGAGTTGGTGATCCACATCTTGGCGCCGCTCAGGCTGTAGCCGCCGTCTACCTTTTTGGCGCGGGTGATCATGCTGCCGGGGTCTGAACCGTGGTTGGGTTCGGTCAGGCCGAAGCAGCCGATCCATTCGCCGCTGGCCAGCTTGGGCAAATACTTGCGCTTGGTGGCCTCGTTGCCGAATTCATTGATGGGCACCATCACCAGCGAGCTTTGCACGCTCATCATCGAGCGATAGCCCGAGTCGATGCGCTCCACCTCGCGGGCGATCAAGCCATAAGCCACATAGCTCAGGCCCGGGCCGCCGTACTCCGGCGCAATGGTGGGGCCGAGCAGGCCGATGGCGCCCATCTCGCGGAAGATTTCAAGGTCGGTGCGCTCATGCCTGAAGGCCTCGCGCACCCGTGGCGCCAAGCGCTCCTGGCAATAGGCCTGGGCGGCGTCGCGAATCATGCGCTCGTCTTCGCTGAGTTGCTCGTTCAGCAGCAGCGGGTCGTCCCAGTGGAATTTGGCTTTGCTCATGGTGGTGTCTCGATTACTTCTCTTGCAACTAAAAAATCATGAGGATGCCAAGCCTCATCGATGAATGAATGGATGAAAGGATGAATGAGTCAATCAATGCGGCACAACAGCCGTCACTTCAATCTCAACTTTGGCTCTATCTTCCATCAAACCGGCCACCACCACCGCCGCCATGGCGACACCGTACTCGGCGCCCATCACCTCGCGGTAGACCTGGCCGACCTCGCGGCCCCGCGCTTGGTACTCCTGCTTGTCCAGCAAATACCAGGTCATGCGGGTCATATGGGCGGGCGTGGCGCCGGCTTCGGCCAGAACCGCGCGAACGTTCAGCAAGGTCTGCCGCACTTGGTCGATGAAGTCATCGCTCTCGAACTGGCACTGCCCGTTCCAGCCGATTTGGCCGGCCACAAACACCAGTCGGCCCTGCGCGGCCACGCCGTTGGCATAGCCCTTGGGCTTGGCCCAGTCGGCCGGTTGCAACACTTGTTTGAGGCTGGGGCTCGTCATGCGGATACTCCTTGGGCTCGCTCCAGGGCGGCGCGTAAATCGGGCGGAAAAGGCTGGGCTTTGTGGCTGTCCAGGTTGGTGCAAACCAAGATCTGCTCGAAGGCCACGCGGCCGTCATCGAATGCTGCGCTGTGCGCCGGTCCGTCGAAATGAATTGTCAGCGTCAGAGAAGTTCGCCCCAGCTTTCGGATCGCCACGCGCTGGCTCAGGCGCTCGCCCATGCGGCTGACGCGTTTGAACTCGCTGCTCAAGTGCACCGTCGGCATGCCGACACGGCGTGGCCCGAGCAGCTGCGCATAGTCCACGCCCAGGCTGTGGGTGAACCAGTCCTCCACCACGGCATTGAGCATCTCAAAGTAGCGCGGGTAGAACACGATGCCGGCTGGGTCGCAATGGCCGAAGCGCACCAACTCCTCGCGCTGATAGACCCACTGGGGCATGTTCACGGCTTCAGCGCTCATGCCGGGCTCCGCAAGCGAAAGCGCTGCAGCTTGCCGGTCTCGGTGCGCGGCAGACTGAAGCGGAATTCAATGGCGCGCGGGTATTTGTAAGGCGCAATCGTCGCCTTGACGAAGTCTTGCAGCTCTCGCTGCAGCTCAGGCCCGGCCGCAAAGCCCGCGCGCAAAACCACCACCGCCTTGACGATCTGGCCACGCTCCTCATCGGGCTGGCCGATCACGCCGCACTCCGCCACCGCCGGGTGGAGCAGCAGCGCCGCCTCGACCTCGGGCCCGGCGATGTTGTAGCCGCCGGAGATGATCATGTCGTCAGTGCGGGCCTGGTAGACAAAATAGCCTTGCTCATCGACCAGATAGGCGTCGCCGGTCAGGTTCCAGCCGTTCAGCACATAGTTGCGCTGACGCTCATCGGCCAGATAGCGGCAGCCGGTCGGCCCTTTGACGGCCAACCGACCCACCTGGCCCGCAGGCAAGACCTGACCCTGCTCGTCCAGCACACAAGCGCGGTAGCCGCGCACCGGCACGCCGGTGGCGCCCGGCTTGGCATGGGCCTCATCGTGCGAGATGAAGATGTGCAAAAGCTCGGTGGCGCCAATGCCGTCGATCAACTCGATGCCGGTGGCTTCTTTCCAGAGCTGGCGGGTGGCGGCCGGCAAAGCCTCACCGGCGCTGACGCATTTGCGCAAGCTGCTCAAATCATGCGCCCCCACCTGCGGCGCCATGGCCCGGTAGGAGGTGGGAGCGGTGAACATCACGCTGGCGCGATAGTGTGCAATTGCTGGCAACAAAGCCTCGGGCGAGGCCTTCTCCAACAAGACGGTGGAGGCGCCCACAGTCATCGGGAACAGCAGCAAGCCGCCCAAACCAAAAGTGAAGGCCAGCGGCGGGCTGCCAATGAAGACATCGTCGGGCTGCGCGCGCAGCATCTGCGGCGGCCAGCAGCGGCAGATGGCCATCACATCGCGGTGAAAGTGCATGGTGCCCTTGGGCGCACCGGTGGTGCCGGAGGTGAAGGCGATCAGGCAGCAGTCATCGGCGGCGGTGTCGGCATTGACGAAGACCTCGCTGTGACGCGCCGCACGCGCCTCCAAGCCGTCTTCGGCCTCGGAGTGAAAGTAGCTAAGGCTGCGCAGCTGCGGGCATTGCGCCTGCGCCAGCTGCAGCTCTTCCGCCAAACGCTGATCACACAGCGCATGGCTGATCTGCGCTTTGGCTATGACTTGTTGCAGTTCCTTGGCGCGCAAGAGCGGCATGGTGGCCACCGCCACCGCCCCGACTTTTTGCACCGCAAACCAGCAGGCGGCCATCTCCGCCGTGTTGGCGCCGCGCAGCAAGACGCGGTTGCCGCTGACCAGGCCCAGGTCCTGCACCAGCACATGGGCGATGCGATTGGCCTGGCGCTGCAGCTCGGCATAAGTCCAACGCAAACCATCTGCGCCTTGTAGGCAAAGGCGCTCGCCCTGCCCTTGCTCGACCCAGCGGTCCAGCAGCTCGGTAGCGCAGTTGAGCCGCTCGGGGAACTGCAGCTCCGGCAACTCAAAGATCAGCTCGGGCCACAGCTCGGGCGCGGGCAGATGGTCGCGGGTGAAAGTGTCGACATGAGCGGAGGCAATCATTTCAACAAATCCCTTCCGATGATCAGTTGCTGCACCTCGCTCGCACCTTCGTAGATGCGCAAGGCGCGGATCTCGCGGTAGAGCGACTCCACCACCTCGCCGCTTTGCACGCCACGGCCGCCGAAAAGCTGCACCGCCGAGTCAATCACCCGCTGCGCGCCCTCGGTCGCCATCAGCTTGGCCATGGCGGCCTCGCGGGTCACGTTCTGGCCTTGGTCGCGCTGCCAGGCAGCGCGGTAGACCAGCAAGGCCGATGAATCCACGCTGCAGGCCATATCGGCCAGCTTGGCTTGGGTCAGCGGCAGCTCGGCCAAGGTGCCGCCAAACATGGCCCGGCTTTTGGCCTGCTGCAAGCCTTCTTGCAGCGCACGGCGCGCAAAACCCAGCGCGGCTGCCGCCACCGAGGTGCGGAAGATGTCCAGCGTACGCATCGCCAGCTTGAAGCCCTCTCCGGGCACGCCAATCATCTGGCTCTTGGGCACACGGCAGCTATTGAAGCGCAGCCGGGCCAGTGGATGCGGGGCGATGACATGAATACGCTCAGCAATTTCAAAGCCGGGCAGATCCGCGTCCACGATGAAGGCCGAAATGCCGCGTGAACCCGGAGCCTCGCCTGTGCGCGCAAAGACGATGTAGAAGTCGGCAATGCCGCCGTTGGAGATCCAGGTCTTTACGCCGTTCAAGACATAGCTGTCGCCGTCTTGCACCGCGCTGCACTGCATGGCCGCCACATCCGAGCCGGCCTGGGGCTCAGACAGGGCAAATGCCGCCAGAGCCTCGCCGCGCGCCACCCGGGGCAGATAACGCTGACGTTGGGCGTCAGTGCCGGCCAAAGAGATGGCGCCGGAGCCCAGGCCTTGCATGGCAAAGGCAAAGTCCGCCAGCCCGTTGTAGCGCGCCAGTGTTTCACGCAGGAGGCAAATGGCGCGGGTGTCTATCACCTCGGCCGTGCCGCCCAAGGCCGTGCCAGCAATCGCATGCTTCAGCCAGCCGCCCTGCCCCAAGGCCTTGACCAGGGACTTGCAGTCCGCATCCACATCGGCGCCATGGCCACTGTGCAGATACTCGCTGCACCAGCCCTCCAGCTGCAGCGCCAGCTCACGGTGGCGGTCTTCGAAGAACGGCCATTCCAAATGCTTCAGCGGGTTCATGTTCAATCTCCCTTGAACTCGGGGCGCTGCTTGGCCACAAAGGCCTGGTAGGACCGGTGAAAGTCCTGCGTCATCATGCAAATGGCCTGCGCCTGGGCCTCGGCCTCGATGGCCTCGTCCACGCCCATGGCCCATTCCTGATGCAGCATCTTCTTGGTCATCGCATGAGCGAAGCTGGGGCCGCTGGCGATTTGCTGCGCCCAGGTCACCGCCTCGCTGAGCAGCGCCTCGGGTTCGGCCAAGCGGTTGAAGAAGCCCCAGCTCAGGCCCTCCTCGCCACCCAGGCTGCGGCCGCTGTAGAGCAGATCCGAAGCTCGGCCTTGACCGATGATGCGCGGCAAGATGGAGCAAGCGCCCATATCGCAACCGGCCAGGCCGACGCGGGTGAACAAAAACGCCGTCTTGGAGCGCGCCGTGCCCACACGCAAATCAGAGGCCATGGCCATGATGGCGCCCGCCCCGGCGCATACGCCGTCTACCGCCGCAATCAAAGGCTGCGGGCAGGCCCGCATCGCCTTGACCAGATCGCCCGTCATGCGGGTGAAGGCCAAGAGATCGGGCATGGACATCTGCGTCAGCGGCCCGATGATTTCATGCACATCGCCGCCCGAGCAGAAATTGCCGCCGGCGCCCTGCAGCACGATGGCGCGTACCTCGTCCACATAGCTCAGGCGCCGGAACAGATCGCGAAGCTCGGCATAGGATTCAAAGGTCAAGGGGTTCTTGCGCTCCGGGCGGTTCAGCGTGATGACGCCGACCTGCCCGTCCACCTGCCAGCCAAAATGCTGCGGGGCGAAGCCTTGCAGGCTCTGCCGGTTGCCCTCCAGCAGATGGGGGCTGATGCCTTGGGGATTCATCACAGAGGCTCCTTTTTCAATGCGCGGGCCGCGCGAAGCGGCCTGACCGTTTTTTTGTTGACCGGCGGATCGGATTCCAGTCCGCTCAAATGAGTTTTCAAGCCGGCGAGCAGACCGTAGACCTGGGTCTTCTCGTCCGGGCTCCAGCCCTCCAGCAGCTCGATCACCCATTGCTCATGGGTGGCTGCCATGCGCTTGAACAGGCGCTTGCCGGCCGCGGTGAGCTTGACGGTGTAAGAACGCCGGTCGCTGGGATGGGCTTCGCGCAGCACCAGGCCTTCGGCCTCCAACTGATCGGTGATGCCGGTGATATTGCCGCCGGTCACCATCAAGCGTTTGGACAGCTCGCGCATGCTCAAACCCTGCGGCGCGCGCTCCAACTGGGCCAGCAAATCAAAGCGCGGCAAGGTGGTGGCGAAGTCCTGGCTCAAGCGCTTGCGAATCACGCCTTCCACCCGGTTGGTGCAGGCCAGCAAGCGCAGCCACAGGCGCAAGGCCTGATGATCCTCCGCCAGGGCGCGGGACTCCAGGTCCAGGCCCATCAGCCGAGCTCCCCGCCGCAGACCGAGATCGCCTGTCCATTCATGGCCGCGCTGTCGGGCCGCGCCAACCAGAGCACGGCGTCGGCCACTTCCTGGGGCTGCACCAAGCGCCCCTGCGGGTTGCTGGCGGCCAACTCGGCGCGGGCCTGCTCGGCGCTGCGGCCGGTCTTGGCCATGATGTTGGCAATCGCACGGTCCACAATCTCGGTCTCGGTGTAGCCGGGGCAAACGGCATTGGCCGTGATGCCCTTCTTGGCCACCTCTTGGGCCAACGCCCGGGTCATGCCCACCACCCCATGCTTGGCCGCGCAATAAGCGGCCACATAGGCATAACCGGTCAGGCCCGCGGTACTGGCCACATTGATGATGCGGCCAAAGCCGCGCTCGCTCATGCCGGCCAGCACCTCGCGGGAGCACAAAAAGGTACCGGTCAGATTGACGTTCAACATGCGCTGCCACAGGTCCAGCGAGGTTTTGGCGAGCGGCGCCGTCTCGGCCTGGCCGGCGTTGTTGACCAGGATGTCCACCTTTGCCTGCGCCGCAAACGCGGCCTTCACGCTGGCCTCGTCGCTCACATCCAATTCACAACAATCGATCACACCGAGCGGCATCAAAGCCGCCACCTGGCCCTGCAAGCGGTCCAGATTGCGACCCATCACCGTCACCGAAGCACCGGCCTCCAAGAGCGCGCTGGCCACCGCAGCGCCAATGCCGCTGCCGCCACCGGTCACCACCGCATGCAGGCCTTGCAGATTCAGAGATTTCACAGCTCAAACTCCCAAGGCCTTGTTGGCCTCATCCTGACTTGCACCCGCCGCTGCCGCCGCTGCCGCGCGCTGACGCTCAAACTCTTTCTCCAGCTGCGACTTGCCCGAGAGATAGGGCTTGGGCCAGTCCAGCCCCACCCGCCCGGTGTAGCCGATGCGCGCGGCCTCGCTCAGCGTCCAGGCCGGGTTGGCCAGATGCGGGCGGGCAATCGCGCAGAGATCGGCGCGGCCGGCGGCAATGATGCTGTTGACATGGTCAGCCTCGGAAATAGCACCCACCGCCATGGTGGCAATGCCGACCCGGTTGCGAATGCTCTCAGAGAAAGGGGTTTGCCACATGCGGCCATAGCGCGGCCTTTCTTGCTTGCTGACCTGGCCGGAGGACACATCGATCAAATCGGCCCCGGCCGCCTTGAAGGCCGCCGCCATCTGCACCGCATCCTCGGGCGTGTTGCCGCCCTCCACCCAGTCATGCGCCGAGATGCGCACCGACATCGGCCGTTCCTGTGGCCACAGCGCGCGCATGGCCTTGAAGACCTCTAGAGGGAAGCGCAGGCGGTTTTCCAGCGAACCGCCGTACTCATCCTCGCGCCGATTGGTCAAGGGCGAGAGAAAGCTGGAGAGCAAATAGCCGTGGGCGCAATGCAGCTCCAACCAGTCGAATCCTGCACGCGCAGCGCGCTCGGTGGCGGCGCAAAAGTCCGCCAGCACCTGGTCCATCTCGGCGCGGCTCATGGCCCGCGAGGTCTGGCTCACGCCGTCCAGATATTGCTGAGCCGAAGCAGAGATCAGCGGCCAGTTGCCCTCGGGCAGCGGCTGATCGATGCCCTCCCAGCCCAGCCGGGTTGAACCCTTGGCGCCGGAATGGCCCAGTTGCATGGCGATCTTGGCGCTGCTGTGGTGGTGAACAAAATCCACGATGCGGCCCCAGGCCTCGCCTTGTTCATCGGTGTAGAGCCCCGGGCAGCCCGGGGTGATGCGCCCCTCGGCCGAGGGCGCAGTCATTTCGGCAAAAACTAGGCTGGCGCCACCGGCGGCGCGCGCGCCAAGGTGCATCAGGTGATAGTCGCCCGGCAGGCCGTCCACGCAAGAATACTGAGCCATCGGCGAGACCACCACGCGGTTCTTAAGCGTCAGTTCGCGCAGCTTGAAGGGCGTGAACATCGGCGGCACGCCGGATTGCGCGGGCAGGCCCGAGCGAGCCGCCAGCCAGGTCTCGAACTGATCCATATAGGCCGAATCGCGCAGGCGCAGGTTCTCATGCGAGATGCGCTGCGAGCGGGTCAAGAGCGAATAGGCGAACTGCTCGGGCGCCAGACGTGCATGGCGCTCCACGTTCTCGAACCATTCAGTCGAATTGCGCGCCGCGTTCTGAATGCGCAAGACCTCCACCGAGCGGCTGGCCTGATAGGCCGCCAGAGCCGCTTCCAAGTCGCCGCCGGCCTGCTCGATATCACGCGCCAGGGCGATGGCGTCCTCCAAGGCCAGCTTGGTGCCGGAGCCGATGGAGAAATGCGCGGTGTGGGCAGCGTCACCCATCAAGACCACCGGCGCACGACCGTTGTGATGCACCCAGTTTTTGCAGACCACGCGCGGGAAGCGAATCCACTGCGCCGAACCGCGCAAATGCGCGGCATTGCTGATGAGCTTGTGCCCATCCAAAACCTTGGCGAAGAGGTGCTCACAAAAAGCGATGCCCTCTTCCTTGCTCATGGCCTCCAGGCCGGCGGCCCGCCACACCGACTCGGGCGTCTCCACGATAAAGGTGGAATGGGTGTCGTCGAACTTGTAGGCATGGGCTTGGAACCAGCCCTGCTCGGTCTTTTGAAAATCAAAAGTAAAGGCGTCGAAGAGCTTGGTCGTGCCCAGCCAGACAAAGCGGCATTGGCGCAGATCGATGTCGGGCTGGTAGGTCGCCGCGTACTTGTTGCGGATGCGGCTGTTCAAGCCGTCGCAGGCGATGATGATGTCGGCGTCCAGGCCTTCGTCATCCGCCACATCGCATTCATAGCGCAGGTCCACGCCCAGCTCGACACAGCGCGCCTGCAAAATGTTCAGGAGCTTCATACGGCCAATGCCGCAGAAACCATGGCCGCCCGAGCGCAGCGTGCGCCCTTGCATATGGACCTCGATATCGTCCCAATGGTTGAAGGCATTGAGGATGGCGTCGGCCGTCTTCGCATCGGCCTCGCGCATGGCGCCCAGGGTCTGGTCTGAGAACACCACGCCCCAGCCAAAGGTGTCGCCGGACTTGTTGCGCTCTAGCACCGTCACTTGATGCGCAGGGTTTTGCTGCTTCATCAAGAGCGCGAAATACAGGCCGGCCGGGCCGCCGCCAATGCAGGTGATGCGCATGCTGGAGTCTCCTCGTTTGCAGCCACTTTAGGTCTTGATAGTTTAGGTGTCAATCAAATTACCAAGGACTCACCCCCGGGAAATTCCCGAACCGAAATTCAAAAAACAAGCGCTTGCCAAGCCGCCTGTGCGATGTTGGAATTAACCGACACCACGCAGGCACAAGCGTTGTTATGGTCTCGCCCGCTGCCCAAACGCAAGCCCAAGAAAGGCTTACACCGATGAAAAAACTCTGGGATATTTCCCCGCTGGTCAGCGCTGAGGCGCCGATCTTTCCGGGCGACGAACCCTACCGCCTGAACTGGACGGCCACGCTCTCGCCGAACTGCCCGGTCAATCTGAGTGCTATCACCATGTCGCCCCATGTGGGCGCGCATGCCGATGCGCCGCTGCATTACGCCAACGGCGCGCCCAGCAGCGCCGAGGTGGAGTTAGACCCCTATCTGGGGCACTGCCGGGTGATCCATGCCATCGACTGCGGCCCCTTGATCCAGATCGAACATCTGCGCCACGCCGCCGCCAATCTGCCGGCGCGCATCTTGGTGCGCTGCTGCGAGCGCGCCGACACCACTTGGAACCCCGACTTCAGCGCCTTCGCCCCCGAAACCGTGGCCTGGCTGGCCTCAAATGGCGTGAAGCTCATCGGCCTGGACACTCCCTCCGTCGACCCGAGCAGCAGCAAGAGCCTGGACAGCCACCAGCAACTGATGCGCCTGGATTTGCGGGTGCTGGAGAACCTCGTTTTGGACGAGGTGGCCGAAGGCGACTATGAATTGATTGCGCTGCCGCTGAAGCTGGCCGGCGCTTGCGCATCCCCCGTTCGCGCCGTGCTGCGCGAGCTTTGAATTCCTACAGGAGCCCCCCATGACCACAAGACAAGACTGCGATGTGCTGGACCAAGAAGATCCGCTGCGCGAACTGAAGCATCAATATGATCTGCCGACCGGCACGATTTATCTGGACGGCAATTCGCTAGGCGTGCTGCCACGCGCCACGCTGGGCCGGGTGCAAGAAGTGATTCAGAAAGAATGGGGCCACGACCTCATCAAGAGCTGGAACACCGCCGGCTGGATAGCCCTGCCCAGCCGCATCGGCGACAAGATTGCGCGACTGGTGGGTGCGGCGCCCGGCGAGTTGATCGTGGCCGATTCCACCTCGCTGAATTTGTACAAGGTGCTGTCCGCCGCCATCGGCATCAGCCAGCAGCTGGCACCTGAGCGCAAGCTGATCGTCTCCGAGCGCAGCAACTTCCCGACCGATCTCTACATCGCCGAGAGCTTGGCCCGCCAGCATGGCTGGACGCTGAAGCTGGTCGACCATGTGGACGAGATCCCCGCGACCTTGAACGCCGAGCTGGGCGTGCTGATGCTCACCGAGGTGAACTACCGCACCGGCTATCGCCACGATATGCAGGCGCTGACCGCCGCCGCCCACGCGGCCGGCGCCCTGGTGATCTGGGACTTGGCGCACTCGGCCGGCGCGGTGCCGGTGGACCTGAAAGGCGCGAATGCCGACTTCGCCATCGGTTGCGGCTACAAATACCTCAATGGCGGCCCCGGCGCGCCGGCCTTTGTGTGGGCGCACCCGCGCCATGCCGAACGTTTTTGGCAGCCGCTCTCGGGCTGGCTGGGCCATGCGGCGCCCTTCCAGTTCACCACCGATTACCAACCGGCGGCGGGCATCAAGCGCTACATCTGCGGTACACCGGCCATGCTTTCGCTGGCCGCGCTGGAATGCGGCGTGGACACGGTCTTGGCGGCAGAGCCATTCGGCGGCATGGCCGCACTGCGTAAAAAATCGATCGCTCTGACCGAGCTCTTCATCGAACTGGCCGAGGCCCGCTGCGCCCAGCTGGGCGTGCGCCTGGCCTCGCCACGCGACGAGGCCAAGCGCGGCAGCCAGGTCTGTCTGAGTCTGGATGCGCCGCTGCACGAAGCCGGCTATGCCGTCATTCAGGCCTTGATTACGCGCGGCGTGATCGGTGACTTCCGCGCGGGCGACCCCAGCCGCCTCGCCGAGGTGCCGCACATCCTGCGCTTTGGCTTCACGCCGCTCTACATCGGTTTCGCCGATGTCTTCGATGCCGTCGAACATCTGCATCAGGTGCTGAGTCTGAAGGAATGGCAGCGCCCTGAGTTTCAAAAGCAAGGAGCCGTGACATGAGTTGCCCGCACAACACCGAGGCCATCGTTCGCGAGGAGAAGGCCCAGCTCGACTTCTCCAAAGACATGAGCTACGGCGACTATCTGCATCTGGACCAGATCCTCAGCGCCCAGCATCCGCTCTCGCCCGAGCACAACGAGATGCTCTTCATCGTGCAGCACCAGACCTCGGAGCTGTGGATGAAGCTGATGCTGCATGAGATGCAGGCGGCCGTGGCCTGCGTGGCGGCGGACCGGCTGCCCGAGGCCTTCAAGATGCTGGCGCGGGTCTCGCGCATCATGGAGCAGCTGGTACATGCCTGGGATGTGCTGGCCACGATGACGCCGCCCGAGTACACCGCCATCCGCCCCTATCTGTCCAACAGCAGTGGCTTCCAGAGCGCGCAGTACCGCCGCATCGAGTTCATGCTGGGCAATAAGAATGCGGCCATGCTCAAGCCCCATGCACACCGGCCGGACCTGTTGGCCGATGTCGAGGCCGCCTGGCGCGCGCCCTCGCTCTACGACGAGGTCTTGCGCTTGCTGGCTCGGCGCGGCATTGCGGTGCCCGCTGAGGCTTTGGAGCGCGACTGGACCCAGGCGCGCAACGCCGATGAAGGCGTCAAGGCTGCCTGGCTGGAGGTCTACCGCGACCCGAGCAAGCACTGGGACCTCTATCAAATGGGCGAGGAACTGGTTGACCTGGAGGATGCCTTCCGCCTCTGGCGCTTCCGCCATGTCACCACCGTGGAGCGGGTGATCGGGTTCAAGCGCGGCACCGGCGGCACCTCGGGCGTGGGCTATCTGCGCAAGATGTTGGATGTGGTGCTCTTCCCCGAACTGTGGGCCCTGCGCACCGAACTCTAAAAAGCCCTTTGAAAGCGTCCCTCAACAATCTGCGCCTGAGGAGGTCTTTGCGATAGAGTCGGTGCAGCAGAGCTTGGCCGCAGAGCCAAGCCTATGGACCGAGAAACTCAGGGATTCTTGTCATGCCATGTTCGCTGCGCTGTCCGCTTTCGGTATTGTTCTTGTGGATGTTCGCGGGGTCAGGTCTTGCCGGAGAGGTTTCGCAGCGTGTTCAGACCAGCCAAACCCTGCGGGTGTGCATTTGGCCCGCCTATTACGGCGTCAGCTACCGCAGCCCGCGCACCCAGGAACTCAGCGGCATTGACATCGATATGTCCGCTGCTTTGGCCAAGGACCTGGGCTTGAAACTGGTTTATGTGGAATCCAGCTTCCCCAAACTGGTGGAAGACTTGAAGCAAGACCGCTGCGATGTCTCGATGTTCGCCATCGGCATCACCGCCGAGAGGCAAAAGCAGTTGCGCTTTTCTTCGCCCTATTTGCAAAGTGACGTCTACGGCATCACGACCCGATCGAATCGCAGCATCAAGACATGGTCGGATATCGACAAGCCTGGCATCAAAGTGGCCGTGCAAGCGGCCACCTTTATCGAGCCCGTGGTCGGTGCTTGGCTCAAGCAGGCAGAGATGGTGGTGATCAAGCCGCCCGCCACCCGGGAGCAGGAGCTGGAGTCGGGGCGCGTCGATATCTTCATGACCGACTACCCCTACAGCCATCGCCTGCTGGAGAACACCGACTGGGCGCGCTTGGTGCCACCCCCTTCGCCGTTTCACATCCTGCCCTATGCCTACGCCGTCAAACCCGGCGATGAGGCTTGGTTGCAGCGCATCAACAACTTTGTCGCCAGCACCAAGAAAGATGGCCGACTGGCTCGCTTCGCGCAGCGCCACGGCTTGAGCGACATCTTGATTCGCGACTGAGGCCATGCCGCCCATCAACCCTCACCATCTGCCCGGCTGGATCAATCGCCGCATGGCGCTGTGGGGTTCGGGCCTCTTGAGCTTAGCGCTGCTCTTGCTGGCAACCACCTTTGTGTGGATTGAATATCGCCAGCGCCTGTCCACAGAAGTAGAACATAACGAGCTTTACGCACGCACACTGGAAGGCCACCTCAGCCTGACCCTGACCACCGTCAGCATGACTTTGCAAAGCCTGCCCCGTTCGATGGAGGGCGGACAACTGGCCCCGGGCAGCGAGGCCATGAACAGCCTGCTGAGCCAGTCGCTGGCGGCCATGCCCTATGTGCGCAGCTTTTCCTTGCTGGACAGCAAAGGCCAGATCCTGGCCAGTAGCAGCGCCAGCAATATTGGTCGCCGCCTGCCATTGAAATTGCTACAAAGCCGGGAGGACGTATTGCCCGATGGCTTAGGCCATTTATTGGCTGGGCGTGAGTTGAGCGACCTCACTCAGCAAAACCGCGGCAAACCTGCGTTGGAGCGCGCCATTCAACAATTCTTGCTGCCGCTGACCTTGGCTGAATCGACGCCGCAAGGCCCGCGCTATTGGGTGGCCACGCTGAACCCTGACTATTTCGCCAACGTCTTCACCTTGCAACTGGGCGACAACGAGCACCGCGCGGCACTGTACAGCTTGAATGGCGAGTTGGTCACCGCCAATGAAGCACTCGCCTTGCGGCCGGGCAGCCGAGCCCTTGAGCACATCGTCTTCAAACAGTTCTTGCCGGCCCATGAGCGCGGCAATTACCGCGCCATGGGTCTGGACCAACAGCCCAGCCTGGGCAGCTTCCGGCTGACACGCGACCATGCGCTGGCTCTGATCATCGAACTGCCGCAAAGCTCCGTGTGGAGTCATATGCATGAAAGTGCCCAGGCGGTCGTCTTTGCCTTGATTGCCGGCCTGGCCTTGATGGGAGCGCTGGGAGCCATGGCTTGGCGAGCGCTGAGCGCCTACGACACGGCGCGCGTTGACCTGGAGGCCGCCTTGAATGAACTGGCCACCAAGGAGCGCGAACAGCGACTGCTGATTGCCAATGTGCAGGAACTGATGTTCCATACCGATGCTCAGGGCGTGCTGCAGTTCATCAATCACCCAGAGTTTCTGGGAAACAGCAACGCCGAGGCCTTGATCGGTCTGCCATTTGAAAGCCTGGTGGACCCCGCGGATCAGGCTCGGGCGCGCGGTTTGTACCGCAGCACGGCAGGTTTTTTGAACCTACCGGTGACGCTGCGTCTGGCCCCTGTTAACGGACGCAAGCGAGTGCTGGAGGTCAGCGTCACCCCCGTCAAACGAGAGGATGATCTGCTGCAGGGTTTTGTCGGCTTCGCGCTCGACGTCACCGAGCGCGAAGACGCCAGGCTGCGCTTGCAGGCACAACTCGAGTTCACTGCGCGTTTGATCGACGTCTGTCCCATCCCCATTTTTGCCAAGGACTTGGCGCTGCGCTTCGTCATGGTCAATCAAGCCTGGACCGATATGACCGGGGTGGAAAAGAACCTCGCCCTGGGACGCAAGCTCAGCGAGCTCCGCCCGGCCGCCCAGGCCGAGCCGGTGGAAGCTCGAGACGAATTGCTACTCAGCCGCGGTGGCAGCGAGCACCTCGAGGTGCAGGAGCGCGGCCGTAACTTCTTGACCCATCGGGCGGTCTATCTGGACACCAGCGGCAAGCCCGCTGGCGTGCTGGGCAGCGCCATTGACATCAGCCGTTTCGTAGAGGCCGAGCGCCAAATCGCCGAAGCCCGCGACGCCGCTGAACATGCCAACCGGGTCAAGACTGAGTTTGTCGCCAATATGAGCCACGAGCTGCGCACGCCGCTGCAAAGCATCATTGGTTTTTCAGAGCTGGGCATTGGCCGCAGCGGCGAACAGTCTCGCTTGCAGGATATGTTTGCGCGCATTCACGCATCTGGCCAGCGCATGCTGGAGTTGGTCAACAATTTGCTGGACTTGTCCAAATTGGAAAGTACCGTTGGCAGCCTTCAGCTGAGCCGCCAAGACTTGGTGCCTTGGGTCAAGACCCTGGTCGAAGACTTGCAAACCACGGCCGACCGACAAAACATCCAGTTGGACTTGCAAGTGAAGGCCCCAAACCTAGTGGCCGAAATAGACGGCAGCCGGCTGCAGCAGGCGCTGCGCAATGTCTTGGACAACGCACTTCGCTTCGCGCCAGCCAACAGCGCCATCAAGATTCAACTGTTTCGGGATGCCGACGATCTTTGCATCAATGTGCATGACCAAGGCCCCGGCATCCCCGTGGCCGACTTGGATCAAATCTTTGAGCCCTTCCATCAGGCCGCGGCCCCCACAAGAAGTGCTCATTCAGGCACATCGCCAGCGATGCCCCGGCCGGGCTTTGTCAGCGGCAAGGAAGCCACGGGGCTAGGGCTTGCGGTGTGCCGCAACATCATGATTGCGCATGGCGGAAGCGTCACAGCTCACAACCACGCGCAAGGTGGCGCCTTGTTCGAATTGCGCCTGCCGGCCGCTTGAAGCCCTTGTGTGGGCGCAGATCGGCCAAGCGCGGCGTTCACATCGAGACCCCTCCCCTACAATTCGGGGCGATATCTCACCGCAATTCAAGCCACCCACGCAACCTAAACAAGCGACCACCGCGCCCACCCGGCGCAGCCCGGATCGCTGGAGACAAGCCATGGATTCCCGCACCTCCACCATCACGCTACGAATTGAACAACTGCGTGACACGATGAAAGCCCAAGGCGTGCACGCCTGCTTGGTGCCTTCCGCCGACCCGCACTTGTCCGAGTACCTGCCCGAACGCTGGCAAGCGCGGCAATGGCTGTCGGGCTTCACTGGTTCAGTGGGCACTTTGGTGGTGACGCTGGACCGTGCTGCAGTTTTTGCCGACAGCCGCTATTGGACGCAAGCCGAGGCCGAGCTCACCGGCACCGGCATCGCGCTGGAGAAAATCCCGACTGCCGCTGCCACTCACTACATCGACTGGATCGGTGCACAGTTGCAAGCTGGTCAAACCTTGGCCATTGATGGCCAAGTGCTCGGCTTGGGCCTGGCCCAGCAGTTGCGTGCGGCCATGCAGCGCTTTGGCATTGCGATGCGCACCGATATCGACCTGATCGAGCTGATTTGGCCGACACGCCCCGGACTGCCCAGCGACAAGATATACGAGCATTTGCCGCCACAAGCCACCGTGTCGCGTGCCGAGAAGCTGGCCGGCGTGCGCGCCGCCATGGCCCGCCATGGCGCCAGCCATCACTTCATCTCGAGCGTGGACGACAGCGCCTGGTTGCTGAATCTGCGCGGCGCCGATGTGAGCTACAACCCAGTTTTCATGGCCCACACCCTGCTCAGCCAGGACAGCGCCACGCTCTTTGTCGCCGAAGGCAAGATTGACGCCGCGTTGAGCGCTCGCTTGGCAGCCGATGGCGTGCAGATCGCCAAATACAGCGAAGCTGCAGCCGCCCTGGCCGCCTTGCCGGCCAAGGCCTGCGTGCTGATGGATCCTCGCCGGGTCACGCTCGGCTTGCGTGAAGCGGTGCCCGCACATGCCAGCGTTATCGAAGCGATCAACCCCAGCACCTTGGCCAAGAGCCGCAAGACCGCGGCGGAAGCCGCCTTTGTGCGCGAAGCCATGGCGCAAGACGGCGCTGCCATGTGCGAGTTCTACGCTTGGTTTGAGCAAGCCCAGGGCAAACAGCGCCTGACCGAACTGAGTGTGGATGAGCATTTGAGCGCAGCGCGCGCGCGCCGCCCCGGCTTTGTCGGCCTGAGCTTCCCCACTATTGCTGGATTTAACGCCAATGGCGCCATGCCGCACTACCGGGCCACGGCGGAATCTCACGCGGTCATCGAAGGCAACGGTCTGCTGCTGATCGACTCGGGCGCGCAGTACCTGGGCGGCACTACCGACATCACCCGCGTCTGGCCCATTGGCGAAGTCTCGGCCGAGCAAAAGCGCGATTACACCTTGGTGCTGAAAGGCACGCTGGCCCTGTCGCGCGCCTGCTATCCGCGCGGCACCTTGGGGCCGATGCTGGATGCGCTGGCGCGCGCACCGATGTGGGAGCATGGCCTCGACTTCGGACATGGCACCGGCCATGGTGTGGGCTACTTCATGAATGTGCACGAAGGCCCGCAAAACATCTCCAAGGGCGTGCCCGATGCCAATATGGCCATGGAAATCGGCATGATCACCTCGATTGAGCCCGGCATTTATCGCCCAGGCAAATGGGGTGTGCGGATCGAGAACCTGGTCCTCAATGTGCCGCTCGAAACGCCCGAGAAAGGGCAGTTCGGCGACATGCTGGCCTTTGAGACCTTGACCTTGTGCCCGATTGACACCCGTTGCATCGACGTCGAGTTGCTGGGCGCCGACAACATCGCCTGGCTGAACCGCTACCACGCGCTGGTGCGAACCAAACTCGCGCCGCTGTTGAGCGGCGATGCCTTGGCTTGGCTGGAAGCACGTACGCAGCCGATCTGAGCCTGGCGGCAAGGTTCAAGCCACACAACAAAAAAAGCGCGGTCGATCCGCGCTTTTTTCTTTTCTAATGCACCTGGAAGATTGCGGCACCGACGCATAGAGTTTCTCTGCAGACCTCTGCTGCGCCTTCTCAGGAGCTCCCATCATGTCAAGCCAAAAGATCCATACCTTCTCGGAGACTGGGCTGCATTCGGCCCTGCTGATCGCACTCTTGCTGATCCTGCTGGTCGGCTTGCTCGATTCCCTGTTCTTTACCCCGGAAGGCGCCACGCCCGTGATGTGGCGCCTAGAACCGGTGGTGGTGACAGGGCAGGCTCAACCCAGCCACTGAAACCCCAGGCATCACCAGGAGCCCAAGACTTGGCCGCGCGGTGCGCGGCCAAGTCACATCTGGCGGAACAAATGCAAATAGCTGCGACTGACGGGCAGCACCTCGCTACGGCCTTTGAGATGCACATCTGCCGTCTCATTGGGGCCTCGAGTGACATGGCTGATCGCCCGCAGATTCACCACCACCGAGCGATGGACTTGCACAAAAAAAGCCGGATCCATCTGCTCCAAAAGTTCACGTATCGGCGTTCGAATCAAGGCCTCGCCTTCGGTCCAAGCGACCAGGGTGTACTTTTCGTCGGAGCGCAGATAGAGAATTTCCTCCACCGGAATCAGCTTGAGAGAGGCTCCCACCGAGGCTCGAATCCACTGCAGATAGGGCTTGGTAGGCGTGGTATTTGATATCGCCTGCGGCGCCTGAGGTGAGGATTGAAGCTGAACCTGACCCATTCGCTCCAGCAACTTGCTGAGCACCGCCTCCATTGCCTCGTCCGCGGGCCCTGTCCCTTGTTGGCGCCGCTCTGACAGGCGGGCTTTCAGGCGCTCCACCGTGTCGCTGAGACGCGTATCTTCGAGCGGCTTGATCAAGTAATCCAAAGCCCCTTGCTCAAAGGCCTGCACCGCGTATTGCTCATAGGCCGTCACAAAGACGATTTGAGCCCGCCGCGACAGCTGACGCCCGACTTCGATGCCACTCAGCCCGGGCATGTGAATGTCTAAGAAAACAATATCCGGTTGCAACTGCTCGAACATCTCCAGTGCTTCACGGCCGTTCCTGGCCTGAGCCAGCAGCTTCAGCTCAGGCCAAACCACAGCCAAGGCACGCGCCAGGCTTTCGCGCAGCAAAGGCTCGTCATCTGCGATCAGAGCGGTGGGCGCCGCAGCAGTCCGTCCAGGGTTGGCGTTCATCAAATCCATAAATTCCAGGGGCTCAAGGCCCCACGCATGTAAAGCGATCAAGCCGATGTTTTAGACGTCAAAACGAATTTCGGCGCGAAGCCCGGAAGGGGAATTTTCGGTCAAGTCCAAGCGCGCCGAGGGCCCGTAAAACACTTTCAAACGTTCGCGCAGATTGCGCAGGCCCGTGCCTGCGCCCGAGCTCTGAGCCAAGCCCACACCACTGTCACTGACCCACAGACTTGCTACCCGATCGCCCTCGCTCAGTGCCCCGGCAACCACAATGCAGCCGCCCTCTTCACTGGGGTCGATGCCATGGCGAACCGCGTTCTCGACCAAGGTCAACAAGGCCATCGGCGGACACCTCAAGACCTGCAAGTCGGCGGGCACCTCGATGCGAAACTCCAGTCGGTCCGGCATGCGCAGGTGCATCAACTCCAAGTAGGCGCGAACCAAGGCCAATTCATCACCAACACTGGCCGTCTCATCTTGCAAGCGCGGCATGGCCGCCCGCAGATAGGCAATCAAGCTGCGCAACACCGGCGCCGCCTGCGGGGAGCCCGTTTCAACGAGGGCGCGGATATTTGCCAAGGTGTTGAACAAGAAATGCGGCTCAATCTGCGCCTGCAACAAACGCAGTCGGCCGTCCAAGGCTTGGCGTTCCAACTCACTGCGCTCCAGCTCAAAACGCAGAGCCTCGCTGCGAGCCTCGGCATCCCTCTGACGATACAAAGCTCCCATGGCCAGCAAGGGCGCCACCAGCAGACCCGAACCCGCGATCCACATAAAGCCCATCAAGCGATTCGGACTGCGCAGCAAGGACTCGATATCACCGCCCACCGCGATCAAATAGACCACCAAGGTCGCGCCCGGCACGGCCACCACCACCACCAGCACCTGCAACAGCCAACGCGCCATCCACTGAGGCAAGCGCCTCGGCCATTGGCCAGCCGCCGAGAACGCCAACAACCCCAGCAGGCCAACAAATAAAGTGCGACCTAAGAGCACCGGCAGCGGTGTTGCAAAAATCGGGCTCAACAGCAAGGCGCCCAAAGACGCCAAGCCCAAGGCGAGCATCAAGCGCAGCGGCGTCAGATAGGCAATAAAGCCCTGCCAAGCTTGCACATGGCTGATGACGGGCACATGCGATGCCGGAGCCGGTGTAAAAGTTTCAGTCGTGACTTTGAGCATGTGCGCAGCGTAGCCGCCCGGCACAGGCACTCGCAAGGTTTGGGCGCCAATGGCGCGACGAGTCACGGTTTATTGGCTATAGAAAGCGGCACTTCCTCAGCCTTGCTCAAAGTTTCGCGACCCCAGGATTCAATTGCTGGCCCGGCTGAAGCGCATCCCCATGGCCTTCAAGCGCGCGCGCCTATGCGACACATCACGACATCGCGCCCGGCATTCAAGGCAAATTGCAAGGCTTCCTTGGGCGACGACCAGCAAAAGCCACCGGCCAGACTCTCATCACGAAATGCTTCCTGGCGCGGCAGGCCGCCCCGGATGCGCACCACCACAACGGCCGCCACATAGCCGTAGCTATTCAAGCGGTCCATGGCGCCCGCATAAATGCGGTAGTCCCCAGTGTCGGCCTCGTCGAAGTACATGATCTGCTCCCGCGCAGCGGGCAAATCGCCGCGCCAGAAGCACTGTCCAACAGTTGCAAGAGACGCGATACCCCCTCCAAATGGGGCCCCTGCGACAGACAATACGCGAGAGTCACCGCAAAAACGACAAAGCCCGCTAAGCATTTGCTCAGCGGGCTTTGCGATTTGGAGGAGAGGGGGGGACTCTCGATTTTTTATTAAAAAAGTCACTTACTCCATAGTAAACAACGACTTAGATCGTTGTTTAAGTGGTAAATCTTGGTGGTAAAGTTACTCCTCCAGCAAGCCACAACCAAGACAGCATGTCAGACCACCTTGAGAAGCGCGGGACCAACTTTCTGGCCGTGTTAACCATCCCCAAGGATGTCCGGCCGGCCCTTGGAAAGCTCCGCTTTGTCCAGTCCACCCAGACCAGCAACAGGGCAACGGCAAAGCTCCGCGCCGCCATCTTGGTAGCTGGCTGGAAAGAGGAAATCAAGAAGGCCCGAGGCACCCTCCCCAACGCCAAGGATGACTACTGGTCAGCCCTCCGCAAGAACTACATCCAGGCCCAAGAGGCTGGCGATGATGGCGTGCAGTTTGCTATTCAGGATGAAGCAAAGAAGGCAAGCGCCAAGCTAGCTGACCGGGAGAAAGCTAGCGTTTTGTACCGGGTCGCCACCAACCAAGCCACCCCCCTGGCCCCTCTAGTGAAGACCTGGAAGGAACACCTCCGATTGGCTCCCAAGACAATCGACCAGCAACACAGGGATGTCCTCGGGATGCTGGAGCAGTTCCACAACCTTGAAGACCTCCAGCCACAAGCCGTGAAGGCATGGACCAAGAAGCTGCTAGAGAGCGGCTCCACTGAGTCAAGCCTGGAGCGTATCGCGGGCAGCTGCCGGTCCCTCTGGCGATATCTGCGAGACTCCGAGACTGTCCCGGTGGATGCCCCTGACCCCTTCGCCGGCTCCTTCAAGCTGGCCCGAAAGGTCGCCCCCAGCAATACGGTGGGCAGGCAGCCGTTCACCGCTGCAGAGGTCTCCAAGCTAATCCAAGCGGCTGCCCAGGCTGGAGATCAAGACCTCGCCAACCTGATCCTGCTGGGTGCTTACACTGGTGCCCGCATTGAGGAGCTTTGCAGCCTGACCGTCTCGGACTGCGCTGGAGGCATGCTCACCATCAAGGCATCCAAGACAGGAGCCGGGGTTCGACAGGTGCCGATTCATTCCCTGATCAAGCCCTTGGTGGCATCGATGGGGGAAGCAGCAACCGACACATATTTGGTCCCGTCCTCCGCAGCAGGCAAGTACGGCATCAGGTCTGACCCCTTGTCAAAGCGGTTCGGCAAGCTCAAGGAATCCCTGGAGTTTGGCAAGGCCCATTCCTTCCACTCCATTCGCAAGACTGTCGCCACACTACTGGAGCAGGCTGGAGTTCCTGAGGGTGTCGCCGCTGACATCCTGGGCCACGAGAAGAAGACTATGACCTATGGCCTGTACTCGGGTGGAAGCAGCATACAGGCCAAACGGGATGCTCTAGAGAAGGTGCGGTATCCGGACTAGATCCCTACAAAAGCATTTGGGGGCATCCCCAGGTACTTTTGCTCCACTCAATCCGAACCGCCTTCCAGTTGAATATCCAGGACCAACCAAGGCGTCCAATCCGATTCGCGCTGGTAAGCCGAATGCGATGCACTTAGTACAAGTTCGGCAGACCTCCCAACAGCAGGCTTGTACCCTTTCCGACCTCGATTCCGACCCAACTCAGGTAGTCGATGACGCTGCAATTACCATATCAAGTGCTCGAGGCGCGGCCAGTTTCCAGCGACACAAGGTACTACTTACCGGCACCACAAAGTTCTATCACGCGACACCCTTTTGCACGGCCCGACTGAGCAATTCCGCATTATTTCTCTGAGGCCTTCTTCATAATGCCAATGCACTCATCGTGACTCACTTCGCCAATAGTCATGACATCCCATTTATCCTCAAATTTCATTAGATGCGCCTGCTGATCGCCAGTGTAGCCCCCCATAGAGTTGCGAGCATTCACAGTCAAGCAAGCGGTCTTTTCATTGACTTGGGTGAATTTCCCAAACTTCGCAGAGTCAGGGTCTTTAAGCCGACCTAGAACTGCTTTCTTCGCTTCAGACTCAACTCCCCCACAAGCGGAGAGTAATAAAGCAACAACAACTAAGAGTGATATCTTCTTCACGGCCTTTTGTTACCTTCAATAAATTTATGAACTTAACTCTACCACTGACTTCCCGTCCTGCGAAATAATAAATCCGCGGATTGATGCTGCAGAAACTTGGGCTTGAACTTGAGTTGATCTTGGTTGAGAGCCGACCAGATGGATAAGGAGCACCCCTCCAGAAGCTACGGCGGTTCTTTCATAGATCAGCCGGAGGGTTTCCACTCTTGATTCGACATGATTATCCTCCCCCTGATAAGGAAGAGAGGTAAAGACCATAACTCGATGACGAACGTTAACCAGAAGCAATTTCAGATAATCTTCGACCACATTTTTCATTACACCATAGGGTGACGATGCGCCAACGCCGCCAAGCTCAGATTCAACTCCGACAAAGACACTGAATTCAGCTGACGAAACATTGAGCGTATTTTTCTCAATGATCGACTTTGGATCAAACGCTGCAACCATAATGTCGAGCAAGAATTCACTTCCACTGTCATGGCTACATAAGACGGTATATTTATCAGAATACTGTTTTTTGAAAAATTCTTTAATCGAAACCGTAATTTCGCGAGTCGATTTCGGATTTTCCAGAAGAAGAAAAAATCGAAACTCTTGAAAAATATCGCGGTAAAAAAATTCAGTGGCGGTCATGTTTACAAAGTTAAAATCCACATCCAGAAATAGTTTTATCGGCAGTAGTCAAAAATTGCCACCCTAATTTTTAGAAAAAATAGGATAGACCTTGCTTGACCATAAAATGGTCCTAGCATAGATCTAGAGATAGTACGATGAAAATAAGTCAGAAAAGCAGCTACATCTTTGAGGAAAGAGCCCTAAAGGTTAACTCGCATTTGCCCTCCACCATTACGAAAAAGATTGAACCAATCTTATGCTCTTTCTACTCAACCTGCAGCGAGAGATAGTCACCATTTAGTGCAATGCTGGGCAACGACTATAGCTCGGCCGAATCTGCACCAATCGAATTAATGCCACGCTCGACCTCAAATGTCAGGCTTGGGCATTTGGCAACCTCGGGGCGCTCAGCTAGTTTTTATTGACCATCCGAAACAGTACTGTCGAGCTTGGGGGCCGAATGCGCAATCGAGGGGTGGGCCAACTTTTGCACCAAAATGTCTGAGGACATCCACGGGGTTCATGCATCGCGCCCCCCCCGCTCTGCGTCTCAACCATGTTTGCGCAAGCCAGACTCTGATCCACCGTTCCGACTGAATACTGCACATACAAGCTTGCCGGTTTTTGAGTTCCGGCTGTGGATACGTGTAGGTCGTGCGGTCCTCGCTCGCCCCCCCCCTCGCAAGACTACTCTGCGGCCTTCATTGGCAACTTCGCTGCCGCAGGCATGGGACTTTGTAAAACAGAAAACTAAACAGTCGACCGAGATTGACCAGAAAGACCGGCAGGCTCGAAGCAATTGTTACAGAGTTGCTGCTTAACATAGGCCGGATGCATAGTATCGACAGGTTTCTTGCAAACCGGACATGAAAATGCCTCACCAATGTGCATTTGGAATTTCTGCAAAAATGAATCCGAGATAACTATGCGCCTTATTTGCCGCATATCATCCTGCACAGATATATTATCCAAAGATGCATGATTCAAATTCGCCCTAGTTATATTCAAATGATTGTAGCATCCATAGTCAATGAAGTAAACATTGAACGACTCACCAGGAATATCTTGATGAGAGTATCCTTTTTTCCGCAGATGCAATACTCGGAAGTCAATAAGGCTCAAAATGTGAGGATTCGAAGAGTGCTTTTCACTAAGCATGAAGTGACTAGACTTTTTCTTCATAACAATTTCTTCAACAATCGCTTGAAGGAGCACCTTATCTGACATGTGCTCGTCTATTTGCTTCTTCTTGTCAGTCTCATACCAACCCGAGGTTGCCATTCGGACATTCTTTACAGAAATATGCCGCAATGAAGAGGATTTAAACTGATCATAAGAGTGTATAAATAGATTAATAAAATCTCTAGGTATGCCGGCGCTCGCAATACACAACTCTCCCAACGCCTTATTTGTCAGAAAAGCATTTATGAACGTAGACTCTGTTTTATTATTTGTTTTTAAGATGCCTTCCACTACTACAGGGTCGATAGCGTACAGATGCCTATGCAACAAGTCATTGAAGAAATCTCTAGTCTTGTTTTTTTCGATTTCGAATACATATCGATTATCCAGTTGATAACCGAAAATATCACCACCATCCTCGAGGCCGTAAAATTTCCCAGGCGTTCTATGCCCTAAATCAGTTCGATTTGGAATGGCTCCAATTTTAAAACTGAACTTACTAGAAATGAACACCCTTTTAATCAGTTCGGCCAAGTGTTTTTGAACATCAGATGGAATCTCCGACCATTCGTCAATGAGGCATATCGCACGGCTTAAGTCTAACCACTCAATTAAGGCCTGCAAGGACGATGATATTTCCTGGATACTGACATATCGAATGTCTGCCTTCACCTCTGTCTGCTTTCCAGAAGACTTACCGCCGGCAGAAATTTTCGGATTGGCCGCCACTTCCAACTGAAACTCCGACCCCGAGTTTCTCTCCTCAGTAATCGCAATACTACCTAGCCGCCTGAGGGACCGTCCAGAAAATTCAAGGTTGATTTTTCTCAGTTGATCTTCAATCCGCCTGACCGCATCACTATCCAACGGGTCCGCATTCAATGGGATGATTTGGTCTCGACCAAAAATCAATCGAACGTTTATAGAGAATGCGTCAATCATTGACTGCACGATTCCCTGGAAAATAAGAAGCGCAGACTCTTCAGAAGTAGCCACTGAACTATTTATTAGCGGCAGGATGTTTCTTGCGTCAATGTAAACACAAAGTCTTCGCCCATTTTCAAAGTCAGCATTTATTTTTTCTTGAAGCGCCTTAAGCAGATGCGTTTTTCCCGATCCTCGGCGGCCGTATATTGCTTGATTATTTACATTATCAATACACTCTAGAGCTTCATCACCAGCATACAAATCCAAATAATTGGATGCAGTAATGTTCTCCGCGCGAATAACATCAGCCAGTCGAGCAATAAGTCCTCGAACGGATTTATCATTTATTTTCATTACACCCCCCTTGATTTTAATTTAAGAAAAATCGCACTAATGATTAGTGCCTGCTTAGTCTAGTGCAAAAACATTGGCAAATCGAGCCTGAGTGCCGTCTGCGCAACATGCGGTAAACAGGGAGGGGTGCGAAGAAGGTATTCAATAAGTAAGCTGCCAAGTTTTTCACTAAAAATGTCCGAGGGTATCTACGAAGCTCTTGCACCTGACTCCCCCCCGTATCCCCATCCACTAGCGGACTCTGCCAAGTGCCTCTGCGGGATCAAATAATCCCAGCCAATTGATGCCCCATAACTTAGGCTGGTCGAAAAACATCCGATTGACTCGCCCCTCTCACCTATCTCTTATTGACTAGCTAGTGGAGACATGTCGCTCGATGCGCATAAAGAGATCTCGCGTCAACAAAGCTCGATTCCGGGAGAAGCACGGTTCTAGCTTGAATGCCAACAAGTGGTCACTTGTTGACGGTCGGCTAGTACTCGCTTGGAAACAGCAAGCAGGTTGATTCCCTATGGTTGTCAGCGGCCTCTGACTCAGTCACGGCCTCCGTGATGATCCAAACCGTGCGCCCCTCCATTCGATAGCTGGACAGAATGCGCCCGCCGTTCTTGATGGCTTCATCGTTGGCGCGGGCGTCCTCGGGCGGCACGTCACCCCACTGGCCGCGCACGTGCAGCCGCAGGTACTCCATCGCGTTGATGCCGTGGCGGTTGAAGAAGTTGCAGGCGGCGTTGGTTGCGACAATCAGGCCAAGCCCGAACCGGGGTGGCCCGAACTCGGCGTCGGCAGCATTGTCCAAAGCTTCAGTTATGCCGGGAGTGGGGTCAGTGTGCATCGAGGGCTCCTTGATGGTTGCGCCGCACTGCATTGGCACCGACCATGCAAAGAGCCACGGCCGCTTGCGCAGTCGTGGCTCTTGATGGGATCGGCTGTTGGTGGCGCCCTGGTATGGCGCGGCACGGCGCGCAAACGGCGCCGCAAAGTCAGTTTATCGATACCGATCAGGCGGGTCATGTTTACTAATACTTTGGCTGCGCCGAAACAGATTCCAGCGAATGACGACGCTAGAGCTGAGCCTGCAATGCCACTGCAGGCTTTTCAGCCAAATCATTAGGCTCTGGCATGGAACTCACGCGGTCCCGTGGGCTCGGAGCACTTACCATTCCCCCTTTTACGCAAGGGGAGATTGGAATTGACAACAAAGACGATATTGGACGTGTGGGGCATAAGTGCCGAGTACCTCACCGACCTTGTAAACACAAACCCTAGCCTGCGCGGAATGATCGTGGGCTACATCGCCGAGCGGAAGCTCAAGGAACTCTTCGACCATCACAACCGGACCGAGGCGCACCGGAAAGACGACGACCACGATCGGACGAAAAAGGGCGACCTAGTGGTGACCTACAAGGGCGAGGAATTTCGCATCGAGGTCAAATCGCTACAGACAAACCAAGTCGAAGTGCTCCTGCCCGATGGCAACTGGCTGCGGCTTATGGCGAAGAAGGAGGTCGGCCGCAAGGCATCCCCGGGCTTGACCAAAGCGGGCAAGCCACGGAAGGGAGCCGCCATCTTCAAGTGGGTGCTAGATGAGCGATACACGGCGCTGCCCGAGAAATTCAAGAAAGAGACTAGCTATCGCGGTGCATTCCAGTGCGATGCCAGTGACCGACGCAAGCTTCCACTTGCGAATGGTGAGGTGGTAGAGACTACGCTCCTAAAGGTGGGCGAGTTCGATATTGTCGCGGCCGGCATCTTCGGCTTTCGTGGCGAATGGGAATTCGGATTTGCACTGAACGAGGACCTGCCTCGCAGTACCCACGGCAGCTACTCAAATGAAGTGCGCGAGCAACTCATCGCCTCGCTGATCCCGGTTACGTTGCCACTGAACGCTCCGTTCGTGAGCGACCCGTTCGAGCTGTTGGACAAGCTCCTCGAACGTCGGCTGGCCGCAAAGGGTGCAAACGAGCCTACCTAGGCTTAGGCGCGGTAACGACCGACGAGAGCTTGACCTTCCTTTTCTGGAACACGAGGAAGTAGGAGTGGTTCTTCCGAGCGTGGGCTTGCTTGATAAGGCGACTCACGCCTGCTTTGTTGGATCTAACGACTACAAACAAGTCTTTTGTATAGAAACCCATCGACTCGTATGCGGTGATGAGTTCAACATGGGTCAAGCGCTGCTTGTTGGCGCTGACCTCATCTTGACACTTCACGATGAAGATGCCGTCCCTCTTGAGTGCTCGTTCAGCCTCCCAGCCAGCACGAACATACATATCAACTACTGCGTCGTGCCACTTCGGAGCCCCCTCTTCGGGGGCTTCGATTGCGCGCCCGTTGGAATAATGATGTCTGAACGCCGCGTGAGTTCCTCCGCCCGCCAAATGGTCTGTGTCTCCACGATAGAAGCCCTCCATGTAGGGTGGGTCTAGCACTAGGCCATCGAGAGAGTTGTCGCCATATGGCAAGGCGCGACAGTCCACACCGTCCTTGATTTCGATCTGCGACAGTTCCTTGCGCTGAGGCTTGGCTGCTATGTCTGAAGCAAGCAACGTGTAGCGGCTCAGGTCAATCTCGGTCCAGAACGCACCCTTACCGTAGGTAACGTCTGCGATGATGCCGCCGTCGGGCATATGCAGGTCGAGAATCTGCCTGAATACTGGCGCGTTGTCTGATACGTAGGCCGAGAAGACAAGATCGGTCGTGGCTTCGCCGCCCGCCACCCGCTTGGGCTTTCGCACCGGCGCCTCAGGCTCCAGTAACTCCACTTGCTTCATCAGCATCATTTGTCCTGAACAATTCTTAGCCTGGCATTTGCCAAGCAACTTTGCTGTATTTTCCCACGCGCAGCATCCACTAGAACATGCAGGCTCCTTGCCCCCTTAAAGGAAAGGCTCCTTGAAATCCTGAGTCTCGCGCCGGCAGTGCGCCGCCATGACCATGAAGCCGGACGCAATGTCCCCAAGTTCCGCCATCAGGTAGCCCAGGCTTTCAAGGCAGTCTGCCCCTATGGAGCCATCCTCAATGGCCACCCCAGAGTGGGCAATGAGACTGCCAATGGCGGTAAGGCCTTGATGAATGACCCGCATAGTCATCTCCGCGTCGTCGCGGATCGCTACGAAGAGATGTGGGTCAGCTGCGGTGTAGTCCACCATGCGCTCGTCCGTCACCGGCAGGCATGGCAACTGATTCAGCAGGCTGCGCATTGGCCGGATCGCTTGCATTCTGGTGTGCATGGTGGGCGTCCGGCTCTGCTTATTTGCTGCTACGGATCGGCGTGGTGCCGGGGCGCTGCGTGATCTCCAAGTACCAGGCTGGCTTCAGATTTAGATGGCTCAAGTCGATCGTGATGTGCTGGTCAGGCGTTAGCCAGTTGGCGGGATCAATCACATAGCCGAAAGCTGGCGTCTTCTCGGAAGCCCGGACTTGGTGGAACACCACGTGCCGACAGGCCTCGCTGTGCTTGTCGTAGTCCACGCAAAGAACGGCTACCTCGGGCAACGCATTGGTCGCGGTCAAATCCTTGTACTCGCTTACGGCTAGGGGACTGAGGTTGAAGGCAATCTGCCTAAACAACATGTCTGACATGAAGAATGGACCGTTGGCCGGCATGCCCAGGGTGACGGCCATCTTCTTGACGTCCTCCATGGACTTGCCACACAAGATGGCCGCACAGGCCAGCAAGTCGTCGTGGGTGCCCTTCATTTCGACCCGCTTGAACGGGGACACGAAACCGGGCGGGAGTTGTCCGTTGTTGGTCTTGGCGCTTGCCATTTCTGTTTCCTATTTGGAGTTGAAGAGGCGGCGGTGCAATGCAGCGGCTCACCTGGCCGGTGTTGGCGAGGTGAGCAGGCAATTGGGTGGAGGGGGTGGGCGGAAGCGCCCTACTCGACTTCGTGCTGGGCGCTGCATGGCGCCGACGCGCCGGCCAAGCAGAACGCATGGCACGGCTCGCAAATGCTAGCCGGGTTCAGTGAACGGGCCAACGAACAAAATACTTCGCGCTATGGCGAGTTCCGATTCGGCAGAGCCTTGCGGACATGTCCCCGAGCAACCCAACAGCACCGGGTCTCGCCCTGTCGACCAGCCAAGCCGCGGCCTGACCGTGTAAACAAAAACGCCGCATCGACAAAGCCGATGCGGCGTTCTGTGAGTTGACTTGTGAGTCGGTGACTGTTAGGCTAAAAAACCTCTACAAATCAACGACTTACAGTAACACTTGGAGGAGAGGGGGGGATTCGAACCCCCGAGACGTTTCCGTCCGCCTGATTTCGAGTCAGGTACATTCAACCACTCTGCCACCTCTCCGAATTCCGGTGCTCGCCGTGGTGCTAGCGAGTAAGCCGACTAGTATAGCGGACTTTTTCAGGTTTCAAGAAATTTTGTGTCAGGCACGCAAGATTTCTTGACCACCCAAGTACGGGCGCAGGACCGCGGGCACGGTGATGCTGCCATCGGCGTTCTGATAGTTCTCGAGCACCGCCACCAAGGTGCGGCCCACCGCCAGGCCCGAACCATTCAAGGTGTGAACCAACTCGTTCTTGCCTTGTGCGTTCTTGAAGCGCGCCTGCATGCGGCGGGCTTGGAAGGCGCCCATATTCGAGCAGGAGCTGATCTCGCGGTAGGTGTTTTGCGCCGGTACCCAGACTTCCAAGTCATAGGTCTTGACCGCACCAAAACCCATATCGCCGCTGCACAGCAGCACGGTGCGATAAGGCAGTTCCAGCTTTTGCAGAATCGCCTCAGCGTGCAAGGTCATCTCTTCCAAGGCCGCCATGCTGTGGTCGGGATGTTCGATGCGAACCATTTCGACCTTGTCGAACTGGTGCTGACGGATCAGGCCGCGGGTGTCGCGGCCGGCGCTGCCGGCTTCCGAGCGGAAGCACGGGCTGTGCGCGGTCAGCTTGATCGGCAACTCAGCGGCGTCCAAGACCTGCTCGCGCACCGTATTGGTCAAAGAGATTTCCGAGGTGGAGATCAGGTACTGCTCCTGCGCCTGATCATCGCCACCGCGCAGCACCCAGAACATGTCTTCCTTGAACTTGGGCAGCTGGCCGGTGCCTTCCAAGACTTCACGATTGACGATATAGGGCGTGTAGCACTCGGTGTAGCCGTGCTCTTCGGTCTGGGTGTCCAGCATGAACTGGGCCAGCGCACGGTGCAGGCGCGCCACCTTGCCCTTCAAGAAGCTGAAGCGCGAGCCGCTGAGCTTGGCACCGGTCTCAAAGTCCAGGCCCAAAGCCGCGCCGACGTCCACATGGTCGCGCACTTCAAAGTCAAAAGTGCGCGGCGTTCCCCAGCGGCGCACTTCCACATTGCCACTCTCATCTGCGCCCACAGGCACGCTGTCATCCGGCAGATTGGGCACGCTCATCAGCATGGTGCTGAGTTCAGCCTGAATGGCCTCGAGTCGCTCCGCAGCGGCCTTCAATTCATCGCCAATGCCACCCACCTCAGCCATCACGGCCGATGCGTCTTCGCCCTTGCCTTTCAGCATGCCGATCTGCTTAGACAAGCTGTTACGGCGGCTCTGCAACTCTTCGGTGCGCATTTGCACGCCCTTGCGCTCATTCTCCAGAGCGCTGTAGCGCTCCACATCCAAAAACGCTTGCGGATTCTTGCGGGTGTTCAGGCGCGCGACCACGGCGTCCAGGTCTTTGCGCAGCAGGGTGATGTCTAGCATGTTGAGGATCCTTGAAACTGGTTCGATTCTATGAAAGCAAAAACGGCGCCGGTCGAAGGACTCGGGCGCCGCTGATCTAGCGTTACGCCTGCGTCAAGATCGAGACGCGTCCAGCTCTGCCATCGACTTGTCGCCGAGGCCCATAGGCAGCGGGAAGCGCACATGCTCTTCCACACCGGGCAGGCTGCGCACCGTGGTGGCGCCCAGCTCACGCAGGCGGGCAATCACAGCCTGCACCAGCACGTCCGGTGCTGAAGCGCCGGCCGTCAAACCGACACGGCTGCGCCCCTCCAGCCATTCGGCTTGCAGATCTTCGGCGGCGTCCACCATGAAGCCAGGCGTGCCCAGTCGCTCGGCCAACTCACGCAATCGGTTGCTGTTGGAACTGGTCGGGCTGCCGACCACGATCACCACATCGACCTGCGGCGCCAAGACCTTGACGGCGTCTTGGCGGTTCTGGGTGGCGTAGCAAATGTCTTGTTTCTTGGGTTCACGCACTTGTGGGAAATGCGTTTTGACGGCTTGCAAGATTTCGGCCGCGTCGTCCACGCTCAGCGTGGTTTGCGTCACCACCGCCAAGCGGCTGGGATCTTTGACTCGCACATGCGGCACATCGCTGGCTTCTTCGACCAGATAGATGCCCTCGCTCAACTGGCCCATGGTGCCTTCCACCTCGGGGTGACCTTTGTGGCCAATCATGATGAACTCGTAGCCCTCGCGGTGCAGCTTGGCCACTTCCACATGAACCTTGGTGACCAAGGGGCAAGTCGCATCAAACACCTGGAAGCCGCGCGCGGCCGCCTCGGCCCGCACCGCCTGACTGACCCCGTGCGCACTGAACACCAGCGTGGCGCCAGGCGGCACTTCGGCCAGGTCTTCGATGAAGATGGCGCCACGCGCCTTCAAATCATTGACCACATAGGTGTTGTGCACGATTTCATGGCGCACATAGATGGGCGAACCGAACTTGATCAGCGCGCGCTCGACGATCTCAATCGCCCGGTCCACACCGGCGCAAAAACCACGCGGCTCGGCCAACAGCACTTCTTGGGCTTGCATCTCAACGCTCATCTCAAATCACCCCGATCACATGCACTTCAAAGCTGACCGGCTGGCCAGCGAGCGGATGGTTGAAGTCGAACAACATCCAGTCCTCGCCCAGCTCTCGCACGGTGCCGGTGAAGTTGCCTTGGCCGTCGGGCGTTGGGAACTGCACCACATCGCCCACGACGTATTGCTCGTCCGGATCGCCAAACTCATGCAACAAGCTGGTCTTGACGCGCTGCAGCATGTCCGGGTTGTGCGGCCCAAAGGCCTCGCCGGGGGCCAACTCGATTTGGGTGCGCACGCCCTCCTCCAAGCCGATCAAACGGGCCTCGATGGCCGGCGACAACTGGCCGCTGCCCAGCGACAGCGTGGCCGGCTTTTCATTGAAGGTATTGATGACGTCACTGCCATCCGGGCCAGCCAGTCGGTAATGCAAGGTCAAAAAGGAACCGGCTTGAATGAGATTCATGGAAACAATATTGGCTAGACTGCCAGGATTTTAGGGCCTCGCTGCTTTGGCTTCGTCGGTCTGCGAAGATTGCCTTTCTGGATGCCTGTGGATTGCCGGGAATTGACGCCCTGCCTTTGCTACATCCTCTGCCGTACCTCGCCCCTTGCCATGCCCTTAACTCACCTCCCGCCCGACGCCCGCCCGCGCGAAAAACTGCTGGCACGCGGGCCGCAGGCCTTGGCAGATGCCGAATTGCTGGCGCTTTTGCTGCGCACCGGCATCCAGGGCACGCCGGTCTTGCAACTGGCGCAAAACCTGCTCGATCAATTCAAGGGTTGGCATGGCCTCTTGCACGCCAGCGTCAGCGATCTGGCTTGCATCAAGGGCTTAGGACCGGCCAAACGTGCAGAAATCGCCGCCGTGCTGGAGATCGCCCGCCGTTCGCTGCTGCAAGAGTTGGCGCAGCAACCGGTGTTCGACTCACCCGATTCGGTCAAGCAATTCATCCGACTGAAACTGGCCGGCCTGCCACATGAAGTGTTTGCCGTGATGTTTTTGGATGCCCAACACCGCTTGATTGCCATGGAAGAAATGTTTCGCGGCACCCTGACGCAAACCTCGGTTTACCCCAGAGAAGTCATCAAACGCAGCCTGGACTTGGGCGCGGCTGCCGTCATCCTGGCGCACAACCACCCCTCCGGCGTGGCCGAACCTTCGCGTGCGGATGAGATGCTGACTGACGCGCTGCGCAGCGCGCTGGCCTTGGTAGATATGCGGGTGCTTGACCATTTGGTGGTGGGCTGCGGCGAGGTGGTGTCTTTTGCCGAACGGGGGCTGATGTGAAGCACCGCCCACGGGCCCCGCAAAAATCCACGTCCGACTCGGCGCTGCACAGCCTGCAAGACCTCAAACTGCTGCAACGCGAACTGGCCCTGCAACGCAAACGGGCCGAAGAAGAGCGCGAGCGCCAAGCGGCGGCGCAACGCTTGGCGGAACAAGAGCGCCGGGTGTTTGAGCTCAGCGTCGGTGCGGTCACGCCCTTGCCAGACAAGCAACGCGTGCAACACACACCGATGCGCCCACCGCCAGAGCCCTTGCAGCGCGAGGCCGACGAGCGCCAGGTCTTGCTACAAGCTTTGTCGGACGATTTCGATGTGGAGTCGCTGCTGGAGACCGACGACAGCCTGTCCTTCCGCCGGCCAGAAATCAGCCAAGAAGTGGTGCGCAAACTGCGTCGCGGCCATTGGAGCTTGCAGGCGCAGTTGGATCTGCATGGTTTGCGTCGCGACCAAGCTCGGGAGGCGCTGGGCACTTTCGTCCAAGACAGCGCCAAGCGCGGCCTGCGCTGCGTTCGCGTGGTGCATGGCAAAGGCAATGGCTCGCCAGGCCGGGAACCGGTGCTGAAAGCGCGGGTGCGCCGCTGGCTGGTGCAAAAGCAGCAGGTGCTGGCCTTCGTCCAGGCGCGCGCCAGCGACGGGGGCACCGGCGCCTTGATGGTCTTGCTGCAGCAAGTGGATTGAGGAGGCGGGACAATCCGCCAATGCAAGACACCCAAGCCAATACGCAAGAACCCGCCACCACCCTGTTTGAACTTCTCGGTGGCGAGCCTGGCATCCGCGAACTGGTGGACCAGTTCTATGACCGCATGGAGCTGGAGCCCCACTACGCGCTGCTGCGCTCGCTCCACCCCAGCACGCTGGAGGAATCACGCAACAAGCTGCATTGGTTTTTATGCGGCTGGAGCGGCGGGCCCGATTTGTACATCGAGCGTTTTGGCCACCCACGCCTGCGCGCCCGTCACCTGCCCTATTCCATCGGCATTGCTGAACGGGACCAATGGATGGCCTGCATGATCGAAGCCATGCAGGCTTGCGCGCTGCCCGAGCCTTTGCAGCAAAGGCTAGCGGAGTCTTTTTATGGCACCGCCGACTGGATGCGTAATCGGGGCGGCTGAGCGGGCTTTGAAACCTAGCCCCAGCGGCCGTCTCAGCCCAAAAGCTTGCTCGCCAAGGCCTTGATGGCTTGGGCGGCATCGCAGCCGGGGTAATGCTCGAGCACCAACTGGCGCTTGAGCACCGCTTGGCGAACAGATTGGTCGCTCTTGACCTCGCCCAGCAATTCCAGCTTGAAGGTTTGCCCAGGCTTAGAGCCTACAAAGCGTTGCAAGACCTGCTGCAGCTGGCCGCAGATCAGCTTGCCCTCGCCCACCCGGTTGGCTTGATTGACCAGCAAACCGACTTCACGCCGGTTTTGCTGGGTGGCCAGTACCTTGATGGTGGCGTAAGCATCCGTCAAAGACGTGGGTTCGGGCGTGGCCACCACCAAGACATCGGTGGCCAGAGAAATCGCGAACAAGACGACGTCGGAAATACCGGCGCCAGTGTCCAAGAGCACCCAATCAAAGCGCGGTTTGACCAGGTCGACGATGTGCAGCAGCTTGTCGCGCACATCGGGTGTCAGGCGCGAGTACTCCACCATGCCGGAGCCGGCCAAGAGCACAGAAAAGCCCCCGGGCGCGGGCAAAATCGCCTGCTCCAGCGTGGCCTTTTCGGTGAACACATCGTGCAGGGTCAACTTGGGGTGCAGATTCAGCACCACATCCAGATTGGCCAAGCCGAGGTCAGCGTCCAGCACCAAGACTTTTTGGCCACGCGCCGCCAATGCAGCGGCCAGATTGGCCGTAACAAAGGTCTTGCCTACGCCGCCTTTGCCGCTGGTCACTGCCAAAGTACGCGCGCCACCCTTGGACGCGAGGGGCCGGGACATGGCCTGCGCGAGTGGCGCAGCGCCGGATGCAGCAGGATCAGATGTCGTACTCATTCACTTTCCTGTTGCGTTACAGCAAACAACATGCCTTTTTCCTCGGCGCTGACCAAGGAATCCACCTGCGACTCCAGGCAGGCGCGGTTACGACCCTCAGCTTTGGCGCGGTAGAGCTGACGATCGGCTCGCTCCATCCAAAGCAGCGAAGACGAGCGCACCCACTGCGGCGCGAACGCACCGCCCAAGCTGATCGTCACCGCCAAAATCTGGCCTGAAGCCACTTCAATACGCAATTCAGACACTCGCTCTCGCAAACGCTCGGCCACCATGGCGCCAAAGCTGGCAGCACATTTCGGCAGCACGATCGCAAATTCTTCGCCGCCCACACGCGCCACCGTGTCCATGGGGCGCACCACTTGATTCAAAGCACCCGCCACGGCCTGGATCACCAAATCTCCAGCGGCATGGCCATAGGTGTCATTGACGGCCTTGAAATGGTCAATGTCGACGGTTAACAACAGGGCCGACTCGCCGGAGCGCGCCACCCGATCGACCTCGCGCGACAGCGCCATTTCGAAACTGCGGCGGTTCACCAGGCCGGTGAGGGCATCCTTGCTGGATAAATCACACAAGGCGTCAATCACGCCCTGCATCCAGGCCTCACCATAGGGTTCGGACTCAGGCAGCAAAGCCCCCGCCTGCTGCAGCAGCTGCAGGGCGAGGTCGAGCCGCAATCGGCGGGCGTCCAGAAGAACGGGTTGTGGGCTTGATTCCAAGATAGTCCAAGGCAAGTACGGCTTCAGTCTAGCAGTGGGGTGTCTGTCGCTGAAACTCAAACAAGGCCGCAATGCAGGCCTTGTTTGCTCTATGCTGGAGGCGGTTCACGGACCACACTTGACGCCGATGCAAAATCAGATCCCGAGCTGTTCAACAGTTCAGGGACTATCAACCGAGCTCATCACATGCCCGCTGTTCCAAGCGCCTCAGGCGCAGAAGTGATTGACCACGAGTTCAGTTTCAGCCGCGCCGACTTCGACCGCGTGCGGGAGTTGATCTACAAGCACGCTGGCATCAGCCTGCATGACGGCAAGCACGCCATGGTCTACAGCCGCCTCTCGCGCCGGCTGCGCGACACCGGCCACAAGTCATTTGCCGCCTACCTGCAGTGGCTGGAGAACGTCACCGGCCCGCAAGGCGCCCAGGAATGGCAAGAGTTCGTCAATTGCCTGACCACCAATCTGACCTCCTTCTTCCGCGAGGAGCACCATTTCCACGCCTTGGCCGATGACCTCAAGCCGCTTGCAGGCAAGCCGGTTCGCATTTGGTGTTGCGCGGCGTCCACGGGCGAAGAGCCCTATTCAATCGCTATCAGCTGCAGCGAAGCGCTCGGCAGCAATGCGCAGGTGCAAATCACCGCCAGCGATATTGATACCAATGTGCTGAACACCGCCAAGCGCGGCGTCTATAACGCCGACGCCCGGGGGCTGGACCAAACCCGCCTGCGCAACTTCTTCATGAAGGGCACCGGGACGAATTCGGGGCGCATTCGTGTCAAGCCGGAATTGCAGCGCTGGATCGACTTCCGCCCCCTCAATTTGATGGACGCGCAGTGGTCACTGGGCGACCCCTTTCACATCGTGTTCTGTCGCAACGTCATGATTTACTTTGACGCGCCGACACAGCGCAAAGTCTTGGAACGCATCCACAAGGTGATGCGGCCGCATGGACTGCTGTTCGTCGGCCACTCGGAGAATTTCACCGAGTCGCGAGATCTGTTCCGCCTGCGCGGCAAGACGATTTACGAGCGCGTTTGAAGTACACGCACTCCCCTCAGATCGCCCCTCAAGTCCAACAAACAGCGGCCGATACAAAAATATGAGCACCCCAACCGCCTCCACCGGCGCCAGCTCCGGCGTGTTGTATTCAAGCGGCGCGGGGGCAACTCGTGTTGCCCAACTGAAAGCCATGCCGCGCAAGAACGGGGAAGCCTCGTTCTTCTTTTATGACGCCCATTTCAAGAATGCGGCGGTCAAGATCTTGCCCGGCGAGTACTTTGTCGACACCGAAGACATTCTGGTGATGACCACATTAGGCTCGTGCATCGCGGCTTGCCTTTGGGATCGACATGCCCAGATCGGCGGCATGAACCATTTCATGCTGCCAGAAGGCAGCGGCGATTCCGGCCGCTACGGCTCCTTCGCGATGGAACTCTTGATCAATGAAATGATGAAGCGCGGCGCGTCCAAGAGCCGCATGGAAGCCAAGATCTTCGGCGGCGGCGCGGTCATTGCCGGCATGAACACCATCAACGTCGGCGAGCGCAACACCAACTTCGTCATCGACTATCTGAAGACGGAACGTATTCCCATCGTGTCCAAAGATGTGATGGACATCTATCCCCGCAAGGTCTGCTTCCTGCCCCACAGCGGCAAAGCCATGGTCAAACGCTTGGCTCCGACCAATGCCGAGGCTCTGGTGCAACAAGATCGCGCCGCAGCCCAGAAGGCTCAGCCGGTGGTCGCCACGGGCGGCTCCGTCGATCTGTTCTGAGCCTGCCCCCTGTTAGGAGAAGTAGAAAACATGGCCAAAATCAAAGTTGTGGTGGTGGATGACTCGGCGCTGGTGCGCAGCATCCTGAGCGAAATCATCAACCGCCAGACCGATATGGAATGCATTGGCGCTGCTGCCGATCCACTGCTGGCGCGCGAAATGATCCGCAATCTGAACCCTGATGTCATCACGCTGGACATCGAAATGCCCAAGATGGACGGGCTGGATTTCTTGTCGCGGCTGATGCGTCTGCGCCCCATGCCGGTGGTGATGGTCTCCACCCTGACCGAGCGCGGCGCAGAAGTCACTTTGAAAGCGCTGGAACTGGGTGCGGTGGACTTTGTCGCCAAGCCAAAAATCGGCGTCGCAGACGGCATCCGCCTCTTGGCCGACGACATCACCGACAAGATTCGCATCGCCGCCAAGGCCCATATTCGCCGCAGCCATGCGGCGCTGTCCGCCAGCCCCACCGGCGCGGCGGCACATGCGAGCTCCGCCCCGCCGCCACCGGCCAAACCGGTGACCATGGCGAGCTTGGGACGTCTCTCAACCGAAAAGATCATCTTCATCGGTGCCTCCACCGGCGGCACGGAAGCCACCAAAGACGTGCTGCTGAATCTGCCCGCCGACTGCCCGGCCGTGGTCATCACCCAGCACATGCCTCCAGGCTTTACCAAGAGCTATGCAGCGCGACTCGATGGCCTGTGCCGCATTCGCGTCAAAGAAGCACAAGACGGCGAACGGATCTTGCCGGGTCACGGCTACATCGCCCCGGGCGGTTTTCACCTCAGCGTGGAGCGCTCAGGCGCCAACTACATCGCTCGGGTGCAAGACGGTGAACCCGTGAATCGCCACAAGCCTTCGGTCGAAGTTTTGTTCCACTCCGCTGCACGGGTGGTCGGCCCCAACGCCCTGGGCATCATGCTGACCGGCATGGGCGCTGACGGCGCCAAGGCCATGAAGGTGATGAAGGACGCCGGCGCCTACAACTTTGTGCAAGATGAAGCCAGCTGCGTGGTCTTCGGCATGCCGCGCGAAGCCATTGCGGCGGGTGCGGCCGACGAAGTGCTGCCGCTGTCGCAGATCGCGCCGCGCCTGCTCGAACGTCTGCGCAGCACCGCCGGCATCTCGATCAACCGGGTTTGATCCGAGAGCGACTCGCCGCTTGGGTCTGTCAGCGACCCCAAGCGCGCGGTATTTCCTCACACAGAGGCCAGTTTTAGCACGCCAGGGCGAGATCGTCGTAGCCCTGTCACCTTCGTCGGGCAGCATTGCGCCATGACGACCATTGCCCTCCCCGACCGCCAGGCAGAGCACAGCCGGCGCCTTGAGCGTCCGCTCAAATTACGAGTAGAGAACCTCATCCAAGAAGACCTGCTGAGCACTTTGTTTCAGCCCATCGTCCAATTGGATTGCGGCTTGATCTACGGCCACGAGGCCTTGGTCCGAGGACCAACTGGCAGCTCACTGGAGTACCCCGATGCCTTGTTCGCCGCCGGGCGCCGCGAAGGGCTGACGGTCGAGCTCGAAGTGCGCTGCGCCCAGCAAGCGCTCAAAGACTGGAGCCGCCTCAAACTGCCAGGCAAGCTCTTGATCAATATGAGCGCCACCGCCCTGGCCCGCGCGGTCGCACACGATGCAGACGGTCGTGGCAGCTTGTTCGTTTGCGAGGACTATGGCGTCAAGCCCGGCAGCATCATCATTGAGTTGACCGAGCACGAGCGGGTCACCGATATCGACAGCTTGCGCCAGGCCATCACCAGTTTGCGCCGTCAAGGCGTGGGCATTGCGCTGGATGATTTTGGCGATGGTCGTTCGTCCTTGCGCTTGTGGTCGGAGATGCAGCCCGACCTGGTCAAGATCGACAAATACTTCACCCACGATTTGCCGGCCCATGCCGAGAAGCTGCAGACCTTTCGCGCCTTGCTGCAACTGGCCGAAACCTTTGGCGCCCAATTGGTCGCCGAAGGCATCGAAAGCGCCGAAGAGATGCGCGTGCTGCGTGATCTGGGCGTGGCCTTTGGACAGGGCTGGCTGATCGGCCGCCCCTCGGCAGAAGGTGCACACGAGGCCTTGGTGGCCGCCCGCGAAGTCTTGGCCAGCAATGACATCGCCGTGTTGCCCGAGCTGCGCCGCGCCTCCAGCAATGGCGTCACCGCGGAACGCCTGATGGTCGATGCCGTGACCGTGCGCGAAGACACCACGCATGAACAATTGTTCCGCCTGTTCAACCAACATGAGCAACTGCATGCCATCGCGGTTTTGAACGCCGAGCAGAAACCAGTGGCCCTCGTCGACCGCAGCCAATTCATCAACCGCTGGGCCAAGCCCTTCTTCAACGATCTGTACGGCCGCCACGCCTGCACCTTGTTTGCCAACCCCACGCCGCTGATCGTGGATGCAGACACCGGCATCGAAGCCCTGACCACGGTGCTGACCTCGGCCGACCAACGCTATTTGCGCGAGGGTTTCATCATCACCCGTGAGGGCCGCTACCTGGGCTTGGGTACCGGCGAGCAACTGGTGCGCTCGGTCACCGAGGCGCGCATTGAGGCGGCGCGACATGCCAACCCGCTGACCTTCTTGCCGGGCAATATTCCGATCAGCCAGCACATTGGTCGTCTATTGACCAGTGGCCGCGAGTTCGTCGCGGCCTATGCCGACTTGAATCACTTCAAGCCCTTCAATGACGAATACGGCTATTGGCGCGGCGACGAGATGATTCGCTTGGTGGCCCGCGTGGCCAGCAGCCATTGCGACAGCCAGCGCGACTTCCTCGGCCATGTCGGCGGCGATGACTTTGTCATGCTCTTTCAAAGCGATGACTGGGAGCATCGCTGCGAGCAAATCATCGAGCGCTTCAACAGCATGGCGCGCAATCTCTTCGACGCGGCCGCACTCGAGGCCGGCGGCATCATGGCCGAAGACCGCCATGGCGATCTGCGCTTTCACCCCTGCACCACGCTGAGCATCGGCGCTGTGCGGGTCGCACCAGGCACACTGCACCGCGCGGAGGAAGTAGCCACAGCGGCCGCCACCGCCAAGCGCCATGCCAAGCATGAGCAACTCAGCGTGTACGTGATGGCGGCTTGAAGGGCAAGCACGCCTTCAATCGGCCAAGAACAAGGCCTGCAGGTCGTTGAGAAAGTCAAAGCCGCGCGGCGTGGCAGCGATGCGTGCGGGATCCACCTCCAACAAACCTTGGGCGCGCGCTTGCTCCAAGGCCTTGGTAATGCTGGAGGGCGGCAAGCCGGTGCGCTCCAAGAAGGACTGCATGGGCACGCCCTCGCGCAAGCGCAGCGCATTGAGCATGAACTCAAAAGGCAGCTCGGCGCGCGTCACCTCGTTCTCATTCGATACCGCAGCGCCCTCGCCCGCCTTGCTCATATAGGCAGCGGGCTCACGCCAACGCACTTGGCGCAGCACCCGGTGCGGGAACGAGAGCTTGCTGTGCGCTCCCGCACCTATGCCCAAGTAATCGCCGAACTGCCAGTAGTTCAAGTTATGCGCACAGCGATGGCCAGCGCGCGCATAAGCCGACACCTCATAGCGCTCCATTTCAACGCCACCGGTTCGCGCGGTGATCAGGTCCAGCATCTCGCTGGCCAGATCCGCATCCGGCAGGCCACTGGGCGGCGCTGTTGCAAAGCGGGTATTGGGCTCAATGGTCAGGTGGTAGACCGACAGATGCGGCGGTTCGAAATTGAGTGCCGTCGTCAATTCCAGAGCCAACTCGGCCAAGGTCTGGCCGGGCAAGGCGTACATCAAATCAATATTGAAGGTCTCAAAGGCCTGGGCCGCCTCGCCAATGGCAGCCAGCGCCTGCTCGGCACTGTGCACCCGACCCAAGGCCTTGAGCTTGGCGTCGTCAAAGCTCTGCACACCGATAGACAAACGGGTTACGCCGGCATCCCTGAAGCCTTTGAAGCGCTCCCGCTCAAAGGTGCCAGGATTGGCTTCCAAGGTGATTTCGCAGCCCGCCTCCAGCGGCAAGCGTGCGCGCAGGTCTGAAATCAGCTCGGCAATCTGCTCCGGTGCAAACAAGCTGGGCGTGCCGCCGCCGATGAAGATGCTGACCACCGGCCGGCCCCAGATCAAGGGCAGCGCGGCTTCCAAATCGGCACGCAGCGCGGCCAAGTAGGCTCGCGCCGTGTCAGCCGGCAACTCGCGCGCGGCGCCATCAACCCGCCACTCATGGCTGTTGAAATCGCAGTAGGGGCATTTGCGCAAGCACCAAGGCAGGTGCACATACAAAGACAGCGGAGGCAACGCCGCCAGCTGCAAGGTGCCGGGTCGCATCAGGTGCAAGACATCAGCCAAGATGCCAGACCTCACGCATTTGGGCGACCAAATCGGCGGCCGCCAGAGCGCGGTGGCTCTGAGAGTTCTTCTCTGCAGCACTCAGTTGCGCCACGCTGCGACCCAAAGCAGGAATGAACATCAAGGGGTCGTAGCCAAAGCCCGAGTCGCCTTGCGCCTGAGGCAAGATCTGCCCCTGCCAGCGGCCCATGGCGATCAGCGGCTCGGGGTCAGCGGCGCTGTGCACGGCGACCAGGGCACACACAAATCGGGCAGCACGTTGCTCGGCTTGCGGAAAACCAGCCAACTGCTCCAGCAAGACGCGGTTGTTGTCCGCATCCGACTTGGGCTGGCCAAACAGCGTGGCATAACGCGCCGACAAGACGCCAGGCGCCCCCTTCAGCGCTTCGACCGCCAGACCCGAATCGTCGGCCAGAGCCGGCAGTCCGCTCAAACGCGCGGCGTGGCGCGCTTTGGTCAAGGCGTTCTCGACAAAGCTCTCAAAAGGCTCCTCCGCCTCGGGAATGCCCAGCGAGCCCTGTGTCACCAGCTCAATGCCGAGCGGCGCAAACAAGACTTGCAGCTCGGCCAGCTTCTTGGCGTTGTTGGAGGCGAGGACCAGTTTCATCGTCTTCAAACTCCAAGCGCTGTCTTCTGGGCGGCTAGCAATTCACCAATGCCCTTTTCGGCCAGATCCAACAAGGCATTCATCTCCTTGCGGCTGAAGGCCTGGCCTTCGGCCGTGCCTTGCAACTCGACAAAGCCGCCGCCGGCGGTCATCACCACATTCATATCGGTGTCGCAGGCCGAATCCTCGGTGTATTCCAGGTCCAGCAAGGGCTGCCCATCAACGATGCCGACCGAGATCGCGGCTACCGCGTCGACGATCGGCGACTGACTGATCTTGCCCTGGGCCAGCAGCCAAGTGACCGCATCATGCGCCGCAACAAAAGCGCCGGTGATGGCTGCCGTACGGGTGCCGCCATCGGCTTGGATCACATCGCAGTCGAGTGCAATGGTGCGCTCGCCCAGTCGCTTCAAATCGAACACACAGCGCAGCGAGCGGCCAATCAATCGCTGAATCTCTTGAGTACGGCCACTTTGCTTGCCGCGTGCGGCTTCGCGGTCGCTGCGGGTGTGGGTGGCGCGCGGCAACATGCCGTATTCGGCCGTCACCCAGCCCTCGCCCGAGCCGCGTTTGTGCGGCGGCACTTTTTCTTCCACCGATGCAGTGCACAAAACCTTGGTGCCGCCGAATTCGATCAGCACCGAACCCTCGGCGTGGCGGGTGTAGTGGCGGGTGATGGTGACAGGGCGCAAAGCGTCGGCGCCACGGCCATCCGCCCGTGTGTTCACGCGGGAAGTTTCTGCAGTCATGGATTCAAGTCTTTCTTCAGGAATTCTTCTTGGCGGCCGGATCTGGCGCAGCCACTTTGGCAGCGTTGTCGGCGCGACTGTTCGCCTGGCGGATCACTTCATTGATCTCACGCACCGAGCGGTCTAGCTCGTCTTCGTCCATCTCGTCGCGCCGACCGGCAGCACCCATGCGGCCTTGAATGGTGGAGGCAAAGCCTTGATCGTCCAGCCCCAAGGTCGAGATCGCTTCGCTGTCGGCTTCCGGATCGCCGGCGCCTTCCCACTCCACCGCCAAGACCGTCACGTTGTCGCAGCGCACGCCGCCGTTGCGCAGGGCCTGCTCCACCAACTCGGGCACCGCGTCCGATATCGGACGTTTCGCCAACTGCTCAGTGATTTCATCGTCGGCCACCGTGCCCCACAAGCCGTCCGAGCACAGCAACAGGCGGTCGCCCGGCTCCAACTGCATCGGACCGCTGATGTCCACCATCGGCTTGCCCGGGCTGCCCAGGCAGGTGAACAAGACATTGCGATTGAAGGCATCAGCCCCTTGCGGCACGCGGCCCAAAGCCGCCTGCAGCTCGATATAGGAATGGTCACGGGTGCGAGCGATCAATCGACCGGCTCGCACCAGGTAGAGCCGCGAGTCGCCGCAATGGGCCCAATAGGCATTGCGCCCCTGCAAGACGCAGGCCACGATGGTGGTACGCGGCGTGTCGGACATTTGCTTGTCGGCCGCATAGCGCAAGAGTTGCTGCTGCGCGATCAGGATGGCGTCTTGCAGATACTCATCCGGCTTGGCCAGTGCGGGTTTGGCTTCGCGCTGGAATAGCGCCGCCAAAGTCTGCAAAGCCAGTTGCGCCGCAACTTCGCCCTCGGGGTGTCCGCCCATGCCGTCGGCCAAGGCAAACAGCCCGGCTTCCCGCGTGTAGCAGTAGCCCATGCGGTCTTCGTTTTTCTCACGCCCGCCACGCCTGCTGACCTGGTAGGTGCTGAACCTCACGCCTTCGCTCCGGTCTTGAGATTCTCCAGCTGCAGCTTCAAGCGCTCACTGAAGCTCAGCTTGGTGTAGCGACGCTCGGTTTCGCGGGCCAACTCTTTTTGCAAGGAGAAGACGCTTTGCGGCCGCGCCAGCGGGTCCAGCGACATGCACCACTCGGCCACTTCGATCATATTGTCGGAGTAGACATTGCGCAGGCGCGACAGACTCAGGGCCAGGCGGTCTTTCTCCAGGCGCTGTGGCGCGTCATTCGGCGGATAGCCTTGCATGCAGGCGTAGATGCACGCGCCAATGGCGTAGATGTCGGTCCAAGGGCCTAGCGAGCCATCGCGGCGATACATCTCGGGCGCAGCAAAACCAGGGGTGTACATCGGGCGAATGAAGTTGCCTTCTTTGCTCAGCACCTCGCGTGCCGCGCCAAAGTCCAGCAGCACCGCCTTGTTTTCATTGGTGATGAAGATATTGGCAGGCTTGATGTCCAGATGCAGCATCTTGTGCTGATGCACGATGCGCAGGCCGCGCAGGATTTCATCGAACAAGCTGCGAATGGTGGACTCGCGGAAGACCTTGTCGCGCTTCATGTCGCGCGCGGTGACGATGAAGTCCTGCAAGGTGTCGCCCTGCAGATAGTTCATCACCATGTAGACGGTTTCGTTCTCGCGCAGGAAATTCAGCACCGAGACCACGCTCGGGTGAGAGATCTGCGCCAGCGAGCGGCCTTCTTCGAAAAAGCTTTTCAGCCCCAGGCGGTAAAGCGGCTGTTTCTCGGGTTTGACGCGCGGCGTCAACTCGCCCGGCGAGCGCTCGGCCAAGGAGGAAGGCAGGTATTCCTTCAGGGCCACCAGGTGGTGCTCGGGGTCTTCGGCGAGATAAACAACGCCGAATCCTCCTGCTGCCAGTCGCTTGATGATCTGGTAGCCCCCAACCACCGTGCCGGCTGGCAGAGGCGCCGGTTTTGGCTTTGACATAATCGAGTTTTATTTACACACCGGACGCTAGATGCCAGTCTACAGCATGACGGGATATGCCAGCGCCAGCTCGCAGCCCTCCGCCCCCAGTGAAAACACTGCGGTCTCCAATGCCAGCCCCCATGCCGGCGTGACGGTTGAACTGCGCTCGGTCAACGGCCGATTCCTGGACCTGAGCCTGCGCATGCCCGAGGAGTTGCGCGGACTCGAACCGGCCCTGCGCGAACTGCTGACCACCAAGCTCAAACGCGGCAAGGTGGAGATGCGCATCAACACCCAGCGCGAAGGCGATGGTGCTTGGCCGCAGCCGCAGGCGGATCAACTCAACAAGCTGTCGCGCCTGGAAAACACCGTACAAAGCTGGCTGCCGAAAGCGCAGCCGCTGTCGGTGCACGAAGCCTTGCAATGGTGCAAGGGCGGCGGCTCCGCCACTGAAAAGCTCGATGAACCGGCCCTGGAAGCCGCACGCCAATGCGTGGTGGGTTTGCTGGAAGCGCGCGAGCGTGAAGGCGAGAAGCTGGTTGCCATTTTGATGGAACGCATCGCCCGTCTGCGCGAATTGGCCGACGCGGCCGAGCCGATGCTGCCGGCCATCGTGCAGCGTCAACAGCAACGCTTTTTGGAGCGCTGGCAAGAGGCGCTCGCCACCACCGGCGCGGCCCAGACGATTCCGGAAGAAAACCTGCGCGAACGGGCACTCAACGAAGCCGCCGCTTACGCCATCCGCATCGACGTGGCCGAGGAGTTGGCTCGCCTGCGCGCGCATCTGGAAGAAATTGCCCGCCTGCTCAAAAAGGGCGGCGAAATCGGCAAGCGCCTGGACTTCCTGATCCAAGAACTGCACCGCGAAGCCAACACCTTGGGCTCCAAGGCCGCAGCGCTGGAGCTGACCAATATCTCGGTGGAGATGAAGGTCGCCGTGGAGCAGTTGCGCGAGCAAGTGCAGAACATCGAATAAACACACAACCGGCAACACTCCGCATGGAATACCCAGGCAATCTTTTCGTCGTTTCGGCCCCCAGCGGCGCCGGCAAATCCAGCCTGGTCAAGGCCTTGCTGGAGCTGGACGCCAAGTTGGACGTCTCGATCTCACACACCTCGCGCGCGCCGCGTGGCCAAGAGCAACATGGCCGCGAATACTGGTTCACCAGCGCGGAAGAGTTCCGCGCCATGGCCGATCGCGGCGAGTTTTTCGAATGGGCCGAGGTGCATGGCAATCTCTACGGCACCTCGCGCGCTGCCATCGAAGCCCGCATGGCACATGGCGATGATGTGGTGCTGGAGATCGACTTCCAAGGTGCGCTGCAGATCAAACAGCTGTTTCCCTACGCGGTCTTGGTCTTCATCTTGCCGCCCAGCTGGGACGAGCTGGAGCAACGCCTGAAGCGCCGTGGCGACACCCAGCCCGAGGTCATCGCCAAGCGCATGGCCAATGCCCGACTCGAGGTGGCGAAGGCGCAAAACTTCGACTTTGTGGTCGTGAATGCGGTTTTTGACACCGCAGTTTTCGATTTGAAGGCGATTGTTCATGCGCAGCGGTTAAAATACGCGGCTCAGCGCAGAAACCGCTCGGCCGTGTTCACGGCCCTGGACCTCCCTTGACCTGCCTTGGGCTTCTCAAGTGCCTTCTGCTGTCGAATATTTTTGAACACCTGACCTGGAAAATTCATATGGCCCGCATCACTGTTGAAGACTGCCTGACCAAGATCCCGAACCGCTTCCAGCTGGTGCTTGCCGCGACTTACCGCGCTCGCATGCTGAGCCAAGGTCACACCCCCAAGATCGAAAGCAAGAACAAGCCTGGCGTGACCGCTCTGCGCGAAATCGCCGCCGGCGAAGTCGGCATCGAAATGCTGCGCAAAGTGCCGGTCTGAGCCTCAGCTCACCCCCACTGAACTGAATCAACGGGCACCTTCGGGTGCCCGTTGTCGTTTCCATGCCCTTTCAGCCCTGCCCTCTGCTGCTGATGCGGTAAATTAGGCTCATGGGTTTTCGATCATTTGCTGTTTCTCGCCTGCCCGCCGCCTTGAGCGGCTTGTCTGGCCTACGTGCAACGCCCGAACCGACGGAGGCCGAGGCGGCATCGTTTGACGCCTTGGTCCATCGCCTGAGCTATTTGCCCAAGGCCGACATCAAGCGCATTCGCGAAGCCTATAAATTCGCGGACGAAGCCCATCTGGGCCAATTCCGTGCCAGCGGCGAACCCTACATCACCCATCCGATTGCGGTCGCCGGCATTTGCGCCGAATGGCGGCTGGACGCCCAAGCCATCATGGCCGCGCTGATGCACGACGCCATGGAAGACTGCGGCGTCACCAAGACCGAGCTGATCGAGCGCTTCGAGGCGCCCACCGCCGAGTTGGTCGACGGCCTGACCAAGCTGGACAAACTGCAGTTCTCCACCAAGGAAGAATCGCAGGCCGAGTCCTTCCGCAAAATGCTGCTGGCCATGGCGCGCGATGTGCGCGTCATTCTGATCAAGTTGGCCGACCGTTTGCACAATATGCGCACCATGGAGGCCATGGCCGCGCACAAGCGCCGCCGCATTGCCCGTGAAACGCTGGACATCTACGCCCCCATCGCCCATCGCCTCGGTCTGAACCAGATCTACCGCGAACTGCAAGACCTCTCCTTTCAACACAACAACCCCTGGCGCCATGCGGCGCTGGACAAGGCCATCACCAAAGCGCGCGGCAATCGCCGGGACCTGGTCTCGCGCATTGAGCGGGATGTGCTGAAGGCTTTTGAGCACAGCGCCCACAAGGTTGAGATCCACGGTCGCGAGAAGACCCTGTATTCGATCTACAAAAAGATGAAAGACAAGCACCTGAGCTTTGCCCAGGTGAGCGATATCTTTGGCTTTCGAATCGTCGTGGACGACTTGTCGCAGTGTTATTTGAGCCTCGGTGTACTGCATCAGCTTTACAAGCCGCAACCGGGTCGCTTCAAGGACTACATCGCCATCCCCAAGCCGAATGGCTATCAGTCACTGCACACCACGCTGGTGAGCCCGCTGGGCACGCCGGTGGAATTTCAGATCCGCACCGAGGCCATGCATATGGTGGCCGAAAAAGGCGTGGCCGCACATTGGCTCTACAAAAACGCCGGCAACAACCAAAGCGCTCAAAGCGCCCAACAAATGGGCTCGCGCTGGCTGCAGTCGCTGATCGACATTCAGGACGAAACCCGCGACGCGAACGAATTTTTGGAGCACGTCAAGATCGACCTGTTCCCTGATGCGGTCTATGTGTTCACGCCCAAGTCCAAGATCATGGCCCTGCCCAAGGGCGCCACGCCGGTGGACTTTGCTTACGCCATCCATTCCGATGTGGGGGACCATTGCGTGGCGGCGCAAATCAATGGCGAACCGGTGCCTTTGCGCACCGAGCTGCGCAGCGGCGATGTGATCGAGATCGTCACCGCCGCTGGCGCACGCCCCAACCCTGCCTGGCTGAGCTTTGTGCGGACCGGGCGCGCGCGCTCCAAGATCCGACACTTCCTGAAGAACTTGGAGCAGGAAGAGTCCCGCGACTTGGGCGAAAAAATGCTCTCCCAGGCGCTGCGCGCCGAAGGCTTGGCCTTGCCCAGCTTGAGCGATGAGGATGCACACGCCGCGCAACTCTGGCAGCAACTCGCGCGCTGGGCCGGCAACCGCCATGTGGACGAACTCTTGGTTGAAATCGGTCTGGGCCGCAAGATCGCCAGCATCGTCGCCAAAAAGCTAGCCCGCATGCTGGCCGAGCAAGGCCAGCGGCCCGACGCCGTCATGCTCAGCATGGGCCGTTTTGCAGCCGACGACGCGCCGGCGCAAGGCCAGGTCACGCTGGATGGCAGCGAAGGCGCCTCGGTACGCCTGGCAAGCTGCTGCAGACCCATCCCTGGAGATGAAATCAAGGGGTATCTTGGTCGCGGCGAAGGCTTGCTGGTCCACACCGCCGAATGTGCGGTGGGCCGCCGCCTCTTCCAGCGAGACAGCGAGCACTGGATTGCCGTCAATTGGTCCGAGGAGTTGACCCGCCCCTTTGAAGCCGCCGTGTCCATTCTTTTGAACAACGGCAAAGGGGTACTGGCCCAGGTGGCTGCCGCGGTCAGCTCGGCCGAGGCTGACATCACCCATATCGTGATGAATGACGAATCTCAGCAGCGCGAAACCGCCGAGATGAATCTGCTGCTGTCGGTTCGCGACCGCCTGCACCTGGCCGATGTTTTGCGCACCCTCAAACGCTCGCCAGTGGTGCTGCGGGTTTGGCGCGTTAAGCCTTGAAGTTCATGCCTGGCTTGGCGCTGGATAGTTAACCTCCAGCACCTCGATCTGCTCGACGCCGCCCGGCGTCATCAATTGCAGCTCATCGCCCACGCGTGACTTCAAAAGCACACGCGCAATTGGGGCGATCCAAGACACCTCGCCGGCCAAGCTGTCTGACTCATCAATGCCCTTGATGGTGATGGTGCGCTCATCACCTTTGGCATTGCAGTAGGTCACGGTGGCGCCAAAAAAGACTTGCTCACTGCCATGATGAACGCTGGGATCGGCCACCTCAGCCAGGTCCAGGCGCTTGCTCAAGAAACGCAGGCGGCGATCAATCTCACGCAATCGCTTCTTGCCATACAAGTAGTCGCCGTTCTCTGAGCGATCGCCGTTCTTCGCAGCCCAGGACACGATTTCGACAATCTTGGGGCGCTCTTCGTCCAGCAGCGTCATGAACTCCGCCCGCATGCGCGCGTAGCCAGCCGGCGTCATGTAGTTGCGCGTGCCTTGCGGCAGCGCAGGCAGGCCGACTTCGTCGTCATCGCCATCTTGCTGCTCGTTTTCCTTGGTGAATGCCTTGCTCATGGCGTGTATTGTCGTGCCAAGAAAAGCTGCCTCGACAAACCATGCCCTCTTCTGCTGCTCACTCCGGCTCCTTGCAAGGCCTGCGCGTGATTGAAATGGCCGGTATCGGCCCGGCGCCCTACTGCGGCATGCTGCTGGCCGATATGGGAGCCGACGTCATCGTCATCGAACGCCCCGCATCAATGCGCAGCCTGAGCGGTGGCGAAGCCATGAATCGCGGCAAGCGCTCAGTTTGCCTGGACCTGAAGCAAGAAGCCGGGCTGCAAGCCGCGATCGCCTTGATCAACGGCGCTTCTGCTGTGATCGAGGGCTACCGGCCCGGTGTGATGGAGCGCCTGGGCTTAGGCCCGGCAGTCTTTGAGGACAGCAACCCGCGTTTGATCTACGGGCGCGTAACCGGCTGGGGCCAAAGTGGGCCTCTGGCACATGCTGCAGGGCATGACATCAACTATGTCGCCCTGACTGGCGTGGCCTCACTTGCAGCACGGCCCGGCTCTATGCCCAGCCTGCCCGCCACAGTGATCGGCGACATGGCCGGCGGCGGCATGTTCCTCGCATTCGGCCTGCTCTGCGCCATCCTGGAGTCTCAGCGCTCGGGACGCGGCCAGGTCGTTGACGCGGCCATGATCGACGGCGTGGGCAGCTTGAGCGCGCTGGTTCATTCGATGCGTGGCAGCGGACTCTGGCCTGCCGACGATGCTCAGAATCTATTCATGCATCAATCCCCCTTCTATGACGCATTTGAATGCGCGGACGGAGGCTTCATCACCCTGGGCGCCATCGAGCCGCAGTTCTTCAAAGAGATGTTGCGCCTGCTGGATTTGGGCGACGTAAACCCAGCCTGCCAATTCGACGCCAGGCAGTGGCCCGCGCTGCGCGCTCGGGTCGCCGAGCGCATACGCAGCCGCACGCGAAGCGAATGGACGCAGCAGCTAGAAGGCAGCGATGCTTGCTTTGCGCCGATTCTGAGCCTGGACGAAGCCGTCGCCCATCCCCATCAGCTGGCACGCGGCAATTTCCAACGCGTCAACGGCCAATGGCAGCCTGCCGCGGCGCCTAGGTTTTCTCGCAGCCAGCCTCGCGCACCGCAAGCCGGCCCTGCGGCGGGCAGCCATACGCAGGAAGTCTTGTCGGAACTGGGCCTCCCACCCGATTTGATCGAGCGCGCCAATGCCAAGAACTAGCCCCAGACTCACAAACCCGTGAGCCCAAACGGAAAAAGGGCCAGTGATTTCTCACTGGCCCTTCTCTCTTCTTATTAGTTTGGTGCGGCTGGCAGGATTCGAACCCACGACCCCTTGGTTCGTAGCCAAGTACTCTATCCAACTGAGCTACAGCCGCTCCAAGCCCTCTACTATAGCATTGATTTTTAATTCAACACAAGAGGAAAACGATTTGCGTCAAAAAATTCTTTTCAAAACTTCTCGCCGCTTTTTCAAAAAAACTTTGCCCGATTTTTAATCAGACTCGAAAACCAAAACTCTTGACGAGTATCCGTCCTCGATTTGAGATATTGAAAAAGGGTCAGCGATTAATCACTGACCCTTGTTTCTATTCTTCTTGTTTTGGTGCGGCTGGCAGGATTCGAACCCACGACCCCTTGGTTCGTAGCCAAGTACTCTATCCAACTGAGCTACAGCCGCGAAGCCTTGCACTATAGCATGACTTTCATGACCATGACAAGAATTTGCCACATATTTGCATTACTGAACCAAGGCCGCAGCTTCATGGCAGCGCGCGCGCCGCTCTTGATTGCCGTCGTGATCGGCCATTTGCGCCAGCATCAGCCAGCTGCGGCGCCGCGCTGCCGCTGACATCTCGCGGTCATCGCAAACCTGCTCCAGCATCAAGCGTGCCTTGCCCCACAGCTGGCGCTCGGCCAAGGCGTGACCCAAGGCGTAGGCCAGATACTTGTCTCGAGGAAAACGTTGAACGGCAGATTCCAGGCGTTGCAGCCATTCCGGCCCCAAACCTGCCAAGACTTGGACCAAGGCCTCGGCCAAGACCGCGCGCTCGTCGGCAGGCATTTCGCCCACATCATCCCAAAAGGGGCGCAACCAGCCGCGCCCGTCATCCGGCGCACCGAGCACCGCAGCGCGTTGCGCGGCTCGCGCGGCGACCAAGACATCGCGCCGATCGGCCGCGTCCAGTTGCAGCCAGACGGCGCGAAGCTGATCGACATCGCGGGCACCATCCAAGGCCTCAAAAGCCAGAGAGCGCAACAAGCCCTGAGCTGCTGATTTGGAGAAGCCTTGATGCTTGGCCAGCAAGCGGGCGGTGCGCAGAGCTTCCAAAGACTGCTTGGCCAAACGCGTGGCCTGCAGCTTCAAGCGCAAAGCCTGGGTGCGGCGCGCCACGCCAGGATTCAGGTCTGCCAACAAGGCCAGGGCTCGGCTGGCATCACGGTCATCCAAGGCCCATTCGGCAGCCAAGAGCAAGGCGCCCTCTTCCTGCGGCCGGGTCGCGGCACTGCGGCGTGACAGCTCAAGCGCCAGTTGCAACTGTTCATCGCGACGACGTCGGTCTTGCAAGCGGTGCGCGCTGCTGGCGGCCAATAAATGACCCAGGGCCAAGAAGCCCGCGTCTTGAGCCAAGTCGGGCGTTTGGGCATGAATGCTGAGTGCCCGTTGAGCGGCCTTCTGAGCTCGCCCGTAACGTGCACCAAAAAACTCGGCCAAAGACTCCCGCAAAGCCAGTTGCGCCGTGCGCTCACGCTGGGCCAAGCGCCATTCGCGCGCACGCCTTGGCAAGCTGGTCAGGGAATTCAGCGTTTGAATGGCGGTCACAAAGGCAAAGCAGCTGCCGACCAGCACCAGCAAGAACAGGTTCAAGGAGACATCAAGCCGCCACCCATTCCAATAAAAACTCGCCAAGCCATCGTTGCGACCCAAAACCAGGGCCGCGACAACCGCAACAGCGAAGAGCAAAACCAACCAAATGATGGTGCGCATGAACTCGCCCCCGCCTCAACGTCCAGCCGCGGCCGCGGTCAAGGCCGCCAGCGTATCGTCGGGCCGGGGAACATTCACCTGACGAGCTTGACCTGCAACTTGCCGCATCAGATCCGCAGCCGAGGCCACTTTGCGCGAGCGAGCGTCGAAATAGCGTCCCAGCATTTCTTGCGAATCCCGTAGATCGGCCTGCGCCGTATCGAACTGGCGGCTCAACAAAGCCAGCCGAGCATTCAGCAAGCGCAGCTTCAAGTTCTCGCGTAGAAAGAAAGACTGGTCCGGCGTCAGCAATGCTGCTTCGGGATGATCGATGCGGGTGACACGCAGCAAGGTTCTGGCCTCGCCCCACACCAGCCCGGCGCCTTCGCTCAGGCTTCGTTTGGCCTGCCACCACCACTGCGCCAGCACGCCATCAGCCGGGTCCGGCGCCCTGGCGGCCACGCTCGCCGAGGGCTTGCGCGTGCTGTTGGTCTTTTCCTCGCGCGGCGCCGCCGCGTCAGGGACATGAAGTGAATCGGCGCTGGACAAGAGCGGCAACTCATCCAGCAAGCGCACCACTTCGTCGAGCTTGATGGTCAAGGTGGAAATATCCACCACGCTAACCGCCTTGACCCGATCCAAGTCGCGCGACACCGCGCGGCGCACACCTTCCATGCGCGGCTGCTTGTAGCGCAGCAAGCGCTCGTCGGCCTGCCGCAAGGTGGCGATCAAAGGTTCGGCACTGCCGGTGATGGTGGACTGCTGCAGCGCAACCCGAATCGAGGCTTCAATATCCCCGATCACGTTCTCATCTCTGGAGCGGGACATCGACTGGATCAACTCTTCCAACTGCCCGCGCTGCAAAGACACCTCGGCCAAGCGCGCATCCAGCAAAGCCACCTTGGCGGCGGTATCGCGGGTCAGGTCTTGAGACTGACGAGCCAGGGCGCGCGCCTCGCCCGCATCGGCCTGCACCGCTGTTTGGCGTTTCACCAGCTCTTGCTCAAGCGCCTGCTGCCGGCTCAGACTTTGCCAGGCCAAGCCAACGCCAGCCAGGGAACTCAAGGTCAAGAGTGCGACGCTGACCGGCACCCAGGTGGGCAAAGAGCCAGAGCCAGCGGCGACGGGTGCAGCCATTGCCGCCGATGCAGCGACAGCAGCTTCGCCCGCAGGCTTGGCGGCTTCAAAAGGGGTTTGTTGGGTATCACTCACGGTGAAAATGATTGTAGGGGTCGACCCTGGATCGCACGGAAGGCTTCGACCACTGCAGCCGCGTCGGGTCGCGCCAAAACCACAAGCCCCGCCTTTGGGCCGAGCAACTCGCGTGCTCGCGCCGCAATCCGCTCATGGGTGGCGATGCATCTCAGCCCGCGCCAATCGGTCTGCTCGCCTGCCAGGCGCTGCAAATAGCCAATGGCCTCGGCGCTGCTGAACAACCAAACATGCCGCTCGGGCGCGGCCAAGGCTTGCTCCAGCAGCGCTTGCTCCGTCTCACTCAGCTGCGGGCAGCGCCGTTGATAGACGCTGAAAAACTGCGTCTGCGCTCCAGCCTCTTGCAAACGCTCGGCCAGCCATTCGCGGCCACCATCGCCGCGCAGCATCAAGCACAGCCGTCCCGCCCACGGCCCGCGAGCCTGCAAGACCGGCCACAGGTGCTCAGAGTCCAGGCTGGGCGCATCCGAAGGCGGTTGAACGATCAAATGTTCAGGGACGCCATGGGCCACCAAAGCCTTGGCGCTGCCAGGGCCTACGCAGGCGGCCAAAGTCTGAGGCGGCCAAGTCTGCGCCGCAGGCCTACGGGCAAAGAACTGCGCCACGGCATTGGGGCTGACAAACATGGCCAAGCCAGCGGCCGGCAAGAGCGACCAAGCTTGCTCAGCCGCAGCCCCATCGCCGGGCACGATGTCGATCAGGGGTAGGCTGGCGGCAGCGACCCCATGCAGGGACAGGCGCCGCAGCCAATCTTCGGCCTGCTGACGCGGCCGGGTCAGAATCAGCCGCGCTTCTGACATGGCAATCAGCTCACTCAAACCTGGGGCAGATAGCTACCGGCACCCAGATCACGCAAGGCTTGGGCGGCGCGCTCGCCAAAGGCCAAAGCCTGCGCCACCGTTTGAACGTCCTCGCTCAGCGTCGCCTTCAAGAGCGCGCGCTCCGGCTGCTCGGCATCGCCCAGCGCCACATCGATCGTCAACACCGCCTCATCGCCCCAATGCGCATGGGCTGCCAAAGGCATGCTGCAGCTGCCGCCTAAGCTGCGCGACACCGCCCGCTCGGCCTGCGTTGCCAACCACGTGGGCGTGTGGATCAAGGGGCTGAGCTTCGCCTTCAAGGCCTCAGCCTCGGCGCGCACCTCCAGGCCCAGCGCGCCTTGGCCGGCGCAGGGAATCATTTCGCGGGTCTCGAAACGGCAGCGGATGCGGTCCGCCAAGCCCAAACGCATCAAACCTGCGGCGGCCAGCACGATGGCGTCATAGCCGCCTTCGTCGAGCTTGCGCAAGCGTGTGTCCAAATTGCCACGCAAGGGCTCAATGCGGAGATCGGGCCGCAAGGCCTTGAGTTGCACCACGCGGCGCAAGCTCGAGGTGCCCACCACAGCGCCCTGCGGCAGTTCATGGAGGGAAGCGTATTGATTGGAGACAAAAGCGTCGCGCGGGTCCTCACGTTCCAGAATCGCCACCAGCTCGAAGCCTTCAGGCAGCTCCATGGGCACATCCTTCAAGGAATGGACCGCCAACTGGGCCGCGCCTTCTTCCAGGGCGGTCTCCAGCTCCTTGACGAAGAGGCCCTTACCGCCCACCTTGGACAGGCTGCGGTCCAAGATTTGGTCGCCCCGGGTCGTCATGCCCAGCAGGCTGACCTGCAGCCCCAGATCCTGCTCCAGCAAGGACTTCACATATTCGGCCTGCCACAGCGCCAGACGGCTTTCGCGCGTCGCAATGGTAATGGTTTCACTCATGGGGCGAATGCTAGCAGGCAGGCCGCCAAGGCCCCACACCGCAGCGTTGCCAGGGCCTTGAATTGACATTAGGCGCAGCTCTCTTTGCGCGCGTTTTCGACTGCCTCAAAGAAACTGTTAAAGTCAGAAGCATGTAACTTGGTTACATGCTGGTTTCACCCTTTTGACGAGCCCCCGCCATGCCGCCCAAGTCCCCAGTGTCCGCAAAAAGAGTCTCCGCAAAATCCGTCGCACCCAAGCTGATCGGTGCCGACAAGAACCAGCCGCTGATGGATGACATCCGCCTGCTGGGCCGAATTCTGGGCGAGGTGATTCGCGAACAAGAGGGGCGCGAGGTTTACGAGTTGGTGGAACGCATCCGCAAGCTCTCGGTGGCCTACCGCCACAAGGCCGACGCCCAGGCCGGCAAGAGCTTTGACAAACTGCTCAAGAGCTTGAGCGGCGAGCAAGCCGTCAGCGTGATTCGCGCCTTCAGCTATTTCTCGCACCTGGCCAATATCGCCGAAGACCGTCACCATGTGCGCCGCCGCGAAATCCATGAGCGCGCCGGCAGCCAACAAGCTGGCTCTCTGGGTTTCGCCTTGGAGCGACTCCACGAAGCAGGCGTGCGCCCCGCTGAGATCGCCAAAACCCTGCACCATGGCTTCATCTCGCCGGTGCTGACCGCCCACCCCACCGAAGTCCAGCGCAAGAGCATCTTGGATGCCGAGCGTGCCGTGGCCCAGTTGGTGGAGCTGCGCGACAGCCTGCACACCGAGCGCGAGAAGCGCGACAACGAGGCTCTGATCCGCGCCCGCGTGACCCAGCTCTGGCAGACCCGCATGCTGCGCTACAGCAAGCTGACGGTGGCAGACGAGATCGAAAACGCGCTGTCCTACTACCAGTCGACCTTTTTGCGCCAAATCCCCAAGCTCTATGCCGAGCTGGAAGAAGCCCTGCCAGGGCATGACTTCAACAGCTTCTTGCGCATGGGCCATTGGATTGGCGGCGACCGCGACGGCAACCCCAATGTCACCGCAGCAACCCTGCGTTATGCGCTCTCGCATCAGAGCGAGGTGGCGTTGCGCCACTATCTGACCGAGATCCATGAGCTGGGCGCGGAGTTGTCGATTTCGGCTCGCTTGGCCCAGATCTCGCCTGAAATGCAGGCACTGGCCGAACGCAGCCCGGACCGCAACGAACACCGCATGGACGAGCCCTATCGGCGCGCCCTCACCGGCATGTATGCCCGTGCGGCGGCCACCTTGCATCAACTGACCGGCACCGAGGCCTTGCGCCATGCGGTGGCGCCCCAGCAGCCTTACGCTAACCCCGACGAGCTGCTGGCCGATTTGCGCGTGATCGAAGCCTCTTTGCGCAGCCACCATGCCGAGGCTTTGATTGCGCCGCGCCTGAAGCCGCTGATGCGCGCCGTGCGGGTGTTCGGCTTCCATCTGGCCACCTTGGATCTGCGCCAGAGCTCGGACCAGCATGAGGCCGTGGTCGCCGAGCTGCTGCAAACCGCACGCATCGAAGCGAACTATTCCAGCTTGGGTGAAGCTCCAAGGCGCGAGCTGCTCTTGCGCCTGCTCAACGATGCACGGCCCTTGCGCGTGCATGGCGCTCAATACAGCGAGCGCAGCGTCACCGAGCTGGCCATCTTTGAAGCGACGCGCGAATCGCTGCAGCGCTTTGGCCGCGAGTCCTTGCGCCACTACATCATCTCGCACACCGAATCGGTCAGCGACTTGCTGGAAGTGCTCTTGCTGCTGAAGGAAGTGGGACTGCTGCGCGGCACCTTGGACGGCGACGCCGAACGCGCGGCCGTCAGCGATCTGATCGTCTCGCCGCTGTTCGAAACCATTGGCGACCTGCGCGAAGCGCCGCAGATCATGCAGGAGTTCTACGCCCTGCCCGGCATGGCCGCCATGCTGGTGCGCAGTGGCGCCGAGCAAGACATCATGCTGGGCTACTCCGATTCCAACAAAGACGGCGGTGTCTTCACCAGCAGTTGGGAGCTCTACCGCGCCGAGATTGCCCTGGTGCAGATGTTCGACGCCTTGCGCGCCGAGCACGGCATCACCTTGCGCTTGTTCCACGGCCGTGGCGGCACCGTGGGTCGCGGCGGCGGCCCCAGCTATCAAGCCATCTTGGCCCAGCCTCCCGGCACGGTGAATGGCCAAATTCGCCTGACCGAGCAAGGCGAGGTGATTGCATCTAAGTACGCCAACCCCGAGATCGGCCGGCGCAATCTAGAGACCCTGGTGGCCGCCACCTTGGAAGCGACCCTGTTGCACCCCACCAAGAATGCGCCCAAGAGCTTTTTGGAAGCGGCCCAGACCTTGTCGGACGCCAGCTTCAAAGCCTACCGGGGCTTGGTCTATGACACCGCCGGTTTTGCCGATTACTTCTTCGCCGCCACGCCCATCCGCGAGATTGCCGAGCTGAACATCGGCTCGCGCCCGGCCTCGCGCAAAGCCACACGGGCGATTGAAGACCTGCGCGCCATTCCCTGGGGCTTCAGCTGGGGTCAGAGCCGTGTAGCCCTGCCCGGCTGGTGCGGTTTTGGCTCGGCGGTGATGGGCTTCTTGGGCGCGGAAGGCAGCGAGCAGTACTCGCAGAACCTGGCCCTGCTCAAGCGCATGCTCAAGCAATGGCCCTTCTTCCGTACGCTGCTGTCCAATCTTGACATGGTGCTGGCCAAGACCGATATGGGTATTGCCGAGCGCTATGTGGAGTTGGTCGAGAACAAGCGTCTGGGCAAAAAGATCTTTGCCGCCGTGCAAGAGGAATTCAGCCGCACCCAACAAGCCTTGAACCTGATCACCGGCGAAGCCCAGCGCTTGGCCGGCAATCCGGCGCTGGCCCGCTCGATCGAGCACCGCTTCCCCTATATCGACCCGTTGAACCACTTGCAGGTCGAGCTGATGCGCCGCTACCGCGCCATTCCGGCGGACAAACGTTCGGAGGACCCGGCCATGGAGCGTGTGCAACGCGGCATCCATTTGTCCATCAATGGCATTGCGGCGGGTTTGCGCAACACAGGTTGAGAACCAAGTAAGACAAAAGAGGGCCTGCAGCGGCGTTCGCACCGAGCAGGCCTTTTTTTCGTCCAACGTTCAGGCCTCAAGCTGGGCGCCTAGTGGCCGATAGCTCAAGAGTCAGCAGCCCCTGGGAGCCCGCATCATGGATCTTGCCAATACCGCACTGGTCAACAAGGCCGGATCTGCCCCCACGGGTTCGGTGCAAGCCGAGGCGCAGATCAGCGTTCTCAAAAAGGCCATGCATCTGCAAGCGCAAGGAGTGATGGAACTGCTGAATGCCGTGCCACCCAACCCACCGCTGGCCAGCAGCGGTAGCCTGGGTACGCGCCTGGATACCTACGCCTGAGCACCTAGACCTGAGCCCGCGCGGCCGTTTTATCGCACGCTTGTTTGCGTCATGCCACACCGGCATGCTGGCGCCTCCGGTAAGCTCAAGCCTGCAGACAAGAAGAATGACCCGCCGGACCGCCTTCAATTGCGAGCCCAGGCCGGGCGCCTGGTTCAGCGAGTAGGTTCAGCAGGAAGGGCAGGACATGCACGTCGAGACTCCGTACTCCCGCATTGAAGCGCTGGTGGTGGACGATATGGCCACCCAGCAAACCACGCTGCGCGGTCAACTCGGCATGCTGGGCATCGGCAAGATTGACGCCGCGGCTTCCGCAGAAGACGCCTTGCGCATGATTCGCGCCAAGCCTTATGGCCTGATCCTGTGCGACTACAACCTGAACCACCGCACCGACGGCCAGCAATTGTTTGAATTGCTGCGCGAGCAGCAGTTGCTGAATTCCGACTGTCTGTTCTTCATGATCACGGCCGAGAGCAATTACAACTCGGTGGCGGCGGCCAGCGAGCATATGCCTGACGCTTATCTGCTCAAGCCCATCACCGCGGGTGATATCGAAGACCGCCTCAAAAACCAGCTCGACAAGCGCCAAGCCTTGCTGGACATCAACCGCAAGCTGAACAAAAAAGACCTGGGCGCGGCCCTGGCCGCCTGCGATGCCTTGCTGGCCAAGAAAGACCGCTGGTTCATGCACGGGCTGCAGATCAAGGGTCAGGTCTTGCTCGACCTCGGCTGCCCGGATGACGCCAAGAAGGTCTATCAAGACGCCCTGGGCCTGCGCGCTGGCCTGATGTGGGCGCAAATCGGCATGGCGCGAGCCGCCAAAGCGAGCGGCAAGTTCGAAGAATCCAAACGCCTGTCAGAAGAAATCTTGGAGAGCCGCGAAGGTGCCAAATGCCTGGCTGCGTTTGATTTGCTGGCCGGCTCTATGGAAGCCCTCGGTGACGCCGGCGGCGCCCTCAGCACGCTCAAGCAGGCCGCGCAAGTGGTGCCCTCCGCCAAGCGGCTGCGCCTGTTGTCGGAGAGCGCCTATCGCAACGACGATTTGGTCACCGCCAAATCCAGCCTGGCCAAGGCCTTGAAGTCCAGCCAAGGCGCAATGACGGCGAATTCGCAAGATGTCCTGGCACTGGCGCAAACCCAAATCGACATCGGCGAGGCCAAGGAAGCGCTCGAAACTATCAGCGAAAGCGCCTTGCGTGGCCTGCACAAGCCCGAGTTCGATCTGGTCGTGCAAGCCTTACGCGCCCAGGCCCATGCCTTGCTGGGCGAGACCGACCGGGCACAAAAAGAAGCCACCCAGGCCTTGGCCGGCTTGCGCCAGGGCAAGGCCGACTTTGCCACGGTGGCCGTGGCGCGGGCAGCGCTGCAAACCGGCCAAGTCGAGGCGGGCCTGGCCCTGCTGCGCCAATCGGTCAGCGCCGACCATGAAAACAGCCGCATGCAGCAGCTGATCTGCAAAGCCTTGACCGATACCGGTCATGCCGAGCAGATTGAGGTGATGGTGCATGCCGCCACGCAAGGCCTCAAAACCCGGCTGTATGAAGCCAAACGCCTGCTGCGCAGCGGCCAGTTGGATGATGCCTTGCATGCCATCGAGGCCGAGCTGGCGGAGTACCCCGACAACACCACGGTGCTGCTGGAATGCGCGCAGATGAACTGCATGTCACTGCGCTTGAAAAAGACCGCCGATGAGGGCCGAATCAATCAAGTGCGCGACTATCTGGCTCGGCTAGAGAAACTGCTGCCCGCGAATGACCGGGTGGCCCAGATGCGGCGCTATTTGCGAGAGACCCTCGCTGCGCTGCAGGGCAATGGCGCGTTTGAAATCAGCACCGGGCGCCAAGCAGCCGGCAACTCTGGCCTCGGTTCCCTTGCGCCATAAGCAAAGCCCATGAATCGGGAACTGCTGGCGCTTTTTGTACACGATGTAAAAAACCAGCTCGGCGTGCTGGAAGCCGAGTTGAGCCTGCTGGAGGCCGACCCGGACCGGCCCCGCGCCCATCGCGCCCATCAACATTGCTCGCAGCTGCGCCAGCGCTTGATTGCTTATCTGACGCTGTACGGATCGGCGGACAAGGCGCTCTTCGCCCAATGCGTGGATGAATCACCGCAGGGCTTTTTGCAGCAGTTGCTGCGCGTCGACTCCCGCCCCGACGGCGCCCCATTGCGCTTGGCTGACTGCGCTACTGCGCCGCCCTTCTGGTACTTCGATGCGCGCTTGGTGTTGCTGGCCATGGAAGCAGCCCTGCACAATGCTTGGCGCTTTGCGCGCAGCGATGTTTGTCTAGACGCCGCGCTTCACGACGATTTTCTGGTCTTTTCTGTCGAAGACGATGGCCTGGGCTTGGGCGCCAGCGATCCGTCCAGCCGCTCGTCCACCGGCCTGGGCATGGAGTTGTGCGCAGCGGTGGCCCGCGCCCATCACAACGGGCCGCGTCAAGGTCGGGTGAGCTTGGCCGCCAGGCCGCAAGGCGGAGGCACACGTTTTGAGATCTGGCTGCCTTAGCACTTGAGCCATTGCGCTCGAGTCTTAGTCCTAATTGCCCTGCGCCGCCAAGGCCTCACGCACGGCCGCAATCTGACGCCTGGACACAGCCAGCCAAACATTGACCCCGGCTATGCGGACCGCCCAGCCCTCGCCGGCGTCGCCAGCGATCGCCGCTGTCGTTGCCTCATCCTCAGCGCCCGGGCTGGGCGCATGGCGCTCGAGCTCCCGCACCGCCGCCTTGGCCACCAAGGCATTGCGGTGCACCCTCAAAAAGCGATCGCCCAGGCGCGGCTCCAAGTCGGACAAGCTGCCGTCCATCACCAAGCTCTGTGTGGCAGTGCGCAAGGTCAGATACTTCAGTTCGGCCTTGAAGTACAGCACTTCTGAGAGCGGCACTCGCAAGAGCCGCCCCCGATCGCTGACATTGATGAATGCGCTGTCGTCGAGTTCATGAGCTCCACCCTGCCCGCTTGGTTGCCCTTGGCGCGCCTGCGCCGCCGCCCGCTCATCCAGGCGCTGCGCCACCCGCTGCAAGGCCGCTTGCAAACGCTCGCGGCGCACCGGTTTGGTCAGGTAATCCATCGCCTCCAAATCAAAGGCGCGCAGTGCATGTTCGGCATGGGCGCTGACAAACACGACCGCCGGCGGCTTCAGACCTTGGGCTTCTTGCTGGCGCAGTGCTTCAGCCAGTTGCAGGCCGTCAGGGCCAGGCATTTGCACATCGAGCAGGATCAAATCACAGCCATGCTCCCGCAGCCAATGCTGAGCCTGTGAGGACGAAGAGGCTTCGGCTTCCACCACGGCACGCGGGTCAATGCAGGCCTCCAGCAGGCTGCGCATGCGCAGACGCGCCAAAGGCTCGTCATCCACCAGCAAAACCTTCAGCGCAGCCCCCAATGTCATGGCCTCTTCACTCCTGTCCTCAAACGCGAATCAATGCCCTCAACGGGGCAAGACGATGCGCACCGCAAAGCGCCCTGTCTCTTGATTCAATTCAAACTGTGCGGCCACATCATGCATCAGCCGCAGCCGTTGTCGCACATTGCGCAGGGCCAAACCGTGACCGGATGTTCGCGCTGGCAGGCCCACGCTGTTGAGCACCCGAATCTCGACCTCGGCGCCGATGCGGCGGGTGCGGATCTCCAGCTCGCCGCCCTCATCATTGGGCTCAACGCCATGGCGCACCGCATTTTCGACCAAGGGCTGTAAGAGCAAAGGCGGCACCCGCGCTGCTCCGGCGCTGGGGTCCAACTCCCAGCGAATGCGCAAGCGTTCGCCAAAGCGAATCTGCTCAATCGCCAGATAGCGCTGCGCCAGTTCTATCTCTTCATTCAAGCTGACCACCGCACTGGACTCGGCCAAGGCCGCTCGGAACAACTCGCTCAAGTCTTCCAGCAAGCCTTCGGCCCGCTGCGGATCCAGACGCACCAAGGCGATCGCGCTGTTCAGCGTATTGAACAAAAAGTGCGGCCGGATGCGCGCCTGCAACTCCACCAACTGCGCCATGGCGTCGGCCGGCCGCTGCAGACGCTCTCGCTGCTTCAACCAAGCCAGCAAGAAGCCGGCCGTGGCAGCGCCGGCCAGGGCAACGGTGCTCAGTCGAAACACGCCACTCGGCTCCTGGGTGGCCAGGTTCAGCAATTGCCAACCCAGGGAAGCGCATCCGGCCCCCAAGCTCAGCAGCAAGAACCACAGCCAATGTTGTGCCAGGCTAGCCAGCCCTCGCTTGGCCGCGCAAACCAGCAGCAGCCACAAAAGCAAAGCCGACATGGTGACCACCGTGCCCACCGCCATGGCCTGGGCCCATTGATTGAAGCTGCTGGTGGCCAGGCCCAGCCCCAAGGCCAGCAAACCCTGCACGCCTAAGACCGCGCGCAGCACCAAGCCGACATGACAGACGTCGAAGACTCGCTCTGGATCAAAGAGCGCCTGGCCTCGCCCAATATCAGAGCTGGAACCAATGCCGGACTCGGTCACAGGAGCGGCAGGCTCAAAACGGCTGCTGAGACCGACAGTCTCATGCCACGCAGGGTCTTGCTGCGAGACGCTCGCCTGCGGGGTTTCTCGATTCGCTGCTGGAAGAACCATGCCTGCCTTGGACTTGAAACGGAAGATGCGGCTCGATCCCGAGCCTAGCGTCGATAGAATCGCGCTGCGCTGAATTGTCAGCCATCTGCCCACCGTCTCCCTCGTCTGCCGCCATGTCCTCCATCTCGAACAACCCCCTCGCCAACAAAGCCCAAGCCTGGTCCGCGCTCTTCTCGGAGCCCATGAGCGATCTGGTCAAGCGCTACACCTCGAGCGTGTTCTTCGACAAGCGCATGTGGGCGGCGGATATTCAAGGCAGCTTGGCCCACGCCGAAATGCTGCATGCCCAAGGCATTCTGAATGCAGAAGACCACGCCGCCATTGAGCGCGGCATGGCGCAGATCAAAAGCGAAATCGAAGCCGGCCAGTTCGAGTGGAAGCTCGATCTGGAAGACGTGCACCTGAACATCGAAGCCCGACTGACCGAATTGGTGGGTCTCGCCGGCAAGCGCCTGCACACCGGCCGCAGCCGCAATGACCAGGTCGCCACCGATGTGCGCCTGTGGCTGCGCGGCGAAATCGATGAATTGCAAGCCCTGCTCAGCGCCTTGCAACTGGCCCTGATCGAAGTGGCTGAGAAAAATGCCGAGGTGATCTTGCCCGGCTTCACCCATTTGCAAGTGGCACAGCCGGTGGCTTTTGGTCACCATCTGCTGGCCTATGTCGAGATGTTCGCTCGCGACGCCGAGCGCATGGCCGATGTGCGCCGCCGCGTCAACCGCCTGCCGCTGGGCGCCGCCGCCCTGGCCGGCACCAGCTACCCGCTGGACCGCGAGCGCGTGGCCAAAACCTTGGGCATGGAAGCGGTCTGCCAAAACAGCCTGGATGCCGTCTCCGACCGCGACTTCGCCATTGAGTTCAGCGCCGCCGCCTCGCTGGTGATGGTGCACATCTCGCGTCTGTCAGAAGAGCTGATTCTGTGGATGAGCCAGAGCTTTGGTTTCATCGATCTGGCCGATCGCTTCTGCACCGGCTCGTCCATCATGCCGCAGAAGAAAAACCCCGATGTGCCTGAGCTGGCGCGCGGCAAGACCGGTCGTGTGGTCGGCCATTTGATGGGCTTGATTACCTTGATGAAGGGCCAGCCGCTGGCCTACAACAAGGACAACCAAGAAGACAAAGAGCCGCTGTTCGACACCGTCGACACCCTCAAAGACACGCTGCGCATCTTTGCCGAAATGATGGGCGGCTTGACCGTCAAACCCGAGGCCATGGAGCGCGCCGCTTTGAAGGGTTATGCCACCGCCACCGACCTGGCCGACTACTTGGTGAAGAAGGGCTTGGCCTTCCGCGACGCGCATGAAATCGTTGCCCATGCGGTCAAGACCGCCATCGGCACCGGGCTGGACTTGTCTGCCCTGCCGCTGGCCGAGCTGCAAAAGTTTGACGCCCGCATCGGCGAGGATGTGTTCGAAGTGCTTTCGCTGCGCGGCTCCTTGAATGCGCGCAACATCCTGGGCGGCACCGCACCGGCACAGGTGCGGGCCCAGGTGGCCCGCCACCGCGCTCGCCTGGGCTGAAGCCCAGGCGAAGCAAGACTCAAACCGGCAGCCTGAAGCGAGACACGCCGGCAACCAAGGCCCCGGCCTGCTCTTGCAGTTCGAGCGAAGCGGCCACGCTTTGCTCGACCAGGCCGACGTTTTGCTGCGTCAAAGCGTCCAGTTGTTGTACCGACTGCCCCACGCCCGCCACGCCGGCGCGCTGCTCTTGTGCGCCGCGAGCGATTTCTTCCAAGAGTTGCTTCATCTGATAGGCGCTCTGTTCAATCTGGCTCATTGTGGCCCCGGCCACGCGCACCTCGGCACTGCCCGCATCCACACAGTCCAGATTGGCACGAATCAGCGTGCGAATGTCTTGTGAGGCGGAGGCCGAGCGCTGCGCCAAGGCGCGCACTTCGGCCGCCACCACCGCGAAGCCTCGCCCCTGCTCGCCGGCTCGCGCCGCTTCCACCGCTGCATTCAAGGCCAGGATATTGGTGCGAAAGGCAATGCTGTCGATCAAGCCAATCACGTCCTCCATGCGGCCCGAAGCTTGCTCGATGCCGCTCATGCTGCCCATCACGCCGCTGACCTGGTGGCTGCCGCTCTGGGCAACGGCGGCGTTGTTGCGCGCCATGCCCTCGGCCTGGGCCGCATGCGCCGCCATCTGCTGCACCGTGCCCGAGATCTGCTCCATGGCCGAGGCCGACTCTTGCAAACGCTCCGCACTTCGTTCGGCTCGGCTGGACAGTTCACGCGCGCCCTGTGCCATGCGCTCGCTGGCCTTGAGCATGGTCTGAGAACCATCGCGCACGCCGGCCACGATCTGGCACAAAGACTGCTGCATATCGCGCAAGGTCAGCATCAGACGCGCCGCTTCGTCTTGGCCCCAAGGCTCGGGGCGGGTGGTCAGGTCGCCGGCCGTCATGGCCAGCAAATGGCGGCGCACTTCCTTCAATCCACCATCGACCACCAAGAAGAATGAATGGAACAAATAGGCCGCCAAAAGCACAAAGCTGACGGTCAGCACCAGCAAGCCCTGCAGCAACCAGTCCAAATGGGCCTCGCGCTCGGCCAACACCTCGTCCAAGGCCCTGAGACCGCTGTCGGCCAAGACCATGCATTGACGCAAGACTTTGCGCCCGTCGGTGTAGGCTTCGGCCGGCTCAATCGCCGCGGCCAATAGCTGCGAAGGATCACTGACCCGCTGGCGGTATTGCCGAACCTCGTCCAAGAGCGTCACGTCCACGCGTTTGCTCAGATCGGGCCTCGCCTTGAAGGCTCGGTCCAAATGGCCTCGCAGTGCCTGCATGCCGTGCAAAACGCCGGCATCCCAGACGGCATAACGGCGAAACTCATCCAGGCTCAAGCCCCCACGGCTGACCCCATAGCTGGACCAGCCCCAGAGCTGCCCCAGGTCCTCCGCCATTTGAGGCAGGGTCAGCACCAAGGCGTTGATGAGGTAGAAGCTGTCCAACTCTGGGTCCAGCACCAAGCGGGCGTTGTCGCCCACGGCTTGCAGCAATCGCACCACCGCATCGGACACCGGGCCGAAGACCGTGCGGCCTTGGGCATCGACACCACGCTCCGCGGCGGCACTGGCGCGCCAGGCGGCTTGCAATTCCTGAATCGGCGCTTGCAGATTCAAGGCCGACACCACGGCCGCATCCTCGGTTTGAAGGCGCTGCAGCGCCTGATCGACCTGCACACGCGCTCGCTGCAGATCCGCCGACGCAGGCTCATGGCCGCCCAGCATCGCGCGAGTGGCGTTGCGAGCCTCCAGCAAGCCCAAGAGCAAGGGCTGCAAATCGCTCATCAAACGCACGCCGGCGCGCTCTTTGCGTAGCACGTCCAACTGACTTTGCTGATTCTGCAAAAAACACAGGCTCAACAGCAGGATAGGAATGCCGAAAGCCAGGCTGATGCAAATGGCTTTGGCACGGAAGCTCAGATGGCGAAAGCCCCGTACCCCGAGGGCCCAGATGCCGTGATGCTGAAAGAAACTGGTGTTAGCCAGACTGGCGTGTTGCTCGTCCATCGTTGCGCGTTCCCTCTGATTGTTTTGCGTGGCGGGCGCGAACAGCCTCATGAGAAGTCTCAAAGGTCCTGCCGGCCATCACCATCGGTGCAGCGGCATCTTGGCAGCCAAGGCCTTGTACTAGCGCTCAGAGTAGGCGGCCACCCCACACCCATCTTCACAAAGCTGCGTTTTCGTTCACTCAAAAATAGTCCTTTCGGACTACGTTGAAACGGCAATCGCACAAGCCTGAAAGCGCGCTCAACGTTTGACTTGGCGCAAACCGAGTGCACTGCTCGGGATCGGCTTTGGGCTTGGGCTTGGGCCGCCCCAGCCTGAGAAGGCAAAATCCGGTCCCATCACGCCAATTTTCAAAAAGTTATGACAAGCCTGAGCTGGACCGAAGAGCTGACCCTGCATCAGCCACAAATCGATCAAACCCATCAAGAATTCGTCGATCTGCTGGATGAGCTGGACCGGACGCTGAAAAACGCGCCGAACGATTGCAACAGCGCTTTGCCGGTCTACCGCCGTTTCTTAGAACACACCGAGGCCCATTTCGCAATGGAAGAAGGCTTTATGGCTGCCACCGGCTTCGCTGCTGACAACTGCCACAGCAAGCAACACGCCATGGTGCTGGACGTGATGCGTCAGGTGATGGCCCATACCCTGGCCGAGCAAGACCTGGAACCGATGCGCAATCTGGTCCCGGAGTTGGCCAACTGGCTGCCCGCCCATGTGGACATGATGGACGCAGCCCTGGTCTTTCATATGAATCAGCTGGGCTTTGACCCGGTGACCGGCACCATGAGCCATGCTCCTGCACCCGCTGCCGAGGCCATCAGCTCCTGCGGCAGCAATAGCTGCTCCTCTTGACGCTCATGGGCTGCTGACAGCTGCTGTCAGCAGCCTGGGCCGACAATGCGGCATGGCCGCCCTGCCCTCCGATTCCACTGATGCCAAGCTGGTAGACGCAGCTGCTGACACCGCCGCGGCGCCGGCCAATGCCTCAGCCCTGCCCGAGCGCCTGATTGCGCATCTGGACATGGATGCGTTCTACGCCTCGGTGGAGTTGCTGCGCTACCCCGATTTGAAAGGGCAGGCGGTGGTGATCGGTGGCCGGCGCATGCATGAGCCGGTCACCTTGCCTGATGGCACTCGCCGTTATGCCCGACTGCGCGACTACACCGGTCGCGGCGTCATCACCACCTCCACCTACGCGGCCCGCGATCTCGGCGTGTTCTCGGGCATGGGCATGATGAAAGCCGCCTTGCGCGCGCCTGATGCCATCCTGTTGCCCACCGATTTCGAGGCCTATCGCCACTACTCGCGCCTGTTCAAGGCGGCGGTGGCCGAGCTGGCACCGGTGATTGAAGACCGGGGCATCGACGAGATCTATATCGACCTCAGCGAGGTACCGGGCATCCGCGAACCGGTCGGGCACGACCCGCTGGGGGGCGTGCGCGCCATTGCTCGCGAAATCAAAAACTCGGTCTTGCGCGCCACGGGCTTGACCTGCTCGATTGGCATCACGCCCAACAAGCTGCTGTCCAAGATTGCCTCTGAGCTGGACAAGCCCGACGGCATCACCTTGTTGCTGGAGTCCGACATCCCTGAGCGCATCTGGCCGCTGGGCGTGCGCAAGGTCAATGGCATCGGCCCCAAAGCAGCGGCCAAGCTGCAAGCTTTGGGGATAGAAACCGTCGAGCAGTTGGCGGCGGCCGACCCTTTGATGCTGATCGCGCAATTCGGCAAGAGCTTTGGCGCCTGGTTGCACGAGGCCGCGCATGGCCGCGACAAGCGCCCGGTGGTGACCTATAGCGAGCCGGTCAGCATCAGCCGGGAAACCACCTTCGAGCGCGATCTGCACGCGGTGCATGACCGCGCCGAGTTGAGCCAGATCTTCACCCGCCTGTGCGAACAACTGGCCGGCGATCTGATACGCAAAGGCTACCAAGGCCGAACCATTGGCCTGAAGTTGCGCTTCGAAGGCTTTCATACCGTCACCCGCGACCTGACGCTGGATACGCCCACCCAAGACGCCCAAGCCATACGCCGCGCGGCTGGCGCCTGCTTGAAGCGCGTCGCTCTGGACAAAAGGATTCGACTGCTGGGTGTACGCGTGGGCGGCTTGAGTCGGCCGGGGGCGCCTGAGGCGGCTCCCAAGCGGCGCAAGGCAGGTAGCAGCGCGAGCACCAAGCCCCTGCCGGCCAGCGAACGCCCGCAGAACCTGCCGCTGTTCTAAGCTCCGCCCACGTCCCCAGCCAGGGCCGCAGCGAAATCGCGACAGTCTCGCGACAAACCCGGCAGACAGCGTTGAAGCGCGCCGCTATCCTTGCCCAGGGTGCCCAAATGGCCCCGATCCCTAGAGAGGCATTGAGTGCTCCCCTCCGCCCCCCATGTGCACGAACCGAAGTCTGCATGGCTGAGTCGTTTGGCTCGGGTCGCGCAGCGCCACCCTCGCCAGGCACTTCGCCTGTACGAAAGGCTGGAGGCGAGTGCCAGGCAGGCGGGTCAAATGGATCTGGCCTTCGACACCCTTTACGCCCACTTCAATCTGCTGGAACACCGCGGCCGCGGCGCGCAACTGCGGGGTGCGCTGGGCATGGCCCAGCAGCAAGCCACCCAAGCCGGCTTGCATGAACAATCGGCGCGATTGCTGGAAGCCTTGGGCCGGATTTCCTATCAGCATGGCGACTATCTAGAAGCCGCCGAAAAATGGTCGCGAGCGGTCGATCTGGCGGTCTTGGCGGGTGATCTACGAATCGGCGTAGCGGCTCGCATCGGCCTGGGCCAGATCCACTATGCCCTGGGGGCTTGGGACAAGGGCAGGCGTTTTCATCGCGATGCAGCGCTGCTGCTTGCGAATCTTGAAGACAGCTACCTGGAAGCCAAGCTGGCCATCAATTTGGGCGTTGGCAACTTTGAAAATGCCCAGATTGAAGAGGCCGAACAACAGTTCCGCCAAGGCATGGCGGCTGCGATTCGAGGCGGGCACCGGGAATTCGAGGCCGAGGCCTATTGGCAGCTCGCGCGCACCGCCAAAGAGCGAGGTCAGATGGAGCTGGCGGCGCAGCAATGCCGTCTGGCCCTGCAGCTGGCCGCTCATTTGAACCACGCTTGGCTGGAAAGCATGGCCAGCCAAACCCTCACCGAAATCGCCTGGACTCAAGGCAATGCCACCGAGGCCTTGCGCTGTGCGCAGTTCGCTTTGGATCAGGCGCAGCGCATCCAATCGCGCACCCAAGAAAGCCGTGCCCATCTGCAACTAGCCCAGCTGCTGCAAGCCCAGGGGAATTTGAACAGCGCGCTGCAGCACCTATGGCAACACTTGAACCTGCAGACCGAGGCCCAGCAACTCGGCCTGCCCGAGCGCCTGTCCAAGCTGGCGCATTACGACTTGTCGCGCAAGCCGCCCGAGGTCATGTTGCTGGAACTGTCAAACCAGCAATGGCCTTTGAACAGCCGCGAGGAATTGCTGCTCGCCACCCAGGAGTTGGGAGACAAGGTCCGCGAGATTTTGTCGCTGGATGAGGTGCTGTTCTGGTGGGCCGATGAAGAGCCCGGCAGCTTCGACTTGCAGCAAGCCAAGACTAAGACCGAGGCCCAGCCCCTCACCACACCCCGCTTGAACAGCCGCGAGCAGCCCGACTATCTGCGCTTGCTGATGCAGCAGCGCGAGCCCCTCGTTCTCGGTGATCTGCGCCTGCATCCCTGCGGCAGCGAACTGAGCAAGATCAGCGGGGCCAACGAGATCAGCGGGGTCCGCGGGATAGCCCCGGCCTGCTCCCGCATTGAGATTCCCTTGTTTGTGCAGCAGCAGTTGCGAGCGGTGCTGTGGCTGGTGCAAAGCAAGCAGATACGCGCCTGGTCCAAGCTGGACCAGTTTCATGCCAACCACCTGGCCCGCATCTACGAGCGGCTCTTGCTGGGGCACGATCTGGCGCTGTCACAACAGACCCAAGCGCTAATGGAACAGGAAAAAGCCGACGCGCTGGGTCGACTGGTCGCGGGCGTGGCCCATGAGGTCAACACGCCGATTGGTGTGGCGGTCACAGCTGCCTCCAGCTTGAGCGATGTCGCCAAGCGTCTCACCCAGCTCCTGGCCAGCGAGAAAGTCAGTCGCATTGAATTGCAACAACTGGCGGCGCGGCTGAGCGCGGGCGTGCCCTTGGTCGAGCGCAATTTGGAACGGGCGGCCGGTTTGATTGGCGACTTCAAAAAAGTGGCGGTCGACCAGGCCTCTGAAGCGGTCAGTGATTTCAAGTTGGCCGAGTATGTGCACAGCGTGCTCTCGGTCTTGAGCCCGGTGCTTCGCAAAGCCTCGGTCAGTGTCAGCGTTGCGATTGATCCTGAGTTTGAGCTGCGCATGGCCTCGGGCTTGCTGACCCAGGTGCTGTCGAACCTGGTGATGAACTGCATCAATCACGCCTTCGAAGGCCGGCGCGGCGGCAGCATCCACATCCAAGCGAGGTTGGAGGGGCGGCAGATCGTCATGGACATTGCCGACGACGGCGTGGGTGCCAGCGCCGAGGTGCGAGCCCGCATGTTCGAACCCTTCTTCACCACCAAGCGAGGCAAGGGAGGCTCAGGCCTGGGCATGTACATCGTGCAAAACCTGATGCAGCGCATGAACGGCAGCATCGAATTGCCCCCTTGCGAGCACGGCTTGTGTGTGCGATTGCGCCTGCCCGTGGATGGCACCGCAGGCTGAGCTTCAGCCTTGGCTCAAGGTTTGCGAGTCGGCAAGCTCCATAACCACCAAGCCACACAGGCACAGCAAGCCGCGGGCAGCCAAGCCCATTGCAGAGGCATTTTGTAGGCCGCCGTGATGGAGCCAAAAGCCATCATCACGCTCGCCAACTGCTTGGCCCGCAGCGGCACGGCGCGGGTAGCGCGCCAGTCGCGCACCATCGGGCCAAAAACGCGGTGTTCCAGCAACCAGCGCTCGCAACGCGTGCTGCCGCGCGAAAAGCAAAAGGCGGCCAGCAAGACAAAAGGCGTGGTCGGCAAAAGCGGCACAAAGATGCCGATGATGCCCAGCACCAAACTGGCCAGGCCCGCCAGCAGCCACAGCACACGCCAGGCCAGCGCATGCTTCTGAACGGGCGGCATCGTCGACTCAAGGCTGGTGGCCTTGGGGACAGAAGAGAAGTCAGCGTCTGGCATGCGTGCCAGTGTAGCCAGCCCATCACCGAATGTTGCGAGGCAATTTCTTGCTCGTTTTTCAGCCCGCTTTCAATCCATTCGGCTGCGACTCCACTAGCATGCCAAGCATCGCTTTGCATTGAACAACAGCTTGTGGAGAGGCTTGCATGCCCGTGATCACCTGCATCGAAGACCTGCGCGTTTTGGCGAAGAAACGCGTGCCTCGCATGTTCTACGACTATGCGGACTCAGGCTCTTGGACCGAGAGCACCTACCGCGCCAACAGCGCGGACTTCCAGGCCATCAAGTTGCGCCAGCGAGTGGCGGTGAATATGACGAACCGCTCCACCGCCACGCAGATGGTCGGCGTGCCGGTGGCCATGCCGGTGGCGATTGCGCCGACCGGCTTGACCGGCATGCAACACGCCGATGGCGAGATCTTGGCGGCCCGCGCCGCTGAGAAGTTCGGCATCCCCTTCACCTTGTCGACCATGAGCATCTGCTCGATCGAGGACATTGCCGCGCACACAAAGGCGCCCTTCTGGTTCCAGCTCTATGTGATGCGCGATCGCGACTTCATCGAGCGCTTGATTGAGCGCGCCCGTGCGGCGCGCTGCGGCGCCTTGGTTTTGACCCTGGACCTGCAAATCCTGGGTCAGCGCCACAAAGACATCAAGAACGGCTTGTCTGCGCCGCCCAAGCCGACCTTGGCCAATCTGATCAACCTGATGGGCAAGCCGCGCTGGTGTTTGGGCATGTTGGGCACGCCCAGACGGCAGTTCGGCAATATCGTCGGCCATGTCAAAGGCGTGGAGAACATGGGCTCGCTGTCCGAGTGGACAGCCAAGCAGTTCGACCCGCAGCTGAACTGGGGCGATGTCGAGTGGATCAAAAAACGCTGGGGCGGCAAGCTGATTTTGAAGGGCATTCAAGACGTGGAGGACGCACGCTTGGCGGTGGACTCAGGCGCTGACGCTTTGATCGTCAGCAACCATGGCGGCCGCCAGCTCGACGGGGCCGAATCCAGCATCCATGCGCTGCCACGCATTGTTGAGGCCGTCGGCTCCCAAATCGAAGTGCATATGGACGGCGGCATTCGCTCCGGCCAAGACGTGCTCAAAGCCAGAGCGCTAGGTGCGCGGGGCTGCTATATCGGCCGCGCCTTTTTATATGGCCTGGGTGCCATGGGCGAAGCCGGCGTGAGCAAGGCGCTGGAGATCATTCACAAGGAGCTCGACCTGAGCATGGCGTTTTGCGGCCATACCCAAATCGAGACTGTGGATCGCAGCATCCTCTTGCCGGGCACCTATCCCGGCACCTATCCCGGCAGCTTCGCCGGCAGCGCCCCGCCTTGAGGCGCGCGCTCGAATTGGGCGACTTCAGATCGCCCGCGACAGCCAGTCCATGATCAGTTGCAGTCCCAAAATACCCAGCAAGCCGAGCAGCAGCACCACCGGAATCCGCACCCAAATGGGCTCAAACCAGGATTGTTCGGTTTTGTTGATATCCAGGGACATGATCTTCTCTCCGAGCTGTGAAACAAAAAAGCACGAGAAACGGACACATGCAGATTAGTACCTGCCGGCCTTTTTGTCGGCGAAATAACGCACGTTTGTCGGCCATTTGCTTTCTTGTTTTTTGTTGAGAGACAAATCCACAAGAAACCACGGCACAGGGGACTGAGGGCCTCGACTGCGGAGTGAAGACTGTCACGCGCAGTTCATCTGCGCAGTGCCCAATGGGGTCTGCATATCGCCACTCTCAGTCAAGCTGGACCTCTCGTGAACCAACAAGCAACGACAGACAAACGCAAGGACCAACGGGTCGAGTTCTTCCTGATCCCGGTCGAAAGAGAGCAAATGCCGGTGTGGGTCTTCAAGCCCGAGCAGGATCTCGAGGGACATGCCGGCGTGGTCGCCAATGTCAGCAAAGGCGGCCTGCAAATTCTGACCAATGCCGAATTTCCGCTCTCGGCCGCGCGCTACCAACTCAAGCTGCTGCTGGACGAGGGCCATGGCATCCAGCCCTTCAGCGCTCAGCTGCGCCGTGCCTGGTCCGAGTCTCTGACGGCCATGGTCGACGTCAACGGTTTTGAATATCTAGGCACCGACAGCCCAGCGGCCGAGTTCTTGAGCAGTTTCGAGAGCTTTGCCCAGCGCAAAGTTTGGGTGCGCTGCGTTTTGCTGCCGCTGTAATGGCCGCACGCTGCTGATCTAAGCACTGCTCGCCCTGTAGCGCAGTTTCGCAATTTCGCAATTTCGCCCATCAAGACCGCGTGGCTTTCGTTACAGGCCTGCGCATCATTAAAAAGGTGACCCTATGCATACGCTTGCTCGCGACGTCTATCTGGACTCACAAATGGGTCTGCCGACCGATCTGCCCAACGCCGGCAGCAGCTTGGAGAACCCTTGGGTCTTTGACCGAGCGGCGCGTGAATTCAAACATTGGGCCTCGATGGGCTTGGTCGAGATCCTCAGCGAACACCAGCGCCCAGCCATGGGCGAACTCTTGTTCGATCAGCTGAGCTTCCACCGGCTGCGCTGAACTGGCCACACCAAGCCAAAAGCCTGCCCTCAAACCGGGCCTTTGACCTCCAGCAAGGCCTGCTGGGCTGAGTCGAACAAATGCGGCGCCATGCCGCGCGCCTTCAAAGCGGCGCCGAGCAGGCTTCGATTGAAGCCCGCTTTGCCATAGCGGGTGACGTTCTCGTAATAGCGCTCACTGAGTTCACGCACCATGGCTGCATAAGCATCGGCCACCTGCGGGTCGAGATGGAAATGGTCGTAATTGACGACGCACCAGACCCGCTGACCCAGCGGCGCCAAACGTCGCTCGACCTCTCCACGAATCGCTTCCACATCATCAAGCGAGCGAACACTCATGCGTTCGAGATTAAGAAAAAGCTGGCGCGTGGCCACGTCATAGCTGATGCGATCCGCCAATGGCAGCATCAACAAGCGGGCCCTCAGGCCCATCAGGCCCTCTTCAAAGACGCTGGCGGGCATGGGCTGAGGCGGCTCAGGCATCCATGGCCGAAAGCCCATCAGGTCCAAGACATCGCGTTGCAGATCCAGGCCTGGCGCCAACTCTTTCAGAAGCAAACCTTGAGGCTGCAACTCGAGCACGCAGCGCTCGGTCACATAAAGCACTTGCTGCCCGCGCCGCAAGGCCTCACGGCCGGAGAAACTGCGCTGCTCCACCTGGGCCAAAAACTTAGGAGCCCCTTCGCTCAAAAAACTGCCGACAAAGATCAAGCGTTTGGCGTTCTGGCTGATGTTGATGAAGCCGCCCGCACCGGCCAAGCGATAGCCAAAACGGCTGACGTTGACGTTGCCCTGGGCATCGGCTTGCGCCAGCCCCAAGACCGCCAAGTCGAGGCCGCCGCCGTCATAGAAATCGAACTGATAGGGCTGATCGATCACCGCCTGAGTGTTGACTGCCGCGCCGAAATTCAAACCACCGGCCGGGATGCCGCCGATCACGCCGGCCTCGGCCGTCAGGGTGATCAAATCGATGATGTGCTCTTCGGCCGCAACGGCTGCCACGCCCTCGGGCATGCCTATGCCCAGGTTCACCACATCATGGCTGCGCAATTCCAGCGCGGCGCGGCGGGCAATGTGCTTGCGAGCACTCATGGCCAGCGGCGCCACAGCGCTCAAAGGCACACGCAACTCAGCGGCAAAGGCCGGGCTGTAGGGCTCGGCAAAGGTCTGCATATGATGCTCGGGCTTGTCGGCGACGACCACCGCGTCCACCAAGATGCAGGGGATCTTGACCTGCCGCGGGTTCAGGCTGCCGCGCTCGGCCAAGCGTTCCACCTGCGCGATCACGATGCCACCGCTATTACGTGCGGCCATGGCCATGGCCAGCGAATCCAAGGTCAGCGCCTCGCGCTCCATGGTGACGTTGCCGTCGGCATCAGCGGTCGTGCCGCGCACAAAAGCCACATCGATGGGGAAGGTCTTGTAAAAAAGAAAGTCCTCGCCATCGATGCTCATCAAGCGCACCAAAGCCTCAGTACTGCGCGCGTTCACCGCGCCACCACCCAAGCGAGGGTCGACGAAAGTATCCAAACCCACCCGGCTCAAATGACCCGGCTTGCCCGCCGCAATATCGCGGTAGAGCTGGCTGATCACGCCTTGGGGCAGGTTCCAGGCTTCGATCTCACCGGCCAAAGCCAGCTTTTGCAAGGCCGGCACCAAGCCCCAATGCCCGCCCACCACGCGCCGCAAAAGCCCCGCATGGCCCAGATGGTTGAGCCCACGAGATTTGCCGTCACCTTGTCCGGCTGCATACACCAGACTCAGATTGCGCGGCCGACCGCTTTGCAGAAACTGCGCCTCCAAAGCCACCGCCAAGCTCTCAGCGAAGCCGATACCCACAAAGCCCGAAGTAGCGAGGCAATCACCGTCATGGATCAAGGCAACAGCCTCGGCCGCGCTGACCACCTTGCCATGCTCCATGGCCTGCAAGGCGTGCAAATGGGCTTGGCGTTGGGCGATACGCGGCTCCAGCCCGAGTGGGTTCGCAGGTCCTTCTTGCATGAGCGTCATCGCACCTCTTCCCGCCATGGAACAAACCGTAGCTCAGCTTGTCGATTCGCCAGTGTCGCTCCTTTGTGAGACCTCGCCATCGAGTGTTTCCAGACGATCCAAAGCGGCCTTTGCCAGGTCCCATTGCGTTTCAGCAAAGACCTCGATACCCGCACTGCGCTGCAAGGCGGCAGCCACACCCGCACCTGGGATACGAACCGAAGCGAAAGAGCCGTCATAGATTCGCGTGCTGCCGCAGGATGGGCTGCCGTCTTTCATGACCGCAAGGCGGATGCCGCGCGCTTGCGCGAGGGCCAGGCCTTGTTGTGCTCCATGAACAAAGGCCTGGCTGACATCGTCACCTTGCAAGGTGATGACGCGACGCGCGCCCTTCAGCACGCCTTCGCCCCCGCCAAGCGCAGGCTGTGCGGCGCCTAAGCCCTCAAGTGCGGACTCGGCGGCCTCGATCTCCGCCGCCGGCCTGGGTGTTGGCAGTCCGCCACTCACCTCAGGGCAAAAGGGCAAGACCCGGCCCTCCTGCAGCCATTGAAGCAAAACCGGGTGCTGGCTGGCATTGTCCAGCCCGTCATAGCGAACCGCATGGCCGAGCAAACAGGCACTGACCAGAACATATTGCATACAGATCCATCATTTGGGCTGCTCGCCTTGAGCAGCCCGTGAGCTTGCAAAAGCAATAGAAAACACAAGGCTCAAAAAAAGCACAAAGGCTGCCAAAAGCGCTGGCGTTTTGGCTGAAGATCGCCGATAAATCAACTGACGCGAAGCTTACATCGCAACAGGTGAGAGCCGCTCCAGCGGGAGTGCATCATGTCTTTGATTCAACTGACTTCGATCAAACGCTGGCTGTTTTTGCATGGTCGCCGCCACCCGGTGGAACTGCATGCCTGGGACTTGGTGCTGACCGCTTGGGTCTTGGGTTGGGTGGCATTGCCGGCGCTCTTGCTGATTCACGCTTGGATCTTCTTGCCGCTATGCCCGGCCGGCTTCATGTTGCCGGGCTTTTATGCCCAATGGCGTCTGCGTCTGCACCACAGCGGCCGACTGCGCTGCGACTGGCTGACGGCGCTCTGATCACGCACAGGCCCCAAAACGACAAAGCCCTCGCGGAACGAGGGCTTGAAGTCACTGGGCTGGAAGCCCAAGGAAGAGGCACGGGCTTCAGTGTGCCAAACCGATCCACTCGCCGGCTTGTTGGTAGCTGTTGAACAGCTTCAAAGCCAGGTCGCGCAAAACCAAGTTGGAACTGGCATGCCCTACCGCCAAACGCTCGCAAGCATAGAGCCGGTCGTACATCATGCGGGTGGGCTGCAAGACCTGACCCTCCATCTGCATCAGCTGCTGAAAGCGCTGCAGTTCGGAGCCATCCACTGGACCCACCAGCAAAGAACCCAGATCGACGCTCGTTTGAGGGCGCAGCGAAGGGTCCAATGCGCAGCCGCCCAGCAAATAGTCGGGCCCGCCCTGTTCGCGCAGATCAAAAAAGACCGGCGCGTTCAGCTGCGGATTGGGGAGCAGATGGTAGACCTTGTTCATGACAACCTCGGCAAGGACGGGAGATGGCGCCATCTTGCCGGCCGAGGCGAAAACTTAAATCGGAAAAAGCAGGCCTTTCACCCGCTGATTCAGTTCAAGTTTTGGGAGCACCCCAAAGATCAAGTCTTGGGCAGGGTCACGCCACGCTGCCCCTGGTACTTGCCGCCGCGGTCTTTGTAGCTGGTCTCGCAGACCTCGTCACTTTCAAAGAACAGCACCTGGGCGCAGCCCTCGCCAGCGTAGATCTTGGCTGGCAGCGGCGTGGTGTTGCTGAACTCCAGCGTCACATAGCCTTCCCACTCGGGCTCAAAGGGCGTGACGTTGACGATGATGCCGCAGCGCGCATAGGTGCTCTTGCCCAAGCACACCGTCAGCACATTGCGCGGAATGCGGAAGTACTCGACCGTGCGAGCCAAGCAGAAGCTGTTGGGAGGGATGATGCAGAAGTCGCCTTCCATATCGACAAAACTCTTATCGTCGAAATTTTTCGGGTCGACGATAGAGCTGTAGACATTGGTGAAGACCTTGAACTCGGGCGCGCAGCGAATGTCGTAGCCGTAGCTGGAGGTGCCGTAGCTGACGATCTTCTCGCCGGCGGCGTTGGCACGAATTTGGCCCGGCTCAAAGGGCTCGATCATGCCGTGCTGTTCGGCCATGCGGCGGATCCACTTGTCGCTTTTGATGCTCATCTGATGTTCCCAGGTTTTGCGCCGCATTTTAGGCCCAGGCCCAGCACACTTTGCCTGCGCGCTAAGCTTGCACCTCGGGCAAGGCCGGCGTGGTGATCTCGCCTGGAATCCCCTTGCGAGCAAACAAGGTGTACATGGTCGGCACCACAAAAATGGTGAGCAAGGTACCCAAGCTCATGCCGCCCACGATGACCCAGCCAATTTGCTGGCGGCTCTCGGCACCGGCGCCCGTGGCCAAGGCCAAGGGCAAGGCGCCCAGCACCATCGCTCCGGTGGTCATCAAGATGGGACGCAGACGCAAGGCCGCAGCTTCGATCACGGCTTCCTTGACCTCGCGGCCTTGCTGGCGCAGTTGATTACTGAACTCCACAATCAAAATGCCATGCTTGGTGATCAGGCCCACCAGCGTGATCAAGCCGATCTGCGAGTAGACGTTGAGCGTGCCGCCCGACCATTGCAAGGCCGCCAGCGCACCCACCATCGACAGGGGCACCGAGAGCATGATCACAAAAGGGTCGATAAAACTCTCGAACTGCGCCGACAAGACCAAAAAGATGAACAGAAGTGCCAACACAAACACCAGGCCCAGCGCGCCGCTGCTGGACTTGTACTCGCGCGACACGCCGTTCAACTCGGTGGCATAGCCCACCGGCAGCACCTTGGCGGCGGTCTTGTCCATGAAGGCCAGGGCTTCACCCAGGGCGTAGCCCGGGGCCAAGTTGGCGGACAGCGTCACCGAGCGCCGCTGGTTGAAGTGATTCAATTCGCGCGGGCTGACCGCCTCTTCCACTTTGACCAGGCTAGACAGCGGCACCATGGTGTCGCCGCGGCCACGCACAAACAGTTTTTCAATCTGCTCCGGCGTACTGCGGCTGGCCGCCTCGGTTTGCACCAGCACATCGTATTGATCAGCACCCCGCTTGTAACGCGTGACCGCGCGACTGCCCAGCATGGTCTCCACCGTGCGCGCAATCTGGTCCACCGGCACGCCCAGATCGGCGGCGCGTTCACGATCCACCGCCATGTACAGCTCGGGCTTGTTCAGGCGCAAATCATTGTCAGGCTGGATCAAGCCGGGGTTCTTGCCCATCTCGGCCATCATGGCCTGCGTCACCTTGGCCAAATTGGCATAGCTGTCGCTGGTGACCACCACGAAGTTGACCGGCCGTGCAGTAAAGCCCTGGCCCAGACTGGCCGGCGTGGTCGGGAAAGCCTGCACGCCCGGCAGCATGCTCACTTGAGGCAGCATCTTGCGGGCGATCTCTTGAGTTGAGCGAGTGCGGTCCGACCAATCCACGGTGCGCAAGATCGCCAGGCCCGAAGACACGCCGCCACCACCCGAGAACAAAAAGGCGCGGTCAAACTCCGGGTATTGCGCCGCGATGCGGTCCACTGCATCCAGATAGCGCGCGGTGAAAGCCAAGGTGGAGCCATCCGGCGCGCTGATGGGCATCACGATGACGCCACGGTCTTCCATGGGCGCCAATTCCGACTTGGTGGTGGTGAATAGCCACCAACTCGCACCGCCCGAGGCCAGCATCACGAGCACCACCAACCAACGTGCCCGCAAGGCAAAACGCAGCGCGGCGGCATAGCGCTCGCTGATCCACACCAGCACCCGCTCCATGCCACGATCAAAGCGGCTGGGCTTGGCGTTATGGCGCAAGAGCTTGCTGCACATCATGGGCGTTAGCGTCAGCGCCACAAAGCCGGAAACGATCACAGCGCCAGCTAGCGTCAAGGCGAACTCGACAAACAATCGCCCCGTGCGCCCCGGCGTGAAAGCCAGCGGCGCGAACACCGCCGCCAAGGTCATCGTCATGGCCAAGACAGCGAAGGCAATTTCCTTGGCGCCCTTCAGCGCCGCCTGAAAGGGCTCCAGCCCCTCCTCGATATGGCGGAAGATGTTCTCCAGCACCACGATGGCATCGTCCACCACCAGGCCGATGGCCAGCACCAAGGCCAGCAAGGTCAGCGTGTTGACGGTGAAGCCGGCGGCGGCCATCAGCGCGAAGGAGCCGATCAAGCTGATCGGAATCGTCAACAGCGGAATGATGGAAGCCCGCAGGGTGCGCAGGAAGACAAACACCACCAACGCCACCAAGACCACGGCCTCGCCAATGGTGTGGTACACCGACTTAATCGAACGATCAATGAAAACCGAGTTGTCGTTGGCGGGCAAAACCTTGATGCTGTCCGGCAGGTCGGCCTGCAGCTTGGGCATCATCTCGCGCACCGCTTCCGACACCTCCAGCGGGTTGGCCGTGGCTTGACGCACCACGCCCAAAGACACCGATAACACCCCATTCAAGCGCACCCGCGAGCGCTCGCTGGATGCCGCCTCTTCGATGCGAGCCACATCCTTCAAGCGCACCGCGAAACCGCCGGTTTGCCTGATCATCACTTCGGAGAACTCGGCCACCGTGTTCAGGTCGGTGCGCGCCGTCACGCTGAATTCGCGCTGCTGGCTCTCGATGCGGCCGGCCGGCACCTCCAGGTTCTGCTTGCGCAAGGCGTCTTCGACATCCTGCACCGTCAGTTTGTAGGCCGCCAGGCGATCCGCATCCAGCCAGACGCGCATGGCATATTTGCGGTCACCGCCGGTTTGCACATCGGCCACACCGGGAATCGTCTGCAAGCGCGGCTTCACCACGCGATTGACCAAATCGGTGATCTCCAGCGGGCTCAGGGTCTCGCTGGAGAAAGCAATCCAGATGGTCGGCTGGGCGTCGGCCTCCACCTTGGCCACCACCGGCTCATCGGCCGCATCGGGCAGCCGGCCGCGCACCCGGGCGACGCGGTCGCGCACATCGGCGGCAGCGTCGTCGGGATTTTTCTCCAGTTTGAAGCGCGCGGTAATCTGGCTGGACTCGGTGCGCGAACTGGAGGTCAGCACCTCCACGCCATCGATGCCCGCGATCGAGTCTTCCAAAGGCTTGGTGATCTGGCCTTCAATCACCTCGCTGGAAGCGCCAACCAAGCGGGTGCTGACCGTCACCACCGGCTCGTCGATGCGCGGGTACTCACGCAGGGCCAAGCGACCAAAGGCCACGATGCCCACCAGCACCAAAAGCAGCGACATCACCGTCGCAAAGACCGGCCGGCGGATGGAGGTTTCAGAAATCTTCATTGCAGGCCTCTCAGCGGCTCGCCGCCGAAGCGCCCAGCACCGCTGGGTTGGCGCCCAAGCCAGCACGAGCCGCGCCCTGCTTGTCCACGTCGATGATCTTCAGCGCTTGACCCTCGCCGCGCATCAGCTTGGCCTGACCTGCGGTGACGACCCGGTCACCCGCCTTCAGGCCCGACAAAATTTCCACCTTGCCCGGCAGGCGCAGGCCCAGCTTGGCCTCGATGCGCTGCGCGGTCGGCGCACTTGCCTCTCCTGCAAGCTTGATGATGTACTGCTGCCCACCTTGGGGCACCAAGGCTTCCTCGGGCACCAACAAGGCGTTTTGGTGTGTGGCCAGCAGGACACTCACCCGAGCAAACAAGCCGGAGCGCAGCTCACCCTGAGCTGCGACATTGGCCGGAAGTCGCGCCCGCACCAGCAGCGAACGACCGTTCGCTTCGAGTTGGGTGTCCAGAGCCTCAATTTGCGCCTTGAAGCTGCGGCCCGGCAAGGCATCCATCGCCACATCGACCGCTTGGCCGATCTTCAGGCGCGGGACAAAACGCTCCGGCAGTCGAAAGTCCACCCACATCGAAGAGGCATCTTCGATGCTGACCAGATCACTGCCGTCTTTGACATAGTCGCCGACGCTGACCGAGCGAATGCCCATCACACCGTCGAAGGGCGCGCGCACTTGCATGCGACTCTGCTGCGCCCGGCTCAGGGCAACCTGGGCCTCGGCCACCTCCAGCGCGGATTGGGCTTGATCCACCGCGCTCGCACTGACAAAGCTCTGGGCCAGCAATTCCTTGTTGCGCTTCAGATTGCTGCGCGCAATGCTGGCTTGCGCTTCGGCCTGCTGCAATTGTGCGGCTTGCAAGCTGTCATCCAGCTGCACCAGCACCTGACCTTGACGCACGCGTTGACCGTCGGTGAAACCCAGCTTGACGATGCGACCGCTGACCTCGGGCTTGAGCAGCGCCGATTGACGCGCTTTCAAGGTGCCGACGGTCTGCGCGTCATCCGGCAAGGACACTGACTCCACCGTGCCCACCTCCACCGGCACTGGGCCATTCGCTTGCGGCCCTTTGCCGGACGCTGCGTTTGCACCCTTTCCAGGGGCTACCTGCCCAGCGCTGGGCTTCGCTTCCGCCGCCGTACCGGTCATCGCGTTGACGGGCCGATGCTGCCACCAATAGGCGCCGGCGCTGAGTGCCACAAGAGCGGCCAGCGCTCCGACGGTATGGAATTTTTTCTTGAATGTCATGCAGGTCTCCGAGCGGGCACTCTAGCGCCTGCCGGCTCATTTCCTTCGATTGAGGGCGATGCCCGCGGCTTGAAAAGGTCTGAATGACGTTTTCAGATCCTCAGACGACGGCCGCTGCTCGCACAGCGCACAAAACTCCTTGCCCGGCGCAAACCCGAAGCCTCCCAAGTAGACCCAAGTGCTTCAACGACCCGCCGCCGCCACGCCCTTATTGGCCAAGGCATCCGCCCGTTCATTGCCAGGGTCGCCCGCATGGCCCTTGACCCAGCGCCATTCCACCTGATGCAGCTTGCGCAGCGCGTCCAAGCGCTGCCAAAGGTCGGCGTTCTTGACCGGCTTGTTGTCCGCCGTTTTCCAGCCGCGCCGCTGCCAGCCGCTCATCCACTCGGTCATGCCTTTGCGCACATATTCGCTGTCGGTGAAGACCGTGATCTGGCAGGTTCTCTTCAAAGAAGCCAGCGCCTCGATCACCGCGGTCAGCTCCATGCGATTGTTGGTGGTGTTAGCTTCACCCCCAAACAACTCTTTCTCGTGGCCGGCGCTACTCAGCCAAGCCCCCCAGCCGCCTGGGCCTGGGTTGCCCTTGCAAGCGCCATCGGTGTAGATCACCACCACTGGCTTGGCGATCTTGGGGGTAGCACCTTCGGGGCCGGTCGTATTCGTCGCTTGATTCATGAACCTTGTTCTTTGTGTTGTTGTGTGTGATGTCGCGCATGGTGCCCTGCATGGTGATGACTCTGAACCGCCACCGCTGGGGCCGCGCCCCGCACCGGCTTGCGAGACTTTTCAAGCCCGACCAAACGCATGCCATGTACGCGCTTGACCGCCTGGATGAAATAAACCGCCCCCAGAACCGGCCACCAGCGCGCACCGATGGGCTCGATCCAGGACCAGCGCGCCAGCCAGGCCTCAGAGCGCAAGGGCGGCCGGTAACAGCCAAATTGCGCAGCCTCGACCTCGAAGCTCAACAAGCGCAACCAGTCGCGCAAGCGCCAATAAGCCATGAATTCGCCGTCCTGTGGCAGGAAAGGTTTCGGCCGACCTGGAAGATTTCGCCCCAGATTTTGCCTGAGCCCCCAACTGCTCGCCGGATTCAAGCCCAAGATGACCAAGCGCCCCTCGGGCCTCAGCACCCGTTCCGCCTCGCGCAGCAGCTGATGCGGATCGGAGGCTAACTCCAAGGCATGCGGCAGGACCACCAGATCGAGACTGGCGCTCTCAAATGGCAGCGCGTCAAACTCGCAGAACAAGGCAAGACCTGGCCCTGTCAGTGCGGTTTTGGAATAACGCTCGGTTCTGTCGAGAGCCAGCCAACGGTGGGGCATGCGATTGGCTTGCAAGCCGGCTAACTCGGGCAGGCCGAGTTGCAAGGCATGAAAGCCAAACAAGTCCACCACGACCGCATCCAGCCGAGCCTGCTCCCATTCGAGCAAATAGCGCCCGGGCGGGGTCTGCAGCCACGATGCCAACTCTATAATCGACGCTTCACCTGGCATGGGCATGGACGCATGAAATTGGGCATGAATTCGGGTCTGGACTTGGCTGCATGAAGCTCGAGGCGATCGCCGCCTTTGCGGACAACTACATCTGGATCTTGCACGATGGCCGCAATGCCTTGGTGGTCGACCCCGGTGATGCGCAGCCGGTCCTGAAATTCTTGGCCGATCATTCGCTGCAGCTGAGCGGCATTCTAGTGACGCACCACCATGCCGACCATGTCGGCGGCCTGAAAGAACTGCTGCCGGTGCTACAAGGCCCGATCTTCGCCCCAGCACTTGAAACCATGCCGGTGGACTGCACGCCCTGTCATGGCGGTGAACAGGTCGAACTGCTTGGCCTGAAGTTCGAGGTGATGGATGTGCCAGGCCATACGGCCGGCCATATCGCCTTCTTCTTGCCAGAACCAGAGGACGATAGCGCGCCCATCCTGTTTTGCGGTGACACGCTTTTTTCCGGCGGCTGCGGTCGTTTGTTTGAAGGCACGCCGGCCCAGATGCATGCCTCTTTGCAGCGTTTGGCGGCTTTGCCAGCCGCAACACGGGTGTGCTGCACCCATGAATACACCTTGTCCAATCTGCGCTTTGCTCGCGCGGTGGAGCCAGATAACGCTGAGCTGATGCGTTATCAAGCATGGTGCGAGACCCAGCGCGGCCAGAATTTATCCACTCTGCCCTCCACGCTTGAGCTGGAGTTGCAGATCAACCCATTTTTGCGCTGCGACCATGCAACCGTCGCGCGCGCTGTCGCTAGCGCCCAGGCCGCACCTGACGTGGCTCAGGCCTCAAACGCCCCTCATTCAACGTCCGCCATCGACACCGCCGAACGCGCGGTCGAGGTCTTCGCCCGCCTGCGGCAGTGGAAGAACGAATTCAGATGAAATTGACCATGCCTCCCGTGTTGCCACGCGCCCTTGGGCGTCTGAGCCTGCTGCTGATGAGTGCCCTGCTGGGCGCCTGCGCCAGTACACCGCCCACGCAAGAATTGGCGACCAGCACCGAACGCAATGCTTTGCCCCGCACTTGGATCGCGAACCCAGCGGCGCCCGAAAGCAGCACCGTCGCGGCCGCAAGCACCAACACAGAAACTGCCGGCCTGCCTTTGCTGGAAGACAGTCTGCGACCCGGCGTCAAGATCGAACTGAGCGAATCCGAAGCACAAACTGATTTGTGGATGCGCTTGCGCGCGGGTTTCGCCATGAACGATCTGGACAATGACTGGGTACGCAAAGCCGAGACTTGGTACAGCACGCGCCCCGACTATGTGCAGCGCATGACCGACCGCGGCGGCCGCTATCTTTTCCACATCATCGAAGAAGTCGAAAAGCGCGGCATGCCCACCGAACTGGCCCTGTTGCCCTTCATCGAAAGCGCCTTCAATCCGCAAGCCATGTCCACGGCCAAGGCTTCGGGCATGTGGCAGTTCGTGCCCGCCACCGGCCGCGATTTCGATCTGAAGCAAAACATCTTCCGTGATGACCGCCGCGATGTGCTGGCCTCGACCCGCGCGGCCCTCGACTATCTGGGCCGCTTGCACAAGATGTTTGGCGACTGGCATCTGGCCTTGGCCGCCTACAACTGGGGTCAGGGCAATGTGCAAAAAGCCATCACGCGCAATCAGAAGGCCGGTTTGCCGACCGATTACGAGAGCCTGAAGATGCCCGATGAAACCCGCTATTACGTGCCCAAGCTGCAGGCGGTCAAAAACATCGTGCTGGCCCCTCAAAAGTTTGCGCTGACGCTGCCACCGGCGGCCAATCACCCCTACTTTTTGAGCGTCAATCTCGACCGCGATATGGACGTGGACCTGGCCGCGAGACTGGCGGGCATGAAGGTCGACGAATTCAAGCAGTTCAATCCGCAGATGAACAAGCCGGTGATGCTGGCGGCAGGCACCAACCAGATTCTGCTGCCCTACGACAATGCTCGCGCCTTTGCTCAGGCCTTGGCCGCCCACCGCGGTCCCTTGGCCAGTTGGACCGCCTGGACCGTGCCCAAGACCATGAGCCCGCAAGCCGCGGCCAAAGAAGTCGGCATGAGCGAAAGCTCGCTGCGCGAGATCAACAAGATTCCGCCGCGGATGTTGGTCAAGCAAGGCTCCACCTTGCTGGTGCCGCGTGCCGCCCATCGCATCGAAGATGTCTCTGAACATTTGGCCGACCACGCGTCGATCAGCTTGGCGCCGGACGTCCCTCCCCTGCGCCGCCTGAGCCTGAAGGCGGGCAAGCATGACACCGTGGCGACTGTCGCGGCCCGCTACCGGGTCAGCCCAGCTCAGGTGGCCGAGTGGAACAAAGTGGCAGTCAAATCAAGCTTCAAGCCCGGCCAAACCTTGGTGGTCTACACCGCACCGAGCGCTGCCGGCAAGCGGGTCACCTTGGCCAAATCGAATAGCGCCCCTGCAGCCGCGAAGCCCAGCAAGAGCAGCCGCAAGCCGACAGGCGGCCGGGCCGTGGTGGCCTCGGCATCGCATCCGAACGTGGCGGCCCGTCAGATGATGAAGCGCTGAAGCGTCAAGCCTGCAGAGGCTTATCGGGCCGTGTCTACAGGCGGCCGCCCAATTCCCATGGGCGAGCTCATTGGCCCGCTCAGTGCGCGCTGAAGAACAAACCCACGCTGCAGGCCACGCCGACAAACCAAATGGCGGAACGCAGGCTCGCCTTGTCGGCCAAGTAGGCGGCGATATAGGCCACACGCGCCGCGATAAAACCCAGGGCCAGTCCATCGACCCAGCCTTGCGGTGCTTGCAACTGGTGCGCCACCAAGACGCCCGCAATGAAAAGCGGCAGCGCCTCAAAGCTATTGGCCTGTGCGGCATTGGCCCGTGCTTGACGGCCCGATTGCTTGGCCAACCAGGCGCGCGGATCATGGTTGTCGTAGCCACCTTCGCGGCGCGAACGGCCGAAGCCGCTCGACTTGGCCAGGCCGGCACAAACAATGGGCAGCATACAGGCCGCGATGATGCAGAAATGGGCGATGGTCATCGCTTCTCCAGTAGTGTCAATTGAAATTACGAGGCTTTAGCCGCAAGGCTGAAGCCCGCACGAACACCGAACAATCGCCCAGCCTAACGCCGATCAACCAGGGCATGGGCGATGGTGCCCAAATCCACATATTCCAATTCGCTGCCCACCGGCACACCCCGCGCCAAACGACTTGAGCGCAGGCCGCGCGAGCGCAAAGCCTCGGCCAAGACATGGGCGGTGGCCTCGCCTTCAGCGGTAAAGCTGCAAGCCAGAATCACCTCTTCCACGCCGGTTTCTGCGGCGCGCTGCAAGAGTTCGGCCGCCCCAATCTGGCCGACGCCCACCCCGTCCAGTGGACTGATACGCCCCAAAAGCACGAAGTAGTAGCCGCGGTAGGAATTGCTGCGCTCCAAGGCCGCTTGGTCCGCAGGTGACTCCACCACACAGAGCAGCTTGGGGTCGCGCGAAACGTCGGCGCAGATAGTGCAAATTTCCGTTTCGCTGAAGGTGTGGCAGCGCCGGCAATGGCCGATCTGCTCGGCAGCCGCTTGCAAGGCCGTCGACAGGCGCTGCGCGCCCTCACGGTCATGCTGCAAAAGGTGATAAGCCATGCGCTGCGCCGACTTCTGGCCCACGCCCGGCAGGCGCTTGAGCGCCTCAATCAAGGTTTCGAGTGCCGTCACCGATCAGAACTATCGCGTCAGAACGGGAACTTCATGCCGGGAGGCATGGGCATGCCGGCGGTGAGCTTGCCCATTTTTTGCGAGCTGACTTCTTCGGCGCGACGCACCGCGTCATTGAAAGCGGCGGCGACCAAGTCTTCCAGCATGTCCTTGTCGTCGGCCAAAAGGCTGGGATCGATGGTGACGCGTTTGACGTCGTTTTTGCAGGTCATCAAGACCTTGACCAAGCCTGCGCCCGACTGACCTTCTACCTCGACGGTGGCCAGCTCTTCTTGCGCCTTCTTCAAATTGTCTTGCATGGCCTGAGCTTGCTTCATCAGACCTGCCAGTTGACCCTTCATCATTGCCGTACTCCTCTCGGTTCAAATTCAAAAAACTCATTCGCCAGTGACAGCGCGACGAATCAAAACAATAAATAAATAGATGGAAGAAACGCTCAGTGCGGCTCAGTGCGAGCGGATCGAGCCCGGGACGATGCGCGCCGTCTTGAACTGCGCCAGCAAAGCTTGCGCCAGCGGGTCCTTAACGACGATTTGCTCCAAGGAGCGTTGCCGCGCCTGCGCCTGCGCCAGGTCGCGCAAAGCGGGCGAATCCTGCGCCACGCCGGCCTCCATCTCTATCTGCACCGGACGCTGCAAATGAGCCACCAGCGCCGCCTGCAATTTATCTCGCAGCGCCGGTTGCCGCAGCGACTCGCGCTCAACGCGCAGTCGCCAGACCCAGGTCTCGCCCTGCTCCTCAAAGCCCACACATTCTGAACGCACGGCCAGCTCACGGGTCAGCGCCGTCAAGCCCAGCGGTTTGACCAGCTCGGCCCAGCGCTCACCCAGAGCAGTGGGCAGCAAGGGAACATCTTCACCCGCCGTAGAGGCATAGGCCTGACGTTCAGCGGCTGAAATGCCCCGCGAAGAATCATCGAGTTCAGCCTCGCCCTCTTCAAAAGCCATGGCGCTCGAGGCAGCCATGTCATCGTCGTCCGGAGGCGGCATGTCCAGCCATGGCGGCACTTCATCACTGGCCGCTTGTCGAGGCGGCTCGACTTTCGCTGCAGGTTCAGGCTCGATCGCGCGGGGCCGCAGGCGTGCACTGAAGTCTGCGTTGGCCGCACCGCGGCCCAGAGGAGCACGAGGTGGCGTCGGACGCGACTCAGCGGGCGCTGCAGCAGGGGCTGATTCAACAACTTCGGCCTCAGCTTGCAAGACAGGATCAACGACAGCCGCTGAGGCAATCTCGCCCACGACCGGCACCATGGCATCAGCCTCTTCACCTGCGTCTGCCACAAGCACAGGCGCCGAAACCTCAAGGGTAGCGATGGCAGGCGCCGCCTGTGGACGGCTAATAGCCGCCACCACCTGAGGCGGCAGCGGCGCCGGCACGGTCGCTACAGCGGCCTGCGGGCGCAACAAAGGCGCGCTCACTGGTGCGCTCAGAGTTGCAGCTTGCGTGTTTGGCGCAGCCGGCCGAGCTGCGGCAGCAGCAGCATTCATGCCCCCGGCGGAACCTCCTGCCGACCTGGCAACCGGCTTAGCCAACTGGCTGGAGTTGCCGCCTGATCCCTTCACCCCATTCGGGCGAAAGCTCAACATGCGCAGCAGCACCATCAGCAAGCCAGCATATTCATCCGGGGCCAAGGCCAACTCTTGCCGACCATGCAAGGCCATGCTGTACATCAGCTGAATTTCATCCGCCGGCAACAGCGCGGCCAAACGTTCCGCTTCAGCGGTGTCGGGGTCTTGCTCATCCAAAGCGCCCGGCGCGGCCTGGGCGACAGCCATTTGCTGCAACAGCCCGGCCAAGTCTTCCAAGGTACCGGCGGCCGACAAGCCCAGACTGCGCAAACCATCGGCCTGCGCCACCACTGCGGCCCCATCAGCAGCGATCAAGGCATCCAAAATCGCCACCACATGGCTGCGGTCCACGCTGCCCAGCATTTGGCGTACGCCCTCTTCGACCAAGGCGCCCGCGCCAAAGGCAATCGCTTGGTCGGTCAAAGACAAGGCGTCGCGCATAGAGCCGCGCGCCGAGCGCGACAGCAATCGCAAGGCCCCAGGATCGGCAGGAACGTTCTCTGCCTCCAAGACCTGGCGCAGATGACTCAACACCGTTTGCGGAGCCATCGGGCGCAAATTGAACTGCAGGCAGCGCGACAAAACCGTCACCGGCACCTTTTGCGGGTCAGTGGTGGCCAGCACAAACTTCAAGTAGTCCGGCGGCTCCTCCAGCGTTTTCAACATCGCATTGAAGGCGGTGTTTGAGAGCATGTGGACTTCGTCGATCATGTAGACCTTGAAGCGGCCCATCACCGGCTTGTAGACCGATTGGTCCAGCAATTGCGAGATCTCCTCCACGCCGCGATTGGAAGCCGCATCGAGCTCGATGTAGTCCACGAATCGGCCCGCATCAATATCGCGGCAGGCATCGCAAACGCCGCAAGGCGTGGCCGTGATGCCGCCTTGCCCATCGGCGCCGGTGCAATTGAGGCTCTTGGCCAGGATCCGCGAAACCGTGGTCTTGCCCACACCCCGTGTGCCGGTGAACAGATAGGCATGATGCAAACGCTGCTGCGTCAGCGCATTGGCCAGCGCCTGCACCACATGCTCCTGACCCACCAACTCTTCAAAGCTGTGGGGACGATACTTGCGCGCGAGAACCTGGTAACTCATGGCGTTGGATTCTACGGGGGTCGACCCATGCCTCCTGCTGCGCTCGCGGAGAAGATGACAAAGAAAGGCTTGAAGCATCGATTGCAAAGCCTGGGCGGAATATCAGCGCGGTCTGACCGATAATCCCGCCCCATGAGTACGCATGACGCCCCATCCTCCCCCGACACCCTCAGCTACAGCCAAGCCGGGGTCAACTACGACCTGATCGATCCGCTGAAGATCAGCGCGCAGCGCGCTGCCGCTGCGACTGGCGCCCACCTCGGTGGCCACGGCTTCAGCGAGGTGCTGGCTTCGCGCGGCGAGTCAGCCTACGTGGTCGACGTGGGGCCGTTCTACATCGCCTCCATCGTCGAGTGCCTGGGCACCAAGACCTTGGTCGCTGACGAGATGTACAAGCTGACCGGCAAGAGCTATTACGCCGGTATCGCGCAAGACACCATCGCCATGGCCATCAATGACCTGATCACCGTCGGCGCCACGCCGCTGGTGGTGCAGGCCTACTGGGCCGCTGGCGGCTCGGACTGGTTTGGCGACAAATTGCGCGCCCAGAGCTTGGTGGAAGGCTGGAAGAAAGCCTGCGACACCTGCCAAGTGGCCTGGGGCGGCGGCGAAACACCGGCCCTGGCCGGCATTGTGGAAGCTGACCGCATCGATCTGGCCGCCTCCTGCACCGGTTTGATCAACCCCAAGGAACGCCTCTCGGTGGGCGACAAACTCGGCGCCGGCGATGCCATCGTGCTGCTGGCCTCCAGCGGCATCCACGCCAATGGCCTGAGCCTGGCACGCAAGCTGGTTGAGCGTCTGCCAGAAGGCTATCTGACCGAGATCGAACCCGGCCTGAGCTATGGCGACGCGCTGCTGGCCCCGACCGTGCTGTACTCACCGGTCACCGAAGCCCTGTTCAAGGCCGGCATCACACCGCATTACTGCGCAAACATCACTGGCCACGGCTGGCGCAAGCTGCTGCGTCATCCGGGTCAGTTCACTTACCGCATCCACAGCGTGCCTCCCGTCACACCGGTGCTGCGCTTCATGCAAGAGCAGGCCAAGCAGGATGACCGCGAAGCCTATTCCACGCTGAACATGGGTGCAGGTTTTGCCATCTTTGTGAAGGCAGAAGATGCGGCGCGCACGGTTGAAGTAGCCAAAGCTTGCGGCATCGACGCCATCGTGGCGGGCCAATTGGAAGATGGACCTAAGCAGTTGCTGATCGAGCCCTTGAACATCCGCTTCAGCGACGACGATTTGCAGCTGCGCTGAGATGAGCTGACACGACAAGTCTTGTGAATCAGGCGCCCAACGGGCGCCTTTTTCTTGTTCAAAACTTGCGCAATTCAAGCCCCGCGCCCAGAGCGACACGCCGCATCGTTTACAATAGAAAGTGACGGGCCTCCTCGCATGGAAGCGCGGCCAACCGGGTCAGGTCGGGAACGAAGCAGCCCTAACCGTTGTGACCAGTGCCGGGGCAAGGCTCGTCAACCCCAACTCACCACCCTCCCCGGGTCGCTGCTCAAATGCAGCATGAGTTTCGCGAGGCCGTTCTGGCTGCCGCGTCTGCAGCAAGCCCACCTCGCTTGATTCAAAGCTTTTTACAAAGCTCTTGATTTGCGCCCAAGAGCCACGCAGCGCCAGCTCTCAAGACTTTGTTTCCAGCTTTAGCCTTGCGGCAGGCACTCACCGCCAGCTAGGCAGACTTGCGCTCGCACTGGCCTCACTGGCCTGCGTCCTCAACCTTTGGAGTGACCGGAGACTCCAAGCGTCGCCGCGCCTCTTCCAAGCCGCCATAGTTCTCAAGCTTGGAGTAACCCAAGTTCTTGAGAGTTTCCAAGGCAATCGACGACCGGCGACCTGATCGGCAATACAAGATGATCTTGTCATCCTTGCCTATGGCTAGCTTGGAAATTTCTTTAGCGATCTCGGTGTGCTCGATATTGAGTGAACCGGCCACGTGACCCTCGACATACTCGGCCGCAGTGCGCACATCGATGACGACTTCTTTGGCCCCAACGCAGCTCATCACCGACAAGAGCGTTGCAAAAAAGAGAAACTTTTTCATAGCCGCCTCAAAAAAGAAAAGAGAGCAAAAACTCGCGGCGACGCCACGAGCGAGTATCGACCCCAATTTTCACAAAGCATAAGGCCAATGAAAAAAGCACCGAGTGCTTTCGCATTCGGTGCTTGATCCATTCTTAATTTTGGTGGGCCCTGAGTGACTCGAACACTCGACCTACGGATTAAGAGTCCGCTGCTCTACCAACTGAGCTAAGAGCCCTCACTTATTAACTTATTGAATTAGATTCAAATCAGTCAATTTGCAAGCTTCGCATTATAGCACATATTTGCTGTAATTTCTGGTGGGTCGTGCGGGACTCGAACCTGCGACCTACGGATTAAAAGTCCGCTGCTCTACCAACTGAGCTAACGACCCCTACCAGAGAAGCCCACTATTTTAAGCCGACTTTTAATTCGCGCGCAAGAGGTTTTTTCAAATTATCGAAAAGAATCTTCAATAGCGCTGCAGCAGCGGCCATGCCAAAGCTGGCAGTGACCGCCACACTAGATCCATAGCCATGGCAATTGAGGCTGCCGTCCACTTCGCAAGCTTGGCCCTCGGGCGCCGTCGGGCGATGTACCGGCTCTCGAGAGAAAACACAGGCCACGCCCATCTTCCCCTGCCGCTTGGCGCCGTACTGCTTGCGCAATCGTTGCCGCAAGGAAGCCAATAAGGGGTCGTGGGTGATCTCGGCCAAGTCTTCGATGCCCATCAGATGTGGCATGCGCTTGCCGCCCGCCGCGCCGACGCTGACGAAGGGCAGACGCCGCTCTAGCGCCCAGGCCGCGAGGCAGGCCTTGGCGCGAACCTGATCGCAAGCATCAACTAAGCCATGCAATTCACCCTCTCGGCCAAGCAGCAAACCCGGCCAATTTTGCTCGTCGACAAACTCTTCAATCAGCGTGACTTTGCAGTTAGGGTGAATATCCAGAATACGCTGACGCAGCGCCTCGACCTTGGCCATACCGACGGTTGACCCCAAGGCTTGCACTTGGCGGTTGATATTGGACTCTGCCACTTGATCCAAATCGATCAGGGTTAGAGCCGCAACACCGCTGCGCGCCAAAGCCTCGACCACCCAGGAGCCGACGCCGCCCAAGCCGACCACGGCAATATGCGCACGGCGCAAGCACTGATAGTCCTGCTCGCCATAGAGGCGGCGCAAACCACCGAATCGGCGCTCGTCATCCGGCGCCATGAAGTCATCGTTGAAGTCACTCATATTTGGCGCCGTAATTCAGCCCTTGCGGCACAGAGGCAATAGGCCGACTCGCCCTTGTCATTTTTCGCATGGACCGATTGTAGAAAGCAATGCTCGCCGCTCGCACGAGCATGACGCGGGCAATAAAAAGGCCCCGCAAGCGGGGCCAGGGATCACGCGAGCGCTTGGCGCTGCAACATTATTTCAGCGCAGCAAGCCGTTCTTTGCTGGCCTGTGCAGCCTCTGTGCCTGGGTAGGCCTTGATCAAGTCCTCCAGGCTGCGCTTGGCGGACTTGACGTCCTTCAGCTCGATTTGACAGTTAGCCAATGCCAGCAGAGCTTCACTGGCCCGCGGGTGCTCAGGGTTGCCTGCAATAAAGGCCTTGAACGTAGCGATGGCATCTTTGTAGTCACGTTTGCCGTATTGGGCATTGCCTAACCAAAAGCGAACCGAGTCTGCATAGCCACTCGCCGGGAAACGCTTCAAGAAGCTGCCCAAGGTGTTGACCGCTTCGGCGAAGTCCCCACGGCGCACCAAACCCATGGCCGCATCGTATTGCCGACGCTCCTCTGGATTGACCTGGAACTCTTTACCATCAAGTGCCACTTTTTGTGGCTCCAGCGGCTTCAGGCGCGAATCCAAGGCTTGCGCCTGGTCGTTCAACTTGCGCTGAGTCTCCGACAGCTCCCGCGCCAGTTGTTCATTCTGGCCGCGCAGCTTGGCGATCTCGCTGCGCAACATGTCGATCTGCGAATTGAGATCCAACATGCTGCGACGCAAAGGTCCCAACTGGTCCTGCACCTGGGTCGACAACTGCTCGACCCGTTGGCGCTGGGCGTCCTCGCTCTGCTGAACACGGCCGCGCAATTCCAAAATGGCTTTGCGCGCCTCGTCATCATCAAACAAGGCCGCTTGAGCCGCGCCAGCCGCCATCAAGGCTGCCACGGACGCGACCGCCAGCACTCGTGAGGCACCCAGGCTGCGCTGCAGCAGACTCATCTCACTTGTCCTTCAGTTCGACGCGGCGATTTTTGGCCCAGGCGGCCTCATCGCTGCCTTGTGCAGCCGGCTTTTCTTTGCCGAAGCTGACCGGCTCCACCTGCGCAGCAGCAACGCCCAAGAGGCTCAACGACTTGGCCACCGCTTCCGCACGCTTTTGACCCAGGGCCAGGTTGTACTCACGACCGCCGCGCTCGTCGGTATGGCCTTCCAGGCTCAGAGCCAGCTTGCGGTCATTGCTCAGACGCTTGGCATGCGCCTCCACCAAGCCGCGGTAGTCGTCCTTCACCACATAGCTGTCGAAATCAAACAGCACCACGCGCTGGTTAGCGACAGCCGCCGTCAGTTGTGCTCCCAGATCAACGGTTGCCACCTTGGACTCGGCCATCGGAGTGGCGCTGGCACCACTGTTAGCAGCCGAGCTCGGCGGTGCCACGGGGCGGGTTTCAACCGGGGCCGGCTCATCCAGCTTGACGGACGATGCACAGCCTGCCAGTACAGCGGCGGCCAGCAAGCTCAATGCGTAACGAGTCATCTTCATGCGGTTCACTCCTTCGGAAAAATCTACATTTGCGTCAAAAAACAACAAGCCTCAATCAGCTCTTGTGATAGCGCTGAGGCTCATTGTCTTACAACTTTCACAAGCCGCTTTTCAGCGCCGCTTTGGCCCAACAATCGCGAGCTTCAACGGCCAAACGGGCCCCAAGTCGGCTCGCGCACATCGGCCAGCGTCGAGATCAGCTTGGCCTTGATACGGCCATCCAAAGTGGTCGTCATCAGCACATCGCGCCCGGCCGAGCGGCTGGCATACACCAGCAAGCGGCCGTTCGGTGCAAAGCTGGGGCTTTCATCATCATTGCCATCGCTGATCTGCTGCACCGTGCCACTGGCCAGGTCCATCACGCAAAGCCTGAAGGTGCCGCCGTTGAGGCGGGTGATGAAAGCCATGGTGCGACCATCCGGGCTGATGGCCGGGCTGATGTTGTAAGCGCCATTGAAGGTCACACGCTCGGCCGCGCCACCGGCCACAGACATACGGTAAATCTGCGGACTACCGCCCCGGTCGCTGACGAAATAGAGCGAGCGGCCATCGGGCGAAAACACTGACTCGGTGTCGATGGCTGAGCTCTGCGTCAAGCGGCGCAAGCCACTGCCATCGCGGTTGATGATGAAGAGCTGCGAGCCGCCTTCACGCGACAGCGTCAAAGAAAGTTGCTGCCCATCGGGCGAGAAAGCCGGCGCGCTGTTCGTGCCCCGGAAATCAGCGAGCGCACGGCGCTTGCCGGTGGAGACATCTTGAATCCAAACCACCGCCTTGCGGGTCTCAAAGGACACATAAACCAGCTCACGGCCATTCGGCGACCAAGCCGGCGAGATGATGGGGTCAGGACTGGCCAGCGCCACTTGTCCGCCCTCGCCGTCCGCATCGGTGATGCGCAGACTGTAACGACCGCCGGCCTTGGTGACATAGGCCATGCGCGTCGCAAACACGCCGGGCTCACCGGTGAGTTTTTGATAGATGGTGTCGGCAATGCGATGAGCTGCCAAGCGCACATCATCAGGGGCCACCGCATGGGCTTCGCCGCCCAGGTCCTGGCCCTTGACCACATCCCAGAGCTTGTAGCGCAGGTCCACACGGCCATCGGCCAAGCGCGAAGCAGAACCCGCCGCCAAGGCGTCGGCATTGCGACCTCGCCAGTCGCTCCACGTGGGCTGGCTGCCTTCAAAAAGGCCCGACTGTGGCGCATCAATGATGCGGAACTTGCCACTACGTTCCAGGTCAGAACGAATGATGGAGGCCACGGCCTGGCCGGCCCTCGATTCATCACGAAATTCCGGCAAAGCGATCGGCAATTGCGTGGCGCCCACGCCTGAAATCTCGACCCGGAACTGTGCCCAAGCTGGTGTACTCAAGCCAGCCAGACCAGCCCAAGCACCGACTGCGGAAGCACCGCGAATCAAGACCGAGCGACGTGCTTGCGCCTGAGCGCCAAGGCCCTCGCCTCGCACCGATTCAAACTGAAGAGGAGTAGTGTTCTGTGCAGACATGCGACTCGCGATCAAAGCACCCCAGGGTGCGACTTCAAACTGCTTTGCATTCTGCCTGAGCCGGGGGCATTTCCGCCCTGAGGCCGGTAACAGCTTGTGGCCTCTGTGTTCCGTTTTTGTCCGCTTTAGGTCATCCAAGGCTAAAGCAAGACGATGTCGTAATGCTCGGTCTGATTGGCTGGCTCAGCGGTCAAAGAGATGGGCTTGCCAATGAAATCAGACAGGCCCGCCAGATGTTGGCTTTCTTCGTCCAGCAGCATCTCCACCACGTTGGCGGCTGCCACGATCCGGAATTCCTTGGGCGAGAACTGCCGGGCCTCACGCAAGATCTCGCGCATGATGTCGTAGCAGACGGTGCGCGCTGTTTTGACTTGGCCGCGTCCCTCACAAGTGGGGCATGGCTCGCACAACATGCGAGACAAAGACTCTCGCGTGCGCTTGCGCGTCATCTCCACCAGGCCCAGCTGCGTGAAGCCTCCCAAGGTCACCTTGGTGCGATCGCGGCCGAGCTGCTTGCGGAACTCGGTCAACACGGCGGAGCGATGCTCCTCGCGTGTCATGTCGATGAAGTCAACAATGATGATGCCACCCAAATTGCGAAGGCGCAGTTGGCGAGAAATCGCGCCCGCCGCTTCCAGATTGGTTTTGAAAATGGTGTCGTCGAAATTGCGGGCGCCGACGAAGCCGCCGGTGTTCACATCCACCGTGGTCATGGCCTCGGTCTGATCAAAAATCAAATAGCCGCCAGACTTCAAATCCACACGGCGCGCCAAGGCGCGGCTCAGCTCAGCATCGATATTGTTCAGATCAAAGATCGGCCGCTCGCCCCGGTAATGCTCCAGCTTGGCGGTTGCCGCAGGCATGAACTTCTCGCCAAAGCTGTGCAAGACATCAAACTGCAGCTTGGAATCAATGCGAATCGAGCCGGTACGCTCGCTGACCAAATCGCGCAGTACCCGCTCGACCAGGCTCAGGTCTTGGTGAAGCAAGGTGCCGGGCGGTGAGTTCGAGCCTTTCTCGCGGATGGCGGCCCAGGCTTTGCGCAAATAGGCGATGTCAGAAGCCAGCTCCTCATCGCTGGCATCTTCGGCATTGGTGCGCAGGATGAAGCCACCGCCACCGCCTTGTTCGGCCGTACCGACCAAGGCTTGCATGCGACTGCGCAGTTGTTCACGAGCCTCGGGCGAGCCAATTTTTTGCGAGATGCCGATGTGTTCATCTTGCGGCAAGAACACCAACATGCGACCGGCGATGCTGATCTGGGTCGACAAGCGCGCACCCTTGGTGCCAATGGGGTCCTTGATGACTTGCACCGTCAAGGCCTGGCCCTCAAAGACCAGGCGTTCAATGGGAGTGGCCACGCCGCCCTCGGCATGCTGGCTGCGCACATGGCCAGGCGCACCGTTCACATGCAGATCGGCCACATGTAAAAAAGCGGCCCGCTCTAATCCGATGTCGATGAAAGCGGACTGCATACCGGGCAAGACTCGAGCCACTTTGCCCGAATAGACATTGCCGACCAGGCCTCGTTCCAAGGTGCGTTCGACGTGCAACTCCTGCACGGCACCGTTCTCCACCACGGCCACACGCGTCTCCTGCGGAGACCAGTTGATCAAAATATCTTCCATGGCGCTAACCTCGAATACTGACGCATGCCGACTGGGCCACGGGCATGCGTCAGAACACGCGGACTTCTCTCAAAAACGCAGCCCCCATTGCTGCAACATCTGCGCAGTTTCAAACAAGGGCAGGCCCATGATGCCTGAATAGCTGCCCTCGATGCGAGAAATCCACGCCGCCGCTTGACTCTGGATCGCGTAAGCACCCGCTTTGCCAAAGGGCTCGCCGCTGGCGATATAGCGCCGGATCTGCTCCTCGGGTACCTGGATGAAGTCCACTTCGGAGACGTTCAGGGCCGCTGTCTGGCGCTCGCCCAGGCCAATCGCCACGGCCGTGATCACCCGGTGGCTGCGCCCAGACAAAAGACTCAGCGTCTGAAACGCATCGTCCGCATCTTGCGGCTTGCCCAGAATCCGCTGCTCGATCGCCACCGTCGTATCCGAGCACAGCACCGGAGCAGGTGCCAAGCCACGCATCTTCAGCCGCTTCAGCGCCGCCTCCAACTTGGCCTCGGTCACCCGTGCGACATAGTCCTCAGGCGACTCCCCCGCAAGCTCGGCCTCCAGGCTCTCGGCGTCCTCTTCAGGTCCAGGCAAAAGCAATTCATACGCCACGCCCAACTGCTCCAACAATTGGCGGCGACGTGGGCTTTGCGAGGCAAGATAGATCATCGATGCAATTCCAAGGTCTTTTGGCTTCGTCGTTCAGGGGGCAAACATTTCAGACACTGCTCCCGCGTCTTGCTGCAAAACCGCAAGACCAAGTTCATGAGATGCCTTCACTGTGAGATGACTGGCGTCGAAGTACCGAGGCGTGTTGTCGTCTGCATAGATTTTGCAGCGCCCCTCAGGGCAAAGCTGCGCGCTAGCGTCAAAAAACTTCACGCCCGGAATTCGATCAGCCATTTCGCGAAGGGCCTGATTCAGGTCTTGCAGTTCAGAACTGAACCGCTGGTCCAGCCCCGCGCAGTTGAGCCACGGCAACTTCAAGGCCTTCTCTCGGCAATGGCTATCGTAGCCACTGAGTTGCGGCGTCTTGGCCAGCAAAACCACCCGTTGCCCGCGAGCGGCAACCAATTGCAAAGTTTCTTCCAGCCGCGCCATGAATATGGGCGAACGCCGCCCGTAGTCGAGCCAAGAACCACCCAGAACCAGCACGGAGTAGGCTTGGCTATCGGTCCAAGCCAGCGCCAGCGACTCTCGGCAATCAGACAAGCGTTCTGCATGGACAAATGGCTGGGGGTCCCCCATCACCGGCGGGCATGCCCCAATCGCGTAGTTCCGAAACGAAAAGCCCGTAGTTTCGGCCACCGTTTTAAGCATCGGAATGTAATGGGCCGCGTTGGAGTCACCGAACAACAAAACGCGAGGTGGCCGCTCTGTGGCCTTCCCCAACACACATCGGTCGTTCTTCAGGTCATCGTCATGCAGCCTTTGTCGTTGACATACCCAGTCTTGCTGGTAAGCAGCTTGCAAGTCTGCGCGCCGTTCTTGCAAAGCGAGCAGATACTGCTGCGAATGCGTCGGCAGACCCAAGCGCGGGCCCAAGACCAAGAAAAGTGCGAAAAGCAGTAACGCTCCACCCGGCAGGACAAATTGACCCATCAGCACGCGGGCGGCACCATAACGCACATGCCGCGCAGGCTCCTCCACCCAGCGATGGCTGCACCATGACAGCACAAACATCAAAGCCAGCAGGCCCATGCCTTCCAGCGCACTGGGCTGGCCGTACAAATAGCGCCAAAACGCCAACACCGGCCAATGCCAAAGGTAGAGGGAATAGGACAGCCGCCCAATCCAAACCATGGGCGCGAAGCTCAAAGCTCTCTGCAGCCAAGTACCTTGTGCTCCCAGGCCAGCCAAGAGCAACAAGGCCGCACCGACCGTCGGCAGCAGGCTGCGCCAACCCGGAAACACCTGCGTTTCATTCAGAAAAAGCAGACTCAGCAACAGCAAGCCCAAACCCATCCAGCTCATGACAGTCGAGCGAACTCGTGTGATGCTGTCTGGTCGACTCCCCATAGACCAAAGGGCCGCGGCAGCGCCAACCATCAGTTCGCCGGCACGACTGGGCAGCATGTAATACACAAATCGCGGACTCGCTTCGAAATACCACTCAGCGAAGACCACGGAGAGCGGCACAAGCAAAAGCACCAAGATCAAAGCGGGCCACAAGGCAGCGTTGCGTCCCGAAACCGTGCGCGGCCACAGTCGCCAAATGACGGCCAGCAGCAAAGGCCAGAATAGATAAAACTGTTCCTCCACACCTAAAGACCACAGGTGCAAAAGCGGCAACTGGGCACTCTCGGTAGCAAAGTAGTCGGTATTGACCTCTCGCCAGAAATACACATTGGCAAGTGATGCGACCGACCAGACCGCCGACTTGGCCAAGGCTTCCAAGTCTTCAGGCAATAAAACAAAATAGCCAGCGAGCAAGGTGAAGGCCAATACCGTCAACATCACTGGCACGATTCGCTTGATACGGCGTCGATAAAACTCGGCCAGCGTGAAGCGCGCGCCATCCAGATCACTGACGATATTGCGTGTGATCAGGTAACCTGAAATGACGAAAAACACATCGACGCCGACAAAGCCGCCGGGCAGCCAATGGGCGTTGATGTGAAAAAGTACGACCGCCAAGACGGCCAAAGCTCTTAGCCCATCAATATCCCGCCGATAGAGCCCGGCACCGCCCAAGTCCGCTTGCCTCATCGTCACTTACTCGCGGTGATAGGGGTGCCCTGTCATCACCGTCCAAGCGCGGTAAAGCCCCTCGGCCAGCAAGACGCGCGCGAAGGCGTGAGGGAGGGTCAGGTCGGAGAGGCGCAGCGTCTCATCAGCAGTGGCTTTCAGGGACGTGGCCAGACCGTCCGGCCCGCCGATGATCAAGGCAACATCGCGGCCATCGCCCATCCACAGCTTCATGCGCTCGGCCAATTGCATGCTGGTACGGCGCTCGCCGCGCTCATCCAAGATGACACGACGAACTCCGCGCGGCAAAGCAGCCTCGATGCGCAAGGCCTCGGCGGCCATCAATTGCTCGGCCGTTTTGCTGCCGCGTGTTTCAGCCTTCACGGCCTTCAACTCGAGACGCATCTCGGGCGGAAACCGTTTGGCGAAATCCTCATAAGCCGCATCAGCCCAGGCCGGCTGACGCTGGCCCACAGCGACCAAATACAAACGCATCAGTGAGGGTCAGCGAAGCTCAGCGAGCGGCCTTCTTGGCCACAACCTTTTTAGCCGGAGCCTTGGTGGCGGTCGTCTTTGCAGCGGGCTTGGCGGCAGACTTGGCCGGCGCCTTCTTGACGCCCACGGTCTTGGTCGCCACTTTCTTGGCGGCCACCTTCTTCGCGGCAGGCTTGACCAAGCCCACTTTGAGGGTTTGGGTAGCAGGCGTCTTGTGATCCACCTCGCGCGAGCTGGCGCTCTTCTTGGCGACGACCTTTTTCGCAGCGGTCTTCTTGGCCGCTGGCTTGGCTTCGGCTTCCTTGGCCGCGACCTTCTTGCTCACGCCGGGCTTGCCGGGCAGCGAGGGCTTGACGGCTTTCTTGGCGGGCTTCTTAGCTGGCGCGGCGTCTTCTTCATCATCATCCGAGGCCTTGACCAGCTTGGTCTTGCCGTCGCCCAGCGCCATCTTCACCGGCTTGCCGCCCCAGATTTCTTCCAGGTGGTAATAGTCGCGAATGGCGGGCTGCATCACATGCACCACGGCGGCGCCGCAGTCGACGATGATCCATTCGCCGTTTTCTTCGCCCTCGCAGCGCAGCACATCCATGCCGCGCTCTTTGACCGTTACTCGCACACTGGAAGCCAGCGCCTTGGTCTGCCGATTGCTGGTGCCCGAGGCAATGATCACGCGCTCAAACAGCGGCGAGAGGTGCTCGGTATTGAAGACCACAATGTTCTGGGCCTTCACATCTTCCAAACCATCGACGATGGCGCGTTGCAGCTTACGAATGTCCATTCAGTACCTACTCACTGTAAAGACGGTGCTGGGCAATATACCCCGCGACCGCGTCGCCCACCAAGGGGCTGATGTCCTGAGCGCGCGAAGCCAGTTCGCGCACTTGGGTGGATGAAACCTGCATCGCCGGCATCGCCAGTTTCAGCATTTTGTTGGGCTCGGCTTGAAGGATTTCTAGTACTTCGGCCGATCCCTGAACTTCTTGACCCGCACGTGCGGCCACGGCGAGTGTTACCAGGCTGAGCAACTCGCGCCATTCGCGCCAGGTGTGAAAGCGCTCGAACTGGTCCTGGCCGATCACCAAGAACAATTGCTCGCCGGGGTGCGCTGCCAAGCGCTGCCGCACCGTGTCTATGGTGTAGCTGGCGCCGTCACGCTCCAACTCGCTGTCATCCACCGAGAAGCGCGGCTCCTCGGCCACCATCAGCTCGACCATGGCGCGCCGATGCAGCGGCGACGCCAAGCCTCGGCCGGTCTTCTGCCATGGCCGGCCGGCCGGCAGCCAAAGCAGGCGGTCCAGACTCAATTGTTCCAGGGCACAGCGTGCCAGGCTCAAATGACCCAGATGCACCGGATCAAAACTCCCGCCAAACAGGCCGGTGCGGCCCGCCCCGCAGAGGTTTACAGCCATAGATGCGTCGCCGCCTCCTGTGCCCAATCGCGCGGGCGCAGGAAGTCACTGTACAACTTGGCTTCCAGGCTGCCCTCTTCCGGCGCCCATTGATAGCGCCATTTCACGATGGGTGGCATGGACATCAGGATGGCCTCGGTGCGCCCGCCCGACTGCAGACCGAACAAGGTGCCACGGTCAAAAACCAGATTGAATTCGACGTAACGCCCGCGCCGATAGGCTTGGAAGTCACGCTCGCGCTCGGTGTAGGCCAAGCCATGGCGGCGCTCCACGATGGGCAGGTAAGCGGGCACGAAAGCATCGCCCACCGAGCGCAGCATGGCGAAAGCGGCTTCGAACCCGCCCTCGGCATAGTCATCAAAAAAGATGCCGCCGATGCCGCGCGGCTCATCGCGGTGCTTCAGATAGAAATACTCATCGCACCAGGGCTTAAAACGGCCATACAGGTCTTCGCCATGCGGCTGCAAGGCAGCCTCACAGGTGCGGTGGAAATGCTGGGCGTCGCGCTCAAAGCCGTAGTACGGCGTCAGGTCCATGCCGCCACCGAACCAGACGACCGGCTCGGCATCGGCCGGGAAGGCGGCAAACATGCGCACATTCATATGCACCGTCGGCACGAAAGGATTGTGCGGATGAATCACCAGCGACACGCCCATGGCTTCAAACGGCGCGCCGGCCAACTCGGGCCGGTGCTGGGTGGCCGAGGGAGGCAAGACCCGACCCCGTACATGTGAGAAGTTGACGCCGCCGCGCTCAAACACCGCCCCGCCCTCGATCAGGCGCGAGAGGCCGTCACCTTCCAAGCGGCTGCCGGGTTCGCGGGTCCAACCGTCGCTGATGAACTCGCCGCCGTCGGCTTTTTGCAAGGCCGCGACGATGCGGGACTGCAAATCAAGCAGGTACTCCCGCACCCTTTGGGTGTTCATGGTCATGATTTCATCCTTATCGGGCTGGCCAAAGCCGGCTTCAGGCCATGTTCCGCGCTGAAGGTCTGGGCCATCAGTGCCAAGTCAGCGGCCGGGTCGCCGCCCAGTTGCACAAACTGACGCAGGCAAATTGTTTTGCTGGCGTAGTCCAAATAGGCCAGACCGGCCGGCACCTGCGCTTGCAACGCCACCTGATAGGCGCCTGAGCGCCAAGCCGGCGCCAAGGAACGAGTGCCTTCGGGCGCCATGGCCAGCCAATACATTTCGCCACGCGCTTGCGCCGCCTGCATGTCTTGCACCGTGTCGCGCACCAAGCCCTGCGGGCTGTCGCGGCGCACCGCCACACCGCCGAGCCAGCGCACCCAGGAGCCGAACAGCGGCAGTTGGAACAAGCTGTCTTTGGCCCAAAAGCGCAGCTGCAAGCCCAGCGCCCACTTGGCCAGAATGCCGACCACAAAATCCCAGTTCGAGGTGTGCGGGTAGACCAAAATCACGCCCTGCTTGCCCGGCAGGCCATCAAACTCCAAGCGCCAACCGGCCAGACGCAGCAGACCCTGCGCCCAGACGCTGCCCTGCAAACGCAGCTGCTGAGGGCTTTCGGCCGCCGCAAATGCGCGCGGCTGGGGCAGTAGATCGCGTCCGCTCAACGTTTCACCGCGCGGTGTCCGATGTCCTGGCGGTACTGCTTGCCTTCGAACTGAATATTGACCAGCGACTCATAAGCGAGTTGCTGGGCCTTGCGCACCGACTCGCCCAAGGCCGTCACGCACAAGACACGCCCACCGGAGGTGCGCAGCTGCCCGTCCACTTCAGCGGTACCAGCATGGAAGACCATATGGTCTTCGGCATCGGCCGGCAGGCCAGTGATGGCATCACCCTTGCGCGGCGACAGCGGATAACCGCCGGCCGCCATCACCACGCCCAAGGCGACACGGCGATCCCATTGCAGCTCGACCTGATCGAGCGTGCCGTCGGTCGCGTGCAAGAGCACTTCCAACAGATCGCTCTTCAAGCGCATCATGATGGGTTGAGTCTCGGGGTCACCCATGCGGGTGTTGAATTCCACGGTGCGGGGCTGGCCCTGCGCATCGATCATCAGGCCGGCGTAGAGGAAGCCGGTGAAGGGAATGCCGTCACGCGCCATGCCCTGGATGGTGGGCATGATGATTTCGTGCATGGCCTTGGCGTGCACATTGGGCGTGACCACCGGGGCCGGCGAGTAAGCGCCCATGCCCCCAGTGTTGGGGCCTTCGTCGCCATCCAGCAGGCGTTTGTGGTCTTGACTGGTGGCCAGCGAGACCACGTTCTTGCCGTCGCACAAGACGATGAAGCTGGCTTCTTCGCCTTGCAGGAACTGCTCGATGACGACGCGCGCGCCACCTTCGTTATGCACCACGCCGAGCTTGTTGTCTTCCAGAATCCAGTCGATCGCCTCATGCGCCTCGGCCAGGGTCATGGCCACAACCACGCCCTTGCCGGCAGCCAAGCCGTCGGCCTTGATGACGATGGGCGCGCCTTGCGCGTCCACATAGGCATGGGCTGCAGCCACATCACTGAAGACCTCGTAGGCCGCAGTCGGGATGGCGTGGCGCTTCATGAAGTCCTTGGCAAAGGCCTTGGACGACTCCAGCTGCGCGGCCGCCTTGGTGGGGCCAAAAATGCGCAAGCCGCGCGCGCGGAACTCATCCACCACGCCAGCGGCCAGGTAGGCCTCGGGGCCGACCACGGTCAGCGCGATCTTTTGTTCCACCGCGAAGTCGGCCAAAGCCTTCACATCGGTGATGGGCACGTTCTTCAGCCGCGAGTCACGTGCCGTACCGCCATTGCCCGGCGCCACAAACACTTGGCTCACCCGAGCGCCCTGTGCCAACTTCCAGGCCAGCGCGTGCTCTCGCCCGCCGTTACCAAGCACCAATACCTTCATTCGAGGACCTTACTTTCTGAGGTTTTGCTGGACAGGCCGCAGCCCACCCTTATTCGCTGATGCTGGCGTTGCTGTAGACCTCTTGGACATCGTCCAAGTCTTCCAGCATATCGAGCAGCTTTTGCATGCGCACGCCTTCGTCGCCGCTGAGCTCGATGGTGTTCTCGGCCCGCATCGTGACCTCGGCCGCATCGGCCGTCAGGCCGGCTGCTTCCAGGGCATTGCGCACGGCTTCAAAGTCGGCCGGCGCGGTCAAGACCTCAATCGCGCCATCGTCATCGGTGATCACATCCTCGGCGCCGGCTTCCAGCGCCACCTCCATGATCTTGTCCTCATCACTGCCGGGCGCGAACACCAGTTGGCCGCAATGTTTGAACTGGAAGGCCACCGCGCCTTCGGTGCCCATATTGCCGCCGCACTTGCTGAAGGCATGCCGCACCTCGGCCACGGTGCGGACCTTGTTGTCGGTCATGGTGTCGATGATGACGGCGGCACCACCGATGCCGTAACCCTCATAACGGATCTCTTCATAGACCAGGCCGTCAATATTGCCCGAGGCCTTGTCGATGTTGTACTTGATGCGGTCGGCCGGCATATTGGCGCCCTTGGCCTTGTCCACCGCCAAGCGCAGGCGCGGGTTGTCCTTGATGTCGGGGCCGCCCTGGCGGGCCGCCACGGTAATTTCACGAATGATGCGCGTCCAGATCTTGCCGCGCTTTTCGTCTTGACGGCCCTTGCGATGCTGAATATTGGCCCATTTGGAATGACCCGCCATATGGCTCTTGCTCCTGCTGAACCCGCGCGTTCGCGAGCCCCATTTAGTTAGATAGACTGCGATTTTAGTTCCGACATCACATCGCTTCGCGATATGAGTCTTCTCTGAAGCGCAAACCGCTTTAATTCCGACATCACATCGCCTCCGCGATTTGAGTCTTCATTGAAGCAAAACTGCATTAACTGTGAGCCCTGGAGCCCCCATGTCCGACCCGATTCTGCTGGCCCGCCATGACACCACCGAATGCCTGTTGCTGCCCGCACTGGCCAATCGGCATGGCTTGATCACCGGCGCCACCGGCACCGGCAAGACCATCAGCCTGCAAAAACTGGCCGAAAGTTTCAGCAGCATCGGCGTGCCTGTCTTCATGGCGGATGTGAAAGGTGACCTGACCGGCATTTCGCAAGCGGGCAAGCCTTCCGAGAAGTTGCTGGCCGCCTTGAAAGAACGCGGCATCGAAGCCCCAGCGCCCCTCGCCTGCCCGACCACGCTCTGGGATGTGTTTGGCGAACAAGGCCACCCGGTGCGCGCCACCGTCTCCGATATGGGCCCGCTGCTCTTGGCCCGCATGCTGGCTTTGAACGAAACCCAGCAGGGCGTGTTGCAAATGGTCTTCAAGATTGCCGATGACGCCGGCCTCTTGTTGCTGGACTTGAAGGACCTGCGCGCCATGCTGCAGCATGTGGGTGACAACGCGGCGCAGTTCACCACCCAGTACGGCAATGTCTCGGCGGCCAGCGTCGGCGCCATTCAGCGCGGCCTGCTGCAGATCGAAGCCCAAGGCGGCGACAAATTCTTCGGCGAGCCGATGCTGAACATCGCCGACTTCATGCAAACCGAGGCCGGCCAAGGCGTCATCAATGTGCTGGCCGCCGACAAGCTGATGAACGCGCCGCGGCTCTACGCCACCTTCTTGCTGTGGATGTTGTCGGAGCTGTTCGAAACCCTGCCCGAGGTGGGCGACCTCGACAAGCCCAAGCTGGTGTTCTTCTTCGATGAGGCCCACCTGCTCTTCAAGGATGCGCCGGCGGCCCTGGTGGAGCGCATCGAACTGGTCGTGCGTCTGGTGCGCTCCAAGGGCGTGGGCGTCTATTTCGTCACTCAGAACCCGCTAGACATTCCCGACGCGGTGCTGGGTCAGCTGGGCAACCGGGTGCAACATGCGCTGCGCGCCTTCACCCCACGTGATCAGAAAGCGGTCAAAGCCGCCGCCGAGACCATGCGCGCCAAGCCGGGCTTGGACATCAGCACGGCCATCACCGAACTCGCGGTGGGCGAAGCCTTGGTCAGTCTGTTGGATGAGAAGGGCCGCCCCAGCGTGACCGAACGCGTCTTCGTGCTGCCTCCCGGCAGCCAGATTGGGCCCATCAATGCCGAACAACGTCAGGCCTTGATCAAGAACTCACTGGTGGCCGGCGTTTACGAGGCCATGTTGGATCGCGAGTCGGCCTTTGAGAAGCTCAAGGGTGGACCTGCAGCCGGCACAGGTTCAGCACCCTCCACCCTGCCCACAGGCACCGCCGGCCTGCCCGGCAACGGTGTACCGAGCAGCACGGATGACGGCGGCATGTTGGGCGGATTGAAAGAGCTCTTGTTTGGCAGCACCGGACCGCGCGGCGGCCATCACCCCGGCCTGGCAGAGACTGCCGCCAAATCAGCCATGCGCACCATGGGCAGCTCGGTGGGGCGCGAAATTGTTCGCGGCGTGTTGGGCAGCCTTTTGGGCGGGAGCAATAGCCGTCGAAGGTGAAGCCGCTGGGGGTGCCTTGCAAAGGTCGGCCAGGGCCGAGCTCGCTTCGCGCCCACAGCAAACCACTCGCGACCTTGAGCCTCCCTTCGTCGCAACAGACTTGGGGCCACGCCAGGACTCGGCCAAGATGCCAACACACCGGGCACTGAGTCGATTGATGAGCCCGGCATTGCAGCGCTTGCGAACTCTGAACAGATGACGCGAGCCAAAAGCGCCGCACTCTTCAGCCCTCCACCGACAAGCCCACACCATGTTTACAGCCCTGAACGCCATCCTGTCGCAGGTCCCGACCTATGTCTGGGCCATCCTGGCAATGCTCTTGGTGCTGGGCGTGATGCAAAGTCGCGATCGTTTCATGAATCGCCAAAGACTGATGATCTTGCCGCTGGTCTGGCTGGGCTACGGCCTGTGGGGCGTTTTCAACACCTTTGGTTTTGGTGCCAGCGTCATCCTGCCCTGGGTGCTCGCTCTGGTTCTGAGCCTGGCCACGCTGCGTCAAATCGGCTGGGCCCATGGCAGCCGATTCGATGCGAAAACGCAGCTCTACTTCGTGCCCGGCAGTTGGGCTCCTCTGGCTTTGATGCTGAGCCTTTTCGCGGCCAAGTTTGCGCTGGGCATGAGCCTGGGCATGCGCCCGGAGCTGATCAGCAATGCCAACTTCGCCGCCAGCTTTAGTGCCCTCTTCGGCTGCCTGAGTGGCGCCTTGTTGGCACGCTCGAGGCAGATTCTGCAAAGCGCAACGCCCACACAAGTCCAGCTGCAAGGCGCACAAGGCGCCCAAGGCGCATAAGGCGCATAAGGCAGCCAACTCACGCACAGCACTTTCGCTCCCGTTCTTCAAGGATTTATGAAACCATCCCCGAGCGCAGTAGCACTTGACCGATTGGCGCCTAAGGCAGCGCCCAGCTTGCGGCAACGCGCGTTTTCTCAGTTGCGCATCGTCTTGGTGATCACCGCGGTCTTCACCGCGCTAGAGACCCTGGTGTTTGGCCAACCGACCGGTCAAAGCTTGCTCTACACCTTTGTGATCAGTTGCTGCTGCTCACTGATCATTCAGGGCCTGAGTCAGCTCATGCTCTATGGGCTCAACCGATCGCTTCCAGCCCATACGGAGCCGCGGATTTGGTTGGGATGGCCTTTGCAAAGCGCTTGCCTGATCGTGGGTACGCTCTTGGGCTACAGCCTGGGCAATGCGCTGGCCAATTGGATCAGCGGGCATCAAAACGTAGGGCTGGTTGATGTGAGCCTGCGCCAAGGTCTGGTGATTTTGGTGATTTCGCTGATTCCTGGCGTTGCCGTCACCTTGTACTTTGTCGGCCGAGGCCGCGTCGAGGCAGCCCATGCGCTCGCCCTGAAGGCCCAACGCTCTGCCGCCGAGAACCAGTTGCGCCTGCTGCAATCGCAGCTCGAGCCCCATATGCTGTTCAACACCTTGGCCAATTTGCGGGTTCTGATCGGCATGGACCCGGCGCGAGCCCAGCACATGCTGGACCAGCTGATCGCCTATCTGCGCGCCACCCTCACCGCCTCGCGCGCCGAGAGCCACCCTTTGCGCGACGAGTTCGAGCGCTTGCGCGACTATTTGGCGTTGATGCAAATCCGCATGGGCCAGAGACTGCGGCCCAGCTTGGAGCTGCCGGCCGAACTGGCCGAGTTCCCCATTGCGCCGCTACTACTTCAGCCCCTGGTAGAGAACGCTATCAAGCATGGCCTGGAGCCGGCCATTGACGGCGGCGAGCTTAGTGTCCGCGCCCTGCGCATGGGCAGCCATTTGCAACTCGACGTGCTGGACACCGGTATCGGCATCGGCATCAACTCAAGTGCAAGTCCAGACACCCGCACCGCTGATGAGCTCCCCCCCGGCGCCGAATCAGGCACGCACTTTGGCCTGCACCAGGTGCGCGAGCGCCTGGCCACGCAATACGGCTCACAGGCCAGCCTGAGCATTTCACCAGCGCCACAAGGCGGCACGCTGGCGCGAATCCTCATCCCGATTCAGAACCCATGAAACATACCGCCCTGATCGCCGAAGACGAGGCCTTGTTGGCCGAGAACCTGCGCCAAGAGTTGGCGCGACTGTGGCCGGAGCTGCACATCGTGAGCATGGCTGCGCATGGCCAAGCGGCCGTCGATGCGGCCCTGCAAAAGCACCCTGATGTGTGCTTCTTGGACATTCGCATGCCAGGCATGACAGGTCTGGAGGCCGCTGCCGCCATGGCCGAAGACTGGCCCGCCGACCAGCCCTTCCCCTTGCTGGTCTTTGTGACCGCTTATGACCAGTACGCAGTACAAGCGTTTGAGCGTTCGGCCATCGACTATGTACTCAAGCCAGTGCAAAGCGAGCGTCTGGCGCAAACTTGCGAGCGCTTGAAGAAGGCCCTGGCTTTACGTCAGAGCGCCGGTCATACAAACCCGCCTGCACCGCAAGTCGCTGAGCCCGCCTCATTGGAGTTGGCCATCCAACAGCTGCGCCAATTGCTGGGCACCGCCATCGGCGAGCCCGGTAGCAACGCAGCCAATACGGCCTCCGGGGCCAACGCATTAACTGCCCGACCCGCACCACCACTGCGACTGCTGCAAGTTGGTTTGGGCAATACCATCCATATGGTGCCGGTCGATGAGGTCTTGTACTTCGAGGCCGCGGACAAATACGTGCGCGTGCTGACCGCCAGCAAAGAGCATCTGGTGCGCATCTCACTGCGTGAGTTGCTGCCGCAACTGGATACGCAACGCTTCTGGCAGGTGCATCGCAGCGTCATCGTGCGATCAGACGCCATCGACCGCGTGATCCGCGATGAAACTGGCAAAGTCACCTTGCACCTGCACGGCAGCCCCGAGCGCATCGCCGTCAGCCGCCTGTACGCGCCCTTGTTCAAGGGCCTGTAAACAATTCGACGAGCTTGGCCTGGGAAGGCTGGGCTCGCCGCGCGGATGGGCGCCACAGCTCTCGCTGTCTTTCTGCCCCCCGCATTGCCCAACTTTCGCCTCACAGCTTGCGCCCAATCAGCACCATTGGCGCCAGAGGCTAACGGCTCGTCGCATCGGAATACTGGCGGCGCCGCCTCCTGAACAGAATGGCCTCAGCAACCGATTGAACCGCAGCTTGCGGCGCCATCGGTTCCACACCAGCCCATCGATCAGGAAAGCCCATGCCAACACAACGCTCCATCACTCCCTTCACTCCTTTCATCCCCTCAATCACCAAGCGACGGCTGCTTGACCAAGCGGCACGAGCGGGACTCGGTTTGCTCCTCGTGAGCGCTTTCAGCGCCACAGCCCAGGCCCAAGGCTTTGACGCCGTGCGCCTGTATGGCGCCAAGATTGCCGAAGACGGCGCAACGATCGGTGGCGGAGCCATCTACGCGCCCAGATACATGGGGGCCAAGGACTACCACGTCCAGGGCTTTCCCTTGATCGACTATCGCTGGGCAAACGGCTTTTTCGCCGGCACCGGCAATGGCCTGGGCTACAACTTCGCAAAGTCTGGACCAGCCACCTATGGTCTGCGCTTGACCGCCGACTTCGGCCGCAAAGAGTCGCTGGATGCTCGCCTGCACGGCATGGGCGATGTGGACATCCGCCCCGAAGCCGGCGCCTTCTTCAACTATGCCTTGGCAGAGGGCCTGGAAGCGACACACTCGCTGCGCTACGGCTCGGGACAGACAAAAAAAGGCCTGGTCGCCGACTTTGGCATCAGCTACACGAGGCCGCTCGCTCCTCGCATCTTGCTGGGCGTCGGCGTCGGTGCCAGCGTGGTCAATGCTGAACATATGCAGAGTTACTTCGGCGTCAGCTCACAACAGTCGCTGAGCAGCGGCTGGGCCGTCTACAACCCCAAGGCGGGACTCCGAGATGCGCGCATCAACCTCTTGCTCAGCTACGCCCTTTCGGAACGCAGCGGCTTTTCCTTGGGCGTGAGTGCCAACCAGCTGGGCAGCGAGGCCAAGGCCAGCCCCCTGACCCAAAAGTCGCGCAGCCTCAGCGCTTTCGGCGGCTTTAGCTATTTGCTTTGAACCGCTTCAGCTCGCAACCTCAATTCATAAGGAAATCTAAATGACTACGAACCCAACACGCCGCTTGCTATGCGCCACGGTCATCGCCCTACTGCCCTTGAGCCTCTTAGGCTGCGGCGGCACCAGCGAGGACGGCAACACCATCTATGTGGACGGCCTCAATATCAAGAGCACCCTCAACAAGGCCGGGATCTACAACGTCGAGGTCACCGGCTCCAACAATGATGTGACCATCACTTCCGGCAACAAAGTCGGCAGCCTGGACATCACCGGCATCAACCACGATGTTTGGATTCAATCCGGCGTGGAAGTGGACCGGATCGACATCTCCGGCACAGGCAATACCGTGCATGTGCCGCGCGGATTCAAGTCCAAGATCAATCGCTCGGGCAGCAACAATGTGTTGAAGGAGGAAGGCTGAAGGGCAGCGAACGCCCCTCAGAGACGGCTGTCGGAGAGCGTCATTCCTGCTTGCAGGGGACGCTCGGCCGGCCCCTGACGCCGAGCCCGATAAAATCAGCGCAAACCAGCCACTCTGACGGCGCCCCTGCGCCGCCGACTTCATGCCCCAAACGACTGCCGACGCCAACAAGCCCGCCCCGAGCAATAACTTTCTGCGCACCATCATCGAGCGCGACCTGGCCCAACAAGGCCAACCCGGGCAGCCCGAGCGTCACTTTGCTGGCACGCCGGGCGACGCGGCTCACCATGCTGCCGGCCCGCTGGACGCAGCCAAGATCCGCACCCGTTTCCCGCCCGAGCCGAACGGCTATTTGCACATCGGCCACGCCAAAAGCATCTGCCTGAACTTCGGCATGGCGCGTGACTACGGCGGCATCTGCCATCTGCGCTTTGACGACACCAATCCTGAAAAAGAAGAGCAGGAATATGTGGACGCCATCCGCGAGATGGTGTCTTGGCTGGGCTGGGATTGGAACCAGAGCGGCACCTCGCACCTGTTCTACGCCAGCAACTATTTCGACTTCATGTACCGCGCCGCCGAGCACCTGATCGAAGCCGGCCTGGCCTATGTGGATGAGCAGACGCCGGACGAGATGCGCGCCAATCGCGGCGACTTCAGCCGCCCCGGCGTGAACAGCCCCTTCCGCGAGCGCACACCCGCCGAGAACTTGGCACGCTTTCGTGAAATGAAGGACGGCCAACATGCCGACGGCGCGATGATTTTGCGCGCCAAGATCGACATGGCCTCGCCCAATATCAATCTACGTGACCCGGCGCTCTACCGCATCCGCCGCGCCACTCACCACAACACCGGCGACCAATGGTGCATCTACCCGATGTACACCTTCGCCCATCCGATTGAAGACGCGCTGGAGCGCATCACCCACAGCCTGTGCACGCTGGAGTTTGAAGACCAGCGGCCTTTCTATGACTGGCTGCTGGGCCATTTGGCCAACGGAGGCTTGCTGGCGCACCCGCTGCCGCATCAGTACGAATTCGGCCGCCTGAACCTCACCTATGTGGTCACCTCCAAGCGCAAGCTGCGTCAGTTGGTGGACGAAGGCCATGTGTCCGGCTGGGATGACCCGCGCCTGCCCACTCTGGTGGGCATGCGCCGCCGTGGCTACACACCGGCCAGCATCCGCAATATGGTGGAAGCCACCGGCGTGACCAAGAGCAATGCTTGGTTGGAGTATTCGGTGCTGGACGGCTGCTTGCGCGCCGACCTAGAAGGCAAGGCCGCCCGCGCCTGTGCGGTGCTGGATCCGGTCAAACTGAAGCTCACGAACTGGGCAGAGCTGTTCGGCAGCCTCAGCCATGTGGAAACCAGCAGCGCACCGGCACACCCACAAGTGCCGGAGTTGGGTCAGCGCGAGTTCCAACTCGGCCACGAAGTCTGGATCGAACGCGAAGACTTCATGGAAGAGCCGGTCAAGGGCTACCACCGCCTCTACCCCGGCAACAAGACGCGACTGAAGTATGGCTATGTGATCGAATGCACCGGCTGCGAGAAAGATGCGGACGGCAAGATCACCGCCGTGCTGGCGACCGTGGTGCCCGACACCAAGAGCGGCACACCGGGTGCGGATGCAGTGAAGGTCAAGAGCGCCATCACCTGGGTCAGCGTGCACGAGGCCGTTGAGGCCGAGGTGCGTTTGTATGACCGCTTGTTCACCGAAGCGCAGCCGGACTCGGGCGATGCCGATTTCCTGAGCTTCATCAACCCGAACAGCCGCAAAGTGGTAACCGCCTATCTGGAGCCTTCACTGGCCGGCGTGGCCGCGGAAACTCACTTCCAGTTTGAGCGCCACGGCTACTTTGTCGCCGACCGGCATGATCACCAAGCCGAGAAGCCGGTCTTCAACAAGATCACCGGGCTGAAGGACGGCTGGACTAAGTAAAGCAAAAAACCGAGCGGGCTTGAAGAAGCCCCTGTGGCTCAGTCCTCCAAAGGCTGAACCACGGGGCTTGCGTATTCGTGGCCGACCACGGCGCGGGCGAACAGATAGTTCTCCAGCGCCTTTTTGCTGAGCATGTCCAAAAGCACATCGCCGCGCGAATCGCAGGGAAAGGACAGCGCTTTGCCGGTGTGGAACAGCGACTGAAAGCGCAGCTCAAACTGACTGCTAGGCAGGGTGGCGGCCGCGTTGGCCGCCATGTTCTGAATCGTCTTGCTTTGCATGAATTGGGTGTCCATCGTGTACTCCAGATGCGTCACCATGATCTCGACTGCCATGCTTGAAGACTAGGCCCCAGATGAGGGGGAGACCATGTGCATACGTCTCGAAATAACGTCGGATCAAAGCCTGCGGTGCACTAGGACTTTCGCTGACACCAATTTGTCACGAAACACAGAGCCACCGAAACAGCGGAGCGTCTGCCTCCTCAATCCCCAAGCTCGGCCAGATCGGCCATGCGGCGCACCTTGACCTTGCGGCCTTTGAGCTTGCCCGCCGAGAGGCGTTTGACCGCCTCGCGCGCAATGCTGCGCTCCACCGCCACATAGCTGTGGAATTCGGTGATATTGATCTTGCCGACCTGCTCGAACTTGAAGCCGGCCTCACCGGTCAGCGCGCCCAAGATGTCGCCGGGGCGAATCTTGTCCTTGCGCCCGCCCAGGATTTGCAGCGTATCCATGGGCGGCTGCATCACACCGCCAGCGCTGGGCGTTAGCGAATCAAGCCCTTGCCAGGCGAAGGGGTAGCCCTGCATCTGCTCAATGCGGCCGATGCGGCCCATTTCATCCAGGCTGGCCAGACTCAAGGCCAGGCCATCAGCGCCCGCACGACCGGTGCGGCCGATGCGGTGGGTGTGCACCTCCATATCCGGCGTCACCTCGACATTGATCACGCACTCCAGCTGTGCAATGTCCAAGCCACGCGCAGCCACATCGGTGGCCACCAAGACGGAACAGCTGCGGTTGGCAAACTGGATCAAGACTTGGTCCCGGTCGCGCTGTTCCAAGTCGCCATGCAAGGCCATGGCCACAAAGCCCTGACCCGCCAACACCTCCACCAAATCACGGCACTGCGCTTTGGTATTGCAAAACGCAATCGTGCTGGCCGGGCGGAAGTGGTTCAGCAGCAAGGACACCGCATGCAGACGCTCGCCCTCGCTCACTTCAAAAGCCAATTGGCGGATGCTGCTGGGCGCTTGCACGGCGGCGGTGTTGAGCTTGACCTCTTTGGGCTCGCGCATGAATTGCGCGCTCAGCTTGGCAATGCCTTCCGGGTAAGTGGCCGAGAACAGCAGGGTCTGGCGTTTCTTGGGCGCTTGTTTGGCGACGGTGACGATGTCGTCAAAGAAGCCCATATCGAGCATGCGATCGGCCTCGTCCAGCACCAGGGTGTTCAAAGCCGCCAGATTCAAGCTGCCGCGGTCCAGATGGTCCATCACCCGGCCGGGCGTGCCCACGGCGATATGGCAGCCAAAGCCCAGGCTCTCCATCTGCGGCTTCATCGGCGAGCCGCCGCACAGGGTCAAGACCTTGATATTGTCGGCCGCGCGGGCCAAGCGGCGAATCTCTTGCGTGACTTGGTCGGCCAACTCGCGGGTGGGGCACAGCACCAAGGCCTGCACATCAAAACGAGCGGCATCCAATTTGTGCAGCAGCGCCAGCGCGAAGGCGGCGGTCTTGCCGCTGCCGGTCTGGGCTTGCGCGATCAAATCTTGGCCGGCCAGCGCCAGCGGCAGGCTGGCAGCCTGAATTGGCGTCATTTGCGCATAGCCCAGCTGCGCCAGATTGGCTTGCATGGCGGCGCTCAGCGGCAGTTGAGCGAAGGAATTCTTGTCTTGGGCGGGTGCGTTCATCGTCCGATTATCCCTGCTCGGTAAAAACCCGAATCTCCAAGCCCGGCAGCAACCCGGTGATCACAGCTTTTCATCCAAGCCGCGTGGGGCGATGCACGGGATCTCCAGCAGGAACTTGCTGCCCAGGCCGGGCTGACTTTCCACCGAGATGCGGCCGCCCAGCGACTTGTTGACCAGACTGAAAACCGTGTGCAGCCCCAGGCCGTTGCCGCCCGAGCCCATGCGAGTGGTGAAGAAAGGGTCAAAAATGCGTGGCAAGGCTTCGGGCGAAATGCCGCAACCGTCATCGCTGACGCTCAGCTGCAGCAAACCGCTCTCCCCGTCTTTCAAATGAGCCTCGATCCTGGTGTGCCCGGCGCGACTCGCGGAGTGGGCATGCACCAAGGTGTTCATCACCAACTGCGTCAGCACCTGCTCCAAAGCGCCAGGGCGGCTGTCCATGCGGAGGCCCTCGGGCACCTGGCAGGAAAGCTGGTGCGGTGTTGCCAGAAACTGAGGCTGCAGCGCCGCGGTCAGCTGCTGCAGCAGCTCGGCCAGATCAAAGCGCTGCCGCTGCCCGCCCGACTGGTCGCCCGCCACCTGCTTGAAGCGCGAGACCAATTCGGCCGCGCGCTGCAAATTGCGCATCAACAGGCCGCTGCTTTCTTGTGCCAGGTCCAGATAGGTATTCAGGGTGGAGCGGCGCATCTGACCGCTTTCCATATCCCGCTGCAGCACCAGGCTGTGCTCTTGCAGCGTTGATGCCACCACCAGGCTGTTGCCAATTGGCGTGTTGAGCTCATGGGCCACACCGGCCACCATGGCGCCGAGGGACGCCAAGCGCTCGCTGCGCACCAACTCATCTTTGGTGTTTTGCAGAGCATCGAGGGCACTGCTGAGTTGGCTGTTGGCGGCAGACAAAGCCTCGGTGCGTCGCACCACGCGCGACTCCAATTGCTGGTTCAACTCTTCCAGCTCACGCTGAGCTTGGACACGCGCTGAGACATCGATCAGGCTGATTTGCAAAAGCGTCTTGAGCCCCGACTCAAAGCGATCCAGGTGCAGTTCGGCTTCCCAAGGCAGCGGCCCCAAGTCGGGCCGCTCGCGCAAGAGTTGCATTTCAAACACGCAGCGCTCGCCGCTCAATGCGGCGGCCAAATGTGTCGCCAGCAGTTCGCCCGAGGCACTGCCGTCGGGCTGGCGTATCGGGGCCACATCCGCCGGAGCCATACCCAGCAACTGTCTGGGCAAGCCAAAGCCAAACAGCTCGAGCGCAGCCCGATTGCAATCGACAAAGCGCAGAGTCTGCGGGTCCAAAATGCCTTGCGCCATGCAGCTCTCTCGGAACAAGAGCTTGTTGTAGGCCTCGCTGTCGCGCAATTGTTCAAAGCGGCCTTGAGCGATCACTCGCGCCGACTCCAGCTCCGCATGCTGCTGCTGGGTGGTCTGCATCAGCTGGTTGAAAGAGGCCGACAAGGCGTCCAACTCCAAGGGTCCGCCGCGCTGCGCCCGGGTGGCGTAGTCATGCGTGGAGACAATCGATTGGGCCACTTGGCTGAGTTGCTGGATTGGCTGCGAGATCAAGCGCTGCAGCCGCAATGCCGCCGCCAGCGCCAGCAGGGTCGCCACCAAGAGCACGCCGCCTTGCAGCTGCAGTTGTTGCAGCAGGCGTTCGTGAACGCCGTCCAAGGAAGAATCGATCAAAAGCCAGGCACGCTTTTGATCGTCCACATGCACCGGCTGACGCAGCTGTGCCCCATCAGCGCTGAACAGCAAGGTCTGCTCACCCGTAGGCATCTGCATCTGACAGGCGCGAGAAACAGCCTCAGGCAATGCTGCCGCTGCCCCTGGAGATCGTGGAGGCAAGGCCCGCACATAACTCGCAAACAACTCGCCTTGCTCGCCATAAAGGCAGGCACGCAAGACATGCCGAACGTCTTTCAAGGCTGACAAGTTCTCAGCGGCGGTCTTGGCGTCATCAAAGGCCAGCGCTGCCGTGCTGCGGTTGGCCAAGACCGTTGCCAAGGTGGTCAACTCATCCCCCAAAGCACTGCGCGCGCTGCGCGCCTCGGACCAAACATGAACCAGGCTGGAGAGCAGCAAACTGCCCAAACACACGGCCATGATCAAGAGCACACTGAAGTGCCGGATTGGGATTTGCGCCAGACGCTTCATGGCCGCCCCCGCCCCGAACCGACAGTTCGTACTGCCACTTCAATCAGCTTGGCACTGGGCTTCAAGTTGGCGCGCCGCAAGACGTCGAGATTGAGCTCCATACGCAGCTTGCCCGCCTCGACCACAAAGCCGATCGCGCCCCCTTGGTCGATGAACTGCGGCGAACCGCCGACGACCAGCACCGGCAGGTCGCCCAGCACCGCAGCCAAGTCGCTGAGCGCTTTCTTCTGCGCTTCATCGATATAGACGATTTGACAAGCCCGCGCCTCGCGAGGCGTAGCCGGGTACTGCAGGGCAATCGGCCGCGAGGCCACTGTGCGGGTGCTCAATTCGCGCAGGCTTTCCCCGAATGGGTCGCTGCCCAGCACACAAATATTGAAAGCCTGCTCCGGCTTACCCGCCTCCGGCCATTCAATGAACTGGCTGATACGGTAGAGGTAGGCAGCCTTGAGGCGGTACTCGCCCAAGCTCGCGTCCGAGCTCCGAGCCCAGGGGCTCAAAAACACGAGCCCACAGCACCCGAGCAGCAAAGCTCGTTTCGACCCATGCGCCAGCCAGGAAATCACGGTCATAGGCTTGGGCTGTCTCAGAAAGCCATCCGGAAATCAAGTCGCCACTCGCGCCCCGCCAGTGGGTTGTCCCCTTGCAGCGCGCTGCTGTCAGTCGGCTCGGTGGCCTTGGCGTCCAAGGCATTCCTCAGCCCCAATCGCCAAGACCAAGCGGAGGCGGCCGGCTGCCATTGCAGCCCCAGGTCCAACAAACGGTAGGCCGGCAGGCCACTGCGCATGTCTCCCGCTTCACGTGGCCGCTCACCCACCCAGCGCAGTTGACCGTTCAACTTCAAGGCTGGCGACAGCCGCTGTTCAGCGATCAGATTCAAGGTCTGGCGAGGTGCCAAGGGCGCGGGCTGACCGTGCTCATCGGCAATGCGTTGGTAGGCGTAGTTGAGAGCAAAGCGGCAGGCCTCAAAGGCGCGCCAATCAAACTCCAGCTCAAAACCAGGCCCCGACAACTCGCCAACATTGCGGTAAACCTTGGACACCAAGCGAATCAGCTCACTGAAACGGTTGTGAAAAACCGCCAAGCGTGTGCTGAAGTTGGGGCCGACGATCCAGTCGCCTTGCCATTCAAGCGTCTGCACCCGCTCCGGCTGCAGCGACTTGGAGCCCAGGTTGAGCGGATTGGAGGCCACATACTGCTCCTTCATCGAAGGCGCGCGGAAAGCTTGGCCGTACAACCATTTGCTGCTCAGGCTTGGCGTATGCCGCCAGACCAAGGATGCACGCGGATTCACGCTGCTGCCGAAGTCGTTGTAGTGATCAGCTCGAACGCCCAAGGTCACGTCGATGCCTTCGCTCACATGCCAGACATCTTGCAGCGAGAGGTAGCGGTTGCGCCGGCTCAGGTCCGGCTCGTAGACATAGGGGGTGTTCGTCACATCACGCAAGATCCCCGCAGGCCCGCCATTAGAAAAATTCTTGGACTCCCAAGCGTGGAAGTTTTGCTGACTCAAACCCAGGGCCAGGCGCAGGCGATGCCCGTCCCAGCCTGCGTAGTTACTCTCCCACTCCAGTCGATAGTCGTTCTCCACCAATCCGGGGTTGCCAATCGCGCCCTCGGTGAAGGTGAACAACCGAGACTTGCCCGGGCCGAACAACACTCCGTCTTCATCAACGGGCAAAGTCGTTCCGGGCGGAAACACTTTGTACTGGGCATCAAACCAAAAATGCATCCAAGAGGCTCGCAAGCTGGAGCTCAGCTCGGCACTGCTACCCGGCAATTGCCAACGCAATTCACCCAGACTTTGGCGCACATCGGTGCTGGCTGTGGGGTCTAAAGCACCACCCACGCCCCAGGCATTGCCGAGACGATCGGCACGGTAATGCCACAGGCGGACTTGTAGGTTGGGCCGGGACAGTTCCGCATGGAAGTTGCTCACCCGATATTGCGTGTCCAAACTGCCCGGCGCCAAGGAGGCCTTGCTGCCAAAAATGGCGTCGAACTCGGTCTGCTGATCCGCCTGAACACGGCGACCCCGGTCGCCATCACTGCGCTGCGTCTGTGCGCTCAACATCAGCCCCCAATCGGCCACTCGGGTACTGCTGCGCACCCAGGCGCCTCGAGCACCAAAAGCCCCCAGATTCATGCCCGCCACCGTCTCAGGCTCCCGCATCGGATCGCGGGTGACGATATTGATCACTCCGGTGAAGGCGTCCGCACCAAAGACGGCGGAGCCAGGCCCGCGCACCACCTCGATGCGCTCTACCGCCGCCAAAGGCAGTTGCACGCCCAGCCCAAGAGCGCCGGTCAAGACCTGGTTGATGGGCACATCGTTCAGGGTCACCAAGACTTCGGGGTTGTCAAAAGTGGCGACGCCCCGAATGACAAAATTGGGGTTGCGATTTTTGGGCGTTATGTGCAGGCCGACAATGCCTTGCAAGGCCTCCTCTAGGCTCAGTGCGCCAAGCGCTTCGATCTGAGCAGCCGTCAAGACCGTCACGACTGCGGGCGCATCGCGGGCCGGCATCTTGAAGCCGGTGGCACTGCGCACCTCGATCTGCGACAAAGCGTCGATATCCAGATCGAGCAAGGAAGCCGCTCGCGCCGCTTCGTTTGACAAGCCCAGCAGCAGTGGTGCTGCCAAAGCGACACAAGAATGCTTCCGACGCCCGCGTTTCATGGACTTCTCCCATGATGCCGACCGGTCGCTCACACGACTCAGATGTCAGCTTATCGAGTCCACTCCCCGCGCCGAAGTCTATCTCGCAGCGTGCTCCTTCGGGGGCCTCTTTGGGCTACTACGCAGAACCTCAGATTCGCCAAAGCTGGCGTCGCCAACCCTCAGCCGCCGGCCTGCTTGACCGTCCAACTGCCTTTTTTCTTCAGCAACTCGATCACGCGCTCGCGGTGGTCGCCCTGCACTTCGATGACGCCGTCCTTGACCGTGCCGCCGGAGCCGCAAGCGGCTTTCAGCTCTTTGCCCAAGGCCACCAAGCCGGCCTCATCCAGCGGTACGCCCTTGACCAGAGTGACGCCCTTGCCAGCGCGGCCCTTGGTCTCACGCGAGACGCGCACGATGCCATCGCCCTTGGGCAGCACCGGCCGGCCGCAGCGGCAGTCGGCCTTGGCCTGGCGACACTCCGGGCAGGTGCGGCCGCTGTCTGTCGAGTAGACCAAGCCAGTCAGGGCCCCGAGGCCCGCCAAGCCGGAGGCGGTTTTTTTGTTGTTCGAGCTCATCGTGGTTTCAAGCTTCCTGAAGCGTCCCGAAGTGTCTTAAGCGGCGCAGCCAAACAGCTGCTGATGCAGTTCCAGCGGGGCGTTGATGGTGCGCACCCGCATATAAGCCTCTTGCGCCTCCGGGTAGCGGCGGCGCAGATAGTTCAGCCATTGTTTCAGACGGCCGGACTGATGCTTGGTTTCGACATTCATATGCACCAAGGCCCAGAAGTCGCGCAGCAAGGGCAAGACCTGACCCCAGCTGAGGGGCTCAACACCGTCGCCACCGGCCGATCGAATCGCCAAAGCCAGGCCAGGGTCGGCCACCATGCCGCGCCCCAGCATCAAAGCGCTGCAGCCGCTTTGCGCCAGGCAGTTCTCGGCGTCTGCCGCCGTCCACACCTCGCCATTGGCCACCACGGGTACCGCCACGCTTTCGCGCACCGCCGCGATGCGGTCCCAATAGGCCGGCGGCTTGTAGCCATCGGCCTTGGTGCGGGCGTGCACCACCAGTTCTTCGGCACCCGCGTCAACCATGGCGTGCGCGCATTCCAAGGTGCGCGAATCGTCCATATAGCCCAGGCGCATCTTGGCCGAGACCGGCATGTCGCGCGGCACCGCGCGGCGCACCGCGGCGACGATTTGCGCAATCAGCTCCGGCTCGTCCAGCAGTACCGCACCACCGCGATGCTGGTTGACGCATTTAGCCGGGCAGCCAAAGTTCAGGTCGATGCCTGCCGGCCGCAAGGCCGCCAGCTTGGCCGCGTTCTCGGCCATGCAAACCGGGTCGGCGCCCAGCAATTGCGCGCGCACTGGCACGCCGGCCGGCGTCAGGCCGCCATGCAGCAACTCGGGCACGATGCGGGTGAAGACGCGGTTCGGCATCAAGCGATCGGTGACGCGGATGAACTCTGACACACAGCGATCAATGCCGCCCACACGGGTCAGCACATCGCGCAACATATGGTCCAGCAAGCCCTCCATCGGCGCCAAGAGAATCACGCTTGCACCTCGGCGAGCAAGTCCAAATGCGTCAGGTAGAGACGCAGGTCAAACTCCAGCTGCCCGTAGCTGGGCTCCATGTGTTGGCAGAGTTGATAGAAGGCCTTGTTGTGATCGAGCTCCTTCAAATGCGCCAATTCGTGCACCACGATCATCTTCAAGAATTCGGCCGGCGCCTCCTTGAACAGCGTGGCGACGCGGATCTCGCGCTTGGTCTTGAGTTTGCTGCCCTGCACCCGCGCAGCCCTTGTGTGCGTACCCAAGGCATGCTGAATGATCTTGAGCTTGGCGTCGAAGCAGACCTTGGAGAGCGGCTCGGCATTGCGCAAATAGCGCTGCTTCAAGTCCTGGGTGTAGTCGAACAAGGCCTTGTCGCTGCGCACCTCATGGCCCAGCGGATAGCGCCGCGCGAGCAATTGCCCCAAACGCTCGGGGCCTTCGGCAATCAGCTGCTGCACTTGCAGCAAGGTATCGGCCGGGTAGCCCGCCAGGTACTTCAGAGGTTTCACAAGCAAGACTTCGCGATTCAAGCCGCCACGGGCTGGGGGAAATTTGCTTTGACCCAAGCCTCGAACCGCCTGCACATCGCGGCCTCGCCCTCGCTGCTGTCGGCCAGAACCTCATCGCCATGGACGACGCGGATCTGCGCGTCCAAAGCGGCCGGCACCTCGCTCGGATAGACGCGCGTGGCCGCAGCGGCCAGCTTGCCCTGCGCCTCACGCCAGCAGTCGGCTACCGACTGATTGCAAGCTTCAGCCAAATAGCGAGCCGAGAAGCCCTCGCCGGTCAGGCTGCGCAGGGTGGCATCGTGGTCGATGCTGTTGCCAGGCACCCAGTAGTGCTGGGCCAGTTGCGGGCCGATGGCGACGTTGTCGGTCAGATAGCCATACTCACGCAAGAAATAGGCGCGGGTTTGATAAACCGCCATATGGGCCAGCAAATAGCCTTGGTACGAAGCCGCCGACTCCTGGTTCAGCAAATGAGGAATCGCCAACATCGGCCGTGGGCTGGCCATGCCAAGCACTCGCAGCTCGGTCGCGCGGGCCAGCGCCAGCACCGATTCGGCCGTCAGGGCCTCATCGCTCATCTCATACAACGCCGCCTCGAAGTAAGGCACCACGGCGATGGAGCGCTCATCAAAGGCGCGCATCGGCTGGCTGCTGGCAATGCGGTCATGGATCAGTTGATCAGGGATGGCTTCGCCGGCCGCATTCTTGGCATAACGCTTGAGCCAGTCGGCGTCGCCCAGCAGGCTGTCGCAGAACATCGACTGCGTCTCGGCATAGGCCATCGAGGTCGGCGCGAATTCCTGAGAAAAGCAGGGCGAGTTCTGCGCCACATTGGCGAAGTGGGCTGCGTGGCCGCCTTCGTGGAACAAGGTGTTGATGGCGCGCAAGCCGCTGCCCACCTGATCGGGCTTGGCCTCGGCGGTGAAATTGATCTGGCCCGGCACCCACTCGCCCTTCTCGTTCACATAGCTGGGGATAGGCCCATGGCAAAAACCGTTTTGGTACTTGCCCTTGCGCGCCAACAAGTCCAGTTGCATGGTGGCACCGCGGTACTGAATGCCCAGGCGCCGGAAGGACTCGACCCAGCGGCGCAGCGCCGGACCAAAAGGCATGTATTCGTCCATGCGGCGCACCACGTCGCCGCTAGAGAAGAAGCGCAGGTTCCAAGGCTGCAGCGCCGCCTCGCCATGTTGGGCCTTCAGGTCAGCCAGCGTGCGTGTGTGAGCCTCGTTGGTACGGGCCACAAAGTCGTCCAAGATGCCCTTCAACTGGGCCGGCGTCATGCGCTCATTCTTGCGCAGCTTCAGCTCGAAGTAGTTCTCAAAGCCCAGGGCGCGGGCAAAGCGATTGCGCAGCTTGACCAGATCCAAGAAGCCATTCGCCAAGACCCAGTGTTCGATGGATTGAAAACCCTCGAAGGAGCTGCGGCGGCGCTCTTCCCGCGGGTTGGTGGCTTGGTTGGTGGCCAACATGCTCAGCGTAGCCACCTCGGTCTCGCCTTGCTCATTGATATGGGTGGGCTGCAAGTCGCGCTTTTTGGCGAACAGCGCCGCCTCGGCTTCGATGATCTGCGCCATCAAAGCGCGGCCTTCATCGTTGTCGATGATATTGGCCTCAAACAGCGCCAGCCAGCCCGTCAAGCCATGCAACAAGGCCGCGTCGTGCTCGGCGGCGGGCAAGGCCTGCAGTTGCTGCAAATGCTGGCGCGTCTCGCTCAGCTTGAGGGGGTCGGAGATAAAGGCTTTGTACTCACCCTCGGCCGCCGCAAAGCCCGCGTGGTCATCACTGGTGGCCATATAGGTGGCCCAAAACAAATCTTCTTTGCGCTTGTGGACGGCGTTGTACGCCTCGTTCAGCTGGTCGAAAAAAGCGCGAGCTTGTTGGGTGGTGGCAGGCATGGGATCTGGGCTCTTGTGGAGTCGGCGAGGGCAGACAGCATAGCGTCTAGCGACTCTCGCCACCGCGGCAAGGTCAAGTTTGAAGGCATCATGGCGGCATGAAAGCACGCTGGCGCATTGCCATTGACGGCGAAGAAGCTCCCTTTGAGGCCTTTGCCGACCAAACCATCTTGAAAGCTGCCCTGCAAGCAGGCGCGGGGTTGCTCAGTTCCTGCCGCAACGGCACTTGCCGCGCCTGCCGCTGCCATTTGCTCGAGGGCGAGATTCGCTATGTGATCGAGTGGCCAGGCCTGAGTGCCGAAGAAAAGGCCGAGGGCTGGATCCTGCCCTGCGTGGCCCAAGCCTGCAGTGATTTGCGCTTGAAGCGGCCGGACTTTGGGGCTTGAGGCCTCATCAAGCCGGACGCTGCGCTCTATTGACGGCGAAATTCAAGTTGAAGCTCAAGGTGCAGGGCGAGTCGAGGTGTCGCTGCGCTCGACCTCTGCTTTCTCGAGCGTCTGATCTTGTTCCGGCTCCGGCCCCGGGTCTGGTTCCGGCGCTTGGGTTTGGGCCGGCTCGGCAGGCTGAATCAGCGCCGGCATGGCCAGCAAAGCTTCGGCCTCGCGCTGCTTCTGCGCCTCTTTCAAATAGTGCTCCTCGATAAAGTTCTTCTCCACCAGATTGCGGCGTAAAGAATCCTCCAGCTCTTCCACCCGACCGTTGAGCTGCTCGATCTCTTTCTCCAGCTTTTGGCGTGCCGATTCATTGTCTGCGGGACTGGGCTCATCATGCTGCGGCGGGTCGGCCGACAAAACCTCCAAATCGCGGCGCAGCTTTTCGATGGTGCGGGCCGCATCGGCCAATTGTTCGCGTTGCGCCTGGGCTTCTTTCTCCAACTTTTTCAAAGCCGCTGGATCGGCGGTGCTTGGTTTGCCGGGAGAGCCGGTCATCACTTGCGGATTGAGCGCCGCTTCCTCCAACTCACGCTGCAGCCGGGCGGCCGTGCGCTCCGCGCGTTCGGCCCGCTGCCGCGCAGCATTCAGGTCCGCTTTATCCGACAAGCTCTGAGTGGCTCGGGCCCGGAAGGAGTTCAAGAGGCGGCTGCTTTCCTCCAGGCGCTCACGCGCATGGCTCAACTCCATCTGCACACGTCGGCGCTGCGCCAGGATGCGCTCGACTTCTTTGCGATGACTCTGCTTGAGTGTCTCCAACTGCTCCTGATCCATCTCCTGGGCACGTTCGGGCCAAGGCATGCGCTCAAGCCCATCGTCGGCGCCGCCCGCCTCAGCGCCGGGCGCGGATTCATGATCCGAGCCATAAGCACCCAGCAATTGACGAACCAACTGCGGCAACTCAGCAATGGCGCGCAAATCAGTGGCGGACAGCTGATGGTCCCCGGCATGGCCCATGCCAGGCCCCATACCAGGACCTGCAATGCCGCCACGCTCGGCAGCCCGCAACAGCTCTCGGGAGGCAATCTTCATCTCGCGGCCTGCTTCACGCGCCTCTCGCAAGGCGTTGACGATGTGGATGTGGTTGCTCTCCTCGTAACGCGTCATGCGCCAATAGGTGCCGATCACCACAATCACCACGATCACATTGGCCAGAAACAGCGAAACCGCCGCCAGGCCTTCGACATTGAGTTCCATGAGCAGAGCCCTTCAGACCCGCACAAACACCAAACGGCCTTCGCCATAGCCTGGCACCGAGAGCCGGTAGTCGCTGCGCGCCAAGCCGCGTTCCATCAAGGTGCCCAACTTCTCAAAAGGCTTGGGCACCAAATTGACCACCTTCAGGCCGACTTCTGGCGTGCTGCTGTCCTTGCTCAAGAGCCCGGCCGCGCTGCGCAGGAACTGATCGGCAAACTTCATCATCTCCGCCGTGGGTGCCCCGGTTTGCATGGCGGCACGCACCGGCATGGGCTGCATTTGAGCCCCGCCGCCACCCAGAATGCAACAGCAATTGGCATCCAGCGCGGCCAAGGCGTGAGGCGTTTTTTGTCCCTCCGCCACATACATGGCCAAGTTGTGCGGCAGCTTCAAGTCAGCCAGCTTTTGATCCGGCGCGGGGATCAAGCGGAAGGGAATGTCGCGCAACAAGCTCTTGATCAATTGGCTCAAGGCATCGACCGATTCAATCGCGGGAGCCTGCCCGCCGGCCGGCTTGGCGGGCGCCGCCAGTTCCGCCACCCGCTGAGCTAGAGCAGCCTGCACCTCGCGCAACAAGTCTTCGTCCTTGAAGGGCTTGTTGATGACGAACAAGGCGCCATTGCTGCGCGCTTGATCCAGGTGACGGGGTGCGGTCTCGGTGGTGACAAAACCGACCTTGACATCGTGCATGCCGATTTGACGCAAGGTCTGCAACATTTCCAGACCGCCGACCTTGGGCATATGCCAGTCGGAGATCACCAAGTCGGGCTGGAAGGAGTTCACCAATCGCAGGGCTTGCTCGCCGTCCATGGCCAACTCAATGCTCAAAGGCCCCAAGGACGCCGATTGCAAGACCCGTTGAATGATGGCCTGGATGGCCCGACTGTCATCCACAATCAGAACACGCAAGGGGGTGGGTGTGGCTGTTTGCATCATTTCAGTGCTCGCTAGAAAAACCGCCGGGCGGCAGCAGAGGGTTCAGCCCTGCTTCGCCCGCAACGGTAGAGATTTCAATCATCATCACGGCCAAGCGCTGGGCTGGGTCGTCGGATACATACAGCGCCAAGGCTGGCGCGCTTTGGCTGAGCCGCTGCCAGGGTTCATGGGCCAGCGCCTCGGGCAAGCCCAGGTGGGACAGACTGGTGTCACCCAGACACTCCAACAAACAGGCGCTCAAGATATTGCACAGCTCCATGCCCGCATCTTGCAGATCGGCCGGCTGCAACTCAGCCGCAGGCAGGCCAAACATGGCCGCGGCCAAAGCCAAGGCCTCCGCTCGACCCATCTGCAGCAGGACCAAGGCCCGGGTGTGGTTGGTGTAACCCGTCACGCCGTCGGTGATGGGCAAAGAAAAACAGGCATCGTCCGCCTGCAGCAGGGGCAGGCTGCTCGACGAGGCAAAGGCACAAGTTTGACCTGTCAGGCTGGCCCATACCTCACTCAACTTGGACTGAACGGCCCCAGCTTGCACGCAAACCCTCCGCGACGATGGCCTGAGTTTGCATCAAAACGAGACAAAGCTATGCCTCAAGCTGCGCGGGCTATGCAGGGCTTCTCGCTCGCTTGATGAAAAAGAGCCCCTCGATGAGGGGCTCGGCTGGGTGCTACGACTGGTCGCAAACCAGGTTCAACGCCGCTTCATGGTGATGCGCGCGGGCCCTTGAAGCAAGGTAACTTCTTGTGCCGCCGCAGCTTCCGCCGAGAACTCCAGCTTGGCGTCCACGCCCTGCACCAGCAAGCTGCGCGGCCCACTGGCCTTGAGTTCCATCGCCGACTGCCCCGGCACTTGGCCCATCAATTGCGCTTGTGGACCCAAGAAGATCTTCACCTGCAACTGAGGTGAGGCGTAGTCACCCAGCAAGGCCTGCTGCTGTTCAGGCGTCAGGCTCACGCTGGCGTGGACCGCCGGCAGTTCGCCGCTGCGCGCCCAGGCTTCACCGACACCATCACCGTCGTTGAAGAAGCGCAGGCCGGTGGCTTTGCCATCGGTGCCGCGCTCGATCTTCAAACGCGCCACACTGTTTTCAAAGGCAAATTGGTCGTGCCCCAGGGGAATCAAATTCAAAGGCCGGCCACCGCTGCGGGTGCTGGTCAACACGCCACCTTGGACCCGCAAGCTCCGACTGGTCTTGGCATCCAGGCTGTACACCCCTTCGGCAGCGCTCAACTCGGCCGCACTGACTTGCACCGGCTTGAGCTCAGGGTAGGCCTCGCCAATTGCAAAGGCGCCGAGTTTGCGCACCAACAAGTCCATGGCCAGGCCCGGCCCATCGCTATTGCGCAGCGCGACCACCGTGGTCTTGCTGGACGGCAGGTAGTTCAAAGTACTGACAAAGCCGTGAATGCCGCCGCCATGTTGCAGCATGAGCTGACCGCGCAAGCTGTCCACACCCAGGCCATAGCCGTAATGCATGGGTGACTTGATGGCAGCACCTTCTGGCGTCGTCATGCGCTTGTAGGACTCGGCGGAGATCAGCTTGCCGCCATGCAAGGCCTGGTTCCAGCGCCACAGCCCTTCCACATCCGACACCAAGGCTCCGGCTGCATGCGGCTGGGTCATGCTGAGCAAGCCCGCCACGGTGTAGCCTGAAGAGGCTTCGCCGCTATAGCCCTGCACCATGCCTTTGATCAAAAGGTTCTCTCCGGGGTAGCGCACCGAGCTGATTTTTTGCGGGCGCAGCAAGGCTTCGTCGATGTATTGATGCCAAGGCTTGCCGCTGATGGCCTCGACCACCGCACCGACCAAGACATAGCCCGAGTTGTTGTAGGCCCAGCTCTGGCCGGGCGCAAAGTCGACCGATTGATCCTTGAACTCAGCCACCAATTGCTCGGTGCTCAGCTCGCGGCGGATGGGGTTGTGCATATAGCCGGGGATGCCGGTATAGCTCTTGATGCCCGAGCTGTGGTTGAGCAGCTGCGCCAGGGTGATCTTGTCGCCGCCCGGATAACTGGGCAGGTACTTGGACAGCGGATCTTCCAGCTTGGCTCGGCCCTCGTCGACCAGCTTGAGCAAGGCCGCAGCGCCGAACTGCTTGGTCACCGAACCGATGCGGAAAGACTGTTCGGCCGACAAGGGCACGCCCAGCTCGATGCTGGCCATGCCGCGCGCGCCCTTATAAAGCAACTGATCGCCACGCGCCACCAGCAAAGCCACGCCCGGGCCCTCGCGGCCCAGCTTTTGCTCATCCATCAAGCGCTCGGCATAAGCGGCCACGTCAGCGGCAGCGGGCAAGGGACCGGCAAGAGCCTGCTGAGGCGCACACAGCGCAATGCCCAGTCCAGCGATGGCAGCCAGCACGGCGGATGTTGCACCGGGGGCGGCGCGAAACTTGATCTTGGATGACGCACTCAGCATATGGGCAGCTCAGAGAAATTGCGATGGCGCGACTTTAGGGAAGCGGCCCATCTTGCTCATGCACCGCGCGATGAAATGCAATTCGGCCGGCATCAACTGCATCCACAGCGGCTGTGGACAAGTCCGTGTACAGCCTGCGCATGCAGTCGCCAAGTGCTTGAAAACACTCATTCTTTACTGATTTGCCCAAAAAACAGGCACTCAGCTGCGCGAGCGCTAGCTTGCGGCGGGATAATCCCTCCCCAATATCGGCGACTCCATGTTCGCCCCTCCTCTCCCAACGGTCCGCGCCGCCCCCGGCGCCCCTTGCTTCATGCACCGCACCATCTTCACCACGCCCGTCGTCAACACCTTGCTGCGCGCCGGCTCGATCGCCTTCCTCAAATGGAAGGGCTGGACCATCGAAGGCAATCTGCCGGCCCAACAGCACAAATGCGTGCTGATCGCCGCACCCCACACCAGCAACTGGGACCTGCCCTACACCTTGATGGTGGCCTTCTCTTTGCGGCTGACGCCGTATTGGATGGGCAAGAGCCAGATCTTCCGCTTCCCCTTCGGCGGCATCATGCGCTGGCTGGGCGGTATCTCGGTGAATCGCGATCAGTCGACCAATCTGGTGGCCGCCTCCGCCGCGGCCCTGGTGGAGGCGGACGGTGCGGTGCAACTGATCGTGCCCCCCGAAGGCACGCGCAGCAAGACCCGCTATTGGAAGACCGGCTTTTACTGGATCGCCCACACCGCCAAGGTGCCCATCGTGATGGCGTATATGGACTACGAGCGAAAGCTCAGCGGACTCGGCCCCGAGTTCATCCCCAGCGGCGATATCGAAGCCGATATGGTCAAAATCAAAGCCTATTACGCGCAGTTCAAAGGCAAGAACTGGCAACAGTTTGACCACCAATGAGTGAAGCTTCGAACACCAGCGACACGGCTGCCAAGCCTTTCAAATCGAAAGACCCGCTGCACGGCCTAACGCTGGAAGCCATCGTCACCGCTCTGGTCGATTATTTCGGCTGGGAAGAATTGGGGCATCAGATCGAAATCCGCTGCTTTGTCATCGACCCCAGCATTGCCTCGAGCCTGAAGTTCCTGCGCAAAACGCCTTGGGCACGCACCAAGGTGGAGAGTCTGTACCTGTTTATGCTGCGGGAGCAGCAGCGCCAACCACGGCCCTGATCCAAAACAGCCGAGAAAAAAACAAAACGCGACCCGAGGGTCGCGTTTTTCGTAGGAAGCAGAACCGAATCAGCGCGGCTTGGGTTCCGGCATCTCGATCTTCAATTCCAGCACATCCATATCGCCCACATGCTGGATGTCGACGTTGATGTCCTTGGGGTCGATCTCCATGTATTTGGAGATCACCACCAGCAACTCGTTCTTCAGTTGCGGCAGCCAATCGGCCTTGGGCGCGCGACCATTGCGCTCATGCGCCAAGATCAGTTGCAGGCGCTCTTTGGCCACGCTGGCCGTGCTCTTTTTCTCGCCGAGAAAATAACTCAAAAATCCCATGGCAAAGCCCTCCTCACTTGCCGCCGAACAGGCGCTTGAACAGGCTGGGCTTGATGGCCTCAATAAAGCGCATCGGGCGCTCTTCACCCAGGAAACGGCGGATCACGTCTTTGTAGGCTTCCGACACATCGGTGCCTTGCATATGAATCGCCGGTGAGCCCTGGTTGGAGGCTTGCAACACCACTTCCGATTCTGGAATCACACCGATCAGCGGCGTGCGCAGAATCTCGTGGATGTCTTCCAGCGAGAGCATATGGCCGCCTTCAACCCGGTTCGGGTTGTAGCGGGTGATTAAGAGGTGCTCTTTGATCGGCTCTTTGCCTTCGATGGCGCGCTTGGTCTTGCTATTGAGCATGCCCAAGATGCGATCGGAGTCGCGCACCGAGGAGACTTCAGGGTTCGTCACCACGATGGCTTCGTCGGCGAAGTGCATGGCCATCAAGGCGCCGGTTTCGATACCGGCCGGCGAGTCGCAAACGATGAACTCGAAGTCCATGGCCTTGAGCTCTTCCAGCACGCGCTCCACACCTTCAACCGAGAGCGCATCCTTGTCGCGGGTTTGCGAAGCGGCCAAGACAAACAGCTTGTCGAGTTGCTTGTCCTTGATCAGGGCCTGGCTGAGCTTGGCTTCGTCGTTGATCACATTGATCAGGTCATAAACCACGCGGCGTTCGCAACCCATGATGAGGTCGAGGTTGCGCAGGCCGACGTCAAAGTCGATCACGCAGGTCTTGTGCCCGCGCAAAGCCAAGCCGGTTGCAAAGCTGGCGCTGGTGGTGGTCTTGCCCACGCCGCCCTTGCCGGAGGTCACCACGACGATCTTGGTCATCGAATCAAGCCTTTCAAACTATTTTTTCAAACGGGCGGATGCATCCCATGCATCCCGCCCACGATTCAACACATCATTCAAATTCAGAAGTTCAGCGCTTCCATCACCAGCTTCTCGCCTTCCAAGCGGATCTGCGCCGGCTTGCCCAACACGGTCTCGGGCAGCGGGTTCTCGGTGGTGCGGTAAGTACCTGCAATGGCAATCAACTCGGCCTCCATGCAGGTGGCAAAAATGCGCGCCTCGGTATTGCCCTTGGCGCCTGCAATCGCCTTGCCACGCAGCGGTGCGTAGACATGAATGCTGCCGTCGGCAATCACTTCAGCGCCATGGTTGACCAAGGCAAGAACCACCAAGTCGCCGCCCTTGGCGTAGACCTGTTGGCCCGAGCGCAAGGGCTTGTCGATGATCAGGGTGCGCGCCGAGCCTTCAAGCGGCACGGGCACTTCCACCCGCACTTCTTTGATCACTTCGCGAACGACTTCGACCACGACTTCTTTGGCACCAGCTGCGGCCTCGCTTGCCGCCATTTCTTTGCGGGGTTGAGCCGGGGCATCGCTGGCCGGAGCTTCGGCCAAGCCCAAGGCCATGGCCTGAGCCAACTCAGCAGCACTGGCCCCCACCACCGCCACCGGCTGCATGCGGAACTGTCGCAGCAAGGCCACCAAAGGCGCTAGCTCAACATCGGCAGCCGCGACCTGGTCGTCCAAGCTCAGCTGCGCCTGGCCTTCGGACTCAGGCGCCAGCGGGGCGCGGGTCAAGTGGCTGAGGTCGATCAACAATGGGTCGTGATTGAAAACGTCGGGCGTGTCACCCAGACGCTCCTTCAGCGCCGCCTCCAGCAATGCCAGGTCACTCGACCGCAGGACCAAGGAGAGCAGGCTCAATGAGGCGCTCTTCAACTCGAATACCTCGGCCGACTTTTGCGCCGTCCTCCCCACTTGTGCCTGAGCCATTGCTTGCTGTTCTTGTGCAAAAAACACGATTTTAGCCCGGCCCATGAAAGGCCTCGCTAGGCATTGCCCCCAAGCCGGGCGTCCGACACTGCTCGAGTTTTGAGCAGACCAGCAAAGAACCAGTCGGCTCAAGCACTTAGACAGACTTTGCCAAGGCCACTCACATGGATATCCACAGCCAATGTGGAAAAAAACGTGCGCCGCAGCCCCTCGTCCAGCGATTTTTTTTGTGACAGATTCCTATAGACGCTTGACTTATCCCCACATCAGGATTTACGCGAGCCCATTGCGACAGCGCTTTGTTGCCTATGCCCAAGATCGGGGCAAGCGCGCTAAGTCATTGATTCATATAGAAAGCAAGGAAGTGCATCGAAATGAGGCAAGCCAAGCCCAAGGGCCGAATTTCAAGGGTTTAGCGCGACTCGCCAGCCCTTGTCCACAAAGTTATCCACAGATAAGGTGGATAGGCTTTGAAGGCTTTTGAAATCAGCCACTTAGCGCCGAAGCCTCAAGCAAAAATGAGCATTCGCCGCTAAGTTGGACGGATTCAGAAAGCAATCCAACACAACACCGGAATGAGGCCTCACACGCTGCAGCGGTTACAGTGAAGGCAAATCCGCGCACCGCGGACCCCCAGCAGGAGCACGTCCTTGGCAACACCCAACTACTCATACGAAAAACGCCAACGTGAATTGGCCAAGAAGCGCAAGACCGAAGAAAAGCGCATGCGTAAGGCCAATAAGGGGGACGGCGAGGCCCAGCCCGGTGAAGAGGGTGAAGGCACAGAAGCCGGTGCAAACCCTGAAGAAACACCCAGCTCCGACAGTACGCCACCCGCGGCCGCCTGAGCCATTCCGGGCGGCTTCAGCCCGCCCCGCAGCGACGCCCTCTGCCGTGCGCCTCAGCCCGGCTGCGAGCGCTGCCCCTAAAATGTCGGGCTGCTCGGCGCTGCTGCCAGGCCCACAAAGAACATCATGACCCGCAAGCTCTTCGTCACCACCGCACTGCCCTACGCCAACGCCAACTTCCACATTGGCCACATCATGGAATACACCCAGGCTGACGTCTGGGTTCGCTTCCAGCGTATGCGCGGCCAAGAGGTGCACTTTGTTTGCGCGGACGACGCCCACGGCGCGCCCATCATGATCGCCGCCGAAAAAGCCGGCATCACGCCGCAGCAATTCGTGGCCAATATCGCCGCCGGTCGCAAGTCCTATCTCGACGGCTTTCACATCAGCTTCGACAACTGGCACTCCACTGACGGGCCCGAGAACCATGAGCTCAGCCAGGACGTTTACCGTGCCCTGCGCAGCAATGAGTTGATCGGTGTGAAGACCATCGAGCAGTTCTTCGACCCCGAAAAGTCCATGTTCCTGCCGGACCGCTTCATCAAGGGCGAATGCCCCAAGTGTGGCGCCAAGGATCAATACGGCGACTCTTGCGAGGTCTGCGGCGCGGTCTACACGCCTACCGACCTGAAGAACCCCTTCTCCGTCTTGACCGGCGCCACGCCGGTGATGAAGAGCTCGGAGCATTACTTCTTCAAGCTCAGCGATCCCCGCTGCATCGCCTTCCTCGAAGAATGGACGCAGACCCCCGGCCGCTTGCAGCCCGAGGTTTTCAACAAGATCAAGGAATGGTTTGCCAAAGACGAAGAAGGCAATGGCGGCCTGGGCGACTGGGACATCAGCCGCGATGCGCCCTACTTCGGCATCGAGATTCCCGATGCACCGGGCAAGTACTTCTACGTCTGGCTGGATGCGCCGATTGGCTACCTGGCCTCACTGAAGAACTACTTCAACAAGACCGGCCGCGACTTTGACGCCTTCTTCGCCGACGAGTCGGTCGAGCAGGTGCATTTCATCGGCAAAGACATCACCTATTTCCACACCCTGTTCTGGCCCGCCATGCTGCACTTCAGCGGCCGCAAGACGCCGGATCATGTGTTCGTGCACGGCTTCATGACCGTCAACAACGGCGAGAAGATGAGCAAGAGCCGTGGCACCGGCCTCGACCCGATGAAGTACCTGGGCCTGGGCCTGAACGCTGAATGGCTGCGTTACTACATTGCCGCCAAGCTCAATGCCAAGGTGGAAGACATTGACTTCAACCCTGAGGACTTTGTCGCCCGCATCAACAGCGATCTGGTCGGCAAGTACATCAATATCGCTTCGCGTGCCGCAGGCTTTTTGAGCAAGCGCTTTGACGGCCATCTGTCGGGCGATCTGGGCGTGGAAGGTCGCAGCTTGCTGGACGCGTTGCGCGCCCAGGCCGAAGTGATTGCCGAGTTATACGAAGAACGCGAGTTCGGCAAGGCCTTGCGCGAGACCATGCTGCTGGCGGACAAGGTCAACGAATATGTGGACCAAAACAAGCCTTGGGAGCTGGCCAAGAAAGAAGGCATGGAAGCGGTGCTGCACGATGTGTGCAGCGTTTGCATCGAAGCCTTCCGCCTGCTGACCATTTATCTGAAGCCGGTGCTGCCGGCCCTGGCCGCCAAGGTCGAGACCTTCTTGCGCGTGGAGCCGCTGCAGTTTGCTGACGCCGCTCGCGCCATGGGCCCCCACCAGATCGGCGCTTATGAGCACTTGATGCAGCGCGTCGACGCCATGATGGTCGAGGCCCTGTTCGAAGCGCCACCCGCGCCCAAGGTCGTGCCCGGCGGCGAAGACATCGCCCCCGAGATCAAGATCGATGACTTCAGCAAGGTCGATCTGCGCATTGCCAAGATCGTCAAGGCCGAGCATGTGGAAGGTTCCGACAAGCTGCTGCGCCTGACCTTGGACGCTGGCGAAGGTCGCTTGCGCAATGTCTTCAGCGGCATCAAAAGCGCCTACCAACCCGAACAGTTGGAAGGCAAGCTGACCGTGATGGTGGCCAATCTGGCGCCACGCAAAATGAAGTTCGGCATCAGCGAAGGCATGGTCCTGGCCGCCAGCCACGCTGACGAGAAAACCAATCCCGGCATCTTTGTGCTGGAGCCCTTCCCCGGCGCGCAGCCCGGCATGCGGGTGCGCTAAGGCTTGCGAGTGAGGGGCAGGCAAGACCTGACCCTCAAGCATCAAAAAAGTACGGGCCACCTGATGAGTTAGATCAGGGTGGCCCGTATTGCTTTGGGCAGCAGCAGGCGCAAAATCAAGGGCAATGACGCACTTCCACCCTTTCCGCCCGCGCGCCTTGTCCTTGCTCAAGGACTACTCCCGAGCACGCTTTATCGCGGATATCGGCGCAGGATTGACGGTCGGCATCGTGGCCCTGCCACTGGCCATTGCCTTTGCCATCGCTAGTGGCGTCAAACCGGAGCAGGGCATCTTCACCGCCATCATTGCCGGCTTCTTGATCTCGCTCTTGGGCGGGTCGAATGTGCAGATCGGCGGGCCCGCCGGTGCCTTCATCGTCATCATTTACGGCATCAACCAGCGCTACGGCCTGCCCAATTTATTGATCGCCACCATCTTGGCGGGCGGCCTTTTGTTCCTCATGGGCCTGTTGCGCCTGGGCGCCTTGGTGCGCTACATCCCGGTCAGCATCGTGATCGGCTTCACCAATGGCATCGCGGTTCTGATCGGCTTGTCGCAGCTGAAGGACTTTCTGGGTCTAAAGATTGCCGACATGCCGGCCGACTTTTTCGGCCAGGTGGCGGTGTTGAGCCAACACTGGCGCGAGATCTCACCTGCGGCACTGCTCATCGGCTCCGCCTGTGTGGCCATCGTGCTGCTCTGGCCCAAGACCTATGCAATGCAAAGAGGCAGCCACGACCTGAAGACCCAGATGAAACGCTGGATGTCGCAATTGCCGGGCACGGTGATCGCCTTGGTGGGCGCCACCGTCGCCTGCTATGCCTTCAAGCTGCCGGTAGAGACCATTGGCAGCCGCTTTGGCGGCATTCCCCAGGGCCTGCCCAGCTTTGCCTTGCCAGCGCTGAGTTGGGACACGGCCCGCCTGCTGGTGATTCCGACCCTGACGATTGCGCTCTTGGGGGCGATTGAGTCGCTGCTTTGCGCCCGTGTGGCGGACAACCTGACCGAGTTGCCGCGCCACGACCCCAACCAAGAGTTGATGGCCCAAGGTGTTGCCAATATCGTGACGCCGTTCTTCGGCGGCATCCCGGCTACCGGCACCATCGCACGCACCGTCACCAATGTGCGCGCCGGCGGCAGCAGCCCGGTAGCCGGCATGGTGCACGCGCTGAGCCTGCTGCTGATCGTGCTGGTGGCGGCCCCCTTGGCGGTGCACATCCCCCTGGCGGCTCTGGCCGGCATCTTGCTGGTCGTGGCCTGGAATATGGGCGAATGGCATGAATTCGCACGGCTGCGCCATTTCAGCCTGCCCTACCGCACCATTTTGTTGGGCACTTTTGTACTCACCGTGGTGTTCGACCTGACGGTGGCGGTCGAAGTGGGTCTGATCCTGGCCTGCGTCTTTTTCATCTACCGCATGAGCACTTTGTTCCGGGTGGAGCCGGTGGCCTTGCCTGGCTTGGCGGCCGACACCCAAGTGATGCGCTTGTACGGCTCGCTTTTCTTTGGCGCGGTCGGCAAGGTCGAAGGGCTAGCCGAACAAGTGAAGCCGCCCTGCCGCGTCTTGGTGCTGGACACCGAGAAGCTGATCTCCATTGATACCTCAGGACTTGACGCCTTGCAGCAGTTGCAACGCACCCTGCAGCGACAAGGCCAAGCGCTGGTGCTTTGCGGCCTGAATCCACAGCCGGCCAGCTTGATTCAACGCGGCGGTTTGGCCGATGCCTTGGGGCCTGAGGGCATTCAGCCCGATCTCAGCACTTGGCTGCGTCAAAGCCAAGCCTCCGCACTGTAAAATCCCTTCCTTTCACGCCACACCACCCAAAGCCATGCCACTGTTCTGGAAGCCTTACAAGTCCGAAGCCAGCAGCTTCATCGATGAGCTCAAGGCCAAGAAGCCGACGCTGGAACAAGAGCAGCGCCAAGGCCGCGAATTGCTGTGGGACAAGGCCGTGGACCGCGCTGCACAAGCCGACTTCCGCAGCGCTCGCGTGGCCCAGCAGCCCTACGTCTACCAGACCAAGGCCAAGTAAAGCTCGGGCTCTGCCTCGCCAGGCACCGCCATGACGCAGCCCTCGCATGAGCTGTCCGCTCAGCCGCACCCTGAGCATTTGCCCGCCAAGCAAGCAGCCGAAGCGCTGAGCGAAGATCTGCAACGCCTCCCTGACCCACCCGGCATGCCCGAGGTAGTGGACACGGTGGCGGTGGCGCGCCTGTACGGCGAGCCGCTGTTCCAGATGCCGCTGGACCTCTACATCCCGCCGGATGCGCTGGAGGTCTTTCTCGAAGCCTTCCAAGGCCCGCTGGACCTGCTGCTCTACCTGATTCGGCGGCAGAACTTCAACATCCTCGACATTCCGCTGGCCGACGTCACCCGTCAGTACCTCAGCTACGTCGATCAGCTGCGCAAACACAATCTGGAGCTGGCCAGCGAATACCTGCTGATGGCGGCGATGCTGATCGAGATCAAGTCGCGCATGCTCTTGCCGCCGAAGAAGACCGAGGACGGCGCAGAGCCCGAAGATCCGCGTGCCGAATTGGTGAGGCGCTTGTTGGAGTACGAACAGATCAAGCTCGCCGCCGCGCGGCTGGATGCCTTGCCGGTGGCGGGGCGCGACTTCTTGCGCGCCCAGGTCCATATCGAACAGTCGCTACAGCCGCGCTTCCCCGATGTGGAGGCGATTGATCTGCGCGACGCCTGGCTGGATATCTTGCGCCGCGCCAAGCTGAACCAGCATCACAAAATCAGCCGCGAGCATTTGTCGGTGCGCGAGCACATGAGCATCGTGCTGCGCCGGCTGCAAGGCCAGCGTTTCTTGGAATTCGAACATCTGTTCGATGTCAGCCGTGGCCAGGCGGTCTTGGTGGTGACCTTTATCGCCATGCTGGAGCTGGCGCGTGAGCGCCTGCTGGAGATCACGCAGGCCGAGGCTTTCGCGCCCATCTACGTGCGGCTGGCCTACACGTCGCAGGCCTGAGCCAGTCAGCCGACTCGCCCTCACCTCAGGGCTGAGCGACCCGCCAGGTCGAGAAATGCGCATCTGGCTGTCGCTGCACCATCTGGCCCACGGCCAAGACGGCCTGAGTGCGCGAGCCCACGCCCAGCGCCTTCAAGACGGCGGCCACATGGTCCTTGATGGTTTCCACCGAAACCCCCAACTCCCGCGCAATGATCTTGTTCGGTTTGCCCTGCAAGAGCAGCGCCAGCACATCGGTCTGGCGCGGCGTCAGAGCCAAACTTTCAAGCCCTGTGGAGGACTGGTAGTTGGAAGCTAAAGCCTGCTGCTGAATCTGCTGCAGCTTGGCGTTAGCCACGGCCGCCTTGCTCGGCGGTGGGCTGGCCTCTGGCCCAAGGTTCATGGGCGGCACATAAATGCCGCCCGCCATCACCAACTTCAGCGCCTGCGACAAGAGCTCGGTGCCGGCCCGCTTGGGCACGAAGCCCATCGCGCCTTGATCAATGGCGCGGATCACATCGCTGGCCCGGTCCGAGGCCGAGATCACCACCACCGGCAAGGCCGGATAGGCCGCGCGGAACTCATCCAGCACTTCGAAGCCACTGGCGTCGCCCAGTTGCAGATCAAGCAAGACCAGATCAAAACCCTCATGGGCGCTCAGCGCGGCGCGCGCAGCCGCAGCGCTTTCTGCGCCCACCACCTGCACGCTCTCCTCCAGGCTCTCAATGACCGACTGCAAAGCCGACAAGATCAGCGGGTGATCATCAATCAGCAAGACCTTCATGCCAGTCCCCTTTTTTCTGTAAATTTCAAAGCCGAAACTGCGATCAGCGTCAGCAGATTTCAATCTGGCAGATGATAGGCCAGTCGGCTCACTCACAGGGCCGTTGAAGTGGCCCTCAAGCCCGCCAATTCCAGCGCAGCTCGCCGGGCAATAGTCATCAAGTTCATTCGCGCGGCGCATCCAGCCAAACACCCAGCTCTTGCCACTGACTCAAATCTCGCTCTACGCGGCTCGGCGCCACATCCCAAATGGTCAAGCCGCGCGCAGCCAGTTGCACATAGTTCTGGGTGTCGCGCAACAAGGCCAGCACCGGCACGCCCAGCTCGGGCAGAAAGCCTTGCAGCTGTTGCATCGACAAGGTGCCGTCCTTGACTCGCATGCCCACAATGCCCAGCTCAGGCCCAGCGTCGGCGCGAAGGTTCTGTTCACGAAAGTCATTCAGCTTGCGCACGAAATCAAAGGTCGCTTGGATGTCGAACAAACTCGGCTGCAGCGGGATGACAATCCGGTCGGCCAATTTGTAGAGCGACTTCAGCGACTTGCCGCTCAGTCCTGCGGGCGTATCAATGACCACATGGCTGACGCCTTTGGGCGGCTTGACGGTCTTTTCATCGTCAAAGTCCCAGCCCTGAATCGCGGGCAATTCGGCCGGGCGCTGGCCCAGCCAACGGCGCGAGGACTGTTGCTTGTCGGCGTCGCCGAGCATGACCTTGTGACCGCGCCGGGCCAGAAAACCCGCGATATTGGTCGCTACCGTACTTTTGCCGACCCCACCTTTGGGGTTGGCGACCAGAATGACGGGCATGTCTGCTCCTTGCTTCTATCCATTCAACACGCAATCGTAGCCGCCACCACGCCCACCGACCATGACAGCACCGAAGATTCTGATCCTGCTGGCCCACCCCGAGCTCGCGCATTCGCGCGTGGCCAGTGCGCTGCAGGCCGCGGCTGAAGGCCTGAACTCGCCTTCTATCGAATGCCGAGACCTCTACCGCCTCTACCCCGACTACAGCATCGACATCGCCGCCGAACAAGCCGCCTTGACCGAGGCGCAGTTGCTGGTCTGGCTGCATCCGCTGCATTGGTACGGCATGCCGGCCCTGCTCAAGCTCTGGCTGGATGAGGTCTTGCAGTTCGGCTGGGCTTACGGCCCAGGCGGCAATGCCCTGCAAGGCAAGGACTTGTGGCTGGTCAGCTCCAGCGGTGGCGCCGAGCAAGACTACAGCCCCAGCGGCCACCATCAGCATGCGGTAGCCGACTTCTTGTTGCCGCAAGCTCAGACCGCTCGCCTTTGCGGCATGCGCTTCATGCCGCCGCTGATCTTGCATGGAGCGCACCGCGTGGACGACGCTCAATTGCAGCAGCACAGCCTGCGCTTCGCACAGCAGCTCTTGAACTATCCGCATTGGTGCGAGGGCTTTGACACAGCGCTAGCCCCGCCGCCCGTGCCGCGGGACGAACGGCCCGAATCCTCAGTCAAGGAGCTGCCACGATGAGCACTGAGAGTTCTTGGCTGCATTTGCCGCTGGTGCTCTTGGGCGCCGCCGTCATCGCCGTACCGCTGGCACGCTGGGCGCGGCTGGGCTCCGTCCTGGGCTATTTGATCGCCGGCGTCTTGGTCGGCCCCAGCGTCTTGGGCTTGGTCAGCGCCCCCTCCACCATTCTGGAGGTCGCCGAGTTCGGCGTCGTCTTGATGATGTTCTTGGTAGGCCTGGAGTTGGAACCCAGCCGACTGTGGGCGCTGCGCCGCCCGATCTTCGGCTGGGGCTCGCTGCAATTGCTGGGCTGCACCGCGCTCTTGATGGCGCTGGGCTTGGCCCTGGGCTGGCCCTGGCCGATGACCTTGGTCTTGAGCCTAGGGCTGGCCATGTCATCCACGGCGGTGGCTTTGGCCGTGCTGGCCGAGCGCAATTTGGGGCGCACCACCGCAGGCCAAAGCATCTTGAGCGTGGCCTTGCTGCAAGACATTGCCGCCATTCCCGTCTTGGCCTTGGTGCCCATCATGGCCATGCAAGGCGCGAGCGCCGTGGACCTGCCGGCCAGCTCTGGCAGCAGCGGCACTCAAGCCTTGAAAGCCGTGCTGGCCATTGTGAGCATCGTGTTGGGCGGGCGGCTGCTGCTGCGTCCGGCGCTGCGCTGGATCGCTAACAGCCGAACCCCCGAGATCTTCACTGCAGCCTCGCTGCTGCTGGTACTGAGCACGGCGGCCTTGATGCACAGTGTCGGCTTGTCCATGGCGCTCGGGGCCTTTTTGGCCGGCGTGCTCTTGGCCGAGAGCGAATACCGGCGCGAGCTGGAAACCGATCTCGAGCCCTTCAAGGGCCTGCTGCTGGGTCTGTTCTTCATCGCCGTCGGCATGGGTCTGGACTTGTCGGTCTTGGCCGAACAGCCGCTTTTGGTCTTGAGCCTGCTGGCTGCCTTGCTGCTGTGCAAAGGCTTGCTGCTGAGCTTGATGGCGGGCTGGATGAAGATTCCAGTGCTGGAACGGCCGGTGTTTGTGATCCTGCTGGCGCAAGGCGGGGAATTCGGCTTTGTGGTGTTTCAGCTGGCGCAGCAAGCCAATCTGATCAGCGCGGCGCAAAACTCAGCCTTGGTGGCGGCGGTGGCGCTGTCACTCGCCTGCACACCGGCCCTACTCTTGTTGGCCGACCGCTTGCTGCTGCCCAAGCTGGCGCGCAAGACCGTGCCGGGCGGTGAACAAGCCGCGCCAGAGCCAGCGCCGACCTTGATCGCGGGCTTTGGGCGCTACGGGCAGATTGTGGGTCGCTTGCTGTATGCCAACGGTTTCCAAGCCACGGTGCTGGACCATGATGCCGAGGCGGTGGAGTCGCTGCGCAAATTCGGCTGGCGGGTGTTTTTTGGCGACGCCACGCGGCTCGATCTCTTGCGCACTGCCGGCGCCGAGCACGCCCAGATACTGGTGATTGCGGTAGACGATGTGGCGCAAAGCCTGGCGATTGCCGCCTTGGCCCGCGAGCATTTCCCTCATTTGCAAGTGGTGGCCCGGGCCCGCAATGTGCGTCACTACCTGCAGCTGCGTGCACTCGGCGTCACGCTGATCGAGCGCGAGACCCTGGATGCGGCCCTGATGAGCGGCCGCACGACTTTAGAGTTGCTCGGTTTACAGCCGCATGCCGCCCGTCAACTGGCTTGGCGCTTCAGGCGCCACAACGTCGAGCAGTTGGAGCAGATGGTGCCGCTGCAACAAGACGCCAAGGCCTTGATCGCCGCGGCCAAAGAAGCACGCCAGCAGTTGGAGGAATTGTTCGCCCAAGAGCGCGAACAGGCCAAAGCACAGCGCCAGCAGCGTGCCGATAGACCTTGGGCCCGCCCGGAAGAGCACTAAAGGCGACAATGGCTCATGTTTGCTCCATCCCAACTCGAGGTGCGTCGCTTTTTCTGCGCCACCTACCAAAAGCTGCAAGCCGGCCTGCCACTGATCCCTATGGAGGTGATTGCGGCCGACTGGATCGCCCAGCATCCGGAATACCACGCCGAACTGGCCGATGAAGAAGCGGCGCTAGCTGCCGTCTACAGCGTGGAAGAGGGGCGCACCAACCCTTTTTTGCATCTATCCATGCACCTGACCATCAGCGAGCAGCAGTCGATTGACCAGCCGCACGGCATTCGTCAGGCGATTGAATTGCTGGCCGCCAAGCGCAACTCCTTGCACGAGGCTCACCACGCCGCCATGGATAGCTTGGGCGAGATGATCTGGACCTCACAGCGCAGCGGTCTGCCGCCGGATGGCCACGCCTATCTGGACAGCGTTCGGCAAAAAGCCACGCGATAAAAAGCCCCTGAGCAGCGACAGGTGTCGCCGGGCAGGGGCTGTATCCGTTGGAGGATGAGCGTCAGGCCTGTACCGAGCCGCCCAGCGTCTTGCGCTCGTTCTTGCCGAGCGAGGAATACAGGCCGGTGTTTTCGCCGGGCATCAAAACATCAATGGCGCGATCCAGCGCGGCGGTGGCACGCGCCAGCGACTCGCGCTGAGCTGCCACTCGGCCGCCAGCCAAAGCCAGGCGGTGGCGCAGATTCGGGGGCACGGCGCCGCTGCGAGCGGCTTCACTGAAGCTGACAATGGCCTGGGCCAGCGATTGGTGCAGCTTGGCTGCGTATTGCTCAATCGCCTGAGTGTCGCGACGCAGCAGTGCATCGCCCAACAGATTCAAGCAGCTCTCCACTTCCAGCAGGGGCTGTTCCAGTTGCTGACTGACCGCAGCAGCATTCGGGTCTGAGGAAGGCAAAGCTTGCATGACTATCCCCGCCATCAGGCGTTGAGAGCGCGTCCATCATGACGCGCTGGAATACAAAAACGAAAACACCCGGTCGGTGACCATGGCCCGAGGCCATCTGCCACGTTGCGCCTTAATGAGGCGTCATGCGACTGAGCATTTCCTGAGCATTTGCAATCAGCTTGTCGGCAATCACATTGGCATTGACGGTGAACTTGCCGTCCGCAATGGCCTGCGAGATGCGCTCGACCTTGGCGGAATCAAAGCTACCGTCTTCCGAGACGCCCGACAAAAGCTTGGCATTGCTTGACAACTCCAGCTTGGCACTGGCTTCCGGCGCCGACTTGGCGCCGACGGATGCCGTGCCAGCTTGCGCTGTGCCAGCAGTGGCCCGTCCCGTTTGAGCAGCGGAGGCTTTATCCGCCCCCAGCGCTGCCGACGAAACTTCATGGCTGTTACCGATCTTCATGGTGTTCTCCATAGATTTGGGACAGGCCCAAACCTTTCCAGGTTTTCCGGTGTATCGACGCAGGGCATGAAAACTTTAGAACTTTCGACAAAAAGACTTCCCATGGCCATGGCTGCGAAGCCAGGGCGCATCATTTTTCCGAGCATCAAAGGCTGTGAGCGGAGCGCTTTCATAGCAGCACCTCCACCTGTCGATCACCGACTACCCGACCGGTCACAATCCGGCCGCTCTCAAATCGAACCTTGACGTTCTGTCCTTCCAAACCCACCGCCATGGCTTGCCCTTCCCGTGCCACAGAATAGCCGGGACCTGCGGCCCGCACCATTACCGTGTCACCCGCAGCAAACCACTGACGAGCCTTCAAGCTGCCGCTACGCACGGCCTCGCCCGCCCCCAAGGGTCGGACCAAGGTGCGTCCAGTCAGGCTGGCGGCATCGGTAAACACCGCGCCCGCTTCGGCAGCTATGTCTATTTCGGCCGTCCCAAGCAGAGCTTGAGTCAGCTGGGTCCCGGCTGCCAGGGCATCGTTGGCCACCAGCGCCTTGGCGTACACCTTGACCGTGACAGGCAGGCTCACATTCCAGCGCACCGGCCCTTGGGCACAACGCAGTCCGATGCGGGTGCGACCCCACATTTGCAAGCCGGGCGGTAAATAGGGTTGCACCACGGCGCAGGGCGCCAGTTTCAAGCGAGGGTCCAAGACGCCCACCTGAACCTCAACGCGTGCCTGGGCCGGCAAACCGCCCCGGGCTCCCGCTTGAGCCACTTGCTGAACCTGAGAAAGCAAATCTGCGCTCAGCGTCTGAGCTTCTAGCTGCACTGGCGGCTGCGCCCAAGCCTGAAGCACCGTCAGGCCAGACAAAACCAGCCCCGCGACCACGCAACGGCCAACACGGCCGGCGCGGAGCACTGGAGGGCGGGCTTGCATCATGGACGGAGGGCGAATCTGAAACATGGCCGAACTGTAGGCCTCAAGACCGGCAGTCCTCGGCTGGAAATGCGCAACAAAGCCCTGTCTATTCCCGCTAATGTTTTCGACAGCGCGAAAACACAATCCGGTCACATCGCCTATTCCCCATTCGGCACTGATCCAGAGCCAAGGAATAGACAGCCTGACCCGGCAGCGAAAAGGGGAACACATCATGCTGAACCGACTCACCGATGCCTTGAATTTCCAGACCCAAGCGCTTGCCTTGCGGTCCGAGCGGCAGCGTTTGCTGGCCAGCAATATTGCCAATGCCGATACCCCGGGCTACCAGGCCCGAGATATGGATTTCTCTCGTGCCTTGCGTGAAGCCACGTCGGCCAGCAGCGCTGGATACGCTGGCAACACGGGCTCGCCCGGTACCGCGGGCGCCAGCGCTGGCCCCAGCAATCTGGCGCGCACCCAAAGCGGCCACTTGGCGCTGTCAATCGGCAGCCGCCGTGAATCGGAGCTGTTGTTCTCGACCGCCGCACAAACCAATATGGACAGCAACTCGGTGGACATGGACCGCGAGCGCGCCAGCTTTGCGGACAACTCGGTGAAGTACGAAGCCACCTTGCGCTTCATCAACGGCTCGGTTCGCACCGCGATGGATGCGATGAAGTCGCACAACGCGGCGTGATGCGCGGCTTGATGCATGGCCTGATCGCCCCACCCTGACAAGACCCAAGCACCCAGCGCCCGGCCAAGGAGTTAACCATGTCCATGTTCCAAATTTTCAATGTCTCTGGCAGCGCGGTCAGTGCGCAAAGCCAGCGTCTGAACGTCGTGGCCAGCAATCTGGCGAATGCCGACACCGTCGCCGGCCCGGACGGCCAAGCCTACAAAGCGCGGCAAGTGGTGTTCCAAACTGCCTTGATGGGCGCGGGCAACGACATCGGCAGCGCCGGTGTGAAGGTCAGCGAGATCAGCGAGGACCAAACGCCCGGCCGCCGTGTGCATGACCCCAAACACCCCAAGGCCGACGCCGAAGGCTATGTGACCTACAGCAATGTCAATTCGGTCGAGGAGATGGTCAACATGATTTCGGCCTCGCGTTCCTACCAAAACAATATTGAAGTGATGAGCACCGCCAAGAACCTGCTGCTCAAAACCCTGCAAATGGGTCAGTCCTGAGGGCTTTGGCCTCCTCCTGCCCTCCCTCGACCCGATTGACCCGAAAGGCCCATCATGGACGTCAGCACCATCGTCAAGACACCGACTGCGACCCCGCAGCAAAGCACCAAAAATGCGGCCGACACGCAGGATCGCTTCCTCAAGCTGCTGGTGGCGCAGATGAAGAATCAAGATCCAATGAATCCGATGGACAACGCCCAGGTGACCAGCCAGATGGCGCAGATCCAGACGGTCAGCGGCGTCAGCACCTTGGACACCAGCATCAAGAATCTGTCCAGCCAGTTCACCCAGATGCAGGCGCTGCAAAGCGTCTCGCTGGTGGGGCGCCCCGTCACCGTGGAGGGCAACAAGCTCAATATGGTGGGCGGCGTGGGCGAAGGCGGCTACACCATCGACTCGGCGGCCGACCAAGTCAAGCTGGAGGTGCTGAACGGCGCTGGCGGCATCGTGGACACGGTGCAACTGGGTGCCCAAAGCAAGGGTCGCCAAACCTTCAAGTGGGAAGGCGGCAAAGAAACCCCGGACGCCAAGTACCAATTCCGTATCACCGCAAGCAAAGGCACGAGCACCATCCCCAGCACACCCTTCTCCATGGACAAGGTCCTGGCCGTCAACACCGGAGGCACGCATTTGCAACTGCAATTGAAGAACGCCGGCTTGGTGGACTACGGCGCCGTCAAGACGATTGACTGATCGATTGACTGATCAATAAATAGACGATTGAGCGCGGCCCTCCCCGCCGCCCTCCTCCAGTAGCTTCGCAAGGATTCACCATGAGCTTCCAACAAGGCCTTTCCGGTTTGAACGGTGCCAGCCGCAATCTCGACGTGATCGGCAACAATATTGCCAACGCCAGCACCTACGGCTCCAAAGCCTCTCGCGCCGAATTCAAAGATGTGTACGCCGGCTCGCTGAATGGCGCCGGCAGCAGCCCGGTTGGCATCGGCACCGCGCTTTCTGCCGTGGCCCAGCAATTCACCCAGGGCAATATCACCACCACTGAAAGTCCTATGGACTTGGCCATCAACGGCGGCGGATTCTTTCAAGTCAGCGACGGTGTCAACCCGGTGATGTACAGCCGTAACGGCCAGTTCAAGCTGAGCAAAGATGGCTATGTGGTCAACAACGACCAGCTCAAGCTGCTGGGCTATCCGGCTGACGCCTCGGGCGTCATTCAACCGGGTTTGGCGCAACCGATGAAGCTACCCACCTCGGGTATTGCGCCCAAGACCACCGGCGTCATCGTCACCGAGTTCAATCTGGATTCACGCTCAAAGACCACCGCGCCGGGCGGCACCGGTACCGGCATCGATCTGAAGAGCCCAGCAACCTACAACAACGCGACCTCCTTGACCGCTTATGACGCCAAGGGTCAAGACGTCGCCGTCACCTTTTATTTCCAAAAGAGCGACCCTGCGGCCGACGGCAGCACCACCTGGAACGTCTACGCCACAGCCAATGGTGCCAACTTCACCACGGACTCATCGGGGGCCGCGATCGCCACCGATGCTGCCGGCAACCCGACCACCCCTTACACCACCATCACCTTCCCCCGCAATGGCGGCAAGGCGACCAGCCCCACGGCTCCCATCAATATGGATGTCCCGGCCGGCGTCAACTCTCGCGGAGCGGCTACGCTGGACATTCCCGGCATTCAGCTGAATCTGACCGGCGCCACTGAAAACGGTTCCAGCTTTGCCGTCACCAACCTGACCCAAGACGGTTACGCGCCGGGCCAGTTATCCGGCATTCTGATCGAGAACACCGGCATCGTGATGGCGCGTTACTCGAACGGCCAGTCCAAACCCGCCGGCCGCATTGAATTGGCCAGCTTCCGCAACCCGCAAGGCCTGCAGCCGATGGGCGGCAATGTTTGGTCGCGCACCTTCGGCTCCGGCGAGCCGGTGGTGGGCGTACCCGGCGACGGCAACCTGGGCTCGCTGCAATCGGGCGCATTGGAAGAATCTAACGTGGACCTGACCGCCGAGTTGGTCAATATGGTGACGGCGCAACGCGCCTATCAGGCCAGCGCGCAGACCATCAAAACGCAAGACCAGGTGCTGCAGACCATCGTCAACCTGCGTTGATGACACAAGCCGCGCACTGAGCAGGAGTTGCCATGGACCGCATGATTTACCTCTCGATGGCCGGGGCCAAGGCCGCGATGCAGCGTCAGGACGTTCTGGCCAACAATTTGGCCAATGTCTCGACCAATGGCTTTCGCGAGGAATTGCAAGCGTTTCGAGCCGTGCCCGTCAATGGCAGCGGCGCCAGCACGCGGGTCTACTCCCTGGAAACCACCACCGGCTACAACCCGGATGGCGGCGCGCTGACTGCCACCGGCCGCAGCCTGGACGTGGCCATGAAAGACAAGGCCTGGCTGGCAGTACAAGCGCTCGACGGTACCGAGGCCTACACGCGCGCCGGCGCCATCGACGTCAATGCCGAAGGCCTGCTGGTGCTGCGCAATGGCTTGCAGGTGTTGGGCGATGGCGGTCCGATCAATGTGCCGCAGAACAGCGAGCTTTCCATCGGCAGCGACGGCACCATCAGCGCCAAAGACAGTCGAGGTACCACCACCACGGTCGGCCGACTCAAGATGGTGACGCCCGAAGCACCGCTGACGCGCGGCACCGATGGTCTGTTCCGCGCCGGTGAAGGCGAACAGCTGCCCGCTGATGCGAATGCCCGTTTACAAGACGGCGCCTTGGAAGGCTCCAACGTCAGCGCGGTCGCCACCATGGTCAGCATGATCGCGGCCGGCCGCCAGTTCGAACAACAAATGAAGTTGCTGCAAATCGCTCAAACCCAGGGCCAGCAATCAGCCAAGCTGCTGGGCAACAGCTAAAGCGACCAACCGAGGACCGCCGCCATGATGCGATCACTGCATATCTCCAAAACGGGCATGGAAGCCCAGCAAACCCAGCTGGACACCATTTCGAACAATCTGGCCAATGTCTCCACCAATGGCTACAAGCGCTCGCATGCGATTTTTGAAGATTTGATCTATCAAAACCTGCGCCAAAGCGGAGGCAACACCACCGAGCAGACGCAGATGCCCACCGGCCTGCAGCTCGGCCTGGGTGTGCGCCCTGTCGCCACTGCGCGAATTTACAGCCAGGGCAATCTGCAGCAGACCACCAACAACCTGGACATGGCCGTCAAAGGCAATGGTTTCTTCCAGGTGCAAATGCCGGACGGCACCACCGCCTACACCCGTGACGGGTCCTTCCAGCTCGACAACGCTGGTCAGATCGTCACCAGCAACGGCTACACCGTGCTGCCCGGCATCACCGTGCCCGCCAATGCACAGAGCTTGACGGTCGGCAATGACGGCACGGTCAGCATCACCGTACCCGGCTCAGCGGTGCCCCAAACCCTCGGCCAGGTTCAGTTGGCGAACTTCATCAATCCGGCCGGTCTGGACCCCAAGGGCCAGAACCTCTTTGCAGAAACCGGCGCGTCCGGCACGCCCGCTACCGGCGCGCCCACCACCAATGGTTTGGGCGCCATCCAGCAAGGCTATGTGGAAACCTCCAACGTCAATGTGGTGGAGGAGCTGGTGGCCATGATCCAAACCCAGCGCGCTTACGAAATGAACTCGAAAGCGATCCAGACCTCGGATCAGATGCTGCAAAAGCTCTCGCAGATTTGATAAAGGGCTTCTTCATGACACACGCACACGCCCTTCGGCAAAGCCTTCTGGCGGCCACCCTCCCCGCGTTGCTCAGCGCCTGCGGCACGCTTTACCGCGAGCCCCAGGTCGAAATGCAGCCGCCGCCGGTGGTGCATTTGCCCTCGCTGCCGGTGATGCCGCCCAGCAATGGCGCCATCTACCAAGCGGCCAGCTACCGCCCTTTGTTCGAAGATCACCGTGCACGCTTGGTGGGCGACACCCTGGTGGTGCAGATCGTCGAAAAAATCAGCGCCAGCCAAACGTCCACCAGCGAGTTGAACAAAAGCGGCTCACTGAGCGGCTCGGTCAGCGCCATTCCCTTTGTGAGCCCCGCGGCCTTTGCGCGCGCTACGGCTACCGGCAGCTCCGCGACCAAGTCCACCGGCAAAGGCACCAACGAGAACTCGAATGACTTCTCCGGAACCATCACCGCCGTGGTCACCGCCGTTCTGCCCAATGGCCACCTGATGATCAGCGGCGAAAAGCAGATCGGCGTGAACCACAACGTCGACGTGCTGCGCTTTTCGGGCCAGGTCGACCCCCACATGATCACCCAGGGCAATACCGTGGCCTCGGCCTCGGTGGCCAATGTCCGGATTGAACAAAAGGGTCGCGGCGCCACTGCCGATGCCCATGGAATAGGCTGGTTGTCACGGTTCTTTTTGAACCTTTCGCCGACTTAAGTTTGCGCAGAATCGGTCGTAGAAGTCCCCCTTCACGACCATCATGCAAACCACCTCCACACCCAAGCCCCGCGCCGCTCTCCGCCTGACCCTCTCGCTGGTCTGCGCCCTGTTCGGCTTGCTGGGCCTGGCGCAAAGCGCCCAAGCCGCCCGCATCAAGGAAGTGGCCGCCGTGCAAGGCGTGCGCAGCAATGCGCTGACCGGCTACGGTTTGATCGTCGGCCTGGACGGCACCGGGGACCAAACCACTCAATCTCCCTTCACCGGCCAGAGCTTGGCTGCCATGCTGCAGCAGTTCGGCGTGACGCTGCCGCCCGGCGTCACCATGCAACCCAAGAACGTGGCCGCAGTGATGGTGACCACTCAGCTGCCCGCCTTTGCACAGCCGGGCCAGCAACTCGACATCAATGTGGCCTCCATCGGCAATGCCAAGAGCTTGCGCGGCGGCACCCTGATCACCACCCCGCTGCGCGGCGCCGATGGCCAGGTCTATGCCATGGCCCAAGGCAATCTGATCGTGGCCGGGGCCGGCGCTTCCGCCGGCGGCTCCAAGGTTCAGGTCAATCACCTGTCCGCCGGACGGATTCCCGGCGGGGCCTTGGTCGAGCGCAGCGTGGTCACACCGCTGCAAAGCGGTGAATTCATCCAGCTCGACCTGAACTCGGCCGACTTCAACACCGCGCGCGCTGTCGCTCAGGCCATCAATCGCGCCAAGGGCACCGGCGTTGCCCAGGCCCTGGATGGCCGCGTGGTGCGGGTACGCGCCCCCATCGACCCCAATGAGCGGGTCAACTTTCTGGCCGATATGGAAAACCTGGCCTTCGATATGGCCGAACCCGCCGCTCGCATCATCATCAACGCTCGCACCGGCTCGGTGGTGCTGAACCAAGCCGTGACCTTGGCCGCCTGCGCGGTGGCGCACGGCAATCTGTCCGTCACCATCACCTCGACGCCGCAGGTCAGCCAGCCCAACGCGATGGCAGGTGGACAGACCACGGTCACCGAAAAGACCGACATCTCGATCAAACAGGACCCCGGCAACCTGATCCAACTGCCGGCCGGAGCCAAGCTGGCCGATGTGGTGAAGGCCCTCAATTCACTGGGTGCAACGCCGCAAGACTTGCTGGCTATTTTGCAGGCGATGAAAAGCGCCGGCGCCTTGAACGCCGAGCTTGAGGTGATTTGACATGGCTGTATCCCCACTCCCCATCAACCCAGGCGGCCCCAGCAGCCTGGGCAGCAACTCGAACCGCGGCTTTAGCGTTGGCAATGCCAGCAATGCCAGCAACGGCGGCAATTTGAATGTGGACATGCGCTCAATCGAAGCGCTCAAAGGCGCGGCCGCGCGCGACCCCAAGTCCAGCATTCGCGAAACCGCCAAGCAGTTTGAATCTCTCTTCATGCAAGAAGTGATGAAGAGCATGCGCGCCTCCACCATGGCCACCGGCATGATGGACAACTCGGCCACGCAAATGGGCACAGAGATGCTGGACACGCAGTTCGCCGGCAAGATGAGCGGCCTGCCCGGCGGCTTGTCCGACGCCATCCAGCGCCAACTGCAGCGTCAGATGGGAATTCAAGACAAGGCCAGCGACAAGACGCTGCAGCCCCTGCCCGCTTTGGCCAAAAAGGGCGTGGCGCCGCATGTACAAAGCTTCATCCAAAAGCATGACAGCGCGGCCAAAGCCGCCGAAGCGCAAACCGGCATTCCAGCCAGCTTCATGCTGGCCCAGGCCGCCCATGAATCGGGCTGGGGCAAGCGTGAGATCACCGGTGCAGGCGGCACGCCGTCCTTCAATGTCTTTGGTATCAAGGCCACGTCCAGCTGGACGGGGCCGGTGGCCGAGGTACAAACCACCGAGTTCATCGACGGCAAGGCCCAGAAGGTCACCGCCAAGTTCCGCGCCTACGGCAGCTACGAAGAAGCCTTCAAGGACTATGCCAAGCTGATCGGCAGCAATGAGCGCTACAGCAAGGTGGTGGCCCAAGCCCAAAGCGGCAGCGCCGAAGGTTTCGCTCGCGGCCTGCAAAAAGCCGGCTATGCCACCGACCCCGAATACGCCGACAAACTGGCCCGCGTCATCAACACCACGGTGCGCGTACAGCGCGCCCTGGCTTGACGAATAGGGCCTAGGAGCACACCGCATGGGAGCCCTGCTTTCAATTGGCATCCGCGCCATGTTCGCCAATCAGGCGGCCTTGCAAGCGGTGGGCCAGAACATTGCCAACGCCAACACGCCGGGCTACTCGCGCCAATCTGTGGTATTGACCACGCCGGACGGCCAGTTCACCGGAGCCGGCTTCTTCGGCAAGGGCGTCAATGTGCAGACGGTGGAGCGCTCACACAACGAATTCCTGACCCGCCAAGCAGGCGCAACCAAATCGATCGCCAGCATGGACTCGACTCGCATGAGCCAGCTGTCGCAATTGGAGAAGCTCTTCCCCCCCGGAGAGACCGGCCTGGGCGCCGCCGCTGGGCAGTTTCTCAGCGCCATGGTGGACGTGACCAGCCGCCCCGCTGACCCCTCGGCCCGCCAGGTGGTAATGGGTCGAGCCACGGAGTTGGCCTCCCGCTTTTCCAGCGCCGGCCAGCAACTGGCGGACCTGCAATCCGGCGTGGTCAGCGACTTGAAGGCCAATATCGATGTGGTAAATCAGCTGAGCAAACAAATCGCATTTGCCAACGACCAGATCGCCCGCACCAATGGCACCGGCCACGAACCGAACGACTTGCTGGACCAGCGGGATCAGTTGGTTTCGAAACTGAGCGAATACATCCAGGTCACAACGCTCGCTGCGAACGACGGTACCTTGGGCGTCTTCATTGGTGGTGGACAGCGACTGGTGCTGGGTGCGCAAGCGCAGCAACTGGCCGTCACGCCCGACCCCTATGACGACCGCCGTGCCGCCCTCAGCATGGTCAACAGCAATGGCAACCTGACCCTGGACGAAAGCGTGCTGACGGGCGGCTCGCTGACCGCTCTCTTGCAATACCAAAACAAAGATCTGCAAGACGCCCGTAATCTGCTCGGTCAAATGGCATCGGCTTTGACTGCACGGGTCAATGATCAGCAAGCACTAGGCTTGGATCTGTCCAACCCGCCAGGCAAAGGTGTGCCCATCTTCGGCATCGGTGCGGCCCGCGCCCTGCCCGCTAATACCAATGCGCGCAACCCGGACGGCAGCTTCACCGCCGGCGTCAAAATCAGCATCAACAATGCCAGCCAGTTACAAGCCAGTGCCTACAAGCTAGAACCGGACCCTTCAGGTGCCGCCGGAGCCTATCAACTGACCCGGCTCAGTGACGGCAGCAAACGCACGGTATTTGACGGTGACTCGGTGGACGGTTTCAAGATCGACTTCACCTCGGCGGCGCCCGGCATCGGGGACTCCTTCATTCTGGAGCCCGTGGCGCAAGCAGCCATCGATATGAAGCGGGTGCTGGACTCCACCTCCGGCATCGCTGCGGCGTCACCGATGACCGCCACCACCAACATCGACAACAAAGGCTCGACCACGGTCAATTCGCTGTATGCGGTCAATGGCAAGCTTGACGTCAACCAAGCGCCAATGACCATCACCTTCGGCGACCCAGATCCCACCGATGCGGCCAAGGTGCAGTACACCTTGACCTTGGCAGACGGCTCCGTCCTGAACGGCACGTGGTCGGCCGGACAGCGCATTGGCAATGAACCCAATGCGGTACCCCCCATCGATCTCGGCTTCGAGTTGAGCCTGAACGGCGTGCCGCGCAAGAACGACACCATCCTGCTAGAAAAGACCAAGTTTCCGGCCACCAACAATGGCAATGCAAAAGCTTTCCTGAACATTCAGGGCGAAAAGTTTGTCGGTCAGCGCCTGCTGCCGGACGGCAGCTTGGCCGTCGGCTCAACCATCAACGAAGCCTATGCAGCGACCATGAGCGAGATTGGCTCTCGGGTTCAAGGCGCTACCTACCTTTCCAGCGTTTCGGTGGCGGTGGCAGCCGATGCGGAGTCCACCCGAGCCGGCCAGGCCGGCGTCAATATCGACGAGGAAGCCTCGCGACTGATGCAGTTCCAACAGGGTTACCAGGCCGCAGCCAAGGTGCTGCAAGCGGCTCAGTCGATGTTCGATGAGTTGATGCGCCTGACCCAGCGCTGAGTCTTCTTGAACTTCCCGCTGATTCGCACCGCGCCTCGCCACCCCATCGCTACGGATTGAACCGGTCCAGGAGATTTCACCATGCGCTTGTCCACCTCCAATCTCTTTGACGCCAGTATTTCGACCCTGCAACGCCGTCAGCAAAAAATGCAGGAGTCGCAGACCCAACTGACCTCGGGCAAGAAGATCTCGATGGCCAGCGATGACCCCACGGGCGCTGCACGTGCCGAGCGGGCGATGGCCACCATTGGTCGGGTCGAAGCCAATCAGCGAGCCCTAGAAGCCAGCCGCAACGGCATGACGCTCAGCGAAGGTGCACTCGGCGACGCCAATGAGTTGCTGCAGCAAATGCGCGAGACCATGGTCGCGGCCGGCAACGCCAGCTACAGCGACGCCGAACGTGCCGGTCTGGCCAACAAAATTGCCGGCCTGCGCAACCAATTGCTGGCGATTGCCAACCGTGGCGATGGCGCCGGCGGCTTCCTCTTCTCGGGCCAGGGCTCCAGCGACCCGCCATTCCTCGACCAGGCGGGCGGCGTGCGCTTCAACGGAGTGTCAGGTTCGATCCAAACCGGCAATATCGACAACTTTCCATTGACCGTAGACGGCCGTATGGCTTTCGAGCAAGCTCGCAGCGGCAATGGCAATTTTGAAACCGGTCCCTTGCCCAACCCGATCTCAGCCCCGCCCGGTGCGGCACCCAAGGGCTGGATTGACTCTGGGCGGGTGGCAGACCCCTCGCAGCTGACGGGCAACAACTACCTGCTACAGATTAGCGGCACCGGCCCCGGCGCCACGATCACGGTCACAAATACGGATCTGGGCAGCGTTGCCTTCTCCGGCCCCTTTACACCTGGAAAGGCGATCTCATTTGACGGTATTGCCACGACCATCTCGGGTGAGCCGGTGGATGGGGATCAATTCGAAATCAAGCCGTCGACCAATTCGCTCAAGCTCTTCGACGTGCTTGACCGGACAGTGGCAGAACTGCGCACCCCTTTGCGGAGCGGGCCAGAGATCACTCAGTCCAACACCGGCCGCATTCGCGATCTCGACGCGGTGATGGTGAACCTGCAAAATGTACGCAGCCAGTTGGGCGAACGGCTGAACAATCTGGACGGCACCGAAGCCCGCATGGCCGCTTTGAAGCAATACAACCAGTCTGAACGTTCGGCAGCCGAGGACCTGGACATGGTGCAGGGTATTTCAGAGTTCCAGAACCAGCAATCGGGCTATGACGCCGCCTTGAAAACCTATGCCATGGTGCAGAAGATGTCGCTGTTCCAATACATCAACACCTGAGTGATGACCTTCAAGTCCTCCACCAGTTTCTCGATTTGCTCCTTGCTGAGTCCTTCTTCATGAATCATTCGATCCTGGGCGCTGTGGCGCTCGGTTACACCCCTCAAATCGACCGCCAGCGCATGGTCACGGCGACCCGCCTGACTGTCATCCCGCTGCGCCCGGACGCCAAGCTCGAGGCCATCGAATTGCTGGCCGCCGTGGCCGAGGTGTGGCCGGCCGGTGCTGGCCCGGTCATCCTCAATGTACTCAGCGAAGACTTGCTCGAGAGCCTCTTGCGCAGCGAGCCCAGCGCCAATTTGATGCTGGAAGTGCCCGCCTTTATGGCCACCGATGCCGCTCATGTCGAGCCTTTGCTCGCCATGAAGAAGCGGGGCATCACCCTGCTGCTGAAAGGTCAAGTAGCACAAGCCTTGCCACCGGAAACCAAGCCCTGCTTTAAGTTCGCCGTGCTCGACCCCGACGATGAAAGCCGTGGCGGGCCAGACACCGGCCTGCCCCGCTTGATTGCTGGCCTGCGCGAGAGCGCGGCCATTGATGCGGCCTTCGAGCGCGGTGCGCAGGGCGTCATTGGCTGGCCGATGCAAGGCGCGTTCGAGCCTCCTCCGGGCAGCGTCAAGCCCGAGGTGCAGGCCGATCTGCAAGTGATTGTGGAGTTGATGTCGCGCATTGACCAAGGCGAGGATGTCGAGCGGCTCGAGCAAACGCTCAAGCGAGACCCCAGTCTGGCCTTCAAGCTGCTGCGCTATCTGAACTCGGCGGCCTTTGGGCTGCCCGTTGAGGTCTCGTCCTTCCGCCATGCCATCATGTTGCTCGGTTATGCCCGCATGAAGCGTTGGCTGGCCCTGCTGCTGACCACCGCCAGCAAAGACCATGCGATGCGCCCCATCATGTACGCCGCGCTGCGCCGCGGCCTGCTGATGGAAGAGCTGGCCAAGGGCATGAGCGACTCGGAGCTACGTGATGAGATGTTCATCTGCGGCCTCTTCTCCTTGCTCGACCATATGCTGAAGCAGCCCTTCACCAAGCTGCTGCAGTCGATTCCCATGCCCGAGCGGGTGCGCCAAGCCCTGGTAGACGAGAGCGGCCCCTTCCAGCCCTATCTGGAGTTGGTGCGCGCGATTGAAAACGCCTCGGTGTTCGATTTCCGAGCGGCGGCCGAACAATTGATGCTGGGTGCGGAAGAAATCAACCATTGCGTGCTGCGGGCGCTGAACAAAGCCTCGCAGCTGGAGTGAGGGTCTCAGCGGCGGGCCGTTTCAACCAGATACGACCTGCGCTGCCAAGCTGCCCGTAAACTCGCGGCCAATGTCGACGGATCAACTCTCCCTCTTGCCTCAAGATCAGGCCGCCTTGCGCGGCCTTTTCAACTTGATCAGCGATCCGGTGCTGCTGCTGGATGAAGCGCTGCAAGTGCTGGAGGCGAACAGCGGTGCGGTGCAAATGTTGGACCACGCGCCCGGACAAAGTCCAGGCAAAGGCTTGCACGGTCTGCACACCAGCCATGGCGGCCGCCTGGGCGACTGGCTGCGACTGGCCAGCCGCGCCTTACTCGACGGCCGCAAAGGCCCGCCCGCCACCGGCCTGAAGTTGGCCGGCGGTCAGCGCGCCCTGCTGACCCTGGTGGCCCTGGAGCCGCAAGGCCCGGACGACGCGGCACGCTGGCTGCTGCATGCACGCCCGGAAGAAAAACCGCGCGGCAAGCTAAAGCCAGGCCATGCCGCTTCACCAGCGCCTGTCACCGAAGTCGAAGACAGCCAAGCCCTGCTACAAGCCTGCGCCAACGAAGTGGTGGCGCGCGAGCTGGCCGAACTGAACCAATGGTTCAAGCTCAGCCCCTCCCCCATGGTGCTGTTTGACGCCAATGGCCTGCTTTTGAAGAGCAATGGCGCATTCGCCGCGCTTTGCTTGCAAGTGCCTAGCGCACTGCACGAGGCCGACCCGGCCTTGCAAACCTTGCTGGCTTGGCAGCATGGCCAAGTGCAGGAAGCGCTGCTGAAGCTGGACTCGCCCGAAGCCTTCATCGTCACTCAAGCCAGCCTGCCGGGCCCCACCGGTCGGCTGCACTGGCTGCAAGGCCGGGTGCAGGCCCTCAGCCCGACGCGCCCCGGCCTGCCGCGGCGCTTCTTGGCGGCCTTGGAAGACCATACGTTCGAGCAAGAGCGCGATCTGGCCCATCAACAGCTAGACGCCTTGATGGACACCGCCAGCGTCGGCCTGGCGACTTTTCAGCAAGACGCCGGTTGGTTGCGCCCGCGCAGCTCACGCAGCGGTAATAGCAGCGGCGGCGTCAGCCCGGCCAGCTCTCGCAATCCCCTGGCCGGGCTGCAGGGTATTGGACGCGACATCGTCGAGACCGCCTCGCTGCCCGAATTTGAAAAGCTGCAAAAGGCGCTGAAAAAAGGCGAGCGTATCGAGGTGCGCTATGCGGTTCGGCATCCGGAGCTGGGTCGGCGTTGGCTGTTGACGCGGGTCGAGCCTGGTCAGCTGAAATCCGGCCAACGCACGACTTCGGTGGTGACGCTGGACGTAACCGCCCAAGCGCAGGCCGAGACCCGCAGCGAGCAGCTGCTGCACGAGCTGACCACCATCATGGATGGCGCCAGCCTGGGCCTGGCCTATTTGCGCGGTGAGTCGCTGTTGCGCTGCAACCATGGCTTCGGCCACATGCTGGGGCTGAGCGATACCCCGGCCGCCGGCGCACCGATTGCGCAGTTGTTCGCCGCCCTGCCCGAGCTGGCGCAAAAAATCCAAACCGCCTTGCCCAGCCTGCAAGACCAGCAGCCTTTTGAAGCCGAGTTCTTGCAAGTCGGCACCGAAGCCGCCGAGCCGCGCTGGCTGTCTTTGAGCCTGCGCCGGGTCAACACCGAGGCAGAACCCGCGGCCTCTGGCCCACCGCCACAGGCCGAGACCATCGCCGTCATCAGCGACATCAGTCGTTTGAAAGCCCAGCAAGCCGAGCTGGAAGCGCTGGTACAGGACCGCGAAATGATGTTCAGCCTCTCGGATGTGGGCATTGCGATTCTGCGCGGTGGACGCGTTGCACGCGCCAATGACGCCTTGGCCAATCTGACCGGCTACCGCATCCATGAGCTCAGTGGACTGGCCCACCAGGAGCTGTTTGACACCTCTTTCGATTTTGAGAACCAAACCGAAGCGGTCGAGCAGGCCTTGAAAACCCAGGGCCTGTGGCGTGGCGAGCGCCGAGTACGCCGCCGCGACGGCTCCGCTTTGTGGATGCAAATCAGCAAACGGGTGATGCGCCCCGGCGCGCCCGACGAAGGCGTGATCGCCACCTACGTCAATGTGGACGACCGCTGGCGAGCCCAGCAATCACTGATGTTGCAAACCGAGCGCGAACGCGCAGTGCTGGACTCGGTGCTGGTCGGCATCGTCACGGTTGGACGCGGCGGCATTGAATGGATGAACCGCTCGGCGCGGCGCATGTTTGGCGGCGACCTGAATGACTTTGCCGGCCTGCCGATGAGCGTGGTGGCCACGCCGTCCTCGGACCACCCCTTCCGCCACACCCATTACTTGGAAGAGCTGACCGAGGGCCAAGCCGAAGCCTTCGAGTGCAAGCTGAAGGCCTGCGATGGCCGCGAATTCTGGGTGGTGGGCAATGTGGTGGTCACCGGTTCACGCGCGTCCGGCCGTCAACTCACCTATGCCTTGCTGGACATTGATCGTCGCCGGCAAGCCGAGGCCCAAACGCTGCAAGCGCAGGCCTCGCTCAGCCGCATCATCGAAGCCGCGCCGCTGGCCATCAGCTTGCACGACGCCAAGACCCTGGCGGTGGAGAAGATCAACCAAGCCGCCGCCAGCTTGGCCGGCCGCAGCGAAGAGGAATTGCTGGGCGCCAGCCCCGAGGACCTGTTCGGGCGCGAGCAAGGCGAGCTGATTCGCCGCGATATGTTGGCCGCCCTTCAAGCCAGCGCCGTCACACAGCATGAGTACAAGCTCGGCAGCGGTGAACAAATGCGGGTCTGGGATGCGCGCTTCTTGCATCTTGCCGGCACCACCGAAGGCGCGGAAGGCATCGAGGACGGAGAGCCCGAACAACTGCTGCTGGTGGCCAGCGACGTGACCGAGCACCGAGCGGCCGAAGAGGCTCGCCTGCAGGCCGCAATTTCGCAACGCGAGTTGCTGGTGCGCGAGGTGCATCACCGCATCAAAAACAATTTGCAAGGCGTGGCTGGTCTCTTGCAGCAAATTGCCGCGCGCCGCCCCGAAGTGGCGCCGGTCATCAACGAGGCGGTTGGTCAAGTCCATGCCATCGCGCAGGTTTACGGACTACAAGTGGGCAGTTCAGGCCCGCTCAAAGTGCGTCGGGTGATGGATGCCATCATTGGCTCGGTGCAGCGCATGTATGGACGCAGCATCGTCACCCAGATCGAAGGCGCGACCGCTGACCGCGTCAACGACTGGGCCTTGCCCGAAGCCGAGTCCATCCCGATTGCGCTGACTCTGAACGAATTGCTGACCAATGCCATCAAGCACAGCCAGGACGGTCAGGTGCACTGCACCTTGATCTGCGATGTAGCCAGTGTGGCGGTCGAAATCGTCAACCTGGGCCAGCTGCCTCCGGACTTCAGCCTGAACCAGGTGCCAGGCGGCGTCTCTGGACTGGGTCTGGTCAGAGCCCTGCTGCCGCGTCGCACCGCCCAACTGAACTTGACGCAACGCGAAGAGTCGGTGGTCTGCCGAGTCGATTTACTGTCACCCAGTGTCAGTCTGCCGCTGGGCTGAAAAAAGCCGAAATACGAGTCGGGGCAAGTGCTTGGCCGGTTTCGGTGACAATGGCACTATAAAACCGGTATTCAGCCGGCGAAGAGACAGCACAGCGGGGGACCTCCAACGGTGAGCAACAAGGGCAAGATACTCGTAGTCGACGATGACCGCCTGGTTCTGGCGACGCTGACCTATGGCTTGGCGCAGGCCGGCTTTGAAGTGATCGACGCGGACAATGGCGACGATGCCATCTTGCTGGCACGCGAGCACCGCCCCGAGTTGGCCCTGCTCGATATCCGCATGGAGGGCTTGAGCGGCTTTGATGTCGCCGCCTATCTACGCGAGTATCTGCACATCCCCTTCATGTTCTTGTCCGCCTTTGCCGACGAAGAAACGGTGGCCAAAGTCAAGGAACTAGGGGCTGTTGCCTATCTGGTCAAACCGCTGGATATCCATCAAATCGTCCCGGCCGTGGAAGCCGCGTTTGCGAATCGGAAGATGTCGCAAGCCGCCAGCAGCAGCAGCAAAGAGCAGCCGAGCGGCGACTCAAACAGTCTCGCCACCGATTTGGTGCTGCAGCAAATGGTGGCACTTGCCATCGGCGTGCTGATGCACCGCTACTCCTTGAATCGGCAGGATGCCTACGAGCGCTTGCAAAAGCTATCGAGCACCGAGGGGCGTGATTTGGAAACCCAGGCCCGCATGTTGGTAGAGGCCGTAGAGATGCTGGCTCAGCCGGCCAATGTGAAGTAAAAGCGAGCGCCCTCGCCCACTTCAGACTCGGCCCAAATCTCGCCGCCATGGCGCCGCACAATGCGCCGCACCGAAGCCAAGCCGACGCCGGTGCCCTGGAAGTCACTGGCACTGTGCAAGCGTTGGAAGACCCCGAACAAGCGGTCGGCGAAGCGCATATCGAAACCGGCGCCGTTGTCGCTGACCCGGTAAATCCACTGACCCGATTCCTGCAAGGCCTCAAAGCGAATCTGCGCCTGCGCACGCTTGCTGCTGTACTTCCAGGCATTGCCCAACAGGTTCTCCAAGACCATGCGTAACAAGGTCGGATCACCCTGCGCCAGCATATGCGGCTGGATATGGACCGACACCTGCCGATCAGGGACGGCACGCATCAATTCCTCCAGCACAAAGCCGGCCAACTGCGAGAGATTGACCGGCTGGCGTGACAGCGGCTGCGCTGACAACTGAGCCAGGGACAGCAAGGAATCAATCATGCTGTTCATACGCGCGGCAGCGCCCATCACCCGGTCAAGGTGATCGTTGCCTATGCGGTCCAGCACACGGCCATAGTCTTCTTTCAGAATGCGGGCAAAGCCCTCGACCACCCGCAGTGGTGCGCGCAAATCATGCGAGACCGTGTAGCTGAAAGACTCATGCTCATGGGCCGCCTGTGAGGCGGCTTCATCGCGCAAGGCCTCAGCCGGAGACTCCAGTTGCGGCCAAAGTACCGCCAACTGGTAGCTACCTGTCGCGTCGATGAAGGTGCGCGGTGGATGCTTGGCCAGCACCTCACCCAAGAGCGGGGACAGTTGCGCGGTGCACTCCGACCAAGGCTTGCCGAGCCCCAGTTCAGAGCCCAACAGCGCGACCGCCTGCGCATTCATGGCCTTCACCTGCAGCGCAGTCAGGCTGAGCTCGGGGCGCCCGTCGGCAGCGTTGCCATGACCATCAAGGCCTTTCAGCAACCATGCCGGCCCTGGTAAAGCATCCAGCCACGTGGTCGAAGCCTCAGCCAACTCCTGGGCCGAACCCTGGTAACCACTGAAGCGGCCCTGCGCATCAAACTGAGCCACCGCTCGCAAACGCCAGACGCGCTGTCCCCCATCGTTCGCCACCACTCGAAGATCTAGCGTGGCCAAACCGCGGGACAACTCGCGGCGCAAAGCCTCGCAAGGGTCAGATCTTGCCCCCGAGTCCGTTTGCGCACCGCTGAGTGAATGGTCTTGCAAGGCAAAGCGTTGCCACAGGCATTCGGTTGAGGCCGTCCCCACCCAGCTCGAAACGGGGCCGGCCTGCGGGGCCTGCCAACGCACCAGGTGATGTTCGGCATCGCTGGACCACAAATAGTCGCTGCGCAATTGCGCCAAAGCCTGGGTTTGCATGCGCGATTCACGCAATGCTTCGCCGAGTTGCTGCCGGCTCAAACGCACGCCCAGATGCCAGCCCAAACCCAGCATGCCCAGCAGGACCAGGGCCGAACAAAGAAAAGCCAGCAACAAGCTGGCCACGCCCAAGCCACTCCAGCCCTCACTGGGCTGGGCTGTGAAAAACAACGCTAGAAAAGCCAAGGCCGCTACGCCCAAGCCCAATGCCAGCCACAGCGCGCGACGCCATCGGGGCGAGCGTTGTGCTGCATTGCGTGCGTCACTGAGGCTATTCATACGAATCATTGTACGGAGGCAATTGGCCACTCCGGATGACTCAAGTTAGGCGCGGCGCTGCCGATATGGCATGAATCCGCTTGAAGGGCCTTGGGCACTTGGCGCGCAGTCGCGAGGACTTTTCTGTCTTCTTGACTGCAAATCAAGGCCACGGCGGACTTCTTGAGGCTACAGTCCGCTCTCTCGCTTGGATCTGCGGCGGTCCTGGAGTGCTAGTTTTGCGGACCAGAAGGCTTTTTTGCCAACAGCTTTGAATCCTGATCAATCCCCTTTTTCATCACGTCCGCTATGCTGAAAAGCGATCCACCGCCGGTCCCGCTACATGACAATGGCAAGCTTGACTCGCCTCTCAAGAATTCGCCGCGCTCATCGCAAGATGGAAGCCCCATGACCCGTCCTAACTCCCCTGCTCCTTGCCTGGACCCGCTCGCACTGGCCCGCCTGCAAGAGCTCGACCCCAGCGGCGCTAATAAATTGATTGAACGGGTGGTCGCTGCCTATCTGAAGGCGCTAGAACGGATGTTGCCGGAGCTGGACAAAGCCCGCACTGAGCCGATGGATTTGAACGTGGTGAGGCATATAAGCCATACGCTGAAGTCCTCCTCGGCCAGCCTGGGTGCGATGGATTTGGCGGAACGCTGCGCCGCCATTGAAACCATGGCGCGAATCGGCCAAACCGAGGGCCTGAGCCCGCTGCTTGACGGTATGCTTGAGCAAATCGCCTTGGTGCGGCAGGCCTTGCTGGACCTTTCGCCAGACCCCACATGAAAGTTCAAGCCTCTCTTCTGGACAAGGACCTGCCCGAACAGCCGAAAATTCTTCTCGTCGATGATGACGAGGTGAATCTGCTGCTGACCGCGGTCGCTTTGCGCGAACGCGGCTTTGAGGTCACCGAAGCCCAGAGCGGCGTGCAAGCGCTGGCCTTGATTAGTTCCACCGTGCCGGACATGATCGTGCTGGACGCGCTGATGCCGGAACTGGACGGCTTCGAGACCTGCAAACTGCTGCGTGAAAAGCCCGGCTTTGAATCAACCCCCGTGCTGATGTTGACGGGCTTGGATGACGAGGCCTCGATCAATCACGCCTACCAAGTCGGCGCGACAGATTTTTTCGTCAAGTCTCCACAATGGAGTCTGCTGGCCGGACGGCTGCGCTATTTGCTGCGCAGCTCGCGCACCCGCATCGAGCTTGAACGCAGCAAGGCACGGCTCGCGCGTGCGCAAGACCTGGCACGCATGGGCAGCTTTGAGTGGTATGCGGGTGGCGGCTTCACCCTCGCAGCCGAGGCGCTGCGCGTGTTTGGCCGCGGCCCGCATGAACGGCTCGACTTCATTGGCGTGATGCGCATGGTGCCGCGCGAGGAACGCGAGCTGTTCTTGCGCTTGTTACGTGATGTGATTGCGCACAACTCGGTATTGGTGACCGATCTGCCGGTCACCCTGCTCGATGGCCGCCAACGCGTGGTCCATATCGAAGCCGAACCCGAATTCAATGAACTCGGCAATGCCAATGGTTACACCGGCGTGATGCAGGACGTGACCGACCGGCGCCATGCGGAGGACCGCATCCGGCAGCTCGCCCATTTCGATGCATTGACTGGCTTACCAAACCGACGCCAGCTGATCTGGCGGGTCGAGCGAGCCATCGAACAAGCACGCCGCGGCGGCCATGAAGTGGGCCTGTTGCTGATCGACCTCGACCGTTTCAAGATCATCAACGACACCCTCGGTCATGCGGCCGGCGATGAGTTGCTGGTCGAAGTGGGTCGACGCCTGCGCGGCTGCGTGCGCCACTCCGACCAAGTCATGGAAGGCATGCTCGAAACCATTGGCGGACGCTCACACCGCACATTGGAGGCGGTTGGGCGACTCGGCGGCGATGAGTTCGTCGCCCTGCTGCCTGAAGTGGCCGATGAGAGTGATGCTGAGCGCGTCGCCGAGCGGGTGCTGGAAGCCTTGCGGGAGCCGATCTTTCTGTCGGGTCAAGAGTGTTTTGTCACCGCCAGCATTGGTATTGCCATCTACCCACGCGACGGCCAAACCATGGCCGACCTGCTGCGCAATTCCGACGTCGCCATGTACGCGGTCAAATCGCAAGGGCGCAATGCCTCGGCGCTTTACACCCCACAGCTGGCCGGCCGAGGCCGCGAGAAGCTGGAGCTGGAAAGTGCCCTGCACAAGGCGCTGGAGCGCGGCGAGATCGTGTTGCACTACCAGCCCAAGATCGATGTGCGCGGCGCCCGCATGGTGGGCGCCGAGGCCTTGATGCGCTGGAAGCGCGGCGACAAGCTGGTGCCGCCTGGCGACTTCATCCCGCTGGCCGAAGAAACCGGCTTGATCGTACCGCTGTCGGAATGGGCGCTGAAAGAGGCCGCGCGCCAAGCCAAGATCTGGCAGCTGAATTTTGGATTCTCGGACTCCATCGCGGTCAATTTGCCCAGCCGCATGTTTGAGCGCTCCGACCTGGTTGAGCATATTCATCAATGCGTCAGTGCCTACGGCGTGCCGCACCGGGCGATCCAGTTAGAGATCACAGAAAACAACTTGATGAAAGACCTGCAGAACGTGATTCCCGCGCTGCACCGTCTGAACGAAGTCGGTGTGGAGATCTCCATCGATGACTTCGGCACCGGCTATTCGTCCTTGGCTTATCTGACGACGCTGCCGATCTCCGAAGTCAAGATTGACCGCACTTTTGTGCGCGATCTGGGCATCACGCCGCAGAGCTCGGCGGTGGTCACCGCCATCATCGCCCTGGCCCGCGCCATGGGCTTGCGCGTGATTGCCGAGGGCGTGGAAACCATGCGTCAAATGGACGTACTGCACCGCCTGGGCTGCAGCCTGATGCAAGGCTTTTTGTTCAGCAAGCCGCTGCCGCCCGAAGAGGTGGAGCTGTGGCTGGCCCAAACCGTTTTACCGCGCAAAGCGCCGTGGATCGCGCGCGCCAAGGGCGAGCTTGAGAACGGCGGCGAACTGCCGCCCCCGGACGCGTTTTACCCCGTTGGTGGACTTCGTTAGGACTTAGGAACAAGGCATGGACGAGCAACGTCGCCCCTCCCCGTCACGCTCGCCTGCAGGGGCTCCCGCGGCCCAAATCGCCAAAGCTGCTTTGCTGCGGCTGGCGCAGGCGCAGCTTGAGCCAACGCCGGAAAACTATGCCCGCGCCTATGCCGTTGAATCGGGCAGCGAAGCCGCGCCTTCGAGCTTGGCTGACGGCCCACAGAACCTGATCAACAAACTGACCAATCTGGGCGTTGGCAGCAACCAGGCGCGCATGGACCTGCAAGTCTGTGTGCGAGAGAGCCGTTGGGACGACGCCGTGCGTCAAGTTGAACAACTGCAGCAAACCGAGGGCCCAGCCGCGCAAGCCGAGGCCCTGGCCCAGGTGCTGGAACGTCTGGTGCGAGGCCTGGAACGAGGTGGCCGGCAATGGACCTTGGCGCGCAAGAAAGACGGCTTGCAGCGGGTCTTGGAGAACAACCGCAGCGATGCCAAGCGCATGCTCAAGCGCATGCAGCAATTGGTCAGCAGCTGGGACAGCGATGTGGCTGACGCCAATATCAGCACCTCGGATGATGACTCGGGCGCCAGCAGCGGCTCGCCCACGCAGTTCATGATGGAAGAAGAGGAAGACGATTTCCCGGACAGCCGCAACGAGCAGGATTCCGCAGAGCCCTTGCTGAACTTGGCACCCATGCCTGCCGGGGCTAGACCCCAAGATTTCGCGCCTTCGACAGCTGCTTCAACGCATTCAAACTGGCCGCAAATTGGCACCTCACTGCATGGCACGGTTCAGCACGCGCTGCAGAGCAAGGAAGGCTATGCCGCCGAGCTGATGGACGAGCTGAATGCCGCCCAAAAGGAATTGCTAGGCGCTGGTGCCACGCCCGAGCGAGCAGCGCAGATGGAAGCACTGTGCCTGCGAGCCCGCCATATGCTGGACCATCGCCAACATATGTTTGATGAGTTGGGCCAGTTGTGCCGGGAACTCAGCGCCAGCCTGGTCGATTTGGCGGAGGACGACTCCTGGGCGCGCGGCCAATGCGAGGCGATGAACAACACGCTGGAGCAAGGCCTGAGTGGCCGCGGCGTGCGATCGGTCACTGAGATGCTGGGGGGCACCCGCGAGCGCCAACGCGCCCTGCGCGAAGAACGCAGCCGCGCGCGCGACTCGCTCAAATCGCTGATCCACCAAATGCTGGCCGAGTTGGGCGAATTGGGTCAGCACACCGATCGTTTCCAAAACAATGTCGGCCGTTACGCCGAGGTGATCGAAAAAGCGGACTCGCTGGAGAGCTTGGCCGGTGTGGTGCGCGAGATGGTGGAAGAAAGCCGCAGCGTGCAGACCTTGGTGCGGCAAACCCAGGAGCGACTGACGCTGGAGAACGAGCGCGCCAGCAGCATGAGCCAGCGCGTGGAAGAACTCGAGGGTGAACTGCGCCGCTTGTCGAACGAGGTGCAAACCGACCAACTGACCCAGATTGCCAATCGGCGCGGCTTGTTGGCGGCCTTTGCGGTTGAGCAGGCCAAGATCGAGCGCGAAGCCGGTGAGAGCACAACTGGCGACGACGCAGCCGAGGTGCCGGCCAGCAAGCGCATCGCCTTGGCGCTGCTGGACATCGACAACTTCAAACGCCTGAACGATTCGCTCGGCCACGGCGCCGGCGACCAAGCCTTGAAGTCATTGGCCGAGCGCGTCTCCAAAGAGTTGCGTCCGGGCGACTTGGTGGCGCGCTACGGCGGCGAGGAGTTTGTGCTCATGTTGCCGGCTACGCCCTTGGACGAGGCCCAAGCGGTCTTGCAGCGCCTGCAACGCGCGCTCTCGACCAGCTTGTTCCTGCATGAAGGCAAAGACGTCTTCATCACCTTCTCGGCCGGCGTCACCCATTTCCGCCCTGGCGAGACCTTGGAAGCGGCGCTGGACCGTGCCGATGTGGCGCTTTATGAAGCCAAGCACACCGGCAAGAACCGCGCTTGTGTGGCGCCTTGAATACTGAGCTTCCCTCAGAAATTGAAGGCCAAGCGTAATCCGCCCCAGTGCCGCCCATTCACCATGATGGGCGCCGACACTTCTTTCAGCAGTACGAAATTGCCGCCTCCCATATCGCGCCGGTAGGTTTGCAATAAAAACGGCCGCTGATTTCGGGCGGAGGCCAAGCCGGTACGGTCGTTGAAGATGCGGCGGTAGCGGCTGTTGGCCGTGTTCCAGACCAAATCACCGCTGCGCTGCGGCTGGCAGTACTTCTTGTTGTGGGTGGCGACATAACCATTCCGGTCCACGGCAATGCAGTACACCACCTTCGCGGAGAAACCAAGCAGTCGCTCTTGCACCGTCGGAAAGAGGCGATCAGCCAGCTCCACAAACTGCGTCAGATGCTGAGCCGGTTGCGTGCCAGCAATCGGGCGGTACTGTTCATCAAAGAGCTTGGTGCTATCGATCTGGCCGCGCTCCAGCGCTTGCTCAAGCAACTGGCTGATTTCCATGGCGGCTTCTTGGGCGGCCTGGATATAAGGCGAGTCTTCCACCTCGACGCCCGAGCCCGCGATTTTCTCGATCAGTTGCTCCGACAATTTCAAGAAACGATCACTGCAAGAAAACGCGGTATCCAGGCTGATCATGGCCTGCTGCACCTCTTGCTCCAAGTCGTTGGCGCGGCCGGACAACGATTTCACCGTGTGCTCGCTTTGTTGGGCGGAGGCGGCGATCTGGGCTACGTCGCTGCGCACTTCAGCAAAGGCTTGATGGATGGCGCTTTGCTGCGCCTGCGACGCATCGCTGCGCAACTCGCGCGCAAAGGCCTCGATGCGGCCATCCAGCGCCAGCACCGTGCCCATGATGGCCTTCGATGAGTTCTCCACCTTGCCGGCCAGATCCTTCACCGCGTCGGCCACAACACCGAAGCCTCGCCCGGCCTCGCCGGCCCGGCGAGCTTCCACTGAAGCGTTGAAAGCCACCAAGCGCGTCTGCAAGGCAATCTTGGTGATCTCGGAGGCCGCATCGGAAACCTGCCGCAGCGTTTGCACAATGCCGGCGACTTCGTGGCCCACGCCTTCCAGTGCATGGCTGGCGCGCCCCACGGCCGCGCGTGACTGCTCGGTGGCTTGGCTGATGACTTGCTGCGCGCTGCGCACCTCGCTCAGCTCATTCGACAAAGCACCCATGGCCTGGGCCTGGGACATCACGACCTTTTGCGTATCCTCAAGAACGCCGCGAACTTCCGCCGCATCTCGCCCGACGCTGGAGACCGTCTGCGCAATATCACGGACCAGTTGATGCTGGCGCTGATCCTGGCGCTCGGCATCCGGAGAGGCAGCCGACGCCGCCCCCTTGAATGCAACGGGCTCGGCGCTGCGCCTCTTCCAGAAAGCCATCATCGTGTCTCCCTGCGGGTGCTTGGTGCACGCCTGTCAGTCATTCTCACCAAGGACAAAAGGCCGCGAACATGTCGGCGGCCTCTCTGCGTCCTGCAACAAGTCAACCTTACCAGTCGCGCAGCTTGACGCGAAGTCGTGCAATCGCCTGGCTGTGCAATTGGCACACGCGCGACTCGGTGACCTTCAGCACCACCGCGATTTCCTTCAGGTTCATATCGTGCTCGTAGTACATGCTCATCATGTACTGCTCACGCTCCGGCAGGTTCTTGATGGCGGCCACCAACGCTTCGCGCATGCGGTGATCCTGAAGCTTGAGCATGGGGTTGTTGCTGTGGTCGGCCACATGGCGGTCGAGGAAGTCTTCGTCGCCTTCGTCGCCCGACATGTCTTCCAAATAAACCAGCTGCGTGCCGCGCACCTTGCCCAGCAGGTCTTGGTATTCGGCCAGCGAGGTCCCCATTTCGGCGGCGATCTCGCTTTCCACCGGCGCACGGCCGAGTTGCTGTTCGAGCTTGCGCACCGCGCTTTCGATCTCGCGTTGCTGACGGCGCGTGCCGCGACTCATCCAGTCGCCGCCGCGCAGCTCGTCGAGCATGGCGCCGCGAATGCGCTGGGTGGCAAAGGTTTCAAACTGCACGCCCTGACCGATGTCGAAACGCGACAGCGCGTCGCTCAGGCCGATCAGACCGACCTGAATCAGGTCATCGATCTCGACGTTGGCGGGCAGCTTGGCGATCATCTGATGCGCCAGTCGTCGCACCAAGGGGCTGTATTGCTTGATGAGCGAGGAATTATCGAGGCGGCCTTTGGCGGTATACATCATCAGCTCCAGCAGCAATCAAACAGTGGCGGCGGACAAATACGGCGAGCGCTGCGCGGGGCGCAGTGGGCTGGCATTGACCGAGGCTTCCAAAGCGGCGCCGGGGGGCGCTGCCATCAACAGCTCACGCGCCAGATGCCGAATTTCAGGGGCAATCGGCGCGGTCGGCGGGCATTTCGGGTCCATGCAGGCCCAGTCACGCAGCACGGCACCGAGGAAACCATCGGCGCAGCTGCTGATCTGCTGCGCAATCCGGTCCGACAGGCGCAGCTGCGGTGAGCAAGCCAGCAAGAGGCTGTACACCATCAGACCGGCGCGGCTGGCCAGCCACTTCATGCCGGCATAGGCATGGGTGACGCTTTGCGAATCGGTATCGGCCAGCAGCACCGGGCGCACTTCACGCAAGGCCACCACACGGGCCAGTTCGGCAGCGCTGGCATGCAGCAAGACCACATCGGCGTGCGGCGCGGCATCGGTCACCGCTTCCAGGAACTGAGCAGCCGAGCCGTTGGCGTTGATATAGCGCATCGGCAGGCCGCGCGCGGCCAAGTAGGACACGTCTTTGGACAAGCGGTCCACACAAGAACTCAGGTCCACCTGGGCCAACTCCGAAGGCTTGGGCGAAGACTCACCGGCGTCCACCACCAAGGTGTGCAAGCCCAGCTCAGCGAACGCCGCGCACAGGCCTTCGAGCAGCACGCCCGAGCCCACCACATGTGGGTTGCTGACCACCGGGATGAAGCGCACGCGGGAGCTGGCGAACAGGCGGCGCAGGCCATCGGCCTGATCCTGAGGAGCCAAGGAATGATGAGGGAGAGCGTAGTCGCGCATGGTGCAGTCCAATTCTTTGATCGTTCGGCGGGGCGGCTTAGAAGACACCCATCGCTGCCGCGTGCTGCGGGCCAAGCGCGGGCCCACCAGCGAAAATCAGGTTGACGTCTGCCTTGTCCATGCGCCAAGCGCCGGCGGCCACTGCACGCAGGGCGCGCTGGACCAAGGCCTGAGACGACAGGCGGTGCCAGTCTTCTGGCACGCGCTGACCATTGGTCACGCCCAAGACTTTCAGCTTGTGGCGGATCAAGGTGTCCAGCGCAGGCGCCAATTTCACGGCTTCGTCGATCTTGGACAAGACCACGCCGTGGCATTCAGACGCGCGCCATGCAGTGACCACGTCTTCAATCGTCTCGCCTTGCTGAGCGGCATTGACGACCAAAATCTTGCGCACGCTGCGGTGGGCCAGCATGTCCAACAACTCGTTGGTGCGGCTGTCACGCTGGGCCATGCCGGCGGTGTCGATCAGCACCATCTTCTTGCTGGACAACAACTCGAGCAGGTCTTCCAGCGAAGCCCGGTCATGCGCGGTGTGCACCGGCACGCCCAGGATGCGGCCATAAGCACGCAGTTGTTCGTGAGCGCCGACCCGGTAGGCGTCCAGCGTGATCAGGCCCAGATTGGCAGCGCCGAAGCGGGTGGCGAAAGCGGCAGCAATCTTGGCGGTGGTGGTGGTCTTGCCGACACCGGTGGAGCCGATCAGGGCGAACACACCGCCCTGCTCTTCCAAGGCCGGGCTGGCCTCGTCGGTCATCAGGTTGCGAGACAGCACATTGGCAGCCCAGCTGTTTTCATCGGCCGCCTCATGGGGTCCGCCCTTGAACTCGGCAGGGCAGCCTTCGACCAGCTTGCGCACCAGCGCGGGCGAGAAGCCAATCTCCAGCAGCTTCTGGGTCAGGCGAGCTTGCACCGGCTGACGCTGCAGCTTTTCCATAAAGGCCAGGGCGCCGAAGCGCTCTTCGATCAGGCCCTTCATCGAGCGCAGCTCATTCATCATGTCTTGCTGATCGCGGCGGCCACGGTTGGGCAGATCGGCCAACTCGTTCAGCTGCCCCATCTCGGACAAGCCAGCCAGATCACGCTGCATGGCAGGCACGCGGATCTCGTCGCGCAGGACGGGCGGCGCACGTCGAGCAGGCGCTGCCGCTTGCGGCATCGGCGCAGCCTCAGCACGGCGCGGCTGCATCGCTTGCAAGGCCGCCTGGGCGCGTTGCTGGCGAATGGCGGCAATCGAGCTGACACCGGGCTGCTCGAAGGCCGGTTCGGCCGCTGCAGCGCTGTGGATGGGATCAGGCTTACCCTCCAGCTCGGCCTGGCGGCGCTTGAGCACACGCTCACGCACATAGTCCTGGAAGGACAAGGTGCTCATGGCCAGGGTCTGCACGTCTTGGTCGACCTCGCCGGCCACCGGGTCGGCATAGCCGAAGCTGGGTTCCTGGCGCTGACCGGTGCGGGCCGCGAAGCTGCGCGAGGCGTTGGCTTCGGGCGCTTCAGCAACTGGACGGGCCTGCACACGGCTGGGTGCTGCCACGCGCGGGGCGGTGGCCGCCACGCGTTCGATTTGCGACATGCCTTCCGGTGCCATCGCCAAGACCTCAACACCTTCGGCGCAAGGCTTGTTGGACAGCACCACGGCGTCATCACCAAAGGCCCGGCGCACCAGGGCCATGGCTTCGCGGGAGGTTTTAGCGGTAAAGCGTTTGACGTTCATAAGGCCTCCTGCCGAGCCGCCTCAAAGGAGGCCAGCAACCCCTCGGGGGAAAGCGAGCGAATGCGAGCGTTGGGGCTCTTCATACGGTGCCTCCGATGATGGAACCGATACGGATGGAATGAGTTTCAGGAATCTCGCTGTGGCCCAGCACCTTCAGGCGCGGCGCAGCGCGGCGCAGCAGCTTGGCCATAGGAGCGCGGATCAGGTCGGGCACCAGCAGGCAGGCCGGTACGCCACGGTCTTCCTGGGCTTGCGAGGTTTCGGCAGCGCTTCGGGCCAGGGTGTCGGCGACACCGGGGTCCAGGGCAGCGCCGTGGGGGGAATTCAGGGCTTGGGTCACCAGACGCTCCAGCTCAGGCTCCAGAGCGATCACGTCCAGCTCCTTCACGGGGCCGTAGATCTGCTGCACGATGGCCGGGGCGATGTGGGTGCGGATGCGACGGGCCAGCTCGGCCGGGTCATTGGCCACATTGGCGGCAGCGCCGTTCTCGGCAATGCTCTCGACGATGGAGCGCATGTCACGGATGTGCACGCCCTCCTCCAGCAGCAGCTGGAGAACTCTTTGCAATGTTGCGATGCCGACCATTTTTGGAATCACGTCTTCGATCAGTTGGGGCGCTTGTTTTGTCAGGTGTTCGACCAATGCCTGGGTCTCCACCCGGCCCAGCAACTTAGCTGCGTGGACCTGCATCAAGTGTGAGAGATGGGTGGCCACCACGGTCGAACAATCAACCACGGTAAATCCAGCCATTTGCGCCATTTCCTTTTGCCGGTCTTCGATCCAGACCGCCGGCAGGCCGAAAGCGGGGTCGGTGGTCTGGGTGCCGATCAGCTTTTGGGTGGCGTGCCCGGGGTTGATGGCCAGCCACATGCCCGGGAAGGCCTCGGCCTCGCCCACCACGGCGCCGCGCAGGCTCAGGCGGTACTGGCTGGGCCGCAGCTCCAGGTTGTCGCGGATGTGCACCGCAGGCGGCAGAAAGCCCACCTCCTGTGCGAATTTGCGCCGCACGCCCTTGATGCGACTGAGCAAGTCGCCTTCTCGGGCCTTGTCGACCAGGCTGATCAGGCGGTAGCCCACTTCCAGCCCCAAGGTGTCGATGGGAATGAGGTCGTCCCAGCTGGCTTCGCCATTGGGCTCGCCGGTCGGCACCACTGGCGCGGCAGCGCTGGCTTTGGCGGCCCGCTCCTGCGCTTGATCGCGGGTGCGCAGCCACCAGGCCAGATAGCCCATGCCGCCGGCAATCAAAAGAAACACCAGATGCGGCATGCCCGGAATCAGGCCCAGCATGCCGATCACGCCCGCGGTGATGGCCAGTGACTTGGCCGAACCGAAGACTTGGCGGCCGATCTGGCTGCCGATGTCTTTGTCGGTGCCGACGCGCGACACCACCATGGCGGCAGCCACCGAGATCAGCAAGGCCGGCACCTGAGCCACCAGCGCATCGCCCACCGCCAGCAAGATGTAGGAATCGGCCGCCTGGCCGGCCGACAAGCCGTGCTGGGCCATGCCGATGATGAAGCCACCGACGATGTTGATGACCAGAATCAGCATGCCCGCGACCGCATCGCCACGCACAAATTTGCTGGCACCGTCCATGGAGCCGAAGAAGTCGGCCTCGTCGCCCAGCTCGGCGCGGCGACGCTTGGCCTCGGCCTCGTTGATCAGGCCGGCGTTCAAGTCGGCGTCTACCGCCATCTGCTTGCCGGGCATCGCGTCCAAGGTGAAACGCGCGCCGACTTCAGCAATCCGCTCCGCACCCTTGGTGACCACGATGAAGTTGATCACCACCAGAATCGCAAACACGATCAAACCGACCGCAAAGTTACCGCCGATCAAGAAGTGCCCGAAGGCCTCAATGACCTTGCCGGCCGCGCCGGTGCCGGTGTGGCCTTCCATCAGCACCACGCGGGTGGAAGCCACGTTCAGCGACAGGCGCAGCAAAGTGGTCAGCAGCAGCACGGTTGGGAAGGCCGCAAAGTCCAGCGGCTTGACCATATTGGCCGCCACCATCATCACCATCACCGCCATGGCGATGTTGAAGGTGAACATCAGGTCCAGTGCAAACGGGGGCAGCGGCAGCACCATCATGGACAACACCAAGATGACGGCGATTGGGGCGCCGAGGGCGCCGAGCACGGCCGCCCGTGGCCCCAACAAGGTCTGCAATTGAGCGATCAGCGCGTTCATTATTCTTCGTCACCTTCCAGATCGGGGTCGGCTGGCAAGCCCGAGCCAGGTTTGTTGTGCGGGTCCAGTTCCGGTGGCACCGGTGGGTTCGGAAGATCCGGCTTCGGTCCACGGCCGGCCATGGCGGCCTTCAGTTGGTAGACATAGGCCAACACTTGGGCCACGGCGGAGAACAAGCTGACCGGGATTTCTTTGTCCAGCTCCGCATGGGCATACAGCGCCCGCGCCAGCACTGGCGACTGCAACACCGGCACCTTGGACTCTTTGGCCAGATCGCGGATCTTCATCGCCAGCAGATCGGCGCCCTTGGCCACCACGCGCGGGGCGGCCATGCTGGCGTCGTCGTACTTCAGGGCCACCGCATAGTGGGTCGGGTTCATCACCACCAAGTCGGCCGTGGGCACCGCGGCCATCATGCGGCGCCGCGAGGCCTCCCGCATCTTGGCGCGGATCTTGGCCTTGATTTCCTGGTTACCCTCGGCCTCTTTCATTTCTTGCTTGACCTCTTCACGGGTCATGCGCATGCGGCGCATATAGAGCTGCCGCTGCAAGGGCACATCGATGGCCGCAAACAAGGCCAGCGCAATGCCCAGAAACACTGCGCCGCCCATCAATTGGTGACCCGCATAGGCCAAGGCCGCAGGCAAAGGCACCGACATGATGCCCACGAAGCTGGCCATGCGGTCCTTCAGCACCACCGCGCCAATGGCACCGAGCACCAAAGCCAAGACCACCGCCTTCATGGCCTGGCCCACGCCCTGTCCACTCAACAAGCGACCAAAACCGCTGATCGGATTCAGATGCGAGAACTTCGGCGCCAAGGGCTTCATGGTCCAGTTCCAGCCGCCTGAGGCGATATTGCTCGCCACCGCGACCAGGCACAAAAACAGGCTGATGGGCAACATCAGGGCCAAAAAGCGCAGGGTCAGGTCCATCAGGCGTGTGCCCATGAAGTCAGCCCGCGCCAACATGCTGGCATCGAAATGCAGCGCGTAAATCAGCATTTGCTGCAGCGAATCCACAATGCGCGGGCCCCCCACGCTGAGCAGCGCGCCGCCCGCCAACATCATTGCGAAATGAGGCAGATCCCGCGAACGCGGCAGCTGGCCCTCAGCCCGAGATCTCTCGATCTTCTTGGCTGAGGCCGGTAAATTTCTGTCTTGTGCGTCTTGGTCGGCCATGGCAATGGAAGCTTGGCGAGCATAGAAATTGCCCGCAGATCCATTGTTCGCGGTGGCCGCAAAAACTTAAGCCAGAAAAGATCGGTAAAACAGGCCGTCCTTTGGCGTGACAAAGTACCGACAGCAAAAGCGAGGCCAAGGCAAGAGCTTGCCTCGACTAGGACTCAGTCTGGTTTTGGCACTTAGCGGTCTTCGGCGGATGGGTAGGTGCCGAGCGCCATCGGGGGCGTAATTCCGCTCCTGTCCCCCGCCGTCGCCTTGCAGGCGCCGACTCCTCCTTTACCTCCCGGAGTCACGCCCCCGACGCCACTCGGCAGTTCCATCGATGTGCGTCCGCGTCGAAGTCGCGCGGCCTCGCTGGATCAGGACGCTTGGGGGCTTTGCGACGCGAGGTAAAGGTGGAGCCCCGGGCGAAGACCGGGGCGGGGGACAGGAGCGGCGCAGAGCCCCCAAGTGGCCTGAGCACCGCCCAAACAATGGACTGCAATGCGCCAACTTCAGCCTCTGCCGAAAGCTGCATTCCAAAAAACAAAAAACCCGCCTGATGCGGGTTCTTTTGATGCGGGCCGAGGGGTCAGAAACCGAGGCTGGCCAGCAAATCGTCCACTTCGCCCTGATCGGCCACCACATCGGTGCGGCCTTCGGGGTTGACCACGGGGCCTTGCAAGATGTTCGGGTCCACTTTCTCGCGCTGCTCGGGCGGCACGATGGACACCAAGAGCTTGACCAGGCTGTCTTCTAGATCGTTGGCCAAAGTCACCACTTTGGCAACCACCTGACCCGTCAGGTCATGGAAGTCCTGCGCCATCATGATGTCGGTCAGGTGGCCGTCAATCCGCGCCGTACGGGCATCGACTTCTTTAACGAAGTTCAACACCGCACCGCTGGCCACCGCCTTGACGGGGTCAGCAACCAAAGCCGCGGCCATTTCATTGGTGGCCTTGGAGATGAAGGCGTGGTCTTCCTTGGCCTGGTCGACCGAATTCAACACCTTGTTAGCTGCGGCTGCCGTCTTGGTAGCGATGTAGCTCAGGCGGCTGCGGGCATCGGGCAGGCCATCGGTTGCGACCTGCAACTTGGGCATGACGCCCAGTTGCTGCATGGTGTCATGCAGCACGCGGGTGATGGTGCCGATTTGCTGAAACACCTCGGGAGACACCGACAAGGGGTCGGTGCCCACATTCAATTTGCTCAGTTGATCAATCGACATGGTGTTCCCCCCGCTCAGGCCGCAGCGGCCAGTTTTTGCATGATCTTCTGGACTTTTTCCTCCAGCGTCGCCTTGGTGAAAGGCTTGACGATGTACCCGGCGGCACCCGACTGGGCAGCCAGCACGATGTCCTCTTTGCGCGCTTCGGCGGTCACCATCAGCACCGGCAGGTGCTTCAGATTGGGATCTTCCTTGATGGCCTTGAGCAATTCAAAACCCGTCATATTGGGCATATTGATGTCGCTGACTACAAAGTCGAACTTGGCTTGCTTCAGCATATTCAGGGCTTCAACCCCGTCTTCGGCTTCTTCGCAGTTGTTGTAGCCGATCTCCTTCAGCAAGCCGCGCACGATACGCCGCATGGTGGAGAAGTCGTCAACAACCAAAAATTTCATGTCTGTGCTCATGGCTTTCCTCGCAAGGGCTAGAGAGATTTATCGGGGCTTGGGGGCAGAACTTGAGGGACTTTTTTCGGCATTCGCATCATCGCCCTCACCGGCCGGTTCATCAGGGGGCAAGTTCTTTAAAACGGCGTCTTCCGCGTCGCGGTTCATGACGATGATGCTGATACGTCGGTTGATCGGACTTTCCGGCTGTTTGCTGTCCAGTAGCTTGCTGGAGGCCAAGCCCTGAACCCGCAATGTACGCGGCTCGGGCAGGCCCCCGGCGATCAATTCTCGCCGCGAAGCGTTGGCACGATCGGCGGACAATTCCCAATTGCTATAGCCTCGATCACCGCCCGGAAAAGCTTGCGCGTCGGTGTGCCCCTCCAGCGTCAGTCGATTGGGCACCTCGGACAAGACGGAACCCAGCTCTCGAAGCAATTGACGCATATGGGGCTTGACCACCGCGCTGCCGCTGTCAAACATCGCTCGATTGTTCTCGTCAACAATTTGGATGCGCAAGCCCTCTTTGGTCATGTCGAGCCGGATCTGCCCGCCCATGGTGGCCAGTTGTGGGTTGCTGGCCAGCACTTCCTCGACTTTTTCCTTCAACTGCTCAAGTCGAGCGCGCTCGGCCTTGCGCTGCTCTTCCTTCAAGGCGCGTAGGCTGAAGCTGCGCTGCTTGGCCTCGACATCGCCCGACTTGACCTGGCCGGTCTCACGGGTGAGGTCCTTGCCGCCTCCCTTGACCACATGCGAAGAATCCCCGGAACCCGAACCGCCCTGCATGGCTACCTTCAAGGGTGAGCCAAAGTAGTCGGCAATGCCTTTCTTGTCGCCCTCGGTGGTGGAACCGAGCAGCCACATCAAAAGAAAGAAGGCCATCATGGCCGTCACGAAGTCGGCGTAAGCAATCTTCCACGCGCCGCCATGCGCGGCATGGCCGCCCTTCTTGACGCGCTTGATGATGATGGGCTGGAGCTTTTTGGCGTCACCCGCCATGACAGCCTCCCTCGAGTCCAGTCATCAAGCGTTGCAAAGCATGAAGGACGACAAGGCTCACTTCTTGCCCTTCACATGACCTTCGAGTTCAGAGAAGCTGGGGCGATCGCCCGAGAACAGCACCTTGCGGCCGAATTCGATCGCCACCTGGGGCGCGTAGCCCTGCATGCTGGCCAGCAAGGTGGTCTTGATGCACTGCAACTCTTTGCCGGCATCTTCCACTTTTTGCTCCAGCAAACCGGCCAGTGGCTCGGCGAAACCATAGGCCATCAAAATGCCCAGAAACGTACCCACCAGCGCGGAGCCGATCATGCCGCCCAGCACGGCGGGTGGTTGGCCCACCGAGCCCATGGTGTTCACCACACCCAGCACGGCCGCCACAATCCCGAAGGCGGGCAGGCCGCCGGCGATGCGCTGCAGCGCGGCCACGGCGGCGTGCTCTTCGGCGTGGTGAGTGTCGATCTCAGCATCCATCAACGACTCGATCTCATGCGCGTTCAAATTGCCGGACACCATCATGCGCAGGTAATCAGTAATGAACTCGGTGACATGGTGGTCATTGCCAACGGTTGGGTATTTTTGAAACAGCGGCGAGGAGTGCGGGTCTTCGACGTCTTTTTCAATCGACATCAGACCCTCTTTGCGGGCCTTTTGCAAGATGTCATACATCAGCGCCAGCAGCTCCATATAGCGGGCCTTGCTGAACTTGCTGCCCTTGAAGCAGCTGCCCAAGCCGGCCACGGCCGCCTTCACCACCTTCATCTGGTTGTTCGCCAGAAAGGCGCCGATGGCGGCCCCCAGAATAGTGGTGACCTCAAATGGCAAGGCATGCAAGATGACGCTGATATTGCCGCCGTGGGCAATGTAGACGCCGAAGATGCAAGCCATGGAGATGGCCCAGCCGATGATGACGAACATAGTGTTTTTTGAGTGATGCTTCCCTGCCCATATCGGCGGGGATTGATGGCTCTTGAGTGTGCCGTCAGCCGTGGGGGCTCAATCCCTGCATCTGAGCGGTTTTGACCGTGCTAACGCGCTCATTGCTTGGCGGGAATCTGGTAAATCCAAAGACTGTGCCCGCGCGGCAATGCCAGCGTCGCCCTCGGCTTTTGCTCGGGAACAGCAAAGTCCAGGCTGACCAACCAGGCCGACGGCGACAATTCGGAGCAGGCCTTAGCCCACACCCGAGCCATCGTTTCCGGCCGCTGAAAAACATAGACCAAGGCGTAAGGGCGCCAGCTTTGCGCCCACATATCACCCCGGTGGATCTTGGCCCAGCGGCAGCGCCAGGCAACGGCCAGTGCCAGCAAGCCACTCCACTCGATGCCTTCGATGCGGGCCTGAGGATAGGCGCGCCTCAGCTCGCGCAAGCCGTGGCCCAAGCCACAGCCCGCATCCAAGAGCCGCGCGCCCTCGGGCAGCGGGGCCAGTTCGCGCAAAGAGGCCAAGGCGTTGCGAGGGGTGGGGAATAGCGGCGCATCGCCCCAGCTGCGGCTCGGATAGGCCAAGGCCAACAAGGCCAGGGGCAGCAACCAGGTCCACGCCGGCATGGCCGTAAGTTGGCCGGACATCAGCACAGACAAAGGAAAGCCCAAGGCCACCATGATGCGGCGCCAACGGGCTGAGTGCAGCAGAGCCAGGCTCGCTCCAACGGCGCTCGCCAGCAGCAAGGCCGCAAGAAGACCCAGGCCGGCGCGCGACAAGAAAAGAAATGCCGCCCAAGCAGCACCCCAGCTGAAGAGCGCCGGCAGCGGCCAACGCATCAGCGGGGCAATCCCGGCGGCAAGTCTTTTGGGCGCGATCGGCAAGATTGGGCTCGCCGACATGTTTCAGTGCATCTGGATCGAACCCTGGGCGCGGCCCTTGCCAGCACGGGCCGGCGGGTTGCACATGCCGCAGACAAAGTGGCGCGCAATCTCGTGTGGATGCGTCACAAAGTGGCCGCCGCAGTCCGAGCACTTGGTCATCGTCAGCATGCCGTTGTCGATGAACTTCACCAGGCGCCAGGCGCGAGTGATGGACAGCATGGCTTCCAGGCCTTGCGCCTGCGTCTGCTCTTGGTAGAGCTGATAGGCCTTGATGACCGCATCAATCTCGTCCAGCTCCGAGACCTTGTTCAGGTACTCATGCACATTCAAGAACAGCGAGGCGTGGATATTCGGCTGCCAGGTCATGAACCAGTCGGTCGAGAACGGCAGCTGACCCTTGCTGGGGCTCTTGCCCGAGACTTCCTTGTACAGGCGCAGCAGGCGCTCGTAAGACATATCGGTTTCCGACTCCAGCACCTGCAGGCGCGCGCCCAGGTTGATCAGGGTCACCGCACGTTCGATTTGGCGGGCTTCGGTCACGATGCTCTTGTTGCGCATGATGGGGTCTCGGTCAGAAAGAGGTTCGTCGGAATATCTGAAATCAGGCAGCTTCTTGGTGGCGGCCGGCCATCAAGATAGAAGCGTGCAGGCGGGACACGCCGTCGTTGGCGGCCGACTTGCCGTGGCTGGTCAGCAAGCCCCAGACCAGATCGTCGTCCATGCGGAAGCGGCACAGCAGCGTGTTGCCGGAGGCAATCTTCATCAGCTGAGCCGGGCTCAGTGTGGCGATCAGCGTGGCGGTGTCTTCCGAGATGCCCAGGCGGTACAGGGCCTGCTCACGGTCAGCGCGGATCAGGTTCTGCGCCAGCATCAGGTAAGACAGATTGGCTTCACGGATTTCGGCGAGGATTTGGTCTGCGTTCATTTGGCGGCTCCAGGTTTTGGACTTCACGATTCGTAACAACTTGGAACGAATTGTGAAGATCCAAACAGGCCCGGAACATCAGCCCAAATCCAGGCCTTGAGTCCTTGTTTGTCTCTCACCCCTGTCAGGCAAATTCCTACAACCCTGCCCTGCGCTGGCCTTGCCCTCCCAGGTAAACCGCAGTTTTCCGGGCAAAGCGGCAATTTTTCCTTGTAGGAATGTAGGAAGCGAAGTCAGGCCTTATCTCAGCTTTGGCCGAAGCAGCCTGCCGCTAGATTGCAGATCTGTTTTGACTGTGGAGCAAAGCGATGATTCCACGTACCCTGCATGTGATCTGGGTCGGCGACGAAAGCAAGCGGCCCGACAACTGCATCGCCACTTGGCGCGATCTCAATCCCGACTGGACGCTGAAGGTCTGGGGCAATGCTGAGTTGGCCGACTATGGCTGGATCAATGCCCGCCACATGCGAGATATGTCTCGGCGCGAACTCAATGGCGTGGCCGATTTGATGCGCTGGGAAATCCTCTACCAGGAGGGTGGCTTTGTGGTGGACGCCGACAGCGTTTGCCGCCGCCCCCTGGAGCCCTGGCTGTTCGAAGGTGAGGCTTGTGCCTGCTGGGAGAACGAGTTGGCACGGCCCGGTCTGATTGCCGCCGGCTATGTGGCCTCGGTGCCGGAAAACCCCTTCTTCGGCCAGATGATTCTGGATCTGCAAAACACCGAACGGGTGGACGACCGCATGGCCTGGCAAAGTGTCGGCCCGCTATTCCTGACCGAGTGCCACCGCATGCATCAATACGCCGGATTGACGATTTGGCCCAGCCACTATTTCATTCCAAACCATTTCAGCGGCGCGCAGTACAGCGGCCCTGCCCTGCCCTTCGCCGACCAAGCCTGGGGCAGCACCTTGCAGTGCTATGACGAGTTGCACAAGCGAAAGGTGGCCTGAATGACGTCGACGATGAAGAAAGTTCCGCAAACGCCGGTGTCTGCGCTGGAGCACGCGCACGCGCCCTACTTTGTGCAAAAAACCTGGGTCGGAGAAGACTTGGTGGGCAAGTCGCGCATGGAGGTGTTTGGCCCCATGTGCGAGGGCAAACGGGTGCTGCATGTCGGTTGCGTGGACTGGCCCATCACCGATCTGAACCAGTCTTTGCATCTGCGCCTGGATCCGCTTTGTCAGCTCGACGGCTTCGACATCAACCACGAAGCCTTCAGCAGCATGCAGCCGCATCTGCGTGGACGGCTCTTTTCTGATTGGAGTCAGGTCAAAGACCAATACGACCTGGTGCTGGTGCCCGAAGTGCTGGAACATGTGCCCGATGTCGAGGGCTTTTTCCGCCATCTGGACGCACTGGGCGCGGATCAGTATGCGATCACGGTGCCCGACGCCTACAGCTGCTTTCGCCGCCACTTCGACTACAGCAGCGGCGCGCAGACCTTTGTGGAAGTGGTACACCCCGACCACAACTGCTGGTACACGCCCTACACCCTGAGCAATGTGCTGCGCAAGTTCACGCCCTGGGCGGTGGAAGGCATGTGGTTCTTCAACCGCATGTCTTTGCTGGTGGTGGCGAACCGGGTGAAGGCCGCCGCCTCCAGCGAGACCTGAGGCTCAAGCCTCAGCCGACCAGCGTCACCAGCACCTCCAAGCGCAGCGCATCCTGATCGCGCAGCGCCTTCAGCACCGTAGGCATGAAACGCCGGTTGTGCTCGATATTGCGGGCCACCACATAGACCACGCGAACAAAATCGTCAGCGCCAAAGTCGTGTTCAGCCCTGGCAGCCAAGCCCTTCAGATAGAACTGGATCAAAGCGAAGCGCACCGCGATCGCCATGAATTCTTCTTCCAGCTCAGCCGCGCCATTGCGAGGAAACAAGTCACCGATCAAGCTGTTGAGCAGATAGTTCTTCAGCAAATGCGGCTGAGCGGCATCCAGCTCAGCAAAGCGCGCCAAGCCCGCGCCTGGCGACTGAAAGCCCGGCCCCGCCTCGCTCATCAGCAAGCGGAACGAAGCGCGCCCCCCATGCTGTGACAAGAACTGCTCGGTCGCCCCCATCAAGAGCGCGGATTGAACTTCTTTGAGCACCGGCAATGCGCGCAGCTGCCCAGGTGCGCGCGACAGGAACTCGGGGCTCAGGTAGTGAGCCATGGCATCCGCCATGCCTTGCTCGGCCACGCTCGTGGGGTCTTGCATCTGCTCAGCCTGCTGGCCAATCGCGATCTCATCGGCGCTGACTGATTTAGCAACCCGACGCAACAACATGCCGCAAACCACCATGGCCTGGGCTGCGCTCAGACCCGGTTGACGAATCAAGGTCAACAAAGCCTCCCGCAGGAGGCTCGCGTGGCGTCTCACTGGATCAGCCTCATTCGCCGCAAGCGGCGCCAGCCGACGTCCGACGGGCACCAAACCTGGGTTGGCAAAAGGCAGCGTGAGGCTTTCCATCTCCAGTGCATCTGGCTGCGTTAAGGCTATTCGGGCCGCTTCAGGACAACTCAGGCTGGCGCTCAGGCCAAGATGTGATCCGTCCTGGGTGTAGATGCGTGGGTAGTCGCTACAGGTCCGCGACAGGGCCTCTGGCCCGAGCGCTGTTTGAATGCTGCACAGCTTGGCCTGATCTAGAAAGGGGCAAGCCTCTTCAGACTTCAGCTCGATCACGCCGTAACCAAGGTTGCGCGCAGCTCCGCTGGCCTTGTGCACATGCTGACGCAACTTCCCGGCCAGGGGTTCGATCTTGACGGCCTGGTACTTCTGGTAGGTCGTTTTGTCGATATTGACCTGCCAACCGGCGCAGCAGGTTTCAACACATGCAGACCCCACGCATTGAAAGCTCTGCATATAGCGCGGCGCTTGCGCCTGCGGACTGAATTTCGACATCGCGCTGAACCTCTCTTGCTGCGGGGCATGGATTGCCCGTTCTCACTAGATCGGATTGGAGCCTCAGCAGACAGACTTGAACGATCGATCAAAGCGTTCTGCGCCAGCCAATTCAGCTGCGCTGACGATGATCAGCCAAGCGCATGAAGCTGACGCAAATGCTGCGCCTCAGTTCCGCGGCCTGTACCCTCCAACACCAAAGCCAGATTGTGGGCCGCGAGGTGGCTGCCACGGCCTGCCACCGCGCCGCTCAGATCGGGGCGCTCGCCAATTTCAAGGCAGCGCCGCCATGCGTCTTCAATCATCGGCAACAAGGCATCGCCCTGCGCCGGCGTGTCCGCGGCAAGGTCGAGCAAAAGATCGCCCAGCGCAAAAAAGAAGTCGGGCGATTCGGCACAGCATTGCAGTTGCGACTCGGCGAACTGCATGGCGAGTTCGTGCTGCTTCAATTGCTTGAGGGCATACAGGCGCCGGGCGACCAGATCCAGCCACCAGCCCTGCTCGGGGTGCGGTAACTCAGTGGCTTGAGAGAAGCCAGCCTCGGCTCCTGCATGGTCGTCATAGACCGCGCAGTTCTTGCCCCATTGGTACCAGAGATAGGCGTCGGCGGGCCGCTCTTGCAACTCGCGCTGGAGCAAGGCCTCGTTGCGACCGCGCTTGCGCAGCAGTGCCTCGGGCAAATAGCCGTCGTGGGCCACTTTTAGGTCCAAAGCACGGATGGGCAGCTGATGCTGAGGCTGCTCATGCACACGGCCTTGGTAACGCACAAAGCCCGGCAACACACGCGAGAGCCGGGCGTGTGCCTGGCGACTGGCGCCGTCCTCAAAGTGGTCGAGAAAATCGATGCTGCCCACGAAATCAGGCTTGAGCCCGCGCAGGGCCAAAAGAGCTTCACCACCGGAGATCAAGGTCTCATCAGCATCCAAGACCAGATGCCAATCGGCGCCCGCCGCGTCCAAGGCGGCATTGCGTGCGGCGGCAAAGTCGTCGCACCAAGAGAAGTGCTCGACCCTGGCGCCCAGAGACTGGGCCAAAGCCGCCGTGTTGTCCTTCGAGCCGGTGTCCAGCACCAGCATTTCATCAACCCAAGGTTTGACACTTTGCAGCAGCCGCTCGATGCGTGCCGCTTCGTCGCGGGCGATCACCACCAAGCAGACCCGGCGAGGCGCTACGCCCCCATGGCCGCTGCCATTCAAACTAGGCATGGCTTCAGTGCATCTGAATCGAACCCTGGGCGCGGCCCTTGCCAGCGCGGGCCGGCGGGTTGCACATGCCGCAGACAAAGTGGCGCGCAATCTCGTGCGGATGCGTCACAAAGTGGCCGCCGCAGTCCGAGCACTTGGTCATCGTCAGCATGCCGTTGTCGATGAACTTCACCAGGCGCCAGGCGCGAGTGATGGACAACATCGCTTCCAGGCCCTGGGCTTGCGTCTGCTCTTGGTAGAGCTGGTAGGCCTTGATGACCGCATCAATCTCGTCCAGCTCCGAGACCTTGTTCAGGTACTCATGCACATTCAAGAACAGCGAGGCGTGAATATTGGGCTGCCAAGTCATGAACCAGTCGGTCGAGAACGGCAGCTGGCCCTTGCTGGGGCTCTTGCCCGAGACTTCCTTGTACAGGCGCAGCAAACGCTCGTAAGACATATCGGTTTCCGACTCCAGCACCTGCAGGCGCGCGCCCAGGTTGATCAGGGTCACCGCACGTTCGATTTGGCGGGCTTCGGTCACGATGCTCTTGTTGCGCATGATGGGGTCTCGGTCAGAAAGAGGTTCGGGGAAGGTCTGGAATCAGGCGGCTTCTTGGTGGCGGCCGGCCATCAAGATAGAAGCATGCAGGCGGGACACGCCGTCGTTGGCGGCCGACTTGCCGTGGCTGGTCAGCAAACCCCAGACCAGATCGTCGTCCATGCGGAAGCGGCACAGCAGCGTGTTGCCGGAGGCAATCTTCATCAGCTGAGCGGGGCTCAGTGTGGCGATCAGCGTGGCGGTGTCTTCGGAGATGCCCAGGCGATACAGCGCCTGCTCACGGTCAGCGCGGATCAGGTTCTGCGCCAGCATCAGGTAAGACAGATTGGCTTCACGGATTTCGGCGAGGATTTGGTCTGCGTTCATTTGGCGGCTCCAGGTTTTGGACTTCACGATTCGTAACAACTTGGAACGAATTGTGAAGATCCAAACAGGCCCGGAACATCAGCCCAAATCCAGGCCTTGAGTCCTTGTTTGTCTCTCACCCCTGTCAGGCAAATTCCTACAACCCTGCCCCTGTTTAACTCTGCCTTCCCAGGCAGAGGGCCGTCTAGTGCGGCTGCTTCAGGGGCTGCGCAACACTTCGCGTGTCAGGCACGGGTCTGTGCGGTAAACCCGGTGAGATCACCGGCGCCAAGAAAAAAGTCTTGGCACTGAACATATTGGCCAACGCAGCGCGGCTCGACACCTGAGCCGCAGCTGTTGGCCTCGGGCCTCAGCCCAGCAAACCGTCCAAGCGCGACAACTCGGTCATGGCCACCGGCAGCAGGTCGGGCGCTTCTTGCATGAGACTGCGCAGCGCATCGCCTTGCAGCAAATGGCGCAGGGTCTCGCGCGCCTTTTCTGGCGACTGCTGGCCCGACTGAGAAAAAGCCAGGGTGTAGAGACTGGCACCATGCTCAGGCGAAATGTCCAAAGCTTTGCGGGCATAAGCCTCGGCATGGGTCAGTTCGCCGGCGCTGAGCAGCAAGGCAGCCATGTCGCTAAGCAAGTCATGCGCCATGGGCTCTGTTTCCAGAGCGTCTTGCAACAAGCACAGCCCATTGCCGATGCGACCTTGGGCCGCTTCAGCAAAAGCCATATTGCGGGCGCGAGCTAGCAAAAATGCGGCCTCTTCGCTGATGCCACTTTCTTTGGGCGGCAATACAGCGGCCTGAGCGGAGCGCTTGCCCTTTTTCGAACTGGATTGCGACATTGCTTGCATGAGATTCTCCGGGTTTGAGCTTCGGTCATCGCTCAGCGCGCTGCAATTCGGGCAGCGCTTCACCGAGCGGGTCTTTCAAGATCAGTTCTATCGGCGTCGGTCCGTTTATCGCCGAACCAGGCCTGGACGCTTGCTGATCAGGAAGCGCGCGATGCGCACACGACTCGACAGCAATGGCCCTAACTTTAGGATCGACGGACCACTTCAATCGAAGGAATAGCGCCCGCTAGCCGCCTTTTCTCAAAAGCTCTGCCTGAGCTTTGCTGCCGAAAACAAGTCAGAGCGCATGAACAGGATGCTCCTCCTGACAGCTCTCCCTCAGCGCAAAAGCAAATGCGCTGCTGTTTCAGCCAAACACATCAGTTTCGGAAAAAGGATATCGCCCGAGCCAGTACCCTCAGCCCCCAGCGCCGCCAGGCCAGCATCCCGACCGCACTGCTCAAAAAATGAGCACCTTCAGCGAAATCAGGAACAGAGCCAAAACCCCGGCGCTTATCAACAGATCAAGCCTCTTGACAAACAGCGCTTAAGTTCTACTTGGCGTTGTCCGATACCACTCTCAACGGGTTCTGGAAACGGAACACGTGGTCCGGTAAGGAGGCCGCTAGTTGAGCACCCCAATCTTGAGGTGCGGGGCTGCAACGGTTAACTGGCGCCGGGCGAGGCGGGTTTGGGTCGTAAGACTTCAGGCCCGTATCCCGGATGTTCACTTTGAACGTCCGAATCACGTCGGCGCTTAGCCGGGAACTTTTGTAGCTGAAACAGGAGCACATCATGCCCGCAATCATTAATTCCAATATTGCCTCTCTGAATGCGCAACGCAATGTTGCGACCTCGCAAAACTCCCTGTCGATTTCCATGCAACGCCTGTCTTCAGGTTTGCGTGTCAACTCCGCCAAGGACGACGCCGCCGGCCTGGCCATCGCTGAACGCATGAGCGCCCAGGTGCGCGGCATGAACGTGGCGGTGCGCAACGCCAATGACGGCATTTCGCTGGCGCAAACGGCTGAAGGCGCACTCGGCAAGGTCGCCGATTCGCTACAGCGTATGCGTGAGTTGGGCGTGCAGGCCCGCAATGCCACCAACACCACCCAAGACTTGGACTCCATCGGTAAGGAATTCAAAGAACTGGGTTCGGAAATTCAACGGGTTCTGGGCGGCACGACCTTCAACGGCACCGCCATCCTCGGCGGCGGCGCAGGAGCGAAGGTGTTCCAAATTGGCGCCAACACGACCGCCAACGATACGGTCACGGTGACGACCACCGATCTGACTGGCGATGCCGACGTCAAGGCGGTGACCGATGACGTCATCGACAACACCAAGACCGCCGCGGACCTGAAGACCACCATCGACAATATTGATAAGGCGATCAACACAGTCAGCTCCAACCGAGCTACGCTGGGTGCTTCGCAAAATCGCTTTGAAGCGGTGATCTCTAACTTGATGGTGTCGGTGGAAAACCAGAGCGCATCCCGCAGCCGCATTTTGGATGCGGATTACGCGACGGAAACCGCCAACCTGAGTCGCTCGCAGATCTTGCAGCAAGCAGGCACGGCCATGATTGCACAAGCCAATCAAATGCCTCAGCAAGTCCTGTCGCTTCTTCGATGACCCCGGGCCAGCAACGCTGGCCCTGAGTAACCCCGTCGTCGCAGGAACGGAAAGTCTCACCCCTCCAGCACAAGCCCCTTGACGCCGCCGATTGAAATTCTTTAGCTATTTTTTAGTGCTTCGGCGGCGTCTTTTTACTAAGAAAGAATTCAAGTCAATCCAATGTGTCTCCGATAACTAAACCAACGGGTCCGAGGAAGTGAATGGACTACGTGGTCCGGTCAGCCGGCCGTGTACACAGGGCATTTCGCCCCAGTGCAGCGGCAGGACGCGGACGGTGCAGAAGGCACAGATTCGTCTGACCAACTGCTGGCAAAGCTGCCTCCTCAAGCAGCTGAGTTATCGAACCGTGAGACCGGGTTTCCGGCAAGTCATAGACACCGAAAGGATTGAAAATGCCCTCCATCATCAATACCAACATTGCTTCCCTGAACGCTCAACGTAACGCTTCAAATACACAGCTTTCGTTGGCGACATCGATGCAGCGCCTGTCTTCCGGCATGCGCGTCAATTCCTCCAAAGACGATGCCGCCGGCCTGGCAATTGCAGAACGTATGCAAGCTCAGGTTCGCGGCATGAACGTCGCGGTCCGCAATGCCAATGACGGCATCTCATTGGCGCAAACCGCTGAAGGTGCATTGTCGAAAGTGGGCGACGCCTTGCAACGCATGCGTGAGCTGGGTGTTCAGGCCCGCAACGCCACCAACACCACCACCGACCTGGATTCAATCGGCAAAGAATTCACCGAACTCGGCGCTGAAATCCAACGCGTTCTGGCCGGCACCACTTTCAACGGAAAGGCCGTGCTGGCAGGTGCGGCGGGTGCTCAAGAGTTCCAGATTGGCGCCAACACGACGGTCAATGACTCGGTCACGGTGACGACCACCAATATGACCACGGAAGCCACCATCACCGCGGTGACCGGCGATGTGATCGACAACACGAAAACGACCGCCGACCTCAAGACCACAATCGATAACATTGATTCCGCGATCAATACGGTCAGCTCTACTCGTGCCACTTTGGGCGCGGCGCAGAATCGCTTTGAAGCGGTGATTTCCAATCTGCAGGTGTCAGTGGAAAACCAAAGTGCCGCTCGCAGCCGCATCATGGATGCGGACTACGCTTCGGAAACCGCCAACTTGAGCCGAGCGCAGATTCTGCAGCAAGCTGGCACGGCGATGGTGTCGCAGGCCAACCAGATGCCGCAGCAGGTCTTGTCGCTGTTGCGCGGCGGCTAATTAGCTGAACGCCAACCGGGTCAGGACGCAAGACCTGACCCTTCGCAGCCCTGGCGCTGCGACTCTCATCAGAGTTTCCTCGCGCTCCGCGCCCCGTCCCCTGGTCGGGCGCGGAGCTTTTTTATGCGCGTTGTTTTGCCCGCTATTCGAGCTTTTGAAAAGCTCAAGCACTCAGAGAATTTGTTCATCGGGTTGAATCACATGACAAGCCCGACGTTCGGAGCAAGTGACGGCCAGACATGGCAGTTGTCTTGAAAAGGCCGGGCGGTTAAGTAGCTGCGAAGCCCCAGGGGCAGTAGCTGCATTAAGACGCCGGCTCGACCGGAAGTTAGCGGAACAAGTAGGAGTGCTCAAATGCCCCAGACCATTAACACCAATATTGCCTCGCTGAATGCGCAGCGCAATCTCAATATGTCGCAAGGCTCCCTGGCGGTGTCGATGCAGCGTCTGTCCTCGGGTATGCGTGTCAACTCCGCCAAGGACGATGCGGCCGGTCTCGCAATTGCGGAACGTATGCATGCGCAAGTCCGCGGCATGAACGTGGCGATCCGAAACGCGAATGACGGCATCTCGCTGGCGCAAACGGCTGAAGGCGCATTGGCCAAAGTTGGCGATACCTTGCAGCGGATGCGTGAGTTGTCGGTGCAGTCTCGCAATGCGACCAACACCACCACCGACTTGGACTCGATCGGCAAGGAGTACGGCGAACTCGCCAATGAAATCACGCGGGTGCTGGCCGGCACCACCTTTAACGGCAAGAAGATCCTTGGCGCCGATGCCACCTTGCCGCAGGAGTTCCAAGTCGGCCCCAACACCGGCGCGGAAGACACCATCACGGTGACCACCTCCGACCTGACGCAAGACGCGACCGTGACTGCGGTGACTGGCTCAGCCATTACCAATGCGTCGACCACGGCTGACCTGAAGGTGGTGATCGACAACATCGACATTGCGCTCAACACCATCAGCAGCCAGCGAGCAACGCTGGGTGCCTCGCAAAACCGCTTTGAAGCGGTGATCTCCAATTTGCAGGTGTCGGTCGAGAATCAAAGCGCGGCCCGCAGCCGCATCATGGATGCGGACTACGCCGCGGAAACATCCAACCTCAGCCGCACTCAAATTCTTCAGCAGGCCGGCAATGCAATGGTGGCGCAGGCCAACCAGTTGCCGCAGCAGGTTCTGTCCTTGCTCAAGGGCTAAGTTCTTTGTGAGAGGTGTCTTTGCACCCTCAAGTTACTCAATCATTTGGCCGATAGAGCTTTTGCCTATCGGTCTTTTGCACGTTCAGCGTGCTTTGGAGCTTTCTCATGCCTAGCATCACGTCAGCTGGAATTGGCAGTGGGCTCGATATTGAGTCGTTGATTGGTAAGTTGGTCGCCGTCGAGCGCACCCCCATCAATCAGCTCAAAACCCGTACCGACAAACTGCAAACCCAGCTGTCCTCGTATGGCAAGGTGCAAGCCGCACTTTCGGCCATGCGCGATGCCGCGGCCAAACTGACCTCGGTGAACACATGGGGCGCCAATTTAGGAACGTCCAGTGACGCCACAGCGGTCACGGTGAACACAGGCGCTGGTGCGCCAGCCGGCAACATTTCAGTGCAGGTCAACCGTTTGGCTTCGGTTCAATCGCTGTCCAGCAAAGTACTTCCCAGCACCGGCCCCATTGGGCAAGGTCGCATCACCATCGATCTCGGCAAGTGGACCGACGCTCCGGCCCCTGCTCCGGGCGACCCTCCGGGCCTGCCGACCTTCACTCCCAAGCCGGGAACTTCGGTTGTGTCCATCGACATCACCGATGGTGCCAACTCGCTAAGTCAGATTCGCGACAAGATCAATGCGGCCGGTGCCGGTGTGCAAGCCTCCATCGTGACCGACAACAGTGGCTCCCGTTTGGTAATGCGTTCAACCGAAACCGGCGAGAGCAATGGCTTCAAGATCAGCGTCTTGGATGCGGATGGCGTCGTTGACAACGATGGCCTGTCCTCCTTGGCCTATGACCCGGGTGGCGACCTGGCCATCATGAAAAAAGACCAATCGGCCAACAACGCCGATGTCTTATTGAATGGTTTGAAGATCGATTCGCCGACCAATACTTTGAAGGACTCCATCGAGGGGCTGACGATTGGTTTGCAGAAGACCACCAGCAGCGAAGTCACACTTGCGATTGGCGCAGACAAAGAGGCCATCAAGAAAACCATCAACGACTTCATGACCGCCTACAACTCGGTGGCCACTTTGATGCGAGATCAAACCAAGTACGACGCAGGCAATAAAACAGCCGGTCCTCTGCAAGGCGAAACAACCGTGGTCAGCGTCAATTTCCAAATGCGCGTGGTCGCTGCGGGCACCACCACTTTGGGCGGCAAGTTCAGCCGCCTGTCTGACATCGGTTTGGATCCCAGTGCTGATGGCACGCTCAAACTCAACGCCACCAAACTCGACGCGGCCTTAGGCGACCTCAGCAATCTGAAGCAAATGTTCATGGGCACCGACAGCGCCAACAGCAGCAACAATGGCCTGGCCCAGCAACTGCGCAGCTTTGCTGACCAGGTCTTGGGAGCAGATGGCCGATTGACCAATCGTCAGGCAGGCTTGAAGAAGAGCATCGACGACAACGGCAAAGCCTCTGACCGACTCGAAACCAAGGTCAGCCTGACCGAGAAGCGCCTGCGTGATCGCTACACCGCCCTGGACGTGCAGATGGGCCAGCTCAACGGCTTATCGACCTACGTGACTCAGCAGATGAAAAACCTGGTCAAGTAGCACAGCTCTGCATGCGCAATAAGCGCGAAATACCGAAAAACGGCCTCCTTGGAGGCCGTTTTTCATTGATGTTCGAAGCTAAGCCTGAGGAGGGAACCGAGGCTGGCCGTCCTCGCACTGAGCTGTTTCATGGGTCCGCCCGCAACTCGCTGCAAAGATCAGCGGGCAGAAATCACACCCGTCACAAACACTTGCAAATACGACGTGAAAGAGCTGTTCGCCCCTCGCGCGCATCACTCAAGTTTGCCGGGCAGAGGTCGAAAACTAAAACAACAAGGCTCCACATCGAAAGAACTCTATGTACGGCAACTCAGCGTCCCCTTTTGCATCGCGCACCCAACGGGCCTCGATGTACCGCAAGGTGGGACTTGAAACCGATGTCCAAGCCGCCAGCCCTCACCGCCTGGTCAGCATGCTGTTTGACGGCGTGTTTGACGCGATGAATCAGGCACGCAGTGCCATCGAAACAGGCAATACCGAGTTGAAGAACCGTTCGCTGAGCCGTGCTGTACGAATTCTTGATGAAGGCCTGAAGGCCAGCCTGAATATGCAGGCCGGTTCGCTGGCCACGGATCTGAACGAGCTGTATGCCTATCTCTGCATGCGTCTGACGCGCGCCAATTTGCATGGCGATGCGGCAGCGATCGAAGAATGCCAGCGCATCCTGACCCCCGTACGGGAAGCCTGGGCCGCCATTGCCCAAGCCCCCGAAGTGCAGCGCGCTGCCTGAACACTTGGCTCAGAACCAAGAAAACACATCACCCACCTTTCAAGTCTCCAGCGGAACTCGCGATGAATACCCAACTCCTGAGCTATTACGAAGCCATTGAGCAAGCCAGCGCCGATATGCTGTGCGCCGCCCGCACCGGCAATTGGGACGAGGTCGTCAAGCTCGAAGGCGCTTGCGTGCTGCTGATTTCTCAGCTCAAGCACGCAGCCGCCAGCGAGAAGTTGGCCCCCGATGAGAACAAACTGAAGACGCGCATCATGCAGCGCATCTTGCTCAATGACGCTGAGATCCGTCATCTGGCCGAGCCGTGGCTGGACGATCTGGATCAGGTCCTGACTGGCAAGAGCAAAACCCTCCACTGAGAGGCAGCCGGCCGCCGGCGGCTCGGCCGCTGGCAGCCCAGCCGCGCGCATGAGCAGCCCTCGCCCCACCGCCCCCTCCCCCAAGTTCGCTCCGTCCGATCCGGCTGAAAGCCCGATCGAACCGAGCGAATTTCGCATTCAAACCCAGGCCGAGATCCTGGCCTATTTGCGCATTCTGCAAGCCCAAGCCTGCCGCATCGATCTGCGAAGCCCCAGCGGCCTCGGTCTTGGCGCGCGTTTGGTGGCCGTCGATGAAAAAGCCTCGACCCTGGCTTTTGAGAGCTTTACCCCCTTGCTCAAGGAGAACGGCGACGGCGCTTTGCAGGCCCTGCCGAACGGCCAAGAAGTGACCGCCGTGGCCTATCTGGACCAAGTCCGCCTGCAATTCGACCTGGACGGACTGATGCTGGTGAGCGGCAAAGACAAGGACAGCGAGCTGCGCGCGCCTTGGCCGAGTCAGATGTACCGCTTTCAGCGTCGCCAAGCGTTCCGAGTTCGGCCCAACACGCGCACGCCCCATGTCAAGCTGAGCGATCCTGCGGCGCCGGACCAGGCGTTGCGACTGCGGATCTTGGACCTGAGCTTGGGGGGCGTGGCCCTGCTGCTGCCGCCTGAAGTGGCGGCCTTTCCGCCTGGCTTTGAATGGACCAGCGTCCAAATTGAGTTGGACCGGGAAACCCGCTTCAGCACCGGCCTGCGCTTGCAATCGGCCCGGCCCAGCGCCGAAGCCGGCGCCGGCAGTCAGCTCGGCCTGCTCTTTGTGAATCTCAGCACCGACTCACAGCTGCGACTGCAGCGATTCATCGACCTGACTCAAAAACTGGCGCGCATGTTGAGCAAGAAGAAGCCTTGAGCGAGGCTCTCCGCCCCTCAGGAATGCCTGAAAGTCGAGCCGCAAACCGAGGCTTAGCCCTAGGGCTGCAGGCTCAAACCTGCATATTCATGATTTCGGAATAGGCCGAAACCAGCCGGTTGCGCACCTGCAGCGTGGCTTGAAAGCCCAGCTGGGCTTTTTGCATCGCCACCATGGTTTCTTCCAGGCTGACGGTGGGGTTGTCCAACTGCACCTCGCGCTGCAAGCGTGACGCCTCGTTTTGAGAGGCGGTGACGCTTTTCATGGCCTGCGCCATCGCGTCACCAAAGCTCGCCCCGCCCACCTCTCGAGTCTTGGCCAGGGGCTGACCATTGACACCCAGGCCGGCGCGAGCGGCGGCTTGGGCGAAATCAAACGGTTTTAGCTTCAGGTCCATCACAACTCCGTGGGCGTCATCAGCAGGGCAAGAAGGCCGCTGGGACGATGGGATGAATCCTAGGCATTTGTTCACGATTTGAAGGCGCGAACTGCGACCCCTTCCTCGGCTTGTTCGCCGCTTTCTTGAGGGGGCAAATCCGAATAATTCATCACATCGGAAAGCTCCGCAGGCCAACCGTGATTTAGCTCTCATCCGGTTCTTCCTGCCCACACCTTCACGCCCTCTCAGCCGACGCCCCATGGACAACGCCATCAGCCCCGCCGTCACGCCCCTTCCGCTGGCCCCTAGCAGCGGCGAAGGCTTTGGCGCCCGCCTGGCCGCCATGCCCACGCGCAGCAAGGTGATGATGGGCCTGGGCCTGACCATGTTGGCCGGCGCTGTGCTCGCGATCACGCTGTGGAGCAATCAAGGCGACTTCCGCCCCGTTTTCACCGGCTTGTCGGACAAAGACGGCGGCGCCGTCATCAGCCAGCTGACCACGCTGAATGTGCCTTATCGCCACGAGGCCGGCGGCACCATTCTTGTGCCTGCCAATCAGGTCTACGACGTGCGCATGAAGCTGGCTTCGGCCGGCTTGCCCAAAGGCAGCACCGTCGGTTTCGAGTTGATGGACAAGACTTCCATCGGCCAAACCCAGTTCAATGAACGACTGAACTTCCAGCGTGGCCTGGAAGGCGAGCTGACCCGCACCATAACCGCCCTGGCCGACGTGGCCGATGCGCGGGTGCACCTGGCCATGCCGCAGCAAAACGGGTTCTTCCGTGAGCAGCAAAAGCCCAGCGCTTCGGTGATGTTGACCCTGCGCGGCGGCCGCAGCCTGGACCGCGCACAGATCGCCGGCATCGTTCACCTGGTGTCGGCCAGCGTGCCGGATCTGGCGCCCAAGGCCGTCAGCGTCTTGGATCAATCAGGCGCCCTGCTCTCCAGCCAGTCGAACGACAACGGCACCGGTCTGGACAGCCAGCAGCTTCAATACAAGCAGCAGATCGAAGCGAACTTCAACAAGCGCATTTATGAACTGTTGGAGCCGGTGGTGGGCCGCGAGAACCTGCGCTCCACGGTGACGGCCGATGTGGACTTCTCGCAAGTCGAGTCCACCGCCGAAGAGTTCAAGCCTAACCAAGGCCAGAACGCGCAAGTCTCGGTGCGCAGCTCGCAGACCAACGAATCCACCAACGGCAACCCCGCCATGCCCACCGGCGTGCCGGGCGCGGCCGGCAACCAGCCGCCCGCCCCTGCCACGGCTCCCATCACCGGCCAAGCCGCCCCACTGCAAGCCGCGGGTGCCGGCGGCGCCAGCACCAGTAGCCGCCGTGAAGCGGTGACCAATTTCGAGCTCGACAAGACGGTGCGAGTGACCCGCAATGCTACCGGCAATGTGCGCCGCCTCAACGCCGCCGTGGTGCTGAACCACCGCAGCACCACCGACGCCAAGGGCAAGACCAACACCGCCCCCGTTTCGCAAGAAGAGTTGGACAAATTGACCGCCCTGGTGAAAGAGGCCATGGGCTTCAACCAAGAACGCGGCGATTCGCTCAAGCTCATCAGCGCGCCTTTCATGGTGGACAAGTCAACACCGGTCGATGTGCCGCTGTGGAAGCAACCCTTTGTGCTCGACATGCTGCGCGCTTCGGTGGTGCCCCTGGCTCTGGTGGCAGTGGCCTTGATCGCGGTCTTTGGCATGGTGCGCCCGGCCATCCGCGCCGCCTACCCGCCGCCCGCGCCGCCCGAAGAGAAGAACGAACTCAATGCCGTGGTCGACGACGAGAACGAGTTGCCCGTGGTCTTGGGCCCAGGCGGTCTGCCCGCCCTGGAAGCCCCAGCCGTGAACGACAAGTTGGAGCGCGCCCGCCAACTGGCCAAGGACAACCCGATTGCCGTGGCCAACATCATGCGCAACTGGATTGCCGGCGAGACCGACTGATCCCCCGCCCACACCCAACTCCTACCGCACAAGATCATGGACGACAAAGGTGTAGAAGACGCAGCCATTTTGCTGATGTCCCTCGGCGAGGAAGAAGCCTCCGAGGTGTTCAAGCATTTGGCGCCAAAAGAAGTACAAAAGCTGGGCGAGACCATTGCCAAGCTGAAGGTGGTCGGCCGCGAAAAGGTCGAGCAAGTGCTGACTCGTTTCGACAAAGTGGCCGAGACCCAGAGCACCCTGGTGTCCGACACCGACGAATATGTGCGTCAAGTGCTGCGCAAGGCCCTGGGCGAGGACAAAGCCAATCTGCTGCTGGACCGCATCCTGCAAGGCAGCGATGTGTCCTCGATCGAAAGCCTGAAGTGGATGGACGCCGCCTCGGTGGCCGAGCTGCTGCGCAACGAGCACCCACAGATCATTGCCGCCATCCTGGCGCATCTGGACTTTGACCAAACCAGCTCGGTGCTGCGCGTCTTCACCGAGCGTCAGCGCAATGAAGTGCTGGTGCGTATCGCCACGCTGGACGGCATCCAGCCAATGGCGCTGAAGGACCTGAACGAAGTCATGAGCCAGGTGCTGGCCGGCGGCGAGCGCATGCGCAAGTCCTCGCTGGGCGGCGTCAAGACCGCGGCCGAAATCATCAATATGTTGGGCTCCAGCGTCGAGGCTTCGGTGCTGGACTACATCCGCGAGGCCGACGCCGAGCTGGCCCAAAAGATCATGGACAACATGTTCACCTTCGACGATCTGGACAAGATCGACGACAAGGGCATCCAGGCCGTGCTCAAGGAAGTTCAGAGCGAATCGCTGGTGGTGGCCCTCAAGGGCGCCAGCGCCGATCTGCGCGAAAAGATCCTGCGCAATATGTCCAGCCGTGCGGCCGAAACGCTGCGCGAAGACTTGGAATCGCGCGGCCCGGTGCGCCTCTCCGAAGTGGAGAGCGAGCAAAAGGAAATGCTCAAGATCGTGCGCCGTCTGGTCGACGAAGGCACGATTGTCATGGCCGGTGGCGGCGACGACCAGTTCGTCTGAGCTTAAGTGGACAGCATCATGACCCCTCGCGCCCCCCGCCAAGTGCCGCCGCCCGAACGCCGCGATGGCGAAGAACGCCGCGGCAGCTATGCCCGCTTTATTCCGCGCGAGGAGCTGCAAGGCTTTGCCGCCTGGAGCCCGGACGCCTTTTCCGGCGCCAGCAATGCCAAGCGCCCACCTATCAGCGCCCCCGCCCCCCCGGCAGCCGCACCAGTGGCACCGACACCCGCGCCCGAACCCGAACCCAGCCAACAAGAGTTGCTGCACGCCGCGCGCCAGTCCGGCTACCAAGATGGCTACCGCGACGGCATGGCCGCGCTGGATGCCTTCAAGCAAAGCTTCGCCCAGCAAATGAGCGCCCAAATCGGCGGCTTGGTGCGCAGCTTTGATGCCGACTTCCGCGCCATGGAAGACGAAATGGCTCAAGCCCTGGCGCGTTGCGCGGTGGAGCTAGCCCGTCAAGTGGTGCGCAGCGAAATCAGCCAACGCCCCGAACACATTGCCCGCGTGGCGCATGACGCCGTTGAGGCCTTGCAGCTGTCGGCCCGCCATGTGCGAGTGCGCGTCAACCCGGCCGACTATCCGCTGGTGATGGACGGCGCCGGCGAAGAAATGCGCGCTCGTGAGGCGCAAGTGCTGCCCGACCCTGAAGTGCCGCGCGGCGGCTGCAAGGTCGACTCCGACATCAGCAGCGTCGACGCCAGCCTGGCCACCCGTTGGCAACAAGCCGCTGCCGCCATGGGCCAAGCCTCGCTGTGGGAAGACCGTCGCGGCGCCGGCTCGAACGAGCGCGCCGCCGATGCGGCTGACGGGGAGCTGCTGTGATGGACCTGCATGACTTCGACGCCATGGACGATATGGCCAAGCCTCAGGCGGCCGAGCTGAGCAGCCGCGCTGGCCGCTGGCAGCAGTACCTGCAAGACCTGCAGTCCTTCGCCGGCAGCGCCGTACCGCTGGAGTCGCAAGGCAAGTTGGTGCGCGTAGCCGGCCTGGTGTTGGAAGCCACCGGCGTCAAGGTGCCGGTCGGTTCGGTCTGCGAAATTCATATGCCCAGCTCCAGCAGCAATCCGCAGCGCGGCCAGCGCCCGGTCAATGCCGAGGTGGTGGGCTTCTCGGGCGACCGCGCCTACCTGATGCCGACCGATGAGATTCAAGGCTTGTCCAGCGGCGCCATGGTGCTGCCGCGCGCCCTGCCCTTGATGGCGCCGCAACTGGGCGTTCCTTTGCACCCCTGGCGCCGTGGCGAAGACCGCGGTCTGCACCTGCCCATGGGCGCCGGCCTGCTCGGCCGCGTGGTGGACTCCCATGGCCACCCGCTGGACCGCCGTGGTCCGCTGCAAATGACGCAAGACGAACCGATGGTGCGCCGCCCCATCAACGCCATGGACCGCGACCCAGTTCGCACCCCGCTGGACACCGGCGTGCGCGCCATCAATGCCATGTTGACCGTGGGCCGCGGCCAGCGCCTGGGTCTGTTCGCCGGCACGGGCGTCGGCAAATCGGTGCTGCTGGGCATGATGGCCCGCTACACCCAGGCAGACGTGATCGTGGTCGGCCTGATCGGCGAACGCGGCCGTGAAGTGAAGGAATTCATCGAAGACATCCTGGGCGAAGACGGCCTGCAGCGCTCGGTCGTCGTGGCCGCCCCGGCCGATGCGCCGCCGCTGGTGCGCATGCAAGGCGCCCACTACGCCACGGCGATTGCCGAGAACTTCCGCGACCAAGGCCTGCATGTGCTGCTGCTGATGGACTCGCTGACCCGCTACGCCATGGCCCAGCGCGAGATCGCTTTGGCGATCGGCGAGCCGCCGGCCACCAAAGGCTATCCGCCCAGCTGCTTTGCCAAGCTGCCGCAGCTGGTGGAGCGCAGCGGCAACGGTTTGCCCGGCGAAGGCTCTATCACGGCTTTCTACACCGTGCTCAGCGAAGGTGATGACCAACAAGACCCGATCGCCGACGCGGCCCGCGGCATTTTGGACGGCCACATCGTGCTGAGCCGCGAACTGGCCGAAGCCGGCCACTACCCCGCCATCGACATCGAGCGTTCGATCAGCCGGGTCATGACCAATGTGGCGGACCAGGGCCACATCGATGCCGCACGCCGCTGCCGCCAACTGCTCGCTAAGTACAACAAAGCCCGCGATCTGATCCAACTGGGCGCTTACGCCCCTGGCCACGATGCCGAGTTGGACCTGGCCGTGCGCCTGCACCCTGACATCACCCGCCTTTTGCAACAAGACATGCACAAGGCGGCGCATTTGGGTGATTGCCTCAAACAACTGTCAGCCGTCATCAAGGACGCCTGATTTCTGCCGATACACCAGGGGTCGGACCACGACCTCGCACCTGAACGAGAGACGGAGAGCGCCACATGAACTCAAGCAATCTGCAAGTCCTCAGCATCTTGCTGGAACGCGCCGAAAGTGAACGCGACGAAGGGCTGAAGCAACTGCAAGAGGCGCAAGCCCGTGCCGAGCAAGCCCGCGCTCAACATGGTGACTTGGCGCAGTACCGCAGCGACTACCAACAGCGCTGGAGCCAACAGTTCGCCCGCCAAGGCACGATGGACATCGTGGTTTGCTACCAAAACTTTGGTGGCCGTCTGGACCAGGCCATCAGCAGCCAAACTCAAGTCACCGAGTTTGCCGAGCAGCGCGTGGAACGCGCCCGTGAAGCACTGAAAGCGCTGGAAATGCGCGTCGCTTCTATCTCCAAACTGCTGGAGCGCCGCCAGCTGGAGTTGCGCCGCGCCGGCCAACGCCAAGAGCAAAAAGCCACCGACGAGCAAGCCGCGCGTGCTTCGCTGGCGGCCTTCAATCCCTTCATGCGTTTGTCGGCCTAAAAGCCAAACCGCGCCTCGCCGCCCAGCGCCGACATCCCCTGACGCAGGAAGGAATTGATCATGAGCACCGACACCAGCAGCCCCCTGTCAACTTCACCCGGTCGATTCAAGCCCATCGCCCGCGCCGACCGCCCCAGCAACGGCTTGGTGCCCTTGCCCAAGCCCGGAGAGGCGCCGGCCGAGACTTTTTCGCAGATGCTCAAGAGCTATGACGCCGCGCAGAATCAGCGCAGCTCAAGCGCTTCTTCGCAGCCGCCCACGCTCAGCGCTCAATTGCCTCAGCGCCCCTATCCAGGGCCCGCGCCGGCCCCGCAACCGCCTGTGGCGCCACCCACAGCCGCGGAGAACGCCCCCAAGCCGGCTGAAGGAGCAAAGCCCTACACCGGCGCACGACCCCAGCCTCGGAATGAAGCGCAACGCCTAGAAAACAAGGCAGCAGCCAAGCTGGCCTTGGCCGGCAACAAGGCCGATGGTCAAGCCCCAAAAGCGGATAGAGCGGATAAAGCAGGGAAAGCCGACGACGCCCGGCTGGACGAGACCGAACAAGCGGCGAACGACATCCGCTTGAGTGATATGTCGGATCAACCCGGCATCCGCGGCGGCGGCCCTGGTACTCAACTACCCAGCGAAGCCACGGCCGGCCTTGACCCATCGACGGCGAGCGACAAGTCGGTCGGTGAGCGCAGCACCGACTTGGCCGCCGCTGGCTTGCTAGCCACAGACAAGACCGATGCGAAGCTCAGCGCACAAGCCCTGAGCGAGGCCGACAGCGAAGACCTCGGCACGCCCGCCAAGGGCAATGCCAACGCAACAGGCGTCGGCGCCCAGGCCTTGCGCGCGCAGACCAAAGCCGATCAACGCAACGACAGCAAGACCGCCGGCCCCGTGAGCGCCGACAGCAAAGCGCAAAGCGCTGCGACAGAGTTCACTCCCACGAGCGGGAGCAGCGCAATGTTCAGTCGCAATGAAGCGAATGCCTCTCGGCCGGAAGGCGCATCGTTTGACAAACTGCTGGCGGCCAACGTGGCCGCCACCGGCACGTCCTCGATGGAAAAGCCAAGCGGCAGCGGCACGACTGAGAAGCCTCAAGTCATGATGAGTGCAAGCCTCTACGACACGGCTTTTGCGCCCGAAATGGCCGCTCGCCTGAGCGTATTGGCCGCCGACGGCGTGCAAGAGGCGCAGCTGCATCTGAACCCCGCTGAAATGGGGCCTGTGGCCGTGAGCATCGTCGTGGATGGCCAGCAGGCGCAGATCTCATTCCACGCCGAGCAATCCGATACCCGGCAAGTCTTGGAGCAGAGCCTGCCTGATTTGGCCGCAGCACTGCGCGAGTCAGGCCTAACGCTGAGCGGCGGCGGCGTCTTCCAGCAGCCACAAGACCAAGGCCAGGCCCAACAAGGCCGAACTCAAGAGGGCCGAATCGCCCGCGGCAGTGCGCAGGAATCCGAACGCCAGCCCAGCCTTGCTGCCACCCCGGCTCAAAGCACGCGAGTGAGCCGAGGCGTACTGGATATGTACGCCTGAAGCAAGCCTTAGGCAGGGCCGAGGACCTAATCGGAGCAAGGTACCTGCCGCGAGTCATCAAAGCAGAGGCAAATAGCCAAGCGAGCGCCCTGCTTTTCCTGCCTTGAATGAGCGGCCAAACGTGAATAATCGAGCTCAGCTTGGCTTTTCAGGGTCAGCGACCGACGCTCCACAGTGAGGCGCCGGCGCCGCCCGGGCCGTAGAAGATCACAGGAGTCCGAATGTCAGCAGCACCTGCAGCAGCAGCGGCCGAGGCCCCCAAGGGCGGCGGCAAGAAGAAGCTCATCATCATCATTGCGGCCGTCTTGTTGCTGGTCCTGGTTGGGGGCGGCGCAGCCCTGATGATGATGAAGAAAAAGCACCCTGCCGAGGGCGAAGAAGAAGGCGATGCACCCACGCACGAGGCCGCGCCCGCCCATGCGCCGGCCAAACCTGGCACACCGCCGACCTATGTGCCGTTGGACCCCTTCACTGTCAATCTGGCGGATAAAGAAGTAGATCGCTTCGCGCAAATCGGCGTCACCCTCGAAGTGGGCGACCCCAAAACCGCTGACCAAATCAAGGCCTATTTGCCGGCGATCCGCAGCAATGTGCTGATGGTCTTGTCCTACAAGACCTCGACCGAGTTACTGACCAAGGAAGGCAAGGAAAAGCTGGCGCGGGAAATCATGCGCGAGTCGGTCCGGCCCATGGGCATTGAACTGGAAGACGAGGAAGAAGAGCCGCCAGCCGAAGAGACATCGAAAAAGAAAAAGAAGAAGAAAAAGAAGCCTGCGGTGGTCAGCCCGGTCAGCAACGTCTTGTTCTCCACCTTCATCGTCCAGTGAGCCCGCTGTTCAAGCACATCGGTGATTCGCCATGAATCAGCAAATCCTCTCCCAAGACGAAGTTGATGCCCTGCTGCAAGGCATCACCGGCGAGAGCCAAAAGCTCGACGCCGAAGAGGAACAGGTTGGCGGCATACGCGACTACAACCTGGCCAGCCAGGAACGCATTGTTCGTGGGCGCATGCCCACGATGGAAATCATCAACGAACGCTTTGCGCGCAATATCCGCGTCGGCTTGTTCAATTTCATCCGCAAGAGCCCAGAAGTCGCCATCGGTGGCATCAAGGTGCAGAAGTACAGCGCCTTCTTGCGCGAGATCGTGGTGCCAACCAACTTCAACATCGTGTCGGTCAAACCGCTGCGCGGCTCGGGCCTGATCGTCTGCGACCCCACCCTGGTGTTCGCGGTCATCGACTCACTGTTTGGCGGCATCGGCAAGTTCCATGCGCGCATTGAAGGTCGTGACTTCTCAGCCACCGAGCAACGCGTGATCTTGCGCTTGGTGGAGGTGATCACCGCCGAGTATCACAAGGCCTGGAAAGGCATTTATCCGCTGGAGCTGGAATTCCAACGCTCGGAAATGCAGCCGCAGTTCGCCAATATCGCGACGCCCAGCGAAATCGTGGTCTCGACCTCCTTCACTCTGGAAATTGGCGAAACGAGTGGCACGGTTTACTTCTGCATTCCGTATGCAACGCTGGAGCCGATTCGTGACGTTCTGTACTCGACCACGGTGGGTGACTCTACCGAGCCGGACCGCCGCTGGGTCAATCTGCTCAAGCACCAGATCCAAGACGCCAAGGTGGAGTTGGTGGCCGAGCTCGGCACCGCGCCGGCGACCGTTGAGCAATTACTGGCCTTCAAACCAGGCGACTTTATTGAGCTGGACCTGGAGGCCTTGATCAAGGCCAAGATCGACGGCGTACCTGTTTACGACTGCCATTACGGCACCTCTAACGGCAAGTACGCCATCAAAGTTGAACAAATGCTGACCAGCCCCGACCAGGGTTGGCTGGGAGCTCGCAATGTCACCTGATACCCCCTCCTCCGAAGAACAAGACGCAATGGCGGCTGAATGGGCTGCCGCCCTGGCCGAGAGCAAGCCTGCCGAGGTCGCCGAAGAATTCCAGGCGCCCGCCGAACAGGTCGCGCCGGCCAGCTTCGCCAATTTCTCGCCCACGCCCAGCAATATGCCGGGCGGCGATATCAATATGATTCTGGACATCCCCGTCCAGCTGACGGTGGAGTTAGGCCGCACCCGCATTCCCATCAAGAACATCTTGCAACTGGCGCAAGGCTCGGTGGTGGAACTGGACGCTCTGGCGGGCGAGCCGATGGATGTGTTGGTGAACGGCTACCTGATCGCCCAGGGTGAGGTGGTGGTGGTGAATGACAAGTTCGGTATTCGCTTGACTGACATCGTCACCCCATCCGAGCGCATGCGCCGCCTCTCCAAAGCCTGACGTTCAAAATCGACGCAGCAAGACCTGACACCGAGCTGCGCGATGGCGGACAATCGCCACGATGAACTCCCCTCTTCTGCCCATTCTCTGGTTCCTGGCCATTCTGTGCCTGATCCCCTTGGTGCTTTGGCTGCTCAAACGCACGCCCTTGGGCGGCTCGGGGAGCGCCAGCGGCGCCGGCGCCATGCGCTTAATCGCTCAATTGTCGATTGCGCCCACACAGCGCATCGTGACCGTTGAGGTGGGCCAAGGAGAAGACAAGCGCTGGCTGGTGCTGGGCGTCAGTGGCCAACAGATCAGCACCCTGCATGTCATGCCACCTCAGGGTGAAGTCCCCGAGTTCGGCCAGGCCGCCATGCCTTTCGCGCAGATGCTAAGTGCCCGCTTGCGCGGCACGCCCGCTGCGACGTCCAACTCGTCGGGAGATCAAGGTGCGGTTTGACCTTGTTGCGACGCTATCGGCACATGCTTCAATGTCCAAACGCTTGCCCAAGCGCCAGGGTCTAGCGCAGGTATTGACCGCACTCTTAGGCCTGTTGCTGCTTACAGTCGCTTCGGCCTCAGCTTGGGCGCAAAACACACCGCCGGCTACCTTGCCCTTGCTGGTCGGCCAAGGCGCCAGCGGCGGCAGCTTCTCTGTGCCGATTCAAACCCTGCTGTTCTTTACCGCGCTCGGCTTCCTGCCGGCGGTGCTGCTGATGATGACCGGCTTCACCCGCATCGTCATCGTCTTGTCCCTGATGCGCCAAGCGCTGGGCACGCAGGCCGCGCCGCCCAATCAGGTGATCGTCGGCCTCTCGCTGTTCCTGACTTTCTTTGTCATGAGCCCAACTCTGGACAAGGTCTACACCGAGGCCTGGCAGCCGTATAGCGCCGGTCAGATCGCCTTTGACGAAGCCATCAAACGCGCCGAGCCGCCGATGCGCGGCTTTATGTTGAAACAAACGCGGCAGGCCGATGTGGCCCTGTTCGCCAAGTTGGCGAAACTCGACAACAACGTCAAGGCCGAGGATGTGCCCTTCAAGGTCTTGGTGCCCGCCTTTGTGACCAGCGAGTTGAAGAGCGCCTTCCAGATCGCGTTTCTGATCTTCATTCCCTTTTTGGTCATCGACATGATTGTCAGCAGCATCTTGATGAGCTTGGGCATGATGATGTTGTCACCGGTGCTGGTGGCCCTGCCCTTCAAGCTGATGCTGTTCGTCCTGGCCGATGGCTGGAATTTATTGCTCGGCTCTCTGGCAGCCAGCTTCGTCACCTGAGATCAGGCCGCCGCAAGGAGTCGCAAGCATGGATGCTCAACAAGTTTTTACCTTCGGCCAACAAGGCCTCTATGTGCTGATGCTGGTGTCGGCGCCGATTCTGCTCACGGTCTTGTTGGTCGGCGTGCTGGTCAGCGTGTTTCAGGCCGCCACGCAGATCAATGAATCGACGCTGAGCTTTGTTCCCAAAGTGGTGGCGGCCGTGCTGGTGTTGTCGCTCACCGGTCCCTGGATGGTCAGCACCTTGGTGGACTACATCCGACGCACCTTGATGACGATTCCGCAAATCGTCGGCTGATGATCTCTTTCACAGAAGCACAACTGCTGGCATGGCTGAACCCCTTGCTGTGGCCTTTTGTGCGCACCTTGGCGCTCTTTGGTGGCATGCCGGTCTTCAGCCAACGCAATGTGCCGATGCGGGTGCGGGTGGGCTTGGCCATGTTCATCTCGCTGGCGGCACAGCCCTCGCTGCCCCCCATGCCGCTCACGCCGTTGGACTCCCTGCCGACCTTGCTCTTGCTTTTGGCGCAGCAGTTGCTGATCGGCCTGTCCATGGGCTTCGCGGTGCGCCTCGTCTTTGCTTCGCTGGAATTCGCCGGTGAGTTGATCGGCCTGCAAATGGGCCTGAACTATGCCGGCTTCTTCGATCCCGCGACGGGCAGCCAGGGCACCGCCAGCGCGCGTTTCTTTGGCAGCATGGTGGCCTTTCTATTCATCGCCATCAACGGCCATTTGCTGCTGATCAATGCCTTGATCCAGAGCTTTCACGTGTTCCCGATAGGCGACGAGCCCTTTCGCTTTCTGCGCGTGGCGCAGCCGCAAACATGGGGCGCCGAGATCTTCCGCATGGGCTTGTGGATCGCGCTGCCGCTGATCACCATGCTGCTTTTCGTGAATATGGTGCTGGGGGTGATTTCGCGCGTCGCGCCGCAAATCAATGTGTTCTCGGTCGGCTTCCCGCTGACCGTCAGCATTGGGCTGATTGGCATGGTGGCCACATTGCCGCTGATGCAAACGCCGTTTATGGTGGTGCTGGAGCGGATGCTGGCAGCCTTCACCTGATTAGGCCGCTTCTTCAACCAAGATTTGGTGCCCAGGACGGGACTTGAACCCGTACGACGTTTAAGTCGGCGCTTCATTCGCAGGCTAGCTTGCTATGGACACATCATACTGCCTATAAATCAATAGCTTAGCGTGATCAATGTGTCGCGTCGATCTTCGTCATTATGGACATTTCAGGATCTCATCTGTACATATCGATCTAGCGAACGAGCAGTAGCGCAAGTGAGGTACTTCAGGACCCTCGTGCATCCCAACCACGCCCCCCTGCGCAGCAAGGGCAGGGACCGGCCTTCGTCGGGCGTCACCGATGACTGCCCAGGCAAATGCACAACCCAACTTGAGCACGCTGTCTGCGTGTCTTGAACAAAGCCTGAGCTTTCTAAGCAGCCGGTCCGCTATGCGGTGCAGACCACTGGTACTCCGGCAGAGTGCGCTAGCTAGCCTTCATAGCTAACTCTAGGCTGGCAGCAGTCGATCGATTTTGGCGATCCAACAACCGCAGCGGTCAAAACCGGCCATTTAGCTTTTCGGTGGACGAATGTCTGCTGCACCCCCAGAAGCTGCCGATCGGAAAATCTGCGACGCGAGACCATCAGGGCATGAGGCGCCGGCCGATCCAGCGACAGCTTTCACAAGCTGCGAAATGGCATCAGGGCCGGTTGGCTTAAATGGCGAACGTTCTGGCGGCGGTCAACTCCGTGCCCATAACGGACATTTGCGCCATAACGCCGTTAGGGTGCTGATGACCAAAAAGCTGAAGTTCCCAGCGTGCGGTGCATCACCCGACTGCAGTCGTTCAACGCGAAGGTAAGCGACTCCGGAGCACCGCAGGTGCGCAGGGCACCAACAAGGACCATGAGAATAGCGAAGCCATGGGCCTTGCTGGCGTCCGCTTGACTGGCGTTGGCGCCGCGGTCGGTTAAGCGTTGGGACACTGCGGCTAGATCGTGTATCGAGCGTCGGTCATGAGCGATCTGACTGCACCATTTCTGAATAGGGTTGGCTATCCAGCTGACCAGGGGCAGTCCACCTCCGACCACCTGCTCTTTACGGCCACCTTGGTTCGTGAGACGATGAAAACATAACGATTGGGGGGGACGTAATGAATTCTTCCGTCGATGAGAAGGATCCGCTTTGGTTTTCAACGTTGCAAACCATATTCGGCGCGGATTCACCTGTTGGCAAGGCAGTGTTGGACCGCGGACTTCGCTACGTTTTCATCAACCAAACGCTGGCCGCGTTCAATGGGCGCTCGATTGAGGAGCACTTGGGCCGCACTGTAGAAGACATCCTGCCCGAAGCCTTTTCAACGCTGGCACCTCTGCTGCGAAGCGTCTTGGATGCTGGTGCGCGGCACGCACAATTCCGGGTCAGCGTGGAAATGCCCAACTCTCCCGGGGAATTCAATGAATGGGAAGCCAGCTACCTGCCAATACAGCTCCCGGATGGAACCATAGGGGGCGTATACGTTCAAGCAGTAAATCTGACCGCCGAGTTGCGGGCGCAACAGGCATTGGCCAACAGTGAAAAGCAACTGCGGCGCGTGTTGGACAGCTTGTTTGCCTTCGTCGGCGTGATGACGCCTGACGGTACTTTGATAGAAGCCAACAAGGCACCGCTGGAAGCGGCTGGTGTTGATGCGAAAGACGTCATCGGGCGCCCTTTTTGGGACACCTACTGGTGGAACTATTCGGTCGAAAGTCAAGACTGGATGCACCAGGCCTGCGTCCGCGCCGCTCAGGGTGAGGTGGTGCGCGAGGATGTGACAGCGCGCATGGCGGGAGACACCCGCATGGCACTCGACTTCATGCTGGTCCCGATGCGGGACGACTATGACCGCATAACCCATTTAATCCCGTCAGCCATCGACATCTCCGCTCGACAGGCCGCACAGGTGCGAACTGAGTCAGCGCTCAAGGAGCGCACGGTGTTGTTGCAGGAGGTGCATCACCGGGTCAAGAACAACTTGCAAATCATTGCGAGCCTATTGAACCTGCAGGCTCGCGGCGCTGCGCCAGAGGCCCAGCAGGCTTTGCAGGACAGCCAGAACCGCGTCATGGCTATGGCGCTCACCCACCAACTGCTGTACGAGCGCAACGACTTCTCCTCTCTGCAACTGGGACCCTACTTGCGGCGGCTGGTCGCAAGCCTGCGCGACGTACACGGGGAAATCCTGCGCCGCGTCAGTCTCAACGTGGAGGCACCTGACTCGGGGTTGAGTATTGACCTCAATCAAGCGGTGCCGGTTGCGCTGGTGGTTAATGAACTGCTAATTAACGCGCTGAAACATGGGTTTGGGACGGACGGTCTAGGCGCTGTGGCGGTGCGTGCCGGGAGGCAGGGGCACTGCATTGTTATCGCGGTGGCCGACACCGGTTTGGGTATGCCTGTAGGCTTTGAGTTGAATAGCGGCGCTAGTTTGGGCCTGCGTCTGGTTACTCTGCTTACCGAGCAGCTACAGGCGACGATGCACTGGCCGGTAGCGGGTCAGGCAGGTGCCGTCTTCACGCTGCAACTGCCACCTGAATCCACGCCACTATGAACACGACATCCGCTACCTTTGCCCACACCACGGCAACCACCTTACTTGTCGTGGAAGACGAGCGCATCGTAGCCCTGGACATGAAGTTGACCTTGGAATCACTGGGATTCCACGTGGTCGGAACAGCATCCACACAGGACGAGGCCGTGGTTCTGACCATGTCTTACCGGCCCGATCTGATCCTAATGGACATCAACCTGGGAAAAGGCGGCGACGGCATTCTGGCCGCCCAAGAGATCGCCCGCTTCGCTGACGTTCCCATCGTCTTCCTTACCGCCTATGCGGACAGCGATATCTTGCGCCGGGCTGAACAAGTCGCCCCCTATGGCTATTTGGTTAAGCCTGTCAGGCAACGTGAGCTCAATGCCACGGTTCAAATGGCCTTGGCCCGCGTGCGGGCCTCTCGCGCACGCATTCAGGCCGAGAGGCGCCTGAGGCTTGCCTTGGATGCAGCGAAGATGGGCGTGCTCACCCTGAATGACGGTGTGGACCTAGTTGAGATCGATGGGCACTTCCCACCTGTTGCCGACGGCTCAGTGCGAGGCCTGCGTATTCCCGTGGGGGAGTTCCTCTTGCATCTCAGCGAAGACGCCCAAGCCAAAGTGCAGCGTTTGCTAGACCACGGCGGTGACCTTCACATCGTTGCGCGTTGGCGCTCACCAGGTACCGAACTTCCCGACCGTTGGTTAGAGGTGCATGCGAGCTATGTTGCCAACGAATTCGCGGTGGTCGGCATCTGTCGCGACGTCACGCGGCAGATAGAGCAAGAGGAGTCTGCACGGCAGGCCACTGTTGTGTTCGAGTCGGCTGCCGACGCCATCTTGATACTGGATACGCAAGGGCGAGTCATGACGGCCAATCCGGCGTTTGTCAAGCTGACGGGTTGGCCTACGGCAGACATTCGAGGGCGTCATCCGAACGAATTTTTGCACGCGCGCCGCGGGAGCGACCGCGAACTGTTGGATACCACCCCTGTTGATGTTCTCGGGCATGCCGAGGTGGTGTGCTTGCGTCACGACGGAAGCACTTTTCCAGCGTGGGAACATGTGGCACCAGTTCGTGACGATTCGGGCTCAATCACGAACCGCGTCCTGACCTTCACCGACATTTCTGCATTGAGGGATGCAGAAAATAGGATTCAGCATTTGGCGTATCACGATCCACTGACAGGGCTTGGCAATCGCAACCAACTGCGCGACCTCCTGAGTGCATTGCCTCCACCCCAATCAGGCGACAACACTGTTGCATTGATGTTCCTGGACTTGGACGGGTTCAAGGTTATCAACGACAGCTTGGGTCACGACAAGGGTGATGCCCTGCTGATCGCCATAGCCGATCGATTTCGCCGCGTGCTGCGGCTTGGCGATCAAGCAATCAGATTGGGCGGCGATGAGTTCTTGATGCTGATTCGATCCGGGCGAGACTCGGATGTGAACGTCATGGCGAAGCGCTTGTTGGAAGTGGTGCGGCAGCCATTTGATCTCGCAGCAGGCTCGTCAGTACAGGTGTCAGCCAGCATCGGCATCGCATTTCACCCGAGCGACGGCTCCACACCTGACGCTTTGCTTCGGGCGGCCGATATCGCTATGTACGCTGCCAAAGAAGCAGGCCGCAATCGCTACGCTCGCTACCATCCCAAAATGGCAGAAGTGGCCAATGAGCGCTTGGCGATTGAACAAGGCCTATTGCTGGCGATGGAGAATGGAGAGCTGTCCGTTCATTGGCAACCACAGGTGAGCATTGACGGTCTTTCCTTAGTCGGCGCTGAAGCACTGCTTCGTTGGCACTCAGGGAAGTTGGGATCGATTGGCCCAGATCGATTCATTCCCGTAGCGGAAGAGTGTGGGCTGATTCAACCGTTGGGTCGTTGGGTACTACGACAAGCCCTGATCACCTGGACACAGTGGCAGCGCGACGGGTTCGTGCAGGGGCGACTTGCGGTGAACGTGTCGGCCCTGCAATTGCAGGACGACCAGTTTGCCGAGGACTTGGTGCGTGAACTCAAGGCGACGGGCATGGATCCCAAAGACCTCGAAATCGAAGTGACAGAAACTGCGCTGCAACGTGTACCCCATGTGGAGCATCGGCTCGGCCGCATTGCCGAGCTCGGGGTGAAGATTGCATTGGATGACTTCGGTACGGGGTACTCTTCTCTGTCCATGCTCAAGCTACTGCCCTTGCACCGGCTCAAAGTGGACCGTGCCTTCGTGCGCGATGTGGTGGGAAATCCGTCGGATCAGGCCATCGTGCGCGCCATTGCCGCGATGGCGGATGCGTTGGGCCTAGAACTCATCGCAGAAGGTGTGGAAGACCGTCCGCAACAGGATTGCCTTACGCAAATTGGCGTGCAAGAAGCACAAGGATGGTTGTATGGACGGGCCATGAGCGCGCCAGACTTTTTAGCTTGGCTCGGCTCTCGCTAGAGGCAAGAGCGACTGGCCTACTCGATAGCTGCCAACAAATAAGTGCTGACACTGAAAAGGCTCACTCCGATTTAGACGTTCTGCGCCAACAGGTCAACCTTACGCGCCGCCATGCGTGCGCCGAGTTCAGCCATGTCGAGCGACGATGCCTTGGCCTTGGGAAACATCTCGTTCTGCTCTTCCTTGACGTGATGCTTCACGTACTCAGACAGCACCTTCACCTTGGCGCCGTACATCTCACCATTGGGTTCGGCACCTCGGAGTTCTGCAATCAGGCCTTTCACACCGGCATGTTCAACCGTCGCCTCGGGCACCAGAAAATTGTCCTTCAGCGCCGCTTTGAACTCGGGATAGAAGATCTCTTCCTCGATCTGCGCATGCACGCTGAGTGCGATACAAATTTCGGCTACCAATGCCTTTTTCGCTTTGACTGCACGGGTATTTTCATACTCGGCAAAGAGCTGGCTGACGGCTTCGTGGTCGGCCTTCAGCAGGGCAATGGCGTCGGGCTTGGCGGCTGAGGTTTTGCTGCCGGGTTTCGCGCCGACTTTGGTGTCGGCCTTGATGTCAGCTTTGGTCTGGGTCATTGGAGTTCCTTCAACAGTGGGCAATGAGAAAACAGGGGCCTTCAGTGCACGAACAACGCAATCAAGATAATGATCGGAATGGGAATGCCTAAAAACAGCAACAGAATTGAACGCATGGTGGGCTTCTTGATAGTGAATGGGAGGGGGTGAATCAAGCATCGCGCAGACGGCCGCCATAAGTGGCGGCCAAGCTGGCAACAAAGGCGCCAACCAGCAAGGAAATGAACAACCACAGCGCGCTATAGGCGGACGCCTTGCGCGCCTGGTCTGCCGATTCACGTGCAGCAATTTCGGCCTCGCGTGCCTTGGCCTGCGCTTTTGCGTAGACCGCAGCAACCCGTTTTTCAGCTTCAGGCTGCGACAAGCCCGTGCGCAGGGCCACGACTTGGCCAACATAGCGCAGATCTTCGGGCGGCAGCGCCTCGGATCGACCGGCAGAGGCAAAGATTCGACCGACTTCCATCGTCACCGCGACGGAGGAACTGAGGCTGGCATCCACGGCCGCATCGCGACGGAACAGCGAGTCGACAAAGTAGCCTGTGGTGCCGCCCTCGGTGCTGCCCTCAAGGTTGCCGAGCACCATTTTTGTGGCTCCAGTCGCACCGCTGGCGATAGTGGCACCCGCCTGCACGCCGCCGCCGACGATGGAACCAATGACCGACGTCAAGAGCACTGCCGTGGCTAGTGAGGCCAGGGCCCAGGACAGAAAGCCATGCGCGGTGTCGCGGAAATACACCTCATTGGTATGCACCTCGGTCCACTTGGTGCGCAAGCGGCCGGCCAGATAGCCACCCATGGCCGATGCCAGCAGCTGTGTCACGGTCAGCCACACAATGGTGGAGGCGCCGAAAGTAGCCGCGCTGACACCGTTGCGGGCCCAGGGCGACACCGACGAGAGTCCCAGTCCGACGCCCAAAATCAGCAGAATCAACGACAGCGATGCCGCCGCAGCCGCTCCTGCAACAATTGCTGCCCATGAGACGGCGCTGCTGGCTTCCGCTTTTGGGGTACTTGCTTGCTCGGCGAAAGCGGGTTTGAGATTGCCTCGCGAGCGGACCATGTCATCAACTGTGGACGCGGAATAGGCCATCAGAACTCCTGTGAAATGTGCTTGCGTGGCCAAGAAGAAATGAGGCCAGGCGATTGAAAGAAATGCCCCAATTTATGCGGCTAACGCACGGGGGTCTGTGCGTTAGCGCACGTTGAAAGCGAGGATGTCAGTGCGTTCAACTCTGTCTAGGAGTTGTGGCAGTTCGCTTGATGCAACGGCCAAAATGAGTGCATCAAAGACCCCAAATCCAACTCGTGTCGCAAGCCTGGCCAGGACTGATGTCGAGGAACGTTTGAAACTCAAGGCCGATGCGCGGCGGTCTCGCGCTCGGGATGGCGGTGCAGGGCGATGGCGCTGATAAAGGCGGCGCTGGCGTCGTCGCTCATCTCTTCCGCCAGCAGCAGCCCGGGGTCGACATCGCCATTCGGAAGGGCAAGCGGTACGCCCGCAAGGTCTAGAAGTTCACGGCCCAGGCCCAGCACCAGCATGGTCTTGCCGTGGCGGTACTGATCCTTGATGAACTCGAAGGTATGGACGTCGGCGGCTAAGGCGGCCACCGCTGCCTCGCCATCAGGCAAGACCAGCGCGTCGAACAAGAAACCAGGCTCGCTCTCCAGCGACGCTTGCGCTGCCAAGTCCAAGCCGTCTTTCGTCGTCACCGGCCCGATGCGCGGTGCCAGGAACTTCGGCGTCGCGCCGGCTGCCAGCAAGGCGGCGTGCACCCCTGCGGCGCTTTGCCCGACGACGCCGTCGGCCAGCAAGATGGCGATCTTGCGACCCTTGATCGAGCCGTCTCCTGGCCTAGCCATCAGTGAGAGCGCCGGCGAATGGCTGACTTCGGGCGGTATCGGTGTTTCGATTGCCAGCGGCATCGCTGCGGGCAGCGGCCTCATATTGAGCCCCTCGGCGACCTCAGCGGCCAAAGCTTCGGAGACATTCCTCAGCATTGACACCACTCGCTGCCGGATCGCCGGCACGGTCACTTTGCTTAGCTCGAAGCGAAACGCCGCTGCAATGTGCGTCTGCTCAACAGAAGACTGACTCTCGAAGAACAAGCGGGCCTGGTTGTAATGCTCGGCAAACAGCAGTGGTTTTGCACGCACCTTGCCCTGCTCATCGCGGGCCTGCAGCTTGGTTGCGACTGAGTTGAAGCCCTGTACCGCACCGGCCTGAAAGGGGCAGCCGCCGCCCAGAGAATTGGGTTCGTATGAGACTCGGCCTCGCGGTATGGCCTGGCGGTGCATGCCGTCGCGCTGGTTGTTATGCACCGGCACCAGCGGCGCGTTGATCGGCAGCTCATGAAAGTTCGGGCCACCGAGCCGGCTGATCTGCGTGTCGACATAGGAATGGATGCGGCCGGCCAGCAGCGGGTCGTTGGAGAAGTCAAGTCCAGGGATGATGTTGGCGGTGCAAAAAGCGACCTGCTCGGTCTCGGCAAAAAAGTTATCCGGGTTGCGGTTTAGCACCATGCGGCCGATAGAGCGCACAGGCACCAGTTCCTCAGGCACCAGCTTGGTCGCGTCGAGGATGTCGAAGCTGAATTGCTCGGCTTGCGCCTCGGTGAAGGTCTGCACGCCCAACTCCCACTCGGGGTAGGCACCGCTTTCGATGCGCTCCCACAAGTCGCGACGGTGGTAGTCGGGGTCGGCGCCGGAGATCTTGACCGCTTCGTCCCATACCAGGGAGTGCGTCCCGTATTTAGGCGTCCAGTGGAACTTCACGAACACCGATTCGCCGGCGGCGTTGACCAGCCGGTAGCTGTGCACGCCGAAGCCCTGCATGGTGGCGTAGCTGCGCGGCAGCGCCCGGTCGCTCATCACCCACATCAGCATATGGGTGGACTCGGGCATCAACGAGACGAAATCCCAAAAAGTGTCATGGGCGCTGGCTGCCTGCGGCATCTGGTTATGGGGCTCGGGCTTGACCGCATGGACCAGGTCGGGGAACTTCATCGCATCCTGGATGAAGAACACCGGCATATTGTTGCCAACCAGATCCCAATTGCCTTCGTCGGTATAGAACTTGACGGCAAAGCCCCGCACGTCGCGGGCAGTGTCTTTGGAGCCGCGCTCGCCGGCCACGGTCGAGAAACGCACAAACACCGGCGTGACCTTACCCGCCTGCTGGAACGGCGCCGCCTCGGTCAGCGCGGACAGCGGCTCGAAGCATTCGAAAAAGCCATGAGCGGCCGAGCCACGTGCGTGGACGATGCGCTCTGGAATACGCTCATGGTCGAAATGGGTGATCTTCTCGCGCAGGATGAAGTCCTCCAGCAGCACCGAGCCGCGGGTGCCGGATTTGAGCGAGTTCTGGTTGTTGGCCACGGCCACGCCTTGATTGGTCGTCAAGAGCTGGCCTGCAGAGTCCACCCGCACACGGTCAAGTGAGCCGGTTGCCGCGTTGCGCCCCTCGGGAGCTATCCCGCCCAACTTGGCGTTCCTATTGGCTTCGCTCAAGGTGCTGGCCGCGGGCATGCGAGATGCCGGCTCGGCCGTTGCACCCGCCGGCGGCATCAAACCTCGCTCGAAGCCGTGTTCGGCGGCCTTATTCGGGTTGAAGGGCATGCCGGCGACAAGAGTCTGGGTTTGCGCCAGTTGCTGGGCTATCGGGTCTGGCGACAACGCAGCTAGCGGCCGCTTTTTTCGCACCGGGAAGGTGGCGGGCGCCGCCGAAGAGGCTAAGGCGGGGGGGGCAGCAGCAAGTTTGGGCGTCTTGGGCATGGTGGGCACTCAATCAGTGATTCGAGAACGAGGAGGCTGCGCTTGCTGAGCCGCAGGAGTAGGCAAGAAGGCGATCTATGTGCTCTTGGGCCAGGCTGGGAGGGGGCCAATCACTGCGCCCGCCATATACGATCCAGCGCGTCCTGTAGTTCGCCGAATACCGTCGTGGCCCCCAACAGCAACAAGGCACCACCGATCAGCGCAGCGGTCCAGCTTTCAGCCGGCCGGGCGGCACTTTCCAGCATCGCTTGTACAGCCAGCGCGCCGCTCTCACCCATCAAGCTGCGCAGCTGCATCAGCACTTCACCGCTAGCTGCTTCGCGTCCGAACACCAAGCCGGCTACCGAAATTGCGATCAGCAAAAACGGTGCAATCGAGAACATCGTGTAGTAGGCCGAAGCCGCGCCCATGCTCGGCGCATAATCATCAAGCCAAGCGGTACTAGCTTGTTTGCATAGCTGCCAGAGCTGCCAGAGCTGCGCTGGCTTCATGGCGTGGTGCCGTTGACCAGCGTGCCATACAGGGCTGGCACGGCGCCGCTGCTTGGACTCGTCGAAGACCGGTACGCTGAGCGCAGTGCGGCCCACCGCTTAGTCCATCGAGCCCGACGCGTTGTAGGCGCGCGCTGTGATGTTTCTTGCTTTTTCTCGCCCATTTCGACCTCTGCTTACTTGAGCAGCAAAGGCTACCCGCGCAAGAGCTTCGGGTGCAGCAGCCAAGAAGCCGTTGCTTTGTCGGACATGTCCTTCACACGGCTGCGCTATCGGCCGGCTGCGTTCTTGGACTAGGTCGGCGACCATCAGAGATCAAGCTTGTCCGGCCCTAGACATGGGCCTGCCGCATCATCTCTAACAGGAACCCGCATGAAATCCCTTTTCTCCGCAAGAACGAAGGCGTTCAACGCCGACGCCATCAATGCCACGATTGAGCGGGCGCTGACCCGCGCTGGGCTGAACACTTCCGTCGGCCCGATGCGCCACGTCACCGAAACCATCAGGCGGGCCCTAGCCTCTGGGAGGACGTCGGACTCTCACTCGGCCGCTTCCGCTTCCGCTTCCGTTGACGTTGAAGTTGAAGTTGAACGAGGGAGGCTGCGCAATCCCGCATCGAGCGAACAGGCGCTCAAGCCAGGCAGCTTCGAAACTCATCAATTCAGCAACGCGGCTGGCAGCCGCGCATACAAGGTTTATATGCCAAAGGCAGCGTCAGCGACACCGCGCGCAATGGTCGTCATGCTGCATGGCTGCACACAGACGGCCGACGATTTCGCAGCTGGTACCCAGATGAACCGCCTAGCCGATACCCATGGCTTTCTTGTCCTTTACCCCGAACAGGCTGCACACGCGAATACGTCCAAATGCTGGAACTGGTTCCAGCCTCAAGACCAATTGCGCGGCGACGGCGAACCTTCGCTGATTGCCGGCATCACCAGCAAGGTTGCGAGCGAGAATGGCGTCGACCCACTGCGCATCTTTGTGGCCGGCCTGTCGGCCGGTGCGGCAATGGCGGTCGTGCTGGGCGAAACTTATCCGGATTTGTTTGCCGGGATTGGCTCTCATTCGGGCCTGCCTTACGGCAGTGCACACGATATCCCGTCGGCTATGGTAGCCATGAAAGGGGGGCGCGGCGGCATCGCTGGCCTTCACAGTTTGGGTCAGGCTCCCGTAAATATGAGCCGCAGCGCCACGCAGTCCGTGCCTATCATCGTTTTCCACGGAGATAGAGACCATACCGTGCAGCAGTCCAATAGCCATGTGATCGTCCAGCAGGCCCGTGACGCTTATGGCTCAGAGCCAAGTCAGGATGCCTTGCATGTCGGCACCCGTTTCGGCGTTGCAGAAGGCGGCCGTCGCTTCAGCCGGGAGATTCACACCGACGCCCTCGGGCAGGCGCGAATAGAAAACTGGACTCTGCACGGCGCGGGCCATGCGTGGTCGGGTGGCCATGCAAGTGGCTCCTACACCGACGTCGCCGGCCCCGACGCTTCGGCGGAAATGGTGCGCTTCTTTTTGAATCTAGCCGGGACCAGATTGGCATGAAGCGTACCTACGCCGAGAGGACTCGGCGCTTCGGCCCCAAGCGATATAGGTCGACTGGCCAGCGCAAGCAGCCGGCGCCATAGCGCGTTGTGCAGTGGACTTTCTAGATATGACCGCCTGCGCTGTCGGTCAGGCATGCCCAACTCGCTTCCACCTTCAAGTACCGCACTTGGCTGCAGGCCAAGGGGCAGAGGTGCGGCCTACCTTGTCGACAAGATCAGCCGGCAAACTAATGGCGCATCATGATGCCTTGTCAGATGGTTGAAACACGGCGGGGCCGTCACGCTACCGTCCAGCGCTCCGCAGACCGCCATGTTCGATCCGCCCCTGCTAACCCGCCAACCTGGCGTCCCCTTCCGCAAAGTAAGCAGTCTTGTGGCCGACAAACGATGAGCAATTCCAAATGACAGTGAGTAGTTTGCAACTGCTGGCCAATCTGGTCAGAGAGCACGGCGAGGTGCTCTTGCTTTCTTGGCGAACGCAGGTGAGGAATCTCCCTTCGGCGATTCATCTCGACACACCGACGCTCAATGACCACATCCCGGATTTGCTCAAAGAGTTGGCGGAAGCGCTTGAAACCAATCCCCGACAGACCATCCCCGAGGCGCTCGCCGAAGCCAGTCCCGCGGCCCACGGGCTGCAGCGGTTGAAGGATGACTTCGATATCGAGGAGGTGGTGGCGGAGTACAACATCATGCGCGGATGCATCCACGATCTGGCGACCGAGCACGGTTTAACGCTTCAAGGCAGGCCGTTTCATGTGATCAATCGCATCTTCGACAACGCGATCGGCCAAGCGGTGCAGACGTATGCTTCCCAGCAAGCACTTGAGGTAAAGCAGCGCAGGGAGGAGTACCTCTCGTTCGTGGCGCACGATCTGCGAACGCCGCTGTTTGCGATCTCGCTGACGGGTCGGTCGCTCGAGAAGAGTCTGTCCGGGCAAGTCCTCGGCCCTGATTCCCAACGTATCTTGCAATCGCTGCGCCGTAACGTTCAGCAACTCCAGGACTTGATTGGCCGAGTGCTCGAAGAAAACACGAATTTGCTCGAGGTCATCGGCGTCAAGGTCGAGCGACGCCGATTTGACCTGTGGCCACTGGTGGAGTCCCTTCTCGACGACCTTGAGACGATAGCTGCCGAATCAAATACGAAGCTGATCAATCGGGTTCCCGTCGATCTGGTGGTGTTTGCAGACGCCAGATTGCTCAGAAGAGTGTTTCAAAATCTGATCGGCAACGCGATTCAATTCTCTCCGGGTGGCGAAGTACTTGTCGGGGCGCAGGGCGCAGCGGGACAGGGAAACGTCGAGTGCTGGGTCAGCGACAACGGCCAGGGCATTGCCGCCGAAATGATTGAAAAGGTCTTCGACAAGGGTGAATCCGGCGGCGAGGCCGGTGCCGGCTCAGGCCTTGGACTGGGCTTGGCCATCGTGAAGTCCTTCATTGAAGCGCACGACGGCAACATTACTTTGCACAGTGCGCTGGGCGAGGGCTCCAAGTTCTACTTCACTCTACCCCTGCATGCCGGCCCGAAGGCTTAGTACTCAGCCAGGCGATGTTGACGGGTTGACCGTGGGCACTGTTGACTCGAAGAATACGCAGTGGCCTGGCAACGACTTGGCTCGGTACATCGCTGCGTCGGCATTGGCGATCAAGATATCGCCGCTCTGGCCATCAAGCGGGTATAGCGCAATGCCGATGCTTGGTGTGATGACTAACTGCAGGGCGCCGTGGCTGATTGGGGCAGCGATCGCTGCCTTTACCTGGCCTGCGATACGTGCAACGTCGTCGCGACTTGTCGGATTGATCAGCAAGTACAGGAATTCGTCACCGCCGTTGCGGCAGACTGTGTCCTCGTCGCGCGCTTGACTCAGTAGACGTTGCGCTACTACCTTCAGCACGGTGTCGCCGGCTGCGTGCCCATGGCTGTCGTTGATCAGCTTGAATCGGTCGAGGTCCAAGAACATCACCCCCAGCATCCAGCCGTGGCGGTCGGCACCAGCGATGGCCTGAGCCAAGCGGTCATCGAACAGCGTGCGGTTGGGCAAGGCTGTCTTCTGGTCATGCATGGCAAGAGTACTTGCTGCACGTTCGGCATGGCGCGACGCGGCAAGTGCAGCTTCGGATTCAGCCAGAGCTTCGCGGGAGCGGATCAATGCTTGCTCGACATCCTTAACCTCGGCAACGCCATAGGCCAAGGTGTCCGCCACCTCCTGCAAATCGTCGGCGCAATCCTGTACTTTGATACCGATAGCCTTGGTGTTCTGCAGAACTTGATCGGCCGGTAGCATCTTCTCCCCCCGTGCGATGCGCGCTTTGGCGAGATCACTGGCTACAGCTAAGTCGTCGGCACAGTCCTCCACCTTGACCTTGACCTCTTGGCTCTTATCGAGCGCCGACTCCAATGCGTTCAATGTGTCTGGCGGCGCGGTTGCGGTGGGCTGCGATGTCATTTTTTAGACGTCATTTGTACGCCGGGAGTGTGAGCGCCTTTCGCCGGGGCGTCTGTAGGACATGAAGACGTTCCTGAGCGCCTCAACGGCAGCGGAACGGGGCGAGGCTGACTCTCAACCCGAGTACGCTCGGCTTGCGGCACGCATTCAGCCTGGGCCTCCAGAGGAGTGCTCAGGGCGAGTGCAAGCGCGTCGATGGCACGGTCGGCAACGCTTGGCGGCGTCAACGTGCTCTCGGAACATCTGGTTTTCCCGTGCGGACAAGGCGCCAATCGAAGCCGCCCATGCTCCGCTACCAAGCTGCAACGCAAACCTGCGGCATTCGCTTCAACATCTTGCAGGTGGAGAAACACAGCGACCGCCTGTGGATCCCCGAGTACAAGCAGGCGCTGTCACTGCGCCGCGCTTCGATGTGCTTCATCGCACAGTTGACGGTTGTGGATTTGGCATGGAGCGCCACGCTGGCTGCTTCGGTCTCATCCGTCACACTTCATCGCACGCCGAGTTGGCGTTTGAACAACGTCGCCCCCAAGCGCGCTAGTTTCCCCATCGGCAGGTCGATTTCGGACTTCATGCGGAAGGTCAACGAACTTCCGCTCTGGGCACGGAGCTGCCGAAGGCCCGCTGGCTTGAATCTAGATGGACAGGTCAGTGCCCATAGCGGAAGTTCGCTTATAGGCTGTCTGCGGCCATGCGCTTTTGTTTGAGACTGCGAAGCCAATAGGAGGATCTGCCGTTCAAACGCATGGGCTGGATCACAGCGACCTATTGGTCTTAGCCAAGTATTCCTGGTACTTGGCCCGGTCAGGTGTTGGCCGTCAGTACACCGAAGGTGTGAGTCGAGAGCTTGCACTGCGCATGCTTGGATGCCCAAAGCATCATTCATCACAACCGGCGCGCGCAGCCTCAACGCTTAGAGCTTGTTTGCGCCCAAAGGCGTGAAGTAATTCAGCCGCAAGGTGCCACTATTGATGCCCTTGTGAAGATCAAGGTACTCGTAGTTCGCAAACACCGCGTTCGAGAACTTGGTCGGGTCGGTGCCGTTGTCCACCGCCGCTTCGGCGGCCTGCTGGGCCTGAGCATTGGTGGCGAGAACCAGCGCGACGAGTGCCGAGCCCAGGCCGGCGCGGCCTTTGCAGACAGCGTGGCGGTCCATGGCATTCATGTTTTCAATCTTTCCAAACAAAGGCGAGCCCCCTCTCGGTGCCTAAGGCTCAACAGGGGGCTGCAAGCGACAGCCGAAAGGCATTCGGCTGAACGGCGGACTGCAGCCAAAGACTCAGGCCGCAATCCACAAGGTCATCAGCGGCCGGCCCCGCCCACCATCACCGCCGTCATGCGGAACATGGCGTCATGCGCGCAGGCATCCTCGGCGCCGCCTCCGGCATTCGCGCGATGCCCGCCGAATGCTGCCAGCAAGGGCGTGATGTCGGGAGCCGCGACGGCCGTCTTACTGCCGGGCTCCAGGCGGAAGATGGTCTTGCCTTCCTTGATGGTCTCGGTCACTTTGATGTCAGCAATCGTCTCGGGCTTGACGGCTGTTGGATCTTTGGACAGGAGCGCAAAGTCGGCCAGCTTGCCCACTTCCAGGCTGCCCTTGCTCTTCTCTTCGAAGTGATGGTAGGCCGGCCAGATCGTCATCGCCTTCAAAGCAGTGATGACGTCTACGCGATGCTCTGGGCCGACGATCCGACCCGAACCGCGCGCACGGCGCGTGACGGTGGCGTCCAGCACCCGCATCGAATCCGGGAAGGCTACCGGCGCATCGTGATGACTGGAGAAGATCATGCCGCGCTTTCTCGCCCAACCGGTAGGCGAGATATTCATACCGGCCTTCGGGCCGACGGTGTGGTCCAAATGCCAGTCACCCCAGTAGAAGGTGTGCATGGGGAAGAGCGAGGGGATGACACCCAAGGATTTGTAGCTATCGAGTTGATCCTCGCGCAAGAACTGACCATGGATCAGCACCGGACGCAGGGCTTTTGCTTGAGGGAAGCGGGCCTGGGCTGCTTTGTGTGAAGCGATCAGGAGATCGGAGGCTCGTTCGCCATTGGAGTGGGTGATGATCTGGATGCCGTTTTCGGCAGCCCAGTGCACGGCCCCCATCACGTCTTCGGCAGACGCTGCGGCATACCCCGAATAGCCCTCGGGGTAGTTGCCGACCAGTTTGTAATAAGGCTGGTCACGCCAGGCGGTGAAACCCTGCGGGCTGCCGTCAATGGTGAGTTTGGCCCCTGCGATGCGGAAGCGGTTGGTGTAAGTGTTGCTTTGATTGGCTTTGATAAAAGCCCGGTCCACCAGCACATCGGGGTAGGCATTGACGTCATTGGCGAAGCCACCTTCGGCCGCCACCTGCTTCATGATGGCAACGATAGGCGGCGTGGTGCGCCCCTCTTCGGCCGTGGTGTAGCCAAAGCGCGCCCAGAGCTTGGCTCCTTCACGCGCAAAGGTCTTCAAGCCTTCCGGCCCCACCCGGCCCAGCACCACCGGGAGGCCGTTGGAGAACGCGGTTTCTTCAATCGTGCCATTGGGCTCATTGGTGCCAGGCTTGCGCTGAATCACGCCGCCGGCTGGATCTTTGGTGTTGGCGTCATAACCCATCACCTTCAGCATGGCCGAGTTGGCGGTGGCCAAGTGTGCCGACTGGTGCACGATCAACAAAGGAATGTCTTTGGATATCTCGTCCAGTTCCTCTTTGGTCGGATGGCGCAATTCCTTCAGTTGGGCGTTGTCATAGCCAAAACCAAGAATGAGTTGGGTCTTCTCGACCGCAGCGGCGTTCTTCTTCACCCAGTCACGCAGCGTCTGCTGCAGCGAGGCGATGTCCTTGACCTCGCCATCCGGCGGTGCCAGTAGATTGGCGGAGAGGGCCTGCAAACCGCCCCCGAAGATATGGCCATGGGCGTCAACAAAACCTGGCACCAGCGTCTGGCCCTTCAGGTCCACCAACTGCGTGGTCGGCCCCTTGAACTTCATGACCTCACGGCTCTTGCCCACGGCAATGATCTTGCCGGCCGCCACCGCCACCGCTTCCGCGCGCATGGCCTTGTCGTTCATGGTGAGGATAGGGCCACCCGACCAGATGAAGTCGGCGCTTTGCGGGGCCGCCATTGCTGACCCAGAGATCGCAAGAGCCGCCAGGACGACGGCTGTACCTAGGGCGTCGCGGCGTGCCGCGAACGGCGCCTTTTGAAAACTTGCTTCAGTCACTGCTTTGCTCCTTGCTGACAGGGGTGGTTGAACCGCTTGAGGTTTGCTCCAACAAGGCTCACTGGTGAACGATGTGCGGAAGTCAAGCCCCAGGAATTCTTACACAGCAGACTTGCAGTTATGTGTAGGGAAGCCTCGCGACCGATCTGGAAAGAAATGACGTTATCCACGCAACAAGGTCGTGGGGCGCGGTACTTCGCTCACACCTCTTTCAGCCTTTTTTGTCTTTTGCCACGTGATCAAGAAGTCTCAAAAAAGCACATCCCAGCGCAAGCAATTAATTATCAAAATGAATTTATAAAATACAATTGATATTTAACAAATAAACATACTGATTTTACAAATTTAATGGATTATGGTAAAATGATTAAACTTTATATTTAAAGGAATATAATATAGGTGAAATTATGCTTACTTTTAATAACAGGAATTTGATTATTGCGTGGCTGTTTTTGTTGTCAGCCATTGCTGCCGAAGTCGCTGGCACCACCCTGATGGCTAATGCTTCGCGCGGTGATAGTTTTCAGGGTTATTTGTTGATGGCCGTGGCCTTGGCGGCGTCCTACTACTTGCTCTCGCAAGCCATTGGACAAATCTCTATAGGCATTGCTTATGCCGTGTGGGAAGGCATCGGACTCGCCTCGCTTTCGCTGGTGAGCGTGCTGGTGTTCGAGGAAGACTTGTCAGGCACCGAAATGCTTGGACTTGCTTTGGTGATGATGGGCATCGTGTGCGTAGCACTCGGCGAGGAGTCTTGATTATGCAGACGATGCCAATTATTTTTATTATGGGTTCGGCCTGTAGCGATATTGCCGCCAATATGATGCTTGAGAAGTCCAACGGCTTCAAAAACCGTGCCTGGGGTTTTGGTGCCATTGCCATGCTTTGGCTGGCGTTCCTGATGCTAGGCCAAGCCATCAAGAGCATTGATCTCGCAGTGGCCTATGCGATGTGGGGATCTATCGGCATTTTGGGTACGGCCATCTGCGGCCGACTGCTGTTCGGCCACCGACTCAAGCCGATTGCTTGGCTGGGCATTGCGCTCGTCATTGCAGCGGTGTTGATCCTGACCTTGGTCGAATAAGCAGGCACCGCGCCTTCTTCCTTGACGAGAGCGGAGCTTGGCAACAAGACTTTCCGCAAAGTGTCCTCGGGGCTAGTTGGGCGACTTAAGCGACACCGAACAACGTCATCTAGGCGCTCTTGCTTGATTTCGAAAGCACCATCTGACGTGGGTCGTTGTCAAGAAATTCGTGAGACAAGATGACTTCCCGCTGAGGGCAAATCACCGATGAAGAGCTAAAGTCAACGATGTGCATAGAGCGAAATTTCGTCAATCTTTGTCAAAGGGCTAGCGCTTGGCCAATCGCCTGGAAAGGCGTTTAGCTGTTTCTATTGGTATCCCACTCCGATCAGCCAATTGATGCAGGAGCTGGTGACCAACTCACTGTTGCAATGGTTCGCGAAACGAAGCACGAGACGCTTCGATAAGGCAGCAGTGTCTCGGGGCTCGCAATCAGCTACAACTTGCTTGTAGGCTTGATGGGCGAAGAGTTCTATGTGAGCCGCAAGCCAAATTCAAGCGGCTGCATTGCCGTCCGACTGCCTTTGGCAACACGTGAAGCCAGGCGAACACAAACTAGTTCTTCGGCGCAGTCTCTAAGTACCAAGAACTAAACGCAAAAGGAACATGAGTGTGCTCGTATTGCGTTTGCAGTTGGACTTCAAAGGTCAGGCACGGCCAGTTGAACGTCAACTATCAGAACCATCAACGCAGCTTGAACGTCGCGACCGCTTGTACCAACTGCGTCGCCTGTACGCGCAGGCTTTCAGCCGCTGCTGCGCTCTCCTCGACCAAGGCGGCGTTCTGTTGGGTTACCTTGTCCATCTGCGTGACTGCCTCGCCAACCTGAGCGATACCGGAGCTTTGTTCGGTGGTTGCCGAGCTGATTTCGCTGACGATGTCGCTAACGCGTTTAATGGCACCTACGATTTCGGTCATTGTGGTTCCAGCGCGGTCTACCAGAAGGGTGCCTTGCTCGACACGCTCAACGCTGTCATTGATCAGTGTTTTGATTTCTTTGGCCGCATCCGCACTTCGCTGGGCGAGGCTTCGCACCTCACCAGCCACGACAGCAAAACCTCGACCCTGCTCGCCAGCGCGTGCAGCTTCCACTGCTGCATTCAAGGCCAGAATGTTGGTCTGAAAGGCGATTCCATCGATCACGGTAATGATGTCGGCAATCTTTTTGGAGCTGTCATTGATGCCCTGCATGGTTTCGACCACCTCGCCAACCACATCTCCACCACGAGTCGCAATTTGAGAGGCGCCTAGCGCCAACTGATTGGCTTGCCTGGCGTTGTCAGCGTTATTGCGCACTGTGGACCCAAGCTCGTCCATTGTCGCTGCGGTCTCTTCCAGAGCACTCGCCTGTTCCTCGGTGCGCTGGCTTAGATCAGCATTGCCCTGTGCGATCTCACCGGCACCAGTCGCCACGCTCTCTGAATTGTCTCGAACAGTTGAGACAACACTGTGCAGATGATGACGAACGGCTTCCATGTCTTGCAACAACTGCCCCGTCTCGTCCTTGGACTCGGTACGAATAGCCATTGAGAGATCGCCATGGCTGAGATCCGCAAGCCGCTCCCGAGCGTAGCTCAACGGTGCCGTCACGGTACGAATGATCCACATGCTTAGCCCAATCGAGACTGCAACCGCAGCAAAGATGACAGCCAGACTGATGATTCGAACCAGTCGAGCAGTTTCATCAGCGTCTGTATTGGATTGGCGCCCCAGTTCGATGTTCAAGTTGACGATATCGGACAACAGATCGTCCGCAACTTGAAATGTCTTGCTGACCTCAGTATTCATTAACTCCATGGCTTCTTTGTTTTGATCAGCGTAGGAGTGCTTTTGGACTTTGGTTGCAAGGGGCATGTAAAGTGCCCAGGCCGAATCAAACTTTCGCAGCAAGTCGATTTCTTTGGTCGTCAGATTGGTCTTTCTGTATTTTTCGAGAACCTTGTGCATGCCCGCTTCATAGCCCTGCATGGTCTGACCGACTTTATCCATGCCACTTTGTTCTGACTCGATGACGTAGGCATACAGCGCGCGGTTGTGATAAATCGCCTGCATATTCGCATTCGCCACATCAGCCACGGTGATCAAGTCGCTGGCGAACATCTCGTTGACCAAGTGGTTGACCTTTCCCACTTGATTGATGCCAAACAAGCCCACTGCCAAAGTGAAAAGTATGCTGATAAGGGAGAGACCAATCAAACGAGTGCGGATGCTGTAGTCGGAAATACGCATGCTTGCTTCTCCTGGCGAATTGGGCAGTGAGGGAGTAGAGCCCGCTGACCTGTCTCGTTGGAACGCTAGAAAACTTCATGACAAAGCTCGCGGCATCCAACCTCCTTAACTTGGCAAAGTCAGTCTATATTCATTCCTCAAACCCTAGGTAAACACTTGGGGACTCCATACGGGAACAGATTGGATGCATCATGATCATCGCCGAGTTCAGGTGGAACTCAAACATCGGCGTAGCGCTCATGTCACAAACAATTGGCGGATTCGCCTGCCCCGTACTGTCCGGAGTTCCAGAGCCAAAGAAGGCCCTGCCTAGATCGCCGATTTGACTGCCAGCAAGCAATATGCGAGCCACTTCGTCAGATAGGCCTCGCCGATGTTCTCAGCACTGGTCATTGAGTGTTGTGGCAGGCTGGATTAGTTGTCGACGCACTCACCATTACCGCGTGGTTGAGAGTTGCAACGTGTCCTGGCGATTCAAGCTCAGTCGTTCGACGCCGACCAAGCACAACAAATCTGCAAGTCCACGAAACAAAGGGGCGTCAACCTGCGACTAGATTGTTACCCAGTCTACTGACCCAGACTCCTTAGATAAGCCTCTAGGTGTGGCTCTGTATTGCGTGATCGTGATGGGTCCATTCCCTGCAATCGCCAACAGTCGCGGATTTTCGACAGATATGAATATGGGGGCTGGGTGCAGCGGCCCAGGGGTGCTCAGACCTCACTGCGCAACATGCCAAGGGTGCGCGCCTTGGTCACCGCATGGCGGCGCGTTCCCGCCGCCAGCTTGCCGTACAGGCCTTTGAGGTGCCACTTCACCGTTTCAGCGCTGACGCCCAATGCGAGGGCGATTTCCTTGTTGGAGTAATTGCGCGCCAGCAGTTGGAGTACCTCATCCTCCTTGGGTGTCAGTAAATCGGGGCTGGCGTTGAGTGGGGCCGTGAACGGCACGGCTGGCACAACTGCTGGCCTGCTGGCAATGCCCGTAACCGTATCAGTAGCGCGCGAGGACAGCACGTTACGGTAGCCTAGCAGTTGCAACATGGCGCGAGGGTCCTTAAGCTTGAGTACATCCAATTTCTCATGGGCTATCCGGGCCAGGCGGGCGTAGGAGTAGGCCTGCGCCATCTCATCTGCCTCGGCCCAAGCATCTGCCAGATAGGCCAGCAAGGCCGGCGGGGGCTTCCAGCCTGGGATGCTCATACCGCGGTGCAAGGCTGTCTGGGCAAAGTGAATGGCGGCGCTGGGCACGTTCATGTCGGATGGCTGCGGCAACTTGGCGCGGCCGTGACGGTGCACCTCGGCAAGAACCTCTGCCACCTTGACATTCATGGTTTTGTAATCAAAGCGATCAATCAAGGCCTGCGCCTCATTGACTGTAGCCAGGGCCGTTTCGGTGGCGCCCATCTGGGCGTGAGTCCGAGCCTGATGAACTAAGCTCAGGGCCAGGTTTACATTGGACTGTTCGTTTCGGTAGTGACTAATGGCTTCCTCCATTACCGCTACCGAATCCGGTAGGCGGCCCATGGCCCGCAGAGTCTTCGCCAATTCGACGCAGGCAAGGGCCTTTGTAGTGCAAAGTGGTGCCACCCGCAACTGAGCCAGAGCTTCGTAAAGCACGGCGTGACTTTCCTCAACCCGGCCCAAGTAACGCATCAGCCGGCCAACCTGCGTTTGGCTGGCGCCAATCATCACCGGCCAGCCCGTGCGTGCGGCGAGCTCGGCGGCTTGTTCGAAGCAACTGGCGGCATTGTTCATGTCGCCAAGTTCCAGCCAAGCATTGCCGGCATTCATGGTGTTGATGCAGACAAAACGCCGCATACCCATTCCGCGCGCCAGTTCGGCCGCGCGTAGGAACAGAGCCGCAGCCGTTGCTGGTTCCTGCAAACAGAGCGGATAAGCCTGAGCTGCCAACTGCCAAGCCTCGACCGAAGGACAAGCGGCGCGTTGCGATCCGGGTGCCTGACGTTCTTCCAAACCCAAGCCTTGACAGATGATGGATTCGCAAAGGCAGATAGCAAGAACGATGCCGGTGCGCTGAGCATCACCACTGACGGCGCTGGCGACCTCGGCCTCTCGCATAACCTTCAACTCTCGATCTCGCTGACCACTCGCCTTGGCAAGGCACCGTTCAACCAGCAAGCAGTCAACCATAGCCCAAGCGTACTCGTCATCGCTGAGGCCAGCCATGCAGGAATGAGCTCGCTTGAGAAGCGTTTCCCCTTCCTCAAGACGGCAAAAGTCCGTAGCGATCTCGGCCGCTGTGAGGGCAAGACGCACGCCGTAAAGAGAAACCAGATGCGGGGCCGGAGGATTCTCTTCGGCCCTCGCTATAGCCAAACGACGGTCGCACTCGGCAATCACCTTGAGTGCACGCCACGAATCCCGCTGACGTAAATGCCAGGCGAGATCGACCAAGGCACGCAGACGATTCAAGCCGTCGACAAGCAACATTGACTGCTCTAGTTCTGCGAGCTCTTCATCAGAACACTCGTACTTCATGGCGCAAATGTAGGGTGGAAGTCCCTTTCTGGCATAGGCGTGTTTCTCGTAAATCGGAGTGCGAGCAGCACAAAAAAGCGGAAGAGTGAAGTATTTCTCAAAACTCCACCCTATTCGCATGCCCCCCCCCGTCGCCGGGGGGGCGTAACACGAGTCACTCGGAGATGCCGTCCCAATGCCCTGGATAACGCGAGCCGTGCCCCACTGTCGCCCCACCCCACCCGGCGCGGGTGAGGCGAAAAGAAAACCGCAAAAGTAAAGTTCGCTCCATCAAAACTCATTGGATGCGAATCTCATGCTGCAGTTTCAACTGTCACTTTGCACGCCAACAGGCGAGCAGCGAGAGCGTAGTCAACTGATCATTGCCAGTTTGAAGTTATTGGTAGTCCCGTTTCGAAACGACCGAATGCTCTGGTCATGTAGGGCATCTGGGTAAGGACGCATACAGGTCGGCACATTGACGCGAGAGCGGATTAAATCTGCCGCGCTAACCCGTCAATACTGTCGCCAATATCGCTCGGCGCCACTTACCTCGAATAAGAGCGTTCGCTCCTAGTCCCTTGGTTAGCAACGATCTGTCATGGGCTATTTAGGGCTCCAGCCAAAATTGGGCTACCTAGGTAGCAGACACCGCTCGACGCCCAATTGGAGCGACAAACATCAACATGAAAACTCGAACTTCTCTCACTATGAGTCGAATTACCTCAACAACTTTGCTGGCATTCATGTCGCCCGCACAGGCCGAATTGCGTCTCGTCCACTCGCGAACTGAATTCAGCGCAGCAACCTCAACCCAAGTTTCAGACAACTTCGATGACATCGTTTGGGCTCAAGGGCTAAGTTCACTTAACCGCGCTCTGTGCGCCGGTTTCACCTACGCAGTCACAGCCTTAAGGCCTGACGGTAGCGACACCTCCACCCTTTGCAATGCCGGGAGCAAAAAGGAAGCTTGGTTGTCAACTGATAACGCCAACGATGTCCTCAGCTTCTATTTTGGAAGCTCCCAAGAGGTCTATGGCGTGGGAGGCAATTTCTTTGGAACCGATGCGCTGGGTTATTTTCAACCGGGTCAAAAAATTCAACTCAGTGTGCGCGACGAAAGTGGATTGGAGCAGACGATTGTTGTAGAAAGCGCCGGGATTGATAGTTTTTATGGCTTTGTTTCCAACAAAAAGATTCAGTATTTTGAAATCCGCGCCATACAGCAAGGCGAGGACATGACCTGGGCTACAGCCAATAACTTGGTACTAGGTGCCATTAGCGCAGCGCCAGAGCCAGAGTCAGAGCCAGACATGACTTACTCAATGTTGGCCGGGATCGCATTCGAAGGGTGGAGGCAGGCACGGCACTTCTTCAAACCTGAAAGGAAGGAGGATGAGTTGGCTCAAGCTTGATTGCTAAAACGGTATCAGCGCGCTCACGGAAGAAATAGTTCGCGTACTCGATATATGCCCAAGTTGACCAAGGTGACTTACACCCAGGGTGATTTGGCACGAATTAAGAAATCGGGATAAATAGTCGTGAGAGAAACGATTTTGAACGCCAAAAAAATCGCGATATTTTTCGTGAGCAGCCAATGAGCTGCCAACACGTTTAGCCAAACAAAGAAACAGAATACAAAATAATAAAATCACTTTCCAGTAAAACATAAATATTTTGCATTGCTTGGAAAATCCAGGCAATCATCACGGCAACTTACTAACTTCTGAAATACTGAACATGAAAAAAATTCTTCTCGCACTTTGCCTGGCCACTCCATTGCTTAGCCAAGCAGGTCCGGTCAACTTGGTTAAAAACGGCAGCTTTGAGGCCAGGGCAATGCCTGATGGCGGCTGGGCAATGCCCGACAATTCCAATAGCTGGTACTGGCTGCCTGACTGGAAGATCCTGGGCACCAGCGTAGAGCTTCGCAACAATGTCTTTGGCAAGGCTTTTGATGGCAGCAATTATTTGGAATTGGAAGGCGCTGCCAACGCTGCCATCACCCAGACGCTCGACACGGTGGTGGGTCAGTGGTACGAGTTGACGTTCGCCTACTCCAACCGTACGGGCTTGGCGGTGGATTCCAATGGTATCGGCTGGGCCATCGGAGGCCTGAGTGGCTCAGCACCGGTACTGGAATTCAACAACACCGGCGGCAACGTCTGGCATGACTTCAGCGTGCGTTGGCAAGCTAACAGCAGCCAGACTCTGCTGTCCTTGTCAGCCGAAGGCATCAGCGACAGCCGTGGCTCCTCGATAGACAACATCGCCGTCTCGGCCGTCTCGGCTGTGCCCGAGCCAAACACCTTGGCCCTCTTCGGCATCGGTCTGATCTTTGCGGGCGCAATCAGCCGCCGTACCAATTCGGCTTGAGTGCTTCGATAGCGATGAGGAACTGCCGAGCCATTCACATGGCTCGGCTCACGATCATCACCTAAGGGACATCTGTCCGGTGCCCCGATGACTTTTCAAGTCGCCGTTGTCGCCAAACGGCAAAGATATGGGCAGAAAACGATCTTGCGTACCCAATTGCGGAGCAGCACCGTTTACCTCCGATGCCGCACTTGGAGCGCCGGCATGGGGTCTAGTGCTCCACGGCGCACTGGGGAGTGTGAAGGTTTTGCAAGCATGAGCCCGATGTGCACTCGAAAGTTCGAAGCTACTGTTGCAACGGGCTCAAGCCATGGCACTGGCCATTCGTGCAATCAACCATTCGCCCGTGGCGGCTGGCGTGTTTGAAGAATCGGCGGCGGACAACCCCGAGTTTGTCGAAGAGTTCTACCTTGAACCCGATCCGCCCATGGGTCGAAAAAAGCAAGGACCGAGATTGATAAACGCTGCACAGCCCTTCGTTCCTCCCACCCAGAGGGCTCTGGCGTGCCAATCTAGACGGAAGAAGGAACCAGCTTACGGAGTGCTCAGGTCATGCTCAAAGGCTCCGTGAATTCCCACTTTCAAGAACTTTTCATGAAGGTCCCGATCCCACTGTGCTGGGCGGCATCTAATGGCGTGATCTTGAAGACCAATGTGCGCTTCAAGCAAATCTTCGGCTATACCCGGCAGGACATGCCGACCCTGAATCACTGGTGGCATTTGGCCTACCCCGATGCGATTTATCGCAGCTGGGTCCAGACCACTTGGAACGCGGCCCTAGCACTCGCTGCCGCTGAAAAGCGAGACATTGCGCCCACAGAGTACAAAGTTCGCTGCAAAAGTGGTCAGACTGTGATCATGGAGATATCGGGCGTCACGCTTGGAGATAGCTTCCTCGCAACTTTCATAGATGTCACCGAGCGCAATGCTGCACAAGAAAGAGCGCAGCAACTCGCCTTCCACGATCCGCTGACCCAATTGCCCAATCGTCGGCTGCTGACCACGCGCCTTGAGCATTTGCTCGTCAAGCTACATCGCAGCAAGCGCTTTGCGGCCTTGATGGTCGTGGATTTGGATCACTTCAAGCCGCTCAATGACTCGCTCGGCCATGCGGCGGGCGATCATGTCCTGGTGCAGGCCGCCCGACGTATGGTCGGCGCAGTTCGAGCTGTTGACACCGTCGCGCGCACTGGGGGTGACGAATTTGTTGTGCTGCTCGACGAAATCGACGTGTCAGCCAAAGTCGCAGCGCAAGCTGCAATAGAGATCGCTCAGCGCCTGCAGGCCTGCCTCGCCGTTGACTTCGATCTGACACCTGTGGGAGATAAAACCAAAGGCCTGCTTCATAGTGGCAGTGCGAGTATCGGCGTTGTCCTGATTGATAGTCAGGACACTGCAATAGACAGTCCATTTAGTCTGGCCGACACCGCTATGTACGAAGTAAAACGCAGCGGCGGCAACGGTGTACTGATGGCAAAGACGTGACGATTCTTCGCCTGCTATACCGGCTGCGTGAGAGGAAATTGCGGTAGGCATTGCGGTGGCGATGATCTAACTGTCCGCGTATGACGGCAACCGCTGCTGACATGCTTTAAAAGCTTGAGTTGGAATTTCCGCTTTGGGCACGTTTCCGGCGCTCAGCTTTGGCATCTGAGCTTTCGGAGATGGCCAACAGCCGGCGCTCGTGCAGGCGCTCGGTAGGGGCCGTTCGGCCAACGCCTTGGGATGCAATCCGCCCAGCCGTGGCTGCCGGCTGAGCGGAAACGGCCTTATCTCGATCAAACCTCGGTCTGTTCTGATATCTCCAGGGCATCGTCGACTTCGATGCCCAAGTACCGCACGGTTGACTCCAGCTTAGAGTGACCCAACAGCAACTGCACTGCGCGTAGATTCTTTGTGCGCCGATAGATCAACGTTGCCTTGGTCCGTCTCATCGAGTGCGTACCGTAGTCGGCGCGATCCAGACCCAGTTCTTCCACCCAGCCTTCAAGAATCCGCGCGTACTGCCTCGTGCCCAGATGTGGCGAGTCATGAATTCGGCTTGGGAACAGGAAGTCGTCGGACTTCAATGCCGCTAGCTTGATCCATTTCTGCACAGCGTCGCGGGTACCCGATGTGATTTCGAACTGCACCGGGCGCTGGGTTTTGTTCTGCATCACCATGGCGCGGGACGCCACCTGCTCCCCGTGGCAAATGTCCCGGACCTTCAGGCTGACGAGGTCGCAGCCGCGCAGTTTGCTGTCGATCCCCAAGTTAAAGAGAGCCAGCTCACGCACCCGGCCTTCTATCTGAAGTCGAACCCGGAGCGCCCAGATGTCCTTTAGCTTGAATGGCGCTTTCTGGCCCACGATCTTGCCTTTGTTCCACGGCTCGCGATGAGCTTTGTCGGCTGCTGATCCCATGATGGTCTCCCATCGAGTTGAGGGCCCAACAAGATGCGCCGGCGCGCAGCCGGTGTCTTTGCCCTGGGTCAATTAAGTTCTGCGAAAGCTGTACGCATTGAACGCCCACTGTGTGGCTCAACAGGGAACTGCTTCTCACGGCTAATAGCGGATATCCCTAGTCTCTGTATTTCGCAATGTTCGTGACCTGCATCAGTGATGCAACTGTGCGCCTTCGTCGGGGGGGCTGCAGTCGATCTCTGTCATTGTCTGAGGGCGTTGGCGCAGTGCGCCCATGAACAAGGGCTTTCGGTCAGTGGCGATTTGTCGTAAGGTGCACTCATTACAGTCCTCAAATTTTGAAGGCGCGCATGAACACCAAAAAACACACCCTTGGGGCTCTGGCACTTGCCTTGTTGAGTGGCGTTGGCGCACAGGCGGCTGGTGCGGGCAGCACCTTTGATGTGAATGCTGATGGTTGGTCCGTCAGTGACCTGCCAGGCACCAGTAGTGTCTCGGCCAGTTGGGAGGCTGGTGTCATCCGGACCGATGACCAGTTCGCCGAAACCTCTTTCCGCGCACCGGCCAAGTTCCTGGGCAACTGGTCGTCCTTGTACGGCAGCACTCTGTCCTTCGACCTGACCGAAGTGTCCATCGACAGCAATGGCGCGGACTACTACACCGCCTTGATCGGCTCGGGCGACCAGGTGCTGTACTGGTACGGCGGCGCGCCTCTACCCACCTTCAGCACCTTTGTCGCTTCGCTCTCCGCGGCCGACACCCGCTGGCGTCTGGGCGGCACGGGCTTCAATCCGGCATCGGGTGCGGCGCCCACTGAAGCGCAGTTCCAAACTATCTTGGGCAATGTTACCCGGCTGCAAATCAATGCCGAATTCAAGACCGGCCCAGATGACAGCCGACTGGACAACGTCCTCCTAGGCCCCGTGCCCGAGCCTGCGTCACTGGTACTCTTGGCCCTGGGTCTGGGGGTGGTTATCACCCGCGTCAGCAAGACCCGAACCCAGCGCCCGTCCAAAGGCTGAGCCCAGCCAGGCGTTGCGCCTGGGTCTGAGCCTTCAGTGCGCCTTGGATGTCAGTGCGCATCTCGGCGGGCTTGACATTCGGGGTGTCGGGCGCCGCCGGAATTGAACTGACCAAAATGGTCGGCGAGGCGAACATCAGCTTTTCGTTGCTGCTTCGAACTGTCGGCCTATCGCGGGCCGAGACAATTCGGGGGCAAGGTCTGTGCGGCAACTCGGTGCCCATAGCGGGTATTCGACCCGGCCCGATGAATTCACTAAGTCGGCCACTTGCTGACGTTCGCTAGCGTCAGTATGAGGGCGGCCCATGGTCGCGTCAGGCGACTTCATGCGCCCCGACCTGGCGCCCACGGCCGCCGGCCTTGGCCACCAGTAACTTTGCGTCCGCCCGTTTCACCAAGTCTTGCCATCCGTTAACGGGGCAGTCCTCAAACGCCACTCCGACGCTGGCGCCGATGGTGATTTCCAACCCGTCGATGCGGAATGGTGCCTTGGCCGCAGACAGCACCTTGTCGGCCACCAACTCGGCGTCCGTGCGCTGTTCAATGCCCAGCAGCGCAATCGCAAATTCGTCTCCGCCCAGGCGCGACACGGCGTCGGTCGGGCGGACCAGGTTCATCAGGCGCTTGGCGAAGGCTTGAAGGACATGGTCACCTACTGGGTGTCCGTGCTGGTCGTTGACTGGCTTGAAATGGTCCAGATCGACATACAGTAAGGCCAGGGATGCGCTGTTTCCCTCTGCGAGCGCGCGATCCAAGTAACGCTCGAAGCCGGTACGGTTCAAGAGCCCGGTTAACGGGTCGTGCTCAGCCAGCCCGAGGAGACGAGACTCTTCCAGTTTTTGCTGCGTCACATCGTGCGTAACCACCACGAAGCCATCGACCGCACTATCGTTTGGACGGAGCGGTATACAACTGTGCTCCACATACGTGGGTCCGTCGCGAGACAGGTAGTCGAGGACGAAGTTCACTGGCTCACCCGCTAGGGCGCGCTGTACCCAGGGCCAATGGCGCTCAAATTCCGCCGCGCCCAGCACCTGCCTCGCAGTGCATCCGACGATTCGCTCTCGTGGCAACCCCGACCACCGTTCGAACGCACCGTTCACGTAGCGGTACAGGCCGTCGCTTCCGATGATGGCGACAGTCCCGGGAATCGCCTCAGTCACCGAAACCAGCGTCGCTGTCTGCCGTGCAGCCAACAGTTCAGCTGCTCTGCGTTCTGTGACATCGAACATCACGGAGCGGGTCCGGAAGTTTCCGTCCGCGTCGGTAGTGGCCGTTGCGGTCACACCCACGCGGCGACCTGCGCCGCTGGCCGGCACCAGGTCAAACTCCAGACCTTCACACCGCCCAACAGTCATCAGTTTGGGGAAAGCGGCCTCCAACAGGGCTCTCCCCTCTGCAGTGAGAAAGTCCGCCATCTGCCTCTTGCCAATGACATCCTCCCGGGTGCAACCCAGCCATGCCAGTTCCGTGGCGTTGATGTGCAGAAAGGTACCTTGCGCGTCGAGCGAGTGGTAGGCGCACGGGGCGTTGTCGTACAAGTCTTCGACTAGATCGACAGCAGCCACCAGCGCGCGTCGCGCTTCGAGCGCGCTGGAAGCCATCAGCGCAAGCGACCGGAGGATGTCACGTTGCGCTTCGTCCAGTTGGCGTGGTTTGTGGTCGACGACGCACAGCGTGCCGATGCAGTACCCGTCGTTCAGGCGGATGGGTGCGCCAGCGTAAAAGCGTACATGCGGCTCCCCGGTGACGAGCGGGTTGTCGGCAAAGCGTGAGTCAAGCTGGGCATCCGGTACTTCGAGCAGGTCATCGCCGAGCACGCCATGCGCGCAGAACGCGATGTCACGCGGCGTCTGGGTGAAACCTGGCAGACCTATGTTGGCTTTGAACCATTGGCGGTTGCGGTCGACAAGGCTGAGTAGGGCTATGGGCGTGCCACAGGCCAACGAGGCTACCCGAACGAGGGCATCGAACTGCGCTTCTGGCCCTGTATCCAGAACCTCCAATCCAGACAGCGCCGACAGGCTTTGGGCTTCATCCACGCGGACTGGAGCGACCTGCATTTGGAATTCCTTTGAACGGTTGCTGTACCGCGGCCAGGAGTGTGGCGGCGCTAACTCAAGAATCTGCGAAGGCGTCGAACCGCATTGTGCGCCCGTCTTTGCACACGCAGTTCTGATTACCTGGCGGCGATTTGGCACGCGGCTATATCGCGCTGGCAATTAAGCGCGCGACGGGCCCGCCACTAGACTGGTTGTGATGCTCAGCCTTAAGGGGCCGCTGGTGCAACCAAATCTCGACGTTCCCAGACTGAACGACAGGTCTTGAGCAGGCAAGCTCGAATGCGCGAACGATCGCTGAGGGTCGATTGTGTGAATTCTCCGAGCCCGCGCGAATACCCGCTTTGGGCACATTGCCGCCGTACAAGCTCCGACCGCGACCGTCAGCAAACGCTGCAAAGCTGCCGGCCACTCGCGTCGACCTGATTGCCTGCCGCTGGATCAGCTCCTAGCAGGCGTGAGCGTTTGGCTCGCAGAGCAAATGACAAGACGGCGGGCGCCGCGCGTCATCGCGACATACAGATTCGCGGGTGTCATCTGCTCCGGGCTCACCAGGCGAGCCAGGCCGCGATACTGATTTGGTCTTGATCTGGAAAACCACCGGCCGTCAAAGCGGCTTCAGCAGCTCAGCGATGTCCAAGTCCAAAGCGGCGGCCAGTTGTTCGATGTTGTCTATGCTGATGTTGCGCTCTTGCCGCTCAACTGAACCCAGGTAGGTGCGGTGGACCCCGGCCAGGTCGGCCAGTTCTTCTTGGGAGAGCCCCCGTTGAGCACGCTCAGCGCGCAGGCGAAGTGCCAAGCGTTCCCGTGCCGATTGATGTGGGTGTCCTCGCCGATCCATGGGCGAGGAGCTTGCTTGGTATGAATACTTTGAGTCTACAGACTTTGAGTAGCATTTACGTTTACACTTCTGGCCATTTTGATGGCTGCCATGAAGCCTCTATGGTCGAAAGTTCAATAACAACATCTACAGCAAGAAATCCAACCGAACGAATCAAATCCAGGCAGCCCATTGGTACTCGTATTCGTGGCTTGGCTTTCGAAATTTTGCTCACCAATCCCCAAGGACTGCGCTACTCAGAGTTGCATCGGAACATCTGCCAGATTGCGCCGGACTTGAAGCACAGCACGGTGAACTCTTCAATCTGGAACTTGGATGTTGTCCATCCAGAAAAAGTTTACAAGCCCATCAAGGGTGTTTTCAGACACCTTGCGTTCAGAGACCTCGAAGCTGTGACGCCTCATTTTGAATCATCAACCCAATCTCAACAAAGAATCAGGGAGGATGTTTTCTATCCGCTCTTTGCGCATTGGCTCAAAAATGAGCTGGAGGAGGTTACGCACGCCATCAGTCTGGGTGGTAACGCCTTCCGGGACAGATGGGGGACGCCAGACGTCATCGGGAAATCTGAAAGCCGCAGGAGTGACGTGATCAAAGGCCCGACGAGCATTGTTTCTGCCGAAATAAAAGTGGATGCCACCGGCTTGGTGATCGGCTTCGGCCAAGCTTGCGCGTATAAGCTTTTTAGCCACAAGAGTTATTTGGTCATTCCACAGGGCGTCTCGCCTGATGAACTGGCTCGCCTTGAGTCTTTGTGTCAAATGTTCGGGATCGGGCTGGTTACCTTTAATGCAAAAATGCCAGCATCACCAGATTTTCGCCTGATCATTCGCCCCGTCCGGCATGAGCCCGATCTTTTTTATACAAACCGATATGTGGCGCATGTGGAGAAGGATCTATTCCAATAGTGGATAGCAGCCCGCCCCACCCATGGTCAGGTAACTGCTCCATTTGTCCAGGGCAAATTGAACCAGTGAATTCGATAAGTCAGGCGCCTCTGCTCTGACGAGCAGGACGTAACTTCCCTCACCCTTGATCATGAGGGGGAGATTCACGAGGTGAACGTCTTGAAGCAACATCGGCAAACCACGATCCGGACGCTCCTGCGTACCGGCAACAGCCAGCCCGAGATCGAGTGCCGTCCTGGATCAGCGGACTTCCACCAACCTGCCCATCTTCAACAACCGGATGTTTTCCTCAAGCTGGCGATTCTTCTCGCGCAGGTCATACACCTCCTCAAGAAGGCACAACTCGCGCTCCAGGGCTTGGTCGAGCCGACGGGTCAGGGACTCAATGTCCTGCCTTAGCCCAGGCACCGGGTCAGCGGCAAGCTTGGCCTCTGACTGCGACTTTGCAGCGGCGTCGATGGCAGCGATCAACTCTGCGTAGGCTGGCCGTGACTTTTTGATGCTGCCCCGCCCGCTGCCCGCCTCAATCGCAACGGTGTCGTTGTTGATTGGGTCCCCACGAGCCACCAACCGCTCAAGGGCGGCGTAGTACTTGTCCACCTGGACTTTGGCGCTCATGCTGCTTTCTCCTTCAGCTTTTGGCGGGCTTGAAGCAAGATCTTGAGGTGATTGACTTCCAGTCGGTGTTCGACACTGCCCTCTTGCATTGACTGCAGGCTGGAGACCACCGATTCCTGAGAGTCAATGATTCGGTCCAGCCGCCTGGCGTGGACAACGATGTTGATGCAGTTGCTCTCTAGGCAGTCGAAGGGGATGGGCTCCAGCGGTGGTGTCTTGCACTCTCCGGTGGCGACGCAACCTCCCAGCACCGTTTCTTTGTAGGCCAAGGTGCCATCACGGAAGTGCTTCAGCGTCTCCTGTGGGGTGCGGCTGGTCACGGTCTGAACCATGAGCTCGGCTCCTCGTCCTAGCAAGGACTCGTCGGAGAACAGCATACCCATGACATAACCAAAGTAGCTGCTTTCTTCTTTGGCGGCATTCCACTCGTGGCTGAAGTGATCGGGATCGAACACCAGGTTCACAGCCTTTGAGTAGCCGTCCGAATAGTACCGGCGCATCTCATCGGTGATGTGCTGCAGTTGGGCCTTCAAGGCAGGCAGGCTCACCATGCCGCTGCGGTGGGCATAGACTGACAGGCTGCGCCGCAATTGGTGGAAGGCCAAGGGCCAGGGTTGGCCTACGACGATGCCCTCACGATCCCAACCGCGCTGGAGTTCCAGACGATCCAACTCTTCGATGTCCTCTTGCGTGACCAAGATCTGGTCGCGCTCAACGAGGCGGGATTGGTGCTCATAGAGGGTTAAGCTGTTTTTGGCTCGATAGGGGTTCTCGGTCGAGGGGAACAGGAGCGCCTTGGTATCGGTGGCCGGATCGCCTGCGGACACTTCTTCCAGGATGACGCCAGCAATGCGCTGGGCCAAGCGGATAGCCCGAGCCCCATCGGGGCTTGTGACCCAAGAGGTGGGCTTCTTAACCCCACCATTCAGCTTGTGGGTGTAGCCATTCACCCAGTGGCCTTGTCTAGCACCGTCCTCGATTGGTTCGATGGCATTGCGCAAGGGCAAGATTTTGGCCTCGCCCACCCGCATTCCGGTGAAGCCGATGACCACGTGCATGAGTTGGGACTGGTGGGTGTTAAGTCGGCCGGCAATGAAATTATCAAGGGGGCCCATTGAGTCTGGATCGTAGCCGAGGGTTTTCATGCGCTCAACGACAACTTGCAGAACTTGTGCGCGGAAGTACTTTCGCTGCCCGGGACTCCCGTCCTCAGGCGCCGCGCGGGACGCGGCCATGCTTTGTCGGTAGGCATCGAGCAAGACGTCCAACTCGCCTTCGATGAGGTCGAGCCTGGCAAGCCACTGGCCGAGCATGGCGCAATAGATGCGCGAGGGGATGAGGGGCGTTTGCCGTTCGTCGCGGTCTCGATCCGACCGATCGAGCGCAATCGCGGCCTTGAGTTCGGCCAAGCGAATGTGCGCCTCGACCCCCAAGGTGGCTTTGTTGCGCCACAAGGTTTGGATCAAGGCACTGCTTGAATTGGCATAGGTTTGGTTCAAGTCCACCACATGCTCAGCCACCAAGCGAGGGTCTGTTAGCAGATCGAAGAGCGTGAGGCCCAGCGCATGGGCTTTGGTGCACCATTGGCCCAAGGCCAAGCAGGCTCGCACGCAAGTTGAAGGCGCCCGGAGGCGTCCCGCGTCCATATAGAGCCAGATCAGGGCTTTGTGCTGCTCCCGGATCACAAGAGCAAGGTCGCCGGATGCCTGGGACACGGCCACCGTCGGATCGAGTTCGAAGAAGCCTAGTGAGCGACCCGACACGCCGTCGGTGCTCTGCGCACTGAGGTCCCAACGGGAGTCACCGTAGCGCGAGCACGGGTTGCCTTCGGCGTCGCGGGTGACGACCAGATCCGCAGGGAAGTACACATGAGGCCCAGGATCGTCTTCCGCCAGGCCGGGCACCGATAGCAGCTTGTCAGATCGATTCATTGGGAGTTCCATAGGGCGCTTTCAGGACAGGTTCTGGGACGAGGGGGTGGGAGCCAGAACGCCCAAGAGATGGAGTTGCTGGAGCTTGGTGGACCAATACCTAGACAGTTCGCCCCGCTGCACTTGTTCCAACGCAGCGGCATGCGCCTTCGGAGCCATGCGCTGGATCTCGGCCAGCAAGGCATCGATGCGGTCGGTCACCGCGCCGTAAATACGGTCTGCAGTGAGGGAGTCACCTTGCAGGTGCAGCAGGCGAGAGAGGACATGCCGGCAAGACATCAGCTTGAGGGCGTCAGCTTCATGAGCGTGGACGAGGAACTTGTTGCAGAAGAAGCAACCCTCGGTCTTCTTGCAGTCGGGCTCCACCAAGGGGTTGGCTTGCATGGGTTCGGGATGGAGGTGCCCGCTGCATTCGCCGGCTGGGATCTGAACGATCTGAAGGTTCGGACGGGGGTTGGAGGCGGACAAGACCCGGTCGGTCAAGGATGACAAGAAACCACTTAAGTCAGAAAGGCGAACATCCTCCTGAGCGTTCGAATAGGCTCGGACGGCAGTCTGGACGGAGTGCCCCATCATGTCCGCGGCCACCTTGAGGTCATGGTGACGGACCAAGTACTGCTGCTTGAAGGCACGCAGTTGACGCAGCGTAAGCTTTGGAAGCTCAATGCCGTAAGCAGCAAAGCGACTCCTCAACATGGACGGGAATTGACCATGCAAGCCGCGCAGACTGACGACGGCGAGCGCCCGGCCACCCTCGAACTGCCCTTGAACAAACAGGTTGGCGAGGTCAGGGCAGCCTAGGCGTGCCAGCAGGGCCTGGCGCAGGCCCAGGTAGCTGCGCAGCCGAGTGAATGTCGTGCTGCTCAAATAAACTGACACGGGCTTGCCGCCCGCGCGGAACTTGAACTCGCGCTTCGTCAAGCTGACTCGGTCAGGATCATCGAGCTGACCGTCAAGATCCTCGGGCTCCTCGAAGGCTTGAATCTGGGCCAAGTTCGCACCAGAGTCGCCAATGCAAAGCGCGGCGAAGCCCAAGCAGGCCAGTTCCATGAGTTGGGTCGAACCATAGGCTGCAGGGACAGCAACTTTGCAGCTGTCGTCAGTGGCGGATGTGCGCAAGAACCTCAATCCCTGGTTCAGCACTGTCGCCTCCTGAGGTTCAGCGCCCAAATCCATGGCCACCACCGAGTCGAACACCGCCTGAAGGGTCGACATGAAGGCCCCTACCAGGGCATCTGGGGGAGGTTTTGTGCCGTTGCCTTTGACCTCTTGCAGAGGCTCAATCTCATTCAAGTAAACGCGGTCGTGGATCTCCGACATCAGTTTGATGGCCGCTTGGTCAAGTGTCGCCGCTGTTATGTGACCAATCTGGTGGGCTTGAAGCCGGTGCCTGAGGTGCCGGTGGTAGCCCTTGAGCGCTTCAAGGGCGAGCTTGTCATCGCTCAGAACCGTCTCATACCGGCCCTGATGCTCGACTCGGTCGGCCCAGGTCAGTAAGGCCGCCAAGCGCCGGAGGTTGTTATGGATCGTCCAAATTCGTGTGCCCTCGAAGCGGAAGTGTTTGGCGAGGCGATCAATGACCTTGGGCAGCGCATCGACTCTGGCCTGTGAGAGCGAGGCGGGGTTGAAGGCCGCTGAGTTTCCTTTCAGCCTTCTGTCCAAGTAGCACCATAGGAAGGCATGGCATCGCTTGTCAGTATCGATCTTAAGAACCGTGGACTCAGGCACATAGACATCAGGCAGGCGCTCGAAGGGGTAGACCAGCTCTGGCAGGCGCTTGGTGTAGTTTCGGTTTGCTGAGATCCACGAACTCGCAGCCTCCCCCCGCGGGAACTCGTTTCCTACCGGCTTGTCTTGCATCACCTCTCCACCATGGCGCGAAGGGTCGAACTTCACGAGTTTTGCCGTCAGTCCGGATTCATCAGGTCTCGTAGAGGGGTCAGTAGGTTTCATGCGCTGGTTACGTTTTTGATCGACTACGAGAAGTTAGCAAATCGAGGTTGGCAACTAAGTCGCCGACTGGACCAAGGCCAGCAACACACGGTCCCAATCCGCTTTCGCCTTTTCCAGATGGTGCATGTGCTCGTGGTACTCCAAGTAGCGATCCGTGGTGGTCGGATGCTTGTGCCACATGAGTCGCCTCAACTGCTCGCGGGCCAACATGTACTTTTGTTTGGCGTCTTCTTTACCGACGCAGTGAAGGACCCAGTTCACACCGAACGTGGCGCGGAGGTCATGGAACCGGTACTTGAAGCCAGGGATGGTCTTGCGAACCTCGGGGATGACTCGGTCGGTGATGAAGGAGCGAAGGTTCTGTCCCGTGGGCGAGGAACGGCGCAGGACCTCATCCGCACCTCGCATGGCGTTCCGATCGTCCTTGGACTCGTAGTACGGCCCGCCCTGGTTGCTCAAGAACAGGTAGTTCACCGGGTGTTGACCCAACTGGGACTTGTCTCGACGTGAACGAGCACGTTCTGAGCAGGCATATTGATGAAGCCACCCGTAGAGAAACTCAGGAATTACCAGAAAGACATTGGGCACGTCCCTCTTGGTATCGATGCCTGTCCCAGGTCCACAAGGAAGCTTGAAGGGCCACTGCGTGATGCTGGACGGTGGAGCTTTGAAGTGCCCCCATCGCAGTGTCAATACCGTCTGCTCGCGGGCGCCGGTGAACAGGGCCACGTAGTGCATCAGTTCAAAGTCCCGATTGCCCAACTTTTTGAGTGCTGCGACCAAGGCACGCTGCTCCTCAGAGGGCAGAGGACGGAGCTTGCCGCCATCATCAATGGTCGCGTCCCAAGGGTCATCACGCGTTGGAACATGAATGGAGATGTCGGTGGAAGCGACCGTGTGGACCTGACCGAAGCCCTTGTTGTCGCGGTAGTGAAGACCGATCTCCTTGTCGATCCAGGGTGGGTTCATTGGCTGGAACCCCATCTTCCTTTCGCTCATCAAGAAACGGTACATGCCGATGACGGCGCTCATCTTTCGGCTTGCAGTGGATGCTTTCGTTTCACCTTTATTGATCAATTCCTGAAGGTGCGTCTTGTAGAGGTAGGTGGGACGAAGGTACTTGTCGACCGAAGAAAAGTCATCCCATGCAAGCCCCATGTCTTCGAGGAAACCCAGGTAATCGCGAAGTCCCTGAGCCACAGAGGGCAACGAAGAGAGATGCAGCGGACGAGCGCGTGCCCGGTCAAGCAGCCAGAGGCAGGCTGGGCCCCAGAGGGAGCAGTCTCCGCTTAGGACGAGTGGGAATTGGGGGAAGGCGGACCACTTGCGCTCTTTTTCACCGGGCGCCAATTCACGCCAGTACTTGACGTGCCGACCCTGGACGTGGTGGTCAACAGGGATGAAACCAGGGCCAGGCTTGGCACTGACTTTGCTGCGCCGAAGGATGGGCAGGGTGTAGACAGTAGGCTTAGGAACGGACATGCATAGGCGGTGTCCGTGGTGCCGGCGGCGGGACTTGAACCCGCATCTCCGTGAGGAGGAGGGATTTTAAGTCCCTTGCGTATACCGATTTCGCCACGCCGGCAGCGGGCACATCAGCGATGATGTGTCCACAATAACAGAATTTGTCAAGTCAGCACAACTTAAGCAAGTCTGCCAGTAGCGGATTTTAAGTCCGCTGCGTCTACCAATTTCACCACCCGGGCTGCGGGTCGAAGCTGCGGAATTATCACCCCGCACTGACGTGCCCAAGACGACACGTACATCACATATGAGCCACAAACAAGAAAGGGAAGCCATTGGGCTTCCCTTCTAATTTGGAGCGGGAAACGAGACTCGAACTCGCGACCTCAACCTTGGCAAGGTTGCGCTCTACCAACTGAGCTATTCCCGCATTGCGAGGCACCAAGTCTTTCGACCCAGCACCTACTTGGTATGGTTTCCAGATTATTCTGGAGCGGGAAACGAGACTCGAACTCGCGACCTCAACCTTGGCAAGGTTGCGCTCTACCAACTGAGCTATTCCCGCATTGAATTCCTGGAGGCGCGATCCAGAGTCGAACTGGACTAACCGGATTTGCAATCCGGGGCATAACCGCTTTGCTATCGCGCCTTAAGAATCTTCTTAACTTCTTGCCGGAGCCCTTGGTGTGACTCTGACAAAAAAGGAAGCCTGAGCTTCCTTTCAAATTTTGGAGCGGGAAACGAGACTCGAACTCGCGACCTCAACCTTGGCAAGGTTGCGCTCTACCAACTGAGCTATTCCCGCATTGCCTTAACTTCATTCAACTGATCTCTTTTAGAGAGATCTCGCTGCAGAAGCAAGACCATGATTGTATGCTGAATTTTGATGACTCCGCAAGAGTTTGCTAAGTTTTTCTCAAAAATTTCAGCATCCCGTTTTCAATGAGTGGCGGCAGGCTTCGCAGCGGCCTCTTCCGGCTTGGCTGCGACCGCAGGCTCCTCATCCGGCAAGGCTTGCGGCATGGACTCCAGCGCCACTTCAAGAACTCGGTCGATCCAGCGAACCGGAACGATCTCCAGCTGGTTCTTGACGTTCTCAGGAATGTCTTGCAGGTCCTTGATGTTCTCTTCCGGAATCATCACGGTCTTGATGCCACCCCGATGGGCCGCCAGCAATTTCTCCTTCAGGCCGCCAATCGCCGTCACCTCACCGCGAAGCGTGATTTCGCCGGTCATGGCGACGTCAGCACGAACAGGAATGCCAGTCAATGCGGACACGAAAGCCGTCGTCATTGCCGCACCGGCGCTGGGGCCATCCTTGGGCGTGGCGCCATCCGGGACGTGGACGTGAACGTCACGCTTCTCGAACAGTTCGTCCTTGATGCCCAGACGGCGCGCCCTAGAGCGAACCACCGTACGTGCAGCTTCGACGGACTCCTTCATCACATCGCCCAGCGAACCGGTACGGATGATATTGCCCTTGCCCGGCATCGAAGTCGCCTCAATGGTCAGCAAATCGCCGCCCACTTCGGTCCAAGCCAGACCCACCACTTGGCCCACTTGGTTCTTCTTTTCGGCGCGGCCAAAGTCGTACTTGCGAACGCCCAGATAGTCGTTGAGGTTTTCCTCGGTGACCACGGCCTTGCCTTCGAAGGTTTTGAGCGCCAAGCCCTTCACCACCTTGCGGCAGATCTTGGAAACTTCGCGTTCCAGCGAACGCACGCCCGCTTCGCGTGTGTAGTAGCGGATGATGCCGCGAATGCCCGACTCGGTGACTTCCATCTCCTCGTCCTTGACGCCATTGTTCTTGCTCTGCTTGGGCAAGAGATATCGCTGGGCGATATTGACCTTCTCGTCCTCGGTGTAGCCGGACAAGCGAATCACTTCCATCCGGTCCAACAAGGCCGGCGGAATATTCATCGAATTCGAGGTGGCGATGAACATCACATCGGACAGGTCGAAATCGACCTCGACATAGTGGTCGCCGAAGGTGTGGTTCTGTTCTGGGTCCAGCACTTCCAGCAGCGCCGATGACGGGTCGCCACGGAAGTCCATGCCCAGCTTGTCGATCTCATCGAGCAGGAACAGCGGGTTGCGGGTACCGACCTTGGACAGGCTTTGCAGCACCTTGCCCGGCATCGAGCCGATATAGGTGCGGCGATGACCGCGAATCTCGGCTTCGTCACGCACGCCGCCCAAGGCCATACGCACGAACTTGCGTCCGGTCGCACGAGCCACGGACTGCCCCAGCGAGGTCTTACCCACACCAGGAGGGCCGACCAAGCACAGAATCGGCGCCTTGACCTTGTCCACGCGCTGTTGCACCGCGAGGTACTCAAGGATGCGATCCTTGACCTTGTCGAGGCCGTAATGGTCTTCGTTCAGCACCACCTCGGCATTGACCAGGTCGTGCTTGATCTTGGTCTTCTTGCTCCAAGGCAGATTAACCAAGGTCTCGATGTAGTTGCGCACCACGGTGGCTTCGGCCGACATCGGCGACATCAGCTTGAGCTTCTTCAGCTCGCCATCGGCCTTTTTCTTGGCTTCCTTGGGCATGCGAGCGGCCTGGATCTTCTTGTCCAGCTCTTCGAGGTCTGCGCCCTCTTCGCCATCACCCAATTCCTTCTGGATGGCCTTGACTTGCTCGTTCAGGTAGTACTCGCGCTGGCTCTTCTCCATCTGGCGCTTGACGCGGCCACGGATACGCTTCTCGACCTGAAGAATGTCGACCTCATGCTCCAAGAGATCCAGCAGAGTCTCCAAACGCTTGCCCACTTCGGACAGATTCAAGACCGACTGCTTGGCGTCGAGCTTGAGCGGCAGGTGCGCGGCGATCGTGTCCGCCAGACGGCCGGCATCATCAATACCTGCGATGGAAGTCAGGATCTCGGGAGGGATCTTCTTGTTCAGCTTGACGTACTGGTCAAACTGCTGAGTCACCGCACGACGCAAGGCCTCCACCTCGGGCTTCAAATCAGCCTCGGGCGGGATCGGCATCACCTCGGCAACAAAGTGCTCTTCGCCATCGGTGATGGTCTGGGTGGTAGCGCGCTGCAGGCCTTCAACCAGGACCTTGACGGTGCCATCGGGCAGCTTGAGCATCTGCAAGATGCTGGAGACGCAGCCCACCTCGAACATATCGTCCGATTTGGGCTCGTCCTTGCCTGCCGCTTTTTGCGCGACCAGCATGATCTGGCGCCCGGCTTCCATGGCGGCTTCCAAAGCCTTGATCGACTTGGGACGCCCCACGAACAAGGGGATCACCATATGCGGAAAGACAACCACATCACGCAGCGGCAGCAGCGGCAAAGTGATGAGCTCTGCGGGCAAAACAGGATGACCGGACATGAAAACCTCTCTTTCTCAGACCCAGTTGCGGCCTGAGAGGTGAATTGCAAGACGCCGCAGCGACCGAATCAGCCGGCAAAAACCGGCCAATCAAAACAGTTCAGGCACTGGCTTTCGCTTGTTCGCGATAAACCAGCAGGGGCTTGGCGTTTTCATCGATGGTGTGCTCGTCCAGCACCACCTTGGCCACGCCGTCCAGGGCGGGCAACTCAAACATCGTGTCGATCAGCGCCAACTCCATGATGGAGCGCAAGCCACGCGCACCGATCTTGCGCGCCAATGCCTTGCGGGCAATGGCAGTCAGCGCCGATGGTCGAACTTCCAGCTCAACACCGTCCATGGAGAACAGTTGTTGATACTGTTTCAGCAAGGCGTTTTTGGGCTCGGTCAGGATCTGCACCAAGGCATCCTCGGTCAGCTCACCCAGAGTGGCAACCACCGGCAAACGACCCACCAGCTCGGGAATGATGCCGAACTTGATCAAGTCATCGGGCTCCACCTCACGGAAGACCTCAGACACGCGTTTTTCAGACTTGGTCTTGACGCTGGCACCGAAGCCGATGCCAGACTTTTCTGAGCGGTTTTGAATGACTTTTTCAAGTCCGTCAAAAGCGCCGCCGCAGATGAACAAGATATTGGTCGTGTCGATCTGCAGGAAGTCTTGATTGGGGTGCTTGCGGCCGCCTTGCGGGGGGACCGACGCCATCGTGCCTTCGACCAGCTTCAGCAAGGCCTGCTGCACGCCCTCACCCGAAACATCGCGGGTGATGGAAGGGTTGTCTGCCTTGCGAGAAATCTTGTCGATCTCGTCGATGTAGACGATGCCGCGCTGCGCGCGCTCGACGTCGTAATTGCAGTTCTGCAGCAGCTTTTGGATGATGTTTTCGACGTCCTCACCCACATAGCCAGCTTCGGTCAGCGTGGTGGCGTCGGCGATCACAAAAGGCACGTTCAACAAGCGAGCCAAGGTCTGGGCCAGCAAGGTCTTGCCCGAACCCGTGGGGCCGATCAGCAAGATATTGCTCTTGGACAACTCAACCGTGTCCTTGGTCCCCGACATATGGCGCAGCCGCTTGTAGTGGTTGTACACGGCCACAGACAGCGTGCGCTTGGCCACGTCTTGACCGATCACATACTGGTCCAGGCTGGCCTTGATCTCACTGGGCACAGGCAAATCAGACTTGCTGGCACGAGCCTGTGGCGTCTCTGCCGGCACTTCGTCGCGAACAATGTCATTGCAGAGTTCAATGCACTCGTCGCAAATGAACACCGACGGGCCGGCGATCAGCTTCTTCACCTCATGCTGGCTCTTGCCGCAGAAGGAGCAGTACAAAACTTTTTCGCTGGAATTGCCTTTTTTCTCGGCCATGGATCTGCTTGTCTTTCAGGCGTTAATGCCTGCTTGGATGATAGTTCAAACGCGAGCAGGGGCTTTCGCACAAAAAGCCCCTGCTTCCGCCTTCAGTTGGGCGCCCTGGGTTGCCCCAAGGGCTAAACCCATCAAACTGACTTAAGGACGCGTCTCGATGACCTGGTCAATCAGGCCATAGGCTTGCGCCTCTGGGGAGGACATGTAGTAGTCACGCTCGGTATCGTTCTGGATCTTCTCCAGACTCTGACCGGTGCGATCGGCCAAGATGCGATTCAGTTGCTCGCGCGTCTTCAAAATCTCGCGGGCATGGATCTCGATATCCGTTGCCTGGCCCTGCGTGCCGCCGAGCGGTTGATGGATCATGATCTTGGCGTTTGGCAGTGCGATGCGCTTGCCCTTCTCACCTGCGGCCAAGAGGAATGCGCCCATGCTGGCCGCCATGCCCATGCACAAGGTGGAGACCTGGGGCTTGATGAACTGCATGGTGTCGTAAATCGACATGCCCGCAGACACGCTTCCGCCAGGCGAGTTGATGTAGAGGTAGATGTCCTTCTCAGGGTTCTCGCTCTCCAAGAACAGCATTTGCGCGACCACCAAGTTCGCCACCGCGTCGTTGACCGGCCCGACCAAGAAGATGATGCGCTCGCGCAGCAAGCGGCTGTAAATGTCATAGGCCCGCTCGCCGCGGCCCGACTGTTCGATAACGATGGGCACCATGCCCAGATTGTTGATTTCCAGCGCGCTCATGAAGAATCCTCTGAAAGTTGTTCGCTAACCCGCGAATCCATCGGCGAACAAACGGCATCCTTTGACGGACTCCGATCGCTCGACCCAGATCTAGGTATGGGGACTGATTATGTCGTCTCAAGTGAGGCCCTCAAGAAAAGGGCCCGCAAATGAAAAAGGCGCCGGCCTCGCGGCACGGCGCCCTTGGCTCACGGCGAAACGCCGGATCAGTTGGCTTGTGCCATCAACTCATCAAACGGCAATTGCTTTTCGCTGACCTTAGCCTTGGCCAGGACGAAGTCGGTGACGTTGTTTTCAACCACAACGGCTTCCACTTCAGCCAAACGGGCACGGTCGCTCAGGTACCAACGCACCACTTCAGCGGGCTTTTCGTAGCTCTGGGCCAACTCTTCGATATGCGCTTGCAATTGCTCAGGCTTGGCTTGCAGATTGTTGGAGCGAACCAACTCAGCCACCACCAGACCCAGGCGCACGCGGCGCTCGGCTTGCGGCTTGAAGATTTCTGCGGGGATCGGAGCCTTGTCAGCATCCTTCACGCCACGCTTCTTCAGGTCTTCACGAGCGGCAGCGATCATGCGCTCGGACTCGCCTTCAACCAGCGCGTTCGGCACGTCCAGTTCAGCAGCAGCCACCAGCGCGTCCATCACGGCGCCCTTGTTGCGAGCCAGCACGCGGAACTTCACTTCGCGCTCGAGGTTCTTCTTGATGTCGGCGCGCAAAGCTTCGATGCTGGCATCGGCGATGCCCAGCGACTTGGCAAAAGCCTCATTCACTTCAGGCAGATGCTGAGCTTCGATCTTCTTCAAGGTCACCAGGAAGTCGGCTTCCTTGCCGGCCACATCTTTGCCGTGGTAGTCCTCAGGGAATGCCAAGGGGAAAGTCTTGGAGTCGCCGGCCTTCATGCCGCGCACAGCCTTTTCGAAAGCTTCCAGCATCTGGCCTTCGCCAATGATGAATTGGAAGCCGTCGGCCTTGCCGCCTTGGAAGGGCTCGCCGTCCAACTTGCCTTCGAAGTCGATGGTGACGCGGTCGCCATCGGCAGCCACTTCAGTCGCTGCGCGCTGAGCGAAGCTGCGACGCTGCTTGCGCAGGATGTCGACAGTCTTGTCGATGGCTTCTTCGGTGACGTCGCTGCCCACCTTCTCAACATCAGCGGCCGACAGGTCGCCAATCTTGACTTCAGGATAGACCTCGAAGGTCGCGTCAAAAGCCATTTGGCCTTCGGGCGACTCGTCCTTTTGAGCGATCTTCGGAGCGCCAGCCACACGCAATTGCGCTTCGTTGGCGGCGACAGAGAAGGCCTCACCCAGCTTGTCGTTCATGACTTCGTACTGGACGGAGTAGCCATAACGCTGGGTGACCACGCTCATCGGCACCTTGCCGGGGCGGAAGCCGTCGGCCTTGACCGTACGGGCCAACTTCTTGAGACGGGTTTCGACTTCGCTGTTGATGTCAGCGGCCGCCAGCGTGAGCGTGATGCGGCGTTCGAGCTTTTCGAGGGTTTCGACGGTGACAGCCATTTTTGACTCAGTACAAAGTTATCTGGTGCGCGGGGCCGGACTCGAACCGGCACGCCGGTGAAGGCGTCAGGACCTAAACCTGGTGCGTCTACCAATTTCGCCACCCGCGCTGAGTGGAATCAAGTTTGCAGGACCGGATTTCGAAAAACCCGCTCCAACAAACCAGTGGTAATTCGGAGAACCGTCGATTGTAGCCAATTGGCGGAGCGAAAATCCGGCAAGGGGAAAACCCCGAGTCGGATCGCCAACTTTTCAGCGTTTCAATGGCACTGGCGATGCCGGGTATCGCCAGTATCCATCGATCAAAACCGCGATGCAGCCTGCGGGCGCTGCACCCGAAACCAAGCCGCATACATGGCCGGCAAGGCCAGCAAGGTCAAGGCAGTGGCCACGATCAAGCCACCCATGATGGCCACCGCCATTGGCCCCCAAAAGACGCTGCGCGACAGGGGCACCATCGCCAGCACCGCAGCTGCTGCAGTCAACACAATCGGCCGGAAGCGCCGAACTGCCGACTCCACGATGGCAGACCATGCCGGCACGCCCAGCGCGCGGTCCTGCTCGATCTGGTCAATCAAGATCACCGAGTTGCGCATGATCATGCCCATCAGGGCGATCACACCGAGCAGGGCAACAAAACCAAAGGGCTTGTTGAATAAAAGCAGCGCTGCCGAAACTCCAGCAATGCCCAAAGGCCCCGTCAAAAAGACCAACATCGAGCGAGAGAAGCTCTGCAGTTGAAGCATCAACAGGGTAAAGGTGATGAACAGCATGACCGGCACGCCTGCAGCGATTGAGCCCTGCCCCTTGCTGCTTTCTTCAACAGCGCCGGCCACCGAAATGTCATAGCCCGGCGGCATTTTGGCTTTCAAGGCCTGCAATTGCGGCCATAGCTGAGCACTGACCGTCGCCCCTTGCATGCCCTCGGTCACATCACCCTGCACGGTGACGGCATAGCTGCGACCATGCCGGGCCAGTACCCCGGGCTCCCATTCAAAGCCGACCTTCGCGACCTGGGTCAGAGGCACCGATCGCCCGGTCGCCGTCGTCACATAGGCATTGCCGATATCTGTGATGGCATTGCGTTCTTCAAGTGGCGGGCGCAACACGATATCCACCAACTTGTCACCCTCGCGATACTGGCCGATCGTCACACCCGACAACATGGTCCGCGAGGCCTGCGCCAAGCTTTGACTGGTCACTCCCAAGGCCCGCGCTTTGTCTTGATCGATATCAAGCTTGAGGACCTTGATGGGCTCCCTCCAGTTGTCATTGACCCCACGCATATTTGGATTGGCACGCAAAATCTCCAAGGCTTGATCGGCCCAGCGACGTACCTCCTCGACCTTTTCGCCCGAGACACGGAACTGCACCGGATAGGCCACCGGCGGGCCATTCGGCAGCAACTTGACACGCGCCCGCACTTCGGGGAACTGTTCGGCCAACAGAGCCGGCAATCGCTTACGCAAGGCCTCACGCTCCTCCAGCCCCTTGGGCAAAACAATGGCTTGGCTGACTGCGGGGTCTGGGAAAACCACGTCCATCGGCAGGTAGAAGCGCGGCACGCCTGAGCCAATCCAAGTGCTGACCGTTGATACGCCGGCCTCTTTCAGCATGCTGGCCTCAAAGCGCTCCGCAATGACTCGGCTCTGCTGGATGGTGGAGCCTTCAGGAAGCGTCATATCTACCAGGATCTCTGGACGACTGGAGTCTGGGAAAAACTGTTGCTGCACCCGCGTCATGCCAAACAAACCTATGCCGAACACCAACACGGTCAAACCGATCGTCAGCCAGCGATAAGTGACGCACCAGCGAACAAGCGCCCTGAAGCGGTTGTAGAACGGGGTGTCAAACAACTCATGAGCATGTCCATCGGCGCTCGACCTTGTCCGCAACAGCAAGGAACCCAAATAAGGGACGAAGTAAACCGACGCCACCCAAGAAATCATCAAGGCAGCAGCAGTCACCGCGAAGATGGCAAAGGTGTATTCACCCGTCACGGACTTGGCCAAACCAATAGGCAAGAAACCTACTGCCGTAATCAAGGTCCCAGTCAGCATGGGCATGGCCGTCGCCTCATAGGCATAGGTGGCCGCATGCATTTTGTCGCTGCCCTCCTCCAGCTTTCGAACCATCATCTCCACAGCAATGATGGCGTCGTCGACCAGCAAGCCTAAGGCGATGATCAAAGAACCCAATGAAATCTTATGGAGACCGACACCCCAATAGAACATGGTGGTGAAGGTAATGGCCAAGACCAAGGGAATCGTGATGCCCACGACCAGACCGGGCCAGATATCGATACGCAAGGGTCGGGTGTGCAGCCCCAGAGAAATAAAGCTAACCAGCAGCACGATCACCACCGCTTCAATCAGCACCTGCACAAACTCATTGACCGAACGAGTCACCGCCTTTGGCTGGTCTTGGACTTGAGTCAATTCAATGCCAGCGGGCAATGTCTTGCGAATATTCGCTGCCGCGACTTGCAAGGCCTTGCCCATAGCGACAATGTCGCCGCCCTTGCCCATCGCGACCCCTAGAGCGATGACATCCTTGCCCTGGTGGCGGACCATCACCGCCGGCGGATCCACATAGCCGCGACGAATCTCAGCAATATCGGACAGGCGCAAATTGCTGGCTTGCCCGGTTGTGGGATTGATGGCGCGGATCGCAAAGTCCTGCAAAGCCTGCACCGAATTGAACTGACCGCCAATTCGGATTTGCAGATTGCCAGAACCGGCGTTGAGCACACCGCCGCCCTCCACCGCATTCTGCGCACCCAATTGATTGATCACCTGATTGAAATCCAGACCGAGGGAGGCAAGGCGCTTTTGCGAGATCTCGATGAACACTTTCTCGGGCTGTGCGCCGAAGGTTTCGACCTTGCTGACGTCAGGCACTTTCAGCAGCTGCGAGCGCACGCGAACGGAATACTCTCGCAACTCCTCAGGTGAGAAACCATCTGCAGACAAAGCAAAGATCGAGCCGTACACATCGCCGAACTCGTCATTGAAGACTGGGCCGTACACACCTTGCGGCAGCGTGCCCCGCATATCGCCCAGGCGCTTGCGGACTTGATACCAAACCTCGGGCACATCCTTGGCCGCAGAGTTGTCCTTCAGTTGAAACACCGTCAGTGACTCTCCTGGCTTGGTACTGCTCAGGATCTTGTCGCCCAGCGGCACTTCTTGCAGGGTCTTCTCGATCTTGTCGGTCACCTGCTCGGCCATCTGCTGAGCCGTGGCGCCAGGCCAAAATGCCTGCACCACCATGACCCGAAATGTGAACGGCGGGTCTTCATCCTGCCCCAGCTGAAAATAGGCGGCGAAGCCCATCAACATCAGGACGACCATCAAGTAGCGCGTCAGCGCTGGATGCTCCAGGGCCCAGCGCGATACATTGAATCGACTGCCGCCATGGGCCTTGTCTTGATTGATGCTCATGCTCGTCCCGCGCTCAGTGCTTCGCCGCAGAAGCCGAGGGGGCGGCTGCCGCTGAGCCCTCTTGGTAACGCTTCACACGTTGCCCCACCTTGAGCACATGAACACCCGCAACCACCACTTCCTGGCCGGGGTTCAAGCCACCGGCAATCAGGACTTCATTGCCATCGGCACCACCGACTTGCACCACTTGCGACTTCAGCATCATTTGCGCGGGATCCAAGACCCACACCGTGCTTTGGCCCTGCTGCTGCAGAATAGCCGCCAGGGGCAGTTTGATCGCTTGCTTCTGGCGAGGCGCTTCAATCGTGACCGTGGCCGTCTGCCCCAGCTTGGCTTGCAAGTGGCCGGCATCGGCCTTGAGCAAGAAAGTGCGGGTGATTGGGTCCGCCGCCGCCGGCACTTCACGCAGACTCACCGGCTGCGCTGCACTCTTGTCGGCACCCCAAAGTCGTGCCGTCAGCGCACCCGGCTTGGCTGCATAGCTTTGAACTGCAGATAACTGATCTTCCGGCACAGAGAACACCACATCGCGCGGGCCGTCTTGGGCGACGCGCACAACTGGCGTACCGGCGGCCACGACCATGCCAGGCTCGGCTTCCACGCCGGTGACCACGCCAGCTGCATCAGCCACCAATTGGGCGTAGCCGGCTTGATTGGTTTGCGCACTGGCCTGCGCTTTCATTTGTTCCAGTTGCGCTTGGGCGGTCTTGAATGCACTCTCGCGACGCTCCAATTCCGCAGCGCTGATGAAGCCCTGCTCTCGCAACTCAATGAAACGCTTGAACTCAGCGCCCAACTGATCACGTGTGGTGCGTGCGGCCAATACACCCGCACGGGCTGCTTCTTGTGACAGCATCAAGTCCTGGGGGTCCAACTGAGCGAGCACTTGGCCGGGCTTGACCGAGTCGCCCACATTCACTTTGCGAGTCAAGATCTTGCCGCCGACCCGGAAGGACAGGCGCGACTCGGTCCGCGCACGAACTTCGGCAGCGTACTCATGGCTCATCCCGGCCGATTCGGCCTTCAGGACCAAGGTTCGGACCGCGCGCTCAGGTTCGGGCGCCGCTTCCTGGCGACCGCAAGCCGCGAGCAGGGCCAAAACGGGCGCCAGCACAAGGGCTCGGGATAGGTTTTGATGCATGAGAAACCTTGGAAATATCAATGCCATCGACAGCCGAAACCACTTCTCGCTCTTGCCGAGCGGCCACGGCCTATCGTCGCCCAGCTCGTTACTGACCGATTGGTCAGTAATGTATGCAAGCCAGCAAACGGTGTCAAATCAAGCCCAAAGGGCCCAAGCAGGCTCACAGAGCTTCGCACGGCGGCTGAATCCAGCTTGGCGGAAAACCAAGCCAAACAAGCTCAAATTCTTCGACTGAAGCCCTCCCACCAAACGGCGAGCACAAGTGCACCCACAATGCGGGCCGTGAGCATAGAACATTACGAAAACTTTCCTGTGGCCTCTGTGCTTTGCCCGAGGCACTTGCGCCCCGCCGTGGCGGCCATCTATCACTTTGCAAGAACGGCCGATGATTTGGCCGACGAAGGCGAAGCCACGGCCGAGCAGCGTTTGCAAGATTTACAAGCCTATCGCGCCGATTTGACGGCCATTGCGAGTGGCAAGTCGGCCTCGCCGCGCTGGTCAGCATCGGTCTTTCAGCCGCTGGCCGCAGTCCTGCGAACGCATCAATTGCCTTTGAGCCTGCTGCACGATCTGCTGGACGCTTTTGAGCAAGACCTGCACAAAACCTCCTATGCCAATCGAGACGAGTTGCTGGACTACTGCCGACGCTCAGCCAACCCCGTCGGGCGCTTGCTGCTCCATCTGTATGGGGTCAACGATGCGCTCGCCTTGCAGCAGTCGGACGCTATTTGCAGCAGCTTGCAGCTGATCAACTTCTGGCAAGACTTCAGCCGCGACGGGCCAGCCGGCCGCGTTTACGCGCCGCAAACCGAACTCTTGCAGTTTGGGGTCAGCCGCGAAGCCATGCTGGCCTGCAAAGACAGCGCAGCCGCGCGCGCCATGATCCAGCAGTTGTGCGTCTGGGCCGAGGCCCTGATGCATGAGGGCGCGCCCTTGGTGCACCGAGTTCCGGGTCGCGCCGGATGGGAATTGCGCCTGGTGGTTCAAGGGGGCCTGCGAATTCTTGCGAAAATCCGCGCCATGCAATATGCCAGCCTCACTCACCGCCCTCGCCTTCAGGGCACCGATGCGCCCATCCTGCTCTGGCGAGCCCTAGCAATGAAGGCAATGAAGGCCGCCCCGATTTCAGAGGAGAGTTTGTGAGTCCCGAGCAGTATGTGCAGGACAAAGCGGCCAAAAGTGGCTCGAGCTTTTATTACGCCTTTCTATTCCTGCCGGCGCCGCGTCGCGCCGCCATCACCGCCTTCTACGCCTTTTGCCGAGAGGTTGACGATGTGGTGGACGAAATTGCCGACCTGGGCGTTGCCTCCACCAAGTTGGCTTGGTGGCGCAAAGAGAGCGCCGCGGCTTTTGCGGGCCAGCCGCAACATCCGGTGATGCGTGCCTTGATGCCTCACGTGGCCCTCTACGACATTCGACTCGAGCATTTGCATGCCGTGATTGACGGCTGCCAAATGGACCTAGAGCAGACCCGCCACCTCGACTATCCCGGCCTGCAGCGCTACTGCCATCTGGTGGCGGGCGTGGTGGGCGAGGTGGCCTCGTCCATCTTTGGACGGAGTCAAGCCGACACCATCAGCTACGCCCACAAGCTGGGACAAGCGATGCAGCTGACCAATATCATCCGCGACGTGGGCGATGACGCACGGCGTGGTCGCATTTACCTGCCGATCTCTGAGCTGCAACAGTTCGATGTCAAAGCCCATGAAATTCTGCGCAGACAAAGCCCCTGGGGCTATAGCGAACGCTTCACGGCCTTGATGAAGTTCCAGGCCGAGCGCGCGCATCGTCTGTACGACGAGGCCTTTGCCCTATTGCCAGAGGTTGACCGCGCAGCCCAGAAGCCCGGTCTGATGATGGCCAATATCTACCGTGCCCTCTTGCGAGAAATCGAAGCGGAAGGCTTTCGCGTCCTGGAACAGCGCATTGCCCTGACGCCTGTGCGCAAACTCTGGATCGCCATGCGCACCAACTGGGCCGGGCGTTGAGCCCAGCAAGCAAGCAGCGAATTGCGGTCATCGGCGGCGGTTGGGCCGGCTTGGCTGCGGCAGTTAATCTCTGCGAAGCGGGCCATCAGGTCACGGTCTTCGAGATGGCCCAGCAGCTGGGCGGACGGGCCCGCAGCCTTCAAGAAGGGCCAGGCGAATACCGCCTGGACAATGGCCAGCACATCCTGATCGGCGCCTACACCGAAAGCCTGGGGCTGATGCGCAAGCTGGGCGTCAATCTCGAGCAGAGCTTGTTGCGCCAGCCTTTGCGCTTGCGCTATCCCGACCATGAAGGCTTGAGTCTGCCGCCTGGCCCGCCCTTGCTCAGTTTTGTGCGAGGCATCTTGAGCTACAAGACCTGGCATCTGTCTGCTCGCTTGCAACTGCTGGCGCGCGCCACTGTGTGGCTGTTGCAGGGCTTTCGCTGCAAGCCCGAGTTGAGCGTGGCCCAGCTGTGCGCGGGTCTGCCCAGCATCGTTCGCCAAGAGCTGATGGATCCTCTGTGCGTGGCCGCCCTGAACACACCCTCCAGCCAAGCCAGCGCTGAGGTTTTCCTGCGCGTTTTGCACGATGCTTTGTTCAGCGGCCGAGGAAGCGCGGATCTCTTATTGCCTCGGCGCGACTTGAGCGAGCTATTGGCGGAGCCGGCACAGCAATGGCTGCGCGTGCGCGGCACACAGATCTTTCTCGGCACCCGAGTCCACACCTTGAAGCAAGCGGCTGACGCTTGGCATCTTGAGATCTCGGGCGCGCCGCAGGGAGAAACTCAGTGCTTCGACCAAGTGGTCTTGGCCTGCACGTCCTTGCAAGCCGCCAAGCTGGCCGAGCCCTGGGCGCCCGCATGGGCACAAGCCGCCCAAGCCCTGCATTTTGAGCCCATCGTCACCGTGTACTTGCGCGCGCCAGGCAGCGCCTTGCCCGCGGCGATGGTGGCGCTGAACGAAGGCCCGGACGCACCGGCGCAATTCGCTTTTGACCTCGGAGCCTTGGGCCACGCCCCGGGACTCTTCGCTTTTGTCATCAGCGGCGCGTCGGATTGGGTGGCACAGGGCCTGAAGGAAACAGGCGCTGCGACGCTTCAGCAAGCCCTGCAAGCATTCAATTGGCGCTGTTCCCCCGAGGTTTACCGGGTGCTGGCAGAAAAGCGCGCCACCTTTGCCTGCACCCCCGGCCTGCAACGCCCGGGCATTCAAGTTGCCCGGGGCCTATGGGCGGCCGGCGACTATATTGCTGGCCCCTACCCAGCCACCTTGGAAGGCGCGGTACGCGCTGGCAAGAACGCGGCGCTCGCCTGTCTTCAGGTCTAGGGCGCGCTAAGTTTGGTGGGCGAACCCACCGCAAACGGAGAAGCAAAAGGCGCGGCCAAAGGCTCGCCGATGAACACGCCCTGCCCGGGCCACGCCACGCTGTGCCAGTAAGCCTCCAAGGCCGTCACCCCCTGCACATAGCTGAGCAAGAGCACTTGCGGATGCGGAAACTTTTGGCGGTGATTGCAGGGTTCACTGACAGTGCCATAGCTGGCCGTTGCACCGGCTTCCAGCCAATCCAAGGCGCTCATCTGCCCCTCATGGCTGCTGGCCTCCAGCAAGCCGCCAAATGAAGTCAGGTGATCGGCCAAAGCGCCGGGCAGCCAATCCACAGCAGCCAAACCGTCGACGCGCACCAGGCCAGTTTGATAAATCAGGGTCCGCTGCAAGACCGGCAATGCTTGACTGGAGACTCGCTTTGTCTGCAAGCCCCAGGGCCGAAGTGAAGTATCCGGAGGGAAAAGGCTTGCCCTGACGTTCCGCGCCACATCAGGCGTGCTGGCGAAGTAGGCATGCGCCGCAGAAAAGGACGGCAGGCTTTGATCCGAGGCGATACCGCGATCGATCAAGGCTTTGCCCGCCTCAACACTGCGCGCCGCCAGCAACATGGCAGGCCGCAGGCCCAAATCACTGAACGGACGCGAACCCGTGTATGAGAAGTACGGAGAGGGTTTTGTCGGCGCACAAGACTGTGCACAGATCTCCGGCTGAAAGCCCATCGCCACCGCCGCAGTGATGGCGTTGCATTCAACCGCATAAGGCTGTCGCCAAGCCATGGCCAGACCTTGAATATGCGCGCCTAGCTGGTCTTGAATCTGTGCTTGCAGGGAAGCGAACTCCGCGGCATTCAAGCTGGCACGGACAGGCAACTTGACGCGCAGAATGTTTTGCTCGGGAATGCCACGCCGCTCGGCGTAGTACTCACCGATCGCCACCGAATAGGGGTCCGCAGTATTGATCAGCAGCCCCAGATCAGCCGCCGTCAAGCGACCTTGCAGGCGGGGCATGCGCAACCAGGTGGGAGCGCTTTGCGCCACCGGTGGCGCCGATGCAGCGGCTGTGGACGCTGAAGGTGTCGAGTGTTCTTGAGCCTGCACCGCAACAGCCCAATGAAGGGATAGAGCGAAGCCCAACAAAACGCGCCAGTTGCATTGCCGCGCCCCGGCAAAAGCCGCTCTAACGATCTGTTTCGGTCCATGCATCTGGGGGCGAAGCTCGACGCCTGTTGCGCGGCCGAGACCCAATCGAGCGATGAACCTATTTTTCACGATGCAAAACAAAACAATCTCCAGCACAATGAAGCTATGAAAAACAAAGAGGGTCAAACACCTGCCATCCAGGTTCTGGAGCGCATGTTTTCACTGCTGGACGTTCTGGCCAGCCATCAGGATCCCGTCTCGCTGAAAGACATCAGCGCCAGCACCGGCCTGCACCCATCCACCGCCCACCGCATTCTGAACGATCTGGCCTTGGGTCGATTCGTCGATCGACCTGAAGCGGGCAGCTATCGCCTCGGCATGCGCATGTTGGAGTTGGGCAATCTGGTCAAGGCACGGCTTGATGTTCGCGATGCGGCACTGGCACCGATGCGCGAGTTGCACAAATTCACCCACCAGCCCGTCAATCTGTCGGTCCGCCAGGGCGATGAAATTGTCTATATCGAACGCACTTACAGCGAGCGATCGGGCATGCAGGTGGTGCGCGCCGTGGGCGGCCGCGCGCCGCTTCACCTGACCTCAGTGGGCAAGCTCTTCCTGGCCAGCGACGACCCGCTAAGGGTGCGTGCTTATGCCACCCGCACAGGCTTGGCCGGCCATACCCGCAACAGCCTGACCGACATCTCGGCTCTGGAGCGTGAAATGGCTCTGGTGCGGCAACGCGGTGTGGCGCGTGATGACGAGGAACTTGAACTGGGTGTGCGCTGCATGGCCGCCGGCATTTATGACGACCAGGCCAAACTGATTGCAGGACTGTCCATCTCAGCGCCGGCCGATCGTTTAGAAGAATCCTGGCTGCAAAAGCTGAAGGAAACCGTCGCGCAGATCTCAGCAGCCTTGGGTTACCGCGGCTGAATTGAAAGCAGCGTTCCAGAAACAAGAAACGCGCTCCTTGAGCGCGTTTTCTTTTTAAAGGCTGGGTAGCCCCACAGCAAGCTCAATCAGCTCGCCACTTTCAAGGGCTGAGCCAATGCCGAAGGGTTGCTGCTGATCCATTTGCGAATCCGCTCGGCATCGCCAATCCGCGAGTACTTACCGGTCGAGTCCAAGAAGACCATGATGAGCTTGCGACCGGCCATACGAGCCTGCATCACCAGGCAACGCCCGGCCTCGTTGATGAAGCCCGTCTTTTGCAGACCAATGTCCCAAGACGGGCTGCTCAAAAGACCATTGGTGCTATGAAACGCGACTTGGCGGCGACCCAGAGCCACTTGATATTCACGCGAGGTGGACAACTCCCGCAGCAGAGGAAAGCCATGTGCCACCTTCACCAGCGCCGCCAAATCCTTGGCACTGGACTGATTGCGGCTCGACAAACCGGTCGGCTCCACATAGTGCGTGTCGTGCATGCCCAAGGCCTGGGCTTTGCGATTCATGGCCGGCACAAAGGCTTCCAAGCCGCCCGGATAGTGACGCCCCAAGGCATTCGCCGCGCGGTTTTCTGAGGACATCAAAGCCAGATGCATCATCTCGCCGCGAGTCAGCGTGGTGCCAACCGTCAGGCGCGAGCGCGTACCTTTTTCCGAATCGATGTCTTCATCGGTGATGGTCAGCTTCTCATCCATTGACTGGTTCGCTTCCACCACCACCAAAGCCGTCATCAGCTTGGTGATGGACGCAATCGGCAGCACCGCTTGCGAGTTTTTGGCGAACAAGACTTCATTGGTGTCTTGGTCAACGACCAAGGCCACACTGGACTTCAGGTCCAGCGGGTCTTTCTCTTCATGCAGGCCATACAGCTGACCAAAAGTCGGCTTGGCGGCCACCACGGCGGCGCCGGCAGACGCTGCGAGCACCACCGACTTGCGTGTTGAACGAGCGGCTGGCTTGGCATTCCGGACGGTTTTGGAGGGCGCCTGCTTGGCGGCGCTTGCCTTGGCATGCTTGGCCGGTTTACTGGGCGTTGCGGCGCTTGCGTCCTGCAAAGAGGCCAGCGAGCCCACCAGCACGAGCGCCGAGCCCAAAGCAATCGATGTCAAAAAAGATGAAAAAGTCTTCAATCCGGGCCCCAGCTACTGAGTTGCAGTGTAGGTGATATGGAAAATACTAGCAAGATCAAATGCTTAGATGAGGCTCTTCAAGCTGAACTTCGATTAAGGCAAGTGTTTCCAATCGCCGGAGACCCAAGGTCGCACCCACGATCCAAGCAAAAAAGTGACTCAGATCGGGACGCATCACCCTCTCAACCCTGAGCCGCCACCCGCTCCATCTTGCTTTGCAGCTTGTTCAAGGCGCTCAAATATGCCTTGGCCGAGGCCACAACAATATCGGGATCGGCCCCGACACCATTGACCACCCGCCCCGCCTGCTGCAGACGAACTGTCACTTCGCCCTGCGATTCTGTGCTGCCGCCGGTGATGGCATTGACCGAATAGAGCAACATCTCGGCGCCACTTTGCACGGCCGACTCGATGGCTCTTAGAACCGCATCCACCGGACCGTTGCCATCGCTCTCCATCCGGTGCTCCACGCCGCCGGCTGCAAAGACCACGCTGGCGTGCGGCCGCTCACCCATTTCCGAGTGCTGCGACATGGCCACCAAGCGGTAGTGCTCCTGCTCGGCCGTCACCGACTCATCCATCACCAAAGCGATGATGTCTTCATCGAAGATCTCGTTCTTGCGGTCGGCCAGATCCTTGAAGCGCACGAAAGCCGCATTGACTTCGGCCTCCGACTCCAAGGCGATGCCCAACTCCTGCAAACGTTGTTTGAAAGCATTGCGGCCACTGAGTTTGCCCAGCACGATCTTGTTGGCGCTCCAGCCCACGTCCTCAGCTCGCATGATTTCGTAGGTGTCACGCGCCTTCAGAACGCCGTCTTGGTGAATGCCGGACGCGTGAGCAAAGGCATTGGCCCCCACCACCGCCTTGTTTGGTTGCACCACAAAACCGGTGGTCTGCGAAACCAAGCGCGAGGCCGGCAAGATCTGGGTGGCGTCGATTTTGACGTCCAGCCCGAAGTAGTCGCGGCGCGTTTTCACCGCCATCACCACTTCTTCCAGCGAACAGTTACCGGCACGCTCGCCCAGGCCGTTGATGGTGCACTCGATCTGGCGTGCACCGCCGATCTGCACACCGGCCAAGGAATTGGCCACCGCCATGCCCAGATCGTTATGGCAATGCACAGACCAAATAGCTTGATCAGAGTTCGGCACCCGCTCACGCAATGTGCGGATGAAGTTGCCGTACAACTCGGGGATCGCATAGCCCACGGTGTCGGGAATATTGATGGTGCGCGCACCCTCTTTGATCACCGCCTCGACCACGCGGGCCAAGAAGTCCGGATCAGAGCGGTAGCCGTCCTCGGGCGAAAACTCGATGTCATCCGTCAAGTTACGCGCAAAACGCACGGCCTGAATAGCCTGCTCCAGCACCTGCTCGCGCGTCATACGCAGCTTCTTCTCCATATGGAGTTCGCTGGTGGCAATGAAGGTGTGAATGCGCGAACGCGCTGCACCTTTGAGCGCCTCGGCGGCACGCGCGATGTCACGATCATTGGCACGCGCTAGCGAGCAGATGGTGCTCTCACGCACCGCATCGGCAATCGCCTTGACCGCTTCAAAGTCTCCGTTGCTGGATGCTGCGAAGCCGGCCTCGATGACGTCCACACGCAGTCGCTCCAGCTGGCGCGCAATGCGCAGCTTTTCGTCCTTCGTCATCGAAGCGCCGGGCGATTGTTCGCCGTCACGCAAGGTGGTGTCGAAGATGATCAACTGATCAGCCATGGGAATCTCCAAAAAGGCCAGGTTGAAAAACAAAAAGGCCCGCGGAGCTTTGCTCGGCGGGCCTTTGATGCAGAAATCTTTTGACGTGTGCGATCAGCGGGCCCGGGGCTCGATGGCTAGTAGCAGCAGCGCAGATGCGATTGAAAACGTCATGACTTCAATATAGCACGGCAGCGAGCCCAAGCTCACTGGTGCAAGCCCTTTTCATCGGGCTCATCGGTCGACGTGGCGATCATGCTGACGGGGCGGCCCTTGGCCTTGCGCCAGAAATAGACCACATAACCCGACAAAGCATAGGCACAGAAAATTGCAAACAAGCCCAGCGGAGGGTTCTGGCTGATCAGCACGATGGCCAGGGCGATGGCGACCAAAACCACAAAGGGCACAGTGCGCCGAGCACCAACAACCTTGAAACTATAGAACGGTGCATTCGTCACCATGGACAAGCCAGCAAACAAGGTCAGACCAAACGCCGTCCAGACCACCCAAGGTGTGCGGGTGACATGAGCAAAGCCCGCGTCGTCAAAGGCCCAGATCATGCCAATCACCACCGCCGCTGCCGCCGGACTGGGCAGCCCTTGGAAAAAGCGCTTATCGACCACGCCGATATTGACATTGAAGCGTGCCAAGCGAAGTGCCGCGCCGGAGATGTAAACAAAGGACGGGATCCAACCCAGCTTGCCCATATCTTTGAAAGCCCAGATGTAGACGATCAAAGCGGGCGCGGCACCAAAGCTGACCATGTCGGACAGGCTGTCCATTTGCTCGCCAAATGCGCTTTGCGCATTGGTCATGCGTGCCACCCGGCCATCCAGACTATCCAGTACAGCGGCACAAAAAATTGCGATGCAAGCCACTTCAAAGCGGCCATTCATGGCCATCACGATGGCATAAAAGCCCGAGAACAGCGCCGCCAAGGTGATCGCATTGGGCAGCACATAGATGCCCTTGCGACGTGGACGAGGTGCTTCCGGCACGCCGTCTTCATCGTCATCCAATAGCTCTGGACGGGTCTTGTTTTTGGAATCACTCATGGGGCGGGAGGATACAACAGGCAGGCAATAAAAAAGCCGCGCAGCTGTTCGTTGCGCGGCTTTGGAGGCTCAGCTCAAAAATCAGTTTTTGGACTGGTCCACCAGACGGTTCTTCTTGATCCAAGGCATCATGGCACGGAGCTTCTCACCCACTTGCTCGATCGGATGCTCAGCGGTCAGGCGACGGCGGCTCAGCAAGGTCGGAGCGCCGGCCTTGTTTTCCAGGATGAAGCTCTTGGCGTATTCGCCGGTCTGGATGTCCTTCAGGCACTGGCGCATCGCGTTCTTGGTGGCTTCAGTGACGACGCGCGGGCCAGTCACGTACTCACCATACTCGGCGTTATTGGAGATCGAGTAGTTCATGTTGGCGATGCCGCCTTCATAAATCAGGTCAACGATCAGCTTCAGCTCGTGCAAGCACTCGAAGTAGGCCATTTCAGGCGCATAACCGGCTTCAGTCAGGGTTTCGAAACCTGCCTTGATCAGTTCCACCGCGCCACCGCAAAGAACAGCCTGCTCGCCGAACAAGTCGGTTTCAGTTTCTTCGCGGAAGTTGGTCTCGATAATGCCAGCCTTGCCGCCGCCGTTGGCCGAGGCATAGCTCAGCGCAAGATCACGCGCCTTGCCCGACTTGTCGGCGTAAACGGCGATCAGGTGAGGCACGCCGCCGCCCTGGGCGTAGGTGCCGCGCACGGTGTGGCCGGGAGCCTTGGGCGCCACCATCCAAACGTCCAGGTCAGCGCGGGGCGTGACTTGACCGTAGTGCACATTGAAGCCGTGAGCGAAAGCCAAAGAAGCACCTTGCTTGATATTGGGCTCGACTTCGTTCTTGTAGACGTCAGCGATTTGTTCGTCGGGCAGCAAGATCATGACCACGTCGGCGGCCTTCACGGCTTCGGCGATCTCGGCAACCTTCAGGCCGGCGTTCTCAGCCTTGGCCCAGGAGGCGCCGTTACGGCGCAGACCGACGGTGACCTTGACGCCGCTGTCGTTCAGGTTTTGTGCGTGGGCATGGCCTTGTGAGCCGTAGCCGATGATGGTGACGTTCTTGCCCTTGATCAGGCTCAGGTCAGCGTCCTTGTCGTAAAAAACGTTCATATCGTGCTCCAGGAAAAAACTAGGTGTGGGTTGGTATGTGATGCGGCTTCGTCACGCGACACGGTCGATCCAAGCGGAGCCCGTGAAACCGGCTTTGCCGGGCCACAGGGCTCGCCCCCTCGAGGGGGAGCGCGAAGCGCTTCGGGGGTGATTCATCAGGCGCGCAAGATGCGCTCGCCGCGGCCAATGCCGCTGGTGCCGGTGCGTACGGTCTCAAGAATCGAGGCGCGGTCAATCGCATCGATGAAGGCGTCGAGCTTGGAAGAGTCGCCGGTCAACTCGATGGTGTAGGTCTTCTCGGTCACATCGATGATGCGGCCACGGAATATGTCGGCGGTGCGCTTCATTTCTTCGCGCTCCTTGCCGACGGCACGCACCTTGATCAGCATCAGCTCACGCTCGGTGTAATTGCCTTCGGTCAGGTCCACCACCTTGACCACCTCGATCAAACGGTTCAAGTGTTTGGTGATTTGCTCGATCACCTCATCCGAGCCGGTGGTGACGATGGTCATGCGCGACAGCGAGGGGTCCTCGGTCGGCGCCACGGTCAGGCTCTCAATGTTGTAGCCACGGGCCGAGAACAGCGCCACCACGCGCGACAGCGCGCCCGGCTCGTTCTCGATCAGCAATGCAATGATGTGCTTCATGGGGGTCTCGTCCTTCGCGCTCTTCAAGCCGGCAGCGGTAACTGCAGACTCTTGGCCACGCTATTCGATGGGAGGGATGTCTGGACTATGGTCAAGGCTGAATAAGGCGAATCCGCCAGACCCATCACCCGGCGCGGTAACGCCAAGGCAACAGGCCTGACTTCAGCTCCTCACAGGTCCTCAGACCCCAGACGCATTTCCGAAATACCCTTGCCCGCCTGGACCATGGGCCAGACGTTCTCGGTCGGATCGGTGCGGATGTCGAGAAAGACCGTGCGGTCCTTCAGGCGAATCGCTTCTTTCAAAGCGCCTTCAACATCGCCGGGCTTCTCCACCAGCAGGCCCACATGGCCATAGGCTTCGGCCAGCTTGACGAAGTCAGGCAGCGCTTCCATATAGCTGTGCGAGTAGCGCTTGCCATAGTCGAGCTCTTGCCACTGCCGCACCATGCCCAGGTAGCGGTTGTTCAAGGAGACGATCTTGACCGGTGTCTTGTACTGCAAGCAGGTTGAGAGTTCCTGAATGCACATCTGGATAGAGCCTTCGCCGGTGACGCAGAAGACGTCCGACTCGGGCTTGGCCAGCTTGATGCCCATGGCATAAGGCAAGCCCACGCCCATGGTGCCCAGCCCGCCGGAGTTGATCCAACGACGCGGTTCTTCAAAGCGATAGAACTGAGCCGCCCACATCTGGTGCTGCCCCACATCCGAGGTGATATAGGTGTCGCGGTCCTTGGTCAGGTTCCACAAGGTCTCGACCACCATCTGCGGCTTGATGACATCGCTGGACGTCTTGTAGGCCAGGCATTCACGGCGGCGCCACTCATTGATCTGGCTCCACCAAGCATTGATGGAGTCCGAATCAGGCTTGGCCTGCGCTTCCTTGATTTGGAAGATCAGTTCCTGCAGCACATCCTTCACGTCACCGACGATGGGGATGTCCACCCGCACCCGCTTGGAGATCGAAGAGGGGTCGATGTCCACATGGATGATCTTGCGCTCGACCTGGGCGAAGTGCTTGGGGTTGCCGATCACGCGGTCATCAAATCGAGCACCGACGGCCAGCAACACATCGCAGTGCTGCATGGTCATATTGGCCTCGTAAGTGCCGTGCATGCCCAGCATGCCCAGGAATTTGGGATCGCTGGAGGCGATGGCCCCCAGGCCCATCAAGGTATTGGTGCAGGGATAACCGAGCAGATTGGCCAACTCACGCAACTCGGCCGAGGCTTCGCCGAGGATGACGCCGCCGCCGGAATAGATATAGGGCCGCTTGGCCTGCAAGAGCAGTTGCACCGCCTTGCGAATCTGACCCGAGTGACCCTTGCGCGCCGGGTTGTAGGAACGCATCTCGACATGGCGCGGGTACTCAAAAGCGGAGCCCAACTTGGCCATCGAGACATCCTTGGGGATGTCCACCACCACCGGACCGGGACGGCCGGTGCGGGCAATGTGGAAGGCCTTTTTCATCGTCATCGCCAGATCGCGCACATCCTTCACCAGGAAGTTGTGCTTGACGATGGGGCGAGTGATGCCAACGGTGTCGCACTCCTGGAAGGCATCCAGACCGATGGCGGGCGTGGGCACTTGGCCGGTCACGATCACCATGGGGATGGAATCCATATAGGCGGTGGCAATGCCAGTGATGGCATTGGTCACACCCGGACCCGAGGTCACCAGAGCCACACCCACATCGCCAGTGGCGCGGGCATAACCGTCAGCGGCATGCACAGCCGCCTGCTCGTGACGCACCAGAACGTGTTGGATGGTTTCTTGTTTGTACAGTGCGTCGTAGATATAGAGCACTGCGCCGCCTGGATAGCCCCAAAGGTATTGAACACCTTCGGCTTGCAGGCAACGAACCAAGATCTCGGAGCCATTCAGCTCAGAGGAAGAAGAATTACTTTGGGAATGAGGCTGTGCCGCGTGGGCACGCTTGACTTCCGCGCTAGACATGTCCATTTCGAACCTTTGTGAATTTCTCTAACGAAAAACCATTGGTGCTCCTACTCGCACCCTTGTGAGGTGGACTCGGAACCTGCGCGATCAAAGAGATGGTGCCCCGGTCGGGCGGCCAAACTGAGACCAGATGTTCATTGTGCGAAGCAGCATTATGCACTGGAGTTTGCAAGCATTCGTGCAAGACGACTAGAGTGCGCTCCCACAATGCAATAATTCGCGCTGTTTTGCCTGCATCGGGCCCGTCCCGCACCCTCCTTGGCCACCGACAAAGAACTCAACGATTTTCTACGCACGGTCGACCGACGGGCCTTCAAGCGCACCGCCTATATGGTTCGCGACGACGATGCGGCCCTGGACATCGTGCAAGACGCCATGATCAAGCTGGCGGAAAAATACTTCGATCGCCCGGCAGCTGAATTGCCGCTGTTGTTTCAGCGCATCCTTTCCAACGCCACCATGGACTGGTTCCGGCGAAAAAAGGTGCGCAGTGCCGTCATGCAAAACATGTCGGACTTTGACTCCAGCGATCCAGACGGTGATTTCAACCTCTTGGAGATGCTGGAAAGCCAGGACGGCGCCCTCGGTGCACTGAGTGCTGCCGACGAGGTTTCCCGGGCACAGATATTGCAGGTTATCGAATCAGAAGTTGCCGAGTTGCCCGCACGTCAACGCGAAGCCTTCCTGCTGCGTTACTGGGAGGAGATGGACGTCGCAGAGACGGCAATTGTCATGGGATGCTCCGAAGGCAGTGTAAAAACCCACTGTTCTCGAGCCACGCACACATTGGCAAAATCACTGAAGGCCAAGGGGATCACGCTATGAATGAGTCATACAAAGCGCAGTTTGCACAAGACGCACAGACCCGCCTGAACACTCAGGCGACCCGTTTTGGCTTGCGCGTGGCCGCTGGTTTGAGTGAACAAAGCGATTCCCTGCCGGATGGCGTGTCGGAGCGCCTTCGCTTCGCGCGCGAGCAAGCGCTGCTCAAGGCGCGCAGCGCCCGCACCGCACAAGTGCAGGCCGCACCAAATACGGTGGTCATGGGCGCCGGACCCTCCCTGGTCTTGGGCCAAAGCTCAACGCCACGTTGGCAAAAGTTCAGCACTCTGTTTCCCTTGCTCCTTTTGGTGCTGGGCATGTGGCTGATTCAGCAAAGCCATTGGTACGAGCAAGTGCTCGCCGCAGCGGAACTGGATACCGGCTTGCTTTCCGACAAATTGCCGCCTGCGGCCTATAGCGACCCAGGTTTCAAGGAATACCTCAGCGATGAGCAAGAGTGACGGCTTGTTCATGCGAGATGCGCGCAAGTCTTTGAACCTCAAGGATTCAGTAGCCTCAAGGCATAAGCGCTGGAGCCACGGCTTGCTTGCCACCTTGGGCCTGGCTTTTGTTTCTGCAGCTTGGTGCCAGCAGGAGGCACAGACGGCCGAGGCTACGGCCAGTGCGGCAACAAGCACTCCGCCGGCCGTGAGCCCGGCGGCCGAGCTTTCAAGACCCAAACCTGCAGCCATTGCGCCGACACCGGCCGCAGCTGTCACTGGGCCTGCACGCTTGCTGCCTGCTCCGAATTGGCCCGCCTTGAGCCCGGCGCAACGGCAAATTCTTGCGCCGCTGGAAGCCGACTGGAACGACTTGGATGCCGCACGAAAAAGCCAATGGTTGGAAGTGGCGACCCGCTTTTCATCTCTGGCACCGGAAGATCAGGGCCGTATGCAAGAGCGCATGCGAGATTGGGCGCGACTGAGCCCCGCCCAAAGGCAAGAAGCGCGAATTGGCTTCCAAGTCGCAAAGAAGATCGATGCAGATGCCCGCCAAGCCAAATGGGAGGCTTACCAGGCACTTCCGGCCGAGCAGCGCCAGCATTTGGCCGAAAAAGCGGCGCAAAAGCAGGAACAACAAAGCAGCAAGTTATTGAGCTCGGCCATCGGCAAGAGTACGGTGAGCGCCACCCAAGCCAAGTCGAATCTGGTTCCTGCGTCGGTACCCGGCCTTGCGCCTAAACCCGTGGCGGCATCGCTGCTGCAAGCCAAGCCCGGCGCCACCACGGTTTTGATGACGAGCAGCCGCTTCCTGACGGCCCATCAGCAAGCCGGCGAGACCAAGATCTTGGCCCAGCCCGAAATGGTGGACAGCAAGACCTTGCTGCCCAAGAAGCGCAACATCGATACGAAGCCGACCAGCTGATGCCCCTTGCCCAAGACTCAGCGGATCAGCCGCTCGCAGCCGCCCCGAACTACCCAGGCCTAGCCCGCCGCATGGCCGCCTTCATCTACGAAGGCGTGCTGCTATTCGGGCTCGTTTTTATATCGGGCTATTTGTTTTCAGCCCTCACCCAACAACGCCATGCGCTGCAGGGTCAACATGCTTTGCAGGGCTTTTTGTTCATCGTCTTGGCGGTCTACTTTTGCTGGTTCTGGACGCACGGCGGACAAACGGTCGCCATGAAGGCCTGGCATATCCGCGTCGTGGATGCACAGGGTCAAGCCTTGACTCAGGGCCGCGCCTTGGCGCGCTATGCGCTCAGCTGGCTGTGGTTCTTGCCGGCACTCTTGTTCGGCTGGTTGATGGACTTGCATGGCGCCGCAGCCCTCTTTGGCAGCATGATCGCCGGGGTGCTGATCTATGCCGCCTTGGCCCTGTTGCATCCACAGCGGCAGTTCTTGCATGACGCTTTGTGCGCAACACGGCTGATCACGCAGCTACCGACGCAGCGCCCCAAGAAGCGATGAGCAATCCCTATAAAGGCCGCACCGGCTTTGACAGGATTCTGAGAGCCACCGGCTACTCACTTGCCGGCCTACGAGCTGCCTACTCCGGAGAGAGCGCATTCAGGCAAGAAGTCTGGCTGCTGGTGGTCGCCACGCCGCTGGCCTTTTGGCTGGGCCGAGACTGGGTTCAGACCGCCCTGCTGCTGGGCTCTTTGATGCTGGTCTTGATTGTTGAGCTCTTGAACTCAGGCATCGAAGCGGCGATTGACCGCGTGTCGTTTGAACTGCACGACCTCTCCAAGCGGGCCAAAGACTTGGCCAGCGCAGCCGTGCTGCTCAGCTTGCTGCTAAGCGCCGGCATTTGGGGCGCGGCGCTTTGGCAGCGCCTGGCCCTGCAATAACTCGCGCTGCCCCAGGGCTTTAGACCGCCTCTTCGTCGGTCTCACCGGTGCGAATACGCACCACTTGCTCCACCGGCGTGACGAAGATCTTGCCGTCACCAATCTTGCCGGTCTTGGCGGCCTTCAGAATGGCGTCGATGCAGCGCTCCACATCGTCGTCCTTGACCACCACTTCCACCTTCACCTTGGGCAAGAAGTCCACCACATATTCAGCGCCGCGGTAGAGCTCGGTATGGCCCTTCTGGCGGCCAAAGCCTTTCACCTCGGTCACGGTCAAGCCCGATGCGCCGACCTCGGCCAAGGATTCGCGAACCTCATCCAACTTGAAGGGCTTGATGATGGCGGTGATCTGCTTCATGGGGAAAACTCCGAAAAGGGTCTGGACTTGGCCGCGATTTAAGCACGGAATTTCGATGTAATCGGATAGCGCCAGTCGCGCCCAAAAGCGCGGTGCGTGATGCGAATGCCGATCGGCGCCTGGCGGCGTTTGTATTCATTGATCTTGATCAGCCGAGTGACCCGCTCGACATCGGCTTCGTCAAAACCCGCCGCCACGATCTCCGCCAAGGACTGATCCTCTTCCATATAGCGCGACAAGATCGCGTCCAAAACCTCATAAGGCGGCAGGCTGTCCTGGTCTTTTTGGTCAGGACGCAATTCAGCCGAAGGCGGCCGGGTGATGATGCGCTCAGGGATCACCGGGTCGGTGGTGAACACCGAGCCGTCCAGGCGCAGCGTCGGCTGCTGATTGCGCCAACGCGCCAGACGGAACACCAAGGTCTTGGCCACGTCTTTGATGACCGCAAAACCGCCCGCCATATCGCCGTACAAGGTGCAGTAGCCGGTGGCCATTTCGCTCTTGTTGCCGGTGGTCAGCACGATGGAGCCGAACTTGTTCGACAAAGCCATCAGCAAAGTGCCACGGATGCGGGCTTGGATGTTTTCCTCGGTGGCATCCAGCGCCAGCCCTTTGAATTCATCCGCCAAGCTGGCGTTGAAGGCCTCGAACATGGGCACGATGGACTTTTCGTCGTAGCGCACGCCCAGGCGCGCTGCCATATCGCGCGCATCGATCCAGGAGATATCGGCGGTATAAGGCGAAGGCATCATGACGGTGCGCACCTTGTCGGCGCCCAGCGCGTCCACAGCCACCGCCAATACTAAGGCCGAATCAATGCCACCCGACAAGCCGATCAAGGCGCCGGGGAAGCCGTTCTTGCCGATGTAATCGCGCACGCCGGTCACCAGCGCCGCCCAGGCCTGCGCTTCTAGGCTGGGCAAAGGCACGATGTGACCGCTGACGCCACCTGCGGGCGTAAGTTCGATCAGCGTCAAATCCTCCTCAAAGACCGGCGCGCGCGCCGCCAACTCGCCCCTCGCATCCAGGGCGAAAGAGGCGCCGTCAAACACCACCTCGTCTTGCCCGCCCACCAAATGGGCATAAAGCAGCGGCAAACCCACATCACGTGCGCGCTCCGCCATGCGTTGCTCGCGCTCTTGCACCTTACCCAGATGGAAAGGCGAGGCATTCAAGACGCACAGCACTTGCGCACCCGCAGCCTTGGCGGCACGGGCCGGTTCGTCGAACCAAGCGTCCTCGCAGATCAACAAGCCAAAGCGCTGGCCCTCGACTTCGAACACCACTGGCGCAGCACCCGCGTCGCGGCCCGAGATGAAATAGCGGCGCTCGTCAAAGACTTGGTAATTGGGCAATTCACGCTTGCAATAGGTCTGCAAGACCTGTCCCCCTGCCAGCACTGAGGCTGCATTGAAACGCGCCGGCACGGCCCAACTCTTGGACCTAAGATCGCGCTGACCCTGCTCTTGATGCGGATGCCCCACCACCACATGCAAGCCCTCGCAATCCGCCAAGCTTTCGGCAATGCCGCGCAATGCCTCATCACAAGCCTGCATAAAGGCCGGCCGCAGCAACAGGTCTTCCGGCGGATAGCCACACAGACTCAGCTCAGGCGTCAACAGCAGCCGGGCGCCTGCCGCATGCGCACGGCGACCGAACTCGACAATTTTTTTCGCATTGCCTGCGAGATCACCGACAGTGACATTGATTTGGGCAAGTGCGGCGATCAAGGGCATGACGTAGAGATGAAGAATCAAAGATGAAAAACAGCTCGGCTGATTATGTCATTCGGGTTCACACCGAGCCGGGCGAGCTGCCGCTGGAGGCCTGGAATGCGCTGCTGGCGCAGCAGGCATCGCCCAGCCCTTTCATGCGCCTGGAGTATTTGCAAGCCCTGCATGAGTCTGGCAGCGCCACGGCCGAGACCGGCTGGCAGCCCCAGTTCCTCAGCCTCAGTCGAGGTGATGAGTTAGTTGCCGCCTGCCCGGCCTATCTGAAGAGCCATTCCTACGGTGAGTATGTGTTCGACTGGGCCTGGGCCGATGCCTACCGCCGCCATGGGCTGGCCTACTACCCCAAGCTGCTGGTGGCCGTGCCCTTCACCCCGGTGCCGGGCAGCCGGCTGCTGGCCCAAGACGCCCACAGCCGCGAATTGCTCTTGCGCGGTTTGCAGGCCTTGGCAGAGCAGCAAGGACTGTCATCAGCGCACCTGCTGTTCGGTGATGCCGCAGACCTAGCAGCCGCCAACAGCCAGCGGTGGCTACAACGCAGTGGCGTGCAGTTTCACTGGCAAAACCGCAGCCCTCTGCCCTTCGCAAGCTTTGACGAATTCCTCGCCGCAATGCAGCGGGACAAGCGCAAGAAGATCCAGCAAGAGCAGCGTCGGGTGCGTGAGGCCGGCATTGTTTTTGAAGTCCGCGAAGGCCCTCAAATCACCGAGGCCGATTGGGACTTTTTCTATCACTGCTACCAGCTGACCTACCGCGCCCACCACAGCACGCCCTATCTGAGCCACGAATTCTTTGGTCAGATGGCGCAGCGCATGGCACCGCACTGGCTGCTCTTCATTGCCAAACGAGGCGAGCAGCGGGTCGCCGCCTCATTGATCGCCGTGGATCCGCAGCGCCGCCAAGCCTACGGGCGCTACTGGGGCTGCACCGAGCCGGTGTCCTGTCTGCACTTCGACGCCTGCTACTACCAGCCTTTGGCCTGGTGTATCGACAAGGGCTACGAGCGCTTTGAAGGCGGCGCCCAGGGTGAGCACAAGATGGCGCGCGGGCTTTTGCCGGTGAGCACATCTTCCAGCCACTGGCTGGCCCATCCGGACTTCAGCCAGGCGGTGGCTGACTTTTTGGCTCAAGAAGGCCAAGCCATGCGCGGCTATGTGAACGAGCTGGAGTCCCATCTGCCCTTCAAAGCCACCGAGCAAAGCTCGGCCTGAAATGAAAAAGAGCGCCCGGCTCGCGCGGGGCGCTCTTGTCTGCACACGAGATGCAACTGATCAGGCTTGCTGGGCCTTGGCGTAGGCAGCAATGCCGGAGGAGATCTCGGCCTTGGCGGCTTCAGGGCCTTCCCAGCCTTGAACCTTGACCCACTTGCCGGGTTCCAGATCCTTGTAGTGCTCGAAGAAGTGCTTGATGGCGTTCAGGCGCATCGGGTTCACATCCTCAGGCTTTTGCCAGTGCTGGTACATCGGCAAGATCTTGTCGATGGGCACGGCCAGCAGCTTGGCGTCGCCGCCCGCTTCGTCGTCCATCTTCAGAACGCCAATGGCGCGGCAGGTCACCACCACACCAGGGGTCAGCGCGAAGGGCGTGATCACCAAGACGTCCACCGGATCTCCGTCGTCCGACAGGGTCTGGGGGATGTAGCCGTAGTTGCAGGGGTAGTGCATCGCGGTCGTCATGAACCGGTCGACGAACATCGCGCCGGTTTCCTTGTCAACCTCGTACTTGATCGGGTCCGCATTCATCGGAATTTCGATGATGACATTGAACTGTTCGGGCGCTTTGGCGCCGGGAGTGACGTTGTGCAGGCTCATGGTGAATAGGCTCGACGAGGGGAAACCCGGATTCTAAGGGCAGGCCTTGCCCAAAACTGACGGGCGGCTGGCGCGCAGGGCGGAAAACTGCCTTGACCTAGCGCATCGTTTACCCGCATTCACTGGGTAAACACCCACGAATCGCAATTGCGCTGCCGGCTTGCCTTCTCGTAGCATCAATTCCAGCGTCCCGCGTCTTGCGTCCAGCCTCACTCACCGTGGGCTGATCTCGTTAGCCGGCCGCATCCGCACTTCACCAACGGCAGATAAAACAAGAGGAGACATGTACATGTCGACGAGTTTGGCGCTGTATTTCGCCCTGGCCTGTGGCCTGGCAGCTGTCTTGTACGGCTTCATTCAGAGAAGTTGGATCTTGAGTCAGGATGCGGGCAATGCCCGCATGCAGGAAATCGCCGCGGCCATCCAGCAGGGTGCGGCCGCTTATCTGGCAAGGCAGTACAAAACCATCGCCGCCGTCGGCCTGGTGCTGGCTATTCTTATTGCGGTCTTTTTGGACACCATGTCCGCCGTCGGTTTCGTCTTGGGCGCGGTGCTCTCCGGCGCTTGTGGCTTCATCGGCATGAATGTGTCGGTGCGCGCCAATGTGCGCACCGCGCAAGCCGCCACCAAGGGCATTGGCCCAGCGCTAGACGTTGCCTTCAAGGGCGGCGCCATCACCGGCATGCTGGTGGTGGGCCTGGGGCTTTTGGGCGTTAGCCTGTTCTTCTGGTTTCTGAGCGGCGGCGAGAAGATCGACCCGACCACCTTGAAGCCCCTGCTCGGCTTCGCCTTTGGCTCCTCCTTGATCTCGATCTTTGCCCGTTTGGGCGGCGGCATCTTCACCAAGGGCGCGGACGTCGGCGCTGACCTGGTGGGCAAGGTGGAAGCCGGCATCCCCGAGGATGACCCGCGCAACCCGGCCGTGATTGCCGACAACGTGGGCGACAACGTCGGTGACTGCGCCGGCATGGCCGCCGACTTGTTCGAGACCTACGCCGTGACCTTGATCGCCACCATGGCCCTGGGCGCGCTGATGGTGACTGCCGCGCCGATGGCCGCCATCCTCTACCCGCTGATGTTGGGCGGCGTGTCCATCATCGCGTCCATCATTGGCTGCTACTTCGTCAAGGCCTCGCCGGGCATGAAGAACGTGATGCCGGCGCTCTACAAAGGCTTGGCCGTCGCCGGCGTGCTCTCGCTGATCGCCTTCTACTTCGTCACCAATGCGGTCGTGCCCGATGACGCCCTGGGCGCCGGCACCCGCATCCGCCTGTTCGGCGCATGCGCCGTCGGTCTAGTGTTGACCGCAGCCCTGGTTTGGGTCACCGAGTTCTACACCGGCACGCAGTACTCGCCGGTCAAGCACATCGCGCAAGCCTCCACCACCGGCCATGGCACCAACATCATTGCCGGCCTGGGCGTATCCATGCGCTCCACCGCCTGGCCGGTGCTGTTCGTCTGCGTGGCGATCTTGACTGCGTACCACTTGGGCGGCCTCTACGGCATTGCCATCGCTGCGACCTCGATGTTGAGCATGGCCGGCATCGTGGTGGCGCTGGACGCCTATGGCCCCATCACCGACAACGCCGGCGGCATTGCCGAAATGTCGGAGTTGCCGGCCAGCGTTCGTGATGTGACCGACCCGCTGGACGCCGTGGGCAACACCACCAAGGCCGTCACCAAGGGTTATGCCATCGGCTCGGCCGGCTTGGCCGCTCTGGTGCTGTTCGCCGACTACACCCACTCGCTGGAAGCGCGCGGCATGCATGTGGCCTTTGACCTGAGCGACCCCAAGGTGATCGTGGGCCTTTTCATCGGCGGCCTGATCCCCTATCTGTTCGGCGCCATGGCCATGGAAGCCGTGGGCCGCGCCGCCGGGGCCGTGGTGGTGGAAGTGCGCCGCCAGTTCCGCGACATCAAGGGCATCATGGACGGCAGTGGCAAGCCCGAATACGGCACCGCGGTCGACATGCTGACCACCGCCGCCATCAAGGAAATGATCATCCCCTCGCTGCTGCCCGTGGTGGTGCCGGTGATCGTGGGCCTCTTGCTCGGCCCTGCCGCTTTGGGCGGCCTTTTGATGGGCACCATCGTCACCGGCCTGTTCGTGGCCATCTCGATGTGTACCGGCGGCGGCGCCTGGGACAACGCCAAGAAGTACATCGAAGACGGCCACCATGGCGGCAAGGGTTCTGAAGCGCACAAGGCGGCTGTTACCGGAGACACCGTGGGCGACCCCTACAAGGACACCGCAGGCCCGGCCGTCAATCCGCTGATCAAGATCATCAATATCGTGGCCTTGCTGATCGTGCCGCTGTTGCCGATGCAGACCGGCGCGCACAAGGCCGCCGATCCGGCGCCGCACACAGCAGCAATGACCGCCAGCTCGCCTGCGATGGCCGAGGCCCCAGCCAGCAGCGCGTCCGCCGCGCAACCTTGAGGCCTAGCAAACGAGGCCCCTGAGCGATCAGGATCTGCCCCAGGAAAAAACAGCCCGCATGCGGGCTGTTTCTACTTTCAGCGTCGCAGCAGGCAGGCCACAATAGCGCCCAGGACTAGGGGGACGCCAAAGCTCATGACAAACACAGTGATTGCGAGGCTTGGGCTGGAACGCCGCCGCTCGCAACTGGGCGAGTTGCAGCGCTATTTGCAGGTGCAGGAGCAGGCCTTTGTGGATCTGCGTACACAGGTCCAGCGCTTTTGCGACCGCTATGTGCAGACCCTGGGAGCCGCTTATCTGGAGCTGGATGCGCTGGAGTCGCAGCTGCACTGCGCCACCAATTACTTGGCCGAGGCGCTGCGGCGCAACGGCATCGTCGCTCACTCGCCGCGAGCCCCGCAAGCCACCGCCATGCCGGTGCTGCCGCAATTGCCCTCCGGTACGCCCCTGCCGCCCGAGCCGCCCGGCGGCTGGACCGAAATCGCGCCGCCCAGCCTCAAGACGCTGTACCGACGCGCCGCCATGCGTTTGCATCCGGACTTTGCCTCCGACGACAGTGATCGCCGCTCCCGCGAGCAACGCATGATGCTGGTGAATGAAGCTTATGCAGCGGAAAACCGGGCGCAGCTGGAGCAGTTGCTGCTGGCCGCAGGCGAAGACCCGGTGCGGGTCACCGGTGGCAATGCCGATGCTTTGCGCACCTGGCTGGGCCGCTGCGAACAGGTCGTACAAGGCCGCTTGCGGGTGGTGCAAGCCCACACGGTGGCTTTGAACGCACACCCGATGCACCAGCTTTGGCAGGCCATCAGCAAGGCCGAGGCCAAGGGGCTGGACCCTTTCACGGTGATGCTCAATCGCCTCAGTACGCAGATCGCCGAGCGCCGCAAAGAGCTCTACATCGGCCAGCGCCTGCAGCCCGAGTCCGATCTGGCCGAAGCCTTTGTACGCCAACGCATTGACCGCATGGGCGCGGCGGCCACGGCCGGCTAGTTCACCGCGGTGCTGGACAGCCAAGCCAACACCTGCCCCAACAGCTGATCACTCGCCTGACTCAGGCCCTGCACCGCGCCGCGGGCATCGGCCGATGGCGCCGGCTGCGCCCAATCAAACACCTGCTGCCGCTGCGTGGGCCCGTCGCCGAAGCGGGCCCGCACGCGAATGCGCACCTGTGACTGGCTGGGTGAGGCAAAGCTCTGGCCGAACTCTTCCAGCTCCAGACGCAAAGGCATGGGAACAGTTGCCGCGCGCGTTGCAGCCGGCGTCGATTCCGCCGCCAGTCGCTGCCTAAGGCGCTCCGCCAGCAAGGCGGCGGGCGGCGCGGCCCAGCGGCTGTCCCGGTAAACCTCGCGGCGCAGCGGATCGGCGTAGTCCAGCCGATAGGCAATGCCCGTACTCGCCAGCCAGCTTGGCGCGCTGACGTCCACCCAAAGCACTGGCGGCAAAGCGCCGGGGCTTGCGGCCCTCGACACCACCGAGGGCGTCGGACCCAGGTCAAACAGGAGCAAGGGCTCGGGCTTGCTGAGGGAACAAGCGCTCAAGCAGAGCAGCATGCTCAGACCCAAGCGGCGAGTTCCCGAAGCCATGAAGTGCTTTTCTGAACTCATCTCGAGGCCTCCGCTTGGCTGCTCTTGCTGCGGGCATCAAAGCCCGACTCACCCGGCCCCGCTGGTGGCAGGGCACGGCCAAAAATCAGGCTTTGTGGCTGCTCACCCAAATCGTTCGCGGCCCGCTCGACGGCCCTTGCCCCCTGGCTGAAGTCCTCAAACAAGGGCGTGGTGCGAACTCGGTTCGGCCCCACCAGCGCCAGCTCTAGCCGCTGCATCGTGGTCTGCACTTGTGTGGCCGCCTGTCCCAGGCGCTGAAGTTCTTGGCTGCGCTCGCGCAAGTCCTGCACCAACAGAGTCGACTGGGCACTCAAAGACTCAAAGCTCTTCATAGCCACCCCGGCATCACGCAGCAACACCCGCGTCTGCTCGGTCAGCGCGGGCAGCGCCTGGGCGGTGGGCTGCAAGGCCTGGCTGAGCCGTGCGGCGCCCGTCGAGGCCTCAGCAATGCCAGTCAAAGCGCGGCCAAAGTTCTGTTGATTCTGATCGCCCAGCAAGGTGTTCAGTCGCACCGTCACCTCGCTGATGCGTTCCATCAATTGCGGCCCCGAATTGCTGAGCCGATCCAACATCGAGGGCGTGAGTTCCAGCGGCGGCGACTTAGCCGTCAACAAGGGGGCCAGGTCTTGCCCTTCGGGCTCGGACAGATCGACATAAGACAGGCCGGTGATGCCCTGGTAACCCAGTCGTGCTTGTGTGGCCTGGGTCAAGGGCGCGGACTTGGCGACCCGAATGGTGATGAGAATGCGGCGCGAGTCTGCCGGATCAAAATCAATCTTCTCAACCTTGCCCACCATCACGCCGCGCAGCTTGACCGGAGCCTTGACGTTCAAGCCCGGCACACCGCTGCGCGCCACGATGATGTAGCTGACCCGCTCACTCTGGTCGCCCTGAAACCAGGCCGCCACCACCGCCAGGGCGGCGCCCAGCAACAAGATGAAGAGGCCGGTGGCCAAGGCATGGGCGCGATTTTCCATAGGGCTCACTCCTCAAGAATGCGGGCTTGTTTCGGACCCATCTCGGGCACGGTGGCCCTTGGCGAACTGCGCAGGCTGGCGCGGTACTTTCGAATATGGTCTTCGGCGCATTCGTCCAAATGACCCAGGAAAAACTCCTGAATGAATGGATGCGGCTGCCGCACCACTTCTTGCAAGCTGCCAATCGCGACCAGGTGCCGCTCGGCCAAGACAGCCACCCGGTCCACCAAGGCGAACAAGGTGTCCACATCATGCGTCACCATCACCACGGTCAGCTTCATTTCGCTGCGCAAGTCTTCGATCAAATTGACAAAACGCTTGCTGCTGGCCGGGTCCAGACCGGCGGTGGGCTCGTCCAGAAACAGCAGCGTTGGGTCCATGATCAAGGCGCGCGCCAGCGCCACGCGTTTGATCATGCCGCCCGACAGCTCGGCCGGCATCTTCAAGGCATCGGCCGCATTCAGGCCCACCTGATGCAGCTTCAACATCACCAAGTCATTCAGCAAGCGCTTAGGGACCGCCTTCAATTCGCGCAAGGGCAAGGCGATATTGTCAAAAACGCTCAGGGCCGAGAACAGCGCGCCCTGCTGGAACAGCACGCCCCAGCGATTGCGCACCTCGGCCAGGGCATTGACATCGCTGTCGCTCAGGGCCTGGCCGAAGATGCGCACCGTGCCGGCTGAGGGTTGCAGCAAACCCAGCATCAGGCGCAGCAAGGTGGTCTTGCCGCTGCCGGAGCCGCCGATGATGGCCAAGACCTCGCCCGATCTCACGTGCAGACTCAAGTCGCAATGGATCACCGCGCGCCCCAGCACCGTGGTGACTTGCTGCACCTCGATCACCGGCGCGTCCGCAGCCATGTTCAGCCCTGAGCCCATTCAAATGCCCAGTTCCTGAAAGATGATGGCGAACAAGGCGTCGGCAATGATCACCACCGTGATCGAACTGACCACTGCACTGGTGGTGCCGATCGCCAGACTCTCGCTATTGGGTTTGATGCGCAGGCCGAAGTGGCAGGCCACAAAAGCGATCAAAAGGCCGAAGACATGCGCCTTGCCCAGACCCAGCCACAAATTGGCCTCGGGCACCACGGCCGGAATGCCGTCGAGGAACTGCTGGTATTCCAGGCCCAAGGTGGCATGCGCCGCCACCATGCCGCCGGCCAAAATCATGCCGCTGGTCCACAAGGCCACCAAGGGCATGGCCAGCGACAAAGCAGCCATCTTGGGCAGCACCAAACGGATGGTGTGCGAGATGCCCATCACCGACAAAGCGTCGAGTTCCTGCGTCACCCGCATCACGCCGAGCTGCGCCGTCATCGACGAGCCGCTGCGGCCCGCCACCAAAATCGCCGCCAGCAAGGGCCCCAGCTCGCGCCAAACGCTCAGGCCCAGAATATTGATGACGTAGACATCAGCGCCAAACACACGCAACTGGCGCGAGGTCAGGTAGGACAGCGTCACCCCGACCAGAAAGCCCACCAAGGCGGTGATGCCCAGAGCCTGCGCCCCGGTGCGGTAGATATGCGCTGAGGTATCGCGCCAGGCAATCAGACCCGGATGCCGCAACAAGTACTGGCAGTCCAGCACCAATTGACCCAGCAGGCGAGTGGCGCTGAGCAGATGGTCGGCCAGCAAGAGCAGGTCGCGGCCAAAAGCGTCCACACTGGGGGGCAGTCGCCGCTTGACCCGCCGCGGCGGCACCGGCACCTGCAACTTAGAGAACATGGCCTGATGCTCAGGTCGCCAGACCAGATCCGTCGGCAGCTTCTTGCCCCAAGCGCCCCACAGCAGCAAAGCGCCGGCATTGTCCAGGCGCTCCAGCGCGCTCAAATCCCAGCGCTCGCAACTCGTGGCCAAGCCAGCGGCCTGCTCGGCCAGGGGTTCAAAATGCTCGCGCAGCGGCAACAGACTCCAGTCCCCTGCGAGGCGCACCACGCCGCGGCCATCGGGCTCTCGGCCGGCTCGGAGTGAGGGCAAAACACTGCTGGGGGTCTGCGCGCCGCCCTCGGACGCGGGATCGACTGACGCCATCCACTGCTCCATCTTGATGACTTGCAGCATAGCCTTGATGTGCGGTTTAAGTGCTGCTGCGCCGCGCATGGCGAGCCGGCCAGTGTTGCGAAAAAGTGGCTTGATAATTCGGGAAAGCCCCGGTGCCTGACTTTAGACACCCTGCCCTCAGACAGATAGGCTTGCGGCCTTGCCCAAAAGGCAGCTCTTCCAAACCCAAGATCTAAGCGATCCATGAACTCCTTCAAACTTTGCACCCTGGCCCTATTGCTTCAATGCGCGGGCCTGAGTCAGGCGGCCGCCCCCCAAAACACGGACAAGCAAGCTCAAGCCAGCCTCGGCAGCGCAGCTGCCCCCGGTCTGGACCTGAGCAACTTTGACCCCAGCGTTCGGGTGCAAGACGATTTGTTCCGTGCCACCAATGGCGGCTGGCTGAAGCGGGCGCAGATTCCCGCCTCCAAGGGCTCGCACGGCAGTTTTGAAATGCTGCGAGACGAGTCGGACGCCCATGTGCGCGCCATCGTGGAGCGCCTGGCCGCAAAGCCTCAGCAAGAGGGCAGCAATGAGCAAAAAATCGGCAGCTTCTATGCCAGCTTCATGGACACCGCCGCCATCGACCAAGCCGGTCTGAAGGCCTTGCAGCCGCAGCTGCAAGCGATCGCGGCCATTGCAGACCGCCAACAGCTCGCCGCCTGGCTGGGCCGCCAACAAGGCGTGCTGGACACCCCGGTGAACCTTTACGTGGCGCCCGATGCCAAAGAGCCGCTGGTGAACCGAGTGCGTGCGATTCAGGGCGGCTTGGGGCTGCCGGAGCGCGACTACTTCGTCAACCGCAGCGACAAGCGCATGGCCAAGGCCCGCGCCGACTATCTGCACTACTTAAGCACCTTGGCCCGCCTGAGCGGTGAAGCCAAGCCCGCCGAGGCCGCCAAGCGTGTGCTGGCCCTGGAACACAAAATTGCCGAACTGCACTGGGATGCGGTGGCCAACCGCGATGTGCAAAAGACCTTCAACCCGATGACGCCGGCCGAGTTGGCTGCGCAGGCGCCGGGCTTTGACTGGGCCAGCTACTTCGCCGCCGCCCAGTTGAGCAAGATCGACAAGCTCTCGGTCACCCAGCCCAGCGCCGCCATCGGCATCGCCAAACTTTTTGCCGACGCGCCACTGGAGGACTGGAAGCTTTACGCCAAGCTGCACACGCTGAACGCCAATGCCAAGGTGCTGCCCAAGGCCTTCCGCGAAGCCAGCTTCGCCTTCCACGGCAAGGCCATGCGCGGCACCAAGACGGCGCTGCCGCGCTGGCAAGAAGGCACGGCCGAGGTCAACGAGGCCCTGGGCGAGGCCATCGGCAAGCTCTATGTGGCCGAGCACTTCACCCCCGCCCACAAAGCCCGCATGCAGGGGCTGGTGGCGAATCTGATGGCCGCATTCGGAGAGTCGATCCAAGGCTTGTCTTGGATGAGCCCCGCCACTCAAAAAGCGGCGCAAGAAAAACTCTCCAAGTACACCGTCAAGATCGGCTATCCGGACAAATGGCGCGACTACAGCGCTCTGCAAGTCAAGTCGGGCGACGCGCTGGGCAATCGCCAACGCGCCGTGCAGTTTGCTTGGGCCCGCGAAGTGGCCAAGGCCGGCCAGCCGGTGGACCGCAGCGAATGGGGCATGACGCCGCAAACCGTCAACGCCTACTACGACGAAACCGTCAACGAGATTGTCTTCCCCGCCGCCATTCTGCAGCCGCCCTTCTTTGATTTGAATGCCGATGACGCCGTCAATTACGGCGGCATTGGCGCGGTGATCGGCCACGAAATCAGCCACGGTTTTGATGACCAGGGCGCTCAATACGATGGCGACGGCATGTTGCGCAATTGGTGGAGCGAGGCCGACGCCAAGGCCTTCAGCGAACTGGGCGCACGCCTGGCCGCTCAGTTCGACGGCTACCAAGCCCTGCCCGGCAAGAACGTCAACGGCAAGCTCACCCTGGGCGAGAACATCGCCGATTTGTCCGGCTTGCAAATTGCCCACAAAGCCTACCAACGCTCGCTGGGCGGCAAGCCTGCGCCCGTGCAAGCCGGCTACACCGGCGAGCAACGATTCTTCCTGGGCTTTGGTCAAATCTGGCGCACCAAAGTGCGCGAGCAACAAATGCTGCAACAGCTGACGGCCGATCCCCACTCACCCGGCGAGTTCCGCGCCAACGGTGGCGTCGTCAACCACGACGCCTTCCATCAGGCCTTTGGCACCAAGCCCGGCGACAAACTCTTCAAGCCCAGCGGCGAACGCATCCGCATCTGGTGATGGCCCAAGCCTGAGTCCCCTCTCCTACCCTCCCCGCGCCCGCTGAGCCACAAGCGCATCGGGCGCTGTTTTTTCTGTTCTCTGTTTCCATCCAAGATTCAAGAAAGCACCCTCTTCATGAACGCTGTCCAAAAGTTCTCGACTCTGGCCTTGCTGGTCCACATCGCTTGCGCCAGCCATGCCGCCGCCCCAGCTCCTGCCGCTGCGTCTATTCCACAAGCCGGGCTCGATCTCGCCGGCTTTGACAAGAGCGTGCGCGTTCAAGACGACCTGTTCAAGGCCGTCAACGGCGGCTGGATCAAAAGCACCGAGATCCCCGCTGACAAATCGCGTTATGGCAGCTTTGAGTTGCTGCGCGACCAGTCGGATGCGCATGTGCGTCAGTTGATCGACGAGCTCACCGCCAAGCCGCAGGCCGCTGGCAGCAATGCCCAAAAGATTGGCGACTTCTACAGCAGCTATCTGGACACTGCCCGCATCGACAAGCTGGGCCTGGCGCCGATTCAGCCGCTGCTGGCCAGCATCCAGGCCATCAAGTCCAAGGCCGAATTGGCCGCCTGGCTGGGCGCCAACCCGACGCGCAGCAATTCGCCGGTGCGCGTCTTCGTCATGGCCGACTCCAAAACGCCCTTGATCAATGGCGTTCGCCTGACCCAGAGCGGCCTGGGCTTGCCCGACCGCGACTACTACTTGAAGAAAGACGACGCGCGCATGATCAAGGCGCGCGAGGCCTATCAGACCTATCTGAGCACTTTGGCCGGCCAAATCGGCCAAAGAGATCCAGTCGCTGCGGCCAAGCAGGTGATGGCGCTGGAAGAGCGCATCGCCACCGTGCAATGGGACAAGGTCGACAACCGCGATCCGGTCAAAACCTACAACCCGATGACACCAGCAGAATTGGCTGCACTGGCACCGGGCTTTGACTGGGCTGGCTTCATGAAGAACGCCGGCCTGGGCGACACGGCCAGCATCTCGGTCTCGCAACCCAGCGCCATTGCCGCCATCTCGCAACTGCTGGCAGAACAGTCGCTGGCGGACTGGCAGCTCTATCTGAGCCTGCATGCCTTGAGCAGCTATGCCGAGGTGCTGCCCAAGCCTTTGCGCGATGCCAAGTTCGCCTTCCAAGGCCAAGCCTTGACGGGCGCCAAGTCCGAGCTGCCGCGCTGGCAAAAAGCCACCACCGAGACCAATGCGGCGCTGGGCGAAGCGCTGGGCGAACTCTACGTGGCCCGCCACTTCCCGCCTGCCTACAAGGCCCGCATGCAGACCCTGGTGAACAACCTGATGGCGGCCTACAAAGACTCGATCAACAGCCTGGACTGGATGAGCGCCCAAACCAAGGCCGAAGCGCAGGACAAGCTGTCCAAATACGTCACCAAGATCGGCTACCCCGAAAAGTGGCGCGACTACAGCAAGCTGGACGTGCGCGCCGGCGATGCCTTCGGCAATGCCGAGCGCTCGGGCACCTTCCAATGGGCCCGCATGGTCGCCAAGGCCGGCAAGCCGGTGGACCGCGCCGAATGGTGGCTGACCCCGCAGACCGTGAACGCCTATTACAGCCCCTTCAACAACGAGATCGTGTTCCCGGCGGCGATTCTGCAACCGCCCTTCTTCGACATGAATGCCGATGATGCAGTCAATTACGGCGCCATCGGCGCGGTGATCGGCCATGAAATCAGCCACGGCTTTGACGACAAGGGCAGCCAGTACGACGGCAATGGCGTGCTGCGCAACTGGTGGACGCCGGCCGACCGCAAGGCTTTCGAGGGCATTGCCGACCGCTTGGTGGCGCAGTTCGGCGCCTACGAGCCCATTCCCGGCAAGACGCTCAATGGCAAGCTGACCCTGGGCGAGAACATCGCCGATTTGTCGGGCCTGCAGATCGCCTACAAGGCCTATCAGCGCTCGCTGGGCGGCAAGCCCTCGGCCGTGATTGGTGGCCACAGCGGCGAGCAACGCTTCTTCCTGGGCTTCTCGCAAGTCTGGCGCGAGAAGGCCCGCGAAGAGCGCGCTTTGCAAATGCTGACCACCGATCCCCACTCACCCGGCGAGTTCCGCGCCAATGGCACGGCCATCAATCACGACGGCTTCCACCAAGCCTTCGAGACCAAGCCCGGCGACAAGATGCACAAGCCGGCCGCCGAGCGCATCAAGATCTGGTAATCACCACCTGAGCCAAGCCATTGAACCAAGCCCTGGGCCTGAACCTGCTTCAGCTCAGGGCTTGGTCAAACGCAATTCCCAGACCGGCCCGCCATCATCGATGGCGATGTGTTGCGAGGGCCCGAAGCCCTGCGCAGCCAGGGCGCGAGCAGCTGACAATCCGGCCAAGCCCACCTGGCCGGCCGCCGCTTGAGCGGCCTCGCTCAAAAAGGACAAGTAAACCGTCTGGCGCGGCAAGAGCGCGGCCAAATGGCTGCGCCAGGCGGCCCCGAGGCGGCTCTGGGCCGTCAGCGGATCACCCACATAGAAATGCGCGCCCAGGCCCTGCCAGAAGGGCGAGACCCCGCTGAGCGGATCGCGCGGCCCCGCCAGCTCCACGATCAGGCGTTCGCCCCACGTTTCATTGGACTCAGCGATTCTGAGCAAAGCCGCCTGGATCAGTTTGCTCAACAAGGCCTCTTGCGCTGCGGCATCCAGCCCCGGTGCGCAGGCCAGATCGGCCAACTCGCTCTCACCTGTGTGGTCATTGCCCAGCATCAGGGTGGACTGGGCGCGGAACAGGCCTAACTCCGCGGCTGCATGGACCACGCGTCCGAGGTGGAAGCTGTAGCGCGGCATCTGCAGGCCCAGCCTCGGCACCAAGCGCAAGCAGGCCTGCGGCAAAGCACTGGCCGCATCGGCCAGCACCAGCCATTCGCCCTCCGCTTGGAACGAGCCCTCCTCCGGCTTGGCCGGCGGCAAGCTCAGCGGCGTGCCGCTTTGATTGCGCCAGCCTTGCAGCTGGGCGCGGTCCTCTTCAAGCCAGCCGCGCACAAGCAGGTCTTGGCCGGACTGGGGTCGCAGCGTGCTCATGCCTGGGCTCCCTCGTTCAATTCATCGCCGAGCACACTCACCAGTAGGTTCGCTGAACCTGTTGTTGAGTTGAGGCCCAGCCGCGCCAACACCTCATGGCCGCGCGACAGACTCATGGCATTCACCGGCAACTCAGCCAAGACGGCACGAAAGCCCGCTCGATCTGCGTTGACGGCGATATGCCAGGCCAGCGGGCCCTGGGCCAGCGCTTGAGCACGCGCCTGCGCATGGTCCAGCGGTTCATCGTGCAGACTCAGCCGGCGAGCTTGGCGCACGCTGCGCAGCAGGCCCAAGCTGGCCTCCACCGTGGGGCCGCCGTCAAAGATGTCGATATAGGTGTCGGCATCAAAACCCTCGTCTTGCAGCATCGAAAACGGCAGCTCGCCGACCGGGTGCAGCTGGCCAATCGCAAACTGCGCCGCCTCCGGCAGCAAGGGCACATAGATCGGCGAATGCGGCATCAGGTCGGCAATAAAGGCCTTGCTTCGACCACCGGTCACTTGCTCGGCCTGCGGGTAGTCCATATCAAAAAAGCGCCGACCCACCGCATCCCAGAACGGACTCTGGCCCGCCTCGTCGGCCAGGCCAGGGTTCTCAGCGGCGATGCGCTCATTGAAGCGCTCGGCGTACTGCATGATGAAGAGCAAGCGGGCGCGCGACAGGAGCTGCGGCGCCAGGCTTTGCGCATAGTCGGGTGAGATGAAAAACGAAGTGAGCAAGGTGTAGCCGGTCAGGTCGTGGCACAGATGCAAGGTGTGCATGCGCTGGCTGACGCCCAAAGCCGCGCTGGCATGCACCACGAACTCATTGCGGTAGCTGTAGAAGCGGTCGTGAAATCCCGCGCTGGCCGCAATGCCGCTGCAGCCCACCACCTCACCGCGAGCCCTATCCTCCAGCACAAAAAGATAGGTTTCTTCGCCGCTGGCATCGTCCAGGCTGCCAAAGGCCTGCAGCGAGCGCTCGATGCGCACCCGCAGCTTTTGGCTGTCACTGGGCAAGGAGCTGATGCCATCAGCGGTGGCGGCGGCAATGCGCTCCAGCGCCGGTAAATCAGCAAGCGCCACCGGGCGTAAAACAAGGGCTTGGTCTCGAGTCATGATGCGCTGTGCTCTCCTGCGGGACGGCGCCATGCGGCGGCGCGCTGGCTGCGCTCATCGCGCGGTGTCTTCTCAAAATGCGCCTTGTAGGCGTTGGAAAAATGCGGGCCTGAAGAGAAACCGCAGGACAGACCGATCTGCAAAATCGACTGGCTGCTCTGCTGCAAGAGCCGGCGTGCCCGGTTCAGACGCAGCTCCAGGTAGTAGCGCGAAGGCAAAGCGTCGAGATGCTGTTTGAACAAGCGTTCCAGCTGGCGCCGCGACACGCCCACCAAACGCGCCACCTCTTCGGTGGGCAAGGGCTCGGCCAAGTTGGCTTCCATCAGGCTCAGGGCCTCGGCCAGCTTGGGGCTGCCGCCGCCCTGCTCGGCCGAGGGCCGGCGCTGGCGCTCATCGCGGCCGCGCAGGCGCTCCAGACCAAGGCCGAGGGTCAGGTCTTGCGCCAAGCGCTCGCCATGCAAGCCCCCCAACCAGGCCAGGGTCAAATCCAGGCTAGCGCTGCCGCCCGCACAGCTGAGACGGCTGGCCTTGGCATTCATCTCCCAGACATTGCCGCTCCAAACCACGGCGGGGAAGTCTTCTTGCAAGGCCTCCAGCAAATGGCCATCAACCGTGGCGCGTTCGCCGTCCAGCAAGCCCGCCTCGGCCAGAACAGCGCTGCCGCCATCAATACCCGCCAAAGCAACACCGGCATTGGCCTGAGCGCCCAACCAATGCAGCAAGTCAGCCGGGGCTTCGCTGCCCTCACCGGCCACGACAAAGATCATTTGCCAGCCGCTGGAGGCCAGCGCCGCCTCGGTCGCCAAGCGGAGCGAGCCGCAGTGCACGCCCGCTCCATCCGCGCTGAGCAGCGTGGCCTCATAGCAAGCCTCGGCTTGCAAGGTATTGGCGAGTTGCAAGGCCTCCAAGACCCCGGCCAGGGGCAGCAAGCGCGCACCGTCCAGCAGCAAGAAGCCGCAGCGGCGCGCAAGCACGGCGGAAGCCGGGTCCGGCTGTGACGCCGCGATCAGGGACTCGTTCAGGCTGGGGAGCTTGGGGCTGCGATTCACCGCTGCACTGTAATTCAGGCCCGCCGCTTCGGCCTCCATGCAAACGCGTGCATGCACGCTCACTGCCAATGGATGAGAGAGGGAACGGCCAGCAAGACCAAAGCCATCACCAAATAAATCATTTGCAGCGGCAGCATCCAACGCACCCATTTCGTCCACGGAATTCCCGCCAGGGCCAGCACACCCACGGTGATGCCCGAGGTCGGGATCACCGGCGTGGTGAGCTCGCCGAACTGGAAGGCCAGGATGGCGGTCTGCCGGCTCACGCCGACCAAATCGGCCAGCGGCGCCATGATGGGCATGGTGAGCGCTGCCTGACCGGTGCCTGAGTGGATGAAGAAGTTGATCACCGTCTGGATCAAGAACATCTTCTGCGCCGAGAAGATCGGGCTGCTGGACTCCACAAAAGGCACCAGCGCGTTCAGCAGGGTGTCGATGATGTGGCCGTCACGCATCAGCACCACCGTGCCTTTGGCCAAGGCGATCACCAAGGCGGTGCTCACCAAGTCTTTGGCGCCTGCCATGAAGCTGGCGACCCAATCTTCGGCATCCAAACGCCCAATCACCCCGACGACGATGGCCATCAGCAGGAACAGTGCGGCGATCTCTTCGATGTACCAGCCGAACTTGACCACGCCAGCGATCATCACGGCCAAGGTCAATACGAAGACCGACAAGACCAGCTTGTGACGCAGGGTCATGCCGGTGAAGCGCTCGAATGCGCTCAAATCAAGTTGCTGGCGTTTGAGCTGGTCCATTTCAAAACAAGGGCTCAACTCGGGCTGGCGTTTGATACGTGCGGCGTACCACATCAAGAACGCGATCGTCAGCGTGGTGGCAATGGCCCAGCACAGCAGGCGGTAGCCAATGCCCGAGAACATCGGCACGCCGGCAATGCTCTGGGCCACACCCACATTGAAGGGGTTCAAGAAGGCGGTGGCGAAACCGATCTGCGAGCCCACAAAGGGAATCGACACGCCGACGATGGTGTCGTACTTGAGTGCCAGGGCCAGCGGAATGAAGATCAGCACAAAAGGAATCGCCTCTTCCGCCATGCCGAAGGTGGCGCCACCCAGCGAGAACAAGGTGATGAAGACCGGAATCAGGGCCACACGCACCAAGGCCGAGCGGGTGTGCGCCCGCGCCACCGACTTGATCATCGAGTCAATCGCCTCGGTGCGCTGCAGCACCGAGAAAGCACCGCCGACGATCAGCACAAAACCAATGATCAAGGCCGCTTCGACAAAGCCCTTGATGGGCGCCATCAAGAGCGCCGCAATGCCCTGCGGCTGGCTGGCGACCTGATGGAATGAACCCGCGACGATGACCTTCTTGCCATCGACCATCTGCGTCTCATATTGGCCGCCGGGCACCAGCCAGGTCGCCAAGGCGATCAAGGCCAAGAGCGCAAACAGCAGCACAAAGGTATTGGGGAATTTCAATTTCGACATGGGTGTCAATTCGCTTGCATTCGAGAGAGGACGAGAGACCTTGGCGCCATCACAAAGACAACAACTTGCCGCTGCGGAAGGCTTGGGCGCCCGCCACCTTGCAGACCCGCATGCCGGCGGTGGCATAGCGGCGGCTGACGCGGGCAAACATGCGGCCGCCTCGGCTGGCGATCAGCGGGGTTCGCAAGTCGCTCAAAGGGTCCAGCACCTCGGCCACCTTTTCTCCCTCAGCCACCTCGTCACCCGGCGCCTTGAAGAAGATCAGCACCCCGTTGTGCGGCGCCACGATGGGCTCCACCCCTTCCAAGGGTGTGGCTTCGCACATGCCTGCCGAGGGCAGCGTCAAGGCCGGCAAGTTCAGCGCGGGGCCTTCGGCAATATGGCCGCGCAAGCGCAAAAACTGCAGCAAAGCCGTGGCGTCTTGATGGGCCAGGCGCTCATCCACTTGCAGCTCGCCCCGCAGTTCCACCGTGGCCGCAAAGCAGGCCAGGGGCACCGGCCGGTCCGGGCCGAAATGGGCGGCCAGCTCCCACCAAATGCGTGAGACGGTCTCATCAAAGGGGTCGTCGCCGGACTCCTCTGACACCAACAAAGCTTGTGCACCCAGCAAAGCGCCCAAGGGCCGGGCCGCCTCGGCCAGCGGCGTGCCGGTGTAGACATGCATCACCGCTTGGGTGTCGCAATGCAGATCCAAGACCAGATCAGCATCTGTGGCGAGCGTCTGCAGCCGCAGCTTGAGCTGATCGGTTTCAGTCAAAGCAGCCTGGGCAGCCAACAGCGCCAGCGCCGCGCGGCGAATGTGCAAGGTGTTCTGCACCGCATCGCTGCCCAGCAAGGGCTCCAACTGAGGAATCAAGGTCGCCGTCAAATGCTGGTAGTTGCGATTGAAGTTGATGCCGGTGCGCAAATCAAAGCGCCCGCAGGGAGCGCCCTGCAGCTCTTGCGACAAGCCGATCGGGTTGGCCATGGGCACCAGCACGATCTCCCCATCAATCAGGCCAGCCTGCTCAATTTCTGCCAAGGCCACCCGCAGATGCTGGGCCACCAACATCGGCGGCACCTCGTCGGCATGCAAAGAAGCTTGGACATAGGCCTTGCGACCGTTTTGCGCCGCGCCAAAATGAAGGCTGCGCAGTTGCCGCTGAGTGCCAGCGCTGGCAGGCTGGAGTGCATGAAGCACAGTACGCATGGGAGTTCCAGTCAAGAGGTGGCCACCTGCTCGGCTTGATGCCAGGCAGGCACTCAAGAGACCGTCAGGTCAGCAAGTTAGCGAAGGCCGGCGACGCTTGCCGCACAGGCCCGCAGATTCAGGGCTTTGCCGCTAGCGGCTTGTAGAAAGGGCGATTGATCAGAATCGGCTGCACATCCAGACGCAGGCGCAAGACGGTGTAGTCCTCGCCGCCCATCGCGCCGCTGTACCAACCCCGGCTTCCTTCGCCCTTGTAGAGCCGGAACTCAAAGCCCAGATCGGGCTGCGCATCATCGGCCGCATGCAGGCCATTGAAGGCCACACCCAGAGCCTCGGGATAAGGGCTGTCAAGCAACTGGCCCATGGCATTGACGATGGTGGTGTCGCCGAGCATGTCCAGATAGAACGCTTGCTTGTGGTGGTAGGGTTTGAAATCCTTGGCGGCAGGGTCGATCACATGCCCCGCACGTTTGCTCTCCGAAGGCAGAGTCACCGCGGTTTTCAAGTTATGACTATCGCCGCGATCCAAATAGCTGAGCTGAGCATTGCGGATATTGAAGGCACCCAGCCTGGCATCGCTGCTGGCTTGACTCAGATCCACCAAGAGAACACCCTTCGCCCCCAGCACCTGCAAGTCATCGCCACGCAGCAAAGCGGCGCTGTTCTCTTCTACGCCCAGACCCAGCTGATAGCCCTCGGCCTGCATCAACGGCAGCAGGCGCCCAATGCGGCCGCGCTTCAGAAAGTGTTGGTCGACAAACAAACGCGTGCCGACGAAGCCCAGGCCGCGGTCCACCTCTTTGCCGCGTCGCATCTGACCCTTCATCACCTGCAGCGTGTCTTGGGCGTCACGAAACATGGTGCTGCTCATGATGGCCGCACCGGCGCTGGTGCCGGCCAGCACGCCGCCGCGTTGATAGACCGCCCAAATGGCTTTGAGCATCTCGGTCTTCTCTCCGCCTGGCTGCAGGGTGTCGACAATCAACTCCTGCGCGCCGCCAGAGAAGAAGACCCCTTGCGCCGATGCCACCTTGGCGAGCAAGTCCGGGTCTTTCAGATTGGCTTGCAAGTCCACGCCCTTCAAGCGTGGTGCCACCGGGATGGCCTCGGCCTTGGCGCCTTGCGCATTCAAGGCGGCAATGATCTGAACCGCGCTGCGATCAGGGTTGGCTGCCGCTGTCGCGAAGACAGCAAAGCGCGCACCGGGGCCACCCGCCTCATCGACGATACGTTTCCAGACCTCTTGGTTGTCGTACTTCAAGGCGCCACCAATGACGAACACCGCGCCTTGGCCCGGCGTTGCAGCCACAGCAGGGGCGCAGCTGAATGCAAGACCCACCAACAGACTCAGGCCAACAGCGCTCCGCTTGGCAGACAGACCACCGGCCAGGTTTGAATAAATGGAACGAGCAAACACGCTGTATCCGCTCATATTTTTAATTAGCCACTGCATGGACTTCGCTTCTCTGATCACGTTGAATGGGCAAGGCCGCTGACAAAGGACATCTCGGCATTGGAAGACGGAAAGGGGAAAAGGGCAATGCGGCGAGTCTGGCAAAGCCGCCCGCCTCTGACCAGCGGGTTAGGCCCCAAAGCACCCGGTTTTGACCGCTGAGCGCAAGTGCATGTCGCAAGCATGCAAGCGCTGTTGCGCCTGTTCATCGGGGGTTTGCGATCAAGCGACACGGAATTACGCAAAACGGACCGAGCCACCAAAACCCCATAGGCAAGTCTTGCAAGCCACTCCTAGAGTTGCCACACGGTTGAGATGCAGGACACGCAGCCCACACCAGGACTCGCAAGCCAGCCCGACCTCTTTCCTTTGACCCTGGTTCAAGTTTCAAGTCCCCAAGCAATTGCAAGTGCTGGATTGCCAAGGCAAACAAACAACACGCCCTTCGCTCTTCTCCTCTTACCCCTTTTGTCCACCGAGGCCCATCGATGACTTTCAACAACAAGCGATTCACGCAGCGCGCCCCTCGCCCGGCAGCAAGCTTCAAACTGCAAGGCCTGGCCCAAGCCGCGCTTGTGCTCATCAGCGTTCAGGCGCTGCAAGCGCAAGCGCAAGAGGCCAAGCTTGAGCGGATTGAAGTGACCGGCACCAGCATCAAGCGTCTGGAAGGCGAAGCCGCCCTGCCAGTGCAAACGATCAAGCGCGGCGACATCGACAAGACCGGTGCCACCACGGCCGCCGAAATCATGAAGACCATCAGTGGCAATGCCGCGGCCTTGACCGACGGCGCCAGCATCACCGACAGCAGCGGCGGCCAACGCGGCATGAATGCGGTCAATTTGCGCGGGATTGGGGTCTCCAGCACCTTGGTGCTGCTGAATGGCCGACGCATGGCCAATTTCGCATCGCCCGGCGACAACGCTGGCGTCGACCTGAACAACATCCCCGCCGGGGCGATTGAGCGGGTGGAAATTCTCAAGGACGGCGCCTCGGCCATCTACGGCACCGACGCCATCGGCGGCGTGGTCAACTTCATCACCCGCAAAGACTACCGCGGCGCAGACATCAATGTTTATGCCGCCCGCACCCAAGAAGGTGGCGCAGAAAAGACCGCCGCATCGGTGGGCGGTGGATTTGGCGATTTGAGCCAAGACCGTTTCAATGTCTTCGGCGTGCTGGACGCGCAAAAGCTTGGCGGACTGCGTTCCACCGAACGAGAGTTTTTGCAGGACCGCCCCCTGGCGACCAACCTGCCTTTTTATATGTCCAGCCGGACCTTCCCCGGCAATATCCGCTTGGCCAGTAAATCAGCCGCCCGCAAGGTGCAGCTGGATGCACTGAACGCCGCCGGCTTCAGCATCGACGGCAAGCCCTTCAACCAGCGCACCATCAATCTGTATGCGCCCGCCTGCAATCCGCCGGCCACGGTCTACGCGCCCGACAATTTGAGCCAGGCCTGCAGCTTTGACTATATGCAGGACACCGAGCTCTACCCCGAGTCCGACAAGCTGGCCTTCTTGGGCCGCGGTGTCTTCCAACTCAACAACACCACCCAGCTGTTTGCCGAAGTGCTGAAGAGCAAAACGCAGACCCGCTATGTAGCCAGCCCCAACCCGATTGAAGTGACCGCGGTGCCCACGGCCGCGATCAATCCCTTCTTGCCCAAGCCTCTGCCTTTTGGCGGCACAGTGGATGTGCGCCAGCGCGTCACCGAAGGCGGCAACCGCACCAACGAGGTCAGCAGCGACGCCGAACGCATCGTGGCCGGCATCAGCGGCGCACTCGGCAGCTGGGACTACGACTTGGCCGTGAATCGCGCCGTCAACCGCAGCACCGACTCCCTGAAGGACGGCTACTTCCTTTATGACAAGTTCGTGGAGGGTGTGCGCAGCGGCAAGATCAACCCCTTTGGCAGCTCGCCGCAAGCGGGCAAAGACCTGCTCGCCAGCATCGGCGTGCAAGACGATGCGCGCAGCTCCAAAGGCACCACCACATCGGTGGATGCAAAGTTCAGCGGCGAGCTGATGCAACTGGACGGCGGCGCGCTGGGCGCGGCCTTCGGCGCTGAGTTCCGCCGCGAAGAAACCCAGTTCACGCCCTCGGCCCTGCTGCTGACCAACAATATCCAAGGCGACCGCAGCTCGCGTGGCGACTCGCCTCCGGCCAGCAAAAACAGCCGCAATGTCGCGGCCGTGTACGGCGAATTGAACGCTCCCTTCAGCAAAGAACTCGAAGTGCAGTTAGCCGCCCGCTATGACAACTACAGCGGCGTGGGCAGCACCTTCAACCCCAAGCTGGGCGTGCGTTGGCAGCCGAGCAAAACGGTGATGTTGCGCGGCTCGGCCGGCACGGGCTTCCGCGCACCGTCCATCAATGAGTTGACCCGCCCCACTTCGTTCGGCTCCAGTTCGGCCTTCCTGACCGACCCTGGCTGCGTGGCACAAGGCTTTGCCGTGGCGGATTGCACCGACCAATGGCGCGTGGAACGCCGCAGCAATCCGAACCTGAAGCCTGAGAAGTCCAAGCAGTTCTCCTTCGGCCTGGTGCTGGAGCCGACCCGCGAGCTGACTGCAAGCGTTGACTACTGGATGATCAACAAGACCGATGTGATCAGCGATCTGTCGGAACAAGTGATCCTGGGCAACCTGGCCAAGTATGAAAAGGACTACGTCAAGCGCGATGAGTTCGGCGAGCTCATCGACACCATCTTGCTGAAAAAGGAGAACCAGGGTGAGCTGCGCACGTCGGGCCTGGATGTGGACTTCAGCTACCGCGTGAGCGCAGGCGATCTCGGACGCATTACTGCCAATATGAACGGCACCTATGTGCTGAAGTACGAACGGCAGTTCGGCGCCGGTGAGCCCTTCTTGAACAACGCCAGTCAGTTCCTCAGCGACCAAGTGATCCAGAAGTGGCGTCATCGTCTGTCGGTGGATTGGGACCTGGGCCCGATCGGCCTGACCCTGGGCAACACCTACTACTCGGGCTACCGCGATCACAACACCGCCTTCAATCCGAACACCGATCAGCTGCTGCCAGCCCGCAACGTCAGCGCCTATTCGCTGTGGGACTTGTCGGGCTCGTGGAAAGTCAGCTCGGCCATGAAGCTGCGCGCAGGCGTGCAAAACCTCTTGAACACGCAGCCGCCGTTCTCCAACCAGGGTTACTACTTCTTGGCCACCTATGACCCCACCTATACCGACCCACGGGGCCGGACCTTCTATGCCAGCCTGAGCTACTCCTTCCGGTGAGCGAAGGCAGGCGCTGAGCCAAGGGCGCACTCGAACTCAGTGCGGCCATGAAAAAAGCCAAGCCTTGACCGGCTTGGCTTTTGTTTTTTGCGTGAAGCTTTACTGCGCGCCGTCTCGCTCGGCGGCCGGCGGGCTGATACGCCCAGGACCCGGCCAAGCGCTGTAAATCGGATTGGGCATGCGTACCGGCGTGATGTCCAGGTAGACATTGATGACGGTGTAGTCCTCAGGCCCATTCTCATCGGTGCTCCAACCAAAAGTACCGCGGCCTTTGTAGATACGGAACAAGAAGCCCAGCTCAGCGACGGGATCGCCCGGCTTGGGCGCGACATCGAAGCTCAAGCCGCGCACTTCCGAAAGCGGGCTGTCGATCAGGTAGTTCATCGAGTTGGAGATGGTGGAATCCCCCAGCATGTCCAGATGGAACAAGGGCTCGGTGTAGTAAGGCTTGTAGTCCGGTGAGCTGGGGTCCAACTTGTCACCGCGCAGTTTGACGGCCGAGGGCATGGTCAGCCGAGTCTTCAAGTTATAGCGATCCCCGTGGTCGAGGTAATTGAGGCGCGCCTGGGTCAGGTTAAAAGCGCCCAGCGTTGGGTCGGTCTTCACATCGTTCAAGTCCACCAACATGGCGCCCTTGCCACCGATGATTTCCACTTCATCGCCATGAATGATGGCAGCCGAATTTTCATCGACCCCCAAACCTAACTTGTAGCCCTTGGCCATCATCAAGGGGATCATGCGGCCAAAGCGGCCCCGCTTCAGAAAATGCTGGTCCACAAACAAGTCCGGCCCGACAAAGCCCAGGCCTCGGTCGATTTGCTTGCCTTCGACCCACTTGCCTTTCATGATGTTGATGACGCTGGGGGCATCGCGAAACATCACCGTACTCATGATGGCGGCACCGGCAGAAGTACCTGCCACCACGCCGCCCTTGCGGTAAACCTCCCAAATGGCCTCGAGCATCGGCGTGGCATGGCCTCCCGGCATCAAGACGTCGACGATGCGCTCTTGCGAGCCGCCCGTGAAGAACACGCCGCGTGCGTTCTTCACTTTGTTGATCAGGGCCGGATCACGCACCACCTTGTTCAAATCAACCCAGCCGAATTTGGGTGCTACCGGCAAGGCTTCGGCGACTGCGCCGCGCCGATGCAGCATCTCAATGGCTTGCTTGGCGCTGGCCTCCGGGTCCTCGGAGGCCGTGCCGAACACCACAAAGCGCGCGCCCTTGCCGCCTGCCAGCGCGACGATTCGCCCCCAGACCTCCTCGTTATCGGCTTTCAAGGCCCCGCCGATGGGGACGGCATAACCACGCACCACGGCGTCTTGCTTGAGCGCGACTTGCGCGGGTGCTGGGCTGGCCTTCGTCGCCTGTTGCGGAGGCGACTGGACGGGTGCTTGAGCGGCTGGCTGCGGCGTCGGCACCCGAGTAGACAAGGCCAGGGCCTCGGCAAAGCAGGTGCTCGACAAGGTCAGCATGGCGGCAAAGGCCAGCATGCTTGTGATCTGTGACCGGGTCTTTTCAATGATGTGGGGCAATGAGGGCATGATTTCAGGCGTCAATTCATCTCGGTTCGACTGCTTGCTGCTGCAGCCCGGCTGAATTGATGGTAGCCCAGGGCTGCGCAGCAATACCTCCCCCGCAAGTGTGAGTTGGCGGCCCTGCCGCCTCGCCCTCTATGACAAGCCCGTCAAACCACCTAACGCCAAGTTGCGCGGATGCGACTTTGCGCGTAAACCCCCGCTGGACGAGCCGCGTTGACTTCCTAGACTGATCCGATTGGACGCAAAGCCCTGCGTCAGCGCCGCATGAACTGTCATCTGGCTTGATCGGCGCCCACGCCACACCTTGGAGAACCCCATGAAATCAATGCCGCCACGATCACTTCAGAACCGCGCCGCCAAGGTCGCAAACAACCGGGGCCAGGTCTTGCGCCAATCAGCACAAGCCGCACAAATCTTGGTGCTGGCCCTGGCCGGACTGCCAGCGCTGGCGCAGGAGGCGGATGCGCCGGCGAAGAAGCTGGAGCGCGTGGAGATCACGGGGTCGGCGATCAAGCGACTGGAGAATGAGACGGCCCTCCCCGTGCAAGTGATCACGCGGGCCGAAATCGTCAAACAAGGTCTGACGACGGCGGCCGAAATCGTTGCCCGCATCAGCGCTGCCACCAACAATATGACGGACGGCGGCAGTATTGCCTACGGCGGCTTTCGCGACCAGATGGGCATGAATGGCGCCAATCTGCGCGGCATCGGTGTCTCTTCCACGCTGGTCCTGCTGAATGGCCGACGCATGGCCAATTTTGCTTCGCCGGGTGACTCCTCCGGGGTTGACCTGAACGGTATACCGGCGGCCGCAATTCAACGCGTTGAAGTGCTGCTGGACGGCGCCTCCGCCATTTACGGCAGCGATGCCATCGGCGGCGTGATCAACTTCATCACCCGCAAGGACTACACCGGCATTGAGCTCAATGCCAGCTACGGAAACACCAGCGAGGGCGGCGGCGGCAAACGCACCGCCTCAATTGCCGGCGGTTTTGGCGACTTTGACCGGCACGGTTTCAATATCTTTGGGGTCTTGGACATTCAAAAAACCGATAGCCTGAACGCCAGCCAACGCAAGTTCATTACCGATTTGGATATCCCTGGCCGCTTGCCAGATCTGCTCTCCAGTGCAGCCTTCCCCGGCAATATGAGGCTCAGCAGCAGCCAAAGAGATGCCTTGATTGCCGATGGTTTCTCCAGCAACGGCAAGACCGTGATCGACAGCAAGACCGTCAATCCGGCTGCAGCCAAGGGCTGCAACCCACCCGCATCACTCTATTTGCCTGACGGTATCGGCGGCGCCGATGGTTGCACTTACGACTACATGCGCGACATTGAGCTCTACCCCAAGTCAGACAAAACCAGTTTCTTTGGACGCGGCGTGCTCAACCTGGGCGGAGGGCACCAGCTATTTGCCGAGGCATCACTGAGCCGCTCACGCTCGCTGTTCTCGGGCACCCCGAATCGCATCGATGCAGACATTGATGTGTCCAAGGTCCCAAGCCTGGCTGGCACCAGTCTGGCCAAACTCGACTCTGACGCCGAAGACCGCATCATCACGGTACGGACTCGCCTGGGCGAAGCCGGCCTGCGCACCAGCGAGTTGATTTCGGACAGCCAGCGCTATGTCGCGGGTGTCAGCGGAACCTGGGCGCAATGGGACTATGAGCTGGCTTACAACCACAGTTTGAGCTCGGTCTCTGATCGCGATCATCAGGGCTACCTGAATGAAAATATGATTCGTGCCGGGTTTGCCAGCGGCACCTTGAATCCGTTCGGCAGCTCTTCCGCCGCCGGCCAAGCCCTGTATGACAAATCACAGATACGCGGTGAGGTCCGGCGTGCCGAAGGCACCATGGACAGCCTGGACTTCAAGGCAACAAGAGCCTTGTGGGCCTTGCCCGGAGGTGATATGGCCCTGGCCTTTGGGGGCGAGTACCGACGCGAAAAGCAGAATTACCATCAATCAGAAGCATTGGCCAAGGATCTGATCTTGGGTGAAACATCTCAAGGACCCGATGCCGACTTTGGGCGCTCACGCAAAGTCGCGGCGACCTTTACAGAGGTCAGCGCACCAGTCACCAAAGAGCTGGAGTTGCAAGCCGCGTTGCGCTATGAGCACTACCAAAACACCGGCGGGGCCACCAGCCCGAAACTCGGCCTCAAATATGTGCCGATGAAAGAATTGCTGCTGCGCGCCTCCGCAGGCTCGGGCTTCCGGGCCCCAAGCTTGTCAGATTTGTACCGCCCACTCACCCAGGGCAGCTCGGCCACCTTGGTGGACCCCGTGTGTATGGCGGAAGACCCGAGCAACACGGTCACCGATTGCTCGGACATCTGGGTCACCATGAATTACAGCAATGCCAAGCTCAAGCCGGAGCGCTCCACCCAGTTCTCATTGGGCGCTGTCTTGGAAGCTCGCCCAGGCATGACGGTCAGTTTGGACTACTGGAACATCGAGAAACGCGACCTGATCAGCACGCTGGGCGTGGACTCGATCTTGGCTAATTTGGACAAGTACGGCAGTCTGGTGCACCGCACTTCCAAAAACACCATCGACTTCATCGATCTGGTCAAAGAAAACCGCGGCAAGCAAAAAATCTCAGGGCTTGATCTGGGCTTGAACCTTTCAGGCTTGAAGAGCGGCTTCGGCACTTTCGGTCTGCGCATGAACGGCACGCTGACCCTGAACTCAGAACAGCAAACCGGGAACGATGATCCGTTCTATAGCAATCTAGGCCACTTTGTGAATGATGGCGTGGTGCAACGCTGGCGCCACACAGTCAGCACCGACTGGGAGCTTGGCGCCTTCGCCATGAGCTTGAGCAATAGCTATCTTTCGAGCTACACCGACCAAAGCATCGTCGGCAAGCCCGATCGCAAAGTCGCGGCTTACTCCTTGTGGGATTTGACGGGTGCTTGGACGCCGATCTCTTCATTGACTCTCCGAGCCGGTGTGAAGAATCTCTTCAATACAGCCCCACCCTTCTCTCAACAGGCGTGGTTCTTCCTCTCCGGCTATGACCCCAGCTACACCGACCCGCGCGGACGCTTTGTCTACCTCAGCGCGCAGTACCAGTTCCGCTAATGAGCCAGCACGCCGGCGCAGCCTGGCCTGGCTTTGTGGCTCGCTATTTGGCCCGAGCCTCACTGCCCAGGCTCAGGTCGCGATCCTCGATGGACTCTCGCGGAGAATCGAGCAAATCAAGGCCATCAGCCCGGCGCTGCTGAATGAGTTGAAAGTGCCGGGCATGTCTTTGGCTTTGCTGCAGCAAGGCCAAATCGCATGGTCTGGCGAATTCGGCGTGTGTGAAGCGGGGGCGCCAGAGACCGTCCAAGCCAACACGGTGTTCGAGGCGGCGTCGATGAGCAAGCCGCTGTTCGCCTATTTGGTCATGCAGACCGTTCAAGCCGGCTTGCTCGACCTGGATCGGCCGGTGCAGCAGTACCTGCCCCAAGAGGCCTTCAAACCGCCGCAAGCATGGCAAAGCCTGATCACCGCGCGTCATTTGCTGACGCACCGCTCGGGCCTGCCCAATTGGCGCAGTGCGGCGGATGAGACCAGTCAGTCCCTGCGCATTGGCAGCGAACCGGGCCAGCACTTCAATTATTCCGGCGAGGGCTACTTCTATCTGCAACGGGTGTTGGAGCAGATCTGCGCACAGCCTTTACAGACCCTGGCCGAGTCTCAGCTTTTCAAGCCACTGGGCATGCGACACAGCAGCTTCGTGCTAACGCCCGAATTGGATGCCTTGCGGGCGCGAGGCCACGATGATCAGGGCCAAGTCTTGCCGTTGCAGGCCTACACCTCGGCCAACGCCGCCTACACGTTTTACACCACGGCCGGAGACTACGCCAAGTTTCTGGCTGCGATGATGAGCCTTGAGCCAAGCACGCCACACGGCTTGAAAAGCCCTGCTCTGAAAGCCATGTTGGCCCACGCTACACCCGCCACCGATCGCGAACCCATTGCTCGCCCCGGCGCCGCACAGGGCCTTGGGGTGTACTGGGGTTTGGGCTGGGCGATCAACACCACGGTCCAGGGAGATATCGCGTATCACACCGGCACCAACAGCACTGGCTTTCGCTGCTACAGCCAGTTTTCGCCGAGCCGGCGCAGCGGCTTCGTGTTGATGAGCAATGGCCTGAACGGCCACCTGCTCTGGCGTCGCCTGATGGACTTGTTGGGCGACTTGTAAAGGCCGATAAGACTCAGCTACTGATGCCCAACTCATGAGCCATGCGTTGAACCAAGGCCTTCAGCGCCTCGAGTTCCGCATTCATGCGTTGTTGCTCAGCGCGCAAAAAAACTAACTCATCGTCGCGTGGCACCGCATTGGGCCCAGCCTCCTGGCTCACCTCTCCGCAAAGAAGATGCGCCCAACGGGGCTCGCGCGCGCCCGGTGCTCGCGCTAGCTTGGTGACGAATGCGGGTCGCCTGTCATTGGCCTGCGCCAATTCATCCAAAAAGCCCTCGACGGAAGACGCATCCGCGAATCGATGCAAGCGTTCGGTATTCATCCGCAACTCGGCCGTGGTCTGCGGGCCGCGCAGCATCAGCAGGGTCAATATCGCCAAGGCCGCACCTGGCACGCCCAAACCTCGCGCCGCATTGTGCTCAAAACGAACCACACGGCTGCCGCTGACGGTATTGACCAAGTTCAACAGCTTGAGCTCATCCAAAGCCAAGAGAACATCAGACTCACTCGCATTCATGACCGGGTCACGCGCGGTCTTTTGATTGCAACCCAAAGTCAAGGCATTGAGAGAAAGGGGATAACTGTCTGGCACCGTGGACTCTTTCTCCACCAACACCGCCAACACACGGGCTTCAAGCGCCGTCAAGGTTCGCATACTCATTGCCCGTTAAACCCCAAAGCCGTCGTCGGCCTGAATGACCGCACCATTGATGAAATGGCTTTCATTTGCGCACAGCATCAGCAGCGCGGTGTCCAGGTCCTGTGGTTGACCAATGCGCTTGCGCGGCAGCAAATCCACCAACTTGCGGCCCTGCTCGGTGGACCAGTGGTGGTGATTGATCTCGGTATCGATATAGCCGGGGCAAATCGCATTGACGTTGATGCCATGCTTGCCCCATTCAAGCGCCATAGCGCGCGTCATATGAATGACGGCCGCCTTGCTCATCGAGTAAACGCCAATCTGGCCCAGAACGCGCAAGCCCGCCATCGACGCGATATTGACGATGCGCCCGCCAATAAAGGTGCCGGGCGCTGACCCGCTGGCACGGCCCAACATGCGCTTGCCCACCTCTTGCGCCACGAAAAATGCACCGCGCACATTCGTGTCCATGACGAAGTCGTAGTCATCGGCTCCGACTTCGGTGAGCTTTTGAGTCCGGCTGACTCCGGAGTTATTGATCAGGATGTCAATCGTGCCGACCTCGGTCTCAGCGTGGGCTACGGCCGACTTGATGCTGTCGAGATCGGTGACATCCAGGGCAACCACATGCGCATCGCCCCCATTGCCTTCGATCTCGCTACGCAGCGTCTTGAGTCGCTCGATACGGCGCCCTGCCAAAACAACGCAAGCGCCTGCTTTCGCCAGAGTGCGGGCAAATTGAGCCCCCAGGCCACTGGAGGCCCCGGTCACCAAGGCCACACGCCCCGACAAATCAATGCTGTAACTCATGATCTCGTCCTTCTGAAAGTCGGCGGAAGATTAGCACGCGGACTCAGGGTGACCGTACACAGCAGAGCAAACTTCCATGGCTTTGGCCCGGCCAATGGTCGGCGTCCGCGCTCATCGGCCATGCGGGGAGGCATGGTCCTAGACTGAGCTCCCCAAGCAGAAAAGCACGATCGTTCGATTTTTAAAACAGGCCAGTAGAATGCGCCCCAACTCATCATCTACGGGCACAACTGCGCCCACCAAAAACAAACCAAAGGATGCCCATGACCAGCGCTGAACTGATTGCTCAATACGGCCCACGCGAAAGCATGGAATACGACGTGGTCGTGGTGGGCGCTGGCCCTGGCGGCTTGGCCACGGCGATCCGCCTCAAACAGTTGGCCAATGAGAAGGGCCAAGAGCTTTCAGTCGTCGTACTGGAAAAAGGCTCAGAGCCCGGCGCACACATCCTCTCGGGCGCTGTCATGGACCCACGCGCCTTGACCGAGCTGTTGCCGAATTGGCGCGAACTTGGCGCTCCGCTGAACCAGGCGGTGACCGCCGACGAAGTTCTGTTCCTGAATGAAAGCGGCGCCCACAGCACACCGCAGTGGCTGATCCCCGATTGCTTTCACAACCACGGCAACTATGTGATCTCGCTTGGCGCCGTCACGAAATGGTTGGGCGAACAAGCCGAAGCTCTGGGTGTTGAGATCTTCCCTGGCTTCACTGCGGCAGAAATTGTTTATGGCGAAGACGGTTCGGTGCGCGGCGTCGCGACCGGCAACCTCGGCGTCGGCAAAGATGGCCAGCCTCACGATGGCTTCCAGTTGGGTATGGAGTTGCTCGGCAAGTACACCGTGTTCGCAGAAGGCGCACGCGGTCACCTGGGTAAGCAATTGATCAGCAAGTTCCAACTTGACGAGGGCCGCGACCCTCAAAGCTATGCCATCGGCATCAAGGAACTCTGGGAAATCCCAGCCGACAAAGCAAAGCCTGGACTCGTGGTCCACACAGCCGGTTGGCCCATGGACGCAGACACCTACGGCGGCGGCTTCCTCTACCACCTTGAAGGCAACAAGGTCACGCTGGGCTACGTCGTCGGTCTGGACTACAAGAACCCATGGCTAAGCCCTTTTGAAGAGATGCAGCGCTGGAAAACTCACCCCAGCATTCGCCAGCATCTCGAGGGCGGCAAGCGATTGAGTTATGGCGCTCGGGCCATCACGGCTGGCGGACTCTTGTCACTGCCCAAGACCGTATTCCCAGGCGGAGCCTTGGTGGGATGTGATGCAGGCTACTTGAACGCTGCGCGCATCAAAGGTAGCCATGCGGCGATCAAGACTGGCATGTTGGCAGCAGAAGCAGCCTTCCAGGCCGTCAGTGAAGGACGTCAACATGACGAACTGCTCGCCTACCCTGCAGCGTTTGAACAAAGTTGGCTGCACGCCGAATTGAATCAATCCCGCAACTTCAAGCAGTGGTTCAAGAAAGGCAATACCGTCGGGACCCTGATGACCGGCATCGAACAGTGGCTGCTGCCCAAGTTGGGAATCAAGAGCCCGCCTTGGACCGTCCATCGCCCTCTGCCGGACCATCTTTATCTGAAGCCTGCAGCAGAGTGCGCCAAGATTGACTATCCCAAGCCCGACGGCAAACTCACCTTTGACCGCTTGTCCTCCGTGTTTGTCTCCAACACCAACCACGAAGAGAATCAACCGGCTCACCTGACGTTGAAAAATGCAGATGTGCCTGTGAGCATCAATTTGGCAAAGTTCGCCGGACCAGAGAGCCGCTACTGCCCTGCCGGCGTCTATGAATTCATCAAGACCGACAGCGGTGCAGACAAATTGCAAATCAACGCTCAGAACTGCGTCCATTGCAAAACTTGCGACATCAAAGATCCCACGCAAAACATTGTGTGGGTGACGCCGGAAGGCGGTGGTGGCCCGAATTACGCGGGGATGTAAATTGCCACGAAAAGGCGGCCCTTTGGGCCGCCTTTTTTTGGAGTTTTCAAGCTGAACCGAAGCACGCTAAATCTTCCAACTTAAAAGGCAGCCAAACCCCAAAGTCATCAAGACAAACAAAAACGCCCCTGATTCT
>NZ_JAJIRO010000004.1 GCF_025717535.1 Paucibacter sp. Y2R2-4 | reverse complement strand
CACCCGCACCCGCACCCGCACCCGCACCCGCACCCGCACCCGCACCCGCACCCGCACCCAGCCCGGTCAACAGCAGTGGCCTGAATGCCCTGTTCCTGGGCCAGCAATTCGATGTCTATGCCCCCAAATCTGCGAGCGCAACGCTCGATGCGGGTGCGATTGACCGCAGCAACACCCAAGGCCTGGCTTGGACGCTGAGCAGCACCGCCAGCACCGTACTCACCGTCTTGGGCAGTGACTTTGGCATCAGCACCACCGGCTACACCGTGGTGAACCGCGCCAATGGCAGCGTGATCATGTTGTGCAACGGCGCGCCGCTCAAGTCCGCTTTTGTGGGTGTGGTCACGCAGTCCAGCGCGGGCGGGGCGCAGGCGCTCAAGCTCAGCCGCGCCAGCGAGCTGGCCGGCCAGAGTTTTTATCGCATGGAGGATTGCAGCTACACCAATATCGATGGCGAGAGCAGCAATCAAAGCAGTGCGCCCACCGCCAACAGCCTGAAATACAGCTTGGATGCCAGCGGCAATCTGAGCGGCAATGACGGCAGCAGCATCACGGCAGCCGAGCTCACCAGCTTGCTGGCTGGCGGCACCATCACCATCGGCGGCGGCAAAGGCAAGCTCTACCTGACGGCCTACAGCTTCCAAGTCAATGGTTTGACGCGTTATGTCGTGGTGAGCCGCGGTGTGCCCACGAACGGTGGGCCGGGCTATGTCGATATGTGGCTGCAGAACTGAGACCGACCCTCAGCGGCAAAAACTTGATTCCTTGACAAACGATGCAGCCGGGCCAGCCCCGGCTGCGCCGCTTGAGCGGGGCGCTGGACGGCGGGCCTGATCGCTCGTCCCACATCTTCTCCTTCCGATCCCATGAAAAAACAATTGAACACCCGTCTTGGTCGGTGCGGCATGGCAGGGGCCCCCGTGGTGGCCTTGGCGCTGAGCTTGAGCCTGCTCGCGGCATGCGGAGGAGGCGCTGGCGGTGGGGCCGGCCCGTCGGGTGATCCCGCTGCGCCCAAACCCAGCGATCCCGCGAGCCCCAGCGCCCTGATCCGCCCGACACCTCCTGCGGCCAGCGGCGACATCATGGTGCAAGCGGCGTATCAAAGCACCGTGCGAGAACTCAGCACCGCCGCTGGCGCACCGCAGCTCTTGCAAAGCGAGGCCGATGGGACCCTGGTTTTCAGCGCCGCGCCCGGGGCGCAAGTGGGGCAGGTTCTGATCGTGGCGGGCCGCGCCTATGCGGTGACGGCGCTGGACGCCAGAGGCACCCGCTTGAGCACGCGAGTGCCCGAGCTGGGCGAGGTGTTTGCCAGCCTGCGGGTGAAAGCCAAGCTGCAAGAGGCGCAGCTGTTGCCCGCTGCCAGTGCGGTACGGGCGATGGCGGCCAACATGCCTGCGGCCGGCACGGTCTCGGGCAACTTTGCCTACGACCTGAACGCCTTCGGCCCGGTGGGCCTGAGCTACAAGGGTCAGCTGACCATGACGCTGGATCTGGACCTGGACTTCACGGCCAGCAGCGGCTTCAAAACCTTGCAACTGACCGGTGACCTCGCCCTCAATCAAAGCCTGCTGCTGCAGCTGCAAAGCACGAATAGCGAAGGCGGCAGCCAAAACGGCATCGAACTCAAGCGCTTCAGCTACGCGATTCCCCAAACCTTGGGTGCGGTGAAGGTGGAAGTGCCCATCATGTTGCAGGGCGAGGCCAAGGGGGACGCCAAGGTCGAGATGCGGGTGATCGATGGCGAAACCCGCAGCCATCTGGAACTGCGCTATGACCCGATCAGCCAGCAACTGCTGAGCAGCCATCGCATCACCGGCAGCGCCCCCAGCCAGCCCCCCACGGCCAAGCCGCTGCCGGGCAAGTCGACCACCAGCTTGGGCCTGCAGCTGAAAGTGGGGCCAGACTTGCAGCTGCGCGTGCTGGACAGCGTACTGCCCCTGAGCGCCAGCCTGCGGGCCAATCTGGCGGTGACAGCGCAGGTGCGCGCCGACGGCACCCGCAACTGCCTGGGCTGGAAGTCGGAGCTGTTTGGCGAGGTCAGCGCCAAGCTCAAGCTGGGCGGCGGCACCGATCTGCAGGCCGCGCTGCTCAGCGAACCCTATCCCTTGGGAGGCGGTGGTGACTTGGCCCGCTGTGACGCCCCGCCCGATCCGACGCCGACCCCATTGCCTAACCCTTTGCCCACGCCGGGCCCGCAAGACCCCAAGCCGGTGCCCGCTGAGGGCTTGACCCTGCTGCCCCTGCCGGTGGGCGCCGAATTGCTCACCGGCTACCAGCTGGCCTTGGTGCCCAACACCGGCCTGCCCCTGACGCCGCCGGATCTGCGTCAGCAATTCAATGTCGATGAGGCCTGCTTCCAAGGAGCGGTCTACGATGTCTTCGACCCGGCCTACCACTCGGGTTCACCGCCTGTGGAAATGCCGCGTTACTGCGTGCAGACCTTGGAGCCGCAATTGCTCAGGCCGGATGGGCGCCGCATCGATGCCACAACCGACTCGGGTCAAGACTGGGTGGTCCGTTTTGACACCTCCTTGAGCGTGAACCGCTGTATGGGCGAGCTTTTCGATCCCCTGCTGGGCCTGGTGGGGGACGGCGGGGTGCGCTACACCCGGCGCCGGGGCGAGGTGGTTGCTGCTCCTTTGACGTCGCGCACACCGCCGAGCTACGGCCTGTCGGGCTTGGTGTATGCCTGGGCATCAGCCAGCCACACCAACCAGTTCAGCCTGGTCTGCCAGATGGAAATGACCGAACGCAGCAGCGGCAAGCGCTACTACCTGCGTACGCCTTTGTGGGTTTCGCCCGCAGGCCGTGTGCAGTTTGGCATCGCCAATGTGGGCTGGAGCAACTGGCTGGGTCAGTGATGGGTGGCGCGGGGGAGGCCGGATCCAACATTCGCATGAAGCTGGTTCGCGTGCCTTGGGTCCTGTTGCCAGACCCACTGCTGCCCCGCATGGCTTGATTTAAGTCCTTCTTCAGCCAATAAAAAAGCCCCCAAGCGCGGGGGGCTTGGGGGCTTTGTGAATTTCTACACGTCTGGCGCTTGGGCGGCTAGTTCTGCACGCCGAGCTGCTTGTTGATGAACCATTGCTGGGCGATCGACAAGATGTTGTTGACCAGCCAGTAGAGCACCAGGCCCGAGGGGAAGACGAAGAACATGAAGCTGAAGGCCAGCGGCATGATCCACATCATCTTGGCTTGCATCGGGTCCGGCGGGGTCGGGTTCAGCCAGACCTGGAACAGGCTGGAGGCCGTCATCAGCAGCGGCAAGATGAAGTAAGGGTCTTTGGCCGAGAGGTCAACAATCCAGCCCAGCCAAGGGGCGCCGCGCATTTCAACGGTGGACAGCAGCACCCAGTACAGGCCCATGAAGAAAGGCATTTGCAGGAAGATGGGCAGGCAGCCGCCGATGGGGTTGACCTTCTCTTCGCGGTAGATGCGCATCATTTCTTGCTGCATCTCTTGCGGTTTGTCTTTCAGGCGCTCGCGCATCGCTTGCACCTTGGGGCCAACGGCCTTCATCTTTGCCATGCTCTTGTAGGCGCTGGCATTGAGCCAGTAGAAGGCGATCTTCAGCAACACGACCAGGGCGATGATGGCCCAGCCCCAGTTGCCCAGCATGGCGTGCAGCTTTTCCAGCAGCCAGAACAGCGGCTTGGCCAAGATGGCGAAGATGCCGTAGTCCTTCACCAATTCCAGGCCCGGAGCCAGATCGGCGAGCTTTTTCTCTTCTTGCGGGCCGACGAAGAGCTGGTCGTCTTTGGTGGCGGTGGCGCCCGGGGCGACGGCCGGCAGCGTGAAGACCATGCCCACAGCGTATTGCTCGGGCGCAGCGCCCTTCACCTTGTTGACGAAGAATTCACGTGCAGACTTGTCGTTATGCAACCAGGCGCTGGCGAAGTAGTGCTGCACCATCGCGACCCAGCCGTTGTCGGCGGTCTTGTCGATGTCGACCTTGTCTTTGTCGATGTCCTTGAACTCGACCTTCTGGAACTTGGCCTTGTCGGTGTAGAGCGCCGGGCCAGTGAAGGTGGAGGTGAAGGGTGCGCCGCCTGGGCCGACCATGGCGCTACGCACCAGTTGCACATAGACCTGCGGCGTGACCGCCACAGCGCCGACGTTGATGATCTCGTGCTTGACGCCGACCACATAGTCGCCGCGCTTGAAGCTGAAAGTCTTGACGTACTTGACGCCGCCTTGCTCGGGCGACTCCATGCGCACCAACAACTCGTTGGCGCCGTCTTTCAACTCGCGCTCGGCGCTCGTGACGGTCAACAAGGTGTTGTGGTTGGGCAAAGCGCCGGCTTGGCCGCCCAGCAGGCCGGTCTGGGCCTTGTAGCTTTGGCCTGCGCTGTCCAGCAGCACCACCGGGGTTTGCGGGATGGCCTTCTTTTCCTTGATGCCGATGGCCTGCAGGATGGGGTCGAACAAGCCCGGCTCGGGGCCGGTCAGGTAGTGAGGCAACTCCACACGGGTGACGTCGCCGCCCAAGGTGTTCAGCGTCACGTCCAGCACATCGGTCTTGATGTGAATGGCCTCGCCAGTTGTCGCGGCGGCGGCAGCGGGTGCTGCTGCGCCGGCCACATTGGCCGCGCCCGGCAAGGCGCTGGCGGTCGGCAGGCCGGTGCCAGGCGCAGAGCCAGCAACTGCGGCGGGCTTGGGCGCTGGAGGGCTGAACATGGACGGGTGTCCGTTGTGCTTTTGCCAGCCGTCCCACAGCAGGACGAGGGACATGGTGAACACCACCCACAGCACGGTGCGGCGTATATCAGTCATGAGGAGGCTTCTGGATTGGAGGGTCGAGGAGAAGTTGCATCCGGCACGCACCCGAGACGGGTGAACAAGCCGGGCGCATTGTCAGGCACGCCGTCATGGCCGCCTTCGCAAAACGGGTTGCAACGCAGAATTCGGTGCACGGTCAAATAGCTGCCCGCCGCCGCGCCATGGCGCTGCAAGGCTTCGATCGAATAAACCGAACAAGTCGGCTCAAAGCGGCACGAGGCCCCGAGCCAGGGGCTCAGCAGCAAACGGTAGCCACGCACCAAGCCAATCAGCACGCGTTGGGCGATCGACAGGGGGCGGCTCATGGCGGAAAAGCGGAATCAGGGCTTGGCGCGAGGCGCCACCAGCCGGCCGACCAGCTGTGCCAGTTCGGCGTGCGCGGCTGCGCGCAGCGCATCCGAAGCAGCGCTGGGAAATAGCTTGCGATCAAAAGGCGAGCGCAAGCGCACCACCCACAAGCCGGGAGGCAAGTCGGGTTGTGTCGCAAATGCAGCACGGATCTGGCGCTTCAGCAGCGAGCGAGTCACCGAGCGCTTGGCGTGGCGTTTGGGCACGATGGCACCCAGCCAGCAAGCGTCGGGCGGTGTGTCATCCACAGGCTTGTGGGTGACTTGTGCATCGCCTGTTGATAACTCGCCTGCTTCGGTGGATAAGACCTTGGCGGGCTTGCTGGCCACACTGGGTGTGGCGGCGAGGTGATGCACCGCAAAATGACTGCTGCGCACGCGGCTAGAGCGAGCCAGCACGCGTTCAAAGTCGGCCGATCGCACGATGCGGCCGATCATGATTCTGTGGTGTCTAAGCTTAGACAGCCAGGCGCTTGCGGCCCTTGGCGCGGCGCGCGGCGATGACTGCGCGGCCACCGCGAGTCTTCATGCGAACCAGGAAACCGTGGGTACGGGCGCGACGGGTCTTGGAGGCTTGATAAGTGCGTTTCATGATGAGGCCCTCTTGGAAAAATCCAGGGAATTGCTAGCGAAGGTCTAAGGACGTCAGGAATGACGCTTTAGCGGTTGTTGGCGATCAGTCGCCGGGTGCAAAACGTTGTTGCGCTGTTGGGCGCGATTTGCGGTTCGCACCGGGGGCGTCGGGCCTGCAAAGGGCGAGCGGCAAAGCGCTCAGCCGATTCAGACGTCGACGGCCACTGATGTGTGCCGCGCCGGGGTGCCGTCAATGTGTTCTATGCGTTCACAAACACCTGCGTGCCAGTTGCACACTTGCCTGTGAACAAGTCACAGATCAAGGTCAGTGCGTCTGACTCACCGATGTTGCGTGGACAGGTGCCGGTCAATCCCTGCAAGGCGCACTTCTTTTGAAGTGTTCACCCTGCTGGCCTTGGCCAAACATCCATACTCCGCTTAATCCAGCGTCCGGAAAACCCGCGATTACACCAAAGATTTGACCGTCGGTCAATGCCGAGTACCCGCGCCCTAGTGTTTTCAGGGGCTTGACCCTAGTAAAAAATCTGTGGATAACTCGGGGTTTGGTGGCCGGATGTCCGTACAATCCAGCCGCTCTAGAACAAGTTTTCCACAATGAGCGCAGACATGCTTGGCGCAGACGGACTGAACTCCCACGCACTCGATCACAGCGCCGCTTCGGCGGCCATGGACCTGGGTGGGGACCTTTGGCAGCGTGGCTGCGAGAGGTTGGCGGCCGAACTGCCCGAACAACAATTCAACACCTGGATTCGTCCCTTGCCACCGGCCATCGTGTCCGATGCAGGCGGGGCCGAAGGCTTGGTCATTGCCCTGCGGGTGCCCAATCGCTTCAAGCTGGATTGGATCCGCAACCAATACGCCGGCCGCATCGAGGCCATCTTGACCGAGCTGTCCGGCAAACCGGCCCGCTTGGAGCTGGCGCTGGCCGCCCGCGAGCCGCTCAGCCGCACATCGCCGAACTTGCCGCCGGCCAATCAGCCGATGCCGGTGGGCCAGGTGCTGCACAACGGCTTGCGGCCCGTGGCGGCGGCGCCTGCAGCTTCGGCGCCGGTCGCTGCAGGTGCCACACCTGCCGCTCATTCGGCAGCGGCTATCCAAGTCCAAAGCGCAGCCAGCCCCGCCCCCAGCTCCCTGCCGCCGAGCGCCAGCCGCCACCGCATCAACAGTGCGCTGACCTTTGACAACCTCGTCCCTGGCCGCGCCAACCAGATGGCGCGTACCGCCGCCCTGCATGTGGCCGGCGCGCCGGGTGCGATGTACAACCCGCTGTTCATCTATGGCGGCGTGGGCCTGGGCAAAACCCATTTGATCCACGCCGTGGGCAACGCCCTGCTGAAGGACAAGCCCGATGCGCGCGTGCTTTATCTTCACGCCGAGCAGTTCATCTCCGACGTGGTGAAGAACTACCAGCGCAAGACTTTTGATGAGCTGAAGGCCAAGTACCACTCGCTTGATCTGCTGCTAATCGACGATGTGCAGTTCTTCGCCGGCAAAGAGCGCACGCAGGAGGAGTTCTTCAACGCCTTCGAGGCCCTGCTGGCCAAGCGCGCTCACATCATCATGACCAGCGACACCTACCCCAAGGGCCTGGCCGATATCGATGAGCGTCTGACCAGCCGCTTCGACGCCGGCCTGACGGTGGCCATCGAGCCGCCCGAGCTGGAAATGCGCGTTGCGATTCTGATCAAGAAGGCGGAGGCTGAAGCCACGCCCATGCCCGAAGACGTGGCCTTCTTCATCGCCAAAAACGTGCGCGCCAATGTGCGCGAGCTGGAGGGCGCGCTGCGCAAGGTCTTGGCCTACAGCCGCTTCAGCCACAAGGAAATCAATATCCAGCTGGCCCGCGAGGCGCTGAAAGACCTGCTCTCGATCCAGAACCGCCAGATCTCGGTGGAAAACATCCAAAAGACGGTGGCCGACTTCTACAAGATCAAGATCGCCGACATGTACAGCAAGAAGCGCCCGGCCAGCATTGCCCGGCCGCGCCAGATCGCCATGTACATCGCCAAGGAGCTGACCCAGAAGAGCCTGCCCGAGATTGGCGAGCTGTTTGGCGGCCGCGACCACACCACCGTCTTGCATGCCGTGCGCAAGATTGGCGGCGAACGCCAGAAAAACACCGAGTTGAACCAGCAACTGCATGTGCTGGAACAGACTTTGAAGGGTTGATCGCGCACTCTGGTTACACCGGGGCCAGAAACACCCCATTCCTGGGTCAAAATGCGAGCTGTTACCGCGCGCGCGTTTTTCGGAGGGCGCGCGGTGAGTGAGAACCCCTCAGAACAAGCGGAAAGAGGTTGACATGATTGTGTTGAAAGCCACCCAGGACAAGGTGCTCGGTGCCCTTCAGGCGGTTGCCGGCATTGTGGAGCGGCGCCACACGCTGCCCATCCTTGCCAATGTGCTGATCCGCAAGCATGGCCCCCATCTCGAGCTGACCACCAGCGACCTGGAAATCCAGGTCCGCACCACGGCCGAGTTGGGCGGTGACGCCGGCGACTTCAGCACCACCGTGGGTGCCCGCAAGCTGATCGACATCTTGCGCTCCATGCCGGCGGATCAAACCGTCTCGCTGACGGCCAATGCGTCCAAGCTGACCCTGCAGGGCGGCAAGAGCCGCTTCACGCTGCAGACCCTGCCCTCGGACGACTTCCCGCTGGTGCAAGAAGCGGCCGACTTCGGCCCAGCCTTCTCCGTGCCGCAAAAGACGCTGAAGCACCTGATCAACCAGGTGCACTTCTCGATGGCCGTGCACGACATCCGTTACTACCTGAACGGCATTTTGTTCGTGGCCGAAGGCAAGAACCTGACCCTGGTCGCCACCGACGGCCACCGCCTCGCCCTGGCCCAGGCCGAGCTGGAAACCGAAATCCCCAAGCAAGAAGTCATCCTGCCGCGCAAGACCGTGCTGGAGTTGATGCGCTTGCTGAAGGACGGCGCGAAATCTGACAAGAACGGCGAAAACGAAGACGCCCCCATCGAAATGCGCTTCGCCGGCAACCAGGCCAAGTTCAGCTTCTCGGGCATGGAGTTCGTGACCAAGCTGGTCGAGGGCAAGTTCCCCGACTACAACCGCGTCATCCCCAAGAACCACAAGTTCAATGTCACGCTGGGTCGCCTGACGCTGTTGTCCAGCCTGCAGCGCGCCGCCATTTTGACCAGCGAGAAGTTCAAGGCCGTGCGCCTGTCCTTCGAGCCGGGCCTCTTGAGCATTGCCTCCAGCAACGCCGAGCAAGAAGAAGCCAAGGAAGAAATCGAAATCGATTACGCCGGCGACCTGATCGAAACCGGCTTCAACGTGACCTACCTGATGGACGCGCTGCAAAACATGAGCCAAGACATGGTCAGCATTGACCTGAACGACAGCTCCGCCAGCGCCCTGATCACCATCCCCGAGCAGACCGGCTTCAAATACGTCGTGATGCCGATGCGGATCTAGGCCATAGCAAGAAATTAAACAGCGGGCGTGGGCTTCAAAGCTCAGCCCGCTTCAGTGCTTTTAAGGGGCAGAAATTTTGGCCCCGTGAGTGAGAGAGAGAGTCCCCGATGAGTGATGTGCCGAGCAACGAAATGAATCCCGACGGTCTGACCGACAAGCAGCAGGCGGCCGCCGATGCGGACGTGACGGCGGGCGCGGTCTACGGCGCCGATTCCATCCAGATCCTCGAAGGCCTGGAGGCCGTGCGCAAGCGCCCCGGCATGTACATCGGTGACACCTCCGACGGCACCGGTCTGCACCACCTCGTGTTCGAAGTGGTGGACAACTCCATCGACGAGTCGCTGGCCGGCCATTGCGACGACATCATCGTCACCATCCACACCGACAACTCCATCAGCGTCAGCGACAACGGCCGGGGCATCCCTACCGACGTCAAGATGGACGACAAGCACGAGCCCAAGCGCAGTGCCGCTGAAATTGCACTGACCGAGCTGCACGCCGGCGGCAAGTTCAACCAAAACTCCTACAAGGTCTCGGGCGGCTTGCACGGCGTGGGCGTGAGCTGCGTGAACGCGCTGTCCAAGCACCTGCGCCTAACCGTGCGCCGCGAAGGCAAGATTCACCAGGTCGAGTTCAAGAAGGGCGTGCCGCAAGACCGCCTGCTCGAAATGCGCGAAGGCTTTGAAGTCAGCCCCATGCGCATCGTCGGTGACACCGACAAGCGCGGCACCGAAGTGCACTTCTTGCCCGACGACGAGATCTTCACCAACGTCGATTTCCACTACGAAATCTTGGCCAAGCGCCTGCGCGAGCTGAGCTTCTTGAACAACGGCGTGAAGATCCGCCTGGTCGATGAGCGCAACAACAAAGAAGACAACTTCGCCTACGCCGGCGGTGTGAAGGGCTTTGTTGAGTTCATCAACAAGGGCAAGAACGTCCTGCACCCGACCATCTTCCACGCCCAAGGCGACAAGATCAGCGAGCAAGGCACCAACGTTGGCGTCGAAGTCTCCATGCAGTGGAACGAGAGCTACAACGAAAACGTGCTCTGCTTCACCAACAACATTCCGCAGCGCGACGGCGGCACCCACTTGACCGGCCTGCGCGCCGCCATGACCCGGGTGCTGAACAAATACATCGCCGACAACGACCTGGCCAAAAAGGCCAAGGTCGAAGTGGCCGGCGATGATATGCGCGAAGGCCTGGCCTGCGTGGTTTCCGTCAAGGTGCCCGAGCCCAAGTTCAGCTCGCAGACCAAAGACAAGCTGGTCTCCAGCGAAGTGCGCGCCCCGGTGGAAGACATCGTCAGCCGCCTGCTGACCGACTTCTTGCTCGAGAACCCGATCGACGCCAAGATGATCTGCGGCAAGATCCTCGACGCCGCCCGCGCCCGCGAAGCCGCCCGCAAGGCCCGCGAAATGACTCGCCGCAAGGGCGTGCTCGACGGCCTGGGCCTGCCCGGCAAGCTGGCCGACTGCCAGGAAAAAGACCCCTCGCTCTGCGAAATCTACATCGTGGAGGGTGACTCCGCCGGTGGCTCCGCCAAGCAAGGGCGCGACCGTAAGTTCCAGGCCATCCTGCCGCTGCGCGGCAAGATCTTGAACGTCGAGAAAGCGCGTTATGAAAAGCTGCTCACCAGCAACGAAATTCTGACCCTGATCACCGCTTTGGGCACCGGCATCGGCCGCGGCGCCGGCAGCGACGACTTCAACCCCGACAAGCTCCGCTACCACCGCATCATCATCATGACCGACGCGGACGTTGACGGCGCCCACATCCGCACCCTGCTGCTGACCTTCTTCTACCGCCAGATGCCCGAGCTGTGCGAGCGTGGCCACATCTACATCGCCCAGCCGCCGCTCTACAAGGTCAAGGTCGGCAAGCACGAGCAATACCTGAAGGACGGCAGCGAGCTCGACAGCTTCTTGCTCAAGATCGCCATGCAGGACGCCCACCTGCACACGGGCCACGGCGACACCGTACTCAGCGGCGAAGCGCTGGAAACGCTGGCGCGCCAATACGTGTCGGCCGAAAGCGTCATCACCCGCCTGTCCAACTGGATGGACTTTGAAGCGCTGCGCGTGCTCTCCGGCGGCCTGGCCATCAACCTCGACGGCAAAGAAGCCTCCGAGGCTGCCGCCGTCGCCATGCAAGCCGCCCTGCACCAGGCCGAAGTGCGCAGCGAGTACGACGAGCGCACCGACAAATACCTGCTGCGCATCAGCCGCAAGCAACACGGCAACACCCGCTCCAGCGTCATCAACGCCGATTTCGTGCACAGCGCCGACTACGCCGTGCTGAGCACCGCTGGCGTCACTTTTAAAGACCTGATCGGCGAGAACGCCATCGTCCGCAAGGGCGAGGGCGAAAAAGCCAAAGAAAGCAAGATCAGCGACTTCCGCAGCGCCATGGCCTGGCTGATGGCCCAAGCCGAAAACTCGGTCGGCCGCCAGCGCTATAAAGGTCTGGGCGAAATGAACCCCGAGCAGCTCTGGGAAACCACGATGGACCCCAACGTCCGCCGCCTGCTGCGCGTGCAGATCGACGACGCCATCGAAGCCGACCGCGTGTTCACCATGCTGATGGGCGACGAAGTGGAACCACGTCGTGATTTCATTGAGTCCAACGCCCTTCGTGCTGGGAATATCGACGTCTAATTTTTCAAAAATTAGCTCGGTGAAATTGGAAAGTGGCCCATTGGGCCACTTTTCGTTTGTGCGTTTGATTGAGCCAGTCTGCGGCCGATTTCCATTGCCTCGGCTCTCCAGCTAGCAACACCTGACCCCATTGCTGGTACGCTTGGCGCGAGGTATTTGCCGACCCGTCGTTCTCGGCAGATTCACAGTAGACGCCTTAAGCCTATTGGAAGATGGATCAACCAACATCCGCGTTTTATGACCGTTATGCCAAAGACGTAGCCGCGCAGTATGAGGCGGCGGAAAGTGCCGTTTCCAAGTACTTCCCGCTCGCGTTTGCACCAGGCAGCCGGGTGTTGGACGTAGGCGCGGGCTCAGGGCGCGATATGGCGGTGCTGGCTCGCCAGGGCTATGAGGCCTATGGCGTCGAGCCCAGCGCGGCCATGCGTGAGGCAGCTGTGCAAACGCACCCTGAGCTGAGCGAACGTTTGTTGCCTGCAGAGTTGCCTGCGATTGGTGAACCCTTTGGTGGCGGCTTTGATGGCCTGCTGTGCAGCGCGGTGCTGATGCATGTGCCGGATGCGGAGCTGTTTGATGCTGCATTTGCATTGCGCAAGTTGCTCAAGCCATTTGGGCGGCTTTTGATCTCCTTGCCCTTGGCGCGGGATGACCTGGTCAATGGCGACCGGGACAAAGACGGACGCCTGTTTCAGAACTACACGCCCGAGGCCATGCAACTGCTGTTGGAGCGACTGGGCTTTCAACAGATTGGCCGCTGGCACAGTGAGGACAGTCTGGGTCGAGGTGGCGTGACTTGGTACACGTTGCTGTTTGAGTTGCGCGTAGGGGGCGGGGCTCGGGCGGTGGACCAAATCGAAGGCATTCTTAACCGCGACAAAAAGGAGGCGACCTACAAGTTGGCCTTATTTCGGGCCTTGGCCGAGATGGCGGTGAAGGAGCCCCGTTGCGCGCGATGGTTGGCTGATGGGTGGGTGAGCGTGCCGGTACGAAGGATTGCCGAGAAGTGGTTGGCCTATTACTGGCCGATCTTCGCTTCCGAACGCTTCGTGCCGCAGTCACGCAGTGAGGGCGCAGGCTCGACCAAACAGCTGAAGTTTCGGGCCGCCATGATCGACCTGATGCAACCCTATCGACAGGCCGGTCTTCACGGTGGACTCAGTGCGTGGCAACAGGATTTGGCCTCGCATCGTTTGCGGGCCGAGCAGGCCAAGTCCTTGGAGGCTTGCTTGAAAACAATCGAGGCTGCGATTCGCGAAGGACCGGTGCGTCATTCGGGGCTGTCTTCCGATGCCGGCTCTCTGTTCAGTTATGACGGCAAGCAGCGCTTGGTGATGATGCGAGCCAGCCTCTGGCAAGAGTTGAGTCTGTTGGGCCACTGGGTGACCGATGCGGTGATCTTGCGCTGGGCCAGTTTGACCGAGAGCTTCTCACAGCGTCAGCAAATCAGTGCAGGTGACGCCTTGCCTTTGTTGTTGGCTTTGCCCGAGCCGAAGCGTGCCACCTTGTTGGCCCGCCAGGTGTTTGAGCAGGGGGGTGCCAGCGAGTGTGTCTGGAGCCTCAAGCCGCTGCGCGACAAGTGGGCGGTCGATCATGTCATCCCGTTTTCCTTGTGGGGCAATAACGATCTGTGGAACCTGATGCCGGTCGATGGCAAGGTCAACGGCAGCAAGTCAGACAAGTTGCCCACGGCAGAACTGTTGCGCAGCCGTGAACCCCTGATCGTTGAGCATTGGCGTTTGTTGCGTGAGGCCTTGCCTGAGCCATTTGACGCTCAGGCCAGCCAACTCTTGGGTCGACCTTTGAAGGGGCCGCTGCACTGGGAGCAGGAACTGTTCAGTCGCATGCGTGAAGCGGTAGAGCTGACGGCCATGCAGCGAGGCGTGGAGCGTTGGGAGCCTGTTGCTTCCGTTTAATGGCACGATTCGCCCAGGTGAGCCCAGCCCCAAGCAGGAAAACACAACTCAGAGTTCAGAAGAGGCCTGACAAGGCCGGCAGTACTGCAGTCCCTTAAAGCGCTTCTCCTGATTCCAACAGAACTTCCCCTCCGGGTAGCTGATCTTGGTTTGGCAGCTTGCGCAAACCAGCTTGCGGTAGAGCGGATGGCCCGTGAGGTCCGGCGGGCTGGGTTCGCTAGGGCTGTTCGCCAGAGAGGTCGTAGCTTGCACCCCAATTGACCTCGCCGTTGGCACAGACGGCGTCACTGGCGCAGCCGTCTGTTGAGAGGCCTTCGGCGCCATGAAGTCCGGCAGTTGCAGCGGGTCCGCTGGCCGATGCTGGCGGGCTAGCTTCTGAGCCCACTCCTTCAGGCTGTCGCCGCTGTGGATATTCATTAGCTGACCAAGCAAATGGACGGTGCTCAATCGCTCAATGTGCTCTTCATGCCAGCGGGCGATCATGTCGGCCTTGATGACGTTGCTGGTGTCAAAGCGTTTTGCATCAGGACGATGGATGAGGGCCTTGGGGTGCACCATCACGATGTGGTGAAAGGTGGGCGTTAAGCCGGCCCGGCCGCTGATGCCCAAGCGCTCCAACAGTTTGCTCAGGATGCGTTCGTGGCGCCGGCTCTGCTCCAAAGGGGACGGCACGCCAAACATCCGCTCGCCTGGATACTCGACCGCGAACTCGCCCGCTTCATTGATGTGCACTTGCCCGTTGAAGCACTTTGTTTCGAACAAGTAAAAGCGTTGCGTCCGGTTGATGACCAAATGGTCAATCTGCGCGACTTCTCCGTCGACCTCGAAGCGCAAGTCATGCAAGACGGCATGGTTCTCGCTGTCCTTCGACCAACTGTCGATATAAAAGGCGGCATCACGCTCACCCTGTCCGCCCCGCTTTTGGCGCTGCACTTCAGATTTGAGCCAGTTCTTCTGGAATGCATCGAGCAGGGCCGATTGTTGCAACTCAGTCAAGAGCTTGAGGCGTGACGATTTGTCGTCTGCAGACTTGATCAACATGGCAGGGGATGACGGTTTACTTGCGCAGCATTTTGATCCCACGGTCTGCGGCTTGGCGTTGGACGCTGCTTAAGAATCGTGCCTAATCCACTCGCGAGCGCTGGATCGAGGCAAAAGGTCCATCTGCGCTTTGTGGCCGTTATGCAAAAGATGTAGCAGCCTGGCGCCGTACCTCAAGCGCCACCTCTGGATAATCACGCCACACACCATCCCTCCCCAGCCACCCATGAGCGAATCCCCCCTCCCCGAACGCCAGCAAGCGCTAGTCGACGAGCGCGTGTTCAACTTTGCGCAGGCGGCGCAACGGCACTTCAAGACCAATGACTTGGTGGTTTTGCTGGACTTCAGAGCCGAGACGCCGGAACTGGAGGCGGTGCCGCGGCAGGGGCTGGCCGAGGCCGAGGAGCTGTCGCTGGAGGTCAAGCTGAAGCTGGCTCGGCCGGCGTCTGCCCTGAGCCCGGTGTTCGGTGCGCCCGAACAAATGTTTTGGTTTCTGGTGATTTATGAGGATGAGGATTCCGACTGCAGCGCCATCAGCGCTGCGGTTCAGGGCGCCGCGTTTGCGGGCAAGTTGTCGCCCGGCGCTTGAGGCTTGGGGGCGTTTTCCACGTCTGCGGTACTGCCGATGAAACCCTCGCCACTTCGCCGCCTGTTGACCCAGCGCGCTACCGCCAAGCCCGAGCAGGCTCAAGCCCGCGCGCTGATCACGGCGATTGACGCGGGCGGCATTCCGCTGCATCCGGCCAAGGTGAATCAGATTGCGCGGGCGCTGGGGTTGGAGGTTTCGCGGGAGGCGCCGGTGGAGGCGACCATTGCTCGCATCCGTGAGCTCTTGTCTCAGGCTTCTTGATGAAGATATCGAGGCTTGAAACGACAACAGGCCGCGCTTGGCGGCCTGTTGCTCGTTGAGAAAGATACGGCACGGCCTGAGCGCTGCTTTCGTTTACTTGGCCGCCGCCTTGGTGCGGCCGTACTTGGCGGTGAAGCTGGCCTTGCCCAGGGCGTTGGCGTTGATCATGTAGCCGGCGAGTGCAGCGGTGGCATCGGCGGGGATTTCGAGCTTGTCGGTCTTCAGCGCGTGGACGGTGAAGATGTAGCGGTGCGGCTTGTCGCCTTGCGGGGGGCACAGGCCGCCCCAGCCGGCCACGCCGTAGTCGATGCGCACATGGCTGGCGCCCTTGGGCAGGTTGGCGCCGCCCACAGCGCCGGCGTCTGGTGCGAGAGCGTTCACATCGGCTGGCACGTTGATGACGGACCAATGCCACCAGCCGGAGCCAGTGGGGGCGTCGGGGTCATACACCGTCACGGCGAAGGACTTGGTGCCAGCCGGGGCGCCGCGCCATTGCAGGGCGGGCGATTTGTTCTCGCCGCTGCAGCCGAAGCCGTTGAACTCGAGCTTGGCGTCCATCAGGCTGTTTGGCTTGATCTCGGGGCTGCTGAGTTCGAAGCCGGCGGCGTGGACGAGTGAAGCGGCGCCGATCAGGGCGCTGGCGATCAGGGTTTTGTTGAGGCTCATGTGTGACCTTGTTTCAATGAACACAGAGCCGCTATGGTGCGCTGGCCTTGAGAATTCCGCTAGCCCGCAGGTCTCAAATGCTGTGCGCCAGGCGGCGTTGACTTCAATGCAACTATCAAGGACGCATGTGTGAAGGCGCAAAGCCAAAGCGCTCGCGGAAGGCGGCCGAGAAGCGGCTGTGCGAGTCATAGCCGCAGCGCGCCGCCACTTCGGAGACTTGCAGGGCCGAGTCTTGCAGCAGGGCCATGGCGGTCTCCAGCCTGACTTCGCGGATGCACTGACTGAAGGAGGCCGACTCCTCGGCCAGGCGGCGCTGCAGGCTGCTGGCGCTGAGGTGAAAGGCCTCGGCCACTTGCTGCAGCGTCCAGGGCGCTTGTGGCCGCTGGCTCAGCAGGCGGCGCACCCGGTCGGCCCAGGCCAGCTCGCGGCTGGCGGCAAACACCAGGCCGCGCTCAGCCAACAGCAGCAAGACTTCCATGGCGCGGTGCTCGCGCATCGCATCTGAGGCCTCGGGGCTTTGCAAGGCCGTCAGCGCGTGGCCGAAGCTGGCGCAGAAGTCTTCGTCGGCCTCCGAGCTGGCGCTGCCTTGCAGTGAGGGCTGGGCCGCGAATTGGCCAAAGCGCTGGTGGAAGCGCTCGATCAGCGTGGGCGCAAAGCCAATCAGCCGCGCTTCGTAGCGCCCGCCTGCAGGCGGCTCGTTGATCATGTCCCACTGGGTCTGCCGCGGGATCAGAAAAACCTGGCCGGCGCCGAACTGCAGCTCACCAGCCGGCGTGACCAAGCGCTTGCGGCCCGCCTGCACCCAGCCCACCAGATCGTCGCGCACGGTGGCGGTGCGCACTTGGTGCGCCACGGTGGTGGAAATGGTTTGGGCCGTGGCTTCCTTGAAGCGGGCGTCCCGGGGCTGAGCGGAGAGGTGCATGGCCGGATTGTCCCTTGCTGGCAGGCTTGCATGAGGTCGTACCATTGCACCTGGGCGCAGTCTCTCGTGCTGCAAAGGCCGGCCCGGGCTCTGAATCCAAGGCCTGGATCTCAGTTTCATATGTACTTCTTCTTTTGAGCGCTGCGCCGCCGAGTCTGTTCTCCTTGACCTCTGATTCCCCGATTCTTCGCGGCCCGGACCGCCCCGAGTTCCTGCGCCAAGAGGTGCTGGCCGATGTGTTTGAGGCCACGGCACGGCGCTTGCCCGAGCAAACGGCTTTGCGTCAGGGGGCGCGAATGCTGAGCTATGCCGAGCTGGATGCCCTGGCGGACCGCGCAGCCACCCGCTTGATGGAGGCCGGTGTGCGGCCGGGGCAAATCGTCGGTCTGTGGATGCCGCGCGGCATCGAGCTGCTGGTGATGCAGCTGGCCATTGCCAAGACCGGCGCGGCCTGGCTGCCCAGCGATGCCGACACGCCGGTCGAGCGGGTGCTGGTCTGCCTGGAGGACGCGCAGGCCGTCGGCTTGCTGAGCTGCGCGGAGTTCGCGCCGCGTTTGGCGGGGCTGGCTGAGCTGGGCTGCGCCTTGTGGACGGCCGAGGCCTTGCTGCTGGACTCCGGCTCGCCAGCTAACGATGCAGTTACACGGCGCCGCGATGGTGCCCTGCCCGAGCATCCGGCCTATGTGATCTACACCTCGGGCTCGACCGGCAAGCCCAAGGGCATTGCCATCAGCCAGGCCAGCATCTGCCACTTTCTGCGCAGCGAGAACGCGCTGCTGGGCGTGCGCGCCGAAGACACGGTCTACCAAGGCTTCTCGGTCGCCTTCGACATGTCCTTCGAGGAGATCTGGATCAGCTATTCGGCTGGCGCCACGCTGTGGCTGGCGCCGCGCGAGATTGCGGCCGACCCCGATGCCCTGCCGCTGGCGCTGATCGAACAAGGCGTGACGGTGCTGCATGCGGTGCCCACTTTGCTAGCCTTGTTCAACCAAGACGTGCCGGGCCTGCGCCTGATCAATCTGGGCGGCGAGATGTGCCCCGAGGCACTGGTGGCGCGTTGGGCGCGGCCCGGCCGTCAGGTCTTCAACAGCTATGGGCCGAGCGAGACCAGCGTCAGCGCCAGCATGGCCGAGCTGCGCGCTGGCGACGCCGTCACGATTGGCCAGCCTCTGCCTAACTACCAGCTGATGGTGATTGCGCCGGATGTCGAAAACGGCTTGCGCCTGCAGCCTCAGGGCGAGACCGGCGAGCTTTGCATCAGCGGCCCCGGCGTGGCGGCGGGCTATTTGGGCCGGCCGGAGCTGACGGCGCAAAAGTTCCTGCCCAACCCCTGGTCCAGCGGCGCCCTGGATGCCCGCCTGTACCGCAGCGGCGACCTGGCGCGCATTGACGAGCAAGGGCAGATTCACTGCCTGGGTCGGGTCGATGACCAGGTGAAGATTCGCGGCTTTCGTGTGGAGCTGGGCGAGATCGAGGCCTTGTTGGCGCAGCAGCCGGGCGTGGGCACGGTGGCGGTTTTGTTGCGTAGCGATGCGGGCCTGGAGCAATTGGTGGCCTATCTGGTGGCCGATGCGGCCAACGCTTTGTCGGCCGCAACGCTGCGCCAAGCCTTGGCCCAAGTCTTGCCGCCTTATATGGTGCCAGCGCGTTATGTTTGGCTGCCGGCCATGCCGCGGCTGACCTCGGGCAAGATCGATCGTCACGCCCTTCGCGCCATGCCCCTGGTTCAAGAGGCCGAGGACGCCAGCCAGGACGACGTGGCCCGCAGCGAAGCCGAGGCGGCGTTGTTCGCCGCGCTGAAGACCCTGTTCCCTGGCCAGGCGATCCGTCGCGAGGCCGATTTCTTCAACGATCTGGGAGGCCACTCGCTGCTGGCGGCGCGTCTGGCCTCGGCGCTGCGCGCTCAAGCCCGCTTTGCCGGGCTGACGGTGCGAGACATCTACCAAGGCCGGCGCATCGGCACCATTGCCGAGGTGCTGGAGGCAATGCAAGCCCCGGTGGCGAATGAGGGCGCGGGCGGCAATTCAAGCACGCCGGCTTGGCAGCCGCCCTCGGCCTGGCGACGCTGGCGCTGTGGCTTGGCGCAGGCTCTGGTGGTGCCGGTGTTGGTGGCGCTGCGCATGGCGCAGTGGCTGGCGCCCTTCTTCACTTTCCATTACTTCACCGGTGATCCGGCCGACTCGGTTTGGGTGGCGGTGGGCATGTCGGTGGCCGTCTTCCTGGGCATGACGGTGCTGGAGTTCGCGCTGGCCATTGCTGGCAAATGGCTGATTGCGGGTCGCCTCAAGCCGGGCCGCTACCCGCTCTGGGGGTTCACCTACTTCCGCTGGTGGCTGGCCGATCGCTTGCTCGAGGCCGCGCCGGTGTACTTGCTCAGCGGCTCGTCCTTGCATGTGTGGTGGTTGCGCGCACTGGGGGCGCGCATCGGCCAGGACGTCTTGATCGGCTCCATCACCCTGCGCGCACCGGAGCTCTTGAGCGTGGGCGATGGTGCCAGCATCGGCAATGCGGTCAATTTGGAGAACGCCCGCGTGCTGCGCGGCGAGCTGCTGCTGGGCCGCATCGACATCGCGCCGCAGGCTTATGTGGGCTCTTATTGCGTCTTGGAGGGTGATACCCAGGTCGGAGAGTGGGCCCATCTGCAGGGCCAGTCGGCCTTGAGTGCAGGCGAGCGGGTGCCGCCCGCGCGGGTGTGGACCGGCTCGCCGGCGCGCGATGTTGGCGCTTTTGACCCGGCCAGTTTGCGGCCTCGCCCGCGGGTGAGCGCTTGGTGGCGGGCGCTGGAGGGGCTGTTCTTCGTGACCGGCGCGCTCTTGATCGCCACGCTCTTCTTCCTGCCGGTGTTCCCGAGCTTTATGTTGATCGACACCCTGGACGAGTTGACGTCTATCGCCTGGCTGCAGGGCGACTGGGTGCCTCTGCAGCTCTTGCGTTACTTCGTGCTGGCGCTGCCCGCCAGCGCGGTCTTGATTGTGGCCACCGCGCTCTTGTCAGCGGCGATTCGATGGGGCATCTTGCCGCGCATGCAAAGCGGCAGCTGGCCGGTGCACAGCTGGGTTTACTGCAGCAAGTGGTTGGTGAACCAGATTCAAGAGTCCAGCCTGCAGGTGCTGCACGGCGTCTATGCCACGGTGTTCTCGCCCTGGTGGTATCGCCTGCTGGGTGCGCGCGTCGGCCGCGGCGCCGAGATCTCCACCGCCCTGGGCGTGGTGCCCGATATGTTGACGCTGGGCGATGAGACCTTTATTGCTGACGCGGTCTTGCTGGGGGATGAAGAGATCGATGGCGGCTGGATGAGCATGCAGCCCACCGTGGTGTCGCGCCGCAGTTTTGTGGGCAATGGCGCTTATGTGCCGGACGGCACCACCATTCCCGAGAACGTCTTGATCGGCGTGCTTTCGCGTGCCCCCGATGGCGAGCGCATGCAGAGCGGCGACACCTGGCTGGGCACGCCGCCGATTCATTTGCCGGCGCGTGAGGCGGTGGCGGGTTATCCGGAGTCGCTGACCTTCAAGCCTTCGTGGGTGCGCCGGCTTGGTCGCAGCTTGGTGGAGAGCTTCCGCATCGTGGCGCCGCACGCCATCGTGATCTCGGCCGGCTACACCATCGTGCTCGATGTGATGCCCGAGGCCAGCGACGGTCAATGGCTGGGCGTGGCCTGGGATCTGACCGCCTCGGGTTTGATGTTCGGCCTGGCCTGCTTTGTCTTTGTGGCGCTGTTCAAGTGGCTGCTGCTGGGGCGTTACCGCCAGCGCGCCACGCCGATGTGGACGCCTTTTGTTTGGATCTCCGAGGCGGCCACCAATTTGTTTGAGGGCATTGCCGTGCCCAATTTCTTGCGCTTTTTGCGCGGCACGCCTTGGCTGCCGCTGGCCTTCCAGCTGCTCGGCGCCAAGATCGGCCGGGGTGTTTTTCTCGACACCACCGACATCACCGAATTCGACTGCGTGCACATCGGCGACTACAGCGAGTTGAACGCCCTGACTTGCCCGCAAACGCATCTGTTCGAAGACCGGGTTATGAAGATTGACCATGTGCACATTGGCGCGCGCGTCAACATCGGCCCGCGCAGCACGGTGCTCTACGGCGCCAGCGTCGGCGACGACGCGCGGCTCGGCGCCATGACCCTGGTGATGAAGGGCGAGAGCATCCCGGCCGGCTCGGCTTGGAGCGGTTGCCCGGCTGGCCCGCAGCGTACTTGAGGAGAGGCGGATGGAGGCCTCGGCGCTGCCAGTCGTGTTTTGGCCTGGGGAGGCGATAGACCCGTGCATCAGTGTCTTTGTGCTGGCGCTGCGTCTGGACCCGCAGCTGCCGCGCCCGCAGGCTCGGGCACGGCTGCGCAATGCGCTGCGCGAGGCCTTGGCCATGCGCTTGAAAATACCGTTATGCACCATTGGCATCAACTCGGTGCCAGGCCAGCCGCCGCGCTTGGAAGGCCCGGGCCTCAGGGATTCGATGGGCCTCTCTTTCAGCCACGAAGTGGGGCTTTCTCTGGCGGCCGTGAACTTGCAGGGACCGATTGGCATCGATGTCGTGCGCGATGAAACGCCACCCGACTGGGCAGCGGTGGCGCGCGACTACCTAGGGCTGCAAGTTCACACCAGCTTGCTGGCGAAAAATGGCGCCGGCTTTGCCCAGGCCTGGGCCGATCATGAGGCGCGGCTCAAGCTGAAGGGCCTGGCGCTCGCTGAATGCTCAGACGAAGCTGAACGGGCGCTTGCCCTCGCTGCCTGCCTATGTCAGCCCCTGGCGCTGCCGGCGGGCTGGGTGGCTAGCTTGGCGCTGCCGCTCAACGCGGATCACGGTTCGGCTTAAACCCGCAAGGGCCAGGCGGATCGAGCGGCCAATTGCGTGCGCATGGCCTCGTGACCTGCACGAGCAGCGCTGGCGCGCAGGGCCAGGGCGTCGGCTGAGGACGTTTGCCCCACGCTGCGATAGCAGGTCTCGGCCAGGCAAAGGGCGCGCAGATGCCTTTGATAGCCGGAGGCAGCAACATCGCTCAATGCCAGGCTGTCGCGCAGCCAAGTCAGTGCCTGATCGGGTTCCCCTTTGCGGTGGTAGAGCTCAGCCAATGCCGTCTGAGTGGTCAGGCTCGAGTAGCTGGCGTCGAGGTTCAGCGCTTGTTTCAGGCTGTTCTGCAGCAAGGGTTCGGCCTCGTCCAAATCGCCGCAGAGGCAAAGCATTTCGCCCAGCTGATGCATCAGGCTGATGCGGCGCCACTCGTCCAGCTGCGGGTGTTCCAACAGGCTTCGGATCTGAGGCGCGTAGTTGCGGGCCCGCGCACTGACGGCCTCGGTCAGGCGGGCCTGACTCGCGGCTTGCGCGGTACGAATGATCATCGAGAAGGACAACATCAGGTTGTCGTAGGCCAGCTGCATGGCCTGCACATCGCCGCTTTCTCGGGCAAAGGACAGGGCTCGCATATGCAGATGCTCCGAGGCTTCCAAGTCGGCGCGTCGGGCGTTTACATGAGCCGCACAAGACAGGGCGGTCGGCAGCAGTTTGAACTGGCTGGGTCTTTGCGCGAGGTCGAGCGCGCGACGCGCCAGCTCCAGCGCTGGCTCGGTCCAATCCAGTTCGGCCAGGGCAAAGGCTGCCAGCGTGGCGGCGCTGATGGCGCTGGCGACATCTGCACCTCGTTGCGCTGCTTCCTGGCATTGCAAGGCCGCCTGAAAGCTGCCCACCAGTTCGCCTTGATGCCAAAGTGCGCGCGCCAGCGTCAGCCACGTCTGTGTCAAGACTTTGTTGGAGGTGGCCGTTTGCAGCACCGACTCACAGTGTTCGGTGGCCAGATGCCATTGTTGTTCATGCAGCGCCTGCTGGGCTTGTTGGAGGCCGAGAGCGCCCTCTGTGCCGCGGCTGTCTGGCACCCTTTGGCCGAAGTGATGATGCACGCCAATTCTTGGTGCTGGCTTGTGCGGAATGTGGTGCAAGGATCTTGTTTTCATCAGCGGCTGAGTTCCGTCGAGAGAGGGGACACCTTCTGTTGCTGCCAAGCTTGCAGCCGCTCGTTCATGGTCAGAGCCACAGGCTCTTCATGCCGATTGGGGGCGGTGCTAGGGAGTGAGATGAAGGAATCGGGGCTGATCTGCAGACTGTCGAACTTTCTCCTTCGTAGCAGCGCCACCATGGTCGGCACTGCGCTCGCCAAGATGGCCGGGAGATGGGCGATGGCAAGAACCGGCTGGCGTTTCATAGGCGATGGCCTGGGGAGGGCGGCTGCTGAATCGCTTGCAGGATAGCTCGATTGCACGGCCGGCGGGCGCGCTGGTTCGGGGATTTTGCTGTGGGCCTTATCAGCTTGTGCCCAACTGGACTGGCAGGCTGGTGCGAGAGATCACCTGCTGCATGACAAAGCTTGAATGCACCCCGGTCACGCCTTGGATGCGCGTCAGCTTGCCCAGCAGCAGGGCTTGGAAGTGGTCCATATCGCGCACCACCAGCTTGAGTTGGTAGTCGGCTGCCTGGCCGGTGATGAGCAAGCATTCCAGCACCTCGGGCAGCACCTGCACCGAGGCCTCGAAATTGGCGAAGCGCTCGGGCGTGTGTTGGTCCATGGAGATGTGCACCAGGGCCATCAGGCTCAGGCCCAGCTTTTTGGCGTCCAGCAGGGCGCGGTAGCCGGCGATCAGCCCGCTTTCTTCCAGTGCGCGCACCCGCCGCAAGCAGGGCGAGGGCGAGAGGCCAATGCGGTCGGCCAGGTCTTGGTTGTTGATCCGGCCGTCTTGCTGCAAAACCTCCAGAATCTGGCGGTCGATGCGGTCCAATTCCATGTGTATGCCTTGGATTTGATGGTTTGAGCAATTTTCTGCTAAATGCAGAGCGTCTTTTGCCATCTTCGCAATTTTCTGCTCAGGCCGGCTGCCTACACTGAATGCATGGGTTCTACACAAACCCGCTGTTTTGCGCAGCAGGCCGACGCCACACCTCCGCCGGCCCAGGGATGAGCACTCACCGTCTCGTCATCCAGCCCTGCCGCCTTTGAAACCCCAGCCGCCACAAGCGCCTGGGGTTTTGGCGTTTCAGGGCTCACCGTATGAGCCAGCTGGCTTGCATGATGAGCGGGCCAATCGGGAGCAAGGGGAGTCAAACCACATGAGTGAAGAAAAGCCAGGCGGAGGAATGTATGAAGAGCTGTGCACCGAGGTGCGCGAACTGACCCATGCGCTGGGCGCCATCGTCATCGTGATCAAGGGCGACCAGGGTTCGGGCTTCGCTGCACAAGTGCCCAGCCAACTGCGGCCGGCCATGGCCGATATCTTGATGCAGGTCGCAAGCAAACTCAGACAGGCACCAGGGCTGCACTAGCCTGGCCTAGCCGGGCACTTGGCCTGGGCTCGAACGTGCTTTGGCACAATCCGGCCCGGCCGCCGTTCTTTGGGCTGCGTGCTGAAGCGACAAGCTGTGCGACGGGGGCTTGGGTCTTGGTTTCTCTTTCCTTTTCTCTGTTGTGTTCTTGAAGTCCGCCGCCCTTGTTGTCTCCTTTGAATTTGTCTGCGCGCCCTCCCGTTCAGTGGCGCGCCCTCTTGGTTTTTGCTCTGCCCTTGTCTCTGATGCAGCCTCTGTCCGCGCAGGCCTGGGGTGCTGATGGCCACCGTTTGATCGCCCGCGTGGCCGAGCAGCAGCTCAGCCCTGCGGCGCGCGCCGAGGTGGAGCGCCTGCTGGCGCTGGAGCCGGGCAGCAGCCTGGCCTCCATTTCTACCTGGGCGGATGAACACCGCTCGCCGCAAACCGGCCACTGGCACTACGTCAACTTTCCACGCGATGCCGCTTGCACTTACGAGCCGCAGCGGGATTGCGAAGACGGTGCTTGCGTCGTCGAGGCCATCCAGCGGCAGCGGGCTGTCTTGCAAAGCGCGGCGCCGGATGAGCAGCGCCTGAAGGCCCTGAAATACGTGGTGCATCTGGTGGGCGATGTGCATCAGCCCCTGCATGCCGGCTTTGCCGATGATCGCGGCGGCAATAGCTATCAGGTGCAGGGTTTCGGGCGTGGCTCGAATCTGCATTCGCTGTGGGACTCTGGCCTGATTCTGAATCGCCCCGGCGGCGCGCAGGCGCTGCAATCGCAGCTGGCCGCTGAAGCGTCAAACGCCGCAGGCGCGCAAGCCAAAAAGCCGGCTTCTCCGCAAAACCCGGCCTTGCAGCGCTCGCAAGTGATGGCCGCCGCGCGCGCCGAGGCCGAGCCCGCTTCGTGGGCGCAAGCCTCTTGCCAGATCGCCAGCGCAGCGGGCTTCTACCCTGATGGGCACAAGGTCGATGAGCGCTATGCCGAAGGCCATGACTCGACTCTGCTGGCGCAGCTGACGGCCGCGGCTCGGCGCCTGGCCACGGTCTTGAACGAGAGCTTGCGCTAAGCACGGTTCGATACAGGGCGGCTTCTGTCCTGATGGCCTCCTAAAGTGAAAGCACTCGTTTCACCTCATAGGAGTGCCTGCTCATGGAAAGCAACGCCACCGACCCTCAACGCCGAAACCTGCTGCAGGCTGCAGCCGCCACCTTGGCCGCTGCGGGCCCGCTGAGCCTGGGCTCGGCCCAAGCCGCCAGTCAGCCTCCCGCCGCCACCGGCAAGCCCGGCGACTTTGATTTCTTGAGCGGCGAATGGCGCATCAAAAACCGCCAGCGTAAGAACGGCGTCTGGGAGAGCTTTGAGGGCGAGGCCACGGTCTTCGGCATTCTGGCCGGCAGGGCCAGCATTGAAGAGCTGCGCATTCCGCAGCGCAATTTCAGCGGCATGGGCTTGCGCTTATTGGACGCGGAGAAAAAGCTCTGGGCCGACCATTGGGTCAATAGCAAGAGCGGCGTGCTGACGCCGCCACCCGCCTGGGGCAGCTTTGTGCAGGGCGTTGGTACTTGGGATTCCGAAGACCAGGACGGCGACACGCCCATCATCGTGCGCGGCGTCTGGGACCGCATCACGCCCCGCAGCTGCCGCTGGTATCAGGCGGTATCGCGAGACCAGGGCAAAAGCTGGGAAGAAAACTGGCTGATGGATTGGACGCGCGTCTGAGTTGACCCGCGCCCTTTGCCTTTAGGCGCTGACCGCCAACTCCGGCTCAGGCAGGGCGACGCGGTTGTCGGTGCTGAACTGGTAGTCCTTGAACACATGCTCGGCCGTCAGCAGCTGGTAGCTGCCATCGGGGTTGCGATGCGTGGTGTCTTTCAGGCGCCAGGTCAGCTGGCCGCAGGTCCAGATGTCGAAGTTTCGCATATGGGTGCACAAGCAGGTCTTGTCCTGCACCTTGACGCGGCGCTCGCCGGGATGGGCGGCCACTTCGCGGTTGTAGGAGCTGATGTAGGCGCACTTGCCATTGGCATCGAGCAAATAGCCATAGGCCTCGCAGTTCGGGCGGATGCCGTCACCAATGCCGGGGCTGGAAGTGATCATGCGCATCGGGTAGCCGGTGGGCGAGATCTCGTTGACTTCGATGTCGCTCTCGCTGGCCTTGAAGTATTCCTGCTTGATGTCGTCCGGCAGGCCGCATTCGCGGGTGACGGTGAAGCGCGTGGCGACCTGCACGCCCGAGGCGCCCAGCTCAAGGAAGCGCACCGCATCGCTGCCAGTGAAGATGCCGCCGGCGGCGATCAGCGGAATCTCCAACTTCTCGGCCAGCAGGTATTGGTGAATCTCGGTGACGATGGTGGCCAGGTCGTACTCGGCCCAGTCCATGCCAAAGCCCAGGTGGCCGCCGGCCAGCGGGCCTTCGATCACCACATAGTCGGGCAGGCGGTTCAGGCGGCTGTTTTTCTTCAGGAACAGCTGCAGCGCGCGCAGCGAGGAGACGATGATGCCCAGCTTGGCTTCGCGAAAGCGCGGGTGCTCGGCGATCAAGGCGAACGAGCCCAGATGCAGGCCGGCCGCCAGGGTGATGCCGTCAATGCCGGCATCCAGCGCCGAGTTCATGCGCACGGCCAGCGTTTCCTTCGGGCCGTTCATCGTCAACTTTTCCATGCAGTTGATGAAGATCAGACCCTTGCCCTGCTTGCGCGACATGGTGTGTTCCACATGCGCGCGTGTGGCTTCGGCCAGGTGTTCCAGATTGAACTTGACCTCGGACTTGTCTTCCGAGGCGACGTTGTACTGGTACTGCGCCTGTTTGGCCTTGACGTATTTGGTCTTGTAGCGGCGGTCGGTGACGGTATTCACCATCGCGTCGGAGATATGACCGATACCGCCGAGGCGCGCGGCCTCCAAGGCCAGGTCGGAGGAGGAGATGTCGACTCCCATGCCTCCAATCACGATGGGCACCAACTCATGGCGACCCAGGCGCAGGCGGAAATCATCCAGACGTTTCATCGAATTCAACTTTCGAGCACAGGGCTCAGGGCAAGGTCAAAAAACAGCGCGCATTAGGCGGGAAGTTGCCGCAGGCCAGTACGCGTTACATCAAAGCTTCATCAAATAGATGGCCGACTCTAAAAAGGCCGCCGGGGGGATTTTGCCTGTTTCCCAGCAGGGGGCCGCTTGACCCCATTCCACTCAGGCGCTTTGGTGCGTCTGAAGTGGCCGCTCAGCGCGGGGCGGGCGCGGCTTGGCTGAGCACGTCCTTGGCCCAGGACTGCGCCAGCTTCTTCGCCTCCCAGGCCCAGACAAAGGCCTTCACGGCGCGGGCCTTGCGGTACTGCGCGGGGTCCAGCAGGGCCTGGCTGACCGCCGGGGGCAGCTTGAGCTGATCAATGCGGATCGGCCGCGCATAGCCACGCGCCAGATTTGTTTGGCCGGCGTCGCTGAAGATGTACTCGCGCGTCAGCAAGGCGGCATTCGGGTGCGGGGCATGCTTGTTGATGAGGGTGGTGTAGCCGCTGGTCACCGAACCATCGGAGGGGATCAAGACCTCGAAGTCGCGCGGCCGGCTCAGGCGCTCGCGCATGGCCAGGGCCAGAAAGTCCCAGGTGATGTAGACATCGGCGACGCCGGCCTCCACCCGCCCCTGCGAGGGGCTTTGCGTTGACAGCAGGCCCTTGGCCGCCAGCCGGGCAAAGCGCTCCAAGGCTGGCTTGAGGTCTTGTTCATGACCGCCAAGCGCAATCGCCGCCGCCAATATGCCGGCGCTGGCCAGGGCCGATGAGCCCACCTCGCCGACCAGCACCTTGTGGCCGCGCTCAAACAGCTCGGCCCAGCTGCGTGGCACACCACGATCGTCGAGCCGTCGGGTGTTGATCAAAAAAGCCACCGTGCCTGTGTAGGCCAGGGCCCAATAGCCCTCGCTGTCTTTGGCCCAGTCGGGGATTTGCGCCCAGTGGCTGGGTTTGTGGGGCCGGCTGATGCCGCGACCGCGCGCCATGGCGCCATATTCAAAGCCCACATCGGCGAGATCCAGACTGCCGCTGCGCCCCTCGGCCTCCATGCGGTCTAAGCTTTCGGCGCTGGTCAGGTCCCAATCGCGGTGTTGAAGGCCGTAGAGCCGCTTCAGGTCTGCCCAGCTGGCTTCCCAATTTGCCCAGTAATTGGGCATACCGGCGCTGTGCAGCCAGGCTTCCTTGCGGGCTGCGGCTTCGATCTGTTCCATGCCGGGGGCGATCTGCCCCAGGGCCTGGCCCGCGCGCAGCGCTGCCGCCCAGGCCAGGGCCGTGGGCGGCCACAGAAGCGACTGACGACGTTGCAGATCCATGAAGAGGCCTTGAGCAGCCGGGAGGGGATGGGGCGCGGCGCTGGCGCAGATTAGCACCGCTGCGGCCGAAAACCCATGCCCTCAAGCTCGGCGGCGCGCAGCGTCGATAATCGTCGCTTCATCCAGTCTCGCGCCCCTCTTGTCTTCATGTCGAATCTGATCGTTCACGGCGGCACGCCTTTGGCGGGCCGCATCATCCCTTCCGCCAACAAGAACGCCGTATTGCCCATTCTGTGCGCCACCTTGTTGACGGCCGAGCCGGTGCGCTTGCGCGGGGTCCCCGAGATCACCGATGTGAAGAAGATCCTCGAGGTCTTCCGCAATCTGGGCAGCTCGGTGGAGATCGACTACGCGAGCGGCGTGCTGGATGTGCACCACCGCAACACCTGTTTCGACGCCGCCACCGACCGTCTGCCGGAAGAAATGCGCTCCAGCATCATGTTGGTGCCGGGCCTGATGGCGCGCTTTGGCAGCGCCCGCATTGAAGACGATGTGACCGGCTGCACCCTGGGCGTGCGCGAGATCGACCCGCATGTGGAGGTGTTCCAGCGTTTTGGCGCCGAGGTCGAGCGCCACAGCGACGGCCTGGTGTTGAAGGTTGCCGGCAAGCTGCAGGCGAATGACCACTGGACCGACTACGCCTCGGTCACCACCACCGAAAACTTTGTCTTGTGCGGCGCGCTGGCTCAGGGCCACTCGACGCTGATGAATGCCGCCTCCGAGCCGCATGTGCAGGAGTTCTGCGCTTTTCTGAAGATGCTGGGTGCCAAGATCGAAGGCCTGGGCACCTCGCGCCTGACGATTGACGGCGTGGAGCGCCTGGGCGGCGGTGAGTTCACTTTCGCCGAAGACTTCCACGAGATCGTTACTTTCTTGGCCTTGGGCGCCATCACCGGCGGCCGGGTCGAGGTGCGTAACTCCACGCCTGAGCAGTTCCCGCTGATCGACCGCACGTTTGCCAAGTTCGGCGTGCAGATCATTCATGAGAACGGCTGGTCGCGCTCGGTCACCAATGGCCCTTTGAAGGTCAAGGAACCCTTCACCCGCAATATTTTGCAAAAGGTCGAGGCGGCGCCTTGGCCCTATTTGCCGGTGGACCTGTTGCCGATCTTTGTCGCCCTGGGCGTCAAGGCCGAAGGCAGCGTGATGTTCTGGAACAAGATCTATGACGGCGCCATGGGCTGGACCTCGGAGCTGAGCAAGTTCGGCGGCCATGCCTTCTTGTCCGACCCACACCGCATGGTCACCTTCGGCGGCAAGCCCATGCATCCGGCTGAGGTGGAGAGCCCTTACATCATCCGCGTGGCCATTGCCCTGCTGATGGTGGCGGCCAGCATTCCGGGCAAGTCGGTGATTCGCAATGCCACGCCGATCCGCCGCGCCCACCCGCGCTTTGTCGAGAACATCTGCTCGCTGGGCACTCGCATCGAATGGGTTGAAGGCGACTGATGTTCAAGACCGGGGGCGTTGGGCGGTCCAAGCTGAAGCGGCTGTTGCGCCTCCTGCAAGCTTCGCTAGCGCTGGCCTTTGTGGCTATGCCAGCGCAATCGCAAGTGCAGCCCACGGAAGCCGAGCCTATGCGCTGGCTGGTGCGCGATGTGCCGCCGTATTTCAGCTATGTCGATGGCAAGGCGCCCCAGCGCGTCAGCGACCTTCAGAACGGCGAGATTGACGGCTTCTTGCGCCTCTTGATCGGGCATTTGCCGCAGTACCGCCATGAGTTTTTCGATGCGGGCTTTCCGCGTTTTGAGGCCATGGTGCGCCAACAAGGGCAGACCTTGTGCTCGGCCCTGCACGTGCGCACGCCGGAGCGGCTGGACTGGCTCTACTTCACCCATTTGTACCCGCCGCTGTTTTCGCGCCAGATTCATTTGATCGTGCGGCGCGAGAGCTGGCCCAAGTTCGAGGCCCTGGGCAATACGGTGCAATTGGCCGATGTGCTTGCGCAGACCAAATTGGAAGGCCTGCTGCCGCGCGGCCGCGCTTATGGGCCCAAGATCGACGCTCTGCTGCAAGCGCGTGGTGAGCAAGCGCCCAAAACGATTGTGGCCGCCAAGGGCATGCATTTGCTGGCCATGCTGCGCGCGGGTCGCATGGACTACACCTTGGACTATCCCGCCACGGTGGATGAGTTTTTGCGCAGCGCCGGGCCTGGGTCAGAGCTTTTGAAGATCCCCTTGGCCGAGGCGCGCAGCACCATGGTGGCGACGCTGGCCTGCAGCCGCACGCCCGAGGGCAAACGCCAGATCGAGGCGATTGATCAGGCGGTGCGCAAGCTGGCCCAAGACCCCCAGCGTGAGGCTTGGATTCGCGCCTGGCGTGGCGACTCGCTCGATGATCAAGACCGCATGCGCTTGAAGCGCTATATGGACGATCGCGCCCGCGGCGGCTCGCAAGTGGAGTGAGCTTCTCTTGAGCCGTGCGCCCAAGCCGCCCTTGCCGCTGCGCCACGGCGTGAGCGCGAGTGCGGTGGCCATGCCCTCCGAGGGCTCTTGGCCCCTGATCTTGGACTTTCTCGACCATCGCATGCCACAAGTGGGCCGGGCGATCTGGCTGGACCGCATGGCGAACGGCGCCGTGCTGGATGCCCAGGGTCAGGTCTTGCCATCAGAGAGCGCCTATCGCCCGGGCGAGCGGCTCTACTACTACCGCGAGATGGCGCAAGAGCCGCAAATCCCCTTCGAGGAAACCATCCTGTTTCAGGACGAGACTCTGCTGGTGGCTGACAAGCCGCACTTTTTGCCGGTTACGCCCAGTGGGCGCTATGTGCAAGAGACTCTGCTCACCCGGCTGAAGCGCCGCAGCGGCTTGGCCGATCTCAGCCCGATTCACCGCATCGACCGTGAGACCGCCGGTCTGGTGGTGTTTTGCATCCAGCCCGAACAACGCGGCGCCTACCAGGCGATGTTTCGCGACCGCGTGGTGGACAAGGTTTATGAAGCTATTGCCCCTTTTAAGCCCGAGCTGGCCCTGCCCTTGACGCGGCGCAGCCGCCTGCAAGAGCGCAGCGAGGCTTTCATGCAGATGGAAGAGGTCGAGGGGGCCTGCAATGCCGAGACGCGGGTGACCTTGCTGGAACGCCTGTCTGGCCCTGCGGGACTCGCGCGTTATGCGCTCTACCCCAGCACCGGCCAAAAACACCAACTGCGCGCGCACATGAATGCGCTGGGCCTGCCCCTTATTGGCGACCGCATCTATCCCGACTTGCTGCCGGTGGAGCAAGAGCCGGACTTCAGCCGGCCCTTGCAGTTGCTGGCCCGCGAGCTCAGCTTTGTGGACCCGATCAGCGGCCAAGTGCGTCGCTTCACGAGCCGTTTGCGTCTGGACTTGGCTTAGGCTTGTAAAGCAGCCAAGGCCAAGCGCGCGCCCAGCGTTTGCATGCAGGCCTGAGCGACCTCGCGGCCCTTCTTGACGAAGTGCTCGCTGAAGTAGCGGCGATGCTCTTCATGCTCATGGAAGTGATGCGGCGTCAGTACCGCCGAGAACACCGGCACGCCGCTGTCGAGTTGCACCCGCATCAGGCCGTCGATCACCGCCGTGGCGACAAAGTCGTGACGGTAGATCCCGCCGTCCACGATGAGGCCGCAGGCGATCACCGCATCAAAGCGGCCGCTCTCCGCCAAGGTCTTGGCGTGCAGCGGGATCTCGAAGGCGCCGGGCACCTCGAAGCAATCGATCTGATCGGGCGGCAGGCCATGGGCTTGCAGTTCGGCCAGACAGGCTTCGCGCGACTGGCCGACGATGTCGGCATGCCATCCGGCCGAGATGATGGCCAGGCGAATGGAAGAAGCCCGGGTCTTGAACAGACCGATGGGCGATGGGGACTTGCTATCGTTGTTGAATCGCTGATTCATGCTTGACCTTTGAGGTGTGGGACATAAATCAGGGCGCGCGAAAACGCAGCGGCGCCACCCCGCCCCGGGCTTTCTTTCGAAGACCCGAGCCGGTGCGGCGCTGCCGAGAGCATCGCGTTTCTCTTTCATCCGGACTGTGACCGTCGGCTCTGGCATCGCACCAGATCTGCTGACCCTTGGCCGGGTCGGAACCCGATCAAGGCGCTCGCGGGCTCTCATGCCAAAGCATGAATACCGCCGGTGGGGAATTTCACCCCGCCCTGAGAACGCTGCACCGTCCTTGCGAGACGGCGCGGGGCGATTCTAGGCGCAGGACCTAAAAGCTCAGCAGCAGCTGAGCACTCCACATATCAGCGGGGTGGCCATAGACCTTGCCGTTCAAATAGCTCAGTTGCAAGTCCAGCGCCTGGCCGGGCTCGGCAAAGGGCAGGCCCAGGCGCAGGCTTGGGCCGGCGCGATGCGATTGCGCCTCTTGCGAGGCCCAGTGTGCCCAGGGGCCTAACTCGCCAAAGCCCTGCAGCCCGAGCCGTAGGCCCGGCCTCAAGCGGCGCAAGGCTTGCCATTGGTATTTGAGCTGCGTGCCTTTGCTGCCGGGGTGCCACTCATGTTCGAAGAAGAGGTTGAAGTTGAGCTGGGTCAGTCCCCACTCGCCTTGCAGGCTGGGGCCTATCTCCAGCGCATTGCTGGTGTCGCGGCCATGGTTGCGGATCAGCTGGCTGTGCAGGGCCACATCGATGGGCCACTGGCCTTGGCTGAGCATGAAGTCGTTCTGCCAGTTCACCGAGCTGAGTTTCTGGCGGCTGCCCATGGTGCCGATATAGCTGAGCAAGAGTTCGCTGGTCCAACGCTTGCTAAAGCCATAGCGTAGGCCCAGCTCGGGCCACAAAACCGCCTCGGAACCGGGCATCTTGACGGTCCAGTAGCGCAGATCCAGGCCGGCCTGACCCTCCTGGCTGTAGGGCGTGACGAGGTAGTAGCCTGGGTCGGCGCTGGCCGAGGCGCAGCCCAGGCTGAGCAAGCTCGCCAGCACCCAAGACTTGCCGTTTAGGCTCAGCAATGATCGACGCTTGCTCGTATCGGGCATGGGGGTCTCCTAGCCTCGCAACAGGGCGGCCAGCGCCTGTGCATCCAGCACCGTGGCCTCGTCCTGCCCTTCCAGAATGCCATCGGCCAGGCCGCGTTTTTCGCGGTGCAGATCGATGATGCGCTCTTCCACCGAGCCGGCCGTCACCAGTCTATAGACGGTGACCGGGCGCTTTTGCCCCATGCGGTGGGCGCGTCCGGTGGCCTGGTCTTCGGCGGCCGGGTTCCACCAGGGGTCGACGATCAAGACATAGTCGGCCATGGTCAGGTTCAGGCCAAAGCCGCCCGCCTTCAAACTGATCAAGAAGACCTCGCCCTCGCCGCGCTGGAAGGCCGCCACCCGCTTGCTGCGCTCAGCCGCCGGGGTGCTGCCGTCCAGGTATTGGTACTTGACGCCCATACTGTCTAGGCGCTCGGCCAAGAGCTTCAAGTAGTCGGTGAACTGACTGAAGACCAGGGCCTTGTGCGAGCCATCGACCAGCTCGCGCACGATGTTTTCAAACTCAGCCAACTTCGAGCCGACCAGGCCCAGCTCGGGCGCCACAAGGCGCGGGTCGCAAGCGGCGCGGCGCAGCCGCATCAGCTCGGCCAAGACCTGCATGGGTGCTGGTTGGCCGCTGCTGGCGGCGGCGCTGACGGTCTCTTGGGCCGAGCGCCGCAGTGCCTCCAGAAAGTTGCGCTCCTCGGTGCTGGGCTGCACCAGATGGACGATCTCGGTGCGCGGCGGCAGGTCTTGCAGCACCTGGGTTTTGGTTCGCCGCAGCAGGAAGGGAGAGACCAGGCGGCGCAGGCGCTGCCGCACGACCGCATCTTGGTGCTTCTCAATCGGCGTGGCAAAGCGCTCGCTGAACTGCACGCTGCTGCCCAAGAGGCCGGGGTTGATGAGGTTCATGATGGACCAGAGATCGGCCAGGCGGTTTTCCACCGGTGTGCCCGACAAGGCCAGGCGGAAGCCCGCCTTGAACTCGGCCACTGATTTGGCGCGCTTGGTGGCGGCGTTCTTCAGCGCTTGCGCCTCGTCCATCACCAGCGTGGCCCAGTCTTTGCCGGCGAAGACTTCGGCATCGATCTGCGCCAGGGCATAACTGACCACCAGCACGTCACCCGGCCCGGCTTCTTGGACCAAGGCGGCGCGGGCTTCGGCGTCGATGGCCTCGCCATAGATCGAACAGCGCAGGCCGGGCGCGAATTGCTGCGTCTCGGCCAACCAATTGCCACACACCGAGGTCGGAGCCAGCACCAGGGCCGGGCCCAGTTCGGCCCGGTCGACCATGAGCGCCAAGGTCTGCACCGTCTTGCCCAGGCCCATATCGTCGGCCAGGCAAGCGCCCAGGCCGGCTTGGGCCAGGCGGCTCATCCAGACGAAACCTTCCAGCTGATAACTTCGCAACTCAGCGCGCAGGCCAGCTGGCAGCGTCGGCTGCAAGGCGTTGGCGCTGGCCAGGGCATCCATGCGGGCCTGCCAGGGCGAGTCGCCCTCCACCATCATATCGACCAGCGTTTCGTCCAACCAAGACGCCACCGCTTGTGGCAGCTGCAGCTGCTCTTTCTTGGCCTGGCCCAGGGCGTCCAGATCGCGCAGCTGCTGGCGCAGCTGTTCGCTCAAGGCCAGGTACTCGCCCTCACCCAGTCGCACAAAGCGGCTGCGCGAAGCGCGCGCCAGAGTCAGCAACTCTTGCAGGCCGATGACGCGGCCCTCGTCCATTTGCGCCTCGCCATTCAGCGCCAACCAGTCGCGGCCGCTGCTCACCTGCACCCGCATCTGCGTGCTGTCCAATGGCTTGACGCGCAGCGGCTTGCCTTTGGGCCAGTCGAGCGCGGCAATGCCGGGCAGGCTGGGCAGCACTTCGACCACGCGCAGCGCCTCCTCGGCATCGGCCAGCTGCCAGGGTGACTCCGGCCCCAGCTCGGGGTCCAAAAAGGGCAAGGCCTCCAGCACCGCGCTGCGTGTGGCGGCCTCGGCGGCCAGATCGCGCTCGGTGGCTAGGCTCAGGCCTTCATGCATGCACATCAGGCGCTCGCGGCCCCGGCCCGGCGTGACGGCGGGGCCAAAGCTGCCGAAAGGCTGGGCCACCAGTTGCAGCTGCAAGCCCTCACCCAGTGGCAGCAGGCGTGCGCGCAAGCGGCTGTCGCCCGGCACTTGCTGGCCGGCTTCGGCGTCGCTGTGCAACTGGAACAAGCCGCTCAAGACCTGCAAGGCCGCGCCCAATTCCGCGCTGGCGCTGGTGGGCACCGACCAGCCCTGCGCCACCAGTTCCGCCACCCGGCGCTGGGCGCTGCTGATGCGGATCAGGCGGGCGCGCTGCGGGCCGTCGCGCACGATGCGCAGGGTGTCGCGCTTGGCGCTCTCGGTCTCGTGGCTGTTGCCAAAAAAGCCGAACAGGCGCGGCGGCTCCACGCCCACCAGGGGCGGGTGGATCGAGAACTCAAACTGGTCCTCGCCCGCCACGCCCGCTTTGCTCGGGCGGCGCAGCACTTCCAATTCGGGCTGTGCTTCTACCAGTTCCACCCATTGGCCGGGTGCGTCGGCAAACATCACTGCCGGATGGCCGATCAGGGCGACCACGCCTTGCGAGGCATCGATCTGAAAGCTGTTGACGCCACCATAAGGGCTGCGCTCGATATGGCGCAGCACCGCGTTGTCGCGCGCGCTGGCGGCACCGTTTTTCTTCAACCGGCTCAAGGGCACCGGCTTGAACTTGGCCACGCCGCGGGCGCTCACGCTGCGTTCCAGCGGCTCCAGGTCTTGCATGCGGCCTTGCGGGTCCAGCGTGATTTGCCAGGCCAGTTCGGTGTTGCTGGCCGCCGGCTTGGTGGCTTTCTCCTCGCCCAGCGAGGCGATGGCCGCCAAGGCATCGCGCCAGGGCTCGCGGGGCGAGCCCAAGAAATTGGCGGGGGGCTTGGCGCCGTTCAGTGCGAGCGGTGGCAGCTCGATCTCCAGCCGCTCGGCCGCAGCCGCCACCCAAACGGCCAACCACAGCTGACCGCTGCCTTGCAGGCGCTTCACCACGGTTTGAACGGTCGCGGCACTCCAGCCCTCGGCCGCCTTGCCGGCCCAGGCGGCCAGCAGCAGGCGATCGGCGGCGGCGCCCAGGCTGTGCTCGCGCAATTCCAGCGCCGGCTGGTAGGCCAGGCAGTCGGGGTCCAGGCTGTCCTCGCCCAGACGGGTGCCGATCACATGGGCCCAGCGGCCGCATTGCTCATGCGGCGAGGGGTTGCGTGAGCCCGACTCGGCGATGCAAAACTTGCGCGCCGTCGTCCAGGCTTTGGGTTCGGCCTGGGCCAGCAGGCACAGCACATAAATGCGCGACATCGCATCGTCGAGCGCGCCACGGCGAGCGCCGCTGAGCTTGCGCAGCTCTTTCATCACCGCTTCGAAGGTGGTTGCGGCTTCGGCCCATTCGCCGCGCGCGGCTTGCTCGCAGGCGGCGTACATGGGCACATGGGGCCCGTTCAGGCCATGCAACAGCGCGTGCATGCCCTCGAAATCGAGCGCATGAACACGGGCCTCGGCCAATCGCCCGCGCAACTCCGGCGCCACCGACATCGGCTCGGCTTTGAAGTTGGACTCCAGCCATTGCGAGAGCATCTGCGCGCGCGGGTCGGCGGGGGGGAGCAGGCTCAGGCATTGGGCCAAGAGCTTGCTGCGCAGCGCCGGGTCGATGCGGGCAATGGCTTGCGGCAACCAGGGCTGGGTCATCGCCTGCAACAGAATCAGCGGCGACATCAGATCCTGCAACTGCGCCGTGGTTTGGCGCTCGAACTCGGCGCGCTGCACGCCGGAGTGGAGGTAGAGGCGCAGCAGCGAGGCTTTTTCTTGATCGCTGCGATAGCTGATCCAGGCCAGCTCGCGCCGCACATCGCCATAGCCTCCGCCATAAACCCAGGCCAGGCAGCGCCAATACTGCGGCGCCTCGGGGCGCAGCAGCAAGCTTTGCAGGCGCTCGGCATGGGCCTCCAGATCCGCCACATAGCCGCGGCCGGAGACGATCTCGGCCAGGCCTTGGGCCTGCAAGGTCTGCAAGCAATGCGTCACCTGCGGCAGTTGAAAAGGCTGGTCGCCGCCGCTGCCTTGGTGTTTGACGCTCATGGCCTGCAGCCACTGGCATAGTCCGCCTGCACCGCGCGCGCCATCGGTCAGCAGCAAGGCGTCCAGCACCGCCTGGACATCGGCAGGGTCGGGCTCGGCCTCCTCGGTCTTGCTGCCTGTGCGCTGCATCAGCCCGGCCTTGACCTGGCGAGCCCGCTCCACCAATTCTTCTTTGCTCAGCCCATGCAATCCGCCCGGTGAATGGAGGGGGGCGAAAGGGGCGGCAGAGGAAGCGGGTTTTTTGGACATGGTGGGCCAGAGCAGGATGGCGGCAGTATGCCAAGCGCAAACACGGCTTGGGGGCGCGTGAAGCAAATCACACCGCTGCGGCGCTTCCGGGCGGCTTGGGCGATTGCTGCCGCAAAGCCGGTAATGCTCCCTTGCGCGGCTGCGGCCTGCCATTAAAGTGGAGGTCCCCGCTGCGGCCTTGCGCCAAGGCAAGCCTCCCCGCAGCTAAGTCTTTTTTCATGAAAATACGCGTCCTGGGTTGTTCCGGCGCCATTGCAGCCGCTTACAAAACGACCGCTTTTCTCCTTGATGACGACGTCTTGATCGACGCCGGCACCGGCGTTGGCGATCTGTCTTTGCAAGAACTGGTGCGCATTGACCACATTCTGGTCAGCCATTCGCATCTGGACCATATCCTCGCCATTCCCTTGCTGGCCGATACCGTCTTGCGCGAGCGCGAGGCCGCCGGTCGTCCGCCCATTCAGGTGCATGCCCTGCCCGAGACCTTGGATGCCTTGCGCAAGCACATCTTCAATGGCGTGATCTGGCCCGACTTCACACGCCTGCCCAGCCCCGAGCGCCCGGTGCTGAGCCTGCATGCTTTTGAACTCGGCCAAACCTTGCACTTGGGCTCCCGCGAGATCGAAGTCTTGAGCGCGGCCCACACCGTGCCGGCCGTGGGCTTTGCGGTGCACGGCGCGCAAGGCAGCTGGGTCTTCACCGGCGACACCGGGCCGAATCCGGCGCTGTGGCAACGACTGTCCAGCCTGTCGATCGCCCATTTGGTCATCGAAACCGCCTTCGGCGACGATGAAGCCCAGCTCGCCCGCGTCAGCCGGCACCACTGCCCCGCCAGTCTCGGCCCCGAACTGGCTCAGTTGGCCGGCAGCGTGGCGGTGCACATCACCCATATCAAACCTGGCGAAGGCGAGGCGGTGATGAGCGCCGTAGCCGCGCTGCAAACTCCGCACCGCATTCGCGCCTTGCAGGCTGGGGATTTGATGGAGTTTTGAGCGTACTTCTTAGCGCGTCTGCCCTTGCCTAAGGCGCCGCATTGCGGCGCTTTTTTCATGGCCGAGTTGGTCTGGAACGCCGCGGTAAAAACTTGTCACCCTGGCGCCAGGATTGCCAATTTTTTTCGTCATTGCGACAAGATTTGTCTGCGTCCGGGCGGGTCAGTGCAAGGAACTGTGCGGTATTTCACGTTTCAAAGCTTGGCATGGCTGATGCGTCAAGGGTGTTGCCTCTTCCCCTTAACACCTCTCTTCAGGAGCTTTCGTCATGAATATGAAGCGCGCTCAACAAGGCTTTACCTTGATCGAACTGATGATTGTTGTGGCCATCATCGGCATTTTGGCTGCCGTTGCTCTGCCGGCCTACAAGGACTACACCACCAAGGCCAAGATGGCCGGCGCCACCAGTGTGGCTGGCTCGGCTCTAACGGGCATGGGCGTGGCTTGCAGCGATGGGTCCTTTGACACGGCCAATAACGCCTCCCTGGGTCTGCCCGCTGGCAACACGATCACCAGCGAATACGTGTCCGACGTGACCGTAGCCAACAAGAACATCACCATCACCATGAAGCAGATCGCAGGTGGCGCAGCCAATGGCGGCGTCGATGCAGGCCAAACCGTCATCTACGGGGGCGATTGCACCGACAAAGGTGTGGTCTGGACCATCAGTGGCACGGTGGACTCCAAGTTCCGTCCGAAGCTCTGATCTTGATCTGAGTTGAGCGCTTGACCCGGCGCTCGGCTTGGCTTGCAAATTAAGCGCCCAGCGAGGGCGCTTTTTCTTTGCCAGAACTTTTCATGTGCCAGCCATCGCTCCACCAAGCCCAGGGCAAATTTGGTCACTTTGAAAGCCCTGGGCCGTTTTCCGTCCAGCAAACTGACCAAATTTGTCAGTCGCGTCTGCCTGCCAGGGACCTAGGCGTGACAAAGCGCACAAGTGAAGACGCTCGCTTTGCTGGCACGCACCCTGCGTAAAGAAGTGTTTCCAATACAACTCGGTAGCGAAGGTTTCTATGTCCCTGAAGCGTGCTCAACAAGGTTTCACCCTGATCGAATTGATGATCGTCGTCGCCATCATTGGCATCTTGGCTGCTGTGGCTCTGCCGGCCTACAAGGACTACACCACCAAGGCCAAGATGGCTGGAGCCACCAGCGTGGCCGGTGCTGCCTTGACCGGCATGGGCATCGCCTGCAGTGATGGCTCCTTCGATACCGCGAACAATGCTTCTCTGGGCTTGCCGGCTGGCAACACCATCACCAGCGAGTACGTGTCTGACGTGACCGTGGCCAATAAGAACATCACCATCACCATGAAGGCGATTGCCGGTGGCGCCGCCAACGGCGGTGTCGATGCCGGTCAGACCATCATCTACGGCGGTGCTTGCACCGCCAAGGGTGTGATCTGGACCATCAGTGGTTCGGTGGACTCGAAGTTCCGTCCGAAGCTCTAAGTTCAGCCTGAGCGCGCGCGGCCATCAGGCGGCGACTCTGTGCTGAAGAAGAAAGCGCCCCTTGGGCGCTTTTTTTTCGGCCCAGCGATCCTCTGCCACAGGATCTTTCAAGGTTCGATCACTTGAACTCGGCAGACAAGGCCGTGCACGAGGGTCAAGCGGCCGACAAATATGGTCACTTTGCGGGAGGTATCACCCATTTGCGCCAGTCGAGCTGACGAAATTTGTCAGCTCGATTGACTTGGCAGAGTCCTTATCGTGACAAAGCTCACGAAAAAAGGCGCCCAAATAGCTGGCACGACCCCTGCATTCAGGGGGGGTGTCTCTACCTCTCAACACCCCTCCCCAGGAGCAATCGTCATGAACATGAAGCGCGTCCAACAAGGTTTCACCCTGATCGAACTGATGATCGTCGTGGCCATCATCGGTATCTTGGCTGCCGTGGCTCTGCCGGCCTACAAAGACTACACCACCAAAGCCAAGATGGCTGGCGCCACCAGCGTGGCCGGTGCAGCCTTGACCGGCATGGGCGTCGCTTGCAGCGACGGCACTTTCGATACGGCCAATAACGCCTCCCTGGGTCTGCCTGCTGGCAACACCATCACCAGCGAATACGTGTCCGACGTGACCGTGGCCAACAAGAACATCACCATCACCATGAAGGCGATCGCCGGTGGTGCGGCCAACGGTGGTGTGGACGCAGGCCAGACCGTCATCTACGGCGGTGCTTGCACCGACAAGGGCGTGATCTGGACCATCGGCGGTACCGTCGACTCCAAGTTCCGTCCGAAGATCTGATGATGAGCTGACCTGGGCGCCTTGTCTGGCGGCCGGGTCGGTTTCAAAAGAAAGCGCCCCAGTGGCGCTTTTTTTTCGCCGGCGCTTTACCCTTGACGCTGCCTTTGCCTCGCCCTGGCGACCAAGGCTCACGGACCACAGCATGGGCGCCGGACCTTGGTCGCCGCCGCCAAGACTTCAATCGATGCAGATCTCGGATTCCCACCTTCGCAATACTCAATGGCTGGCCATGCTGCTGGCTTGCGTAATTGCGCCCAATCTGGCTGTCAATTTGGTGTCCAGCTCGGCCACCTTGAATCAGCTGGCGGCCTTGGCGGGCTGGGGGCTGGTCTTGCTGACGATGGGCGCCACGCCGGTGAATTGGCGTACTGGCCCGGCTGTTTGGGCTTTGCTTTTGCTGCTGGCCGCCGCTTGGGTGTCTTACTTCTGGGCCGGCTTGCCGATGTCCCTGCTGCTGTCCTACAGCGGCTTGCTAGGCGCTGCCTTGCTGCTCTTGATGTTGGGTCAAGGACTTGGAAGTGGGCCTCGACAAGCTGGGTTCAAGGCGCTGTGCTGGGGCTTGTTGTGGGCTGGCCTGATGGGCGCCGTGGTCAGCGTGGTCCAGGTATTTGCGCCGGATTGGGCCGGCGAGGTCTGGATTGCACGGAGCGACATTCCGGGCCGGGCCCTCGGTAATTTGCGTCAACCCAATCATCTGGCTTCGAGCCTGATCTGGGCCTGCGTTGCGGCGGTGTATCTGGCGGAGCAAAGGGCCTTGGTGACCCAGCGCCGCTCGTCAGCGATCTGGTTGTTGCCGGCTGTGTTGCTGGTACTGGTTTTTGGCTTGGTGTTGAGTGCCTCGCGCGGAGGCATGGCGATGCTGGGCGTTTTGCTGCTGTGGGTCTTGTTGGATCGTTGTATCAGCCGACCGACGCGGCTGGCGGTCTTGATGACGCCTTTGATGCTGGGCCTGGGCTGGGCCGCCATGTCTTTGTGGTCGCAGCTCGGTGAACATCAGTTCAGCGCGGCCTCGCGTCTGGCCGAGGGCGCCAGTTCACCGAAACGGCTGCAATATCTGGCTTGTGCCTGGGAGTTGCTCAAGCAGCATCCTTGGACCGGTGTGGGTTGGGGCGAATTCAACTTTGCTTTGACCATGACACCCATGCCGGGGCGGCCCAATTCTTTTGTAGATCACACCCACAACTTGCTCATGCAGATCTTGGTGGAGTTGGGCTGGCCGGCGGGCCTTCTGGTGCTGGGATTGCTGGCAGCGGCATTGAAGCGAGCATTCCAACTTGGGCGCAATGAAACAGCACCGAGTGAGGCCCTGCTTCGGCATGCGGCGCTGATGTTGGTGTGTTTGATCTTGTTGCAAGGCTTGCTCGAGTTTCAGCTTTGGTATGCCTATTTCCTTTTGCCAGCCGCTTTCGCCTTTGGCATGGCCTTGGCGCCGCCCTCGCCAAGTCCAGAGAGTGCAGAGCGCAAACCGGCGCGGACTCGTCCCTTGCCGCTCTTGGGCTTCTTGATGGTGGCGCTCAGCGTCCTGGTGTTCTTTGACTATTTGCGCGTGGTGGCCATCACGGTGCAGCCGCCCAATGGCATGAGCTTGTTGGACCGCATCACGCAAGCGCAGCAGCGCTCGATCTTTTTCTCGCACCAGGCTGATTACGCGGCGTCGACGTTTTTGCTGCCCGGTCCTGAGGCTTTGGATGCAGCCCGGCGTAGCGCACACAATGTCAGCGATGAATCGACCCTGATCGCCTGGGCCAATTCCTTGGTGGTCAGCGGTGACGCTGATCGTGCGCGTTATGTGGTGCAGCGCTTGCGCGAGTTCAATCTGCCGCGCACGCGGGAATGGTTGGCTGAATGCGAGCGAATAGCGCCAGATGCCAAGGTCAGGCCCTACCAGTGCGACGCACCGCGGCGCCAATACAGCTATCGTGAGATGCGTTAGCCAGAGGCACGCGCGCTAGTAGTCCCCTTCACCGGGCCAAGCGACTGATGCCCGCCACCATCCTCGCCCACAGCTCTTCCGGCAAGTCATGCCCCATGCCGGCGATCAGTTCGAGCTGGGCGCCGGGAATGCGACGCGCCAAATCGTGGGCCGCGGGCACGGGCACCAGCGGGTCGGCCTCGCCGTGGATGATGATCGTGGGTGCTTTGATGCGGCTGAGTTGGCCGGCGCGGTGCGTGTCGGCGGCGATGGCGGCCAGTTGACGCAGCACGCCGCGGGGGCGGTTGCTGCGCCGCAAGGAGGACTTGATGCGCTCACGCAGCTCGGCTTCAGGCGCGGGGTAGGCGGGGCTGCCGATCAGGCGAAACAACTGGTAGGTGCGCTCCACCACGGCGGCGAAGTCCCTGGGATTTGGCGGCCGGCTCAGCAAGGCGCTGCGCACCCGCATCGAGGGACCGGGCACCGAGCGAGCGCCGCTGTTGGTCATGATCAGACTCAGGCTTTTGACACGCTGCGGCGCCAACAGGGCCACATGTTGGGCAATCATGCCGCCCATGGAGGCGCCGCAGACATGGGCTTTTTGCAAACCCAGCGCATCCAACACGCCGAGCGCATCGCGGGCCATCTCGGCCAAGCTGTAGGGGCTGCGCACCGGCAGGTGCAAGAGATGCTGCACCGAGGCCAGGCCGATGTTTGGCACGCCCAGCTGGTCGAAGCTCTGACTCAAGCCGGCATCGCGGTTGTCAAAGCGAATGACGCGAAAGCCCTGTGCCAGCAACTGCTGCACCAGGCCCTCGGGCCAGGCGGTCAGCTGCATGCCCAGACCCATGATCATCAGCAGCGGCTCGGCCGTGGGCGGTCCTTGGTCGTCGACTTCGATGGCGATGCCATTGGCGGAGATTTGCATCAGCGCTTCTTCTTGTTCATTCCGGCTGCCCGGTGCGGTAGAACCAACGCCGCGCGCCCTGTGCCTCGAAGGCCTGCCAGTCCTGCGGGTCTTGTGCCAAGCGGTCAGCGATTGCATAGAGCGCCAGCGGGTTCATGCCCAAACCCAGATGGCTGGCGTGCACTTCGATGTTCTCGTGCTGCGGGCCGGGTTCCATCACGCTGCAGCGCCAGGACACGATGCCGTCGCTGCGCGAATAGATGGAGGTGGTGGGCACCGGCGGTGCCTGACGGATCTGCGCCAGCATGGCCGGGTCCCCGACATGGCGGCCATTCATCAGTTCGAAGAACTTCCAGGCATTGGTCGCGCGCGGGTGGCCGGTGAAGGGCGTGCCCAGGGTGATGACGCAGCGCACATGCTCGGGCAGCTCCTTGGCCAACTCGCGGGCGTAGATGCCGCCCAGGCTCCAGCCCACCAAGCTGACCGGCTTCGCATGGCGTTTGAACAAGGCCTGCACATCGCGGTTGCACTGCTCCAGCACGCCTTGCCGAGGCCCGAAGTTAAAGCCCTGGTGCCAGGGATGGGTGTCGTAGCCCAAGTCGTCCAAAAAGCGTCGCAGCGGCTGCGTCGTCAGGTCATTGGCGCCAAGACCTGGAAAGACCACCACCGGATGGCCATCGCCCGGCGGCAGCTTGCGCAGCCAGGGTGAGGCGGCCAGCAGGGCCGCAAACTCCCAGGGCGCTCGCCCTTCCAACATCATCAACAAGGCATTGGGCGGGCGCAGGTCCAGATGCGGCCAAGCATTGTGCGAAGGGCTTGATGCGGGTTCTTCGGTCGTCGGCGCGGCCTTAGGGCTGCGTGGGACCTTGGCCCTTTTGGGGCGAGGTGCAGGGGATGGAGAGTGAGCGGGCATGAGTCAACAAAGGGTGTTGAAACGATCAAAGCGTCATGGGTGGTCGCGAGCCTCGATCAGCCTTTGCTGCGGGCTCGGGTAGAAGAAGCCGGTGCCTTCTTAGCCAGAGGCTTTCTTGTGTTCTTCTTGCTGGCTGGGCCGGATGCAGGCTTGGCCACCGGCAGCGCCAGAAACTCCAAGAAAGCCGCCTCCAGATGCGCGGCCAGTTCATTCGTTTCTGGCAGTGCGTGAGCGCAGGCCATCAGCCCGATGTCGAGCGAATCGGCATAGCTTTGCACGGTGATGTTCAGGCCCAGGCCATGCACAACGATGGAGGCCGGGTACATGCTCAGCACCCGCGCGCCGGCCAGGTAGAGCGGCTGCGCTGGCCCCGGCACATTCGAGATCACCAGATTTGCCACCGTCGGTAGGCGTTCGGCCACATGGGCGCGCCCATAGAGCTGTGCGCCGGCCTGCATCAACCAGGGCACGCCCAGTGAGGGGTAGTCGCTGGGCATCAAGGATTTGATGCGCTCCAGTTCGCCCTTCATGGTCTGTGAAGCTTCGAGCAGATAGGCCAGGCGCTTGCGCGGGTCCGCCACCTGCGTGCCCAGGCTGACCACGCTCATCGTGGCCTGGGTGTTGGCCTTGCTCATGCGCGCGCTGCCGCGCATAGACACCGGCACCGCCGCCACCAGTGACTTGCGCGGCAGCGGCCCATGCTTGCTGAAGTAACGCCGCAGCGCACCGGCACAGATGAAAAGCAGCGCATCGTTCAGGCTGGCGCCATGCCTGCGCCGCACATCGTGCAAAACCGGCAAGGGCAGGCTGATGGTGGAGAAGCTGCGCTCGGCGCTGACGCTCTGGTTCAGCCGGGTGCGCGGGGCCAGGCTCAGTGCGCTGGCTTCCTTGTCTTGGGGCTCACTGCTCAACCAAGCCTTCAACTTAGCGCCGGCCAGATCGGCAGCGGTTTGAGCGGCCATGCTGCTCAGCGTGCCGGCGGCGCCAGGCAAGGCGCGGGCGAGTTGCCAAGTCTGCGCCATTTGCTGGGCTAGGGCCGAACGCAAAAGGCCGACGGTGCCGATCTCGGCCGCTGCGACGGCGCTGCTCGCTGTGTCGGCGGCCGCAGCTGCGGCTACTCGCGTCGTGGGTTTGCGCGGTTTGGCCGTGCTATCGAGCAAGATGCCGGCCAGGGCCACGGCGGCCTGCCCGTCCACGGCCGCATGGTGCAGCTGGGTGTACAGGCCATAACGCTGTTCGCCCTCGGGCCCGGGCTCCAGGCCGTAGAAGACATGGAACTTCCACAGCGGCCGCTCACGGTCCAGCAACTCGGTGTGCAGCAGGCCGACCTGCTGCTCTAGCGCGGCCATATCGCTGCCGGGCGGCAGGTCGTAGCCGACGATGTGTTCTTGCAGATCGGGCTCGGCCTCCACCCAACTGGGGTTGGCCAGATTCAAAGGCATGGTGGCCAGCTTGCGGCGCAAGACCGGCGCCAGCGGCAGCCGTGCCGCGATATGCGCCCGCAAGTGCTCTAGGAAGTCGCCCGCATAGTCGGCCGGCAACTCCAGCAGATGCAGGGCGCCCACATGCATGGGCATCTGGGCCGTTTCCAGATGCAAAAAAGCGGCGTCAATGCCAGCGAGTGGATTCATCGATTCAGGCCCTGCGAGCAGATCCGATGAGCATACCCGGCTCTAAGCCCGATAAAGCCTTTGAGCGGCTTACACCGAGAGCCGCCTCTAAGTCTCATCAGAAACATAACTCATTGGATGAGGCATGGCAGCCGAGCTTTGGGCTGCGGACATGGGGTGCACACAGTGGGCGTTCGCGTCGTGGAACACGCGCAAGGCCGCGAAGGAGCGGTCCGGTGGCGCGTTTTGCGCAGGTAAAGAAGGGAGGCCGTGACCCTAGGTCACGCCGGAATGACACGGAGCAAAGCGCGCCGCCGGACTGCTCACGGGCGAGCTATCCCAGGACTCAGAAGCCTGGGATGCTCTCAGCCCATGTCCACAAAACGCCAACGATCCCGGTTGAACGGGTGGCGGACAAAGCCGCGAACTTCTTTTTGCAGCATGTCCACCCGCAGCGGATAGTTGTGCGGGTGATAGGGCATATAGGCCAACATCAGATGGGTGGCTTTGTGCATCAGCGCCAGGCGCTCGGGGCCGTCGGGCAGCACCCGCTGGCGCTCGTAGATGCGGTCGTACTCGGCCAGTTTCAGGCGCGCATCGTTCGATTGCCCGGCATTGGGCCCGTAGCCCATGCCCAGCAAAAAGTCGCCGTCGGGGGAACCCAGGTCCCAGGTGTAGCCCCAGATCATCAGCTGGCCGACCAAGGCTTTCTTGATCAACTCGCCGAAGGTGGCGGTCTCGAACTGCATGCGCAGACCCACCGCATCCATCTTCTTCTTCCACAGCTCATGCAGCTGGCGTTCGCGGGCGGTTTCGCGCCCGGCGCGGCGCAGCGTCAGCGGGCTGCCGTCGGGATTCAGGCGGTAGCCCTCGGGGTCGCGCTTGTCATAGCCATACAGGTCCAGCAGTGCCTGGGCGCGGGCCGGGTCGGTCAAGCCGGCCTCGCTGCGCAACTCCGGCTCATGGCCATAGATCAGCGTGGGCAACATGCTTTGCGCCGGCAAGGCCTGACCCTGCAGCACCAGCCGTGTTTCCTCGGCGTTGTCATAGGCCAGCACGATGGCGCGGCGCAGCGCTACTTTTTCGGGTGTGTAGCCGCCGATCTGGGGGTCTTCAAGGTTGAAGTAGCTGAAGGCGATGTCGGCGCCATGCGAGCTCAGCGCTCGCACACCGCGCTTTTGCAGATTCGGCGCGAGGCGTCCGTTGGGCAGGGCAAGGCGCGCTACATCGACCGGCATCTCGACCAAGTCCAACTCGCCGCCGAGAAAGGCCAGCCAGCGTGGTTGCGCCTCGTTGATGATGCTGACGCGAACTTCGTCCAGCAGCGGCAAGCGCTTGCCGGCCAGCTCCTGAGCGGCGCGGGCAGCGTCGGCGTCGCCGACGGCAGGCCCGTCGGATTCGAAGAACTGCTCGCGGAAATTCGGGTTGCGCTCCAGCACGATCTCCGAGCTGCGCCGCCAGCTCTTGAGTCGAAAGGGCCCGGTGCCCACCGGGTGGGCCATGATGTCGTCGCCGTAGGCCTCGACCACCTCGCGCGCCACGGCGGCGGTGAAGTTGCTGCTGGCAAAGACATTGACGAAGCGCGGGTCGGGTTCGGCCAGGCGCACCTCGAAGCGGTAGCGGTCCAGCGCCCTCAGGCCAGCCACCGGCTTGTCGTAGTCAAACGCCGTCTTGTTCTTCAGCGCTTGATTGCGCAGCTCCGTCAGACCCAGCAGCCTGGCCGTCTCGAACTGGTAGAGATGCTCGGTCTTGATGCGCGGGTCGTAGTAGCGCTTGATGCTGTAGACATAGTCCTCGGCCACCAGCTCGCGCTTCTTGCCCTTGAAGGCCGGGTCATCGGCGAAGTAGATGCCGGGCCGGATCGTGAAGACAAAGTGCTTGAAGTCGGCCGAGACCTCGGGCAGGCTCGCCGCTGTCAAAGGCTTGAGCAGCACCGGCCGGGCCAGATAGTCAAAGGTCAGCGGCGGCTCAAAGATGTGCGAGGCCACCTCGACCGAGGTCCGGTCCGAGACCTGCGGCAAATCAAAGCCGACCTCGGCCGAGTTGAAGGCGGTACGTAAAACCTTACGCTTGTTTTCAGCGGCACTGGCCGCTAAGGCTGGCGCGGCCAAGCAAGTGCTGCCTGCGAGCGCCGCACCCTGGCTCAGAAAGCGGCGTCTTGAACTCATCGCGCTGGCTTCAGCGAGTTGTCCACATCAATGAACTGCCAGAAGTCATTGCTGAACAGCGGCCTGCGGTAGCCAATCACCCAGGCCTGGCTCATGTCATTGATGATGCGGTGCACATGGGTTTTCTCGGGCACATAAGTGGCCTGGATGCGCTTGACTTGCAGGAACAAGGCCTCGCGCTCGGGGCCGTCGGGCATCACTTGCAACTGTTCGTAGAGTTTGTCGAATTCGGCGGACTTGAAGCGGGCGTAATTGCGCGCGCCGATGGCCGGGCTGTAGAGGCGCAGCATCTGGTCCAGGCCATCGGGGGCGTTGGCGCTGTCGGCCAACATCCACAGCATCAGCTTGCCGGCGCGGGCCTGCTTGAGTTGCTCCGGCCATTTGCCATGGAAGAACTTGGTGCGAATGTTCACTGCGCCGAAATTGCGCTGCCAGAGTTCGTCGTACTGGCGCGAAAGCGCGTCGGGCTGGGTGGCCACTTCGATCACCAGCGGCGAGCCGTCGGGCATATCGCGCCAGCCGTCACCGTCTTTGTCCACATAGCCGTACAGGTCCAGCAAGGCCTTGGCACGCGGGATGTCGAAGTCGCTGTTCGTGCTCTTGTAGGCGGCGTCATAGCCCGAGGTGTGTGGCGGAATCATCGACTGTGCCGGCACCGCTTGGCCGCGCCGCACGCCGTTGATCTCGCGCTCAATGTTCAAGGCCAGCGAGAGCGCGCGGCGCAGCGCCACCTTGTCTTCGCTGTAGCCGCCCAGCGTCTTGTCTTCGAGATTGAAAAAGGTGAAGGCGCTTTCCGCCCCCATCACGCGAAACAGCTGAAAACCGCGTTTGGCCAAGTTGGGCGCCAGCTTGCCCTTGGGCAGGGCCACGTTGACGAACTCGGGTGGTACCCGGTCGAGCAAATCATGTTCGCCGCCCACAAAGCTGAGCCAACGCGGCTGCGATTCTTCGATGATGGCGATTTCGACCCGGTCGATCATCGGGATGCGCCGGCCCTTGAAGCGGGCCAGCAGGGCCTGGCCTTCGGCGTCATCGGCGGCCGGCTCGGCCTCGTAATAACGCTCACGGTAAGCGGGGTTCTTCTCCAGCACCATGCGCGAGCTGCGCCGCCAATCCTTCAGCACAAAGGGGCCGGTGCCGACCGGGTGCTCCATAGTTCGGTCGGCGTAGGCTTCCATCACCTCGCGGGCCACGGCGCCAAAGCGGTCGCTTTGCGCCAAGCCGTAGATAAAGCGAGGCCGACTTTCCTTCAGCTTGAACTGCAGGGTGTAGCGGTCCAGCGCGCGCAGGCCTTCAATGGGCTGCTCGTAGTTGAAGGGCTTCTTGGTTTTGAGTGCCTGCTCGCGCAACTCGTTCAGGCCGATCAGGCCAAAGTCGCCCACGGTGGTCCAGCTCGGGCTTTTGCTGGCCGGATCCGCAAAGCGCTTGTAGCTGTAGACATAGTCCTCAGCCACCAACTCGCGCCGCTTGCCCTTGAAGGCGGGGTCGTCGGTGAAGAAGATGCCGGGCTGGATGCGCACCGTCCAGGTCTTGAAGTCGGCCGAGACCTCGGGCATGCCGGCCGCCGTCAGGGGCCGAACCTTGATCGGCCGAGCCAGGTAGTCGTAGCTGTACAGCGCCTCGAACACATGCGAGGTGATGATGCGCGAGTAGGTGTCGCTGATCTGCGCCGGGTCAAAACCAGTTTCGGCGATCTGGAAGGCGTAGCGCAGCACCTTGGGGGCTGCGGGGGCTTCTGCAGAGCTGGCGCTTGCAGGCAAAGCCAGGCCGAGGCCCAGGCTCAGGCTCAGGCTCACTGAGGCAAGGCCGCAGGCCAGCAGTCTTAAAAAACGGGACGGATTCATCAGATTCACTTCGGCTTCTTGCTCTCGTCAATGTCCACGTACTGCCACCAGTCCTGCCAGAACAGGGCGCGGCGGTAGCCGATCACCCAGGGGTGGGCCATATCGGTCAGGATGCGGTGCACATGCTGCTTGTAAGGCATATAGGTGGTGGCGATGCGCTTGGCTTGCAGGAACAGGGCTTCGCGTTCCGGCCCATCGGGCAGGGCCTGCAGGCGCTCGTAAATCGCGTCGTACTCCGGCAGCTTGAAGCGCGACAAGTTCTGCCCGCCTTTGGCCGGGCCGTAAAGGCGCTGCAAGGCGCTGACGCCATCGGGCTGCGAGGCCGAGGAGCCCACGCCCCAGATCATGAACTTGCCACCGCGTGCGCTCTTCAGGTTCTCAGGCCATTTGGCGGTTTTGAACTCCGCCTTGATGCCGACGGCCTTGAGGTTCTTTTGCCACAACTCATCGAGCTGGCGTGAGGCGTTGTCGGGCTGGGTGTTGCGGATCACGACCAAGGGCTTGCCGTCGGGCAGGTCGCGCCAACCGTCGCCATCGGCATCGACATAGCCGTAGAGGTCGAGCAAGGCCATGGCGCGGGCCGGATCGTAGTCGCCGGTTTCTGACCTGTAGTCGGCCGAGTAGCCGGTGGTGTGCGGCACGAGGGGCGACTGCGCTTGCACCGCTTGGCCGCGCCGCGCCAGGCGGATTTCGCGGGGTACATCGATGGCCAGGCTGATGGCGCGGCGCAGCGCGATCTTGTCCGGCGTGTAGCCGCCGACCACCGGGTCGTCCATGTTGAAGGTGCTCAGGGTGGCGTCCGGTCCGATCACTCGGAAGGCTTGTACGCCGCGCTTGGCCAGATTGGGCGCCACCTTGCCATTCGGCATGGCCTGGCTGATGAACTCGGCGGGCACACGCTCCAGCAGGTCTTTTTCAGCGTTCAAGAAGGACAGCCAGCGGGGCTGCACTTCTTCAATGATGGCGATCTCCACCCGGTCGATCATGGGGATGCGGCGGCCCTTGAAGCGCGCCTGCAAGGCCAGCCCTTCGGCATCGTCGGGCGTGGCCTCCGCGTCGTAAAAACGTTCACGGTAGTCTGGGTTTTTCTCCAGCACGATGCGGGAGCTGCGCCGCCACTCAGCCAAACGGAAGGGGCCGGTGCCCACCGGGTGCTCGGCGATCTTGTCGCCGTAATGCTCGACCACCTCGCGGGCCATGGCGCCGAACAAGTCGCTGCCCACCATCAGGGATTCGATCAGGCGAGGCCGTGCGCTCTGGGTTTTGAACTGCAAGGTGTAGCGATCCAGGGCGCGCAGGCCCGCCACGTCCTTGTCGTACTCAAAGGGCTTCTTGCTGTCGAGCGCTTGCTTTCGCAGGGCGCCCAGGCCCACCAAATCGGCCTCTTCCACATAGCTCCAATTGGGGCTTTTGAGCGCCGGGTCAGCAAAGCGCTTGAGGCTGTAAACGAAGTCTTGCGCGGTCAGCTCGCGCTTCTTGCCCTTGAAGGCCTCGTCATCGGCGAAGTAGATGCCAGGCTGGATCTTGATGGTGAAGCTGCGGAAATCGTCCGAGATCTCGGGCATGCCTGCGGCGAGCAAGGGCTTGATCTGCACCGGGCGAGCCAGGTGGTCGTAGCGGTACAGCGCTTCAAAGATGCCGCCGGTGACGGTGCGCGAATAGATGTCGCTGAGCTGCGAGGGGTCGAAACCGGTCTCAGCAATCTGAAAGGCATAACGCAGCACTTTGGGGGCTGCTGTGGCCGCCGCCGCGGGGCTATCGCTTGCCTCGGGTGCTGCGTGGGCCGTGCTTTGCAAAGCAAGCCAAATGCTCAGCGAGCAGGCCAGCATTTGGGGCAAGTTCAACTTCATCTTCATGGCGGTCTTGTGCTTGGACTCTCTGGCTTACTTTCGGTGGGCTTGGCTGGGGTCGATGTCCACGTACTCCCAGAAATTCAACCAGAACTGCGGGCGCCGATAGCCCAGCAATTGCGGATGCGCCAGATCGGTGATGATGCGGTGGCCGCGCGGCCGATACGGCGCATAGGCCGCACCCAGGCGCTTCAGCTCATTGAACAAGGCCAGGCGCTCGGGGCCATCGGGCAAGGCGTTGGACTGCTCGTAGAGATCGTCCAAGACCTTCAGCTTGATGCGCGCATAGTTCTGGCCGCCAATGCGGTCGCTGTAGAAAAAGCCCAAGGCGTCTTGCCCATCGGGCGAGGCGGCCGAGCTGGCCAGCGACCAGATTTGGAACTTGCCAGCGCGCATGGACTTGAGGTTCTCCGGCCATTTGGCAGTCTTGAACTGCACCTTGATGCCGATGCCGGCCAAGCTCTTTTGCCAGATCTGGTCGATCTGGCGCTGGAACTGCTCGGGCGTGGTGAGGCTTTCCAAGACCAGCGGGCTGCCGTCGGGCTGCTCGCGCCAGCCATCGCCGTCGCGGTCGAGATAGCCGTAGAGGTCGAGCAGAGCCTTGGCGCGGGCCGGATCGTAGTCGCCGCTTTCACTCTTGAATTGCGGGTCGTAGCCGGTGGTGTGCGGCAGCATGATGGACTGCGCGCTGATCGCCTGGCCGCGACGCACCAGCTGAATCTCACGTTCGGAGTTGGTGCCCAGCGCAATCGCGCGGCGCAGCGCGATGCGCTCGGGCGTATAGCCACCGATCACTGGGTCTTCCAGATTGAAGACGGTGAACAGCACGTCCGAGGTCACCACTCGGTAGCTTTGAATGCCACGCTTGGCCAAATTGGGCGCCACCTTGCCGCCTGGCATGGCTTGGTTGATGAAGTCTTCGGGCGTGCGCTCCAGCAGGTCGAACTGGCCGTCCAGGAAGGACAACCAGCGTGGCTGGTTCTCTTCGATGATGGCGATCTCCACCCGGTCGATCATGGGGATGCGGCGACCTTTGAAACGAGCCAAATAGGCCTGACCCTCGGCATCGTCGGCATTCGGCTCGGCGTCATAAAAACGCTCGCGGTAGCCGGGGTTGCGTTCCAGCACGATTTGCGAGCTGCGCCGCCAGCTGGCCAGTTGGAAGGGGCCGGTGCCCACCGCGTTTTCGCTGCTGTGCTCGGGGTCCAGCTCGATCACCTCGCGGGCCACGGCACCCAAAAGGCTGCCGTCGGCCAGGGTTTGGTCAAAGCGCGGACGCGGCTTGCCCAGCCGAATCTGCAAGGTGTAGCGGTCCAGCGCCTTCAAGCCTTCAATCGGCTTGTCGTAATTGAAGGGCTTTTTACTCTTCTGGACTTCCGCGCGGTATTCATTCAGGCCCAGTAGATGGTTTTCTTCCAGGCCGTCCCAGGTGGGCGAGTTGGTCAGCGGATCGGCAAAGCGCTTGAAGCTGTAGACATAGTCCTCGGCCGTCAGCTCGCGCTTCTTGCCCTTGAAGACGGGGTGATCGGCGAAATAGATGCCAGGCTGGATGCGAATGGTCCAGGTCTTGAAGTCGGCGCTGACCTCGGGCAGAGCGGCGGCTGTCAGTGGCTTGAGCTTGGCCGGCCGGGCCAGATGGTCGTAGGTGAAGAGGCCTTCGAAGATGTGCTGGGTGACGATGCGCGAATAGATGTCGGTGACCTTGGCGGGGTCGAAACCGGTTTCGGCGACCCGGAAGGCATAACGCAACACTTTGGGGGAAGCTTGGGCCGTCGGGCTTGGGCTGCTTGGCGCTGGGCTGGATTCGGCCCAGCTGCCGCTGCCCAAGAGGCCCAGGGCCAAAGCGCCGAGCACACTGCGAACCAGGCCCTGTCGGCGGGCGAATGAAAACGAGCGGAAGATCATGAAAGGGCTACCTGGGGTCTGGGGCTCAAAGAAGGGCAAAAAGGGGCTCAGGGCTTGCGGGATGCTGAGTTCAGCACGCCGCTGTCAATATCGACGTACTGCCAGGGGGCGCGCACAAAGACATTGCGGTCATAGCCGACCACCCAGGGCTGGGCCAAGTCGGTGTAGACGCGGTGCACATGCATCTTGATAGGCATATAGGCGGCCAGCAGCTTTTGCGCTTCCGTCATCAGCGCCAGACGCTCGGGGCCGTTGGCCAGCTTTTTCTGCGCTTCGTACAAGGCGTTGTAGGCCGGCAGGTCAAAGCGTGATTTGTTCGATTGCCCTTTGTTGGGCCCATAGCCCAGGGCCAAAAAGGTGTCGCCATCGGGCGAGGCCGCACTCCAGCCTACCCCCCACATTTGCAGCTTGCCGGCGGTGGCGGCCTTCAGGTTCTCGGGCCATTTGGCATGGCGGAATTTGATGCGCAGCTGAATGGCGTCCATCGCTTTTTGCCAGAGCTCGGCCAGCGCGCGCTTTTCGCCGTCTTGCTCGGTGGCGTACTCGATGGTGAGCGGGCTGCCATCGGGCTGATCGCGCCAGCCGTCGCCGTCGCGGTCCACATAGCCGTACAAATCGAGCAAGGCTTTGGCGCGCGCCAGATCATGCTCGCTCATGGTGGTTTTCAGGCCGGGGTCATAGCCAAATACGCCAGGGCTGATAGGCCCCTGCGAGGCGATGGCCTGGCCGCGCCGGGGCAGGCGGATTTCTTTGTCGAGGTCGATGGCCAGCGAGATGGCGCGGCGCAGCGCGATCTTCTCTGGCGTATAGCCGCCGACCAGCGGGTCTTCCATATTGAAGTAGGAGATCGCCACATCGGCGCGCGGATAACGCACCATCTGCAGGCCTTGCTTGCTCAGGTTGGGCGCCAGCTTGTTGTTCGGGATGGCGATCGGTGCGTACTCATTCGGCACCTCGTCGACCAGATCGGCCTCGCCGCGCAGGAAGGACAACCAGCGTGGCTGGTTCTCTTCGATGATGGCGATCTCGACCCGGTCGATCATGGGCAGCTTGCGGCCCTGCAGCCGGGCGGCTTGTGCCACCAGCCTTGCGTTGTCGCCCGGCGGCCGCTCGTCATACAGCACTTCGCGGTAATTGGGGTTGGGCGTCAGCACCATGCGCGAGCTGCGCCGCCATTCGCTCAAGGCCCAAGCGCCGGTGCCGACCGGGTGGTCCATGATCTTGTCGCCATAACGCTCCACCACCTCGTGCGCCACCGCACCCAGCGTGGAGGGATCGGCAAACTGGTTGATGAAGCGCGGGTCGCCGGTTTCGGTGCGGACCTGGAAGCTGTAGCGGTCGATCAGCGTGAGGCCGGGCACCGCGCGCTGGTAGTCGAACGGGGTTTTGTTCTTCAAGGCCTCGCGCCGCAGCTCGTTCATGCCGGGGATGCGAGCGTTCTCCAGCAAATAGAGATTCGGGCTTTTCCAGCGCGGGTCAAAGTGGCGCTTGATGGAGTAGATGTAGTCGGCCGCGGTCAGCTCGCGCTTTTTGCCCTCAAAAGCCGGGTCATCGTTGAAGAAGCTGCCGGGCTTGATGCGAAAGGTCAGCGTTTTGAAGTCGGCCGAGACCTCGGGCAGGCTCTCGGCCGTGGCAGGCCGCAGGCGGATGGGCCGGGCCAGGTATTCGTACTGCAGCGGTGCCTCAAAGATGCCGCCGGCAATGATGCGCGAGTACAGGTCGGAGATTTGTGCCGGGTCGAAGCCGGTTTCGGCGATGCGAAAAGCGTAGCGCAGCACCTTGGGTGCTGGGGCTTCGCTGGCCTCGGGCCTTGCGGCCTCCTGGGCGTGCGCCCAGCCCGCGCAGTTGAGCGCAAGCGCGGTGGTCATCAGCAGCAGGGCCGGAATCCGGGGTCGCAGCACGGTCACATGCATCCTGGTTCGTGGACGGACAGACAAACAAACGCGCCGGCAGGCTTTTGACCTCGGCGCGATGGAGCTCTTGCGCGCCCGCTCAGCTAGAGCGACGCAGGGCGAAGTCTAGTGCCTGTGCGCCGGCCCGGCCATGCAGTCCAACCCCAGGGTTGAGGGGCGGAGCTTTGCGGGGCGGATCACTTGCCTTGGCGCTTCAAGACCTCGGTGTCGATGTCCACATACTTCCAGAAGTCGCGCACAAAGACATTGCGGTTGTAGCCCACGACCCAGGGTTGCGCCATATCGGTGAAGACGCGGTGCACCTCGGTCTTGTAAGGCATATAGGCGATCAGCAGCTTGGCGGCCTCGGCCATCACCGCTTGGCGCTCGGGGCCATCGGGCAAGGACTTTTGCTTGGCGTAGAGCGCGTTATAGGCCGGCAGGTCAAAGCGCGCCTTGTTGGCCTTGCCCTTGGCACCGCCGTCGCCCAGGGCCAGGAAGGTGTCACCATCGGGCGCCGTGGCCACCCAGGACACGCCCCACATCTGCAGCTTGCCGGCATTGGCCGCCTTCAGGTTCTCGGGCCATTTGGCGGTTTTGAACTTGACGCGGATCTTCAGCGCATTCATGGTCAGCTGCCATTGCTCGTTGAGTTGGCGGTTGGTGCTGTCGGGCTGCGTGGCGTATTCCAGCTTCAGCGGCGAACCATCGGGTTGCTCGCGCCAGCCGTCACCGTCTTTGTCGACATAGCCGTACAGGTCCAGCAGGCTCTTGGCCTTGGCCAGGTTGAACTCGCCCATCTCGGACTTGAAGTTCGGGTCAAAGCCAAAGGTGCCGGGAGCGATCGGGCCTTGCGAGGCCACGGCTTGACCGCGGCGGGCCAGGCGGATTTGCTTGTCGACGTCCGAGCCCAGCGAAATGGCGCGGCGCAGCGCGATCTTCTCGGGCGTGTAGCCGCCGATCACCGGGTCTTCCATATTGAAGTAGGTGAAGGCCACGTCGGCACGCGGGTAACGCGTCATTTGAATGCCACGCTTGGCCAGATTCGGCGCCAACTTGTTGCCGGGCATGGCGATGGTGGCGAAGTCGGCCGGCACTTCTTCGATCACGTCTTTTTCGCCATTGACGAAGGATAACCAGCGCGGTTGCGCTTCTTCAATGATGGCGATGACCACCTTGTCCACCATCGGCAAGCGGCGGCCTTGCAGCGCCGCGACATGGGCGGCCAGGGCGGGGTTGTCGGTGGGTGCCACTTCCGCATAGCGCAGCTCGCGGAAGTTGGGGTTCTTCTCCAGCACGATTTGCGAGCTGCGGCGCCACTCGGCGAGACGCCAGGCATTGGTGCCGACCGGGTGCTCCATCACCTTGACGCCGTACTTCTCTACCACCTCGCGGGCCACCGCGCCCAGGAAGCCGGCATCGGCGAACTGGTAGATGAAGCGTGGGTCGCCCACGCCCAGCTTGACCTGGAATTTGTAGCGGCTCAGCACCTGCAGGCCCTCGACCGGGCGGTCGTAGTCAAACGGCTTTTTGGCGGCCATCAGCTCCTTGCGAAGCTCGGAGAGGCCGAGGATCTTGACGTTTTCCAGCAGGTAGAGATTCGGGCTCTTCCAGACCGGGTCGTAATGCCGCTTGATTGAATAGACATAGTCGGCCGCGACCAGCTCACGCTTTTTGCCGCCGAAGACTTCGTGGTCGTCAAAGTAAATGCCGGGCTTGAGCTCGAAGGTCAGGGTCTTGAAGTCGGCCGACAACTCCGGCATGGCCACCAAAGTGTTGGGGCGCAGCTTGGCCGGGCGGGTGTGATATTCAAACTCCAGCGGCGCGTCGAAGATGCCGGCGGCCACGGCTTTTGAGTAGCTGTCGGAAATCTGCGCCGGGTCAAAGCCGGTCTCGGCGGCGCGAAAGGCATAACGCAAGACCTTGGGGGACTCGCTGAGGGCTTTGCTGCTGTCCGCCCCAGCCGTCGCTTGCGCCGATGCCAGGCCAGCGGCAGCGCTTAACAGACCGAAGAGCAGCGGCACCAGCGCCCCAAAAGACCGGGGACTTTGCTTCAAGAGATTTTTCATTCGAGGTTCATCTTCTATTCATCTGCTCGGCCATGGCGAAGCGCATTTGTGTCACGACTGCACCGCGGAAGCGAGGCTTTGCCCCCGCTCAAAGGCCGGAAATGCCGATGGAAACGGGCCTTCGCCCAGGATGAGGGCGCTTGCAGAGCCGCGCAGTCTAGTGCTTTGTGGCTTGAGCGCCTTATGCGCAAACTGCATCAGGCTAGGTTTGATTCGTTGCTTGAGCCCTGAAATAGCGGCCTAGCCCCGCAGGCGCGGGGGGGCGCCCTGGGCAAATGCCGGTGAGCGAGGGGCGGCAGTTCGACTAGACTCGCGCCAGATTTTCTTTGCGCAAACCCCGTTCGCCACGAGCCTGCGGGGTTTCACTTTTGTCGAACTGCGACCTGCAAACCCTGGAGACGCGACAGCAATGTTGGCCTACCTGCTCAGGCGCCTGTGGCAAATGATTCCGACTCTGCTCGGTGTCGTGCTGCTGGTGTTCTTTCTCTTCAAGTACTTTGGCGGCGACCCGGCCGAAATCCTCGGCGGCCTGAACGCCAGCCCTGAGCAGATCGACGCGATCCGCGAACAGCTGGGCCTGAACAAGCCGGTGCTGGAGCAGTTGTGGATCTTCATCAAGCAGATCGTCACTTTCGACTGGGGCAAGAGCTGGGCGACCAATGAGTCGGTGGCCAGCCTGTTCAGCAGCCGCTTGCCGGCCACGCTGACGGTGATGTTGCCCATCCTCTTCCTGGAAGTGCTGCTGGCGATTCCGTTTGCGCTGGCCGTGGCCTCGGTGCGCGGCAGCCTGACCGACCGCGCGGTGATGATCATCAGCACGGTGGCGGTGTCGATCTCGCTGCTGGTCTATGTGATCGTGGGCCAGTATGTGTTCGCCTTCCGCCTGGGCTGGTTCCCGGTGCAGGGCTGGACCGACAGCGTCTGGACCAACTTGACCACCTATGCGCCGCTGCCGGTGATGGTGGCCGTGGCAGTGGCGATTGCGCCTTACACGCGTCTGTACCGCACCTTCTTCCTCGATGAAATCGGCCACGACTATGTGCGCACCGCGCGCGCCAAGGGCATGACCGAGGGCACGATTCTGCTCAAGCATGTGCTGCGCAACGCCATGATTCCCATCATGACGAACATCTCCGTGGCCTTGCCCGGCGTTTTCGTCGGCAGCTTCTTGCTGGAAGTGTTCTTCTCTATCCCCGGCCTCGGCCGTGAGATCTTGCTGGCAGTGAACCGCAGCGATTACCCCGTCATCCAGGCCTTCGCGATCTACATCGCCTTCCTGACCATGGTGGTGAACTTGATCACCGACTTGCTCTACAAGCTGGTCGATCCACGGGTGGTTTTGAAATGAGTGCGGTCATGTCGAACAACACAGCCGCACCGAAGGCGGCTCAAAAATCAGAGGGCGTCTGGGCTGCGTCCTGGCGCCGCCTGCGCACCGACAAGGTGGGCATGGTGTCCATGGTCATCGTCGGCTTCTTCTTGCTGATGGTGATCGCCTCCAGCACCGGCCTGATCGCCAAGAACTGGCAGAAGGAAGTTGGCGTGCCGAATGCGCCGCCCACCTTCATCGGCCCGGCGCCTGCCGAAGCCACCGGCGCCATCGTCACGCCCAAGGGCCCGAATGTGGACCTGAGCGATATCGACCCCTTGGCCCCGAAGTACAAGGAATGGGAAGAGCGCGCCAAGCAGTACAAGACCGAGACCCTGGTCAAGGCCGAAACGCTGCCGCTGGGCGGCGACCGCCTGGGCCGCGATGTGATGTCCAAGGCCATCAAGGGCGCCGAGGTTTCGATCTTGGTGGGCGTCTTGGCGGCTGTGGTGGCCACCATCATCGGCACCGTGCTGGGCGCCCTGTCGGGCTTCTTCGGGGGCCGCGTTGGCGACTTCCTGGAGTGGCTCTACAACGTCTTCACTGCCATCCCCAGCATCTTGCTGATCTTCGCTTTCGCGGTGATCTTCGGCCGCGGCGTGATGTCGGTGGTGATGATTCTGGGCCTGGCCGGCTGGCCCGGCATCTACCGCCTGATTCGCGCGGAGTTCATGAAGCACTCGGTGCGTGAATACGTGCGTTCGGCCGAGGCGATTGGTGCTTCCAAGTACTCGCGCATGTTCAAGCACATCCTGCCCAACGTCTCGCACGTGGCCCTGGTGCAGCTGAGCCTGCATGTAGTGAGCTTCATCAAGAGCGAAGTGATCTTGTCCTATCTGGGCTTGGGCGTCGGTGTGGACCAGGTCTCCTGGGGCACGATGCTGAGCGAATCGCAAAGCGAGTTGATCCTGGGCTACTGGTGGCAGCTGGCCGCCGTGACGGGCTTGATGGCCATCTTCGTGACGGCGTTCGCGCTGTTCACCGATGCCTTGCGCGATGCGCTGGACCCCAAACTGCGCGGCCTGGAGTGATGACCCACCCCCTACGCGCTGCGCGCGCCCCCTCAAGGGGGCAAGCCCGACAGACCGGCAAAGCCGGATCTGCGGGCTTCGCTTGGCTTCAGTGCTTCAGCGCCACGCGGGCGCTGTAAAGCGAGACGGAGAGATTTAGTATGTTGTTATCCATTCAAGACCTCAAGGTCGCCTTCCGCATGGGCAAGGTGGACGGCCAGATGCAGCGCGCATTGGCCGTCAAGGGCATCAGCTTTGACATCCCCGAGAATTCGACCGTGGCCCTGGTGGGCGAGTCGGGTTCGGGCAAGTCGGTGACGGCCATGTCCATCTTGAACCTGCTGCCCGACAACGCCGAGCGCGAGGGCAAGATCCTGTTCCAAGGGCAGGACCTGCGCCAGTGCTCGCTGCGCGAGTTGCAAGCCATCCGTGGCCGCGACATCGCCTGCGTGTTCCAGGATCCTATGACTTCGCTGAACCCGGTGTTCACCGTGGCCGACCAGATCATGGAGCCGCTGATCAAGCACATGGGAATGAGCAAGAAGCAGGCCCTGGTGCGGGCCGAAGAGCTGCTCAATGAGGTCGGCATCCCCGAGCCCAAGCGCCGCCTGAAGGCCTATCCGCACGAGATGTCGGGTGGCCAGCAGCAGCGCGTGATGATTGCCGTGGCCCTGGCTTGCTCGCCCAAGCTTTTGATCGCCGACGAGCCGACCACCGCCCTGGACGTAACCATCCAGCGCCAGGTGATGGAACTGATGGCCAAGCTGAAGGAAACGCACAAGATGAGCTTGTTGTTCATCTCGCACGACCTCGGCGTGGTGGGCGAAATCTCCGATCAGGTGGTGGTGATGCGCCACGGTCAGATCCGCGAGAAGGCCCCGGTGGCCCAGATCTTCAGCAATCCGCAAGACAGCTACACCAAGGCCTTGCTGGCCTGCCGCCCTTCGCTGACCGAGAACCCGGCCCGCCTGATGGTGATCGACGACCACATCGCCGGCCGCAGCATCAGCGAAGGCGTGGGCAAGGCCAAGGACCCGAATGCGCCAGTGATCCTGGAAGCGCGCGGTCTGAAGAAGAGCTTCTTCTTCAAGGCCGGCCTGTTCGGCAAGAAGGAGTTCAAGGCCGTCAAGGAAGTCAGCTTCAAGCTGCGCAAGGGTTACACCCTGGGCGTGGTGGGCGAGTCCGGCTCCGGCAAGACCACCATGGGCCTGACGCTTTTGCGTCTGCATGAGCCGACCGGCGGCGAGGTCTTGTTTGAAGGCAAAGACCTGCTGAAGATGAGCGGCAATGACTGGCAAAAGATGCGCCGCCGCATCCAGGTGGTGTTCCAAAACCCCTATGCCTCGCTGAACCCGCGCTTCACCATTGGCCAAACCTTGGTCGAGCCGATGGAAATCCACAAGATCGGTGCCAGCCACGAAGAGCGTCTGGCTCGCGCCAGCGCCCTGCTGAAGAAGGTGGGCCTGGACGACACGGTCTTGAACAAGTACCCGCACGAGTTCTCAGGCGGCCAGCGTCAGCGCATTGCGATTGCACGCTGCCTGACGCTGAACCCCGAGGTCTTGGTGCTGGACGAAGCGGTGTCGGCGCTGGACGTGTCCGTGCAGGCCCAGGTGCTCAATTTGCTGAAAGACCTGCAGGACGAGTTCGGCCTGAGCTATGTCTTCATCAGCCATGACTTGGCGGTGGTGAAGTTCATCTCCGACGAAGTGCTGGTGATGCAGAACGGCGATGTGGTCGAGCAAAACGAGACCCAGGCCTTGCTCGATGCGCCGAAGCAGGAATACACCCGCAAGCTCTTGGGCGCGGTGCCACGCGGCTACCAAGGCGGCGAGGTCGCAGCGGCAGCAGCAGCCTAAAAACAAACGGCTCGGTACCGAGCTTTCTAAATGGTTCTAAATGGGGTCAGGTTCAGATATCAAATGAACCTGACCCCATTTTCTTGACCCCATTTTCTTGGGCGTACCCTTCCTCCTCCTGTTCTTCGACTTGATCTGCCTACGCCCATGCGTCGTTTGAAAATGCCTGAGTCAAGATGCTTGCCCTGGTTTGCTTTGTGCAGCCTGCTTTTGCTCAGTGGGGGCGTTCAAGCCTTGGATTGCGAGCGGCTCTACCAAGAGCGCCTCAAGACCGATCTGAGTTTGGACTACCGGGCCTTTGATCAAACCGAGGGCCAGGGCTTTCGAGCGCTTGTGAGAGAGCCGGGCTGCGAGAAGCAGGCGGCGGATTTGATCGAGGCTTATATCGCCGCCAATGGAGCCAAGCAAAGCTCCCTGCGTTGGCATATCGCCCAGCTTCGGGCGACCCAAGGAGACACGGTCGCTGCGGTTCGGTATTCAAAAACCGTACTCAGTGACAAAGACGATCGCAAGCCAGGATCACTGCGCTGGAACGACTATGTTCGCGCGACCATTGCCTTTCTAGAGAAAGACCGAGTCGCCCTGCAAAGCCATCGTGATGCCGTGGCGGCCGGCAAGGACGAGCATTTTGGCAATGCACTGAATCTCAAGTTGCTCGACAGCCTGCTGCGGCATTTCGATCGTGATTACGCTTTTGCGAGTCTTCAGATCGAATGAACTCGGAACATGAACCTGACCCCATTTTCTCTACAGCTGTCGGGTGTCTGTCGGGCTTTTGTCGGGTGGGTGTCGTGGTGTTTTCCTAACCGCCACTGCTAATCTCGCCACATGATCTGGGTGCACTGTTCACCAAGCAACTCCATGATTCTTAAGCAATTACGCATTAGCCGTCTTTTATCTCAAGAGCAATTGGCTCAAATGTCCGGCCTCAGCGTGCGGACCATTCAGCGAATCGAAAGCGGCCATAGTCCGAGCTTGGAATCCCTGAAGTGTTTGGCATCAGTGCTTGAAGTTGATGTCAAAAGCTTAACCCAGGAGAATTTCGAAATGGACAAACAGTCTGATAACTGGCAGCGACTACCTACCGGCCTCAAATGGCTTTTCGCCGTGAATTTTTTCAGCCTCCGCCCAACACGCAAATCTGCCTGCAAGGTGGAATTCATATCGCACCTCTTCGGTTTCGCCTTCTGCGTTCTTGGCCTTGTCAATGAGCCGGCACTGGTGGGGGGAATTATAATGCTGTCCAATGCCTATCTCTTTCGCCTCCATATTTGGCTCGGGGACAAATACGGCGTTTGGTATGAGGGTGGTGATTTGAGTATGTCAGGCAATACCCCAGGCTAAGGGGTATGAACAGAACGCGGCGCGCTGTTTCGCAGTTGGGTTCGCGTAGTTGGGGGCGGGCTCATTTATTTTCCCAGCAAAGTTTCCTTATCCTCAAAGGTTTTCTTGAGGTAAGCAATTTTCAAGATTCTGTCCCCGGTGAATGATCCCAAATAAAGTGCATCACCCATCTGTTGCGCCACCGTGGCTGCTCCCATTGGCGCCCCCTCATGTGCGAACACAATTTCCGAACGCAGATTATCCGGATGGACGCGCATGATTTTGAATGCCATGCCACAGCTTTCGCCGGCGTGCTGGATGCACGCCCAATTCTCAAGCCGACTGCCAGTCATTGAGGCGACCAGCAAGAACCCCTGTTCATCCCAGGCGAGATTGTCCGGACGTTCTAATTTGACGCTTCCCAGCAGTTTTCCACTGGCGCGATCGAGTTTGCGAACCTGATTGGCCAAGGTGACACTGAAGAATACGGTCGCTTCATCGGCGCTCAACTCGATGCCATTCAAAAATGGCCCGTGGCTGTCCGCCAATATGCGCAAATCCTTTTCATGGCTGGGCTGCCATTCGAACACATAGCCGGTATCAAAACCCAGCTGGGATTTCCACAAACTGATGTTGAAGCCGAACAGGCTGGGCGCGCTTCGGTCAAACATATGCGTGGCCACAAAGCCGCCGCTGCGCAAAAGCGCCACGCTGTTCATCGCAATCTCGGCCGGCATGGCTACACAACCGCGCCACTCTAAACCGTAGTGGGCGCCAACTTTTAAAAGTTCGAACATCTCGACGCTCATGCGCTGACCCTGATTGACCGCCGCCACCTGCCAGCGTCCATCCTGCCGCTGCTGCAGCGAAATACCTAGCGGTGAAAACTCTGGACCGGGCATTCCGGGGCAATTGCTGGCGCCCCAGATATTGCTGCTGGTGCTCTTGTTGTTGATGTCGACGCCACTCTCTGAAAGCTTTGGTGTCACCACAGTAGGAAATGCCGGCCTAATGCTCTGGGTTTGCGAGTCGAAATACACCAGGCTGCCTGAACTCTTTGGTTTACCAAAGCTGCCCACCTGGCTGATGAGTAAAGTCTTCTGGTCGGGCAGGCGCTTGATATCTTCCGGGTTCTTGAAGCCGCAAATGGCGTCAATCCCTGGAATGCTTTGACAGTTGCCGACGGGCGCACTGCTGCAAGCCGATAACAGCAGGCCGAATGGCAACGCAGCGACACATGCACGCAGCAGATGGCCTACAGCCCCTGCAATGAAGTTTTTTGTTTGGTGCATGGCTCAGGCAAGTTTGGTGAATAACAGCTCAGGGATTGCCTTGCTTCAGCGTAGCGACAAAATGATCAATAATCATTTGCTTGATTTCAGGTGCCGAGGCTTGGCTGAAAGCGTGGCCGGTGGGATAAGACTTGTGCACCGCGGAGTATCTGAAATTGTGGGATTTCAAATAGTCCATGATGTCTTGGCTCATCGCCGTGCCCGGCCAGATTTGATCATTCTCAGCCGAAATCAACAGAATTGGACCTTGGATTTTCTCAAAAGCAAACGTGGCGGCCTTGACCTTCTCGGTTTCTGACAGCGCGATTTTGAATCGCTCAATTTGCGGAATATTCGGTAAATCAGGCAAATGCAGCGCGGGAATATCTTGGTCCTGATAAGTCCAGGCCGAGCGCGATGAAGTCATGCCGCCCCAGGCGACCTTGCTGGGGGTGGTGATGACCACCGATTTGATGCGCGGGTCGAGGATGGCCAAGAGAAAACCAGCTTCCGCGCCGCGCGAGCCGCTGACCACACCGATACGCTGGCCGTCGATCTCAGGCAGGCTTTGCGCATAGTCCACGGCGCTGATGAAGTACTCCATCGGAATCTGGTCCAGCGTGGCGGGCAAGCCGGGCTCGGTCTTGAAGTAGACCAGGCCGATCACGGCAATCCCGTTGGAGGCCATCATCGCGCCGTTGGCATCGGCAAAGCCCCAACTGGGGTCCGAGCCGCCAAAGCCGATCACCGCCGGCACTTTCTCCGGCGTCTTGGGCAAATACAGGCGCGCGGCCAGATTCTTGTATTGAACCGTCTTGACCTCGAAGTCATAGCCGGCCGCCTTGCTGGGGCCGGCGAAGCAAAGCAGGCTAGCGAAAAGCCAAGAGAAAACAAACTTGTGCATGGGGAGAATGCCTTAGGTTCAGGGCCAGACGGTTCAGCCCGCTTTACGGATCAGCGCGAGGCCGGCGGGCAAGGCCAACCAAAAGCCTGAGGCGGGCATCAAGACGACGCCCAGCACGCTCAGCGCCAGCACGCCCCAACCCAGGCGGCGCAGTGGCGCGGCGATATTGCTGCGCTCCAAGGGTGTGATGGCCATGGCCAGCAAGGCGAGAACGACACCGAATAAGAAGAACCAGACCGTGGCCGCGCTCATTGGGTCTTGACCCACGGTGTTGAAAACGCCGCGCTGCACGATGCTCAAGAGGGGTAGGCGAAACACCAGCAGGGCGAACAAGGTGTGCAGCGCAGCCACGGCCATCAGCCAATGGCCGATCCAAGGGCGTGAGGCAAGGGGAGAGGGGTTCATCATCATGGTGAGAGACTTTCTAAGTCAGGAAGATTCAGCTTCGAATCCAGCGGTTGCGCGTCTGCACCCGCGCGCCGAGTGCACGCAGCGTCTGCAAGAGGCCCAAGTAGCTGCGGTCAAAGTAAGGCAGTTCCGGGGCGACGGCGTGTAGGTGGCCGACGGCGGTGCGTTGGTGGGCCGCGCCGGTGCGCGGCGGGGGTGGGTGTTGGCCAAAGTCGAAGACGGATTGGCGAAAAGGCCGTACCTGCCAGTCCAGCAGTTCTTGCAGCGCCGGCAGCAGTTCCGCCACAAAGGTGGCTGCGCTCATCTCAGGGCTCAGCAGGCCCAGCGAAACATAGGCTTGCTGCAAGGCCTCGGCGTCCACGGGCTGGCGCAGCAAAGCACACCAGGCTGCGCTGAGCTGCTGGCAGAACATCGGCCGCAAGCTGCGGGTGCAGCCAAAGTCCAGCAAGCCGAGTTGCCCGCCTGGCATGAAGAGGCTGTTGCCGGGATGCGGGTCGGCTTGCAAGCGCTGAAGTTCAAACACGCTGCGCAAAAACAGGTCGAAGAGCAGCTGACCATAGTGGTCGCGCTCGGCCTGGCTGGGCTGGGCGGCCAGCCATTCATTCAGGTGCAGGCCGTCCAGGCGCTGCATGGTCAGCATGCGTTTGCTGCATAGGGCCTCCACCGGCTGCGGCAGGCGCAGCTTGGGCTGGTCTTTCAGGCGATCGGCAAACCAGCGCAGTTGCTCGGCTTCATGCAGATAGTCCAGCTCTTCATTCAGCTTGGCGGCGATCTCTTGTATCAGCGCATCCAGCACTTCGGGCTGGGGCAAAGCCGAGCTGCTGCCGAATTTGTTCAGCAAGCCGCGCAGCAGGGCCAGATCGCTGTGGATGGAGGCCGCCATGCCGGGGTATTGCAGCTTCACGGCTACCGCTTCGCCGCTGTGAAGGGTGGCGGCATGCACCTGGCCCAAGCTGGCGGCGGCAAAGGCCTGAGGCTCGAAGCTGGCGAACAAGTCTTCCGGGCCGGCGCCCAACTCCTGGCGCATCAGCTTGATCACCAGGGCGCGGTTCAGCGGCGTGACTTGGTAATGCGCCCGCGCCAGTTCATCGCGCAGGGCCTGGGGCAGCAGGCCCAGCTCCATGCTGAGCAATTGCGAGGCCTTCAGCGCAGTGCCTTTCAGTTGGTTCAGCGCAGCAAACAGGATGCGGCCCAGCTGAGCTTGGTGCTCGGTCTGTGCCGCAGCTTCGTCGATCGGGGTCAGGTCTTGCCCCAATTGGCCGAGCTTGTGCCCCAGATGCGCCACCCCGGCCCGCGCCACGGCGGCGCCGGCGATGGCACTGCGCGCCAGCCGACCGGTGCGAGGAGGCTTGCTGCTGCTCATGCGGGGCTCAGAGTTTTGCGCTCGCTTGCGCCAGCATCAGCGGCACGATCAACTTGTGCACCGGGCCGACCACGCTCATATAGACGCGGCCGAGGATCTGGTGCTCATGCACCACGGTGCTGAGCCAGATGCGCCCCTCGGCCTTGTAGAGCGAGACCTGCACGCGTAAATGCTTGTCGTCGTCATAAAGAATCACTTCATCGGCATGCAGGTCCGACAGACTGAAGATGCCGACGCGGTCGCCAGGGCGGTAGTCTTGCCAGGCCTTGCCAGGGCGAAGCGTTTTCAGCTGACCCAGGTGCTTCAGTCCGACCCAGCGCACCACTTGGTTGCGCAAGCTCATCAAGGCGTTCATCCAGGCCGGTGTTTGCGCCGTCAAGGCCAGATAGCTTTGCAGCGCGCTGGTTTCGGGCTGGGGGTCGGCGAAGCTGTAGCTGTCGGCAAAGTCGGCGCCGGCCGTGCGTTGGGCGATGCGGCTGGCCGCAGGCAGCGCACAAGCGCTGATGGTGGACCGGGCGCTCATGGCCGGCCTCCCTGGCTCAGGCCGCGCTTGGCCAAGCTCAAGAGCTCCATCAAACCGCCGCCTTGGTTTTGCAGCAAGCGAGACAGCTGGCTGCGCAGCATGAAGCCGCCCAGATCGAGCAGCTTGTTGACGATGCCGCTTTGCAGGGCCAGCACCAGCACGCCCAGACTCAGGTCGACCAGCTGGGTGGTGTTGCCGAATTGTTCGGAGTCGTCCTTCAGCCAATAGGCGGCGATACCGTAAACATAGTCCGCCAGCAGGCCGCCCAGGCTGGGTTTGAAGGCGCAGGGTGCGATCTCGCCGGCGGCCTCGGCCTGCGTCAGCATCTCGATGAAAGCTTGGCGCAAGGGCTCCTTGCCGGGCATGTTCTGGCCGATCAGCAGCATCGGCGCACCCTGCACCATCTGGTGGGCGATGGCCACAAACTCCCGGTCGGCCAGCAGCAACTCCAGCAGACTGTCCACCAGCAATTGCAAGCGCTCTTGCAAGGCGAAGCTTTGTTGGCCTTTGGTCTTTTGCATCAAGACCAGAGCGTCGACCGCCGCTTGTTCGAAGTAGGCCAGCACCAGCTTCTCTTTGCTGGGGAAGTACTTGTAGATCGTGGCATCGCCCAGCTCAGCGGCGCGAGCGATCTGCTTCATGGTCGTGCCTTCGAAGCCCTGGGCCGTCATCAGCTCGACGGCGCAGCGCAGGATCTGGCGTCGGGTCTTCTCTTGCTGGCTTTTGCTGGTGCGCATAATGAATACTCGCTACTCTTTGACGTGCAATGTATCAGTAATTAAGGAGTGTGCATACTCATTAGACGAGGGGTGCTGACGCATCTGGGGCCGAGATCGGTGCGGCGACGGGGTGAATTGCTCGCAAACCGCAGGTTCGCAGATGCGGAGCTTTCACTACACTGCAGCCCGGCTGGTCTTAGGGCTCGGTCTGAGCACGTTAAATAAGTCGCGGGCATGGGAGAAGGCGAACTGCTTTCGGGCCGTTCGAATCAAGTCAGGTTGAAGGATGCCGATAGAAGTCGCGATGAGCACAGGCAATTCCGCAGGCAAGCAGTCGCCCTCCCGCGTGGGCGCAGCCCTGTGCGTTCAAATCTTCAGTGGGTTCTTGCTGCTGGTGCTGCAAGCCTTGTGCTTGCCCGCTGCGCAGGCCGAGCCTTCGGTGTCGGAACAGCTGGACCGCATCGAGCGCCGTGGCAATTTTCAGGCCCAAGATTCGGTGCAGGAACTGGGCGTGCTGCAAAGCCGCCTGGCACCCGGCAGCCGAGAGCAGTTGCACTTGCTGTGCCTGAAGGGCAGTTTGCTGGCCCGCCTGCGCGAAGAAGATCAGCTCAGTACGCTGCTGGCCCAGCTGGCTGACTGGCCCGATGCTGCGAGCAAGCCGCAGGCCAATTTGGTGAGCCACTTGCTGAAGGCTCGGCGCTTGGCCATGCTCGGGCAACTCGAGCCGGCGAAGAAGGAAATGGCGGGATTGGCCGCTTACACCCCACCGAGCACGCCGCTGCCGCTTTTGATCAACGCCTATCAGCTGCTGGGTCGCTTGCAATCGGACACCGGGCAGATCGAACTGGCCTTGGCCAGTTTGCACATGGCCTTGAAGCTCGCCGAGAGCAGCGGCTCCAACTGGCGCCGGGCGAATACGCAGATTGACTTGGCGGATGCCTATGTGCAAGCCATGCAATTCGAGCGAGCCGAGCAAACCGTGGCCGAAGCGTTGAAAGATGTGGAGCGCGACCCCGACCCCACCTTGCTCTATGCGGTGCACACCATGCGCGGCATTGTGTACGCCGAATTGGGCCGAATTCAGCTGGCCGGGCAAGCCAAACAAGAGGCGCTGCGGGTGGCTCGGCAATCGGAGCTGCCGGACCGCATCGCCCTGGCCTTGGCCAATTACGCAGACTTTCACCTCAAGCAAGGCAATTACCCAGAAGCCTTGAAGCATGCCGAAGAGAGCCTGCCGCTGGCGCGCAAGGAAAAAGACCTGTCCACCGAGTCGGTCGCCTTAGCCAATATGGGCTTGGCCAAAATCGCGCTCAAGCGCACGGCCGAGGGCAAACGTGATGTGCTGGCCTCCACCGAGATCGAACTCAAGCGTGGCGCGCTGAGCGGCGCTGCTCTCGGTTTCCATGAGCTGGGCACCTATTTAGAAAAGGCAGGCGACCTGGCGGGCTCCGTCGAGGCCTATCACCAGCACCGCAAATTGATCGACCAGGTCTTGCGCGAAGAGACCTTGAAGGCCGTGCTGGAGGCACAGGCCAATTACGACGATGAGCGCCGCGACAAGGAGTTGCAGCTGCTCAACCGCGATATGAGTTTGAAGAACGAGCAATTGCTGGCGCGCAATCTGCAACTCAAGCTGTGGGCGGCCTTGGCCGGCTGTGTCGTGCTGTTCGGTGTGTTGATGGTCTTGGCTTATCAGCGCATCCGCAAGACCAATGAGTCGCTGGCCCACAGCAATGCGGCTTTGCGCAAGCAGAGCGAACGCGACCCCCTGACGGGCTTGTCGAATCGGCGCCATTTCCAGGCCGCCATCAAGCGCCTCGCCGATCAGGGCAAGCTCAGCGGCACGGTGTTCTTGATCGATATTGACCATTTCAAGCGCATCAACGATGTGCATGGCCATGCGGCCGGCGATACCGTCTTGGTGGATATCGCCAAGCGTCTGCGCGCCACCTTGCGCGAAGACGATCTGGTGGTGCGCTGGGGTGGCGAGGAGTTCCTCATCGTGGTGGAAACTACCGATCCCAACTACGCCAATGTGCTGGCGCAGCGCCTGCTGGATCAGATCGGCGAGCAGCCGGTCACGCATGGGGCTTTGCATATCGCCATCACCGCCTCGATCGGCTTTGCCACCTTCCCGGTGGCGCCGCATGGCCTGGCCCTGAGCTGGGAGCGCGCCATCGATCTGGTCGACACCGTGATGTATATGGCCAAGGCCCATGGCCGCAACAAGGCTTATGGCATCGAGTCCATCGAGGCTAGCGACGAAGCGACTTTGTTGGCCTTGGCCGGTCGTATGGAAGCGGCTTGGCACGAGGGCTCGGTGCAGCTGCGGGCCTTGAGCGGACCAGTCTGCCCGGCCATCGCTTGTGAAGCGGCGGTGCCCGCATGAGGCTGCGCCTTCGATGGAATGCCTGCTGCCTGCTGGCCGCTTGCTGCTGGGTCGGGCCCTTGCCCGCAGCGGCGCAAACCGCAGCGATTGAAAGAAGCGCTGCATTGCGGCTGCCGCCCGCGCCGCCGCTGGACGCCGCTTTGGATCAAACGCTGAGCCGCTTGCAGCGCCTGGCCTTCGACCGGCCGACGCAGGCCTTGCAAGACTTGAAGCGCCTGCAGGCCGAAGCTCGCAATCGAGACTTTGATGGCCAGTTGCTGCAAGCCGAGGCGCGCATTCAACTGCGCCTGGGCCAGGGTGAGCAAACCCTGGCGATCGCGCAGCGCCTGGCCCAAGATGCGCAGCAAGCCGCCCGCGCCCATGTCTTGCGTGCCGAAGAGGCCGATTACGCCGGCCGCTCCGAAGAGGCCGCACAGCATGCGCTCAAGGCACTAGAGGCGCTGGCTCCTTGGTGCGCTGAAGATCGGCCCGCGCAGCAGGTGATTCAGCAGGGTTGTGATTTCCGCAATGCCTGGTCGGCCTTGCGCCTGCGGGAAGAAAAGCAAGGCAATGACGGCGCCTTGGCGCTGGCCGAGGCCACCGCCCGGCGCCGCCTGGACTTGGCCGAAGCGGGGCAGGATGACTTCATGCGGGCTCAAAGCCTCGGCGCGCTGGCACTCTTGAGCCAACGCCTGGAGCAGCCCGAGCAAGCCAAGCGCTGGATCACCCAGGCCTTGCAACTGGCCCAGGGCCAGCCCTTAACGCAAGCCTATGTGAAGGGGCAAGAGGCGAGCTTGGCCGCACGCCAGGGACAGATCGAGCTGCAGGTGCGCGCCCTGGACGAAGCCTTGGACTTGGCCAAAAAAGCAGATGCCCCGCATGTGGCCGCCTATATGCAGCTGAGCCTGGCCGATGCCAATCTGCGCTTGAAGCAGCCGGCCCGTGCCAAGGCTTTGGTGGAGCAGGCGCTGCCGACTTTGCTTCAATATGGTGACCGGCGGCCCGAGCGCACCGCCCGGAATAATTTGGTGCAGTCCTTGATCTTGCTGGGGCAGTTCGACGCCGCCCATCGCGAGATTGCCCAGCTGAACCAGATGGACAAAGACCAGGCCGGCAAGGCCGCCTTGATGGAAGAGTTGCGCGAGCAAGGCGAAGCCTGGGCGTCGATGGGGCGGCCCAAGGAGGCGATTGCTGACTTCCACCAAGAACGCAAGCTGAACGCGGAGCTGGTGGCGCGCAACCGCCAGAGTTCGCTGGAGCAGCTGAAAGTCAAATATGACAGCGACCGCAAGCAACGCGAATTTGATCTGCTGGTGCGCGACAAGTCCCTGGTGGAGCGGCAGTTGGCGAACCGGCAGCTGACCCAGCAGGTCGGCCTGGCCATGGCGGTCTTGCTGGGCTTGTCCCTGGTTTTGGCCGGCGTCATGGTCAACCGGGTACGGCAGGCGAACAAGAAGCTCAAGGCCAATGAGGTCTTGTTGCGCGCCCAAAGCGAACGCGACCCGCTGACCGATCTGGCCAACCGCCGCTACTTCTTGGCGGTGATGGAGCAGCAGCAAAACCCGCAGGAAGCGAGTTTTAACGGCGCGCTGCTGATGATTGACATCGACCACTTCAAGCATGTCAATGACCAGCACGGCCATGGCATTGGTGATGTGGTGATCTGCGAAGTGGCGCGGCGCCTCAGCCATGCGGTGCGGGCCGAAGACCTGGTGGTGCGCTGGGGCGGCGAAGAGTTTCTGGTGTTTGCGCCCGACGTCAGCCAAGAGCAACTCAGCGCCCTGGCCGAGCGAATTTTGCAGGGCGTGGGTGCCACGACGATTGCCACCGAAGACGGCCCTCTGCGCATCACCGTGTCGATAGGCTTTGCGCATTTCCCCTTGCCACCCTCGAACCTGACTCTGCCTTGGGAGCAAGCGGTCAACTGGGCCGATATGGCGCTCTACACCGCCAAGTCGCAGGGGCGCAACCGGGCCATGGGCATCGCCACCGTCGATGCGCGCGATACCGATGCCCTGACCCAGATCGAGGCCGACTTTGACGCCGCGTGCAGCTCCGAGCGCGTCAGCCTGACCCAGGTTTTGGGGCCTCAGGCCGCTCAGGCCTGAGCGCCTCGGCGCGGCCGGGCTGAGACAATCTGCCCATGACGAACCCGAGCCCCGCCCTGTTCCCGCGCCGCGAGCTGCTGCGCGCCGATGTGATGGCGGGCTTTGTGGTCAGCGTGCTGCTCATTCCTCAGAGCCTGGCCTATGCGATGTTGGCCGGTCTGCCGGCGCAGGTGGGCTTGTATGCCAGCCTTTTGCCGCTGTTGGCCTATGCGGCGCTGGGCTCCAGCCCGGTCTTGGCGGTGGGTCCGGTGGCGGTGCTGGCGCTGATGATCGCGCAGGCCTTGGGGCAGCTGCCGACCGGGGTCAGCCCCTCAGAGGGTGCCTTGGTGTTGGCGGCCGAGATTGGCCTGATCTTGCTGCTGGCCGCCGCCCTGCGTCTGGATGCGCTGGCTTCGCTCTTGTCCGTGCCGGTGCTGCATGGCTTTGAAACCGGCGCCACCTTGGCGATTGCGATGAGCCAGTTGCCGGTGCTGCTGGGCAGCACCGCCCGCGGTTTTGATCTGCCGACCTTGGCGCAGGAGTGGCTGCACACGCCGCAAACCTGGCAAGGTCTGACGGCGGTGTACGGCCTCCTCGGCTGCGCCCTGCTCTTGGGAGCGCGGCGCTGGTTGCGCCCGAGTTGGGCGCGCTTGATGCCGCTGGTCTTGCTGCTGGCGGCCATGCTCTTGGCCCATGGCAGTGACGCCGCTTCGCGCGGCGTGCCCTTGGTGGGTGTGTTGCCGCCTTTGGATTTGGGTTTGACCTTGCCCCGGCTCGACCCTGCGCTGTGGCTGCGCTTGCTGCCGGATGCTTTGTTGGTCGCCTTGATGGCCTATGTGTCCAGCCTGGTGGTGGCCGAGTCGCTGGGGCGGCGGCGCGTCAAGCTCGGCGATGCGCGGGTGGACCCGGCCGCTGAGTTGCGAGGTTTGGCGGCCGCCAATGTGGTGGCGGCTCTGAGTGGTGGCATGCCGGTGGCCGGCAGCTTCTCGCGCAGCGTGTTGCTGCACGACGCCGGTAGCCGCACGCGCTGGAGTGGCGCCTTCGTGGCGCTCTTCATGTTGCTGGCCATGCTTTTGCTAGCCACGCCCTTGGCCTGGTTGCCCAAGTCGGTGTTGGCGGCCACTATCTTGGTGGCGGTCTTGTCGGGCCTGAAGTTCAAGCCCTATGCGGAAGCCTGGCGTTATGCGCGGCCCGAGGCCTTGTTGATGCTGGCGGTGACGCTGATCGTCTTGTGCTGGAGCGTGGCGGCCGGCCTGGGCCTGGGCGTGTTGGGCTCGATCGCTCTGCTGCTCAAGCGCACCGCGCAGCCGCATGTGGCGTTGATCGGCCGAGTGCCCGGCACCGAGCATTACCGCAATGTGGACCGTTATGCGGTGGAGCGTTTGTCCGATGTGATGGGCTTGCGCATCGATGAAAGCCTCTTGTTCACCAATGCCCGTACCTTGGCCGATGTGGTGCAAGTGCATCTGACTCAGAACCCTGGGGTCAAGCGCGTGGTGATCATGATGTCGCCGGTCAACAGCATCGACTTCAGCGGCCTGGAGGCCTTGCGCGAGTTGCATGACAGCCTCAAGCGCCAAGGCCTGCGCCTGGATCTCTCTGAGGTGAAAGGCCCGGTGCTGGACTTGCTCAAGGCCAGCGACTGGACGCGTTGGTTCGAAGGCCAGCTCTTCCTGAGCCACCACCAGGGCATGAGCGTCGAGGACTGGGTCAGTCCCTGAGCAGCTTTTCCTCGGCCAGGGCCAGGGCCTCGGGCACCCCTGACAGCACCAGGGTGTCGCCCACCTCCAGCATCAGCTGATCATCGGCCTCCAGCACCCGGCCATTGGCGCGGCGCACCGACACCACCTTGACCGCCGCCGCATGCAGCGACAGCAGGCCCAGGGTCTGGTGCACATAAGCGCTATTGGCCGGCAGGGTGATGCTGCGCAGACGGGCATGGTGGCGTTCTTCCACGGTGTCGTCATCGGCACCATGGAAGTAGCCACGCAAAAGCCCATAACGCGCATCGCGCGCGTCTCGCGTCAGCCGGATCACCCGCCGCATCGGCACGCCCACCAGAGCCAGCGCATGGCTGGCCAGCATCAGCGAACCTTCGATGGCCTCGGGCACCACGGCAGTGGCGCCGGCTTCGCGCAGGCGTTCCAAGTCGCCGTCATCGATGGTGCGAACGATCACCGGCACCTGCGGCGCATGCTCTTGCACCAGGCGCAAGATCTTCAGCGCTGAGGCGGTGCCGGGGAAGCTGACCACCACCGCGCTGGCGCGGGCCAGGCCGGCGGCCATCAGGCTTTGCGCCCGCGCGGCGTCGCCAAACACCACGCTTTGGCCGGCTGCTGCGGCCTGGCGCACCCGATCCGGGTCCAGGTCCAGCGCCATATAGGGGATGTCTTCACCCTCCAGCAAGCGGGCCAGGTTCTGGCCGCTGCGACCGTAGCCGCAGATGATGACGTGTGCTTCGGCCTTGATGGCTTTTTTGGCGATGGTGGTCAGCTGCAGCGACTGCATCATCCAGTCGCTGCTGGAGAGCTTCATCACGATGCGGTTGCTGTACATGATCAAGAAGGGCGAGGCCAGCATCGAGATCACCATGCCGGCCAGCACCGGGCTCACATATTGCGGTGCCACCAGCTGGTGTTGCACGCCCAGGGTCAGGATCACAAAGCCGAACTCGCCGGCCTGCGCCAGATACAAACCGGTGCGCAAGGCCACGCCCGTGGGCGCTTTGAAACACCAGGCCAAGCCGGCGATCAGCCCAAACTTCACCAAGATGGGCAGCACGCTCAGCACGATCACCAGCCACCACTGGTCGAGCAGCACATGCCAGTCCAGCTTCATGCCGATGGTGATGAAGAACAGGCCCAGCAGCACATCGTGGAAGGGCCGGATGTCGGTCTCCACCTGGTGCTTGAACTCGGTTTCGGCAATCAGCATGCCGGCCACAAAAGCGCCCAGGGCCAGCGAGAGGCCGAAGTGCTCGGTCAGCCAGGCCAGACCGAGTGTCACCAAGAGCAGATTGAGCATGAAGAGCTCGTCGCTCTTGTGGCGTGCCAGCAGCGTCAACCACCAGCGCATCACCCGCTGCCCGCCGACCAGCAAAATCGTCAGCAAGATGCCGGCCTTGACGGTCGCCCAGGCCAGCGACTCGGCCATTTCGGTGGCGCCGCTGTTCAGCGCCGGGATCATCACCAAGAGCGGCACCACGGCCAAGTCTTGGAACAGCAGCACGCCGATGACGCGCTTGCCATGTTCGCTCTCCAACTCCAGGCGCTCGGCCATCAGGCGGGCGACGATGGCGGTGCTGCTCATGGCCATGGCTGCGCCCAGCACCAGCGCCCCTTTCCAATCCAGACCCCAGCTGAGGCCAAACCGCGCGAAGCCCCAGGTCAAGCCCAGTTGCAAGAGCACCGCGCCGGCGATGGTGATCACCACCTGCCAAGCCCCCAGGCCAAACACCAGGCGGCGCATGCTGTAGAGCTTGGGCAGATTGAATTCCAGCCCGATCACAAACATCAGAAAGACCACGCCGAACTCGGCGAGGTAGCGGATGCTTGCGGTGTCGGCCGAGAAGCCCAGCGCATGCGGGCCGATCAACACCCCCACCACCAGATAGCCCAACATTGGCGGCAGCTTCATCGAGCGGCAGGCCACCACGCCGAGCACGGCAGCCACCAAGTAAAGCAGGGCCAAATCCAGAGAAGAAATCATGGCCCCGATATTAAGCGGCGCCGCATGTCAGTTCAGCGCGGGGCCAGACCCAAATCGTCCAGGCGCAACAGCAATTCGCTGCGGCGCTCGCGCGCGACCTGGCGCCAGTCCAGGTCCTCCTGCGCGCCGATCAGGGCGTAAAGCAGATTCATATTGGCCGCCGGCCATTGCTGCTTGAGCCGGGCATAGAGGGCGACGGGCTCGTGCTGGCGCAGCTGCTCCAGTGTGTGAATGCCTAAAGCAGCCAGCTGGGCGCGGCTGCTCGGTCCGAGGCCGCGCATGGGCCTGAGCCCTCAGCCCATCGGCGTGCAGAGTTCCACCAGCGTGCCGTCCGGGCAGCGCACATAGGCCACCGTCTGGCCCCAGGGTTTGGTCTTGGGCGGGTTGACCGCGCTGGCGCCGGCCTGCAGCGCGCGCGCATAGGCGGCGTCCACATCGGCGGTGCTCAGACCGATCTCCATGCCCAAGGGAGCGGCGCTGCCGGCAGCGACCACATAGTCTTGGCCAACGCTGTCGTGCGCCGTGGCGTGATCCACAAAAGCCAGGGCGGTGGCGCCGGTTTCCAGCTCGCCATAGCTGCCGGACTCATGCAAAAAGCGGGTCGACAGGCCGAAGGCGGCTTCAAAGAACTTCAGCGAGGCCGCCACATCGGCGACGTAAACAATGGTGTAGGCGAACTGCATGGACAAGACTCCCTGAGCTTGGGTGTGTAGAAGGATGGACGCGCGGCCCTATCATGCCTGCCCGCTGCTGACAGTGCTTGGCAGCAGCGCCTATGCTGAGGCGCATTGGCAAAGCCTTGAAGAGCCTTGAACGAGCAAAGCACCCGATGTTGATGAGACCCCTGCCAGCGGCCGCGAGGCGCCGCGCCTTGCTGCAAGCCGGCGCAGCGCTGCTGGGCGCTGGCGCATGGCCGGTGCTGGCCGCTGACAAGACGCGTGGGGTGCCATCTTCGCCGCCTCTTTTGTCGCCGCAGGTCCTGCAGAGCCCGCTGCTCAGTTTGGCTGCTTTGCGGCGTCGGGTGCTGGCCAATGGCTTGGAGTGCTTGAGCTTGCCCACCGAGGGCAGTACGGTCAGCGTGCAGGTCTGGTACCGCGTCGGCGGCAAAGACGACCCGCCTGGGCGCTCCGGCTTTGCCCATCTGTTTGAGCACATGATGTTCAAGCGCACCCGCTATATGGCGAATGAGCAGTTCGACCGCATGACCGAGGATGTGGGCGGCAGCAACAACGCCTTCACTGCCGACGACATGACGGCTTATCACTGCGTGGTGCCGGCCAATCACCTCGAGCCGGTTTTGTGGGCCGAGGCCGAGCGCATGTCCAACTTGACCGTGGACCAGGCCAACTTCGACAGCGAACGCGAGGTGGTCAAGGAAGAGTTTCGCCAGACGGGTTTGGCCGACCCCTATGGCCCCCTGTTCAATGCCGTGCCCGGCTTGGGCTATCAGCGCCACCCTTACCGACGCCCAGTGATCGGCAGCATCGAAGACCTGGACGCCGCCACTTTGCGCGACGTCAACGATTTTCATGCCAGCTATTACCGGCCCGATAACGCGGTGCTGATCGTGGTGGGTGGCTTCGAGGCACCGGGCCTGGACGCCGCCGTGGACCGTTACTTCGGCAGCATTCGCCGCCCGAGCACGCCGATACCGCGCGAAACTGTGGCCGAGCCGCGGCGGCTGCGCGATGAAACCCACCACTTGCCTGCGCCGAATGCACCCGCGCCGGCCGCCTTGTTGATCTGGCAAGGCCCCAAGGCCGGCAGTGCCGATGCCGGCGCTTGGCAATTGGCGCAGGCCTTGCTTTCCCTGGGCGAGTCTTCGCGCCTGTCCGAGGCCTTGGTGTTCAAGAAGGCCATCGCGCAAAGCGTCGGTTTCGAGGCGCAGCTGAATGCCGAGGCTGGCCTCTTGGTGGCGCATGCGATGGCCGCGCCGGGTCGCAGTGCGGCGTCTTTGGTCCAGCCTTTGGCTCGAGAAATCCAGCGCTTGGCCGAGGAACCGATTTCGCCCGAAGTCCTCAACAAGGCCAAGACCCAGCTGTTGACCGCGGCCTTGATCAAGCGTCAAACGCCGCAAGGCCTTGGCGAAGTGCTGGGCTCGGCTGCCTTGTTGCGCGGCGAGGCTTGGGCTGCGCAAAGTGAGTTGCTCGAGCTGCAGGCCTTGACGGCGGCCGCTGTGCAGGCCGTGGTGCGGCGTGATGTGCTGGGTGGAGCGCGCGTCACGGTGCTTTATGGTGACTCGGTGAGTCCGGCGGCGGGGCGTACATGAGGCGCGACCTGCGCAAGTGTCTTTCGGTGTGGGTCCTATGCGGGCTAGGTCTGGGCGCGGCTTTCGCTCAGCAAGGCTTCGAGCGGCCACCCATGCCGGCGCCCGCCCTGGCTTTGACGATGCCGACCTTTCATCAAGCCCGGCTGCCCAATGGCATGCGTCTGGTGGTGGTGGAGCGGCGTGGTTTGCCGCTGGTGACGGCGCTTTTGAATGTGCAAGCAGGCAGCTTGATGGACCCCCCGGACAAAAGCGGCTTGGCCGAGCTGAGCCTGGGTTTGCTCAGCAAAGGCGCCCAGCTGGGCTCGCGGCGCCTGGATGCTGCCGCGCTGGCCGCAGCGGCGGAAAGCCTGGGCGGCGGTTTCGAGATCAGCACGGGGGCGCTGGGCAGCCGACTGTCTTTGACGGTGATGACGCCACAGCTGGATCAGGCATTGGGCTTGCTCGCGGCCGTCAGCCGCGCCCCCACCCTGCCCGAAGCTGAGTTGGCGCGCAGTCGCGCCCAAATGCTGGAGACGCTTCAGTTCGAACAAAGCGACCCGGCCGCCTTGGCTGAGAAATTGGCGCGTCGCCTCTTCTGGGGCGATGCTGAGCCTGGGCGGCAGAGTAGTGCAAAGACGCTTTCTCGCATCAAAAGAGCCGATGTCCAGGCTTTTTGCCGTCAATACCTGCGGCCCGAACACCTGAGCTTGGTTCTGGCCGGCGATCTGGATCTGGCTCAAGGCCGTGCGCTGGCGCTGCGCCATTTTGGGCAATGGCAGCCGAGGCCGACCGCGCTGCCGGCGATATCGGAAGCGCAGGCAAGACCTGACCCCCCGCCCGAGAAGTCCGCATCGGCCCTGCCCCGCAACTTGGTGCTGGACCTGCCGGGCAGCGGCCAAAGTACGGTGCTGGTGGTGGCACCCTTTGTCGGATTGGCTTCGCGGGCTTCTCAGCCTTCGCTCGGTTCACCTGGGCAAGACCTGACCCTGGCGCGCAGCGGGGCCTTGGCCAACGCGGTTCTGGGCCTGGGCTATTCCTCGCGCATCAATCAAGAGGTGCGCATCAAGCGCGGGCTCAGCTATGGCGCCTTCAGCAATGTCGAATCGCTGCCGGAAGGCGGCATGTTGACCTTGGGCGCGCAGACGCAGCCTGCCAAGGCCGGCGAGGTGCTGGACCTCTTGCGCGCGGAGTTGCGCAAGCTGAGTGAGGCCGAGGTCACGCCCTCCGAGCTGGCGGCGCGACAAGCGGTCTTGATTGGCGAACTCGGCCGGCAGCTGGAGAGCACGCAAGGCCTGGCCGCGGCCGTGGCCGAACAAATCGAGCGTGGCGAGGATCTGGCCGAGCTGGCCTTGCTGCCCCAACAACTGCAGGCGCTGGATGCCAGCGCGGTGAAGGCTTTTGCCTCTCGCTTTTGGGGTGCTGATTCGCTGCGCAGCATTGTCGTCACCGATCTGGCGCTTGCCGGAGCGGGTCTGCGTGAGCTGCTGCCACAGGCGTGGGTGATCCCGGCCGAGCAGCTGGATCTGGATGCGGCCAGCCTGCGCAAAACGGGCCGCAAGCCCTGAGCTGAGGCTGGGGTCAAAGGCGCTGGGGTCAGGCCTTGCTAGAATGGAACGGTCATTGGGGAGTAGCCGCCGCACAGCTTTGCGGGCCCGCGTCAACACAATTGATCCCACAGGATCATGGCGCCGGCAGCAGGAACAGTCCGATTTGGAACGGTTCTGCCTGGCAAGACCTTTGACCACGCACTCCTGCTTTGCGGCCGGCGTGTGCGTGGTCATCGGGTTCTCAAGCCGGCCGCGAAAGACTGATATGGAAGCTTTTCTCGTCTCTACCGGCCTTGTGGCGCTCGCTGAAATTGGCGATAAAACCCAGTTGCTGGCCTTTTTATTGGCCGCGCGTTTTCGCAAACCCATCCCGATTTGCCTGGGCATTTTGATTGCGACCCTGGCCAACCATGCTTTTGCCGGGGCCTTGGGCTCTTGGATCACCGGCCTGCTCAGTCCGCAGGTCTTGCGCTGGGGCTTGGGCCTGGGCTTTCTGGGCATGGCGGTTTGGACCTTGATCCCCGACAAGATCGACGACGATCTCGAGGGCAATAGCCGCCTCAAGCTGGGCGTGCTGGGCACCACGGTGCTGGCCTTCTTCCTGGCTGAAATGGGTGACAAGACGCAGATCGCTACCGTGGCCTTGGCCGCCCGGTTCAACGACTTTTTTGCGGTCGTGGCGGGCACCACCCTGGGTATGATGATCGCCAATGTGCCGGCGGTCTTGCTGGGCGATCGCATCGCTCACAAGATTCCCTTGCGCCTGGTCCATGGCGTGGCCGCGCTGATTTTTGCCCTCTTGGGGCTGGCCACTTTGGGCGGCCTGGGCGAGCGCTTTGGCCTTTGATTTGTTAAAGCGCCACTGAAGCGCCATGGAAGTGTCATAGACGCCTTGGCGCGGCTGGAAAATGCTGGTTCAATGGGCCTCTGTTTTCTCGACCCATATCGAGTTTGCTAGGGGAGCCATCAATGACACAGCGTTCTCGTGTTTTGCTCGTCGACGATGACGAGTTGACCCTGCAGATGTTGGAGGCCACGTTAGAGGGCAGCTTCGACGTAACGAGCATTACCAGTGGCACCGAGGCTCTGGCCCTGTGTGCAAAAGACCAGGCCTTTGATCTGATCGTGTTGGATGTGGACATGCCCGTGCTGGATGGGTATGAGACTTGCAAGCAATTGAAGGCCGCGCCCATCAGCGCCGACATTCCGGTGATCTTTCATTCGGCGCGCATCAGCATTGACGAGCGTTTACAGGGTTATGCCGCCGGCGGGTCGGACTACCTGCCCAAGCCTTTTGATGCCGGTGAGCTGATCGCCAAGATTGGCTTGGTGCTCGCCAACCGCGCCAAGCAGCTGGAGTTGAGCGGCCAACTGGAAGAGACCATGAACGCGGTGCTCTCCACCGCCGACATGATGGGCGAGGCCGGTGTGGTGCTGGAATTTCAGCGTCAGCTAGGCGCCTGCAGCAGTTATGCCGAAGTGGCACAGGCGATTCTTGACGCCTTGCAGCGCTACGCCTTGGAAGGTTGCGTGCGCATTCAGGGCCGCAGCGAGCTGATTGCTCGCAATGGCCGTGGCCCTTGCAGCGCGCTGGAGAACTCAATTCTTGACCACCTGATCGCGCAAAAAGGCGGTCAGCGGATTCGGCCCCTGGGCCCACATACCGGCTTTGCCTATGGCTCAGTGGTCTTGTTTGTGCGCAATTTGCGCATGGACCGCAGCAGCGAAATGGAGCGCAGCGAGTCCGAGCGCATGGGGCGCGCCATCGACAATGTGGCGATGCTGGTCGAGGGCGCCATCGTTCGGGTGGCCGCACTCGACACCGAATTGGCGACCCGCGACCTGGCCGATGTGCGCCATCTGGTCAGCATGACTCGCAATGCCTTGACCGATATCTCGGCGCGCAGCCACACCCAGCGCATGGAGGTGCAAGGCGTTTTTGAGGAGCTCTCCGAAGAGGTGGAGGCCAGCTTCATGAAGCTTGGCTTGACCGACGATCAAGAGAACTTTCTCAGCAGCATCATCAAGAAGCATGCCGCCCAGGTGATGGCCTCTCTCGACAAGAGTCAAGAGGTCGAGAAGTTTCTTGGCAAGATCATCAACAAGCTCAATCAGCAAGTCTGATCCAAGGCCTCGGCCATGTTTGCTGCCAGCGAAGAGCGTTTGGAGGCGCCCATGCCGCCGCCGCCGCAGACGCCGCGTGAGCAAAGCCTTGGAGAGCTGAAACTCCGGCTCGATCAGCTGGTGGCGCGCAGCGCCATGGTGTTCTTGGGCCTGGTCATTCTCGGTGCCCTGGCGCAGATGCTGACGCTGGCCATGCAGTCCGATCAAAACTGGCCCGAGCGGGTGTCCCGCATGGGGACCAGCGCTTGCGTCTTCATGAGTGCCCTGATCGCTCTGGCGCTTGCACGCATGGTGGGCGTTCGTGCCGCCACGGCCTTTTTCAGCATTTCGGCGATGTTGATCTTGTTCGTGGCCGCGGGGCTCTATGGTCTGGGCCTGCATTCCTCGGGCATGGCAGGTGTCTTGCTGCTGATGTCGGCCATGGGCTTGATGGTCGGCCCGCAGGCCGCCAAATGGGCGACGCTGGCGGCTGTGCTGGGCTATTTGCTGATGTGGGCCCTGGAGGCCTTTGGCTTGATTGCCGGCCTGACCGGCAATAACAGCCCACCGCTGGCCAGTTATGCGGTCGTCTATATCGCTACCGCGCTGATTCTGGGCTGGATGGCGCTGCGCTATGGCTCCTTGTTCTGGGATGTGACCGGCTCATTGGAGCGCTCGCGTCGCCTGCTGGCCGAGACCGTCAAAGCCCAGCAGGCGGCCGCCCTGGGTTTGCGCGAGAGCGAAGAGCGCCTGCGCATCTTGCTCGACAACTCGCTGACCTGCATTCAGATTCTGGAGGGCGACACCGGCGCCCTGCGCTTTGCCAATGCCCAGACCCTGGTGGCTTATGGCTGCACCCGTCTGACCGAGTTGGATGCCACGCTGATGTACCCGGGCGAGCCTTTTTCCAGCGAGCAAATGCTGCAGCGCCTGCGGCTCACTGTCGAGCGCGGCAGTGCACAGTATTTTGAGTGGCAGTCGCGTCGCGTGGATGGCAGTCCCATCTGGTGGGATATGAAGTTAGATCGCCTGCAGCTGGGCGAGGAGGTTTGCGTCGTCCTGTTCGCGCATGACATCACTGCGCGGGTGCGCGCCGAGACCGAGCTGCGCATCGGACGCGCTCGGCTTGAGGACGAGGTCGCAGCCCGCACCGCCGAGCTGGTGACCGAGAAGCAGCTGATGCAAGACATCTTGGAAGCATTGCCCATCACCTTGAGCATTCGCGATCTGCAGGGCCGCTACACCTTGGTGAACCGCAACTTTGAGACGGCCACCCAATTGCCGCGGGACAAGGTCTTGGGCACCAGCGCGCGGGAGCTGTTCGCCGCTGAGATGGCGGCCGAGATTGCCGATATCGACGCCAAGCTGATGGCGGGCACCAGCAGCCTGACCGTTGAACGCCAGCTGACCGATGCGCTCGGCGGTGAGCACGACTATCTGATCACCACCGTCCCTTTGCTCGATACCCAAAAGCGTCCGGTCGCGGTCCTGAATCTGGGGACCGAGGTGACGTCTCTGAAGCGCCTGCAGCGCGAGCTGAGCCAGGCCAAGGATGAAGCTGAGCGCTTGGCTGTGGCCAAGAGTGAGTTCTTGGCCAATATGAGCCATGAGATTCGCACGCCGCTGAATGCGGTGCTGGGATTGGCACAGTTAGGCATCAGCCGTAGCGGCGACCCTGCGGCGGCGCGTAGTGGCTTTGAGCGCATTGTTCGCTCTGGCCGCCACTTGTTGGGCGTCATCAATGACATCCTCGACTACTCCAAGGTCGAGAGCGGTAAGCTGGACATCGAGAGCCTGCCCTGCAATCTCAGCCATCTGGTCAAAGAGGTGACGGATTTGGTGTCAGAGCGGGCCGATGCCAAGAACCTGCGCCTGCGCATTGAATACAAGGCCAGCCACGACTGGGTCATGCTGGACGCCTTGCGGGCCACGCAGATTCTGGTGAACTTATTGTCCAACGCGATCAAGTTCACCGACAAAGGGCGCGTGGTGCTGAGCGTGGAGCAAGTGCAGGGGCGCTTGTTGTTCAGCGTGACGGATACCGGCGTGGGCATTGCCCCCGAGCAGCTCAAGCGTGTTTTCACCGCCTTTGAGCAGGCGGATTCGTCGACGACGCGCAAGTTCGGCGGTACCGGCTTGGGGCTGAGCATCAGCAGCCAACTCGCCGAATTGATGGGCGGCAGCATCACCGCCACCAGCGAATTGGGGTCCGGCTCGTGTTTCAAGCTGGAATTGCCTCTGGTCTTGGCCACGGTGGAGACGCGCGACCCCGCCACCACCGAGCCCATGATGCTGACGGTCGACATTGGCCCTAACCCCTTGCGTGGGCTGCGCATCTTGATCACCGATGACGTCGACATCAACCGCGAGATTTTGCAAGACATGCTCTCCCACGCGGGCGCTGAAGTGATGGCTTCGGACAGCGGCGCTCAGGCGGTGGCGCGGCTGCGCGAAGCCGGCCCTGAGGGCTTTGATCTGGTCTTGATGGACATTCAGATGCCGGACATGGATGGCTATGAAGCCACCCGCAGAATTCATCAGTTAGCGCCCAAGCTCAAGGTGATTGCGCTGACCGCTCATGCCTTGCCCGAACAGCGCCGCCGTTGCTTGGCCGCAGGCATGGTGGCGCATGTGACCAAGCCCATCGATCAGGCCGAGCTGATTCAGGTCTTGATGTCGCAAGCCGAGGGCCTGCCTCGGCGTCCGGCGAGCGTGTATGCAGCCCCGAGCACTGGGACTCAGGCGGAATCTGTGAATGAGCCCGCTGCCTCCTCCACCTCGCCCTCGGCGCTTTCGCTTTGGCCGCAAATCGATGGCACTGACTTTGAGGCTGCACTGACCCGCTGCGCAGGCCGACAAGAGCTGCTGGCCAAGTTGCTGGGTACCTTTGCCAAGCAGTACGCGCAGCACCTGACCCAGTTTGAGGAGGCGCAGGTGACCGGCTTGCCGGCTTTGTGCAGCGCTGCCCACCGCCTGCGCGGCCTGGCCGGCAATCTGGGCCTGGAGCGCCTGGCGCAAAAAGCCTCGGCGCTGGAAGTGGCGGCGGGCCCCCAAGGCGACCCCGCCGGTGTGGCGGACGCGCTCGACGCGCTGAACCGCGAGTTGGGCCCGCTGGTCAGCGAAGTGGCGGAGTGGCACCGGCGCTATAGCTTGCGGGGTGCTTGAGCCGCCTTGGCCAATTCTTGGCCTTTTGTGCGCATAACAGCGAAAAACGTCAGTTGAAGGTGCGGGAAGTCATTCCCGCACGACAAGCGATGTGAAAAGGCAACTCGAAGGGTTTGTCCCTGTGCGCATATCGCCTAACTCGGCGAAAGAATGCTCTTACCGCACTTTTACGGTTCGGAAGACCGTGGCCCAGGGTCGAACGGACCGTGAACGCCCGCGCTCAAGCAATATCGTTAACCCCAATCGATTGGAGTGATTGATGCTGAAAAGAACTCGACTGTCCAGCGCCTTGGCGCTGGTTTACGCAAGTGGACTGACTCTGGTGAGCGGCGCCGCCTTGGCGCAGGAGTCGCTGGAACGTGTTTCTATCACCGGCTCGTCCATCAAGCGGATTGATGCCGAAACCTCGGTGCCGGTGACGGTGATCAACCGGGATTCGATTGACAAATCGGGTGCCTCCAATGTGCAGGAACTGGTCAATCGTCTGAGTTCGAACAATGGCGGCGGCCGCTCTTTGGGCGAGTCCATCGGAGATTCCAACGCAACCGGCCAGACGGGTGCTTCGATGCGCGGCCTGGGCCGTGAACGGACCTTGGTGCTGCTGAATGGCCGTCGCTTGACGCCTTATCCCTTTGCAGGTCAAGGTGTTGACCTGAACGCCATTCCTTTGGCGGCGATCGAGCGCATTGAAGTGCTGCGCGATGGCGCCTCGGCGACCTACGGCTCTGATGCCATCGGTGGTGTGATCAATTTCATCACTCGCAAGGACTACCAAGGCGGCGACTTCACGGTGTCTTATGAATCGCCCGCTGCCAAGGGTGGCTCGGTCAAGGGCATGAATGGTGGCTTTGGTTTCGGAGATTTGGCCAAAGACAAATTCAATCTATTGGGCACCTTCAGCTACGAAAAATATGACGTAATCCGTTCGGCTGACCGTGAATATGCGAAGACTGGTAACCGGCCCGACATTGGCGTGGTCAAGTCCTCGGGCAACACCTTCCCAGCCAACTCCTACTTGGCGGGTAGCTATATCTCGCCTGTTGATGGCAAAGACAAGGCTGGCTCCTTTGTGCCCGGTGTGTCGGGCTTCCCAGACTGCGCACCACCCGATAGCTTCAAAGGCGCATCGAACTGCCGCTACGACTACACGGCCAAGATCGATATTTCGCCGGCCTCGGAGCGCTTGGGCGCTCTGGCTCGCGCGACGATGCAGTTGAACAACGACCATATTTTGTTCGGCGAGTTCGCCTACTCAAAGAATGAGATCACCTTCGGCTCTTCGCAGACCCCTTCGAGCACCACCGGTCGTGATGACTATCTCTACCCAGCCGGTGGCAAGTACTACCCGACCGCAGCCGTGGACAAGTCTTTCCCGGGTTACCGCGGTGATCTGGTGATTGCCTGGCGCATGGTGGATGGCGGTCAACGCCTGACCAAGACGACCAATGACATGACACGCTTCCTGGTCGGAGCCGAAGGTACGCTGGCCGGCTTTGATTACCGTGCTGGCCTGATGCAGGCCAAATCCAAGGCGGTGGAAAAGTTCTTGACCGGTAACTTCTCGGACACGCAATTGGTGCGCGTGCTGAAGACCGGCAATGTGAACCCCTTCGGGCCCAATGATGCCGCTGGTTTGGCCTTGTTGAAGGAAGCTGAGCTGACGGGTGAAAACCGCCGCTCAGAAACCACCACCAACGGCTTTGACTTGTCTTTGTCACGCGAGCTTTTTGCGCTGTCCGGCGGCAATGCGGCGCTGGCTTTCGGTGTGGATCTGCGCAAAGAGAAGTACCTGGACGGCTACTCTGAGATCGCCGGTTCAGGTGACATCGTTGGTGGCTCTGGCAATGCCGGCAAAGTGCAAGGCGAGCGTGCGACCCAAGGCTTTTACGCCGAGTTGAATTTGCCGGTTCTGAAATCGGTGGAGTTGAATCTGGCGGTACGGCATGACCGCTACAACGGCGCCAAGGGCGAATCACGGGACGGGAAGTTTGAGTCGCCGGACATGTCGGCCACCAGCCCCAAGCTGAGTGTTCGTTGGACGCCGATGAAGACGCTGCTCTTGCGCGCCTCCGTCGGCAAGGGCTTCCGCGCCCCGGCCTTGGATAATATGTACGCGCCTGCTGCCGGCACGAATTTGGCGGGCAACTTCAATGACCCTTACTACAACACCCTGGTCGGTTGCGCAAACAAGCCCAACCCGAACTATTGCGACACGCAGTTGACGGCCATCAACCACAGCAATCCGAACTTGAAGCCTGAGAAGTCGCAAACCATGGCTCTCGGTTTGGTCTTTGAGCCCATCAAAGACTTGTCCTTGGAAGTGGATTACTTCGATATCAAGCTGACCGATGGCATCGACAGCTTGTCGGGTGATGACATCATGAAGGACTGGTACAAGAATCAGACCGGTCCGACGACCAGCTCCTCGGTCTACGCCAACCGCTTGGTCAAGAACGCCCAAGGCTATCTCGACTACGTCAATGCATCCTTGGAAAACCTGAGCAAGCAGCGTGCGGCGGGCTTTGACTTCAGTGCGCGCTATCGCATCCGTTCCGACTTTGGCACCTTCACGCCCGGCTGGGAGGCGACGCTGCTGACCAAGAGCAACAAGACCAATGTGGTGAGTGGCGAGCTGGAAGACAACCTCGGCAAGTACGACCAAGGTGGCCCGGTGGCCAAGTTCAAGCAAGTCGTGACGCTGGACTGGGACACCAGTGCCTGGGCGGCTGGGCTGCGCTACTTCCGCCAGAGCGGCTACGAGGACTATGACAAGGTCAAAAAGGTCGATGCTTATGACCTCTGGGATATTCAAGGCCAGTACAAGGGCATCAAGAACCTGGCCATCACCTTGGGCATTCGCAATCTGGCCGACAAAAAGCCGCCGGTGACCGTGCAAGAAGACTACTTCCAAGTGGGCTTCGACCCGACCTATGCCGACGTCAAGGGCCGCACCTACTACGTGCGGGCCAATTACAAATTCTGACGTCACTGATGTGAGAGTCGAGGCAGGCCTTTGTGCCTGCCTTTTTTTTGATCGCCGAGAACGGAAATGCAGTACATCAATCCCAAGCTTGATACCCAGCAACTGAGTCAGATTTTTAGTCGTGACGGTCGGGTGCTGATCAGAGACTTTTTTGAGCCAACGGTGATTGAAGCGCTCAGTCAGGCCGTCGACCGTATCGACTGGGCTTTGACTTACCGAGATGTCAATGGTGATCGGGTTTTGAGTGGTGAGCAGTTGCGGGCCTTGACGCCAGAACAGCGCTCAATACTGGTGGATGGCATCCACGCCGTGGCGCGCCATGAATTCCAGTTTTCCTTTTGCACCGATTCATTGGTCGCTGCAGCCCAGCGCGGGGAGACCGATCTCTTGGCGCGCTTCATGCGCTGGATGGCCGATGAGCAGTTCATGAGCAAGATCCGCCAGATCACCGGCGTTACAGACATCAACCGCGTCTATGCCCAGGCCACCATGTACACGCGGGGCAACTTCCTTGTGATCCACGACGACCATGTTGATGCTGAGGATCGGCGGCTGGCTTATGTGATCAATCTGACTCGGCATTGGCGAGCCGACTGGGGTGGTTTGCTGCATTTCACCGCAGCGGACGGTAGCGTCATCGACAGCTTCTTCCCGCACTTCAATTCACTGTCGCTGTTCCGGGTGCCGCAATCGCATTTTGTCTCCTATGTGGCGCCCTTTGCGCAAGGTGAGCGCACGGCGATCACCGGATGGTTGATCGCGGCCTGATCATCAAACACGCGCGGTCAGTGCGACCGCAGTACACCGCAGCAAATCGCCGTTGGCCGCTTGTTCACGCAAGAGACCTGTCTGCAATCTCGGCCTCATATGCCCGATAGCCCTCTTCCCAGGCAGGCACGATGTGCCGCACTTCGAAGTAGGGCACGGTGTAAATGGAGGTGTCGCGCAGCGCCTCGATGAAGAAGTGCAAGCGCTTGGCATCAGGCACTTCCAGCATCAAGACATCGCTGCAGACCGCGGAATAGGCCTCGGCATCGAAGTGGCGCAGGCGCAGGCCGGGGTACTGAGGCAACAAGGCCAAGACCTCGGTTTCGAAAATGCGTGCACGTTCCGCGCGGGGCAGGCGCAACCAGGCTGGCAGTGCATCCACCAGCAAAAAGCAGTGATTCATCAGAGGTCTCCTAGCCTAAGAAAAAACTTTGGATGCTGTGCGGGGCCAGGCGCAACAGCCAAGGCAAAGCGCGAGCCGGGCCGACCCAAATCCGTTCGCGCAAGCGCGAGTGTGAAAGCTGGCGCAGCAGTGCTTGGGCCACCGCATCCGGGCTCAGCTTGCGGCGGCCGCGCCCGGCCGTCATTGGGGTGTCGACGAGTGGCGGGATCAGTTCCAGCACCCGCACGCCGCTGTTTCGCAACTGCGCACGCAGGCTTTGTGCAAAGGCATGCAGGCCGGCCTTGCTGGCGTTGTAGGTCGCAGCTCGGCGTTTCGGTGCGAACGCCAGAGCACTGCTAACGAGCACGACCACCGCACAGCGTTGGGCGTGCAAATGCGGTAACAGCGCGCGGGTCAGCTCCATCGGCGCGGCCAGATTGATCCGCAGTTCTTCGCTGATAGCGGCTGCGTCGTAGCCGCTGTCGGTCATCAGCACATCGTGTTGGATGCCGGCGCAATGGATGAGGCCCGACAACTGCGGCCATTGTTTGGCGCAAGACTGGGCTAGCCCGGCCAATTCTTCTGTGGCGGCCAGGTCCACGGTCTGGATGGACACAATGCCGGCACTTTGGCTTTGCAGCTCGGCCAAACGATTTGCATCGCGCCCCCAAGCGATGACCTGCTGCCCTGCGGCCGCCAGTTGCAGGGCGATGGCGCGGCCGATCCCGGAGCTGGCCCCGGTCACCAACCAAAGCCGGCCCTCGGTGGTTTGGCTTGCTCTTGCTGTGTTTGAATGCATGGCCTCACTGTAGAAAGCACCGGGCCGCATGTCGTTTACAAAAGATAAGCCGAACGAGCCAAGCACTTCCGCCGCATTGCGCTTGCTGCAAGCCTTGGCCCAAGGCTTTTCGGCGGAAGCTTTGCCCGAGGCGGAAGCGCTCAGCCTCAGCCGCATCAGCCTGGCACCGGGCGAAACGCTGTTTGAGGCCGAGGTGGCCCAGCCCTATGTCTATGTCGTGGAGCGCGGCCTGCTGAAGCTGCACTACTTGTTGGCCGATGGCGAGGAATGGATCAAGTCCTTCAGCCAGACCGGCATGTTTCTGGGCAGCTTGAGTGCCTTGGAGCCCGGCGGGCGCAGCAGCTTTGCGGTCACGGCGCTGGAAGTCAGCGTGGTGGAGCGCATCGATTTTCGGCAGCTGGAAGCACTGGCCGCGCGCCACCCAGCCTGGTTATGGGCCTTGTACCGGGCCATGCAAAGACTGGCGGTGCTGAAGGAAGAGCGCGAGCGCGGTTTGCTGACCCTGACGCCGCCGCAGCGTTACGCCGAATTCCTACGGGAAGATGTCTCGCTGGCCGAGCGTATTCCGCTGAAGGACTTGGCGCGCTACCTGGGCATCACGCCGGTCAGCCTCAGCCGCATTCGAGCTCGCGTCAGAGCCTGATTTTCGTCAGGCTGAAAGACGAAGGCCTCAAACCGCGCAGGCTTGCCGAACGGCATGCTCCCACTGACTCATCAGTTCTAGCGCGCGCTCACGCGGCAGTGTCGGGCGGAACACCCGTTCGGCCTGCCAATGCCCGGCCAGCTCATTCACGTCGCTGTACAGACCGCTGGACAGGCCGGCCAGGTAAGCCGCGCCCAAAGCCGTGGTTTCGATCACCTTGGGGCGCAGCACCGGGATGCCCAGCAGATCGGCCTGGAACTGCATCAAGAGGTTGTTGACACAGGCGCCGCCGTCCACGCGCAGCTCACTCACCGGCGCGCCGCCGGCGGCCACTGCATCGCGGCTCATGGCCTGCAGCAGCGCGGCGCTTTGAAAAGCGATGCTCTCCAACGCAGCACGCGCAATATGGGCCACGCTGGAGCCGCGCGTGAGGCCGACGATGGCGCCGCGCGCATCGGCATTCCAATAGGGCGCGCCCAGGCCGGTGAAGGCGGGCACAAACATCACGCCGCCGGCATCGGGCACGCTTTCGGCCAGACCCTGGACCTCGGCGCTGCCCTTGATGGCTTGCAGGCCATCGCGCAACCACTGCACCACCGCGCCACCGATGAAGACGCTGCCCTCCAGCGCAAACTCGGGTGTGGCGGTGGCCTGCGCGGCGCTGGTGGTGATCAAGCCATTGGCCGAACTCTGAAACTGCGAGCCGGTGTGCATCAGCATGAAGCAGCCGGTGCCATAGGTGTTCTTGGCCATGCCCGGTTTGAAGCAGGCTTGGCCAAACAGCGCCGCTTGTTGATCACCGGCGATGCCGCCAATCAGGACTTCGCCGCCCAGATGCTCGGCCGCCACCTGGCCGAAGCGGTGCGCCGAGGGGTAAACCTCCGGCAGCACCGAGCGCGGAATGTCCAGCGCGGCCAGCAAGTCATCGTCCCAGGCATTGCTGTGCACATTGAAGAGCAGGGTGCGTGAGGCATTGCTGACGTCGGTGGCGTGCACCGCGCCATTCGTCAGTTGCCAGACCAGCCAAGTGTCTATGGTGCCAAAAGCCAGCTCACCGCGTGCGACCTGCGCACGCGCGTCGGGCACATGGTCGAGCAGCCATTTCAGCTTGCTGCCGGAAAAATAGGCGTCGATCACTAAACCGGTTTTCTGCTGGACCAAGGGCCCCAAGCCTTGCTCGCGCAGCGCCGCGCAAGTGGGCTCAGCGCGCCGGTCTTGCCAGACGATGGCATGGTGCAGCGGCAGGCCGGTCTTGCGGCTCCACAGCACCGTGGTTTCGCGCTGGTTGGTGATGCCCAGGGCGCGGATGTCGGCGGCCGTCAGGCCGGCCTTGCGCAGCGCTTCGCGGGCGGTGTCCAGCTGGCTGGCCCAGATCTCCATCGCGTCGTGTTCGACCCAGCCGGGCTGCGGATAAATCTGCTTGAACTCGCGCTGCGCCATGGCCACGATCTGGCCCTTGGCATCAAAAACAATGGCCCGTGAACTGGAGGTGCCTTGGTCGAGTGCCAACAAATAGCGCATCGGTCTTGCCTTAGAGTAGCGTGATGGATCATTTTGACGTACTGGTGGTCGGTGGGGGCATCAATGGGGCCGGCATCGCGCGCGATTTGGCGGGGCGCGGCTGGACGGTGCTGTTGGCCGAGGCCTCGGACTTCGCGGCCCACACCTCCTCCAGCAGCACCAAGCTGATTCACGGTGGCTTGCGCTATCTGGAGTACTACGAGTTTTCGTTGGTGCGCAAGGCGCTGCAAGAGCGCGAGGTGCTGCTCAAAAGCGCCCCTCACATCATGTGGCCGCTGCGCTTTGTGATGCCACATGACGAGGCCATGCGCCCCAGCTGGTTGATCCGCATGGGCTTGTTCCTCTACGACCACTTGGCGCGCCGCGAGGTCTTGCCCGGCTCCAAGGGCGTGAATCTGCGGTCCTCGGTTTTGGGCGAGCCGCTGAAGGCCAGGTATCGCCGCGGCTTTGTTTATTCAGATGGATGGGTGGACGACGCTCGCCTGGTGCTCTTGAACGCTCTGGATGCTCAAGCCAAGGGGGCCGAGTTGCTGACCCGCAGCCCGGTCATCCAGGTGCAGCGCGATGCCGAGGGCTGGACCGCCCGCATCCAAACGCCGCAGGGCGAGCGCCAGGTGCGCGCGCGCGCCCTGGTCAATGCCGCCGGCCCCTGGGCCGAGTCTTTTTTGCGCCAGGTGGCTCAGCCGGCGCGGGGCGAAGCCTTGGCGACCAAGAGCCTGCGCCTGGTCAAGGGCAGCCACATCATCGTCAAGCGCTGCTTCACGCATGACCATGCCTACATCTTTCAAAACCCCGACAAGCGCATCATCTTCGCCATTCCCTACGAGGGCGACTACACCCTGATCGGCACCACCGATGTGGAACTGCCGCCCGATGCCCTGGCCGGCTTCGCCAAGGTCAGCATCGATGAGCAAGAGATCGCCTACCTGTGCGAGCAAGCCAGCCGTTACTTCGTCAAGCCGGTGTTGCCCCGCGAAGTGGTCTGGAGCTATGCCGGCGTGCGGCCGCTGCTCGATGACGCCTCGGGCGACCCTTCCGCCGTGACGCGCGACTACCTGCTGGAAACTCATACCGACGGTGCGCCTTTGCTGAGCGTCTGGGGCGGCAAGATCACCACTTTCCGCAAGCTGGCGGAAGACGCGGCCGATCTGCTCGGCCAGATGTTGGGCGAGACCCGCAAGCCTTGGACCGAGGGCGCCCACCTGCCCGGCGGTGATTTGCAAGCTTGGATTGGCGCGCCCAAGTCCGGCGCAGCGGCCGACCCGGCGGGAGACTTCGAGCGCCTGGTTGCGGCGGTGCAGGGGCGCTACGCCTATCTGCCCGCGCAGCTGGCGCGCCGCTTGGCGCGGGCTTACGGTGCGCGGGTGGACCGGGTGCTGGGCGCGGCCAGCCGCCTGAGTGACTTGGGCCAGGAGGTGGCGCCGGGCCTGTACGCCATGGAGCTGCGCTATCTGCAGCGCGAGGAATGGGCCTGCAGCGCCGATGACGTTTTGTGGCGCCGCTCCAAGCTGGGTCTGCACTACACGCCGGCCGAGCGCCAGCAGGTGGCTGCTTGGTTCCACCAAAACCCGGTCTGAGGTTTTCGGGCTTTTTTTTCGAACCCCGGCTTGGTGTCAGCCAAGCCGCCATTCATCTCAACCGACCCGCCATTCACCGCAAGGCCCTGGCTTGAGCCTCTTGCTTTGGCCAGACTTCACTCCGAAGCCGGTACCTCTTGTGTCGGCCACAGACCAAGCAGTAGGAGTGAATGCATCATGGCGAATGGACAATCTCAAACTTCGGCCATCAAGTCCTGGGGCGGCGCTTGGCTGCGCGAGAACCGCGGGCTGATCCTCTTCGTGCTGTGCTTCGGCGTGTTCCGAACCGCCGTGGCCGACTGGAACCCGGTGCCTACCGGTTCGATGCGGCCCAGCATTCTGGAAGGCGATGTGGTGCTGGTGAACCGTCTGGCCTATGACGCCAAGCTGCCGCTCAGCGACATCAGCCTGGCGCCGCTGGGTGAGCCGCAGCGCGGCGACGTGGTCGTGTTCGCCTCACCCCAAAACGGCACGCGTTTGATCAAGCGCCTGGTCGGCCTGCCCGGTGATGAGATCGAGTTGCGCGGCAATGCCTTGTTCATCAACGGTGAGGCGGCGGCCTACAGCGATTTTGCCGCCAGCACCGAAACCGTCGGCGCCGGCTTTGTCGTCGCGGCCAAGCGAGCCACCGAAACCGTCGCCGGCCACAGCCGCCGCGTGCAGGTGCTGCGTGGCTTTGGTGACCTGGCTTCTGCGCCGCAGTCGGTGGAGCAGGACGCCAGCGCACCCCACTTCGGCCCGGTGCGCGTGCCCGAAGGCCATTACTTCATGCTGGGTGACAACCGCGACAACAGCGAAGACTCGCGCTTCATCGGCCCGGTGCCGCGCCGCTTGCTGGCCGGTCGCGCCCATCACATCTTGGTCTCGGCCGACATCACCGACCATTGGCAGCCGCGCTGGGATCGCTGGGTGGCCGCCTTGCGTTGAGCCCTAGGGCTGAGGCGCAGAGGCAGGCTGAGCCAAAGCTTGGCCCTTTTCGAGCACATAGACGCCGACCAACTTGGCGGCGACCGTGCCCTCATTCCTGGCGCTGTGCACCACCCCGGCGGGCACGACAAAGGCCTCGCCGGCGGCGACGGTGCGAGGCGGCTGGCCTGCGATGAGCAAGACGGCCTGGCCTTCCATCACATAACTGATTTCGTCGCCGGGATGGGTGTGCCATGCAGCTACCGCGCCGGATGCTACCTCCACGCGGGCGACCACCGCCTCGCGATTCGGCACCGACACATCGGCCTTGGTGACCAAGGTGCGCGTCAATCCCGGCGCCTGCGCCATCAGCAGACCGCAAGTGCCGCCCAGAGCGCTCAAGACCAAAGCGGCAGTGACCCAAGTTCGTGGGGAGGTGCGAATACGGACGTCCTTTTCTTGAAAAGCGATGGAGGCTGAGATTGCCGCTTGCACTGTAGCGAAGCCGGCCGAGTGCTGCATGTACCTTGGTCCTTGCAAGCGCTGGAATTGCAAGTTAGGCCTGACCGCAGGCCTGAGCCTGACTTTCGGCATGCGTGACTTTTGCTGACGGTGGCAAGTGCCGCCACCATCGGGAGCAAAACCCGAGACTTTGCGGCTTGGGTGCTTGCTTGTCGCAGACAGCGGCGAGACTTCGGATCGCAGCGTTGGGGCCGGATTGATGGCGCCCCGGGTGATTTCACCAAAGAACACGCGATATCTTGCAGAGGGAGTTTATGAACAGCAGTACACAGCGCCGGTCGAATCGGCAGATCTCCAAGCTTCAGGCCCAGCAGGCCGCGCCCTTGCGCCCGGTCTGGATGGCTCTGGTGACGATCTGGGGCAGCAGCCTTGCCGCCCAAGCCATGGCGCAAGCTCCAAGCAGCGAGGCCAACGCACCTGTTGCCCAAGCGCCCGACTCCAATACCCAAGAGCCGCAAACGGCGCAAACGGCGCAAAAACTGGCGCCGGTGCAGGTCAACTCCAACCGCCTGCCGGCCAGCAAGTTTGTGCTCAGCGGCGAAGAGCTTGGCCGCGTGCCTGGCACCGGTGGCGATCCGATGCGTGCCCTGCAAAGCCTGCCTGGCGTTGTCTCCACCAGTGACAGCAATGCCGCCCCGGCCATCCGAGGCTCGCGCCCTGAGGACAATAGCTATTACATTGACTTTCTGCCGGTCGGCTATGTCTATCACCTGGGCGGTTACTTCAGCGTGGTGCACAAAGATCTGGTCAAACAGTTTGACCTCTACACTGGCGCCTTTGGCCCGGAGTTTGACGATGTGCATGGCGGCGTGGTGGACATCACTCTGCGCAAGCCGCGCACCGACCGTTTGGGTGGGCAGCTCAATGTCGGCCTGCTCGGCGCCGATGTCTTGGTCGAAGGCCCGGTGGCGCAAAACCAGAGTTTTTACTTTGCCGCCAAGCGCAGCTATATCGACCTGATCGTCCGCAAAGACCAAACCGACAAAGACAGCGGTGTGATCTACAGCATGCCGACCTTCAGCGACTACCAAGGCAAATATGTCTGGCGCTTGAATGCCAATAACGAGCTGACCTTCCACGCCACTGGCGCGGCCGACAAGCTCAAGCTGTTCCGCCCCGCCGATAGCGATGTGGCCATTCAAGAGCCGGCACTGGCCGGCACCTCGCGTGCCAATCTGTCCAGCAACACCCAGGCGGTGGTCTGGGACTCGGTGCTGAGTCCGCAAATCAGCAACAAGCTGGCCATCGGCCATATGGACTTCCAGAACAAGTCTCAGGCGGGATCGGCGGCCGATGTGGACCTGAAGCAAGACAGCTACTTTGTGCGCGACCAACTGCGCTTGCGCCTGGGTGAGGACCATGATGTAACCCTGGGGGCTGTCGGCTTTGTCAATAAGCTCAAACTGGGCCTGAACCTGCTGGACGCGCGCTGCACCGAGTTCGATCCGCAATGTGATTTGAGCAGCGCGCCGCGCAAGGAGCTGCAAGACAATTTGTCGATCAAGTACGGCAATCTTTACCTGAAGGACCGCTGGCAGCTCACGCCTAATTTCGCAGCCATGGTGGGCGTGCACTACACCCATGACGGCTATTTGAAGCGCAACTACACCGAGCCGCGTTTGGGTCTGGAATGGCGCGCGCTGAAAGACACGGTGATCAATGCCGGCTGGGGCAAACATAACGAGTTCCCCGATGGCATCACGGTCTTGCGCGAATTCGGTAATCCCAAGCTGGGCCATGTAAAAGCGGAGCAGGCGGTGCTGGGTGTGACGCAGCGTTTGGCTGAGGGCTGGTCGGTGAAGGCCGAGGTCTACCAGAAGAAGTTCAAGGACTTTGTGCTGGGCGACCCGACCTTGAACTACATCAATGGCGGCAGCGGCACAGCCAAGGGTTTGGAGCTCTTCGTCAAGAAGGACCTGACTGACAAGTTCTCCGGTTGGTTGTCGGTCAGCCTGGCGGAAACCAAGCGCAAGAACGACATCACCGGCAAGGAGTTCAAGTTTGAATACGACCAGCCGGTGGTGATCAGCTTGGTGGGGAACTACAAGTACTCGGACAAATGGACCTATGGCGCCAAGTGGAGCTATCACAGCGGCAATCTGATCACCCCCGTGGTCGGTACCCAGCGCGATGCCAGCGGCCGCCTGCGCCCGGTCTATGGTGATTTGAATTCCGAGCGCTTGCCGGCTTACCACCGCCTGGACTTGCGCGCCGATTGGCAATACTCGAAGCGTGCCAGCTATTACTTCGAGCTGAACAACGCCTACAACCGCGACAACATCAGCGGCTATGAGTACACGGCCGACTACAGCAAGCGCAAGAAGGTGTCGGAGCTGGGCCTGATGCCGAACGTGGGCTTCGAGTACAAGTTCTGAGCGCGTTTCAGACGAATCGAGCTTGAAATGAAGAAAGGGGCCACTGGCCCCTTTCTCTTTTTTGCCGGCCGTTTCTTCAGCCGATCTGGCGTCGACGCGCCACAGCGCCCAAGGCGGCCAGGCCGCCCAGCATCAGCAGATAGCTGGAGGGCTCCGGCACCGCGGCGGTCACTGCGCTGATGCTGCTGTCCATTTGAACCAACTGGATGCTGGCGGGCGCCGCGCCACTCATCGGCATCAGCTCGATCTGAAACAGATTGCCGCCGGAGTTGCCCAGGTATTGGTTCAGGCCCGCGCCGCCCAACAGTCCGACCGCGAAGCTGGTGCCGACATTGCCGCTGTTGCTGCTGAAGTCGCCCGAGAAGCTGATGTCGAAGCTGAAAGTTCCGCCCAGGGTCACCGATTGAAACAGGTCGTTGTAGCTGCCGCTATTGCTCAGCACGACGCTGCCGGGCAAGGCGCCTTGCACATCGCCATCGATCGAGATGACCTCGCCCAGCAGACCGCTGAAGTTGCTCAGCGTGACGCTGGCGCCAACGGCGGGCAGCGAGCCGGGGTTGAACTGAAAGTCCAGCGCTGCGCTGCCGCTCATGCCGCTGCTGTTGATGACGGCGTGATAGTCGGCCGCTTGCGCTTGCAGGGCGGAGCAGATCAGGGCCAGGGCGCTCAGGCGGCGCAGCCAGGCGCTGGGTTTGTTGTCGTTGAACATGGGAGTGAGTCCTTGTATTGGCTTAGAACGAGCCAGAGAAGATCTGGGTGCCGTAGCTGATGCTCAGCTTGGCGGGATTGATGAAGCTGACGGGCACCGTCACGCTGGCCCCTGCGGCCAGGCCGGCTGTGCCCAAGCTGAGGTAAGGCGCGCCGGCATGGCTGCCGCTGGCGCCGTCCACGGTCACGCCGTTGGCCAAGCCATTAATTTGCAGTTGCAGCGGGCCTTGCACGGCTTGTCGGGCCGTCAGCGTGATCGTGCCGGTGTAGCGCTGGGTGGCGCGGTTGTAGACCAGGCCCGAGCGGCTCACGCTGATTGAGGCGCTGACCTCGCTGACATTGGCAATCGTGAAGCTGACATTGCCCGAGTTACCTGCATTGTTGGCGGCGTCATAGGCCACGGCATTGACGCTGTGGCTGCCATTGCTCAGCAGGCTGGAGTCCAGCTTGAGCGCGTAGGGGGCGGCGTTGCTGCTGCCCTTGAGCTGGCCGTCGACATTGAAGTCCACGCGGGTCACGCCGACGTTGTCGCTGGCGCTGGCGCTCAAGGTGATTTGGCCGCTGCTACCGCTGACGCTGGCCGTTACGGTCGGGGCTTCGGTGTCGGCAACTTGGGTGACCCACACCGGGGCCGACCACAGGATCTTGCCGTCGGTCTGGGTGATCTTGGCGTAATAGAAATGCTCGCCCAAGGACGGCGTGAAGTTGTTGACGGCTTGGCTCGAAAACTGCGTGATGGTGCCATTGCGCTTGGGCACGCCTTCGAAAATTTGCACCGTGGCCGCGGCTTTGCCGGCGCCGGGTGCGTAGTTGGCGACCAGATTCAAGGGGCCGGCATTGCGGAAGCTCTCGCCCATCAGACGGCCATTGGCGGTCAGGATCAGCTGCGAAGTCTTGTCCATGGTGGCGAAGACGCGGCGTGCCTTTAGGGCCTCCACGAAGGCGTCTTTCGACAAAGGCGTGCCGGTGGGGATCAGAATGCCGTTGCGGTTGGTACCCGAGGCGCCCCAGTTGGCGCAGTGGTTGTCCTGGTTGGTGGTGAAGGCAATCTTGAAGCCGGCTTCCAGCGCCTTCTTGCAAGCGCCCTCATAGCCGCTATTGCCGTTGTCGGACTCATTGGTGGTGTTGGAGAAGGCCGGGGTGTTCATCACCTCGCACAGCGCCATCGCTTTTTCACCATCCTCGGTATAGCCCAGGGCCACGCCGTTCACCAGGTATTGACCGCTGCTGGACGGATGGTTGAACTGGCCCACCCAGCCCTTTTGGGCCATCAAGGTGTAGAGCTTGGCCGCGTTGTTCTTCTCGGTGAAGGTATCGGCCAACAACTCGTTCTTGGCGTTGTATTCCCAGCCCAGCAACTCGTTGGAGTTGAAGATGTTCAGGTGGCCGCCGCCGCTGATGGTGCCCCACTCCATGCCGTAGACCCCGAGGAATTTGGGATGGGCGGCATTGAAGTTGGCTGCCGCCGCCAAGCCGGATTGGTACAGATTCTTGGCGTAGGCCGGGGTTTGCGCGGTGTTGGTGCCGGTGTCACCGTCGAACATATGGTTGTGCTCGGAGGTCACCAAGATGTCCAAGCCGCGGTCCATGGCGTATTGGTAGGCCTGGGTCGGACCCTGACCCATATTCGATTGGGGTTGGTTTTCGCCGGTGCAGCTGCCGAGCGTGCCGCCGCCATCGCTGTGGCCGGTTTGGCTGTGCAAGTTACCCAGGTAGACGGTGTAAGGCAAGCCTTGCGCGGCGGCGGCTGCCGTCGTGCTCAGCGCGGGTGCGCTGCGTAGCGTTCGCGCGTTAGGGGCGACGGCTGCGCTGCGTGCAGTCGCCAAGGGCTTGAAGGCGGGCATCGCCGGTGCGGCGATTTGGCCCACTTGCATGTCCCAGCTTTGTTCCACCAACTCAGCATCCGGCGTCGCGAGCTGGGCTTCGACAAAGTCGGCCATCACGCCAACCGAAGGCAGTTCGGCGGCGGCCACGGCCGAGCTTGCGGTCAGGCGAACTTGGTAAATGCCGTCGGCTGCGGCCATGCCGTACTGACGGCCGGCCCAATCCACGTTGACGGCCAGCTCCCCTTTGACCAAGGTCTCCACCCCATACCAACGCTGCACCAAGGCGCCAGCGGGGTCCAGCAATTCCAAGCGCCAAGAGACCGTTTGTGCCAGTTCCACCTGGGGGTACTCGAACTTCAAGGTGAAGCGGCGCGCTTCAGCGATGGCGCCGGCTTCGGCCCGGAAGGGCACGTGCAGCGTGGCTTCGAATTCTTGGTGGTCGGGGCTGATGTTGCCAGCCATGACCAGGCCGCTGGACGATGCGCTCAGCAGCAGGGCGATGGCGCGTTGGAGGGTGTGCGTTTGCATAGGGGGAAGCGTGGGGAGGCTTGATCGGGCATCTGGCAGAGCAGCCAGACCGATGGGCACAGAGGAAGATGCAGGCGAGGGAGGGCTGGCGCTCCTCTGGAACGCCAGCCTTGTTGAGCAGACGCGAGATCTGCGATGGCTTAGATCTTGCGGCGCTTGGCCACGAAGCCCACAGCGAACAGGCCCGCCAGCAACATGGCGTAGGAGCTCGGCTCTGGCACGGCGGCGGTGACGACCGTCAGATTGACGTTGTCGATGGCCAGACCGTGGTCATTGCCTGCATCGTTCTTCTCCACCCAGCGCACCCACAGGGTGTCATTCGCGGCCCATGCAGCATTCACGGTGCCGCCCAGGCCGCTGACCTTGCCGGCGGCGTTGCCGTCGACGGCAGCGCCACTGCCAGTGTTGGTGAACATAGGCGATGCAAAGTCAAAGCTGCCGCCGGGTGCGGTCCAGGTGCTGACGGCGTCAAAAGTGGCGCCGAAGCCATATTCCAGCACCATCTTTTGGGCATTGGGTGCGGCTGCGCCGCCGTCGCGCCATTGTTCACCTTCGAAAGAAATATTGAAACCGGAGAAGCTGTCAGCGCTGGTGTTCTTGAAGGCTACAGCAATCCAGCCGATGGAGAAGTTGGTACTGCCGATGCTTCCCAAGGCCCGCTCGGCCGTCGTGCCGTAGCTGTGAATGCCGCCAGTATTGGATGTGCCGGTATCACCGATATAGGCTGTCACCGCAGTTGTTGGTGTCGTTTTGAACAAACTCCAACCGGCGATCGAGCTGTCATTGGCCCATGTATTGGTCGTACCCGTCGAAGCCAGCGTGTCAAACGTTTGGCTGTAAGCGAAATTGGCGTCAGCCACGGTAATGGCGGCTTGCGCAGGGGCTGCGGCCAACACGGCGGCCGAGGCGATCAGGGACAAGGAAGCCAATTGTTTGAAAGACATTTCGAGTTCTCCAATGAATAAAAAGAAAGCGTGGACGGGGAGCTAAAACAGGCGCCTGCGCAAGAAAAAAAATAGCAAAACAGGACATCCGCAAACGTTTGCGTAGCGCTGAAAAAAATAGCGGTGACGCACCGTTTTAGAACCAACAGCCGGCCCCTAACCTTCAATTTGGTGCGATCTCCGCACGGATTGGAGGCGCGGGCCGATCAGCTTGAAGCTTGAGTTATTGCTGCCATTTCAGCGCTTGAGCATAGCGAAGGCTCGATGACGACCGTGTGTCAGCAAGCTCGGTAATTTCCCTCGAACCCCCTCGATTCAAGGGGGTGAACGATGGGAGTCAAGGAGGGGGTAGTTCGCGCTGGGAGCGGGCTCACCCGAGCGGCTGCCTCAAGCTTGAAGTCAGGGTCTTCAACTGACTTCCGGCCTGTGTCGCGGCGTCGCCAAAACGCCGCTCTTTACACAATCTTGATACCCAGCCCTACAGGCTCTATACGGCCTTGAGGCGGCCGTTTCTAAGCTCCTGGCATCGCTACTTTTATGGAGCAACCCATCATGGATTGGGTGTTTCTTGGCCTTTCGGCCCTGGTTTTTGCATTGGCCATCGGCCTGGCTGCGGCCAGCCACAAGCTGGAGATCAAGCAATGACCGCCCTTTATTGGCTGAGCGGCCTGGCCGCCGCCGGTCTTTTTGCCTACCTCGTCGTCGCCTTGTTGCGCGCGGAGGACTTCTGATATGAATTCGCTTGCCTGGGTCAATCTGGCCCTTTTCATGCTGCTGCTGATAGCCTCCGCATGGCCCTTGTCGCGCTGGCTGACGGCGGTCGCACAAGGCCGCTTGCCACGTGGTCTGCGCTGGGTCGAAGCGGGTTTCTACAAGCTCGCTGGTGTCAAGCCTGAGGAAGGCATGCATTGGAAGCAATATGCCTTCGCCCTGCTGATCTTCAACTTCATCGGCGTCTTGGTGGTTTACGGCCTGCAGCGCTTGCAAGATGTGTTGCCGCTGAACCCGCAAGGCTTTGGCGCGATCACGCCGGACTCGGCCTTCAACACCGCCATCAGCTTCGTCACCAACACCAACTGGCAGGGCTATGGCGGCGAGTCCGCCATGAGCTACTTGAGCCAGATGCTGGGCCTGACGGTGCAGAACTTTGTCTCTGCTGCGACGGGTATTGCGGTCGTCTTCGCCTTGATCCGCGGCTTTGCCGGCAAGCTGGAAAAGACCATTGGTAATTTCTGGGCCGACCTCACGCGCATCACGCTTTGGGTGCTGCTGCCGCTGTCGTTTGTATTCGCCATTTTCCTGGTCGGCCAAGGCGTGATCCAGAACTTTGATGCCTACAAAGATGTCACCACGCTGGAAGCGACCGCCTATCAAAACCCCAAATTGGGCGCCGATGGTCAGCCCTTGAAGGATGACAAGGGTCAGGTCGTGACCGAGGACGCCTCCACCAGCACCCAGACCTTGGCCATGGGCCCGGTCGCTTCGCAAGAAGCCATCAAGATGCTGGGCACCAATGGCGGCGGCTTCTTCAATGCCAATTCGGCCCACCCCTATGAGAACCCGACGCCGCTGTCTAATCTGGCGCAGATGCTGGCGATCTTTCTGATCCCCGCGGCGCTGTGCTTCAGCTTTGGCCAGTTGGTAGGGGACTCTCGTCAGGGCGTGGCCGTCTTGGCCGCCATGAGTTTGATGTTCATCGTTGCCGTGGCGGTGGCCACCGGTGCTGAGCAGGCCGGTAACCCGATCCTGGCCAGCCAGGGTGTCGACCAGGTGGCCAGCGGTCTGCAGGCCGGCGGCAATATGGAAGGCAAAGAAAGCCGCTTCGGCGTCAATGCCAGTTCGCTGTTTGCCGTCATCACCACGGCCGCTTCTTGCGGCGCAGTGAACAGCATGCACGACTCGATGACGCCGATCGGCGGCCTGGTGCCACTGGTCATGATGCAACTCGGCGAGGTGGTGTTCGGCGGCGTCGGCACCGGTCTGTACGGCATGCTGGTGTTCGCCATCCTGGCGGTCTTCATTGCCGGCTTGATGATTGGCCGCACGCCCGAGTACCTGGGCAAGAAGATCGAAAGCCATGAGATGAAGATGGTGTCCATCGCCATCTTGGTCACGCCCTTGGTGGTTCTGATCGGCACCGCCATCGCGGTGCTGGCCGATGCGGGCAAGGCCGGTGTGGCCAACCCCGGTGCGCATGGCTTCTCGGAGATTCTTTACGCCTTGACCTCGGCCGGCAATAACAACGGCTCGGCCTTCGCCGGCCTCTCGGCCAACACGCCCTTCTACAACACCTTGCTCGGTGTGGTGATGTGGCTGGGGCGCTTTGGTGTGATCGTGCCGGTCCTGGCGATTGCCGGCAGCCTGGGCGCCAAGAAGCGCATTCCGGTCGGCAGCGGCACCCTGGTCACGCATGGCCCGCTGTTTGTGGGTCTGCTGATCGGCACCGTGCTGCTGGTGGGCTTGCTCAACTACGTTCCTTCCCTGGCCCTCGGCCCCATTGTTGAGCATTTGATGCTCTGGAAAGCTTGAGGGGGAAACTCATGACTACAACGTCTAACTCCAAGACTAACGCTCAGGCGACAACGACCCAGTCCAGCTTCTCGCTGCTGGACCCAAAGCTGGTCAAGCCCGCCTTGATCCAGTCTTTTGCCAAGCTCAATCCGCGTGATCAGTGGCGCAACCCCGTCATGTTCGTGGTTTATATTGGCTCGCTGCTGACCACGGTGCTGTGGCTGATGAGCCTGGGCAATGCCGAGGTCGCCGGTAGCGAAGGCTCGGGCTTCATCCTGGCGATCACGCTGTGGCTGTGGTTCACGGTCTTGTTCGCTAACTTCGCCGAGGCGCTGGCCGAGGGCCGCTCCAAGGCGCAAGCCGCCTCGCTGCGCGGCCTGAAAACCCGCACCTGGGCCAAGAAGCTGGAAGAACCGCGCCACGGCGCCAAATGGCATCCGCTGCAATCGGACGAGTTGCGCAAAGGCGCGGTCGTGTTGGTGGAAGTCGGTGACATGATCCCGCTGGACGGCGAGGTGATCGAAGGCGTGGCCTCGGTGGACGAAAGCGCCATCACCGGCGAATCGGCTCCGGTCATTCGCGAGTCGGGAGGCGACTTCTCCTCCGTGACAGGCGGCACCCGGGTGCTGTCTGACTGGCTGGTGGTACGCATCGGCGTGAACCCCGGCGAATCCTTCCTGGATCGGATGATCGCCATGGTGGAAGGCGCTAAACGCCAGAAGACTCCCAACGAGATCGCCTTGACGATTCTGCTGGTGGCGCTGACCTTGGTGTTCCTGGTCGTGACGGTGACCTTGCTGCCCTACTCGATCTTCAGCGTCGAAGCCGCTGGCTCGGGCACGGTGGTCTCGATCACCGCGCTGGTCTCGCTCTTGGTCTGCTTGATCCCCACCACCATCGGCGGCCTGCTCTCGGCCATCGGTGTGGCCGGCATGAGTCGCATGATGCAGGCCAATGTGATCGCCACCTCGGGCCGCGCCGTCGAGGCGGCCGGTGATGTGGACGTGTTGATGCTGGACAAGACCGGCACCATCACCCTGGGCAACCGCCAGGCCAGCGCCTTTGTGCCGGCCCCCGGCGTCAGCGAAGCGCAGCTGGCCGATGCGGCGCAGCTGTCCTCGCTGGCCGACGAAACACCCGAAGGCCGCAGCATCGTGGTGCTGGCCAAGACCAAGCATGGCCTGCGCGAGCGTGAGCTGGGCAGCCTGCAAGCGCACTTCGTGCCCTTCACCGCACAGACCCGCATGAGCGGCGTCGACTTCGGCGATGCTGCCGCACCAAACCGTAGCATCCGCAAGGGCGCGGCCGATGCCATTCGCAAGCATGTGGAGACCTTGGGCGGCCGGTTCCCGGTCGAGGTGAATCTGGCGGTGGACGAAATCGCTCGTCGCGGCAGCACGCCGCTGGTGGTGGCCGAAGGCAATCGCGTGCTCGGCGCGGTAGAGCTCAAAGACATCGTCAAGGGCGGCATCAAGGAGCGTTTTGCCGAGCTGCGCCGCATGGGCATCAAGACGGTGATGATCACCGGCGACAACAAGCTGACGGCCGCTGCCATCGCTGCCGAAGCTGGGGTGGACGACTTCCTCGCCGAAGCCACACCGGAGGCCAAGCTCAAACTGATCCGTGACTACCAGGCCGAAGGGCGCCTGGTGGCCATGACCGGCGACGGCACCAACGATGCGCCGGCCCTGGCCCAGGCCGATGTGGCCGTGGCCATGAACACCGGCACGCAGGCCGCCAAAGAAGCCGGCAATATGGTGGACCTGGATTCCAACCCCACCAAGTTGCTGGAGATCGTGGAGACCGGCAAGCAGCTCTTGATGACGCGCGGTTCGCTGACCACGTTCTCCATCGCCAATGATGTGGCCAAGTACTTCGCCATCATCCCGGCCATGTTTGTGGGCGTCTATCCGCAGCTGGCTGCACTCAATGTGATGGCGCTGCACAGCCCCTCATCGGCGATTCTGTCGGCGGTGGTTTTCAACGCGCTGATCATCATTGCGCTGATCCCGCTGGCCCTCAAAGGCGTGGCCTATCGCTCGATTGGCGCCGCTGCGCTTTTGCGTCGCAACCTCGCCATCTACGGCTTGGGCGGCCTGATCGTGCCCTTCATCGGCATCAAGGCGATTGACCTGCTCTTGGTTGCCCTGCACCTTGTCTAAGGACTGGAAACCTCATCATGATCAAACATCTTCGTCCCGCCATCGTCAGCTTTGCTTTGCTGAGCTTGGCCACCGGTGTGCTGTATCCCCTGCTGGTGACCAGCGGCGCTCAAGTGCTCTTCCCCAAGCAGGCCGCCGGCTCTTTGATTGAGAGCAAGGACGGCAAGCTCCTCGGCTCCGAGTTGATCGGTCAGAACTTCACTTCGCCCAAGTACTTCTGGGGACGTCCCTCGGCCACCGCGCCGATGGCCAACAACGCCGGAGGTTCCTCCGGCTCCAATCAAGGCCCGTTGAATCCGGCCCTGGCCGACGCGGTGAAGTCTCGCATCGAGGCCTTGAAGGTTGCGGACCCAAGCAACACCCTGCCCATCCCCGCTGATTTGGTCACGGCCTCGGCCAGCGGGCTCGACCCCCACATCAGCATGGCCGCCGCTCGCTACCAAGCCGGGCGTATCTCGCGCGAGCGTCTGATTCCTCCCAAGGAATTGCAGCGTTTGATCGACGCCAACACCGAGGCGCGTGATCTGCAGGTCTTGGGCGAGCCGCGTGTCAATGTGCTCAAGCTGAACCTGGCGCTCGACGCCGCCAAGCCCTGAGCCCATCACTGATCTTTCCCCTGTAAAGCTTTCTGGACCCTTGGGTCCCGGTGGAGCCCTCGGAAAACAGCCATCAAGGCGCTTTACGAGGGAGGGGCTCCATCGTCTTTTATTTCTCGCGAGTCTCGCAATATGAAGAAAAACATCAGCACTTTGTCCCTGGCGCTTGCCGCCTTGTTCGCCGGCTCCGTCCAAGCGCAAGACGCGGCACCTGCCGCTGCCGCTAGCCCCGAACACACACTGACCGGCAACCTCAGCCTCAACAGCGACTACCGCTTCCGTGGCATCAGCCAGACCTGGCGTCTGCCCGCGCTGCAGGGCGGTTTTGACTATGCCCATCGCAGCGGCTTTTATGCCGGCACCTGGGCCTCGAACGTGTCGGGCAATAGCTATAACAACGGCGCCGGCCTGGAGCTGGATTTGTACGGCGGCTTCAAGTTCTCGCTGACCCAAGACCTGACCCTGGACCTCGGCGCGCTGGCCTATGTCTACCCCGGTGCCAAGCTCAACAGCGCGCCCGGCGTGGCCAGCAATAAGGCCTATGACAATCTGGATCTGTACGCTGGCATCAGCGCAGGGGCCTTCAGCGCCAAGCTGTCGGTGGCCGCCACCGATTACTTCGGCCTCAACAGCGACACCGCCGGCTTTGCCTACTTCAACAGTTTGGCGGCGAAGGGCAGCTCCAAGGGCAGCGCCTATCTGGATCTGAATTACAACTTCGACCTCGGCCAAGGCCTGACCCTGGGCGCACACCTGGGCTATCTGCATGTGCGCAACTATGGCGAGCTGTCCTATACCGATGCCAAGCTTTCAATCAGCAAAGAAATGCTGGGCCTGAACTGGAGCGCCGCCGTGGTGGGCAGCAATGCCAAGCGCGATTTCTATCAAGCCGGCAACGCCGCCGGTCAAGACGCCAAACAGTTGGGCAAGACGGGTCTGCTGGTCAGCGTCGGCAAGAGCTTCTAAGCACGAGCTTCAGGGGACAATCGGGCCATGCTGATCAACTGCGCGGTCTATCAACACGGCAAGAAGCTGGCCGATCTGGTGCCCGAGCGCTCCGAAGAGCTGGCTTCCTATTTGGAGCGGCCCGACTGCTTCGTCTGGATCGCCCTGCGCGACCCTGAGCCTACTGAGCTGGAGCCCTATCGCCGGCTCTTCAATTTGCATGCGCTGGCCGTGGAGGATGCGATCTCCGGGCAGCAGCGACCCAAGTTCGAAGAGTACGGCGAAGACCTGTTCGCCGTCATGCACTTGGTCGATTGGGTCGGCGGCGACCTCAGCCTGGGCGAAGTGGCGGTTTTTGTGGGCGCCAACTATGTGCTGTCGGTGCGGCGCGGCAGCAAGCTGCATTTCCTCGGCGTGCGCGAGCGCTGTGAGCGCGAGCCCGAGCTCTTGGCGCATGGCCCCAGCTTTGTGCTGTATGCCTTGATGGACGCTGTGGTGGATCGTTACTTCCCCATCGTCGACCTGCTGGAGTCGGAGCTGGAAGAGATTGAGCAGAGCATTTTTGTGCGCGGTGCGCAGCTCGACAATATCAAGCGGCTCTACGAGCTCAAACGCCGGCTGATGCTCTTGCGCCGCGCGGTGGCGCCGATGCTGGAGATGCTCTCCAAGTTGCATGGCGGGCGCATCCCGCCGATTTGCGCCCGCACTGGCGATTACTTCCGCGATGTGGCCGACCATCTGGCCCGCATCGAGAGCGCCATCGACTCGGTGCGCGATACCTTGGGCACGGCCATCCAGGCCAATCTCTCCATGGTCGCCATCGACGACAGCAACGTCACCAAACGACTGGCCGCCTGGGCCGGGATCTTTGCCGCAGCCACGGCCTTTGCTGGCATTTGGGGCATGAACTTTGAGCATATGCCCGAGCTGAAATGGACCTGGGGCTACCCAGCGGCGCTAGGCTTGATCGTCTCAGTCTGCGGCCTCTTGTGGTGGCGCTTCAAAAAGGCTGGCTGGCTGTGAGATGGTGCCCCTCGTCCAAGCAAAGCCTTGGCCGGCCCCCCGAGGGGGCGCCAGCCTGGCGGCTGGCAAGCCGGTCCGGCTTGGGGCGGCCCGGCGCTCGGCCCGCATTGAGCCTGACCGCCAATGACTGACGAACGCCCTGACCCCGACGCCCTCTTGCAGCGCATGCGCGAGCAAGAACAGAGTGCTGCACGCGGCAAGCTGCGCATCTACTTCGGCTCCTCGGCCGGGGTGGGCAAGACCTACGCCATGCTGCAGGCCGCGCGCAAGCTGCTGGCCGAAGGGGTGGATGTGCTGGCGGGGGTGGTGGTCACCCATGGCCGCAGCGACACGGTCGCGATGTTCGAGGGCCTGCCGCAGCTGCCGCTCAAAGAGGTGGCCTACCGCGGCAAAAGCCTGCCCGAGTTTGATTTGGATGCGGTGCTGCTGCGCCGGCCCGCCCTGGTGCTGGTAGATGAGTTGGCGCATGCCAATGTGCCGGGCTCCCGCCACCCCAAGCGTTGGCAAGATGTGGAGGAGCTGCTGGCTCAAGGCATCAACGTCTATTCGACGCTGAATGTTCAGCACCTGGAAAGCCTCAATGATGTGATTGGCGGCATCACCGGCGTGCGGGTGCAAGAGACTCTGCCTGACACCTTTTTCGATCGCGCCGACGAGGTGGTGATGGTCGATACCCCGGCGGACGAGCTGCTGGCGCGGCTGAAGGCCGGCAAGGTCTACGTTGGCCCCCAGGCCGAGCGGGCAGCGCGCAACTTCTTCCGCAAGGGCAATTTGATGGCCTTGCGCGAGCTGGCGCTGCGCCGCACTGCCGACCGGGTGGAAGACGAGGTGCAAGCCTGGCGCAGCAATGAACGCATCGCCCAGGTCTGGAAGACCGAGGCCGCCATTCTTTGTGCGATTGGGCCGACGCCCGCGGCCGAAAGTGTGGTGCGCAGCGCCGCGCAATTGGCGCAGCAGCTCAATGTGTCCTGGCATGCGGTTTATGTGGAGACACCGACTTTGCAGCGACTGCCCGACGCGCAGCGCGAGCGTATCTTGCGCGTGGTGCGTCTGGCTCATGAGTTAGGGGCGAATACCGCCGTGCTGGCGGCGCAAGACCCGGCATCGGCCTTGATCCAGCATGCGCGTGAACACAATCTGTCCAAGCTGATGCTGGGCCGGGCGCAGGCCTTGCCAGCTTGGCGGCGCGCTTTCGGTGCGCAAACCCTGCATCAGCAGTTGGCGGCCTTGGCGCCGGAGCTGGATTTGATTTCCGTCGCGGCCGCGCTGCCGCAGGTGCAGCGGCGCGAGGCCTTGGTCGACCCCGCAGAGCAACAGGCGCGCCAGCGCGAGCAGCAATGGCAGTCGCGTGCCTCGCGCTATGGCTTGGCCGCAGCGGCTTGCGGCCTGACGGCGCTGATCAGCTGGCCGCTGCAGTCGGCCTTTGCTCAGAGCAATATCGTCATGCTGTTCTTGCTGGCGGTGGTTGGGGTGGCGCTGAAGTTGGGCCGCGGGCCGGCGGTCTTGGCCAGCTTCATGAGCGTGGGCCTGTTCGACTTCTTCTTTGTCGAGCCCAAGCTGAGCTTTGCGGTGTCCGATGTTCAGTATCTGTTGACCTTTGCGGTGATGTTGGCGGTCGGCCTGGTGACCGGGCAATTGATGGCCGGACTGCGCTACCAGGCCCAGGTGTCAACCGAACGCGAAGCCCGCGCCCGCGCCTTGTTTGAACTCACCAGCGATCTGGCCGGCGCCTTGCAAACCGAGGCGGTGCTGCAGGTGGGCGAGGCCACCTTGGCCGAAGAAGTCAGGGGCGAGGCCTTTCTCTACACCCTGGATTTGCAAGACCAGCTGCAGCCCTCGCCCCGGCAAAGCGCGCTGCCCTTGGCCGAGCAGCCCGATCTGGGCACCGCGCGTTGGGCGCTGGACCATGGTCAGGCCGCAGGTTTGTCCACCGACACCTTGGCCGGCAGCCCCTGGTTCTATCTGCCGCTGGCCGCGCCGATGCGGCGGCGGGGTGTCTTGGCCTTGAAGCCGGCGAGCAGCCGCAGCGTCATGCTGCCCGAGCTGCGCGCTCAGCTGGAGACCTATGCCCGCATCATCGGTCAGGCCCTGGAGCGGGTGCACTATGTCGAGGTGGCGCAAGAGGCGCTGGTGCATATCGAGAGCGAGCGACTGCGCAACTCGCTCTTGTCTGCGCTTTCGCATGATTTGCGCACGCCCTTGGCGGTGGTCTATGGCCTGGCTCAGACCTTGGCGGGCATGAGCGAGTTGCCCGCCGCGGCGCAGGAGTTGAGCGAGTCGCTGCGTCAGCAAAGTCAGCGCGTGAGCGCCATGGTCAACAACTTGCTGGACATGGCGAGGCTGCAAAGCGGCGCGGTCCGTATGAATTTGCAGTGGCAACCCATCGATGAGGTGCTGGGCGCGGCGCTGCAAGCCATGCAGCCCAGTTTGGCGGCGCATCAGTTGCGGCTGCAGATTCCCGCCGGTCTGCCTTTGCTGCATCTCGATGCGATGCTGATGGAGCGTGTGCTGTGCAATCTGCTGGAGAACGCCAGCAAGTACACGCCGGCCGGCAGTCAGATTCTGCTGAGTGCTCGGCTGGAGCCAGACCGCTTGCTGCTGAGCGTGGCCGACAATGGGCCGGGTCTGCCGGCCGGCCGCGAGGAACAGTTGTTTGCCAAGTTCACGCGGGGCAACAGTGAGTCCAGCACGCCGGGCGTGGGCCTGGGTCTGGCGATCTGCCGGGCCATTGTGGAAGTTCATGGCGGCCGCATCTGGGCCGAGCGCAGCAGCGCTTTTGGCGAGCAAGGTGGCGCCAGCTTTGTGCTCAGCCTGCCGCTGGGCGAGCCGCCCACCGTCTTGCCCGAAGCGGGCGAAGAAGACCACGACGAAGAAAAAACTGCAGCCCCGGAAGGTCTATGAGTCTTGATCCTCAACCCATTGCCTTGATCGTCGAAGACGAACCCAGCATCCGCCGCTTTGTACGCATGGGGCTGGAAGCCGAAGGCTGGCAGGTCCACGAGGCCGAAACCGTGCGCCAAGGCTTGGTGGACGCGGGCACGCGCCGGCCCGATCTGGTCATTCTGGACCTGGGCCTGCCCGACGACGATGGCCTCAACTACCTGAAGGACTTGCGCAGCTGGTCAGGCGTGCCGGTGATCGTGCTGTCGGCGCGTTCGGGCGAGGCCGACAAGATCGCGGCGCTGGACGCGGGCGCTGATGACTATTTGACCAAGCCTTTTGGCGTGGGCGAGTTGCTGGCGCGGGTGCGGGTGGCGCAGCGTCGCAGCCAGTCGGCCGCCAAGAGCGGCGAGCCGGCGCAGACGCTGTTTCGCTTTGGCGCGGTGGAGGTGGATCTGGTGGCGCGCCGGGTGCTGCGCGATGGCGAGTCGGTGCATCTGACGCCCATCGAGTACCGGCTATTGACGCATCTGATCGCCAATGCCGGCAAGGTGTTGACGCATCGGCAGATGCTGAAGGCCGTGTGGGGCCCCAGCCATGTGGAAGACAACCACTATCTGCGCGTCTATATGGGCAATCTACGCCAGAAGCTGGAAGCCATTCCGGCCCAGCCTCAGCACCTCTTGACCGAGACGGCGGTGGGCTATCGGCTGATGCCTTGAGCCCCTGAGTCACTGAGAGATCAGTGATCGTGCTTGCAGCCGGGGCCATGCACATGACCGTGGCCATGGTCGTGCCCGTGATCGTGCGCGTGGCCATGTTGGTGATCGTGACCATGATCGTGCGCGTGGTCGTGCCCGCAGCCGGGGCCGTGTACATGGCCCTCTTGATGCGCCCGCACCTCGGGCAGCTGGCTCAGCAAGGCCGGTGGATCGAAGGGCGCTTCCAGCGGCGCCAGGGCGAAATGCTGGCGCTCCAACCACTGAGCCAGCTCCGGGTCGCCGGGCAGGCGCAGATGGTCTTCATGTGCTTCCATATGCACATGCATTTCGCCCAGCTGGTGGGCCAGGCGCAGCAAGTCACCCAGGCCCTGCTGGGCGGAAGGGCGCACCAGCAGCAGGGGCTCGGCCACGGCCTCGACGCGCATCAGCGAGCCGTCTTCGGCCACCAGCACATCGCCCCCGCGCAGCGTGGTGCCGGCCGGCAAGCGCAGGCCCAGTTCATGGCCTTGGCCATCGCTGAGATTGGCTTCGTGGTGCTGGCGCGCCGCAAAGGGCAAAGACAAGACGCCGGCGCGCTTGAGCAGCACCGGGGCCAGGCCGGCCCCTTGGGGCAGCAGTTTGTTGATGATCAGCATGGGGACTCAGTGCGCGCGTTTGGGCGGCGCGGGTTCAGGTGAAGATGAGTCAAGACTTTACGGCATTCGCCTGGGGCGCTGTGCTGATCGCCGAGCAAACCCCGGCCGGCCAAGGCCTTGCCTCGGGACCGGAGAAGCGGGGTGGCAAGACGCTGACCAAGCCTTGCAAGGATTGCTTGTAGCGCTCGGCGGCTTCGCGGTGCAGGCCGCTGTGGCTGCCGCCGGCAATTTCCACCCAGCAGACGCCGGGCTGGGCGGCGTCACGCAGGCGCCGGCCCAGGTCCACCGGCACCAGCTTGTCGGCATCGCCATGCAGGATGAGCGTGGGCGCGTCGACGCGCGAGATTTTGTTGATGGACTCGAATTTCAGCGAAGTGATGGCCGCGCCGATGCGGCCTAAGGTGCCGGCCGAGGCCGCCACATCGGGCATGCGGGTGAAAGTGGCCTCCAGCACCAGACCGCCGTAGTCGACGCCGCGGCGCAGCTGGCTGGCCAGGCTGACCGCCACCGCGCCACCCATCGAGTGGCCAAAGATGACGCGCTGGCTCGGGTCGGGCTGGCGCTTCACCAATTCGGCCCAGGCCCGCGCGGCGTCGGCATCAATGCTGGCCTCCGAAGGGATGATGGGACTGCTGTCGCCCCAGCCCCGGTAGTCCACCGCCAGCACCGCATAGCCCGCATCGCGCACCGCCTCGATCTTGGGCAGGTTCTCATACAGATTGCGCAGCGTGCCGTGCAAGTAGAGCAAGGTGGGCGCTTGCGGGTTGGGGTGCGGCAGCCACCACACCGCCAGCCGGTCTTCGGCGCTGGTGTCGTTCGCCGTTGTTTGCATGGCCGGGACGTTCAAGACATAGCGCTGATCACCAGGGCGCAGGCCGGCATCTTCGGCTTCAAAAGCCGCCGGTCGGCCGGGCGAGGGGCGCAGCACCAGGGCACGCTCTTTGTCGCTGAGCCAGGCGCATCCGGAAAGCGCGCTGGCCGACACCGCAAGTGCCAAGGCGCAGCACTTGGGCCAAGCCCCTAGGAGCCCGTCATGGCGATGGGCGAGAATGCGCGCCATGAAATTTCTTACCGCCCCATGCCTCACCGGCTTGTCGCTCTTGCGCAAATCTCGTTTTGCCATGCTGTCTAGGTCCTTGTCGATGGGGATGGCCTTGTTGGCGGCTGTGCCCTTCGCGGCTTCTTCGGCCTCGGCCTCCGAGCTGAGCGAAGCACTGGATGACAGCCAAGGCCATTGGCGTCTCGCGGTCTCCCCTTACACCTTGCATTTTCACCCCAGCCCCGAGCACCGCTATGTGTGGGCGGTGGGCATTGAGCGTCAGCAGCACAACGACTGGTTGGCCGGCGCGTCTTTTTTCAGCAATTCCTTCGGCCAGGAGAGCGGCTTTGTCTATGTGGGCAAGCGCTACACCGGCTTGATGGCCAGCTACCCCAAGCTCTATGCCCAATGGTCGGCCGGCATTCTGTACGGCTACAAGGGTGAATTCAAAGACAAGGTGCCCTTCAACTACCGAGGCTTCTCGCCTGGCGTGCTGGTCGGTCTGGGTTGGAACTTTGACAACAAGATGGCGGCTCAGCTGAATATGCTGGGCGATGCAGGCGTCATGCTCAAGCTCACTTACGACTGGAACTGAGTCGCGCGGGACAGCACTCCGGCAGGACTGCCGCCGTGTTTTGCAAGGTTATGCGCAAGCCGCATAGCGGCATGTAGACACGGCTTGGCTTTTGGGGGCGAGCGGTATCGAAGTCGAGATACCGTTCGGGCCACCAAAAGTTACGGAGCATTACCGAATGTCCAACCTGTCTTTTGTTGCGCCCACGCGCAACAGCCCCTGGGGCACTTACCTGTCTCAGATCGATGCGGTGGAGCCCTATTTGGGTCATCTGGCGCGCTGGGTCGAAACACTGCGCCGCCCCAAGCGGGCGCTGATTGTGGATGTGCCGATCGAGCTCGACAACGGCACCATCGCGCACTATGAAGGCTATCGCGTCCAGCACAGCCTGACCCGCGGCCCGGGCAAGGGCGGCGTGCGTTACCACCCCGATGTGACGCTGGAAGAAGTGATGGCCCTGTCGGCCTGGATGACGATCAAGAACGCGGCCGTCAACCTGCCTTACGGTGGCGCCAAGGGCGGCATCCGCTTGGATCCCAAGCAGCTCTCGCAAAAAGAACTGGAAAAAGTTACACGCCGGTACACCAGCGAAATCGGCATCATCATTGGCCCGCAGCAGGACATTCCTGCGCCCGACGTCAACACCAATGGCCAGATCATGGCCTGGATGATGGACACCTACTCGATGAACGTCGGCGCCACCGCGACCGGTGTTGTCACCGGCAAGCCCATCGCCTTGGGCGGTTCGCTGGGCCGTGTGCAAGCCACCGGCCGTGGGGTCTTCGTGATCGGTCGTGAAGCGATGCGCCGTCTGGGCATCGAGATGGAAGGCGCTCGCATCGCCGTGCAAGGCTTCGGCAATGTGGGCTCCATCGCGGCCAAGCTGTTCGCGGCCAGCGGCGCGCGCATCGTCTGCGTGCAAGACCACACCGGCACCATCCTGAACGAGCGCGGTTTTGATATGCAAAACCTGCTCGACCATGTGGCCAAGACCGGCGGCGTGGGCGGCTTCAGCGGCGGCGACAAGATCGCCAACGAAGACTTCTGGAAGGTCAAGAGCGATGTCCTGATCCCGGCTGCGCTGGAAGGCCAGATCAGCAAAGAGCGCGCCGAGGGCCTGCAAACCCGCCTGGTGCTGGAAGGCGCCAACGGCCCGACCACGCCGGACGGCGACGCCGTGCTGGCGGACCGTGGCATCGTGGTGGTGCCGGACGTGATCGCCAACTCGGGCGGCGTGACCGTGTCCTACTTCGAGTGGGTGCAAGACTTCAGCAGCTTCTTCTGGACCGAAGACGAAATCAATGTCCGCCTGGACAAGATCATCACCGGCGCCTTCAAGCACATCTGGGATGTGTCGGAGCAGCACCGCATCAGCCTGCGCACCGCAGCCTTCGTGGTGGCTTGCACCCGCGTGCTGGAAGCGCGCGAAGAGCGCGGTCTCTATCCTTGATGTCTTAAGGGACTGAGGTAAACAAAAGGCCACCCTCGGGTGGCCTTTTTTCATGCGGGCACGAGCGCCGTAGCGAGGAGGTTCTTCAGGAATGCTTGCAGGCCGCCGCCGGCAGGGCATAGGGCTTCAACAATGCTGCGGTGCGGCCACTGCTGCACAGGCCGGACAAGGCGGCGTCGAAGGCCTTGGCATCGTCCGTTGAGACACGGGCGCGGTTCAGTCCAAAGGCATAACTGAACTGTTTGACGGTGCCTGCCGCTTGCAGGCCGGACAGCTTTTCAGAGCGAATCAGGTGCAAGCCAACCGCTTCATTGATGAGCACCAAGCCCAGCGGCCCGTAGCGCCCAGCCGCAAGTTTGCGCAACACGGTGATGTTGTCGTACTCGATCACCTTTTGAACCTCGACCACGCCCTCGATCAACTGGTCCAGCGCATAGGAGCTGCCGGAGGGGCCGTAGACGCCGATGGTTCGCCCCTTCAGTTGCTGACGATCGCCTTCAAAGCGGAAGTCCGCACCCGCTTGGGCGAACAGGCTGTAACGGGCATCGATCACCGGCAAGCTGATGTGGAAGAAGCTGCGCCGCTCGGGCGTGTCCAGAATCGTGAAGATACCGTCGACCTCGCCCTTCTGGGCCAAGCGCAGTCCGCGGCGCCAGGGCAAGACCTCGATCTTGCAACTGCGCTTGAGCTGCGCGCAGACCGCCTCCAGCACGTCGACCATGGGGCCGGCGGCCCGGCCTTTGCTTTCATAGGTGTAGGGCGGAAAAGGCTCGGTGACAAAGTGCCAAGAAGCGCTCTCAGCGGCAAGTGCTGGCGCCACGCTGAAGCTGGCCAGTATCCAGACAAGCAGACCCGAGATCCTGCTGCGCATTGACACCCTCTCCCTCTTGTTAGAAAGCGAGCGCAGCATAGCAGGCACTCCGGTGGGCTCAGCGGTGGCGCCGGCCTTGCGCCCCGCTTGAAGAGCACCCCCTCGATATACTTCCCACCATGACGCAAGCTCCCACATTTGACGCCGCGCGCGCGGTCTCCGCTGCACGCAAGGCGCTGGCCATCGAGGCGCAAGCCCTGAGCGATCTTGGCCCCCGCCTGGGCGACGCCTTTGCGCAAGCGGTGCAAGCGGTCTTGAACTGCAGCGGCCGGGTCGCGGTGATGGGCATGGGCAAGAGCGGCCATGTGGGGCGCAAGATCGTGGCCACCCTGGCGTCGACCGGCACCCCGGCTTTGTTTGTGCATCCGGGTGAAGCCAGCCATGGCGATCTGGGCATGGTGACCTCCAAGGACGTGGTGCTGGCGCTGTCGAACTCGGGCGAGAGCGATGAATTGAACGTCGTGCTGCCGGTGCTCAAGCGCTTGGGCGTCACCATCGTGGCGATGACAGGCCGTGCTGAATCGAGCCTGGCCCGTCATGCCACCATCGTGCTGGACAGCGCCGTGGCCGAGGAAGCCTGCCCCTTGAATCTGGCGCCCACCGCCAGCACCACCGCACAGATGGCGCTGGGTGATGCGCTGGCCGTGGCCCTGCTGGATGCGCGCGGCTTCAAGCCCGAAGACTTTGCGCGCTCCCACCCCGGCGGTGCCCTGGGCCGCAAGCTGCTGACCCATGTGCGCGATTTGATGCGCGCCGGTGATGATTTGCCTCGCGTGGAGGCCGACACGCCCTTCACCGAGATGATGCGCGAGATGTCGGCCAAGGCGCTGGGTGTGGCCATCGTGGTCGATGCCCAGGACCGGGTTGCCGGTATCTTCACCGATGGTGATTTGCGCCGTCTGGTCGAGCGGGGTCAGGACTTGCGCAGCCTCAGCGCGGCCGATGTGGCCTCAAAGAATCCGCGGACCGTCTCGGCCGATGCGCTGGCGGTTGATGCGGCCGACTTGATGGAAGCCGCCCGCATCACCGTAGTCTTGGTGGTCGATGCCGAGCGGCATTTGCTCGGCGCCATCACCATCAATGATTTGATGCGCGCAAAGGTCATTTGATGATGAGCATTCAAACGGCTTTGAGATTTGCGCCCGAGGTTTTGCTGCTGGCGCAAGGCGGTGCCTTGGGCCTGAAGGCGGCTATTTTTGATGTGGACGGCGTGCTGACCGATGGCCGCATCTACATCGGTGAGCAGGGCGAGAGCTTCAAGGCTTTCTCGACGCTCGACGGCCATGGTTTGAAGCTGTTGGACCAGGGCGGTATCACGCCCATCATCATCACCGGGCGAGACTCGCCCGCGGTGCGGCGCCGGGTGGCCGATCTGGGCCTGCGTCATGCGGTCTATGGCGCCAAAGACAAGTACGCTGTGGCCCAGCCCTTGTTGGACCAGTTGGGCCTGCAATGGTCCGAGGTGGCGGCGATGGGCGACGATTGGCCCGATCTGCCCCTGATGACCCGCGCCGGTTTTGCCTGTGCGCCGGCTCAGGCGCATGCCGAGGTCAAGGCGGTGGCGCACTACATCACCCAGGCGGCCGGCGGCCATGGCGCGGCGCGTGAGTGCTGTGACCTGATGCTGCAGGCTTGCGGTCGTTACGCCGCGCTCTTGAACGGCCATCTCGATACGCTCGACGGAGGCGTTCGCTGATGCCGAAACGGGCGCCGCTTGCGCCGCCCTTGCCCGCCTCGGGCGGCCGCCCGGTGCAGCCCTGGGTGTGGCACTTGCAGTCGGCGCTGTTCGCCTATCTGCCGCTGTTGTGCATGGCCTTGTTGGCCGCCGGAACTTGGTGGTTGGTGAAGAACTCGCCCAAACCGGAAGGCGAGGCTGAAGTGCGGGTGCCGCGCCACGAGCCTGACTATCACATGAGCGGCTTTGACCTGCAGCGCATTGGCAGCGATGGGCAGATGCGTGCCTATATCGCTGGCAGCGAGCTGCGCCACTATCCCGACACCGACACCTTGGAGATCGAGGGCATTCGTCTGCGCAGCTATGGCAGCGATGGCGGCTTGATCGTGGCCACGGCCAATCGAGCCATCAGCAATGGCGATGCCAGTGAAATCCAATTGCTGGGTGACGTTCATGTGCAGCGTTATGAGATGAATGCCTCGGGCGGCGGCTTGCAGTCGGCGCCTAAGCTGGAGGTGCGCGGTGATTTTCTGCAAGCCTTTGCGAACACCGAGATCTTGCGCTCGCATTTGCCGGTGCGGCTCAGCCATGCGGGGGGAGAAATGCAGGTGCAGAACTTTGAGTTCAATCGTCTGACGGCTCAGCTCACTTTTAGCGGCCGCAGCCAAGCGCGCTTTGATCCTCCGCCGGCCAGCAAGGGGGCTCGGCCATGAGTGGCCTGGTTTTCCTAACGGGCGCTTCTAGCGGCATCGGCCAGGCCCTGGCGCTGCAGTACTACCGCGCCGGCTGGCGCTTGGCCTTGGTGGCGAGACGCCCGGCCGAGTTGCAGACTTGGGCCGAAGCCGAGGGCTTGAGCGCCGATCGTTACCGCGTCTACGCGGCCGATGTCAGTGATATGGAGCAGATCACGGCGGCCGGGCGTGAGTGCATGGCCGCACAAGGCCTGCCCGAGGTGGTGATCGCCAACGCCGGCATCAGCATCGGCATCGACAGCGCGATTCGCGAAGACCTAGACGTGATGCAGCGCGTGTACGCCACCAACAATCTGGGCATGGCGGCGACCTTCCAGCCCTTCATCACGCCGATGCAGACGCGCGGCAGCGGCGCCTTGGTGGGCATCGCCAGTGTGGCCGGCATTCGCGGCCTACCGGGCCACGCCGCTTATTGCTCCAGCAAGGCGGCGGTGATCAGCTATTGCGAGAGCCTGCGCGGCGAATGCCGACCATACGGCGTCAAAGTGGTGACGATTGCGCCGGGTTATATCGACACGCCCTTGACCCGTGAGAACCGCTATCGCATGCCTTTCTTGATGCGCCCGCAGGACTTTGCCGAGCGGGCTTTTCAGGCCATCACGGCCGGCGTTAGCTTCCGCGTCATCCCCTGGCAGATGGGCGTGGTGGCCAGGCTTTTGCGCTTGCTGCCGAATGCATTGTTTGATCGGCTCTTGGTCGGGCGCCCGCGCAAGCATAGGCAAAGCCAGTAAGACGCGGGGCGCTTGGATGCGCGCCCCGGCTTGGGCTACACTGCGGCCGCGAAACTCGCCGACCGCTGCTGCGTCGGCCAAGGAGGTCAACATGATCAAGGTACTTCACCCCTGCTAAGGGCCAGCTTCGATGGCCGAACCGCGCGTTCGTGCATCGAATGGTCTCTTTTGGCCCCTATGGCCTCTGTGGCCCCCCTGTTGCTTTGTGCCTTGAAGGCGCGGGCGCATCGGGCTTGATGGTTTGATCAGCACACCCCGTCCCCTCGTGTTTGTGCAAGCGAGCGTGGAGGGGCTGCCTGCCTCCTTTTTTGCTCTCATGAAATCGATTGTTTTTGCTCTGGCCCTGGCTTGGGGCTGTTGGCTGCCTTGCGAGGCGCAGGCCGGCATCGAGGCTTTGCGCCTGAAACCGGGCGAAGTTTTGCCGCAAGTCGACGGCAAGCTCGATGAAGCGGTCTGGCAGCGCGCGCCGCTGTTTGACCAGTTCGTACAGTTCCTGCCTGAAGACAAGCGCCCCGCACCGATGCGCACCACGGTGCAGGTCTTGGTGCTGGACGATGCGCTGGTGTTCGGCATCCGCGCTTATGACCCGGCGCCGGAGTTGATCCGCGCGCCCTTGTCACGGCGCGACAAGGTCCGGCGTGATCAGGACTTTGTTTCGGTGGTGCTGGACCCGGTGGGCCAGCGGCGCTCGGCGCAGTTTGTGCGTATCAGCGCGGCCGGTGTGCTGGCGGATGGCGTGTTCAGCGCCGACGACGACAGCGAGGACTTTGCGCCTGACTTCGATCTGCAGGCCGCCGTGCAAAGATTGCCCGACGGCTACAGCGTCGAACTGCGCTGGCCCTTGGCGGCCTTGCGCTTTCCCTATGCCGATGGCGTGCCCTGGCGTTTGATGGTGACGCGCAGCATGCCGCGTGAGGCCAGCACCCTGGTGGTAAGCGCGCCTTTGACCAAGGAGGCGCTCAGCTTCATTGCTGAGTTGCAGCCCTTGGAGGGGCTGGGTGGTTTGGTGGAACAGGTGCGTGAGCGTTCGTTCTTGAGCCTGCGTCCTGAGTTGACCTTTCGCAGCGAGCGCGAGTCGGATCCAGCGGGTTCAAGCCGCAAGCGCGAGCTCTCCCTGGGGCTGGAGATGAAGTGGCGGCCACGTGCCGATTGGGTGATCGATGCGACGCTGAATCCGGACTTCTCTCAAGTGGAGCTGGACACACCTCAGCTGGCCGGCAACACCCGCTTCGCACTCAGCGTGCAAGAGAAGCGTGCCTTCTTCTTGGAAAGCACCGATGTGGTCGGGCAAAGCCAATCGGAGCAGAACGAGCAGCAGCAAAGCCTGGCGGCTTTTTACTCGCGTGCCATCACCGACCCCGACTGGGGTTTGCGGGCGACTTGGCGTGGCGCCGAGGCCGAGGCGACCTTGCTGAGCTTGCGTGATGTGGGCGGTGGCCAGATTCGACGGCCGAGTGCCTATGCGACGCAAAGCTATGCGCAGCAGGGGCGCTCCCAAGCCAGCTTTGCGCGTGGCCGTATGCAGCTCAACGTGGGTGAGCAAGCTTTGGGCTTGGCCTTGCTGGCCTCGCAACGCGACTATGGTCGCGACGGCATCAATCAAGTCATCGGCAGCGACTTTGCGCTGCCTGTGGGCAGTAGTGATTTGCTGCGTGGACATGTGTTGGCCTCCAGTACCACGGCAGGCTTTGATGCAAACGGCCAGGCTCAGCGGATTCAGGCGGAGTCCGGTCACAAGTTCTGGTTGGAATGGCGCCACCGTACCGAGGACTGGAACAACACCGCCCAGCTTGAAGAGGTGGCGCCGCGCTTTGCCAATGACAACGGCTTTGTCAGCCAGTCAGGGTTTCGGCGGATCGGTATGAATGTGCACCGCAGGCTGCCCTCCCAGAGCTTGGCGCCGCTGGGCGAATGGTCTCGTTTTCAGGCGCATGAGCTGGAGTTGCAGCTTCATATGACGCAGTCGCAGACGCTGGCGGATGCGCCCTTGGGCGTGCTGGGCGGCGAGCTGATCGAGCGTCAAGTCCATCCAGGTTTTTGGTTAGCAGCGGCCCGCAATAGCGGTGCTTGGGGCTATTTGGGTCTGGACCAACAGCGCGCCAAGACTGGCGGGCGCTTGCATGCGCCGCGCACCTTGAACCTGGGCCTTGAGTCCAATCCAAACGCCTGGTTGACCTTCGTTTCTGCCGAGTTGAGTTGGGGCCAGCGGCTGGATGTGGAGGCGGACAGGCTGGGGCGTGGCGCCAGCTTGCTGTTGCAGGCCAAGCTGCGCAGCCCCTTGCTGTTGGGCTGGTGGCTGGAGCTGGAGCAGCAACTGGGGCAGAGTTATGTGGACCGGCCCGGTGGCGGCCGCAGCTTCACCGAGCGCAATGCGCAGACCCTGGCGGTCTTGCATCTCAGCGCGCAGGACTCGCTGCGTGCCATTGCCCAAGGTACTTGGTATCAGCGCCATGAGGAGCCGAGCTTGCTGGGCGCTGAGGACAGCTCGAGCCACTTGTCGCTGGTGTTTCAGCACCGCATCGGCTTGTCTCGGATGCTGAGTCTGGGCTTGGTTTCGGCGCGTGAGCGGCCAGCCGATCGCCGCAATACCGAGTTGTTCGCCAAGCTCAGCCTGGCCTTCCAGCCTTGAGCCTCGAACTGAGGCGCGCATGAAAAAAGGCGCCCGAGGGCGCCTTTTTATCGCTGTGCGAGGGAGGGCTGATTAATAGCCGCCGCCACCCGAACGGCCGCCGCCGCCGAAGCCGCCGCCACCGGAACGGCCACCGCCGCCACCGTAGCCGCCGCCACCGGAACGGCCACCACCAGCGCCGCCGCCGTAACCGCCGCCGCCACCACCGTAGCCGCCACCACCACCGCCGCCGCCGCCGTAGCCGCCGCCACCCGAACGGCCGCCGCCGAAGCCGCCGCCACCCGAACGGCCACCGCCGCCGAAGCCGCCTGGACGCTCTTCACGAGGACGAGCCTCGTTCACCACGATGGCGCGACCGTCGAGGTCTTGGCCGTTCATGCCGTTGATGGCTGTCTGTGCTTCCGCATCAGAGCCCATTTCCACAAAGCCGAAGCCCTTGGAACGGCCAGTGTCACGGTCCATCATGACCTTTGCAGAGGTCACTTGACCGAATTGCGAGAACGCTTCATGCAGCGATTCGTCGCGCACGCTATAGGCAAGATTGCCGACGTAAAGCTTGTTTCCCATGGGGAAGCCCTTTCAAATACCAAAAAAACCATGTGGAGCTTCAACCCATCCTGAACCATTCAAGCGAAGGTGCGGCTTCCATACACAGGTAAACGATTATGGGCGATGGGTCTAGCCTCGCCCACCGCAAGGGGGATAAATGTTGTTTTTTAGCAGATAGAAAAAACCCTAGCGCTCCAAACGTGCGATAGGCGTCCGCGGCGGCGCGCAAATGGCCGGTGAGGCTTGAATTTGCCCTGGAAATTCGCCAACTGCCGCTGGCTATGATGGCCGCCATGGCCCACAAACTCTCTCTTCACGCGCTCAATCGCGTGCTCGCCAGCCTGGATGCGCCGCGCAACGGCCAGGCTTTGTATGCACTGCTCAGTGCTTTTTGTCTGGCGGGTCTGATGCTGGCTTCGGCCGAGTCGGCCTTGGCCAAAGGCGACAGCACCTGGGGTGTGATCTGGGTCGCTGCAGGTTTGGTGCTGGCCTTCCTGGGTGTGAATACCACCGGCCTGCTCCTGATGGATCAAGCGCGCGGGCGTCCGGTGCGCGACCTGGTCGATGCGTTTTATGACTCTCTGCGCGTCGCGCCGCGAGTGCTGCTGTGCGTGGCGGCTGTGTTGTCGGCAGGCTTGCTGGTCTTGGGCGTTTTGTTGGGCCTGCTCTGGGCCGTCAAGCTGCCCTGGATCGGCGCGCCTTTGTTTGCGGTCTTGGTGCCGATCGGTGTGATCTTGCTGGGGGTGATTGCTTTCGGCATTGCCTTGCTGGTTGGGCCTTTGACGGGGCCGTCCCTCTGGGCGGGGCAGACGGTCAAGAGCACGCTGCGCCTGCTCTGGCAGCAATGGCGCTACGGGCCCTTGGAAGCCGCGGGCTTGATGGCGGCGGTTTTCTTGGTCACCGGCTTGGTCAGCGCGGCCGTCAGCTTCGTCGTGCTCAGCGGCGGTCGGGTGATGGCTTTTCTGATGGTCTGGGCGGTGGGCATCGATGTGCCGGCCCAGCAATTGATGGCGGGTTTGTTCGGCTACGGCCTGCGCAGCCTGGGTGCGGCCGGTGCGCCGGTGGCGGCCACACCGCTGGGCATGGCGGCCTTGGTGGGCGGCGGTGTGGTCTTTGCTGTGGCCCTGGTTTTGCCCACGCTGGTCTATCTGCGCGCTTGCTGCGCCGTCTTTCTGGCCTTGCAGGATGCCGTGTCTGAAGACGCGGCGCTTTGATGAAGACAGGCCCCAGCGACTTGCGCATCGCCAGCTTGGTGCCCAGCATCACCGAGTTATTGCTGGCCTTGGGCTTGGGGCCTTATCTGGTGGCGCGCACCGGCTTTTGCATCCACCCGGCTGCAGAAGTGGCGGCGATTCCCAAGGTGGGCGGCACTAAAGATGTGAATCTTGCCAAGCTGCGGCGCCTGGCGCCCAGCCATGTGATCGTCAATGTGGACGAAAACCGGCGCGAGACTTTTGAGGCCTTGCGCGAGTTTGTGCCCGAGGTCTTGGTCACGCATCCGCAGTCGCCGGAAGACAACCTCGCCTTGCTGGCGCATATGAAAGAGGCTTTTGCCTCGGTGGCTGGCGTGGCGCAGCGCTGTGAGCAATTGAGTGCTGAGTTGAACGCGGCCTTGCAAGCCTGTCGTGCGACCAACTGGCCGGCGCAGCGCGTGCTGTACCTGATTTGGCGCGAGCCTTGGATGACCGTGGCGCGCGACACCTATATCGCCCGCATGTTGGCCGAAGTCGGCTGGCAAAGCTGGCCGGAAACTTGGGGCGGCGAATCGGGTGCGGCACGTTATCCAATACTGCGTGGCGATGAAGCCTGGCTGGCTCAGATCGACCGGGTGCTGCTCAGCTCCGAACCTTATCGCTTCGAGGCGCAGCACCTGCCGGTGGCGCAGGCTTTGTGCCCGCAGGCCAAGGTTGAATTGGTGGATGGTGAGTTGCTCAGCTGGTACGGCCCACGCGCGGCGCGGGGTTTGGACTATTTGCGTGCGCTGGCCGTGACGACTTCAGCCTCAAGCTAGTAGCAACCCGAGCGACGCGGCAGCCTCGTCACCGCACAATGGCGGGCATGGACATCTACAAGCCTCTGGTCGCCCTGCTCGCCATCGTCAACCCGGTGGGAGTCGTGCCTTTTTTCATTCACTTCACCAGCGGACTGTCGCGGGCTGAGCGCAAGCACACGATACGGGTGAGCGCCTTCACAGCCTTTGTGGTCATCGCGGTCAGCTCCATTCTGGGTTTGAAGGTGATTGAATTCTTTGGCATCTCGCTGGCCTCCTTCCAGGTGGGCGGCGGCACGCTGCTGCTGATCAGCTCCATCCAGATGCTGAACGCCCAACCGGCCGAGTCCCGCAAGGAAGATTTGTCCGAGGGCGTCGACAAAGCCAGCGCCGGCGCCAGCATCGCGGTGGTGCCGTTGACCATCCCGCTGCTGACCGGCCCGGCCACCATCTCGACCATGGTGATTTACGCCGACAAGACCCGCCACTGGTGGGAGTTGGCCGTGCTGGTGGGCTATGGCGTGGTGGTGGGCCTGGTGACTTTTGCGGTGTTTTCCATGGCCGGGCGCATCGCCCGCGCGCTGGGCCAGACCGGCATCAACATCATGACCCGCTTGATGGGCTTGATCCTGGCGGCGCTGGCGGTGGAATTGTTGGCAGACGGCTTGATCAAACTCTTCCCGGTGCTGGCTTCGCACATCGGCAACTGAACCCGTGTTCGATTTCATCATCGTCGGTGCCGGCACGGCGGGTTGCCTGTTGGCGAACCGCTTGTCGGCCGACCCGAGCAAGCGGGTGCTTTTGCTGGAAGCCGGCGGGCGTGATGACTATCTGTGGATTCATGTGCCGGTGGGCTATTTGCATTGCATCGGCAACCCGCGCACCGACTGGATGTTTCAGACCGAGGCCGAAGCCGGCTTAAACGGCCGCCAGCTCCGTTACCCACGCGGCAAGGTTTTGGGCGGATGCTCCAGCATCAACGGCATGATCTATATGCGCGGCCAATCGCGCGACTACGACCAGTGGGCTGAGGCAACATCTGACCCCGCCTGGCGCTGGGACGAGTGCCTGCCCTTCTTCAAGCAGCATGAGAACCACTGGCGCTTGGATGCGCCCGGCGCTGCGTCTGAGGCTTTCCGTGCCACGCATGGCCATGGCGGCGAATGGCGGGTAGAGCGCCAGCGCCTGCGCTGGGAGGTGCTGGACGCCTTTGCCCGCGCCGCTGAGCAGGCCGGCATTCCGGCCACTGATGACTTCAACGCCGGCAGCAACGAGGGCGTGGGCTACTTTGAGGTCAATCAGCGCCGCGGCTGGCGCTGGAACACGGCCAAGGCTTTTCTGCGCCCCCTTTGCTATGGGCGGCCTAACTTTGAGCTCTGGACCGGTGCGACCGTGCGGCGCCTCTTGCTCGCGCGTGAGGACGGCCACTTGCGCTGCACGGGCGCCGAGGTCCATACGCCTCGAGGCCTAGAAAAAGTTCAGCTCAATCCGGGGGGCGAGTTGCTCTTGGCCGCCGGAGCCATTGGCTCGCCGCAGATCTTGCAGCTCTCAGGTCTAGGGCCGGCGCCGCTCTTGCAAAGCCATGGCATCGAGCTTCAGCAAGCTTTGCCGGGCGTGGGCGCTAACCTTCAAGATCATCTGCAGATCCGCAGCGTCTTCAAGGTACAAGGCACGCCGACCTTGAACACCCGTGCGGCCAGTCTCTGGGGCAAAGCGCTGATTGGCTTGGAATATGCGCTCAAGCGCAGCGGCCCGATGAGCATGGCGCCTTCGCAGCTGGGTGCCTTCACGCGCAGCAGCCCGGACAAAACCTGGCCTGATCTCGAATACCACGTGCAGCCGTTGTCTTTGGACGCCTTCGGCGAGCCCTTGCACGCCTTCAACGCCATCACGGCCAGTGTTTGCAATCTGAACCCCAGCAGCCGTGGCAGCGTGCAGATTCGCTCCGCCGACCCCGCACAAGCGCCGCTGATCGCGCCCAACTACCTCAGCACCGAGGCAGACCTGCAAGTGGCCGCTGCCAGCCTGCGCCTGACCCGGCAGATCGTCGCGCAGCCGGCCCTGGCGGCCTTTCAGCCGCAGGAATACAAACCCGGCCTGCAGTTCCAAAGCGAGACGGACTTGCGGCGTCTCGCCGGCGATATCGCCACCACCATCTTCCATCCGGTCGGGACCTGCAAGATGGGCCGGGAGACGGATGAAATGGCGGTGGTTGACAGCCGCTTGCGGGTGCGCGGCGTGGTCGGTTTGCGCGTTGTGGACGCCAGCGTCATGCCGACCATCACCAGCGGCAACACCAATTCGCCAACGCTGATGATTGCGGAAAAGGCGGCCGCCTGGATTCGGGCCGAGTCCAACTAACTCAGCTTGAAAGCGTGCACCACCTCGGCGAGCTTGACGGCTTGCTCTTTGACGCTTTCGGCCGAAGCGGCGGACTGCTCCACCAGGGCCGCGTTCTGCTGGGTCATTTGATCGAGTTGGGCCACCGAGGCGTTGACATTGCCGATGCCGTCGGACTGCTCATGTGCCGCGCGCGAGATTTCTTCGATGATGTCGGAGACATGCTGCACGCTGCTCACGATCTCGTTCATCGTCAAGCCGGCGTCGGCTACCAGGCGCGAGCCGCCCTCGACCTTCTCGACCGAGGCATTGATCATGGTTTTGATCTCGCGGGCCGCCAAGGCGCTGCGCTGGGCCAAAGAGCGCACTTCGCTGGCGACGACGGCAAAACCACGCCCTTGCTCACCCGCCCGGGCGGCTTCGACGGCAGCGTTCAAGGCCAGGATATTGGTTTGAAAGGCAATGCTGTCGATCACGCCGATGATGTCGCCGATCTTTCGGGAGCTGGTGTTGATGTCTTCCATCGTTGAGACCACTTGCGCCACCACCGCACCGCCGCGCGCCGCGACCTGCGCCGCCGATGAAGCCAGACGATTCGCCTCGCGGGCCGACTCGGCCGCCTGCTTGACGCCCGCTGTTAGCTGCTCCATCGAGGACGCAGCCTCTTCCAGATTGGCCGCGGTTTGCTCGGTGCGCAGGCTCAGGTCTTGATTGCCGGTGGCGATTTCGGTGCTGGCATGACGGATCGAGTCGGAAGCGCTCATCACGGTGCGCATCGAGTTACCCAATTGTTCGCTCATGGCGCCGAGCGAGCGCACCAAATCACCGACCTCATCCTGACGCTCGCTGTGGGCCGCGATGGCCAGATTGCCGCCCGCCACTTGCGCGGCGATGCCGGCTGCGCGCGCCAGCTCTTGGGCCACATTGCGCAACATCATCCAAGACAAGCCCACCGCAGCGCTGGCGCACACCAGGGCCACAGCAGCCATCAGCCAGCTCAGCTGCTCCGAGCGGCGATCCGCGGCGCTTACCGATTCGGCCGAGCCTGCTTCCACATGCTTGACCATGTCGCGCATGGTTTCGGTCACGGTGGCAAAGGTGCTATCTGCACTTTGCATGGCCGCGATGCCGGTGTTGGGATCGACCGAAGACAGATCGATGGCCTCGTCGGCCTGCTTCTGATACTTGGCCATGCCCTGCTTGAGCGCGTTCAGCGAGGTGGTGATTTGGCTGTCGTTCGCATCGGCGCTTCGGGCTTGCCCCAGTTTGGCGGCGACTTGTTGAACGCTGTCGAGTTGGCGTACCAGATCGGACCGAAAGGTCTTGACCTGGGCATCGTCCAGCGAGGCAATCAAGGACACGGTGCGATACACACCGGTGTGGATTTGTGCCAGCCGCTCTTGCGCGCTGGACAGGGTTCGATAGTCGTTCAGCTGGGCATCCAACGTGGCCCGGTTGGCCTCGGTGGCGCGGCTTTGAATCCAGCCATTGACTTGGCCGGCGGTGAACACGACCAGCGCGGTCAAAGCCGGGGCGGCGACAAGCTTGTAAGCAAGTTTCATGCGTCTCTCCCTGAGTGCGGACGTCTTTGGCCCGCTAGAAACTCACTTGTAGATGCCGCCGCAGATGGCCATGTCCTCGTATTTTTCGCAATACATGCGCTTCGGTTCGATCTTCTTGTTTTCGGGGTTGGTGAACTTGTAGTCCTGCCAGAAGCTGCCTTTGCTGGCAGCCATTTCCACACGCTCTTTGACGAAGGCCTTGCCGTCCACATCCTTGAGGTCGATCAAGTTCTTGCCGACCATCTTGATATTGGCGCCATGGGCACGCACCGTGCCGTCGAGGCCGTAGGCTACCAAGTACAGGTCTTGAAAGATGAACTGCCCGGCTTTGTTGGAGATCTCGGCGTAGCCTTTGTCCTTGCCATTGGCCTTCATGAAGGCCACGCCTTTTTTGACCATGGCCACTGCCTGTTCTTCAGTGGCGCCGCCTTCGGCAGCCCGCGCGTTCAAGGCCGTGATACCGCTCAAGGCCAGTGCTAGGGCCAGGGTCAAGCCAGTCTTTTTGTTCATCTCAATTCCTTTGTAGGTCTAAAGGGGGCCTCGCGGAGCAGGCGCCTGCGCGACTGAGGGAAAGAAACGCCAAGTGCTGATGAAACAGCACCTTAGCGTTTTTCGGCCCCCATGCCTACAAATTGAGGTGAAAAATCCGTAGCCGGATCAGGCAGCTTTGGTGACAGCCGGGAAGCGCTGCTCCAGATAGGCCAGCAGGGTGCGGATGGTCTGAGCCTCGCCACCCACCGGACGGCCAGGGCGGGCGCTGTCGTTCCAGGCGAACAGGTCGATGTGCAGCCAGTCCTGGTGTTCGGGCACAAAGTATTCGAGGAACAAGGCCGCCGTGATGGCGCCGCCCAGGGCCGTGCGGCCGGTGTTGACGATGTCGCCAATCGAGCTGGCGATGTTCTCTTTGTACGGCGCCCACAGCGGCATATGCCACATCGGGTCGTCCAGCTTCAGCCCCAAGTCCATCAGATCGCGGGCGGTGTCAAAGTGCTTGCTGAACAGGGCCGGCAGATGCGCGCCCAAGGCTACGCGAGCGGCACCGGTCAGCGTGGCCAGGTCGATGATCAGGGCCGGCTTGCCCTCAGAGGCATAGGCCAAGGCATCGCTGAGCACCACGCGGCCTTCGGCATCGGTATTGCCGATTTCGATGTGCAGGCCCTTGCGGGTCTTGATCACATCGCCGGGGCGGTAGGCGTTCCCCGAGATAGCGTTTTCAACCGCCGGAATCAGCACTTGCAAGCGCACCGGCAGCTTGAAAGCCATGACCAGCGCGGCCAGGCCCAGGGCATTGGCGGCGCCGCCCATGTCTTTCTTCATTTGGCGCATGCCTTCGGCGCCCTTGATGTCGAGGCCACCGGTGTCGAAGCAGACACCCTTGCCGACGATGCTCAGCAGCGGCGCGTCGGCCTTGCCCCAATTCAGCTCGATCAGGCGCGGCGCACGTGTGGAGGCGCGGCCCACCGCATGGATGGCCGGGAAGTTCTGTTTCAGCAGATCGTCGCCGACGATTTGTTTGAAGCGCGCGCCATGTTGTTTGGCAATCAGCTGAGCGGCTTTGGCCAGTTCTTCCGGGCCCATATGTTCGGCCGGCGTGTTGACAAGGTCGCGAGTGGCGCACATGGCGGTGGCGAAGGCCAGCCCGCGCTGTGCGTCACCGCTTGCAGGCAGCAGCAACTCGGCCGGCGCGCGGCGGCGCGCTTTGTACAAATCGAACTGATAGGCGCCGAGTTCCCAGGACAGGGCCGCTTGTTCATGCTGCAGCTGCAGTCCGTCGTCGCTCAGGTGATAGCGCCCCTCAGGCAAGGCTTGCGGCAGGGCCGACAAGGCAAAGGGATCGGCCGCATGGGCCACGCCCGCAAATACTTGGCCGAGCTTGCCGTCCGGGCCGGGGATCAGTGCATGGCTGTCCGGCGCGCCGTTGAAGCCCAAGGTGGCCAGCCAATGGCGGGTCGGTGTAGGCAAGTTGGCCGCGAGGGCCGAAAAGCTGTTCCGGTCCACCACGGTGATGGCGATGCTGTCTTTGGAAGCGGCGTTCTTGAGTTGAACTGTCATGGCGCGTTGGTCTCGCTGGCGGCTTTTGTGAAGCCGCAATTGTCCACGCTGGCGCGCCAAACCTTCAGCAGCTGCTTTGCAATCTCACCAGCAGGGCCTGGGCCGAGGGGTTGGCTGGGCTCATGGGCGCCTCAACCGCCGAGCTGATCATGCGCTGCGCGGTGCTCAGCTGCGGTGTCACCGGCCCAATGAAGCGCAGCTGCTCGCCCACGCCGATCAGCAGGGTCGGAAAGGTCTCCACCTCCAGCTCGCCGACCAGTTCTTCGTCGTCTTCAATATCGACCCAGATGAAGCGGTAATCAGGAAACTGCGCCCGCAGGTCCGCCATCACCTCATGGTAGGCGTCACAAGTGCGGCACCAAGCCGCACACAAGCAGGCCACCAGGGTGGTGTGCGCGTGGCGCTGGTGGGCGTCGGTCGGAATGCTCATGCTGCCAAGCATAGCCACGAAGCGCGGTCCTTCGCCGCTGCTCGTTGCAAACAGGCGACGCGGCTCGGTGATGCTGGCCTTTGCAACTTCTTTATGGCGGGCGGTCAGAGCTAGCAGTTTGCTGAGCTTCGCCGGTGAGCGGGTGCCAAGCGCCGTCGGGGGCGTAATTCCGCTCCTGTCTGGTCCAGCGGACCAGCCCTTCGCTAGGCTCAAGCCGTCCTCAGGACGCCTTGAGTCCGAGCTCAGTCCCCCGCCCCGGGCTTGCGCCCGGGTCTCCTCCTTTACCTCGCGGTTCAGAGCGCCCAGCCGTCCTGCTCCCGCAGGATTGGTCGTTGCGCAAGAACAGTCGCCGAGGGCGGCGGGGGTACGGTGAAGCGAAGTAAAGGGGGAGGCTCTGGCGCAGCCAGAGCCGGAGGACATGAGCGGAACCGTGCCCCCGATGGCTTCGGCAAGAGGAACATTAAAGACCGCAAACGGCAGGCCGCAGCGACAAGCAAGTGGACCCATCTCCATGAAAAAAGTTTGCTGCCTTGTCAACCGGGCTGAAACAGCCTGCGTTGTCACTGCAAACGGAGCGGGATTGTTGGAATCTCCCCGTCGTAGTAACCGAGGCCAGATACAGCCATGAAAACGCAGCAGCATTCTTCCGAACCCCAGCCCCGTCGCATGCCTTGCCCCGAGTGGCAGGCCGACAACAAGGGTCGTAAGCACGAAGCTTTTGAGGCCGGCAATTTCGGCAGCGACCGCCGCAGCTTGGCTCGCGCCATCCGCTTCGACCGCAAGCGTTGATGTTTTTGCACCTTAGTGGTGCATCCTTGGAGCCGCTGCCGCAAGCTAAGCGCTTGCCAGCGGCGCCAAGAGCAGATCTAAGTCTTGTGCGCTGAACTTGCTGGCATCCGCCGCGTCACTGCCCAAAACTCCTTCCGCCAGCGCCAGTTTGCGCGCTTGCAACTCCAGCATCCGTTCCTCGATGCTGCCGGCCACCACCAGTTTGTAGACAAACACAGGCTTGTCCTGGCCGATGCGGTGCGCCCGCGCGCTGGCTTGGGCCTCCACGGCCGGGTTCCACCAGGGGTCGACATGGATCACCGTGTCGGCCGCCGTCAGGTTCAAGCCCACCCCACCCGCCTTCAGGCTGATCAGCATCAAAGGCAGTTCCTGCGCTTGGAAGCGTCGCACGATCTCCGCCCGCGCCGCCACCGGCGTGGCGCCGCTGAGCGTCAGCCAGGGCAGACCCAGGCGCTGCAACTCATCCTCGATCAGCCCCAGCATCTCGGTGAACTGCGAAAACACCAGCACCCGCCGCCCCTCGGCGAGCAGTTCGGGCAGCATTTCGCGTAACAGCTCCAGCTTGGCGCGTTCCATTTCCGGCGGTAGATCCATGCCTTTGAGCAGACCGGGGTCGCAACAGACCTGACGCAGCTTCAGCAAGGCGTCCAAAACCGAAACCTGCGCCCCGCCAAAGCCGCGTCGTTCCAGTACGCGGCGTACCTGTTTGTCGGCCGCGACCCGCACACTTTCGTAGAGATCGCGTTGCTGGCCATAGAGCTGCACCCGTCGCGTCACGGTGCTGAGGGCCGGCAACTCGGTCGCCACCTCCTCCTTGCGCCGCCGCAGGATGAAGGGCCGCACCCGCTGCTGCAGCAACTGGGCGCGCAGCGTCTCGCCGTTCTCCTCAATCGGTTTGCGCCAGAGCCTGGCGAAGCTGCGTGCGTCGCCTAAAAAGCCCGGCATCAAAAAGTCGAATTGCGCCCACAGCTCGCCAAGATGGTTTTCCAGCGGCGTGCCGGTCAGGCAGAGGCGATGACGGGCGTGCAGCTTGCGCACCGCGGCGGCAGCGCGGCTGCCGGCGTTCTTGACTGTTTGGGCTTCGTCCAGGATCAAGAGATGCCAAGGCTGTGCCGTCAAGACGGCCGCATCGCGCCACAGCAGTGGATAAGTGCTCAGCACCAGGTCGTAGCGGGCCAGTTGCGAAAAATGCTGCGCGCGATCGGGCCCCTGCAGCACCAAGACCCGCAAATCCGGCGCAATGCGTTGGGCCTCGGCCTGCCAGTTGAACAGCAGCGAGGTGGGCAAGATCGCCAGCGCCGGTCGGTCGAGCCGGCCGGCTTGTTTCTCCAGCAGCAGATGGGCCAGCGCCTGAGCGGTTTTGCCCAGGCCCATATCGTCGGCCAAGATGCCGGCCAAGCCCTGCTCGCGCAGGTATTGCAGCCAAGCCAAACCACCCAGCTGATAGGGCCGCAGCGTCAGGCCCAGGCCCGCGGGCTGCGCTTGCGCCCGCGGTGAGCCGGCGGCGCGCAGGCGCTGGGCCATCAGGCGTAGGTCGGCGTCGCCCTGGATTTGCCAGCCGGCGCGGGTGTCCAGACTATCAAAGCGGCAAACATCCCAGTCACTCAGCGGCAGCGGGCCCTCGCGGCGCTTCGGGTCGCTGAGCAGATCGACCATGGCCGCCACGATGGGCTTGAGCGTGGCCGCCGGGGCTTCGATGCGGCGCCCGCCGGGTGCGTGCAGCATGATGATGGCCGCATCGTCGATGGCGGCGATGGCCTCCGCGTCCAGCCAGCGGCCATCGCGGCGCAGCAGATCGGCAATCATGGGCGCCAAGTCCAGTGACTCGCCCTCGATCTCCACCCCCAAGGTCACCAGCCAAGAGCCTTCGCGCGCCGGCAGGCTCAGGCGTTGGATCTGGATGCGCCAGGCCTCGGCCGCCACCGGACGGTGGGCAAAACCGGCTTGCGCCACCACGGCCCAGCCTTGGGCTTCCAGCTCCGGCACGCGCTGCAGCCAGAACTCGGCAAAGAAGTCCTCTTGCAAGAGCGTCCAGGGCTGCTCCAGCCCGGCGCCCAAGTGAGGGGCTCGCCATTGCAGCAAATCAGGGTCCAGCGGCAAGAGGCCCGAGCTCCAGAGCTGGTCGCGTGCCTCGGCCTCGGCAGGCAGGTCGCGGGCCAGCAGGCGCGTGCCCAGCGCCTGCGTCAAGGGAGGGCGGCTGTTCAGGAGCGTGCGTGGAGCCGGGGTGGTCCAGCAAATGCCGCTGGCATCGGCGTAGGTCCAGTCAAGCAGGGCGATGGTGACGGCATCGCCGCGCGGTCCCAACTTGCCCCCAGGCGCCAAACCCAGCAGTCCGTCGCCCCGGCTCAGAGTGCGCAGGGTCAAGCGAGGGCGAAAGCGCAAGGCTTCCCCCTTTTGCGCTGGGGCTGGCGTGGCTTCGGGTAAAGCTGCGGGCGCCGGCGCGGCGTCGTCCAGCAAGAGGTCCATCAGTTTTGCGGCATCGGCCTCGGGCAAGCGAGGCAGCGCCTTCAATTCCTCGCGCCCGGCCTTGCGGCGCAAGGCCTCGGCCCAGCGCTGCAAGGTATGGGCGCGCAGCGGCGCATCGGCCTCGGTCTGCAGCTTGAGCATGACGGCAGCGGCATGCTCGCAAAAACGCCGGGTGCGGCAACTGCACAACGCGCTGTAATGCGGCAGGCCATCACTGCCGGTCAGGCCTTGCAGCGCCAATTCGAACAGCTGTTCGCCACTGCCCTGCACCCGGGCGCTGGCGCCATGGGCGTCTGCTTGCAGGTCTTGGATGCGGCCCTGCAGCAAGCGGCCGCGTTGCAGGCGGTGCTTGTCAAACAGCCTTGACAAGACGTCCTCGGTGGGCGGCCAAATGCGCGGCTGGGTTGACGGTGCGGTTTCAACGGACATGGTCCGCATTGTCTGGTCAGTTCAGCGGCGTCGAGTCATGCTTTGCTGGCAGACTGCGAGGCATGAGACTTGTTTTGATTGGACGCTGGACCCTGGGGCTGGGCTTGGCCCTGCTGCTGGCGCTGGCCGCCTGCCTGGCCTTGAGCCTGCAGCGTGCACCCTTGGTGGCAATGGCGGCTGAGCTGGCGCCGGCCGATGTCCAGCAGGCCAAGGACTTTGCGCGGCGCAACGATCCTCGCAAGCTGGAGGGCGGCGAGCAGCGCATTTTGAACATCAGCGAAAAGGATTTGAATCTCTTGATCGGCCAGGCGGCCCGTGTTTACGGCCGCGGCGCGCTGCAGATGAAACTGAGCCCCGGTCTGGCGCAGGTGCAGGCCAGTCTGGCCGTACCGCAGCTGAGTGTCTGGCTCAATGTTCAGGCGGATCTGGCGGAGGGTCAGGGCCTGCCAAGCTTCAAGCGGCTGCAGGTCGGGCATTTGCCTTTGCCAGCCTGGCTCGCCAATCGAGCCCTGCGGCATGGCCTGGAGGTTTTGCCCGCCAGCTTTGAGTTGCAACTTCCGGTGGACATGGTGGAGCACATCGGTTTCAGCGCTGAACTGATGCATGTGCGTTATCGCTGGCAAAAAGACAGCATGGCGCGGGTGCTTTCTTCCCTCTGGCCGGCGGGCGAGCAGCAGCGCGCTCAAGCCTATCAAGACCATTTGGCACGCTGGGTGCAGACTTTGCCGGCGGGGCAAGCGGTGTCGCTCGCGACCTTGATGCCTCCGATGTTCACCCTGGCGCAGCAGCGCAGTGCGGGCCAAGGCACCCAGGCCGCGGCGGAGAACCGCGCCGCCGTGCTGACCCTGGCGTTGTACGCCGTCGGCGAGAGCTGGGCGCGGGTCATGCCAGCCGCTCAAAACTGGATTCGGCCTATGCCATTGCAAGTGACCTTGAATGGTCGCGACGATTTCGCGCTGCACTTCTTGGTCTCTGCGGCGCTGGCGCTAGAAGGGGGCGGGCCGCTGGCCGATGCAATCGGCGTCTACAAGGAGTTGTCGGATTCACGCGGTGGCAGCGGATTCAGTTTCAACGACATCGCTGCCGATCGTGCCGGCACCCGTTTTGGTCTGTTTGCGGAGACGGCGCCAGAGCGTTTGCAAGCGTTGATGAGCCAAGGCCAGCCGGAAGCGGCCTTCATGCCCAATGTCGCTGATTTGCCCGAGTTCTTGAGTGAGCGCGAGTTCTTGAAGCGTTATGGCGGCGTCGACGGGCCTGCTTACCGGCAGATGATGCGAGACATCGAGTCGCGCCTGGACGCCTTGTCGCTCCGGCCCTGAGCGGCTACGAAAGCGCCGAACCCCCTGAATGCGTGGGCTCCTGGAGCCTCAGGCGCGGTTTTGCCCCCCCGAGACCGGGGTCCCGACACCCCCCTAGTTCAAGGTGACGGGGCGAAAATTGCAGCGACGATTTGCGAACGCAGCAGGAGCCCCTTCCCATCATGATCAGCACCCGACGAGCTTGGGCTTTGTGTTCTGGCATCTTGCTTTACCTGGCCGCCTGGATCTTGGCTTGGCTTTTGGCCGAAGTGAGGTTGCCGACCGAGGTGTTTCCGCACGCACTGGTCAGCCGTGGCAGCACGCAGGCAGTGATGGGCGAGGCCGGCTTGATCGCGAGCCTGCTGCTGGGGCTGGCCTTGTTGTGGAGTTATCTGACCGTGCGTTCGCCTAAGCGTGGGCGCCGTCCGACGGTGGCCTGGTTCTTCTTAGGCCTCGGCCTGGCTTGGTTTGTTTGTCTGCTTTGGGGCGTGTACAAACTGTCTGAGCAACAGAGCTCGGTGGAGATGCCCTTGCCGGTCTTGTTGTTCGCGGCCAATCAGCCACCCTTGTGGGGGCTGCTGAATACGGTGGCCTTGTTGCTGGGCGTGGCTTTGGCTGCATTCATGGCCTCCTCGCACTATCGCAAGCTGGGCGGCGGGACGATTCGCCCTGCAAACAGCCGTGCCATGATTCAGGCCCATGAGCCCCGTCTTGAAGAATCCTTCAGAAACGAAGACCGCAGCGACGACCACAGCGAAGACAGCGGCTGGGCTGACACGCGCCCAATGTCTGAAATGCCAGAGGCCGCTCAGGGCTTGCATTTGCGCCTGGGTCCGACCGGTCGATAACCGGGTCGAGCTCTTGGTGCTCCAGCATCCACTGGAGCAGCATCACAGCAAGGGCACGGTGCGGCTTTTGCAACTGTCCTTGCATCGTTGCCAAGTTTGGGTGGGCGAACAGTTCGAGCCGGAGCATTTAGCGCGGCTCTTGGCTGTGCCGGAGGTTGGCGGCGGCACTTGCTTGCTCTATCCGCCGGATGCGCAAGCCGATGATGCGCCAGCCTTGTTTGCGCCTGCTGAGGCGGGCGGCCTGCTCTGCACCCGTTTGGTCCTGTTGGACGCCACCTGGCGCAAGAGCCGCAAGATGCTGCATCTGAACCCCTTGTTGCGGCAGCTGCCGCGCCTCTCGCTCAGCCCGACGGCGCCCTCGCGCTACGCCATTCGCAAAGCGCAGTTGCCGGGTCAGCTGTCCACGCTTGAAGCGGCCGTGATGGCCTTGCAGCAGGTAGAAGGACCCTCCCCGCAGTTGGATGAACTGCTCACCGGCTTCGAGGGCTTTGTGGCTCAGCAAGCACTGAAATCTGCGGCCTGCTGAGCGTTTCAGCCTCAGCCTTGGGTGGCCAAGGCTCGCGCAATGCGGTGGCGCGCCACCGTGGTCTTGGGCACTTTGAAGGGGAACCAAGTGCGCACGTCTTCTTCCAGGCCGATGCCGTGCATGTAGTTGTAGATGGCCTTCTTCAGGGCCAGGCCGAGCCGGTCATGATCCACCCCGGTCGGGTCGATGAAACCGACATCGTTCTTGGCAAAGCTGACCGGTGGCAGCGGCCGTAGCGTCACGCCGTAGGCCTCGGGCTCGCGTCCCACCGGTGAATGCACGGTGCAGGCGAAGCGGTGGAAAAAGCCGCTCTGGATGCAGCCCTGCTCGAACAACTGGCGTACATATTCGAGCGCATCGACGGTGTCTTGCACCGTTTGGGTCGGGAAGCCATACATCAAGTAGGCATGCACCAGAATGCCTGAGTCGGTGAAGGCCTTGGTGACGCGAGCCACCTGCTCGACTGAGACGCCCTTCTTCATCAGATTCAGCAAACGATCGGAGGCAACTTCCAAGCCGCCGGAGATGGCGATGCAGCCGCTGTCCGCCAGCTGCTGGCAAAGCTCGGGGCTGAAGGACTTTTCGAAGCGGATATTGCCCCACCAGCTGATGCTGGTTTGGCGCGCTTGCAACTCGGCGGCCAGGGCCTTCAAGGCTTTGGGCGGGGCGGCTTCGTCGACGAAATGAAAACCGGTCTGGCCGGTTTCGGCCACGATGGCTTCGATGCGGTCCACCAGCGTGGCGGCGGAGGCGCCTTCGTAGCGAGAGATGTAGTCCAGCGAGACATCGCAAAAGCTGCACTTCTTCCAGTAACAGCCATGCGCTACGGTCAGCTTGTTCCAGCGCCCGTCCGACCAAAGCCGGTTCATCGGGTTCAGCATGTCCAGCAACGACAGGTAGCGGTCCAGCGGCAGGCCGTCCCAGGTGGGCGTGCCTACTTCGGCAAAGGCAATGTCGGGCTCGACGAAGTTGATGTAACGCACCTGGCCTTCTTCGCGCACAAAGCTGCGCACCAGGCGCTGGCGTGAGCGCTTGCCCTGCATGTGTTCCAGCAAGGCCAAGAGCGGGCGCTCGCCGGCGTCCAGGGTCAGGTAGTCGAAGTAGTCAAACACGCGCGGCTCGCTGAGCTCGCGCAACTCGGTGTTGACGAAGCCGCCGCCCAGGGCGATGACGATATCAGGGTGGGCCGCTTTGACCGCCTGAGCGATACGGAAGGCGGCGTAGACGGCACCGGGGAAGGGCACCGACACCAGCAAGAGCTGCGGCTGATGCTTGGCGACCGCCGCCAAAGTCAGCTCGCGCAGGGTTTCATCGACCAGGTTCAGCGGCGCTGCCAGTGCCTCGGCCAGCGGCTCAAAAGTCGGCTGGCTGGTGGACAAAGACTCGGCATAGCGCACGAACTCGAAGCGCGGGTCGACCGCATCGCGCAGCACATCGGCCAAATCGTTCAGGTACAGCGTGGCGAGGTGGCGGGCCCGATCTTGCAGACCCAGCGCGCCAAAGGCCCAGGCCAGCGGATCGCCGCCGTCTTCGTCGATATAGACATCGAGCGACTCAAAGCGCTTGCCCTCAGGCAGGAAGTTGCGGCCGCAGATGCGCTGCGCCAGCGTCGAATCGCCGCCCTGCAAAAAGGTGATGACGGGCTTGATGGTGGCCAAATAGCGCTCGTACAAGGCCTCGAAGTTCTGCACCTGGGCCGAGCGTTGTTGGGGGGCTTGGGCTTCGATGCGGGCATGCAGGGCTTGTAGGCCCTCGCGGCTGAACAGGCGCAGCATCAGGGCCAGGGCCAGGTCTTCTTGCACCGCGTCCACCCCGCGTGAGCGCAAAAAACCGGTGATATAGGCCGTGGACGGGTAGGGCGTGTTCAGCTGGGTCATCGGCGGGATGACGGACAGCACGCGGAAAGCGGGAGTTTGGGGGGACATGAGCGGCGCCTGGAGGGGCTTGCATTTTGCCAGGGCGCGCCGCTTTCAGTCTGGCGCCGGTTTCAAGGGCTTTCGCTGAGCGTGCATTGCAGGCTGTTGTTGTTCGGGCAGGGGCCGCGCCAGCGCAACTGGGTGGCGGTGGCTGGCGGCAAGGGCGCGCTGAGGGTTTGCAGCTCGGCCCGTTTGATTTGGAAGTTGGCCAGGCTGGTCCAAGTGGCCGTGGGGCCAGTGCGGAACTCCAGCGAGTAGTTGCTGTTGGGGCGCAAGGCGCGGGTCTTGATCAGGTATTGGCTGCCTTCCAGCGTGAAGCTGGCGTTGTCTTTGAAGGGCTGGGCCAGCGGCTCGCCGACAAACAGACCCTGGCCGGGCCATTGCACCGATTTCCAATAGGCCTCAAGAACGGTGTCGCCGCGGTAGTAGTGCTCGATCAAGACGCTGGCTTGCGAGAACTTCTGCAGATAGTTGCAGGGCTCTTCGACGGTGCCATAACTCGCAGTCGCACCTGCGTCCAGCCAATCGGTGGCAGGCATCTGTCCCCAACCCGAGGGCAGCACACCCGCGAAGGAAGTCAGGTGGTCGGCGACGGCGCCTGGCAAAAAGCTGTTGCTGCTCAAGCTCGGCACCACGGCCTTGCCGGTGAAATAGAACAGCACATCGGTCTTGCCGACGATGGCATCACTGGCGGCACCGGCCGAGTTGTCGATGTAGCTCAGTTGCAGGCGTCCGGCCCAGTTGGCGGGTAGGCCGGTGTAGTCGCCGTAACGGACGCTGCGGGCGGCATCGCTGGTGCGCAGCAAATAGCCGCTGCCACTGGGTTGGCTGGCATCGGCGCGTACACCGCGGTCGATCAAGCTGCGGGCGGCCTCAAGGGTACGCGCGCCCAACATCATGGAGGGGCGGAATTTGTGATCGGTCCAAGGTTTGTTCGACTCGGTGTCGTAATAGGGCGAAGGGCTGGTGCCGGAACAGCCACCGCAGTACTTGGCGTCATAGCCAAAGGCAAGGGCGCTGGTGATGCTCATGGTGCAGCTGCCGACCACGCGGGCCGGTGAAGCCCAGGTCAGCAAAGTGGCCTGCACGCCGGCCGGCAGCTTGGCGTCGACCTCGGCCTTCAGGGCCGTGAAATCGCTGGCTGCAATGGTCTCGGCGCTGGTGTTGAGCTTGACGCGAATGATGTTGGCTGCTGGTACGCCGCGGGCGGCTTGGTAGTAGGCGGCCATTGCCTCTGACAGCGCGTCGCCTTCTGCGACGATGATGCCCAGATCTTGTGCGCTCAGACCCGCGCGGGGCAGACTCAAACCAAAAGTGCTGGTGGCGCTGCCCACAGGTGTGGGGTTGGGCGTTGGTGTGCTGGCCGCCGGGCTACTGGCGCTTCCACCGCCGCCACCGCAAGCGCTCAAGGCCAGAAGGAAGGCGAGCAGCAAACTCTGGCCACCCAGCGAGCGCCGGGCAGGTCGGTACAGCTGTGAGCTCAGCCAGCGTGTTGCGGTAATCATGGCGGGAATTGTTCCCTGCGCGGGTTTTTGTCAAAGCACAAGATAGTCGATGCGGGTCGCGCTTTTCATCTCTCCTTCATGAACCAAAGTGACTTTTTGTTTCGCTGGGCTGGGTCTGCCTGGCAAGACAAGCCACAGAAGTTTGCAAAAATCCAACACTTGGTCCGAACGGCGTGTAGCAAAAAGACCCGAAATGATGCATCTGCGCGCCTTTTTTCAAATGCATACCAATATGAGCCAGTCATATAAGCTTATGAGAATTTTGCGATGTGAGTGCAAGCAAACATCCCCTAGTCGGTGCACGAACGCAGTAATAACCCCAAGTGTGTGCATGGGGCCGGCCCCCTACATTCCCCTCACTCGATGTGTCTGTGAGACGTTCAGCGTTCGCAGATGCTAGGGCGGCGAGAGGAGACAAACTCAGCCAAGCAGTACGAAGAAGAAAGTGACACTGTCACAATGGACGGGCACCCAAGATGACTTGGGTGCCCGTTTTTTTTACCCTGTGATCGTCCACCTTGCATGCTTGAAACCCTGATCGTTGCCCTGGCGTCCTTGTTGGCGGGTTTCATTGATGCAGTGGTGGGCGGAGGGGGCTTGGTCTTGGTGCCGGCCTTGTTCGGGGTTTTTCCACAAGCGGCACCGGCCACCTTGTTCGGCACGAACAAGGGCGCGTCGATCTGGGGAACCGCCTGGGCAACCGGTCAATATGCCCGGCGAGTGGAACTCAACTGGCGGGCTCTGTTGCCCGCGGCGGCCGTGGCCTTGCTGGGCAGCTTCGCCGGGGCCTGGACCGTCACTTTGGTTAACCCCAGCTTTTTGCGCCGCGCCTTGCCGGTGATTCTCTTGCTGGTCTTGATCTACACCTTGATGCGCAAGGACTTGGGCCGTCACCATGCGCCACGCTTCAGCGGGCGCCAAGAGACCTTGGCCGCCGGGGCGATTGGCTTGGTGATTGGCTTTTATGACGGATTCTTCGGGCCCGGCACCGGCAGCTTTTTCGTTTTCTTATTTGTGCGCTTGCTAGGCTATGACTTCTTGCATGCCTCGGCCACGTCCAAGTTGATGAATACAGCCACCAACTTCGCGGCGCTGACCTTGTTCGCATTCAAGGGCCATGTCTGGTGGCATTTGGCGGCGGTGATGGCGGTGACCAATGTGCTGGGTAGCTTGATCGGCACTCGGGTGGCCTTGGCGCGTGGCGCAGGCTTTGTGCGTGGCATGTTCATCACCGTGGTCAGTGCCTTGATTCTGAAAACCGCCTGGGACGCTTTTCTGCGCTGAGTGCGACGATTTTGTGCGTTGAAGCTTGCAGCTAGGGGTGAGTCGTCGCAGTGCGCAGGCCGCGCTTGCCCTAAGATCAGGCTTGTTCTAGGAGGCCGCCCACCATGCCTGTTGATCCGACTTTGCGCTCACTCGATATCGAAATTCCGACCCAGCCCGAGGTGCTGGTCAAACTGTCGCTGCTGATGGCGGCTGAGGATATCGACTTGCTGGCCATGTCTTCGCTGGTCGAGACGGATATGGCCCTGGCCGCTGCGGTGATGAAGGCTGTGAACTCTTCGCTGTATGGCTTGCGGGGCCGAGTCCAAACGGTGCATCAGGCGCTCACTTATTTGGGCATGCGCGAGGTCGCCGCCATCACCTTTGAAATGGGTTTGCGCGCCGCATTCCCGGCTGCGGCCGAGTTGGAGCCGGTCTGGAAACGTGCCTCCGAGCGCGGTTTGCTGATGGGCCGTATGGGCCAGATGTTGGGCGTGGATCCTTGGGCCGCCCATTCGGCCGGTTTGTTTGAAGAATGCGGCAAGGCGGTGCTTTACCGTCATGCCCCCGCCCATTACCCCGCCATGTTGCGCGCAGCCCCCAGCGATCTGGAATTGGTGCAACTGGAGCACACCGCTTTTGGTGTGAGCCATGACGCTTTGGGCGCAGCCCTCTGCGAAAGCTGGGGCCTGGCGCCTGCCGCGGTGGCCAGCGTGCGCCATCACGTCGAGGTTCAATCCGGCCTTTTGATGCCCGAGAGCCTGCAGCGGCGTGGCGTTAGCGCCATCTCGACCATCGCCTGGGCCCTGCTGTCTAACCCTGAGCAGTTGGATGATGTGGCGCGAGAGATCGCGCCCCAGGCCTCCTTGGACGAAGCCTTGGTGCTGCGCGCGGCGAGACGCGTCAGCGATCAAATGAAGCAAGCGCAGGAGCACGACCGCTGACCCGCGGCCGATGAAAACGCTCAAGCGCGTTCCGCGACCCCGCTGGACGCAGCCAGACTGAGCCGGTCGCGTCCCGTGTGTTTGGCGATGTAGAGCGCCTCGTCGGCCGCTTGCATCAGGGCCTGCGGACTCAGATAGGGATGACTGGGGCTGAAGGCCGCCAAGCCGATGCTGACCGTCAGCACCTGCCCGTTGACGCCGCCCTCATGCAGCAATTGCAAGTCACGCAGGTCTTCACGCACCTGTTCCAGCAAGCTTTGCGTTGAGCTCAGGCCAAAGCCGGGGAGCAAGGCGACGAACTCTTCGCCGCCCAAGCGGGCCACCAAATCGGTGTCGCGTTTGAAGCGCTCGGTCAAAAGCTGGGCAAAGCGCAGCAAGGCGGCATCACCCGCCGCCACGCCATAGCGCTCGTTGAAGTTCTTGAAGTGGTCCAAATCCAGCACAGCCAAGGCGAGTTGCCCCCGCTGGCGCTGGGCGCGTTTGAACTCGCGCCGCAGTGCTTCATCGAATTCACGCCGGTTGGCCAAGCCGGTCAAGGCATCGATGCGGCTGAGGCGGCCCAGCTCCTGGCTTTTCTGCGCCAAAGACTGTTCCGCCTGTTTCAGAGATTGCTGCTGGCGCTCCAACTCCAATCGCATGTGTTCGGCATGGCGGCGCTCTTCCTGCAACTGCAGCCAAAGACTTTGCTGCGCTCTTGAGATCGAATGGGAGATCCGTGCCAGCTCATTGGTCTGCCTGGCTTCAGGTTCGGGTGGTGGCAAGGTAGGGTCGAAGTCGTCGGCATGCTGGGCCAAGCGCCGCAAAGGGCGCAGCAGCATGCGGTCTAGCACCAAGGTCAAGCTGATGCCGAGCAAGATGACCAAGCTCAGGTCGCGCAGCAAAATACCTGGGAGCAGCGCTTTCCAGTCCGCTGGCGCTGGCGGGAGCATCTGGCCCTCTTTGCCGACCGGCAGAGCCGTGGCGCCAAGCTCAAAACCAGGTCTTGAGGTGTTGACGGCGGTTTGGATGCCGGCGTTTGGAGCGCCAATGGGCGCTGACGGAAGCAGTTGCTCGGCCTGCTGCATCTGATGACGCAGATGCAGCACATCGGTCAGAGTCACCAGGACCAAGCTGACCAGCATCACGACGATCGCCGTGCGCAATCGAACCGAGCCGAGTCGAGCTCCGGAATTTGACGATGGCGAAACAACTTCTGGGTGGCGCTGACTCACAGGCGATGCTCAGACAAAACACTTTCGGTCGGCCTGCAAGAGCAGACCGGGCGAGACTAGCGATTGCTAAGTATTGTGCCCGGCTCATCCCCTGATTGGTGCGCTGCAGCACCAGGGTATTCCCAGAGTTAGGCCGGTCTTGAGTGTGTTTGAGTGCCGGTTTGAGGGCGAGACGATCGCCCTTTGATGAGCGAGTTCGCTCAGCTATGAACGAACTGCATCTGCGTGCCGGCCAGCTCGATCACGTCGCCATCCTTCAAGGCAATGGACTCGCCGGTCAATGGCACGCCGTTCACGGTCGGGCGTGCGGCGCCTTCCACATGGGCAAACACATAGCCACTGGGGCGCTTGGTGATGGAGGCGACCTGCACGCCGGGCTTGCCCACGGTGGTGACCACCTTGGTCAGGCTGACTTCACGGCCGGCCGCCGCGCCGGTGAGGACCTTGATGGCGGCGGGCAAGGAGGCCGCTGCGGGCGGCAGGGCGCCAAAGTTCGAGGGGAGACCGAATCCGCTATTGGTGGCCGTGGCGGTGCCCGGCTTGAGGATCATGGTCTTTTCGTAGTCGCCGTTGTCTTCAAGCAAGAACTTGATCTTGTACTTGCCGATTTCAACGATGTCGTTATTCGCCAGCAGCTGCTTTTTGATCGCCTTGCCGTTGATGTAAGTGCCGTTGGTGGAGTTCAAGTCTTCAATGAAGACATCGGCGCCGACCATCTGCAGCACGGCGTGCTCGCCGCTGACCGCCAGATTGTCGATCACGATATCGTTGTACGGCCGGCGCCCGAGCGTGGTCTTGTCCTTTGTGATCTGGACATCCTTGATTACCACGCCATCGAGCGAAACCACCAGCTTGCCCATGCTTTGACCTCGGTCTGTGTTGTCTTATCGCTTGTGTCGAAGGCCAAACGCGCCTCCGCATGTGTTGCCCTGCCCTGTGGCCCGTTTGGCGCAGCCGGTGATCGAAGCGTATCAGCGTCGACCAAACGGCCACCAAGTACGGCCCTCGGGCTTCACGCGACCCTCAGCGCGTGCCAGCACCAACGCAATATTATCGCGGCCACCCATTTCATTGGCGCCATCAATCAAGGCCTGTGCGGCCTCCGATAAAGAAGGGTGGTTTATCAGCAACTGGCAGATCGCCGCGTCGTTCAGCATATCGGACAGCCCGTCCGAGCAGAACAAAAACACATCGCCCGGCTGCACCTCGTGCAAATGAAGCTCCAGCATCACCGCGTCTTCCACGCCGACGGCGCGGGTGACCAAGTTCTTGTTGCTGGAGATCAGCGCTTCTTCAGGAGTCAGCAGACCCGCATCGAGTTGCTCTTGCAGCAGTGAATGGTCGCGAGTGATTTGGGTCAGTTGACCGGCGCGCAGGCGGTAGGCGCGGGAGTCGCCCACATGGCCCATCAACAGGCCTTCCTCGCGAAACACGCCCAAGACCAGGGTGGTGCCCATGCCGGCGTAGCGAGGATTGGTATTGGCGGCGTTGAAGATGGCGCGGTTGGCGTTGTCCACGCAGATGTCCATGGCGCGACGCACATCGCTGGCGCTGGCGGCCGCACCGGATTCCTTGAGCCAGCGGCCCAACTCGGCGCGAATGAAGCTGGTCAGCATCTGACTGGCGACTTCTCCGGCGTTGTAGCCTCCCATGCCATCGGCCAGGACGGCCAAACCCACGTCCTCGTCCAGGGCCACCGAATCTTCGTTGTTATCGCGTGCGCGGCCGACGTCGGTGGCGCAGAAAAACTCCAGGGTCATGGCTTTGTCTTCGGTTGCTGGTCCGCAGGATTCTGCCCTGCTTCCGGCAGATTCAAGCGGACTGTTTGTGCGAAAGAGTCCGCGCTATTGAGTTCTGTGTTGTTGGCAGGCGCAGCGGCTGTCGTGTCCTGAGGGCTGGGCCTGTTGGCAGGCGCGTCCAGGCTGTCTTGAGCCAACACGGCCTCCAGATCCTGCGCCATTTGCTCACCGCTGGCGTAGCGCAACTCCGGGCGCTTTTCCAGGGCCAGGGCCAAGACCATGGCCAGGGCTTCCGGCAGATGGGGCTGGTAGTGCCGGACATCAGGCGGCGTGGCGTTGGCGATCAAATACATCAGCTTGGCCATGGAGTCCGACTGATGGGGTAACTGCCCGGTCAGCAGTTGATAGATCAGCGCGCCGAGGGAGTAGAGATCACTGCGCCCATCGACCTTGAGGCCTGCCAACTGCTCGGGCGACATAAAGGACGGCGTCCCCAAGACCAGACCGGTGCGGGTGCGGCTGCCGTCGGCAATGCGGGCAATGCCGAAGTCCATCACCTTGACGCTATTGCTGGCGCGCTCCAGCATCACATTGGCCGGCTTGATGTCGCGGTGTACCACGCCCTGCCGGTGCGCATAGTCCAGCGCACGGGCCAGACGCACACCCAGCTGCACCACCTCCCTTGCCGGCAGCAGCTGACCAACGCGGGTGAAATGGCTGAGGTCCTGGCCCTGGACATATTCCATGGCGATCCAGGCGTCTTCGCCCGCCTCGCCGGCGTCCAGCACTTGCAGGATGTCGGGGTGTTGTAAGTGACCGGCGGCGCGCGCCTCCCGCATGAAGCGTTGGCGCACATCGATCAAGTCTTCGGCCGCGAACTCGCGCTGCAAGGCCAGTCGCTTGATGGCGACCAAACGGCCGCTGCTGCGTTCGCGGGCCAAGTGCACAACCGCCATGGCGCCGCGCCCTAATTCCTGCATCAGCTCATAGCCTTGCAGACCGACGGCGGCCGTGGCCGCCTGCACCGATTCTGAAGCCGCGTCGCTGGGGCTGGATTTACCGAAGACGCGTCGCCAAAAACCGGTCATGCAGGGGCCTCAGTCCTTGCTGGCGTGACGCGAGGCCAACAACTTGCCGATTGCCAAGACCAACAAGGCCCCAGCGACGCCGCAGCCGTAGTGCAAAGCGGGAATGACCGCGCTGACACCGGGCTTGTCACCCGCTTGCGTGGGCACCCAGGCCGCCAAGGCGGGGTCGCCGATGATCATGGTGCCTGCAATCCAACCCAGCAGCATGGCGCCCAGGGTGATCACAGCGGGGAAACGGTCCATCAGCTTGATGACCAACTGACTGCCCCAGACGATGATGGGAATGGACACCAGCAGACCAAAAATGACCAGCGGCATTTGATGGTCGCCGCCGGCACCTTGGGCCGCACCGGCAATGGCGATCACATTGTCTAAGCTCATGACGAAGTCCGCCACGATGACGGTCTTAACCGCTGCCCAGAGTTTGTCGCTGGCTTGAATACTGCTGTGTTCGTCTTCGTCTTCTGGCACCAAGAGTTTGACGCCAATCCAGACCAGCAGCAGGCCGCCGACGATCTTCAGGTACGGTACCTGCAGCAGGGTGAGTGCAAAAAAGATCAGCACCACGCGCAGCACGATGGCGCCTGCGGTGCCCCAGATGATGCCTTTGGTGCGCTGTGCCGGGGCGAGTTTGCGGCAAGCCAGGGCAATGACCACGGCGTTATCGCCGCCCAGCAGGATGTCGATCATGATGATCTGACCGACGGCCAACCAGAATTCGGGGCTGAGCAAGGTGTCCATAAGCTGTCTTTGAATGTGTTGCCAGCGCTCTTGCGAAAGTCGGCAGGACTGAGGCCTGACTATAGCGAAGGGCCGGTAGGGGCAGAGGGGGCATGAAAAAAGGGGCTCGCGCCCCTTTTTTCTTACTCAACGAACGGTATTCCAGTCTCGCCGCAGACCTGCTCAGATCCGATGCGTGAAATTACGCATTCGCCAGCCGCCGAGATTGGCTCGGGCGGCTGCTTTGGATTTACAGCAAGCCCTTCAGCAGCTTGGCCATTTCCGAAGGATTGCGAGTGATGGTGAAACCGCACTCTTCCATGATGGCGAGCTTAGCGTCCGCCGTGTCGGCGCCACCGGCGATCAGCGCGCCAGCGTGGCCCATGCGCTTGCCCGGAGGGGCAGTCACACCGGCGATGAAGCCAACGACGGGCTTTTTCATGTTCAGCTTGCACCAGCGAGCGGCTTCGGCTTCGTCCGGGCCACCGATCTCACCGATCATGATGACGGCGTCGGTGTCCGGGTCGTCGTTGAAAGCTTGCATCACGTCGATGTGCTTCAGACCGTTGATCGGATCGCCACCGATACCCACGGCGCTGGACTGACCCAGGCCGATTTCGGTCAGTTGGGCCACCGCTTCATAGGTCAGCGTGCCGGAGCGCGAGACCACGCCGATGCGGCCCTTGCGGTGGATGTGACCAGGCATGATGCCGATCTTGATTTCTTCAGGCGTGATCAGGCCGGGGCAGTTGGGGCCCAGCAGCAAGGTTTTCTTGCCGCCGGCCGCTTCCTTGGCCTTCATCTTGTTGCGGATTTCCAGCATGTCACGGACAGGGATGCCTTCCGTGATGCAGATGGCCAGATCCAGATCGGCTTCCACGGCTTCCCAGATGGCAGCAGCGGCACCGGCGGGCGGCACATAGATCACCGACACGGTCGCGCCGGTCTGGTGAGCGGCTTCCTTGACGGTGGCGTAGATTGGGATGTCCGAGAACTTCTCGCCGGCCTTCTTGGGGTTCACGCCTGCGACGAAGGCGTTCTTGCCGTTCGCGTAAGCCTGGCAGCCCAGGGTGTGGAACTGACCGGTCTTGCCGGTGATGCCCTGGGTGATGACCTTGGTGTCTTTGTTGATGTAGATCGACATGATTTCTTTCCTTGCGGGGCTTTAGGCAGACTCAGGCAACGGCGGCAACGATCTTCGTCGCGGCTTCGGCCATGGTGTCGGCGGCGATGATGGGCAGGCCAGAGTCGGCCAGCATCTTCTTGCCCAGCTCTTCGTTGGTGCCCTTCATGCGCACGACCAACGGCACGGACAGGTTCACGGCCTTGCAGGCTGTGATCACGCCTTCGGCGATGGTGTCGCACTTCATGATGCCGCCGAAGATATTGACCAGAATGCCCTTCACTTCAGGGTTCTTCAGCATGATCTTGAAGGCTTCGGTGACCTTCTCGGCGGTGGCGCCACCGCCCACGTCCAAGAAGTTGGCCGGCTCGCCGCCGAACAGCTTGATGGTGTCCATGGTCGACATGGCCAAGCCAGCGCCGTTCACCAGGCAGCCGATATTGCCGTCCAGGCTGATGTAAGCCAGGTCGAACTTGGAGGCTTCCACTTCGGCCGGATCTTCTTCGTCCAGGTCGCGGTAGGCCACGATTTCAGGATGACGGAACAGCGCGTTCGAATCGAAGTTGAACTTGGCGTCCAGAGCGATCAGATTGCCCTTGGAGTCGCAGTTCAGCGGGTTGATTTCCACCAGCGAAGCATCGGTGTCCATGTAGCACTTGTAGAGCTTTTGGAACAGGTCGACGGCTTGGTCCACCGAGTGGCCGCTCAAGCCGATGCCGCCAGCGATCTTCTTGGCTTGCTCAACGGTCAGGCCGACCAGCGGGTCGATCATCTCGGTCAGGATCTTCTCGGGCGTGGAGTGAGCCACTTCCTCGATGTCCATGCCGCCTTCGCTGGAAGCGATGAAGGCCACCTTCTGCGTGCCACGGTCGGTGACCAGCGAGACGTAGAGTTCGTTCTTGATATCAGCGCCTTCTTCGATGTAGAGGCGACGCACTTTCTGGCCGACGGGGCCAGTTTGGTGCGTGACGAGCTGCATGCCCAGGATCTGCTCGGACAGGCTCTTCACCTCGTCCAGCGAGCGACCCAGCTTGACGCCGCCGCCCTTGCCACGGCCACCGGCGTGGATTTGCGCCTTCACGACCCAGACCGGGCCGCCCAGCTTCTGTGCAGCTTCAACAGCTTCTTGCACGGTAAAGGCCGGGATGCCGCGGGGCACCGGCACTCCGAATTGGCGCAGGATTTCCTTGCCCTGGTACTCGTGAATCTTCATAAGGGTCTCGCTTTTGGAAAGGTCAGGAAGAGGAGGCAGGCATTGCAGGCACAGCGGCTGCCGAAGCAGTCCCGGGCTTGCGATACCAGCGAGGGTAATAGCTTTGAACGGTTTCGCCGTCGCTGCGCAGAGCGTGGCAACGGTCGATTTGGAAGGGCGCTGCTCCGTCCGCGCCGCCGGCTTGGGGGTCAATCACCACGCCAGCAAAGGCTTGCAGCACAGCGGAAGGCAGGACTTGGCAGAGTTCGGTCAGGTGGGTACAGCCCTGAGTGCCGGCCAGCCGGGCTTTGACGCCCTGGCGGAAGCTCTTCATCAGGTTCAGGCCAACCAGTCGCGCATAGGCGTCGCCATGCTGATCGCAGGCGCCGGGGTAGGGCATCGATTCGGTCTTGGAGCTGGCGGCTTGAATCGTCAACTGCTGATCAACGGCCAGATGCAGGCGCATGTCATGAATCGGCTCGCCGGCTTTGCGGATGCCGCCAGCCACTTTCATATCGCTGGTTTTGGTATCCGACAGCGCTGCTTCCACCTCAAACAGGCCGTCATCGCGTGCAAAAACCTGCACATCAATGGCGCGACGATGCATCAAACGGCGCTCGGCGGAGGGGTTGGATAGGGGCATGTCAAGAAAACGGCATTCGTGCCAAACGAGGCCTTCGGCAGGGAAAAACCTGCAGGCGGACGTTTGCGCAGGGCGCCAATGTAGCATGCTGCGCCGTTTGGAGGCTTTCACGAAACTGTCGATCCCTTCAAACCCTGGGTCGCCCGGGCCAGCAACGCCGTCTATTCGTCCTTGGCGTTCAGCAGCTTGCGGACGGTTTCAGAGCTGAAGCCGCGAGCGATCATGAAGCGCATTTGCTTGGCCTTCATGGCCAGGTCTTGGGCAACTTGGCCGCCGAACTTTCTTTGCCAAATGGCTTTGGCGCGTTCGTATTCGCCTTCTTTCAAAGTCGTCAGCTTTTCGGCACTGAGACTCAAGCCGTGCTGGGCCAGCTCTTGCTTGATGCGCAGGTCGCCATAGCGGGCGGCGCGGGCGTGAATGCGCGACTCTACAAAACGCGCATCACTCAAATAGCCCTGCTGCTGCAGCCAATCCAACAAAGCCTCGACCTGGTCGGCAGGGTCAAGGCCTTCAGATGTGGGGTTGGAGTCTGCATCCTCCGAGGCAGTCCTTGAGGTGCTGGCTTCAGCCGCTAAGTCTCGGCGCAATATGCGTATGAGCTTTTGTCGCAACTCAGTGCGGCTGTGTTCGCGCTGAGACAGCAGCGTGATGGCGCGCATCTTCAATGACAGGGTCTTCATGGCGGCTGGCTTGTGCAGCAGTCGATGGGGTTCAGTTTGAATGCGGATGGTGCATCGGCAGCTTGGCTCAGGGCTCAGGCTTTGTAGTCCTCTGTGCCAATGGAGGACTTGTTGCTGCTGTGAGCTCATTGATTTGAAGGCTCAAACCTTCTCGGCGGTCTGCTGCCATGACTTGTAGGCCTGGCATAGCCTCGGGGGAGCGCCATGCGGGCGGCGCCTGGGTGTCGGCCCAGTATTCTTCGATGGCGCTGATTTGCCCGGCTTGGATGGTGAAAAAGCTGTTGGCGTAAAAAGACCGGCCGTCTTGGTCCACCCGCACCAGGCTGTGAACGCGCTGAACTTGTTGATCGGGCGGAGGCTGATGAATGGGCTGCAGGGCGTCACTGGGCTCGTTGCGGCCGCTGTCCAGCAGGTTCAAATCCAGCAAATGAATCGTCCAACCCTCTGGATAGACCTCATTCACATGCACGATGGCCGGCGCCCCATCAAACCGTTCGGCTGTCGCCCACCAAAGGCAATGCGCGGCGGGGTTCAACAGTGACTTCGCTTCGTTCCAGCGGCGCGCCTGATAGAGCGCCCAGAAACGGCGCACCAACTCCAGGCTTGAAGAAGTCGTGCAGTCCATGGGGTACTTGCCGAGCGGGCCTCTGCTTCGAAGCGAGAAGCGCCGCTTGCTGAACTCAGGACCTTAGGCCGCTGCCGCAGCGTCTCCGCCCGCCAGCAGTGGCACGCCTAGTGAGTCGCGCACCTTGTTTTCGATCTCGCGGGCCACGTCTGGGTTCTCGCGCAGGAATTCGCGCGCGTTGTCCTTGCCTTGGCCGATTTTCTCGCCTTGGTAGGCATACCAAGAGCCTGACTTCTCGACCACCTTGGCGATCACGCCCATATCGATGATCTCGCCTTCGCGGCTGATACCTTCTCCGTAAAGAATGTCGAACTCAGCGGTTTTGAAGGGCGGGGCGACCTTGTTCTTGACCACCTTGACCTTGGTCTCACTGCCGATCACGTCGTCGCCCTTCTTGATCGAGCCGATGCGGCGAATATCCAGACGCACCGAGGCGTAAAACTTGAGCGCATTGCCGCCGGTGGTGGTTTCGGGGCTGCCGAACATCACGCCGATCTTCATGCGGATCTGGTTGATGAAGATGACCATGCAATTGGCCTTCTTGATCGTGGCTGTCAATTTGCGCAGGGCCTGGCTCATCAGGCGGGCCTGCAGACCGGGCAGCGAGTCGCCCATTTCGCCTTCCAATTCGGCCTTGGGCGTCAGTGCGGCGACCGAGTCGACGACGATCAGGTCCACCGAGCCAGAACGCACCAGCGCATCCACGATTTCCAGTGCTTGCTCACCAGTGTCGGGCTGGCTGATCAGCAGGTCTTGCAGATTGACGCCGAGTTTTTGCGCGTACTGAATGTCCAGGGCGTGCTCGGCGTCGATGAAGGCGCAAACGCCACTGAGCTTTTGCATCTCGGCAATGACTTGCAGGGTCAGCGTCGTTTTGCCCGAGGATTCCGGGCCGTAGATTTCGACCACACGGCCGCGCGGCAGGCCGCCAACGCCGAGTGCAATGTCCAGGCCCAGCGAGCCGGTGGAGACCACTTGGATGTCTTCGATCACCTCGCCTTCACCCAGGCGCATGATGGAACCCTTGCCAAATTGCTTCTCGATTTGGCTGAGGGCGGCTTGCAGAGCCTTGGCCTTTTCGGCGTTGACGGTCTTGGCGGGGGCGTCCATGAAGTTCTCCTGAATTGACTGGCGCGATTATGGCGCAATCTGTATGTTTGTACAGTAGTTTATCGAATCATTGTTGGCAAGCGCAGAGCGTTGCATGAGCCCGAAACCGGCTCCTTGCGGAACGAACCATGAAGAGAATCGTCGCCAGCGAGGGCGGTTTCAAGCGCTCAATGGGCTTATCCTAGGGGTTGGGTGGCTCATTGGATGAGCTAGATGCGATGGCCGCGAAATTTGTCTGCGCGCTCAGCCGCAGGTGCGCAAAGCATGCATCCGGCGTAGTTTTGAAAATACCCGGTCAAGCAGGGCAAGCGGACTCCCTAGAATGGGGTGAGAAGAACAAATCAAGGACGGAGACCGTATGCGCATCCTGATTGCTGAAGACGACCAAGTATTGGCTGACGCTTTGCTGCGTTCCCTGCGAGCCTCGGGTTATGCGGTGGATCAAGTCAGCAATGGCAGCGAGGCCGATGCCGCTCTGGCTTCGCATGAATTTGACTTGGTGATCTTGGACCTGGGCCTGCCCAAGCTGCACGGGCTGGAGGTCTTGCGCAAGCTGCGCGCGCGGGGCTCGTCGATGCCGGTTTTGATTTTGACGGCGGCCGATAGCGTGGAGCAAAGGGTCAAGGGCCTGGACTTTGGCGCGGATGACTACATGGCCAAACCGTTCTCTCTGCAAGAGTTGGAGGCGCGTGTGCGGGCTTTGACCCGGCGTGGCCTGGGTACCGCTTCCAGCATCATCAAGCACGGGCCTTTGAGCTTCGATGCGACCGGGCGGGTGGCTTATATCAATGAGCAGATGATTGAGCTCTCCGCTCGCGAGCTGAGTCTGTTGGAGGTGCTTTTGCAGCGCGCTGGCCGGTTGGTTAGCAAAGATCAGCTGGTCGAGCGCCTGTGTGAGTGGGGCGAAGAGGTCAGCAATAACGCCATCGAGGTCTATATCCACCGTTTGCGCAAGAAGATCGAACAGGGCCCGATCCGCATTGCCACGGTGCGCGGTCTCGGCTATTGCCTGGAAAAAATTCCTGGCTGATTGATGTGATGCGCCTGATGCGCTTGCGCTCCCTCCCCTTCCGCATCAAGGCTTGCGATGCCGGTTGATTCAGGCCAGCGTTCGCTGTTTGGCGAGATCCTGGATTGGATGCTGGCCCCGCTCTTGCTGATCTGGCCCATCAGCGTGGCGCTGACCTGGTTGGTCGCGCAAGGCATTGCCAGCCGCCCCTATGACCGCGAACTGGGCGAAATGGCGCGCACCTTGGGGCTGCAAGTGGCCGCGGCTCAGCCCAATTTGCGCAGCGGACGTTCGCAATATGCCTTGGCGCCGGAAGCCGCGGCGCTTTTGCGCGCGGACGAGACCGACACCGTTTTCTATCAAGTGCTGGGTTTGCGCGGCGAGTTGCTCAGCGGCGACGCCAGTCTGCCGGTGCCGGTGGACGAAGATGTGATCGTGCCGTGGGAACTGCACTTCCGCGACGATGAAGTCGACAACGAACGCGTCCGGGTGGCCTATTTGTGGGTGTCCCCTGAAGGTTTGGCGGGGTCCACAAGAACCATGTTGGTGCAGGTGGCCGAAACCTTGGGCAAGCGAGGCCGCCTGACGAATGAAATCATCAAGGGCGTGATCCTTCCGCAGTTTGTGATCTTGCCTTTGGCAGTGCTCTTGGTCTGGTTGGCGCTGGCGCGCGGCATCGCGCCCTTGAACGAATTGCAGCGCCGCATCCGCTCACGCGAAAGCTCAGACTTGAGTCCCATCGATGAGCGCCGCATTCCCGAAGAAGTGGCGCCGCTGGTGCGCGCCATCAATGATTTGCTGGCGCGTCTGGACCAATCGATCAGCAGCCAAAAGCATTTTCTGGCTGACGCCGCCCATCAGCTGAAGACGCCGTTGGCGGGGCTGCGCATGCAGGCTGAGTTTGCCCAGCGTGAAATTGATGAGGGCCGCAGTGAACCCGCTGAGTTGAAGCGTTCGCTGCAGCAGATTTCGCTGTCCAGCCAGCGTGCCGCGCATATGGTGAACCAGTTGCTGGCGATGGCTCGCGCGGAAGATCAGGAGCATGCGGCGCAGCGCAGCGAGGTCAATATGGCCGAGCTGGCGATGGAGACGGTGCGCGACTTTGTGCCCCGCGCCATGGACAAGCGCATCGACCTGGGTTACGAGGGGCCAGGCCCCGAACAATGCGGTTTGCGCGTGCTCGGCCACCCCATTTTGATTCGCGAACTGATCCGCAATCTGGTCGACAACGCCCTGCTTTACACGCCGACGCAAGGTACGGTCACCGTTCGGGTGGTGGAAGACCCCTTCGGTCAAGTCAGTGTCTTGCAGGTGGAAGATTCGGGCCCGGGTATTGCGGAAAATGACCGTGAAAAAGTCTTCCAGCCCTTCTTCCGCGCCTTGGGCACCAATGTCGATGGCTCAGGACTCGGTCTGGCCATCGTGCGCGAAATTGCTCAGCAGCATGAGGCTGAACTGAGCCTGGATGACACCCGTCAGCGCCGCCCGGGCCTGGATGAGCCCGATGGTCATGGCCCTGGGGCGCGCTTCACGATCCGCTTCCATGCTCATGCTTTGCAAGCCGGCCCAGCGGTGGAGTCCAACGGCGGCGACTGATCAATCAGGACTGATTGAAGCGCCGCGCTTTGGAGATGGACATCAAAAAGCCCAGGCTGATGCCCAAGGTCACCATGGCGGTGCCGCCATAGCTGATGAAAGGCAGCGGCACGCCCACCACCGGCAAGATGCCGCTGACCATGCCCATATTGACGAAGACATAGGTGAAGAAGCTCAGCGTCACCGCGCCCGCCATCAGCCGGGCGAACAAGGTGGGCGCGTCCGAGGCAATCATCAGGCCGCGCATGATCAACGCGGTGAAGCCCAGCAGCAGGGCCAGCGCGCCCGCGAGGCCAAACTCCTCGCCGAAGGCCGCAAAAATGAAGTCGGTGGTGCGCTCAGGAATGAACTCCAGATGGGTTTGCGTGCCCTTCATGAAGCCCTTGCCGGTGAGCCCGCCGGAGCCAATCGCAATGCCGCCCTGGATGATGTGGAAGCCTTTGCCGAGTGGGTCTTTGGTGGGGTCCAGCAAGGTGCAGACCCGGTGCTTTTGATATTCACGCAGTACCGGCCATTTCACATCCGGCTGGCAGATGGCCTCTTCGCTCATGATCAGTGCGGAGATGGCCACGGCGCCGATCAAGAACGCGGGAATGATCAAGCGCCAGGACAGGCCGGCAAAAAAGATCACAAACAAACCCGCTGCCGCCACCAGGATGGAGGTGCCCAAGTCAGGCTGCTTGGCCACCAAGCCGACCGGGATCGCCAGCAGCACAAAGGCGGCGATGAAGTCGGGCAAGCGCAATAGCCCCTCGCGCTTTTGGAACCACCAGGCCAGCATCAAAGGCGTGGCGATCTTCAAAATCTCGGAGGGTTGGATCTGGGTCACGCCGATGCTGAGCCAGCGCTGCGCACCTTTTTTGGTGATGCCGAACAAGGCGGTGGCGATCAGCAGCGCTACGCCGACGGTGTAGAGCGGAATGGCAAAGGCCATCAGCCGTTGCGGCGGCACTTGGGCGACCAGAAAGATCAGTCCGATGGACAGCAACATATTGCGCCCATGATCGACAAAGCGGGTGCCATGGTCGTAACCGGCCGAATACATGGACAGCATGCCAATGCCCATCAGCCAGCCAATCGCCAGCAGCAAGGGGATGTCAAAGCCGGTGAACAGCGGTTTGATGCGCTGCCACCAACTGGGCTTATTGAAGACGCCGGTCATCGCGAGGCTCCCGAGGCGGGTGGGTGGCTGGCCGCTGGCTTGACGGTGCTTGCGGCTTGTGGCGCAGATGCGGGTGTTCGCAAGGCCGCACTGGCCGACACGGTGGCGGGTGCGAGGGCTGTTTTAGGCGGCTTGGTGGCACTGGCCGCGACCGAGGCTGCTGTTGGCGCCGATGCCGATGCCGATGCCGACGCTGCTGATGCCCCCGCACCAGGGGACGCCAGTGATGCAGCCGAGGCGGCCGATGCCGCTGCGGCAGCAGACGCCGCCGCATCTGGCGCGGTGCCGGGCAGCGGAACCTCGCTGGCCAAACGGACCTTGCCGACCGGTGCAGTCGTCTTGCCTTGTTGGGTCAGGGCAATGTCTTCCTCGCTCGGGTACTGGCCCATCAGCACATAGTCGAAGAGACGGCGCGCGATGGGCGCAGCTGAGGTGGAGCCGAAGCCGGCGTTCTCAACAATCACCGCCAGCGCAATGGTGGGGGCCTCTAGCGGCGCAAAGGCGACATAGAGCGAATGGTCGCGCTTGCGCTCATCGGCCTTGATGTCTTTGTACTTCTCGCCCGCGCGCAAGCCGATGGCCTGGGCCGTGCCGGTTTTGCCACCGCTCTTGTAGCCGGCGCCGTTGAAGGCGGCCTTGGAGGTACCCTCGATGGTCACACCATGCATCGCGTTGCGGATCACCTCAACCTGTTCAGGCTTGAGCCCCATCGGTTCCAGCGCGTCGCTGGACATACGGCGCTGCTCATGCTTGACCACATCCTCGATCTCGCGCACCAGGCGGGGCTTGTAGCGCAGGCCGCCGGTCGACAAGGTGGACATGGCCGTGGCCATCTGCAGCATGGTGAAGTTGTTATAGCCCTGGCCGATGCCCAGCGAGATGGTCTCACCGGCGAACCATTTCTGCTGCTCGGGCTTTTTGAAGCGCTTGCGCTTCCAGGCGGTGGAGGGCAGATCGCCGGTGACTTCTCCTTGCAGATCGATCTCGGTCTTGCGCCCGAAGCCAAAAGGCTCCAACTGGTCGTGGATCAGGTCCACGCCCATCTCATTGGCCAAGCTGTAGAAGTACACGTTGCTGGAGCTGACGATGGCCGCGCGCATGTCCTTGGGGCCGGGACGGTCGGTTTCCGGGCTGCCGAAGGTGCGGCCACCGAAGCTATAGGTCAGGTTGTCCATGACGATGAAACTGGGCGAACGTTTGCCTGAGTTCAAAGCCGCCATGGCCATGAAGGGCTTGAAGGTCGAGCCCGGCGGATAGGTGCCGCGCATCGCCCGGTTCAGCAGCGGCTTGTCGAGGTTGTCGTTCAGCTCGCGCCAGTTTTCAACGTCGATGCCGTCGACGAAGAGATTCGGGTCGAAGGTCGGCTTGGAGACAAAGGCGAGGACTTCGCCATTGCGCGGGTCAATCGCCACCAGTGCACCACGTCGATCTTTGTAGAGCTCTTCCACCAGCGCTTGCAGGCGGATGTCGATGGACAGCACCAAGGTATTGCCCGGCGTGGGGGGGCGATGCGCCAGCCGGCGCACTGCGCGGCCGCCCGCGCTGGTCTCCACCTGCTCAAAGCCGGTGATGCCGTGCAACTCGCGCTCATAGGCCTGCTCCAAGCCCAGCTTGCCGATGTATTCGGTGCCGCGGTAATTGGCCTGGTCTTCTTCTTCCCAGTCATCCATGGCCTTCTTCTCGGCCTGGTTGATGCGGCCGATATAGCCGAGCAAATGCGCGCCCACTTCGCCCAGCGGGTAGTTGCGGAACAGGCGCGCCTTGATCTCGACGCCAGGGAAGCGGAAGCGCTGCGCGGTGAAGCGCGCCACCTCGGCGTCGCTGAGCTTGGTGCGGATCGGCAGCGACTCGAAGTTCTTGCTTTCGGCCATCAGGCGCTTGAGGCGCTTGCGGTCGCGCGGCTGAATCTCAATCACCTGGGCCAAGGCGTCGATGGTTGCTTCCAAATCGGACACCTTGGAGGGCGTGATCTCCAGGGTGTAGGCCGAATAGTTGCTGGCCAAGACCACGCCGTTGCGGTCCTTGATCAGGCCGCGATTCGGCACGATGGGCACAACGGTGATGCGATTCGACTCGGCCCGGTCCAGCATGCTGTCATGCTGAATCACCTGCAAATAGATCAGGCGCGCCAGCAGCAAGCCGAAGCAGAACAATACAAAAATGCCGGCCACCACCAAGCGCAGGCGAAAGCGGCCCAGCTCCTGTTGGATGTTCTTCAGGACGGTCATGCGGCGGCGAGCGACTTAAAGCGGCCGATTGGCGTCGCGGTCCGGCGCGCGCCGTTGCGGCGCCAGCAAGAGCACCGTCACCAGCGGCCACAGCAAGGCCTCAAAGGCCGGAGCCAGGGCCATGCTCCAACCCGGCCACATGCCGCCCACGCTCATGCGGACCAAGAGCTCCAGCGCATGCGCGGCCAAAAACAGCGGCAAGACGTGCAAAGCCTGTACGCCCAGACCAAAGCTCAAAAGCCGGCGATGCAGGCTGACTGCGCCGTAGCTCAACACGCTGTAGGACAGCGCATGCTGCCCCAGCAAGGCACCGTGATGCACATCCACCAGCAGGCCGAAGGCAAACGCCCAGCCCACACTGACCCGGCGCGGTTGATGCACGCCCCAAAACACCAGCACGACGGCCATCAAATCCGGCATGGCCGGCAGACGCCCCATGGGCACCATATCGACGATCAGTGCCAAGACCAGGCTCAGCGCGATGAACAAGGGGTTGGCCGGCAGCAGCAACTGCCCGGCGCCGCGCGGCATGATCATGGCTTGTGCCCTCCCTTGCCGCTGGAAGCGGCGGCACTGGCGGCAGCTGCTACGGCAGCGGCCTTGCGCTGCGTTTTAGCGCTGGCCGCTGAAGCGGCTTCGGCAGCGGCCACCGCGGCCGCTTCAGCCATCGCCGCCTGATGCAGATCGAGCGGCTCCAGCACCAAGACATAGCGCGCGCTGTCGGCCTGCGCTACCGGCTGCAGGCTGACGCGGGCAAAGCTGGTCTCGCCGCGGCGCTCCACTTCGGTCACCTTGGCGACCGGCAGGCCGGGTGGGTAGACGCCGTCCAAGCCCGAGGTGGCCAGCAAATCGCCTTCTTTGACATCGGCATTGGCGGCCAAGAAGCGCAGTTCCATGCCGCTGCCATCGCTATTGCCAAAGGCGGCATTGCGCTGCTGGGTGCGGGTGTTCAAGACCGGAATGGCTGCGTCCTTGTCGCTCAGCAGTGTGACCTCGGCCGACAAGGTGTAGACCCGGGTGACCTGACCTAAGACGCCTTTGTCATTGATGACCGGCGCGCCGGGTTTGATGCCATGGCTGCGGCCGCGATCGATCACCACGCGGCGTGAATAGGGGTCGGTGGCTTCATACAAGACCTCGGCGGCCACCGATTTGACCTGCAACGCGGGGCGCAGATCCAGCAATTCACGCAGGCGCTGGTTCTCGGCCTGCAACTGCTGAGCCCGGCTCAGCCGCTCGGCCTGCAGCACCAATTGATGGCTGGCTTTCTTCTCCGCCTCAATGGCCCGCTCGGTGCCGCGCAGATAGTCCTGCAGGCTTTCCATCGCGTCCACCGGTGTCAGCAGCAAGCGCTGCAGCGGGTGCAAAGCCAAGGCCAAAGCCGCCCGCGCCGGCGCCACCAGCTTGAAGCGCGCATCCGCCACCATCAAAAACACCGCCAGCGCCGCGCACAGCAGCAACTTCGTCAGCGCCGAAGGGCCTTGACGAAAGAACGGAGGTGGGTTGCGATCAAGGGTGCCGAGAGGCATGGTTTATGGAAAACGAGTCAATTTCCAGTCTCCCTTGCCGTAGCGAGCGGGCGCTAGGCTAGGCGGCCGGAGCGCAGCAACCGGAGCGTGCTTGTGGCACGTGAGGATTGCGAGCACCGCCCAACGACGGCTGGTGCCCGCGCAGTAGGCACAGTCATCACTCGTAGGTGAAGATGGAGCCGAGTCGCTCCATGCGTTCCAACGCCATCCCGCAACCGCGCACCACGCAAGTCAGCGGATCCTCAGCCACCAGTACCGGCAAACCGGTTTCTTCGGCCAGCAAACGGTCCAGATCGCGCAGCAGCGCGCCGCCGCCGGTCAGCATCATGCCGCGCTCGGCGATGTCGGCGCCCAACTCGGGCGGGGTCTGTTCCAGCGCGTTCTTCACGGCGGAAACGATTTGGTTCAGCGGGTCGGTCAGCGCTTCCAAGATCTCGTTGGACGAGATGGTGAAGCTGCGTGGCACGCCTTCGGCCAAATTGCGGCCCTTGACTTCGATTTCTTTGACTTCGGAGCCAGGGAAGGCGCTGCCGATGTTCTTCTTGATCGCCTCGGCGGTGGGCTCACCGATCAACATGCCGTAGTTGCGACGGATGTAGTTGATGATGGCTTCGTCGAACTTATCGCCGCCGACGCGCACCGAACCCTTGTAGACCATGCCGCCCAGCGAGATCACGCCGACTTCCGTCGTGCCGCCGCCGATGTCGACGACCATGGAGCCGGAAGCTTCCGAGACCGGCAGACCGGCGCCAATCGCGGCGGCCATCGGTTCTTCAATCAGGTAGACCTCAGACGCGCCGGCGCCCAGAGCGGACTCACGAATCGCGCGACGTTCCACCTGGGTCGAACCGCAGGGCACGCAGATGATGATGCGCGGGCTGGGGCGCAGCATCTTGGAGTCGTGCACCATCTTGATGAACTGCTTGAGCATCTGCTCGGTGACGGTGAAGTCGGCAATCACGCCGTCTTTCATCGGGCGGATCGCTTCGATATTGCCCGGCACCTTGCCCAGCATGGCCTTGGCTTCATGGCCCACGGCTTGAATGGTTTTCTTGCCATTCGGGCCACCTTCGTGGCGGATCGAAACGACCGAAGGCTCATCCAGCACGATGCCCTTGCCGCGGACGTAAATCAGCGTGTTGGCGGTGCCCAAGTCGATGGCGAGGTCGGTAGAGAAGTAGCGGCGCAGGGAAGCGAACATGTTTTTTGTGGGCGCGAGGGCCAGGCATCTGAGCCGGTGGGCTGGAGATCGCCGGCATTACGCGCAATAAAGCGTTGATCGGGACGGGTGTGGAACGACGGTTGAGCCGACGGTTGAACCATATGCAACGAGGCTGCACGACCCTAGAGAGACAAGCCCTGTAGGACACGCAGCCCCGATGCAGTGGAGATAAGCATAGATAATAACTGATAGCCCCCTATTTCTTGATCCGACAAGCCCTCAGTTCTGCTAATTGAGGCCCTTGTTTTTGCCACCTCCGGACACCTTGCCCCATGGCTCTGACCCCACAAGACGTTAGTCGAATCGCCCATCTGGCCCGGCTGGAATTGCAAGAAGCGGAAAGTGCCGCCTTGCTCGGCCAGCTGAATGGTTTTTTTTCCATCGTTGAGCAAATGAGCGCCGTGGACACCTCCGGCGTGGAGCCGCTCTACACGCCGCTGTCGGCGGTGCAAGAAGTGGCCTTGCGTCTGCGTGAGGACGCCGTCACGGAGAGCAATCAGCGTGAGCTCAACCAACGCAGCGCGCCGGCCGTAGAAGACGGCCTGTTCCTGGTGCCCAAGGTGATCGAATAATGACAACAACGACAAGTACAAACAAGGCCGCCCTGCACGATCTGGGCGTGGCCGATTTGAGCCGCGCGCTGGCGGCCAAGCAGGTGTCCAGCACCGAGTTGACGCAACATCTGCTTGCACGTGTTACCCAGCATGAAGCCTTGGGTGGCTTTTTGCACACCGACCCCGCCGCCTCGCTGGCCGCCGCCGCTGCGGCCGATGCGCGCCGCGCCGCCGGTGACAGCAGCCCCCTGCTGGGCGTGCCGCTGGCGCACAAGGACATCTTTGTCACCAAGGACATGCCCACCACGGCCGGCTCCAAGATCTTGGCCGGCTACCGCAGCCCCTTTGACGCCACGGTGATCGCGCGTTTGTTCGAGGCCGGCACCGTGTCTCTGGGCAAGCTCAACTGCGACGAGTTCGCCATGGGTTCGGCGAATGAGAACTCGGCCTACAAGCCGGTGGCCAACCCCTGGGATACGGCCCGCGTGCCCGGCGGCTCCTCGGGCGGCTCGGCCGCTGTGGTGGCTGCCCGCTTGGTGCCGGGGTCTACAGGCACCGACACCGGCGGCTCGATCCGCCAACCCGCCAGCTTCACCGGCATCACCGGTATCAAGCCGACTTATGGCGTGTGCAGCCGCTACGGCATGATTGCCTTCGCTTCCAGCTTGGACCAGGCCGGCCCGATGGCGCGCTCGGCTGAAGACTGTGCCCTGCTGCTCTCGGCCATGAGCGGCTTTGACGAGCGCGACGCCACCAGCGTGCAGCAGCCGCCGCAAGACTTCCATGCCCAGATGCTGGCCGCCCGAGAAGGCGCCACCGCAGCTCAACCGCTGAAGGGCCTGCGCATCGGCCTGCCGCGCGAATTTTTCCCGGCGGCCTTGGCAGCCGATGTGAACGGCGCCGTGCGCGCCGGCCTGGCCGAGTTGGAAAAACTCGGCGCCACTTTGGTGGACGTGAGCCTGCCCCGCACCGAGTTGGCCATCCCGGTCTACTACATCATCGCCCCGGCCGAAGCCAGCTCGAACCTGAGCCGCTTTGACGGTGTCAAGTTCGGTCACCGTGCCGCCAAGTTTGACGACCTGCTGGACATGTACAAAAAGACCCGCGCCGAAGGCTTCGGGCCTGAGGTCAAGCGCCGCATCATGATCGGCAGCTACGTCTTGTCTCACGGTTATTACGACGCCTACTACCTGCAGGCGCAAAAGCTGCGCCGCATGATTGCCGACGACTTCCAGCAGGCTTTTCAGTTGTGCGACCTGATCGCCGGTCCAGTGGCGCCCACCGTGGCTTGGAAGCATGGCGAAGGCAAGGACGACCCGGTCAAGGCTTATCTGGCCGACATCTTCACCCTGCCCGGCTCGCTGGCCGGCCTGCCCGGCATGAGCGTGCCGGTGGGCCTGGGCGAGGGCGGCATGCCGGTGGGCTTGCAGTTGCTGGGCAACTATTTCAAGGAAGGGCAGCTTTTGCATGCCGCACACGCTTTGCAACAAGCGACCGATTGGCACCGCGCAGCCCCGGCAGGATTCTGAAATGAAGAGCAGCAGCACGAACAAATTGATCCGTGGCTATGAGGTCGTGATCGGCCTGGAGAACCACGTCCAACTCTCCACCGTCTCCAAGATCTTCAGCGGCTCTTCAACCGCCTTTGGCGCCGAACCCAATACCCAGGCTTCGGCCGTGGACCTGGCCCTGCCGGGCACCCTGCCGGTGCTGAACCGTGGCGCGGTCGAACGGGCCATTCGCTTTGGTCTGGCAGTTGGCGCCAAGGTGGCGCCGCTGTCCATCTTTGCGCGCAAGAACTACTTCTACCCCGACCTGCCCAAGGGCTACCAGATCAGCCAGTTCGAGATCCCGGTGGTGCAGGGCGGCAAGGTTGAGTTCTTCGTGGGTGACGAGAAAAAGGTCGTGCAACTGACCCGTGCTCACCTGGAGGAAGACGCGGGCAAGAGCCTGCATGAGGACTATCACGGCCAAAGCGGCATCGACTTGAATCGCGCCGGTACACCGCTGTTGGAGATCGTGAGCGAGCCCGATATGCGCTCCGGCGCCGAGGCCTGCGAATACGCCAAGACCCTGCATGCGCTGGTGATGTGGCTGGGCATTTGCGACGGCAATATGCAAGAAGGCTCTTTCCGTTGCGATGTGAACGTGTCGGTGCGCAAGCCGGGCGAACCGTACGGCACACGCCGCGAGATCAAGAACCTGAACAGCTTCCGCAATCTGCTGCAGGCGGTGGACTTTGAGGTGAACTGGCAGATCGACGAGATCGAAGACGGCCGCAAGATCCAACAAGCGACCGTGCTTTTCAACCCCGACACTGGCGAAACCCGCGCGATGCGCAGCAAGGAAGATTCGGCGGATTACCGCTACTTCCCCGATCCGGATCTGCCGCCGCTGGTGATCGCTAACGACTGGATCGAGCGGGTTCGCGGCGAGATGCCGGAGCTGCCCTCGGTGATGGCCGCGCGCTTTGAGCAGCACGATGGCTTGACCGCTTATGACGCGGCCATCATGACGCAAAGCCTGGCGACGGCGCGCTTCTACGAGGCGGCCAAGGCCGTCTGCGGCGCGCCCAAGCTGGTGGCGAATTGGTTGATGGGTGAGGTGTCACGCCGCTTGAACAGCGAAGAGCGCAGCATTGAGGCCAGCCCGGTCAGCCCTGATTTGCTGGGCCGCTTGATCCAGCGCATTCAGGACGGCACCATTTCCAACAATGCCGCCAAGCAGGTGTTTGAGGCCTTGTGGAGCGCTGAGGGATCGGACGTCGATGCCGTCATCGAAGCCAAGGGCCTGAAGCAAGTCAGCGACACCGGCGCCATCGAGGCCATCCTCGATGAGGTGCTGGCGGCGAATCAGAAGTCCGTCGAGGAGTTCCGTTCGGGCAAAGAGAAAGCTTTCAACGCTCTGGTCGGCCAAGCCATGAAGGCCACCAAGGGCAAGGCCAATCCAAGCCTGGTGAACGAACTGCTGAAGAAAAAACTCGGCGCCTGATCGATGGGCAGTCGGGAGCGCCCTGTAGGCGCTTCTTGCTGAGACTTAGCGCGAGGCGGATGCAGCCGCATCCGCCGGCGCTGCCCCTAAGCTGCCCGGCGCTGCGCCGGCCCAGAGGCGTTTGAGGCGAGCTAACTCCAAGTCGTAGCGGCCGTTGATGCGTACCAGCTCGGCTTTTTGGTTCTCGATCAGCTCGCGCTGCGCGCCCACGGCGGCATCGTTGGCGTCGAGTTGCTGCTTCAGTTTGGCCGGCAGCGGCTTGCCTTTGTAGAACTCGGCTTCGTCTGTCAGCGGCTTGCGCTCCAGCGCCAAGTCTTTGATGCGGTGCTCGGAAATCAGGCGCGCCTTGTTGGCGTCATCCAGCGACTCCGCCCTGGCTTGCTGATGCTTCGCCTCGGTCGGGTAACGCATCATCAGATTGCGGTCGCGGCGGATCGCGTCATTGCGGGCGGCGATTTCGGCGGCTTGCTTGCGGTCGCGTGCTTCTTGCGCGGCACGTTCTTCCGGAGACAAGAAGGGCGGCAGGATCGCGCGCAGCGAACCGTCAGCGTTCAAGATGCGCTGCTCACGGGCGCTGCATTCGACGATGGGTCGGTCCGAAGTCAGGCGGCGGCCTTCTGGCGTGGTGCAGGTGTAAATGCCCGCGCCTGATTTGGCCGTACCCGGCGCTTGCGCCTGGGCTTCGCCGCCGACAAGCAGGCCTGCCGACAAGAGCAGCAGGCATGATTGAGGAATCAAAGGGCGCATGTCCTGAGCGATGATGAGTTGAGGACTCAAACCCCGTAGCGATCTCGGTAGGCTTGCACCGCGCCGGCATAGGCGGTCACCGCCGGGTTGCTGGTGCTGTGCAGATAGGCCAGCAGATCGGCCAGGCCAGCAATCGCGACCACCGGCATTTGCAATTGCTCAGTGACGTATTGCACCGCTGACTTGGCGCTCTCAACGCCGTTCTCCACGGCCTTTTCTTGCCGGTCCAGCGCAATGCTGACACCGCAAGGCGTGGCGCCGGCGGCCTTGATCAGCGCAATTGATTCGCGCACCGAAGTACCGGCGGAGATCACGTCATCAATGATCAGCACACGCCCTTGCACCGGTGCACCGACCAGGGTGCCGCCTTCGCCGTGGTCCTTGGCTTCCTTGCGGTTGTAGGCAAAGGGCTTGTTGTGACCCAGGCGCGCCAGCTCGATGGAGAGCGCCGCCGCCAGGGTGATGCCCTTGTATGCGGGGCCAAAAATCATGTCGAACTGCAGGCCGGAGGCGACCAGGCGCTGCGCGTAGAACTGCGCCAGCCGGCCCAGCTTGGCGCCGTCGTCAAACAGGCCGGCATTGAAGAAATAGGGGCTCAGGCGTCCGGCCTTGGTCTTGAACTCGCCGAAGCGCAAGACGCCGGCTTCTACCGCGAAGGCAACGAATTCTTGGGCCAAAAGATCGGGAGCTTGAGTCGTGGTCATGGGCGTTAGGGCAGCAAGTTGTCAAGCCATTGTAGGGGCCAAAAAAAGCCCGATCTTCCTTGAAAGACCGGGCTTGCAGGGCAATTCGAGGGGATTCAAGCGGGCTTGAATCCGTCCCCTTGGACCTGGGTGATGCTTAGAAGATGGCCTTGAACTGCACGCCGTAGGTGCGGGGGTCGTTGATGAAGCCGGTCAGGTTGTTGAAGTCGATAGCACCCGTCACGCGGATCTGGTTGGTGATGTTGCGGCCATAGGCGGCGACTTCGTACTTGCCGTTGTCCCAGATGTAACCCAGGCGCAGGCCGCCTTCGGTCAGCGGCTTGCCGGTGAACTCGACCGAGTCATACAGGAAGAAGCTCACGCTGCTGCGGTAGGCCCAGTCGGTGTAGATGTAGAACTCATTGCCGGCCGGGGTGGGGATGGCGTAACGGGCGGTGAAGTTGCCGATCCACTTCGGCGCTTGCGCCAGCGAGTTGCCGTCGATCAAGACCGTGTCAGAGAACTTGAAGGCGGCTGGGTTCTTGGGCACGGTGATCGGATCACGCAAGGTGCAAGGGGCGCCGCAAGCCTCGACTTGCAAGCCGCTGTGCTTGATCTTGGTGTCGTTGTAGCTGCCGCCCACGGTCAGCAGCAGGTTGTCCACCGGCAGCAGTTCCAGATTGAACTCCACGCCTTGGCCGCCCACCTTCTTGGCATTGATCAGGCGGTTGGCGTTGTTGCCGCCGCCGACGGCGGTGAACTGCTGGTTCTTCACCTCGTAGTTGAACAAGGCGGCCGACAGGCGAGCGCGACGGTCCCACAGGTCCGACTTCAGGCCCAACTCGTAGGAGATCACATCTTCAGGCCCTGCGAAGGACTGCGGATTGAACTCTGCGGCAGGCTGGATCGACGAAGCCCGGAAGCCGGTGGCCACGCGGGCGTAGACATTGCTGTCTTTGTTCAGCGCGTAAGTGGCCGAGGCGTCCCAGTTCCACTTCGCATCATCAGTGTTCAGGCTCAGACCATTGCCTGCCTGAATGCGCGTGGGGTCGGTGGTGCTGGTGGACAGCTCTTTCTTGTCCTTGGTGTAGCGCAGGCCGGCGCGCAGCTTGAAGTCGGCGCTCAGGTCGTAATTGATCGAGCCAAAGGTCGCCCAGGCCTTGTTGGTCTGGCGGGTGCTGGTGGTCAGTGGGCCAATGTAGTCTTGGGCCACGGCGGTGTAGCGCTCATCGAAGAGGTAAACGCCGGCTTGCCAGCGCAGTGGGCCGCTGGCGTTGGACTCCAGACGCAGCTCTTGGGACAGTTGACGGTGGCCGTCCAAGGCATCCGAGGTTTCCACCGGGAAGTTGGCTTCACCCGGGCCTTGCGGGAATTTGTAGACCGAGCCGCCGTCGATATCGCCACGGCTGAAAGGCTTGACCGTCTCGTAGCCGGTGATGGAGTGGACGGTGAACTCGGGCAGCGCCCATTTCAGCTTCATCGAGCCGCCGGTCTGGGTCAGCGTTTGCTTGTTGAGACCGTCCAGCGAAACCTTGGCGGGGTCAAAGCCGTCGATCAAGTCATTGCTGCCGGGCTTGATGATGCTGGCGCGGAACAGGCGCGGGCTGCCGTCCAGATCGCGGTGGTGCAGATTGAACAAGGCGCTGAAGGTCTTGCTGGGCTCGTACAGGGCTTGCAGGCGCACGGCGCTGTCGCGATAGCCTTCGGTCTCTTGGGTCGGGCCCTTGGGGTTGGTGTTCTTGACCCAGTCATCGCGGTGCTGGGTTTGCGCCGAGATGCGGGCCGACCAGTCGCCGGCCAAGGGCAGGTTGGCCGCACCTTCCAGGCTGTAGCTGCCGTAGCTGCCATAGCTGGCGCTGACGTAGGCGTCTTGCTTTTTGCTCGGGCGCACCGATTCAAACTTGACCACGCCGGCCGGCGTGTTGCGGCCGAACAGGGTGCCTTGCGGGCCGGCCAGCACTTCCACATTGCGCTGGTCGAAGACCGGGAAGCCCTTCAGGATCGGGTTCTCTTGCACCACATCGTCAAACAGCACCGAGACGGGCTGCGAGGCATTCAGGCGGAAGTCGGTATTGCCGTAGCCACGGATGTAGAAGCGCGGGTAGGCGCGGCCGAAGGACGATTCGATGTTCAGACTGGGCACGCGGCCCGACAGAAAGCGCACGTCTTGCCCGCCCGAGGCCAGCACATCGAGCTTCTCGCCCTTGAGGGTGGAGACGGCAATCGGCACGTCCTTGATGTTCTCGGCGCGGCGCTCGGCGGTGATCACCACGGTTTCGAGCTGGCTCTTCTCGGCCTTTTCCGCCGGTTTGTCTTGCGCTTGCGCCAACGGCCACAGCGTCAAGGCCAGTGCGACACCGGCTGCCAATTGGGTGGGGCGCACCATGGGGCGCGGATGAGCGAGGGGAGAGAACTTCTTGGACATGAGGGGCTCCGAAAAAATGGGGAGAAATGCAGGGCGCCGCGCGGGCCGTCAACTGGTATGTGACCAATCTGTGAATCGTCCGTGAATCTAGCAATTCCCGTGCCCGCCAACTACCTTGGGCGCCAAGTCTGGGGTTATCTGTTGTCAAAACACCGCAGCTTCGCCCTCCAGCTGCTGCGATGTCTCCTGCGATACTTCGCGCCCTACCGGTCTATGCGAGTGTCTTTGCCATGCGTTTCATAACAGCCAATTTGAACGGCATCCGTTCCGCCGCCACTAAGGGCTTTTTTGACTGGCTGCCGCAGCAGCAAGCCGACGCCTTGGGCGTGCAAGAGGTCAAGGCGCAAGATGAACATGTGGCCGGCACCTTTTGTAGCTCGGGCGACCTGAAGGGGCACTTTCATTACGCGCAGAAAAAGGGTTATTCCGGCGTCGGCCTCTACACCCGCGAAACCCCCAGCGACATCATCACCGGCATCGGCGTGCAAGAGTTCGACGATGAAGGTCGCTATATCGAAAAGCGCTTCGACAAGCCTGGCCGTAAGCTCAGCCTGATCAGCTGCTACTTCCCCAGCGGCTCCAGCGGCCCCGAGCGCCAAGAAGCCAAGTACCGTTTTCTGGACGCGATGCGTCCGCATCTGGCGGCGCTGAAGGCTGAGCGCGAGTTCATCTTGGTGGCCGATGTCAACATCGCCCACAAGCCAGCCGACCTGAAGAACTGGAAGGGCAACTTGAAGAACTCGGGCTTCCTGCCTGAAGAGCGCGCCTGGTTGGACCATCTCTTCGGCCAGAACCCCGACCATGGCGGCTTGGTCGATGTCTATCGCCAGTTGCACCCCGACACCACCGATGCTTGCTACACCTGGTGGAGCAACCGCGGCCAAGCCTATGCCAAGAACGTGGGCTGGCGTCTGGACTACCAATTCGCCACGCCCAAGCTGGCGGCCCTGGCCCGGAGTGCAAGGATCTACAAGGATCAGAGATTCAGCGACCATGCGCCGCTGCTTGTGGATTACGACTTCGTCATGTAAACATCGCTGGATCCACCGCAAAGCATCACGCCTGCCGAGCGGAGGGGAAGAAAGCTCGATTTCGCGAAATGCTCAGCTCATGCACGAAGGCACCGTGAGTACCCATTTCCAAGACCTTTTCATGAAGGTCCCACTCCCGCTCTGCTGGGTGGCCTCTGATGGCGCCATCTTGCAGATCAATTTGCGCTTCGAGGCGGTCTTCGGCTATACCCAGCAGGACATGCCGACGCTGGATCACTGGTGGCCTTTGGCCTATCCCGACCCAGACTATCGCCAATGGGTCTGTTCCACCTGGGAGGCGGCCGTGGCCCTCGCTGCCGCCGAAAAGCGAGATATCGCCCCGATCGAGTACAAAGTTCGCTGCAAAAATGGGCGGACGGTGACCATGGAAATCTCGGGCACCACGCTCGGCGACGGCTTCCTCGCCACCTTCATTGACGTCACTGAACGCAATGCGGCGCAAGAGCATGCGCAGCAACTGGCCTTCTACGATCCCTTGACCCAGTTGCCCAATCGCCGCTTGCTGATGACGCGTCTTGAGCATTTGCTGCTCAAGCTGCAACGTAGCCAGCACTTTGCGGCCTTGATGGTTGTGGATCTGGTCACTTCAAGCCGCTCAATGACGGCCACGGTCACGCGGCCGGAGATCAGGTGCTGGTCGAGGCCGCCAGACGCATGGTGAGCTCGGTTCGCGCGGGGGACACCGTGGCGCGCACCGGCGGTGACGAGTTTGTCGTGCTGCTCGACGAGATCGACGCGCCAGCCGAAGTCGCCGCGCACACCGCGATGGAGATCGCTCAGCGCCTGCACGCAAGCCTGGCCGCGGACTTTGAACTGAGCCCAGTGGGCAGTGAAGCCAAAGGCCTGCAGCATCAAGGCAGTGCGAGCATCGGCGTGGTCCTGTTCGATGGCCTGGAGGCCGTCAAAGACTCGCTGTTCAGCCGTGCCGACGCGGCCATGTATGAGGTCAAACGCAGAGGCCGCAACGGCGTACTGATGGCCAAGGCATGAGAATGCGCAGCCCTAGCTGTTGAGCCGCAGCGTCAGCCGCGCTTCAACAGCCTATTTCATTTCCAACAAGACTCCGAGTGACGCCTGTGCCTTCTTCTTGTTCTCGCCGCCTGCTGCGACTTTGCGGCACTGCCCTTGCCGCATTGCTCGTCTCATCCGCCCATGCCGACGAGGCCGCTCGTGTTCGTCTTGCCATTGAGCCCGCGATTGCGCCGCTGATGAGCCAATATGCCGTGCCCGGCATGGCGGTCGCGGTGTCCTGGCACGGTCGTGCCTATGTTTTCAATTTCGGCGTGGCCTCCAAAGTGTCGGGCCAGCCGGTAACGGACGCCACCATTTTTGAGATCGGCTCCATCAGCAAGACGCTGACCGCGACGCTGGGCGCTTATGCCGAAGCCTCGGGCAAGCTCTCGCTGGCCGATCACCCCGGAAAGTACATTCCCGAACTGCGCGGCAAGGCCATCGACCGCGCAACCCTGCTGCATTTCGGCACCTACACCGCAGGCGGTCTGCCCTTGCAGTTTCCTGAAACAGTGCATGGCCAAAACGCCATGTTTTCCTACTACGCAGGCTGGAAGCCCGCGGCGCCACCGGCCAGCATTCGCGAGTACTCCAACCCGAGCCTGGGTCTGTTCGGGCTGGCGGCCAGCAATGCCTTGGGCATGAGCTTTGCCAGCGCGATGGAAACGGTGCTGTTCCCGGCATTTGGCATGACGAGCACCTACATTCAAGTGCCTGAACGAGCAGCGGTGAACTACGCCTGGGGATATCGAGGCGAGCAAGCGGTTCGTGTCAATCCTGGCCCCATGGATGAGCAGACCTATGGGGTGAAGACCACGGCCGCTGATTTGCTGCGCTTTGTCCAGGCCAATTTGGACCCTTCCACCCTCAGCGGCCCGATGAAGCGCGCAGTGCTGGCTACTCAGATCGGCCGATTCCGTGCCGGCCCTATGGTGCAAGGCTTGGGCTGGGAGCAATACGGCTACCCCATCAGCCGTGAGTGGCTCTTGGGCGGCAATGCCGAAGAAGTCATCTTCGACCCTCAGCCGGCGCAAAAAGTCTTGGCGGCTCAGGACCCGGGGCCGCGCTTGTTCAACAAGACCGGCTCGACCGGGGGCTTTGGCGCCTATGCGCTGTTTGTCCCCAAGGAACAGTTCGGCCTGGTGATGTTGGCGAACAAGAACTATCCAGTCCCCGCCCGCATCGAGGCCGCCTATGCCATCTTGACGGCACTGGTGGGGGAGCGCCCCTGAGCGAGGCGTTTGCTGACCTGTCGAGAGTGGATCGTGGGCCGGGAATTGGCTGGGCAAAAGCACCTCGCTGCGCCCCGAGCTCGCGACCCCCGTCAGCCTTACTTGCTAACCGTCAGCAAGCTCTCATCCCAGTCCGCGTACTTGTCGAAACCCAGCAGGTTGGCCGTGGTGGCCGCGATATTGGACAAGCCGGCCGTGGGCGTCTGCTTCAAGCCAATCTTCAGGCCCGGGATGTTTTGGTACAGGATCAGCGGCACGGGGTTGAGCGTGTGGGCGGTCTTGGCCTTGAAGCTGCCGTCTTTGTTCAGTGAGGGCTGGCCGGTTTTCTTGTCCAGCTCGACCATCTCGTCGGCATTGCCGTGGTCGGCGGTGATCAGGGCCACGCCGCCGGCAGCGTCTACCGCTTTCAGCAAGCGGCCCAAGGCCAGGTCCACCGCTTCGATGGCCATGGTGGCGGCGCGCAGATTGCCGGTGTGGCCGACCATATCGCCGTTGGCAAAGTTGCAGCGCAGCACCTTGTACTTGCCGCTTTCCAGCGCGGCAACCATGGCGTCGGTGATCTCGGCGGCCTTCATCCAGGGGCGCTGCTCAAAAGGCACTACATCGCTGGGCACTTCGAGGTACGTTTCACCCTCAAACTTGCTGGAGCGATTGCCGTTCCAGAAGTAGGTGACATGGCCGAACTTCTGGGTCTCTGAGCAGGCGAACTGTGCGATGCCCATTTTGCTGAACCATTCGCCCGAGGTGTTCTTGATGGCCGGTGGCGCCACCAGAAAGCGCGCGGGCAGCTTCAGGTCGCCGTCGTACTGCAGCATGCCGGCGAAGGTGACTTTGGGCACGCGCTGGCGATCGAACTTGTCAAAGGCACTGCCTTCTTCAAAGGCGCGGGTGGCTTCAATCGCGCGGTCACCGCGGAAGTTGAAGAGCACCACCGCGTCGCCGTCTTCAATCGTGCCAATGGCCTGGCCGTTCTCGGCGATGACGAACTCGGGCAGGTCTTGGTCGATCACGCCGGGGTGCTGTTCGCGCAGGCCCTGGATGGCGGCGGTGCCGTTGGCGAACTGCGCGCCTTGGCCCAGCACATGGGTCTTCCAGCCGCGTTCCACCATGGGCCAGTTGGCGTCATAACGGTCCATGGTGATGGACTGGCGGCCGCCGCCGGAGGCGATGCGGGCGTCGAAGCCCTCGGTGCTCAGTTCGGCCAAAAAGGCCTCGAAGGGCACGACATAGTCCAAGGCGCTGGTCTCGGGCACATCGCGCCCGTCGATCAAGGCATGCACCCGCACTGTCTTGATGCCTTCTTGCTTGGCGCGCAGCACCATGGCCTTCAGATGGTCGATATGGCTGTGCACATTGCCATCAGACAAGAGGCCCAGGAAGTGGATGCGCTGATTGCCGGCCTTGGCGGCTGCCACGATCTCTTGCCACGCATGCCCTTGCCAGAGCTCACCCGAGGCGATGGAGTTGGCCACCAGGGCCGCGCCCTGCGAATAGACCTGGCCAGCGCCCAAGGCGTTATGGCCCACCTCGGAGTTGCCCATATCGTCGTCCGAGGGCATGCCCACGGCCGTGCCATGCGCACGCAGCTGAATATTCGGGTATTGGGCCACCAGCCGGTCCAGCGTTGGCTTGTTGGCCGCCGCGATGGCGCTGCCCGCGCCGGTCTTTGAGATGCCATAGCCGTCCATCACGATCAGCACCACGGGGCCGATGGCGGAGGCTTCTTGAGTGAATGTCGAGAGTTGTTGCAGCATGGGTCTGAGCAAAGAGTGGGAGCTGGCGTGGCGCCGGTCACGAGGGCAAGAGGAGCGCGAATTCTCCCATCATCCTCCTTGCCGGGCGCTGGGCACTCGTCCTGAGCCTTCGTCCTTAAACCAGGCTGCTTCTTTTGCGCAGCTGGCTGGGCGCCTGCCCTTGCAGCTTGCGCATCAGCCGGCGCAAAGCGGTGGCGTCTTCATAGCCCACTTGGGCGGCCACTTCTTCAATGCTCAGCGTGCTGGACTCAATCAGCAAGCGTGCGCGCTGCAAGCGCACGCTGTGGATCAAGGCCAAGGTGCTTTTGCCGGTGGCTTGGTGCACGCGCCGAGACAGGGTGCGGGTCGACAGGCCCAGCTGCTGCGCCAGCGCCGCCACGCTGGGTGTTTGCGGCAAGCTGGCTTCAATGCGGCGCAGCAGCTGGCCGACCAAGGCGTCGCCGCTGGCCAGCAGGGCCGGCACCATGAAGGGGGCCTGGGCCTCGCGGCCATTGATCAGCAAGACGCGGCTAACGGCGTCTGCCAGCGGCACGCCGAACTGCTGTCGCAGCAGGTGCAGCATCAGGTCGACCTGCGCAAAGGCGGCACCGGCGGTGCACAAGAGGCCATCGGTGCAGATCATGCGGTCGGCGTCCACCTTGCAGCGAGGCTCCAGCTGCTGCAGCTGCGGCGCCAGCCACCAGGAGGTGGTGACCTGTCGGCCCGCCAAGAGCCCCGCCGCCTGCAGCATGAACACGGCCGAGCAAGACGCGGCGATGCGCCCCTCAAGCGCCGCATGGGCGCTCAAGGCCTGGATCAAGCGCTGCGCTTGGGGCCGCTGCAGCGCGGCCATCAAGGTCTCGACGTCTTCTGTGCCCAGGCCCGGTAGCACCCAGGTGCCGGGATCGCGGCGCAGGCGCTGCGGCATCGCTGCGCTGTCCACCCACAGCCCGGAGCCTAAGTTCACTGGACCACCGTCGGGCGAGAGCACACGCCAGGTGGGCGGCGCCAGCCGCAAGCGGGGCGCCAGGCTGGCCGCGGCGCGCAGCATGTCCAGCGTGGCCGCCACGCTGCTGGCGTAGCTGCCGGGGAGCACGAGCAGGGTGAAGTCGGGCATGGCCAGTGTTTTGGTGATTTGTCTGAAAACGCTTGATTGGTTGATTTTCAGACACTCGCAGTGTAGGCCCGCTGCGGCTCCAATGAAGGCATTGATTTACAGCTCAGAAAGCCAATTCATGCCGAACATCGTTCTCAAACTGCCACAGGGCGCCTACCCCGGGGCCTCGCGCGAACGCCTGGTGCGCGCCGTCAATGAAGCAGCCGCCTTGGCCGAGCAGATCCCGGATGCGCCGCAGCAGCGCGCGCTGTGCTGGGTGATGGTCGAGGAGTTGGCAGCCGGGGCCCTGAGCTGTGGCGGCGTCGATCCCGGGCTGCTCTTGCTACTGCCTTGTTGGGCGCTGATCTATGTACCGGTCGGTGTCTTGGATGCGGAGTCGCGCGCCCTCTATGTGGCGAAGGTCCACGCGGCCTTTCAAGCGGCTTTGCCTGAGTGCGAGACGCGACGCTTGGCCAGCTCGGTCGTCATTCATGAGGTGCCCGATGGGTATTGGGCCGCCAACGGTGTGATTTGGCCTCTAGCGGCAATGGCGCAGGCAGCGGGCTATCGACATTTGCAGCATTTGCTGCCGGTGGAACAGCTTGAGAGGCGCCACGCATGAAGATCACCCAACTGCGCAGTGCCACGCTGAAGATTCAGCTCGGCGAGCATTGCATCTTGGTGGACCCGATGCTGGCGCCGCGCCATGCCTTGCCGCCTTTGCGTTTGTTGGATGGGGTGCGAGAGCGCAACCCGACTCGTGATCTGCCGGGGTCGGTCGATGCGCTGCTGCAAGACGTGAGCCATGCTTTGATCACGCATTGCCAGAAAGGCCACTTCGACCATCTGGACCGCGCCGGCAAGGCTTGGCTGCGTCAGCATCAAACGCCGGTGATCTGCACACCACATGACGCCGAGCATCTGCGCAGCCGAGGGCTGAATGTGCAACCCCTGCCGCAAGATCATCAGCGCCCGCAGCCCTTTCTGGGCGGCCAGATTCGCACCGTGCGCTGCACCCATGGCAAGGGGGCGGTGCGCTTGCTGATGGAGCATGGCGTGGGCTATTTCATCGAGCTGCCGGGCGAGCCCTCGGTCTACTTGGCCGGCGACACGGTGCTGACGCCCGCGGTGCAGGACTTTGTGCGTGAGCATCAGCCGGATGTCTCGGTGATCCCGGCCGGCGGCGCGCGCTTTGACTTGGGCCAGGAGCTGATCATGGATGTGGCCGAGGTGCTGGCTTTTTGTCGTCTGGCGAAAGGGGTGGTGGTGGCCAACCATTTGGAGGCCTTGAGCCACTGCCCGGTCACGCGGGCCGAGCTGCGCGCAGCCGCTGAGGCTGCGGGTTTGGCCGAGCGGCTTTTTGTGCCCGAGGACGGAGAGTGCTTGCAGTTCTCCCGCCTCGCTCGAAGCCTTCAGCCGATTACCACTGCATCTCACCCTTGTTGACCTTGGCGCCGATGTCCAGGGCAATGCCCAGGCCGGCTTGCGGATAGGCCTTCTTCATCGCTTCGATCAGCTCGGCGCCGTTCTTGGCCTTGGCGGCTTCGAGGTCGAAGCGCTGCAGGTACTCGCGGGTGTAGCGGATGGCGCTGGCGTCGAGCGCGGTGCCGGCCGCCATATGGCCGGGGATGACGGTGCTGGGCTTCAGCGCTTCGATCTCATCCAGCTGGGCGAACCAGGCCTTGCGCTCGCTGGCTTTTTGTGTGTCGGCGGTCCAAACATGCAGATTGCCGAAGATGGCGATATTGCCGGCGATGGTCTTGATGGACGGGATCCACACATAGGGGCGATGCGCCAGTTCACCGCTGGTGCCTCGCACCTCGATGGCCTCACCATCGACGCTCAGGCTATTGCCTTGCAGGGCGTCCGGCAGCAGCGGTTTTTGCGGTGCGTTGGCGCCCATCTTGGGGCCCCAGAAGGCGACCTTGCCGGCCAGTTTGGCCTGGATCTTGTCGCGCACGGCGGGGGTGGCGAGCACTTGCGCTTGCGGGAACTGGGCCTTCAGCACTTCGGCGCCGAAGTAGAAGTCCGGGTCAGCGTTGCTGATGAAGATGGCCTTCAGCGTCTTGCCGCTGTCCAGCACATTGGCGGCCACACGCAGCGCGTCGGCACGGGTGAAGCCGCTGTCGATGACGATGGCTTCGGTCTTGCCGCTGACCACCACCGCATTGACGTGGAAGCTTTGCGCCTCGGCGTTGTAGACCTTGACGCTCAAGGGCGCGGCGGCGGCCGTGGTGGGGTTGGCGGCCGCTGGGCCGGCGGCGACGACGCCCAGCGTCAGGGCAGAGAAAACAAAGCGAAGAGAGGTTTTGAACTTGAACATGGTGAGAGGCTCCGTTGGGTGGGTTCGGGCGACGGCTGCTTGCGCTGGCCTGTCGATGGGATGAACTGTAGGTTTTGCATGAAAATTGATAAAGTCCGCTTCGGTTAACGTTTTATTGCATGAATCGATGGAATGGGGCGCAGGAAAAGGACGCTTGAATGGACCGACTCACTGCCGTGCGTGTGTTTGTGGAAGTGGCCGATCGTGGCAGCCTGACGCAAGCCGCCGAGCATCTGGACATGTCCACCGCCATGGTCAGCCGCTATCTGGCGGCGGTGGAAGACTGGTTTGAGGCGCGGCTGCTGCATCGCACCACCCGCAAGCTCAGCCTCACCGATGCGGGCCTGCAGGCGCTGCCGGCCTGTCGGCAACTGTTGGACCTGGCCGAAGACGCCCGCCATATCGCGGCCGAGCGCAATCGCGAGCCGGCCGGCCTCTTGCGCGTCACCACCGCCGCTTCATTCGCCGAGTCGCAGCTGACCGCCGCTCTGGTGGACTTTCAGCGCCAATACCCGCAAGTGGAAATTGCGCTCTCGGTGGGCGACAAGGCCACCGATCTGGTGGCCGAGCGGGTCGATCTGGCGGTGCGCATCACCAACACCTTGGATCCGGCCATGATTGCCCGGCCGCTGGCCCGCTGCCGCTCGGTCTTGTGCGCCTCACCGGCCTATCTGGAGCGCTTTCCAGCGCCGCTCACGGCGGAAGACTTGCGTCAACATCAATGCATCGCCCACGCCTTTGGCATCGGCCGGCAGTACCGGCTGACGCAGGGCGCGCAGAGCTTCACCGTGCCGGTGGAATGGCGCTTTCACACCAATGAAACGGCGGTGCTGCGCCAGGCCGTGCTTGCCGGCGCGGGCATCGGCATGCTGCCGACCTATTACCTCGGCGACGACCTGCGCAGCGGGCGCCTGCTGCGCTTGCTGCCTGACCATGAGCCCGAGCTCTTCGGCATTCACGCCATCTACCTGTCGCGCCAGCACCAGCCGCTGGCGCTGCGGCTGTTGGTGGATTTTCTGGCGGCGCGCTTTGCTGGGGATCAGGCGCCCTGGGATAGCGCGCTTTGAAGGGCGCTCTTAGTGGCGCTTGAACGATCAGGCGCCGGCTAGCGCCTTGTGCAGCGCCGCTTGATTGAGCCACTGGCGCAGGCGCAGCTGAATCGCCTCTTGCTCGGCGGCCAGGCGGGCGTTGCGGGCTTGCAGCCAGTCGGCGCGGGCGATGGCGCCCACCTCGTAGCGCAGCGCGGCCAGCTTTTCGGTTTGCTGCGCCTCGTTCAAGCGGGCCTGGTTGGCGAGGGCCTGGGCACGCAACTCGCGGCGCTCGGCGGCCAATTGCTCGATCTCGACCAAGGCCTTGTGCAAGGTGTCGCGCAAGGACAAAGCTGCGCCTTCCACCTCGTTGCGAGCCTGGGCGCCTTGCAGGTCCAGGCGGCGCCAGTCCACCAGCGGCACAATCAGATTGGCCGACAGCGTGCCCAAGGGGCGATCCAGCCAGTCGGTCCATTGCATGCCGCCGGTGCCCACGCCCAGATTGAGGCTCAGGCGGGGATAACGCGCCGCCTCAGCGCCACGCCATTGGGCCAAGGCGCTGTCAACGCTGGCGCGTGCGCGCTGCACATCGGGGCGGCGCTCCAGCACCTCGGCGGGCGGGCCGGCTTGCCAGTCGGCCGGGGCGGCGGTGGGCAGCTGCGGCGCGGCCGGCAGCGTTGGCGCGGGGCTGTCCAGCAGCAGGCCCAGCGTCAGCTGATGCTGGATGCGCTCGCGCTGCAACTGCGCCAGCCGTGAGCGCAAGCCTTGTAGGGTGCTGGCGGACTTGTCCACCTCGATGGGCAAGAGCTTGCCCTCGCGCACCCGCAGCCGGGTCAGCGCCAGTGCTGCCTCGGCGCCTTGCAGCTGCTCATTGATCAAGGGTTCTTCCAGGGCCAGAGCGGCCAGGCTCCAGTAGCTCTCGGCCACGCGGCTGCGAATCAAAAGCTGAGCCGCGGCCCAGTCGCTGCGCAAGCCCTCGCTTTGGGCGAGTTGCGCCGCTTCGGCCTGGGCCAGCCGGCCCCACAGATCGGCCTCGAAGCTCACGCCCGCATTGAGCGAGTAGTTGCGCGAGACCGGCCCCTGCTCCAGCGCGCGGCTGCCCGAGGCGCTGCCGCTCAAGCTGGGCGTCAGGCCGCGGTCGAGCGCGGCGCCGCGCAGCTGCAGCTGGCCACGCTCCCAGCGCTTCAGCGCCAGGGCGATGTCGCGGTTGGCCCGCAGCGCCTGCGTTTGCAGCTCGGCCAGTTGCGCGTCCAAGGCGCCAGCCCAGTCCGAAGCTGCGCTGCCGCTGTTCGGCATTTGCTGCCAAGTGCTGGGCAGCGCCAAGGGCTGAGCGAACTCTGGGCTTGTGCCGGACTTGGGATTGATGGCGCAAGCGCCCAGGCCAAGCGTCAAACCGGCAGCCATCGCCAAGGTCGACAGGGTTCTGATGGCATCGTTCATGGTGCGCTTATTTTTAGAGTTATGGAGCTTCATTGCTGCTACTTTCTGCATCGTCTTCATTCGCGCGCCAATGCATCCACCGGGCTCAGTGCCGCAGCGCGTCGCGCCGGTAAAGTGCCAAACACCAGGCCCACAAAGCTGGACACCGCAAAGGCCACGCCCAGAGCCGCCCAGCTGACCTCGACCTTCAAAGACTGCTGCAGCGCATTGATGCCTTGCGCCCCCAGCCAGCTGAGAAAGACCCCTACCAGACCGCCCAAGCAGCACAGCACCACCGCTTCGACCAAGAACTGCAGCCGCACATCGCCTTGGCGCGCCCCCACGGCCATGCGAATGCCGATCTCGCGGGTGCGTTCGCTGACCGAGACCAGCATGATGTTCATCACTCCGACGCCGCCGACCAGCAGCGAGATCGCGCCGACGCCGGCAAACAAGAGTGCCATCGCCCCGGTGATCTGCTGGAACTTTTTGAACTCTTCGGCGGCATTCCAGGACTCAAAGTCCTCGATGCCGTGCAAGGCCTTGAGCCGGTAGGTCAGCTGCTTTTGCACCTCTTCGGGTGGCAGGCTGAAGTCCAGCAGCACATTGAAGCGGTCGGCGTCCACACGCACATCGAGCTTGCGGCCAAAGGTGGTGTGCGGGATCAAGATCTGGCCCAGCCAAGCGCCGAAGTTGACCGCACCGCCGGTGTCTTGGCCAACCACGCCGACGATGGTGACCGGCAAGGCGATGCCCACAGCAGGCGGCGTGAGCCCGTTGCCTTCTGTGCCGCCGGGCTGTGGAGTTAGTAGGACGGTGCGGCCGAGAGCCGGCTCGCCGGGCTTGAACAAAGACTTGCGCGCCTTGTCATCGATCACCGCCACCAGGCTGGAGTTGGCGTAGTCCATGGCGTTCAGATAACGCCCCTCCACCAGCTTGAGCTTGCGGGCGGCCAGCGTTTGCGGCTCGGAGCCCAAGACCGTCACCATGGCATCACGGCTGCCCTGGCGGGCGGTCAGCTGCGCTTCGCGTTCCACCGTTACCGCCTTGACGCCAGGCAGGGCACGAATCGCCTCGATCTCGCTGGGCATGAAGGACTTGGCCTGGGTACCGGGCGGTAAGGACGAATTGCCCTTGAAGACGGGGATGCGGCCCGACAAAAAGCTGCCCACGTCTTTCTCAATGCTGCCTCGTGCTGCGCTGGTCAGGGCCAGGATGGAGACCACCGCGGCAATGCCGATGCTGATGCCCAGCATGGACAAGGCGGTGCGCAGACGATTGCCCTGCAAAGATTGCCCGGCCGACTGCAGCGCTTCACGCCACTGCATTTGCTGGCGGCCCCACCAACTGCTGCGCGGCAAGGCGGCGGTCTCGCCGCTGAAGCTGCTGGGCGCTATATGGTCATCGGGCGTGCCGCTGTCCTTCAGCACCTTGCCATCGCGCAGCTCGATGATGCGGCGGGCATGCGCTGCCACATGGGCATCGTGGGTCACCAAGATGATGGTGTGGCCGCGTTCGTTCAGCTCGCGCAGCAAGTCCAGCATCTCGGTACCGCTTTGCGAATCGAGGGCGCCGGTGGGTTCGTCGGCCAAGATGATCTGGCCACCGTTCATCAGCGAGCGCGCGATGGAGACGCGCTGCTGTTGCCCGCCCGACAGCTCATTCGGCTTGTGGTGCATGCGCTCGCCCAGGCCAAGGCGGGTCAGCAGCGCCTCGGCGCGTTCGCGCCTGGCCTTGCTGCTGGAGCCGGCGTAGACGGCCGGCAGAGCCGCATTGCCGCGCGCATCCATATGCGGCAGCAAGTGGTAGCGCTGGAAGATGAAGCCAAAGCGCTCGCGGCGCAGGCCGGCCAGTTCATCGGGGCCGAGCTGGCTGGCGTCCTGGCCGTCGATGATGAACTGGCCCACGGTTGGGTTGTCCAGGCAGCCCAGCACATTCATCAAGGTGCTTTTGCCCGAGCCCGACTGGCCGATCACGGCCACAAACTCCCCGGCCTGGATGCTCAGATTGATGTCGTCAAGCGCCGGCACGTCGATGGCGCCCAGCCGGTAATGGCGGCCAACGCCGCGCAGTTCGATCAGCGGATGCATAGCGAGGCGGCGCTTATTTGGCGGCGGCTGTGGAGGCGGCCGAAGCTGCCGAGGCGGCTTGGTCGGCGGCCGTAGGCGGGGCCAGCAGTACCTTCTCGCCGGCCTTCAGCCCCTCCAGCACCTGCACCCGGGCGCCGTCTTGCAAGCCGGTGCGTACCTTGCGTGGGCTTTGCTTGTTATGGGCGTCCAGCACCTGCACGGCGAAGCGGCCTTCGTCGTCGCGCTCGCCCAGGGCCACCATAGGCGCGGTCAGCACCTTGCTGGCGCGGCCGGTTTCGATATTGACCTGCACCGTCATCTCCGGCAGCAGCTTGCGGGCTTGGTTGTCCACCTCGAACAAGACGTTGTAGAAGACCGCATTGCCGGCGCGCTCGGGCACCGGCTGAATCACCCGCACCTTGCCGTCATAACGCTGGGCCTCGCCGGCCAGCGTCACAAAGCGGGCTTTTTGGCCGACTTGGATCTGGGATATGTCGGCCTCCGGCACCCGTGCCCGAACGGTCATCACATCCAAATTGGCCAAGGTCACCATCACCGGGGTGATCTGCACCGCGATCACGGTCTGCCCTTCTTGCACCGGCAGATTGACCACCGTGCCATCAATCGGCGCCGTAATGGTGGTGTAGCCCAGCGACAGGCGGCGTTTTTCCAGCTCGGCCTGCAGGCGCTTCAAGCTGGCGCTTTGGCCGCGCAGATCGGCCTCCAGCTTGGCCAAATCGGTCTCGGCGCGCTCGGCCTCCGTCGCCGCGGTGGCATCGCCGGCCAACAAGCGACGCTGGCGTTCGGCCTCGCGGCGGGCAATCTTCAGGTCCGCTTGGCGCACCTCGATCAAGGCGACTTGCTGCGTCACCGAGGCTTCGGCTTGCGCCAGATCGCTGCGTGCCAACTCGGGGTCTAAGCTGACCAGCAAATCACCTTTTTTGACCTGCTGACCCAGCTGCACATGCAGCTGCCTCACCTGGCCGCTGACCTGCGCGCCCACATCCACCTTCAGGCGCGGCTGCAGCACACCGGCGGCTTGCACGGTTTGGCTGATGTCAGCCAGGGTGACTTCGCCAGTTGGGGGCGCAGGGGGCGGCGGCGGTGGTGTCAGGGCTTTGTAGGCGCCGTAAGCGCCACCCAGCAGGACCAAAATGGCGGCACGCACGCGCCAGGATTTCAGCCAGTTCCCTCGGCTTGCCTTGTTTTTGTTTTGCACAGTCATGCTCTCTTTTGCATCCAGCTGGGTTGATCATCAGTGGCGGCAATGTAGCAATCGGCGTTCCGTGCGGCTTGGCTTTTGTGACCTGCTGCGCTATGGCGCGACCAATTGGCTCATAGCCGAGATCAATCGAGATCTGGCTGGGTATCAAATATTCAATGCGGCAGCCTTTTGTGAAATTGCACGCCGCTCAATTTGGGCCCTTGGTGCCAGCCTTTTCATCGGTTTTCAAGCGCTCGCTCCGGGGGGATTGGTGCTAATCTGCCCAGCCCTCCCCCGCACTGCCCAGCCCCTCCCATGTTTGCCCCACAAAGCCCCTGAGAACCGTCCATGAGTGAAAGTGAAGTCAAAGATTCGGCGCCTAAAGCGGAAGCCGATGCAGCCCAGGTGGGCGGAGTTGGCACGGAGTCGTCTGCAGAGGGCGCGGCGGGTGGCGCAGAGGACACAGCGGCGGCCGAAGCGGCTGCGGCCAAACGGCAGGCCGCGGAAGAACAGGAAGAGGCGCTGCGCCGCAACCGCCTGCTGCGGCTGATGCAAAGCATCGAGGGCCAGACCGACTTTGCCAGCATGAAAGATGCGGTGCAGGGCATTCAAAAGGTGGCGCGCTCCGAGCGCTCCCACGCCCGCGCCTTGACCGGCCTGATCTATGACGATCCGGCCATGGTCAGCAAGCTGCTGCGCCTGATCAATGCGGCGTTTTACCGCACCGCCGGCGGCGGCGAGATCACTTGCATGCAGCGGGCCGTGGCGCTGATGGGCTTTCAAAACGTCGGCATGTTGGCCAGCTCGCTGATGCTGTTTGACCGCCTGCCCAAGGGCGCTGACGGAGACCGATTGCGGCTGGAATTCGCCCGCTCGCAGTACGCGGCGCTACTGGCTCACGATTTGTGCACCAGCGGCAAACACATCGACAGCATCTACATCACTGCGATGTTCCAGCGCCTGGGTGATTTGCTGGCCGGGCTGCACTTTCAAGAAGACGCCCAGGTCATTGAAGACTTGCTGGACGCCGACGAGCTGGTGCTCGGCTCGGCCGAACGCCACAACGCCCGCGAGAAACTGGCGCGTCAACGCTGGGGCATGGGCATTGAGGACATCGGCATCAAGGTGGCCGGCATGTGGGGCTGGCCCGATTCCCTGCTGGCTGGCATGCAGTCCCTTCGCCCCAGCGACCCAGAGCGGGTGCTGAGCGACAACGAATACCTGCGCGCTCTGTGCACCGGCAGCAATTGCCTGGCCTTGGAGTTGATGAATGCGCCCGAAGAGGGTGACGCGGAAGAGCGCGCCGAAGCGCGCAAGCAGGTGGTGCAGAAGTTCGCTGCCGAATGGGCCCTGCCGCTAGGGCTGGACCCCGAAGCCTTGCCCGAAATGGTGGAGCGTGCGCGCACCGTCTGGCTGGACTTGGTGAAGGCCTTGGGCATCACCCTGACCCCCGGAGGCCCGTCCGCCAAAACGGCCCAGGCCGCGCCCAAGCTGGACCCCAACTCCGCCGCCTATCGCAAGGCCTTGGCCGAGGATCTGGCTGATGCGGTGGACCAACTGAGCCGCATGAACAAGCGCGGCGCGCCGCTGGCCGAGGTGATGGACGCCAGCATGCGCTTGATGATGAAGGCGCTGGACATGCAGCGCGTCATCGTCTGCCTCTTGGACCCCAGCACCGGCAACCTCACCGGGCGCGTGGGCGTGGGCGACAAGGCCGTGGTCTTGGCCCCGCATTTCCAGATTCCCTTGCAGCCCCCGAATGAGTTGTTCGGCCTGCTCTGCGCCAAGAATGCCGACACCTTGATCGTGGACTCCAGCGATCCCGTCATCAGCCAGCGCTTGCCCGAATGGTTCACCAAGCGGGTGCGCGGCGCGGCTTTTCTGGTGCTGCCCTTGGTCTTTGAGGGCAAGGTGCTGGGCATGATGTATGGCGACCAGTCCGAGGTCGGCCGCATGGTCGTCAATGACCGAGCGCTGACCTTGCTGAAGAACCTGCGCAACCAACTGATGGTGGCTTTGCGGACACCGCCCAAGGCTTAAGCGGCGAACGACAGCAGCAGGACTTCCATCACGCGGCGTGGGCCGAACTCGGATTGCAGGCCGCGTCCCACCAACATGGCGCCCTCCAAGGCGGCCAGCACGGCGCGGGCCGCTTCTTCGGCCGGCACGCGTGCGCTCAAGGTGCCGCTGCCTTGACCGGCTCTGAAGACCTCGGTGAGCCAACTCAGATTGACCTCAAAAAAGCGGCGCACCTCGGTGCTGAGCTCGGCGGGCAATGCGTCGGACTCGGCGCCCAGCATGCCGCAGACGCAGAGGCGCCGGCCTTGCGCAAAGGTGGCTTCAAACAGCTCGGCATAGGCTTTCAGTCGCTCCGGCGCTTGCGCCTGACTGCCTTCGATGTGCAAGAGCGACTGACGGAAGCGGTGGGTGTAGCGCTGCGCCACCACCACGCCCAGCTCGGTTTTGCTGGCGAAGTGGTGATGCACGCTGGGCTTGCGAATGCCCACCATCTGGGCCACGTCTTCATAGGAAAAGCCGTTGTAGCCCAAGCGCTGCAGCAAGGCTTCCCCCGCGTCCACAATGCGCTCGGCCGAGGCCGTCAGTTCGGAAAAATGCTTCATGGACAAATGGTCTTGTTAACCAACCAGTAGGTAGAAGCATTGTAAAAGCCGCTCAGGCTTGGTTGCGACCGGCCATCACGCCGCCGTCCACATCCCAGATCGCGCCGGTGACCCAGTCGGCCTTGTCCGACAGCAAGAAGGTGATCGCTTCCGCCACATCGCGCGGCGTGCCCACTCGCCCCAGTGGGTGAAAGCCATTGAAGCCTTGCAGCGCGCTGTGCACCTCGGCCTTGGGGATGAAGCCCTCATAGATCGGCGTCTCCACCACTGCGGGCGAGACCGCGTTGACCCGGATACCGTGCGGGGCCAATTCCATGGCCAGGTGCTGGGTCAACGCATGCAAGCCCGCTTTGGCCATGGAATAGGCGCTCGAGGGCGTGGCCGCGATGGCTTGCTGGGCCCACATGGAGCCGATATTGACGATGGCGCCCTTGCGCCCGCGAGCCACCATGTTTTGCGCCACTTTTTGGGTCAGGAAAAAGAAGGCCCGGTTCAGCGCCATGTACTGGTCGTAATCGGCCGGGCCGTGGGCCAGAAAGGGCTTGGGAAAGAACACGCCGGCGGCATTGACCAGCAGGTCGATGTCGGAATGCTCTTCGTCCAGACGGCGGATCAAGGACTGGACTTCTGTGTCCCGACTCAAATCGACGCTCAGAAACGCCATCTCACCCAGCGAGGTCAGTTGCTGGCGCGCGGCTTCGCCGACGTCGGCACGGCGGCCGACCAGCACGACGCGCCCGCCTTGCGCCAATACCAGGCGGGCAGTTTCAAGCCCCATGCCGCTGCTGCCGCCAATGACCAAAAGTTTCTTGCCGATGAATGCTGCTGTCATGTTGATTCTCCGAATAATGACCTACCAATAGGTAGGTACTCGAGTTAAAAAGAAGCAAACCGAAGTCTGCGTGGGGTATCGAGAGGTCGATTTCCATCGCATGGGGCCAGGACTGAGCCCGGGATGTCCCCACTCAAGAGAGACAAACCTTCCGATAGGTAGGCATGATAGCGAGTTTTGCAAGCACCGCAAGCCGCCAGGACAGCAGGCTGGGCGGCGGCTCCAGTCAGGCGGTGCAAGGCCGCCTGCTTCCTGCGATCAATGCAGCGGTGTGGCCATTGCAGCCGAGCTTGGGCGTGCCGCCTTGCGCAGGCTGACTGCATCCGGCAGGGGGCGCCGGGCTTCGTCGCGACGCAGGCGGAACACGCTCAGCGAGGCGTTCACCTCGTCGGCCTGCTCGCGCATCTGCAGTGCCGAGCGCGCCAATTGCTCCACCAAGGCCGCGTTCTGCTGGGTGATGCTTTCGATCTGCTGGATGGCGGTGTAGATCTGTGAGATGCCGCTGAGCTGCTCGCGGGCGCCATCATCAATGCCGGCCATCAGGTGGGCGAATTGCTGCACTGATTGCAAGGTGGCGGTGATGCTGCTGCGCGCATGAGCGGTCTGACGTTCGCCGGCCTCCACACGCTCGGTGGACTCTTGAATCAATTGCTTGATCTCGCGAGCCGCATTCGAGCTGCGCTGCGCCAGCGCCCGCACCTCGGTGGCCACGACGGCAAAGCCGCGCCCATGTTCGCCCGCGCGGGCCGATTCCACGGCGGCATTGAGGGCCAGGATATTGGTCTGGAAGGCGATGCTGTCGATCACCTGAATGATTTCGCCAATGCGCTGCGAGGACTGGGCGATCGCGCCCATGGTGGTGGTGACCGAATGCACCGCATCGCCGCTGCGCTGCGACACAGCGTTCAGCTCACCCACCACGCCGGAGGCCTGCTGGGTCGAGTCGCTGCTGAGCTTCACCGTGGCGCTGATCTGCTGCATGCTGGCGGCGGTTTCTTCCAGATTGGCGGCCTGCGATTCGGTGCGCTGGGCCAGGTCCTGGTTGCCCTGGGCGATCTCCTGGCTGACGGCCGTCATGCGTGCCAACTCGCTGCGGGTGTCGGAGACCAAGGCCTGCATATTGACGCGCAGCTGCGCCAGCGAAGCCTCCAGCCCGCGCGTCAAGCCATGGCCGCTGGGTTTGAGCTCTTGACTCAAATCGCCGGCTGCCAGCTGGTTGGCAAAGCCTTGCACTTGTTGCAGCGCAGCCTGGCTGCGTCGCCGCGCCAGCGCATCGAGGGCCAGGGCCGCAGCAGCCACCAGCGGCAGCGCCACCCCGGCATTGAGGCTCAAGCCCCAGACGCCCGAACCCAGCGACCAGGCCAGCAGGCCCAAGCCAGCGGGCAGCAGGGCGCCGCGAGCACGACCCAGCGCTTGCAGCAGCCGGCGGACTTGGCCGCGCGCATCGAGTCTGTGCAATTGACCGGCTTGCAAGCCGTGGATGCGCCGGCCTTGGCGGGCTTCTTCTCGCAGGGCTGCATACAGGGCTTCGGCCGCCTGAATCTGGGTGCGGCTGGCTTCGGAGCGCACCGACATATAACCACTCAACTGACCGGCATGCAGCAGCGGCGTCACATTCGCCATCACCCAGTAGTGGCTGCCGTCCTTGCGGCGGTTCTTCACCAAGCCCGACCAGGGGCTGCCGGCGCCGATGGTGGCCCACATATCGCGGAAGGCCTCAGAAGGCATGTCCGGGTGGCGGATGAGGTTGTGGGGCTGGCCCAGCAATTCCTCTTTGCGGTAGCCGCTGACCTCAACAAAGGCCGCGTTGCAATGCAGGATGCGGCCTTGCGTGTCGGTGGTGGAGACCAGCGTCTGGCCGCTGGGAAAAGGGTATTCGTGCGGAATGACCGGCAGATTGATGCGCATGAAAAAAGCTGAAACGTCGTGAACGTCGACTCACCGTGAATCGAGGGCGCGAGGTTCGGGCTTGCCGCGCTTGTCGTCATTGATTTAAGTCAAGACGACCCAGCCATGCTGTGCGCTGCGCGCGCGGTCCCAGCCGGACCGGCGCGCAGCGTGACTTACTACCGCCTAGCCGGGGCAGCTTTCAGCTGGAGAGGCCCAGGGCCTCGGCCATCAAAGCGGCTTGGACCTCACGGTGCCCGGCCAGATTGGCGCTGGCACCTCCAGCCCGGTTGGGTGGCGCAGCGCAGCGCAAGGGCAGGCCCGCAGGCAGCACGGCGGCGATGGCATCGCGCACAAAAGCCCAAGCGCCTTGGTTGAGCTGCTCTTCTTGGGCCCACACCACCTCGCGCAAGTTCGGGTAGCTGGCTAGCAGCTCGGCCAAGCGTTCGGCCGGGAAGGGGTAGAGCTGCTCCACGCGCAGCAGCGCGCTGCGCGGCTGGCGGCCGCCCTCGCTGCGGCGGGCGCGCAGCAAGTCGTAGTGAACCTTGCCGCTGCACAGCACCAGACGCTCGACTGCGCTGCGATCAAGCCCCGTGTCGTCATCCAGCACGGTCTCAAACTGGCCCTGCATCAGCTGCTGCAGCGGCGAGTGGGAACCAGGCTCTTCGTACAGCACGGCCTTGGGGCTCATCACGACCAGAGGCTTGCGATGGCGCGCCAAGGCCTGGCGCCGCAGCATATGGAAATACTGGGCCGCAGTGCTGGGCATCAGCACCTGCAGATTGCCTTCGGCGCAGAGTTGCAGGAAGCGGCTCAAAAAACCGTTGGAATGCTCGGGCCCGACGCCCTCATAGCCATGCGGCAGCAACAAGGTCAGGCCCGAGGCGCAACCCCATTTGGCTTCACCCGAGGCGATGTATTGATCGACAAAGACCTGCGCGCCGTTGACGAAGTCGCCGAACTGCGCCTCCCAGATCACCAGGCTTTGCGGCGCCTGCAGGCTGTAGCCGTATTCAAAGCCCAGCACGGCCTCCTCGGACAGCGGTGAGTTGTAAATCTCGAAGCGCCCGGTCGCGCCCGGCAACTGCTGCAAGGGTAGATGCTGCGGATGGCTGGAGTTGTGCCCGGACTGTGCATGCCCGGACTGTGGATGCCAGACGGCCAGGCGGTGAAAGAAAGTGCCGCGCTGGGCGTCCATGCCGGAGACGCGCACATGCTTGCCCGCTTGCAGCAGGTGTGCAAAGGCCAGGTTCTCGGCAAAGCGCCAATCGACCCGCGCGTCTTCAGCGGCCGCCATGGCTTGCCAGTCTTCGATCAAGGTTTGCACCATCGGGTGCGGCGCAAAGCCCTCTGGCAAGCGGGTGAGGCTTTGAACCAGGGCTTGCCAAGTGGGCAAGTCGTTTGGCAAATTGTTCGGCAAAGCGTCGTACCGACTGATGGCTTCGGGCGCCTCTTGTGGGCTAGGCGCCTCAGGTGTTTCCGAAGCCTCGGCGCTGAAGCCTTGCAAGGCTGCGGCACGCGCCTCAGCGATGCGTTCTTGCCAATCGCTGGCGCTGCCCAGGCCGGCCGTCTGCAAGCGCTGGGCAAAGCGTTCAACAACGCTGGGCGCCGCGTCGATCTGGGCCTGCCGCTGCGGGCTGGTCAGGGCCGGCACATCATGTTCCGAATGGCCGGGGCGGCGGTAGCCGATCAGGTCAATGAAGATGTCGGCGCCGAAGCGGCTGCGGTAGGCCAGCGCCAGTTGGGCGGCCCGCAGCAATTGCTCCGGCGCGTCGGCGCTCACCCGCAGCACCGGCGCATCAATCATGCGCGAGACATCGGTGCAATAGCGCGGCAAATGGCCGTCCATGGGGTTGAGCTCGGTGAAGCCCACTTGGTTGTTGATGACCACATGGACCGTGCCGCCCGTGGCGTAGCCGGGCTTCTGGCTCAGCATCAAGGTTTCCATCATCACCCCCTGGCCGGCCACGGCGGCGTCGCCATGCAGCACCAAAGCCAAGGCTTGGCCAGGGCTGTGGCCCAAGCCGCGGTCTTGCTCAGCCCTTGTCATGCCCACCACCACCGGGTGCACACTTTGCAGATGCGAGGGATTGAAGGCCAGGCTGAGTCCGACCTCGCCATGAGGCGTGGCCAGTTGGCGCCGCGCACCCAGGTGATAGACCAGATCGCGTTGATGCACCGGCTGGGCGCGCTCACGGTCAAAGTAGTCCAGCACTTGGCGGGCCGGCACGCCCATCAGATTGACCAGCACATTGACCCGGCCGCGATGCGGCATGCCCAGCAAAATCTCGCCCACGCCCTGTGCGCTGGCCTGGGTGATCAGTGCATCCAGCAGCGGCAACAGCGCCTCGCAGCCTTCCAGAGAAAAACGCTTGGCCTGCGGATAGCAAGCAGCCACATGCTGCTCCCAGGCCTGGGTCTGCACCAGGCGCTCGAGCAAGGCCGGGCCTTGGCTCTTCAAGACTTGGCCCGCCGAAGGCAAGGACTCCATCTTGCGGAACAACCAGGTGCTGCGAGCTTCGTCCCGCACGGCGCTGCAATCCAGGCTCAAGCTGTCGGCGTAAAGGCTGCGCAGTCGGGCTTCCAACTCATGGACGGTGGCGGCCCCGAGCACGCTTGCGTCCTGCGGCAAAGTGTCAGTTGCGGCCAGGCCAAAATTCGCGGGGTTCAGCGCTGCTTCATCGGCGCGAGGCGCCAAGTCCAGCGGGTCGAGTCGGGCGATCCGGTAGCCTTGGCGACGGTAAGCCTCCATCCAGGCCTGCACGCCGGCCGTGGCGTAAGCGGCATGGCCAGGCGGGCAGTCCAGCAGGGACTCAATGGCATTGAAACGGCAACGCTGCAGCCAGCTGTGGCGGCGGGTGAAGGAACTCAACATCTGACTCTCCCTGGTTTTCGAAAAAGCAAGGCCAGGGCGATGTCGCTCTGGCGCTTGGATTCCCATGGCGGCGCTCTGTGGCGCCCTGTATCCATGGCTGGGCCTGCATCAAACTTGCGTCTGACGCTGGCTTTTGTCTCCGTGTGTTCTTGGCATCACGGCGGGCCTCCAACGGGGGCGGCCCTACTCCTGGGTAGCGAGTTCTCGTGTGGGTCGGGTCGAGTTCAGTTCAATTCATAGCGAAAAGGTGCGAACCAGGCCGGCCATCTTGTCGGCCTGGTCTTGCAGGGCACGGGCCGACGCCGTGCTTTGCTCGACCATGGCGGCGTTCTTTTGCGTTGAATCGTCCATCTGCACGATGGCCTCGTTGACTTGCTCAATGCCCATGCTTTGCTCGCGGCTGGAGGCGCTGATCTCGGCCACGATGTCACTGACACGCTTGATGCTGGTCACCACCTGTTGCATGGTGGCGCCGGCATGCTCCACCATCTGGCTGCCGCGGTCCACCTGATCGACCGAGTTGTCGATCAAGGACTTGATCTCCTTGGCGGCCAGCGCGCTGCGCTGCGCCAAGCTGCGCACTTCCGAGGCCACCACCGCAAAGCCGCGGCCATGTTCACCGGCGCGGGCGGCTTCGACCGCTGCGTTCAAAGCCAAGATATTGGTTTGGAAGGCGATACCGTCGATCACGCTGATGATCTCGACGATGCGCTTGGACGAGTCGGCAATCGAGCTCATCGTCGCCACCACTTGGCCCACCACTTCGCCGCCCTGCGAAGCCACCGACGAAGCCTGCAGCGCCGATTGGTTGGCTTGATTGGCGTTGTCCGAACTCAGGCGAATGGCCGAGGTCAGCTGCTCCATGGCGGAAGCCGTTTCTTCCAAAGCGCTGGCCTGCTGTTCGGTCCGCACCGACAGGTCTTGATTGCCTTGTGCGACTTGCAGCGAGGTCGAGGCGATCAGATCCGCGCCGCTGCGCACCTCGGAGACGATACGGTTGAGGCTGTCCACCATATTCTTGAGGGCCTGCATCAGACGGCCCACCTCGTCCTTGCTGCTGTCTTGAATCTTCCAGGTCAGCTTGCCGGCGGCAACGGCCTCAGCCATGTGGATGGCGCGGTCGATCGGATGCACGATGGAGCGAGTGATGGAGATGGCCGTGGCAACGCCCAGCAACACCGCGACGGCGGAGAACAGCATCATGCCCCAGCGCGAGCGCTGCGAGGCCGCCTTGGCTTCGGCCACATCGGCGTTCATGCCCTGCTCTTGGTGCTGCACCATCTTGTCGATCAACGAGTAGTAGCGCGGCTGCAGGCTGGCCATTTCACCCTGGTAGGTTTGCATCGCCTCTTCGCGCTTGCCGGCCTTCATCTGGTCAAAGAACTTACGCACCGCCGCACCGTAGGCTTTGCGGGCTTCGGTCTGCTCGGCAAAGATGGCCTTGCTGTCCTCGGTGTGCAGCAGTTTTTCGAACTTCGCGAAGTTCTCGGTATTGGTCGCACGCAGGCTTGCGTACTCATCCATATAACGTTTGACTTGCTCGGGTCCGTCGGCAAGCAGGATGCGGCCGATGGTGATGACCCCTTTGTCGCCCACGTTCTTGATGGCGCTGCTGAGCGCGATCTGCGCATAGCGGTCGTCCACTACTTGGTCCATGGTTTCGCTGGCATGGCGCAGCGCTGAAAGTCCGGCCATCAGGCTGGCCAGCAACAGGGCGATCACAAGGGCAAAGGCCAGTTTCAGGCGGGTGCCAATCTGCAGTTGATTCAAGATCATTTTTTTCGCTCCCGGGTTGCAGCGATTTGCTGTTGATGTGACCGGTTACCTGCACGTTATGAAGAGCAAGATTTTCTCAAGGCAACCGGCCCGCAATTCTTTCGGCCTTTGCCTTTATCCATCGGTCCAAAAGCCTGCTTAGGGAGCTTGTATTCACATTTCTGTCATAGCGGTTCGGACTTGTCTGCCGGGGCAACAGCAAGGCCTTTTGTCCCTGGCATTCATCATCCAATCGGTCGGCGCTGATGCTAAGAAGCCAAAGCGACAAAGCTGTGAACATCACCCATGAAAATGTGGGGATTTCACAAGTTCGAAAGTACGCGAGCGTGCAGCTTTCGCTTCAAGCTCCTGCGTATCATGGGCGCGGCATGCCAAGCCCCACTTGGCGAAACGAAGCAAAAGGCGCGCGATGGTGATGACGAGGACTTGGCATGAATGGCGGCTGTGGCCGCGCAGGGTTTTCTCCAGCGCAGCGCTGCTGCTGACGCTGGCGGGCTGGAGCCCGGGTGCACATAGCGAAGCCTTCAAATGGCCGGGTGCTGCCAAAGCGGCGGTCAGCCTCTCGTATGACGACGCACTGCCGTCGCAGCTGGATAACGCCTTACCCGCGCTGAATGCTTTGGGTCTGAAGGCCACGTTCTATTTGACGCTGTCCAGTCCCACGGTCAGCCAGCGCTTGCCTGAATGGCGCCGTGCCGCGGCCGCCGGCCATGAGCTCGGCAACCACACCTTGTTCCATCCCTGCTCGCGCTCTGCCCCAGGCCGCGACTGGGTGGCGGCGCATCGAGATCTGGACCACATCAGCGTGGCTCAGATGCGCGAAGAAGTCGTGCTGGCGAATGCCTATTTGCAGGCCATTGATGGCCAGACGCGTCGTACGTTTACAGCCCCGTGCACCGACCCCTTGGCCGCGGGCCAGCCCTATTTCCCGGCGGTGAAGTCGGAGTTTCTGGGCATGAAGACGCGCGTCGGCGGGCCGGTGGCCTCGCTGGCCGCCTTGGACCCTTGGGATGTGCCCACCGCGGGGCCGGACGGCGTCAGCGGCGCGGCCTTGATTGCCATCGTCCAGCAAGCGGCTGCTCAAGGGACCCTGGCCAGCATCACCTTCCATGGCATTGGCGGTGATCACCTGAGCGTTTCCAAAGAAGCCCATCAGGCCCTGCTCCAGCATCTGGCCGACAACCCGCAGCTCTATTGGGTGGACAGCTTCGTCAACATCGTCAGCCATTTGCACGCGGCGCGCCGGCGCTGAAGTGATTTGAACAAGGACAAGCCTCGCATGCGCATCGCAGTCATTGGCCTGGGCGACATTGCCCAAAAAGCTTATCTGCCGCTGCTGAGCCGGCGCCGCGATGTGGAGCTGGTGCTGTGCTCGCGCAATGCCGAGCGCCTGCAAGCCCTGGCCCAGGAGTACCGGATCTCACATCGGGCCACGAGTGTGGATGCGCTGATGCGCTTCGCACCCACTGCAGCTTTTGTCCACAGCAGCACCGACTCGCACATGGAGGTGGCAACGGCCTTGCTGGAGCAGGGCGTGCATGTCTATCTCGACAAGCCTATTGCCTTTCAGCTGGACGCGGCGGAGTCATTGGTGGCTTTGGCCCGCGCGCGCCAGCGCCTGCTGATGCTGGGCTTCAATCGACGTTGCGCACCGCTCTATCGCGGCCTGCTGGCCCTGCCGGGTCGCCATCTGGCGCTGCTGCAAAAGCACCGCATCGGCCAGCCGGCGGCGCCGCGCGAGTTCATCTATGACGACTTCATCCATGTGGTCGACACCTTGCGATTTCTGGCGCCGGGGCCGCTGGCTGCGCCTGTGGTGTCGGCGCGGATGGAGCGTGGCCTGCTGCATCATGTCAGTGTGCAATTCAAGGCGCCGGGCTTCACCGGCATTGGCGTGATGGACCGCGACAGCGGCGCCAGCAAAGAAACACTGGAGCTGATGAGCCCCGGCAGCAGCTGGCGCATCGAAGACCTGAATCAGGCCCGCGAAACCGTCCGGGGCCGCGAGCAGCGCCATGGCTTTGGGGACTGGGAGCCGGTGCTGCGACGGCGCGGCTTCGAAGCCATCATCGAGCAGTTCTTTACCGCGCTGCAAGCGCCCTCGCCGGACCCGAGTTGGGCCGAAGATGCTTTGGAGACTCACCGGCTCTGCGAGCAGATCGTGCGGGCGATTGAAAGCGGTGAGGTCGAGCCGCCTCGCTCGGGCCGTTGAGTCAGGGCAGGCTCAGATGCTCGCCCAGATGGGCATACACCGTGGCCAGGCGACGCAGATGACGTGACTCGGGGTGGGTCAGCAGCCACAGCTCGGTCTCCGCTTCATCCAGCGGCTCGGTCAGCCGGACTACATCGCGGCGCCCTTCAGCGAGGAAGAGCGGCAGGATGCCGACGCCCAGGCCCAGTGCCACCAACTCCAACACCGAGAGGATGCTGCCCACCCGGTAGCGCGGGCTGGCCTTGGGAAAGTAGCGCTTGCGCCAGAGTACCGAGGGGTGCTCGGGCAAGGCGTCGTCGGGGGCGACCCAATCGACCTGACCCGCTTCTACATCGGCATAGTCGCGCACGCCGCCCCGCTTGGCCGCATACAGCGCCACGCGGATCGGCCCGATCTGGCGCCCGACCAGATGTTGCGGGGGCCGCTTGGTGGCGCGCACGGCGATGTCGGCGTCGCGGCGCGTCAGGCTGATCAACTCATTGCCGGTGTGCAGCTCGAAGTTCAGCAAGGGGTGACTGTCTTTCAGGGTCTGCAAGGCGGGCGCGACCAGCGCATGCAAGACGGTGTCGGTGCTGGAGATGCGCACCGTGCCGGAGATCTGCGCCGGTGCCGCCTCCACCGAGGCCCGCGCGGCTTCTAGCGTGGCTTCCATCTGCTCGGCATGCTCGGCCAGCTGCGTGGCCAGTTCGCTGGCGAGATAGCCGCTGCGGCTGCGCTCAAACAGGCTGCGCCCCAGACCGCGCTCAATGCGCTGCAAGGCGCGGAACACGGTGGACGCATCGGCGCCTAGGCGTTCGCCGGCCTTGGCCAAGGTGCCGCCGCGCACCAGGGCGAGCAAGATGTCCAGATCGGCGGGCGTCATCGTGTATTGCGTTTTTGCAATCATGCTTTGCTGAATTGGCTATTCCGGTTTCTATTTTGCAATCCTACATTGGGCGCATTCTCACTCGACGATGGAAGCTCCGATGTTGACAACCGCCTCGCCCAATGCAAACCTGAACCCCTTGGGCATCACCCTCTTGCGACTCAGCCTGGGCAGCATGTGGATCGCGCATGCCCTGCTCAAGCTTTGGGTCTTCACGCTGCCAGGTACGGCGCAGTACTTCGTCAGCATCGGCTTTCCCGGCATCTTGGCCTATCCGGTGTTCGCCGCGGAGTTGCTCGGTGGCCTGGCCCTGGTGCTGGGGATTTATGCGCGGCAAGTGGCGCTGGCCTTGGTGCCGGTGATGGCCGTGGCTGCCTGGGTGCATCTGCCGAATGGCTGGGTGCACACCAGCGCCGGTGGCGGCTGGGAGTACCCGGTGTTTCTGATCGCGGCATCGATTGCCCTGGCCTTGCAGGGCGATGGCGTCTTGGCCCTCAAGCGTGCGCCGCTGCCTTGGGCGGGAGCCGAACAATGAGCGCGCCGCTGCTCTTGGTATCGCACCCCTTGTGCCCCTATGTGCAGCGCGTCGCCATCGTGCTGGCCGAGAAGGGCCTGCCCTTTGATCGCCGCGATATTGACTTGGCCGCCAAGCCGGCCTGGTTCCTGCGCCTCTCGCCTTTGGGCAAAACGCCGGTGCTGCAGGTGGGCGAAGACACGGCGATCTTTGAGTCCGCTGTCATCTGCGAATATCTTGAGGACACCGCCTTGCCTCGGCTGCATCCGGCCAATGCCTTGCTGCGGGCACGGCATCGCGCGTGGATGGAGTTCGGCTCCGCGCTCTTGAATGCGATTGCCGGCTTCTACAGCGCAGGCGATGAAGAGAAACTGCGCCTGAGCGCCGCAGACATCCGTCGTCGGTTTGAACAGCTGGAGGCCGCCCTGGACTGCGGCCCCTTTTTCTCCGGCGCGGACTTCAGCATCGTCGATGCGGTCTTCGGCCCGGTGTTCCGTTACTTTGATTTGTTTGATGAACTCGAGGGCGCGCCGGACTTTGCCTTCTGGTCCGGCTTGCCCAAGCTGCAGCGTTGGCGTGCGCATTTGGCCCAGCGGCCTTCGGTGCTGGCCGCTGTGGGGCCGGACTATTCATCCCGTTTGCGTAACTTTCTGTTGGCGCGTGGCTCGGCTTTGTCCAAGCGGGTGCGCGTTGCGGTGTGAGGCCTCAGTCCATCGTCCCAAGGCGGCCTGCGCCCGGCGGTAGCGCAAGGGTGCTCTCCCATGCCGGGCCGACATGGGCGGGGACGAGCTCGCACACGGTGTTAGGCGATGGCCGGGTAAGTGCCAAGGCCGTCCGGCCAAGGTGTTAGCACTTCAAAGCCATCGGCGGTCACGACCACCATATGCTCCCACTGCGCGGACAGTGAGCGGTCTTGTGTGACCACCGTCCAGCCATCGGGTTTCTCTTTGATCTGCGCCTTGCCGGCGTTGATCATGGGCTCGATGGTGAAGATCATGCCCTCTTGTAAGACCATGCCTTCTCCCGGCCGCCCGAAGTGGTTGACATGCGGCTGGTCGTGATAAATCGTGCCGATGCCGTGGCCGCCGTATTCGCGCACCACGCTGTAGCCATCGCGGTAGGCCACGCTCTGGATGGCGTGGCCGATATCGCCCAGCGTCGCGCCGGGGCGTACCTTGCGGATGCCGGCGCACATGGCTTCATAAGTGGTGTTGACCAGGCGGCGTGCGGCGATCTTGGGTTCGCCGGCAAAGTACATGCGGCTGCAATCACCGAACCAACCGTCCTTGATGATGGCCACATCGATATTGACGATGTCGCCGTTCTTCAAGATCTTGCTGGGTGAGGGGATGCCGTGGCAGACCACATCGTTGACCGAGCTGCAGACGGTTTTGGGATAGCCGTGATAGCCGATATTGGCCGGTGTGACCTTCAGCTCATCGACGATGTAGTCGTGGCAGAGCTTGTCGAGTTGTTCGGTGCTGACGCCGGGTTTGACATGCGGCACGAGCATGGCCAGCACCTGGGCGGCCAGGTGACCGGCTTCACGGGCCTTGGCGATTTCTTCCGGGCTGCGGATTTTGACGACGTCGCTTTTCATCATTGCAAACTCTTTTGGCGCGGGCTGGCCGCTTTGTTCTTGGGGGAGGTCTTGGTGCTGGGCGCACTTTTTGCCGTACCGGCAAAAGCCGAGAGATCCAAGCCGCCGGCCTGTTCGGCGCGAATCAGCAGTTGGCAGATTTCGCGGTGATCGAGGTCGGGGTGCAACTCGGCCAGCATGCCGATGCGCATCCAATGTTCAGCCTGTGCATTGATAGAGCGAGACAAAGCTGCGCTGGCCACGCGCAGGCTTTCGTGCATCGGATCGGAGATTTTGACGATTCCCATGCTTCTGATGATAAGCGATTCGTATATGTTTCGTATGGCGGCTGTTGCAGGGCCTGAGTCCAGCTTCAGACGGCCGACATTACGTGCCTTGCAAGCCTGCCGCTTTGTGCTGCCGGCGGCGCTTGTAGGCCCCGTAGCCGACATGGCCCAGCCAATACAGCAGCAAGCTCAGGATCAGCAGCGCCGGTACGTTCAGCAAGCCGGACTTTTGCACTGCCTTTGGAAAGACCTGCGGTTGACCCAGGAAGAGCGAATTGGCGGCGATGAACAAAGCGACGGTCATGCGCCAGAGATGGCGGGCCAGCCGGGTCGCGCCAGTGACGCCACGAGACAAGATCAAACGCAAGTCACCGACTGCCGCCAAGCTGCCGATGATCATGAACATCACAAAGGCGGCGCCCGGCTGGCGGTCCAGCATGCCGCGCGGGTTTTGCATGGCGAGCCAGAAGAAGTAGGCGCTGGCGGCAACCACGCCCAAGGAGATCGGCAGCGAGCCATAGTCGAAGCGACCGAGCTGCCCGGGCTTGTGCTTGACCGCCATCCAGGAGCTCAAGACCAGATAGAAGGTCAGGATGCCGGCAATCACCGAGGCGCGCTCGGGCGTCGGCAAAAAGGGCGCCACGCAGGCCCCGATGCCGGACATGATCAGCATCGAGATGACAAAGACTTTGCCGATCAGGCGGTGCAGCGGCGTGCCTTTGCGGAACACAAAGGCGGCCGCGCCGGACAAGATGCCGACGCTGCCGGCGCCGATATGCAGATAGAGCAGTGCTGCAGCGGCGGCGTGGACCAGAGGCGAACTCTCGGGGGCAATGTAGAGGATGGCCATTTTCTTGATAACTTCTTAATTCGGTGGATCGCTGGGCGTGTTCTTGTCGTTCTGCCTACTTGGTCTGCCGCGCGAAGAAGGCCCAGATCATGGCCGGGCCGTTCGGCTCCATCGGGGAGGGGCCCAAGAGCCGCGGGCGCTTCGAGTAAGGCTGCGGCAGGCCGTGTCCACCGCCATGAATGCTCACCAACTCCACCTCGGGCTTGCCAGCCTGGCTCCAGCGGTTCTGCTCGACGCGCACACCCTCGGCGACGGTTTTCTCACTCGTCAGGGGCGCACCGCTGAGCCGGGCCCAATCGGCAAAGTACTGCGCCGATGCCCGCGATGAAATGATGGGGCCGCCCTTGTAGAACAGGCCCAGCAGATTGATCTCGCCGCCGGCATAGGGCACCAGCGGGTCCTCGGTGCCGTTCATGATCATCACCGAGGTGGCTTTTTGCGCCGCTGGTTGGCATTGGAAGTTCTCCGGCGCCGGCACATTGGCGACCACAGCGGCCACCGCCTTGTAGCGGCTGGGTTGCTCCAGGGCCAAGCGCATCGCCATGGAGCCGCCGTTGGAAACGCCGGCCGCAAACACGCGTGTGGGGTCAAGCGCCAGCTCGGCGACCGTTTTGTCGACCAGGGCGGCCAAGAAGCCCACATCGTCGCCGCGCACGCCGTTCAGCTCCTTGTCACCGATGCGGCTGCAGTCGTTCCAGTCTGAGGCGTAGGCCTTGGGATAGACGAGGGCGAAGCCATGCTGATCGGCCAAGCGCTCAAACGAGTAGCCGGTGCCGACGCGGATTTGGCCCGGGCTTTCGCCCGAGCCATGCATCACCAAGACCAGCGGCGCACCCTTGGGCAGATCCTTGGGCACATAGGTTCGGTAGCTGCGCTTCACGCCGGCCACTTCGATCGTGCCCTTGGTCAATTGACCGGACAGCTGCGGCAACTCGGGCTCGGGCGTGTAGAGAAAGTAGGCGAACAGGCCGGCCAGCAGGGCCAGCAGGGCGAGTAGGCCCAAGAAGCCTCGCAGCAGGAAACGCAAAACTCTCTTCATGACAAGGATCTCATTGGAACAAGGGGGTCGACTGTGCCCTGGCGGCCCGGCCTGGCCAAGCGAGGCCGGATCGATGACGTGCTTGCGAGGACGAACGACGCCCCGCCGCGACCAGCGGCGCCAGCAACTGTTGAACTGCTGTTGATCGGCCATCGCGCCATTCATCCCGCCGCATCGTGCCTGAAAACCCGCGACGCGTGGCTCGTCTGAGCGGCTGTTTGGGCGGGCATTCGGCTCAACACAATGGCCCTGTCCTTAGAAATTTGCAGCGCCCGCTGTACTCGTTTTCCCCCCTCTTTCCCGAGAACCCGATCATGAAGAAGACCGAATTCACCTCCCTCCCCGGCCATCGCCGCATCGCCAGCGCGATCGCCACGCTCGCTTTGTTCAGTACCTTGGGCACGGCCCAGGCCGCCGTCTTCAAAGATGCGCAGCTGGAGTCGCTGCAAGATGCCGGCAAGTTGGTCGAACTGGAACAAGTGGCGCAGGCCCGTCTGAAGAGCAACAGCGCCGATGCCGAATCCAGCGCGGCTTTGTCCCTGGCTCTGAGCTTCAGCGACGCCGGCGATGGCAAGCGTCTGGACGCCGGCGCCAAGCAGGCCAAGCTGTGCGTCGAGCAGCATCCGAACATGGCGGTGTGCCACCTGGCTTCGGCGCAGAACCTCGGTTTGCAGATGATCAATATGGGCATGGCCAAGGCCATGCGCAATGTGGGGACCTTGAAAGAGTCCTGGATCCGCGCGCTGGACTTGGATCCCAGCAGCTTCACGGCCCGCGTGCAGCTGGCCAAGCTCTACCTGACCGTGCCCGGCATGATGGGCGGCAGCGTGTCCAAGGCCAAGGAGCTGGAGGCCGCCGTGCGCAGCAGCCAGCCCGAAACGGCGCGCATCATCCGCGTCCACATTGCCGCCGAAGACAAGAAATGGGCCGTGATGGAGAGCGAGTTGCTGGGCATCAAGCCGAGCAAGGATGGCGCCATGCTGGAGGAGGTGCGCGAAGCCACCATGCAACTGGCGCGTGTCTATTTGAAGGACAACTTGGCCAAGGCCAAGAGTCTGTATGAAGGCCTGCACCGCGATCAGCCGAGTAAGGCCAGTGGCAGCTATGGCCTGAGCCGGGTCTACGCCGCGCAGGGCCAAACCGACGAGGCGATTCGCTACCTGGAGCGGGCCAGGACCTTGGGCGGCGCTGACGAACTGCCCGTCGATCACCGCCTCGGTGATGCCTATCTGGCCAAGGGCGACAAGGTTCAGGCCAAGGCGGCCTATGAGCGCTTTATTGCCAACAAGCGGGCCAACCCGGCCAATGTTGAAGAGGCTCGCAAGAGCTTGGCCAAGCTCGGCTGAAGGAGTATTCAACATGACCGACCAAGACCTTCCCCTTTGGCGCCTGAACCTGTTGCGCGCCTTCTATTTGCTGATCACGGTGGGCCTGGCCATCAGCTGGGGGCCCAGCCTCTTGCAGCACAGTGAGCTGTGGGCACAACGCCGGGGTGAGTTGGGCGCGATGTTGATCGGCCTGGCCATTCTCTGTGTCTGGGGCCTGCGCTACCCCTTGCAGCTGTTGCCCTTGCTGATTTTCGAGCTGCTCTGGAAGAGCATTTGGCTGCTGCTCATTGCTTACCCGCTGTGGCTGGCCGGGGCGATGACGCCGAATGTGCAGGAGTCGGCCTTTGCCTGCTTGATGGGCCTGGTGCTGACCCCACTGGTGCTGCCCTGGCGCTATATCGCGCACCACTATTTTCGCAAGCCGGCGCAGCGCTGGCGTTGATCGCTGGCACTGATCGCAGGCACTGATGGCCGCGCGCCATTTCCGCTCAAGCCTTCCAGCCATTCACTCGAGTATTCTGCTGTGATGTCACCCACCACTCCTATCGAAGCAGCGCCGCTGCCGCTTTCGCCGGCCTTCCATTGGCGGGCGCTGTTCGGCTGGCGCCGCGTGCGCACCGTCGCCATCACCTGCCTCTTGCTGACCCTGCTGTTCAGCATCAACTGGAGCGCTCAAAGCTATCACCTTTTGGCGATACGGGTGTTCGGCGTTGGCTTGATGGTGTTGCTGGCCTTCGGCGTGTTTGAGCAGTGGCCGCGGCGGCTGCCGAAATGGCTGGCACGCTGGGTGCTTCAGGTGGTCGCCGTCGGCGCGGTAGTGCCCGTCACAGTTTTCTTTTTTTACCAATGGGGCACGCCTGCCGGGGCTCCGGTGTTTTGGGCCGACGAGAAGCGGCTGAACGGTTTCATGACGCTGGCCTTCTCCGGCATGTTGCTGGCGCCCTGGGTGGCCCTGACCGCCCTGCTGCGCCAACGCGAGGCCAAAGTGGAAAAACAAGCCATTGACTTTGAGCTGGAGCGCAGCGAGTTAGCCCGTCAGGCGCTCGACGCCCGTATGCGCCTGCTCACTGCTCAAGCGCAACCTCACTTTTTGTTCAACACCCTGGCCAATGTGCAGGCCCTGGTGGAGGCCGGTTCGCCGCGCGCCCCGCAACTGCTGCAAAGCCTAACTGACTATTTACGCGCCGCCGTGCCGCGCCTGGACGGCTCGGCCAATACCTTGGGCCAGGAGCTGGAGCTGGTACGGGCCTATCTGGAGCTGATGCAGATGCGCATGCCGGACCGGCTGGCCTTTGCGCTGCACATCGGCACCGGTGTGCATCTGCTGCGCTGCCCGCCAATGACCTTGTTGACCCTGGTGGAGAACGCCGTCCAGCATGGCATTGACCCCAGCGAAGAAGGCGGCCGCATCGATGTGCATGCCGAGCTGCTGGAGGGGGGCCGTTGCCGCCTGCGCGTGCTCGACACCGGCGTGGGCTTGCAAGCCACCGGCGGCGGACTGGGCACCGGCCTGGCAGCGCTACGCGAGCGCCTGCTCTGGGCCTATGGCGGCAGCGCCAGCCTAGAGCTGCGCGAGGTGGCGCCACACGGGGTGCAAGTGACGATTGAATTCAGCGAGCCCAAGCCATGAACTTGACTGCCCTGATTGCAGACGACGAACCACTGCTGCGAGAGATCCTCGAGGCACGCCTGGCCGCAGTTTGGCCCGAGCTGCAAATCGTTGCGCAGGCCCGCAACGGCCGCCAGGCGATCGAGATGTTCGAGCAGCACCAACCGACGATCTGCTTTTTGGACGTGCACATGCCGGGTTTGAGCGGTGTGGAAGTGGCTCGCCATATCGGCAAACGCGCACACCTGGTCTTCGTCACCGCTTTTGACCAATATGCCTTGGAGGCTTTTGAGCATGGCGTGCTGGACTACTTGGTCAAGCCGGTCACCGCAGCCCGCCTGAGCGAAACGGTAGAGCGCCTGAAGGCCCGCCTGCAACAGGCCCAGCCTGCGGTGCATTCGGAGGCCTTGCTGACGCAACTGGCCGAGCGGCTCAAGCTCGACAAACCTGAGACCCTGCGCTGGGTGCGCGCCAGCGTCGGCCCCTCGCTGCGCATGATTCCGGTCGATGACATCGACTACCTGAAGAGCGACACCAAATACACCTTGGTCGCCTACCGCGACGAGGGGCAAGTGGCCGAGGCCTTGATCCGCATGCCGCTGAAGGACTTGCTCGCCCAACTTGACCCGCAGCAATTCGCCCAAGTGCACCGCTCGGTGGTGGTCAATCTGCGCTCGATCCGCCGCGTCACCCGTGGCGAGAACGAGACCGCCGACATTGAGCTCAAGGGCCGCAGCGAACGCCTGCCAGTGAGCCGCAGCTACTTGTCGCTGTTCAAGGAAATGTAGGCGCGCGAGCTCGGCCGGCCGAACGCCGGCGCTGCTGCCATTTCTGTTTCAAGCTTCATTTACGGGCGACTTTGTGCCCGGAGCGGTCCTTCGTTTGGGCGGAGATCAGGACACTTGGGGGCTCTGCGCCGCTCCTGTCCCCCGCCCTGGGCTTGCGCCCGGGTCTCCTCCTTTACCTCGCGTTGCAGAACCCCCAAGTGTCCTGATCAAGCGCTGCCGAGCTCCCTCGACGCGGGCGCACATCGGTGGAACTGCCGAGTGGCGTTGGGGGTGTGATTCCGCGAGGTAAAGGAGGAGCCGGCGCCTGAAAGGCGACGGCGGGGGACAGGAGCGGAATTGCGCCCCCGGCGGCGCTCGGCACCATGCAAATCTACAAAGCTCGGTTCCGAGCACTGAGCTGACCTCCGTTCTCAGCGGATATCTGGCCCGGCCCGGTTCTTTCCTGTTCAGGTGCGATGCGCCGCAAACGCCCAAGTGCCGCGCTGGCATCAGGTGGGGGGCAGTGGGGGCTCTAAACTGCCGGCTCGGGCCGCAAGGCCGCCGTGTTTGTATTGAAAAAAAGTCCAACAGTCCTGATGCAGAAGACCGCCCCTATCGCCGAAATTTCGAATCCCCTCTCTGAGACCGCCAAGGCTGCCGAAGCCTATCGCTCGGTGCTCAAGTCCTTGCTCCTGGGTGGCTTGGCGGCCGTGTTGGCTTGGTTGTTCTTGGAAGTCAGCGGAGAAGTCATCGGAGGTGGCACGCGCAGTCTCGATTTGGCGCTGCTGCATGCCGCTCAGCGCCTGCGTGCCGAGCATGCGAGCTTGGGTAGCGTGATGCGTGATTTGAGCGGTGTCGGCAGCACGCTGGTGCTGAGCTTGCTGACCAGCATGGCCGTGCTCTACCTGCTGCTGCTCGGGCGCGGTTTGCAGGCCTATTTGCTGGCGGCTTCGGTGGCCAGCGGATCCTTGGCGGTGTTCGTCATGAAGACGGCTTTTGGCCGTTCGCGGCCCGACCCGGCCTTTGCCGATATGGTGGCCTTGGGCCTGAGCTTTCCGAGCGGCCACGCCAGCATTTCGGCGCTGGTGTTTTTGAGCCTGGGCGCCTTATTGGCCAGCGGCCGAGAGCGGCTGGTGGAGCGCGCCTTCATCCTCTTCGCGGCCGCCTTGATGGCGGTGCTGATCGGCCTGAGCCGCATCGCCCTCGGGGTGCACTGGGCCTCCGATGTGGTCGGCGGCTGGGCCTTTGGCGCGGCCTGGGCAGTCTTGTTCCTCTTGCTTGCCCGCAAACTGGCCCGGCGCGGCTGAAGCCCAGAGCGCTGCTTCAGCGCGCCAGCAAGGCGGCGCTTTCGCAGACCTGGGCGTACTCGCCTTGCAAATTGGCCAAGGCCACGCGGTGCAGGTCTTCGGCGCTGCGTGGGCGGCCATCGAGGTCGGGCCGATCAAAGCAGTAGCAGGCATCGGCCACCACCTGGCAGTTGAAGCCCAGGCAGCCGGCGCTGCGCACCGTGGCCTCGACCGACATATTCGTGCTAACGCCGCAAAACACCAGCTCGCGGATGCTGCGTTGGTGCAGCCAATGCTCCAAGCCGCTGTTGGCAAAGGCGTCGGTGACATGCTTGTCCAGCACATGCTCATGGGCCAGCGGCGCGAGTCGGTCTTGAAACTCGGCCCCCGGCTGGCCTGGCCAAAACGGTGAGCCTACCGAGCGCGACAAATGCCGCACATGCACCACCGTGCGCCCCTCAGCGCGCCAGGTGTCCAAGAGCTCGGCAACGCGGTTTTGCGCCTCGGGGTTGTTGCGTGGGCCGGCCGTGGCCATGCCTCTTTGCATGTCGATGATGATGAGGGCGGGGGACGAAGAAGTACTCATGTCCGGGGTTTGATGTAGCCGCTGCTGAGGGCTTGGACCCATTCGGGGCGATTGGCTTGGCGGGCCAGTTCGACCATTTGCTGAAGGGCGTAGGGCACGCTCAGGAGTTGGGCGATCCAGCCCTGCGGCGTGCGCTCAACAATGGCGTAACGGGCGTCGGGCGAGCCCGATGCCACCACATGCGGATACGGGAAATCGTCTTCATAGGCCGGTTGACCGACGCTGCCCGGGTTGACGATCAAGCCACCGCTGGCGGAGCGCACGCTGCGCGCCACATGGCTGTGGCCGCACAGCAGCAACTCGCTGCGGTGTCCTTTCAGGCGTTGCTCGACTTCGTCCGTGGTTGCATTGCGCTCAGCGCTTTGCAGCAGCACCTGCACATCGCTATCGGGCGTGCCGTGACACAGCCAGACTTGCTCGTTGAAGGCTCGGCTGTGCTGCAGGCTGGACATCCAGGCTAACTCCTCCGGCCCCAGTTGCTCGCGGGCATAACGGTCTGAGGCGCCGACATTCGGGCTCAGCTGCAGCACTTGGCGCTCATGGTTGCCGGCCAGCTGCTGCCAGTCGTCTTGCGCCATCAGGTACTGGGCCGTCTAGCGCGGCAGCAAGGGGCCGGACAGGCTGTCGCCCAGGTTGACGACAGCATCGACGCCGCGCCGCCTGAAGTCGGCCACCACCGCCTCAAGGGCGGCCAGATTGCCGTGGATGTCTGAAAGGACCGCGATACGCATCGGCCGATTGTGGTGGCTCCGCCTTGCGGTCCGATGCGGGCCGTGCGAACCCTGGACTTCTTCGGGGCGATCAGCTGATCTTGAAACTACTCACCACCTGGCTCAGATGCGCGGCCTGGTCTTTCAGGCTTTCAGCCGCAGCGGCGGATTGTTCGACCAAGGCGGCGTTTTGCTGCGTCATCTGGTCCAGCTGCGAGACCGCCAGATTGATCTCGTCGATGCCGCGGCTTTGCTCGGCGGCCGCGGCGCTGATGTCGGCAATGATGGAGGTGACACTGGCGACGCTACCGACGATTTCGTCCATGGTCGTGCCGGCCTGTTCGACTTGGCGGGCGCCGTCTTCCACACGATCCACGCTGCTGCCAATCAGTCCTTTGATTTCCTTGGCCGCCTCGGCGCTGCGCTGCGCCAAGGAGCGAACTTCCGAGGCCACCACGGCGAAGCCTCGTCCTTGTTCGCCGGCGCGTGCCGCTTCAACGGCCGCGTTCAGCGCCAGGATATTGGTCTGAAAGGCGATGCCATCGATGGTGCCGATGATGTCGGCAATTCGCTTGGAACTGCTGCTGATCTCGCTCATGGTGGAGACCACCCGACCCACCGCGACGCCGCCGCGATTGGCGATGTCTGCCGAGGCGCTGGCGTGGCCGCTGGCAGCATTGGCGCTCTCGGTGCTGCGATGCACGGTCTCGGTCAGGCTCTCCATGGCCGAGGCGGTTTCTTCCAGATTGCTGGCGGTTTGCTCGGTGCGGGCGCTGAGGTCTTGGCTGCCCACGGCGATTTCGCGCGAGGCCAGCGCGATCGATTCGGCCGTGTGGCGCACATCGCGCATCACGTCTTCGATTTGGCCGACAAACTGGTTGAAAGAGCGGGAGATTTCGGTCAGCTCATCCTCGCCCTCGGTGCCCAGGCGCTGGGTCAAGTCACCGGAGCCGGAGCCAATTTGGTCCATGGCATTGCGCACTCGCACCAGTCGGGCCAGCAGAGCATTGACCAAGAAAGTGGCCAGACCGGCGGCTGCGGCCACCACCAGAATCAGGCCGATGCTGGCATTGCGCAGCAGCTGCGACAGAGCTTTGAGGGCCTCGCTTTGTTCGGCGGCGGTGACCAGGGTCCAGTCGGTGTCGGCCACCGGCGAGAACTTCACAAAAAAGCTCTGCTCACCGATGCGCAAGAGCGGCAGGCTTTCACTGGCGCTCTTGCCGTTCATCAGCGCATCGATGCCGGGCGCAAACTCTTGCGCCGGTTTCAGGGCCAGTTCCGCCTTGGGGTGGGCCACGATCTTGCCGCTCTTGTCGACCAAGAAGGCAAAGCCGCTGGGGGTGGGCTTGACCTTGCTGAGATCGGCCACCACCTCGTCCAGCGGCACATCCGAGCCGGCCACGCCTTTCAGTTCACCGCCTTCGCGAATGGCGGCGGCAAAGGTCACTACCAGCTTCTTGGTGGAGGCCGCGATATAGGGCGAAGTCAAAACCGGCTTGTCGGCGCCCGCGGCCAGCTTGTACCAAGGCCGCGCCGTGGGGTCATAGTCAGCCGCGCGCTTTCGGTCGGGCACCGACACCATGCGTTTGTCGGCCCCGCCCAGATAGGCCAGGTCGAGCAGGCCGGAGGTCAGGGCTTGTTGCAGCGCCGGCGCCGGGTCGGCCTGCTGCAAGGCGGGCGCCAGCGCGGCGACGATGTTCTTCTGCGAGCGCACCCAGATCGAGATCATGTCCGCATGGGTACGACCTTGCTCCGACAGTTCCTCGTCGACCTGCATCAGCACGGTGGATCGCACCGTTTGGTAGCTGATCAAGGTGGCCAAGGCGATGGCAAGGAACACGAGTCCGATGCAGGCTGCAATCAAGCGCGACTTGATGGTTTTCAGCATGAGCAACTCCGGCAGAGAGTGTCGAGTGCAGCGATGATAGGGCTCGCTATTGCTCAGCTGGCCTGTATTTTTCTCCTCTTGTTGGGGGCCGCTTGCACTTGTACTTGCACTAGCAGCTGCGGGCCGGTGCCGCGTTTGGCGCGTTTTGCACAGGCCCGCATGGCGTGAAGCTGATTAAGGCCTTACTTCCACTCAGTGCCTTGCAAGAGCGGGTCATTGCTCTGGCCGAAGAGCTCGGAGACCTTCTTGCCTATGCTGCCCGGCGAAGCCAGGGCCGCGCTGCCGCAAGCGCCATTGGCGGTCTTCAGAATGCTCCAGAGCATGGCGCCGTCGCGCGGATTGCGGTTCGGGTGCTGGCTCTTCAAGACCGCATTGGTGTAGCGCTCCACCGAGTAGGGCAGATTCAGCGTGGCGCCGTATTGCGTCTTCAGGTTGCGGGAGCCAGTGCATTGGGCATCGGCGTCATTCACCACCAAATTGCCGCCGGCCCAACCTTCCGGGGAAGACTCCAGGCCAATCGACACAATGGTTTTGGCAGAGAACAGGCTGCGATAGTCGTTCCAGGCGGTCACGCCGTCGTAGTTTTCGAAGCGAGCGTCGTAGGACATCACGTTAACCATGTCCAGGCCTTGCGCCACGGCCGGATACAGCGCTGCCAACTGGCGCTCACGGCCGGCATTGCCGCCCCAGTAAGACAGGCGCCCCGAGCAGCCGGCTTGGGCGCTGGTCAGCGCGGTGCAGTCGGCGCCGGTTGACCAGCCGGCGGCGCTGAGGATGCGGCCGTTGCCGGCCAGATCCACCGCCCGGCGCATGGCCTTGGTGGCGTTGGCATATTGGTCCACATTGGCATCGAGTTCATAGTCGACGTCCAAACCATCGATATTCAAATCGCGCATGATTTGGGCCAGCGCGTTGATGATGGGGCCTTGGCCGGCCTGACCCTCGGCGGCCAAAGCCGTCCAATTGCCATAGGTGGCGCCGCCCACTGCCAATATCACCTTGATATTGCGCTTATGCAATACATCAATCGCTGCCTTGATATCTGAAGGACGGCCGTTGAAATTAATGCCGGTGCCCGACCAGGTATTGCTGCTGAGCCCCGCCCAGCTGAAACTTGGGTCAGCAAATGAAAGCATCACATGGGTGTAATTGGCGGGAATCCGCGCCAGTTTGCTGAGTTTGTAAACCTCGGCAGCCGATTTGCCGCTGGCGTCAAACCAGTTATCGCTCCAGGAGGGGTAATAACCGACATAAACCCGGCCGGCGGAATTGGCGCTGAGCGCTTCGGGCGGCAGTGCGCCGCCGGGCACGGGGGCGGGTGCGGGCGCTGGGGATGGTGCGGGGGAAGGTGCCGGAGAAGGCGCTGGGGATGGGCTGGGTGCAGGGGATGGCGAGGGCGAAGGCGAGGGCGAAGGCGAGGGCGAAGGTGCCGTGCCCGAGCAAGCTCCCAGCAGCGTCCAAGGTTTGCCACTGCCGGCTGGGCCGCTGGCGCTTTGCGGATTGTCTCCACGAGTCCACCAATTGGCGCTGTAGCGTTGTCCGTTCAGGCTGGCTTTTTGGCCGCCCAGATAGACCTGGTTGGCGTCCCAGGGCAATTCGCAGTTGCCAGCTGCGGCCGGCGGTGTGGGCGTGGGGCTTGGGGCTGGAGTGGGGGCGGGCGAGGGTGCCGGTGAAGGCGCCGGGTTGCCGCCCGTTGCTGCAACTGGTGTCCAAAGACTGGTATTGCTGGGGTTCCAACCAGTGCTGACATAGTCCACCTGATTCACCAAGGCCCGATATTCCTTGTTTTGATAGGAAACCACCGTGCCCGCGGCATAAAAGGTGTCAGGTTTCCAGGCCGGACTCGCTGCAAAAGCCGAATGGGCCAGCAGGGCCAGGGTCAGAGCGGAGAGTTTGTTCATGATTGGCAATTGAGTTGAGTTTGAATACCGGTGCAGATTTGTCTTTTCTTTTCTGCTGGCCTGATGCCCCTGTCGCGCGGTTTGTTTCTACTGCTGCGCCGCACTCGAGCGTGAATGTGCCGTACCCGGTCTTCGTTCATCAAACGGTATTACCAATTCCAGTCCAATTATTACAACTGGAGATGCCTGTTTATATTTGCTTACCTATTCAGATAAATCCCCAGCTTGTCGGCCAAAAAGTTTGCAGGCCAGTCAGCAACCACTCGGGGCCGAGGCCAGCTGGGTGCGGGCTCCGCGCGCATGAGTAGTGCTCCGGAGCCCCGAAGCGTCCAGGCTCAATACACTGCTGCAGCACAACTTGGATGAAAAAACTTATGAGCTTTTTGACTCAATGGCGCGAGGTCAGCGCTTCGCAAGGCCGCGCCGTCGCCCCCGATGAACGCCTGCCCTGGCCGCAAACCCTGGCCATGGGCTTGCAGCATGTGATCGCCATGTTTGGCGCCACCGTCTTGGCGCCGCTGCTGATGGGCTTCGACCCCAATGTGGCGATTTTGATGAGCGGCATCGGTACGCTGATCTTCTTCTGCATGGTCGGCGGTCGGGTGCCCAGCTATCTGGGCTCGAGCTTTGCCTTTATCGGCGTGGTGATCGCCGCCAGCGGCTATGGCGGCAGTGGCTTGAACGCCAATATCGGTGTGGCCCTGGGCGGCATCATTGTTTGCGGCGCGCTGTACTTCCTGGTGGGCGCCTTGGTCAGCGCGATCGGCACCGCTTGGATTGAGCGTTTGATGCCGCCGGTGGTGACCGGCGCGGTGGTGGCGGTGATTGGCCTGAACCTGGCCGCCATCCCGATCAAGAATATGGCGCCGACCGGCTTTGACGCCTGGATGCAAGGCGCCACCTTCCTCAGCGTGGCCCTGGTGGCGGTGTACTCGCGTGGCATGGCGCAGCGCTTGTTGATTCTGATTGGCTTGCTGCTGGCCAGCGTGATTTACGCGCTGCTGACCAATGGCTTGGGGCTGGGCAAGCCGATTGATTTCTCGGCCGTGGCCGCTGCGGCCTGGTTTGGCTGGCCGCGTTTTGCAGCGCCGGTCTTCGATGCGAATGCCATTTTGCTGATCGCCCCGGTGGTCTTGATCCTGGTGGCGGAGAACCTCGGCCACATCAAGGCCGTCAGCGCCATGACCGGGCAAAACCTCGATGTCTATATGGGCCGCGCCTTCATGGGCGATGGCCTGGCCACCATGGTCAGCGGCGCTGCCGGCGGCACCGGCGTCACCACTTATGCCGAGAACATCGGCGTGATGGCCGCCACGCGCATTTACTCCACCGCCATCTTTGTGGTGGCCGCGCTCTTGGCCGTGCTGCTGGGCTTCAGCCCCAAGTTTGGTGCGCTGATCCAGGCCATTCCGCTGGCGGTGATGGGCGGCGTCAGCATCGTGGTGTTCGGCTTGATTGCGGTGGCTGGCGCCAAGATCTGGGTGGACAACCGGGTGGACTTCACCGACAGCCGCAATCTGATGGTGGTGGCCATCAGCTTGATTCTGGGCACCGGCGATTACACGCTCAAATTCGGCGGTATGTCGCTGGGTGGCATTGGCACCGCGACCTTCGGCGCCATCGTGCTTTACGCCTTGCTGTCCTTCGGTGGCAAGAAAAGCGCCTCGGGGCACTGAGCGGGCGCGCTCAGGACGCAACGATTGCGTCCCTGAGCCTTGGCCTGGTAGAGCGCCTGATCGGCTCGTTTGCACCATTGCTCGACGGACTCGCCGGCCTGTGCCAGGGCCAGGCCGGCCGAGAAGCTGTAGCCGCGCTCGGGGTGCTTGCACAAGGGACGTGAGGCGCTGACCTGGTCTTGCAATCGCTGCAGAATGGCCTGCACTTGGTCGGCGTCCACCTCTCGCATCAGCAGCATGAACTCTTCGCCGCCCATGCGTCCGCAGCCGTCGCCACGGCGGCTGCATTGCTGCAGCAAGTGGGCGAAATTGCGGATCACCTGATCGCCGGCATCGTGCCCCAGACTGTCGTTGATGGACTTGAAGTGGTCCAGGTCCAACACGGCCAGGGCCAAGGGTGTGCCTTGCTGCGCGAACTCTGCCAACTGCTCGTCCAGCTGTTGCATGAAGTGGCGGCGGTTGCTGATGCCGGTCAAAGGGTCGGTCAGGGCGGCGCGCAAGGCCTTGTCGCGTTCCTGCCGAAGGGCGCGGTCATCGGTCTTCAGTGCGGTGATGTCACTGGCGCAGCACAGCATCCAGCCGTTCGCATGGGTGGTCTCGCTCATCCAGATCCAGCGGCCGTCGCGCAGATCGGCTTCAAAGGCACGGAAGGGCTGCTTGCCCCGGCGTGAAGCCGCAGCGGCCAGCCAGGCTTCTTGATCGCTCGAAGACACCACATTGCCGCGCTGCTTGGCCAAGTTGGCGCGCATCATGTCGATCCAGCGCGTTTGGCCATCGGGTCGGGTGTCAAAAGCCTGGCAAAAAGCCTCGTTGGCGAAGCACAGCACATCGTGCGGATCGAACAGCGCGAATGGTTGCGGGCTGTCGGCATGCAGCGTCATCAACTGCAGCGCCAAGGCTTCGGGGGTCTGGAGTGCCATGCGTGACCTAGCTTCAAGAAGGGCGGCTGGACAAAGCGGCGAAAGGTGAATTTCTCGCAAAGCCATCCTAGCCCGAGCGGCGCCTCAAAAGGCAAGTGGCCGGTAGACGCGTGTGGCTCAGGCGTGGCTTTCAGCCGAAGTACTGCTCTTCCTGAATCGCCAGTTTGCGCAGAAAGCGGGCCATATGTAGGTCGCTGCGCTCGAGCGGCACTTCGTCCCAGGCGAACCAGCGCACCGCGTGGAACTCTTCGCGGTCGAAGTGCAGCACTTGGTCGCGGTTGGCATGCACCACGTACCAAAGCGACACATCGGTGTGCCCGGCCGTTAGGCCCACGGTGTCGCTGCGCGTGATCATCAGCGGCGCGCCAATCGGGTGCGGCGACGCAAAGCCCAGCTCTTCGATCAACTCGCGAGCCACCGTCTCACGCGGGTGCTCGCCCGGCTCCACATGGCCGCCCGAGGGCAGCCAGAGCTGCGCATTCTTGTGGTCCACCAAGAGCAGCTGGCCCGGCGCCACCACCGCAAAGTAGGACACCAGATGCATGGGTGGCGTGGCCGGCTTGGCCAGGCGCGCCAACTCGGCGCCCGAGTCCACCCAGGCCAGGGCCTCGCGCTGCTGCTGGGCTTCGAGGGCGTCCAGCGCTTCAATGGACTCGATCTCGGCGCGAATGGCTTCTCTGAACTTTTTCGTCATGACTCACAACCCCATTTTCAAAGGCAGGGGCGCGCCGCTCTTGACGCAGCGGATGGCGAAATTGCTGGTGATGTCTTGCACCATGGGCAGGGCCTGCAGGCGGCGCACGATGTGCTCGTAGCTGCTCAGCTCGTTCACCACCACCTCCAGCAGATAGTCGTGCGCACCCGACACCACATGGCAGGCCACCACCTCGGCCATGGCCTCCATGGCGGCCTCGAATTGCTGCACCGCATCCTCGCGGTGGTGCATCAGCCGCACATTGACGAAGACCGTGGTCGCCAGCTGCACTGCCTTGCGGTCCAGCACCGCGCGGTAGCCGGCGATGAAGCCTTCGTCTTCCAGGCGCTTGAGGCGGCGGGCGCAGGGGCTTTGCGACAAGGCCACGCGCTCGGCAAGTTCGGCAATGCTCAGGCGGCCGTCGCGCTGCAGCAGTTCCAGCAGTTGGAGGTCGATGCGGTCCATGATTGGGTTTGGGTGATTTCCATCAATTTTCAGAATCATAGAGCTTGAATTCGCTCAATTTCAGAGCTGAGTGGCGTGAATAGGGCCGAATTCGCTCGCGGTGGCGCCGGAAAATTTCGCTCCATGCCGCCTGCTGTCTGGGCGGCATTTGCCTTTTCTGTCTTCGAGCGCCCATGTCCAGCCCTGTTGTTCCTTCGGTTTCCCTTGCTTCGGCTCCTGCCGCCAGCGCCACACCCCAGCTGAAAAAGGCCTCGGCTTTCGGGCGGTATGAGCTGCTGGGTTGGGCGGCCTTGGCCTTGACGCTGTGCATCTGGGCGGCGTTCTTCATCTCCTTGCGTGCCGGTGCTCGCGCGGCCTTGCCGCCGGCCGAGCTGGCACTGCTGCGCTTTGGCCCGGCCGGGCTTTTGTTTGCGCCGCTCTTGTGGCGTCGGCGGGCGCGTTTTGCGGCGGTGCCGGCCAAGCTCTGGGTCTTGATCGTGGCGGGCGCGGGCCTGCCTTACTTCCTCGTGGCCGGCTGGGGCATGCGGCATGCGCCGGTGGCCGATGGCGCCACGCTGATTCCCGGTACCTTGCCGCTCTTCACCGCCTTGCTGGCGGCGGCCCTGCATGGCCGCGCGGCGCTGGCGCGTTGGCCGGCCCTGCTGTGCATTGCCGCCGGCATCGCGACCCTGTTGGCCATGAAGGCCGGCCATGCCGGTCTGGCTCAGGGTTACGCCATGTTTTTGCTGGGCAGCTTGATGTGGTCGGCTTACACGCTGGCGCTGCGTGAAGCCAAGCTGGCGCCGATCGAGGCGGCGGCCATGATCTCCAGCGTGTCTTTGCTTTTGCTGCTGCCCCTGCTGCTGTGGCAATTCGCTCAGGGCGGCGTGGCCAGTTTCGGCCTGCCGCAACTCTCAGGCCAGCAATGGCTTTTGCAGCTGGGCATTCAAAGCATTGGCGTGGGCCTGATCTCCACGCTGAGCTACAGCTTTGCCGTGGCTCGCCTGGGCGCACAGCGCAGCGCCACCGCGGGCGCCCTGACGCCGGTGCTGGCCACGCTGCTGGCCCTGCCGCTGTTTGGCGAACAGCCCGACGGCGCCACCATCATCGGCATGCTGTTGATTGCGGCTGGGGTTTTGTGGAGCCAGCGCGCCCGCTGAACCAAGCGGCCAGGGCAGCGGCCGTCAGCAGGCCCGGCCAGATGGCCGCCTGCACCGTGGCCCAGCCATAGCGCTCAAACACCCAGCCGGCCAGCAAAGCGCAACTGGCTGCCACGCTGGCGGTGATGAATTCATTGGCCGCTTGGGCGCGGGCGCGGTCGGCCGGACTGTCGGCCGCCAAGCCTTGCGTCAGCAGCGTGCTGGCGCCGACAAACATGCAATGCCAGGCCGCGCCATTGAGCATCAAAGCCAGGCCGAAATGCGGCAGGCTCAGCCCGCTCAAGGCCAAGAGGCTGCCGGCGCCGAACAAGGCTGCACCCAGCCACAGCACCCGCAGCACGCCCCAGCGCGCAATCAAGCGGCCGCTGAAAAAGCCCGGCGCAAACATGGCCAGCAAGTGCCACTGGATCACCGAGGCCGCCTGCTCCACGCCCAAGCCGCAGCCCAAGACGGCCAGCGGTGTGGAGGTCATCACAAACATCATCAAGCCCGCCGCCAAGGCGCTGTGGCCGGCGGCGGTGATGAAGACCGGTCGGCGCAAGAGTTGGCGCAGCGGTGTCTTGTCGCTCTCAGTTGCAGCCTGCGGGCCTGTTGGCGTGGCCGGCCGGGCTAGCGCTAAACCCAGCCGGCTGAGCACCAGCGCCGACAACAAGGCCAACCCCGCCAAGACCAGGTAAGAGCCGGCAAAGCTGTGGCGCGGCACAGCCTCGCGCGCCCAGGCCGCCAGCGTGGGACCGATCAGCGCGGCCAGCACGCCGCCGCTGATGACCCAGGCAATTGCACGCGCTTTGTGCTCGGCCGGCGCGGCCTCATTGGCGGCGAAGCGGTAGTACTGGGCGCTGGCGGCGAATAGGCCCAGGCCCATATTGGCCAGGCAAAAGAGCAGAAAGTCATTGCGCACAATCGCCCAGGCCGCCAGGGCCCCGCCCAGCGCACCGGCCACGCTGCCCATCATGAAAACGCGGCGCCGCCCCCAGCGCAGCATCAGCAGCGAGACCGGAATGGTGCTGAAGGCCGTGGCCAGCGTCACCAGCGCATAGGGCAGGGTGGCGAGTGCGCGACTGGGTGCCAGCATCGCGCCGACCAGGCCGGTCAGCGTGAGGCCGATGGCCGAGCCGCACACAAAGAGCGCTTGGCTGAAGACCAAGAGGCGGACAGTGGACAAGGGGTTTTGCGTGTTCATGGCTTAGAGCTTATGCTGGGGGGCTATGTCTGGTTTGACACAATGACCGCAAAAACTGCCAAAGCAAAAAAGGAACGGGCTGCCGAGTCCCAAGCGCCCAAGACCATCGTGCTGGTGGTCTACGAGGGTTGCCAGTCGCTGGACGTCACCGGCCCCTGGGAGGTCTTCAGCAAGGCCAACACCTATTGCCAAGAGGCCGGCCGTCCGAGGCCCTACCGCCTGCTGCTGGCCTCGCCGGAGGGTGGGCCTATCACCAGCAACTCAGGCCTGCAGCTCGGCCCGACGACGGCGCTGGCGGCGCTGCGCGGCGCCATCGATACCGTCTTGGTGGTGGGCGGCAATGACGAGGTGTTGGAGCAGCCGGGTTCGGTGCCCCAAGTGGTGCCTTGGCTGCAGCGGCGCGTGGGCCAGGTGCGGCGCATGGGCAGCGTCTGCACCGGAGCCTTTGCCTTGGCGGCGGCGGGGCTCTTGGATGGCCGCCGCGCCACCACGCATTGGCAGTATTGCGAGCGGCTGGCGGCGCTTTACCCCCAGGTGAATTTGGAGCCCGACGCCATCTTTGTGGCCGACCCGCCGCTCTACAGCTCGGCCGGCATCACGGCGGCGATTGATCTCTCGCTGGCGCTGGTGGAGGCCGATCTGGGTCAGGCCCTGGCTCTGCAGGTGGCGCGCAATTTGGTGCTGTTTTTGCGCCGCCCCGGCGGGCAGTCACAGTATTCGGCCGGCCTGCAGGCGCAGACCCAGGCCAGCCGCGCCGAGCAGGCCGGCAATGCCAGCAGTAGTGAGCGGCGCCTGGCCGCGCTGCTGCTGTGGATGGTGGAACACCCCGCCCAAGACCTGGGCGTGGCGGCCTTGGCCGAGCGCGCACATATGAGCGAGCGCCATTTCGCGCGGCTCTTTCTCAGCGAGACCGGCCAAACGCCGGCCCGCTTTGTCGAAGCTCTGCGCCTGGACCGCGCCAAGAGCTATTTGGAGCAAAGCGCCTGGCCCTTGGAGCGGGTGGCGCAGCGGGCCGGCTTTGGCTCGGTGGACAGCTTGCAGCGCAGTCTGAAGCGCCATGCCGGCATCACGCCGCAGCAGTACCGGCAGCGCTTTTCAAGCCCGGCGCCGAGGCTGAACTAAAGGCCTGCGGTGCTCGGCCGCATGCTTGCATTCACGCCAGCTCCGCCACTTCTCTATAGCTCTGCAGGGCTGCTTGCGTTTGAGTTGGCGCCTGAAGCTGATCCTGCTTCGGGTGCTTCAGCGCATAGGCCTGGCGTTCCGGTTCGCTGACTTTTCCGTCTTGGTTGGCATCGGCGGCCTCGTAGCTCTTGCCACTGTTGCTGCTGCCCGACGTGGCGGCACCGGCAGCTGGGGCGGGCGGTGCGCCCCGCGCTGCACCGCTAGGACGGCCGGCTGTGTGTGGGCCTCCATCACCGCCGCCATCACCGCCGCCATCGGGCTTGCCATGGGCAGGGCCGGCGCCGGCGGGTGGGGGCGGTCTTTGCGCCAGGCCCTGTTTGAACTCGCTCAGACTGAGCTGGCCGTCGCCGTTGCTATCTGCCTGGCTGAATTTCTGTTGCGCTTCTTGCTGCTGCTCTGAAGAGGCTTCGGCCAGGCGTGCTCCTTGAGCTGAGATCTTGACCATGAAGGCCTGGGCATCGGTCGCCGTCACATAGCCCTTGCCCCCGCTGTCCATCTGCTTGAACAGGTCTTCGGCCTGGGCGTCGCTGGGCCCGGCGCGGCTTCTGCTCGTACGCGCCTGTTCATTGGCCAGGGCATAAGGTGGATTGGAACTGCTGCTATTGCTGGTGCTTGCAATCATGGGGGACTCGCTTTCTTGGCCTGAACAAAGGCGGGGGCCGAGCAGCAAGCCCTGTGGGCTGGGCATGAATGAGTTCGGCTCCTGCATTTGTTGTCGGCACCCGGCGACTCAACTTGCCCCTCTTTACTTTGCTCTACCTAAAGGCACGAGCTTGGTGGAAACCCGCAAATCACGCTTTTTCCGTCGAAAGCTCACCCCTGTCTTTCGTCATACCCCGGCTTCCTTGCCAGAATGCGGCAGCTTTTGACGCAGCTCATGAGGACGGGCTTTGGGGACCGGACCAGGTCAAGACACAACAGGACGATTTTGATGACTCTTAGAAAAACGATGGCCCACAAGGCCGTGGCATTGGCCGCTTTGACTCTGTTCGCGTTGAACTCAGCGCAGGCCCAAAACGCGCCGACCTACCCGGTCACCGCCAAGGTCGAGCAGACCGACAACTACCACGGCACCGTCGTGGCCGACCCCTACCGCTGGCTGGAAGACGACAACAGCGAGCAGACCAAGGCCTGGGTCAAGTCGCAAAATCAGGTGACCGACTCCTTCCTGGACGCGATGCCGCAGCGCATGCCGGTGCGCAAGCTCTACACCGAGCTTTACAACTTTGAGAAGTTCGGCATCCCCTTCAAGGAAGGCGGCCGCTATTTCTGGACTCGCAACAACGGCCTGCAACAACAAGCCGTGCTCTACACCGCCAAGTCGCTGAAGGCCGAGCCGATGGTGGCCTTGGACCCGAACACGCTGAGCAAGGACGGCACCGCCGCTTTGGGAGGTTATGCCGCCTCGCGCGACGGCAAGCTGCTGGCCTATGGCGTGGCCGCCGCCGGCTCCGACTGGCAAACCTGGAAGGTGCGCGATCTGAGCACTGGCAAAGACCTGGCCGACCAACTGAACTGGGTGAAGTTCTCCGGCGCCGCCTGGACACCCGACGGCAAGGGCTTCTTCTACTCGCGCTACGACGAGCCGGCCGAAGGCGCGGCGCTGACCGGCGCCAACTACTTCCAAAAGCTGTTCTATCACCGCCTGGGCACGCCGCAGTCGGCCGACCAACTGGTGGCCGCCAACCCGAATGAAAAGGAATGGGGCTTTGGCGCCGAGGTCTCGGATGACGGCAAGGCCGTGTTCATCACCGTCTGGAAGGGCGGCGAGAAAAACGGCTTGATGGTGCTGCCGCTGGTCAAGGGTGCTTATGCCGGCGGCGAGCCCAAGGCCATCAGCCTGGCCTTTGATGCGCAATATGTGCCGGTCGCGTTGAACGGCAACAGCTTGATCATCAAGACCGACAAGGACGCACCGCGCGGCCGCTTGATCGCGGTTGATTTGAAGGCCTCGGGCAAGGAAGCCTGGAAGACGCTGGTGGCCGAAGGCGGCGACGCCATGACCGGCGCCTCGGTGGTGGGCGGCCGCTTGCTGTTGAGCTATCTGCGCGACGCTTCGACCGTGGTGCGTGTGCATGGCCTGGATGGCCGCGCACTCAGCGAGGTCAAGTTGCCCGGCGTCGGCACGGCCAGTGGCTTTGCCGGCCGCGCCTCCGACAAGGAAACCTTCTTCAACTACACCAGCTTGACCACGCCCAGCTCGATCTACCGCTTGGATGTGGCGAGCAACAAGGTCGAGCTGTTCAAGCGCCCGCAAACGGCGTTTGATGCCGATCAGTTCGAGACCCAACGCGCCTTCGTCACCAGCAAGGACGGCACCCGCTTCCCGGTCTTCATCGCCCACAAAAAGGGTCTGAAGCTGGACGGCAGCAACCCGACCCTGCTGTACGGCTATGGCGGCTTCAATGTGCCGATGACGCCGGGCTACGGCATCACGGCCGCCACCTGGATGAAGATGGGCGGCGTCTATGTCTTGGCCTCGATCCGCGGCGGCGGCGAGTACGGCTCCGCCTGGCATGAGGCCGGCACCAAGCTGAAGAAGCAAAACGTCTTCGACGACTTCATCGCCGCCGGCGAATGGCTGGTCGCCAACAAGTACACCCAGCCGGCCAAGTTGGCCATCAACGGCGGCTCCAACGGCGGCCTGCTGGTCGGCGCGGTGGTGAATCAGCGCCCCGAACTGTTTGGCGCTGCGGTGCCTCAGGTCGGCGTGATGGACATGCTGCGCTTCCAGAAGTTCACCATCGGCTGGGCCTGGGAGCCCGACTACGGCTCCAGCGACAAGGCCGATGAATTCAAGGCTTTGCTGGCTTACTCGCCGCTGCACACCATCAAGTCGGGCGTCAAGTACCCGGCCATCATGGTGACCACCGGCGACCACGATGACCGTGTGGTGCCGGCGCACAGCTTCAAGTACGCCGCCGCCTTGCAGGCCGCCGACACCGGCGCCGCACCGAAGTTGATCCGCATCGAGACGCAAGCCGGCCATGGCGCCGGCAAGCCCACCTCCAAGATCATCGAGGAGCGCGCGGATATGTTGGCCTTCATCGCCAACACCTTCAAGATGCCGGCGCCCTGAGTTTTCTGCTGCGCGGCCGGCATGCCTTCATGCCTGACGGCCGCTCGCGACGAAAACTTGCTGGTGCTGGATTCACTGCATTCGCTCTAACTCTCTTCTCAACGAGGTGCCCATGCGCAAACTCTCTTTGTTCACTCTGGCTGCGGGTCTGGCCCTGTCGCTGGCCGCGCAAGCTGCCGATCAGTGGCAATTGCCGGTGAGCAGCAAAAAGCTCGCCAATGGCTTGACCGTCTTGGTGTCCGAAGACCACAGCTCGCCCACCGTCGGCGTCAGCGTGGTCTACAAGGTGGGCATGCGCTTGGAGCCCAAGAACCGCACCGGCTTTGCGCATTTGTTTGAGCACCTGATGTTCCAGGGCACGCCCAAGGCGCCCAAGGGTGTGTTCGACAAGGTCATCACCGGCGGTGGCGGCAATAACAACGGCTCCACCCGCCCGGACTTCACCAACTACATCGAGACCGCGCCGGTCTCCTCCTTGGAGTCCATCCTTTGGCTGGAAGCCGACCGCATGAAGACCCTGGACTTCAACGCGGCCACGCTGAAGAACCAGCAAGACGTGGTGAAGGAAGAGATCCGCGTCAATGTGCAGAACCAGCCTTACGGCGGCTTTATGTGGATCGACATCGGCGGCCTGGCTTTTGAGAAGTGGGAGAACAACCACGACGGCTACGGCAGCTTCAAGGATCTGGAGAACGCCAGCCTCGACGATGTGCGCGCCTTCCACCGCGACTATTACGGCCCCAACAACGCGGTGCTGTCGATCTCCGGAGACATCACGCCGGCCAAGGCTTTTGCGCTGGCCGAGAAGTACTTTGCCGCCATCCCCAAGCGCGCCACGCCGGCGCCCAGTGACTTCCGTGAAGGCCTGAACAGCGCCGAGAAGCGCCTGCAGCAAAGCGACAAGCTGGCCCAGGTGCCGGCTATTGCCGCGGCCTGGAAGATGCCCGATCGCGGCAGCAAAGATCAGCCGGGCATGGCTGTGCTGGGCGAGTTGCTGGCCGGCGGCGACGCCTCGCGCTTTTATCAAGGCCTGATCAAGGGTCGCGAGCTGGCGCTGAATGTCGACTCGCTCTACGGCTTGACCAGCATCTGGGAATACGACGGCCCGACCATCTTCACGGTCTTTGCGCTCTACAAGCCGAGCACCACGGCCGACACGCTGCTGGCCGCCATGGACGAAGAAATCGCCAAGGTGGTGAAAGACGGCGTGGATGAAGCCACGCTCAAGCGCGTCAAGACCCGCTTGCTGGCCGATTGGTACAACGGCCTGGAAAGCTTCTTGAGCCGCGCCGACACCTTGGCCAAGTTGCAAGCGCTGTGGGGCGATGCCAAGGTGGTGAACCAGATCCCCGGCTGGATTGAAGCCGTCACCTCGGCCGATGTGCAGCGCGTGGCCAAGACCTATCTGACCCAGGCCAACCGCTCGGTGATTGATCGCAAGCCGGTGGCCATGTTGGCCGCTCCTGCCGCCGACGCTGCTGCCAGCACCGCCACCAAGCCTTGAACGCGAGGGAGACCTTCACCATGATGATTCATCACAAGCTGAACACAATTGCTCTTGCTGCGAGTGCGGCTGCCTTACTGGCTTTGCCGCTGGGCGCCATGGCTGCTGAAGCAGTCAAGATGCCCGCCGAGCTGCCCAAGTACGGCCAGGACAAAGCCATCCAAGTGCCACAGATCAGCAAGAAGACGCTGGCCAACGGCCTGGAAGTCTGGGTGCTGCCGCGCCAGGGCCTGCCGCGTGTGGACTATGTTTTGGCACTGCGTGGCGCCGGCTTTGGCGCCGACGCGGCCAAGGCCCCCGGCCAGGCCAAGCTGCTGGCCGGTCTCTTGAACGAAGGCACGACCCAGCGCGACTCGCGCGCCATCGCCGAGGCTTCCCAAGGCATGGGTGGTGGCGTGGCGGCGACCGCCGCTAACGACGGCATCACACTGACCGCCTATGCGCTCAAATCGCATGCCGAAGGCATGATGAAGCTGCTGGCCGAGGTGACGCGTCACGCGTCCTTCCCCGAGGGTGAGGTGGCTTTGGCCAAGGCGAATGCCTTGCAAGCCCTGAAGGTGGCCAGCGCTCAGCCGGGCTTTCGCGCCAGCAAGGCGCTGAACGCGGCCATCTACGGCGATCACCCCTATGGTCGCAGCCAAGAAACTGCCGAGGCCATCGAAGCCACAACCGCCGCCGCGCTGCGCGCCGAGCACGCCAAGCGCTTCCGCCCCGACCGTGCGCTGCTGGTCATCACCGGCCGCGTCTCGGCCGAAGAAGGCCTGAAGATGGCGCAAGCTGCTTTTGGTGACTGGGCGGCCAGCGGCCCGGCGCCGGCCGAGATTGCCGCCTCGCCGGTGACGGCCAAGCCCCAGCATGTGCTGCTGGAGCGCGAGGGCAGCGTGCAATCCACCGTGCGCCTGGGCCGACCGGGCGCGCCGGCCAACGGCGCCGACCAAGTGCCGCTGCGCCTGACCAGCACCATTCTGGGCAGTGGTTTCTCTAGCCGGGTGAACCAAAACCTGCGCGAGGAAAAGGGCTACACCTATGGCGCCAGCGCCGGTGCGCGCTCTTACCGCGTCGGCGGCGCCATCACTGGCGGCGCCGATGTGCGCAATGAAGTCACTGGCGCAGCCCTGCAGGAGTTCATCAAGGAATACCGCCGCATCGGCACCGAGTTGGTGCCGGTGGAGGAACTGCAAATGACCAAGCGCTATGTGGCCGGTAGCTATCTGCTGACCACCCAGCTGCAAGGCGCGGTGGCGCAAACCCTGGCCAGCAACTGGCTGGTGGGCCTGCCCGCCGAGTACCTGGGTCAATATGTGCCGCTGATCCAAAAGGTCACGGCCGAGCAGGTGCGTGAGATCGGCAAGACCTACTTCTCGCCCGAGAGCCAGTCGCTCATCGTGGTGGGCGACAAAGGCGTGGCTGAGCAGTTGAAGGAATTTGGCGAGTTCAAGGTGAGCCGCTGATTCTTCCGCCGCCGGCCTTTGCGCCGGTACTGCGCAAAGGCTTTGGCCGCGAGTATGGACGTGCTGCCAGCACAAAGATGAGTTTGCTGGCGGCATTTTCCTTCTCAGCGAGGGCTGCCTCCGCAGAAGCAATTGAGCAATATGGAATTCACTCAAGTTTTCGCGACTGTTGGGATCTCTGCCCTCATCACTTCGGCTGCATTTGCTCAAGAGCGTCAGGTGCATCGTCAGTATCTCGGGGCGTTTTCAAATGTCCAGATCTCTGCCATGTCTGGTGACTGCGGCGGAGTTTCAGTGAAACTCTGGCTGGATACAAAAGACAGGGCAAGGCCCTCTGTTTCTGGCGTCCTTTATGACGCAAGTGGCACTTGTCCTGGAAAAAAATACGCTCTTGAAGAAACCCAGTTTGATCCGCAATCTGGATCACTAAGCCTCATTGCAAAAGACGGCCAATCCGGTGTCCTGGCCGCCAAGTTCATCGGTGTCATGAATACAAAGGGATTGCACGGCAACTTCGGCTTTGGGAATCAATCAACGGGCGAGATTGATTCGTGGTCTGAAATTGATTTGCGCCGCTTGAGTGCGAAAGAGTGGGCGCTGGTCGGCGAGTAAATCCTAACGACTCGGTCAACCGGCCTTGCTGTAACTCCTTGTTTTTGTGCCTTCATTCGCACTTAAGCCTAAGCGCAGAATCAGGCCTTAGAGTTGTGGGCCTTGACCTTCGTCTGCACATCTTCCCCGAGCGGCCCTGGCCGGTGGCGCGGATCAGAATGTGTGCTTCGGTTTGGCTGTCGTGGAAACGTTTACTCGGCGACCCGCTCAGCACGAGCATTGAAATCCCTTATGAGAATGAGTAGTTGTGCGCAGAACTTGGCCCAGAGCAGTCCGGATGGCGTGAGTCTTCGTCGTCGAAATTGCTTGACCATGCTGGGTATCGTCGGCACCTCACTTTTGACAGGCGAGCCCGCGCGAGCTGCGTTGTCAGAGCAAGAAGCGCGATCGGATCGACGACCAATGAAAGTGCCATTGGCCGTGATGGAGGGCGCGTCAAAGCCCTTGATAGAGCCGCTGATGGCTCTGCTCGCGCGAGCTGCTGCGATCGAGTGGGAGATTCAAGCCGTGCCGCTGGCGCGTATGCTGAGCATGGCTGAGCGCGGTGAAGTCCTGGCATTTGGCATCGCAAGAACGCCCGAGCGCGAACGCAATTTCGTCTTCAGCGACGCTGTGCTCACGAGTTACGGTTGGCTGGCTTCTCGCCAGTCCGAAGACGCGGAAATCAAATCACTTGATGAACTGCGCGGAACTTCCGTCTGTGTGATGCGCGGTGCCACATTTGGCAGTGAATTTGACCAGGCGAGCACCGGGGCTTTCCGCAAGGAGGTTTACGGCTCCAGCCTGGATCAGGGCATGGCTATGTTGAGAGCGGGACGTTGTCGCTACCTGGCTTTGTCATCTCACCGTGGTCCCGATCCAGCACGCCTAAGGGCAGAGTTGCGCGCGTCCAGTGGTGAGAATCTCAGCTTGTCGGCGCTGCCTCCTCCCCTCTCTGCCAGAACCGTGCAATTTGCGGCGCAGCGTGAGCAAGCGATAGCTGCCGTCTTGCCTCGCCTGAATGCGGCGATACGACAAGAATCTGCAGCGATACACCAGTTGGTGAATCGATAGAGGGGTCATTCAGCCTGCGCGGTGGCACCGTCACCTGAACTCCAGCGTTAGGCAACGTATGCTTAGCGGCTTGCTTGACCTCATACATCAGCGGAGAATTTAGTGTTCAAGTCATCGACTCTCGTTCTTGTTTGCGCCGCCTTCACCTGCTTGCAGGCAGGCGCCTCTCAGCAATGCGAAGGTCCGCCCAAGCGAAATGCCGCTGACTTCGTGGCCATCGGAGACGGCTCACAGGTCTACGACAAAACGACCCATCTGATCTGGATGCGCTGCGTCGAGGATCAGAGTTGGAATGGTTCGACCTGCATCGCCAATGATCCAGATGCAGTCAATCCGGGGCCCAGGCTCAGCTATCAGCAAGCGAAGGCACTCGCTGCGACCTTGTCCACAAGCGAGGAGCGTTGGCGACTTCCTACCCGCAAAGAGTTGCTGACGCTGCGCGAGCCGAACTGCTACAACCCATCGCAAAACCTGACGGTGTTTCCCACCAAGCCGGCCTGGAGTTCTGATGGTGCGTTCTGGACTTCCAGCCCGGAAGCCAAGGGCGTATCGCTCGTGTCGGCTATAGGGACGAGCGACGCCTGGGCCGCCACGGACGAAGGGAATACGAATCATGTTCGTCTCGTTCGCACGCCTTCAAATTCGAGCAAGAAATAGTGTCGAGCAACGCTGATGAGGACGCCGACGAAAGCTGCGATGCGGCAGGCGCCTGCGCGGGAGAGCAGGCTGGCAGCGAAAGCGCTCGGCCTGATTCCTTGACCGTGGCGACGCGGATACTCGAGAGCAGGACATCACTGAACAGCCGGTCGAGTTGAGTTCGCCGCCGCTGACGCTTTCGCGCCCATCAACTCACCTTGCCAAGCCACAACTGCGCGACTGAAAACCCAGAATGCGACCGCCCATGAAGTTCCATCAAATCGTCTTCGCACTGTCTGTTCTTGGCCTGGTTTCTGCATGCAGCAATATCCGCCTTCAAACCCCCAGCGAAGCGCTGAACGAGATGAGCAAAACGAACCAGCGCCAAGCCGAACTTCAATGCGATCAAGACGGCGGGCAGGACCGGGTGAACTGCCAAAGAAAAATACGGGAAGCGTACGAAGCGCAAAGAAAGAAGAACTCTGAGCTCATTCGATGATTGGGGTGCGGAAATGTTGCGAAACCTGAGTCGACGAATTTCGCTATCGGCCGCTTGCCTGTTGCTGAGCTCTTGCGCCTCGATGACCATCTTTCCTTTGCCTCGACTTGAGGACGGACAGCATGCTCAGCTCTTGGTGTATCGATCTCCAGCGATGGCTGCTGGTGGCGTCAGCCTCACGGTTGGTGTGGATGGGAAGGCCTTTGCTCGCCTATCGCAATCTGAGTATGTGCTTGCAGATCTCGCGCCAGGCGAACGTAGACTCTTCGTCAGAGCACGAACCGGAGTTCCCACCACCTACCCGCTTCGTCTTGTGCGGGGTCAGCGTGCATGTTTCAAGGCCACGCCAGAGAGTGAGGAGATCTTTGCGAAAGCAATCGCCGGTGGCGCGGAACTGCGCAGTGAAGGCTACGCTTTCTACATCGTTCCCATCACATGCCCCACGGCAGAACGGCTTGGCCAGCTGACCCAGGTCTCTGTGGCTTACGCATCAAACTAGGCTTGGGCGGTGAGTCCTGAGCCGTTGTCCTGAGGTTGAGGCAGCGTCGCCGCCGTCTTGCTTGGTCGTGCCCTAGGTATATTTGACTTCGAAAACTCGGCCGCAGGCCTCAACCATGACCCCACCTCTTTACTCTGTACTTCGCAAGATCCCCAGTGTCCAAAGCTATCAGGCGCTTCGCGTGGGGGCGGGCCTCAGCGCCAAGTCAACAGAGGCCGCGGAAAAGGGCTTGCCGAATTCACTCTTCGCGGTTCAGGTGCTTTATCAGGGTGAACCTATCGGCATGGGCCGGGTGATCGGCGATGGAGGCACGGCCTTCCAGGTGGTGGACATTGCCGTGCTGCCTGAGCATCAGGGCAAAGGTCTGGGCAAGCTCATCATGCAAGAGATCTCCACCTACCTTGAAGAAAACGCGCCCGCGACCGGCTACGTCAGCCTGATTGCCGATGGGCCGGCCAAAGATCTTTATGCGAAGTTTGGATTTGTGGCGACGGCTCCGGCGTCCATAGGCATGGCGCTCAAGCGTGCAAAGGCCGGTGCAAGCGGGACTCGGGCGTCATGAGTCGATGGGGCTCTCGGTCTAAGCCGGCCTGCGCGCAGCGGTGCTTTGCCTTTGCGCTTCTTGCCCTGTCTGCTCTTGCCCTGAATGCTGCGCCGGTCAATAAATGCCTGATCAATGGCAGTGTCAGCTATCAACAGGATCCCTGTCCTTCGAGCCAGGCTCGAAAAGACCCGTCGATCGAAGCGCTGAACGCCGAAGAGCAGAAGAAGCGCCGTACGCCCGCCACGTCTTTGGCGCCAGCCAGCAGCAAGGCTGCGCCTCAGGCGGCAGCAACGGCCCCTGGTTTCGCCTGCGACAAGCGCAAGTATTGCTCGCAAATGCGTTCGTGTGAGGAGGCCAAGTACTTCCTGGCCCATTGCCCCGGTGTCTCGATGGATGGCGATCGGGATGGCATCCCCTGCGAAGAGCAATGGTGCGGTCATCAGTGAGCGCCGACCCTCGCCTTTGCATGTCGATGGGATGGCTATTCAACAGTCAGCACAACCATGTCTGAAGAACCCTATTGGAACGCCCTGGTGCCGGAGCTCACGGTGACGCAGCTCGAAGCGTCTTTGCGCTTTTATCGTGCCGCTGGCTTTTCGATTCGATTTCGTCGCGAGGACCCGCCCTTCGCCTATCTGGAGTTGGGGCCTGCGCAGATCATGCTGGAGCAAGAGCATGCGGATGGATGGCGTGTGGCCTCATTGGAGCGCCCGCTGGGGCGCGGCATTAATTTTCAGATTGAGATCGAGGATGTTGAAGCCATCGCTGCCGCTTTGGCCGCAGCGGGTTTTGTGCCGTTTAAGGCCATGAAGGAAAGCTGGTACGCGGTCGACGCGCAGACGGAAGAGGGACAACGCGAGTTCCTGATTCAGGACCCGGACGGTTATCTGTTTCGGTTTGCTCAGCCGCTGGGTTCGCGCCCGCTGGCCTCGGACCTTCGCTTGGCGGGTTGAGCTGCTCCGTGGTCGCTCGCAAGGTGCTGTCTTTCCATGGAGTCCATGGACGCCTGATCAGCGCAAACTTCATCGCAAGCCCGCGCTGCAAAGCGAGTACATTCATAACGCGATACGCCCAGGCTTTTTGCGGCGGCGCGTGGATTCAAAAAAAGGGAGTGTTGCTCATGCTGAAGTGCCCCGCTTGTGCGAGTGAGTCCATTTCCTTGTTGGGTGCTTGGCGTTCCAGCCTTGCGCTGCCTGCGGCGTGTGGCTCTTGCGGGGCAAGCTGTTATGTCCCAAGGGCAGCCTCGGGCGTGCCCTTGCTGGCTTCGGTGCTGGTGGCCCTGCTGGCTTTTGCCTTGGCCTCTGCGCTGGAATCTTGGGCCGTGGCGGCGGGAGGGTTCGCACTGGCAGTGCTGGGCTATGGCCTCATGTGGCGGCGTTTGCAGCCTGTTGCCGTGGTGGCGCTTGCCACGTCTTCGCGGCTCAAGCCCAGCGCGGTCTTGGGCTTGGTCGATGTGTTGACCTTCTTCTCGCTTTGGAAGTGAAGCCGCCGCGTTGGCACTCCTATCTTGCTTGAACCAATCAAAGAGAGTCAGTTGCCATGTCTAGAGTTCGCGTCGAGAGCTTCACCCTCTCCCTGGACGGTTTTGGCGCCGGCCCTGATCAGGACCTGCAGAACCCCTTGGGTGTGGGGGGCGGCGCTTTGCATGGCTGGCTGATGCCAACGCAGACCGTGCAGCAAAAGCTGTTTGGCCAGCCGAGTGGTGAGACCGGTATTGATGATGACTTCGCGGCGCGCGGCTTTCGCAATGTAGGCGCCTGGATTCTGGGCCGAAACATGTTCGGCCCGGTGCGCGGGCCCTGGCCGGATGAGAGCTGGCGCGGCTGGTGGGGTGAGAAGCCGGTTTACCAGGTGCCTGTTTTTGTGCTCACACACCATGCGCGCGCGCCTTTGGTGATGGAAGGCGGCACGACGTTTTACTTCGTCACCGAAGGCCCGGAGGTCGCGCTCGCGCGGGCCCGTGAAGCCGCCCAAGGCCAAGATGTGCGTGTGGGCGGTGGCGTTCAGGTGATCCAGCAATACCTTCGACTGCGGCTGATCGACGAAATGCACATCGCCATCTCACCGGTGCTCTTGGGCCGCGGTGAGCGCTTGTTCGAAGGCCTGGATCTGCCGGCCTTGGGCTATGCCTGCACCCAGCATCAGACCTCGGCAAGAGCGACACATATCGTCTTGAGCAAGCAGTGAGCCGAGCTCCAAGGCCCGGCCAAATCGCCGGGCGCGTGGCTTATCGCGCCTGACCGCGCCGCATCAGCGGCCACAGCAGCAAGGCGCCTACCGCCAGCACCGCCACGCCAACCAAGGCGCCGGTTTTCACATAGACCAGGCTGGACCACAGCACATACAGGCTGCAGGCGGTGAACAGCAGCGGTAGCAGCGGATAGAAGGGCACGCGATAGGGGCGCGGCACCTCGGGCTCGCGCTGGCGCAACACGATCAGGGCGAGGCCACTGAGCGTCAGGAAGAACCAATACACCGGCGAGAGATAGTCCACCATGGTGGCAAAGCCGCCGCGCGTGTAGGCACCAAAGGCGACCAGGGCCAGGGCCATGCCGCTGGTGGCCAGCACGGCAGCCGTGGGTGTGCCCCGGCGAGCGTCCCAGCGTCCCAGGTGCAGCTCGCTGGCGAGGTCTCGCGCCGCTGCATAAGTGGTGCGCGGGCCGGCAATCAAGATCGCATTCATCACGGACAGGGCCGCCAGCGACACCAGGCCCACCATCAGCACCTCGCCGGGGCGGCCGAAGCAGGCGCGCATCAAGTCGGCCGCCGGCGCGCTGCTGTGGGCCAGACCGTCCAGGCCCAAGACGCGCAGATAGGCCCAATTCGCCAGCAGATAGACCACGCCGACCAGGCTCAGGCCCCACCACAGCGCCCGCACAATGCCGCGCTTGGCATCGCGCATTTCGGCCGAGAGCGTGGCTGCATCGCTCCAACCGCCATAGGCCAAGAACACAAACACCATGGCCGTGCCCCAGTCTTGGCGGCTCGGGTCTTTGACGGCCAGCGGTGTCAGCGCGGCCTGGCCCGACAGCGCCACGCTCGCCCCGCCCAAGCCCAGCAGCAACAAGCTGCCCAAGACCACCGTCATCAGGCCCAGCTGCGTGCCCAGGCCGATGTGCACGCCCATCAGGTTCAGCGCGGTCAGCAGCACGATCAGCGCCGCCGCCAGCACCGCATGGGCATAGGCGCCCAGCCAGGGGCTCAGGTCCACCACCTGGCTCAGATAGTCGCCAAACACAAAAGCCAGCAGGGCCATGGAGCCGGTGTGGATGACCGCAAAGCGCGACCAAGCGAACAGAAAGCCCAGCCGGTGCCCATAGGCGCGGCGCAGAAAGTGATAGTCGCCACCGGCGTCCGGGAAGGCCGCCGCCATCTCCGCAAAACACAGCGCGCCAAGAAATGACAGCAGGCCGCCAAAGGCCCAGGCCAGGTACAGCTCGGTGGCGCTGCTCAAGGCGCCGGCCACCATCGGCGAGGTCTTGAAGATGCCGGCGCCGACCACCATGCCAACACAGAGGGCCACGGCATGTTTCACATCGAGCCTACGCTCGGGCAGCGCCACAGGGGCGGGGGTCAGATCTTGCGTTGAGGCTTGAGACATGGAGGCGAGCGAGGGTCGAACACAGGGCCTGGCCACTTCAGGCTTGCGAGGGCAGCCTGATCAAGAAGAAAGAAGAAGACGGCGAAGTGGCCAGCGGGGCAGCGCCATGCTAATCGCTGATTGCAGCGCAAGCGGGCGCGTACGCCTCGGCTTTGAAACGATTTGGGCATGAGCTTATTGCCGGAAAGTCTTGGCCCTGGCGGCGCCAATGCAATAGCCTGTGCGGCTTTCCCAACGTTGAAGAGTTGCTGCCTCATGTTCAAGTCCAGTCCCCTCGCCCATGCCGCCTTGATTTTTCTGGCCTTGAGCCAAGCTGCTTGGCAAGCGCAGGCCCAAGCCTCGGCCGAACAGCTGGATGCGGTGCTGGTGACCGGCACTCGCGCCAAAGACCGCAGCTTGCTGAACACCCCGGTGCCGGTGGACGTCTTGAGCCAAGAGGATCTGCAGCGCGCGGTGGCCGGCGACGGCAATCTGGCCGCGGCCTTGCAGACGCTCTTGCCCTCCTTCAACTTTCCGCGCCAAAGCAACTCGGGCGGCGGTGACCATGTGCGCGCCGCCCAGTTGCGCGGGCTTTCGCCCGATCAGGTCTTGGTCTTGGTGAACGGCAAGCGCCGCCACAACTCGGCCATCGTCAATCTGGAGTCCAAGGTCGGCAAGGGCACCAATCCGGTGGACTTCAATGCCATCCCGCTGTCCAGCATCAAGCGCATCGAGGTGCTGCGTGACGGCGCCGGCGCGCAGTACGGCAGCGATGCCATCGCCGGTGTGATCAACATCATCTTGGATGACGCCAACAGCGGCGGCGAGCTGGAGGGAACGCTGGGCGGCTTCCACACCAAGTTTGAGCCCACCCGCGAAACGCTGAATGACGGTGCTGCCCGTGAGCTGCGCGGCAAGCTCGGCTTCAAGATCGGCGACAGCGGCTTTGTGCGCTTCGGCCTGGAGGCCGCGCACCGCGAGCACACCCAGCGTTCCGGCGCCGACCAGATCCCGCCCTGGGAGGAGCAAAGCCCGGCCAATCTGGCCTTCCAAGGCAAGCGCAATTACGCGCCCGGCGAGCCCGAGACCGATCAGCTGGGCCTGTGGCTCAACAGCGCTTTGGCGCTGAATGCCGACACCCAGGCCTATGCCTTTGGTACCTGGACGCAGCGCGACAGCAAGGGCGCGGCCTACTTCCGCTACCCCGACAGCTTTGCGAATGTGCCTGCCGTTTATCCCAAGGGTTATCGACCCGAGACCACCGGCAAGAGCCAGGACTTGCAGCTGGCGGCCGGCCTGCGCGGAGCCCTGGGTGACAGTTTGGGCGAGGGCAAGGTTTGGGACTACGACCTGTCTGTGAATCTGGGCCGCAATGACTTCAAGTACGGCCTGCGCAATTCGCTCAATGTCTCTTTGGGCGCGGCCAGCCCCACGCAATTCCACCTGGGCGACTTTGCCAGCCAGCAGCTGGGCCTGAGTGCCGACTTCAGCCGCGCGCTGGACCTGGGCCTGAGTAAGCCTGCCACCTTGGCGCTGGGGGCGGAGGCGCGGCGGGAGTCCTTCCGCACGCGTGCGGGTGACCCGGCCTCCTACAGCGTGGGCAGCTTTGCGGGCACACCGGGCGCCCAGGCGGGGCCGGGCCTGCAAGCCGGCGATGCCGTGGACCTGTCGCGTCAGCTGGTCGGCGCCTATGCCGACCTGAGCGCGGACCTCAATGCAAATTGGTTCGCCGACCTGGCCCTGCGTGCCGATCATTACTCCGACTTTGGCAATGCCTTCACCGCCAAGCTCTCGAGCCGTTATGCAGTGAGCCCAAGCTTGGCCTTGCGCGGCGCGGTGTCGAGCAACTTCCGGGCGCCTTCGCTGGCGCAAACAGGCTTCTCTTTCACCGTGACCGATCGCGGCGAGGGCGGCGGCCTGAGCCAGGTGCGCACCCTGCCGGTGCAGAGCGCGGTGGCGCAGGCGCTGGGCGCCGACAAGCTCAAGGCCGAAACCGCCAACAACGCCAGCCTGGGTTTGAGCTGGCAGCCGAGCAAGTCGGCTTCGCTGTCGGTCGATGCCTACGATGTGCGGGTGAAGGACCGCATCACCTTGTCGGAGCGCTTGTCCAGCGATGCGCTGACGGCGCTGGTCCAGAACCAGTTTGGCGTGGCCGGCGTCACCGGCGTCAACTTCTTCACCAATGCGGTGGACACCCATACCCGAGGCCTCGATCTGGTGGGCCAGCTGCGGCATGACTTGGCCGGCGGCGAGCTGCGTTGGACGCTGGCGTCCAGCTTCAACAAGACCACGCTCAGCCATGTGCGCAACACCGGTCCGGCGCTGAAGGCCCTTGGCATCGACAAGCCCTTGGTCGGCCTGGAAGAGAGCAACACCTTGACCGAGGCTGCGCCGCGCGACCGCCATGTCATCAGCGCCAACTGGAGCAGCGCCGCCTGGAACCTGCTGGCGCGCGCCACCCGCCATGGCGAGACCACCCGGGTGTTTGACTTCGGCGGCGGCTTCACGCCGCGGCAGACCTATGCCGCCGTCTGGCAGCTGGATCTGGAGGCTGAAGTAAAGGTAACGCGTAATTTCAGCGTCACCGTGGGCGGCGTCAATGTGACCGACCGCTACCCGACGCGCTCCATCGACGACATCAGCTACTTCGGCAACTTCCCCTACGACGTGCTCTCGCCGGTGGGCTTCAACGGCGCTTTCTATTACGCCAAGGCGCGCTACAGCTTCTGAGGTCGACGGCTCTCAGCCGGTCGCAGTGTCGCGGCCCCGCATGGCGCGCTCCACCGCTGCCCAGGCCGGCATCAAGTCGGCGCGGGTCTGGGCGTCGAACTGGCGCAGCTGGCGCGGACCTTGGGGCTTGAAACGCTGCGCCAGCGGCGCTTTGCTGGCGAACACAATGGTGTTGCTGCCGTCGCGGTCCGGTACGCGCAGCACCTCGCCGGCAAAGCTGCGCTCGATGCGCGCGGCCAGCAATTCAAAGTCAGGATGCGCGGCGTGTAGATTGACCACCAGCAGGCCGTCGGGCTGCAGCGCGGCCTGGCAGTCATCATAAAAGCGCTGTGAGCACAGGGCTTCGGGCTGGCCGCTGCCGTCAAAGCCATCGACCACCAAGACATCGATGGGCTCGGGCGCGGCGCTGAGGTAGGCAGCGCCATCGGCCAGTTGCACCTGGAAGCGCGCGTCATCGGATGGAATGCAAAAGGCCTCACGCAGCGCGATCACATGCGGATTGATCTCGACCACCTCGATGCGGGTGCTGGGCATGAAGTGGTGGCAGAACTTGGCCATGGAGCCGCCGCCCAGGCCGATCATGGCCAGCCGCGCCGGCGCGGGGTGGAAGAGCAAGAAGCCCATCATTAAGCGGGTGTAGTCCAGGTCCAGCGCTTGTGGGCGCTGGGTCTGCATGCGGCTCTGGATCTCGCTGAGCGAGAAGTGCATGGCCTTGCTATTCGCCGTCTCGTAGACGAAGGGCTTGGCGTGGGTGGTGGGGTCTGTCATGGCTCAGGCAGTGCGAGGAAGAGGAAGGATCAGCTGCAGCTGAGACTAGGGTGTGGAGAGATGGGCGGAGTCGAGTTCAAGTGCGTTGCCAGTCGAGCAGCAGGGCAGGCGACGCGATCACGACCAGCAGCAGGGCGATGGGCAAGGTGGCCGAGAAGCCAAAATGCTTGAAGGCCAAGGCGCCGACCAAGCCGCCGATGAAGAACAAGCCCAAGATGCTCAGATGGATGAATAACTTGTCGCGATTGGCGCGCACGGCCTGGTGTTGATCATCGACGGGGTGACGGTTCCAGTACAACATGCGCCCCAGTTCGAGACCCAGATCGGTGATGACCCCGGTCATGTGGGTGGTGCGAATCTCTGCCTTGGAAATCTTGCTCACTGTGGCGTTCTGCAGACCCATGATGAAGCACAGCAGCAAGACGGCCGTGGGGATCAACAGATGCTCCAGCGATCGCAGATTGGCTCCTACCAAGCCAAAGATCAGCAGCAGGCCCGCTTCCAGCAGCAGTGCCAATGCATATTTGCTGCGCATGCCGCGTCGATGGGCCCAGTTGATCAAGATGGCGGTGCATGCGGCCCCCGCCACAAAGGAGAGCAAGGCGGCGCAGCCCGCCATGGCCATGGCGAAGCCACCGGTGGCCAAGTCATCGGCAATTGAGGAGACGATGCCGGTCATGTGCGAGGTGTAGCGCTGCACTGCCAGGAAACCGCCCGCATTGATGGCGCCGGCCACAAAAGCCAGCAATCCGCCGAGTTGGCGGTTGGCCATCAGGGTGCGTTCATGGCCAGTCAAACCTTGCAGAAATCGGAGGGTCATGGGCGCGGCGTGGGGCTAGGAATGGCACTTCTTTGCCCGGCAGGGGCGAGTTGATGATAGCCCCCGCTGCAGCGCGTCCCCAACGAGGGGCGCGCTGGGCAAGCTCGGGCGTTGAGGCATTGGCTTTGGCAGCAAGCCAGGCGCTCAAGTTCTTGACGGATCCAGCGCCTCAGTCGCTGCTCGAGCGGCGCACGAGCTCCTGCGACGCGCCAGCTCCGATCATCTAGTTGCGCAGAACAAGCGGCATCAAGGTGCCCGTTGCGGAACATTGTGAAAGAGCCGGATGCCGAGCGCCGCCGGCGGCGTAATTCCGCTCCTGTCCCCCGCCGTCGCCTTTCAGGCGCCGGCTCCTCCTTTACCTCGCGGAATCACGCCCCCGACGCCACTCGGCAGTTCCACCGGTGTGCGTCCGCCTCGAGCCCCCAAGTGGCCTGATCTCCTCCCAAACCAAAGACGGCAGAGGGCACATAGCTGGCACCGAGGGCTTGTGGATTGACGTCTCCCATGTAGCGAGAACTGCCGTTCTCAAGGCCAATGGATCGCGTGGAAATTGCTCACCAAGCACAGCGCTAGCCAGTGGCGCACGCTTTTTGGCTTTGTGCCGATTTCGGTCGGCCCGCTGCCGTTTGGCATCAAGACCGGGGAGGGCGATTTTTCTATTCTGAGCGGATCCTAAAAAACCCCCGCGAGGAGACGCATGAACTCGAAGAAACCCAGCCCCAAACTCAGCCGCATTGCCCTAGCCACGGTATCGGCCTGCCTGGCCTTGAGCGGCGGCCCCGCCGCCTATGCGCAAAGCAAGGACGCCGCAGCCGAGACGCAAAACCTGACCCGCGTGACGGTCACAGGCTCGAACATCAAACGCACCGACTTGGAGACCTCGCAGCCGCTGCTGGTTTTGAGCAAGGACGAGATCAAGGCCTCCGGCGCATTGACCGTGGGCGATGTTCTGGCCAATCTGAGCAATAACGATCGCAGCGCCATCAGCGACTTGGGCGGCGCCAACTCCTGGGCCAGCGGCGCCTCGGGCGTGTCACTGCGCAATCTGGGCACCGGCGGCACCTTGACGCTCTTGAACGGGCGCCGCTTGTCCAGCTATGGCTTTGCCGATGGCTTGCAGCTGAACTTCACCAATATCGACGCGATCCCGGCCAACATCATCGAGCGCGTTGAAGTGCTGAAGGATGGCGCCTCGGCCATCTACGGCTCGGACGCCATTGGCGGCGTGATCAACGTCATCACCGTCAAGGACTTCAGCGGTGTTGGCATGCAGCTGAGCGCGCAGCGCAATCTGAAGAACAGCTTCCTGGACGCCGACCAGCAGGCCTCGGTCACCGTGGGCCATGGCAATCTGGCGAGCGATGGCTACAACGCCTACGCGCACTTGGAGGTCTACAAGCGCGGCAGCTACAAGGACAGCGCGGTGCGTGACCTGCTGCCTGACTGGTATCTGGAACAAAACCCCTCGCGCGGACAGCGCTCGGCAGGCTCCTTCCCGGGCAACTACACCGGCAGCTATCCGGCCGACTACAAAGACCCGGCCCTGGCCGGCACGCGCATCAACACGCCGGCCCCAGGCTGCGCGGCTGCAGACCTGATCGGTGGCGTCTGCCAGTACGACTACTGGAAAGACAGCGACGCACGCCCAGCCACCAAGCGAGTGACCCTGCTGGCCGGCGCGCGCATGACCATCAACAAGGACCTGAGCGCTTTTGCTGAGTTCCAGGGCGCCGACATCCAGGCCGACTATTACACCAACGTCCCGCGCAGCAACCCTGGCAGCGTTTCGACTTGGTATGACAGCCTGAAGGGCGAGCTGCAAAGCTTCACCGACCCCAAGCTGCCGGCCAATCACCCGAACAACCCCTATGGCTTCCCCATCGGTTTGAACTACCGTTTTGTGGACCACCCGGACATGTTCAAGAACATCGGCGCTTCGCGCGACTTCCGTGTTTTGGCAGGCCTTGAGGGCTCCGCCTGGGGCTGGGACTTTGACGGCGCGGTGGGCATGATGCAGTCGCACGCCACCCAACGTCAGCACCTCTACAAAGACCGCTTCGGCTACGAAGAAGCCATCACCAGCGGCGCCTACAAATTCGGCCAGACCAACCCGCGTGAGCTGCTGGAAAAGATGTTCCCTGAGATGGGCTCCTCGGGCACTTACACCCAGCAGTTCGCCGATGCCAAGGGCTCGCGCGAGATCGGCAGCCTCTCCGGCGGCCCCATCATGCTGGCGCTCGGCGGCGAACTGCGCCATGAGAAGTTCGAGCACCGCAGCATGGACAACATCTTGCAAGCGCGCATCGTCGGCTTCTCCGGCGTGGACATCTCCGGCAAGCGCGATGTCGGCGCCTTGTTCGGCGAGGTGAACCTGCCCTTCACCAAGCAGATCGAAGCGACGCTGGCCCTGCGCGGCGATAAGGTCTTCAATGGCTTTGGCGCGGTCACGCCCAAGATGCAGCTGGCCTGGCGCCCGATGCGCGAGCTGATGCTGCGCGGCACGGTCACCCAAGGCTTCCGCGCGCCCAGCCTGCCCGAGACCGGCAATGGCGGCGCCTCTTGGTTCAACAACGGTTATCTGGACCCGAAGCGTTGCGACACCGCCAAGCAAATGCAAGCGGTGCTCAAAACCGGCAATGCCAGCGACAAGCTCGATGCCACCGAGGTTTACAACTCAGGCTGCTCGGTCAGCTTCCCTTCGGCCATCACCCCGAACCCGAACTTGAAGCCCGAGTCGTCCAGTAACTTCTCCTTCGGCATCGTCACCCAGCCGATCGAGAACATCAGCTTCACGCTGGACTACTACAACATCCAGCGCAAGGACGAAATCGGCGTGCGCGATGTCAACGAAGTCTTGGCCAATGAAGACGCCAACCCCAGCCTGCTGCCGCGTGACACCGTTTCGGCCCGCGACAAAGACCTGGCCAAGCGGGTCAAAGAGCTCTCGGGCAAGGACATCGGCTTTGCCGTCGGTTCGGTGCGTTCGCTGGGCCTGCAGTACCAGAACATGAACAAGACCAAGGTCTCGGGCCTGGATCTGGACCTGCGCAGCCGCTGGAAGCTGGGCGCTTGGGGTCAGCTGGACGCGGGCATCGAAGCCAACTACCAGATCGATGCACGCTACTGGGACAGCACCAAGCAGGACTACACCGAGAACCGCGTCGGCTACCGGGGCACGCCGCGTCTGCATGCGATCTACAAGATCAACTGGGGCATCGCCGATTGGAAGTTGGGCGCGCGTCTTAACCAGTATTCCGGCACCCGTTTGAGTGCTGCTGAATGGGACACTGACAACAGCATCGAAGGCTGCGCCGACCGTGGCGTGGAAGAGGCCGACTGCCGTATCAAGCCCTGGCTCAGCACCGATCTGTGGCTGCAGTACAGCGGCTTCAAGAACTTCACCGTGTCCGCCAATCTGCTGAACGCCTTTGATCAAGCGCCTTTGGTGGAACTGCGCCCTGGCTCTTCGCTGCCGCTGGGCGGCCGGGTCTTGAAGCTGAACCTGGAGGCGCGTTTCTGATGTGGGGCGCCAGACCGGTGCTGCGTGCGCTTGCCGCGGCCATATTGCTGCAGGCCGGTCTGTGCTCAGCACAGGCCGAGGACCCCTATCTTTGGTTGGAAGAGGTGCAGGGCGAGCGGGCGCTGCGCTGGGTGCAGGGCCAGAACGAGGCCAGCCTGGCGGCGCTGCAGAGCGGCCCTCAGTCTGCGGCCTTGAGCCAGAGCTTTGCCGAGGTCTTGGCCTCGCCCAAGCGCCTGGCTTATGCGCAGCAGATGGGCGGCTACCTTTACAACTTCTGGCGTGATGCAGCCCATCCGCGCGGCTTGTGGCGGCGCACCACCTTGGCCTCTTATCGCAGTGACACACCGCGCTGGGAGACGGTGCTGGATGTGGATCAGTTGAGTCGGGAGGAGGGCGCGCCCTGGGTCTGGGGCGGGGCGACTTGCCTGGTTCCCCAGACCCAGCGCTGCTTGCTCACCCTCAGCCGCGGTGGCGGTGACGCCCATGTGCTGCGCGAGTTTGATCTGGGTACGCGCCGCTTTGTGGCGGCTGCGTCGGGCGGCTTCAGCCTGCCTGAGGCCAAGGGCACGGCTGCCTGGGTGGACCGCGACACCCTCAGCGTGGCCACGGACTTTGGCCCCGGCAGCATGACGGACTCGGGCTACCCGCGCCAAGTGAAACTCTGGAAGCGCGGCCAGCCTTTGGCGCAGGCGCGGCTGCTCTTCGAGGCGGCGCCGCAGGACGTCAGCGTTTGGACCTGGGCCGAACAGATCGGCAAAGCGCGCGTCCACATGATCGAACGCCGCACCAGCTTCTTTGCCGGCGAGCAGCATGTCTTGCAAAAAGACGGTCGCCTGCTGGCTCTGAGCAAGCCGGCTGATGCCAGCATGAGCCCCTTTGCTGACCAGTGGCTGATCGAATTGCGCTCCGATTGGGAGTTAGGCGGTAAGACTCATGCGGCCGGGTCGCTCTTGGCGATTTCGCGCGCCGACTGGTCGGCGGGCAAGCGTGAGTTCCACACCTTGTTCAGCCCCAGGCCGCGCAGCTCGCTGCAAAGCCACGTGGCGACGCGCAGCGCGGTGCTGGGTGTGCGCATGGATGAAGCGCGCCAGCAATTGCTGCAGTGGCGCTATCTCAAGGGGCAGTGGCAAGAGACGCTATTGCCGGCCGGTGATTTGGGCAGCTTGAGCGTGAGCGCTCTGGCTGGCCAGGACGCTGACCACTACCTGCTGACCCGCAGCGACTTCCTCACCCCGGCGCGGCTGGAGCTGGGCGAAGTGGGCCGGGCCGAGCGCCAGCTCTTGCAGGCCATGCCCGAGTTCTTTGATGCCAGCACGCATGAGGTGCAGCAGCTGCAGGCGCGCTCCAAGGACGGCACGGCCGTGCCTTACTTCATCGTCAAGCCGCGCGGCAACTTGCCCAAGGACGGCGCGCCGACGCTGCTCTACGGTTACGGCGGCTTCGAGATCTCGATGAAGCCCAGCTACAGCGGCATCCTGGGCCGCGGCTGGTTGTCGCAGGGTGGGGTGTACGTGCTGGCCAATCTGCGCGGCGGCGGCGAGTTTGGCCCGCGCTGGCATCAGTCGGCCCAGCGCGAGAATCGCCAGCGCAGCTTTGACGACTTCATCGCGGTGGCCGAAGACCTGATCCAGCGCGGCATCACCCGCCCGGCGCGTCTGGGCATCATGGGTGGCAGCCTGGGCGGCTTGCTGACTTCGGTGGCTTTTGTGCAGCGGCCCGAGCTGTTTGGCGCGGTGGTCAGCCAGGTGCCGCTGACCGATATGCGGCGCTATCACCGCATGCTGGCCGGGGCCTCTTGGATCGAGGAATACGGCAACCCCGACATCCCCGAACAGTGGGACACCATCTCTCGCTACTCGCCCTATCAGAACGCCAGTGCCGGCAAACCCTATCCTAAGGTGCTCTACACCAGCTCCACCCTGGACGACCGGGTGCACCCCGGCCACGCCCGCAAGATGGTCGCGCGGCTGCAGGAATTGGGTCAGCCGGTGCTGTACTGGGAGAACCGCGAAGGCGGCCATGCGGGGGCTTCGACGCCAGCGCAGCAGGCGCAACTCTGGGCGCTCAGCTATGGCTTTTTGCGTGAGCAGTTGATGGGCCCCAAGCCCGTCCCTGCATCACCGTAAATAAGGCGTTATGGAAGTGAGGCCATCAGGCCGCGGCGCGCCAATGTTCGTCGTTGGGCTGATAGTCTTGCTGACTGCCTTGCTGAAGACGTCGGTATTGCGAGGGCGTCAGGCTGGTGGTGGCCTTGAACTGGCGGGTGAAGGCGCTTTGGTCGCTGTAGCCGCATTGCATGGCGATGGCCGCCACGCTCAAATCCGGCGCTTCAACCAAGAGGCGGCGCGCCGCGTCCAGGCGCGCTTGCAGCAACATCTCGCGCGGGCTGAGGTGAAAGATGCGTTGGAACAGATGCTCGACCCGGTCCAGCGTCAGCCCGGCCGCGCGCGCCCAGTCGCCCAGATGCAGGGGCTGGTCAAAGTGACGCCGAATCTGCTCGGCCAGCTCGGCAATCTGGCCATAGACCGGATGGCTTTGGTCGGGCCGCCCCAGGTCGCGTGAAATGCCGGCCACGCCAAGCACTTCGCCGGGGCGCTCGCCTTGGGGTTCATCCCGCAGAGGCAGCTTGTGGGTCAGGCACCAACCGGCGCCGCCATCGGCATAGAGATGCAACTCCAGGTGGCGCTGCATGGCGGTGCCGCTGCTGATGACGCTGCGGTCTTGCACCCAGAAGGCCTCACCCATGGCGCCGGGAAAAATCTCTTTGGAGGTGCGCCCGAGTAGCGCCTGCTTGGAGCGCTGGGCGCTGCGCCGCACCAGCGTCTGGTTGACGCGCAAGTAGCGGCCGTCGCGGTCTTTGACGAAAAACACCACATCGGGCAGCGGGTCGAACAAGGCCTCGACCACGCTCAGCTCGCACAGGCGCAGGGCATCGGTTTGCATGGCGACTTTTTTCTTCTTCAATCCTTGGGGCAGGGGAAGGGACGAGGCGGGTCAACAAGCGCGTCAAATTCTGACGCTTGGGGTGACCGTTGCAGAGGCTGGGGTCGCCGACTCTGCAATTCCGACGCGACCTCATGAGGCGTTTCAGATTGGCACCGAAATTGAGTATATGTTTAATATATCAGTGCCAAATTGGGGTTTCCCAGGCCTTTGTTTGGCCTTGCGGGCCAGTGACGACTCCGATTCAGAGCCAGCGGCGGGTGCGCTGCAGATAGGCTTCAAAGGGGGCGCCGAGGCCGAGCCGCAAAGCCCGCTCTTCGGGTTTGATCTGGAACTGCGTGAGGTAGACGCAAAAGGCTGGTAAGCAGAGCAGCGCCACCAATGAGTCCAGGGCAAGCAGCAGCGCAGCCAGCAGCAAGGCCATGCCTAGATACATGGGGTTGCGGCTCAGTCGGTAGATGCCTGAGCTGACCACCGCACTGGCGCGTTCCGGCTGCAGCGGGTTTACCGTCGTCTTGGCCTGGCGAAAGGCCCAGACCCCGGCCAGCGCAAAGCCGACGCCTAGCAGGGCCAAGGCGCCAGCCGCGAGGCCTTGGCCGGGGAAATTGAAATGGAGGCTGGAAGGTGCGTCGGGCAACAGTGCCGACAAGCCCAGTGCAAGTGCGGCGAAAAGCAGCAGCACCACGAGCGGTGGCAGCTTCAATTCCAGGGCGCGCATGGTCGGTTTAGTGCGAATGACCGTGGCCGTGGTCATGCCCGTGATCATGTCCGTGAGCAGCCGCTGGCGCCTCGCCCTGCAACTCGGCCCGTGCCTGCTTCAGAATCTGCCAGCCGCCACGCAGGGCCAGGCTGGCCATGATGCCGGCCACCAGCAGGTCGGGCCAGGCGCTGCCGGTGCCGAAAACGCCGAGTGCGGCGGCCATCACCGCGATATTGCCGATGGCGTCATTGCGCGTGCACAACCAGACGCTGCGCATATTGGCGTCGCCCTCGCGGAAGGCATACAGCACCCAAGCGGCCAGCAGATTGGCGCTCAATGCCAGGACCGCGACCACGCCCATGGTGGCGGCCTCGGGCGGTACGCCGGTCTTCAAATTCCACAAGGCCTTGGCCAAGACAAAGCCGCCCATGCCCAGCATGCAGGCCGCCTTGAACAGCGCAGCGCGGGCGCGCCACACCAGCGCCGCCGACAAAACCGCCAGCGAAACGCCGTAATTGATGGCGTCGCCGGCAAAGTCCACCGCATCGGCCAGCAAAGACAGCGAACCGCTTTGGCCACCGGCCAGCACCTCCACCACAAACATGGCGAGGTTCAGCCCCAGCGCGATCCAGAGGGCGCGGCGATAGCGCGGTAGGTTCTGAATGGTGGAGACGGCGGGGGTGTCGTGATTGCAGCAGTGGGCGGACATGGTGAGCGGGCTTTCCAAACATCGATGTCGGTATTGGAAAGCCTGTAGCTACACCAGAGTCAAGCGCCGCTCATTTGGAAATCACCGAGGTGAATCCGGTGACCTATTTCGCCGTTTGCGAAGCTGCCGGCGGCCTGATGGGCAGGGGTGCGGTCGGTCCCTTCAAGCGCAATGCTTGCTCCTGCTCGCGCTGCTTCGTTCTTTGCTGCGCAATGCGGTCGCCCTCGAAGGGGTCGGCCGCGCTGTGCATATCCTCGGCGCGGCGGCGGGCATCGGCAGCGCCGGACAAATTGCTTTGCGCGGCTTGCGAGCGGCGGCTGATCTCCCAGTCCGCCGCGCTGTAGCGGCCCTGGCCTTTGCGGCATTGGCGGGCGCGGCGAATCTCGTCTTGCATAAAGGCCTTGGCCTCGGGCTCCAGGGTGATGGAGCTGGCACGGGTTTCCATGGCTGCCAATTCGGCCTCGGAGGGGCAAATGCTGGCCAGGGTGGCGGTGGGCGGCGCTGCCATGTCCGCTCTTTCGCTGGCTGCTGCATCCTTGCTGGGCAGGATACGGCTGGTGGTGTCCACCACATTGCCCTGCAACTGGCGTGCGCGCATTGGCTCACCCTGGCTTTGGCAAGGTTGGTCGGAGTATTTGATTTCTTTGCCGACCTGGCATTTCCAGACCTCGGCCGACTGAGCGCTGCCGGCCGCCAGCCCAAGCCCTAGGCAGAAGCAAAGCAGGGGCTGGATGCGAGCGACTGGTCGGAGGCTGAGCATAGGAACTCTCTGAAAGAGGTCGACGGGAGAGGAGGGCAGATCGAAACAACGGCGCGCTCCTAGACCGCGTTGACCCGGGGCCGCACGCCAGCCAGGAGTCAAGTTGGAACTCAGGGCGGCGCCAGGCTGGGATGCTTGTCCTCCGCGCCATGGCAGGCGCAAGCTTCTCCGTGCGCCGCCGCCACCAGTTCGGCCAAGATGCCGCAGCCCTGGTCTTGGTGTTGTTCATGGTGGCCGTCACAGCGAGCCTTCAGCGACACCAGCTGTTGCTCCAAGGCGCGCATGCTGGCCAGGCGCGCGCGCACCCGGGCCAGCTGCGCGTCCACCAGGCCGTCCACAGCAGCGAGCTGGGCGGCATCGCGGCTGTTCAAGCTGTTCAGCAGCAGGCCGATGTCGGCCAGGGAGATGTCGAGCGCGCGGCAATGGCGGATGAAGGCCAGACGCTCCAGATGCGCTTGGGCGTAGTCGCGGTAGCCGTTGTCGCTGCGCGAAGGGCCGGGCAACAAGCCGCTCTTTTCATAAAAGCGGATGGTTTCGATGTCGACGCCGGTGGCGCGACTGAGGGCTCCGATGCGCAAGGGGCAGATCCTTTGTGTTGGCCTTGAGAGCAGGTGCTTTGAGCATAACCCTGCCCACCAGGGTATGACGAATGGCACCCGTCGGTTCGAATGGCACTGGTGGGAACCCGAACAAGGCCCGCCGGCCTGGCCGGTGACAATACGGCCCGCAGCCGCCGGAGTACCCCTCTTGGCGGCTTGTCCTTTGTGGCGGGCTTGAGGGAAGCAAGGCGCAAGGGCATTCATCCAACAAGTCAGATCACGGAGAGTCGTTTGAACAAAATTCAAACCTCGGGGCCCAACACCATCCTCGGCCACCCGAACAGCCTGTTTGTCCTGTTCTTCACAGAGATGTGGGAACGCTTTTCTTACTACGGCATGCGCGCCTTGTTGGTGCTCTTCCTGATCTCAGAAACCGCCAAAGGCGGCTGGGGCTGGAGCCGCGCTGACGCCACCTCGCTGTACGCCTGGTACACCATGCTGGTGTACTTCACCCCCATCTTGGGCGGCTACCTGGCTGACCGTTTCTTGGGCACGCGTCGCGCAGTTCTGCTGGGTGGGTTCATCATCGCCGCCGGCCACATCTCGCTGTTCCTGGAGACCATTCCTTCGTTCTACCTGGGCTTGGCTCTGGTGATTGCCGGCACCGGCATGTTCAAGCCGAACATTTCGGCCATCGTCGGCCAGCTCTACAACAAAGAAAACGAAGGCGGCCGTGACGGCGGCTACACCTTGTTCTATATGGGCGTGAACGCCGGGGCCTTCTTCGGCATCTCGCTGTGCGGCTATATCGGTGAAAAGGTGTCTTGGAATCTGGGCTTTGGTCTGGCCGGTGTCTTCATGATTCTGGGCGCCCTGCAGTTCTTTTTCAGCCAGAAGGTGTTTGGCGACATTGGCACCGCGCCGAGCAAGGAAAAGACCGCTGCTGCCCAGGCCGTTGACGACACGCCAGCCCATGTGGTGGCCGATCGCCTGAAGGCCGTCTTTGTGTTCGCTTTCTTCACCATCTTCTTCTGGTTCGCCTTCGAGCAGGCCGGTGGCTCCATGACCATTTTCGCGGCCGACTACACCGACCGTACCCTGGTCGGCACCAGCGGCCTGGTCTTCAAGGTCATCAATTCGTTGATGACGGTGATCCCGGCGGCCGTGCTGAGCTGGTTGCTGTTCCAACTGCACCGCGCCACCGGCAAGAGCCTGTGGTTGGGTAATTTGCTGCTGGTGCTGGCCTTCGCCCTGATCTGGGGCTTGGTGATCTGGATGCTGGGCCGCGAGTTCGCCATGGACCAAAGCGAAGTGCCGGCCACCTGGTTTGGCGTGCTGAACTCCTTCTTCATCGTGATCTTGGCGCCGGCCTTTTCCAAGCTCTGGGAGAAGCACTGGAACCCGAGTGGCCCGGTCAAGTTCGGCGTCGGCTTGGTGCTGCTGGGTCTGGGCTTTGCCGCCCTGGCTTTCGGCGCGGCGGGCATTCCTTCGGGCGCCAAGACCGCCCAGGTCAGCATGCTCTTCCTGTGCTTGGCCTATCTGCTGCACACCATGGGTGAGTTGTGCGTGTCGCCGGTGGGCCTGTCCTACATCTCCAAGCTTGCGCCTGCGCGCCTGCTGGGCCTAATGTTCGGTGTTTGGTTCCTGAACTCGGCCATCGCCAACTTCATCGGCGGCAAGACCGGCGCCTACATCGACTACATCTCTTCGACGTATTCGATGTCCACCTTCTTCCTGATCTTCACCGTGATCCCGGCCTCTGCCGGTTTGGTGCTGATGGCGCTCTCGCCTTGGATGAAGAAAAAGATGCACGGCGTGCATTGAGCGACAGCAATTCAAGCGCTCAAAGCTGCGATCAAGGCCCTGCAATGCAGGGCCTTTTTTGTTCTGTCCAAGACAAATAGCTTTAGGCAAACTTCTTGTGAAATTTTCACAAGAAAGCTGAACAGAATTCACGACCCTGGCAGGCGGGCTTTGACTACGCTTCGCGAGCGCGGTTTTTTGCGCCTTGCAAGGAGACTCGAGATGCGGCCCTCTGCGCTACCAACTGACGACGTAACAGTGAACCTGAGCGGTCCGATCGAGCGTCGGCAGGCCGAGTCTTTGAGTCGGCATTGGATGAGCCTGGTGCTGGATGAACTGGACTTCGGCGTGCTGCTCTTGAACCATGCCGGCCGTGTCTTGCACTGCAATCTGCTGGCGCGGCGCGAGTTGGGGGCGGGCCATCCGCTGGAACTCAGCGGCAATCAACTGCGTTGCCGTCGGCCTGAGGACGCCGCCCCTTTGGCGGAAGCGATGCGCTCGGCAGAGGCGCAAGGCCGACGTTGCCTTTTGCGCGTGGGTGAGGGCGACGCCGCCATCAATGTAGTGGTGGTGCCGCTCAATCGTGATGTCAGCAAGGCGGCGGTTCTCTTGATTCTGGAGCGGCGCGAGTTGTGCGGTGAGTTGGCGGCGCAGTGGTTCGCCCTCCAACATGGGCTGACGCCGAGCGAGACCGCCGTCTTGAAGGCGCTGAGTGCTGGCGTTAGGCCTAACTTTGTCGCTGAGCAGCAAGGGGTGGCCATTTCTACGGTGCGGACGCAGATTCAAAGCATACGAGCCAAGTCCGGCGCCGACAGCATCGCCGAGCTACTACATCAGCTGGCCAAGCTGCCACCCCTAGTTTCTACCCTCCGAATGGAGGGGGTCGTCAATAAAGTCGCGTTGACACCGCCCTAAGTCACAAACGCTCTCGTACCATTCAAGCTTTTGATCCTTGCCCACAGTGGCAGACTGCGCCTGAATGGATACCGAAACTCCCGTCACAGTACTTGCGACCGATCCCGACTTGGCTGCCTTGCCGCAGCAACTGCGTCTCTTGGCCGAACGTGGCATCGCGCGCAGCTATCGGCGTGGCACTGTCCTGATCGAAGAAGGCACGCAGGGCGACTGCTTGTACTTGGTGCTGTCCGGCAGCTTGCGGGTCTATGGCTGCGATGCCCGCGGCCGTGAGGTCACTTACGGGATTTACGGCGCCGGTGAGTACGTGGGCGAAATGAGTTTGGACGGCGGTGCGCGCTCCGCCAGCGTCATCACCGAAGAAGCCTCGCGCTGCGTGATGCTGGCCCGCAGCAGCTTGCTGGCTCATATCGCCGAACACCCAGAGTTTGCCTTCGAGCTCTTGACCAAGGTGATTCGGCGCGCCCGCGCGGCCACCTTGTCGACCAAACAACTGGCCTTGAACGATGTCTATGGCCGCTTGCGCTCGCTGTTAGAAACCGCGTCCGAAGCGGGCGCCGACATCCTCTTGACCCATCAGGCCATGGCCCAGCGGCTGGGTTGTTCGCGCGAAATGGTCTCCAAGCTGGTCAAAGACTTGGAGCTGGGCGGCTATTTGGTGCGCGTGGCTAACGGTCGTTATCAGCGGCTCAAGTCGCTGCCGGCACGTTGGTGATTCGCCGGCAGCGATAAACCTAACTGCTACGGCGCACGGGCAGGGGCGGCGCTGGATCAAAGCGCTGCGAGGGTTTTTCGGCGCGGGCATAGAGCCCTTCGACCTTGGGCAGATTGGCCTGAATGTCTTGGATGCGGGTCTTGCCGGCGGGGTGGGTGGATAGCCATTGCGGAGGCGCGCCCTTGGAGGCCGCCCCCATCTTCTGCCACAGGCTGATGCCGGCCGCCGGGTCGTAGCCGGCACGAGCGGCCAACTCCATGCCGACCAAATCAGCCTCGCTTTCATCTTCGCGACTGAAAGTGAGGGTGAGCAGTTGCCCGCTCATATTCAACACCGCGTCGCCCACATTGCCCAGGCCCAGCAGGCTGGACAGGGCGCCAGCGCCCAAGCGGGTGGCATTGGTCTTGGCCAGACGCTCGCGGGCATGTTCGCGCAGCGCATGGGCCACCTCGTGCCCCATGATGGTGGCGACCTCGTCGTCGCTCAGCTTGAGCTTTTCGAGAATGCCGTAGAAGAAAGCAATCTTGCCGCCCGGCATGCAAAAGGCGTTCAGCTGCGGGTCGGCAATCAGATTGACCTCCCAACGCCATTGTTTGGCGCGTGGATTCCAGGCCAGCGCATGCGGAATGATGCGCTCGGCAATGCTGCGCAGGCGGATCAGCTGCGGATGCTTGGCCGGCGCCAGCGCACCTTGCTGCTGGGCTTTTTGCATCATGGCCGCATAGTTCTGGGCGCCGGAGCGTTCAATGCCTTCGGGCGAGACGAACTGCGCCAGCATGCTGGTCTTGCCGACTTCCACGCCTTCACGGCCCCAGGCGGGCACCATCGCCGGGCCTAAAGCGACGGCGCCGAGCAAGCCGGTGAACAGTCGACGCGAGGATTTGAAGCCGCCCGTGCTGGCCTTGGCTTGCGGCGCTTGGCAGCAAAGACAGCGGCCAAAGCCGCCATCGTGCGCGAAGGCTGGCTCATTGGCCGAACAGGCGCTTGGGTAGGCAAAAGAATCTGGATGCATGGCGAGGAAACAAAAAAAGCGCGCTTCAAAACGTGTCCCGCTATTCTGAGGCCAGATGATGAAAGCCTTTCTGGCGGGCGGCGTCTTGCCCCCGCAGCCTGTGCCGACATTGGCTTTGACTGACAATGCCGCATGCCGAATTCTTCCGCCCCTGCCGTTCCCGTTTCTTCAGCCCAAGACAGCCAGCGTTTCCGCCAGGCCTTGGGCATGTTCGCCACCGGGGTGACCATCGTCACCGCGCGTGCGCCGGATGGCAGCTTGGTGGGCTTGACGGCCAATTCCTTCAATTCGGTGTCGCTCAATCCACAGCTGGTCTTGTGGAGCTTGGGTCAAAAGGCTGGGTCGATGCCGGTCTTCAGCCGCGGCTCACATTACGCTATCAACATTCTGGCCGCCGATCAAAAAGCGCTGGCACAACGCTTTGCCACACGCGATATCGATCGCTTCGCCGGTGTGGCCTGGCAAGAGGGCGCGGGTGGCGCGCCTGTCTTGGACGGCGTGGCGGCGGTGTTTGAATGCGCCAATCGCAGTCAGTACGAAGAAGGCGACCATGTCATCTTTGTCGGTGAAGTAGAGGCCTGCAGCTGGCGTGAGGGCGCGCAGCCCTTGATCTTTCACGGTGGACGCTATTACACCGAGCTGCCTTTGTAAGCCCAGCAGGCGCACCCCAGGCAAAACCTGACCCTATGGCCCCAGCAAGGCCATTGCGCCTTGCCTCCACTTCGCTAAGATGGCCCCGACCTTGGGTGCTTGGGCTTATCGACGTGCCAAGCCCCAGTTGACGAAAAGGGGGCAGGGGATGTCCGTGAGCTGGCTTCAAAGCGCTGCGCTGGTGTTGCTGAGCGCCTGCGCCTTTACTTGCACAGGCGCCTGGGCGCAGTCATCCAGCGCGACCGACGCTGGTGCAACCGTCCATCTGGTCACCGAGACCAGCCCCTATGTTTACGCCGAAGGCGGCAAGGTGGCCGGGCCGGCCACCGAGATACTGGAGCGGGTGATGAGCGCTTCCGGGGTCGAAGCCTATGACATCAAGCTCTACCCCTGGGCACGCGCCTACGACCTGGCCCTCAAACAAGCCAATGTGCTGATCTACTTGATTGCTCGCACACCGGAGCGCGAGAGCCGCTTCAAATGGGTGGGCGAGATGCTGCGCCTGGAGTTTGATTTTTACCGTTTGAAATCGCGTCAGGACATCCAGTTGCAACGATTCGGCGATGCGCAGGCATACAGAATCGGGGTCTCCAGAGACGACTTTCGGCATCAGTTTTTGAGCCGCAAGGGCTTTACCAAGCTCTTGGTCGAGCCGCAGTCCCTCGACAACTTTCGCCAGCTGCTGAGTCAGCGCGTCGATCTGGTCGTCATGACCGAAACCGATGTCAACAGCTACTGCAAGCAACTGAGCGTGGACTGCGCCCAGGTCGAGCGGGTCCACCGCATTGAAGAACTGTCCTCTACTTTGTACGCCGCCTTCAGCCTGAGCACGCCGGATGAAACCGTTGAGCGTGTGCGGCGCGGCTTTGAAAAGGTCAAGGCCAGTGGCAAGGCCAAGCTTTGATGTGGCCGGGCAAGAAGAACGAGCCTGAGCTGGGCCGGGCATGATGAGGAGGCAGATCGATGCGCAGCGATAGGCGGCAGTTGATGTTGGCCGGCCTGGCTTTGGCGGCGGGGCCGGGCCGGGCAGCCCCGGCTTTGCGCATCGTGAGCGAGGAGGCGCCGCCCTTCAATTACACCGAGAACGGCACGCCCATGGGCTTGTGCACGGAGCTGGTGCAGGCGGTCTTGAAGGAGCTGCAGCTCCATGTGCCGATCGAAACCTTGCCTTGGGCGCGCGCTTATGACGTGGCTCAGCACAGCAGCCATGTTTTGATTTACTCGATTGCCCGCACCGATCAGCGCGAGCATCTGTTCAAGTGGGTGGGCTTGTTGACCCAGGCCGACTACAGCTTGTTTGCCCTGGCCAGTCGAGGGCTGAAGCTGAACCAGCTCTCGGACGCTTTGCAGCTGCAAACCGCGACGGTGAACGCCGATGTGGCCGAGCAGTTCTTGGAGGAGCGAGGCTTCGTCAAAGGCCGGCATTTGCAGTCAGGCTCGCGCAATGAGTTGAACCTTGAGAAGCTGCGTCAGCGCCGAGTGGATTTGTGGATCACCGCCGACGTGATGGCCAGGCACCTGGCCCGCCAGGCCGGGCAGGACTCCCAGCGATTGTTGGTTCGCGCCCTGCCTTTGCCCGAGCTGAATGTGTCTTTCTACATGGCTTTCGGTCAGGCCACGCCAGATGATCAAGTCGAGCTGTTCCGCCGTGGACTGGAGGCCATCAAGCGCAATGGCCAGTACGAGCAGATTCGCCGGAAGTGGCAAGGCAGCAGCCGCGATGCAGCCGAGCCACTTGCGAGCTGAGCCCAGCGGCCACCGGAAACTTGAGCGATGTTCAAACCCCTAGCCCGCCACAACCAGTCCCTGGGCGCTCGCATGGTCTTGGCCACCTTGGGCTTTTGTCTCTTGTTCACTTGCACGGCGGTCGCGGTTCACACCTGGCTGGCCTGGCAAAGCGGCCTCGCCGCCATGACCAGCGAATTGGAGCTGATCGAGAAGGTCTACCAAAGCACGCTGCGCAAAGCGGTGTGGGACATGGACCGCGACTCGATTCAGACCCATTTGAGCAGCGTGGGCAATGTGCGCTCCATCGGGCATATCGAGGTCCGCATCAAGGCCACCAACCGCCCGGCCGATTCGGTGCAGTTCACCCGCCCCGGCTGGGAGGGTGCTGGCCGCGCGCCATCGCGCACCTTGCCGCTGACCTATCAGGCCTTTCCTGGCGCACCGATTGAGCCCTTGGGCGAGTTGCTGTTGATTGGCGATGAGCGTGAACTCTGGGCCTCTTTGCGCTCTTCGGTGCAGGCGATCGTGCTGACTCAGCTGCTGCAGTCCTTGCTGCTGGCAGGCTTCATCATGTTCTTGTTCAGCCGCGCGGTCACGGTGCATGTGCGTCGTATCGCCATGCACTTGGGCCGGCTGCGGCCTGAGGAGAAGAGCGAGCATCTGTCCTTGAACCGATCTTCCAAGAACCGCGACGAGCTGGCCATGCTGGTCGGCGGCGTCAATCATTTGCAAGACCGCCTGAGCGACTATGTGCAGCAAAAGCAGCGTTATGAAAACGCGCTGGCCGAGCACCGCGACCACTTGGCCGACGCGGTGCGCGAACGCACGGCCGAACTCTCCACCGCCAACCAAGCCCTGGCGCAATCGGCCGATGTTTTGCGTCAGATTGGCGATATCGGTAAGGAGCTGACGACCAGTCTCGACGTGTACGCCATCTGCGTGGCTCTGCATCGGCATTTGCGGGAGCTCTTGCCGCTGGACTCTTTTGGTGTGGCCATGCTGGCGGCGCGCGGTGATCGGCTCGACTTGATCTACTACGTCGAAGACGAAACACTGGCACCGCCCTCCAGCTTTATGTTGAACGACACGCGCTGGCTGACGGTGCGCACGTTCTTGGAAGACCGTGAGCTGGTGATTGCCGATGAGGCCGCCGAGTCCCCCACGCCCGAGGGCGTGGTGCCCAGCGCGCCGATGCTGTCGGCGCTGTTACGCCCCCTGGTGGCGAACGGGCGTCGCATCGGCGTGGTGATCTGTCAGAGCCACAGGCCGCAAGCCTTCCAAGAGCGCGAGCTGGAAATCCTGCGCTCCACGGCGGCCTATGCGGCGATCGCCTTGGCCAATGCCTCGGCCTATGCCAGTGTGGAAGCCTCGCGCGGCCAGGCGGCGCGGGCCCTGGAGGAACTCAAGCAAGCCCAAGGGCAGCTGATCCAGTCTGAAAAAATGGCGGCTCTGGGCCAGTTGGTGGCCGGGGTGGCGCATGAAATCAACACGCCGATTGGCGCCGTCAAATCCAGCGGCCGCAATATCGCCGATGCCTTGCGCCACACGCTGGAGCAACTGCCGCAAGTCTTGCAGTTGCTGGACGAGGCAGACCAAGCCCGCTTTGTCGACTTGATCCACCGCGTCAATCAACCACATGGCCTGCTCAGTTCCAGCGAGGAGCGGGCTCAGGCACGCGCCTTGAGTCAAGCGCTGGAGGCTGCTGGCATCGAAGGCGCGCGCCACAAATCGGCCCTGCTGGTGCAACTGCGAGCGCAAGACCGTTTGGAGGAGCTGCTGCCGCTGTTGCGCCACCCGCAGGTGGAGCTGATTTTGGACACGGCGCACAGCATGTCCACCATTGCCAGCAACACCGAGAACATCAATATGGCGGTGGAGCGGGTCGCCAAGATCATTTTTGCGCTCAAGTCCTATTCGCGCTTTGACCAATCCGAGGAAGTGGTGGACGCCGATCTGCGCGAAGGCCTGGAGACGGTGCTGACCATCTACCAGAGCAAGCTGCGCGGTGGCATCGAGTTGGTGCGGCACTACCAAGACCTGCCGCGCATTCCCTGCTTGCCGGACGAGCTCAACCAAGTCTGGACCAATCTGATCCACAACGCCTTGCAGGCCATGCAATACAAAGGCGTGCTGCAGATCCGCTTGGAGCGTGACGAGCACTACGCCATTGTCATCATCAGCGACAGTGGTTGCGGCATTCCGCAGGAATTGATTGGGCGCATCTTTGACCCCTTCTTCACCACCAAACCGGTGGGCGAGGGCAGCGGCTTGGGGCTGGACATCGTGAAGAAGATTGTCGAGAAGCACCACGGCCGCATCGAGCTGCAAAGCGTTGTGGGCGTGGGCAGCAGCTTCTCGGTCTACCTGCCCTTGGAAGCAGGCTGGCCCGGTAAAGATCCGGTGACGGTGTATTGAGCCCAGCGGCCAGAGCTTGTGTAAGGAGAGTGGTCACTGCGATGCTTCCAACGCCCGAATTCTTCGCCACCGATGAGGCCGTCGCGCAGCTGGAAGCTGCGCTGCGTGCTGCCGAAGGACCGGCAGAGCGGCTGCCGGTCGTGCTGGCTCTGGCTTGGCAGTTGCGGCAACGGGATTGCGAGCGTGCTTTGCTCTCGGCTGACCAGGGGCAAGCATTGCTCGCCGAATCCGCGTCGCAGGACTGGGGCCTGAGTTCAGCAGCCCAAGACAGCATGCAGGCGCGCCTTGAATTATTGCGAGCCGAGATCCGACTGATGGCCGGCGAACTGGTTTCGGCAGAGCGCCAGTTGCTGCAGGCCCAGGCCAGGTTCTCGCAGGCGGGTGACGCCTTGGGCCTGGGTGATGTGAAGTGGCTGGAGCAAATGTTGTGGTTCGCACGGGGTCAACCGCTGCGGGCGCAGGCTTGCAATCAGGCTGCCCAAGCTCATTACTCGCAGACTGGAGATCAGATTCGCCTCGACTCAGCCAAGGCCTGCTCACTGTTTCACGCTGCCTTTGGTGACACGGAGCAGGCCAGGCTTGACCTGCAAATTGTGCTTCCGGATTACGAGCTTCCTCGTGATCCGACCTCCCAAAGCTGGGTGCTGGCGGCCCATGCCCTGGTCAAGGGCATGGGTGGAGATTCCGGTGGCGCCGCGCGATTGTTCTTGCGAGTTTTTGCGTTAGCAGAAAGGAGCGGTCAAATCAGCCTGGCCTGTATCGCGGCCTTCAATGCCAGCACGGGCTTCACGCTCTTGAACGATTCAAGCCTGGGCCTTGAATGGGCGGAGCGTGGACTGGCTCTGGCGCGAGCACGGCACTGGCCCACGCGTATCGGCCGCGGTTTGGAGGTAACGGCGAATTCCTTGAGGCTGCTTGGTCGGTATGCTGAGGCGCAAGCGCTGCTGCAGGAGTCTCTAGAACTGGCTAACTCTGTGGCTCAAGTGTCCGGCAGTCTTGCCAATGTCCAATCAAGTTTGGCTCTTCTCGCTGTAGACATCGGTGACGACAGCGCAGCCTTGTCTTGGGCGCAGGATGCGATAGCCACTTGTCAGCAGATCGGTATGCGCGAGAGTTTGGCAGTGGCTTTGGGCGTGCAAGCTAAGGCCCTGGCGGGCTTGAATCGACCGCAAGAGGCTTTGCAGTATTTGCAGCGCCTGTTTGAACTGGCTGACGAAAGTGGCAATTCGCTGTGGCGCTTGAATGGCTTGCGTAGCTTGGCGGCCTTGCATGCGAAATTTCAGCTGCCATTGCCGCCCGGCGCACAAGCCGGTCATGCCGGCCTGCACTATTTGCAGCAGGCGATTACCTTGGCGCGAGGCATGTCAGACTTCATCTTGCCCGTCGAACTGCTGGAAGAAGCGGCTGCGGAATATGCGCGCACGGGAGACCTGCAGAAGGCCTATCAGTTGGCCCTGGAGGCGGGCCGTTCTCGCGAGCGCATTCACAGCCAAGAAGCCAGCAACCGGGCGATCGCGTTGCAGGTTCGTTTTGAAACCGAGAGCTTGCGCCATGAAGGCGAGCGGCAGCGCCTGCTGGCCCAGGCCCATGCCGAGCGCGTGGCCAATCTGGAGCGGGCAAATGGCACCTTGGAGCAATTGGGTGCGATCGGTCGGGAGATCACCACCAACCTTGAGGCCTCGGCCGTCATCGCGGCGCTGGATCGGCATGTGCACGCCCTGCTGGATGCTTTCTCTTTCGTCGTCTTTCGTCTTGAGGCCGATGGGCAGACCCTGCGTACCGTCTTTGGTGTGGAGGACGGCGTTGCACTGCCGCACCGCAGTACCCGTGTCGATTCATCACTCGGTCGGGTGCCGCTGTGTGCACGTGAACGGCGTGAAATCGTCGTCCATCTTGGGCAAGATGACGCCGAGCGGGCCCGCGTTGAAGGCACAGCGGTGACCTTGAGCATGATGTTCTCACCCTTGCTTGCCGGTGAGCGGCTGCTGGGCGTGATGACCATCCAATCTCCTCGACCCCACGCCTATGGCGAGCGCGAGATCGCCATCTTCCGGACCCTCTGCGCCTACGGGGCCATTGCTCTGGCCAATGCCGAGTCGCAGGCGCAATTGATTCAGTCGGAGAAGATGGCCTCGCTGGGCCAGTTGGTGGCCAATGTGGCGCATGAGATCAACACGCCGATCGGTGCGATCAAGTCCAGTGGCGCCACCATTGTGGAGGTGCTGGCCGATACCTTGGCGGCGCTGCCAGCCTTGTTGCAGACGCTGGAACCGACGATGCAGGCCTTGCTGGTGGACATGATTGAGCAAGCCAGCCGCGCCAGCTTGCTGCAGAGCTCGCGCGAGGAGCGCGCCGTGGTCAAGGCCTTGACGCGGGCGCTGGAGCAGGCCGGCCTGATACCGGCGCGCAGCCTGGCCAGCTTGCTGGCGCAGTTGGGCTTGAGCGAGCTGCCGGAGGCCATGTTGCCGCTGCTGCGACATCCGCAACGTGAGCGAATTTTGCAGGCGGTGCAAGGCGTCTCCACCGTGGTGCGTAGCGCCAACAATATCAACACTGCGGTCGAGCGCGTTGCCAAGATTGTGTTTGCGCTGAAGCGTTTTTCGCGGGTGGACAGCAGCGGCGAATGGCAGTCCATTGACCTGGTGGAGAACATCGAAACCGTGCTGACGATTTATCAGAACCAAATCAAGCAGGGGTGTGAGTTGGTGCGCCGTTATGAGGCCGATCTGCCGCCCTTGCCCTGCCTGCCCGATGAGCTGAACCAGGTCTGGACCAACCTCATCCACAACGCCTTGCAAGCCATGCCGAAAAATGGCCGCCTGACCCTGGGCATCCGCCGCGAGGGCGAGGATTTGGTGGTGAGCGTGGGTGACAACGGTTGCGGTATTCCCGAGCCCATCCGCGCGCGGGTGTTCGATCCTTTTTTCACCACCAAGCCGGTCGGTGAGGGCAGTGGCTTGGGGCTGAACATCGTCAAGAAGATCATTGAAAAGCACCGGGGGCAGATCGAGCTGAGCAGCGAGATGGGTGTGGGCACGACCTTCTCGGTTCGCCTCCCCTTGGCATGAGCGGTGGGCACCAGGGTAACCCTAGGATTGCGTGAAAAACATGCCGAGCCCGAGTGCTCGAACGTAATATGCGACTGGGGCAGAACGACGGACGAAAAGATTCGTCGATCCCCCGGGCCGATCACATCTCGACTGCTGCTGATGGTGCAGCAGTCCAGGCAAGGCAAGAGGCCCAACAACAACTCTAGGGAGAGTTATTGATGCAAGGCATATTGCTGTGCGTGGATGATGAGTTGATCGTGCTGAATGCGCTGCGCGACCAGTTGCGCAAGGCCTATGGCAAACAGCATTTGATTGAGATCGCCGAAAGCGCCGAAGAGGGGCTGGAGATTCTGGATGAGCTCAGCGGCCAGGGCTTGGTGCCTTTGGTGGTGATCTCGGACTTTCAGATGCCCGGCATGAAGGGCGATGAGTTTTTGATCCAGGCGCGTCGTCGATTCCCCTATGTGGTGACGGTGATGCTGTCGGGTCAGGTCAGCGATGCTGCGGTGGACCGGATGCGCCAACAGGGTTGTTTGCACAGCCTGCTGGGCAAGCCCTGGGATTCGCACGTCTTGCTGGCCAGCATCGACTCAGGCTTGGAGAAATTTGCGCTGCTCAGGCCCTTGCCGGACCGCTGCTGAAACCAGCTCGGAGGCAAGTTTTCAGGAGGTGACGCGAGATGGCCAATGAGGTGATTTTGTGCGTTGACGACGACAGCGGGGTGCTGACCTCGCTGCGCTCCTTGCTCGGCAAGAACCTGCAGCATGGGCAGCTGATTGAAATTGCGGAAAGCGGCGCCGAGGCGCTGGACCTGCTCGACGAAATGGAGCGCGAAGGCCAGCAACTGGCCCTCATCATTGCCGACTACATCATGCCGGGCATGAAGGGCGACGAGCTGCTGGTGCGGGTCCATCAGCGCATGCCCGAGGCGCAGACCATCATGCTGACCGGGCAGAGCAATCTGGAGGGTGTCAAGCGCGCCATCAATGAAGCGAGGCTGTTCCGCTTCTTAGAGAAGCCCTGGCATAACGAAGATGTGCTGCTGACCGTGAACGCGGCCCTGCACACCTACCATCTGAATGCCGAGTTGCAGCGCCATATGCGCGAACTCAGCCGCATGAATGAAGACCTGGAGCGAACCGTCAGTCAGCGCACCCAGGAGCTGGTGGAGAAAAACCTGGAGTTGGAGCAGCTCTCGGTGACCGACCGCTTGACGCGGCTCTACAACCGCTTGTTTCTGGATCGGGTGCTGGAGCGCGAGTTTGCCGCGGCGGGCCGCAAGTCACGCAGCTTTGCCCTGATCTTGCTCGATATCGATCGCTTCAAGCGCGTCAACGACACCTTTGGGCATCACGCCGGTGACCAGGTCTTGGTCAGTTTGGCGCTCTTGTTGCAGCAGCGGGTGCGCGGCAGCGATGTGGTGGGGCGCTGGGGCGGCGAAGAGTTCCTGATCATCTGCCCCGACACCGAGCTGTCCGGCGCGCATCAGATGGCCGAGATCTTGCGCCAGCGCATTGCGGAGCACAGCTTCCCGCATGTGGGTGAATGCACCGCCAGCCTGGGCGTGGCGGCCTATCTGCCGGGCGACACGATTGCCGCGGTGGAAGCCCGCGCCGACAAGGCGCTGTACGCCGCCAAGCAAGGCGGCCGCAATCGCGCGGTGGCGGGCGAGCGCAACGCTGCCTGAGCGCCGCTATTTGCCCCAGCGCCAGCGCGGCGGCTCGCCCTTGAGCCAGCAAATGCCGATCAAGAGGCCCGACAGCAGCGTCACGCTGGCGAAGAAGGCCATCGGGTGCGCGTCTGGCGAGAACAGAATGGCCGTGATGATGATGGCCAGGCAAAAGCTCAGCAGCACCAGCCAGCCTTGCCAGCAAGTCGGTGGCCCCCAGCCCCAGCCATAGGTCTTGGCTGGGAACCAGAGCTCTTTCTTGGGAGTGTCTGCTTCGGACATAAGCGCCTTTCCTTTTTGTGTGGTGCGATTCAGATCTGCACCCGCGTGCCCAGTTCCACCACCGCGTTGTCCGGCAGGCAGAAGAACTCGGCCACGCCGCCGGCGTTGCGGCTCATGGTGGCGAACATGCGTTCGCGCCAATTCGCCATGCCCTCGCCTTCGGTTGGCACCACGGTTTCGCGGCTGAGGAAGTAACTGGTTTCAAAAACGGGGATGCGCAAGCCCTTGGCTTCGCACAGGGCCAGCGCCTTGGGCACATCGGGTTGGTCCATGAAGCCGAAATGCAGGGTGACGCGCCAGAAGCTGCCCGGCAGCTGTTTCAGCTCGACGCGCTCGCTGCTGTCCACCCAGGGGCGGTCATGGAAGACCACGGTCAGGATCACATTGGTCTCATGCAGGACCTGATTGTGTTTCAGGTTATGCAACAAGGCCTGCGGCACGGTGTCGGGGTTGGCCACCGCATAGACGGCGGTGCGGAAGGCCTTGTTGGGCATGGCGCTGTCGCTGAGGTTCTCCAGAAAGGGTTGCAGCTCCAAGCCTTCGCTGCGGATGCTGCCCATCAGCAATTCGCGGCCGCGCGACCAGGTGCTCATGATGATGAAAAGGCCCAGGGCAAAGGCCAGTGGGAACCAGCCGCCGTCCACAAACTTGAGTGCGCAACCGGCCACCAACAAGACATCCAAGGCCAGGAAGAACAGCGTCGCCGAGATCGCCAGCCAAGCCGGCAGACGCCAGCCGTCGCGCACCACAAAGTAGGTCAGCACGGTGGTGATCAACATGGTCAGCGTCACCGCAATGCCATAGGCACCGGCCAGGGCCGAGGAACTGCCAAACAGCAGCACCGCCGCTACCACGCCGCCCAGCAAAGCCCAGTTGACCGCCGGCATATAGATTTGGCCGGCCTCGCTGGCCGAGGTGTAGCGCACCGTCATGCGCGGCAAGAAGCCGAGCTGGATGGCCTGCTTGGTCATGGAGTAGGCGCCCGAGATCACCGCCTGCGAGGCAATCACCGCGGCCATGGCGGCCAGCACCACCATGGGCAGCATCCATTGCTCGGGGAAGAGTCGGTAGAAGGGGTTCTCGATCGCTGTGGGGTCGCCGATCAAGAGCGCGCCCTGGCCCATGTAGTTCAGTGCCAAGGCGGGCATGACCAGGGCGGTCCAAGCCAGACGGATGGGCTTGGCACCGAAATGGCCCATATCGGCATACAGCGCTTCCGCGCCGGTCAGGGCCAGCACGATGGCGCCGACGGCGGCAAACACATGCCAGCCGCGCGCCATCAAGAACTCCCAGGCATGCAGCGGATTCAAGGCCGCCAAGACCTGCGGCTGCTGCTGGATATGGTGCACGCCGATGACGGCCAAGACCAGGAACCACAGCGTGATCACCGGGCCAAAGACCTTGCCCATGGCGTGCGTGCCAAAGCGCTGCACCAAAAACAGCGCCAGCAGCACGCCCAGCGAGATCGGCAGCACATAGGGCTTGAAGCTGGGGGTGATGACCTCCAGCCCCTCCACCGCGCCCATCACCGTGATGGCGGGGGTGATGATGCTGTCACCATAGAACAGCGTGGCGCCGAACACGCCCAGCAGCAACAAACCCTTGTGCAGGCGTGCTCGGCCGCTGCCGACTGCTTTGGCGGCCAGGGCGGTGAGCGCCAGTCCGCCACCTTCGCCGCGGTTGTCGGCGCGCAGAATCAGGATCACGTATTTGAGCGTCACCACCAGCATCAGCGCCCAGATGATGGTCGACACCGCGCCGATCAAATTGGCGGCATTGAGCGCCACGCCGGTGGCGGGCAGGAAGATTTCCTTGACGGTGTAGAGCGGGCTGGTACCGATATCGCCATAGACGACACCGATGGCGCCCAAGGTCAGCGCCGGCAACGTTTGGCGCTGCGGGTGACCGTTGGGGGAGGAGGCTAGAGAGGCTGAGGACATCATCTCAACGGTGGGTTTAGATGTCCGCACTGTGCGCCTGGGCGTATCAGGAAGGCATAAGGATGCGTGGCTCCTGGGTTGTGACGCTGGCTTGAGGCGCTCTCGGTCACCGAGGCAGCTCCGCCGCCGGTCGGCGCATACCTTGCTTCGTCGCACAGTCTTTGCGGGTCAAGCCGGCGAAAAGTACCGTGAGGCCTCAATCACTTCGCTCCGGCGATTCTTCAAAAGGCTCACGCATGACTTTCCTTCGCACCGTCCTCCTGTCAACTCTGCTTTCAAGCGCGCTCAGCACTCCTGTGTTGGCCGCCGATGTTTCGCCCGCTGATGTCTTCGCTGGCTGTGCTACCGACATCTCCAAGGCGGCCTTGCAAGACTTTGCAGAAAAAGTTGACGTCTATTGGAATGCTCGCAACGCCGCGGCACTGGCCACCCTGTACGCCAGCGATGCCAGCTTTGCCATTGCTGCCGACCATGTGCACCTGAGCGACCGAAAGCAGGTGCAAGACTTCTTCACCCAGTCCTTCCAGACTTTGCCAGCAGACTTGAAGCACAAGATGAGCGTCAGCCATGTGAAGAGCATGGGCAAGTTCTGCACCATGGACAGCCGCGCCCTCATCGGGCGCGTCAAGGACGATGGCAGCATGAGCGCCTTGGCCGAGTTCTCAGCCTTTTGGGTTTTGCGTCCCACCCCACAAGGCCTGGAAGTGCAGGCGGCTCGCGTCGCGATGTTGCCGCCTCAGCCTATGCCATTGCCTATGCCTGCCACTGCGACCCAGCAATAAGTGAGGGGCAAGCTTGTCCAGACCTGGCTTTGCCTCTTGAAGCTGAGGCGGGACCGATGGGCGAGACGCGCTGCTGGCGACCCTGCAGTTCATCCGCCACGACATGCGTTTCGTCGCAACTCGGTGGCGCGAGGGCTGTTTGCCGCGACACTTCTGCCGCACCTCAACTGCAGCCGGCGACCGGCAGTGAATCATGAGTCAACTCGAGAACACGCGCACGCCCACTCCGCTGAAGCTCAGCGCACTTTGGACCGCAGCGACCTTTTGCTATCTGTACTGCGACTACTTTGAGTTGTATGTGCCAGGCAAGCTTCAGTCCATGCTCGCGGGTCGAATGGAACCGCTGGGGCCGGTCACGCAAACCGCTCTCATGGGGCCTTCCGTCCTCATGGCCATCCCGAGCGTGCTGATTGCGCTTTGCCTGTTGTTGCCACCCGTCGCTGTGCGTTACTTGAACCTCGCGGTCGCTGCGTTCTTCACTCTCATGATGGCTGCGTTTGTGGTGTGGGTCGATTGGCACTTCTATCAGTTCTTCGCCCTGGTCGAGACTTGCCTCACAGGCACCATCTTCTGGGTCGCACTCAAATGGCCCAAATGCGGCGTCCCACATCCATAGCTCAGTCGAGCGGCGGACGCTGAGGGTTGCGACTGGGTTTCGAGCGAAGGAGCTCCCGGCCGCTGAAGTGCACTTTGACCAACCATTCCTATGAGCACCGGGCGGTGCTCATGGTTGGGTGCCCGTAGGTGTCTTTCGACGGATCACTGCAGCTCAATGGTTGAACCACGCCTCTAAGGTCTTCAGCGATAGGCCAGCCTCTTGGGTTCGTGAATTCAGACTTGCAGGGTCAACCGCTGGTGATCGGAAGGCGGTTGTTCATGTGGCCCAATCCGCAGTTCACCCGAAGTGGCCGTGAACGCGCGGGATGAAGGCAGACACTGGGGATCTCCGCGCAGATCAGAGGGGCCTCGTGGAGTCGGCACACAGCAGAAGGGACACTTCTCTATGAAGCGCAGCTATCTTTTGGCCCAGGGAATTCTCTGGGCCAGCGCCATCATGGCTTCGGCCATTTTGAAGGCACCTGACTTCCTCACCTTGCTGCTCTTGCCAAGCCTTGGCGCGACAGCCTTTTTGCTTGCGCCGCGTGGTGGCCAATGTCGCGGCCAATGCCGCGGCCGGAAATCGTCGCGCGAAACCTCGGGGTTTTGATGGATGCCATGAAACCTTCCAAGCGGGCCGGCGGCCCAGTCTTCAGTTCCGTGTAGCTAGTAGGTTACCCATCAGGACAAAGACTTGCCCCTCTTCATTCTTGTGCTCGTGAGCTTTGCGGCGGCTTACCTCGCGGTGATGATGGGTGTGCTTGCGCGACGCAAGCCTGGATATCGGCATGGGCTGCATACGATCAGTGAACTTGGGGAAGTCTCTGCACCTGATCAGCGCTTTGTCGCCTTGGGCCTCTTCCTGCCTGTAGGCCTCGCCTTGGGGCTTGCGGCTGCGTTTCTCATGTCACGCCATGAAGCGCTTGCGGCGCTCGCTGGCGCGGTAGCGGCGGGCTATATCCTGGCGGCCCTTTTCCCCTGCGATAGGGGTTCTCCGATCTCAGGATCGGCGCGCCAAGCGGTGCACAAGGCCGGCGGCGCTATGGAGTACCTCGGCGGCGGGTATGCCTTGCTGAATCTGGCTGAAGTTCATGGAGCCCCGTTCAGCGTTGCAGGTGTGATCGTGCTCATTGCCGCAGCCTTGTTGACGGTGCTTCCCGCCAAGTCTCTGCGCGGTCTCGTTCAGCGGCTGGCTGAAACCGTTTTGTTCCTGGCCTTGCTCTATGGAATTTTGCGGCTTCAGTAGGAGGGCTAGGCCAAGCAGAGGCTGAACTGGGCTACGAGGAAGCGATCCGCCACGCACGAATCGCTCCGCTCCTGAACACGCAAGGTCTTAGCGCCGCTTGCCTTCCAGGGTCTGGCCGTTTTGCTTCAGCAGCGCAGTCACCACCCGCCCGGCTGCGTCGCGCTTGAACTCCAGCACGGCGCCGACGGCTTTGATTTCCAAACGGTCAGCACCGGCGGGCTTCGCGGAGATGGCGGGCTGCCCGCTGCCCTGCACCTTCAACTGACCCTCGTCTTCGAAGACGCGCAGGATGAATTGCGGCGCCACCTCGTATTCGCCCAAGAGATCCGCCACGCTTGCGCTGGCGGCTTTGTCTAGCGGCTGGACGCGCAGCACTTCCACGGCGCCGCCGCCTTGGCGCCAGAGGGCTCGGTCAACCCGGCCTTGCTCGAACACCGGGCTCAGCAGGGCGCTGAAAGTGCGCGGGTAGAAGTCGCCGCGGCTGTCATAGCCCAGCTCGAAGGCCGATTGGCCGTCGGCTTGCGCCATCAACTGCTCGCCCTGCAGCCAGATGCGCGCGCCTAGGCCACCCAGGCTGTATTGGCCCGGCATGGCGGCCAGCAGTGCGGCGCTGGGCTGGGCGGGTTTGCGGGCTTGGGGTGTTGGGGCTTTTGTGAGACCGAGCAGCGCGTGGGTCACATCCCCCAGGCCACCCAGATCTGCCAGGCTGGCATCGCTCAGCACCACGACGGCGCGTTGCGCTGCGGGTTCCAGTGCCACCACGGATGAGAAGCCACCGGTCCCGCCTTCATGGGCCACCAACTCATGGCCCAGGGCCTTGAAGCGCATCCAGTTCATGGCCGAGTGCTCGCGCAGCGGCTGCTGGCTCTGACGCATATCGGCCAGCAGCGCAGGGGGCAGACTTTTGCTTTCATCCAGCCCCAGCTGCGCCTGGGCATAGCGCACCATATCGTCCAGGCTGGCGCGCACCATGCCCACGCCCGACAAATTGGTGGCGGCATGCCAAGCGCTGGTCGGCTGACCGGAGGCCAGATGCCCCTGGGCCAGCGGCGCCTTGCTGCGCGGTTTGTTGATGAAGCTGCTCTGCATCTTCAAGGGCTCGAAGAGGCGTTGAGTCAGCGCTTGTTCCAAGTCACCGCCCAGGCTGCGGGCGACGGCGGCCGACATCAGCATCATGCCGAAGTTGGAGTACTCGAAACGACTGCCGATGGGGTGCTTGAGTTTGACCTGGCCGAGGGCCGCGAGCAGCTGGGCTTCACTCAGGTCGGCGTAAGGGTCGCTCGCATTCTTGGGCGCGAAGCCCGGCGGCAGGCCGGGCAGGCCCGAGCTGTGGGTGAGCAGATCGCGCACCAGGATTTGCCGCTCGCCCTGGCGCGGCAGCTCGGTGCCGGGCGGTAGATGCTGGGCGATCGGGTCATCCAGCTTCCATTTGCCCTCGCGCACCAAGCCGGCGACCAGGAAGGCCGTCATGGTTTTGCTGACCGAACCGATCTCGAACAAATGGCCATAGCCCGGCCCACCATCCGCGCGCGGAGTCGCGCAGGCCTTGGCGCGCAAGACCTGACCCTTTTCGATCAAGGCGGCGACGGCGCAGGCGCCGGTGCGGTCGCCCTCAAAGCGGGTCTGCAGTGTGGCCTGCATCTCCGCCTCGCTGCTGGCAATGGCTGGCCCGCCCAGCAGTAGCAGCAGACAGGCCAAGGCCGCGCCGCGGCGGCGCCATGGGTTTGTTCTCATCATGCTTAACTCCCGTTTTAATCAATGACTCTCGCCTGCGGCCAAGCGGTCCAAGGCGTCGATCTCGGCTTGCAGTTTTTTGGCGGCGCGGCGATTGATCGCATGAATGGCCACAAAGACCAGCACCATGATCAGATCGACGATGGCCTCGGTCGTGCCGGCCTGGCCGCCCTGCTGCCCCCACATGAAGACGAACAGGCCGGGTAGCAGCGGCCCCAGATACCAACGCCGGACCTCGTGCAGCGCATCGCGTTGGCGCAGCAATTCCTCGCGCTGGAATTGCAAGCCGGTTTGCCCAAAGTCGCGCGGCAGGCTGCGGGCCGAGGCGCGCTTGTGCAACTGCCACATCACCACCAAGGTCCCCAGCACCACCAACACCGCACCCAGCTTGGTCACCCAGTAGGGGAAGAACCAGGCGTAGAAACAAAACACCGGCACCACGACGGCGCCGCCGATGTACTCGCGCCGGTTGCGGCGCACGATCCGGTCTTGGAAGGCCTGCGCAGCGACTCGCAATTCTTGCGGCAGGCAGGCCGGCTGCGGGTCGGGCTGGGCGCGCCAGGCTGACTTGAGATCGTCTTCTGCGTTCATGGCTTGGACTCCTGGGGGCCGAGCTGGCGGGCCAGCAGGGCTTTGATGCGGTGGATCTTGGTGGCGACATTGCGGGCCGAGAGGCCGGTGATGTCGGCGATGCTGGCGGCGTCGAGGTCCTCGAGGTAGAGCAGCATCAGCTCTCGGTCCAGCGGGGCCAAGCGGTGGATCAGGGCCAGCACGCGGCCCAGATCAATGCGTCGTTCGGTGTGGGCCATATCGGCGTCGGCATCGGCCAAGGACTCGGCCTCTTCCAGCGTCAGGCCTTGGCGCTCGGCCTGCCGCAGGCTGCGCTGCACATGGCTGGCCCCGACGTTGTGCGCCACCCGGTAAGCCCAGGTGCGCAAGCTGCATTGGCCCTGAAAATTGTCCAAGCTTTGCCACAGCGCCAATTGCAATTCCTGCAAGAGCTCCTGGCGCTTGGCGTCATCTCGCTCATAGCCGCGGGCGAAACGTGCCAGCTCGGCGCCATGCAGGCGCATGGCTTCAAGGTACTGCTGGTCTTGGGATGAGGGTGTTGACATGCGGGCTGCCAAAGTGCGTTCAAACTTAACAGTCCGCCGCCACTTCAGTTTCTTACAGGCTGCTGCAAAAAAATCTTCAGGCACTCTCTGCCAATCGATAGCCCACCCCCGGCTCGGTCAGCAGCAGTTGCGGGTCGGCCGGTTCGGTTTCCAGCTTGGCGCGCAGCTGGGCCATATAGAGGCGCAGGTAGTGGGTGTGTTCGGTGAACTCCGGCCCCCAGACGTCGATCAGCAAGCTGCGATGCGTCACCACCTGGCCGGCGCTGCGCACCAAGCGCGCCAGCAGCTTGAACTCGGTGGGTGTCAGCTTGACCTCGGCGCCATGCAGGCAGACCCGGTGCGCGCCCAGGTCCACCATCAGTCCGCTTTGCTCGTAGCGGGTCAGTGCGGCTTGGGTATGCAGGCCGCGGTGGCGCAGGGCCACGCGCATGCGCGCCAGCAATTCGCTGATGCTGAAGGGCTTGACCAGATAGTCGTCGGCGCCGGCGTCCAGCAGCTGAATCTTTTCACCGTCTTGCTCGCGCGCCGAGATCACCAGCACCGGCGTGTTCTTGCTGCGCCGCAGCTGGGTCAGCAGACTTTGGCCGTCACCATCGGGCAGACCCAGGTCCAACAAAATCAAGTCAGGCGGCTGGCGCGCATGCTGCAACTGGGCTTGGGCGTCGGCCAGGCTGGCGGCGGTATGGACCGCATAACCTTCTACCCGCAGGGCTTCGCTCAGGGTGCTGCGCAGTTCGCGGTCGTCTTCGACCAACAAGACGCTCAAGCTCATGCCTGTTCTCCTGGCCCCGCGGGCATGTCAAGCACCGGCAGCCAACATTCAAAGCTGGCGCCGCCATGGCTGCGGGCGCGCAGCCGCATGCTGCCGCCATGGGCTCGGGCAATGGCGCGGCAAGCGGCCAGGCCGATGCCGGCGCCGCGCGGATTGGCGCTCTCTTGCGCCACGCCGGGGCTGCCGCGCTGGTACACCTCAAAAACCTTGTCGCGCCAGGCTGGGTCGACACCGGGCCCACGGTCGCGCACCGCCAGCACCACAAAGCGCTGGCCTGTCTCGTTCTCCATCTGGCGCAGCAGCAGCTCGACGGGGCCGCTCTCAGTTTTGCCTGGCGCTTGACCATAGGCCAGGGCGTTGTCGATCAGGTTGTCGAGCAGCTGATGCAAGAGCAGGGCGTCGCAGCGCAGCAGGGGCAGGCCGGGTTCCAGGCGCGCTTTGACGCGTTTGCTGGCTTCCGGGTAGCGCTGCCGCACGCGGCGCAGCACCGCGCCGACGATGTCTTCGGCCGACTCCCAGTCCAGCCTCAGCTGCAGGCCGGGGGCGTCTAAGCGCGCCAGTTGCAGGCTGTTGTCGGTCATGCGCTTGAGCGATTGGGTTTCGTCCAGGATGGTGCCGATCAGGCGTTGTCTTTGCGCCATGCTGAGCTTGCTGTCTTGCTCCTGCAGGGCCGAGGCGGCGCCCATGATGCAGGCCAGCGGCGTGCGGTAGTCGTGGGAGATGGCGGCCAGCAGGGCATTGCGGGTGGCTTGCTGGCTGGCTTCGCCCAAGGCCTGGGCGGCGCTCTGTTCGGTGGCTTGGCGCTCCAGGGCCAGGCCGAGCTGGTCGCACAGGGTTTGGGCATGGGCGCGCAGGCCGGCGTCTGCGGGCTGCTGGGCGCTGGGCAGCGGCAGGTAGGCGGCGCCAAAGCTGGCGCGCCGGCCCCGCAGCGGCAGATACCAGGCGGCCAGTTCTTCATGCCTCCCGCAGCCCGGCCCCATGGCCTGGCCGGTGCGCAAACACAGCCACAGGCCACTGACCTGGTCGGCCGTGGGCGTGGGGCCCAGCCAGAGCAAGGTGGAGTCGTCGTTGCGTGCCGGCAAGCTGTCGCTGCTCAGCAGGGCCAGCAGCGGCTCGGCGCCGAGCAGGCTGCGCAGGGCGGCAGCCAACTCGGGCGCCAAGTCCAGGGCCGAGGCGCTGTCGCGCAGGGCTTCACCAAAACGCTGCAGTTGCTCGGCGCGCTGGGCGTGGCTTTCGGCGCGATCGGCCTGCCAACGCAGGCGCGACATCAAGACGCTGGTGATCCAGCACAAGCTCAGCATGCTCAAGAGCAGCAAGAGGTGCTCGTGGCCGCTGACCATCAAGCTGCCCTGCGGCGGCACAAATCGCCAGTTGAAGGCCAGCACCGCCAGCAAGCTGCAGACCATGGCGCTGGCCAGCGGCAGCCACAAGCTGGCCAAGGCCGTGGCCAAGACCGGCAGCAGGGTCAGATTGGCCAGGGCAACGCGCCCGTCCAACCCCAGCATCAAGGCCCAGGCGGCCGCCCAGCTCAGGGCTGCCAGGCTCAGTTTTTGAATCAAGGGGAGCTGCGACGAGGCGCGGGAGATCTGCATGGGCCGCAGCCTAGCAGGGCCGGCATCAGGATCGCGTAGGGATTGGGCTCTGGCACTGATCGGCCCGCTGCATCTTGCCGGATGAAAAAGCAGATCAGGCGGATTGGACTTGACTGGCTTGTTGCGCCTGGCTGTTCAGCCGCCGTTCCGCCTGGCTGCGCCCGCCATAGCCCCAGGCGTGGGCTGGGATTTGCTGCACGACGGTGTAGCTGGTCGGGTGTACCAGGCCCAGCGCGGCTTCCATGGCCTGGTGCACCCCGGCCAGATAGGCGGCGATTTGCGCTTCGCTATTGCTGCCGGCCGTGACTTGAATTTCCAGCTGATAGCTGGCGTGGGTGTCGGCGGCCAAGGAGCGTGCGCCGATGAACCAATGCGTGGCCGGCAGCAGACTGAAGCGCACGGCCGTCAGCCGCGGGTCTTTGCTCAAGTGCTGGGCCGTCAAGTCGGTCAGCTCGTGGGCGAGTTGTCCCAGATCGGGTTCGCGGCCGACGGCGGGGCTGAGGCTGAGGTGAAGATGAGGCATGGCTCGGGTTCCTGAAGTGAAGTGGGGCAGTGGAAGTGGGGCAGGGGGGGGATCAATGCCCATTCAGAAATGGGCGCGACGCAGGGCCTCGGCTTGTTGGCCGGGAAAGGCTTGGCGCAGTTCGCGGTGCAGACACCAAGCGGCATAGCGCTGAGCCCAGCTGAGCGTCGGCTTGGGGCGGAGGCTGTGGTTCACGAGGGGGCTGCGGGGCATGCGATGGCGGATGGGCGTTTGCATATGGGGAGTTACTTCAGCGCTTGGTTTTGGCTTTTGCTGCGGGCATGGTCTGCATGGTATGTTTGCGAAAAAGCACAGACAACGGGTCAAATTGCAGTGTGAATATGCAAAAAAGCACAACGGACGTGAACGAGATTTCCCCAGAGCGCGGTGCCGATCTCGGCTTCAACTGGGACGATCTGCGCTATGCCTTGGCGATCGCCGAAGCAGGTTCGCTGAATGGCGCGGCCAAGGCGCTGGGGGTTCAGCACACCACGGTCTTGCGACGTTTGGATGCCTTGGAGCAGCGCCTGGGCGCGCGCTTGTTTGATCGCTTGCGCCAGGGCTACACCCCCACCGAAGCTGGCGAGTTGATGGCGGCGCAGGCGCGCCAAATGCGCCCGGCCATTGCCGAGATGCAGCGCCGCATCCTGGGCCGCGACCTGGAACTGCAAGGCAGCTTGCGCCTGACCACCGCTTTCATCGCCACCTTGTATCTCTTGCCCGAGGCCTTGGCGGCGTTTCGGCGCAGCCACCCCGGCATTGAGGTGGAGGTGCACGAGAACTCCAATTTGGTCGATATGTCGCGGCGCGATGCCGATGTGGCCCTGCGCATGAACCGGGTGGTGCCGGAGCATTTGGTGGGGCGCCAGGTTGGCGAGGTGCGCATGCGGGTCTACGCGCTACGCGGCGCGCCGGGCCTGCCGCAAACGGTACAGCCCGTCGAGGACTTATGCGCCCACTACCCCTGGATCGGCTTTGATCGCGAGCGTCGCTCGCGCTTCTTTGATCGCTGGATGTTGGACCATGTGGCCGACGAGCGCATCGTCATGCGCATTGATCTGCTGCACCCCGCCGTGGCCATGGCCCGCACCGGCGTAGCCTTGGCCTTGCTGCCGACCTTGATTGAAGGCCATGAGCCTGATCTGCTGCCGGTGTCCGAGGTCTTGAACGAGGTCAGCACTCCGGTCTGGCTTTTGACTCACCCGGACCTGCGGCAGACCGCGCGGGTGCGCGCTTTCCTGCAAGAGGTGGGGACGCATTTGCAGGCCACGCTGGCCGCCGCACCTTGAAAAACGCGGCCCGGGCCTCATGCTGGGATGCACTAGGAGCTGTTTATGTTGATCACCTGCCCGCACTGCCTGACCAAAAACCGCGTCCCCGACGAGCGCGCCTCCCAAGACCCGGTCTGCGGCAAATGCGGCCAAGCCTTGCTCAGCGGCGAGGTGCTTGAGCTGAACGACGGCAACTTCGATGCGGTGGTGGGCGGCACTGAGCTGCCGGTGCTGGTCGACTTCTGGGCGCCTTGGTGCGGCCCTTGTCGGCAGATGGCGCCGCAGTTTGCGCTCGCCGCCCAGCAACTGAAGGGTCAGGTCTTGCTGGTCAAGGTCAATAGCGATGAGAGCCCGAATTTGTCCAGCCGCTTCGCGATTCGCAGCATCCCAACGCTGATCCAGCTGCAAGCAGGGCGCGAAGTGCGGCGCATGTCGGGCGCGCTGCAGGCGGCGCAAATCATTGGCTGGCTGCGTTAAGGCCGCTGGTCCGCCATAGGGTCATTCCCGCCATAGCGCATTCATCCACGCCGGCCAAGTTCCGCACGTATAGTGCTGTGGACTGGAGGCGTTATGACAGAGACCGAATTTCGCATTCCCCCGCGCCCATGGGTCGGCGTCCTGGTGTTCGTGGCCTACTGTGCGCTGGTGATGGGCGCTTGGCTGCTGTTCGAGATTGACTACAAAACGGTCGCGCTCGAAGCCAATATCCCCAAGGGCATCATTCTTCCTTTGAGCTTGGGCGCGCTGGCGATGGCCTCCTATGCTCACTACGCCGGTTGGTGGCGGGCGGCTTTTTACGAAGTGTCGCGCCTGCCTTATCTGGGCGTCTTGTGCCTGCTCTTGCTGCCCGTGGCGGGCGTCATCGTCAGCTCCATGGCTGCAACCCAATGGGCTGCATTGAGCGTGCGCCACGTGGCCTTGATGGCGCTGGCCATGCTTTTGGTGGGTTTTTGCGAGGAGATGCTGACCCGCGGCATCCTGGTCGTCGCCTTGCGCGGCCGCTTTCGCCGCGAGCTTTGGGTTTGGCTGGGCAGCTCGGTTTTGTTTGGCCTGATGCATGCCACCAATGCGTTCTTTGGCATTGGTGCGATCGCTCTGGCGCAAGTGCTGCTAGCTTTTTGCGTGGGCAGCGGCTTTTATTTGCTGCGCCGTTTGTCCGGCAGCTTGCTTTTGCCGATGTTGGTTCACGCGGCCTGGGACTTCTCGGTCTTTGCCTATGAAGCCGCGCCCGCCCATGCCGCGCCGGAGCGGGTGCTGTTCATCGTGGCCTGCTATGTGATGTCGCTGCTGCTGGTGGGTTGGGTCTTCAGGCGGGAGGAGCGGCTCGGGCACCGGGGTGTTGCCTGAACCGCATCTTGCGCTTCGCGCTCAGGCCCAGCGGCCGACCGGCATATAGCTGGCGCTGTTGCGCACATAGCGGGGCCAGCGCCAAGCCAGCATCAAGGCAGAGAGCAAGACGCTGAGGCCGGCAATCCAGCCCAGGCTCAGACCCAGCCAATGCAGGCCGAAGGCGGCGCTCGCGCCAAGCGGCGCGAGCGCAAAGGGCAGGGCCAGCGCAGCCAGGTTGGGCATGGCTTGCTTGGACCAGTCGCGCAGCAACAGGCTGCCCATGGGCAAGGTGGCCAACAGAGCGTAGAGCCCGACATAGCTGGCTGTTTGCGCGGCGCTGCCGAGTGATATCAGCAAGAGGATCAGGCTCATGCCGAAGGCCCAGTGCAAATGAAACTGCAGCAAGAAGCGGCGCGCCATGTGGCGGTTCAGCGCCGGCCCGCGTGGTGTTCCGGGCAAGAGTAGCAGCAGGCTTTGCTCGCGCCGGCTGCGGTAAAGATTGGCGGGTAGGCCCAGCAAGGGATTGATGGCCATGCTGACGATGCCGATGTGCAGGCCCAAGCCCCCTTGACTGGCCAATGAGGCCCAGTTGGGCGCGGTATAGAGTTCGGCGGCGATAGCGCCGAGTGCGACCAGGGTGAGGACCACGCTGATCGAGCCGAGGAAGCAGGTCCAGTGCAAATTGCCCAGGTAGACCAGCTCGGCGCGGGCCAATGCGCTGCGGGCTTCGGGCCTGGCATGGCGCAAGAGGTACTGATGCCAGAGCGGTTGCGGCCAGGAGAACAATCGCATGCAGCGCATGCCCAGCGTCCCCGTGTACTTGGGGGTCATCAGGCTTTGCTGCTGATTGTTGAAGATCTTGCGCATTTGGGCTTGCCGGGTGTAGTTACCGCGGTGGCTGGCGCCGCCCTCTTGCAAGAGGCGAGACAACAGCCAGGGCAAGACCAGCAGGGCCAGGCCGGCCAAGCTGGCGGGCTGTTGCACGTACCACTGTTTCATGCCACCCCAGAGCAGCGCAAAAAGATTGTTGAAGGGCCACAAGAAGCCCAGGCTGGGAAGGATCCAGATCCCGAACCACAGCCACCACCACCGCAAGCAGATGGCGAAGATCACCAGCGTGGTGGCCGTCCCCAAAGCCCAGAGAAGCGGGCTGTCGGTCACCGGGCCATAGAGCACCGTCACCAGCAGGGTCAGCGCCAACAGCAGCCCGACCGCGCAGCGCCGCAACCGTGCCACATGGCCGGGCACCAGGCGGGCAGCGTTCGGATGATTCTGTTGCTGCAGGCTGGAAAAGCTGATGCACCAAAGAATCAGCAGGGACGGCAAGGCGGCAATGCCCAGCACGAGGCGCGCGGCCGCCCAGCCCTTGCTGACCCCCAAGCCCAGTGCAAGCAACAAGATGAGCGCCAACAGTCCCAACCAGATCCACAACTCCCCGGTGTGACGGCGTTGGCGTAAGGGGGCCAGCAGAATCGGGCTGTACGGCGCCCAAAGCCTTTGTTGAAGTGCGCTCATGTTCAGGTCAACTCCATGAAGAGGTCTTCCAGATTCACCGACTGGCTGCTGATCTGCGCGGGCAGGGTGAGCGTTTGCATCTGTGCCTGTGCCTGCGGCGCTTGGCGCACCAGGCAGCGTTCATGGCCGGCTTCCAGCGGGCTGCGAGACAAGCAGCTCAGGCCTTGCGCTTGGATCAGGCTTTGGATCACCGCGCTGGGGCCGCTCAAGGCGCGCACTTCGTCGAGCAATTCATCCAGCGGTGCTTGCAAGCCGATGCGCCCGCTCTTCAAGAAGGCCACATTGAAGGCGACACGCTCCAGATCCGACAAGATGTGGGTGGAGAACACCACCGTGGTGCCGCGATCCAGCACCTGCTCGATCAGCTCGCGCAAGAAGTCGCGCCGGCCAGCTGGGTCCAGGCTGGCCACTGGCTCGTCCAGCACCAGCAGATCGGGTTCATGGGCCAGGGCGCGGATGATGGACAGGCGCTGCTGCTGGCCGCCGCTGAGCTTGGCGATGGGCTTGTCGCGAGCGATGTCCCAGCGCGACATCAGGCCCTCGACCTTGGCTTCGTTCCAGCGCGGATAAAAACTCTTGAAGTAACTCAGCAGTTGCGCAGGACTGAAGGCTTCGAACAAGTCGCTCTGCTGAGGCACATAGCCAATGCGGGCGCGGGCCGCATCGTCCAGGGCAAGCGCGTTCTGGCCGAACAGCTGCGCCGAGCCTGACTGGGCCTCGCGCAGGCCCAGCAGCGCCTCCAACAAACTGGTCTTGCCCGCGCCATTGCGGCCCAAGAGACCCACCACCTGGCCGGGCAGCAGACGCCAGTCCAGGTCTTTGAGCACCGACTGCGAGCCGTAGCTCAGACACAGCTGGCTCAACACCGCGCTGGCGCTGGGCAAGGTATCTGAAGCGCTTGGATCCAAGGAGGCAGAGCTGGGCATGGTGGCGGCGTTCATGGGGTGTCTCCCTGTTTGAGGATGTGTTCGAACAATTGCAGTGCTTGCGCGGCAGGCACTTCGAGTTGTTGCGCCTCGGCGGCGGCGCGTTCCAGGCTGGGGCGCAGCAAGGCGATGCGCTCGGCAGCCGGTTGTGCTTTCTTGTGCTGGGCAGCCACGCGCATGGCAAGGCCGCGGCGGCGCTCCAGCAGGCCTTCCGCCTCGAGCAGGCTGTAGGCCTTGGAGATGGTCATGGGGTGCACGGCCAAGGCTTGCGCCACTTCGCGCACCGAGGGGATTTCCTGCCCCGCTATCAGATGGCCACTGGCCACCCGGCGTCGTACTTGCTCGACCAACTGCCGGTAGATCGGTTCGGTCGACCCGGTGTTGATGCTGAAGAATTGAAAGGCATCGGCGCTCACGGCTGCTCCTTATGTGTACTAGTATAGTAGTACACGTTGACAGAAAGGGTCAAGCCGAATTTCAGCAAGGAGGGGTCAGGTCTTGCTGGCGGTATTTCTGCATGCTTCAGCGCAGGCCCGTGAGTCATCTGCGGCGAAGGGCTGGATGCCGCGGCCTACACTCGCCGCTGCCTCAACACTTGGATGCCGCTCGGCACAAAGGCCATGACCTCGAATCATTTGTTCAAGTTTTTCGTGTCGCTGGGACTGTTCTCGCTTGCCCTTTTGACGGGCTGCGCGAGCGTGAAACCGGCGGGGCCCGGCCAGGAGGCGGCCGTGAAGCGCTTTGAGGTGCCGGCCCAGCAGTCGCGCATTTATATCTACCGCAATGAATTCCTGGGCACCTTGGTCGGGCTTGAGCTTTTGGTGGACGGCCGACCCGCCGGCACGACCAAGGGCAAGACCTTTGTGGTGGCTGATGTGGACGCGGGCGAGCATCAGCTGGTGTCCAAAGGGGAGAACACCCACACCCTGACGCTCACCACCCGCGCAGGTGAGCCCAGCTTTGTTTGGCAAGAGGTGAAGATGGGCCTGCTCAGCGCCGGCTCGCGCCTGCACAGCGTGGATGCAGCCACCGGCCGCGCTGGGGTAATGGAAACTCAGTTGGTGGGCAGCCCTTTGATGAAGAGCGGCGAGGCTGCGCCGCCCGCCGCTGCCGTGGCCCCGATGCCGACTGAAACAGCCCTCGCGGTGTCTGCGCCTGTGAGCGCCGCCGAGAGCTACCCGGTCGCTGCTCAAGTGGCGGCGCAGCCCTCTGATCCAGTTTCTGCGCCTGCGCAGGCGCAGACTTCAACAGAGAAGCCCGCGCAAATCGAAGCGCAAACCCATGCTCAAACGCCCGCCGCCCCCGAGGCCAAACTCCGTCCCAGCCGATTTGACTATGAAGCCGAGCGTGCCGCCAAAGAGGCCGGATGCTTGGGTCCGAATGGCGAGCGCCCCATGTCCCGGCTGCTCACGCGCGAAGGCGTGATTGAGAGCTTCACCGTGCAATGCGCTGCCTACAGCCTGCGGGTGCGTTGCGATATGGGCATGTGCCGCGTGCTTCCTTGAGTTTGCAGGCGAGGCCGGATCGGGCTGGACCTGAGTCAGGGGGCTGTCCGTTCGTGTGATGATTCGGCCCCATGTCTAGGACTCAGCCGCAACACACTCTGTTCAGCGCCGCCCCGCTTGCGCTGCCACCTATCAATCCCTGGGCCTTGCCGGCCATGCTGCTGGCCTGCGGCCTGGCGCCGCTCTTGGCCTACAACCTGACGCCTTCGGCCACGCTGTTCAATCAGTTGAGCGCTTGGGTCGGATGGGGCTTGGTGATGGCGTGCATGACGCCGGGCTGCGCGCCCCGCTGGCGCCTCAGTCCAGCCGCCGTGGCATTGGCGCTTTTGGTCTTGGCCCCTTGCATGTCTTGGCTCTGGGGTCGCCTGCCGATGGGACTGGCGCTGGCCAGCAGTGGCACCTTGTTGGCGGCCATGTTGCTCTTGTTGGCCGGGCAAGGTCTTGGCTCGCAAGCGCGCGTGCGCTGGCTGGAGGCTTTGTGCTGGGGCCTGCTTTTGGCGGGGATCTTGAGTCTGGTGGTCAGTCTGGTTCAGGTGTTCTGGCCGGCTTTGGCCGATGGGCAGGTGATTGCGCGCTCAGGCATTCCGGGCCGCGCGGTTGGCAATTTGCGCCAACCGAATCATCTGGCCAGCTTGTTGATGTGGGCCTGTGTGGCGGCGGTCTATTTGGCGGAGGCCAGTCGCTCCGCGGCGCGAGAGGCCGCGGGCTGGCGCTGGCACCCGCTGGCATTGCCACTGCTGTTGGCAGGCTTGATTCTGGCGGTGGTCTTGAGCGCTTCGCGCACCGGTGTGATTGGTGTGTTGATCTTGGCCGTTTGGGGCGCGCTCGATCGCAAACTGAGCCGTGCCTCCAAGCTGAGCCTCTTGGCCACGCCGCTGATGCTGGGTTTGAGCTGGTGGCTCTTGTCCATTTGGGCCAATAGTGGCGGCTATGCCCTGGGGGCTGAATCGCGCTTGGCAGAAGGGGCGGGTTCGCCCTCGCGTTTGGCCATCATCGCCAACGCTTGGGTTTTGCTGAAGGCCAACCCGCTGACCGGCGTCGGCTGGGGGGAGTTCAATCTGGCCTGGAGCATGACGCCCTTCCCAAACCGGCCGATTGCCTTTTTTGATCACACCCACAACATCGTCATGCAACTCGCAGTGGAGCTGGGCTTGCCGCTCAGCGCCCTGGTGCTGGGCTTGCTGACATGGTCGCTGTGGCAGGCCTTGCGCATGAGCATGAAGGCCAAAAACGTCAACGACGCCATCGCCAGGCGCTGCGCCTTCATGCTGGTCTTGATGATCGGTCTGCACAGCGTGCTGGAGTACCCGCTGTGGTACGCCTATTTCCTTTTGCCAACAGCGTTTGCTTTTGGCTTGGCGCTGGGCGCGCCCGACGATGGCGCTGAAAGCCGCGATGCTTCAGCGCCAGTCGCGGCTTGGCCCTGGCAGCTGGGCGGCGCCTTGATGGTGGCGGCGAGCTTGTTCACCTTGCGCGACTATCTGCGTGTGGTGGAGATCTATGTGCCCTCGGAAAACGCCGCCCCCTTGAGCGAGCGCATAGCGGCCGGCCAGGCCGGGCTTTTGTTTGCCAGCCAGGCTGACTATGCCGCTGCCACCTCTTTGGCGCCTGGGCCGCAAGCTCTGGCGGCGGCTCAGCGCACTGCGCATAACTTGATCGATGCGCGGCTGATGATGGCCTGGGCCAAGTCTTTGCACGCAGTCGGTGAGACCGACAAGGCGCGCTATGTGGTGGAGCGCTTGCGCGAGTTCCGCAATGCGTCGAGCACTGAGTGGCTGGCCGAATGTGCGGAGTCGCTGCCGCCCGGTGCGCTGCAGCCCTTCCAGTGCCAGCCTGCGCAGCGCGATTACAACTGGCGTGAGCTGCGCTGACTTGGCTGATCAGCGGCAGCTTGGGTGATCAGGGCGCCGACCAGTCGCCGCTCTTGCCGCCATGCTTTTCTTGCACGCGCACATCGCTGATGACCATGCCACGATCGGCCGCCTTCACCATGTCGTAAATGGTCAGCAGGCCGATCTGCACCGAGGTCAACGCTTCCATCTCAACACCGGTGCGGCCCAGAGTCTCCACCTGAGCGCGGCACAGCACGGCATTGGCGGCGCTGTCGATTTCAAAATCAACCGTCACCCGTGTCAGCGGCAGCGGGTGGCAGAGCGGAATCAGGTCGGCCGTTCGCTTGGCAGCTTGGATGGCGGCGATTCGGGCGATGCCCAGCACATCACCCTTCTTGGCATTGCCGTTTACGATCAGGGCCAAGGTGGCGGGTTGCATGCTGATGCGACCGGCGGCCACCGCGATGCGATGGGTCACGTCTTTGGCCGCCACGTCAACCATCTGGGCTTGGCCTTGGGCATCAAAATGCGTCAGTTCGGAAGTCATATCTGGGGTGGCCGCTTGAGCGCGGCAACAATTGGGAAACGATTCTGGCCTCATCATAGAGAGGCTTGTCAGCGCTGGAGTCTGTATTGTTGAAACGATCGGTCGGTTTGATGCGTCGCCCCCCCCGCGCAGCGGTGAGTCTGCTTGCGGCGCTGGTTTTGAATTTGGGTTTCCCGGCCGGCTATGCCCAGGTCAATCTGCCCGCTTTAGGTGACGCGGTTTCCCAGGATCTGGATGTGGGTACCGAACGGCGCATCGGCGATCAGGTGATGCGCCAGATCCGCCCAGACCCCGACTATCTGGATGACCCGCTCCTGTTGGAGTATGTGCAAGCGACCTGGGCGCCCTTGGTGAAGACGGCCAAGCAGCTGGGCAATATCGGCGACGAAACCCAAGACCGCTTTGCTTGGGAAACTTTTCTGGTGCGCGACCGCAGCATCAATGCCTTTGCCCTGCCGGGCGGCTTTGTGGGTGTGCATCTGGGTTTGATTGCCATGACCGGCTCGCGCGATGAGCTGGCATCGGTCTTGGCGCATGAGTTGTCCCACGTCACGCAGCGCCATATCGCGCGGCGGCTGGCCGGTGATTCGCGCAACAGCATGCTGGCGCTGGCTGGCTTGATCGCCGGGCTGATCGTGGCTTCGCGCTCGGGCAGCCCCGATGTGGCGAACGCCGCCATCGTCGGTAGCCAGGCGGCCGCTGCGCAAGCCTCTTTGAGCTTTTCGCGCGATATGGAACGCGAGGCGGACCGGGTGGGTTTTTCGGTGCTGAGTCAGGCGGGTTATGCACCCTCGGGCATGTTCAGCATGTTTGAGCGCATGGAGCAGGCCAACCATTTGATGGACTCGGGCGCTTATCCTTACTTGCGCTCTCACCCTTTGACCACCGAGCGTATTGGTGACGCGCGCACTCGCATGGGCACCGAGGCCTACAACCGGCCCGAGGGGGCGGCCGAGCATGCTTTGATGGCGGCACGCTCGCGTGTCTTGATGGACCCGCGCGCCGAGGCCTGGAAGCATTTGCAAGACTACGATGCTGGCGCACGCGAGTTGCGGGCGGGCGATAGTTCAAGCAAGGGCTTTGAACAATTGGGGGCACGCTATGCCAGCGCGCTGGCCTCGATCAAGATGCGCGACTACGGGCGCGCCGAGAACGCCTTGCGCAGTGCTGAGCTGACGCTGCAACTGATTGGCAGTGACGAGCGCGCAGTTCGAATGCTGCGTTACTTGCGTGCCGAATTGGCCCAGGCACGTTGCCAGGCGGCCGATGGTTTCGCGGCCTTGCGTCCGCTGGCCGCAGAAAAGTCCCGCGCGCTCTTGATGCAGCAAGCGGGCTTGGCCATGGTGGACCCCAATCTGGCTTCGGCGCGTGAAGCGGCCGAGGCCTTGCAGACCTTTGTCAGCATCTATCCGATGGATGCCTCTGCCTGGACGCATCTGGGCCAGCTCTGGACCCGGCTCGATCAGCCGCTGCGATCGGTGCGCGCCCAAGGCGAGGCCCGTGCGGCCATGGGGGACTTGAACGGCGCGATCGATCGCTTGCGTTCGGGCTTGCGGCAGTCGCGCGGTCGTGATGCCGACCAGATCGAAGCCGCGGTGATCGACTCACGCCTGCGCACGCTCTCGTATCAGCGTCGCCAGATGCTGGAAGACATGTACCCGCGCGGTGTGCCGCCCGGCGCCGAGTTGCCGAACTGAGTGAGGCAGTCAGTCGAGTGGCGGGAACAGCCGCTCGATGACGATATCGATCAACATGCCGCACAAGCTGTAGATCAGTGAGCCGATCAAGGCGGCCCAAAAGCCCGCCACTGCGAAGCCGTCCAGCAAATTCGCCGCCGCCCAGAACATCAGGGCATTGATGACGAACAAGAACAGGCCCAGGCTGAGCACCGTGACCGGCAAGGTCAGCAGTACCAAGATGGGGCGCAACAAGGTGTTGAGCAGGCCCAGCACCATGGCAGCAATCAGCGCCGAGGTGAAAGACTTCACCTCCACGCCGGGGTAGAGATGAGCCACCAGCAGCAGCGCTGCGGCCAGTAAAAGCCAACGCACAAGTGTCTTCATGCGCGCAAGCATACAGGGGTGGCGTGAACAAATGCCTTGGCTTGAGATGGAGGTTTTTCCCTAAACCGGGTCAGGTCTTGCCTATGCATGGCAGAATGCGGGCTTCCGAAAGGGGAGTAGCTACGCGGCGCAGGCCGTGGCGGCCGCCCGTCAGTACGGTGTCTGTGAAGATGCCCGGGCCCCGCAGCCGGTGATTGAAGACAAACGCTTTCAGCAACTTGCTTCACACCGTCCCGCAAGACCTTTCGACATGTAGCCGCGTCTGTGCTCTGATGTGCATGCGCGTGTTTTGTCTGGTCTCTTAATGCGGGAAAGCAATGGATACGATCGCACCTCTTTGGCTTTGGTTTTTCTTCGGTGGCTCCGTGCTGGTGGCCTTGTTCGTGGACTTCGTCGTGCTGCGCAAGCAGGGTGCGCATGAGGTTTCGGTCAAGGAAGCTATCAATTGGTCGCTGGTGTGGGTGGCGCTGAGCTTGGCCTTCAATGGTTTGTTCTGGTGGGCCATCAAGGACAGCACCGGCGATGTGGCGCTGGCCAATACCCGCGCGCTGGAGTTTTTGACCGGCTATCTGATTGAGAAATCACTGGCCGTCGACAACATCTTCGTCTTCTTGATGATCTTCACCTACTTCTCGGTGCCGGCGGCGTACCAGAAGCGGGTGCTGATGTACGGCATCATCGGCGCCATCGTGCTGCGCACGGTCATGATTCTGGTCGGCGGCTGGCTGATCGCCGAGTTCCATTGGGTGCTGTATTTGTTCGGCGCCTTCTTGCTGATCACCGGCATCAAGATGTGGTGGGCCGCAGGTCAAGAGCCTGATCTGGAAAGCAACCCCGCTTTGAAGCTGCTGCGTCGCACCATGCCGGTCAGCAAGAACTTTGATGGCGAGCGCTTCTTCACGATGGAAAACGGCAAGCGTCTGGCCACGCCCCTGTTGCTGGTGATTGCACTGGTGGGCATGACCGATGTGATCTTTGCGGTGGACTCGATTCCGGCCATCTTCGCCATCACGAATGACCCCTTCATCGTGCTGACCTCGAACATCTTCGCGATTTTGGGCTTGCGTGCCATGTACTTCTTGTTGGCGGCGATGGCGAGCAAGTTCCATTTGCTCAGCTATGGTCTGGCGGTGGTGCTGGCTTTCATCGGCACCAAGATGATGCTGATCGACGTGATCAAGATCCCGGTGCTGATGTCCTTGGGTGTGGTGGTGGCGATCTTGGCGGTCACCATGGTGCTGAGCTTGCGCACCGCACCGAAGATTGCTGAAAACCGCTGACATGCGCTGCAGCCTGCAGCCTGCGGAATGCGCTGAAGCCTGCGGAACCCGCTAAGCGCTAGAGCTTGAAGTCGAGGGGCTGAGCCCCCTGTGCTTGGCGCCCCCAACCCCAGTCACCCTTTGAGGTGCCTGGGGTTTTTTCGTTCTGGCTTTCGCACAGGGCTGGGCGAAAGCCAAATATGCAAATAGCAATCGTTCGCATTAGTGTTACGATAAATGGCGAAGTGTTTGGAGGCGGGCTAAGGCTCAGTCCTTGCGTGCTCTCAACACCGATTGCTACGACTGTTTATTGCCTCTCCCTATTTGCCTTCGCTGCCAGAGCTTTTGCCGTGACCACCTCCCTCGCTGCAGTTTCCACCTCGGGGCCCAAGTACTGGCGCCTGGCTGACTCCTCCCCAGCGCCTGCCGCAGCAGCCGGGGCCAAGGCAGCTGCGGCGCCAGCCGAGTTGCCCTTCGCACCGATCCGACCTGGCAATGAATGGGGGACGCGGAGGCGACCGGGCATGATGTTGGCGGTCCTCGGGCTGCACGTCGCGCTGGCTCTGGCCTTGTTCTACCTGGCCCCCGTTCATTCCAAGCCGCCGCAGGTGCGCCCGGTCCAACTGAGCATCATTGCGGCCCCAGCACAGCCCAAGCCTGCGCTGCCCAAGCCTTTGCCGGTGCTGGCGCAAGCCAGCCCGATGCAATACATACCCAAAGTGCCGTCGGTGATCGTGGCACTTGATGTGCCGCCAGTGCCCAGCGAGTCACGGTTGGTCGCGGCAGTCCAGGTGCCAGCGGAGCAACCCGTGCGCACCACCGCGCCCGTCTCTGCGCCTGTCGCGATCGCGGCGCCCGAGCCGGTTCAGTCGACCAGCCCCAAGCAGATTCCGCCCAGCGCTGTGCGCTATTTGCGCGAACCGAGCTTGACCGTGCCTTTGCAGTCGCGTCGTTTGGGTGAGTCCGGCGTGGTGCATCTGCGCATCGTGGTGGATGCGCAGGGTCAATTGAAAGAAGTCAGCCTGAAGAAGTCATCCGGTTTCGCGCGCCTGGACCAGCAGGCTTTGCATGACATCCGAACGGCGCGCTTTGCGCCCTATCTGGAAAACGGTCGGGCGCTTGAATGGGAAACCACCGCGCTCTTGTCTTACGAGTCCGAAAAGTAATGGGCTGAACGCAGCCGACTTCTGTTTGCGGCCGGCGATTAATAACGCGCAATTCAATCGGACTGAGCGTGAGCGCAGGTCGAGCCCAGGCCTGTGGCAGCTGCCCGCCCATCGCCACTGACCCTGCGGCAGGCCCGAACAATGGGCCAGGAAGTGATGCAAGTGCGCGACACCAAGGGTAAACAGCGGGTAATTCCCTGTGAGATAGCGCCTTCTTTGGGGCTCTATGGCTTCTCAATGCCAGGGGCCAGCAGTACCATTCATCTCGCTAGGTGCTAGAGAGAATTGAAGGCTTATGCGGCCTTCACCCGGACCCGGCACATCAACAACTTTTGATGGAGAGAATTGAAATGGCAACTGCAAAGAAGGCCGCACCCGCTAAGAAAGCGGCTCCGGCCAAGAAAGCCGCTCCGGCAAAGAAAGTAGCCGCGGCTCCGGCCAAGAAGGCTGCCGCGCCGGCCAAGAAGGCCGCTCCAGCGAAGAAGGCTCCGGCCGCCAAAAAGGCTGCCGCTCCTGCCAAGAAGCGCACGCCGAACGCGGCCTTCATGAAGGCACTGACACCTAGCGCCGCTTTGGCAGCCATCGTGGGCGCAGCGCCGCTGCCGCGTACCGATGTCACCAAAAAGGTCTGGGAATACATCAAGAAGCACAAGCTGCAAGACGAAGTGCAAAAGCGCATCATCGTTGCCGACGCCGCACTGAAGGAAATCTTCGGCAAGGCCAAGGCTGATATGTTCGAGATGACCAAGCTGATCAACAGCCATCTGAAGTAAGCCGCGCGATTGAGTGCACCCCAATGAAGGCCCGGTATCCCCGGGCCTTTTTTTCTGCCTGCCGCAGCACGCAGCGTTTTGAGGCGAGGCAGTCAGCGGTGAGATTGAGCCTTCAGTGCGAACCGCCTGACTCGACGGCAATCAAAATGTGGACTTCAACTCAAGCGACACCAGGGGCAGGGTGGCTTTGAGACTCTCGGCCAAGCGTTCCACATCAATAGGTTTGAGCCAATAGTCGCTGAAACCGGCCTGAAGTGCCGCCTCTACCTGCTCAGTCAAGTCGTCGGCCGATAAGGCGACGCAGCGCAGCTGGGCGCTCGCAGGCTCGGCGCGAAGTTTTTGCAGCAAATCCAGCCCCGTCATATCGGGCAGATTCATATCGATCAAGACCAAGTCTGGCTGGTCTTCTGACAACAAGGTCAAGGCTTGCGCACCATCTTCGGCGCATTCCAGACGCCAGCCCGGTAGACGCCGGAACACCTCTTCCATCAGGACGATATTGATCCTGTCGTCTTCAACATAGATCACATAGGGGGCAGAGGCCGGATTCATGGAGTCGGTGCGGGGGTCGGAGCGAAGCCCAGGCACGATAGCAGCGAAATGCGCGGCCGCTGTTAGAGCCTCGCCCGCGGACGCGAAAAATTTGCTTTCGATGGCTCTGAACTGACCGGCAAGGCCGAGTCGACAGTCGCCGACATGCTTGGGTGCCTGCAAAGCCAGGGAAAACCGTGAAAACCGCACCAAGCTAGGGGGAGCGCCTCAAGTGACGCGATCCAATCGAATACCAGGGTTAGTACACTGTCGATATTGCGCATCGTGGAAAAAGCAGGGCTTTTCCCATCTTGCTTTCGCGCTTGTTCTGTCGCAGGCGGCGCGAATGTTGGTTGAGCGGCATCTTGTTGTTAATCGGAAATCTATCCATGTCCTTGCTTGCATCTATTGCTTTCGCGGCTGCCGGCGCAGCCTCCGGCAATGTCTTGCCGCATTGTTCTTGGGACAAGCCCGGCGTGAACCCCTTTATGGGTGATGTGGTTGCGGCCGTGGATCGGTATCAAGACATTCCTGCTGCGGCCCGCGCTCGCCTGAAGGCTCGCATGCTCAAGCGGGATTACGACGAGCTGGTGACGATTCAGCGCGACGCCATCAAGGGCCAAGCGCAGTACGGCAGTGAAATCCGCGATATGCACTTCGGCGCCAACAGCGTTTGCAAGACCGTCAGCCGGGCCAAATGGACGCAGCAATATGAAGAGCGTGGACTGGTCTACTGCGAAGACGGCCAATGCATCTTGGTGCCCACCGTCTGCCGCAATGTCAGCCGCATTCAGCGCATGAGCCCCAAGGCCGCGGCCGGTGGCAGCACGGTGGCTTCGGCGCATCAAGAGATCGCAGACCCGCAAACACCGCTGGAGATCGACCCTCCTGCAGCGGGGCCAATGCCAACAGCCACACCGAGCCCGGCGAATAGCTTTTCACAGATTGCCAGCGGCAATAACGAAGGCTTTGATATCAGTTCTTTGCCGCCCACCGGCGCTGGCTTCACCGGCCCAAGCCCCGGCTTTGGAGGTATTGCGGTGCCTTCATTGCCGCCCGGCACATTGACCGTGCCTCCGGTCGATCCACCCGTGGTGCCGCCGGTGCCACCCGTCGTGCCCGGCATTCCCGAGCCTGGCACCTGGGCGATGCTGATGGCAGGCCTCTTGGCCGTGGGTTTTGTGGCCCGTCGCCGTCGCATCTAAACACCCAACAAAAGAAAGGGGCCTCATCGAGGCCCCTTCGTCTTTTCAGCGCTTCAATCGGCGCTTAGCGCAGCCAGTTCAACGCAACAAGGCCTTCAGATAGCGACCGGTGTGGCTGCCTTCATGAGCGGCCAAGTCCTCAGGGGTGCCGGCCAACAGCAATTGCCCGCCGCCTGAGCCGCCCTCGGGGCCCATATCGATCAACCAGTCGGCCGTCTTGATGACGTCCAAGTTGTGTTCGATCACCACGATGGTGTTGCCCGCGTCGCGCAGCTGGTGCAAAACCTTCAGCAGCAAGGCGATGTCGGCAAAGTGCAGGCCGGTGGTCGGCTCGTCCAGGATGTAGAGCGTGCGGCCGGTGTCGCGCTTGCTCAGTTCCAGTGCCAGCTTGACCCGCTGCGCCTCGCCGCCCGAGAGCGTGGTGGCGCTTTGCCCCAGCTTCACATAGCCCAGGCCCACATCCAGCAGGGTCTGCAGCTTGCGCGCCAAGGTCGGCACCGCGCTGAAGAACTGATGCGCATCCTCGATGGTCATCGCCAGCACTTCGGTGATGTTCTTGCCCTTGTAGAGCACTTCCAGGGTTTCGCGGTTGTAGCGCTTGCCGTGGCAGGTGTCGCAAGGCACGTAAACATCCGGCAGGAAGTGCATCTCCACCTTCAGCACGCCATCGCCTTGGCAGGCCTCGCAGCGACCACCGGCCACATTGAAGGAGAAGCGGCCTGGCCCGTAACCGCGTTCGCGTGCGGTGTTCATCTCGGCGAACAGCTCGCGTATGGGCGTGAACAAGCCGGTGTAAGTGGCGGGATTTGATCGCGGCGTGCGGCCGATCGGCGACTGGTCCACATTGATGACCTTGTCGAAAGCGTCCAGCCCTTCGATCTCATCATGCGGCGCGGGGTCGGCATGGCTTTGGTAGATCTTCTTGGCCACCGCTGTGTAGAGCGTGTCATTGACCAAGGTGCTCTTGCCGGAGCCGGACACCCCGGTCACGCAGGTCAAGAGGCCCACCGGGATCTCGACCGTCACGCCCTTCAAATTATTGCCGCGCGCATTGATGATTTTCAGTGACTTGTGCTCGGCATCGGCCGGCACGCGGTGGCGCTCGCGCGGCACCTCGATCTTGGCAGTGCCGGACAGATAGCGCCCGGTCAAGGAGGCGGGGTTGGCGGCCACCTCGGCCGGCGTGCCCTGCGCAATGATGTGGCCGCCGTGCACACCAGCACCTGGCCCCAGGTCCAGCACATAGTCGGCGGCGCGGATGGCGTCTTCGTCATGCTCCACCACCAGCACCGAGTTGCCCAGGTCGCGCAGGCGGCGCAGGGTGGCGATCAGGCGGTCGTTGTCGCGCTGGTGCAGGCCGATGGAGGGCTCGTCCAGCACATACATCACCCCGGTCAGGCCGGAGCCGATCTGCGAGGCCAGGCGGATGCGCTGCGCTTCGCCGCCCGACAAGGTGTCGGCGCTGCGGTCCAGGCTCAGATAGTTCAGGCCCACATCGTTCAAGAAGCGCAGCCGTGAGGTGATCTCGCGCACCACTTTGTCGCCGATTTCGGCCTTGGCGCCCTTGAGCTTCAGGCCTTCAAAATAGTGCAGGCAGTCGCGCAGGGTGGAATGCTCGACCTCATAAATCGGCCGCCCCTGTTCGCCCGCAGCCGCATCGGCCGGTTGCAGCAAGACATTGCGGGCCTCGCGGCGCAGCCGTGAACCCTCGCAATGCGGGCACTTCTTGGGCGCCATATAGCGGGCCAGGTCTTCACGCACCGCGCTGGAGTCGGTCTCCTTGAAGCGTCGCTGCAGATTCGGCAGGATGCCTTCAAAGGGATGCGAGCGTTTCACCGCGCGCTTCTTGGTGCCGCCACCGGCGGCCGTGCTTTCGGCCTGGTAGACGAACTGAATCTCGTCCGTGCCCGAGCCATACAAAAGCGCTTGCCGCGCCGTCTCGGGCAATTCCTCAAAAGGCAGATCGATGTCGAATTGGTAATGTGCCGCCACTGCCTCCAGCATCGAGAAGGTGTAGGCATTGCGACGGTCCCAGCCCTTCACCGCGCCGCTGGCCAGGCTCAAGCTGGGGAAGGCGACAACCCGCTCGGGGTCGAACACCGTCATCTGGCCCAAGCCCTCGCAAGAGGGGCAGGCCCCCACCGGTGAGTTGAAGGAGAACAGGCGGGGTTCCAACTCCGGCAGCGAATAGCTGCAGATCGGGCAGGCGAACTTGCTGGAGAAAATCTGCTCCTTGCCGCTGTCCATATTCAGCACCAGCGCACGGCCCTCGGCCAAACGCAAGGCGGCCTCGAAGCTCTCGGCCAGGCGCTGGCGCAGTGAGTCGGCACTCTCGGCCTTGATCTTGACCCGGTCGATGACCACGTCGATATCGTGCTTCTCGGCTTTTTTCAGCGCCGGGAAGTCCGGTGCGTCGACGGTGACGCCATCCACCCGGAAGCGCACATAGCCTTGCGCCTGCATGGCCTCGAAGAGGTCCAGGAACTCGCCCTTGCGGTCGCGCACCACCGGCGCCAGCAGCATCAGCTTGCTGTCTTCCGGCATGGCCAAGACCGCGTCCACCATCTGGCTGATGCTTTGCGCTTCCAGCGGCAGCTGGTGGTCGGGGCAGAAGGGCGTGCCGGCGCGAGCGTAGAGCAGGCGCAGGTAGTCGTGGATTTCGGTGACGGTGCCGACCGTCGAGCGGGGGTTGTGGCTGGTGGCCTTTTGCTCAATGGAAATGGCCGGCGACAAGCCTTCGATGACGTCCACATCCGGCTTGTCCATCAGCTGCAAGAACTGGCGCGCATAGGCCGACAAGCTCTCGACGTAGCGACGCTGGCCCTCGGCGTACAAGGTGTCAAAGGCCAGGCTGGACTTGCCCGAACCCGACAGGCCGGTGATCACCACCAGTTTGTTGCGCGGCAGGTCTACATCGATGTTCTTCAGATTGTGGGTGCGCGCCCCCCGCACGCGGATCATCGGCACTTCAAACGGCAAGGGTGTGGGGTCGGTCATGGTCGGCAAATAGGCGAGGCAACCCGCCATCATAGGGCGCCAGCACTTGGACTGGGCAATCTCTTGGACTTGCGAGGTCCTGATGCTGTGCACGAATTCTAGGGAAAACCCTTCGTCGCGCTCAGCCGCAAGCCAAACGCCCGGGCTGGCAGTTCGTCGCAAGGCGAAGGCGGGCGCCTGTGGGCTTTCGCACAATGAGTCCAACGAAGCCGAAAACGACTTCGTACCCAGTGACTCAATTCAAGGAGAACCCATCATGTCAAGCCAACAAATCCTCACCAAGACCCTTTTTGCCGTCGCCGCTCTGGGCTTTAGCACCTTGTCACAGGCTGCGCCGCAAACCGAAGTGACCCAGCTGCCCCGCGTGGTCATCAGCGCCAAGGCCGCACCGGCCCTGCAAGTGGTGCAACTGCCGCGCGTGGTGGTGACCGGTTTGAGCATGAACAGCCAAATGCAGCAGCAAATGCTGGCCGCCGCCAAGCCCGCCAAGAACAGCGCGCGCCGTGTCTGAAGACGCGGGCAAGAGCCTGCTTTCCCATCCTCTGGGGTCGAGCCGAAGCGCAGCCACAGCGCGCGCATGTCAGCCCTGCTGCTGCGCTTCGGTTTGATCCCTAGAAGCTGTCATAAGTCATACCCGACAATGCCCCCTGATCCAAACAGCGCTTGAGGGCAGCTGGCGCCGTATTTCAGCGGCGCAGCAGCCCTGGCGCATCCAGTCAGAGGCAGGGGAAAAGAGTGACAGACGAAATCCGCAAGCGCAGGTCTTGGCTTGACGGCTTCATGGCGTACGCCTTGCCTAGCGGCCTGAGCGAGGCGCAGGCGCGCGACCATATCGTGGTGCTGGACCAGCGCCTCTACGCCCTTTGGGACTTGGGCGAAAACCTGATTTTTGCCTGGAGCCCGGTGCCCAGCGGCCTGCGCTTGCTGGTGGCACCGCACCCCTTGCTGACCGAATTCAGCCAATCCAGCCCCGATGCACAAGAGGCAAGGCGCCGCAGCCGCGTGCTGGATGAGTTGTTGGCCCATCCGACCCATCTGCCCGAGGCTCAGTTCGAGCAGGTGGCCGCCGAGCTGGGCCTGCAGCCGCAGCTGATTGAGTTGCCCTTCTCGCCGGAACTCGGCCTGGGCCTGGAGCTGACGGCCGCCATCGTGGCGCGCTATGGCATTCGCCTGGTGGAAGACCGGGCGGTGATTCTGTTCGACGCGGTGGGTTTCTCGCTGCTCAGCCCTTTGCAACAGGTGGTGCAGCTGAACAGCTTGTCCTGCTCGGTGAATGCCGCCTACGCCAAGCTGTTGGATCGCGAGATCAATATCAACTTCGCCCGCACCACCACCGGCGACGGCTTCTACATCTGGAACCGCATGCGCGGTGTCGAGGCCAATGTCGAGCTGTATCAACTTTTGCAGTTCATCTTGGCCGACAACGCCTTGGCGCGTGAGCGTGCCAAGCGGCCCGAGTCGGTGCCGCAGCTGCGCGCGGCCTTCCATGTGGGTTCGCACTACGAGTTCTATCAAAGCGAAGGCCTGAACCCCACCTCCTTCAGCTATTTGGTCGGCCAGGTGACGATTGAACTCGCTCGCATGATTGACCGCGCTCTGCCGGGGCAGGTGCTGGTCGGCAAGTTCAATACCTTGATGCGCAGCGAGTCCAGCGGCGAGATTCAGCGCATCGACAGCATTGAGTTCGTGGAGCGGACCCGCCGCCCCCTCAAGCAATTGAACGGGCTGAACTTGGCGGGCGCCGAGATCGATGAAATCGCCTGCTATTTGACCGGGCAAAAAGACGCCCAGGGGGAGTTCGGCATCAGCGAGTTCGAGATCAGCGACAAACATGGCCTGCCGCACCGGGTCTACAACGCCAAGATCAATATCCACCGGCGCCAGGGCCAGCCCATTTTCCTGGGCCTGCGGGAAGAGGATCTGCCGGCGTTTTCGGCGTCCTTGGTCAAACTGTGATTCAAACGCATCCACTGGTTGTAGGATGGATCTCAGCACGCCCTCGCCACAAGAGCCCCAGGCCATGACCGAGCCGAATCCCCGTGCGTCCACGCTGCAAGCAATGGGGCAGCGACGCAACCTGACCGTGATGTTCGCCGACCTGTCCGAGTCGACTCGGCTGGCCGATGGCATGGAGACCGAGCATTACGCCGTCATGCTGACCGACTTGCGGGCGCTGTACCAAAGCGTGGTGCCGCGTCATGGCGGCACGGTGGTGCGCATCCAGGGCGATGGCATGTTGGCCATTTTTGGTCACCCCGAGGTGCGCGAAGATGACGGCCGTCGCGCCACCGAGGCCGCCCTGGAGTTACACCAAGCGGTGCGCTGCCTGCAACCGCCGAATGGCGCCGCGCTGTGGCCGCACGGGCAGACGCTCAGCCTGCACACCGGCATTCACGCCGGCCTGGTGTTGATGGAAGACGGCGACTCGGTGCGCGGTCGCTTCGAACTGCTGGGCAACACGCCGAACTTTGCGGCGCGCTTGTCCGACGAGGCCGGTGCCGATGAGATTTTGGTCAGCGAGGAAACGCTGGGCTTGCAAAGCCATTACTTCCAGACCAGCGAACGCCGCGAGTTGCAACTGAAGGGCCGCGGCAGCCCGCTGACCGTTTATGCCATCCTGGGGCGCAGCGCCATCGGGCGGCGTTTCGAGGCCAGTCTTTTGCGCGGCTTGTCGCCCTTTGTGGGTCGGGCTCAGGAGTTGGCGCAGCTGGAAGAGGCCCTGGAGCATGCCATGCAAGGGCGGCCGCGCTGGATCAGCCTGCGCGCCAATGCCGGCATGGGCAAGACCCGCTTGACCGAGGAGTTTCTCAGTCGGGCCGCCGAGCGTAACTGCCAGGTTCACCGGGGCTATTGCGAAAGCTATTTGAGCGCCGAGCCGCTGCAACCCTATTTGCAGATCTTGCGTGCCCTGCAAACGCAAGAGCAAGCGGCTGCCGCTGCCGTGCTGAACAGCAAGCCGGTGGAGCGCCCGGCCGCATGGTTGCGTCTGATCGCCGACTTGGCCCGACAAGGCCCACAGCTGGTGTGCATCGACGATTTGCAATGGGCCGACGACGCCAGCTTGTTGCTGCTACATCGGATGCAGAAGATGGCCGTCGAGCACCAGCTGCCCCTGCTTTTGTTGACGGCCACGCGGCCGCAGCCCATGGATGAGGCCTTACCCGACTTGGCGCCGGTGCGCGACGAGTCCGAGCTCAAAGTCATTGATCTGCGGCCCTTCAACGACTGCGAGTCGGCTCATGCCGTCGTGCATCTGCTGCCGACTACCGACCCCTTCATTGCCGCTGAGATTCAGCGTCATGCAGGCGGCAACCCGCTGTTCATCGAAGAGCTGTGCCATGCGCTGAAGCATGAAATCGGATCCCGGCCTGCGCAGTCGCCCCAGCTGCAGCGCGAGCAAGTCGGTCAAGCCTGGTTGTCGGCCTTGATCGAATCGCGGGTGGCGCGCTTGCCGGCCGCTCAAGCTCATTTACTGCGCACCGCCGCGGTGATTGGCAATGTCATTCCCGCCTGGCTTTTGGAGCGCCTGACCGGCTGCGGCGAGCGTGACCCGGCGGTGCTGGCCTTGGCCGAGCAGGACTTCGTCTTCCCCGATCGACGCGCCGGTTTCTTGCGTTTCAAGCACGGCATCACGCGTGACGTGGTTTATGAGTCGATCGGTTGGCATGAGCGCCAGTCCATGCACCGGCATGTGGCGGCCGAGCTGCGCTCGCAGATCGACAGCACGCCGCGCCAGCCTACCGATGAGTTGCTCGCCTATCACGGCGGCGCCGCCGGCCAATGGGAAGAGGCGGTGTTTCACGCCGAAAGAGCGGGCGATCAGGCACTGGCTTCGTCCGCCTTGGATCGCGCCAAAAAGCAATACCGCGCGGCCTTGGTCGCGCTGGAGCATCAGCCACCCAGCGCGGCGCTTGACGCGCATTGGGTGTCGATTGCCCAGCGCTTCGGCCTGGCCTGCGTGTTCGATGCCTCGCGGGCCGATTTGCGCGTTTTGCAGCATGCGGCCAAGCTGGCGCTGGCGGGCGGCGATGCGGCGCAGATCGCGCGTGCTGAGTATTGGTTGGGTTATGTCAGCTATGCGCTGGGCGATGCCAAGGCCGGTTTGCGGCACTGCGAGCACGGCCTGCTCGCGGCTGAACAGGCGGGGGATGCGGCCCTGGGCGCGCAGCTGCGCGGCACCCGCGGGCAGATCCTGGCAGCTGCCGCGGACTACCCGGCGGCGCTGCGCTTGTTGGATGAGGCGCTGGGCTTTCAGCGCCCGAAGGACAGCAGCACTGGCACGGGGACCTTGGCCAGCCTGGGCCGGCCGGCGATCGGCCGCACTTACTCCTTGGCTTGCAAGGCCTATGTGCTGGGTGATCAGGGCAATTTTCTGGCGGCCCATGAGGCCTTTGATGAAGCCTTGTCCTATGTGCGCGGCAGCAATTTGCCGGTCGAGGCCTCGGTGCAAGGCTGGCGGGCGGCGGTGCTGTTGTGGCAAGGCCGTTGGGCCGAGGCGCGCCAGAGCGCCGATGAAGCGCACCGCATCGGCGGGCGCGTGCGCAGCTTGTTCACCTTCTCTATGGGCCATGCGGCCGGCGCTTACGGGGCTTGGATGGAGGAGCGCAGCGAGGGCGCTGCGGCGGCCTTGCTGGACTCGATTGCATGGCTGGCGCCGCGTGGCGGCGGTTTGTTCAGCTCCTTCAACCATGGCTGGCTGGCCGAGGTCTTGGCCGATCAGGGTGACCGGGCTGGTGCGCGCCAGCAGATTGCCAAGGCGCTGATGCGTTCGCGTCAGCGCGACTGGATTGGCGTGGCCATGGCTTACCGTGCGGCGGCCAAGCTGGCGCTGGCCGATTCGAAGCCTCATCAAATCAAGCGCTATTTGGCGGCGGCCGAACGGGTGGCGGCCCTGCGTGGCTCGGCCCATGAGTCGGCGCTCAACCAGCTCTGCGCGGCCGAGATGGCCATCGCCTTGGGCCAGCCAGCGCAAGCGCTCTTGGACCAGGCTAGTGCCAGCTTTGAGCGCCTGGACATGGCCTGGCATCTGCGCCGCGCCCAGCAACTGCGGGTGCAGATTTAAGCCGAGGCTTTTTTGCTATTGTTATTGCTTTTGCGAGCGAAGAAAGCCTCGATTTCCTCCAGCGTTCGCCCCTTGGTTTCGGGCAGCAAGAAACTAGCGGTCAAAAAGTAGACCACGGTGCAGCCGGCCCAGAAGAAGAACATCGCCGCATAACCATGGTGTCCCACGGTGGGCAGGAAGACGGCCGCAATGGTGGTCGAGACAAACTGGTTGATCAGCAGCGCGATGCTCATGCCGTTGGAACGGATGCGCGTGGGCATCAGCTCTGACAAGGCCAGCCAGACGCAAACCCCGGGGCCGACAGCGAAGAAGGCCACAAAGGCGAAGATGCAGGCGGTCACCAGCCAGCCATGGCTTTCGCTGGGCACCGGGCCGATCCAGGCTTGCTCAATCTTCAGCGGCGCAGTGGCGGCACTGGCGGGGTCGGCGAAGGGGTTCAGGTGCAGGCGGCGGAAGAAGGCGCCGATGACGCTGTCGGCCTGCACCGTGTCGGCGCGGGCGATTTGCAGGCTCTTCAAGTCCAGATCATCGCTGCGGCGCGTCTGCACATTGCTGAAGTCACCAAAAGAGTAGGCCAGCGTCAGCTGCTGCGGCTGGCCCTGGCTGGAGAGGCCTTGTGCCTGCAAGAAAGCGTCGTCCAGCTTCATGCTCAGGCTGTCGCCTTGCACCAAGGCTTGTACCGCGGGGGCAATGTCTTGGCGGCCGCGCTCGGCTTGCCAGAACAAGAGGCCGCTCAGCAGCAAGGACAAGCAGATGCCGCCGCTGCCCAGCATCAACAAGAACTTGCGGCCCTTGCGGTCCACCAAGACCACCGCCACCACCGTCATCAAGGCATTCAGCAGCTTGACTGCGACATCGGCCGCATTGGCGCTGGAGCCGGGCAGGCCGGCCTGATGCAAGATGGTGACCAAATAGGCCAGGATGGAGTTGATGCCCGTGGCCTGGGTGCAGGCCAGGATCACGCAGGCCAGAAAAAACGGGGCGAGATAGCGGCGGCTCAGCAGGGCATCGGTGGCCGAACCCTTGCCTGAATCCGTATTGGAATCGGCGGCCAGCGCTTGCATCTCTTGCCACTCGGCCTGCGCTTGTTCGGCACTGCGGCTGCGCTGCAAGGTCGCCAAGGCCTCGGATTTTCGGCCACGGCGGAACAACCAACGCGGCGACTCGCCCAGCGCCAGGCTGCCGGCGGTGAAGACCAACCCGGGCAGCAGGCAGATCCAGAAAATGCTGCGCCAAGCTTGATCCTTGGCGGCAAACAGTGCCGCACCACCGTCACCCAAGGCTTGGGCGGAAAGGCTGACGGCCTCCACCTGACGGGCATAGTGCAGACCAATCACCGCAGCCAACACCAGACCTATGGTCAGCAGCAGCTGGAACATGGCCGTGCCCCGGCCGCGGTTGTCGGCGCCCAGGCATTCGGCCAGATAGAGCGGCACCACCACGCCGATCAGGCCGCCGCTGATGCCTTGCAAAAGCCGGCCCAGCAGCAGTGGGGTGTAGCCCTCGGCCAGGGCGATGCAAGGGATGCTCAGCGTGAACAGTGCGCCGCTGAGGATCAGTACTTTCTTGCGGCCGATCCAGTCCGCCAGCGCGCCGGCAAACAGCGAGGACAAAACGCTGCCCAAGAGCACGGCCGCGACGATGAAGCCCAGCTGCTGGGCGCTGAGCTTCCACAGCACTGAGGCGGTGGACTCCAAATAGGGCAGGGCGCCGGCGATGATGCCGATGTCAATGCCGTAGAGCAGGCCGCCCATGCCGGCGATGAAGAGCATATAGCGCATGCGCCAATGCGCGCCCTCTTGCTGAAGCGGCGTGGCGCCCAAGCTTGAAGGGGCTGAGGTCGATGGGCTGCTGCTCATGGGGCGCTGTCCTTGGCGGAATGGGGGGCGGGCTGCAGCGTCAATGCTTCGCCCTCGATGACGACGGATGTCAATTGAAGATCAGAGTCGAAGGCCAGCAAATCGGCCCAGGCACCGGGCTCGATGCGGCCGCGATCGGGCAGGCCCAGATAGTCGGCCGGGTTGCGCGACAGCATGTGTGAAGCCGCCGCTAGATCGATGCCGATCTCACACAGATTGCGCAGGGCCTGGTCCATGGTCAGGGCGCTGCCGGCCAGCGAGCCACTGGCCAGGCGCACGCAGCCCAGGCACTTCAGCACCCGCTGTGAGCCGAGCGCGTACTCGCCGTCCGGCATGCCGGTGGCTGAGGTGGCGTCGGTCACGCAATAGAGCTGCGGAATTGCCCGTATCGCGGCCCGCATGGCACCGGGGTGCACATGTTGCAAATCCGGGATCAGCTCGGCGAACTGCGCATGGGCCAGGGCCGCGCCAACGATGCCGGGCTGGTAGTGGTTCAGCGGCGTCATGCCGTTGAACAAATGGGTGAAGCCGGCCACGCCGGCCTGCAGCGCGGCCAGGCCGTCCTCATAGCTGCCGGCCGAATGGCCGATCTGCACCCGAATGCCCAGCTCATTGAGCTGCGGAATCAAGGCCAGATGCCCGCTCAACTCAGGCGCTAGGGTCAGTACCTTGATTGGGGCGATGGCGTGATAGTGGCGCACCACCTCCAGCGTGGCGGAGCACACCACATTCGGTTGCGCACCCAGGCGCTTGGCGCTGATGAAAGGGCCTTCCAGATGCACGCCGAGGATGCGGGCCATGCCGGAGCCGCGCTCGGCTCGCTCGCTGATGGCGGCGCTCAAGCCCTCCAGCGCATGTTCGATGGAGGCCGGGCTGGCCGTCATCGTCGTGCCCAGCAGTGCGGTGGTGCCGTGTTGGGCGTGAGCGCGGGCGACTTGTTCGGCGCTGTTGCGGCCCTCCATAGCGCCTTCCATGATGTCCACGCCAGCGGCGCCATGCACATGCAGATCGATGAAGCCGGGCAGGATGATCCGATCCGGCGACACCGTCGAGTCTTCATGCAGGCGCAGCACCCGGTCGCTGTAGTCCACATGGCCGAGCAGCCAGCCCGAGGGGGTGAGGATGCGGCCCGACAGGCGCGAGGGAGAGGAAGTCATGGCAAGGGTGAGAAGAGAGGAGACCGGTCGGGCGCGCGGGGCAGGCTTTTGTTCAGTCCACGATGACCAGCTCGATACCGAGGCGCTGCAAGCCTTCGCGGTATTCGGGGCTGATGCCGGCATCGGTCACCAGCATGTGGACCCGGTCGAGTTGCACGATGCGGTGCAGGCTGGCGCGGCCGAACTTGCTGGAGTCGCTCAGCACGATGACTTTTTTGGCGCGCTCCACCATCATGTGGTTCAGGCGTGCCTCGGCCTCGTGGTGGGTGGTCAGGCCGAACTGCAGGTCCAGGCCGTCCACGCCCAGGAAGAGCTTGTCAAAGTTGTAGCCGCTCAAGCCGGCTTCGGCTTGGGTGCCCAGGATGGAGAGCGATTTCTTGCGCAAGAGGCCGCCGCTGAGCATCAGCTCCACGCCTTCGGCATCGGCGAGTTCCCAGGCGATGTTCAGGCCATTGGTCATCACCGTCACCTCATGCAGCTCGCTGCGGTTGCGCAGCTGGTGCGCCAGCGCCATGGTGGTGGTGCCGGAGTCGATGATGATGTTGTCGCCGCTGTGCACCATTTGCGCGGCGCGTAGGCCGATGCGCTCCTTGAAGCTGCTGTTCAGCGTGTCTTTCTGGCGGATATTGTGCTCAGGCGGTGGCATGCGCTTGAGCGTGGCGCCACCATAGCTGCGCGTGACCAGGCCTTGCTCTTCAAAAGCGCTCAGGTCGGTGCGAATGGTCACCGCCGACACGCCCAGCATGGGTGCCAGGTCGGAGACCTGCACATTGCCGTGCTCCATCAACAGATGCAGGATTTGTTCGCGGCGTTTGCCGGTATTTCTTGTGCTCATGGCGAAATTCAGCTTTCGATCGATGGCCTCAGCATAAGAGATCGAAAGAAATTAGGCATTAGAGCTTTCGAGCGTCGGGGCGCTCTGCGAACGTTCGCCACTTGCTGCTGCTTCTGGTTCTAGGCTCAGGCGGCCGCCGCAGGCGCGCGCGTACTGCGCCAGCACCTGGCCGACCCGGTGCTGGGCCAGGGCCGCAGCTGAGCGACTGAGCTGGCCCTGCACCACGGCCGCGTACTGCTCGGGCATGAACTGGCTCAGCAAGGGCAGCGGCAGGGTCAGAGCGTCCAAATTGGCGATCAGGTTGTCCAGCGCGGCTTGCACCTGGGGCTCGCCCCAGTAGTAGCGGCAACGGTCGCTGAAGGCATAGGCGCGCAACAAGGCCTGGGTGGCGGCATCACCGCTGTAGTGCTTTTGCCATTGCTTGGGCGAGGCCAGCATGGCCGCGTCCAAGACTTCGGGCAGGCGCGAACAGCGCTCGGCCGGCAGCATGGCCGCTTCAATCGCAGCCAGCGCAAACCAAGCTTCGCGCAGCGCAAAGGTCACCGCCGGCCCGACCTTGAGGATGGCGAAATGGTCGCGCACCAAGGCGTGCAGCGAGGCTTCGCTTTGGTAGTCGGTGGAATGTGCTTCGAAGACCAGGCCGGTTTGTTCGGTGACGAACTGGGACAGCGCCGTCGCTTCAGCGGGCCGGTAGTGATGAATGCTGCTGTGGTCAAAGTCCACGCCCGGCTGCACCACCATGGCGATCACGCGGCCCCAAGCGGCTTGCAGATCGGGGCTGGCGAAGGCCAGGGCATGCACCTTCAGCGTTTGCGCCGCCGCCTCGGGCGTGGTGACGGCCAGGCCCGCTTCCAGCGAAGCTTCGCCGCCGGGGATGGGCACCTCGGTGCCGATCACATAGCAAGGCGGCGTCAGTCCAGCGGCTTGGGCGGCCTGCTCGGCCACCCGTGCCAAGTCGGCCGAACGCTCGGCCACGGTTTCGTCGGGCAGGCGCTGGGGGTCGTCTGCACAAGACATGCTGCAGTCCAGATGAATCTTCTCGAAGCCGGCGGCCACATAGGCGCGGATCAACTCGCGGGCATGACCCATGGCTTCAAGAGCCGGCAGATGCTGCCAGGCATTCGGGCCGAGGTGGTCGCCGCCCAGAATCAAGCGGTCTACAGCGAAGCCTTGGCTGCGCGCCAGCGCCTGCACATACTCGCGGAACTGTGGCGGCGTCATGCCGGTGTAGCCGCCGAACTGATCCACCTGATTGGAGGTGGACTCGATCAGCAGCGGCCCGCCGTATTGCTGGGCCACTTCCATGGCCGCGCGCAAGACATGCTCATTGGCGGAGCAAACGCTGTAGATACCGACCGCTTCACCGCGACGATGTCGGGCCATCAAATCAAGAAGCAAAGAAGACATGAGCTGAAGAATTCCGTGGGAGATTTGAGGCGGCTTATGCCAAATGAGCGGCTTGCAGGGCCAAGAGCGCGGCGCCGCGTGTGCCGGCGGCATCGCCAAAGCGGGGCGGCAGCACTTCGGGCACTTGCACGCTGGCGAACAGGTGCCGGGCCATGGCCTCGGGCAGCTGGGCATACAGGCGCTGAAGCTTGGACAAGCCCCCACCCAGCACGATCACATGCGGGTCTTCAATCAAGACCAGCTGCGCCAAACCGTAGGCCAGCAGGTCCAGATGCATCTCGCGCAGCTTCAAGGCCAGTGGATCGGCGGCCTCGGCCAGCACTTCAATGGCCGGCACATCGAGCATGGACTCGGTCTTGCCGCCGCTGAAATAGCGGTACAGCGCCGCGTAACCCGAGCCGGAGACATAACGCTCCAAGCAGCCGGTGAGGCCGCAAGCGCAAGACCAGAGCGGCAGCTGGTATTTTTGCTGCAACAGAGCCGGCAAGGCACTGTGGCCCCATTCGCCGGCCAGGCCATTGCGGCCGCGCAGCAGCTGGCCGTTTTGGCAAAAGCCGCCGCCCGCGCCGGTGCCGATGATGGCGCCAAACATGCTCGGGTAGCCGGCCGCCGCGCCGCCATGGGCTTCAGACAGGGCAAAGCATTGGCAGTCATTGCCAATGGACACCGGTCGGTTCAAGCGCGCCTGCAGGGCAGGACCCAAGGCCTGGCCGTTCAAGGCTGGCACATTGGAGCTGAGCTGGCGGCCGCTGCGCGGATCGGTCACGCCGGGTGCGCCCAGACCTACCGAACCGGGGCTGCCCAAGGCCGCATCGGCTTCTTGCACCAGGCCGCAGACCGCATCCAAGAAAGCGTCGAAGCTGTGCAAGGGCGTGGCCACCCGCTTGCGAAAGCGCTCCTCCAGCAGCTCGGCATCGCCATAGGCGACCAGCTCGATCTTGCTGCCGCCGATGTCGATGCCGTAATGGATTTCAGCGGGCTTCGTCATAGCTGTGCAGGGTCACGCCTTGAACCACGCGGTTGACGGTGCCGTCGGGGAAGGGGTTGTCTGGCGTCAGTCCCAGGCTGACCGAGCGCTGCAGCGCATATTGCTGCGCCATCAGCAGCCACAGCGGCGCCAGCCACTCATCGCCGCCGGCCAGCAGCTCGGGCGAGGGCTGGCAGCTCAGCGATTCGGCGTTGGAGTTGGCCTCGGTCGGGCTGCTCAAGCCCACCTGAATCACCCGACCGGCCACTTGGTCGCGGCGCAGCTCGGCCAGCAGGTCTTCGTCAAAGCGGCGCGCATAGGCATCGCTGGAGGGGAAGAGTAAGACCAGCGTGTTCTTGTCGAGAATGGACTTGGGGCCATGGCGGAAGCCCAGCGGCGTGTTGGCGAAGGCCAGCACCCGGCCGCAGGTCAGCTCCAGCACTTTCAGCGCCGCCTCTTTGGCCAGGGCTTCCATCGGCCCGCTGCCGAGATAGACGATGCGGGTGAAAGGCTGCTCTGCCAAGCCGGCCACCGGCGCGGCCCAGTCTTGCAAAAGCTGCTCGGCTTGCGCCGCCAAGGCCTCCAGCCGGGCTAGGCGTTGCGGCCAGGCTTCGGTCGAAAAGGCCAGCAGGGCCGCCAGCTGCATGCTGCTGAAACTCGAAGTCATGGCAAAGCCGCGGTCGCAAGAGGCCGCGGGCATCAGCAGGTTCAGGGTGTCAGCCTGTTGGCGATTGCGGCTGTAGAGCTCGCCCTCGGCATTGCAGGTGATGTTCAAAAAGCGCGGGGCATCGACCAGCTGACGCAACAGGTCCACCGCGCCCAGGCTTTCGGGGCTGTTGCCGCTGCGCGCAAAAGACACCAGCAGCGTGGGGCGGCCGCGTTGCAAGTACAAGCCTGGGTGGCTGATCAAGCTGGTGGTGGGCACGGCGCGCACCTCGGCGGCCCAGGCCTTGTTGGCGCGCTCCACCACCGCTTCGCCGCAGTAGGCCGAGCTGCCCGCGCCGGTGAAGATCACCAGATGCTCTGGCTTGGACAGCCATTCATTCAAAAAGCCGTCGATCTCGGCTTGCTGCGCCTGCAGGCTTTGCCCCAGCTCACGCCAGATGCGCGCCTGCTGCCCAATTTCTTCGGCCGTGTGCAGACCTTTCAGTTCGTGCCAAGCCGCTGGCGTGCGATGGAGCAATGAGTTCATAGATAAAGAGGCATGACGGTGGAATCCGTCGAAGGCGTGAATTACTTTCACTGTAGCAAAGAAGAAAAGAAAAAGAAAGTTATTTGACCTGGGTACTCAGAGCCTGATGCTCTCGTTCTGAGTCGCGGAAAAACTTACCTGATTTCGAGTTTGCTTCGATTTAATCGGGTCTTTCGTGTCCTCATGGCGCTGAGCCTCAGTCTTTTCTATCTTGTTAATTTTCGATTTCAACAAAAAAATCTAGTGGTTTTCACTGAATTTCCTGGGTTTATCTTTCGTTTGTGCTTTCGTTGGTTTGACAGTGACAGCCGGTCTGCCTAGAGTCCGCTCAAACTTCGCAATCGATGACCGTGAAAACAAGAAACTTAGCGCGCTTGAATCCCCTGGGCCTGGCTGCCTTGCTGAGCTTGGCTTGGGCGGGAGCGGCGCAGGCCGCAGCGATTGGGAATTTGCGGGATCTGAGCGCCGTGACGGCGCCCGGCGGTGCCGCCCCCGAGCAAGCGGCCGGTCAGGGCCAGCATCACTGGGACTTGCGCACCGACGCCAAGGTTCGGGTTCGTATCAGCCTTTTGCGCGCCGATGTGCTGCGCATCTGGGCCGGCAGCAAAGACCAACTGCTGCCCGCGCAAGACAAGGCCGCCGCCATCGTCGTGGGTCAGTACCCCGATGCGGTGGAACACAGCATGGCGGACCAGGGGGACCACTGGCTGCTGAAGACCTCGCAGCTGGCCTTGCGCATCCACAAAAAACCGCTGCGCTTTGCGCTCTACAAGGCCGACAACCAGACGCCGGTCTGGAGCGAGACTCAAGGGTTGGATCTGTCCGACAAGCTGGCGGTGCAGACCCTGGCCAGCCAGAAGAGTGAGCGCTTCTTCGGTGGCGGCCAGCAAAACGGCCGCTTTGAATTCAAGGGCAAGCCGCTGGAAGTGTCTTACTCGGGCGGCTGGGAAGAGGGCGACCGGCCCAGCCCCGCGCCTTTTTTGATGAGCTCACGCGGCTGGGGCATGCTGCGCAACACCTGGAGCGACGGCAGCTATGACCTGCGCCAGCAAGAGCAGATCAGCCTGCAGCACCAAGAGGGCCGCTTCGACGCTTACTACTTCGTGGGCGACAGCATCCGTGATGTGCTGGCCCGTTACACCGAGCTGACCGGCCGCGCCCGCCTCTTGCCGCGCTGGGCCTATGAGTACGGTGATGCCGATTGCTACAACGACGGCGACAACGTCAAAAAGCCCGGCACCGTGCCCAAGGGCTGGAGCGATGGCCCCACCGGCAAGACGCCGGATGTAATCGATTCGGTGGCCAAGAAGTACCGCGAGCACGACATGCCCGGAGGCTGGATCTTGCCCAACGACGGCTATGGCTGCGGCTACACCGATCTGCCCCAGGTGGTGAAGGGTTTGAGCGAGCTGGGCTTTCGCACCGGCTTGTGGACCGAGAACGGCGTTGACAAGATCAAGTGGGAAGTCGGTACCGCCGGCAGCCGCGCGCAAAAGCTCGATGTGGCCTGGACCGGCCAGGGCTACCAGTTCGCCATGGACGCCAACCAATCGGCCTTCAACGGCATTCTTGACAACTCGGACGCGCGGCCCTTTCTCTGGACCGTGATGGGCTGGGCCGGCATCCAGCGCTATGCCGTGACTTGGACCGGTGACCAAAGCAGCAGCTGGGACTACATCCGCTGGCACATCCCCACCTTGATTGGCTCGGCCTTGTCGGGCCAGGTTTACGCCACCGGTGATGTGGACGCCATCTTTGGCGGCAGCCCCGAGACCTTCACCCGCGATCTGCAGTGGAAGACCTTCACCCCGGTGCTGATGGGCATGAGCGGCTGGGCGGCCCAAGCGCGCAAACACCCCTGGGCTTATGAGGAGCCCTACCGCAGCATCAACCGCAAATACCTGAAGCTGAAGATGCGGTTGACGCCGTATATGTACAGCTTGGCCCAAGAGGCCGAGGCCAGCGGTGCGCCCATCGTGCGCGGTCTGATGTGGGACCACCCGCAAGACCCGAATGCCTACACCGAAGCGCACAAATACCAATTCTTGCTCGGCCGTGAGTTGCTGGTGGCGCCGGTCTACCGCAGCCAGGCAGCGTCGAATGGCTGGCGCAAAGGCATCTACCTGCCCGAAGGCCAGTGGTTTGACTACTGGGACGGCCGCTTGGCCCGCGCTGGCCGCGAAGGCCGAGTGCTGGATCTGCAGGTCAGCCTGGACAAGCTGCCGGTGTTTGTGCGCGCCGGTGCCATCCTGCCCATGTACCCCGAGATGCTGTTTGATGGCCATAAGCCCAAAGATCAGCTGACCCTGGACCTTTATCCGCATGGCGAATCCAGCAGCACGATTTACGAAGACGACGGCCTGACCCGCCAGTACCGCGAGCAAGGCAAGAGCAGCCGCCAGACGGTGCGCATGAGCGCGCCCAGCCAAGGTGTGGGTGATGTGCGCATTGAAGTGGGCGCGGTGCAGGGTGAGTACGCCGGTCAGCTGCCCCAGCGCAGCCTGGCCTTGATGGTGCACACCCAGGCGCGGCCCGATGCCGTCGAATTGGGCGGGCAGTCGCTGCCGGCTGTGGCCGATCGCGCGGCCTTTGAGGCTGCCAACCAGGGCTGGTTCTATGACCCACAAGACAAGTTCGGCACCGTTCACATCAAGACCGCGCAGCGCTCCATCCGGCATGCGGCGCAGTTCACCGTCAAGATCGCAGCGCAAACGCCGCAGACTTTGAACGAGGACTTCCCCGCCGCGCCAGAGTTGGGTCGGCAGGTGCCGGCTGACAGCTTGACCGTGGTGAACCGCCCCGGCGAAGAGCCCGGCCATCCGATTGAGAACGCCTTTGATGGCAAGCCCGAGACTTGGTTCCGCACGACGCGCAATCAGGCCATGCGCGCCGGCCCGCATGAGTGGGTACTGGGCCTGGGCGAGCGTCGCCTGATCGACGGCCTGGAGTTGGCGCCGCGCAATGACAAGAACTGGAAGCACGGCCAGATCCGCGACTACGAGGTCTATCTGGGCGACAACAACGGCGACTGGGGCAAGCCCGTTCACACCGGCCGCCTGCGCCTGCAAGAGGGCCTGCAAACCATTCAGTTCGCCAAGCCGGCAGCCGGCCGTCTGCTGCGCTTCCGGGTCTTGAGCACGCACAACCCCGAGGGCGATGCAGCCAATAACACGGACGCTATGGTGACGGCCGTCCATCAGCCGGAGAAGGCCCCGGCCAAGGCCTTCAATGCCCTGGCCGCCAGCGAGGTGGAGCCGATTGTTTTGTCGGCCTTCCATGTGCTGGAGTACCGCTCGGCGCAGGGCGAGGAGCAGCAGCGCTACTTGAGCGATCTGCAGAGCGCGCAAAAGTTTGGCCCAAAGCTTGGCCTGGATCGCCCCGCCAGCGGCGGTAACGAAATGCGCATGAACGGCCTGCTCTTCCGCAAAGGTCTGGGTGTGCGACCGGACCAAAGCCTGACGCTGAATCTGAGCGGCAACTGGCAGCTGTTCCGCGCTGATGTGGGCAATGACGACAGCTGCCGCAAAGCCGGCGGTATGGAGTTCCAAGTGTGGGGCGATGGCCGCTTGCTCTTCAGCAGCGGCGCCTTGCAAGCCCCGGCGGTGGTCAAGCCGGAGCTGGATGTGCGGGGCATTGCCCAGCTGGAATTGCGCAGCCTGGCATTGGCGGGCACGCCGCTGGCGCAGGCCTGCGGCAACTGGGCCAACGCGGCCCTGATCGGGCAAGAGGGTGCGAGGGCCGAGTTTGGGGCCGGCGCGCCGAGTGCGAAGCGAAAGCAAAAGAACGCGAAGTAACAAGCGCCGCTACAAGGCGCGACATCTCACAAGCAGGCCCGAGCACGGGCACAGGGAAGAACACCGTTGACAACAAGGTGGCGGCAAAACACGCCCCAATCTAAGCAGGAGAAGGCAATGAAGCTGACGAAATTGGTGGCCGTTCTGGCCGCAGCCGGACTGAGTTCATGGGCGCAAGCCGCCGACACCGAGGCGCTGGAGCGGGTCGAAGTGACCGGCTCCAGCATCAAGCGGGTGAATGCCGAAACCGCCTCGCCGGTGCAGGTGGTGACCGCTAAAGAAATCGAAAGCATGGGCGCGCGCACCTTGCTGCAGGTGCTGGACAATCTGCCCGCCGCCAAGCCGGGCCAGCAAGACTTCCGCTCGATGTTCACCGGCTCCGATGGCGCTTCGCAAGCCAATCTGCGCGGCATTGGCGCGCAGGGCACGCTGGTGCTGCTGAACGGTCGCCGCCTGTCTTTCTACGGCGCGCCTGAGGGCTTCCAAACCCAGTTCGTCAATATCGACACCATCCCGGCCGCTGCGGTCGAGCGCATGGAAATTCTGACCGACGGCGCCTCCGCCATCTATGGCTCGGATGCCATGGCCGGCGTTATCAATGTCATCACCAAGCGCTCCTACCAAGGCCTGGAAGTCAAGGTCAGCACCGACCGCTCCGCCGACGTCAAAGCCTTTGGCGAACACCAGGCCAGCGCTACTTATGGCTTCGGTGACTTTGACCGCGACCGTTTCAATATCTACGGCTCGATCAATCTGTTCAAGCGCGACCGCATTGCGCTGGCCGACACCTACGACAAGCGTCCGGCCCAGTACTACGAGAACAACCCGAACTTCATCAGCAATTTCCGCCTGGGCATTGGCTCGGAGCCGGGCGTGGTCAACAACGGCACCTTGTTCGTGTTCGACAAAGCCAAGGGCAATGCGCGCTCGCAAGAGCCCGCGCCCGGCTGCACCACCACCTTTGCCGAAGCCTCGGGCAAGCGCTGCATCTGGAACACCTTGCCTTACCAGCTGGACACCGGCCCCAAGTCCAGCCGCGCCACGGGCTATTTGGCCGGCCGCTTGAACATCAGCCCGACGATGGAAGGCTTTGCTGAAGCCGCCTTCACCCGCATCGATATGCGCGGAGAAAACGGGCCCGGCGCCTTCAATAGCGGCCGCACCATCAACTGGTACTCGCGCAACACCGGCACCACGCTCAACACTTTCGTCAACCCCTTCCTCGGCCCCAATAACGTCTATAACAAGCTGAGCCCGGCTTTGAAAGACAAGATGGGCGGCGCCGCCGGCCTGACCTATCTGCTGCAAGACGCGGTGGGCCACTTTGGCCAGAAGAACAAGGACGAAAGCTACCGCGTGGTGGCCGGCCTGCGCGGCTCGCTGGGTGAGTGGGACTATGAAACCGCCTTGAGCGCGGCCGGCAGCCACTCAACCCTGTTCCAGACCGCCAATATCAACACGGCAGGCTTCGAGAAGGCTTTCGGCCCTTTCACCACCGACCCAGTGAGCGGCCGCAGAATCATTGCCGACAAGCCAGCCTATGAGTTCGGCGTCATCAATGAAAAGAATGCGCAGTTGGTGCGTGAGGCCTTCCCGACCTTTGACATCCAGTCCTGGACCCGCTTGGTCACCTTGGACGGCAAGATCGAAGGCACCGTCGCCAAGCTGCCCGCCGGCGATCTGCGCACTGCCTTTGGTGCCAGCTTGATGCAAGAGTCTTTTGTCACCCCCGGCAATAAGGACGCGGCTGATGGTCGCATCACCCAGCAAGGTGGTTCTTGGTTCGACGGCAAGCGCACCATTGGCGCGGTGTTTGGTGAAGCCATCGTGCCCATCACCAAGAGTTTGGAACTGGACGCAGCCCTGCGCCTGGACAAATACCCCAACTTTGCTGCCAATCTGGCGCCCAAGGTGGGCCTGAAGTTCCGTGCCATGCCCGAGTTGCTCTTGCGCGGCACTTACTCCGAGGGCTTCCGCGCGCCCAATCTGGCCGAATCCGGCGAGGGCGGCGTGTTTGCCCAGCGCGGCGGCATGAAGGACAAGATCCGCTGCGACGAGACCAATGCCTTGGCCAATCTGCTGAAGAAATCCAGCAGCAGCACCGACCAGGACCTCGGCAAATCGCTGCTGAACCGCGACTGCAGCATCAATATCGCTGGCCTCACGCCGCCAAACAAAGACCTCAAGCCCGAGACCGCCAAGATCTCGACGCTGGGCTTTGTGCTGCAGCCCGCCAAGGCTTTTGACATCTCGGCCGACTACTGGTTCATCTACCGCCGCAACGAGATCGTGCGCCAGGACTTCCAGGAGCTCTACGACGAGTACGCCAAGCAATACGGCCCCACCCTGGCCGGCGCGCCGGGCGTGATCCGCAGTGCCATCAGCGACGAAGACCGGGGCAATATGGCCGCTGCGGCCGCCATGTGCGCCAACCCCGCGAATGCGGCGGCTTGCGTGGGCGGTGCGCCCAAGTACTCGGTGGGTCTGCTGGCCGGCATGAGCAACCGCTATCTGAACCGCGGTGCCACGCTGACCGACGGCTTTGACATCGACTCGCACGCCCGCTTCAGCCTGGGCGATCTGGGCCGCTTGAACCTGGGCCTGGCCGCCACCATCCTGAACCGCAACAAGCACAAGGATGACGACGCCGGCAGCTTCACCGTCAACAAGGTCGGCTATTACGAGAACCCCAAGCTGCGCGCCACCTTCAGCGCCGCCTGGCAGCTGAACAACTTTGGCAGCACCTTGTTCGTCAACTACACCGGCAGCCGCAAATGGGCTTATGACGATGCAGACGAGGTGGACAACAACCCAAGCACCTGCACCGCCGCTGGCGTGGCTTTGGCGTCCAACCAGTGCGGCGGCGTTCCATCGCATTACGAGGTCAGCCTGGGCTTCAACTGGACCCCGATGAAGGATTTGAACCTGGGCCTCAATATCAAAAACGTGCTCAACAGCAAGCCCTATTACGACCCGAACGGCTGGGAAGGCTATGACCACAGCCTGAACCTGTTCGGCCGCGTCTACAGCTTGTCGGCCAGCTACAAGTTCTGGTGATCGGGCGCGGATACCGCCTGCCGAGTGCGCTCGGGAGGCGGTATCCTGAGCGCAAGCCATGCCCAAGAATGACCAACCCAAACCCGAGCCCGCACCTGTCCCTTCACTCAAGCTGAAGGTGACTTCTGCAGTGTTTGGCGGTTCGGCCCTCTTGATCTTGCTCTTGGTCTGGGAGTCGCGGGCCACGCTGAGTTTGTCCGCTGGTCTTTTTTGGTGCGGAGCCGGCCTGAACACCTTGATCTTTGCCTTGGAGCCGGCGCGCTTGTTTGCCCCCGTTGGCACCAGGCGAGCATCTTCGCAAGGTTTCGTTACCCAGCTTGATGCGTTGAGCCTGGTGCTATGGCTTGTGGCGGCACTGGTTTGGCTGCTGGCGCAGTTCTGAGTCTTACCTTTTCGAACACGTTTTGCTATGAATTTGAATCGCAGAAGCTTTGTCTTGTCGTCCGGATTTGCCGCAGCGGCGATGGTGCCAGCGGGCGCTGCTGTTGCTGGCACACGCGCACGCCTGCGCCTCGGACTGATCGGCACCGGCATGCGGGGTCAGGTCTTGCTCAAGGAGCTGCTGCGCCGCGAGGATGTGGACGTGGTGGCCTTGTGCGATATCGAGCCCATCATGCTGGGCCGCGCGCTGGCGATGGTGGAAAAGTTTGAAAGACCGAAGCCGCAGACCTATGGCGAGAGCGGCGACAAGCAGGCCTATCTGCAACTGCTGGCGCAAAAGAATCTAGACGGCGTCATCATCGCCACACCTTGGGAGCTGCATGCGCCGATGGCGATTGCCGCCATGGAGGCCAAGGTGGCGGTGGGCTGCGAGGTGGTGGCTGGCATCACCCTGCAAGACCATTGGAATGTGCTGCGCACCCAGCAGCGCACCGGCACGCCGTACATGTTGCTGGAGAACGTCTGCTATCGCCGCGATGTGATGGCGGTGCTGCAGATGGTGCGGGCGCAGATGTTTGGCGAGCTGGTGCATCTGCAGGGCGGCTATCAACATGATTTGCGTGCCGTCAAGTTCAACTCTGGCAAGCCGACCGAGCCTTATGGCAGCGGTGTGGAGTTCGGCGAAAAAGGCTGGTCAGAGGCGCGTTGGCGCACCGAGCATTCGGTGCAGCGCAATGGCGAGCTCTACCCCAGCCACGGCATTGGTCCTTGCGCGATGTACACCAATATCCATCGCGGCAATCGCTTCACCCACATCAATGCCTTCGCCAGCAAGGCGCGCGGTCTGCAAGACTATGTGGCCAACAAAAAAGGCACGAAGGAACACCCGAACGCAAAGGTCAAGTTCAAGCTGGGCGACATCGTGACCACCACCTTGGCCTGCGAGAACGGTGAAACGATTCTGCTGCAGCACGACACCTCGCTGCCCCGCCCCTACTCGCTGGGCTTCCGTGTGCAGGGAACGAACGGCTTGTGGATGGATCTGAACCACTCGGTGCATGTGGAAGGTATCAGTCCGCCGCACCAGTGGGAAGATTTCCAGGCCTACCAAGACAAGTTCGAACACCCTTTGTGGAAGAAGCATGCCACTACCGCCGCCGGCGCCGGCCATGGCGGCATGGACTGGTTCGTCATCAACGCCTTTGTCGAAGCGCTGAAGGCCGATGCACCCATGCCCATCGACATCTACGACGCGGTGGCCTGGAGCGCCATCACGCCGCTGTCGGAGCAGTCCATCGCCGAGGGCTTCAAGACCTTGGCCTTCCCCGACTTCACCGAGGGCAAGTGGAAGACGCGCAAGCCCATCTTTGCTTTTGACGACAAGTACTGAAGGCTTGCTTGGGCGCTGCCAGGGGGCTTGCACCGGGCGCAGCGCCGAAGGCTTGTGAAGGCGCTAAGCTTGAGGCATTGAGGCAATGCTGAGCGCGCCGCTATGCTCGAGTCGGGAAGTCAAAGGCTGAGTTTTTTCGCATCAATGGGCGCATTGCTTGCCGCCCTATTGGGCGCATGGACCAAGCCCACCCACGCCGCCCCGGACACGCTGGTGTTTGCGGTGGATGCCAGCACGCATTTGCCCTGGGCCGAGTTGCAGGACAACGAGCTTCGACGCGGCATTCACCGCGATTTAGGCGAGGCCTTGTCGGCTCAGCTGGGTCTGCAGACGCGCTTTCTGGTCCTGCCGCGCAAGCGCATCGCCGAGCGCTTAGAGCAGGGGCAGGCGGACATCGCCTGCGCTTACCTGCCGCAGTGGCTGGCCGGGCCGTTCGACTGGAGTGAGCCCTTTCTGCCCGATACCGAGCTGATCCTGAGCCTGCGCAGCGCCGCCATGCCGCGCCAGCTGCTTGACCTCGCTGGCAAGCCCATCGGCACGGTCAACGGCTTTTTCTATCCCGAGCTGCAAAAGCAGTTGGGCGCCGGCTTTGTGCGCGAGGACGGACCGACCATGGACGCCAATTTGCGCAAGCTGGAGGCGGGGCGCATGCAGTACGCCGTCGCCAGTCAGCTCTTTGTCGACTACCAACGCCGCTCGGGGGGCTTGAAGCTGGACCTGCATCCCGATTTCAAGGTCTCTCAATTGGCCATGGCCTGCGCTTTGTCACGACGCAGCGAGCTGAAGTTAGACCGCTTGAATCGTGCCATCGCCGAGTTCAGCGCCAGCGGCGCTTGGGGTCGATTGCTGGCCCGCTACCGCTGAACTTTTTCTTGCAAACTCAGCGCAGCTGCAAGGCCAACACCGTCGGCGAACCGGTATTGCGCAGCGTGCCGGCTTCCAGCAGGGCGGCGCTCACGCCCAGCATCACGCCCATGGCCATGGCATAGCCGGGGCAGGCATGCAGCGGCGCGGGTGACTGGGCGTCACGCCGGTCGCCGCCGAACATCGGGTAATGGTCGCTTGGCTTGTGCTGGGTGCAGGAGGCGATGCCGACGATGATCTTGTCGCCCACCAGCACCTCGGTCTGCCCCAGGGTGTGGGCCGAGCGCGCGGTGCGCCAGACCATGCCCGGCACTGGCCGACCCATCATGGTGGCGATCAGCGTCGGGCGCAGCGCGGCGATGGCTTGGCTGTAGCGCTGCTCCAGCGTCGCGCCGGCCGGCGGCTGCCAGTCTTGTTGAAGATCCCAGAGCTTTTTGCTCAGCACCCAGACACTCAGGCTGGAGACCAGATTGCCATGCACCGTGGGCGGGAAGCCCAGCATGATGCCGGCCAGCGTGCGCGGGATGATGTCGGCGTCCTGCTGCGCCAGTTCTTGCAAGGCGTCCACGATGGCTTGGCTGAGCGTCGGCAGCTTGGGCGACGTGGCCAGCCAGTCGCGCACCGCTTGCAGCAAGCCCTGACCCTTGGCCCGCGCCACTTGCTCGACCACCGGCGTGGGCCGAGGTCCGAAGACATAGCGCGAGACGGCAAACAGATCGCGAGGGCAACGCGGCGCCTCGCCCTCGCTGGGCGCATGCCATTCGCAGCCCCACATCTGCTGGCCATTCGGCAGGCCGAACCAGAGCCGGCAGAGCTCGGCCAGCACTTGCTCGGACAAACGTTCCAAGTCCAGCAAAGCTTCGCTCTGGCCTAGCGCCAGATTGCCCAGGCGCAGCTGGCGCAGCATCTCGGCGGCGGCCTTGTAAGCGGCCTCGAAGGCCTGCACTTCGCTGATGGCTTCGATGGCCGCATTGATGCGCGGCGCCTGCTCGCGGTGGCCGCTGTCGTCGTCCATGCCCAGATAGCCGCGGCCGATGGACTGTTGCATGCGATCGCCATAGCCGCCCACCGCATAGCGCTGCGCCGGGTCGCGGAAGACGTCCATCACTCGAGACGCATCGCCCACCAGCACGCCGTAGTCGGTGCGCAGCACGCCGCCGGGCTGGCTGCGCACATAGGCCCAGGCGGCATCGCGGCTGTTGGCGTCTTCCAGCCAGAGCTGCCAGGCGGCGCGGTCGTTCAAGGGCGGCGCCTTCAGCGGCGGCAGCTGCGGCTCGGGCAGCGGCAGCTCCACCAGCGCGGCCAGATTGCGCAAGGCCTTGATCGAGGGCACAAAGAAATAGCCGCCCCATTGCAGCTCGACAAAGGGCTTGTCCTTCAGGTCCAGATGCACGGCCTGGCCCTGATGCTCGAAGCGGAAGATGCGCGGCTGGCCGGCCTCGGGCACGCCCAAGAAAGGGTCGCTTTGGCCCGAGTAGCCGCCGCTGGCGTTGCCGCCGGCAATCCAGCGCTGCACCGTCTCGAACTGCTCGGCCAGATTGGCGTTGTAGGCCATGAAGATCAGGCCGCGGTCTTGTTCCTGCTCGGGCTCCTGGCCTTCCACATAGGCCGGGCCGTAGGACATGCCGCGACGCAGCAGCCGAGGCAAGGCCTGACCCTCGCGCGGATTGGCGCGGCGGATGTGGGCGTGGAAAGGGCATTTCGCGCCATCGGCATCGGCGCTGTAATTGAAGTTATTGCTGGCGCCCAAGCCCGGCGCGGCCAGTGCTGCGCCGTTCAGCTCGCGGCCCATCATCTTGGCCAGCAGGTCTTCGCGCCGCAGCTTCAGGGCCTGAGCCTGCGGGTCGATGACCTGATGCAAGCGCCGCACATATTGGCGTAGCTTGCGCACCACCAAAAAGCTGCCCAGGTCCAGCAAGGCATCGGCCTGCTCGGGCACGGCCACCCGGTCGCGTCGGGTTGGGAAGCCCAGCAACAACTCGCCCCGGCGCACCGCGTCCGACCAATCGCTGGCGGGCGGGTTCGCGGCGGGCGGCTCCACGACCTGCGGCTGGCTGATGCCGTCCACAAAGCCGAAGTTCTCGCGGGTTTCGCCCTGGGCGCCGCTGTTGCGCCGCATCGCCTGCACCGAAAGGATCTGCAGACCGGAGCCGACTTCCAGCTGCGCAATCGCCGCTTGCAGCTTGGCCGGCGTCAGCTTGTCGCCATGGCGAAGCTGGATCAGCACATGCACGCTGCCCAACTCCACCGTGCCGCCCTGAGTCTGTGTTTGGGGCCAGTTGCGCGCGGGCAGGCGCCAGGCGCGCGGGTGGTTGTTGCGCAGGTCGCCGAGCGTGCCGGCACGAGCGTCCATGCCCTCGACAAAGGCTTGCGGAAAACGGCTCAAGCGGCTGGCCGGCACGCCCAGGGCTTTCAGGCCGCTCGGGCTCAGCGCCACATTGCGGTAGAGGCCGCCGGCCGGCTTCTTGGCCCCCAAGGTGTCGGCCTCGCTGCTGGCTTGAAAAGCGCTCAACCAGGCCACCGCCTCGGCCCGCTTCGCCACCCGCAGCAGCACCAGAGCGCCGCCGCTCAAATCGGGGTAGGGGCTCAGCATGCCGCCTTGAATGTCGGCGTCAAAGTAGGCCAGCGCACGCGGCTGGGCCAGTGGAATCTGCGGGGTGCGTTCAAACCAGCTCAACATGCGCCCATGCACTTGGCGGAGCTGGTGGCCGGCGGCCTTCAGCGGCTCGGTGGCGGGGTTGGCAGGCGGAGCCAGCGGGAATTGCTGCAAGGTGTCGAGCTGCAGCAGTTCGAACAAGATGTCGCGGCTGGCGCGCAAGAGGCAGTCGCCGTCGGGGGCGCCGCCGGCGAGGAAGTAACGCTCCAGTCCATGCAAGGCCGCCAGCGCCGGTAGGCCGCGCACCGCCATATCGAAGCGCGCTTGAGGATGGCTGGGCAAGGGCTTGGCGCTGCCTTGCTGCGGCGTGCGCAGGCGGGTGGCTTCCAGCGGGCCAGCGCTGGGGTTCTGGCGCTGCAGCAGCTCCAGCGCCGCCAGGTATTCATGGTCGCTGCAGCTGCGCCCGGAGGCCAGGTAGAGAAAATTGGCCGAGAACTCATGGGCCCGCACCCAGGCCATATAGCGCTCGAAGCTGGTCTCGCGCGCCAGCGCATAGCCCTCGCAGTGGCACAGCATCAAGTCCAGCATGCTGCCGAGCTCGTCCCAGATCACCCGCATATACGGTTCCCAGCCGCCGTCAAAACAGACGTTCAGCAAGAACTTGTGCGGCGTGCCTTCAGCGTCGATGCCGGGGCGGGGCTCGATGATGGCCCAGCGGAAGGAATGCACGATGCGAAAGCGGCTCACTACATCGGTGAACAGGCCCGGTTTTTCGCTGGACTCGCGCGCCGCCAGGCGCAGGCCGTTGAGCGTTTTGAGCACGCGGCGCAGGCGCTCCACATGGCTGATGGTTTCAAAAGCGGTGACGAAGCCGGGCTTGATGGGGGTCAGCAGGCACAGGTCGGTGATGCCCTGAAGCTGGGTCTCGGGTTTGTTGGCTGGCATGGTGTTGTGTCTCCCTGGATGTTGGTCGGCCGCTGATGCGGGCGGCAGACGCGACCATAGTGACTTGTGATCGTGACGGCCTCGGGACTTCCAGGGATAGCCAGTGGCAGGGCTGCTCGGATTTGGCCGAATTGGGTGGTTTCAGGGCGACCATTCGTCGCAGCCAATCTCACTTCGCCCGCTCAGACAGGCGTTTCGTCGCTTGCCCCATGCGCCGCGGCGGGGTTTTTTGGACACTGCAGACATTGCAACAGAGGAGCCCCCTCAACACCAAGGAGCATCATCATGAAAACCCGCTTTGACTTCTCTCTTTTGACGACTTTCCTGACCGCGCTGGGCGCCGTCGCGGCCTCCGCCGTGCTCGGGCTGAACCTGGCCGACCAGGCCGAGGCGCAGCATCACAAAGAGCAGCAAGCGGGTCGGATCGTGACGGCCTCGGCGCAATTGCCGGTGCAGCAGCTGCCTACCGTGTTGATTGAAGGCCGCAGCCAGTCCTGAGTCGAACAGGGAGGGCGCTGGCCCTCAGCGGAACAGCTGCGGATAGTGCTTGGCGTAATGCCCCTCGGCCTCGGCATGGGGCAGGTTCAAAAAGGCCCGGTAGCCCGGCACCAAAAGATAGCCCAGGCCGACCATAAACAGGCCCAGGCCAAACAGGCCATAGACCGCATCGACATCGCTGCGCAGCAGCGTCAGCCCGGCAAGACCTGGCCCCAAGACGCCGGCCACTTGCATGGCCATCATATTGACGGCCGTCATGCGGGCCCGGTAGCTCTGCGGCATGGCCAAGAGGCGATGCGTCTGACCGACCATCTGCACGGTGGCAATGCAGGCGCCAAACAGGCCGAAGCCCAGCACCAGCAGCAAGGGCTGGTGGTTCAGGCCAATCGCCAGCATCACCACGCCCTCCATCAAAATCGCGGCCAAGCTGGCGTTGAAGCGCCCGATGCGCTGCGCCAGCCAGACCGAGCCCCCCAAAGAGCCCAGCAAGAGCCCGGCCGATAAGCTGGCCTCGCAAGCGCCCAGCCACACCGCCGACAAGCCCAGCGATTGCACCTTCAGCGGCAGCAGCATGCCGATGCCGGGGCCGAAGAAAATCATCACCAGAAAGGACACAAAGGTCCAGCCGCGCTCCATCGGCATCTTCCATTTGGCCGCCAGGCCGGCGCGCAACTCCCTCAAAAAGTGCTTCTTGGCGCCTTGCTGCTCGGGCGCCACGGTTTTGATGCGTGCCGCCAGCAAGGCGGCAAAGACCAGCAAGAGTGCATGCAGCCAGAGCGTTGGCGCGGTGCCGGCAGCGGCCAAGACCGCGCCGCCCAAGACCGGGCCCATTAGCCGCCCCACCGCCTGTGCGCTTTTCTGCAAACCCAGGCCCTCGGTCAGCTGCGCGGGCGGCAGCAGCTCGGCCACGATGCTCAGCGAGGCCGGCATGATGGCCGCCATCGCAATCACTGCCAGCAACTCCAGCGCGATCACCCAGCTCAGGTGGTAGTAGCCGGCCTGCGCCAAGGCGGCCAGCACCACGCCTTCGGCCGCCATCAGCATCAGGCCGCCGGCAATCAGGTGGCGCTTGGAGATGCGGTCCCCCAGCGGCGAGAGCAGCGGCAGGGCGATGAAAGAAGCGCCCGCCAAGGTGGCGGCAAAGATCGCCAGCTCTGCCGCACCGCCTTGCGTGGCCACCCACCAGGGCACGGCCACATGGCCCACCATCAGCGAGAGCAGCATCAAGGTGTCGCTGATCAAGAGCAATCGAAAAGGCAAACCCAGAGGTGCAATGCGGCGGGCGAGGGCTTGTAACATCGCCTCAGTTTGGCACAGACGAATCCAGACGATGGCCGGGCAATGCCGGCGTTAGCAGGGGGAGCGAATGAGAAAAACAATCCAAACAGGCCGCGCGATCAGCTGTCAGCGCAAGCCTTTGTCCTGGTTCGCAGTGTTGCTGCTGCCACTCATGCTGCTTGCTGCTTGCGGGGGCGGAGGCGGCGGAGGCGGCAACTCGGAAGTCAGCCCACCGGTGGTCTTGCCGGTGCCGCCACTGAGCGCGGAGTGCCAGCCCGGCTCGGTCGCCCGCTTGGCGCAAGACAGTGCGGCGCAGCCTGGTCGCAATACCGAGTTGACGCTGCTGGCCTGCGCCGGCCATGAACTCAAGCAGCTGCAGTGGACGCAAACGGCCGGGCCGGCCTTGAATCCACTGTCGGCGCGCTCCCAAGCGATCTCGGTGGATCCGCAATCGGCTCAGCTCTATCGCTTTGAGCTCAGCTATGTGGACGAGCAAGGCCGCAGCTACCGTGAAGCCGTGCCGCTGGAGGCCAAGGCCGCAGCCAATGCCGATAGCCCGCTGCTGCGCGGCGAGCCCTCGGTGATGGCCGGGGGCAAGACCTCGCTGCGGGCTACGCATCCGCAGTTGGCCAGCCCCGAGTGGGCGGCGGCCACGGTGCAGTGGACGCAGATCGAGGGCCCCAGCGTGGACCTGGGCGACAGCACGGCCTGGCGCTTGCTGCTGAAGGCGCCGCAAGTGACGCAAGACACCCTGGTACGCCTGCGTGCCACCGTCACGCTGGCCAATGGCCGGCAAGGCAGCGGCGAGTTCAGCCTCTTGGTCCAAGCGCCCGGCACGGGTCTGCCCAGCGACCCGCTGTTCACCGCCAAAGACCCGGTCAGCCGCGTCTACCCCTATCTGGCCCAAGGGCCTTATGCGGCGGCGCTGGACGAGTGCATCTACAGCCCGCGCCTGAGCGCCAGCAACCCCAACAATCTGTGCACGCTAGCTCGTCTGCCCCTGCTGGGCCAAGCCACGACCGGCGCGGTGCCGACGGTGGAACAGGTGATGCAGCGGGTGCTGGTATCAAACGACTGGATGGGCGAGGTCTTTGAGCGCTTTTTGCGTGAGCAAGATCCGCAGCAAGACTTCCGTCGCATGCTCTCCAGCGTCACCGCCATCGTGATCGGCGGGCGGGTGCGGCCCTCGTTTTACTGGAATGCCACCGGGGCGATTTATCTGGATGCCAGCAATCTCTGGCTGACACCCGAGCAGCGCGACAGCGTCAGCGAGTCGCCCGATCCGCGCAGCAATTTCGGCGCGGCCCTGAACTACGCCTCACCTTGGCGCTATGTGAAGGACAACAACCATGCTTATGCCAGCTTGGCCCGCGAGCCGCGAGTCAGTCGCAATCTGGCCGAAGTGGTCTATCCCTTGGGCAGCCTCTTGTTCCATGAGTTGACCCATGCGGCCGACTTCATGCCGCCGCGCACGCATGCGTCCCTGCCCAGCAATAAGCGCGTCTATGAGGCGGGCCCGGCGCGCAGCTTGTCGCAAAGCCTGTACGAGCAGCTGCCGTTTTACTCGAGCGAGATGCAAGGCCTGGCCAAGGTGCTGTCCTTCGGCGCCACGCCCACGGCGCTGCAGCAGTCCTACACGCCCGGCGATATAGCCAACTTCTTCGGCCGCGACCGGGTCAACGATGACTACGCGTACTCCGTGCCCGATGGCGAGCGCTACTCGCGCGAAGACGCCGCCATGCTGCTGGAAGAGGCCATGATGCAGCTGCGCTATGGGGTGCTGCGCGACTATGCCGTCACCAACAAGCTGCAAGACGGTGCGCTCAGTGCCGATCTGATCGTCAACTGGGGCCAGCGCGGCCGCATTGGCGAGGCGGCCATCAAGCCGCGCGTCAAGCTGGTGCTGGCCGAGGCCATGCCTTGGGTGAGCAGCAGTCTGGTGGACGGCCTGGCCGCGCCGCAGCCCTTGCGCAGCGGCCTGAGCTGGGGTGCCAACTTGGACCAGACAGCGCTGGCGGCAGGCCGCATCCGGCCCTTGAGCGCCCAGCAGCGCTTCAACGAGCTGGAGCAAACCACGCGCGAATTGCGTTCGCGCTGAAGCTCGGGCCGGTAGTTTTTCACGCTCAAGGGGCGGGCGTCTGCGTGCCCGCCCCTGTGGCAACAGTCGCTTACAACTGTTGCCCCGCGCTCGCCGGCTGCGCCGCGATCGCTGAGTAGAGTGCCGCCCATGGCGCTCGCTCCCCGCTTGCGCTGCAGTTTGGAGCGAGTGGTATGCGGCACAACTTAAACCTCGACGACCCCGGCCGACGCCTGCGCGGGCTGGCCTTGGCCGGCTTGCTGGGCGCAGCCTTGATCGGTTGCGGAGGAGGAGGCGGGGGCGGCGACACGGCTAGCGCGACGCCGTCTACCCCAAGCACGCCCAGCACCCCCGCGCCGCCGGTGATCGCCAAGCCCAGCAGCCGCGACGAGGCCATGCGTTTCCTGATGCAAGCCAGCTTCGGCCCCACCGAGGCGAGCATTGCTGCCGTCATGGACAAGGGTTATGAGCCCTGGCTGGATGAGCAGCTGGCCAAGCCGGCCAGCGCGCACCGCCTCAACTGGGACGCCGCCGACGCCGCCATCAAGGCGGCCGCACCCGCCAACTCGGCCGGCACCCGCGAGGTGCTGGACTCCTTTTACAAAGTCGCCATCACCGGCGAGGACCAACTGCGCCAGCGGGTGGCCTATGCGCTCTCGCAGATCATGGTGATCTCGATGGCCCAAGACAATGTGGCCAATCAGCCGCGCAGCGTGGCTTCGTACATGGATGTGCTGTCGGCCCATGCTTTTGGCAACTACCGCGACTTGCTGGAGCAGGTGGCCCGGCATCCGGCCATGGGCTTGTATCTCTCGCACCTGAAGAACCAAAAGGAAGACGCCAAGACCGGCCGCGTTCCTGATGAAAACTTCGCCCGCGAGGTGATGCAGCTTTTCTCCATCGGCCTGATCGAGCTGAACGCCGATGGCAGCCCCAAGCTGGAGGGCGGTGTGACCAAGCCGACTTATACCGGCGAAGACATCGCCGGCATGGCCAAGGTCTTCACCGGCTTCAGCTGGGATGGTGCCGACACCGCCGATGGCCGTTTCTGGGGTTGGTGCCCGGACTACTGCGCGGCCGACCGGCTGATCAAACCCATGCAGGGCTACAGCCAGTTCCACTCGATCAGCGAGAAGCGCTTCCTCGGCAAGGTGCTGCCCGCGCAAGACAAGGCCGACCCGGCCGCCAGCCTGAAACTGGGCCTGGACACTCTGGCCACGCATGCCAATGTGGGGCCCTTTATCGGCCGCCAGATGATTCAGCGCCTGGTCACTAGCAACCCCAGCCCGGCTTATGTGGCGCGGGTCAGCAAGGCCTTTGGCGCTGGTGATATGAAGGCCATGGTGAAGGCGATTCTGCTGGACGCCGAGGCGCGCGATGCAGCGCTGGCGGGCCAGCCCAGCTACGGCAAGCTGCAAGAGCCGGTGCTGCGCTTGACCGGCGCGCTGCGCGCCCTCGGCGCCAGCAGCGACAGCGGCGCCTGGCTGATCGGCAGCACCGATGACCCGAGCAGCCAACTGGGTCAATCACCGATGCGTTCGCCCTCGGTGTTCAATTTTTACCGGCCCGGCTTTGTGTTGCCGGGTAGCGAGACCGGCGCGGCCAAGCTGACCATGCCCGAGCTGCAGCTGGTGCATGAGACCTCGGTGGCCGGCTATGCCAATTACATCAAAAACGGCGTGGCCAGCGGCTTTGGCCAGCGCGGCCTGGACTACAAGGCGACCCGCAACGATGTGCAGTTTGACCTGACGGCGCTGCTGGCGCTGGCGCCCAAGCCGGCCGACTTGGTCGAACAGGTCTGCAAGCAATTGCTGGGCGCGCGCGCCAATGCGGCGCTGAAGGGCGAGATGGTGGCAGCGGTGGAATCGGTCAAGCTGGATGCGCTGAAGGCCGATGCCAGCAATCAGAAAACCGTCGATGACCAGACGCGCAATCGCGCCAAGCTGGCCGTCTATCTGGCGCTGGTGTCGCCGGAATACCTGGTTCAAAAGTGAGGGCTGCGCCATGAGCACAAAGAACGTTTTCAATTCCCCGGCTTCGCGGCGTGCTTTCTTGCGACAGGCCGCGGGCTTTGCCGGCCTGGGCGCGGCCGCGCCTATGGCCCTGAATCTGGCCGCGCTCGGCAGTGCTAACGCGCAAACCACCGGGGACTACAAGGCCCTGGTCTGCGTCTTTTTGTTTGGTGGCAATGACGCCTTCAATATGGTGCTGCCCACCGATGCTGCCTCTTGGTCGGCCTACAGCCAGGTGCGCAATCAGGCGCCCGAGTCGATCGCCTTGCTGGCGCCGGGCACGGCTCCGCAGATGGGGGCCGGAGCAGGCTCGCCCGAGCGCCTGGGCGGCGTGCTGCCCATCAGCCCGATCAGCAACCAGGGCCGCACTTTCGGCCTGCACCCGTGCATGACCGGAGTGCGCGATCTCTTCGCCGCCGGCCGCTTGGCCGTACTGCCCAATATCGGCCCGCTGGTGCGCCCCAGCACCAAGGCCGACCTGAAGATCGCCAGCTTCGCCCGGCCGGCCGGTCTGTATTCGCACAACGACCAGCAGTCCACCTGGCAGTCCTTGACGCCGGAAGGCGCCACCGTCGGTTGGGGCGGTCGCTTTGCCGACCTGCTGATGGCGGGCAATACCCAGCCCATCTTCAGCGCCATTTCGGCCGGCGGCAATGCGGTGTTTTTGAGCGGCCAGCAGGCCTTGCAGTACCAGATCAGCACGCGCGGCGCGATCCGCATTGGCGGAACGGACACCAGCTTGTTCGGCTCCACCACCGCCTTCGACCGCATGCGCAATGTGATGCGCGGCGGCCGCAATAGCGATGTGATCGGCCGTGACCATGCGGCCGTGGTGAGCCGCTCTTTGACCGCCGAAGCCTTGATCGCCAGCGCGATGCCGGCCGTCAACGTCGCGCCTTACGGCACGCCGGGCCTGGCCAATGGCGCGGCCGATCCGCTCTTGCAGTACGACAACCCGCTGACCGGCGGCAAATCAAACAACAACCTGGCGCAGCAGCTGCAAGTGGTGGCGCGCACCATGGGCGCGCGCAGCGCGCTGGGCGCCGGGCGGCAAGTCTTCTTTGTCAGCATGGGCGGCTTTGACACCCATGACGGGCAGAACCGCGCCCAGGCCGACCTGATGGCCAAGCTTTCGCATGCCTTGGCTTACTTTGACAACACCTTGAGCGCCATGGGCTTGCGCAACAACGTCACCACCTTCACCGCCAGTGACTTTGGCCGCACCTTCACCAGCAATGGCGATGGCACCGACCACGGTTGGGGTAGCCATCACTTCGTCATGGGTGGCGCCGTCAAGGGCCGCGAGTTCTATGGCAACTTCCCGGTCGTCGGGGTGAAGAACAGCAAGAACAATGACTTCGACAGCAGCCCGAATCAGCTCGGCAACGGCAGCCTGCTGCCCGAGACTTCGGTGGAGCAACTCGGCGCCACGCTGGGTCGCTGGATGGGCGTCAGCGAGGGTCAGCTGGCCGACATCTTCCCGAATCTGAAGAACTTTGATGCCAGCAAGCGGGACCTGGGCTTTATGGCCTAAGCGTCATCCAAGACGCGCAGGATCTCCGCGCCATAGGCTTCCAGCTTCTTGGCCCCCACGCCGCTGATCTGGCCCAGTTCATCGAGGGACTGCGGCTGTTGGCGGGCCATTTCGGCCAGCGTCACGTTCTGGAAGATCACATAGGCCGGCAGGCCATGCTCCTTGGCGACCTCAGCGCGCCAGGCCTTGAGTTGCTCGAAGCGGGCCTGAGCGGCCTCGTCCAGATCCACCGGCGCCGTACTGCGGCCCGAGCCGCCGGGCTTGCTGCCGCCACGCGAGAGCTTGCCCTTCTTGGGCGCCACGCTGGGCACGCGCAGCAGCAGTTGCACTTCGCCCTTCAGCACCGAGCGGGCGCTGTCCGCCAAGGCCAGGGTTTGGTACTCGCCCTCAGTGAAGACATGGCCGAGCGCGATCAGCTGCCGCAGCACCGCGCGCCATTGCGTCTCCGGCAGGTCAGCACCGATGGCCCAGGTGCTGAGCGTTTGGTGACCGTATTGCGTGACCTTGTCAGTGACCTTGCCGCGCAGCACATCGATCAAATGGCCGGCGCCAAAACGCTGGCCGCCGTTTTGATGAAAGCGGTAGATGCAGCTGAGTAGCTTGCGCGCGGCATCGGTGCCGTCCCAGGTCGCCGGGGGCACCAGGCAGTTGTCACAGTTCCCACATGCGGTGCTCATTTCGCCGAAGTAACTGAGCAGCCGCACGCGCCGGCAGTCGGTCGCTTCGGCCAGAGCCAAGAGCGCATCGAGCTTGCCGCGCTGGCCTTTCTTGAACTCTTCGCCGGCCGGGCTTTCGTCGATCATGCGGCGTTGGTTCACCACATCGGCCAGGCCGTAAGTCATCCAGGCGTCGGCCGCTGCACCGTCGCGGCCGGCACGGCCGGTTTCTTGGTAGTAGCTCTCGATGTTTTTGGGCAGGTCCAAGTGGGCGACGAAGCGCACATCGGGTTTGTCGATGCCCATGCCGAAGGCAATGGTGGCCACCATCACGATGCTGTCTTCGCGCAAGAAGCGGTCTTGGTGGCGCTGGCGCACGGCGGCGTCCAGGCCGGCGTGATAGGGCAGGGCTTTGATGCCCTCGGCCTCCAGCCAGGCGGCGGTTTCTTCAACCTTTTTGCGGCTCTGGCAATAGACGACGCCGGCGTCGTCGGCATGCTCGTCTTGAATGAAGCGCAAGAGCTGCTCGCGCGGCTTGTCTTTTTCGACAATGGCGTAGCGGATGTTGGGCCGGTCAAAGCTGCTGATGAAAATGCGCGCTTCTTCCAGGCGCAGGCGCTCGATGATGTCGGCGCGGGTCAGCTCATCGGCGGTGGCGGTGAGCGCGATGCGCGGCACCTCGGGGTAGCGCTCGTGCAGCAGCGACAGGGCCAGGTATTCGCTGCGGAAATCATGCCCCCATTGGCTGACGCAATGCGCTTCGTCGATGGCGAATAGGCTCAACAAGCCGCGTTCATACAGCGAGTCCAACTGGGCCAGAAAGCGCGGGTTGGTGATGCGCTCGGGCGCGGCGTAAAGCATCACCAGGCGGCCGCCCATCATCTCGCGCTCCACATGGCTGGCCTGATCGCTGCTCAGCGTGGAGTTCAAAAAGGCGGCATGCACGCCGGCTTCTTCCAGCGCGCCGACCTGGTCGTGCATCAGCGCGATCAAGGGGCTGACCACCACGGTCACGCCCTGGCCGGTGCGGTGGCGGGCAATCGCGGGGATCTGGTAGCAGAGGCTCTTGCCGCCGCCGGTGGGCATCAGCACCAGAGCGTCGCCAGCGGCCACCACATGGTCAACGATGTCGGCTTGGGCACCGCGGAACGCGGGGTAGCCGAACACCTCTTGCAGGATCTGGATGGGGACGGCGGGATGAGAGCTCATGCGGATGGGAAAGGGCGCGCAATCGTACCCGGTCTGCGTCAGGCGTTCTTTCTGCTCGCCCTTGCTTTCGCATCAGGGCCTCTGAGGCTGGCTGGGTCATGCGCCTTTCGGACCAGGGATTCGATGTCAATTGCTCCCTTGCAAGTCATATCGCGCGGCGAGGCCAGCTTGTTCATGTTCTATTAATTTCGATGTCACGTCTCCGACTTTGGGGCTGGGCAAATTGCGAATTGCGGTCGTCAAGCGGCCACAAATTCTCAGGCACATCCCCTCAAACACTCAGGAGTCAGGCATGAAGGGCATCAAACATCCCCGCAATGACGAGACGATCAACCCGTCCGGCAACGCATCCATTTACGACATCATTGACGGCATCGACGCGAGCCGCCGCACCTTCATCAAGGGTTCGGTCGGCTCCACCGCTCTGGCGGCCGCCGGTGGTCTGACCCTGTCGGGTCTGGTCGGTACCGTGCAAGCAGCACCGGTGCCTGCAGGCCTGGGCTTCCCAGGCATCGGTTTTGAAAGCGTGCCGGCCAGCGTGTCCATCGCCACGGCGCCCGCAGCTTCCGCCGTGGCCGACAAGATCACCGTGCCGACCGGCTACACCGCCGAGCTCTTCGTGGCTTGGGGCGACGCGATCATGCCCGGTGGCGTGCCTTTCGCTTCCGACGCCAGCAACACCGCCGCTGAGCAGGCCAAGCAGTTTGGCGCCCACAACGACGGCATGGCCTTCTTCCCTTTCACCGGCGCTGACGGCAAGCCGACCTCGGACCGCGGCATTCTGGCCATCAACAACGAGTACACGCACGAAGAAATCCTGACGCCTTCTGGCGTGGCCGGCGCTTCGATCGCTTCGGTGCGCAAGTCGCAGGCCGCCCATGGCGTGTCCATCCTCGAAGCCCGCCGCCGCAATGGCAAATGGGCCGTGGTCAAGACTTCGCCCTATGGCCGCCGCCTGACCGCCAACACCAAGACCCGCATCTCCGGCCCGGCCGCCGGCCATGCCTTGATGAAGGCCAATGAATACACCATCACCGAGAACGGCAGCTTCCCCACCGGCAAGCAAACTGATGGGTTCACCGCTTACGGCACCATCAATAACTGCGCCAATGGTGTGACGCCTTGGGGCACTTACCTGACCTGCGAAGAAAACTTCAACGGCAACTTTGGTTCGACTGCTGCTCTGCCTTCTGCAACTTCGGGCGAAGCCGGCAAGCTCTTCAACCGCTATGGCTTTACGGCTGCCGGTTTCGACTACAAGTGGCATACCCAAGACCCGCGCTTCGACTTGGCCGTCAACCCGAACGAGTCGAATCTGTTCGGTTGGGTGGTGGAAGTGGACCCCTACGATCCGAAGAGCGTGCCGGTCAAGCGCACCGCCCTGGGCCGCATCAAGCACGAGAGCGCCCAATACGTGGTCGACGCCGCAGGCCATCTGGCCGTCTATATGGGCGACGATGAGCGCAACGAGTACATCTACAAATTCGTCAGCGCCGGCAAGTACAGCTCCACCAATCGCGCCGCCAATCGCGACTTGCTGGATGCCGGTACCTTGTACGTTGCCAAGTTCGCGGCTGACCTGAGCGGCCAGTGGATTGCTTTGTTGCCCGGCACCATCGGTGTCGATGGCCTGGCTTTGCGTGACAACCCGAATTTCGCCGGCGCTGATGACGCCGAAGTTCTGGCCAAGATCCTGATCAAGACCCGCATGGCCGCCGACGCTGTGGGCGCCACCATGATGGACCGCCCCGAGTGGACCGGTGCTCGCCCACGCATCGGCGGTTTCAACAAGATCGAGATCTACTGCACGCTGACCAATAACAACCGCCGCGGTACCAACGCGCCCTCGTCCAACAAGGCGGATGGTTCCACCGCCGCGGGTTCGGCCCGCCCGCCGGTCGACGCAGCCAACCCGCGCGAAGACAATATCTACGGCCACATCATCCGTTGGCAAGAAGATGCCGACACCGTCAAGGCCACCAGCTTCACTTGGAACTTGTTCCTGCAAGCCGGTGACACCAAGACCACCAAGGCACCCAAGCCCACCAATAACTACAAGGGCAATATCGTGGCCGACCCCTTCGGCAGCGCCGACTTCGGTGCACCGGACGGCCTGTGGTTCGACCACTTTGGCCGCCTCTGGGTGCAGACCGACCAGATCGGTGATGCGTCCGGTGACTGGAAGAACCTCGGCGCCAACTGCATGGTCTGTGCCGACCCCAACACCGGCATGGCGCGCCGCTTCCTGACCTCGCCGAATGGTTGCGAAGTCACCGGCATCGCCATGAGCCCGGACGGTAAGACGATGTGGGTGGGTGTGCAGCACCCGGGCGAAGGCTCGCCTGCCTCCAACCCCGAGAAGATCTCCAAGTGGCCCGCCAATCAGTGGGGCGTGGAGTCCGATGGCGTCACTTCCTTGCCTTTTGGTCGCCCGCGCTCAAGCGTGGTCGTGATCACCAAAGACGACGGCGGCATCATCGGCAGCTAAATCACCGCGAGGCCGCGGGGTCAGGACTTGAGGCAAGACCTGACCCTCGTATCGACACGGCCAAGATCAACGAAATCTGGAGTAAGACCATGTTCAAACAAAAGACCCTGGCCCTGGTGGCCGCAACTTTGGTGGGCCTGATGGCTCAAGGCGCTGCCCAGGCAGCTTCGGTGGATTCGGACGCTGGCTTCGCCGCCGCCAAGCGTGTCACCTTCAACAGCCTGGAAGGCCTGTTCTTGCCGGATCCGGTCGAAGTCGGTCTGGTGGAGACCGGCAGCTCGGTGTTGCTGACCTCCGGCTTCAGCACGGAGCTGGGCGCCAACAACCGTGACCTGGGTGAAAACGGCCTGTGGGGCGCTCGCGGCAACCCCATCGATGGTCTGGTGGACACGCCCACCGGCAGCGGCAACTTCGTGGCGACCGCCAGCGAAGGCCTGCGTTTTGACTTCAACCAGGGCGTTGACGGCATTGGCGCCTATTTGAACCAGTACCGTGCTGAAGGCGCTGCCAACAGCATCACCTTGAGCGCCTATGGCCAAAACGGCGCTTTGCTGGAGAGCTTCAACTACAGCATCAGCACCCCGTTCGACAGCTATAACGAAGGCCAGTTTCTGGGCTTCAAGCGCGATGCGGCTGACATCTACGCTTTCAGCGTGACTGGCGGCAATGTGTCTTTGGACAATCTGAGCTTCACGACTGCTGTGCCTGAGCCAGAGAGCTATGCGCTGATGGCCCTGGGTCTGGGCTTGCTGGCCGCCGTGGCCAAGCGTCGCCGCGCCTGATCGTTGGCGGGCCCTTGCGGCCCGCTGGCTGGTTCAAGAACAGCTTGCAGAAGCCCGTGCGACGCTGTCGCGCGGGCTTTTTCTAGGCGCAAACCGAGCGTGCAATGGAACTGACCGGGGTCAGTAAATCGCCAAGCTCACGGCTGAGCGATAGGCGCGCCGCGAGCGGGGATGGCCTTGTCGCCACGGGCATTGATCTTGGCGATGCCGCTTTGATTGCGGCTGACTTCCGGATGCCCCCAGTAGTCAATTTGGCCAAAGCCTGAGACGCTCAACTTCAAAATCTCGGTGGCCCAGACCTCGGCGCCGCCGATGCCGCTGATGCTGATGCTGGCTTTGGCGGTCTGCAGGTTTTCGGCTTGCAAGCGGCCCTTGCCCGAGATGCGCAGGTTCATTTCATTGGCCTGGCCGCTGAAGCGACCTTCACCGGCGCCCGAGATGCCAAAGGACAGGCGATCGCACACCAAATCGTCAAAGCGGGCCGCGCCAGCGCCCGAGATGCTGATCTGCAAGTGCTCGGTGCGCATCGTGCCCGGTGCGTACAGATCACCCGCCCCCGACAGACTCAGTTGCGAGAGCTTGCGCAGGGTCACGTCGACCATGGGCTTTTGGCTGCGCCACATCTTCCAACCGTCCACTGAGCGAATTTGCAGTCGGTCGCCGCTGAAATCGAGCTCGATGGCTTTTTGCGCTTCGGCATCGCCGAGCACAAAGACCTGGTCGCGATCGCCTTGAAACAGCCGCACATTGGCCGAGCCCGCCAACTCCACCCGCTCAAAGGGGCGTGAGCTGTAGGTGCGGCCTTCGCCCGTTGCTGGCGCTGTGGGCGTTGCAGGCGCCGTCGGCGTCTGCGACCAGCCCGGGCTTGCCAGCCCGGCGGACACCAGGCCCAGGGCGACAGCACGCAAACTCGCTAGCAGACTCATATCGATTGCTCCCTCAACATCTTCGAAACTTCACGATTGGCGGTGAAGCGGCTGCCGTCTTGCATCTGCACAATCAGCTGCGAGTTTTCGTCCGGCGTCATCGAGACCACATAGTCCAGGTTGACGATGCAGCTGCGCTGCAGCTTCAGAAAGCGCTGCGAATCCAGGCGCTGCTCAAAGGCGGCGATCGGTAGGCGCACCAAGAACTGCTTGCCGGCGCTGGCAACGGCGGTGTACTTGATGTCAGAGCGCAGGTACTCGATCGCGTCCACCTGCAGCGGGAAGATCTTGCCCTGGTCGCGCACCAAGATGCGAGTCAGCGGCGTGGTGTCGCTCATGGCCGAGGCCGCTTCCAGCGAGGAGCCCAGGCCGGGGCTGGACGGCAGTGAGCGCAAAGCATGTTCCACCGCCTCATTGAAACGCTCTTGCGAGAAGGGCTTGAGCAGATAGTCGGCTGCATGCAACTCAAACGCGGTCAGTGCATGTTCGTCGTAAGCGGTGGTGAAAATGACGCGCGGCTGGGCCTGGCCTTCCAGCTCATTGGCATCGGCCAGCGCGCGCAAGACTTGCAAGCCGGTCAGGCCTGGCATCTGAATGTCCATGAAGACCAAGGCCGGCTGCAGGCGGCGGATTTCGGCCAGGGCGCTGATGCCGTCGGCGCAGCAGGCCACCAGCTCCAGCTGCGGCTGCTGCTTGACCCATTCGGCCAGGGCTTCGCTGGCCAAGGGTTCGTCTTCGGCGATCAGGGTGCTGATGCGGGTGTTGCTGTGGTTCATAGCGTTTGCGGAATTCTCAAATCGACGCGAAAGCCGGCGCCGGGGGCGGTATGAATGTGCAGGCGTGCGCGGCCTTCGTAGTCCAGCTTGAAGCGGCGCCGCAGCGCGCCCAGGCCAATGCCGCCGAGCTTGGCTTCGGTTGGCGGCCCTTCCAGGCTGAGCGGGTCGCAGCCGCCGCCGTCATCGTGCACGCTCAGGTTCAAGTCTTGGGACAAGGCATCGCGGCGGGCGCTGATGCTGATGGTGCCGCCCTGCAGGCGCGGGGCGATGCCGTGAACAATGCTGTTCTCCACCAAGGGCTGCAGGGTCAGCGGCGGCAGTTCGTCGTCGAGGGTGTCCTCGGCGATGTCCCAGCTCAGCTGCAGGCGCGCGCCCAAGCGCAGTGACTCCAGGGCCAGATAGTCGCGCACAAAGTCGAGTTCTTCTCGCAAGCTCACCCGGTCGGCGCTGCTGCGCTTGCTGGCCAGCACATAGCGCAGCATGTCTGAAAAGCGCATCAAGGCCTGCTCGGCGGCTTTGGCGTCCTTGCGGGTCAGGGCGATCAGCGAGTTCAGGGTATTGAACAAAAAATGCGGATTCAGCTTGCCGCTGATGGCCGCCAGCTCGGCCCGTGCCAGCGCGCTCTCGGCCTGGGCAGCGGCGATGGCGCTGGCGCGCGCTTGGCGGGCGTTCAGCACGGCAGCAAAGCCCGTCGCCAGGGGCACATAGACGAACAAGCCGGTCAGCAAGCGCCAAGCGGCCGCCTGCTCCAGCGTGGCCCGTGCATGTGCGGTGCCGAACAGCAGGCCGGCCAGCGCCACATCAGCGCCCAGCCAGCAGGCGCTGAACAGCAGGCCCGCCAGGCCGTGCACGGCCAATTGGCCTTTGATGCCGAGCTCTTGGCGATGCAGCCAGCCCATCCAGGGCCAGACCAGGGTGCCCAGCAACATCGGCGCCCACAGCGTCAGCGTGGCCTCGTACACCGCCGACCACAGCAGCCAGGGGCCGCGCTGGTAATCGGTGCCGGCCAGGACGTAGAGCGACCAGGTCAGCAGGCAGATGCCGGCATAGGCGAGCCAAAAACGCCGTTGCGGCGGGCTGGGCTTGTCCTGGGCATTGCTGACAATTCTCTGATCCATGGCGGCATCTTAGGCAAGGCCGCGCCTCGAATGCCCAAGCAGGCGCCTAAGTGCGGGAAGCGGGGTTTGATCTGCGGGCTTGGGGTGTGGAGGGGTTTGGGCGGCATCGGGCAAGCCCTTGGACCGTGAGTGAGAGCGCTGGCGGCATAATCCTGGGTCGGAATCTTCAGACAGTCAGCGGAAAGCCCCATCATGGCCTCGGTCAATAAAGTCATTCTCATCGGCAATTTGGGGCGCGACCCCGAGCTGCGCTACAACCCCAGCGGCGTGGCGTTTTGCACCCTCAGCCTGGCCACCACCCGCAGCTGGAAGAACCGCGAGTCCGGCGAGAAGCAGGAAGAGACCGAATGGCACCGCGTGGTCTTCAATGACAAGCTGGCTGAAATCGTCGGCCAATACTGCAAGAAGGGCCGCCCGCTCTATGTCGAAGGACGCCTGCGCACCCGCAAGTGGACCGACAAAGAAGGCAAAGAGGTCTACACGACTGAAATCATCGCCACCGAAATGCAGCTGCTCGGCGGCCGCGACAGCGGTGACGAAGGCGGCGGCGGTGGCGGCTACGGCGGTGGCCGTGGTGAAGCCCGTGGCGGCGGCGGTGGTGGCTATGGTGGCGGCGACGACGAGTACAGCGCTCCGGCCCGTGCTCCGGCAGCTCGCCCACCCGCAGCGCGCCCACCGGCAGCTCGCCCGGCGCCAGCGCCGAAGTCGGCGACCGGCTTTGACGATATGGATGACGACATCCCCTTTTAACCGGATCTATTCAGATCCCGCAACATCAGGCCCGTAGCCCCAAGGCGACGGGCCTTTTTCTTGCCTGCTGCGCAACTCAAGGGTGCGCCAGCAGCTGCTCCTTCAAGGCCCGCACCAAGGCGGCCGAGGTGGCGCGGGCGCTGGGGGCGGCAAAGCCAAAGGCCAGCAATTCGGGGGTGGCGGCAAGGGCCGGCGCGCGGCAGGAGGCATGAATCTCCGGCACGTTGCTGGCGCTGAGCAAGGCTTGCACGTTCTCGGCCTGGATGCCGCTGCCGGCCAGGATTTGGATGCGGCCATGGCTTTGTGCGACCAGGGCGGCGAGTTGCGCGGTGCCGGCCGGCGCGGTCAGCGCTCCGCCCGAACTGAGAATACGGTGAAAGCCCAGCGAGATGGCTTCCTCCAAGGCCGCTTGCGGCTCACGCACCAAGTCAAAAGCGCGGTGCAGGGTCAGTTGCAGCCCAGGCGCGGCTTGAATCAAGCGCCGCAGCAGGGGCAGATCCAAGCGGCCCTCAGGGTTCATCGCGCCGATGGCCAGGCCGGCCAGACCTTGTTCGGCGGCTTGCTCAATATCTCGGCGCATGACCCGCTCTTCGGCCGCGCCGTAGACAAAGCCTCCAGCGCGCGGGCGAATCAGCGCATGCACCGGGATGGGCAGCTTGGCGGCCTCCCGCATCAGCCCGGCCGAGGGCGTGAGGCCGCCCAGGTCCAGGCTGCTACAGAGCTCGATGCGGTCGGCGCCGCCTTCGACGGCGGCCTCCATGCCCGCGACATCGTCCACACAAACTTCGAGCAACACATCAAGCAATCGCATGGTTTGGCTCATTGGAAGAAGGCTTCGGCCGCATAGGCCGCGCCGATCAATCCGGCTTGGTCATTCAGCTGGCTGGGCACGAGCAGGGCTTGATCGCCTTTGCGCAGAATTTGCTTGCGCACCGCCACATCCAAGACCGTGATCAGCTCAGCACAGCGGCTCAGGCCGCCGCAGACGGGCACCACGCTGGCCCCAGTGACATTGACGACCAAGGCCAGCGGCCCCGACACCAGCTCGATATAGGCCTGCACCGTCGCTACAGCCGTGGGCTCGGCGTCCAACCAGGCTTCTAGGATTTGCCGGCTGTTCAATTTCGTTTGATGCAAAAAGCTGTGCAGCCGCTCCAAGCCGCGCGCGCCGCCCACGGTATCGACGCAGCCGCTCAAGCCGCATCCACATGCGAATCGGGGCAAGGTCACACTGCGGCCGTCGCCGGTTCGCAAGAGCGCCTCGTTCACGACGGGGCCATGGCCCCATTCCCCGGTGAGGCCGCCGGCGCCGCGCACCAGGCGCTCGTTGACCACCAATCCACCTCCGACCCCGGTGCCCAGGATGGCGCAAAACACCACGTCGTGGCCCCGCCCGACGCCGACCCTGGCCTCGGCCAAGGCGGCGCAATCGGCGTCATTGGTGACGATCACTGGCAGGCCCAATAGAGCCTGCAGTTCCTGGGCCAGAGGCCGCGAGGCCAGGCAGGGGATGTTGGCGGCGGTGACTTGTCCGGTTTCAGGCGCCACCAGGCCGGCGATTGAGATGGACAAAGCGGATGCGGACTTCATGAATGGGCGCACGGTCTCGCACAAGGCCGTGCTGAACAGCGACCAATCCTGGGTGGGCGTGGGCAGGGTGGCAATCAGTTCGCAAGTCGGCTCTGACCCTTGCCCCTGACGCAGTCGTCCCAGCCTGATATGCGAGCCTCCAATATCAGCCAGCAGCACATCGCCTGGGGTATTGGGCATGGAGTTGAGCTGGGTTTTGGCTTTGCTTGCGGCAAGGGAAATTGGGGACATGGGAAAGGCCTCGTGAGGTTTGCTGCAACTCGCGGTCTGAGAACTCATTTAGTGTTTTGCTAAACAAACTCGAGTCGATTTTGTTCCGCCTAACAAGCGCTGAATACAGCAGCTGAAATGCTCGCTAGGCCCGCGTGGCGCGCAGTCTAGGGCTTGCTCTTGCGCGGAGTCTAGGGTTTGAGCATGGCGCCTGCCAAGTGTCGCAAGCCCGCCGCATTCTGGTTTACTAAACAAAACTAAACTGCGGCCAAAAAATGAAAGTTTGTTGAAGGTCTTAATCATCCTTTGTATAAATTTACCTGGGTGAAATGCAATGCCCAGCGGTTTTAAACGCTGTTTTGTTTGTTTAGTAAATACCTAGGGTAATCCCCGAATCGCGGACCACGCGCCTTGGGGCGACAAACAAAACCGAGCTGCCGGATCCGGGCGGTTTGAGTTGCTGAGATTTGCATGGCGCTTCAAGTTGGATGGTCCGGAGGACTCGATACATCGAGTCCTGTGGCATCCCTGCTACTACCGAACAAAGCCCCTTCTTGGGTGCGAACAGGAGACAGAAGATGATGACAAGAACCTCTCTCGCTTCACGACAGCAACGTTGGTCCACAACCCCCATCGCCGCAGCGGTGGGTGCCACGCTCTTGGCGCTGAGTGCCGCCCATGCGCAAACAGCGCCGGCTGAGAACAAGGCAGACAGCAAGGCCGAGGCCAAGACGGATGCCAGCCAACTTGAAACCGTGGTTGTGACCGGCTACCGCTCCTCCATTGAGAAGAGTTTGGCCCAGAAGCGCGATGCCAACTCGGTTATCGAGGTGATCACGGCTGAAGACATTGGGAAGTTCCCTGACAAAAACGTTGCCGATGCACTTCAACGTGTGCCGGGTGTGGTGATCTCCCGCGAAAGCAGTGGTGGACGGCCTGGTAGCGAAGGCAAGAGTGTCAGTGTTCGGGGTTTGTCACCCGAACTCACCTTGACCCAGTTGAACGGCAACTTCATCGCTTCGGGCGAGGCTAACAGTGACCCTTCTCGCTCATTCAACTATGCGCTGCTTCCCGCCAGCATGCTTGGCAAAGCTGAGTTGTACAAGTCTTCGGAAGCGCGTCTGGATGAGGGTGGCGTTGGCGGCACTGTGATCTTGCACACTCGCCGACCACTGGATATGCCCTCGGGTAGCGCCTTTGGCAACGTCGAGGGCACTTGGTCCGATACCACGCAACGATTTGATCCACAACTGTCCGGCATGTATTCATGGCGCAGTGAAGACAAACGTTTCGGGCTCCTTGGAGGCGTGACCTATCAGAAGCGTCAGGATCGCAGCCTGGGGGTCTCCACGGAGAACTTTGCTTGGTGGAGCGACAAGAACTCCAATGGCGGTCTGGTGAATAAGCCGGTGGATGTCAATGGTCACGCACTGCCCTCAGGTTCAGGAGCCTGGTGGGGAGGTTGCTGCACCAACGGAATGACGACGCAAACCGGGCAGCACTACTCGGGCTTCTGGATGCCGACAGCCGTAGGGTTTCGCGATTACGACCAGCAAAAGGAGCGCACAGGTGCGCAGCTGACCGCGCAGCTCAAGGCAACGGACAACTTGACGCTGACAGCCAACTACTTCAATTTCGGTCTGAAGGATGATTACTTCCTTCACCAAGCGAAGATCGCTGAGTGGGATATGCATGTTTGGGATTGGGACAGCCCGGCTTCCGCGAAGACCGGTCGGCACCTCAAGGGTTTTACCTTTGATCCCAGTGGAACCATCGTGACAGGCCAGCAACTGCAAAGGAACAAGCCCATCTGCTCCAATGCAGATGCAGCGGCGGCCGGAGTCAACCCGCCCACAGGCTGGGGTGAGACCGATTGCGTCATGCAGACGCCCTCGTTTTACGCTGACATTCACCATCAAACCGTCAAGTCGCAGACTTTCGACTTCGCTGGTGAGTGGCGCAGCGATTTCATCGATGCCGACTTCAAGATTGGACGTACACAGGCCAAGGCTGATTCGCCGCTGGCGTTCAATATCCAAATCAATCCGCGAAGCTTCCGTAATGGGGTGCCGGGCGTCGGCAACACCGATAGCACTTGGGATTTGACGGGCCGGCCGTCAGCAACCTTCTCGCCGCAACTGCAGCAGAACCTCATGAATGGCATCTCTGAGGTTGATCTAGGAGGTACCAACTCCTCATTTACAGCGAATGAGACTTGGCAAAACTACGCGCAGGTTGATTTCACCAAGAAGCTCACCATTGACTGGTTGGACAACTTGCAGTTTGGCCTGAAATATCGTGATGGCGGTGTGCATCGTCACACTGGAAACAACTTCTGGGCCTGTCCGAATTTCGTCGATTACGACAGCAGCAAGTTCCAATCATGCGATAGCGGAGTCGGCCAAGCGGCTTACTTCCAGTCTCAGCCAACCACCAATATCCCAGGCGGCTTCTCGGCAAATACATTTCCGGAGATCAATGAGCAGGCCTATCTCGACTACTTGAACAAGACCTACGGCAGCATGCGAACGCGCATCGAGCCGAACTATGTGTACAACGTTGGCGAGAAAATTTGGGCTGGCTATTTCCAGGCTAATTTTTCGACAGACCGTTTACGAGGCAACGTCGGTCTGAGGCTGGTGCAAACAAAGCAGCATGCGGATTCGACCGATAAGGTCCACGACAAGCGGCACTTCCTTTACCGCGATCCGTCCGGCAGCCTCGTCCCGTGCTCTGATCCGAACAATTCACCAGTTCCAGGTAAAGGCTGCCAAGGCGGCTATGTGAAGGATGACCTGAACGTCGAAACCTATGCGGTCACGTCGGTGGACCGAAGCTACACCGACGTCTTGCCCAGCCTCAATGTGGCTTATGACCTTTCCAATAATCTGGTTTTGCGCGGCGCCGCGTCTAAGGTAATCGCTCGGCCTTCGTACGGCGATATTGCTTCCCCCGGCGATCTGACTTATTGCTCCACACAATATGCCCAGGAATCTCAGTTGGCGGGTGGGGGCTGCATTCCGGGTTGGTCAGGTTCAGGTAGCAACAAGAACCTGGAACCGTTCAGAGCCACCCAGTTCGATCTTGGCCTGGAGTGGTACTTCCATCGCGGGTCTGTCTTGGGCGGCGCGCTTTTCCGCAAGAACGTGGCGAACTTCGCTGTGCCGGTGGTGGTTGACCAACCGCAGGTGATCAATGGACAAGGTGCGATCGTTCAGGGTTTTCAAACCACTGCCGCAGGCCGCAACGCTGTGTCGCAGGGCATTGAACTGTACGCACAACACACTTTCAGCTCGGGCCTCGGTTTCCAAGCAAACTACACCTACAACAAGACCAACAAGGCTGCCATCGACCTCAACGGTCAGCAGTTGGGTGAGTCGCCGTTGACCGGTAGTGCCAAGACTCAGGCCAATTTGACGGTGTTCTACGAAACCAAAGATCTGTTGCTGCGCGCCTCTTACAACCACCGAGGAGAAGTGGTCAACGGTCTGTCCAGTGGAATGACCGTTTACTCAGATCCTTATGCGCAGGTCGATTTGAACGCTGCCTATAACTTCACAGACCATCTATCGTTGACAGCGTCGGTACTGAACTTGACCAAGGCTGAGAGCCGGCAGCACTTGGGCAATGACACCACGGCCCGCCTCGTCGGCAACTATTACAGCGGCCGTGTTCTGTATACGGGCCTGTCGTACAAGTTCTGATCGACAAATCTCCCCAAGCGCTCGACTTGGGGAGCATGGATGGGCAGCGGCTGGTCGTGAGACTTGGCTCTGCCCACTTGTCTTATCTGTTTGTAAGCTCAGGAACTGTGCGCCCACAGTATGAAGACGTTCACCGATTTTTGCGCGGGCCAGGGGAGATGAAGCAATGAATGACAACAGGATCAAGAAGATCGTCATCGTCGGAGGCGGCAGCGCAGGCTGGATGACTGCTGCAGCGCTTGTAACCTACCTTGGGCGAGATGCTTCCATCCGCCTGATTGAGTCAGAGGAGATCGGCATCGTGGGCGTCGGTGAAGCCAGCGTTCCTCTGATGAAAGTGTTCAACACGGAGACCATAGGCATTAGGGAAATCGACTTCGTCAAGGAAACGCAGGGTACTTTCAAGCTTGGTATCCAGTTCAAAAATTGGGGTGGCATCGGCGATTCCTACATTCATGGCTTTGGCAAGATCGGCGAAGGCATCGGGCCGCTACCTTTTCACCAACTTTGGTTGAAGCTGTTTTTGGCGGGGAGAGCGCCAGACATTGGTGCCTATGCCCTGCCGACGGTGGCCGCGCCCTTGGACAAATTCATGGTCAGTCCGGCCAACGCGCCGGCCGGGTCGCCACTCTCTAACATTGCCTATGCCTACCATTTCGACGCCGGCCTGTATGCGCGCTATTTGCGCAAAGTGTCGGAAAGTCGGGGCGTGGTTCGGAACGAGGGCAAGATTGTCGACGTAACGCAGAACGCGGAAAGCGGCCACATTGAGGCGGTGGTGCTGGAGAGCGGTGAGCGCATCGAGGGCGAGCTGTTCATCGACTGCTCCGGCTTTGTTGGCCTCTTGATTGAGCAGACCCTGAAGACCGGCTATGAAGACTGGTCTCAATGGTTGCCTTGTGATCGGGCAATCGCCGTGCCCAGCGAAAGTAGCGTTCCACTAACGCCCTATACCCGCTCAACCGCTCATGCTGCCGGCTGGCAATGGCGGATTCCCTTGCAGCATCGCGTTGGCAACGGACATGTCTACGCAAGTCAGTACATCAGTGACGATGAAGCGACGGCGACCTTACTCGCCAATCTGGATGGAAAGCCCCTTGCTGACCCCCGATTGCTACGCTTCACCACCGGGCGCCGTAAGAAGTTTTGGAACAAGAATGTCGTCGCGTTGGGGCTGGCCAGTGGCTTCATGGAGCCGCTTGAATCCACAAGCATTTACTTGGTTCAGTCGGGAATCACGAGACTGCTTGGTCTGTTCCCGGATCGCAACTTCGACCCATTGCTTGCCAGCCGCTTCAACCGGGACACCGCGTCCGAGTACGAGCGAGTGCGTGATTTCTTGATCTTGCACTACCACGCGACCGAGCGTGACGACTCACCGTTTTGGAACTACTGCCGCACGATGTCGATTCCGGAGTCATTGCGCGAGGCGATCGATCTGTTTCGAAGTGACGGGCGGTACCTCCGCTTCGCAGATGATTTCTTTGCATTGCCAAGCTGGGTGCAGGTCATGCTCGGCCAGCGTGTCGTGCCGCGCGGTTACCACCCCATCGTGGACTCGATGCCTGAAGGCGAGTTGACCAAGTACGTCGAAAACGTACGCACTGTCGTCGCGAACTGTGTTGCCGCGATGCCGTTGCATCAGGATTTCATCAACCAGAACTGCAAGGCTCAAGCGTGGTCGAGCTAGTTCCCGCCTTGTGCCGGACATCAGCACCTCAGCTTGGTGCAGATGCAGGCACTCTCCGAATTCCTGAGTGCCGTTCGCGGGGCACTTCCATTCTTCAGCGCGAATAGGTCTTCAATGAAGCTGAAAATTTCCACGTGCAGAGCGATCACCCAAATGCTTTTGGCCCTGACTGGCATCGCGTTTGCACCAATCGCTGTTGCGTATGACTCGACTGAGATTCGAATCAACACCAGCTGGCAGTTTCGACAGGCTTCAAGCAGCGGTCAACTCAAGGGGCAGATTGCAGTTTCTGACTGGCTGCCGGCCAGCGTGCCCGGCACGGTGCACACCGATCTGCTGGCCGCGCGCGTGATCCCCGACCCCTATGTCGGCGCGCCCGAGGCCGCGCTGCAATGGATAGGCCTGGCCGACTGGGAGTACCGCACGCGTTTCGATGCGCCGCGCAGTGCTATGGAAGCGGGCGCGCGCAGCGATCTGGTCTTTGAAGGGCTGGACACCTTTGCCGAGGTCAGCCTGAATGGCGAGCCTCTGCTCGCGGCCGACAACGCTTTCCGCCGCTGGCGGGTGCCGGTGCAGGGGCGGCTGCGGGCCAAGGGCAATGAGCTGCGCATCGTCTTCCGTTCGCCGATCAACAAGCTGCTGCCGCAGGTGCAGGCCATGCCGCTGAAGCTGGCGGGCAATTACCCCTCGCCTTATGGCGACGAGCCGCCGGACGCGATGACCGGCAACTTTGTGCGCAAGCCCGGCTACCACTATGGCTGGGATTGGGGCCCGCGCTACGTCACGGCCGGCATCAGCCAGCCGGTTGTTTTGCAGAGCTGGCAAACCCTGCGCATCGCCGAGCTGCAGCTGCGTCAAGACCATGTGGAGGCCGCTCGCGCCGAGCTGCTCGCCATCGCCTCGGTGGATGCGCTGCGCGGCGGCAGCTTTGCGCTGCGTCTGTGGCAAACCGCGCCCGATGGCCGCCGCAGCCTGGCGGCCGAGCGTCAGTTGGACTTGCACTCTGGCGAGAACCGCATCGAACTGCCGGTGCAAATTGATAGGCCGCAGCTCTGGTTCCCTAACGGCTATGGTGCGCAGGCTTTGTACCGTTATGACTTGGAAGTTCTAGAGGGTGCACGCACTGTGGCGCGCAAGCAATTGCGGACTGGCTTGCGCCGCATCGAGCTGGTGCGCGAGCCGGATGACAAGGGCAAGAGCTTTTACTTCCGCGTCAACAGCATTCCGATCTTTGCCAAGGGTGCGAACACCATTCCTTTCGATATGTTCCAGCCGCGCGTCAGCCCGGCGCAGCTGCGGCGCGTGCTGCAGTCGGCCCGCGATGCGCACATGAATATGCTGCGCAGCTGGGGCGGCGGCTACTACGAGAGCGAGGCCTTTTTTGACTTGGCCGATGAACTCGGCCTGCTGGTCTGGCAAGACTTTATGTTTGGCGGCGGCATGCAGCCGGCCTACGACCCGGCCTTCCGCGCCAATGTGAGCATGGAGGCGCGCGAGCAAGTGCGGCGCCTGCGCCATCACCCCAGCCTCGCGCTCTGGTGCGGCAATAACGAGGAAGAGATCGCCTGGAAATATTGGGGCCCCGGCAAGGCCATGACGGCCGCCGACCCTGCCTTTGCCGACCAGGTCTGGCAGGGCTATGTGCAGCTCTTTGGACGCGACTTGCGCCAGGTGGTGGCCGAAGAGGGCGGCGGCACCGCCTACTGGGCCAGCTCGCCCAGCGATGACTTGGCCGAGGTGGCCAACACCCCCGCCAGCGGCGATATGCATTACTGGGAGGTCTGGGGCAACCCGGCGCATCCGGTCACCCAGTTCCTGGCGATCACGCCGCGCTTTATGTCGGAGTACGGCCTGCAGGCCTGGCCGGTGCAGCGCACGGTGGACGCTTTTGCCACGCGCGCCGAGCAAGGCATGAGCACGCCCGTCATCGAGGCGCATCAAAAGTTCCTCGCCGGCAAGGGCAATGAGCGCTTGCTGAAATACGTCCATGACGAGTTCGGCGCGCCGCGCGACTTTGCCCATTTCATCGATCTGAGCCAGGCCATGCAGGCCGAAGGCATCGAGCTCGCCGCTCTGCATCACCGGGCCAGCCGGCCCTTCACCATGGGCTCTTTGTACTGGCAGCTCAATGATGTGTGGCCCGGCGCCTCGTGGTCCAGCATCGACCATTTCGGCCGCTGGAAGGCGCTGCATTTTCATGCCCGGCGTTTCTTCGCACCGGTCGCGGTGGCTGCGCTGCGCGATGCCGCAGGCAAGACCACGCTCAGCCTGCTCAATGACCGAACGCAGCCGCGCCGCGCCGAGCTGCGCCTGCGTGTGATGACGCTGGACGGGCGCGTGCTGCGCGAGGAGCAGCGTTCAGTGGATATGCCGCCGCTGTCCGCCACCCAAGCCGCTGTTTACGCCGATGAGCAATTGCTGGGCTCGGCCGATGCAGGCTCCACCGTGGCGGTGTTTGATTTGCAGGCTGAGGGTGAACCGGCCTCCCGCAGCGTGGTCTATTTCAAGCGCGCCAAAGACATGGCCTGGCCCGAGGCGGGCTTGCAAGCGCAGCTCCGCCGCGATAAAGCGGGCTTGGTGGTGGAGTTGCAAGCGGCGGCGCTGGCCCGGGCGGTTTGGGTGGACTTTGGCTCGCTCGATGTGGAAGTCTCCGACAACGCCCTGACCCTCTTGCCCGGCGAGCGGCGGCTGTTGCGGCTGAAATCTAAAGCCAGCCACGCGGCCCTGCGACGCGCCTTGCAAGTGCGCGCTTTTGCGCCCTTGCGACCCTGATGAGATCGGCGACCTGATGTTGAAGAGAAAAGAGAAAAGCGGCATGACGCTGGGACGGTTCAGCGCCGCGCTCGGTTTGGGCGCCTGGCTGTTCTTGACGGGCATGCCGGCCTCGGCCGCGCTGCGCAGCGTGGGCGCGGTGCTGCAGGTGAAGACGCTTGAAGACGGCGTTGAACTGCGCCTGCGCAGTGGCGCACGGGCAAAGATTGGCTTCGTCACGCCCGAGGTGCTGCGCGTGCGCATCAGCTCCACAGCGCGCTTCGAGCCCGATGCTTCCAGCTACGCCTTGTCGGCGCCGCCGCCGCGTGCGCAGGCGAAGGTCCAGCAGCAAGGCAATTCATTGGAGCTGCGCTCGAGCAGCGGCGTGCGGGTCTTGATTCGCAAAAGCCCGGAGTTCTCGCTCGCGATCTACGACGCAGCAGGCCGCTTGATCAGCGCCGATGACCCCGCGCGCCCCACCGCCTTTGACGCCCAAGAGGGCGCCTTTGAAACCAGCAAGCGGCGTGAGGCCTATGAGCTCTACTACGGCTTTGGCGAAAAGGCGCTGCCGCTCTCGCGCCACCAGCAGCACATGGTCATGTGGAATGCCGACGTGCCTGATTACGCGCCCGGGCATGACCCGTCCTACCAATCGATTCCCTTCTTCATCGCCCTGAATGAAGGGCGCAGCCATGGCCTGTTCTTCAACAACAGCTGGCGCAGCTGGTTCGATATGGGTAAGACTGAGCCGCAGCGCTACCGCTTTGGCTCAGCGGGTGGCGAGCTGGACTATTTCGTCTTCACCGGCGGGCCCGAGCGCAGCCCGGCGCGGGTGCTGAGCGACTACACCGCCTTGACCGGCCGAGGCGCTTTGCCGCCGCTCTGGGCCTTGGGCTACCAGCAGTCGCGCTGGTCTTACAAAACGCAAGACGAGGTCTTGCGCATCGCGCGTGAGTTCCGCCAGCGTCAGATTCCGGCCGATGTGCTCTACCTGGACATCGACCATATGGACGGCTTCCGCGTCTTCACCTGGAACCCGCAGACCTTTGCCCAGCCTGCCGAGATGCTCAGCGCCTTGCACCAGCAGGGCTTTCGTGCCGTCACCATCGTCGACCCCGGCATCAAGCAGGACGAAGGCTTCGCCATCTATCGCAGCGGCCGGGATGCCGGCGTCTTCATGCGCAATGCCGACGGCAGCGAGCTGCATGCCAAGGTCTGGCCGGGTGTCTGCGCCTTTCCTGACTTCACTTCAGCTCAAGCCCGCGACTGGTTTGGCCGCCTCTATGCCGCGCCGCTCGACCTGGGCGTGGACGGCTTCTGGAACGATATGAACGAGCCCGGCGTCTTTGCCGCCGATGGCTTCGACAAGCCGGCCATCGAGCTGGGTCCGCAAAAGACCTTGCCCTTGGATGCCCGCCACGCCGGCGATGGCCAGCCCGGCAGCCATGCGCGCTATCACAATGCTTACGGCATGCAGATGGCCCGCGCCAGCTTCGAGGGCTTGCGCCAGCTGCGGCCGGAGAAGCGCCCCATGGTGCTGACCCGCGCCGGCTTTGCCGGTGTGCAGCGCTATGCCGCCGTTTGGACCGGAGACAACTCGCCCACCTGGACGCATCTGGCCTTGAGCCTGCCCATGCTGAGTAATTTGTCGATCTCGGGTGTGCCTTTTGTTGGCGCCGATGTCGGCGGCTTCATGGGCAGCCCCAGCGCGGAGCTGTACACCCGCTGGCTGCAGGCTGCCGTGCTAACGCCTTACTTCCGTACCCATTCCAACGATGTGTCCGCCCCGCGCGAGCCCTGGGCCTTTGGGCCTGAGTTCGAGGCCATCAACCGGGCCACCATCGAGTTGCGCTATCGCTTGCTGCCCCATCTGTACAGCTTGTTCGAGGCGAATGAGCGCAGCGGCTTGCCGCCGATGCGCCCGCTGTGGTTTGCTTATCCTCACGACACCCAGGTCAGCTTGATCGAGGATCAGTTTCTCTTGGGCGCGGATCTCTTGGTGGCGCCGGTGCTGCAAGAAGGCAAGCTGCAGCGCCAGGTCTATTTCCCCAAAGGCGATGCCTGGATCGACTGGTGGGATGGGCGACGCTATGAAGGCGGCAGCTTGCTCACCTTCAAAGCCCCGCTGAACCGTTTGCCGCTATTCATCCGCGCCGGCGCCAGTGTGCCCACCCAAGCCGTGGTGCAGCACACCGGCGACATGCCGCGCACACCGCTGACGCTGACGGTGGCCTTGGGCGCCGCCGGCAGCGGCGAGGTATTTCAAGATGCCGGTGAAGGCTATGGTTATCGCCAAGGGCAGTTCCGCAGGCTCGCCATCCGCCAAGAACGCGGGTCCGCCGCAGGCGCGCAGTCTTGGACCCGCCTTCAACTGGATATCCCCGCTAATGCCGGTTTTCAGCGTGTTGCCGCTCTGGAGTTCATCGGGCTTGAAGCGGCGCCGGCGGAGTTGTTGATCGACGGCCATGCCGTCAGCGAGGGCCTGCGCTTTGATGCCTCGACGCGGCGCCTGCATCTCACCTTGCCGCATGAGGGCGTCAAGCAGATTCAGATTCGGCCTTGAGGGGTTCTTACCGGCCCTGCGCCCCGCGGATTCAAAGGAATTTCAGAAGAACGTTTATGAAAAAACAAATCGCCACAGCCTTGCTTGGATTTTTACTGAGTTTGTTATTGGTCTTTATTGCCCTCGCCCCAATGCCGGTGCTGGCGCAATCTCAAGAGGGTTTGAAACTCAGCTATACCCGAGTTTCAAACGGCAAAGTGGTGGAAGGTCAAGACCCAATTGTGGTTTTGGCCGATGCCACGCAAACCTTGGTCAGCTCCGCAAGTATTCAGGCCGGCAAGGCGGCGCTGCCTTTTGAGCAATCCTGGATTCACCGGGGCAAGAATGAAATCACCCAAGTCGCTCAATTGAGTGCGAATGAATCCGTTGCCACGGTGGATGCCAGTGCTCTGGCGAAACAGGTATTCGAGTTCAGCGATGAGGTCCGGGTGATTCAGGGTTACCGCTGCAAAAAAGCCAAAACCATTGTTAATTCAAACACCATCGAGCTTTGGTATGCCGAGGATTCGCCAGTCAAAGCCGCCCCGACGATTTTGGGGCAAAACTTGGGCTTGGTTTTAGAGCAGGTGCGCAATGGCAATTTCGTCATCACCGCCACCCAAATTGAACGCATCCCTGGTTTGGATTTGAATGAGTTATGGAAAAAAGAACAGCAAAAAGCCCGCTTGCTGCTCGACAGCCTGAGCTACAAAGACCGGCTTTGGCAAAGCCGTTTCACCAAACTCTCGATCTTCGAGAATCAAATCATCAATTTCTCGGACAAAGCGCAGGGCGGGGGTGCCGAGGTTTTGCGTTTCGCCCAAGGCACGGTGGTGCTGAAGCGGGTGCAGTTTCCTGAAATCAAGGCGGGCAGCCAGGTTTTTGTCGAATTGCAAGAGCAATCGAATGGCGATGCGTATGACCGCACCGGTTCGGTCTTTTTGATTCCCGAGGATAAAAAGCGCACTTTCCTGAATGGTTTGCAACAAGGCGTGGCGGCTTTGCCGGTTTATGAAAACGGCAACGGGAAGAAATACCAAGGCGTGGTGGCGACCCCGGACTATTCGCCCCTGATCGAATTGATGCGCTTTTTCACGCCTTTTGGTATTCAGCAGTACAACTATTTGCAGCTGAAGGGCAAAACCTGGCATGAGCGGGCGCCGTATCGGATGGAGATCAGCAATCTCTCCTCCCATATGTCGGGCAAAAGCGCTTATGTGGGCGTCTTTATCGGTAATTACGATCAAGGCGGGCACAAGATCTCGATGAATATCAGTATTCATCCCAGCGAGGTCTTGCGGCAAAAGCGCCTGGTTTCGATTCCGCTTTTCAATACCGTCAATATCATGGAGATGGCGAAGCAGGAATATGCCACCATGTTTGACCATGAGAAGGGCCTGCAAGTCAGTTTTGAATTGAAGCAAGCGCTGAAGAATGCCAAGCTGCGCTATATCGTCACCGGCCATGGCGGCTGGGAAAACGGCGACGAGTACCTGCCGAAGAAAAACACCATTCTCTTGAATGGCAAAAAAGTCTTTGCCTTTGTGCCCTGGCGGCAAGACTGCGGCACCTACCGTTTGTTCAACCCGGCCTCTGGGAACTTCAATGATGGTTTGTCGTCCTCAGACTTCAGCCGTTCGAATTGGTGCCCTGGCACCGCGACCAACCCGGTCTATATCGACTTGGGTGATTTGAAGGCCGGCCGCCACAACTTGGCGGTGAAGATTCCGCAAGAACCCAAAGAGGGCGAGAGCTTCAGTGCCTGGAATGTCTCGGGTGTTTTGCAGGGCGAGGGCGGCTGAGCGAATTGGCTCGGCCCCAAAACGCTGGCTTGCGTTTGTTTAGTAAAACATCCTAAAAAAGCGCCAATTCGAGCGCTTTGATTGACGCCAAAAAAGCCGGCAGATATAAAACGTACCTATGAAATGACGCGGCAAACAAGCGTCAGATCGCGTCCAGAAGCACCACAAGATTCGTTTAATAAACCGAACACCGGAGACACCCGATGCACTTGATTTCGCTGCTGAGCCAAGCGCAGTCCTCTCGGCTTGAGCGCTCTGCTCGCCAGGAGGCGCCGCTGTGAGCCAGGTCACCATCCGCGATATCGCAGAAGCCACGGGCTTGTCGATCGGCACGGTGTCGCGCGCCTTGAAGAATCAGGCCGGCATGACCGAGGTCACCCGCAACAAGGTGCGCGATGCCGCTTTGCGCCTGGGTTATGACTTCTCGCAACTGAAGAAGGGGCGCATCCGTCGCATTGCCTTCTTGCTGCACAGCCAGCACAACACCTTGGCCTCCAGCCCCTTCTTCTCACCAGTGCTGCACGGCGCGGAAGAGGCTTGCCGGCGCGAGGGCATCGCGCTGTCTTTCATCGTCGTAGGCCCGGCCGAGCCGGTTCTGGAACAGGTGCGGGTGCACCAGCCCGATGCGATTTTGTGTGCCGGCTTCTTCGAGCCCGAGGTCTTGCGCGCCTTGATGCTAACTGGCAAGCCCATGGTGCTGGTGGACATGCAGCGCCGCGGTTTCTCATCGATCAACCCGGACAACGCGCTGGGCGGCTACCTCGCCACACGCCACCTCTTGCGCAGCGGGCGGCGTCGTATTGCGATGCTCTCGGGCTCCTTGGCGCACTACAGCATTCAGCAGCGCAACAAGGGCTTTCGCCGCGCCCTGTTTGAGGCCAAGGTGCATGCCGACCCCGACCTGGAGGTCATCGTCCCAACCATGGGCGAGGGCGACGAGGGCGTGGTGGAGGCCATGCGCAGTCTGCTGAGCCTGCCCAAGCGGCCGGACGCTGTGTTTTGCTACAACGACAGCACCGCCCTGGTGGCCATGAAGACCTGCCTGAATGAAGGCCTGAAGATTCCCTCCGACATCATGGTCGTCGGCTTCGACGACATCAGCAATGCGGCCGTGGCCTCGCCGCCGCTGAGCACGGTGCGCGTTGACAAAGAGGCCTTGGGCACCGCCGGGGTTGAGTTGCTCTTGCGACTCAAACCGGATGAGCCGCCCGCCGAGATGATCCTGCCGGTCGAAATGATCGTGCGGGAAAGCAGTTGCGACGACTAGTCAAACAGACGACGCGCCCCTAACCCTTCCATTCACCATGTTCAATTTCCCCGACTTCCGCTCTCGGGCGGCGCTGCTCGCCCATGCTCAACACAGCATGAGCTTCTATCACCCGCGCTGCATCGACCCCAGCGGCGGCATGTATCACTTCTTCAAGGACAACGGGACGGTCTATGACGCGCAGCAGCGGCATCTGGTCAGCAGCACCCGCTTTGTGTTCACCTATGCAATGGCTTACCGCCACTTTGGCGACCCGGCCTATCTGGACGGCCTCAAGCACGCGCTGCGATTCTTGCGCGAGGCGCATCGGGACCAAGTTTGCGGCGGCTACACCTGGCTGCTGAACTGGCAAGACGGCAAGGCCGAGGTGCTGGACGGCACGCAGCACGCCTATGGCCAGGCCTTTGTGCTGCTGGCTTACTCGCACGCCTTGATGGCGGGCTTGGAGGAAGCTCGCCCCTGGGTGGCAGAAGCTTTCGAGATGATGGAGCATTGCTTCTGGGATGAGCAGGCCGGCCTCTACTCCGACGAAGCCAGTCGCGACTGGAGTGAGCGCTCCAGCTACCGCGGACAAAACGCCAATATGCATGCTTGCGAAGCGCTGCTGGCCGCGCACCAAGCCACGGGAGATCAGCGTTATCTGGAGCGCGCTTACACCGTAGCCTACAACATCAGTCAGCGCCAGGCCGAGCGCTGTGGCGGCTTGATCTGGGAGCATTACGACGCCCAGTGGCAGCCGAACTGGTTGTTCAATATCGATGACCCGGCCCATCTCTTCCGGCCCTGGGGCTATCAGCCTGGGCACTTCACCGAGTGGTCCAAGCTGCTCATTCTTTTGGAGGCCCGCGGCGCGGTGCTGGAAAAGGACTTGAGCTGGGCGCGCCCAACGGCCGAGCGACTGTTCAAGGTGGCGATGGAAAAGGGCTGGGACGCCAAGCGCGGCGGCCTGTGCTACTCGCTCGCCCCTGACCTCAGCGTGTGCGACTCAGACAAATACTTCTGGGTGCAGGCCGAAAGCGCCGCCGCAGCGGCCTTGCTGGCGCAGCGCACCAATCATCCCTATTACTGGGATTGGTACCAGCGCCTCTGGGCCTACAGCTGGACGCATTTCGTCGACCATCAGCACGGCGCCTGGTTCCGCATTCTGGATTCGCAAAACCGCAAGTACAGCGACGAGAAGAGCCCTGCCGGCAAGGTGGACTATCACACCATGGGCGCTTGCTACGACATCGCCGCGGTGTTGGACGAGGGCCCCGGCCATGCATGACGCGCCTCTGATGCTCTGTGCCGGCGAGGCGCTCACCGACATGATCCACCAGGGCCAGGAGCACTGGGTCGCGCGCGTCGGAGGTTCGGTTTGGAACGTGGCCCGCGCTCTGGCGGCCTTGGGCGAGCGCACCGCCTTTGCCGGGGCCATCAGTGCAGACCGCTTTGGCGATGAACTGTGGGCGGCCAGCGAGGCGGTGGGCCTGGACCTGCGACTGCTGCAGCGTGTGGAGCGTTCGCCCTTGCTGGCCATGGTTGAGCAGGGTGAGCCGCCGCGTTACTTCTTCATCGGCGATGACAGCGCCGACCTCTACTTCGATGCGCAGGCCTTGCCCGCCGGCTGGTCGTCTGGCCTGCGTTGGGCTCACTTCGGCGGCATCAGCCTGGCGCGTGAGCCTTTGGCCGCCAAGCTGGTGGCCTTGGCCGAAAGCCTGAAGGCCCAAGGCGTGGCCATCAGCTACGACCCCAATTTCCGCAAGGTGATGGACGAGCGCTACACGCCGACGCTGCATCGCATGGCCGCCTTGGCCGACCTGATCAAGGTCTCCGACGATGATTTGCGCGGCCTCTTCCCCGGCCTGCCCTTGGAAGAGGCGCTGCAGCGCTTGCGCGCGCTCAACCCCAGACCCGAACACACCTTATGCCTGCTGACCCGCGGCGGGCAGGGGGCCAGCCTTTACCGAGGCGAGGCCCGTGCCGATGCCATGGCTCCGGCCGTGGCCGTGGTGGACACGGTCGGTGCTGGCGATGCCAGCGCGGCCGGTCTGCTCTTCAGCTTGAGCCGCCACCCCGAGCGCTCATTGCAGTCCCATTTGCACGCGGCCCTGGCCGCCGGCTCGGCCGCCTGTTTGCAGTCGGGTGCTACCCCTCCAGATTCACAGGCCATGCGTGGCCTGTTCGAGATGCTTGAAGCAACAAAGGTTTCATCATGAGTCAACATTCATCGCTCCGCCCTTCTTCGTCCTCCTCCTCCGCTCGCCCGATTCGATTCGCGCTGAAGGGCTTGTGTGTTGCGGCTTTGGCTGTGCTGCCGGTCTTGGCCACAGCGGCAAACACTGCTTCCGCGTCTTCCGCAAAGATGGCTGCGCTCCAACCCGTCACCGAGGCCGAGTCGGCCGTGCTGGCCCAGCGTGTCAAGGAAGAAGCCCAGCACGCTTGGAAAGGCTACAAGCAATACGCCTGGGGTCATGACGCGCTCAAGCCCCTGAGCAAGAAGGGCCACGACTGGTATTCGGCCTCGCTCTTGATGACGCCGGTGGATGCGCTCAGCACGCTGCTGCTGATGGGTCTCAAGGAAGAGTCTGACGAAGCGCGCGAACTGATCGCCAGCCAGCTGTCTTTTGACCAAGACATGCCGGTGCAGAACTTCGAGATCACCATTCGCTTGCTGGGGGGCCTGATTTCTGCCTACCAACTCAGTGGAGATGCCCGCCTATTGGCCAAGGCCGAGGACCTGGGCAAGCGCCTGCTGCCGGTCTTCGAGTCGCCCACCGGTCTGCCCTATACCCATGTGAATCTGCGCACCGGCAAGGTCAGCGGCAAGGTCAGCAACCCGGCCGAAACCGGCACGCTGATTCTTGAGTTCGGCATGTTGAGTCAGCTGACTGGCCAGCCCATCTACTTTGAGAAGGCCAAGCGTGCGCTGGTTGAAACCTACCGCCGCGCCTCAGCGGATGGCGTGGTGGGCTCGGCCATCAATGTGGAAACTGGCCGTTGGGAGCGCACCGATGCGCACATCGGCGGCGGCATCGATTCCTACTACGAGTATTTGTACAAATGCTGGCGACTGTTTGGTGATGCGGAATGCAAAACCATGTGGGACCACAGCATTGCCGGTGTCAACAAGGTGCTGGGTGAGGAGACAAAAACCGGCTTTTGGTATGGCCACGCCGATATGAACACCGGCCGCCGCACCAAGACGCAGTACGGCGCGCTGGACGCCTTCATGCCGGCCCTGCTGGCCTTGGGCGGCGATGTGCCGCGCGCCAAGAAGCTGCAAGAGTCTGGCCTGCGCATGTGGCGCCTGCACGGCATTGAGCCCGAGTCCATGGACTACCGTCGCATGAAGGTTCTGTCGCCCGAATATGCGCTGCGCCCCGAGATCGTCGAGTCGGCCTACTACCTGCATCACTACACCGGCGATTCTCGCTACCGCGCCATGGGTCGTGAGTTCTTCGAAGCCTTTGTGCGCTACTGCCGCAGCGAAGCGGGCTATGCCGCACTGAAGGATGTGCGCACCAAGGTGCAAGAAGACTCGATGGAGAGTTTTGTTTTTGCCGAGACTTTCAAGTACTTCTATCTGTTGTTCGCGCCGAAGTCTGCTCTGGACTTTGACGCGGTCACTTTCAATACCGAAGCCCATCCGCTGCGCTTGACGGCGCCAGTGCAGGCGCGTTGAGTGAGGGGCTAAAGATGACCGAGTTCAAACATCACCAAGCGCCGCAGCCAAGGGTGCTGGCGCCTGAGTCGCAGGCTGCCGGCGCACCCCTGCGACTCCATGTCCCCCGTCCGCTGCGCGGCCTCCTCCTTTACTTACGTCGCAGGGGCGCACCGCCAGCCTGCTTCGCGGGAGCGATGAGCCATGGTTTTCCGAATAGGGAAGTGGTGGATCGCGGCGGGTGGTGGGTGGGTGCGGCCACGGAAGTAAAGGAGGAGGCCGCGCAGCGGACGGGGGACATGAAGTGGACGCGCCCACCCATCGCCCGCAGCCTCGCCAACTCTTCGTACTTGCGAACTTGCCTGCTGGCTTTGTTTGCTTTGCCAAGCGCATTGCTGCACGCCGCCACCCCCAACCCCACGCCTGTCAACACCTTCATCGGCACCCAGGATGAAGGCAACACCTTCCCCGGCGCCTCGGCCCCTTTCGGCATGATCCAGGTCAGCCCCACCGGTGAGCACTATGCCGGCTGGCGCTACAGCGACACCCGTATCCGCGGTTTCGGCCATTCCTATTTGTCGGGCGCAGGTTGCTGGGAGCAGGGCGGTCAACTCTCGGTGCTGCCCGTCACCGGGCGCATCGGCCCCGGCGGAGACTTTGACACCGCCAAGGCCGAGAGCTTCGACCACAAACGCTACGCCGCTGAATACACCCATGAGGGAGAAATCGGCCAGGCCGGTTACTACAAAGTTCAACTGACCAGCTATGGCGGCATCAGCGCCGAGACCACAGCCCTGACCCGCGCAGCGGCCGAGCGCTACACCTTTGCCGCCGGAACGCCCGCCGGCCATTTGCTACTGAACTTGGGCCAGGCCAACGAGAAACACTCGGTGGTCGGCAGCGAACTTAAGGTGCTGGAGGACGGCCGCAGCGTTGAAGGCAGGATCACCACCAAGAGCTTTTGCGGCGGCGCCCAGTACACGACCTGGTTCCGCATGACCTTCGATCGGCCCTTTGTCGCCCACGGCATTTGGGACGATCGCGGCGGCTGGCCCGGCGCCAAAGGTCCCAGCCAACAAGGGGAGGCCCGCCCACATGGCATGTGGCTGAGCTTTGATCTGAAGAGCAGCCCGGCGGTGACCGCGGTCAGCGCCATATCGCATGTGGATGCCGAAGGCGCGCGCGTCAATCTGCGTGCTGAAGGTCTGACGGCGCAAGGGACAGCGCTGAGTTTCGACACCATGCGCGGACAGTCGCAGGCGACTTGGCAACGTGAGTTGAACAGCGTGCGCATCGAGGGCGGCAGCACGGATGACCGCACCGTGTTCTACACGGCGCTCTATCACTCACTGCTTCAGCCGCTAACCGGCAGCGATGCCGATGGCCGCTACCGGGGCTATGACGACCGCATCCACAGCGCCAAGCACCAAGGCAAGGACTGGACCTACTACGAGTTCTTCTCGCTCTGGGACACCTACCGCACACAAAACCAGTTGCTGGCCTTGCTGCGCCCGGGGCGCGCCCGCGACATCGCCAACTCGGTGCTGAAGATTCGCGAGCAAGGCGGCTGGCTGCCTCGTTGGGGCTATGCCAACTTCGACACCAACATCATGACCGGTGACCCGGTCACGCCTTTCCTCGTCGATCTTTGGCGTTATGGGGCGCTGAAAGGCCGTGAGCAAGAGGCTTATGCCGCCCTGCGCGAGAACGCTTTTGGCGTGCCGCGCAAGCTGCTGCGCCCCGAGGGCCGGGCCGGCAACCCCAGCTATCTGAGTCAGGGCTTTGTTCAGTATGACCGCAGCTATCCAGCCAAGGGCATGGACGTGGACCCGCACCATGGCGCCTCGGCCACGCTGGAGTATTCGCTGGCCGATGCTTCGCTGGCCCAGATGGCCCGTGCACTCGGCCACAAGAAGGATGCGCAATTGCTGGATCAGCGCGCCCTAAATTGGCGCAAGGTCTGGGACGCGCAGGTGCAAGACGCCCCGACTGGCCAGCGCGGCTTCCCGCGCCCGCGCCTGGCCGATGGAACTTGGTTCAGCGAGGTGACGTTGGCAAACGGCGGCTATGACCCGCGCTCGGAGCGTGGTTTTCACGAAGGCACGGCTTGGCAGTACCAGTGGTTGGTGCGTCAGGACATTCCTGGCCTCGTGGAGGCCATGGGCGGGCAGGAGCAAGCGGCACAACGCCTGGATCACTTCTTCGACTACCCCGCCTTGCTGGCGGACCCCGCGACAGCCGTGCGCAAGTCCTGGGTCGTTGGGCCCTACAGCTATTACAGCCAGTTCCGCTACAACCCTAACAATGAACCTGATCTGCACACGCCTTGGGTCTATACCTTGCTCGGTCAACCCTGGAAGACCACCACGGTGCTGCGCGCGGCCGAAACTCTGTTTGGCAATGCACCCAATGGTGTGACCGGCAACGACGATCTGGGCACCATGTCCGCCTGGTATTTGTTCAGCGCCCTGGGCCTCTACCCCGACACACCCGGCAGCGGCCGCTTCTTGCTGCATGCGCCGCGCTTTGCTCGCGCCGAGATTGACCTGGCGCCGGGGCGGACCCTGCGCATCAACGCCGCCGAGGCCAAGCCGGGCGAGCACCGCTTTGTGAAGTCGGTGCGCTGGGGCGGCAGTGCGCACAAGCAAGTGTGGTTGGACTGGGAGCAGTTGCAGGCCGCCGATACTCTGAGCTTCGAGCTGTCAGCGCAGCCCGATCCGCAAGGCTGGGGAACCAAGGGAAGGGAATTGCCCCATCCGCCCGCGGGCATTGCACCCTAAAGTGCAAGCCTGCGGCCAGGCGAGCGAACGAACGAACGAACGAACGACCGATCCAACAACGATTGACCGAGCATTTCAATTCCAGGAGACAAGATGGCAAACATGGCACATAAGAGCGCGAGCCTCGCGCCGCAACAGGAGGGAGGCGGGGACGGAGCGCAAGTTGGGGCAAGCAATACCAGCCCGCTGATCATCGTGACCCTGCTGTTTTTCATGTGGGGGCTGATCACCTCGCTGAACGACGTCTTGATCCCGCACCTGAAGGCCATCTACACCCTCACTTATGTGCAGGCGATGCTGGTGCAGTTCTGCTTCTTTGGCGCTTACTTCATCGTCTCGCTGCCGGCCGGCGCCTTGATTCGGCGCATTGGTTATCAAAAGGGGGCGGTGACCGGCTTGCTGATTGCTGCCACCGGCTGCGCCTTGTTCTATCCCGCTTCGTCCAGCGGTTATGCCTTGTTCCTGTTCGCTTTCTTTGTGCTGGCCTCGGGCATCACGGTCTTGCAGGTGGCCGCCAACCCTTATGTGACCGTGCTCGGCCCAGCCCGCACGGCATCCAGCCGTTTAACGCTCACCCAGGCTTTCAACTCGCTGGGCACCACCATCGGCCCGGCCGTGGGCGGCATGTTGATTTTGTCGGCCGTGGGCGTGGCCTCCGATGCGGCTAGCGTGCGCGGCCCCTATCTGGGCTTGGCGGCTGCCTTGGTTTTGCTGGCCGTTTTGTTCTGGGCCGCCAAGCTGCCGCAGATTGCTGACAGCGAAGATGTGGCCTTGCCCGGTGAAGGCCATGGCTCGGCCTGGTCGCACCGCCATTTGGTGCTGGGCGCGATTGGCATCTTTTTGTATGTGGGCGCCGAGGTCAGCATTGGCAGCTTCTTGGTGAACTTCTTGGGCGAGTCGCACATCGCCTCGCTGTCTCACGCGGATGCTGCCAGTTATGTCAGCATCTACTGGGGTGGCGCCATGGTGGGTCGTTTCATCGGCTTTGCGGTGATGCGTTCGGTCAGCCCGGGCAAGACTTTGGCCTTCAATTCCTTGTTGGCGATTGCTTTGGTGTCGACGGCGGTGTTCGGCAAGGGCACGGTGGCGATGTGGGCCATTTTGTCGGTGGGTCTTTGCAACTCCATCATGTTCCCGACCATCTTCAGCATGGCGCTGAACGGCCTGGGCAAGTACACCGGCCAAGGCTCGGGCATTCTGTGCATGGCCATCGTCGGCGGCGCCTTGGTTCCCTTTGCGCAAGGCGCTTTGGCCGACAGCCTGGGCGTGCAGATGTCCTTCTTGCTGCCGGCCGCTTGCTATGCCTTCATCTTGTACTTCGGCGCCAAGTACGCGGCGATGTACACCGAGTAAGACCGCAATAGGCGGATTTGGCAGATTTGGCAGATTCGGCGTAGCCTGCCGACACTGCCACAGCGGCCGCTGGGATCAACTCTTTTTGATTGCAGCGGCCGGCTTCGGTGTTGGGCCAGTACTGGGCTTTTCCGGTTTGCTGGTCGGTGCAGGTGAGCGTTTGCGAAGCTCGGCCAGCATCTCGTTGAGCAGGGTCACGCGTGCCTCAGTGCTAGGGTGGGTGTCGATGGGACGGGTCACCAAATCAACGGCGCTGCCCAAGGCCTCCATGGCGTTGGCCGCCGAAGCCTTGGCGGTGGCACTGGTCTTCAGCCCGGAAGCGGTGCCGCCTTGAAGTGCGGTACCGGAGCTCTTGCTGGCTGCCGAAGCCGATTTGCCTGCCGCTCCGCCTTCGGCCTCTGGCTTGGGCAGTCCATTGATGAAGCCCTGCAAAGCGGCGCGCAACTTTGCATCGTCCTTCTTGAAGCTCTCATCCAGCAGGCGCACCGCGCAGGCGTCGGACTGCAACTCTTGCGCCTCCGAATGCCGCTCGAAGAGCAGCTTGCCCTGGACCAACAAGCTCAAGATCGCCGCCGATTCCTTGCCGGCCGACTGCATGGTTTTCACCATCTCGGGCTGGCTGGACTTGAGCGCCATGGCGTCAAAGGCCTTGGCCTGGATCGCACGGGTTTCATGCCTTTGCAGTACATGGGCGATTTCATGGGCCAGGGCGAAGTAGGCCTTGTCGCGCAGCGCGGGGTTCTCGACCAAGGCGCGGTCGATCAAGAGGATGCCGCCAGGCAAGGCCGCGGCGTTAGTGCCTGAGTCGGTACTGATGTAGAGCTCGAAGCGGTAAGCATGGGGTTCTTGGACACCGCTTAAAACCTCTTCCAACATCTTGTTGGCGCTTTGGTAAAGCTGCAGATTTTTCTTGCCGCTTCGGCTCAGCAGCCCGCCCGTCTTGTCTTTTTGTTCCAGCAAATAGCGCCCGTATTGCAGCTCAACATCCATGGGCAACCAATTCATGCGCTTGGCGGCCAGGCGCAGTTCTGCATGCGGCACCTGCAGCACCGGCCCCTTGTTGCCGGCGGCGGGTGGCGAGCCGGAGATCAACTGCTCAATCGTGGCGTTGATCTTGCCGCTTAACTGTTCAGAGGCGATGGAGGTGCCCAGCTGGGCCAGCTCGATGGCATTGCTGCTCAGCTCGAAAGGCGCGACCAAGCGTTCGCACTTGCTGTCGACCTCCGCGCTGGACATCTGTTTGGACTTGGCGCCCACCTGGATGCTGCCGCCAGCCACCGCGCTGTGCAGCGCCGGGGCGCTGTTGTTGGTGCTGCTACTGCTCGACGCCGTGCTGGCACTGTTGCCCGCGCTGGTGGCCGGAAAGTTCAAGACCCCTTGCTGGGCGCAAGCGCCCAAGAAGGGAATCACCAGGACCCAGGCCCGCCGTGGAATTGCGTGTTTCATCTCACCTCCCGATCAAGGTTTGGATTTCATTCAGGACCAGGTCGCGGGCCGCGTATTTGCCGTTTTCGTCGAGCAGAGCCGCTTCGAGGATCAGGCGGCGCGCGGGCTCCGTCTCAGGCGCGAGCAGCTTCGCCAGCTCAGCGGCAAACTCCGGCTCGGCCCGCGCGGCCGCACGCTCACGGCCGGCAGCCACGGGGTCCAGCGCTTTGCTGGCTTCCAGCTTTTTGCCGCCGCTGACGGGCGAGACGGTGAGCCGCTTGAGAACGTTCAGCAATGAATTGCAGGTGTCTGGGCCGGCCAAGAACACCTGGCTGAAGGAAGCGTTTTTTTGCAGGTTGGCAAGGGTGGCGTGGGGGTCGCAGACCGGTGGCTTGGCCTCGGCCGATGGGCTTTGGGCTCGGCTCATCCCGGGCCAGGCCATGACGCCACAAAGCAAGAAGGGGATGAGTCGGCGGGCATTGGATGTGACCGTCATGGGGGGACCTTTCCTGAGTGTTTGATCAAACAATGCATTGCCCGGCGCAGGTCAATTCCCATGTGCCAAGTGCTCGAGGGCCTGGGCAAGAACCAAGACCCAGCAAGCCATGGGCGCGTTGTTCAGCACGCCATGCCAAAGACGAAGCCAACATGGGCGCGAATCCGGCGTCGGCGGTGGGTGCCCGACCTGGGGTGCCGCAGCACCAGGCTGGGCCTTTTTCTTCATCAGTTCCAGGGAGACCTTGACGCTGCCGACCACAAAGGCATCCAAACTCATCCCGATCAGCATGGGCACCGGGTTGATCCAAATGCCCCCCCACAGCAGCGCCGTCACACTCAAGGCGGGCAAGGCGAGCAGGGCCAGAAGAAGCCATAGCAAGCCCAAGCCGATCAAGATCAGATAGGCGCGCTGCGCCGAGTCGGGATATTTGGGCGTATGCAAGTCCAACCGACGCTCGAAGTAGTGTGTCCAGATGTGGTGCACCACATAGCCGAACAGCATGCCCAGAAGCACGTCGATGGCAAAGCTCAGCCACTTCCAATGCTCCTCATCGGGTTCGACCGCGATGGTCGCGTGGACCTCCACGCCCGACACCTCACCCAAAGGCGTGCGAAAGCTGTCGCTGCGGTCGTAGTCAGCGCCCAAAATGGCCCAATGAACTTTCTTGATGCCGGGCCGCTGAAGTTGCTCCCACAAAGGCTTGATCTTGCCGCTGACGGGGTCTTTTTCCGGGACGGCGAGCCGGTGCGCGATCAAGTGAAAAGCAATGTTCCGTTCGTGCTTGGCATCCCCATCCACGGGTGCCGTCTCGGGCTCGCATTTCAAGTTGGCATTGGCATATTTGCACTGGCGGCCCTCGCGCGGCAGCGGCAGCCCTTGCTCGTCATTGCAAGTGCAACTCGCCGTCGGCCGGATGTACTTTTTTTCGGGCACGAACCGAGCCCAATGCATCTCAGCCCCCAGGTTGCGATAGCCATCGCTGACCTCGAGATGCCGACGCACCAGGCCAAATTCGAGCAGCAGGTCTGGGTGTGCGACGTGCAGGCCTTTGCTGCGCAAGTAGCCAGGCCAGAATCGGTGCTCCTCTCGATCTTGCTTTTCCACGGGCAAGATCAAGACGCTTTTGAGCTTTTCCTTTTTGGACAGCAAGTCCAGGATTTCCTCGGCACATCCATCCTGACCGGCAAGCCCGGTCGGGGAGAGGTCCACATCAATCCCCAGCACTTCGAGATCGGGAATGGCCTCGAGCGTAGCTTGCAAGTAATTGCGCAGCACGCAGCGGTCCAGTGGGCTGGTGCCATTGAATTGCTGGTGACTTTGCGGGCTGGCTTTGGCGAGGAAGGTTTGGCGATCAATCTTCAACACCAGCAAACGCTTGGATAAGTCAGCATTCGGGTCGCTGGCGCCATTGAGATGGGTGCTGGCCAGTCTCAAAGCCAGTTGCGCGGGCGACTCCAAAGGGTTGAGTACAGGGCCCAGCAGGTGCACCGCGCTGGCCACAAACAGGGCCGACATCAGCAGCGCGACAATTTTTTTGTACTGTGGCGCGAGCTTCAGCCTGAACAGCCAAGGGAGGCGCTGGCGCAGCTCAAGGCTCAGCTGGGCCATGACAGCGCAAGGCCATTCGCCGCGTAGAGGCAGCGGTGTTGGGGCTGGCGGCAGCTCGCCCTGCCGCACTGGATCTGACATGGAAGCTCCCTTGACACGGCCTGGCGAATCGATCGTCCGCTCTGTTGGCGCGAAATGTAAGTAGTTGTAACTGTGCGGCCGATAGGGGTCAATCCCCATCGATACCGCTTCCCTCCAGCCTGGGCTCGGGTTAACACTTAAGGATGTAGGCTGGAGCCTTGAGGCTCGCGCAAAAGGTGAATAAAGCCAGGCTCAGGGATTGCGATTTCAAAAGTCCTTGAGAATGCGGGATGACTCTATTCCCCAGCACGGCTTCTGCCGCCGTCCCCGCGAAAGCCCATTCCTACTTGCAATGGCGCGACGCCGACGATTGCGTCCAACAAGCGCGTTGGTGCTCCTTGGCCGACAGCCCGCCGCCGCAGCGGGTGCAGATGGTGGACGATGGCCTGAGCGCCGACACCGCCTTTCGGCTCGCCAACGAGGGCGTGGGGCTGCTCTGGTGTGGCGACTATCAGAACGCCCGCTTGATGATGCAGGCCCTGGTGCGGCGGCTGGATGTTCAGGCACGCCGCCAATCGAGCAAGAAGCCCAAAGCTAAGGCCAAGCCTGGTTCTACGGCGGACGAGTCCCGCCCGCAAAGCATGTACGCCGCCTTTGTGCAGCAGCGCAAGACGCAGGCGCAGCGCGCGCGGGTGCTGGGTTTGTTACTGCTGCCTTTTGATGCCGACCACAGTGTGCCGCTGCCCCGTGCGGCCGATGTGCGTGAGGCCGGCGCGCAGGCGCGTGGCGCCATTGGCGAGCACTATGTGGCTTCGCTGCGCGAATTGCAGGGCTTGATTGGCGCGCATCAGTGGCGCAAGAAGGGTGTTTACATCCCGGCCCTGAAGGCCGCGATTTCGCCGCATTACGGGGTGTTCTCGCCGGTCCGCGGCGAGTATGTCGACCTGGTGGCAGACACCGCTTTGCCGGCCTGTTTGAAGAGCAGTGGCAAGGCCGGCGTGGCTTTTGACATCGGAACCGGCAGCGGCGTTCTGGCCGCAGTCTTGGCGCAGCGCGGGGTACGCCAGGTGGTGGCCACCGATCAGCAAGACCGCGCCCTGGCCTGCGCCAGCGACAACCTGGCCTTGCTCAAGCTCAGTCCGCGGGTGCAGTTGCTGAGTGTTGATTTGTTCCCCGAGGGCTTGGCGCAGCTGATTGTGTGCAACCCGCCCTGGCTGCCTTGGCCGGCCGAGTCTTCGCTGGAGCATGCGGTTTATGACCCTGACAGCCGCATGCTGCGTGGCTTCTTGAGCGGCTTGGCCGCGCATTTGTCGCCGGGCGGCGAGGGCTGGTTGATCCTGTCGGACCTGGCCGAGCATCTGGACTTGCGCAGTCGCGAAGAGCTGCTGGGCTGGATCCACGAAGCCGGTTTGCAAGTGCTGGGCCGCAGTGATGCCAAACCTCAGCATGCACGAGCCAGCGATGAAAGCGACCCGCTGTTCGCGGCGCGCTCAGTCGAGCTGACTTCGTTGTGGCGCTTGGGTGCTTTGGCCGCTTGAGGCGTCATCAAAGCAGCCCATAATCTGCCAACACAGCGGCTTTCAGCTTGGGTATCAGGCCGGCAAGAACCGCTGATGCCTATGAGCCAAGCCTGGGAGGCGCAGATGCCGGTCGACAAGATTCGCGTGATGATTTCCAGCCGTTGCAAGGACTACAAAGGTCCGGACGGCAAGCTCTTCAAACTCGCCCAGCTGCGCCAGGACTTGAAGCGCGAGATCGAGGCCACGCAGCTCTTCGGCGAGCCCATCTTCGAGTGCTTCATCAACGAAGAGGAACCCGCCAAATCGGCCGCCCTGGATTTGTGGGATGTCTGCTTGAAGGAAGCCCGCCGCGCCCAGATCGTGATTGCGCTTTACAACGGCTCCGCCGGCTGGTCCAAAGGCCCGGCCGATGTGGGTATCTGCCATGCGGAGCTGATGGCGGGACTGCAGTCCGGCCGCGAGCGCACGCGGGTGATCCAGCTGCCGCTGAGCTCGGCAAAAAGCATCCGGCGCGATGAACGTTTTGCAGAGCTGCTCACCCAAGAGGCCTTGTTCAGCGGCGCGCCGGTTGAGACCGCGGACCAGGCCTTGGCGCTGGCGCGGCAGAGCTTGGGCCAAGCGGTGGCTGCTTTGGTGCGCGGTGGCAGCGCGGTCTTGAGCAAGGACAGCTATGCGCTCGGTGAGGCCCTGGCCTGGAGTCGCTTGTCCTTCTCAGGCCGCAAGGCCGCCATGGAAGCCAGCTGCAGCGCGGCGCTGCTGGATCGTTCTGCTGCACGGCCCGTGGTGGGTCAGCCCCATCAAGTCTTGCTGGGCGAAGCAGATGCGGCCGACTTGCTGATCTGCGTGCACGCCATTCCCGCCGCCACCTCCACCGCAGCGGCGCGCGAGATGGTCGGCCGGCCGTTTCTCTCCGACCATCTGCACTTGCCCTCGGCCAAGGCCTTGCCCGAAGCGGCCGGCCCGGTGCATTTGATCGCCTGCCACCGCACCGCCACCGAAAAGCAAGCCACCGATCTGCTGGGCTTCCCGGATGCCACCGTGGTGTCCACCGGTTTTGGCGTTTATGTGGCCGACCCGGTGCAGCGCATCCAGCTGGTGCTCTTGGCCAATTGCCGGGATGCCGGCAGCACCCGCTATGCCGTGCAGCGTTTTTTTGACTGGCTGGACCGTTCCGGCCAGCGCGACTTACTGCTTCAACATGCACAGGCACGTGCGCGCATTGTGCGCAGCATCCAGGCCGAGGCCGCCAGCGCACCCTAATTTGAACAGGCTCCGGCCTTGACGCTTGCACGCGCCGCCAACTACGCTGGCGCACCCTTCTTGATTGACGCGCTAGCCGCCCGGAGACGCCGCCCGCCATGAGCATTCGCCCGCATGCCTTTGTCGCCATGCCTTTCGGCAGCAAGCCAGGCCCGGATGGGCAGTTGATCGACTTCAACCGCGTCTATGCCGAATACATCGCGCCGGCGATCGAAGCGGCTGGCTTGAGCGCCTTTCGGGCCGACCAGGAGCAGCAGGCCGGTGACATTCGCGCCGATATGTTTCAGGAGCTGCTGATCGCCGACTTGGTGGTGGCCGACCTCAGCATCGACAACCCCAATGTCTGGTACGAGCTGGGTGTGCGCCATGCTTTGCGCGCCCGAGGTGTGGTGCTGGTGATGGGCGGACGGGCCACCACCGCTTTTGATGTTTATACCGATCGAAAACTGCGTTACGGGCTGAAAGATGGCGCGCCCGACCCGGTCACATTGGCCAGCGATATCGCCAAGCTCAGCCAGATGATTCAGGCGACGATGCAGTCTTGGACCGGCCGCAAGATCAGCCCGGTTTATTCCCTGCTGCCCTATTTGCAAGAGCCGGATTGGAAGTCGGTCCGCGTGGCTTGTGCGCAAGAGTTCTGGGTCCAGCATGAGGAATGGGCGGCACGTGTCGACCTGGCGCGCAAGCAGGGCCTGATCGGCGACTTGTTGGTGCTGGCCGATGAAGCGCCGGTGGCGGCCTTCCGTGCCGAGGCCTGGATCAAGGCCGGCATCGCCCTGCGCAAGGCTGAGCGTTTTCGCTTTGCGCTGGAGCAGCTGGAGTTGGGTCTGGCCATCGAGCCCAAAAACTTGGTCGGCCTGCGCGAGAAGGGCATATGCCTGCAGCGCCTGGCCCAAGCTCAGCAAGAAGGTCATTCCCTCGCGCGGACACGGGCCCATTACCTAGCGGTCTTAAAGGACTTCCCGGCGGATGCCGAAACCCTGGCCTTGCTGGGCCGGGTCGACAAAGACGCCTGGACCGAGAGTTGGCTGCGGGCCGAGTTGTCGCCCGAGCAAAGACGCGAAGAGGCGATCGAGCAGGCCGCCTTGCTCCGCGCAGCGATTGACAGTTATGCCCAGGCCTACCGCAAACATCCCGGCCATTACTTCTCCGGCATCAATGCCCTGAGCTTGATGCATTTGCATGAGCATTTGTGCGCCGACCAGCGCTACGCGGGCCAGCTGCCCGCCCTGCAAGGCGCGGTGCAGTTCGCAGCTTCAAACGAACCCGATGCAGCGCAGGCTTTTTGGGCCTGGGTGACGCTGGCCGATGTCGAGTTGCTGCAAGGCGGCTCGCTGGAGCGGGTGCGGGCCGCCTACCGCGAGGCGGTGGCCAAGCATGATGGCGATGGCTTCGCGCTCAAGTCCAGCCGGGCGCAGCTGGCTTTGCTGGCCGAATTGGGTTTCAGGCCCGAGCCGGTGGCGGCCGCCCTGGCCGTGTTCGACAAGGCCTTGGCCAAGCTGCAAGCGCCCGCCGGCCCTTGGCAGCCGCGCAAGGTGATTCTGTTCAGCGGCCATATGGTGGACGAGCCCGGCCGATTGGAGCCGCGCTTTCCGGCCGACAAGCAAGCTCGGGTGGCCCAGGCGATTGAAGTGGCCCTGGATGACATGGGCGCCGGCCCCGAGGATCTGGCCTTATGCCAAGCCTCGGCGGGCAGCGATCTTTTGTTCTTGCAAGCGGCGCAGGCGCGCGGCCTGCGCTGCCAGATCCTCTTGCCCTTTGGCGAGGCGGAGTTCATTCAGCGTTCCATCGATTCGCGCAGCAGCAATAGCGCCGCTTGGCGGGAGATTTACTACCAAGTGGTTCAGGGCTTGCGGCCGGACCAGCTTCGATTGATGCCGGATGCGCTGGGCCCTTTGCCCGAGGGCGTCAACGCCTATGAGCGCTGCAATCTCTGGCTGCTGTATTCGGCCATGTCCTGGGGCTTGGCCAAGCTGAATCTGCTCACCTTCTGGAATGGCGGTGGTGGCGATGGCCCTGGCGGCACCGCGCATATGGTGCAAGAGGTGCGGCGCCACACCGGGCGGGTCAGTTGGATTGATCCGCGCAAGCTGTGGTGAGTGAAGCAATGTCTAACCCTTTAGATCTACGTCATGAGTCAACGAATCATTGATCGCATCAAGTCCCCGGGCGCTAAGAAAATTCTCAGCTGCGATGGTGGCGGAATCTTGGGGCTGATGAGCGTGGAGATTCTGGCCAAGCTGGAGGCCGATCTGCGCCAGCAGACCCAAAACCCCAGCCTGGTCTTGGCCGACTACTTTGACTTTGTCTGCGGCACCAGCACCGGTGCCATCATCGCCGCCTGCATCGCGACCGGCATGGACACCGCCACGCTGCGTCAGTTTTACGTCGGCAGCGGTGAGCAGATGTTCGACAAGGCTTCGCTGCTCAAGCGACTGCGCTACAACTACAACGACGAGCCGCTGGCCCAGTTGCTGCGCACGCAGCTGAACCAAGCGCTGGGCTACCCGGCGGATGCCGCGCCCGCCACACTGGGTGACGAGCAACTGCGCTGCCTCTTGATGATGGTGATGCGCAACCACACGACCGATTCGCCCTGGCCGGTCAGCAACAACCCCTTCGCCAAGTACAACCAGAAGGCTCGGATTGACTGCAATCTGAATCTGCCGCTCTGGCAGCTGGTGAGGGCCAGCACAGCGGCGCCCACTTTCTTCCCGCCCGAGGTGGTGACTTTTGCGCCCGACACGCCCAACGAGTACCAGTTCGTTTTTGTCGATGGCGGCGTTACCACCTACAACAACGCCGCTTTCTTGGCCTTCCAGATGGCGACGGCCGCGCCTTATCAAGTGGGCTGGCAAACCGGGGTGAATCAGCTCTTGATCGTCTCGGTCGGCACCGGCCAGGTGGCGAACGCTCGGCCCGATTTGCAGGCTGATGATTTGTGGCTGCTGGACCATGCCAAGAACATCCCCGGCGCCTTGATGAACGCGGCGGCGGCCGGCTGGGACATGGCCTGCCGCACCCTGGGCGAATGCCGTTATGGCGGGCATCTGGACAATGAAGTCGGCGATATGGTGCAGGCGCCCGACACCACTGCCAGCAACTGGAGCGGCCACAAGCAGTTCGCCTATGTGCGTTACGACCCCAATGTGTCACAGGCCGGGCTGGATCAGCTGGGCCTGGACGGCATTCGTGCCAAGGATGTGCAGCTGATGGATTCGGTCAAGCACATCCCCGCCATTCAGCAAGTGGGCCAGGCCTATGCACAGCGGCATGTCAGCTTGGCGCACCTGCGCGGCTTTGTTTGATCAGCGCCGGATCAGCGCCTGATCAACGATGCGGCCAGGCTGCAGATCGCTAGGGCCCAAACAATCACCGCGCCCGAAGGCAGGTCCAACAGGGCCGACAAGGCCAGACCCAGGCCATAGGCGACGATGCCAATGCCATAGCCGGCCAGCAAGCGCGCCGAACCCTGCAGCTTGACGGTGCCCAGGGCCGGGATGATCAGGCTGGCGAAGACCAGATAGACGCCGACCAGTTGCACCGAGGCGGTGACGGCCAGGGCGAAGACGGCGTAGAAGCCAAAACGTCCCAGTCGCTCCACCCAGCCCAGGCGCATGGCCAGCAGCAAGGCGGCCGAGACGCCGCCGAGCCAGAGCAGCTGCGTGTGGTTGACCCAGAGGATCTGGCCGACCAGCAAGTCCTTCAGATGCTCGCCCCCATGCGGGTTGCCGGCCAGAATCAAGATGCCGGCGCAGGCCGCCAGGATGAACATCACGCCGATCAAGGCTTCTTGCTGCTTTGGCGCTTTGCGTTCGGTCCAGGTCAGCAGCCAGGCGCCCAAGAGCGCGGCGGTGACGGCCGCGGCCTGCACCGCGGGGCCGCCTTCCGGCAGGCCCAAGGCATCGGCAGCAATGACGCCCAGGCCGGCGATCTGCGCAATCGCCAGGTCGATGAAGACGATGCCGCGGTCCAAGACCTTGGCCCCCAGCGGCACATGGGTGGACAAGACCAAGAGCCCCGCGATCAAAGCCGGGCCGAGGATGGCCCAATCCATGGCCGCCCAGTTCATTTCTTCGCTCCGCTCTGAGCAGCCTGTCCGGCTTGCGCTGCCAGTAGGCGCGCCAGCGTGTCGTCAAACAGGCCGAACAAGTCTTTGGCGCCTTCGCTGCCGCCGACGGTGAAGGGGATCTTCACCGCAGGCAAGCCGGCGTTCTTGCTCAACCATTCAGACGGCTTGCCGTCTTGATAGGCCGCGTAGAGCACCATGCTGGCCGGCTTGGCCTTCAGCCGCGCCATCACGCCTTGCAAATGCGAGGCGCTGGGCTCGACGCCGGGCTTGGGCTCCAGCACCGCCACCTCGTTCAGGCCTAACCAGTCATGCAAGTAGACAAAGGCCTTGTGCTGCGAGACCACCGAGGCACCCTTCAGCGGCGCGGCCTGGGCGGTCCAGCGAGCCATGGCTTGCTCCCAGCGCTTGCTGAAGTCGCTGTAGGCCTTGGCGTAGGCGCCCGCATTGGCGGGGTCCACCTGCTGCAAGCGCGCACTCAAGGCCTTGGCCACCGCAGCGATCTGGCGTGGGTCGGTCTGGATGTGCGGGTTGCCGCTGGCATGCACATCGCCTTGCGAGCGGTCCAACTGGGGCGGTACTTCCAGCTTGCGCACATAGTCGGCGGCGGCAAAGTGAGCCGGCTGACCTTCTTGGATCTTGGCATTGCCCGATTGCTGCAAGAGGATGGGCAGCCAGCCCACCTCCAACTCGGCGCCGGTGCAAACCAGCAGATCGGCATTGCGTGCCCGCACGATCAGGCTGGGTTTGGCCTGGATCTGATGCGGGTCTTGCAGCGCGGTGGTGGCCGAGTTGACCTCCACCAGCGATCCGCCCAGCTCTTGCGTGAGCGCCGCCCATTCGGGCTCGCAGGCCAGCACGCGCAGCGCGGCATGCGCTGCGCTGAAGGGCAGGGCGGCGAGGCAAAGCCCGGCCAGCAGGCGCCGTAGACCCAGCCGGCTTTGGTTCAATGATTGGTTCATCGCAAACATCTCCTGGCGCGCGCTCAGTAGCTGTGAGCGCCGTGGGCGCCCAAGCTCATTTGGTATTGCAACATCAGCTGGCGGTCGCTGACGCCTTCGCGCGAGCGATCTTGTGCCAGTTGCAGACGGATGCGCGAGAACTCGCTGGGGCTGTAGTCCAGCATCAGCGAATGCTTGGCGGGCTTGTAGCGGCTTTGCGCGTACAGATCGCTGTTCAGGCCGTAGTCGGGGCGGCCGGCGTCCAGGCGTTCGGTGCGCAGGCCGACGCGCCAAGCGGGCATGAACTGATAGACCCCTTGCGCATACCAGCCCGACAAGGTGGCGCGGTAGTCGCCGCTGCTGGCGGCTTCGCTGTCGGCGGCATAGAGCAGGCTGCCCTTGCGGCGGCTTTGCAGATATTCGCCTTGCAGCTTGAAGTTGCTGCGGGTGGCATTGCCGTTCGGCGCCCATTTCCAGATCGCGTCCAGCACCCAGACCTGGGTGTCGCCATTGAAGGCGCTGTGCACCGATTCGCCGGCGGCATTCAGGCCTACCAGCTCTTGCGCGCTGGCCTTGGCGTTCAGCAGCGAAGCGCCCAAACGCCAGCTGTGGCTCTCGCCGATATCGCCGCCGGTCTTGGCGGTTAGTGCCCACATGCCGGGGCTGTTGCGCGAGGTGTCGGTGCCGGGGTGGCTGCGGCCGCGGCCGATCTCGGCGCCCAGCTCCAGGTACTGGTTCAGTGGCGCCAGCCATTTCACTTGCAGGCCGTCGTCACCGTATTGCCCACCGAGCAAGGCTTGGTAAGCCAGCGCGTTGTCAATAAAGTCCCAGGTGTGGGCATGCTGGGAGTTCATGGCGCCCATGCCGGACAAGAAGCGTCCGGCCTTGGCCGTCAGCCCGTGGCCCAGCGCCGTGGTCTGCACATAGGCTTCTTCCACCGAGACCTGGTTGTCGGGGTGCAGGGCCAGTTGCAGCGCGCCGCGCCAGAAGGGGTCGATCTGGGCCGAGATGCCCAGCTCCGATTCGGCCAGGCTCAGGCCGCGGGTGCCGGGGCCGAACTCGCCGTCGGTGGGCAGGTGGAAGCCGGTGATGCGGTAGTTCTCGGGGTCTTGGGAGGTGTTGGCATAAGTGCCCGAGAGGATCAGCGAGATGGCTGGGTTGAAGGCATTGGCGCCGGCCGTCTTGTTGTTGACAGGGGCTGCGGCAACGGCGGTCGCTGCGTCCGGGCTTGCACTTGCAGCCGGCTTGGCCGCTGCTGTCGCGCTGGCTTCAGCCGAGCGCAGGCGTTGCTCCAGGGCCTGCATGCGCGCCTCGTAGGCGGCGCGCATGGCCTCCATTTCCTGGCGCAGGGCTTTGATGTCGGTGGCGGTCTCTGCGGCCGGAGTTTGGGCGTGGGCGGCCATAGGCATGGCCATGGCGAGCGCGAAGCTCGCGGGAATCAGCTTGTGCATGTTCAGAAATCTCGTAGGGTCTGCGGCCCAGTGGCCCCCAGTAGCGCCCAGCGTGACAGCGACGAGAAGTCGCTATCGTGGCGCGCGGGTGCCAGGGCCGGCAAAGGCAAAAGGGCGCTTGGCCGCGCGCGACCAAAACACCAGGATTGGCTTTAGACGAAACGAGCAGGAGGGGCGCGGCTTTGATAGGCGCGCAGCGGCCGCTTGGACGGGCCTTGGCCGGGGGTGAACAGGGCCAGTGTCTCGCCCAGGCTGGGCGGGGCAAAGTGCAGGGCAGCCGCAGGCGGCGCGATCGCGTCGATGGCCGCAGCGGCCAAGCAGAGCTCGCAATGCGCCAGATGCAGCGCGCTGCTTTCGCGTTCGCTGCCGTCTTTCCTGCTCTGCGTGCTGTTCGTCGACGGACTCAGGTGCGAGAACGCATGCCAGCCCGACCAGCCCTGCGCCAGCGGCACGAGCAAGGCCAAGCACAAGACCCACAAGACGCGGGCGTCCATACGGCGGGGCTTGGTGTTGGCGGGGAGGGTGTGGCGTGCGATCACGATGGGGCAGGATCTTAGCCTAGGGGTGGAAGGCGCGTTGGCTAGGGGATTCAACCTCGGTTGTCCTTGCGAAGGCTTCGGCCAGCCTTTTTGAGGCTGACCCAATAGCTGCAGTCCGGCAGGCAACCTCATATGCTGGTACCGGCCGGCAGCACGCGCATGTATCCTCCTGGGCTCGTTGTCGCCTAAGGAATCACTTCTTCAGAATTGCAGTGGCGTTGCGACGCGGCTTTTTTATGCTTTTCATACTTCCTGACTTTGGCGCAAGCCGATTCGCTCAGTCCTTAAGCCTAACAAGGCGTGCCCGCCCCATGCGTACTGTTTTTATGGCTTTGCTCGTATCGGCCATTGCTTTGTCCGGAATGGAAGAATCAGCGCGAGCAGCGACGATCTCCATCCGAAGCAGCACCTTGGAGATGCGAGGCACGATTGACGCGGGCGATGCTGAGGCGTTTGAAAGAGCACTGACCGACGACATACAACTTGTACAAGTGCGGTCACCCGGTGGATTGCTGCTCGAAGCGATGCGGATCGGGAAGACTCTGAAGGCTAAGCAACTTAATGTTGAAATTGTCGGCCTGTGTGCATCTGCGTGCGCTCAACTGATACTTCCTGGCGCACATATCTTGAAGATTAAGGACGGAAGTGTCATCGCGATGCATGCAGCAGCAGAAGGCGCTTTCTTATCTGCACAGCGTGAAGGTGGCCTTTTGAATCTTCCAAATGCTGCACGGCAAGTCTTGCTCGGTACCCTTGGTTCGCTAAGGGACGAGATGACTGCTTACTTTGATGCAACGGGCGTCAACCGAAATTCAATGAACTTTATGTACCTTCTCACCTCCACATCACAGGTGGAAGTTGCATACAAAGAGGAGTCTGCTGGAAATTTCGCATTTCAACTGCAAGGACAACGCGACCCCCTGTGTCGTGCTTGGCTGCTGGATGCTGAATCACTAGCGTCATTTGGCGTCAAGGCAGATCGCTGGGAGTCAGCCGGCCGCCTCTGGGCATCATTCGTGTTGGGCGAAAAGTACGACCAAATCTACGATGGGCCGGTGCGCCAAGAAAGTGAACTTGGCGCAGTCAAAGACTGTGCTGCACTTCGCCGCCTACCCAGACTGCATGCCGCCGCTCAATGATGCCCAATCTCGCGCTCGAATGGGCCTACGGCACCAGGCGGAGTTGAGCGGCCGACGCGTTTTGCAGCTCTGCGAGGCTGGCCGACGCAGACCCTTCAGTGGCAAATTTGAACGACTGTCTGTCCGGTAGTCCATCCCACGTGGGGTTGAGCGCCTGTAGATCATCAGATGCCGAGTCACGGTCGAACGAGAAATCCCAAGTGGGGCACATCGATGGCTCCAAGAACAAAGAACTGCCCCCGCCATGAACCTACGATTTCTCGAAGCCTTTCACTGGGCCGTGTCCTTGCAAAGCGTGACGCGCGCTGCCGAGCGCTTGCACCTCACCCAGTCGGCCTTGTCGGCGCGGATTGCGGCGCTGGAGCAAGAGCTGGGCGTGGTCTTGCTGGACCGGCGCGACAAGCAGCAGTTCCGCCTGACCCAGGCCGGCCAGCGCTTTCATGGGTTGGCGCAACAGATGCTGCGCTTGCAGCGCCAGGTGAAGGAAGAAATGGGCCGCCATGGCGACGGCGCCGACAAGGAGGCCGGCCCGCGCCGGCCGGTGCCTCTGCGCGTTGGCGCCATCGAGTCGGTGCTGCACAGCTGGTTGAGCGACTGGCTGCTGAGCGTGCGTGAGACCCTGCCCGAGTTTGAGCTGGCGCTGACGGTGGAAACCTCGCTGGAGCTGGTGGAACAGCTGCGGCGCGGGCAGCTGGATCTGGTGTTCGCGTCCTTGCCGGCCGCCGATACCGCCGCGCTGCGCAGCCGGCCGCTGCCCAGCATGCCTATGGCTTGCCTGGGTCCGCAACACCTGCCGCCCTTGCCGGGGCGGCGTCGCCGCTACAGCCTGAAAGACCTGGCCGGCCAGGAGCTGCTGACCTTTCAGCGTGGTTCGCAGCCGCACCAAGCTTTGTTGCAGCTCTTCCAAGACGCGGCGCTGGAGCCTCCGCGCATCCACACCATCTCCTCGATTGCGGCCATGCTGCAGCTGGTGCAGGCCGGCTTTGGCATTGCGACCTTGCCGCTGGCGGTGGCGCAGCGGGTCGTGCAGCAGCAGACGCCTGCGGTGGCGCTGCAGATCCTGCCCTGCAACTTCGAGCTGGCGCCTTTGCTGATGCATGCCAGCTACCGCCCGGACCCAGCCTCGGGCTTGATTGAGGAGCTGCTGGCCTCGGCGCTGCCCTTTGCGGAGCAAGGCTGAACGACTACTTCATTAAAAAATTCGATCAGTCCAACAGAAATTTTGTTGTTTGATCGCGGCGCCATCGGCTCGCACAATGCCTGTCGAATCCGAACTCGAGGCCTTCGCCCATGTGCCCTGCCGACGCTAACGCTGACATCTCCACGCCTATTGCAGCCCAGCGCTGGCAGTTCTGGATCGACCGTGGCGGCACATTCACCGATCTGGTTGGCCGTGCGCCCGATGGCGCGCTGCGCACCCTCAAGCTGCTGTCCGAGAACCCCGAGCAGTACCGCGATGCGGCGGTCGAGGGCATTCGCCGCCTGCTGGGGCTGAGGCCCGGCGAAGCGATCACGCCGCAGCAGGTGGAATGCGTGAAGATGGGCACCACGGTGGCCACCAATGCCTTGCTGGAGCGCAAGGGCGACGCCACGTTGCTGGTCACCACTCGCGGTTTTCGCGATGCACTGCGCATCGCCACCCAGGCGCGGCCGCGCTTGTTTGATCGCAAGATCGTGCTGCCCGAGCTGCTCTACAGCCGCGTCATCGAAGCCCAGGAACGATTGAGTGCCCAGGGCGAATGCCTGAGGCCGCTGGACGAGCCCGCGCTGCGCACCGAACTGCAGGCTGCTTTTGATGCCGGCCTGCGCGCCTGCGCCATCGTGTTCATGCATGCCTACCGCTTCCCGGTGCATGAGTTGCGCGCCGAGGCGCTGGCCCGCGAGATCGGCTTCACCCAGGTCTCGGTTTCGCACCGGGTCAGTCCGCTGATGAAGCTGGTGCCGCGCGGCGACACCACGGTGGTGGACGCCTATCTGTCCCCCATCCTGCGCCGTTATGTCGAGCAGGTGGCCGAGCAGATGCCGGGCGTGCCGCTGTTCTTCATGCAAAGCTCGGGCGCCCTGACCGAGGCGCACCGCTTCCAAGGCAAGGACGCGATTCTGTCCGGCCCGGCCGGCGGCATTGTCGGCATGGTGCGTACCGGCCTGGCGGCGGGGCAGGCCAAACTGATTGGCTTCGATATGGGTGGCACCTCCACCGATGTCAGCCACTACAAGCACGAAGGCGATATCGCCGCCGATCCCGCAAGTTATGAGCGCGCCTTTGACACCGAGGTGGCCGGCGTGCGCATGCGCGCGCCAATGATGAGCATCCATACGGTGGCGGCCGGCGGCGGCAGCATCATCCGTTTTGACGGCGCACGCTTGCGCGTCGGCCCCGAGTCGGCCGGCGCCAACCCTGGTCCGGCCAGCTACCGGCGCGGCGGGCCGCTGGCGCTGACCGATGCGAATGTGATGCTGGGCCGCATCCAGCCAGATTTCTTCCCGGCACTCTTTGGCCCAACGGCCGATCAGCCGCTGGACCGCGACACCGTGGCCGCGCGCTTTGCCGAGCTGGCCCAGGCGAGCAGTTCGGTAGGCGGCCCCAGTTCGGCTGAAGAACTGGCCAGCGGCGCGCTGCAAATCGCCGTGGGCAGCATGGCCAATGCGGTCAAGCGCATCTCGGTGGCGCGCGGCTATGACGTGACGGCCTACACCTTGCAGTGCTTTGGCGGCGCGGGCGGCCAGGCGGCCTGCCTGGTGGCCGACGCTTTAGGCATGAGCCGGGTGTTGGCGCATCCCTTGGCCGGTGTGTTGAGCGCTTACGGCATGGGCCTGGCCGAGCAAGGCGCGCTGCGCGAAGCTTCGGTGGAGCGGCTGCTGGACGAGGCCGGCCTCGCGGCGGCGCGCGCGCAAGCAATGCTGTTGGACCAAGAGGCGCAGGCTGAATTGCTGGCACAGGGCGCGCCGGCCCATGCCTTGCGCAGCCGCGCGCGCTTGCTGCTGCGCTACCACGGCACCGACACCGCCTTGCCTTGCGAGCTGCTGCCGCAGACTGGCTTGGACGACTTGCGAGCCGCATTCGAAGCCGCCTACCGCCAGCGTTTTGCCTTCCTGATGCCGGGCCGCGCCTTGGTGATCGAGGCGGTGGCGCTGGAGTGCACGGCCATCGACCCGACGCCGCATGCAAGCGCTCGTGTGGACACGGCTGCATCGCTTGAGCCCTACCAGCCCGAGCCCGCCGCGCTGCGTCGCATGTACTGCCCGGCCGATGATGCCGGCCCAGCCGGCTGGCGGCCTGCGGCCTTGCATCGCCGCGAACACCTGCGCCCCGGGGCTTTGATCGACGGCCCGGCCATCCTGGCCGAGCAGAACGCCACCACCGTGGTGGACCCCGGCTGGCAGGCTCGGCTGCTGAGCGACGGCGGTCTGGAGATGCGCCGCGTCCTGCCGCGCAGCACCCTTCACGCCATCGGCACCCAGGTGGACCCGGTGATGCTGGAGGTCTTCAACAACCTCTTCATGAACATCGCCGAGCAGATGGGCTTGCGCCTGCAGAACACCGCGCACTCGGTCAATATCAAGGAGCGGCTGGACTTCTCTTGCGCCTTGTTCAGCGCGCGCGGCGAGTTGATTGCCAATGCGCCGCACATCCCGGTGCATCTGGGCTCGATGAGCGAGTCCATCCAGGTGGTGATGGCACGCAACCCGGCGATGGCGCCGGGCGATGTCTATGTGCTGAACGATCCCTACCAGGGCGGCACCCATCTGCCCGACATTACCGTGGTGACGCCGGTGTTTCTGCGCCGAGCGGGCACTGAACTCGTCACGGGAGAGCCTCCCAAGCCCGACTTCTTCGTCGCCTCACGCGGCCACCATGCCGACATCGGCGGCATCACGCCCGGCTCGATGCCGCCCTTCTCCACCCGCATCGAGGAAGAAGGCGTCTTGATCGACAACTTCAAGCTGGTGGACCGGGGCCAGCTGCGCGAGGCCGAGATGCTCACGCTGCTCACCAGCGGGCCGCACCCCGCGCGCAAGCCGGCGCAGAACCTGGCCGATCTGCGTGCCCAGATCGCCGCCAATGAAAAAGGCGTGCAAGAACTGCAGGCCATGGTCGACCAATACGGCGCCGCTACCGTGGCGGCCTACATGCAGCATGTGCAAGACAACGCCGAGGAATCGGTGCGCCGCGCCATCAGCCGTTTGCAAGACGGCGCCTTCACGCTGGCGCTGGACAACGGCGCGAAAATTCAGGTGGCGGTGCAGGTGGACGCCCAAGCACGCAGCGCACGTATCGACTTCACCGGCAGCAGCCCGCAACAGCTGACGAACAATTTCAACGCACCCCGTTCCATCACCATGGCGGCGGTGCTCTATGTCTTCCGCACCCTGGTGGACGACCAGATCCCGCTCAACGCGGGTTGTTTGAAGCCGCTGCAGGTGATCGTGCCGCCGGGTTGCATGCTCAACCCTTGCGCGCCCGCAGCGGTGGTGGCCGGCAATGTGGAGACCTCGTCTTGTGTCACCAATGCGCTCTACGGCGCCTTGGGCGTGATGGCCTCGGCGCAATGCACGATGAACAACTTCACCTTCGGCAATGCGCAGCACCAGTATTACGAAACCATCTCCGGCGGCTCCGGCGCGGGGCCAGGCTTTGACGGCCGCAGCGTCGTGCAAACCCATATGACCAACTCACGCCTGACCGACCCCGAGGTGCTGGAATGGCGCTTCCCGGTGCGGTTGGAGTCGTATGAGATCGCCGCTGGCAGCGGCGGCGCAGGCCAATGGTGTGGTGGCGATGGCGGCCTGCGCAAGATCCGTTTCTTGGAGCCGATGACCGCCTCCATCCTCAGCAATGGCCGCAAGTCAGGCGCCTTTGGCATGGCTGGCGGCGAAGCCGGTGCGCCGGGCCTGAACTGGGTGGAGCGCGCCGATGGCAGCATCGAGTCGCTGCCGCATCTGGGCCAGGTCGAAATGCAGCCCGGCGATGTGTTTGCGATTCGCACGCCGGGCGGGGGCGGCTATGGGCGGGCGCAAGACTAGGCCAGTCGCTAACTCGCCATCTGCAGGGCTTCCAAGCGCGGCAGCAGCCAGTCGCGCAGCGCACGCGCTGCCGGTGTCAGCTGGCGGCGGCCGGGCACCACCAAATACAGCGGCGAGGGCTCGCCCAGCCAGTCGGGGTGCAGATGCTGCAGCTGGCCACTGCGCAACTCAGCGTGCACGTCCAGCTGCGATTTGTAGGCAATGCCAATGCCGGCCAGGGCCCAGCGCTTCACCAACTCGCCGTCATTGGCCGAGTGCCGGCCCTGCACCGGCACGTCCTCCCACTGGCCGCCGATCTGCAGCCGCCAGCTCTTGGGCAGTTCATCGCGCAGCATAAAACGCAGCGCCTCATGCTGCGCCAGTTCGGCCGCCGAGGCCGGCAGCCCGTTACGGGCGATGTAGGCCGGCGAGGCCACCAGCAGACGGCGGTTGTTGGGCAGCAGCGGCAGCGCCACCTGCGCCGAGTCACTGGGCGCGCCATAGCGCAGGGCCAGATCCACTGGCGCGCGCATCAGATCGGCATGGCGATCGGACAAGTGCAGGCGCAGGGCCAGTTGCGGGTGGCGCTGCTGAAAAGCCTCCAGGTGCGGCAGCAGCACATTGCGGCCCAGGTCCGAGGGCAGGGCCATTTGCAGCTCGCCTTGCAAGACGGCGCCGCGCCGTGTGCCCGAGGCCAGCTCGCGGGCGGCGGCAATCGCCTCCAGCGCCTGGCGAAAGTGCGGCAGCAGGCGCTCGCCCTCGGCCGAAAGCCGCAGGCTGCGGGTGCTGCGCACAAACAAGGCCACGCCCCACTGCGCCTCCAGCCGCTTGATGGCGGCGCTGGCGCCGGCTGGCGATAGGTCCAAGGCCTTGGCCGCCGCAGTGAGGCTGCCCAACTCGGCGGTGCGCAGCAGCAATTCCAAATCAGCAATTCGACTCATCGTTCGATTTTCATTGAAAGTGAATCGTCCCAGAAGACCTGGGTTTCGAGGCTGCAAATGCGCACACTGGCGGCATGCTTTGATGCACGCCAAGAAAGGACTTCTCCATGTCGACTGCCTCCCTGTTCTCGCCTTTGAGTTTGGATTCACTGCAATTGCCGCATCGGGTGCTGATGGCCCCGATGACGCGGGCCCGCAGCAGCCAACCGGGTGATGTGCCCAATGCCTTGATGGCCGAGTACTACGCCCAACGCGCCGACGCCGGCCTCATCATCAGCGAGGCTTCGCAAATTTCGCCGCAGGGCAAAGGCTATAGCTTTACCCCCGGCATTTACAGCGAAGCGCAGGTGCAAGGCTGGCGCTTGGTGACCGATGCGGTGCATGCCCGCGGCGGACGCATGTTCTTGCAGCTGTGGCATGTGGGCCGCATCTCGCATCAGAGCTTTCATGGCGGCAATGCGCCGGTGGCGCCCTCGGCTTTGGCGTCTGGCGCCAAGGTGTGGGTGGCCGGCGAGGACGGTGTGGGCCGCATGTTGGATTGCCCCCTGCCGCGTGCGCTGGGCACGGACGAGATTGCCGCCATCGTGCAGGACTTCCGCCGCGCGGCCGCCAATGCCCTGCGGGCTGGTTTTGATGGCGTGGAGATCCACGGCGCGAATGGCTATTTGATTGACCAGTTCTTGCGCAGCACCTCCAACCAGCGCGATGACGCCTACGGCGGCAGTCGCGACAAGCGCTTGCGATTCTTGCTCGAAGTGGCGCAAGCGGTGGCCGACGAGGTGGGGGCGCAGCGAGTGGGTGTGCGGCTCGCGCCTTTCATCACCGCGCGCAATATGGCTTGCCCGGACATCATTCCCACCATCGTGCAAGCTGCCAAGGCGCTGTCCGCCATGGGCCTGGCCTATCTTCATTTGGCCGAGGCCGATTGGGACAACGCGCCCCAAGTACCGGAGGGCTTTCGCCATGAACTGCGCGCTGCCTTTGCGGGCCGCATCATCGTGGCCGGGGGCTACGACGAAGAGCGCGCCCAGGCCATCGTTGCCAGCGGACTCGTCGATGCCGTCGCCTTTGGTCGACCCTTCATCGCCAACCCCGATCTGCCCGAGCGCTACCGCCAGCAACTGCCCTTGGCCGGCTTCAATGCCACCCAGCTCTTTGGCGGCAGCACCGTGGGCTATAGCGATTACCCGGCTTGGCAAGAGCGCGTGTCGGCTTGAGCCAGTTTCGCCTGCCAATGTTCTGCTAACTTTTTATTCAAACGTCTACGAAACCATTCCTCAGGAGAAGCCCATATGAAAGCCATTGCCTATCAAAACGCCCTGCCCCTCAGCGACGCGCTGGCCTTGCAGGAGGTGGAGCTGCCGGCGCCGCAGCCCGGCCCGCGGGATCTGCTGGTGGAGGTGAAAGCCATTGCCGTCAATCCGGTGGACACCAAGGTCCGCAAGGGCGTGAGCGCCGAGCCCGGTCAATGGAAGATCTTGGGTTGGGATGCAGTGGGCATCGTCAAGAGCGTGGGCGCGCAGGTCAGCCTGTTCAAGCCGGGCGACCGGGTTTGGTACGCAGGCGCTTTGCATCGCGCTGGCGCGAATGCCGAGCTGCATGTGGTGGACGAGCGCATCGTGGCCCTGGCCCCGCAGTCCTTGTCGGACGCCGAGGCCGCCGCCTTGCCACTCACCGCCATCACCGCTTGGGAAATGCTGTTCGAGCGCCTGGGTGTGCCGCGCGCGGGTGAGGCGACTCGCGGAAAAGAAAGCCTGCTCATCATCGGCGCGGCCGGTGGCGTGGGCTCCATCATGACCCAGCTGGCCCGCCAACTGACGGACCTGCAAGTCATCGCCACCGCCTCGCGGCCCGAGACGGCGCAATGGGTGCGTGACTTGGGCGCGCATCAGGTGCTGGACCACAGCCAGCCCCTAGCCCAACAGCTGAAGGACGCCGGCCTGCCCGCGCCGCAGTATGTGGTCAGCCTGACGCAGACCGACCAACACTTCGATCAGATCGCCGAGCTGATCGCCCCGCAAGGCCGCTTTGGCCTGATCGACGACCCCGCACCGGGCAGCATCGACATCGGCAAGCTCAAGCGCAAGAGCGTTTCTCTGCACTGGGAGCTGATGTTCACCCGCTCGCTGTTTGACACTCCCGACCAGATCGAACAACACCGCCTGCTCAGCGAAGTGGCCCGCCTGGTCGACGCCGGCCGGTTGCGCAGCACCCAGGGCGAACACTTCGGCCGCATCACGGCCGAGAACCTGCGCCGTGCGCATGCCTTGCTGGAGAGCGGCAAGGCAAGGGGGAAGGTTGTGTTGGAGGGGTTTTGAGGGCCTAGCGCGCAGCTTGCGCCTAGGCCCGGTCCGGCGACGAAGAGAAGGACGGTGTGCCTTCGTTCTTTGTGAGTTGCAGTTGTGTGGGATTCAGAGTTTTGGATGCTGGCTCACGGGGCCATGAGCGCACGCGGCATGCGCCGTTTGCCCAGGCCCAGGCCGAGCAGGCCCAGCGCCATCAAACCCCAGCTTGCTGGCTCGGGGACAGGCGTTGCCAGCCAACCAAGGACATCGCCCGACACAGGGTCAGCGCTGTAGCCCACCAAGAAGCCTTCATTGTTGGTGCCGTAGCCAAGTGCCGAAGTCCCGTAGATGGGTGCGATGAAAGTCCAATCACCGGGCCGGCCCACCATCGCTTGAGAACCTGCAAATCCGGAGATGAGGCCCGCGTCATTGATGTCGCGAAAGCGCGGCACGCCGACACCGGGAATGCCGAAATACTCGGTGCGGGTCTTCGTGTTCAGATCAAATATGAAGGAGCCGGAACCTCCGGCGCGTGAGAAGCTGCCCGTGACCAGCCCGTATGAGTTGGCACCTTGAGCAATCGTTATCGTGTCACCGGCGACGCTGAGTTGCGTCAGTGTTTGAGTATTTCGGTCAAAGACAAAGCCGACGCCGGCCGATCCATCCTCTGGGTTGGAGTAACCCGTCAGATAGCGTCCATTGGATGAAATATTGCGAACATAGGTGTCACGTGCACCGGGCACTGCGAACTCCGTAAAGACACCGCCGTTATAGACAAAGGCATGCGATTTGCCGGTCTCGAAGTCGCCTTCCCAGTAGCCGCCGACCAGGGTGCCGTCATTGGCGATGCCGCTTAGGTGCGTGCCGGCCGTGGCATTCGGATGGACCAGACTGCTGAAAACGCCCGCGCTGTAGATGAAGCCCATGTTGTCGGATTGACCGACGATCACTCCGCTGTCATTGATGTCCCAGGGCTGCGTGATGCTGAAGCCGGGGCGGCTGAAAAGCGTTGGCTCACTGTAGCTGGTGGCAGCGGAGGCTGAAGTTGCCACCCACAGCATCAGGCCTGCGAGGCCGCTGATTGCGGCGTGACGTGCATCAAAGGCAGTGCTCATCTTTTTTGAGTTCCCTGAAGTGAAGTTCTAGGAATGGCCCGGCAAGCGCCAAATGTCCAGGCTATTGGTTGATTTTTTAATTCTTCCATTGCGTCCAAACCGCACATATTGGTGGATGCCCTGGCCAGGCCTGAAACCCTGCGATACGACTTAGGGCGCAGGCCTGCCGACACCGGATGCATGCGGGCTGCGGGTGCACGGTGCGAAACTGAGCCCTGCGGTGTGCGCTTTGATTGGGCACGCATTCCCTTTTCGCTGATCCAAGTCAAGACCTGCTGTCCCCATGCCCCACGCCGTCTCCCGGCTGCGCGCCGCCCGTCTGGCGCGCACCCACACGCCTTACCGCGCCCCTGGCGGCTTCAAGAGTGAGCGCTGCGAGCGTTGCCGGCTGCTGCCCAGCCATTGCATGTGTGCGTTGATGCCGCGGGTGGCGACGCGGGCGGGGGTGTGTTTGTTGATGGCGGATATTGAGCCGCTCAAGCCCAGCAATACCGGTTGGTTGATCGCCGACTTGGTGGCCGATACCTTTGCCTTCAGTTGGGCGCGCACGGTGGTGGACCCGACCTTGCTGGCGCTGCTGCAAGACCCGCAGTGGCAGCCGTTTGTGGTGTTCCCGGGCGAGTTTGTGGCGCCGGGGCGGGTCATCACCGACTTGCCGCAGGACACTGTGAACCCGGCGCCAGGGGCCAAGCGCCCGCTCTTTATCTTGCTGGATGCGACCTGGGGCGAGGCGCGCAAGATGTTTCGCAAGAGCCCCTACCTCGACGCTTTGCCGGTGCTGAGCCTGCAACTGGAGCAGGTCTCGCAATACAAGCTGCGCCGCTCGCGGCGGGACGATCATTTCTGCACCAGCGAGGTGGCGGCGCTGTGTATGAGCCTGGCCGGCGAGACGCGGGCGGGCGAGACGCTGGAGGCTTATCTGGACGTGTTTTCTCATCACTATCTGCAGGCCAAGAACAATCAGCCGATTGCTTGGGAGGACGAGGCGCATCAGCGCTTGCGGGCGCTGGCCGTGGCGCCTACTTGAGCGAGCAGCCCCGGGTGCGGTGCCTGATGGAGAATGGCCGCACTTCACAAAAGAGCTTCATTCCCATGACCCAGCGCTCGTCCCCCGCTTTCCCTGCCTCCAACAAGTTCCGGGCCACCGCGCTCGCCTTGTCTTTGTTCGCACTGTCGGGCGCTGCTGCAGCCGCTGCAGAAACGCCTCTGGACCAGCTGCCTTACACGCCCAGCCTGGATGTGCCGTCCATGGACCGCAGCGTGGACCCCTGCGAAGATTTTTATCAATACGCTTGCGGTGGTTGGATCAAGAACAACCCCATTCCTGAGGATCAGTCGCGCTGGTCGGTTTACGGCAAGTTGGCGGTGGAGAATCAGCGCTTTCTCTGGGGCATTCTGGACAAGCTGGCCAGCAGCCCCGAGCGCAGCAGCCTGACGGCCAACCAAGCCAAGATGGCCGATTACTTCGGCGCTTGCATGAACGAAGACGCGGCGCGCAGCCAGGGCTTGGCGCCCTTGCAGCCGCTGCAGCAGCAGATTGCGGCGTTGACGTCCAAGGACCAACTGCCGGCCTTGTTGGCCGCGCTGCACCTGGCCACCAATAACGAGCGCTTCTTCTTCCGCTTTGGTTCGGGCCAGGACTTTGGCAACTCCAGCCAGGTGATTGCCTTCGCCGTGGCGGCGGGCCTGAGCCTGCCAGACCGCGACTTTTATGTGAAGCGCGATGCTCGCTCGCTGGCCATGATCAAGCAGTTCGAGGCCCATGTGGCGCGCCTGTTTGAGCTCTCGGGCGAAACGCCGCAGGCCGCCGCCAAGGCCGCGCGCAGCGTGCTCAGCACCGAGCGTGCGCTGGCTCGTGCCACCTTGACCCAGGTGCAAAAGCGCGACCCCTACAAGACCTACAACAAGCTCAATGCCAAGGCTTTGCAAGACCTGACCCCCGGTTTCGACTGGGCGGCCTACCGCGCCGCGCTGGGCATGGCCGGCCCCGTGGGCGCCACCAATGTGACCGAGCCCGGCTTCTTCAAGGCGCTGGATGCGCGCTTGCAGGCCATGAGCTTGGGTGAGATCAAGACTTATCTGAACTGGGCTTTGATCAGCAGCCATGCGGCTTATCTGGCGCCTGAGATGGTGCAGGCCAACTTTGACTTCTTTGGCCAAACGCTGAACGGCACGCCGCAGCTGAAACCGCGCTGGAAGCGCTGTGTTGAGTTGGTCGATGTGCAGATGGGCGAGGCGCTGGGCCAGGAGTTTGTGGCGCGCAGCTTCAGCCCCGAGTTGAAGCAGCAGACCGAGCGCATGACGGCCGAGATCGAAGCCGCCATGGCCGACAGCATCAAGGCCTTGCCCTGGATGAGCGCCGCTACCAAGAAGCAGGCGCTGGCCAAGCTGGGCAGCATCGTCAACAAGGTGGGCTACCCCGAGCGTTGGCGCGATTACAGCGGCTTGAGCGTCAGCCGCGACAGCTTTGTGGCCAATGTGCAGGCCGGCCATCGCTTCGAGTTCAAGCGGCAATTGGGCAAGATCGGTCAGCCGCTGGATCGCGGCGAATGGGCGATGACACCGCAAACAGTGAACGCCTATTACGACGCGCAGATGAACGACATCAACTTCCCTGCCGCCGTGCTGCAGCCGCCGCTCTTCGACCCCAAGATGGACGCCGCGCCCAACTACGGCAACACCGGCGGCACCATCGGCCACGAGCTGGTGCATGGCTTTGATGACGAAGGCCGTAAGTTCGATGCCAAGGGCAATCTGAAGGATTGGTGGAGCAAGAAAGACGGCCGCGAGTTCGAAAAACGCGCCGCCTGCGTGGCCGACCAGTACGCGCAGTACACGGTGGTGGACGACATCAAGATCAACAGCCAGCTGACCCTGGGCGAAGACCTCGCCGACCTGGGCGGCCTGGTCTTGGCTTTGACCGCCTGGAAGCAGCATGTGGCCGGCCTGAAGCTCGAGAGCAAAGACGGCCTGACGCCCGAGCAGCGCTTCTTCGTCGGCTTTGCGCAATGGGACTGCAATAACGCGCGCCCCGAGGCGCTGCGCGTGCAGGCGCTGACCAACCCGCACTCGCCCGGCCGCTACCGCATCAACGGCGTGGCGGTGAACATGCCCGAGTTTGAAAAGGCCTTTGCCTGCAAGCCCGGTCAGGCCATGGTCAAGCCGGACGCCAAGCGCTGCAAGGTCTGGTGATGGCTATTTGCCTTTAGGGTCCAAGCGTCGGGCCCGAGCCAGACGCCAGGCGTCGGCCGGGTCGGCGCCGTAGACCTCTTCGGCGGTGGTGGGCGTTTCTTGCAAATGGGTGTCGATGGCGATGCGCTTGTCGAAGACAAAGCATTCGCCCTTCCAGTCCGCCGCTGCATCGGGCAAGGCCTCGAAGTAGCTGACGATGCCGCCGTCGAGTTGGTAGACATCCAGGCCCTGGTCTTGCATCCAGGCGCTGGTTTTTTCGCAGCGGATGCCGCCGGTGCAGTACATGGCGATACGCTTGCCGCTGCGCTTCCATTGATCGGCATGCTCGGCCACATAGGCCGGGAAGTCGCGGAAATGCGCCACCTGCGGGTCGATGGCGCCTTCAAAGTGTCCCAGCTTGTATTCAAAGCTGTTGCGGTTGTCGATCACCAGCACATCGGGCTGCTTGATCAGCTCGCGCCAGGTTTGCGGCGAGACATGCGTGTTGGGCTTGCTCGGGTCGGGCAGGCCGGAGACACCGGGCACGCCAAAGGCCACGATCTCGGGCTTGCAATGCACCTTGATCAAGGTGAAGGGCTGGGTGGCGCAGGCGCTGTGTTTGAACACCATATCGCTGAATGCGCCCGCAAACAGCGGGTCTTGCTGCAGCGCCGCTTCGAAGGCGGCCAGCGCGGCCGCCGGCGCGGCAATGGCGCCGCTGATGCCCTCAAGGGCCACCAAGATATTGCCGCCAATGCCGGTACTGGGCAAGCTCAGCTCTCGCAGGCGCGCGGCCACCGCCTCGGGGTCGGCCACCGAGACGAATTTGTAGAACGATGAATGGACGTGGGCTTCGGCGCTCATGGGGGACGCAATCTCAGACATAAAGCGCAGGGTCGGCAGCGGGCGCCTTGGCGCTGAAACTTGGCATGAGCGCCAGGCCGCCGTTCAGCGTCCAGGCATTCGGGTGGCCCAGGCGGGTGAGGGCTTGCGCCGCTTGGCGGCTGCGATTGCCGCTGCGGCAGAAGAACAGCAAGGGTCGGCCGGGCTCATCCAGCCATTCCGGCAGCGCATTCATCAAACGCGACAAGGCCACGGCCTGCATTTGCGCGCCCGCCAGTTCGGGCGTTTGGCTCAGGAACTGCTCAAAAGGCTCGCGCACATCGACCAGCAAGGCGTTCGGATGCTGTTTGATGAAGCTCTGCAGTTGCGCGCCAGTCAGCAGATGCGGGGTGTCGGCGGCCTCGGCCAAGCCCAGCACGACTTGCTGCGCCTCATCACGGCCGGGGGCCAGGAAGCAGGAGGCTGCCAGCGGCAGCGCGAGCGCCCGCAGTGCTTGCGCGTCGAGCATGCCTGTGAAGGCAATCGCGCTCGTGTCAGGCGCTTGGGGGGCGTTCAGCAGCAAGACCTGACCCTGGGTACAGGGTTTGCGCAGCAGCCGGCGTTCACCCAGGTGCAGCGCCTCTTGTCCGTTGGGCCAGCCCAAAGCGTCCACCGCGACTGTTGGGCGCAGCGGGGCGTTCAGCAAGTCCATCAACAAGCCGCGGGCCTCGGCGTGCTCGGCCTCGCCGCTGCTGCTGAGGATGGCCAGCACTGGGTAGTCTTGGCAATGCAGGGCCTGGACCAAACGGTCCACCTGCTCGGGGCGCGGGTCGATCAGCACGCAGCGGCGGCTGGCGCTGTCGGCCAGTAGATAGCAGCAGGCGCCGTCATGCATGAAGCGGGTGATGCCTTCGCCCAGGGTGGGCAGATTGTCGGCGGGGCTCAGGCAATGGCGGCGCAGCGATTCGCCGCAGGCACGGATGCGGGCGCAGGCTTCATCGATGAAGGCTTCGTCCACCGCCGGCCCGATGGACAGGCGCACCGCGCCGGCCGCTTGCCAGTCCGGCAGGCCCATGGCTTGCAGCACAAAGCTGGGTGCGGCCTTGGCGGCGCTGCAGGCCGAGCCGCCGCTGACCCGCACATCGGCCGCGTCGAACAAGTCTTGCAGCAGGCGCGAGCTCAGGCCCGGCACCGCAAAGTTCAAGGTGGTGGGCAGGCTCACGTCCAAGGGGGCGTTGAACACCAAGCCGGGGAAGGCTTCGCACAAGGCATCGGCCAGGCGCTGGCGAAAGCCCTGCATCGTGGCCGAGTCGCGCAGCGTCTGCCCGTCTTCCAGCGCGGCCAAGACCGCGCCCAGCGCGGCAATGCCCGACATGTTCTCGGTGCCCGAGCGCAGCGCGCCTTCTTGCCCGCCGCCGGCCATCAGCGGCGTGAAGGGCGCACCGGCGCGCACATAGAGCAGGCCAATGCCTTTGGGCGCATAGAGCTTGTGGCCGGAGAAGGGCGCGTAATCGATGCGGCTGCTGCGCAGCTTCAAAGACAGCTTGCCCAGGGCTTGCACGCCGTCCACCAGCCAGTAGCAGGCGCTGTCGCCCAAGGCTGCTTCAATGCCGGCCAAGTCGCTGACGATGCCGGTTTCGTTATTGGCCGCCATGGTGCAGACCAGGCCGGCGCGCGGCGCATGGCGGCGCAAAAACTCCAAGTCATGACGGCCTTGGGCGTCGACCGGTATCGCCAGAATCTGCAGGCCCAGGCCCAGCACCGCGTTCCAGTGTTTCAGCGCCTCTGGCACTGCCTTGTGTTCGGTGGCGCCGTAGAGCAAATAGTCGGCATTCAAATTGCCGCGCAGGGCGCTGAGTGCCGACAGCACGGCGGTTTGTATGCCCTCGGTCGCGCCGCTGGTGAAGAGCAGGGCGCCGTCGCCGGTGTCCAGCAGTCTTTGCGCACGCGCACGCACGCCGTCGATCAAGGCCTTGGCTTTCAGGCCGGTGCTGTGCACGCTGCTGGGGTTGCCATAGTCCTCCACCATGGCCTGAATGGCGGCTGCCTTGGCTTGGGGCAGCACCGGCGTGGTGGCGTTGGCGTCGAGATAGATTTCCATGGCTGGGGGCGGGCCTTGTGGGCCTGGCGAAGAGGGCGTGTACAGCCGCAATCGTAACTGCGCGCCGATTTTGAGCCCCCTTTCAGAGCCCATATACTGCGGGGCCAGGGTCGGCAGAACACCCAGGCCTTGCCGCGCGGCACGAGTCGCGAGCTAAACCTGCCAGGCAATCGATCTTTTGTATGTTTCGATGATGGTCTTCATCATCATCAGGCTGAGCCCGCTTTGTGCGCGTGCCCAGCTGGAAGCCGGCAAGCACCAGCACCCACTTGTTTCGCTCAGTGGGTTGAAGGGCACACGTGTGATGTGGAGAACGCTCAACCATGCCTCGTGAATTGATCCCATTGAGGGTCGAAGACCTCTCGACCTTTGCCAAAGCCCTGCGCAGCCAGCTGCAGTCCTCCTTCGACGAGGCTGATGAAAAGCCGCATGCCCGCGCCGAAGTGCCCATTCAGGTGCCCAGCCATCTGAGCCTCTTGAACATGCTGGCCCGTGCCGCCGGCCACCGCAACTTTCAGGCCTTGAAGGCGGCTGCCGAGACGCAGGCGCCGATTGAATCGCCCGCGCCCAGCAAGCTCAGCCCCAAGCATGCGCCGCCTGCGCGCGGCCCGCGCCATCCCGAGATGAGCGAGCTGGCCGACCGGGCGCTGCGTCAGTTCGATGCCCAAGGCCGCCTGGCCCGCTGGCCCAGCCGCCATCAGGTGCAGCGCTATGCCTTGTGGGGCTTGTGGATTCACTTCGACAGCCGGCGCCCTTACACCGAGCCCGAGGTCAATGAAATCCTCAACGCCCACCACGGCTTTGGTGACCATTGCACGCTGCGCCGCGAGTTGGTGAATATGAAGCTGCTGGGCCGCAGCGACGGCGGCCGCGAGTACCGCAAGCTGGCTGCGCGGCCGGATGAGGACCTCCTGCCGCTCTTGCGGGAGCTGCGGGCGCGCTCGGGCGCCGCATGAGAGGCTGATGGGTTTGGGGGACTGCTCGCTACAATCGCGGCCCCTGATCTCAGGGCTTAACAAAGGATTTAGTCGTGTCTGATCGCCTTGCCGTGCTCTTGCAATACCTGGCCCCAAAACAAGCGTTGACGCGCTTCGCGGGCCTTGTAGCCTCGGCACGCATGGGCAGCATCACCACCGGCATCATTCGCCGCTTTGTGGCGCGGTACGACGTGAACATGGCCGAGGCGGCCAATTCGGACATCACCGCCTACCCGACCTTCAATGAGTTCTTCACCCGCGCCCTGAAGCCCGGCGCAAGGCCGCTGGCCGATGCCGAGCTGATCTGCCCGGTGGACGGCCGCATCAGCCAGTTTGGCGCCATCCAGGGCGATCAAATTTTTCAGGCCAAGGGCCACAGCTTCAGCACCACCGCCTTGGTGGGCGGCGATGCCGAGCTGGCCGCGCAGTTCAAGGACGGCGTTTTCGCCAATATCTACTTGAGCCCGCGCGACTACCACCGCATTCATATGCCGGCCGCGGGCCGCTTGACGCGCATGATCCATGTGCCGGGCGATTTGTTCTCGGTCAACCCGGTCACGGCGCGTGGCGTGCCGGGCTTGTTCGCCCGCAACGAGCGGGTGGTCTGCGTGTTCGAGGGCATTCATGGCCCTTGGGTGCTGGTGCTGGTGGGGGCCACCATCGTGGGCAGCATGTCCACCGCCTGGCATGGGGTGGTGAACCCGCCGCGCCCCGGCACCGTGCGCGAGTGGCGTTATGAGGGTGATGCGGTGAAGCTGAAGAAGGGCGAGGAGATGGGCCGCTTCTTACTCGGCTCCACCGTGGTGATGCTCTTCCCCAAGGGCCCATGGGCCTTCAATCCGGCTTGGACGGGTGAAGACCTGGGCCGTCCCGGCAGCGCGGTGAAACTCGGCGAGGCCATGGCCACTCGCTGAGTTCACCTACTCAGGACGACTCAGCGGCCAAACAGGCCGCGCAGCTTGTTGGCGGTGTCCAGCAACTTGTTGGCTGAGTCGATGGCGCTGTTGGCTTCTTCCGCGACCGGTTTGGCGGGCTCGGCTTTGCTGGCGCTGGGAGCGCCAGGCGCAGGACGCGCGGCACTTGGGTTGGCCGAAGCGCTCGGACGAGCGTTTGTATTGGCGCCGACCGCGCCAAAAGCCGTGTTCGCCGTGGCCCCATTGGGCACGCTGGCAATGATCTCGACGCGGCGATTCTTGGCGCGTCCGGTCTCATCGCTATTGGCAGCCACCGGCTGGCTTTGGCCCGCGCCGCGGCTGCTGAGTCGCTCGGCGGCAATGCCGGCTGAAACGGAGAGGGCTTCAGCGACCGCGCGTGCCCGCGCCTCGGACAGTTTCAAATTGGCTTCGGGGCCGCCCACATCATCGGTGTGACCCACCAGCGCGATTTTCAGCTGGGGGTTGTCTTGCAAGACTCGACCCAGTTCCTTCAAGCTGCTCTGAGACTCGGGCTTCAGTTGCGATTTGCCGGTGTCGAACTGGAAGCCGTATACATCCACCCGACCTTGTTCACTGAGGGCGCGCGCCATGGGGCTGTCGCCGCTGACCGCCATCAACTCGGTGTCCAGGCTGCCTTTTTCCACCACGGTCAGCCAAGCCTGAGGGTCGCCGCCGTAGACATTCACCCACAGCGAGACATAGGTGTTGCCACGTTGCGCCGCCAGGTACTGGTTGTCGGTGTCACCACTCAGGCTGACGCGCTCCAACTTCATGGTCTTGCGCAGATTGCTCAGGTTGTAGGTGGAACAGGGGCGGTCGCAGCTGAACAGTTCTTTGAAGCCGCTGCGCCGCAAGACCGATTGGTAATTGCGAAAAATCTGCAGAGCCGACACCGTGTTGGACATCTCGTAGCGGATGAAGGTGACCCGGCCTTCCAGGGGCAAAAGCTTGTCTGCCGTGTACTCACTGCCACGAAGGACCGGGCGGCTCAGAAAAAGCTGCGCTTCTTCGTAGTCCTTCAAGTCATAGGCCTTCATGACGGCACCTGGGTAGCGGGGGACTTCTGGGTGGTCGCCGCCGGGCTCGGCCCGCACCGCAGTGCCCAAGAAACCAAGGCAGAGGGACAGGGTCAGACCGCGGGCCAACTGCAAACCGGGCTGAGCAGCGAAGCGCAAGAAAGAGCGAGCAAGCATCGAGAAGAGCACCCCAAGTGAATGGAAAAATAAATGCTAGCACGCGGCCTCAGCGCAACGGGAGGCCGGCGAGTCTCCCTATTGGGGGAGCTTTGACTTGCCTCCAACAGCGCGCTAGACAGAGCTTTGCGGGGCGCTTTGGATGCAGGTGATCAGCGCTCGCAAGGCCGGGCTGGCCTGCCGGCGGCCGGGGTAGTAGAGGGCAAAGCCGGTGCCTGGCGCTGTCCACTCGGGCAGCACTTGTTGCAGGCGGCCGCTGCGCAAGCCTTCTTGCGCGGCCGTCTCGTAAACATAGGCCAAGCCCAGGCCGTCCAAGGCCGCTGTCAGGGCCACACTTTGATCGTCCACGGTCAGGGGCCCGCTGACCTCTATCTCCACCGCTTGGCCGCTGCCCGGTTCGGCAAAGGCCCAGCGGAACAGTGCGCCGCTGGCGAAGCGTTGCCGTATGCAGGGCCAGGCACTCAAGGCCGCGGGCTGCTGCGGCGCCTCGCGATGCTGCAGCAGCTCTGGGCTGCCGACGACGATAAAGCGCTGCGCCGGTCCCAGCGGCAGGGCCACCATATCGGCCGGTAACCGTTCGGTGAAGCGCACGCCGGCATCAAAGCCAAGCTCCACGATATCGACCAGGCCGTCTTGCGTGCTCAGCTCCACTTGCACCTGCGGATGCTGTTTGTTGAAGCGGGCCAGCAGTGGCATCAAACAGAGCCGCGCGGCGCTGCGCGGTACCGACAGGCGCAAGGCGCCGCTGACCTCGGCCCTGAGCTCGCCCAGGCCGGCAAAGGTCTGGCTGAGGCTTTGCAAGGCGGGCCCGGCCTCGTCCAACAGGCGCTGGCCGGCGGCGGTCAGCGCCACGCTGCGGGTGCTGCGGTTCAACAGGGCGATGCCGAGCTGGGCCTCCAGCCGGCGCATGGCCTGGCTGACGGCCGAGGGGCTCAGGCCCAACGTGAGCGCGGCACGCCGATAACTGCGCGCCTCGGCCACGGCAAAGAAGATGCGCAAGAGTTGAAAGTCGGGTTCGGCCATGCCTGCATTGTTAAGCAGGACTGCACAGCCCGTGTGCCGCTGCGAGGCTGGTGGGGGTGGGCGTCGTGCTGCAAGATGCATGCACTCTCAATTGCAGCTGGATCTGAAGCGATGAACTCTGTTTTGAAAATAGCGGCCTTTTCCGACGGCAATATCGGCGGCAACCCGGCCGGTGTCTGGATTGCCGAGCAGCACCCGAGCGCGGCCGAGATGCAGCGCATCGCCGCCGACTTGGGCTTCTCCGAAACGGTCTTCGCCATGCCGCAGGGTGCCGCCTGGCGGGTGCGTTATTTTTCGCCTGAGAACGAAGTGCCGTTTTGCGGCCATGCCACCATCGCTCTCGGCGCCGCGCTGGCGCTGCAGCAAGGCAATGGCGTCTTCCCCTTGGTCTTGAATGCGGCGCAGATCAGCGTGGAGGGCCGCCGCGAGGGCGACTTGATCAGCGCCGCCCTGCAATCGCCCCCGACCCGCAGTGCGCCGGCCGAGCCGGGCTTGTTGGCCGCTGCTTTGGCTTTGTTTGGACTCAGCGAAACCGATCTGGACGAGCGCTTGCCACCGGGCTTGGCGCATGGCGGTGCCGATCATTTGGTGTTGGCGCTCAAGTCGCGAGCCCAGTTGGCCGCCATGCACTACGAGCTGGATGCCGGCCGAGCCCTGATGCGCGCGGCGGGTCTGACCACCATCTTGCTGGCCTATGCCGAAACCCCGCAACGTTTTCACACGCGCAATGCCTTTGCCGGCGGCGGTGTGCTGGAAGACCCGGCCACCGGTGCCGCCACCGCCGCCTTTGCCGGCTATCTGCGCGATCTGGCGTGGCCGCATGGCGGCGCGATCGACATCGTGCAAGGCGAAGACATGGGCATGCGCTCCTTGTTGCGTGCCGAGATTTCGCCTGCGGCGGGCAGTTCGATTCGTGTCTCCGGCCATGCGCGAGTGATGGCGGCCTGAAGCTCAAGCACGCAAAACCAGGAGCAATGAATATGGATCAAAGCACTTCAATGAGCCCCCATCGTCCTCTGGCCGGCAAGGCCGTCTCTGCCCTAGGCCTGGGCTTGATGGGCATGAGCGAGTTTTACGGCGAGGTCGATGATGCCGAGTCACTCGCCACTTTGCAGGCCGCTTTTGATTTGGGCCAGCGTCATTTCGACACCGCGGATACCTATGGCCTGGGCCATAACGAGCAATTGCTGGGGCGCTTCTTGGCCCAGCTCTCACCGGCCCAGCGAGCCGAGTTGGTGGTGGCCAGCAAGTTCGGCATCAAACGCCAGCCCGGTCGCTATGAGCGCGATATCGACAATTCGCCGGCTTATATCCGCAGTGCTTGTGAGGCCTCGTTGAAGCGCTTGGGGCTGGAGCAAATCGGCCTGTACTACGTGCATCGACGTGATCCGACGGTGCCGATTGAAGTGGTGATGCAGACCTTGGCGGGCCTGAAGGCCGAAGGCAAGATTGGCGCCATCGGCTTGTCCGAGGTCAGCTTGGAGACTTTGCAGCGAGCCCATGCGGTGCATCCGGTGGCGGCCTTGCAAAGCGAGTATTCGCTCTGGGAGCGCGGCGCCGAAGCGCAGATGCTGCCGGCTACGGCGGCTTTGGGCCTTGCCTTTGTGGCTTACAGCCCGATGGGGCGGGCCTTGCTGAGCGCGGCCTTGCCGGCCACGCATGCGCTCAGCCCGGATGACTTCAGGCGCAATTTGCCGCGTTTCAATGGCGAGGCGGGTGAGCACAACCGGGCCCTCGCCGCGCAATTGGCGTCGCTGGCGGCGACATGGGGCCTGCAAGCCTCGCAGCTGGCGCTGGCCTGGATCTTGAACAAGCAGCCGCATGTGCTGGTGATTCCTGGCACGCGACGCCAGACCCATCTGCGCAGCAATGCGCAGGCCGCCACGCTGCGCCTCAGCGCCGCACAGTTGCAAACCTTGGATGACTTGTTTGCCCCAGGCAGCGTGCAGGGTTCGCGCTACACCGAGGGCGGCTGGCTGGGCATTGAGTCAAGCCGCAGCTGAGGCGTGAGGCTTGTGCGCCGATGCTTCGATTGACTCAGTGCTTGCCCCAGCAGCGCGCCCGCCGCAGCCGCGGCCATCGGTCGGCCGAGGTGATAACCCTGCAGCTGGGTGCAGCCCAAGTCCTCGGCGGCGCGCGCTTGCAGTTCGGTTTCCACCCCTTCGGCCACGATCTCCAGTTGCAAAGAATGGCCCAGCGCGCAGGTCGCTTTGACCACGGCGCTGGCCTGTGCTTCGGGCAGCGGGTCGATCATGCTGCGGTCCAACTTCATGGTGTTGATCGGCAGCTGCCGCAACATCGTCAGCGAGGACTGGCCGGTGCCAAAGTCGTCCAAGGTGCAGAACACGCCGGCTTGGCGCAATACCTGCAGTTGCGGCAGGACGCGGTCCAGATGGCCGATGGCAGCGGTTTCGGTGATCTCGACCTCCAGCCCCTGTTCGGGCAGCTCGTAGTCGCGCAGCTTGCTCAGCAGCCGGGCGGCGAAGCCAGCGTCGTCGAATTGCAGCGGTGAGACATTGACGGCCACTGGCAAGACCTGACCCCAGCGGTCCAGCCATTCGCGCAGCTGCTGGCAAGCGATGTCGAGAATCAGCTCGCCTAATGCCTTGATCTGACCGGTGCGTTCGGCGGCGGGCACGAATTCCACCGGGCTGATGCGGCCGCCGGGCCGCTCCCAGCGCACCAAGGCTTCAAAGCCGCAGAGCTGGCGGCTGCCGGCGCTGAACTTGGGTTGGTACTCGAGCAAGAACTCGCGCTCGACGATGGCCCGCCCCAGGGACTGCTCGGCCTCCAATCGGGCACGCGCGGCGCCATTCATGCTGGGGTCAAAGAACATAAAGGACGCACCGGCCTTGCCTTTGGCCTTGTGCATGGCGGAGTCGGCGGCGCGCAAGAGGCTGGCGCCATCGCGTCCGTCTTGCGGGAATAAGGCCGCCCCGGCCGACATATTCACAAACAGCTCGGCGCCCTCCAGCGCAAACGGGGTGTTCAACATGGCCAGCATTTGCTCGGCCACTTGCTGCACCGTCTCGGGTGTTGGCTCGCCTTCCAGCAGCACCAGGAACTGGTCTTCGCCCAGGCGGCTCAAGGTGGCTTGCGGGGGGAGGCGATGGCAGAGCCGGCGCGCTACCGCATGCAAGAGCGCATCGCCGACCGCGTGCCCCAGGCTCTCATTGACCAATTGGAAGCGATCGAGGTCGGCGGAGATCAAGGCGAAGGTCGGTGCGCCCAAATAGGTCAGCTCGCGCAGCCGCTCAACGGCGAAGTTACGGTTTGGCAGGTCGGTCAGTTCATCATGCAGGGCCTGGCGGCGCAGTGCATCCACGGCACGCTGGCGCGAACTGTCGTCAATCATCACCATCAGCTCCGCCGGCGCGCCGTCCCATTCCAAGTGGCTGGACAGGCCGCGGATGTAGATGGGCTCGCCGCTTTTCGTCAACCGGGTGGCCTCCCACTCGATGCGGGCATTGGGGTCGGCGATCACTCTTTGGTGGCGCTCCCGAGCCGCATTGCGCAACTCGGGGGGCACCAAGGCCTCCACCAGATCATCGGGCTGGCTGGTGCCAGGGTCGAAGCCGAAGATGGCGCGGGCGGCTGGGTTGGTGTAAACCACCCGATGGTTTTGCAGCACTCCCAGGCCTTGCAGCGAGTGTTCGGCCAGCTTGGTGAAGCGCTCGTTCTGCCGCCGTGTCTCCGCATGGGCGCGAGCGGCGGACAGCAGAATCAAACCGAGCGAGAGCGTGGTCTGCACGAATAAGCCCAGGGTGTGGGTGATCGGCGAGCGCCCGGCCGGGTCCAGCATCGGGCTGCTGCCATGCACCAGACCGGCGGCGAAAAAACAGGCCGCCACGAAGCGCTCGCCGCTATGGCCGGCGCGACCCATCCACCAGGCGCAGCTCCAGCAGCCCAACACCAGAAAGACGGCGGCGATGCGCACGGCGTAGCGGTGATCCAGACTCGCCATCCAGACGATGCAGACCATCATGCCGATGAACACCGTGATCCAGAGCGGGCGCCGCCAGCCCAAGCCGCGGTAATTGCGTGCGCCGCTGACCTGCAAGGACAGCGAACCCATCAGGCAGGTCGAGGCCAGCAAGGCCTGCAGGTCGTAGCGCCAACCGGACTTCAGCTCGGGCACCAGGGCCAGGCCCAAGGTCAGGCCCAGCGACAGCAGGATCCAGCTCCAGCCCCAGTCGCGCACATAAAGATAGCGCCGGTCTTGCTGCCAAAGCAAAAGCAATGCTGCGCCCAGCATGGCGTTCAGCCCCGCACTGATCAACATCAATGAAGTCATGGCCTGCCTGCCGCGCCCAAGAGAAGTTGCGGCGATGGTGATAGCCAGATAGTAGCGCCGCCTTGCTGTGACAATAGGCTTTTACGACCTTGGCGGACCGGAAAAGCCCGGCGCCAGCGTCCTGTGCCTCAGCCAGCTCACTTTTCATCATGACCCAACGCCCGAATCAACGCGTCTTGACCGGCATCACCACCACCGGCACCCTTCATCTGGGCAATTACGTCGGCGCCATCCGCCCAGCGATTGCAGCCAGCCGTGAAGCCGGTGTGGAGAGTTTTTTCTTCATGGCCGACTATCACGCCCTGATCAAATGTGATGACCCGGAGCGCATCAACCGCTCGCGCCTGGAGATTGCGGCGACCTGGCTGGCCGCCGGCCTGGACACTTCGCGTGTCACTTTTTACCGCCAGAGCGACATCCCCGAGATTCCCGAACTGACCTGGCTTTTGACCTGCGTCACTTCCAAAGGCCAGATGAACCGCGCCCATGCCTACAAGGGCGCGACCGATGCCAACGCGGCAGCGGGCGAGGATCTGGACGCCGGCATCACCATGGGCTTGTACAGCTACCCCATCTTGATGGCGGCCGATATCTTGATGTTCAACGCCCACCGCGTCCCCGTCGGCAAGGACCAGGTGCAACACATCGAGATGGCGCGCGATGTGGCGCAGCGCTTCAACCATTTGTTTGGCCAAGGCAAAGAGTTCTTTGTCTTGCCCGAAGCCAATGTCGAAGAAGACGTGGCCCTGCTGCCGGGCCTGGACGGCCGCAAGATGAGCAAGAGCTATGACAACAGCATTCCCTTGTTTGAAGGTGGCGCCAAGGGCTTGAAGGAAGCGATTGCCCGCATCGTCACCGACTCCAAGCTGCCCGGCGAGCCCAAGGAGCCTGAAGGCCAAGCCCTGGTCACGATTTACGACGCCTTCGCCACGGCGGCGCAGCGCCAGCAATTCCGCGCTGATTTGCGCGCCGGCCTGGCCTGGGGCGAAGCCAAACAGCAGCTCTTCGATCTGATCGAGGCCGAAATCGCGCCGCTGCGCAGCCGCTATGAGGCTTTGATGGCCCACCCCGAGCGCATCGAGGCGACGCTTTTGGAAGGCGCGGCCAAGGCACGCGCCGTCGCGGCCCCCTTGCTGGCGGAACTGCGTCAAGCCGTGGGCCTGCGCAGTTTTGCTGCCCGCCTTGAGGTGAATGCTCCAACTAAAGCGGCCAAGGCGGCGCTGCCGGTCTTCAAGCAATACCGCGAGGCCGATGGACAGTTCTACTTCAAGCTCAATGCCGCCGATGGCCATTTGCTCTTGCAAAGCCAGGGTTTTGCGGGCGGGCGCGATGCCGGTCAATGGGTGGCGCGCTTGAAACGCGAGGGCGCCGCAGGCTTGGCCGAAGCCCCGGTGACTCTGGCTGAGGGCGTTGCGGCGAGCGATGTGGCCGCCGCTCTGGCGGCTTTGCAAGCGGCCGAGGCCGCCTGAAAAAATGAATGAATGATTAAAGCAGAGCGTGGCTTGAAGAGCGCGGGCATTATTGCTAGAGGAATGACTCTGATCAGCATCCTCACCGCAGAAACCCGCTAGGCTGTTCTGGCGGTCTTGGCTAGCCTCGACCGCGCATTCAAAAGATAAAACAGGAGACATCCGCCATGCCTACCATTCCCGCCGACAGTCTGGCTCTACAGCGCTTTTATCACTGGGAGCGCACGTTGGCCTCTCGCGTGGCCTTGACCCAGCCGGTCGGCCAGGGCGTGTTGCAAACCTTCACCTGGGCGCAGGTGGGCGATCAGGTGCGGCGCATGGCCGCGCATCTGCAGGCCCAGGGTCAAAGGCAGGGCTGGGAGCCCGGCGCCAAGGTGGCGATCCTGTCGAAGAACTGCGCCTGGTGGTTGATGAGCGATCTGGCCATCTGGATGGCGGGTTATGTCTCGGTGCCGCTGTATCCCACGCTTGCCCCGGACACGATTCGGCAGATCTTGGAGCACAGCGAGGCCCGTGCCTGCTTCATCGGCAAGCTCGACGGTTGGGCTGGCATGAAGCCGGGCGTGCCTGCCGGGCTGCCTTGCATCAGCTACCCGGTGTCGCCCGACGATGCCAAAAAAGCCTATCCCGGCTGGGATGAAGTCTGCGCCGGCATCGAACCCTTGGTGGGCGAGCCACTGCGCCAGGCCGATGAGCTGGCGACCTTGATCTACACCTCGGGCACCACCGGCGCGCCCAAGGGGGTGATGCACTCCTTTGGCGCTTTCGCTTGGGCCTTCAGTGCCGCGCTCAAGCGCATCTCCATGAGCCAGGAGGACCGCATGCTGTCCTACCTGCCGCTGGCCCATGTGGTGGAGCGGGTGCTGGTGGAGCATGGCTGGCTGCGCACCGGCTTCTCGGTCTATTTCGCCGACAGCCTGGATACCTTCGCGGCCGATCTTCAGCGCGCCCGCCCGACCATCTTTTTCTCGGTGCCGCGTCTGTGGGTCAAGTTCCAGCAGGGCGTGCAGGCCAAGATGCCGCAGAAGAAGCTCGACTTCTTGCTGTCAGTGCCGCTGATCGGTGGCTTGGTGCGTCGCAAGATCCAAAAAGCGCTGGGCCTGGATCAATGCCGGGTGGCCGCTGGCGGCGCGGCGCCCATGCCGGTGGCCTTGTTGCACTGGTATCGCAAGCTGGGGCTGGACATCAATGAAGGTTACGGCATGACCGAGAACTTGGCTGTGTCGCACATCACCGTGCCGGGCCAAGATCAGATCGGCAGCGTCGGTCCGGCCTATGAGGGCGTCGAGGCAAGACTTGACCCCGCCAATGGCGAGCTGCTGATGCGCAGCCCGGCCTTGATGATGGGTTATTACAAGCAGCCCGAGCTGACCCGTGAGGTCATCACCGAGGATGGCTGGCTGCGCACCGGCGACAAGGGGCGCATCGATGGCAACGGGCTCTTGCACATCACCGGCCGCGTCAAAGACTTGTTCAAGACCAGCAAGGGCAAGTATGTGGCGCCCGCGCCGATTGAAGATCGTCTGGGGCAGCACCCGGCGGTGGAAGCCTGCGTGGTGACGGGTGCCAATATGGGCCAGCCGGTGGGGGTGGTGATGCTGTCCCCCCAAGCTGCGGATCATCTGAAAACGGCTGAGCAGCGTGCCGAACTGAGTGAGCAGCTGAGTGCACATTTGGCGGAGATCAATGCCCGCCTTGACCCGCATGAGCAGCTCGACTGCCTGGCCGTCATCAAAACGCCTTGGACGGTGGACAACGGCTTCATCACCCCGACCTTCAAGGTCAAGCGCAACCGCGTCGATGAGGTCTATGGTCCGCAGCTGGAGGGCTGGGTGGCGCAGCGCAAGCCGGTGGTGTTCACCGACTGAAGCCTGTTCTTGGGCCCGTGTCCCCTGAGACCTGCAGGCCCTCAGGCCTGCGGGCGACGGCGCAACTGATCGATCTCTTGCGCCATCATGCGGCTGCGCAGGTCCATGCCTTGCAAAGAGGCCCAGGTGGCCAGACCGTGGATGAATAGGCCCAGGCCCCAGCCCCAGATTGGGAACGGGGCGTGGCCGAAATGCCAGTCCCGCCCGCTCACGATGCCGATCAAGTAAAAGCCGGCATTGACGCAGCAAAACACCATCAAATGGGTCAGAAAGCCTAGCTTGGCGTCTACACGCTTCTTGGCTTGCGCCAGCAACTCGTCTTGAGTGCAAGCGTTGGAAGTGGCGTTGGTCTCAGAGGTGTACATGGTCGGCTCCTTTTGCCTTGCTGTGTGGGTGCTGATTGACTTGGCGATGGGTGAACTGTGAAGACCAGCCGCCCTTGCGCCCAGCGCCTTGCGACGAATGGGCAGCTGAGGGCGTGAAGCACCAGCCTGAGAGATCAACGGTCAGGGCAAGATGAGCTGCACAGCTGCTACGCTGCGCAGCCTTGCTGGTTTCTGCTCGTTTTTTCATTTGCCGCTGGAGGCGCACGCGTGCCGTCAATGACTGTTCTGCCCCTGTTGGATGCAGCCCTGCGCGGCGGCATGCTGGCCTTGCTCTGGCTGCTGGGGCTGGCTTTGTTGCGCGATGGTCGCAAGCCGTCTGGCGTGTTGGCGCTGTTGCCGCGCTTGGGGGCGTGTCTGGCCGTGGGTCTGAGCGTGCAGGTGATCAGTTCGACGCCGCTGTTTGAGGCTGAGGTTCCCGTCGCTTGGCAGGCGCCCTGGGTGGCCGTATCGGTGGCCAATTCGGTTTTGTTTTGGTTGTTTGCGCGAGCCCTGTTTGAGGACGAGTTTCGGCTGCGGCCGCTGCATTTGTTGCTTTGGTTTGGCGCGGCCGGTCTGAGCGGGCTCAATTGCGCCTGGCTGGCGCCTCAAGCCGGCGTGTGGCCGGTGGCAACGGCCACCTTGCTGTTGCAAAGGCTCTTGCCGCTGGGCTTTGGCCTGCTGGTGGGGCTGACCGCAATGCGCCATTGGCGGGTCGATCTGGTCGATGCGCGGCGGCGCTTGCGCGCCAAGATCGTGTTGGGCGGCGCGGTCTATATGGCCATGATGGTGGCCTTGCGGCTGCAAGCGCAGCAGCCGGGGCAGCGGCTTCACGGCCGCTTGTCCGAGCCGCTGGCCTTGCTGGATGTGGCCGCTCTATTGGTCTTGGTGGGCAGTTTGAGCTGGAGCTTGCTGCGTGTGGTCGGCAGCGAGTTGCTCGGAACCGGCGCCGACTGCGCGCCAGCGCCGCCAGGCGAGGGGGCTGCCGCCCTGCCTGCACCAGCCGCTACTGCGTCCGAGGCGTCCGAAGCGCCTGATGCGGCCGAGCAAACGCTGCTGGATGCCTTGCGCCAAGCCATGGAGCAAGAACGCTTCTATCGCAGCGAAGACCCCAGCCTGGCCGCTTTGGCCCAGCGCCTGCAGGTGCCCGAGTACCGGCTGCGCCGCCTGATCCACCAGCGCTTGGGGCAGCGCAACTTCAACAGCTATATCAATGGCTATCGACTGGCCGAAGTCCGGCGCGCCTTGGCCAATCCGACGCAGCGTTCCACGCCGATTCTGACCCTCGCCTTGGAGGCCGGCTTTCAATCGATCGGCCCCTTCAATCGCGCCTTCAAGGCCGAAACCGGCATGACGCCCAGTGAGTTCCGCGAGCGAAACCAAGCCGCTGCAGCGACTTGATACGGCTTGATCTGGCCGATTGCTGAAATCGGCCTGTCCGTTTTCTTCATTTGCAGGTTTCGGCCAGACCTTGCTGCGGCCTCCCGGCATGGTGGCGACCTCGCCCTGCTTGTGGGGCCTTGAACGCAAACGCGGGAGATGCACGGAATGAAGATAAAGACGCAGAGTGTTGCCGCAGCCGGGTTGCGGCGCCTGATTGGCGTAGCCGGCCTGGCTTGCATGACGGCCCCGGCCTGGGCCGGATTGGGCTTCAGTGAAATTGCGATGCCAGGCGCTGGAGCGGCGGCGGGGCCGGTATCGGTCTACTACCCGACCGAGGCGCCGGACCAGCCGCAGCGCTTCGGTCGAATGGAGTTGCGGCTGGCGCGTGATGCCGCACCCAAGGTCGGCAATGGCCGCTTGGTGCTGATCTCGCATGGCTCGGGCGGCTCGCCCTGGGTGCATGCGGACCTGGCTCGTCGCTTGGTGGAGGCCGGCTTTGTGGTGGCCATGCCGGAGCATTGGGCCGACAACTACAAAGACCCGAGTCGCCCAGGGCCGGACAGCTGGGCGCTGCGGCCGGCCGAAATGTCGCGGGCCATTGATGCCGTCGCTGCCGACAGCCGTTTCGGGCCGGGGCTGCGCCTGGACAAGGTGGGCGCCTATGGGGGCTCGGCGGGCGGCCACACGGTTTTGAGTCTGGCCGGCGGGCACTGGTCAGCGGCAGGCTTTCTTCGCCATTGCCAGGTCCATTTAGCGGAAGACTTTCAGGCCTGCGTTGGCTTGACGACCTCCTTGACTCGGGGCGTCGGGGGCGACCTGGGTGTTCTGGACGGGCTCAAACTCTGGTTGGCGCGGCAGATCCTCGCCTTCAAGTTCGATGACGCGCGCCCTTTGAGTTACGCCGACCCGCGCATCGCCGCCGCCGTGGCCAGCGTGCCGGCCGCGGCGGACTTCGAGATGAGCAGTTTGGCCAAGCCGCGCATCCCGCTGGCGCTGGTGACGGCCCGGCGGGATCGCTGGCTGAGCCCTCAATGGCATAGCGACGCGGTGCTGCGCGCCTGCGCGGACCGCTGCGAGTGGCTGGCCGACCTGAGCGACGGCGGCCATGGAGCGATGCTCTCGCCGCTGCCGCCCGGCCTGAGCGGGCTGCTGGGCGAGATGTTGAACGACCCGCCGGGCTTTGACCGGGCCCAGCTGGACGAAGTGGACCGCAAAATCACCGCCTTCATGCAGCGGCATTTGCTGGACTGAGCCGGCGCGCTTGCTCTTCAGTCGCGGTTCTTATTCAGTCTCGTTTGCGCGAGCGGCTCAGCAAGAGCAAGCCGATCGCGCCAATGCCGGCCAAGAACATGGCGGTTTGGCTGGGCTCTGGAACGGCGCTGGTCATGCTGATGGAGCCGCCGAAGTTGCCGATGCTCTTGCCGCGAATCTCCACCACATAGCTGCCGGCCGACAGGCTGACGGGGGCGACGATGGAAATGCTCGAGTTGTATACGTCGATGTCGGTGCTCCAAGCCTGAATGATGCCGGGGCCGGCCTTGGCGTCGCCCAGAAAAGCGCCGTTGTAGGCGTAGATGCGTTCAGACAAGCCGGTTACGCCGCTGACATTGTTCAGCGTGGTGGTGATGCTTTGGGCCACGGCGGCCGAGGTTTGGATCAGATAGGCGGCGTAGAAGAAGTTGTTGTCGCTCTTGACCGAGGAGTAGGAGCCGGTGGCGCCCGAGAAGTTGAAACCGGTCACACCTGGCATGAGGGTCAAGGTGTTGGTGATGGTGTCGCTCAGGCTGGAGGCCTGCAATGTGCCGTTGGGCGCAATCGCCACGGTTTGCTGGCTAGCGTGAGCGGACGCGGCGGCCAACAGCCAGCTGGTGCAGATCAGGGCGGACTTGGGTACTGCAATCATCGAAAGACTCCTAGGGGTGGACGAGGCTTCGGCCACCGCTTGCCCAAGCACGGTCTGTGCATGTGTGGCAAGGTCGCCGATCTGCGCTCAGATTAACGAAGGCATATGACCCGGTGATGGGGCTCTGTCCGGCCGTTCTAGGCTCTAAGGCCCATCCATCCGGACTTGCCCGGTGAAAAAGGCGGCAAAGCCTATGAGCCGAATGGCGGGTGGCAACGAACTGTCACTTGGCGCCGTTACAGTGGCGGTCCCCTGGACCCCCCTTTTCTCAATCCTCTGAACAAGGGGGGGTCAAGTCCCAATTGCCGAGGCGGTGGCTTGCTGCAATAGTCCATTCGGACCGCGACCAGAGGATAGGGTGGGGGAATCCTGAACTTTCAGGAGTTTCAGAGGAAGAGGGGCTGAAAAAGTGGCGACGCCAGCGTAGCCGCTGTCAGCTCGCGGTCAATGAATGAGCCGGGTTGTATGTATATGCGTGCTTTGAATAGATCAACAAAATCGGGTGGCTTCACGCTGCTGGAACTGCTGGTGGTGATGGTCATCATCGGCCTGCTGGCCGGCTATGTGGGCCCTAAGTTCTTTGGCCAGATCGGCAAGTCCGAGGTCAAGGCGGCGCGGGCACAGATCGACGGCTTGCAAAAGTCGCTTGATCAATACCGCTTGGATGTGGGTCGCTACCCGAGCACCGAACAAGGCTTGGCGGTCTTGGTCACCAAGCCGGCCGATGAGCCGCGCTGGGCAGGCCCCTATCTGAGCAAGGCCTTGCCCAAGGACCCTTGGCACAACGATTATCAATACCGTTCGCCTGGCGAACATGGCGAGTACGACCTGTTCTCCTATGGCCGCGATGGCCGGCCGGGCGGCGAGGGTGAAGATGCCGACCTGGTCAGCTGGTGAGTCCGCTGAAGCAAACTTTCGCATGATCGCGACTCGCCCCATGCAGTGGCAACAGGCCGCTCAAGCGTCAGCACATTCACCTGCTCAAACGCCTGTCCAAACGCCTGCTCAAGCGCCTGCTCAATCGCCATGCCCAGCTTTCTGACCCGCGTTTACCACCCGGACGGGGTGCGCACGCAGCGTGTCGACGCGCCAGACGCGCAGGCGGTGGCGGCTGCTCTGGGCGTGCTGCCCCAGCATGTCTTGGAAGTGACCGAGCTGGGGGCAACGGGCGCTGCCGCGACGACAGGATCGGCCGGCGCCGCTGGGCTGCGCCGTTTGGGGATTTCACGCGCGAGCAGCAAACGTTTCCCCCTGCAGCTCTTCAGCCAGGAGCTGGCCGTGCTCTTGGATGCCGGCATCGCCCTGCTTGAAGCCCTGAACACTTTGCGTGAGAAAGAAGGCAATGGGGCGGTGCGCCAGGCCTTGGACGGTGTGATCCAGGCGGTGGAGCAGGGGCAGCCCTTGTCGGCCGCCATGCGCCAGCAGCCGCAGGCCTTTGATGAACTGGTCTGCGCCATCGTGGCCGCGAATGAGCGCACCGGCCAGCTCAGCGCCTCCTTGGCGCAACACAGCCGCTACCTCGCCTGGGTGGAGAGCTTGCGCGCCAAGCTGATCGCGGCCTGCGTCTACCCGGTGATGCTGCTGGGCGTGGGCTCGGCGGTGATTCTGTTCTTGCTGCTTTATGTGCTGCCGCGCTTTGCCGGCATTTTGGATGGGCTGGGCAATGATCTGCCCTGGGCCTCGCGGGTCTTGATCCAGTTCGGCCAGACTGCTGGCGCGCATCCCTTGTGGGTCTTGGGCGGAATTGCGGGGCTGGCTGTGGCTGTGCTGGCCTTGTGGCGTCACCCGGCCTTGCGCGAACGGGTGCAGGCCTCGCTGTGGACGCTGCCGGGCTTGGGCCCGCGCCTGCGCGTGCTGGCTTTGGCGCGGCTCTATCGCAGCCTGGCCATGTTGCTGGCCTCGGGCGTGCCGGTGCTGGCTTCGCTGCGCATTGTTCAGGATGTGATTGCCGCGCCTTGGCGGCCGGCGGTGGCGGCAGCGGCCGCGCAAATTGAGCGGGGCGAGCGCTTGTCTGAAGCGCTGGAAGCGCAAGACCTGGCCACGCCGGTGGCGCGCCGCATGGTGCGTGTAGGCGAGCGCAGCGGCGAAGTGGCCGCCATGCTCGAGCGCGCTGCGGCCTTTCATGATGAAGAAGCGCAGCGCCTGACCGAGCTACTGACCCGCGCCATCAATCCGGCGCTGATGTTGCTCATGGGTATTTTGATCGGCGGCATCATCGTCTTGATGTACTTGCCGATCTTTCAATTGGTGGAGCAAGTCCAGTGAACATGGCGTTAGCCACACATTCCTTGGCAGACTATCTGCCGGCCGAGCACGGCCCCTGGCAGCTCGACTTTGAGCATTGGCCGCAGGCCCAGGCGCAGCGCTGGCGCGCGGTCTTGGCCGTGGGCGCGGGTGGTCGCAAGATGCTCTTGGGCGAGCGCGAGCAAGACGCGCTGCTGCTGCAAAGCGTGGAGGCGCGGTTGCAAGCGCCGGTGCGCTGGTTGCGCTGTGAGCCGGCGGCCGTCACCCATTGGCTGGGCGCCGGTGAGGCCGACTTCCGCGCCTTGTCGGATGTGGAAGAGTCGGTCATCGAAGGGCAGCTGGGCGGCGAGGCCGAGGAGCTCAGCGCGCTGGTGATGTCCGAGCAGGCCAGCCCGGTGGTGCGCCTGCTCAACGCCACGCTGTATGACGCCTTGCAAGACGGCGCCAGCGATGTGCACATCGAATGCAATGCGCGCGGTGCGGTGATCCGTTTCCGCGTTGACGGTGTGATGGCCATGGTGCGCAGCGTTGATGGCGCGGCCACCGCCGAGCAATTGGTGTCGCGCCTGAAAGTGATGTCGGAGTTGGACATCGGCGAGCGCCGCCTGCCGCAAGACGGCCGCTTCAAGCTCAAGGTGCAGGGCCGCGAGGTGGACTTCCGCCTCTCCATCATGCCCAGCGTCTTCGGCGAAGACGCGGTGGTGCGGGTTTTGGACCGCGCCCGCATCGAGCAGACCGGCGGCACGCTGACGCTCGATTCCCTTGGCTTTGATACCGAGGAGCGCGCCGCCATCCGCCACCAAGCGCGTCAGCCGCACGGCATGCTCTTGGTCACCGGCCCGACCGGCAGCGGCAAGACCACCACGCTCTACGCGACCCTGGCCGAAATCCACACCGGCGACGACAAGATCATCACCATCGAAGACCCGGTCGAGTACCAGCTGGCCGGCGTGGTGCAGATCCCGGTGAATGAGAAAAAGGGCCTGACCTTTTCGCGCGGCTTGCGTTCCATCCTGCGTCATGACCCGGACCGGGTGATGGTCGGCGAAATCCGTGACTCCGAAACCGCGCAGATCGCGGTGCAGGCGGCGCTGACCGGCCACTTGGTCTTCTCCACCGTGCACGCCAACAACGCCTTCGATGTGATCGGCCGCTTCATGCACATGGGGCTGGATCTGTACAACGTGGTCTCGGCGCTGAATGCTGTGTTGGCGCAGCGCCTGGTGCGCCTGACTTGCAAACACTGCGCGCGGCCCTTTGAGCCCGATGCCGCTACGCTGGCGCGTTATGGACTGCAGTCCGGCGAGCATCAGTTTTTGAAGGGCGAGGGCTGCGGCCATTGCCGTGGCACCGGCTACAAGGGCCGGCGCGCGGTGGCCGAGCTGCTCAAGCTCGATGATGGCCTGCGCGACCTGATCGCCGCGCGCGCCCCGATGTCGCAGATCAAAGACGCCGCGCGTGCGCGCGGCATGAAACCGCTGCGCGCCATGGCCTTGCAGGCTGTGTGCCGCGGTGAAACCACATTCGAGGAGCTGGAACGTGTCACCCTCGATGAGTAGTCGTCCCCGTCCCTTGAATCCATCCACCGAATCCGTCTCGCTGCTGGCGCGCTGGCAGCGCAGCCTGAGCGCCCGCTTGGCGCGCCCTCAGCCCTTGTTTTTGAGCGCCGAAGGGGTGCAGGCCTCGGGTGACAAGGCCCAGGCCCAGGCACAGGCTTTTGCCGACTGGTGCCGCCTGCATGCCGGCCAGGCGGCCGACATCACGGTGTCGGCCAAGCTCTTGCATGAGTTGGTCTGTGAGCCTGGCCTGCCTTTGGGCGATGAAGCGCAGCTGCAAGCCTATGCGCGGCAGTTGTTTGGCCATTACTTTGGCGCGCCGGCCAAGAGCTGGCCGCTGGCGACCTGGCGCGTTGCGGCGGGCGAGGGCAGTGCCGAACAGTGCGGGGCGGTGGCTCTGCACGGCGCGGCCGCGGCGCAGCTGCAAGAACTGGCTGCCTCGCATCAAGTGCATTTGACTCGAGTGCAGCCGGCCTGGGCGCCGGTCTTGCGCCGTGTAGCCGCGGAACAGCCGGAGTGGCTGCGCGCGCCTGCGGCGGCGCTGGCCTGGGTGGAGGGTCAGGTCTTGACCTGGCTGCAGCTGCAAAACGGTCAGTTGCAAAGCCTGCGCCAGCTGCGCTTGGCCGCGACTACGCATGCGGCCTTGGGTGAGACGCTGGCCGAGCTGAGCGCGGCATTGAGCGCATCCACGGGCACGGCGCTGCCGAGCACCGTCTTGGTCTGTGGCTATGGACTTGATGCCGACGCACCTGCGCCTCACTGGCCAGGCCTGCGGGTCTTGGGTCGCTTGGGAGCCAAGGCGCCCGAGGCGGGCTGTTTTGAAGAGGGCGCAAGCGCCGTCAAGACTAGCTTGCCGCGACCTGACTTTTTGGGCTCTCGCTTGCCGCGCTCGCCCCTGGCTTGGCCGCTTGCAGGTCTGGGCGGGCTGGCGCTGCTGGCGGGGTTTTGGTTCGCCTCGCACAGCCAGCAAGACTTGAAGCAAGCCCAAGAACGCCAACAAGCACTCAGTGCCGAGGCGGCGCAGTTGAGAGGCGCGCCGGCGCCCAAGATGGCCGCGCCTGTCGCTCGCAGCAGCACCAAGGCCAATGATGCGGAAGCCTTGCGCAGCGCTGCCGAGGTGCAAGCCTTGCTCTTGCAGCCTTGGCAGGCGGTTTTGAGCAATGTGGAGCAGGCTGGGGCGAGTGCCACAAGTGCCGCGCCTGGAAATGCCGGTGTCGAAGGATTGAGCTGGCTGGCCCTGGACTACAACGCCGGCCGGCAGGAGTTGCGCCTGGAAGGCCTGGCCTCCGACAAATTGCTGGCCTTGCAAATGGTGGACCGCTTGTCCGCCGCGCCGGGTTGGCAGGGTGTGATGCTGAGTCGCTTTCAGACCGGCGAGCAAGGCCTGCAGGGACAGCGCTTCGAGTTGAACGCCAAGCTGCGGCCGGCCGCTTTGCAGGTCGACTTGCCGCCCAAAGCCGCGAGCGAGGCGCCCAAACCATGAGCCAAATGAAAGCAATCGACCGTTTGAAAGCGGGCACTCAAGCCTTGGGCCTGCCTGGCTTGATGGGCTTGGCCGGTCTGGTTTTGGCCGCAGGCCTGACCCTGCTCAGCCAGCATTGGGACCAGCGCAGTGCCGCCTTGCAGGCCGAAGCCGATCAACTCAGCAGCCGCATTCGGGCGCAGAAAGCCGCCGGAGTTCAGGCCGAGCAGGCGCCGGTGACTGCGGCGCAGTGGCAAGCGGCCTTGCCGAGTTCGGCTTTGCGCCAGCAGCGCCTCGCCGACTTGCTGGAAATCGCGCTGCGCCAGGGTCTGGTGAGCAGCCGCACCGAACATCGTTTGAGCGTGGACGCGAGCAGCGGCTTGGAGCGCCTGCGCGTCAGCATGCCGGTCAGCGGCGGCTATGCGCAGCTGCGCAGCTTTATCGAGGCGGCTTTGCGACATGACTCGGCGCTGAGCCTGGATGCCTTGAAACTGCGCCGCGCCACGCCCAATGCCGCCGAGATGGAAGCCGAGATGAGCTGGTCTTTGCATGGCCGCAGCGAAGCGGTTGCGCCGGCAGCAGCAGGAGCCCGGCCATGAGCTTCACCGCACAAAAACGCCGTTATGCCTTGGGCGCTGCCTTGCTGCTGACGCTGGCCGCCAGCGCCTGGGTGGCCAGCCATGAAGAGGCGGAAAGCGAAAACTTGGCGCGGCCCGTGGCCAGCAATCGTCGTGAGCCGGTGCCGGCTTCAGGTGCACGCACATCGCCATCCGCCGGGGCTTCGCAAAAGAATGCTGCACCGGCCAGCGCCGAGGTCGTCATGCCCAGCAGCTGGTCGCCGCCCGAGCGCGGCGCCTGGCAAGCCGCAGCTGAGTCCCAGTTCGCCGCCTGGTCGCCGCCGCCCCCACCGCCGCCGCCCAAGGTGGCGGCTGCGCCTCCTGCACCTCCGGCGCCGCCGATGGCACCGGCCTTCCCGTATCAACTGCTCGGTCGTCTGGTGGAAGGCGATCAGGCGCAGGCCTTGCTGGCCGGGCCAAATCGCAGCCTGGCCGTCAAGGCCGGTGATGTGGTGGATGGCCAATGGCGTGTCGACCAAGTTCATGAGCGTGGCATCAACCTGACCTGGTTGCCCGCCAAGCTGCCCCAAACACTCGTTTTCCGACCTTCCTCCTCATGAAGCTGAACCCTCTTCACTCCTTGCTCGCCCGGCCGGCTGGCCCGGCGCTGACCTTGTTGGCGGCGCTCTTGCTGGCCGCTTGCGCCAACCCGGCGCTGCGCCAGGCCGATGAGATGGTGCGCTCCAACCAGTTGCCGCAGGCCTATGAGACGCTCGAGCAGGCGCGCAAGCTCGACCCTCATGACCAGGCCTTGCGCGCCGCGCAGCTGCGTATCGCCAATCAAATGACGACCCGCTTGCTGGCGCAGATCGAGGGCATGCGTCTGGCCGCTCGTTGGGACGAGGCGAATGAAGCCGTGCAGCGCTTGCGCGAGGTGGACCCCAAGCATCCGCGCCTGGCTTGGTACGAGGCTGAGCTGTCGCGCGGCCGCTTGCAAGAGGCCAAGCTGATCTCAGCCCGCCAAGCCCTGCGTGAAGGCCGCTTGGATCGCGCCGACGCCTTGGCCCGCGAGATCCTGGCCGAGTCGCCCAACCATGTGGGCGCGCGTCTTTTGATGAGTCAGTCGGCCCAGGCGCGGCCGCTGGAGTCGGCCAGCAGTGAGATGGGGCCGTCCTTTCAAAAGCCGGTGACGCTGGAGTTCCGTGAAGCCCCGATGCGCCAGGTCTTTGAGGCCTTGGCGCGCAGCTCGAACATCAACTTTGTGTTCGACAAAGACGTGCGTTCCGACGCCAAGGTCAGCATCTTCTTGCGCAATGTTTCGCTCGACGAAGCGATGCGTGTGTTGCTGTCCACTCAAGGGCTGGACCGCAAGCTGCTGAACGACAGCTCGGTGCTGATCTTCCCTAACACCGCAGCCAAGCAGCGTGAACACCAGGAACTGATCACCCGCACGCTCTATCTGACCAATGCCGACGTCAAGCAGGTGCAGGCCATGGTGCGCACCATCACCAAGGTGCGCGACATCCACATCGACGAGCGGCTGAACCTGATGGTGGTGCGCGACACGCCCGAGGTGGTGCGGCTGGTGGAGAAGCTGATCGCCTCGGTGGATCTGCCTGAGCCCGAGGTGATGCTGGAAGTGGAGGTGATGGAACTCTCCAGCGACCGCGTCAATGATTTGGGCCTGAAGTTCCCCGATCAAATCAGCTACGGCCTGCCCGGCTTCAATGGCGGTCTGGCGACCGGCCAGGTGGAACTGGGCCAGCACAATAACTTCCGCGCCATGGTGGCGAATCCGGCTGTGGTGGCCACGATTCGCGGCAACTCCGGCAATGGCAATATCCTGGCCAATCCGAAGATCCGGGTGCGCAACCGCGACAAGGCCAAGGTGCACATCGGCCAGAAGGTGCCGGTCTTCACCACCACCACCAACTTCACCGGCAGCACTTCGGTGGCGGCCTCGGTCAGCTATCTGGATGTGGGCCTGAAGCTCGATGTGGAGCCCACCATCCAACTCGACAACGACGTCATCATCAAGGTCGGCCTGGAGGTCAGCAATCTGATCCGCCAGGTGCAAGGGCCTGGCGGCACCACCGCCTACGAGATCGGCACCCGCCAAACCGGCACCACGCTGCGCCTGAACGATGGCGAAACGCAAGTGCTGGCCGGCTTGATCAGCGATGAAGACCGCCGCTCGGCCTCGGGCATCCCGGGCTTGTCGGAGATCCCGGTGCTGGGCAGCTTGTTCGGCGTGCGTACCGAAGACCGCAAGAAGACCGAGGTGGTGCTGTTGATCACGCCGCGTATCGTGCGCAATCTGGCCTTGCCGGACGCGGGCCTGACCCGTTTGGCCGGCGGCACCGATGCCTCGCCCGGCGCCTTCAGCAGCTTGCTGAAGCCAAATGCCAAGGCGGGTGTGGGCCCTTCGCAAGCAGCGTCCTCGGGCCTGCGTGCGCTAACGCCCACGCCCAGCGCACCGGCCGAGGCGGCCAGCATGGCGGCGCCGCAAGAAGCGGTGCTGCGCTTTGAGGTCAGCCCGCAAGTGGCGCCCGGCGGTACGGTCTCGGTGACGATGAAGAATGACAGCGGCTTCAGCATCAAGGGTGAAGTGGAATACGACGCCAGCAAGCTGGCACCGGCGCAAGGCGGCGCCTCAGGCAATGGACGTGTGGCGATTGAGCTGCTGCCGCGCGGCGAGAAGGTGGTGGTGCTGCGGGCGCTGCCCTCGGCCAATGGTCAGGTGCTGAATGTGGGCCTGGGGGCGCTGTCGGCCACGGGTCTGAATGGTGAACCGGTCTCGGTGCGCCTGGACGGCACCGGCCTGGTCAGCGTGGACGCGGCGCGTTAAGCCTGCGCTGCAGCGAGGATTGAGTGCAGCCATGGTGCAGCAGCGCGGCTTTACTTTGATCGAGATGTTGGTGGTGCTGGCCATTCTGGCAATGCTGGCGGGCTCGGCGCGGCCCTTGCTGGAAATGTCCGTGCAGCGCAGCCGCGAGCATGAGTTGCGCGCCGGCTTGCGGACCCTGCGCGGCGCCATCGATGCTTACAAAAAAGCCACCGAGGCTGGCCAGGTCAAGAGCAATGCCGATGACAGCGGCTATCCGCCCAGTTTGCAGGCCCTGGTCGCGGGCGTGGCCGATGCGCGCTCTTCAGAAGAAAAGAAGATTTACTTTTTGCGCCGCCTGCCGCGTGACCCCTTTGCCGACCCGGCCTTGGAGCCGGCGGCCAGCTGGGGCTTGCGTGCGGCCGACAGCCCGCCGGACGAGCCGCGCGCCGGCAAGGATGTGTTTGATGTCTACTCGCGTTCCGAGCGACGCGCGCTGGACGGTAGCCGCTACAGAGATTGGTGATGAGCGCGAACAAGAAGAGATGCAAGTCAAACGGCTTCACCCTGATCGAGCTGATTGTGGTGATGGCCATCGTGGCGCTGCTGGCCTCGATTGCCGCGCCGCGCTATTTCAACAGCCTGCAAAAGTCGCGCGAAACTTCGCTGCGCACCTCGCTGAATGTGATGCGCGATGCGCTGGACCAATATGCCGCCGACAAGGGGCGTTATCCCGACTCGCTGGAAGAGCTGGTGACGGCGCGCTATATCCGTGAAATTCCGGAAGACCCGCTGACCGGCAGCCGCGAGGCCTGGGTCCTGCTGGCGCCGCCGCCCGATGCCATGGCCACCGGCCAGGTTTATGACGTGCGCAGCGGCGCCGCGGGTCGCGCCAGTGATGGGCGGCTGTTTGCCGACTGGTGATGGTCTTGCCTGAGCCCACGCCTGCGCCCAAGCCAGAGCGCTGCCGGCGGCAGCGCGGCTTCACCTATCTGGGCCTGCTGTTTTTTGTTGCCATCACGGCCGCGGCCTTGGCCGCCTTGGGCCAAAGTTGGAGCACCGCCGCTCAGCGCGAGAAAGAGCGTGAGCTGGAGTTCCGCGGCAGCGAGATTGCGCGGGCCATTGCCAGCTATCAAAAAGCCTCGGGTAGCCAGGCGCCCGGTCAAGGCCAAAGCCCGCAGACCTTGAACGATCTGCTGGCCGACTCGCGCGGGCCCAAGACCCTGTACCACCTGCGGCGCCTTTATGCCGACCCCTTTACCGGCAAGCCCGATTGGGTGCTGGTGCCTGACCCCGTCAATCCGAAAAGCTTCAATGCAGTGCACAGCCGCTCCGAGCAAGCGCTCTTGCGCCAGACCCAGGCCGACGGCACGCCCGTGCAACTGGCGCGCGACTGGATTTTTGCGCCAGGCGCGGCCGGCGCTCCGGCCAGCAAGACCGGCGCGGAGCCGGAACTGCCCAAGTCGGCGGCCTCCAGTCCTTTGTTCTGAGCGCGACTCGATCGCTCCGGCCCAACCCGCTCGGTGGAAACCCGAGCCCTAGTCTGTAGGGCGGGCAAGCCACTATGGTCATCAAGTCCTGCATCATCAAAATCGACGCACATGCCTTGGTGTGCGTCGGCAACTTGCGGGCGCTTGGTCTTTCGGCATGAACGACTAGGTTGCGCGCGGACTTGTGATCGGCGAGACCCGACGTGTGGCCCCTTCAATGATGTGCAACACCCCGACATCGGGACAGAGGGCGAGACATGAAGACATTGCATCGTTTGGCGCTGGTTTGCGCGATGACGGCAGCCGCTTCGGCTGCGTCGGCCGCCACCACGCTCACCTTTGAGGGGCTCAGCCCCACGATCTACGGAGATGGCGAAAGCTTCTCCGATGGCGCGGCCAATTTCAGCGTGCAGGGCGATGGCTTGGCCGGTGCCTTGATCGACGGCAGCGACCCGGGCTCCTGCGACACCTTGCTCTGCCCCAAGGGCAATAACAGCCACTACTACTTGGGCCTGAACGATGGCTCGCTGACCCTCAGCGCCGCCGGCGGCTTTCGCCTGAACGGCCTGGACTTTGGCTTTGTTGTGCCGTCCGGTGGCTTGAATGGTGATCTGAGCGTGGGCATGCTGCAGATCACCGGCACCGATGCCAGTGGCCGCGTCAGCACCATTGCCAAACGCTTCAGCCCGACGGATGCCAATGGCGACTACAACTTCTCGCGCTGGAATATCGGCGGCCAGTTCGGCCAGATCGAGTTCAGCTCGGTGCGCTTCAACGCCTGCTTGTTCGATGCCGACGAGGTGTGTACCAGTTTGGCACTCAACCAGGCGCAGTTCGCCCTCGACAACATCGCCATCACCACCGCCGTGCCCGAGCCGAGCAGCTGGCTGCTGATGGGCTTGGGCCTGGCCGTCTTCGGCCAGCTGTCGCGCCGCCGCTTGCGCTGAGCACCGCTCCCCGTCAGGACGCTCTCGCTCTTTTGCAGAGTGTCCGGGCGCGGGCCCGGCAGCCTTAGCGCTGAACCTGTCATGCGCCCATCATCACCCGTCCGGACAAACGGGTGATTGAGTTTCGCTGTCCGCTTTTAACGGAAGAAGAGATCTCACCATGATGATGAAAACACGTCGTCCCGCCGCCCTGGCCGTACTGACTCTGCTGGCTGGTTTGTCCGCCGCAGGCCAAGCCCAGGCGCAAGAAACTCGTCGCTCCTATATTGTTCAATTGGTGGACGCCCCGGCGGCCAACTACACCGGCGGCGCCGGTGGCCGCACGGCCACCAAATCCAGCACAGGCCGCCTTGATCTGTCGGCGGCCCATGTGCAGTCGTACATCAGCTATCTCGATCAGCAGCAAGACGCGGTGTTGGCCACCCTGAGCAACGCTCGGCCCACGCACCGTTACAACGTGGTCTTCAATGGCTTTGCTGCGCGCCTGACCGACGCTGAGGTGCGCGCCCTGAAGCGCAACCCGGCCGTGGCGAATATCTCGGCCGACGCCATCAAGCAGTTGGACACCAATTACACCCCCACTTTCTTGGGCCTGGACAAGGTGCCCGGCGGCCTCTGGGAGCAGCTGGGTGGCCCGCAGCATGCGGGTGAGGACATGATCATCGGCATGTTGGACAGCGGCATCTGGCCCGAAAGCCCCAGCTTTGCCGATCGCGTCGACAACAGCACCGGCGAGCCCACGCACAGCTTGGTCAACAGCACCCAGGTCTATGGTCCACCCCCCGCCAAGTGGAAGGGCGGTTGCGATCTGGGCGAGGGGCTGACGGCGGCCAATTGCAATAACAAGCTGATTGGTCTGAAGGCCTTCAAAGACCCGCTGCAAACACTGGCGCCGCTTGAGTTCAACTCCGCCCGTGACGCGGTGCAAGGCGGCGGTGGCGGTCACGGCTCGCACACCGCCTCCACCGCGGGTGGCAATGGCGGCGTGCCGGCGACCTCCGGCGGCAGCGCTTTCGGCAAGGTCTCGGGCATTGCGCCGCGCGCCCGTGTGGCGGCCTACAAGGTCTGCTGGACCGATGGCATCACGCTGAAAAGCGGCTGCTCGGACAGCAATACCGTGGCGGCCGTGGAACAAGCGGTCCGGGATGGTGTCGACGTACTGAATTACTCCATCGGCCCCACGGCCGGCGGCGGCACCTTTACCGACCCCTCGGAGCTGGCCTTCTTGGGCGCGTCGAACGCGGGGGTGTTTGTGGCGGCTTCGGCGGGCAATGCGGGTCCGGCCACCGGCCCGGCGGCCAATCTGGGGCCCTGGCATGCAACGGTGGGCAACTCCACCCACAACCGCTTGAACGGCGCGACCGCCACCTTGGGCAATGGCGCCAAATATGTGGGCGCCTCGCTGAACACCACTGCGCTGCCGCAAACAACATTGATCCTCTCGACCGAGGCCAAGGCGGCAGCGGCGAGCGTGTCAGACGCGAATCTGTGCTTCCCGAACAGCCTGGACCCCGCCAAGGTCACCGGCAAGGTCGTCGCTTGCACGCGCGGCACCAATGCACGGGTTGAAAAGAGTGCGGTGGTGGCGGCCGCCGGCGGCGTCGGCATGCTCTTGTTGGACAACGGTGCCGGTGTGGTCTCAGAGGCGCACTCGGTGCCCACGGTCCACTTGTACGCCAGTGATGCGCCTGCGGTACGGACTTATGCGGCGGGGGCGGCCGGCACTTCGGCGATCTCCACATGGGCGGCCACGGTGGGCGCGACGCCGGCGCCGGTGATGAATGGTTCGTCCTCGCGCGGCCCCAATGTGGCCAACGCCAATATCCTGAAGCCCGATGTCACCGGCCCGGGCACCGATGTGTTGGCCACCGTGTCACCTAATCTGGACCAGGCGGCGCGCGATGCGATCGCTGCGGGCGGCGCCACCACGGCCACCAACTTTGCGTTCTACACCGGCACCTCCATGTCCAGCCCGCATGTGGCGGGCTTGGCCGCCTTGCTCAAGCAGCAGCATCCGAGTTGGACGCCGGCCATGATCAAGTCAGCCTTGATGACCACCGGCAAAGACACCTTCAGCGATGGCCGCAATGGCGCTTTGCCCTGGGATACCTCGGCCAAAGACACCGGCAAGCTGCCCTGGGCTCAGGGTGCTGGCCATGTCACGCCCAACGATGCGAGCAACCCGGGCTTGGTCTATGACGCGGGCGAACTCGATTACAAGCGCTTCCTGTGCGGCATCAATGCCGGTGTTTACGACGGCCCGACTTGCGTGGCGGCCGGCACAATCCCGGCTTACAACCTGAACCTGGCCTCGCTGACTGCAGCGGCGGTGTTGGGTTCCACCACGCTGACGCGTACCGTGACGAACGTCGGTAATGCCACGGCCACTTACAACGCCGTTGCCGCCGTGCCGGGCTTTGATGTGCTGGTGTCGCCCAGCAGCCTGACTCTGGCGCCCGGTGCCAAGGCCAGCTTCACCGTCAAGCTGACCCGAAGCAGCGCGGCGATCGATACCTGGGCCTACGGTGCCTTGACCTGGTCTGACGGCAGCCGCGTGGTGCGCAGCCCGCTGACGGCGCGCGCTGCGCTGCTGTCGGCTCCCAACTCGGTCAGTAGCGAGACCACCAGCGGCAGCAAGGTCTTTACCTTGGGTACTGGGTACAGCGGTTCGCTGAGTGCCGCCAAAGGCGGCTTGAACGAGGCCGCGCGTGACACCCGCAGCATCGGCAAGCAACCCGACACCACCAATACCGCAGCCACCTGCAAAGCCGGCGGTGGCCAGGGTATCAATGTGCACACGGTCAGCGTGGCGCCTGGGGCCATGGTGGCGCGGTTTGCTCTTTACAACGAGGAGACGACCGGCGGCGCCAACTCCGACCTGGACCTCTTGGTCTTCAAGGCCGATGGCACGCAAGTGGGCAGCAGTGGCACGGGTGGCTCCACCGAGCTGGTGCAGCTGAGCAGCCCAGCGGCGGGCGACTACAAGGTCTGCGTGGTGGGCTATGACCCCGAGGGCGGCACGGCGACTTACACGCTTTCGTCCTGGGTGGTCAACGGCGGTGTGGGTGTGGGCAACTTGAAGGTTTTGGCTCCGGGCAAGGTCAGCACCGGCGGTAGCGCTTCGATCGGTCTGAGCTGGTCGGGCTTGAGCCGTGGCAAGCGCCACCTGGGGGCCATCAGCTATGTGGGCAATGGCACGATGCTGGGCACCACCCTGGTCGAGATCAATACCAATGACCCGCTACCGACCCAGCAAGTTTCACGCGTGGCTCGCCCACAACTGGACTGATTGGGCGCGATGAAAAACTGAGAAAAATGGGTGGCTGGCTCTCTCGGAGCTAGCTGCTTTTTCAAGCGGACTTTTGAAACCGCTACCAAAGGAGATGAATCGAAAGATTCATCTCCTTTTTCTTTCCAATCTGTGGCTTTTTCACTTGACAGCCTCATTGGGACTAACCCGAATTTTCTGCGGTGCCAGGAGAAAAATAGCGCGAAATGGGCTCGCTCCTATAACCGAAGCTCGCGGCCGGGTGCTTTGTGAACGTTTGGTGAAAACCCTTTCCCCCCCGCTCTGGGGGGCGGGCAAGTTGGGATGCCCCCCTTGGCTTGCCTGTTGAGAATCGGTCGCTCAAGCCAAAGCACTGCCAAGCATGCAGTCGTGGCGAGAGAGCTGGGTTGCACCGGCACCTTGGTATCACCGAGGACAGCCAGGTCAACTTCATCTGTGGTGTGCAACACCCCAACTATTGGGAACGAGGGCAAGACATGAAACAAAAGATGATCAGCAAGGCAGCAGCACTTGCATTGGCAGTGATGGCCATGGGCTCCGCCCAGGCAGCGGTTTTGGACTTTGAGGCGCCGGTGGATTCGACCATTGTTGGGCATGGCGACAAAATCGCCCAAGGCGACTTCTGGGTGACTGCCCTTTCATGGGCAGCCTCCGGTACAACGGCCGTGCCCGGCACCTTCGCGGGTGCCATTGTTGACGGCAGTGATCCCACCATCTGCCAGGCGCCGATCGCTTGCCCGGTGAACAACACGAGTAAGTACTACGCCGCATTGGACGACGGTTACTTCGTGTTTGGCCTGAACAACAACAGCACCTTCAAGATGAGCAGCCTGCAGGCCAGCTTCATCGGCACCGGCCAGACCAGCTTCCCCGCCGTCAGCGGCATTTTGGTGCTGCAAGGTTTTGACGCAAACCTCAACGCGCTTGGCTCGGCGGTGCAAGTACCTTTGTCCGGTCCAACTAACGGCCAGTTCAACTTCGCAACGACCGACTTCACGGGCACCTTCGCAAGCCTTGATTTCACGGCCGTTCGTGTCCTGGGTTATGCCTGTGACGCCGCTGGCAATTGCAATCGCTCTGGCAACTTGGCCAATATTGCTGTTGACAACATCAACGTCACGACCGCCGTGCCTGAGCCTTCGACCTATGGCCTGATGGCTGCCGGTCTGCTGGCCGTGGGCGCTATCGCTGGTCGTCGCCGCGCTGTTTGATCTCCCCCTCTCTGAGCAAGGACCAATCAAAATGATGATGAAACTCAAGCCCGCAGCCCTGGCCACCCTGGTGCTGCTGACCGGCCTGGCCACCAACGCCCTGGCTGATGCACGCAAGACCTATATCGTTCAACTGAAGGACGAGCCTGCTGCCACCTATGTGGGCGGCACAGCCAAAATGGCACCGACCCGTGCCGCCCAAGGCGCACGCTTCAATGCCAATGCTCCTGAGGTGGTGGCCTATGTTGGCTATCTGGATCAGAAGCAGCGCAGCGTGGCCCAGCTGGTCGGCAATGCGCCGGTGCTGGCCAACTACCAGGTGGTGTTCAACGGCTTTGCCGCGCGTCTGACCGATGCTGAAGTCGCGACGCTGCGTACCAGCGCCGAAGTGGCCGATGTTTTTGAAGATGTGGCACGTGAGTACCAGACCGTCAGCACCCCTGACTTCCTTGGTCTGACCGCGCCTGGCGGCCTGTGGTCGCAGACCATCTCGGGCTCGGCCATCAAGGGCGAGAACATGATCGTCGGCATCATTGACGGCGGTATTTGGCCTGAGAATCCGGCTTTCGCGGACCGCGTTGACGCCAACGGCAACCCGACTTTTGATCCTGCCGGCACCCTGGCTTACAACCCCATCCCTGGCTTCCTGGGCAGCTGCCAAGCCGGTGAAGGCTTCGACCCCGCCAAGCATTGCAACAACAAGCTGATCGGCGCCAAGTTCTACAACGCGGGCTTCATCGCCACCGGTCTGCCCAAGAACTGGACCGAGTTCTACTCCACCCGCGACTCCAACGTCGGCAGCGATGGCAAGACCGCCGGCCACGGCGGCCACGGTGACCACACAGCGTCGACTGCCGCTGGTAACTCCGGCGTGACCGCCGTGGTCAATGGCTTGGTCTTGGGCAAGGCTTCCGGCGTGGCTCCGCGTGCTCGCGTGGCCGCCTACAAGGTCTGCTGGACTTATGACGATGCCACGGCCACCGACGGCACCGGCTCCAAAAACAGCTGCTTCAACTCGGACTCGGTCAAGGCGATCGACGACGCAGTGAAGGACGGCGTGCATGTCCTGAACTATTCGATCAGCGGCTCGCAGACTTCGGTCAACGACCCCGTCGAGCAGGCTTTCTATCGTGCTTCTTTGGCCGGCGTGTTTGTGGCCGCATCTGCGGGCAACAGCGGCCCGGCCAATCAAGTGGCCCACATCAGCCCATGGCTGACGACCGTGGCCGCTTCGACCCACGACCGTAACTTCCAAGCCGATGTGGTGCTGGGCAATGCCGCCAAGTACTTCGGCGCTTCGACCAACACCGCTCCCTTGGCCTCCAGTGCGCTGATCCGCGCTGAGGATGCAGGTCTGGGCGGCGGCAACGCCAACCTTTGCTACAGCGCAGCTCCTGGCGCTGGCCAAGTGCTGCTGGACCCCGCCAAGGTCACCGGCAAGATCGTCGTCTGCACCCGCGGCACCAATGCCCGTGTGGACAAGAGCTTGGCCGTGCTGAATGCCGGCGGTATCGGCATGATCTTGGCCGACAACGGCGCAGGCTTGGTGGCTGAGGCCCACTCGGTGCCGACTGTGCACGTCAGCAAGGCTGATGGCGACACCATCAAGGCTTATGCCGTGGCCCAAGGCGATGCAGCGACTTCGGCTCTGAGCGCTTTCTACGTTGGTAAGAAGCCCGCGCCCATCATGGCCGGCTTCTCTTCGCGTGGCCCGAACCAAGGCGACAGCAACATCCTGAAGCCTGACCTGACTGCGCCGGGCGTGGACATCATCGCCAGCGTTTCGCCGGAACTGACGCCTGCTCAACACACGGGCGTGGCGGACGGCAGCTTCGTGCCAGGTGATGCTTACGCGTCCTACCAAGGCACTTCGATGTCCAGCCCGCATGTGGCCGGTCTGGGCTTGCTCTTGAAGCAAGCTCACCCGACTTGGTCGCCTGCAGCGATCAAGTCTGCCCTGATGACCACGGCTTACACCACCCTGGACGACGGCCTGATCGGCGCTCAGAACGGTTTGCTGCCATGGGCGCAAGGTGCAGGTCATGTGGACCCGAACAAGGCCACCAACCCAGGCCTGGTGTATGACGCTGGCAAGGCTGACTACATCAAGTACCAGTGCAAGGTGAACAAGCCTGCGGTGATTCCTGCCAGCGATTGCACCACCTACGGCACGCTGGATGAGACCTACAACCTGAACCTGCCTTCGATCACCGTCGGCAGCGTGCAGGGCAGCGTCACCGTGAACCGTAGCGTGACCAATGTGGGCGGCGCAACGGCCACTTACACCAGCGCTGCGACTGTGCCTGGCTTCACCGCCGTCGTCACACCTGCATCCTTGACTCTGGCCGCTGGCGAAACCAAGAGCTTCACCGTCAAGCTGACCGGCGTGGCTGGTACCACCGAAGGCGAATGGAAGTTTGGTTCGCTGACCTGGACGGATGGCAGCCATGTGGTCAGGAGCCCGGTGCAGGCCCGCATTGGCAAGGCCATCTCGGCACCTGCTGAGTTGACCGGCAACACCCAGTCGGGCACCCGCCTGATTGCCGTGAAGACCGGCTACTCCGGCGCCATGACGGCGGTCAAGGGTGGACTGAAGGACGTGACCTTGGGTGAAGTCGTCAGCTTGACCCCGGGCAAGCTGGACTCAGCTCCCTTGAAGGCCGCTTGCGTGACCGGCACCGATCTGCCGAACATGAAGGTCTACAACGTGGCGATTCCCGCCGGCACCGTGGCCGCTCGCTTCGCTCTGCGTGATGCCGATGTGGGCACCGCCGGCGATGACAACGACATGGGCTTGCTGGCTCCGGATGGCAGCTGGGTCTACTCGGGCAATGGTGGCTCCAATGAAGCCGTGCAAGTCGCCAGCCCTGCGGCCGGCAACTACAAGGTCTGCGTGGTCGCTTACGGTGGCGCCGCCAGCATGACGCACAAGCTGTCGAGCTGGGTGGTGACACCTGCTGATTTGGCTGCGAAGTTCACCGTTGCCGTGCCTGGCAAGGTGGTGGCGGGTAACAACACCACCATCGGTATCAGCTGGTCTGGTCTGACCCTGGGTCAGCGCACCCTGGGCGCCGTCCAGTTCAAGGATGCAGCCGGTGTGGTGCAAGCAACCACCGTGGTTCGCGTCGAAGCCAACGGCGGCCTGCCTGTGACCGAAGTGCCTCCAAGCAGCTCGGCCAAGGTGTCTGGCACCGCCAACTGAGACTGAGCCATCGAGGAGCGCTCCGCTCCTCATGATTGCCAAGGCCGGCGCGCAAGCGACCGGCCTTTTTCTTTAGGGGGTGTCTTTGTCAGTTGCGCAGGTGACGGTTGCTGGCAATGAGCAGACGATCGAGCTTGCTTGAGTTCGCTTCGGTGACCCGGCCCGCCGCCGTGCTCATGGTGCCCGGGTCGGCTCTGTCGAGCCGACTTCCCTCGCTGCTCACTACGCGGGTCAGCGGCGGCAAACTCGCTACGTTCGCTTCGCTCACTGCACTCAAACAGGTGCCGCCAAGTCAGAAGTTGAAGCGCGCTGCGCGCGCCTGACCCGCTCCGCTGCGCCCTCGGCCGCGCACAAATCGCCCGTCGTCGGGCCGGGCCACCTGCGGGTTAGGTTTTCGCCACCGTTGAGAACACCCAACGTAGGCGATGCAAGCGCACTGCAGCCTAGGCAGCTGCCGGGCGATTTGTGAGGGGCCGAGCAGCGCAGCAGCTTGGGGCTGAGCCCGGACTCAAACAGTCCTGAGGACTGTTTGTGCCTGGCGAGGGCCGGACACGTCCCGTGGCCGGCGCGCGCGCAGCGCGCTTCAATGGCTAGCTTGGCGCAGCATGTTTGAACGAAATGAGCGCAGCGAATGGAGTGAGTTCTGCGCCGGCCCCAAGATGCGAGCAGCGCAGGGAAGTCGGAGCGAAGCGAGGACCCCCGAGCCATGAGTCCGGTGGCTGCCTGGGCTGCAGTGCCCACCAAGCAAAACTCACAGTCCGCTCGGTGCCAACATCCGCCCCAACTGCAGCAGTTCTACTGCGCCGACTTGGGCAAGACTTGACCCCCAAATGTGGGCAAGCTGCCCAGCTTGCAGACCTTGCGGCCGCTGGGCTCGGCCACGCAGACGGCGCCGGGGTCTTGTGGGATGGCGCAGTTGGAGGCCATGCCGCTGCGGCGGTTTTCTTCGTCGCGAGCAGCGCTGTGGCGCTCAACCAGGCTCTTCAGCTTTTTGCCGTCGGTGTTTTTGCTGGACCAGGCGAGATATCCCTCCGGGCCGCCGCAGGCCTTGGCGCCAACGCCGATGGTGTGGCATTGCTGCGGGCCGTCGCATTCCGCGTCGCCAATTTCAGCCTTGATCTCGCGCCAAAGCTGGGCGCTGGCGGGCTCGGCTTTGGGGGCTGCGCTTGTTGGGTTGCTTGGGCTTGCGGCGGCTTTGCTTTTCATGGGGTCCTCGGCGCAGGCGGATGAGGCCAGAAGAAGCGACAGGCTGCTCCAGCAGAGCAGGCGATGCAGGCGGGAGGTCATCAAGGCGGTGTTCATAGCCTCATGCTGGCGCAGCGACGCCGTGATGGCAAGCCCCATCTACCTCACCCGAGGTCGACGGACGCTTAAGCCGCCCGCAAGCAATCCACAATCTTTAAACGCGCAGCTCGCCAAGCCGGGATGAAGCCGCCGACAAAGCCCATGAACAGCGAGAAAAACAGCGTTTGCCAGACGATGGTGGGCGTCAGCTTGAACTGAAAGGCCAGTTCCGAAAAGGTCTGGAAATTGGTGGTGCTGATGTTCACCGTTTGCATCAGCGACGCAAAGGCCAGACCGATCATGCCGCCCACCAAAGAGAGCAAGAGCGACTCGGCCATGAAGGCCAAGAGCACCGCGCTGCGCTGAAAGCCCAGGGCGCGCAGTGTGCCAATCTCGCCGATGCGCGAGGCTACGGCGGCGAACATGGTGATCATGGCGCCGACGATGGCGCCAATCGAAAAGATCACCGACAGCGAGGTGCCCAGGATGCTGATGAACTTGGCCAGCGCCTCGCTTTGCTCGGCGTAGAAAACGGTTTCACGCTTCAGCTCGACGGTGATGCGCGGGTCGTCCGCCAGCTTGGCCTTGATGGCCTCCATTTGGCTAGCATCGGCCAGACGGAAGACCACACTGGAAAAGGCATTGCGGCGAAAGGCTTGCAGCATCTGTTCGGCATCGCCCCAGATCTCGGAGTCAAAGCCGGTACGGCCGGCGTCAAACACGCCCACCACCGTCCAGTCGCGCCCAGCAAATCGCAGGGTCTCGCCCAAGCCGGCGCCGACAAAGCCCTTGGCAATGGCGCGGCCGGTGATGATCTCGGAGGTGCCGGGGCGGAACATACGGCCTTCTACCAGCTGCACCTGCGGCCGCAGTTGCAGGCCGCGCTCGCTGGTGCCGCGCACCGTCACATTGCTGGGCTTGCCGCTGCCGCGTTTGGGCAGATTGTTCAGCACCACCGGTTCTTTGCTGACCAGGGGCTGGCCCTGGCTGTCGGTGGCGATGCCGGCCATGCCTTCCAAAATGGCGGCCTGGCCGCGGTCGATGCCGCTATTGATCTCGGCACCCGCACCCTTGCGCAGCGCGATCACATTGTCGGGCTGGCCGGTGGCGACCAGGGTGGCGCGTATGCCCTCGCTCATCATCAAGACGGTGGCAAACACATAGACCACCAAGGCCATGCCGCCAGCGGTCAGCAAGGTGGTGACGCGGCGCACCCAAAGGTTGCGGGCGATGTAGGAGAGCGGAATCGCCTTCATGCCACTTGCCTCAAGCCCTGAACAATGTCGATGCGGCTCATCTTCCAAGCCGGAGGCTTGTGAGCCCCTCGCCCGGCGCGTACGCCGGTCGATCCCCCGAGGGGATGGGCCAGGCTTGGGAGCAGCCCGGCGCTCTGCCCCTGAAATTCACGCCACATGTCTAAGTCCTTGAACGATGTCGATGCGACTCATCTTCCAAGCCGGCCAGGCGGCAGCCACCACCCCCACCACCAAGGCCGCCAGCAGTTGCAGCGCCATCGTCGTGCCTGAGACATGAAAGCCCGGGAAGAGCGTGCCCACCGCCTTGCCAAAGCCGCCCGCCAAGGGCAGCGTCAGCAGCAGGCCGGCCAGGCCGCCCAAGAGCGCAATCAGCAGGCTCTCGCCAAAGAGCAGCTTGACTACAAAGCCGGGCGCAAAGCCCAAGGCCTTGAGGGTGGCGTACTCGGCCAGGCGCTCGCGCGCCGTCATCGTCATGGTGTTGGCCATCACCGCCATGATGATGATGACGATGATGTAGCTGACCGCCTCAATCGCGATCAGGATGGCTTCGCTCATCGAGACGAAGCTGAGCTGAAAGGCGGACTCGGTTTCGGTCAGGGTTTCGGCCAGCGAATTCTTGAAGCTCTCGTCCACCCGCTGCGAGATCAGCGCGGCGTTTTGCGGCTCATTGATGCCGAGGATGTAGACGCCGACAAAGTCAGCCCGACCGGGCGCGCGCTTGCGAATCGACTCGTTCAAAAAGCTCCAGTGAAACAGCAGCTGGCTCTCGTCGGTCTTGGCCTCGGCGCCGTCCCAGATGCCGCGCAGGGTGAAGGTCCAGGTGCCGGGGTAGATGGTGCCGCGGATCGGGATTTGGTCGCCCACCTTCCAGCCGAACTTGTCGGCCAGCTTGCGGCCAACGATAGCGCCTTGGCGGTCGCGCAAAAAGGCCAGGCGTTCTTCGTCCTTCAAACGGTACTCGGGGTAGAGCGCCAGATAACTGACCGGGTCGACGGCAAACTGCGGGAAGAAATTGCGCTCGGTGATGTAGACGCCGCCAAACCAGTTGGACCAGCTGATGCCGGTCACGCCTTCCACGCCCTTGAGCCGCTGGCCATAGTTCATGGGCAAGGGGAAGGTCAGCGAGATGGCGCTGCGTGTCACCAAGCGGGTGCTGCTGGAGCCTTCCACGCCGGCGTACCAGGCATCGATGATGGTGCGCAGCAGGCCAAAAGCGCAGATGGCCACCACCAAGCCCACCAGCGTCAGCAAGGTGCGCAGCTTGTGGCGAAAGGCGTTTTTCAGCAGCAGCTTGAAGAGGAACATCGGTGCGGCGCTCGTGAGGGCTTCAGCCTTGGCGGGCCAGTTCTTCTTCGCTGACCAGCACGCCCTTTTCCAGATGCACCATGCGGCGGGCGCGGGCGGCGGCCTTGGGGTCGTGGGTGACCATGACGATGGTTTTGCCCAGATTGCGGTTCAGCTCATCGAGCAGGTCCAGCACTTCGCCGCCGGTGCTGCGGTCCAGGTCGCCGGTGGGTTCGTCGGCCACGATCAGCGTGGGGTCGCTGACCAGCGCGCGCGCGATCGCCACGCGCTGCTGCTGGCCGCCGGAGAGTTCGTTCGGGTAATGATCCATTCGATCGGTGAGCTTGACCATCTCCAGCGCAGCCTCGGCGTGGGCACGCCGCTGGCGCGCCGACAAGCCGGTCAGCAAGAGCGGCAGCTCCACGTTCTCCAGCGCCGTCAAGACCGGCATCAGGTTGTAGAACTGGAAGATGAAGCCGACATTGCTGGCGCGCCAGTCGGCCAACTGGCTTTCGCTCAAGGTGGCGATGTCAACGCCGCCGATTTCGATGCGGCCGCTGCTGGGCTGGTCAATGCCGGCGATCAGGTTCAGCAAGGTGCTTTTGCCCGAGCCGCTGGGGCCCATCAGCGCGACAAAGTCACCGGCCGGCACATCGAGCTGAATGTCCAGCAACACGGGAATGTCTTGGCCGCCGCGCTGGTAGGCCTTGGACAGATTGCGGATCTTGATCAGAACGTCGCTCATGGACTTACTTGGTCGCCAGCGTGACTTGTTGACCCGACTTCAGCTTGGCCGAGGGCGACAAAACGATGCGCTCGCCCGACTTGAGGGCGCCACTCACTTCCACCACATCGCCCAGCTTGCGGCCAGGCTTGACCTCAATCGCCTCCAGCATTTCTTTCTCGCCCTCGCGCTGAATGCGGTAGAGCCACTGCTTGCCGTCCTTTTCCAGCAAGGCCTTGGGGTTGACGGCCAAGACCGGTTTTTGATCGGCGGCGCTGGCGGCTTGCGAGAGGAAGCTGACCTTGGCGCTCATCTCCGGCAGGATGCGCGGGTCCAGCTTGTCAAAGCGCACCTTGGTCATGACGGTGGCCTTGGCGCGGTCCACCGTGGGCACGATGCCGACCACTTGGCCGGTGAAGCGTGCATCGGGCAGGGCGTCCAGCGTGATCTCCACCGGCTGGCCCTTGGTGGCCTTGGCCAAGCTGCCCTCGGACACATCGGCCTCAACTTCCAGCGTGCTGAGATCCGCCATGGTGACCACCGCGCCCTGCGAGCCGGTGGCGCTGGAGAAGGGCGTGATCATGTCGCCCACATTGGCGTTTTTGTTCAGCACCACGCCGTCAAAGGGGGCGCGGATCTCGGTGTAGTCGCGGTTCACGTTCTGGACGTTCAGCAGGGCCTGGGCCTGGGCCAGCGAGGCCTGAGCTTGTGCGATGCTGGCCTGGGCGGCGGCTTGCGCGGCGCGGGCGCTGTCGAGCCGGCGCTGGTTGGCGTCCAAGGCCTGGGCCGAGACAAAGCCCTGGGCTTGCAGGCTCTTGCTGCGCTGCATCTCGGCCTCGGCATTGGCGAACTCCACGCTGGCCTGGCTGGCCTGGGCTTGCGCTTGGCGCTGGCCGGCTTCGGCTTGGCGCACACCGGCCAGGGCGGTGCCGATGGCGGCTTGCACATCGCTGGCGTCGAGCTTGGCAATCAGGTCGCCCTTCTTGAGCAGGCTGCCCTCGCGCACATTCAACTCCACCAGTCGGCCACTGCCTTTGGAGGCGACGGCAGCGCGGCGTTGCGCCACCACATAGCCGGAGGCAGTGAGCTGCAAGTATTGCTGCGAAGGGTAGGTTTGCAGCACGGTGCTGGCCTGCACCTCGGGTTTGGCTGGCATGGCGAGCAGGGCGATCACGGCCAGCGCCACCAGCCCTCCCAAGACCAGGGGCCAGGTCTTGCGTCGGCGCTTGCTGGCCGGCGCTTGACGGTCGATCTTGAGTTGGCCCAGCGAGGAGGGATTTGCATCTGCCATGGTGTCAGCGTTGCCTTGAAATCGAGCTTAGGCGCATTGTGCACAGTTTTGCTCGGGCTCATCGCACCCCGCTGAATGCATGGCGATGGGCGCTGCAGGTAGGATGCCAGCCGCATTCCCTGGCCTCTTGTCGATGACCTCCCCACGCGCTTTCTTTTCGCTCCTGCCTGCCTTGCTCGTGTCGCTGCTGGCGGCTTTGGCCTGGCCTGCTGGGGCTCAGCCCGCTGCTGCGCAAGATTGCTCGGCCTTGGTCGTGCCGGAGCGGGTCTTGGAGACCTTGAACCGCTTGCGTGCGCAGTCGCGTTCCTGCGGTGCGGGGCTGCTGCCGGCCGGGCCGCCCTTGCGCTGGGATGCGCGCTTGGCGGCTTCGGCGCGCAGCCATGCGGCTGACTTGTCTCAGGGGGAGCAGCTCAGCCATATGGGCGCCCAGGGGGCGGGCCTGCGCGAGCGCATGCGTTTGAATGGCTATTTAGCTCAGCGCGCCGGTGAAAACTTGGCGGCCGGCCAAGAGAGCTTGGATGAAGTGCTGCAGACCTGGGCCACCAGCGCCAAGCACTGCGACAACCTGATGCAGGCGGAGTACAGCGAGGTGGGCATGGCCTGTGTGGCCGGGCCGGGGCGTTTTCAGCGCTACTGGGTGATGAATCTCGGCCGGGTGGCGCAAGAGCCATGGGTGCCGGCGCGCTGAGGGCGCCGGCAATTAGGTCTTAGATCCAGCCAAGGTCAATCGCCCGCAGCACCGCCTGGGTGCGGTCTCGCACGCCCATCTTGGAGAAGATGGCCGAGCAGTGGTTCTTGATCACGCCTTCGCTATTGCCCAGCAGCGCGGCAATCTCGGTATTGCTGCGGCCGCTGGCCACCAGGCGCAAGACCTGCAGCTCTTTGGGTGAGAGCGGATCGGGCTGCTCGGTCGCCACAAAGGCGCGCTCGCCTTCCTTGACCGGGCGCTCCATGCGGGTGGTCAGTGAGGGGCGCAGCGCCGTGCCGCCATCGGCCACTTCGCGCAGCGCTTGCAGCAAGGTGTCGGGGCTGATGGCCTTGAGCAAGAAGCCGCGCGCACCGGAGCGCACCGCTTCGTCAAAAGCGCTGGAGTCGTCAAACGTGGTCAGCAGCACCACCGGCACATTCAATGCGCGCGCCGCCAGGGCGCGGATCAGGCCCAGGCCGTCGAGCCTTGGCATGCGCATGTCCGAGAGGATCACATCGGGCATTTGCTCCAGACCCAGGGCGGTGATTTGCTCCAAGGCTTCGGCGCCGTCGCAGGCCTCGCCGACGATGCGGATCTCGTCGCTGAGGGCCAGCAAGCCCTTCAAGGCTTCGCGCACCAGTTGCTGGTCTTCCACCAGCAGCAGTTTGATTTCAGTGGTTTTCATACAGTCCTTGGGCAGCACAGTTCAATTTTGAAGCCGGGCTGGTTGCGCAGCACTTGCATGCTGCCGCCCAACTCGGCCATCCGTTCGGCCATGCCTTGCAAGCCATTGCCCGGGTTCAGGCGGGGCGCGCCTTTGCCATCATCGTCGATGCTCACGCGGATTTGCTGGCTGAGCGCGTCCTCGCCTGCTTGCGCATCATCGACACACAGCGTGATGCGCACCCGGGCCGCTTGGGCATGCCGCACGCTATTGGTCACCGCCTCTTGCACGCAGCGCAAAAGCGCATGAGCGACACGCGGGCTGAGGTCGCGCGCCGCGGGTGCGATGTCGAGCTCAATGCGGATCAGCGCAATGCCTTCGGCCAGAGCCTGCAGTGCGGCGCTGAGGTCAATGCGCTGGGAGCCGCGTTGCTGCGACACCGCTTCGCGTACATCGGCCAGCAGCTGGGCCGCACACTCGCGCGCCTTCTCCACCGCCTGGCCGGCGCCCTCGGTCTTGCCTCGGTGCAAAAGGGCGCTGCCCAGTTGCAGCTGTAGATTGAGGGCCGTCAGATGGTGGCCCACCACATCGTGCAGCTCACGCGCCATCAAGGTGCGTTCGCTGTAGCGTAGCTGCTCGGCCTGCAATTGCTCGGCACTCATGCGCTCGGCCAGCATTACCTGCAACCAGCGGCGCTTTTCGGCTTCGGCAGCGGCCATGCGGCCCAAACCAAAAGCCATGCCATGCAGGGCCACCATGGCCATCACCAGGCCCAGGCCGTCCAGCCAGGCCGGAATTGCCGAAGGGCCGCTGGCGGCCACCGGCTCGGCCAGCGGCAGCAGGGCGTTCAAGAGCAGGCTGACGCCGATCTGCGCCAGCCCGAAGAGGAAGGCTGCGCGCGAGGGCAAGACCACAGCAGCCAGCGCGGTGACCAAAAAAGGCAGACCCGGCGTCACGCAGATCGCCAGCACGTCAATCAAGATGAGGCGCGTCAAAGCATGGCGCGGCGGCTGATCGGCGCTGCCGATGACGGCCAGCCGCCAGTAAGACCAGGCAAACAAAAGTACCAGGGCAAAGCAGCCGAGCAGCAAGACCGGGTCATTGCTGGCCCCGCCCAAGCGCAGATAGAGCGCCGCGACTGCGCCGTCATAGGCATCGCTGCGATAGCCCAGCAAGCTGGCCGCCGTGGCCGTCAGCTCCAGCAAGCAGACGGCCAAGACCGCGATGCGCAGCACCACGCCGGGTTGGGCGACGCGGTCAAGCTGGCGATCGAGCGTGTTCAAGAGAGAGCGGGGCGACTAAGCTGAAAAGGTCGGCAAGGGTGCCACAGCCCGAGGCTGCTGACCCGTGCCCTTGGTCATGTTGAGCCCGCGTCTAGGGGTATTGCCTGAGCAATGACGCCCCCGCCTAAACAGACCTCGCCGTCATAGAGCACCGCGCTCTGGCCCGGCGTGACGGCCCATTGCGCCTGGGCAAAATCGAGCCGGAACTGGGCGGGCGCCGGGGTGTCGGGCGAGAAGGCGCAGGCCGCATCGGCTTGGCGATAGCGGCTCTTGGCGCCGAAGCCGCCAAATTTGGGTGGCGCGCCGGTCCAAGAGATGTCGTCGGCGATCAGGCTTGGGCTCAGCAGCCAAGGGTGCTCATGGCCTTGCACCACATAGAGCGTGTTGTTCGCCATGTCTTTGCGCGCCACAAACCAGGGCGAGTGATCGCCGCCGCCGCGCGCCGCGCCTTTCTCTTTGACCCCGCCAATACCCAGGCCCTGACGCTGGCCCAAGGTGTAGAAGGACAGGCCCAGATGCTCGCCCAGCTTGCGGCCGCGTTCGTCTTTGATAGGCCCGGGCTTGTGGGCCAGATAGCGGTTCAAGAACTCGCGGAAGGGTCGCTCGCCAATGAAGCAAATGCCAGTGGAGTCTTTTTTCTTTGCGTTGGGCAGGCCGATCTCCTCGGCGATGCGGCGCACTTCGGTCTTGTGCAGCTCGCCCACCGGGAACAAGGTCTTGGCGAGTTGGGCCTGGTTCAGGCGGTGCAAGAAGTAGCTTTGGTCCTTGCTGTTGTCCACGCCCTTGAGCAGTTGCGTTTGCCCCTCGAACTCTCTGACGCGCGCATAGTGGCCGGTGGCAATCTTTTCGGCGCCGAGTCGCATGGCATGGTCGAGAAAAGCTTTGAACTTGATCTCGGCATTGCACAGGATGTCGGGGTTGGGCGTGCGCCCGGCCTGGTATTCGCTCAGAAAAGCGGCGAAGACTCGGTCTTTGTAATCGGCAGCGAAGTTGACATGTTCGATTTCGATGCCGATCACATCGGCCACGGCGGCCGCATCAACGAAGTCGATATTGGACGAGCAGTACTTGCCGTTCTCGTCATCGCTGTCGTCGTCTTCCCAGTTCTTCATGAAAATGCCGACCACCTCATGGCCCTGCTTTTTCAAGAGGTAGGCGGTGACGGCGGAGTCCACGCCGCCGGAGAGGCCGACGACGATGCGTTGCTTGTGATTCATGGCCTGAATTGTCCCGCATGGGCTTCACCTTTGCTTCGCGCCGGCTCCACGCTTGCGGAGTGACCCCTGCTCCTACAATCAGCCCTCATTCTTCAGGCGCGCTTGATGCGCCCAGCCACCGAGCCCCAGCCCCATGACCCAGCGCCCCTTAAAGATAGCCTCGCGAATATCCTCGCTGGGCGAGCGCATTGGCTTCAAGGACAAGGCCAAGATCTACGCCGGCGCGCTGCTGCACCCCGATTCCACCCGCCGCTGGCTGGCCTTTGTGGATCAACACCCAATGCTGGGCGGCGCCTTGAGCGTGCATCCCAAGCTGCTGACCAAGATCTACCGCCCCTATTTTTCTACCCAGCTGGGCTGTGCCAGCCGGGTGGACCTGCTGATCGAGCATTACAGCTTCTTGATCGCGCATGGCTGGTCCGATCTCTTGGCCGCCTCGGCCGTGCAGAACCAGACCCTGTGTGAGTTTGAAGGCAAATCGGGAGAGAGGTTCCAGCTGGAGCTGTCCGCCGTGCATGAAGGCCACCGCGAAGGCGAGCTGTGTTTGCGCTTGATGCTGGGCACCGAGATGGTGTTCAACGCCTCGTTCTTGTTTTTGCAGCGCCAGGGGCGTCCTTGTGTGGCCATCGGCCGCTTGCAGGGCGGCAATACAGACGGCGCGCGGGATCTGGTGAAGAAGGCCACTCGCGACTTTTACGGTGCGCGGCCCTCGGCCGTCTTGGTGCAGGCGGTGCGTCAGATCGGGCTCTTGATGGGCTGCGAGAAGCTGCTTTTGATCAGCAACCGCGAGCGCATCGCGCTCAACCCCTGGCGTCGCCGCAAGATCACGTCTGACTACGACACCATGTGGACCGAGTTGGGCGCCACCCAATGCGATTCGCGCCAGTACGAGCTGATCTGCGCCGAGGTGCCTGCGCCTGATCTGGCCGAGGTGGCCTCGAAAAAGCGCGCCGAGGTGAAGCGCAAGTTTGCGCTTTTTGATGAGATGTATGCCGGCTTGGCCGCTCGCTTGGACGGTTTGCAGCCCGCGGCAGAAGCGGCTTCTAGTTCGACTTGATCAGCGGCGCATACAGCGAGGCATCGACCTGAATCGCCTCTAGGGGCAGGCGGCGCCCGCTCAGATGGTCTTCCACACAGCGCAAGACCAGCGGGCTGCGATGCCGTGGGGCGCTGGCGCGCAATTCATCGACCGTCATCCACACCGTGCGCACAATGCCGCGGTCCAAAGCTTGGCCGGCAATGGCTTCGCCCACCGTTCCCGTGAAGGCCAGGCGCACATAGGTGACATCCTCTAATCGCGCTGGCCGTAGGAAACGAGCCATATAAATGCCCAGCAAAGCCTCGGGCACGAAGTGTCGGGCGGTCTCTTCCAAGGCTTCGCGCACCACTGCTTGCAGCGGTGATTCCCCCGGGTCCAAATGGCCGGCTGGGTTGTTCAGCTGCAGGCCTTCGGGGGTTTCTTCCTCCACTAACAGAAAGCGCCCACGGTCTTCAATCACCGCGGCGACGGTGACGGCGGGCTTCCAGCGTTCGCTGTTGTTGGACATTCACGACTCCTTGTTCCCCAGGCATGCCCGGGTGTCATCTACCCCCTCTATTGTGTAAGCTCAATGCAAGCACTCGAGGGCGCAAGGCCTTTCGATGATCCTTTGTTGCAAGACAGTTCGGCGCCATTGCTGCGCAGGAGGGAAACGTCCATGCTGATAGGAGTTCCGCGCGAAAGTGCGGCCGGAGAGACGCGCGTGGCTGCCACGCCGGAAACGGTCAAGAAGCTGAAGGCCCAGGGTCATGTCTTGCGCATCGAGCGCGGCGCCGGTTTGGGTGCCAGCGTGACCGATGAGGCCTACAGTGCCGCCGGCGCCGAGATCGTCGACCGTGCCCAGGCCTTTGCGGCCGACTTGCTGCTCAAGGTCAAGAGCCCCAACGCTGAAGAGTTGGCCCTGATCAAGCCCGGCACAGCCTTGGTGGGCATGCTCAACCCCTTTGACCGCGATGGTTTGCAAGCCATGGCCGCGGCAGGGCTGACGGCTTTTGCCCTGGAAGCGGCGCCGCGCACCTCGAGGGCGCAAAGCATGGATGTGTTGTCCAGCCAGGCCAATATCGCCGGCTACAAGGCGGTGATGATCGCCGCCGACAAGTACCAGCGCTTTTTCCCCATGCTGATGACGGCGGCCGGCACGGTCAAGGCGGCGCGGGTGGTGATTCTGGGTGTGGGCGTGGCGGGCTTGCAGGCGATTGCGACCGCCAAGCGTCTCGGCGCGGTGATCGAGGCTTCCGACGTGCGGCCCTCCGTCAAGGAACAGGTCGAATCCTTAGGCGCCAAGTTCATCGATGTGGCCTATGAAACCGACGAGGAGAAAGAAGCCGCCGTCGGCGTGGGCGGTTATGCCCGGCCGATGCCGCAGAGCTGGCTGGACCGTCAAAAGGTCGAGGTGGCCAAGCGCGTGGCGCAGGCCGATGTGGTGATCACCACCGCCTTGATCCCGGGTCGCGCCGCGCCGGTGCTGGTCAGCGAAGACATGGTCAAGAGCATGAAGCCGGGCTCGGTGATTGTGGACCTGGCCGCGCCGAATGGCGGCAACTGCCCGCTGACAGAAGCCGGCACCACAGTGGTCAAGCATGGCGTGACCTTGGTCGGCGAGACCAATCTGCCGGCCCTGGTGGCGGCCGACGCTTCGGCGCTGTATGCCCGCAACATCCTCGACTTTTTGAAACTGGTCATCAGCAAGGAGGGCAGCTTCCAAGTGCCCACGGATGACGACATCGTTGCAGCCTGCCTGGTGACCCAGGCCGGCGAAGTGACTCGAAAGGCCTGAAGCCATGGAACTCGTCAACCCGACCATCACCAATCTGATCATTTTCGTGCTGGCCATCTATGTGGGCTACCACGTGGTCTGGACGGTAACTCCTGCCTTGCATACGCCCTTGATGGCCGTCACCAATGCCATCTCGGCCATCGTCATCGTCGGCGCCATGTTGGCCGCCGCCTTGACCGTCACTGATTTGGGCAAGTTCATGGGCACGCTGGCGGTGGCACTGGCTGCGGTCAATGTCTTCGGTGGCTTCTTGGTGACGCGCCGCATGCTGGAAATGTTCAAAAAGAAGGACAACAAGAACGCCAAGAAGTCCTCGGAGGCCAAGCCATGAGCATGAATCTCGTCACGCTGCTTTACTTGGTCGCCAGTGTCTTTTTCATCCAGGCCTTGAAGGGCTTGTCGCACCCGACCACTTCGATCCGAGGCAATCTCTTTGGCATGGCCGGCATGGCGATTGCCGCCGTGACCACCGCCGCGCTGATCGTCAAGTTGGCCAATGGCAGTGCTTTTGGCCTGACTTATGTGCTGGCCGGCTTGGTGATTGGCGGCGGCTTGGGTGCCTATATGGCGCAAAAAGTCGAGATGACCAAGATGCCCGAGCTGGTGGCCTTTATGCACAGCATGATCGGCCTGGCGGCGGTGTTCATCGCTGCGACTGCGGTGTTGGAGCCGGCGGCCTTTGGCATTACTTCAGCGGGCAGCATGAGCATTCCCGGTGGCAACCGGATCGAGCTGGCGCTGGGTGCCTTTATTGGCGCCGTTACCTTCAGCGGTTCGGTGATCGCCTTTGGCAAGCTCTCGGGCAAGTACAAGTTCCGCCTTTTTCAGGGAGCGCCGGTCTCCTTTGCGGGTCAACATAAGCTCAATCTGGCCTTGGGTTTGGCCGCTGTTTTCTTCTGCTTCGGCTTTTGGCATTCTCAGAGTTGGATGGACTTTGGCCTGATCTTGGCCCTGGGTTTTGCGCTCGGTGTGTTGCTAATCATCCCCATCGGCGGTGCCGACATGCCGGTGGTGGTGTCCATGCTGAACAGCTACTCGGGCTGGGCCGCGGCCGGCATTGGCTTCTCGCTGAACAACTCGATGCTGATCATTGCCGGCTCCTTGGTGGGCAGCTCGGGGGCCATCCTCAGCTACATCATGTGCAAGGCCATGAATCGCAGCTTCTTCAATGTGATTCTGGGTGGCTTTGGCGGTGATGCGGCGGCGGCTACGGCTGGCGGGGCAGTGCAGCGCTCGGTCAAGAGCGGCAGCGCCGACGATGCGGCCTTCATCTTGGGCAATGCCGAGACCGTCATCATCGTGCCCGGTTACGGCCTGGCCGTGGCGCGCGCTCAGCATGCAGTGAAAGAGCTGGCGCACAAGCTGACCGAGAAGGGCGTGACCGTCAAATACGCCATCCACCCGGTGGCGGGCCGCATGCCCGGCCATATGAATGTGCTGCTGGCCGAGGCCGAGGTGCCTTATGAGCAGGTGTTCGAGATGGAAGACATCAACGCCGAATTCGCGCAAGCCGATGTGGCCATCATTCTCGGCGCCAACGACGTGGTGAACCCCGCCGCCCACGTCAAAGGCAGCCCCATCTACGGCATGCCGATTCTTGAAGCCTACAAAGCCAAAACCATCATCGTCAACAAGCGCTCCATGGCCTCAGGTTATGCAGGCCTGAATAACGAACTCTTCTACATGGACAAGACCATGATGGTGTTTGGTGATGCGAAGAAGGTTGTGGAGGATTTGGTGAAGGCGGTGGAGTGAAAATGCCGACGCCGCTATGGCTATGTAGCCACTGGCCTTGATAGTCCCTGATTTTCTTTCATGTCTGAAAACAATCAATTTATAGATCGCCATTCCCGATTGAGATCGATCAGTACCCTGAGACACGCTTTCCTGTTTTGCTTGATTCTTGGTCTTGGCGGAACTCTGGTGGTTTGGGATGCTGTTCAGGGCCAGGTACGGTCTGTCGCCACTCTGGAGTTCTTTCGACTTTCCGGCTCGGCCTTGATCCTGACCCTGGTGGGCTGGAGCCTCGCAAGACTCGCAGGCTGGGAAAGGATTCAACAGAACGCGGCGCTTTTGTTGGGTGTCAGCCAAGTCCTGGCCGTGGCTTGGCTTTACCTTCGATCCACCATCAACGGAATTTCCGGCAGCTACCAAATACCGGCCTGGCCCGTCTCTGGTTTTGAACTCTATGGCTTGGCCTTGTTGCTCACCGCGCTTGGAGTCGGTAAGCAAGGACTGGTTCGCTCAGTCCGGGAGTTGAAAGGCCTCATCCCCAGCATGATTTGGGTGTTGGTGGCGCTGTTTATCGTGGTGCAGCGGGAGCTGCCGCGCGATCTCATGTTGTCTTCGGATCCTGATCAGCATCAGTTCTGGGCCCACCAGTTGCTGAAGTTGGGTTCAATACCGCGAGATTTGGGTGATTGGGGACCCCTGGACTTTCAGTATCCGGCGGGCTTCGCCGCGCTGTGCGCCTTGTGGTCCTGGCTGTCAGGCACGAGCGCGGGGAATTCCGTGACCTTGCAGCCGCTTTTGCAGTCCGTACTGGCCGTTTTGGCCTTGGCTGGACTGAGCGGCGAGATTTGCAGGAAGGCCCCGTTTCGCCACCAAGCCGTCATGGTGTTTGCTGGTCTGGCGGTTTTCTTTGGATTCTTCCCTTTCAGCTTGCTGAAGGAGTTCTATTCGCAGTCCAAAACCGGCAGTATCAGCACGCTGCTACTGTTTGTAACGGTGGTGGCTTTGTCCTTATTGCAAATGCGTGGCCGCGGACGCTTCCGTGCAGAGTTGGGATGGTACGTTGGCGCATTGGGCTTGGGTTGGTCAGCCTTGATCAATCCGGTCGCTGTCATCACCCCTGGCATCTTTTTCTATGCCTGCTTGGCTTGGCGTTTCTACAAGTCGGGCGATTCAAACGCCAAACGGGATGTATTGGGCTTGCTCTTGTTGGCCGTCGTGCCCTTGGTGCTGATATTCCTGGACCCCTATTACTCGGCGAGGTTTTTCGCTCAGCGAAGCACAGGCCCCCTTGAAACTCCGCCTGATGTTGTCATTCAACAACTTTCTTTTGCTCACGAGGTGTCGCAATACCTTCGAAATCTGCTGGTTCGAGGCGAGTTTGTGCGCCCCTTGTTGCTCTTGCAGTATTTTGCGCATCCAGTGCTGGCCATCGGCTGTATTGCCGCCCTGGTTCTGTCGCTGGTGTTTCTTTCAAATAAGGCAGACCGTAGCGCTTGGCTTGCTTGGTTTGTTGGGGCCCCGGTCCTGTGTGTCTTGCTTCAAATCCTTTTCTTGCCGGTGTTTTATGCACTCAGGAACAAAGGCGATCTTTACCTGCTCGAGCCCTACTTTTTAGAAGCAATCAATAGACTTGCCTACTTATGGCTAATGTCCGTGCTGCTAACGGCACTGGCGCTAGGCATTAAATGTTTCAGCAATGGATCGTTGCGCTCCATCGCAGGATTGAGCGCCGCGGTGCTCTTGCTTTTTCCTTTGCACAGTGTTCGAGACCGGCTCCCGAGCCAGCTTGATCTGGACTTCCGCCAGAGTCACTGCAGTCTAAAGAGCTGCGATACACGGGATGACGCCATCGTTCTTGCAAGCTTGAACGCCATCTATGAACAAGAGGCAGCAGCGAAATCGAAACTGGTACCGCCAGGCCCGATGTCACGGGTGCTCGTGCCGAATCAGGTGCGCGATATTTGGCGGGAAAGATGGCTTCTGCCTGTCGGCACAGCGAGGAATCTTCCTGCAAATACAAGCTTCCCTTTGGCATTCTATTACTACAAAGGCGATCCGGAATTTAGCTACCGAAACTACGTGGAACGTGTCTGTGAAAATTTCGACGTGGAATGGCTCAAACAGCACCGAATCAAATACATCTATCTGCCATCCGACAGAGATAAGGCATGTGTATCTGGCGTTGAAGGTTTACTCGCCTCAGATCAACTCGTCGTGAAGTCAGGCAAGGCGGCAATGATTCGAATTTACTGAGTTAGCTCTGGTAGAAGTGTCACGGTTCATCAGGGACTTGAAAAAAGGGGGTAAAAACTAGCAATTGGATACTCAGCCCATCTAGCAGTAGATAAATAAAATCGGGTCTAAAGGAGTGCTGGGAAGGGAGTAAATGTTTAATTCACGTTGTTCCTGCACTGATAAAAATGGGCCGCGCTTAGTCCCGTTAGTTCGTGAATGCCAATTGCTGATCGAACAAGGCTTTGGTTGGGCCAAAACGGCCTGGGGATTTGGTCAGGTGAAGTTGCGCGCGGTTTGAATAAAGTGGATCAGCTGTTCGTGCTGACCATCGGGCATCCAATTTGGTGTGTATGCGTACCTTGGGAAAAATCTGTCCAAAGATGACGTTCTGAGAGAAATGGATCCCTTTAGGGTCGCAAAACAGGCTCAAAACCATCTAAATGGGGCCAGTTATTCTTGGCTGCGAGAACTGCGCCTCATTCGAAATCAATGCACGATTAGGGTGCAGGTTACTCCAACAGCCTGCTAAGGCCATGGCCGCAATTCAAGTCGTGTCAGTGCCTTCTCTAGCCTCGCCTTGTTCACTTGAAGCCGGTGAGTGGATCGCAATCAGCACAAACTCGTTGTAGGTAAAAAATCGTCCGACCCAGCGCGGAAACGGAAACGAAAAAGCGTGGACAACTGGGCAGTCAAGTTGAGCGGCTACCGCCCGGAGCGCCGTCAGATCCATGAATTCCACGTGTGTCGGATCACTCGCAAATCCTGCCTCCTGCGGAGTAATGAGGATGATTTTCGCGCCTGGGCGTAGATATGAAAGATACTCGGTGATCAGAGGGACGAGCTGTGCGCGGGTCATGTGTTCAGCCACATGGGCCAGTAGCAAAGAATCAAAACAATGAGGGCTGGCAAACTGGGATGCTTTGAATTCGTCGGGCGTGAAAGCCTGGAGCCCAAGTTTCCTTGCATACGCAACCGAAGTCGCATTGTGATCGAGACCGACACCATTGCCATCAAGGTGTGAAAGCATGCGCCCGATACCGCAGCCGATCTCGAGAGTAAATCCGGGGTCGAGCCGGCGCAAATTCCAGCGGTAAGGCGCCTGGACATTGAACCGCTTCTTCCACCCTTGTGCCGGCAATTGAACCAATCGGTCGGTGTAGGCAGAGTCCTGGGTGGTCGGGGGCATTGACTTCATCACTGAACCATACCCTTTTAGCGCTTTTTTGCAACTCTCTCAATTAATCATTGCGTAATGAAGCGTCGGATTGGATACAACTACCACGTGACTTCGTTCAATCCGTCCTTGGTGTTTGACGCACATTCTGAAATCCTCCCAACATAAGCCATCAACCCTTGTAGCAAGCCGAGGGTTGCGGTTTTACTGAATGGAGTTGGCGGCTTGAGAGCGGCCCGGGAAGAATCGATTCCCTGGTAGCGGCGACCAGTTCAAGGGCCTGCGCGGTGGTGGTCAAATTGTCGCCAATGCAAAAGCACCTTGTGTGGCACCAGTCGCTGCCTCAATCCGCCCGTATAGGAAAGAATGCTCTTGGGTGTGCCGAAGTCCGGACCAAGCAGCGCTTACTTCCACTTCTCTTTAGGCCGCATCTGCAACCGTTCGGCCACGTTCGCGCCAATCAGCCAGCATGCGCCCTAGACGCATGCCCGGCTTCTCGACCGCATGCCAGCTGAGCGCAGCCAACGCACACGTCATTGGAATGGAAATCAGCAAACTGGGATACGCTTTCAGTTCCGGCAGCGCGTGAGCCAAATACTGCTGCGCGACGAAGCCATAGATGTAGATGCCGTAAGAATAGTCGCCAGGTAGGCGAACGCGCAGCGCCTTCCAGGCGCTCAATACCAGCACTGTGTTGACCACAAAGCAATAAAAGGCAGCAATCCCCAGCCATGTCCCCTGCATGCTGAGCGCGACTAGCAAAGCCGCGCCCGAAAGTCGTGCGTCGATGCGGATGCTGTGACGGCAAACATAGCAAACCATCCCTAGCGCAAACAGCAGGGGCATCTTTTCTTCGCCTGATGCATTTAACTTAAAAATCTCAGGTGCCGGTCCGAAGCCGGTCGGCCATAACAACAGAGTTAGCCCCATGACGACTAGCAAGCAGCGTTGCTTTGTTTTGAAGACGCCAAGACAGCCCATTAGCAGCACCATTGCGTAACAACGGATTTCGATGGGCAAGGTCCATAAGGAGCCGTTGACCGCACCGGGGTAATGATTTGAAATGAATACGCCAGGCAGCGTGTAGCTGATATTTTGGAGTAGTACGTTTCTCAACATGTACTCGCGGGTGTGCCAGGAGGTGATGTAGTGCCACAGGGGCATTGATGTGATCAGTGGACCTAGTACAAAGACGGTCATGCAAAGACACGCAAGCAGCCCAGGCCAGATTCTGGCGACTCGCATCACCACGAAGCGAAAGACGCTCCGGCTCTGGCAGAAGCTCCCCGTGATGAGAAGACCACTCAGAAAAAAGAACACGTCAACCGCAACGGCGCCTGAATAGGTAAAACCGAATACCTTGTTGAGGGGCTCGACAGCCCCACCCGTAGGATGTAGCGAAAAGGCGTGGCCGAAAATCACTGCCAGGGCAGCGATCATCCGGACCAAGTCGAAGTTGTTCTGGTCCCTGCTCAGGATGGAGTCAAGTGTTCTTACCGGCATGGAGTCTGAACGAGCCCCAAATCGGCCTGGTTGGCAGCCGCGATGCACATCATCGAGCCGATGTTGTCGGCCAGAACTTTGGCCCCCACATCAGTGACGGGGGCCTGTTGATCAGCTGGTATATGAATGCACATTTCTAAAAATTTCACGCCACTCATCTGTCAAATAGTTTTACTCAGTAAAACCACCAACTGCTGATAAATAATTTAGCAGAAATTCCTAAGTTCGGTTGATTGGATTGGATGCCAGCAGCGCCACTAAAAATCTAAAATATATGAGGGCTTGCTTAAATTCAATATTGAATATTGAAGATGCAATTTGAAAGCAAATATTTAACTTAACTATAGTTTTCCTTTGGGCCTTATGAGACATTTTTAATTTCCCTGAATTCCGTAATTCTGCGGACAACCAGTCGTACAGTTGAACTTCTTCTTTGAATCTAAGGAGGGATTTTGTCATGACCGATGTTGCGTTCTCTTTGTGTCTCCTGTACTGGTAAGTTTGGTGGGTATACAAACCTAGATATTTCTTTCCGGACAGCAATCCTCTAAGAATGAGATCAAAATCAAGAACCATCTTTAATTCTGAATTGAAGCGCAGACTCGTTCTTTCGGGGCGATAGCACAAAGTTGGGCAAAAAATGTAGTTTCCAGATATCAGGCTATTTACTGCCGGGAGGCCTTCCAAATAAATCAATCCATTTTTCGATAGTGGAATCAATTTCTCTTTGTACCGATCGGCAAACGAGAATATATTTTTCCCCGAAGCGTCTATTATTTCCGTGCGGGCGAAAAAAGCATCAACATCTGGAAATTTCTCGGCGGCTCCTAACATATTTTCGGCAAAGTCTGGGCATAATTTATCGTCAGCATGTAATATATTAACTAAATCAAATTCACAGCCCAAGTCTAACGCTTGATTCCAGTTCTTGGCCATGCCAAGATTTTCATGATTTCTACGCAGCGTGACTCGATTGTCTCTTAGTCCGTACACCAAAGACTCTACACTTGCGGCTTCTGCTAGTGAAATAGAGTCATCGAGAATAACTAAGTTCCAACTAGAATTGGTTTGTTTCAATACGCTATCGATTGTTTCCTTTAGTAAGTCGACGTTACTGAAAAATGGAATAGCAAAAAGTATTTTCATTTTGAAATGCCTGAATTTCGAGTGAGTTGATTTATGTTAATTTACTCTGGAAAATCGGCAAGATTGGATGATTAATTTAATTAATGTAATGATGCGCGTTCTTAAAGCATCCGTCCCGGCGAATAATAAATTCGCAAAAATTGGTGACTACTGCATGCTCTGGACTGGCGTCCGGTGCCGAACTCTACGTGGCACTGATGCAATATCGTATCCAAGGAACGCAAGTATTAATTGAATTCCAACGAGGATAGGTAGGGCAGCAAGCATGACGGTGCCGGCGGGTGTCGGCGAACCAATACTTGCAGAATTAATCCAACTGTAAGTGCCGAATATGCTACCAAAAGCAAGCATGCTGATCCCGAGTGGGAGTTCAATTGATGCAATCGAAAGGTCTCGTAAATAATAGTTATAGAAAATCCTCTTTGAACAATTCCTGGCGTGCTTGTAAAGAAATTCCCCAATGATTTTCGAAATTTTTAAATTGCTGACCTCGTCCGCATATTTTGCATGCATGGGGACGTCGACAGCGACAGCTTTGATCGTATTGAGCCGAAATAGCATGTCGGTTTCGAAGAAATACCTGTTGCTGATTCGGTCGAATGGCAGAAGCTTGGCAACGTCAGTATGAATCGCGGTATAGCCATTGGTAGGGTCGAATAAATCCCAGTAGCCGGTCGATATCTTTGCCATGAAGGACAATACAGCATTGCCAAAAAGACGCATCTTGGGCATTGACCTGATTTGCTCTAAATCGAAGAATCGGTTACCTTTTGTATAGTCCGCTTGGCCCGTTAAAATTGGAGCGATGAAGCTGGGTATCAATTGTGGGTCCATTTGCCCATCACCATCGACCTTGACGACAACGGTGATTCCTTCTTCGATTGCGGCCCTATAGCCCGCCATGACAGCTCCGCCAACTCCAAGGTTTATAGGGTTGCGGATGATTCGAACGCGAGAATCGCGGCAATTTTCTGCGAGGAAGTTCGCTGTTTCTTGAGGGCAGCAATCATCGACTGCATAGATGACATCCACATCCAGACCAATGCCGCCGATAACATCCAGTATGTGTGCTTTTACCTTGAAGCAGGGAATTACTACCGCGATCCTAGGAGATTTTGACATCGTTGATGATTTATCTCGGGCCTGAATTTGTGTTGCGCTCATTGAGGAAGATCTTGTTTACTTAGTTGAGGCGATCTGAATCTTTGTAAAGACAATATCCTAGACTGAACCAAAGAATCAGCATTTGAACGAAATATATAGCCATCTGATTTTCAGAAAATTGGCTGATGGATTGATGTCGGTTTGCATGCAACAAAAAACCAACACCTAGCAGCACCGCTAAAGGTATGTGCACTGGGTTGCATCTCCAGGCAATCATGGCATGCATGGCAAGTACCGACATCGAAAAGAACAACACGCCGAGCGCTAACATTGACGTACTATCTGCGGCTGTTTCAAATTGAGAACCAAAGAATATTTTGGTGATGGCGTGCGGGAATACATGCAGCACAGTCACCAAGCCAGTGCCGCTGATTAAAATCACTACGGCAGTTAGTGTGAGTGTTTTTATTCGTGCCGACCGGCTTGTTTCAGTCAGCATGCGCGGGTAAGCGATGGCGATGACGGGGTAGGCAGTAAAGAACGTAAGTTTTGCAATCGTTGCGGCGGCGGCATAGTCACCACTGACACTTGGATTGAAGAATTGAATTGCAAATTGGTCAAGTGTGAAAGTCGCGTGTGTCAACATAAAGATGAGCAAAGTTGACATTTCGATTTTGATATTTTTGGTTTGCGAAGCGATTTTGGTATGGTTGTGTGGGTCTTTGCTTCGTTTGTATAGTACTGCCAATAAAAATATGAAAAAATAATTTATAACGTAGCCACCCAGCGCGCCGCTGATACCAAATCCCGCTGTCAGTAAGATCCAACCTGCGGCTAGGCGGGCAATTGCTCCATAGCAGGCAAGGTCAGCCTGGGCCCGGACCTTACCGGTGCCGGCGAGGTAGCCGAGTACTGCAGAACTTATGATCATGGCAAACAGACAGAGTCCGCCGATAAAAATTTGCGAAGTGTTGGCGTTCAGTTGTTGTTTGAAGGCGAACAGCACTGCTATCAGGGTGGCCGCACCAAGCGCGGCGTACTTCCATGTTGAACCGAGCACCTGGTTCAGTTTCAGCGTATTTGTGCTTGTTTTGACGGCTTGGGTTGCGCCGGCCTGGATCGAGTTGGCAAATACGCCGCCCAGTGAAATCAAGCCTAAGAGCGCACTGAACGTCCCATAGTCAGCAGGTTTGAGGCTGCGGCCGGTCATGACGATGAAGCCGTAGGAAATGACGTTGGTGAGGCCAAAAATTACTCCAAACAGCAATGCATCCCAAAAGGCAGCCAGCCATGCTTTACTCTCTGTTGCTATGGGCATTGCGTTTGAATCTCATTGAATCGTTTTAGGGCTTTGGTTTTTGTCATTCCGTTCCATTTGGCCTGTTGATGCCTAGGCGGCCGTTTGAATTCATCAGTGAGTCTAGAGGCTTGGCGCAGGATAAGCTTATCCTTAGCTCTTTTGGCTTGATTCACCCCCCACGACTGAAGGATTGGCACTTGAACTTGAGTTTTTCTACGCGGTGGCTCGTATAAGGCAAAGTTGCTGCAGTTTCCACCAATTGGGCTTGCTTCTCGTATCGGCGAGAATCCGGTCCAAACGATCGGAGACAAGACCCATGCAGAAGACCTGGCTCAAGAACTACCCTGAAGGGGTTCCTGCCGAGATCCACGCCGAAGAGTACCCATCGCTGGTGAATTTGATGGACTCGGCGTTCAAGAAGTACCCGAGCCAAGCGGCCTACAAGATGATGGGCCGGCAGATCACATTCGCGCAGCTGGACGAGGCTTCGCGTGCCTTGGCTGCCTATTTGCAAAGCCTGGGGCTGGAAAAGGGCGACCGGGTCGCGCTGATGATGCCCAATGTGATGCAGTACCCGGTGGCGGTGTCTGCCGTGCTGCGAGCTGGTTATGTGGTGGTCAACGTCAATCCGCTCTACACCCCGCGCGAACTGGAGCATCAGCTCAAGGATGCCGGCGCCAAGGCCATCGTCATCCTGGAGAATTTTGCGACCACCTTGCAGCAGGTGATCCAGCAAACCCCGACCAAGCATGTCATCTTGGCCTCAATGGGCGATATGTTGGGCTTCCCCAAGGGCCTGATCGTCAATTACGTGGTGCGCAAGGTCAAGAAACTGGTGCCGGCCTTTGAGCTGCCGGGCGCCGTGGCCTTCAACGATGCCGTCTCGCGTGGCCGTCAGCTGAGCTACAAGGTGCCTAACGTTGGGCCCAATGACATCGCGGTGCTGCAATACACCGGCGGCACTACGGGCGTGTCCAAGGGCGCGGTGCTGCTGCATCGCAACCTGGTCGCCAATGTGATGCAGGCCGAGGCCTGGTATCGGCCGGCTCTGAAGAAGATCCCCGCGGGCGAGCAGCTGGTCAGCATCTGTGCTTTGCCGCTGTATCACATCTTCGGGTTCACCACGAACATGATGTTGTCCATGCATGTGGGCGGCTGCAATGTCTTGATTCCGAACCCGCGCGATATTCCCGGCACCTTCAAAGAATTGGCCAAGCACCGTTTCCACAGCCTGCCTGCGGTCAACACTTTGTTCATGGCCATGGCCAACCATGCGGACTTCAATACCGTCGATTGGAGCGGTTTGGTGATCGCGGTGGGCGGCGGCATGGCGGTGCAACAAGCCACGGCCAAGCTGTGGTTGGAGAAAACCGGTTGCCCGATTTGCGAAGGCTATGGCTTGAGCGAAACCTCGCCGGTGGCCAGCTGCAACCCGACCGACAGCACGGCCTACACCGGCTCCATCGGCCTGCCCATGCCCAGCACCGAGCTGTGCCTGCTGGACGATGCCGGCCAGCCGGTGGCGCCGGGCGAGCGCGGGGAGATCGCGATTCGTGGCCCGCAGGTGATGGCCGGCTACTGGCAGCGCCCCGATGAAACCGCCCAAGTCATGACAGCCGACGGCTTTTTCCGCACTGGCGATATCGGCACCATGGACGAGCGCGGCTTCTTCCGCATCGTGGACCGCAAGAAGGACATGATTTTGGTCAGCGGCTTCAACGTCTACCCCAACGAGGTGGAAGATGTGTTGACGCAGATGGACGGCATTTTGGAATGCGCCTCGGTCGGTATCCCCGATGCCAAGGCCGGCGAGGCGGTCAAGGTGGTCATTGTTCGCAAGAACCCGGCCATCACCGAGGCCGATGTGCGCGCTTATTGCGAAGCCAATCTGACCGGCTACAAGCGCCCCAAGATCATTGAGTTCCGCGATGAGCTGCCCAAGACCCCGGTCGGCAAAATCCTGCGCCGTGAACTAAGAGACAAAAGCTGATCCGGCAGGGCGTTTTGAGCCGGTTCTGAGGGGCAGATCGGACTAGAGTCTGAGCTGTTCAGGAGGAGGCGCCGATGCTAGATCGGGCATATGTGAGGACCGAGGCCGGCCGCGCCGAAATCAAGGCGCGGGCGCTGCCGATGTCGCGCAGCGTCCGCAATTTGCTGCTGATGATTGACGGCGGCAAGACGGCGGGCGAATGGTTGGGGCTGGTGCAAGGCATCACGCCCGTCGATATCACTTACCTGCTGGAGCAGGGCTTGATTGCGGCGGTGTCAGGCAGTTCGTCAGCCGATGCAACTGCTGTTCAGGCATCGATCATCGGGCCAGCTTCGACAACGGCCTCCAGCAATGCCGACGCCGATATCTCCCCCTTGGACTACGAGCAGCTCTACGGCTTTTTGACCCGACATGCCAAGCAGTATCTGGGTCTGATCAAAGGCTACCGCATGGTGCTGGAGGTCGAACGCTGCCCCGATCTGGCGGCACTGCGGCAGCTGACTCAGCGATTCATTGCCGAGGTCAGCCAAGCCCAGGGAGAGGTGGTGGCCGATCAAGTGCGCCGCGCCTTGTCGATCAAAACCAGCTGAACTTGCTGGCACACTGGGGGCCTGTCCCCACCCCAAGCTTTGAGTTCGCCATGCCGCCGCGTTTTTTTGTCGACACTCCGCTGGCTCAGCTGGCCGCCGATGTTTCTTCTGATCTGAGCCTGCCGCCCGCTGCGACTCGCCATGTGCAGGTCCTGCGTCTGCAGCCGGGCAGCCCGATCACGCTGTTCGATGGCTCAGGTTTTGAATGGCAGGCCGAAGTCGCCGCCATGGGCCGCAGCGAGGTGCGGGTGCATCTGCAAGCCCGCCAACTGGTGCAGCGCGAACTGCGCCAACACATCACCCTGGCGCTGGCGATGCCTGCCAATGACCGCATGGACGGCGTCGTCGAGAAAGCCACCGAGCTGGGCGCCGGCGGCATTCAGCCTTTGATGAGCGAACGTTCGGTGCTGCGCCTGAGCGGCGAGCGCGCCGAGAAGAAACAAGCCCATTGGCGCGGCGTGGCGGTGGCTGCTGCCGAGCAATGCGGCCGCACCCGCATCCCCGAGATCGGCGCGGTGCAGTCCTTGGGCTCATGGCTGGCCGGCTTAGGCCCGCAGCCCGCCGGGCAACGCCGTTGGCTGCTCAGCCCGACGGCGGCTCAACCCTTGCAAGCCCTGGCCGCAGCTCAGGCCGAGGCTTCTCACACTTTGGTGCTCAGTGGGCCGGAAGGTGGCCTGAGCCCCGCCGAGGAAGAGGCCGCGCGCGCGCAAGGCTTTGTCGCCGTGCAACTCGGCCCACGCATCCTGCGTGCCGACACAGCACCCTTGGCGGTGCTGGGCTGGCTGGCGCTGCAGTTGGGGTGATGAGCTGCCGCGAGGCTGGCGATTGCGCGTTCAAGGTGGGTGTCGCAGCGGACTTGATGTTGTAGCTGTGGCCGCGCTGAGGGCGCGACTGCCCAGGCTGCGGGTGCAGCTATCGGTGGCAAAACCCTTTTGAGGCGAACCACGGGCGGCCAACGCTTGCTGCTCGCCCAAGCGCAACTCGAAGCCGCAACTGGCGGACCCTCCCGTAGGAGAGTCAATTTCTATTGTGCGCAAGACTGGTCCGTAGAGCACACGCGTTATGGACCAGCGGGTCCTTATCTTGACCTGGCCCATCCCTTCGAAGTGCAGGCGGCTGTAGACCGGCCTCCCTTCGAAGATCAGGCCCACCGCCGCCAGCTCTTCCTGAGGGTCAAGCGGCGATACCGGGCATTCGCAGGCGCAGACGGCCAGCGGACCCAACCCGGCGAGCAGGGCCAGAAGCGCGCGGCGTAAGGTCTCGGGTAGCGCTTTACTCATCCTTTTCAGGACACCTCACAGCGCCGCAAGCCGGCCTTGCGTGCCTGGAAGCCAGCCGGCCAGCGGGTGGCGGCGTTGTAGCAAGCGCCCTCGAAGCGCGCGCTGGCGAGTTGCGTGCTGCGCAGATCCAGGTCGAGAAAGATCGCTCCACGCAGATCGGCGCCACGCCAGTCGCTGCCGCGCAAGCTGACCTTCCAGAAGCGTGCCCGCTGCAGATTCGCTTGGCGGAAATCGCTGCCTTCGAAGTTGCTGTGATCAATCGCCAGATCGCTCAGATCGGCGCGTGAGAAATCGCTGCCGCTGAAGTCGCTGTCAGAGACGTTGTAGCCGGCGAGATTGCGGTCTTGCATCGGCATGTTCTGCCCGGCGAAGTGATGGAAGCTAATGCCAGGACGACTGGCGTAGGCCGGATAGGTTTGGCGCTGCCTGGGCGCATACGGGTGGCCTTGGCTCAGCCCCGTCAGCGGCGGGTTGCCTTCGCAGCCTTGCCATAGCGGCAGCAAGGGCAGGGTTCGCAGATCAAGGTCGGCGGGGAAGCGGGTGTGGCAGTCGATCAGGGTCGGCATCCAACGAACCAGATCCAGGCGCGCACTGGACAGATCGGTGCCGCGCAGATCGGCCATGGTGAAGAACTCGCTGCTGTAGCCGGCAAAAGAGACTCCGCGTAGATCACTGTGGCTGAAGCTGGCGCCACGAAGATTGGCGCCATCGAGCTGCGCGCCAGACAAGTCCAGCGCTTCCGCCTGGCTGCCTTGCCAATCGCTCCCACTGAGCTGGGCCTGGCGCAGATTCACCTGCTGAAGCCGCGCTTGTACGAAGCGCGCCTGGCTCAGGCGCAGCCGCGAAAGATCGAGCTGACGCAGCTCGCTGCGGCTGAAGTCCACGCCCGATAGCGAGGCGACGGTGCCTGCTGGCGCAGCGCCATCGGCGGTGCTGGGCGCAGCGGCAAAGCGAGCTCCGTCCAGTTTTGCACCGACGAAGCTGCTGTTGTCGAGTTTGGCGTCGCGGAAATCGCTGTCGCGCAGATCGGCGCCGCTGAAGTCGAAACTGTGCAACCGGGCAGACTGGAACTGGGCGCCGCGCAGGTCCTTGCCCGAAAAATTACCGGCTTCACCTTGCGCGGCCTGATAGCCCTGGAGCGCCAAGCCGGGCTGGGCCAGCTCAGCGTAGCGACCCATGCGCATCAGCGCTTCGCTGCGTCCGCGCAGGGCCGGGGCGTTCTCGCGCTGCTCGGCCAGCACCGCCTCAAAGCCGCCCAGGGCCTGGTCATGGTGGCCCAGACCGAAGCGGGCTTGCGCCAGGCCAAGCCGGGCGTCGATCTCTGCTGGCCAGCCTTGCAACAGAGTGTCGAAGACCTGCGCTGCCTGCTCAAAGGACTGAGCTCGCAGCAGGAAGCTGCCATAAGCCTGTTGTAGCGCAGGATCGTCGGGTGTTGTCTTGATGCGGGCCTCGAAATCGCGTCGCTCGGCCTGATGCTTCTGCAACAGCTCCGGACCTGGACTCCATAAACAAAGATCGCTCCAGTAGCCGCTGCCGGACTGGCCCAAGGCCACCATCAGGCGTTCCGTGCCGATGGCGTCATTGAAACCGCCCGCCGCGTCGCCACCGGCTGGCGAGTCCACGGTGATGATGGCCTGAGCTGCCGGCCCCTTGAAGGATTCCAGCAGCAGATAGCGGCCGCGCAAGGTGCGCGTAGAGGGACGTTTGGGATCTTTACTGCGCTCAGCCTCGCTGAGCTCTCGCTGGTCGATCAGCTTGCCGCGAAACAGCAGGCTGGCACCCAGGAATTGCTGCTCGGGGCCGCCCTCCATCGAGCAACTGGCAGCCTGGGCCGTGCCCGCCAAAGCGATGGCAAGGGTGCCGATCAGGTGATGCCAGCGGTGTGGAGTCACGCAGAAATATGACGGAGGTCTTGCAGTTGCGCTGAGCATGTGGAGTCGCGTTTTCCCAAGGCGAACTCACAGCCTAGCTCAGACCTTTAGCTTTGAGGCGCGCCTTCTTCAGGGTGCTGATCTTCGCCCCCACGAGGCTTGCGTGCCGAGCCCTTGATCAAATCAAAGCGGAACAAGCGACATTCGATCGGGCCGTTCCACATCGGGAATTTGCGCGATTCCTTCAGCCGCATCTTGCTGGGCAGCTTCATGTCCGGGCAGAGCAGCCAAGCGGTCCAGCCGGCTGGGTTCAGCGTGTAGGCGCGCTTCCAGTGCGAGGCCAGGCGGGGGAAGAAGTCGTCACCGCCGTCGCGGGCTTCAGAGCCATAGGCGTCGCGGCTCATCTGCACATTGCCGGCCTTGCCGCGCACCTCGATGCGCTCGCCATAAGGCGGGTTCATCATGATGGTGCCGGGCATGCCCTCGGGCAGTTCGGGCGCTGGGCGCTCCAGGGCGTCGCCGCCGTTGAACTGGATGTACTGGGCCACGCCGGCGCGCTCGGCATTGCGGCGCGCAAAGTCGACCATACGGAAGGACACATCGCTGCAAAAGATCGGCACCGCCGGCGCATGCTCGCGATCCTTGGCGGCTTGCTTGATGGCTTGCCAGCGGCCGCGCAGCGGCACAAAAGGCAGTTGCTTTTCAAAGGAGAAACGTCGTTGCATGCCGGCGGCCATGCCGCAAGCGATCTGCGCGGCCTCAACGGCGATGGTGCCGGAGCCGCAGCAGGGGTCATGCAGCGCGCCGCCGGTCTCGGGCGTGCCCTTCCAGCCGGCGGCGGCCAGCATGGCGGCGGCCAGGGTTTCCTTCAGCGGCGCATCGCCCTTGTCTTCACGCCAGCCGCGCTTGAACAGCGGCTCGCCCGAGGTGTCGATATAGAGCGTGGCGTCGGTCTCGCTCAGGTGCATCATCACCGGCAGATCGGGGAAGCGGGTGTCCACGCTGGGGCGCTCGCCTGTGGCGTCGCGCAGCACATCGCAGATCGCATCCTTGACGCGCAGATTGGCAAAGTTGAGGCTTTGCAGCGGCGAGTGACGTGCCGTGGTGTCGACGCGAATTGTCTCGGCAGGGGTGATCCACTGCGTCCAGTCGATGCGGCGCGCTAGGGCGTAGATATCGTCCTCATGGCGATAGCCGCCCGAGATCAGCTCGATCAGCACGCGCTGCGCCAGCCGGCACTCGAGGTTGAGCTTCATCACGCCCTCGAGATCGCTCTTCAGTGCGATGCCGCCGCGCAGCACCTCGATATGCGTTTTGGGCAGGATGGCCCGCACTTCTTCGTCGAGCAAACGCTCCACGCCCGAGGGGCAGGAGACGAAGAGATAGTGCAGGTTCTTGGGGGTTTCTTTGGCGGCCATGGGTCTATTGTCCCAGGAAGCAGCTCGGGCGCTTGCTTGGCTCGGCGCCTTTAGCGAAACAGGTCCATGCGATCGTCGTCAAAGATCGTGCTGTAGCTGGTGCGCAGCACCACGCCGTCTTTGAAATGCACATTGAAGCGATGGCGCTTGCCGCCGGGCTCATCGGGAATGCTCCAGTCCCAGACGTCCTCACCGCTGAGCCTAAAGAACATACGGCTGCGTTCCTTGCCCAGAATGCGGCTGACTTGCTCGGGTGTCAGGCCGGCTTGAATGCGCTCGCGACCGGCTTGTTGCAAGGTGTCTTGCAGGCTCAGGACCCGCTCATCTGACCCGATCTTGACCATATAGCAGTGCTGACCCATGGGCTGCTGCGAATATTCCAAGGTGTGCCCACCGTCGACATCATTCCAAACGCGTACCGGTTGCCCATAACGAGCCATCACCTCGGCGGCTGCCATGCCCGGCGAAATGCCGCGGGCAGGGTCTAAGCTGGCGCAGCCGGCCAGTGCCAGTATCAGAACGGCGATGGCTGGCAGTCGGTGAAAGGCGCGTTTGGATGACAACATTCCCGGTCCCTGTCGTAGGCAAGTGATGCAGTGATTCTGCGCCAAGCGATCAAGCCCGGGTGCTCGCTGTGTTTTTGTCGGGCCGGGCTTGTTGCGGGACGAGGGCCATCAAGCCCATGGCGGCGAGCACACACAGCATGCCCAGCAACTGCCGGCCAGAGATGGCCTCGCCCAGCACCCAGGCCGCGAACAAGAGCGCCGAAACCGGCAGCAGCGCGGTGAACAAGCCCGCGCGCGCGCTGGAAAGTCGGGCTGAGCCGGCATACCAAAGCACGAAGCCGAGTACCGTGGGCAGCAGCGCGTAATAGGCCACACCCAGCAGTGCCGGCAGCAAATGCGCAGACGACAGGTCTATCGATGACCATTCGAAGCAGGCCAGGGGCAGGGCGATCACGATGCCGCCTGCACACATCAAGGCGGACAAAACCACGGCGGGTTGCGGCTGCTGGAGTTTTTTGTTTAAGAGGATGAACAAGGCCTCGCAGACGATGGCGCCGAGAATCAGTAGATTGCCCAGGCCAAGGCCCGCTGCCGAAGCGGGACTTGGCGCTGCGGCGAGCTGCGGGGCATGTTCTGGACTTGCGGACCCATTCACCACGATCAGGCCCAGGCAGGCCAAGGTGACGGCCAGGACGAGCCGGCGATCGAGCCGCTCGCCCAGCACCAGCACGGCAAAAAGCGCCGCAATGGCCGGCAAGGTACCGGCGATCACGCCCGCATCGGCCGCCAGGGCCAGGCGCAGGCCCGCAATCATCAAGACGGTGTATCCGACGCTGCCGGCGGCGGCCTGGCAAAGCAGGAGCGCGCAGTCGCCCCGGCTCAGCTCGCCCAGCCGGGGCAGGCGGGTGCCCTGCCAGCGCAGCAACAGCAGGAAGACCGGCAGGGCGATGGCGAAGCGCAGTGCGGTGGCGGTAAAAGGCGGCAGGCCTGCAGCGATCAGTTTGCTGGCGACCACGGTGCTGCCGACCAAGATCATGGCCAAAGCGCAGTAGATTGAGGCGCGGGTTTGTTCGTTCATCGGGCGATGCGGTATTTGAAAACTGAACTCTCAGTTTGCTGGGCCTGCCGCACGCGGTCTTGAACAATATTGCAGGCACCCGGCCTGATGGGTTCAGCGTCGATTGCCGCCATGAGCCTGGCGATAGGCGCCCGGCGTCAAGCCAAGAAAACGCTGAAACGCCCGTGTCAGATGGCTTTGGTCGGCAAAGCCGCAACTCAGCGCCACCTCGACCAAGCCGTGGCCTTGAGCAATTTGGCGGCGAGCCAGTGCGAGCCGGCATTGCAGTAAATAGCTGTGCGGCGGCAGGCCATAGGCCCGCTTGAAGCTGCGCAGCAATTGAAACCGGCTCAGGCCGGCCAAGTCCGCCAGTTCGGCCAGGCTCGGCGTGAGGTCGGATTGATCGGCCAGACGCGCGCGCACCTGCTCCATGGCCGCAAATCCCAGCGTCTTGACTTCGCGCGGCGTTTGATTCGCATAAGAGGCCAAGAGCGCCGCCAGCATCTCTTGCAGCTCAGTTTCGGCAGCGAGGCGGTCGACCTCAAGATCTGCAGCTTCCAAGGCACCGAACACATGCACAAATCGCTGGGCCAGCTGCGGGTCTGAAAAAACTGGGCGACTCAGCTCGAGCCGCTGCGGCGCCGGCACGCCCAGATCCTGCGCCAGCTGCTGCATCAGCTCAGGCTCCAGATAGAGCATGCGCCATTGCCGAGCCTGACCGCCGAGTGCTTCGCCGTCATGCACCTCGGCGGGGTTGACCGTGATCAGATCGCCTGCGGCGGCATGCACCTGACCGCGGCCGCTGGCGCTGCGTTGGGCGCCGGCGTCGATCAGGCCGATGCCATAGCCGTCATGCCAATGCTTGGGGTAACTGCGTGCGCTGACGGTGTGGGTGGCGTACAGGCCAGCCAGGGTGGCGGGAAGGATTCGTACCCGCTCCATGACGCTGCAACTCAGCTGACCCGGCGCATGGTGGTGGTGCCGATCTTCATGCCTTCGCGGTATTTGGCGACGGTGCGGCGCGCGACCTGAATGCCTTGTTCTTCCAGCATGCCCGCGATGGCGCTGTCGGACAGCGGCTTGGCCGGGTTCTCCGCATCGATGAACTGCTTGATCAGCGCCCGCACCGCGGTGCTGGAGGCTTCGCCGCCGGCCTCGGTGCTCAGGCCCGAGCCGAAGAAGTACTTCAACTCAAAGGTGCCGAACAGCGTGTCCATGTACTTGGCGGTGGTGACGCGCGAGATGGTCGACTCATGCAGGCCCAGCTCATCGGCAATCTCGCGCAGCACCAGTGGCTTCATCGCCAAAGCGCCATGGGTGAAGAAGGCTTTTTGCCGCTCCACAATGGCTTGCGAGACCCGCAAAATGGTGTCAAAGCGCTGCTGAATGTTCTTGATGAACCAGCGCGCTTCTTGGAGCTGACCACCGAGCGCGCTGTTGGTGATGCCGCCGCGCGTCTGGCGCAGGGCATTGGCGTACATCTCGTTGATGCGCAGCTTGGGCGCCACCTCGGGGTTGATGATGACGCGCAACTCACGGCCGACCTTGCGCACGATCACATCGGGAATCACTGCTGCGGCCGTGCTGCGTGCAAAGGCCCGCCCCGGCTTGGGCTCCAGCGAGACGATCAAGGCCTGCGCTTCGCGCAGCAAAGTGTCATCGGCGCCGGTCAGCGCCATCAGCTTTTTGTGGTCGCGCCGGGCCAGCAGTTCCAGATGGCGCTTGCAGATGATGATGGCAATCATCTGCGCCTGGCTGCGGGGCAGGGCGCGCAATTGCAACTCCAGGCACTCGGACAAGTCCTTGGCGCCAACGCCGCTGGGCGTCATGTGTTGCAGCCATTTCAGCGCAATGCGCAGATGGTCCAACAGATCCTCGCGTTCCTCAGCGTCTTCGCTGAGTGAGGCGGCGATCTCGTCCAGGCCGTCTTCCAGATAGCCGTCGTCGTTGAGCGATTCGATCAAGACATGCAAGGCCATGCGGTCGGCGTCCGACAAGCTCATACCGGCCATTTGCTGCACCAGATGCTCTTGCAGACTGATTTCGCCGCTGGATTGGTCTTGCCGTTCGCCGTCTTCATCGCCGCCGCTGCCACTGCCGCTGTTGGTGGGTTGCTCGCGGATGCCGTCGAAGTCGTCGCGCTCGGTGCCGTTCTCCCAGTCTTCGCGCTCGGTGCTGCCGAAGTCTTCGGCTTGAATTTCGGCCGGGCCTTCACTGCCGCCGCCCACTTCGAGGTCGGCGCCGCTGTCTTCAGCGGCGGTGGACTCGCTGATGCTGCTGCGCATCTCGGCCAACTCCGGCGCGGCCACGCTGTAGTCCTCTTCGGTCTCCAGCAGCGGGTTCTGCGCCAGCATCTGGTCGACTTCTTGGTTCAGCTCCAGAGTCGACAATTGCAAGAGCCGGATTGACTGCTGCAATTGCGGCGTCAATGAAAGATGCTGGCTCAGCCGAACCTGTAGTGAGGGCTTCATTTGTTAGCCCGTCAGGCCTGGCGCCGGGCCGCCCCAAGGCAGGCCTGCGCCCCCTCGGGGGGCAATGAACGGAGTGAGTGTGGGGGCTCCATGGCTCACATGCGGAAGTTTTCGCCGAGGTAGACCTTGCGCACGTCGGCGTTGTCGACAATCTCGTCCGGTGTGCCCTCCGCCAGCACCGAACCCTCGCTGATGATGTAAGCGCGGTCGCAGATGCCCAGCGTCTCGCGCACATTGTGGTCGGTGATCAGCACGCCGATGCCGCGCGCCTTCAGGAAACCGATGATGCGCTGGATCTCCAGCACCGCGATCGGGTCCACCCCGGCAAACGGTTCGTCCAAGAGGATGAAGCGTGGCTGGGTGGCCAAGGCGCGGGCGATCTCGACGCGGCGGCGCTCACCGCCGGACAAGGCCGGTGCCGGGCTGTCGCGCAGTGATTCGATGCTGAGGTCGTGCAGCAGGCCTTCCAGCAACTCATTGATGCGCTTGGGTGGCAGCGAGCGGCCATCTGGACCTACTTGCAACTCCAGCACTGCGCGGATGTTTTGCTCGGTCGTCAGCTTGCGAAAAATCGAGGCTTCCTGCGGCAGATAACTCAGGCCGAGGCGGGCGCGTTGATGAATTGGCAGGTGCTCAACGGCTTGACCGTCAATGCGAATCTGGCCGGCATCGGCGCGCACCAGGCCAACGATCATGTAAAAACTGGTCGTCTTGCCGGCGCCGTTCGGGCCCAAGAGCCCAATCACTTCGCCGCTGCCAACGCTCAGATGCACATTCTTGACCACGCGCCGTACGCCATAACTCTTGGCCAGGCCTTCGGCTTCAAGGCGGCTGCGCGGGCCAGACTCCAAGGCGGCCGGCGGATGCGAGACGGCGGCGCTGCTCATGAGGGTTTGCGGGGCGGCTGCAACTCGGTGCTGGGCTTCAGCGGCAGGGCGGGTGTTTTGGCGTCCGTGCTGCCGCTTGCGGCCTCGCCGCGCGGCATCATCACCACGCGCACCCGGCCACTTGGGTGCGGCGAGCTCTGGCCGCCTTCGACGGTGAACACTTCGCTGCGGTTGTCATAGACGATGACCGCGCCAGTGACTTCGTCGCCGACGGAGGTGCCGACGGTACGGCGCACGACCGCATTGCCAATGAAGCGCACCGCGTCGCTGCGGGTGTCGTATTCGATCTGGTCAGCAAAACCTTCAATGGCTTCGCCCGGCACATCGCGGGCCTGGCGGAAGCTGACCTGCTTGCCGGTTTGGCCATTGGCATAGGCTTGGTAATAGCCGTCGCCGGTTTCGCGCAAATCGACGCGTTCGGCCCGCAGCAAGATGCTGCCCTTGCTCAACACCACGTCGCCGAGGAACTCGGTGCGTTGATTGGCCACATCGATGCGGCCGCCTTTTTCCGAGGCGATATTCAAGGGCTTGAGGCGGTCCGCCTTCTCCGCCAGCGCGGGCGAACTAGCGCTCAGGATCAAGAGGGCGGCCAAACCCAAGCCCAGGGCCTGCTGGAGCAAGCGTTCGGCGGCTGTTTTCATAGGGCGGGGCTCAGGGTTTTGCATGGCGGCACAATTCTTGCAGACCATTCTAGCCCGAGCGCTCTTGCCCATCAGGCTCAAGCCTTGCCGCGCACCAGCTTGATCAGGTGATCTGTCACGGCCAGCGCCTGGGCATTGCCCTTGGCCATGCTGGGCGCCGTCAGGTAGCGACCGCCGACGCCCAGTGCGGGCACGCCTTCGACCTTGTAGTCGGTGGCCAGCTTGGCCATTTGGCCGAGGCGGGTTTGAGCACCGAAGGAATTGAAGGCGGCGCTGAACTTGGCAGTGTCGACTCCGAGCTTGCCCATCAGGGCGGTGATGGATTTCTCGTCGGTCAACTCGGCATGATCGACGTGGAAGGCCTTGAACACGGCCTCATGCAAGTCGCCCAAGCGGCCCATGGCCTCGAGCGCGTAGAACATGCGCTGGTGCAGCTTGTGCATGGCGCCCACGCCCACATGAATGCGGCGCAGCACCACATCGGCCGGCAACTGCTTGCTCCAGGCGCTCAGCAGCGGGTCCAGGGCATAGCAATGCGGGCAGGTGTAGAGGAAGAACTCGAACACCTCGATCTTGCCGCTGGCAGCGGCCGGCAAGGGCTGGGCCAGTCGCTGGTATTGCGTGCCTTCGACCGGCGTGCCGCCTTGGGCCCAACTCAACTGGGGCAGGCCAGCGGCGGTCAGCGCGGCAGAGCCGAGCAGGCTGGCGTTGAAACGGCGGCGTGGAATCTTCATCATCGACTGTGCTTCCTTGTGTGTCGCGGGCCAGGCGGTCTTAGCCCTTGCGCTGGCGCGCCAGATTGATCAGGTGATCGGCCACGGCGATCGCTTGTTTGCCTTGCAGCTGCTCCGATTGCCCGCGGATGCCGGCCTTGGAGGGCGAGGTGAGGAACATGCCGCCCACGCCCAGAGCCGGAACACCGTCGATGCGATAGCTTTCTGACAGCTTGTTGGCCTGCTCGCACTTGGCGTTCATGCCGAAGTTGTTGAAGGCGGCGCTGAACTTGGCGCCGTCCAGGCCCAGCTTGACGGCCAACTCGGTGATGGCTTTCTCACTGTCCAGTGGCAGGCGTTCGACTTGGAAGGCTTGGAACACGCGGTCATGCAATTCGGCCTCTTTGCCCATGGCTTCCAGAGCGAAGAACAAGCGCTGATGCAGCTTGTTGTAAGCGTTCCAAGAAACGTGCAGGCGCCGGAAGCTCACATCCGGCGGCAGCTGTTTGACCCAGGCGCTCAGGACGGGATCAAAGGCAAAGCAATGTGGGCAGCCGTACCAGAAGAACTCAATCACCTCGATCTTGCCTGGCTGCGCCGGCGGCAGCGGGGCCGCCAAACGCTCGAACTGCTTGCCTTCCACCGGGCCACCCTGGGCATGCGCCAGGCCGGGCATTGCGCCAGCCAGTCCAAGACTTGCCAGGGTCCCCAGACCCAAAGTGGCAGAGAAATCGCGTCGCTTGATCATCTTCAATTCCTAGGGCGGACAGTGGGAATCAGGGGTGAATAAAACAGGCTGAGCCGCTTGAGGATGAGCGGGCTGGCCCGGCAGCCTGCGGCTGTTGGCGCTGGCACCGAGGAGCCGCAAGTCTCGTTAGCGTTGCACCCGGACCAGATTGGCTTCGATACCGGCCGCTTCAACCTTTTTCTGCAAGTCTTCGGCCTCATCGCGCCCGTCCATTGGGCCGATGCGCACCCGCAGCACGGTGCGGCCCGATTGCTCGCGCTCCATCACCTTGGCGGTGAAGCCCAGCATGGCCAGCTTGGCGCGCTGTTGCTCGGCGTCTTCGGCTTTCACGAAAGCCCCAGCTTGCACAAAGTAGATGAAGGGATCGGCCGCAGCGGCCGCTGCCGTCTTGGCATCGGTCTTCTTGTCAGTGGGCTTTTCCGCCTTGTCAGCAGCCTTTTCAGTAGCTTTCTCGGCGGTCTTCTCAGCGGGCTTTGTTGTGGCTGCCGGCGCTGGATTCGCGCTTGAGGGGGTTGAGGCCGCCGCAGTCGTAGGCGTCGGGCTGGGCGTCGCCATTGCTGTGGGCGCGGACGCGGCCACCGAGCCCGCCGGAGCCGCGCCACCGACGACGCCGCTGGAAATCTTGGCACCGGCCTTGCCGGCCAAAGGTGCGTTCGGATCCCAGTTCTTGTTGCGGGCGGCTTCTTCGGCGTCGTTCTCGGCCGTGCGTTGCGGCACTTTGTTGATGAAGGGCACCGGCACCTTGGTGATGTAGAGCGCCACGCCCAGGGCGACGGCCAGGCCCAGCAGCAGACCGACGATCAGCCCCAGAACGAAACCACCGCGCTGGCCTTGGGCTTTGCCTTTGGCTGCGGTCTTTTGTTGTGGCTTTGCGCCCTGTTGACTCATGCGTTCTCCGTGGACTCGTTGGCGACTTCGCGCGACATCACTTCGGGCGCGCTAACGCCCAGAACCGTCAGTGCGTTGCGCAGCACCTGGCGGGTGGCGGCCAGCAGGGCCACCCGGGCTTGGCTCAGCTCGGGCGCCTGATCCAGCACGCGCTCGGCCGCATAGTAGCTGTGATAGCTGCCGGCCAGGTCGCGCAGGTAAAAGGCCACATCGTGCGGTGCCAAGGACTCGGCGGCGCTGCTGAGCATGCGCGGGTAGTCAGCCAGCTTCAGCATCAGTGCGGCCTCGGTCGGCGCGCTCAGCAGGCTCAGGTCGGCGCTCTTCAGCGTCGACTCATCGCCGCCGCGCGCCACCCAGTTGCGGATCACCGAGCAAATGCGGGCGTGCGCATACTGCACATAGAACACCGGGTTCTCGTCGTTTTGCTTCAGCGCCAGGTCGACGTCGAAGATGAACTCGGTATCCGCCTTGCGGCCGATCAGGAAGAAGCGCACCGCGTCGCGGCTGGTCCAGTCGATCAGGTCGCGCAGCGTCACGTAAGAGCCGGCGCGCTTGGAGATCTTGACCTCCTCGCCACCCTTCATCACCGTGACCATCTTGTGCAAGATGTAGTCGGGGAAGCCTTGCGGGATGCCCACGTCGGCCGCCTGCAGGCCGCCACGCACCCGGGCAATGGTGCCGTGGTGGTCGCTGCCCTGCACATTGATGCACTTGCTGTAGCCGCGCTGGAACTTGTCGATGTGATAAGCCACATCGGGCACAAAGTAGGTGTAGCCGCCCTCAGACTTGCGCATCACCCGGTCTTTGTCGTCGCCGTAGTCGGTGGTGCGCAGCCACAGCGCGCCGCCTTCTTCAAAGGTCTTGCCATTGGCGATCAGCTTGGCGACGGTGTCTTCGACCCGGCCGCTGCTGTAGAGGCTGCTTTCCAGGAAGTAGCTGTCGAACTTGAGGCCAAAGGCCTGCAGGTCCAAGTCTTGCTCGTGGCGCAGATAGGCCACGGCGAATTGGCGGATGCTGTCCAGGTCTTCGATATCGCCGGAGGCGGTGAACTGGCGGTCATCGGCCACCACCGTCTTCTTGGCCAGGAAGGCGTCGGCGATGTCCTGGATGTAGTCGCCGTTGTAGGCGCTCTCGGGCCAGCCGGCGTCACCAGGCTTCAGGCCCTTGAGTCGGCACTGGGTGGAGTTGGCCAGGGTGGCGATTTGCACGCCGGCGTCGTTGTAATAGAACTCGCGGGTGACGTCGGAGCCCTGGGTCTTGAACAAGCTGCACAGCGCATCGCCCAGCGCGGCCTGGCGGGCGTGGCCCACATGCAATGGCCCGGTCGGGTTGGCGGAGACAAATTCCACCATCACATGGCGCTCATTGGCCGGCTGCTGGCCAAAGGCCTCGGCGGCGCCCAAGACCTCGCTGACCACGGCCTGCTTGGCGGCGTCTTTGAGGCGGATATTGATGAAGCCGGGGCCGGCAATTTCCATCGCCGCCACCCAGGTTTGGAAGGCTGGCTTGGCATTCAGCGCATCAATCAGCGCCTGGGCCAGTTCTCGGGGGTTCTTTTTCAGCGGTTTCGCCAGCTGCATGGCGGCCGTGCAGGCGAAGTCGCCGTGGCTGGCCTGCTTGGGCGATTCAAAGGCGGCCGCCAGCGTGGCGCCGGGGCTGATTTCCTGGATGGCTTCGCCCAGGGCGGCGAGCAGGTCGTGCTTGGCTTGGATCATGCAGCAATTCTACGGGTGCCCACAGCCCCTGCTTGCGTATGATGTTCGGCATGTCCTCGGACCTCGACCTCCCCCTCGAAGCCAGCCCCGACTTGCCCGCCTATATCGGCAAGTACAAGGTGCTGCGGCGCTTGGGCGAGGGCGCGACCAGCGATGTCTTCTTGGCGTTTGATGCATTTCGGCAGACCGAGGTCGCCATCAAACGCATGCGTTTTTGGGCCAGCAACAGCCGGCTCGGCCAGCAAGGCGACTTCAGTTCGCGCTTTTATGCCGCCGAGGCGGCGCTGGCCGGTCGCCTGCAGCACCCGAATGTGGTGCAGATCCTCGACGCGGTGCCCGAGCAGGATTCGCCCTATCTGGTGATGGAGTATGTGCCCGGCGTCACGCTGAAGCATTTTTGCCGCAGCGACCGGCTCTTGCCGCTGGACCAGATTGTGGAGCTCGGCTTCAAGTGCGCCATGGCGCTGAGCTATGTGTTCCGCCAGGGTCTGATCCATCGGGACGTCAAACCGGCGAATTTGTTGGCCGTGTTGGACACCCAGGGCCAGGTCACTGATGTGAAGGTCAGCGACTTTGGCAGTGCCTTGAACCTGAACTCCGATCAGACCCAGGTGCACCGGGTGGGCTCGCTGGCTTATATGCCGCCGGAGCAGATCGAGGGCGGCGATGTGGACTGCCGCGCTGATATCTATGCCTTGGGCGCGGTGCTCTATCACCTGATCGCCGGCCGCCCGCCTTTTGATGCGCCCAATCAAATGGCCTTGATGCACCAGATCTACCACCAAGCCGCGCCGACCTTGGTGGGCCTGCGCGGCGGCGTGACGGCCGAGTTGGACGGCGTGATCCTGAAGGCCTTGTCCAAACACCCCGCCGAACGTTATACCGACTGGGAGGCTTTTGGCCGAGCGCTCTCGGAGTTGGTGGCCAAGCAACTGGTGCCGCTGGCAAGGCTGTATGAGGTGAAGGATTCCGAGCGCTTCAATATGTTGCGCGAACTGGAGTTCTTTGCCGACTTTGGCGATGTGGAGTTGTGGGAAGTGGTGCACCGGGCGCGCTGGCGGCGCTTTCCGGTTGACCATGCGCTCTACAAAAAAGGCCAAGAGGGCAATACCTTTCACATCATTGCGCAGGGCGCGGTGGAGGTGTTCCGCGACGGCAACAAGGTGGCCAGCCTGGGGCAGGGCACCTCGGTGGGCGAAATGGCCTATCTGGCGCCTAACCCCGATTTGCGCCGGCACAGCACCGATGTTCGGGTCAGTGAAATTTGCACCACGATCTCGTTCACGCCGGAGTCATTGGGCTCGCTGAGCCCCGAATGCCAGCACCGCTTTGACCGTGGTTTCATTCAGGTGCTGGTGCGGCGCCTGCATGCCGCCCATGAGTCTTTGGCCCATCCTCGCCGAATCATGTAAACCCGTCTTGAGTCTGTCGCGTTGTCATGCTTGAATGTCGCTAACGTTCAATTTGCACTCGCCGCAGGGCGTTCGTTTTGTACTCACTCAAGAGGATTGATCCATGAAGAAGCTGTTTGGTTTGGTGACGGTGTTGGCCCTGGCATTTGGCGGTGTGGCTGCTCATGCGGCCGAAGCGACTTGTGACGCGCAGGCGGCCGAGAAAAAGCTGGCCGGCGCCGCCAAGACCAGCTTTTTGAAGAAGTGCAATGCCGATCACCCCGCTGCCGCTAACCCGGCTTGCGAAGCGCAGGCCGTCGAGAAGAAGCTGCATGGCGCGGCCAAGACCAGCTTCGTCAAGAAGTGCGCTGCCGATGGCGGCCCTGGCGCTGCTTCGGCCCCGGCCAATGATGCGGCGACCAGCTGCGCCGCCAAGTCAGCCGAGAAAAAGCTGCACGGCGCCGCCAAGACCGCCTTCGAGAAAAAGTGCGTGGCTGACGCGGCTGCGGCCAAGTAAGCAAGCCCCGTGGCGGGCTTTGCAAGCTAGGCTTTGGCCTCGAATGAAATGAGAAACCCTCCACGCGAGGGTTTCGCTATTTCTACAGCGGCGCTTTTCTTCGGCCTGCCTGGACCTTGATGGTTTGAGGTGAGAATCGGCGGCCCGCATCCCGAACGGGATGCTCGCCATCAAAGGACTTCATGAACGAAGGCGTCAGGCCTAGCCTCTCCGCGATTTCAACGAGCACCGAGCCCTCGTCTGTGGGGGGCGCTGCTGGCTTGCCCGTACCCGTGGTGGCGGTGGGCGCATCGGCCGGTGGGCTGGCAGCTTTTGAGGCCTTCTTTGCCGGCCTCTCGGCGCAAGCCGATCTGGGCATGGCGGTGGTGCTCTTGCAGCATCTGGCGCCTGACTTCAACAGCCTTTTGACTGAGTTGATTCAGCGCCATACCCGTCTGCCGGTTCGGGAGGTGGAAGACGGCATGCTGCTGCAAGCTGACCATGTGTATGTGATCCCGCCTGATCGCGATATGGCCTGTTTGAATGGTCGCTTGCAATTGCTGGAGCCGGCGGCCAAACGTGGCCACCGTCTGCCGATTGATTTCTTTTTCCGCTCGCTGGCGCTGGATCTGGGCGAGCGGGCGGTGGCCATCGTCTTGTCTGGGACGGGCAGTGATGGCAGTCATGGCCTGCGGGACATCAAGGCGCATGGTGGATTGGTGCTGGTGCAGTCGCCCGCCTCGGCCGAGTTTGACGGCATGCCACGTGCCGCCTTGGCCACCGGTGTGGTGGACTTTGAAATGCCCGCTTCCGACATGGGGGCCAAGTTGCTGGCCTATGCCCGCCATGGCGGTGCCCGACTGCGGCCCAGCGAAAGCAGCGGTAAGCAAGAGTCTGAGCTTCGCAAAATCTTTGTCTTGTTGAGAGCGCAGACCGGACACGATTTTTCCAACTACAAGCCCACCACCATTTGCCGGCGTATTGATCGGCGCATGGCGGTGCATCAGATCGAATCGGTCGAGGCTTATGCGCGCTACCTGCAGCAGTCGCCGGCAGAGGTGGAGGCCTTGTTCCGCGACCTTTTGATTGGCGTGACGAACTTCTTCCGTGACCCCGAGGCCTTTCAAGCCCTGGCGCAATTGGGGCTACCCAGCCTGTTTGAGGGCAAAGAGCCTGGCTCGGTGATTCGGGTTTGGGTGGCGGGTTGCTCAACCGGGGAAGAGGCTTATTCGATTGCCATGCTTTTGCTGGAGCATTTGAAAAGCCTGCCGGGGGACTACCGCTTGCAGGTCTTCGCCTCGGACATCGACAGCCGGGCCATTGCCAGTGCGCGCGAGGGACGCTACCCCAGCAGCATTGCCGCCCATGTTTCGCCCGAGCGCTTGGCGCAGTTCTTTGTGGCCGAGACCGAGGGTTCCGGCTACCGGGTGCGCAAGAGCTTGCGTGATCACTTGGTCTTCTCCGAACATGATTTGATCAAGGACCCGCCGTTCTCCAAGCTCGACATGATCAGCTGCCGCAATCTGCTGATTTATCTGGGCAGCGAGCTGCAAAAGCGTTTGATTCCGCTGTTCCACTATGCGCTTAGACCGGGCGGCTGTTTGTTTCTGGGTTCCAGCGAAGGCGTGGGTGAATTCGATGCCTTGTTCTACCCGGTGGACCGCAAGGCCAAGCTGTTTCGTCGCCAAGCCGATGTCTTGGGTCAACTGCGGCCGGGCAGCGGACGATTGCCTGTTTCATTGCCCCAGCTGTCGGCCTTGCGCCTGGCCGCACTTGGGGCCAGTTCTGCCGCTGTGCCCATGCGTGGCGGCGCTCAGCCAGCGAATGCCATGAAGCCATCCTTGCGAGAACTTACCGAACAAGCCCTCTTGCTCCAGGTGGTGCCGGCTGGCGCCTTGGTCAATGAGCAGGGGGACATTCTTTATCTGCACGGGCGTACCGGCTTGTTTCTCGAGTTGGCGCCGGGTGAGGTGGGGGTCAACAATATTTTGAAGATGGCGCGGGAAGGCTTGCGCCATGAGCTCAGCATGGCCTTGCACAAGGCCGTCACGCTGAAAGATACGGTCAAGCTGACGGGCCTGCGGGTGCGCAGCAACAGCCATGTCGTCTCTGTCAATTTGACCGTGCGGCCGGTTATTCAGGCGGCTTCCCAGTCGCCGCAGGCCAGTTTGTTTTTGGTGATTTTGGAGGAGGCTCCCGGCGCCCCCGTCGAGGCCGAGCCGCTGGTGACCCTTGCGCCTTCAGAGGCTGGCGAAGGCTCGGTGCCGGGCAGCCTTGCGGCCTCGCCCCTGGACGATTCAGCCCGTTTGTTAACGAGCCTGAGAAATCGGGTGGAGGAGTTGGAGCGCGAGTTGCGCGCCAAGGATGAATACCTGCAAAGCACCCAAGAAGAATTGGAAAGCGCCAATGAAGAGCTGAAGTCGGCCAACGAGGAGATGCAGTCGGTCAACGAAGAGCTGCAGTCTGCCAATGAAGAGCTGGAAACCTCCAAAGAAGAGTTGCAGTCGGTCAACGAGGAGTTGGCCACCGTCAATACCGAGCTGAACACCAAGGTGGTGGACCTGTCTCGCGCCAACAATGACATGAACAATCTGCTGGCCGGCACCGGCATTGGCACTGTGTTTGTGGACCACCAGCTGCGCATTCTTCGCTTCACGCCGGCGGCCACCCAGTTCATTCATTTGATTCAGAGTGACACCGGGCGCCCGGTCGGGCATTTGGTCTCCAAGCTGGTCGGCTATGACCGACTGGTGCCCGATGTGCAAGCGGTGCTGGACAGCTTGATGCCCAAGTCCATCGAGGTCGAAACCACCGAGGGGCGCTGGTGCACCATGCGCATACAGCCCTACCGAACCCTAGACAATGTGATCGAAGGGGCGGTGATCTCTTTTGTGGATATCAGCGATATGGTGCGGGCGCGGCAGCAACTGCATGATGCTCACTCGCTGACGCGCTTGGCTGTGGTGGTGCGTGACGCCGCTGACGCGGTGGTCGTGCAGGACTTGAGCGGCCGCATCCTGGCCTGGAACCCGGCTGCCACACAGCTTTACGGCTGGAGCGAAGCCGAAGCCCTGGCCATGAATCTGTGTGACCGGGTGCCGGTCTCGCTGCGCGCGCAGGGCCTGGAGGAGTTGCTGCGCAGTGACCAAACATTGCCGCTGCGAACCCAGCGCCTCAACAAGGCGGGGGTGACCTTGGACGTGACGTTGACCACCTTGCTCTTGCGCGATAGCGAAGGGCGCAACTATGCTGTGGCCAGCACCGAGCGTTGCTTGACGTCTGTCAAGCCGCTTCCTTCCTTGTAGGTTTGAACGGTTAGCCCATGAGTTCATCTGGCGGCTTTGCAAAAGACCTTGCTTCGGCAGCTCGTCTGCGTGAGCGTGCCGAGGCTTTGTTGCTTGGTGGCCTCGGGCAAGCCACGGGCGAGAACCCGGTCTTGGTTGCCGAATCGGTTTTGCACGAGCTGCAAGTGCATCAAATCGAATTGGAGATGCAAAACGAAGAGCTGCGCAGCTCGCAACTGGCACTGGAGGCTTCGCGCTCGCGCTATTTCGATTTGTATGACTTGGCGCCGGTGGGTTATTGCAGTCTGGGCGAGGCCGGCATGATCGAGCAGATCAATCTGGCCCTGGCTTCCCTTTTGGGCATGCCTCGTGCTCATCTGCTGCGGCATCGCTTGTCCGCGCATATCTGTCCCGACGACCAAGACATTTTTTACCGCCATCGGCTGCTCTTGCAGCGCAGCGGCGAGCCGCAGTCCTTTGAGCTGCGCCTGCGAGAGCCGGGCGGCGGCTTGCGCTGGGTACAGATGCAGGCCAATGCCGCGCTCGGCGAAGGCGGCGAGGCCCTGATGTTGCTGGCCGTGATGGACATTGAAGATCGCAAGCGTTCCGAGCAGGCCAATGCCTTGGCTGCCAAGGTGTTCACCCATGCCCGCGAGGGCATCATGATCACCTCGCCGGACGGCACCATTTTGACGGTCAACGAAGCCTTCAGTCGCATCACAGGCTATGAGGCGCGCGAGGTGATCGGGCGCAATCCGCGCTTGCTCAGCAGCGGGCGCCAGAGTGCGTCAATCTACCGCGCTATGTTTGCTGAGTTGCGAGACTTCGGTCACGCGCAGTTGGATGTTTGGAATCGACGCAAGAGCGGTGAGCTGTTTGAGTCCATGCAGACCATCATTGCCGTGCCGAATACAGTTGGGCACACGGTCAACTATGTGTCGCTGTTTTCGGATGTGACAGTGCAGCGCGCTCAAGAGGCCAAGTTGCGGCACCTGGCTCATTTTGATGCCTTGACGCATTTGCCCAATCGCCTTTTGATGGCGGATCGTCTGCAGCAAGCCATGTCGCAAGCGCAGCGCAGTGGGCTCAAGCTGGCGGTGGTGTACCTGGACTTGGATGGTTTCAAAGCCATCAATGATCACCATGGGCATGAAATCGGTGACCAGATGTTGATTGCTGTGGCCGACCACATGAAGAAGTCACTGCGTGAGGGCGACACCTTGGGTCGCTTGGGGGGGGACGAGTTTGTGGCGGTGCTGGTCGACTTGGCCGATGAGTCATCCAGCCAACCCATGCTGAACCGCTTATTGGCCGCTGCCGCGCAACCGCTGCGCGTGGCGGGGTGTAACTTGCAGGTGTCCGGCAGCTTAGGCGTGACTTTTTATCCGCAAGGCGTTGAGATCGATGCCGATCAATTGCTGCGTCAGGCCGATCAAGCCATGTACCAAGCCAAGTTGGCGGGCAAGAACCGCTATCACGTCTTTGATGCCGAGCAGGATCGCCATGCGCGCGGCCACCATGAAAGCCTGCAGCGCATTCGCCAGGCCCTCCATAAGGAAGAATTCCTGCTTTATTTCCAGCCCAAGGTGGACATGGTGGCGGGGCGCGTGCTCGGTGCCGAGGCCTTGATCCGTTGGCAGCATCCAGAGCGCGGCCTGCTTGCGCCGGCGACGTTCTTGCCGGTGATTGAAGACCACCCCTTGGCCATCGAGCTTGGGGAATGGGTGATCGATACGGCTTTGCGCCATCAGGAGGCGTGGCTCCAACAGGGGCTGGTCTTGCCGGTCAGTGTGAATATCGGGGCACGGCAGTTGCTGCAAGCTGATTTTGTCGCCCGTTTGCGCCAGTTGCTGGCCAAGCACCCGGCGGCTGACCCGGCCGGCCTGGAGTTGGAGGTCTTGGAGACCTCGGCTCTCAACGACATGGTGCATGTGGTGCAGCTGATGAACGAGTGCAAGGCGCTGGGGGTGGGATTCGCGCTGGATGACTTTGGCACCGGCTATTCCTCGCTGACCTATTTGAAGCGCCTGCCGGTGGTGCAGCTGAAAATCGACCAGAGCTTTGTGCGCGATATGTTGGACAACCCGGTCGATATCGCCATCCTAAAAAGCGTCATTGGCATGGCCCAGGCTTTTGGTTGCACGGTGATTGCCGAGGGCGTCGAGACGGCCGAGCACGGCGTCTTGCTGATTGCCTTGGGCTGCACTTTGGCTCAGGGCTTTGGCATTGCCCGCCCCATGCCCGCCGAACAATTGCCGGCCTGGGTGCAGCAGTGGCGACCTGATGCGAAGTGGGCCGAGTCTTCCGGCGACTGAGCCTCGGTGCGTGCCCAAGCCGCGCGCCAACATGACCCCAGCCACCGGGATCAAGACCAAGAAATGAGCCGCGCGCATGATCAGTGTGCGCACTGCTTTGATCTCGGCCTCGGGCGGTAGGCTGCCCTCGGTTTCGAGCTGCCGATTCCAGCGTTTGAAGGCCAAGCTGGGCTTCAGCGACATCACGAAGATCAAGCCCAGCATCAAAAACTTGGCCCACCAGAGCGGCTGTTCGAGATACCAGTGGGCACTCTTGAGCCCCTAGATCGTGCGCGCCAGCCCGCTGACCGCCACCAACGCGAGTGCGATCAGGTAGATCCGGTCCAGCACGCGCAGGCGTTTCAGCACGGCAGCGTTCAACCACTCCACCCGGCAAAGTGCGGCCTGACTGCTGATGAAGACCACCAGGGTCAGGATGGCGGCGATATGGGCAAAAGCGAGCAGGGCTTCGAGGTGCATGGCAATGGAGTGGCAAGACAGCGAGAAAAATCAGGCCAGCGAGCGGGCGGCGTTCAGCCAGTAGTCGGGCTTGGCGTAATGGTGTTTGAGAAAGTCGATCCACAGCCGCACCCGCAGCGGCAAATGCTTGCGCTGCGGCACCAAGGCGTAAATGCCGTTGGGTGGCGCGGCAAAGGCGTCCAGCACCGTTTGCAGGCGGCCGGCCTGGATGTCACCCTCGACCTCCCAGGTGCTGCGCCAAGCCAAACCCAGGCCGGCCAGGCACCAGTCGTGCAGCACTTGGCCGTCGCTGCAATCCAGCCGGCCGCTGGGGCGCGAGAACACCACTTGTTCATCAATCAAGAAGGCCCAGCCACGCGTCTGGCTGGCGTCAGAACTCAGCGTGAGGCAAGAGTGTCTCGCCAGATCGCTGGGGTGTTGGGGCAAGCCGGCACGCTTCAAGTAACTGGGGGCGCCCACGCACAGGCGGCGGTTGTCGGCCAGGCGCATGCTGACCAGGCTGGAGTCGGGCAGGTCGCCCACACGCACCGCGCAGTCAAAGCCTTCGCCGGCAATGTCCACCACCCGATCGCTCAGATTCAGCGACACGCTGACTTCCGGGTGCAGAGCCAGAAATTCCGGAAGCAGCGGTGCCACATGGCGACGGCCAAAGCCGGCCGGCGCGGTGATGCGCAGATGGCCGCTGGCCTTGACGCCGCCGGCGCTGACGCTGGCCTCGGCATTGTTGAAGTCCACCAGCAGGCGTTGGCAGTCCTCCAGAAAAGCGCTGCCTTCGTGGGTCAGCGTGATGCGTCGGGTGGTGCGCACCAGCAGCTTGACACCCAAGCGCGCTTCCAGCGCATCAATGCGGCGGCCCATCACGGCGGGGGCTACGCCTTCGAGTGCGGCGGCAGCGGTCAGGCTGCCTTTGCTGGCCACGCTGACAAAGGACTCGATTTGCTTGAGGCGATCCATGGAGCCTGATTCTGCTACCTGGCCGCTCTAAAAAATTGGTTTTCCGATCTATTTGTGCGTTTTTGTCATTGATTCAATGCGTGGCTGCGCATGAATCCCTCATTCAAATTGGCATAAATTCAGACTCATCCCGTTTCCATTTCATCTCTGTCGAGGACTTAGGCCATGACCGCACGCACCACCGTCCACAGTCTGCAAGTTGCCACGCCGCTGTACCGTTTCATTGAAGACCGCGTGCTGCCAGGCACCGGCGTCGCCAGTGCCGCCTTCTGGGCCGGCTTTGATGCCATCGTCCGAGACTTGGCGCCGAAGAACATCGCCTTGCTGGCCGAGCGTGACCGCCTGCAGACCGAGATGGATGCCTGGCATCGCGCCCACCCCGGGCCCATCACCGACATGCCGGCCTACCGGGCCCATTTGGAGAACATCGGCTACCTGGTGCCACCGCCCGGTGCGGTGCAGATCAGCACCTCCAATGTGGACGCCGAACTGGCCGTGCAAGCCGGCCCGCAGTTGGTGGTGCCGATTCTGAATGCCCGCTATGCCTTGAATGCCGCCAACGCACGCTGGGGCTCGCTGTATGACGCGCTCTACGGCACCGATGCCATTCCCGAGACCGACGGTGCCGAGAAGGCTGGCCGTTATAACCCGGTGCGCGGCGCCAAGGTGATCGCCTATGCCCGTCAGGTGCTGGACCAGGCGGCGCCGCTGGCACAAGGCTCGCACAAGGATGCGACCGGCTACCGCGTGGAAGCCGGCCGATTGGTGGTGGCCCAGGGCTCCAACTCGACCGGCCTGGCCGACCCGGCCCAGTTCATCGGCTATCAAGGCGAGGCCAGCGCGCCCAGCTCGGTGCTGCTGCGCCACAACGGTCTGCATCTGGACCTTCAAATCGACCGCAGCACGGCGATCGGCAAGAGCGACCTCGCCGGTGTCAGTGACTTGGTGCTGGAAGCCGCGCTTTCGACCATTTTGGATCTGGAAGACTCGGTCGCCGTGGTGGACGCCGACGACAAGGTGCTGGCCTATGGCAATTGGCTGGGCATTCTGAAGGGCACGCTGACCGAAGAGGTCAGCAAGGGCGGCAAGACCTTCTCGCGCAGCCTGAATCCCGACCGTATCTACACCGGTGCTGCCGGCGGCCAGGTGATCTTGCATGGCCGTTCGCTGATGTTCGTGCGCAATGTCGGCCATTTGATGACCAATCCGGCCATTCTTTACGCCGACGGCCGGGAGATCCCCGAAGGCATCATGGACGCGGTCATCACCACGACGATTGCCATTCATGACCTGCAACGCAAGGGCAATAGCCGCACCGGCTCGGTCTACATCGTCAAGCCGAAAATGCACGGCCCGGCCGAGGTGGCCTTTGCCTCGGAGATCTTTGGCCGCGTTGAAGCGATGCTGGGCTTGCCCGAGAACACCGTCAAGCTGGGCATCATGGACGAAGAGCGCCGCACCAGCGTCAATTTGAAGGCCTGCATCGCTGCCGCGGCCGCCCGCGTGGCCTTCATCAACACTGGCTTCCTGGACCGCACCGGCGACGAGATGCACACCGCCATGTGGGCCGGCCCGATGTTCCGCAAGGGCGATATGAAAACCAGCGCCTGGATTGCCGCCTACGAGCGCAGCAATGTGCTGACCGGCCTGAGCTGCGGTCTGCGCGGTCGCGCCCAGATCGGCAAAGGCATGTGGGCCATGCCGGACCTGATGGCGGCCATGCTGGAACAAAAAATCGGCCACCCCAAGGCCGGCGCCAACACCGCCTGGGTGCCGTCACCCACCGCTGCGATCCTGCATGCCTTGCATTACCACCAGGTCAATGTGGCCGCAGTGCAGCAGGAATTGGAGAAGATCGACGCCGATGCCGAGCGTCACGCCATTTTGGACAAGCTGCTGCAGGTTCCGGTGGTCGCCAAGGCCGAATGGACGGCCGCCGAGATTCAGCAAGAGCTGGACAACAACGCGCAAGGCATCTTGGGCTACGTGGTGCGCTGGGTGGATCAGGGCGTGGGCTGCTCCAAAGTGCCGGACATTCACAATGTCGGCTTGATGGAGGATAGGGCCACGCTGCGCATTTCCAGTCAGCACATTGCGAACTGGCTGCATCACGGCGTTTGCAGCGCCGCACAAGTCAACGAGACCTTCCAGCGCATGGCGGCTGTGGTGGACGGGCAAAACGCGGGCGATTCGCTTTACAAGCCGATGGCCGGGCATTTCGAAACTTCGGCGGCCTATCAAGCGGCGCTTGATCTGGTGTTCAAGGGCATGGTTCAGCCAAGTGGTTACACCGAGCCGCTGCTGCATGCGTGGCGTTTGCGGGTCAAAGCGGAGGCTCAAGCTTGATAGCAGCTGGTAGGCTTGCGGGCATGCGAGTCTCCCCCCTCATCTTCTTTGCCCTGACCTCAACCGCATTTGCTCAAGACGAGGCTTTGCTCAGCTGTCGAAGGTTGAGCGAGGACAAGGCTCGGTTGGCCTGTTACGACGCAATTGCGATCGGTGTGAAGTTTGGACCAACCAGCGCCCGGCCGAGTCTGTCGACCGAGATTGCATCTCCAGTGTCCGCCCCAACTCCCTTGGCAGCCATCCAATCTGACCCTGCTATCAAGTTCGGTTTGCCCACCAAAGACGCGTCGAGTGATTTGACGACGTTGCAGAGCGCCGTCGGTGCTGGTTTCGATGGTTGGCTACCCAATCAACGCATTCGATTGGACAACGGGCAGGTCTGGCAAGTCGTCGATGGCAGCACGGTCAGCATTCGCAGCGGAGCCCGCAAGGTCACCATTCGACGAGGCATGCTTGGCGCTTTCTACTTAGAGGTCGATGGCCTGAATACCTCGCCGCGAGTTCGTCGTATCGAGTAACTCGAGCGCTCGACTGCTCGCCGAGCCCCGACCAGTACCCGAAAAAATCGAGGGTTTTCTTCGCGTGCAAGAGAGAGTCGTCGCAGCGGCGCAACACTCGCCCCCCCGGTTTCAGGCGGTTTTTACCTATCGTTTCACCTGACTTGGCGGGCCAATTTGGCGGGTCCCAGCTGAAAGCGTCGCTCAATAGGGACGAACCCGTAAGGCTCCTCGGAAATTTTTCTTCACACTGGCAACCTCTCTCGAGACCGTGACTTTAGGCACGGCATTGGGTTCATGCCGGGGCTTCAACCAGAAGCCCAGCAATTTTCATCCGACAGGAGTCCTACATGTTCAAACGCAAGGTAGTCAGCGTTGCTGTGCTGGCTGCAATCAGTGCAGCTGCATCCCCAGCTATGGCCCAGGAGGCCGCAAGCCTGGAGCGTATCGAAATCACCGGTAGCCGCATCAAGCGCATCGATGCTGAGAGCTCGCAGCCCGTCTTCTCGCTGAATAAAGAAGCGCTGCAGGCGTCTGGCCTGTCGTCCGTGGGCGAGATGATTCAGCACATCAGCACGAACGGTTCGACACTGAATTCCACCTACAACAACGGCGGTAACGGCGAAACCCGCGTTAGCTTGCGTAATTTGGGCTCCAGCCGCACCTTGGTGTTGGTGAATGGCAAGCGCTGGGTTGGCGGCACAGGCCTGGGCGGCGCTGTCGACCTGAACACCATCCCGACCGCAGCGGTTGAGCGTATTGACGTTTTGAAGGATGGCGCTTCGGCAACTTACGGCTCTGACGCCATTGCCGGCGTGGTGAACGTGATTCTGCGCAAGAACTTCGAAGGCGCTGAATTCAACGGTTACGCCGGTCAATATGACAAGGGCGACGGACAGCGTAAATCTGTTGACCTGACCATTGGCGGCTCGACCGGCAATGTCCGTGCGATCTTGGGTATGGCTTACGTCAAGGAAGACTCCTTGGGCGCAGGCGCTCGTGCCGTCTCGGCAGAGCCCGTCTACCAAACCGGCGTCGCACTGGGTAGCTCCACCATTCCTGGTGGCCGCTTCGGTCTTTGCAAGGGCAGCTTCAATTCCGTGACGGGTCTTTGCACCGGCGGTGAATCTCGTCCTGGCGGTGCCGCCGGTCAATTCACTTACGATCCGGGCAAGGTGGGCACTGACTGGCGCGCTTACAGCGGCGCTGACAACTACAACTTTGCTCCCGACAACTACCTGGTGACGCCGCAAGAGCGTAAGTCGGTGTTTGGTCGTGTGCAGTACGACATCAACGACAAGGTCACTTTGTCCATGATGGCGGTTTTCAATAACCGTCAATCTGAGCAGCTGTTGGCTGCGATGCCTATCGTTTTGGGTACCGGCCCTGGCGCTGGAGCGATCCCGAAGACGATCGCGATCAGCAAGGACAGCATGTACAACCCCTTCGGCTTGGATGTGTCGCGGGTGCAGCGTCGTGCCGTTGAAACAGGTGGCCGTTCGTTTACTCAAGATGTTAACACCAGCGCCTACAACATTGGTTTGGAAGGCAGCTTCACAGTTCTGGATCGTGACTTCAGCTGGGACGTGGGCGGTACTTACGGCCGCAACAGCCAGCAAGATACGACCAATGGTCTGTTCAATCTGCTGGCCATGCGTTCGGCCCTTGGCCCCTCGATGCGCGATGCCGCGGGTAACCCAACTTGCGTCAGCGTTGCCGGCAATCTTGCCACTCGTGTCAACGGCTGCGTTCCTATGAACCTGCTGGGTGGTGTGGGTTCCATCACCAAGGACATGCTGGCTTACACCAGCTTCGAAGCGCATGACCTGCGTGGCTACACCATGTCCCAGACCTACGCCAACTTGTCTGGCGATCTGGTGAAGTTGCCTGCCGGTATGGCCTCGATTGCTGTTGGCGTGGAGCGTCGTTCCGAGTCGGGCTTCGATCGTCCTGATGCGCTGATTGCATCAGGCAACACCACGGGTAATGCGCGTACTCCGACTGATGGCTCCTACAGCGTGAAGGAAGCTTACGTCGAATTGTCGGTGCCGTTGTTGAAGGGCCTGCCGTTTGTCAAGACTCTGGATCTGTCGGTGGCATCGCGCTATTCCGACTACTCCAACTTCGGCAACACCACCAACAGCAAGGCCGGTCTGCGCTGGCAAGTCGCCGACAGCCTGCTGCTGCGCGGTAACTGGGGTCAGGGCTTCCGTGCTCCTTCGATCACAGAGTTGTATCAAGGCGTCTCGGATAGCTTCCCGACCATTGGTGATCCTTGCTCGTCGACTAACGGTGGTGGCTACAAGAACCTGACCGATGAGCAGAAGGGCCGTTGCCATGCGCAAGGCGTGCCTGTTGGCGGCTACGACCAAGGCAACTCGCAGATTCGCATCAGCGTTGGCGGCAACACCAATCTGAAGCCTGAGTCTTCGACGACCAAAACCCTGGGCTTTGTTTGGGCTCCTGGCTTTGTTACTGGCTTTGACGTGTCGCTGGACTGGTGGCAAATCAACATCAAGGACGGTATCAATTCCTTGGGTGCTCAGACCATCTTGGATCGTTGCATCAAGGAAAACCAAGCAGCAGCTTGTGGCCTGTACTCGCGTAATCCTGGCGGCACCATCAACACCTTGTTGTCGGCTGGCCTGAACTATGCGACGACCAAGGTCGAAGGCTATGACATGACGGTGAACTACCGTTTGCCCAAGACTTCGTTTGGTAACTTTGGTGTGGTGTGGGATAGCACCTACATGAAGAACTACATCGACGATAGCGGTGAGAACCTGGTCGGCAAGTACTTCGACCGCGATAACTACTGGCGCTTCCGTAGCAACTTGAACGTCAACTGGACGATGGGTGACTTCGGTGCAACTCTGGGTTCGCGTTACTACGGCGAACAAATCGAAGATTGCAGCAAGGTGGCCAATATCGGTCGTGAAGATCTGTGTTCGATCCCTTCCACAGCCACAGAAAACGCGAAGAACAAGATTCGCGCGACCTTCTATCACGACATCTCGTTGTCTTACCAAGCGCCTTGGAAGGGCAAGTTCACACTGGGTGTGAACAACGTTCTGAATCAGGACCCACCACTGTCCTACGCTACTGCGAACAACACGTTTGACCCGCAGTACAACATTCCAGGACGTTTCTACTACGTCCGTTACGGTCAAAAGTTCTGATCGAGCAAGGTCAACAGCCTTCATGAAACGGCCCTTCGGGGCCGTTTTTTATTGTCTGAATATTCTCAAATGCGGTGTTTCGAGTGCGTGAGTGGTGAATTAGTGATCGTCCCGAGAGGCAATGGTCCCTGTTTTTCGTCTCGGGAAAGCTGCGAAAGCGATTGGCTCAAGATGGCTTGTGCGTCAGTCGCACGACTACAGCTATTCGATCGAAAGATTCTTCACCGTAAAGTTTCGTAAACGCATGGTGTTTTATGGCTTTTCATTTTGGACAAGAGCCAAAAGTCATGAAAAAAGTCAATGCTCGTAAACCTATGTGCGTCATTCGCGCAAAAACGAATTGACTACACTAAAAAAACGGACCGGCTGAAAGTTTGTGGTGGGTGACCGACAGGTGTTGACCCCGTGGGGATCGGGCTCCTTCAGTCCATAGACTCGCCGCGGCAATGGCAAACCAGTGGCTTGCCGTCTACCCGACGGGGCGCAGTAGCGGGCCATTGTTTGTTTGGTCATCCACCAAGAATTCCGGAGAAGTCATTCCATGTTGAAGCAATACAAAGTCAGTGCCATCGGCGCTGCAACATTCCTCGCTGTGAGCGCCATCGGCGCCAGCGCAATGGCCCAGACCGCGCCCCAAGCTCAACAAATCGAGCGTGTGGAGGTGACAGGTTCGCGCATCTTGTCGGTCAATGCAGCATCGCCTGCGCCGATCCAGGTCATGACCTCGGCAGACATCGCTGCTTCGGGCGTGACCAATCTGCAAGAGTTGCTGCTGAAGAGCCCCGTGTTCGGTACTCCCGGTATCAGCCGTACCAACTCCAACTTCAGCACCTCGGCTGGCGGCGTGGCCACCGTCGACCTGCGCAATCTGGGCGCCGACCGCACCCTGTTGCTCGTCAATGGTCGGCGTTATGTGGCTGGTATCTCGGGTTCGGCTACCGTTGACTTGAACACCATTCCGACCGACTTTATCGAGCGCGTTGAAGTTATGACCGGTGGCGCTTCGGCCGCCTATGGTTCTGACGCTGTCGCCGGCGTGGTGAACCTGGTTCTGAAGAAGGGCTATTCCGGCTTGATGCTGGACGCTCAAGTCGGCCAAAGCCAGAAAAATGACGACAAGGTCAAGAAGTTCAGCGCGACCACGGGCGTGAGCTCGGCGGACGGCCGCGACAACATCATGGCTCACTTCTCGATCAGCCAGCAAGGCGCCGTGTACTCGGCCAATCGCGAACGCTCGGCTGAGGACCAACTGTCTCAGTTCGCGCTGACCGGCGAAGCGTCGGACATCGCGACGGTGAACCGTCCCGCGTACTCGTCCTTCACGCCGCAAGGCCGTTTCTTCTACACCGGCGCTAACGGCAAGGCCGCTAACTACACCTACGACCCGTCCGGCAAGGAAGTGCCTTACACCGGCGACCTGGGTTTCAACCGCAATGCGTTGCGCCAGACTGCGATTCCTACCGATCGTCTGCTGCTGGCTGCGAACGGTGAGAAGGCTCTGAACGACTCGCACTCGCTGTTCTTTGAAAGCACCTACGCAGCCACCAGCACCAAGACTCAGATCGAGCCTTTTGCTGTGGACTCCACCGGTGGCTCCAACCCGATCTACTCGGGTGGCTTCTACGTGCCGGCCGAATTCATGGTGAACGGCAAGATGACCCGCAACCCGCTGGTGCCGGACTACATCTACAACCTCGCCACTGACCGCGACAAGGACGGTGCCAAGGACTACAACTTCACCCGCCGTTTGTCGGAAATCGACAACCGCGGTGCTCGCGCTGAGCGTGACACCTTCCGCATCTTGGCCGGCTTGAAGGGTGACCTGAGCAAGGTCTGGACTTATGAAGCCTATGCCGCGCATGGTTTCACCAAGGAAGCCCAGCACAGCACTGGCCAAGTCAATGCGGCCAACTTCCGCAACGCGCTGGAAGCCATTCCTGATGCCAATGGCAAGGCGATCTGCCGTGATCCGCTGGCTCGTGCTCAAGGTTGCGTGCCGATCAATGTGTTCGGCAAGGGTTCGATCAGCCCTGAGGCTGCCAAGTACGTGCGCGCTGACGGCACTTTGATGACCAAGGTGGAGCAGACTTTTGCAGGCGCGACCGTGTCGGGTGAGCCTTTCAGCCTGCCCGCAGGTTTGGTGGGTGTGGCCTTCGGTGCCGAGTACCGCAAGGAAAAGTCGCGTGACGAGGCCGATGCGCTGACTCAGGCCGGTTTGAACTTGGGCAACGCCCGCCCCATCACAGAAGGCGAATTCAATGTGAAGGAAGTCTTCGGCGAGGTGCGTGCACCGCTGCTGAAGGATCTGCCTTTCGTGAAGGCCTTGGATGCGAACGCGGCCGTGCGTTTCGGCAAGTACTCGACTGTGGGCAATGTGACGAGCTGGAACGCTGGCTTGGATTGGGCCCTGAACTCGATGGTCCGTGTGCGTGGCACAACGGCCGTGTCGACTCGTGCACCCAATATTGGTGAGTTGTTCCAGGGCGGCAATCAGACCTTCCCCACCGGCATTGCTGATCCCTGCAAGGGCGTGACAGCGACCTCCGTGGGCGCGAAGGATGACCTCTGCCGCAAGGACCCCGGAGTCATGGAGAACATTGCTGCCAATGGCAAGTTCACCGTGTCGCAGCCTGATTCGCAAAGCATCAGCGGTTACGACTTCGGCAGCACCAGCCTGAAGGCAGAGAAGGGCAAGTCCAACACCCTGGGCGTGATCTTCTCTCCCAAGGGCATTGATTACCTGAAGAACTTCAGCTTCACCGCTGACTACTTCGACATCAAGATCGATGACGCGATCTCGACTCCGGGTCGTCAGCTGACACTGAATCAGTGCTACGCCGGCGTGGCTTCGTATTGCAAGGACGTGAAGCGTCGCCCGACCGCCCTGGGCGCACTCAGCGCTGGCTCGCTCGCGCTGATCAACCAAGCCAATATCAATGCGGGTAGCCGTGCCACCAGCGGTGTTGACTTGACCGTCAACCACGCCATGAAGTTGGCCGATGGTCAGCTGAACAGCCGTTTGGCCTACACCTACCTGATCAAGTCCTCCTTGACCGCGAAGGCGGGTGAAGCACCTGACTACTCGCAAGGTGAAGTCGGTTCTTCTCGCAACCGTTGGGTCTTGAACGTTGGCTATGACCGCGGCGCGTTTGGTGTCCAGGCTTCTGTGACCTATATCGGCCACGCCTATCTGGATGACCAAGCCTTCTCGGATACGACGGACGAGAACGACAAGGTGATCCGCACCGCGCGTGAAAACCAGAAGATGTTTGGCGAGATCAAGGCCAAGGTCTACACCGACCTGCAAATGAGCTACAAGTTCGCCAAGGGCTTCCAACTCTATGGTGGCATCAACAATCTGTTTGACACCACGCCGCCTGCCATCATCAGCGGTTTGCCAGGCAACACCACCGGTGCTGAAACCGACGCGGGCACCTACGACGCGATCGGCCGCCGCTACTATGCTGGCGTGCGCTACAGCTTCTAAGCGCAGTTGACAAAAGGGGCGCCTGAGGGCGCCCTCTCGAACCCGCCTCGGCCTTGCGCTGTGGCGGGTTTTTTTATGGCTGGCCCGGCTCCAGTCGGTGCTCTTGCTCATGCGCAGAACTGCGATGGCCCAGTGAATAAGCCTCCTAGAATCCCCCCTCTTGCAGCTGCAAAAGAAGAATCGGAACGATCCGCGCGCCATGCCTCAGTCAGAACACTTATTCCAGAATTCCCCCGCAGCGCTCCCGAATGCTTGCGAAGTCTTGATCATTGGCGCGGGCCCAGCTGGCAGCGCCTGTGCGCGGGTGTTGGCAAAGGCGGGCGTTGATGTGGTGGTGGTGGACCAGCAGCCGCAAGGGCGCGACAAGATTTGTGGCGACGGCCTGATCCCCGATGCCCATGCCGCCTTGGCGCGATTGGGCCTCTTGGAACGCGTCATGGCGCGCGCCGAGCCGGTCTCTCACGTGGCCTGTATCGGGCCGCGTGGCGGGCGCATCGATGTGCCGGGGACCTTGGCCGTGTTGCCGCGCCAGCAGTTGGATGAAATTCTCTGCGCTGGCGCTCAGGAGGCAGGTGCCAAGTTCTTTGCGCCGGTGCGTTTTGAAGCGCCGCTACTGGATGCAGCGCAGCAACGCGTCATCGGCGCGCAGCTGAAGGTGGGTGATGCGCAGCAGGAACTACGCGCCGACTGGGTGATCCTGGCGACCGGTGCGGTGCCTAAGGCGCTGACGGCCGCTGGCCTTTGCGAACGTCACACGCCCAGTGGCGTGGCTTTACGGGGTTATGTGCGTGCGCCGTCGCTGGTGGGGCGCATCAAGGCCATGGAGGTGGTCTGGTGCAAGGCGGTGCAACCGGGCTATGGCTGGATCTTCCCGGCGCCGGATGGCTGTTTCAATATTGGCGTGGGCGTGACCGACAGCCACAAAGCGGTCGGCGGCAAGGGCGCCAAGAAAGAGTTGAACCTGCGCAAGATCTTCGACGCCTTTGTCGAGCATTACCCGCCGGCTGCGGAGCTGATGCGAGAAGGCGAGTTGCTCGGTGACCTGAAAGGCGCACCGCTGCGTTGCACGCTCAGCGGCGCCAAATGGAGTCGGCCCGGCCTCTTGGCCACGGGCGAAGCGGCTGGCAGCACTTACTCCTTCACCGGCGAAGGCATTGGCAAGGCCATGGAGACCGGCATTCTGGCCGCGGACGCGGTACTGGCCGGCCGCAGCAAGGCTTGGGACGAGGCCCAGGTACGGGCGGCCTATGAAGAGAGCTTGCGCGCATTGAAGCCCAAGTTCGATCTGTACGAGCGCGCCAACAAGGTCAATGCTCACCCCTGGTTGATCGACCTCTTGATCTGGCGCGGCAACAAGAGCGAGCGCCTGCGTCGCCGCATGAGCGGGGTCTTGAACGAGACCAGCAATCCTGGCAACTTGATCAGCCTGAAGGGCATCAAACGTCTGTTTTTTGAAGGTTGAGTTGCCATGTGCCAACTGCTCGGCATGAATGCCAATGTGCCCACCGATGTGATGTTCAGCTTCACCGGTTTGGCCAATCGCGCCGATGAACACAAGGACGGCTTCGGCATCGCCTTCTTCGAGGGTCGCGGCCTGCGCCATTTTGTGGACCACCACAGCGCGCGCGTTTCGCCCTTGGCCGAGTTGGTGCAGCGTTATCCGATCAAGAGCGACAACGTCATCGCCCATATCCGCAAAGCCACGCAAGGCCAGGTCTCGTTGGAGAACACCCATCCCTTTCAGCGTGAGCTGTGGGGCCGCTACTGGGTGTTTGCTCACAACGGCAATCTGAAGGACTTTGAGCCACGCCTGCACGCGGCCTTCAAACCCGTCGGCCAGACCGACAGCGAGCGCGCCTTTTGCTGGCTGATGCAGGAGTTGGCCAAGGCGCATTGCGATGTGCCCAGCATTGCCGAGCTGACCCGCACGCTGGCGGAGCTGATGCCGCAGCTGAATGCCTTTGGCACCTTCAATATGCTGCTCTCCAACGGGCAGGCCTTGTGGGCGCATGGTTCGACCCATCTGCATTACCTGCTGCGCGCCCACCCCTTTGGCCGGGTGCATTTGCAAGACGAAGACATGAGCGTGGACTTCGCGGCGCACACCACCTCGCAAGACCGCGTGGCCATCATTGCCACCGAGCCGCTGACCCGGGATGAGCCTTGGGTGGCCTTCCAGCCCGGCGAGCTCAAAGTCTTTGTGGGTGGTGAATTGATGACCATGGCCGCTTCGGCAGGCTGAAGGGCTGAGCGGTCCATTCGCCGCCGCATTCCGCCATTCGCCGCATGCCCGGCCTTGTGGCGCTGCGGCTGGCCTAGACTGCCGGCCATGCGATGCTCATCCACACCTCCTGCTGAAAAAGACCCTCAGAAGCTCAAGCTCGATTGGAGCCAATGGGTCTGGCCCGGTCCGCGTCGGATCTTCAGCGCCGACGAGATGGCGCGCGCCGGTGATCAGCCCTGGCCCGACTCGATCGACCATTACGTTTACAGCAATGTGGTGGTGCTGCTGGCGATCAACTACAACATGCTGTCGCGTGGTTTGATCATCTGGGTTTTGTTTGCCGCACTGGGCATGAGCTATGGCGCTCTGTGGGTGGCCAAGGCTTTGTGGCGTCAGCCGACGCGCACCCGTCTGAACCTCTACACAATCGGCTGCGTGGTGTTGATGCTGGGCACCTTGCTGCTGCTGAAGTTTCAGCCTTTTGGTCTCGGGCCTAAGCTGGATCAATCGGAGATGAAGGGCGTGATGCTGGCCTTTGTGGCTGCGGTGGTGCTGGCCATGACTTCTTGGTTTTTCCTGGTCTTGATTCGGGTGCAGCAGATCGAGTCCCGTTTGCGCGAGTTGGACGAGCGGGATCAACACTTGAAGCTGGCTCGGCGTCTGGCCACCGCGCAGATCCAGCCGCATTTCTTGTTCAACACCCTGGCCTCGGTGCAGCATTGGGTGGACACCCAAGACCCCCGCGCCGGCAGCACCTTGCGCTCCTTTACCCAATATTTGCGTGCTACCTTGCCGATGTTTGAGCGCGAGAGCTTGTCGCTGCAAGAAGAGCTGCAAATCGTACGCAGCTATCTGGAGGTGATGCAGGCGCGCATGGGCGCTCGGCTGCAATGGCAGATCGAGCTAGCCCCCGAGGTGGACGCCTCCTTGCCACTGCCGCCCGGCCTTTTGCTGACCTTGGTGGAGAACGCCATTGGTCACGGCATCGAGCCCGCCTTGCGCGGCGGCAGCATTGGTGTGCGGGCAAGCCGTCCGGCACAGGGTCAGGTCTTGATCGAGGTGAGCGACGACGGTATTGGCCTGAGCGCGCAGGCCCAAGATGGCACCGGGCTGGCGAACTCGCGTGCCCGCCTGCAGCAGCTGTATGGCGAGCGGGCTCGTCTGAGCCTGACGGCCTTGACACCCGGCTGCCTGTCACAACTCCACATCGAAACCGAGGGAACTCAAGCATGATGAATCCAGTCAAAGCCCTGATTGCAGACGACGAAGAAGGACCGCGCGAACAGTTGCGTGCCGCTCTCAAGCGTCTCTGGCCCGAGTTGGAGATCGTGGCCGCCAGCGAGAACGGTGTGGATGCTTGGGACGACTATCTGGCCCATGAACCGGATCTGTGTTTTCTGGACATCCGCATGCCGGGTCTGAGCGGCTTGGAAGTGGCCAAGCGCCTGAGCGAGCTGGCCAGTCCGCCCCAGGTGGTGTTTGTGACGGCCTATGGCGACCATGCCTTGTCGGCTTTTGAGACCGGTGCGGTGGACTACTGCGTCAAACCGGTGGATGACGCCCGGCTGGCGCAATCGCTGCAGCGCATTCGCGCACGCCTGGCCAACGCCACGCCCCCCGCTGCACCGGCCTCCGATTTGCAAAAGCTGCTGAAAGAGTTGCTGCCCGCGGCCAAGCCCAGTTCGCGCCCGATTCAGGCCTCTTTAGGCCGCGAGATCAAGCTGATTGCTCCCGAGGAGGTGATTTATTTCGAGAGCGACAACCGCTACACCCGCGTCGTCTTTCAAGGCGGCGAGGCGCTGATCCGCACGCCACTCAAGGAGCTGCTGAGCACTTTGGATGCCGATCAGTTCTGGCAACTGCACCGCTCGGTGCTGGTCAACAGCCGCTGCATCGCCAGCGCGGTGCGGGTGGACGAGAACAGCATGCACATTACGCTGAAAGGCCGGGACGAAAAACTGCCGGTGTCACGGCAGTTTCAGGGGCTCTTCAAGGGGCAATGAAGCCGGTTCGAATCGTGAGGGCCATTGAGGGGGCTGATCGCTCGCCTGGATGTAGTTGATAAATTTGATCGTATCGGTCATTTCAGATGGGGTGGTTGCTGAATTTCGTTAATTCATCACGAGATTTGCTTGGATTCCATCCTGCTCGTATCATTATTTTTTTGAATTGATAAAGTTGACAACGTTGACCGCTAAGCCATCTTGCTTGGTGGCGACGCTTAGCAGAGGGCAAACCCGTTGAAAGACGGGGACGCAAAGCCACCGGCCTACCGCGCATCAGCGCCATGGCAGCGGGGTTGCCAAGAGCCTATTGAAAAGGGATCTTGAAACGGCGTGGCCCTCGCTCGGAATTTTTTGGAGCGCCTCGGTCATGCAGCAGTCTTCCCGCCCTACGCCCCCCCAAGCGGGTTCGCGCTTGCAAACACCACTTGCCGCATCGGCCGGACTCATGTGTCTGCTGCTGAGCGCCTGCGGTGGCGGTCAACCGCAAAGCAGCGCCGAGCCCAGCATGGCGCCTTTGGCCAGTGCCAGCAGCACCTTGGAATTGCAGCCGGATGAATTGCCCAGCGCCGCCGCGCAACTGGAAGCGCGGCCCAGCTTTCACGTGGCGCCTGTGCTCTTGGATGAGCCCAGCGAACGCGATATGGCCAACCCCAATGCCTCGGCGCCGCTGGGGCCGCGTCAACAAGCCATCCCTGCTGAACTCAGCGGCTTGTCCACACGAGGCCTGACGGTGCAGACCCTGGAGGCCTCGATGCGCCGCCAGGCCTTGAGCGCCAAGGCCAGCGATGCGCTGCTAAGCCCCATGGCTGGCACTGGCGTGGTCTCCACCTACACGCCAGCCCAGATTCGTGCCGCTTATGGTCTGCCGGCCTTGCCCGCAGCCGGCGCCGCGTTGACACCGGCGCAAGCTGCCCAACTCGGCGCTGGTCAGACGATCTACATCGTCAATGCCATGCACAACCCTTATGTGCTCGCTGAGTTGGCCGCCTTCAATCAACGCTTCGGCCTGCCGGCCTGTACCAGCAAGGCGATTGCCAGCAATGCGCCGCTACCCTTGGCCAAGGCCTCAACGAGCGCTTGTGAGTTCAGTCAGGTCTACAGCAACGCAGCGGGCGGCATGACGTCGAAAGCGCCGGGCTATGACTCCGGCTGGGCGACAGAAATTGCGCTGGATGTGCAATGGGCCCATGCCACGGCGCCGCTGGCCCGCATCGTCTTGATCGAAGCCCCCGATGCCACGCTCAACAGCCTTTTGGGCGGCGTTAAGCTGGCCAATGCCATGGGCGCGGGCGTGGTGTCCATGAGTTTTGGCGCCAATGAAGGCACGTACACCGCCTCGGTGGATGCGGCCTTTACTGGCGCTGGCATGAGCTATCTGGCGGCAACTGGCGACTCTGGCGCGGCGGTGTCCTGGCCGGCGGTGTCGCCCAATGTCGTGGCCGTCAGCGGCACCAGCCTCAGCTACAGCGGCAGCGGTCTGCGCAGCGAAGTCACTTGGACGGGCACTGGCGGCGGCGTCAGTGCCTATACCGCCAAGCCCGCCTACCAGAGCGCGGCCGTGCCCGGCATGGGCACGCCGCTGCGTCGCAGCGTGGCCGATGTGGCCTTCAATGCGGACCCGAATACCGGCCAATATGTCGCGGTTCAATCGACCAGCGGTGCCTTGAGTTGGATCAGCGCGGGCGGCACCAGCTTGTCCACGCCGCAATGGGCGGGCTTGCTGGCCGTGGCCAATGCGGTGCGTGCGCTTGCCGCGAAGCCGGTCCTGGGCGCAGCCCATACGGCCCTGTACAGCGGCATCGCCAGCGTGCCCGGCAATTACGCCGCCGCCTTTGCCGACATCAATCGCGGCGCCAATGGCAGCTGCAGCACATGCGCCGCCAAGATCGGCTACGACACCGCCACCGGCTTGGGCACGCCCAATAGCGCCAGCCTGCTGAGCTTGCTGGGCGGCAACAGCGCTAGCCCTGTGGCCACAGCACCGGTGGTGACGCCGGCCAGCATCAGCGGCAAGGTCGGCAGCGCGCTGAGCTTTACCGCGTCCGCCAGCGGCCCGAATGCGCTGAGCTTCAGCCTGAGCGCCGCCCCCGCCGGCATGGTGATTGGCGCCAGCACGGGCGTGGTGAGCTGGGCGACGCCTGTTGCGGGCAACTACGCCGTGACTGTGATCGCCACCGATACGAAAACTGGCCTGAGCGGGCAAGCCGTTTACAACCTCAGCATTGCGGCAGCACCCATGGCCGCAGCGCCCAGCGTGGCCGCGGCCACGCTGGCGGGTAAGGCCGGCGTGCCTTTGAGCTACAGCCTGCTTACCCAGTCCGTCAATCCGCTCAGTTACAGCCTGAGCGGCGCCCTCAGCGGCATGAGCGTGAGCGCCAATGGTGTGTTGAGCTGGGCTAAGCCGGTGCTGGGCAATTACAGCGTGACCGTGACGGTCAAAGACGGCAAGACCGGCTTGAGCGGCCAGGCGGTGATCAGCCTGAAGATCGCTGCCGGCGCCCCCCAGATCAGCGCGGCAGCCTTGAGCGGCGTGGCTGGCAAGGCGCTGACCGGCAGCATCACTGTGTCCGCGCCGGGCGCCACGTCCTTGTCGATTTCTATCTCGGGCGCCCCTTTGGGCATGATGTTCTCGGCCAGCGGGTCCACGGTCACGCTCAACTGGGCCAAGCCGGCGACGGGCAGCTATGCGCTGAAGATCGTGGTGCTGGACAACGCTGGCCAAACGGCCACAGCCACCATGCCCATCACCATCGCGGCCAAGTAAAGCGTAATTTTTGAGTGCAAGGTGGGGAGGGGAGTCCCCACCGCACAAGGCCAGGCTCTTGGGCACAATGCCAGCATCGCTTTCACCCGATGCAAAGAAGAACCGATGGCTGCGTTTCCTACTCCCCGCTTCGACGAGTTCTATCGCTACGAGCCGCTGACCGAGCTGCTGTTCGCCTATGCCGAGGCCTGCCCCAATCTGGTCTCCGTGCGCTCCATCGGTCGCAGCCATGAGGGGCGCGACATCTGGGTGCTGGTCTTGACCAATACCGCCACCGGCGCCGATGTGGACAAGCCCGCCTTCTGGCTGGATGGCAATATCCACGCCGCCGAGCTGACCGCCTCGACCACTTGCTTGTACTACTTGCACCATCTGCTCAGCAGCTATGGCGGTGACCCCCAGGTCACGCAGCTGCTCGACACCCGGGTGGTCTATATGGTGCCGCGTCTGAACCCCGATGGCGCCGAGCTGGCGCTGGCCGACCGGCCGCGGCACATCCGGTCTTCGACCCGGCCTTACCCTTTTGACGAAGAGCCGGTCGATGGCCTCACGCCCGAAGACGTGGACGGCGATGGCCGCATGCTCAGCATGCGTGTGCCCGACCCGCATGGCCCCTTCAAGAAACACCCGACCGAGCCGCGCCTCTTGGTGGCGCGCGAGCCCGGCGAGTTTGGCGGCGAGTACTACCGCCTCTACCCGGAAGGCTTCATCAAGAACCATGACGGCTTGACGGTCACCGTCAACAAAGACCGCGAAGGCCTGGACCTGAATCGCAACTTCCCCAGCGAATGGCGGCAAGAGCACAAGCAGGTGGGCGCCGGGCCGTATCCGACCAGCGAGCCCGAGGTGCGGGCCATGGTGGACTTCATCACCACGCACCCGAATATCGGCGCGGCCATCAGCTATCACACCCACAGCGGCGTGATCCTGCGTCCCATGGGTTCGCAGAGCGACGATGACATGATCCCCGAGGACTTGTGGAGCTATAAGCGCTTCTCGGCCCTGGGCGAAAAGCACAGCGGCTACCCTGCCATCAGCATCTGGCACGACTTCAAATACCACCCCAAGGAAGTCATCACTGGCACCCAGGATTGGGTCTATGAGCACCTGGGGGCGCTGTTCTGGGTGGTAGAGATTTGGTCGCCTAACAAGGAAGCCGGCATTGAGGGCTATAAGTGGATCGACTGGTACCGCGACCACCCGGTGGAAGATGATTTGAAGCTCTTGAAATGGAGCGATGAGCAATGCGGCGGCCAAGCCTATGTGGACTGGAAGCCCTTTCATCACCCGCAACTCGGTGACGTCGAGATTGGCGGTTGGGACAAGATGAACTACTGGCGCAATCCGCCACCCGCCCTGCGCGAACGCGAGGCGGCGCGCTTCCCGGCCTGGATGAATCAAATCGCTCTGAGCCTGCCCAAGCTGGAGTTGCTGCGCACCGAGGTGCGCGCGCTCGGCCCCGACACCTGGCGCATTCGTATGGCAGTGGCCAATAGCGGCTACTTGCCGGCCTATGTGACCAAGCGGGCGCTAGAGCGCAAGGTGGTGCGCGGCGTGATGTTCGAGATCCATCTGCCTGCGCTGGATCCGACCGTGAGCCTGGTCAGCGGCAAAGAGCGCATGGAAGGTCCGCAACTCGAAGGCCATGCGCCCAAGAGCTCGCAGCAAGCCTTCTTGCCCACCCGCGAACTGACCGCCGACCGGGCCATTGGCGAATGGGTGGTGCGTGCACCCAAGGGCACAAGGTTGGCGTTGACCGCCAGCGCCGAGCGGGCCGGCACGGTGCGCACGGAAGTCGTGCTCGATTGACGCCGTCCGCCGGCCGGTTGGCTGGCGGCCGGCGTCAGGGTTCAGCGCGTCGGGCGCCGCCGCCAAGCCAGCAGGCCCAGCCCGCACAGCAGCAGCGCCCATTGCTGCGGCTCGGGTACGGCGGCCATCTGCCCGTACTGGATATGGTCCACCTCGATGCCGCCCGAGCTGTTGCTGATGGTGATCGAGCGGATGCCGCCCTCGAACTGCACGCCGAAGAAGCGATCCTCACCCGTCGTGGCGCTAGAACTGCCATCCGCAAATCCGCTCGCGGTGATGCTGCCCAGGCTTTGGCCACTGGCGCCCACCGCGCTGAAGGTGATGATGCCGAAGCCATCGGTCCAGACCAGGCCGAAAGCGGTAGGAAGCGCTTCACTGCCAACGAAGGTGAAGGTCACGCCCTCGAAACCGCTGCCGTTGAACCAGCTCGCGCAACGGCCGCTGGTTTGCGGGCCGCAGGTGCCGTCGATGACGCCGTCATCGGCGTCGACGGAGTCCCGGGCACCGGCAAAGCCGCTGTTCAGCAGGGCGCCATGCGTGGTGGTGAGAGTCGGGTCCAGCACGCCGTCCTCCAAAGTCTCCAGCAGCACCGGAGCGCCGTCGCCATAGAAGCCGACTGGAATGTCGGCGCTGGAAAGGTAGGCCGTGGTCGGATTCACGAAGTTAGGAGTGGCGGCTGAGGCCGCCAGGCTTGGCAGAGCGTTGGCGGCAAGGGCAGCTGCCAACAGTCGGGTGGTGAGCGTGTTGCGCTTCATATGAGTTCTCCTTGAGAGCGGTGGGTGAAGAAGCTGGGGGTCAGGCGGTTTGCGTGGCGGTTTGGCGGAGCGGCTTGCGTGCGCGCAAGCACAGGCTGAGCAGACCGAAGGCCATCAGGGCCCAGCTTGCTGGCTCAGGCACCGCTGCGGTGGCGAAGTAAACCTCATCAACCCCGTAGGCATCGTCAAAGCCACCGAAGGACAGTTGCACCTGGGTGAAGGCTTGCTCTTGAGCCAGCCCGATGAACTGTGTGGCGCCGCTGGGCTGGCTGGTTGTCAGGCTCAGCACTTCGACGCCCGAGGCATAAGTGCCCGTGTTGGTGCGCAGGCGCAAGGCGCCCGCAGGAGGGGAGGAGTCTCCGATGTCAGAGCTGGTGAAGCCGAAGGCGGTGACCGGCTGGGCAAAGGTGATGGTCAGCGTGCCCGGCGCCACGGCCCCGCCGTAGACCAGTACATAGTGGCTGCCGTCGGAGGCCGAGGCGTCGTAGCCGGACTGCGGCATGTTCGCACCGGTCTGCACCGCAATGCCGGGGATGCTAACGGACAGGCTCAGCAGCGGCGTGATCACCGGGGCCGAGCCTAGCAAAGTGCCGTCCAACGCTTCAAAGCTTTCCATCGTCAGCCCAGGCACCGCGGCCAGGAAGAGCGCTTCGTTGCTGTAGGTCTGTGTCGTGGCCTGGGCGTGGGCGCCGGCGGCTAGTGCAGCGGCCAGGGCCAGAGCCTGCAATTGGGAGTGAAGGCTGAGCTGTGACATGGGCGTCCTCGGAGTTGACGGGAGGTGGCAGCAGAAAGAACTGAGTCATCCTGCCATGCCACCCTCTCAAACGTATCGCCGCGAACGCTTGTTTTGAGCCTCGGAGGCCTCAATCCCCTAAGCCTAGGGGGCAACTCTGCTATTTGGGCCTAAGCAGGCTTGCGGTGGGTGGATCGCTGAGCGCCTGCTCTTCGAGCCAGACTTGCATGGTCTCCGGCAAATCCTCCCGCTCTTCCTCCTTGGGCCAAGGCGCACCGGCGGCCAACAAGGCTTGCAGCGTGCCCAGGTAGTCACCGCCGGCTTGCGGCAGATGGACGGCCGCATGTTGCAAACTGCCCATCACATCGCCGCCAAAGCCGTTGACCTCTTGCCAGCTGGCGCCGTGGTCCAGCAGCAATTGCACCATGGCAGCGTCGCCATTGAAGGCGGCCTGGTTGAGAGCGCTGGCTTGCCAGTCGCCGGGTACCGCGACCGGCCAGCCGAGCGACAGCATCAAGGCCACCGAAGCTCGCGCGCGGCGTTGGGCTTGGTCGGGCAGCAGGCGCAGCTCGTGCGCAGACAGCGCTTGCAGCAGTTCGGGCTGCTCAGCCAGCAAGAACCGCGCCGTGTCGGCATCGGCGGCCGCGCAGGCGGCCAGCAAGCGTTCTCGCGTGGAGGGCAAGTCGGGCAGGGCACCCTGTGCCGCGAACAGCTTGAGCGCTTCAAGCTCACCGAGCAGCGCCGCCAAGGTGGCCGGTGTGCGGCCCTCGGCGTCGCGCGCCGACAGATCGGCGCCCTGCGCGATCAGCAGCTTCAAGCAGGCGGTGGAGCGACCTCGGCGCAGCGCATGGTGCAGCGCTGTGGCGCCGGCGGGACCTGCTTCATTGACATCGGCACCCAGGCTGAGCGCCAGGGCCAGAGTGGAGGGATCCTCAAAGTCGAGCAGGCGCAAGAGCGCGTTCGTGCCCTGCCAGCGCGCTCCGTGGGCGAGCAGCTGTCGGATTTGCACCGCAGCCCGGCCTCGGTCGGCGTCTTCGCAGGCGTGATACAGCGATTCCTTGTCGTTGGGCTCGGCGCCAGCCGTCAGCAGCGCGGCAGCAAGCGCTGGGCTTTGTGCCCGTGCAATGGCGCCATAGAGCAGCGGCAGGCTGGGCGGCTCTGAGGCGCCGGGCTCGGGCTCCAAGTTGGGGTCGGGCATGCGCAAGGTCTGCAGATCAATACTGCCCTGCGCGAGCAAGGCTTGGGCGCTGTGCATCAAGCCACTCGCCCAAGGTTCTCCGAGTCGATGCAGGCTGGAGAAGCATACATAGGCCAAGGCTGGGGCATCGAAAGGAGGCAGTCGCTGACCCGCAGCGGGTGTGGTTTCAAGCGACCCCAACTCACCCCTCACCAAGGCCAGGGCCGCACGTAACTCTGCGGGGCATGGACCGCGCAAGCGCTGCATCAATGCCAGGGCGCGCTCCGCTTGCGGGCTGTCCCAGCCTCGGCCCAGCGCCAGCGTCAAGATGCGTTTGACCAGGGCTGCCTGGTCGAGCTGACGGGCCTCCTGTTGTGCCATGACGGCGCGGTGCAGCGCGGGCCAGCTGGGAAAGCCCAGTTCGCGCGCGATCACCAGCTGGGCCAAGCTGAGGCTGGGCGGCGCGTCCGCCGCGTCGCGTCGGTAGGGGGCGGCGCGCGCCAGGCTTGAGGCATCGGCATTGCGCCAGCCTCGCAGCAGCTCACGCGCCTGGCGTTTGAGTTGCTGTAGGTCGGCTGGGTCCGGAAGCTCGGGCAGAGCGGGCTGCGTCGCAACTCCGTGATGGCTTGTTTTCACGAGAAACCTCCATGCGTGTAAAGCCTGCGATCCGCGCGATCAGGCCGCACAAAGGCAAAACAGTTGGGAGTGAGTGCGCGAACGCGGCCTTGAGCGCGCGTCCGTCCGGGTGGGCTCAGCCCTGCCTGCGGATCCAGCAGCGCCCCGGCAGGCGCTGTGAGGCTCAGTGTGCCATAACTGGTGTGCAGTGCGGCGTGTTCAATGTCGAGGCTGCTGGTCTTGCTCCGCGGCGGCCAGCTGGGCCTCCCGCCACATCCGCGCTGGCACAAAGGTGCGCAGCTGCTGCATGGCCCGCTCGATCAATTCGGGGTGTAATTCATGGCCCAGATCGGGCAGCACATCGGCGGTGATGTCGGCGCCTAACTGCACCAATCGGCGTGCCGCATGGACCTGATCTTGATAGGGCAGCACCGGGTCGCGCTGGCCATGCAGGATGTGCACGCTGACCTCATGCGGCGCATGCGCCGGCGGCGTGGCGTAGGCGCCCGAGAAGGCCAGCACCCGTCCGGCCAGCTGCGCCTCGGCCTGCACCGCTTCCAGGGCCAAGACAGCGCCTTGCGAGAAGCCTGCCAAGGCCACACGCTCCCAGGCCATGTCGAACTGCTCCGCCCAAGCACGCACCGTGGCGATAAAACCGGGCAGGGCGGCGGCAACGCGCTGCGCATGGTTGTCGTCATTGGCCCCATGCAGCGAATACCACTGCTGGCCGACGGCGGCTTGCAGCTCGGCCGAAGGCGGCTCAAAAGTCTCTGGCCCGTTGATGGACACCACCGCCGCCTGCGGATACTGGGCACGCAAGGCTTGGGCCAGCGGGCGCATTTGCGAAGCATCGGCGCCAGCGCCGTGCAGCAGCAAAAAGAGCAGATCGGGCAGGCCCTTGTCAGGCAAGAGGGCGAGGGCTTGGGAGCGTTGGGGCGTACTCATGCCCCGATTGTCTCTTGCCCGGCTGTCAAGCGCCGGGCCGGCTATCAGCTGCGGGTTTGGTCGTTGTCGCGGTGGCCGATCAGACGAACCAAGGTGGCGCGCAGCTTCGGCGCATCAATGGGCTTGGTCAAGAAGTCATTCATGCCCGCCGCCAAGGCCTCGTCGCGCTCGGACACCAGCGCCGCTGCGGTCAGCGCCACGATGGGCAGCTCTTCAGCGTCGAAGCGCTTGCGCACCTCGCGGGTGGCTTCATGGCCGCTCATCACCGGCATCTGCACATCCATCAAGACCGCGTCAAAAGGCTTGCCCATGCTGGCGGCGGCAAAGATCGCCTCCACCGCCTGGCTGCCGTCATTGGCTTGTGAGACCTCCAAGCCCCATTGCTGCAGCTGGGCCACGGCAATCATCATATTGACCGGGTGGTCTTCCACCATCAGCACCCGCAGGCCTTGCAGGTCCTCGTTGTTGCGGGCCTCGCGCGGCTGGCTGCTGATGGGCGTGGGCGCGGCCGGCAGCGGCAACTCGGCCCAGAAGGTCGAACCCTGGCCCAACTGACTTTCCACCCCAACTTCGCCGCCCATCAACGTGGCCAGTTCGCGGCAGATCGACAGGCCCAAGCCGGTGCCGCCAAAGCGGCGCGTGGTGGACTCGTCGGCTTGGGTGAAAGCCTGGAACAGGCGCTGGTGCATCTCGGGCGCAATGCCGGGGCCGGTATCGCAGACCTCGATGCGAATGCGCTCCTCGCCCATGCTGCGCACATGCACCGCCACCGAACCGCTGGAAGTGAACTTCAGCGCATTGCTTAAATAGTTGCTGAGGATCTGGCGGATCCGCACCTGGTCGCCCACCACCCAGGCCGGCACAGCCGCGTCGACCTCGATCTTGAAGGCCAGCTTGTGGGCATGCGCCAGCGTCAGATAGGCCATGCGCATGGTGGCCAACATATCGCGTAAACCGAACGGTGCCGCTTCCAGCGTCAGGCGGCCGGCTTCGATCTTGGAGAGGTCCAGAATGTCCGAGATCAGTCCCGACAGGCTTTCGGCGCTGTCCAGCATTTGGTCCAGGTATTCGCGCCGGGTTTGTTCGTTCAGATCCGGTTGCTGCAGCATGCGCGCCAAGCCCAGCAAGCCGTTCAAGGGCGTGCGGATCTCGTGGCTGGTATTGGCCAAGAAGGCGCTCTTGGCGCGGCTGGCGGCTTGCGCTTCGTCCTTGGCCTGAGCCAGGGCGGCTTCGACACGGCGGCGCTCGGTGATGTCTTCCAGAATCCAGATCGTGCCACCGCGGCTGGGGTGATTCGGGTCCACGGCTTTGGCCAGCAATCGGCACAAGAAGCTGCTGCCGTCACGGCGACGCATCAGGCGTTCGATTTCCACCTGCTCGCCGGCGGCCAGGCGCGGACCCAACTCGTCGCCGATGGCCAAATACTCTTCCTTGCTGGGCCAGACCAGCGAGCCATGCTGGCCTACCAGAGCACCAGGGGGCCAGCCAAACATCTCTTCGACCAAGCGGTTGACCTGCACGAAATGCTGGTCGCGCGTCAGGGTGATGCCAATCGAGGCGTTTTCCAGAATGGCTTGATGGACCAGGCGGGTGCGTTCGGCCTCGGTCACATCGCGGGCATTGATGACCAGGTATTGCTGGCCGTCCATGGCAAAGGGCGCGGCCGACATCAACATTGAAATCGGTTCGCCCGACTTGGTCACAAAGGTGACCGGCATCTCGGTGATGCGGCCATGCTGGCGTACACCTTCGACCACACGCTCGCGGTCGCGCGGGTCTTTCCAGACGCCTAACTCGTCGGCCGAACGGCCCAGCACCTCTTCGCTGCTGTAGCCGCTGAGGCGCTCGAAGGTCTTGTTGACCATGGCGTAGCGGCCGGAGCTGAGTTCGGTCAAGGTGATCACATCGGGGCTGGTGGCCACCAGATGCGAGAGCAGGCCTTCTGAGCGGCGCAAAGCATCTTGCGCGCGCGATTGTTCGGTTTGGTCGATGAAGAAGCTCAGTGTGGCAGGACCGCTGGCGGCATCGACGCGCACGCTGGTGGCCGACACCAAGCGGCGGCGTCGCGAAAGCGTGCGCAGGCGGAATTCGGCCATCGGCAACATGGCGCCGATAGGCATAGATTCAATTTTGCTGGCACGTTGGCGCGCGCGCTCGTCGTCGCCGGGTTCGTAATGGGCAAACAAGTCCTGGCCCACCATGCTGCTGCGCTGGGTGTAGCCAAACATGGCCATGGCCGCCGGGTTGGCGTCCAGCACCCGGCCCCAGCGGTGCAGCACCAGCGGGCTGGGGGAGCGGCGGAACAGTTCGCGGTAACGGGTTTCGGTGGCGTGGATGGCTTTCTCAGCCTGCACCTCTTCGGTCACATCGCGACCCACGCCCCAGTAACCGCGGAAGTTGCCCTGCGAGTCAAAGCGGGGCTCGCCGCTGACCGAGACATACAGGATGCGGCCATCGGCGCCGCGGCGGCGCGCCACCAGGCCGTGGAAGGGGCGGTGCGATTCGAGGTCCGCGCGGTGCGCATCCATGTCCTCGTCGGACAAACCGATCTGCTCCACCTCCCAGGGCGTCTTGCCGAGCCGCGCCTGCAGGTCCAGGCCCGACTTGCCGGGCTTGTCTTCGGCCAGATGGGTAAAGCGGTAGTCGCGATTCATCTCCCAATACCAATCGGCTGCCATGCTGAGCAGGCCGCGAAAGCGGGCGTTGCGCTCGGCCGCTTCTTTGGTGGAGCGCTGCACCATGCGCAGCATGGCGGAGCCGATGACCAGGCCGGCCATCAAGAGCACCGCTTGGCTGAGGCCGCGCAAGGCCAGCGAATTCAGCGCGACCGGGCCATTGCCCCAGCCCGATTGCTCGGCCAGCGCCAAGCCCAGCAAGGCGAGCAGACCGGCGCCCGTCAAGGCCAGGCCGGTGCGCTGACCCAGCATGGCGGTGGCAAAGGCCACCAGCAGGCCCATCACCGGCAGGCTGATCGAATACAAGCCGGTGGCACGCGAGACCGCGATCAAGACCGCCAGGCCCATCAACAAGCTCAGCAACGAAACAATTGCGGTTTGGCCGAGCCGACGTGGCAACTTCCACAAGCAGAGCAGGCTCAGCAGCGCGGTGCCGGCCGCCAGCGCAGGAGGCAGCAGGCCCAAGAAGGGTTCGTTCTCCTGTCGGCTTAGCAGCAAGAGTACGCTGGCCACCATCAGGATGAAGGCGGCGGCGCCGAAGACCAGGCGGATGGCGTGCCAGCGCACATTGCGCTCAAGCAAGTTTTTTTGATCGTCCGGGGTCAGGTCATGCCCGACCAGACTGCTCAAATCATCGAGGGAATCCTTGCTCACAATGCCGACCGCTCCGCTACTTCAGCGCATGCCGAGGCCAGTCCTCGGCGAAAGCCAGCAGTCTCCCCGACAAAACTGGCCTTGACCATGAGGGCAGGCCCGGAAAAGCGGTGCTTATCTGCGCCGGGACTGCTTTGTGAGCAATTGTGCGCAGCCGGTGACTTGCATTTTCATGAAATCAGACCTTGCGTGCCTGGTTCAGTTGTTCGCGGGTTTGCTGTGCCACCCGGCGGGCAGCGGCGGCAAAGTCTTCGCCCGAGCTGGCGTAGAGCACCGCGCGTGAGCTGCTGACGATGATGGGTGCGCCCACTTTCCAGCCGGCCTTGACGGTGGACTCGGCGTCGCCGCCCTGGGCGCCCACACCGGGGATCAGCAGCGGCAGGGTCGGCGCGAGTTCACGTACCCGGGCGATTTCGCCGGGGAAGGTGGCGCCCACCACCAGGCCGAGCTGGCCGTTCTTGTTCCAGTCGGTCTGAGCCAAACGGGCCAGGTGTTCGTAGAGCTTGGGCGTGCCGGGCACATCGGCAAGGCGCTGGTTCTGCCAGTCGCTGCCGCCGGGGTTGGAGGTGCGGCAGAGCAGGATGGCGCCCTTGTCTGAGTAGCGCAGATAAGGCTCAATCGTGTCAAAACCCATGAAGGGCGAGAGCGTGACCGCGTCGGCCTGGTAGCGCTCGAAGGCTTCTTTGGCGTATTGCTCGGCGGTGGAGCCGATGTCGCCGCGCTTGGCGTCCAGAATCACCGGCACCTGGGGAGCGACGCGCTTGATGTGGGCCATCAGCTGCTCCAGCTGTGCTTCGGCACGGTGGGCGGCGAAGTAGGCAATTTGCGGCTTGAAGGCGATGACCAGGTCTTTGGTTGCATCGACGATGGCGGCGCAGAACTCATAGATGCGGCCGGCGTCGCCCTTCCAGGCGCCCGGAAACTTGGCCGGTTCCGGGTCCAGCCCCACACACAGCAGCGAGTCATTGAGGCGTTCAGCGGCGTGGAGTTGCTGGATGAAATTCATGGTGGTCTTTGGTCTCGTTTAAGGTGTCGTATTGTCCAAGTTTTTGCCGCCGGGAGCCTTTGATGCTTGTCTTGAAGACCGAAAGATTGCTCCTGCGCTGGTTTGCGCCCGGCGATGAGGCCCATGTGCTGGCGCAGCTGCAAGAAGACTCCTGGAAGCTCAATATCAATGACCCTGGCGTTCGCGAGCTGGAGGCGGCGCGCTTTTGGATGCAGGAAAAGCTCTTGAAGCCTTACTGGGGCGCCGGCTTGGGCCTTTGGTTGGTGGCGCGCAGCAGCGACGGCGTGGCCGTCGGCATGTGCGGTCTGCTGCAGCGCGACTATTTGCCGGTGCCCGATATCGGTTACGCCTTTTTGCCCAGTTTTTGGGGCCAGGGCTATGCGCGCGAAGCGGCGCAGGCCTGTCGGGACTATGGCCGCGAGGTCTTGGGTGAGCCCCGGCTGATGGCCACCACGGCCACCTTCAACGAGGCCTCGGGTCGGGTGCTGGAAGCCATCGGCATGCAGCATGTGGACACGAGGCAGTTCGAGGGCGTCGAGGGCTTGAGCAAGGTGTATGCAACAGGGCCAGCTCTAGAACCACGCAGTGAAGAGCAGCAAATCTCAGACTTGCTGCAGCGTTTCTTTCGCGTTTTCAACAATCAAGACGGCCGGCTGCCGGCCTTGGCCGCCTTGCCCTACATGCTGCTGCCGCAAGCGCTGATCTGTCGAGCCGATGACGGCGGGCTGCAGCAAATGACGCTGCAACAGTTTGTCGAGCCGCGCTACGAATTGTTGATGGGTGGGCGTTTGCAGCAATTCGATGAATCCATCACCGAGCAGCGCCTTGATCGCCAGGGGCGTGTCGCTCAAGCTTGGCTGCGCTATCGCAAAGCCGGCGTGCTGGACGGCCAGGCCTTCGAAGCCTTTGGGCAGAAAACGGTGCAGCTGGTGAAGACCGGCAGGCGTTGGCAGATTGCCGCCGTGGCATGGGAAGATCTCTGCTGAAACTACACTCGCGCGGATCCGGGGCCTAGGCCCCGCACGCCTGAACTGTCAAAGACAAAGCCATGAGCATTGAAAGCACGGCCAGCGCCGCCCGAATTCTCTTGATCGAAGACGATGAGCGCCTGGCCGAATTGGTTCTGGAGGCCCTGACGCGCGCCGGCTATGAGGTCAGCCATTGCGCCAACGGCCTGGAGGGCGAGGCCCGCATGCGCGCCGAAGCCTTCGACGTGGTGCTGCTGGACGGCCATCTGCCCGGCAAAGACGGCTTTGACGTGCTGCGCGATGTACGGCGCGACTTCAAGGGCCGCATCGTCATGCTGACCGCGCGCGATGACGACATCGACCAGGTGCTGGGCCTGGAGGGCGGCGCCGACGACTACATCACCAAGCCGGTGGCGCCGCGTGTGCTGATGGCGCGGCTGAAGGCCTTGTTGCGCCGCGAGCCGGCCGGCGCTGCTGAGGACTCGCCGGATGAGTTGCGCTTTGGCGAGCTGCTGATCAAGCCGAGCGCGCGCGAAGCTCGCTTGGAGGGTGTGCCCATCGAGCTGACCACTGCCGAGTACGATCTGCTGCTCTTCTTGGCCGAGCGCGCCGGCACCGTGGTGACGCGGGAGGACATCATGCAAGGCCTGCGCGGCATCGAGTTTGACGGCCTGGACCGCGCCATCGACGCCCGGGTCTCGCGCCTGCGCAAGAAAATTGGCGACGACGCCCAGGCGGCCGCGCGCATCAAGACCGTGCGAGGTCAGGGTTATCTTTTCGCCAAGGACTGAGTGAGGCAGCGTATGGCCTTGTCGCAACGCCCTTTGGGTCAGGCCATGGCTTCCCCGATGACCCGGGTGGCGCTGGGCATAGGCCTGGTGGTGATGGCCCTGGTGCTGCTGGTGCAGGCCTTGTTGATGCTGGCGGTGGACGGCGTCACCGACGACTATGTGCGCCGCTTCATGCGCGGCACTGTCGATATGCTGGTCAAAGAGTTGGCACCGCTGGACGCCGCGGCGCGCCAGCAGCGCGTCAAGGTGCTGGACGAGTTGTTCGCCTATCCGGTGGTGATTGTTTCGGCCAACGAACTGAAAGAGTCAGAGCGGCGCCAGCTGCAGGCGGGCGAGCTGCTGGTGCATGGCTTCAATCGCAAGGTTTACGCGGCCTTGCCGCCGGCGCCTTTGGCCGAGGGTCAGGGGCAGGGTCAGGTTTTGCCCGTCCAGCAGGTCTTGCGCTTGGGGCCATTGAATGCCGACGATCATCCCGGCAATGAGTTGCATCTGCCCCGCGAGCTGTGGATGCAGCTGGCCGCCGCGCTGAGTCTGGCGCTGCTGGTCTTTGGCCTGGCCGCTTGGCTGCTGCGCCCGATTTGGCGCGATATGCGCGCCTTGCAGCAGGCGGCCGACGAGATGACGGCCGGCCGTTTTGACAGTGCCGTGCCCGAGCCCGAGAGCCGATTGTTCGCGCCGATTGCGGCCGGTGCTCGCGCCACACTCGCTCGCCTCGCCGCGGCCTTGGCCACGCAGCGTGAATTGACCGGTGCGGTCTCGCATGAGTTGCGCACCCCTTTGGCGCGCTTGCGTTTTGCCATCGATGCGCTGGTTGAAGAAGACGACCCAGCCCGGCGTGAGTTGGCGGTGCAAGCCTGCGACCGCGATATCGACGAGTTGGACGCCTTGATTGACACCAGCTTGATGCTGGCCCGGCTCGATATGGGCGCCTTGCAAGCCCAGTGCGAACCGGGGGATCTGCGTGCGCTGCTCTTGAGCGAGGCTCAAAGCCTGGCGCCCTTGCTGGAAGGGCGAGCGCTGCAAACCGAGCTGGCCGGTCTGCCCGATTGGGTTCGCTTTGATGGCCGGCTGCTGCCCTATGGCCTGCGGAACGCCTTGCGCAACGCTGCCCGCCATGCGCGCAGCCGGATTGCCCTGAGTGCCTGGGTCGAAGCTGGGCAGCTCTACCTGGCCGTCGATGATGATGGCGAAGGCGTGCCGGAAGCCCAGCGCGAAGCGGTGTTCACGCCCTTCAAGCGTTTGGACCGCGCCAAAGAACGTGGCAGCCGCGGCTTCGGCCTGGGCCTGGCCATCGTGCGTCGGGTGGCTGAGGCCCATGGCGGTGTGGCTCTGATGCAGGCCGCCCCCGGCTTGGGCGGGGCGCGTTTGTTGTTGATGTGGCCGCTGAATTGAGGGAGTGGCTTTGGGGAGTTTTTGGGCGGTCGGGCCGACTGGGTGCTCTGCTCCGTTCATGTCCTCCGTCCCGAGCAGAGCTCGGGCCTCCCCCTTGACTTCACTTCGCAGAACACCCAGCCGACCCTCTGCGACAGCTTGACAGTTTTGCTCTTGCGGAAAGAGTGAACGCCAAGGGCGTCGGGTATGCGGTGAAGTGAGGTAAGGGGGGAGGCCGCAGGCCGGAGGACTCGAACGGAAGCGCACACCCGATGGCCTTGGCCAGTGGAAAACTGCAGGCACTGTGTCGGCGGCACTCTTGATGATTCAGCGGTCTGACTGCGGTGACGCTTTCGCACTTTTCGCAGCTTTCCAGGGCGCATACATATCTTCCGGGCCCCGAGCCAAGCGTGAGTCCGTCAAGGCTTGAGCACCATCGCCGAACAGTTGACGGAACTTCATCAGCAGCGGTTGCCAGCGTTGCGGATCGATTCGCTCGGAGTCGGGGGTCTGCAGAATCGTTTCATGCACATGCGCTTTGACGATGCGCAACTCGACCATGGCGCTGGGAATCGGCAGGCGCGGGTCTTGCTCGCCGAAGGGGCGGATGTCTTGCACCACGGCCTCCAACTGCACCAGACATTCGCGAACTCGTGGCGGCGCCACTTCAATCGAAGCCTGGGCGCTGAGCCCGGCATGAGCAAATTTGTCGGCGACATGGCGATAGCCCAGCCATTGCTTGTGAGGTGGCAATGGCGTGGAAGCCGAGGTCAGCGCCAGCCGATTCACCGCTTCGGCCTCGGCCACGCTGGCCAGATTGAGTACGCATTCCCGCTGGCGCTGCAGGTTATGCAAGGTTTGCGAACTGGCGTCCAAACCCAGCATGCAACTCCAGCCCAGCCACCAGGCCGATGACATGGGCGCCAGATTGGCCGAACCGTCCGGGTTCAAGCTGCTGATCAGCACGACGGGCGTGCCCCAGTAGTGGATGGCGGGCTCTATGGTTTTGTGCATGTTCGGGGCTCCATGGGTTTGGCGATATATGCCCCAGTGTTGCGAGCCTGGCCCCGTTCGTCAGCCCGATTCTTGCGCTTTCAAGCTGAGTGTCTGAGTCGAGGCTGTCTTGCTCTACCTGGCCGTCGACGATGATGGCGAGGGCGTGCCAGAAGCCCAGCGTGAAGCGGTCTCTACCCCGTCCAAGCGCTTAGATCGCGACAAAGAGCATGGCCGTGATGCAGGCTGCACCTGGCTTGGGTGGGGCGCGTCTGCTGCTGCGATGGCCCCTGTAAGCTGCGCTTAGCGTGGGCCGATTCGATCGAGCTCTCTTTGGGCCATGCTGTATTCGTTGAATTCGGCAACCCCGGTGGCCAGGCTCTTTTGCAAGAAGGTTCGAGCCTTGCTGATGTCTTGGTCCAGCAAGGCTTTTTGCGAGGCATAGAAGTACAGCTCGCATTCGCGACCGCGGTCTGACGTATCCTTTTCTCGGGTAGCGGCCAGGGCAGATGACCAGTCCAACTGCCCTTGGAGATATTGCAACACCGGGTATGGCCATGCGGCGTTCTTGTCTGTGCTCGGAGTGAACGTTCGGACGGCCTCTACTCCGTCCAGCCCGAGCTGACGGCTGCTCAGGTACAGCCAGATGCTGCCGTAGCTTCGCTCGACTTCGCTGCGGGACTTCAAGATGTCCAGCAACTCATCTCGAGCTTGGCCCATCTGGCCAGCGAAATAGTTGGCGAAGACTCGCGTGTAGCGAATCGACATTTCGTTTGGCGTGAGTTTCAAAGCTCGGTCGGCATGGCCAACAGCGTCTGCATCGCGGCGCTGCAATAGGGCGTTGACGGCCAGTGCGGCGTGAGTTTCGGCGGCCTTCTCATCCAGGGGAAGTGCTTCGAGCAAGGCTTTTTCGGCCTCAGCAGGCCGCATCAAATGATCCAGTTGTACAGCTTTCTCCACGAGGGCTGCGGCGCGCAATTTGGGCGGCAGTCTTCCGCCGGCCAAGACCTTGTCCATCAAGATCAAACGACTGCGTGCTGAGGCCTGCTCATTGGTCACAACTTTGATCTTTCCTTTGCGGACCTGGTCTGATAGATCAGTCAACTCCTTGCGCATCTCTGTGATTTGGGCAGGAGAGAGTGCAGGGACATTGAATTGATTGGCCAAACGTGGCGCGACCTTGTTCAATTGTTCTCGGTACTTCAACCATTGCCCCGCGGCGATCGACTCCTTCAAGATGCGCAATTGCCCCTCGATCGATTGCTGATTGGGCGTGTTTTCGTAGCGAATACGCAGATCAAAATGTTCGTTGCTTTCGTCAAACTTGCTCTCGTTTGAGTTCGGGTAAAGCGGTTCCCCCAGTTGCAGCTTGAATGTGTGGGTATAGCGACCCAACATCGCGAGGCGCATGGCTTGCGTTCGCGGTGTTTGATCGGGAAGACGGAGCTGCGCGATGACGTTCGGCAAAGCGAAGTTGCCGGTGAGTAGGCGTTTATCAGTCAATTGCCAGAATTCACCACTGCGGTAGTTCAGCACCACTTTGAGCGCATTGTGATCCGCAAGATCTTCAATCACAGGTTCACCTTCGGCAATGAGCCCCGGGTAAAACCGCAGCGTCTCGAGGCTCAACATCTTGCGAAACTCTTCTGCAGGCATATTGGCGCGCGCATCGCGCAGCATCTCTGCCCAGTCACCGTGGAAGATCTGGGTTGAAGTCAATTGCCCTTCTTCCGAGAGCTTCAAAAAGCTGAATAAATCTGAGCTTTCAGCAATAAGCTGATCTTTGCTGTCGGGCAACGGACTCAGCTCAGCGTCGTCCTTTTTTTTGGCGAGCAGTGCAAAACCCAGTCCGCGTGACTGACGCGCTTGCGGAGGGCCACTTTGCATGCCACGGGTGGCATCCAGCCACAGGCGTTGATTTTCGACATCTACCGCAACAATGACATGGTCAAAGGCCAGTGGGCTCGGTAAGCGTTGCTTAACGTGCTCACGATGTGATGTGCTGACCAGTGCAGGGCTTGCTTGCAGACCTAGTTTTTGCAGCAGACTGACAAGCAGCGCAGCTTTGTCCTTGCAGTCGCCAAAGCGCTGCTGCAATACGGTATCTACGGCAGCGGGTTGGTGTGAGTTGATGCCTATTTCGGTACCAAAGTAACGCAATTCCTGTTGGGCAAAGTTCAGCGCCAGACGCAAGCGTTCATTGGGCGAGCTCGCACGCGAGGCTATGTCCGCAGCAAGAGCATCCAAGGCCTTGGATGGCTGCATGGCCTTGGAAAAAAGCGCGTCTGCCCAGTCGGCCACTTCAGCCCAGTTGCTGAACTCACTCAGTTCAATTTGATCGTTATAGGCCTCATGACTGGGCAGCAAGGCGTCGTAGTGAAACTGGGGAGTCAATCGGCGTTTGAAGACGTACTCTCGCCAGCCCGCCTGTTGCCTTGTACTGATGTCCAGCCCGGCTTCAGCAAAGCGATGCTTGATATCTCTATCCGCAGGGAGTTGCACTCGGTATTGGAAAAGGCCAACTGGCCCGCTGCTGGAGCTGGTCCACTCTTGATCCACAAACCGCCCGCCAAAGACCGGATTCTCTCCGACGAGAGTTGCGGCCCACTCCAGTTGATCCCCAGCCCGAAGGTCATCCAGCACGATGGATGCCGTGACTCGCCCATCAATCAATTGACGTTCCAGTTGCCGCTCTCTGTGCAACAAGCGCACCAACTTCCGGTCCAATTTTTCAATGCGCTTGCCCTGACGCCAAATCGTCAGTTGATGAAAAACCAAAGTCTGAAAGCTGGGGTCGAACTCGAGTTCGATTTGTGCGCCTTTTTGAAGTCCTGCGGCGTCATTGATTTGCCGCAAGACATGTTGATAGCGCTGAACATTGCCGCGCTCGACCCTCGTTTGGCGGTCGATCAACATGACTTGGAGCGGCGCAGCGGGCAGCCCTTGCACAGCATCTGGTGACGGTGGCTTGAGAGGGCTTACCCATTTTGGGGCTGCGCCAATGCTGAAGTCCACCTTGTCTTGCGCATTTTTTCCGGCGGAGGCTTTGCTTGCAAAAGCAGGCTTGGTGGAAGTTTCAAGAGTGGGTGAGCTAGCAGTTGCCGCCCAGCTCATGCCGTGTAGCAGCAAGCCCCCTGTCAACAGCGCCGCACTGGCAGACTGCTTGACCAATGTAAAAAAAATGCTGACGCCCACAGCCGTTCTCCCTGATAGTGTTTGAACCAATTATGGGCTGAACTCCGTGCGCCGAAGGAGAGGGCTAACGGCAAGTCGGGTGTCACTTGCGCGAGTCAAACGGATCGTGTTTAGGAAAGCGAAGTCGATGCTCTCAGCGGATTGAACTTGCGCTTGAATCAAGGCCTGGGCAGATGCACCAGCCGTGCGAGCTTGTCGGCTTGGCGCCCGCGACGCACCCAGGCGATGCCGGCCAAGCCCAGCATCAGCAAGGCATAACTGGCGGGTTCGGGCACGGGCTGGGCGATCAGGCTGACCGAGCCGGTGAAGCCGACCGTGCCGCCCAGCAACTGCCCCGTGACCTGGATCAGTTGCGGTGTGGGGCTCCATGAGGAGGTGCTGAACAGCCACAGATCAGCGCCGCCAAGACCCGGATAGGTCTGATCAAGCAGGGGCTTGAAGGCCTGGCCACCGAAGCTGGCGCTGCTGATGTCATAGCCGCTACTGCTCAAGAAGTTCGAGGACAGCAAGACCGTCAATCCACCGAGCTGCATGCCGGCGAAGGGGCTCAGGTCCAAGACGAAGCTGTTGCTGCCGCTGCTGAGCGCGGTGAAGCTGCCCGACCAAGTATCCACCCCGTTGAAATTCAGCGTAATGGGGGTGGGCGCCACCGGGCCTGCCCAGCTGAAGGCTGATGACAAGCTCAAGAGTCCGGCGGCAAGAAGTGGGCGCGATGAAGGCATGGCAGGGCTCCAGAGACAGGAAGGCGGGGCAAGAAAACAGCAGCTCTTGGCGTAATGCTTCTGACTTCATTCTGGGCAGCATGCTGCCGTCTGTCTGTGTCTGATGCGTGCCGGCTTTGTGACCGTTTGTGATGGGCAGGCGAAAAAAAAGGCGCCCCGGTGGGCGCCTTCTCGAGCAGGAGTCAGAAGACTCAGATCTTGCGGGCCAGCTCGGCGGCCTTGCCGGTGTAGCTGCCCGGCGTCATCGCCAGCAGATGGGCTTTTTCGGCCTCGGGGATTTCCAAGCCGCTGATGAAGGCGCGCACGCCTTCGGCGGTGATGGCCTTGCCACGGGTCAACTCCTTCAGGCGCTCATAGGGGTTGGGCAGACCGAAGCGGCGCATCACGGTTTGGATGGGCTCGGCCAAGACTTCCCAGGCGGCGTCGAGGTCGGCGGCCAGGGCGGCTTCGTTGATTTCCAGCTTGTCCAGGCCCTTCAGCAGCGACTCGTAGCCCAGCACCGCGTAACCGATGGCCACGCCCATATTGCGCAGCACGGTGGAGTCGGTCAAATCGCGCTGCCAACGGCTGATCGGCAGCTTCTGGCTCAGGTGGGTCAGCAGGGCGTTGGCCAGGCCGAAGTTGCCTTCGGCGTTCTCGAAGTCGATCGGGTTGACCTTGTGCGGCATGGTCGAAGAACCGATTTCGCCGGCGATGGTGCGCTGCTTGAAATAACCCAGCGAGACATAACCCCACACATCGCGGGACCAGTCGATCAGAATGGTGTTGGCGCGGGTGATGGCGTCGAACAGCTCGGCCATGTAATCGTGCGGCTCGATCTGGATGGTGTAGGGGTTGAAAGTCAGGCCGAGTTGCTGCTCGATCACGCGCTGACTGAAGGCTTCCCAGTCGAACTCGGGCCAGGCGCTCAGGTGGGCGTTGTAATTGCCCACGGCGCCATTCATCTTGGCCAGCAGCTTGACGTCGGCAATACGGGCGCGGGCATTGCGCAGGCGCGCCACCACATTGGCGATTTCTTTGCCTACCGTGGTGGGGCTGGCGGTTTGGCCGTGGGTGCGGCTCAGCATGGGCGTGGCGGCCATGGCGTGGGCCATGCTCGTCAGCTTGGTGATGATGCGGTCCACGGTGGGCAGCAGCACCTCGGCGCGGGCGTGGCGCAGCATCAGGCCGTGGCTGGTGTTGTTGATGTCTTCGCTGGTGCAAGCGAAGTGCACAAACTCGCCGGCAGCCTTCAGCTCGGGCTGGGCTTCAAAGCGCGACTTCAGCCAGTACTCAACCGCCTTGACGTCGTGGTTGGTGGTTTTTTCGATGTCTTTGATGGCCTGGGCATCGGCTTCCGAGAAGCGCGTCACCAAGCCGCGCAGCAGGCCACGGGCGGCTTCGCTCAGGGGCTTGAACTCGGCGAAGCCGGCATCCGACAGGGCGATGAACCATTCGACCTCGACCTGCACCCGGCGGTGCATCAGGCCGAACTCGGACAGCAGCGGCCGCAGAGGCGCAACGCGGGAGGCGTAGCGGCCGTCCAAGGGCGAAAGGGCGCTGATCGAGGAGAGGGCGGCAGTGTTCATGGCATGAGGCGGCAAGAGGCCGCTTGGTATGGGAGGTGGAGCAAGCCGGCATTTTATCCGCCGGGCATTTCATGCCGAACTTGCCCGCCAGGGCAGGGCTTGATGCCTCGAAAACTCACCGCTATATGCCCGAGATCGGGCCATTTGTACAGGACGAGCTGCAACATTGCCGTGGCTAGAATGGTTTCAACAGAGGCGAACTCACAGCAGCAACCATGAAATTAATCGGATCACTCACCAGCCCCTACGTTCGCAAGGTGCGCATCGTGATGGCCGAGAAAAAGCTCGACTATCAGTTGATTCTCGAGGACGTCTGGAACAGCGACGCCATTCTCAAAATGAATCCACTCGGCAAGGTCCCTTGCCTGGTGATGGAAGGGCAGGACTCGATCACCGGCGCGGTGTTTGACTCCCGCGTGATCGTTGAATATGTGGACACGCTGTCGCCGGTGGGCAAGCTGATCCCCGAACGCGGCCGTGAGCGTACCGAGGTGCGCACCTGGGAGGCGCTGGCCGATGGCGTGTTGGACGCCGCCGTCGCCGCCCTGATGGAAAACCGTTTTGCCGGCCGCACGCCTGAGCAGCGCTGCGAGGCTTGGGTGCAGCGCCAGTTGGACAAGGTGGTGGGCGCCCTGGCGGCCATGAACCAAGGCCTGGGTGAGAAAGCCTGGTGCTCGGGCAATCACTTCTCGCTGGCCGATATCGCGGTCGGCTGCGCGCTGGGCTATGTGGACTTCCGCTTCCCGGCCATTCAGTGGCGCGAATCGAATCCGAACCTAGCCCGTCACTTCGAGAAGCTCAGCGCTCGCCAGAGCTTTGTTGACACCGCGCCGCCTGCGGCCTGAGTCAGGCCTGTTTTTCGAACCCGTTCAGGCCAGCTGAAGGTCGATGGCCGATGCGGCCTTGACTTGGTGCAGCTTGCGATAAATCGCGGCAATGCGCTCCTCGACCTCGTCCATGCTGAGCTGCCAGGCATGGGCAATCTCGCCGGCCAGCATGCCATGCGCCAGCAAAGACAGCAGCGTCTGCTCGGCCCTTTGAATTTCGCCCTGCGCCGAAACGGGGCTCAGATCATGTGCCAAGGCGGGCTTGTGCAAGCTGCTCAGGCTGCCGCGGCTCAGGTCAAAGGCGGCCAGGGTTTCGCGGGCGATCTGCGGTGACATGCGGGCCCGCCCGGCTTCGGCCGCGGCCAGCGCCGCCGGCAAAGCGGCGGCTGACTTGTCCGCTTCCACCAAATAGCCATGGGCACCCCGGGCCAGGGTGGGAAACAACAAAGGGTCATCGACGCTCGGCGTGAAGAGCAGCACCTTGGGTGTTTGCCCCTGCTGTCGCAGGTGATGCAGCAAGCGGTCCACATGGCCGTCGGTCATGCGCAGATCGCAGGCCAACACGGTGGGTCGCGCTTGGTGCAGGGCCGGCAAGCACTCGGTGGCTCGGTCGCTTGTGCCTGCCAAGGCCCAGCCCGCCGTTCCCAACAGGGCGGCACAAGACTTGGCGATGGACTGAGCGCTGCGGCGCAGCAAGAAGACGGAGGGCATGCAGATCGGAAACAGGAAACGGGCGGATTCTGGTCCGCAGTGCCTTGCACCGGCAATCCCGCGAACCGGGGTGGCCGAGCCGTCACAATCGCAGCGCTATGTCTGCTACCAAACAGCCCATTCTTTACTCCTACCGTCGCTGCCCCTATGCCATGCGGGCGCGCCTGGCCCTGCGCTACGCCGGGCTGGCGGTTGAGATCCGTGAGATTCAGTTGCGCGCCAAGCCGGCGGCCATGCTGCTGGCCTCGCCCAAGGGCACGGTGCCTGTCCTGGTCTTGCCGAACGGTCAGGTCTTGGAGCAAAGCCTGGACATCATGGCCTGGGCCTTGGCACAGCAGGACCCCGAGGGCTGGCGGGAGCCGCAGTTCGATAACCAAGCTCAAGCCTGGATCGCCCGCAACGACGGCCCCTTCAAGCTTTTGTTGGATCGTTACAAGTATCCAGAGCGATACACCGAACGCAGTCAGGCACATTGGCGACAAGAGGCCGAGGTCTTGATGCTGGCTCCGATGGAGCAGGCCTTGCAGCAACAGCGTTTTTTGCTCGGCGCCTCACCCTCCTGGGCCGATATGGCCTTGATGCCCTTCATTCGCCAATTCGCCAGGGTGGACCTGGCCTGGTTTGAAGCGGCGCCCTATGCCGCCTTGCGCGCCTGGCTGGCCGAGCTTGAAGGCAGCGCCTTGTTCGAGTCCATCATGCACAAGCAAGAGGTCTGGCAGCCCGGCCCGAAACTCTGACGCGCATGCTGCACAATCAATTCGCATTTCTTCATTCATTGAAAACAAAGGGAGCGCCAAGATGGGCGTGAAGCGCGTGTTTACCGGTTTGTGGTGGCTCTTGGGTAAGTTCTGGGCCTTCTTGGACGGCAGCCGCCGGTTCGTCTTGAATCTGCTGATGCTGGCCATTTTGGTGGCCTTGGTGTCGGGCCTGGTCTCGCGAGGGCCGGCGCCTTTGAAGGACAAGACGACCTTGGTCCTGGACTTTCATGGCGGCCTGGTCGAGCAGTTCTCCGGCTCGGCGCGAGATCAAGCCATGGCGCAGCTGCGCGGCCACGCGCAAAAGCAAACCCGCTTGCGCGATGTGCTGGCCACACTGGACGCGGCCGCCAAAGATCCCAAGATCAGCGCGGTCTTGCTGGATCTGGATGAATTCGGCGGCGCCGGCATGGCGGGCCTGCATGAAGTCTCGGCCGCCTTGGCGCGCTTCAAAACCAGCGGCAAGAAGATCGTGGTCTACGGCGACAGCTTTGACCAGCGCGGCTACTTCTTGGCGGCGCAGGCCAGCGAGATCTATCTGAACCCCTTGGGCATGGTGGTGATCGAAGGTTTCGGCCGATATCGCAACTATTACAAGGACGCGCTGGATCGTCTGGGCGTGTCCGCCAATGTTTTGCGCGTCGGCACCTACAAGAGCTTTGCCGAGCCTTACTTCGCCAATGCGCCTTCCAAAGCCTCCCTGGAAGCAGAAAGTTATTTGTACGGCGAGCTGTGGAGCCGCTACACCGATGCGGTGGAGACAGCTCGCAAGTTGCCCAAGGGCAGCATCGTCGCCGGTATTGAAAAGCTGCCCGAGGCCTTGGCCGCCGTCGGTGGCGACGCGGCCAAGCTGGCGCTGGACAGCAAACTGATCGACGGCATCAAGACCCGCGACGAAGTGCGCGAGTTGCTGATGGCTCAAGGCGCCAAGGACGACAAGGGCAAAAGCTTCCGGCGTGTGTCATTGGCCGAGTACCAAGCCCATATCAAGCCGGTCATGCCGCATGGCCCCGCGGTGGGCGTGGTGGTGGCCGAAGGGGACATCGTGGACGGCAGCGCCACGCCGGGCAAGGTCGGGGGCGACTCCACCGCCAAGCTGATTCGTCAGGCGCGCGAAGACGAGAACATCAAGGCAGTGGTCTTGCGTGTCAACTCGCCCGGCGGCAGCGCTTTTGCTTCCGAGGTGATTCGTCGCGAGTTGGAATTGACCCAGAAAGCCGGCAAGCCGGTGGTGGTGTCCATGGGCGATGTGGCCGCCTCGGGCGGCTATTGGATTTCGATGTCCTCCGATGAAGTGATCGCCGAGGCCGGCACCATCACCGGTTCGATTGGCGTTTTCGGCATGCTGCCGACCGGCGACAAGTTGCTTGAAAAGCTGTCCATCCACACCGGTGGCTACACCACCACCTGGTTGGCCGGCGGCTACGACCCGCGTCGTCCGCTCGACCCGCGCATGGCTTCGGCTGTGCAATCCGGCATCAATCACATCTACGCCGAGTTCACCGGCAAGGCTGCCAAAGCGCGCAAGAAGTCGGTGGCTGATATCGACGCGGTCGCCCAAGGTCGTGTCTGGACCGGTGCTCAGGCGCTGGAACGTGGCTTGGTGGATCGTTTGGGAAGTTTTGACGACGCCATCAAATCAGCGGCCGCCAAGGCCAAGCTGGGTGCCGATGCGCGGGTCAGTTATGTCGAAGGCGAGATGGGCCGCTTGGAGCGTTTGCTGTCCAGCTTGGATGAGGTGATGGCACCTTCGATCGCCGCTGCCATTCGCGCAGAGTTGGGCCTGACTTTGCCCAAAGCTTTGCAAGAGGCGCAGGCGGAGTTGGCTTTTGTGAGCGAGATCAGCAACAGCGGCAAGCCTTTTGGGGCGGTGGTGCATTGCTTGTGCCGAGCTCCTTGAGGCGCAAGCCAGGACACTGAGAGGTCTTCAGCGCCCTTCTATAATGCAACTCATAGCGCCGATTTGTTCCGAATTGCGGGCGCTCAATAAATGCCGCTAAAGAGGGACTCCGAACAGCCGGCGTCCGCTTCTTTCCAGCGGTGCCGGTTTTGTTTTTCAGGAGGCCTTGTTCATGCCACACAGCGGTCAATTGGGTGACGTCAGTCCCCAGCGCATGGCGTTTGCGCAGCCCTTGCCTTTGCGCAGTGGCGCCGAGTTGCGTGACTATGAAATGGTCTATGAGACCTATGGCCAGCTCAATGCCACGCGCAGCAATGCGGTGCTGGTCTGCCATGCCCTCAACGCCAGCCACCATGTGGCCGGCACCCATACCGGTCAGGCCAATAGCGAAGGCTGGTGGGACAACCTGATCGGCCCCGGCAAACCGCTGGACACTGACAAGTTCTTTGTCATCGGCATCAACAACCTGGGCTCTTGCTTTGGCTCGACCGGCCCCATGCATCGCAATCCGGCCACCGGCCAGATCTACGGTGCCGACTTCCCGGTGGTGACGGTGCAGGATTGGGTGGACGCGCAAGCGCGTGTGCTCGATCAGCTGGGCATCACTCAGTTGGCTGCGGTGCTGGGCGGCTCGCTCGGTGGCATGCAGGCTTTGGACTGGGCGCTGCGCTACCCCGAGCGCATGCGCCACTGCATTGCAATCGCCACCGCGCCTTGTTTGTCGGCGCAGAACATCGCCTTCAATGAGGTGGCGCGCCGCGCCATCATCACCGACCCCGACTTCCACGGTGGCCACTTTTACGCCCATGGCGTGGTGCCCAAACGCGGCCTGCGGGTGGCGCGCATGATTGGCCACATCACCTATTTGTCGGACGACGCGATGGAGCAAAAGTTCGGTCGCGAGTTGCGCTCGGCCGAGCTGGGCTATTCCACCCAAGACATCGAGTTCCAGATCGAGAGCTATTTGCGCTACCAGGGCGACAAATTCAGCGACTACTTTGACGCCAACACCTATTTGCTGATCACGCGCGCGCTCGACTACTTTGACCCGGCGCGCGAGCATGGTGGCAATTTGAGCCGCGCCTTTGCCAGTGCCCGCTGCAAGTTCTTGCTGGCCAGCTTCACCACCGACTGGCGCTTCTCGCCGGCCCGTTCGCGCGAGATCGTCAAGGCCTTGCTGGACAACAAGCTCGATGTCTCGTATGCCGAGATTGACGCGCCGCATGGGCATGACGCCTTCTTGTTGGAAGACCCCCGTTACCACGGCGTCTTGCGCGCCTATTTCTCCCGCATTGCGGGCGAGTTCGCAGGAGCAGCAGCATGAGCAGCGGTGTGATGGAACAAATTGCCGCCCTGGTCCCGCAGGGCTCACGAGTGCTGGACCTGGGTTGCGGTACCGGCGAGTTGCTGGCTTATCTGCAGAAACACCGGGGCTGCACCGGCTATGGGGTGGAACTGGATGACGCCAATCTGCTGGCCTGTGCGCAACGCGGGGTGAATGTCATTCAGCTCAATCTGGAAGACGGCTTGAGCATCTTCGAAGACCAGAGCTTCGACGTGGTGCTGCAACTCGAGACCCTGCAGCATTTGCGCAATACCGAGGCCATGCTGCGCGAGACCGCTCGCGTCGGCCGCACCGGCATCGTCAGCTTCCCCAATTTCGCCCATTGGCCGAACCGCTTGCAGGTGGCGCTGGGGCGCATGCCGGTCACCCGCGTGTTGCCCTACGAGTGGTACAACACGCCGAACATACGGGTCGGTACTTTTGCTGACTTTGAGGTGCTGGCGCGCAAAAACCGCCTGCGCATCTTGGACGCTTTTGGCATCCAAGAGGGCCAAGCGGTACGGACTTTCCCAAATCTGCTGGCCAGCATGGCGGTGTTCAAATTTGATCGGGGTTGAAGTTCAGACTGCTTCAAGGAGGCATTGATGATTGGCTACACCACACTGGGCACGAACGACTTGCCGCGCGCCGCGGCCTTTTATGACGCGCTGTTCGAGGTCATAGGCATCAAGCGCATGATGGATTTCGGCCGGGGTTACGCCTGGGGCTTGGGCATGGACAAGCCGGGCTTCGGCGTGATGCTGCCCTACAACCAAGAGCCGGCCACGGTGGGCAATGGGGTCATGGTCGCTTTGACCGTGGACAGCCGCGCCAAGGTCGACGCCTTGCATGCCAAAGCCCTGGCCTTGGGTGGCCAGGACGAGGGCGCGCCTGGGCTGCGCGGCGAGGGCTTTTATGCCGCTTACTTCCGCGATTTGGTTGGCAACAAACTGAACGCTTTTTGCGTCGGCTGAAGCTGCTATTCTGCCCCTCAGGGTTCTGAGGAGCCCGGCGCAAGACTCCTGCCGGGTCTTGCAAGAACAGCAGGGGTGCGAATGGCTGTCAACAAGCTGGAGCGCGTGGGTCTGCAAGTGCTGCTGCTCTGGCTGAGCACGCAGCTGGTGGCCTGGGCTCAGCCTTGTTCGCGCACGGTGCGCGTGCCGGTGGCACCCACCGGCTTCAATGTGCGTGTGCAGGGCGAGCGGGTCGAGGGGGTCTATCCCGACTTGCTGCGCCAGCTGGGCCGGGTGCAGGGCTGCCAGTTTGTCTTTCCGGTGGTTCCGCGCGCCCGATTGACGATGATGTTTTTCGACAGCCTGGAGGCCGACCTCTTTTTGCCGGCCTCGCGCACCTCAGAACGTGATCAAAAAGCGCAGTTTGTGCCCATGCTCAAGCTGACTCCCACGCTGATCACGCTGACGTCCAAAACCGACGTACCGCAAGACCTGCGTGCCTTGCTCAGCCGCAGCACTTGGCGCGCGGCCATGGTGCGCAGCTACAGCTGGGGCGATGAGTACGAAGCCCTGATACGCCAGCTGGAGGGCGAGAAGCGGGTGGACTATGTGTCCGATCTGCGTACCGTGGGCGCCATGTTGCGCGGCGGCCGGGTGGACTTCACCATCTTGCCGCCGACTCTGCTTTATTCCGCCTTGCAGGAGGGGCGCAGCGAGCCCGACACCGGGGGCGACTTCCGCTTCACCGACTTGCCGGGCCTGCCGCGCTCAGAGGTGGGCGCCTATATCTCGCGCCGCTCGCTCAGCGAAGCCGATCAAGCGGTCTTGCGCGAGGCGCTCTCCAGATCCGCGCGCGACGGCAGCCTGCAGCGCAGCCTGCAACTCTATTACCCGCCCGAGGTGCTGCTGCACGACGCGGTTTTGAACTGAGCCGGCACTGCTTCGAATCGACTCAGATCGATTCGAAGCGCCCCAACCGCACCATGGTGTTGCCTGGTTTGCCATGCTTCATGCTGGGCATCACCAAGACGGTGTTGTCATAAGAGGTGCTGAACACCGTGTCGCCGTCCTGGGCGAAAGCAGTGCCTGCTTCTGGGATCACATCCAGGCCGCGCACCGGCTGCAGGAAATGAAAGTCGGCGCTGAGGGCGGTGATGGCGCGGTCTACCCGAATGGTGTGTTGCTGCGCAGGCAAGGGCAGCTGGAGCCGAGCCTGCGCCCAATCGGCGTCCACCATGCCGGTGAGCTTGAGAAAACGAACCAGCCCGTCGATGGCCACATCGACCGAGCTGCGCGCCCAGTGCTGGCCGCATTCGATCAACAAAGCATTCTTGGGGCTGTTGGGGTCACCAAAGCCGCCGCGATCGCGCATGCGCAGACCGGAGGGGTGGCCGGTGTCGATCAGCAGATCACCCGGCATACCCAGCTCGCGGGCAAAGGCCGCGCCTTTGTCCAGCATGCCGCAGACCATCAGCGGCCGGCAGACGTCTTGCATCGAGTGAATGTCGAAGAGCAGGTCAGTGCGGTCCACAAAGGGCTGCAACTGGCGGGCGCGGCGCAATTCCAAGGAGTCGCCGGAGCCGAACAATTGTTCATCGGCCCAGACGCGATTCAGATCTTCGTCCACGCAACGCGAGGCATTCGGGTCGGCCGGGTCGAAGCGCGAAAAGGCTTCGACATTGGCAAAGCTCAGGATCAGCTGGCCACAAGCCGGCTGCAGCGTGCGGCCCATGCCTTGCTGAAACAGCCAGTCCAGCGCAATCGCGCCGCAAAGCTCATTGCCATGCGTCAAGGCCTGCACCATCACGGTCGGGCCGGGAAGACCGGAGTCGAACTGGTGCACATAGTCGACGCCAGTATGGCTGTGGCGGTAGGGGCTGATGTCCGGGGGGCTCAGCTCGAGCGTGCTTTGTAGCTTGGTCATAGGGCGGTTCCGGATTTCAATCTTTGCGGATGATGACGCCGTCATCGGTGCGTTCATCGGCTTTGAAGACGCCTTCCCAGCGGTCACCGCTGGGCCAGTGGAAGACGCCTTGGCCGTGCTTCAGGCCGTCGACCCAGGCGCCCACATAGCGTTCGCCCGACTTCCATTGATAGCTGCCCTGACCATGGGGCTTGCCTTGGTGGAAGCTGCCTTCATAGCGGTCGCCCGAGCTCATCTGCATCTTGCCCTCGCCATGGGGTTGGCCGGCCGCGACCAAACCCTCGTAGCGGTTGCCGTTGGCGTAACGCAATATGCCCTTGCCATGCGGTTTGTCCTGCACCCAGTCGCCTTCGAAGTGCTGGCCGTTCTGCCAGCGATAGCTGCCCTTGCCGTGGGGAATGCCTTGGCGGATCTGGCCTTTGTAGACATCACCGCTGGCGAAGTGCAGCTGGCCTTCGCCTTCCGGCGTGCCGTCGACCAGGCTGCCCTCGTAGCGATTGCCATTGGTGAACTGCAGCTTGCCCATGCCAGTGGCTTTGTTCTGCACCCAGTCGCCTTCGTAACGCTGGCCATTGGCCCAGATGAACTCGCCTTTGCCCTGACGCGCGCTGCGCACCAAGGCGCCGATGTAGACGTCTCCATTGGCCCATTCGACCCGGCCCGTGCCCGTGACCACTTGGCCTTCTTCACGTACAAATTGCCCTTTGTAGCGGGTGTCTCCCGTGCGAACGTCGAGCTCTTGAACGGCACCCTGGGCTCGGCTTTCGGTGGCACTCGGGTTGGGCGTGCCGCTCGCAGCCAGGGGTGCCGGGGCGGGGGCTAAATTGGGGGCGGAAACGGGTGCCGCCGTCGGGTTGGCCGCAGGCTTGGCCGAAGCCGCCGTGCTGGCCGCGCCCGCAGTTGCTGCGACATTGGCTGCCGCCGAACTTGCGGTCGTGCCTGCAGCCGCGCTGCGGCCACTGACCATGGCTAGAGCCGTCGCACCCACGGCCGCGGCAGAAACCGCTGCTGGGCCACTGCCTGGCCTCGCGGATGCTGAAGTGTTTGCGGGGCTGGCAGCGGATGTCTCCGGCGCGGCCGTGGCCACCCAGGGCGTGCCGCGCTCTCGCGCCAGCGCCTGGGCATTGTTTCCGGCCAATTCCAAAGCGGCGCCCTTGCACAGGGTGCTGGTCTTGCGCCACAGGGTTTCGGCAATCTGCGATTGCTGTTGGCGCTCGGTCACGCTCAGGCCGGAGGAGGCGCTGCGAAACTTTTGGGTGAACTCACGCGAGCGGTCGAACATCGGCGCGCAGAACTCGGCGTTGTAAGCATCGATTTCGGCCTGCTCGCGGCGCTTGGCAGCAATCTGCTGCTGGCTGCCGGTGCAGTGTTCGGCGGCCAGATCCCACATGGTTTCGGCCTTGCCGTAGAGCGAGGCTGCGTCCGGCCAGCGACGCTCACCAAAGGCTTGCTTGGCCAAGTCTTGCAGGGCTGCAGCGTCACGGTGTGAGACCTCGCATTGAGAGCCTGCTGCTTGACGCTCGGCGATCAAGCTGCGCTGCTTCTCAACATCGGTGAGGTTTTTCTGCGCCCGGTCGCGGGCGCGGCCTTCGCAAGCGTCCAAGGCCAAGGTCCACTGGGCAATGGCTCGGTCGAACAACTTGGCCAGCTCGTCGATGGGCTTGTTCTGCGCTAATGCCGTGGTGGCGCGCAGGTCGGTGGACATGGCGCGCTGCGTCAGCGTGGTGCAGCTGGGGGGTGGGGCTGCCGCTTCGCCGCCCTCGGGTGCTGACGCGGAAGAGGCCGCCGCGGTGCCGGCCATCGGCATGTCGGCCAGAGGCGTTTCGGCGGGTGTGGCCGGGGGCGCTGCGGCGGCTGGCTGAGTGGGGGGCTGAGCGGGCGGCTGGGGCGGGAGTGTTTGGGTCAGGCCGAGCAAGGGGCTGCAGGCCAGTAGGGCGATCCATAACTTCCGGGGCATGGTCAAAGTACGGAGCCTAGTTTGCATTATTTTTTGCTGCCGGATTCGGTGGGGATGTCGAGCATGGCGTCGATCAGGCCGCGTGCAAAGCGGCCGCTGCCGGGGTCGGTCGGGCTCTCAAAAGAGAAGGCGTCGGGGGCCGAGGCAAGCGGCATGGCGCCAATTTCCAGGGCCAGATCGCTGGCCTTGAAGCCGCGCAAAATGGCTTGTACTTGCTCGTCGATGCCGCGGGTTTGAGCCAGTTTGCTGAGCGACTCCAGCCGCTCCATGTCCAAGGCAAAAGCATTGCCCGAGAGGCTGCGCTCCAACATCTTTTGGTGCAGGCTGAAGCCCGCCAGCGGGTTGCCGCCGAGTTTTTCAATGCGCTCAAACGCCCATTGGTCGGCGCGGTCAAACACGGTGGCGCCAATGCGGGCCACGCCGGACAAAGAACTGCGGTTCACGGCAGCGGCCTGCAGGCCGTTCATCACCTGCTGCTTGGTCAGCTCGCGCGCGGCATCGATCAAACCCTCGCGCATCTTTTGCGCCGCCAGCGCCTTGCCTTGCTCAATCAGCTGCTGCTTGATGATTTCAGAGGCGACGGTTTGTGCGGCCTGTTTGGCCGCGGTGATCGCGGCCTCGGCCGCCAGCGCGGCGCCGCGCAGACCGGTGGCCAGGGTAACCAGGTTGTAGAGCGTGCCGACGATCTTGCTGCCGTAGTGGTAGGTCTTCATGCGGGCGCCGCCTTCTTCGGACAAGCCTTGGCTCCAGAGCACCGCCCACAGCGCCTCGTCCTCGCTCGGCTGGATCTGGCTGTACTCCAGCGAGTGCAGACTCAGCAGCCAGTGGTAGTCCTGCATCTCGGGCGTGTTGGGGGGCGCCAGGCGGGTGTAGCCGCGGCAGACTTCAAAAGGGGTGACCGCGCGTTGCGCACCATTGCTGAGGGTGACGAAAAAAGGCTTGCCTTCGTCGCGCCGCTCGGCCAGCTTGGCGAGCATCTTTTCGCTGTCTTCTTCTTTTTGGCCCGCGACAGCTTGTAATTTTTCACCTAAGTTCAAGGGCGAATTCGGGGCGGCAGCGACCACGGTCAAGCGCTCGTCCACCTGCAGACCGCGCACCCAGGCGACGCGGTCGTTCTCGGCCCAGCCATAGCTGGTGGCCACGGCGAAGGGCAACTCCCACTGCCGGTCGCATTCAGGGTCTTTCAGGCCGGCGCTGCGCACGATGGCAGGGCGCAGACTCTGCTCACCCGCGCCATAGTGGCGGATATTGGCCAACAAGGTTTCGTCGACCTTGCGCCCATCATCGACGGTGTACTTCGGCGCCGCACAAGCCGCCAGCAGCAGACACAGCAACAGGGAAAGCAGCGATTTCATCAGCGCGATGGAGTGCCAAAAGTCAGCAGTGTAGGGCGGCTGTATGGCGCTGAGCTGACGCTGTAGCGAGGCTGTTGCGAAAGCGGACCAAGCCGCTTAAACCAAGTCTTAAAGCCGTGCAATTTCCGCAAGCGGGGCGTAGTCCGCTGCGGTCTTGCTTTGCCAGGCCATGATGGCGCGCCCCATTTCGGCGGTGTCAAAAATGGCGCTTTGCAAAAGACTCATTTGCTGCAATGAAGCTGCTACGCCATGGTCGCGCGCATGGTTCAGGGCCAGCTTGCTGCCGGCGATGGCCACGGGTGACTTGGCTGCAATCTGCCGCGCCACGCCCAGGGCATGAGCTAAAAGTGCCTCAGCATCCGGCAGCACCGCATTAACCAAGCCGCAGCTGAGGGCGCGCTCGGCCGGCAGCCGCTCGCCGGTGTAGGCCAGCTCGCGCGCCAGGCCGGCCGGCATGATTTGCTGCAGACGCTGCAGCACGCCCAGATCTGCCGTCATGCCGATATTGATTTCTTGCACGCTGAAGAAAGCCTCGGCCGAGGCATAACGGATATCGCAGGCGGCAGCCAGGTCCAGGGCGCCGCCGATGCAGCCGCCTTGCACCGCGCAGATCACCGGGAAGCGCGCCTCATCGATGACGCTGAAGCAAGCCATCAGCTGGCGCAGCGACTCTTGAAAACTCAGGCGAGCGCGGGCGCTACTGGTGTCCAGCAAAGCGCCCTGGCCGGCAAAAGTCTCCAAAGCCATGCCGGCGCTGAAGTGCTTGCCGGTGGAAGAAATCACCAGCACCCGGGCTTCGCCGCTTTGATGCAGACCGAGTACTGCGTCCCGCAGGGCCGGGAAAAAAGCCGGCGCCATGGTGTTCATGCGCTCCGGGCGATTCAAGACCAGGTGGGCGAGGCCTTGGGCGTCGGTGTTCAAGCTGAAAAAGTCGTTCATCGGGGTGTTTCTCAAAAAAATTGGCCAGAGCCGAGCAGCCTAGCGTTTCTCGAACTGCGGGACTATCCGCTGCGCGACAGCGGGCTTGCGTACTTCTACCGACCGGGCAAGCCCTGGGCCGGCGAGAGGCTGGGCTTGCCTACACTGGGCTGATGCGTACCTTGAGATGTGATGATGGCGTGCCTTTGCACTGGCGCCAATGGAGCAAGCCCGGTCTGGACCCGGCGCGCGGCACGGTGCTGATCGTCCATGGCCTGGGCGAGCATATGGGGCGTTATGAGGCCGTGGCCGCTCGTCTGAATAGCTGGGGCTGGCATGTGGTGGGCCATGATCAGCGCGGCCATGGCGCTTCCGGCGGTGCGCGGGGTGATGTCAAGGACGATGAGCGTCTGCTGAAAGACCTGGCCCTGGTCATCGATGAGTTGCGCGCCGATGCGGTCTTGGGTAAAGGCCCTTTGCTGCTCTTGGGTCACAGCATGGGCGGCTTGGTCGCGGCACGCTTTGTTGCGGGTGGCTTGGCGGCCAGCAGCGGCGGCCAGTTGCCTTGTTGGTTCCGGCCCGTGGATGCCTTGGTGCTGTCTTCGCCGGCGCTGGATCCTGGCATGTCGGGCTTCAAACGCCTGCAATTGGCGCTGGGCGTGGCGCTGCTGCCGCATCTGGCGGTGGGCAATGGGCTCAAGCCCAACTGGATTTCCCGCGACTCTGCGGTGGTGCGCGCCTATATGGCCGACCCGCTGGTGCATGACCGCATCACGCCGACCCTGGCCAAGGCCATTGTGGATGGTGGTGAGTTGGTGCGTCAGCATGCGGCGGATTGGGTGGTGCCAACTCTCTTGATCTGGGCCGGCGCTGACCGCTGCGTGGCCCCCGCCGGCAGCGCCGAGTTTGCCGCCCAGGCCCCGGCGAGCTTGGTGCAAAGCCATTGCTTCGAGGGGCTGTTCCATGAAATCTTCAATGAACCCGAAAAGGAACAGGTCTTTGCCCGGCTGCAGCATTGGATGGTCGCGCGCTTTGGTTGAAGCCGGCAGGCTGGCCTAAACTAAAGGCTTCCCCCGCCACAAGCTGGAAGCCCACCATGAACGCTCGCGACCCTTCGCTGCCACTGCAGCCCGCTCAAGCCACGGCCATCGCCGACTTTGCCTCCCAAGTTTGGGACGATGAGATCGTCCCAGCCCTGACCCAGTACATCACCATTCCGGCCAAGAGCCCGATGTTCGATGCCGACTGGGCCGCCAACGGTCATATTGAAAAGGTTTTGCGCGACGCGGCGGCCTGGGTCGAGAGCAAAAAGGTCGCTGGCCTGAAGCTGGAAGTGATTCGTTTGCCGGGCCGCACCCCGGTGATCTTCTTTGAAGTGCCTGCCACCAAGACCGACAGCACGGACACCATCGTGCTCTATGGTCATTTGGACAAACAGCCCGAGTTCAGCGGCTGGCGCAATGATCTGGGCCCATGGACGCCCAAGTTTGAGGACGGCAAGCTTTATGGCCGCGGTGGCGCCGACGACGGCTATGCGGTTTATGCCTCGCTGACCGCCATCATGGCGCTGGACAAACAAGGCATCGCACGGCCACGCTGCGTCGGCATCATCGAGACCTGTGAAGAGTCGGGTTCTTACGACCTGCCCGCTTATCTGGACGTGCTGAAGGAGCGCCTGGGCCAAGTGTCTCTGGTGGTTTGCCTGGACTCGGGTGCGGGCGACTACAACCAGCTGTGGCTAACGACATCACTGCGCGGCATGGTCAGCGGTGTTCTCAAGGTGGAGGTGTTGACCGAGGGCATCCACTCTGGCGATGGCTCGGGCGTGGTGCCTTCGAGCTTCCGCATCCTGCGCCAGGTGCTGGACCGTTTGGAAGACTCCAAGACCGGCCGGCTCTTGCCCGAGAGCTTCCACTGCGAGATTCCTGGCAATCGTATTGAGCAAGCCCAAGCGACGGCGGTCATTCTGAAGGACGAGGTCTACAAGCGCCTGCCCTGGGCCTGCGGCGCCGACGGCGGCCCGGTCTTGCCGATGACGGCCGAGCCCGTGGAGGTGCTCTTGAATCGCACTTGGCGGCCGACCTTGTCGGTCACCGGTGTGGACGGCTTCCCGGCCATGAACAATGCCGGCAATGTTTTGCGCCCCTTCACGGCCTTCAAGCTGTCTTTGCGCCTGCCGCCCTTGGTGGATGGTAATGAAGCCGCGCTGCGTCTGAAGGCCTTGTTGGAAGACAACGCGCCCTACAACGCCAAGGTCACTTTTGTGCCCGATGGCCGCGCCGGGGCTTATGGCGCCACCGGCTGGAACACGCCCGACTTGTCGCCCTGGTTGAGCCAGGCCTTGAATCAAGCCAGCGAAACCCATTTCGGCGCACCGGTGGGCTATATCGGCCAGGGCGGCACGATCCCGCTGATGAGCATGCTGCAAAAAGGCTTCCCGGCCGCGCAGATGATGGTCTGCGGCGTCTTGGGCCCCAAGAGCAATGCCCATGGCCCGAACGAGTTCCTGCATGTGCCCTATGGCAAACGCCTGACCGCCGCCGTGGCGCAGGTGATGGCAGCGCACCCCTGAGCACTTTCTAGCTCAATAAGGGGCGGCCAAGTGCCGCCCTTTTTTTGCCTAGCGCAGGGTGAAAGAGGTCTCCACCATCGAGCCCTGCAGGTCTTGCAGCAAATGGGTCAGCGGAGAGAGCTGCACATAGCGGGTGCTGACCTTGATGGCATAGGCGAAAAAGCGCGGCAGGTCTTCCGCATAGGCGGGTTTGCCGTCGCGGTGCTTGAGGCGGCAGAAGATGCCCAAGATCTTCAAGTGGCGCTGCAGGCCGGTCCACTCCAACTGCTGCCAAAACTGGCCGAAGTCTTCGTTGATGGGCAGGCCGGCTTTGCGGGCCTGCTCCCAGTAGCGAATCGCCCAGTCCAGCTCCTGTTCTTCTTCCCAGGAAATGAAGGTGTCGCGCATCAGCGAGACCAAGTCGTAGCTGATCGGTCCGGCAACCGCGTCTTGGAAGTCCAAAATGCCGGGGCTGCCGCTGGCCGGGTCGCAAACCATCAGATTGCGCGGCATGTAGTCGCGGTGCATGGCGATACGGGGCTGCTCGAGCATGTTTTTGACCAGCACATCGCAAGCGTGCGCCCACCATTTCTCTTGCGTTTCGCTCCAGCTGCGGCCGTACTCACGCTGCACACACCAATCAACAAAAATCTGCAACTCGCGCCGGATGAAGGCTTCGTCATAGGCCGGCAGGCGGCCTGCGTCCATCTTCAGCTGCCATTGCAGCAAGGACTGGGTGGCGGCGCGCATCAACCGGTCGGCCTCGGCTGGGGAGGCGGCTTTCAGGGCTTTCAGATAGGTCAGATCGCCCAGGTCTTCCAGAAGCAAAAAGCCTTGCGCTTCGTCGGCGGCATGGACTCGCGGCGCATGAAGGCCGGCTTCAAGCATCTGCGCGGCGATCTCGATGAAGGGCGCGCAGCTGCCGGCTGCGGGCGGCGCATCCATGATGATGAAGCTGTGGCCTGCATCGGCTTGGATGCGCAGGTAGCGCCGGGCGCTGGCATCGGCGCTGGCAATGGCCAGCGTTTCAAGGCGCAGCGCATGGCTGCTTTGCAGGCTTTGCAGCCAGGAATCAAAGCCTTGCTTGCGTTGCTCGTCGGGCCAGGGGATGGAATTCATGCAGGGCGCTTCTCGGGTCGGTGTCGAGCCCGCTGCTTGGACAAGCGGCCTCATGGATAATGGATTTTACAAACCGCAAGCCCATGGGCGGCGATCCGCTCGATGCGCGGATGCGCAGCCCGGCTGCGCCTTCCGCAATCCGCCCATTTTTAGCTGCTCGCAGACGCAGTGCCGCGCCCTTTGTCAAAGTTTGCCCTCAACGCCATTGCTGGATTGTTTCGATCGGCTCCTGCTGCCTGCGCCCCAAGCAAGCGCCAGCGGGCTTGGCCCTGGTTGAGTGCGCTGTGTCTTTGCGCGCCGAGTCTGAGCCTGGCCCAGCCAGCGGAGTCACCGGTCTTGGCCGCTTCGAGCTCACTGCGCCTGAAGCCGGCCAAGACTCTCGGTGGTTCCGGCCAGGGTGAGGCCAAGCCGGCCTTGGTTTTGAGCGCCAAACGCCTGAATTCGCAATTGGATGAAGCGATGCAGGCCGAGGGCGAGGCCGAGTTGCGCTACGGAGACTTGCTGGTGCGCGCCAAGAGCTTGCGTTATGAGCAGGTGGAAGACTTGGCCACGGCGCGTGGCGATGTTGAGGTCAGCCGGGCGGGTAATTTATTCCGCGGGCCGGAGTTGCAGCTCTATCTCAAACGCTTTGAAGGCGAATTCCTCAACCCGAGCTATTTTTTCTCGCTCACTGGTGGGGGCGGGCATGCGGCCAAGGTCAGCTTTGACGGACCCTCCAGCATTCAAGCGCAAGACGGCACCTACAGCAGCTGTCCCGCCAACGAGGACGGTACACCGCTGGCTTGGGAAGTGACGGCCCGCCACCTGGACATGAACTTTGAGGCGAATGAGGGTGTGGCAACCGGGGCCATGCTGCACTTCTATGGCGTGCCGATTTTGCCCGTGCCGGTCTTGTCCTTCCCACTTGGGGGTGAGCGTAAATCGGGCTGGCTGGCGCCGAATATGGGCTTCGGTAATCGCAGCGGCGTCGAATTTGGCATGCCCTATTACTGGAATATCGCGCCACAGCGCGATGCCACGCTGACGCCTTACCTCTTGTCGCGCCGCGGTGCCGGACTTGACAGCGAATTCCGCTATCTGGAGCCCGAGCATGCCGGCAAGTTGAACCTGGCCTGGTTGCCGCATGACCGCATCACCGGCGATGCCCGTTGGGCGCTCAACCTTGATCAAAAGGGCTCGCTTGGGCAAAACTGGTTTTACAAATTGCGCGCCGAGCGAGTCTCGGATGACGACTATTGGAAAGACCTGCCCGACCGCATGCAAAGCCAGACCGAGCGCTTGCTGGCGACCGATTTGCAGTTCAGCCGCTTGCGTCAATCGACCTGGGGTGATGCGCTGACCTATGCGCGGGTGCAGCGTTGGCAAGTCTTGCAGGAGCTGGATTCGCCGATTCAGTCGCCTTATCAACGATCGCCGCAAATCGGCTTGCGCTTGACCACGGCTGCCGATGACGCCGTGTTTGAAGGCTTCCGACCTTGGGGCCGCAAGGCTCGCCTGGAAGGCTCGGTTGAACTTGAATACAACCGCTTTGACCTGCCCAGCAACGCGCGTTTGCAAAGCCTGCTGACGACGCAGTCACCGACCGGCCAGCGTGCCCATATGTTGGCGCATGTCAGTGCGCCCTTGGGCGGTGCCGCTTGGTGGTTGATTCCGCGGGTCGCAATCAACGCCGCGTATTACAAACTGGATCAAGTTCAAGCAGATGGCCGCACGACCATGGGGCGCACCGTGCCGACCTTCAGCTTGGACCATGGCTGGATCTTCGAGCGCAACACCTCTTGGTTGGGGCGCTCGCTGTTGCAGACGCTGGAGCCGCGGGTACTCTATGTGAACACCCCTTATCGCGCGCAGGAGAACTTCCCCAAGTTTGACTCGGCGCCCAAGGACTTCAACTTCGACTCCATCTACACGGCCAATCAGTTCTCGGGCATTGACCGGGTCTCGGACGGTCATCAGTTGACCGCCGGCGCTGTCAGCCGTTGGGTCAACCCTGCGCAAGGGGATGAGGTCTTGCGTCTCGGCCTGGTGCAGCGCTATTTGTTCCGCGATCAAATCATCACCGGTGGCGAGAAGCCGCTGACGCAGCGCTTCTCGGACCTCTTGCTGCTGGGTGCCGTGCATTTGGATTCGAAGTGGTGGCTGGATGGGACCGTCCAGTTCAACCCCGACGAGAATCGTTCGGTTCGAACCATCATGCGCGCTCGCTACTCGCCAGGCCCCTTCCGTACCATCAGCACGGCCTATCGCCTGGCTCGCGGGCAGGCGGTGCAATCGGGTGTCAGTGGCTTGGAAGGGCAGAGCGAGCAGCTGGAATTGGCCTGGCAATGGCCTTTGTATGGGCAAAGTTCGGTCAAGCGCGATGGCGGTAGCTGCAGCGGCGCTTGGTATAGCGCCGGGCGCTTGCAGTACAGCTTGGTGGACAGAAAATTGACTGATTCGGTGCTTGGGTTTGAATATGACTCGGGCTGCTGGGTCTTGCGTTTCGGGGTGGAGCGGCTGTCGGCCGGCCGTGCCGAAACGAGCACGCGATTGATGCTGCAAATGGAGCTGGTGGGCCTGTCCCAACTGGGTACCAACGCGCTCAATGTCTTGAGGGACAATATCCCCGGTTACCGACGCCTGAGCTCTGATCGCTCGGCAAGCCTTGAAGCTCCCTATGACTGATATGTCGATTCGATCTCTGACTCTGCTTGGCTCTTTCATCCTGCTTGGCCTGCAGGCCAGCCAGCCGGCTTGGGCTCAGCAGCGAGCCTTCGACCTGAAGCCGGGCGATTACATCGCCGCGGTGGTCAACCAAGATGTGGTGGCGGCCAGCGAGGTGGTGCAACGCACGGCCCGCTTGCTGGAAGAGGCGCGCCGGCGCGGTGAGACCATGCCCGACTCTGCCGCGCTGCACAAGCAGGCGCTGGAGGCGCTGATTGAGGATCGGGTGCAGGTCACTTATGCGCGCGAAGCGGGCGGCAAGGTGGACGAGCCCGAGCTGGACCGGGTGGTGGCCAATGTGGCGGCACAAAACAAGCTGACCATGGCTCAGTTGCTGGAGCGCCTCAAGCAAGACGGCACCGACTACCGGACCTTCCGCGAAAGCCTGCGCGATCAGATGATGTCTGAACGTGTGCGCGAGCGCGAAGTGCAGGGCCGCATCCGCATCACCGATGGCGAAATCGACAAGTATCTGGAGCAGCGCCGCGAAAAGCTGCAGGGCTCAGGGCAAATGAATCTGGCGCAGATTCTGATCAAGGTTTCTGAGGGGGCCAGCGAGACCGTCTTGGCCGAGCGTCAGGCCAAGGCCGAGCAGGCGCTGCAGCGTGCCTTGGCGGGCGAAGACTTCGCCAAGTTGGCCAAAGAAATGTCTGAGGACGCCAGCAAGGAGCGCGGCGGTGAATTCGGCATGCGGCCGGCCGATCGTCTGCCCGATCTGTTTGTGGAGGCCGTTAAGGGGCTGAGCAAGGGCCAGGTGAGTGCCAAACTCCTGCGCTCAGGCGCGGGCTTCCATGTGCTCAAGGTGGTGGACCGCGAAGGTTCGGGTTCCATGACCACGGTGATGCAAACCCATGCCCGCCATGTGTTGCTGCGCCCCTCGGCGCAACTGACGCCGGAAGTGGCCACCCGGCGCTTGGCTGAGTTCAAGCGGGCGATTGAGTCGGGCCGCACCAGCTTTGAGGCGGTCGCACGCGAGAACTCCGAAGACGGTAGCGCCCCCGAAGGCGGCGATTTGGGCTGGATGTCGCCCGGCGCCTTCGTGCCTGAGTTTGAGCAAGCCATGAATGCGCTGCCCGTTGGGGGTATTTCAGACCCGGTGCCCTCGCGCTTTGGTTTGCATCTGATTCAGGTGCAGGAGCGCCGCTCGGTCGAGATTGAGATGAAGCAGTTGCGTGAACAAGCGCGTGCCGCTTTGCGTGAAGGCAAGTACGACGAGGCCTATCAAGAGTGGGTCAAGGACCTGCGCGCGCGGGCCTATGTCGAAGTGCGCGAGTGGTTGGACTGAGGGCGGCTGCGTGGCACAACATATTGCACGCAAGCGTTTCGGCCAGCATTTCCTGACCGACGTCCACATCATCGAGTCGATTGTTGACGCGATCGACCCCCGTGCCGGTGAGGCTGTGGTGGAGATTGGACCCGGCTTGGGCGCGATGACGCTGCCCATGCTCAAGCGCATTCAGCCCTTCACCGTCATTGAGTTGGACCGCGACTTGGCGGCCAAGCTGCGTCACCAAAGTGGGCTGGAAGTGGTCGAGTCCGATGTCTTGAAGGTTGACTTTGCGGCGTTGGCTGCGGCCAAGGGCCAAAAGCTGCGCGTCGTCGGCAATCTGCCCTACAACATCTCTACGCCGATTCTTTTCCATTTGCTGGGCTTTGTAGATCATGTGGTCGATCAGCACTTCATGTTGCAAAAAGAAGTGGTGGACCGGATGGCCGCTTCACCCGCTTGCAAGGACTACGGCCGACTGACTGTGATGCTGCAATGGCGCTATGCCATTGAGTCGGTCTTGGATGTGCCGCCCAGCGCTTTCGACCCGCCGCCGCGGGTGGACTCGGCCATTGTTCGTATGCAGCCCTATGCCCAACCGCCGCAACTGGACGCCAAGTTGTTTGGCGAGATGGTGGCGGCGGCTTTTTCGCAGCGCCGCAAATTGCTGCGCCACAGTCTGGGTGTGTGGCTCTCGGCGCGAGGCTTCAGCGGACAGTTCGATCTGCAGCGCCGCGCCGAGGAAGTGCCGGTGGCGGAGTTTGTCGCTTTGGCTCAGGCCTTGCAGGGCTAAGTACTGTCTAGTTTGGAGAGGAGTTCGCGCGAACTTCTCTCGGTACAGACGAAAAAAAGGAGCCCGAGGGCTCCTTTTTGCATGCTTGCAAGCGATAGATGCTTAGGCGGCGCTGAGCCACATGGCGGTATCGAATGCGCTGCTCATCATCGGCATATTCATGCCGAAGTTGGCGTTGGCGGCAGCTTTGGAGTTCTTGGCTGCAGGCTTGGCTGCAACGGCGGCGGCTTCTTCGGTAGCCCGCTCCCAGGACGCATTGTCTTGAGAGCGGGCTACTGAAAAGAATAGAAGCACCTGAACTGAACCTTCCGGTCGGCCCAGTAATCGGCCGCTTCACGGAAGACGTCAAGCAGTTGCTCGCGCGCCTCACGGTCAAACTTGACGTTGTCAGGCAACTGCTCAAGCACGACGACGAAACCAGGCTGTGCGCCAGACTTGTGGACCAGATCGGTCATGCAATCATGGAGAGCGTCCAGATTCTTGCCAAAGTGGGCCGGGAAGAGAAATGCCTGTGCAATCGCTTCCAGCACGTCCTGCTTGGACTGTGCCTCGGTCAAATTGGCATACAAGAAATGCTGGCCGGCATCCTGTGCGGCATGCATCAAGTCCTCTACGCGGTAGGCCCGTATGGCCTGCACGATATTGGGACGGACGGTCTGCAAAAGCATGGTCGCGATCCTCCTATATAGTCACAGAACTTTTCATCACCGTCGATTCACTGCTCAAGACGTTTGAAGCTTGAATAATGATCGCTGGTGTAATAGCAAACATCAGGATTTGTAGGGGGTTTGCCGCCGCACACCCATCGTCTAGCACCGCGATTGCGGGCGCCTGGCGTGGGGACGGTGTACTCGCGGTAGTAGCCACGTTTCTTGGCGGGGAGCAAACGCTCGCGATTGCCAAAAACGATGCCGTCCTTGTCGTACGGAAATGGACCTCCGGCAAGGATCAGGCGATGCGTTGTTTGGGCTTCGCGGGGCAGCTTCGACAAGGCAACCGTTTCGGTTGTCGCTGACAACTGATCCGGTGCGGCTACCGATTCTTTGGCCTGCACCTGAGCGCTTGCTGCCACCACCAAAACGCTGGTGATAACTGACTTGCACCAAGTGGACCACAGCGGTGGTCGGAAGAGCAAAGACACGGGATTACCCTGTTCCTGAAAGCGCAATGGTAACGAAAACGCTTGAAAACCTCAAGCGCTTAGCCCCAGCTGGAACGGGTTTCTGGTAATTGTTTGTGTGTGCACACATTCCCAATAGGTGTTGAGACTGTGTAGTTTTTGTGACGGAATTGAGTCCGGTAAGCCCTTACAAACTTTTGTAAAAACTCTCTCAGCGTCCGCCACTGCGCACCGCATTGGTGCGCAATGGCTCGGGCTTCAGTGCAGAAAATTCTCTGAGATTCAGCGTGCAGCGTTGGCGTCGGCGACCGTCAAAGCGGTCATATTGACGATGCGCCGCACGGTTGCCGATGGGGTCAGTACGTGCACTGGCTTGGCTGCACCCAGCAAGACTGGCCCGATGGCGATGCCGCCACCCGCTGAGGTCTTCAGCAGGTTGTAGGAGATGTTGGCGGCGTCGATATTCGGCAGCACCAGCAGATTGGCCTCGCCGCTGAGCGTGCTGTTGGGCATCAATTCCTTGCGGTAGGCGGCATCCAGAGCGGTGTCGCCGTGCATTTCCCCATCCACTTCCAGCCAGGGGGCGGCTGCTTGGATCAAGCCCAGCGCTTCGCGCATCTTGATGGCCGAAGGCTGATTGCTGGAGCCGAAATTGCTGTGCGAGAGCAGGGCGGCCTTGGGGCGAATGCCGAAGCGCATCAACTCTTCTGCGGCCATCACTGTGATTTCGGCCAGTTGCTCGGCGGTCGGGTCGTAGTTGACATGGGTGTCCACCAAGAAGACCTGGCGTCCCGGCAGGATCAGACCGTTCATACAGGCGTAGTTCTTGACGCCGGGACGCTTGCCGATCACTTGGTCCACGTACTGCAGATGCATCGCAGTATTGCTCCAAGTGCCGCAGAGCATGCCGTCGACCTCGCCCTTGTGCAGCATCATGCAGCCGATCAAAGTCAGGCGCCGGCGCATCTCGATCTTGGCGAGCTGCTGGGTGACACCCTTGCGCTCGGTCATCTGGTGATAGCTCTGCCAATAGTTGCGGTAGCGGTGGTCGTTCTCGACATTGACGATGTCGTAGTCCTTGCCTTCTTTCAAGCGCAGGCCAAAGCGCTCGCAACGTTCAGCGATGACGCTGGGACGTCCGATCAACGTCGGTCGAGCCAGGCCTTCGTCCACCACCACCTGCACGGCGCGCAGCACCCGCTCTTCTTCACCCTCGGCATAGGCCACACGCTTGGCCGTGGCGCGCTTGGCGACGTTGAAGATGGGCTTCATCGTTGTGCCCGAGGCGTAGACGAAGCTCTGCAGCTTTTCGCGATAGGCCTCCATGTCTTTGATCGGGCGGCTGGCCACACCGGAGGCCATCGCCGCCTCGGCCACGGCCGGCGCGATCTTCATCATCAGGCGCGGGTCAAAGGGCTTGGGAATCAGGTACTCGGGGCCGAAGCTCAGGTTGGCACCCGCATAGGCCGCCGCCACCACCTCGCTTTGCTCTGCCTGGGCCAACTCGGCAATCGCGCGCACGGCGGCGATTTCCATCTCGTCATTGATGGTCGTCGCGCCGCAATCCAGGGCGCCACGGAAGATGTAAGGGAAGCACAGGACGTTGTTGACCTGGTTCGGGTAATCGGTGCGACCGGTGGCCATCACCGCGTCATCGCGTACCGCCTTGACCTGCTCGGGCAGGATTTCCGGCGTCGGGTTGGCCAGCGCAAAAATCATCGGGCGCGACGCCATCTTGGCCACCATCTCCGGTTTCATCACGCCGCCGGCCGACAGGCCCAGGAACACATCGGCCCCTTCGATCACCTGGCTGAGGCTGCGCTGCTCGGTCTTTTGCGCAAAGCCGGCCTTGTCCGGGTCCATCAGTTCGACCCGTCCCTCGTAAACCACGCCGGCCAAGTCGGTCACCCAGATGTTTTCCCTGGGCAAGCCGAGCTTGACCAAGAGGCCCAAGCAGGCCAGCGCCGCAGCGCCCGCGCCCGAGGTCACCAGCTTGACCTGTTTGATGTCCTTGCCCAGCACCTTCAAACCATTCAAGAAGGCCGCACCGACGACGATGGCCGTGCCATGTTGGTCATCGTGGAAGACAGGGATCTTCATCCGCTCGCGCAGCTTGCGCTCGACGTAGAAGCAGTCCGGCGCCTTGATATCCTCCAGGTTGATGCCGCCGAAGGTGGGCTCCAGCGCGGCAATGATGTCGACCAGCTTGTCCAGATCGCGCTCGGCGATTTCAAGGTCGAACACGTCGATACCGGCGAACTTCTTGAACAGCACGCCCTTGCCTTCCATCACCGGCTTGGAAGCCAGCGGGCCGATGTCACCGAGGCCCAGCACCGCAGTGCCGTTGGTCACCACGGCGACCAAATTGCCGCGCGAGGTGTAGCGAAAGGCATTGGCCGGATCGGCCACGATTTCTTCACAGGCCGCAGCCACGCCAGGGGAATAGGCCAGTGCCAAGTCCCGTTGATTGACCAACTGCTTGGTGGCGGCGATGGCAATCTTGCCGGGCGTCGGGAACTCGTGATACTCAAGTGCCGCTTGGCGAAACTGGTCGTTCTTTTGTTCTGAGGTGGGCATGGTGCTGTTTCTCTCGGCAAGCCAGTGGAGCCATTGGGCGACGGTGCAAGCCCAATGCGGCCAGCGATTGTAAAAGCCGCAGCTTGGGGCTTGGGCCCGGCTGCGCAGAGCGCAAGTGTCGGGTGTCTTGGCCAATTGGCGATACGCGGAATTGCGCATCTTGCTTCTCGCTCAGTCAAAGGATACTGCGAGCTGTAAAACCCCGTGATTCCTGTAGCGACCACCTGCCTGCCCACCTTGATGCCTGAACACAATTCCACTGCTTTGCCGCGCGCCTGGAGTTGGCGACGGGCCTTGCTATGGGGGGCCTTGGTGGCCTTGCTGCTGGTGGCGCAGTCGCTGCTGGTGGCGCTGACGCTGAGCTATGAGACCGCGCGGGCGCAAGAAAAGGTCGATGACGTGGCGGCCGAGGTGGCCGCTCGCGTCAAGCAGATCGCCGGGCGCGACCTGCAAGGCTTGCAAGGTTTGCTGTGGGAAAGCCCGCAAGCCCCGCGCTGGGCAGCGGATGCCAGCGAGTTGCTGCGCCGCACCCGCGCCCTGCTGCGCATCGAGTACCGAGACGCCCACCGCGAGGTGATTCAGTCGGTGGACTCGCCCTATGTCACGCCGCTGTTTGCGCAGATCGCGCGTGAACATATGGAAATCGAAACCGAGCTGGCTTGCGAAGCCGCTTTGCGCCAAGGCACGCAACTCTATTCGCGCAGCTATTTCATTCCCTTGGCCGGCGGTGAGGGCCTGGAAGTGGTCGATTTGTGCCTGCCGCAACTGCGCGCCGGTCTGGCCTCTGCCTATATCGTGGCCACCGTCAGCCTCCGCTACTTGCTGGAAGACGCGGTCACGCAAGATCAGGCCCGAGGCCATGAGCTGAGTTTTGTGGAGGGCGACGGCACTCGTTTGGCGCGCACCGGCCTGAATCGCGGCGCTGGTCACTATCTGGCCGAGCGCTTGGTGGACCTGCCCGGCCTGACGTTGCAAATGAAGGTGGACAGTGCCGCCGGCCGACCGCGCTTGATTCCCAATGTAGCCACGGCTCTGGTGCTGGGTCTGTCATTGCTGTTGTTTGCCGTGGTCTTGCTGTTGGCCCGAGACGGTCGCCGGCGTGCTTATGCCGAGCGCGCCTTGGCCGAGTCCTTGGCCTTTCGACATGCGATGGAAAACTCGCTGATCACCGGCCTTCGCGCGCGTGACCTGAACGGCATCGTCACCTATGTGAATCCGGCCTTTTGTCATATGGTCGGCTTCCAGCCCGCTGAGTTGCTGGGGCAGGTCACGCCGCCCTATTGGCCGGCCGAGTTCGTCGATGAGTACCGGCGCCGCCACGCCGACCGCAGCGCCCGCTGGGAGGCCGGGCAAGACCCGCGCCAGGGCTTTGAGACGGTGTTCATGCGCAAAAGCGGTGAGCGCTTCCCGGTGATGATTTTTGAAGCGCCCCTGCTGAATGCGCAAGGCGGGCAAACTGGCTGGATGAGTGCAGTGCTCGACGTCAGCGACCAGCGTCGCATGGAAGAATTGGCTCGCCAGCAGCAAGACCGCTTACAGGCAACGGCCCGTTTGGCCACCGTGGGTGAAATGGCCTCCTTGCTCAGCCATGAATTGAATCAACCGCTGGCGGCCATCGCCAGCTACGCCACGGCTTCCTTGAACCTGCTCAAGCTGGAAGCCGATGACCCGCTCACACCCGATATGGTCCGTCAGGCCGTCACCCGCATCGCCGAGCAAGCCGAGCGCGCTGGCCGCGTCATCAAGAGCGTGCACGACTTTGTGCGCCGCCGAGACCAGGCGCGCGAGGCCATTGGGGTGGATGATCTCTTTGACGCGGTGCTGCCCTTGGTCCGCTTGCAGGCCCGCAAGAGTGGCGCGCGAATCGAGCTTGAAATGCCTGACCCCGCGCCGCGGGTTCGCTGTGATCGCACCATGGTCGAGCAAGTGCTGCTGAACCTGACGCGCAATGGCATCCAGGCGATGGAGGGGCATGCCCCTCAAGCTGAGCGGGTGCTGCGCTTGCAAGCCCGCCCCAGCCTGGATCAACGCTGGATCTGCCTGGCCGTCATTGACCGCGGCCCCGGCATCCCGCCCGAAGTGGCCAAGCAGCTCTACACACCCTTCTTCACCACCCGGTCTGAGGGCATGGGCTTGGGCCTGAGCTTGTGCCGCACCGTGGTGGAGCAACATGGCGGTGCCTTGGACTTTCAAAATCTAGAGGGGCCGGGGGGCAAAGTCACTGGCACCGAGTTCCGCTTCACCCTGCCCGCCGCCAACGCAATGATTGATTCCGACGGAGACAAGCCCGAATGAGCCGAAAACTGCCGATGGTCTATTTGGTCGACGACGAAGACGTGGTGCGCGATGCCCTGGGCTGGCTCTTGCGTTCGCGCCGTTTGTTGTCGGAAGGCTTTGCCAGTGCCGAAGCCTTCGAGGCCATGCTGGATGCACGCCCCGAGGGCGGCAAAGACTGGCCCAATGCGCCGTCTTGCCTCTTGCTGGATGTGCGCATGCCAGGCATGAGCGGTCTGGCCCTGTTTGAGCGGCTGATTGAGCGCGGCTTGTGCGGGGAGCAGGCGGCTCTGCCGGTGATCTTTCTGACCGGCCATGGCGATGTGCCCACAGCTGTGGCTGCCGTCAAGCGCGGCGCCTTTGATTTTGTCGAGAAGCCTTTTTCCGACAACACCTTGGTCGACCGGATTGAACAAGCGCTGGCCATCAGCGAACGCGCCATCACGGAGCGCGAGCAGCATAGACAAATGAGCAAGCGTTTGGCCGAACTGACCGAGCGCGAACGCGAGGTCATGACCCTGGTGGTGCAAGCGCTGCCCAACAAGCTGATCGCCGATCAGCTGAACATCAGCGTTCGGACCGTCGAGGTGCACCGGGCCCGCGTCTTCGAAAAAATGAACGTCAAGTCGGCGGTGGAGTTGAGCAACCTCTTGCGCGAGGACTGAGGCGCGCTTAGTTCAAGAGAACAGTGCTTGTGCGCAGGCACGCGCACGCTGCGGCACCGTGCCCGCTAATGCAATAGCCGGGCGGAGCCGCTGGTGCTCTTGCAACTGTTCAAACACCGCCTGCACTTGCTTGGGTTTCACCGCCTGCAGCTGCGCCATTGCTTCCATGGGGTCGCGCAAGTGACCGAAGGTAAACAGCTCTTGTGCCGCCGCTTCCATACGTCGCGCGGGCTGCTCAAGGGCGCGCAGTCCGCGCATCTGCAATTGCTTGCGCGCTCGCGCCAGCGCCACCTGGTTCAGTGGCCCTTCGGCGTGGCGCTGCAAGAGTTGATGCACTGCCTGCAAAAATTCCTCGGCCTGGGCGGGTGCCGTGGCCCCTTCAATCAGAAATTGACCATACAGCGGCTGGATGTCGGCCGAGGCGGCCACGTGATAGGCCAGACCGCGGCGCTCGCGAATTTCGTCCAAGAGCGGCGAGCTCATGCCTTCGCCCAGCAGGGAGGCGGCCAGCACATGGGGCAGATGTCGGGTGCTATTGGATTTGCCCAGGCTGGGAGCTTCGAAGCCAAGCAAGACCTGGCATTGGCCCGTGCCGGCCAGGCGCCGCGTCTTCAGGCCGCCCTGCCAGACCGGCGCGCTCAAGGTGTTGGGCCTGCCGCTGGGCATGGCGCCAAAGGCGCGGTCCACCAGGCGCGAGAAGGCTTCGGCATCGACCGGGCCTGCTGCCGTCACCACCACATTGCAAGCCGTGTACTGGGCTTTCGCATAGGCCAGCAGGTCCTCGCGGCTGAAGCGCAGGATGTTGGCGCGGCTGCCGATGATGGGGCGGCCGGCCGCATGGTGTTGGCCGTAGCTGGCGCGATCCAGCAACTGAAAGGCCACGCTGGTCGGGTCGTCCTCAAACTCGCTGAACTCTTGCTCGATCACGCGCCGCTCGCGTTCCAGCTCCTCGGCCGGGAAGCTGCTGTTCAAGACGATATCGGCCAGCCATTCCACAAATGCCGGCAAGTCGCCTGGCAAGCCCTCGATATGAAATGCCGTGTGGTCCTTGTCGGTATGGGCGTTGACCTCGGCGCCCAAGGCCTCGGCATCGAGGTTGATGCGCTGGCAATCGCGTGTGGCCGTGCCCTTGAAGGCCATGTGTTCGACCACGTGGCTGATGCCACTCAGCCGCGCGCTCTCATGCAGGCTGCCGGTGCGGATGAACACGCTCAGGCTCACCGTTTGGCGCCAGGGCATGGGAATGGTGACGGTGCGCAGGCCGTTGGGCAGGGTCACCAGGCGGGTGGGATGGGCGGCGATCAATGGATTCAAGAGGGTGACAAAGAAATAGCGAAGACGGCAAGTAGGCGGCCCAAAGGCGCAAGAAATGCCGAGTGTCGCCCAAACTCGGTTCTGCGGTGAGCGCGCGGCTTGCCTCTACAGTCCGAGCATGCGATCAGACCTTGCCCACCAACTGTCGGCCCCCATCGAGAGCCCGCGACTCTTGTTGGAGTCTTTGTGCGCCGGCCATGCCGAGTTTTTCATTGCTCCGCTGCAGCAAGACGAGGCCCTGTACCAATGGATTTCCATGCCGAAACCCGACAGTCTGGATGCGCTGCGTGAACGGTGGCGCCGCATTGAAGCGAGCCGTATGTCGCCCGACGGTGCCTTTGCCTGGCCGATCTGGGCGGTGCGCCGCAAGTCTGATGGGCAATACCTCGGCCGCGTTGACGCCGAGATCAGTGCCAGCTTGGAGGCTGTCAATCTGGGCTTTTATTTCTTCAGCCCGCATTGGGGCCAAGGTTATGCCAGCGAAGGCGCCGCGGCGGCCGTCGCGGAATTGAGCGCGCGGGGTGTGCAGCGCTTTGTCGCCACGGTCACTGTCGGCAATTTGGCCTCTGGCCGGGTGCTGCAAAAAGTGGGCTTCAAGCTCAGCCGCATCCTGCCGGCCAATGATGTGATCCGGGGTGAGGCGATGGATGATGAGGAATATGTGCTGCAGCTTGATCCTGCAGCACCGACTACTTCCTCCTGAATTCAGCGCTGAAGGGCAGTTCTAAACCTTGCGGCAAAGTTGCTGATCAGCAGCCCGATCAGAATCAGCCCTATGCCGGCTGCTTGCTCATTCGTCGTGCTGGCGCCGAAGATGAGCCAGGCAAACAGCAGGGCAAAAATGGGGACTAGCAAGGCCACCGGCGCGACTTCGGCGGCGCTGTAGCGAGCCAATAGAGAGTTCCATACCCAGTAGCCAAACAAGGTGGTGGGGTAGACCTGGAAGGCCAAGGAGCCGAGCGCGATGCCGCCCATTTGCTCGGGCAGCGATGCAAAGACGGCGGCGCCCGAGCTGGCATACGCCAAGCCAAACAAAGGCAGCGGCGCAAACAAGCTGGACCATGCCAAGAAGGCCAAGACTTCGGTGGGCTTCACCCCCGAACGCTTGATGAGCAAGTTGGCCACGCTCAGCGCGACAGCGGCGCCCAGCACCAAGGCAATACCCGCCGCGCTGGCCTTGCCGCCGGTCGCCAAGATCACCAGGGTAAAACCCAGAAATGCCACCCCTGCGCCCATGCGCTGGGGACGTGACCAGGTATCCCCCAGGTACAGCATGCCCAGCAGCGGCGTGATGAAGGCGCTGGACTGCAGCAACCAAGCGGCCAGGCCCGGCGCTAGGCCGCTGCGCAAACTCAGGGTGACCAGTCCCCAAGTACCGACGCCAAAAGCCAGGCCATACCCGGCCAGCCAGCGCCAGGCGATGGCTGGCCGGCGCAAGAGCAAGACCAGAGGCAAGGCGGTGAGAGTGAATCGAAGGCCCGCCAGCACCAGCGGGTCGACATGCGCAACACCGAGTTTGATGAAGGAGAAATTGAGGCCCCACAAGGCAGCAACAGCGATAGCGAGGACAAAGTCTAGGGTCTTCATGGCGGCAGAGTGGATGTGCGTGTGGCTGGGAGGAGCGGCTTTCAGGTCAGATTTTTTACTGTGCAAAAAGAAGAGAAAAGCGCTCATCGTGCACGATGATTGTGCGACTCCTGCACAATGAGTTGTCGGCAATATTCGCCGCATGACCAGGCCCTTCCTATGGCAAAAACAAACTTGCCTTCTTTGGCCGCGCTTCAGTGCTTTGAGGCCGCAGCGCGCTTGGGCAGCTTCACCAAAGCCGCCGCTGAGCGCCATCTCACCCACAGCGCCATCAGCCGTAATGTCCAAGCGGTCGAGCACTGGTGCGCGCAAACCTTGTTCGAGCGAGTCGGCCCCAAGGTTGTTTTGTCAGAGGCGGGGCATCGTTTGCGTCAGCGCTTGACTGAGCCCTTGCAGGCCATGCATCTGGCCCTCGAATTGGAGGCCTTGCCCGTCGAGCAGCTCCGGCTCAAGGTCTTGTTGCTGTCCTCCATCGCTAGCACCTGGCTGATGCCGAGATTGCCGGCGTTTGCTCGCGACTGCCCTCAGATCACTTTGTCGCTGGAAACCGGCTATGAGATGGTGAGCCTGCCGCCACTGCAGCCCATGGTGGCGATTCGCTTTGGCCACTTTTCGCGCCTGGGCCTGCATTGCCAACGTCTTTGGTTTGACCGTATGGTGGCGGTGGCCGCGCCCGATTGGGTGGCGCGGTATGGAGATCAGCCCGTAGATTGGCCGACGACGCAGCTGCTGCGCCATACCCATGAGCCCTGGCCGCAACGACTAGCCCCTGTGAGCAAGGGTTCGAGTGGCTCAGCGGGCAAGTTGGCCTTGGCCGATGGCTTCGAGTTCAATGATGCGATGCTCTTGGTTCATGCCGCGATTCTGGGCTGTGGTGTGGCCTGGGTCAGGTCTTCACTGGTGAACGGCCTGGTGGCGGAGGGACGCCTGCAAGTCTTGGCGCAAAGCGAGCAGTTGTCTGACAAGTCTGCGTGGCTGGTGTCTCGCGAAGACACGGCCGACTTGCCGGCGGTGCGTGAGTTTTGCAAATGGGCCTTGGCACAACTGCCGACCGAGGCTTGAGAGAAAGCGTGGGCATGGCATCTTCGGCCCGGCCTGCCTGACACAATCGCCCCATGGGTGAATTCGATCTGATCCAACGATTTTTCAAGAGCCAAAGCCGACCGTCGGCAGACGTGGTGCCGGTTGGCATCGGCGATGACTGCGCCGTCATCAACCCCACGCCGGGTATGCAATGGCTGGTGTCCAGCGACATGCTGGTGGAGGGGCGGCACTTCCTCTCCACGGTGGCGCCGCAGCGCTTGGGCCACAAGGCCTTGGCCGTCAACCTGAGTGATTTGGCGGCTTGCGGAGCGACGCCGCGAGCCTTCACTTTGGCGCTGAGCTTGCCTCGTGCCGATGAGGTTTTTCTGGCCGGCTTCGCGCAGGGCTTGTTTGATTTGGCGCAGCGCCATGGCATCGCTCTGGTCGGCGGTGACACCACCCAAGGCCCCTTGAACATTTGCATCACCGTGATGGGCGAGGTGCCACGGGGTCAGGCTTTGCTGCGCAGCGGCGCCAAGGTGGGCGACGACATCTATGTATCGGGAACCACCTTGGGCGATGCGCGGCTGGCGCTGGAGGTGTTCCGCGGCACCGCCCAATTGGCAGGCGCTGATTTCGAAACCGTGCGCCGGGCCATGGAATGCCCGCAGCCGCGCGTGGAGTTGGGCCTGGCATTGCGTGGCCTAGCCCGCAGCGCCATCGATGTGTCGGACGGCTTGTTGGGCGATCTGGGCCATATCTTGAAGGCCTCGGGCGTGGGCGCTTGCCTCAATGCGGATGCCTTGCCGCGCAGCGCGGTGCTGGCGGCGCAAGACCTGGCCCTGCAACACGAATGCGGCTTGGCCGGGGGCGATGATTATGAGTTGGTGTTCAGCGCGCCCAGTGATGAAGCCGGCCGCGCCGCGGTAGCGGCGGCAGCTGCGGCCAGTGGCACGCCGGTGCAACGCATTGGGCGCATCGAGGCCAAGCCGGGGCTGCGATTGGTGGATGGCGCCGACCAGCCGCTGCTGACTCAGTTCAGCAGCTTTGACCATTTCAAATGATTGCGAACTCATGAGCGACACCTCGTCCGCCGCCGGGCCCCTAGTGCCACGCCGCGCTACGGCGCGCTTTATGTTTCCGCACCCGGCGCATTGGATTGCGCTGGGCTTTGGCAGCGGTCTGTCGCCCAAGGCGCCGGGCACAGTGGGCACCTTGTGGGCTTGGCTGGCTTTTCTGGTGATCAATCCCTGGATGAGTGATCGCAGCTGGGCCTGGCTCTTGGCCGGCGGCACGCTTATCGGTTGGTGGGCGTGCACGATGACGGCCCGTCACCTGGCAACACCTGACCCCGGCGCGGTGGTTTGGGATGAGGTCTTGGCCTTTTGGTTGATCCTCTGGCTGGTGACGCCCACTGGTTTTTGGGGCCAGTTGATCGCGTTTGCCCTGTTCCGCTACTTTGATGCCGCCAAGCCGGGGCCGGTGGGCTGGGCCGATCAGCTCTTCAAGGGCGAGCGAGGCAAGCCGGTCGGCTGGGCGCAGGGCTGGGGCATTTTGTTCGATGATTTCGTCGCGGCAGGATGTACGCTTGTGGTGATCGCGCTGTGGCGCTTCTTGTGGGGGTGATGAGCATGTTGTTTCCTGAAGAGCAAGAGTTGATCGACCGCATTGGCGTGGCCCTGATGCAGCGGCGCGAAAAGGTCGGCACGGCCGAGTCCTGCACCGGCGGCTTGATTGCGGCGGCCTGCACCAGCTTGTCGGGCTCCAGCCAATGGTTTGAGCGCGGCGTGGTCAGCTACAGCAATGAATCCAAGACCGAGTTGCTGGGCGTGCCGGCTGCCTTGATCGGCTTGCACGGTTCGGTCAGCGGCGAGGTGGCCCTGCATATGGCGCGCGGTTTGTTGGCCCATGCGCCCATCGATTGGGCCTTGGCCGTGACGGGCATTGCCGGCCCGACAGGCGGCTCGGAAGACAAGCCGGTCGGCACGGTCTGGCTGACTTTGGTGCATGGCAGCAAGGTCACCAAGGTCTGGCAAGAGCACTTCAGCGGCGACCGGCATGCGGTGCGCATCGCCACCTTGCGTGCCGGCCTGATGGCCTTGTGCGACGCCTTGGAAGACAAGGACTTGTAAAGCGCGATGAGTAAAGCGCGATGAGTATTTTGCTGAGCGGCTGCTGGCCGGCGGCCGAGCAGCAGCAGTGGCTGCGCCTGCTGCAAGAAGCCCTGCCGGGCGAACAATGGTGGCTGGCGCCGCCCTCAGACGCCTCTGAGGCGGCGCAGGTGGAACTGGCCATCGTCGCCAATCCCGAGGCCGGCGTTCTGCAGGGGCTGCCGAATCTGCGCTTGATCCAGTCGCTTTGGGCCGGTGTCGATCGGCTCATGCAAGACCCGACCCTGCCGCCTGAGGTGCCGCTGGCCCGCATGGTGGACCCCGCCATGAACGAGGCCATGGTGCACACGGCACTGTGGGCGGTCTTGGCCTTGCATCGCGGCTTTTTTGAGGTGCAGACGCAGCAACATCAAGGGCTTTGGCGCCAGCCGCAGCAACTGCGCGCTGGCGAATGGCGCGTCTTGGTGTTGGGCCTTGGTGAATTGGGTGGCCGGGTGGCGCAGGGCTTGGCGACGCAAGGTTATGCGGTCAGCGGCTGGAGCCGCCGGCCGGCAGACCTGATTGATGTGCAAACCCTGCATGGCGAGGCGGGTTTGGTGCAAGGCCTGGATGCGGCCGACAGCGTCATCAATCTGCTGCCCCTGACCGAGCAAACGCGCGACTTCTTCAATGCTGCGCGCTTTGCCGCGATGAAGCGAGGCGCTAGCCTGGTCAATCTGGCGCGCGGCGCCCACGTGGTCGAAGAGGATTTGCTGGCGGCGCTGGACAGCGGCCAACTCAGCCGGGCGGTGCTGGATGTGTTTCGCCAAGAGCCGCTGCCAAGCTCGAATCCGTTTTGGCGCCACCCGCGAGTGACGGTCTTGCCGCATTGCGCCGCGCAAACCGACGCGCGTAGCGCCGCAGCGGTGGTGCGCGCCAATGTGCTGGCGCTGCGCGCGGGCCAGCCTTTGGCCCATTTGGTGCAGCGGCAGCAAGGCTATTGAGCCCCCCGAGCGTGGCGTTTCGCGCAGCTTTGCTTGATTTTGTCGCGCGGCTTTGCTTTGCTGCCAAGCAGGCGGGAGGCGGCCGGGGTATTCTCAGAGCCTGTCTATCGCCAGCCGAAGTGTGGCGCTTGTAAGGGTCACTTTGCTGAGTTGACGAGGTTGCCGCCGATGGAGTTTTTCCCCGCAGACGCAAGCATTGCCGCATGGGAGCTGCAACTGGCCCAGGGCGCTGCGCTGGAGACCGTGCAGGAACGCCTGCAATTGGCATGGGGCCTACGCCAGCGAGACACGCATCGGGCGCTGGCCATGGTGACCGATGTGGAAGGGCTCTTGGGCTCTACCCCGTGGCCGGCTCGCCGTGTGGCCTTGGCACGAGCCCGCTTGCATCTGGTGAGGTCAGAAGCCCATCTGCTGCATGGCGAATTGAACGAGGCCGAACGCCAGCTGGAAACCGCGCGGAGTTTGTTTGAGACTGCCGGTGATGAGGCTGGCTTGGCCGATGTGCATTGGCAAGCTCATTACTTGGCGGCGGATCGCGGCGATGTCGGGCGTTTGCGTGGCGAATTGGCGCTGGCCCTGGGGCGTGCTGAATCCGCCCGAGATGCCTCGCGGGCCCTGGTGTTCCAAGCCAATCTGGGTCGCGCCCAAGTCTTTGTCGATCAGGTGCTGGCCGAGCGCGAATGGGGCGCACGCTTGCCGCCAGACAGCGCGCAATTGGCGCCGATGGAGGGCTCGGCGGTCGAGGACTTTCGCGGCCTGTTGGCCGCTATGCAAGGCCATTACCTGAATGCCATCCAGGCCCATTCGCGTGCCTTTGAGTTGGCCATGTTGACCGGGCAGATTCGGCGCGCCATCACCCTGGCCACCAATCTGGGCCACACCTACACCCGGATGAGCGACTTCCAGACCGCGATGGAATGGCTCAAGCGGGGCTTGGACCTGGCACGCGCCTCGCGCTGGCCCAGCATGATCAGCTTGTGCCTGGCTCATACCGGCGAGGCCTTGCGTCGGCTGGGTCAGTTAGGGGATGCGCGCGATCTCTTGCAGGAGTGTTTGCAACTCGGTGCCGGCCAGCCCGAGAACCGCACCCATGCGCTGGCGCTAGGCTATCTGGGGCACACCGAGTTGGACTCGGGCCAGGGTGTGGCCGCCCAAACCGCCTTTGCTGAATTGATGGAGCGGGCGGTGGCTTCGCGTTCGCTCGATCTGCGTACCGATGCACGTTTGGGCTTGGCGCGTGCTGAGCTAATGCTGCATCACTTTGAGCCCGCCCGTGCCCATGCCGAGGAAGGCCTGCGCTTGGCGCGTGAGCAGCAAGAGCCCTCTTCGGAGGTGTCGATGTTGTGGGTGCTGGGCGATGTGCAGCAAGCCGAAGACCAAGCCCTGGGGCGCGCCGGTGCCGACGGGCGAGCGCTGTCCTTTTATCTGGCGGCCCTGCAATTGGCCGACACCTTGCAGTCCTATCAGCCCTCATTGAAATTGATGGAGGCCACGGCCAGGGCCTTCGCCGCGGGTGGCAATTTCGAGCGGGCTTATCACTGGTCGCAGCGTGCCAGCGAAGCGCGCCAGCGCAGCTTCAACGAGGAGGCGATGCGGCGCTCCAGCGCGCTGCGAGTGCACCACCAAATCGAAAGCGCGCGCGCCGAGAGCGAACATCTGCGGCGCTTGGCCGAGTCTGAAGCGGCGCGCTTTCAGCTGCTGCGCGACTCGCATGAGGTCTTGCAGCACTTGGGGCAAGTGGGCCAAGAGATCACCAATGAGCTGGTGGCGGAGCGCATTTTTGAGGTGATGACGCGCCACGTCAATGCGCTCTTGGACGCGCCCTGCTTGGCGATTTATCTGCTCGACGCGGCGGGCCGGCAGCTCTACTGCGCCTATGGCGTGGAGAACGGCGAGCCCTTTACCGACCCGCCCATCGAGATGAAGTCCGAGCGCTCGCTGTGTGTGCGCTGCGTGCAAGAGCGCCGAGAGTTTCTGCTCAGCGATGCCGCCGAACATGACAGTTTGGGTGAGCAGGTGCCGGGCACCACGGTACAACGCAGCCTGATCTTCGCCCCCTTGTTGGCCGGCGAGCGGGTGATCGGCGCGATGACGATTCAGTCGCCGCGGGCGGGCGCTTATGGTGAACGCCAACAGCTGATCTTTCGCACCCTGCGCTCCTACATCGCCATCGCCTTGGACAATGCTGGCGCCTATCTGCGTTTGAGCGAAATGCAGCGACAGCTGATGGCGCAGGAGAAGCTGGCCGCCTTGGGGTCGATGGTGGCCGGCGTGGCGCATGAGCTGAACACGCCGATTGGCAACAGCCTCTTGATCGCCAGCACCTTGCTGGGCAGCACGCAGGAGTTTGTGCAGCGGGTCGAACAGCAGGCCTTGAAGCGCTCCGACTGGCAGCAGTACGCGGGCCGTACCCGGGATGGCCTGGAGGTCATCAACCGCAGCATGGAAACTGCCGCTGCCCTGGTGCGCAGCTTCAAACAAGTGGCGGTGGACCGCAGCGCCGAGCAGCGTCGCAGCTTTGATCTGAAAGAGTTGTGCGAGCAATGCGCCCAGACCATGGGCTTGCAGCTACGTCGCGCCGGTCTGAAGCTTGACTTGGCTGTGCCGCCGGGCCTGCAGATGGACAGCTTCCCGGGGCCCCTGGGTCAGGTCGTGATCATCTTGATCAACAACGCCTTGATCCATGCCTTTGAAGGGCGCACAGATGGTTTGATCACCTTGGGCGCGCAAGCGCTTGAGGGCGCAAGGCTGAGCCTCTGGGTGGAAGACAACGGGCAGGGCATTCCCGCTTCGGTGCAAGAGCGCATCTTCGACCCCTTCTTCACCACCAAGTTCGGCCAAGGTGGCAGCGGTTTGGGATTGAGCATTGCCCACAGCATCAGCGGCAGCTTGCTCGGCGGCAGCTTGAGCGTGAAGAGCCGGGAGGGCGAGGGCAGTCGTTTTGTGATGGAGCTGCCGCTGAAGGCGCCATGACAGGGCCTTGAATTTGCATTCAAGGCCGCGAGCTATCGCTTAGGCTTGCAGGACCAATCGTGGACCGCGCGCGACCACAGTTTCCGCCAGCATCAAGGCCAGGCGCCGCAGGGCGGCCCAGGCGTCCAAAGGCCAATCGGGGTGGCGCAAGCCTTTGACCAGTCCATCGCAAACCTGCGCGGCCTCGACCAAACGGGTCAGATCAGCGGCGCGCAGGCCAGGGACGATGCGTTCGAACAAACGTTCCTTGGCGCCCCAAACCCGCGATTCGCGCAGCGCCATCGGCAAGGGCTTGCCGGCGTCGACTGCATCACGCACCCGCTTCAGCGCGCGAATGTCCTCGGCCAGACTCCAGTGCACCAGCACGGCCGCCTCGCCCTCGGCTTCCAAGCCTTCCAGCATGCGTAGCAGACGCGGAACATGGCCAGCCAGCACCGCCTCGCTGAGCTTGAAGACGTCGTAGCGGGCGACGTTCAAGACCGCAGATTCGATCTGCTCAAAACTCAGCTCGCCTTTGGGGTGCAACAACGCCAGCTTTTGCAGCTCTTGGTGCGCGGCCAGCAGATTGCCCTCGACCCGGTCGGCAAAGAAAGCCAAGGTGCGCTGACCGACCTCGCCTTCGGGCACCCTTTGACCTTGTGCGACCAGGCGCTGGGCGATCCATTGCGGCAGCGCCCGGCGGTCCACCGGGTCGACGCGCACGGTCACACCAGCGCCGTCCAGCGCGCTGAACCAGGCGCTATTGGTCTGGGTTTTGTCCAGCTTGGGCAGGGTGACCAGGGTCACCACGTCCTCGGGCAGGGCGGCGCAGTAACGCTGCAAGGCCTCGGAGCCTTCCTTGCCGGGCTTGCCGCTGGGAATGCGAATCTCAATGAACTGCCGCTCGGCGAACAGGCTCAAGGCCTGTGCAGCGCCCAGCACCGGCCCCCAGTCGAAGTAAGCCCCGGCCACGGTGAAGACCTTGCGCTCGCCATAACCTTGCGCTCGAGCGGCGGCGCGAATCGCGTCGGCCGCTTCTTGCGCCAGCAGCGGCTCGTCACCGTAAATGGTGTAGATCGGCCGCAGCGCTTTGGCAAGCTGCTGGGGGAGGGCGTCGGCGCGGAGCTGCATGAGGCTCAGCTCGGCAGTCGAACCGCGGCGAGGCGGCGCATCACCTGGGCCACACCGTCGGACTGCATGGCGCGGTGCAGTTGCTGCTCTTCCTGCTCTTTGCCCAGCGCGCGTTCTTCGGTGTAGTTCATTTCGCGCACCAGGCGCAGCTCGGTGCGCGGCAGCAGCAATTCGTCATTGGGCGTGCGCAGCAGGTAGTCCACGCTGAGGCGCAACTGCCATTCACGCACCTGACCCGCCACGGTGGAGCTGACCACGACTTTGTCGCGCACATCTTGCAGTGCGACCAAGACCACATCGGCCTTGTTGGCGTCTTCCACGACCTTGACCGGCGAGCGCGCCAGTTGGCGGCGCAGCTCGGTCGCAAAAGGCGAGCCCGGCGCAAAGCCGCTCAGGGCGATGCGCTGGAACAAGAACTCGGGCTCTTTGCGCAGCTCAAAGCCACAGCCGCCCAGGCTGGACAAGCCAACCAGTGCTGCCGATACAAGCAGGCGACGCCGCAGCATGCTCATCCGACCTTAGACCACCACGTTGACCAGACGACCCGGCACCACGATGACCTTCTTGGCCGGCTTGCCTTCGGCAAACTTGAGGAAGTCTTCGTTGGCCAGTGCGGCGGCTTCGATGGCGGCCTTGTCGGCAGCGGCCGGCACCTTGAGCGAACCACGCAGCTTGCCGTTGACCTGCAGCATCAGTTCAATCTCGTCTTGCACCAGGGCCGCTTCGTCCACGCTGGGCCAGGCGCTGTCGAGCAGATCGCCCAGCTCGGCGGCAAAGCCGAGGTCTTGCCAGAGCTGGTGAGCGATGTGCGGGCAGGCTGGGTAAAGCACGCGCAGCAGCACCGAGAAGCCTTCGCGAATGGCGGCGTCCTGGCCGGCAGCCTTGAAGCCTTCCAGCGCATTGAGCAGCTTCATGCCGCCCGACACCACGGTGTTGTACTGCATGCGCTCGTAGTCGTAGCTGACTTGCTTGAGCACCAGATGCACCTCGCGGCGCAGCGCCTTGCCTTCGCCGCTGAGGGCGGCGAAGTCTTGGCCGGCGCTCTTGATCGCGGCTTCATGCTTGACGCCAAAGGCCCAGACGCGTTTCAAGAAGCGGTGCGCGCCTTCGACGCCGGAGTCGTTCCATTCCAGCGTTTGTTCCGGTGGCGAGGCGAACATGACGAACAGACGGGCGGTGTCGGCGCCGTACTGGTTGATCAGCTCTTGCGGGTCCACGCCATTGTTCTTGGACTTGGACATGGTGCCCACGCCCTCGTACTCGACGCGTGAGCCATCGCTCTTCAGCGTGGCGTGCGTGACCTTGCCGTTGGCGTCGGCCACGTCTTCCACCTCATGCGGCCAGAAGTATTCGATGCCGCCCTTCTCGCCACGGCGCGAGTAGATGTGGTTCAGCACCATGCCCTGGGTCAGCAGCTTGGTGAAGGGTTCGTCCACCTTGACCAGACCCAGGTCGCGCATCACCTTGGTCCAGAAGCGGGCGTAAAGCAGGTGCAGGATGGCGTGCTCGATGCCGCCGATGTACTGGTCCATGGCCGCGCCTTGGCGCATCCAGTAGGCGGTGCCATCGCCGACCATGGCGTCTTTGTTCTGCGCATCGCAGTAACGCATGAAATACCAGGACGAATCGACAAAGGTGTCCATGGTGTCGGTTTCGCGCTGCGCCGGCTTACCGCACTTGGGGCAGGCCACGTTCAAGAAACCGGCGTGCTTTTTCAGCGGGTTGCCGCTGCCGTCGGGGATGCACTCTTCGGGCAATACCACCGGCAGGTCTTTCTCGGGCACCGGCACCGAGCCGCAGTCATCGCAGTTGATGATGGGGATGGGCGTGCCCCAGTAACGCTGGCGGCTGATGCCCCAGTCGCGCAGGCGCCAGGTGGTTTTCTTTTCGCCCAGACCCTTGGCGCCGACCAAGTCGGCCACCTTGGAGGCGGCGGCCTTGTGGCTCAAGCCATCGAGTTCACCGGAGTTGACGCAGACGGCTTTTTGTTTGTCGCCGTACCACTCGGCCCAGGCCTCCAGGCTGAAGCTCTCGCCTTCCACCGCGACGACTTGTTGGATTGCGATGCCGTACTTCTTGGCAAAGGCGAAGTCACGCTCATCGTGCGCGGGCACGCCCATCACGGCGCCGTCGCCATAGCTCATCAGCACATAGTTGCCGACCCAGACCTCGACCTGCGCGCCGGTCAGCGGATGGGTGACGAAGAGGCCGGTGCGCTGGCCCTTCTTCTCTTGCGTGGCCAACTCGGCTTCGGTGGTGCCGCCGCGCTTGCATTCTTCGATGAATGCGGCCAGTTCGGGTGAGCTTGCTGCGGCATGGGTCGCCAGCGGGTGCTCCGGCGCCACGGCGCAGAAGGTCACGCCCATGATGGTGTCGGCGCGGGTGGTGAAGACGTAGAGCTTGCCGTCTTGGATCAGCGCGCCGTCAGCGCCCTTGATCTCATGCGGGAAGGCAAAACGCACACCTTCGCTCTTGCCGATCCAGTTTTCCTGCATCAGGCGTACGCGCTCGGGCCAGCCGCTCAGGTATTGCGGATTGCTGGGGTCGGCCACGGCGGCCAGCAGCTCATCGGCGTACTTGGTGATGTTCAGGTAGTAACCGGGGATCTCGCGCTTTTCCACCACGGCGCCGGAGCGCCAGCCCTTGCCATCGACGACCTGTTCATTGGCCAGCACCGTCTGGTCGACCGGGTCCCAGTTGACGACTTGGGTGCGGCGCTCGGCGATGCCGGCTTCCAGCATCTTCAGGAACAGCCATTGGTTCCATTTGTAGTATTCAGGCGTGCAAGTGGCGATCTCGCGCGACCAGTCGATCGCCAGGCCCATGGCCTGCATCTGCGACTTCATATAGGCGATGTTGTCGTAGGTCCACTTGGCCGGCGGCACCTTGTTCTTCATCGCGGCGTTCTCGGCCGGCAGGCCGAAAGCGTCCCAGCCCATGGGCATCAAGACGTTGTAGCCCTTCATGCGCAGCTGACGCGTCAGCATGTCGTTGATCGTGTAGTTGCGCACATGGCCCATGTGCAGCTTGCCGCTGGGGTAGGGCAGCATGGAGCAGGCGTAGAACTTGGGGCGGGCTTGGTCCTCGGTGACGCGGTAGGCGTCGCGGGAATTCCAATACTGGCGCGCAGCGGCTTCGATCTCGTTGGGGGCGTACTTGTCGTTCATGCGTCAAATTGTAGGCGCTGCGCTTGGTCGCCCCTGGCCGTACCTGCTTGCGTGAACGGAATCAGCCGGGCGACTGCGCCTTGCATTGCTTGACGCTGCGGCGCAAGCTGCTCTTCCAAAACGAGTCCCATTCGTGCAGGCCGTCGATGCGCAGCAGCAGTTCGCCGCGGCAGACAAAGTCGAAGGCCGGGGTCAGTTGCGCTGGCGCGTATTGATGCGCCAGATAGCTTTGCATTAGGCCCTCTTGCTCTTTGGGCCATGTGTAGCGACTCAAGGGGTCGGCCAAGCGAGGCCTTTGCACTTCGACGAGCGTGACTCCCGAGGCTTTGGCTTCGCTCAGGAACTCTTGCTTTCGCTCGCTTTGAGACCAGGCTCGACAGGGGCCGCAGTCGCCCGCACTCCAATAAACCAGGCTCACCGAGCTGGGCGCCTCTGGCGTGGCCGCCCAGGCCGGCGCCATCAGCAAAGGCAGGCTTAGGCCGAGGAGTGGCGCTCGGAGCGCAAGGAGGGCGAGTAGCAACCGAGGACCTCCGCCGGCCCGAGCGCCGAATTTAGAAACGAGACCAGTCTTCATTCAGGCCTTCTTTGTGTTCGGAACCGATTCGCAGCTGGGGCATGGAGCCGGGCAGCTTCATTTGCTTCTCGCGCTTGGCGATGTTGGCATAGGTGCTGTCCCAGAGCGCACCAAAACTCTGCGGGGCTTTTAAGGCCTGGGACAGCTCACTCACAAACCAAGTGTTGGTCTGGCTGTTCGCGCAGCCGAAGGACGGGGTTTTTGCGCTGGAGGCGGTCATGACCAGGAGGTGGTCTTGATGCAGTCGGTCCAGGTGCGAGCCTGAGAAGCAGGCGGAAATCATCAACCAGCTGCGATTGGGCTCCAGGGCACCCATCCAGCTTTCGAGCTTTTTCGAGCTCAGCCAGCGTGCATTGCGATAAAGCGGCTGCTGCGACACCTCCAGAATGCCTGGCGCACCATGACTGCTCAGCAAGACGATGAAGCGATCATTGGCGCGCTTGTGCTCGGCCCAAAACTCGAACACTTCGTCCATTTGATCGATGCTGGCTAAAGGCAAGTCGCGCGGCCCTTCGGTGATCCGTCGGTTGGACAGCAAAACGGAGCGGTAGGCTTTGCCGTAGGCGGCGGCGAACTGTTGGTCCAGCAAGCGGATGTCCGCATCAAAGACGTTTTGCCGGTCATTGAGCGCTGCGCCGATGAAGATGTAGCGGGTTTCGGACAGCGGGCTGGGGTCGGATTGCAAGCGCTGCAGCTGTGCGCTTAGTCGGTGGGCGCCGGTGCCTTCGGCCTCACCCAGGATGAAACTGCTGCAGCCGCTGAGCCAGACAAGCAAGAAGAGCAGAGCCAGTCTTGCGAATGGCGCGGCGCGCCGTGGTGGGGGTGTGAGGGTTGGAGAGGGTGAGGCAAGAATCATGCTTTAGGCGTGGAATGGCTTGTAAAGCCATGATCGATGCAGCGCTGTAAAGCGTCACTCGCCCTTTGTGGGGGCGTCCGCGACAAAGGCGATGCGGTTCAGGCCCGCAGCCTGCATCCAGCCGATCAGCTCGGCCACCTGCCCATAGGGCACGGACTTGTCGGCGCGCAGTTGCAACTCCAGATCGGGGTTGGCGCGGCCGAGCGCCGAGATGCGCTGCTGGAACTGCGCCGTGCCTAGATTTTCTTCTCCGAGCATCAGCGTGCCATCGGCGGCCAGCGAGACTTGGATGAACTTGGGCGCATCCGAGGGCGTGGCAGCCTCGCTCTTGGGCAGATCCAGGCGCAGCGAGGAACTCATCAGCGGTGCGGCAATCATGAAGATCACCAGCAACACCAGCATGACGTCGATCAGCGGCGTCATATTGATCTCGCCCATTGGTTTGGGGCGTTCGCTGCGTTCCAGGCGACCGAAGGCCATGATCAGCCCCGGTCTTCTTGATCCAGCATTTCGCGCAAGTCATGCGCGAAGCCTTCCAGCTCGGCCTCGCAGTCGCCGACCAGTTTGCCGAAGATGTTGTAGGCCAGCACGGCCGGGATGGCCACGGCCAGGCCGGCGGCCGTCATGATCAGCGCTTCGCCCACGGGGCCGGAGATTTTTTCGATCGTCAGATTGCCACCGGCCGAGATGCTGACCAGCGCGTGGTAAATGCCCCAGACGGTGCCGAACAGGCCGATGAAGGGCGCGGTGCTGCCGATCGAGGCCAAAAAGACTTGGCCATATTGCAAACGCCGCACCACCATGTGCAGCGCGTCGCGCAGGCGTCGGGTCAGGCGCGACTCGCGTTTGACGGAGCCGTCGAGGCTGGCCGTTTGGGTCTGAGCAGTGGTCGCGTCCAGCAGCGGTTGAAGCACGGCCTCAGTGTCAAAGCTGTCGAGGGCGATGCGGCCCGCAGCCAAATCGCTGGCGACCCAAAAGGCCGGCAATGCGCGTGCCAAGCTGCGGCGGGCGCGCTGCAGCATCCAGCTCTTCCAGAAGATGACGACCCAGGCACCCAACGACATCAGCAGCAGCAAGGCGGCTACGGCCCGGATGACCGCATCGCCTTGGTTCCAGAAGTCGGCAAATCCCGTCATGCATTCAAGCCCAAGACATCGTTCATGTCATACAGGCCGGCGGACTGGGCTGCCAAGAAGCGCGCGGCGCGCAAGCTGCCCAGCGCAAAAGTGCTGCGGCTGCTGGCCTTGTGGCTGATTTCGATGCGCTCGCCGGTGCCTGCGAAGAGCACCGTGTGGTCGCCGATGATGTCGCCGCCGCGCACCGTTGCAAAGCCAATGGTGGATGGGTCACGCTCGCCGGTGACACCTTCGCGGCCGTAGACCGCGCAAGTCTTCAAATCACGGCCCAGGGCATTGGCCACCGCTTCACCCAGCGCCAGGGCGGTGCCGCTCGGGGCATCGACCTTGTGGCGGTGGTGGGCTTCGATGATTTCGATGTCAAAGCCTTCGTTCAGCGAACGGGCGGCCATGTCCAGCAGGCGCAAAACGACGTTGACGCCGACGCTCATATTCGGCGCCATCATGATGCCGATATGCCGGGCGTGTTCGCCGATCTCGGCCTTTTGCTCGGGGCTGAATCCCGTGGTGCCGATGACGACCTTGACGCCCAGTTCACGGCACACCGCCAAATGCGTCAGCGTGCCTTCGGGGCGGGTGAAGTCGATCAGCACATCAGCGCCGCGCAGCGTCTGCTGCAAATCGGCGCTGATCAACACGCCGCTGTTGTGGCCCAAAAAGGCGCTGGCGTCTTGACCGAGTGTGGGGCTGCCGTCGCGATCTAAGGCGCCATGCAGCACGCAGTCTGTCGAGTTGACGACCGCTTCGATCAGCATGCGGCCCATGCGGCCGGAACTGCCGGCGATGACGATGCGGGTGGTGGCCGCGGCGCCGCTCATTGCTTGGGCTCCAGCGGCGGGTAGCTCCGCTGCGCGCCCATGGCTTCGGCGGCTGGCACCGCAGGCTTGGCTGGCACCGGCAGGGCTTTGCGTTCGTCTTCGCTCAAGGCCAACTTGGGTGCATCGCCGCGCAACTCGCGGGTGTTGATGGCGCTGACGAATTCGTTTTCAGACGGCAGATCGGCCGGCAGATCCAGCGACTTGAGCACGTCACCGTCGAACCAAGCCACCACCTGGCGCTGCTGCGGCGCGGCGCCTTGGCGGCGGATGGTGAAGACATAGTCCCAACGGTTGTCGTGAAAGATGTCGGTCAGCAGCGGCGAGCCGAGCAGATCGCGCACCTGGGCTCGGCTCATGCCGGGCTTGACGCGTGCCGTCAGCTCCTTGGTCAGGACATTGCCTTGCACGATGTCGACGCGGTAGGGCCGGACGAGGCCCAGCACTTTGTCGCCCGAAACCGAGCCGGCGCAGGCGCTCAGCAAGGCCAGGGTGGCGGCAGTCAGCGCAAGCAGGCTCAAGCGAGCGGGGGAGGCGGTACACATATTCGGACGCATGAATGCTTCTTTAGGGGCTTGGGCTGCTGAGCGAGCCGTTGCTGGCTATGATCGCCCCATTCTAGCGGCAGGCCCATGGGGGGCCGCGCCGGCCCTATCAAGCCATGAACCGGACCGAAGAGATCAAAAACAGCGGGCTCAAAGCGACCCTGCCGCGCATCAAGATTCTGGAGGTGTTCCAGAAGACGAATCAGCGCCACATGACCGCCGAAGACGTCTACAAAGCCCTGCTGGTCGAGGATGCCGACATTGGCTTGGCCACGGTCTACCGGGTGCTGACCCAGTTCGAGCAAGCGGGCTTGCTGTCACGCAATCATTTCGAATCCGGCAAGTCGGTGTTCGAGCTGAACCAGGGGCACCATCACGATCACCTGGTCTGTTTGACCTGCGGCCGGGTGGAAGAGTTCTTTGATCCCGAGATTGAAGAGCGCCAGCACCGCATTGCTGCTGAACGGGGCTTTGAGTTGCAGGAGCATTCTTTGGCCCTGTACGCCGCCTGCATCAAGAAAGACTGCCCGCATCGGGGCAGCTGAGCGCCTAAGCCTAAGAAGACTGGGGCAAGCTCAGTCCTGATCGTGCTGGCCCATTTCGATGGCGCGTTGATGGCGTTCCACGAACTCGCGGTAGGTGTCGATGCCGCGCAGTTGCAGCACCGTGTTACGCACGGCGGCCTCAACCAAGACGGCCAAGTTGCGACCGGCATCCACCGCGATGATGACTTTGCGCACCGGCATGCCCAGCACGTCTTCATACAAAGGCTCGTAGGGCAGGCGTTCGAAATCGCGCTCCAGCGTTTCTTTGCGCACCAGGTGAACGATCAGCTTCAAGCGCATCTTGCGGCGTACGGCCGTCTCGCCAAAGATGGCCTTGATGTCGAGCAAGCCGATGCCGCGCACTTCCAGCAGATTCAGCAAGAGTTCGGGGCAGCGGCCCTCGATGGCAGTCTGCGAGATGCGGAACAGGTCGACCGCATCGTCGGCTACCAAGCCGTGACCGCGAGAAATCAGCTCCAGCCCGAGTTCGCTTTTTCCTAGACCGGATTCGCCTGTCAGCAGCACGCCCAGCCCCAGGATGTCCATGAAGACACCGTGGCGGGTGGTGCGGTTGGCGAAAAGGTGGGCCAGATAGGCGCGCACCACGTCGATCACATGGCCGGCGGAGTCGGCGGTTTCGAACAGCGGAATCTCGGCACGGTCGCACATGGCCACCAAGCGGTCGGGTGGCGGCTGGTTGTCGGCCACGATGATGACCGGCGGCTCCAGCGTGACGATGCGCGCAATGCGCCGATCCAGCACCTCGCCCGAGGCCTGGCTTAAATAGGCCACTTCGCGGCGGCCGACGATTTGAACCCGGTAGGGGTGGATGTAGTTCAGGTAGCCTACCAAGTCGGCGGCAGACTGGGCGTCGCGCACCGCCGCTTCATCAAAGCGGCGCTCGGGGTGCGCATGGCCGGCGATCCACTCCCATCGCAGCGCCTCCCTGTGCTCTTCAAAGAGTCGGTCGGCGCTGATGGAGGTGGGCTTCACTGTGTGGGCGTTCGATTCAGGGGAAGGTTCAGGCGACCGACTTGAGCGGTTCCCAGTCGGAGATCAGGCGGTGCACGGCGCTGGCTTCGGTCTCGGTCTTCAGGCGCTCGCGCAATTCGCGGTCCGACAGCATTTCGGCGATTTCGGAGAGGATCTCCAGATGCCGCTGGGTGGCCGCTTCGGGCACCAGCAAGAAGATCAAGAGGCTGACGGGCTCGTCGTCGGGCGCGTCGAAACCGATCGACTGCTGAACCCGCAGCACCGCGGCCAAGGGGTTCTTCAAGCCCTTGATGCGGCCATGCGGAATCGCCACCCCATGCCCCAAGCCGGTCGAGCCCAGACGTTCTCGAGCAAACAGATTGTCGGCAACCAAGGCGCGAGCAATCGCATGATTGTTCTCGAACAGCAAACCCGCCTGTTCGAAAACACGCTTTTTGCTGGATGCGTCCACATGGACCAGCACATTGCTGGCAGGAAGGATGGCGGCGAGACGGTTCATGGTGTCGAAGCGCAGTGTTGGGCTGTAGCCCTCGGCGGAACGCTTGCTCGATGTCGGGGTGAAGAATTATAGAAACTTGCGGCCATTGTGCGTGTCTGGGCCTTGAGCGGCCAGTGTACAAGTGCCGGGTTTGCTGCGATGCAGCAACACATTTTGTTGCAATTCGCCCGGAAGATTTGCTCTGCTGAGGCCTGGGCGAGGCAGCCTGCTCGAAAGCATGGGCAACAAAAAGGCGACCTGAGGTCGCCTTGCTTGGTTTTGCGATGGTCGATTCAATACCATCGCTCGGTCTGGGCCTCAGGGTGCAGGGATCTCCAGGCGCTTGGCAGCGGTGTGGTGATGATCTTGCAGACGATCTTTGTGGCGGCAGACTTGGCGGTCCAATTTGTCCATCAACTGATCAATGGCGGCGTAGAGATCTTCGCTCGACTGTTCAACGAAGATGTCGCGTCCCTTCACGTGCAGCGTGACTTCGGCTTTCTGGCGACGTTCCTTTTCCTTTTGCTTTTCCACGGTAAGCAAGACGTTGATGTCAACGACTTGATCAAAATGGCGGGTCACCCGGTCCAGCTTTGTGAGCACATACTCACGCAGAGACGGCGTTACTTCCAAATGGTGGCCACTGATTGTCAGGTTCATAAAGCCTCCTTTCACAAGAGGAATCGAGAAAACGGAAAACTCTGGGTCAAAGAACGAAGTAGGCTGATTTCTGGGTCTCGGAATGGGGCTTGAGTAGTGAATCGGTCGTTCCAGTTTGCCCCCGAAGTTTGTTTGTGACAAGTGCTTTACAGCTTCAAGTGTGGCAATAGTCCGTTTGTCGATTTGTCTGTGCGCAAGGCGCGCGAACTGCATTCTCGGAAGTGGCTTGCAGCGAGGTGATAATGAAAGCTTCCCAGCTCTGGAGTCCTTCTTGGACAGCGATCACCCGCGGTGACCGTCCATTCCCATGCCAATGGTCTTTGCAGCCAGCTTTGAGCCGCTGCCTTGCCGATTGTCCGGAGTGAGACGGGTCCCCAACACACCCACCTTCCGGACGGCAAAGTACCGTCCAGACTCTAGTCGGCGCTGCGGCGCTGGAGATCTGCATGCTGAATGTGTTTACCTTGGACAACGGGCGCTTGAAGGGCGGCCTGTTTCAGGAAGAAATTGAAACCGCCGAAGACTTGGCGCAATCACGTCCGATTTGGGTGGATCTGGACCAGCCCAGCGCCGAAGAAAAAGGCTGGATTCAGGACCGCTTTGGCCTGACCATTCCCGAAGACATCGTGGACGAAGACTTGGAAGAGTCGGCGCGCTTCTACGAAGAGGACAACGGCGAACTGCACATCCGTTCGGACTTCTTGATCGACGGCAATGAGATCACCCGCAATGTGCGAGTGGCCTTCATCCTTTACAACAATGTGCTGTTCTCCATCCACAACGGCGATTTGCCGGTGTTTCGCCTGCTGCGCCTGCGCGCCCGCCGAATTCCGGCCCTGATTGAAGACGCCAAAGATGTGCTGCTCAAGCTGTACGACGCCGATGCCGAGTATTCGGCCGACATCCTGGAAGGCATTTACGACAAGCTCGAGAAGGTCAGTGCCCGAGTCTTGAAGAAGGACGTCAATGACGCCGAGGCCGGCGAGGTGCTGTCGGCCATCGCGCGCGAGGAAGACTTGAACGGCCGCATTCGCCGCAATGTGATGGACACCCGCCGTGCGCTCAGTTTCATGATGCGCAGCCGCATGCTCAACGCCGAGCAATTCGAGGAGTCGCGGCAGATTCTGCGCGACATCGATTCGCTCGACTCGCACACCGCCTTCTTGTTCGACAAGATCAACTTCTTGATGGATGCCACGGTCGGTTTCATCAACATCAATCAGAACAAAATCATCAAGATCTTCTCGGTGGCCAGCGTGGCCTTGCTGCCACCGACGCTGATTGCCAGCATCTACGGCATGAACTTCAAGTACATGCCCGAGCTGGAATACGCCTGGGGCTATCCCTTTGCGCTCGGTCTGATGCTGGCCTCGGTGGCGGCGCCTTTCATCTACTTCCGCCGCAAGGGCTGGTTGCGCTGAGTAAGCTGAGCTGAGGCGCTAGGACTCAGACCTTCAAGCGCCGCTTGATCAAGCGAAGCAAGGGCCCGAGCAGAGGCAGCTTCTCGTAGAACTCCTCGGCGGCGTCCCAGTAGTCGCGGTGGTAGGCGACTCGGCCATCTGGTGCAAAGCGCAGATGGCTGCTGCCATGGATGCGGCGCGGCAGGCTTTGGCCCTTCAGCTTGAAATGGAAGTCCCAGCTCAAGAAACACTGGTTCTGTTGAACCAGGGCATCCAGCACGGTGAAGCGAGGACTATCCAGCGACTCGAACATATGGGCAAAGATGGCCTTCACCCCGGCCACGCCTTTGACCTCGTTGAAGGGATCTTTGAAAAAAGCCTGTTCGGTGTAATGCGCCTCCATGCGGCTCAAGTCTGCGGGCTTGAGCTGCTCAAAGAAGGCAATCACCGCCATGACACGCGGGTCGGTCGAGTTACTCATGATGCGCGGGTGACTCGTTTGATCAAACTGAAATAGGCGCGATCGCTGAGCAGGCGCAAGGCCTTCATGATCAGCGTGAATCGCTTCGGAAAGTGAATTTCAAAGTCGCCCGCTCGCCAACCTTTGAGAATGGCTTGCGCGGCCTGTTCGGGGCTGATCAAGGCGGGCATCTTGAAATCGTTTTGGGCAGTCAAGGGCGTGGCCACAAAGCCGGGGTGAATCAGCGACACGCCAATGCCGGCGTCCGACAGATCCAGGTACAAGGCCTCGGCCAAATGGCTCAGCGCCGCTTTGGAGGGGCCATAGCCCAAAGACTTGGGCAAGCCGCGATAGCCGGCCACGCTGGACACCAAGCTGAGGTGCGTCTCCAAGCCTTGGTGCGCTTGCAGCAGCAGTTGCGGCAGCACCGCGTCCAAGAGGTTCAGGGCGCCCACATAGTTGACGTCCATATGCCGGCGCGCTTCGGCGAGCGAGAACTGCTGCGCGCTCATGGCCTTGTAATAGCCCACGCAATAAAGCACCAGAGAAATGGACCCATGGCTGCGCACAATCGCTTTGCAGGCCTGCTGCAAGGCGATGGCGTCCATCACATCGAGGGGCTTGGCCGTGCTGCCCGCATGTTCATCAACAAAGGTTTGCAGCAGATCCGCCTGCCGGGCCGACACGATGACGCGCGCGCCCGCCCAGTGCAGTTGATGGGCCAGAGCCTGACCAATGCCGCTGGACGCGCCTACCAACCAGACGGTGCGTCCCTGCCAGTCCCGAAGTTTGGGGTTCAAAGCCATGAGGGTCAGAGTTTTTGGAAGGACAAAGTGACCTGGCCCAACTCGAAACCGAACTTGCTCATCACCGCTTTGTTCAGCATCACCTTGTCGTCGATCAGGTACATCCAGTCATCAAAATCCACCTCATAGACCTTGCCGTCCACCGGCAGCTTCAGGGTATAACTCCAGCGCAGCGCATTGCCGGCCGCTTCGCCGCGGGCCAGCCCGACCACATCATCGGCGCGACCGCTGTAGCGCCCACCGCCGAGTTCCTGGATGGTCCAGACGCGGCGCTCGCGGCTGCCGTCGCTGTACTCGAAGTCTTCTTCGAGGATGCCGGTGTCGCCCGTCCAGCGCCCCATCAGCTTGACCACAAAGCGGCGTTTCACATGGCCGTTGCGATCGGTGAAGATGCCATGCGCCAGCAAGGGCCCGTTCAGGTACTGGCGCAGCTCGAGCTTGGGGCTCTCTTGTGCGTACTGCGCCGGCGTTGGGGCCATGGCACAGCCGCTCAGCAAGAGTGCTGCCAAGCTGAGGCTCAGCCAAGGGCGGAGGAACCCAGGGCGGGTGAGGGAAGGCAATCTCATGGCAACTCCTTGTTGAGTGCGGTGCGTATCCAGAATTGGTAGAGCAGGCCTGCGGCCAGCAGTTTGAGCAGGCAGGGCAATAAACAGTAGGCCACGGTCAGGGCCTGCAGGGCATTGACGTCGCGCAGCCCAGGCGCATACCCCAAGGCTTGCAGCATGGGCAGGCTGAGCCCCGCGGCCAGGGCCAAATTGAGTTTGTTGGCGGCATTCCACCAACCGAAGAAGGCGCCTTCGGCCTGACCGCCCAGCCCGGCGCCATGCACCAAGCGAGCCAGCAAGGCGCTGGGTATGGCCAGGTCGGCGCCCATGGCCAGGCCGCTGGCGATACAGACGGCGGTGAAGGCCAGGCTGTCCCCCTCGCCCAACATGGCGGCCCAGACAAAGCTAGCTACCGCCAGTACCATGGCCGCCAGCCAGCTGCGCGCATGGCCCCAGCGCTTCACCATGCGCAGCCACAGGGGCAAAGACAGGGCGGCTGCGCAGAAGTAAGACGCTAAATAAGCGCCTTCCCATTGCGGGGTCTGCAGGCGATCCCGCACAAAAAACAGCAAGAGACTGGCGGGGATCGCCGTGGCAATGCCATTGCACAAAAAGACCGCCATCAGGCGCCGAAAATCTTGACGCCGCCAGACCGAAACAGCCGGTGCCTTGCTTGCAATAGGCATGGCCACAGCTGGCGCGCGAGGGGCAAGGCCCAGCAAGAGCAAACCCAAGCCAAGGGCCAAGGCGAGTGTGAGTGCGGTCCCTGCCAAACCAATCCAGCCGGGCAACAGGCTGGCGGTGATCACCCCCACCAAGGCGAAGCCTTCGCGCCAGGCCACCACGCGGCTTTGCTGCACGGCGCTGCCGCCAAAGCGTGCGCCCCAAGTCTGGTGCATGACGCTGAGCAGGCTGTAGCCAAAGTAAGTCAGCAGCAAAGCCGCCACACACCAGAGCAGCAGGCTGTTGGGCGTGCGCCAAGGCGGAAAGAACACGGCAGCGAAGCCGCCCGCCAGCAGCAGCGCGGCCGCACGCATCAGCGGCAAGACCCGCGCAGGGTGCTGGTTCAGCCAGCGGTCGCAGAGCCGGCCAATCCAGGGGTCGAGCAAGGCGTCAAAGAGCCGCGCACCCAAGAGCAGGGCGCCGAGCTGCGCCAGCGGCATGCCGAACTCTTGGGCGTAATGGGCGGGCAGGCTGATGTAGAGCGGCAGGGCCACAAAGGCGAGTGCAAAACCCAGGGCGCCGTAGCGAGCCGAGGCTGCATTGCCCGGCATGGCCCAGGATTCAGGGCCCTTCATTGCGAGCCCAACAACTGCTTGCGCAAACCGGGTTCTGAGCTCTGCGGGGCCAGCCAGATGCCGAGAAACAGCCGCGCGAACAGCGGGTCGCTGATGCGTCTTTGCAGGCGTCCGTTGACGAAGAAGCGTATGCCTTCGCCGGGCTCATGCAGGCCGCTGATGCGGTCACCGGCCTGCACATCGGGGAAGGCGGCTTCCATCTCCGTCAGCCAGCGCTGCGCCTGTTCCGGGGCGATCTCGCCTTGCCGTTTCATCTCGACCAGCGAACGTTTGGCGATTTCACGGCCGCTCAAGCTGCGCGCATATTCCAACTCAAGCGCCAACTCTTTGCGAGCCCAGTTCTGCGCATCGATCGCTTCGCGCGACCACAGCCGGATGTCATAGATCAGCAGGCCAAAGAAACGCATCTGCGCCTTGGACTGCTGGCGCAACTCAGCCAGCTCAGGCGCGGCCTGGGCGAGCCAAGGGAGGGCAGGCAGCAGGCCGCAAGTCCATTGCAGCGCCTGGCGGCGGCTGGCCATGGTGCTCAGTCTCTTTGCAGGGTGAACTGCATCACATCGGTATTGCCGGTCGCGAAAGCGGCCTCGCAATAGGCGAGATAGAACTCCCAGAGCCGCACAAAGCGGGTGTCAAAGCCCTGCTCGCGCACCTGCGCCTCGTGGCGCAAAAAGGCCTCGCGCCAGAGGTGCAGCGTCTGCGCATAGTCTTGGCCAAAGGCCAGCTCATTGCAGATGCGCAGGCCGGCTTTGCTCGCATAGGCGCGGAACTGGCTCGGGCTGGGCAGCATGCCGCCGGGGAAGATGTATTGCTGAATGAAGTCGCTGGAGCGGCTGTAACGATCGAACAAATCGTCGCGGATGGTGATGGTTTGGATGCAGGCTCGGCCTCCGGGCTTGAGCTTGTCGTGCACCGTCTTGAAGTAGCCGTCCCAGTACTCGCGGCCCACCGCTTCGAACATCTCGATCGAGACGATGGCGTCGAAGGCCGGGTCCTGGATGTCGCGGTAGTCCTGCAGGCGCAGGTCGGCGCACTCGGCCAAGCCGGCGCTTTGCAGCCGATCTTGCGCCCAGCTCAGTTGCTCTTGCGAGAGGGTGACGCCGGTGAGGTGCGCGCCGAAATCGCGGGTGGCGCTCTCGGCCACCGCGCCCCAGCCACAGCCCAGCTCCAGCACGCGGCTGCCCGAGCTCACGCCGCATTCCCGCAGCGCGCGGTGCATTTTGGCGTTTTGCGCTTCGGTCAAGGGGGTGCCGCTTTGGCCGTCGAACCAGGCGCTGGAGTAGTTCATGCTCGGGTCCAGCCAGAGCTTGTAGAAGTCGTTGCCGATGTCGTAATGCGCGTGGATGTTCTTGCGGCTGCCGGAGCGGCTGTTGCGGTTGAACAGATGGCGCAAACGATGCAAGGCCGAGCCCCACCAGGAGCCAAAAATCGCCTCGTCCAGCGTCTCGCGGTTGCGGATGAACAGCTCCAGCAAGGCGCGCAAATCGGGGCTGCTCCAATGCCCGGCCATATAGCTCTCGGCAAAGCCGATGTCGCCGGATCGCAAAGTGGCAGCACAGACCGCCCAGTCACGGATTCGAAAGGCTGCTCGCTGCGACGGGGCTTGGCCGGTTTCGGCGCCGAACTGCATGGAACTGCCGTCGGGCAGTTGCACATCCAGGCCGCCGTGGCGCAAATGGCTGAGCAACTTGAAGACGGTGCGGGCGGCGGATGGCGCGTTGTCGGGCAGATTGATGCGCGATGTGAGCGTGCGGGTGTTCATAGCGTGCAAGGCCCTCAGCGGGTCACAAGAGTTTCGGGGGCGGCAGGTTTGCCAAAGAAGGGAATGCGTTTAAGGAACAGCTGTAAAGCCTGCCAGTGGATGCGCGCCACCACCATCAGGCTTTGCGCGGGGATGGCCATAAAAGCTTGCCGGGCCGAGGCCTCGGTGAGCGGCTGCAAATCGCCGCTGATGCTGGTTTGCAGCAGCATCTGCCCCTGCTCGTCCTCATGATCGACCCGCGCCACACAGCGCGGGCCATGCTGTCCATGCAGGCCGCTGCTGTTCATGAAGCGAAAGCGGTAGCGGCCCGCCACCCGGCAAAAGGGCGAGACATGAAAGACCTTGCGAGCTTGCAATTCACGGCCGTAAGCTAAGTCCGGGCCTTGCAGCAAATAGCAATGGCGCTCACCAAAGGTGTTGTTGACCTCGACCACGATGGCTGCCAGCGAGCCGTCTTCGCGCTCGCAGTGCCAAAAGCTCACCGGCTTGAAGGCGTGGCCTAAGACGCGGGGGTAGCAATGCAGCCAAACTTCGCCCTTCGCGTCATCCACGCCCTCGCGCAGCAGCAAGGCGTCCAACCAAGCCAGGCAATCAGGGCCACCGTCGCCATGGTCGGCATCATGAAAGCTGAGCCAGTGCCAGCCCTTGCTCTGCTGACCTGAGCCTTGCCGATGCAGAGCGGCGTAAGGCGTTTGCCGCAAGGCGCGCAGGGGCAGCATCAAGAAGTAGCTGCGGTAGGCGAAGGCATGGGCCGTTGGCGCCAAGCGGCGATGGCGCACCTGACCGCGACCGATCAGCGCTTGGGCGGGCCAAGTCTTTACCGTACTCATGCTGCGCCCGCGGCTCCGCTCGGCTTAGGGGTTTGGGCGTCAGCATCGGTCCATTGCTCCAGCAAGCGCTTGGCCACGTTCAGCCCAGACAGCAAGCCGTCTTCATGGAAACCATATCGGGTCCATGCGCCGCAGTACCAGACATGGCTTTGGCCTTGAATCAGCGGTAATCTCGCCTGTGCGGCGACCGCGCCGCTGTCAAACACCGGGTGGGCGTAGTCGAACTCGGCCAGTGTCTGGCTGTCCGCCGGCGCGCGTACCGGGTTCAGGGAAACAATCACCTGCTGCTGCCAGGGCAGCGGCTGCAAACGGTTCAGCAAATAGTGCAGGCAGACGGCCTTTTGTTCGCTGCCGCTTTGCTGGCCGCCATGCTCGTAGTTCCAGGCGGCCCAGGCGCGCTGGCGGCGCGGCAGCAGCGCGGTGTCGGTGTGCAGCACCGCGCGATTGCGGTGGTAGGGAATCGCGCCCAGGATCTGTCGTTCGTTGAGGCTAGGCTGGTCCAGCAAGGCCAAGCTTTGGTCGCTGTGGCAGGCCATCACGACCTCATCAAAGCGTTCAGCGCCGCGCTCTGAGTAAACCAGCACCGAGTCTTCGCTGCTACGGCTGACGCGCAGCACCGGGGTATTCAAGCGCACTTCGCTGATGCCGGCGATGAGCTTGTCCACATAGTGCCGGGCGCCGCCGCTCACGGTGAACCACTGCGGTCTCTGCGTCACTTGCAAGAGACCATGGTTGTGGCAAAAGCGGATCAAGGTGCTGATCGGGAAGGCCAACATCTGTCGGGTCGGGCAAGACCAGATGCACGCCACCATCGGCAGCAAATACCAATCGCGGAAGGCTTTGCCAAAGCGATGCTGGTCGAGAAACTCACCAATGGGCTGGGCCAAAGCAGCCTCGGCTCCGCGTTCAGCCAAGCCGGTGCACAAGGCGTTGAAACGCTGCAAATCGCTCAACATGCCCCAGAACGCCGGCCTCAGCAGATTGCTGCGTTGGGCGAACACGCTGTTCAGATTGCTGCCGCTCCATTCCAGGCCTTGATCGGGCAATTGCACCGAGAAGGACATATCGCTGGCCGCAACCTGCACATCGAGCTGTTTGAACAACTGGATCAGCAGCGGGTAGGTGCGTTCGTTGAAGACCAGAAAGCCGGTGTCCACGCCGTGGCGGCGACCTTCCAATTCGACGTCCACCGTGTGGGTGTGTCCGCCGAAGTAGTCGCCGGCCTCGAACAAGGTGACATGGGCTTGCGAACTCAGCGCCCAAGCGGCGGACAAGCCCGCAATGCCCGAGCCCACCACGGCGACCCGCCGTTTCGCCCCCGTCACAGGCTGGCGGGCTTGCGCCAGTTGTTGAAGCAAGGGCAAGAGCGCTTCGGCATGGCCGGCCGCCGTATCTTGGCGCGCTTCGCGCAGCAAAGCTGTTTTTGTCTGGGGGGCGGCGCCAAATTGTTTGGCGGTGGAATTGAAAAGGCCCCCGCCAGCGGCGGAGGCCTTGGGAATAAAAGTAGCCGCAAAGTGCCCCGAAGCCAACGAGGGAGGGAGGGAGGAGGAGGAAAACGGCTTCTGGATTTCAGCCCCAACACTGGGGAGACTTTGCGGCTGTAAGTGAACCAATGCTATCGACTTTTCGAAAATTTCAAAGCGATCAGCTTGCGTTTGCAAAAGTTTACAAACTTTACGCACGGAGTTTGTCAATGACAAATTCGTTTGATCCCCTAATTTGGGGATGCCGTCGGTATCAGCCGTCAGGTAGCCCGACAGCTCAGCCGGTGCGGTGAAGTTTGCTGCAGTCATGGTCGTATTGGCGCAGAGCTAGGGGCGCAGTGTTCAGGGCTTGGCCAGCAGTCGCTCCACCTCGTCGGTGATGCTGCGGCTGAGCGGGTCGGTCATCGAACCAAAGCTCTCCACCTGTTTGCCGTCGCGCGAAATCAGGTATTTGTGGAAGTTCCACTTGGGGCTGGAGCCGGTGCTTTTGGCCAAGTCGGCAAACAGCGGGTTGGTGTCCGGTTTGCCGGGCTTGACCACCGATTTCGAGAACATTGGGAACTTCACATTGAAGGTGTTCTCGCAGAACTCGGCGATTTCTTTGTTGCTGCCGGGCTCTTGGCTGCCAAAGTCATTGGACGGGAAGCCCAGCACCACCAGGCCACGCTCGGCATAGCGGGACGACAAGGTCTCCAGCGCCTTGTACTGCGAGGTGAAGCCGCAGAAGCTGGCCGTGTTGACCACCAACACCACCTTGCCCGCGTATTGGCACAAGGACTGCGGTTTTTCATCTTGCAGCCGCGGCATCTCGCGTTGCAACACAGCCGGGCAGGCTGCAGGCGCTGCCTGGGCGGCTGTTGCGGCGCTGGCCAGCAACAGTGCGGTGGCCAGATGGCGGCGAAGCGGGGCGGCAAAATATTGGCTCTTGTCCACTGTTTGTCCTGGTCAAATTGTCGACATGCAACTATATTAGTCCAGTTTTTGAGATTTGTCTCAAATTTGTCTAGGACAAACTCCTGATGGAATGCCCGCATGTCTGCCGCGAAACCCCTTGAACCGCCTCCCGAGTCGGAGCCCGCTGGCGGTTTGGCTGGCATTGCGGCCGTCGAGCGCGACACTGGCTTGAGCAAGGACACCTTGCGCGTCTGGGAGCGCCGTTATGGCTTCCCCACGCCGCAGCGCGATGCCGTGGGTGACCGGGTGTATCCAGCCGAGCAAGTGCAGCGCTTGCGATTGTTGAAGCGCCTGATCGATGCCGGCTATCGGCCCGGTCGGGTGGTGCCTGCCAGTGCAGAGGATTTGCGCCAGTTGCTGCAAGAGCCGGCTCGCAGTGCCTCAGTCAGCGTGGAGGCTGACGCTGATTCGCCACTGACCGAGACCGTCGACTCCTGCCTGCAGATGTTGAGCGAGCATCAGCTGGATGAGCTGCGCCGTTTGCTGGCCCAAGCCTTGCTGCGACAAGGCCTGGGTCGCTTCGTCTTGCAAGTGGTGGCTCCTTTGACCACTCGCGTCGGTGAAGCTTGGATGCGCGGGGACTTGGAGGTGTTCGAGGAACACATTTACACCGAGATCATTCAGCAATGCCTGCGTCAGGCGGTGCAGAGCCTGCTTCAGCAATCGGCTCAAGATGGCGATGAGCGCCCCCGCGTCTTGCTCAGCACTTTGCCCGGCGAACCGCATGGTCTGGGCTTGTTGATGGTGGAGGCGATGCTGGCGGTGGAGGGCTGCCAGTGCTTGTCGCTGGGGGTGCAGACGCCCCTGGAGTCTTTGCCGCGCGCCGCAGCGGCGCATGCCAGCGATGTGCTGGTCTTGAGTTTCAGTGGCTTGATGTCGGCTACAGCAGTGCGCCGTGGGCTCGCAGAGTTACGTGCGCTGCTGCCTCCTGCCATCGAGCTGTGGGCTGGCGGTAGTGCTTTGTTACAGCGCCGGCCCGGGCCGCAGCCGGGCCTGTTCTGTATGAGCGACCTCCGCGACTTGCCGGCTGCCGTGGCGCGCTGGCGGGCTCAAGCGAAGAAGCGCTGAGTCGATATTGACCCGGTTTTGATTCTTCTCATGAAACAAGCCCGCCAGCGGCGGGCTTGATGTTGAGCTATGTCGCGAGTCTCAGTGAGCGCTGCGGCGGTGCAGAATCAGCAGGCCGAAGCAGGCGGCTGCCACCACCAAACCCCCGATGAAATGGGGCGAAGCCAGGGTCATCAACGCAGACCAGGCGTCTTGGGCAGCCCAGCCGGCGAAACCGTTGAACATTTCCATCACTTCAGCCTTGACCGGCTCGCCCTCACGCAGCGTGTGGTTGGCGTCGAAGAGGGCGCGAGAGGCGCCGTCGAACTGGCGCTCGAGCAGCGTCCACACAACCGGGTTTTCGTAGATCTTCTGCAGCACATTGCCGGCAATCACCACCACCGCGATGACAACGGGAACACCCGCGCGCTTCAGCCAAGCTGCGGCAGCCATCATGATCAGGTAGACCGGTGCCAACCAAAGCGAGAACAACACCGCACCCAGGCTGACGCGCAGCAGGCCGGAGAAGGTGGCCACGCCCAGCTGCCACCAGGACACGTCGGCCAAGGCCCCAAAGCCGGAAAGCTTGACGACGACAGCCATGGCCATCAGCACACCCATCACAGCGCCCAAGGCCAAGGCGAGCACCGAGACAAAAACCGTGTGCATCAGCAAGGTGGCGGCAATGCTCTCGGTGTGGGAGCCAGGCAGCGAGAGCCAAAACTCAATCGATCGGTCTTGGTTGTCTCTCCGCGCCAGGCCGGGTAGCTGGAACGAGGTCACCAGCCAAGTGATGGCCCAAACACCGATGGTGGTCATGCCGACCACGGCTGCGGCCAGCAGGGTGGAAGGCAACTGGACGCCGTCCAGATCGACCTTGCCGAAGGGCATGGCCAGCAAGAGCAGGACGGGGGCTGCCAGCATCACGATCAGCCAGCCCTTGTGGTGCTGCATCCACTCGCGCTGCAGCAAAGTCATGAATCTTGTCGAAGTCATTTCGTATCTCCTTGGCTTCAGGCTTGACGGCTTTGCAGCTCGGGCTTGCGGGTCAGGGCCATGAACAGGTCCACCAGGCTGGGGCGGAAACGCTGCCCCAGTTCTTGCACATGCTCGGGGGGCGCTCCGTCAAAGAGCGCGGCCGGCCGGCCCTGCTGGCGGTAGCGCAAGAGCGGATGGGCGTCGGCGACCGCATCGGCGGCTGCAGCGTCATGCGAAAGGGCCATGAAGCGCGAGTCCATCTCCTCCAAGCTGATGTTCAGCACCAGGCGGCCTTCGTCCAGCATCATCACGTCGCTGAGCAGGGTTTCGATTTCTTCGACCTGGTGAGTCGAGATCACCACCGTGCGCTCGCCATCGCACCATTCGTCGATCAGCATCTCGTAAAAGCTCTTGCGCGACATTACGTCCAAGCCCAGGGTGGGCTCGTCCAGGATCATCAGCTTGGTGTCGATGGCGGCGATCAGCGCCAAATGCAGCTGCGTCACCATGCCTTTGGACAGGCTTTTGACCTTGTCGCGCGGGCCGACGCTGGTGCGTTGCAGCAGGGTGCGGGCGCGATCGGCTGAGAAGCGCGGCTGCAGGCCGCTCATCAGCGTGATCAACTCATCGACCCTTGCCCAGCGTGGCAGCACTGCGACGTCAGGGATGTAGCTGAGCGACTGCAGCAACTCATTGCGCTGCTGGCGTGGATCCAGGCCCAGCACCTTCAACTCACCGGTGCCGCCGATCAAGCCGACCATGGCCTTCATCAGCGAGGTCTTGCCCGCGCCGTTGTGACCCAGCAAGCCGATCACCCGCCCCTTGGGGATGTTGAAGCTGATGTTGTCCACGGCGGTTTTGCGGCCGGCCTTGGTGAGGCCGTAGTGCAGGCTGAAATCGCGTGCTTCGATCAAATGGCTCATGTCGTCTCCCAGTTCAAGTCATTGGCGCTCAGTCCGAGGCGTCGCAGCTTTTCCCGCAGCAGCGGCCATTCTTTTTGCAAAAAGGCCTCGCGTTCGCTGGTGCGCAAGCGAGTCTTGGCGCCCTGCAGCACATACATGCCCAGGCCGCGGCGGCTTTCCACCAGGCCCATGTCCACCAGGCTTTGCAGTGCACGCGTCACCGTCAAAGGGTTGATCAGGTACTGGCTGGCCAGATTGCGAACCGAGGGCAGCGCTTCGCCTTCGGGTGGGGATCCATCGAGCAACTGCACGGCCAGGCGGTCGGCCAGTTGCTGATAGATCGGTGCGGTGTCGTTCCAGTTGTGCATATCAACCTGGGCCTGTGGCCTGTGTGTTGCTGATGTAGCACACCATAACAAAGCGACCGGGGTCTCCCAATCTCCGGCCGACAGTCTGCAGAAATCGGGGGATGAAGCGGTAAAAGCGCTTACCGTCGGTTTGCGCTGAGTTTGGAACTATTTGCGCTCAACTTTGAACTCAGCTGCGCCTTTCGGCTAGGCGATCCTCGGTGTCGAGTGAGAAGGGGATCGGGGTCAATTGACGGTCCAGCTCTGATGAGGCCACGCTGTGCACCACCGAGAGCTTGCCGGCCGCGAGCTCCAGGCGGGCGCTCCCCTGGGTCATGGTTTGCGCCGACCAGCGCAAGTCCTCGGGCGTCGCCCTGCTGTCTTGGCTGGCGGCCAAGGTGGCGCGCAGCAGATCAAACTCAAAGGCATAGCGCCTGCGATCGCCATCTGCCGGTTGAGGGAAGGTGATGGTCGCGGCGCACGCGGCATTGGCGAACAGAAATAATCCGAACAGGGCTCCAAACAGCCGGCCTGGCCCTCTTTTGCGCGAAGCCATCAGAGCCGTCGCCATTGCTGCACTTTGACGTTGAAAAAACCCGACTGCACATAGGCCCGGCGGATTTGGCCGTGCTGGCTCAATGCCTGCAAGCCGGCGTCCAGCCGCGACTTCAACTCTGGCCCCTGCGAATGCTTGGCAGAGATCAAAAAATGTCGGGTGCCTTGCATGCCGATCTTCAGTCCAGGAATCGGAATCAAGCGCACGCCGGCTACTTCCAAGGACAAATCAGCCGTGGCTTGAAAGGGCGCCAACAAGAAGTCAGCCCGCCCGGCGGCCACCATCTTGGGCATCAACTCCCAGTTGGTGACATGCTGGCGATCGGCGACGCCCAGGCGGTCCAGCGTGCGCCAGTCCACCACCCAGTTGCGGTTGGACAGCACGCTCAGCTGCTGCACATCGGCCAAGGTCTTGGCCGCCAGGGCGCGCTGATTGCTCGCCACGGTGTAGAGCCCTGCCTCGAATTCGCCATTGGCGACCAAGGGCAGGCTCAGGCTGACCCGGTCCTCGGCGCCGGCGATATCGTCCTTCCAGTAGCTGGTGGCGCTGCAGATCACACTGCCGCTGCCAATCTCGCGCAGCAGGCGTTCGCCCGAGGGCATGTCGCGGAAATCGAGCGCTTGTTGCCAGCCTCCCAGGTTCAAGGCCTGATGCAGCAAGACCACTTCGGCCACATCGCGGCGGGCATGTGAGCCACCAAAATCTTGGATTTGCAGCGGGTCTCGCCGACCTAAAAAACGTTGGTAGTCCGCCATCACATCGGCCGGGCCAGCGGCCAGCACGCGGGGCGCCGCGACTGATTTCCCTGGCCCTGGGTTGGCCGCCGCTTGGACCTCGGCACCTGCGCCCAGCAGGCCACCCCAAGCCGCCAAGGAGGTCGCCCGTGCTGCTGTGGCCAGTGAAGGGGCGATCAGCCATTCACGCAGCCACTCGCGCCGCGAGGAGGCGAGCGCGGTGCCTGGTGGAGAGTCGGGACTGAAAGAGGCGGAACGAGACACGAGATGGGAAACCGCAGGTAAGGCAGAAGGGGAGAGCCTGGGCCAGCAATGGTTCAAACTCCCTTCGCTTTATACAAGGCCTTGTGCCCCTCTAGGCTACGCGCGATCCCTAGCAGGATGAGGGCGCAGATCGCACCCGCCACCGCGCCGCTCAGGTGCGAGAAAGGCACGACAGGTATGTCCCACTCGGCCAGGTGGCGCAGAGCCGTGCCCAAGGGCTGCTCTTGCCAGAGCTTGATCAAGAGCCCCAAGGTCACGCAGGCGCCGATCAGGCGGTCGCGGCCGCCGCGCCACAGCAACTCCACCAGCACGACCGTCACACCTGCATGCAAGATGCCCGAAAGACCGCCGAAGTGCGGCAAGTCGTGCTGACTCAGCAAGGCCAGCTGGGTCAAGGGCCAAGCCAGCAGCCATGCCAGGGCGCAACGTGGCGGCACCCGAGCGCCCCAGCCAAACAAGGTGACCACCGCGCATGCGGCCAGATTGGCCAGCAGGTGTTGCTGGCTCCAATGCACCAGGGCGCCGGTCCAAGCGCGCCAGGGTTCGCTGGTCACCAGCTGCGGCTGCCAGTCCCAGGTCTGGGTGGGCAGATGCAGCGCCCAGACCAAGACTGCAGCCAGAAACATCAGCGCGCCGAGCGCCGACCAGACCCGCGCTTGCGGCCCGCGCTTGCTCGGCCGCATGCTCAGCTGAATACGGCCTGCCACAGCGCCAGCACGGCTGCACGGTGCGCGGCCAGGCCCAGGGTCTCCAAGTCGGCTTCGTCAACGGCGGTGGGTTGTTCGTCCAAGCGGGCGCGGTGTTGGGCGCGGCGCAGTTCGCGATAGGCATTGGCGGCCTTCACGCCGACTTGCTCGGGCAGCAGGCCGGCCTCTTCTGCGCGCTGCAGCAGGGCGATGGCGCCGGTATTCGGGATCAGTTCAGGATGTTGGCCGGCATGCGCCAAGATCAGCCATTGCAGCGCGAACTCCACATCCATCATGCCGCCCGGGCTGTGCTTGACGTCAAAGCGCCCGGCCCGGATGGGATGGGCGGCCCGTACTTTGTCGCGCATGGCCCGCACCTCCTGGCGCAAGGCCGCTTGGTCGCGTGGCGCGGTCAGCACATGGCGGCGCACCGCCTCAAAACGCTCGGCCAAGCTGGCGTCACCGGCACAAAAGCGCGCTCGGGTGATGGCCTGGTGCTCCCAGGTCCAGGCGGTATTGCTGCCGCGGCCGGTTTGGTAGTTTTCAAACGAGGCCAGCGAGGTCACCAACATGCCGGAATTGCCGTTCGGGCGCAGCGCGGTGTCGATGTCAAACAGCTCGCCGGCGGCGGTGCGCACCGTCAGCCAGGTGATCAGCTTGCGCACAAAAGCACCGTAGATTTCAGGCGCTAGGTCTTTGTCGGCTTCGTCCGAGTCGTCGAAGAGAAAGACCACATCCAGGTCGCCGCCATAGCCCAGTTCCTTGCCGCCGAGCTTGCCGTAGGCGATGACGGCAAAGCGCGGGCTGGGCCGATGCGCTTGCTTGAGCCGCGCCCAGGTCCAGTCAATCGTGCACTGCAGGATGGCATCGGCCAGGGCCGACAACTCATCGGCCGCTTGCTCCACCGTGATTTGACCCTCGATATCGCGCACCAGGGTGCGGAAGACCTCGGCATGGTGAGCGCGCCGCAAGGTGTCGAGCAGGGCTTCTTCATGGGCCTCGCCGGAGCGCTCCCAGGCCTCATGACGGGCTTGCAGGTCGGCGATGAAGCTGGCGCCATCGAAACGTTCGTGCTGCAGGCGGTTGTCGGCGAGCTCGTCGATCACGCCCGGGTGCAGCATCAGGTAGCGCATGGGCCAGCGCGCCAGACCCAGCAAACGCAGCAAACGCGCCTGCACCGCCGGGCGCTCCACCAACAGGGCCAGATAACTCTCGCGCCGCAGCAGCGGTTCGATCCAGTCGACAAAGCGTACGGCGGCTTCGATGCTGCAACCTTCGTCGCGCACCGCCAGCGCTGCGCGGCCCACCAGTTTGGCCAGGCGAAGTCGCGATTCTTCGCGCAGGTTTTGCACCCGGGGCTGCTCGGCCCAGCGCCGTACCGCCATCGCCAACTCGGGCTGCAACTTGGCCAGGAATTCTTCGGCGTCCACCGGTAGGGCTGGGCCATTGCAGCCGCGGCAGCTGTTGCCGCCCTTGGCCGGGGCCTGGCCGTCGTGCAGCAAGGCGTCGAACTCATTGGCGACGATCTCGCGCACCTCGCACAGCCGGTCCAGCAATTCGCAGGTTTCTTTCTGGCAGACCAGGCCCATGCTGCGGGCAATCCAGCGCAGGTCTTCATCATTGCTAGGCAGGCAATGGGTTTGCTGATCGTCAAGGAATTGAATGCGGTGCTCCACCCGGCGCAGGAATTCATAACCAGCGGCCAGCTTCTCGGCGGTTTCGGGCTTCATCAAGCCGCGCTCGGCCAGGCGTGCCAGCGCCTTGACGGTGGAGCGGGTGCGGATCTCGGGGAATTGGCCGCCGCGCACCACTTGCAGCAGCTGCACGGTGAACTCGATTTCTCGAATGCCGCCGCGCGAGAGCTTGACGTCATTGGCCCGCTCGGGCCGGCCGATGGCGCGCGCCCGCGCTTCGTCGCGAATCTTGCGGTGCAGTTGGCGCAGGCCCTCAAACACCCCGTAGTCCAGGTATTTGCGGTATACAAAAGGCGTGACCAGCGAGCGCAGGCCCAAGGCCGTGCCGTTTTGAACGCTTTCAATCGGCGCTACGACCCGGCTCTTCAGCCAGGCGAAACGCTCCCATTCGCGGCCCTGCACCAGGAAATACTCTTCCAACATGGCCAAGCTGACGGCAGCTGGGCCGGAATTGCCATTCGGCCGCAAAGCCAGGTCGACCCGGAACACTTGGCCGTCATCGGTGACCTCGCCGATCAGCGCATACAAGCGTTTGGCGACGCGCGCGAAGTACTCATGTGCAGAGATGGGCACCGGGCCGTCGGTCATGCCCTCATCGTCATAGACATAGATCAAGTCGATGTCGGAGGACACATTCAGTTCGCGGGCACCCAGCTTGCCCATGCCCAGCACCCAGAACTCGATCACCCCGCCGGCCGCATTGCGGGCCTGGCCGGACAGCGCGTCTTGCTCGGCGCGGGCTTCTTTCAGCGCCAGACACAGGCTGACCTCGGCCAGATGGGTCATGGCGGCGGTGATGTCGTGCATGGCCGCGCCGGCCTCGATGTCGAGCACCGCCAAGCGTTCCAGCACCAAATGCCGTGCCACCCGCAGGGCGCTGGCCAAGGGGCGACTCAGGGCCTGAAGCTGGCCCACCAAGGCTTCGATTTGCGCCCGATCTGGCAGGCCGGGCGGCAGCAAATGCAAGGCCTCGGCATAGCGGCGCCGCACGCGCTGAACAAAGCGGCTGTGTTCGGCCAAGGCAGCGGGGCCAGAAACTTGCGAAGGCGTCGTCATCTCGGGAGAACTCATCGGCAAAAGTGAGTGGTCGCTGTGCTAGATTGCCAAAGCTCAGGGCGACGGTCATTTGGCCGCCGGGGCATTCCTGGTTTTTTGCTCATTGGCTTCATGGCAAGTGCTTCTTTCTTCTAAATGTCTGTGCTTGCCTCCGTTAGCACTGCGGGCCTGATCTGGCTCAAACGCCCCGCCCGCATCTGCTGGCGTGTGGCGCGCTGGGCGCTCGCACTGCTCTTGCTGGCCTGGAGCTTGGTCCTGCTTGCCTGGCTGGTTTTGCACTGGGCGATTCTGCCGCACATCGATGAATGGCGTGGTTCGCTAGAGCGAAAGGCTTCGCAAACCCTGGGCATTGAGCTGCGCATCGGCAAGATCACGGTGACCTCGGGCGGCTGGATTCCGGCGCTGGAGATGCGCGATGTGCGCTTGCTCGACCCCCAAGGCCGCGAAGCCCTGCGCCTGCCGCGGGTGGCGGCGGCGCTGTCGGCGCGCTCGCTGCTGTCCATGCATTTGCGCTTCGAGCAATTGCTGATCGATGCGCCGCAGATGGAAATCCGCCGCGATCTGCGCGGCAAGTTCTATGTGGCGGGCTTCAGCGTGGACGACAGCCCGCATGCCGAAACCGCCGACCTGGCCGAAGAATGGGCCGACTGGCTGCTCCAGCAACATGAGTTTGTGATCCTGAACGGCCGGGTGCGCTGGATTGATGAGCGCCGCGGCAGCGCGCCGCTGGATCTGTCTGAATTGAACTTGGTGCTGCGAAATGGCCTGCGTCGCCATGAGCTGCGCCTGGATGCTTCGCCGCCACCCGAATGGGGTCAGCGCTTCGGCCTGCGCGGTCGATTCACCCAAACCTTGCTCAGTCGGCCGAGTGAATTGCACACCTGGAGCGGCCTGCTCTACGCCGACCTGCCGCGCACCGATTTGCGCGAGTTGCGTCGTCACATCGATCTGCCCTTTGAGCTGAGCGAGGGCGATGGCGCCCTGCGTGCCTGGATCGACGTCAAGAACGGCGGGCTGCAAATGGTCACGGTGGACATGGGCTTAGGCACCGTCAAGATGCGCCTGGCGCCGAATGCCGAGCCTTTGGCGCTGGCGCGCATCGAAGGCCGCTTGCAGATGCTGATGGAGGCGCAGCAATGGAGCTTGCGCGCCCGGCAGCTGGGTTTTGTCAGCGGCGACGGCGTGGTCTGGCCACGCTCGGACTGGCAAATTGCGCTCAAACTGCCCAAAGCCTCGGCCCTGCCAGCGGACGGCGGCGCCAGCGCCGTGGATCAAACCAAGACCTTGCTGCCCTTGGGGGGCGAGGTGAGCGCCGAGCGGCTCGACTTGGCCTTGATGGCTCAGTTGGCGCAACGCTTGCCGCTGGGGGAACGCGCGCGTGCCTGGTTGTCCGAGATGGCGCCTCGCGGCGTCTTGAGTCAGCTGAATGCGCGCTGGGATGGGCCGCTGGACGAGCCGCGCAGCTACAAGGTCAAGGGTGATTTGCAGGGGCTGCAACTGGGTGAGACGGCGGAGCCGGAGGAGGCCGGTGTCGTTCTCCTGGCCGACGCCAAGCCCGCCCGCCCTGCATTGCGCGGCCTGGACCTGCAAGTCGATGCCAATGAGCGCGGCGGCCAGGCCAGCCTGAAGATGAAGGACGGCTTGTTGTCGTTGCCCGGCGTGTTCCGCCGGCCCTTGCCTCCGATGCAGAGCTTGAGCGCCAAGCTGAATTGGCGCATCGAGAGTAAAGCCCAGCAACTGCCCAAGGTCGAGGTCCGCATCAACGATCTGCGTGTTCAGAACCAGGATGTTCGGGGCGAGTTTGACGGTGTTTGGCGCAGCGCTGCTGCGGCCGGACAAACGCGTATTTTCGAGACGCCTGGATGGCTGGAGTTGAACGGCAAGTTTGAGCGCATCGATGCCGTCAAGGTTCAGCATTACCTGCCCTTGGCCGTGGGCGACCATACCTTGGACTATTTGCGCGATGCACTGCGTGCCGGCGAGGCTCGTGCCGTGACGCTCAAACTGCGCGGTGAGTTGGCGAAGTTCCCCTTCCAGGGACAGCGCGACGGGCAGTTCCGCGTGGTCACCCAAGTGCGTGATGTGGACATGGCCTATGTTCCAGCCGCCGAGGGCCAGCCACTGAATTGGCCGCTGTTGGAGCGCATCAATGGCGAGCTGATTTTCGAGCGCGGCGGCATGCAGATTCGCAATGCCCGCGCCAAGGTGTTCGGCTATGAGCTCAGCGGCATCAAGGGCGGCATCAAAGACTTGTTGCTGGCCCATCAGCTGGAGATCGAAGGCGTGGGCAGCGGTCCCGCGGCTGATCTTTTGAAGTTTGTACGCCAAAGCCCGGTGAATGAGGCCAGCGGCCATATCTTGGCTGCCGCGACGGCCAGCGCTGCGGCCAATTTGAAGCTCAGCCTGAATCTGCCCTTGAATGAGTTGAGCAAGTCGGTGGTCAAGGGCTCGGTGCAAATGCAGGGCGGCGATTTGCGCCTGCGGCCCGATCTGCCTTTGATGAGCAATGCGCGCGGCGTGATTGAGTTCGATCGGCGCGGCGTCAAGCTGCAGGGCTTGCAGGTGCGTGCTTTGGGGGGCGAGGCCAGTATCGAGGGCGGGAGCTTGGCCGACGGCAGCTTGCGTTTTGTCGCGCAAGGCGTGGCCAGCGCCGAGGCTTTGCGGCGCATGCCGGAGCTGGGCTTGGCATCCAAACTGGCGCAGGCGGCCACGGGGCAGACCGCCTACCGTTTGCAACTGGGCTTGCTCAACGGGCAGGCCGAAACCTCGCTGACCAGCAATCTGGTCGGACTCGGGCTTGACTTGCCGGCTCCTTTGAAGAAAGACGCCGCCGTAGCCCTGCCTTTGCGTGTTCAGATCCTGCCGCAGGGCGGGCGCGACGAGTTGCGCGTTGAGCTGGGCAATACCCTGCAAGCCCATTACCTGCGCGACATTTCGGCGGAGCCGGCGCGGGTGATCAAAGGGGCATTGAGCATTCAAGACAATCTGCCCGGCTTGCCGGACAGCGGCGTGCAATTGCAGGCCAATCTGGATCAGGTCAATTTGGATGCCTGGCAATCGAGTTTGCAGCGCTTGCTGGGTTCGAGCTCGCTGGACATTGCGGCCCAGGAGCCCGGTGCCCAGAGCGCCGAAGCCGGCTATGTGCCCAGCCAGATCGCGCTGCGTGCCAATGGCTTGCAGGTGATGGGGCGGCCGCTGACGCGTGTGGTGGCCGGCATCAGCCATGTGGGCAATGCCTGGCGTTGCACGATTGATGCCGAGCAAATGGGCGGTTTTTTTGAAGTGCGCTCGGCCAAAGCGGGCCAAGGCAGCCGCATCTATGCGCGGCTCAGCCGACTGTCCTTGCCCAAGCAAGAGGCCGAGGCGGTCAGGCGCGTACTCGACCATCAAGCCGGCCAGGTGCCTGATCTGGACATCATCGTCGACGACTTTGAATTGCGCGGCAAACGCATGGGGCGCTTGGAGGTCGAGGCACAGGCCAGCGGCGTGGCTCGCGACTGGCGCCTCAGCAAGCTGCAGCTGAAATCAAACGATGCGGTTTTGAACGCCACCGGCCAATGGCTCAATGAGCCGGGCCGTGCCCAGCGCCGCACCGTCTTGGATTGGAAGCTCGATCTGCTGGACGCGGGCGACACCTTGGAGCGCCTGGGCCAAGGGCGGGTCCTGCGCGGTGGTCGCGGCCAGCTCAAAGGTGAGCTGGCTTGGATCGGTGAGCCGCTCTCGCCTGACTTCCCCAGCATGAACGGTCAACTCAGCGTGGCGCTGGAGTCGGGTCAATTCCTCAATGTGGAGCCGGGCGTTGGGCGTTTGCTGGGGGTGTTGAGCTTGCAGTCCTTGCCGCGCCGCTTCTTGTTTGACTTCCGAGATGTGTTTTCCGAGGGTTTCACTTTCGATGGCATCAGCGGCGATGTGAAGATTGCGCGCGGCGTGGCCAGCAGCAGCAATTTGCGCACCCGCGGCGTGCAGGCCGCAGTGCTCTTGGACGGCAGCGCCGACCTGGCGGCCGAGACACAAAACCTGCGTGTGCTGGTGGTGCCTGAGATCAATACCGGTGGCGCTTCGCTGGCCTATGCGGCCATCAACCCGGCCATCGGCCTGGGCACTTTTTTGGCGCAATGGATTTTGAGCCGGCCGCTGGCTGCCGCCAACACGCGTGAATTCCACATCACCGGCAGCTGGGTGGACCCGCGGGTGGAGCAGGTTGAACACCGCGTCGACGAGCCCGGTAAAGCGGCCAGCGCGCCTTGAAACTGAAAGGAGACCGCATGAAAGTTGCCGCCATCCAAATGGTTTCCGGCCCCGATGTCGCCCATAACCTGGCACGCGCACGGCACTGGATGAACGAGGCTGCAGCGCAAGGCGCCGAGCTGGTGGCCCTGCCCGAGTACTTTTGCTTGATGGGCTCGGCGGATACCGACAAGCTGGCCGTAGCGGAGCCCTTGGAGGCTAAGCCCTCACCGCTCAGCGCGCCCATCCAGGCGGCGCTTTCTCAAAGCGCGGCCGAGCTGGGCCTGTGGGTGGTGGGCGGCACTTTGCCGCTGCGAGGGGCTGATGCCAGCCATGTGCGCAATGCCTGCTGCGTCTACGCACCTGATGGGCAACTGGCGGCTCGCTACGACAAGATCCATTTGTTCCGCTTTGACAATGGCCGCGAGCAGTACGACGAGGGCCGGGTGCTGGAGGCCGGCAGTGAGCCGGTCACTGTGCAGGCCGGGGCGCTGAAAGTGGGCCTGAGCATTTGCTATGACCTGCGCTTTCCGGAGTTGTACCGGGCCATGAGCTTTCAGCCGGGGCAGGCGGCCTGCGAGCTGTTTTGCGTGCCGGCGGCCTTCACCTACACCACCGGCGAAAAGCACTGGGAACTGCTGCTGCGCGCACGAGCGGTCGAAAATCAGGCCTATGTCATCGCACCGGCCCAAGGCGGACGGCATCAAAATGGCAGACGAACCTGGGGCCATTCCATGATCGTGGATCCCTGGGGTGAGGTGCTGGCTTGTTTGCCCGAGGGCGAGGGCCTGGTATTGGCCGAGGTCGATGCCCAGCGTTTGCTGGATGTGCGTCGTCAATTGCCGGCGCTGCAGCACCGCAAGCTTTAAGCATGAGCCGGGCGCAGCGGGGAGAGGTGTCGTGATGAAAAACAGTGTCAGCGTGCGAGGTTTGCCGACCCGTACCTTCCGACTGTTGGCCAGCGTGGGGCTGCTCATGGTGTTGGCCGCTTGCGGCACGCCCACCGATCCGCCCAGCTTGGCCCTGACCGCCGCTGAAAGTCTGCAAATGCGCGGCTGGGTGCCCGAGCGTTTGAAGTCGCAGGTGGTCTTGTCGCCGGTCACTGGCGGCCAACCGACCGGCATGTTCTGGGGCTCCAAGATCAGCAATGCAGCGCTGCAAGAAGCCTTGGACAGCTCTTTGCGTTCCACCGGCATGCTGGCGCTGAGTCCGGGGGCTGGCAACTATCAACTCGAAGCGCAGTTGGTCGAGTTGGAGCAACCTTGGATTGGTGTGGACATCAAAGTGGTGGTGACGATTGCCTACGTCGCCATCGAGAAGCGCAGCGGCACCGTGCTTTACCAGCGGCGCTTGCGCAGCCAGTATGTGGCTGAGTTCGGTTCGGCCATGGTGGACCCGAATGAACGCATGCGACTCGCCAATGAAGGCGCGGTGCGCAGCAATATCAATTTGATGATGCGCGACTTGATCGCGCTGGCTTTGGGTTGACTGGCTGAGAGCAGGCGTGGGCGACCAGCCGATTGCCAAGCATGAATGGCAACAGTTCGCCCGGAGCGGAACTTGGTTCTGTTGCGGGAGGCACTGCAACCCGAGCCGTCGCCGGGCTCATGGCTCGGGGGTCGCCCCTGACGGGTCGACTGCCTTGCGCTGCTCGCAACTTGGGGCCGGCGCCGAACTCACTGCACTCGCTGCGCTCGTTTCGTTCAGACATGCGGCGCCAAGTCAGATGTTGAAGCGCGCTGCGCGCGCACCCCAAGTTGCTGCGCTGCTCTGCCCCTCACAAATCGCCCGGCAACGACTCGGGCCGCAGTGCGCTTGCATCGCGAACGGCGTGCCCCATCTCCTCCTGCCAACCGCCCCTCCCGAAGTTGGCTCGGCCCGCCGACGGGCGATTTGTGCACGGCCGAGGGCGCAGCGGAGCGGGTCAGGCGCGCGCAGCGCGCTTCAACTTCTAGCTTGGCAGCACTTGTTTGAACGCAGTGAGCACAGCGAACGAAGTGAGTTTGCTGCCGCTGACCTGCGTAGTGAGCAGCGAGGGGAGTCGGCTCGGAAGAGCCGACCCGTGCACCATGAGCACGGCGGCGGGCCGAGTCAACTTTGCGCGGCAAAGCCAAACTCGAGTTTCGGCTCCGGGCACACTGCTGCCATTGAAGTCAGTTCGCCCCAAGGCCTGCGCCAGCAGCCTCAGCGCCGCCCAAACATCATCTGCCGCGCCAACGCTTTCTTCAGCGGCGTGGCGGCCTGCAGCGCAGCCAGTCCGAGGCCGCGGGCAAAGGGCAGGCCTGGCCAGCGCCAGGCGAAGCTGCGTGCCAAGAAGTCGGTGATGGCCATCATGCTCCAGCGGTCTGGCGCGCGCTGCCATTCCACACGCCGCAGCGCTTGGGCCAGACTCTGGCCACCGCGCAGGGCATCGACCAAGGCATAGGCATCGCGCAGGCCCAGGTTCAGACCCTGGCCGGCCACCGGGTGCAAGGTCTGGGCGGCATTGCCGATGCGCACGATGCAGTTCTGCTCGACCAGCGTGCGCTCGGCATTCAGGCCCAGCGCAAAACACTTCAGCGGGCTGATGGCTTGTAAGGCGCCGAGCTGGGCCGGCAGCAGGCTGTTCAGCACTGCCAAGCGCTGCGTGGCGCTCAGGCTGGCGATCTCGTCCTCGGCCTGCGGCACGCACCAGACCAGCGAGGCACGGCGCTGACCTTGCACTGGCTTCAGTGGCAGCAAGGCCAGCGGGCCGTGGCGGGTGAAGCGCTCATAGGCGGCGCCAACCGGGCTGTCGTCCGCCAGCGTGACGGTGCCGACCCAGGCGTTTTGTTGATAGTCATGCTGCAGCGCTTTGCGCGCTTGCTCGGCGAACACGCCGCCTTCGGCCACCACGGCCAAATCAAAGCGCTCGGCAATGCCGGCGTCCACTTCCACACCGCTGCCTTCCAGCGCCTTCAGGCCGGTCACTGGGCTGCCGAAACGGCTGCTCAAGCGAGCCGGTTCCTGCGCCGCGCGGGCTAGCCAGGCGGCTTGCAGCGGCGCGACCAGATGGCCGTAGCTGATGACCGCACCCAGCTGAGCCACGCCTTGCTCGGCCGCGCTCAGGCAGACCTCGGGCTCATGGGCGCCGGGGTTGAAGACCGAGAACAGCGGGTGCTGCAAGCTCGGCGGCGCCTGGCTGACCGAGACGCTCAGAATCGCTTGCGCGGCCGAGTCGTCCCAGGCTTGCAAGCGCTGTAGCAATTGCACGCTGCCCAGAGCCAAGGCCAAGGTGCGCGGGTCGGCCGAAACATCGCGGTCTTGCGGACGCGCATCGAACAGCGTGATCTGCGCCTGCGGTAGCAAACGCGCCGCCAACAAGGCCAAGCTCAGGCCCACCGGGCCGGCGCCGACGATGGCCAAGCTCAGTTGAGTGGACGAGGGAGAGGACTTGGCCGAAGCGAGCAGGGTCATGAACGGTTTGGTGCAAGGATTGAGCGCTGAGTGCCAGGACTATAGCGAGCATGAAAAAAGCCCCGCCTGGGGCGGGGCTCTGGAGAGCCGCATGCCGGCCGCAGACCGGCCGCATACCGGCCGCACAAGGCTTGTGAGTGGAGCGCTCAGCCGCCGCAGCTGCCCCAGGTTTTGCCCTGGTCGCCGCTGCACTCCTTGCGGCTGGTGCCGTCGGCCTGGGTGCTCGTGCGGGTCCAAGGGTCGCGCGCGAATTTTTCACTGATGATTTGCAGACCGCGGTAGTCCTCGGCGCGTTTGGCCCAGTCATCAAAAGGCAGGGTGACGGCTTCGTCGAAGCGGTAGCCGGCGCTGCTAAGTTTGGGCGCCAGCCAGGCGAGGTCCAGGGTGTTCAATTTGTCAGCCAGGCGCTGCCAGGGCTGCAACTCCGAGCTGCCGCTGCTGCCCGGCGAAATGCTGATCATGGTGGTGTAGTCCACCTGATCTTGGCTGTAGCGCACGTAGTAGTCCCAGCCCTGCACTTGGTCCATCTCACCGCTGCTGGCGCTTAGGCATGGAGCCGCCGCGTCCAGGCTTTGAGGGCGGGTGTAGCGGGTCAGCAATTCATAGCCCACGCCGGCCTTGTCGCTGGTGTCTAGGCCTTCATACAGATTGCAGCGAAAGCTCGGCGTGTTGACGCTGGAACGGTAGCCGATGCGGTAGATCGTGTAGTTACCGCTGCCGTTGTTGAGGGGGCGGGTCTCGACGGTGCGCAGGTAGTCGGCTCGCACCATCGTGCTCAGGTCATCGGCGAGCTCATGCTTTTCGGTGCGCATCAGCCCGCCCACTTTGACGCTGTGGCTGCGGTACCAAACGCCTTGGCGGTCGTGCGGCGAAGTGCCGCGTCCGCGGTAGACCTCGGCGCGAACGTAGCTGGCATCGGCGTATTGCTGCTGAAGCTGGCGGCGCAGGGCAAAGCCCGCCTTCAAGCCGCGAACGATGTCCACGGCGAGCTGGTGAGCGGCGCTGTCCTGGCTCTGCACAAAGTCGGCATAGATGCGCGCAGCGGAAAGGTTGTGCCGCGTCACCAAACGCTTGACGGTGTCGTCGAGCTCATTCTTGAGGCGGTCGCGCAAGACTTTGTCCTGCTTCAAGGCCTGGCAGCTGTTGAGTGCGGGATCTTTGCTCAGACCATTGCGCAACTCTTCCCACAGCACCGTGGTCAGCGGCGAGGCATGCAGGCTTTGATCTTTTGCCAGTGTTTGCAACTGAGGCGGGATGGCCATTTGGTAGGCCTGCTTGACCTCGCCGGTTTCCTGGTCGATGGCGCCGACGGGCACGTCCACATAGGTCACGGTGTACGGCAGGCAGTCCTGCTGAGCTGGCGTGAGCGGCAGGGTGTACTGGCCATCGGTAGTGGAGATGGTCGAGGGTTCATCGGCATCCAGCTTTTGGTTACCGTTCAGGTCCAGCCAAACCGTAGCGCCGCGCACATAACCGTCAATCACCCGGCCACTGAGCTGTGGGCCTGGCTCGGCGGGCTTGGTGTTTGTTGGAGGGGAGGTGTTTGAATCTGTGCCGCCCCCTCCACCTCCGCCGCAGGCGATCAAGGCCCAAGCGGCCATGCCGCTGGCACACAGCGCGGCCCAGCGCGGGCCACTTCTTGTCTCGCTCATCTCTGCCCCTCTTATTCTTAAAAAGGGGCGCATTCTAGGGAGTGATTTGCGCGCCTCTCCTCAGGGTTCGCCCGAGCTTGGGGCAAGGTTCAGGCCCCTGAATACGGGGTTCTCGGCGCTTTGCTGTTCAAACGGATTTCAAGCTGCGTTGGCCTGCTCCGGGCAAGACCTTCAGGCGGTGGCCGACGTCGGCGCTATAGCTGCGGCTCGCAATATTGCTGACAAACACCCATTCGGCCAGGCATTCCTGTGCTGTCGCGGTGATCACCATGAAGCCACGTTGAGAGACGTTGGCGAAGGCGATTGAGCCATTCAACTGGCTCAGCAGAGAGCTCAGCAATGCAGCGGCGTCTGGGCCCAGATAGCTCTCGATGCCGGGCGAGCTGACCGAAGCGGTGGCGAACTCCACGCCGACGGCGGTACCGGCGCGATCTGCCAGATTGCTGGCCCAGGCGTTGTGGCTGTCGCCGGCCAACACCACCAAGTTCTTGTTCAAATTTTGGGCGCTGGCTAGCAGGGCCTCGCGAGCCGTGTCATAGCCGTCCCATGCGTCGAGATTGAGCGGTAGCGCGGGCAGGGCCAACCAAGTGCGTTCTTGTTCTGTCAATGTAGCCGGCGACAACTGCGCCTTCAGCAAGAGCTCGGCATAGGCTTTGGGGCTGAGTCCGCTGCCTGGGGCATCAAACTCGAAGCGCAAGGCGGCAGGGATCTTCATGCGCGTCATCAGCACTTGTTGGCCTAAGACCTGCCAGGTGGCGTTGGAGTTGGCCATTTGCTGGCGCAACCAGTTGTGCTGGGTTTCGCCCAGCAGCTGCCGGTCGGCACGCTTCAGCTGGGCCTCAAAGCCGGCGCTGTCGAAAGCGCTGCCCGTGCGGAAGCTGTTGTAGCTCAGTTGTTGCTCGCGACCGATCAGCCGGGTGTCCAACATATGCAGGGCCAGCAAGTCGCCAAAGGCAAAGCTGCGGTAGATCTCGTCGGGCTTGGTGCCGGTGCGTATGGGCAGCCACTCGTGATAGGCCTGAATGGCCGCTGCCTTGCGGGTGGCAAAAGCGCCTTCGCTGGCGGGCTGGTGATTGAGGCCGCCGCCCGACCAGGCGTCATCGCAAACCTCGTGATCGTCCCAGACGGCGATCATGGGCAGAGCGGCGTGCAGCGCTCGTAGATCCGGGTCGCTGCGGTACTGGGCGTAGCGGCGTCGATAGTCATTCAGGCTGAGCGCTTCGTTCGCGGGCTCGACCTCGCGACCCAGGGCCTTGGCACCCGCGTCGCCATAGTCGCCGCGGCCATATTCGTAGAGGTAATCGCCCAGATGAACGGCAGCGTCCAGGTCGTCTCGCTTGGCAGCCTCAGCGTAGGCGTTGAAAAAGCCGGAGGGGTAGTTGGCACAAGAGAACACCGCCAGCTTGACCCGCTCGGTCTGCTTGGGCAAGGTTTTGCTGCGCCCCGTGGGCGAAGTCTGGCCTTTGCATGTGAATCGATAGAAGTACTTCTGGCCGGGCTGTAGGCTGCCGGCGTCCACCTTGACGGTGTGATCCTTGTCAGCGCTGGCCAGTGCTTCGCCGCTGCTGACCAAGGACTTGAAGTCGGCATCGAGGGCCACTTCCCAGCGGACGCTCAGGCTGGCCGCGCTGTCTTGCGTGTCAATGACGCGGGTCCAGAGCATCAGGCGGTCTTTCAGGGGGTCGCCGCTGGCGACGCCGTGACTGAAGCTGATGCTGGAGGGAGGCGGTGGAGCTGGGGGCGGTGGTGGCGGCGTGGGCGCAGGGCTGCCGCCACAAGCGCTCAGGCTGAGCGTACCCAGCACCGCGCTGGTGCTGGCGACCAGGGCCAAGGATTGGCGCACGAAGTCGCGCCGACCGGCCTGGGTGTCTGGCTCTGTGAGCGCGTCGGATTGAGGGGGCAATTCATTCATCGCGTGGCTGCCTGCTGGGTTTGGGCGGCATTCTCCATGAGCTGGCAGGCATTCGGACTCGCTCTGATGGGTGAAGCGCGGCGCTGACTTGGGGGCGGGCAGCGGGAATCTGGCGACTCGGGTACGCTGCGGACCTCTCACCCCTTTTCTTGTTTTTCTTGCGCTGCCGTGGCAGCTGGAGTTGGTGCTATGCAATATCGCCGTCTGGGCCGAAGTGGCCTGCAGGTTTCTGAGCTGTCCCTGGGGTCCTGGGTGACCTATCACAAGCAGGTCGACACCCGTGCCGCCACCGAGATGCTGGCTGCGGCTTATGACGCCGGTGTTAATTTCTTCGACAACGCCGAGGTCTATGCCCTGGGGCAGAGCGAAGTGGTGATGGGCGAGGCCTTCAAGGCTTTGAAATGGCCGCGTCTGAACTACGTCGTCTCGACCAAGTTCTTCTGGGGCTTGGAACGTGAGGGCAATACCGTCAACCGCAAAGACACGCTGAACCGCAAGTATCTGATGCAAGCCATCGACGGCTCGCTCAAGCGTTTGCAGCTGGACTTTGTCGATCTGGTCTATTGCCACCGCCCCGACCCGCACACCCCGATCGAAGAGACGGTGCGTGCCATGAGCGACATGATCACTCAAGGCAAGGCGCTTTACTGGGGCACCAGCGAATGGTCGGCCAGCGACATTCGCGCCGCCTGGGAAATCGCCGAGCGCCACCACCTGCACAAGCCGGTGATGGAGCAGCCGCAATACAACCTGTTCCACCGCAACAAGGTGGAGCAAGAGTACGCCCGTCTGTATGAAGATATGGGCCTAGGCTTGACCACCTGGAGCCCGCTGGCCTCGGGCCTGCTGACCGGCAAATACAAAAACGGTGTGCCGGCCGACAGCCGTGGAGCGCTGGAAAACATGAGCTGGATGCGCGAGGGGCTGACCGACCCGGCCAAAAATGCTGCGGTGGCCGAGTTGGCCGGTATCGCCGCTGAACTGGGCGGCAATGTGGCGCAACTCGCGATCGCTTGGGCGAACCGAAATCCGCGTGTTTCGACCGTGATTTTGGGCGCCAGCAAGTTGGCGCAGCTGCAGGACAATCTTGGCGCTCTGGCCTTGACGCCCAAGCTGACGCCCGAGGTTTTGGCCCGTATCGACGCGGTCACCTCGGCCCACGCCGCCTAAGTCGGCCCTCCCTGGCCGAGGCTCAGCGGCTGGCCCTTAAACCGGGCCAAAGAGTTGTGCAAGTACCACCCGGTCGCGCCCCTGAGCCTTGGCTTGGTAAAGGGCCAAGTCCGCTTGAGCCAGCCACTGCGATGCCGAGCCGCCGCGCACCGGCACCGCGCTGCTCATGCCGATGCTGAGGGTCAGGTACTCGCTGTGGCTGGACAAGACATGCTCGATGGCCGCCGAGCGCAGCTCTTCGCGGCAGCGCTCGGCCACGGCCATGGCGCCTTCCACATCGGTCTGGGCCAGCAGCAAGACAAACTCTTCGCCGCCATAACGGGCGACCAGATCGGCGGGGCGATTGGCGCTGGTGCTGAGCGCTTGCGCCACTTTGATCAAGGCCTCGTCGCCGGCTTGATGGCCGTAGTGGTCGTTGAAGAGTTTGAAGTGATCGACGTCCACCAGGAGCAGGCTCAGCGGCGTGCCCGTGCGCAAACCCCGGCGCCATTCCTCCTCCAGCTTTTGCATCAAGAGGCGGCGATTCGCCAGCTCGGTCAGCGCATCGGTGGTGGACAGTCGCAGCAGGCGCTCATTGGCATGTTGCAACTCGGTTTCGAACTGTTTGCGTTCGGTCAGGTCTGAGATCACGCCGACGAAGAGCGGACCATCCGGTTTGCGTACTTCCGAAACCGCCACTTGCACGGTCAGGCTACGGCCGCTCTTATGCAGGGCGTGGAACTCGGTCGGGCGGCCGCGAAGCGTGCCCATACCGCGCTCGGCATAGCGGCGCAGGTAGTGGTCGTGGTGGCTCCGCTCGGGCTCGTCCATTAACAAATTGATGTTTTGGCCGACCAGCTCGCTGGGCGCATAACCGAATAAACGCTCGGACGCCGGGTTGCAGCTCAAGATCTGGCCTTGCGCGTCAATGGTGAAGATGGCCACCGCTGCCGTGCGGATGATGGCCTCCAACTCGGTTTGGCTGGCCTTCAGTTGCTGCTCTTTGGCCACCAGGTCGCTGACATCTTGATGCACCGCCAGCAGGTAGCCCTCGGGCGTGCGTGTTTCATAGGTCTGCAGCCACAAGCCGTTGGGCAGCTGGTTCAGCAGCGGTTCATGCGTTTGGCCTCGGCTGGCCAGACGCTGGGCCACCCATTCATCTTCACGGCCGATGGCCTCGGCCGGTAAAGCGCCGTGAGCGAGGCTGGCGCGCAACAGGGCTTCAAAGCTCTGCCCCTGGGCTTGGGCGTAGTCTTGGTGCGGCTGCCAAGCCTGCATGCGGCGATTGGCTTTGACCAGCCGATCTTGCGCGTCAAAGATCTCAATGCCGGCGGGCATGGCGTCAATGGCCTGCTCCAGCAGGCGCTGGTTTTGCAGGGCCACGGCCTGCACCCGAGCGAGTTCTTGCTGGGTTTCGATCAGATCCGTGACATCCATGCGCACGCTGACCAAATCGCCGCTCGGCACGCGGGTTTGGTAAACATGGGTCCAGCGCTCGCCATAGCGATGCAAGATGGGCTGATTGGCGGAGGCGCCGGCTGCTTTGCGGCCGCGCAGTCGCTCGTCCAGCCAGGCTTGCTCGCGCCCCATGGCTTCTTTCACCAGGCCCAACTTCAGTGATTCGCGCACCAGGTCTTCAAAGCGAGCTCCGTCTTGCAGCAGCGGCCCCAGGGCAGCGAACTGTTGCTCCAGCACCTGGTTGTGCAGCACCAAACGGTCTTCGCTGTCCCAGAGATCAAAGCCGGCTGGCATGGCGTTGACGGCTTCCAACACCCGCTGATGCAGGAGCAGCTTCTCAGACTTGGCCAACTCCAACTGGCGTGCTTGCTGCCGGGTCAGGCCCAGCAAGGCGCACAGGCTCAACAGCAAACCCAATAATTGCAGGGCCTGGGCCCAGGGGGGCGTGGTTTGCAGCAATTCCCAAAGCGTCAGTGCGGCGGTCATCAAAAGGGCCGCCACGGCCGCCGCCAGCCAGACATTTACCGCCACGATTGTTTTGCCTTGCCAAGGGGTCGCCGCCATCGCCGATCCATGCAGTTGATCCAAGCATTCTGGCTCAGGCCGGCAGTGCCGCTATGCGGGCTAATCCGCAGCGCTGGCTTTGATCGTGGGGGGGCTTAGTCTTGCAGACTGGCCAGCCGTTCCGGGGTGCCGACGTCAACCCAGCGCCCGGGCAACAAGCTGGCGCCCAGTTTGCGCTCTTGGATGGCGGCCTCCAGGTAGGGCCGCAGGGCCGCTTTGCTGCCCGCCGGGATCGCTTCAAACATACGGCGCCGGAACAGGCCGACGCTGGCCCAGGTGTAGCGCGGCACGTCCGGGGCAACCTCGCTCAAGGCCAGGCCCTCGGCCGAAATGCCGAAGTCGCCGCGCGGGTGGTGGGGACTGTTGTGGGTCAGCCAGAGATGGGCGTCCAAATCGCTTTGCGAAAAGCGCTCGGCCTCGGCCGGCGCAAAGCCGAAGTCGGGCAAGAAAACATCACCGGCCACCACCCAGAAGGTCTCGTCGGTGGCTTGTGGGCAGAGCAAGGGCAGGGCGCGCGCAATGCCCCCAGCCGTTTCAAGCGCGCCGACGGGCTCGGCCGATTCGTCGCTGTAATGCAGCCTCACGCCAAAGCGACTGCCCTCGCCCAGGACGACAGGGAACTGCTCGCTGAGCCAGGCGGTGTTGATGACGATGTCGCGCACGCCAGCGGCAGCCAAGGCCTCGATGTGAAATTCGATCAAGGGCTTGCCGCGAACGCACAAGAGCGGCTTGGGGGTGAGGTCGGTGAGCGGCCGCATGCGCTCACCGCGCCCGGCCGCGAGGATGATGGCTCGCATGGGGCGTGAGTCTAATGGCGAGTGCCGAGCCCAGGGCTCGGCAGGCCATCGCTCATCGGAGCGCCTAGGTTTAGCGTTTCAAGACTTTCACGCTGCTATTGGCTTTGCTGCTGTCGATATAGCCAATCGCGCCGGGCGTGCTGGCCACGAACTTCAGCACTTCGTCTTCGCTGGCCAGTTCGCGCGGTGGCTTGGCGCCCCCGGTGAAGATCTGTCGCGCCCACAGCGCTTTGAGCTGGGCCGGGCTTTTCTTCAGCACTTTGTTGCCAAAGTCCTCGCGCAAGGGGCCTTCCTTGTTGTCCACCGGCGTGGCCTCGGCGCCGCCAGGGAAGGTTTTGGTTTGGCCGAGGAAGATCTTGCTGACCTGCTCGTCGTCCATGCTGACCGCATTGCTGGGGTGAACAATGACGACGGCGTCGGCCCGAGCCAGACCCATGCCGGCGCCTGCCAAGGCCAAGACCACGAGTTGCTTGGTGATTGAAAGCTGCATGCTTGTCATGATGTGACCTCGTTTCAGAAGATGAGGTCGTAAGACACCGTGACCAGCTTGCGCATGGTGCTTGTGCCGTTCAGATAGTCCCAGTTGCTGCGATCCACTTGCAGCTTCAAGCTGCTGCTGTCATTGAGTTGGTAGCGCAGGGTCAAGCTGATATTGCTGTCGGTTTCCACATGCGTGGAGTCATCGCCCGAGCTGTAAGCCTTCAGCTGGGTGTAGGTCACCATGGGCAAGAACTTGCCGAGCCGGTAGCCGCCGCCGATCAGAAAGCCTTGGTAGCTGCCGCGCGCCGGGGTGCGGGTGACGCGCGAGAACTCGCTGCGGCCAATCCAGTTGTCCAGGTCGATATTGAAGGAGGCCGAGCTGAAGGATTGCGGCGATGACTTGCCGTAGACCGCGGGGTCGGGGGAGGTTTGCACCTCGCCTTCGGGCAGATGAGCCACCGAGCGCTGCTTGGATTTGTTGTACGAGAAGCGTGCGGTGAACCAGTCGCGGTTCAGCTCCAAGTCAATGCCCATCATATTGTCCCAGCTGATGTCTTGGCGCTCCGGGCGCTCCAGCTTGCCGATGGGATTGTCTTTGGAATGCTCCTGGCCCACATAGGCGCTGGACTTGACGGCCCAGCCGCCAATATCGTCGCGGTAGGTGATGTTGGCACCGTTGTAGTTGACCACGGCCCAGCCGTACACATCGGGCGGCACGCGCACCCAGTTGTAGGCGAAGCTGACGTCTTGGAAGTCGGAGTAGAAGAACAGCGGCAAGCGCTTGCGGCCGGCTTGCAGCGTGAACTTTGGGCTGAGGTTGTAGCTCAGGAAGGCCCATTCCAGATCGAGCTTGGACTCTTTGGCCGCGGTGCGAGCCATGACCTGACCGGTGAAGGACAAGTCGGAGGTGAAGTTCACCGTACCCTGCAGACCCGCGCGAGACTCGGGCGCCAGGCTCCATTTGTTCTCATAGACGGAGCCATGCGAGAAATCGACCACATAGCAGGCCGGGCATTGGGTCCAGGTGCTTGAGTTCGGGTAGCCGATGTCGACGCCGCTGGCGCTAAAGACTCGGCCCGCCGTGATATTGGCAAAGCCCGAATAGCTGAAGTCAATCGCCTGCGCTGGCATGCTGAGTGCCAACAGCGATGTTGCGGCAGCCATGGCCTGGAGGCTGACAGCGTGGAGTTTTCTCATCTTCCGTCCTTCCGTTTTGGGGGAGCCTCATTCCAACAACAGGGCCCATAGGGCTTGTCGGCAGCGGGTGTGAAATCTTTAACGATTGCTCAGCGCGCTGCTCAAACCTGAAATCGATCAGCCAAGCGATTCGGGGCATCGGCGGGCATTGGCACTTTGCATACTTCTAGTTTTGGCGGTGATCAGGCCTCTTGGGGGCTTTACGCCACTCCTGTCCCCCGCCCCGGACTTCGCCCGGGTCTCCTCCTTTACCTCGCGTCGCAAAGCCCCCAAGCGTCCTGATCCAGCATATTTGTGCGACTTCGATGCGGACGCACATCGATGGAATTGCCGAGTGGCGTCGGGGGCGTGATTCCGCGAGGTAAAGGAGGAGCCGGCGCCTGAAAGGTGACGGCGGGGGACTGAGCTCGGACTCAAGGCGTCCTGAGGACGGCTTGAGCCTAGCGAAGGGCTGGGCCGCTGGCCCAGACAGGAGCGGAAACACGCCCCCGGCGGCGCTTGGCACCCGCCAAGCCGCAAAGGCCCGCAAAGTGCCAAGTTCATCCCTTCCTCCACTCGACTTGGGGCCGCTCAGTTGCTTTCAGGACCATTCACCGGCAGCCAGACTTTGAAGCAACTGCCCTGGCCCGGTGCGGATTCCAGTTCGATGCGGCCGCCGTGTTTTTTGATGATGGAAAAGCTCAGCGACAGGCCCAGCCCGGTGCCTTGGCCAACCGGCTTGGTGGTGAAGAAGGGGTCAAAGATACGCCGTTGCACCTCGGGGCTCATGCCGCAGCCGTTGTCGCCGACTTCAACGCAGACGAAGTCGCCTTCATGAATGGTGCGCAGGCGGATCTCGCCGCGTTGGTTGATGGCATGGGCCGCGTTGACGATCAGATTCATGAAGACCTGGTTGAGTTGCCCTGCCAGGCAGCGAACCAAGGGCAACTCGGCAAAGTCTTTGCTGACATCAGCCTTGTATTTGATTTCATGCCGCACCACATTGAGCGTTGATTCCAGGCCCAAATTGAGGTCGGCTTCTTGCCAGTCCGATTGATCGACCCGCGAGAAGTCCTTCAGGTCCTGCACGATCTTCTTGACTCGCCCCAGGCCTTCGTCACTCTCCTTGAGCAGCTGTGGCAAGTCTTCGTGAATGAACTCCAAATCAGCCTGCTCCTGCAGCTGGTGGATCTGCTTGGCAAACTCGGGCGACTGGCCGGAGAGGTCGAGTCGCCCATACAAGCTGACCAAGGCCAGCAAGGGCTCGACATAGCGCCGCAAGCTGCCCAGATTGGAACTGACAAAGCCCACCGGGTTGTTGATCTCATGGGCAACCCCGGCCGCCAGCTGGCCGATCGAGGCCATTTTTTCCGACTGCAGCAACTGACTCTGAGCTTCTTCTAAGCGTTCGTTGGCCTGCTTGATATCGCGGTAGTTGTTGACCAATTCGCGCTGCGCACGCATCACCTCGCTGCGGTCTTGCAGCAGCCACCAAACGCCAGAACGTGGATCCGCCGGATTGGCGGGGTAGGCAATCATCTGCACCCAAATACGGTGGCCGCGCGCGGTCAGCATCTCCATTTCGTGCATCAATGGGCGGCCTTGGCTCAGGACCGGCGTGGCAGTGTTGACCAACTCCTGGTAGGCAGTCGGGCTGCTGAAGAAGCGGGCGGCCTTCAGCTCGGCGTCGTCCGCGGCTTCGAGTTCGAAGACCTCGGCGAACTTTCTGTTGCTGCGCACGATGTGGTGGCCGCAGCTGTAAATGATGCCGACCGAAGCGTTCTCCATGAAAGCGGCCAGCTCCTGATGGCTGCGCGACAACTCGGCGGTGCGCTCCTCGACGGTGTGTTCCAACTCGGCTTGATGGCGGCGCAATTGGTCTTCGGCCTGCCGGCGTTCGGTCACATCCAGCAGGGTGGCGATGGCGCCCACCACCTTGCCCTGGATGTCATACAGCGGCGCGGCGGTGCAGAAAATCCACCGGCCCTGCTCGCCAAACTGTGGGAAGTAATCCTCGGTTTCGTAGGCCCGCACCACCAAGCTGGAGGGGCGCAGATTGTCGCCATACAGGCGCTGACGCAGCTCCGAAACCGTGCCGTCGACGATCAAATCCACCAGCAGCGGGCGCGCCTCGTCATAGAAGGGTCGCCATGCCTCGGTGCTGCCGACTACGTCCATCGAATCCACACCGGTTAGCTGGCCGCAGGCGGCGTTCCAGTGCGTGATGCGGTGGTCTTTGTCGATCACAAAGGTGGGCACCGGGTTGTTCTCGAGAATCTGGTGCATGACCCGGCCCACTTCGAGCAAGCTCATCTGCACATGGCGCATATCGCTCAGGTCTTGGCAGCTGATGATGACCCGCTTGCCTTGGGGCGACTGCAGGCCTCGCGCACTTAGCTCCAGGTAGCGCACCGCGCCGGTGGCCGTCATCGCTTCACATTCCAAGGCGGGCAATTGCTCGTCTTCTTGCAAACAGCGTTCGCCGTAGGCCTTCAACGCCTCCACATGTGGATCATTGGCCCAAGCGTAGTGCGGCAAGCTCTGCATCTGCTCCAGGTCATAGCCCAGCAGTCGCTGCATGGCGGGGTTGGCATAAATGATTTGGCGGCCGGCATGCACCAGGAGCGGCGCACTCACGGCCTCCAGGGTCTGCACCTGCAAGGGGTCCAGCGCTTCGTCTTTGATGTTGTTGCCAGACATTGGGCTCAGTCCAGGCAGGCCAGGCTGCCGGGCGGGCGGCAGCGTTTCGGTGGATGCATAGGTTTGCATGGTGATGCTGCCTTGCTTGGCTTTAAGCGCGTACCGGCGCTGCCTGAGGCTTGTTGGCGCTGGCGGGGGGCGGTGCCGCTATTCCTTGGCTTGCGGGAGCGGCTGGCGCAGCCGCTTTGGCCGCCTTGGGGTCCACCACTTGCTTGATGAAAAAGCTGAAGGGCTGGCCCAGGCGCTGCTCAAACTCCAAGACCTGCTTGACCACGGCCGAGGTGAACTTGAAGTCCTTGGGCAAAAGCACGCTGCCATGCGGGCTCAGCACCGGGCGAGTCAAGATCATGCCGGGGCGCAACTCGGCGGAGCTGAGTTCAACGTCGGCCCCCGCTTCGGCGGCCAGCGCTTTCAACACCGCTTCAAAAGCGACCACGACCTCTTCGTCATAGCGGTTGCCGCGGCCTTCCAACACCGCTTTGGCCGCATCCTCGGTGGAGAAGCACTTCTCTGCCAAGTGACCGGCGATCAAGGCTTCGAAGGTTGAGGCGACATTGATGATTTGCGCGCCCAATGGCACTTCATAACCCGACAAACCATCGGGGAAGCCTTTGCCGTCCAGGCGCTCGTGTTGAGCGCGGATGATGATGGCCGTCTGGCGCAGTCGGCCCAATGGCATCAGGGCCGCTTGTGCGTGTTGCGGATGGCGTTTGTAGATTTCAAATTCATCGCCGGTCATCAGCGACACCGTTTTTTGCAATAAGGCATCGGGCAGGCCGATCTTGCCCACCTCATGCAGCAGACCGGCGTTGTAGATGTCGGTCACCTCGATGGGGCTCAGGTCCATTTGCTCGGCGAGTCGACGCGCCAGATTGGCCACCCGATGGCCATGGCCGGACACGCTGCCATCACGCAACTCCAGCAGGCCGGAAAACACACTGATGGACAACGCGAAGTTCTCTTCCAGCTGCAGATTGGCGGCGTTCAATTGCTGGTTGGCCTTCTCCATCTGAGCGTTGGCGTCGGCCAGGCGGTTGTTGGCCTCACCCAATTGCGCATTGGCAGCTTCCAGGGCTTGAGTCCGCTCTTTGACGCGCTCCTCCAAGTCTTCATTGCTGTTTTGCAGCTGATCGTTGGCGAATTGCAATTGGGCGTTGACGTTCTGCAACTGCCCGTTCACATCCTGTAGTTGCTCGTTTTGCGTCTGGGTCAGCGCGACCAGCTCGCGGTTCTCGCGCTCCAGTCTTTGGCGTTTCAAGCCGTCGCTGACGGACAGCAGGATGTCTTGGTCATCCCAGGGCTTGGCAATGTAGCGGTGGATTTCGCCGCGATTGATCGCGCCAATGGTGGAGGTGATGTCGGCATAGCCCGTCAGCATCACCCGCACGATATGAGGCCAGCGCTGCCGCACTTGTTCTAGGAATTGAACGCCATCCATCTCCGGCATGCGCATATCGGAGATCACCAGATCGACGGCTTCGAGTTCCAGCAAAGCCAAACCCGCTGCGCCGCCCTCGGCCATCAGAACTTTGTAGCCTTGGGGGCGAAACAAACGCCGCAAGGCGCTCAGGATGGAGGGCTCGTCGTCCACGAAGAGAACGGTGGCGACGGGTGCCGGGGCAACAGCCGATGCAAGGTCTTCGCTCATGGCCTGACTCCTTGACCGCCGGTTGATTCAGGGCTCAACCGTAACGATCGCAATGCAGGCCTTCAGCTTGAGTGCAAACGCTTACAAATGCATCAGCTTTTGCAATGCAGTGCGTGACCAATCACACGCGCACCCAGAAAAAAGAGCCTGCAGGGCAGGCTCTTTGTTGTAGTGGCAAGGCGTGTAAGCCAAGCCATCGCATAAGTATCAACTCAGTTTGCTTGGCGGCGACGGGCCACGGCGCCCAACAGGCCCAGGCCGCCGAGCAGCAAGGCGTAGCTGCTGGGCTCTGGCACGGCGCTGACGGTCAGCTTGCCCAGAATGCCGTCTTCTTCCAGATTTGGGCCGGCGGTGAAGTAGAGCGAGTTGGCATCGCCGAGGCTCACGCCGTTGCCGAAAGTGAGACCCCAGATGCCATCGATGAAGATGGTCTTGCCTTCGGCGTCCTTCAGCTTGCCCAGGGTGGCACCGGTTTCCGGGTCCAGCGCGGCGATGCTGCCGTCACCAAAATTGGCGACCAAGAGTTTGCCGCCATAGGCGCCGAAGCTGGTGGGTGCCATGGCCAGGCCCCAAGGCGCGTTCATATCGAGTTGGTCCTTGAAGTCCTGCACGATGTGACCATCACGGTCATAGGCGATCACGCGGCCATGGGCGGGCGCACGCACCGGCTCGCTGGGCATCAGCGGGTCGTACTCGCTGGCGGCGTAAGCCACGTACAGGCGACCTCCGATGTCTTGGATGTTGAAGGGCATGAAGTCGTTTTGCAGATCATTCGGCCGCTCGAAGTGGACGCTGGCGCTGATGTCGTTCCACTGGTTGTCGAAAGTCATGATGCGGTTGTTGGCGAAGTCGGTGGCGTAGAGCCGGTTGTCCGCCACCTTGTTGCCGCCGGCGTCGAGCTTGAAGCCCGCCGTCGTCATGGCCACGCCGGTGAAGTTGGGCGTGTATTGGTAACCATTGGCACCGGCCCAGTTGCCCGAGAAGTCCTTCACCACCACAGCTTCGTTCATGCCGGGGTTGGTGCCAGCGCGCCAGGCGTTGATGGTGCCGTCCAAAGTGACGAAGACGAACTTGGCCGAGCCTGAGATGGTGCCGGCCGATGCGCCGGTGTTCCAGTTGGTGGCAGCGCCCGAGACGTAGAACTCGGTGGGCTGGCCGGCGATGTCGCTGGCGGCGTTATAGACCTGGCCGGTCACTTGCGGGGTATAGGCTTCCACGCCCTTGGCCTGGCTGATGGGGATGACCTTCAGGCCGTCTTGATACAGAGGCTTGCCGCCGACGTCGCCGATATATGTGGTGGTGGTGCCGCTGCCGGCATTGCTGGTCCAGATGTGGCCGCCGATGCCGGGCGGGCGCAGGGCAATGCCCCAGGGGTTGATCAGGTCGGGGTCGACCATGACGGTGGGCTTGTACTTGGCGTCATTGGCGACCAGGATGGTCGTGTCGTAGCTGTTTGACGCCGCGGCAGCGCTGCCGCCGGCGCTCAGTCCGGCGGCCAGCAAGGCGGCCAGCAAAGTGATCTTGGTTTGCATCTTGGGAACTCCTCGTTTGGGCTTGCCCGTCACAATGCCTGCGCCATATGACGACTTGTTGTCATCAAACTGCCACCCCCGCACTTGGGGGTCGGGTCTTGCCCGGTCAGTGGGTGATGTGTGCGCTGTGCGCCATTTGTCCTCAGCGCCGCCGTGCAAAGCGGGCATTGAAGGCAATCGAGACCCGTTCTTCCACGCCGCGATTGGGCGCCACCCAATGCTTCAGATAGGAGGGGAAGAGCAGCAGTTGCCCAGCGCTGGGACGTACGCTGAACTTACTGGCAAAGCAGGGCGCGCCTTCGATGCTGAGGGTGCGCAGATTGGTGCGGGAATCGATGAACTCGATCTCTCCGCTACGACCATCGCCGTCGGGCGTGTGGACGTAATAGCAGCCCGACCAGACCCAGCCGGGGTGGTCATGGGGCGCATTCATGCCGCCGGGCGGCAAGATATTGATCCAGCCTTCGGCCTGGATGCCGAAGCGATTGAAGTCGTAATGGGGCGATAGCTGCAAGGTTGCTTGTCGAACGGCTTCGATGATCTGGCCGCGCAGCGCCAGGCTGCCGGGTTCCTCGCGCTCGAAGAAGTCGTCCTCGGAATGCCAGCCGTCGATATTGCTGCGCGCCAGTCCAGCCGATGCTGTGCGGCGTGCATGGGCCTCGGCCAGCAATTGGCGATTCAGGGCGTTGGCATCGACCAGCTCAAACTTCACCAGGGGCGTGAAGAACAAGGGTTCGATGCTGTGCAGATTCAAGCTTAGGGTCATGTGAGGGCCTTGCTTCTAGAGCAAGCACAAAAGCGCATGGAGAAACGCAAAAAGCGCCAGGGTGAAGCCGCAAGGCTCCATCCAGGCGCTCAGCTCATCCCCGCGGCCAGTTCAGAAGGCGGGTTTGAAGCGAGCGGAGTGGCTCAGGCCACCCCACGGACCATCGATCAACGCTGAGCTTTGCGGCGAGCTGCGAAGCCCACCAGGCCCAGACCAGCCAACATCAGGGCATAGGTTTCTGGTTCCGGCACAGCGGCGACAACGTCGCTGACCATCAATTGCAGCTGACCACCTTCAACTATGCCGGCGGGGTTGCCGCCAACCAGCATGCCTGCGGCGTCCAGGCCGGCAGCGCTGGCGTGGTCTTGGGTCACGAACAGCTGGTACTTCTTGCCGGTGGTGCCATTGGCGTCGAAGATGTCGGTCACATCGATGATGCCCGAGGTTTCTTCGTCATTGGTGTGGTAGCCGGTGCTGCCGTTCGGGGTGGTCTTGCCAGAGGCCGGGCCAGTGAAGGCGCCATTCACCACATCGCCGAAGCGGGTGGTGTCGGACTTGGCGATGATCTTGACGGCGCCGGTTTCCAGGTTGTATTCCCAGATCTTGCCGTTATGGTCAGCGCCGCCGGTGTCTTCCAGCATTGTGATGGTGCCGTCCTTGTTGACCGTCATGTTGTCAAACATATTGGCACGGCTGTTACCCACGCCGCCAGCCATCTTGCTGCCGTCCACCAAGATGTCCAGCTTGCCGCCAGCGTCAGGGTTGGCGATGTCGTCAAAAGTCATGCGCCACAGGCGCGTCGCGCCGACTTGCGTGCCGCCGGTCAGCTCGGTGCCGTCGAGGCGATCGGTGGTGACGAAGTAGTACACGTTTTGCTTGCCGGCACGCACGTCCCAGGCGCCATCTTCAGGGCGCGAGAAAGTCGTCGATGCAGTGGCGCTCAGGGTGAAGCGGCTGCCGTTGGCGATGTTGGTGGCGCGGGTGTTCGAGTCGGCGATTTCGGAAGCGTTACCCGCCACATTGACGTACTTCATCACGCCATTGGTCAGGCCGGCGCGGTCCACAGCGCTGCCGCTGTCGGTCTTGGTGCCCACATACACAGCCACGGCGTTGGATGCGATGCCGGTGCCGCCGTCGTTCTGGCCCACCACCACGGTCTTCAGCTGGCTGAAGGGGTTGGCGGCCAGATTCTCATATGCGGAGTACTGAGCCAAACCGCTGCCATTGGTGGCAGGGTTGAACTTGCCCAGCACAAAGCTGCTGCCGGCATCGCTGCCGGTGGCCACGTGAGCCATGGCGCGGCTGTTGGCGCTGGTGCCGACTTCTTCACCGTTCAGGAAGATGCGCGAGCTGGTGCCGTAGCTCTTGCCGCTGGTGTCGGTGTAGGTGTAGGCCGAAGCTGCGGCCAGATCGGCCGAGCAGAAGCGCTGGAAGGACAGGTTGGCCGCGCCGGTCACTTGGGCGCCAGTGGCTTGTGTGGCGGCATCCCAGCCGTAAACGCGCTGGATCAGGTCTCCGCCCGACTTGACTTGCAGCGTGGCCTTGTCGATGACCCAGCTGGAGACGAAAGCACCGGTGCCGCCGTGGGCACGCGCGATGCCGGCGTTCGCGCCGATTTCATGGTTCATCAGCACGGTGAAAGTGCCGTTGCCGTTGTCGAAAGCACCCAGGCCGTCTGGCAGGCCGGACATGCGGTAGCCACCGACGGCGTCACCGGCGGTGATGATGGAAGTGATGTCGTAGCCGGTGGCGCCCTTGATGTAGGACGACTGCGAGCTGCTGACACCTTGGACCAAGTTGCCGTTGAAGACTTGAGCGCTGGCTTGCGAAGCCATGGCGACGAGGGCGGCAGCAACCAGGCTGCTCAGAACGTTGGGACGGAAGGACATGGGAGGGACTCCTGATGATTGGCGATGGCTGGAACATGGGTTGTGCGACGAACCCTGTCCTGACTGGCTGACACCGCCGAAGTGCCAACAAATCCACACAGAACCCCGCACAAGCTCGCGCAGCCTAAGTGGGGGGCATGTCTGCAATGCGTCCCAGGGCATGAGCCGATCGGACTAGTGAAGAGGCCTGACGGCTTCCAGAGGCCGGTCCGCAAGCATCTCGGGGGTCTTTGCCGATGTCGACGTTGGGCTTGTTCCCCCGCAAGTCGGGGGGTATCGGGTTCGGCTACGCTGCCCTCACAAGACACAGGCGAGGCGTCCGGCTCGCAGGCTTCGCTTCAGTTCAGGCCTTTTGGGGAGGCTTTTTGAACTTCCCGGCTTTGTCTGTGAACTCTGCTGCCGGCAATGCGCGGCGTCCAAGTAAAATCCCGGGTTACCCCGTAACTCCTTCTTCACAAGCCCATGGCCACTACCGCTGCTAGCAACCCCACTTTGATGGCCAACGCCATTCGTGCACTGGCCATGGACGCCGTGCAGCAAGCCAATTCCGGACACCCCGGCGCGCCCATGGGCATGGCTGATATCGCCGTTGCACTGTGGAATCGCCACCTGCGCCACAACCCGGCCAACCCGCAATGGGCCAACCGCGACCGCTTCGTGCTGTCCAACGGCCACGGCTCCATGCTGATTTACGCACTGCTGCACCTGACCGGCTACGCCCTGCCGATCGAAGAGCTGAAGGCCTTCCGCCAACTGCACAGCAAGACTCCAGGTCACCCCGAAGTGGGCATCACCCCCGGCGTTGAAACGACCACCGGCCCCTTGGGCCAAGGCATCACCAATGCCGTCGGTCTGGCCCTGGCCGAGAAGATGCTGGCCAAGGAATTCAATATCGACGCGCACCAGATCGTCGATCACCACACCTATGTGTTCCTGGGCGACGGTTGCCTGATGGAAGGCATCAGCCATGAAGCCGCCTCGCTGGCCGGCGCCTGGAAGCTGAACAAGCTGATCGCCATCTATGACGACAACGGCATCTCCATCGACGGCCAAGTGGCCCCTTGGTTCGCCGACAACACCGCCCAGCGTTTCGAAGCCTATGGTTGGAACGTGATCGGCCCGGTGGACGGCCATGATGTCGACGCCGTGGACGCCGCCATCGCCGAAGCCAAGAAGAGCAGCGTCAAGCCGACTCTGGTGATCGCCAAGACCCATATCGGCAAGGGTTCGCCGAACCGCGCCAACACCGCCAAGGCGCACGGCGAGCCGCTGGGTGCTGAAGAAATCAAGCTGACCCGCGAACAGTTGGGCTGGGCTCACGAGCCCTTCGTCATCCCGCAAGAGGTTTATGCCGATTGGGACGCCAAGGACGCCGGCACCCAGCTGGAAGCCGCCTGGGACGAGAAATTTGACGCCTACGCCACCGCTCACCCCGAGCTGGCCGCTGAATTCCAGCGCCGCATGGCCGGCGTCTTGCCCGCCAACTTCGCGCAGACCGCGGTGGACGCGGTTGTTGCCGCTCACGGCAAGGCCGAGACCGTGGCCAGCCGCAAGGCCAGCCAGCTGGCGCTGGAAGCCTTCACCGCCGCCTTGCCCGAGTTGCTGGGTGGCAGCGCCGACCTGACTGGCTCCAATCTGACCAACACCAAGTCGACACCCGCTTTCCGCGTGGAAGAAGACGGCAGCAGCAATGCTGGCCGCCACATCAACTATGGCGTGCGTGAGTTCGGCATGGCCGCCATCATGAACGGCGTGGCCCTGCACGGCGGTTACATCCCCTACGGCGGCACCTTCCTGACCTTCAGCGACTACAGCCGCAATGCCATCCGCATGGCAGCGCTGATGAAGCAGCGGGTTATTCATGTGTTCACCCACGACTCCATCGGTCTGGGCGAAGACGGCCCAACGCACCAGTCGATTGAGCATGTGGCTTCGCTGCGCATGATCCCGGGTCTGGATGTCTGGCGTCCGGCCGACACCACCGAAACCGTGGTCGCTTGGACCATGGCCATCGGCAACGCCCAGCGCCCCAGCGTGCTGGCCCTGAGCCGCCAGAACCTGCCTTACGCGCCGAAGACTGCGGTGGATGACATCGCCAAGGGCGGCTATGTGCTGGCCGAGCCCAGCAATGTAGGCATCAAGAAGAAGGCCAAGGCCGTCATCATCGCCACCGGTTCCGAAGTCCAACTGGCCATGCGCGCGCAAGAGCTGCTGGCACTGGACGGCATCGGCGTGCGTGTGGTCTCCATGCCTTCGACCAATGTCTTCGATCGGCAAGACCTGGCCTACAAAAAGTCCGTGCTGCCCGAAGGCACGCCCCGCATTGCGGTGGAAATGGGCGTCACCGATGGCTGGTGGAAGTATGGTTGCGCGGCCGTGGTCGGTATCGACAGCTACGGCGAGTCGGCCCCGGCCCCGGTGCTGTTCAAGCACTTCGGCTTTACGGCTGAAAATGTGGCCGATACCGTGCGCGTCGCGCTGGGTGTGGCCAAGCTGAAGGGCAAGAAGTCCAGCAAGGGCAGCAAATAAGTCAGCAATGCAAAAGGGGTGCCGCGCGCACCCCTTTTTTTGATGTTCTGTTTTGAGTTTTTTGGTTTTTTATTGAGGAGACTGATATGACGATCAAGATTGGTATCAACGGCTTCGGCCGCATCGGCCGCATGGTGTTCCGCGCTGCTATCGCCAACTTCAAGGAAATCGAAGTGGTCGGCATCAACGACCTGCTCGAGCCCGACTACCTGGCTTACATGCTCAAGTACGACAGCGTGCACGGCAAGTTCGACGGCGAAGTTTCGGTCGAAGGCAACACCCTGGTCGTCAACGGCAAGGCCATCCGCCTGACCCAAGAGCGTGACCCCGCCAACCTGAAGTGGAACGAAGTCGGCGCCGACATCGTGGTCGAAGCTACCGGCCTGTTCCTGGACAAGGCCTCGGGCGAAAAGCACCTGGCCGCTGGCGCCAAGAAGGTGGTGTTCTCCGCTCCGTCGAAGGACGACACCCCGATGTTCGTGTTCGGTGTGAACCACAACACCTACGCCGGCCAAGCCATCATCTCCAACGCTTCTTGCACCACCAACTGCCTGGCCCCCCTGGCCAAGGTGCTGAACGACAAGTGGGGCATCAAGCGCGGCCTGATGACCACTGTGCATGCGGCTACTGCCACGCAAAAGACCGTGGACGGACCCAGCAATAAAGACTGGCGCGGTGGCCGCGGCATCCTGGAAAACATCATTCCTTCCAGCACTGGCGCCGCCAAGGCCGTGGGCGTGGTGATCCCCGAGCTGAACAAGAAGCTGACTGGCATGAGCTTCCGCGTGCCGACCTCCGACGTGTCGGTGGTTGACCTGACCGTTGAGCTGAACAACGAAGCTTCGTACAAGGACATCTGCGCCGAGTTCAAGGCACAAAGCGAAGGCGCGCTGAAGGGCGTGCTGGGCTATACCGAAGAGAAGGTCGTCGCGACCGACTTCCGCGGTGACGCTCGCACCTCCATCTTCGACGCCGACGCCGGCATCGCCCTGGACGGCACCTTCGTCAAGCTGGTCGCCTGGTACGACAATGAGTGGGGCTACTCGAACAAGGTGCTCGAGATGGTTCGCGTCATCGCCAAGTAATTGGTGACTTGATGGATTGAGGCTTGCCCCTGAGTAGGCAAGACCAAAAAGGCCGGCCCGTGGCAACGCGGGGCGGCCTTTTTCATGGTGCTCGCTAGGTCGTGAACGGAGGCTGTTGGCACTTGGCAGTCTTGAGGGTTCCTCTGGCCGAGGCCATCGGGCGCACGGTTCCGTTCATGTCCTCCGGCTCTGGCTGCGCCAGTCCCTCCCCCTTTACTTCGCTTCACCGTACCCCCGACGCCCTCGGCGATTGTTCTTGCGCCACGACCAATCCTGCCGGAGCAGGACGGCTGGGCGCGCTGAACCGCGAGGTAAAGGAGGAGACCCGTGCGCAAGCCCCGGGGCGGGGGACAGGAGCGGGGCAGAGTGCCCAGTCGGCCTGCTCAACCATAGCCTTTGCTCGTTCGCTAAGACCGGCAAAGGGCCGCTCAAAGTCGGATGTCCGCAAAGTGCGAAACGGAATCTTGCACGCATCATCAGATGCCGTCTGAATCCTCTGTTATGTATTTCAATCGCCCAGATTGATCTTCCCGCAAGGGACGTAGATCTTGAATTTGTTCCCCAAGATCTGATCAAAAACGTCTGGACCTACGTTCAAGGTCAGCGTTTCAAGCCAAGCGATGAACTCTAGGCGATTGGGGTTGGGCGCACCCACTTGGCCGACGCGATTCTTGATTGCGGGCATGCCCACGCCCCACACCACTTCGAAGGGGCAGGCCATACTGTCCAGATCGAAGTTCACCTTTTGCTTGTCGATGTCTTTGACAAAGCCTAGGAACTTGACGATATCGGTGTCTTTCAGCGCGTAGTCATAACTGCGAGTGGATGCGGCATAGCTGAACTGCTGCTCGAAGACGATAGCTTCGCCTTCGGGAACCGGGCAGGTCACTCGGTATTCCGACAAGTGCTCCAGTACAGAATTGCGCCAATTCGCATTGCCGTTGTCGTACAAAATCTTGACCTCAGGAGGTGCGTTAGGCCTGGTGAATCGCATGCTGGCGATCACATTGCCATTTGCCTTGCGCTTGATATTGGAGCTCAGTGCCTGGTCTTCAAAATGACTGAGTTTGCGTTCAGCAGTCTTGATACAGGCGTAGTCAAAGTTGCCTGAACTGTTCGGCGAATGGCGCAAATCGTTCCAATGCACGCTGCCGAACTTGTCCGGGTCGAAGTTGAACTCCTGCACCGCTTCGATGGTCTGTCCGGGCTTCAGGCAAGGCAGGCGGTAGTTGTTGAGATAGCGCTCCATCTCGTCTTGATGCTCTTGAGCGCCTGATCGAAACAGCAGTTCCTGCCTTGGTGCGCGCTCGGGGTGGGTGAAGACCAGCTTGACGCGGAGGAAGGCGCCTAGGCGTTGTTCCAGCATACGTTCGGGAAATGCCGGTGCAGCGCCCGGCTTGACCAAGCATTGCAGCGTCTGTGCGCTTGTCTCGTCGGGCACCAGGGTCTGTGCTTGCACACTGTGTAGACCCAAGGCCCAGAGATTTAAAACAAAGATGGCCCCTGCGCCGCGCAAACGCAGGCGAGAAAAGTTGAAGTAGCTGTTGGTGATCGAGTTCATGGCACCCCTCCCTGGGCTGTATCAAAAGCGCGGTATTTCGCTCTGCTTGCGCCTTGTCTATTTGGGGCAGAAGAATAACGAAGGCGCGCCTACTGACACCTGGGGATATGCCCTGCGTTGCGGCGCAACTGATGGGTTGGATTTGCCCTTCTTTACGCCTTAGTTACATGGACGCGGACTAAACTGGTCCGAGCTGCGCCGGTCTGGCGGCGCCGCCCAGTTTTTTGGAGTCGCAGACCATGAAGTCCCAATATCTCTCGCTGCCCCTGCTGCTGCTCTCTGCGACGCTCGCTTTGACTTCGGTGCCGGTCGCTCAAGCGCAGACCGCGAACTCAGCCGCTGCGGCGCCTGACACCGCTCGCGTGATCGTGCGCTTCAAACCCGAGGCGGCCAGTGTGCGCGCCAAAATCATGGCGGCGCGCATGAGCCGGTCTTCGGCCATGGATGTCGCCCAGACCCGCGCCACCGGCCTGGGTATGCGGACTGGTCTGCACGCCAGCGGCGGCTTGCGCGCGCGGCTGAGCCTGGACGAGCGCACCCATGTGTTCACCGCCAGCGGCATCGATTCGGCCAGCTTGGCCAAGCGCCTGAGCCAAGACAGTGAAATCGAGATGGTGGCGGTGGACCAACGCCGGCGCCACTTTGCGGTGACGCCGAATGATTCTTTGTATGGTGGAGCTACATCGGCTGCGCCGGTTTTTATAGGTCAGTTTCCGGATAGCCAAGGCAAGCTTCAGGCGACCTACAGTCGCACTTTGGATCAGTGGTATCTGAAAGCGCCGGCTGGTGAAGTGGTCTCCAGTATCAACGCACCGGCGGCCTGGGATCTCGGTACGGGCAGCAGCTCTGTAGTAGTAGCCGTTCTGGATACCGGGGTTCGCATGGACCACCCGGACCTAGCCGGTCAATTCATCGGTGGCTATGACATGGTGGGCTTCAGCACCTCGGCCGGCGTGGCCACAGCCAATGACGGCAATGGCGCCGACGCCGACGCTTCCGACCCCGGCGATTGGGTCAGTCAGGCGGATATCGACGGCGGTACGCTGGGCAGTGGCTGCACCTCGGCCGACCTCACCAACAGCTCTTGGCATGGCACGCGAGTCTCGGGCTTGATTGCTGCGGCCAGCAATAACGGTCAAGGCATTGCCGGTGTGGCCTGGGGCGTGAAGATCTTGCCAATCCGCGTGTTGGGCAAATGCGGTGGCTACGACTCCGACATCATGGCCGGCATGAAATGGGCGGCCGGTATCAGCGTGCCGGGCTTGCCGACCAATCCGAATCCAGCCAAGGTCTTGAACCTGAGCCTGGGTGGCACCGGTAGCTGTGGCACCACCGGCACCGGGGCGCTGTACCGCGACACCATCACCCAGGTCAATGCCACCAAGGCCATCGTTGTGGTGGCGGCCGGCAACAGCGAAGGACTGGCTGTGGGGCTGCCGGGCAATTGCCCGGGTGTGATCTCGGTGGCTGCTTTGCGTCATGTGGGCAGCAAGGTGGGCTTCTCCAGCCTTGGCCCGGAGGTGGCGATTGCCGCGCCTGGGGGGAACTGCATAAATTTGGCAACAGGTTATCCCTGCCTCTACCCCATGCTGAGCACCAGCAATAGCGGCACCCGCGGCCCGGTGCTGGCGGATGCGGCCTACACGAACAACTCAGCCTCGGTCGGGACCAGTTTCTCCGCGCCTATCGTGGCCGGTACGGTGGCCTTGATGGCGTCGCAGCGCCCCTCGCTGACTTCGACCGAAGTGCTCAGTCTGCTCAAGAGCACGGCCCGGCCTTTTGTGAGCACGGGTGCTACTGCTGGCATTGCCCAATGCAAGGCGCCCACCTCCACCGTACAAGATGAGTGTTACTGCACGACCAGCACTTGCGGCGCCGGCATGCTGGACGCCGCGGCGGCCGTGGCCGCTGCCAAGTCGCTCAACGGCGCCTCGGTGGCGATCGCCGTTACGCCCAGCAGCGCAGTGGCCGGTGAACTCATCACGCTCAGCGCTGCCGGCAGCGCGCTTGGCGCTGGCCGCAGCGTGGTCAGCTATGCCTGGACCTTGGTCGACGGCGGTGGTGTGGTCAGTGGCTTCTCATCGGCCAGCAATGGGGTCAGCACGACGATGACGGCCAGTGCGGCCGGCACTGTGTCGGTTAAGGTTGAGGTGACCGATGACCTGGGCATCAAATACAGCGCGACCAGCAGCGTCAATGTGGCGGCCGCGCCGGTCACCACGCCGCCTGCGACTCAAAGCAGCAGCAGTGGCGGCGGAGGCGGCGGCGCTTTCAGCGCCCTGTGGGTGGCCTTGTTGGGCCTGGCGACCTGGGTGTTGCGACGCCCGCAGCCTCAGCCGCTGCGGGCCTGAGGCCCTAGGGTTTGGGGCCAGTCGCGGCTGCGCTTGAAGCCGTGAGGGGCGCCGATGCAGCCGATGCTGCGGTGGAGGCAGCTGCTGCCGCAGGCTGAACCGGGCAGGCCTTGAAGCCGCCCGCGACCGCGGCGCCGTCTTTCAGGTTCGCCACGCGACCTTGTTGCAGGCCGTCCAGTTGTGGCATCACGAGCTTGTAGCGCTTGCTCGGGGTTTGCAATTGCAACACGCGTAGGCCCTTCAGCGCCCGTTGTGAGAGTGATTCCAGCGCAGCGTTGGCGGCTTTTTCGCTGTCATGCCGGCTCAGCAGCAAGGTGGGCATTTCCTCCGGCATGCCGCTGAGGTACTCAAAGCTGATCTTGAGTTTTTTGTAGGTTTCTTCCTTACGGGCCTGGAAGTCCTTGGTGGGCAAGCGGATCGAGGCCACGGCCCAAACACCGGCCTGCTCGCTGTGTTGGACCTGCCAATCGGCGGCGCTGAAGCCGGCGCCTTGCAAGGCAGCCTGAGCCTCGTTCAAGGCGGCCTCGCTGCCCAGCAGGCCCGACTCCAAGCAGACCCGGGTTTGGAGTGCGGCTGCAGCCTGAGGTTCCAGCAGCTTGATGCTCTCAGGATTGACTTGCTGATTCAGGCGCTCGGGTTCATGCGTGCCGCCGGCCTTGATGCCGATCACCCCGTCCAGCCAGCCCTGGGTCCAGCTGAAAAACAAGCCATTGAGCAGCAGCAAGAGCAGAACCAGGGCACGCAGCATGATGGGGTCTTGATGCCTTTCAGTGGTTGATTCAGGAAGTCAATCAGTCGGTCGCTTGAAGTTCGGTCTGCAACTCAGACAGCGGCTGTGATTGCGGGTCCGAGGCCAGTCGCACTGAGACTTCGCCGCCGCTGATGATTTGCAACTGCCCGTCGCGAGTTCTGATTTGCAGCTCGCCTTGGGCGCTGATGCCTTCGGAGATGCCCTCGGTGGCGCCGGCCGTCACCAGGCGGTCCAGGGTCAGGTCGCGCTTGGCATAGGCCGAGGCCCAGGCGGCAAAGCCTTGTTGTTCAAAGTCCAAGAGGCATTGCACCAAGGCCGGCGCAATCAGGGCCAGCGCTTCGGGGCCGCTGCAGCCGGGGCGCAGTTCGGTCAGGGCGGCAAAGCCGGTGTTGAAGGGGCTGATGGGGTTGATGGGGCTGATGGGGCCGCCGGCGCTGTCTTGCTTGGCGCCGTCCGCGTGGTCTGGGTCGTCCTTGCCCAGCACCAGTTCCTTGATGTTCAGGCCCACGCCAATCACCGCCATGCGGCGATCACCGGCCGGCACGGTTTCGATCAAAATGCCGCCGAGCTTGCGCTCATCCAGCCAAAGGTCGTTGGGCCACTTCAAGGTGAGGCGCGGCTTGGCGCCGGCTGCTAGGCTGGCCGAAGGCTCCAGCGCCTCGGCAATCGCGCAGCCCACCGCCAGAGACAGGCCCGACCAGTCGCCCGGCTGCAGGCTCAAAGCGAGCGAAAAGGTCAGCGAGCTGCCGGGGCTGGAGAGCCAAGCGCGGCCCATGCGGCCACGGCCATGGGTTTGATGCTCGGCCACCAGCAGGCAGGGCTGCATATCGTGGGCGCGGCGGCCGTAGGCTTGCGGCGCGCCGCTGCGGCTTTCGCTGCGCACGCGTTCGAGCAGGGCAGTGTTGGTGGAATCGGTGCGGGCCAGCACTTCGATGCTGATGCCCGGCAGCAAGGGAAGCAGTTGCTCCCACAGGGTTTCGACGTTCCAGTTCTGGTGGCTTTCGTTCACGGCAAGCTAACTCAACGTTTCGGCGTCAGCATGGTGCCACGGCAATCCGGGCTGCCGCAGTAGCAGGCAAACTCTTTTTTCAGCTTGGGCGTGTAGCGCTCGTCGATGGTGAGGCCGTAGTCGTAGAACAGCTCTTCGCCGGGCAAGATGTCGCGCAGCGCCTTGATGTAGACGCGGCAATTGACCTCGTCGGCCTCGCAATTGGGCTCGCAGGAATGGTTGATCCAGCGCGAGCTGTTGCCGCCGTGCAGCGCGTCGATGACGCTGCCGTCTTCCACATGGAAGTAAAAGGTGTGATTGGGCTGGGCCGGATCATGCGGGTGGCGGTCCATGGCCTCGTCCCAGGAGATGCGCTCGCCGGTGTACTCGATCAGCACCTCGCCGGCATTCAGATGCGCCAGCGCATAGACTCCGCGCCCATGGACCCCGGAATTCCTGACCTGGATGCGCCGACCCTTGCTGGCTGCCGCCGGCTTGATGGCCTTTTCAGGGGGGGCAGCAGTTTTTTTGCGGGCTGATGAGCTCATCGGCTTTTTAGGTACATTGAATTCATGGGTGTGCGCGCGTGTGTGCGAGCGTGCGTGCGCGAGGCCGGATTGTAGGCAGGGCTTTGGCATGTTTTGCGAAGCCCCGTTCAACTGAACAGAAGAAATCATCACCATCATGAGCAAGACCCTGATCATTGCCGAGAAGCCTTCCGTGGCGCAGGACATCGTCCGCGCCCTGACGCCGATGGCCGGCAAGTTCGACAAGCACGACGAATACTTCGAGAGCGAGCAGTACGTGGTGAGCTCGGCGGTGGGCCATTTGGTGGAGATCAAGGCGCCGGAGGAGTTCGACGTCAAGCGCGGCAAATGGAGCTTTGCCAATTTGCCGGTGATCCCGCCGCACTTCGACTTGAACCCCATCGACAAGGTCAAGGGCCGCCTCAACGCCCTGGTCAAGCTGATCCGCCGCAAGGACGTCACGCAGCTGATCAACGCCTGTGACGCGGGCCGCGAAGGGGAGTTGATCTTCCGTTTGATCGTTCAATACGCGGGCACCGCCAAGGCCGCCATCAACAAGCCAGTGGAGCGGCTGTGGCTGCAGTCGATGACGCCGCAGGCGATTCGCGATGGCTTTGACAAGCTCAAGAGCGATGCGCAGATGCTGCCCTTGGCCGATGCGGCGCGTTGCCGCTCTGAGGCCGACTGGCTGGTGGGCATCAACGGCACGCGGGCCATGACGGCCTTCAACTCGCGCGATGGCGGCTTTTTCTTGACCACCGTCGGCCGGGTGCAGACGCCCACGCTGTCCATCGTGGTCGAGCGTGAAGAAAAGATCCGCAAGCATGTGGCGCGCGACTATTGGGAGATCCGCGCCAATTTCGACGCCCAGGCCGGCCAGTACGAGGGCAAGTGGTTCGATCCCAAATGGAAGAAGAACCCCGAGGATGCGGAGCTGAAGGCGGACCGCGTCTGGAGCCGTGCCGAGGCCGACGCCATCGCCATGGCCGCACTGGGCCAGCCGGCGCGGGTGACCGAAGAAAGCAAGCCCACCACGTCAAGCTGCGGCGGGCTTTACGACCTGACCACCTTGCAGCGCGAGGCTAACTCGCGCTTTGGTTTCTCGGCCAAGACCACGCTGTCGCTGGCGCAGGCCTTGTACGAAAAGCACAAGGTCTTGACCTACCCGCGTACCGACTCTCGCTATCTGCCGGAAGACTATCTGGCCGTGGCCAAGCAAACCGCCGAGATGATCGCTGGCGAAGACCTGCCCGGCCCGCTGCGCGAGCTGGCGGCTCACGCCCGCAAGGCCCTCAACGAGGGCTATATCAAGCCGACCAAGAAGGTGTTTGACAACACCAAGGTCTCGGATCACTTTGCCATCATCCCGACGCTGCAAGCGCCCAAGAGCCTGACCGATATCGAGGCCAAGCTCTACGACATGGTGGTCAAGCGCTTCCTGGCGGTGTTCTTCCCGCCCGCTGAGTTCTTGGTCACCACGCGGATCTCGACAGTCGCAGCCGCCGGCAAGGACTACAACTTCCAAACCAACGGCAAGGTGTTGGTCAAGCCGGGCTGGTTGGCGGTTTACGGCAAGGAAGCACAAGAAGACGACGCCAATCTGGTGGCCGTGGCCGCCGGCGAGGTGGTGCGCACCGAGAGCACCGATGTGAAGGCCCTGGCCACCAAGCCGCCGGCTCGCTACACCGAAGCGACGCTGCTCTCCGCCATGGAAGGCGCTGGCAAGCTGATCGACGACGAAGAGCTGCGCGCCGCCATGACCGAGAAGGGCCTGGGCACGCCAGCCACCCGCGCGGCCACCATCGAAGGCTTGATCATGGAGAAGTACATCTTGCGCGATGGCCGCGAGTTGGTGCCCACCGCCAAGTCCTTCCAGCTGATGACGCTGCTGCGCGGCCTGGATGTGCAGGAGCTGACCAAGCCCGAGCTGACCGGCAACTGGGAATTCAAGTTGGCCGAGATGGAAAAAGGCCGCCTGAACCGCGATGACTTCATGGCCGAGATTGCCGCCATGACGCAGAAGGTGGTGCAAAAAGCCAAGGAATACGACCGCGACACCATCCCCGGCGACTACGCCACCTTGAAAGCACCTTGCCCCAAGTGCGGCGGCGTGGTGAAAGAGAACTACCGCCGCTTCACTTGCCAGGGCAAGTCCGGTGAAGGCGAGGGCTGTGGTTTCTCGATCGGCAAGATCCCCGGCGGCCGCAGCTTTGAGTTGCATGAGGTCGATCAGTTCTTGCTGGACAAGAAAATCGGCCCCCTGGAAGGCTTCCGCTCCAAGGCGGGCTGGCCCTTTACCGCCGAGCTGGCCCTGGTCTATGACGACGAGATCAGCAACTGGAAGCTGGAATTCGACTTTGGTGAGGACGCCAAAAAGGCGGAAGGCGACGGTGAGCCGGTGGACTTCAGCGCGCAGACTTCCTTGGGCGCCTGCCCCAAGTGCGCCGGCCATGTGTACGAGCATGGCAGCAATTACGTCTGCGAGCATGCCGTCGGCGCGGCCGTGAGCTGCGACTTCAAGAGCGGCAAGATCATCTTGCAGCAGCCGATTGAAATCAGCCAGATGCAAAAGCTGCTCAGCGAGGGCAAGACCGCCTTGCTGGAAAACTTCGTCTCCAACAAGACCCGCCGCAAGTTCAAGGCCTTCTTGGCTTATGACAAGAAGGAGGGCAAGGTGATGTTCGAGTTTGAGCCGCGCGCCGCCAAGCCCGGGGCCAAGCCTGCCGCTGAAAAAGCGGACAAGACTGAGAAAGCCGAGAAAGCGCCAGCCAAGAAAGTGGCGGCGAAGAAAACTGCGACCAAGACCGCCACCAAGCGAGTCGCAGCCAAAAAGTCCGCTTGAGCTTTGCGGGCCGCTCGTTTCTCTAGGAGTGGCCCCATGCACATTGGCGTTATGCTGCGGAGTGAAATGCAAGCCAATATCCGCGCAGACTTGAGGGAAGCATGATGCGCCAGCCCGTCAATATCGGAATTCAGACCCGCCTGATCGCCGGCATTGCGGTGGTGGCCTCGGTCTTGGCCTTGGCGGTGGGCTGGTACTGGAGCAGCAGCGAAGAGCGCGAGCTCTCGGCCTCGCTGGCGCAAAGACAGCAGCGCATGGCCGATCTGGTGGCGCGCAGTTTCGCCGCCCCGATCTGGAACCTCGACGGCACCGCGATTGAAAACCTGCTCGGCGCCGTGATGGCCGACCCCGAGGTCCAGTCCATCGAGCTCAGCAGCGCGGGTGTCAGCGCGGTGCCGCTGCTGCGTCAGCGCGACAAACCGGCACTGCGGCCGCTGCGGCGCGAGTTCCCCATCCTCTATCAAAGCAGCCCCGACATGCAGCCCACCGAGGTGGCGCAGGCGGTCTTGGTCTTCAATACCGAGCTGGTGGATCGGCAGGTCAGCCATATCCGGCGCTTTGTCAGCGGCCTCTTGGTGGCGGTGATTGCTGCGGTGATCGGCAGCTGCTTCTTGTTGGTGAATCGCTTCGTCAAGCAGCCGGTCGAGAAGCTGGGCGCTCTGGCGCAGCGGGTGGCCGACGGCGAGTTGGGCGCGCAGGCCGAGGTGGCACATGTGGATGAAATCGGCCAACTGACCCAGCAGTTCAATTCAATGAGCGAGCGTCTGCTGGCTTCGTCAAGGCGCTTGACGCTCAGTGAAGAGCGTTACCGCAGCTTGTTTGAGAACGCGGCCGAGGGCATTTTTCAAACCGACTCGCGCGGCCGTTTGCTGGGCCTGAACCGGGCTTTGGCACAGATGCTGGGCTTTTCCTCGCCCGAACAGGCCTTGCGGGTCGGCACGCGGCTGCGTGCCTTGGTGCAGATTGAGCGCCCCGAATACAAGCGGGTGGCGAATGCCTTGCAGCGTTTTCGCTTGCTGCAGCAAGTGCCTTTGTTGATTTCGACCCGTGAAGGTCGGCAGTTATGGGTGGAGTTGAGCGCACACCTAGTGCCCACCACAGATGGCCAAGGCACACGCATTGAAGGCATGGTCAGTGACATCAGCCAGCGCCGCCTGGCCGAGCAGGAGTTGACCCACCACCGCGACCATCTAGAAGACTTGGTGGCCGAACGCACCCTGGAACTGAGCGAGGCCAAGCGCCGCGCCGAGGCCGCCAGCGAGGCCAAGAGCCGCTTCTTGGCCACCATGAGCCATGAGTTCCGTACGCCTTTGAATGCGATCCTGGGCTTCACCCAGTTGTTGCAGATGGACACGACCTTGGGTGCTGCTCAGCACAGCAAGATTGGTTTGATCCGCGATTCCGGCGAACATCTGCTGAACCTAATTTCTGATGTGCTCGATACCGCCAGCATCGAGGCCGGCAAGGTGCGCCTGCAGCCCAGCTCGGTGGATTTGCGCGCCTTGCTGGACATGGCTTGCGACAGCGTGCGCCTGCGCCTGGAGCAAAAGCGCCTGCGCTTCGAGATTGACCTCAGCCAGCAACTGCCGCCCCGGGTTTTGGTCGACGGCCAGCGCCTGCGCCAGGTCTTGCTGAACCTGCTGTCGAATGCCGTCAAGTTCACCGACCAGGGGCAGATCAGCCTGCGGGTCAAGGTGCTGGGCTTTGAGGCCGCTCAGGTGCGTTTGCTGTTTGCGGTGGGCGACACCGGCATTGGCATTGCCCAGCATCAGCTGGGGCGCTTGTTCCAACCCTTTGAGCAGGTGGTGGACGATGCCCGTTGCCTCGGCGGCACGGGCCTGGGCTTGTCCATCAGCCAGCAGCTGGTGCGCGAGATGGGCAGCGAGATTCGCGTCCACAGCGAGTTCGGGCAGGGCAGTGAGTTCTCCTTCGAGCTGAGCCTGCCGACCACCGCTTGAGCGGGATCGTGCAGCGCTGCCCATGACGGCACTGGTCTTCTTCAAGCTGCTGGCGATTTTCATCGCCGTCGGCATCGGCTGGTTCGTGGGGCGGATGCGCTGGCTGGGTGAAGCGACCGAGGCAGGGTCAGCCGGTGGCAATGACCCCGCGCGGGTTTTGTCGAATGCCGCCTTCTACATCTTTGTGCCCGCACTGCTGTTTCGAACCACCGCGCGGCTCGATTTGGCGCAACTGCCTTGGCTGACCTTGGCGGGTTTCTTCATTCCGGTCTTGATCTTGCTCTTGCTCGTTTATGGCGTGCAACGTTGGCGAGGTGCTTTCGAGGCTGAGCCGGCGCGGCCCAGTGTGCAGGCCATCACCACCACCTTTGGCAATACCTTGCAAATCGGCGTGCCCTTGGCGGCCGGCGTCTTCGGTGAGGCCGGTTTGGCCATCCATATCACCGTCATCAGCTTGCATGCGCTGACGCTTTTGACCGTGTTGACGCTCTTGGTGGAGTTGGATCTGGCGCGCGCCCGGCCCGATGCGCATGGCCTGCTGGCGACGCTGCGCAGCACCGTGCGCAACACCGTCATCCACCCGGTGGTGCTGCCGGTCTTGGCAGGCATGGGCTGGCATGTCACCGGCCTGCCGCTGCCCTTGGTCCTGGATGAGGTCTTGCAAATGCTGGGCACGGCCGTCGTGCCTTTGTGCCTGACCCTGATCGGAATGTCGCTGGCCTATTACGGCTGGCCCAAGACCTGGCGCCGAGTGATGGGCTTGGTGGCCTGCAAGCTGCTGGTTTTGCCGCTGCTGGTGCTCGTGATCGGCCATTGGGGCCTGGGCTTGAACGGCACGCCCCTGGCCGTCATCGTGATGGCCGCAGCGCTGCCAACGGGCTCCAATGCGCTGATCTTTGCCCAGCGTTACCGCACCCAAGAGGCCGAGACAACGGCCGCCATCGTCGCCTCGACCTTGTTGTTTGTGGCGACGGCGCCGATTTGGCTGGCGCTGCTGAGTCAGCTTTAGGACGGAGTTTGCTTAGGCGGCAAGAGCAAACCTTCGTGCATTGCAATCAACTCCAGCGCCGTTTCGAAGCTGGCCCGCGACTGCGCTGCCACCCGCTGCAGGTCCTGGTGCAACTGTGCATCCGCCGGGCTTCGGTGGGCGCACTCTGCGCTGTAGGCTTCAAAGTGTGAAAGCTGCATCAGCAGCTCGGCCACATGGCGCGGGCATTCGCAGGCGACGGTGGAGGAGAGGCTGGCGAAGTCCGCCAAGGCGGCGTCGTTCCAGCGGGGCGCGGCAATCGGCACAGACGCTGCGCCTGAGCTGGACGCTTGGACCGTGGCTTGCAAGAGCTGCCTCAACCATTGGCCTAGCGCGCTGTCACTTTGCGGCTCGCGCAAGAGCGTGATGCCCGCATCGGCCAGACGCTCGCAGTTCGCTTCACTGGCAAAGCGGTACAAGACGGCATGCTGTTGCCAGGTCGGTCTTGGGGGCGCCTCATCCGCTTCATGTTCATGTTCATGCTCATGCTCATGCTCATGCAAACGGCCAATGCGTTGAAGCAGAAGGTCAAGGGGCTGCCCGCGCAAGCTGGCGCGGGCCTCGGCTGGGCTTGCAAATGGTCCGAATAACTCCAAGGGTCGGCCGAGTCGGCGCAGCAGCTTGGGCTGGGCGAGGCGTCGCATCAGCGTTGCGTCGCTTTCGTCGACCACGGCCACTCGCCAGCAGGACGCGGTCGGGCTAGCAGGGTCTCCGGGGCTAGCCGATCCCTCAAGCGGCGGATGCGCCCTTGCGTCTCTTCGCTCCTTGGACTCGCTCAAGGCTCGCGCATGGGTGGCGGCAACTTTTTGCAGCTGTGCCATGTCCAGCCGCGCCAAGCTGCCGATGGCATGGCCCAGGTCGCTCAATCGTTTGATCAAGGCCAGGCGTTGGATCTCTGCGGCCGAATACAGGCGCTGGCCGCTGGGGCTGGTCTCGGGCTGGGTCAGCTGGTAGCGCCGCTCCCAGACCCGCAGCGTGGCCACGGGCATGCGCAGCATGCGGGCCACGGCGCCGCTGCGGTGCAGGGCGACGGTGGCGGTTGATGCCGCAGTTGCTGGAGGCTTGACCTCAGTTGAGACTTTTTTTGCCTGGTCGCTTGCCATGGTGATCTTCTTTGAATCGGGTTTGACGCCGATTAACGGAGGGTGCTGCTAGGGCTTTGTAGATTTGACGCCATTTTGAATCGAAAGTGCCTATGCTTGCGCAGCAGCTAAAGCCGCTCAACGGTTTTTTCTGTGCCCAAACCCTCTCGTTAGCCATCGCAAGGAGTTCCCCATGAGCCGATTGATTCAACGCCGTGTTTTCCTGATGACCGTGGCCGCGTCCGGCGCGGGGATCGCCGCCGGCCCTGCGCTCGCGCAAGCCGCTGTCGATGAAAAGGACGCCCAAGCTGCAGCGCTGGGCTATGTGGCGGACGCCAAGCGTGTGGACACCAAAAAGTACCCCAAGTTCGCGGCCGGCCAGAACTGTGGCAATTGCGCGCTCTACCAAGGCAAGGCGGGAGACAAGGCCGGCGGCTGCCCGCTGTTTGCTGGCAAACAGGTGGCGGCTGCGGCTTGGTGCAGCGCTTGGGCAAAGAAGGCTTGAGCTTGGGCCGGGCGTCTTTGCAGCGGCCTGCGTTGAAGGTCGAGCCGAGCCCATCGGTGGGCTTTCGCGGCAATAAGGCCAGCCTGCCGAGCAAGCCCTGTGTGGCTTGTGGGCGCAGCATGACTTGGCGTAAACGCTGGGCTAGGAACTGGCTGGAGGTCAAGTTCTGCTCCGACGCTTGCCGAAGCAGCAAGGCTTGAAGGGCGTGGTGGTCAAACTGCGCCATTTGGTGCTGGTCTTGGGCGACCAGTTGGATCTGGACGCTGCCGCTTTTGACGGCTTCGATCCCGCAGTCGACGCCGTGTGGATGGCCGAGGTGCAAGACGAGTCCTGCCATGTGCCTTCGGCTCAAGCACGTATCGCCGTGTTTCTGGCGGCCATGCGCCATTTCGCTCAAGCCCTGCAAGCAGCGGGCCGGCCGCTGCATTACATGCGCCTGGAGCAGGTCGGCAATGCGGGTAGCCTGGCCGCGCAGTTGCAGTCCGATGTGGCGCGCTTGCGGCCCGAGCGTTTGCTGATGACGGCGCCCGGCGATTGGCGCGTGCTGCAGGCCCTCAAGGCGGCGGCCCAGGCCTGCGGGCTGCCGCTGGAGATTCGGGAAGACCGGCACTTCTTTTGCAGCGTGCGGGAGTTCGCCGCCCATGCGCGCGGCCGCAAATCCTTGCGCCTGGAGTACTTCTACCGGGAGCAGCGCAAAAAGCATCGCATCTTGATGGACCCGCAGCGCGAAGACGCGCCTCTGGGCGGCCAATGGAACTTTGACGCCGACAACCGCGACAGCTTCGGTGCCGCCGGGCCAGGCTTCATGCCCGAGCGCCTGCGCTTTGAGCCCGATGCCTTGACCCGCGAGGTGCTGGCCTTGGTGCGCGAGCGCTTTGCCCAGCACCCGGGCAGTTTGGACAGCTTCGCTTGGCCGGTGACGCGAAGCCAGGCGCTGCAGGCCTTGCAAGCCTTTGTGGCCGAGCGCTTGCCCTTGTTCGGGCGCTACCAAGATGCGATGTGGCCGGGCGACCCTTGGCTCTATCACGCTCAGTTGTCGGCGGCGCTCAATCTCAAACTGCTGAATCCGCGCGAAGTGGTGGCTGCAGCGGTCGCGGCCTTCGAGAGCGGCCACGCGCCCTTGAGCAGCGTGGAGGGCTTTGTGCGCCAGATCCTTGGCTGGCGCGAATATGTGCGCGGCGTCTATTGGACGCAGATGCCCGGCTATCTGGAGCGCAACGCCTTGGAGGCGGAGCAAGACCTGCCTGAGTGGTACTGGAGCGGCCAGACCGAGATGGCCTGTTTGCGTGACGCCATCGGCCAGACCTTGCAACATGGCTATGCCAACCACATCCAACGCCTGATGGTGACCGGCAGCTATGCGCTGATGTTGGGCGTTCGGCCCCAGCAGGTGCACGCTTGGTATTTGGCCATGTATGTGGATGCAGTGGAGTGGGTCGAGCTGCCCAACAGCCTGGGCATGAGCCAGTTCGCCGATGGGGGCTTGATGGGCAGCAAGCCCTATGTGGCCACCGGCAAGTACATCGCCCGCATGAGCCCGTTCTGCGCCAACTGCCGCTTCGACCCGGCACAGCGCGAGGGCCCGCGCGCCTGCCCTTTCACCACGCTTTACTGGGACTTTTTGATGCGACATGAGCGTCGTTTGAGCGAGAACCCTCGCATGGCTTTGCAAGTGAAGAATCTGGCACGTTTGGACGCAGCGCAGCGCCAGGCCATTGCGGAACGGGCGGCGGCGCTGCGGCGCGGCGAAGTGGGAGCCCTCGCTGCCACGCAAGAGGGGACCCATGACCATGCGCTTTGAGGGCAACCTGGCTGCAGCTCAGGCGCGCATCGAGGCGGTGCGCCCGGCTGCCTATGCGGGGAGTCGCAATTTCTTGAATGGCGCGGTGTCTGGTCTTTCGCCCTATATCACCCATGGCTTGGTGAGCTTGCCCCAGGTGCTGGCCGGCGTGCTGGCGCGAGGCGACCTGGATCTGCAGCACAAATGGGTCTTCGAGCTGGGCTGGCGGGCTTACTTCAGGCATGTGTGGCAGCACCGGGGTGAGGAGATTTTTCATTCACTGCACGCCGGGCCTTTGCCCGACAGCGCCTATACCACCACCTTGCCGGATGACATCCGCCAGGGCCGCACTGGCCTGCCCGTGGTGGACCAAGCGGTGCGCTGCCTCTACGCCACCGGCATGCTGCACAACCATGCTCGCATGTGGCTGGCCAGCTACTGCGTGCATGTGCGCAAGCTGCATTGGCGCTGCGCGGCCGACTGGCTGTATGCCCATCTGCTGGACGGTGACCTCGCCAGCAATCATCTGAGCTGGCAATGGGTGGCCGGCACCGGCAGCCGCAAGCCCTATCTCTTCAATGCCGCCAATGTGGCGCGCTATGCGCCAGCCGAGTGGCACAGCCCTGGCAGCGTGATCGATGCAAGTTATGACACGCTCGACCAACTGGCGCGTGATGATTTTGCCGTCTCGGCAGCAGCGGAGGAGGGCGTATCAGCCCTTCTGGGTGTGTCTGAACCCATGTTGAGTGCCGCGCCACCGGCAGCTTTCGGATCGGCCGCTGCCGACGCTGCCCAGGTACAAGGCCGCGAGGTCTGGCTCTTGCATCCCTGGAGCTTGGGCGAGTTGCCGCCGACGTTGTCGCCGCAAACCGTCGTGCTGATGCTGTGGGTGAAGGACTTTCATCAGGCCTGGCCTTGGGGTGAAAACCGTTGGCGATTTGTGGGCGAGCGGCTGGCGGAACTGCAGGCCCGGCACTCGATCTTGCAATGGTCGGACGATGCCGCGGCGATCGGTCAGGCGCTGGCCGGTGCCGCTTCGGTGCGCAGCGTGATGGACTTGCATCTGCAGCCCTGGCTGGGCCAATGGGCCGACTGCGAGCCTGCGTCGCTGTTGTTTCCTGAGGTGGCAGTGCCGCAGTCCTCTTTCTTTCAGTGGTGGGCGCGCAGCACCCGTGGCATGCGAGTCGCATCTGAACTGCTGGCGGCCCAGCAAAGCCCACGATGAGCACGCAAGCGCCGCCAGAGACAACCATGCCAGCGCCTGCGTTGAAGGTGCTGTACGACGGGGCTTGCCCCTTGTGTCGCCGGGAGATCGGCCTGTACCAAGGGCTTTGTGCGCAGCAAGCGGTGGACTATGCCGATGTCAGCCAAGCGTCAACGCCATTGCCGCCGGGCGCCACCCAAGCGCAGCTGATGGCTCGCTTTCATGTGCAAACTGCCGATGGCCGCTTGCTGCAAGGCGCTGCGGCCTTTTTGGCCTTGTGGGCGCTCTTGCCGGGCTGGCGCTGGTTGGCGCGACTGGGCGCGCTGCCCGGCGTGGCCAGGCTGATGGAATGGGCTTATGTCGGATTTCTGCGTTGCCGCCCGGCCTTGCAGCGCTGGGCGCGCCGCTGGGACTGAAACCGCCTGAAATAGCCGGGCCCCGAGCATCGGTGAAAATGCCCGCATGAGCGCAACCGACACCGATCTGAAAGCCCTGACTGTTTACATGGACGCCGTAGGCCTGGCCGCCCGCAACGCCGCTGCGGCCATGGCCGCGGCCTCCACCGCAGCCAAGAACCAGGCCCTCTTGGCCCTGGCCAAGCGGCTCCGCGCCGCCGGCCCCGCATTGAAGGCCGCCAATGCCAAAGACTTGGCCGCCGCCAAGGCGAATGGTTTGAAGGGCCCCATGCTGGACCGGCTCAAGCTCACGCCCGAGGTGGTGTCCACTGTGGCCGAGGGCTGCGAGCAGATCGCCGCCATGCCCGACCCGATTGGCGAAATCACGAATTTGCGCCGCCGCCCCAGTGGCATCAGCGTGGGTCAGATGCGGGTGCCGCTGGGCGTGTTCGGCATGATTTACGAGAGCCGCCCCAACGTCACCATCGAGGCGGCCTCGCTGGCCATCAAGAGCGGCAATGCCTGCATCTTGCGCGGTGGTTCTGAAGCCTTGCATTCCAATCTGGCCTTGGCCGAGTTGGTGCAGGCCTCGCTGCAAGAAGCCGGCCTGCCCGCAGCCGGCGTGCAATTGATCAACACGCCGGACCGGGTTGCGGTGGGCTTGTTGATCTCGCGGCCCGAGCATGTGGATGTGATCATCCCGCGCGGTGGTAAGAGCCTGATCGAGCGTATCAGCGCCGAGGCCAAGGTGCCGGTCATCAAGCATCTGGACGGCAATTGCCACTGCTATGTCGATGCCGAGGTGGACTTCGGCTTGGCGCTGACCGTGGTGATGAACGCCAAGACGCAAAAGTACAGCCCCTGCAATGCGACCGAGTCGCTGCTGGTGCATGCGGAAAGCGCCTCAGACTTCTTGCCGCATATCGGTGCCTTGCTGGCCGAGAAGGGCGTAGAGATGCGCGGCTGCCCGCGCACGCTGGCGCTGCTGGGGCCCATCCCCGGCGCTAAGGTGCTGGCTGCTACCGAGGCCGATTGGTCCGAGGAGTATCTGGGTCCCATCATCAGCATCAAGGTGGTGGACAGCCTGAACGAGGCCATCGCCCACATCAACCGCTATGGCTCGCATCACACCGATGCAATTCTGACTACCAACCACGCCAACGCCATGCGCTTCTTGCGCGAGGTGGATTCGGCCAGCGTGATGGTCAATGCCAGCACGCGGTTTGCCGATGGTTTTGAGTACGGCCTGGGCGCCGAAATCGGCATCTCCACCGACAAGCTGCACGCCCGCGGCCCCGTCGGTTTGGAGGGTTTGACCTCGATGAAATGGGTGGTGCTGGGGCAGGGCGAAGTCCGCAGCTGATGTGGCCCTGGCCAAATAATGGAAAGGAAAGCAGCTTCGATGAGCCGTACACCCCGCAACTCTTGGGCTGGCGCCATGCTGGCCTTGGCCGTCTTGCTGTGCGCCCCGGCGGCGCAGGCCTTTCGCTGCAATTCCTTCGTCATTGACGAGGGCATGCACAAGGCCGAAGTGCTGAAGAAATGTGGCGCGCCCAGCCTGCGTGACAGCCGCACCGAAAAGCGCATCATCCGCGTGCGTGAGGGAGCCCTCAACAGCACGAGGCCGGGCACGGTGAACGGTCAGGTGCTAGAGCAGGAGCGTGAGATCCTGGTCAGCATCGAGGAGTGGACCTATAACTTCGGTCCCAGCCAGTTCATGCAACTGCTGATCTTTGAGGACGGCCGTCTCAAGGCCGTGCAGGATCTGGGGTACGGAAGCTAAAGGGCGCTTTAAAGACAACGAAGGCCAGAGGCCTGGCCCTCATCGTGGGCGGCTTTGTCAGGCCGTTTGTTCGCTCAGCAGGCGCCTGCTGCGAAGGCGCATGCCACCCAAGCCGGCCAAGCCGGCGGCCAGCATCAGATAAGACGCAGGCTCAGGCACAGGCAGCGCTTGCAGTGAGCCATTCTGGATCTGCACGGGCAGGTCCGCCAGACTCGAGTCCAGGAAGATGACATCACTGAAGTTCAGTGTGCTGCTTCCGGCACCGGTCACATTGAAGCTGATCTGCGCCAAAGTGCCGTTGCCGCTGACGCCAGGCACGGCACCAATCAAAGAGTTGAAAACCAGTTCGATCGAGCCCAGGCTGTTGTCGATCGTGCCGTTGCCGCCAAAGGTGTTGCCGCCGCTGCTTAGGAATGAGCCTTCGCTGACGCCGCTGGCTTGCAGGATCTTGGGGTCAAAGGACAGCGAGAACTGGTAGCCGTAGAGGTCGCTGATGCCGCTGATCAGCACATCCAGGCTGACGGTCGAGCCCTGCACGGCCGGGTTGGGCGTGGCAGAGATCGACAGCACCGGGTCTGCCGCCTGGGCTTGGGTGGACAAAGCGCCCAGCAGCAAAGCTGCGCCAAGATACTGCTGCCAGCGTGTTGCCGGTTTCAAGTCCGATTGACGACGGGCCATGGTGACTCACTCCTTTGCCTTGACGGCGATCTGCCTGTGCGGCCTTTGTTGATGGGCTGCAGCGGGGTCTTCCGCTGCAGCCGACTTCATTGGCGACCATCTTTCAATGCCAGGCCATTGCCAGCAAGAGGGGAATCCCGGCCCGTATTCCAGGGTGGCCGGAGAAGAAGCCGTGGTGTTCGATAGGGCTGCGAGCTTCAGTGTGCCGTTTTGAAGAGCTGAGCTTCTAAATGGGCGATGGCGGCTGCAATGGCCTGCAGCGCGGGTGGGCCGGCTTGGGCTCGCTGGAAGACGGTCTTCTCGACGCCCGGGCCTGCGAGTGTGATGTTGATCCAGTCGCCGTCGCGCAGGTCGGGCTCCTCATAAATGCTTTGCAGACTCAGAAAATCCTGTTCCAAGATGACACGCAGCAGCGCGTCAAAGTCTGTCGAACTCAAGGGGCTTGTGCGCTGCTGATCGATGGTGCCCAGCCGAGCCTGACCGAGAGCCGTGCGTGTGGCGGAGCCCTCTCGAAGCAAGACCAGTTTCACGCCGCCAGCGCAGCCGAAGCAGTCTTTCTCAAGGGTGATGCTGCTGAATTGGGGCGCTAGTTCGCCGGCACCGACTTGGTTTTGAGCCAGCGAAGTCTGGGCGTGAAACAGCAACCATAGCGCGGCAAAACAGTGCCCATAAAGCTGCCATGCAGGTGTTTTTCTCATCAGGATTGACCCTCTATCTCTCGGCATTGCTTGTCATCTATCTTCGCAGTCTTGTGAGCAAGCTGGCGCAATCAGACTCATGCAAGACCTTGTCGAGCGAATTCGCTTGCTGGAGGGGACTTGCACTCAGGGCGGGATCTTGCAGCCGAAAAGGCGATGGTTTTTCCTGGAGCAAAAGCGCCTCACCCGGTTCGCTCAAACCCCAATTTGGCCTCATAAAGGACATCCGATGGCAACGAAATCTTCATCGCGCGGCGCTGCACTCAAGCAGGCTTCGAGTGCCCCGTGCTTTGCGCCCAGCCGCACCGGTCTGGCCGTCGGCATGGCCTTGGCTGCCATCACGGCGCTCTCTTCAGCGCAAGCGGCTGGCCGCGCTTTGGGCACACAAGATGTAGCGCAAGAAGTGACCCTCGCAGCGGCAACGGGCGCCTTCTGGCAAGAAGTGAGGGCCACGCCGGCCAAGGCCTCCGCCAAGGGCGCGACCCCTTCGATTCAGCCGAGCAAGTACCGCGCCGCCACCTTGGATCGCCTGGGTCTCGCTGCTCATTTGGCCGCCGCGCCGCTAGAGCGCAGCGCAGCTGCACAGCTGAGCAGCTTGGAAATTTCCTTGCCGCATCCCGATGGCGGCTATCAGCGCTTTGCCTTGCTTGAGTCGCCGGTGATGGAGTCCGAGCTGGCGGCCAAACACCCCGAGATCAAGACCTATGCCGGCAAAGGCATTGATGACCCGCGCGCCAGCTTGCGCATGGACATCACTCCGCTGGGCCTGCATGCCTCGGTGCGCTCGCCGCGTGGGGCTTGGTATATCGACCCCTACTACCATCTGGACGACAGCCTTTACGTCAGCTACCACCGCGGCGACCTGCCTAACACGCGTGGTCCACTGATCGAAGGTGCTTTGAACGAGGCTCATCTGGATTTGACGCGCGGCTTCTATCACGCCGGCGATGCGGTGGAAGTGCGCGGCTTTGGCTTCGTGCCCGGCGCCACAGTGACGCTGACGATTCGCAACCCTGAGACGGACACCTTGGCACGCCAGACTGTCACCGCCCAGGCCGACCGTGATGGCACTTTGGTGGCCACCTTGCGTGCAGACCCTTCGCGCAATCTGGGGGCTTATGAAGTCAGCGCCTCCGATGGTCGCACCACCGCCACAGCGGCCTACCATGTGGTGGATGACAGCCAGACGCCTACCGCTTCGTCCGGCAACCAATTGCGCACCTATCGACTGGCCTTGGTCACCGACCCGACCTATGCAAGCTATTTCGGCGGCTCTGCCAATGTGACGGCGGCCAAGGTCACCTTGGTCAACCGGATCACCCATGTCTACGAGGATGAGACATCGATCCGCTTGGTGCTCGTCAACAACAATGACAAGCTCAATTTAGACACCGCCGCGCAAATGACCGGCGCCAATGGTCCTTGCGGTGCCACCGCTTGCTACACCACGGCGCAGGCGGCCGGCTGCGCCAGCAGTACCTTGACCCGCAACCGCACGGTAGTGGGCCTTTTGATTGGCGCCAGCAACTTTGACGTGGGCCATATCGGCTTTGGATTGAATGGCGGCGGCATTGCCAGCTTGGGCGTGGTGGGCGGCAGCAGTAAGGCACAGGGCTGCACCGGCGTGCCCACACCGGTGGGCGACCTCTTTGCGGTGGACTATGTGGCGCATGAGTTGGGCCACCAGTTCTCCGGTAACCACACTTTCAATGGCGTGACCGGTAGCTGTACCGGCGGCAACCGCAACGCCGGCACCTCGGTGGAGCCGGGCAGCGGCTCGTCCATCATGGCTTATGCCGGCATTTGCGGCACCGACAACTCACAGCCGCACAGCGATGCCTATTGGTCGCAGCGCAGCTTCGATGAAATCACCGCCTACACCTCGGGCGCCGAGACCAACCTGAACGAAATACAGCAGGCGGCCCTGACCGGATTTGCCGGCACGGCCAAATTCCAGCTCAGCTACAACGGCAATGCCTCGGCCGACATTGTGCGCGGCGGCAACTTCACCACGGCCGGCATCAAGGCGGCCATCGAAGCCATTGCCGGCTGGCCCGCCGGTGGCACCGTCACGGTCGGCTCGCTGACCGATGCGGGCTTCACTTTGACGTTCGGCGGCAGCTTGGCAGGGGTCAATGTCAGCCCGCTGGTCTTGGGTGGCTGCACCGATGGCTGCAGCGGTTATGTGGGCGAGATCGTCGCTGGCGGCCCAACCCAGCGTCGCGGCACCGTCACCGCTACGGGCAATAACGCGCCCCTGGTCAGCGTGCCTGCCAGCTATACCATCCCGGTGCGCACGCCTTTTGCGCTGACCGGCTCGGCCAGTGACGCCGATGGCGACACGCTGAGCTATATGTGGGAGCAAAACGACCGTGGTGCCGCTACCGGCACCAGCCTGATCAGCAACACCAAGACGAATGGCCCGCTGTTCCGCCAGTTTGGTGTGGCGGCTCAGGTCACGGAAGCCAACACGATTCTCTACAACTCGCCGGGCGAGAACATCGTGGGCACCGACCCGACCCGTGTGTTTCCCGATCTGGCGCAGATCCTGGCCAATAACACCAATGCTGAGACCGGCAGCTGCCCGGCAGCCTCGGCCACGCCAACGGTCAAGGAAGTTGAGTGCTTCTCAGAGTTTTTGCCGACCGCGGATTACGTGGGCTTTGCCGGTGTGAACGCCAGCCCGGCTTCGCTGAATTTCAAGCTGACTGCACGTGACGGCAAGGGCGGCGTGAACAGCGCCACCACCAGCCTGATCTTGGCGCCGAATGCAGGCCCCTTCTTGGTGACCTCGCCCAACACAGCGCTCACGCTGAACGCTGGCTCGACGCAGACCGTGACCTGGAATGTGGCCAACACGAATGCGGCGCCAGTCAGCACCAGCGATGTGAAGATCAGCTTGTCGGTGGACGGTGGCTTGAGCTACCCCCATGTCTTGGCGGCCAGCACGCCAAACAATGGCAGCCGTGCGGTGACTTTGCCGGTGCTGGCCACCAGCAAGGCACGCATCAAGGTGGAAGCGCTGGGCAATGTGTTCTTCGATGTCTCGAACGCCGACTTCACCATCAAGCTGGCCGTTGACCCGAACGGCGACGGCGTGATTGACTGCGCCGACCTTGCCATCGTGAAGGCTTCGTTTGGCAAGCGTGCCGGCCAGGCAGGCTTTGACCCGCGCGCCGATGTCAACAAAGACGGTGCGGTGGACCTGCGCGATCTGAGCGCCGTGACTCGTTTGCTGCCCGCCAACAGCACCTGCTCCAAGTAAGCGACGAGAAGACTTTGCTTCTGAAGGTCCCGCAGCCTTGAGGCTTGCGGGACCTTTTTACTTGGACCGCTTGGCTGCCCCTCGGAGGATTTGGGTGCGAGCAACAGTTCCCAAGTGCCCAGCCCTCGACCCTGGCACACTTGCGCCCATGTCTTTGGAATTCCGCTCATGAGTACCTCTGTTTCGCCTGCCAATCAGCACCGCAAGGCCTTGGTTTTGTTTTCCGGCGGTCAGGATTCAACGGCCTGCCTTGCCTGGGCTTTGGAGCGTTATGCTGAAGTCGAAACCTTAGGGTTTGACTACGGCCAGCGCCACCGCATCGAGCTGGAGTGCCGCCAAACCGTGCGCAGCGAGCTGAGTGCGCGCTTCCTGGCCTGGGGCGCCAAGCTGGGGGAGGACCATCTGCTGGACCTGAGTCTGCTGGGGCAAATCTCTTCCACCGCCCTGACCGAAGACCGCGCCATTGAGATGCAGGCCAATGGCTTGCCCAATACCTTTGTGCCGGGCCGCAATCTCTTGTTCCTGACCTTTGCGGCGACGCTGGCCTATCGGCGTGGCGCCTCGGTGCTGGTGGGCGGCATGTGCGAGACCGATTTTTCTGGCTACCCCGATTGCCGCGACAACACGCTCAAGGCCTTGCAAGTGGCGTTGAGCCTGGGGCTGGATGCGCCGATGACGCTGGAGACGCCCTTGATGTTCATCACCAAGGCGCAGACCTGGGCGATGACCGAGCAGCTCGGGGGCGTGGCCTTGAATGAGTTGATCATCGAGCACACCCACACTTGCTACTTGGGTGAGCGCAGCCAGCGCCATGCCTGGGGCTATGGCTGCGGCAGCTGCCCCGCTTGCGAGCTGCGCGCGCGCGGTTACTTCGAGTTTGAGCAGAAGCAGCAGGGCGGCTATGTTTGACCTCAGCTGGTTGGGCTGGGGCATGTTGGCCCTGCTGACTTTTTGGTGCATCGGCGCCTACAACCGCTTGATGAGCTTGCGCAATGCCATCACCACGGCTTATGCGCAGCTGGATGAGCACTTGAGCGCACGCGCCAACACCTGCGCCAAGTTGCTGGCCATTCTGCGGCCTTTGCTCAGCAATGAGCAGGCGACCTTCGATGCGCTGGATGCGGCGCAGGCCGAGGCGCAGGCCGCTGCGCAGGCGGTGCGGGCGCGGCCCTATGCGGGCGACCCGGTGGCCAGCTTGGGCGTGGCCAGCGCAGTGCATGCCGCGGCGCTGACTCGCCTGATGTCATTGCTCGACCACCACGCCGAGTTGCGTGAGCACGCGGAGCTGTTTGCCTTGGTGGATGAGTTGAAGATGATCGAGCGCCAGCGCAGCTTCACCCGCCAGCTTTTCAATCAGGCAGTGGGCCATTTCAACGAGGCCATCACCCAGTTTCCGACCCGTATTCTGGCCAGCGTCTATGGCTTTCGGGAGGCGCGCTCGCTGTGAGCTGAGCGCGCTGAGCCGAGCGCGCGGCCTCAGTTGCAGACGATGGCGCCCGAGCTGACCAGTTCGTGGAACAAGGCCATCAGCGAGCGGCCGCTCATGCGGTAGGGGTCGAGGCGGCCGGTCTCGGAGTACTTCAGCAAGAGGCCGGGGTTGAGGCGATGCAGATTGACCTGGCCCATGGACCAGCCGGCAAACTGTCGCTCGCCCACTTCTTCGTAGCTGAGCAGGATGACGTCATGGTGGCGTGCATCGGTGAGGATCTGCTTGTAGCGCGCATTGATGGCGTCGCGCCCGCCTTCCAGCACCTGCATAAAGATGCCGTCGGTGTAGCAAAGCAGACCGGTGATGCCTTCGGCCGGGTTGTGTTCGCGGGACTGTTTGAGGATCAGGCTCAGGTCCTGGTCCGACATGGCTTGATTGGCGCGGCTGGCATACATCAGGCGGACAAGCATGGGAAATTCCTCCGGTAGGCGCGCAAGGCTCAGGGTTTGATCAAAGACAGGAATTCGCGGCGCAGATTCGGGTCCTTCAGGAAGGCGCCCCGCATCACGCTATTGGTCATTTTGGACTCGTTGTCCTTGACGCCGCGCCAGTGCATGCAGAAGTGGTCGGCCTCCATCACGATGGCCAAGCCGTCGGGCTGCACCCGCTCTTGCAGCTCATTGGCCAGCATGGTGACGGCTTCTTCCTGGATCTGCGGCCGGCTCATGATCCAGTCGCAGATGCGGGCGTACTTGGACAGGCCGATCAGATTGGAATGCTCGTTAGGCAGCAAGCCGATCCAGACCTTGCCCATGATGGGGCAGAGGTGGTGCGAGCAGGCGCTGCGCACGGTGATGGGGCCCACGATCATCAGCTCATTCAAGCGGGTGACATTGGGGAATTCGGTCACCGCCGGCATCGGCTGGTAGCGGCCCTTGAAGATTTCTTGCACAAACATCTTGGCCACGCGCTTGGCGGTGTCCTGGGTGTTGTGGTCGCTGTCGGTGTCGATCACCAGTGCGCGCAAAACGCCCTGCATCTGCGCTTGCACCTCGGCCTGCAACTCCGCCAACTCGCCGTCTTCAATGAAGGCGGAGATATTGTCGTTGGCGTGGTGGCGGCAGCCGGCGCTGATCAAGCGGTAGCGCACGCGCTCAGAAGCGGGCAGGGCGGACAACTCGGCCGCGCTGAGGGATACGGTGGGGGTCGACAGTTTGCCGGACATGGGCCTTCTCTTTCGGGGCGGTAACAGGACCATTGTGTCTGCTTTGCAAAGACCTCGCTGGCGCGGGTCTTGCAGCGCTGCGCGCAGCCGGCTCGCCTACACTGAGTCGGTGACACAGAACTCCTCCTCTTCCTCTCCCACGCTTTCCCCGCCGCTGCAGCGCTTGATGCTGCAGGTGGCCGATGCCGTGCAGGCCGTGCGCACCGGCCGCTCCTTGACCGAGGTGCTGGCGCGCTGCCCGGCGGACTTGCGCCCCGGCACTCAGTCGCTGAGTTTTTACGTGCTGCGCCAGCTGGGCGCCGCCGAAGCGGCTCGTCAGCACTTGGCCCCCAAAGCCCCTCCGCCCAAGGTGGAGCCGCTGCTGCTCAGCGCCTTGGCGCTGCTCTGGCCAGGCGCTGAAGAGCGCCCTTATGCCGACCATACGGTGGTGGACCAAGTGGTCAGCGCGGTGCGCAAGCGGGCGCCGGCCAGCGCCGGTTTTGTCAACGCCGTGCTGCGGCGTTTTTTGCGCGAGCGTGAGGCCATCGTGCTGGCCCTGGCCGCCCAGCCGCAGGCCTTGTTCAATCATCCACTGTGGTGGATCGAGCAATTGCAGAAGGACTGGCCACAGCAATGGCAGGCCATTCTGAAGGCCAATAACCAGCACCCGCCGATGACCTTGCGGGTCAATGCGCGGCGCTCAAGCCCCGAGGCGGCCACTTCGGCTTATCTGCAGCGCCTGACGGCCGCCGGCATTGCGGCCCGGCCCGTCGGGCCTTTGGCGCCGCAAGCCTTGGTTTTGGACCGCGCGGTTCCCGTGAGCGCCTTGCCCGGTTTTGCCGAGGGTGATGTGTCGGTGCAGGATGCGGCGGCGCAGCTGGCCGCGCCTTTGTTGCTCCAGGCCGGTTTGCCGGCCGGCGCCCGCGTGCTGGACGCCTGCTCGGCACCGGGCGGCAAGACCGTGCATCTGCTGGAGCTGGCCGATCTGGATCTGCTGGCCCTGGACAGCGACGCCAGCCGGCTCGAACGGGTGCAAGACAATTTGAAGCGCTTGGGCCTGAAGGCCGAAACTCGCGCCGCTGACGCCCGCGACACCGCCAAATGGTGGGATGGCCGCCTGTTCGACGCGATCTTGTTGGATGCGCCCTGCAGCGCCTCGGGCATCGTACGGCGCCATCCGGACGTGCGCTGGCTGCGTCGCCCGACAGATATCGCCAATTTGGCGCAAATCCAGGCCGACTTGCTGGACGCCTTGTGGCTGACCTTGAAACCCGGTGGTCGTCTCGTTTACGCCACTTGCTCCATCTTCAAGGCCGAGGGTCAGGCGCAAATCGACGCATTTTTGCAACGCCAAAACGGGGTGAACGCTCAGGAAGTGGAGGGCGTCACAGGGCACTTACTGCCGCTCGCACACAATGGCGACGAGGCTGCAGCGACGGAACCATCTCAGCTTGACGGGTTCTATTACGCGCTGTTGCTCAAAAGTTGACCCCCAGGCTGCGAAAACAGCCCCCGAATACCCCGAGAAACATCCTGGGCGAGTGCCTGGCTTGATTCAAGAACTTTGATAGCCTAGCGCCCGTTCAACCTTTTCGCCCGTCGCCGATTTTGATTTCGCCCTTCGTCTTCGCCGCAAGCATTGGCCGCCTCGCCCTCGGAGGTGGTGCGCTCAAGCATCTGGCCAGCCGCTGGCTTCGAGGCCTGCAGCCGCTGCTGTCGACGCTGCTTTTGAGCCTGCTCTTGCTGGGGATGATGCCGGGCGCGGCGCGCGCCGAAGGGGTGGAGCTGAACCAGATCAGCACCACGCGCAGCGAAGAAGGCCTGGAGCTGAGCTTCAGCACCCGTTTTGAGCTGCCGCCGGCTGTCGAAGAGGCGCTGAAAAAAGGCGTGCCCATCTATTTCACTGCCGAGGCGGCCGTGCTGCGCTACCGCTGGTACTGGCGCGACAACCGCGCCACCCGCGTCACCCGCACCTGGCGCCTGGCTTGGCAGCCGCTGACCCGCCAGTTCAAGGTCAGCACCGGTGGACTGAACCAGGGTTATGCCAGCCTGGGCGAGGCCTTGACGGCGCTGCGCGGCGTGTCGGGTTGGCGCATTGCCGAGCCCAAAGACATCGAGGACGAAGGCCGCTACTACGTTGAGTTCAGCTACCGCCTGGACACCAGCCAGTTGCCACGCCCCATGCAAATTGGCCTGGGTTCGCCGCAGGGTTGGGGTCTCACGCTGGAACGCAATCTGACCCTGAACCCCGACTTCAGCATCCGCAGCCTGGGCGGCCAGTGAGCCAAAGCGCGCGAGCACCAGCGCATGAGCGAGATGGCATGAGCAAGATGGCATGAGTACCAGGGCATGAGTAAACGGGCGCGTTGGGCCTGGGTCATCTCCATGGTGATCGTCACCGGCGTTTGCGGGGTGCTGGCCTTTCTTCTGTCGATTGGCGCCACCTCCGAACGTGGTTTCTTCGAGCGGCATTACGTCTGGCTGTTCTGGCTGAATGCCGCGGTCGCCACCTTGCTGGTGCTGGTGATTGGAGCCGCCGCCGTGCGCCTGACCTTGCGGGTGCGCAAGGGCAAATTCGGCAGTCAGCTGCTTTTGAAACTGGCCGGCATCTTCGCGCTGGTGGGCGTGGTGCCGGGGGTGCTGATCTACGGCGTGTCTTATCAGTTCGTCAACCGCAGCATTGAAAGCTGGTTTGATGTGCGCTTGGCCAGCGCCTTGGAAGCGGGTTTGAACCTGGGGCGCGGCACCTTGGTCGGACTGGAAACTGACCTGGCCAGCAAGACCCAAGGGGCGGCAGTGCGCTTGTCGGAAGGCAGTGGCATGCCGCAACCGCTGGCGCTGGAACGCTTGCGCGAGCAACTGGGCGCACGCACCGTGGCCTTGGTCAGCGGTCACGGGCAGATCTTGATGTCCTCCGGTGGTGATACCACCTCCTTGATTGCCGATCGACCCAGCGACGCCATGCTGCGCCTGGCCCGCAATGCCAATGTGGCCAGCCAGTTGGAAGGGCTGGAGGACGAGGCGCTGGCGCTGCAAGGCCAAGCCCGCATCCGCGCTCTGGCGCTGCTGCCGAACACCGAGTTGCGCTTGGGCAGCGGCGGCGTGGGCGAGCGATTTTTGATGGTGGTGCAGCGGGTGCCGCGCGCGGTGCTGGCCAATGCCTTGGCCGTGCAAACCGCCAGCAGCGAGTACCAGCAGCGCGCCTTGGAGCGCGACGGCCTGCGCCGCATGTATCTGGGTACGCTGACCCTGGTGTTGATTCTGGCGGTGTTCGCGGCCTTGCTGCTGGCCGTCACCCTGGGCAACCAGCTGGCGCGGCCCTTGCTGCTCTTGGCCGACGGCGTGCGCCAGGTGGCGCAGGGCGACTTGAGCCGCAAGCCCATGCTCAGCTCGCGCGATGAGTTGGGTGGCTTGACCCGCTCGTTTGCCGACATGACCGAGCAGCTCTCCGACGCCCGCGCCATGGTCGAGCGCAGCGTGGCCGAGCTGGAAAGCGCCCGCACCCATTTGCAGACGATTCTGGACAATCTGACCGCCGGCGTGATCGTGTTTGATTCACAGCAGCGGGTTGAGACCATCAACCCCGGGGCGACCCGTATCCTGCGCCTGCCGCCGAGCGATTTTCAGGGGCATCGCCTGAACGAGATCGAAGCCTTGCAAACCTTTGCCGATGAGATCGCCCAGCGCTTCGAGCAATACAGCCCGGCCAATGCGGCCAGCGGCGAGAGTGATCACTGGCAAGACGCGTTCGAGCTCAAGCTCGACGCCCATGGCGATGTGCTGACCCTGCTGGTGCGCGGCGCGCCGCTGCCGCACGAGGCCCGCTTGATGGTGTTTGACGATATCTCCGAGGTGGTCTCGGCGCAGCGTTCGGCGGCCTGGAGCGAGGTGGCCCGGCGCTTGGCGCATGAGATCAAGAACCCCTTGACGCCGATTCAGCTCTCGGCCGAGCGCCTGCAGCACAAGCTCGAAGCCAAGCTCGAGGGCACCGACCAAGCCATGCTGGTGCGCTCGGTGGCCACCATCGTCAACCAGGTGCAGTCGATGAAGCAACTGGTCAATGAGTTCCGTGACTATGCGCGCCTGCCCTCGGCGCAGCTCAAGCCGCTCGATTTGAATGCCCTGGTCAGCGAAGTGCTGACGCTCTACGCCGAGGCTCAAGAAGCCGGCCGCCTGCATGCCGAACTGGCCGATGAGGCCAGCCGCATCCGGGGTGACGCCACGCAGCTGCGCCAGGTCATTCACAACCTGGTGCAGAACGCGCTGGATGCGGTACAAGACCGAGTCGATGGCCATGTGCTGGTGCGCACACAGCAAAGCGTCAATGAAAGTGGTCAGCCCAGCTCTTTGCGCTTACAAATCATCGACAATGGTGCCGGCTTTGCCGAGAAGGTGCTGAAACGCGCCTTTGAGCCCTACGTCACGACCAAGACCAAGGGCACCGGTCTGGGCTTGGCCGTGGTCAAGAAAATCGCCGACGAACACGGCGCGCGCATCCGTTTGAGCAACCTGCATGCGGGGGGTGATGAAACCCAGCCGGTGGTGGGTGCGCAAGTTTCGTTATCATTTTCAAAACTCGCGACTGCAGCAGCCGACGCCGGCGCTGCAATCAAGCCGGCGTGAACTAGGTATCCATGGCAACAATTCTTGTAGTTGACGACGAACTGGGCATTCGCGCCCTCTTGTCCGAAATCCTCAGCGATGAGGGACACACGATCGAACTGGCGGAAAACGCCGCGCAGGCTCGTGCCGTGCGCGAACGCATGCGCCCTGATCTGGTCCTGCTGGACATCTGGATGCCCGATGTTGACGGCATCACCCTGCTGAAGGAATGGGGCGGCGCAGGCTTGCTGACCATGCCCGTCATCATGATGAGCGGGCACGGCACCATCGATACGGCCGTGGAGGCCACCAAGTTCGGCGCCATTGCCTTCCTGGAAAAGCCCATCACTCTGCAAAAGCTACTGCGCGCGGTGGAGCAGTCACTGGTCAAAACTGCACCGCGCCCCGCGCCGCCGGTCGGCCAGCAACCCATCAGCTACATCCGCCCCGAAGCGCCGGCGCAGTACTCGTCAACGCCCAGCATGGGCATGCTGCCGCAGTCGGTGCAGCCCGTGTCCATGGGCCTGGCCTCCGAGCAAAGCTTCGAATTGGACCGCCCCTTGCGTGAAGCGCGCGACGCTTTCGAGAAGAGCTATTTCGAGTTCCATCTGGCCAAAGAGAACGGCTCGATGACCCGTGTGGCCGAGAAAACCGGCCTCGAACGCACCCACCTGTATCGCAAGCTCAAACAATTAGGTGTCGATCTCAGTAGAAATAAGCGCGGGAACTAAAAAAGGTGCTATAGTCATGGTCTTCGCTGATTTGAAACAGATCTCTGAAACAAGTCAGCAAGCAAAAAGATGGCCTGGTAGCTCAGTTGGTAGAGCAGCGGATTGAAAATCCGCGTGTCGGTGGTTCGATTCCGCCCCAGGCCACCAAAACAAAGATTTCAACGCTGACACCGAGTTAGCAGCGAAGTCAAAGCAGAAAGCGGCCCCTCAAAAAGGCCGCTTTTTTGTTTTTCTGACGATTTCTCTGACACTGCTTGCCGATGGAAAGCCAATCTGACCCGGCCCAGCAGGCCACTGACTTTGACCCCAAGCCCAAGCCTCCGCATCAGCCCAATCTGGATGCCTGCTGCGGCAATGGCTGCGACCCTTGCATTTTTGATTTGCATGATCTGGCCATGGATCAGTACCGGCAGGAGCTGCGCGCCTGGAGGGCGCGGCAGTCGGGTGGCTCGCAAAGCTAAGGGCTGAATGAATGATTGAGTGAATGAAACAGGCGCTGAGTGAGCTACTCGCTCAGCAGCGCTCGTTCGCTGTCGTCCTTCAAGGCAACGCCGCTGATTTGGCGGCGCAGCGATTCACGCAAAAGCCAGGCAATGCGTTTGGCGGCGATAACCAAGGGCAGGCCTTCGGGGCGGATATTGCTGACGCAGTTGCGTTCGGCGTCCGTGCGGCCGACTTGTGGGGCAAAGGTCAGGTAGGCGCCCAGGCTGTCGGGGGAACTCAGGCCCGGACGCTCACCCAAGAGCATCAGCACCGCGCGGGCATTCAGCAGGGCGCCGATGTCATCGCCCAGCGCCACTCTCGCCTGGGTGGCAATGATGATGTGGGGCGCCCGTCGCAGTTGGTCGCCGGCCAACTCTTGGCGCAGCAAGCCCAGCAGTGGCAGACCGTGGCGCTGGCAGGCGATGGCCGATAGGCCGTCGGCCAGGACGATCGCCAAATCGACTGCCGGCCCCGCAGCCGCGCGCAAGCTCTCGGCGGAGGCCGCGTTGAGCCGCCGACCCAGATCGGGGCGGCGCAAATAGACCTCGCGCTCGGTGCAGCGGCTTTGTACGTGCAAGCAGGTCAGGCCTTGTTCCGCCATCAATCCCGCAGTGAGTCCCTCCACATCTAGCGGCAGCAAGACGGCATCGCGCGCCTGCGCATGGGCGGCGCCAAAGTCCAGCAACTCGCGGGTAGGCAAGCTGGTGCCGGCCCGGCCGATGCCGATGCGCGCCGGCGTATGGCTGCGCAAGGCGGCCCAGCGGTCGGGGGCGATGTCTTGCTCGCTCATGGCACGCCGCCAATCCTGGCCATTAGAGAATCAGTCAGCGAATCAGCCAAGAGGGCAGGGCCAGGTCTTGCCGGCAAGAGCGCGCCGGTCGCATCGGTGATGCCCATGGCCTGCAGCCAGGCCTCGAACTCCGGTGCGCGCTTCAGACCCAGCAACTTGCGGGCGAACAAGGCATCGTGGAAGGACGTGCTTTGGTAGTTCAGCATCACATCGTCGGCGCCGGGCACACCCATCATGAAGTTCAGCCCGGCGCTGGCCAAGAGCACCAAGAGCGAGTCCATATCATCTTGGTCGGCCTCGGCGTGGTTGGTGTAGCAGATGTCGCAACCCATAGGCAGGCCCAGCAGCTTGCCGCAGAAATGGTCTTCTAGCCCAGCGCGGATGATCTGCTTGCCGTCGTACAAATACTCTGGTCCGATGAAGCCCACCACCGTGTTGACCAACAGCGGCTGGTAGCGCCGCGCCACCGCATAAGCGCGCACCTCCATGGTTTGTTGATCGACGCCGTGGTGGGCATTGGCCGACAGGGCGCTGCCCTGGCCGGTCTCAAAGTACATCACGTGTTCATGGCCGCGCCGCAGCGACAGCGCAGCCGCATGGGCTTCATCTAGCAGCGCGAGGTCGATGCCAAAGCTGCGATTGGCAGCTTCGCTGCCGGCAATCGACTGGAACACCAGATCCACCGGCGCACCTTGTTCGATGGCTTGCAGCGTGTTGCTGACATGGGTCAGCACACAGCTTTGCGTGGGGATCTGGTGGCGCTGGATCAAGTCGTCCAGCAGATGCAGCAGGCGCATCATGGCGGGTACGCTATCGGCCGCCGGGTTGATGCCGATGACCGCATCGCCGGCGCCGTACATCAGGCCGTCGAGGATGCTGGCGACGATGCCGGCCGGGCTGTCGGTCGGGTGGTTCGGTTGCAGGCGCACCGCCAGATGGCCGGGCAAGCCCAGGGTGGAGCGAAAGCGGGTGACGACGCGGCAGCGGCTGGACACCAGCATCAGGTCTTGGTTGCGCATCAGTTTGCTGACGGCGGCCACCATCTCAGGCGTGAGCCCCGGCGCCAGTGCGCTCAGCGCGGCTGACGTTGCCGCATCGGACAAGAGCCAGTTGCGGAAGTCGCCCACGCTCAAATGCGCCACCGGCGCAAAAGCGTTTGCCTGGTGGCTGTCCAGAATCAAGCGCGTGATCTGGTCCGCCTCGTAGGGCACCACCGCTTCGTTCAGAAAGTGGCGTAGCGGCAGCTCGGCCAAGGCGCGGCGTGCGGCCACACGCTCTTGCGCGCTCTCGGCCGCCAGGCCGGCTAACTGATCGCCCGAGCGGGCCGGGCTGGCCTTGGCCAAGAGCTCGGCCAGGCTGCTGAAGGCATAGCTTTGCGCGCCGACGCTGGCGTGAAAACCCATAGGGCTTCTCCCTTGACGACGGGCTTGGCCTTTACCAGCCGCCGATATTGGGCATCGAAATCCAAGGCTCGGCCGGGGCCAGGGCCGGGCCGTCTTGCAGCAGCTCGACCGAGATCAAATCGGGCGAGCGCACAAACGCCATGCGGCCGTCGCGCGGTGGGCGCACCACCACCACACCATGGTCCATCAAGCGCTGGCAGGCGGCGTAGATATCGGGCACGGCAAAGGCCAGGTGGCCGAAATTGCGGCCGCCGGTGTAGACCTCGCCTTGGCCGTCGGCGTCGGGCCAGTTGTAGGTCAGCTCCACCTGGGGCTGGTACTTGCCGGCTTCGTCGCCGGGGGCGGCCAGATAGACCAGGGTGAAGCGGCCGGCTTCATGCTCGCTGCGGCGCACCTCGTGCATGCCGAGGGCATCGCGGTAGAACTTGAGCGAGGCGTCGAGGTCGGTGACGCGCACCATGGTGTGCAGGTATTTCATGGGGTGTGGGGCGGAGCTGTGGAAACAGCCGCCATTGTGGAGGCAGTCTGTGGCAGCGGCACGAGCTGGGGCTTTTGTGCCTTGTTGCGCTTCTTGTCCACGCCCAGCAGCAGGGCCAGTGGTGCCGGCAGCAGGCGGGCCAGGCCATAGCCCAGGGTGCACAGAGCGAAAGTCAATCCGATCAAGAGCAGGCCCTCGGGGATAGGAGCGAGCTGCCAAGGCAAGAGGGCCTGCGTCAGCAGCACGATCAAGGTTTGGTGCAGGATGTAAACACAAAACACCGCGGCACTGAGGCGCTGGCGCCAGACCGAATCGAAGTTCAGGTGACGGTAGGCAAAGCCGCAGGCGGCCACCATGGCCCACCATTGCATCAAGCCCCAAATGCCGCGCATCAGCACCCGCAAGGATTCAGGCGGTGTGGCGTCTGCATAAGCAGCGAAGTAACTCAAGAGCAGCCCCCAGCTGGCCAATGCGCCGAGCAATGCGACCACTCGCAAATCTCCCAAGCGCGCCCAGAACGATGCGCCGGCCTTGGCGGCCAAGAGCCCCAGCACGAACAGGCTCAGGTACTGGGCGTGGTTGTACCAATCCCAGGTGAGGTTGTGAGTCGACGGAAAGGCGCCCGCCAGCTGCCGAGCCAGCACCAGCGGCAGGCTCAAGCCCAGCAGCACAGCCACGGGCCCGAGCGCGGCCAAACGCTGGGATGTTGTGTCCAGCCATGCCGGCAGGCGGCGCATCAGGACCCAGGCGATCAGGCCGTAAAGCCAGAGATAGGGCAGAAACCAAAGGTGGTTCCAGGCCGGCAGGCTCAGGCATTGCCGGCGCCCCTCTTCGATACGGCAAAAGCCGCCATAGCCTCGCAGCGCGAGCCGCATGAATTCGAGGTAAGACCCCGAGTAGCCCAGCTTGTGGATCACCTCAATATAGCTTTGCGGCGGCACGATGAGCAAGATGCCAAACAACCAGGGCAGCAGCAAGCGCGCGCTGCGGCGGCGCAGCAGGCCCGCAGGCGAGCGGCCCCAAGCCTGCGCCAGCGCCACGCCGCCAATGAAGAACAGCAGGCCCAAGCGCCAAGGCGCGCTCAGCAGCATGAAGGGCTCCAAAGCGGTGCTGGCGGCCGGGCTTTTGACATGCCAGCCCCAGCTCACGTAGTACATGCCCACGTGATAAGGCACCAGCAGCGCAAACGCCAGAATGCGCAGCCAATCCAGGAAGAACAGGCGCTGGCCGTCTGTTGCGGCGAGGCGGGCTTGAGGAGGAGGTGTGTGTTCCATGCCGCCAGCATCGCCGCGCCAGGTGCCTCAGGCCAAGCCGGATGGGGCGAGTGGGATCAGCGCTGTGGCGAGTGGGCGCAAAGGCGCGGAGAAGTGAAGGCGCCAAGACATAGCCTTGGCGCCTTCCCCGTCAGAACAAGCCTCGCTCAGCGCAGCGCCTCGATCGGCTGCAAAGCCAGGGCCAGCCGCACATGGCGCAGGGCCGCCAGGGCGGTGACCAGCAGGGTGAGGATGGCAGCCGATGCCAGCGGCAGTAGCAGGCCCGAGGCCAGGTCGATGCGGTCGACAAACTCGCTCAGATAGCCTTGGCCCAACAGCCAGGCCAGCGGCAGACCGATCAAGGCCGCCAGCGCCAAAGGCCACGCAAACTCGGCCGCCACTTCGCGGGCAATGGCGCCATGGCCGGCGCCATGCAAACGGCGCAGAACCAGCTCAGTACGGCGGCGGCGCAAGGTGTCGGCGACCAAGGCATAGGCGCCCAACATGGCCACGCCCACCGCCACCAAGGCCACAGCAGCCAGCAGCCAGCTGAGCAGCTTCTCCAGGTGGTAGACACGGGCGCGCTGCTCATCGGCCGTCCAGATCAGATGCGCCAGCGGCGGGCCATGGCTGGTCCATACCGATTCCAAGGCCTGACGCAGGGCGACCGGGTCGGGGCCATAGACGGTCAGGTCCCACTGCGGCTCGTCGCTGAGCATGAAGCCTTGCGGGCGGGCCGCCTCGCGGGCCGACTCTTGCTTGATGTCATTCACCACCGCCACCACTCGGCGCTGCTCCTGGCCTTCTTTGGCCAGGTCACCGCCGCCGCGCAGCACCGCGCCCACAGCGGCTTGCGGCGAGGCAAAGCCGAGCAGGCGCGCGGCCTTGGCGTCGATCACCAAGCGCCCCTCGCCGCTGCCGCTCTTCGGGTCGCCGGCCAGCACCTTGATGCCATAGGTGTCAAAAAAGCTGGGCGAGGCGATGGTCATGCGCAGCATTTGCTTGTCGCCTTTGGGGCCGACATGAAACTCGCTGGGGCCATCGGTGTCCATGGCCGGGCGGGCCGAACTGAAAGCGAAATGCTGGATGGCCGGATGCTGGCGCAGTCCTTCGGCAAAGGCATCCATCTTGGGCACAAAGTCGCGTTCGACAATGGCGCTGAGCACCAAGCGGTTTTGCGTTTCAATGCCGCGGTCCGCCATCACCATATGCCGATGCTGCAGGCTCAACACACCGGTCAGCGCCAGCAGCAGCAAGGCGCCGCACAGTTGCAGAGTTAGTAGACCTTGGCGCACACGCCGGCCCCACGGTCCTTCGCTGGCGGTGCGGCCCTGCAAAGCCGGGGCCGGCACCTGGCGCAACGCCATGCCGGCCGGCAAGGCCAAGCTCAAAGGCAGCAGCACGAGGACTGCTGCGCCCAGGCCCAGCAAGACCTGCGAAGGCAGGGCGTCCAGAATCGGCCGCTCGGCGCTCAGGCCCAGCCAGTCGGCCACCGCCGGGGCCAACCACCACACCAGCAGGGCGGCGCCGGCCGCGCTGATCAGCAGGCTCAGCAAGAGTTCCAGACTCCAGAGCTTGAGCAAGTCAAAGCCGGTGGCGCCCAGGCTGCGGCGCAGCGCGGTCTCGCGCCGGCGCTGCAGCAGCTGCGCGGTTTGCAGATTCATGCTGTTGATGGCGGCCAGCATGAAGAGCAGAGCGCTTGCGGCGCCTAAGGCGAGCAGCAAGTCCCACACCATGGCTTGACCTTCCAGCGGCAATTGCGTCAGGGGCAGAACGCGAAACTCGACCGCTTTCTTGCTGGGGCTCTTGTCCTTCCATTCGGCCGGCAGCTTGGCGTAAAGCGGGTGGGCCTGGTAGGCCTGCTCCAGCAGCGGCAGCACTTGCTCGGGCCGGGTGCCGGGGCGCAAGCGGGCGTAGATCTGGGCATTGCCTTGGTGAATGCTCTCCACCGCCTCGGGGCTGTCGAACATGCCGCCGCGGAAGTCGGTGCCTTCCAGTTCAAAGCTGGCCATGGCCTCGTGTGCGGCGTTCAGGCTGCTGCGCGAGTCGATGGCCGGAATCACCGCCGTCACCTGATAGGCCTTGCCCCGGCATTCGACCGTGCGGCCCAAGGCCTCGGCCAGCGGCAGCTCGCCCCAGAGCTTGTGAACCAGCTTGGGCGTCAGCGCAATCGCGTCGCGGCGGCGCAGCGTGGCCGGCAAATCGCCGTGCAGAGCCTTGATGCCCATCAGCGGCGCCAAATCCGGGTCGGCCGCCAGCACGCGCACCACCTCCAAACGGTTTTGCCCATCGGCATTCAGCTGCAAGGTGAAGCCGGCGCTGCTGCTGCGGCTGATCAGCTCCAGCGGCAGGCCGCGGCTCTTCAGCAGCGGCACCAGGCCGGCCGGCGAGGCCAGTTGCCAGCGCGCCTCTTCGCCGGGCTGATGGCTCATGAAGTCCAGCATCACCACCCGCTCGGGCTCGGGCACGCCGGGGTCGATGGCGGCACGCGAGAGCGCCAAGACCGCCACCAGGGCGCAGGCCGCCATGGCCAACATCATGCCGCCGCAAGACACCCAGGTGGCCGAGGCGCGCTGGGCCAAGCCGGCGCAGGCTTCGCGGAGCAGGGCAGGCCATTGGATACTCATGGGGGCACTCATGCGTACTGCTCCGTGTGGGCGTCCACCAGCACCCGGCCATCCAGCAAGCGAACGGTGCGCGAGGCCAGGGCCGCATGCTCGGGGCTGTGGGTCACCATCACCAGGGTCGTGCCCTCTTCATTGAGTTCGCGCAAGAGGCGCATCACTTCCTGGCCATGGGCGCTGTCCAAATTGCCGGTGGGCTCGTCCGCCAAAAGCAGTGCCGGCCGGGCGGCGATGGCGCGGGCAATGGCCACGCGTTGCTGCTGGCCGCCGCTGAGCTGGCTGGGTCTGTGCTCGGCACGGTGCGCCAGGCCCAGGCGATGCAAGACCTCGTCCACCCGCGCCCGCTGACCCGCCACCGGCATGGAGCCGTAGCGCAAGGCCAGCTGAATGTTGTCTCGCACGCTCAAGTCGTCCACAAGATTGAAGCTCTGGAACACAAAGCCGATGCGACCTCGGCGGATAGCGGCCAACTCGCGCGCCGACTTGCGGCTGATGTCTTCGCCCTCCAGTCGGTAGCTGCCGCTGCTGGGCCGGTCCAGCAAGCCCAAGAGCCCCAAGAGGGTGGACTTGCCGCAGCCCGAGGGGCCGGTGATGGCTACGTACTCGCCCGCTTCAATGCGTAGGTCAATGGCGTTCAAGGCGGTGGTTTCGACGTCACCGGCGCGGTGGCGTTTGCTCAGTTGGCTGAGTTCGATCATGCGGAGTCCTGATTCGGTCGGTCAAAGAAATGAGGGGTGCAGGCTTCGCAGCATCGGCGCAGGGCGCGTGGCGGCCAAGCCCCCTGTCCGTTTCCGAACACCGGTCTGGCGCGCGCGCGTCTCAAACTGCGAAACTGCAGGCCGTGAATGAAGAAGACGACGACCTCCTCCTGACACCACGCCACAGCCTTTTGCTGCTTGACGACGACCCTGGCGTCGGCCTGGCGGCTCAATTGCTGCTGCAGCGCCGCGTGGCCCCCATCACCTGCTTGCGCCGGCCGGCCGAGCTTATGGCTGCGCTCGACAAGCTCCAGCCCAGCTTGCTGCTCTTGGACCTGAACTTCGGCCCTGGCCGCACGGACGGCGAACAAGGGCTGAAGCTGCTGAGCGAGGTGCTGGCCCGAGCCGCGCCGCCGGTGGTGGTGGTGATGACGGCTTACGCCGAAATCGAGTTGGCGGTGCAAGCGCTGCGACGCGGCGCTTTTGACTTCATCACCAAGCCCTGGGACAACCCGCGCTTGATCGCCACCTGCCGCGAGGCCTTGCAGCGCTATGAACAGCAAGGCCAAGGCCGTGCTCCCGCCGCAGCTTCGGCGCACGACCTGATTCCGTCTGAAGAAACCGATCGTTCCCTGGCTGCTCAGGAGCGCGCGGCCCTGCTGTCGGCCATGGCGGCGGCCGAGGGCAATCTCAGCGCGGCGGCGCGTAGCCTGGGCCTCTCACGCGCGGCGCTGTACCGGCGTTTGGACAAGCATGGGCTTTGAATCGATTCGCCTCGGCCTGCTGGCGCTGCTCTGGGGTGGCGCTGGCGCCTTGGCTTACCGGGCCGCGGCTCAGCCCAGCTTGGCGCTGAGAGATGGGGTGCCGGTGCTGCTCTTGTTCGCTGCGGGCTTGGCGCTGGCTTGGCCGATGGCGAGGGCCTTGCGGCAGCGGCGTTTGCAGCCGCAACTGCTGCCTGCCGAGCCCGCGCAGCCGCTGGATCTGCAGCGGCTTCATCTTTTGCAAGCGCAGTTCGAACACCTGCCGGTCGCCGCCTGGGTGCTGGGCCATGAGGGCGATCTGCGTGCTTTGAGCAATCGCGCCCGTCGCTTGGCAGCGCCCGGCGGCGTGAGAGAGGCGGCGGCGCTGCAGCAGCTCTTGCGCAGCGCCGAGCGCAGCGGCCCCGTCAGCCTGGACACCGAACGCGGCAGCGAGCGCTGGCAGTTGCAAATGCAAACCCTCTCGCTCGACGGACAGGGCCAGACCCTCTTGGTGCTGGTGCCGCTGGAGCGGGAGCTGGAAGGTGAGTCGCTGCAGGCCTGGCAGCAACTGGTTCAGATCTTGACCCACGAGATCATGAACTCGCTCACCCCCATCAAGAGCCTGAGCCAGACCGCGCAAATGTTGCTGGACGAGCCGCCGCTGGTCGAGGCCGATCTGCGCAGCGCTTTGGACGGCATAGCGCAGCGTGCCGAGGGCTTGTCGCGCTTTGTGGCCACCTATCGACGGGTCAGCCAATGGCCGGCGCCGGTCTTGGCGCCGGTGGACTTGCACGCTCTGTTTCAGCGCTTGCGCTTGGCAGTCGCGCCCGCCTGGGAGCGGGTAGGTGGTCAGCTGAGTTTCGAGGTCAGTGAGCCGGGGCTGCGACTGAACGCTGACGAAGGCCAGCTGGAGCAGGCCTTGCTGGCCTTGATCCACAACGCCGAGCAAGCCTGCGCTGAGCAAGAACTGCCGCCGCGTCTCTGGCTGACGGCACGCCAAGGCCGCGGCGGCCGCTTGCAGATCAGCGTTCGAGACAACGGCCCTGGCGTTCCGCCCGGCCTGGAGCGCAAGATCTTCTTGCCCTTTTTCAGCGCCCGTGAGGGCGGCCAAGGCATCGGCTTGACCGTGGTGCGCCAGCTGGTACACGGCATGGGCGGCCGCGTGCGTTATGTGCGGCCTCTGGAGGGTGGGGCGGCATTTGTGCTGAGTTTCTGAGGCCAATCAATCGCGGGACGGTGTTCTCTCAGACTAATTGAGAGGCAAGACCAGGTGTGCCTCAATCCAAAAAAAGGCTCGACACATAACTTGAATAAACAGCGTCACTGGACTGATGACTGACAAGTTAGGGGTTGATTTGGTGCTTTGAAATAACTTCGAAAATAGGCGTCTTTTTGTGATTTGTGAATTCCCACTGTCGAGAAATTTGACACTTGGGAAAGTGTTCGGTGGCGGCGAATTCTTGAAAGCCCTGCCAGCTGGGTGATCGGCCGTTGGGTGGTGATTTGGCATGCGAATTGCATGCTCATGACACGCTCAGGCTTCAAGTTATGAACTTGTGCATGTTGTAAATTTTCACCCTAGGGAGTTTTGTAAATGAAAAAGATCGTCGCCCTGCTCGGCGCCACCGTTTTTGCTGCCACGGCTGCCAATGCCGGCACTCTGTCCTTCGACTTCAGCAACCCGCTGCAAACCACTGAAATCAGCCAGACCGGCAAGCTGGGCCTGTTTGACACCAACTTGGGCAATCTGACCAGTGTCAGCCTGACTTTCTCTGGCAACAACACCACGCGCTTGTCTTTGACCAATAACGCGGCTCAAAGCCAAACCACCAAGGCGGTCGCTACGACGGATCTGTCGTTCTCGAGCGATCTGCTGTCCTTGAATAGCTTGCTCGGGTCTACTCCCTTGGTTTCCCTGAGCGCAGAAACCGGTTTTGTGAGCCTGGCCGCCGGCGCCACCCAGTCCTTCGGCCCGTTGCTGGACAGTGATTCCGTCAACTGGACCTCGCAGTTGAACGGCATTTTGTCCAGCTTCACCAAGGCCGGCGGTGGTCAATTTGACCTGAGCTGCAGTTCGCTCAGCGGCATTGGCATCACTGGCGGTGGCGGCAATATTGCCAGCACTCAGAACACCCAAGCCGCTTGCGGCGCGCAAATCGTCTACACCTACGCTGACAAGCCTGTTCCTCCGGTCAACGTCCCTGAGCCAGCCTCGCTGGCCCTGGTCGGCCTGGCCCTGGGCGCTGTCGGCCTGGCCTCGCGTCGTCGCAAGGCTGCCTAAGTCAGCCTGAGTTGGGCGAGCGTGGCTTGGGCTTTGTCCTGAGACCGCCAAAGGCTTGAGCCTGCTTGCCTGCGAAGAAAGACAAGGCCCGGCATTGCCGGGCCTTTTTTTATTCTGAGCAGAGCCTTTAGCGCCTTGCCAGCCAGACCCCAAACACTGTGACCGCCATCCCCAGCAATGCAAGGCCGGTGAGCGTTTCACCAAAAAGCGCCCAGGCGAAGACCGCCGTGGTCGGTGGCACCAGGTAGAACAAGCTGGCCACATGGATGGCGCTGCCTTGGCGGATCAACACATTGAGCAAGCTCACCGCGCCCAGCGAGAGCACCAGCACCAGCCAGCTCAAGGCGAAGACAAAAGCGCCGCTCCAATGCACTTGCAGCGTCTCGCCGCTGAGCCAGGCGGCCAAGCCCGTCAGCGCCAAGCAGGGCAGAAACTGGATCAGTGAACCGGTGCGCAGATCAAAGCCTGGGCAAAAGCGCTTTTGGTAGAGCGTGCCTGCGGTGATGCCCAACAAGGCCAGCAAGGCGGGCAGCAACATCATCAACAGCGCCGCGTTGCTGAGCCCCGCTGCCACTTTGTGCGCCAGCACCAGGCCCACGCCCAGCAAACCCAGTGCCAGCCCTAACCATTGGGTCGCACGCACCCGCTCGCCCAAGAAAAGCCCTGCGCCCAGCGCTGTGAGGAGGGGCTGCAAGCCGACGACCAAGGCGGTGATGCCGGCAGGCAGGCCGTGGCCAATCGCGGTGAACACGCCGCCCAAATACACACCATGCACCAGCAAGCCCGAGATCGCGATATGCCCCCAAGCCCTGCCGAGAGGCGGCCAAGGCGCGCGTGTCCACAGCACGATGGCGCCCATCAAGAACAGCACCAGCGCATAGCGAATCGTCAAGAAGGTCAGCGGCTCGGCATCGGGCAGGCCGTATTTGGCGCCAATGAATCCAGTGCTCCAGAGGGCGACAAAAAGCCAAGGGTAGAGGCGAGTGGAGGCGAGGTCGGGCTTTTGGGAGGAAGTTGGGGCCATGAGGAGCAGTATCCCTTGGGGCGAAGCAGGGCCTGCGCTCGCTGACCCGTGATTGAACTCATACCGCCCCGCCCAGAGGCCTGACCTTCGGCAGTTGAGGATGGGCTGGACCATACTGGCGGGCTCCTTGCTTGCCGCTCTCATCCATGTTCGCCACTTTTCGCCCTGCTTTTCTTGCTGTCTTGGCTGTGTGCCTGGGGGCTTTCTTGCCGGTCGGCAGCAGTTGGGCCGAAACGCCTCGCGCCTTGCCTGCCGAGATCGAAGCCTTTCTCGCTGCCTATAGCCAAACGCATCGTGAATTGGGCCTGGGCGGTGAAATGGAGTTGTCCTTCGTCAAGAGCATCAACAAGATCAATCAATCGACCGACCTGCACGCGCAGCGCCAAGCGCTCCAGGCGCTGAGGGCAGAGTTCCAGGCCGTGCAGGCGGTGAGCCTGCAACAAGCCAGTGCCTGCCAACGTTTGCAACTGGGGCAGGTCGGGTTTGAGCTGGACCTGCATCTGCACAAGTTGGAGGTGTTGGAGCGCTACCGAGCCTTGGGTGCCGCTGCGGTTTTGTCAGAGCAGGGCTTGGCGCAGAGCGCTTTGGGCCAAGACTGGTATCGCTGGCTGCGTAAAGCCTGGTTGACGCAAGACAGTCGGCCTGAAGACTTGATGGCCCTGGGTCGGGCCGAGCTGGCACGTGCCCAAGCCCGCTATCGGGCGTTGCAAGCGCGCATGGGCTATGCAGATCGGGATGCCGAGTTCGCCGCTTACCTGGCCAGCCCTGCCTTCCGTTACCCCGAGGGCAGCACGCCGCAGGCCGATTACGAAGCCCGCCAGACCATCGTGGAGCGGCATATGCCGCAGCTCTTTGTGGCCACCGGTATTCAGGGGCCGGCGATCAAAGCCTCTACGCTGGGGACAGCGCTCCCGGTTGATGGCTATTACGAGCCCGAAGAGTCAAGCTTTTACTTCAACAAAGGCGCTCAGGGCTATGGCCGGCGCAATGTGGACTGGCTGCTGCTGCATGAAAGCACGCCAGGCCATCACTATCAAAGCCGCTATGCCCTGGCCGGGCGAGGCTGCCCGCTCGGCCTAGCTCATGGCTTCTATTCGGCCTATGCCGAGGGCTGGGGCGCTTATGTTGAGGAGTACGGTGCCGAGTTGGGTTTGTTCCAGCAAGCGGGCGACGCGCTGGGGGCGATCGAATGGGATTTGGTACGTTCGATCCGGGTCGTGCTTGATGTGGGGCTGAATGCGCAAGGCTGGAGCGAGGCCGATGCGCAGGCCTACTGGCGAGAGCAGCTGCCTATGCTGCCGGCACTCGCCGAGCGGGAGATTCGGCGAGTGCGTCAATGGCCCGCTCAGGCCATCAGTTACAAGCTTGGGGCGGTGTTGTTACGGCAGCTGCGCAGCGAGGCGCAAGCGCAGGAGGGCGAGCGTTTCGATATTCGCGAATTCCATGACCGCGTGCTCAAGCAGGGGCCATTGCCGCTGGCGCTGATGCGTGAATGGGTGCTCGGCCCCGATCCGATGACGACGCGGATGGTGGCCGACAGCGCAAAATAGCGCCCCATGAACCGACTGCAACAAGAACTGCAACGCCTTTATGGCGCGAGAGGCGACTTTAGGCTGGGGCCGCGTGCTGCGCTGTTGGGCTTGGCCAAGCCCGCCGAGTGGCGCGCCTTGGGCGCGGTTTGGCGCGGTGTGCAGGCCGATCTGGGCCTGCCGGCGCCGGCGATTGCGGTGTCGGGTCAGGACGGTTTTCAGCTTTGGTTTGCGCTGGCCGAGGATGACTTGGCACCTCAGGCTGCCGAGTTGATGCGGGCGCTTTGCCGGGTCTATTTGCCGGCGCTCAAGCCCGCAGAACAAGCGGCCCGACTGTGCCTGTGGCCTCGCTCGTCGCAAGGCGCTGGCGAGGTGCCCGCCTTACCGCCGCAGCTGGCCGCGGCCGGCCAGTGGTCGGCCTTTGTGGCGCCCGACTTGGCGCCCGTCTTCAGCGAGGAGCCCTGGTTGGACACCGAGCCGGGCCCGGATGCGCAAGCCGATGTGCTGGCCCGCCTGGCTTGCATCAGCCGGGCGCAGCTGAGCGCGGCCTTGCTGCAGCTGAATGGGGTGGCCAGTGCCGCGCCCTTGCTGCCTAAGAGTGAGCCGCGCGCTGAGGCGCAGTGTCTGCCTCCCGTCGAGTCCGTGTTTGAACAAGACCCGCGCGCCTTCTTGCTGCGCGTCATGAACGACGCGCAGCAGCCCATGGCGCTGCGCATTGAGGCGGCCAAGGCCTTGCTGCCTGGCGCCGGGCCTGGCAAGTAGCGGGCAAAAAAATAGGCGCTCGTCGCAAGGACGGCGCCCGGCCTTCCGCGGGGGAAGACTTACTTCTTGGCGTTGACCGCGTCCTTCAGCGCCTTGCCGGCGGTGAATTTAGGCACGGTGGCCGCTGCGATTTCCAGCGCTTCGCCGGTCGAAGGGTTCTTGCCGGTGCGGGCAGCGCGCTCGCCGACCTTGAAGGTGCCGAAGCCCACCAAGGCCACGGAGTCGCCAGCGACCAGGGCTTCGGTGATCGAGCTCAGGGCAGCATCCAGCGCGGCGCCAGCCACAGCACGGGTCGAGCCAGTCTTGGTGGCGATGCTTTCGATCAGTTCACTTTTGTTCATCAGATATCCAGTGGGTACGCAAAAAAATCCCGAGAAGGGGGCGCGATTATCTGCTGATCGGCGTGTCTATCGATGACAGGGCCGAATTGGCGCCACTTTTTCACTATCTTTTCCCCAGAAAAGCGGCGCCGGAGTGGTCTTCAGCGTGACTCGGCTTGGCCTCGCCTAGGCGGAGCGGAAGGCCGAGGGCAGCATGCCGGACCAGCGCTTGAAGGCGCGGCGGAAGGCCCGCGCGTCGGCATAGCCCACCAGATCCGCGATCTCGTTGACCGTCATCTCCGAGTTCTTCAGCAGATCGCGGGCGCGCTCAAAACGAGCCGCATCGCGCAACTCCAAGAAGCTGGTGGATTGTTCGCCCAGGCGGCGACGCAAGGTTCTCGCGCTGATGTTGATTTGCTGGGCCAACTCGCCTTGACGGGGCGGCTCCTCGATGCCGATGCGCATGCGTTGCGAGAGGCTTTCAAGCAGCTCATCCTGCTGCGGTTTGGCTCGCAGCATGGCGCTGAGTTGGGCGCGCACCAATTCGCTGGCACCGCGCTCATAGCCCGGTAACTTTTCCTCAAACCAGCGCAGCTCCACCGAGAGCCGATGGGCGCTGGCCTTGAAATGCACCGGGCAGCGGAAAAAACGCTGGTACAGCGCATCATGCCCGTGACTAGGAAAGGCGAACTCCACCCGAGACGGGTTGAAATGCGGCCCGACCAAAAAGCGCAAGATCGCCACCGAGCTGGCAAAAGACTCCTCCACCAAGAACGGCTCGATCTGCAGGTCGAATTGCCGGGGTTCGGCACTCAGATGCGCCAAGGCTCCGGTCTGAGACAGGCGGTGCTCAAGAATGCTGCCCGCGTGGCCTTGGTTCTCCAGCGCCAGATGTATCGCTTGGCCCAGGGTCTCGCAGGTTTGCATGGCGACACCGGTCAGGCCCCAGGCATGGGGAGTTTGTCGCGCGCCCAGGGCCAGGCCAAGCGCGGGTTCTGGGTCTTTCAGCAGGCGCTGGGCCCGCAAGATCAAGGTCCGCGCTTGTTGGTGTGAAAGCAGGAAGTCGTGCTGATTCAGCTCGTCAGGGCTGAAGCCCAGCCCACGGCAAAGGCTGTCAGCCGACACGCCACGGTCTTCTGCGAACGCCAGCAATGAGCGTGAGAGGTAGGGGACGAGCCGGGCTTGCTTGCGGGGGTCGATGGGGCCTTGTTCAGGGCGATAGGCGAGAGGGCGAGGCATCAGTCAAAAAACAGGGGGGAATGGGCATCAAGGCTTCAGGGCTTCAGAGCGTGAGGCCGGGTAGCAAGCATCTTGGCGCGCCATGGACCAAAAAGAAAGTGCCGGCTTTGGCCGTTTTCGTTTGGCGCGCAGCCCGTGTCAACAAAGGGCTCTTTCGAGGCGGCCGGCTTGAAATAGGGCGTTTGGAGCATAACGCTGATACTCCGCGTACTCGCGCAGAGTAACTGACTTTGATGTGCATTTGATGACTTCGCGACCCACCGTAAAGGGGGATTCGGAACGGCCAGCAATGCCCCTTGCTTGGCCGCAAATGTCCCCGGGTTTACCAGAGCTCGGCCCTAGAGTCCCGCCCTTGCATAGAGGCCCGTATGGGTTCCCGAAGCTTGGGTGAACTTGGCGGCCAAAGGCCTGGAGCGTGTTGTGAAATCTCTTTCGTTTGTCTTGTCGCGGTCTTCGGCCGTGAACCCTTGGGCCCTGCTGCTGCCCGGCCTTTTGCTTGCCCTGTCGGCTTGTGAGGACGGCGCAGATGAGCCCGATGCCGCCGCGCCGCGCCCCGCCTTGGTGGCCGAGGTGCGCAGCGCAGAGGCCAATGGCTTAACCTTTGTGGGCGAGGTGCGGGCCGCTCAGCGTGCCGAGCTGGCGTTTGCGGTGAATGGGGTGCTCAGCCGAGTGCTGGTGGATGTGGGAGCCCCGCTGCGCAAGGGCGATGTGCTGGCGCAGCTGGACAGCCGACCCTTGCAGGCGCAAGCCAAAGCCGCCGAGGCGGAGATCCTGCGTGCCCAGGCGCAAAGCGCGGAGCTGCGTCTGCGTGTGGAGCGCATGCGTCAAGCTCAGGCTGCTGATGCGGCCAGCCCGGCGGAATGGACCGGCGTGCAAGCCGAGTTGGCAGCGGCCGAGGCCAGCTTGAAAGCGGCCCAGGCGCAGCGCGATGCTGCGACATGGACCTTGAAGCAAGCGGAGCTGCGCGCGCCGATCGATGGCGTGTTGGCCAGCCGCAACCTGGAAGTAGGCCAAGCGGTGGCGCCTGGCGCACCGGTGCTGACCATGGATGGCGCTGGCCGCGAGTTGCTCTTGAACGTGCCGGAGTCTTTGCCGATCAAGCTCGGCCAGCCAGTCACCTTGGTGCAAGGCCAGCAGCGCCATGCCAGCCGCGTGCTGCGCTTGGGTGAGCGTCTGCAAGCGGGCGGCCTGCGCCAGCTGCACTTGGCCGCGCCGGCCTCCGCGGCCGTGGGGTCCACCTGGACGGTCCAGCTGGCAGGCGCCGACAACAACGCCGCCGCGCTGCAAGTGCCGCTTCGTGCGGTGCTAGCCGGCGCCACAGCCAACAAGGCCCGCGTTTTGCGTTTGGCTGCCGATGGCCAGCATGTCGAAACCACGGAGGTTCAGTTGGGTCGCACCGACGGTGATTGGGTGGAGGTCAGCGCCGGCCTGAAGCGCGGCGATCGCGTGGTGTTGGCTGGTGCGCATCAGCTCCAGCCCGGTAGCCGCGTGAAGCCGGTGAATCAGTTGGCCCAGGCTCACCGGGAGCAGGCCCCATGAGCAGCTTGGCCGTCTTGGCATTGAAGCGCCCCCGCTTCACCTTCCTCAGCGCGCTGGCCCTGGTCTTGTGCGGCCTGTGGCTGGCGTTGGATTTCCCGTCTACCGAAGAGCCGCAAATCACCATCCGCACCGCCACCGTCATGAGTTCGGTGGCCGGGGCCTCGGTGGAACGCATGGAACAACTGGTGGCCCGGCCCACCGAAGAAAGCATCCTGTCTCTGCCCGAGGTCAAACGCGTCAAAACGACGGTGCGCCCCGGCTTTTCCTTCACTTATGTGGAGTTGGAAGCGAACGTCAGTCCAGCGGCCCTGCCGGCGGTGTGGCAGCGCCTGCGCACGCGAATGAATGAGCTCAAGCCCGCGCTGCCCGAGGGCGCCATCGGCCCCTTGGTGGACGATGAGTTCGGCCGCGTCGCGGTGCTCACTCTGGGCCTGACCGGCGCCGACTACAGCGCCGGTGAGTTGCGCACCCAGGCGCGCCAGCTGCGCGACCAGCTCTATCAACTGCCCGGTGTGGAGCGGGTGAGCCTGCACGGCGTGCGTGAAGAGCAGGTGCAAATTGTGCTGGACCTGGCTGCTTTGCAAGCGCGCGGACTGAGTCCTTTGCTTGTTGCCCAGGCCCTGTCCAAGCGCAATGTGCTGGCCCCGGCCGGCTTTGTGCAGGTGGGCGGCAGCGAGCTGGCGATCAGCGTGAGCGGCGATGCCGAAAGCCCGGAGCAACTGGGCAGCACGCCCATCGCCCTGCCGCGCGGCGGCTTCGTGCCGCTGGCTCAGCTCGCCCGAATTGAGCGGGTGCCGCAAGATCCGCCGCAAACGGCGGCCTATGTGAACGGCCAATCCGCTGTGGTGCTGGCCGTGTCCATGGACCCTGGCCTGAACGTCACCAGCTTCGCCGACCGCCTGCGCGCCAAGGTGCAGACGCTGGAGCGCGCTTTGCCGGTGGGCATGGGCCTGGTGCCCATCACCGATCAGGCGCAGATCGTCAAAAAGCAACTCAAGCAGGTGGGTCAGGTCTTCATGGAAACCACCGTCATCGTGATGGCCGTGGTGGTGCTGTTTCTGGGACTGCGCACCGGGCTGATCGTCGGCGCCATCGTGCCCACCACGGTCTTGGGTGCTTTGGTGGCCATGAAGTTGCTGGGCATTGACCTGCACATCATCTCCATCGGCGCCATCATCATCGCCCTGGGCCTGTTCGTCGATAACGCCATCGTCGTGGCCGAAGACATGGAGCGCCGCCTGAGTCTGGGTCACCCGCGCGAAGAAGCGGCTGCGGAAGCGGGGCGCACCATGTTCGTGCCGCTCTTGGTGTCCTCGCTGGCCATCATCTTGACCTTTATGCCGCTGGTGCTGAGCAAGACCGAAACCGGCGAGTACCTGCGCAGCATGGGCATCGTGATGGCGATTGCGCTGCTGCTCTCACTGCTCTTGGCCGTCACCGTGACGCCGCTGCTGTGCCAGCGCTTTGCGCATCACCATGCCGAGCTCAGCCGTACCGCTCGCGCTGTTGAGGCGCTCACGGGCTGGTACCGCGGCAAGGTGCGTTGGGTGCTGGGCCACAAGACGCTCTATATCGGCACCATGCTGGCCTTCCTGGCGCTGGCCGGCTATTTGTTCACGCATGTGCCGTCCGAGCTGATGCCGGCCTCCGAGCGCAAGCAGCTGCAAATGGCCATCGAGCTGAGCCCGGATGCCAGCACCCATCAAACACAGGCCACCACGGCGGCTATCAGCAAAGCGCTGAGCGAGCGCAAGGCCTTCCCCGAAGTGATCAGCCATGCGGTCTATATGGGGGATGGGGGGCCGCGTTTCATCTTGGCGCTGAACCCGCCCACACCGGCCGGCCACCGTGCTTATGCGGTGCTGACGCTGGACCCGAGCAGCACCCATGCTGCGGCGATTGAGCGCCTGCGCCAGACCCTGGCCGAGCGCTTCCCGGAAGTTCGCTTTGAGCCCAAGCGCTTCTCCATGGGCTCGTCGGAGTCCGGCTTGGCCGTGTTCCGCCTCAGCAGCGGCGATGGCTACAGCCAGCGCGCCGCCGCCGACAAGCTGATGCAAGCGCTGCAGGCGCAGACTGGCATGGTGGAGGTGAACAGCGACGCCGAACGCCAGATCCTGCGTGTGGACGTGCAAGTGGATCAGGCCAAAGCCGCCGTGGCCGGCGTCAGCACCAGCGACATCGCCCGCAGCCTGGACCTGCTGCTCGCCGGCAGCGCTGTGACCGGCTTCCGTGAAGGCGACACCGTGCTGCCCGTGCTGCTGCGCGGTGGGGCCGAGTGGCGCCAGCGCATCGAGCAACTGGCCGCCGTGCCGATTCAAAAGGCTGACGGCTCTGGCGCCGTGCCGCTGGGCCAGGTCGCCAAGGTGGCACTGCGCTCGCAGCCTTCGGTCATCCAGCGCCACAACCAGGAGCGCACCGTCACCGTCAACGCCAAGCACCAAAGCATGACGGCCGAGGGCGTGGCCGCATCAGTGCACAAGGTCTTGCAAGAGCTGCAGGCCGATGGCCGCGTCAGCGTGGCCCTGGGCGGCGAGATCGAAGAAAACCAAAGCGCCAATGAGGCCATCTTGGCCCTGCTGCCGGTCTGCGTGGTGGCCATGTTCTTGCTCTTCGTGTGGCAGTTTGAGAGCCTGCGCAAAAGCATGATCGTGCTGGCCAGCATCCCTTTCGTCAGCATCGGCGCGGCCCTGGCGCTCAAACTCAGCGGCACCACGCTGACCTTTGTCGGCACCTTGGGTCTGCTGGCCCTGGCCGGCATCATCGTCAATAACGCGGTGCTCTTGCTCGACGCCATTGACGAGGCCATTGCCCACGGCATGGAGCCCGCCAGTGCCATTGAAGACGCGGCTTCCAAGCGCTTACGTCCTATCGTGATGACCAAGATGGTGTGCATCTTGGGCCTGCTGCCGCTCTATCTCTTTGGCGGCTCGGTCTGGACCAGCTTGGCCGTGGTGATGATGGGCGGCTTGGCCCTGGGCACCTTGATCACGTTGGGGCTGATTCCGGCTCTCTACGCCACCTTTTACCGCGTGCCGGCGCCTCAGGCTCCGGCTACCCGCTGAACTCGCCGAGCGCTCATCTCATGTTGTCGATCCGCCCCCATCTCTTTGCTTCAGTGCTGCTGCTAGGCGGCTGCGCTGCCGTCGAAGCGCCCAGCCAGTTGCCCTCGCTGCAAACCCGTCATGACAGTCGCCTGCCGGGCGCGGCGGAGCTGCCGCGCACAGCCGACTCTCAACTCGTCAGCGCATGGTGGCTGCCCCTGCAAGACCCGCAGCTCAACGCGCTGATGCAAAAGGCTGTGGCCCGCAACCTGGAACTCAAAGCTGCCTTGGCCACCGTGCAAGAGGCTCGCGCGATGGCCGGCCTGGCGCGCCGCGAAGGCGGGCCGCAGGGCAGTCTGGGCCTGAGCGCGCAAGCGCAGCGGCTTTCTATTCCTGAAGTGAATCCTTATGGCTTGGAGCCCCTGGTTCGCCCGCCAGAGCAACGCTTGATAGGCCTGAGCCAAAGCTTGAGCTGGGAGCTGGACCTGTTTGGCCGCGTCGCCACCGCTCAGGCCGTCGCCGAGCGCGAGCTGGACATGGCCAACTCTGACGCGCAGGCGGCTCAGGCTCTGTTGCAAGCCGAGCTGGTCAGCCGTTATGTGCAGCTGCGCGCTTCGCAGCAGCTGGAGGCCTTGAGCGCGCAGCAGCTGGCCGTGGCCGAGCTGCGCCGTCAGCAATTGCAAGCGCGCTTGACGGCCGGCTTGGCCGATGCCCGCGAGCTGCGCGCCGCCGAGGCCGAGCAGGCGCTGCGCCGCGCCGAGCGCGCCGGTCTGCAGGCACAAACCCTGCGCATCTTGGCGGTGATTGCGCTGCTTTGCGGCGAGGCGCCGGCGACGCCCGATGCTGATCTGGCCGCGCTGCGCCATCCGCAAGCCTTACCGGCTCTGCCACTTGAGCAAACGCTGCCTTCCAGCGATGGCTTGCTGCAGCGCCTGCCGCAGGTGGCGCGCGCCGATGCCGCACTGCGCGCCAGCCTGGGCCAGGTGGTGTTGGCCGAGCGCGCTCATCTGCCGCGCCTGAGCCTGGCGGCCACGGTGGGTCTCAATGAGAGCGCCTCTCGCCTAGGCCAAGCCGGGGCGATGCGTTATGCCCTAGGCCCGGCCTTGCAATGGGATTGGCTGGACGCGGGCCGGCGCCAAGCCCGCGAAGCCGCCGCCCGCGCGGGCAGCGAGCGGGCCTGGGCCCAGTTTGAACACACCGTGCTGCAGGCTCTGGCCGAAGCCGAAAGTTCGCTGCGCGGCTGGAGTGCTCAGCTGAACGGATGGCAAGACGCCCAGATGGCTGAGCGCGCAGCCGCCGAAGCCGAGCGTTATGCCCGCGAGCGCCACAAAGCGGGCCTGGAACCCAGGCTGCAGACCTTGGCCGCCGAGGCCCAGCGCCTGGACGCCCGGCAGCGCAGCCTGTCACAGCAGGCCCAAGCGCTGCAAGCCTTTGTGCAAGTCCAGCTGGCCTTAGGGGCCTGGCAACCGGCCTGAGGCATGGGCCGTTTGATGAAGAAGGGCTTGCTGCGAGCGAACCTGGCCTTGCTGCTGTTGGCTGCAGGCTTTTTGCTGAGTGCTTGCTCCAGCTATCGCCCTTGGATCAATCAGCCGCGCGCCGTCAGCGCGCAAGAAGCCGCCGCCGCGCCCCAGGCCAGCCCCGTTCGGCCGGTGGTGGTGGCCGTGGCACTTTCCGGTGGCGGGGCGCGGGCCGCTGCCTTTGGCCTGGGCGTGCTCAAGGGCTTGAAAGCCGCTGAGTTTGAGCTGCCCGATCGCCGCACCAATCTGCTCGATGAGGTGAGTCTGATCAGCGGCGTTTCGGGTGGCAGCATCTTGGCGGCGCATTTCGCAGCTTTTGGTGATGAGTGCCTGGAGCGCTTCGAGTCCGACTTTTTGCTGGCACCGTTTGAAGGTCGGCTGCTGCGGGAATTGCTTTGGCCGGAGCGGCTCTATCAGCTCAGCTCGCCCTGGTATGGTCGCACGCAAATCTTGGCCGAGCGCCTCGATGAGCTCTATCGCGGCATGAGCTTTGCCGATGCGCGCCGACGTCCCGGTGCGCCCGAGTTGATGATCACCGCCACCGATCTCACCACCGGCGCGCCCTTTGACTTCACCGCCGAGCAGTTTGAGCTGATCTGCTCCGACCTGGACAACACCCCGCTGTCGTTTGCCGTCGCCGCCTCATCGGCCGTACCTCTGCTGCTCTCGCCGGTGACAGTGCGCAACTATGCCGGCCATTGCCCGCTTGGACCGGTGCGCACCCTGCAGGACGGGGAGCACAGCTATCGCACTCAGCTGCTGAAACGCTCGGTGGAGGGCTACCGCAATGCTGCCGAGCGGCCTTTTGTGCATTTGGTCGACGGCGGCGTGACCGACAACCTGGGCGTGCGCCTGATGCTGGACCGCTTGGTGGCCAGCGGCTCCATGCACGCCAACTTTGCCGATGCGCCGCCGGGCTCGATTCGCCAGTTGGTCTTGGTGACGGTGAACTCCGAGCGTGCCCTGGCCGAGCGCATCGACAGCAGCGACCGCGTGCCCACTACCGGGCAGGTTTTGGAGTCGCTGATCTTCGGCGCGGGCGCACGCGATTCGCAGGTCACGCTGGGCATATTGAGCGATGACCTGCTGCGCTGGCGGCAGGAGTTAGCCCGCACCCGCGGCCAGCCGGGCAGCCCTTTTGCTGCCGATGCGCAACTGCACGTCGTCAACCTGAGCCTGCACGACGAACGCGATGACCGCATCCGCGACCGCCTGCTGCGCGTGCCCACCGCCTTCACCATCGAGGCGCAAGATGTGCGCGAGTTGCAGACCGCCGGCACCCGCGCCTTGCACAGCGCCGAGTCTTTTCTGCAGTTGCAGCATGTCTTGGCTCGCTTGCGTGAACCCCCGCCCTGAGCACTTGCCTATTTGACCCACTGCGGAAAGTAGCCCAGCCGATCTTGCACTGCGCTGTCATGCGCCGGCAGCAAGACCAGACCAGGCTCCTGCTGCAGCGTGGCGCGCAGTTGCGCCACGCTCTTGTGCGTTTGCTCGGCATGCCCGTCGACCACGGCGCTGGCGGCCCAGAACTTCGGCGCGCCGGCCTTGATGGCCTCCACCGTCCAGGCCACATCGCCAATGAAGAAATAGACCTGCCCGCTGTCAACGGTCAAAAACAGGCCAATGGAGCCTGGCGTGTGGCCCGGCATGGGCACCAGCACCACGCGGCCGTCTTCAAACAGGTCCAGGCTTTGCGCATAGCCGCGGTAGGGCTTGGCCTGGAACTGCAGCGGCTCCCATTGGATGGCCGCGCTGCCGATCTGCGAAGCCCAGCTGCCACCTGGCCCGCGCGAAGGGTTCTTCACCAGCGCCATCTCGGCCGGGGCGATGGCGATCTTGGCTTCGGGGAAGTCCAGCACGCCGCCGGCGTGGTCCCAATGGCTGTGGCTGAGGATCACCCGACTCAGAGTCTTGTTTTGCGTGAAGAAACCGGCTTGCTCCAACTGCTCCCGCGCCGGCCGCACCGGCGCTTCGTACTTGAAAAAGGGCCGCCAGCCCAAGGGCATGTCCGCACGATACTGGGCATCGATCTGGCGCCCCATGCCGGTGTCGAACAAAAAGTACTCGTCCCGGTGCTTGATCAAAAAGGCCGAAAAGTTGGAGTCAATCTCCTTGCTGAGGCTGCCGCCTGGCACCAACAGCGCCTCTCGCACCGCGACGCGCGAGGTCTTGAGGATGGCAAAGCCCACCTCGGGCAAGTTGCTGGGTATGGCGATGGCTGTGGCACTGGGCGCTGCATTCGCTGCGGCGTGCAGTGGCGCTGCGAACAGCCCGTGGAGGGTGAGCAGCAAGAAGAGCAGAACAATGGATCGCATGACTGAGGCGCGCCGGAGCGCGCTTTTTGTTGAGGTGCGATCCGAGCTTAAAGATGGGTCTATAGACCAAGGTCAAGGGGGCAGCCGCAGACACAAGCCCCGACCGTTGCTGTCGGGGCCATGACCCCATAGAGCTAGGTCCCTGGCCGGTCATTGGGCGACTCGACCCCTCACTTGCGCCCCTTGCCTTGGCGCTCGTATTTGCGCCAGTACTGGAACTCGTCTTCGTGCACTTCGATGTCCAGCTCCAAGACACGGGCCTGCAACTTCTCTTGCGCATCGGCAACAGCCTGGTTGTAGATGCTTGGGCCGATCTCCTCGAGAAAAAAGCTCAGAAGCCCGCCCGCGGCGATATTGCCAATGGGCTCGTCCATCTGCTCTCTGAAATAGCGCTCGATCGAGGTTATTGCTTCTTTGCGGGCTTCTTTGCTCAATTCAATGGACATGGTCGAGTGGCCTTTCTCTCAAGTTCTTTGACTGCCATGATGCACGTCCCGGGTGCACCGCTTGAATAAGAGACTAGCCCTATTCGCCGACAACGCGGGTCTTGGCCGGGCTGCTTGATCTGATGAACTCCAACCGCCTGAAACGCAGCGCCGTCCAGTCTTCATCGATCGATATCTGCCGAACGGTATCGAAGCCCGCGCTTCGCATGGAGTCCCACCCCGTATCCCGGTTGAAATCGCATTTGAAGCACTTGGAGCTGCCTTTGGGGTAAGCAAACCAGATCAGCGCGTCGCCCTCGGCCTTGCCCGTGAGGAGCTGGCTCAAGGCATCGAGCTCGGCTTGCTGAGTCGTGAAGGCCAGAGCGAATCGAAGCGACTTGGCCTGCTTGGGATCACGCAGAACACGCACACCCTGCAGCGTCAGCAACTCTGGCTCGAAGGAGGGCGGCACGTTGACAAGGAGGATCTCGTCTTGTGCTTTCAAATTCAGCTTTTCGAAAACGCGAGCCATATTCAGTCTTGCTGCCTTTGCGGGTCAAGCTTCCAGATCAGCGCGTCTGCCCAGTGTGCCCAATCGATTCGAGGCTTAGGCCGCCTTGCGAGTGGCTGCGGGGCTGACCGGGCGCTTCCAAATCGGCGGCAAGACCTTGCCGCGCTTTGCGGCCATCACCACCATCACGAGGCCGGTCGTGGTGCAGAGCAGCAGCGCAAGTACCGATGACTCGACGCCGAAGCTGCCTCCCGTCAGCCAGTTGGGGCCGTTCACGGTGGATCGGATCAGGCCTTGTTGAGCCTCGTTGCCGGAGACGATGCCGGAGAAAATGGCCGACTGCGTGTAGTTCCAGGCCATATGGAAGCCGATGCTGACCCATAGCCTGCGGGTCAGCATATAGGCTCCAGCCAGCAAGACACCGGCTTCGACGGCGATGAACAGTGCGCCTTCAATCGTGCCCTGCGGGTTGATCAGATGGGTCAGGCCAAATACGAGCGAGGACACCACCAGGGCTGCCCAAGTGCCCAACCACTGCTCGACCGCGCCGAACAGCACGCCTCGAAACAACAGCTCCTCAAAGACACTTGAACTGATCGCCATGGCAATCGCCGGAACCATATAGCTGAAGGGATTCAAACCCACGATTCGGTAGATGCCGAGCGCCATCAGGATCACTTCACAGGCGGCATACAAGCTGGCCCCGATGAGCAGACCAAAGCCGAGTTCTCGACCGAAGCCGGGCAAGGCGAGTTCCGATACGGCACGTTTTTCGAAAAACCCGGCGTAGCCCACATACACCGCGAAACCGGCGATGGCCAAGGCGACGATGTGCATGACCGCTTTGACAGGTTCACCGGCATAGCTTTTCATCGCATCGGTGTTCAGGGACATGAACAGCAGCAAGATGAACCCGAGCAAGAGGACGCGAACGGGGGGTGAACTGAGCATGCGTTGTGCAAGTTTGGGCTGCGCGTTCGCAGGTGTGGTCATCTTTGCGTTCCCCGTCGAAGTGGATGGCAGTCATCGAGCACTGCGGGCTGCAGTGGGCGCGATATGGGCGAGCAGCTATGGTCTCGAATGATAAGGTTAACTCTCAAAGTCGGCGGCTTCAGAGCTGAAGCTCGAGGGGCGCAGCACCGAACGTGACGATGGCAGAGCCCGGCCGCCACTTTGTCTCGGCTTAGGCTCCGCTTGGCTGCCGTGCCTGGCGCCGCGGTTCTCGGCCGTGCTGGCTGGCTACATGACTTGGCCGAATTTGGCGAGGTTTCCGTTTTCGTCGACCAGCGCAAACTCTCGCATCATCCAGGGTTTGTTCTCGACCCCTTCCATGCGGGGTATCCCTTGTGTCGGCAGACCTGCCGATGCAAAAGCCGAGTGCAAGGCATCGACGTCCGCAACTCTCATATAGCAAGCCGCGTAGCAAGCCTCAGGCTTCAGTTCGGGATGCGGGAAGAAATGAAGCTCCAAGTCGCCTCGGCTCAGGATTGCGTAGGTACCTGAGGCGAGCAGCAGCCCTGAGAAGCCCAACTTCTCGTAGAAGGTGATGGTCCGCGGCAAAGAGCGGCTGGGCAAGACCGGGATGGATTTGTCGATGGAAGTCATGGCTATTTTCAAAGCCTGCCGGCCCTTGCCGCGCTGGACATCAGGCGCTGCACACCCCATTTGTGGAAGGGGATGATGAGGAGCAAATAGAGCTTCCCCAAGGTGTTGTGCGTCGTGCAAACGGTCGAAATGACGAGGTTGATGGTTTCGCCCTGGGCCTCCTTCAGCACGCTCAGCCTGAAGTCGAGGTGTTTGTTGTTGCGACCGGCGACGAGTTCGCTTGGGCTCAGGGCGAAGATGGGCCAGGGGCCGATTTTGTCGCCCACCCTGTAGTTGGCTTTCACTTCCGGACTGAGGATCTCGGCGGACCTTGGCACCTCGAGGCCGCAAGCCGAGGCGAGGCAGTTCCGAACCAGCAGCGCGCTCTTCATCCAAAGGGGCAGATGAGCGAAGACCGCGAAAAAGATTTCAACAACGCTGGCTTGCGGATGAGTCAGGGGCGTGCGGTAGGAATCTCGAAAGAACGCAGCTTCGACCACGCGGCGATCCAGAACGCTGAGGCTTGAAACTTCGCACGCTTCGATCTTCATTTGACGTCTCTCGATGCAAGGTTGAGGCCTGAGCGAATTTTTCTGTAGAGGTCGTCCATTGGGCTGCTCAGGGTGCGGCGGTCTGCTGAGGCAGGAAAGGATAGAACCTTCTCCATCCCGCGCAAAACGCAGTTGAGCACGACGAAGCTCTCTGATCGGCTGTTCTTGCAGCTGGCGAAGGTCACTGCGAGAGGAAGCGCGAGAGGAAGTGCGAGTGAAAAGCAGTCGGGGTAGCTGCCTGTTCGACGCAGCTGAGCCCGCAGCGTCGCCTCAGGGAGTTCAGGCGGGATGGCTGTAGGGTTGCCGTTGCGGGTCCGCTTGAGAGATTGTTTATTCATTGCTGCGCGGCAGCTTCGCTTGGGGCGATTTGTGAGAGAGGGACTTTCGTGCGAAGAGCAGTCGCTCAGCCAAGTCCGTAACGACCCATTCCTCAATGATGAGCGAGTTGGAGAATCGACTGACCACCATCTCGCGCCAGACGATCGGCTGACCTGTTGCCGGGAATCCCTTGAACGCTCCTGTGTGGGTAGCACGCATAGTTCGCTGCCAACTCACGGTATCTGCTGAGGCCAGGAAGAACTGCACATCGACCGCCAAGTCAGGAAAGGCACCGCGATACAGTTCGATGACTGATCGAATCAACTTCGCGCCACCGCGCAAGTCTTGATCCGTCGTGTGAACGACGTAGTCCGGGGCAAAATGCTTGCTGATCGCCTCGATTTGTCCGTCGCGAAAGAGCGCGGAAGTGGCACTCAGGATCTGCTCTTTGGCATGCTGGCTCATGGGAGTCTGCCTAAGGTGGTCTATGTCGAAGGCGAGTGCCACTTATCAAAGCTGGCGTCGTCATAATCGGCTCGCCTCATTTCCGGATCAGTGCTGGTTGGCACAGGATTCTTTGCGCTTGCGTGGCAGTTTCATACCGGATTCATTTTTCCGACGAAAGCGGCGGCTCTTACAAACGCTGGAAGGGGCTAGGAACGGCGCCGTTCGGCTCGGTAGTTCTGCTCGGTATATTGCCAGCTTTGTCGTGAGGGGTGCAAAATTTGTGGCGGAAACTAACTTGGGATTTCCCCGCAAAGTGCGTCGCTTTCGTCGGGGCCCGCTGGCCTGAGGGAATCTGACTCTGGTGTTCTACGGGGACTGTCTGCTGCGACGCCTCTTTCCTTCATCCATCTTCTCGCCCAAACCATGAACATCAGCCAGCTGGCCCGGGCCTGCCAAACCTCCACGGATACCGTGCGCTATTACGAGAAGCAGGGGCTGTTGGCGGCGCCGGCGCGGCAGGAGAACGGTTACCGCAGTTATGCGCCGGCGCAGGTGGAGCAACTGCGTTTCATCCGGGGCGCGCAGGCGCTGGGTTTCTCGCTGCAGGAGATTCGCGAGATTTTGCCTTTGCTGGCGCAGGGGCAGTTGGGTCGCGCCGAGATTGAGCAGCAGTTGCAGGCCAAGATGGCGCAGATCGACGCTCACATCGCGCAGCTGCAGCACTTGAAGACCGAGCTGGCGGCAACTTTCGCCTCACTGCGTTGCGCGCCCGAGAGCCGACTCAAGACAGCGGATGCGGTCGCGCCAGACAGCGGCAGTGGCACTGGCGTGGCCGTGCTCAAACGCAGCTTTGCGCCGCCGAAGCGGCGGTCCACCAAAGGCTAGCCAGCCGACACTGCACCTAGCGCGCGGCGAAGGGCTTCGGCTTAGCGGCAGCATTTGTGGGCCTGATGCAGCGCAAGGTAAAGCAGCAACCCACGCCGCCGTGGCCCTCGCTCAGTTCGACCGAGCCCCCCATGTGTTCAGCGGCTTGACGCACGATGGCGAGGCCCAGGCCGGCCCCGCCGCCGCTGGCTTGGCCTGCGCCGCGATAAAAACGTTCGAACACTTGTTCGCGTTCCTCGGCAGGGATGCCCGGGCCATCGTCGCTGACGCGCAAGCTGAGCGTCTCATCTGAGCCCGAGTGGCTTGCCTGCAAGGCGATACGGATCACGGCGCCCGCAGGGCAGTAGCGAATGGCGTTGTCCAGCAAGTTGAACAGCACCGTTTGCATGCCGTGGCGATCGATTTCAAACAGCAAATGCTGCGGCGCATCCAGCTCCAGCTGCTGCCCTTTGGACAGGGCCAAAGGCAGCAGTTGCCGCATCACCTGGCGCACCAGCGCAGCAAGGTCCAATGCTTCTGCGGGCAATGAGGTCAAGCTTTCAAGTCGACTCAGGTCCAGCAGCTGTTGGCTTAAGTGGGCGGCCCTGGCAATGGCGGCATTGACTTGCGACTCGGCTTGCGCGCGTTGCTCGGGCGCCTCGGCCAAGGCCAGTACATTGACATGGGCGGCGATCACTGCCAGCGGCGTGCGCAGCTCATGGGCGGCGTCTCGCACAAAGCCGCGTTCGCTGGCCTGCTTTTGAGTCAGCTGCTCGAACAAGCGGTCCAGCGCTGCCGTCAAGGGCTTGAGCTCGAGATAGGGCGCATGAAAGTGCAAAGGGCTGAGGTCGTTGGAGCGGCGTCGGGCCAGTTGCTCCGACAAGCGCCGCAGCGGCCACAAGCCGCGCGACACCGCCAGCCAAATCGGCAACATCAAGCAAGGCAAGCTGATCAAGAGGCGCACATTCAGCTGCCCGCCGATCTCTCGCACCACATCGGAAAACAGCGGGATCGGATAAGCCAGATGAAGGGCCCAACGCGCGCCGTCGTGGCGGAACAGCAGATATTCGCGTCCCTGGTGCTGCCAGCGCTTCACGGTTTGAAGTTCGCCCTTCAGCGCTTCGCGGCGCATCCAAAACACGCGCTTGCCCGCATGGTCTTGCAACTCCATCAAGGCGTCAGGCTGTTCAAACTCGCGCCGGCTGCGGTTGAACTCGCGCTCCAGCGAGAGGGTGAAGGCATAGGCCTCGGCCGCCGTCGGCATATGGTCCAGCGCTTCGGACTCATAGCGCATGAAGGCCTGCATGCCTTCGCTGATGCGCTCGGTGTCGCTGCGGCGCATGAAGTCAAATCCAATCAAGGCCAGCCAAGTCAAGCCATAGGCCAAGAAGATGGACAGCATCACGCGCCCCACCAAGCTGGGTTGCCAGCGCACCCTCAGACGTTTTCGAAGACGATGCCAGGTGGGTTCGAGTTCGCTCATGAGCAGTCCAGAAAGTAGCCGAAACCGCGCACTGTCTGGATGCGCTGCACGCCGATCTTGCGACGCAGATTGAAGATATGGACCTCGATGGTGCCGGCGTCCAGCGGCTCACCCAGCGGCGCCAGGCGCTGGGCCAAATCGGTCTTGGCCAGCACCGCGCCGGGTTCGCGCGCCAGCTCTTGCAGCAGCTTGAACTCACGCCGAGACAGCTCCAGGGGCGCGCCTTGCAGCCGAGCTTGAAAGCGCTGCGGCTCAATCTCCAAATCGCCGAGCTGCCAGACCTCGCTGGCTTGGCGCGCATAGCGGCGCAAGACCGCATGAATGCGCGAGATCAGCTCGGCCATTGCAAAGGGCTTGAGGATGAAGTCATCGGCGCCCCCGTCCAAGCCGGCCAACCGGTCGTCAAGCCCGGAGCGTGCGGTGATGACGATGACCGGCGTTAGCAGGCCGCAGCTGCGCCAACGCGCCAGCAGGCTGAGGCCGTCTGCGTCGGGCAGGCTCAGGTCGAGCAGGATGCAGTCGATGCTGAGGCCGTCGAAGTCTGCGGGCAGGTCGATCGCCCGGCGCAGCCAGGTGCTGCTCAGGCCATTGACCTTCAAGGCCTGCTGCAGGCCGGCGCCGAGGTCCAGGTCGTCTTCAATGATCAGCAAATGCATGGCTGCACTGTATCCAGGCTTGTACCTGGCGGCGGCAGGGCAAACACGGCCTAAAGCAAATCCAAAGCTTGGGTTTTATAGAGTGAAGCGCATCGCATCAACACACGCCGGGTTCCGACATGGCTTTGTCTTCCTTCAACTTGCGCCCAGTCGCAAACATGCTGGGCATGGCGCTCTGCCTGGCCCACTTCTTGAGCGCCTGTGGCGGCTCCGGTTCGCCCGATGCGGCGCAGCCGCAGCCCCAGACGCTGCCCGTCACCAGCGGTCCGGTGGCCACAAGCCATGCAGCCCTGAGCGCCAGCTTGGACCAGCTCATCACCGGGTTCATGGCGGCCAAGGGCGTGAGTGCGCTGAGCCTCACGGTGACAGGCAAAGACGGCCAAGTGCTGCATGACAAAGGCTATGGCTACACGGACGCGGCGCAGCAACGGTCCTTGCCGGCTGACGCGCTGATGGTCAGCGCCAGTGTGGTCAAGCCGATCACGGCAGCGGCGATTCAGCAATTGGCCGCCGCAGGCCGCTTGAGTCTGAGCGACCATGTGTTCTGCACGGGCCGAAACGCACCTTGCTGGCTGAGTGCAGACCTGCTCTCGGCCGACACCGACCCGCGTGTTTCGGACATCAGCATTGCGCATTTGATGGCCCACCAAGCCGGCTGGGATCGGCGCCTGCACAACGGGCTGGACCTCGACCATCTGGAAGCGCAGGTGCAGCAGAGTTTGGGCCTAAAAGCACCGCCCAGCAGCGACGATGACTTGCGCTACTGGCTGCGCCGGCCCTTGGACTTTGCGCCGGGCACGCAGACTGCCTATTCCAGCACCAGCTATATGTTGCTCGGGCGTGTCGTGGAGCGCGCCAGCCAGCAAGACTATGTCGGCTTTGTGCAGACGTATCTTTTGAAGCCGCTCGGTGTGTCGGCCACTGACTTCAAAATCGCCCACTCACCGCTCAGCCAGCGAGATGCGCGCGAACCCAACTATCTGACGGGCCTGAGCGCTCCCAGCATTTACCTGCCGGGCAAAACGGTCAGCGCCATCGATGGCACGCTCAATGGCAGCACCTGGGTCTCGGCCGTTAGCAGCTTGACGACCGCCCGGGCCTTGGCCTTGTTCGCTTCGCGCTATGCCTTGCAAACCAATGCCAGCGGCGTCGATATGGCCGGCAATGGCTTGCCTTTGGCGGGCAAGACCCAGGATGGCTTTCATTTCGGAGAGCTGCCGGGCACGACCAGCATCATTCGCCAGCGGGCCTCGGGCAGCAGCTATGCGGTGCTGATGAACAAGGCCGAGGAGCAAGCCAGCGACTCCTATCATGTGGCGCTGATGGCGCAGATTGATGCGGCGCTGGCGGCGGCAGGCTTTTGATGAGCTTCTGGCCCGGTCGGTTTCAAAAGCTTGTCTGAGCAGGACGACTTGAATGGATCAAGCGCTCGGCGCTGGTTTCCAGGCTTGTCGATAGGCGCGCGAGACCCGCAGCTTGGCGCCTGAACTCAAGGTCAGCTCGGCTTCGCCGCGCGGCAGGCTTTTGATGGCCTGGATGTGGCGGGGGTTGACTGCGTGCGAGCGGTGCACCCGCAAGAAGCCGCACTCCTGCACGCTGGCATGGGCCAGAAAGTCGGACAAGGTGCAGCGGTCCAGATGTTGGCTAGGTGGGGCGTGCAACTCAATGTAGTTGTCGGCTGCGGCCACCCATTCCACCGAGGCCAGAGGTAGCTTGAACAGCCCACCTCCGGCCGCGGCGCGCTGCGGCAGCAGCCAGTGGCCGGGCACCGGTTGAATTTGTTGCAAGGCGCTGAGCAAGACGCTGCGCGCAGCCGGAGGCTTGGCTTGCGCTGGTGTCTCAGGCAGCGCTTGCAACTGCAGTTGCCGCTGAACTTGCAAGCGTTGCCGCAGGCGCAGCACCGTGTCGGCCAGGCGCTCGGCGGTGTAGGGCTTGAGCAGATAGTCCACCGCGTTCAGGTCAAAGGCTTGCACCGCGTGGGCGTCAAAAGCGGTGCAAAAAGCGCAAAGCATGCCTTCGGGCAGGCTGAGGGCTAACTCCAAGCCGCTGCGGCCTGGCATTTGAATGTCCAGCAACGCGGCATCGGGCCGCAGGGCTTCAGCCAAGGCTTGGGCTTCGTCGGCATGGCTGGCTTCCCCGACCACTTGCAGGCCGGGCATCTCGGCCAACAGGCGACGCAGCTTGGCGCGCGCGGGCGGCTCGTCGTCCACAATCAGCAGGCTCAAGGGCAGCGGCATTGGGGGCGGCATATCACTCATGCCTTGGTCTCCATCTCAGCGGGCAGTTGCAGGCGCAAGAGCGTGCCGCCCTCGGGGTGGGGCTGCAGCGTCACTTGGGCGCGCTCTCCGTAAAGGCTCTGCAGCCGTTCGCGGGTATTGCTCATGCCCACGGCGCCCTCGCGGTGCTGGCGTTGCGGCGCGGTGCCGCTGTTGTGCACTCGCAGATGCAGCTGCCCCGCAATCACCTCGGCCTGCAGGCTCACCCGCACCGGCCCGCTGCTTTGCGCCACATCGTGGGTGATGGCGTTTTCCACCGGGGCGATCAGGAGCAGGCTGGGCAGCAGGCAGCGCTGCGCGTCTTCGCTCAGTTCGATGCTGACGCTCAGGCGCTCACCAAAGCGCGCCTGCATGATGGACAGATAGGGCCGCACCAAGGCAACTTCTTGCGCCAGCGTGTGGCGTGGGCTTTGTTGGGCGGTGAGCGCTTGGCGCAGCAAGGCCGCCAGATCGCAAAGAATACGGTCGGCCTGGGCCACGTCTTCATACATCACCGATGAAATCAAGTTCAGGGTGTTGAAGAGAAAGTGCGGCTGGATCTGCTCGGCCAGCCGAGCCAGCCGTGCCTCGGCCAGCTCGGCCTGCAGGCGCAGCAGGTCTTGCTCGCGCTGACGGTGGGCGTGATGCAGCAGCACGGCATGGCACAAGCCCACGATGATGGCGTAGCTGACCCAGTCTTTGCCGACCTCATAGGCCAAGATCTCGCCCGCGCTGCCGGGCTCGTAGCTCACGCCGGCCAGTGCATAAACAGCCAAGCGTAGGCCAAACATGCCGCCCACATGAAGCAAGGGGTAGAGCAGGGCGCCGCCCAGGTGCAGACCCAGGCGTTGCGGCCAGGCCTTCAGGCTCAGGCTGTGCTGATGCAGCCGAAAGATCAGCGGCGCCAGCAAGGAGGTGCAGCTGGTGGAGCTCAGCTCCCAGAGAAAGGGTTCCCACGGGTGCTGGCCGCCCTGGGCCAAGTAATGCTGCAGCTCCGAAATGCTTTGCAGCAGACCGATGGCCAGAAAGGCGGCGGCAAAGCCCCAGCTGAATTGCCAACTCAGGCTCCGGGGTGAGGACCTTGCTGAATCGTTGATTGCAGACATGGCGCTACGGTAGCAGCAGTCGAAGCGGCCTTGCCGCCCACGCGGTACCGCTCGCCCCTGCTGAAGCGCTGTTCACCCCAAAGCTCCCGACCCCAGCCTCAAGCTGCGACCGGGTTTTCAGCGCCCACCACGCCCTCAGTGATGAGCTGAGCAATGGATGCCTCGTCATAGCCCAAGCCGGCCAGCAGCTCACGGCTGTGTTGGCCCAGGCGCGGCGGGTCGCGGCGCAGGCCCAGGCGGGCACCGTCCAGGCTCAGCGGTAGCAGCGGCACTTGGGTGGCCCGGCCATCGGGCAGGGTCATGGGCGCCAGGCCGCCGGTGGCGAGCAGATGCGGGTCTTGCATCAGCTGCTCGGGCTTGGTGATGGGGGCAAAAGGCAGGCCGGCGGCTTCGAAGACTGCAGCAATGTCTTGGGCCGAGCGGTCTTTCAGGCGCTGGCGCAACTCGGGCAACAGCCATTCGCGCGCCTGCACCCGCAGATTGTTGCTGGCCAGGCGGGCATCGGCTTGCAGGTCAGTCAGGGCAAAGGCTTGGCAGAAGACAGCCCATTGGGTGTCGCTGACCACGGCCAGAAAGATCTGCTCGCCGCCGGCCACGTTGAAGACGTCGTAAATGCCCCAGGGCGAGATGCGCTCGGGCATGGGCGCGGCGGCCTTGCCGGTGACGGCGAACTGCATCATGTGCTGCGCCACCAGAAAAATATTGTTCTCGAACAGGGCCGACTGCACCTGCTGGCCGCGCCCGCTGCTGTGGCGCTGCTGCAGCGCCGCCAGCACGCCGATGGCGCCGAACATGCCGCCCATGATGTCGTTGACGCTGCTGCCGGCGCGCAGCGGGTCGCCCGGCCGGCCGGTCATATAGGCGAGGCCACCCATCATCTGCACCACTTCGTCGAGCGCGGTGCGGTGCTCATACGGTCCGGGCAGAAAGCCTTTGTGCGAGACGTAAATCAAGCGCTCATTCAGCCGGCTCAAGGCCTCATAGCCCAGGCCCAGCTTGTCCATGCTGCCGGCCTTGAAGTTCTCGCTGAAGACATCGGCGCTGGCCACCAGCTTGAGCACGATCTCCAGCCCGCGCGGGTCTTTCACATTCAAGCTCAAGCTGAGCTTGTTGCGGTTGAACAAGGGGTAAAAGCCGGCGCCCGAGCCGAGCAGTTGGCGGGTGTTGTCGCCACTCAGTGGTTCGACCTTGATGACCTCGGCACCCAGGTCGGCCAGCACCATGCCGCAGGTCGGGCCCATCACCATATGGGTGAACTCGATCACCCGCAGGCCGGCCAGGGGCAGGGCGGCGTTCGAGGCGGTGGACGGGCTGTGGGTGTCCTCTGACTTTGCACTCATCGTGGTCGCTGTCGGCTTTGTTGGCGCAGCTGGGCCTGTTGAGGCCCGAACTGTTGGTGGGAAAAGGCCTCGCGAGTATCTCGCAGAGCGATCGCCGCCTCGTTTGGATGGCCGGGCATGCATCGGCGCTGGTGTCGATTCGTCGCGCTGACTGTCGAAACATCGCAAGCGTCTCGGCCTTGTCTGCCCTGTGGCTCAAAGTTCAGCCCAACAGAGCACGTCGCCCTGAGTTGAGAGTGAAAAAAGGAGTCGATCATGATGAGCAGCAAGCACGATCTCGCAGTCGCACCTCGCAGCCTGGAGGCGCAGCGCGAAGAGTTCTCTCGCCGGCGCGGCTTGGCCATGCCGCTGGCGGGCACTTTGGCTTGGGCGGGCATTGGCCTGGTGGGCTGGCTGGGCACGCCGTATCAGGCGGTGATGGCCCTGTACTTGGGCACCGGCGTCATCTTTTATCTGGGCGCGTTCTTGTCGCGTTTTACCGGTGAGAACTTCTTTGCCCGCAACAAGCCCAAGAACGAATTTGACCGGCTCTTCATCTCAGCCGTGCTCATGTGCCTGCTGATCTTTGCCATTGCCCTGCCTTGGGCGACGCAAGACTATCAATCGCTACCGCTGAGTTTCGGCGTGCTGGCTGGGCTGATGTGGCTGCCCTATAGCTGGATCATTCAGCACTGGGTTGGCGTCTTTCATGCGCTGGCGCGCAGCGTGTTGGTGCTGGGCGCTTGGTATGCCTTTCCGGCCCAGCGCTTTGTCTTGATTCCGGCGCTGATCGTGGCGGTGTATCTGCTCACCATCTGGGTGATGGAACGGCGCTGGCAGCAGGCTCAGCGCATCGGGAGTTTTTCGCTGCGGGCTGAAGCTGCAGTAGCAGCCTGATGGAGCGAGGCGGCCCAGGCTCAGGGCTTGCTCAGCGCCTGAACCTCCACATTGTTCAGGCCAATGATCTGGTCGGGCGAGCTTTGCTCGGCGTTGTCGTCCACCCAGCGCAGCAGCAGCACCGCATTGGGCGCCCAGCGTCCGCCCAGGTCTATGCGGGCTTGTTTGATCGGCGTGACGCCCACGGTGTTGGGCACGCTGTCCAGGTTGGGAATGAGGGCCTGCACTACGTTCCAGCTGCGCCCATCGAGGCTGAAGAACAGCTGGTAGCCGGGCAACTCGTTGTCATGCGCAGCGACAGTGAAGCGGCGGGTGTCGTAGCTGAGTTGAATAGCCTCGATGGCCTGACCACTGGCATTGCTCAGCTCCAGCTGCCAGGCCATGCCCGCGAAAACGGTGGGCGAGGTGGCCAGCACCCGGTCCCGGGTTTGGTTGACGGCAAAGGCTGCGTTGTAGCCCACATGGCTGGGGGAATAGGGCGCGTTGCTGGCGAGCAAGTTGTCGCGCGAGCGGCGCATATTGGCGACACAGTGGCCGGGGCCGTTGGCGCTGATGCTTTCGGTCCAGCTGCTGCGCGAGCTGCCGGCCTCGCCCACCCACAAGCTCCAGCCCTCGGGTGGGCTGACGCCGAGCACGCCCATGCTGTCGAAGTTCTCGCGATAACCGTCAGCGCCGAGACTGGCCGCCAGTGAGGCCTGGGTGACCGAGGCCAGCAGGGCGACGCTCATCAGTATCCGGGTCAAAGAGTGGGTCCATCGATTCACGCGGCTTGCTCCATGTCTTCGTTTTTATAGGGCCTGTCGGCGTGCTGCCGAGGGCAGGCCTCATTGTGCCTTTTCGCACCTTTCGCGCCTTTTGCAGTACTTTTTCACGCCGACTGCGATGGGGGGTGTGAACGCTCCGAGAGCGGCGCAAAAGCGTCGCGACTCTTGAGTTAGGTCAAGTCAAAACCAGGGTTACAGTGCGAACGTGACAGTTTCGTGACTCTCGAATCCGCACCATGAGCCCAGCACCGAGCAAGTCGCCCGCCGTCGGCAGCAAGAAGTCGGCCAGCGCGTCCAAATCTGCCAAGGCCGCCGCCAGCGCCAAGCCCCGCTTGAAGCCGGCAGCCCAGCCCCGTCGCAGCCGCAGCGGTGACACCGCCGGCAGCCGCAGCGCCCCCGGTATCGCGCGCCATGTGGTCAAGGAAGCCGTCGCGGCCGCGCAGGCGCGCGAGCTGGCCGCCTTGAAAGACATCGTCGCCAAGGGCGGCGCAGAGGCTCTCGCCTCCTCGGTCAAGGCCATCGTGGCCGGCTCTTCTGCCGATGACGCTGCTGCCTTGCGCGAAGCATTGTTGCAGGAGTTGCAAGTCGGCCGAAAACCGCAGGGCTTGCACCCGGATGAGGAGTTGTCCGCCGATTGGCGCCGCGGCGGCTATCCCTACAAAAACCTGATGTCGCGCAAGAGCTATGAGCAACAGAAGTACCAGCTGCAGGTCGAGCTGCTGAAGCTGCAAGCCTGGGTCAAGGCGACCGGGCAAAAGGTCATCATCTTGTTTGAAGGGCGCGACGCGGCCGGCAAGGGCGGCACCATCAAGCGCTATATGGAGCATTTGAATCCACGTGGCGCGCGTGTGGTGGCGCTTGAGAAGCCCAGCGAGGTGGAGCGCGGCCAGTGGTACTTCCAGCGCTATGTGCAGCATCTGCCCACGGCGGGCGAGATCGTGCTGTTCGACCGCAGCTGGTACAACCGCGCCGGCGTCGAGCGGGTGATGGGCTTTTGCAGCAACGATGAGTACAGAGAATTCATGCGCCAGGCGCCGGAGTTCGAGCGCAATTTGGTGCGCAGCGGCGTGCACTTGGTCAAGCTCTGGTTCTCGGTCAGCCGTGAGGAGCAGCGCCGGCGCTTCAAGGAGCGCGAGGCCCATCCGCTCAAGCAATGGAAGCTCTCGCCCATCGACCTGGCCTCGCTGGACAAATGGGACAGCTACACCCAGGCCAAGGAGGCAATGTTCTTCCACACCGACATTGCCGAAGCACCTTGGACCGTGGTCAAGTCCGATTGCAAAAAGCGCGCACGCCTGAACGCCATGCGCCATGTGCTGCACCAGCTGCCCTATGCCAACAAAGACCTCAGCAAGCTGGGCCAGTTGGACCCCTTGCTGGTGGGGCGCGCTAACGTGGTGTACGAGCGGGGTGAGTCGCAGGGCGTAAGCCAAGCTTGACGGGGGCAGTTTCTGAGGCTCTGAAGCTCCTAAAGGCCAAGCCCTTCAGACCTCAATCACCGAAGGTTCGCGCGCAACAGCCTAGCACCGAAGTCTTGGCAGTGGCAGCTCCAAACATGGGGCTCAACAGGCGCCCGAGTCCTGCTAGGCTGAAGCCATCGGTCTGAACATGGCCTTCTGAAGGCCGCGTTCAAGCCGCACGCAACCAGCAAGGAGGGCGCATGGTGGAGAGCACGCTCAGGGTTCGCGATTGGTGTGATCAGACGATCGCCCGGATGTTCAGCGAAGGCGAGGTGGCGGCGATCGTCATGGCCAAACGCTGGATGAAGCAGCTTCAAGCGCCTGAGAATCAGGCCAGAGCCCTGGCCTTGATGGCGCTGTGCCACTACCGCGCCGGCGATGAGCGCCAGGCTGAACAAGAGCTCCAAGCCGCCCAGCTATACCTGGCTGAGGTCCGAGGCGAGGAGCGCCTGGCGGCGGAGTTGCTGCTCCGCCACGTCGAGGCGCAAGGCCTGCGGCGGGCGGGGCGGCTTGAGGCCGCTCAGCAGCTCTTGTCGAGCTTGCATGCGCAGCGTGCGCGTCGCAATCGCTGCGAGGCCTATCTGAGCGCAGCGGCCTTGGCCACGGTCTATTCGATGAGCAAGAACGACGTCAAGGCACTGGACCATTTTTATCAAGCCTTGGATCTGGCCCGCGAGACCGGCTTGGCGCCGGTGCTGGTCAATGCTTTGAACAATCTGGGTTCTTTTGAGTCTGACCTCTTGAACCTGGAAGATGGCGCGCGGCATTTGCATGAATGCTTGAACAAGGCTTTGCGATTGGGTTCGCGACGACAAATCATTTTTGCGGCCGGCAATCTGGTGCCCTGCCTTTGCCAGATGGGCTGCGCGGACCGGGCCTTGGAAGTGGCTCGACTGCATTTGATGAATCGGATCAGCGATGACCTTCCGCCCTCTTTGCAAAGGCAGGAAGAGATTGCCATGGCTCTGCTCGAAAGCGGCCATGTGGATGAGGCGGCTGCAGTCCTGCGGGGTGAGCCGTCCATCGACCCGATGAGCAATGAAAAGCTGACGCTGCGCACCAGTTTGTGGGCGCGCATCTTGTTGGCGCAAGGCCAGGTACAAGAAGCGCTCGACCTCTGCTTGAGGCGCCAGCGCGAGTTGGAGGGGGAGCCGGTGGCCGACACCTTGCCGGTCGAGCGCGTCAACTTGCTGCGCGTGGCGGCCCAGGCAGCCACCCGGTATGGTGACTCCGCCCTGGGCTACCGTCTGCTTGAAAAGGCCTTTGCCAAACATGAGCAGTTGCTTGGGGTGGCGGCCAAGTCCAGGCAGATGAGCTTGCGCTTCGCTCATCGCATGCGTGAAGCTGAGCGCGAGCGGGATCTGGCCAAGAAGACCGCCGATCAGGTGCAGCAACTGAACGAATTGTTGAAGAGCCGTGTGATGGAGACCGCGCGCTTGCAAAAGCTGCTGCAGGCTCAAGCTTTGGAGGACCCTTTGACCCATCTGGGCAACCGACGCCAGCTGATCGAAGCCGGCAGCGCCTTGCTGACCTTGGCCATTCGCAACCATGAGGTCTTGTCGGTGGCGGTCATCGATCTGGACCACTTCAAGGAGGTCAATGATCTGCATGGCCATGAAGCTGGCGACAAGGTCTTGCGTGCCTTTGGCGATTTGGCGCGTCGCACCATGCGTGCTGAGGATTTGGTCTGCCGTTACGGCGGCGAAGAGTTTGTCTTGCTACTGCCCAAAGCGCATGCGGCGCAGGCCGTCGAGCGGGTGGCGCAGTTGCTGCAGGCTTTCATGAGCCTGCACTTTGAAGATGGTGCATCGGCCCGCTTTGCCTGCAGTTTCTCTGCCGGTGTGGCGGACTCTGAAACGGCCGGCGATTCGCTCGACTTGCTTTTGTCACGCGCCGATTCGGCGCTCTATGGCGCCAAAGCGGCGGGACGCTCGCGGGTCTACGTTTGGTCTTGTGAAGATTGATGCTGGGGGCCCAGGCGAGTTTTGTCTTTGAAAAATGCCCAGGCCAGCTCGGCTGTTTCGAAGTCAGCGCTTTGTGCGCCGGTGAGAAGGGTGATCCAGCGCGGATAGCGCCGCGTTGGGCTGGGTTCGGCGTGACCGCCGCCTTCGATGGTGACCAAGCTGACCTGCAGCGCTCCGCTCGCCTCCTCGCCCCAATCCTGCCTGCTGGCTTTTGTGCCTGGCTTGCCGTCAAGCGGATTGCGCGGTGCGATGGGCGTGCACCGTGTGTCGCTGCTCAGGCCGTGTAAGCCAGCCAAGTCGCGCCAGACGGCGACCGAAGCCTCAATGCCCAGCATCTCGCCCGCTTGCCGGCGGTTCTTTCGGAAGCTGCCACCCTCAAAGCGCACCAGCGGATCGCTGCGGCTGGCGATGAAGAGGGCGGGCAGCGGATGACTGGGCAGTGCGCAGCAGCTGTTGCGCGGCATTGAGGCCAGCACGGCGCAAAAAGCCGCCAACTTGGGCCCTAACTCGGCCGCCAGACGCAAGCTCATCATGCCGCCTTTGGAGACGCCCATCACATAGACACGACTTGGGTCAACGGCTTGGGTGGCGATCAGATGGTCGATCAGCTGATGGATGAAACGGACGTCATCGGTCTTGGCGTTTGCGCTGGCGTCGGCAAAGCCGTCGTTCCAGCTTTTGCCGCTTCCATCTGGCGCTGCCAGCACCCAGCCTTCGCGTTCGGCAATCTCCAGCCATTGCGCCAAAGGCGAAGGCGGAAAGCCTTGGCCCAGCAACTGCGCGCCGGTAGCACCGAAGCCGTGTAGCAGGATGACCAGGGGGCGCTGACCCGGGTTTGCCGAACAGGGGCCGGCGCTGGGCAGCGCCAGTTGATAAGGGCGCAGCCCGTCGGGGCTGTCCAGTTGCTGCGAGCTGAGGCGCGCCAGCGGAGCACTGACAACGCTGCTGCCGAGGAGGCACTGGCGCAGCCAACCGCGCAGACCTGAGGAAGGAATGCTCATGGGGTGGTCGATAGATCTAGGGCTCTGACGGCGAGATTTCAGGCCAGCTCGCCGGTCTGCAGCCGCCACAGCGCCGCATAGGCGCCACCACGTGCCAGCAGTTCCTCATGCGTGCCGCTCTCCACGATGCGGCCGCGCTCCAGCAAGTGGATGCAATGGGCTTGGCGCACGGTGGACAGGCGGTGCGCGATGACCAGGGTGGTGCGGCCTTGGCTGACCACATTCAGCGAGCGCTGAATGGCAGCCTCGGTCTCGTTGTCCACCGCGCTGGTGGCCTCGTCGAGGATCAGCAGCGGCGGGTTTTTCAGAATCGCGCGGGCCAGGGCCAGGCGCTGGCGCTGGCCGCCGCTGAGCTTTTGGCCGCGCTCGCCCACGCGGGTGGCAAAGCCCAACGGCAATCGCTCGATGAACTCCAGGCTCTCAGAAAGACGCGCTGCCTCATGGATCTGGGCCTCGCTGGCCTCGGCCATGCCGTAGGCGATGTTCTCGGCAATCGTGCCGTCGGTCAAAAAGCTGTCTTGCGCCACATAGCCGATGGCGCGGCGCAGGTCTTGTAGATTCAGTTCGGCGATCGGCTTGCCGTCAAACAAGATGCGGCCCTGCTGCGGCTCGTAAAAACGCAGCAGCAGCTTGACCAAGGTGGATTTGCCCGAACCGGTGCTGCCCACGAACGCAATCGTCTGGCCGGCGGGTACGTCTAAATTTAGCGTTTGCAAGGTCGGCTGCTCGGCATAAGCAAAGCTGACGTTCTCAAAGCGCAGCGCCGCGCGTGCCTGGCTGACCGGGAAATGCTCGCCCTCATAGGCGATGCGAATCGGCGTGTCCAAGAGCCCGAGCGCCCGCTGCGCTGCAGCCATGGAGCGCTGATACATATCGGCCACCTCGGCCAGGCGGGTCATGGGCCAGAGCAGGCGCTGGGTCAGGAAGACCAGCACCGAGTAAGCGCCCACGGCCAGATCGCCATGAATCGTCAACCAGCCGCCATAGACCAGGGTGGCGGTGAAGCCGGCCAAGATGCCCATGCGGATCACCGGGGTGATGGCCGAGCTCAGGCGGATGGCGCGGGCGTTGGACTGCAGATAACCACGGCTGGCTTGCTCGATATGGGCGGCCTCCAGGTTCTCGGTGGCGAAGGCCTTGATGGTGGCCAGGCCGAGCAGATTGTTATTGAGCCGGGCCGAGACATCGCCGGCCGCCTCGCGCACCTCGGCATAGCGCGGCGCCAGGCGCTTTTGGAACCAAAAAGTGCCGAACAAAATCGCCGGCACCGGCAGCAAGGCGATCACCGCCAGCCCCGGCTGCAGCGCAAAGAACACCGCGCTGACCATCAGCGAAGAGCACACCACCTGGATGATTTGATTGGCGCCGCCATTCAAGAAACGCTCCAACTGGTTGATGTCGTCGTTCAGCACAGACATCAGAGCGCCGGTGCGCTGGTTCTCGAAGTAACTGAGTTCGAGCTTTTGTACGTGGCGGTAGGTGTCCAGGCGCAGCTCATGCTGAATGTTCTGCGCCAGGCCGCGCCACTTCAGCTCCAGCAAATATTCAAAGCCCGACTCGCCAATCCACACCACCACATTCAGTGCGCCCAGCACCAGCAGCTGCTGCCAGGTGTCGGTGATGCCGAAGTTGACCAAGAGGTTCTTGGCCAAAAAGCTCTGCTCGCCGCGCACCACCACATCGACCGCCGCGCCGATCAGCACCTCGGGCAGGATGTCAAAGAACTTGTTGAGGATGGAATACAGCGTTGCCAGGCGAATATCGCGCCTGTGGCCCTGGGCATAGGCCAGCAGCTTCTTGAAAGGGTGGGTGGTGTTCATGGCGGAAGGGTAACTGAGCGAGCGTGACTTCAATGAGACTCCGGGCGCTGCGCTCATGTGGCCCGTGTGGACGCTTAAGCGCTCACCCGGAATAGCAGCTGTACGAAATGCCGACCAGCAAAGCGCCTGAAGTCCGAAACTGAAGGCTATCGCCATCGCTGTCATAGCTTCGGCTTAAGCGAGCATCGTCCGTCGCGCTAGCGCCGAGCACAGCGCGCGCGGAGGATATCGATTGGTGAATCTTGAAGGGCAAAAGATGGTTCCACTTCGGACTGGCGATGTCCGCATGCGTGACCATGAGCTTCGCGGCATCATTTGAGAACTCAACAACACCGATTTCTAGCCCTTCGAAGTACAGCGTCTTTCTTGTCGCGGTATAGCCATCCCAGCGTTCGACTTCTGCAATAGCCTCGCGAAGCAGTGGTGCCATCAGGCGCAACTTTCGCGCATCCGCAGGCAGCTTCATCCCGAATGGGCCGCCGACGCATCTGACGGCCTCCACGTACACGGATTCCTGAGCCAGGGCGGAAACGGAGGCGGCCAATGACAGCAGCATTGCCAGCAGGAGCTTCATGCAGTGGAGGTCTATTGAGTTCTGCCCTTGATTTGACCATGCGATTGAGATGCCCGTTACTTGCAGGCCTGGCTGAGAAAGGATTTGGGGTCTATCCCCTTAGGGCTAGGATGGCAAGGCGGCTCAGCCCATGCAGCTAGCTGATATCCGCCTCAAGAATCGACTTTCCTTCTTTGACCCTCATAGGACTTCGTCATCACCATGAGCCAACTCAAACTGACTTACTTTGACTTTCACGGCGGCCGGGCCGAGCCCGTGCGCTTGGCCTTCCATCTGGGCGATGTGGCCTTTGAAGACCATCGCTTCAAGTTCCCCGAGTTTGAAGAGCTGCGCAAGAGCACGCCGTTTGGGCAGGTCCCGACTTTGCAGGTCGACGGCGTGCAGGTGACGCAGTGCGATGCGATCCTGCGTTATGCGGGCAAGCTGGCCAAGCTCTACCCCAGCGACCCTTATCAAGCCTTGCTCTGCGATGAGGTGATGTATGTGGTGGAAGAGGCCTCGGTCAAGCTGGGCCCGACTTTTCGCATGAGCGGCGAGGAGCAAAAGCAAGCGCGGCTGGCGCTGGTGAATGGGTCCATGCCGGTCTATCTGCGCTGGCTGGAAAAGCAACTGCTCGCTCACGGCGGCGAGTACTTTGCCGACCAGCGCCTGACGGTGGCGGATTTGAAGGTCTTTGTGGATGTGCGCGGCCTGAACTCCGGCCGTCTGGACCATGTGCCCCGCGATCTGGTGGCTCAAGTAGCGCCGGCGCTCAATGCGCATTTGGCGCGCATTGAGCAGTTGCCGGCGGTGCAGGCTTACTACGCCAAGTTCGCGGCTTGACCGAACTCAGCGGGGACGGCTTCGGCCGTCCCGGCTGAGTTCAACGCTTCTTCAGACCTTGCGGCGGCGAGCGAGCAGAGCCAAGGCAGCGAGGCCGCTGATCAGCATGGCGTAGCTGCTGGGCTCGGGGATGGCCGCCACATTGCGTGGGTCAAAGTCAGGGTCGATTTGGGCGTAGGGCGCCAGGAAGGCGTGCTCCTTGGCCAGGTCTGACCATTTGACGTATTTGAAGTTGGTGCCGACCAGGGCGCCATTGTTGACGTTTTCGCCATCCTGGGTGATGAAGACGCCATCTTCAAAGCCGGGCAGGGCAAAGCTGCTGACGTCGGCGCCGTCGGAATGTTCCACCGCGTCATGCGCGCCGGCGCCCACGCTGAAACTGCCCAGGTAGCCAAAGCCCTTGCGATTGAAGGCGGCGAAGCTGCTATCGCCTTGGCTGGAAGCCAGGATCACACCTTCGCCGTTTTTGGCGTAGCGAATCGTCAGGCCTTCCACATCGGGCGTCAGTGGGCTGTTGGGGTCGAAGTTCTTGGTTTCGATCAGCGGCTTGGCACCGAGCGTGCCGCTGGCCAAGTCGATGCCCCAGATGCCCACGTCTTCTTGGCCGACGTAGAGCATGCCGGTCTGTTGGTCCACCACCATGCCTTCGGATTGCGGCGAGTAGCTTGAGCCGGTGCTGTCGATGCCGTTCAGCAGGCTTTGGCCCTTGTAGCTGGTCGGCAGGTCCCAGCTGCGCACCTGTTGCGAGCTGACCTTGCCGTCGGGCGTGGCGATCATCTCGAACTGGGCCACGCTATGGCCCTTGATGGCGCCACCGGCGCCGCTGCCGCCGCGCTGAGCCACCAAGCTGTAGAGCTTGTCGCTGGCTTGGTCACGCCACAGGGCCAGGCCATAGCCGGTGGCCTGATTGGCGAGTGGCTGCTGGGGGAAGAGTCGGTTGTAGCCGGTGACCTCGGTCAGCGGCGTGCCGCTGGCGTTGATCTTGAAGGCGCGCAGCGTGTCTTGGCCGCGGTCGCTGTAGATGGCCAGGTCAGCGCGGCTGCCATCGGCCATGCGGAAGTTGTACTGCACGTCCACATTGTTCAAACGGCTGGCCACACCGTCGATCTTGCCGGGAGGCAAAAGGCTTTGCAGCTGCTGACCGTTCAGGTCATAGACGCGCAGGCCGGAGTTCTTGACCGAGGTGATGACAAGGCTCTTGGATGCATCCAGCGGGTTCAGCCAGATGGCTGGATCGTCGGCATCGCCGCTGCTGTCGATGGTCGGGGTTTCAATCACGGCGGAAGCGGCTTGCGCCTGCAGGGCGGCGGCCAACAAAGCGATACAGAGCGCGATGGCGCGCAGGCGAGGGGTGGAGGACATGGTGGAGTGACTCCAAGAAAGATGGGGCTAAAGAGGGGCACCGTCCGAGACTAGCTGCCGAGAGCGGATGCGCTGAAATTGAACCTTAGCGAGACAAGATGGCTGCGGCGTGTCTCGCGCTCTGATCCGAACAGTTCAAGGGCAACGGCGGGGGAGCTCGGCAGACCAGGGGGCGGGAGCAAGCCGAACAGCGGATGGCCGGCTTCACGCCGCTGTCATCGATCTATTCGATGCTCCGCGGTGATTTGATTGGTCCACCGAGAGGAGAAAGCTTATGTTGAACTCGTACCGTATGGCCGCCGTGGCGGCAGTTTGCGCTGGCTTTGCTTTGGCCGGCACGGCCCAGGCACAAGCCGATATCTATGGCGCGCGCCCCCAGGCCTTGCCCGCCAAGGTTTGGAACACTTTGACGGGCGACGCGCCCGTGGTCATCGGCCACCGCGGTGCTTCTGGCTACCGGCCCGAGCACACCTTGGCCTCGTATGAATTGGCCATCGCCCAAGGTGCCAACTACATCGAGCCCGATCTGGTCATGACCAAGGACGGCGAGCTGATTGCCCGTCACGAGCCCTTGTTGGCGCGCGTGGACCTGAACGCCGACGGCAGCATCAAGATGGTCAACGGCGCCCCGGTGCTGAACCGCACCGACAGCAGCACCAATGTCTGGCAGCTGGACAAATATGCCGATCGCCTCAAGGTGAAGACGCTGGACGGCCAAAAAGTCGCCGGTTGGTTCGCCGAAGACTTCACTGCAGCGGAGATCCGCAGCGACATCCGCGCCCAAGAGCGTCTGCGTGATCTGCGCTTGGGCAACAACGCCTACAACGACAAGTTGGTGATCCCGACCCTGCAAGAAGTGATCGATCTGGCCAAGGCCAAGTCCCTCGAGACCGGCCGCACCATTGGCATCTACCCAGAAACCAAGCACCCGACCTACTTCAAGAACTTCACCGACGCGACCGGCCTGAAGCGCATGGAAGACAAGCTGGTCGAAGTGCTGCATGCCAACTATGGCAATGACCGCAATGCGCCGGTGTTCATCCAGTCCTTCGAGGTGCACAACCTCGAGTACATCAACAGCAAGACCGACATCAAGATCGTGCAGCTGCTCAATGGCAGCGGCACGCCTTTCGATGACGCCCGCAGCTACGCCGACTTGGCCTCGGCCGCCGGCCTCGATTTCATCAAGGGCTACGCCGACGGTGTGGGCTCCAACACCAATCTGATGATCACCTTGGTGGGCGGCAAGTTGGGCAGCCCCACGCAGCTGATCGCCAACGCGCACCAGCGCGGCCTGGCCGTGCACGGCTGGACCTTCCGCGCTGAAAACGTCTTCCTGCCGAATGAGTTCGACAGCAGCGCTGACCCGGCCGCTTTTGGCGACCTCGCCGGCCAGGTCAAGGCCTTTGTGGACCTGGGCATGGACGGTTTTTTCACCGACCAACCCGATCTGGGCGTGGCCGCAGTGGCAGCTCTGGCTGTGCCTGAGCCGCAAACCTATGCGCTGATGTTGGGCGGCCTGGCCGGCGTTTTGGCCATGGCGCGTCGTCGCAAGAGCAGCCAAGCCGCTTGATTCAAGCGCTAGTGCTCACTGAGACGAAAAAGGGGCCGCGAGGCCCCTTTTTGCTGTCCGACGCAGACTTGCTTCAGCCCATGGGCCGAACACCAATCAACGCTGCATGGCCGACAAAGGCAAACAGGGCCCATGCGACCGCACCGACGAGCACGGTGATGGCGGTGTTCAGCGGACGGGCTTGAATCGCGGCGGGGGGATTGACCCGGTCGCGCTGGCGGGCGGCGCGGAAGCACAGCACGGCCCAAACCAGAAAGCCACCGAACAAGAGCAGGTCGGCCACGGTGTTGTTGGCCAAGAGATGCGCCAGAGCCCAGACTTTGACGCTCAGCACCATGGGGTGTTTCAAGCGCGCCTTGATGGCATTGCGCGGCACATAGGCGGCCACCAGGAAGACGAAGGACACCAAGGTCAGTAGCGCGGCCAAGTGGTTCATGCCCTTGGGCGTGGCCCACAGCACTTGCGGGCTCAAGCGGGCTTGGCCGTAGCCCCAGATGATCAGGCCCAAACCCAGCAGCGAGAGGGCGGTGTAACTGAGCTTCCAGACGGTTTCGCCACGCTGCGCGATCTGGACGCTACGCCAGCCGTCGGCGACGATGCGCACCGAGTGGACGCCCAAGAAAAGGGTCAGTCCGGCAATCAATTCGAGCATGAATCAAACTCCTGTGGGGGGCTGTGGCTAGGGCAGTCGCCGTGGCTTCTGATCCCTTGGGCTATGCAAGGCAGCGGTTGTAACCGATTTTCTTCTGCCAGGAATGCTCCGAGGGAATGGCGGGGTGATGGGCGGTGAATAGGCCCCGACCTTTCCCAGTCTCTTCAATCGTAGAATGCTGTAAATATATTTATACGACTTGCGCTCAAGGGTGCAAGCTTTCTGGCGGGCTCCAACAGGAGAAACGGTGATGGCAAGAACAGTGGGTGTGGGTGGCGTCCGGGCACAGCAGGCGCTGGACGGGCTGGTCAACATGATGAGCGGCGCGCAGCCGATTGGCTTGGACGAGTACCGGGCCCGTTTGCAGGCGGCGCAGCGCTTGATGCAGGCGCAAGGCATCGCTGCCTTGTACGCCCATGCCGGCACAAATATGCGTTACTTCAGCGGCACTGTTTGGTACCCGAGCGAGCGCATGGTCGGCCTGATCATTCCGGCCCAGGGCGAACCGCAATACATCGCCCCAGCCTTTGAAGAAGGCACGCTGCGCGAGTACATGCAACTGCCGGGCGCCTTGCACCTGTGGCATGAACATGAGAGCCCCTATGCCCTGTGCCGCCAGGTGCTGGCCAGTTTGGGTGTGCCCGCCGATGCGCGTATTGCGGTGAGTGAAGACACGCCGCTGTTCGTGGTGGACGGCCTGCAGCGCGAAGGCATTGCCTGGGTGAACGCCAAGCCGATCACTGCCACTTTGCGCATGCGCAAGTCCGCTGCCGAGATCGCGCTGATGCAGCGCGCCCATGACATGACCATGGCCGTGCACCGCGCCACCGCCAGCATGCTGCATGAGGGCATCAGCACCACCGAGGTCGAGGCCTTCATCGCCAACGCGCACCGCAATGTCGGCGCCAGCGGCTCTTACTTCTGCATCGTGCTCTTCGGTGTGGCCAGTTCCTTCCCGCATGGGGTCAAGGAGGCGCAGCGCCTGAAGGAGGGCGATGTGGTGCTGATCGACACCGGCTGCTTGGTGCACGGCTATATGTCGGACATCACCCGCACTTATGTGTTTGGTGAAGCCAATGCCCGCCAGCGCGAGATTTGGAACTTGGAAAAGGCGGCGCAAGCGGCGGCCTTCGAGGCGGCGCAACTGGGCACAGCTTGCCGCGAGGTCGACCGTGCGGCGCGCCGTGTTATTGCTGCTGCGGGCTTGGGGCCCCGCTATGAATTGCCTGGCCTGCCGCACCGCACCGGCCACGGCTGCGGCCTGGACATTCACGAGTGGCCCTATCTAGTGGACAACGATGAGACGCCGCTGGATGTGGGCATGTGCTTCAGCAATGAACCGATGATTTGCGTGCCCGGCGAGTTTGGCATCCGGCATGAAGACCATGTCTATATGACGGCGCAGGGGCCGCGCTGGTTCAGCCAGCCGGCCCATTCGGTGGACGACCCTTTCGGCTTGGCGGTCTGAGCAGGCGAGGTGGGGCAAGCAGAGGGGCCCGATTCTTGCTAGCCTGCTTGCATGCACCCCGACTTGCTCCGATCACCCGAACGCTTGCCTCTGAGCGCCGGCTCCAACTGGCGCGCCAGCCTGGCTTTGGATTACACCTTGGAGGCCCAGCGCAGCGTGCTGCGCTACCGCCATGACGGCCCACTGCGCATTCTGAAAAGCCTCTACCCCGAGGGCGATGCGGTCTGCCACAACGTGCTGGTCCATCCGCCCGGAGGACTGGTCGGCGGCGACACCTTGGATGTGCAGCTGCGCCTGGCCGAGGGCGCGCATGGCCTGATCACCACGCCAGGCGCCACCCGTTTTTATCGCAGCGAAGCCGGCGCGCTGGCCACTCAAAAGCTGCACGCCCAGCTGGCCGGTGGCTCGCGGCTGGAGTGGCTGCCGCTGGAGGCCTTGGCCTATCCGGCCTGCGATGCCCTCAATGAGGCGCGCTTCGAGCTGGCGCCCGGTGCTGAGATGATGGCCTGGGACATCACCGCCCTGGGCCTGCCCGTCGCCGGCGCGCCCTTTGACCGGGGGCGTTTTGCCCAGCATCTGGAGGTCTGCGGCGTGTGGCTGGAGCGTGGGCTGATCGAAGCCCAAGACGAGTTGCTGATGAATGGCGCCCTGGGGCTGGCCGGGCGCCGCTGCATGGCGACGCTGGTGTTTGCTGCGGGCCATGCGATCACCCGGCCGCGCCAAGAGCGTGCGCTGGAGGCGGTGCGCGCCTTGATCGAAGCGCAAGAGCGCGAAGCGGCGCCCGAAGCGGGCTTGATCGCAGGCGCCACGGCGGCGCATGGCCAGGTGCTGGTGCTGCGTGCGCTCAGCCATTTGACCGAGCCGAGCTTGCAGCTGCTGCGTCAGGCTTGGGCGCTGTGGCGGCACGAGCTGTGGGGCTTGAGCGCCACGCCACCGCGCATCTGGTCCATGTGAGGGGCTCTGTGAAAAGAGTAAGCCGGTCTTAGATCGAAACGATTTGCCGCACGCCCTTGCTGGCCATCTCACTGCGGCTGCCGGATGAGATGACGGCCCCGCGCTCCAGCACCAGATAGTCGTCGGCCAGTTCTTCGGCGAAGTCGTAGTACTGCTCGCACAGCAGCACCGCCATGCGCTGGCCGTTCAGGCCTTCGTCGGCCAGCTTGCGGATGATGCGGCCGATGTCTTTGATGATATTGGGCTGTATGCCCTCGGTGGGTTCGTCCAGGATCAAAAGCTTGGGGCCCGCGGCCAGGGCGCGTGCAATCGCCAGCTGCTGTTGCTGGCCGCCTGAGAGGTCGCCGCCGCGCCGGTGCAGCATTTGCTGCAGCACCGGAAAGAGCTCAAACAAGGCCGTTGGAATTGGCGTGCTGCTGGGGCGGCTGGCCAGGCCCATCTCCAGGTTTTCTTTCACCGTCAGCCGCGCAAAAATTTCGCGCCCCTGCGGCACATAGCCGATGCCGGCTCGCACCCGCTCATAAGGCTTCATGCGGGCCAGATCCTGGCCGGCGAATTCCATCGTGCCGCTCTTGATCGGCAGCAGGCCCATCAGGCATTTGAGCAGCGTGGTCTTGCCCACGCCGTTGCGGCCCAGCAGCACGGTGACCCGGCCCGCACTGGCACTGACGCTCACATCGCGCAAGATGTGCGATCCGCCGCCGTAATACTGTTGGATGTTCTTGGCTTGCAGCATCGCGCTCATCTCCCCAAATAGACCTCGATCACCCGCTCATCCGCCTGCACCTGGGCCAGTGTGCCCTGGGCCAAAACCGCGCCTTCGCACAGCACCGTCACGGTTTGCGAAATGCGGGCGATGAAGCTCATGTCGTGCTCCACCACGATCAGCGAATGCTTGGGCGTCAGAGACAAAAACAGCTCCGCGGTGCGCTCGGTTTCCTGATCCGTCATGCCGGCCACCGGCTCATCCAGCAGCAACAGCTTGGGCTCTTGCATCAAGAGCATGCCGATTTCTAGCCACTGCTTTTGGCCATGGCTCAAGAGCCCGGCCGGACGCTGCCATTGCTCGCTCAGTTGGATCAGGTCCAGCACCTCGCCGAGGCGGTCGCGCTGCTCGCCGCTGAGCCGGTGCCACAGGGCCGCCGCCACGCCGCGCGGCGTCTTCAGGGCCAGCTCCAAGTTCTCGAACACCGTCAGCGCTTCGAACACCGTCGGCTTTTGAAACTTGCGGCACAAGCCCATGCCGGCGATCTCGGCCTCGCTGTGGCGCAGCAGGTCGATGGTGCTGCCGAAGAAGACGCGGCCGCTGTCGGGCCGGGTCTTGCCGGTGATGATGTCCATCATGGTGGTCTTGCCCGCGCCGTTAGGGCCAATGATGCAGCGTAGCTCGCCTGGCGCAATGTCCAGCGAGAGTTGGTGGATAGCGCGAAAACCATCAAAAGACACACTCACATCTTCGAGATACAAAATGCGGCCGTGGGTCAGGTCCAGCGAGCCCGGCTGGTGCACCCGCGAGTAGCCGGCACCGTAGCCGCCCAGACCACCCGAGCCGCCCACGGTGTTTTGGCCTTGTTGCTCTCGATATTGCAGCCGTTCGCGGCCTTCGTTCATCAGTTCAGGGGTCATGTCTTGCCTCGGCTCTTGATCAGACCCGCCAAGCCATGCGGCAGGAAGAGGGTGACGGCGATGAACAATGCGCCCAGAAAGTAGAGCCAGATCTCGGGCGCGCTGACGGTCAGCCAGCTCTTGGCCCCGCCCACCGCAAAGGCGCCGACGATAGGCCCCAACAAGCTGCCGCGCCCGCCCACCGCCGCCCAGACCGCGATCTCAATGGAATTGGCCACGCTCATTTCGCTGGGGTTGATGATGCCGACCTGGGGCACATACAGCGCCCCAGCCACGCCGCACATGACGGCCGACAGGGTCCAGATGGTCAGCTTGTAAGGCAGCGGTGAGTAGCCGCAAAACATCAGCCGAGATTCAGCGTCACGCACCGCTTGCAGCACCCGGCCGAACTTGCTTTGGGTGATCCAGCGGGCCAGCAGATAAAAGCCCAGCAAGGCCAAGCCGCTCAGCACAAAGAGCGCCATGCGGGTGCTGGGTGTGGCGATCGCATGGCCGGCGATGCGCTTGAAGTCCGTAAAGCCGTTGTTGCCGCCAAAACCGGTTTCATTGCGGAAGAACAGCAGCATGGCTGCGTAGGTGAGTGCCTGGGTGATGATGGAGAAGTACACCCCTTTGATGCGCGAGCGAAAGGCAAAGTAGCCGAAGACAAAGGCCACCAAGCCCGGCACCAAGACCACCAGCACGAGCGTGGCCGCAAAGCTGTCGCTCAAGCTCCAGTGCCAGGGCAGGGTCTTCCAATCCAGAAACACCATGAAGTCGGGCAGGGCGCTTTGGTACTGGCCTTCGCTGCCGATCTGGCGCATCAAATACATGCCCATCACATAGCCACCCAGCGCAAAGAACAGGCCGTGGCCCAGCGACAAGATGCCGGCAAAGCCCCAGATCAAGTCCATGGCCAGCGCGCAAATGGCGTAGCACATGATCTTGCCGACCAGGCCCACCGCATAGTCGCTCAAATGCAAGACCTGACCCTCAGGCACCCACAGGTTCAGGGCCGGCACCAGCAAGGCGATGACGAGCAGCGCGCTGCTGAAGCCGAGCCAGCCTTGGGGGCTGAGGAGAGCTTTCGGTTTGAAATTCATGGCTGTTCTGACGCTTGATATAGGGCCTTCTCGAGGGTCAGGCCGACCGGGCGCTTTACTGCGCTCATGTCCCCCGGCACGGCCTCCGACCGTGCCTCCTCCTTTACTTCGCTCCGCAAAGCACCCGGCCAGCCTTCTACGGCGCCGCTTTGGCTCTGGATAGAAGAGAGGCCGCTAAGCGCGTCGGGCGAGTGTTGAAGCGAAGTAAAGGGGGAGGGTCTGGCGAAGCCAGATCCGGAGGACATGAGCGGAGACACTCGCCCGACGGGCTGGGTCATGAGGACAAGCTCAATGGGTGTCATTCAAGCCTCCACCGCCCGCCCCTTCATCGCGAAGATGCCCTGTGGCCGCTTCTGGATGAAGATGATGATGAACACCAGCACTGCGATCTTGGCCAGGACGGCGCCAACAAAGCCCTCCAACAGCTTGTTCAGCAAGCCCAGGCCCAGGGCCGCATAGACCGTGCCGGCCAGCTGACCCACGCCGCCCAGCACCACCACCATGAAGGCATCAACGATATAGCTCTGGCCCAGGTCGGGGCCCACATTGCCCACCTGGCTGAGCGCGCAGCCGGCCAGGCCGGCAATGCCGGAGCCCAGCGCAAAAGCGTAGGTGTCGATGCGGGCGGTGTTGACGCCCATGCACGAGGCCATGGGGCGGTTCTGCGTCACGCCGCGAACGAAGAGGCCCAGGCGGGTGCGCTTGATGAGCAAGCTCATGCCGCCAAACACCAGCCCTGCAAAGAGCAAGATCAAAAGCCGGTTGTAGGGCAGGCTCAGATTCGGCAAGACCTGCCAGGCGCCGCTCATCCAGGCGGGGTTTTCAACGCCCACGTTTTGAGCGCCAAAGAGGCTGCGCACGCTTTGCATCAGCACCAGGCTCAAACCCCAGGTGGCCAGCAGCGACTCCAAAGGACGGCCATACAGCCAGCGCAAGACCAGCCGCTCCATCAAGGCGCCCACGGCCGCCGCGCTCAAGAAGGCCACCGGCAGGGCCACCAACAGATAGGCGTCAAACCAGCTGGGCGGCAGCCATTGGCGAAAGGCCAGGTGCACCAGATACGTGGCATAGGCGCCAATCATCATCAGCTCGCCATGGGCCATATTGATCACGCCCATCAGACCGTAGGTGATGGCCAGACCCAAGGCCACTAGCAGCAAGATGCTGCCCAGGCTCAGGCCCGAGAACAGCGCGCCGAGTCGCTCGCCCCAGGCCAGCGTGGCTTGTAGCTTGCGCAGCGATACCTGCAGCGCGCTTTTGACGGCGGGGTCGCTCTCTTCTTCCAGGCGCTGGTTCAGCAAGAGCAGGGTGGCGGGGCTGTCGGATGTTCCCAGTTGCTTGGCCGCCAGCAGGCGCTTGCCGACCTCGGGGCTGCCGCTCAGCACCGCGGCGCGGGCCAGTTGTAACTCGCTGCGTACCGCGGCGTCGGGTTCTTGCGTCAGGGCTTGGTCCAACAAGGGCAGACGCTGCTCGCTGGCGTCTTGCTGCAAGGCCTGCGCGGCGGCGAGGCGCTCTTTGGCGGTGCCGCTGAAGAGCTTGAGCGCGGCCAGCGCTTGATCTAACTCGCCGCGCAAGCGGTTGTTTACGGGGATATCGTCCAAGCTGGCCGGCAGCTTCGGCACCGGCTTGCCGCTGAGCGCGTCAATTGCGGTGCCGCTGTCCGACACGATCAGCAGTTGCGCGTCGGCCTGCTTGAGCTCCTCATTGGCCAGGGCTTGCAAAAAAGCTTGCAGCCGCGCATCGGGCTTCCGGGCGGCTGCCGCCAGTGCGGCATTCATCGCGGCGATGCGCGCCTCGGTGTCCTCGCTGGCCGCCATAGCCAGCGCCTGTTCGCGGCTCAGGGCCCAAGCCTGCGAACCGAGCAAGCAGCTCACGCTCAGCAGCAGCAGCAACTGCAGCCATCGAAGCGAGCTCAGCAATGGCGACGCTTTCCGCCCGGTGCAAATCATCGGAGTTCCGTTTCAAGCAAGTGAAGCACACGGAGCCAGCCGCAGACCTCCAGCGCCCGCAAGCTGGGGGCTGCGGGCGGGTGGAAGCAGGGCAGGGCGAGAGGGGAGAAGTGAGGAGAAGTTAGGAGAAAAGGCTTACTTCTTCACCGGCTCGTCAGGCTTTTTGTCATTGCCTTCGATGTAGGGACTCCAGGGCTTGGCCTTGACCGGCGCAGGTGTCTTCCAGACCACATTGAACTGGCCGTCGGCCTTGATCTCGCCGATGAACACCGACTTGTGCAGGTGGTGGTTCTTCTCGTCCATCTTGGAGGTGATGCCCGAGGGCGCGGTAAAGGTCTGGCCGGCCATAGCGGCAATGACCTTGTCCACGTCCGTGCTCTTGGCCTTCTCGACCGCCTGCTTCCACATCTGGATGCCGATATAGGTGGCCTCCATCGGGTCATTGGTCAGCGGCTTGTCCTTGTGGCCGGCCAAGCCCTTGGCCTTGGCGTAGTCGCTCCACTTCTTGATGAACTCGGTATTGGCCGGGTTCTTGATGGACATGAAGTAGTTCCAGGCGGCCAGATGGCCGACCAGCGGTTTGGTGTCCACACCGCGGAGCTCTTCTTCACCGACCGAGAAGGCCACCACCGGCACGTCCTTGGCCTTCAGCCCGGCATTGCCCAGCTCTTTGTAGAAGGGCACATTGGAGTCGCCGTTGATGGTGGAGACGACCGCCGTCTTGCCGCCGGCCGAGAATTTCTTGATGTCGGCGACGATGGTTTGATAGTCGCTGTGGCCAAAGGGCGTGTACTTCTCGTCGATGTCCGTGTCCTTCACGCCCTTGGTCTTCAAATAGGCGCGCAGGATTTTGTTGGTGGTGCGGGGGTAGACGTAGTCGGTGCCCAAGAGCACCCAGCGCTTGGCGCCGCCACCGTCCTTGCTCATCAAATAGTCCACCGCCGGAATCGCCTGCTGATTGGGCGCGGCGCCGGTGTAGAAGACGTTTTTGCTGAGTTCTTCACCCTCATATTGCACCGGGTAGAAGAGCAGGCCGTTCAGCTCCTCCACCACCGGGAGCACCGATTTGCGCGAGACCGAGGTCCAGCAGCCGAAGATCACCGAGACCTTGTCTTGCGTCAGCAGCTGCTTGGTCTTCTCGGCGAACAGCGGCCAGTTGGAGGCCGGGTCCACCACCACGGGCTCGAGCTTCTTGCCCAGCACGCCGCCCTTGGCATTGATCTCGTCGATGGCCATCAAGACGGTGTCCTTGAGCACCGTCTCCGAAATCGCCATGGTGCCCGAGAGGCTGTGCAGCACGCCCACCTTGATGGTGTCGGCGGCCTGAGCGTTCAAGCCGGTGAAGCCCAGGCTGGCGAGGGCGCTGGCCAGTGCCAGGGTTTTGAAGGTCTTCAGCGCGCGGCGACGGGGCTGGTCTTGATGCATGGAATCGCTCCTGTGTGGATGGGGGGCTATGGGTGAATCCGGGGGCCTGGGCCACAGCCGGCCTCAGGGACAGGTCCAATGTAGGCATCGCGAAGCAGAAACGATATACGGCGGATGGCGTACGCGCCCGAGGGCGATCCGCTATCCTGCCCGGGCTTTCATTTCGGAGATCAAGCATGCCTGAAAACAAGACCTTGCCGGGGGCTGCCGTGGCCGATCGCGTCATTGCGCTTGACGGGCAGGCTCGGCTGAGTGTGGCCAAAGACCTGCGCGTGCAAGTCGGCAAGCATCTGCGTATCGAGGCGGAAGAGAGCTTGGAGCTGGTGGTTGGCCAAGCCAGCCTGCTGATGAAAAAAGACGGCAGCATTGTTATCAAGGGTCGCACGCTCCGGTTTGAGGCCAGCGAGGCGGTGGAGGTGAAGGCCAGCAGCGAGGTGCTGATCAAAGGCGGCAAGCTGGCGCAGAACTGAGTCGGATGGTGTCGAAGGCAATGGAAGAAGAGGGTGTGCGGCGCGCATGGACCGAGTGAGACGACGTGTTTTTTGGCTGGGCCTGGCGGCCCTGTGTTTGGGCTTGCTGCTGGTCTTGGCGCTGCGTTTGGCCGCTCATGAGGTGAAGGCTCAGCAGCAGCTGGACTTGAGCTTCAGCCAGGGGGATTACCAGCTGTCGGGCAGCTTGCTCTTGCCCAGCGGGCCGGGGCCGCATCCGGTCGTGTTGTTTGTGCATGGAGACGGCCCGCAAGACCGCGGGCTGGATCGTTATGCCTTGTTGATGAATGCCTTCCTCAAGGCGGGCATTGCCTGTTTCAGCTGGGACAAGCCGGGCACCGGGCGATCGTTGCCGCTGCGCAAGTCCCGCGAAGACCTGGGCTGGCAGGGCCAGACCTTGCAGCAACGCGCCGAAGAGGCCGCCGCTGCCATGGCTTTGCTGGCAAAGCGCCCCGAGGTGGACCCGCGTGGTTTAGGTTTGATCGGCTTTTCGCAAGGCGCTTGGGTCTTGGCCGAGGCGGCGCAATGGCCACAGCCGCAGATGCCGGCTTTTCTGATCACCGTGGGCGGCGCGGTCGATTGGGCTTCGCAGGGCGAGTACTTCACCCGCCAACGCTTGCGGCGTGAGGGCTTGGGTGATGATGAGGCGGCGGTGGAGGCCGTGCTGGCCTGGCAGCGGGCCGCGCCGCAGCCCGATTTGGCATTGAGTTATGCAGACTATCGGCAAGCGCTGACCCGCTATCTCAGCGCAAGCCCACCGCCCTTGGGTGCGAACGCGACGCCTTTGTCGGCCGAGCGTTACCGTTTTGTGGCGCTGAATCGCCAGGCCGATGCCAGTGCCGGCGTGCACGTGGCGCAAGCGCCCTTCTTGGCCGTGTGGGGGGCGCAAGATCTGAATGTGGACGCTGCTGCTTCGGCGCGTCGTTATGCCCAGCTCTTGCACGCCGGGCCCATCGATCAATCGAACCAGGTGCTGGTGCAGCAGCACCACGCGGTCAAGGTCTTTGCCGGCGGCGATCACCAGCTCTTGCGGGCCGATCGCTATCAGACCCAGCGGCCCGAGGAATGGACCTGGGGCATGAGCGCCCGCTATTTGTGGGATGCCGAAGCGGCTTATGCCCCCGGCTATTTGCAGCTCTTGCCTGATTGGACCTTGGCCCAGCTGCGGCGTCGCTGAGTTTGGACGCTCAGCGAAACTGCAGTCGCTTTGTTTCTCCGTTCGCCGTGCTAAAGCTCAAGTCATGGGCCAGGGAGGCGAAGTTCAGTTGCAGGGAGACTCGATGTTCGCCGGCTTGCCAGCGCAGGGTCAGGTCTTGCGGGCTGCTGGCCTCGCTGCTGAACTCGCCGGCAAAAGCGGGGTGGCTGTTGCGTAGGCGGATCAGCTGGACCAGCTGCTGCACCACTGGTCGCTGCAGCTCTGAGGCAATCTCGGCTTCGTCGTAGTAGTGGCGGTTGATGTCGCGACCGACGCCGCTGCGGGCCAGTAGCTCCATGTCGTTGTGGCCGGCCAGCAGGCCGACGTAGTAGACCTGGGGCACACCGGGCAGGAAGAACTGCAGCGCTCGCGCCAGTAGATAGCGCACATCGTCGCGGCCCAGGGCGTCGTAGAAGGTGCAGTTGACTTGATACAGATCGAGGTTGGAGGCGGCAGCGCCGGTGGCTTGCCGGCTCTCGCCGCCACTGTTGCTGTGGATGCGCTCGACCAGGGCATCGAGTTCGGCCGGCGGCACCAGGCCGGGCTGGCCTTCGCGGTCGCTGGCGTCGGCGCCGATGTCGATGATGCCGATGCCGTCGTGCGTGTCCAGCACCGTCAGCGCATTGCGGGGGCGCTGCGCGATCCACTGCTGCAGCGGACCGGACTGAGCGAAGAAGAAAGCGTGCAGCACCAGCGGCGGCAAGGCGAAGTCGTAAACCCAGTCCACGCGCGCAGCGATCTCGATCTGGCGCCGGTAGTAGGCATGGATCTCCACCAGCACCTCGATGCCCAAGCCGCGTGCCTGTGCCGCGAACTCGTCGATGAAGGCAAAAGTCTCCGGCATCATGAAGCAGCTGGCGCCGGCCTTCTTGATGGCATAGCCCACCGCATCCAGGCGCACCATGCGAATGCCTTGCTCGGCAAAGGTCTGCAGGATGCTCAGCAGGTAGGCGCGGCCCTGCGGGTGGTGCACAGCGATGTCGATCTGGGCGGCGGTGAAGGTGGTCCAGAGCAGCTTCTTCTGGCCGTTCTTCAGTGTGGCCATCTGTACCGGCAGGCCCGGGCGCGGCCGGTAGACGGCCAGCAGATCGGCTTCGGTGGCGCCCTGCGGGAAGACCGCATCCAGGGTCAGAAACAGGCCGGCATAGGGCGAGGCGTCGCCGTGCGTCGAGTAGTCCAGAAATTGCGGCGAGCTGCTCGACATGTGGTTGACGATCACATCGCCCATGACGTCGAGGGTGGCCGTCAGGTCCTTGATGTCGCTCCAGCTTCCCAGTCGCGGGTCGACCTGGGTGTGGTCGATCGGGTCGAAGCCCGCATCGGCGCCGTCGATGGCGTGGAAGAAAGGCAGCAGGTGCACGCCGCCGAAGACCTCACCGAGCGCGCCGCCCGGGCCCAGCAGGCGGCGCAGGCGCTGCAGGTCCTGGCCGTCGAGGCGGCCGCCGAGGCGGTCGACGTAGGTGATCAGTTGGACTTGGTTCTTCATATCGGTGGGCGGCGTGGCTCAGGCCACGCCGGCTTCGTTCTCGGGCAAAGGGGACGGGCGGGCCTGGGTCTGCACCCGAAGCATGGCGATGGCGGCACAAACCAGCAGGGCGCCGGCCAGGCGGATCACATGGTCCGGGCGGCCGCCCAGCAGGCTGTGATAAATCAGCGGCAGCGTCACCATCTGGATCAGCATGGGGATGACGATGAACATATTGAAGATGCCCATGTACACGCCGGCGCGCTCGGGCGGGATGCTGCCGGCCAGCAGCACATAGGGGTTGCCCATGATGCTGGCCCAGGCCAGGCCCACGCCCAGCATGGGCAGAAGGAGCAGCCAGCGGTTCTGGATCTCGGGGATGGCCCACATGCCGGCGCCGGCCAGCACCAGGCAGAGCGCATGCACGCGCTTGGGGCCGAAGCGCCGGGTGAAGGGCACCATCGCAAAAGCCGCGAGGAAGGCGACGAAGTTGTAGAAGCCTCCGATCTGCCCGTTCACCAGGCCAGCGTCTCGGAAGCCCTGGGAATGCGGGTCGCTGCTTTGGAAGAGCGTCAGGGCCAGGGACGGCACGATGTAGATCCAGTAGCACATCATGGCGTACCACTGGAACAGCTTCATCCACCAGAGCTGGCGCATGGTGCGCGGCATCTCGCGCAGCGCGCTCCAGATCTCGTGCAGCGCTGCGCCCAGGCCGCGCGGCTGGCGGCGTATCTGCGCCAGCTCCGCGGCGCTCAGCGGCAACTCGGGCACCCGCCGCACCGACCACCAGACCGTGCTGATGGAAAACACGGCACCGATGAGAAAAGCCGTCAGGGTGATCTGGGGGATGTTGTTGCTGCCCAGCGCGTCCTTGTCCATGCCCATCAGCACCAGCAAGGTGGGCGCGAGATAGGCCAGGGTCTGGGCCAGGCCGGTGAAGGCGCTTTGGGTCAGGAAGCCCAAGGAATGCTGGCTGGCGTCGAGCCGGTCCGAGACGTAGGCGCGGTAGGGCTCCATGGTCACGTTGTTGGCAGCATCCAGGATCCAGAGCAGGCCGGCGGCAAACCACAGTGTCGGGCTGAAGGGCATGGCCAGCAGGCCCAGGCTGCAGAGCAGGGCGCCGATCAGGAAGTAGGGCGTGCGCCGGCCCCAGCGGCTGACCGTGCGGTCGCTGAAGGCACCGACCAGGGGCTGCACCAGCAGGCCGGTCAGCGGCCCGGCCAGCCACAGCAAGGGCAGGCTGGCTTCGTCCGCGCCCAGGTACTGGTAGATCGGGCTCATATTGCTCTGCTGCAGACCGAAGCTGAACTGGATGCCGAAGAATCCGATGTTCATATTGACGATCTGCCAGAAGCTGAGTCTGGGTTTGTTCATGTGACTCATGAGCCGTTTTCCTTCAGCGTTTGTTGCTGCAGGGCCTGTCGCCATGGCAGGAAGAATGCATCGTCCTCGGGCATGGGGCCGCGCTCGCCACATAGGGCTGCGGCGTAGCCATTGGCCAATTGCAGGCTGGCCGGCAGTGAATCGCCGCGCATCAGGCTGGCTAGCAGCATGGCGCTGAAGGCATCGCCCGCGCCCACGGTGTCGACCAATTGGGCGATGGCAAGACCTGACCCTTGCGCCAGCAGTGCACCGTCCGCGGCAAAGGCGGCATAGCCAGCGCCGCCGCGGGTCAGGATCATGCGCTGCAGACCGAAGCGCTGCATCAGCGCCGCCACCGCGGGGCTCAAGGCTTGGGCCTCGTCCAGCGGGTTCAGTGCCGCATCACCCGCGCGGCCGAACCAACGCAGCAGCAGGCCCAGTTCCTCGTCATTGACCTTGAGCCAGTCGGCCTGGGCCAGCGAGGTGCCGGCCAGCAGGGGCGTGTCTGTGCCGGCGCGCAGGTTCAGGTCCAGGTAGCGCGTGCAACCGAGGGTGCGGGCGCGCTCGGCCAGGGCCAGGATGCTGGCGCCCGAGACCGCACCACGCTGGGCTAAGGTGCCGAAGTAGAAGAAACGCGGTCGCAAGGCTTCCAGTGAGGCCAAGGCCGGTTCCGAGGCGATGAAGTCCCAGGCGGCCGGCGTGTGGATGTGAAAGCTGTGGCCGGCCGGGCTGCCGTCGGCGGCGAACTGCTCGCTGACGGTGACGCGGCCGGTCGCGTGCGTGGGGTCGATCTGCACCGCCTCGGTCGCCAGGCCGAAGCGTTGCAGGCTGGCACGGATCAGGGCGCCACCGACATCGTCATGGCCGATGCGGCTGACCAGGCACACCGGGGCTGAGCCGCCGCCCTCGTCGGCCAGCAAGGCTCCCAGCGAGCGCGCCACATTGAAGGGTGCGCCGCCGGCGATTTGGCGCTCGTGGAACTCGTCCACCAGCGCTTCGCCCACCAGCAGGACGGCGGAGTTCAGCTCCTTGTGCATGAGGCCGCCGCGATCAGAAGTTGTACTTCAGCGTGGCGCGCAGGCTGCGGCCGTTGAAGGCGCGTGCGGCATGGCCGTCGCCCTCGATCTCGGTGTAGGCCAAGGTGTTGAACAGATTGTTGGCCGAGAGCGAGAGCTGGGCCTTGTCACCCAAGGGTACATTCACAAAGGCATTGATCAGGGTGTAGCCCTTCATGGTGATGGTGTTGGCATCGTCACCGTAGGACTTGCCCGAGCCGACCAGGGCGGCGCCCACCTCGATCTGGCCCAGCATCACGCTGGGTGCCAGCTGGTAGACGAAGCTGGCCTGACGGCGCGGCTTCTTGCCGACGATGGCGGCGTCGTTCGAGGCCTTGATCTTGGCGTTGGTGAAGGTGGCGCCGCCGCTGATGCTGAAGTCTCCCCAGCTGTAGGCGGCTTCCAGCTCTAGACCCTTGGCTTCATATTTGTTTGCGCTGAACTTCTGGGTGGTGACCTCGAAATTGCTTTCGGTGGTGCGCGCATTGAACAATGTGGCGAAGAGGCTCAGGCCACTCTGACGCCACTTCACGCCGCCTTCGACCTGGTCGATCTCGTTGACGCTGATCGGCACCGATCCGTCCAGCGGGTTGCCATAAAGCAGCCGGTCCGCGCTAAAGGACACGCCGTTGCTAACGCGAGCAAAGCCGGCCAGATTGGGCGTTATGCTGTAGTTGGCACCTAGCGAGTAGGACGTGTGTGCCACTTTATAGTTGATGGTCTTCTGGCTAGCGCTGTCCCAGGTCTTGGCCGTGTTGTTGCCCGACAAGGTGTAGCCGCTGGCTTTTTGTTCGTCGCGGCGTAAGCTGCCGTCGAGGATCAAGCTGCCCAGTTCCACTGAAGCTGCAGCGTAGGGCGAAGTCTGGGTGTACTGCACATCGAAGCTGCGGGTGCAGCAGCCGCCCCAGGTGGTCCAGCCCTCGGCGATCGGAGCGCTGCCGGGCTGGCCGGCAGCATTCAGTACCTGCGAGCCAACGCCTTGCATGCTCAGTTTGTATTGGTTCCAGAACCAAGTCTGGGCGACGTTCTGCACGCCGGTGAAGAGGCCAGCGACCAAGGTGGTTTTGACGCCTTCGCCTTGGATCACCTTGCTTAGCTTCAGGTCATTGAAGGTGTTGTCAAAGTTGTCCAGCGAGGTGTTGAAGAGTGTGCCGGTGAAGGACTTGTCTGCACCATTGTTGCCGTTGTCAGCCGGGAACAGCGCAATGAAGCGGCCCGAGTTGCTTGCCCGGCGGAATTTCTCCTCCACACTGAATCCCTGGCCCAGATCCAGGCCAGCCTCGAAGCCAAAAGCCAGGCTCTTGATGTTGAGGCCATCGCGGGTGTTGCTGGTGCTGGTGCCACCGTCCTTGTTGTAGCCGGTGTCCTTGGCCAGGCTGGGGGTGATGAAGAAGGCCGTTCGTGGATCGACGCCTGCAATCGTGTTGATCTGCCCCTTGTCCACCGTGACTGGTACGGGCATGAAGGAGGGCGTGCGATCGTTCAGAGCCTTGACATTGACACTCAGGTAGCCGGCGTCGATTTTCTGTGTCAGCTTGGCGCGAATCTGGCCACCGTTTTCCACGTTCATGCCGGTTGGGCGACCACCCTCGCCAACGCGTTGGAACCCGCCGATATGGAAGCTGGTGCCTTTGCCGATGCTGCCGCCGTAGTCGGCATCGAGGCGCATCAACCGGTTGTCCAGTCCCAGGCTTAGGCCGATGGAGCCGGCCGGCTTGCCGGCGCCGGTCTTGCTGATGAAGTTGACGATGCCGCCGGGTGAGTTGGAGGCCAAGGTCGAAGCGGAGCCGCCGCGCACCACCTCCAGGCGGGCCGTGCTGTAGTCGGCCCGCAGGAATTGGTCGGCCGTGCCGAAGGAAATGTCACCGAAGAGCAGCACCGGCAGGCCGTCCTCTTGCATTTGCACATAGCGCGAACCGCCCGCCGATAGGGGCACTCCGCGCACGGTGATATTGGCATTGCCCTCACCGCCGGTCGACTCCGACCGCAGACCCGGCACGCTGCGCAGCAGTTCAGCAGCGTTGCTCGCGCCTACTTTGCTGATCTGTTCGCTGTCCATGGAGCTGACCGAGAGGCTTTGCTTCATCTTGCTGGTACGAACCGAGCTGCCGGTCACCACCACTTGATTCAGTTTGAGGCTGTCTTGCTTGCCGTCTTGCGCGGCTTCGGCCTCGCTCGCGGGAGCCGCAGCTTGCTGGGCCAGGGCGGGTAGCTGCAGCAGTGCCAGGGTGATGGCGGCCAAAGTCGGGCGGCGTGAGAAAGAGGGCTGGTGGTTTCGCATGGCGTCTGTCTCCTATTGAGGAACTGGTCACGCTCAGGGAAGTGGCGTCACCAGCGGATCGTCGAGACCGCTGGTGGGCGTGTTGCCTTTTGGGGCATCGTGCACCACCGCCGTCTTCTAGGGCACCATTCTGAAACTTATTGCAATCGATTGCAATCGATTGCAAACGAGGGGAAACACGTATCTGCATTGGCATTACAAGGTTACTGAAAAATTTCTTGCAATCGATCGTCAGCCAGTGCTATGGCGGACGATCAGTTTCACGCCCAGCGTGCGTGAGGGGCTGGGCGTGCCGCGCAGCTGGGCCATCAGCGCCGCCACGAGTTCGGCTCCGGCTTCGGCTACCGGCTGGTGCACGGTGCTCAGTGGCGGGTCACAGTAGGCCGCCAGAGGCATGTCGTCATAACCGACCACCGCGACGTCCTCCGGCACACGTTGCCCGCGTGCGCGCAAGCAATGAATGGCCTGCAAGGCCAACAAGTCGCTGCAAGCCAGCACTGCATCAAAAGCGGGCGCCTCGGGCAGCCATTGCTCGATGGCCGTGCGCGCGGCGCTGGGTTCAAAAGGCAAGGCCAAGGCGAGCGCCGGTTCGGCTGGCAGCTTGGCTTCTTGCAGGGCTTGCAGATACCCCTCCCGGCGCAGCCAAACTTCGGGCAGCTGAGCATCGCCGAGAAACGCAATGCGTCGCCGGCCCAGTTGCAGCAGATGGCGGGTGGCTTGCAGACCCCCGTCGGTGTTGTCGCCCCCGACGGTGCAGTAGAGCTGCTGCGGCAGCGCGCCACCCCAAACGACCAGCGGCAGTTGGCGTGTGGCCAAGGCGTTGAGTTGATCATGGTGGCGCCATTGACCCACCATGATCACGCCGACCGCCTTGCCCGAGTCGTAGAACTGTGCAGCCAAGTCCAGGTGCTCGGCGTCGACACGGGAGAGCAACATGTCGTAGCCCTGATCCGTTAGGGCATCCGCGATGCTGCCGACCAGCGCCAGGAAGAAGGGGTCTGAAATGTGTTGCCGCGAGGCCGCTTCATAGGGCACGACCACGGCGACGATGCGGTTCTTCTGCAAGCGCAGGTTCTGCGCGCCGAGATTGATTGAATAGTTCAGTGAGCGGGCCAACTCGGCCACCCGTTGGCGGGTCTCGGCGTTCACCAAAGGGCTGCCGCTCAAAGCACGCGACACCGTGGACATCGAGACACCAGCCAATCGAGCGATGTCGGCCATCTGCAAACGCCGCTGCTCTGCGGGACCTTGCTTCGCGTCTGGTTTGGCGGCTTTGGAAACTGATGAAGGCTCACGCTTTGGCATGGGGCTGTATTGTGCCGCAGCCCTTGAAGGCAAGCTCAGAGCCGACTTTGAGCATGCTTCGCCGCGACATCGGTGCGGCCTCAGCTAAAGCTGGCACGAATGCTGCTAAAGCTAAGAGGTACTCAGTTGTCTCCTCCACCGTCCCTATGGTGGATTCATAGCCCCAGGCCAAAAGCTTGGGGCTTTTTTTCTGGTGTGCTTTGTTGACCTCCGATCTGGCGGAGATCGGGCCACTTGAAGGCTCTGCGCCGCTCCTGTCTGGGCCAGCGGCCCAGCCCTTCGCTAGGCTCAAGCCATCCTCAGGACGCCTTGAGTCCGAGCTCAGTCCCCCGCCCCGGTCTTCGCCCGTGGCTCCTCCTTTACCTCGTGTCGCAAAGCCCCCAAGCGTCCTGATCCAGCACGGCCCTGCGACCTCCACGCGGACTCGCATTGGTGGAACTGCCGAGTGGCGTCGGGGACGTGATTCCGCGAGGTAGAGGAGGAGCCGGCGCCTGAAGGGCGACGGCGGGGGACAGGAGCGGAATTGCGTCCCCGGCGGCGCTCGGCACCTGCCGACAGGCGAAGATCCGCTAAGTGTTTTTCGATGCCATCCACGCCAGCACCACCCTGGGGCAGCTGTGCACAAATTTGCGTCGGGACATACCCTGGATAGGGCAGGCACGGCTTTCTTGGGGATGAGGCAGGGGGCAAGATGCCTGCAAGAAAACAGGAGCGACCATCCATGCACAGCAGCAAGCAAGACGCAGTACCGGCCACGACGGACGATGCCTCCGCCGCTGCTGGTCGAGTAGATCCGCGCGAGCTTCGCAGCTTCGCTGAGTTCTACCCCTTCTACCTGGGGGAGCATAGCGACCGTCGCTGCCGTCGCATGCACTTCATCGGGTCCAGCCTGGTCTTGCTTTGTCTGGTCGCGGCGGCGGTGACGGGCGTGTGGGCCTTGTGCTGGCTCTGCCCTTTGTTGGGCTATGGCTTCGCATGGTGGGGGCACTTTGGCTTTGAGCACAACAAGCCGGCTTCCTTCAGCCGCCCTTTGTACAGCTTGATGGGCGACTGGGTGATGTACCGCGACATGTGGCTCGGTCGTTTGAGCTTCTGAACCTTTGAATTGTTGAACTGACAGTCGCTCAAAGCTCCCACTGCGGGTGCAATTGCCGGATGCGGCCCATGGCCATGGCGGCGGCGGCGGTGCGGGTTTCAACGCCTAACTTGGCAAATACACGCTCCAGGTGCTTTTTGACCGTGGCCGGGCTGGCGCCGAGGATGTCGGCAATATCGCGGTTGATCTTGCCCTTGATGACCCAGTACAAGACCTCGGCCTCGCGGGCGGTGAGCCGGAAGTTCAGGCCCATGGACTCGATGATGGCGGCATCAGACACCTCGCGCATCACGATCAGCCAATCGCCAGCCTCCTCGGGGTTCTCGCCTTCAGCCTCGTTGCCTATCTGTTGATGCAGTGAAAAACTCAGACGTCGCGCACCCTGCTCGACATACAGGCGCGGTGGCTCGAGCTGTTGATCGCGTGCGGCGGGCAGGTGGCGCTGCAGCCAGGCCAGCACCGGCTCGGGCGCGCGGCTGCCGGCGCTGCCGAAGTAGGTCAACAGCAGCTCGCGCGCCAAAGGGGTTTGCCACATCAGCCGGCCATCGCTGGCGCGCACCGTGATGCTCGCGTAGCCAAAGGCGTCCAGCGCCCGCCGCGTTTGCACCGCGCCCTGAGCCTGGCGCGCGCTGCGCATATGCACTTGCATGCGAGCCAGCACCTCCTTGGGCCGGATGGGCTTGGTCACGTAGTCCACCCCGCCGGCGTCGAGCGCGGCGACCAGATGCTCGGTCTCGGTCAAGCCCGTCATGAAAACGATGGGGATGTGCGCCGTGGCGGCGTTGGCCTTCAGGCGACGCGCCACCTCAAAGCCGTCCAAGCCCGGCATCATTGCGTCCAGCAGCACGATGTCGGGCAGGGCCTGCGTGGCGCGCTTGAGCGCGGCCTCGCCGTTGGTGGCCACCAGCACGGTGTAGCCCGATTCATCCAGCGCATCGTGCAGCAGGCTCAGGTTGTCGGGGACATCGTCGACGATCAAGACCAGCTCGCCACGTTGGCGGGCGAACTGCGGACCGTACTGCGCGTTGGAGTGCGCGCTGGAGTTCGCGTTGAAAGGCGGCGCCTCGTTTTTGACACCTGCATTCATATGCTTGGGGCCTCGCTCAACAACTGTTCCATGGCTTCAAACTGAAACTGCGCGGCCATACCTCGCAACTGCTCGATGAAGAGCTGGCTCTCTGGCGCCAGGCGAGCCATGGCGTCGAGCTGGTTCAAGACACCGCGGTAAAAGCCCAGCTGTACAGCCTCGCGCAGGGCGGGCAGATGCTCGGCCGGCAGAGCGACGCTTGCCGCTGGGCTCGCCTCCTGAGGCCGGGACGCGGGCTCGGGCGTGCCGCTCAGCCATTGCAGTTGCAAAGCCTGGCCCAACCAATCCAGCAACTCGGCATGCCGAACCGGCTTGGTGATGAAGTCGGCCGCGCGGATGCCGGCCGTGTTGTCTTGGCCTTTCTCAAACGCATTGGCCGAAACAATGGCGACCTTTGGGGCGGGCTTCAACGCCAGTGCTTGCAGTCGGCGCAGCGTCTCCCAGCCGTCAATGCCGGGCATGGCCAGGTCCATCAGCACAGCATCGGGGCGCAGGCCGGCGCTTACCAGCAGGTCCAAAGCGTCATGACCACTGGCGGCGCAATGCAGCTCAAAGCCCAAGGGTTGCAGCAGTTCTTGCAGCAGCTGCCGATCAGCTTCTTCGTTATCGACCAAGAGCACGGTGCGGCGCGCCCCGGCATAGCCCAAACGGGGCAATGGACGATGGATGGCGCGGGCTTGAGCATGCGGCAGGCCGGACTCGGCGATGGCCGGCAAGAAGAGCTTGACGGTGAACGTTGAGCCCTCGCCCAAGCGGCTGCGCACCGTCAGCTCACCCCCCATCAGCGCGGCCAGCATCTTGGCAATGCTCAGGCCCAAGCCGGTACCGGCTTCTCTGGCGACCTCTCTCGTGGCTTCGCCCGACGCGCTGCCGCGAGTGAAGGGTTCGAAGATGCGCGCCAAGTCGGCTTCGCTCATGCCGGGGCCGCTGTCTTGCACCTCAATCCAGGCCATCTCGCGCGCATGGCGCACCCGCAGGCGCACCGCGCCCTGCTGCGTGAACTTGAGCGCATTGCCAATCAGATTGATGAGGATCTGACGCAGGCGCCGCTCGTCGGCCCGCACGCAAGTGGGCAATTCGCCCTGCGGCTCAAAGTGAAAGCGCAGCCCCTTGGCGGCGGCTTGCGGCTCGAACATCTCGGCCAGTTCATGCAGGCAGTCTTCAAAGCGCATGGGCGCGAGCTCCAGGCTGAGCTTGCCGGCTTCGATGCGCGCCAGGTCCAGCGTGCCGTCAATCAGTTGCAGCAAGTGCTCGCCGCTGCGCTTGATTACTTGCACCGCCTGGCGGCGCCTGGGGGGCAGGTCTTGCGTGGGGTCTTCGGCCATCAGCTGGGCATAGCCCAAGATGCTGTTCAGCGGCGTGCGCAGCTCGTGGCTGATGGCGCTGACGTAGCGGCTCTTGGCCTGGTTGGCGGCTTCCGCCGCGGCTTGGGCGCGCTCGGCCAAGAGCCGCGCGGCTTGCAGCGCTTCGTCGGTGCGCTGGTGCGAGGCGATTTCGCGCATCAAGGCCTCGGTTTGGCGGTTCGACTCTTCTTGAGCGACCTCGCGGCTTTGATGCGTCAGCACCAACCACCACGCGGCAATGCCGGCCACCAGGCCGAGCAGCACATAGGCCTTGATGAAGCCGGCGCGCAGGCTCTGCAAGGCCTGGGTGTCCGCAGTGCCGGCCAGGCTGCGCAGCTCCTGGCTGTAGAGCAGGCCGAACAAGCCGGCCAGCAGCGGCAGCGCCACGCCCATCAAGAGCAAGAAGTGGCTCAGGCCATTGTCCAAAAAGGGCCAGGTCTTGCGCGGCAAAAGCCAGCGCAGCGCCGCCGCCCATTGGGCCGAGAGCTTGGCCTGCGGCTTGCACAAGTCGCCGCAGCGCGCGTCCAGCGTGCAGCACAAGGAGCAGATCGGGCCTTGATAGGCCGGGCAGTGTGCCATGTCTGGGCCTTCATAGCTGCGCTCGCAGATCACGCAGCGCCGGTTGACCAGGCGGGTGTAGCTGCCTGCTTCGGCGGCTGGAGTGGCGGTGCTCGCCGAGCGCGCCAGGTAATAGCGCCCACGCGTGGCCCAGGCGATCAGCGGCGAGGCCAGCAGGGCGCAGCCCATGGCGATCAAGGCCGAGAAAGCCTGCAGCCCTTCGCCGAAGAGACCCAGATGCGCGCTCACCGAAAGTAGCGAGGCCAGGGCCATGGCGCCCACGCCCACCGGGTTGATGTCGTACAGATGGGCGCGCTTGAACTCGATGCCGGCTGGCGACCAACCCATGGGCTTGTTGATCACCAGATCTGCCACCACCGCCATCATCCAGGCGATGGCCACATTGCCATAAAGCCCCAGCACCAGACCCAGAGCCTCGAACACATTCATCTCCATCAGCAAGAAGGCAATGAAGGTGTTGAACACCACCCAGACCACCCGGCCGGGGTGGCTGTGGGTCAGGCGCGAGAAGAAGTTGCTCCAGGCCAGGGAGCCGGCATAGGCATTGGTGACATTGATCTTCAGCTGCGAGATCACCACAAAGAGCGCGGTGGCGGCCACCGCCCAGCCGTAGTGCGGGAATACATATTCATAGGCCGCCAGATACATCTGATTCGGGTCCACGGCGCGCTCCGGCGGCACCGCGTGGCTGAGGGCCAGATAGGCCAGCAGCGCGCCGCCCAGCATCTTCAACACGCCCAACACCACCCAGCCCGGCCCGCCCACCAGCACCGCAGTCCACCAGCGGCGCCGCTCCGCAATGCTGGCGTTCGCGCGCAGGGCGGGCATGAAACGCAGGTAGTCGGCTTGCTCGCCCATTTGCGTGATCAGGGCAATGCCCACGGTGAGTGCTGCACCGAAGTAGCGCAGATCAAAACCCGCAGCGCCGGACTGCACGCCAATCTGGTGCGTGATGCCCGCGAAAGCAGCGGGTTCACGCACCCAAACAAAGCCATAGGGCAGCAAGAGCATCAGCAGCCACAGCGGCTGAGTGAGCAGTTGCAGCCGACTGATCAGCGAGACCCCATGGGTGACCCAGGGGATCACCACCAGCGCGCAAATGAGATAGCCCCAGCGCGGCGGGATGTCCAGCGCCAGATCCAGGGCATAGGCCATCACGGCCGCTTCGAGCGCAAAGAAGATGAAGGTGAAGCTGGCGTAGATCAGCGAGGTCAGGGTCGAGCCGATATAGCCAAAGCCGGCGCCGCGGGTCAGCAAGTCCATGTCCACGCCGTAGCGAGCGGCATAGATGCTGATGGGCAGGCCGGCCAGAAAGATGATCAGACCGGTGGCCAGAATCGCCCAACAGGCATTCGCCCAACCGTATTGCAGCAGCAGCGTGGCGCCCACCGCTTCCAAGATCAGAAACGAGGCCGCGCCAAAGGCGGTGTTGGCCACCCGAAACTTGGACCAGCGCCGAAAGCGCTGCGGCGTGTAGCGCAGCGCATAGTCTTCCAGCGTTTCGCTGGCCACCCAGGCGTTGTAGTCCCGGCGCACCTTGATGACGCGCTGGGGCGCGCTGCTGGTGGCAGGGCTGATGCTTGGGGTGGTGCTTGGGCAGGGACTGGCGGCGAGCTCGCTCATGCCGCTGGGGTGTGCAGGTTTCGTGCCCGCTGCGCTGGTGATGAGCAAAAGCGGCACGGGGCTTGCTAAGACTGAGGGACCACAGCGAATTCAGGCCCTGCCATGGAATTGACTCCCCGAGAGCGCGACAAGCTCTTGATCTTCACCGCCGCCTTGCTGGCCGAGCGCCGCCGCGCTCGCGGATTGAAGCTGAACTACCCGGAGGCGGTGGCCTTCATCAGCGCCGCGGTGATGGAAGGCGCGCGCGACGGCAAGACCGTGGCGCAGTTGATGAGCGAGGGCCGCGACTTACTCAGCCGCGCTGACGTGATGGACGGCGTGGCCGAAATGATTGCCGACATTCAGGTGGAGGCCACGTTCCCCGACGGCACCAAGCTGGTGACGGTGCACCAGCCGATTGTTTGAAGCCCAGCCTTTTTTCGTATTCAGGAGTGTTTGCATGAAGCGTTTTTTCGTCACCGCACTGTCCGCCCTCTTGCCGGTCTTGGCGGCTTCGCACACCGGGGACGTCGCCCACGGCCATGACTTCTTGAGCGGCTTTGTTCATCCGCTCAGCGGCGCGGACCATTTGGCTGCCATGCTGGCCGTCGGCCTGTGGAGCGGCTTGGCCTTGCAGCGCCCCTGGCGCGCGCCGCTGGCCTTTGCCTTGATGTTGCTGGCTGGCGCCTTGGCCGGCCTGGGCGGTTTGGCTGAGATGGGCTTGCCGGCGCTGGAGCCGATGATTGCGGTGTCCGTCTTGTGCTTGGGTTTGTTGGCTGCGCTGCGGCAGCAGATGGGGCCGGCTTTGGCCATGGCGCTGGTGGGCTTTTTTGCCTTCTTCCACGGTGTGGCCCATGGCAGCGAGTTGGAGGGCAGCCTGGCCTTGATCGGCATGGTGGTGGCCACCTGGGGCTTGCATTTGCTGGGCTTGGCGATGGGCTTGGTCTTGCGCCGCAATGCACTTTGGCAGCTTGGCTTGAGCCGCATGCTGGGCGGCGGTATCGCGCTGCTGGGCCTGGGCTTGTTGCTGCGGGTGGTTTGAGCATGATGATCCCCGGCGAACTCTTTACTGATGCGGGCGAGCATCAGCTCAATCCCGGCCGGCGCACGCTCAGCCTGGTGGTGCAAAACATTGGCGATCGGCCGATTCAGGTCGGTTCGCACTACCACTTTGCCGAGACCAATGCGGCGCTCAGCTTCGACCGCGCTGCCGCGCGCGGCATGCGGCTGAACATCGCCTCGGGCCTGGCGGTGCGTTTTGAGCCGGGCCAGCAGCGCACGGTGGAGCTGGTCGATCTGGCCGGCGATCGCATCGTCTACGGCTTTCGCGGCCTGGTGCAAGGGCCTTTGTGATGGCCACCATTGGACGCCGCGCCTATGCGGAGATGTATGGCCCGACCGTGGGCGACCGCCTGCGTTTGGCGGATACCGCGCTGATCATTGAGGTGGAGCAAGACCTGACCCTGCGCGCAGGCGAGGGACGTGTCGACGCCGCCGGCAATGCCGTCGGCTATGGCGAAGAAGTGAAGTTCGGCGGCGGCAAGACCATACGCGACGGCATGGCGCAGTCGCAACGCGGCCGCGGTGATGGGAAGGACGGAGGGGCGGTTGACACGGTCATGACCAACGCCCTGATCCTTGACCACTGGGGCATCGTCAAAGCCGACATCGGCCTGAAGAACGGCCGCATCGCCGCCATCGGCAAGGCCGGCAACCCCGACACCCAGCCCGGCGTGGACATCATCATCGGCCCCGGCACTGAGGTGATTGCCTGCGAGGGCATGATCGTGACCGCCGGCGCGGTGGACACCCACATCCACTTCATCTGCCCGCAGCAGATCGAAGAGGCGCTCTCCAGCGGCGTGACGACCATGCTGGGCGGCGGCACCGGGCCGGCCACCGGCACCTTCGCCACCACCTGCACGCCGGGCGCTTGGCATATCGAACGCATGCTGCAGGCGGCCGATGCCTTCCCGATGAATCTGGGCTTGATGGGCAAGGGCAATGCCAGCCTGCCCGGCGCCCTGCATGAGCAAATCGAGGCCGGCGCCATTGGCCTGAAGCTGCACGAAGACTGGGGCACGACGCCGGCCGCCATCGACAACTGCCTGAACGTGGCCGAAGCCACCGACACGCAAGTGGCCATCCACACTGACACGCTCAATGAGAGTGGCTTTGTGGAAGACACGGTCGCGGCCTTCAAGGGCCGCACCATCCACACCTTCCACACCGAGGGCGCGGGCGGCGGCCATGCGCCCGATATCTTGAAGGTGGTGGGCGAGGCCAATGTGCTGCCGTCTTCCACCAATCCGACTCGGCCTTACACCATCAACACGCTGGATGAGCATGTGGACATGTTGATGGTCTGCCATCACCTGGACCCGGCCATCGCCGAGGATCTGGCTTTTGCCGAAAGCCGCATCCGCCGCGAGACCATTGCCGCCGAAGACATCTTGCATGACCTGGGCGCCATCAGCATGTTCAGCTCTGACTCGCAGGCCATGGGCCGGGTCGGCGAGGTCATCATTCGCTGCTGGCAAACGGCGCACAAAATGAAGACGCAGCGCGGCGCCTTGCCCGGCGATGGGGCGCGTAACGACAACGCAAGGGTGAAGCGTTATGTGGCCAAGCTGGCCATCAACCCGGCGATTGCGCATGGCATCAGCCATGAGGTCGGCAGCATTGAGGTGGGCAAATGGGCCGATCTGGTGATCTGGAAGCCGGCCTTCTTTGGCGTCAAACCCAGCTTCATTTTGAAGGGCGGCAGCATTGCCATGGCCGCCATGGGTGACCCCAGTGCCTCGATTCCGACACCGCAGCCGGTGCACTACCGATCGATGTTTGGGGCTTACGGTGGCGCGCTGGCGCGTGGTTCCTTGACCTTTGTCTCGCAAGCCGCAATGGCGGCCGGCGTGGGCCAGCGCTATGGCTTGAGCAAGACCTTGGCGGCGGTGAAAAACATCCGCGGCATTGGCAAGCGCGACATGATTCATAACGACTATTTGCCGCGCATGGAAGTCGATGCCCAAACCTATGCGGTGCGCGCTGATGGGCAATTGCTCAGCTGCGAACCCGCGACTTCGCTGCCAATGGCGCAGCGCTATTTTCTGTTTTGAGGCATTGATCAATGCTGCAAGTGTCCAAGCGGATTCCTCAGGGCCAGGGTTTGGCCGCCGTGCTGTTGAAGCGCGCCAGCGAGCTCTTGTTGGACTGGGACTGCCGTCAAAAAAGTCGCTTCCAAGCGCAAGACAGCCTGGGCCGCAGTCTCGGTGTTTTCTTGCCGCGCGGCACCGTTTTGCGCGGGGGCGATGTGTTGGTGGCCGAGGACGGGTCCTTGATCCGTGTCACGGCCGCGCCGCAGGCCTTGCTGCGCATCAGCGCTTGCCCGGAACATGGCTCGCCCTTTGATCTGATTCGCGCGGCCTATCACTTGGGCAACCGCCATGTGCCCATCGAACTGCGGCCCGACTATTTGCAGATCGAGCCCGACCATGTCTTGGCCGAGATGCTGCAGGCCATGCACCTCCGAGTGGCTGCGGTGAACGCGCCCTTTGAACCTGAGGCCGGGGCGTATGGCGCCGGGCACGCCCACTCCCATGAACATGGCCATGCGCATTCACATGCACACCCCCATCCCCATCCCCACCCATGAGTGCCTTGCTGCAGTTGATGTGGCTGGCCTCGCCGGCCTTGCCGATTGGGGGCTTTTCTTACTCCGAGGGCTTGGAGTCGGCGGTCGAGCATGGTCGGGTGCATGACGAGGCGAGCGCGGCCGAATGGCTGTCGCAGCAACTCGCGCTGACGCAGACGCGCGGCGACCTGGCTTTGACGGCGCGCGCTATTGCAGCCTGGGCCTGCGCGGACCTGTCGGGCTTGCGGGTCTTGAATGACTGGGTGCTGCAAACCCGCGAGAGCGCGGAGCTGCGTTTGCAGTCCGAGCAAATGGGGCGTTCGCTTTTGGATTGGCTGCGCAACCATCACACCGCCAGCGCCGAGCAGATCCTGCAATGCCAGGCCTTGGGTCAGCCCACCTATCCCTTGGTGATGGCCTTGGCCTTGGCCAGCAGCGGCGCGGCGCTGCCCGATGCTTTGATGGCCTACAGCTTCGGCTGGGCCGAGAACATGGTGAGCGCAGCCATCAAGTCGGCGCCCTTGGGCCAGAGTTCGGGGCAACGCATCCTGGCTCGTCTGGCGGCCGAAACGCCCGCGGCCGTGGCGCGCGCCATGACGCTGGCAGAGCAAGACCAGGCCCAAGCCTTTTCGCCCATGCTCGCTGTTTTGTCAGCGCGGCATGAAACCCAGTACTCACGCCTGTTTCGATCATGAGCATCTCAACACCGCTTCATCACATCCCCCATCGCAGCAAAAAGCTGCCGCCGCTGCGGGTCGGTATCGGGGGACCGGTGGGTTCGGGCAAGACCACCTTGTTGGAGATGCTCTGCAAGGCCATGCGCGAACGCTGGGACTTGATCGCCATCACCAACGACATCTACACCAAGGAGGACCAGCGCTTGCTGACGCTGAGCGGCGCCTTGCCGGCCGAGCGCATCTTGGGCGTGGAGACCGGCGGCTGCCCGCACACGGCCATCCGCGAGGACTGTTCCATCAATCTGGAGGCGATTGACCGCATGCTGGCCGAGTTCCCCGATGCCGACGTGGTGTTTGTCGAATCGGGCGGTGACAACCTGGCCGCCACCTTCAGCCCCGAGTTGAGCGACTTGACGATTTATGTGATCGACGTCGCAGCAGGCGAGAAGATCCCGCGCAAGGGCGGCCCCGGCATCACCAAAAGCGATTTGTTCGTCATCAACAAGACCGACTTGGCGCCGCATGTGGGCGCCAATCTGGAGGTGATGGCCGCCGACACCTTGCGCATGCGCGGTGTCAGCAAGCCTTTTGTGATGAGCAATCTGAAGACCTTGGCCGGCGTGGCCGAGGTGGTGGCCTTCATCGAGCAGCGCGGCATGCTGCTCGGCTGAGTGCTGCGCCTGCTTGGGGCGTTTCAGGCCTGCAGCAGTGCGCCAATGCCCCAAAGCAGGGCTGGGTAGGCCACGCCCCAGATCATGGTGACCAAGGCCAAGGCCTTGAGGGTGGTGAGTGCAGAGAGGCTGCGGCGCGGGGTGCGCGTGAGGCTGAGCTTGTTCTTGACCATGGCGTGTTCCCTTTGGGCTGAGTGCTATGTCCAGGGGTTAACGCAAGCTCCGTGCCATCGGTGTTGGGCGTCTTAACTTTAAAAGTTTTGTTCTCCGTTTTACAGAATCCAAAAACTCATGCTATAGTCCGGCCTCTTCGCTGAACGAGCTGCAAAGCACGCCAAAGCAACGAGAAGAAAAGCCCAGGTGGCGGAATTGGTAGACGCACTAGTTTCAGGTACTAGCGGGTAACTCCGTGGAGGTTCGAGTCCTCTCCTGGGCACCAAATTGAGAAAGGGCCGATGCGAAAGCATCGGCCCTTTTGTCATTCTGCGTCGCTTTTTGTGTGGGTCTTTTGCGATCCTGGCTCAGGCATTGACCGACACCAACAGCTGCTCCAAAGCTGTGGCGCCCATGGGGCGGGCGAACAAATAGCCCTGAGCAAAATCGCAGGCCGAGTCCTGGAGCAGGTCTCTCTGCTCGGCGGTTTCCACGCCTTCAGCGATCACCTTCATGCCCAAGGCATGGGCCATGGTGATGATGGCTTTGCACAGCACCAGATCTTTGGCATCGGGCCTCAGTTCGCGCACAAAGCGTTGATCGATTTTGATCAGGTCGATGTCGAACTTGTGCAAATAGGCCAGGGAGGAAAAGCCGGTGCCGAAGTCATCGAGTGAGATTTGAAAACCTGCAGCGCGCAAGGTTTGCAGGCTTTGCTTCACGCCCTGATCCGCTTCCAGCAGCAGGCCTTCGGTGATTTCAATGGTCAGGGCGGAGCCGTCCAGATTCAGTGTTAGTAATCTTTGGGCCCAACTGCGATGACTGCCATTGCGGGCCGCGTCGTCGCGAAACTGCACGGGAGACTTGTTGATGCTGATTTGAAAGCTCGGATCCACCGTCTCCCGCCATTGCTTGGCTTGAGCGGCGGCTTGCTGAAACACCCATTCGCCAATCTCGATGATCAGACCGCTGGATTCGGCCAGCGGGATGAAAACCGCCGGGCTGACGCGTCCCAGTGTCGGGTGATTCCATCGCAACAAGGCCTCGGCCTTGTGGATCTGGCCCGTGTCCAGGTCGACGATGGGTTGGTACTCCAGAAACAGTTGTTCTTGCTCCAGGGCTTCGCGCAGGTCATTGCTCAAGCGCATGCGCGTCAAGGCGGCCTCTTGCAATTCAGGCGTGAAGCGGCCCAGACGGTTGCGGCCCGCGGCCTTGGCTACATACAGGGCCTGATCGGCGTGTTTGAACAGCGTCTCGATGCGTTGACCGTCATGGGGGTAAAGGCTCAAACCGATACTGGCGGAGACGAACACCCGTTCGCTGCCGAGATGGAAGGCGGCGGCCAAGTTCGCGATGATTTGTTGGGCGATTTGCTCCGCCTGCGCCGCATCGGCGACGGAGTTCAAGAGCACGGTGAACTCATCGCCGCCCATGCGCGCCACGGTGTCGCTGCGGCCGACGCTGGCCAGAATGCGTCGCGCCGCTTCGATCAGCAAGGCGTCGCCCATATCGTGACCCAAGGTGTCGTTGACTTCCTTGAAATGGTCGAGGTCGATGAAGAGCACCGCCAGTTGGCTGTGGTCATGTGCAGCCGTCTGCAGACTCAGCGCCAGCCGGTCGCGCAGGCTGCGGCGATTCGGCAGGCCGGTGAGGGCGTCAAAATGAGCCTGTTCCCAGATCAGCGCCTCGGCCTGCTTGCGCAAGGTGATGTCGGTGTGGGTGCCCACCATGCGCAGCGGACGACCCTGTTCGTCGCGGCTGATCACCATGCCGCGGCTGTGCACCCATTTCCAACTGCCATCCTTGCAAAGCACCCTATGTTCATTGCTGTAGATCGCCGTCAGGCCGGAGAAGTGGGCATCGCGGTCGGCGCGCATTTGGGCCAAATCATCGGGATGGGTGCGGGCGTCAAACTCAGCCGGGTCCGGGTCGATCTCACCCGGCGCATAACCGTAGATCTGCAGGATGCGCGGCGAATAGAGCTCCACGCCGGTTTGTACATACCAGTCCCAGACGCCATCGCCATTGCTTTCCAAGGCGAGCTTCCAGAGGTCATCGCTGTCCTTCAAGCTGGCCTCGGCCTGCTTGCGTACGTCGATGTCCACGTAGACGGCCAACAGCCAGTCCTCAGTGTCGGCCTCAAAATCGCTGTCGCTGCTGGCCCCCACCAAGCGGCTCAGTTGCGACAAATGCCAACGGAAGCTGCCGTCCGACGCACGCAGCCGCACATCATGTTCAAAGGCGCGGCCATTTCGTGCCAAAGCCATTTCGCGTGCATGAGCCAGCGCCTGCAGGTCGTCCGGGTGAACCCAAGCCTGCCAGCTGCTCGGTGCGTCTGCGACTGGGCTGCCGCCGGCATAACGCAACAGGGCCTCGGTGCAAAACAGCGGCTTGAGTTGGCCGTCCAGCAAGGCAATCAGCATCGGCATGCGGCTCAGCATGGCACGAGGCGGCCAGCCCATTTGAGTGAGCGCGGCGTCAATGAGCGCTGCGGCTGGCTTCCCTGAAGCCGGCTTTTGCTTGGCTGGAGCTTTCATGGATCCCTTGTTGGAGGGGATTTGGCGGCGTCAAGCTTACTTGATCGCCACGTTCCTAGGTGTCTGAAGATGTTTTTGGCAATATTTCTGCAGCGCGCTGATCCTTTTTTAGCAAGTCGTCATCGGCTATCGGGGCGATTCAGGTCAAAATAGCGCCGCCCGAGATGGTCGGGCTAAACCTCAGACGAGACCCTGGAATGAATAAAACCGAACTGATCGCACATCTGGCCGCCAAGCACGAGCTGACCAAGGCCGAAGCCGGCCGCATTCTTGAGACCCTGCTTGACGCCGTGGTTTCCACCGTCAAGAAGGGCGGCGCCGTGTCGATTCCCGGCTTTGGTTCCTTCAAGCAGCACGCCCGTGCCGCTCGCACCGGCGTGAACCCCAGCACCGGCGACAAGATCAAGATCGCCGCGGCCAAGCTGCCGAAGTTCACGCCTGGCGCTGGCTTCAAGGCTGCTGTGGACCCCAAGGCTGCTGCTCGCAAGGCCGCCAAGGCTGCGCCTGCCGCCAAGCCTGCTGCCAAGCCGGCCGCCAAGAAGGCCAAGAAGTAATCAGTCCAGCTGGACATAAAAACGGCCGGCACCTCGCGGTGACCGGCCGTTTTTCTTTGCCCATTCGTCGCTGGGCTCAAGCTTGGCTCACAAAGGGTGAGTCACCCATTTGAAGTCGGGGTCTTCGTCAAAAGGCTTGATGGCAAATCCCAAGCTTTTCATAAGCCGCAACATGCCAGGGTTCTTGGTGAGCACGATGCCATTGATCTCGCTCAAGCCTTTCTCGCGCGCCACTTCCATGATGCTGTCCATCAGCCGCGAACCCAGGCCCTTGCCGCTGAAGTCATCGGCCACCACCAGAGAGAACTCACAGCTGCTCTGGTCTGGATTGGTGATGTAGCGCGATACGCCGATGATGCGCTCGGTCTCGATGATCTCGCCATCGTCCGCAGCGCTGCGCTCCTTGTAGACTGCCACCAAGGCCATCTCGCGGTCGTAGTCGATCAAGCTGAAGCGCGCCAACAAGGCCGGCGGCAACTCGGTCATCGAGGAGATGAAGCGGAAGTAGCGGCTCTCGGGTGAGAGTCGGTGCACCAGCTCTTGCAGCATCTGCGCATCATCGGGCCGGATCGGTCGCACCACATACTCGCCGCCGCCGCGCATCGGGAAGAGCTGCTCATGCCGCGCCGGATAGGGCAGGATGGCCAGGTGGCCGTAGCGCTGCGAACCCGGGCCTATGGACAGCGGCGCGGTATCGATGACGATGCGCGCATCTACCGCCACCGCGCCGGATTCGTCCACGATGATGGGGTTGATGTCCATCTCGCGCAGCTGCGGCAGCTCGCACACCATTTCAGACACGCGCAGCAGCACCTGCTCCAGCGCGTCCATGTCCACCGCACTGGCACCACGCCATTCGCCCAGCGTTTCAGCCACGCGCGAGCGCTCGATCAAGCGGCGCGCCAGGTATTGGTTCAGCGGCGGCAGCTCCATCGCGCGGTCATTGATCAGCTCGATCATGGTGCCGCCCGCTCCAAACACCACGACGGGGCCGAAGGGGTCGTCGGTGACCAGTCCGACCGAGACCTCGCGGCCACGCCGCGCGGCGGCCATCTTCTGCACCGTGACGCCCAGGATGCGCGCTTGCGGCTGCAGGCGGCTGACCCGTTCCATCATTTCGGTATAGGCCTCTTTGACGGCCGCACCATGGGTCAGGCCCAGCACCACGCCTTGCACATCGGACTTGTGGCTGATGTCGGGTGAGTCGATCTTCAGCGCCACCGGGTAGCCCAGTTGGGTGGCCGTCATCATGGCCTCATTGGCGCTGCGGGCCAGGATGGTGTGGGTGACCGGAATTTGAAAGGCCGAGAGCAAGGTCTTGGACTCCATCTCGGTCAAGACCTTGCGGCGCTCGGCCAAAACGCCTTCGATCACGAGTCGTGCCGCTTCGATATCGGGTTTGGCCAGGGCCGACAGCGGCGGCGGGGTTTGCTGCAGCAACCTTTGGTTTTGGTAGAAGGCCGAGATATTGCCGAAGGCGCCGACCGCCGCCTCGGGCGTGCGAAAGCTCGGAATCGAGGCCTCATTGAGCAATTGCCGGGCCTCGCCCACCGAGGCGTCGCCCATCCAGCAGGCCAGCAGCGGCTTGCTCAGGCTGCGCTTCATTTCGGCTAGCGCGCGCGCCACGCCCTTGGTGTCGGCACCCAGCTTGGGCGAGTAGATGGCCAGCACGCCGTCGATCTGCGGCTCGCGGCCGGCGGCTTCGATGGCGGCTTGGAAATGGCTGCCGTCGGCGTCCTCGGACAGGTCGATCAAGTCCGTCAAGTTGGCCAGTTCGGGCAGCTTGGGCTTCAGCGTGGCGGCCACTTCGGCCGAGAGTGTGCCCAACTGCAGCGCAATTTCATTGATCCAGTCCGCGGCCAGCACGCCGGGGCCGCCGCCATTGGTGACGATGGCGAGACGCTTGCCCACCGGGCGGTAGCGCGAGGCCAGGCATTTGGCGGCAGAAAATAACTCGACGAACGATCTAACCCGAACCGCACCGGCGCGGCGCAGCGCAGAGTCAAACACCTCGTCGCTGCCGACGATGGCGCCGCTATGGGTCTGTGCAGCGGCATTGCCGGCGGGCTTGCGGCCCGCTTTCAAGACCACCACCGGCTTGGCATTGGCGGCCGAGCGCAGCGCACTCATGAAGCGGCGCGCGTTGGAGATGCCTTCCAGGTAGACGATGATGCTTTGCGTTTGGGCGTCGTGGGCGAGGAAGTCCAAGACCTGGGCAATGTCCACCGCGGTGTTGGGCCCCAGTGAGACGACGGAAGAGAAGCCCACCGCATTGCTGCGCGCCCAGTCCAGCATCGACGCGGTCAAGGCGCCCGACTGCGACACCAAGGCCAAGGGCCCGACCGTGGCCAGCTCACCGGCCACGCTGGCGTTGAGCTGCAGCGCTGGGCGCTGCAGGCCCAGGCTGTTAGGCCCCAGCAGCAACATGCCCTCGCGTTTGGCAATTCGCTTCAGACCGGCGGCTTGCTCGGCCGACACACCACTGCTGATCAGCAGCGCGGCTCGGCAAGTCATGCGGCCGGCGATCTCCAGCGCGGCCGCCATGTCCTGCGGCGGTAGGGCGATGATGGCCAAGTCGGCGCGGGCCTGGGCCAGATCGGCCAGAGTGCCGGTGGTGTGGATGTCCAGATAGCGCAGATTGCCGCTGAAAGCCTGCGCGCCGAGCGCCTGCTGCAGGGCTCGGGCTTGAACACTTTGCGCCTCGGAGGGATGCTCGCCCTCGGCCGACCCGGCGAACACCACGATGGATTCGGGGGTGAACAAGGGGGTCAGGTAATGCTTGTCCATGGCGTCCTTTTTTGCTGGCTGGGCTGCTGGCAGTCTAGGGCGAGCGCCCCGCAGTGCGCTTGACGCAGGGCAAGAGCAAGGCGCTCGCCCTGCCTTGTTTAAAGCACGCTGGAGAAATGCTCGACCCTGGGCGGCTGCGCAAAGAAGGGTCCGACGATGGCGCGCCAAGCCGGGAAGAGCGGGCCGCCGCGGAACACTTCGGTGTGGTCTTCCAGCGTTGCCCATTCGATCTGCAGGATGTAGCGCTCGGGTGACTCGATGCCGCGCTGCACCTTGGCGCTGATAAAGCCTTGGGCGCGCGAGATCACGCTCTCAATGCCGTGCCTGATGGCGGCTTCAAAGGCGGCGTTCTGGCCGACGGGGATTTGGATTTCTGCAACTTCGAGAATCATGGGCGTGGACCTGTTGGACTTAGAGAGTAAGGCGGCGCAAGAGGCTTCGAGAGGCGAGCATCAAGGCTTGGCTTGATGCTAACGCAGCCGCCACTCGGCCATGCCGGCCAACCAGACGGAGGGGCGATCTTGCAACCAGCCTTGCGCTTGAGGCTTGCCGCGCAAATAGGCGTCTAAAAAGGCGATGCTGCTGTGTTCGATGGCGACGCCCGCTTCTTGATTGCCCATATCGCGCAGCGGCGGTGCCGCCACCGGTGCCATGTTGGCGCCGCCGGGAGCGCCGCCTCGATGGTTGCCCTGCCCCCCCGCATTGCGGGAGCCGCGTCCTCCGCTGCTGCCTTGCCCCCGGCTGGGCTCGCTGGGCGCTTCTTCCATGCCGGTCGCGCCGGCCAGGGCAGCGTGGCTGCTGTTGTTGAGTAGCAGCAAGTACTTGTCGCCGGTCGCCGGCAAATGGGCGAAGAAGCTGATGCGCTGCGCTGGGTTGTCGATCAGGCCGGTGGGGTCGGTGTCGCGGCGCGAACTCACCGCCAGCAAGGGCAGGCCCAGACCCGGATGGCGCCCGGCCGCAAGCGCTTCGCCAGCGCATGCGGCTTCGCTCAGCGGGCTCAGCAGCAAGAGCGCGCGCGGGCGCGGCAGCGCGCTGGAGGGAGTCGCCTGTGCCCGTGGCTTGGCCATTGCCGGGGCCATCGAGGCATCGGCCCAGGCCAGCGCCGTCATGCTGCCCAAGTCATAGCCGGCCACGGCGATGTTTTCGAAATTCACGCGGGACCACAGGCTGTCGCCTGCGCGCGCTCGAGCCTGGGCTTCTTGCAGCGCGGCTTGCAAAACGCGCAGCCTTGCCGCGTTCAGTTCGGGCGCCTGATGTTGTTGCGCCAGGGCCTTGAACTCGGCGGAGCGAGCCAGGGGCGAGGACCAGGCCGTGGCATCACTTTCCAGTGCTTGCAAACTCAGCACCGCATAGCCAGCGCGCGCCCAGGCATGTCGCCAATGGGCGCCGGCCTGGGCGGACTCACCCAGGCCGGGCAAATAGACCAGCAGCGGCAAGGCTTGCCCGCTACCAGGGAATGCCAGGCTTACCGGCAAGTGATCGCCTTGGACCACCCATTGCTGCATCGACAGCGTCAGGCTGTTCTGCGCCGCGCCGCTGTAGCCACCGGCGGCCAAGGCCTCGGCCCGCTGCTGTGCCGCTGCCCGGTCTTGCTGCGGTGCATAAGCAGTCTTGCCTTGGCGCGGGCCGGCGCAGCCCATCAGCAGTGCGGCCGCAAGCAGGCCGCTGATTCGCAATCGGGTGGCGTGTGTCAGTGAAGTGAGAAGCATCGTGCCCTTGTGGAATAGGGATTGAGAGGCGAGTTCAAGGACTCGGGCTTGCGGCGTTGATCAAGCGGCTGCGCACCAGCGGGTGCCACAGGCGCGGATCGCTCAGCGGCGCGGTGGCGGGCAACTCTGGGTTCTTCAGGATCAACCAGCGCCGTTCGTTCAAGCGAGCCCGGGCCAGCTGCGGCCCCATCCATTGCTCGAACAAGGCATCAAAACTGCCATCCGCCAAGACCATGTCCCAGCCTCGACGCAAGCGCTCGGCCAAAGCCGGCTGCTGCGGGCTGACGAAAAAGTAATAGGCGGATGGGTAGGCAATGGCCCATTGCTCCAACACGCTCAGGCCGGGCAAGCCGTCCACAATCGGGAAGACCTCGATGGCGCCGAGGGCGAACAGATCGATGCGCTCGCGTTTGAGCATCTCCGGGAAGGTGTTCAGGCGCGGCAAGCGCTCGACCTTCCAGCCGTTGTCATTCAAAACCTTGGTGTCCGGCCAATCGGCCACCTGGCCGATGTGCAGAGCCAGCGCTTGCGAGAGTTGGCTGACGGACTCGAACTGTTCCCGCCGCTGGCTCAAAGCAATCGGCAGACGCACCCCCAACAAGCCGCGGTACAGGCAGACGCGCACCGGCAAACCCTGGGCCTCGCGCTCTTTGGAAGTCATGGAGCTGAGTAGGTCCAGATCGCCCGCCGCTAACTGCAAGAACGCGCGGTTTTGCGAGACCACCTCGGTGGCTTGCAACTGGTAAGGGCCGTGCGTAGCGACGGTCTTGTCCAGCAGCAAGCGCAACACCACCTGCTCGAAAGTCAGCACCTTGGCGTGCTGTTCTTGCGCCAAGGCGTGCCGCACGATCAAGGGGGCAGGGCTGGCGGTTTGGGCGCGGGCCGGCTGCAAGGCTGCCAACAGCAGCGCGCCGGCGAATGCCAGCGTTAGCGCGGCTGTATTGCGGCTTCTCATGGTGCTAGATCGCCGCCACCTGCACGGCGGTGACCTTGAAGCCGGGGATCTTGCCCCACGGGTCCAGTGCGCTGCCGGTCAGCACATTGGCCGCAGCCTCCCAGTAGCAAAAGGGCAGAAAGACCTGGCCGGGCCTCACCTCGGGGCTGATCTGCAGCTGCGCTTGCAGCTCGCCATGGCGTGAGCGGATGCGTATGTCTTGGCCCTCGTGCAGGCGCAGCGCTGCAGCGTCTTCGCTGTGGATGTGCAGCAGCGGTGTGGGCGACAAGGCGTCCAGCATCTCGGCCCGCCGCGTCATCGCGCCGGTATGCCAATGTTCCAGCACCCGGCCGGTGGACAGCACCAGCGGGTAATCCAGATCCGGCTGCTCTGGGCCGGGCATGAAGCTGGCGGGCACCAGCTGGGCGCGGCCATCCGCAGTCATGAAGGCCTGCTCAAAAATGATGGATTGGCCGGGTTCGTCGGCCAGCGGTGCGGGCGTGACCACCGCTTCTTCGCGCAAGAGGCGCGTCCAGGACACGCCGGCCAGCGGCGCCATCACCGAGCGCATTTCCTCAAAGACGCGCGCCACCGGCGCTTCGGTCGCCCGGTGCCCAGGCCCATCTTCATCGCACCAGTAGCTCCAGCCCAGGCCGATGCGCCGCGCCAGTTGCTCGATGATCCAGAGGTCTTGACGCGCCTGCCCTGGCGGCTGCAGCGCAGGGCGACCGAGCTGAATCAGGCGGTCGGTATTGGTGTAGCTGCCCCATTTCTCTAGCTGCGCCGAAGCCGGCAGGATCACATCGGCCAGCAGTGCGGTTTCAGTGGCAAAAATGTCTTGCACCACCAGATGCTCCAGCCGCGCCAGACCGGTTCGGGCGTGGTCCAGATCGGGGTCGGACATGGCGGGGTTCTCGCCCTCGATGAACATGCCCTTGATGCGACCCTCATAAGCGGCGTGGATGACCTCCACCACCGTCAAACCCGGCTGTGGGTCCAGCGGCGTGGCCCAAAGCGCCTCGAAATGCTGGCGCAGCTCGGCATGCACGACGCGCTGGTAGTTCGGCAGCATCATCGGGATCAGGCCGGCGTCCGATGCGCCTTGCACATTGTTCTGGCCGCGCAGCGGATGCAAGCCCGTGCCAGGCCGGCCGATCTGGCCGGTGATCATGGCCAGCGCAATCAGGCAGCGGGCGTTGTCGGTGCCGTGCACATGCTGGCTCACGCCCATGCCCCAGAAAATCATGGCGCTGGGCGCGCGCGCATAACGCCGCGCCACATCGCGCAGCACTTCGGGGGCGATGCCGCAGATTTCGCTCATGCGCTCCGGCGTGCATTCGGCCACCGCAGCCTTCAAGGCCTCATAACCTTTGACCCGCGCGGCGATGAAGTCGGGGTCGGTCAGGCCTTCGGCAATGATCACATGCAGCAAGGCATTCAGCAGCGCGACATCGGTGTCGGGCCGGAAGGCCAGGTGGTGGGTGGCGAAGCGCGCCATCGGCGCACGGCGCGGGTCGGCCACGATCAAGGTGGCGCCCTTGTCCTTGACCGCGTTCTTGATGAAGCTGGCCGCCACCGGATGGTTGGAGCTGGGGTTGGCGCCAATCAGCAAGATCAGCGAGGCATGCTGCACATCCGACACCGGATTGCTGACCGAGCCGCTGCCCAGGCCTTCTAGCAAGGCCGCCACCGAGCTGGCGTGGCACAAGCGGGTGCAGTGGTCCACGTTATTGCTGCCAAAGCCCTGACGCACCAGCTTCTGGAACAAATAGGCTTCTTCATTGCTGCCCTTGGCGGAGCCGAAGCCGGCCAGCGGGCTTTGGCTGCCGCGCGCATGGCTGTCGCGCAAGCGGGCCAGGCCGGCAGCGGCGAAGTCCAGTGCTTCGTCCCAAGAGGCCTCGCGGAACAGCGCGCTCAAAGGCAGTTCGCCTCGCCGCACCCGGCCGATGTCGGCCGGGTCTTTGGCGACGCCGCTGCGGCGGATCAGCGGCGTGCGCAGGCGCTCATCGCTCATCACATAGTCGTAGCCGTAGCGCCCCTTGACGCACAGGCGGCCGTGGTTGGCTGGCCCATCGCGGCCGATGGCTTCGATGATTTTGTTGTCCTTGACCCGGTAGCTGAGCTGGCAGCCCACGCCGCAAAAGGGGCAGACCGAATCGACCTCGGCATCGGCTGTTTGCAGCGCCGCGCCGTTGGCCGGCGTCAGCGCGCCGGTCGGGCAGGCCTGTACACATTCGCCGCAGGCCACGCAAGAACTGGCGCCCAGCGCCTCGTCGGCATCGAAGCTGATGCGGGTGTCATGGCCCCAGCCGGCAATGCCCAACACATCGTTGACTTGCTCGTCGCGGCAGGCGCGCACGCAGCGCATGCATTGGATGCAGGCGTCCAACTGCACGCTGATGGCCGGGTGGCTGCGGTCGGCCGGTGGAGCGGGGTGGCGGGCAAAGCGCGGCGCGCCCAGGCCCCCGGTCTCGCACCATTGCGTCAGCTCGGACGCGCGGGTATGCGCTTGCTCGGGCGCCTTGGCGGCCAGCAGCTCCAGCACCATGGACTGGGCTTTCTGGACCCGCTCGGTCTTCAGGTGGATGTGCTGGTTGGGGCGCGGCGTGCGGCAGCAAGAGGCGGCCAGCACCCGTTCGCCTTCGATCTGCACCACGCAGGCGCGGCAGTTGCCGGCCGGGCTGAGCCCTTCTTGGTGACACAGATGCGGAATCTCGACGCCGTGGCGCTTCGCCGCACGCCAGATGGACTCACCGGGTTCGGCCAGCATCGCTTCGCCATCCAGCAGAAAGCGCACCGCTTGCTCGGGCTGGTGTTGGCTTTCTTTTTTGTGCAGGTGGCTCATGGCTGTTGGCCCTCCGCAGTATTCAATTCCTGGGCGAACTCTTGCGGGAAGTAGCGAATCGCACAGCGCAGCGGATTCGGTGCGGCCTGACCCAGGCCGCAGATGGAAGCATCACTCATGACGGCAGATAAATCGTCCAACAAGGGCAGGTCCCAGACCGGCTGGCGCATCAGCTCCACCGCGCGCTGGGTGCCTTCGCGGCAGGGCACGCATTGGCCGCAGCTCTCATGTTCAAAAAACGCCATGGCATTCAAGGCCAGGGCGCGGGCGCTGTCTTGCTGCGAAAACACAATCACCGCCGCCGAGCCGATGAAGCAGCCATGCGCGTGCAAGGTGTCAAAGTCGAGTGGCACATTCGCCAGCGAGGCCGGCAGCATGCCGCCCGAGGCGCCGCCGGGGAAGTAACCGTAGAGCTGATGGCCTTCGGCCATGCCGCCGCCGTATTCATCGACCAATTCTTGCAGGGTGATGCCGGCCGGGGCCAGGTGCACGCCGGGCTTTTTGACCCGGCCCGAAAGCGAGAAGCTGCGCAAGCCCTTGCGCCCATGGCGGCCTTGGCTCGCGAACCAATCGGCACCGCGCTCCAGAATGTCGCGCACCCAGTGCAGCGATTCGATATTGTGTTGCAGCGTCGGCCGGCCAAACAAGCCGCGCTCGGCCACATAGGGCGGGCGCTGGCGCGGCCAGCCGCGTTTGCCCTCGATGGACTCGATCATGGCCGACTCTTCACCGCAGATATAGGCGCCGGCGCCGCGCCGCAGCTCGATGGGCGGCAGGTCGGTTCTCACGGCTTGCAAGGCGGCAATCTCTTTGCTCAGCACCTGATGCAGGGCGTGATATTCATCGCGCAGATAAATGTAGATCGCCTCCACGCCGACGCAATGAGCGGCGATCAACATGCCTTCCAAAAAGCGCTGCGGTTCGCGCTCCAGGTAGTAGCGGTCTTTGAAGGTGCCGGGTTCGCCTTCGTCGATATTGACCGCCATCAGCCGAGGGGCCGGCTGCTCGCGCACGATGCTCCATTTTCGGCCCAGCGGGAAGCCGGCGCCACCCAGGCCGCGCAGGCCGGAGTCGCTCAGGGTTTGCAGTGTGGCTTCAATGCTGCGCGTGCCCTTCAGCAATTCGTCCAAGACGCGGTAGCCGCCCTGGGCGAGATAGTCGGCCAAGCCTTGATGCGCAGGCAGCGGGTCTTCTGTGTGGCCAAGCTTTAGCGAGTCCATGACTTGATCGACCGTGGCATGCCCCAGAGGCTTTTGCCCCAGCACCACCACCGGCGCTTGCTCGCAGCGGCCCACGCAAGGCACCTCAATCACCCGCACCCCGCTTTGTTCGGCCAGCAGTTCGCGCAGCGATTGGCTCAGGCCCGCGCTGCCCGCCATGCTGCAGCTCAGCGAGTTGCAAACGCGCAAGCTCAGCGGCGCTGGAGCGGCTACGCCTTCATAAACAATGTCGAAGTGGTGATAGAAGCTGGCGACCTCATGCACCTCGGCTTGCGAGAGCTTCATTTCCTCGGCCAAGGCGGCCAGCATGTCCACGCTTAGATGGCCGTGGCGGTCTTGAATCAGGTGCAGATGTTCAATCAGCAGGTCGCGGCGGCGCGGCGCTGTGCCCAAGAGTTGTCGCACGGTTTCAAGCGCGGAACGGCTGGCCTGGCGGCCGCGCAGACCGCCGCCTTTGGCGGGGCGGCGACTGCCTTCGACATGGATAGGAATGACGGAACTCATGCGCGGATTGTGCCGCTTGATCTCGCGGGCGGCGCAAGGCTAAACCCCGTGCGCCGCGCTGCGATACTTGCCGAATTACAAGGAGTTTCAGGTGGAGACACTGACGATTGCGGTGGATGCACGTGGCGTGGCGCGCATCACCATGACCCGGCCGGAGGTATTCAATGCCTTCAATGAGTTGATGATCTCGGAGCTGGGCCAGGCGGTGCAACACGCCCAGGCCGATCCTGCCGTGCGGGTGCTGGTCTTGGCTGGTGCCGGCAAGGCCTTCAGCGCGGGGGCTGATATTGAATGGATGCGCCGCGCGGCGGCCGCCTCGCAAGAAGCGAATCTGGCCGATGCGCGCCGCTTTGCCGAGATGTTGCAGCGCCTGGCCGCCTGCCCCAAGCCCACCGTGGCGCGCATCCAGGGCTTGGCCCTGGGTGGCGGCGTCGGCTTGGCTTGCGCCTGCGATATCGCTTTGGCCAGCCGCGAGACCAAGTTCGCGGTCAGCGAGGCGCGCTTTGGCATCTTGCCGGCGGTGATCGGCCCTTATTTGGTCAATGCCGTGGGCTTGCGCCAAGCGAGGCGTCTGGCCTTGACCGCCAGCCGCATCAGCGCCGACGAGGCTTTGCAAATCGGCCTGCTGCAGCAGGTGGTGGACACCCCGGACGATCTGGACTTGGCCCTGGACGCATGGGTGGGCGAGTTGCTGGCCTGCGGCCCCGGCGCGCAAGCTGAGATCAAGGCTTTGATGGCTCAACTTGAAGTGGGGCCTGTGACTTCCGAGGTGCGTGAGTTGACGGCGCAGACGATCGCGCGGGTGCGCAGCGGCGACGAGGCCCGTGAGGGCTTTGCGGCCTTTGTGGGCAAGCGGCCCGCGGCCTGGGTCCCAGGCAAGAACTGAGTAGCAAGCATGAGCAACAAGGATTTGACGATGTGGACGGTGGCGGCTGAAGTGCCTGCTTTGATTGGCGTGGTGGGTGCCGGCATCATGGGGGCGGGCATTGCCCAAGTGGCGGCGCAGGCCGGGCACGCGGTGCGCTTGCTCGATGTGCGCGAAGGTGCCGCGGCTGCGGCCATTGAACAAATGGGGCGGGCGCTGGACGGCTTGGTCGCCAAGGGCCGCATGGCGCCCGAGGAGCGGGCCGCGGTTCTGGCGCGCATCAGCCCCGCTGTGGATGTGAATGAATTGGCCGAGGCGGCCTTGGTGGTCGAGGTGATCGTCGAGAAGCTGGAGCCCAAGCAGGCGCTGCTGCGGCAGCTGGATGCCCTGCTGCCGCCGGGCGCCATCATTGCCAGCAACACCTCTTCGATCAGCGTGACTGCGCTGGCCAATGGCATGCAAAACCCGGCGCGCCTGGTGGGCATGCATTTCTTCAACCCGGTGCCGCTGATGAAGCTGGTCGAAGTGGTGTCGGGTGCTGAGACCGACCCCGATGTGGCTGCGGTGATCGAGCGCTTGGCGCGCCGCTGGGGCAAGACGCCGGTGCATGCCAAGTCCACGCCAGGATTTATCGTCAACCGAATTGCGCGGCCTTATTACGCGGAATCACTGGCGCTCTTGCAAGAGCAGGCCGGCACGCCGGCGCAGTTGGACCGGGCGCTGCGCAGCGCTGGTTTTCGCATGGGCCCCTGCGAGTTGATGGACCTGATCGGTCATGACACCAACTTTCTGGTGACCAAGTCGGTCTTCGAGGCTAACTATGGCGATAAGCGTTATGTGCCCTCGCTGGTGCAAAAAGCCTTGGTGGACGGCGGGCGCTTGGGTCGCAAAGTGGGGCGCGGCTTTTATGCCGGCACGCCTGAGGCCAGTGGCCCGGTCGCGGCGCCGCAGCATGCTTTGCCGACTCTGGGTCTGCATGGTCAGGGCGGACTGGTCGAACAGTTGGCGGGCTGGCTGACGCACAAGGGCTTGGCTTTTGAGCGTCAGCCCGCTTCTTCATGGGCCGGCTTGCAAATCGGCGCAATGCAGGTGCATCTGAGCCAGGGCCGCAGTGCGGCGCAATTGGCGTATGAGTTGAAGCAAGACGAGCTGGCGGTGATGGACTGGCCGGTGGCGCCGGACCGCATGGACGCTTTGGCCCTGGTATTTGCCCCGCGCAGCAGCGCGGCGGCTCAGGCCGCTGTGGCCGATATTTGGCGCGCCCTGGGCTGGGAGCCGCTGCTGCTGCGCGACGCACCGGGTCTGGTGGTGGCGCGCACGGTGGCCATGCTGGTCAATGAGGGCGCTGACGCCGTTTGGCAAGGCGTGTGTGAGGCCGAAGGCGCAGACCTGGCCATGAAGCTGGGCGTCAACTACCCGGCAGGGCCGTTTGAATGGCTGGCGCTGCTGGGCGCTGAGCCGGTGGTGGAACTGCTGGATGGCTTGTTCGAGGCCTATCGCAGCGAACGTTACCGGGTCAGCCCCTTGCTGCGGCAGCGGCGCTTCGGCGCTTGAGTGTCCGGCCTGTGATGGTGAAAGAGGGGCCATCCCAGCGAGTGTGAGTGAAATGGGGCGTTGGCAAAGCGCGCCACGATGCCCGGCTTTGTGCCGCCCAGCGGCGCGGCTTTGCAGTCTGTCGCAAGGCGGTGGTTTGTGAATGAGCAGCGGCCAAGAATGCCGTCTTGATTCAACACCACTCCTCTCTGCCACTGCGCGAGCAGGGCTTCGCGCCATGGACTCCAAAAACACTTTTCCCTTCTCCGCCTCGCCCGCATCGACCCCGGCGCTCTCGGTCCTGCCCGTCGGGCGACGTTTCTGGGACTGCGCACTCGGCCAATGGCTGGCCGTCTTGCTCTTTGTTGGCTTGCCCTTTATTGGCGCCAATGTCCTGACCAAGCTCTACATGGCCGACCCCGGCTTGCGGGACACACGCAATCTGATCAAGGTGCTGGTCTTGATGGGCGCCTATTTCGCCTATGTGCGCTGGTGGGAGCGGCGCCCGGTGCAGGAGTTGTCTTTGCCCGAAGCGGGTCGTGAGTTCTTAGGCGGTCTGCTGCTGGGCGGCGCGCTGATCGCCGCGGTGGTGGCGGTGCTGGCGCTGCTGGGCGCCTACACCGTACAGTCGGTGGGCAGCGCCAGTGACTTTGCCCGGGTGTTCACCGAGATGATGCCCAAGGTGGTGGTCGGCGCCGTGATTGAAGAGTTGCTGTTTCGCTTGATTGCCCTGAGGCTGTTGGAGCGCTCGGTCGGCACCGTCTGGGCGCTGCTGATTTCCAGTGCTTTGTTCGGCCTGGCGCATCTGGGCAATGCCGGTGCTTCGCCGCTGATCGGCCTGATGTTGGGTATCGAACTGGGCCTGTTGCTGGGCGCGGCCTATGTGTTGACCCGGCGTCTGTGGCTGTGCGTGGGCGTGCATCTGGCCTGGAACTTTGTGCAGGGCGCGGTGTTTGCAATCTCGGTGTCCGGTCATACCGATGAAGGCTGGCTGCGCGCCACTCTGAATGGCCCGGACTGGCTGACCGGCGGCGCCTTTGGCATTGAGGGCTCGGTGCTGTCCTTTGTGCTCTGTCTGGGAGCGGCCGCTTGGCTCTTGGTCAAGGCCCGTCGCTTGGGGCGGTTTACCAAGCCTTGAGCGCGGGTGCGCGGCACTTTGGGCGGGGGCCGCTTAGGCTTCGCCCCAGCTACGCAAGGACTTGAAACTTGGCTATCCTGCCGCCGCAGCCGTATCGCTGCTGATGTCCGATGTAGCTCAGAAGGACTAGAGATCAGGACAACTCATGGGAGCCCCGCATGTCTGACCGTACCGTTCGTCTTCACCGCGTGCTTCGCTGCCCGCCTGAAAAGCTCTACCGCGCCTTTACCGAAGCCGATGCCATGGCGAAGTGGATTCCGCCCTATGGCTTCACCTGCACGGTGCACCATATGGATGTGCGCGTGGGCGGTAGTTTCAGAATGTCGTTCCGCAATTTCGGCAGCGGGCATTCGCATTCTTTTGGGGGCGAGTACTTGGAGTTGCTGCCGAACGAAAGACTCCGCTATACCGACAAGTTTGATGATCCCAACCTGCCTGGCGTGATCGAAGTGACCGTGTCTTTGCGGCCTGTGCTTTGCGGTACGGAGCTGAGCGTCAGCCAAACCGGCATCCCAGCGGTGATCCCGCTGGAGATGTGCTACCTCGGCTGGCAGGAGTCGCTGGCTCAGTTGGCCCAGTTGGTCGAGCCGGAGATCGCGGGCTGAAGACCCGAATGCCTCCGCGTGAGCCGAGGCATCCCAGCAAGCCTGAGTCAGATTTAGAGCAGCATGCGCAAATGCGCTTGGGCTTGCAGCAGCGGCGGCAGGCAGTTCTCGACCAATTGATCCATGCTCATGCGCGAGGCATGAATGCTCATGCACATGGCGGCCACCACGTCCCCGCGGTAGTTCTTCAAGGGCACGGCCACCGTGCGCAGACCCAATTCCAACTCTTGGTCAACACAGGCATAGCCCAAAGAACGGGTCCGTGCCACTTCAAGGCGCAGCCGCTCAGGGTGGGTGATGGTGTTGGGGGTCAGCGGGTTCAGAGTCTGACGGGAAATCCAGGCGTCCGCCTCCAGGGGCGGCATCGCGGCCAGCATCACGCGGCCGGTGCCGGCGCAATAGGCGGGTACGCGGTAGCCTGGTTGAAGCGCGGGTGACACCACCCGGCCTGCGCTGGTGGCGGCAATGCAGATCACATCATTGCCATCCAGCACGCCGGCTGAGCTGGCTTCTTTCATGGAAAAAGCCAGCTTTTGCAGTTCGGGCTCGACGATGCGCGGCAGGCGCGCCGAATTCATATAGCTTTGCCCCAGGCGCAGCACCTTGGGGGTCAGCGCGAACATCTTGCGCTCCTGAGTGACGAAGCCAAGATGCGTCAAGGTCAAAAGGTAGCGGCGGGCGGCGGCGCGTGTCAGGCCCGTGCGGACGGCCACCTCGCTGATGGTCAGTCGGGGCCGCTCTTGGTCGAAAGCTTCGATCACCGCCAGGCCTTTTTCCAGGCCTGCGACCAAATCACGTTTCAGAGGGCCGGACGCCACGGTTTCGTCGGCTGAGTTTTCACCCGACTCCAATGCCGGGGCCGCGAGGGCGGCGAGTTCATCAAAGGCGCGTGCTGCTGACATGGTGCGTGGTCAAGTGGCGCCAGAAATCCACAGATACGGTCTTCAAGCCCAAAGCGGCGGCCGCCATGCCCGGTGCAAGCGCCCACGACGATTGGGGCGAATTGCGAACAATCTGCGCTCAGAGTCTGGCGCGAGATCCCATGGCTTCAGGCTAGGGTTGGAGGCTGGAGGCCGCTCAAAGGAATGGCGGCTGGATGACAAGTCTGCGGAAAGGTCTGACTGGCTGAAAAGTTAGGGCGGCAATGTGTGGATGTCCGAGGAATTCCCAATATATGTGCGCAGTGCGACCGGACTTGTGGATCGAGTATCCCATGCACCAGGAGGCTCACCCCATCCGCTGGTAAAGACAAGCGTGACAAAAAATCATTCAGACATGCTGATTACTCATGGCTGGAAACAAGTTCACAGACATTGACGGAGTTTCAAGGAGCTTGTGTGGAGCTTGCTTGGTGGTGCCGGGCTGCTGACCCGTTTGGGCGGGTCAGCTCGTCAGGGTCAGACTCGCTCAATAATCAAAGCAATGCCTTGGCCAACCCCGATGCACATGGTGCACAAGGCATAGCGGCCGCCGCTGCGGCGCAGTTGATTGACGGCCGTGGTCACCAGGCGGGCACCGCTGGCGCCGAGTGGATGACCCAGGGCGATGGCGCCGCCGTTGGGATTGACGCGCGGATCCTCGTCCGCCAGGCCGAGTTGCCGCAAGACCGCCAGGCCTTGGGCGGCAAAGGCCTCATTCAATTCGATCACATCCATCTGGGCCAGGCTCAGCCCGGTCATGGCCAGCACCTTAAGGCTGGCCGGGGCGGGGCCAATGCCCATGATGCGAGGGGCGACGCCGGCCGTGGCCATGCCGACGACGCGAGCGCGCGGCGTCAGGCCGTGTTTGGCGGCGGCCGCTTCGCTGGCCAGCAGCAGGGCGCAAGCGCCGTCATTCACACCGGACGCATTGCCGGCTGTCACCGTGCCCTGCGCGTGAACAATCGGTTTGAGTTTGGCCAAGGCCTCCAGGCTGGTCTCGCGGGGATGCTCGTCACGGCTGATGATCAGCGCATCGCCCTTTTTTTGTGCAATCTCGACCTGCGTGATCTCTTGTGCAAAGAAGCCTGCTTGCTGCGCAGCGACGGCTTTCATCTGGCTGGCCAAGGCCATGCGGTCCTGGGCGGCGCGATCAATGCCGAACTCGAGCGCCACGTTCTCGGCGGTTTCGGGCATGGAGTCCACGCCGTACTGCGCTTTCATCAAGGGGTTGATGAAGCGCCAGCCTATGGTCGTGTCATAGACGGCGGTGTTGCGCGAGAACGCACTTTCGGCCTTGGGGCTGACAAAGGGCGCCCGGCTCATGCTCTCGACGCCGCCGGCCAGCATCAGCTGCGCTTCGCCGGAGCGAATCGCGCGGGCGGCGGTGCCGACTGCATCCAGGCCCGAGCCGCACAAGCGGTTCAGCGTCGAGCCCGGCACATTGACCGGCAAGCCGGCCAGCAAGGCCGACATGCGCGCGACATTGCGGTTGTCTTCACCGGCTTGGTTGGCACAGCCGAACAGCACATCGTCCAAGGCCGACCAGTCCACCCCTGGGTTGCGCGCCATCAGCGCGCGCAGCGGAATCGCGCCCAGGTCATCGGCCCGCACCGAGGATAGGGCACCGCCATAACGCCCAAAAGGGGTACGAATGGCATCACAGATCAAAGCTTGGCTCATCAAATCCTCGTCAAGGTAGGGGGGTACCGGCTGGAAACTGGCGCAACTGTACAGATCAGCGCCAGATGGAGCTTGGGCGCCGTGACAATTCGCACATGATTTTCTGCCAGTGCGTAGAAGCTGAGGAATACGGCTTCAGGCACTAAAGTTTGGCCAAAATTGAGCCGAAGCTTGACTGGAGGGCGCCTCAACGAACAGGCGTAGGAAGACTATGAAGGACAGAACTGCCGATCCTTTGATCGATGTAGGCCAGCTGAAGGTGGGAATGTTTATCCACCTGGATCTGGGCTGGATGTCGCATCCGTTCCCGCTCAGCAGTTTCAAGCTGGCTTCCGAGGATCAGTTGCTGATTTTGCGCCGGCTCGGCTTGAGCCAGGTGCGCTGGAGCCCAGGCAAGAGCGATTTGCATATGGATGCAACGCCTTTGCCGGTGACGCCTGCGCCTATGACAAGTGCTGAGGCGAGCTCCGCTGAAGATCTCGCTCGTGATGCGCATCGGCGCGCCCTGGCCGCGCAGCGCGAGGCCTTGCAGCTCTGCGAGCGCCAATACGGCGAAGCGGCCGCGGCTTTCCGTGAGGTGATGGATCTGGTGCCGCGTGATCCGCGCGGCAGCCGTGAGCAGACCACCGCGCTGACGGCGGCCCTGCTGGACAAGATGCTGATCGAAGGCGATCTGAACATTCGCCTGCTCAATGAAGGCGCCGGTGATCGCAGCACGGCGCATGCGCTGAATGTCTCCATCATTTCCTTGCTTTTGGGCCGAGCCTTTGGCTTGAACCGGGACGAGATGCTGGATCTGGGCGTGGGCGCCTTGTTGCACGATGTGGGCAAGCTGGAAGTCTTGGCTCGTTTGCGCAATCGGGATGACAGCTTCACCAGCGCCGAGGTGCAGGCCTATCAACAGCATGTGGCCAAGGGTGTGGCGATTGCGCAGGGCATGGGCTTGTCGCCCGGCCCTTTGCTGATCATTGCCCAGCACCATGAGAACGCCGACGGCAGCGGCTTCCCGCAGCGCATCAATATGGACCGGATGAGCGCTGGTGCGCGCATTGTGGCCTTGGTGAATCGTTTTGACGGCTTGTGCAACCCCTTGCTCGCTTCCAAGGCAATGACGCCGCACGAGGCCTTGTCGCTGATGTTTGCTCAAGGCCGCAACCGCTTTGATGCCACCATGTTGAATGCCTTTATTCGCATGATGGGCGTCTATCCTCCGGGTTCGGCGGTGCAACTGACCGACGACCGCTTTGCCCTGGTGGTGGCGGTCAATTCTTCCCGCCCGCTGAAGCCGCGCGTGATGGTGCACGACCCCAAAGTGCCGCGTGAAGAGGCTTTGGTGCTGAATCTGGAAGACACGCCGGATCTGGGCATTCGTCGCAGCCTGAAAGCGCAGCAATTGCCGCGCGCGTCGATGGACTACTTGAGTCCGCGCACGCGCATTGCGTATTTCTTTGAGCCCAGCCTGGGCGCCGGTGCCGGCGGCGGCTTGGGCGCGACGGAGTTGGCGGCGTGACCGTGGTCAGCCTGCAGTTTTCGCCTCCCCACACCCCAGACTCCGCTGAACCTTTCGCCGCCCTGTTGGAGGGGCTGCTGGAGGCCGCGTTGCTGGTGGATGGGCGCAGCCGTTGCATCCTGGCGGTGAATACCGTGGCGACGCAGTTGCTGGGCATGAGCGCGGACCAATTGCTGGGCCAGTCGGTCGAGTCTCTGGCCAGCACGCCGGAAGACGCCATGTTCTGGATGGAGGCGGCCGGCAATCCTGCGGCCACCCTCAATTCCGATACCTTGATGCGTCATGCCAATGGCCAGATGCTGTGGGTGACCCGGCGCATCAGCGCGGTGAAGCCGGCCGGCTCCAACCAGACTTATTGGTTGGTGGCGATTCGCGATCTGAGCCGCCAGCGTCAGAGCGAAGAAGAGCGCGAAGCCTTGGTGGCCGAATTGCAGGCCACCCTGGAATCGACCGCCGACGGCATTTTGGTCACCGACCTGGCCGGGCGCATGCGTTCTTTCAATCGGCGCTTTGCTTCCTTGTGGGGCATTCCGTCCGACTTGATGTTGGAGCGCAATGACGATGCGGTGCAGACCTGGATGCGGCGCAGCGTCATTGACGGCGCCGCCTACGCGCAGCGTTTGGCCGCTATTGAAGAAGCGCCGCTCTTGCAGAGCAGCGATGTGATCAAGCTGAGTGATGGTCGGGTGTTGGAGCGCGTGTCTCTGCCGCAGTTCAGCCGCGGCCGGCCGATCGGGCGGGTGTATTCCTTCCGTGACCTGAGCGAAAAAATGGCGGCCAACCAGCGTATTGATGAGTTGGCCCACTCCGATATGTTGACCGGCCTGCCGAACCGGCGTGCCTTGGCCGAGCGGGTGGACTATGCGCAGGCGATGGCGCGGCGTGAGAGTGCACCCTTTGCCTTGCTCAATGTTGACCTCGACCGTTTCAAGCAGATCAACGACACCCTGGGGCACTCCTATGGTGATCGGGTGTTGAAAGAGGTGGCCGAGCGCCTAAAGGCTTGCCTGCGCGAGGTGGATACCGTGGCGCGCTTGGGCGGCGACGAGTTTGCCCTGCTGATTCACCAGGCCGACGCGCGTGGCGCCGAGAACGCCGCACGGCGGGTGCAGGAGGCGATGTCGCGGCCCTTCAACTTCGACACGCTCAGCTTCACGGTCACCTGCAGCACGGGGATTGCTTTGTTCCCCGGTGATGGCGCCAATGCCGAGGAGCTGATGGCCAGCGCCGAGCGCGCCATGCACTGGGTCAAGGAAAGTGGGCGTTCGACGTTTCACTTCCATCAGCCGCGCAAGGATGTGGATCTGCTCTCGCGCATGCGCTTGGATCATGCGATGCGGCAAGCCCTGCAGGAAGGTCAGTTCCGCCTGCACTACCAGCCGCAGATCGATCTGCGCAACGGCCAGGTGATTGGTGCCGAGGCCTTGATTCGTTGGCGCGATCCTTTGCGTGGCGAGATCTCGCCGGGTGAGTTCATCCCGGTGGCCGAGGAGAGCGGTTTCATCGTGGCCATCGGCGAATGGGTGCTGCGCCAGGCGGTGGAGCAAGCCGCCAGCTGGCTGCGCCAGGGCTGGCGCATGCCGGTGGCCGTCAATGTCTCGGCTCTGCAATTCCAGCAGAGTCAGTTCGCTGACACCGTGGCCCAGGTCTTGCGTCAATCCGGCTTGCCTCCGGGGCTCTTGGAGCTGGAGCTGACCGAATCGATTCTGCTACGTGATGCCGAAGAGGCTTTGCACCGGCTGCAGGCCTTGGCAGCCTTGGGCGTGTGCATGTCAATTGATGATTTCGGCACTGGTTATTCAAGCTTGGGTTATCTGAAACGATTCCCTATCCAGCGATTAAAGATCGACCGCAGCTTCGTCAAGGGTCTGCCCGGGGACTTCAGCGACGCGGGCATCGTCAACGCCATCATTCAAATGGGACAGGCCCTAAGGCTGCATGTCATTGCCGAGGGCGTCGAAACCGAGGCGCAGAAAGACTTCTTGGCGCGCGCCGGCTGCGATGAGTTTCAGGGCTTTTTGTATGCCCCAGCGCTGGCGCCTCATGCCTTTGAAGAGCGGGTGTGGCGGCGTCCCTTGCCTCCGCCCTCGCCGCCGGGCCGTGTTGGCATGAAGCTGATGGGCGGATTGTTGGTTTGAGCGGGCTCTGGAGATCGGTTTCCATTGATGTGGCTGATGTCCAGAGCCCGCTTCCTCAATTCTGTCTGCCAGATGGATCGTCGGTCGCCGACATAGCTCCCTCACAATAGTGCTCAATCGGCAATTCTTGAGGGAGCACCATGATTTACAAGTTCAAGTCAAAGGCGGGCGCTGACGTCATCATGCTGGGCCCACAAGGGGATCAGATGCTGACCCTCATGGGCCGAGAACCCTCGGCGCAAGGCCTGCTGCCTGCTGATGATCTACCGCTGGCGATGCATCAGTTGGAGCAGGCCGCAAAAGATGACGATGCCGCTTTCGCTGCTGTTCAGGCCGAAGCCCTGGCGGCCGGCGAGCCAGCTCCCCGGCGCGAAGGCATCAGCCTGCGGCAACGGGTGTGGCCTTTGATTGAGTTGATGCGCCACAGTCACACAGAGGGTGAACCGGTGCTTTGGGGCGTTTGAGTGATGCCGCTCGACAGCAGTACACGCATTCTTGCCATCCGGCACGGCGAGACCTTGTGGAACCGTGCCGCCCGAATCCAAGGGCATACCGACATTGGCCTAAGCCCTTTGGGCGTGCTGCAGGCTGAGCGTTTGGCCAAGGCTTTGCAGGACGAAACGATTGATGCGGTTTACGCAAGTGATTTGTCACGTGCGGCACAGACCGCCGAAGCGCTTTTTCAGCTTCGCCCCGACTTGCCGGCCTTGCAGTTGGACCCTGATTTACGGGAACGGGCATTTGGCGTTTTTGAGGGCCTGACTTGGCAACAGATTACCGAACAGTCGCCCGAGCAAAGTGAGCGTTGGCGCCGGCGCGAGGAGGACTTCGGTCCGCCAGGCGGAGAGTCACTGGGTGATTTTTACCGGCGCAGCGTCGCTGCTCTGCAGAGGCTGGCCGAAGCGCACCAGGGCCAGACTTTGGTGGTGGTCAGCCATGGTGGGGTGCTGGACTGTCTCTACCGAGCTGCGACGGGTCAATCTTTACAAGCGCCGCGCAGCTGGGTTTTGGGCAATGCCAGCATCAACCGACTTTTGTATGCCTCAGGTGGTTTTCGCCTGATCGGCTGGCATGACCACGCACATCTCGACGGTTTGGAGTGCGAGGCCTAGTGCCAAAAGCTCCCTGAGCAAGCGCATGATTCGCGTTTGCAGGAGTGCTGCGACGGCCTATTTGCTCGCGGTCACGCAGAGGCTGCCCGTTACTTTTTTGCGTCTCTGACAAGTGCTAGAGCGCATGCTTAGGGGTGTAGCAGTTAAGTGTTGCAATTTCGCGTCGAAATGCTGCGGGCTCCGCCGGTGACTTCTATACTCACGCCACATTGCGCAGAAGACCGGGCCCTCAAGCTCAGCTCAATTTCAACTCACAAAGGCATACGATGAAAAAGATCGCTCTCGTGGCAGCTGTTGCAGCATTCGCCGCCCCCGCATTCGCTCAAAGCTCGGTCACCCTGTGGGGCCGTATCAATACTTCCGTGGAAAGCATTTCCACGAACGGCGGCGATCGCGTTGCGACCGTGTTCAACAACAACTCGCGCCTGGGCTTCAAGGGCACGGAAGATCTGGGCGGCGGCCTGAAGGCTCAGTTCCTGCTGGAACACGGCCTGAACTCCGATGACGGCAAGGCTTCGAACTCTGCCTTCTGGAACCGTGAAGCTGCTGTTCAACTGAGCGGTAACTTCGGTGCAGTCAAGCTGGGTCGTTGGACCAACGGTTCGTACTTCGCGACCGCTGACTACATCTCCATGCACAACCACGACACCGGCAACTCGGAAGACAAGTTGTACTCGGGCGCTGGTTGGACAAGCACCAACAAGGTTGGCTACTTCACCCCGACCTACGCTGGTTTCTCTGCTGAAATCACCGCTCACGCTGGTGAAGGCGCCAAGGGCGACGAGCGCGCCTTCGACCTGTCGGCTAACTACGACATGGGTCCTGTGCATCTGGGCGCTGGCTACAGCAAGCAAGGCGAAGCCAAGCAGTTCGCAGTCCGCGGCCTGTATGAGCTGGGTGCTTTCACTTTCGGCGGCTACTACCAGCGTGAGGACATGGGCGTGGGCAGCAATGCCACCCGTGACGTTGGCCGCGTGTCTGCCATGTACGCGCTGGGCGCGTCTGAGTTCCACCTGAACGTTGGTGGCACCAAGGCTGGTGGTTCGTTTGGCAACAACGGAGCCAAGCAATACACCGTGGCTTACAACTACAACCTGAGCAAGCGCACCAAGGTGTATGGCTTCTACACTGCTGTGGACGTCAACAACACCAAGATGGGCGACCTGGACTCCTTCGCTGTTGGCGTCCGCCACAACTTCTGATCGTTCGCGACAGAATCAAAAAAGCGACCTTCGGGTCGCTTTTTTTATGCCTAAAGAGGCGGGCTTGGGAATAGCCGCCGGTTGACAGGCGGCGGCTGCTTGCTACTCTTCGAACAAAGCGCCACTGGCTTTCGGAGGTGTAACTCCCAAATGCCTGAAGGCGGCCAAGGTGGCAATGCGGCCACGCGGTGTGCGCTGCAAAAAGCCTTGTTGAATCAAATAGGGCTCGATCACGTCTTCGATGGTGCCGGCTTCTTCGCCAATGGCGGACGCAACGTTCTCCAGCCCAACGGGCCCGCCGTCAAAGCGGTGCACGATGGCTTCCAGTAATTTGCGGTCCATCAGGTCGAAGCCGCGCGGGTCCACATCCAGCATGGCCAGGGCTTTGTCGGCAATGTTTTTGCCGATATGGCCATTGCCTTTGACCTCGGCGTAATCTCGGACACGGCGCAGCAAACGGTTGGCGATACGCGGGGTGCCGCGTGAGCGACGGGCAATTTCCATCGCCCCTTCCGCATCCATCGGCGTGTTCAGCAGGGCAGCGGATCGGGTGACGATGCGTTGCAGTTCGACATCGGTATAGAACTCGAGCCGCGCCACGATGCCAAAGCGGTCGCGCAGCGGGTTCGTCAGCATGCCGGCGCGGGTGGTGGCGCCAACCAAGGTGAAGGGCTGCAGGTCCAGTTTGATGGAGCGGGCGGCTGGGCCTTCGCCGATCATGATGTCGATCTGGTAGTCCTCCAGCGCCGGGTAGAGGATTTCTTCCACCACCGGTGAGAGCCGGTGAATCTCGTCGATGAAGAGCACATCGTTCTTCTCGAGATTGGTCAGGATGGCCGCCAGGTCTTTGGGTTTCTCCAAAACAGGCCCCGAGGTCTGGCGCAGGTTCACGCCCAACTCCGCGGCGATGATGTGGGACAAGGTGGTCTTGCCCAGGCCTGGCGGACCGAACAGCAGCACATGATCCATAGCTTCGTCGCGCTTGCGGGCGGCGCCTATGAAGATCTCCAATTGCTCGCGCGCCTTGGTCTGGCCGACGTATTCGTCCAGCAATTTGGGTCGCAGCGCGCGCTCAATCGCTTCCTCCTTGGGAGAGGCTGGCGCGGCGCTGATCACCCGTGTCGCGCTTGGCGGGCTGAACGGGCTGGCAAAGTCGTCGGTTTGTATGCTCATGACAAGAGGCTTGGCCGGCTATTCAACGGGACAGCGCCTTGAGCGCCAGCTTGATGCCCTCGCTTACACCCACATCGGGCGGCAAGGCCTTGAGGGCCAGCGCGGCCTCTTTCTCGCTGTACCCCAGGGCGACCAAGGCTTGCAGGATGTCGCCCTGGTTGTCGTTGGCAATGCTGACGGGCGCGCCGAGATCCGGCCCCAATTTGCCTTTCAGCTCCAGCAAGAGGCGCTCTGCCGTCTTTTTGCCGATGCCGGGCACTTTCACGAGGCGGGCACTTTGCTGCTGTGCGACGGCTTGGGCCAGTTCGGCCACAGACAGGCCGGACAAAAGCGACAAGGCCATGCGGGGCCCGACGCCGCTGATCTTGATCAGTTGACGGAAGGTGGCGCGCTCTTCTTGGCTGAGGAAGCCAAACAGGATCTGGGCATCTTCGCGCACCACAAAATGGGTCAGCAGCGAGACCTTGTCTCCCAAATTGCCGAGGTTGTAGAAGGTGCTCATCGGCACGTCGACTTCGTAGCCGACGCCTTGCACATCGATGAGAACCAGCGGGGGCGATTTTTCCGCGATGACGCCTGTCAGTCTTCCGATCATCGGCCCATTATCCAGCCGATATCCTCTCGATCGGGGTTGGGCTTCAGTTCCTGCCGAACAAGCCCAGGCGCTGTGCTTCCAAGGCGGCTTCGGCGCGAGAAGAGACGTTCAGCTTGCGGTAGATTTGCTTCACATAGTCGGCGATGGTGTGGCGCGACAGGCCGAGCTGCACGCCGATCTCGGGCAAAGTGAAGCCCTTGGCCACGCGCAGCAGCACCTCGGTTTCGCGGTCCGTCAACGACACTTCGTGCAGCAGCGCCGCGGCTTGCGGCCGGTTCTGTTTGGCGAAATAGGAGATCACCTTGCGCGCAATCGAGGGTGACAGCGGCGGTTCGCCCTGGCTCATGCGTTGCAATTGTTCGACCAACAACTCGCGTGACTGCTCTTTCAGCAAATAGCCGAAGGCGCCCGCCTGCAGCGCTGGGAACAAATGTTCGTCATCGTCATGAATGGTCACAATGACTGATTGCGCCTCGGGCTGGCGCTCACGCAGCGCGGCAATCACATCGACGCCGGATCCATCCGGCAAACCCAGGTCCAGCAGGGCCAGATTGAAGCGCTGACTGTTGACCAGGCTCAGAGCATCTTGCACGCGCGAGCATTCGGTGATTTGTGCGTTGGCGAACACCTGCTTGATCAGCGCCTTCAACCAGGCGCGGATTTCAGGAATGTCTTCAAGCAAGAGGATGTGATCCATGGGGTTCTCGGTCGCTTCGGTGCCGGCCTGTGGCGGATTGCCTCAGGCTCCAGACGCAGCCGTAACAGTAAGGCTTTATCGGCAGGCTGCCAACTTGCCTGAGTGGCTTGCCTGCGAATCCTGCGATGTTCAGAGCGGAATCGTGAGACGAATCACGGTTCCCCAGCCTGGACCCGACTCCACCAGACATTGGCCATGCATCTGTTTGGCACGCGACTTCATGCTGGCCATGCCGTGACCGCGGTCCAGTCGCCCATCCAGTTCGGCCGGAATCCCTTGGCCATTGTCTTGAATGACCACCATGAAGTCGCCGTCCTGCACATTGCAACTGATCGTGCAATGCGTGCCGCCGCTGTGCTTGATGATGTTGCTGACGGCTTCGCGGAAGATCCGTGTGGTTTGCACGTAAGCTCGCGCGGGCAGGGTGTGGACGATGTCTTCAGCCGGCGACTTCCATTCCGCCAAGATATTGGCCTGCCCCAAGCGCGAGACCACCTCGGCGCGCCAATCGCCCAAGGCGTCCAGCAGTTGCACCGGCTTGCCGGTCAGGCCGCGCACGGACAAGCGCATTTCCTCCAGTGCCTCTCGGGCCAAGGTGGAAATGCGATCCGATTCGCTGGTGTGAACGATGGTCAGCAACTTGGCGCCCAAATCGTCATGCAGGTCGGCGGCGATGCGTTTGCGCTCACGTTCGGTCACTTGCTCGAGTTTTTGCTCGGCCATCTCGCCAAAACTGCGCTCCACTTCAGCTACGCGCTCGATCATGGCTTGTTCCAGCTGATCTTGCTGGGCTTCGGCGGTCTTGCGTGCTTGAGCCAAGGCGAGCGTGGCCAATAAGCCATGGCCGAGCAAGGCCAGAGGCAAACACAGGGTCATGAAAGAGAACAGGGCGGAGAGCGGATCGCTAGGAAAACCGCTCAGTGAGTACGCCAGGGTCAAGATCAGCGATGCCGCTGCCGCGCCCAGCAAGCCGCTTGCGATTCCAAGCTCGCGTGCTTGCAAGGCTGTGGGGTTCGCACTGGCCTTATGCCTGCGCCGCCGAACGCTCAAGTGACGAACGATCGCCAAAAGCAGTTCTAGGCTCAACAAGGCATACCAAGCTCGCTGCGCGCCGTTTGCCAAGGCTGGCGGTGCCAGCAAAAGGCTTAGCGGCGCAGCCAGTACTTGCAAGCGTAAGACGCGCCCAATCCAGGTTCGGGATGCGGCAATTTGATGCAGCAGGTACTGCACCGACGCCCAAGTGGCCGCGGCCAGCAAGGCCAATGCCAGCAGCGCCTGCGTTGCTGGCGGCAAAGCCAAGTAAGCCGCAAAAGTCGGCAGCACGCCCCACAAGGCGCCCGCCAGCAGGGCCGCACTCAAATAGCCGGTGTTGCGGTCGGCGGCATGCCCATAGGCGATCAGGCCGGTGGACGCACTCATCATCAGCGCCATGCCGGCCAGCAAGGTTTGGATCCAGGGCAACACATCTAGTCCGCCTGAGGTGCTCGTTACGACTGGAGAGGTTTGTGCCAGCGCGGCTGCCGGCAACAGGAGCAAGAGGACGGAGGCCAATGCCGCCGGACCGCATCTCGCCAAGCCAGGTTTGGTCGTCGAGTCAGGCGATGTATCTGAATGTGTCGAGCAATGCATGGGGGGCGATTGTGCAGGACGCAGACCCCGCTTCGCCTCCGTACTTGCTCGGGCGACAATGTGCTTCTTGCTTCACGCGTTTGAAAGAAAGCTTTTTGTGATTTTTCGCCATGAATTCGCCCCGGTGGACAACCGCCGCCTGGCCCATCTCTGTGGCAGCCTGGACGAGCATTTGCGGCAGATCGAAGCCAGCATGGGCGTTCGAATCCTGCGGCAGCATGAGAATTTTCGGATTGAAGGCCCCAAGGCCGCGGCCGAGCGCAGTTTGCAGTTGATGCAAAGCCTGTACGAGCGCGCTCGGCGCGCGATCGCACCAGAGATTTTTCAGCTGGCTTTGGCGGAAGCCGCGGGAGACTTGAAACCTGCTCTCAAGCGCAAACGGGCCGGCGCTGCTGCCGATGTGCCGAGTGTGGCGAGTGCAGCGCCAGAAGCCCTCGTCCTGCGCACCCGCCGGGCCGATCTGGCTGGTCGTACGCCGCGCCAGCATGAGTACTTGCGGCACATCCTGGCCCATGACATCACTTTCGGCCTAGGCCCGGCCGGCACCGGCAAGACTTTTTTGGCCGTGGCTTGCGCGGTGGACGCGCTGGAGCGCAGTTCGGTGCAGCGCATCATCCTGACGCGCCCCGCGGTGGAGGCCGGCGAGCGCTTGGGTTTTCTGCCCGGCGACCTGACTCAAAAGGTCGATCCCTATCTGCGCCCGCTGTATGACGCGCTGTATGACTTGATGGGCTTTGATCGCGTCACCAAGGCCTTCGAGAAAGGCTTGCTGGAGGTGGCGCCGTTGGCCTTTATGCGCGGACGCACGCTCAACCACGCCTTTGTGATTTTGGACGAGGCGCAAAACACCACGCCGGAGCAGATGAAGATGTTCCTGACCCGCATCGGCTTTGGCAGCAAATGTGTGGTTACCGGAGATACCAGCCAGGTGGATTTGCCACGCGGCACGACCAGCGGCTTGGTGGATGCCGAGCGGGTGCTGGCCAAGGTCAAGGGCATCGCGATGACCCGATTCACCAGCGCCGACGTGGTGCGTCATCCGCTGGTGGCCCGCATTGTGGAAGCCTACGAGGCGCGCTCCGCAGCCGAAGCCAAACTGAGCAAGACAGAGAAGGGAGCCCCGCTATGAGCCTAGCCGAACTGAGCCTGTCTTTGCAGTTTGCGGACTCGCGCCACCGGGCGCTGTTGCCTCGCCACAAGGTGCAGCGCTGGATCCGCGCCGCCTTGGAATTGCCGGGCGAAATCACCGTTCGTATTGTTGATGCCGAAGAGGGGCAAGCCCTGAATCGCGACTTTCGCAGCAAGGACTACGCCACCAATGTGCTGACCTTTGACTACAGCCATGAGCCGGTGGTGACGGCGGACTTGGTCATCTGCGCCGAAGTGGTGGAGCGCGAAGCCCAAGAGGCAGGCATCGATATCGCGGCCCACTACGCCCATATGCTGGTGCATGGCACCCTGCATGCGCAGGGTTATGACCACGAAGAAGACGACGAAGCCGAATGCATGGAAGCCCGAGAGTCTGAAATTCTCCTGGCCCTGGGCTTTGCTGATCCCTACCGGCGCGCCTGAGTTTGCGACTTCAGCGTTGCGTGCCCAAGTAGCGCTTTCGCCAGAAAAAGGCGCCTAGCAAAAGGGCTACCAGCGCCATCACGCCAAAAGCGATCCAGAAGCCGGTGGCGCGGTGAATCAGCGGCAGGCTGTCGAAGTTCATCCCGAAGATGCCGGTGATAAGGTTCAGCGGCAAAAAGATCGCGGTCAGCACGGTCAGCGTGCGCATGATGTTGTTGGTGCGGTGGCCCAGTGCCGAGAAGTGCATCTGCACCGCGGATTCGGAGGAGGACTCCATGCGTCGCACATGGCTGAGTACCCGTTCGATGTGCTCCAGCACATCACGCGAACGCACCCGCAGCAATTCGCGCTCGCGCTGCGTGCTTGGGTCGGTGCTGGCTGGCCAATCGTCCAGCACGTCGATCCACTCTTGCATGGCGCTGCGCTGGTCTTCACAGGTGTCTTCGAGGCGATGCAAGGCGTCACGCGACTCCAGCAAGAGCGGCCATTGATTGAACTCGTGCCTTGAATCCATCAGGGCGCGCTGCAGCGTGCCCATCTGGCGCGTCAGCAAGCGCCGCAGCTCCAGATAGCTGTCCACCATGTGGTTGACCATGCGCAGCATCAACTCGGCCGAGCTGTTGGGCAGTCGGGAGCTGCCGCGCAAATCACGCCCCTCGGTCAGCGCGCCCAGCTTGCTGGCGAAATAGTCGCGCACTGCGCAATCGGTGGGGTGCACCGTCAGCAGGACGCGGTCATAGACGGCAAAGCCGACCGGGCTGGTGTCAATGGCTCGGAAGGCTTTTTGTGCACTGGCCAAAGTGCCATGCTCATCGTCCACGAACAACTCTTCGCTGCCCGGTGCTGCCGCCAGCCGCCGAAAAATCAGCAGGTCGTACCAAGAGGTGTAGTCAAAGTGCGAAGGCAGTTGGTTGTTCAGCAGATCGGCCACATGCAGGTCGACCAAGGGCCCGCAGCCCCAACGCTGCAGGCTCAGCTGCACCTCCAGGTGCTGCAACTCGAACTCCCGTCGCCCACAGCCCAGCCAGAGAAAGCCTGATTCGGGCAGGTCGGCGGGGAGTTGGCCCAGCTCGGTGAAACGGTCGTCGTGGATGTGGAAGATCCGCATCAGCCCTTCTTCAGCAAGCGCGCCGCCTCCAGGGCAAAGTAGCTCAACACGCCGTCTGCGCCGGCGCGCTTGAAGGCCAGCAGCGACTCCATCATCACCGCATCATGGTCCAGCCAACCATTGGCGGCCGCGGCTTTCATCATGGCGTATTCGCCGCTGACCTGATACGCAAAAGTCGGCACGCGGAACTCGTCCTTGACGCGGCGCACGATGTCCAGATAAGGCATGCCTGGCTTGACCATCACCATGTCGGCGCCTTCGGCGATGTCGAGCGCCACCTCGCGCAGCGCTTCATCGCTGTTGCCGGGGTCCATCTGGTAGGTCTTTTTGTCGGCCTTGCCCAGGTTGGCGGCCGAACCCACCGCATCCCGGAAGGGGCCGTAAAAGGCACTGGCGTACTTGGCGCTGTAGGCCATGATGCGGGTGTGGATGTGGCCCTTGGCCTCCAAAGCTTGGCGAATCGCGCCGATGCGGCCGTCCATCATGTCGCTGGGGGCCACGATGTCGACGCCTGCCTCGGCCTGCACCAAGGCCTGGCGGCAGAGCATCTCGACCGTGGGGTCATTCAGGATGTAGCCTGTTTCGTCCAACACGCCGTCTTGGCCGTGGCTGGTGTAAGGGTCCAGCGCCACATCGGTCAAGATGCCCAAGCCCGGGACTTTTTCTTTCAAAGCGCGCACCACTCGCGGCACCAAACCGTCGGGGTTGGCGGCTTCGGCGCCGTCGGGCGTCTTCAGCGCCGCATCAATGACGGGGAACAAGGCCAGCACCGGGATGCCTAGATCCACGCACTCCTGGGCCACGACGAGCAAACGGTCCAAACTCAGTCGGGCCACGCCGGGCATGGACAAGACGGGCTCCACCCGATCAACGCCCTCGTGCACAAACACCGGCAAGATCAAGTCGCTGGCGCGCAGGCCATGTTCGCGGACCAGGGCTCGAGTGAAGGCATCGCGGCGCAGGCGACGAGGACGACTGGCAGGGAAGGGCGCAGGGTTCAAGGTAGAGCGGGACAAGTGCAAACTCCGTCGAAATTCAAGCAACTCGGGCGTTTTGTGCGGGACTGGGCAATCTAAGGGACATACCCAGCTGACAAAGCTGTGTCGTTTCTGTTAATATTCACTTTGAATGATAGCCGCAAGGTGGTCGTTCCCTGCTTTTCCTCCCTGAGCAGGAGCCTTTGCGTGATGACAGCGAAAAGGCTTTATCGCCCCGGCTGTGTAGCCGGGGCTTTTTTTTGTCCATGGCAGCCGTGGCGCTTGCTTTTCGGTGAGTTTCTACCATCCCACATAATTGGCCGATGCTCTGGATCAAAGCTTTTCACATTGTTTTCGTCGCCGCCTGGTTTGCCGGCTTGTTCAATCTGCCACGATTCTTTGTCAATCTGGCCATGGTACCGGCGGACAGCCACGCTGAACGTGAGCGCCTGCTCTTGATGGCGGGCAAGCTGTACCGATTCATGAGCTTGCTGATGCTGCCGGCGCTGGCGCTCGGCACTTGGCTCTTGATGGAGAACTTCCAGGGCTTCAACCGCGGCTGGTTGCACCTGAAGCTTTTGCTGGTCGGTTTGGTGCTGGCTTACCACTTTTACTGCCGCCGCCTGCTGCGCAGCTTCGAGCAGCACAACAACCGCCGCAGCCATCGCTGGTTTCGCATCTTCAACGAGGTGTCGGTGCTGGCCTTTGCCGCCATTGTGGTCTTGGTGGTGGTGAAGCCCTTCTGAGCTGAGGGCTTATGGTGCGCCGGCAAAGCTCTGCGACTTGGCTGCTTTTGGCCTATGCAGCCTTGATTGTTTATGCCAGCTTGTACCCTTTCGGTCCCTGGGTCTGGCCGCCTGGCTTGACGCTGGAGGGCATGCTGAGCCTGCCCTGGCCACGCTACTTTGGCCTCTTCGATCAGTACATCAATTTGCTTGGCTATTTGCCACTTGGCTTTTTGGGCTTGGCGGCGGGGTTGCGCAGTGGTTGGGGCTTAGGGGGCAGTGTCGCCCTGGGCGTTTTGCCGGGGCCTTTGTTGTCCTATGCCATGGAGTTCGGTCAGTACTTTCTGCCTTCGCGGGTTCCATCACTGGCGGACTGGCTGCTGAACGCCGTAGGTGCTTTGGTGGGCATGCTGGCCGGTGTGCTTTTGAATGCCTTTGGTGGCTTGCGCCGCTGGCACGATGTGCGTGAGTACTGGTTTCAGCCCCATTGCGCCGGCGCGCTGGCGCTACTGGCCCTGTGGCCTTTGGGCCTTTTGTTCCCGGCCCCGATTCCGCTCGCCCTCGGGCAATGGTTGCCGCATTTGCAATCGACAGCTCAAGACTTGCTGGCTGGCACACCTTGGGCCTTGCAATGGTCCGACAGTTTGGTCGATGAGATTCGTGCGCTTCCGCCAGGCTTGGAGGCCATCACGATTGCTCTGGGCGTGATGGCTCCGGGCTTGTTGGTGCTTTCGGTCTCGAAAGGGCTATGGCGGCGCGTCATTCTGGTGCTAGGCGCGGCCTTGATCGGCGTCATGGTCACGGCTCTGTCCACCGGGCTGAATTTCGGGCCGCAGAACACCTGGGCTTGGTTGACTTTGGCCACCTGGCCAGGTTTGGCGGCCGGCGTGCTGCTCAGCTTGGTGGCGGTATTGCTGCCGCGTCGAGTGTGCGCGGCGCTTGGCTTGGTGGTCATGTGTGCCTTGATCGCCTTGGTCAGCCAGGCACCGTCCGACCCCTATCTTGCGCAGCGCCTGCAGACTTGGGAGCAGAGCCGCTTTGTCAATCTTTATGGTTTGGCGGAATGGGTGGGTTGGATCTGGCCCTTTGCCGCCGTCGCCTGGCTGTTGACGCTGATAGGGCGGCGCGAGGTCTAGGCAGGGTTTCTCCGCAGCCGCCACTGGGCATGGATGGCCCCGTCCCTACAATAGCGGCATGAGCTATTTCAAGCGACACATCTTCTTCTGTCTCAACGAACGCGACAGCGGCAAAGACAGCTGCGCCCAGCAGGGCGCGCAAGCCGGCTTTGAGCATTGCAAAGCGCGCGTGCGGGACTTGGGTCTGGCCGACGTGGGCGGCGTGCGCGTCAACAAGGCTGGCTGCTTGCATCGCTGCGCGGGTGGCCCCGTGGCCGTGGTCTACCCCGATGCCACCTGGTACACCTATGTGGATCAGAGTGATATCGACGAGATCGTCGATAAACACTTGAAGAACGGCGAAGTGGTTGAACGTCTGGTCCTGCCCGACAACGTTGGGCTCTGAGCGGTGAATGCGCAAACTGAAAAGCGGCTGATCGCAGGCCCAGCGGGTTTGATCGAATGTGCGATTGACCGGCCTGGCGCCGAGATCACGCCACGCGGCCTGGCCCTGATCTGTCATCCGAATCCGACCCAGGGCGGCACCATGGACAACAAGGTGGTGCAAACCTTGGCCCGTACGTTTGTGCAGTTAGGCTACCGCGCTGCTCGCTTCAATTTCCGCGGCATCGGCAAGTCCGAGGGGGCCTGGGACGAAGGGCGGGGCGAGATTGATGATGCCTTGGCTGTTCTGGCCGCTGTTCGCGAAGCGGACGAACCCTTGGTACTTGCCGGTTTTTCATTCGGTGCCTTCGTGACGACGCAAGCCGCCTTGCGTTTGCCTGAAGCTCAGCGAGCGCAACGCTTGGTTTTGGTTGGCCCCGCTACCAGCCGTTTCAACACGGCCACCGTGCCGGCCGACACCTTGGTCATTCACGGCGAGCAGGACGATGTGGTGCCGCTCAATTCGGTGTTGGACTGGGCACGTCCCCAGGCCTTGCCGATTGTGGTGGTGCCCGGCGTTGGACATTTTTTCCATGGGCAATTGCCATTGCTGAAGAACATCGTGCTTCGCAACTGGCAGGCCTGATTTCCCCGAGACCTCTTGATGATGATATTGAAACGACTGATCGCTTTTGTTCTGGCCGCCGCAACTGCTATCGCCACGCTGCCGGCGCAAGCACAGGCGCCACAAGCACCTGAAATTGCCGCACGCAGCTATTTGCTGCTGGACATGTCGGCCAACCGAGTGCTGACCGAGCGTGATGCCGATACGCCTAACGACCCAGCTTCGCTGACCAAGCTGATGACGGCTTACATCGTCTTCGGCGCCTTGCGCGACAAGCGCCTGACCTTGGAGCAGCCGCTGAACGTGTCCAAGCGCGCTTGGGACGAACGCAAGGGCGACCCCTCGCTGATGTTCATCGACACCACGATGACGCCTAAGGTCGATGAACTGCTGCGCGGCATGATCATCCAGTCCGGCAATGACGCCTCGGTCGCCCTGGCCGAAGGCGTGGGCGGCACCGTCGAGCAATTCGTTGCAATGATGAATCGTCAAGCGCAGGCCTGGGGCTTGAAGAATACTGAGTTCAAGAACGTGACCGGCATGACCGAGCCAGGACACCGCAGCAGTGCGCGGGACCTGTCGGTGATCGCCTCCAACCTGATTCGCGACTTCCCGCAGTACTACAACTACTACTCGCAGCGCGATTACACCTTCAACAAGATTCGCCAAGACAACCGCAATTTGCTGCTGCGCCGCGACCCCAGTGTGGACGGCATGAAGACCGGCTATACCGAAGCAGCCGGCTACTGCCTGGTGGCCAGCGCCCAGCGCGAGTTCCCGAATGGCAAGCGCCGCCTGCTCAGCGTCGTGATGGGCACGGCCTCCAAAGAAGCCCGCGCCAGCGAAAGTCAGAAGCTGCTGAACTGGGGCTACTCGGCCTTTGATGCAGTGCGTTTGTTCGAAGACGGCCAGGCCATCAGCACCGTGCCGGTCTGGAAGGGCGTGGCGCGCGAGGCTAAGCTGGGCGCTGCCAGCGCCGTCTTTGTGGCCGTGCCGCGTGGCGATGGTGCCAAGCTGCAGACCAAGGTGGAGCGCACCGACCCGCTGGTCGCGCCCTTGACCAAGGGGCAACGCGTCGGCACCCTGAAAGTGACGACGACGGCCGGTGTGGCCGTGGCCGAGGTGCCCTTGGTGGTACAAGAGGCCGTGCCCATGGCCGGCATTTTTGGTCGCGCCTGGGATGCCATCCGGCTTTGGATCAAGTAAATCCTGCTGACCTGGGCCTCTCACTGCGATAGTCTTTGGATACTCTCGGAGTGGCGGCCTATCCGCCGCGCTTGGCTTGAACAGGATCAGGAGGACGCCGCATGAAGACTCACGCTTTGCCCGAGGTGTACTGCTATTTGAATGGCGAGTACACGCCCCTGGCCGAGGCCAAAATCTCGGTGATGGACCGCGGCTTCATCTTTGGGGACGGCGCCTATGAAATGCTTCCGGTCTATGGCCGCCGCCTGTTCCGTTTTGAAGCGCATATGGATCGCTTTGAACGCAGCCTCGCCAAGTTGCGCATCATCAGCCCCTTGCTACGGGCGGAGTGGCTGGAGATTGCGCGCAAGCTGATCTCTAAGGTCGATGCCGAAGATCAGGCGGTCTATTTGCAGGTGAGCCGTGGCGTGGCGCCGCGCAACCATGTGATGCCGACCGGCATTCAGCCGACCCTATTCGCCTACAGCAGCGCAGCGAAGCCCATCTCGGCCGAAGAGCGGCACCACGGCGTGAGCTGCGTCAGCGCACGCGACTTCCGTTGGGAGCGCGGCGATATCAAAAGCACCTCGCTGCTGGGCAATGTGTTGGCCCGCCAGATTTCGGCGGACCAAGGCGCGATGGAGACGATTCTCTTGCGCGACGGCTTTCTGACCGAGGCCTCGGCTTCGAATGTCTGGATCGTCAAGGAAGGCGCCTTGCTGGGGCCGCCCAAAAGTGAGCAGGTGCTCGAAGGCATTCGAGTCGAGCTGCTGAAAGAGCTGTGCGAAGAAGTGGGCATTGGCTACAACCTGCGACCCATTTCCGAGGCCGAGCTGTTTGCAGCTGACGAAGTCATCCTCAGCTCCGCCACCAAAGAGGTCTTGCCGGTGACGACCTTGGATCATCAAGCGGTCGGACATGGCGCTCTGCGCGGCAAGCCCGGTCCGGTGTACGCCCGGTTGTATGAGGCCTACCAGCGCGCCAAGCTGCTGCAGTCTATTTAAGAATTTGAAGAGATTTTGAGAAAAATTTGAGAGTCAGACGATGAGTAATCTGCCCCCCATGAATCCGCCGCCGGACATTCCGCCCGAGCAGTCTTTGATCGAATACCCCTCGCGCTTCCCCATCAAAGTGATGGGCAGCCATGTGGAGGGATTTGTGGAGGCGATCGCGCAGGTCGCGCTGCAGTTCGACCCAGAATTTGATGCCGCAACAATCGAGCGCCGCCCCAGCAAGGGCGGCAACTACCTGGGCCTGACGATCACCGTCACCGCCACCAGTCGAGAGCAACTCGACGAGTTGTACCGCACGCTCAGCACCCACCCCATGGTCAAGGTGGTGCTTTAAAGCTCACAGAGACTCATCGAGTCAGGCCGAGCGCTTCAGGTCGACGACTCGCCCGCCAGGCGCCGGTCCAGGTCCAAGACCTTGCTTGGCGCGGCCTCATCGCCATTGCGGGCGGCGATGTCGTACCAGTAGCGCGCCAGACGCAAATCCGCCTCCAACCCCAGCCCGCTTTCGTACATCGAGGCTAGCAGGTATTGCGCGCCCACATCGCCGCCGGTGGCCGCCTCGCGGTACCAGCGCGCCGCCAGGCGCATGTCTTGTGGCGCGCCGCGACCTAGGTAGTAGGCGGTGGCCAATGCCACTTGCCCATCGCTGCTGCCGTGCTCCGCAGCTCGCGCAAACCAATGGGTGGAGCGCTTCAAATCCGGCTTGCCCAGCACGCCTTGCTCATACAGCTGACCCAGTGCCAGTTCGGCTCGGATCAGGCCATGGCCGGCGGCGCGCTCCAGCAGTCGCTTGGCCACCCGTGGGTCGGGCTTGGGCAACTCGCTGCGCAGATGCATCATGGCCAGGTTGTAGTCGCCCAGCGGCGCCCGCTTGGCTGAGAGCGCCGCAAAGCCGCGCGCGGCAGCGGGCAGATCGCCGCCCTCATAGGCGGCCAAAGCCTGCGCCAGCGGGTCGTTTTGCGCGGAGCTTTGTGCATGGCTTTCCGCATGGCTTAAAAAGGGGCTGAGCAGCAAGGCCGCCAGCAGGGCGCTGATCGCGCTGCTGGTCCTCAGGCTTGCAAACTTGGGCGAGTGAATCGTTGGCATCGTGGTCCTCGGGTGGCAGGGCATGAGCGTTGAGGCGCTCACGCTAACCCAAACTCAGTCGCTCGTGGCGGCCAAGGCCTTACAGGCTGGCGCTACTATTCGGCCATGATTGTTGTGAAGAACTTGGGGCGCGTGGACTATGCGCCCACTGTAGAGGCGATGCGCGAGTTCACTGAGTCGCGTGGGCCCGATACTCCCGATGAACTCTGGCTTTGCGAACATCCGCCGACCTATACCCAAGGTTTGGCAGGCAAAGCCGACCATGTGCTGCAGGCCGGCGGCATCCCGGTGGTGCAGACCAACCGAGGCGGGCAGGTGACCTATCACGGGCCGGGTCAGGTGGTGGCCTACCCGATGATCAATCTGCAGCGGGCCGGCTACTTCGTCCGCGAGTATGTGTTCCGCTTGGAAGCGGCGGTGATTCAAACGCTGGACGCCTATGGCATCACCGGCCACCGGGTGGCGGGCGCGCCTGGCATCTATGTGCGGCTGAATGACCCGCACAACCATGCGGCGCTCTCTGGCCCGGCCGACCCGCTCGACCCGTTTCGCGGCCTGGGCAAGGTGGCAGCCCTGGGCATCAAGGTCAGCCGGCATTGCACCTATCACGGTGTGGCGCTGAATGTGGCGATGGATTTGCAGCCCTTTGCCGGCATCAACCCCTGTGGTTATGCGGGTCTGGCGACGGTGGACCTCGTTACACTTGGGGTTTTTGCGGATTGGCCCGAGGTGGCCCAGCGTTTCGGCGAGCGGCTGCAGGCCCAGCTCGAAGGCTGAACGATCATTTGGAGTTTGGCTGGCATGGCGACCGAGAACATCACTCACGAAGCGAAGACAGGCGAGGCGTATGACGCCAGCGCCAAGCAAAAGTCGCAGGCCAAGACGGCCCGCATCCCCATCAAGATCGTGCCGGCTGAAACGCTGAAAAAGCCCGACTGGATTCGCGTCAAAGCCGGCTCCCCGAGCACCCGCTTCTACGAAATCAAGCAGATCCTGCGCGAGCAAAAGCTGCACACGGTGTGCGAAGAGGCGTCCTGCCCGAACATCGGCGAGTGCTTTGGCAAGGGCACGGCCACCTTCATGATCATGGGTGACAAGTGCACCCGTCGCTGCCCTTTCTGCGATGTGGGCCATGGTCGCCCCGACCCGCTCGATACCGAGGAGCCGCTGAAGCTAGCGCAGACCATCGCCGCGCTCAAACTCAAGTACGTGGTGATCACCAGCGTGGACCGCGATGACCTGCGTGACGGTGGCGCCGGCCATTTTGTCGAGTGCATCCAAAAGATTCGCGAACTCAGCCCGACGACGCAGATCGAAATTTTGACGCCCGATTTCCGCGGCCGTGCCGACCGCGCGCTGGACATCCTGAAGGCCGCCCCGCCCGATGTGATGAACCACAACCTCGAGACCGCGCCGCGCCTCTACAAGGAAGCGCGCCCCGGTTCCGACTATCAGTTCAGCCTGGATCTGCTCAAGCGCTTCAAGGCTGAGGTGCCCGGCGTGCCGACCAAGAGCGGCATCATGGTCGGCCTGGGTGAGACCGACGAAGAGATTCTGCAGGTCATGCGCGATATGCGCGCTCACAACATCGACATGCTGACCATTGGGCAATACCTGGCCCCCTCGGGCCACCATCTGCCGGTGCGCCGCTATGTGCACCCGGACACCTTCAAGATGTTCGAGGCCGAGGCCTACAAGATGGGCTTCAGCCATGCGGCGGTGGGCGCCATGGTGCGTTCCAGCTATCACGCAGATCAACAAGCTGAGCATGCGGCGCAGGCCGCTCAGCCGAACGCTTGATGCGGTGAGCGGCTGAGCACGGCGCCGGCCTCAGCTCAGCCGTCTGACATGGTGGCGTTGGGATAGAAGGGTAGGCTGCGCACCCGCTTGCCGCTGAGCTTGAACCAGGCATTGGCCAGGGCCGGTGCAAAGGTCGGCACGCCCAGTTCGCCAACGCCTCCCAAAGGCACCGTGCGGTCCGCTGCGGCCGGGGGCGGCATGATCTTCACCGCGAAGGCGGGCATTTCGTTCAGCCTGAGCATGCGGCTGTTGTTGAAATTCTTCACCTGAGCGGCGCCGTTCACAAAGGTCTGGCGTCCATACAGCGCGGCATTGATCGCGTGCACCACGCCGCCCACGATTTGTGCTTCCACCGAGCCCGGGTTGACGGTCATATAGCAATCAATGGCCACCCAGACGCGGGTCACCACCGGGCCGGCTGTGCCCGCGCGCACCTCCACCACCTGCGCGACGATGCTGTTGAAGGCGCTGCCGATGGCAATGCCGCGTGCGGTGCCTGCGGGGCCCGCCGTGCCCCAGCCGGCAGCCTGGGCCGCTGCTTCCAACACGGCCAACCAACGCGGGTTGTTGAGTCTTGCACGCCGGAACTGAAACGAATCTTGGCCGAGTGAGGCCGCCACTTCATCGATCATGGATTCGACCGCGAAGGTGTTGATCGATGCCCCCACCGAACGCCAGAAACCGACAGGAATCGGCGCCGTATGGCTGACCCATTCGGTCAGTCGGGCCCCGAAGTTATACGGCAGGGCGTTCGAGGCCTCGGAGCCTTGGCTGTCGCCGGTGGCGCCCAGGTTGGCCCCACGTTGGCCGAGGATAGACGGCGACACATTGCGGTAGGTCCAGCCGGCAATTTGCCCATTCGCATCCAAGCCAACGCGAGCGCGCACCAGGGCCATCGGGCGGTACTGGTCGTGGGTGAAGTCCTCCTCCCGTGGCCACATCAGTTTGACGGGGCGTTGCACCGCCATGGCCACTTGCAAGGCCTGGCTGATGAAGTCCAACTCGGCTTTGCGGCCCAGACCGCCGCCGAGATAGGTGGTGTGCAGGGTCACTTTGTCGGCGCCAAGGCCGGTGATGGCGCAGATCAAACTCAAGGCGGACTTCGCCGATTGGGTCGGCGCCCAGACCTCGCAGCGCTGTCCCGGCACAAAGCTGACGGTGCAGTTCAAGACCTCCATGCACGCATGCGCCACATAAGGCAGGCTGTACATGGCCTCCAGCGTCTTGGCGGCGCTGGCGATGGCCACGTTGGCATCGGCCGTGCTGCGCTCGACGGTGTAGAGCGTGCCCGGTGGGTTTGTCGCACCCGGCACATAGGCCGTGGCATTGCTCATCAGTGCTTGCGCATCGAGCATGAACTGGTTGCTGTTGAGGCTGGCCGCATTGGCCGGCAAGGTCCATTTGAGCGAAAGGCGTTTGGCGGCTTGCCAGGCATCCCAGGTGGTAGGCCCCACCACGGCGACAGCGTTGACATTGCCGACGGTTTCGGCGCCGCGCGCCGTGCCGGCCATGACTTGCGTTGGGACGATGGCCAGCATGCCGGTGGGGGTCGCCGGCAAGGCGGCGAGCTTGCCGCCAAAGCTGGGGCAATGGCGAATCACGGCGTACACCATGCCGGGGACTCGCACATCCAGACCGTAGACGGCGCTGCCGTCCACCTTGAGCGGGATGTCCGAGCGGGCCAGGGTCTTGCCGATGCAACGGAACTGGCTGTCCGGCACCAAGGGGGCTGAGGCCGGCGGCGGCAGCAGCGCTGCGGCTGCGGCCACTTGCCCGTAGCTGAGCGTGCGCCCACTGGGTCCGTGCAGGATGATGCCGTTGTTGACGCTGTAGTTGCTGCGCGTGCCGTCACCGATCTGTGTCATAGCCGCCGCGACCAGCATCTCTCTGGCCATCGCGCCAGCATCGCGCAGCTTCCAAAAGTTGCCGCGGGTGACGCCGCTGCCCACCGTGTTGATGGCCGTGCCCACCGGCGCAGGCACGGCAAGCGTTGGCGCGCCTTGCACCAGTTTGACGCGGCCGAGATCGACCATCAGGTCTTCGCACAGAATTTGCGCCAGGCCGGAGAAGGAGCCTTGCCCCATATCGGAGCAGCCAATGGTCAGTTGGATGCTGTCGTCACTGCCTATCGTCAGCCAACTGTTGACGGCGGTGCCGGCCGCGGCCTCGGCCGGGTTGGCAGGCAAAAACAAGGCCAAAGTGAGCCCGCCGCTGCCGGCCAGAAATTGACGTCGATCCAGTGGAAGTGTTGCTTGCATGGTGATCGCTCCTGCTTACAAACCGTTCACGGCCTGTTTGATGCGTTGATAGGTGCCGCAAACGCATACGTTCTTGACCTCTTTGGCAATGTCTTGGCCGTGATGACCGGCCTTCATCGCTGCCGCCACGCTCATCAACATGCCGGATTGGCAATAGCCGCATTGCGGCACCTGATGGACGATCCAGGCTTTTTGCGCCGGGTGGCTGCGGTCGCGCGAGAGCCCTTCGATGGTGGTGATTTGTTTGCCGGCGGCGGAGGACACATCCATATCGCAGGACTTCTCCGGCTGACCGTTCACCCAAACGGTGCAGGCCCCGCAGATCTCGATGCCGCAACCGTATTTGGTGCCGGTGAGTCCAATCACATCGCGCAAGACCCAGAGCAGCGGCATGGAGGCGCTGCTGACGTTGACGATGTGTTCATTTCCGTTGACGTTCAATGTGTAGCTGGGCATGGCAATCAACTCCTGGATGCTTGTTGCAAAGTCGGCGCGAGTGAGCCTACGCGGCTGAAGCTGTCGATATGCTGTCGAAGCTGCACCGATGCGACGATCTTGCAAAGTCTTACGATTGAAGGCGTCGCCCCGGAATGCCGATGAAATGGGGCAACACTCGATGCAAGAATCGCCTCATCGTGATCTGGCCAAGGGACGGCGCCAAGCCATGCGAATCCTGTTGATCGAAGATGAAGCCTCGCTGCGCGAGGGCTTGCGTGAGGCCCTGCTGAGGCAAGGCTATGGCGTTGATGCCTTTGGCCAGGGGGACTACGGTTTGGCCGCGCTGGAGCAGGCCGAGTACGACGCCTTGGTCTTGGACCTGGGGCTACCCGATATGGATGGCTTGGCCTTGCTGCGGCGCGTCCGCGCGCAGGGCAAGAGTTTGCCGATCTTGTTGTTGACCGCGCGGGGCGATTGGTCGGATCGGGTGCGCGGGCTTGACGACGGGGCCGATGACTATGTGGCCAAACCCTTTGTCTTGCCCGAGCTGATGGCGCGCTTGCGGGCGCTGATCCGCCGCAGCGGGGCCGCCCGTGCGGACCGTTTGAGCCTTGGGCCTTTGCACCTGGACATGCAGCAGCAACTCGCCTGGCTCAGCGACGCACCTTTGGCGCTAACGCCCAAGGAGTGGGCGGTGCTCTTGGCCTTGGTCTTGCAGAGCCCGGCCATCGTCAGCAAGCGCAAGCTGCTGCACAGCCTGAGCGCATGGGATCGAGAGCTATCTAGCAATGCACTAGAAACCCATGTCTCGCGACTGCGGCACAAACTGCTGGGTGCCAGCATTTCTCTCGATACGGTGCGTGGTGTGGGCTATCGCCTGACCCTGCCGGCGCCGAGCTATGTTTGAGCGGCTGGCTTGGCTCTGGCCCCAAGGCTTGCGCCAGCGCTTGCTGCTGGCTTTGGCCGCCCCTTTGAGCTTGGTGCTTGGACTCGCCCTGCTACTCAATCATCAAGCCACCCAGCGTTTGACCGACGAAGCTTTTGACAAAGCCTTGCTGAACGTGGCCGTGGCCCTGGCTGCGAGAGTAGAGATTGACACCGACCATGACCTGGACGTCGATCTGCCCGTCTCGGCGCAAGCTTTGCTTCAGGCCGATACGACGGACCAGATGCGCTTGGCGGTGTTTGATGAGGACGAACGCTTGGTGTGGGGCGATGGTGGTTTGCAAGCCTGCTCGCCGAGTGCCGCCGCCGTGGGCCTCGCCGGCGCCCTTGCTGAGGCGGCAGTGCAGACGGTGAACTGTGAGGGTCAGGTCTTGCGCGTTCTGGCGCTGCCGCGTCAGGGGCCGTTTTGGCGAGCGCGCGTCATGGTGGGTGAGACGACGCGCAAGCGCGAAGCGGCCGCGCAGCGCTTGTTGCTGAACTCGGGCACCTTGGGCTTGGCCCTATGGGCATGCGCCTTGTTGACGCTTTGGTGGGTGACTCGCGCGATGCTGGGGCCGCTGGAGCGAACCGCGGCTGCCTTGGCGCAGCGCCCGGCCGGAGAGTGGGCGCCGCTTGACATCGAGGGCCTGCCATTGGAATTGCGAGCCTTGCTGGGGGCGATCAATGGCCTTTTGCTTCGGCTGCAGGCGCTGTCTCAGGCGCAGCAGCGTTTTATCGGAGATGTTGCGCATCAGTTGCGCACACCCTTGGCCGGGCTGAGATTGCAACTCGACCTGCTGCGGCAGGATGGCGGTAAACTTGCTGCCCCAGTGGGCTCGCCGGAGCGCATGGCGCAGATGACGCAAGCCCTTGATCGCATGGGGCGCTTGGTGGGCAAGCTCTTGGCTTTGGCGCGCGCAGAGGCGGACGGTTTGAGTCAGGAACCGCTGCGAGCTTTGGATCTGCGTGACACGGCGGAAGCCTGCGCCAATGAGTTCATCGATCAGGCGCAGCACTTGGGCATTGAGTTGAGCTTTGAGTTGGCCTCCGCCCAGCTCTTGGGCCGCGCCGGCGACTTGCATGAGATGGCCAGCAATCTGCTTGAAAACGCCTTTCTCCACGGCCGTCCCGAACAGGCCCATGTTTGCATGCGCACCGGCTTGCATGAGGGCCAGGCGTTTTTGGAGGTGGAGGACGATGGCCCGGGCATGCCGGCGGGGCTGGCGTCTGGCGTATCCCCTTCCCGCTGGACCCCGATCGCCCAGGAGCGTTCAGCAGGGCGAGCACACCATGGCACCGGCTTGGGCCTGGCCATCGTTCGGACGATCGCTGAACAACATGGCGCACGCATTGACTGGCACACGGGCGCTCAGGGTCAGGGCCAAGGCCAAGGCACGCGAGTGCGGATGAGTTTTCCCGCGGCGCCGCTCAGCGGTAGCTGACGCGGCGCCTGAATTCGTCTTGCAGGCGCTGGTAGCTGCCGTCGCGGCGCATTTGCGCCAGACCTTGGCTGAAGGCGGCGGCCAGGCGTTCGCCTTGCGGGTGCTGCTTGGAGAAGGCCACCCAGAAGCCATCCATGGACACCAGGCCGACTCGCTTGATTTGATTGCGGGCCTCAGGCGTGGCGTCGATGCGCATCCAGCCGGGGGTCCGGTTGAGCAAGATGTAGTCCACCCTTTTGCTCAGCAGCATGCGCACCAGAGCACCATCGGAGACGGCGCTGAACTTCTGAATGCGGCTGTCATGCATGAACTCGCTGGGGTAGGTGTAGCCGTTGGTGTAGGCCACGCGCTTGCCGCGCAGATCCGAGAGGCGCAGTTCCGCGCCTTGGTTGTCGCCTCGCCCGAAGATGGACAACTCTTCTTCGAACATCGCAGGTTGGTGCCAGACATAGTCGCTGCGGTTGTCGTCGGTGATGGTGGCGTTGAAGCAGCCGGCCACCTGGCCGGTCTTGGCGTACTGCATGCAGCGCGCAAAGGGCACGTTGATGAACTGCACCTTGATGCCCTGGCTGGCCAGCACGGCGCGAACCAGGTCGACGCTGTAGCCGACCGGGCTGGTTTGCGTGTCCGCCCCGGGTTTTTCGGCCGAGCTGTAGGGCGCCCAGTCGTCTTCTCCGGCCAGCACCACGGTGTTTTTGTCGACCGGCTCATCAGCCGAAAAAGTCGAGAGGCTCAGGCCGAGTAGCGCGATTCCCAGGCCTAGTTGACCGAGTCGACGCAAGGCTGAGGTCCTCATGGTGGATCTTTTGAGGCGGCTTGTTCGTTGCTCAGGCCGACTCGGCCAATAGCTTGTCGACCAAGCCGTGCAGGGCGGCGAAGTCGGGTTCGCCCACATAGCGTTTGACCACTTCGCCACGTTTGTTGATCAGCAGCGTGGTGGGGGTCAGCTGGATCTTGCCAAACTGTTTGGCAATGTCGCCGGTGTTGTCGATTGCCACGCCAAAAGGCAGTTTGCGGCTTTCAGCGAAGTTGGCGACGAAGGCCGGTGGGTCGTAGCTCATGGCCACGGCCAGGGTGTCAAATCCGCGCCCTTTGAACTTCTCGTGGGTGGCGATGATCTGCGGCATTTCCTTCACGCAGGTGGTGCAACTGGTGGCCCAGAAGTTCACCAACATGACCTTGCCCGCCCATTGGTTGGAGTTGAGCTTCTCGCCGTTCAGCAGCACATAGCTGACGGTCGGCGCTTTTTCTTGTTGACCCAGATTGGTATAGGCCCAAAAGCCAGCGCCGGCCAGGGCCGCCAACGCAACAGGGAGCAGGGCACGTTGAAGCAAATTCATGGGCGAAGTGTAGCCGGGCAACAGGTGGCGCGCTGGCGCCGCCAGAAGCCCTGGGCAAGGGCGTTCAAAGGCCTTTGGACAGCTCGAACAGCAGCACCGAGGGCAGCGCATCGGGCACATGCAGGCGCGAGATGCGCGCCATGCCGTCGGCGGTCGCGGTGGACAGCTGGGTCAGATGCGCGTCGTCCAAGACTTCCACAAAGCAGAAGTCCGGCACCTCGTCCAGGATGTCCGCATGCAGGCGCTCAAAGTCGGCGCCACGCAGCCCGGTTTCGAACACGATGCCGTGCGGCAGCCCGTCTTCGCAGAACTGAGCGGCCTCGGCCATGCTGCCTACCAGGTCCACGATCAGGCCCATGTGCTGAATCGCCGCTTGAATCTGCGTGCGCAGTTCTCGACGCTGAGAAACGATCAAGACATGGCTGCCCGCCAGCGGTTTGGAGTTGCTGGAGGGCAGGTATTCGGAGTCGCGAGACGCTTCATTCGGCGGCAGCGGCAGAGCGGAGGTACCCGTCGGCGCGCCACTCATGCCAGGTTCCTCGCAGACAGTGTTCGGGAACTCCAGGGTGAGCACCGTGATGCCCGCCTCGTCTTCGCGCAGCGGCAATACGCCCATGGTGATGGCGGTTTGCTCCACCAAGCGCCAAGACAAGCTATTGAGCGCCCGAGGCAGCTCTTTCGAGCGCGGGTCGTCCAGCAAGTCCAGCGAACGGTGGGCGAAGCGGCAGACCAAGCGCGCTTTGGCCGGCCAAGGCGTCAGGTCCAGGCGCAGGTCGACCGAGCTGTGGGTGCTGTACAAGGCCCAGTCCATCAGCGCGTTCAGCAGTGAAAACAGCAGCGAGCCATCGGCGATTACTTCAATCGGCTTGAGCACTTGCCGAACCTGGATGCCGCGCGCCTGGGTTTCGCGGCTGCGTTGCGCCAAGACGCCCCGCAAAATCTGGGTCAGGTGCATGCGCTCGCGCGAGAGGCGCAGCCGGCCGGAAGCCAGACGAGCCAGTTGTTGGCCCATCATGCCGGCCTCGCGCGCCTGGGCCACGCTTTCCTTCAAGGTGCGCAGGCTTTGGCGGTCAATCTGCCCCGTGCTGATCAGATCATGGATGCGTTCCATGGCTGTGCTCAATGGCCCGGCAATCTCGGCGCCCAGCTGCTGCACGATGTCGGCCCACTGCGCATGGCTGGGCTCGCCGGCGAAGTCATTCGCGGCGGCGTGAGCAGCACTGGCAGTGGAAGCGGTCGGTGGGCTGGACATGAACTGGCGTGAATGACCGAGGGTGGCCTTGTGTTTGTAGAAGCCTTGAGGGGCGAATGAGCCACAGCGGGCGCCATCGTCTGTGCGATGCCCTCGAGCGTCCATCCCTCGATCCGGGGGAAACCGCCTGCATCGGCGTTTTACTTCAGCCCATGTGCTGTTTTTGCGTAATTTCTCACGTTTGACTCGACGCTAGGCGACGATGCCGGCCTGCAGCAGCGAGGCAATTTCGGCTTCGTTCAGCCCGGCTTCCTGCAACAGTTCTTGTGAATGCTGACCCAGGGTGGGGGGCGCGCGGCGATAACTAACGGGCGTCGCCGACAACTTGATCGGGCTGGCCACCAGACGCAATTCGGGATTGAAGGGGTGCGGGACGGTGGCGCACATCTCACGGGCTTGCACCTGGGGGTCGGCAAAAGTCTGAGCCAGATTGTTGATTGCGCCACATGGCACATGGGCGGCCTCGAGCGCGGCGAGCCAAGCATCGCGTGGCCGGTTCTTGATAACGCCGGCCAGCAAGGGCACCAAGAGCTCGCGGTGGCGCACCCGTTCGGCATTGCTGGCAAAGCGCGCGTCCTCGGCCCATTCGGGGTGGCCGGCGATATGGCAGAACTTGCTGAACTGCTGGTCGTTGCCCACGGCCAGAATCAGATGCCCCTCGGCCGCTTCAAATACTTGGTAGGGCACGATGTTTTGGTGCGCATTGCCCATGCGACTTGGTGTGACGCCGGTACACAGGTAGTTGGCGCCCAGATTGGCCAGCATCGCCACCTGGGTGTCGAGCAAGGCCATATCGATCACCTGTCCCTGACCGGTGGCATCGCGGTGGCGCAAGGCCGCCAGAATTGCCACGGTGGCATACATGCCAGTGAACAAGTCGGCCACGGCCACCCCCACTTTTTGTGGCCCACCGCCGGGCAAGTCATCACGCTCGCCGGTGACGCTCATCAGTCCACCCATGCCCTGGATGGCGTAGTCATAGCCTGCCCGGTCTTTGTAGGGGCCGGACTGCCCAAAGCCGGTGATGGAGCAGACGATCAAGGCCGGGTTGGCGGCCTGCAAGCTCTGCGCGTCCAGACCATAACGTGCCAGGTCGCCGACCTTGAAGTTTTCGACCAAGACATCGACCCCGGCAGCCAAGCGGCGTATCAAGACCTGACCCTCAGGCGTGGCAATGTCGATGGCGATGGATCGCTTATTGCGATTGGCCCCCAGGTAGTAAGCCGCCTCGGAGGTGTCGGCGCCTGCCTCGTCCTTCAAATAGGGCGGGCCCCATCTGCGGGTGTCGTCGCCCTTGCCGGGGCGCTCGACCTTGATGACATCGGCGCCCAGGTCGGCCAGGGTTTGGGTGCACCAGGGGCCGGCCAAGACGCGGGAGAGATCAAGAATGCGCACGCCGGCCAGCGCCATCGGCGCGGCGCTCGGCAGAGCTTCGGAGGCAGGGGAATGGGCGGTGTTGTGCATGGGATCGATTGTGCGGCAAGGCTTTTGTAGGCTTGCCCGCAAAGCTGCGCCTGGATAATGAAGCGATGAAATCGATTCTTTGGCGTGTATCGCCGTGGCAGCGCCGGGCGGCTGTCGGCTTTTTGGGGGCTCTTGCATTGATGGCCTGTTCGCCCTCGTTGGACTGGCGCGAGGTCAGGCCGGAAGGCAGCGGCCTCTTGGCAATGTTCCCGTGCAAGCCCCAGGTCAACATCAGGCCAGCCACGCCGGCTGAGCCCTCGTCCATGGGCTTGGCGGAATGCAAGGCGGCGGATTTGAGCTTCTCTCTGGCCTGGGCTGAATTGCCTGATCCGGCAATGGTGACGCCAGCCTTGTTGCAGATGCGGCAGTCCATGGCGGCCAAGCTCCAGGCTTCGAATGCTCCGGCCCAAGCTCTTCAAGTGCCCGGCATGACCCCCAATCCTGAGGCCCAGCTACAGGTCTTGACTGGCCGTGAACAAGAAGCGCGCATTGCAGTTTTTTCGCGGGGTCTGCGTGTCTATCAGTTGGTGGTGTTGGGCAAGAAGGGTGGCGCTGAGGCCTGGGACAGCTTTTTGGGCTCGGTCAGGCTGAATGAGTAAGCGGCGCACTTTGAATGCACAGGATGAATGCAAGCGACCATTGAAACGCGGGAGTCTGTGGAGGTGAAGCGTTTTGCACGCCTGAACAGTGGATCGCTCCGTTGATAATCACTCCATGCCCGGTTTACTCTTGATTGCCCATGCGCCCTTGGCCTCCGCGATGAAAGCGGTGGCCGAGCACACCTTCCCCAATTGCGCGCCGCAGTTGGCCGTCTTGGACGTGAGCCCTGAAATGTCTGCCGAAGAGGTGGAGGTGGCGGCCCGCGCCTTGCTGGCAGGGGCTGGCCATGAGGAAGCCCTGGTCTTGACTGATGTGTTCGGCGCCACCCCGTGCAATGGCGCGCTGCGTTTGCAGGGCCCGCATGTGCGTGTGGTCAGCGGCGTCAATGTGCCGATGCTTTGGCGCTCGCTGTGCTACGCGAATGAACCGCTTGAGGATCTGGCTGAGCGCGCCTCACAAGGGGGCGTGCGCGGCATTGTGTTGAATGAGATTCCTGTGAACCCCTGCTCGAAGCCTTGAGCTTCAATCAATAACAATGATCAAGTCCACGCTCACCATCAGCAATAAATTGGGCCTGCACGCGCGCGCCTCTGCCAAGTTGACCAAACTGGCGGGCTCGTTTCAGTGTGAGGTCTTCATGAGCCGCAACAGCCGGCGCGTCAATGCCAAGAGCATCATGGGCGTGATGATGCTGGCGGCCGGCATGGGCTCGCAGGTAGAACTCGAGACCGACGGCCCGGATGAGCAGGCGGCGCAGGACGCCATCACGGCCTTGGTGAACGACAAGTTCGGCGAAGGCCAGTGAAGCGCGCTGGCGCCCGCGGGCGTCATTCGCATGCTCAACCCATGAAGTGGCGGCGGTAGCGAGCCGGCAGGTCGGCCAGGCGCATCATCATGGGCAAGTCGGCGGTGTTGAAGTCCGGGTCCCAGGCAGGGGCGCCGAGAATCTTGGCGCCGCAGCGCAAATAGCCTTTGATCAAGGGTGGCGCTTCAACATTGAGGTCTTGGCGCAGTTCTTCCACCGGCAGCGGCAGGCGCGGGCGCACTTGCCATTCGATGCTGGCCATATGCGTTTGTTCCAACTGCTTCCACAAGCTGGCGGCGAAATGGCCGCCATCGCACATGCTGATGCTGGCGCAGCCGATCATGGTGTCGAGCTCATTGCGCTGCATGAATTCCGCCAAGGCGCCCCACAAAGCCATGATGGCGCCGCCCGAGCGGTAGTCCGGGTGAATGCAGGATCGGCCCAACTCAACCATGCGTTCGCGCAAGCTGCGCAGGCGCGTCAAATCAAATTCGGTCTCGCTGTACAGGCCGCCGGCGCGCTTGGCGGCCGCAGGCGTAAGAACGCGGTAAGTGCCAATCACGAGACCAGGGCTGCCGTCGTCTTCAACAGCGCGCACCAGCAGATGCTCGCAAAAGGGGTCGAAAGCGTCGATGTCGTGACCGGCGGGTGAGCCTTTTGGCGTGCTCAAACGTGCGCCCATTTCATCAGCAAAGACTTGGTAGCGCAGGCGCTGGGCCTCCAGAATCTCTTCGTCGCTGCGGGCCCAGCTGACATCCAGGCGAGCCGGCGCTTGCCCCTTGGGGCCAGGTTGGGGCGTGATCGGCGGGCTTGGCCGGCGCTCGGGCATGCGTGGGCGCAGGTCCGAGAAGGGCAGGGTGGGCAGCGGTAAGTCCCTCATGGGCAGCCTCGTGCTTGTCGTTGGTGGCAGGGCAGATGCTCGGGCTTGGGGGTGACGCCGGCATGACGCATGAGTGACGAATCAATGACGCCGCTGATGTCGATGTAAAGCGCTTGCTTGACTGCTAAAGTCGGCGCATGAGCTTTCAGGTGTTTGGCATCCCGGTATCGCGCGGCGTGGCCATTGGCCGGGCCGTGCTGGTTGCGTCCAGTCGGCTGGATGTGGCGCATTACTTCATCACCGAGTCGCAGATCGAGTCTGAAATCAAGCGAGCCCTGCGCGCGCGTGATGAGGTCGCGCTGGAACTTGAGACCCTGAAGCAAGACTTGCCGGGCGACACGCCGCACGAGTTGGCTGCCTTGCTAGACGTGCACCTGATGCTGCTTCACGATGAAGCCTTGCTGGGTGCAACCAAGCATTGGATCGTCGAGCGCCACTACAACGCCGAGTGGGCTTTGTCCGCCCAGTTGGAGGTCTTGGCCCGGCAGTTCGACGAGATGGAAGATGACTACCTGCGCGAGCGCAAGGCCGATCTGGAGCAGGTTGTCGAACGCATCCTGAGCGCTTTGGCGCGCGAGCAGGGCAAGTCACCCGCCGATGCGGCCAGTGTGGTGCAGCGCGATTTTGCGGGGGAGGACCCGCTGCTTTTGGTGGCGGCCGATATCGCGCCCGCCGACATGATGCAGTTCAAGCGCAGTGTGTTCCATGGTTTCATCACCGATATTGGTGGCAAGACCTCGCACACGGCGATCGTGGCGCGCAGCATGGACATTCCTGCTGTGGTCGGCACTCGCGAGGCTTCGAGGCTGATCCGGCAAGACGACTGGATCATCATTGATGGCGACGCGGGCACGGTCATCGTCAATCCCTCGCCCATCATGTTGGAGGAGTACCGCTTCCGGCAGCGCCAAAGCGAGTTGGAGCGAGCCCGTTTGGCGCGGCTGCGGCACACGCCGGCTGTGACCTTGGACGGCGAGCGCGTTGAATTGCATGCCAATATTGAATTGCCCAGCGACGCTGCGGCTGCGGTCGAGGCGGGTGCCACCGGTGTTGGCTTGTTCCGTAGCGAGTTTTTGTTCATGAATCGCGGCGGTGAATTGCCCGGCGAAGACGAGCAGTTTTTGGCCTACCGAGCGGCGGTGGAGGCCATGCGCGGCATGCCGGTCACGATTCGCACGGTCGACGTAGGGGCGGACAAGCCGCTGGACCGGCTGAGCGTCAGCGAGTTGCGCCATGAGCATGTTTTGAATCCCGCCATGGGCTTGCGAGCGATTCGATGGAGCCTGGCCGAACCGAGCATGTTCCGCCAGCAGCTTCGGGCCATCTACCGCGCCAGTGCTTTCGGCAAAGTGCGGCTTCTGATTCCGATGGTGGCTCACTTGAATGAGGTGCGGCAGATTCTTGAGTCCATTAAGAAAGTCCAGCAGCAGCTCAATGATGCTGGCCATGCTTACGGTTTGGTTGAGCTGGGCGTGATGATTGAGATCCCTGCCGCTGCGGTCATGCTGCCTCTTCTTTTGAAGCATGTGGACTTCGTGTCCATTGGCACCAATGATTTGATTCAGTACACCTTGGCCATCGACCGTGCGGACGAGGCCGTGGCTCATCTTTACGATCCCTGGCATCCTGCGGTTTTGCAGTTGCTCGCCGGATCGATCTCTCAAGCACGGAGCGCCGGTAAGTCTGTCAGTGTCTGTGGTGAGATGGCGGGAGATCCGGCATTCACGGACCTGCTTTTGGCGATGGGATTGCGGAGCTTTTCCATGCATCCCTCACAGATCCCATCAGTGAAGCAGCGCATCTTGAGGGCAGACGCGGGTCGGCTGGCCCGCGCTGTGGGTGCGGTCTTGCAAAGCGAAGACCCGCAGCGAGACGCCGAACTGGCGTTCGCTACACAGCGATCGACGCAAGTATTGCAATGAGTGCCTAAGTAGGCTTGGCCGCCAGCATGGCTTGATCGGTTGGTCACTTGAGTCGGCGAGATTGAGGCCCTCAAGAAAATCGAGCGTGTAGGTTTGAGCCCCTCAAAAACCGTGCTAGACTGCGAGGCTTCGCTGAACGGAAGTTCTTTGAAGCAAGCGAGATGGTAGCGTCGAGGGTTTGAAAGAAATTATTTCAAATTGCTTGACGAGATTGAAGAAAATCAGTCATAATCTCGCT
>NZ_JAJIRO010000003.1 GCF_025717535.1 Paucibacter sp. Y2R2-4 | reverse complement strand
ACTTGCCTCCAATCAGCAGCACGCAGTCAGCCGTCGGGCAAACCACGAGGATTTAGCCTGTTAGGACTGGCAAACTGCCGGTGCCGCATTTGCCAGATTTGATAGTACTGTATAAATACACATACATGCAACGCAAACCCAGACTTGGCGCGCCCTGCAGGCAGGTTGGGGGTGCCGTATTAGGGAGACAGGAGGCCGTGATAAACGGACACGGCTGTCTCCCTACAACACGTTAGGCCACGAGAATGAATCTGGAGTTTGGCGAAGGATGGGTGAAACATCCTGGCGGCGTTCTTGGGGTTACCTATCCTGTCTTGGACGCTCGCCTCGTTGGGGAATTTGTGATCGTTCTCTATGACTACATGGCGTTCCCGCGCGAAGGGCCATCCAGAAACCTGTTTGCCTACGGACTTGATGGATCGGAGAAATGGCGAGCCGAGGACATCGGGCAGGGTCGAACGGATGGCTACACGAACTTCATGAGCGAAGCGCCACTCGTTGTCGGAAACTTCTCGAGCCACACATGCACTATCGACGTTGCAACGGGTCGGGTCATTGCCAAGGTGTTCACCAAATGAGCCTGTGGCCTAACCGGTCGCTCGAGTGGACCTGCACCAGCTGGCCGCGCTACGCTCAGCAGATCATCATCGCTTCGCGCGGCCAGCCGGTTCCGGCCCCTCAGCTCCAACGTTCAACCGCAAGAGGCCATGCCGTAGGCAGCATCGCGCTATGAAACCACTAGTCATTCCCCCTGCCGCGCAGCGTGATGAGAATTCCGTGCAAATGCTTAGCGCATGGATTGCCGAGCGAGGGCTACATTGCACCTTGAACATCGGTTTTTTTGAAGCCGCAGGGCACACAGAGGCGAAAGCTTGGGGGATCCTTCTGGCCGATCTCGTAAGGCACATTGGCAATGCCGTCGCGGAAGAGCGCGGCACGCCAGCGAATGAAACAGTCACAGCCGTCTTCGCCGCGATTCATTCAGAGCTGGACATGCCTACATCGAACGCCGTTGGCGAATTTCATGTGGGTCACGCTTAATCCTGCATCGCCCTCGCCGCACGCCTTGCGGTTGAACCAGTCATTGGAGCGGACCGCCTTCGGCGTCCGCTCACTTTCACGTTAGCCATCATGAAAGTCGCTCTTGCACGACTCGTAGCTTTCGCCTTGCTCGCGTTGCTTGCAGGATGCTCATTCAAACTTGACCCCATAACTAACGTCCGCGTGGAAAGTCATCGCGACGGAATGGCTGTGCAAGAACACGACCTTAGTGAGGGTCGTGTTCGTGAACTCTCAACTTGGTTTTCGCAACATCAGTCTGGCTGGTCAAGAAGCACGGCGAGCTACGTCCCAGTGTTTGTGGCTCGCGCAAAACACAGTGACGGAGCGACGACCGTCATCAACGTGCTGTCGAATATAGTCGTCGTCTACAACAAATCCGGCCAATTCAGTCAACAGATTGAAGCCCAAGAACTTAAAGCGCTGCGAGAAGCGCTCGGCGTTGTCAATGATGGCTAGCCTGTCGTTCGAGCCGACTCGCAACGGCCGGTCTCTTCAGGCCCCATTTCATTCTGGGCCTTCCGCGCCCCGCCGCCGCTCGCGGCTCAACTTCGACGTTAGCCAGCAGCACCATGATTCGGTATCTCCAATGGTTAGCTATCTCCGGGGTGTGGGGCCCACTTGCTGTGCTCGCGGTCTGGCTCGCGATGACGATGCTCCTGCCAGAGTCTGCGGAATGGGGGTTGGTCGTTGTTGGGTTCGTCTTGGCTATCGCCGCCGCGCACGCTCTTGCCGTTTCGTCAGTCGTCGGCCTGTTCCTTCTCGCAACCAAGAACACTTCGCGAGTTACGGCTACCGCGGCGAGTTCGGCCATCGGCGCCGTGTGTGCCGCGTTCGTGCTTGGCCGGATCTACTTCAATATCGGCGGCTAGCATGCAGTGCATCCAAACTCTTCTGGCTAACCTTTTTGTCAAGCGGACCTGCGCCAGCTTCGCTGGCTGGTCCGCTTACCGCGCACGTTAGACCTCACGTTCCACCAGTTCACTATGCTCAAGCCACTACTTGCTCTCTTCGTTGCTTCGGTTCTTTCGGCTCCTGTGGCCTCACAGCCTTCGCGCGGCTTTGATGACAGTGCACAGAATCTGATGGTCGTGCTTCGCGAGTCGCAGGGGTCGAACAAGCAGGTCGAGTCGCTAGTGCCAATGGGCAAGGCCAAAGCAAGGCTCCAAGACGGGCGAGAGGTCGAGATCGACACTGGTTGGTTTGAGTACCTTGGTGATATGCACGTTCGGTTCGTCTTCGACACACCAACAAGCATGCCGAATGCTTCGCCCAAAGACCTTGAGCGCTTGGCGCTAACGCCTGAAGCTGCGCTCGAACTCGCAGTACGCAACATCAAGCGGGTGTACGGCGAACCGAAAGCCGTACCGTGGAATGACCTATTTGAAGTCAAAGGTAAGTCACCTGACCTCGACAGCAGCTACTTCTTGGACAAAGAGTTCTGGAACGCCCAACTCAAGAAGTACCCTGAAGGCGTTGTCACGCTAGTGGCCAAGCGAGGTGGCTTGCTGTTTGCGCCGCTGTCGGACGTCAAGGCAGTCGAAGGAATGAAGAAGTCGGTCGCCTATTTGCACTCAAGCAGCGAGCGCATGCGCGTGTCCTCGGCTTTGTACATGTTCAAAGAGGGCAAGTGGTCGGTGTACCAGGCGCCTGTTGGAGCCCGCACGCAGTGAGGTCTAACCACTCCATCGAGCCGACGGCCACAAGCACGCTGCGCGTGCTTGCGTCCGCGGCTCACGTCGAACGTTAGAGCTCATGAACACCGTGCTCATCGCGGCAGCATTGCTCGGCATCGTCCTGTTGCTTCTGGCGATGACTTTGGTCGCGCTTGCTTTCCTTTGGCGATTCCTTCCTATTAGCCAGCGCGCAAGTGAAGTTTCTTTCATGGTTTTCGCGGCACTACTAGTAACGCCTGTGCCGGTTGGACTTGGGGTTGGAGCTATGGTGTACCCCGTCGCAGTTCTCTACCAGAACATCGGGCAACTTAAGTGGCATTTTGAGTGGTACGCAAATGCTCCTGAGCTATTGCTTCCGTCGCTAGCAATCACGATCGCCTTTGCATACATTGCTTCGCATAGGCTTTTGCCAAATCTTTCGTCACGCAGGGGCGGCGAGAAATGAGCTCTAACCGGGCGTTCGAGCCGACTCGCAACGGCTGGCCACTCCAGGCCCCCATTTCATTCTGGGCCTTCCGTGCCCAGCCGCCGCTCGCGGCTCAACTTCGACGTTAGCCCGCAAATTGACTCCACGACAAATCACAAGCGCGATGCATCGCCTGTTCGGCAATGACGTTGGTGGCAGCGATCCTTGGCGCCACTTGATGGTGGATGACACGTTTAATCGTGATGCTTGTGCACGACTGATAAATGACTACATCTCAGAAGATGAGGTCGTCGTATTCATTGATTCCCGGCATGCTGTTCATTGCCGTAAGGATGAGGCGCCGCCCCATATCGAATCATTCATGAAGATCCGGAGAGTCAAAGTAGCAAATCTTGCATTTACGGCTAAGGTCGTAGTGGATCCGATCGGTGTTGGCCAAGGCAGCAAGCGGGCTAACCAGTCGCTGCACCCGATCCAAGCCAGCTCCGCTGGCTCGGTCGGCTGAGCTCCAACGTTATGCCTCACAAAGTCCAATTGGCGCGCCATTTTCATGACCGCTGAGATCGAACCTGTGGAGCTGCCGCACATGTCGATCGCGGACGATCGCGATCTCTCAAAAGTTGAGCGAGAGCTTGTAGCTTGGCTCATCGAAAGCGGTCCAGAGAACGCAAAATGCTTCATGGCCCAAGTGCCGGCTCTGCGCGTTTATGCCAGATGCGAATGTGGGTGTCCGACTGTCTTTTTCTCAGTTGCGGGCAAGCGCCCAAAATTTGCAAATTGCGGAGGTGCTGCTTTAGCGGAAGCTGTGGCAACTCGAACACCGACAGAGGTTCTCGGCACAACCCTTATGTACTGTGAAGACCAACTTTACGGACTTGAACTTGTTCTGTATGCAGGCCAGAAAGCCATGTACGAATATGCGTGGCCTCAATTGAATGAACTTATTCCCCACAACCAAGGTTTGCCGTACAGCCATGAGGCATAACCAGTCGCTCGAGTGGACCTCCGCCAGCTGGCCGCGCTACGCTGACTGTATATTTTCAGCTCTGCGCGGCCAGCTGGCTCCGGCCCCTCAGCTTCAACGTTAGAGCGCAATACAAAACTAGGGAGATTCTTCGTGAAGATTTTTTCGATTGTTCCGGCACTTCTATTGACCGGATGCGCGACCACCGGGGGAACGCACGATACCGTAGCGGCTGTCGGGAAAGTTCTAGAAACCTTCGACGTATCAGCCGAAGGGCCATCGTCGGGCGGAGCGTATCAGCCTGGCATGGGAGGCGCAGTCGGTGGCGCAGTCGCCGGTTTACTGATGTGGTCGGGCAAAGATCCTGCGCACACGATATATGTCGTCAAATTGCCGGACGACTCCAAACGATATGTACGCCAGCAAGGAAAAGTCAACATTGGTGACTGCGTGGCCGTATTCACCACGAAGCCAAAGATTGGGCAAGAGTCCTGGTTGTACGGAGAGGCTTCCCTAACGCAGTCCAAAGACTGTGTGTAATTCAATGCGCTCTAACAGGTCGCTCGAGTGGACCTCCGCCAGCTGGCCGCGCTACGCTGCCGGTGTATTTTCAGCGCCGCGCGACCAGCTGGCTGCGGCCGCTCAGCTCGAACGTTAGACGTCACGAATGCACCCCGAGATCGAAGCACTCGCGAGCTTGCTGGACGAGGCATCAGCGTTGCTCCGAACTCACAGCGAGTCGCACTGGGCCGATTGGCTCGACACGGACGCACGCAGAATCAGAGGCCAGGACTTCTATGGAATCGAGCATCTTCTGTCTGCATACGGAGGAATGGGAAGTCTCAATGACGTAGTGCTTGCGGGCGCCCAAGTCGCAGAGTTGCGGCGCGAAGGTTCCACGCTCAGCCGGAAGAATGAGGAGTTCGATGCCTTGCGAACACGCATATATTCGCTTGCCAAGCGCCTGAAGCGCGAAGAGAACCAAAGGGACACTTGAATGGTGAGCGCACTGGCGTACGACAAGGTGACGCCTTGTATGTACAGAGTCGCGTTGACGCCTAACCGCTCGCTCGAGTGGACCTGCACCGGCTGGCCGCGCTACGCTCAGCAGATCATCATCGCTTCGCGCGGCCAGCCGGTTCCGGCCCCTCAGCTCCAACGTTAGGCGCCATCAATGAAAAGCTGCTGGTCCCATGTTCTTGCCTGTACCCTGGCCGCCTCTCATCTTTGCATCAAAGCTGATGAGTTGCCGTGCCCGAGGACGACGACTAGGGTGGTCGACCTCCAGGTCTCGATTTCAGAATCCTGCCTCGCGGTGGTTAGCGATCGAGCGACTGTCGTCCTTGATCTGGCCGTTGTTCGAGGGTATGCGGCAGGAACCATAGAGAGTCATCCCAAGGAATTGCAAACTTCGACTTTGTACGCAGATCGCGCGAAGCAATTGCTTTCAGCTGCAGAAGATCATATCGATGGCAAGTGTGCGACGGTCAGGCAACGCAGTCACTTCGATGCTCTGTACTTTGTGGGGTTCATGCTGGAAGCTGGAAATGCGCAGGTCATCCCGAACGGTTCAGACACGCCAGTCCGTTCCATCTTGGTGCGGGACAACATTGGATCCTGCGGCAAGGTCCCCGGCGGATTCTCGAGTCGTTTCTTTGGCATACCTGGTGATCGTTGGTTTCTCGGTTTCCCAACTGCCATCTCCTAGGTTCTTTGGTCATGCAGCTGAGATATGTAGGCGCGGTGGCGCCTAGCAAGTCACTCGAGCGGGATTCAACCGGCTGGCCGCACTCCGCTCAGCAGGTCATCATCGTTCCGTGCTGCCAGCCGATTTCGTGCCCTCAGCTCCAACGTTAGAAATTTCATGCCACTGGTCGAACTCGACGAATACCTAGTCACCGATCCAACCGCATGGCGCCTATCGGCTATCGGGTCTGCAACAGCCGTGGTGAAGATTTGGGATTCGACCAGGTTGGGCCTGAGCCCAAAATTGGCACTCGCGAGCACGGTGTTGGTCATCTTCTTTTTGATCGCGGCTCGAGGTTTGAGGCGCAGATCTGAACTTGATCCCGGGGCCAAGAAGGTGCGGAAGACAACGATTCTGTTTGGTCGCCAACTGACTACCAAGGAGGTCGATGTATCCGACGCAGCCTGGGTCAGGGCTCGGCCAATTGGTTACAAAACACAGCTAGTGGTGGAAGTTGGTACTGTTGGCTATTCGACCAAGGAATTGGTTCGAGTCGTAAGTGATAAGAATCAAGGGGTACCGTTTGCTGAAATGCTTTGCGCGCGAATAGCCCTGCATCTCAACATATCCGACAAAGGCTACAAACCAATCGCGTGAGCCAGATGAACATTTCTAACCGGTCACTCGAGTGGACCTTCGCCAGCTGGCTCCGCCCCCTCAGCTCGAACGTTAGGCCGCACAAACCCGAACACATGACACCCCGCCTCCAAGGAGAATATCGGATGAATCGTCGCACCCTAGTTCTCTCTGCAGCCGCAATGCTTGCCACCGTTTCCAAACCAGCAAACGCCCAGTCGCAAGGTATCAAGATTCGCTTCGTGATCACCCGATTGACCACCCGTTCGGACGGTGCCGTGGAGAAGGCAACTTATGAGAATGCCCTTTTACTGGCCCCGAGCGAGCGCTTCGAGACAAATCTTGAGGGCTACCGCATCGGTCTTCGTGCTGTGCCAGTTAGCGACGGCGTAAAGGTCGAAGTCGCTCTACGTGACCTCGGGCGAAGCATGGCGCAGTCGATTACGGGTGAAGCCACTGTCAAAATGGGTCAGGGTGGGGGCATAGATTTTCCGGCTCAAGAAACTGGGCTCTATGCCGTTGGCCTCCTCGTCACTCAGCAGGCGCTGCCTAGCAAAGGTGCGGCTTAGCCGTTACATCGACCGGACTAGCAAGGGCAAGTCGCGCTGCGCTCGTTCGTAATTTTACGCTTCCCGCGCCTTGCCCTCGCGAGCCTCTCATGTCCAACGTTAGGGCAGCATGCATCTTCAGCCGCTATTGCTAACCGCCGTTTCGAAGGTTTCGCACATTTCGGGTCAGCGCGGGCGTTTCACAGAGTTTGGGTTCGCGTCAACCTACGCGACAGTTCCCCAAGCTCGAGCTTTTGGACACCTAAGTCCGAAGGCAAACATGGAGATCACACTCGCTATGCCCGGGCGGGATCGTTGGCGCCACATTTACGGCTGGCTTGACCACTCAAGCCAAAAGGTACTCGTCCCCTATTTCTGGGAACGCTTGATAGTGCTACTTTTCTATAGCATCCTTTCCTTTTTGTTTATACCCATCTTCTTAGGCGGCGCCTGGAGCATGCGCCAATCGTCTTGGCTGTATTCGCTCGCCTTTTCCATCGGAGCGCTGTTAGTAGGCTTCATCTGGGTGCTGGTCGTGAGAGATTTTTTGGTGGCACAGGCAGCACGCAAGGCTCTTGCAACGCTCGCCGCATCGATGTGTGCTTCAAAAAATGCGGCCTAACCTATTGGTCAAGCGGACCTGCGCCTGCTCCGCTGGCTTGGCTGCTTACCGCAAACGTTATGGCTCAGCGAATGCGCGTCGATATTTGCGACCCGAGTGATGAAGCAGCAGTAGCTCGCTTCGAATCCGGGCTGCGGCAGTTGGGGGCTACGAGCATTGGCAAGTCGTGGGCTATTGGCGTGGACGTCCTTGAGCTACAGATTGGCCAGGACGTACTTACCGTCTACTCAGATGCTTGGTCAATAGACGTTGAGGGGCCAGAGCACTTGGTCCTACTGGTCGTGCAACTTCCTGGCAAGCCCGGATCTGCCATATGAACCGCAATGGCCAAAATTGGTTTCTCCAGCGGCCGCGCAATGGTCAGCGTGTGCTTTGCCAGCGGCAGAGCCCTAACCGGTCGCTCGGGTGGACCTCCGCCAGCTGGCCGCGCTACGCTGCTTGTATATTTTCAACTCCGCGCGGCCAGCTGGCTCCGGCCCCTCAGCTTCAACGTTATGGCTCACCAAATGCCGCCTAGTCAGAGTCCGCTGCAAATTGCCCTGGTCGAGTACGTCCAGTCAATCAGACCTGATCGAGACCGCGAGACGGCCGAGGAGATTGAGCGCATCCGCGCTGTGGTTACGAAATCTGGGCGCTGGCAGGAGTTCGAAGAGTGGAGAATCTCCACGTCCTTCGACTCGTCCATCGACGTGATCGAAGTTGGCGGCAAGCCTTGGTTCAAGGTTCGGGTCGAGTGCGATGGGCAGGAGTTCATATGCCGATGCCAAACCTTGGACAAAGCGGTACTGCTGTCCAAGTTCTACCGCAGGCTTATCGTCGATCAGTTTTACTCCGTCGGTCCGCCGTGGGCGTAGCAGCGGTGATCCATAACCGGTCATTGCAGCGGATGGCTTCGCCTCCCGCTGAATTTCAACGTTCGGCGTCATGAAAGACTCTGCTACTCCACGGCTGGAACTGGCTTTGCGAGAGCACCTTGCTCCTCGGCTGCGGGAAGATGGCTTCTCCGGCTCGGGTCGCATATTTCGGCGAGTGAAAGATGGCTGGGTGCACGTAGTTGGGGTACAGGGATCACGATCTGGCGGCCAATTCGCCGTGAACCTCGGCTTGCAGCCACTGTCGATCCCTCATGTTCTTGGTGAGTTGCCTGATCCGAAGAAGATCACGGACTCGCACTGTGAATTCCGACGCCGTTTGTCATGTGAGGGAACTGATCAATGGTGGTTGCACGGATCAACACAGGAAAGCATGAACACTGCGGCCCAGGAGGCAACCTCCGTCTACGTGACAGCAGGCAGAGACTTGCTGGCTGCTGTTTGCGGGCATCTGTCGCCGTTCGACACCATCACTCCTGATGCGTTTGCAAAAAGTCGATCAGCTTTTCATGGCTTCGGTTCGACGCAAGTGAGAATGGCCTTGGTCCTAGCCCGCTTGCGCCTCGCGCAAGGCCGCAATGCTGACTCGGCAGCCTTTGCAGAAATTGGGCTCGTTGGCGTCGGCGCCGCTGTTGGTCTTCGACGCGAACTGGAGGAGTTGGCGGTGCTGCCATGACGCCGAACCAGTCGCTCAACCGGACCCGCAACGGCATGCCGCCTTCGGGTCTCATTTCATTCTGGCCCTGCGGCGTCCTGCCGTCGCGGGCCGGTTAGCTTCAACGTTAGACATCAAGATGCAACATCCGCCATCATTCGACGACGGTCGACCTCCGTACGATCCATACGTTGCGGCTGACTTAATCGGAAAAACTGTGCTTGTGGGCATCACTGTCAATGACAAGCGTGGCGCACTTAAGCGCCACGAGCAGTTTTTCGGAAAGGTGACTTCTGCCGAACCGACAAGGGGTTTCACCATTGAGCTTCAAGGCAGTCGTGCAGGAGAAACGAAAGTCCTTCCGCCAGCAACAGGAGCCTTTTTCAGGGCGCGGCCTGGGACTTACAACCTTCGTTCAACAGGTGAAAGTGTTGTCGACCCCGACTACACATCAACGTGGACGCTCACACAACCTGATGCCTAGCCCTGATTTCGTACGATTAACAGCGAAGGCAATGGCATTGTTGCGACAGCCAGTGATGTCTAACCTCTCGCTCAACCGGACCCGCAACGGAACGCCACCTTCGGGCTTCATTTCATTCTGGCCCTTCGGTACCCAGCCGTCGCGGGCCGGTTAGCTTCAACGTTGAAAGACCGCTTTGCGGCGTCGAGATCTTAGATCCCAGCGTCAGCAGTAGGTCGAATGCGTGAGTACACCAGGCCCGCGTGAGTACCCGCAATGGGCACAAAGCGGCCTCTTGTTCGATGTGCGAGACCTATTGAAGCCAGTCAACGCACGCCATTTGAGGGCGTTACAGCCCGTGGCTCATAAGGAGCTCCAGCGTGGCAATGTGAAAGAGCCCACGCACTATCAGCTGCAAGTTATAGGCAGAGGTGCCTCAAGCACTCACTCAGGTTCGCGCTGACGTACGCAGGCTTTCTTGATTAGGTTTCAAACGGGCATTTGAGTTAAGCACCCAGCAATGCGACGCTCACTTCGCGCGTATTGGAGGAGATCCCGTTTCCAACTAGCACTTGCTTTGGACTGATCGAGGCCCTTATCTAAAGAACACCTCCCCCCAGTTATTTGCCATGGACCTCGGATTCAAGCAGACCATTCGGCCCTTTTGTGATACTCGCGGAGTGTTGCGGGCGCAGTAACGAGTCACCGTATACCTGGACAGTTCGAACCCATTTACTCTGCCTGTAAATTCAGACCATGGCATGTCACGTACGTTGCTGTGCTTCGGCGACGGCGGCGGCCACTAACTCCGGGTGCGTAATGAGTAGATTGTGTTCTGCCCCTTTGAGTTCCAGGTATTTGTGCGCAGGCAACAAGGCGCGAACTCGCGTCACGTCTCGCAATGGCACGACTCGATCCGCGGAGCCTGCTACGACAAGGATCTCGCACTCGCTTTGACCCAATCGCCGGTAGTGGGCCTGCTGGTCACTGAGCGCTCCCTTCTGGAACATAGATGCAAGCGCCTCGGTATATCCGGGTGCGCGAGCCTCCGCAATGAAACGCGGAGTCAGGTGCTCAGCTCCGATCGCGGCATACCTCCTTTGACGACGGCGCTCAAGGGCAGGAAGACCAACTGACCGCATGAGCTGTCTGCCGACTCCCGGCAATGCAAAGACCCTTGGCCAAAAGGAATACGCCATGAAGTCAAGCAGTGGCGCGACAAGCACGAGTCGCTGGACACGGCTTGGACGCTCATAGGCAACCGCTGCAGCAATAGCCGCGCCGAACGAGTGTCCGAGGACAGTCAGTGGACGGGAGGCATGGATGCCATCGAGAACCTCCAAGGTCTGCTTCAAAAAGAGGGTGAAGTCGTAGTCGACCATAGGCCGATCTGACAGTCCATGCCCCAGAAAATCAAACCGCACGGTCCGCATTCCATTGCGACACAAGTGCGGAACAATCCGATCAAACTCCCAATGTGGCACGGTGGCGCCATGCAGCAAAAGAACCGCCAACGCGTCCTTCTCGCCGTCCTCAACAACATGAGTTAGCCCTGCACCCAAGGGAAGGTAGCGCCCACCGATTGCGTGGCGGAGTTCATTCAAAGTTGGCATCCCCGCTCACTCCCTTGCCAATGCCATTTTTGAATCAGAGCTTGTCTTTGTGCGCACGGGTCGGTCTTCAACGGCCGCCAACATACATACCCGAATTAGCGGACGACAAAAGCCACTTTGCATCGGAGTCCCGCAGGAATGTTCCCTTTTGAATTCTCAAGCTCAGCAACGATGCCAAAGGTGCCCGCCGAAGCATCCACTACTTTGTCTACTGTCCGAATTCTGGCTTGAATCGGGCGATCAAATGGGGCTTCTGGCGTAACCGAGACCACTTGGCCCACTTTCATTTGCATAAACGCTTTGACCGGCAAGAGCGCTTGCACATGCAGCGGATTCGTTTGAGCGATCTTCAGAACCGGCTTTTTTGCATCCCCAGCATCAACCAGAGCACCGGGGTAAAGGTACTGGTCAACTACAACGCCACTGAAAGGAGCAATCAACTGTCGGCGTCTCAGTTGGTCAACGGCCTGCCTGTGGTCGAGATGTGCAATCTGATTATTCTCTTTTGCAGCGCGTAGTTCGGCTTCCGCAAGCTTGAGTTCAGCCTGAACATCCTCAACAGCTTGTGCAGATACAAATTCTTCCGCATGGAGGTCCTGTAGCCTCCGGGCCTTGTCCCGCAAAGCACTGACTTTGGCTCGAGAAAGCTCCGATTGACCCTGGGCCTCCGCTCTGGCCTTGGCGGACTCTGCCGCACTGGATTCAACGCTACTCTCAATACTGATCAAGACCTGCCCTTGTCGGATCGGATCGCCCCGCTTTGCGTGCACCCGTTCAAGAATGCCGACAACTGGGCTGCGGATTTCGACCGTCTGCGCAGGCTCAATCATGCAGTCATAGTCTTGGGCCTGGCAAGACAAACAAGAAAGGGTGCCAATAGTGGCCAGGGCTATTTTGTTCATGCAGAGAATCCGGCAATTCCAATGATGCGATGCAACTCGCGGTCTTGAAGAAGAGTTTGTTTTCGCAACTGCCAAGCGCGACTTTCGGCGTTGCTTTGTGCGACGCGTACAAGAAGTCTTAATCCCCAACCCGCAGTCGACAAGGCGCGCAAAGGTGCCGGTAGGCTCATAAACAATGGATCATCTTTTGCGACCATGACTCTCACTGTCCCTGGCTGACCTTGCCGACCACACCGGCCAAAAAGCTGGCGATCAATCCGGGGCGAGTCATGATGCTCAGTCAAGATGACATGCAACCCTCCCGCATTGAGGGTGGCAGCGTCAGGCTTGATGTCTGTTCCGCGCCCCGCCATGTTTGTCGCAACAGTGATCCGCCCTGATTTTCCGGCTCCAGCGACAATGGCAGCCTCTGCAGCGTCTTGGCGCGCATTCAAAACCAAAAACTCCACTGCTCTGGCGGTCAGAGCTCTAGCGAGCGTTTCACTGGCTTCTACGCTACGCGTGCCTACCAAGACCGCTTGACCTTGAGTCGCGGCACGCACAGCGTCATCAGCAACAGCACCCCATTTTGTTGAAGCATCAGAGAAGCAAAGCGTAAGTAGCTCTTTCTTTTGACTCGGCCTATTCGAAGGCAATCGATGCACTCGCAGTCGATAGGTTTGCCACAATTCTTTCGATGCTTCAGTTGCCGTGCCAGTAAGACCTGCTAGCAAGTAATAGCGGCGAAAGTAGCGTTGAAAGGTCATACGCGCTAGGGTGTCGCGGCCTTTTGTAATCGTTACCCCCTCCTTGGCTTCGATGAGTTGGTGCAAGCCTTGTTCCCAAGACCGATCTGGCATGACTCGACCCGTGCTTTCATCGACGATTTGAACCTTGAGTCCATCGCTCTCTTTTTCCCCTGGCAAAAGGATGTATTGCTGGTCACGCCTGTAAAAATGGAGCGCAGCAAGTGCTTGCCGAAGCAATTGCAATCGCCAGGTCTCAGCCCGCCAAATTGCCCTAACGCCTTCCGGCATTGGGGAGCATGCTTGCAGCGCGCTTTGCTTTATGTCCACTTCGCGGCTCGCTTGATTGAGTCTAAAGTGCAGCCCTTCCTTCAAGCCCCTCGCGCTGTCGATTGCCCATTGCAGAAGGACCGGTTCATGAATGCCCTCGACCTCTCTTGAAAGGATCATGGGCGTGCGCGCCTCATCGATCAACACGCTATCTGCTTCGTCGACGATAGCAAAATGAAGCGCGGGAATCATTGGTTTCGCGGCTTCACCGTGAACAAAGCTCCGTAGGCCTGCCACTTTGGCAGGAAGTCGACCGTGCCCTGATAAACGGTCTTTCAGATAATCGAACACCAGTTCCTTGCCGCTAACGTAGCAAATCGACTGCTGATAATTAGCTCTACGCTCTTCAGTCTCCATGCGGCCGGTGATGAATCCTCCTAGAAGTCCAAAGAACTCGAACAAAGGACTCATCTCTTCGCAGTCACGTTGAGCCAAATAGTCATTGGTGCTCACAATGTGCACATAAGCCCCACTGGCAGCTACGACTGTGGCAGCCATGGCAGCGACAAGAGTTTTGCCTTCGCCAGTACGCATTTCGGCCAATCGTCCGGCCATCAGAGTTCGGGCACCGGAAAACTGCACCGGATGTGGCTTCAAACCCAACGTTCGCTCTGCGGCGACCCCAACGGAGCTAAGTGCCATCGCCTGCGCCCGCGCATCATGAAAACTGACTCGCAAAATGCCTAAAGCGGTATTCAGTTGACGAACAAGCTCGGCATCTTCGGCACCATGCAGCCGCATGGACTCGATATCGGCGTTGAATGCAGCAATTCGTGCGGACGACTCATTTCCCGGGGGGAGCCATCCAATCATGTTGCGCAATGACCGATCCAGCTTTGTTTCGGCGTCAGGTCCTCGCTCATCTCGTAACGAGTCTGCTCGACGGAACTCCCGACCTGCTAACCCTCGTAACCACCTCAAATCGGTCTTCGATGCTGCGAAGTGCCCCAGCAGTTCATCGTCAGGCTTGACTGGCCGAAGAGGCTCGTTGAGTGCTACTTCCATACTAAACACTCAGCCTCGTCAGGAATGCTTGACGTAGTCTCAGCAGCCACTGAGTGCCCAATGGGGTGGCCCCGAGATCAAATCTCACCCAAACCTTGTCGCCGAACACAGCACTCGTCGATGTCTGGCCCATTTTCAATTCAAGGTCGAAGACTGGACGAAGGCTGTGCTTTCCACCTTCTACGCCTGGATCAACTGGGATATCGCCCCCCGCCGCTGACCCCAATGCAGAAGATACCAACTCGACGCCACCGCCGGGGACTTCGCGTCGTATGCGAGCACTGAACTGTGGATGAGGTCGTTGAATTGATCTGACCTCTACGGATTGGACCCGGTTTTTCACTAGGTCCGCGTCATCTTGTGTGACTGCAACACGCACTCGGTCTGTCGGCCCTTCAATCAAGTATCCAAGAAGCTCACCTCGCTTTACAGCTCTGCCCGCAAGCTCCGTGGTCGCCTCTGGAATCCACACCCCTCCTCTCGAGGCAATGACTTCTAGCGCCGAGTTGCGCGCTTGCGCTTCTTCGAGCCGAGAAGCAGCCCCGGTAAGCTCCGTTTTAATTGGCTGTATCTTGGCAGGTTCGTTGACGCTAGCTCTACGAAGCTTGGCCTGAATTTGCGCGAATGAAGCTGCAGCTTGGACTAGTTCAGCGTTCAACGGGAGATTCTCAATTCTCATTAGAGAAGCACCCGGCGAGACCTTTTGACCTGGCTGTGTCAGGACTTCAATGATCTGACCCGAAGCTTCGGCGCGAACCAGCGCTTCGTCAGGGAGCCAGATAACTCCTTGATGTACTGAATAGAAAGGGAGAGGAACGAAGAAAACCAGACCGAACAATCCCGCCATTAGTAGCCCGGCGCGACGTTTGACGCGACCGCGACTGCGCACAAAAGAAGGACTGCCATCAAGATGCTTCCAAGCTTTCCAGATCGGCATGAGCAAGGTCTGCCAAGTCGCAATCAAAGCCATAAGTGCACCGACTAGCAAGTATTCGCTCGCAACGAACCAAATCAAGCCGACGGTGATGAGCAAGCGATAGATTGGAGCCACAGCTCCATAGACGATGAGCAGCCCTCTTTCACTATCAGACGCCAGGGGCGGCTTAGCATCATGGGCACCAAAGAGCCATTTATCGCTTAGATATACCCAATAGCTTTGAGCTCGCTGAGCAAGGTTTGGCAACTCCAAAAGATCAGTTGCAATGAAGTAGCCGTCGTACCGCATCAACGGGTTGCCGTTGACTAGGATGGTTGACACGCCGGAGATCAAAATGACGTTGTACGCGACTGCAGTCATTAGCCCGGGCTCAGCAGCTAGCCAGACGAAAACAGCAATTGCACCAAGAGCCAACTCGGCCATGATGCCGGCGGCCGCAACCAGGGCTCGATCCCACTTGGAAGGAAAACCATACGAAGACGTTGCATCCACGTAAGGTACCGGGGTAAAGATAATGAAGAGCAAGCCGATTTCGCGCACATCCCCGCCGCGCGCCTTAACCGCCAACCCGTGAGCCCATTCATGGACTGCTTTTACTGCAGGGTAGACGAACCAAAGTAGCAGCAAATTGCTTGTGGACAGAACTCGATCGGATAGGTTTTCCGTCAAAGCCTGCCAGTGCTGCACGCCTAGAAAAGCCGCGGGGAGTACAAGCGCCAGCCACAAGACGGCGACAGGAAGACTGAATACAGCCCTTGCTAGCGCGACCTGCCCCTGAAACCATTTATCAGGGTAAAAGATCGGAATGCGCACGCTCAACAGGTTGAGCCAGTTCTGCTTCAGCTTGGCCTTGCGCTGCCGTTCAAATCTCTCGATAACTTCGCTCGCATCAGGCGAAACCTGAGTCTGCAACAGGTCGTTGGAATGCAATGCGGAAACCAGTTGAACCAACTCATGTTGAGAAATGCTGCCCCCTCCGCCATCCGCCTTTTGACAAGCAATGTCCCAAACTTGTTCGAGAGACCGCGCACCATTGCACAGAGAAAGCACGCCCCATACTTCCGGCGTCATGCGATGAAATTTATGACTCACAGGATCCGAAAGAAGCACCCAAGAGCGGCCGCGCAGGCGCCTATGCAAAGGCCGAACACCATCACGCAGTCTCGGCTGCAGATGCCTCAATGCATGCCAATGCTCAGAGAATAGTGCTTGCATGCCTAGGCCCCTCGGGCAACATCGAGGGCAGGCGATTCAAAGATCCGCATACTGCTCGACTGCACATCCATAGCGAAGCAAGGTACACAAACTCGCACAGGCGCGCTTGTCTGGATCGGCGGCTCCGCTTCCGTCATACCCAGTGCTGCCAAATCTTCAGACGTAGCCAATCCAAGGATTCACGCGTCCAAATTGAAAGCAAGTTGGACTTTCCCACTACAACCTTTGCGATACCTTGCATGCCTGGACTCAATGCGGGCGTATCTCCAATCCAGCTGGCCTCAGCTCTGAATCCATTGACACCGTCCTGCACGCTTGCTGTTGCCGTCACCCGATTAACCACCAAACTGTGTCCAGTGTGGGGCAGGCCAGCAAGTCGAAGGACACCCGATTGGCCCGAGCGTACGCGGGCGATATCGCGTTCTGGAATATGCAGGACGATGCGATAGCCTTCTGAGGCAATCTCGAAAAGCTCCTTCCCAGCCTCAACAGGTGCCCCCAGTTGCTGGACCCAATCACCAGTCACGACGGTTCCATCCATGGGCGTGAACAACTGAGCTCGCGCCAGCTTTGCTTCGACAAGTGCCAACTGACCGTCTACGCCCTGCAGTTCTGCCCCTGCAAGAGCAATTGCCGCGGCCTCTCGTTCTGCCATTGCTTGACGCAAGCGGGCTCCTGCTTGGTCTCGCTCGCCTCTCAGCTTGGCTTGTTCAAGCTTCAAATCTCTGTCGTCAAGGCGAAGCAAGGTTTGCCCCTTGTTCACATGATCACCCGGTCGCACAAGAGCCTCCCGGATATAGCCCTCGAACGGGGCAGAAATCACTTGGCGCTTTTGGCCTTCAATGATTGTTTGCGCAGTGACACGATCATCCACGGGGAGCAACAAGAGCAATAACGCTGCGACTCCAGCAATTCCGGCACCAGCTTTCCAAGTCGGATGACCGGGCCCAAAAATGCGACTGCCGGCTCTACGCAGACTGCGCCAAGCTTGTATCGGTAGTGGATGCTCTGCATCTCGCCAGCGCCGTAGCAAGGGCTCCGCGAGCGATACGCTTGTGCGAAGGACAGACAAGGATGCATCGCTACTGACATCGCCTTGTGCAACTAGCACCGCGACGACCTCACCTTGTTCTTGCAAAGGAAACGCCCAAGCACCGCGCTCCAAGAGCTCCCGGCCTTCAACAAAGGCGCGCTGCGCAATTTCCGTCCCAGTCAGAACGGCTGGACTTGCAGCTTCAGCATGGGAAACATCGGCTGCCACCCACCAATGGACTCTGTCTTGCCGTACTTCAAACAAGACCACCCGCAAATCTAAGCCGCTCGGTTGTGATCGCCTTGCCCACGCAGCCGTCCGATTGACCCAATCTTGTGCTGCAGATCGCGCCTCTCGTTGCGAGGCTACATGACTCATCAACTCGAGAAGCTCAGCTGCCCTTTGATTGTGCGCAAAGCTAGCTGCCGACAGATTCAACTGCAGCCATCCCAGTGCCAGAAGCACCAATTGCAAACTTCGATCGTTGTGAGGCGGATTCAGTAGCACGCCAACGATGCCGTCTTCATTGGTAGGGAGGACAAGATGGGCGGAGACCAGGAGTTCGCCGTTTGGAAGACGGGTCAAGGCTACAGGATTCGCGCGCGAAACTTTTGTGTGTGACTCCGGCCAATCTCTTGCTAATTCTTGCCGCTCAAATGGCTTACGCCACGCGGCGTTCTCAGAATATAGGGCTACACCTTGGCAAGCCAATCCCGCAGCAACAAGCCGCTGCTGCCAAGTACTCAACGCCGGAATGAGCTCCGCCGCAGTGGCGGACGGAGTCTGCGGCGATTGCTCATCTTCGCTCATGTACCGACCCGATCCTTAGCCCGGCCGACCTCTGCGGGCAGGTGCTCAATTAGTTGCACGTCTAGCCCTTGCCAATCCGAGTCATCGAGTAAGCCACTCTGAGCACGAAGTTTGAAATAGCTAGCCCAGGCATCGTGCCTCGCCCGAGAAAGATCTCGCCGAGCCTCAAAAAGCTTTCCCTGCGCTTCCAAAACGTCCGCATTGGTCTTGACCCCTACCTCATAGCCGCGCTGATTGGCACGCACTGACAAGGCTTGGGAACGCTCAGCGGTTTCAAGGGCTTTGGCCAAGGACATCGCAGTTAGCGTCGTGGTGAATGCTTGTCGAACTCCAATGGTTAAGTTCCTTCGCGCAAGCTCCAACTCTCCTTGGGCTTTGTCACGCTGCGCGATAGTTTCGGCCACCTTCGACTGCGTCGCACCACTTGCGAACAATGGAATCGTGAGCGTCGCTCCAATCGTTCCAGAAGTACCCGTTCGCGGAAATGTGCTGGTCACTGTGCCTGTATCGTTGGAACGCGTGTAGTTGTAAGTCAGGTCTATCGTGGGGGCGTGCGCGAGCGAGGCTTTGCGGGTCTCCGCTTCTGCTGCGTCCACCGCCAGCTGAGCTTGCCGCATTTGTGGACTTTCACGCTCAGCCTGTGAAAGCCATTCCAAAACTCCATTTGTTTGCAGTGGCGGCAACGCTTGTGGAGCGACCGCACGCTTCAACAACGACGGCGTAGGACCGTCGGCAATTTCCGCGAGTATTTGCGTCCGGAAATCCAGTTCAGCTTCAGAGACCAAGACTTGAGCGACGGAATGGTCAACTCGAGCCTCTGCCTCCCTTACCTCAGGAGATGCTGATCGCCCAACCTGAAAACTACGCCGCGCTGCGGCCAACTGTTCAACATGAGCTTCTCGAAGTGAACGGGCATGTGCCAGAACGTCCCGAGCTTTGAAAACCTCCAATACCGCCTCAGCCAAGCGTTGTTGAGCCTCAATCCTGGACTGGCTATGCGCACTCTCAGCTTGTTCAAGCTGAGCCCGCGCTGCTTGCATCGCAGGAAACAGAGCCCCCCTCAAAATCGGTTGATTCACCTGAACAACCACTTGATCTGATTTAAAGGTTCTCAGCAGCTGCGCTGGCGCTTCTCTGTAACGCGAGTCACTTGTTGTGGCGGAGAGGTTCGCAGTCGGTCCATACGCAGCATAGGCCTGATATAGACGCTCTTGCGCTGCTCGCAATACAGCCGCACTCGTCCGAACAGCGGGGTCCGCGGCCATCGCACGAGTACTCAACTCAATAAGGGGTTGGCAACAAGCCGCTGCAGAGAATGTCGCCGCAACAGCAGCAGTGAATAAACGCACGAATCGGACCGTCAAATTGCGAAACACGCTCGCCAATCGAAGAAGAGGGTGCCTCGCACCAAAATATCGGCGCCCCAAACGTAAAACGCTGAAAGGCAAGTATTGGAAGAATAGAGTGAGCGGATAAAGACCGTCTATTTGAAGCTGCCCCCCTAAAGACGCCCATTTCACTCCAAAAAACCCAATACATCGCCCTCTGGATTTAGCCGCGGTTCTGGCGACGGACCAAACCCGAAACAAACAGTCCAGTAGCAGCCAACAGAATTGCCGCAGGCTCTGGAATGTTATTCGGAGGTGTTCCTGCTATTGATGTTTGCCCGCCCTGGTAGACATTGAATTGAGCGTCAAACACCTCAAAGGTTTGCTCACCAGGAATTCCAGGAGCTCCAATCTTTACCCAGTCGAATTCCACGGCGAGCACTCCTGAAACAGCATCCAGCATCGAAGTTGCGGTCACTAGACCGTCGGCTGTCAACAAAGGAATTGGGTCCGTGACAAGAGCATCCAAATTCGGATCAGTTTGCACAATCGAAATATTTGCATAGTCTTGCCAAACAAACAGGAGATTAATCCCTCCGTTATTTTGCAGCGGGCCAGTAATCACATAGTCATACCGCCAGCGATCATGACCGACAACGACATCTTGAATATCCGTCGCCGTGTAATTTACGACTACGCCAGCGGAGGCGCTGAAAGCAGCAGCCAAAAGGGCGAATGGCAATACTATCTTTGAAATAAATCCAGACATAAGATTTCTTGGGCCAGCAAAAATTGACATGATTTAATCCTTCAAGCTTCGAATGATTTTTACCAATACTTAGCAACAGTATTGCGATCTATTGAACAACTCCGTTTTCAAGGAAGCGTAGTCGTCAGTAGTTGACTAACACCTCCCACAGTCCGGACCTGAATGGTCTTGCGCGACGCGCCAAGTGGCGTTGTTAAGCTGATCCCCGTGTTGCTCGAGTAAACGTCTACACCATAAGCCCTGCTGATGTCGAGTATTTGAAAATCGGGCAAAAGAATGCTGGTTACTCCCTCGGAGTAACCCGTACCCGTAAGGGTGAGCGCATTCCCATTCGGCGCTGTAGCACTGGTGAGAGTCGGCACGATTTGCAAGAAGATGCCGACGGTGTCACGAGCAAGGCGGACCGTGCCGGTGGCGGCGTTGGTGGGCACGACCACGGTGAGAGAGTTGCCGTCTGCTGCCACGCTGGACGCTGCGATGGCCTGCTCGAAGAGGTTGCCGGAGTCATCCATGACACTGAAGACTACGGACTCGCCCGCACGCAGGCCTGCGCCGTTGAGTGTGATGGTCTGACCGGTGTTGGCCGAAGCCACGCCGGCGTTGGTGGGCGTGCCACTGCTCGCGTTGGCGGTGATGCCGGAAAGATGTGAAACCCCAGCAGCCAATCGCTCAATGGTTAGCGCGTAGCCTCCGGTGTAGCTTCCATTGCCACCAGAGTTCGCGGTATTGGGGTTGTAGGCGGTGTTGTTGTAGCCGCTGATGCCGATGTAGTACGTACCAGCGGTGGGAGCGACCCAGCGCAGCGACGCGGAATCCCCCGACCAGCGATAGCCATTGAGCAGTTCGCGGCCCGAGGCATCGAACAGACGCAGATAGACCGGGTTGTTGTTGGAGACCGAGAGCGTGATCTGCTCAGCCGCACGCAACTCAACACGATAGAGGTCCACATCGAGCTGGGACCCAATACTGGCATTGATCCGGAGGCTCTGGTTGGGTGCCAAGTCAGTGCTCAACGCGGACGAAAGCGTGTCGCCTCCATCCGCGGTGGGTGTGAGCGCGGGGAGCACCGTGAAGAGAGCGCCCGCACGCAAAGTGCCGACGCCACCAGCGGTGGAGACCGTGATGACGCCAGCAGAGACGCCAGCCGGCACGGTCAGCGTGATGAGTTGCTGATCCCGATAGTTCGGATTGCTGCTGTCGTTGATCGTGCGCACGGTGAAGTTACCCACACCCTGCCCGTCGATGCTGATGACCAGATCATTGACGGTCAGACCGGTTCCCTCCAACACGATGGTGTTGCCTGCTGCCACCGTGCCGCCATAGGCGCGCAGGGTCGGCGCAATCTGCAGCTTGATGCTGGTGCCGCTGCCCAACACCGTGACGTCACCCGTGCGAGCCAAAGCTGGCACTTCGATGGTCAGCGTGGTGCCGTTGTTGGACACACTGCCCGTGCGGGTGATGGTGCCCAGCTTGCCGCTGTCGTCGATGCCCTGGAATTGCACCAAGGTGTTATTCGTGAAGCCTTGGCCGATAAGGGTGATGAACTGACCCGTGATCGCCCAGGGCTGGCTGGCGTCGGTAGGCGCTGTGTTCTGACCGCTACTGGGCACGGTGATGCTGCTGAACTGCGACAGCGGCTGCACGCCGTAGGCATAGCCAGGCAATTCAACCCAGCCCCCCTCGGTGGTGATGCGTACCGGGCCGTCCAGGGTGAGCGGAGCCACAACGTTGAAGCTGTTGTTGCGGTTGCCCGAGACGTCGAAGATGTTGGTGACGGTGTCGGGGTCGACAATGCTCACACCGCCCACGGTCAGCGTGGTCGCACCTTCCATGAAGCCCGAGCCGTTCAAGGTGAAGGCGTTGTCGGTGCCAGGAGCACCGTTCATGCTGGCGAGCGTTGGGACAATCTGCAGCCTGATGCTTGCGCTTGCACCGTAGGTCTGCACCGAGCGGCTGTCGTTGTAGCCGTTGGCGAAGGATTCACGCCAGAGAGTCTTGCCATCGGCGCTCACCTGCAGCACGTCAGGCCCAACGCTGGGGTTGCTGCCGTCCCAGGTGTCGATGATGTAAGCATCGAAGCTGAGCGTATAAGTCTGGCCGGCAGTCAGGCCCGTGAGATTCAGAGTCTGGCTGGCGTTGTTGAAGCGCCCAGAGAACTCACCGAAGGTGGCTAGGGCCTCCTTGTTGGTACTTCGATTGCTCCAATTCGTCTTGGAACCGCCCTCGAAGTTGTCGCGGAAGATCTCCGTGGCGCCTTGCTTGACAATGACGTTGTCGAGACCCCAGCTCTCGTTGTTCAGGGCCTCTAGCCCGCCGTCCGCAAAGCGGATTGTGGCCGTGTCGCTGCCGGCCGTGAAGGTGGTGGTGATGCCACGGTAGATGGCATCGGTATAGGAGCTGCCAAAGCCCAGGTCACGTCCACCGATGCCGGTGTTGACCACACGCACGTCACCCGAGCTGGCGAGGTCGGGCACAAGGACTTGCAAGCGGGTGCCGCTGGCGTCAATGAGGCTGGGCTTGATGGACACGACAGCGGTATTGCCAGCGTTGTCGCGGGTATTGAAGAGCACCTGCGTGTTTGCGCCGAAATTGGTGCCGATCAACTCAATCACCTGGCCGACGTTGGCCGCGGCCACACCGTTCTGGGCCGCGGTGCCCTGCAACTGAATGGCGTTAACTTGCGTCAGCGTGGCCGGCAGGGTGGCGTAGTCCATGCTGCTCAGACTGATGCTAAAAATCGAGCCCGAGGTAGAAGACACACGCAGCGTGCCGTCAGCCGCGAAGGCCAAGCCGGAGATGCTGCCGCTGCTGAACTGGCGGCTGATATCCACACGGCGCTGCTCGACGCCGGCGCGGTTGACCTGTACCAGTTGGCTGCCGCCGTTGGCGCCACCGATCCAGAAGTCGCCTGTGCTCGGATCGATGGCCATGCCGGCCCAGCTCTGGATGTTGATCGGCAGGTTGACCTTGGCGATCTCGGCCCCGTTGGTTGGGTTGAGCTCGATGAGTTGGTTGTAGTTCTGCGAGAGGGCAAACAGGTGGCCGCTGGTGGCGTCAAAGAGGCCGGCGGTGAAGGTGTAGTTCGTGGGTGGAGAGAGCTTGGCAATGACGCTGCCAGTGCTCGGATTGACGGCCACGATCTGGTTGTAGTTGCCATTGAACAGCAGCAGGCTGCCGGCAGGCACGCTCTTGCCGCCCAAGCTCATGGCCTGAGGCAGCACTTGCAGGCCAGCATAGTTGGCGGTGTAACTGCCACCAAAATTCGTGCCGTCCAAGGTGATAGTCTGCAGCACTTGGCCCGATGCCGGGTCGATGCGCAGGATGTGCCCGGGGTTGGTCGTGTCGATCGTCCACAGTGATCCATCGGCAGCCACGGCCACGTCGCTGAGTTGCCCAATGGCGGCCGTGTCACTGCCGGGCCGCACGCTGGTGAGCGTGATGGGCGCCGACGTGCCGCCGGCGGTGGTCACACTCAAGGCGCCCTGCCCATAACGCGTCAGCGTGGCAGCATCGAAGCGAACGTTGCCGCCGTAGTAATAGCCCACATTGGGGTCATAGAAAGCAGAGACATCGGCCCCCGCGTTGATGTCCGTATCCACCACGGCACGACCAGGGAAGCGGTAGGTGCTATTGCCTTCGACAAAGCCGGCTCCATAGAGATTGCCGTTGTCGTCAAAGCTCTTGAGCGTGGGCACGATCTGCAGGAGCGGCTGGCTCGCAGAGCCAAAGATCTGCAGCGTGAACGCACCGTTGGCCTGGATGGGCACCACGAGGGTGGCTTGCTTGCCATCTGCCGAAGCGGCGATGGGGTTGAGCTTGACCAGTTCCAGGTTGCCGCTGTAGTTGGTGAAGCGCAGCAGCACATCGGTATCGGTGGTCAGGCCCGTGCCCACGAGCGTGATGGCTTGGCCGGGGTTGGCCGAGGCTTGGTTCGCATCGGCGGGCGTACCCGACAGGGCGGTGGCCTGCACACTGGTGAGGCTCAGCGAGAAGGTGGCGCTGGTGCCGCCGCCGGTCTTCACGCTGATCGGTCCAAAAACTCCGTTGGACAACGGCACTGTGAGTACCACCTGGCCGTTGATGTATTGGCCGATGCTGTAATCGTAGACCTGCTGCACGTCAGGACCGACGTTAGATCCAGCGTCGGTGATGACCGCGCCGGACGCACCTGTGCCAAAGCGGTACTCGCTGTTGTTGCCTTCCACGAACCCTCGGCCCGTGAGAACCACCACGGCACTGCTCCCGTCAGCACTCACCGACTGCACTTGAACGTTGCTCACTACTGGCACGATCTGCAGCGGGAAGCTTGCACCATTGAAATCGCCGGCCACGCGCACATTGCCGGTGACGGCATTGGCAGGCACCACAACCTGGGCCTGCGTGCCGCCAGCCAGGATGACGGTCGGCCGCACGATAAGTTCACTGCGATTGCCGTTGGCGTCGATGGTCTCGAAGACCACGTCGGTGCTGAAGTCGAAGAGCTGGCCGCTGAGCGTGAGCACCTGGCCGGGGTTGGCCGAGGCATGAGCGCCATTGGCGGCTGAGCCGCTGGTGGCCGTAGCGCTGATGCCGGTGAGCTTGAGCCCAAAGGCTGCGCTGGTGCCGCCCACGGTGCGCACGCTGATCGGGCCCGAGGGCGCGCCAGGAGGCACCGTCAGGCCAAGAGTACTGTTGGTACTGTAAACATCCAGCCCATAGCCGCGACCCAGGTCATTGACACGGGTCGAGCCGAACAGCACAACGCTCGAGCCTTCAGCGAAACCGCTGCCCTGAAGTGTCAAGCCTCCGCCATTGAAGATGCTGCCGTTGCTGGCAGTCACATCGGTGAGAGTCGGCACGATTTGCAAGAAGATGCCGACGGTGTCACGAGCAAGGCGGACCGTGCCGGTGGCGGCGTTGGTGGGCACGACCACGGTGAGAGAGTTGCCGTCTGCTGCCACGCTGGACGCTGCGATGGCCTGCTCGAAGAGGTTGCCGGAGTCATCCATGACACTGAAGACTACGGACTCGCCCGCACGCAGGCCTGCGCCGTTGAGTGTGATGGTCTGACCGGTGTTGGCCGAAGCCACGCCGGCGTTGGTGGGCGTGCCACTGCTCGCGTTGGCGGTGATGCCGGAAAGATGTGAAACCCCAGCAGCCAATCGCTCAATGGTTAGCGCGTAGCCTCCGGTGTAGCTTCCATTGCCACCAGAGTTCGCGGTATTGGGGTTGTAGGCGGTGTTGTTGTAGCCGCTGATGCCGATGTAGTACGTACCAGCGGTGGGAGCGACCCAGCGCAGCGACGCGGAATCCCCCGACCAGCGATAGCCATTGAGCAGTTCGCGGCCCGAGGCATCGAACAGACGCAGATAGACCGGGTTGTTGTTGGAGACCGAGAGCGTGATCTGCTCAGCCGCACGCAACTCAACACGATAGAGGTCCACATCGAGCTGGGACCCAATACTGGCATTGATCCGGAGGCTCTGGTTGGGTGCCAAGTCAGTGCTCAACGCGGACGAAAGCGTGTCGCCTCCATCCGCGGTGGGTGTGAGCGCGGGGAGCACCGTGAAGAGAGCGCCCGCACGCAAAGTGCCGACGCCACCAGCGGTGGAGACCGTGATGACGCCAGCAGAGACGCCAGCCGGCACGGTCAGCGTGATGAGTTGCTGATCCCGATAGTTCGGATTGCTGCTGTCGTTGATCGTGCGCACGGTGAAGTTACCCACACCCTGCCCGTCGATGCTGATGACCAGATCATTGACGGTCAGACCGGTTCCCTCCAACACGATGGTGTTGCCTGCTGCCACCGTGCCGCCATAGGCGCGCAGGGTCGGCGCAATCTGCAGCTTGATGCTGGTGCCGCTGCCCAACACCGTGACGTCACCCGTGCGAGCCAAAGCTGGCACTTCGATGGTCAGCGTGGTGCCGTTGTTGGACACACTGCCCGTGCGGGTGATGGTGCCCAGCTTGCCGCTGTCGTCGATGCCCTGGAATTGCACCAAGGTGTTATTCGTGAAGCCTTGGCCGATAAGGGTGATGAACTGACCCGTGATCGCCCAGGGCTGGCTGGCGTCGGTAGGCGCTGTGTTCTGACCGCTACTGGGCACGGTGATGCTGCTGAACTGCGACAGCGGCTGCACGCCGTAGGCATAGCCAGGCAATTCAACCCAGCCCCCCTCGGTGGTGATGCGTACCGGGCCGTCCAGGGTGAGCGGAGCCACAACGTTGAAGCTGTTGTTGCGGTTGCCCGAGACGTCGAAGATGTTGGTGACGGTGTCGGGGTCGACAATGCTCACACCGCCCACGGTCAGCGTGGTCGCACCTTCCATGAAGCCCGAGCCGTTCAAGGTGAAGGCGTTGTCGGTGCCAGGAGCACCGTTCATGCTGGCGAGCGTTGGGACAATCTGCAGCCTGATGCTTGCGCTTGCACCGTAGGTCTGCACCGAGCGGCTGTCGTTGTAGCCGTTGGCGAAGGATTCACGCCAGAGAGTCTTGCCATCGGCGCTCACCTGCAGCACGTCAGGCCCAACGCTGGGGTTGCTGCCGTCCCAGGTGTCGATGATGTAAGCATCGAAGCTGAGCGTATAAGTCTGGCCGGCAGTCAGGCCCGTGAGATTCAGAGTCTGGCTGGCGTTGTTGAAGCGCCCAGAGAACTCACCGAAGGTGGCTAGGGCCTCCTTGTTGGTACTTCGATTGCTCCAATTCGTCTTGGAACCGCCCTCGAAGTTGTCGCGGAAGATCTCCGTGGCGCCTTGCTTGACAATGACGTTGTCGAGACCCCAGCTCTCGTTGTTCAGGGCCTCTAGCCCGCCGTCCGCAAAGCGGATTGTGGCCGTGTCGCTGCCGGCCGTGAAGGTGGTGGTGATGCCACGGTAGATGGCATCGGTATAGGAGCTGCCAAAGCCCAGGTCACGTCCACCGATGCCGGTGTTGACCACACGCACGTCACCCGAGCTGGCGAGGTCGGGCACAAGGACTTGCAAGCGGGTGCCGCTGGCGTCAATGAGGCTGGGCTTGATGGACACGACAGCGGTATTGCCAGCGTTGTCGCGGGTATTGAAGAGCACCTGCGTGTTTGCGCCGAAATTGGTGCCGATCAACTCAATCACCTGGCCGACGTTGGCCGCGGCCACACCGTTCTGGGCCGCGGTGCCCTGCAACTGAATGGCGTTAACTTGCGTCAGCGTGGCCGGCAGGGTGGCGTAGTCCATGCTGCTCAGACTGATGCTAAAAATCGAGCCCGAGGTAGAAGACACACGCAGCGTGCCGTCAGCCGCGAAGGCCAAGCCGGAGATGCTGCCGCTGCTGAACTGGCGGCTGATATCCACACGGCGCTGCTCGACGCCGGCGCGGTTGACCTGTACCAGTTGGCTGCCGCCGTTGGCGCCACCGATCCAGAAGTCGCCTGTGCTCGGATCGATGGCCATGCCGGCCCAGCTCTGGATGTTGATCGGCAGGTTGACCTTGGCGATCTCGGCCCCGTTGGTTGGGTTGAGCTCGATGAGTTGGTTGTAGTTCTGCGAGAGGGCAAACAGGTGGCCGCTGGTGGCGTCAAAGAGGCCGGCGGTGAAGGTGTAGTTCGTGGGTGGAGAGAGCTTGGCAATGACGCTGCCAGTGCTCGGATTGACGGCCACGATCTGGTTGTAGTTGCCATTGAACAGCAGCAGGCTGCCGGCAGGCACGCTCTTGCCGCCCAAGCTCATGGCCTGAGGCAGCACTTGCAGGCCAGCATAGTTGGCGGTGTAACTGCCACCAAAATTCGTGCCGTCCAAGGTGATAGTCTGCAGCACTTGGCCCGATGCCGGGTCGATGCGCAGGATGTGCCCGGGGTTGGTCGTGTCGATCGTCCACAGTGATCCATCGGCAGCCACGGCCACGTCGCTGAGTTGCCCAATGGCGGCCGTGTCACTGCCGGGCCGCACGCTGGTGAGCGTGATGGGCGCCGACGTGCCGCCGGCGGTGGTCACACTCAAGGCGCCCTGCCCATAACGCGTCAGCGTGGCAGCATCGAAGCGAACGTTGCCGCCGTAGTAATAGCCCACATTGGGGTCATAGAAAGCAGAGACATCGGCCCCCGCGTTGATGTCCGTATCCACCACGGCACGACCAGGGAAGCGGTAGGTGCTATTGCCTTCGACAAAGCCGGCTCCATAGAGATTGCCGTTGTCGTCAAAGCTCTTGAGCGTGGGCACGATCTGCAGGAGCGGCTGGCTCGCAGAGCCAAAGATCTGCAGCGTGAACGCACCGTTGGCCTGGATGGGCACCACGAGGGTGGCTTGCTTGCCATCTGCCGAAGCGGCGATGGGGTTGAGCTTGACCAGTTCCAGGTTGCCGCTGTAGTTGGTGAAGCGCAGCAGCACATCGGTATCGGTGGTCAGGCCCGTGCCCACGAGCGTGATGGCTTGGCCGGGGTTGGCCGAGGCTTGGTTCGCATCGGCGGGCGTACCCGACAGGGCGGTGGCCTGCACACTGGTGAGGCTCAGCGAGAAGGTGGCGCTGGTGCCGCCGCCGGTCTTCACGCTGATCGGTCCAAAAACTCCGTTGGACAACGGCACTGTGAGTACCACCTGGCCGTTGATGTATTGGCCGATGCTGTAATCGTAGACCTGCTGCACGTCAGGACCGACGTTAGATCCAGCGTCGGTGATGACCGCGCCGGACGCACCTGTGCCAAAGCGGTACTCGCTGTTGTTGCCTTCCACGAACCCTCGGCCCGTGAGAACCACCACGGCACTGCTCCCGTCAGCACTCACCGACTGCACTTGAACGTTGCTCACTACTGGCACGATCTGCAGCGGGAAGCTTGCACCATTGAAATCGCCGGCCACGCGCACATTGCCGGTGACGGCATTGGCAGGCACCACAACCTGGGCCTGCGTGCCGCCAGCCAGGATGACGGTCGGCCGCACGATAAGTTCACTGCGATTGCCGTTGGCGTCGATGGTCTCGAAGACCACGTCGGTGCTGAAGTCGAAGAGCTGGCCGCTGAGCGTGAGCACCTGGCCGGGGTTGGCCGAGGCATGAGCGCCATTGGCGGCTGAGCCGCTGGTGGCCGTAGCGCTGATGCCGGTGAGCTTGAGCCCAAAGGCTGCGCTGGTGCCGCCCACGGTGCGCACGCTGATCGGGCCCGAGGGCGCGCCAGGAGGCACCGTCAGGCCAAGAGTACTGTTGGTACTGTAAACATCCAGCCCATAGCCGCGACCCAGGTCATTGACACGGGTCGAGCCGAACAGCACAACGCTCGAGCCTTCAGCGAAACCGCTGCCCTGAAGTGTCAAGCCTCCGCCATTGAAGATGCTGCCGTTGCTGGCAGTCACATCGGTGAGAGTCGGCACGATTTGCAAGAAGATGCCGACGGTGTCACGAGCAAGGCGGACCGTGCCGGTGGCGGCGTTGGTGGGCACGACCACGGTGAGAGAGTTGCCGTCTGCTGCCACGCTGGACGCTGCGATGGCCTGCTCGAAGAGGTTGCCGGAGTCATCCATGACACTGAAGACTACGGACTCGCCCGCACGCAGGCCTGCGCCGTTGAGTGTGATGGTCTGACCGGTGTTGGCCGAAGCCACGCCGGCGTTGGTGGGCGTGCCACTGCTCGCGTTGGCGGTGATGCCGGAAAGATGTGAAACCCCAGCAGCCAATCGCTCAATGGTTAGCGCGTAGCCTCCGGTGTAGCTTCCATTGCCACCAGAGTTCGCGGTATTGGGGTTGTAGGCGGTGTTGTTGTAGCCGCTGATGCCGATGTAGTACGTACCAGCGGTGGGAGCGACCCAGCGCAGCGACGCGGAATCCCCCGACCAGCGATAGCCATTGAGCAGTTCGCGGCCCGAGGCATCGAACAGACGCAGATAGACCGGGTTGTTGTTGGAGACCGAGAGCGTGATCTGCTCAGCCGCACGCAACTCAACACGATAGAGGTCCACATCGAGCTGGGACCCAATACTGGCATTGATCCGGAGGCTCTGGTTGGGTGCCAAGTCAGTGCTCAACGCGGACGAAAGCGTGTCGCCTCCATCCGCGGTGGGTGTGAGCGCGGGGAGCACCGTGAAGAGAGCGCCCGCACGCAAAGTGCCGACGCCACCAGCGGTGGAGACCGTGATGACGCCAGCAGAGACGCCAGCCGGCACGGTCAGCGTGATGAGTTGCTGATCCCGATAGTTCGGATTGCTGCTGTCGTTGATCGTGCGCACGGTGAAGTTACCCACACCCTGCCCGTCGATGCTGATGACCAGATCATTGACGGTCAGACCGGTTCCCTCCAACACGATGGTGTTGCCTGCTGCCACCGTGCCGCCATAGGCGCGCAGGGTCGGCGCAATCTGCAGCTTGATGCTGGTGCCGCTGCCCAACACCGTGACGTCACCCGTGCGAGCCAAAGCTGGCACTTCGATGGTCAGCGTGGTGCCGTTGTTGGACACACTGCCCGTGCGGGTGATGGTGCCCAGCTTGCCGCTGTCGTCGATGCCCTGGAATTGCACCAAGGTGTTATTCGTGAAGCCTTGGCCGATAAGGGTGATGAACTGACCCGTGATCGCCCAGGGCTGGCTGGCGTCGGTAGGCGCTGTGTTCTGACCGCTACTGGGCACGGTGATGCTGCTGAACTGCGACAGCGGCTGCACGCCGTAGGCATAGCCAGGCAATTCAACCCAGCCCCCCTCGGTGGTGATGCGTACCGGGCCGTCCAGGGTGAGCGGAGCCACAACGTTGAAGCTGTTGTTGCGGTTGCCCGAGACGTCGAAGATGTTGGTGACGGTGTCGGGGTCGACAATGCTCACACCGCCCACGGTCAGCGTGGTCGCACCTTCCATGAAGCCCGAGCCGTTCAAGGTGAAGGCGTTGTCGGTGCCAGGAGCACCGTTCATGCTGGCGAGCGTTGGGACAATCTGCAGCCTGATGCTTGCGCTTGCACCGTAGGTCTGCACCGAGCGGCTGTCGTTGTAGCCGTTGGCGAAGGATTCACGCCAGAGAGTCTTGCCATCGGCGCTCACCTGCAGCACGTCAGGCCCAACGCTGGGGTTGCTGCCGTCCCAGGTGTCGATGATGTAAGCATCGAAGCTGAGCGTATAAGTCTGGCCGGCAGTCAGGCCCGTGAGATTCAGAGTCTGGCTGGCGTTGTTGAAGCGCCCAGAGAACTCACCGAAGGTGGCTAGGGCCTCCTTGTTGGTACTTCGATTGCTCCAATTCGTCTTGGAACCGCCCTCGAAGTTGTCGCGGAAGATCTCCGTGGCGCCTTGCTTGACAATGACGTTGTCGAGACCCCAGCTCTCGTTGTTCAGGGCCTCTAGCCCGCCGTCCGCAAAGCGGATTGTGGCCGTGTCGCTGCCGGCCGTGAAGGTGGTGGTGATGCCACGGTAGATGGCATCGGTATAGGAGCTGCCAAAGCCCAGGTCACGTCCACCGATGCCGGTGTTGACCACACGCACGTCACCCGAGCTGGCGAGGTCGGGCACAAGGACTTGCAAGCGGGTGCCGCTGGCGTCAATGAGGCTGGGCTTGATGGACACGACAGCGGTATTGCCAGCGTTGTCGCGGGTATTGAAGAGCACCTGCGTGTTTGCGCCGAAATTGGTGCCGATCAACTCAATCACCTGGCCGACGTTGGCCGCGGCCACACCGTTCTGGGCCGCGGTGCCCTGCAACTGAATGGCGTTAACTTGCGTCAGCGTGGCCGGCAGGGTGGCGTAGTCCATGCTGCTCAGACTGATGCTAAAAATCGAGCCCGAGGTAGAAGACACACGCAGCGTGCCGTCAGCCGCGAAGGCCAAGCCGGAGATGCTGCCGCTGCTGAACTGGCGGCTGATATCCACACGGCGCTGCTCGACGCCGGCGCGGTTGACCTGTACCAGTTGGCTGCCGCCGTTGGCGCCACCGATCCAGAAGTCGCCTGTGCTCGGATCGATGGCCATGCCGGCCCAGCTCTGGATGTTGATCGGCAGGTTGACCTTGGCGATCTCGGCCCCGTTGGTTGGGTTGAGCTCGATGAGTTGGTTGTAGTTCTGCGAGAGGGCAAACAGGTGGCCGCTGGTGGCGTCAAAGAGGCCGGCGGTGAAGGTGTAGTTCGTGGGTGGAGAGAGCTTGGCAATGACGCTGCCAGTGCTCGGATTGACGGCCACGATCTGGTTGTAGTTGCCATTGAACAGCAGCAGGCTGCCGGCAGGCACGCTCTTGCCGCCCAAGCTCATGGCCTGAGGCAGCACTTGCAGGCCAGCATAGTTGGCGGTGTAACTGCCACCAAAATTCGTGCCGTCCAAGGTGATAGTCTGCAGCACTTGGCCCGATGCCGGGTCGATGCGCAGGATGTGCCCGGGGTTGGTCGTGTCGATCGTCCACAGTGATCCATCGGCAGCCACGGCCACGTCGCTGAGTTGCCCAATGGCGGCCGTGTCACTGCCGGGCCGCACGCTGGTGAGCGTGATGGGCGCCGACGTGCCGCCGGCGGTGGTCACACTCAAGGCGCCCTGCCCATAACGCGTCAGCGTGGCAGCATCGAAGCGAACGTTGCCGCCGTAGTAATAGCCCACATTGGGGTCATAGAAAGCAGAGACATCGGCCCCCGCGTTGATGTCCGTATCCACCACGGCACGACCAGGGAAGCGGTAGGTGCTATTGCCTTCGACAAAGCCGGCTCCATAGAGATTGCCGTTGTCGTCAAAGCTCTTGAGCGTGGGCACGATCTGCAGGAGCGGCTGGCTCGCAGAGCCAAAGATCTGCAGCGTGAACGCACCGTTGGCCTGGATGGGCACCACGAGGGTGGCTTGCTTGCCATCTGCCGAAGCGGCGATGGGGTTGAGCTTGACCAGTTCCAGGTTGCCGCTGTAGTTGGTGAAGCGCAGCAGCACATCGGTATCGGTGGTCAGGCCCGTGCCCACGAGCGTGATGGCTTGGCCGGGGTTGGCCGAGGCTTGGTTCGCATCGGCGGGCGTACCCGACAGGGCGGTGGCCTGCACACTGGTGAGGCTCAGCGAGAAGGTGGCGCTGGTGCCGCCGCCGGTCTTCACGCTGATCGGTCCAAAAACTCCGTTGGACAACGGCACTGTGAGTACCACCTGGCCGTTGATGTATTGGCCGATGCTGTAATCGTAGACCTGCTGCACGTCAGGACCGACGTTAGATCCAGCGTCGGTGATGACCGCGCCGGACGCACCTGTGCCAAAGCGGTACTCGCTGTTGTTGCCTTCCACGAACCCTCGGCCCGTGAGAACCACCACGGCACTGCTCCCGTCAGCACTCACCGACTGCACTTGAACGTTGCTCACTACTGGCACGATCTGCAGCGGGAAGGTTCCGTCCGGATAGTCAGTACGGATACCATCCACCATGCCGTAGACGGTGACGTCACCCGTCACCGCATTGGTGGGCACCGTGAAATAGGCGATGCCCTTGCTGCTGTCCCAACGGGTGGCGCTGACCGTGGTGGTCGAGCGGTTGCCATTGGCATCGATCAAACCAAATTGAGCCCGACCACTAGCGGGATCGAACGGAACCGAGATCCCGATCTGTTGCATCGGGTTCGCAGACGGTGCGGTCAAGATTTCAGGTGTACCCACCGTTGCGCGCACATCGCTGGCCGGGCGGATGGTGAACTTGCGGACGATGTCCGCACCCAGCTTGTTGCCCGCCTTGTCGCTGATGGCCGAGCCCTGAATGGTGAGCTGATAGTCACCTGGGGGCAAATAGCCACTGGTCAAAACGGAAACGCGTTGACCTTGCGAACGGAAGTCCAGCGTCACGGGCGCGACCACATCGTCGGCCGTGCCGAACTTGCCGTCGGCACCAGCGCGCACCAGTTGCACGGCGGCGGTGGTGAGGCGTGCCGTGTCCAGCGGCTCGTCAAAAGCAAAGTCCACCGAGCGGACGAAGAAGCGTTTGGCACCCTCCTCCACGCTGACGGACTTCAGCACCGGCGCAAAGGTGTCGGGCACCACGTCGTAGACGATGGCGTCGCTCAGCGTGGCGTTGCCGCCGGTGTCAGTGGCGCGCACCTGGATGCGGAGCTTGTTGCCCGCTGCCGCAATAGTGGGCACCTGAGCGGTGAAGTCGAAGGGGAAGGACGGGTCGTTGGCCACGACCACGCCGTTCACCAGCAGTTCTACATTGCGCACCTGCACGTCGTCGGTCACGGCGGGCCGCACGGTGAAGCTGCGGCCTTCGAGCACCTGCGTGCCGGTGGTGGCCGGGTCGGCATCGGTGGCGTCCACCACCACGCTGACCGTCGGCGCCTTGCCCTTGGTGTCGAAGCTGGCGTAGTTGACGATCTGCAGGCCGCCCGTGCCGTCGGCGACGAAGGCCAGGCCATTGGCCAGGGCCAGGCCGCGCGGCGCGGCAGGCAGGTTGATCTGGGTGACAAAGCGGTCGGTGCGGGTGGGGTCGGACACATCCACCACATGCAGCACATTGCCGATGCCATTGAGGCTGCCCACGGCCACGCCCAGGCCCGAGCCATTGGCGGCAAAGGCCCCGCCGGCGATGTTGACCGCATCTGGCCCACTTAGCAGAGCCATCTTGGTGGGGTCGCGCACATCCACCGTGCTGAAACCCTGCTGGAAGGCGCTGCCCGCGCCGGCATAGGCCACGCCGCCGCCGACGAACAGGTTGGTGGCTGAAGACGGCAGGGTCAGCGAGTTCAGCAGAGTAAGCACATCGCCGTTGATGCCGATGGCGCGGAAGACATTCGACGCGTCCAGCGTGAAGAGCGTGTTGCCGTCGATGGCGATGTCGAGCAGGGTGCTGCCACTCAGGGCGCCGAGGTCGACCGTCGCGTGTTGCTCGCCGGTGTTCAGGTCGACAGCTGCGATGTTGGTGCCGGTGGCGACGTAGGCGATGCCGTCGCGGACTTTGACGTGGGTGGCGGGGCTTGGGAAGGTGACGGTTTGAACTAGGCGCGGTGAAGCAAGGGTGGAAATGTCGACGATGTGGAGGCCGGCGTCGTTGGCGGCGATTGCAGCTAGGCCGCGATTGGCATCTGCTGCGACGTCGGCGCTGTTGCCGGGCAGACCAATCTCAGCCAACCCCTGGGGCTTTGTAAACTGAGACACGTCAATAACAGCCAGTCCTTGTGTGCCTGTAGCAACCAAGGCGGTCAACTTGTCACCAACTCTTGTGCCATCAATAACTACCACCTGTTGCGCATTGCCCTTTAGAGCAACGGCGCCAACCAAACCAGTAGGTATACCTATACCGCCAAGTGGATCAAGCCCTTGCAAAATCTCCGCAAGGTCAGAAATACCATCATGATCAGAATCTTGTTTGGAAGCCGAGGTGCCGATTATTTCTTCTGCCGCATCTGCCAAACCATCAAAATCACTGTCTCGAAGGCTACCATTTGGCGTGAATGGTTGAATTCGCCCGTTCGCCATCCCATTGATCGTGTAACTATTGACTCCGCTACTTCCCGTTGAAATTATTGCGTAACCATAAGAGTTCGATTGAATATCGTAAGTGCTTACAAAAAATTTTGAATTTGCGGCCAATACTCCGTCTATTGACCCATCTCGACCGACCCCTCTGAGAACCACATTGTTCGCAGCATCTACGATCGAATAAAAGGTGTTTGTCTTGCCGTCGGAGTTCGGCAAACCGCTGGCTTCGATAGTTTCGTGCTGAATTAGCATCGAATAAGTGCGCTCTACTTCACGAAGCAGGTTATCCACATCAGGCAACGAAGTGTAAGCATCGGCCATTTTCTGGCAAGCCAAGGAGTAGGCAAGTAAGCCGTCTCTAACTACATCGGAGGTGACGTCAATGTTTTTTGATAGATCTGCGATTGCAATTGAAAATGCATCCAAGCCATTCGCGCTCTTGACGGAGTCTCCAAAAATATCCAGGAAAACAATGTTTCCTCCAGAGATCGTCATGAATACGTCTCTTCCAAAGTCTGGCAAAACAGTTTTAAGACTATTGCCGTAAATGCTTTGCAAAGCAGCTGTCATTTCATTGGCAGCGGCCTCTTGCCTCTGTAGGAACGTGATAACAGATTCAAGACCTTGACTGCTAAAAGACGTATCGCTTGCCATCAGAAGTTGCGACTCACGGCCGAGAATTCCATTCTCGTCTAAACAGTCCTTTGCCCGGTTATATAAGTCCCTGAGACTAAGGCCCACACCGAGCCAACCCAGCGCCTTACCGGCTTTACTTGCTAAGCTAGATCCGCGACCAATTACTTCGGAACTAGTGAGTCCGAAACGGGTGTTTGTGATGGTTGTAACAGTTCGTGGCGAGTCTTCCGGCAGAAAACCAAGGCCCGTACCAACAACACTCGTTGCACCAAACTCCGCAAGGGCTTGACCTCGCTCTTGGGGTGTTTGACCATTCCACTGGCGATACTCGTCATATGCTCCCAAAGCTGCGCCTGCCAGACCGAGTCCAATTACTACCGGCGCACTGACTGTGCTAGCCAAGCCGATGGCTGCTCCACCGAGCGCAAGTCCGGCCAGGGATAGTCCAACTCCTGTGGGGTCACATTTGGGGTCCGGTTTCTTCGGTGGATCGTTCGGCACCGTCAAGGAGCAGCCTGGTGGCGTTGGCCCATACCAGCCTGGGGCCAGAATTCCTGATCCCGCATCCGATACAACTGCCTTACCGTCCGGTGAAACCGTCCCTGTTCCAGTAATCACCAAACGACCGGTGTTGTGATCAAAGCTAAAGATTGAAGTTTTCTCTCCGGGCGCCATCCCGTAAACATTCGGAAATCTTAGTTCTACTGGTGTTTGGAAACTAGCAACCCCCGGCGCCTGAATAGTCATTGCCACCGTGATGCCAGTCAAGCCCGCTGGCATCATGTCTTTGATGAGTTCGGGCGGCACGGTGTTCACACCGATCTTCACGTCAGTAAGCACCTTGCCGTCCGCTCCCACGGCTGAGCCTGGCGCGACCACGAGCTTGAGCTCACCCCGCTGCTCATCCGTCAGATCCGGCGCCGACTTCTCGTCCACGGTGATCGTGGTCTGGGCGGTGTTGCTCACGGTCTGCAACGCGCTGGTCTGCACCCTTGGCAGGTAGACCTCCTGCCGATCCGCGTTCTCGTTTTGGCTCTGAGTGGAGCCCATACTGCCCATCAGCGTGTTGGTGATGCCGGGGCGCAGCGTGGTATCCATCACCATCTCGGGCCAGAAGATGCCGTCCGGGGTGTTGGTGGCCGTTCTGCCGTCGATGCCCACCTTGACGTTGCCCACCGGCACGTTGTCGAAGCTAAAGTTGCCGTTGGCGTCGGTGTAGGTGACCAGGTCGGGCCGGCCCACGATGAAGACCTTGGCGTGGACGATGGGGTTCAAGAAAACGTCGTCGGCCGTGTGGATGACGCCGTCGGGCCCGCGACGGATGTCGTCGAAGGTCATGGGCAGCAGGTCGGCGCCGGGGTCCACGACCTTGCCACTGAGCTTGGCGCCGAGCACGCTGGTGGTGCTGACGGTGGTGAAGCTCCAGGCGAAGTCTCCGCCTGCGCTGCCATTGCTGTCGCCATCCAAGAAGGCGCCGTCACCCGCAGCTCGGATGGACGAGCCCTTGAGGTGCAAGGTGACGTTGGAGCCACCGGGCATGGGGTTGGTGAAAAACAGCCAGGCGAAGCTGCCGTCCAGGGCCGGCACGATGGTGGCGGGCACCTTTGCGCCATCGGGGCCGGTGGCGTAGAAGCTGTCAGCGGTGAGCGTGGCGGGGTTGACCGCGCGGCTGAAGAAGACTTGCGGGCGGAAGGTCACGCCCACATCGCCGCTTCCGGCGGCTGGGGTGAGCTTGGTGATGGTGAAGGGGGCGAGTTGGTCGAGCTTGACGGTGCGGCTGAGCGTGGTGACATTGCCCGCGGCGTCTTTCGCCGTGAGGGTGAGGGTGTGGTCACCGACGCTGAGGTCGCGCAGCACGAGGGCCTCATCGAATTTGCCAGTGCTGGCGTCAAAGTTGAGCGTGCGGGCGGTGCCGCCGTCGATTTGGTAGCTCAGGCTGGCCAGGGTGGAGCCATTCGGGGCGGCAGTGCCGGTCAGGCGGGAACTTGCGGAGAGCTTGTCGCCATCGGCCAGGCTGCTCAGGTTGACCGTGGGGGCCTTGGTGTCGAGTGTGAAACTGCGGCTCAGCTCCTTGCTGACGTTGCCTGCCGCGTCTTTGGCGATGATGCTGATGGCGTGAACGCCATCGGCCGTGCCATCGAGCTTGAAGCTGGGGCTGAAGCTGAAGCGGCCGGTGGCATCCAGGGTCAGGTCTTGCCAGGCGCCTTGGTCCACACTCACCTGAGCACTGGCCACGCCAGAAAGGTTGTCCAGCACTTGGCCGGTGAGTTTGGGGTTGGTGTTGCTGGCAGCAGGGCTGTCAGCCAGGGCAATGGTGGGTGCCTGCTTGTCTTCGGTCAGTGCAAAGCGGTCGAGCACGGCCTTGCCCACCTTGGCGCCGAGTTGCTTGCCTGCTTCGTTGTCGAAGGTGGTGTGGATGCCCCCATAGATACGGCTCATGCCCGCTTCATCAGCAGCCTGGCTGAAGCTGGTGAAGTTGCGAGTGACACCCGGCAGGGTGGCGCTGGTGGTGGCAAAAGCGGTGTTGTCACCAAAGGTGGCGGCCAACACGGAGGCCGCGGCTGCGCTGAAGCTGCTGTGACCCGACACATAGCTGGGGTGTGGCGGCGTGATGAGCAACGGCGCCCAGTTGGCGTCTTGCGTGGTGGCGGCATTGCCGTCTTGATCGGCATTCTGGATGGCGGTGACTGGGCGCCAGAGGTCGAAGTTGTATTTGGTGTCCCAGCAGGCGATGGCCGCATCGGCCAGGGCCACATTGAGCTGCGCCATCAAGCGCGCATTTGCACTGAGGGAGTTGCCCTTGGCCAAAGCCACCTGCTCGGCGATTTGGTTCCAATGGCCAGGCGGCGTGTAACTGCCAGCGCCATCGGCCCAAAAGTGGGCTTGTTGGGTTTGGTCGGCAGTGCGGGTACTGCCCGTGGCGCTGCCCAGGCTCTTGACTTGGTTGAGCGCGGCGGCGTACTCGGCCGAATCCAGGCTCGGCGGCGGCGGCGCGCGGAACTCACTGGGCGAGGTCAAGGCAAACGGTGTGACCTGTGCCCACTGAGGATCTTGTGCTACCAGGAACATGGGGCCTGTGGGGCGCCACTTGCCGATGGCGGTGCTACCGTCATCGGCCACAAAGTTCAGATAGCCGTCATTGGCGCGGATCTCGATGATGGCTCGCGCAATGCTTTCGCCCAAGGCAATGCCAGCAGCTTTGGCCGAGCTTTCGGGGATAGCGCCCAGACTGGTCGCAAGCGCAGCATCGAAGCTGGCACGTTGGCCGGGATATAGGGCGTAAAGCACACGGTAAGCCGCTTGAGCGGCAGCCGCTTGGGCGCTCACATCCCCTGTTGCCGAGCGCTGGACCAGGAATGCGGGTGTGCCTTCTATCGCCGCCAAAGCGTCGTACTGAGCCAAGCTCATGGCGGCCAGCACACGTGTCGCGACCGGCGGGTCCGTGACATCAAGCTGGATAGCACGCAGAGCCACCTGGTTCCACGCCAGCACCGCGTCGGGCTGGGTATTGGCATTGCGAGTGATGGTTCGAGAGAGGCTGCTGCTGTTGCCAGCCGCGTCGGTCACGGTCAATTCAATCAGATTGGCGCCGGTCTTGAGGGCAACGCCTGGCAATACAAACGCACCGCCCAAGCCCGCCACTCCTGAAAGGCCCTGAGCGGCCAATTGCACGGTGGCACCAGCTTCGGCCAGGCCCTTGAGCTGCACCGTTGCAGCCGAAGTTTCGTCACCTGCGGCATTGCTTGCGTCAGCAACGCTCAAACCAAAGCTGGTCAGCTGCGGATTATGGGTATCAAGAGTGAACCGAGTCCTGGCGACTGAGGAGGTGTTCCCTGCCGCATCGGAGACTTGCATGCGCAAGTCGTGGGCGCCGTCAGCGAGTTTTCCGCCAGCGAGAGTATCCAGCACAGCTCGGCTGACAGTGAAGCTCCCGTCTGGGCCCAGCAGGCTAGACAAATCAGTCCAGCTCAAGACATCACTGACGGGGTCCAATGCAGCAAAGAGCTTGGCAACCCCAACGTCATCGGTGGCCGCACCCTTCACAGTCGGGTCAGCGGTAATTGCATCTTGCTTGGATACACCCGTGTCATTCGCCAATGACAGACTCAGCTTTGGAGGCTCTGCATCACCCGGCGCACTCCGGGTGATCACAAGTCGGAGCGTGCGTGTGTTGCCCGCTAGATCGGTGGCGCGGAAGTCAAAGGCGTTTTCGCCTAGATCGAGACTGATGGATGCAAAGCTGAAAGTACCGGCTGCGGTCGCAGCAATACTGGCCAAATCAGCCGATGCACCGGCCTTGCGCAGCGAGATAAAGGCCTTTGCTTCAGATGTACCTTCCAAGGTAACGATGGACTTGGAAGTGTTGGTGTCCCCCTGGGTGCCCGTGTCACTGTCTGCCGCAAGCCTTGCCGTCAATTCAGGCGATTGGGAGTCAAAGGTAAAAACTCGCTCGCGCACCACGGACTTGTTGCCGGCGGCGTCAAATGCCTGAACCCGCAAAGTATGAATGCCCTCTGTGAGCGAGCCACCAGCGAGGCCATCCAGAATTGCCCGATTGAATTTGAAACTACCGTCAGCGGCGACCAGATTGGTCAGCTCCGTCCATGTTGACGCATCGCTTACCGGATCCAGTATGGCGAGCAAACGAGTAACACCGACGTTATCCGACGCTTTGCCAACAAAACTGGCATCAGAAGTGATACCGTCACTTACCGATGAACCTGTGTCATTGAGCAATTCCAAAGTCAATAAAGGAGCCTCGGCATCGGGAGCAGGAACCCTGGTAAGGACCAAGCTGCGCTTGGTGAGATTGCCCGAAGCGTCGCTCACGGCGATTTCAAAGGCGTTGTCGCCAAGGACCAGTGGAACACCTGTAAAGGCGAAGGTCCCAGTGGGCTCCACCGTTGTGCGCGTAATCTCTACATTGCCCCCTGCGCGGCGCAGTACGACGGTCGCTCCCGCCTCACTGAGGCCCACAAGCTTGACACTAGGTATAGAAGTTATGCCATCTCCAACAGTACCCGAATCGTCAACAGGGTCGAGCTTGAACTCAGTGACTCTCGGGGGAACAATGTCGGCCGGGGCTGTCCGCAACTGCGGAACGGTTTGCGGATTGAGGACGACACCTCCAATTCGAACCGTAGCCGGGTATTGGGGCGCAGCAATACTTGTCAGCCCCAACAAACCTCCACCAACAAGCAGCTCTTGCAGGCGTTGGGCAGAAGTTCCAATTTGGCGGTCATCGCCATCGCTGAATGTTCCGTTGACTGGATCAACACTCACAAACACGGTGCTGTCAATCATGTCACCGACGACACGCAGGCGCGCCAAAGTGCCTGCCTTGAAGCTATCAGCGTTCGCTCCTGTGCCGCCCAGAACGGCATCGTCACCCAAATTGGCGCCAACAAGAAGATGCAGGTTCCTTGCAGAACCGCCGATTTGCAAGACTTGTAGACCTGCAACGGCCAGATCACCGGAGGCATCGCCCTTGGTGACAAATTGAGTCAGTGTTCCGTCGACATTGACGCGCCAAGCAGCAGCAGTGCTACCTGCATTGATGCTGTTGGCTCGTCCGTGAACGCTCCAAACTCCCCCACCAACAAGACCGCCCACGGAGACGTTGCCGAGCGTATTTCCTGAAGTCGTGCCCGACAGAAAGATGTCCACGTCAAGATTGCCCGTGGCATTCAAGGCAAGCAAGCTCGCAGCGTTAATGCTGTTATTGCCATTGCCCCGTGCCCAATCGGCCACATTCACAGTCAGTGCAGAATTCCGAGCTGAAAGCTGAGTTCCTGAAACTTTCGCTGCCGTCAGACTGAAACTCGCACCACTGGCAACGTCAATGAAAGATGACTGAATGCTCCCAAGAGTAAGGCTCTTAACACCGGCCTGAAACATGCCGATGCCAAAGAAATCAGCTTGCGATAGATTGATCGCACCGATGTCCGAAACAACTTGGATGGACGAGATGTCCACCCGTTGACCGCTGACGGCATTGAGACTCAAGGTACTCTGAGAGGTCGTACCCGACAGTTTGAGTGAGTAGCTCCCTGACTGCAGCTTGACCCAATCCACCGTCCCTGGCCCGGTCAAGGTCACCGATGGCTCAGCGGCAACAGACTGCGTTCTAAGGTCACCCGGTGCGACCGCAATTTTCGCGCGGGGTTGATCCAGAAAGCTCGGTGACTCGAAAGCTCGACGGGTCACCGCATCTTCTTGTGGCACCAGAAAATGACTACCAGGCACCAAATCGGCCGACAACAGGAGGCGGCTCTCGAGGCTTTCGAACTTGAACTGCGGCATCTCCGCTGCATGGCCTCTACCTCGCGCTGCTGCAAGCCGATCAAGCTGCCCCGAGTACCAACGCTGCACTCGCTTCAACCGAGACTGCAACCAACCCAACCACAACGCACTGGCCCGACTGACCAGCGCCAACAAAAGACGACTGGGGCGCACTTTTCCAAGCGTACGGCTTGCAAACTGACGAGATACATTGACACGGCGACTCGAGACCATTCGATTGCTCCTGCGTGGCGCCTTGGTTTCTTTGCCCAAGACCAATTCAACAGTTGTCAACCGCGAGCCCGAGGTCACTTGCGTTTCGCGTCCACCGGAAAAATGAGTTATCACCTAACTCACATGCTCCCCATGAATGCACTACGCCATCGTTTGAGAATCCGACGCGTTCGCTGGTTATGTTCCGGAAATGTAAAGGGGCATGAAACTGCAAGTCATCCCCCTAATTGACGGGGCAGCCACGCTCATTCTTCACATAGTGTTCATAAAAATGACGCACCAAAGTCGGTTGAGGCAGACATGATGGACTCGCACCACTGGGCACTTCCGCATCGTTCTACCCTCTGAAAATGATCCCCCCGGCATGTGCATGTACGCCATGTCAAATGACAGTCGACGGCTTACATTGATGTCGATGAACTAAGCGGACCGATGGTGCGTTGCCATAAACTTTGCTGGTGAACTATTACCAATCAAGGGCTAGCCGACCAGCTAGTGGGGCGCAAACAGAGACCACCCTGACCAAACTTCTCTATTTGAATTGGATGGCCCGAATGCCTCATTGAATGGCTTAGGAGCTCAAGTCCTCGCGACTGCTGACCCACATCTCAGCGCCCTGACTGATGGCGAACTCAATCTAGGATCGCTTGTCGAATCCAAAGAGCCCGCGCACTATCCGCGGCAAGTTCTAGGCTGGGTGCCTTAAGCCCACGCCTGGATCCACTCCGCTGTGCGCAGGCTCTCGTGGCTAGGTCTCAAATGGGCACTTGAGTCACCCGGTTGCTCTCCAGGATTCGCAACACTGCACTCGCATCCAAATGCCCCCACCGGTACAGCCAATGCGTCGCGGCCACCGTCAGGTCCATTCGGTTCACTTTGACCCAGGCGATTTCTGCACCAAGCTCTGTCGCGACGCAATGTGTCAGTGGACTCAGGCAGACCGACGCGCAAAGCTCGTCTTCAAGCACCCAGGCCAACAGCTCGATTTGATCGACCACGGTCAGGTCCCGCTTGTTTGATCGAATGATGGCCACCCACGGCGTGCCTGTGAAATACAGGTTTCGCTGCAGCAAGTACTCATCCAGCCGTTGACCAAAACGCCGGATGACTTTGGCGTCTGCTCCGCGCATTGGTGTGACCCGAATCGCGAAGCGCTGGAGCTCTAGGGCGTGGGTTTGATGTGGGGTTTGGCGATCAAGCATGATCCACCTCCTTCAGATCCGACACCAAGTACTGGAACCAGCTGAGAGCGTTCAGCAGGAGACCCTCCGTCACGCGGCGCACACGTTCAGCGCTCTCTTCATTGGGCAGCTTATTTTCGCTGGCGCCGGATGAGAGGCTTTCTTGCACATGCGCAGGAAATGGGTCGTTAGGCTCATGGGGGTGCAAGTAGTTCTTGGTGGTGAGCAGAGTTCTGAAGTCCACCGGAAAGTAGGTCTCGGCCGTGAGGTCGAAGTCATGGTCGAGCAACCAATTGCAGACGTCGTGTCGACTCCTTTGAAGAGTCTGTCCAAACAGCGGTGCGATGACACACCAGCCCTGGGAGTAGCTCATCACGTGGCCTGTTCGCGCCAGATGTCGGCGCATGTCCTTGAAGAAATGTTGTCGCGTGCTTTGCGACGGAGCGCCATGCAAATGGACGAACAAGAGCAAGGCATGAGCAAGTGTTTTCTGTTGCTTGAAATAGTCAGTCATAGGAATTCCTTGTGAGCTGGCAAGATCAGGGCGTAGCTCCGCCCTGCCCTTGCCTGCGGGACATTGACGATGAAATCAGTGGATGCGGATGGACCGCGAAAGCCTTGGCGTCAGACGCGACGCGGGCCGGCTCGAGCGGGTGGCCTCAAGCCACGCGGAGTGGTTAGCGGGCCCATATCAACGCAAGGCCTTCAGCGCCAGCGCCGCGCGCCTCAAGAGCAATGCCGCGGCCAAGGCCTTGAGGATGGCGCATCGGCAACTGGCCGCTTCCGCTGGGGTGAAGGAAGCCCCTGACTCGCTAACCACTTCAAAGTCTTCAGCGAACGCCAGCAGTGAGCGAGGGCAATGAACGTAGATGACTTGGACTTCCACCTGATCGATCAACCAGGCCAAGGCAATGTGGCGGGTCTGCACACACTCATGTGGCTCGCACACGATCATGCAAAGGTCCAAGTAAGAACCGCACCACCGGTCTTGCAGCATGAGCACACGACGCAGCTCGTTGTAGAACCGCCGCCGAATTCTTCGATTCAGCCCAGGGCGTAGTTCCAATGCAATCAAGAAGGCCTGGAGGTCTTGCGGCGCACTGACGTAAAAGTCTTTCATTTCGTTCTCCTTTGCTGGATGCGGACGTAGCTCCGCCCTGCCCTGCTGTTTGGGCATTTCGAAATCACTGTTGGGTTTGAAGGGGCTGCGGCCTTTTGCTGCTGATGGAAATTTCTGGAGTCAGCAGAGATGGCGCGCTAGCAGGCTCAGCCGCTAGGCAGCGAGTTGCCCTGGCGATTCGCCGGGCAGGCTGGCGCGAAATGCAGAGAATGCGGCATCCGTCGCGGAGTCAGCGTTGGCCGCCGTGGCTGACTTGTGCCGAGTGGACAGGGGCGCCATGCGTAGGGGTACAGGTTTCTCAGGCACGGCCTCATTGGCCCCCACTTGGGAATGAGCCTGCTGTGGTGCTCCGTCTTGCGCCCCCGGGCTCTCGCCCTGCCCGCTTGAGAACCTTGTGGCCAGCAAGCGGTCGATGGCCGAGCCGTCGCGGCGCGTGAGGTTGGGCACAAAGCGGCTGTAGACCCGAAAGAGCATTTCGGTGCTGGCATGTCCCAGTTGGCGTGCGATCCACTCTGGCGCCTCGCCAGAGGCCAGCCACAAGGTCGCTGCGGTGTGGCGCATCTGATAAGGCCTTCGCTTGGGCAGGTCCAAGTGCCGCAGGATGGGATACCAGACCCGGTCGGAGAAGTTCTTGTTGTCCAAGGGCATGCACTCGCTGTTGCAGAACACATAGGGACTCAGCCTGGAGGTGGCGGCATGTTGGCGTTTGAGCGCTTCATAGACCACTTGCGTCATTTGGATGTCGCGCTGGCTGGAGTCGGTCTTGGTGTACTCGTCCTCCCCGAGCACAAAGGTCTCTCGGATCAAGATGAGTCGGTTTTCAAAGTCGACGTACTTCCACTTCAGTCCATGGCATTCACCAGTTCGCAAGCCGGTGAAGAAGCGTACGGTGAAATAGTCGCGGTAGTCAGGTCGCACGGTGGCCAGTAGTCGCTGCACCTCATCCAATGCAAAGGGCTGAACGTCAGCCTTGCGGATCTTTAGAGGCTTGAGGTTGGCGATGGGGGAGACAAAGCCAAAGGCTTCGCTTGCGTCATCCAAGATCTGCCGCAAGGGGGCCAAGATGCCATTGATCCGCTTGTTGCTCATGGTGGCTTTGGCGCGACCGGGCAATGCGGCCAAGTCAGCGCGGAAGGCCATCACCTCCGCTTTGGTGATGCAACCGACCTTGGTCTCGCCGAACCGGGGCACCAAGTGGCCCTTGAGCGTGGAGTTCAAGATCTTGATGTGAGAGCGGCGCCACTCCACTTGATGCTCGGCCATCCACTGCTTGGTGTACTCAGCGAAGGTTGGCGTGCGGGCAGCCAAAGGTGGAGGTGACTCAGTGGGCGCCGAGGCTGGTAAGCCGGCGCCGGCAACCACAGCCTCAGGAGGAGCAGTCGTTCGGCCTTTGAACTTGCTGCCCGGGAAGGTCTTGGCGTAATCGAAGGTGCCTGCTGCGATTTGCGCTTCAATGCTCTCCAGGGCCTTTTGCAGGCGCTTGCGATTGGCTGGAGTGTCGGTGAGCGCGGTGTACTCTCGGCAGCGTTGCCCTTGGAAGCGAAAGTCCATGAAGAGCGTTCCGCGGCTACTTAGGAGTCGGATGCTACCCATGGAAGACTGCTCCATTGGCCATGGGGATAGCGGCGAAGTCCTTGCCCGCCCCCAGGTGCATGTCCCGCTCAATGTTCTCCCAAAGATAGAGAATCTTGCGTCCGCCAAAGGGTCGGACATAGTGCAGGCCCTCCAGCAGGACACTGTCCTTGAGGCGCTCGCGGATGGTGCGAACGTCGTACTTGATCTTGGCCGATAGTTCGTCGGTCGTCAGATAGGTCTGACCCATGCTAATCTCCTTCACAGATGATTACTTTGATGATCAAACGCTGCGATTACTCAGCGCTTGAATGCAATATTAATCATCCAATGAAGTTTTTCAAGAGCATTTGATTATTTTTGTTATCAATCGTTGTCAGTGAGCATCAAGTGATCCGCTTTAAGTTAGCCGAACAAATGGAAAAAAAGCAGTTCCGCGAGTCACGGCGACTCACGGTGCAGGAAGTTGCCGAAGGCTCCGGCGTGAATCGGATGACTCTCTCCAAGATACTGAACCATCGCGGCTACAGCACTGGCACCGATATCGTGGACCGCCTGTGCACGTACTTTGGGTGCACGGTTGAAGAGCTACTTGAGCACGTGCCCGAGTGAGTTGGGATTTGTGTTTAGGGATGGCGGCAATGCAGCGGTAGCCGTCAGTCGCGGCTACTTCTGCTGCGACCGAACACCGACACAAAGCCTTCGTTCCGCATGACCAACGGCGGCAACTTCAAAACCTTAGTGTGCCAACGTATCGCCATCAAAGGCCGTACTTGCGCTTCCGATTCTTGAAGGCAGGCTCAGTGCCTTCAAGAATCTCAACGACTGTGCTCTTGATCAGGGGCGACTCGATGCCGCCTGAGACGTAATTGAACGTGTTGGTCGCCTTGTCGCAACTCGCGCAAATTATTTGCTCGGCGTCGCAGACCACGGCCAAGTTCGGGTTGTGCGTCACCATGATGACTTGGCGCCGGTGCTTGGCCGCCTTGATGCATTTGACCAGCACCTTGAAGATGGTTTGGTTGTCCAAGTTCTCCTCAGGCTGGTCGATGATGATCGGGATGTCGTCCTTGTCCACGAGCAGGTAGAAGACGAGCAAGAGCAGGCCACGCTCGCCGGGCGAGAGCTGGCTGATTTCTTGTTGGTCGAACGTCAGCGAATACCTTGGCGCCAGATAGCTCATTCCGTAAAGGTAGTCGAGGATGTCTTGAGGCTCACCGCCCTTGCGGAGTTGATCAACGATCCGGGTCTCGCGGCCAGCACCGGATTCACGTCTATCAAAGTGCAGCATGTCGTCGATGGACTCGAGGAATTTCAGCGTCGAGTCCACATCTCCGAAGGTGACCTCCTTAAGCAGCCCACGCATGAGCTGATTGCTCTCGTCCACTCCTGAGAAGCTGCCCCTCGACTGCCGATTAATGCGGGCGAAGAATTGCTCCATGAAGTTCGACTCTTCGATGCGCACGTCGAAATCCAGCGGCAGGTGCATCTCCATCTGGGCAGCAGATTTGACGAACTGCTGCACCGGCTCATACAACCGCCGGTATTCCTCAACGGTCATGACAATCTGCTTGTGGACCCCCAGGGCCAGTTTCACCCGATTCGCGCGTAGAGCCGCGAGCTTGCCGGGCAGCGCGCCCAAGGACTCGATCTCGGCCTTAAACCACTCAATCGACTGCGGCTTTTCCTTGTTTCCGACGAGCTCATCCTTGGCTCGCTCCCACTTGGCAACCTGATCCTTGAAGAGGATGAACAAGCGCTGCTTCTCGCCGAGCTTGCTCTTCACTTCACCCATCGCCGCCTCGGCCGTCTCGCGACGCTTAAGGAGACCAGTGGGCTCTTGATTGGCCAGCGAGGCGTCCACTCCAGCAATTGACTCTTTGGCGGCCTTGACCAGCGCATCGAGCCTCGTGGTGTCGATCTTTAGTTCGACCACCTCGGAGGCCTTCAAGTCCGCGCTGGCCTCCGCCAACATGGGGGCCAGCTCAGCCAAGAATTGATCATGGGCCTTTTTGTGGTTGGCGATGGCCTGGGCGACCCGGCTCAGAACGGCTTGGCGCTTGGCGTCGGCGGCCTTCTTGTCGCGAAGCAACTTATCTTCTTCGCGAAGCTTTTCGAGTTCATCCTTCAGCGCCTGAATCTTCTCGGTGGCAGCCTTCGATTCTTCCTGTGCTGCTTCCGAGACCGTCGGGTCTTCCACCGGGGTGGGTTTCGAGGCCACGAGGGAGTTGAACTCGGCGACCTTGGCGTCGAGCTGCTCTTGCAGCGCTTGCTTGAACTCCGGCGTGAGTCGGCGCTCGGTCTGCAAAATCTCTGCGTTGGCCTTCGATATTTCCTTGATGACCTGCTCACGCGCGCTGTCAATCTCGGCGACCTTGAAATCGAGCAGTTCGTCCATGGATGTGTAGCCCAGGCGGGCTTCCTCCGGGACGTGCGTGTAGATGATCTTGCGCAACTCGGTGTCGAACGTCGCCGAGCCGCCGTCGCCGAGCTCGTTGCACAGCGTCTCGAGATAGCTCTGCGGTAAATACTTCACCCGCTCCACACTAGTCTCAGACGGGTCTTGGTCGAGTGGGCGCTCCGATTCGGTGCCGTCGTGCCATCCCAACGCACCGAGGAAGTGCTGAGCGAGCTTGTTCCTCGGATTCCGAAAGCGCGTGTCTTTGAGGAACGAGAAGCTCTTGAAGTTCTTGGTGTCGCCGGCCAAACCGGCGATGTCGGCCATCGCGCTCTTTCCGCTGCCCTTGTTGCCGATGATGGCGACCAAGTCGTGGCTCAGCGGCATGTCTACGTTGAACCAAGTGTCTGTCAGCGTGGAGTCGGATTTTCGGCGAATGCGGATACGAGAGGCGTATTTGGTGCGGTTGGCCTCGACCAGCAGGCGCTCAGGCGGCGTGTCGCCGATGAACACGCGATCCTCGAACTCCGTGATGGCTTGGACGAGGCCGTCGAAGGTGGCGTCGGCCTTGATCCAGGTGAAGCAGTTGCCGACGCGGTCCTTGTTCTCCGAACTGCTCGGCGCATGGGCGTCGGAGCAGTCAAGCAGCGTGGCCTTCACGTTGGACCCGACAAGTTTCTTGCGAGCTGCGTCGTATGCAGCCGGATTTTCGGAGGCAGTGAAGACCAAGTCAGCCTGATTGATGATGTTGCGCTTCTCGGCGATGGACTGGTCATCCCATTTGAGGTTGTCCCATTCCGTCTTGCCAACCGCGATCAGGTATTTTCCGGAAAAGTAGGGCTTATCAAGCGCCTCGAGCACCTTCTCCAGACTCACGCACAAGTTGTTGAAGCCCTCCTGCAAGTGCGGGGCGTAGTCCGCTTGTTTCTCAGCCGGCGCCGACTCTACGATCATTTTTCCGAGTTCGGACAGGCTGTCGCGGGTAATGACGCCTTTCCATTTGCCTGTCCAGCCGCTGGAGTCGGGAATCAGTTGGTAGCTCGGGGTCAGCGAATTGAGGAATTGCTGCTGGATGACCTCAGGGTCCATCGCGTCGAAGATGACATGCAGGTTAATTCGGTTCCAGCCAGACTGCGAGTACGTGCCGTCCTTCTCTTTCTTGACCACCCCGGCGAACTTGTCCAGGCGCAGCTCAATGACAGGCAGTAGCAGATCGATATTTTTGAGTCGGCCTTGCTCGAGCTTGGCTCTGCGCGCGCGCTCATAGCCATCAATGAAGATGTAGTCATTGATGCCAATGGCCTTGAATTCGGGCGGCAAGGCCTCGAGGTCTTGAAGATAGGCTTCCCAAGCGTCGGCCTGACTGGAGCCGGGATAGTTGTGGACGACCGACGAGGGTGTGTGGACGTGTAAGTCCCACTTTTTCCAAGCCGAGCCGGCAGGATCATTCTTCATTCAATTGCCCCCTGAATTGTTGGCCGATGCAGGCCGAAGTTACTTCCCGCTGCTCGTGCTTCTTTTACTTCTGACCAGCAGCTGGGATTTGTAGCATCTTCGCCGATAGATCAACGACCTGCCTCGATGTAGAGTGCCTGCTGACATTGGCCTGGCCCAATTAGCACAACAACCGACCGCTCAGGGCACGGAGCAGCACTTCACGGGCACGTTCTCCGGATACGCCAGCGGCGCCCTAATGCCATTTCGCAGCTTGAGAAAGCTGTCTTGGACCGGTCAGCGTCTCGCGCGCAGGTGGTCTTGCATCCCGACTTCGCTGAGCGACAGCTTGACGAGGTGCTGCAGACATTCGCCCGCCGAAGCGCTCAATGGCCGGTGTCGGCAGCAGCGGTCGCTGGCTTACCAAGACTGAACGGCAGCAGCCAGCCTTGAACCGACATCATTTTTGGGCTGGCGGCACTGCAGCGGTTGTCGTCATCGACGATCAGCCGTCAACTCCACGCTCTCTGGCATGAAGCAGACGCCGACGCTCTTGGCCGGGTGACGGGATCAACGACCGGTGTCGAAGGTGCTGCCGACGTCCAGCCTAGCCGTCTGGCAGTCGGCGTCGAACGTCTCCCAGTAATGCAGGTTGCCGAGACCGTCGCAGCGATGTCCGAGGAGAAAATCAAGACCTATGTGCCGCTGTGGGTCTTCATAGTGGCCAACGTCGCTCTTGCTTATTTCACGGGGCACTTTCTTCTGAAGCAGCTGGCGCTCGGTCACTAGTTCCGAAACGTTGTAAGGCTACGGCATGTGAAACTCGAGCCCAGTGGCATGGAGGCTACTGATCCAGAACGTCATCAAGGAATGCAGGGACATGGCGAAGACCAGATTTCAGGGCGCAGCTGACATTGAGGACGAGGACTTCAGGCGCGCGTTTGTCGAGGACGCCCTCGTCATCGACTGTCATGAGATTCGCCTGGTCCAGAAGCGACTTGACTCCCCCATCACCTACGTTGGGCCTGGTTCCATCGAGGTTGGCGCAAGAAAGGGCGTCGTGGTGCGCATGGTGTGCCCGCGCTCGGAGACAGATCCATATGAACCCCTCAGTTTCTTGACGAGCTTGAATGGCCCTCAGGCTGGAGTCATCCTGGCCGACGAACACTACTATCGGCTTGAAGCCAGAGACGTCGCCGGCGACACCTGGCTGTGCGAGTCAGGAAGCCTGGAAAGGAGTGACCGGGAGTCCACGGTCGTGCTGAGCTTTACTTCCTCTCGCATCACATGCGCCACACAGGCACCTGCCTCAAAGGACTACGCCTTCCTAGTGTTCCTCGACGAGCTCGGATTTCCAAGGAACACTGTTAGGACAACCACGGTTGAAAAAGGCGGGGCGCCTTGGGGTACGCAGTCAAAGTGGGACCTGTCAGAGGGTGTCGTTGCGGGCTTGAACATCTCGTACGAGGGAATCAATGTCGTGCCGGATAGGAAGTACTCGCTGTTCGTAGCGGTTGCTGGGAGCGAGATGGAAACACCGGCTGGATTCGAGGACCGGTTGCTTGAGGCAATCAGGTTCTGCACCGCAACCATCGCGACCCCTGTGATGACTCAGGTAGGAAAGGATGGGAAGAGAACAATCGAGCTTTCGCGGGCGCGTGACCTGAACAAAGGCCTGGTTGAGCCCCCAGTTCCTCACCAGAACCATGGGTCGGACTTCTTCCGGCTATTTGATTGCTACTACGCGTATGCCTGTGCGAATGCAGCAGGCAAGGACTACTCACCGTTGTCTGCAAAGGTTGGCGGGCTGTTCTCCCTGAAGGGTGTCTGGGTCGAGACTGTGGTCTTGCTTCTCTCTGTAGCAGTCGAGAAGATGCTCAACGAGAAGGAGTTCAAGCGTCTTGGGAAATCGGCAGCCGAAGTTAAAGGCGAGGTAGACAAGGTTCTGGCTGCTGTGCGAGAACTTGAACTCAGCGAATCGATGGCCAAGCGAGTCGGGGGCGCTTTGAATGGGTTCAAGTCCAACAGCCCTTCCGATCGGCTCCACGCGTTGATTGAGGCCGGTGTCCTAGTCGAAGACGACCGAACGTCATGGAAGGCGAGCCGAAACGCGGCCGCGCATGGTTCGTTCGAGATTGAACCCGAGGAGTTCCAGCAAGCCATCGATGCGGCCTTTCGGCTGATGACCATGATCTACAAGATGGCGTTCCTCTGCATCGGCTACTCTGGCTCGTACACGAACTTCGCCGTCAGAGGCTGGCCAGTGCATCAGTTCGACTTGGCAAGGTATCAAGCCGCGCTTGCCAAGCCGGCAAGCTGAAGAGGAGCCATGCGTTGAGCGCAAACATCAAGGCGACGGCAAGCCCGCTAGCTGGCTACGTCTATCAAACCCTGCAGGGAGTTGAGCGGCTTGACCGACCGAAAGGTGACAGGCCGAGCCGAGGGAAGGCCGGCCGCCGCTTAAGAGTGCAGTAGGCGAATGTTTCACGCCAATACGAGTGTTGCCAGCGCAGCAGGTTCTCGGCGGGACCGTGAATGGCAGCAACGGGTCGACCTGCGACGGTCGCGGGACGCGATGGCGGTCGCTCGACCAACCCGAATGCAAACTTCCGGCCCAAAGGCCGATTCCGGGTGTGAAGCAGCCGGCCAGGCCGTGCCGCATCGCTCGACCGCTTCTGGCAACAGCGGTCACTTGGAGCCGGTCGTTCAACGACCGAGATCAGCCTAGTGCTGCAGTTCGACGGCATGCAGCTCCGCGCAGGTAGCAGACGATGTAGCCTGCAAAACTTGCACCGCAACAATCCGCGTTGACTGGCCTTTTCGATAAAAGTGGTCGGGGAGTTCTTGCCGGACTAGAGACTACTTTCAATCGAAATAGGTGGCTTATTTGGATCGGTGCAGGCGACTCTTTTGGCTCCGGCTACGCTCTTTCCCCGGCTGGCTCATCCTGCAAGCCAACGCCGCCACAGCGCGCCAGCATGCGAGCGGAAATAGTTGAGTTAACCATGCTGGGCCGCAGGATCCCTATAGATGAGTTGGAAGGTCCGGCTACCAGCTGCCGTGTGATTGAAAACTGGACGCTGACCACGGGCGTGGACGGCGAACGAGTCGTACGCGAGGCTTCTCTTCGCCGCACTTATTCGAAGGGCGAGCCGCCATTGCCGGACTCATTGCAGGAGGCGCAAGTCACCCGGGCCGACGAGCGTGGGCTGCTGATCGTCGGCCTGTAGCGCAAGGGCAATGCCCAATATCGGCAGGCCTGGTGGGTGAGGCCCGATTGATGCATCACTCGGCAATCAACCCGGGCCCAATAACCACGCCATGTAGACTGCTTCTACGCCAATCTTGTCCACAGAATTTGTGGACAACTATTCCGGCCCATGTGTGATCCGAGCCTTCAGCCCCCCCCACGACTAGTCCGCACAATTGATCCAAAACTGTGGGCCACACAAGGGCCAATTGGCCCGAAGTGACCCAATGGTCATATCGAGCCGAAGTAGCCCAAATGGGCCACGAATCCCAATGGTCACTCAGAAATTGGCTGGGGACGCCTGGGCCACTAGCCCAAGGGTCAAATCGGGTATTTCGGGAACTGGTGTGGGCCACGGATGGGCCATTTTTGGGCCACAAATGGGCCACAAAGCAAAACGCCAACCTCTCGGTTGGCGTTCTACTCACGTAAGTATTTGATTTACTTACGTTTTTTTGGTTGCGGGGGCAGGATTTGAACCTACGACCTTTGGGTTATGAGCCCAACGAGCTACCAGACTGCTCCACCCCGCGACTGACCGGAGAAACAAAAGGCCACCAAGTTCAGGCGGCCTTTTGTTTTTTGCGAAACCACTCAACAGAGCGCCTACGCCAAATTTATTTGGTTGCGGGGGCAGGATTTGAACCTACGACCTTTGGGTTATGAGCCCAACGAGCTACCAGACTGCTCCACCCCGCGACTGAAGCTAGCAGTATACCGCATTTTTGTGAGAAGCGTTACAGGCCCGCCGCATTTAATGAAGAGAGAAAGCGCTCGGTGTTTTGGAAGCCAATCACACGAGCACCTTTTAGCTCTTGGCCCGAGGCATCAAAGAAGATGGTGCCCGGGGGGCCAAAGAGATTGAATCGCTTCAGGAGTTCTCGATCCGCCGGGCTATTGGCCGTGACGTCAGCCTTCAACAGCAATGCACCCGCCAGATGCTGGCGGACGACGGGGTCGCTGAAAGTAAAACGCTCCATCTCTTTACAAGACACGCACCAGTCGGCATAGAAGTCGAGCATGACTGGACGTCCTGCACTGGCCAAGGTGGCATCGAGTTCCGCCAAGCTCAAAACCCGCTTGAAGGGAAGGCCCTCCTCCGACGATGCCGAGGTTTGCGAAGCACCTGCTTCAGCCCGCATTAAGCCGGCCAATGGCTTGAAGGGGTCGGTCCCTCCGCTTGCGGCCCCGAGGATTTGCAAAACGCCACAAATCACGCTGACGATCGCCGCAGTCTTGCGCAGCCATGTGCGCGGCCGATGCACTGCGTGAGGCGCCTGAAACAAGCCCAGCATCGCGGCCACACCAATCAGCAAGGCACCCCACAGCAACTGAGCCGCAGCAGCGGGCAAAACAGGCTGCAAGGTCCACAGCGCCACAGCAAGCAAGAGCATGCCGAAGAGGTGCTTGACGCCGTCCATCCAAGCACCGGCACGCGGCAACAAGCTACCCGCAGAAAGGCCGAGCAAGAGCAAAGGAACACTCATACCACTGGCGAGTGCGAACAAAGCGGAACCGCCCAGCACCACATCGCGCGTCTGGCTCAGATACACCAAAGCTCCCGCGAGAGGCGCAGCCACGCAAGGGCTGACGATCAAAGCAGACACACCACCCATGACAAACACGCCCAACATATGACCAGCAGGCAAGCGCTGAGAGGCTTGCGAGAGCCCACCGCTCATGCTGTGTGGGAGGCTGATATCAAAGGCGCCAAACATGGACATCGCAAAAACAACGAGGGCGAGCGCAAAAAGGGACAAGACCCAAGGCTTCTGCAACGCAGCAGCCAAACCTTCACCTGCCAGCCCTGCGGCGACACCCAGGGCGGTGTAGACCAAGGCCATGCCGAGCGAATAGCTCAATGCCAACAAAAAGCCACGACTGCGACTGGTTTTCGCACCCGCTGATTCGCCCACAATGATGGAGGACAAGATGGGCAGCATGGGCAGCACGCAAGGCGTTAGCGACAAGAGCAGCCCTGCAACAAAAAACACACCGATCACGGTCCAGAAACGGCCTGATTGAAGCGCAGCATCCAGCCGATTGGACTCAGTCAATGCACCGGCTGAGTTTGACGTTGCCGCATTCGATACGGCGGGGGTTTGCTTGTCGGCCTCGGTGCTTTGACCTCCAGCCATCAGCGACGTAGCGCTTGAATCGGCGTCGATTCGCTCTATCTTTGCGCTCGCGCCATTCGCTGGCAGCTGAATACGATAGCTCGCCACCATAGGCGGATAGCAAAGCCCCTTGTCGGCGCATCCCTGCCCGGTGATGGTCAGAGTAAAGGGAGCGCTAGGCTTTTCAACGGCGACACGCGCCGACAGCGACTCGCGATAGATTTCAACCTCTTTTTGAAAGGTCTCATCGAATTTCACCTTGCCTTTGGGCAATTCGATCCGTCCCAGCACGCCCACCTCTTGCGCCTCTGCCTTGAACTGCTCACGGTACATGTAGTAACCGGGAGCAATTTCAAACGTTACATCGAGCGTGCGCTCATCCTGCGACTTGACCTGTAGCTTGAAGGCCTGTTCTGGCTCTAGAAAATCTTCAGCATGGGCATGGCTGACGGCAAGCAAGACGCCAAAGGTCCAGGCAAAAACGAGTTTGATAAGGCGGGACATATGCTGTTGGAGATATGAAATGGGAGCGAGCGCTTCTGTTGAAAGCTGCCGCGCACCAAGCAGCCCGTGAAGGCGCGAGACAAAATCATCGACGGATGAGCAGGATATAAGCACAAGGTCGAGCAAACCCTGCAGACGAAAAAAAAGGCCAGCACAAGGCCAGCCTTTTTTCTGGAACCAACGCCACACTGCAAGCAGTTGAGCGTCAGTCGCAGCGCTTACTCAGCGGCTTCGACAGCAGTCTCAGCTTCAGCGCGATCCACCAGCTCAACATAAGCCATAGGTGCATTGTCGCCAACGCGGAAGCCCATCTTCAAGATACGGGTGTAGCCGCCAGGACGAGTCTGGAAACGGGGGCCCAGTTCGTTGAACAACTTGCTGACGATGTCCCGATCGCGCAGACGGTCAAAAGCCAAACGACGATTGGCCACGGTAGGCACCTTGGCCAAGGTGATCAAAGGCTCAACCACGCGACGCAGTTCTTTGGCCTTAGGCACAGTGGTTTTGATGGCTTCGTGTTGCAGCAACGAAACGCACATATTGCGCAGCATTGCTTTGCGGTGTTCGCTGGTACGGTTCAGCTTACGGAGGCCGTTACGGTGACGCATGGTGCTTTCCTTTCAAACTATGTAATGCCGGCAGCCGTATCAGGTACTGCCGGGTGCACCGGATGGAGTTGGTCAGCGCTCCATCCTTTCTTCAAAAACGAATTAACGCTTGTCCAAGCCTTGTGGCGGCCAGTTTTCCAGGCGGGCGCCCAGAGTCAGACCACGCGAAGCCAGCACTTCCTTGATTTCGTTCAAGGACTTGCGGCCCAGATTCGGCGTCTTCAACAGTTCAGTTTCGGTACGCTGGATCAAGTCGCCGATGTAATAGATGTTCTCGGCCTTCAGGCAGTTGGCCGAACGAACGGTCAACTCGAGCTCATCCACAGGGCGCAGCAGGATAGGATCAAACGACGAGCTACGGGGCGAAGGCTGGGTGTCGAACATGTCGCCCACATCAGTGCCTTGCAACTGTGCAAACACAGCCAGTTGTTCAACCAAAATCTTGGCCGAGGCACGGATCGCTTCCTCAGGCGAGATCGCGCCGTTGGTTTCGATTTCCATGACCAGCTTGTCGAGGTCAGTACGCTGCTCAACGCGAGCGTTTTCAACGGCGTAGCTGACGCGACGAACCGGAGCGAACGAAGCGTCCAACACAATGCGGCCGATCGACTTGGTGGCTTCATCGCCATAGCGGCGCATAGAACCGGGCACATAACCACGGCCCTTCTCAACCTTGATCTGCATGTCCAGCTTGCCGCCTTGCGACAGATGGGCAATCACGTGATCCGGATTGATGATTTCGACGTCATGAGGCGTCTGAATATCAGCAGCGGTCACAGGGCCTTCGCCTTCTTTGCGCAGCACCAACGTGACTTCTTCACGGTTATGCAAGCGGAAGACCACGCCCTTGAGGTTCAACATGATGTGAACCACATCTTCTTGAACGCCATCAATCGCCGAGTACTCGTGCAGCACGCCAGCAATCGTGACTTCCGTCGGCGCATAACCCACCATCGAGGAAAGCAGCACACGACGCAGGGCGTTGCCCAGGGTGTGGCCATAGCCGCGTTCAAACGGCTCCAGTGTTACCTTGGCGCGATGACCGCCGAGAGGCTCCACATTGATGGATTTGGGCTTGAGCAGATTTGTTTGCATGAGGTCTTTCTTTCAATACCCTCGGTTCGTTACACCGATAAGGCTGAGGGACCAACCGGGCTTCGCCGCGATAGGACCCGCCCAGACGAGGGAAAGCCGACTGCACCCGAAGGAGCACAGCCGGCAGCTGCACAACGATTAACGCGAGTACAACTCAACGATCAGAGATTCGTTGATCTCAGCGCCAAACTCGTCGCGGTCAGGAGCCTTCTTGAAGACGCCTTCCAGCTTCGTGGCATCAACAGTCACCCATGCTGGCAAGCCGATCGACTCAGCCAACTTCAGTGCGTCGACAACGCGCAGTTGCTTCTTAGCCTTTTCACGCACAGCGACAGTGTCACCGGCCTTGACCAGGTAGGAAGCGATGTTCACGACTTCACCGTTCACGGTGATGCCCTTGTGGGAAACCAGCTGACGAGCTTCAGCGCGAGTGGAGCCGAAGCCCATGCGGTAAACCACATTGTCCAGACGCGACTCGAGCAAAGTCAGCAAATTGGTACCGGTCGAGCCCTTACGGCGCTCAGCTTCAGCGAAGTAACGGCGGAACTGACGCTCCAACACGCCGTACATGCGCTTGACCTTTTGCTTTTCACGCAGTTGCAGACCGAAGTCAGAGGTGCGCTGACCCGAAGTGCGGCCGTGCTGGCCTGGCTTGGAATCAAACTTAGCCTTGTCGCTGACAGCGCGGCGGGCGCTCTTCAGGAACAGGTCGGTGCCTTCACGGCGCGACAGTTTGCACTTAGGGCCTAGATAACGTGCCACTTTGTATTTCCTTTTTCATTCTGACGCACAGCCCGTCGGCACATGCGCGAGTCTGGCCAGTGTTTTTATAGGCTCAGACGGTGGTTTTCAAGAAGTCGCCATAACTTTAACAAGCTACAGCACCTCAACGAAACGGCCGGCGCGGCACTTTCGTGCCCGCCGGCGCGGGGAAGCTTGCGATTATCGCATCCTTCGCAGAAAAGGCAAACGCCTTAGATGCGACGACGCTTTTGAGGACGGCAGCCGTTGTGCGGCACAGGCGTCACATCAGAGATCGAGTTGATCCGAATGCCAAGGGCGCCCAAAGCACGAACCGACGACTCACGACCTGGGCCTGGGCCCTTGATCTTGACATCCAGGTTCTTGATACCTTGGTCTTGAGCTGCACGGCCGGCCACTTCAGCCGCGACCTGCGCAGCGAAAGGTGTCGACTTACGCGAACCCTTGAAACCCTGGCCGCCGCTCGAAGCCCAAGACAGGGCGCCGCCTTGACGGTCAGTGATCGTGATGATCGTGTTGTTGAACGAGGCGTGAACGTGAGCGATGCCGTCTGCAACGTTCTTGCGAACCTTCTTGCGGACGCGCTGTGCAGCCGAGTTATTGGGAGACTTTGCCATCTTGACCTTCTTTCAATACTAGCCGCAGATCACTTCTTGCCCGTAGCGGCCGACTTGCGCGGGCCCTTACGAGTGCGAGCGTTCGTGCGAGTGCGCTGACCGCGCATCGGCAGACCACGACGATGACGGAAACCACGGTAGCAACCGAGGTCCATCAAACGCTTGATGTTGATAGACATCTCGCGGCGCAGGTCGCCTTCGATGGTCATCTGACCCACAGTTTCCCGGATCTTTTCCAGATCGGAATCGGTGAGGTCCTTGACCTTCTTGTCGAACGGGATACCGCAAGTTGTGCAGATCTTCTGAGCCGTCGTACGGCCAACGCCGTAGATGGAAGTCAGGCCGATCTCAGTGTGCTTGTGCGGCGGAATATTAATACCAGCAATACGTGCCATGTGCGTCCTCTAATTCGCTCGTGTCGTGCAGCAATCAGCCCTGGCGCTGTTTGTGGCGCGGATCTGTACAGATCACACGCACCACGCCCTTGCGACGGATGACTTTGCAATTGCGGCACATCTGCTTGACGGATGCCGAAACTTTCATGGATTGCTCCTTGACCTATTCAAATGCGCTCGAGGCGCGTAACCCGGGGAATAGAAAAGCTCACTTCGCCCGGAACACGATGCGAGCACGACTCAAGTCGTACGGGGTTAATTCAACGGTGACTTTATCGCCAGGCAGGATGCGGATGTAGTGCATACGCATCTTGCCGGAGATGTGGCCGAGAACGACATGCCCGTTCTCCAGCTTCACACGAAACGTGGCATTTGGAAGATTCTCAAGAATCTCGCCCTGCATCTGAATGACGTCGTCTTTCGCCATGCCTTCGTTTCTGTTCTGATGGATCTTGGTTAAAACAATGGTTCAGCTTTTCAGCTGGCCTTGAAATTCGCTTTTTTCAGCAATGAATCGTACTGCTGACTCATCACGTAAGACTGCACCTGAGCCCAGAAGTCCATCGTCACAACAACGATGATCAACAGCGAGGTTCCGCCGAAGTAGAACGGGACGTTGTACTTCAAGGTCAAAAACTCGGGCAGCAAGCACACACCGGTGATGTAGATTGCGCCAGCCAGCGTCAGCCGAGACAGGATCTTGTCAATATGCTTCGCAGTCTGTTCACCCGGGCGAATGCCTGGGATGAACGCGCCACTCTTCTTCAAGTTGTCTGCTGTTTCACGGCTGTTGAACACCAAGGCCGTGTAGAAGAAACAGAAGAAAACAATCGCAGCAGCATACAGCAGCACATAGATGGGCTGGCCCGGGCTGACCATTCCAGCCAAGTCCTTCAACCAGCGCAAGCTGTCGCCAGTGGCAAACCAACTCACGATCGTCGTCGGCAGCAAGATGATCGACGAAGCGAAGATCGGCGGGATCACGCCCGACATATTCAACTTCAAGGGCAAGTGCGAGCTTTGACCACCGTAAACCTTGTTGCCCACTTGGCGCTTGGCGTAATTGACCAGGATCTTGCGCTGACCGCGCTCGACGAACACCACCAAGTAAGTCACCGCCACCACGATCGCAACGATGAACAGCGAAGACACGGGGCCCATCGAACCAGTACGAACCAGCTCAAGCAAACCGCCGATAGCACCAGGCAAGCCCGCTGCGATACCGCCGAAAATCAAGATCGAAATGCCGTTACCAAGTCCACGTTCGGTGATCTGCTCACCCAACCACATCAGGAACATCGTGCCAGCCACCAGACTCGACACCGCGGTCAAGCGGAAGCCAAAGCCAGGGTTAATCACCAAGCCAGCTGAACTCTCCAGAGCCAGCGCAATGCTGAGCGATTGGAAAATAGCCAGGCCCAAGGTGCCATAACGTGTGTACTGCGTAATCTTGCGGCGTCCCGACTCACCTTCCTTCTTCAGCGACTCCAAAGTCGGCACCACGTAAGTCATCAACTGAATGACAATCGAGGCCGAAATATAGGGCGTGATGCCCAGCGCGAAGACGGTAAAGCGCGACAGCGCACCGCCAGAGAACATATTGAACAGGCTCAGGATGCCACCTTCCTGACCCTTGAAGAACTGCTTCAGCTGCGCAGGGTCGATGCCCGGAACAGGGATATGCGCCCCAATCCGATACACGACCAATGCCAACAGCAGAAACACAAGGCGGCGACGCAAGTCGCCAAACTTGCCGCTCTTGGCCAGTTGGTTTGCGTTGGTAGCCACTGCGCCTCGTTCCTGTCTAATTAAGCGACCGAGCCGCCAGCGGCTTCGATAGCTGCCTTAGCACCAGCCGTCGCGCCCACGCCCTTCAGCGTGACCTTGCGGCTGATTTCGCCAGACAGAATCACCTTGGCGTTCTTGCTCAGCTCAGGGATCAAGCCCACGGCCTTCAGCGTAAGCAGGTCGATTTCATCGGCCACCAAAGCTTGCAGGTCGCTGAGGTTGATTTCAGCGTTGAACTTCAAGGAAGCCGACTTGAAACCGCGCTTGGGCAAGCGGCGCTGCAGAGGCATTTGACCGCCTTCGAAGCCCACCTTGTGGTAGCCGCCAGCACGCGACTTCTGACCCTTGTGACCACGGCCGGCTGTCTTGCCCAGACCGGAGCCGATGCCACGGCCCACGCGACGCTTGGAGTGCTTGGCGCCAGCTGCGGGTTGAATGGTATTGAGTTGCATCTTCTTGTCCTCAGTTCGTGTCGGCGCTTACAGCACCTGCACGAGGTAGGCGATCTTGTTGATCATGCCGCGAACTGCAGGCGTGTCTTCCAACACGCTGGTGCTGTTCATCTTGCGCAGGCCCAGACCGACCACGGTGGCGCGGTGCGATGCACGCGTACCGATCGGGCTGCGAACCAACTTGACCGTCAGAGTTTTCTTGTCAGACATGTGTCTCTCCAGTACAGCCGAATCAGCCGAGAATGTCTTCGACCGACTTGCCGCGCTTGGCAGCAATTTCAGCAGCCGTCGTGGAGCGCTTCAGCGCGTCCAGAGTGGCACGAACCAAGTTGTAGGGGTTGGTCGAACCGTGGCTCTTGGTCACGATGTCGGTCACGCCCATCACTTCGAACACAGCGCGCATTGGGCCGCCGGCAATCACGCCGGTACCAGCAGCAGCCGGCACCATCATGACGCGGGAAGCACCATGCTCACCCACCACGTTGTGGTGGATCGAACCATTGCGCAGGTTCACATTGATCATGTTGCGACGAGCCGATTCCATGGCCTTTTGCACGGCGACAGGAACTTCCTTCGCCTTGCCTTTGCCCATGCCGATACGGCCGTTACCATCACCAACCACGGTCAAAGCTGCGAAGCTGAGTGTGCGACCACCCTTCACAACCTTGGTCACGCGGTTGATCGCGATCATTTTTTCTTTCAGGCCGTCGTCGTTACCTTCGGTCTGGACGCGGGGTTGAAACTTTGCCATTTCGAAATCCTTTTAGCGTCAGAACTGCAGACCGGCTTCGCGAGCTGCTTCGGCAAGGGCCTTCACCCGACCGTGGTAGGCAAAGCCTGCGCGATCGAATGCAACCTTCTCAATGCCAGCAGCCTTCGCCTTTTCGGCGATACGCTTGCCAATCAAGGTAGCGGCGGCGACATTGCCACCCTTGCCCGAACCACCCAGCTGCTCGCGGACTGCCTTCTCGGCAGTCGATGCGCTGGCCAGCACACGGGTGCCATCGTCGGAAATGACGCTGGCGTAGATGTGCAGATTGGAACGGAACACCGTCAAACGCACGACGCGTTGAACGGCGATACGAGCACGAGTCTGACGCGAGCGACGGATGCGCTGTTCTTTTTTGGTCATCATGGCGCTGCTCCTTACTTCTTCTTGGTCTCTTTGAGAGAGACCTTCTCGTCGGAATAGCGGATCCCCTTGCCCTTGTAAGGCTCGGGCGGACGGAATGCACGCACTTCAGCGGCAACCTGACCCACCACTTGGCGGTCCGCACCCTTGATCAGGATTTCGGTTTGTGTCGGGCACTCGACCTTGACACCAGCCGGCATATCCTTCACCACGGGGTGAGAGAAACCAATTTGCAGATTGAGCTTCTGGCCCTGAGCCTGAGCGCGGAAACCCACGCCAACCAGGTTCAGCTTGCGCTCAAAGCCTTTGCTCACGCCGTTGACCATATTGGCCACCAGTGCGCGCACCGTGCCACTCATGGCACCGGCAGCTGCGGAATCATCGTTAGGAACGAAGCTCAGCTTGCCGCCTTCGTTCTTGACCGACACCAGGCTATGGATCGGACGCACCAGCGTACCGAGCGAGCCCTTGACGCTGATTTGCTCAGCAGTAACGGTAACGTCCACACCTTGCGGGATGGCGACCGGCATTTTTCCAACGCGGGACATTGTGTGTCTCTCCTTGCGCTTAGGCGACGTAGCAGAGCACTTCGCCGCCGATGCCGGCTTGACGTGCTTTGCGGTCGGTCATCACGCCCTGAGGCGTAGTGACAATCGCCACACCCAGGCCATTCATGACCTGAGGGATGTCGTGGCGGCCCTTGTAAATGCGCAGGCCAGGACGGCTCACGCGTTCGATGCGTTCAATCACTGGGCGACCAGCGTAATACTTCAACGCGATCTCCAGCTCTGGGCGAGCGGCTTCACCGCGCACCGCGAAGCCGTCGATATAGCCTTCGTCCTTCAGGACTTTAGCAATCGCCACCTTCAACTTAGAGGACGGCATCACGACAGTGACCTTCTCAACGCTCTGGGCGTTGCGAATGCGGGTCAACATGTCGGCGATAGGATCACTCATGCTCATTTGCGAAATCTCCTAATCGTGCCGATTACCAGCTAGCCTTGACGACACCGGGGATGTCGCCCTTGAAGGCCAGCTCACGAATCTTGTTACGGCCCAAGCCGAACTTGCGGAAAGTACCGCGGGGACGGCCAGTCAACGCGCAGCGGTTACGCTGACGAGTTGGGTAGGCATTGCGAGGCAGCTTTTGCAGCTCCAGGCGAGCGATGTAGCGCTCTTCGTCAGACTTCTTCGCGTCATTGATGATCGCCTTCAGGTCCGCATATTTCTTAGCGAACTTGGCAACCAGCGCATCACGCTTGAGCTCACGTTGGATGAGAGAAGTTTTAGCCACAAATCACCTCAGTTCTTGAACGGGAACTTGAATGCAGCCAACAGGGCCTTGCACTCGTCGTCCGTCTTGGCGGAAGTGGTGATGCTGATATTCAGCCCACGCAGAGCATCCACCTTGTCGTAGTCGATTTCGGGGAAAATGATCTGCTCTTTCACGCCGATGTTGTAGTTGCCACGACCATCGAACGAGCGACCCGAGATACCCCGGAAGTCACGAACGCGAGGCAGGGCAATGGTCACAAAGCGGTCCAGGAATTCATACATCTGAACGCCACGCAGAGTGACCATGCAACCGATAGGCACCGAGTCACGAATCTTGAAGCCGGCGATAGCCTTCTTCGACTTCGTCACCACAGGCTTCTGGCCAGCGATCTTGGTCAGGTCGCCCACGGCGTGATCCATAACCTTCTTGTCCGCAACGGCTTCACTGACACCCATGTTCAGGGTGATCTTGGTGATGCGCGGCACTTCCATGACCGACTTGTAGCCAAACTTAGCCGAGAGGTCGGGCACAACTTTTTCGCGATAAAACTCTTGCAAACGAGCCATGTCGAACCCCTTAAGCCTTGATCTCTTCGCCGGTCGACTTGAAAACGCGCACCTTCTTGCCATCGGCTGCGAGCTTGATGCCCACGCGATCGGCTTTGCCGGATGCAGCGTTAAAAATCGCCACGTTGGATTGATGAATAGGCATCGTCTTCTCAACAACACCGCCAGTCGTACCCTTCATGGGGTTCGGCTTGACGTGCTTCTTGACGATATTCACGCCTTCCACCACGAGGTGGTCGGCATCAACGCGAGACGCAACTGCGCCACGCTTGCCCTTGTCGCGACCGGTCAAAACAATGACCTGATCGCCTGTGCGAATCTTGTTCATGGCAATACCTTTTACTGTGGCCGCGCTCAGAGCACCTCAGGCGCCAGCGACACGATCTTCATGAAGCGCTCGGTACGCAGTTCACGCGTCACCGGGCCGAAGATGCGCGTGCCGATCGGCTCGAGCTTGGCATTCAGCAGCACAGCGGCATTGCCGTCGAACTTCACCAGCGAGCCGTCTTGACGACGAACACCCTTGGCGGTACGAACGACCACAGCGCTGTAAACCTCACCCTTTTTCACGCGGGCACGAGGAGCAGCTTCTTTGATGCTGACCTTGATGATGTCACCAATGCCGGCATAACGGCGCTTGGAACCACCCAGCACCTTGATGCACATGACGGATTTGGCGCCAGTGTTGTCCGCGACGTCGAGTCGCGATTGCATTTGAATCATGTCTATCCCCAACTTATCCCAAATCATCCGCCGCCCGCAGGCCAGCAAAATCATCGGTCAGTCTTGGGCCCGTTGACCAAACGCACTTACCACACACCCGTGTGGGTCATGCGCCCAGCAGTTGAGGGCGGATCCGAGGCCTTAACGCATCACTAGATGCGCCTTGCGTTCGGCGAAGCTTTAGATTGTGCATCAAAAGCCATCGGCTCGTCAAGCGACTTACCGAAAAAACTTTAGGAGTCGCCAGGCAGCACGCTGGCGACCCTCTTTCATCCACGCACGAAATGATTATTTGGCCTGAGCCTGCGCCAGCATGGTTGCTGCGTCGCTGACCTCGAACTTGCCGGGACCTTCGATGTTCAAAGTCTTGACCATGCCATCAACCACGAGCATGGAATAGCGCTGCGAGCGCAGACCCATGCCATGCGCAGCGAGGTCCAAGGTCAGGCCCACGGCCTGAGTGAAATCAGCATTGCCATCCGCCATCATGCGAACCGCGGAACCTGTCGCTTGATCGCGTGCCCATGCACCCATCACAAATGCATCGTTGACAGAGATGCACCAGATTTCATCGACGCCGGCGGCCTTCAAGGCTGCAGCATGCTCAACATAGCCCGGCACATGCTTTGCAGAACACGTAGGCGTGAAGGCACCGGGCAGCGCAAACACAGCGATCGTCTTGCCTGCGGTCGCCGAAGCCACGTCAACAGCATTGGGGCCCAAGGTGCAGCCATTGCCCTCGACTTCGATAAATTCCTTCAAGGTGCCTGCGGGCAAACGATCACCGATCTTCAACATGGACTAGCTCCTGATGCGTATTGAGAAACATTAATGGCGAAAAAAAACGGCCGGCCGCCAGTATTCCAGCGTTCCGACCGTTCCAGGTGACAGGAGACTCAAGCCCCCACGCCACCTAGGCTTTCAAGGCAAATCAAACGATTTGAGCCTTTTCGACCAAGCGAGTCACAACCCAGCTCTTGGTCTTCGACAGAGGACGACCCTCAGCGATTTCGACGACATCGCCCATCTTGTACTCGCCATTCTCATCATGAGCGTGGTACTTGCGGGACATGGCCACGATCTTGCCGTAGAGCTCGTGCTTGGCACGACGCTCGACCAGCACGGTCACGGTCTTGGAGCGCTTGTCGCTGACCACACGACCCACCAGGGTACGCGTGTTCTTCTCTTGAGCTTGCGTCATTTCGCGGCTCCCTTCTTCTTCTCGTTCAAGATGGTCTTGACACGAGCGATGTCGCGGCGCGTGTTGCCCAACACAGTGTGGTTGGTCAACTGTTGAGTCGCCTTTTGCATGCGCAGGCCGAAATGGGCCTTCAGCAGGTCAGTCACTTCCTTTTCCAAGGCAGCGACATCCTTGCCACGCAGTTCAGATGCTTTCATGGTGTTCTCCGCTTCAGGTGCCGACCTGGCGCGTCACGAAGGTGCAGCTCAAAGGCAGCTTTGCAGCAGCCAGAGTGAACGCTTCGCGAGCCAGAGCTTCCGGCACACCGTTGATCTCGTAGAGCACCTTGCCAGGCTGAATCTCAGCGACGTAGTACTCCGGGTTGCCCTTACCGTTACCCATACGGACTTCGGCAGGCTTCTGGGAGATCGGCTTGTCAGGGAAGATGCGGATGAAGATGCGACCACCGCGCTTGATATGGCGCGAGATTGCACGACGTGCAGCTTCGATTTGACGAGCCGTCAGGCGGCCGCGTTCGGTAGCCTTCAGGCCGAAGTCACCGAAAGAAACGGCAGCACCGCGGGTAGCAACACCAGTGTTACGACCCTTTTGCTCCTTGCGGTATTTGCGACGAGCTGGTTGCAGCATGTTTATTCTCCTTTGGCCTCGCCGCCAGCGGGTGCGGCCTTGCGGACGACACGCTTGGCAGCGGGCTGGGCTGCGTCACCGGCGGAGGCAGGCTTATCGCCACCTTCACCACGCGGACCACGGTCACCACCCGGGCGGCCACGGCCAGCCGGGGCGCCAGGACGGGCGTTGCGGCGTGGACGACGATCGTCTTCACCAGCTTCGCTCTTGATCACAGGCGCTTCGCCGTTAGCCAGGCGGTCGCCACGGTAGACCCACACCTTCACGCCGATGATGCCGTACGTCGTACTGGCTTCGGAGAAGCCGTAGTCGATGTCAGCCTTCAGGGTGTGAAGAGGCACGCGGCCTTCACGGTACCACTCGCAACGAGCGATTTCGATGCCGTTCAAACGGCCGGACGACATGATCTTGATACCCTGAGCGCCCAAACGCATGGCGTTCTGCATCGCACGCTTCATAGCGCGACGGAACATGATGCGCTTTTCCAGCTGCTGGGTGATCGAGTCAGCGATCAGCTGAGCATCGATTTCAGGCTTGCGCACTTCTTCGATGTTCACTGCCACTGGCACGCCCAGACGCTTGGTCAGTTCGGCCTTCAGGTTTTCAATGTCCTCGCCCTTCTTGCCGATCACCACGCCCGGACGTGCCGAGTAAATGGTGATACGTGCGTTCTTGGCCGGACGCTCAATCAGAATGCGCGAAACAGCAGCATTCTTGAGCTTGGTCTTCAGGTAGTCGCGAACTTGCAGATCTTCGGCCAGCATGGTGGCGAAGTTCTTGTTCGACGCGTACCAGCGCGACGCCCAGTTACGGGTGACAGGCAGGCGAAAACCGGTCGGATGTATTTTCTGTCCCATAGTCTTCCTTCAGCCTTCAGTTGCCGACCGACACGAAGATGTGGCAGGTAGGCTTGCTGATGCGGTTGCCACGGCCTTTAGCGCGGGCAGAGAAACGCTTCAACGTGGCACCTTGCTCCACATAGATCGTGGTGACTTTCAGTTCATCAATGTCAGCGCCGTCGTTGTGCTCGGCGTTGGCGATGGCGCTTTCCAGCGCCTTCTTGATGATGACAGCCGCCTTCTTCTGGGTGAATTCCAGGATGTTCAGCGCGTGGTCCACCTTCTTGCCGCGGATCAGGTCAGCCACCAGGCGGCCCTTATCACACGAAAGACGAACACCGCGAACGATTGCTTTGGTTTCCATCGTTGGCATCCTTATTTCTTCCCGGCCTTCTTGTCGGCCGGGTGGCCTTTGAAGGTGCGGGTCAGCGCGAATTCGCCCAGCTTATGGCCAACCATCTGGTCAGACACATAGACCGGCACGTGTTGCTTGCCGTTGTGGACGGCGATCGTCAGACCGATGAATTCGGGCAAGATCGTCGAACGACGCGACCAAGTCTTGATAGGCTTTTTGTCCTTGTTGGCCACTGCCTTCTCGACCTTAGCCAAGAGGTGATGGTCAATGAACGGGCCCTTCTTCAGTGAACGAGTCATGGCCTACCCTTTACTTCTTGCGACGCGAAACGATGAACGTCTGCGTACGCTTGTTGTTACGAGTGCGGAAGCCCTTCGTGAGGGTGTTCCACGGCGACACAGGCGCCTGGCCTTCACCGGTACGACCTTCACCACCACCGTGCGGGTGATCCACCGGGTTCATGGCGGTACCACGAACGGTCGGACGGATGCCCTTCCAACGGATCGCACCGGCCTTGCCGTACTGGCGCAGCTGATGCTCTTCGTTCGACACTTCACCAATGGTGGCGCGGCAATCGATGTGGATACGACGAACTTCACCGGAGCGCAAACGCAGCTGAGCGTAGATGCCTTCGCGAGCCATCAGCACCACAGACACGCCAGCCGAGCGAGCGATCTGAGCACCCTTGCCTGGCAGCATTTCGACGCAGTGAATGGTCGAGCCGACGGGGATGTTGCGGATAGGCAGCGTGTTGCCAGCCTTGATCGGGGCTTCTGCGCCGCTCAAGATGGTTGAACCGACTTCCAAGCCACGCGGAGCGATGATGTAGCGACGCTCGCCGTCGGCATAGCACACCAGAGCGATGTGGGCCGTACGGTTCGGGTCGTATTCAATGCGCTCAACCTTGGCGGGGATGCCGTCCTTGTTGCGCTTGAAGTCAACCACGCGGTAGTGGTGCTTATGACCACCGCCCTTGTGGCGAACTGTGATGTGACCGTTGTTGTTACGGCCAGAGTTTTGCTTTTGCGGCTCAAGCAGCGACGCCTCAGGCGCGCCCTTGTGCAGGTGCGAGTGCACCACCTTCACAACGGCACGGCGGCCTGGTGAAGTTGGCTTAACTTTTACGACGGCCATTACGCAGCCTCCCCGGAGAAGTTGAGCTCTTGGCCCGCCTTCAGCGACACGTACGCCTTCTTGACGTGGTCGCGGCGACCGATGGAACGGCCGAAACGCTTGACCTTGCCCTTGACCTGAACAACGTTCACAGCCTCAACCTCGACCTTGAACATCAGTTCAACAGCGGCCTTGATTTCGGGCTTGGTGGCGTCGCGCAGGACCTTGAACAACACTTGGTTGTGCTTCTCAGCAACTGCCGTGGCCTTTTCGGACACGATAGGAGCCAGCAGCACCGAGGCCAAACGGCCTTCAGAATATTTCACGGCGCTCATGCCAGCATCTCCTTGAGTTGCTCCATTGCGGCCTTAGTCACCAGAACCTTCTTATAGAAGACCAGCGACAGCGGATCCGCATAACGCGGCTCGCAGACCAGGACATTGGCGAGGTTGCGCGAAGCCAACAGCAGGTTGTCGTCCAGCTGATCAGCGATCAGCATGACCGATTCGAGGCCCATAGCCTTGAACTTAGCAGCCAGCAGCTTGGTCTTCGGGGCTTCCAGAGTGATCGAATCGACCACAGCCAGGCGACCTTCACGGGCCAGCTGCGACAAGATGGCGGCCATACCGGCGCGATACATCTTCTTGTTCAGCTTGTGCGTGAAGTTCTCATCAGGCATGTTCGGGAAAATCCGACCACCGCCACGCCACAGAGGCGAGGAAGTCATACCCGCACGAGCGCGGCCAGTTCCCTTTTGACGGAAAGGCTTCTTCGTGGAGTGCTTAACTTGTTCGCGGTCCTTCTGAGCGCGGGTACCTTGGCGGGCATTGGCCTGGAAGGCCACGACCACCTGGTGAACCAGGGCTTCGTTGTAATCGCGAGCAAACAGCGTGTCAGGAGCGTCCACCTTGGCAGTGGCCTGACCTTGCTCATTCAGGAGCTCGAGCTGCATCAGTTGGCTCCCTTCTTGACCTTGACCTTGACAGCCGGGCGCACGACAACGTGGCCGTTCTTGGCGCCAGGCACAGCACCGCGGACCAGCAGCAATTGACGAGCTTCGTCAACGCGCACGATGTCCAGGTTTTGTGTAGTCACGGTGACGTCACCCAGGTGACCCGACATCTTCTTGCCAGGGAACACACGGCCCGGATCCTGCGCCATCGAGATGGAGCCAGGAACATTGTGCGAACGGCTGTTACCGTGGGACGCACGCTGCGAGGCGAAGTTGTGACGCTTGATGGTGCCTTCGAAGCCTTTACCGATAGAAGTGCCTTGCACATCCACCAGTTGGCCCGCTGCGAACAGCGAGACAGGCACTTGCGCGCCGAGCTTGTATTCAGCGGCGACTTCAGCGGCAACGCGGAATTCGCTCATCACACGACCGGCTTCAACACCTGCCTTAGCAAGGTGGCCGGCTTCCGGCTTGGTCACGCGCGATGCTTTGCGCGAACCGAACACCACCTGAATGGCGGTGTAGCCGTCGTTTTCTACGGTCTTGATCTGGGACACGCGGTTGTCGGACACATCGAGCACTGTCACAGGCACGGCATCGCCGTCGTCTGTGAAGATGCGCATCATGCCCACCTTGCGGCCCAGCAATCCGAGACGATTGCTTAGACTCATGGTTTTTCTCCAGCCCCACAGGTTTTGACCCTGGAAGCCATTTGCAAACACCCGACATCGATTGGCCGGGCTGACCAGTGCACCAAGACTTTGCCCTCCTTGCGGGAGGGCATTGGCTTGATGCGCCAAATCCCGCGCAACAATGAAGTAGCGCGGAAAAGCTGGCGAGTATAGCGTGAACCCTAGAGGTCACGCAAGTCTTAGCGCCAGCATCCAATGAAAAAGGGCAAGTCTTTCGACTTGCCCTTCTCGCAATTCTGCCGGCCGCACCCGGAGGTTCGGCGCCGTCAGAAATTACTGCAGCTTGATTTCAACGTCGACGCCGGCAGGCAGGTCGAGCTTCATCAAAGCATCAACAGTCTTGTCGGTCGGATCAACGATGTCCATCAGACGCTGATGGGTGCGGATTTCAAACTGGTCGCGCGACGACTTGTTGACGTGCGGCGAACGCAGAATGTCGAAACGCTGCATGCGAGTCGGCAGCGGCACGGGGCCACGGACGATCGCGCCAGTGCGCTTGGCGGTTTCAACGATTTCAGCGGCCGACTGATCGATCAGCTTGTAATCAAACGCCTTCAGGCGAATGCGGATCTTTTGCTTTTGCATGACGATTCCTTCAAAGAGCGAGCAGCCGAAGCTGCGGAGTTGGTGAAGCCCGACTCATCACTCGAGATGACAAGCCGGACCGGTCACGCAAAAGTCTTAGGCAATGATGGTTGCAACCACGCCCGAACCGACGGTACGGCCACCTTCGCGGATCGCGAAGCGCAGACCGGTTTCCATGGCGATCGGAGCGATCAGCTTCACGGTGATGCCGACGTTGTCGCCAGGCATGACCATTTCCTTGTCGGCCGGCAGCTCAACAGCGCCAGTCACGTCCGTGGTACGGAAGTAGAACTGAGGACGGTAGTTGTTGAAGAACGGAGTGTGACGGCCGCCTTCTTCCTTCGACAGCACATACACCTCAGCCGTGAAGTGAGTGTGTGGCTTGATCGAACCGGGCTTGCTCAGCACTTGGCCGCGCTCGACGTCTTCACGCTTGGTGCCGCGCAGCAAGATGCCGACGTTGTCGCCTGCTTGACCTTGGTCCAGCAGCTTGCGGAACATTTCCACGCCAGTGACGGTGGTCTTCTGAACGTCGCGGATACCCACGATTTCGATTTCTTCACCGACCTTGATGATGCCGCGCTCGATACGACCGGTCACCACAGTGCCGCGACCCGAGATCGAGAACACGTCTTCCACCGGCAGCAAGAAAGCACCGTCCATGGCGCGCTCAGGCGTAGGGATGTAGCTGTCCAGCGCGTCGGCCAAACGGAAGATGGCTTGTTCGCCCAGATCGCCCGTGTCGCCTTCCAGAGCCAGCTTGGCCGAACCCTTGATGATGGGGGTATCGTCGCCAGGGAAGTCGTACTTGGACAGCAGCTCGCGCACTTCCATTTCGACCAGTTCCAGCAACTCAGCGTCATCCACCATGTCGCACTTGTTCAGGAAGACGATGATGTACTTCACGCCGACCTGACGAGCCAACAGGATGTGCTCGCGAGTCTGGGGCATTGGGCCGTCAGCGGCCGAGCACACCAGAATAGCGCCGTCCATCTGAGCGGCGCCGGTGATCATGTTCTTCACATAGTCAGCGTGGCCGGGGCAGTCCACGTGGGCGTAGTGACGGCCAGCGGTTTCGTACTCGACGTGAGCGGTGTTGATCGTGATGCCGCGAGCCTTTTCTTCAGGCGCAGCGTCGATCTGGTCATAGGCCTTGGCCTCGCCGCCGAACTTCTTCGACAGCACGGTTGCGATCGCAGCCGTCAGAGTGGTCTTGCCATGGTCCACGTGACCGATGGTGCCGACGTTGACGTGCGGCTTGGTGCGTTCGAATTTACTCTTTGCCATGGTATTGCTCCAAAAAGAACAGTTTGCCAGTCTCAGGGTTTAGCGTTTCCATCAAGCCTTTTGATCCCAGCGACTGGCAACCGGGTAGACATTGACGAAGACGATCTCAAATGAGGAAAAGCGCCGGGCTTCGATTCGAGCCCAGCGCCTTAGAGGACTTACTTACCGCGAGCGGTAATGATGGCGTCAGCCACGTTCTTCGGAGCTTCGCTGTAGTGCTTGAACTCCATGGTGTAGGTCGCGCGGCCTTGCGTTGCGGAACGCAGGGTCGTCGAGTAGCCGAACATTTCCGACAGCGGGACTTCGGCCTTGATGACCTTGCCGCCGCCGACCATGTCGTCCATACCTTGAACCATACCGCGACGGCTGGACAGGTCGCCCATCACGTTACCGGCATAGTCTTCAGGCGTCTCAACTTCAACAGCCATCATCGGCTCCAGGATCACTGGCGAAGCCTTGCGGCAGCCTTCCTTGAAGCCCATCGAAGCAGCCATCTTGAAGGCGTTCTCGTTCGAGTCCACTTCGTGGTAGGAACCGAAAGTCAGCGTGACCTTCACGTCCACAACCGGGAAACCGGCCAGCACGCCGTTCGGCAGGCTGTCGATAACGCCCTTTTCAACCGCAGGGATGAATTCGCGAGGAACCACACCGCCCTTGATCGCGTCGACGAACTCGAAGCCCTTGCCGGCTTCTTGCGGCTCAACGGTCAGCACAACGTGACCGTATTGACCCTTACCACCGGACTGGCGAACGAACTTGCCTTCGACATCGGTTGCGGTCTTGCGGATGGTTTCGCGGTAAGCCACTTGCGGCTTGCCGACGTTGGCTTCCACACCGAACTCACGCTTCATGCGGTCGACAATAATTTCCAGGTGCAACTCGCCCATGCCGGAAATGATGGTCTGGCCCGATTCTTCGTCGGTACGCAGGCGGAAAGAAGGATCTTCCTTGGCCAAACGGCCCAGGGCGATACCCATCTTTTCCTGGTCAGCCTTGGTCTTGGGTTCCACGGCCTGAGAAATCACAGGCTCAGGGAACACCATCTTTTCCAAGGTGATGATGGACTCGGGATCGCACAGGGTTTCGCCGGTGGTCACGTCCTTCAGACCCACGCAAGCAGCGATGTCGCCGGCCAGAATTTCCGAGATTTCTTCACGCTGGTTGGCGTGCATCTGCAGAATACGACCGATACGCTCCTTCTTGCCGCGAATCGGGTTGTAGACCGAGTCGCCCGACTTCAACACGCCGGAATACACGCGCACGAAAGTCAGCTGACCAACATAGGGGTCAGTCATCAGCTTGAAAGCCAGCGCCGAGAACTTGGCACTGTCCGACGCTTCACGGCTGTCAGGCGCATCGTTCTCGTCGGTGCCCGGAACTGGTGGCACGTCGATCGGCGAAGGCATGAAGTCCAGCACGCCGTCCAGCATGCGCTGCACGCCCTTGTTCTTGAACGCGGTACCGCAGAACATTGGCTGGATTTCAGCAGCCAAGGTACGGGCACGGATGCCTTCCAGGATCTCGGCTTCGCTCAGCTCGCCGGTTTCCAGGTACTTGTTCATCATGTCTTCGTTCGACTCGGCGGCGGCTTCAACCAGGTTGTCGCGCCACTTTTGAGCTTCAGCCTGCAACTCAGCAGGGATCTCACGATAGTCAAACTTCATGCCCTGGGAAGCTTCATCCCAGTAGATGGCCTTCATGACCATCAAGTCGATCACGCCCTTGAAGTTTTCTTCGGCGCCGATCGGCAACACGACGGGAACCGGGTTCGCCTTCAGGCGAGCCTTCATTTGGTCCACGACCTTGTAGAAGTTGGCACCGGTACGGTCCATCTTGTTCACAAAGGCCAGACGCGGCACTTTGTACTTGTTGGCCTGACGCCAAACAGTTTCCGACTGGGGCTGCACGCCGCCCACTGCACAGTAAACCATGCAGGCGCCGTCCAACACGCGCATCGAACGCTCAACTTCAATGGTGAAGTCAACGTGTCCGGGGGTGTCGATGATGTTGATGCGGTGCTCGGGGCGCGAAGCGTCCATGCCCTTCCAGAAGCAGGTCGTGGCAGCCGAGGTAATCGTGATGCCGCGCTCTTGCTCTTGCTCCATCCAGTCCATGGTGGCGGCGCCATCATGCACTTCACCGATCTTGTGGTTCACACCGGTGTAATAGAGGATACGCTCGGTCGTCGTGGTCTTGCCAGCGTCGATGTGCGCCGAGATACCGATATTGCGGTAGCGCTCGATGGGGGTCTTGCGTGCCATGATGTCACTCCAGAAAGGCAGGAGCCGCCAACGGGTCAGTAGAAACCCGAGGCGGCTGAGTCGAAGTAGTTTAGAAGCGGAAGTGCGAGAACGCCTTGTTGGCTTCGGCCATGCGGTGAACTTCGTCACGCTTCTTCATGGCGCCGCCACGGCCTTCGGCCGCTTCCAGCAGTTCATTGGCCAGACGCTGAGACATGGACTTCTCACCACGCTTGCGAGCCGATTCTTTCAACCATCGCATGGCCAGAGCCATCCGGCGGACAGGGCGAACTTCCACGGGAACTTGGTAGTTCGCACCGCCAACGCGGCGTGACTTCACTTCGACCATTGGTTTGACGTTGTTCAACGCGACCAAGAACACTTCCATTGGGTCCTTGCCGACCTTCTTTTCGACTTGTTCCAGGGCGCCGTAAATGATGCGCTCTGCAACAGCCTTCTTGCCCGATTCCATGATGACGTTCATGAACTTGGACAGATCAACATTGCCGAATTTTGGATCAGGCAGGATCTCGCGCTTGGGTACTTCGCGACGACGTGGCATGGGATTCTTCCTTATGCTTCAGTTGGTACGGGCTTATGCCCTGCACCGTTGGACGATCACCGACATCTGGGACCATCCACTTACTCGGTTTGCTGCATCCTTAATGGATGACATCGAAACCGCAAAAACGCCTGGCGCCCGCATGATGCAGGAACCGGGTGACTCTTTGATTACTTCTTCGGACGCTTGGCACCGTACTTGGAACGCGACTGCTTGCGGTCTTTCACGCCTTGCAAGTCCAGCGAACCGCGCACGATGTGGTAACGCACACCTGGCAAGTCCTTGACACGACCGCCGCGCACGAGCACAACGCTGTGCTCTTGCAGATTGTGGCCTTCACCGCCAATGTACGAGATGACCTCGAAACCATTGGTCAAACGAACCTTAGCAACCTTACGCAAAGCGGAGTTAGGCTTCTTAGGAGTCGTGGTGTAGACGCGGGTGCAAACGCCGCGGCGCTGCGGGCAATTCTGCATTGCCGGCGACTTGGATTTCGTGACCTCGGCCTGACGGCCGTGGCGCACGAGCTGATTGATGGTTGGCATAGGTAACTTGTTCCCGTTTGAAGTCACACGCTTCGGCAGAGTCGCTCAGAATGAGCGCAAACCTTGAAATAACGGTGTCGCGCCGGCCTCAAAATCCTTGAAGTCACTCGCAACAAGGTGATTTGGCCACGCGAAATGCGCAGCAAGGCCTGCCGAAGAGCCTGCGATTGTAGACCAAATCACTATTAAGATACAAGCCCAGTACTTTCCGCGGCCCCTGCCGGCCTTGTGCCCGGGGCTTTTGCGTCTAAAGACTGGAGGGAAAGCCATCTTTCCCTATCGCCCCGCCGCCTTATTCACCCCCTCTCCTTCTCCTGGTTCATGCTTGAACAATCCTCTACTCCAGTAAACCCGAGTTACGACGGCGGCATTAAGACGGTCATTGACACCCAAGTCGTCATGGATTGGTTGGTGTTCAAGAATCCGGCAGTGAGCCCGATTGTGGAACGGGTGGAATCAGGGGCGCTGCGATGGCTTGGGCTGATGAACATGCGGGAGGAAATGTTGCACGTCCTGGGTCGAGGCATCGCGAGCAGCTATGGGCCCGACCTGGAATACATCGTGCGCATGTTCGAGCAGCACTGCCACCTGATGGCCTCAGTCCCGCCGCCTGCGGTACGTTTGGTTTGCCGCGACAAGGACGATCAGATGTTCATTGATCTAGCCCTGGCCTCGGGCTCGCGATGGCTGATTTCGAGGGACCGAGCCGTGTTGGCTCTTGCCAAGCGAGCAGCCAAGGTGGGATTGGAAGTCCTGAGTCCTGAGAAGTGGATTCACCTCCACTCGAAATCCTTCCCGGAATAAAAAAGGCCGCCCGAGGGCGGCCTTTTGCCGAAAGAGTTCGGATAAAAGAGCAGTGCTGAGCACCGCTCTTTGGAGCTTACTCTGCCGATCCTTCGGCACCTGCATCCACATGCGCCATTTGCGCAGAAGCCAATTCCTCGGCTTCTTGCTGAGCAATGGCGCGACGCTCGGCGTCGTCCATCTTCTCCTTGGCGTAACGGGCACGGTGGAAAGCCATACCAGTACCAGCAGGAATCAAACGGCCGACGATGACGTTTTCCTTCAAGCCGCGCAGCTCGTCGCGCTTGCCCATGATGGCAGCCTCGGTCAGCACGCGGGTGGTTTCCTGGAAGGAAGCCGCAGAGATGAAGGAGTCGGTCGACAGCGAAGCCTTGGTGATACCCATCAGCACGTCCACATGGGTGGCAATCAGCTTGCCTTCCTTGCGCAGACGATCGTTGGTATCCAGCAGTTCCGAACGCTCGACCTGCTCGTTGATGATGTACTTGGAATCGCCCGGGTTGACGATCTGAACTCGACGCAGCATCTGGCGAACGATCACCTCGATGTGCTTGTCGTTGATCTTCACACCTTGCAAGCGATACACGTCCTGCACTTCGTCAACGATGTAGCGAGCCAGCTCTTCCATGCCCAGCAGGCGCAGGATGTCTTGTGGGTCGGCAGCGCCGTCCACAATCAATTCGCCGCGGTTGACCACCTGGCCTTCGTGCACCAAGATGTTCTTTTCCTTGGGCACCAGCTCTTCGTGCTTCTTGCCATCGGGGTCGGTGATTTCCAGGCGGTTCTTGCCCTTGGTCTCCTTACCGAAGGACACCGTACCGGTGATCTCGGCCAGCACGCCCACATCCTTCGGCGAACGGGCTTCGAACAACTCGGCCACACGCGGCAGACCGCCGGTAATGTCTCGAGTCTTCTGACCTTCCATCGGGATACGCGCCAGCACTTCGCCCGGAGCCAGATCCTGGCCGTCGCGCACTTGAATCAGCGAGCCCACCGGGAAGCCGATGGTCACCGAGTGGTCGGTGCCAGGGATCTTGACTTCGTTGCCATTGACGTCCAACAGCTTGACCTGCGGGCGCACGACCTTGGCGGCACCACGACGCTTGGCGTCGATCACCACCAGAGTCGACAAACCGGTCACTTCGTCGACCTGCTTGGCCACGGTGACGCCCTCTTCCACATTCTCGAACTTCGCCTGACCGGCGAATTCGGTAATGATCGGACGGGTCAGCGGATCCCAGTTGGCGAGGATGGTACCGGCCTTGACGGCCTGATCTGCACGGATGCTCAACACGGCACCGTAAGGCACCTTGTGACGCTCACGCTCACGGCCGTGCGGGTCAGCAATGATGATTTCGCCGGAACGGCTAATCACCACCAACTCGCCCTTGCCGTTGGTCACGTAACGCATGGTGGCGTTGAAACCAATCAAACCTTCAGACTTGGCGTCCACGCTCGAAGCCACTGCTGCACGCGAAGCCGCACCACCGATGTGGAAGGTACGCATGGTCAGCTGTGTACCTGGTTCACCGATCGACTGAGCGGCGATCACGCCGACAGCTTCACCGATGTTGACCAAGCCACCACGACCCAGGTCGCGGCCATAGCAATGAGCGCACAAGCCGTAGCGTGTCGCGCAAGTCAGCGGCGTGCGGACCTTGATTTCGTCCACGCCATGCGTTTCCAGCATGTCGAGGGTGTCTTCGTCCAGCATGCTCAGGGCAGGCAAGACGACGGCTTGGGTCTCGGGGTGCAGCACGTCGATGGCTGTGACACGACCCAACACGCGGTCGCGCAGCGATTCGATCACTTCACCACCTTCGACCAAGGCGCGCATCGCCATACCGTTGTCGGTACCGCAATCGTCTTCGATCACCACCAAGTCTTGCGTCACGTCCACCAGACGACGAGTCAGGTAACCCGAGTTCGCAGTCTTCAAAGCCGTATCCGCCAGACCCTTACGAGCACCGTGGGTGGAGATGAAGTACTGCAACACGTTCAGGCCTTCGCGGAAGTTCGCCGTAATTGGCGTCTCGATGATCGAGCCATCCGGCTTGGCCATCAGGCCCCGCATACCAGCCAACTGACGAATCTGAGCCGCAGAACCGCGAGCGCCCGAGTCGGCCATCATGTAGATCGAGTTGAAGGACTCTTGATCCACTTGTGCGCCATGACGGTCGGTGGTCTTTTGCTTGGACAGCTGGCTCATCATGACCTTGCCGACTTCGTCGCCGGTCTTGCCCCAGATGTCCACCACCTTGTTGTAGCGCTCGCCGGCTGTCACCAGACCGGAGATGTACTGCTGCTCGATTTCCTTGACTTCCTTCTCGGCGCGCTCGATCAGCTTTTGCTTCTCTGGCGGCACCAACATGTCGTCCACAGCGATCGAGATACCGGCGCGTGTGGCCAGACGGAAACCGCTTTGCAGCAGCTTGTCTGCCAAGACCACGGTCTCCTTCAGACCGCATTTGCGGAACGAAGTATTGATCAGGCGCGAAATTTCTTTCTTCTTCAGCGCCTTGTCAATGTTCGAGAACGGCAGACCCTTGGGCAAGATTTCGCTCAGCAGGGCGCGACCGACGGTCGTGCTCACCAGCTTGGTCTCAGGGATCCACTCGCCTTCAGCCGCACCCTTGGTGTACTGAACCATGCGTACGTTGATACGGGCGGTGATTTCAACCGCACCGTTTTCCAGGGCGCGAATCAGCTCGGAGATGTCCGAGAAGACCATGCCTTCGCCCTTGCCGTTGATGCGCTCGCGGGTCGCGTAGTACAGACCCAGCACCACGTCTTGCGAGGGCACGATCGACGGTTCGCCGGAGGCCGGGAACAGCACGTTGTTGGAAGCCAGCATCAGCGTGCGGGCTTCCATCTGCGCTTCGATCGACAGCGGCACGTGAACAGCCATCTGGTCACCGTCGAAGTCGGCGTTGAAGGCCGAGCAAACGAGTGGGTGCAGTTGGATGGCCTTGCCTTCGATCAGCACAGGCTCAAAAGCCTGAATGCCCAAGCGGTGCAGCGTAGGCGCACGGTTCAACAGAACCGGGTGCTCCTTGATGACCTCTTCCAGGATGTCCCAGACCACGGCGGAGCCGGATTCGACTTCCTTCTTGGCGGCCTTGATCGTCGTCGCGATGCCCATGGCTTCGAGGCGCGAGAAGATGAAAGGCTTGAACAGCTCCAGGGCCATCAGCTTGGGCAGACCGCACTGATGCAGCTTCAGGGTTGGGCCCACCACGATGACCGAACGGCCCGAGTAGTCGACGCGCTTACCCAGCAAGTTCTGACGGAAACGACCGCCCTTGCCCTTGATCATGTCGGCCAAGGACTTCAGTGCGCGCTTGTTGGCGCCGGTCATGGCCTTGCCGCGACGACCGTTGTCCAGCAGCGAGTCCACGGCTTCCTGCAACATGCGCTTTTCGTTGCGCACGATGATCTCAGGGGCCTTCAACTCCAGCAGGCGAGCCAGACGGTTGTTGCGGTTGATGACGCGACGATACAAGTCGTTCAGGTCGGAGGTCGCGAAACGGCCGCCGTCCAGCGGCACCAGCGGACGCAGGTCCGGCGGCAACACGGGCAGCACTTCCAGCACCATCCAGTTCGGCTTGATGCCCGAACGCTTGAAGGCCTCCATGACCTTGAGGCGCTTGGAGTTCTTCTTGACCTTCAGCTCGGAGCCGGTCATGTCGTTGCGCAGGCGATCGATCTCGATGTCGAGGTCCATCTCTTCCAGCAACTTCTTGATGCCTTCGGCGCCCATCAGCGCGATGAATTCGTCACCGAATTCCAGGCGCTTCGCGTCGTAGTCGTCTTCGGTCATGATCGCGAACTTCTTCAGCGGGGTCATGCCGGGGTCAACGATCACATACGCTTCAAAGTACAGCACGCGTTCGATGTCACGCAGCGTCATGTCCAGCACCAAGCCCAAGCGCGAAGGCAGGGACTTCAGGAACCAGATGTGAGCGCAAGGCGCGGCCAGGTCGATGTGACCCATGCGGTCGCGACGAACCTTGGTCTGAGTGACTTCAACGCCGCACTTCTCGCAGATCACGCCGCGGTGCTTCAGGCGCTTGTACTTGCCGCACAAGCACTCATAGTCCTTGATCGGGCCAAAGATCTTGGCGCAGAACAGGCCATCACGCTCGGGCTTGAAGGTGCGGTAGTTGATGGTCTCAGGCTTCTTCACTTCACCGAAAGACCACGAGCGAATCTTCTCGGGCGATGCAAGCCCGATCTTGATGGCGTCGAAGTGTTCATCCGGGGTGAACTGCTTGAACAGGTCCAGTAAGCCTTTCATGGCTTTCTCCTAATTTGTGGTTGGAAACGAATCTGAAAAACAAAGAGGAACAGAGCGGCCGCCGCAGCGGCGCTCTGTCACACAAAGCTCTTAGTTGCGTTCCAACTCAATATCGATACCGAGCGACCGGATTTCCTTGACCAACACATTGAACGACTCCGGCATGCCGGCTTCGATCGTGTGCTCACCCTTGACGATGGATTCGTACACCTTGGTACGGCCATTCACGTCGTCGGACTTGACCGTCAGCATTTCCTGCAGGATGTAAGAGGCGCCGTAAGCTTCCAGCGCCCACACTTCCATCTCACCGAAACGCTGGCCACCGAACTGAGCCTTACCACCCAGCGGCTGCTGCGTGACCAAGCTGTACGGGCCAGTCGAACGGGCGTGCATCTTGTCGTCCACCAAGTGGTGCAGCTTCAGCACGTGCATATAGCCCACCGTGGTCGGGCGCTCAAAGCGCTCGCCGGTGCGGCCATCAGACAGGTAAGCCTGAGTGCGCGTCTCGGTCAGACCCTTCTTCAGGGCGATGTCGTCCGGATAAGCCAGCTTCAGCATGGCGCGGATTTCATCTTCCTTGGCGCCGTCAAACACGGGCGTTGCGAAGGGCACGCCGTTGCTCAGGTTCTTGGCCATCTCGACGATTTCTTCGTCGTTCAGGTCCTCCAAGTGTTCCTTCTTGCCGCCGGACTGGTTGTACAGCTCGTCGAAGAACTTGCGCAGTTCGGCCACACGGGCTTCTTGCTGCAGCATGTCGCCGATGCGCTGGCCAATACCCTTACCGGCCCAGCCCAAGTGAACTTCCAGCACCTGACCCACGTTCATCCGCGAAGGCACGCCCAGCGGGTTCAGCACGATGTCAGCGGTAGTGCCGTCGGCCATATAAGGCATGTCTTCGATCGGAGTGATCTTGGACACAACACCCTTGTTGCCGTGACGGCCGGCCATCTTGTCACCCGGCTGCAAGCGACGCTTGACGGCCAGGTAAACCTTGACCATCTTCAGCACGCCAGCGGGCAGCTCGTCGCCTTGCGTCAACTTCTTGCGCTTCTCTTCGAAGGCCAAGTCGAAGCTGTGGCGAGTCTGCTCCAGCGAGTTCTTGATGCTTTCCAGCTGATTGGCGATGTCGTCTTCCGCAGGACGGATGTCGAACCAGTGGAACTTCTCAACGCCAGCCAGATAGGCCTTGTCGATCACGGTGCCCTTGGCGATCTTCTGCGGACCACCATTGGCAACGCGGCCCACCAGCAACTTCTCGATACGGTCGAAGGAGTCAGCCTCCACGATGCGCAACTGATCGTTCAGGTCCAGACGGAAGCGCTTCAGCTCATCATCAATAATTTGCTGAGCGCGCTTGTCACGCTGGATGCCTTCACGGGTGAAGACCTGAACGTCGATGACGGTGCCCGAGGTGCCTTGGTCGACACGCAGGGACGTGTCTTTCACGTCGGAAGCCTTCTCGCCGAAGATGGCGCGCAGCAGCTTCTCTTCCGGAGTCAGCGTGGTTTCGCCCTTAGGCGTGACCTTGCCGACCAGCACGTCGCCGGCGGTGACTTCAGCACCGACGTAAACAATGCCCGACTCGTCCAAACGGCCGAGTTGTTGCTCGGACAAGTTCGGGATGTCGCGGGTGATTTCTTCGCTGCCCAGCTTGGTGTCACGTGCATTGACCACCAACTCTTCGATGTGAATCGAGGTGTAGCGATCTTCAGCAACCACACGCTCCGAGATCAAGATCGAGTCTTCGAAGTTATAGCCGTTCCAAGGCATGAAGGCGACCAGCATGTTCTGGCCCAGCGCCAATTCACCGATGTCGGTCGAGGCGCCGTCAGCAATGATGTCTTCGGCAGCCACGCGATCACCACGCTTCACGATCGGACGCTGGTGAATATTGGTGTTCTGGTTGGAACGCTGATACTTGATCAGGTTGTAGATGTCGACGCCGACTTCACCCGCCACCGTTTCTTCGTCGCGAACGCGAATCACGATACGGTTGGTGTCGACATAGTCAACCACACCGCCGCGACGCGCGGCCACCACAGTGCCCGAGTCCTTGGCCGCCACACGTTCAACACCAGTACCGACCATGGCCTTTTCAGGACGCAGGATTGGCACCGCTTGACGCTGCATGTTGGCGCCCATCAATGCGCGGTTCGCATCGTCGTGCTCGAGGAATGGCACCAGCGAGGCCGCAACGGACACGATCTGAGTCGGCGCCACGTCCATGTACTGGATACGCTCGGGCGAGGTCAGCACCGATTCGCCGTTCTCACGAGCCGACACCAGTTCGTCGGTCAGCGAGCCTTCGGTGCTCAGTGTCGCGTTCGCCTGGGCGATCACGTACTTGCCTTCTTCGATGGCCGACAGATAGTCGATCTGGGTCGTCACCTTGCCATCAACGACGCGACGGTAAGGCGTTTCCAGGAAGCCGTACTCGTTCAGCTGTGCGTACAGAGCCAAGGAGTTGATCAGACCAATGTTCGGGCCTTCAGGCGTTTCGATTGGACAGACACGACCGTAGTGAGTCGGGTGCACGTCGCGGACTTCAAAGCCTGCGCGCTCACGCGTCAAACCGCCAGGGCCGAGGGCGGAAACACGACGCTTGTGCGTGATTTCCGACAGCGGGTTGGTTTGGTCCATGAACTGCGACAGCTGCGAGGCACCGAAGAATTCCTTCAGTGCCGCCGAGATCGGCTTGCTGTTGATCAGGTCATGCGGCATCAGGGCTTCGGTCTCGGCCTGGCCCAGACGTTCCTTGACGGCCTTTTCGATACGAGCCAGGCCCGAGCGGTACTGGTTCTCGGCCAGCTCACCCACGCAGCGCACGCGACGATTGCCCAAGTGGTCGATGTCATCGACTTCGCCGCGGCCATTGCGCAGCTCGACCAGGATCTTGACGACGTCCAGGATGTCCTCGTTGGACAGCGTCATCGCGCCTTCCGGCGTGTCGCGGCCGGCACGGGCGTTGAACTTCATCCGGCCCACGCGCGACAGATCGTAGGTGTCAGCGTTGTAGAACAGACGGTTGAACAGCGCTTCGACGGCGTCTTCCGTCGGCGGCTCGCCGGGGCGCATCATGCGGTAGATGGCGACGCGGGCAGCCAGCTGGTCGAAGGTTTCGTCGGTGGCCAGGGTTTGGCTGATGTAGGCGCCTTCGTCCAGTTCATTGGTGAACAGGCACTGGACGTCCTTGATGCCAGCGGCGCGCAGCTTCTTCAGCAGCGCATCGGTCAGCTCGTCATTGGCCTTGGCGATGATTTCGCCGGTGTCGCCGTCGACCATATTCTTGGCCAGCACGCGGCCGAGCAGGAAGTCTTCGGGCACGGTGACGTGCTGAGTGCCAGACTGCTCCAGCTGACGGGTGTGGCGCGCGGTGATGCGCTTGTCCTTCTCGACGATGACGGCACCGCTCTTGTCGGTGATGTCAAAGCGAGCGACTTCGCCCTTCAGGCGGTCGGCCACGAATTCCATCTGCGCACCCACGTCCATCAGACGGAAGTTGTCGAAGACGAAGAAGTGGGCCAGGATCTGCTCGGGGTTCAGGCCAATGGCCTTGAGCAGGATGGTGACCGGCATCTTGCGACGGCGGTCAACGCGGAAGAACAGGATGTCCTTGGCGTCGAATTCAAAGTCCAACCACGAACCGCGGTAAGGAATGATACGGGCCGAGAACAGCAGCTTGCCGGACGAGTGGGTCTTGCCCTTGTCGTGCTCGAAAAACACGCCGGGCGAACGGTGCAGCTGCGAGACGATGACACGCTCGGTGCCATTGACGATGAAGGAACCATAGTCGGTCATCAGGGGCACTTCGCCCATGTAGACCTCTTGTTCCTTGATTTCCTTGACGGTCTTCGCCTGGGGCGATTCACGGTCATAGATGATCATTTGCAGGCGCGCGCGCACGGCGGCTGCATAGGTCAAGCCACGCTGCTGGCACTCGCGAGTGTCAAACGGTGGCTTGGCGATATTGAATTCGAGGAATTTCATTTCCACGAAACCGTTGTGCGAAACAATCGGGAACGCGGAAAGGAAGGCTGCCTGCAAGCCTTCGGGCTTACGCTTGGCGGGAGGAACATCCTTTTGCAGGAAAGCGACGTAAGCCTCTTTCTGCATGGTGAGCAAATAGGGAACGTTGAGAACGCTCTCACGCTTGCCGAAGCTCTTGCGGATTCGCTTGCGCTCGGTAAAGCTATAGGGGGTTGCTTGCGCCATAAACACTCCGTGTCGAGAGCCCACCCCTGGCCGTGGGACGGGCTTCGTCGGCGACTGGCTACTCGAGCATTGCGCTCGCGCTTGGTGGTTGGCCACTACCAACCGCTGGCGGACAACCCCGGCCACATGCTCATGTGAAACCGAAGTCCGACCAAACCGGTTCTCTGCAGTCGGATCAGAGAACACTTGAAAGAACCGCGCATCATACCTCGCGCGAAGCTTTCAACTATCCTCAAGCGGATTAACCCTTGAAAACGCTAAAAGGGGAGGCCGTGAGGCCACCCCTTCAAACCCTTCAAACTGCTGTGCACTGAGTCGCCCTGGGCCCTCGTCAGGAGGGGCGACTGTCGCAGCATAGCCGCTTGCGAGTCAAAACTAAACAAGTGGGCATGACGAGCATGCCCGCTTGCAAGATCATTACTTGACGTCGACCTTGGCGCCAGCTTCTTCCAACTTCTTCTTAGCGGCTTCAGCGTCAGCCTTGGCAACACCTTCCTTGACAGCCTTAGGAGCGGCGTCAACCAGGTCCTTAGCTTCCTTCAGGCCCAGACCGGTGATTTCGCGAACAGCCTTAATGACCGACACCTTGTTGGCGCCGACGTCAGCCAGGATCACGTTGAACTCGGTCTGCTCTTCAGCAGCAGCTGCGCCACCAGCAGCGCCGCCAGCGGCGGGAGCGGCCATAGCAGCGGCGGACACGCCGAACTTCTCTTCAATGGCCTTGACCAGGTCATTGAGTTCCAGAACGGTCATAGCGTCCAGGGCGGTGATGAATGCGTCTTTATCGAATGCCATTTTTGGCTCCTAGATTCAGTTAATGGTTGCTTTAACAGCAGATCGTTCAGGCAGCAGGCGCGGCTTCGGCTTCTGCCGGAGCAGCTGCACCACCACGTTGCTCGGCCACAGCGGCCACGACGCGCGCGAAGCGCGACACGGGCGACTGCATGAGACCCAACAGTTGCGACAGCAAGACTTCCTTGCTGGGCACCGAAGCCAAGGCTTTCACGCCATTGACATCCAGAGCCTTGCCACCGTAGGCGCCGCCTTTGATGATCAGTTTGTCGTTGGTCTTGGCAAAGTCAGCAATGACTTTGGCCGCGGCCACAGCGTCTTCAGAAAAGCCATAGATCAGCGGGCCGACCATGCTCTCCGAGGCGCACTCGAACGGTGTACCGGCGACAGCACGACGCGCCAGGGTGTTCTTCAGCACGTGAAGATACACACCCTTGGCACGCGCTTCGACGCGCAGCTTGTTCAGGTGATCAACGGTGAGGCCACGGTATTCGGCCAACGCCAGGGTCTGCGACTTTGCCGCTTGGGCTGCCACATCCGTAACGACGGCTGCTTTCTCGTTGCGATTGAGACTCAAGGTCTACTCCTCACAAAAAACGTGTCCTTTGTCTTGCGACTCCAGACACACCCGGGTTCAGCGACCTTCTGTCCAGGCAACCTGTGCCCACCTTGTAGGGGGACACAAATCAATCCTTTTCAGCGGGACCGCCATCTGCGCTGGCTTCAAGTCGAACCGGAATTCAACCTTCCATTAAGCGAATGCCCGAAAGCATTCACGCCAGCGGTCTTGGATGACGCGAACGGGACCTAAGCCCCATTCGCCCCACCAATCTTTAAGCACAGCGCCAGACTCGCGCTGCGCAAACTTTTCGCAATTAAGCGGAAGCTTGAGCGTTGATGCTGGCCACTTCAACACGGGCGCCAACGCCCATGGTGGAGGACACAGCCACCTTGCGCAGGTAAACACCCTTGCTGCTGGCTGGCTTGGCCTTGTTCAAGGCTTCGATCAGTGCGCGCAGGTTGCCTTCCAGCTTGTCGGTGTCGAACGAGCGACGGCCGAGGGTGCCGTGAATGATGCCGCCCTTGTCAACGCGGAACTGGACTTGACCAGCCTTGGCGTTCTTGACAGCGGTTGCGACGTCAGGCGTCACAGTGCCGACCTTGGGGTTAGGCATCAGGCCGCGAGGACCCAGCACTTGACCCAGGGTACCGACGATACGCATGGTGTCAGGCGAGGCGATGACCACATCGAAAGGCATGTCGCCAGCCTTGATGCGCTCAGCCAAGTCTTCCATTCCGACGATGTCAGCACCAGCGGCCTTGGCTTCTTCAGCCTTGGCGCCTTGGGCGAACACAGCCACGCGCTTGGTCTTGCCAATGCCGTGAGGCATGACAACCGCGCCGCGAACGACTTGGTCAGACTTCTTGGAATCCACACCCAGTTGCACAGCAACGTCGATGGACTCGTCGAACTTGGCGGTGGCCAGGCTCTTCACCAGGTTCAGCGCTTCGGTCAGCGAGTACAGCTTGGTGGTCTCGACCTTGCCTTGCAAGGCCTTTTGGCGTTTAGTCAGCTTTGCCATCTCAGACACCCTCCACCAGCACGCCCATCGAGCGAGCGGAACCAGCAATCGTACGAACCGCTGCGTCCATATCGGCAGCAGTCAGGTCCTTGGTCTTGATCTTGGCGATTTCTTCCAACTGGGCGCGGGTCAGCTTGCCGACCTTTTCCAGATGAGCCTTGGAAGAACCCTTGTCGATCTTGGCCAACTTCTTGATCAGGGCGGTCGCGGGGGCCGACTTGATGACGAAGGTGAAACTCTTGTCTGCGTAGGCGGTAATCACCACCGGCAGCTTCATGCCTGGCTCATGACCCTGCGTTTGCGCATTGAACGCCTTGCAGAATTCCATGATGTTCAGGCCGCGCTGACCCAGCGCAGGACCCACTGGAGGCGAGGGATTAGCCTTACCTGCCGCTACTTGCAGCTTGATAAAGCCGACAATTTTCTTGGCCATAATTTCTCCTTACAGAACAACGGCGGCCTCGCCATCGTCCTTGAGTGCTAGCGCAAGGGGCTAGAGGTTTACACCTCGTACCCTTGCTCCTCTTGTTCACATCTCGTCGTGAACTGACTACGGACAGGAGGCCAAAGTCTTGCAACTGTGGCGAGCCCTGTCAGGCTCTTGATTCTTGATGACCTTTTGACTTCGAGGCCTCTCGGCCTCTTGTCGGAAAGTCAAACGAACATTGTTCGTCAGACTTTTTCAACCTGCGCGAAGTCCAACTCCACGGGCGTGGCACGACCGAAAATTGTGACGGAAACGCTGACCTTGGACTTGTCGTAGTTGACAACTTCGATGGCGCCGTTGAAATCCGTGAACGGACCTTCCTTGACACGCACGATCTCACCAACCATCCACTCGACCTTGGGCCGCGGCTTCTCGATGCCTTCCTGCATCTGGTTGACGATCTTCATCACTTCGGCTTCCGAAATCGGAGCCGGGCGATTCTTCGCGCCACCCACAAATCCCGTCACCTTGGAGGTGTGCTTGACCAAGTGCCAGGTGTCATCTTCCATGACCATTTCAACCAGCACATAGCCCGGGAAGAAACGGCGCTCGGTCACGGCCTTCTTGCCGTTCTTCAACTCAACCACTTCTTCGGTCGGCACCAAGATGCGGCCGAATTTGTCTTGCATGCCAGCGCGATCAATGCGCTCACGCAGATTGCGCTCAACCGCCTTTTCCATGCCCGAGTAGGCATGCACAACGTACCAGCGCTTCGGAAGTCCCACCGGTGCTGCCGCAGCAGCTTCGGTCACGACGTTTGCCAATTCTTCAGTCATTGCAATCCTTCAACGCTTCTAAAACGCGAACAGCACAAAGCGATCAGCGCTTCCAGCCCAAGACCAGGTCGTACAAGACCCATTCCAGCGTCTTATCGGTCAACCACAGAAACAGCGCCATGACCACCACGAAGGCAAACACATAGCCGGTCATTTGGCGCGCCTCTTTGTGCGTCGGCCACACGACCTTGCGCACTTCACGGACCGAATCTCGACCGTAAGCGATCAAGGACTTGCCCGCTTCAGAGGTGAAAAACGCAGCCACGGCCGCCGCCAACAAGACCAACAAAGCCGCCCACTGAGCGATTGGACCCTGCTTGGCCAGCGCGTAATACGCCACCAGGCCCGCAGCCAACAGCACGACCGCGCCAGCCAACTTCGCCTTGTCTGCGCTGGTTGTTACCGTTTCAACTTGAGAATTGGACATTGATTCTTTTCCATGCCCGGCCATCAGCGCGGGCATTCAGTATTTTCGGCGGATATTTGACCGCACCCATCAGCAGCAAAGCCCGCCGGGATGAACTCCCGCGGGCCGATTGCTTTCTTGCCTTGTCCCAGCAACCGTGATCAGCGGCTACTGGCAGGGGCGGAGGGTCTCGAACCCCCGACCTTCGGTTTTGGAGACCGACGCTCTGCCAATTGAGCTACGCCCCTGTGGCGTCAAATATTTAGGCAATGATAGTTGCAACCACGCCCGAACCGACGGTACGGCCACCTTCGCGGATCGCGAAGCGCAGACCGGTTTCCATGGCGATCGGAGCGATCAGCTTCACGGTGATGCCGACGTTGTCGCCAGGCATGACCATTTCCTTGTCGGCCGGCAGCTCAACAGCGCCAGTCACGTCCGTGGTACGGAAGTAGAACTGAGGACGGTAGTTGTTGAAGAACGGAGTGTGACGGCCGCCTTCTTCCTTCGACAGCACATACACCTCAGCCGTGAAGTGAGTGTGTGGCTTGATCGAACCGGGCTTGCTCAGCACTTGGCCGCGCTCGACGTCTTCACGCTTGGTGCCGCGCAGCAAGATGCCTACGTTGTCGCCTGCTTGACCTTGGTCCAGCAGCTTGCGGAACATTTCCACGCCAGTGACGGTGGTCTTCTGAACGTCGCGGATACCCACGATTTCGATTTCTTCACCGACCTTGATGATGCCGCGCTCGATACGACCGGTCACCACAGTGCCGCGACCCGAGATCGAGAACACGTCTTCCACCGGCAGCAAGAAAGCACCGTCCATGGCGCGCTCAGGCGTAGGGATGTAGCTGTCCAGCGCGTCGGCCAAACGGAAGATGGCTTGTTCGCCCAGATCGCCCGTGTCGCCTTCCAGAGCCAGCTTGGCCGAACCCTTGATGATGGGGGTATCGTCGCCAGGGAAGTCGTACTTGGACAGCAGCTCGCGCACTTCCATTTCGACCAGTTCCAGCAACTCAGCGTCATCCACCATGTCGCACTTGTTCAGGAAGACGATGATGTACTTCACGCCGACCTGACGAGCCAACAGGATGTGCTCGCGAGTCTGGGGCATTGGGCCGTCAGCGGCCGAGCACACCAGAATAGCGCCGTCCATCTGAGCGGCGCCGGTGATCATGTTCTTCACATAGTCAGCGTGGCCGGGGCAGTCCACGTGGGCGTAGTGACGGCCAGCGGTTTCGTACTCGACGTGAGCGGTGTTGATCGTGATGCCGCGAGCCTTTTCTTCAGGCGCCGCGTCGATCTGGTCATAGGCCTTGGCCTCGCCGCCGAACTTCTTCGACAGCACGGTTGCGATCGCAGCCGTCAGGGTGGTCTTGCCATGGTCCACGTGACCGATGGTGCCGACATTGACGTGCGGCTTGGTGCGTTCAAACTTGCTCTTTGCCATTTCTGCGCTCCTGCGAGGACCTGATCAGATCAGAAGAAAAACACTCAGAGAAAATAGGTGGTGCCCATGACGCGGATCGAACGCGTGACCTCTCCCTTACCAAGGGAGTGCTCTACCACTGAGCCACATGGGCATCGACACGGGTTTGCAGACTCAAACAAAACAACAAACCGGTATCGACGACTAAATACCAACCAACTGGAGCGGGAGACGGGAATCGAACCCGCGTGATCAGCTTGGAAGGCTGGAGTTCTACCATTGAACTACTCCCGCCCGGGAGCCTTACCTCTCCACTTCCGAGGGATCGAGTCGCCGGCTTTTACCGACGACTCGAATCACGAAAAGTGTTTGCCTTGGTGGAGGAGGCTGGATTCGAACCAGCGTACGCGTTAGCGGGCAGATTTACAGTCTGCTGCCTTTAACCACTCGGCCACCCCTCCGAGGCAAGCCCGCAACTATAGCACAGCATTTTTGCGAGCCCAAGCAATTTTTTGAAATTCTTCTGCAGAGGCCGATTTTCAAGCCCCGCACCCGAGCTCACCCGGCCACCCGCAACCCAATATGCCCGCACTCCAACGGCAGACCCCACCCGCTTGGCAACCTCACCACGCAACAGGCAGGCAAGCTGAAGCACCCCGTAACTCGGTCAACCCAAAAGCACAAGGTCAAGCCCACAAGTCGCGCCACACCCCACAAAACAGGGGCAAATTCAACACCCCTCCCCGGATAAACCCGTAACCAAGCTGAAACATTTCGTCAAGACAAGCCCAAAAGTCATGGTGGCGGCGCCACGACAACAAGGGAAAACACGCAAAGAAAAGTGGTAGCAAAGTGGCACTAGTGAATCGTATAGTGGCATGGCATTGGTTGCATTGATACGTCATTGGCGGCACCGAGCACCTACCAAATGGTCCATCAATTGGTATGGTTTAGGTTCCACGTGCTAACAGGCCGAGTCCGAAAATCTTGGCCAAATCGAGGAAGAGAAATGAAGGTCAAACAGAGCCCTATCGCAGCTGCCGTCGCCCTGACGCTGCTGAGCGTCTCGCTGGCGGCCCAGGCCCAGCAGGCCGAGACCAAGCAAGACACTGCTCAGCTGGAGCAAGTGGTCGTGACTGGTATTCGTGCGTCGCTGCAATCGGCAGTGAACATCAAGAAGAATGCCAACGCCGTCGTTGACGCCGTTTCGGCCGAAGACGTGGGCAAGCTGCCTGACGCCGACGTGGGCCAAGCCCTCGGCCGTATCCCTGGCGTGTCGGTGGGCCGTGACTTCGGCGTCGGCGCTTCGGTGTCCATCCGCGGCACAGACCCGCAAATGACCTACACCACGCTGAATGGCCAATCGATGGCCTCGACCGGCTGGTATGACCAAAAAGCGATTGACCGCTCGTTCAACTACTCTTTGCTGCCCTCCGAACTGATTGGCGGCATGGAGGTCTACAAGACTTCGCAAGCCGACATCACTGAAGGCGGCATCGGCGGTACCGTGATCGTCAAGACACGCAAGCCTCTCGATCTGGCGCCCAACACGGCTTTTGTCGGCCTCAAGCTGGGCAAGGGCACCGTCAGCACCGACCTGAACAAGGAAGGCTCGGCGCTGTACAGCTGGCGCGATTCGCAGAAGAAGTTCGGTGTTTTGGTTGCCGGCGCAATCGAAAAGGGTGATTACATTCGTCGCGGTATCGAGGCCGACGGCCGTTGGTCTGGCGACGTGGTGCCGGGCACCTTCTTCCAAGAAAAGCAGCGCTCTGCTGTCAATGTGACCCTGCAAGCTCGCCCCACCGCGGGCCTGGAACTGGGCTTGAACTACACCCGCCTGGAATACAAGGCACCTGCCGGCAACACCACGCACTACGCTTTCACGCTGGAAGATCCGGGCAAGGCCTATGCCCCGACTGGCGCTTGCACTTTGCCTAACCCGACAAAGGGCCTCTTGTGCCTGAAGACCAAGCTGGACGCCTCGAACGAATCCAGCACCTTCATGCAGACCTGGGCGCGTGACGCGACCATGAGCTCGGACAGCCTGGTGCTGAACGGTTCCTTCAAGGGCGACAACTTCAAGCTGGACGCCGTGGCCGGCACCACCAAGGCTGACGGCGGCACTTCCTTGACCAGCAACTACAGCTACGTCGGCTGGGGTAATGCGCCGCTGATGCCCAAGTGGCAAGGTACAACTGACGCCACCGGCAAGCAAATCGTCATGACCCCGAGCAAGGACATGAGCGTGCCTCTGTCGAGCCTGCCGAAGGATTCCGGTCCTGAGACTTGGGCGACCGCTCGCGGCCCCAACAAGGACAAAGAGAACTTCCTTCAGTTGGATGCCACGGTTGATCTGGACTGGGGCGTGCTGACCTCATTCAAGACCGGTGCTCGCGCCACAACGCACACCTTCACCAAGACTGAGTACCGTCCGACTTTCGTGACAACCCCTGTGACAGCTCCGACTTCGAGCCTGTTCAATGGTTCGATGGCTGTTGGCACCCCCGGCTGGAGCGTTCCGAAGCCGAATCTGTCCGCCATGTTCAACCTGGCCAAGGCCAATGTGAAGGACTGGGTCGAGTCGCGCGGTGGCTACGGTGAACTGGAAGAGAAGAACACCGCCCTGTACGGCATGTTCGACTTCGAGAAAGACCAGTTGCACGGTAACTTCGGTCTGCGTTACATCCACACTGACGCCAAGGCATCCTCCTACTTCTACGACGGCAAGACCGACCTGACGGCCGTGGTGGAAGCCAACCGTGGCTGGAGCACCACCAAGAAGAACACCGAGGCGTCTTACGGCGACTGGCTGCCAAGCTTGAACCTGGTCTATGACCTGAGCAAGGAAATGAAGCTGCGCGCAGCCGCTTCGAAGGCCATCACCCGTCCGAACTACGACAATATGTTCATCGGTGGTTCCACTGCTGGCTGGAATGACACATTGCCAGGCAATGAGACCGTGACCTTCGGCAATGTTGCACTGAAGCCGATGAAGTCGAACCAGTTCGACTTGGGCCTGGAGTACTACTACGGCCGTGGCAACCTGGTCGCAGTGACTTACTTCTACAAGAAGATCGACAACTTCATCACCACCGACACACTGGTCAACCAGCAAATCGGTTTGGTCAGCCCAGACACCGGCAAGGACAACTGGACGATCAACACCTACAAAAACGCTGGTGGCGGCAAGATCAACGGCATTGAAGCTCAGATCAACCACGGCTTTGGCAATGGCTTCGGTACCTCGGTGAACTACACCTACACCGACGCTTCGGCCCCAGGCAAGAGCTACCAAGACGAGTTGAATCTGTTCACTTTGTCGTCCAAGCACAATGCGAACTTGGTCGGCTACTGGGAAGATTCGACCTACTCGGCTCGCTTGGCCTACAACTGGCGCTCGAAGTACATGGTTCGTGAAACCGGCTACTACAGCAACCGCATGCACGACGCCTTCGGTTCGCTGGATCTGAGCTTGGGCTGGAACGTGAACGACAAGCTGCGTGTCAGCTTCGACGCCACCAACCTGCTGAAGAAGGATGACATCCAGTACGGCGCCGCCGGTGCCAGCACCACCCTGCGTTCTTCTTTGAAGGAAGGCTATCCCGCCTGGTCCTTCATGGGTGAAACGACTTACCGCCTCGGCCTCAGCGCCAAGTTCTGATCAGGTTTAAACCTCTGACAGTAAAAAGCCCGGCAACTGCCGGGCTTTTTTTATGGGTCGTAAAAATCAATAGTCGAAAAAGGTATTGACCGTTAATCGTCCTCGGCGAGGATCATCACAAATACCAATACCAGGATTGATGCATGCGCTGTGCAGCAAACTTCCTGGATAGACCACCAAGCGATTGAAGCGGGCGGGCATCATGCCGAGAAAAGTAAAGTGCTCATCTGAGTCATCGAAGTACCTCGGTTTGGGCGGCTGGCGCCGCAGTTCTTCGTAATACACATCTGAATAACGCGACAAATTCTCTGGCGTAATCTTCTGGATCCCAGTCGCCGCGTGTCTATAAAAACCTGTGCCGCCATGCTCCGGCCCGCACAAGTACAAAAGTACTGCCATATGGTGCGCTGAGCTGGAGTCGAAATGCGGGGTTCTTTGCATTGCACCCAAAACATCCGGCGCCACCGTGGTCAGAGAGAACTCACAAGCGCTCTTGTTTGGCGAGAGATGCTCCGGCACTTGAAAATTCACTTTGATCAAAGGATCCAAGAGCTCGACCAGCGTCGCGGAATACTCAGCTGGCGCCCTTGCCCGAACTCCCGGGTAGCCCTTTTTCTGATCAAAACCTGGGCACGGCAGGAATTGGCTTTGACTCGCAGCCTCAAGCATTAAATCGGGATCGGTCAAGAAATCATCAATGAAAACGACCTGATGTTCACCGACCTGAACCGACTGTATGTCTGGCGGCATACGAAGAGAGATAGCGGAACTCATGAAATTACCTTTTGGAAATCAGTCGATTGCTGCGCAAAGTCAGGCTCGCTGCATACTCTGGTAAGCCGATTTAAAGCCGTCAAGCCATTCGCGATGCCCCATCAATTTCTGAGAGAGAGATTTCTCTAGGTTCTTGACGTTTTGGAGTTCTTGCTTGAAGACCTGCAACTCGGCGCCGGTCATGCCCTTTTCAAGCGTCTTGTACTTCATGCCGTAAAGCACAAACAAAAAATTCTCCACATCAAATAGATCGAAGCGACTGAAAAAATCAGATTTCTTTGGCGCATTGAATTTCCACATGGCAAGACGCTCGGCAAGAACCTCAGACAACTTAGGCTGTAAGGTGCTCAATCGCCAAAACTCAGAATCGCGCCGATCTGAAATGCAGTAATGCAGTTGAACAAAGTCCATCACCCGCTCCCAGGTGTATGCCACGACTTTGTTGCAATAGGCCGAAGCAGCCGACATACCCTCCTTCTCGAGCGAGAAGTTGCGCGCGAATAGTTCGGCGGCGAGATCCGTCACAAATATGGATGTGGCTTCCAAGGGCTCCACAAAACCCTGGGCCAAGCCTAGCGCCACGACGTTTTTGCACCAAAACTTTTCGCGGTAGCCAATTTTCATCGGGATTTTCCGCGGGCTGAGGCTGTCAGCGGGCACACCGACATGCGCCGCCAAACCCTGCAGCGCCTGCGCTTCCGTCATATGGGCGCTGGCATAGACAAAGCCAACTCCGCGCCGATTCGTCAAGGGAATGTCCCAAAGCCATCCTGCCTGGTGCGCCTTGGCCAAGGTGTAAGGTGGTATTTCCGCGCCCGCCTCAGTGGGGATCTGAACCGCCAAAGCAGAATCCGTCAAGATCTGATCCGACTTATCGACAAAAGGCACTTGTAAGCGTTTACCTAACAGCAAGGAATGAAATCCACTGCAATCGACATAGAAGTCGAAATACAGTTTTTCGCCCTCCTGAGTCAGCAAATAGTCGACCTCCCCTTGCTCATTGAGGCAGGCCTCAAGCACCGTGGCCTGTTGATGCTGAACCCTTAATCTCTCTTTGGCATTCTTGGCCAATAGCTGGCCAAACTTCACCGCATTGAAGTGATAGGCGTAATTAACCGGGCCTTCAAACGGGGCGGAAGCAATCTCTTTCGGTGATTTCATCGCGTCCGCCAGTCCCGGCACTTCGGTAACGGCCGCGAACTCCATAGCCTGAGCTTGCTGCAAATAAAGTGACGTGGTGTCGATGCCGGCGGGATAGGGGCTCGCGAATGGATGGTAATAATAATTGGAATGCCCCAGAGCGTTTGGCGCCATCCAATCTACAAACTTGATTCCGACCTTAAAGGTCGTATCGCAGGAGGCTAGAAGGTCCGCCTCTGAGATACCAAACTTCATCAAGGACTTGCGGATATGGGGCACCGTCCCCTCTCCAACCCCGATGATTCCAATCTCAGGGGATTCAATCACTGTGATCGTGACGTCCTGCTCGGCACGGAGTTCCACTGCCAGATGATTCGCCGCCAGCCAACCCGCAGTTCCACCGCCAATGATGGCTATTCTTTTTACTCGCATAAGACAATTTCCATAACAAAGGAATGACGCCGAATCAATGACTTGCCGACTTTCCGATAGAAAGCGAAAGATCGGACGGATTGGAGACTCCGGCGCTGCTCTTTTCTTGCTTGAAAAACATTCTTGAGAACACAGTCACCCCCTGAAGAGGGTAAAAAGTATAAAAATCAAGACTTGAATTTATGATGTGCTAGTTTTGGCTCCCCGCCAGAATGCTTGCATTTTCGATTCAACTCTACTACGTCCGGGGCGAAGAATGAAGTATCTGGCATTGGCGGCCGCACTTGTTTTGGCATTTCTATTGGCCGCTTGTTCAAGCGTCAAAGCTCCGCTGTCAGCAGAATCTGCGGCGCTCGAAAAAGACTTGGACAGTTGCCGGAATTCAAGCCTTGCAGAAGTGCCGCCCAAAATGGTGGTGGTCACGCCGGCATTGACCTTGCCTGACCAACTGAAATGCACTTCAGGTTCCATGGCCGGCTCTACTTACTGCGTCACCATTCCTGGCATTAAATACCCAGCCATTGAAGAAGACCTCAATGTCGAAGCTAGGGCGCAGGTTTTCAGCGCCTGCTTGATGGTCAAGCGCTACGCCGAACCTGATTGGCGCGCCAACGCGAGCCACAAGCTTGGCGATCGCCCCTCGAATGATGTCGAACGAACAAGCGCTCAATTGAACTCCACCAGTTTCGAAATCGAAACTAAAGGCCGCGCTTCAGGCGGCACGGCGACTCTGGGGGGGCCACTTCCTCCAGCTTGGCTGGGCACCAAGGATTGCGATGTTTGCCCTCGTATGGTGACGGTCCCGCCGGGAAGCTTCAAGATGGGCAGCGCCTTGGCAAGCACCGAGCAGCCCATTCACACCGTCAAGGTGCGCGGCTTCTTGCTGGGCAAATATGAGGTTACCCAAGCGGAATGGACAGCCATCATGGGGAGCAACCCCAGCGCCAACAAGACTTGCGGTCGCAACTGCCCTGTGGATCGCGTCAGCTGGAGCAGTGCCCAGGAATTCATCAAGCGGCTCAATAGTCGCACCGGCTTGAACTACCGCTTGCCCAGCGAGGCGGAATGGGAATATGCCGCCCGAGCGGGTCGCAACAGTTTGCCGATGGAGCAAGAAGTCGAAACGCTCAGAAACTTCGCCTGGTACAACAGCAATAGCGGTGGCGAAGTTCATCCCGTTGGCCAGAAAATTCCGAATGCATTTGGTCTGCACGATATGCAGGGCAACGTCTGGGAATGGGTCGAAGACGTCATGCACCAGAACTACCAAGGTGCCAGCCCGATCGGCCAGGCCCGTCAGGTCGGCAGCACTCCGGAACAGCGGGTACTTCGTGGAGGCTCGTATTTCGACAACCCCAAATTCTTGCGCGCCAGCCACCGCAATGCCGACACGCCGGATGCCGCTTATGTATTCTTCGGTTTACGCCTCGCTCGCGATCTGGAACCCAGCACCTTGAAGGCCGAGCAATCTGGCCCGGAAAACGCCAAGCCCCAGTAAGAAGGCGACGCGAAGTGACGGGCAGCGTGCTGACTCAAACTGAGCTGAGCGCCCATCACTTGAGCGCCGCTGAAAAACTCAGTCTGCTCAGGCCTGCCAATAGTTCGAGTCAAACCTTGATGTAGATCTTGCGCCGGTCCATCTGATCAACGATCAAGGCCCAGACCGCCACAAAAGCCAAGGCAAAAGCGAGCGACTGCCCAAAAGGCCCCACCAAGGGCAAGAGCCAGGCGAAGCCATTTGCATAGAGCGGCGCCATCAAGCCGAAGCCTTCCAAGACCACGGTGCACATCCAAGCCCCAGCATAGGCAGCAATCGCATTGACGCCGAAGCTGCGGCCAATCGCCGGCGCGCCCGACTTATCGATCAGATGGTGCGCCAAGGCCAGAGTCAAGGCGCCCAAGCCGCCGGTCCACAAGACAAAGGACGAGGTCCACAACTGCTTGTTCAAAGGCAGGAACTCGGCCCACAACAAACCGCCACCAGCGCTGAGCAGGCCCAACATCAGCAGGTTCTGCAGCTGACCGCGGCGCAAAAAGTGGCCGGCTTGCAACCCCAGCAGGCTGGTGGCCAGGGCGCCCAAGGTGCTGACCAGGCCCTCGGGGTCATGACCAATGCCTGTGTTCGCGGCCCACTCATAGGCAAAGCGGCCGAACAAGGCTGCATCCCACCGCGAAGCGATATTGCCAATCTTGTCCAGGCTTCCGCCCCAAGTCAGCAGCGCCGCATAGCCGGCCAACAAGGCCGCCAGCAGCAGAAGCTGCAATCTTTGCTTCAGATAGATCGCGACCAGCCCGGTGAAGGCAAAGCAAATACCGATGCGCTGCAAGACGCCGGGGATGCGAAATTCCGGCTTGCTCATCAGCCACCAAGACAGGGCATGTAGGGCCAGCCCCAAGGCGATGATGCGCAAAGAGCGCACCAATACTGTCCTGGCCATTGGCGCTTGTGGCGCTTGGGCGTCAATGCGCGCGCCAAAGGCCAAGGCGATGGAGACGCCCACGATGAATAAGAAGAAGGGGAAGATCAAATCCGTCGGCGTGCAACCATGCCAGGCCGCATGCTCCAGCGGCGCATAGACATACCCCCAATCGCCAGGGTTGTTGACCAGCAGCATGGCCGCCACGCTCAGGCCACGCAGCGCATCCACGGAGGCGAATCGTTGGTTGTTGTTTGGGGTGGCACTCATCTAAAAATCCAGGCTCTCAATCAGAAATCACACAGGCTACTCAGCGCCGGCTCGGCCGCAGGCACAGTGTCCATTTGGGCAATGCCCTTCGCACGCAAACGTTGAACTTCCGCCTTCACCTGCTTAGGGCTCAAGACCTGATTGTGGGCATGAAAAACCCAGTCCACGTCTTGCTCGTAACTGCGCGCCTGCTCGGTCTTGGGCAACAAACCGCCGGGCGAGAACCAGAGATTGAAGTTGATCGACATCGGCGTCACCGGGTAGGTGCGACCGCCATGGGTGGCGATTTGCCGGCCATCCAGAAACAGTTTCACGCGCCCTTCGGACACCTGCATCATCAGCTCATGCCAGCCGTTCAGGCTGCCGAACTCTTCGTGTTGCTGGTTGTGCGCCTGCCAAGGCTCGAGTTGCACCGTCTGCCAGGCAATGCCGTAAAGCCGCGTCTTCTCGCTGCCCCAGCCGCCGTTGGGCAGGTACTCCCAGTCCATCTCGCTGAACTCAGGGTCAAAGTCATGCTTGAGCGGCGTGACCGCGTAAAAAGTCTGAATCACCGGGTCGCCATCCACACCTGCCACCGGCGCATCGGTGAAACGGATGCGAGCGGCATAAGTGCCCTCCAGATACTTGCGCGCATGGCAGAGCTGCGCTTGGCGCGTGCCCTCGCTGCTGCCATCGGTGCTGGCGCTCAAACGCAGCACACGGTTGCCCTTCAGGCTCGGGTCTTCATGCAGGCTGAATTGCTCGGCGCTCCACTGCGCACCGGGCACGCCGGGGTGGCCGGCTTTGCTGCGTGGCGTCCAGCCCTTGGCCGTCAGGGCCGGCACATCGGCGTAATTGAAGTCGTCAAAAAAGATCTGCGTCGGCTTGGGCTGCGCGGCGTTCGCCACGGTGTTCAAGCAAAAAAAGGCGGCCATCGCGGCCGCCTTGCTGAAGGTGTTCATCTTGAACATAAGGATGTATGGCCTTGGGGCAATCAGGAGGTCACAGCCGCTGCGGCCGAATCGGCCTTGTTCTCAGGCGCCGACTGCGGCTTGGGGAACTTAACGAAGAACATCAGCACCAGGGCAGGAACACCGCAGGCGATGGTCCACAAGAAGAAATGCTGATAGCCCATGGCCACCTGAATGTCGCCGCTGATGGTCTTGGAGAAAATAAAGCCCAGCTGCATCACCCCAGAACCCAAGGCGTAATGCGCAGTCTGGAACTTGCCCGGTGCCACGGCCTGCATGATGTAGAGAATCATGCCGACGAAACCAAAGCCATAACCAAACATCTCCACTGCGACCGCAGCGCTGATGTGGAACATGTCTTGCGGCAGACTCAAGCTCAGGTAGTAGAAGGTGACATTCGGCACGCCCATCATCAAGATCAGAATGGGCATGGCGCGGCGCAGACTCAGCCAGGACGTGAAGTAGCCCCCCAGAATGCTGCCCACCAAGAAAGCCGCTGTACCGACCGTGCCGTAGACGCCACCCACCTGTTCGGTGGTCAGCCCCAAGCCGCCCTTCTCGCGCGCTTCAATCAGGAACAAGGGGCCGATGGTCTGCACCTGGCCTTCGGCAAAGCGGAACAAGACGATGAACAGAATCGCCAGCCAGATGCCCGGCTTTTGCAAGAAGTCACCAATCACCTCGCGCAGAGTCTTGGCGACCCCGGCCACGCTGATGTCGGCGGTTTCGGTATTCAGCGTTCCCGGCAAGGCCCAAGCGTTGTAGCTGGCCAGCAGAGCCAACAAGACGGCCAAGAGCACAAAGATGATGGACCAAGCATTGAAGACGCCAAACTGCTTCTCCAAGTGGCCGGCCAAAACCAACAAGCCACCCAGAGTCAGGAATTTGGAGGCATTGAAGAAGGCGCCTTGCCAGCCCGCGTAAGCCGCTTGTTGCTTGGCATCCAGCGCCGCCATGTACAGGCCGTCACAAGCGATGTCATGCGTGGCCGAGGCATAGGCCAGCACGAAGAGCACGCCGATGGCCGCAGCAAACCACATCGGCAATTGCAGCGCCAAAGCCAAGAGGCCAAGGCCGGCGGCGCCAGTGAACTGCATGGCCACCACGATCAGCTTCTTGCTGCGTGCCAGCTCTAAGAAGGGGCTCCACAGCGGCTTGATGGCCCAGGCCAGTCCCAGCAGGCCGGTCCAGCGGGCAATCTGGTCGTTCTCGACGCCCATATTCTTGAACATCAGGCCGGCAATCAGCATGACGACAAAAAACTGCATGCCCTGCACAAAGTACAGGCTGGGCACCCAGTGGATCGGGTTGCGCGTGGGCGCGCTTGGGGCTGGTTCCTGGCGGCTCATCACCGGTCTCCTCTTGTTCTTTGAATCTCTGGGCCCGAGAAAGTTCAGTCGCTAAAAACCGAACTCAGGCGCCCAGTTGCACCGGGCTTTGCGCCGTGGCTTGCAAGTCACCTTGCAACCATGCTTGCAAACCGGCCAAGGCGCCATCGGCATAACCCCAGGTGACTACGGTCGGGCCGGGCACATCCAAGGCTTGGAAGGGGTTCCACAAGACCAGATGCAGATCCGGCCGCCACTGCTTGGCGTTTTCGGCATAACGCATGCGGTGCGTAGAGGCGACGATATTCAGTCGCCCATCGGCCGGCACCGAGGCCCAGTCCAAGGCCAAGATGTCGTCAACGTATTCGACCTTTGCATTGGGGAAACCGGCAAACAGGTCGACGATCTGCTGACCCGATGGGCCGGCTTCAGACACGCCGTCGGTCGGCACCTCGGGCTGCACAAAGACCCGCAGCGCCGCGTCCTTGGCGGGAGCCTTAGCACCGCGCAAGGCGGTCAAGCCGCTGGCCCAAGCGGCGCGCATCAGTTGATCATCGGCCTGGCGAGGTGCGCCGGTGTAGTCATCGTGACGCACAGGGTAAGCGGCGGCCAACTTGTCGAGTCGCGCGCAGGCCACACGGCCTTGCTCTGCCGTCAGCTCACCGCGTGCAAACGCATCCTTCAAGGCTTGTATGGACTTGCCCTGCTCTTCCAGGTCACCCTGGGCCAGGATCATGTCTGCACCGGCCTGGATGGCCATCACGGCCGCGCGGGCATAGCCATAGCGCTCGAAGATGGCCTTCATCATCAGCGCATCGGTGATCACCACGCCGTCGTAGCCCCATTCATTGCGCAAGATGTCGCGCAAGATCTTGGTGGACAGCGTCGCGGGGTGCTCGGGGTCGATCTGCGGATAGACGATATGCGCCGTCATCACCGCAGGCGCTTCGTCACGCAAGGCCTTGAAGGGGCGCAACTCCAGCGCGTCCAGCTCGGCGCGGCTCTTGTCCACGGTGGGCAAGGCCAGGTGCGAGTCCACATGGGTGTCGCCATGGCCGGGGAAATGCTTGACGCAACAAGCCACGCCTTCCTTGAGCGAGCCGCGCATCCAAGCACCGGCCAAACGCGTCACATCATCGGCGTCTTCAGAGAAGCTGCGCTCTGCGATGACCGGGTTGGCCGGATTGTTGTTGATGTCGAGGACCGGGGCGAAGTTCCAGTTGATGCCTATGCTGGCCAGGCCGCGAGCGACCGCCGCGCCGACGTTCTCGGCTTGCTGCTCGTCATCCGCCGCGCCCAAGGCCATTGCTGAAGGGGCTTGCGGCAAGAAGGTGGCGCGCACCACCGAGCCGCCCTCTTGGTCGAGGCCGATCAGAGCGGTGGGGCCCATCACCTCGCGCAGATCGCGAGTCAGCTGGCGGACCTCGGCCTCGGTGCCCAGGTTCTTGCGGAACAGGCAAACAGCGCGGACTTGGTTCTCGCGCAGGAAGGCCGCCGTCGCGGCGTCCAGAGACTTGCCCTGGATGTCGACCATGACGAGCTGGCCGGGATGAAAAGCAGTCATGACGGTCGGGCTCAGTTGGTCTTGGTGACTTTGGCCAGGTGCGGTGGCGAATCCGGGTTGCGGCCGCGCGCGCGGGCCAGCGCTTCCACCATCGGGTAGAAGCTCTGCACCACGGCGATCGGGTCCAGATCTTCATTGCCGGTGCAGCTCAAAGGCAGCTCGGCGCCGGGTGTGCCTTCTGGTGCAGCCAACAGCACGCGCGCACCACGGCCGCGCATTTCTTCGGCCAGGGCCAGCAGGCCGGCTTGGGCCGGGCCGCGCGGTGCGAACACCAGCATCGGGTAGCCTTCTTCGACCAAGGCCATCGGGCCATGTTTCACTTCGGCGCCCGAGAAAGCCTCGGCTTGAATGCCGCAGGTTTCCTTGAACTTCAGCGCCGCTTCCATGGCGATGGGCAAGCCGGTGCCGCGGCCGATGACGAAGAGCTTGTCGGCGTTCTTCAGCACATCGACGGCCACATCCCAACGCTGTGCAGCGGCTTGTTCCAGCGCTTGCGGCAGCTGTTGCAGGGCGGCTTGCAGGTCTTCGTCACCACTCCAGGCGGCCACCACGCGGGCGCCGGCCACCAGCTGAGCGATATAGCTCTTGGTGGCAGCCACGCTCAGCTCGGGGCCCGAGCGCAGCGGGAACACGAACTGGGCCGCATCGGCCAAAGGCGAGCTGTCGGCGTTCACAAAAGCCACCGTGCGGGCGCCGCCTTCACGGAAAAACTTGGTCGGCGCCACCAGATCGGGGCTCTGGCCCGACTGCGAGAAGGCCAGCGAGACCAGACCGTCGCAGACGATCTTGCTTTGATACAGCGTCACCAGCGACATCGGCAGAGAGGTCACCAGACGGCCCATGCGCGCCATCATCAGATAGGCCATGTAGTGGGCGGCGTGGTCGGAGCTACCGCGCGCCACGGTCAGCAAGCTGGTCGGCGGGTTGTCGCGCAGGGCCTGGCCGAGTTCGGCATAGGCGTTTTGATCGTGGGCCAGTTGGCGGGCCACGGCGGCCGGCGCCAACAGCGCCTCTTCTTGCATCTTGGATGCGTACTTAGTCTCAAGCGAGGTCAATTTCTTCTCCTTCAACGACCACGCGTTGCAACTGCAGGGCGCGATCCATTACCACCAAATCCGCCCAAGCCCCAACGGCCAGCTGGCCGCGATCACTCAAACCCATGTATTCCGCCGCATAGCTGGACACCCGCTTCGACGCGTCTTCAATTTCCAGACCCATGCCGACCAGATTGCGCAGCGCCTGGTCCATCGTCAGCGTGCTGCCGGCCAAGGTGCCATCGGGCAGGCGCACGCCGCCCATGCACTTGGTGACCGTGTGGCTGCCCAGCTTGTAGTCGCCATCGGGCATGCCGGCGGCGGCGGTGGAATCGGTGACGCAGAACATGCAGGGGATGGAACGCATCGCCACGCGAATCGCGCCCGGGTGCACATGCAGCAGGTCGGGGATGACTTCGGCATAACGGGCATGTGCCAGGGCGGCGCCCACCATGCCGGGCTCGCGGTGATGCAAGCCGGTCATCGCATTGAACAAATGGGTGAAGCCACCCGCGCCCTGCTGCAGCGCGGCCACGCCATCTTCGTAAGTGCCGGCCGTGTGGCCGATCTGCACTTGGAAGCCCTCGGCGCGCAGCTGCGCAATCAACTCCAAGGTGCCGGGCAATTCCGGCGCCAGCGTGATCAAACGGATCGGTGCCAGCGCGTGCAGCGCATGGATCTCTTCCAGACTGGCCGGCTTGGCAAAGTCGGGCTGTGCGCCCAGCTTGGCCGGGCTGATGTAGGGGCCTTCCAGATGCACACCCAGCACGCGAGCGCCGTTCTTGGCCCGCTCGCGGCACACCGGCGCCAGCGCGGCAATGGCCTTGCGGATGTCTTCCAGCGGCGCGGTCATGGTGGTGGCCAAGAGCGAGGTCGTGCCGTGGCGCACATGCAGCTTGGACATCTGCAGCGCGGCCTCGCCGCCCTCCATGGTGTCGTGGCCGCCGCCGCCGTGCACATGCACATCGATGAAACCCGGCAACACGATGGGCAAGGCCACCGCGTCATGCCGAACTTGGCTTTCGCTGACCGGCTCACCCTCGATGCGGGTGATGCGGCCGTTTTCTTGTTCAATGAAACCGCGGACAAAACCCTGCGGCGTCAGAACATAGCCATCGATGTGCTGAAAAGAAACCATGCCCCGTCTAAGCCTCGCCTATGCCTCGCGTCGCATCTCGGCGACAAAATCGTAGTAATCGCTGCGGCAATAGGAATGGGTCAGCTCCACCGCATGACCGGACTCCAAATACCCCACCCGCGTGATGAACAAAACCGCCTGACCGACCGGCACTTCCAAGAGACCGGCCAGCTTGCTGTCTGCATTGATGGCGCGGATGTGCTGCAAAGCGCGCACCGGCGCCACACCCAGCGTGGCCAAGTGTTCGTACAGCGAAGCCTGCACCGCTTGGGGATCGGGCAAGACCGCTTCGGGCATCACCGTCACTTCGTAATTCATCACCACCGAGTCGGCCAGACGCAGGCGCTCCAGCCGCGCCACGCGCTCGCCGGTGCCCAGGCCCAAACTCAGTTGTTCATCGGGTGCAGCGGGCGTGAAGCCGCGCGTCAGCCAGCGTGAGCTGGGCTTGAAGCCGCGCTGATGCAGTTCTTCAGAAAAGCTGGTCAGGCGCGACAGCGGCTGCTCGAGCTTCGGTGCGATGTAGTTGCCCGAGCCGCGCTTGCGGATGATCAGCCCCTGCTCGACCAGGCGATCGATCGCCTTGCGCGCCGTCACGCGCGAGAGCTCCAGGGTTTCGGACAAGACCCGCTCCGAAGGCAAGGCCTCGTCAGCGTGGTATTCGCCCTGGCGAATCGCTTGCGCTAACTTGTGAGCCAGCTGCATATACAGCGGCGAGGCGGCATCAGGATCGGCTTTGAATTGAAAGGCCATGATGGTCAGATTTCCCTACGTTGAAGTGCGATGCGGACGAGGTGCAAAGCACCCTCGGCAGAGTCGCCTTGGGGCGACACGCAACGGGCACGAATAGTGCCTGAGAAATCAGCCGCCATTCGCTGGGCGATGCTGCCGCACAGCGCCAATGGCAATTCAGATGTGGGATCCAGCGCCAGCGCCAGGCTTTCCAGCTCGGTCACGGCCTCGGCGACAAAGCCGGCCGCCACCGGGTCGGTGGGCGCGGCGTCAAAGACCAAGCGCGCCAAGCTCGCATAACCATGTTGGCCTGCGGAGGCGCACCAGGCCAGGATTTGCGTACGATCGCTGCCGGCCACGCCCCAAACGGCGCGTGCCAGCGGGCTCACTTCAGCGCGGCCATCCAGCGCTTTTTGCGCATGTCGCATGGCGCGCAGGCCCAACCAAGCGCCGCTGCCTTCGTCGCCACAAATCCAACCCCAGCCGCTGGAATAAGCACGCGAACCATCACGGCGCAGGCCTTCGCCCACCGAGCCCGTGCCCGCCGCCACCACCAAGCCCGGCTGGCCGCCATGAGCGCCCAGCAAGGTGGTGAAACCATCGTTGTCCAGCGCCAGCAAGGCATAGCCTGGTTGCAAGGCCAAGAAAGCCTCGACCTGCTCGACCACACCCGCGCCCGACAAACCCAACCCGATCGCGCACTGCGCCGGGTTCAAGGTCGGCAGCCCGGCCTGAGCCGCAGCAGCCTGGGCGGCCTCTTGAATATGGCGCCAAGCCTGCTCGGCGCCCTGCCCCAGGGCCGAAGGTCCGGCCTCGCCTTGCCCCAGCAAGACACCCTTCAAATCAGCCAGACGCACCCGCGTGCCGGTGCCGCCACCGTCCACCCCTAAGAGGTATTGAACAGCGCCTTGGGCTTGACCGAGGATGCGGGTGGAGGAGAAGTCGATTTGAGGCCACATATTCATACCAGTCTAATACCAAAAATAAGGCCAGTCAACGCAACTGGCATTGGTGTTTACCTTGGGTTTTCCCTTGGAAGTTGCTCAGTTTTCAGAGGCGGGCGGCAAGTCAACTCAGGGTCTTACATACCAGTTCAGCACCAAGTTGCGGCTATCCTTGCGGCTATCCTTGGCGCTGTGCCGCTGCGGTGGATGTTTGCCGCCCCCATTCCCGAACCCATCGCCTCGCCGTGATCGACGCTTCTATTTCTTCTGGTGCCCATGGCGCCTGTGACGCCTCCAGCACGCTCAAGCGCCTGTCCACCGTCGCCAAGCGCCACCCGGAGAGCGCCTTGCTGCGCCTGGCGGCCTTGGAGCGACAAGCCCGTGCCGCCGGGGAACTGGCGGTGGCGGCCGATGCGCTTTGTGCGCGCTTTTATTTGCTGGAGCACCGCGGTCGCGCCCTCGAGCTGCAAGCCGCCCTGACCCAAGCCGAGCGCGAGTTGACGGCTGAGCAGGCGCCGCTGCAGGTGGCGCGCTTGTGCGAAGCGCTCGGCCGCTTGGCCTATCAGCAAGGTGAATACAACGAGGCCACCGAGCAATGGCGACGCGCCGCTGACTTGGCCGCGCAACTGGGCAACGCTCGGGTGGGCGCCGCCGCGCGCATCGGCCTGGGTCAAATTCACTACGCTTTTGGCGACTGGGAACATGGTCGCGAAGTGCACGGTGAGGCCGCCGCCTTGCTGGGCGCAGCGGATGACAGCTATTTGGCTGCCAAGCTTGCTTTGAATATCGGCGTGGGCCACTTTGAAACCCATGAGTTGGACGACGCCGAGCGCCACTTCAGCCACGGCTTGGCCGCCGCGCGGCGCGGCCAGCATCGCGAGTACGAAGCCGAGGCGCATTGGCAGCTGGCGCGTGCAGCCCTGGCGCGCGGCCGGCTCGACTGGGCCACCACCGACTGCCGCATGGCCCTGAGCATCGCCAGCAAGCTGGGCCACAGCTGGCTGGAGGCCGCCGCCAGCCGCAGCTGGACCGATATCGCCTTGGCGCGCGGCGACCAACTGGGCGCCATCCGCAGCACCGAGCACGCCCTGCTCTTGGCCGAGCGCATCCACTCACGCCCGCAGCAAAGCCAGGCCCATCTGCAACTGGCCAAGCTGAAAGAAGCGCGCGGCCAGAAAGAAGCCGCCCTGCGCCATCTCTGGCAGCACCAGGCCCTGCAAGCCGAGATCGAGCGGCTCAGCAGCGCCGCTCATTTGCCCGGCCAGTCCGCACCTCAAAAGCGTGCGGACGAGATGCTGCTGGCCTTGTCCAACCAGCGTTGGCGCTTGCAAGAGCCGGCTGATTTACAACGCGCCTTGCAACAGCTGTGCGCCGCCAGTGCGCGCATCTTGCCGCTGTCGCAAGTGATGTTCTGGTGGACCGAGCCGCTGACAGATGACACGGGCTCAACGCCCGACGAGACCTTCCCTCGCCTCGACCCAGCGCCCCTGCAACCCTATCTGGACTGGCTGGCGGGCCAAGCCTTGCCCCATGCGCAAACCAAGCGCTCAGGCGCCCACCCACATGAAACCTTGATCGCCCAATCGACGCTGCTCGCCGCCAAGCGAGCGACGCTGTCGCCTGCGGGCGCTGTGCTGCCCCTTCGCCTGGAGTTGCCGCTACTGGTGGGCACCCAGATGGTCGCCTTGCTCTGGTTCCTGCCCAAGCAAGAAGAGCAGGACTGGAGCAGCCGAGAGCTTTTGCAAGCCAGCCACTTGGCGCGTCTGTTTGAAGCGCTGCTGAGCCGGCGCTGAACCCAGTCGCTACAAAGCCCAGCTGATCGCCCGACCCTGCTGAGCCAACCAGTCTGCCGCCAGAGAAAAATGCCCGCAGCCGATGAAAGGCACGGGCGGCCGCAAGGCCGACAGTGGCGAGGGGTGGTTGGCTTGCAAGATCAAATGCTGCGGGCCGGCGGCGGCGATCAAGCCCGCCTTGGCCTGCGCATACGCGCCCCAGAGCATGAAGACCTTGGGCGCTGACTCTTGCGCTACCGCTTGCACCAAGGCATCGGTCAGCGCCTCCCAGCCGCGCTTGGCGTGACTGGCCGGCGCGCCCTCTTCCACCGTCAAGCAGCTGTTGAGCAGCAAGACGCCGCGCTCGGCCCAAGCACTCAGGCTGGGCGACATCGGCGGCTGCTGACCCAGGTCGCGCTGCAGCTCTTTGAAGAGATTGCGCAAACTGGGCGGCGGCGCCACGCCCTCCGGCACCGAGAAGGCCAGGCCCTCGGCCTGGCCCGCGCCGTGATAGGGGTCTTGCCCCAAGATCAGGACCCGAGTCTGAGCCAGTGGCGTGAGACGCAGGGCGCGAAAGGGCTCGGGCGGATAAATGGTGGCGCCCGCCGCAGCGCGCTCGGTCAGAAAAGCCTGCAGCTGCTGGCCGGCCGGGCTAGCGCGCCAGGCGTCGAGGAGCGGCCGCCAGCCGCCATCGACCTGGGCCAGGCTCGCCGCCAGATTCATCTCACGCAAAGAAATCAAGCAAACAGGGCCGCCAAGGCCACACCCGGGTCCGGCGCGCGCATAAAGGCCTCGCCCACCAAGAAGGCATTGACCTGGGCCGCACGCATGGTCTGCACATCGGCCGCATTCAAGATGCCCGATTCGGTCACCAACAAGCGATCCGCCGGCACGTCTTTCAGCAGACCCAGCGTGGTGTCCAGCGTGACTTCAAAGCTGCGCAGATTGCGGTTGTTGATGCCGACCAGCGGCGTCTTCAAACGCAGAGCCCGTTGCAGCTCGGCACCGTCATGCACCTCGACCAGAACGTCCATCTTCAAGCTCAGCGCCACCGCCTCCAGATCAGCCATTTGCGCGTCCTCCAAGCAGGCGGCGATCAGCAAAATGCAGTCGGCCCCCATGGCCCGGGCCTCAAAGACCTGGTACTCATCGACCATGAAGTCCTTGCGCAGCACCGGCAGCTCACACGCGGCGCGCGCTTGCTGCAGATAAGCCACCTGCCCCTGAAAAAACTGCTCATCGGTCAGCACGCTCAGGCAGGCCGCGCCGTGTTTGGCATAGCTTTCGGCAATGGCGGCGGGCTGGAAGTTCTCGCGCAGCACGCCTTTGCTGGGCGAGGCTTTCTTGATCTCAGCGATCACGGCGCTTTTGCCCGCGGCGATCTTGGCACGCAGGGCGGCTTCAAAGCCGCGCTGATCGTGCCGAGCCTCCGCCTCATCACGCAAGCTGGCCAGCGACCTATGCTGACGCGCCCGCGCCAGCTCCTCATGTTTGACCGCAACAATGCGGCGCAAGATGTCAGACATGGCAATCAAGCCCTCAATAGAACAAATACAAAGGCATCAAACGAAAGTCGAGCAGAGCCATCATCCAAGACGGCTGTCCGCCCTCAGTCCGACCACACGTAAACCAAGCCGCTTGGCCAAGCCCTCGGCCAAACGGTTCAACTGATCAGCATCCGCCCGGCTCATCGGTGCGGCCTCAAGAAGCGTCGCCAAAGGGCCTCGCTTTGGGTGCGTCAACTCGATCACGGCCCCATGGCATAGCACGCCCAGTTCTGAAGTTAGCTCGATAGCGACTTGCTCAGCTTGCATTTCGGGCACAAGGCGAAGCCCCGGCAAATCGATACGCCATCCCGCTTGAGGACGCCGCTGCCGAACAGCCCACCAAAGACAAAAGAAAGGCAAGGCCAACACGGCAAAAGGAAACCAAAGAAATGCCAACTCTGTCGGCCACCCCGACATCAGCGGACCCAAGAACAATCCCTTGATCCCCTTTTTGAACTCTGATTTGGCCCACATATCGCGTCGAGACAGAAACAAATCTGAACTTCCAGACTCGAGTTGTGACAGCAAGTGATATTGCTGTGGCGGCCTAAAACTCAGTATCATGATTTCCTATTCCTTGTCGCCGGAAGCATATCCCGCACTGAGCTCAAAGGCTCAGCCCTGAACGCTCCACACCCAAGCGCCGCGCCAACACATCGGCGAGTTGGCTGGTCAGCTGATGTTCGCTGCGACCTGCATTGGCGCGCGTTTGGAACACCCGCAGCGGCCGGCCGCCATCTTCGTGGCGGAACTCCAGCGCCAGCGAGCGACGCTTAGAGCCGGCCACACAAAGCAGCTTCCAACCCGCGCCCTTCAGCACGGCCGGCGCACCAGCCTGACCCACCGGCTCAATCCGCGCATCACTCAAACCGATGCACCAACCCACACCCGAGCGCTGCAGCATGAACACCATCAACATGCCGGCCATGACCATCAGCAGCGACAGCCAGCCCAACTCCCGGGCAAAGGGTACGCCTTCCACGCGGACCGTGACCAAACCCAGGGCGGTGCCGAGCAAGGTCACCGCCAGCCCCAGCGGATGAGGTTCCAGCATGGGCAACATCACTTGGCCCTGCTGTTCCGCCTCTTCAGTCAATCGACGCAGCAAACCCGCTTGGGAGCCGAAGCCTAACTTCATGCGGGAGCGGTCGCCAAGGTTTGGGTGGCGAACACAAACTGGTCCAGCTTGGCTCGCGCCGCGCCGCTGGCAATGGCCGCGCGAGCCAGCGCAATGCCTTCGGCAATAGAGCCAGCGCGATTGGCGGCGTACAGCGTGGCGCCCGCATTCAAAATGACGATGTCGCGCGCCGGCCCTTCTTCATTGGCCAAGGCACCCAGCAGCATGACCCGTGACTCCTCGGGCCCGCTGACGCGCAAGCTGCGGTTGGACACCATGGCCAGGCCAAAGTCTTCCGGGTGAATTTCGTACTCGCGCACCTCGCCGTTCTTCAGTTCACCGACCAAAGTGGCGGCGCCCAGCGAGATCTCGTCCATGCCGTCTTTGCCGTAGACCACCAGCGCATGTTCAGCGCCCAAGCGCTGCATCACGCGCACTTGGATACCGACCAGATCGGGGTGAAACACACCCATCAAGATATTCGGCGCACCGGCCGGATTGGTCAGCGGGCCTAGGATGTTGAAGATGGTGCGGACGCCCATTTCGCGGCGCACCGGGGCGATGTTCTTCATCGCCGGGTGGTGATTCGGCGCGAACATAAAGCCGATGCCGGTTTGCGCAATCGACTCGGCCACTTGGGCCGGAGTCAGCATGATGTTGGCGCCCAGGGCTTCCAACACATCGGCACTGCCGGTCTTGCTGGAGACGCTGCGGTTGCCATGCTTGGCCACTTGTGCGCCAGCCGCGGCCGCCACAAACATTGAGCAGGTCGAGATATTGAAGGTGTGGGCGCCATCGCCGCCGGTGCCCACCACATCGACCAGATTGGGGTTCACGGGCTGCGGCAGCGGCACCTTGTTGGACAGCTCGCGCATGACCTGCGCGGCGGCGGTGATCTCGCCAATGGTTTCCTTCTTGACCCGCAAGCCGGCCAGCAAGGCGGCCGACATGACGGGCGACATCTCGCCGGCCATGATGCGGCGCATCAGCGTCAGCATCTCGTCGTGGAAGATCTCGCGGTGTTCGATGACGCGGGTCAGAGCTTCGGTATCGGTAATCGGCACGGTCAATTTCCTCTCAAGCGAAGTATTCGCGCACGGCAGCCACGGCGCGGTCAATGCCGGCCGCATCCACATCCAAATGGGTGACAAAACGCAGCTGATAAATGCCGGTGGCCAAGACGCCTCGCGACTTCAGATGCGGCAGCAAACCGGCGGCGCGCTCGACCGCCTCGGGCTTGACGCCCACAAACACGATATTGCTTTGCGGCGCTTCCACGGCCAGCGCCTCAATGCCTTGCAGACCACTGGCAAGACGCTGGGCCAGCGCATGGTCTTCGGCCAAACGCGCCACTTGATGGTCGAGCGCATAGTGCGCCGCAGCCGCCAGCAGGCCGGCCTGACGCATGCCGCCGCCCACCATCTTGCGCCAGCGCCGCGCTTGTTGGATCAGCGCCGCTGAGCCACACAAGACCGAGCCCACCGGCGCGCCCAGGCCTTTGGAGAAGCAGACCGAGACGCTGTCGAAATGTTGAGTAATGGCGCGCGCGGCGGCGTATGGATCGCCACCGACTCCAGCACCCACCACTGCCGCATTGAACAAACGCGCGCCGTCCAAGTGCCGCTTCAAACCATGCTTGAGCGCCAAGGCCGAGGCTTGGGCCAGATAGTCCAAAGGCAAGACCTGACCCCGTATGGTGTTCTCCAGCGTCAGCAAGCGGGTGCGGGCAAAGTGGAAGTCATCGGGCTTGATATTGGCCTCGATGTCAGCCAAGCTCAGCGAGCCATCGGGCTGATGGTTCAAGGGCTGAGGCTGAATAGAGCCCAGCACCGCGGCGCCCCCACCTTCCCAGCGGTAAGTGTGGGCGAACTGGCCGACGATGTATTCATCGCCGCGCTGGCAATGGCTCATCAGGGCGCACAGATTGCTCTGCGTGCCGCTAGCGAAGAACAGCGCCGCTTCAAAGCCCAAGCGCTCGGCCAGGGCCTCTTGCAAGGCATTGACACTGGGGTCGTCGCCAAACACATCGTCGCCCAACGGCGCGGCCGCCATCGCGTCCCGCATGCCCGCCGTCGGCTGGGTGACGGTATCGCTGCGTAGATCTATCAAGGCTGCCATGGCGAATTACAAGGCCAGGGTTAGGAAGTTCTTCAGCATCGCGTGACCATGCTCGCTGAGGATGGACTCGGGATGGAACTGCACCCCTTCCATCGGCGTGGCGCTGCCGGCCAAAGCACGGTGACGCACGCCCATGATCTCGCCGTCATCGCTGCGCGAGGTGATTTCAAATTCGGGCGACAGCGTCGCCTCATCAATCACCAGCGAGTGATAGCGGATGACGCTGAACTCACGCGGCAGGCCTTTGTAGACGCCTTTCTGGTCGGTGCTGAGCACGCAGGCCTTGCCATGCATTTGGTGTTTGGCGCGCACGATCTTGGCGCCAAAGGCCGCTCCCATGCTTTGATGCCCCAGGCAGACGCCGAGGATGGGCAGCTTGCCAGCAAAGTGCTGGATGGCCGGCACGCAAATGCCCGCCTCGGCCGGCGAGCAAGGGCCGGGCGAGAAGACCAGGTGGTCAGGCTTGAGTGCAGCGATCTCTTCGATGGAGATCTCATCATTGCGCACGACCTTGACCTCGGCCCCGAGTTCGCCGAAGTACTGCACCAAATTGAAGGTGAAGCTGTCGTAGTTATCAATCATCAACAACATGATCAGAATCCTTCCTCAACCAGTTCAGCGGCGCGAATCAGCGCGCGCGCCTTCGCCTCGGTTTCTTGCCATTCCAGCTCGGGCACCGAGTCGGCCACCACGCCGGCCGCCGCCTGCACATAGAGCGTCTCGTCCATGACGATGCCGGTACGGATGGCGATGGCCAGATCCATATCGCCGGCAAAGCTCAGGCAACCCACCGCGCCGCCATAAATGCCACGCTTGACGGGCTCCAGCTCGTCGATGATTTCCATGGCCCGCACCTTGGGCGCGCCGGTTAACGTGCCGGCCGGGAAGGTGGCTTTGAGCACATCAAGATTGCTGCAGCCGTCAAGAAGCGTGCCCTCGACATTGCTGACGATGTGCATCACATGCGAGTAGCGCTCCACCACAAAGGCATCGGTCACTTTGACCGAGCCGATCTTGGCGATGCGGCCGATGTCATTGCGCGCCAGGTCGATCAGCATCAAGTGCTCGGCCAACTCCTTGGGGTCGGCCTTCAGCTCTTTTTCCAGCGCCAGGTCCTTCTCGACCGTGCCGCCGCGTGGTCGCGTGCCGGCCAGGGGGCGGATGGTGACCTTCTCGCCGTCTGCCGTGGTTTCCTGACGCACCAGGATTTCGGGCGAAGCGCCTACGATCTGGAACTCGCCCATATCGTAGAAATACATGTACGGACTGGGGTTCAGCGAACGCAGCGCGCGGTACAGGCTCAGCGGCGACTCGGTGTAGCGCTTGCGCAGGCGTTGGCCCACTTGCACCTGCATCATGTCGCCGGCGGCGATGTAATCCTTGGCTTTTTGGACCGCGGCCAGATAGTCGGCCTTGGCGAATTCGCGCTCCACCGGATGCGCCAGGCCGCGCTTCACCGTGGGTGCCGAGACGCTGTAATTGAGCTTGTCGCGCAGCTCGGTCAGGCGCTTCTTGGCCTTGTGGAAGGCTTCGGGCTGGGCAGGGTCGGCATAGACGATCAGATAGAGCCGGCCCGACAGGTTGTCGATCACCGCCAGCTCTTCGCACTGCAAGAGCATCACATCGGGCGTGCCCACGCCGCCGGTTTTTTCGGTGTGAGCCAGCTTGGGCTCGATATAGCGCACCGCGTCATAGCCAAAGTAGCCGGCCAGGCCGCCGCAAAAGCGCGGCATGCCGGGGCGCAGCGCCACCTTGAAGCGTTGCTGGTACTGCTCGATGAAGTCCAGCGGATTGCCCTCATGGGTCTCGACCACCTGACCGTCGGTGATGATCTCGGTGCGCTGCCCGCTGCTCTTCAGCACGGTGCGCGCCGGCAGGCCGATGTAGGAATAGCGCCCGAAGCGCTCGCCGCCCACCACCGACTCCAGCAAAAAGCTGTTGCGGCCCGATTTGCCGCCGTAAGCGCCGGCTCCCGCGCACAGCTTCAGATACAGAGAGAGCGGGGTTTCGAGGTCCGCAAAAGCCTCGCTGATCAGCGGGATGCGGTTATAGCCCGAAGCCGCCAGGCTCTTGAATTCAAGTTCGGTCATCATCAGTTCTTTCAAACCCTTGCAGCCCGGCAGACACCTTTTCATGGGGTCGCAAGAGGCCGCGGAAACAATGCATCAGGGCGCTTGGCTGCCAAGCCTGATCTCTGGGCGGCCCCGGTCGGGCTCGGCGCAAGCTTGCGCAAGACAATGCGCCAGGTCAGGCGCAAGGAGAGATCAGTGGAATTTTCGCCGCACACGCAAGGTGCGGCTGGCAAGCAGCAAGCGTCTTCTTCAGACGAAGTCGGGCTGGCGACGCCAGGGCCAGGCTCCCCGGTCGTGAGACCCCTTGATGTGCTTGCGCGTGATGAACATGATGAAATCAGTGTATCAGCCTCCTGTGACATCCAGCGCAGACAAGCTGTGCGGCTTCAAGCCATACTCACAGGCCCCGCTCTGGGGAATGGCTCGCTAGACAACAACGGAAAAAAGGGGACTCCCTCTATGCGCGGATTCATCGTTGCAGCATTGCTCACCCTCGGCTCGCACCAAGCATTGCAGGCGCAAGCGCCATCCAGCGCGGCTGCGGTGGTCGAGGTGGCCGGCGTCAAGTACGACAGCAGCCTCAGCGTCGGCGGGCAAACTCTGCAACTGAACGGCGCCGGCATCCGCTACAAAGCCGTCTTCAAGGTCTACACCGCCGGCCTGTACTTGGGCAGCAAGGCCAATAGCACCGAGGCCGTGCTGGCCGCGCCTGGCCCTAAGCGCCTGCACATCGTGATGCTGCGCGAGGTGGACGGCAATGAGTTGGGCCGCCTCTTCACCAAGGGCATGGAGCAAAACGCACCGCGCGAAGAGTTTGGCAAAGCCATCAACGGCGTGCTGCGCGTGGCCGAAGTCTTCGCCAGCCGCAAGAGCCTGACGACGGGAGAACACTTCTCCATCGATTACATCCCCGGCACCGGCTCGGTGGTGCTCTTGAACGGCAAGCCCCAAGGCGCGCCGATCAAGGAGCCTGAGTTCTTCTCGGCCCTGCTGCGCATCTGGCTGGGCAAGTCACCGGCCGACGATCAACTCAAAGACGCCCTGCTGGGCATCGTGCGCGAGCGCGCCGGTCGCAGCTAAGCCATCAACTCAGCACGATCTGATCCAGCCGGTCCACATACTGCTGGGCCGGCACCTGGCGAATCGGCTCACCATGGTTGTAGCCATAACTGACCAGCACCACGGAGCAGCCCGCCGCATGAGCCGCCTGCGCATCATTGCTGGAGTCGCCAATCATCCAGGTCTTTGCCGGCTCTGAACCCAGGGCCTCGCAAGTCTTCAGCAGCGGCAGCGGGTCGGGCTTTTTACGCTCGAAATCGTCGCCCCCAAAGACCTTGTCAAAGAAGCCGTCTAGCCCCTTGACCCGCAGTAACTCGCGCGCAAAGGCAGCCGGCTTGTTGGTCAAGCAAGCCATCGGCAAACCCAATGCCCGCAAGCGCTGCAAGCCTTCGCGCACTCCGGGGTAGACCTCGGCGTACTGGCCGTTCAAGGCACGGTACTGGGCTTGATACGAGGCCCAGGCCCGCTCATAAAGCTCGGGCGCGCCGCCCACCTGCGCCAAGCAGCTGCGAATCAAATGCTCGCTGCCGCGCCCCACCGTCTTTTCGACAAAAGCCCGGTCCACCACCGGCAAGCCCAGCTCGGTCAGCACCCGCTCCAGCACCGCCACAAAGTCGCCCAAGGTGTCGACCATGGTGCCGTCCAGGTCGAGGATGAAGGCCTGGGGTCGCTCTTGCCCTGATCCCTGTTCACGGCCGTCAACCGCAAGCACCGCCACCATTTCCCCGCTTTCATCGATCTCGGTTTCGCGAAAGCCAAAGCTCGCGTAAAAGCGCTGCGCATCGGCGTTGTCTGGCATGTAGGAGATGAAAATCCGCGTGGCATCGCCGCAGGCGCGTATCTCATCCAGCAGCAGTTGCAAGGCCTGGCGCCCCAGGCCCTTGCCCTGATGTTTGGCGTCAATCATGAAACGCCAGATACCGTATTCCCCGGCAGGTTCCTCATGAGGCTCCGGCGCCAAGTACATCAAAAAGCCGACGGGCTCCTCCCCGAGATAGATCGCCCGGGTGCGCAGAAACGGGTTGAAGCTGGCCTCGGCAATGGAGTAAGAGTTGCTCGCCAAGAAATCTCGCTGATGCTCAAAGACCGACAAGCAGGCAAGCGCATCAAAGTTCTCACGCGTTATCGGTTGAAGGGTGACGGTCATGGTGAACTGGGGGAAGCAATCATTAGCGGCGGATTATTGCGGGGAAGCCCCTGGCCAGACCTTTAACTCGCTCACAAGAACGCGTTGCCGCCAAGCCCAAGGCGCGAGAGCCCTATCCAACACCCCCCAGCGCGGGCAGCGCTACAGTGCAGGGACAAAGGAGTGATCTCTGCATGTTCCTGATCGTCTTGCGCTACAAAAAACCCCTCACCGAAGTGGATCGTTGGGTGCCTGAGCACCGGCTTTTTCTGGAACGGCACTACGCGTCAGGGCAGTTCCTCTTGTCTGGGCGCCAAGAGCCACGCACGGGCGGCATCATCCTGGCGCAGGCGAACAGCCGTGCCGAAGTGCAGGCCATCATCGAGCGAGACCCCTTTCACCGCGAGCAGTTGGCGGACTACGAGCTGATTGAGTTCCTGCCCTCGATGGCAGCGGCGCCGTTCGAGCGATTCTTGGCGGGGTGATACGGGCGGATTCCAACCTTAGCGGCACCGGCTCTACAGACTTTCACGCAGCAGCAAAGCCAGTCTGATCGGGTACGCTCGCGGCCCAACACAAATGCAAACTCGTGCGCGGCGGTCGCAGCCGGCGCCGAACCGCCCGAAGCAGCTCGTTTTCTCCATGACCCTTCTCGCCGCTCCGCAACTCAGCCGCCATCTGGTCGACAACCCCAACCTCGCCGCTTGGCTGGAAGAGTGCGCCGAGGTCTCGCTGGTGTTGGCGATTGCGCCGGCCGGCTTTGGCAAGACCACCGCGCTCTTGAGCTTGCATGAGCGTCTGCGCGAAAAGGGCTTTGCCACCGCCTGGATTCAACTCAGCGCCGACGACAACCACGTCGAGCGACTCTGCGCCTTGCTCGACTCGGCCCTGGCCGCCGGCGCCCAGGCCAGCCCGGCCCAGCCCCTGCCGAACTTGATGGACGCGCGCTACACCGGCTCGCGCCTGGGCCAAGATGTGCTGGACGCCGTGGCCGCCCTGCAGCAACCCACCGCCATCTTTCTGGACGACTTCGACCATCTGCGCGAGGCCCGCGCGGTGGACCTGATGCAGCGCTTGATCGAGCGCCTGCCGCCGCAGTGCAAGCTCTTCATCAGTGCGCGTAGCGCACCGCTCTTGCGTCTGTACAAACTCAAGGCCCAGGGGCGCTTGCTGCAGATTGGCATGGCCGAGCTGAGCTTCGATCTGGAACAAGCCGAGCTGTTTTTGAACCAGCGCCACCAGCTGCAGCTGGACGCCGCCAGTGTGCGCCGCCTCTTGCACGCCACCGAAGGCTGGCCGGCCGGCCTGCAACTGGCCGCCCTGGCGCTGAAGGCGCGCGGCGACAAACGCGGCTTCATCGAAAACTTCTGCGAACAAACGGCCGATATTGGCCGCTACCTCTACGAAGAGGTGTTCTGGGATCAGGCCGAAGAGATCAAGACTTTTTTGCTGCAGACCAGCTTCATCAAGCAGCTGGGGCCGGGCATTTGCAATGCGGTCTGCCAGATCAGCAACGCCGCCACCCTTTTGCGCCAGCTGGAGCAGCAAGGCCTCTTCGTGCTGCGCATGGGCGCGGCCGGCACCGAGTTCCGCTACCACCCGCTGTTTGCCGAGTTCCTGCTGCGCAAGCTGGGCGAAGACCACCCCAATTGGCTGCCCGAGCTGCATCAGCGCGCGGCCGACTGGTTCTTGCAAGCCGGTGACCCCGGTGCCGCCGTGGACCATGCGCTGGCCGCCGGCAACCATGAGCAGGCCTGTGCCATCCTGGTCGGCCATGTCTGGCAGGCGCTGGCGCGCGGCCACATCAGTACCTGCCGCCATTGGTTAGCGCAGATTCCGCCGGCCGTGCAATTGCGCCACCCCGAGCTGCTGGTGGCGCTGAGCTGGGCGCATATCTTCCGTTATGAATATGCCCAGGCCAGCGAATTGGCCGAGCAACTCAAGCATGAGCCCGCCGTGCAGGCCATGCCCGAGTACCGCTTGCTCAGCCCCTTGTCACTGGTCTTGATGGACCGGCTCAGCGAGTGCGAGGCGGCACTGCAAAACCAGGAAGTCACCGCGCTGGGCGGCTTGAGCGAGGCCACTTTCCGCTCCATCAGCGCTTATGTGGACCTGTGCTCGCATCGCTTTGACGCGGCGATTGAAAACGCCGACCGCTCGCTGCAGTTGTTCAAGCGCATGGGCAGCATCTACGGCACCACCTTCAGCCACGGCATCAGCACCTTCACCCTGCTGGCCCAAGGCCGCGCCTTGCAGGTGATTGCCCGGCTGGAGCCCGCCTTGGCGGAGCTGAGCCGCGTCAGCGGCCGCCACAGCGCCAGCAGTGCTTATGTGGGCATCTACCTAGCCGGGGCGCTCTACGAGGTGGGCGAGTTTGAGCGCGCCGCCAGCCTGGCGCGCGAGTATTTGGACTTGTCGGCCGAGCTGGTGTTCTTGGATGCCATCGTCATCGCCCACCGGATTTTGTCGCGCACCCTGTGTCGCGCTGGCCAATATGCCGAAGCAGCGGCTTTGATCCATGCGGGCACCGAGTTGGGCCGCTCGCTGGGCCTGACGCGCATCGTGGCGCCAATGCGTCTGGAGCAGCAATATCAGGTGGTGCACCAGTTTGACCATGGCCACCCGTTGGCACCCGAGCGTCTGAGCCTCTTGCCGGCGGCCTGGGACTTTGCCGCCGACCGCATGACGCCCATCAACGACGTCGAAGACCAGGTACTGGCCGGCCTGCGCTTGGGCCTGCGCGACGGCCGCGCCGAAGAGGTGCTGGAGGCCTGCCAGACCAAGCGAGACAAAGCACAAAAACTGGGCCGCCGGCGCCGCCAGCTGAAGCTGGGCTTGCTGCAAGCCCAGGCCCTGGCCAGCTTGCAGCACGAAGGCGATGCCTTGCAGCTGCTGGCCGATCTGCTGCTGGCCGATGGCGAGTTGGCTTTGCGAGCCACTTATCTGGAAGAAGGGCCGCAGCTGATCGCCCTGCTGGAACGCCTGCGCCAACAGGGGCACAGCAACCCGGCCCACACACCGCGCCTCAAGGCCCTGTTGAATTTGGTGCTGGGCAACGACGCTCAAATCACCGACCAAGGGGCGGCGATGCCCGAGGCCGCGCCGGAAGCTTCAGCGCTCGACAACCCTGCCTCCTCAATGCCGCCAGACACACCTTTGGCTGCGCCAGTGATCGACTGCGGCCTCTCGCCGCGCGAGTTGCAGATCTTGCAATGCTTGTCCGCCGGCATGCCCAACAAGCTGATCGCCAACAGCCTGCACATCTCGGAGCCGACGGTGAAGTTCCATCTGCGCAACATCAATCACAAGCTCGACGCGCGCAACCGCACCCACGCGGTCTTCATTGCCCGCGAACGCGGCTGGGTCAGCTGAAGCGCACCGCAGCACACCAAAGCCCAACCTATCCCATTGAACGGCGACAGGTGCGGCCCCTAGCCCTAGAGTCAGCTCAGTTCTGAACTGAGACCGGGCCGATGCATCCGAAACGACGTACTCTTTTAATGGCTGGCATGCTGCCGCTCTTCATTGGTCTGGAAGGCCTCAAGGGCTGCGCCAGCAGCGACAAGCCCACCGGCCCAGATGCCGAAGCCAAAGCCGCAAGCCCGCAGCGCAAGCCGCGCATCTACACCGAGCAAGTCGCCAGCCTGCTGATCTCGCAAGACCGCAAGCAGCTGGTCGTGCTGGGGGAGCAGTACCACTATGTCTTCGAAGCGCCGGCCGATCTGGTGCGCTTGTTGGAGTCGCCGCTGAAAGCGCGCTTGAGCGCGGCCATAGGGCCTTTTCATATCGCGCTGAACGGCAGCACCCAAGGCGGCTACCAGGTCTTTCTGCCGGCCGATTTGAATGAGGATGAAGCCGAGCTGGCCCAGAGCCTGGGCTTTATGAAGACAACATCAGAGCACTCGGGCTGGGCGCTGGCGCGGCCGCTGCAGGGCAAGCGCTATGTGGTGGGCAATACCTTCCGCGCGGCCCGCAGCCAGCATCAGCTGAACCGGTCTTACACCGTCACGATGGAGGCCGAAGAGGCCCCAGGCCAAAAGACCGTGGAACAGCTGGCCACGCCGGTCGCCATCGCCTCAGACGGGGTGCTGTTGATCTATTACGTGGCCTTGGCGCCGCTGCTGATTCCGCTGATTTTTCTTTCCAAAGAAAAGCGCCCAGGCGCCGCGCAAGCGGCCTCCGCCCCCTCGCCCGCGACGCAGCCTTAGCCTGGCCGGGGAGCGGGCTCCGGGTATCCCCGTAAAACCTATCCCTTCGGCTAGCTAGCACTATCCCTTGGGACAGGCGAGACCTAGACGGACGGACGGCGACAGGCCCCAAACCGGCTTCTAGAGTGCGGGCTCCGTCCCTCAATCTGAGCCCCGTCGGCCTCGTTCGCAGCACCATGTCCAGCGCCAGCCTCATTGCCGCCAGCACGCCCCGCCAAGACGCGACTAAACCCAAATCGCGCGCGGCCACCAGCTTGGTGTCGAGCTGGCACAACGCCATGGCCCAGGCCATGGCGACGCGCGGCCTGTGTTTGCAAAGCCTGCTGGAACAACTGGGCCTGGACGAGACCGAGCCCGATCCACGCGTGCTGTCCGATGCCTACAGCAGCGCCTGGGAGTTGGCCGCAGCGCGCACCGGTGATGCGGCCATTGGCCTGAGCGTGCCGGCGCATCCGCTGGTGGCCTTAGGGCTGCTGGCCCATCTGGTGCTGTCGGCGCGCGACCTGGGCGATGCGCTGCAATACATCTTGCGCTTCTCGGCCCTGCTCTCGCCTGCCGTCTGCATGGACCTGCAACGCGGAGACGAGCAATGCCTGCTGCAGGTGGAGATTCTGAAAGGCCTGCAGCCGCCGCCGATGCAGCGCTATGACTTCATCGCCAATGTGCTGCTGCAATCGCTGAACTGGGCCACCAATGTGCGGGTGCGGCCCTTGCATGTGGACTACCCCTTTGCCGCACCCCAGGACATGGACCCCTGGCTGAAGGCCTTTGGCTGCGAGCTGCGCTTCGGCGCCGAGAGCTTTTGCATCGCCTTTGCCACCGCCGATTTGGCCACCCCCATCCCCACCGCCAACGCCGGCGTAGCCACCTTGTGCGAGCGCAGCGCCCAGCAAGCCATGGTGCAGCGCGGCGGCAGCATCCAGGTGCGGGTGCGGCAGCTGCTGACCCAAGAGCTGCCCAAGGGCGACCCCAAGCGCGAGGCGATTGCAGCCATGTTGAATATGAGCGAGCGCACTTTGCAGCGCCGCTTGCTGGAAGAAAGCACCAGTTTCAACAAGCTGCTGGACGAAACCCGCCGCGAACTGGCCGCTACTTATCTGAAGCGAGGCAGCATCTCGCCCACCGAGATGAGCTTCGCGCTGGGTTTTGCGGACCCGAGCAATTTTTACCGCGCCTGCAAGCGCTGGTTCGGCCATTCGCCGAGCCGCCTGCGCAGTCTGGCCTGATCGCGCGCAAGTTCGGCCGGCCGCCATGCCAGCCGCCAGCCTCTGCGACTAACCCATTAATCACACTGACCCAAAAGTACCCCATGGATTGATCTCGTTTGCATGAAAGAAGCTTCCTCGGGGTTCTCACTCCCCGTCGAACGGAGGGCACGCAAGGCCAAGAGCTTGGCTCCCAAAGTCACTTGTTTTTGCCAACTAATCCGCATCATTCGTTCACGCCGCTGACAACTCGGCGCCGCAAAGGAACCCACAAGTTCCTGCGCTGCAAAGAGCAAAACCCGTGACCAGAGACCACGGCCCAGCGTGCGCAAGTGAGCGCTTCAAACTTCATCTAACGATTCATTAATAAACCTGGAGATACCCAAATGAAAGCATTCAAACTGTCCGCCGTCGCCGCTCTGCTGGCTGCCGCTTCCCTGTCGGCTTCGGCCATGACCGCCATCGACGACAGCGCCCTGTCGCAAGTCAGCGGCCAGGACGGCGTGTCCATCGCTGGTGACCTGAACATCAATATCGGTTCCTTCAAGTACACCGACACGGACGCACAAGGCGGCTCGGTCTCGTTCAACAACATCGGTGTCAAGGGCATGTTCGTGATGACCATCGACATCCTGAAGGGTGTGGCCGCTGCAGACATCGCTGACTCCACCAAGTTGCTGACCGCTGCCAACACCGCCGGCAACATCGTCAACACCATCGGTAAGTCCATGCAAACTCACCTGGGCGAGACCGGCGCCATCGCCCCGACCTCCGCCACCGCTGGCGAGTTGGTCAAGCTGGTCACTGGCGGCATCTACGCTGGCGGCGACGTGGTTCAGTTCGCCTTCCCCAACGCTGGTCTGGACGCCAAGCTGTCGCCTAGCGTCTCTGTCGCCGGCATCACCATGGGCAACAGCAACGGCGCTTCCTTCGGCGCTGTTGAGATCAACAACATCAATCTGCAAGGCTCGAAGTTCTGGGTTTGGGCTCACTAATTTGCCTGGCTCTGAGCTGAACAACGCTGCTTGAAAAACAGCAGCGTCAAAAGCCAAGCAAGCCCTCGGCCCGGCGCCATTTTGCCGGGCCGATTTTTTCTCAAACACCCTCATCCACTTTTTTCAAATCCCCTTGTCATGAACCGGCTGCACTTGTTGCTCATCGCCCTGTTCGTCCTGCTCCCCGCCTTGCTCTTGCAGGCCGGTGCAGCGCGAGCCATGAGCGCGCTGGAGGACAGCGATTTGGCCGAAGTGCATGGACAAGACGGGGTCACGCTGGCGGCGGACCTGGACATCCGGGTCGGCTCCTTCGTCTACAGCACCAAGAGCGCCAGCAACCCCGAAGGCGGCTCGATCGCCTTCAACAACATCAGCCTGCGTGGTCTATTCGTGATGACCGTGGACATCTTGAATTCCTCCGGCTTCAGCACGGCCATGGGCAATGCGATGGCGGCTTACGGCGCCGATGGGGCCGCGGGCATCAGCCGCTTGCTGGCCTCGGGCACTTATGACGGCCGCAGCGATGTGATCCAGTTTGCCGTGCCGAATGCCGGCCTGGACCACCGGCTCAGCCCCAGTCTGGGCATTGGCTCCATCACCCTGGGCAATAGCAGCGCCTCGATGGGCAGCCTGGCCATCACCAATATCGACCTGCAAGGTTCCAAGATCTGGATGTGGGCGCATTGATGGTGATGAAGATGATCAAGTTGCTGATGAACCGCCTGCAAGTGCTGGGTCTGTGTGCCCTGCTGATCGCGCCCGCGGCACACGCGCAGATGAGCGCGCTGCACGATACCGAGCTGGCTGGCGTCTGGGGCCAGGCCATGGTGTCCATCAGCAATAGCAGCTTGAATGGGCTGGACTTTTCGCGCTTCACCTTGAACGCCGATCTGTCTTTGAGCGCCAATTTTTCCAAGCTGCGTCTGGGCGAATATACCCATGCGCCGCGCAATGGCAGCGGCGCCGATATCGACCTGAACCTTTTGCAGTTCGGCCGCAGCGATCTGGGCAGCGCCCAGCGCACCGTGGCCTTGAGCAACCCCTTCTTTGAACTGGTCTACCGCAATGTGGGCGACGCCAACAGCCGCGAAATCATCGGCATGCGCCTGGGCTTTGAAGGCGTCAGCGGCGCCTTTGGACTGAGCGCCAAAGCCATCAGCGGGTCTTTGGCCATCAGCGATGGCGCGGGTCTGACGCTGGACTCCCGCAGCGACCCGCTGGGCGGCAAGCGATGGGACGGCAGCACTTGCGGTGCCAGCGCCTGCCCCTTCACGCTGGCGCAGATCGGCACGCTGCAAGCGGGCGACAGCAGCGGAGCGAGCCGAGATTTGTTCTTGTCGGTCTTGAAGCAGGCGGTGCAATTTCCGGCCGCAGTCGCCGGCATGCCGGCGCCGGACTTGGCTCAAGCCGGGCTCTGGATGAACTGGCGCGACAAGCTCACGGCCACCAATCTGGGCGGCCTCGTGCCGCCCAATCTGCCGCCCACGATGCCCACTGGGCTGGTGAAACCGGGCGGAGGCTGACGATGGTCAGGCAGCAGCCTCAGCGGCGTGATCCGCAGTCAACACACAGCAAGGGCTTCGCAGCCCTTTTGGTGTTTCTGCTTGCGACACTCGCGCTGGGCCCTAGCTGGGCGCTGACCCCCATCTCCGACGAAGAGTTGGCCCATGTGCAAGGGCGCGACGGCTTTGCCTTCAATCTGCGCGGCTTTGCACTGCAGGGCCCATTGACCCTGCGCCTGGGCAGCGCCGAGGGTTCGGGCCTGAGCCTGTCCAACTTCGCGCTGTCGCGCGCCGACGACTTGGCCGCGACTTACGCTGACCCCTATGTGCTGAGTCTGCTCAAAGGCCCAGCTGGCATGCCCGACCGCGTCAGCTTGAGCGAGCCGCTGAATGCGCTGGGCCGCTTGACTTGGCAGTTCGCCGCCGACCTGAGCCTGATCGACAAGCGCAGTGGCGCTTCAAGTGAAACTTTCAACGCCGGCGCCTTGCTGATCCAAGACCTGCGCAGCTATGGCGGCAGCCTCAGCATCGCGCCCAATGCCGACCCGGTCGAGCAAGGCATCGCCTTTGGCCTGGGCCTGCGTCTGGACGCCGGTGCAGTGCTGCTGCGCCCGCGCGGACGCGGCGACACCACCTTGTTCGACAGCCCCGCCGCGCCCGAACAGTTCAGCCTGCGGGGACTGCATCTGGCCGGAGCCAGCGCCGCGGGCGGCCTGAGCGATCAGCCCTGGCGCCTGGCCGATCTGGACCGCCAGCGCCTCTTGCTGAACGCCATCACCACGCCCGAGGGCAACAGCTTCTTGCACCTGAACCTGGCCTGGCCCAGCGCCGGGCCCGCAGCCGCTGGCAGCTTGGTGATCGACAACATCAGCTTCAAGAGTGATCTTGGCCCCAGCCTGGATCTGGGCAGCAGCCGCATCGGCAGCATGCAAATCCAATACCTCGATGTGCGCGTGAAGACAGGGCCCTGACTGCCATGAAACCTTGCTTGCGCTCCTTCTTCTTCAGCATCAGCTTGAGCCTCTTGCTGATGGGCAGCGGCGGCGCGGCGCTGGCCGGCCCCAACTTGAAAGCAGCGCTGTCCGATGAGGAACTGGGCGGCATCAGCGGCCAGGCCGGCATCGTCTTGAACGCCCACCTAGAGCTGAACACCGGGCCGCAATCGGAGAACCGCATCAGCCTGGGCTTCAAGGTTGGCGCCACCACCACTTATCTGTTGCTGAACAACCTGAGCGGCACGCTGGATCTGCTCGGCCTGACGGTGCAAGCCGTGACCGGCCCTGCCGAAGTCGGCGATGTGATCCAGCTGACGCTGCCGAGTTTTCTCGGCTTCAAGGATTTTGGCGTCAAGGCCCTGGGCGTGCAGACCGACCCACTGGCGCCGCTCTCGAACAGCCTCGGTCAGATTCAGCTGAATGGCTCGCTGCAGATGCAGGGTCAGGTCTTGCTTTGGTCCAGGTAGAGGGTTTGAGCCCAAGACAGCAGCAGTCAAAGAAATAGCAGTAGGCAGTATGGAGACCTGGACATGTGGATGATTTTTCTTGGCGCGCTGGCGGCCTGGATTGGCGGCGCCACGGTGGAGACGCAATACCCCATCCAGAACGTGCCCGAGCAGCAGTTTGAACTGCCGATGGCGCAGGTGGGCGGCGGGGTATCGCCGATGTCGGTGCGCATCGAGCCGCTCTCCGAGATCAAGTTCCGCAATATCGTGCACCAGGCCTATGACTACAGCTGCGGCTCGGCCGCGCTGGTGACGGTCATCAACAATTACCTTGGCATCAAGGTCAATGAGCAGCAGGCCATGGAAGGCATGTTGGCCTTTGGCGAACGCGACAAGATCATTGCCCGGCGCGGCTTCTCGCTGCTGGACATGAAGCGCTATGTCCTCAGTCTGGGCGCCGAGGGCGCGGGCTTTCGCGCCAGCATGAAGGACCTGGCCGAGTTGACGCAGCCGGCCATCGTGCCCATCGACTACGCCGGTTTCAAACACTTTGTGGTGTTTCGCGGCATGCGCAACGGTCGCGTGTTTCTGGCCGACCCCGCCATCGGTCACATCGTTTTTTCGGTTCACGAGTTTGAAGAACTCTGGGACCGCAACACCCTGTTCCTGCTGACTCCCGGCAAGGGACAGCCGCAGCCTCTTTCCCTGCTGGCCCTGGGCGACGAAGAACTGGGCGTCATTGATGACGACCTGGTACGCCGCCAAGCCAGTCTCCTCCCCCTGGACACCACCGAAGCCTTGCGCAACGCGGTCCAAGCCAAGTTTGGCATTTTCAATCTCCGCCGCTGAAGACCATGAACTCTCTCGACACCCGTTTTTCCTCGCTCGCCGCCGCCGCGCTGGCACTTTCTCTGAGCCTTGCCGCAGGCCAAGCACAGGCACAAACCAGCACCGACACCAGCAAACAAGCCGCGCGCGAGGCCTTGGCCAAGCAAGAAGGTGACGTCGACCAAACCGCCCTGCTGAAAGCCGCACTGACCGCGCAAGACAAGCAGTACTCGCTGATCCGCAAGGGCAAGACCTCGCTGACCTATGACTTCAGCTACGCCTATATCGGCGCCCAGCAGATCGATGCGAAATTTGACGACAGCCGTCTCACGCTGTTCAGCATCCAAAACACCCGCGCCCACACCGTCACCAACACGGTTTCGGCCGACTACGGGGTGATGGACAACCTGACCGCCAATGTCTCGCTGCCCTTGGTCAGCAAGTTCTCGGAGTCCGACAAGTTCTCCGGCAATGTCAACGGCTTTGGCGATATCGGCATGGGCCTGCGCTGGCAACCCATGGCCATGAGCCGCGATCTGCCTTCGCTGACCACCTCGGCCACGCTGCGCGTGCCCAGCGGCCGCAGCCCCTTCAAGGTGGTGGCTGGCCAAGGCCTGAGCACCGGTTCGGGCTACACCGCCCTCAGCCTGGGCGCCAACACTTCCAAGGTGATGGACCCGGTGGCCTTGTTCGGTTCGGTCTCGCTGACGTTGGGCGTGCCGGTGCGGCATCTGAGCCAGCAGTTGAACGGCGCCACGCTGACCGGCGTGGACCCCGGCGCCAGCTTCGGCTTCGGCATGGGCTTCGCCTACGCCCTGTCTTACAAGGTCTCGACCACGGTGTCTTTCCAGGAAACGATCTCGGCCAAGACCAAGCTGCATCTGGCCGACGGCAGCACCAGCATGACCGCACCGCAGACCTCGGGTCAAATCAGCTTTGGTCTGGGCGTGCGCGCCTCGCCGCAAACCACGGTGAACGTGTCGGTCGGCGTGGGCTTGGGCCCGGATTCGCCGGCCTTCACCCTGGGCTTCAATCTGCCCCTGAACTTCTGAGGCCAGGCTCATGCGCAGTTTTGCAGTGGGCCGCCCCAGGCCCGCAGGCGGCTGGCTGGCTTTGGCCGGCGCGGCCCTGCTCTGGGCCCAGCCAAACGCCCAAGCCGCACTGACCGACAACCTGGGCGCCAGCGTGGTGGCCATGTCCATGGGCAATGCGGTGGTGGCCGACCCGCCGGGCCTGGACTCCATCCACTTCAACCCCGCCGGCTTGGCGCGACTGAAGGCGAATCGGCGCCAGGATGCGGTGTTCGGCGCCTCCATCAAGCCCTATGCGAGCTTCTCGCAGCCGCCCGACTTTGACATCGGCGGCTGGAAAGAAGACCCGCTGAACGGCACGCGCACCGGCGACAAGGTCAACGCTTCGCTGTTTTTGCCGCTCTACGGCCCGATCAAGCGGCCCCTGCCTTCGGCCGTGGGTGCGGGTCTGGGTTTGGCCTTTCATGCGCCCGACTCCAAATGGACCTTTGGCACCGCGTCCTATGTGCCCATGGCCGTGGGCATTGACCGCACCGAAGACCCGAACGACCCGGCCCGCTTTGACGGCAAGAAGATCGTCATTCAGCGCCTGGTCTATCTCTCACCGACCGCCGCCTACCAATACAGCGACACGCTGAGCTTTGGCATTGGCGTGCCCATTGCTCACCAGGGCTTTGCGCTCAACACCGATATGCGCATGCCCAACCAATTGCTGGGCATCATCGGCAAGCTGCAAGATGCTTGGTGCGGTGACCAAGGCAACCCGCTGGACACCCTGGCCTTTGGCCTGTGCGGCGGCGGCAAAGAGGGCCGACTGCGCCCCTTCAACAAGGCCGGCAATATGGACTTTGAGCTGACCGCGCCGGTAGACCCCACGCTGAACCTGGGCGTTTTGTGGGAGCCCAAGGACTGGTTTGCGCTGGGCGCCAGCTATCAGTTCGGCAGCAAGACGGCCATGACGGGCCGTTTCAGCTTCCAAGCCGACCCCATGCTGCGCAAATTTGTAGACGGCATGTATGCCAGCCTGCAAGGGCCCATCCTGGCGGCCACCTTTGGCATGCCGACCTCCATCCCGGCGGTGCAAAGCGGCAACGTCACCCTGGTGTTGCCCTTCCCCGAACATGCGCAGGTGGGCATCAAGGTCAAGCCCCTGTCTTTTCTGCAATTCAATGTGGACGCCAACTGGACCAACTGGAAGCGCTGGGACAAGATGACTTTTCAGTTCGACCAGCAGGTCGCGCTGCTGCAGATGGCGCGCCTGTTCGGCCAGCCCGATGCCAGCAAATTGGTGATTCCGCGCGGCTACCAAAGCCCCTTGCACTTTGGCTATGGCATGGACCTCAGCATCGGCCAGAGCCTTCATCTGCGCGCCGGCTATGAGCCGCGGAAGAGCTCGGTGCCGCGCTCGGCCATGGACTTGATCGCGCCCATGCCAGACCTCACCGTCAAGAGTGTGGGCATTGGCTACACCACCAAGAGCGGCACCCGCTTCGACGCCACCGCCAGCTATGCCCATGGCAAGTTCGATCTGCCCGCCAACACCAGCTGCAATCTGAACTGCAACAACTTCTTCAACGTGATCTACAACCCCTATGCGGGGCTGGACATCAATGGCGGCATCCGCATTCGCTATGCCGGCATCTCGATGTCACATGAATTTTGATTCGCCCCCTGCTTCCCTTTCTCACTTGCTAACGTCCAAAGCCCATGAAGTCTCCCGTTCAATTGATGGCCCTGTGCGGCGCCTTGCTGCTGGCAAGCCCGCTGACCTCGCTGGCCCAAACCCCCTCTTCCACTCCCACTGCCACTCCCACGCCTGTGGCCAAGCCCGCCGCGGCGAACGACAAACGCCAAGCCTTGGTCGACAAGCTCTTGAGCCTGTGGCGCGTTGAAGACGTGGCCGTGGTGATGGTTCAGCGCCCGGCAGCCAGCGCCATGGAGCAGGCCCGCATTGCGCTGCAAGGGCGCGTGAGCGTCGAGAAGCGCGAGCGCACGCTGAAAGACATCAGCAGCGATGTACAAACCTATGTGGACGAGGCCACGCCGATTGCGCGCGACAGCGCCCAGCGCCTGGTGCGGCCAACCCTGAGCCCGCTGCTGCTGGCGCAGTTCAGCGATGAGGAACTGGGGCAAATCATTGCCCTGCTGGAGTCGCCGGTGAAGAAGAAGTTCGAGAAGCTGGTGCCGGAGCTGGAACGCGCGCTGGGCGAGAAAGTCGCCGAGGACAGCGGCGCTGCCATCAACCCCAAGCTGCAGACCATGACCCAGGCCGTGGGCTTGAAGTTGCGCGCAGCTTCGATCGCGCCCTGAGCTGAGCCTGCCGGCAATTCAGGGCATGGGCAGCTGGTACTTTTTCATCAGCTGCGCATAGGCCTTGCTTTGCCGGTAACGCGTCAAAGCATCGGCAAAGCGCTGTGCCAAGGCCGAATGACCCCGTGCGCTTGAAAACGCGACGTAGTTTCGCGAACTGGCAATCGGCGGCTGCAGCGAGCTGATGCTGGCGAACTCCGGCCGGCCTTGGTAGACGGTATTGAAGTCCATCCAATTCACCGCAGCCACGCTGGCGTGCCCCGCGAGCAAGCGACGCACCAAGTCGTCCATGGAGCTGGCTTCGATGCGCTTGGCCCGGTCAATCTCGACCTGACCGAACTGAAAACCACGCACGGCCACCAGACTGTGCTGGGCCAAAAAGGTTGTCACATCGCCGTTGAACAGCATGCGCGCGGCCTCGTCTTTGCGAGCAATGAAACGAACCTCCGCGGTGGACAGCTGATTGCCCTCCACGAACACGGCCCAAGCCTCGCGCTCCGGCGTGCGCGAGATGTAGGTCACCGCATCGGCCTGGCCCGTTTCCACCATCAGCAGCGCGCGCTTCCACGGCAGGCTGCGCCAGTGGACTTTCATCCCGAGGCTTTGCGCCGCGGCCTCGACCATTTCCACATGCAGGCCCGCGGGCTTGCCCTTGAGCACCATTTCATACGGCGGGTAGTCGTCGTCGCCGCGCACCAACTCCAGCGTCTTTTGCTGCGCGCCCACGCTGGCCGCGCTCAGGCCAAGCACCAAAGGCACCGTCGCCAAAAGCAAATTCCGCAGCAGATGGGGCAGCTGAGCCGTCTTCATCGTTTCCTCAAAAGCTTGGACAGAAGTCTAGCCCTTGGTTCCGCCCGCACCATGGGTAGTTTTCAGCAGCGCCACTCACATTTCTTTAAAGCGATGGGTGTAGCTTTCAGCCACCAACAAGGACTCGTTGCGGTCTTTGAGCTTGAGTTGCAGGCGGCCGCGGAAATCGCGTGTCGCGCCAGCAATGGCCGCCACATTGACCAAGGTGCTGCGATGGATCTGCCAGAACTGGTGCGGGTCCAGCTCCTCCACCAGTTCTTTCAGCGGCTTGCGGATCAGGGCCTCGGCATCGCGGGTGACGACGCGGGTGTACTTGGTATCGGACTGAAAGTACAAGATCTCATCCACCGTCAAGAGGCGCAGGGTCTGCCCCACCGAGACATTGATCCAACGCAGGGGGGCGCGCGCTGGCGGACTCGACGCCTCTGCAACGCCGCCGGATCGCTGCGCCAGTTGCGCCAGGACGCCCGACAAGTCAGCCGGCGCCTCGTGCAACCTTTGCTTGAGGCGGCTGACGGTGGTGAACAGTCGCGGCATGGACAAGGGCTTGAGCAAATAGTCCACCGCGCCCGCATCAAAGGCCTCCAGCGCAAATTGGTCATAGGCCGTCACAAACACGATATGGCTGGAGCGCGCCGCCCCGCCCAGCGCGGCTGCAGCTGGCCCGCCCAGGTGACGCGCCACCTCCAGGCCTGTCGCACCCGGCATCTGAATGTCCAGGAAGACCACATCCGGCTGATGTTCGGCAACGGCGCGCAAGGCCGCGATGCCATCACTGGCCTCGGCCACGATGGACAACTCGGGCCAGACCTGAGCCAGGGCCTCGATCAGCTCCTGCCTGAGGGTTTCTTCATCTTCGGCAATCACTGCCGTCACGACTCTGCTCATGGCGTCATCCAGCCTTTTGTTTCTCTCGTCTTTTCATCAAGGCCGGCGGCCCATGGCCGCTCTCAGCTGTGCGATCAAGCCATCCATCTGCGAGGCCGCATCCGGGTCGCCGCGGGCATAAGCCGACTCGATCGCCAGCAAAGCCTCGAACAAAACCTGCGGCTCCATCTGCGCTTTCTTCGCGGCCAGACTGGCGGCCACGGCATCGCGGGCATAGCGGCTTTGTTCTTCTTGCAAGTGTTGCAGAGCCTGGGCGCTGCGGCGGCGGCGCTGGTGCATCTCATAAGCCGCCACGACCAAGCCACCCGCCACCCAGGCATTCAAAGCCACGCCCAGGCCATGCGACCAGCTGGGGCGAATCAAGTCGGGCACGGCACAGACCCGGCAGGCCGCCGCCAGCAGCTGCGGGTCCGTCAACCAAGACAAGAGCGGCGGCATCAGCAAGCCCAGCAGCAGTGCGGAGCCCAGCGCGCCGAGGCCGGTCGCCGCCAACAATCGCAGGCCACGTCGGGCGTGGTTTGACGCGCTGCGGTCCGCCGGCAACCAGCAGAGCAGAATCACCAGCGCCTGGATGCAGAGCTGACCCATGCTCAACGCCAGATAGGTCCAAGACTGGGGCTCGGGCTCAAAGTCCAGCAAGGGCCCGAGGCTCTCGACACTCAGGTAGAGCGCCACCGCCAAGGCGCACAGCAACTCGCCGCCGCGCAGCGACTTCCAGCTGCGCCAGACATGAGTGCAGAGCCACAAGAGGCGGCGGGGCCTGTTCTCAACAAACGTCATTGCGCCAGCTCCCCCGGCAGCACGATGCGCGCCAGCACGCCACGCGGCTGCAGCGTCTCCAACTCCAATCGAGCCTGCGGGCCAAAGTACGCCAGCAAGCGGGCGCGGGTATTGGCCAAACCGACGCCGCTGCCGCTGCTGCCGACAAAGCCGGCGCCATCGTCGCGCACCTCCAGCAGGAGGGTCTCGGCTTGCGGGCCCGTGCTTTCGCGCCTGGCCACAATCTCGATGCGCCCGCCTTCGCTCAGAGGCCCCAAGCCATGCTTGATGGCGTTCTCCACCAAAGTGGCCAAGATCAAAGGGGGCAAGCGCAAGCTCAGCAAGCTCGGGTCGGCCTTGATCTCAAAACGCAGGCGCTCGCCCATGCGCATTTGCAGAATCGCCAGATAGTTGCGCAGCAGGTCCAGCTCCTGCCCGAGGCTGGACCAGGGCTCGCGCAGCGCCGGCAAGGTCGCCCGCAAATAGGCGATCAGATGGCCCAGCATGTCGCGGCCGCGGTCGGGCGTACTGGCATACAGGCGGCGCGTGGTCGCCAAAGTGTTGAACAAAAAGTGCGGCTCGATTTGCGCGTTCAGCGCCGCCAACTGCGCCTCCATCTGGCGGGTGCGCAGCTCCTGGCTTTGCGCCTGGGCCTGGCTGAGTCGCTCCCGCAAGTCACGCTCTGCCGCCAGCCATACGAGCACCGCATAAGCCAAGCTGCCCAGCAAGCTGTACATGGCCCAGCGCGTCACAAAGAAGCCCCAGTACAGGATCGAGTCTGGCTGACGGAACTGTATCCAGGCAAAGCGCAAGAGCAGCGCCAGGGCCACGCCCAAGGCCACCCAGGCAATGCGAAACACCCACTCCGCCCGCGCACTGCTGCGATGGGCCCGGCGCCACCCAGCCAGGCAAGCTTCGGCCGTGGCCGCGCCCAGCAGCATCAAACCGCCCGGCAAGAGCGCCAGACCCGACAGGCCCAGCACCGCCTTGAACCAGGCCTGCATCGCTGAGTCGCCGCGCGGCATCCAGCTCAAGGCGCGGCTCAGCGCCATCAGCAGGCTGATCAGCATCACCGCGGCGAACACCCGCCGGTTGAAGATAGAGAAAAAGGCTTGACGCATCCGCGCGTTGAGCTGCCAGCAGCAGCCAAGAGGAAGAAGAGAAGTCGCGCTGCCACAGCCCTGCGACCCAAATCACCGTGAGACTCCAAAGGCTTGAAGCGCACGGTACCTCATTGTTTCTGAGCCGGCAGGCTTGGGAGTGGGCTTTGTGACGAAGTCGGCTGGGGCGCGACGAAATGTTGGCATGGCGGATGTTTTGCCATGCCATTCGCCAAGAGGAAGCAGTCCAACTCCTTGGCGCCTCATGTTCAACGCCTGATCAGCCCGGTGAACGCTGTTGGCGGCAATGCCAGGCACCTCAAGTCGAAGCGAGGTCAAGCAGTACAAAGTGAGGGCGACTGCATTAAGTCCTGGCTCCAAACTCCAGCATCAACGCTGCGGTTCGGTCAGCAGAGCTGGCAACAAAGCGGTGACTTCCAGATTCAGCTGTTGCCGCAAAAACTCCAACTTCTCGACATTGCTCATTACCTCCCATGGGTCGGCCGCGGCCTCCTTGCGGTGGCTGATCCGAGCTTCGCTCTGTGTGACGATGCTCTCGCGCTCCAGTTTGCCGCTGCTCAAATTGATCAGGCTGACCTTGAAATAGGTGAACGGAGCCAGGAAGCCACGGTAGGTTTCGCTGTTCTGCCCATCCGTCACGGGCGTCTCTCGATCGATGAAAAAGCCCAGGCCTTCCAGCATGCCGCTACCCTGCTTCTCGCGCAGCGTCTTGATGATTAACTCACCGCGATGCCTCCGAACCAGCAGCAAGTGGCTGGCTTGCAATTGCTTGAGTACCGGCTCCAGCACCGCAGGGCTGACAAAACGTCCGCCCTCGAGCAAATTGGCCGGGTCGCCCAAGACATCAGCCGAGGCCAACTTGAGCGCAAAGACAGTCGCTTTAGGTTCGATCTGCTTGATCTGCGCATCGATAGTGACGAGTGCGGTTTGGTCGAAAACACCCCCATTCAATTCAAAAGACTCACGCAAGTTGGAATCCAAATGGGATCCGATTTTTGACTGCCTGGACACCACTTGCAGCTTGTCGCCCAGCAAGGAGATCACCACAAATTTGCGCGCCTGATCGTCGGGCGCCGCCACCGCCGGCCCACTCGCCAGAGCCACACCCGCCGCCCAGGCGAGGCTCAGCCAAACCCGACGCCGGGCTATGGATGTCATCACTACTTTTTTCTTGCTGCTCATTTTTTGGTTTCTCCCTTGATTGAACGCCCGCCGCGTGAAGAGCGGGCGAGTCTACCCAGCCCATCCGTTCGTGTCGAACGTTAGCACCGGCTTTCAGTCACGTACGACAGCCATCAACGCGGCAAGCCGCAGCCGCACACTGTTCACAGCTATATTGCCCACCACAAAAATAAGACACTTGTTTAATTAGAAAGACAAGTGTTTTATGATGTTCACATGGACTCCAAAAAAGATCAGCTGCTCGCTCTGATCGCCCACAACCCCTTCATCAGCCAGCAAGACTTGGCCGAGCGGCTGGGCTTGTCGCGCTCGGCGGTGGCGGGCTATGTGGCGGCGCTCACCAAGGAGCGGCGCATTCTCGGGCGGGCCTATGTGCTGCCGGGCGCGCGCAAGCTGGTGTGCATAGGCGGCAGCAATGTGGACCGCAAGCTGCGCGGCCTTGAAGCCTTGCAGATGGGCAATTCCAACCCGGCGCGCTTGAGCGAAAGCCCCGGCGGGGTGGCGCGCAATGTGGCGGAGAACCTGGCCCGTCTGGGCTTGCAGGTGCAGCTCTTGACGGCGCTGGGCGATGACGCGGCTGGGCGCTATTTGCTGGGCCATGCGGCCAGCGTCGGGGTCGACAGCAGCGCCAGCCTGATCGCCGCCGACGCGCCCACCGGCAGCTACACCGCGGTGCTGAGCCCCGAGGGTGAGTTGGTGCTGGGCCTGGCGCAGATGGACTTGTGCGAGCGGCTCACGCCCGACTATTTGCGTCAATGCACGGCGCAAAGAGCCCAGGCCGGGCTGACCCTGGTGGACCTGAATTTGCCGGCCGAGAGCCTAGCGTTCTTGCTGGCTGAAGCTGCCGAGGAGAAGTCCGCTCCCTTGGTCGCGGTGGCGGTGTCGGCGCCCAAGATGGCGCGGCTGCCGCAGTCGCTGCAGGGCTTGAGCCTCTTGATTTTGAACCGTGACGAGTTAGCGGCCGCGACCGGCCTGGAGTTGGGCCTTGACGACCCCTCTCAGCTGCAGCGCGCCCATGAAGCCTTGGCCGCGCGCGGCCTGCAACGCTTGATCGTGACCCAAGGCGCAGGTCGACTCTTCTTTGGTTCAGCGGGCCAAGCGCTGAAGTCCATAAAGCCGCCGGCTACGTCGGTGGTGGAGGTCAGCGGTGCGGGCGATGCCTTTGCTGCCGGCGTTTGCGCGGCCTTGCTGCAAGAGCCCGAGGATCTGGCCGCCGCCTGCAAGCTGGGCCTGCGCCTGGCCCGACTCACCCTGCGAAGCGAACACAGCGTTTCGCCCGAACTCAGCCCTGAATTGCTCTTGCCATGAACACATCAATGACTGCCGCACAAAAGTTCCTCGCCTTTTCACCCGAGGTGGCTGCCGCCCGCGCCGCCGGCCGCCCCATCGTGGCGCTGGAGAGCACCATCATTTCGCACGGCATGCCTTACCCGCAGAATGTGCAAACCGCTCGCGAGGTGGAGGCGCTGATCCGCGCCCAAGGCGCCGTGCCGGCCACGATTGCGGTGCTGGACGGCAAGATCCGCATCGGCTTGTCTGACGCCGAACTGGAGTTGCTGGGCCAGTCGCCCGAGGCGATGAAGGTCAGCCGCCGCGACCTGCCCTATGTGCTGGCTAGCGGCAAGATTGGCGCCACCACCGTGGCGGCCACCATGATCTGCGCCGAGTTGGCCGGCATCGCGGTGTTTGTGACCGGCGGCATCGGCGGGGTGCACCGGGGCGCCGAGATTTCATTCGACATCTCGGCCGATTTGCAAGAGTTGGCCCAGACCTCGGTGGCGGTGGTCTGCGCTGGCGCCAAGTCCATCCTCGACATCGGCCTGACGCTGGAATACCTAGAGACGCACGGTGTGCCTGTGCTCAGCATCGGCCAAGACAATTTCGCCGCCTTCTACACGCCGGACAGCGGCTTCAAGGCCGACTTCCGCCTCGACACGCCCGCCGAGCAGGCCGACTTCTTGCGCTGCAAATGGGCGCTGGGCCTGGCCGGCGGTGTGGTCATCAGCAACCCGGTACCCGCCGCCGAGGCCATGCCGCGCGAAGAAATCGATGCCATCACCGCCCAGGCGCTGAGTGAGGCCGAGACCCAAGGCATCCAGGGCAAGGCCGTCACGCCCTTTTTGCTGGCCCGCATCAAGGCTCTGACCGAAGGCCGCAGTCTGGCCACCAATATCGCTTTGGTGAAAAACAATGCCGTCGCCGGTGCGCGGCTGGCCTGCGCGCTGCAAGCGGGCTGAGTCCTCGCGACTAAGCACTCCGCAACACGCCACAAATCGCCGTGCCTTGATGGCCCTGTGAAGGTCCCTCAGCGCTGAAGCCTGCCCAGACCGCTGCGCGCTCTGGGCACCCTGGCCGTCCTCGGCCAAGCCGGAACAGCTCGCCCTCCCCAAGTCACATCGCCCTTCGAAACGTGCAGAACTGCACTGTTTCAGGCTGACTCACGCCCACAAATCGGCAAAAATGATATTCAATGCAGTCAAGCGCCAAGAGATTTCTGCAAATTATCATTTTTATCGCTTAACGAACCGGAGTGTGCCGCATGAACAGCCACCTGACTCTGCCGCCGGAACTGACGATTTACACCGTGGGTGAACTGCTGCCGACCATGCTGCAAGCGCTGAGTTCACAGCCCGCTTCGCCAACGGATGCGACAGAACGCGAGGCCATCACCGCATTGAGCCTGGATGCCGCCCCAGTCACGCAAATTGATACCGCCGGCCTGCAGTTGCTGCAAGCCATGGCCCTGCATTGCGCAAAGCTGGCTTTGCCCCTGAGCTTTCTGAACCCCAGCGCCCGCCTCTGCGCCGCAGCAGAAGCCATGGGCATGACGGACTTGCGGGCCTGCTTGCTGGCCCAGGAGTGCACAGCATGAGCCCCAATGAACTCGACGCCAGCTTCATCGCCACGGCCTTGCCGGCCTTTTTCAGCGAGGCGCATGAGCAGTTGGAAGCGCTGGAGCAGTTGCTGCTGGAACTGGAAGACGACAGCGGCAACCGCCAACTGCTGGACGCCCTGTTCCGCTGCGCCCACACCATCAAGGGCTCGGCCGGCCTGTTTGGCCTGGACGCCGTGGTCGCCTTCACCCACCATGTGGAGACCGAGCTGGACCTGCTGCGCGAAGGCCGCTTGAGCCTGAGCCCGGCCATGTCCACCCTGCTGCTGCGCTGCAAGGACGAGATCCTGGACCTCTTGGCCAAGGCACAGAACCAGCAGGTCGACAGCAGCGATGACGCCCAAAGGCGCGGCGCCCTGATCGAAAAGCTGCAGTTGCTGGGTGGCCAAACCACCGTGGCCACATCGGCTCACGACCATGCGAGTGCCCCGAACTCTCAGCCAGAGGCCCAAGCTGGAGGCCGCTGGCATCTGAGCCTGAACTTCCGGCAAGATGCCTTCCGCAGCGGCCTGGACCCGATGGCGCTGCTGAATTACTTGCGCGGCATGGGCGAGATTCAGCAGCTGCACTGCGATATCTCGCGACTGCCCGGCCTGGACGCGCTGGACCCCGAAAGCTGCCACCTAGGCTTTGAGTTCGACTTCGAAACCAGCGCCGATCGCGCAGCCATCGAGTCCGCCTTCAGCTTTGTGCAAGAAGACTGCGACATCAGCCTGCAAGCCTTGACGGCCCCGGCCCAAACCGGAGCAGAGATCGCTGAGACCGGCGCCGATGCCATCAAAGTGAGGCCGTCGGGCCCATCCCAGGCCGAACCCCTTTCGGCTCGGTCCGCTGAGCCTGCCGCTGCCCAGCGCAACGCCGCTGCCGGTGCGCCGGCCGAAGAGCAACGCTTCATCCGGGTGCAAGCCGATCGGCTGGACGCGGTGATCAATCTGCTGGGCGAACTGGTGATCGCCAGCGCCGGTGCCACCCTGCTGGCGCGGCAAACCCGCCAAGGTGCCCTGGTCGAAGCGAATGGCCAGATCAGCCAGTTGGTGGAAGAAATCCGCAACGGCACGCTACAACTGCGCATGGTGCCGATTGGCGAAACCTTTTCGCGCTTTCGCCGCGTGGTGCGCGACACCGCGGCCGAGCTGGGCAAAGAAGTGCAGCTCGACATCGTCGGCGGCGAAACCGAACTGGACAAGTCAGTGGTGGAGCGCATCGCCGACCCCTTGATGCACTTGGTGCGCAATGGCCTGGACCACGGACTGGAAACACCCGCCGAGCGCCGTGCCGCCGGCAAGCCCGAACAGGGGCGCCTGACCTTGTCGGCCTGCCACGAGGCCGGCAGCATCCTGATTCGCATCGACGACGATGGCCGCGGCATCCATCGCCAGAAAGTGCTGCAACGCGCCTGGGACCGCGGCTTGGTCGAGCCCGGCATGGTGCCCAATGACGAAGACATCTTGCAGCTGATCTTCGCCCCCGGTTTCTCAACTGCCGAGAAGATCACCAATCTGTCGGGACGCGGTGTCGGCATGGATGTGGTGCGCAGCAATATCCAAGCGCTGCGTGGCTCGGTGCAGATCACCAGCAGCGAAGGCCAGGGCAGCCGCATCGAGATTCGCCTGCCACTGACGCTGGCCATCATCGACGGCTTCTTGGTCAGCGTGGGTCACTCCAAATTCGTATTCCCACTGGATGCGGTGGTCGAGGTGATCGAAGACCGCCCCTCCCTCAGCAGCCTGGACGAACGCGGCCGTGGCGTGGTGGAGCTGCGGGGTCAGGTCTTGCCTGTGGTGGGCCTGCGCAAGCTGTACGCGCTGGACTCACCGGCGCCAGAGCGTGCCAGTGTGGTGGTGCTGCAGTCGGCCGGCCGGCGCTACGGCGTGCAGGTGGACGCGCTGCTGGGTCAGCACCAAACGGTGATCAAACCTCTGGGGCGTATGTTCCGCAGCCTGCGCGGCATGTCGGGCTCCTCGATTCTCGGTAACGGCGAAGTCGCGCTGATCTTCGATGTTCATTCGCTTTGCCAACTGGCCGCGGCAGCGCCGACGCGCTCTGCCCTTTCCCCTTCGCTGATGTCTCAAGCATCGCTGTAAGACCACGCCAAAGAAGGACTCGCCTCATGAACACGCCCACCTACTCTTGGATGCAGCAACTGATTGCGGGCGAGGCCTTGAGCCATGCCCATGCAGAAACGGAGCGCGCCGAGCAGGCCGCCGGTGCGGCTCAGCAGAGCTTGCAGTCCCTGCGCGAACAAGCCGACGCGATGCGCGCCCAGCTCGACGCCATCAACAAATCGCAAGCCGTGATCGAGTTCAAACCCGATGGCACGGTGCTGCATGCCAACGACAACTTCTTGAACGCCCTGGGCTACAGCATGGACGAGATCCGCGGCAAGCACCACAGCATGTTCGTCGAGCCCTCCTACGTTCAAAGCCTGGAGTACCGGCAGTTCTGGGACAAGCTGGCACGCGGCGAATTCGATGCCGGCCAGTACAAACGGATCGGCAAAGGCGGCCGCGAGGTCTGGATCGAGGCGAGCTACAACCCAGTCTTTGACTCCCAAGGGCGACCCGCCAAGGTGGTCAAACTGGCCACTGACATCACCGCCGCCAAACTGCGCGCCGCTGATTTTGAAGGTCAGCTCAATGCGGTGAGCAAATCGCAAGCGGTGATTGAGTTCAAGCTCGACGGCACGATTCTTCACGCCAACGAGAACTTTTTGCAGACGCTGGGCTACAGCCTGGACGAGATCAAGGGCCGCCATCACAGCCTGTTCGCCGAGCCCGGCTATGCGCAAACAACGGAGTACCGGCATTTTTGGGAAAAGCTCGGCCGCGGCGAGTTTGATGCCGGCCAGTACAAGCGCATCGGCAAGGCCGGGCGAGAGGTCTGGATACAGGCCAGCTACAACCCCATCTTCGACATGAATGGCAAGCCCTTCAAGGTCGTCAAATACGCCACCGACATCACCGCCGAGGTGATGGCCAACCGCATGCTGTGCGAGGCCGTCGAGCAAGCACAAGAGGTGACGGCCGCAGCCCGCCAGGGTGACCTGAGCCCGCGCATTCCGCTGGCCGGCAAGACCGGACAAATCGAGCAGCTCTGCCAAGGGGTGAACGGCCTGATGGAAACCACCGCCATGATCATTGACGATGTGGGTCGGGTCTTCGGCGCTTTGGCTTCGGGCGATCTGAGCCAACGCGTCAGCCGCAACTACGAGGGCACTTTTGACCATGTCAAGCTCGATGCCAACAGCAGCTGCGAGAAGCTAAGCCTCATCATCACCGAGGTTAGAGCCGCGGCCGATGCTTTGGGCGGCGCCTCCAGCCAGGTCAGCGAGACCGCGCAAAGCCTGTCACAAGCGGCCAGCGAACAAGCCGCCTCGGTGGAGGAGACCACCGCCTCGATCGAGCAGATGTCGGCCTCGATTGCACAAAACAGCGACAACGCCAAGGTCACCGACGGCATGGCCATCAAGGCCAGCCAGGAGGCTGGCGAAGGTGGCAGTGCCGTCACCCTGACGGTGGCCGCCATGAAGCAGATCGCCGCCAAGATCGGCATCATTGACGACATCGCCTACCAAACCAATCTGCTGGCCCTGAACGCGGCCATCGAAGCCGCACGCGCCGGCGAGCATGGCAAGGGCTTCGCGGTGGTGGCCGCCGAGGTGCGCAAGCTGGCCGAACGCAGCCAGGAGGCGGCCAAGGAAATTGGCGACCTGGCCGGCAATAGCGTCAGCACCGCCGAGCGCGCCGGCAAGCTGCTGGGCGAGATCGTGCCCAGCATCCAAAAGACCAGCGATCTGGTGCAGGAAATCTCGGCCGCATCGGTCGAGCAGACCCAGTCGGTCAACCAGATCGGCGGCGCCATGACCCATTTGAGCAAGGCCACCCAGCAAAACGCCGCCGCCTCCGAAGAGCTGGCGGCCACCTCGGAAGAGTTGTCCAACCAGGCCGGCCAATTGCAGCAGGCGGTGGCCTTCTTCAAGTTGGACGCCGAAGACAGCTCGGCGCTGCGCCAAAGCGGCTTCGGTGCGGCCACCGAAACCCAGGCCGCCCGCATGCAGGAAAGGCGCGCCCCCAACTCACCGATGCGCGCCAACAAAAGCGGCCAGAGCACAGCCGGCAACAGCGCCAAGTCCTTGGGGCTGAACCGCGCGGCGGCCACCGGCACGCACGGCAACTTCCGCCCCTATTAAGAACCCGACTTAAAGCGCCAGCCGGCCTAGAACCCACAGGCCAGGCTCGGCGACTCTCCACCCAGTTTGATTTCGTTTAGCAAGCAAAGGACCCGTCTTATGAACCAGCCTTCCTACTCCTGGCTCCAACAATGGGTGGCAGGCCAAGCCTTGAGCCAAGCTCATGCGCAAACCCTGTTGGCCGAGCAAGCCGCCAGTGCTGCTCACCAAGAAACAGCGCAGACCGAACAGCGCTTGGCCGCCCTGCAAGAGCAAGCTGAAACTCTGCAAGCGCAGCTGCAGGCGAGCCAAGCCCAACTCGATGCCTTCAACAAGTCGCAGGCGGTGATCGAGTTCAAGCCCGATGGCACGGTGCTGCATGCCAACGACAACTTCTTGAATGCCCTGGGTTACAGCCTGGATGAAATCCGCGGCAAACACCACAGCCTCTTCGTCGAAGCCGCTTTCGTCCAAAGCTTGGAGTACCGCCAGTTTTGGGACAAGCTGGCTCGCGGCGAGTTCGATGCCGGTCAGTACAAACGCATCGCCAAGGGCGGCCGCGAAGTCTGGATTGAAGCCAGTTACAACCCCGTGTTTGACAATCAGGGCCGCGTCGCCAAGGTGGTCAAGCTGGCCACCGACATCACGGCTGCCAAGCTGCGCGCTGCTGACTCTGAAGGCCAGCTCAATGCGGTGAGCAAGTCACAAGCGGTGATTGAGTTCAAGCTCGACGGCAGCATTCTTCACGCCAACGAGAACTTTCTTCACGCGCTGGGCTACAGCCTGGACGAAATCAAAGGCCGCCACCACAGCCTGTTCGCCGAGCCCGGATTTGCGCAGACGCTGGAGTACCGCCACTTCTGGGACAAGCTGGGCCGCGGCGAGTTCGATGCCGGCCAGTACAAGCGCATCGGCAAGGGCGGCCGCGAGGTCTGGATCCAGGCCAGCTACAACCCCATCTTCGACATGAACGGCAAGCCCTTCAAGGTCGTCAAATACGCCACCGACATCACCGCCGAGGTGATGGCCAGCCGCATGCTGCGCGAGGCGGTTGACCAAGCTCAGCTCATCACCGCCGCGGCGCGCCAGGGTGATCTGAGCCAGCGCATTCCGCTGGTCGGCAAGAGCGGCCCGATCGAGCAGTTGTGCGCCGGCGTGAACAGCCTGATGGAAACCACCGCCATGATCATTGATGACGTGGGCCGTGTCTTTGGCGCTCTGGCCGCCGGCGATCTGAGCCAGCGCGTCACCCGTGACTACGAAGGCACCTTCGAGCAGGTCAAGACCGATGCCAATGCCACCAGCGAGAAGCTCGCCGCCATCATCGAAGACGTGGGCCGGGTCTTTTCCAGCATCTCCAATGGCGACCTGACCCAGCGCATTGAGCGCGAGGCCGAGGGCACTTTCGAGCAGGTCAAGCTCGATGCCAACAGCAGCTGCGAAAAGCTGGCCCTCATCATTGCCGAAGTGCGGGCCGCAGCCGATGCGCTGAGCGGCGCCTCCAGCCAGGTCAGCGAGACCGCACAAAGCCTGTCACAAGCGGCCAGCGAGCAAGCCGCCTCGGTGGAGGAGACCACCGCCTCGATCGAGCAGATGTCGGCCTCGATTGCACAAAACAGCGACAACGCCAAGGTCACCGACGGCATGGCCATCAAGGCCAGCCAGGAAGCTGGCGAAGGTGGCAGTGCCGTCACCCTGACGGTGGCCGCCATGAAGCAGATCGCCGCCAAGATCGGCATCATTGACGACATCGCTTACCAGACCAATCTACTGGCCTTGAACGCGGCCATCGAAGCGGCACGCGCTGGCGAGCATGGCAAAGGCTTCGCGGTGGTGGCCGCCGAGGTGCGCAAACTGGCCGAACGCAGCCAGGAGGCGGCCAAGGAAATTGGCGACCTGGCCGGCAATAGCGTCAGCACCGCCGAGCGCGCCGGCAAGCTGCTGGGCGAGATCGTGCCCAGCATCCAAAAAACCAGCGACTTGGTGCAAGAGATCGCCTCTGCGTCCATGGAGCAAAGCCAGTCGGTCAACCAGATCGGCGGCGCCATGACGCAGCTGAGCAAGGCCACGCAGCAAAACGCCGCCGCCTCCGAAGAGCTGGCCGCCACCTCGGAAGAGCTGTCCAACCAGGCCGGCCAATTGCAGCAGTCGGTGGCCTTCTTCAAGGTGGACATGGAAAGCGCGAACGCCGTACGCCACAGCAGCGCAAGCGCCGGGCTTGAGCATCCCATGGCACGACAGGTCGAACGCCGTGCGCCCAACTCGCCGATGCGAGGCAGCAGCAGCTTCAGCAGTGCGGGTGCGCGATCGGCCGGCATGAACCGCGCGGCGGCCACCGGCACTCACGGCAATTTCCGCCCCTACTGAGCGCCGCAGCAATGCCAGCTCACGCCCCCTTTTCTCTTTTGTCACAGGAGCCTCCGCATCATGAATGCCCAAGACAAGGCCGTTAGTGCCAACACCCAGTACCTGACCTTTGGCCTGGGCGAGGAAGTGTTCGCCATGGACATCCGCACGGTGCGCGAGATCATTCAAGTCGGCCCCATGACCACGGTGCCGCTGATGCCCAGCTTTATGCGCGGCGTGATCAATCTGCGCGGGGCGGTAGTGCCGGTGATCGACCTGCAAGCCCGCTTCGGGCGCCCCGCCGCCGGCCTCAGCAAAAAGAGCTGCATCATCATCTTCGATGCGCAGCGTTCAGGCGAGCGGCAGGAGTTGGGCCTGCTGGTCGATGCGGTCAGCGAGGTGATTGATATCGCCAGCCACGACATCGAGGCAGCACCCGACTTCGGCACCGCGGTGCGCCGCGATTTCATCCGCGGCATGGGCCGTACGGCCCAGGGTTTTGTGATCGTCCTGGAGCCCGACCGCGCTTTTGATGTGGAAGACATGGCCCAGCTTTGCGAGCACAGCCAGCTGAGCGGCCATGACGCGTCCGCGGCTCAGGCCTCGGCGAACTCGGCCGCGCACTTGGCGCAGAGCAATCGCGCGCGCGCCGCCATGCCCATGGCGGCCTGAACGCCCCTCTCTTTCGCACTTCTTGAAACGAGCGCACCATGGCCCCCCTCAAGGACAGCACTTTCCAACGCTTCAAGGCCTTGATGCACGAGACCGTCGGCCTGGCCTTTCCCGACAGCAAAAAGCCTTTGATCAACGCCCGCTTGGCGCCGCGCTTGCAGCAACTGGGCCTGCGCAGCTTTGAGTCCTACTACGAGCTGATCACCGGACCGGACGACGGTGGCGAGTTTCAAATGACGGTGGACCTGCTGACCACCAATGAAACCTATTTCTTTCGGGAGCCGGCACACTACGAACTGCTGGCCAAAGAGTTGGGCCGGGAGCGGCCGCGCTCAGTGTCGGTCTGGAGTGCTGCCTCGTCCTTTGGTGACGAGGCCTATAGCACCGCCATGCTGCTGGCCGATTTGAAAGCCCAGGGCCAAATTGGCGAGGACTGGCAGATCCTGGCCACCGACATCAGCGACCGGGTGCTGCGCAGCGCGATGCGTGCCGTCTACCCGGAAGAGCGCCTTCGCCAAGTCAGCCCCGACCGCCGCCGGCGCTACTGCTTGCGCGGCGTAGGCCCCTCAGAAGGTTTGGCACAAATCCACCCCAAGCTGCAGGAACGGGTGCGCTTTGGTTGGCTCAATCTGAGCAAGCCCATCGAAGAACTCGGCCCCTTCGATGTGATCTTTCTGCGCAATGTCTTGATCTACTTTGACGCTGAAACCAAGAGTCAGGTGGTTGACCGGGTGCTCAGCCAGCTGCGCCCCGGCGGCTTGTTCTTCATCGGCACGGCCGAGGGCCGGCCGGTCTGCGAAACGCCGCTGCAGGCGCTGTCGCACGGTGCCTTTCGCAAGCTGGCGTCCTAAAGTCGACCGTCAAAAAAGCATCACACCCGCTCGAGACGGCGATGCAGGCCTTCGGGCAAGAAGACCTCGATGCCGTCGCCCGGCGCAACGACTCCGCCCAGGCGGACGACGGCCATGACGCCGGCCTTGCGGATGAGCCCGCCCTGCGCGTCACGCCCCAGCACCGCGGCCAAAAGGCCGGGCATGAAGTTCTCGATTTGAGCGCAGGGGTTGCGCAAGCCGGTCAGCTCAATTTCGGCGCCCGCACTGAAGCGCAGCCGCGTGCCCACTGGCAGCGCCAGCAGATCAATGCCTCGGGTGGACAGGTTTTCGCCCAGCTGCCCCGCCGCCAGCCTCAAGCCCTGCGTGGCCAGTTCATCCAAAAGCTCGCTTTGAATCAAATGAACTTGGCGCAGATTGGGCTGGGTGGGGTCTTGCGCCACGCGCGAACGATGCTTGACGGTGACGCCGCAATGCGCGTCGCCCTCAACACCCAGGCCGGTCAGGAGCTGGATTGCGGGCGCGGCTGATTTGCTGAAGCGGTGACTGGGGTCTTTGAAAACGGCAAGGACTTGAGGGTTCATGAAGGCGTTCAGTTCCAGATCTATGCAAAAACCGAGAAAGCAAAGAAGAGTTTCGCATCAAGAATGGAGGGCCTTGCGGCCGGTGAAGCACTGCGGCTTCCAGTAAGCTCTCGCCCTGCCGCGCAGCCCCTCCAAAAAGAAAGCGAACCCATGTCCCGCAAGCCCGCCCTGGCCTTGATTGCCGTCCTTGTCATTGGTGCCGCAGGTGCCTGGGTCTGGAATAAAAAGCAGGCACAACCGTCAGAGCCCGGGGGCTCAGCCAGCGCCGGGGCAACGGCAGCATCCGGCCCGGCCTCCGGCGCAGCGTCCAGCAAGGGCGGCCCGCAGACGGTGGCGGTGCTGGCCGCCTTGAAGCAGGATGTGCCGGTGATGCTGGAAGCCACGGGCACGGTGGCCGCTTTGAAACAAGTGGATTTGCGGGCGCAGACCACCAACACCGTCAAGGACGTGCTGGTCAAAGACGGCCAGTCGGTGCGCAAGGGCGACTTGCTGTTCCGCTTCGACGACCGGGCCGACCGCGCCAATGTGGACAAAGCGCGTGCGCAACTCGCCCGCGACCGCGCCACGCTGGCCGACTTGCAGCGCCAGCACCAGCGCGCGGTCGACCTAAAGGCGCAGAACTTTGTGGCACAAAGCGCGGTGGACTCGGCGCTGAGCAATCTGGAGGCGCAGCGCGCGCTGATTCAGTCGGACGAAGCCGCCTTGCAGTCGGCCCAGGTGGCGCTCAGCTATAACGAGATTCGCGCTCCGCTGAGCGGCCGCGCTGGCATGGTCAATGTGGTGGCCGGCAGCTTGGTGCAGGCCAATGCCACCGCCCTGCCCTTGCTCAGCATTGCGCAGCTGGACCCCATCGCCGTGGGCTTTTCACTGCCAGAAACCCAGTTGGCCGCACTCTTGCAGGCCACGCGCCAAGACAAGAAAGCCGGCACGGCCACTGCCGCTGCCGCTGATAAGGCCGAAGGTCTGAGCGCCCAGGTGCTGATGCCGGGCGAACGCTCGGCCAAGGGCGCGCCAAGTGGCGAGAAGCCGCCCACCGGCCGCGTCAGCTTTGTGGACAACCTGGTCGACAGCAGCACCGGCACGATCAAGGTGCGCGCTGAGTTCGACAACGCCCAGCAAAAGCTCTGGCCCGGCCAGTATGTGCGGGTCCGCCTGCAACTGCGCACGCTGAAGGACGCGACCGTGATCCCGCAGGCGGCCATCATCCAGCGCGGCAGCGAGCGCTCGGTCTATATCGTGGATGCCAACAAGACGGCCCAGCAAAAGCCGGTGCAGATTCGCTATGCCTTTGGCGATATGGCGGTGGTGGACGGCATTGCGCCCGGAGACAAAGTGGTGCTGGACGGCAAACAGAACCTGCGCCCAGGCACCCCGGTGAAGGAGCAGGCCGCCGCCCTGAACCCGGCAGCCAAGAAGCCTGAGGCCGCAGCCTCCGCGGCGGCTGCATCTTCTGCTGCCTCCGGAGTTTGAGCATGTCATTGACGGAGTTGTTCATCCGGCGGCCAGTGATGACCGTGCTGCTCAATATCGCTTTGGTGATTGCCGGCCTGGCAGCCTGGGGCAAGATCCCGGTGGCGGCCTTGCCGTCCTACAACACCCCGGTGATCAATGTGCAGGCCTCGCTGCCTGGCGCCTCGCCCGAGACCATGGCTTCCTCGGTGGCGCTGCCGCTGGAAAAGCAGTTCTCCACCATCGCCGGCCTCGCCACCATCTCCTCCACCAGCATTCTGGGCAGCACCTCGCTGACGCTGGAGTTCGAGTCTTCCCGCAATATCGACGCGGCCGCGGTCGATGTGCAGGCGGCGCTGTTCCGTGCGCTGCGCGCGCTGCCGACCGAGATGACCTCGCCACCGAGCTACCGCAAGGTCAACCCCGCCGATGCGCCGGTGCTGCTGGTGGCGCTGACCTCGCCCTCCATCAATCTCTCGGAGTTGAATGACTTTGCCGAGAACCTGCTGACCCCCAGCCTCTCCACCATCGAGGGTGTGGCCCAGGTGTCCATCTTTGGGCAAAAGCGCTATGCAGTGCGCATCAAGGTCAACAACGACCTGCTCAGCCAACGCAATATCACGCTGGAAGAGCTGCAGGCAGCGATTCGCGGCGCCAATGCCAACACGCCGGTCGGCGTGCTCGACGGCAAGCGCCAGACCCTGACCATCCAGGCCAATAAGCAGCTGCGCAATGCCAAAGAGTTCGGCGCCATCGTGGTGGCGGCGCGCAACGGCACACCCATCCTGCTGCGCGATGTGGCCGAGGTGCAAGACAGCTTCGAGACCACCAAGTCCTTCTCCAACTTCAATGGCGAGCGCTCCATCGTGCTGGCGGTGCAGCGCCAGCCGGATGCCAACACCGTCAAGGTGGTGGATGCCGTCAAGGCCATGCTGCCGCGCTTTGAAGGCCAGCTGCCCGCCTCGGTGCAGATGAGTACCTTGAACGACCGCTCTTTGTCGGTGCGCGAATCGCTGCACGATGTGTACTTCACCCTGGCGCTGACGGTGGCCCTGGTGGTGCTGGTGATCTTCTTGTTCCTGCGCCGCGCGGCGGCCACGATGATCCCCACCCTGTCTTTGCCGATCTCGCTGATCGGCGCACTGACGCTGCTCTTCGCCCTGGGCTACAGCCTCGACAACATCTCGCTCTTGGGCATCACCCTGGCCGTGGGCCTGGTGGTGGACGACGCCATCGTGATGCTGGAGAACATCCATCGCCACATCGAAGACGGCATGGACCCCTTCGCTGCCGCCGTGCGCGGCGCTCGGGAAATGGCTTTCACCATCGTGTCGATCTCGATCTCTTTGGTGGCGGTGCTGATCCCCATTTTCTTCATGCCGGGCGTGATCGGCCTGCTCTTCCACGAGTTTGCGGTGATTGTGGGTTTGTCGATCTTGGTGTCGGCCCTGGTGTCGCTGAGTCTGGTGCCCATGCTGTGCAGCCGCTTTCTGAAGGCGCATGACGCGCATGAAGAGAGCGCCCTGGGCCGCGTGTTCGAGAAGTCCTTCAATGCCGTGCTGGGCGCCTACACCCGCAGCCTGGATCTGGCGCTGCGCCATCGCCGCTGGGTGATGGCCGTGGCCGTGGCCAGCTTTGCGGCGACCGCCTGGCTCTACATCGTCATCCCCAAGGGCTTTTTCCCGGAAGAAGACATCGGCCAGATCCAGGCCAGCACCGAGGCGGCGGAAGACATTTCCTTCAATGCCATGACGGTCTTGCAAGAGCGCGTCGCCGAATTGGTCAAGAACGACCCGGCCGTGGCCAGCGTCTCGGCCGCCGTAGGCGGCGGTGGTGGCGGCGGCAACGCCGGCAACACCGGGCGACTCTTCATCAACCTCAAGCCGCGTGGCGAACGCCCGCCGATGAAAGAGGTGCTGGAAGGCCTGCGCAAAAAGCTGCGCGCCGTGCCTGGCATTCAGGTCTACCTGCGCCCGGTGCAGAACCTGCAGCTGGGCGGGCGCCAAAGCAAGAGCCGCTATCAATACACGCTGCAATCGGTGGCGGCCGGCGAGCTGAACCTCTGGGTCGGCAAGCTGCAAGAGAAACTGCGCGCCGACCCGCTGTTCCGCGACGTCACCAGCGACTCGCAGCTGCGCGGCCTGCAAGCCAATTTGATCATCGACCGCGAGCGCGCCAGCACCCTGGGCGTGCAGATGCAGGATCTGCGCAGTGCCCTCTACAACGCCTTCGGCGAACGCCAGGTGTCCAGCATTTATGCGGAAAGCAACACCTACCAAGTCATCATGGAAGCGGGTGACTCGGAACGCGAGAACGAAGATGCGCTCGCCAAGATCCATCTGCGCGGCAAAAACGGTGCCTTGGTGCCGCTGACCGCATTCGCCACCGTGCAGCGCGGCCTGGGCCCTACCGCCGTCAACCACCAAGGGCAGTTGCAGGCCATCACCATCTCCTTCAATCTGGCACCCGATGTGCCGCTGGGTGATGCCACCGCCAAGCTGGACCGTTATGTCAAGGACATCCAATTGCCCTCCAGCATCATCACCAGCTATGGCGGTGATGCAGCGGTCTTCCAAGACTCACAAGGCGGGCAGCTGCTGCTGATTGGCCTGGCCGTGGCGGTGATTTATGTGCTCTTGGGTGTGCTGTACGAGAGCTATATCCACCCCATCACCATCTTGGCCGGCCTGCCTTCGGCGGCGGTGGGGGCGCTGCTGACGCTGCAACTCTTCGGCATGGATCTGACGCTGATCGCCACCATCGGCATCTTGATGCTGATCGGCATCGTCAAGAAGAACGCCATCATGATGATCGACTTCGCGCTCGACGCGCAGCGCAATGGCGGCATGAGCCCCCCTGAGGCCATCCGCCAAGCCTGCATCTTGCGCTTCCGGCCCATCATGATGACGACACTGGCGGCCCTGATGGGCGCCTTGCCGATTGCCTTGGGCCTTGGCGCTGGCGCCGAGCTGCGCCAACCCTTGGGCCTGGCCGTGGTGGGTGGACTGATCCTCTCGCAGGCGGTGACGCTCTACATCACGCCGGTGATCTATCTGGCGCTGGACCGCTTCAGCGGCAGTGGCCCCGATGTTCGCGAAGTGCCTGAGGCGCCCATGACAGCCCCATCGCAAAAACCGGCCTGAACTAGGACCTACTCGCCTCCCAAGCCCTCACCCACTGCGGCATTTCTTCAGCGGGCATGGGCCTGGCGATGCCATAACCTTGCACCTGCTCGCAGCCCAGGGCCAGCAGTTCGGCACCATGCTCCGGTGTCTCTACGCCTTCGGCGATGACCTGCCGATTAAAAGCAGCCGCCAAGCCAATGATGCCTTGCACAATGGCGCGTGCCTCATGGTCGAGCAACATATCGCGGACAAAGCTCTGGTCGATCTTCAAGGTCTCGGCCGGCAGGTTCTTCAAGTAGGTCAGTGAGGAATAGCCCGTGCCGAAATCATCGATCGAGAAAGACACGCCAAGTTGCCGACAAGCTTTGATCTTGCGCGCCACGGTTTGCAAATTCTCGAGCGAACTGGTTTCGAGAATTTCCAATTCCAGGCAATCACGCCTCAGCCGAGGGTGCTGTCGCAAGGCACGCTCTAGCTCGATCACAAAATCCTCTTGAAGAAACTGCCAGGCACTGAGATTGACGCTGACGATCAAGTTCAAGCCCTGCTCTTGCCAAGTCTCGATTTGTAGCAAGGCCGACTCCAGCACCCAGGCGCCGAGGCTCAGGTCCAGTGGATGACGCTCGATCAGGGGTAAAAACTCGGCCGGCGCCAACAAGCCACGTTCGGGATGCTGCCAGCGAATCAAGGCCTCGGCGCCAAGCACCCGACCGGTGCGCAAATTGACCTTGGGCTGAAAATGCAGCCTGAACTCGGCCTCATGCAGCCCCTGCTGAATGCGTTGCAAGGCCTCGCCGCGATGTTTGAATTCGGCGTCCTGCGCCGCGTCAAACAGTTGATAGCGGTTCTTTCCGGCCTGCTTGGCCTCGTACATGGCGCGATCGGCATGACGCATCAACTGATCCGCATCGACATTGTCTTGCGGGAACAAAGTCACGCCAATGCTGGCCGAAACCTGCAGAGCAAGATCGCCGACTTGAATCGGATCGGAGCAGGCTTTCAGGATGCGCGCCAGCAGCGACTTGAACTCCAGCTGACGATGCACGTCCACCAACACCAACACGAACTCATCGCCACCGATGCGGGCCAAGGTGTCGACCTCACGCAGCACCGAACTCATGCGCCGCGAGACCGCAATCAGCAATTGATCACCCACCGCATGTCCATGGCTGTCATTGATGGTTTTGAAGCCGTCCAAGTCAAGGTACAGAACCGCCAGGCTCTGCTCCTGGCGCAAGCTGTTGGCCATGGCCTGACGCAGCCGATCTGAGAGCAAGAGGCGGTTCGGCAAATCGGTCATCGCGTCGTAGTGGGCCACATGCTCCAACTTCTTGGTCTGCATACGCAAGGGCGTGATGTCCGAGAAGAGAATCACATAACTTTGTACCCGACCTGACTGCTCGGTGATGGCGCTGACCGTCAGCAAAGCGACGAAATCACTGCCATCTCGGCGCCGGCTCCAGACTTCGCCCTGGCCATGGCCGGTTTGCAAGAGCTCTCGCCACAACGCTTCAATGCTTTGCATGGCTTCGCTACCACCGAAGAGCACGCGCCAAGACTGGCCCAACACTTGCTGACGCTCATATCCCGTGATGCGAGAGAAGGCCTCATTGACGTCCAAGAGACTGCCTGAGCCATCGGAGATCGCAATGCCTTCGCTGGCATAGGTGAAGACATCGGCGGACTGACGCAAACGCGCCTCGGCCAACTTGCTCTTGGTGATGTCGCGGGCGATCTTGGAGGCGCCCACCACCCGGTTCTGCGCATCGCGAATCGGTGAGATCGAGACCGAGACATGCACCATGCTGCCGTCCTTGCGCAAGCGCACGGTCTCGAAGTGGTCCACTTTCTCGCCGGCCACGAGCAGCTCCAGAATGAAGCGTTCTTCTTCCTTGCGGTCAAAAGGAAACAAGACCAATAAAGGCCGGCCTATCATTTCTTCAGCGCTGTAGCCGAAGATGGCTTGCGCCCCCGCGTTCCAGCTGGTGACCCGGCCATCGAGCGTCTTGCTGATGATGGCGTCGTCTGAGCTTTGCACGATGGCTTTGAAGTGCTCGGCCTCCAGATTCGCATCAAATGTCGGCTCAAGCGGCAGTGCAGTTCGGCCCGACTGCCTTGCCGAGCCCGGCATCACAGCAGAAGCCGGATGGTCGGCGCAAATGATCGCAGCCGGCGAAGGCAAGCAACGATCTTGCTGCAACTGCCGCGCCAGATGCGTCAGGTCGCGCGCCACCGTGACCACCGAGCAGACCCGTCCGCTGGCATCAAACTCTGGCGTCAGGCGGGTCTGCATCAGATGCGGGCCTTGTGGCCCGCCGAAGGAGAACTGAATCACGCCCGGCTCGCCGGACCTGAACACCTGGATCAAGGCCGCATCCCAGAGCTCAACCAGCTCTGGCGGCATGCCGAGTTCACGATTGGAGTGGCCAATGAAGCTCTCAGGCGAGCGCCCGGTTAGGCGTTCAATCGCCTTGTTGACATAGAGATGCCGCAACTCCCCATCAAACTGAGCCACGATGTCTTGAAGCGCATCGACAAAGCTCAAATCCAGGCTCGACCCGGTGCAAGGCAGCATTTCAGGTTCTGGCGGCATATGCATCGCTTTCATGAAGCTCTTCCGCTGCGCACTTTCGAAGCTCTAGTCCTGGCAACAAGGGACTCCCACTTGCGCGTGCAGTACACCATGCTTTGAAGCGGCTTGACAAGAAGTCGCCAATCAAAGCCTTCGGCCTGAAAGCGGCGTTCGGTAAAACTACCTTTTCTGCCTGATCCGTGGATCGGTGGCCTTAGCTCATTTTTCGCAAGTCTGCGTACCCCAGGCCTTTCGCGAACTGCTACTGTGTCGCCATTCTTCGTAGCCCAAAGGCGAAATCCATGCTTTTCACCCCTCTGCAAGTCGGCGCCCTGACCCTTCCCAATCGCGTGCTCTTGGCGCCGCTGACGCGCACCCGCGCCGATGCCGGCCACATGCCCAATGCCTTGATGGCCGAGTACTACGCTCAGCGCGCCAGCGGCGGGCTCTTGATCACCGAGTGCACCATGGTGGCGCCGGGCACCTCGGCCTTTGTGGCCGAGCCCGGCATTTATTCGACCGAGCAGGTGCAAGCCTGGAAGCAGGTCACGGACGCGGTGCACGCCAAGGGCGGCCGCATCTTCATGCAGATCTGGCACTCCGGCCGCGCCGCCCACCCGGCGGCCAATGCCGGCGCCGAGAACGTGTCTTCATGCAATGTCGCCATTGAGGGCGAGGTGCACACGCCGCAAGGCAAGTTGCCGAATGCGCAGCCGCGCGAGTTGCGCGCCGATGAGTTGCCCGCCATCGTCGAAGCCTTTGCGCAAGCCGCACGCAACGCGATTGCCGCCGGCTTCGACGGCGTGGAGGTGCATGGCGCCAACGGCTATTTGATCGACCAGTTCCTGCGCGACGGCGTCAACAAGCGCAGCGATGCCTATGGCGGCTCTCTGGAAAACCGCGCGCGCTTCCTGTTTGAGGTGCTCACGGCCGTCACTGCGGCCATCGGCTCGGAGCGCGTCGGCCTGCGCTTGTCGCCACTGAACAGCTACAACAGCATGGTGGACAGCGACCCGGTCGGCCTGATCGGCTTCTTGGCCGAGCGCCTGAACGATTTCAAGCTGGCCTATCTGCATGTGATGCGTGCCGACTTCTTCCAGGTGCAAAAGGCCGACGTCATGCCGGTCGCGCGCGCCAAGTACAAGGGCGTGTTGATCGGCAATATGGGCTATAGCGGCGAAGAGGCACAGCAAGCCATTGAGGCCGGCCTGCTCGACGCGGTGGCTTTCGGCACCGGCTTCCTCGCCAACCCGGACCTGCCGGCCCGCCTCAAGGCCGGCGCCGCGCTCAATGCACCGGATTCCAGCACCTTCTACACGCCGGGCGCCAAGGGCTATACCGACTACCCAACGCTCTGAGCTGAGTAAAGTTCCACACATTTGCGGGCAGCCTAAGGGCTGCCCTTTGTGTTTTGGCGTGTGCAGCCGCAGGCCTAGGTAGGATGGCAACACACGACGGAGGATGGCTCGGCATGGTCACGACGATCAAACGCGAAGATTTCTGTTTCCTGGTGGTGGACGATTTTTCGACCATGCGCCGCATCATCTCGGGCCTGCTGCGCGAGCTGGGCTTTCGCAAAATCTTGGAGGCCGAGGACGGCCAGGTGGCGCTGCGCACCCTGGAAGTGGCGGCCGAGTCCGGAGAGCCGGTGCACTTTGTGCTCAGCGACATCAATATGCCGGTGATGAACGGCTTTCAGCTGCTGGAAGCGCTGCGCCAAAAGCCCGAGGGCAGCGTGCTGCGTCAGGTGCCGGTGCTGCTGGTCACGGCCGAAGGCCGCAAAGAAGACATCGTGCGCGCCGCCCAGCTGGGCGCCAGCGGCTATGTGGTGAAGCCTTTCAACAAGGACACCATCGGCGACAAGATTCACCTCGTGCTGAAGAACCGCCAAGTGATGGTGGCCTGAAGGCGAAGGCCTGTTCTCGGCTCAGGCCTTGATCAAGTCGCCCTTGCGCCAAGCCTCGCCCAAGCCGGCCACACCGCGCTCGATCAAAGCCAGCACATGGTCAAAGCCGGCAGCCGGGCCGAAGTAAGGGTCGGGCACGTCTTGCCCTTCCAGCCCAGGCACAAAGTCCAAGAGCAAATGCAGCTTGTGCTGCAACTCCGGCGGACAGAGTTTGCGAAGCACCGCCAGGTTGTCGGCCTCCATGGCCATAATCAAGTCATACCGCTCGAAATCTTCGGGCTGCACCCGTTTGGAGCGCCACTTCTTTTCGACCGAAAGCTGAGCACGCTGCAAGGCCGCCAGCGCACGCGCATCGATGGGCTCGCCGCGTGGGCCGGCACGCGCACCGGCCGATTGCACCTGGGCAAAGGCCGCAACGCCGTCCGGCCCCATGGCCTCGCGGCGCGCTTTCAGCACCGCCTCGGCCATCGGTGAGCGGCAGATATTGGCCGTGCAGACGAAGAGGACTGAAGGCACGGCCGATCAGCGGGCCAATTCGGCGCGCATCGCGTCGATGACGGCCTTGTAGTCGGGCTTGCCGAAGATGGCCGAGCCGGCCACAAAGGTGTCAGCGCCGGCATCAGCGATCTGGCGGATGTTGTCCACCTTCACGCCGCCGTCAATTTCCAAGCGGATATTGCGGCCGCTCTTGTCGATAATTTTGCGGGCCGCTTCCAGCTTCTTCAGCGCGCTGGGCAAGAAGCTCTGGCCGCCAAAGCCGGGGTTAACGCTCATGATCAGAATCATGTCGACCTTGTCGATCACCCACTCCAACACATCCAGCGGCTCGGCCGGGTTGAAGACCAAACCGGCTTGCTTGCCCTCGGCCTTGATCAGCTGCAGGGTGCGGTCCACATGCTTGGAGGCATCGGGGTGGAAGGTCACCATGTCGGCACCGGCCTTGGCAAAAGCGACGGCCAGGCTGTCCACTGGCTCCACCATCAGGTGCACATCGATAGGGCAAGCCGTGCCGTCCGGCTTGACCGAGTGCTTGCGCAGCGCTTCGCAGACCATGGGCCCAAAGGTCAGATTGGGCACGTAATGGTTGTCCATCACGTCGAAGTGAATCCAGTCGGCACCGGCCGCCAGAACGTTGCGGACCTCCTCGCCCAAGCGGGCAAAGTCGGCCGAGAGGATGCTGGGGGCGATGCAGAAGTTGGAGCTCATAGCTTGATGGCAGGCCTCAGGAGCCCGCCCAAAAATGTGGGGCAGGCCGCGATTTTAGAGACAAGGCCGACCCAAGGTTCGCCGCCGGGCGCACCTCAAGCGGCTTTTCGGCGCGGCTTGGGCTCGGCGGTCACTGCGGCTGCGGCGGTCACGACGGACAAGGCACTCGCGGGCGCTGCCAGTCCACCAAAACAGCTGAGCAGCAAGATCTCAATGATTTGCTCCTCGCTGTAGTGGCCGCCGGCTCTCAAGACGCCCAGCACCGGGTCGCAGGCGCGGGCAAACAAGGTGTAGAGCACCACCTCGGGCGGCAACTCCGCACGCAATTCACCCGCCTGCTGGGCAGCTTCAATCCACTCACCCAGTTCATCGGACAAGCGCAGCAAGCAGTCCATATAGACCTTGTGCGAGATCAGCGCGGCGCGCAGGCTGGAGTTCTGCGAGGGCAGCGAGGGCATTTGCCCGGCCAGTTGCACCTGCATGGTCCAGCGGGCCAGCGCCTTGAGCTGGTCCAGCGCGGTACCGGCCGGCTCGGCCCGCAAGCGAGCCACTTCAGCCAGGGCCCGCTGCAAGACCCTGACCATGGCCGCAGCCGCCAAGTCTTCCTTGGACGGGAAGTGCTTGTAGAGGCTGGCCTTGGCGATGCCCACATCGGCCACCACCTCGTCCACCGTCATCAGGTCGAAGCCTTTTTCGGCGAGCAGGCGATTCACCGAATCGACGATGGCGTCTTCGCGCACCTGCAGCTGCTGTTCACGGAATGAAAGTTTGGCCATCTCGGGATTCTACGACTCTGCCGCCGAATTCATACCGACGCGTCTAAACGAGACTATGCAATTCAGACAAATACTGCACAGTTGACAATGTGAACTGCTTAGTTCACATTTGCACCAATGATTGCAAAACACCCCAAGCCGCAGCGTCAGGAGCTTGCGAAATGATGATGTCGAACTTGATGAATGAGCTCAGCGCAAGCTCCTTGCCCGCTCTATCAGCCTTCCCGGGTCTGCGCGGCTCAACGACGCTGTTGTCCCGCTTCGCGGCCTCGGCTTGCGTGGCCAGCCGCGCGCGACCGGTGTCACAAGGAAAGCCGTCCACGCCTTCCCAGCCGAGCGCAGCGCTGCCCGCCCCACAGGGCAGATGGGAGCAGGCCTTGATGCTCAGCGGCTTGACCCGCTTAGGCAGACTTGGCCAAAGCTGCCAAGCCGCTCGTCCCGGCGCTGGCGGGAGCCCCAGCCCATTCCACTTGCTGGTGCCCAGCGACACCGCCTTTGAAAGCCTGCTGCGGGACTGGCAGCTGAGCTGGGTCGACTTGTGTGCCGACCTGCCGCGCCTGCGGCATTTGCTGCTGGGTCATGTGGTGATGGATGCGCAAGACACACCCATCTTGGCCGGATCAAGCGAGGCCCGACTCCTGCGCTGCGCCAATGGCTCAGTGCTTAAGCTGCAGGCCGGCGGCATTGTTTGCGATGCCCAAGACGGGCAAGCGCGTTTGCGTCAGCCCTTCCCTGCGCGCTTTGGTGTGCTCCCGCAAGCCATGAGCATCGACCGGGTGCTGCGCCCCGCCGAGCAAGGCCTGATGGAGCTGCTGGCGAGCAAGCCGGAGCTCAGCCACTTTCACGTCGCCTTGCAGACCAGCGGCCTCAGCCATTGGCTGCAAGGCAGCGGTCCTTTCACGCTGCTGGCGCCCAGCAATAGCGCTTGGGCTCAGCTGGCACAGCAACTGGACTTGAGCAGCACCAGCCTGCTGGCCCAGCCCCCCTCATTGCTCCAGAACATCGTCGGCCGCTATGTGTTTGCCGGCCGCTGGATGAGTGATGAATTGCCTTGGGGCCATGGCTTGGTCGCCAGCAATGGCGAGCGCTTGCCGCTGTCCGCCTTGGGCCTGATCGGCCAGGGGCCTGACGCACAAGCCTTGGCCAGCGGCAGCGACCAGCAAGCCCGCAACGGTGTTTTGCACCGCCTGGACCAGCCGCTGCTACTCAGCGCTCGATAGCCATACGCGCGGGACAGCTCTTGTCCCTCCGAGCGCTCACCGTTTCTTCAAAGGCACGCTTGGCGGGCCGTCATCAACTGTAGGAGTACGACGATGTTCAAGTGCTTGAAAACCCTTTTTGTCATGGGCTTGGCCAGTTTCTTGATGGCCTGCAGCAATGACGACAGCCCGCCCAATCTGGTCGAAGTCGCACAAGACGACCCACGCTTCAGTGTCTTGGTCGAAGCCGTGGTGGCGGCTGACCTCACCAGCACGTTGACCGGGCCAGGCCCCTTCACAGTCTTTGCTCCGACCAATGACGCTTTTGCCTTGCTGCTGACCGAGTTGGGCATCAGCAAATCGCAGCTGCTGGCCGACAAGGCGCTGCTGAAGACCGTGCTGACCTACCACGTGCTGCCGGCCAAGGTCATGAAGAGCGAAGTGCCCGCGGGCAAGGCTTTGAGCAGCGTGCAAGGCGGTGTGTTCAAGATCGATGCCGTCGGCAGCGATCTGCTCATCACCGACGGGCGCAATCGCAGCTCAAAAATCATCTTGGCCGATGTCTCCGCCAGCAATGGTGTCATTCACGCCATCGACAAAGTGCTCTTGCCCGCCAACAAGACGGTCGTTGAAACTGCAATCGCCAACCCGGACTTCAGCATCTTGGTCGAAGCCGTCACCGCCGCCGATCTGGGCGCCACCTTGAGCGGCACCGGCCCCTTCACCGTCTTCGCGCCGACCAATGCAGCCTTCGCCAGCTTGCTGACCGAGCTCGGCATCAGCAAAGAAGCCTTGCTGGCCAACAAGGCCTTGTTGACCCAGGTCTTGACCTATCACGTCGTTTCAGGTCGGGTGTTGAAGGCGGAGGTGCCGGTAGGCAGCGCCATCAAGACCGTGCAAGGCGAAACCTTCACCATCGACAGCAGTCTGAACGTCAACGACCAGCGCGCCCGCAAGGCCAAGATCGTCGCCACCGATGTGCTTGCCAGTAACGGTGTGATTCATGTGATCGACAAGGTGATCCTGCCCAAGCCTTGAATCTGAGTCTAAGTCTAAGTCTGAGTCTGAGTCTGATCCTTGGCCTGCCCCCCCCCTCAAACCCCCATTCCCTTTCAACCCACCCGCAACGAAGGACTGATATGAAAAAGTATTTCGCAATTGCCGCCTTGAGCCTGAGCGCTTTGACCGCGCAAGCCAAAGACATCGTCGACACCGCCGTGGCTGCGGGCAACTTCAACACCCTGGCCACCGCGTTACAAGCGGCCGGCCTGATCGAGACGCTGAAGGGCAAGGGCCCGTTCACTGTGTTCGCACCCACCGACGCAGCCTTTGCCAAGATCCCCAAGGCCGACCTGGAGGCCTTGCTGAAGGACAAGGCCAAACTCACCGCCGTGTTGACCTATCACGTCGTGCCGGGCAAGGTGATGGCCAAAGACGTCAAGGCCGGCAAGCTCAAGACCGTGCAAGGCAGTGAACTGACGATTGCCACCCAGAACGGCGTGATGGTCGACCAAGCCAAGGTCACCAGCACCGACATCGTGGCAGATAACGGCGTCATTCACGTCATCGACAGCGTCATCATGCCGAAGTAAATCCGCAAGCCAGCGTGTCTTGCAGCCAGGCCGCCGCGCTCTGCTCGAGCCGGCGGCCTGGCCTTTTCTGCGCATCAGCCCAGCGGGGCTCGGAAGGCTTTGCGCGCGGCACTGACCTGCTCGCGGGTCACGCAGCCCAGGGCATGGTCATTGATCAAGCCCATGGACTGGATGAAGGCGTGCATGGTGGTCGGGCCCACAAATTTCCAACCGCGCTTTTTCAAGTCTTTGGACAAGGCCCGTGAGGCCTCCGACTCGGTAGCGTATTCGGGTGCCTCCAGGGGCTGCGGCTCAAAGCGCCAGATGTAGCGCGCCAAAGAGCCCTGCTCGGCCACCAATTCGATGCAGCGCTGGGCATTGTTGATGACGGCCTCGATCTTGCCGCGATGGCGCACGATGCCGGCGTCTTGCAGCAATCGCTCAATATCGGCCTCACCAAAGCCGGCCATCTGGTGGAAATCAAAGCCAGCAAAAGCCGCCCGAAAGGCTTCGCGCTTGTTCAAAATGGTGCGCCAGGACAGGCCGGACTGGAAGCCCTCCAAACACAGTTTTTCGAACAAACGCCGGTCGTCAGCGACGGGAAAGCCCCACTCGGTGTCGTGGTAATGCAGATAGCCGGCGTCACCGGCGGCTGCGGCGCACCAGCGGCAGCGAGGGCGCCCATCGGGCGGCAGATAGTGCCTGTGTTCGGCGGTCATGGTGAGGAGCAGATGCAAAAGAGCCGGAAAAGGGCAGGAAAAGGGCCAAGCGGGGCCGCCAGCATAGCCGCGACAGCCGTCACAGCTGCCGAAGAATGCGGCAGGCTTGCGGCCAGCCGCCTAGAATCCGGCCATGGCTAATCCGCAACTCAAGTGCAGTGTTCTGGTGCAGGTACTGCCCGAACATACCGACGCGCAACAGGGCGTTCACGCCTTCAGCTACCAAATCACGATTGAAAACATCGGCGACATCACGGCCCAGGTGATTGGCCGCCATTGGCACATCACCGATGCCCAAGGCACCGAGCAAACCGTTGACGGGCTGGCTCTGGTCGGCCACCAGCCGCTGCTGGCACCCGGCGAGAAGTTCCAGTACAGCTCCTGGGCCCAGATTGCGACTCCGCAAGGCAGCATGCATGGCCGGCTGCTCTGCGTCACCGAAGCCGCCGAAGTGTTCTACACCGAAGTGCCTGAGTTCATGCTCGCTGACAGCGGCGCCCTGCATTGATGGCTTGGTTTCAATCGGCGCCCAGCTGGGATCTCACCGCGCTGCTGAACGCAGCCGACCCGCGCGCCCGACTCGCTGACCGCAATTTGTGGCTGGCGCGCCTGCTGGAATGGCTGCGCCACCCGGCCCCGCGCGATGAGCTCGCCGGTGGCATCACGCCCTTGCCGGTGCTTCGCATCAAGCATTTGCTCAATGTGCTCGAACGTAACCCCGAGCATGCGCAGGCTTTTGCCGGGGTGTTGAATTCGATCTGGCGCGATGTGGATGCGATTGGCCTGTTTGCCGATGTGGGCTTCGCGCCGCGCGTCGACCTCTGGGCCGAGTTCATGCACCGCTTGCGCCAGCGCCTGCTGCCGCGCACCGCTGACACCACCGATCTGGCCGAACTCTTCGACCTGCTCTTCCCAGCCGAAGACGATGAACATTGGCTGATGGCCCTGGACGAGGACTTGCTCGCCCGCCTGAGCCGCTTGCTGCGCCAGCCTTCGACGGCGACGGCGACGACGACAGCCAGCGACATCGCCAACAAGGACTGGCAAGCCCCGATGCTGAGCGGCCTGACCACCTTGGTCAGCGCGGTGCGCGCCGACGGGCTGGCCGGCGTGCTGCGTCGGCGCATGAGCGCGGAGCTGCTGGTGGGCCAGCCCTTCGAACAACTGGCCAGTGCCTGTGATGATTTGGTGGACGCCTTGGGCGACAGCTCGCGCGATGCCGACGATGCTGCGACCGCGCAAGCGCTGCAATACCTGCGCGCGCTGCTGGATGCCTGCAGACGCGCGGCCGCCAGCATTCCGGACCATTTAGAAGCTCACGGCGTCTCGATCGAGATCGTGTTTGCGCTGGAGCAGATGCAGGCGCGCATTCTGCGCATCGAGGCCTTGCTGGACTGCTTGGTCGCCTCTCATCCGCAACGCGAGATGGCCCGCTTGTTGGCCAGCCTGGTGCGGGTGGTGCATGAGCGGCGCAGCATCAGCCAGCTTTTTTCCAGCCACTACTCGCTCTTGGCCCGCAAGGTGGCCGAGCGCAGCGCCGAAACCGGAGAGCACTACATCACCCGCGACCGCGCCGACTACCGCGCCATGCTCAAGCATGCGGCCGGGGGTGGCGCCATCATTGCCGGCACCACCTTCGCCAAGTTCAGCGTGGTCGCTTTAGGTCTGAGCGCGTTTTGGTCGGGCTTTTGGGCCGGGGCCAATTACGCGATGAGCTTTTTGATTATCCATTTGCTGCACTGGACGGTGGCCACCAAACAGCCCGCCATGACGGCGCCGGCCATGGCCCACAAGCTGGAGCATATTGACGATGAAGGCGGCCTGAACAGCTTTGTGGACGAGGTGGCCAACCTCTTGCGCTCGCAGTTCGCCGGCATCTTCGGCAACTTGGCGGTGGTAGCGCCCATCGTGCTGGGCGTGCAACTGTGCAGCTGGCTGCTGTTTGGCGCGCCGCTGGTGGGCGAGAAGCCGGCCCATTACGTCTTGCATTCGCTGACCCTGCTTGGACCCTCGGCGCTGTTCGCCGCCTTCACCGGTGTGCTGCTGTTCGCCAGCAGCATGGTGGCCGGCTGGGTGGAAAACTGGTTTGTACTACACCGGCTGGAAAGCGCCATCGCCTGGAACCCGGGAGTGATCGCCCGGCTCGGCAAAGCCCGCGCGCAGCGTTGGGCCCATTGGTGGCGCGACAACATCTCCGGCGTCGCCGCCAATGTCTCGCTGGGCATGATGCTGGGCCTGGTGCCAGTGCTGCTGAACTTCATCGGCCTGCCACTGGACGTGCGCCATGTGACCTTGTCCACCGGCCAACTCTTTGCCGCGATTGGCGCGCTCGGCTTCGACATCTTCCGCATGCACGAGTTCTGGTGGTGTGTGGCGGGTATCGCGCTGACCGGTGTGCTCAACTTGAGCGTCAGCTTTTATCTGGCCCTGAAGGTGGCGATGCGCTCACGCGGGGTGCGCCTGGCCGACCAGACGCGGCTGAGTTCGGCCATCTGGCGGCGTTTGCGCGAACAGCCGCGCAGCTTCTTCCTGCCCCCCAAGCGCGAACTGGCGCCGCAAGCGGAGTTGCCGCCCGATCAACGCTGATGATCGTCGGGCTCGGAGTCGGGGCGTCGCTCGCCCCCTTTGCGCCCCGAGAACATGGTCCACCAGATGATGAACACGAACAGCGCCAAGGCACCCAGCGCCTCCAGCAAAAGCAATCCCATCGCAGCCTCAATTTCCGCCAACAGCCCGATGAACAGGCGGCTGCGACAGGCTGCCGCAGCGCTGGCGATTCTAGGGGGCCTGGCCGGCTGCAGCACGCCCATGCCGCCGATGGACACGGGCAAGACACCCGCAGTGCGCAAGGTCGAAGCTGCCTCCGCACCGAGCATGCCGGTGAACAGCAGCGCCAGCTCACAGCCATCGACCGAAGGCCAGCGCGCGCGCGCCGTGCTGCTGCGCGATCGCTCACGCTGGGTGGAAGCCGATTGGAGCGAGCTGCCGGGCTGGGGCGCCGACCGGGCCGCTGAGCTATGGCCGGCCATGACCCGCAGCTGCGCGCGACCCGCGCCGGGCTGGACCGAGCTCTGCGCCCGCGTCAACCGAGCGCCCGCGCCGCAGGACGACGCCCAGGCCGCGCTGTGGTTGATGCAGCATTTGAAGCCCTACCGGGTGGAGAGCCACCAAGGAGAGGCGCAAGGCTTGGTGACCGGCTATTTCGAACCGATGCTGGATGCAACAAGGCGGCCGCTGGCCGGCTTTCAAGTGCCGGTGCTGGCACCGCCCGCCGACCTGAACCAACGACGCCCCTATTTCACCCGCCAGCAGATCGAGTCTGACCCGCAGCTGCGCAGCCGTTTGCGCGCGCATGAACTGGCGTTTCTGGAGGACCCGCTGGACCTGTTGGTGCTGCAGATCCAAGGCTCTGGGCGCTTACGCATCAACGACAGCGCGGGCCGACCTCAATGGGTGCGTATGGCTTTTGCGGGACATAACGAGCAGCCTTATCAGTCCATCGGCAAGACCTTGATCGAGCGCGGCGAGCTGCGCCCCGGCGAGGCCTCTTGGCCCAGCATCCGCGATTGGCTGAAACGCAATCCGCAGCAGGCGCGCGACTTGCTCTGGACAAATCCGCGCTACGTCTTTTTCCGCGAGGAGCCGCTGCCCGACCCCAATCTCGGCCCACGCGGCGCGCAAGGCGTGCCGCTCACACCCGGCCGCTCGATTGCCGTGGACAAAGCCAGCATTCCCTATGGCACACCGGTCTGGCTTGACGCCAGCGAGCCGCTCAGCGGCACACCGCTGCGCCGCTTGATGATGGCGCAAGACACCGGCAGCGCCATCACCGGCGCTGTACGCGCCGACTTCTTTTGGGGCTGGGGCCCTGAGGCTGAAGCGCAAGCCGGCCGGATGAAGCAGCCCCTGCGACTCTGGGCCCTGTGGCCAGCGGCGGGACTTTGAGGCGCGCGGCGCGCCGCAGCCTCACTCCTGAATCTGAACACCTTTCCAGAAGGCGTAGTGACCCTTGATCTCAGCGGCAGCCTCGGTGGGCTCGGGGTAGAACCAGACCGCGTCCGGGTTCATCTCGCCGTTGACGAACAGGCTCAGGTAGTGCGCCTGACCTTTCCAGGCGCAGCCGCTGCGATGGTTGCTGAAGCTGGTGTATTCACGCTTTAGTGAATCCGGCGGGAAGTAATGATTGCCTTCCACCATCACCGTGTTGGCGCTCTCGGCCACCACGACGCCATTCCAAACTGCCTTTGTCATGCCTGCGCTCCTCTAATCCATTCAAACCCTTGCAGTATCGGACAGGCCGCGAAGCGAAGCACCGACAATGCGGCGGTGAAACGCTATTACTCCCACCTCGACAAAGACATCTTCATCACCTCGGGTTCGGCCAAAGATCTGGCGCCCGGCAGCTTTGGCATCTGCGCCATTGATGGCGGCGCACAGGGCTGGTCCATCGTGCACATCGGTCCGGACGGCGATGCGGCTGACCTCGGTTGCGAGAGCTATTTCGCCACGCCCGAGGAGGCCCTGGACTTCGTCAAAGAGCTGATCGAGTTGATGGGCGCATAGCGCACAAGCCCGGGACATATTAGGCATATACCGGAGCGACTCGTCATCGTCTAGCACCTATGCTGGCGCACCTTTCGCTGCCCGACTGTTCCCGGTGATTCTTTCGCGTTTCTTGCCCTGCTCGCTACGACCCGTTTGCTTGAGCCTTTTGATCACCGCTTTGATCGCCCTGCCCATTCAGGCCCGCAGCAGCAATCTGTCGCCCCAAGTTCAGGTCAAGAACATTGTCTGGTTGACGCCAGACGCCACCCAGATCGGGTCGAATCGGGTCGGTTTCGGTGTGGCGGACAAGATGGTGAAGTTTGTGGCCAGCCAGTTGCCGGAGATCGAGCACAAGCTGGTGCGCGCCAATTCCAAGCGCAGCCTGCAAATGCTGGAGAGCGGCGAGGCGGCTTGCCACCCCTCTTTGATCCGCTCCAGTGAGCGCGAGCGCATTGCCTATTTCAGCAACACCTTGCTGCTGCCGCCGATGCAGCTGATCGTCCGCACCGACAAAGTCGAGGCCTTGCCCCGCGACGGCCAAGGTGCCGTGGATTTGAACCGTTTGTTGGCTGACCCCAATTTGCGCGGCGCCTTGACCGAACGGCGCAGCTACGGCGATTACATCGACGGCATCATCGCCACACGCCCTGAAAACAAGCGGGTGCAAAGCTATTCACCGGCTGACTTTGGCGGCAAGCTGCTGCAAATGTTGCTGGCCGACCGGGCCGACTACCTGATCGACTTCCCGACCAGCATGGATCTCATGCTCAACACACAGGCGTCGCGAAACGAGTCGCTGCAAGCGCTGCCCATCCAAGGAGCCACCGACTTCATGGTCATCGGCGTGGCCTGCCCGCGCAATGCCTGGGGCTTGGAAGCCATTCATGCCATCGACCGGGTCTTGAGCACCCCGGCCGGTGTGACGCTGATGCGCGAGTCTTCGGCGCGGCTCTTGCGGCCGGAAGCCCAGCGGGTCTGCAGCGCCAGACAAGAGGCCTTCTACAAAGACCGCGCCAAACCCAGCAAGTTTTTCTGAGGCGCGACGCTAGGCCGCCCGCCAAGCAAGAACAAGCGCTCATCTACACTTCTTTGGCCCGCCAGCCCTCGGACGACCGGACGCCATGAAAAAGAACTTGCTGCTTGCCTTGCTTCAAGGGCTGAGTCTTGCGCTCGGGTCCGCAGCCGGTTTGAGCCAGGCGCAAGAGGCCGCGGGTGCCAGCCCTGTTCGGCTCGATCACATCATCTGGCTGAAGGCCGACGCCAGCCGCAGCAACCCGACCCTGAACTTCATCGCCAAGAAGCTGCCGCAGATTCGACATGAAACCATGTCGACCAATTCGATACGCAGCTGGCAGATGATTCAGCGCGGCGAGCCCGCTTGCCGCCCCCTCACCGTGCGCACCGCAGCGCGCGAGGAAGAGGCCTATTTCGTCGACACCCAGCTGGCCGCGCCCGCTGAGTTGCTGGTCAGGCGCGACAAGCTCGCCCGGGTGCCGCGCAACAGTGCTGATGAAGTGGACTTGGTCCTGCTGCTCAAGAAAGCGCCGTTGCGAGGCGCGATCGCCCGTGGGCGCAGCTATGGCGAATACATCGACAGCGTATTGGCCCAACAGCCGCGCGGCCCCTATTTGGCCGACTACGCCACTCAGGGCTTTGGTGAGCGCCTGCAAGACATGCTGGCGCGCGGTCGGGCCGACTTCTGGATCGACATCAGTGGCGCATTGCTGCATATGCAAGCGCGTGATCTGCCGGTCGAGGACTTCATCGCCCTGCCCATCCAGGGGGCCACTCAGCCCATGCTGCTGGGCATCGCCTGCCCGCGCACGCCTTGGGGTTTGGCCGCAAGCCGCGCCATCGATCAGGTGCTGGGCACGCCCGAAGGCGCGGCCCATCTTCAGCAAGCCAGCGCCGGCTCGTTTGGTCCGGAGGCCTTGAAACGCCTGGGGCCGCAGATCGAACAGTTTTATCAGCGGCGCAGCAAGCCGCAGTTCTCAGACTGAGGGAGTTGCAAGCCTTAGCGCGACGCCAGCAGGTTGGCGCCCAAGGCCTCCGCCACCTCGATGCCGTCCACCCCAGCGGACATGATGCCGCCGGCATAACCCGCACCTTCACCGGCGGGGTAGAGGCCCTGCACATTGAGGCTTTGATAGTCGCGGCCGCGCGTGATGCGCAGCGGCGACGAAGTGCGCGTCTCCACGCCCGTCAAGACCGCGTCTGCGCGCGAGAAGCCCTTGATCTGTCGCTCGAAGGCCGGCAAGGCCTCGCGGATCGCATCCAGGCAATACTCGGGCAGGCTGCCGCGGCCTTTTTGCTGCAGATCGGTGAGGGTCACGCCGGGCTTGTAGGAGGGTTCCACATTGCCCAGCACCTTGGAGCGCTGGCGCTTGATGAAGTCACCCACCAAGGCGCCCGGCGCCTTGTAGCCGCCCTCGCCCAGCTCATAAGCACGGCTCTCCCAGATGCGCTGGAAGGCCATGCCGTCGAGCGGGCTGACCGGGCCTTCAAGCTTGCCGTCTTGCCGATAGTCTTGCGGGCTGATGCCCACCACGATGCCGGCGTTGGCATTGCGCTCATTGCGCGAATACTGGCTCATGCCATTGGTGACGACGCGCAGCGGCTCGCTGGTGGCAGCCACCACCGTGCCGCCGGGGCACATGCAAAAACTGTAGACCGAACGGCCATTCTTGGCGTGGTGCACCAGCTTGTAATCCGCCGCGCCCAAGATCGGGTGGCCGGCGCTGGCGCCGAAACGCGCCGCGTCAATCACGCTTTGCGGATGCTCGATGCGGTAGCCGATCGAGAAGGGCTTGGCCTCCATATAGACGCCGCGCTCGTACAACATCGTGAAGGTGTCGCGGGCGCTGTGGCCCAGAGCCAGCACCACATGATCAGAGTCGATCTGCTCGCCCGAGGCCAGGGTGACGCCGCGAATGTGCTTGCCCTTGGGGCCGTCTTCGATCAAGACGTCGCTGACCTTTTGCTCGAAGCGAATCTCGCCGCCCAGAGCCTCGATATCGGCGCGCATCTTGATCACCATGGACACCAAGCGGAAGGTGCCGATGTGAGGCTTGCTGACGAAGAGGATTTCTTCCGGTGCGCCGGCCTTGACGAACTCGGTCAAGACCTTGCGGGTCAGATGGCGCGGGTCGGAGATCTGGCTCCAGAGCTTGCCGTCCGAGAAGGTGCCGGCACCGCCCTCGCCGAATTGCACATTCGACTCCGGGTTCAGCTCGCTTTCGCGCCACAGGCCCCAGGTGTCTTTGGTGCGCTGGCGCACGTCTTTACCGCGCTCCAGCACGATGGGCCGCAAGCCCATCTGGGCCAGGATCAAGGCGGCAAAAATGCCGCAAGGGCCGAAGCCAATCACCAGCGGACGGCGCTGCGCCTCAGGCGTGTAGAAGTCCGCCGGCGCATGGCCAACAAACTTGTACTGGGTGTCCGGGCTGGGCTTGATGTGCGGGTCGCCCTCGAAGCGCACCAGTGCCGCCGCCTCGTCGCTCAGTTCGCAGTCGAGCGTGTAAATCAGCTGGATGGCCGACTTCTTGCGCGCGTCATAGCTGCGTTTGAAGACATGAAAGGCCAGCAAGTCGGCGTCAGTGCTCAGACCCAAACGCTGCACGACGGCGGGACGCAACTCGTCCTCGGTGTGATTCAGCGGCAGACGGAGTTCGGTGATACGAATCATGGCTGTCGTTCAGCGATTGAAGAAGGGGAAATGAGTGCGCTGGCGTGCGCGACCCATGCAAAAGCGTAGCGCAGAAATGAGATGAGGCCCTGAACGGGGCCTCATCTCATTTCCCTGCCCGACGTCGACCCGATGCGGGCGCCGACGTCAGTGACAAGCGACGGCAATCAGCCGCCGTTGCTGCAACGCTTGCCAGGGTTCTTCTTGCTGCGAGTGTGCGAACCACGCTCGAGGCTGCACTTCTGGCCACGGGGAGCAGTGAAAGTCACGCCCTTGGGGGCGACAGGGCGGGGGGTAGCGCGACGAGCGGCTTCGGTGATGATTTTGTTGCCCATGAATGGCTCCGGAACAAAGGATTGGTTGCAAAAAGCAAGGTTCACCAACCCCCTTACTAGTAAAACAAGTAAAGACGCGGCACTGATCGAGCAAGAAAATCGCCCAAACTCGACGCGGCAGAGTTGGAAAGAATCGAGCATTTTACTTTGGAATGCCGATTTGCCCAAACAGGCGCCGTATTTTCTTGTGCAACTTGACGCCTCGAGGTGGCAAAAACCGCTGCCCAAGACCTCAAAAAACAGCACTTTGCAGCGAGCGCTTGGCCGCTTCCCTGGTGCCGACCACACTGCGGACATGAAAAAGCACATGGATTGGCGGTCAACCCTGGCCCGATGCCGCGCCACCTTGCCGCTCGTGTTGTGGCTCAGCCTCAGCGCCTGCGCCTCACGCGTACCGGCTGCGGGTGACAGCCCGGAGCAGCAGCGCGAGCATCTGGCCGTTCAGTATGAATTGACGGCCGACGCTTGGGAGCGCCTGGGCTCAACCGAGCAAAGAGACCGCTATCGCCGGCTGGCCGAACAAACCCGCCAAGCGCCGCTGCAAGACCGCCGTTCTTCAGGAGGGCTGATTGAGGCCTTGGCGCATGCGCTGTTCGGGCCCAATGGAGGGAATGGGCGCAATGGTCAGGTCAGAAAGTAGCCCGCCGGCCTGTTCTCAGACCAAGGGGCCGGAGCGCGACTGGGCGTCGCGTTGCTCACGCCATAGCTGCAGGCGCTGCAAATCCATGGGCTTGGCGATGAAGTAGCCCTGCACCAAATCGCAACCGGTGGCACGAATGACGGCAAGCTCGGCTTCGTTCTCGACGCCCTCGGCAGTGACCGTCAAACCCAGGCTGTGCCCCAGCTTGACGATGGAGCCCAGCAACTCCTGACGCTTGGCGTCACCATCGACCCGGTCCACAAAGCTGCGATCCACTTTCAATTCGTGCACCGGCAGGCGCTGCAGATAGGCCAGCGAGGACTGGCCGGTGCCGAAGTCATCAATGGCCAGGCGCACGCCCAGCTTGCGCAGCGAATGCAAGACGCCAATCGGGTCCATGCCGCTGTCGAGCAGCCCCGTCTCGGTCAGTTCCAGTTGCAGCGCATGAGGCGGCACACCCGAGGCCGCCAACAAGGCCTCAACCCGCTCGGGCAAGGCTTCATCTTGCAGGTCCAGGGTCGATACATTGACCGCAATCGACAAAGGCCGCCCCTCGGCCTGCCAGGCCGCCAGCGTGCGCACCGCTTCTTCCAGCATCCACTGGGTCACCTGGCGGATGCGCCCGGTGCTTTCGGCAAAGGGAATGAACTCGCTGGGCGGCAGCCAGCCGCGCTGCGGGTGCTCCCAGCGCACCAAGGCCTCAACACCCAGCAGGCGGCCATCGACCGCAGACACTTTGGGCTGCAGGAACTGGCGCAACTGCCCTTGTTCGATGGCCTCTTGCAAGTCCGACAGCAAGCTCAGATGTGCCAGCCGCGAGGCTTCCAAATTGGGGTTGTAAACCGACACCGGCAAGCGCTGGCGTTTGGACTCGAACATGGCCTGCTCGGCGCGCCGCAGCAGGGCCTCGCAGCCTTCGGCATGGTCTGGGTACAGCGCCATGCCGACCGAGACCGACAAATCCAAGGTCTGGCCCTGCCAGCGGTGCTTGTGCTGCACCGCTGTTTGCACCTGTTCGGCCAATTGAGCCGCATCCTCCGCCTGATCCATCGGCACCAAGGCGACAAAAGTGCCGCCGGCCAATCGACCAAAAATAGCTTTGGCGTCCAGCATGCCGGAGAGTTTGCCGGCGGCGCTGACCAAGAGCGCGTCGCCAGCGTCGAAACCCAGCACGCTGTTGACGGTCTTCAAACGATCGACGTCCATGCACATCAAGACCGCCAAGCCGCGGATCTTGGACAAGCGCTCAAGCAACTCATCGCCATCGGCAATGAAACGCGAGCGCAGCGCCAGCCCGGTCAACATGTCCACATTGGCCATGCGCAGCAAACGCTGTTCACGCTCGCCGACGGCCTCAGCCACGGTATTCATCGCGGTAGACAAGCGCCCGACTTCGTCGCGGCTGCTGACGGGAATGCGGTGCGCGTAATGTCCGGCTGCGATCTCACGGGCACCCGCCTCAGTCAAGGACAGGGGCCGCACAATGCTGCGCGTCACCCACAAGGCCAGCGTGCCACCAACGGCCAAAGCCGCCAAGCACAGCAGCAGCACCGTGTTGCGATCGCGGTCGATTTGCCCACGCAGTTCTTGGGCCTGCTGCAGCGAAGCCACCTGTTCCAGGCTGGACAAGCTGCGAATCCCGTCGATCAAGAGGCTGAGCGCTTCCTCGGTCTTGCCGCCCAACATATCGAGTGCGGCGCCATGTTGATCGGCCTCGATCAGGTCCACCGTCTGACCGTAACGATGCCGGTATTGCTTCAGACGCTGTTGCACATTGAACCAGGCCTGGCGCCGCTCGCCGGCCGGCAAGCGCTGGTCCAGCAGGAGCATGGCGGAGTCGAGCTGCCGATTGGCCGCATCGATTTCGGTATAGGCCAAGACCCGGGTTTCGCGCTCGCTGCTGATCAAGACCAACAGCTTGCGCGCGGCGTCCTCGGCATTGGCGCTGACGTCGTTGATGCTCTCCAGGGTTTCGGCCTGCTCGCCCACCACGCGGGTGAAGGCGCGCGAAAAAGCATCCAGCCGAACCATCGTCAGCGCAGCCAAGGCCAACAAAGAGATCATCAGGACGGCAAAAGCCAGGCCCAGGCGCGTGCCGATGCGCTTGCTAAAGCGAATTCGCGATTCCATCAAGGCCATGTGGGTGGGGAGGTTGGGAGGCAGCGTCGCACACGGCAGCGGCAACATGAGCCCTGCCGCATCTTAGCCAGCTTGCCGCCGCACTGTCACCCAAGAAAGCGGGGCGAAATCAGTGCGTTTCTGCCCAACACTTCAGCATCAATCGGGCGCCAGCCAGGTTGGTGGCGCAGGGTACGTTGTGCACATCACAAGCACGCACCAGGGCGTTGATATCGGGCTCGTGCGGCTGCGGTGTCATCGGGTCGCGCAGAAAAATCACCGCATCGACTTGGCCCACAGCCAGCCGAGAGCCGATCTGCAAGTCGCCGCCCAAGGGGCCGCTGAGCATGCGCTCAATTTCCAGCCCCAATTCTTCATGCAGGCGCCGGCCGGTGGTACCGGTGGCCATCAAGGTGCAGGTTTTCAAAAAGGGCAAAAAGTTGGCGGCCAGGGCGACCATCTCGTTCTTCTTGCCATCGTGGGCGATCAGCGCAATCTTCATGCAGCCATCTTAAAGATTGAGGGTTACAGCAGAGCGTCAAGTCGCATGCGCTGCCCGCACAAAGCCTGCCGAGGCCTGCATCAGCTGCCGGGTGTAGTCGGCGCGAACCCGCTGCCCGGCCAGATCGCTCGCGGCCAGGGTCTCCACCTCGCGGCCCCGGTGCATCACCACCAGGCGCTCGCAAAGATGCGTGACTACGGCCAGATCATGGCTGACCATCAAGAAGCTCAGGCCGCGCTCGCGACGCAAGGTCTCCAGCAGGTTCAGCACCTCGGCTTGCACCGAGGCATCCAGCGCCGAGGTCGGTTCGTCCAGCAAGAGGATCTGCGGCTCTAGGATCAGGGCACGTGCAATCGCCACCCGCTGTCGTTGGCCACCGGAGAGTTGATGCGCATAGCGGAAGCGAAAGCCCTGCCCCAGGCCCACCGCGTCCAGCGCCGCTTCAATGCGGGCTTCGGGCTCGCCCAAGCGATGAATGGCCAAGGGTTCGGCCAACATGCGGTCCACGGTCTGGCGCGGATGCAGCGAGCCGTAAGGGTCCTGGAAGACCATCTGCACGGAGCGGCGGAAGGCCGCGCTGCCCGGAGCGGGCAGAGTGCTGCTGCCCTCGTTCTCAGAAACAAGACGGATCGTGCCGGCCGCACGCGGCACCAAGCCACAGACCGCACGCAAGATGGTCGACTTGCCCGAGCCAGATTCGCCCACCAGTCCCAAGCTCTCGCCCGGCGCCAGCGTCAAACTCAAATCATGGATGGCGGTGAAGTCGCCAAAGCGGACCTGCAAACCTTGGATGGACAGGCCCAAACCTTGCTGGCTTGTGCTCATACGCCGCCCTCCTTCCAAGCCTCTTGCCGCTGCAGCGTCGGCAGCGGGTGACGCGGCTGATGCAAGCGCGGCAAGCAGTTCAGCAGGCCTTGGGTATAGGGGTGCTGGGCCTCATGCAAACGGCTGGCCTCGATTTCTTCGACCACCCGGCCGGCGTACATCACCAAGATGCGGTCGCAAAAACTCGAGACCAGACGCAGATCGTGCGAAATGAAGATCAGCCCCATGCCGCGCAGGCGGACCAGCTTGTCGAGAATGCCCAGCAGCTGCAACTGCACCGTCACATCCAGGGCCGAGGTGGGCTCGTCGGCGATCAAGAGTTGCGGCTCGGCAATCAGCATCATGGCCATCATCACCCGCTGACCCATGCCGCCCGAGACCTCATGCGGGTAAAGCCGGCTGACGCGCGCCGGGTCTTCAATCGCCACATCGCTCAAGGCCTGCAAGACGCGCAACTGCACCTCGGCGCGGCTGAAGCGGTGGTGGGCCAGCAAGGTCTCGGCGATCTGCTCGCCGATGCGCATGACCGGGTTGAGCGAATACTTCGGGTCTTGCAAAACCATGGCGATGCGCTGACCGCGCAGCGAACGCCGCTCGGCAGGGCTGCAGTGCAACAGGTCGACGCCTTGAAAGTCCAAACGCTCGGCGCTGATGCGCGCCTCTGGTGCCGAGAGGCCCATGATGGCCCGGCCGGTCTGCGACTTGCCCGAGCCCGACTCGCCCACAATGCCCAGGCGCTCGCGCCCCAGGGTGAAAGACACGCCGCGCACCACCTCATGGACGCCGCCATCGCGCAGCGGAAAGGCCACGCGCAGGTTTTCGACGCTCAACATCGCTTCTTCACGCATCATTCACCCGCCTTGGGATCGAGCGCATCGCGCAGTCCATCGCCCAGCAAGTTGAAGGCCAGGCTGACGATGAAGATGGCAAGACCTGGCCCCGCGGCCACCCACCATTGGTCGAGCACATATTGGCGGCCGGCGGCGATCATGGCGCCCCATTCCGGCATTGGCGGCTGCGCGCCCAGGCCCAGAAAGCCGAGGCCCGCAGCGGTCAAGATGATGCCGGCCATGTCCAGCGTCACCCGCACGATCACCGAGGGCAGGCACAGCGGCATGATGTGGCGCAAGACCACCCGCGCCTTAGAGGCGCCCATCAGTTGCACCGCGGAGATGTAGTCAGCATTGCGAATGCTCAGGGTCTCGGCCCGCGCAATCCGGGCATAAGGCGGCCAGGAGGTGATGGCAATGGCCAGCACTGCGTTCTCAATGCCTGGGCCCAGTGCGGCCACAAAAGCCAGGGCCAAGATCAAGCGCGGGAAGGCCAAGAAGATATCGGTCACCCGCATCAGCACCGCATCGGCCCAGCCGCCCAAGAAGCCGGCCAAGCTGCCCACCAACAAACCAATCGGCGCGGCCAGCAAGGCCACCAAGGTGACCACAAACAGCGTGATGCGCGAGCCGTGAATCAGGCGCGAGAGGATGTCGCGGCCCTGGTCATCGGTACCCAACCAATGGGCGATTGAGGGCGGCAGCAAACGGCTCGTCATCAAGTCACCCACCTCGGGCCGATAGGGTGCCAGCCAGGGCGCTAGCGCCGCCACCAGACCCAAGACCAGGATGATGAACAAGCCCAGCAGCGCCAGCCGATTGCGCGCAAACGCACACCAGCCGGCATAGGCCCGGCCCAGCGCGGCTTGGCGCCGCGAGGCGGGCCGCTCGCTCATCAGCCAGGCTTTCAGGCCGCTCGCAGGGAGGGATGTTTCAATCGAGCTCATCGGGTGCGCGGGTCCAAAAGCCGGTACATCAGGTCCGAAAACAGATTCAAGGCGATGAAGACCGAACCCACCACCAGCGTGCCGCCCAGCACCGCGTTCATATCGGCGTTCTGCAAAGAGTTGGTGATGTAAAGACCCAGGCCCGGCCAAGCGAACACGGTCTCGGTCAGCACCGAGCCTTCCAACAAGCCGGCATAACTGAGCGCCACCACGGTCACCAAGGGCACGGCCGCATTGCGCAAGGCATGGGCCCAGATGATGCGGGCCTCGCTCAAGCCCTTGGCGCGCGCGGCCACGATGTACTCCTGGCTCAGCTCTTTCAACATAAAGCTGCGCGTCATGCGGCTGATATAGGCCATCGAGAAATAACCAAGCAAGCACGCGGGCAGGGCCAGATGGGCCAGGGCGCTGCGCATGGCCTGCCATTCGCCGGCCAAGGCCGCGTCCACCAGCAAAAGGCCGCTGTGGGTTGGCACGCTGTAGGCAAAGCCGATGCCGATGCGCCCCGGGCCGCCGACCCAATCAAGCTTGGCATAGAAGATCACCAAGCCCATCAAGCCCAGCCAAAAGATCGGCACCGAATAGCCGACCAGACCCATCACCCGCACCAACTGGTCTGCCAAGCGGCCGCGCCGCACCGCGGCCCAGACACCCAAGGGAATGCCGAACAGGGTGCCAATCAAAATGCCCACGGTGGCCAATTCCATCGTGGCCGGAAAGACCCGCTTGATGTCATCAATCACCGGGCGCCCGGTCAGCACTGAGCTGCCGAAGTCGCCGCGCAAGACCTTGCCCACATAGTCGAGGAACTGCTGCCACAAAGGCTGATTCAGGCCCATGGCCTCGCGCATCTCGGCCATTTGCGCTTCCGTGGCGCGGTCGCCCAGCACGGCCAGCACCGGGTCCACCGGCACCACGCGGCCGATAAAGAAGGTCACCGCCAGCAGGCCCAAATAGGTGAGCAACAGCACGGGCACAAAACGCGCCAAGGCCAGACCGGCTTGGCGCCAAGGGGATGCAAGTGCGCTACTCATGCCTTGCTCACCGGCGCCATCAAGGTGGTCTCAGAAGTCGGGCCGATGCGAAAGCCCTGCACCTGGCGGCGCACACCGGCCACCTGGGTTTGCTGAAAAATCATCACAAAAGGGCTGCTGCGGCGGAACTCGGCCTGCAGCGTTTCATACATCTGGATGCGGCGCTGCGGGTCTTGCTCCAAGACGGCGGCATCGCTCTGGCGGGTCAGCTCGGGGATCTCCCAGCTATTGCGCCAGCTCAGCGGCCGGTTCTTGGCATCGTCGCGATTGTCGGGGTTGCGGGTGAAGGTGTCGGCATTGGTGTGAGGGTCCCAATAGTCGCAACCCCAGTCGCCAATGAAAAGCTCATGGCGACGGTTGCGGTACTTGGTCAGCACCTGCTTGCCATCGCCGGGAATGATCTCGATCTGAATGCCGGCGCGCCCCGCCGTTTGTTGGATGGCCTCGGCAATGCCTTGCACCGGCTGCACCGTGCGCACATCCATGCTGATCTTGAAGCCCTGCGACAGACCGGCCTTGGCCAGTAGCGCGCGCGCGCGATCGACGTCCAAGCGGAAGGGCTGCTCGCGGCTGGCGCCCAGCAGGCCCAGCGGCAAGAAGTTCTGATGCGGCACGCCGATGCCCTTGATCAGCGTGGCGCCGATGGCTTCATAGTCCACCAACCATTTGAAAGCCTCGCGCACCTCGGGCTTGGCCAGCAGAGGATGGCGCTGGTTCAGGCCCAGGTAGTAGAGCGAGCCCTTGGGCGTTTGGGTCAGCTGGATTTCTGAACTCTTGGCCAGCGCCAGCAAGTCCTGCGGTGCCAGATTGCGAGCGATATCGACATCGCCTTTTTCCAGCAGCAGACGCTGGGTGGCAGCTTCCTTCACATGGCGGTAAATCACCCGCGCCAGGCTGGGTTTGGGGCCATGGAATTGCTCGTTACGTTCCAGCACCAGGATTTCATTGGCACGCCAGTCGCGCAGAGTCCAGGGGCCGGAGCCGGCATGGTTGAGCTTTAGCCAGGCGGCACCCCAGTCTTCGTTCTGGGCCTTGGCCAAGAGCAGGCGCTTGTCCACCACCGAGGCCACGGTGGCCGTCAGGCAGTTCAGCACAAAGCTGGGCGCGAAGGGCTTGCCAATCTGCAATTGCAAAGTCAGCGGGCCGGTCTGGCGCACCTTCTCTTCGACATTGCTCTTGCTCAGGCCCAGCTGGGTCAAGATGAAGGCCGGGGTCTTGTCCATGCGCACCGCGCGCTGCAAGGAGAACACCACGTCCTCGGCCGTCAGGGCATTGCCGGAGGCGAAACGCAGGCCGGGCTTGAGGGTGAAACTGAAGACCTGGCCGTCGGCGGAAACCTCCCAGCTTTGCGCCAGCACGCCAAAGACCTCGCCCGGCGCGTCCAAGTTCAGCCCGACCAGGCGCTCGTAGGTATTCCCCAAGACCTCGCCGCCGGAGACTTCGAAAGAAGCCGCCGGGTCCAGGGTGATGATGTCGTCAAAGGCGAAAGCCTGAACCAGGGTGTCTTTGGGCGTGCCGACATGGCTGCAACCGGCGACCCAGGTACCCAAACCCAGCATGGCAGTGCTGGCGAGCAGGGTTCGGCGGTCGGGGTTCGATACAGGCATGGACAAGGTCAGCAAGGGCTCAAAAGCAAGGCCCGCATTGTGCGGCAAGCTGTGGGGCGCTTCGCAAAGCGGCGCGGACGAAGCTCAGCGCAACAGCAGGGTCGGCCCCCACTCAATCATGGCCGAGCAGTTCTGAGGCCAGCTCCGCGCCGATCAATGCCGTCAAGGGCGCGGGCCGATGCAACAAATAGCCTTGCGAGAAGTCGACGCCAATCTCGCGCAAGCGCTGCAAGACCGCCGGGTTGTCCACATACTCAGCGACGGTTTGCATGCCCACCACCTGGGCCACATCGACAAAGCAGCGCACGGCCGCCTCATCGAGCGGATCGCTGACCAGGTCGCGCACAAACTGGCCGTCGATCTTCAGATAGTCGACTTGCAAGTTCTTCAAATAGCCAAATGAAGACGCACCGGCGCCAAAGTCATCCAAAGCGCCGCGCACACCGAGCTCACGCGCCTGCTCGATGAACAAAGCCGCATCGGCCAGGCTGGTAATGGCGGCGGTCTCGGTGATCTCCAGGCAGAGGCGCTGGCACAAATCCGGCCCGGCTTCCCGCAAGGCTTCGAGCGCCCAGCGATGAAAAGCACGGTCGCCGATCGACTGGCCGGACAGGTTGACGCTGAGCATCTCCACCTCCGCCAAGCGGGGCTCGGCGCGCATCCAGGCCAACACCCGGCTGAGCACCCAGCGATCGATGCGGGTAGCAAGATTGAATCGCTCGGCGGCCGGCAAAAAGGCGCCCGGCAGGATCAGATGGCCTTCGGCATCCACCATGCGCAGCAAGACTTCGGCATGCAGGCCTGGCGGCTTATCAACCGGATGCTCTTGCAAGTCCATGGTTTCGATGCGCTGGGCGAACAGCACGAACAAGTCTTCGTCGAGCGCATGTTCAATGCGGGTGGTCCACTGCATCTCGCCGTGGCGGGCATGCATGGCCTGATCGGTGTCAAACCAGGTGTGCACCCGATTGCGCCCCGAGTCCTTGGCGGCATAACAAGCAGTATCAGCGGCTTGCAAAATCGCCGCCGTGGTGGACCAACGCTTATTGATGGGCACCAGGCCGATACTGGCGCCGATGCGAAAACGCCGCTGGTCGTGCACAAAGCGGAAGTCTTCCATGCGGTCGCAGACCTGCTGGGCCACCCGCTGGGCCTGCGCCGGCGAGCAATGCTCCAACAGGGCCGCAAACTCATCGCCCCCTAAACGGGCCAAGGTATCGCGGCTGCGCACCGCCTCGCCCAACATGCCCGCGACCTGCTGCAAGAGCTGGTCACCGACCGCGTGGCCGCAGGCGTCGTTGACCAGTTTGAATTGATCCAGATCGATGTAAAGCAACGCATGCTGGCTGCGATCGCCCTGCGCTTGCTCCAAGACGCGGCGCAGGCGCAGCTCAAACTCGCTGCGATTGATCAAGCCGGTCAGCGGGTCATGGGTGGCGCGGTAGTTCATCTCGCCGCTGAGGCGGCGCTGCTCGGTCACATCATGAAAGACCAGCACGACGCCGAAGACCTCGCCCCGCTCATTGCGGATCGGCGCCACCGAGTCCTGCACGCCGAACTCCTCCCCTTGGCGAGAGATCAACAAGCTGTGGCGTGCCTGGGTCAGCGTCTTGCCCTCTTGCAAGCAGAGCTTCACCGGGTTCGGCGTCACCGCGCGGGTGTTCTCGTCGATGATGTGAAACACCTGCTCCAGCGCCCGTCCCTTGGCCTCGTCGGCCCCCCAACCGGTCAGACGTTCGGCGGTCGGATTCATCCAGACGACCTGGCCCTTGGCGTCGGTGGTGATGACGGCGTCGCCAATCGATCGCAAAGTCACCAAGAGCAACTCATGCTGCTCGGCCAGCACCGCGCCCATGCGCGCGGCCATTTCCTCGGCCAGGCGGCGGATCTGGGTCAGATCCCAGTTGGTGCCGACCATGCGCAAGACCTGACCCTGCTCGCCATGCACCAGGCGCGCCGAGCCCCGCAGGTGATGGACGCTGCCATCGGACCACACCACGCGAAACTCAGTATCCAAGGGCTTCAAGCCCTGAATGGCCTCGTGCACCTCGCCTTCGACGCGAACCCGATCTTCCGGATGCAAACAGGCGGCCCAATGGGCGTAACTGATAGGCGCCGCGCTGGGCTCCATGCCGTAGAGGCGGTGCATCCAAGCATCCCAGACCAGGCCGCCGCTGCGCAAGTCCAGTTCCCAGATGCCGATGCGGCCGCTGTCCAAGGCCATGCTCAACCGCGCCTCGCTCTGGCGCAGCTGCTCTTGTGCGCGCAGGCGCTCGCTGATGTCTTGCGCTGCGCCCACATGGCCGATCAGCTCATCGGCCTTGCCCAGCACCGGCCGACTTCGAACATGTACATGGCGCAAGCCACCGGTGGGCGGCGACACCCGAAACTCCATTTCAAACTCGCGCTGCGAGCGGGCACAGGCCAACCATTGCTGCAAGACGCGCGCCTGATCTTGCGGATGCACCGCCTGCAACCAGCCTTGCTGCTGGCTTTGCGCCAGGCTCAAGCCAAAAATCTCTTGCCAGCGCGGGTTGGTGTAGGTGCAAGCGCCACTGGCATTGGCATGGAACACGCCCACGGGCGCGGCCTCATTGAGAGTCCGAAACCAGGCGTCTCGTTCGGCCAGTTCGGCCGCCATGTGCAGCTCTGCCTGCACACGCTGGCGCATCTCCAAAGCGTAGACCACGGCATCGGCCAAATGGATCAAGACAGATGCTTGCTGGGGGCTCAGGCGCCGGGGCTGCATGTCCAACACACACAAGGTGCCCAGGGCTTGGCCGCTGCGCAAACGCAAGACCACCCCTGCGTAAAAACGCAAGCCGACCGGCCCGCGCACCGCAGGCAGATCGCAAAAACGCGGATCCTGGCTGGCGTCTTCCACCTCAAACAAGCCGCCCGCCACCAGCGCATGGGCACAAAAAGCCTCGTCGCGCGGCAATTCGTCCAGGCCTTCAAGACCGACGCCGGCCTTGAACCAAACACGTTTTTCATCTACCAGGCCGATTCGGGCAATCGGGCTGGCGCAAGCCAATGCGGCGGCTTGAACCAAGGCGTCAAATTCGGGCTCGGGCTGGCTGTCCAGCACCCCCAAACTGCGCAAGGCACTCAGTCTTTCTGATTCCAGATAGGGCACAGGTGCTGCCGGCATCTTTAACCCCCAAAGGCTGCATAGCACTTGTTTTCTACGGCATATTGTGCGGTAGCCCCTGGCTGTGTCTACCCGTATTCGCCCCAAGTTGGGGCCTTGCTTCAGGCCAACACCTGCTCCGCCAACTGTCGCCCACTCAAGTAAGCGCCCTCCACCTTGCCGCCGTTCAACCAGTCGCCGCACAGGCCCAGCGCCAGCTCGGGCACCCACAAATACCCGGGCTTTGAGAGCGCCGCAGCCTGCCCCTCGGGCGCCGTGTCCGCATAAAGCCAGCGGTGCGTCACCCAAGTGGCCGGCGCCGGGCCGCCCAAGTCCGCAAAAGCCTGCAGCATCTGCGCCGCCACCGCCTCGGCCGGCAGCGCCAGGCGCTGCTCGCTCCATTCGGCCTCGGCATGCAAAAGCCAGGTTTCAGCGCCGCTGCGGCCCGGCTTGCTGCTGTTGCGCGCCACCCAGCGCAAGGGGCCTGCATTGACAAAGGCGGCGTCATAGCCCAAGTCCAAGGGCTGGGCATAGCTGAGCATCAGGGCCCAACAGCCGCGCATGCGCACCGCAGCGGCTTGGGCGGCCAGGCTTTGCGCCGGCGCACAGTCCGCCAAGAGCGCTGCCGCCTGGGGCGCGGGCACGGCCAAAACCACCCGGTCAAAAGCCTCGCCCCCGGTCACGCTCTCCGTGCCACACAAGCGCCAGCCCTGGCCCTCGCGCAGCAATCCGCTTACTTGGGCCTCTTTGTGAACCTGCAGGCCTTGCGCCAGCCATTGGGCCGGCGCCGTCATCATGGGGGCGCCCACCCAGCGTTGCAGCTCTTGATCTGGCGAGTGCGCAGCGAGGCCGCCGAACACCTGCAGTCTCGGCGTCCACAAGGCCGCCACACCGGCCTCCACCCAGCGCGCCAGCTCGGCTTGAAACTCTGCGCTGCGGGCGGTGAAGTACTGCGCGCCATGGTCGCATTGCCAGGCGTCGTTGCGCCGCGTGCTCATGCGACCGGCCACACCACGGCTTTTGTCGAAAACCGTGACCCTATGCCCGGCCTCCTGCAAGCGAAGCGCACAAGACAAACCGGCCAGCCCGGCGCCGATCACAGCGACATGCGGTCTCGAAGACATGCGTTTATTTCCAAGATCATCGTTAACAGCCAGCATCCTGCACCAGGCGATCGCCGGCTGCAGGGCGGTCAAACAATCTCCCGACGGCTGACTGCGCCATCGCTGGCTCAGCTCCAGCGCAAGGCCGATCTGGGCTAGGCTGCGCCCCATGAACCGCATTCATCCCAAGAAGCTCTTGCACAGCAAATGGACGGCGTGCTTGCCGCAGAACAAGGAGAAGCACTTCATGGTGGTTCGCCTCATTGAGGTGGAAACCTCGGAACCCAGCACACCGCCCAGCGCTGCGCCAAGTACCGCCGCCCTGGCCTGGGTGGATTTGGAGGCGGTTCACTCCGGCCAGTGCCGGCGCATTGCTTGGCGGGAGTTGAAGGACGACAGCCAATGGCGGCAGGGCTGGCTATGAGCACGACGGCTACTGCGGCGAACACCCTGCCGGACGGCTATCGCGCCCTCGTCGTCGGTGCCAGCGGCGCGATCGGCCAGGCCTTCGAGCAACTCTTGCAGCAAGACCCGCGCTGCGCCCAGGTGCTGGGCCTGCACCGCAGGTCTTCGATTGCCATCGACTTTGAAGACGAGGCCTCGATTGCCCGCGCGGCCTTGGCGCTGCAAGACGCAGGGCCTTTCCACCTCATCATCAATGCCACGGGCACGCTGCACCAGAGCCAGCAGATGCCGGAGAAGCAGCTCGCACAGCTCAGCTACGCCCAAATGTTGAGCACCTTCAGCGTCAATACGCTGGGCCCGGCCCTGCTGATGCGCCACTTCACGCCCTTGTTGGACCGCCAGCACGCGGTGATGGCCCTGCTCTCGGCCAAGGTGGGCAGCATTGAGGACAACCGCCTGGGCGGCTGGTACAGCTACCGGGCTTCCAAGGCGGCACTCAATATGTTGGTGAAAACGGCCGCCATTGAGTTGCGCCGAACGCAAGCGCGCAGCGTCTTGGTGGCGCTGCACCCCGGCACAGTCAGCTCGGCGCTCTCGGCGCCGTTTCGAGGCGCGGAGATCGGTCGCCCGGCCAGCCAAGCAGCGGCGGAAATGTTGGCCGTGTTGAGCCGCCTCAGCCCGGCGGACAGCGGTCAGTTTCTGAGCTACTCGGGAGAGTCGCTGCCTTGGTGAGGGACCAGGAAGGGCTCTCGGCCCACGAGACGTCGCAGCGCTGAGTGACTTTCGGCTCTGCGGCTGGCGCCAGCGATCATCGGCAACTCGGCTGCAGCCAGATGAAACACGCCAGCTGAGTCAACCCTGACCCTATACCTGACACCTGATTCCTGACATCCATGACATTTGCTCCCGCCTTGAAGTCCAGCCCCTTGCCCGCCGCCCTCTTCTCCGCCCTGCTGTACTGCGCTACGGCACAAGCCGGCACCGTCGCCTTGCCCGAAGCCATCAAAACCCCGGGCGGACAGGTTCAACACTTGGAGTTGCAAGCTTTTGGCGTGCAGATCTACGAGTGCCAAGCCAGCAAAGAGGATGCCAAGCGCTTTGAATGGAGCTTCAAAGGCCCGGAAGCCGAACTCTTTGACGACAGCGGCCGCAGCGTGGGCAAGCATTACGGCGGCCCGACTTGGGAGTCCCAAGACGGCAGCAAGGTGGTCGGCGAAGTGAAGTCGCGCGACAACGGCCCGGACGCCAACGCCATCCCTTGGCTGCTGCTGGCCGCCAAGTCCCATAGCGGCAGCGGCGTTTTCGCTCAGACCCAGAGCATTCAGCGCATCAGCACCAGCGGCGGCAAAGCGCCGGCCGGCGGCTGCTCGGCCACTCAGGCGGGCCAGATTGCCCGCATCTCCTACAAGGCCGTGTACCTGTTCAACGCCGCCAAACCCTGAGCTTCAGCTGAGTCCAGGCTGAGGCCCAAGGGTTGGCGCCCAAGCTCGATCAGGGCTTCAGCGGCAAGTGCCCCACGCCCAGATTCATCGCGTTGAGCAGATCGCCGTTGTCCTGGCTGAGCTCCCAGGCAAACAGACCGGCCAGGCCGTTCTTACGCACATAGTCGCCCTTCAAGAGCACAGCGCGTGGGTCGTCATAGCCCATCCAGAGCTTGTTCTGGGGATGGAACAAATTCCAGGCCTGGGTCTGCGCATCGAACACCGTTTTGTAGCCATTCAGGCCCTGCCCCTTGGGGCCGAGGTAGCGGCTGGCAATTTCGCGGTAGCCGGCCGAACCATCGGCGCCGGGGTAGCCGCCCGTCTTGGCGGCACCAGTTTGCGGCTTGTCCACCCCCATAAAGCCGCGCCCGTACATGGCCACGCCAGCCACCATCTTGGCGCGCGGCACGCCGGCTTCATCCAGATTCTTGACCGAGCGTTCGATGCTGTCATCGGCCTCGGGCGAGGAGTTGCGCAGCGTGCTGTGATTGCCCGCCACCTTGGACCAGTTGCCGTAGAAGTCATAGGTCATCATGAAGACCAGATCCAAGGCTTCGGCCGCGCGCTTGAAGTTGATGCGCTTGACCACGGCCTGGCTGGTGTTGACCGCCGTGGTCACCAAATAAGGTCGGCCAGTCTCGGCAGTGAGCCGGTCAAAGGCACGGCGCAAGTCATGCATCAGATCGGCATAACCCTGCCCATCGGCGGGGCTGCCGAGTTGTACCCCGTTGGATGCGCCGTTGTCGCCGGGGTGCTCCCAGTCAATGTCGATACCATCAAAACCTGGGTGATCACGCAGGAACTGCAGCGCCGAGGCGACAAACACCGCGCGGCGCGCCGGGTCATTGGCCAGATGGAAGAAACCGTCCGATCCGCCCCAGCCGCCCACCGAGGCCAGCACCTGCACATGCGGCTCGCGGGCCTTGAGTCGCAAGAAAGCGGCATCAAAGCGTTTCTCCACGCCGGCGCTGGTGAGTTGATAGTCCTGCTTGCCCTCGCATTTAGCAGCATCCTTGGGTAACTGGCCCGGGCCGCACAGGCGCAAGAAGGCGTAGAGCAAATGGGTCACGCTGCCCGGCTGAATACGGTCGACGACCGCCGTGCTCTCCCACATCGGCACATACACGCCGACCACCTTGGCGCTGCTGCGCTCAAAGGCCATGGGCTTGGCGCCGAAGAGCGATGCTGAAGGAGAAGTCGGTGCAGCAGGCGCCGGCTCAGCCGCTTGTGCGCAAGTATTGGCAAAGAGCCCCAAGCTGAGGGCAAGAACAAGGGCTGAGGTCTTCAATCGGCGACTCCTGAGTGAGGGCGCTAGCCTATCACCGCATTCAATGCCAATTAAATACCAATCATTAAGATTCGCTGAAGATCCGGGCGCTGCTCGCCCCGGCATGGCGAAGCCTCCCGGCGACCACTTCAAGGCGCCAGATCGACGCGGATCTGCAACTCGCGGCTGCGCTGGGTTTCGGCATCACGGGTGCTGAGCACACCGCGCTCGCGGGCTTGAACGCTGGCGCCGCTGCGCGCCACCGTCACCCATTCGCCCAGGGGCGCGGACACCGTGCTGAGCACCGTGGTCTGCGCAGTGCCAGCGGCACCCTGCCCGCCATGGGCCTGGGTGGAGCCATAGTTAGAGGCTTGGCCAGAGCTTTGAGTGGGGGACTGCACCCGCACTTCCAAGCGCACCGGGGCCTGCCCGCCCGGCCATTGCGGCGTGACGTTGAAGCCCTGGGTTTGCTCGGTGAAACCGCTGCGCGGCACGGCGATGACCTTGCCTGCGGGGGGCCCGGAGATCGGCGCACCCGGCTGCGCCTCGACCTGAATGCCAAAGTCCACCCACTGCATGGGCACGTTCTCGGTGAACTGCACCGAGGCCGCATTGCCGTTCAAAACCAGGAGCCGCTGCACCTGGCCGCCGTGCTCATCGCGCCGCTGAGTGCTGAGGCTGGCGCCACCGCGCGGCGACACCGAACCGGAAGTGCCGATTACCACCGCACCTTCGCGCACACCGGCCACAACGGCGGCACTGACGCTGCTGTCCACCCAGCGTAGCTCGATCCATAAGTTCTTGGCTGGCAAGCCGGCCGACTTATTGCCGCCCGCCTGCGCCCAGACGCCACTGCAGGCGACACCAGCAAGGCTGAACAAGAAGGCCCGGCGAGGCGCGAAGGGGAGGTGTTTTGCGTGCCACATGCTGAGGAGCATACGCGCTTCAGCTGCGCCACGTCCGCTGAAAAATAGCTCAGGACCGCGCCGCCACTGCCGCCGCACGCCAAGGCCGCAAGGGCCACAGCAGATTTAAAGCCAGGCCGCTGAGCACGAGGGCGGCGGCGATCAGCTTCCAGGCCGGCAGGCTCTCGCCCAGGACCAGAGCGGCCGTGCTCATGCCGAACACCGGCACCAGCAAAGCCATAGGCACCACGGTGGCCGGTGCATGCCGAGCCAAGAGCCAACCCCAGGCGGCATAACCGAACAAGGTGTTGCCCAAAGCCTGCCAGAGCACGGCGGCCCAGGTCGTGAGATCGGCCCGATCCAGGCCTGCCGCCATGGCCTGAGGCCCCTCGACGATCAAGGACAAGAGCAGCAAGGGCGGGACCGCAAAGACGCTGGTCCACACCATATAGGCCAACATATTCACCCGCCCCGCTTGCTTGCCGACCATATTGGCGCAGGCCCAACTGAAAGCCGCCGCCAGAATCATCAGCAGACCTAAGGGCGTGGCGCTGCCATCGGTATGACTGGCGATGAAGGCAATGCCCGAGGCCGCCAAGGCCAGGGCCAGCCATTGATAAGCCTGCACCCGGTCTTTGTTGATCCGCATCGACAACATCAGGGTGAAGAACACCTGGGTCTGGATCACCAAGGAGGCCAGGCCCGGCGAAATCGCTGCATTCGGCCCGCGCATGGCCAAAAACAAAAGCCCAAACTGGCCGACGCCGATCAAAAGCCCATAGGCCGCCAGATTGCGCCAAGGCAGATCCGGCTTCTTCAAGAAAAAGATCGCCGGCAAGACCGCAAAAGAAAAGCGCAAGGCCGCAAACAGCAAGGGCGGCAGCGCATTCAAGCCCAGCCGTATGACGACGAAGTTACTGCCCCAAATAGCCACCACGGCCAGGGCCAGCAAGAAATGCTTGAAAGGAAGTCGGGCGCTCGAACTCATGAGTCGGGATTCTGAGGCAAGCGCCGCTCAGCCTCTGAAAGTTTCATCCCTCGTCAGGCTGGCTTCATCCCCGGCCGCGCTTGAGGCAGCGCAAAGGACACAGCCACCCCTGCGTTCGCCTTGGCTTCAGCTGCAAAAAGCTTGAGCCAAGTCAGAGACGGCGCTGGCGTCGAGGCATCCAATCATTCACATCATGAGGGCCCAGCCCTCAGCACCCCAAGGAGCAAAGATGAAACTCTTCATGGATCTTTTCAGCAGCGACGTCGGCCTCTTCAGCATCGCCACCATTGGCATCGTGCTTGGTATGGGCGCCTTTTATGTGCGCTACTTCATCGGCCATATGCATGCCGATGAAGCCCGCGCTGCGGCTCAAAAGTCCTGAGCCCAAGACGCCCACGCCGCTCAAGAGCGGTCGCAAGGAGCCGCCCCTCTCACCCTATGGCTTCACACTCAGCTCATCGTGAATGCTGTGAGCCCCTTCCGCCGCCCGCGCAATACGCAGGGCTTCATCAATCTGAGCCTGGGTGTTCAAGACCCCGATCAAGCGCACATCGCCCTTGTTCGTCACGACCTGGATGTCAAAACCCTTGAGCACCTCGTCGTTCTGCAAGGCAGTCTTCACATGCTCGGTGACAGCAAGGTCTGAAACTTGAACCGGGCCTGCGCCGGTCGCAGCCATATCGGGCGGTGATGCCACGCTGGGCTCCGGTGCTTTGCTGCAAGCAGCGAAAGTCAGCGCAACAGCCACGGCCAATGCGCAAGGGAAGAGTTGCGGGACGGATCGGAAGTGAGTCATGAGGAGCCTCTTTCGGGTGTGAGCGCAAGCCAGAGGAGGCTTGTGCGCTGCTCGCAGCGTCGCTGCTGGCCCTGCAGGCGTCTGTGCGTTCGCGAACAAGCCCGAGCTTGTGTTTTTGCACGTCGGCCTGTTCCAGCTTTTTGACCGTCTATCCCTGCGCAGCGCCGCTTTGGCGCATTCAGCAGGCCAGCGAACGGAGGGCCACCTAGAGTCACACACTCTTGTTGTCCAACCCGCTCCGCTCGACTCGCCTTCCATGAACTCACCATCGATCTGGCCGCAAAGCGCCTTGAACAAAGTGCTGAACCGCAGCATCGCGGCGCTGCTGCTCAGCAGCCTGAGCGTCGCCGCTCTCGCTCAAGCGCCCGCTGCGCCGAACGAAGAGATGGTCGACATTGGCGGCCGCAAACTGCACGCCATTCGCATGGGCCAAGGCGCAGCCACGGTGGTCTTTGAGTCGGGCTTCAGCATGGACCTGAGCGCCTGGCGCCGGGTGGCACCGCAATTGGCTCCGCGCGCCAAAGTCTTGGTCTATTCGCGAGCCGGCTATGGCCAGAGTGACGCCAGCCCGGCCCCGGTCAGCTTGCAGCAAAGTGGCCGCGACCTTTCGGCCTTGTTGCTAGCCGCCCAGTTGCCGCCGCCCTATGTGCTGGTGGGTCATTCCTATGGCGCGTTCTTGATCCGCGACTTTGCCAGCCGCCATCCCGAGCAAATCGCCGGCCTTGTATTTGTCGATCCCGCGCATGAGCGCTACGACCAAGTGCTCAAACCGCTGGATGCGCCGCGCTTGGCGGCCGAGCAGGCGCAACTCGAAAAAGGCGCTCCGGAAAAGTTCCGCGCTGATTTGCGCTACATCCAAAGCATCATGGACGCAGGCAGGCTGCCGGCCATCGACAAGACCACGGCACAGCTGCCCGACGTTCCGGCGGTCGTGCTGACCTCCACCAAGCGCTATGCCAAGCCCGAAGTGCTCCTGCACACGCCCGCCGGTATGGCCGCCTGGCGCCAGTTGCACACCGAGTTCTTCAGCCAATTCAGCAATGGCGCCCATGTGCTGACGCCGGTCAGCGGCCACCACATCCAGTTTGATGAGCCCCAGTTGGTGGTCGCCGCCGTCGACCAGGTGATTCGACTGGCACAAGAGCAAGCCCAGCGCCGCGCCATCGAAGCCGCGCGCGCCAAGCTCAGTCAAGATTTGCAGGCCGCGGCCAGCGCAACCGATCCGCAAGCTGCCGTGGACCTCGCCATTCGCGCGCCGGGCCTCAGTGAAGCTGAGGTCAACAATGCCGGCTATGCCATCCTTGGCAATGGCCAAGTGACGCCGCGCGTGCAACTGGCGGCTTGGGTTTTGAGCGCCAATGCCCGGCTTTACGACAAATCAGACAATGCCGCCGACAGCCACGGCGAAGTGCTGATGAAGCTCGGTCGCCACACCGAGGCACGCGCCGAATTCAGCCGCGCCCTGAGCTTGGGCGAAGCCGCCGGGCGGAGCCCCAGGGTGCTGGACAGCTACCGCAAGCACCTGGCACAGGCGCAGGAAGCGGCGACAAAGCCTTGAGCCTTCAAGGTGCGGACGCCCTTAGGCGAAAAGCCAGAGCATGGCGCTCCGGCCCCATCCCTGCGCCCTTGTTGGCGTATCGATCAGCGACGACGGCGCTTGCTGGCCAACATGGCCAGCCCCGCCAAAGCGGTGAGCAAGAGCCCCGAAGGTTCTGGCACCGCATTGCTTTGCGGCAGCAACGAGCCATTCACAGCAAAGGGAAGCTCCACCGCTCGACTGCTGCCGCTGTCAAGGACCTGAGCAAAAAGGCCGTTGACTGGGCCTTGCTGCGCATTGCCTCCAGGAGTCACCAGGGAAGGGGCGAAAGGCCCTGATGCCGATGTGCCCGTCAGCGACCAGGTCATCCAGTAGTCGCCTGCGAACAAGTCGATATCGGGGATATCCACCTGAATGCGATAGATGTTGCGACTGGTGTTGCTCAAGGTGGTGCTGGTGACGCGGTAGCCCACGCTACCCCCATTGCTCACCTCGTTGCTGCCGGAAGCGATGATCTGACCGCTGTTCACATCACCCGACTTGATTTGCCAGGTAGCGCCGGTGAAGGTGAAGCCATTGCCCCCCGTTTGATAAGCAAAGAAGTCCAGGCTTTGCACATGCCAGCCATTGCCCGTGACTTTGAAATCTTCCGCCACGCGAAAGTTGCTGTTCGCGGCGAAGCCAAGAGTGCCATCTCCCGCCGTGGAATTCAACACCGACAAGCCATTCGACCCGACGAAATCGGCGGCATTCATGAACAAAGGGCTGGCCTGGGCCAGGCCTGAGGCCAGCAGGGCGGCGCTGAGGATGAGGTGTTTCATTGGAGGGTTCACGCTTGAGTTTGAATGTCCGTGGCCCACATCTTCTTGAAACAGCTCCTCAGCGCCTAGCCCGCGTTCAAGGGCGCTTGAATCAGGGGCGCTCAACTCAGGGGGAGCATTTCCCCTAGCCCCAGCAGCTGACGGGGCCAGGCATCGGGCAGGCACGCCCCCCCCAAGTCGCAAGACCTGACCCTCAGACATTGCTTCAAAAAGAATGACGAACAGCGGCATCACACGTAGAGTGCATGCAGGACTGAGCCTGAAAGGTTTGTATGCAGATCAACAGCATCAAAGCGCGGCTGGTGTTGCTTTCCACTTTGCTCATGCTGATGCTGGGCTTGGTCAGCGGCTGGTGTTTGCATGCCATGTCGGAGATGAATGCAGCCATTGACACCGTCTACAAAGACCGCGTGGTGCCGCTCAAACAGCTCAAGCAGGTTTCGGATGCCTATGCCGTCAATGTGGTGGACACAACGCACAAGGTGCGCGCCCGCAGCCTAGACCCGAGCGCCGCCCTGAAACTGGTGGGCGAAGCGGAGCACATCGTGGCTCAGCAATGGGCGGCCTACACCGCCACCAAGATCGAGGGCAATGAAGCCCGCTTGTTGGCCAAGGCCACTGCCCTGATGGCGCCGGCCAAGGCTGGCACGCTCAAGCTCAAAGACCTGCTGCAGTCTCAAAACGCCGAGCAACTCGAGGCTTTCGCGACCCAAGAGCTTTACCCCGCGATTGATCCCTTCACCGGCGCCATCGCTGAATTGGTCGACGAACAGCTGACCGTGGCCGAGTTGGAATACGCCAAAAGCCAACAGGCCTTCAGATCCTCCGTCTGGGTTGTGCTGTTGGTGTTGGGCTTAGCACTGGCCGCCGGAATAGGGCTGGCCTGGCGCATCATCAGCTCCATCACCCGGCCCTTGCGCGAAGCGCTGCGAGTGGCAGCCTTGATCAGTGACAAAGACCTGAGCTCACGCATCGAGATCCAAAGCGAAGATGAAATGGGGCAGCTGCTGCACGCCATGCAGCGCATGCAGGTGCATCTGGCCGCCACCGTCGATCAGATCCGCAGCAGCGCGGTGGAAGTGTCCGGCGCTTCCGGGGACATCTCCACCGGCAGCAACGATCTGAGCATGCGCACCGAGCAGCAAGCCTCAGCTTTGGAGCAGACCGCAGCGTCCATGGACCAAATGTCTGCCGCCGTGAAGAACAACGCCGAAACCGCGAGCAAGGCCAATGAGCTGGCGCACCAAGCCTCACGCACGGCCGAACGCAGCGGCGTAGCGGTGGCGCGTGTGGTCTCCACCATGGAGCAAATCAATGGCAGCTCCAAAAAGATTTCGGACATCATCGGCGTCATCGATGGCATCGCCTTTCAGACCAATATCCTGGCCTTGAACGCCGCGGTGGAGGCCGCTCGCGCAGGGGAACAAGGGCGCGGTTTTGCCGTGGTGGCTGGCGAGGTGCGAATCTTGGCCCAGCGTAGCGCTCAAGCGGCTCGCGAGATCAAGACGCTGATCGGCGACAGTGTCAGCAAGGTCGAAAGCGGTTCAGAAGTGGCCGCCGAGGCCGGTCGCACCATGGCCGAACTGGTAGAACAGGTGCGCCACGTCAACACCATGTTGGGCGAGATCAGCACCGCCACCCGCGAGCAAAGCGCAGGCATCAGCCAGGTCAACACCGCCATTTCGCAGCTGGACCATGCCACCCAACAAAACGCCGCTCTGGTGGAAGAGTCGGCCGCAGCCTCCGAGGGCTTAAGACAGCAAGCCCAAGCCCTGGCGGCCATTGTTAGCTCTTTCAAAGTCAGTGAGACGCCAGCTCATTTCAACTGAGCAACAGCCTTGTGATCCAAATGGGCCAAAGGCGTCAAGGCCCCGGCCTTCACCTCGCCCAGCGAAAAACTGGTGTGCACATCTTTGACGTTAGGCAGATTGAGCAGCACATCGATGGTGAAGCGGCTGAAGGCATCGAGGTCGGTGGCCAAGACTTGCAGCTCAAAGGTGCCGGCGCCCGAAATGTAGTGGCAGCTGATGACCTCGGGCTGGGCTCGGATGGCGTCTTCCAGCGGCTTGGTGGAGGCGCCGTTGTTGCGGTCGGCATCCACTCGCACAAAGGCCAGGACGCCCAGGCCGACCTTGCGGCGGTCGATCTCGGCGCGGTAGCCGGTGATGAAGCCCTGCTCCTCCAGCCAGCGCACCCGGCGCCAAGTCGGCGCGGTGGACAGGCCGATGCGCGCGGACAGCTCGGCATTGGACAGGCGCGCATCGCGCTGCAACTCGCCGAGGATGGCGATGTGATAGCGGTCCAGGCCCATGCCGGAGGCGGCGCCGAGCTCGGCGTCCTCAAGCTCCGGCGCATCCCCGGCTCGCGCGGCGCTTGGGGCTGAGGCTGGGGCCGGGGCTTTGCTGGAACTGCTGGCGCTACTGGATTTAGCCATCAAATGTCTCCTGCTTTGCTGCGAAGCAATGAATGCAGATGCAAATTGCATCGCTATTTCCGCATCAGAGAAACATTATTGCTCCACACACGCAAAAACAACAGCAAAGAGAAAGCACCTGCGGGCAGGCTTTGCCTACACTCCCATGCCCGGTAATACTGCCGATATCTACGGGGGCGGCGCCGCCACAAGCAGCGAACAGCCCACCCGGAACCCCAAAAGAGACAAAAGAGCGACACCACCATGAATGCACCTTTGCCCGACCACATCCTGCGCGCGCTAGAAAAAGTGACGCTGGACGACAAATACGCGCTGGACAGCGGTCGCGCGTTCATGAGCGGGGTGCAGGCCCTTGTGCGCTTGCCGATGTTGCAGCGCACCCGCGATGCCATCGCCGGCCTCAACACCGCCGGCTTTGTGTCGGGCTATCGGGGTTCGCCGCTGGGTGGCTATGACCAGGCGCTGCAAGCCGCCAAGAAGCATCTGGCCAAGCAGAACATCGTTTTCCAACCCGGCGTCAATGAAGAACTGGGCGCCACTGCCGTTTGGGGCACGCAGCAGCTGGCCCTCTTCCCCGAGAAGGCCAAGTACGACGGCGTGTTCGGCATCTGGTACGGCAAAGGCCCGGGCGTGGACCGCAGCATTGACGTGTTCAAACACGCCAATATGGCCGGCACCTCCAAGCATGGTGGCGTGATCGCGGTGGCCGGCGATGACCATATCGCCAAGAGCTCCACCGCCGCGCACCAGAGCGACCACGTCTTCAAGGCCGCCGGCTTCCCGGTGTTCTTCCCCAGCAGCGTGCAAGACATCTTGGACATGGGCTTGCACGCCTTTGCCATGAGCCGCTTCTCGGGCCTGTGGTCGGGCATGAAGACGATTCAAGAAATCGTCGAGTCCTCCGCCTCGGTCAGCGTGGACCCGGACCGCGTCAAGATCATCTTGCCGGAAGACTTCCCGATGCCGGCCGGCGGGCTGCACATCCGCTGGCCCGATCCACCACTGGATCAAGAAGCCCGCATGATGGACCACAAGTGGTACGCCGCCCTGGCCTATGTGCGCGCCAACAAGCTGAACTACAACGTCATCGAGACCAAGCAGGACCGCTTCGGTCTGATTGCCTCCGGCAAGGCCTACAACGACACCCGCCAAGCCTTGCACGACCTGGGCTTGGACGACGACACCTGTCGGCGCCTGGGCATCCGCCTGCACAAGGTCAATGTGGTGTGGCCGCTGGAAGCGACCATCACCCGCGACTTTGCCGACGGCCTGCAAGAGATCTTGGTGGTGGAAGAAAAGCGCCAGGTCATCGAGTACCAAATCAAGGAACAGCTCTACAACTGGCGCCCCGATGTGCGCCCGCATGTGCTGGGCAAGTTCGACGATGACGCCGACTCCGGCGCACTCGGCGGCGAATGGGGCATGGCCAACCCAAGCAAGAACTGGCTGCTGCGCCCGCAGGCCGATCTGACGCCGGCCATCATCGCCCGCGCGATTGCCAAGCGTCTGAAGAAGCTGGGCGTGGACGCCGATGTGGCCGCCCGCCTGGACGCCCGCGTCGCCATCATCGACGCCAAGGAAGCCTCGCTCAAGAACGAAGAAAAGACCGCCGGCGGCGCCGACCGCACGCCTTGGTTCTGCAGCGGTTGCCCGCACAACACCAGCACCCGCGTGCCCGAAGGTTCGCGCGCCGTGGGCGGCATCGGCTGCCACTACATGGTCACCTGGATGCCCGGCCGCAACACCGCCACCTTCACGCAAATGGGTGGCGAGGGCGTGCCATGGGTGGGCCAGGCCGCCTTCACCAACGAGAAGCACATCTTCTCGAACTTGGGTGACGGCACTTACTTCCACAGCGGCATCTTGGCGATTCGCCAGAGCATCGCCGCCGGCGTCAACATCACTTACAAGATTCTCTACAACGACGCGGTCGCCATGACCGGCGGCCAGCAAGTGGGCGAGCGCGCCGAAGGCCACACGGTCTTGCAGATCATGCAAAGCGTGACGTCGGAGGGCGTGGCCAAGCTGGTCATCGTGACCGATGAGCCGGCCAAGTACGAGGGCGTGAACCTGCTGCCCGGCGTGACCGTGCATCACCGCGACGAGCTCGACGCCATTCAGCGCGAGTTCCGCGAGATCCCCGGCACCACCGCCATCATCTACGACCAGACTTGCGCCACCGAGAAGCGCCGCCGCCGCAAGCGGGGCAAGTTGGTGGACCCCGCCAAGCGCGTGGTCATCAATGAGCTGGTCTGCGAAGGTTGCGGTGACTGCTCGATCCAATCGAACTGCCTGTCCATCGAACCGCTGGAGACCCCGTTTGGCCGCAAGCGCCAGATCAACCAGAACACCTGCAACAAGGACTATTCCTGCGTCAAGGGCTTCTGCCCCAGCTTCGTCACCGTGGAAGGTGGCGAGCTGAAGAAGCCCAAGAAAGACAAGCGCCTCAGCCCCTTTGATGCCACCCTAGGCACCCTGCCCCAGCCGCTGATTCCTAACCCCGAAAAAGCCTGGGGCATTGTGGTCGGCGGCGTCGGCGGCACCGGCGTCATCACCATCGGCCAGCTCTTGGGCATGGCCGCCCACCTGGAAGGCAAGGGCGTGATCACCCAAGACGCGGCCGGCTTGGCGCAAAAGGGCGGCAGCACCTGGAGCCACATCCAGATCGCCAACAGCGAAGCCGCCATCCACTGCACCAAGGTCGGTACCGCCGAGGCTGACTTGGTGATCGCTTGCGACTCCATCGTTGCCGCCAACAAAACCACCCTGGCCGTGATGCGAGAAGGCCGCACCTTTGTGGCGCTGAACACCCATGGCTCGCCGACCGCCTCGCTGGTCAACGACGCCAACTGGAGCTTCCCCGGCGCCGCCTGCGAAAGCGCTGTTGCTGCTGCCGTGGGCAAGGACGGTGTGGGCATGTTTGATGCCGAAGAAGTGGCCGTCAAGCTGGTCGGCGACTCGCTCTACACCAACCCACTGATGCTGGGCTATGCCTGGCAGCAAGGCCGAGTGCCGCTCAGCTATGCCGCGCTGATGCGCGCCATCGAGCTGAACAATGTGCAGATCGAGAACAACAAGATCGCCTTCGAATGGGGCCGTCGCTGCGCGCATAGCCTGGCCGCTGTGCAGGCTTTGTTTGCCGCGACTCAGGTGATCCAGATCGTCAAGCGCGAGAGCCTGGACGAGATCATGTCCAAGCGCGTCGAGTTCTTGGTGGATTACCAAGACAGCGCCTATGCCGAGACCTACAAGGCCTTTGTCGAAAAGGTGCGCGCGGCGGAGAGCCCATTGGGCAGCAGCAAGCTGAGCGAGGCTGTGGCCCGATATCTGTTCAAGCTGATGGCCTACAAGGACGAGTACGAAGTCGCCCGTCTGCACACCGACCAGAAGTTCCTCGACAAGGTGGCCGCGCAGTTCGACGGCGACTACAAGCTGGTGCACCACCTGGCCCCACCGCTGCTGGCCAAGAAGAACGCCAAGGGCGAATTGGTCAAGCAGCAAATGGGTGCCTGGGTTCGCCCGGCCTTCCGCCTGCTGGCCGGCCTGAAGGGCTTGCGCGGCGGCAGCTTGGACATCTTCGGCTACACCGCCGAGCGCAAGATGGAACGCGCGCTGATCACCGAGTACCGCGCCAGCATCGAAGCCATCCTGGCCAAGGGCTTGAGCGCCGAGCGTCTGAATCTGGCCGTGGACATCGCCCGCATCCCCGAAGAGATTCGCGGTTACGGCCATGTCAAGGAGCGTCATGTGCACGCCGCTCGAGCCAAATGGGATGGTTTGATGGCCCAGTGGAAGACGCTGGCTTGATTTAGCCCCTCCTCCAACAAGAAGCCCGCAGCGCGCAAGCCCTGCGGGCTTCTTTAACTCAGGAACAAAATGGTGTGCAATAAGTCCGCAACTCCTCAAGTTCAAGGCCTGCGGGTCGACAACGCATTGATGATTGTCAAAGCGCGTCTAGCATTCACGGCGCAGGATGCGAGAACTTGGCGACGGTGTTGATGCGTGCCAGGGTATGTCTTGCACGGGCTTGTTGATATTCAAAAAGGACTTGCATCATGGGTTTTTTGAAGGCCAAAGGCATCGCCCAAAGGCTGTACTTGGTGTCTTTTGTCCTATCGCTAGCCCTGCTAGGCGTCGCTGCAACGGCTTATGTCAAGCTGCACGCGGTGGCGGCCACGGCCGAAGCGACCGAGAAGGGACGAGTGCCACAGCTGACGCGCATTGGAGCGATGGAGCTCAATATCACTCGCATCTCGCTGCAATTGCGCCATGCCATGCTGGCCCGCAACGATGCCGAGCGCGGCGTTGCCTTGGAGGACATCAGCAACAAGCGAAAGCTGGTCGTCGACCTCTCCAAGGCCTATGAGGAATTGCTTTACACGGCCGAAGGCAAGCGCCGTTACGCCGATTTGCCGCCGATGTTGAACCGCTTTTGGCAGGTCGCCGAGAGCAATCTGGCCTTGGTGCAAGAGGGCAAAAAGGACGAAGCCTTTGCCTTCCTGGTCGACAAGACGATTCCGGCTCGCAACGAGGTGCTGAAGCTCTTGGACGAGACCGTCAAATACCAGCAGGATTCTTTGAACCACGATATCGACGGCGTACGTTCGGAGATTGGCACCACGCTGAACTTGCTATTGACCATTGTTGGCGCATGCCTGATCGGCTTGGTGGCGCTGTCGCTGCTGATCGCCAAGGCGCTTCGGCAACGGGTCCAGAGCTCACAGCACGTGGCCGAGCGGGTGCGCGATGGCGACTTGACTGTTGCGATTGAGGACACCACTCAAGACGAGTTTTCACCCTTGCTGCACGCTTTGTCGGGCATGCAAGATTCACTGACCCAGGTGGTGGGCAATGTGCGCAGCAACGCGGAAAGCGTGGCCACCGCCAGTGCTCAGATTGCACAGGGCAACCAAGATCTGTCCGCGCGGACGGAGGAGCAAGCCTCAGCGCTGCAGGAAACCGCCGCCACCATGGACCAGCTCGGCAACACCGTGCGGCATAACGCTGAAAATGCGCATCAAGCCAACCAACTTTCATTGAATGCATCCCTGGTCGCGGAACAAGGGGGCCAGGTGGTCAACCAGGTGGTTGAGACCATGCGGGGCATCAATGAGTCGTCCAAGAAGATCTCCGACATCATCGCGGTGATTGACGGCATCGCCTTCCAAACCAATATCCTCGCCCTCAATGCGGCGGTGGAAGCCGCGCGCGCCGGCGAGCAAGGTCGCGGCTTCGCCGTGGTGGCCGCCGAAGTGCGCAGCTTGGCGCAACGCAGCGCCGAGGCGGCGCGCGAGATCAAGACCTTGATCGTGGACAGCGTGGAGCGGGTCGAGACTGGCAGTCAATTGGTGGGCCAAGCTGGCCAAACCATGGGCGAGATCGTCACGGCCATCAAACGGGTGTCGGACATCGTGGCCGAGATCAGTTCGGCCAGCGCCGAGCAAAGCAGCGGTGTGGCGCAGGTCGGGGAAGCCATCACCAAGATGGACCAGGCGACGCAGCAAAACGCCGCCTTGGTGGAGGAGTCTGCTGCGGCAGCTGAGAGCTTGCGCGGCCAGGCCGATCAGTTGGTGCAGGCCGTTGCGGTCTTCAAGCTGCGCCGCTGATTCGGCGTCTGCAGTTACTTTGAAAACCTGCGGGCCCCAGCCACGCAGGCGATCACCGCCACGGTCACGCCCAACATGCCCGGGCTGACCTGTTCATGCAGCAAGGTCGCCGCCAAGGCCAGGCCAAAGAAGGGCTGCAGCAACTGCAGCTGGCCCACGGCAGCAATGCCGCCTTGCGCCAGGCCGCGGTACCAAAAAACAAAGCCAATCAGCATGCTGAACAGGGACACATAGCCCAGGCTCAACCAGGCGGGTGCCGAGATGCCGCTGAACTGCGCCGGCGCCAAGAGCCAAGCCAAGACCGCCATGAAGGGCCAGGCCAGCAGCAAGGCCCAGCTGATCACCTGCCAGCCACCCAGGCCGCGCGCCAGCTTCGCCCCTTCGGCATAGCCCAGACCGCAGACCAAGATCGCCGCCAGCATCAGCGCATCGCCCAGCGAGGCGCCACCACCGCCTTGGCTCAAGGCAAAGCCCACCACCAGCGCGCTGCCGAGCAGCGAGAAAGCCCAGAACACCGGCTTGGGCCGCTCACCGCCGCGCAGCACCGCAAACAAGGCCGTGGACAGCGGCAAGAGACCGAGAAACACAATCGAGTGCGCCGAGGTGATGGTCTGCAAGGCCAGAGCCGTCAGCAAGGGAAAGCCCAGCACCACGCCCACGGCTACCAGGCCCAGCGAGCCCAGCTGATGACGGCCGGGGCGCGGCGCCCTGAGCAGCAGCAGCAAGACCGCCGCCAAAAGCGCGGCAATGCTGGCCCGCGCTGAACTGAGGAAGAGCGGCGAAAACTCGCGCACCGCGACGCGGGTGGCCGGCAGCGAGGCGCTGAAGATCAGCACGCCGATGAAGCCGTTCAACCAGCCCGCCCAAGCGGAATCTACGCGCTGGGCTTGTGCCTGTTCTTGCAATTTCACCTGCGGTCCCTTCATGGCCTAGACCTCGAAATCGAGGGCTTGATGCCTACGGATGCTAGGCAGGACAATCAATACATTCAAATCATTGTCATGGATACATTGCTCAATGGCCCAAGCTCGCTACAAGCAGGTGGTGGACCGCATGGCGGCCGAAATTCATGCCGGCGCCTTAGCCCCAGGCAGCCGCCTCCCCACCCACCGAGAGCTGGCGCAGCGCGAGGGCATGGCCTTGGTGACGGCCAGCCGTGTCTACGCCGAGTTGGCGACTATGGGCTTGGTCAGCGGCGAAACCGGAAGAGGCAGCTTTGTGCGCGAGACCGCCCTGCCCCGCGGCCACGGGGTCGACCAACAGACCGCCCCTGTGGATGCCATCGACCTCAGCTTCAACTACCCCAGCACGCCGGGCCAGGCCGAGCTCTTGCGCGCGGCACTGCGCCAATTGGCCGCCAGCGGTGACCTGGAAGCGCAGCTGCGCTATCCGCCACACGGCGGGCGACTGCATGAACGCGTGGCCGTGGCCCAGCATTTGCAACTGCGTGGTCTGCGCGTAGACGCGAGCCAGGTCGCTCTGGTGTCCGGCGCGCAGCATGGGCTGGCCACCACGGTGATGGCCTTGCTTCAGCCGGGCGATGTGGTGGCCATTGATGCGCTGAGCTATCCGGGCTTCAAGCTGCTGGCTGAAGCGCACCGACTGGAATTGCTCGCCCTGCCCTCTGCCGGCCAAGGTCCGGATCCCGAGGCGCTGCAGGCCCTGTGCCAGCGCCGCCGCGTGCGGGCGGTCTACACCATGCCCACCTTGCACAACCCCATGGGCTGGGTGATGAGCGCCAGCCATCGGCGCGCCTTGGTGGCCGTGGCGCGCCGCCATGGCTTGCTGATCATTGAAGACGCTGCCTATGCCTATCTGGCCGAGCAGGCGCCGCCGCCCTTGGCTGCGCTTGCGCCGGAGCTGACGGTCTATATCAACGGACTGTCCAAAAGCGTGGCCGCCGGCCTGCGCGTCGGCTTTGTGGTGGCGCCCAGCCCGTTTTTGGCACAAATTGAGCGCGCCATCCGCGCCACCACCTGGAATGCGCCCGGGGTGATGACCGCCCTGGCCTGCGGCTGGCTGAACGATGGCACGGTGGAGCGGCTGGAAACCGAGAAACGCCAAGACGCCCAGGCCCGACAAGGCCTGCTCAGCGAACTGATGCAAGGCATGCGCTGCATTCGCCACCCCAGTTCCTACTTCGCCTGGCTGCCGCTGATGGAGGAGCAACGCGCCGACAAGGTGGCCATGGCCTTGCTGGCCCAAGGGGTCTCGGTGTCGACCGCCCAGCCTTTTGCCAGCGGGGCGGCACCGCAGGCCCTTCGGCTGGCGCTGGGCTCGGTGTCGCAAGAGGCCTTGCGCAGCGCGCTGCTGAAGGTGCGCCGCACCATCGAGAGCCAGGCCTACTGAGGGCCAAGCGGCCTCAAGTGGCTCAAGACTTCAGGCAATAGACTTGGTAGACCCCGTCTTTCTCTATCGTGCCTTCCACCTCTTTGGCAAAGCCCGGGAAGGCTTCGGCCCAGTGCTGCAGCACGCGCAGATAGCTGATCCAGGCGCCGTCGGCAGGGCCGATGTTCTCGCCTGGCATCACGATGGGGATGCCCGGTGGATAGGGAATCACGCCCACGGCCACGGTGCGGCCGGCCAACTGGTCCAGCGGCAGCAACTCGGCTTCGCCGGCCATCAACTGCTGGAAGGCCTGGCGCGGCGTGCACACCGGCTGCGGCAGCTGGGCATAGGCCTGCGCCTCCCAGTGGCCCATGCGGCTGCGGCGCAGCTCGGCCCACATGGCATCACCCAGATCCTTCAGCCCCAGGCCGGCATAACGCGCCGGCGCAGCGGCCAAGACCCGCGGCAACACCTCGGCCAGCGGCTTGTTGGCGTCGTAGTCGCGCTTGAAGTCGAGCAGCGTATTGATCAAGGTCCCCCACTTGCCCTTGGTCACGCCCATGGAGAACAAGAACAGCACCATGTGCGAGGTGGTGCGGGATGGCACGATGCCGTGCTGGCTCAGATAGGCCGTCACCAAGTCGCCGGGAATGCCTTGCTCGGCCAACTGCCCATCGTCTTGCATGCCCGGCGCAACCACAGCGAACTTGATGGGGTCGAGCAGACACCAGCCATCGGGGATGTTGTCAAAGCCGTGCCAGCTTTCACCGGGGTGCAAAACCCAACATGAAGGCTCGCGCGCCAAGAGCTCGGCGGGAGCATCGGCAAAGGCGTAACGCGCACCTGTTGCGGGGTCGCTGACCTCGGGCGCGTTCCAGGGCGTGAAGAACCACTCGCCCTGGGCGGCCAGCTCGCGCTGCACTTGGGCGACGGCCTGGCGGCAGGCAATCGCTTCGTCGATGACATCCTGGGTCAACGCCTCGCCCGAAGGGCCGGCCATCATGGCGGCGGCGACTTCATTGCTGGCGATCAAGGCATAGAGCGGCGAGGTCGAGGCCTGCGCGCCGTAAGCCTCGTTGAAGCGGCCATGCTCAATGGCGCCACGGCCGTCACGCACATGGATGAAGGAGGTTTGCGAGAGTGCCGCCAGCAGCTTGTGCGTGGAATGCGTCGCGTACACCGTCGGTCCGCTCTTGTCATGGCTTAGGGCATCGCCACGCATCGCATAACGATCACGGTACATGGGGTTGAAGCGGGCATAGCCGTACCAGGCTTCATCGAAATGCAGTCGGTCCACGCTTTGGCCCAACAAGGCTTCAGCCGCCTTGGCTTCGTAGCACATGCCGTCGTAAGTGCAGTTGGTGACCACGCTGTAGACCGGCTGGCTGGACTTGGCTGCGGCAGCCAGCGGGTTGGCGGCGATCTTGGCGGCGATGGCGGCCGGCGTCATCTGGTCCGGGTGGATAGGCCCGATCACGCCATAGCGATTGCGCCCGGCCTGCAAGAAGACGGGGATGCCGCCGGTGATGGCCAGGCCTTGCTCGATGGACTTGTGGCAGTTGCGGTCGCACAGCGCGATTTGCTGCTCGCCAATGCAGGCCGACATGATGGTGCGGTTGGAGGCCGAGGTGCCGTTCAGCACCGAGTAGCTGCGATCACTGCCGAAGACGCGCGCAGCGTACTGCTCGCTCTCGCCGATAGGCCCGGTGTGCGAAAGCAGCGACCCCAAGGCGCCGCGCTCGATGCCCATATCGGTGCGAAACAAGGTCTCGCCATAGGCATCGTGAAAGAGCCGGCCGATGGGTGACTTGGTGAAGGCCACGCCGCCTTGGTGGCCGGGCGCCGCCCAGGAGTACTCGGCATCGCGGTTGTAGTTGACCAGGGCACGAGCAAAGGGCGGCAGCAGATTGTCAAAGTAGCGACTCAGCGCCGCCTCGACACGGCGGGCGATGAAGTCGGGGCTGTCCTCCAGCGTCCAGATGAACTCATCGGCCAGGCTGGCCACCTCCACCGTCATCGGCCCGCTGCGGGCCTTGCGGTCGGCCAGCAAGAAGACCGGCAGCGCGGCATTGCGCCGGCGCAAATTGCGCAACAAGGCAGTGGCGGCGGCGTGGCTGGCTTCATCGTTCTCGCCCAGGGACCAGTCCAAGAGCAGGCAATGGATGGAGCTGTCTGAGACCAGATTGGCCTCACCGTCTTCATAAGACAGCGACTCGATCACCTCCACCCCGCGCGCCCGCAAGGCATCGACGATGGCCGCAATGCGCCGGCTGGCGGTGGTGGACTTGACGACCAGATCGTCGTCAATGCAAAGCACACGAGAGGGAATCATCGAGTTCTGAGACATGGCATTCACTCCGTCGTCAATCAAGGCAAGGCGAACTCTTGATAGATCACCCGGCTGGCCGCATCCAGCGGCCCGAAATGGCGCTGGTACAGGGGCTGGAAGTCTTTGGACTTGAGCAGGCGGCTCAAGGCTGTGTCGACCAGCAAGCGGAAGTCATCGTCATTGCGACCCATGGCCAAGGCCAGCGGCTCCGAGGCAAAGCGGCGCGGCAGCACTTCCAAGTCGCCCTGGGCCTTGTTGCGCTCCACATAGTCCTTCAACAGGCCACGTTCGGCAAAGAAGGCGTCGGCCTGCTTGGCCTTCACCAACTCAATGCCCTTGGCATAGTCGTCCACCACGATGGCATTGACCGTGACGCCCAGCGTGCGAACCTGCTCGCGAACCCAGTCTTGCGTGACCGTGCCGGCGCGCACCGCATAGGTGTGATTGCTGCGCCCGCCATTGACGGTGGCGCGCCAGATCGGCCCGGTACGGGCGACCTTGCCGTTCAACACATCGCGCATGGCCTGCGGGGCGTCCTTGCGCAGCAAGACACCAACACCGCCGTTGACGACGGGGATGGAATACGACATCTGCTCGCGGCGCTTCAAAGACTCCACCGTGGCGGTGCAGAGCAAATCAACCTTGCCCTGGGCGACCGCGGCTTCGGCGTCATCAGACTTCAAGGCGCTGTACTGCACATTCAGCTTGGGCGCGGCCAGCTTGGCCTTGACCGCCTCAGCCACGAACTGGCAGACCTCGATGTCGTAGCCCGCCGGCTTGCCATCGGCGCCGGTGTAAGAGTAGGGCGCAGCCCCATCGATAAAGCCGAGCTGCAAGCTGCCGGTTTTCTTGATTCGATCCAGCGCTTGGGCGCTGGCGGCTTGCGGCGCCATGGCCAAGACCATGAGACTGCAGACCAGTCCCTGCAGCATGGAAGTTTGGAAGATCTTTTTCATCGGTTTTCTCCTTCTTCTGGCCTCAGGCGCGCGGCCCCGCTGCTGCAGGCGCCTCAATGAAGCGATGCGCAATAAAGCCATAGATCAGATAGCCCACAGCCATCACGATCATGCCGCCGAACACCGCTTCCTGGCCCGAGGCATACAGGGCGTAGAAGCTGTAGGCCATGGCCACCAAGAGGGCCAGCATATTGCGATTGAAGACGCTGGCGCTGACCTGGGCCTTGTGCATGATGATGAGCAAGGCCGACAAGGAGGTGACGTAAGGAATCAAGTTCGTCACCGCCGCCAGATTGACCAGCTTGCCGAACTGCGCCGCCGCATCGGGCGACATGGTGGACACCGCCATCAGCGTCTGCAGCACGCCCGCCACCACCATGCCGACAACAGGAGCCTCGGCCGCCGTCACGCGCGCAAAGAACTTGGGGAACATGCGCTGGTCCGCCGCCGCCTTGGAGACTTGGCTGAGGGTGAACTGCCAACCCAGCAGCGAGCCCACACAGGCCGCCACCGCCAAGGCCAAAATCAGATTGCCCACCCATGGCGTGAACATGGTGGAGTAGACCAAGGCAAAGGGGGCGGTGGAATGCGCCAGCGCTTCATTGGGCACGATGCCCTGGATGACGGTGGTGGACAAGATGTAGACCACGGCCGCACCGCCGGTGCCAAACAAGCAAGCGAGCGGCACATTGCGCTTGGGGTTCTCCACCGCGTCGGAGTTGGCGGCCGCCGACTCCATGCCCAAAAAGGCCCAGAGCGTCAGCGGGATACTGGAGGAGATGGCTTCACCGAGCGGCGCGCCATGCGGGTTCCAGGCCTGAGCAAACACATCGCTCTTGAACCAGAACCAACCCATCACCGACAGCCCCGCCACCGGAATGATGACGCCCCAGACGGTGAAGGCGCCGATGCGCCCGGTCAGCTTAGGCCCGCCGAAATTGGCCACCGTGGTCAGCCACAACAGTGCCACCACGCCGACGAACAGCGGTGTGGCGCCGGTGCCCAGCCAAGGAATGAAGGGCGTGATGTAGCCCACCGCCGAGATGGCAATCGCCACATTGCCGATGGCCAGCGAGAGGTAGTACAGAAAAGAGGCCATGAAGAAGCCGGACTTGCCGTGCGCCTCTTCGGTATAGGCCGACATGCCGCCGGAGCGGGCGCAAAACAGACCGCACTGCGCGAAGCTGTAGGCAATCGCCATCGAGCCCACGGCGGTGATGGCCCAGGACAAGAGCGACACCGCCCCGATCTGCGCCATATTGGCCGGCAACATGATGATGCCGGAGCCCATCATATTGACCGCCACCAGGGTGGTCAGCCCCATCAAGCTCATCTTCTTGCTGGAATCAGCCATGCCGGCCTCCGCGTTGCTGCTGGGTTAGGTTCATCAAGCTCAAGCGCTTCATTTCAAGCACTGCACGTAGTAGCGACCATCGCGGTCTTCCACCCCGTGGGTGTCATGGCCGAAGCCGGGGAAGCGCCGGCCCCAGTCTTGGAGGCCGCGCAAATAGGCGATGAAGGGGCCGTCGGCCGCGCCGGCCTTCTCACCCGGCATCAGCATCGGGATGCCGGGCGGATAAGGCACCACCGCCGTGGCCAGCACGCGGCCGGCCAAGGCGTCCAGATCGACCTCTTCCACCTCGGCATGCACCAGCTTGGAGTAGGCATCGGCCGGCGTCAGCACCGGCTCGGGCAGGGTCGAGAAAGCCTCGGCTTGAGTGCGCAAGATATCGCTGCGCTTCATCTGCTCGAACATCGCATCAGCCAGGTCCTTCAAGCCCATGCCTTCGTACTGCGCGGGCGCATCGGCGACACGCTCGAACAAAACCTCGGCCACCGGCGCATTGTTGTCGTAAGCGTCTTTGAAGCGCAGCAAGGCGTTGACCAAGGTACCGAACTTGCCGCGGGTCACGCCGAGCGAGAACAAGACCAAGATGGTGAAGTCGGTGGTCTTTTCCACCTGAATGCCGCGCTGGCTCAAAAAGGCCGTCACCAGTTTGGCGGGGATGCCGCGCTGCTCAAAAGAGCCATCTACCGCCACACCCGGGCTGAGGATGGAGACCTTGATCGGGTCCAACATGCAATAGTTGGCTTCGATGTCCTTGAAGCCATGCCAGGCGGCCTCGGGGTGCAGCACCCAGCAATCGGGCTCGCTGACCAGCAACTCATCGGGCGCGTCTTCAAAGGCCAGGCTCTGGCCGCTGGCGGGGTCGGTGACGGTGTCGGCATTCCAGGTGCTGAAGAACCAGTCGCCGCTCTTCTCGGCCTCACGCTTGATGCGGCGCACTGCTTTGCGGAAAGCCACCGCTTCCAGGATCGATTCGGTGGTCAGCGTGCGGCCTCCCACCCCGCTCATCATGGCCGCCGAGACTTCGTTGGAGGCGATGATGGCGTAGAGCGGCGAGGTCGAGCCATGCATCATGTAGCTCTCGTTGAAGCGCGCATGCGGCACCGGCTTGCGGCCATCGCGCACACCGATCAAGGAGGATTGGCTCAGTGCGGCCAAGAGCTTGTGGGTGGAGGTGGTGGTAAAGATGGTGGGCTTGTCGCGCGGATAGTCCTTGGCTTCACCGTACATGCCAAAGCGGTTGCGGTAAAGCGGGTTGAAGCGCGCATAGCCGTACCAGGCTTCATCGAAGTGGATGCGGTCCACGCTCTTGTCCAACAGCTCCACCACGCGCGGGGTCAGGTAAATGAGTCCGTCGTAGGTGGAATTGGTGACGATGGCATGCACGGCCTTTTGCGCCTTGTCCTTGGCCAAAGGGTTGGCCTGGATGGCGGCCTGCACGCCGGCTTCGCTCAAGGTCTTGGCGTAGATGGGGCCGATGATGCCCAGATGGTTGCGCGAGGGCACCAGATAGGTGGGCACCACACCGGTCATGGTCAGCGCCTGCTCGGTGGACTTGTGGGCATTGCGATCACATAAGGCGTAATCCCCACGGGTCACCGAAGACATCATGATGACCCGGTTCGACATCGAGGAGCCATTGGTCACCGTGTAAGCGCGGTCGGCGCCAAAGATCTTGGCGCAGTACTTCTCGCTCTCGCCGATGGGGCCGCTGTGATCCAGCAAGGAGCCCAGCTCGCCCACCGAAATCGACAGATCGGAGCGCAAGAGGTTCTCACCAAAATAGTCATGGAATGCGCGGCCCACCGGTGACTTCAAAAAGGCCGTGCCGCCCGCATGACCGGGCGTGTGCCAGGAGTATTCGTACTTGGAGGCAAAACCGATCAGTGCCTTGGAGAAAGGCGGCGCGATCGCTTCGCGATAACGCTGCACGGCGGCCAGCACCCGGCCGGCGATGAACTGGGTAGTGTCTTCCAAGAACCAGATCAACTCATCCACTTGGCGCATCACCTCGGCGGTCAAAGCGGCGCCATCTTTCTCGGCCATCAAGAAGACCGGCACATCGGCATTGCGCGAGCGGATCAGTTGCAGCAGCGACTGCGCTTGTTTGTGCTCAGAGCCGCCCAAGCTCCAGCTCAGCAAAATGCCTTGAATCGAAGGGTCGGACAAGATCACCGCACGCGCGTCGTCGGCGCTGCTGGCTTCCACCACATTGATGTCTCGCTCGCCCAAGGACTGAGCCAAGGACCGAACGGTTCGCCCCACAGCGGTCTGCCCATGCAGGGCCTCGCTGATCACCAGGACCTTGATTTCGACGATGCGCGCACCTTGACTCATACCCAATGCTCCAATTTGATACAGATTCAAGCCCAACACGCGATCAAGGGACCTAGCGCGTTAGCTGTGAGCCATCCTAGGCTCGAAATCGCATTCATTTCTATTCAGGTTCCCCCCATAGGTAGGGAGACAGGTCTGCAGTTCAATGTGAGTTGATGCAAGTCAAGAAGCGGGCCTGCTACGCTTGACGATCTGTTCACCACCCGCCCTGGAGACTGCATGCCGCTGTTTCGTAGCCGAGCTGTTTGCCTGACTGCTTTTTCTCTGACCCTGGGCCTGGCCCTGAGCTTGCACGCCGAGATCAGCCAGGCGCATTCGCTCAAGCCCATCACCTCAGTAGAAGGCATCACCGAGTACCGCTTGCCCAATGGTCTGCAGGTGCTCCTGGCCCCCGACGAAGCCAAGCCCAGTACCACGGTGAACGTGACCTACCGCGTCGGCTCCAAGCATGAGAATTACGGCGAAACCGGCATGGCGCATTTGCTGGAGCACCTGATCTTCAAAGGCAGCCCCAAGACGCCCGACCCCTGGGCCGAGTTCTCGCGCCGCGGCTTGAATGCCAATGGCACGACCTGGTTTGATCGCACCAATTACTTCGCCGCCTTTGCCGCAAATGACGAGAACCTGAAGTGGTATTTGCAATGGCAGGCCGATGCCATGGTGAACAGCTTCATTGCCCGCCGCCACCTCGACACCGAAATGACGGTGGTGCGCAATGAGATGGAGATGGGTGAGAACAATGCCGAAGGCGTGACCACCCAGCGCATCCTGGCCGCCATGTACCAGTGGCACAACTACGGCAAGGACACGATTGGCGCACGCAGCGATGTGGAGAACGTCAACATCCAGCGCCTGCAAGCCTTTTATCGCGCCTACTACCAACCGGATAACGCCACGCTGACGGTGACCGGCAAGTTCAAGCCCGACCAGGTGTTGGACTGGGTCGAGCAGTCCTTTGGCAAGCTGCCCAAGTCCAAGAAGAAGCCGGCGCCGCTCTACACCGTGGACCCGGTGCAAGACGGCGAGCGCTTGCTGACGGTGCGGCGCGTGGGCGGCAACCCACTGTCCATCGCGGCCTACCATGTGCCACCGGGCGCCCACCCAGACTACGCCGCCATCGAATTGCTGAACCTGATCTTGGCCGAGGCTCCGAGCGGGCGTCTGCACAAGCGCTTGGTCGAAGAAAGCAAGTTGGCTGCGGCGGTGCGCAATTTCGGTCTGGCCCTGGCCGAGCCGGGCTTCAGCATGCTGATTGCCGAGAGCGCCCCCGGCGCATCGCAAGACGCGCTCAATCGCGAACTGGTGACGGTGACCGAAGGCTTTGCGCAACGGCCGATCACGGCCCAAGAACTCAGCCGCGCCAAGACCCGCTGGCTGAACCGCTGGGAGCGCAGCTTCACCAGCCCTGAAGAAGTGGGCGTGACGCTGTCGGAGTCGATCGCCCAAGGCGATTGGCGCTTGTTCTTCCTGCTGCGCGACCGTATCAAGGCCATCAGCCTGGATGATGTGCAGCGCGTTGCCACCGAGCGCTTCTTGCCCGCCAACCGCACCCTGGCCCAGTACATCCCCAGCGAAAAGCCGCAGCGTGCGCCGGCCCCAGCGATGGTGAATCTGGCCGAGCAAATGCAGAGCTTCAAGCCTCAGCCGGCCGCAGCGCCTGTGCCCGCTTTTGATGCCTCGCCCGCTGCCATCGACGCCAAGACTCGCCGCAGCCGCTTGCCCAATGGCATGCAGCTCAGCTTGTTGCCCAAGCCGAGCCGGGGCCAAGCGGTGCAAGGTGTCATCAGCCTGAGCCTGGGCGATGCGCAAAGCCTGTTCGGCCAACAGAGCGTGGCCCAGATGACTGCCTCTCTGCTCAACAAGGGCACGCAGTCGCTGGACCGCGAACAACTGCGTGACGCGCTGGATGCCGCCAAGGTTGAGCTGTCCGTCCTGAACTCCGAGAGCGGCGACCGCCTCACTCTGAGTTGGAGCAGCAAGCGCGAGCAAGCCCAGCAAGCTTTGGCCTTGATCAGCCAGATGCTGCGTCAACCCCGCCTGGACGTCGCAACCTTGGAAGAAGTGCGCAGCCAAAGCCTGGCCGCCGTGCAAGCGCAGCGTGACGACCCTGAGGGCGTGGCCGGCAAAGCCCTGGCCTCAGCGCTGGATCTCTACCCGGCCGGCGATGCGCGCCATGCCCGCAGCTTTGATGAAGAAGTCAAGGATCACAAAGCGGTGACCGCAGCGCAAGTGCAGGCCTTCCACAAAGCCATGTACGGCGGCCAAAAAGCCCAGCTCAGCATGGTGGGTGACTTTGACGCCGCCGCCATCGAGAGCGCTGCCCAGCAACTCTTCGGTGACTGGGTGGCGCCGACCCAGCCGCAGCATCTGCCCCGCCAGGCCTCCAAAGCGCCCGGCCGCCTGCAGCTGATCGCCACGCCCGACAAGCAAAACGCGATGATGCTGGGCACCTTGCATCTGCCTCTGAACGACGAACACGCCGACCGCGCCGCCCTGGCCATGGCCAGCTACCTGGTGGGCGGCTCCAGCAGCTCGCGCCTGTGGCTGCGCATCCGCGAGAAGGAAGGCCTGTCTTACGGGGCCGGTGCCGGCATCCGTTTCTCGGACCGCGATGCGGTGTCACCGCTGTGGGTTTACGGCATCTTCGCGCCGCAAAACCGCGCCAAGGTGGAAGCCGCCTTGCGGGAAGAACTGAGCCGCGTCTTGAAAGACGGTTTCAGCCCGCGCGAGCTCTCAGAGGCCAAGCAAGCCCTGCTGAATGACCGTCGCCTGGGCCGCGCCCAAGACGAGGCACTCAGCGCCATGCTGGCCAAGCAAGCGGATCTGGATCGGACCATGGCCCGCGAGCAGAGCTTTGACCAAGCGCTGAACAGCCTGAGCCTGGAGCAGGTCAACGCCGCCTTGCGTCAGTACTTCCGACTGGACGACTTTCAGCTGATTTTTGCGGGCGACTTCAAATAAAGCGACGGCGCCTTTTAGCCCTCAAGCCCAAAAGGAAGGACCGGTGGTCGTTCCTTTTTTTTGCGGCTCGAAGACCGCAAAAGCCATGCCCGAAGGTGCCCCGGCCCGCCGACGGGCGATTTGTGCCCGGCCGAGGGCGCAGCGGAGCGGGTCAGGCGCGCGCAGCGCGCTTCCACTTCTGACTTGGCGGCACTTGTTTGAGCGCAGTGAGCTCAAGCGAACGTAGCGAGTTTGCCGCCGCTGACCCGCGCAGTGAGCAGCGAGGGAAGTCGGCTCCCAAGAGCCGACCCGGACACCATGAGCGCGGCGGCGGGCCGGGGCGCCGGAGCAGAAAGAACCCTTGGGTCATCCTGCACCTAAGTCCAACACGCAAACACAAACAAGGCGAATTTTTACCTTACCCCTAGTCTCAAGGTTTTGGCTGATGCGCAGGGCCTGCAGCCGGTCTACACTGCGGGCGCACCCTGTTCGGCAACTCTCCGGCAGGCCTACAAGACCTTGACGGTTGAGCATCGGATTCAAACCCTTCATGTCCCCCGCCAACGCCCCAAGACCCTGCCCCTACTGCGATCACGTCAGCCCGCCCGATTCCAAATTCTGTAATGAATGCGGGGCGGCCCTGCATCTGCAACCTTGCCCGCACTGCGGCTCGGTGAACGACATCACCAAAAGCTCGATCTGCGGACGCTGCAATGGCGATTTGCACCTGCAGCCGCCCGACACCCAGCCTGCAGACGATGCCCCGGCAGCTAGCGAAACTCAGGCCCCGCCGCCCAGCAGCCCGGCACCAGAAGTAGAGCCGCTAGGCGCCGCGGAGCCGACTCATCGTCAGCACCTCCACGACCCGCTGGCGCCGCACGAACTGCCTGCCCAGCGCCGCTCGCCCGCCGTGATCCTGCTCGTGTTGGCCTTGATCGCTGGGGCAGGCTATTTTGGGTATAGCGCCTGGCAATCTCCGGCAAGCACGGAGGCCTCGTCCTCCAGCACTCCGGCACAGAACAAATGGCAAGGCAAAGCGGAAGAAGCCTCGCCCCAGCCAGTGCTGCAGCCCCCCTCCGCCGGGCAAGCCACGGTTGAGAACAAGTTGCCGGCGACCGAAGTCAAAACCGAGCCCGCGGCCGCAGCTGAGGCCAGCAGTGCCGCGGCCACACCCGCCAGCAAGCCCGAAGCACCTGCGACGCCCAGCCCGCGCGTGGCCGCACAGGCCAAGCCCAATCCACGCCAAGCCTCCAAGCCTGAGCCAGCGGCCACTTCGGCGGCAGGCAATGCCGCGACGGCCACCCCCGCCTCCAGCAGCCGCCAGCGCAGCGAGGCCCAGCAAGGCCTGGACCTGAAGAAACCGCAAATCAACAATTGCACCGACGCCGTGGCCGCACTCGGCCTATGCGCCCAAGAAACCAAGCCCAGGAGCCCCTAGATGACCGCCTTTTCACGTCCGTCCCTGTTGCGCAGCTTGATCGCGTCGGCCCTGGTACTCGCCGGTGGCTGGGCGCAGGCAGCGGCCGAATACAAAATCGTCACCGCGTCGGAGAAAGGCACGTACTACGCCATCGGCAAGGACCTGGCCAAATTTGTGGCGCCTGAGGCAGACATCCAACTCGAAGTGCTGCCCACCTCGGGCTCGGCCGCTAACGTCAAATTGATGCGGTACGAGCCCGGCGTCAAGCTCGCCGTGGTGCAGGCCGACGTGTACCAGGCCTTTTTGGACCGAGCCACCACCGGCAACGCCGAGGCGGCCCAAATCATCAAGCCGCTGCGCGTGGTGCTGCCGCTCTACAACACCGAGATCCACTACATCGTTCGCTCCGACTCGGAGATGAACTACCTGCACGATATTCGCGGCGCCAAGATCAATGGCGGCCTGGTTGGCAGCGGCGCCGCGCTGATCACCCACACGCTTTACAAAATGATGTTCGGCGGCGCCATGCCGGACGAGCAGGCCAGCTTCCTCTCCAATGAAGAAGCCTTGGTCAAGCTGATTGGCGACAAGTCCGTTGATGTGGTGGTGGTGGCGGCCGGCCAGCCCGCGCCCCTGATTGCCAATATGAAGCCTGAAGCGCAGAAGTTCATCAAGCTGCTGAAATTCGACCCCAAGCATGCCTCCGCCCAAGCGGCTTTGAACGTCTACGCGCCGGCCACCGTGCAGGCTGCGAGTTACCCCAATTTGCTGACCGAGGACTTCACCACCATTTCGGTCGGTGCCTTCTTGGTGACCTATGACTACAACTTGAAGGACACGATGCAGCACTTCTCCTTGCTGGGCAAGTCGCTGTGCCAGAACTTCTCGCGCCTGCAGGCCGAGGGTCACCCGAAATGGAAAGAGGTCGATCTATCCATGCCCAAGCTGCCCCAGGGCTGGACCTATTACGCCCCCACCTACCGCGAACTGCGCAATTGCGTGGTCAAGAAAGCGAAGAAGTGCTCGGCCGAGGAGCGCATCCTGGGCCTGTGCGGCGCTTAAATGATGAGCTCAAGCGCGCCGGCCAACAGTCCCAAAATTCACCATGCCGCCGGGCGCTTCGAAGTCAAGATCGGCGCGCCGCAAGCGATGGAGGTGCCGCCTGGGGCCGCGCCCATGTTTCGACGCAGCTTGAACAAGCAGTACAGCGGCGATTTGGCGGGCTCAGCCCTGGGCGAAATGCAGATGTCCGGCCAGCCTCAAGTGGGCGAAGCGGCTTACACCGCCATCGAGTCCTTCATTGGGGCATTGCAGGGGCGCAGCGGCAGCTTTGCGCTGGCTCATCTGGGCTTGATGAGCGGGGGGCAGCAGGACCTTCGCATTACCATCGTGCCGGGCTCGGGCAGCGGCGAGTTGGCCGGCATCAGCGGTGAGTTGGCGCTGCGCATCGAGGCCGGCGTGCATTTCTACGAGCTGCACTATCAGTTCAAACCCAAGACCTGATTCAAGACCTGCCCGCGGCAACGCCAAAGCCGTCGCGACAGCAATTAAGCCCCAGAAAAAACTAAGCCGACAAGCGCCACTCCAATGAGTTTTGCTTGCCGGCGTAGCTCCTCTCCCCTTTGACCAACGCGCTGAGGTCCAGGCAACGCGTCAATCAAGTAACAAGTATCCTGATCGGCACCGGCCTTGCCTATCCCTCCTTATGGGGGGATGGTCTTCAGCAGTGGCTCAGGCCACGCTCACACGACCCGGCTGACTGCTTTCACGCAGTACATCGTCCAGCAAATTCAGGTAATAACCCAGCGGCGGCGTGCGCTTGCCGGGATGCTTGGCCAGATCGTCCCAGCGCCTCAATTGCAAGGCCCGGCTGGCCTGCGCTTGCGACATGAAAATCAAGCGTTCCTCAGCGTTCATGCGCCCGCCCTGCAGACTGAGGGAATGCTTGGAGGCCAGCGACAGGCCATCGGCGTAGCTGGCGTCAGTTGAGACCAGATAACGCTTGGCCTGCACATGCAGTCGAATCGGCTCCAACACGGCCGGGCCAAAGCCGCCCGCGCCGAGCAGGGTCAAGGCGCGCTCTTCGTGATGGTCGTCGTTGAGCCCCTCGTCCGGCCCGCCATCCAGCAACTGGCCCAGGTCATGCAAGAGTGCTGCGGCGACCAAGGCGTTGTCGGCATGCGCCCACTCGGCCAGCTGCGCGCATTGCAGCGCATGCTCCAGCGCACTGACGCTTTCGCGCCGGGCCAAGGCCTGACCGGTATAGAGGGAGGAGCCACGGCGCTCGAACAAGGCTTCGACTTTGCACACTACATCCATCACACAACCCTCACAGACCAAGACCGTCATCTTGCCGCTTGCGCGATGACCAGACGGTGACAAGGCGGTGATCTTGGTGTGAAGATGAACAGTGCCGGCCATGAGCATTCAAATTCAATGAACTGTGCCGTCAACAAGCCTGCATCACCCGCCGACCTAAGAAGCGCACACTGCCAGGCATCGACGCAGGGCCTCGCCCTGCTTCCGACCCAAGAAAGCCACCAATGCAAAACCGCTCACATTCCTCGCGAGACCCAGGCCGCTACAGCGTCATGGCCATTGCCCTGCATTGGCTGCTGGCCCTGGCCATCGTTGGCGCCTTCGGGGTGGGCATCTATATGGTGGACTTGCCCTTCTCACCTTCGCGACTGAAGCTCTACAACTGGCACAAATGGGCCGGCGTCAGCATCCTGGCCCTGTCAGGCTTTCGCCTGCTGTGGCGCCTCACTCACAAGCAGCCAGCCGATCTGCCCATGCCCGCCTGGCAGGCTCGCGCCGCGCATCTGACCCATCTGCTGATGTACCTGCTGTTTTTTGCCTTGCCGCTGGCCGGTTGGGCCTACAGCTCGGCGGCCGGTTTCCCCATCGTCTGGTTTGGCGTCTTGCCGCTGCCGGATTTCGTCCCCGTGGACAAGGCCCTGGCGGAAACGCTGAAGCTGAGCCACAAATTGCTGGCCTATGGCTTGGCGGGTCTGGTGCTGATGCACATCGCCGCCGCGCTGAAACACCAAGTGGTGGACCGCGACGGCCTGCTGGCCCGCATGTCTCCCCTGCCTAAGAGAGGATAAAACGAATGAAGAACTCACCGATGACCGCATGGCATCAAGCCCTGAAAGGGAGCGCTCTGGCCCTGGCGATGGTCGGCTCGCTGCTTGGGGCTGACGCAGCCCTGGCGCAAAGCAAACCCGCGCTCAAGCCGGCAGCGAGCAGTGCCTCCAGCAGTTTGGCCAGCAGCAGCGCCCAGTTGCAAGCGGCCCAGAGTGAACTGAGTTTCACCAGCCGCCAGATGGGCGTGCCGGTGGACGGCCGCTTCAAGCGCTTCGACGCCAAGCTCAGCTTCGACCCTAAAAAGCCCGAAGCCGCCCTGGTGGCCTTCAGCATCGATCTGGCCAGCGTGGCACTGGGCGCGCCCGAGTTGGAGGCTGAGCTGGCCAAAGCCGCCTGGTTCGACAGCAAGAAGCTGCCCCAAGCCAGCTTCACCAGCAGCGCGGTCAAGGCCACGGGCCCGGCCAAGTTCGAAGTCAGCGGCAAGCTCAGCATCAAGGGACAAACCCGCGACATCGTGGTGCCCATCAGCCTGAGCCAAGCCGGCGGCCTCACCACCGCCAGCGGCAGCTTTGTATTGAAGCGCCTGGAATTCAAGATCGGTGACGGCGAGTGGGCCGACACCTCAATGGTGGCCAATGAAGTCCAAGTGAAGTTCAAGCTGGCTTTCACCGGCATCGCCGCCCTTTAATCCACACCCTTTTTTCCAACCCTGAGAGCTCACATCATGATGAAGAAAACTTTGATCCTGGCCGCCCTGGGCCTCGCTGCCAGCCTGGCGCAAGCCGAATCCGCCACCTACGCGATCGACCCGACCCACACCTTTGTGACCTACGAGATCAGCCACTTCGGCACCTCGACCAACCGTGGCCGCTTCGACAAGAAAGAAGGCTCGGTGAAGTTTGACCGCGCCGCCAAGACCGGCCGCGTCGAGATCAGCTTCCCGCTGGCCTCGGTCAGCACCGGCGTGGCACCGATGGACAAGCATTTGCAAGGCGAAGACTTCTTCCTGACCGAGAAGTTCCCGACCGCCACTTTTGTGGGCGACAAATTCGTCTTCAACGGCGACAAAGTCAGCGAAGTGCAGGGCCTGCTGACGCTGCGCGGCAAGACCAACCCGGTCACCCTGAAGGCCAATGCCTTCAACTGCTATGACAACCCGATGTTCAAGCGCGAAGTCTGCGGCGGCGACTTTGAAGCCACCATCGACCGCACTCAATGGGGCATCGACTATGGTCTGGCCTGGGGCTTCCCGAAGAACGTCAAGCTGGTGATTCAGGTCGAAGCGGTCAAGCAATAAGCAAGCCCAGCAACACCCCGGCCGGAGCCCAGCTCCGGCCCTTGGCCTCGCTCTGCCGAAGCCTCCACCCACCCGCCTGCGTAAGAGGCCGGTGGGTTTTCACTTTCTGAGGGTACGGACTGTCGCGTTTCACTGCATTTCGCCCCTCGGACTTGACGCTGTATCGCCTGCGCATCACAAGGCCCCGCCTGCATGCGTACAGTGCGAAGCATGGAACAAGGTCCCTCTTCTGTGAACGCTGCCCCCCGAGCCAAGCCCAGCATCACGCCCTATCAACGGTGGGTGACCTTCAGCGCGGCCGTGATGCGCGCTTTTCATGTCTATGCCGGCTGGCTGGTCAGCATCAGCTGGAAGCGTTTCATCGTCCTGGCCATTGCGCTGATGATCGGAGTGAATATCCTGGTGGACCTGCCGCCTTTCACCTGGCGCATGACCTCCAGCATCACCACCGATGAGGAGCCCGAGCCTGCGGCAGAGCCTGAGCCACCCGCCAAGCCGGTACCGATTAGCCCCAGCAAGACCAAAGCCAAGACGAAGCCGGAAGGCTCGGTGCATTACGAGGTCAGCATCGACGAGCGCGGCGTGCGGGTGATCCCGCGCAAGGCCAAGGCTGCCAGTTCAGCGCCCAGTTCCGCCGCCTCCGGCAGCGCCGATGCCAGCGAGGCTCATGGTGACGACGTCGACCCCGATTTGCCGTCCATCACCATCGGTCTGCCCAAGAACGCCGACGCCGGTGACATCAAGAACGCCATTGAAGAAGCCCGCCGCGACGTGCAACAAGCCTTGGAAGAAGCCAACAGCGCCAGCCAGCAAGCCGCCGCAGAAGCCCGAGAAGCCGCCGCGGCGGTCGCCCGCGATGCCGCACGCATGTCGGCACGCAAGCCCCGCCAACACACCACGGTGGTGCACTTTGGCGACTTCCTGATCAAGATGGCGGTCTTCTGGATTTTGGGTTCGGCCCTGATCAAGGTGACCTACAAAGGCCGGCTGCAGGCCGAGGTGAAAGCCGCCCAGGCGACCGAGACCGCCGAGGCCGAGTCGCTCAAGCGCCAGGTGGTCGAGGCCCGCATGGCCGCCATGCAGGCCCAGGTGGAGCCACACTTCCTCTTCAATACCCTGGCCTCGATCGACCATTTGATCGAAACCGACCCGCCGCGCGCCTCGCAGATGCAGAAGAACCTGATCTCGCTGCTGCGCGCCTCCATGCCCACCATGCGCGAGGCGAATGCCAGCGGCGTGAGGGACCTGGGCCGCGAGCTGGCGGTCATCAAGCCCTATCTTGAGATCCTCAAGATGCGCATGGAAGAACGTTTGCAGACCGAGATCGACGTGCCCGAGGGCCTGCTGTCGGCCGAGTTCCCGCCCATGATGATTCAAAGCCTGGTGGAAAACGCCATCAAGCATGGCCTGGAGCCCAAGGCCGAAGGCGGCAGCCTGCGCGTCAAGGCCGAGGTGACGCACGGCAAGCTGGCCGTCACCGTGGCCGACACCGGTCTGGGCTTCGGCCGCGCCGCCACCAGCGGCACCGGCGTGGGCCTGGCCAATATCCGCGAACGACTGATGCTGCTCTACGGCCCCAAGGCCAGCGTCACCGTCAGCGAAAACCTTCCCTGCGGCACCAAGGTGTGCATCACCGTGCCCTACCGCAGTCGCAGCAACGATGAAACAGGAGCTCAGGCATGAAGAACGCATTCAAATGGCTGCTGATCGGCGGCGCCCTGCTGGCCATGTTGGCGATGTGGAGTGGCTTTGCCCTCTGGCACGGTTTGCATGAGTTTGTGATGCAGCCGGACGTGAGCTTCAGCATCAATGGCGAAGACATCGACATCGAAGGCCTGCGCGAATGGGGCTCGGCGCCCTGGTACGAGGTGATGTTCGGCATGATGATGGCCGGCCTAGCACTCTGCCTGGTCTTGCCCCTGGTGCTGGTGTTCAGCATTGGTCTGCCGATCTTGTTGACGGTGCTGATCCTGGGCGGCGTCGCTTTCGGCCTCTTGAGCTTGGGCGGCTTGCTGTTCTCGCCCTTCATCCTCTTGGCCCTGCTGCTGTGGCTGGTGTTCAGAAACAAGCGACGCCCCAGCCAAACCACGGCCGCTTCGCGCGGTTGAGGTTGAATTGCGCGGCTGAATTGCCGGCCCGAAACCGCTAGCATTGCCCCCCATGAGCGAAACCCAATCCAACTCCAAAAGCGTGCGTGCCGTTCTGGCCGATGACGAACGTTTGATGCGCGAGCAATTGCGCAGCCGCCTGACCGAGGTCTGGCCCGATCTGGAGATCGTGGCCGAAGCCAAGAATGGGCTGGAAGCCGTGGAACTGGTGCGTCAGCATCGGCCCGATCTGGTGTTTCTGGACATCCGCATGCCCGGCCTGACCGGCGTGGACGCAGCCCGCCAGATCGCCCAACTGCCGGAAGACGACGACTGGCTGGCGCCCGAGATCGTCTTCATCACCGCCTATGACCAATATGCGGTGGAAGCCTTCGAGCAAGGCGTGGCCGACTATGTGCTCAAACCCGCGGAGCGCGATCGCCTGCAGGTGACGGTGCAGCGCATCAAGAAGCGGCTGGCGCAGCGCGTGGACGGTGAGCAAAGCAGCGACGGCTCGGCGAGCGCGGACGCTTCCGACGGCCCAGCCGGCGCGCCACTGCAACAGCTGCTGCACAAGCTCTCGGCCCAGATGAACCCGGGCGCAGCGCCCAAGTATCTGCAGTGGATTCAAGCCACGGTCGGCCAGGCGATTCAGATGATTCCGGTGGAAGACGTTTTGTTCTTCATCAGCGACGAGAAGTACACCCGCGTACAAACCGCCCGCGTCGAAGCGCTGATCCGCAAGCCGATCAAGGAACTGGTGGACGAGTTAGACCCGACCCTGTTCTGGCAGATCCATCGCTCGACCTTGGTGAACGCCCGCGCCATCGACGGCATCACCCGCGACTTCCGCGGCCGCCAGATGGTGGGCGTGAAAGGCCTGAGCGAAAAGCTGGAAGTCAGCCGCAGCTACACGCATTTGTTCAAGGGCATGTAAACGCCCCCAGGCCGGCGGCCGCTGCGCCGCTCGGCCGGCCCTGCTTCTAGGGCTTTGACAGCTCTTGCTGCGCGGGAGCAGCTATGGCCTGGTTCAATTCCGCCACGATGTGATCCAGGCTGCTCTCACCATAGCCTTTGAAGACCCGCTGGACTCTGCCGTCACGCCCAATGATGACCAGGTGCGGAATGCCCTTCACCCCATAAGCCTCCGCGCCGATCTTGCCGGGGTCCCAGGCCAGTTGCATGCTGAGCCCCTTCATGGCGCGCACCACCTTTTTGTAGACATCGCGCGGCTCGGTGTTGACGGCAATCACCTGCACCTGCTCTGCGCCTGTCTTTTGAATGCCCTCCAGAATCGGCAGCTCTTTCAAGCAGTGCGGACACCAGGTGGCCCAAAAAGACAGCACCACCACCTTGCCGGCATAAGGAGCTAGCGACACGGTCTCGCCCTCCAGCGTCTTGCCCACCACCTCGGGAGCCATATCGCCCACGCGAGGACTTGCCCAGGCCACGCTTGTGGCCATCAACAAAAAGCACAGCCCGAGCAGTTCGTGCCTCAGCCCCGAGCGCAAGATTCGCATCAGCGTCAACATCGTGATCCCTCCCCGGATTCGGCGGCATTTTGGCTCAGACTTGCTGGCTCGCGCCCCCGCAAATCCACCTGACTCAGAAAGCTGCGGACTGGCCCTGCAGTTCAGCCCTGCCTTCGTGCAGCGCATCGCAAGGCGCGGGCGTGCACAAAGGTCTTTGGAGACACTGCGGGCAGCTTCAAAATTTATCTTGGCTCGCGCAGGAAACTCCAAATGCTCAAACTCACCGGACTCACCCACGTCTATCCCAACGGCACCAAGGCGCTGGACGATGTTCAGCTCGACATTCCCAAAGGCATGTTCGGCTTGCTGGGTCCGAATGGCGCCGGCAAGTCTTCGCTGATGCGCTGCATCGCCACCTTGCAGACTCCGACCGCCGGCAGCATCCGTTTTGGCGATATCGATGTGATCCAGCAGCCGGAAGCCTTGCGCCAGACCCTGGGCTATTTGCCGCAAGACTTTGGCGTCTATCCGCGCGTCTCGGCCTACGACTTGCTCGACCACCTCGCAGTGCTCAAAGGCATTGCCAACAAGGGTGAGCGCAAAGAGACGGTGGAGACGCTTTTGGCCCAGGTCAATCTCTGGGGCGTGCGCAAGAAGGCCGTGGCCGGCTATTCGGGCGGCATGCGTCAGCGCTTCGGCGTAGCCCAAGCGCTGATCGGAAGCCCCAGCCTGATCATTGTGGATGAGCCCACCGCCGGCCTCGACCCCGAAGAGCGCAATCGCTTCAACAATCTCTTGGCCGCCATCGGCGAGAACGTGGTGGTGATTCTGTCCACCCATATCGTGGAAGACGTGGCCGATCTGTGCCCGCGCATGGCCATCATCAACGAGGGCCGCATCGTGCAAAGCGGTGCACCGCTGGCCTTGATGCGTGAGCTGAACGGCCGCGTCTGGCGCCGCACCGTCGACAACGACACCCTGCCGCGCTACCAGATGGAGCTGAACGTGATCTCGAACCGCCTGCGCGGTGGGCAGACCGTCATCCATGTCTTGGCCGATGCCGCGCCCGACGCCGGCTTTGAGGCCGTGACCGGCGATTTGGAGGACCTCTACTTCGCGACGCTCAGCCGCTCGCGCAAGAGCCAAGCGGCCGCGGCCGCCAACGCAGCCTGAAGAGCCGACCATGCTGACCCAAATCGCCGCCTTCGAGGCGCGTTACCAGTTTCGCTCACCGCTGTTCGTGATGAGCTTTCTGATCTTCTTCTTGCTCACCTTCGGGGCGGTCACGGTTGAAGACATCCAGATCGGCTCAAACGGCAACACCCATGTGAACTCGCCCTACATGATTCTGCAGACCATGGGTCTGATGAGCATGATGGCCATCTTCATCGTCACCGCCTTTGTCGCCAATGTGGTGATACGCGACGACGAAACCGGCTTCGCGCCGATCTTGCGCACCACCCGCATCGGCAAGCTGGACTATCTGCTGGGCCGCTTCAGCGGCGCCATGCTGGTGGCTTTGACGGTGCTGAGTGCGGTTCCTCTGGCCATGCTGATTGGCTCCTTCATGCCCTGGGTGGACAGCGAGAAGATCGGCCCCTTGGTGATCGGCCACTATGTCTGGGCCTTGCTGGTGTTCGGTCTTCCGACGCTCTTGGTCATTGGCGCGGGCTTCTTCGCCCTGGCCACCGTGACCCGGTCCATGGTGTGGAGCTATATCGGTGCCGTGGCCTTTTTGGTCCTCTATGGCAGCTCGCGGGCGCTGTTGAAGGACCCGTCGCTGGACATGGTGTCCGGCCTGGCCGACCCCTTTGCTGTGGGCACCTTGATGCGGGTGACCAAGTACTGGACCACCGCCGAACGCAACACCCTATTGCCGGATTTGAGCGGCATTCTGCTCTACAACCGCTTGATCTGGTTGGGCGTGGCGGCGGCGCTGTTTGCGCTCAGCGTGGCCTTGTTCCGCTTTGAAGTGAAGGCCAAATCGCCAAAGTCGCACAAGAAGCTAGGCAAGGAAACGCCGGCGAAAGCCGACCCGGCGCCCACGCCTCAAGCGCTGGCTCTGCCCAGCCGCAGCGCGGGCGCGGCCTGGGCGCAGTTCAAGGCCTTGGTGCGTTTCGACATGGCCTATGTCTTCAAGAGCCCGGCCTTTCTGGTGCTGCTGATTCTGGGGGTGTTGAATGCCCTGGTGGCCTTGCTGCTCACGGTGCATGAGCGCGGCGTGGACTTGCTGCCGGTCACTCGCACCGTCGTCGGCGCCTTGGACGGCAGCTTTTCCATCATCCCCGTCATCATCGCGGTGTTCTACGCCGGCGAGTTGGTCTGGCGCGACCGCGAGCGCCGCATGCACGAAATCATCGACGCCAGCGCGGCGCCGAACTGGGCCTTCATGCTGCCCAAGGTGTTGGCCCTCAGCGGCGTGCTGCTGGCCTGTTATGCGGTCGCCAGCTTGACCGGTGTGCTCTTCCAACTGGCCCATGGCTTCACCGACTTGATGCCGCAGGGCTACTTGCTTTGGTTTGTTTTGCCCAATTTGATCGGCGTGGTGCTGCTTGCCGCGCTGGCCATTTTTGTGCAGGCCCTGGTGCCCAACAAGGCCGCCGGCTGGGGCGTGATGCTGGTCTTCATGGTGCTGAGCATGGCGCTCAGCGGCGCCGGCTTTGAGAACAAGCTCTACAACTACGCCGCCACGCCCGAGGTGCCACTGTCCGATATGAACGGCATGGAGCGCTTCTGGATTGGTCGCGCTTGGTTCCAGTTTTATTGGCTGGCCTTTGCCGCCATTTTGTTGCTGGGCGCGCATCTCTTGTGGCGCCGCGGCAGCGAAACCCGGCTGGCGCCGCGCTTTGCGCGCCTCAAGCATCGCCTGGCCGGCACGTCCGGCCTGCTACTCGGCATTGCCACGCTGGCCTGGGTCGGCAGCGGCGCCTTCATCTTCTACAACACCAATGTCTTGAACGTCTACGAGACCGGCGACGACGTAGAAAAGCTGCGCGCCGACTACGAGAAAACGCTCTGGGCCTTTGCTGAGTTGCCACAGCCCACCATCAAGCATGTGCAGATGAGGGTGGAGCTTTTCCCGCGCGAGACCCGCGCCGAAATCAGCGGCAGCTATTTGATCGAGAACCGCAGCGGCGTGCCGCTCAGCCGCATCGACTTGCAATGGGACAACGATTTGCAACTGCTGCAGTTCGAGATGCCCGGCGCTCGGCTGGAGAAAAGCTACGACCGCCTGGCCCACCATGTCTACACCTTGAGCACCCCCATGCAGCCCGGCGAAACCCGCCAGGTCAAATTCCGCACCCGACTGGCACAGCGCGGCTTTGTCAACAGCCGGCCGCTGACCCGCATCGTCGAAAATGGAACCTTCTTGGCCAACTACATGATCACGCCGGAGTTCGGCGTTAGCCATCGCGTCTTGTTGCAAGAGCGCGCCAAGCGCCGCAAATACGGCCTGCCGCCCGAAATGCGCCCGGCCAAGCTGGAGGACAACAGCGCCAATGGTCACAGCTATGCCCGCCGCGACAGCGACTGGGTCACCGCCGATCTGACGCTGGTGACCGACGCCGACCAAACCCCAGTCGCACCCGGCCACACGGTCAGCGACGAGGTGGCCAATGGCCGCCGCAGCTTGGTGACGCGCAGCGACACGCCGATCAATAACTTCTTCTCGATGCAGTCCGCCCGCTTCCAGGTCAAGAACGACCACTGGGTGAGCAAAGACGGCCAACGGGTGCAGTTGCAGGTCTACCACCACCCACAGCATGATCACAATGTGCAGCGCATGTTGGATGCGATGAAGGTCTCGCTGGACGTCTTCAGCACGGCCTTCACGCCCTACCAGTTCGAGCATCTGCGCATTCAGGAGTTCCCGGCCTATGAGCGCTTTGCTCAGGCTTTTGCCGGCACCGTGCCCTTCTCTGAAGCCATTGGTTTTCAGCAAAAGTTCGACGAGGCCGAGGCCGATGAAAAGATCGACCAAGTCACCTTCGTCACCGCCCATGAGGTGGCGCATCAATGGTGGGCGCATCAGCTGATCGGCGCGAACAAGCAAGGCATGACCCTGCTGAGCGAAACCTTCGCCCAGTACTCGGCGCTGCTGGTGATGGAGCGGCTCTATGGCAAGGAGCAGATCCGCAAGTTCCTGAAGTTTGAGCTGGATCGTTACCTCAGCAGCCGCAGCGCTGAGTTGGTGGAGGAGTTGCCGCTGGCCCGCGTGGAGAACCAGCCCTATGTGCATTACCGCAAGGGCGCGGTCGTGATGTATGGGTTGAAAGAAATGGTTGGCGAAGAGGCCGTCAACCGCGCGCTGCGCAAGCTGCTGGCCGAATTCGCTTTCAAAGCGGCACCCTACCCCGACAGCCGCGACTTCTTGCGCCTTTTGCGTGCCGAAGTCGGCCCCGCGCATGAGCAGCTGATCAAAGACTCCTTTGAGAACATCACGCTTTACGACCTGAAGGCCAGCGAGGCCACGGTCAAGCGGCGTCTCGACGGCAAGTACCTGGTGAGCCTGCAGGTCGAGGCCAAAAAGCTCTATGCCGATGGCCATGGCGTCGAACGCGAAAGCCCGCTGAACCAAGAGCGCTTTGACATCGGCGTCTTCAGCGCCGAGCCCGGCAAAAAGGGTTTCAAGCGCGAAGCGGTGCTGGCGATGGAGCGGCTCCCGCTGCAGTCCGGCAAGCAAACGGTGGAGGTGCTGGTGGACCGCGAACCGCTCTGGGTGGGCGTGGACCCCTACCATCTGCGCATTGACCGCAACTCGGACGACAACCTGGTCAAGGTGACGCGCCAACCCTGAGGCAAGCGCGCTTGTACTCGTTGGTCGCTGGTCACTGGCCTGCGCTTGCAGGCCAGTTCCCGCAGGTTTTCCGCAGACTGGGCTGAGCCGTACTCCCAGCCGAACATTCGACCCCGAGCACGAACATGGACCGGAGCGCCCCCCGGCGTCTCCACCGCCCAAGCCTTCGGCAGCCTTGCGCAGCGCTACACCGACAAGTACTTTGAGCTCTTCGTGTACCAGGCTCAGCTCAATCGCTTCCTGAGTGTGCTGAGCCTGGACTGAGGTTCAGGAGGGTCGCAGGACGCCGTATCGCGGCCTGGTCGCTGGGCACGGTTGTGCGCGAAGGGCCAAGCGCGCAGCCCTTGTTGATCATGATCCGCTTGTTGCAGACATTCGCTGGCAGACCGCCGTCCATCAAGTTCAGAGTCCCAGGTCACTCAAGCTTGGATGGTCAAGCGGACGCGGCCCCTGAGGCCAAAGAAACAGTCGCTCATGCGCCTGGATCGGCTGGTCGTTGATGCTGGCGTGGCGCACGGCCATATAGCCGCCGGCATCGAACTCCCAGTTCTCGTTGCCATAGGAGCGAAACCAGTGGCCGGCCTCGTCACGCCACTCATAGGCGAAGCGCACGGCAATGCGGTCGCCCCCGTGCGCCCACAGTTCCTTGATGAGGCGGTAGTCCAGCTCACGCGCCCATTTGCGCACCAGCAGTTCTTGAATCTGCGCGCGGCCGCGCGGGAACTCGCTGCGGTTGCGCCAGCGGCTGTCGGGCGTGTAGGCCAGGGCCACACGCTGCGGATCACGCGTGTTCCAGGCATCCTCGGCCATGCGGACTTTTTGCACCGCGGTTTCGAAGGTAAACGGCGGCAGAGGTGGGCGCGGGACTTCGGTAGTGATGCTCATGATCGCAGCGTGTGGGCGTGAAGGATTGAAAGGACGGCCAGGCCGTCCGTGGGATGCTCAGGCGGCAGCCTTGGCAGTGACGACGGGGAAGTCGATATCGGTCTGGGCGACGTTGTTGACGTAGTTGGTCAGCACATTGAGGGCCACGTTCAGGACAATCTCCAGCACCGCGGCTTCGTCGAAATCGGCAGCGCGGAGCGCCGCCAGATCGGCGTCGCTTACACGGCCACGCGACTCAGCCACGCGGCGAGCAAACTGCAAGGCAGCCGCGGTGCGCGCATCGTCGGAGTGCGCCTCGCGGGCGGCTTCGACTTCGCTCGCGCTGATCTTGGCCACGTTGGCCGCCAGGTAGCTGTGCGCCGAGAGGCAGTAGTCGCAGCCATTGAATTCGGCCACGGTCAGGGCAATGCGCTCGCGCAGCTGCACGCTCAGCTTGCCTTTGCCCAGGGCGCCGCTCAAAGACAAATAGCCTTCCAGCGCGGCCGGGCTGTGGCCCACCAGCTTCATCAGATTGGGCACCACGCCCAGTTGCTTGTGGACGGCAGCCAGCAGGGGCTTGGAAGCTTCGAGGGATTGGTCGACGGTCGGGATGCTGATGCGGGACATGTTCAAACTCCTTTGAATGGTGGGTGGTTCGCGCTCGGTATCCGCTGCTTGTTCAGCGAATGACTGAACTGTCGTTGAATCGTCCGATGATTAGAATCACCAGAAATCCCAATTCACCGTTACGCAAGGAGAAACAGTTGGATCGACTGCATCTGATCAATGTCTTTGTGGCGGTGGTTGATGCCAGCGGCTTTGCTGGCGCGGCGCGCAAGCTCGGCATCTCGCCGCCGGCGGTCACGCGGGCCATCAGTGAACTGGAGGCGCACCTGGGCGCACGCCTGCTGACCCGCACCACGCGGGTCGTGCGAGTGACCGAGGCGGGTGCACGTTATGTGGAAGACTGCCGACGCATCCTGGCCGAACTGGCGGAAGCCGACGAGTCGGTCAGTGGCTTGCATGGGGCTCCGCGTGGGCGTCTGACCGTGACCGCGCCGGTGCTGTTCGGGGCGTTGCATGTCACCCCGGTCGTGACGGAGTTTTTGCAGCGCTACCCCGAGGTCAGCGCGTCGTGCTGGTTCCTGGACCGGGTCGTGAACCTGACAGATGAAGGGGTGGACGTTGCGGTGCGCATCGGGGAGTTACCCGACTCCTCATTGCAGGCCATACGGGTCGGCAGCGTGCGTCGCGTCATCTGCGCCGCGCCGAGCTATCTGGCCCAGCAGGGCGAGCCCCAAGCGCCCGAGGACCTGCTCGCCCACACCCTGATCTCGGCCAATGCCGTGACGCCAGCGCCCGAGTGGCGCTTCAAGGTAGCGGGTGAAATTCGGACGATCAAGGTGGCGCCGCGCATGATGACCACCACCAATGACTCTGCGATTGCGGCCGCGGTGGGTGGCTTCGGGCTGACCCGTCTGATGTCCTACCAGGTCGACGCTCTGGTGAGTCAGGGCCAGTTGCAGCGGGTGCTCGAAGCCTTCGAGCCTGCACCGCTGCCGGTGCATCTGGTGCACCGTGAAGGCCGCCACGCTTCTCACAAAGCGCGCGCCTTCATCGACCTGTCCATCGAGCGACTGCGCGAACGGCTGGCGCTTCCCGGCTGAGCAGCGGCCGGCACGCGCCAAACGCAGTACTGCGGCAGCCTGAGCCGGGCGGCCACGGGATTGAACTTGGAACCAGCTCGTCTCACCCTCCATGGCTGGCCAAAAAGCCGTCGCTTTCGCGGATGAACCCGGGCCAGCCCTTGCTGAACCTAGCTCCTCATTCCCACGGCAAAAGCCATCGATCAGACCGAGACGGCAAAAGATTTTTTCAAGAAGCGTAAGGATTTCACGCCCCACTCCGACCCAGATGGGCACGCAAGACGGATTTGTTGCCGAGCGTGTCGAGCCCAACCCATTTCATGGCTTCAAGCAAGCCTCGATCACCCATCTGGAGAGACCTATGCACCATTCCTTCAAGTCCGGTCTGCACAAGACCATCGCCACTACCGCGGCCCTGCTCGCCACCGCGGGCGTCACCAGTTTCACCAGCGTTGCCCAAGCGGCCATCGTTGACCTGACGATCACGGTCCACAACCTCGCACCCAGCAATGGCGTGGTGGTCGCGCCGCTGAGCGTCGGTTTGGGTCAGGGCGTGTTTGATGGTTTCGACCTCGGCTCGGCGGCCAATGCCTCCATCGTCAGGGCCGCAGAACTGGGCAATGGCGGACTCTGGCGCGATGCATTCACGGCGGCGGACACGGGCGCCGTCGTTGGCGTGGTGGGCGCGGCGCCCTTGGCGGCGGGCTTGTCGGCCACACAGACCTTTCGCGTCGACACCTCGCTGAACAACTACTTCAGCTTTATCGCCATGGTGGTGCCCAGCAATGATTTCTTCATCGGCAATGATGGCGCCAAGACCTACCAGCTGTTTGATGCCGGCGGCAATTTGCAGATCAACAGCATTGGCCAGAAAGCGCGCGACATCTGGGACGCCGGCTCTGAAGAGTTCAATATCGCCAATGCGGCTTTCATCGTGGGCTCCAATGCGCTGGCTCGCGATGAGCAAAACTCGGTCGTGGCGCGCAACTTTGCAGAGTTCGCGGCCTACAACGGCCAAAGCACCGCCTATGGCTACACCTTCAACAGCGGCCTGGCGGCCGGCACCGATGTCTACCGCATCGATTTCTCGGCCCAGCCGGTGCCCGAACCCGAAAGCTATGCCTTGATGTTGGCCGGACTCGCCGCCATGGCGACCGTCGTGCGCCGTCGCAGCCGAACGGCCTAAGGCTGCAATCAACACAGCAAGGCACCGTCAGCCCCGCTTGCTATGCTGGGTCGATGAACAACAGCCCGTCACTTTCAGCAGGCTCGGCTGCCCCCGCGCCCTGCATCCTCAACCTCGCTCTGCAGGGTGGCGGTTCGCACGGCGCCTTCACCTGGGGCGTGCTGGACGCCTTGTTGGAGGACGGGCATTTGCAGCTGGAGGGCATCAGCGGCACCAGCGCGGGGGCAATGAATGCCGTCGCGCTGGCCCATGGTTTTGCCCAGGCCGCGGGCGGCGACCACCAGGTGGACCCGCTAGAGCGGGCGCGCGAGTCGCTGGCCGCCTTCTGGGACGGCGTGATCCAGCTTGGCGCTCTCAGCGAGGCGCAACGCGCGCCGTTTGCTTTGCTCTTCGGCCATTGCGGCAATCAGCAAAGCTCGCTGGCTGCGATCTGGATGCAGGCCATGAACAGCTTCTGGACGGCCACGGTTTCGCCCTACCAAAGCAATCCGCTGGACCTGAATCCGCTGCGCGACTTTGTCTGCCGCCACATCGACTTCGAGCGCCTGCAGAAAATCAGCGTTAGCAAATACAGCGCGCTAGTCCCCAAGGTGTTTGTCGTGGCCACCCGGGTGCGCAGCGGCAAGGCCGAGGTGTTCTCGGGCAAGCGACTGAGCCTGGATGCGGTGATGGCCTCGGCCTGTTTGCCCACGCTGTACAAAGCTGTGGAGATCGAGGGCGACCATTTCTGGGACGGCGGCTACTCCGGCAACCCAGCCATCCATCCGTTGATCTATGAATGCGCAGCGCGCGATGTGTTGCTGGTGCAGATCAACCCGATCCAGCGCGACAAACTGCCCACCACGCCCAGCGAGATCATGGACCGGCTCAATGAGGTGAGTTTCAACGCCGGACTGATCGCTGAGATGCGCGCCATCGACTTCGTCAAACACCTGCTGGCCGAAGGGCGCTTGGACCCGACGCATTACAAAGACGTGCTGATGCACCGCATCGACGGCGGCGAAGCGCTGGAGGCCTTTGCCGCCTCGAGCAAAAGCTCCACCAGCGCCAGCTTGATTCACGAGCTGAGGGATCTCGGCCGGGCTCAGGCTCAGGCCTGGCTGCGCCGCAACCGGCGTGCCTTGGGCCAGCACAGCACGGTCAATATCAAGCAAGACTATTTGGACGATTTGCGCTTGCCGGTGCAGCGGTCCTGAGCGAGCCTGGACCGCGCCCCGATCAGGGCGTTCCCATGGCCTCGCGCCAGCGCATGCTGGCATGGATACGGGTGCGGGCGCTGGGGTGGTCAAAGAAGACAAACTCTTCCAGCGGCGTGGGATCGGGCTTGCGATACTCCACCAGCTTGAGCATGGCCTCGGCCATGCCATGCGGTTCGCGCGCCAAGTTCAAGCCGTGGTAATCGGCCTCTTGCTCTTGCACCCGCACGATGGTGTTGAAGATCGGCGTGGCCAAGAACATAAAGACCGAAAACACCGCCACCAACAAAGGCAGGCTGGCCACATCGCCCATGCCGGCAGAGCCGCTCTGCAAGCCCCAGCCTGCGCCGCGGCGCTGCAGAAATCGGTTCATCGCCCATTGCGCAAACAAAAAGCCCGCCAACAAAAGCAGGGCCATTTCGACCAGCATCTTGCCCACATGGTTGAGCACGTAATGGCCCAGTTCATGGCCCATGACGGCGCGGATCTCAGGCTCGGTGCAGCGGCGCAGCAGGTTGTCGTTCAAACGCACCGCCGCCGTGCCAAAAAGGCCGCTGACATTGGCGCTGACTCGCGTGGTCTGGCGCGAAGCATCGAATTGGTAGACGTTGTCGGCCGGCACGCCATTGGCCTTGGCCATGGACAGCACCGAGCGCTTCACCGAGCCGTCTTCCACCGGCCTGTAGGTGTTGAACAAGGGCTCGATGAAGACCGGGCCGGCCATGATCAACAAGGCCATCAGCCCGGTGCCGGTGGCCGCGCCCCACAACCACCAACGATCGCCACTGCGTCGAATCACCGCATACAGCAGCGCCACCGCCAGACCGGTCAGCACCATGCTCACGGCCAATCCGATCAGCTGCTCTCCCGCCCAGGCGGCAAAGTTCTGTGTGGCCATGCCATAAGCGTGCTCGCGCACAAAGCCCTGATAGATGCTCAGCGGCAGCGTCAAAACCCCGGCCGCGAGGGCATAGGCGGCCCCAAAAAGTGCATCGCGCGCGAAAGCTTTTTTCCGGGTCACCCGTGCCGCCCAATCGCGCACCCGCGCCGAGCGCCGGCCCTGCAGCATCAAGCCGGCGATCAGCAGACCGAGTAGAAAGTTCCACAGCTGCAACCAGTAGCCACCTTCGAAATAGGCATTGGCGCGCGCCACCACCTCGGTAGGCAAGCGGTCCAGATAGGCCTGGGTGGCAGCCTCGGCCGAACGCGGCAGTGATTCTTGCCAGCCCGGCGCCACGGGTTTGATATGAAACTGCGGCTTGGCACTGGGCACCGAAGCAGCGACAGCGCTGCTCGCCTGAGGCCCTAGTGGCTCCGCTTGGGTCGACGTTTGGGCTTGTGCCCCGAGGGACATCGTGCCCCATACGAGCAGCAGCGCCAGCCGGATGCCAAGCCATTCATTCTTGATCTTCATATGCGGAGTCCCTCCCCTGGTTCGCGCCATGCCGGTCAGCTGCGCGAGCGGATTATGGGGGCGGGCTGCGCCGACAAAGCTCCGGTGTTTCACCAGCAGGGCTTGCCTTGTTGAGCCCTGCGACTGCAGGGCTCGGCGCCAAGCTCAGGGCGTCACGATGCCCAGCAACTCCACCTCGAAAACCAGCGGTGTGTTGGGAGGAATCTCGCCACCACCAGCGCCGCGCTCGCCATAGGCCAGGTTGGAGGGGCAATGCAGCAAGGCCTTGCCGCCGACCTGCATCAGCTGCACGCCTTCGGTCCAGCATTTGATGACGCGGGACAGCGGGAACTCCGCCGGCACGCCGCGCTTCAAGGAACTGTCGAACTCGCGGCCATCGAGAAAGCGGCCGACATAGTGCACCCGCACCTTGTCCGCGGCGCTCGGGTGCGCGCCTGTGCCCAGCTTCAGCGGCTCATAACGGATGCCCGAAGCGGTGGTCAGCGCTTGCGGCGCCGCTGAAGCCGCCGTCGCAGCCGCAGCCGCGCTGGCTGGTGCGCTCGCTGGCGCGGATGCTGGTGCGGATGCTGCGGAAGCAGCCGCGGCCGGCTTGGCGGCTGCCTTGGCCGTGCTCTTGGCTGCGGCGTTCGCCAAGCTCGGCTGCAGCAAAGCCATGCTGACGAGCAGCATGGCCGCGACCGAAGTCATTTGGGAAACAGAACACTTCTTCTCACTCATGGATATCTCGCTCAAGTCACAAAATAGGGCAAATCGCTCCGCACCATCATCGCAGCCCGCCTTGCAAGCGCGCGGCGGCCCTGCCTCAGTCCACCACCAAGCCGTCGGCCTTGAACATGGCCTTGATGCCGCGCACCGCTTGCCGGATGCGCGCCTCGTTTTCGATCAGGGCGAAGCGCACATGGCCGTCCCCCTGGTCGCCAAAGCCAATGCCGGGCGAGACGCAGACCTTGGCTCGCTCCAGCAGTTGGCGTGCGAATTCAAGCGAGCCCAACGGCTCATAGCGCGGCGGAATCTTGGCCCAGATGTACATGCTGGCCTTGGGGCAGTCGACCACCCAGCCCGCTTCGGTCAGACCTTTGTAAAGCACATCGCGGCGGCGTTGATAGCTGGCCGCAATGTCTTGCACACATTGCTGATCACCTTCCAGCGCGGCGATGGCGGCCACCTGCAGCGGCGTGAAGGTGCCGTAGTCGTGATAACTTTTGATGCGCGCCAGGGCCGCTACCAACTCGGGGTTGCCGACCATAAAGCCAACACGCCAGCCGGCCATGTTGTAGCTCTTGGACAGAGTGAAGAACTCCACGGCCACATCTTTGGCGCCGGGCACTTGCATGATGGAGGGCGCCTTCCAGCCATCGAAGACGATGTCGGCATAGGCCAGGTCGTGCACCACCAAGATGTCGTGCTTCTTGGCCAAGGCAATGACGCGCTCAAAGAACTCCAACTCGACGCATTGCGCCGTGGGGTTGGACGGGAAGCCAAACACCATCATCTTGGGCTTGGGGTAGCTGCCGCGAATGGTCTTCTCCAACTCGGCGAAGAAGTCCACGTCGGAGGCCACCGGAATGGCGCGAATGTCCGCCCCCGCGATCACCGCGCCATAGATGTGGATCGGGTAGCTGGGGTCGGGCACCAAGACCGTGTCGCCCCGGTCCAGCGTGGCCAGCATCAGGTGCGCCAGCCCTTCCTTGGAGCCGATGGTGACGATGGCTTCGGTATCCGGATTGATCTCGACCCCGTAGCGCTTTTGATACCAGTGCGAAATCGCGCGACGCAGCCGCGGAATGCCTTTGCTGGCCGAGTAGCCATGGGTGTCGGGGCGCTGCGCCACCTCGGTCAGCTTGGCCACGATATGCGGCGGCGTGGGTCCATCGGGGTTGCCCATGCTCATATCGATGATGTCTTCGCCCCGGCGGCGCGCCGCCAACTTGAGCTCGGCGGTGATGTTGAAGACGTAGGGCGGCAGGCGATCAATGCGCGCGAAGCGACGCTTGCCTGAGGAGGAGGCGGATGAAGACATTGCGGTTTTCCACGTAAGCGCCCGGAACCGTCCGAGCGACGTGGTCGATCTCGGTGGACCGACCGAGGGCCATGCTAACTCAGCCGCTGCACGCGCCGTCTTGCGGGTCTGAGAACAGCTACGATTCGGCGCGCCGACTTTGACATAGAAAGCCCGACCATGGATCCCATCGCTGCTCGCTCGGACCGCCGCCAAACAAGCATCCCCGCAAGCCCTGCCGAGGTCTTCGCCGCGATCAGCGACCCGGCCCGTGTCGCCCGCTGGTGGGGCCCTGCAGGCTTCAGCAACACCATTCACGTTTTTGAGTTCGAGCCGGGCGGCCGCTGGGAGCTGACCATGCACGGGCCGGACGGGGCCAACTACCCGAATGAAAGCCGCTTCACTCGCATCCAAGCCGATCGCTTGTTCGAGATCGAACACCTGAACGGCCACCATTTCGTCTTGACCCTGGAGTTGCAGGCCAGCGAGGCTGGCACGCAGGTGAGTTGGTGCCAAACCTTTGACAACGTGGCCCATTACGAAGCGCTGGCCCCGTTTGTGGCCCAAGCGAATCAAGAAAACCTGGAACGGCTGGCGGCCGAAGTCTTGCGTGTCACACAGAGCAGCTGATCGGCCCGATCAAGACTGAAGTTAGGCTGACTCAGCGCTTGGCCTGATCCGCGGCCTTGGCCGCATCCGAGGCGGCGCCCTTGGCAGCCAGCGACTCGCGCAGGCGCTTGAGTTTTTCGCGCGGGTCTTCTTTGCTGCCGCCTTCGTTCAAGCGCATTTCGGTGATGAAGCGACTGGGGATGCCCATCACCAACTCGCGCGCCTTCTTGCGGCGGCGCAAGGTGCCCACCGCCAGCGTGGTGCGGGCGCGGGTGATACCCACATACATGAGGCGGCGCTCTTCTTCCAAGCGCTGGGCCGTCATCTCTTCATCATCGGCCTTGAAGGGCAAAAGCCCCTCGTTGACGCTGGCCAGAAACACATGCGGCCATTCCAAGCCCTTGGAGGCGTGCAAGGTGGTCAGGGTGACCTGGTCCTGCTCTTCTTCGCGCTCGTTCAAGGAGATGATGACGCTGATGGTTTGCGCCACCTGCAAAACGCTTTGTTTCTCGGCCTCAAAGCTGCTGCCGCCGTCTTGCGTGACCTGGCCGCCGCAGCGCTTGGCCACCCAGTCGACAAAGTCCAGCACATTGTTCCAGCGGGCAATTGCCACGTTCTCGTTGTCTTCGCTGCCGAGCAAATGCTCTTCGTAGCCGATGTCCTTGAGCCATTCCAGCAACAAGGCCTTGGCCGGCTCGCTGCCCTCGGTGTGCTTGGCGCGGAACTCTAGATCAGTCACATAACGGCCAAACTCATGCAGCGAACCGATGGCTTTGGCGCTGAGCACCGTGGCCAGCGAGTCGGAGAACAGCGCCTCGAACATGCTGCACTTCCACTTGCCGGCGAACTGACTCAAGGCGCCCAGGGTGGTGTGGCCGATGCCCCGCTTGGGCGTGGTGATGGCACGCAAAAAGGCCGGGTCATCGTCTTGGTTGACCAAGAGGCGCAACCAGGCGCACAGGTCCTTGATTTCACTCTTGTCGAAAAAGCTCTGCCCGCCCGAAACCTTGTAGGGAATCTCGGCGCGACGCAAAGCCTTCTCGAAGGTGCGGGCCTGGTGGTTGGCGCGGTAGAGGATGGCAAAGTCGGCGAACTTCTGCGCCTTGCCCTCGGCGCGCAGGGCCTGGATGCGCGCCACCGCACGTTCGGCCTCATGCTCTTCGCCGTCCGATTCGACCAGCGAGACCGGATCACCATCGCCGTATTCGCTCCACAGCTTCTTCTCGAAAATCTTGGGGTTGACCGCGATCACATTGTTGGCGGCGCGCAGGATGGCACCGGTGGAGCGGTAGTTTTGCTCCAGCGGAATCACTTTCAGCTCCGGGTAGTCGACCGGCAGGCGCTTCAGGTTCTCAATCGTGGCGCCGCGCCAGCCGTAAATACTTTGATCGTCGTCGCCCACCGCGGTGAACATGCCGCGTTTGCCGACCAGCTGCTTGAGCAGGTCATACTGCACCGCATTGGTGTCCTGGTACTCGTCCACCAAGACATAACGCAATTGGTCCTGCCAGCGTCCGCGCGCCTCGGCGTTCTCCGTCAACAAGCGCAGCGGCAGGCTGATCAGGTCATCAAAGTCCACCGCCTGATAGGCCGCCAAGCGCTCCTGATAACGCTCCATCACGATGGCAGCCGCGCGCTCATGGTCATCCTTGGCCATCACCAAGGCCTGTTTGGCGGTCAGCCCCTGGTTCTTCCAGAGCGAGATGGTCCACTGGTAGGCCTTGGCCTGATTGGCATCGACGGTGCCGCCTGCATCGCGCAGCACGCCCATCACATCGTCGCTGTCGAGAATCGAGAACTGTTCTTTCAAGCCGACCAAGGGGCCTTCTTGTCGCAGGATGCGCACGCCCAGCGAGTGAAAGGTCGAAATCACCAAATCCTTGGCCGCGCGCGGGCCGATCAGGCTTTTGGCGCGCTCGCGCATCTCCTGCGAGGCCTTGTTGGTAAACGTAATGGCGCCAATATTCTTGGCCGCATAGCCGGCCTGCAGCAGGCGCGCAATTTTTTGCGTGATGACGCTGGTCTTGCCCGAGCCCGCCCCGGCGATCACCAGACAAGGGCCGTCCAGGTGGTGAACGGCCTGCATTTGGGCGGGATTGAGGGTGGTAGCGGGCTTGGCAGACATGGCAGCGAGACAGGAGGACGGGCGATGATAGCCAATCGCGCAAAGCCCTCGGCCCGCCCCCCATAATCTGCTCAGCATGCGAATCAACGCTTTGACCCGCAATGGCCACGAATGGCTCCGGTGGCTTCGCACCACGAGCCGCCACTTGCTTTGGGCCCTGCTGTTCACCCTGCATGGTGGAGCGGCGCAGGCCCGAGAACTGCTGGCCGTAGGCACACAGTTCCCCCGCGTCTTTGAATGGGATGCCAAGGGGCCAGCACGCGGCTTGGCGGTCGACTTGCTGAGCAAGGCCGCTGCACAGCAGGGCCACACGGTCCGGTTTGAAGCCCTGCCCTGGGCGCGCGCGCAGATGATGGTGGAGCTGGGCCAGGCCGATGTCTTGATCGGTCCTTACCGCAGCCCGGAGCGGCTGGCGCGCTTCTTGTTCTCGGAACTGGCTTTTTACGAAGACGCCTTGGTCTTTTACGCCAGCCCGGCCCTTGCCTCGCTGTGGACGGGCGACTGGAACCGGCTGAGCGGACGCTCGGTGGGCCTGGTCTTGGGCTGGGCCTATGGCAATGCACTGGAGCAAGCACGCAGCAAGCTCTTGATCAGCAACCCGGGTGATGTGGCCACCGGCCTGCGCATGTTGCAGCGCGGCCGTATCGAGCTGCTGGCCAGCAATGAGCGCAATACCGCGCCGGTCTTGGAATCCATGGGCCTCGCGCAGCAGTTTCAGGCACTGCAGCCCCCGATTGCAGTACAGGCGGGGCATTTCGCCTACCCCCGCACCCCACAAGGCGAAGAGCTGCGCCAGGCGCTGGACCGAAGCCTGGAAGCACTGCGGCAAAGCGGCGTGCTGCGCGACTTAGCGCGGCAATGGGGGGTGAGGACTCCGGACTGAGGCTGCATCGGCAGGGTCCGACGGCGTAGTCGGCGTGCCGCGCAAGCCCAGGCCCAGCAAGGTCATCAGGTAGAACAAGAAGGCCATGCGCGGAGCATCCAGCAAGCTGTCGAACAAGCCCACCACCAAAAAGCCCACCAGCCCCGCCGCCACCGCTGGCGCGAGCTCGTGCCCACGGCCGCGCCCAAAACTGAGACGAACCAGGGCCAGTCCCACCAGCACGCTCAGCAGACCCAGGCCCAGCAGGCCCTGATCGAACCAGACATGCAGGGCCATTTGCTTGATGTGCCAGGGCATGTGGTGGCGGTCACTGGAGAAGAACCAATGCGCCATTTCGGCGCTGAAGTCGCCGTTCTTCAGCAAGGGCTCGCCGCGGCTGTCAGTGAGTTGCATCTCAGCGATCTCCACCGCCGCACCGGGTGTTTCCACCGCCACAGAGAACGCAATCAGGCGCGGCGCGTACCAGTCGCCGCCCATGGGTCGGCTTGAACCCAAGTCGACGTCCAGGGTTTGCCAGCCGCCGGTCTGCGCTTTGAAGTAGGTCTGCTTGATCAAACAGTCTTCGTTGTAGAGCAGGTGCTTTTCGCAAACCTCGGTGTGCAGACCCATGTCTTGCTTGACCCGCAAGGTGAGCTTCAGGCGGGAGGCCCCCTGCGGCGCGCTGATGCGCTGGCTGATGCGGAACATCTCCCCCCAACCCTGCACATGCTTACCCGCCGTCAGCAATAGATAGTTGCGGCCATTCTCGGTTTTGAGTCGGTAGTCGCCGGTTTGCTCCGACTGAGGGCCAATGAAGAAGTGGTTGGCCACAAAACGGCCACTGCCCTTGCCCAACCAGCGCTCGGTCGGCGTGTGCAGCATCGAAATGCCCTGCCGCCAATGCTCCAGGCGAACCTGCATATCGCCGCCCGAAGTGGCGCTTCGGTCGCGCATATAGGAGCCAGCCATCAGCGTAGAGATCACCGCCATCAACAAGACGACCGCACCGAAAAGCCCGGCGCGGGCGCGCCAGCCTGCCAAGCCCGAGAGTTGCGCAAACGGCCACAAACTTGGCCACATCCGCATCAGCACGGCCACAAGCGCCGGGATCGCCATCGCCGCTGCGGCCAAACGCAGGCTTTGCCCCTCAGCCCAGTAGTCCGCCACGATGACGCTGCTGGCCAAGAGCCAGAACCACAAGGTGTCCACAGCGCAAGCGTAGAGCAGCTGCGAACGGCCCGGCCGCGGCCACCAGCGCAGGCCGAGCGCCATGACAAACACCAAGGCGTAAAGGCCGTAGGCCGCCTTGGGCACATGCGCTGAAACGCTCCAGCACAGCGCAGCCAAAGGCAGCGCAATCAAGGCACCCAGCGCCAAGCTGGCCACGCCTTGCGAGCGTCGCGCCTGCAAAAGGCGAGGTGGCATCAAGACAAAGATCAGGCTGACGCCCAAGAGCGCCAGCAAAGCGCGGTAACCGCCAGCCATGAACATCATGAGCGCCGCAGCGCCATAGCCCCCCACCATCAGCAAGCCGCCCAGCAGCGGCAAATTCGGACCTGCACCAGAGGAAGTCTGATTTGGCGAATCCGATGCCCGCGACTGCGCATAACGCAAAGCGACATAGACCGCCACACTCAGCGGGACCGCCAGATACACACCGCGAGAGAAGGTGGTCAAACTGGCATAAGTGGCCAAGAGCATCAAGGCCATAGCGATGACAAAACTCTGGGCCTTGCGGGCGCGCATCAGGAAATGCAGCGCAAACGGCATGGCGATGGCCAAGCAACCATCAAAAGCGGCGCCACCCACATGCATTTCCCAGAACAGCGCGGTGCTGCGGTAGTCGCTGGAGAAGTTCATCAAACCAGGGAATGCCACCCGTTCCCACAAAGCCGCCGCGCTGGCCAGCGCCAGCAAGGAGGACACGCCCAGAAGCAAGCCATCGCTGAACTGCTGCGGCCGCGACGCCGCCGCGCGCAACCACAAAGGCAGCAACCACAGCGCCATCAAATAGCTCTTGCCCAGACGCAGGCTGTTCATCGCCTCGTGATAGCCCTGGTACCAGCCAAACTGGAAACCACCCGCATCGGCAAAGCCGCGCTCAATAGACAGCAAGACCGAGCCGGCAAAGGCCAGCATCAAGATCCACACCCCTGCAGAAAAACTCAAGGGGCGACGCCAGCTGGATACTGAATCCTTGATGCCGGCGCCCAGTCCCAGCGCGACATAACCCCCCGCAGCACAGGCCAGCACCAAGAGGTCCAGCTCTTCAAAGGTGATCCAACCGGTCCAAGGGGCCAGGCCGATGACAGGCAAGATCGCGAGCGCCCAGGGCGTCAGCGTCCAAAAGCGCCAGGCCAAGCCAGAAGCCAGCAAGAACAAGACGATGGCGGCCGTCGGCGACAAAGGGTAGTGAGCCGCCAGAGCCAGGCCGGCCGTGGCACTGAGGGCCGCCATGGGCCAGGCCCACAGATTGGAGCTGCGACTGCTTTTGTTGTAGCTCTTGCTCTTGTGATTGCGACTGGGCTTGATCATGCAGAAGTCATCCTGGGTCACATGGCGCGGCCACCTGAGCGCGGCCGGCGGCGGATCATAGCGGCGCGGGCAGTGGCTCTGGCACTGTCACGATTTCTTCACTCGCGGGCTCATTCGTTATGCTGACGCCCATCCGTACGAGCCCACTTCCCATGACAGCACGCCAACCTCAACGTCGCCAACTGCTGCAAGCCGCCCTGGCCGCCGGCAGCGCTCCGCTCTTCATTCGCCATGCCTTCGCCGCGGACGCCGCGCAGCGTTTTGCCTTGGGCTTGGCCTCGGGCTGCCCGCGTGCCGACAGCTTGGTGCTGTGGACGCGCCTGACCGGCTCCGACCTGCCGCCGCAAGCCGAGGTGCAGTGGGAGTTGGCCGAGGACGAGGCCTTCCAGCGCATCGTGGCGCGCGGCAGCGAGATGGCGGTCGAGGCCGATGCCCATAGCGTGCATGCCGAGCCCAGCGGACTGAAACCAGACCGTTGGTATTGGTACCGCTTCAGCGCCCTGGGCGCACGCAGCAGCGTCGGCCGCACACGCACCTCCCCGCAAGCCGATGCCAAGGTACAGCAGCTGCGTTTTGCTATCGCCTCTTGCCAGCGCTGGGACCATGGCCGTTATGCCGCTTGGGCCGATATGGCACGACAAGATCTGGATCTGGTGCTCTTTATGGGCGACTACATCTATGAGTACGCGTCGGTTTCGAACGCCTCGGCCAGCGGGCCCTCGCCCCGTGTGCACCATGGCGGTTTGTGCCGCAGCTTGTCTGACTATCGCCAGCGTTATGCCCAGTACAAGAGCGACCCGGCCTTGCAAGCCATGCATGCGCGCGCGCCCTGGATCATCATCTGGGACGACCACGAGGTCGACAACGACTGGGCCGGTGACCATTCACAAGGCCTGGAAGCCGACTTCCCGCAACGTCGCATCGCCGCCGCCAAAGCTTATTGGGAGCACATGCCCTTCACCAAGGCGATGCGCCCACGCGGCAGTGATCTCCGCCTGTTCAGCCGCTATGACTGGGGCCAATTGGCGCGCATCATCACGGTGGACGACCGCCAGTGGCGCGATCCGCAGGTCTGCCCCAAGCCGGGCCGTGGAGGTTCCAACACCCTCTCGGTGAAAGAGTGCCCGGACTTCCTGGACCCGCGCCGCAGCCTGCTGGGCGCCGCTCAAGAAATGCGTTTGGCCCAGAGTTGGGACAGCAGCCGCCCCTGGAATCTTTTGGCGCAGCAGACCTTGATGGCGCGCATGAACTGGCAGGCCGACCCGGCACAAAGCCCGGTATATTGGACCGATGGCTGGGACGGCTACCCCGCCGCCCGTGAGCGCTTGTTGCGCGATATGCAAGCCGCCAAGCCGCAAAACGCGGTGGTCTTGGGCGGCGATGTGCATGCCAACTATGTGGCCGACCTGAAGCTGGACTTTGCTGACCCAGCCAGCCCGGTGATCGCCACCGAGTTCTGTGGCACCTCCATCAGCAGCCAGGGCCTGGACCAAGCCCGCGTCAGCAAGGCCATGGGTCACAACCCGCATTTGCGCTATGGCCGCAGCGACCAGCATGGCTATATGAGCTTCGCCTTGCGAAGTGAGCGCCTGGAGGTGGAGTTGCGTTCGGTGCGCGAACTCTGGGATGCGGCCAGTCCGGTGGACGTGTCGGCGCGCTTCGCGGTGGAAGCCGGCCGGGCCGGTGCTCAGCCAGTTTGAAGTCGGCGGCCAGTTGGCTGGCCGTGAATTCGCGGTCCGTGTCTTCGCGGTCTGATTACTCGCTGGCCGCTTTTTCCGTGCTCTGAACGCTGGCTTGGGTGACGGGCCGCGCGCTTTCCTGCGCCAGCAATTCCGGCTTAAGCTTCACCGGGGCTTGCGCCTTGGGTGCCGTTGACACAGTCGCCGGCAAAGAAGCCGCGCCTGCCGAAGCCGCATGGCTGGCGTTCTGAGGCGACTTCTCAAGCGTGCTGACAAGCGGCGCTGACTTCTTGGCGGGTATCGCCGAAGTCGTGTTTGGGCTCATGCTGGGCCGGCCCGCTGACGGCGTGGTCAGCGCGCTATGTGTCGCTGTGGTCTGCGACTGTTGCCAAACTTGCAGGCCTTGCCAAGCGCCCCAAGACAGACCGGCCAAGCTGGCCAAGACCGCCACCGCTCCAGCCGCTTTTTTGAGCGGGTGGGTTTGCGGCGGCCAAGTCGCCACATCAGACTCGCGTTCCATCGACGCGGCGGTTGCAGGCATGGGCGTCAAAGCCAGCGCCGAATGATTCTCTCCGGCCAGCCAGGCGCGCAAGTCTTCCGCCAAGGCCTCGACCCCGGCGTGGCGACGGCTGGCACGCGGCGCTACGGCCTTGGCGCACAAAGCATCCAGGCTGAAGCGTTCTACCGCCGACAAACCCGGCCATGAAGACGCCGGCGAGGCCGCTTCGGGGTCGGCACCGAACTGGCTGGGCAAGCGCCCGTCAACCAACAAACACATCAAAGCACCGACGCCGTAGACCTCGCTGACCAGGCTTGGCGGATCGCCGGCCAGGGTCTCGGGGCTGGCGAATCCTGGCGCCGAGCCCAGGCTCTGACCGCGCTCAAAAGGATCGGCCGGATCGGGCATGGGCAAGAGACCCATGGCCATCAGGCTGAGCTTGCGGCTGGAGTCCACCCAGAGCATGGCGGGGTCGATCTCGGCCAGCAGCCAGCCTTGTTGATGGGCATGACGCAGCGCGTCGCAGAGCTGAACGATCAGTTGCAGGCGCTCGCGCAAAGGCAGCGAGGTGCAGGCCCGCGCAATGGGCTGGCCCTCGGCGGCCGCAAAAATCATATAAGGTTGGCCATCATTGGTGACGCCGCTGTCGGTCGGCACCTTGATGACGGGATGATCCAAATGGCCCATCTCTCCGGCCAAATCACCGAAGCGCAGCATGATGCCGGCGGCGCGCTCGCTGCGCGGCAAGACCAGCACATTGCAGCGTTGATCCGCGGCCAAGGCATGTTTGGCGCTGTACCACTGACCGCTTTGGGTCGCTTCGCGGCCATGCAGGGCGGCGCACAAGCGCCAGACGCCCAGGGCAGCGCCTTCGCGCAGCAAAGCTTGGGACGCGGGTGGGGGGAGAGCGAGTTCGGGCATGCGCATAGGGTTTATGCCGGGATGGTAGGGGACGGGCCCGCCATTCGGCCCCATGCAGGCCCCCGTAATCCGGGGGTGATGCGCAATCGCTCACGCAAGTCCGTGAATTTCTTGGCCCAGTGAAGGGCTCAGGCACAGCAAGCAAGCTGCGAATCGGCCTGGCTCAGCATTCAGCCGCCAGCAAGGCGCACTTGAGATACTGCGGGCCGCCATGCAATCCATCTTCGCCGTCACCCTGCCTTTTTTCGCCCTGGTGCTGTGTGGCTACCTGGCGGCGCAGCGTGGCGTGCTGGCCGAAGAGGCGATCCCGGGCTTGAATGGTTTTGTGCTGTTCTTCGCCCTGCCCTGCTTGCTCTTCCGCTTCGGCCTCAGCACCCCCTTAGCGACCTTGCTGAATCCCTGGCTGCTGGGGCTCTACCTCTTGGTGGCCCTGCTGATGGTGGCACTGACCATCACCCTGACCCGCTCGCCTCGCTTGGGGCTGAAAGACGCGGCCTTTGGCGCCTTGGTAGCCGCCTTCCCGAATACCGGCTTCATGGGGGTACCGCTCTTGGTGGCCCTGCGCGGCGAAGCGGCGGCCGGGCCGGTCATCTGCACCATCTTGATCGACCTGTTCTTCACCAGCTCTCTGTGCATTGCTCTGGCGCGCGCCCATGACGCCGGCCCCGGCAATGCTCGGCAGGCGTGCATCCAAGCGCTGCGCGGCGCGCTGTCCAACCCACTGCCCTGGGCCATCGCCGCCGGGCTTGGTGTGGCCGCACTGGGCTGGACCTTGCCCGGCCCGCTCGCCAGCGTCATCAAAATGCTGGGCGATGCCGCCACGCCGGTGGCCTTGTTCACCATTGGCGCGGTGCTTTGGCGCGCCGGCCAGCATGCCCACAGCCGCACGCCGATGGCGCAGTACTTGCCGGTGGCCTTGCTCAAATTGATCCTGCATCCAGCCTTGGTCATGGGCATAGGCCTGGCGGCACAAAGCGTGGGCGCGCCCTTGGCTCAGTTCGACTTGAGCATCTTGACCTTGGCCGCCGCCCTGCCCAGCGCCAGCAATGTCGCCATGCTGGCCGAGCGCTATGGCGCCGACAATGGCCGGGTGGCGCGCATCATCCTGAGCTCCACCTTGCTGGCTTTTTTGAGCTTCTCGCTGTTGGCCGGGTCGCTGGGCGGATGAATGCGCGTGAGCAGGCCATGAATTGTGCCGATCTGATACGCTTTCTCGCTCGCTGCGGCTGAGCCCGGCCTGGCCTCGCCCTCCTTACTCCGTGTTTGAGCTGTCCACCATCTTGCGCTCCCGTCTTTGTCGTATTCGCAGCGTCCTAAGCCTGATGGCGCTGGGTTTGATCGCTTGCAGCCTGAGCTTGCAGGCGGCGCCACAGTCTGTGGTTTACCAACAGCCGAGCAAGGCCGTGCGGGAGTTGCTGGATGCGCCAGCCCTGCCCAAACACCTCATTTCACCGGACAAACACACGCTGGCCCTGCTGGAGCCGCGGCGCTTCAGCAGCCTGGCGGAATTGGCCCGGCCGACCCGCAAGCTCGCCGGCCTGCGCTTCGACGAAGCGACGGGCCAGCCCAGCCAAACCAGCGCGATTCAAAGCCTGCGCCTGCGCCCCTTGCTCAATCCTCAAGCGCCCGAGCGCATTGTTGAATTGGGTGCGGCCAACGCCGCCGATGGCGGCTACTTCCACAGCTTCAGCTGGGCACCCGACGGCCAGCGCTTTCTGCTGGAGCGACGTGGGGCCCAGAGCAATGAACTCTGGGTCGGCGACAGCGCCAGCGGCCAGCTGCGCCGCGTGCCCGGTCTCAAACTGAACAATGTGCTCAGCCAAGGTGAGCTGGCCTGGCTGAGCCCGCAAGAACTGGTGTTATTGGCCGTGCCGGACAAACGCGGCAAGGCCCCGCAAGAACCCAAGGTGCCCAACGCGCCGGTGGTCCGTGAGAGCAGCGGCCGCGCCTCGCCCGAGCGCACCTATGCCGACTTGCTGAACTCGCCGTATGACGAAGCCTTGCTGGAGCACTATGCGCTGTCGCAGCTGACCCGCGTGCATCTGCAATCCCTGCAAAGCAAAAAGCTCGGTGCGCCGGCCCTGTTCTTCAGCGTGGCCAGCATCGGCGATGAAGACACGCTGCTGACCGAGCGCATCACCCGCCCCTTCAGCTACAGCCTGACCTGGGACGACTTCCCGCAGGTGGTGGAGGTTCGGCGCGCCGATGGCAGCGTCTTGCGCGAAATCGCCCGCCTGCCGCTCAAACGCGGCGTCGCCATCAACGGGGTGCTGCCCGGTCCGCGCCTGTTTTTTGCTTCACCCAACCGAGATGGCGCGGTGTTCTGGGTGGAGGCTCTGGACGGCGGCAACCCCGCCACCCGTGCGCCGCACCGCGATCGTTTGATGCGCCTGGACCCGCCCTACACCGGCGAGGCGCAGGAGCTGCTGCGCATCCCAAATCGCTTCAGCGGCATGCGTTTTCTGGACGATGGCCAACAGGCGCTGCTGAGCGAAGAAGACCCCTTGCGCGCCTGGACCCGCAGCTATCTGCTGATGTTGCGCGGCGGCAGCGTCAGCACCTTGTTTGAACACGCCCTGCGTGAGCGTTACCGCCACCCTGGCACGCCCTTGATACGCACAGACCCGCAGCGCGGCCGCGCGCTGGCGCAAACTCAGGGCGGCGCCTTGCTGATGCTGGGCCAGGGCGCCAGCCCCAAGGGCGACCGCCCCTTTCTGGACCGGCTTTCGCTGCGCGATGGCAGCAGCCAGCGCCTGTTTCAGTCCAGCGACAAGCTCTTTGAACAGCCCCTTGACCTGCTGCCCGGCAATCAGCTGCTGACCCTGCACGAAAGCATCAACAGCGCCCCCAGCTTGCATCTGCAAGTCCTGGGGAGCAATGCGGTGGCCACCCCTGCTGCGGCGCGCTCCGTCGCCCTAACTCAAGCGCCTAACAGCCCTCCTTTGCTGCGCAAGATTCGTCGCGAGCTGGTGCATTTCAAGCGCGATGACGGGGTCGAGATGTCCTTCTGGATGTATCTGCCGCCTGACTACAAAGACGGCGAGGCGCGCCCCACCTTGGTCTGGGCCTACCCGCTGGAGTTCAATGACGCGGCGCTAGCCGGCCAGGTCAGTGGCTCACCGAACCGCTTCCCCAATTTCAGCGGCATCAGCCCGGTGCTGCTCGCCTTGGAAGGTTATGTGGTGCTGAACGACGCCACCATGCCCATCGTCGGCGACGCCAAAACGGTCAACGATGAGTTCGTCGAGCAGATCACCCTGAGTGCGCGCGCCATCATCGAGAAAGCCGAGGAACTGGGCGTCACCGACCCCAAGCGTGTGGCCATTGGCGGCCACAGCTACGGCGCCTTCATGGCCGTCAATCTGCTGGCCCACACCGACCTCTTCAAGGTCGGCATCGCCCGCAGCGGCGCCTACAACCGCACCCTCACACCGTTTGGCTTCCAAAGCGAACGACGCTCGCTCTGGGAGGCCCGCGATACCTATCTGAAGCTCTCGCCCTTTTTGTATGCGAATCAGATCAAGGAGCCGCTGCTGCTGATTCACGGCGAAACCGACAACCGCTCGGGCACACCGGCGCTGCAGAGCGAGCGCCTCTATCAAGCCATGGTGGGCACCGGTGGCACCGTACGTTATGTGCTGCTGCCGCTCGAAGCCCACGGGTACAACGCCCGCGAATCGGCCGGACATGTACAGTGGGAAATGCGCCAATGGCTGCGCCACTATTTGGGGGAACCCAAACCGGCTGCACGCTGACGAGCCCACATCGGTTCAAGGGCCCAGGGCTTGCAGCTGAGGCCGCCTGCGGTGTCAGCAGAGCAAGCTGAGCTCTTGCGCCTGACTCTCTGTGCTGATTTGGCTGATTTGCGTATCGCCTGGCTGACGCTGCGGCAGCACGATGTGGAAGACGGCGCCTCCGCCGCTGCGGTTCTCCGCATAGATGCGCCCCTTGTGCACTTCGACGATCTTGCGGCAAATCGCCAGGCCCAGGCCCGTGCCCCCCGAGCCGTCCTTGGTTTGGCTGGACTGCACAAAGGCCTCGAAGATCTGCTCGGATTCCCCACCCGGTATGCCGGGCCCCTGGTCGGCCACGCTGATATGGATTTCACCCGCCTCATTCAACTTGGCCACCACGTCGATGGAGGCCGCATCCGGTGAGAACTTGATCGCATTGGCCAAGACATTGCGGATCACTTGCTGGAAGCGCAAAGGGTCCACCTTGGCCATCAAGGGCTGCATCGGCATGCGGGTTGAGAGTTGCAGCAAGCGCTTGGCCATCAAAGGCTCCAACTCCTGCAGCACCGCCTGCACCGGGCCACGCAGATCGCAGGTTTCCAGATCAAAAGTGCCGACCGGACTCTCGATTTTGGAGACATCGAGCAAGTCATTGACCAGGGCCAACATGCGCTGGCCGGCCGCATACACATCGCTGAACATGCCGGCCAGCTTGGGGTCGGCGCGGCCGCGCACCATGCCCAGTTCTGAGAAGCCCAAAATAGCTTGCAAAGGCGTGCGCAGCTCATGGCTGATATTGGCGATGAACTCAGACTTGGCACGCGAGGCTTCTTGCGCCTCGTCGCGCGCTTCACGGGTGGCGCGCTCCGCCGCGCGGAAGTTGCTGACGTCCATCAAGGTACACAAGATGCCGGCCACGCCGCCGTTCAAATCGGGCACCAAGACCTTGGTGATTAGCATGTCGCGGCGCACGCCGTCATGGTGCAGCAACTGATGTTCATAACTGATTCGCCCACCGGACTGTAATAAGCGTCGGTCATGCTGCGCATGCATCTCGCGTTCCGCATCGCTCAAGGCCGCGCCCACACGCGTGCCCACCACGTCGGCGCGACCGCGCCCCATGAATTCTTCCCACGCATGGTTGACGGTCACATAGCGGCCCTCGGCATCGAACATGGACACCGGCAAAGGGCTGATCTCTTGCAGCAGGGCCGAGAACGCAAGCTGCTGCTGCAACTTTCCTTGCGCCTCAAAACGATCGGTCACATCGACCGCACTGCCGGCAAAGCCTATCAAACGCCCCGCCTCATATAGGGGCAACACCGCCAGCTCACAGCGGCGCAGCCGACCATCGGGGGACTTCAGCGAGACCTCGATCTTGCGCTCGGCAGCGGTCGAGTCTGGACTGTGCCCGGATGGGAGCGGCCCAGGTCTGAGCAGCGCCTGCACCTGCGCTTGGTCCGCCTCCTCCACCAAATCCACCAGCCGCATGCCGACGGCATCGTCGAGTCGCTTTTGACTGACTCGCGACCAGCGCGCATTGACGTAGGTGATCACGCCCGCCGCGTCGACCCGAAACACCAGTTCTTGCAAGCTGCGCAAGAGCACCCGCTGCTCCTGTTCGCGCTGCGCTAGGCGACGGTGCGCCGCGTCCAGCGCATGGCGCGCGCGCCGCCCGGCCCGGCATTCATAGAGCGCCAAACCCAAGAGCAGCACCATGCAAAGCTCACCCAGCCAGGCGGCGCTGAACAGCGCACCGGAGCTGGCTGTTATCAAACTAGATGTCGGGGCTGGCGCTTGCAGCAGAGCGCCCGACACATGCAGCAAGAACATGAGCGCCGTCAAGCCGGCCGCGACCATCCACCACCAGGGCTTGGCCGGACGACAGGAGTCTGCGCGGGCCGGGAGGGATTCCTTGGAAACGACGCTTTTCATCACAGCGACTCCTTGCTATGGCGCCATCAATCAATCGCTTCGACCAAGTCTTCAAAACTTGGCGGTTCTTTGTTGATGTGCTCACGCAGCGCAATCAGTGTCTCGGCATGCTCGATGATCAAGTCCACCAGCTTGGGATCAAAGGCCAAGCCGCGCTGCTCTTGCAACATCTGCAGCGCCCGCTCATCCGGCAGCGCCGGGCGGTAGCAGCGGTCCATGGTCAAGGCGTCGAAGAAGTCAACCACGCCGACGATGCGTCCGCTCAAGGGAATGGCCTCGCCGGCCAAGCCCATCGGGTAGCCGCCGCCATCCCAGCGTTCATGGTGGGTCATGGCCACTTCGGCCGCCATCTTGAACAAGGGCACGCGCGAACGACCCAGAATCTCCGCGCCGATCAAGGGATGCTTGTTCATCACCTGACGCTCTTCCGGGGTGTAGGCGCCCGGCTTCTTCAGCACCGCATCGGGCACACCGATCTTGCCGATGTCATGCATGGGGGCGGCGCGTCGCAACATTTGCGCAAAGCTGCGCGGTTGGCCGGCAAGCAAAGCCAGCGCCTCGGCCATGAAACCGATGCGCATGATGTGCACGCCGGTGTCGTCATCGCGAAACTCGGCCGCCAAGGACAGGCGCAACAAGGCGTCATGATGAGCACGCGCGACCTCCCGCAAGGCCTGGTTGCGCTCGCGGTACATGCGACCCAGGTCGGCAATGATGCATTCCATCTGTGCTGTGGCTGCTTCATCAAAGACTTTGTTGCTGTGCTCATCGGGCATCAGCACAGGCATGGCTGGGTTGGGCGCGAAGTTGGGGCTGGCACTGAACATCATGTCGAACTCGCTCATTGGGCCAACCACAGTTGCGACAGGCTGTCGATCAGCTGCAAAGGGCTGAAGGGTTTGACCAAATAGGTGTCAGCTCCGGCCTGCAGCCCGGCTTCGCGGTCCCGCGCTTGACCCCGGGCACTGACCACCATCACATGGGTGTCGCAAAGCTCCGGGTCGGCCTTGATGCGCCGGCAGACCTCCAGGCCGTCCACCGGGCCCGGCATCATCACATCGGTCAGCACAAAGTCGGGTCGCACCTGGCTTGCGATGCGCAAGGCCGATTCGCCATCCGCAGCCTCATGGATCTCGTAGTCTTCAAATTCCAAGGTCATGCGGATCAGGCGGCGAATGTCGGCATGATCATCGACCAACAGAATCTTTTTCATCACCATCTCCTGCAAAGCCAGAACATGTAGCAAAGATATCATTTCTATCAATTAAATTCGAGACGAATGCTGAATTCTTCGGCGGATATTCGGCAAAATCGCACAATGACTTCACAAGAACGAATGAAAGACGCGACGGGGCAGGACTACAGCACCCTGGAGGTGGCGCGGCGCCTGGGCATGGCCGTGCGCTCAATTCAGCTGATGGTGGATCGCGGCGAACTGACCGCCTGGAAGACCCCGGGTGGCCACCGCCGCATTGATCGCGCCTCGGTCGAGGCTTGGCTGGAGCGCCGCTCCAGCAGCAGCGCCATGCCCTTGGACGAAGCCAGCAGCAAGCCGACGCCCACCAAAACCAGCAGCACGCCCTCGAGTGGGCGCCAAAGCCTGCTGCTGATTGAAGACTCGGTGCATTTTCAAAAGCTGGTGGGTCTGCTGATCGAGCAGCAATTCCCCGAACTGGACCTGCACATCGCCAGCGACGGCATCGTCGGCCTGGCCATGTTCGGCCAGTTGCAACCCGATATCTTGATTGTTGACATCTTGCTGCCCGGCATTGACGGGCCAACCTTGATCACCGCCCTGCGCTCGCAGCCTCAATTCGCCCGCAGCCAATTGATCGTGCTGACCTCGCTGGACGAAGCTCAACGTGCGCCCTACGCCTTCGCGCTCAGCGACGTGCCGGTGGTGCACAAACCGCGACTGGTGATGGACTTGCCGCCCTTGCTCAAGACCATGGCCCACAAAACCGCCACTCAAAGCTGAGGACAAAGCCATGGTTGCACGCGTGCTGCTGGTCGAAGACAACACCGCCTTGCAGCAATTCGTGACCATGGCCTTGGAAGACATGGCGCTGGACTTGCGCATTTGCGCCTCGGTGGGTGCGGCCCTCCAAGCCTTGCAGCAAGCGCCGGTAGATCTCCTGATCACCGATCTGTCCTTGCCCGACCGCAGCGGGCGCGAGCTGCTGGCCGACTTGAAGGCCCAGCCGGGTCTGCGAGCAGGCGCCCGGCTGGTGGTTTACAGCGCGGCACAACCCACGGCCATGAAGCAGCAATTGCGCGAACTGGACGTCTGGCGCTTTTTGTCCAAACCTTGCCCGCTGGCGGATTTGCAAGCCTGTGTGCGCGAAGCGCTGGCGGAGGTCAGCAGCGAGCCAAGCGCCAGTTCGGCACCCTGCGTCTCCGCGGACGAGGCCGCTTTGCAGCAGGCGCTGGACCACAACTTTGGTGGCAATACCGCGCTGTATCAGTCCTTTCGCCAGTCTTGCCAGCTGCAGTTCCCGGCCGATGTACAAAACGGCGAGCTGGCTTGCATCAAGGCGGATGGAGCGGCTTTGCGGCACCTCGCCCACAGCTTGAAAAGCGTGCTCATGATTCTGGGCCTGGCCGCGGCCGGTGCCAAAGCCGAGCAGCTTGAATTGCTGTTGGAGCACAGCTTAGAGCGGGGCCAAGCCTGGCCGCCCGAGGCCGAAGTCGGTTGGGCCGAACTGCGCGCCCACCTGCTCGGCCCTGCCGTCGCGGGCTGGAAGCCGCCAAGGGCATGAAGCGACCATGAGCGCGTCCCGTGGTCTAAGCCAGGGCCCAGGCGCCCTCGCCTGCGACGCTACGCTGTATCAAGAGCTCAAACAGATTGCGCATGCGCGACTCCGAAATCACGGGCCACAAAACCTGCCACTCGACACCACCACCCTGGTGCATGAAAGCTATCTGCGTCTGGTGCATGCACAGGACAGCGCGCGAGCGCCGGAGTTCGCCAGCGCCGGCCATTTCTTGGCTTATGCCGCCCAGGTGATGCGCTCCGTCGTGGTGGACTTGGCGCGCGAGCAGGCTGCCGCGCGGCACGGCGGCGGGCAAGCCGATCTCAGCCTCGACACCGAGCTGCTGGGCAGCCTGCAAGACCCCAGCAGCGAACCGGCCGTCTTGGCCGTGCATGAAGCCTTGCTGGCCCTGCAGACCCAAGAGCCGCGCTTGGCCCAGGTGGTAGAGATGCGTTACTTCGGCGGTCTCAGCGAGGCCGAGATCGCTGAGCATCTCGGGCTGACCGAGCGCAGTGTGCGGCGCGATTGGCAAAAGGCGCGCATGCTGCTGCTCAGCATGCTCAGCGATTGAGCAAGGCGCAAAGCGCGGCCTGATCGCGCAAGCGCTGGGCGCGGACATCCCTCTGGCCCTCGACATGGGAAGCAGCGCGGGCCGCCAGCAGCGGCTGCAGCTCCTGCCACAGCGTACGCGTCAGCGCCGCAGCCTCTGGCGGTGCGTTCGCTGCGCAGCCCAAGGCCTGCTGCTGCGCCAGCAAGGGCCAAGCCAAGGGGTTGTGTAGACCCAAACTGCCGCGCAACAACTGAACCGCCTGCGCCAGATCATTGGCCTGCGCTTGCGGCTGCTGCAAGGCCGCCCACAACTGGGCGCGCAGGCCCAGCAAGCGCGCATGATCCAGCGCGATGGCCGGCTGAGCCCGCGTCACCAGGGCTAGCGCCCGCGACAAGGTCGATTGCGCGGCCGCCCATTGCTGCGCCTCCAGTTGCAAGGCCGCTAGATGCTGCAGCGCGGCCACATGACCACTGTCCAAAGGTGCGTCGGTTTCGTAGCGCTGCAAGGCCTGCTGCACAGCCGCCAAGCGCTGCGGCCAACTCGCACCGGCCGCCTGCAACTGATCATGCCGAGCCAAGAGCCATTCCGCCCTTGGCAAGCCTTGCGCCGGCAGTTGTGCATCCAAAACCTGCAGGACCTGATCGGCCTCCGCTTGCCGCCCTGCCGCCCTCAAAGCCCAGATCAGTGACAAGCCCGCCTCGCCGCTGCGCGAATGCTTGGCGCCCAGGCGCTCCTGCAAGACGCGCCAGCGCAGGCGAGCCAAGTCCAGGCTGCGCGGCTCATCGCTGAGGTACACCGCCAGCGTGGCACTCAGGCGCAGCAATTCGTCAGCGGTCTCGGGGTCGCGCGGCAGATGCTGTTCGATCTGCGCCATCTGTTGCTGCAAAAGCCGGCGCATGCCCAGGGCCGGGTCTTGAGCATCGCTCTGGCGTGGGTCCAGGGTGCGGAACAAGTCCAATAAATAATGCTGAATCGCCTCGGCACGCCGAGCCTGCTGTGCCGCTTGCTGGGCTTGCCACAGCGTCGCCACCAAACCCAGGGTAAGACTCAGCAGCACAGCGGCACTGACGCTCACCAAGAGATAGTGGCGACGCAGTTGTTTGCGCAAACCTGCCGCCCAAGACAGGCGCCGCGCTCGCAGCGGCAGGCCCGCCAGATAGCGCCGCACATCTTCGCTGAGAGCCTGCACGCTGCCATAACGCTGATTCGGCTCGGATGCCAAGGCCATGCTCATCAGGGCATCCAGATCTCCGCGCAGCGAACGCTGCAGGCGCGCGAGACTCAAACCACATTGCTCGGCATGCGGGGCAGTCACCGTTTGCGAGGGCAAAGCCGGCTCTTGGCCCGCCCGCCAAGGCGGAGGCGGCTGACCGCACAGCACGGTGTGCATAAGAGCACCCAAGGCATAGACATCGGTGGCCACGCTGACCGGCCCGCCGGTCCACTGCTCCGGCGCGGCATAGGCGGGGGTGGCCAGCAACAGACGGGTTGGCTCGACTTCACCTAAGGCTGCGCCCATCTCAGCGTCCGGCAGCAAGAGTTTGGCGATACCAAAGTCCAGCAATTTGACCTGCCCCTGCGGCGTCACCATCACATTGGACGGCTTGAGGTCGCGGTGCACCAGCAACTGGCCATGAGCATATTGCACCGCCTCCATCACCTGCAGCATCAGGCGCAAACGCTCAAGCACGGACAAGCCGCGCTCGCGGCAATCGTCCACCAGGTTCCGCCCCGGCACGTACTCCAGCGCCAGCCAGGGTTGCAACGCCCCCTCGCCGAGCTCGGCCGTGCCGGCATCAAAAAATTGCGCAATATGCGGATGCTGCAGGGCCGCGAGAATGTCTCGCTCGCGGGAAAAGCGCTGCCGCCCCTGGCCGGCCAAGGCCAGTGCATGGGGCAACTTGAGCGCGACTTGGCGTTGGTAAGCACCGTCGCCACGCTCGGCCAACCAAACCTCGCCCATGCCTCCGCGCCCAAGACGCTGCCGCAATTGCCAAGGCCCCAAGACCTGCCCGGCAGAAAAGGCCACAGCCTCATCACCCCAGGGCTCCTGAGCCACAGACAAGCGCGGCGCATCGAGCAAGGGCGCTTGCGTCTGGTCTTGGCTCAAGACCCGCGTGAGGGCTGACCGCAAATGCCGCGCCTCAGCGGGCAAGGCCTGCAACCACGCCGAACGCTCTGGCGTCGGCAGGTCCAGGGCCTGATCCAGCAAGGCAGAGAACTCGGGCCAATGCTCGGCCGCGCAAGGCAGATGCTTCATGCTTGGGCATGATGCCAGCCTTGCGCCAGCCGACCTAGCCCTCAAACTCGACGGCGCCGCTGCAAGCTCAAGAGCAGCATCAAACCGGCCGCCATCAGGACGCCGACCGAAGGCTCGGGGACGGCGCTGAGGGTGAAGTCATGCCCGCTGGCGCCTATGGTGTTCAAACCGGGCTGCGAGGTCTGCAGATAGAAGTTGGCCGTGTGGCCAAAGTCCGACTGCGCCCAATGGGACAAGGTGGCGCTGGAATCCACCGTGGCCAAGGCATACAGCATGCCGGTCACCGACAGATCGTGGCCGACCTCGGTATCCAAGGCCACGCTGTACCAGCCGGTGCTTTGGTTCTTGGCATTCCAGCTGAAGATCTTTTCCGCCCGGCTGACCTGGTCGATCAGGCGGATCTCGGCAATGCCCTCAGAAGCCAGGTGACCACCGACCTCGAAGCTCGGCTGGCTGATCTGCCCCTCAATCCAAAGATGCAACTCATAGCGCACCGGCGCCCCCAAGGCCAGGCCGGCACCGCTGACCTTGACCGTGTCTGCGAAGGTCGCCTGCGCAGTGCCGAAGGAATAGCCGTAGTAATGCGGCTCCGGAATGCCGCTGGGATAGCTGGACTCGGCAAAGGCCTTGAGCCGGCCGATCGATGCCTCCAGGGAGGCCTTGCCATAGCCGCCATTGCTGACCTGTGAGAACTCGCTCAGCGACTGCGCCACCTGTGCTTCGGGTCTGTCGTACCAGCTGAAATGGGAGGTGTTGTTCTGGTCTTCGCGCGGCCCCGGGGAGAACAGGCTCGCCAGTGTGTTGACATTGCCCGTGATTTGATAGTTCTGCGCCTGCGCGGCAACGGCGCTACCCAGCAGCAGGAGGCTCAGCCCCCCAGCCCGCATCCATCGGCAAACTCTCGTGTTCTTCATCATCATCCGACTCCTTGATGTGAGGACGCAAAGCCGCGCACTCGACTCTACCAACGAGAAAGAGCGGATGGACAGGACATATCAAGTTAGGGGGGCGGCCTCGGCGCCGCCTTGGCGAAGACCGCGCCGGTGCGTCTCAAGCCCCCATCTGCAGCACGCCTAGGCTACGCGCACGGGTCACCGCATGACGACGTGAGCCAGCCTCGAGCTTGCCGTACAAGCCTTTCAAATGCCATTTGACGGTTTCGGTGCTGACGCCCAGGGCCTGGGCGATTTCCTTGTTGGAGTAATTGAGCGCCAGCAGGGCCAGCACCTCATGCTCCTTGCGGGTGAGCAGATCGGACTCGGGTTCTGCACAAAGGCGCGGCAATGTCGCTGCGCCCGCATTCGGCAGCGACACCTTGGACTGCGTGGACACAGCCGCCGATGCCAAACCATAAGTCTCGACGGCAGCGATCGCCGGCTCGGCCTTGTGATAGCCCAGCAGATGCAACAAAGCGCGTGAATCCTTGATCGCCAGACTGCTTTCCTGACGCTGCGCCTGGCGGGCGCGCCGGGAATAGGCATAGGCCTGCGCCATATGGTCGGCTTGGCCCTCGGCCTCGGCCCAGGCTTCGGCCAGATAGTCCAACAAGGCCGGCGGCGGGCGCCAGCCGTCGATGCCCAGGCCACGATCCAAAGCGGTCTGCGCGAAGTGGATGGTGGCGGTGGGCGCCGTCATGTCCGGCGGCGCCGGCAATTGCTGACGGCTGCGCCGATGCACCTCGGCCATGGCTTCGCTGATGTCGACCTTGACGGTGTCGTAGCCGTACTGCTCGGTCAGCGCCTTGGACTCCTCCAGCGCTTGCAAGGCGACCTCGACCTGACCCAGCTGAGCCAGCGTCTTCGCCTGCCTCGCCAGCGCCAAGGCCAGATTGCACATGTGCTTGCCTTCGCGGTAGAGCTGGATGGCCTCCCACATCACATCGACCGACTCCTGCAGACGCTCCACCAAGCGCAGCGCAAAAGCCAGTTCGCTGCAAGCAAAGGCGGTGATCAGGCCCGGCGGCACGGCGCGCAACTGCACCAAGGCTTCATTCAGCGCTTGCAAGCTTTCTTGCCCACGTCCCAAGAGGCGCAACACCCGGCCGACCTGCGTTTGCGTCATGCCCATCAAGGCCGGCCATTGGGTCTGTCGGGCCCGCTGCGCAGCGGCTTCAAAACACTGAGCCGCCTGCTCCATATCGCCCAATTCCAACCAGGCGTTGCTGGCGTTCATCATCGCCACGCAATGAAAACGCAGGAAGCCCACCTCCAAGGCCAGGGCGCCGGAAGCCTGAAACAGCGCGGCCGCCTCGGCCGGCGCGCGCAAGCACAAAGGGAAAGCACGCGAAGCCAAGTCATAGACCTGCACCGCTTGGTCCTCTTGCTCAGCCGCATCAACATGGCTCAACGAGCCGGCGGCCAGCGCGGCCTCGGCCTCGGCGCCTGGGTTGGCGAGGTAAAGGCCCAGTTCAGAGCGCAGCAATGCCCGCGTCACGCCGCGGCGTTGCGGATCGGGCAAGGCCTCAAACAGGCGCAGCGCTTGCTCCAGCAGCGAGATTTCCTCGGAGCGCTGGCCTCTCAGCTTGCGCAGCAAGACCTCGGCCAGGCAGGCGTCGCCCTCGGCGTACACGTCAATGCTGGGATTCAGGTGCGCGCGCGCCCGATCCAGCCAGGCCTGCGCATCGTCAAAGCGGCAGAACAGGGAGGCGGTTTCACAAGCGGTCAGCGCAGCACGCGCGGTCAGGGCATTGAGCTGATCCAGCGGCAGGCGGTGCCGGGGCAGCCAGCGCCAGAACTCGGCCAGCAGTTGCTCGGCTCGCAAGCTATCGCGTTGGCGCAGATGCCAGGCCAGCGCCAACAAATTGTGTAAACGCGCGCTGCCGGAGGCTGACTCCAAGCTCAGCGCCAAGGTCTCGACCCTGCCATCACTCACCGCGTATCTCATGGGCCAAGTCTAGGGGCTGGCTGCGGCCGCTCACCCCGTCGCTATCCCCTAGCTGATCCCCTCCATCTGGGGGGAATGCAAGCACCAAAGCCGGGCAGAGGCCATGCGGCCGTGCACCCCGCTGGCGCGTAGCTCAGCAAAAACCCTGGGCCGCCCAGGTAATCCATTAGCTGAAAGCGCAGCAACCCACCCGCGGCGGGGGGGGATCACAAAAGAACGAATCGATAAGGTCACAACCCTGAGCCGCACTCACTGTGCAGCCTTTCACATTTCTTTGTGTTGGTCTTTCCTCCCCGCAGTCATTCAGGAGTTTTGCCATGAGAGTTCTTAGCCCCACCCTCGCGCCACCGCGCACCTTCGGCCGTGCCCTAGGCACGGCGCTGCTGGCCGCCTCGGCCTGCCTGGCCCTGCCGGCGCTGGCCACCCAGCTGCCGCCTCAAAACCTCAGCCAAATGATTGCCAAGGCGGACTTGATCGTCAGCGGCCAGGTCACGGCGGTGAAAGACGGCATTGAAAACGGCCTGCCCTTCACCGAAGTGACGCTCAAAGTCAGCGGCAGCGCCAAGCAATCGCTGGACACCAGCAGCAGCTACAGCTTCCGCCAGTACGGCCTGCTCAAGCCACGCAAGATGAGCGATGGCCGCTACCTCTTGCCGGCCAAGATCGAAGGCATGCCCAGCTGGCGGGTGGGTGAGCGAGTGCTGACCTTTATGAACAAGCCGGCTGCGGCCACTGGCCTGCGCACACCGGTGGGCCTGGCCCAAGGCAAGTTCAGCATCAATGGCAGCAAGGCCAGCAATGCCTTCAACAACGAAGGCTTGTTTGATGGCGTTTCGGTCGATAGCGGTCTGCTGCGCAGCAGCGAGACCACCATGTTGGCCAAACGCTCGGGCGCTGTGGACTTGGCCGTGCTGCAAGGCCTGGTCAACCGCGCCGTCAAGAACAACTGGATCGCCACAGGAGTGATGCGCTGATGAAAACCACCCAAGTCTGTACCGCACTGGCCGCGCTGTTGCTGGCCAGTGCCGCCACCCACGCCGCCGGCCCGCTTTACCTGGACGGCAACCCCTCCAATCTGAAGCCGCTGCGCTGGGACACCAGCAAGGGCCCGATCAAGGTCTACACCGACGTCGGCGCCTTCTCGCGCAAAAATGACGGCAGCGTCTTTCTCACCGAAGCGCAGGCCAACAAGATCACCGCTTTCTCCTTGCAGCAATGGAGTTCGGTGCCCACCTCCACCTGGCGCGCTGAAACCGACACCGCCAAGTTCACACCCTTCACTGCGGTGCCCAGCATCGGCGTGGACGTGAATGACGGCGCCACCGCGGCCTTGATTTACGGCAAGTACAACGAAGGCGGCTTCTACGTCATCTATGACGTGGACGGCCGCGTGCTGGAGGAGTTCTTTGGCGTGCCCAAAGACCAAGTGCTGGGCATTGCCATGCCTGAGATCGCCGAAGACCGCGACGGCGACGGCTACCCCGAAACCATCGTCAAAGCCACGGCGGTGATGAACGGCTGGATGGTCAGCCACGAAACACCGCCGCCCGGCCAACGCAATCTGCCGCCTGCCGACGTGGGCGGAAGCCGTTATGCCGGCATCTTCACCCATGAGTTTGGCCACGCGATCAATCTGTCGCACTCGCAGACCAATGGTCAGCTAGCCTATATGAGCACGCCCGACTTCGGGCGTGACCTCTACCCCGGCGTGGCCGGCTGCGTAGCACCGGTGCACCATTGGCTGCGTGGGCCGGTGAACAGCCATATCGACCCGAAGTACATCGAGACCATGTTCCCCTTCATCGACCCGAGCAATGTGGCCAAGGGCCGCTCGGCGGGTTATGAGATGAGCACGGTGGACCGCCCCGATGACATCGCCGCCATCTCCAACCTCTACCCCACGGCCGATTACCTCAGCAAGACCGGCTCCATCACCGGCAGCTTGCTGCTGAAAGATGGCAAGACCGGCTACAGCGGCATCAACATCATTGCCCGCAATGTGAAGGACCCGCTGGGCGACGCGATCTCGGTGATGTCGGGCGACCAGACCCAAGGCCAGCTCGGCCCGGATGGGCGCTTCCGCATCAACAACCTGAAGGCGGGCGAGAGCTATGTGATCTATATCGAAGAGATCAATGCCGGCGGCTACCCCACCCAGCCGACGATGCTGATGTCCCAGGCCGAATATTGGAACGATGGCGAGACGAACGACCCGAGCTTGGACACGCCTTGCAAGGCCAATGCCATCCAGGCCGAGGCCGGTGTGACCAAGACGGCCAATCTGGTTTTCAATGGCCGCAACGAAGGCGTGCAGTACACCTTCTTGACGGGCGGCTACGTGACCAGCTTGTCTGATGACGCCCGCCGCGGCGGCGGCGTGGTTGGACAAGGCATCCCCTTCCTCTGGGATGCGGAGACCGGCGCCAGCCTGACGCCCGAAGCGCTCAATCTGGGTGGCTCGGCCATGAGTTCGATGACCGGCGACGGCCGCAAGATGATGGTGGAAGCCAACTTCGACGGCGAGGTGCAGTACGACCCGGACGGCAACCCCTATCTGCTCAAGCAGATGGCGCTGTGGAACACCGACACCAACAAGGTCGTGCCCATGGGTGCCCTGAGCAATCGTTGCGACGAATGGGGCAGCGGTACCACCAGCTACGGCTGGGGCATGAGCCGTGACGGGCGCTCGGCTGTTGGCTACAGCAGCTACGAAAAGCCCGATGGCAGCTGCGGTGGCTTTGATCCTGGCACGCAGTCGCTCGGTGTCGTGCCCTATCTCTGGACCGCCGACAAGGGCGGTCGCGCTTTGCGCCTGGACGGCCTGAACCTGGAATGGATGCCCTGGATTCGCGCCGCCGGTGTCTCGGCCAATGCGGAGGTGGTGGTGGGTCAAGGCAATGGCAGCAATGCCTACGCTTGGTTCAAAGAAGGCGCACCGCTGGACCTGACCGCTTTGACCGGGGCCTATACGGCCGACCTGGTCAGCGCCGATGGTCAGCGTGTGCCCCTGGCCACCGACCGCAGCGTGATGATGTGGAACCCCTACCTGGGCACCGATGCCAAATCGCTGCGCGACATCAGCTCACCGAAGTACTGCACCGACTTCCCGCTGGTGACCTGGGACGGCGTGGACTATTGCAAGACCGAGGGCGCGGCTTGGGTGGAAGCCAACTTCGGCGTGCCACCGCAGCAACTCAATGGCATCAGCGACGACGGCCGAGTGATGGTGGCCCGCGTCGGCAGCTTCTTCACCACGCTGGCCGGCTTTATGTGGGTGGATGAGCTGGGCTGGATGAACTTGAACGACTTCTTCCGCAAGCAAGGCGTGGTCGAAGCCGCCAAGTACGGCATGGAGAACCCGATCGCCCTGAACGGCCCAGGCACGGCCATTGCCGGCGGCTTGACCGGTGCCTCGATGACCTGGTTGGTGGATATGAAGAAGGTCTACGTCTGCGAAGGCGGCAGCAGCAACACCCTGGTGAGCTTCCCGCAAGAGGCAGTCGCCAAGGTCAAGGCCGGCGCCCGCCTGGGCCGCTGCGAGACCCGCTAACACCAAAACTCAGCAGCAAGAAAAGTAAATCGGTCGCCGCCCGCGAAGCCCTTGGCTTCAAGAGCGGCGATCTCGCCCACACAAGATTCAAGGATGTTTATGAAACACGAATACTTCACCGCCCCCGTTCTGGCCTTAGCCGCGCTGTTCGGCAGCAGCGCCGCGCAAGCCGAGATCACCTTCTTCAACTCGCAAGCGACCTATCTGGCAGCCATCTCAGCGCCGGCCGTCGACAAGTTGGACGACCTGCCCTTTTGGGCTCAAGGTCCCGCCTACGTCGGCCGCACCGCGGGCGAGCACAGCTACACCGCCTGGTCGGTGGCCGGCCCCGGCGAAGATTCCACGCTCTATGCCGCAGGCAGCAGCGAAGACAGCTGGTTGTCCACCAACCAGGCCAGCGACTTCTTGACCTTCGGCTACTTCTCGGACAAGGTCTACGGTGTTGGCGGCTTCTTCTTCGGCACCGACGAGTCGGGCGCCTACAAGGCCGGCCAAACCATCCGCCTGAACGTGCTGGACGCCGACGGCACAGAAGAGTTGATCCTGGTGAACAACACCACACCGGGCAGCTTCTTTGGCTTTGTCTCGACCAGCCGCATCGAGGTGCTCCAGGTCAGCGCCGTCCAGCCCAACGGTGACTTCGCCTGGGTGGCGGCCAATGACCTGACGCTGGGCAATGTGGCCGCCGTGCCCGAGCCAGCCAGCTATGCTTTGCTGCTGACTGGCCTGGGCGTGCTGGGCGCTGCAGCCAAGCGCCGCAGCCGCGCCTGAACGAAGCGGCTGCGAAGGACGACTCAGGCTAAAACCAGGCGCTAGATCAAGCCTGAGTCTGCTCGCGACGCCGGCGGGCGGTGGCGGCCAGCAGGCCCAAGCCGCTCAACATCAAGATCACGCTTTCGGGCTCGGGGACGCTGGACACCAGCGTCATTTGGTAGGCATGCGTCAGCCCGTTATGAACGGCGGTGCCAACAATGCTGCCGTTCTTGCTAATGGCCATGGCCGACGCACTCGTGTTGGTGCTGAAATCCCAGTCGGTGCCGGCGGGCAAGAGGCTTTGCAGCGAGTATGTCGCGCCATCGGCATACAAGAAGGGCACGGAGTACTCGCCGCCCGCATTGCCGACCACCCAACCTTGCTCATTGACCGCGCTGGCTGAGCCGGAACTGGTGTTCGGAGGCAGACCAATCTCGGTCATGCCGCCCTCAGCCGACCAGATGAAGGGCGTGCCCGATCCCTGGTACAGGCCGCTGCTGCCGACCACGTAGCCGCTATTGCTCAGACCGAAATTGATCGCCGAGTTATGGCCCGGCAAGGCGCCCACCGTGCTCATCACGCCGGTCACCGAGTTGTAGACCATGCCCACATTGACGGCGGCATTGTCGGGATCCACACCCACACCGATGACCAAACCCGCATCATTGATGCCGAAGGCCGTGCTCATCCAGGCGCCATTGGCAGCCGTCGCGGTGATCAAGGAGCTGCCATTCGGGCCGAACAGGGCGGCACGCTCAAAGCTGCCCGAACCTACCGCGCCCACGGCCACGCCCGCACTATTGATGCTGTAAGCCCAGCCCGAGTTATAGCCCAGGGGCATGGTCAATGCCGTTACTGCGCCCTGCTTCCACATGACGGGCAATGGCGCGCTGCCAAACACCGTGGTGGACGACACGCCCACCGCGATGCCCGCGTCGTTGACGGCATTCGCAACCGCGTATTTGCGGCCTGCCAAATTGGGCAAGGCCTGCATGCCATCTTGGGCACTCCAGCTGTAGGCATGACCCTGGCTGCCCATGGAACGGCCGACCACATAGCTGCCATTGGGCGAAGCACCAAAGGCTTGGGAGTCGCTGTCGCCGCTGACCACGCCGAGGTCAACAATGCTGTACTGCGGCGTTGCGGCCAAGGCGACGCTGGCGCAGCCCAAGCTCAGGCAAAGGCTCAGGCTGAGTTTTGACAATGGATGAGTTTTCATAAGTGCTTGCTCGCTCGATTTGGAATCAGGTGATGGGATGAAGCCCGTGTCGAGTCCAAAAAAATTCCTCCCGGACTCGAGACGCGAAAACCACCTTAGCAGCGCAGAGACAGCGGCCTCCACAGGGTTTCTGAGCGTTAGGCCGCAGATTGACGAGCGAGGGAAGCCACTGAGGATTTCGGGCTATCACCCGACCGAGCGCCCCAAGCGAGTTTGAGCGCCGGCTTCACTTTAGAGCCGCTGAAACAGGGGCTTAGGGCCGTGCTTTACGCCCCTCGCTGGGGCGCTCACCAAAGCGGCGCAAGTAGGCTTGGCTGAACTTGCCGGCGCTTTGAAAACCCCAGCGTTGCGCCAACTCACGGATGGAGCCCGCCCGGCCTTGGCGCAGCTCAAGGCGCGCCCGGTCCAGCCGCAGCTGGCGCAGAAAAGCCATCGGCGACTGCCCCAGATGGGCTTGAAAGTGGCGCAGCAAACTGCTGACGCTGACGCAAGCGGCCTCGGCAATATCGGCCAAAAGAATGTCGCGCTGCGCATGAGCATCGATGTACTCGATGGCGCGATGCACGCTGCGTGGCGCCAAAGCGGCCATCGAGCGAGTCGGCGCATCCATCAGCTGCTGCTCTTGCACCAAGCTCAGCGCCATCATCTCTAGGCAGCGCTCGAACATCGGTGGCACCGCCACGGCGGACTGTGGCGGCGGCAAAAGCCGTGCGGCTTGTTGCGCCATGAAGAGCAGGCCCTGAGCCAGTGGCGGCGCCAACAAGGGCTTGAATGCCGGCAGCCCCGAGCACTGGCCGGGCCTCAGCTCTGCGCCGACCCGCAGCAAATGCGAGCGGGGCAGTGCCAACTCCACAAAGTGCGAATTTGCCGAAAACTGCGCTCGCTCCACTTCGGCGGGGCTGATCAAAACGCCCTCTCCGGCCTGGGCCACATAGTCAAGCCCGCCCTGCCTCAGGCTGACCGAGCCCGCGAGCACCAAGCCCAGCAGCAGCGGTGCGCCGAGCGCCAAGCTGGGCTGGGCCTGCACATCCAGGACAAAGCTGTTCTGCGACTCGGTCAAAAAGACGGACGACCCGTCCGCCTTGCCGCTCGGCATGGGCATGAGCCCAAGCCGCAAATGCGCGGAGGGACTTGCCCCCCAGCTGCGAATGTTTCGCCGCGCCAAGGGCGAGCGCTGATTGAGCCCATCCAAATAGGCCTCGATGGCTTCGCGTGACTCAAAGCTGACCGTGGGGCTCGCAAGGGCCGGCCGCAAGGTGCGAGAACGGGCAGTGTCAGAGCTGTTCATGCAAGAGACCTGGAAGCAAGGACCGCGTGAATAGTGGCGGCCCCAGTATGACCCAGCTCAGGCCTGGCTTGGTTCGCTATGCGCCCCTATATTGCCAGCGGGTCCACATCCACCGCCCAGCGCAGCAAGCCCTTGTGCTCGCGCTTCAGCGCATGCAACTCGGGCAACCAGTGCCATAAGAGACGTTGCAGGGCGCCGCGGCTGCTGGCTTCGACCAACATCTGCATGCGTTCGACGTTAGCCACCCGGGCCACGCTCATGGGAATGCTGGGGTAGACCAGCACCTGGTCGGCCTCGGGCAGGCTGCGCGCCCAGCGTGAGGCTGCTTCCAGAAAGCCCTTCGCCGCCTCCGCCGTGCGGCCTTCCGCGCGCAGCAAGGCCAGATGCGCAAACGGCGGCAGGCCGGCCGACTCGCGCTCGGCCAACTGGCTTTTGGCAAAAGCCTCAAAGTCATGCAGGGCCAGCGCCTTGTAGAGCGCATGTTCGGGGTGCCAGGTCTGCACCCACATCTCGCTGCGGGCGGCCTGCTCGGCGTCGCGACCGGCGCGGCCGCCGGCTTGCATCAAAAGAGCAAAGAGGCGCTCGGGCGCACGGAAGTCGCTGCTGAACAAGGCGCCGTCCGGGTTGACGGCCGCCACCAGGGTGATGCGGCGGAAGTCGTGGCCCTTGGTGATCATCTGCGTGCCGACGACTATGTCCACCTCGCCGCTGTGCACCGCTTGCAACTGCGCCTCCAGCTCGCCCTTGAGCTTGGTGGAGTCGGCATCGATGCGCAGCACGCGCGCGCCGGGCAGTTGTTCTTGCAACTGTTCTTCCAGTCGCTCGGTGCCGCGGCCCAAGGGTGCGATGTCTTGGTTGCCGCAGGTCGGGCATTCACTGGGCACGCGCTGGGTGAAGCCGCAGTGGTGGCAGCGCAAGGTGCGGTCACCCTTGTGGAAAACACGCCAAGCACTGCAATGCGGGCAATCGCTTTTCCAATTGCATTCGGCGCAGTGCAAGACCGGCGCATAGCCGCGCCGGTTCAAGAAGATCAGGCTTTGCTCGCCACGCTCCAGGCGCTTGCGCAGCGCCTCCAGCAGCGGCATGGTCAGGGCCGTGGTCACGCCCTTGGTGAGCGGCAAGGTCTTCATATCGAACAAGCGCACGCGCGGCATGGCGCCACCGCCGATGCGCTCGGGCAATCTCAACAGCTTGTAGCGGCCTCGCAAGGTGTTCACCGGGCCGCTCCCAAGAACACCTTGGCCCCCTCGGGGGGCCGGCTGTGTACCCGCAGCCGGGGGGCTAACAGGCTGTGCTCTTTGCCAGCTTTCCAAGGATGGCGTGGCCGAGCCAAGAATAACGGGGATTTTCAGCTGATGCGCCCGGTAGACCGCCAGATCGCGGGCCGAGTAGCGCGCGCCATCTTGCTGCTTGTAGGACGGGTCATGTTCCTCGTCGACCACGATCAGGCCCAGGCGCGGCATCGAGGCAAACACCGCCAGCCGCGTGCCCAACACCAGCTCCGCTTGGCCCGCATGGGCCGCCAACCAATGACGCAGGCGCTGCGCCGGGGTCAGGCCGCTATGCAGCGAGACGATGGCGCGGCCGACAAAACGCTCGACAAAGCGGGCTTCGAGCTGCGGGGTCAGATTGATTTCGGGCACCAGCACCAAGACCTGCTTACCCTGGCTCAGCGCATGCTCGGCGGCGCGCAAATAGACCTCGGTCTTGCCGCTGCCGGTCACGCCGTACAAAAGCAATGGCGGCGGCGCCTCGGCGCGGCCCAGCAAGGCATCCAACTGCCCCAAGACCTCCGCCTGCGCTGGGCTGAGTTCGGGTTTGACGGGCGCGCTGTTCGCATCGGCGGCGGCCTTGGCTTGCTCGGCCGCCCATTTGTCCAGCTTCTTGAGCCGCATCTTCAGTTGCGCAGCATCCAGCTCGCGCAGCTGCGGCGGCAAGACCGACAGCGCCAGCTCGCCAATGCTGCGCTGGTAATAGCTGGCCGCGAATTCGAGCAAGCTGCTCCAGGCCGGGCTCAGGGGCGGAATACCGTCCAGGCTGCCCAAAATGGGGCGCAAGGCGGCGGCCTCGGTGTCTTGATCCGACTCACCCGGCCAGACGATGCCCATCAGCTCCCGCCGGCCCAGCGGCACCCGCACCAAGCTGCCGGGCGGCAGCGCCTGCTCGCTCAAATAATCCAAAGGCCCGCTGATGCCGCTGTGCTGCGGAGCATCCACAGCCACGCGAATTCGCAGCGAAGCGCTAGGCGCCAAGGGCTCACTCATGCCTGCCACCGGTTGTTCAGATCAGGTATCAAATGAGCTTTGGCGCTTAAGTGCATGATTTGAAAGGACTCTCAAACTTGCTCACAAATTCTGTGGATAACTTTGTGGGGAAAGTTCTAAGAGTGTGGCTGGCGAGCTGCTGTCGCCCAAGAGGCCCATCCACGACGATTTGCTGAGCACGGCCGACGCCTTCATATAAATCAAGCACTTAGCCTGCAATCGGGAAAACGCGAACATGCGGCGCAACATGTAAATAGCCCCATTCTCGCTGCCAAGTTTCTGGGGATAAGTCTCTACCCTAAGTGCTTACTTCACGTTTTACCGGCTATTTTCTAGGCACCCCGGCCCAGCGCTTGACTTCAACGCCCGGTGCGCAGACGCCGCGAATGGGCGTGCACTTCGTCCACCAAGGCCGTCACATGCTCGGGCGGGGTGAACTGGCTGATGCCATGTCCCAAATTGAACACATGGCCGTCCCAGCCGCCGTCGGCGCGCTGAGGGTTGCCAAAGCTGTCCAGCACAGAGCGCACCTGCTCGCGGATGGCGTCCGGCGGCGCGAACAGCACATTCGGGTCCAGATTGCCTTGCAGGGCTACGCGGCTGCCGACCTGGGCGCGGGCGCGACCCAAATTAGCCGTCCAGTCCAGGCCCACCACATCGGCACCGGCGTCGGCAATCTCATCCAGCCAGAGCGCTCCGCCCTTGGTGAACAAGATGCGCGGGATGCGCTGGCCTTCATGTTCGGTCTTGACCTGCGCCAAGACGCGGCGCGAGTAGTCGAGGCTGAAGCGTTGGAACATGCCGTCGGCCAGCACGCCGCCCCAGCTGTCGAACAGCATCACGGCCTGGGCACCGGCTTCAATTTGAGCGTTCAAATACTGAGCCACTGAATCTGCATTGATTTGCAAGATGCGATGCATCAGATCGGGGCGCGCATACATCAGGCTCTTGACCTGGCGGTAGTCGTCCGAGCCGCCGCCCTCGACCATATAGCAGGCCAGGGTCCAAGGGCTGCCCGAGAAGCCGATCAGCGGCACGCGGCCGTTCAAGGCCTTGCGGATGGAGCTGACGGCGTCGAAGACATAACGCAGCTTGTCCATGTCGGGCACGGCCAGTTCATTCACCGCGGCTTCATCGCGCACGACTTTGGCGAACTTCGGACCTTCGCCGATTTGGAAGGACAGGCCCAAGCCCATGGCGTCGGGCACGGTCAGGATGTCGCTGAACAAAATAGCGGCGTCGAGCTTGTAGCGCTCCAGCGGCTGCAGCGTCACCTCGGTGGCGTAGTCGCGGTTGGTGGCCAGGCCCATGAAGCTGCCGGCCTTGGCGCGGGTGTCGCGGTACTCGGGCAAGTAGCGGCCGGCTTGGCGCATCAGCCAGACGGGGGTGTAGTCGGTCGGCTGGCGCAGGCAGGCGCGCAGAAAGGTGTCGTTTTGGAGTGGGGCGTTCATGGACGTGATTATCGACGCCGAAAGAGCATGACAGGCCGCGAGCGGCGCTGCGATACTCCGCGCGGACTTGATTCCGATCAGCCTGACCTCATATTCCGGCTGCTCCCAACACTCTCAGGAGGTTTTCACATGTCATCGATTCTGAAGCGCGGCGCCCTGGCAGCCACTGTTTTGACGGCCACGCTAACGCTTTCCGGCTGCGGCTACAACCAATTCCAGACGCTCGACGAACAAGTGAACGCCGGCTGGGCCGAGGTCTTGAACCAGTACCAGCGCCGCTCGGACCTGATCCCCAATATCGTCAGCACCGTCAAGGGTGAAGCCAATTTCGAGCAAGAAACCCTGACCAAGGTGATCGAGGCTCGCGCCAAGGCCACCAGCATCCAGGTCACGCCCGAGCTGGCCAATGACCCCGAGGCGATGAAGAAGTTCCAGGCTGCCCAGGGCGAGGTTTCCAGCACGCTGAGCCGCTTGATGATGGTGACCGAGAACTACCCTAACTTGAAGGCCAACCAGGGCTTCCAAGACCTGCGCGTGCAACTGGAAGGCACTGAGAACCGCATCACTGTGGCACGCAATCGTTACATCAAGACGGTGACCGAGTACAACGTTCACACCCGCCAGTTCCCCACTAATCTGACCGCCATGATCTTTGGCTACAAGGTCAAGCCCAACTTCACGGTGGAAAACGAGGCCGCGATCAAGGTCGCGCCGACGGTGAGCTTCGACAAGCCGGCCTCCAAGTAAGGCGGGCCCGCCATGCGTGAACGTGGGTTCCCGCGCCTGGGTCAGGGTTGGTGTCTGTGGCTGATGGCCCTGGGGCTCGCGCTCCTGGGCCTGACGGCGCGCGCCCAAGATGTCTTGCCCGTGCCGGCCTTGAGCGCACGCGTCATCGACCAGACCGCCACCTTGAGCAGCGCCCAACAAAGCGCGCTGGAAGCCAAGCTGGCCGCTTTCGAGCAGAGCGCCGGCTCGCAGCTGGTGATTCTTTTGGTGCCCACTGTGGCGCCCGAGGATATTGCCAGTTATGCGCAGCGCATTGGCGACGCCTGGAAGATCGGTCGTCGCGATGTCGGCGACGGGCTCTTGATCGTGGTGGCCAAGAATGACCGCAAGGTTCGTATCGAAGTCGCCAAGACGCTGGAAGGCGCCGTGCCCGACCTGGCGGCGCGTCAGATCATCCAGCGCGCCATCACCCCGGCCTTCAAGGCGGGCGACTACGCCGGGGGTTTGAATCAGGCGGTGGACCAGTTGTCGGCTCTCATTAGAGGCGAAGCCTTGCCTGCCCCCAAGCCAAGCAAAAAGAGCAGTCAGCCCCAAGACGGCTTCAGCTTTGAAGAGCTGGGGGCGCTGTTCTTCATCGGCGTGCCGGTGCTGGGCGGTATTCTGATCGGCATCTTCGGCCGCAAGCTGGGCAGCCTCTTGACCGGCGGCGCGGCCGGCGCCATCGGCTGGATGTTTGCGTCCAGCCTGCTGATTGCCGGGCTGGCGGCCGTGGCCTCGATGATTTTGGTCGGGGTGATGGGCGTGGGCGCAGGCCGCAGCATCGGGCGCCGTGGCGGCCTGGGGGGCGGCAATAGCGGTCCCATCATTTGGGGCGGTGGCGGCGGTGGCGGTGGATTCGGCGGTGGCGGAGGCGGCGGAGGCTTCTCCTCGGGCGGCGGCGGTGATTTTGGCGGCGGCGGTGCCTCCGGAGATTGGTGAACACGATGCCTCAGCAAAGCCACAAGAAATCTATGCTCGCGCGCTTGTTCAAGCACCGCTGGACCGACAGCGGCACGGTCGCACGCGCCCTGCCCCAGGCCGCCATCGGCGGCCTGGAAGCACGCATCCGCGCCAGCGAGAACCGCCACAGCGGCGAGATCTGCGTTTGCGTGGAAGCAGGCTTGCCACTGTCTTATCTGAGCAAGCGCCTGAGTGCGCGGCAGCGCGCCGTCACCCTGTTCGGCAAGCTGCGCATCTGGGACACCGAGGCGAACAACGGCGTGCTGATCTACCTCTTGCTGGCTGACCACGCCATCGAGATCGTGGCCGACCGGGGGCTGAATGCCCAGGTCACGCCCGAGCAATGGAGCGCCATCGTCGACACCTTGCGCGAGCATCTGCGCGTCGGCCGTTTCGAGGCCGGCCTGCAGGCGGCGGTGGACGGGGTGGATGCCTTGCTGCAGAGCAAGTTCCCCCTGGCACCGGGTCAGAGCAATCCGAACGAGTTGTCGGACGCGGTCGTGCTGCTTTAACTCGAGCCGCGACCCGCGGTGGCCCGCTCAGCCCAGCTTGATGGGCCTGAGCTTGGCACCAAAGGTCTCGACCAAAGGCTTGTGTCCCAGCGGCGGAAAGCGCAGCTTGGACGGCGGTACCGCCACATCGGGCAAGCGCGCCAGCAAGTTGCGAATCAGAGCCAGACGGCCACGCCGCTGGTCGTTGAAGTCCACCAGGGTCCAAGGCGCGTGGCGCGAGTGCGTGGCGGCCAGCATCTGATCACGGGCCTCGCCGTACTCTTTGTACAAGCGGCGCGCTTCCAGGTCGATGGGAGACAGCTTCCATCGCTTCAGCGGGTCCGCCAGGCGCTCGGCAAAGCGAGTCTCTTGCTGGGCTTGGTCGACCGTCAGCCAGTACTTGAACAGCAAAACGCCGTCATCGACCAGCAGCTTTTCAAACACCGGCGCTTGCTTCAGAAAAGCCTGGGTTTGCTCCGGCGTGCAGAAACCCATCACCGTCTCAACGCCGGCGCGGTTGTACCAACTGCGATCGAACAACGCGATCTCACCAGCCGCCGGTAGATGCGGCACATAGCGCTGGAAATACCACTCACCGCGCTCACGGTCGCTGGGCTTGCCCAGGGCCACCACATGGCACTGGCGCGGGTTCAGTGTTTCGGCGATGGCCGAGATCACGCCCCCCTTGCCCGCCGTGTCTCGCCCTTCCACCACGACCACCAAGCGCTGGCCTTGGTGCTGCAGCCAACGCGCCATGGCATTGAGCTCCAGTTGCAGCGACACGAGTTGAGCGAGATAGTCACTCTTGCTCAGCTTCTCGGGTGATGCCTCGCCCTTGGCCTTCAAGCTGGGCTTTGTCTTGGCCTTGCTGCTATCGCTCTTGCTCGCCATGCTTGGGCTCCCTTCAGATGCGTGGAGCCAATAGCTTATGCCAGCCTCGGCGCACATGGACACACATGGGCGCCAGTTGGCGCCATCCCTCAGAGCAAATTGAAGGTTTGCATGCCGACCCAGCCTTCGCCTGCCGCCAGGCTGACCGGCTTTTCGATCTGAGCCGCTTCAAGGCAAAGCATCTGCTTGTAGCTGTCCGCCGGCATATCGGCCAAGGCCGCACATTTCTCTGCACCTGGGTTCCAGACCACCGCATCGTCAAAGCCTTGTTGGCGGATCTGCAAGCGGCGCTCGCTGCTGGCCAGGCGCTCACGCAGGGTCAGCTCTTCGCGAACCCGATGGTAGATGCGGTCCAGATCGCCACCGGGCAGCAGCAGATCGACCCGCTGCACCTTCTCCATCTCATCCACCGCATCCCAATAACGCAAGGCCGTCAGACCTTGAACGCTGGTGGAGTCGAGGTCGTCCAGGCGCAGATAACTGTGCAACGCAGCGGTGAAGTCAAACGTCGACTCGCCCTTGTTCTCGCAGGCCAATTCAATCTGCAACTCACGGCCGCTGATGCGCACGCTCAGCTCCAGCTCAAATGCATGCGGCCAAAACATGCGGGTGGCCGCGTCGTCGCTGAGGCGCAGCACCGCCAAGGCGTCGTCCTTGCCCTGCTCGGCCATCACCAAAGACCAAGGCTTGCTGCGCGCAAATCCATGGCGCTGCAAAGGGCCGCGCGCGCCAAACTGCGGAAAGATCACCGGCACGCCACCGCGAATCGCCTGGCCCGAGGCGAACTCGGACTTCGGTGACAGATACAGCTGCTCCTCGCCACCGGCCGGCTGCCATGAGACCAGATGGCCTCCATGCAGCAAAACGGTCGCGCGAGCACCATCGGGCGAGGCCAGTTCGATGGCATCCATGCCTTGGTAACGGGAGAGAGTGATGGGCTTGGACACAGGCGGGACCGGTAGAAATAAGGGCTGGGAAGGGGCAAAACGAAGGCGCGCCGCTAAGGCAGGCAGCAGCATTTTACCGGCGGCCTTTTGCGACAGAAGCCTCGTAGGTCTGCCAGACTGGCCTATCGCCCTCAGGCAGCACCAAAGCCGCAGCGAGGGCTGCGCCTGCGCAGGCCGAGCCGTCCAGCGCCAGCATCAGCTCGAGTTGGGGCAAAAAGCAGCTGGCGGCCGTGGCTGTGGCTGTATTACTGGGGCTGGGGTTGGGACTAGGCAAGTACTCCAGTTGCGGCATCAGTGCCAGATCCAGACCCAGCCCCTGGCGCTTGAAGTGCGCCTCCTTCAAGGTCCAGTACCGGTAGAACAGTTCAGCCTGCTCGGGCACGCTGCTGGCACCTTCAATCGCCCGGCATTGGGTCGGGCTGTGAACGCTGCGCGCCAGCGCCAGAAAGTCGCGTTGGCGGCCGGTGTTTTCAATGTCCAGCCCAATCGGCGCATGCCCCACCACACAGGCAACCCATGAGCCGCTGTGCGCGATAGAAAGGTAGAGATCGCGACGTCCTTCGATGGCGCTGCGTCCTTGCGCATCGATGGCCAGAGTCGGCTGGCTCAGCCCGAGTCTGCGCAGCAAGACTTGACGCGCCAGATCGCGACCGGCCAGAAACAGCAAGCGACGATGCGGATGTGAGAACTGCTGCAGCCGCCGCAGCTCACTCGGGCTCAGCTGCGCCTGGGTATCAGGTAGATGCGCCAAGCAGGCGGCTTCGTCCAAGCAACGCAGCTCGATGGCCAAGCTCACGGCCGCTCTCCTCGTCCATCAGCCACTGTGCAGCGCTCCCCCAAAAAAAGAAGCGCTGACCTCAGCAGCCAGCGCTTCAGCCTTCAAGGCCAAGGGCCTCAGTTCGGCGCAATGGCCTTGCTGTCTGCACCCGTGGGGCCGCCTTGAGCCTTGGCGTAGTTGGCAATGATGTAGTCGCTGGTCAAGTTGGCCACGCGGGTCAACATCAGGTTGTCATGCACGCCCACCACAAAGCCAGCTGCCCAGGCATCGGCGCGCTGGAAGAACTCAGGAGAGGCAATCACCTTGCCGGTGTTGTCGCGCACATTCAAACGCACGAGCACACCCGAGCTACCAGCCAAGGGGCCCAGCAAGACGCGCTTGGCGCCATGCTGGAACTCCATTTGCTCCACGACAGGTTCAATCACCAAGCTGCGGCCATTGGCATTGCGGGCATTCCACTTCTCCAGCGAAGGCGTCAAGTCCTTCTTCAGGTTTTCCTGAATCTTGGCCAGGCCAGCGGCGTCGCCCTTGAAGCCCTCCTTGAACACCGCAGGCTTCACTTCGATGCGACCGAAGGCTTGGAAAGCCTCCACTGGCGGCGGGTTCTGCAAAGAGGTGGCCTTCACCTTGGTGGCGCAGCCCTGCATCAAGGCCAGGCTCATCAAGCCAGAAGCCAGCATCAGGCGCGTGATCGATTGTTTCTTCATGCTTCAACTCCCTCAGTAAAAAGAATGACTCAGTCTAGGATCATCGTTTGGATTCAGCGCCCACTGCCACCAGGGAAGAGCTGATTGACCAGTTCCGTGATCTTGGTTTCGGCCGAAATGAACTTGTTCATATTGCCGCTGCCGTGGGTGGAGTCGTACACGGCCTCGCCACTCGGCTTGGCATTCTTGTAGACCTTGATTTCAGCGAAGGCCATATAGGTCGCCAAATCCCAGCGCCAGTTGGCGGTGTAGGTCGACATGATCGGGCACTCGGTCAATGCCGCCGAGGCGGGCATCACGCGGACCTCGTAACCCTTTTGCGTCAGCGTGCGGCGATAGACCTCCAAGAAACCGTTCTTCACCGCCGTGTTTTCAACGATGCAGACCTGTTTCTCTTCGAAACGTTCCACCGGTCGCACCTGCTGGCGAATGGCGCATGCGCTCATCAGCAGAGTCGCCGTCAAGAGGGCAATTTTTGTCTTCATCTCCATCTATCCCTTCGACATGTTTGTTGGGGCCGCCGGCGTTCTGGCCTTGCGCGACCTTGGACGCATCGACTGTCCGCGCCGTTTGTTTACTTGAGTGGCAGTTGATTGATCTCGGTCGAGATTGCTTGACTGAGATTGGCCACCCACTTGTTGTAGAAGGGATGGATTTCGCCCGTGGCGCTGTCGTGCTTCATATTGACGCTGCTGACGTAGCGGATCTGAAAGCCGCTCAGGTCGTAGCTCACATCCACGACCACCTCGTGTTTGTTTTGCTTGTTGTACTTCAGGGTCAGCTTGCCGGATTCATCTTTGGCCACGGTCCAGTTGTGGCGAGCACCGCCGCGCACGATGGCTTGCTTGAGCTGGTCCAGGCTGCGGTCTGGACCACTCACCAGAACCACACGGCTCGGCTCGATCAGCGCCTCAGTGCTGCGGGCTTGCGCAAGCCCCAAAGAAAGAGACAAGGCCAGGGCGCAAACAATCGTCTTCATCAAGAACTCTCTCCATCCAAACAGTCGGTATGCACTTGGGGCTGGTCCTCAAATGCGCTTGAAGATCAGGGATGTATTGATCCCACCAAATGCGAAGTTATTGCTCATCACGATGTCGGTCTGCAGTTCACGACCCGAACCGGTGATGTAGTCCAGTTCGGCGCAGCGTGGGTCGACCTTCGTCAGGTTCAGCGTTGGCGCAAACCAGCCACGGTGCATCATCTCAATGCTGATCCAGGCCTCCAGCGCGCCGCAAGCACCCAGCGTGTGGCCCATATAGCTCTTCAGCGAAGAGATCGCCAGCTTAGGACCAAAGACGGCATGGGTGGCTTGCGACTCGGCCACATCACCTTGGTCGGTGGCCGTGCCATGCGCGTTGACATAGGCAATATCGGCCGGCTGCAGGCCTGAATCTTCCAGCGCCAGATGAATGGCTTGCGCCATGGTCTCGGCCTGCGGATGGGTCACATGGGCGCCATCGCTATTGGTGCCAAATCCAATCAGCTCGGCATAGATGCGAGCGCCGCGCGCGCGCGCATGCTCGTACTCTTCGAGCACCAGAGTGCAAGCGCCTTCGCCCAAGACCAAGCCATCGCGTGCCACATCAAAGGGGCGCGGCGTCAGCTCGGGCGTGCTGTTGTACTTGACGCTGGTGGCGAACAAAGTGTCGAACACCGCCGCCTGGGTGGCGTCGAGTTCCTCGGCGCCACCGGCCAACATGGCGAGCTGCTTGCCCGATTTGATGGCCTCGTAGGCATAGCCTATGCCTTGCGAGCCGGAGGTGCAGGCACTGGTGGTGGTGATGATGCGGCCGGTCAGGCCCAAGAACACGCCGATATTGACGGCCGCCGTGTGCGCCATCATCTTGATGTAAGTGGTGGCGTTGATGCCTTCGGTGCTCTTGTCCGCCATCATGCGACCGAAGTCGCCGATGGCCTTGGGCGTGCCCGAGCTAGAGCCGTAGGAGATGCCCATGCGGCCGCTCTTGACCAGCGGGTCGCCGAGCAGGCCAGCGTCTTCCAGCGCCATTTCACTGGCGCGAGTGGCCATCACCGCCACCCGGCCCATGCTGCGCATGCTCTTGCGGTTGTAGCGCTCGTGTGGCAACTCAAAAGCCAGGGCCGGCGCGCCGACCTGGGTGTTCAGGCCCTCGTAATCGGCCCACTCTTGCACCACTTGAACGGCGCTCTGGCCGGCGCGCAGCCGCGCTTCGACCGTGGCCCAGTCATGCCCCAAAGGGCTGATGGCGCCCACGCCCGTGACGACAACGCGTCTCATCCGATCATTCCCCCATTCACCGAAATCACCTGGCGAGTGATGTAGGCCGCATCCGGACTCATCAGAAAACTCACCACGGCGGCTACCTCTTCGGGCTTACCAATGCGCTTGGCCGGGATCAGCTTGAGGGCTTCTTCCAGCAAACGCTCATCCACCATTTCGGTCGCTATCAAGCCCGGAGCCACGCAGTTGACGGTAATCTCCCGGCTGGCCAACTCGACCGCCAGCGCTTTTGTGGCGCCCATGATACCGGCCTTGGCGGCGCTGTAATTGACCTGGCCCCGGTTGCCCATCAGGCCCGAGACCGAGGCCAGCGTGACGATACGGCCCGGCTTGCGGCGCCGCACCAGCGGCATGGTCAAGGGTTGCAGCACATTGAAGAAGCCATCCAGATTGGTGTGGATGACAGCGTCCCAGTCCTCGCCACTGAGCGCCGGGAAAGCACCGTCGCGCGCAATGCCGGCGTTGCAGACCACGCCGTAATAGCAGCCATGCGCGTCCACATCCGCCAACAGCGCCGCGGCTGCGGCTTCGCGCTGCCCCACATCAAACTGCAACACCCGCGCTTGGCGCCCCAGGCCTTGCACCTCAGCGGCCACCGCCTCGGCCTCGGCACGCTGGCTGCGGCAATGGATCACCAGGTCATAGCCCTCGCGCGCCAAGCGCAGCGCGATCGCGCGGCCGATGCCGCGGCTCGAGCCGGTCACCAGCACAGTCAAGCCCTTGCTTTCCACGTTTTGTCGTTCACTCATCTTGGGCTCCTTCGCCCTGCAAAAATTGTTCAGGATTCGGCGGGCCGAACACGGTCAAGGCGGCGCTCGCGATCAACTGGCCCTCCAGCCAGATCTCACAGGCAAACTGGCCCAGGCCGTTGTCGGCCTGGAACTCGCGCCGCGCGCACACCTCCAGCGCCTCGCCCGGCAAAAACAGCGAGCGCTCACAACGGTATTTGCGGCTGCCCAGCAAGAGCCCGATTTTCGGTGCTTGCTGCGACTGCCGCCCTTGCCAGCCGGCCCAAGCCGCCACCGCCTGCGCCATGTACTCGATGCCCACCCAGGCGCCCACGCCGCCCAAGGCCGCGTCATAAAACAAGTCTTGCTCACTGATGCGCACGCGGGCACGCAGCGATTCCGCCTCGACCTGCACAAGCTCACTGAGCAAGCTCATGCGGCCGGCATGAGGCACCAACTCGTGGATGGTCCAGTCGGCTTGCTTCACTTCAGTGTTCATGCGACCCCGCACACAACAACAAGGCCGCATTGCTGCCGCCAAAGGCAAAGGAATTGCTCAGCACGGCGCGCAAAGGCCGACCCAGGGACTGGCCCGGCTGCACCAGCTTCAAGGCCGGCAGCTCCGGGTCGGCGCAGCCGTCCCACCAATGGGGCGGCAAGCGCCCTTGCGGATTGCCCTTCAAGCTCAACCACGCGATCGCGGCTTCCAAGGCGCCCGCAGCGCCCAGCGTATGGCCGGTCAAAGGCTTGGTGGAGCTGCAGGGCAAGTCGGCACCCAAGAGCTGATGCACCGCGCGCGATTCCATCGCGTCATTCTGGCGCGTGGCGGTGCCGTGCAGATTGAGATAGTCGATGTCTGCGGGCTGCAAACCGGCGCGATCGAGCGCCCGCTGCATGGCGCTCAATGCGCCTTCGCCCGAGGCCAAAGGGGCGGAGATGTGATGGGCGTCCGAGGTCTCGCCCCAGCCGGCCAGACGCACCACGTCCGCTGCCGCCTCAGCATCGGTATCCCTGCTCATCAAAAACAGCGCCGCCGCCTCGCCAATATTGATGCCCTGCCGGTGGCTGCTGAAGGGATTGCAGCGCCCTGCGTCCACCGACTCCAGCGCGTCAAAGCCCGCCACCGTGAAGGCGCACAGCGAATCCGCCCCCCCCGTGATCACCGCATCGCAAGCCCCTGAGGCCAAGAGCCTTGCGGCACTGGCCATGGCCTTGGCGCTGGAGGAACAGGCGGTCGAAATCACATAAGCCGGCCCGCCCAGACCCAGATACTCAGCCAGCATCAAGGCCGGCGAGCCGATCTCCTGCTGGCGCAGGTCAAAGCCGGCCGGGAACTCGCCCTGCGCCGCACGAGCCTTGAAGGCCGCCTCGCTCTCGCCAATGCCCGAGGTGCTGGTGCCCAGGATCACCGCGACACGCTCGGCACCATAACGAGCCACCGCAGCGTCCACCGCCGGGCGAATCTGCGCCAGCGCCTCCAGCAGCAGCGCGTTGTTACGGCTGCGATGCCGCTCGGGCAAACCGGCCACGTCCGGCAATTCACTGCGCACTGCGCCCAGGTGCAAACGGCGACCGGGTAAGACGCCCTCCATCTCGGCCACGCCGCTGGGCGCCGGCCCAAACAAGGCCGCACGCACCTCGGCCTGGCCGCGGCCCAGCGCGCACACCAGGCCCAGTTGATGCAAGTAGAAATGCTTGTTCTGATTCATGTCGCTTGCGGCTTCGATTCGATCAACAACCGGTAGCCCTCGACGAGGTTGAGAAGCTCGATTTTTTCACCGTCTGAGCCCAACGTCTCAATGCCGACGCGGATGACCGTTCGGCCCTCTTGCAGCAGCAGGCGCTGCCCCGCATCAGCCTCCAAGGTCCAGCCCGTGGGCAGATGGGCTCGCAAGGCCTCAAGCGGCCAGAACACCAGGCAAAGGTCGCGCAGCATGCGATCGGTGTCAACCTCGGCCGGCAGCATCAGATGGCGCTGCACCCGCAGTTGCAGACCGTCCCATTGCAACATCAAGATGCGTTGGCCGAGAGCGAAGCCGGCCAGGCGAAGCCCGCCTGCGTCGGCCTCCAACTGCACATCCACCGTTTGCGGTGCCGCCTCGGGCGTATCGAGCCGGTAGACACTGAGCCTTTGCACTAGGCTGAGGCTGCGCCCCAACTCGGCCGGCGCTAGATGCAATTTCGGCAGTCGCGAAGGCGCGGTCGGCCGCGTCGCGCAAGCGGCGAGCAGCAACGCCAGCGCCGGTCCCCAGGCCAGCGCCGTCCGCCGAGACAAGGTCTTGCTCATGCCTTGGCGAACCTCAAGAGGCTGTGGCAGTAACCGATGCCTTCACGCACCGTCAGCAACTTCAGACCGGCGGCCTCAGCCAGTCGGATGTAGTCCGTGCTTTGATAGATCTTGCTGTTGCCGCTGGCCATGGCCGTGAAGTAAGGGCTGGTGTTGATCAGGCAAAAGGCGGCGATGTCGTAGCGCTGCAGATCCCAGAAGGTGTCCATGATCAAGACCTGGCCCCCATCGGCCAATGCGGCGGCGGCGCGGCTGAGAATGCTGGCGATCACAGGCTCGCTAAAGCAACTCAGGAACTGGCTCATCCAAATCAGGTCCATGCCAGGCGGAAAGGCTTGCTCAGTGTCCAACATGTCCACGGCATGCAGATGGGCGCGCTCGCGGCAGCCGGCTTCGCTCAAGGTCTGCGCCGCCACCGCCAGCTGCTGAGGCAGATCCAGCAGATGCAGCTCAACTTCGGCCTTATAGGCCAGGGCGGCGCGGCTGAACTTACCGGTGTTGGCGCCGATGTCCATGACCCGGCGCGGCGCGCTGGCGAAGACATCGGGCATCACATCAGGAAACGAGGTGTCCGAGTAATGGTGATCGAACTCGAACCAGCTTTGCTTGGCCGGCTCAGGCAATTGCGACATGCCCTCATACAGCGTCGGCCAGTCGCCCAGACGCGCCAGGCCCAGCGGGCGCTCCTGATCGATCGCGGCCTCCAGATCGGCCAGGCCTAAGTAGCAAACGTCGTGCACAAAATCGAGGTTGATCTGCGTCATGCGGTCGGTGACGAGAATGAAGCCCGTCTTGTCCAGCACATAACGCCCGTCCCGCAGGCACACCACGCCGGCCGACAAACTGGTTTCCAGCACCAGCTTCAGGGCGTACAAGGTCCAGGGCCCTTCGGCCGCCATCGCCTCCACACTCAAGCCCACACTGCCAGCCTGGGCCAAGCGCTCCAGCATGCCGCGCTTCCAGGCATAGCGCACGCACTGGAACACCACCGGTCCAAACGCAATCTTCTGCGCTTCGAAGCGGGCCGCGAAAGCGCTTTGTTTTTCAGGAGAAAACTTCTTATCGAGCATGGAACACTTCAGGTGGGGATGGTATTGAGGTCGTCGGCCTCAGGCATGAACAGCGGCGTCAAAGCCCATGACAACACGATGCCCAGCAACATGGTCAGGCCAAAGGCACGCAGCGCGGGCGTGCCAGAAAGCGCCAACAGTCCGAATGCTAAAAGCGTGGAGGCCGCCGCCAGCGTGACCGATAAAAAAGGCCGCAAGGCCTGCCGCGCAGGCTGCTCGAGCAGAAAGATGCCGTAGTCCACGCCCATGCCGAGAATCAGCAACAGGGCCAAGACATTGAAGAGTTGCATTGGTTGGCCGAATAGCGCCGGTATAGCCAGGGCCAGGGCGCTGGCCAGCAGCGTCGGCAACAAGGCGCGCCAGGCACGGCGGCCAAAGCGCCAAGTCAGCGCGGCGAACACCAGGCCATAGCTGAGTGCGATCACCCCGCCCATCAGGCCACGGTAGCGCGCCAACACCTGCGAGACCTCGCCGACCTTGTCGACCCACTGCACGCCGGCTCGGCCCTCGGCGAGCGCCGCCAGCCGCGGCAGCTTGCTGAAGTCCGTCAGGCCACGCAGCAGCACTACGCTGGCGTAGCCGCCTTCAAAGGGGCCCAACCACTGATGGCGCAGCGGCTCGGACACCGGCGCCGCCAGCCACTCGGCCGGCAAGAGCGGCTTGAAGGCCGGCGCCGGCGCGGCCGCGGGCGCTTCACCCAAGATCTTCAGGGCCGCAGGCAAGACCTGACCCTGCACTACGCGCTTCAGCAAGGCCGCATCTTCGGCCTGACGGGCTTGCGATGGCAGCCAATCGCTGACAGCCTGCGTGCCGCTGACCAAGCCCGGCTCGGCCATCAAGGTTTGCTTCAAAGCCTCTTCGCGCTGCAGCACTTCTTCTTCGCTGGCGCCACGCACCAGATAGAACTGCGCCGGGCTGGGCAAGTCCATCAGAGCCGAGAAGGCACGCTGCTGTTCGAGCAAGGCCTTCGGTGAGTTCTGCAGCAAGCGGATGTCGTCATTGGCCTGCAGGCGCAAGAGGCCCAACAGCAAGACCGGCAGCAGCACCAGGCCAAAACCCAGCGTAAAGCGGTTGCGCCCCACGACCGGCCAAGACGCGCGCTGCGCGCCGATCCAGCGCGAGAACGGGCTCCAGGCCATCTCACCGCGATCAAAGAGCGGGAAGCACCAGAGCGTGGTGATGAAGGCCGCCAGCAAGCCCACCACCGAAAACACCGCGATCTGACGCAGGCCCGGGAAGGGCGTCAGGGCCAGCAGGGCATAGCCAATGGCGGTGGTGCACATGGCCAAGACCATGGCGCCGCTTTGCTCGCGCAGCATCTGAAAGCGTTCGGCGAACGGTCGACCCAGGCGGCCGCTGTAATAGTTGCTGGCGTAGTTCTCGGCCACGCCCACCAAGCTGGCACCAAACACCAGGGTGATCATGTGCACGCGCCCAAAAATCAGGCTGGTGACGGAGATGGCGCAAAGCAGTCCGACACCGATCGACAGCGTGACCAGCAAGCGCGGGCGAATGGCCTGAAAGGCAAACAAGGTCAGCACGATGATGCCGACCAGCGAGCCCAGGCCGATGGTGTGCACCTCATGCTCGGCCTGTTGCGCGGCGGCGGCCGCATGCAGCGGCACGCCGACCATCAGCACTTCAGCCTGCGGCTGCAATTGCAAGGCCGCAGCACGGGCCTTCTCCAGGCTCGAAATCAAGGCTTGCTGGCTGCTCATCGAAAAGCCCGACTCCAGCAACTCCATCGTCAAAAAGGCGTACTGCCGCTGCGGGCCGGCCAGCAACAGCCGCCCCTCGGTGACGCGCACGCGGCTGTCGCCAGCACGCTCGGACAGCCAAGCGCCGAACAGATTGAGCGGGTCGGCCTGCCAGCTGCCAATGCGCGGCATGCCCATGGGCCGGTAGAGCGACTCGACTGCGCGCTGCGCCAGGGTGTCTGGAGATTCTCTTTGCAGCAAGGCGCGCTGCTCAGCCGTCAGCAACTGGCCTTGATAGGGCGTGAAAAAGCCCAGCCACTGTTCGGCCGAAGCCTCGCCGACCTGATAACGCAGCGTGATCGGCGCAGCCGGCGCTTCCAGCAAGGAGGCGGCAAAGGCGTCGCCGGCTTGACGCGCGGCATCCCAGTCGGCGGCGCCGACCAGCACCACGACGCGGCGCGCCGCCGCATCGGCCAAGGCACGTGTCGCCTGCCGCACCGCCGGCTGGCGCTCGTCCTGCGGCAACATGGCCAAGACATCGGTGTCCAGTTGCAAGCGCCCGCCCAAGAGCAGCCACAGCGCATGACTGCACAGCACCGCACACAGCAGCAGCCAGACGGCGGCGCGGCGGAGCAGAGGCAGCTGATCGGGGGCGGTCTCAGTCAAAACGCGCTGCCTCATCGGCACTCAGGCGCGCCGGCTCACTGCGCTGGGCGCTGAAGCGCAGCTGGGTCAGATCACCATTGGCTTCATCAAGGCGGATGCTGGTGACATGACTGTCGCCATTCAGCTCGATCGCCTTGAACAGTTTGCTCAAGGCCGCTTGGCGCGGTTGCAGTTGCAACTGCCAACGCCGGCCATCGATCTGGCCTTCGATACGGAAGTACTCCGACAAGGCCGCGATATCGCCATTCAACAAGGAGAACATCAGGCCATTGATGATGCGTACCGAGGGTTCCTTGCCAGCGTCGAGCCGAAAGGCGACCGCGCCATTGCCCTGGGTGGCGACGATCTCATCTCGGGTCAGACGCAGATTGGAGGCAAACGGCGTCTTGGTACGCCACAGCACACCGCGCTCGCGCGCAACGATGAAGTCCCCGCGCGACAGCAAGGGCTTGGCAAAGCCTTGCACCTGCTTGCTCTGCTCAAAGTCCCCGCGCAAAACCGCCGGCTGCTGCAGGCGCTCGCGCACAGCAGCCGCCAACTCGGGGCCGCTCAGCGGCGCAGCCAACACAGGCCCTGAGGCCAGGAGACTCAAGGCTGCGGCGCAAAGCAACAGGCGGCGCTTCATGTGGGTTCCACCCCGAGGCGTTCCCACAACACGGCGGGGCAGACGTACAGCATCTCGCGCTCGGCGATCGAATATGCCACCTGGATGGTGTAGGCCCGGTTGATGGCCTGACCGCTGGAGGCGTCGGAGATCAGGTACTCGATCTTCAGGCGGTTGTCCCACTCGGTGATCTCGGCGCGCACCAAGAGGCGCTGGTTGAAGCTGGCCATGCCCACATACTTCAAGCGCATATCGACGATGGGCCAGGCATAGCCGGACTCACGCATCTGCGGGTAGTCGTAATTGAACTTGGCCAAGAGTGCGCAGCGCGCCAGCTCCAGGTATTTGACGTAGTGGCCGTGCCAGACGATGTCGAGCGGATCGAGGTCGTGAAAGGCCGGCGCCAGTTCAATCGTGTGGCTGAGATCAGGCTTGCTGTTCATACAGACTCCAAGCTTGCTCGCGCACCGCCTTTAACAGCGCATGCAGATCAGCGTCGAGGGCGCGGTCTTCCTTGACCAGGGCAATGCGCGCTTCAAGGTCCGCCTGCATCGCGGCCAGGGCCGGGCTCAACGTCAGCGGCTGCAAGTCGGCGCGCAAGCTCAGGCCCTGGCGGGCCGCGATCAACATCGCCGCCAGCACTTGCTCACTCAGCTCCAGCACGCGCAGGCAGTCGCGTGCGGCAATGGTGCCCATGCTGACCTTGTCTTGGTTGTGGCATTCGGTCGAGCGGCTGAAGACCGAGGCCGGCATCGTGCCCTTCAAGGCCTCGGCGGTCCAGGCCGAGACGCTGATCTGCAGCGCCTTCAGACCATGGTTGATGGCAGCACGCTCGCCGGTGGCGCCGGACAGATTGCTGGGCAGGCCATGGTTGTAGCGGGTGTCCACCAGCAGGGCCAGTTGGCGATCGAGCAGATCGGCCACATTGGCCACCGCAGTTTTCAGCGTGTCCATGGCCAAGGCGATATGGCCGCCATAGAAATGCCCGCCGTGCAGCACCAGCTCATTGCGGGCGTCGATCAGCGGGTTGTCATTGGCGCTGTTCAGCTCGTTCTCGATCAGCTGGCGCAAGAAGGGCAAGGCGTCTTGCAGCACGCCGATCACATGCGGGGCGCAGCGCAGCGAGTAGCGGTCTTGCAGACGCTGCTCATTGCGGCTGGGTCGGTCGCTGACCAGATCGGCGCGCAGGCGCTCGGCGCAGAGTTGCTGGCCGGGGTGCGGCTTGGCGGCGAACAAGGCCTCGTCGAAGTGGTGCGCATTGCCGCCGCTGGCGACCACATTGATGGCAGTCAGACGCGTGGCCAGGCGGCACAGATAGTCGGCACGTTGCCAAGCCAGGCAGGCCAGACCGGTCATCACCGCCGTGCCGTTCATGATGGCCAGGCCTTCCTTGGGACGCAGGCGCAGCGGCTTCAGGCCCACCAGGGCCAAGGCCTGCTCGGCGGGCATGCGGGCACCCTTGAACAGCACCTCGCGCTCGCCGCACAAGACCGCAGCCAGATAGGACAGCGGCGTCAAATCGCCGCTGGCACCGACCGAACCCTCGGAGGGAATCAGCGGCAGGATGTCGTGCTTGAGCAAGGCCTCGATTTGCGCCAACAGGTCCACGCTGACACCCGACATGCCCTGGCTCAAGGAGGCCAGCCGCGCGGCCAAGACGGCGCGGGTTTGCTCGGGGCTCAAGACCGCGCCCATGCCGCAGCCATGGTAGGTGTAGAGATGGTGCGGCAGATCGGGCACCAGGGCGGACGGCACGGTAACGGTGCAGGAGTCGCCATAGCCGGTGGTGACGCCGTAAATGACACCCTCTTCCGCCAACAAGCGGGCGACGAAATCAGCGCCGGCCTGGATATGGGCGCGGAAGGCGGGGTCACTGCTCAGGCGGGCCGGCCGGCGGCCAAGCGCGACGGCGCAGATGTCTTCGATGCGCAAGCGCTGACCGTCAAATTGCACGGCTTCGGTAGGGGTCGTCGATTCGACTCGGGCTGTCATGATGGTGTTTGGTCCCAAAAGGGAAAGAAATTGAACCAGTCGTACGGCGACTGGCGCAGCTGCGCACTGAGCGCCGCCACAAACTGCTGGGCATAGGCTTGCATCGCTGGCTCGCGCTGGCCACGTGGCAGCGTCACTTGCTCGGCCAAACGCTCAAAGCGCACCAGATAGCCGCTGCCTTGATGCAGGCATGACAGCATATAGAGCGGACATTTCAGCAAACTCGCCAGCACATAAGGACCGACCGGAAAGTGCGCCGGGTGGCCCAAGAAATCGACCTGCACCGTCTTGCTCTGAAGCACCGGAATGCGGTCTCCGGCGATGGCAATGAACTCGCCGGCGGCGACCTTTTCGCTCAAGACCATAGCCATAGCCGCATCCATTTCGGTGACCTCGATCAGGTTCACTCGGCTGTTCGGTTGAAGCCGCTTCAGCACCTGATTGAAGGCCTGGGCGTGGGCGGTATGTACCAGCACGTTGAGCCGAAACACGCTTTCATCCTCGACCAAGGCACGGCACAACTCCAGGCAACCGATGTGGGCGGTCACGAGGATGCCGCCCTGCCCGGCTGCGGCCGCTTGGCGCAAAGCATCGGCGCCCTGCACCTGCACTTGCTCCATCGGGTAGCGGCCCGCCATGGCCAAGAGTTTGTCGAGCATGGTGTCGGCGAACAGGCCCACATGGCGCAGGCCATGCCGCCAATTCGGCTCGGTCGGAAAAACCGCGTACTGAGCCTGCAAACGCTGCAAATACTGCAGGGAGTCGCGCCGCAGTGCCGGTCGGCTGAGCCAGTGCAGCAGCATCACCGGAGTCATGAAGAATCGAAACACCCAGCGGCCACTCAGGCGATGCACCCAGTACAGCAGCCAGATGCCGGCGACAAAGGTGTTCTCACCCAGGCTGGCCCAATGGCTGCCAGGGCTTTGACGTTCAAATTGGCCGGACATCTGCGGCCCCGTCATTTTGAGAAACGCCGCCACAGCAGCAGCGGCAGGCGCGGCAGCATGCCGAAGAACAAGCGGGTGTGCATCCAGGAGATCAAGACGTTGTCATGCAAGGCCCGAAAGTGCGAGATGCCGTCGCTGGGGTAGCTGACGCGGGTCGGCTGGTTGATGACGCGCACGCCGCGCCAGATCAGACGCACCGCGATCTCAACGTCAAAGTCCATGCGTCGGCCGATTTGCACGCTATCGATCAAGGCCACCGTCGGCGCCAAAGGATAGATGCGAAAGCCGCACATCGAGTCGCGCAATTCCATGGACAAGGTGTTGATCCAAACCCAGATATGGGTGGCATAGCGGCCATACAGCCGCGCCTTGGGCACGGACTCGTCATAGATCGGGCAGCCACAAATGAAATGCCGCGGATGGGCTTGGGCCAAGGCCAGAAAGCGCGGTACGTCGGCGGCCTCATGCTGACCATCAGCATCGATCTGCAGCGCATGGCTATAGCCCAATGCCAAGGCTAGCCGCAAGCCGGCCATCATCGCCCCGCCCTTGCCTTGGTTGACGGCCAGACGCTCGACGCGGATCTGCGCCGGTTCGGCCGCCGCCAACTGATCCAACACCGCAGCGCAGCCGGGCTCGCTGCCGTCATCCACCAGCAGCACCGGCAAGCCATGGCCGCGCAAGCTGTGCACCACTGCCCCGATGGCCTCGCCGTGGTTGTAGACCGGCACCACTGCCAACACAGAGAGCGGGCTCATGGTGCGGCTCCAAACACCACCCGGCCGCTGGCATGGACGCCGCGCGCCGACTCGTACTTGAAGCTCAGCTGACCCGATTCGGGCTTGAAGCTGAGCGTCAGTGAAAGCGTCAATCCCGGCGTGATGACCTGTTGGAACTTCAACGCCTCCAGGGCAGCAAAGCGCGGAGGCAAGGGAAACAGCTCACGGCCAAAACGAATCGCCCAGTCCACTTGCGCCACGCCCGGCAGCACCGGATGGCCGGGGAAATGGCCGTCGAACTGCGGCAACCCCGGCTCGATCTGCAAGCGCAATTCGGCCGTCGTGGCGCTGGCTTGCACAACACGCATGGGCGGGCGGCGCGGGTCGAACAGGGCCAGCAGCTCGGCTTGCGTGGCCTTGCCCTGGCTATTGCTGGGCAGGCTGGACACAAAACGCCAGCGGCGCGGCGCTGAGACCGGCTCCAGGCTTTGCAGCAGCAACTGCCGCAGTTGCGCGCCCAGGGCTTGGCGGCCGATGCGTTCCAACTGCGCCCAGCCAGCCTCGTTCGGCACCGCCACCACGGCCAGTTGCAAACGACCATGTTGCGTGGGCGAAGGCACACTCAGCACGCGCAGCTCGGCCAAGAGCCCGCTGCTCAGCAGAGCGGCTTCTACCGCAGCGACGGAAACACGCTTTTCTTCGATCTTCAGCAAGCGGTCGGCGCGGCCTAGCAATTCAAAGCTCTTGCCCAGATCGCGGGCACGATCGGCAGCTGCCGTCCAATCCAGCGTGGGCAAATGCGGCGAGGCAATGTGCAGCAATTCATCGACCACACGCCAACGCACGCCGGGCAAGGCTGACCATGCGGTGGCAGCTGTGCTTTCGCGCTGGCGCCAGGCAATGCCGCCGGTTTCACTGCTGCCGTAAACCTCAATGGGGGCTTGGCCAAAGACGCGCAGGCAATCGGGCAGCGCCTCGTCGGGCAGCGGGCCGCCGGAGGAGAACACCGCGCGCAGGCCACGCAGATTGACCGCCGGAAGACGCTTGAGGTGAGCCGGGCTGGCGATCAGCAAGGCGGGTCGCGCCGCATGCAGGGCTGCCGTCAGGTCTTCTACAAAGGCGTAGCGCTCGGCATGAAACGCGCAGCCGCGCGCCAAGGGCCAGAGCACGCGAAACAGGAGGCCGTAGATGTGCTGATGCGAAACCGTGGCCAGAACCTCGGCCTTGCCCAGGCGCTCGCCAAAGGCTTGATCAAGCGCCGCGACCTCATGGAAGAGCTGGGACAGGCGCTTCTCTATCGCCAGCGGTGCGGCGGTCGAGCCCGAGGTGAAGATTTGCACTTGGATCGCGGCGGGATCCAAGGCTTGCCAGACGGGCTCCTGTGCGCTCGCATCTTCATTGGGCGAACTCAGCTGCGCATCGGCAAAGTCACCCGCCAGAGCGTCGACCTGAAGCTGCAGTTGCGCCGCCGTCGCTAGCAGTTTGTCGCCAGGCAAATAAACGACCTTGCCCGCATGCCAAAGCGCGAACAAGGCGGCAGCGAACTCGAAGGCATCATCCAAGTACAGGCCGATGCGCTGAGCCGGCAAGGCCTCGGCTTGCCAATACCAAGCCGTGACGCGACGCTTGAAAGCCGCCCAATCCAAAGCTTGATGGCCGCGCCAAGCCAGCACTTCGCCCGAAGGCCGGAGCTCACAAAGCAGCGAATTCAGCGCATGCAGCGTCGCCATCAAGACACCTTGCCGGCTTGCTTGAGCATGCGTTGGCGCCACAGCCACTCGCCGCCCAGCAGCAGGCCGATCAGAACATAACTGATCAAACCGTTGTACAAGGCCCAGAGCGCATCGTTGGCCCAAAGCCCGCTCGCCAAGGCCAGGCTGCCATTGAAAACAAAGAAACCGCACCAGACCTGAGTGACACGACGGGTATAGGCCACGCCCTGTGCATCCAGATGCGGTTCGCGCAAGCGCGCCAAGCGCTCGATGGCGCTGGGCGGGTTGAACAAACTGGCAGCAAAAACGAACAGCAGCGTTGCGTTCACCAACACGGGATAGAGCTTCAAAGGCAGGGCGGTATTGCCAAAGGCGGTCAAGGCCGCCAAAAGCAAAGCGCCTGCCGCCGCCCAGCGCCAGAAACGATCCGGGCTGCCGACGGCACGCAGCAAAGCCAATCCGGCCAAGAGCAAGGCCAGCCAACGGGGCTCAAAGCGACCGAGGCCGAAGTAGACCAATAGCGGATAGGCCGCCGTCAGCAAGCCAATCAAAATCGGGCGCATTCAACCCAAGGCGCTACGTGCTTCGGTCGATGCCTTGGCTTCTGCACCTTCGGACTCGCCGACCTTGATCAAGCCTTGCAAGGCATCGATCACATCTTGCAGCGTGCGCACCGCTTTGAAGGCATCGGGCTGCAGGCGTTTGCCGACCAAGGGGCGCAGTTTGACGATCAAGTCCACCGCGTCGATGCTGTCGATGTCGAGGTCTTCATAAAGCCGCGCCTGCGGTTGAATCACCGCGTCGTCGATATCAAAGGTCTCGATCAGAATGGCCCGCAGGCGTTCGAAAATTTCTTGGTCCGTCATGTCTGAATACTCCCGACCGCGCCGATTGGGCGCTGCCGTACTGCGGCACTGAGGCCTCATCGCCGGCGGTTTTTGGCGCCGGCTTACTCGCTTGCTTGCTTACTTGCTGCGCTTATCGGCGACGAATTGAGCCAGGGCCCGGATACTCGCGAAGTGCTGGCGGGTTTGGGTGGAGTCGGCCGACATGCTCACGCCATAGCGTTGCTGCAAAGCCAGGCCCAATTCCAACGCATCAATAGAGTCCAAACCCAGGCCCTCGACAAAGAGCGCCTGTTCGGGGTCAATCGCGTCCGGCGTCATGTCTTCCAGATTGAGGCTGGCGATCAATAGTTGCTTGATCTCCAACTCAAGATCGGTCGTCATGGTTTGCATATGTCTTATCCCTGAATCGAAAAATAGTTTGCCAAGTGTGCGGTCAGATATCGCGCAGCCAATCCCGCTTCTTGGTTGGCCGACTCTAGAAAAGAGTTGATGGGGATGTCTTCGGCCACCGTGATCTCAAAATGCAAGGCCCGATCGGCGACGCGCCACCACGCCTGGCCCTTGCTCAAACCGGGGGGCGTGCAGCGTATTCGCACAGGCGTGATTGACCGCCCCGCTCGCAAGGCAATCTGCGCCGCGCCACGCTGTAGCTTCAAGGCTTGGCCCGGCCGGCTGCGCGTGCCTTCTGGAAAGATGATCAGATTAGCGCCGTCTTGCAAACTGTCCATACAGGATTGCAGCAATTCCGGGCCTTCATTGTTCAGCACATAGGCGCAGGCGCGCACCGGGCCAAAGGTGAATGGATTGCGGGCCAAGCCGCCCCGCACCACGCAATCGGCATTGCGAATCAATGAAATCAGGAACACCACATCGATCAAGCTCGGGTGATTGGCCAACACCAAGAGGCCGCTGCGCTGCAAGCGTTCCAGGCCTTCAAATCGGTAGCTGATCAAGCCCAATGCACGCATGAGCTCGATGAAAGCGGCAAAGACCCGACTCACCACAGTTCGAGCATGCAAGCTGCGTCGCGCGCCATCGCGCTGCAACAGCAAGAGCATGGGGAAGTAGAAGAGACCCAATAAGAGCCCGCCCACGCCAAAGGCCGAGAACGCCAGAGCCGTAGCCGCAATGCGGCGCAGACGGTTCAAGCGTGGCCAAGCTGTAGCGGTCTCAAACCCCATGACGTTCCCAATGCCAAGGACCGTGTCGCAACTCGGCTTGCTGACCGATCAAGAACTCGAGAGTTCGCAGATCCGAGGGCAACTGAAAGCCTGTGGACTCGGATGGCACATTCGATTCGAGCGAAGCGGCCAGGGGCCGTTTTGCAGTCAGGCGAAGTCCTTGCGCCGATGGCTCAGCATCCGCAGGGCGAAGCAGGCAGGCCCAGGCCCGGGTGAAGGTGGACGCATCTGTGGTTCGAAAGGCCGAATAGCAATCAGGTAGTGCGGCATCGAAGACCACCAGCAGCACACCTGCTGCACCATCGGCCAATAAGGCTTGCGCCTCCGCGAAGCCCGCCTCGGCGGAGTGGGCCCCGGCGCTGACGGCTTGGTAGTTGGAGCGGTCGCCCCGAGCAATCGAGTAGAGCGCGCCAATGGCGTTGTGCACAGACAGGCTGAAGGCTGTTGGCGACAGGGGCTGTGCCTGGGCCAGTTGTTCCAGCATGCCCACGGACCGAGCCAACTCTCCCCAGCGCGAAGCAAAAACCAAGGGGATGGTTTCGGCAGGCTGGACCTCATAGGCCGACTGCAAAGCGGCACGGCCCAAGGGATCGATGCGTCGCCGCATCATGGCCGGCATCGCCGCCAAGGCCGCTTGCTCGGCACCCAGCAAGGCATGCGGCGCGGCGAACCACGACCGCCAATCAGACTCGCTTTCAAGCCCAGGCGCCCAGGCTGCCCATTGTTGAATGCTGAAGCTTGCAGACATGTGGCTTGTGGCGGCTCCGAAAACGGCTCCGCCGCGACGAGTCGCGGCGGATGTTTGGGAGTCCGGTCCAGTCAAAGGATAGGAGCGGGTCTCACGGGCAAGAGGGTGTGATGCCTGAGAAAACTCAGTTCTTGCGGAACTTGCGCAGGGCGGCGATTTGGGCGGCCATGGCAGCGAATTCACCTTGCGCCTTGGCAAAGTCGATATCGCTCTTGGCGTTCTTCATCGCTTCTTCGGCCATTGCGCGGGCTTCCAGAGCCTTGGCTTCGTCCAGATCCTTGCCGCGGATCGCGGTGTCGGCCAGCACGGTCACCTTGCCTGGTTGCACTTCCAACAAGCCACCAGCCACGAAGACGAACTCTTCTTGGCCGTTGTCGGCGCGCTGAATGCGCACCGCGCCGGGCTTGATGCGAGTGATCAGCGGCGTGTGATTGGGCAAGATGCCCAGCTCACCGCTTTCACCCGGCAGCGCAACAAATTTGGCCTCGCCGGAGAAGATTTGCTCTTCGGCGGAAACCACATCGACGTGGAGGGTTGCCATCTTTAATCTTCCTTAGCGTTTGCGTTGAGAACTGTGCTGAACACGGGGAGAGCTTGCGCTCTCCCGCATTTCATCAGCCCAGCTTCTTCGCCTTTTCGAACGCTTCGTCGATGGTGCCGACCATGTAGAAGGCCTGCTCAGGCAGGTGATCGCATTCGCCAGCAACAATCATCTTGAAGCCGCGGATGGTTTCCTTCAAAGGCACATACTTACCAGGCGAGCCGGTGAACACTTCGGCCACGTGGAAAGGCTGCGACAGGAAACGCTGGATCTTACGAGCGCGGCTCACGGCCAGCTTGTCTTCAGGCGACAGCTCGTCCATACCCAGAATCGCGATGATGTCGCGCAGTTCCTTGTAGCGCTGCAGCACTTGCTGAACGCCACGGGCGGTCAGGTAATGCTCTTCGCCAACCACGTTCGGGTCCAGCTGACGCGAGGTCGAGTCGAGCGGGTCCACGGCGGGGTAGATACCCAGCGAAGCGATGTCACGCGACAACACCACGGTGGAGTCCAAGTGGGCGAAAGTCGTCGCAGGCGAGGGGTCGGTCAAGTCATCCGCTGGCACGTAAACGGCCTGGATGGAAGTGATCGAACCGACCTTGGTCGAAGTGATCCGCTCTTGCAAGCGGCCCATTTCTTCGGCCAGCGTAGGCTGGTAACCCACGGCGGAAGGCATACGACCCAGCAGCGCGGACACTTCGGTACCGGCCAAGGTGTAGCGGTAGATGTTGTCCACGAAGAACAGCACGTCCTTGCCTTCGTCACGGAAGGATTCGGCGATGGTCAGACCGGTCAGGGCCACGCGCAGACGGTTGCCTGGAGGCTCGTTCATCTGGCCGTAAACCATGGCGACCTTGGAGTCTTCGAGCTTCTCGAGGTTCACGACGCCCGAATCGGCCATCTCGTGATAGAAGTCGTTACCCTCACGAGTACGCTCACCCACACCAGCGAACACCGACAGACCGCTGTGAGCCTTGGCGATGTTGTTGATGAGTTCCATCATGTTCACGGTCTTGCCCACACCGGCGCCACCGAACAGACCCACCTTGCCGCCCTTGGCGAACGGGCAGATCAAGTCGATCACCTTGATGCCGGTTTCCAGCAGCTCTTGCGAGGGGCTCAGCTCGTCGTAAGCAGGAGCAGCGCGGTGGATCGACGCGATTTGCGTCTGAGCCACAGGACCACGCTCATCGATGGGCGCGCCAAGCACGTCCATGATGCGGCCCAGGGTCGCCTTGCCCACGGGAACTTGGATGTTCTCGCCGGTGTTGAACACTTGGGTGCCGCGGCGCAGGCCGTCCGACGAACCCAGCGCAATGGTACGCACGACGCCGTCGCCCAGCTGCTGCTGAACTTCCAGTGTCAGGGTGCTACCTTCCATCTTCAGCGCGTCATAGACCTTCGGCATTTGGTCACGCGGGAATTCCACGTCCACCACGGCGCCGATGCACTGAACGATCTTGCCAACTGCGTTGGTTTGAATGCTAGACATTTCGATTCCTTCAATCTGTATTCGTTGCGTCTGGTTTGGCTGGCGGTCGATTAACCGACCGCGGCCGCGCCACTGACAATCTCGCTCAATTCCTTGGTAATGGCGGCCTGACGGGTCTTGTTGTAGACCAGCTTCAGCTCACCAATCAAGGTGCCGGCGTTGTCGGTTGCGGCCTTCATCGCCACCATGCGCGCCGATTGCTCGGACGCCATGTTTTCAGCCACCGACTGGTAGACCAGTGCTTCGGTGTAACGCACCAGCAGCTCATCGATCACCGTGGCCGCATCGGGTTCGTACAGATAGTCCCAAGCGTGAGCTTGAGCGCCATCGGCCCCTGCGGTCTTCATGCCTTCGGTCGACAGCGGCAACAACTGCATCACCACCGGCTCTTGCCGCATCGTGTTGATGAACTTGGTGTAGCAGAGGTAGACCGCCGACAGCTTGCCTTCGGCATACGCGTCGAGCAAAACCTTCACCGGGCCGATCATCTTTTCGATGTGCGGCTGATCACCCATTTGCGTGACCTGCGAGACCACCTTGGCGCCGATGCGGTTCATGAAGCCCAGGCCTTTGTTGCCAATGGCAACGACCTCGGCCTTTTGGCCGGCAGCTTCGAGTTCCTTCAGCTTGGCCGTCGTCGCACGCAAGAGATTGGTGTTCAGACCACCGCACAGACCCTTGTCGGTCGTCACGACCACGAAACCAGCCGCCTTGGCGCCTTCGTTCGTGCTCAGAAACGCATGCCGATACTCGGGATTGGCCTTGGCGAGATTGGCGGCGATATTGCCGATCTTCTCGCAGTAAGGACGAGCCGCGCGCATCCGCTCCTGCGCCTTGCGCATCTTGGAAGCGGCGACCATTTCCATGGCCTTGGTGATCTTCTTGGTGTTCTCAACCGACTTGATCTTGCCGCGAATTTCCTTGCTTGATGCCATGATTTCTCCTGTTCAGATGGGGCGGTTCAGCGCAGAGTGCTTGGTCCGCCCCGTCATGGGCATTAAGCGAAGGACTTCTTGAAGGAAGTGATCGCAGCGTTCAACTCGGCTTCGGCATCTTTGTCCATCGCCTTGTCGGCTTCCAGCTTGGCCAGCAGAGCGGCGTGGCTGGTCTTCAGGAACTGATGCAGGCCGTGTTCGAAAGCCAGAACCTTCTTCACGTCCAGGCTGTCCATGAAGCCCTTGTTCACCGCATACAGCGTCGCGCCCATCAGGCTGATCGACAGCGGCGAGTACTGAGCTTGCTTGAGCAACTCGGTCACGCGAGCACCGCGGTCCAGCTGCTTGCGGGTGGACTCGTCCAGATCGGAAGCGAACTGCGCGAAGGCAGCCAGTTCACGGTACTGGGCCAAGTCGGTACGGATACCGCCGGACAGGGACTTGATCAGCTTGGTCTGAGCAGCACCACCCACGCGCGACACCGAGATACCGGCGTTAATCGCAGGACGGATACCGGCGTTGAACAGCGATGTTTCCAAGAAGATCTGACCGTCGGTAATCGAAATCACGTTGGTCGGAACGAAGGCAGAAACGTCACCGGCTTGGGTTTCAATGATGGGCAGCGCGGTCAAAGAACCGGTCTTGCCCTTCACTTCGCCCTTGGTGAATGCTTCGACGTAGTCGGCGTTCACGCGAGCTGCACGCTCCAGCAGACGGCTGTGGAGATAGAACACGTCGCCAGGGTAGGCTTCACGGCCTGGAGGACGACGCAGCAGTAGCGAAACCTGACGGTAAGCCACGGCTTGCTTGGACAGATCGTCATAAACGATCAGCGCGTCTTGACCGCGGTCGCGGAAGTACTCGCCCATCGTGCAGCCCGAGTAGGCCGAGACGTACTGCATCGCAGCAGATTCAGAAGCGGAGGCCGCCACGACGATGGTGTATTCCATCGCGCCGTTGGCTTCCAGAGCGCGCACCACGTTCTTGATCGACGAAGCCTTCTGGCCGATCGCAACGTAGATACAGGTCATGTTCTGACCCTTCTGGCTGATGATGGCGTCGATCGCGACAGCCGTCTTGCCAGTCTGGCGGTCACCAATGATCAGCTCGCGCTGACCACGGCCCACCGGCACCATGGAGTCAATCGACTTCAGGCCGGTTTGCATCGGCTGATCCACCGACTTACGGGCAATCACGCCGGGAGCGACCTTTTCGATCACGTCCGTCATCTTGGCGTTGATCGGGCCCTTGCCGTCGATGGGCTGACCCAGAGCGTTGACCACGCGGCCCACCAGCTCAGGACCGACCGGCACTTCCAGAATGCGGCCCGTGCACTTGACGGTGTCGCCTTCGGAGATGTGCTCATAGGCACCCAGAATCACGGAACCGACCGAGTCGCGCTCCAAGTTCAGGGCCAGACCGAAGGTCTGTGTGCCATCGGCGGCAGCTGGGAATTCCAGCATTTCGCCTTGCATCACATCGGACAGGCCGTGGATGCGAACGATACCGTCAGACACAGACACCACGGTGCCTTGGTTGCGGACGTCCGTCGAAGTGCCAAGGCCTTCAATACGGCTCTTGATCAGTTCGGAAATTTCAGCAGGATTCAAATTCATTGCTATGGCTCCCATCTGGCCCGCCGTCTTTTTGCAAAGCGATTGACACAGGGATGAACGGATAGGGTGGCGTCGCGCTCGGGCCTGAAAATCAGGCCGTGAGCGCCACTTTCATGCGTTCCAGACGGTACTTGACCGAGGTGTCCAGCACCTCATCGCCAACCACCGCCCGAATGCCGCCAATCAGCGAAGGTTCCAGCACGACTTGCGCTTCGAGCTTGCGAGCAAAACGCTTTTCCAGCGCCGCCTTGACCTCAGCCAACTGGGCCGCGTCAATGGGGAAGGCGCTGTAAATCAAAGCGTCGGCAACGCCGGCTGCAGCATTGGCCAAGGCATGGAATTGCTCCACCACCGCAGGCAAGGCGCTCAGGCGCCCGTTGGCGATGACGGTGCGCAGAAAGTTCTGCACGCCTTCAGCCAACTCGACCTTGGCGGTCTGTGTCGAGACGACATAGACCTGCTCAGGCGTTGCTTTGGGGTGATCGGCAAACTGGCGCAGCTCGGGCGCCGCGGCCACTTGGGCCAGGGCGTCGAGTTGCAGGCCCCAAGCCTTGACGTCGTGCTGACGCGCTACTTGATAGAGCGCTTCAGCGTACGGACGGGCAATGGTTGCGAGCTCGGCCATGCTTACAGCTCCGTCTTCAGGCGGTTCAGCAATTCGGCGTGCACGCTGGCGTTAACCTCGCGCTGCAGAATTTGCTCGGCACCCTTGACGGCCAAGGCGGCGACTTGCTCGCGCAAGACTTCGCGGGCACGCATGGACTGCTGTTCGGCTTCGGCTTGCGCGTCAGCAACGATCTTGGCAGCCTTTTCCTCGGCTTGACCAGCGGCAGCGGCCACGATCGCAGCGGCGCGCTTTTCAGCGTCGGCCAGCAGCTTGGTGGTTTCGCCACGGGTCAGCGCCAATTGCTCGTCAACCTTCTTGTTGGCGTTGGCCAACTCGGCCTTGGCCTTGTCGGCCGCAGCCAGACCGTCAGCGATCTTGGCGGCGCGCTCGTCCAGGGCCTTCATCATTGGAGGCCAGATGAAGCGCATGGTGAACCAGACAAGGATCGCAAAAACGATCGCTTGCAGGAACAGTGTTGCGTTGATATTCACAGAGCTATCCTTTCAACTGTGAAAGGTTGGCGCATCAATTAGATGGCGAAAGGCTTGGCGAATGCGAACAGCAGAGCAATAGCAACGCCGATCAGGAACGCAGCGTCGATCAGACCAGCCAAGATGAACATCTTGGTTTGCAGTTCGTTCATCAGCTCAGGCTGGCGAGCCGAAGATTCCAGGAACTTGCCGCCCATCAAAGCGATACCGATCGAAGCGCCCAGAGCGCCCAGACCAACGATGAGACCGCAAGCCAGCGCGACGAGACCGAGGATGTTTTCCATGATTTGCTCCTGAAGGAAAGGTAAGAAAGAAAAAGAAAAAACGAACTAGAGAGAAAGAACCGAAGCTCGGTACCCGATCAGTGTTGATCGTGCGCCTGGCCGGTGTAGATCAAGGTCAGCATCATGAAGATGAAGGCCTGCAAGGTGATGATCAGGATGTGGAACAGGGTCCACACCGTACCAGCCACCAAATGGCCCAGACCCAGCCAGAAGCCACCCGACAACGGGTTCAACTCCCAGGCCCAGACGCCACCCATCAGCGCGATCAGCATGAAGACCAGCTCACCCGCAAACATATTGCCGAACAACCGCATGCCGTGCGAAACGGTCTTGGCAGCGAACTCAATCAGCTGCATCAGGAAGTTGATCGGGTACAAGAACCATTTGTCACCAAACGGAGCTGCCAACAGCTCGTGCGTCCAGCCGCCCACGCCCTTGATCTTGACGCTATAGAAGAAGCACATGATCAAGACGCTGGTCGACAGACCCAGGGTGGTCGACAAGTCAGCGGTCGGCACAACACGCATATAAGCATGATGCGCATCGTGGCCCATCGAGCCATAAACCTTGGCCCACAGGCTGGGCAGCAGGTCCACGGGCAACATGTCCATGAAGTTCATCAGGAAGATCCAGACGAACACGGTCAGCGCCAGAGGCGAGATGACCTTGCGGCTGGTGGCGTTGTGAATCACGCCCTTGGCTTGGTTCTCGACCATTTCAGCCAAGATTTCGACGGCTGCCTGGAAGCGACCCGGCACGCCGGAGGTCGCTTTGCGCGCAGCGCGCCAAAGGAAGAAGCAGCCGATCAGGCCCAGAATCACCGAATAGATCAGTGAGTCCAAATTAAACAAGCTGAAATCAACGATGGAGGTCTGTTTGACCATCTCACCCTTGAAATTCATCTGCATATGCTGCAGGTGGTGCTGGATGTACTCGCCCGCGTTGGGTGCGTGTTCCTGTCCGTGTCCTTCGGCTGCCATCGTCAGTTTCCGTCCGCGTATTTACTAAACTTTTCGAGCCCGGCCCTGCCAAAGCAGCGCCAGCCAATTAACCTTCAAGCACCCGACCAAAGCCGCCAACAAGGCCAGCCAACTCAAATCAGGCATTCCAACCGCAGTCACTGCCAAGATGGCAATGGCCGTCATGATCTTGATCAGCTCCCAGAACATAAAACCCAGCACCGCAGCGCCAGGAATCCCTCTGAAGAGCCCGGTCATGCCCCACGCCATCAAGGCATTGGGCAAAACCACCGCAGCCGCCCCACACAGAGCCGACCACGCTGTCTTGCTTTGCCCGGTGAACAGCCACCCCAACAGGGCGACCAACACCCCCACCACAGCCTGCATCGCAACAATTCGCCAGGGCGAAATCGGCGGATGCCTGGCCGACAAGGCCTGCGCTTCTTCTCGCGTCAGGGTCTTGAAAGGCAGCTCTTCAACCTCATCGTTCCAATCAAGGTCGTTTTGAGCAACTTTGGAAGCTCCATTGCGCTCGGGCGAACTCATGTCGGTCTGATGGATGTCGGCAAAACCCAAAGATTATATGTGTAAACCCGTAAGCCCTCGACAAGACCCCTGCCGAGCACTGGTAAGGGCGCCTTGACGGGGTCACTTGTCAGCCACTGTGACTTCTGGCATGCGCCGGTAGGCAGGGGGCGAAAGTCCGTGGGGAAACGCCAGGCGCCTGGGCCTGAGGCCACGACTTATGGACTCGAGGCCGGAAGCGTGCGACTCACAGTCGCAGAAGATTGACCGGCAGACCCGGCACTTCCACCCGAACACGCAAAACACAGCCGGCCCAAGGCTGCTCAGCCAACTCCTCGGCCGAACGGCCGGCGCGGGCGGTGGTGATGTAGAGCGTACGCAGATCATCATCACCAAAGGTCGGCATGGTCGGGCAGCGCACTGGCAGGTGCAATTCCCGCAAGACCTGCCCCTCGGGCGAAAGGCGCAGCAGGCGCTGGCCTTCGAACATGGCCACCCAATAGCAGCCTTCGGCATCCACCGCCGCGCCATCGGGCCGTCCACCATAGGTCGCCAGTTCTTGTCCGGCAACGCGGGCCGGGAAACTGGCAAACAGCTGGCGCTCACCCAAGCTGCCGCTCGCGGCATCAAAACTGAAGCGGTAAATCTCGTGGGCCTTGGTGTCAGACCAATAGAGCGTACGCTGATCCGGGCTCCAGGCCAAGCCATTGGAGGTGACGATGTCCTTGGCCATCAGCCTGAACTCGCCGCCCTCATAACGATACAGGCCAGCGTCAGGCAGGCGCGCATCATCAATGGTGCCGACCCAAAGCCGTCCTTGACTATCCGGCTTGCCATCGTTGAAACGCTGACGGCCTGCGTCATAAGGAGCGCCAGCCAATTGTTGATGCGAGCCGTCTTGCGGATTCAAACGCCACAAACCATCGCGCTGCGCCACAGCCAAGCCGCCCCCGTCAATCAGCGCGATGCAGCCCGGCTCGCTATCGAGCTGCCATTGACGCAACTCGCCGCTGGCGGGGTGCAGGCGCAAGACCTGACGCTCGGGAATGTCCACGTAATAAAGCGCTTGCTCTTGGGCGTGCCAGAGCGGCGATTCACCCAAAGACGCGGCTTGGGGGCCGGCGGGCTCGATGCGGTACAGCGTGTCAGGGGTTTCAGTGTGGCTCATGACGGGCAAAGAATTCAGGGATGTGCCGCCATGCTATGCCGGTAACCAGCTGAAACTCTCGCCTCAAGCTGAATTAAGCCAGATCGACTTTTAAATAGTGGGCGCCGGGTATTGGGTTGAAGTAGTACGGCGGCACAGCCTCAAAGCCCAAACTTTCATACAAGCCACGCGCGGCCTCCATATCGTCCAAGGTATCCAGCAGCATGGCCGAGTAGCCCGCCTGCACCGCAGCATCGATCAGCCCCTGCGCCAAGATGCGCCCAATGCCAAAGCGACGAAAGGCCGGGCGCACGTACAAACGCTTCATTTCGCAAGCATTGGCATAGTCCACATCCGGCAAGGCCCGAAAGCCCACACAACCCGCCACTTGCCCATCCACCAGCGCCAGCAACAACAGGCCGCCGGGCGCCTCGTATTGGCCAGGCAGGGTTTGCAACTCGGCCTCAAAGTCCTGGAAGCACAGGTCAACGTTCAAGCTGCCGGCATAGTCGCGAAGGATTTGTCGCGTCGCGTCCCACAGCTCGGGGCTGTCAGGGTTGATCAGTTGGATGTCGGGGCTGCTGTTCATTCAATCACGGCAATACAGGCTTCAGTGTACTCAGCGCTTGCCGGTCAAGCCGGCGTCAAGCTGATCAAGAGATAGACCCCGGCCGCGCAAGCCGTCAGCAAAGTCAAGGCAAACACCCGCGTTCCCCAAGAGTCCTGGCTTGCCGGGATGGCGGCCGGCAGGGACTTGTCACCGCTGAACATCGGCCCCAGCAAGTTCTTGCGTTGCCAAAAGCGATAAAAGACGATGGCAGCGATATGCAGCCCGACCAGGGCCAGCAGACCCCATTGGCCATAACTCTTGTGATACGCGGTCCAGGCCAGGCTGACTTCGCCCGAGACAAAACCGATCAAAGGACCCGTGGTGGCGATTTCGTCATCGGCAATCAAGCCCGAAGCCACCTGGGCCAGCAACCAAGCCAGCATGGCCAGCACCGAGAACGCCCCCAGCGGGTTGTGGCCCACATCGAAGTGGTCTTCCGGCAAGGCCTGACCCCGCAAATAGCGCAGCAGCGCCGCCGGGGAATAGAAAAAGCTGCTGAAGCGCGACCAGCGTCCGCCCACCAAGCCCCACAGAATGCGAAAGCCAAGCAGCGCCAAAACGCCATAACCCAAGCGCATATGCCAGACCATGGCATTGCCGCCGACTTTGGCGCTGAGCACCGCCCCGACCACGCAGATGACCAAGGCCCAATGGAACACGCGGGTCGGCAGGTCCCAAACCCGGACCGGCTTCAATTGCCCTTGCTGACTCATGCCTGATGCTCCTTTGCCATGGCCGCGACGATAGCGCATGCAGCAAAGGCTGCAAAGTTCATCACTCTTGCCTACACTGCGCCGAGCACGCCGTCGATGGACGGCTTGCCCAATTCACCCAATGCTTTGTTCCTGGCTTGCCAGACCCTGATGAAGGATGTCCGCATGAAGATGAAGTCTGTTCTGATCGCCGTGGCCAGTGTGGCCGGATTCTGCTGCGCCCTGCCGGCCAGCGCGCAATTCCAGAAGCCCGAAGACGCCGTCAAGTACCGCAAGGCGGCCTTCACCGTGATGGGCACGCACTTCGGCCGCATCGGCGCCATGGTTCAAGGCAAGGTCCCGTTTGACGGTGCCGCCGCTGCCGCCAATGCCGAAGTCGTGGCCGACCTCGCCAAGCTGCCCTTTGCTGCATTTGTCGACGGCACCAGCGGCACCGAGAAAGGCTCACCCAAGGCCAGCGTCTGGAGCGAACGCGCCAAATTCGACGAAGGCGCCCGCGCCCTGCAAAGCGAAGCCGCCAAATTGGCCGTGGCAGCCAAGGCCAACAATCTGGACGCGCTCAAGGCCGCGTTTGGCAGCACCGCCAAGACTTGCAAGTCCTGCCACGACAGCTTCCGCAACGACTGATCGTTGACCCAAGTATCTTGCGTCTTAAAAAGGCTGCCTGCGGGAAGCCTTTTTTTATGGCCGCTGGTCAGACGAAGTTCAGCGCAAAGTTCGCAAAGCCGGGACGTTGCGCCAGCCGCTCGCAATAGGCCTCGATTTCAGGCCAATGCGGCCGCTCGGGCAAAGGCGCCATGCGCCAGCGCTGCACCGACACCCCCAGCACCACGTCGGCCAGGGTGAACTGCTCGCCACAAACAAAGGCACCGGTCTTGGCCAGCGCCTGGGCCAAGATGCCCACATGCCGGTGCCAATTCGCAACACCTGCCGCCAGCAAGGCAGGGTCTTGATGTTGGGGGCTTTGCCTGACCAAGCTCATGAAGGCATAACGCCAAGCGTTGTTGAACTCGCCCGCCTGCCAATCCATCCATTGCTCGACCCGCGCCCGCTCGCGCGGCGCCGCCGGCAAGAGATCCAGACGCTGCTCACGTGCCGCCAAATAACGGCAAATGCTGTTGGACTCCCACAGCACGAAGTCTCCGTCCTGCAGCACCGGCACCATGGCATTGGGATTGAGAGCGAGGAATTCAGGCGTCTCCGTGGACTTGAAGCCCGAACCGAATTCTTCTTGCTGCGGATCCAAACCCAGTTCTGCACAGGTCCACAGCACCTTGCGGACATTGATGGAAGAAGTCTTGCCGAGAATTTTCAAGTGTTCACCTTTACAACTTCAAAGAAACCTCGCCGCGCGGCGTCTGCAAACGCATCTGCACATTTGGGTCGCCCGTTTTTGCCGCCAACCCAGCAAGCAAGTCCGGCTGCGGCAAAGTGGGTGAAAACTCAAGCAGGCTCACACCACTGGACGGCAAGCTATCGCTGGGATGAACCTCTCCCCATTCAATCAACAAGGGCAGCGCGCCATTCAAGAGGCGTCGACCATCCGCGCGCAGGGCAATGCGCCAGCGCAACTCACCCGCCGGCGTCATTCGAGAGGCCGCCACAGCTGGGCCAGCATCCAAGCCATGGGCCTGCCAATCGGCCAGACTCGCCTCCAGCGAGTTGCTGCGCGCCACCCAATGGATCAGCCCCGGCCCGTGGGCCAACCGGGCTCGCATGGCCGACTCGTCCAAATCAAACCAGCGGGCCCGCCCTGGCGGCGGCGCCTCGGGGTCGATGGCAATGATCTCCAAATAACAGCGAGGAAAGGCTTCGCTACTCAGTTGAAGCAAGCGGTTATGCGTACTCATCAACACATGCTTGCCGCCGCTGCTGGGCTTGACGCCCAAAGTGGCCTCACACCAGGCCTCACCTTCGACCAAGCTGGCCGCGCCAATCACCAAATGATCGAGCTGCAAACTCAAAGCCTGACCTCGCCCTCGATCAAGGTCGTGACGTCACCGCCGATCCAGACATCGGCGCCTTCGCGCTGCACCTGGATGCGACCGGCCCGGCCCAGTGCCTTGCCCTGCGCTGCCACATAGCTATCGGCGCACAGGCCGCGCTCCATCATCCACAAGGCCACGCCAGCGTTGAAGCTCCCCGTGACCGGGTCTTCAGGAAAACCCATGGTGGGCACGAAGACGCGCACCTCAAACTGCTGTTTGGCGCCCGCCGGGTAGGCGCCAATGACGCCCAACTCCAGGCCGGCCATGGCCATAAAGTCCGGCTTCAAGGCCAGTACGGCCTCGGCGCTTTGCAAGCGCGCAGCGATCCAGGGCGGACCGTTGTCCACCCACACCACATCCAGCACCTCCTCAGTCGGCTGGCGTAAGGCCTTCAGCACCTGCGCATGCAGATCGGGAGACACCGGCCCACCGCGCCTTAGCGGCGGCGCGGCAAAGGCCAAGCGCTGCTTGCCACTGCGCTCCACCACCCGTTTGATGCGCACCAGGCCGATGCCGCACTGCTGCCGCAACTCACCCTTGCGCTTAGGCGTTCCGCCGGCAGCCAGCCAGCTGTGAGCCGAGCCCAGAGTCGGGTGCCCAGCAAAAGGCAGCTCTCCGCCCGGCGTGAAGATGCGCAAGCGGTAGTCGGCGTCCGGGTCGGTGGGCGGCAGCAAAAACGTGGTCTCGCTGAGATTGGTCCAGCGCGCAAAGCTGGCCATGGCCGCGTCGCTGAGCCCTTCGGCGTCGATGACGACCGCCAAAGGGTTGCCCATCAAGGGCACGGCGGAAAACACATCAACTTGAGCGAATCGGCGCGACTGCAAACTCATGGGGTGATTTCGGCGCCGTTGTCTATGGCTTCGCGCAGCACGCGGCCCAGAATCGCCACGCCCTCGCTGATCTGCGCCGGCGTCAGCGTCACAAAGGACAGGCGCATGGTGCGAGGGTCGGGGCTGTGCGCATAAAAAGCAGCGCCGGGCACAAAGGCAATGCCGGCATCCACCGCCTTGGGCAGCAAGTCCATGACATTCAATCCTTCGGGCAGGCGAATCCAGAAGAACATGCCGCCCTGCGGTGTCTGCCATTCGCAGCCCTCGGGCAAATGCTGCTTGAGGCCTTCGGCCATGGCATCGCGGTTGGCTTTGTAGCGGGCCCGGATCTTCGGGATGTGCTGATCAAGAAAGCCGTTACGCACGACCTCATAAACCACGCGCTGATTGAAGCCCGGCGTGTGCAAATCCGCCGCCTGCTTGGCCTGCAAAAGCTTGGGGTAGAGCTCGGACGGGGCGATCACGTAACCCAGGCGGAAGCCCGGCGTCAGCACCTTGCTGAAAGAGCCCAGATAGATCGAGCCTTCAGGCCACAGCGAACTCAGGGACGGCAGCGGCGGCTCGTCAAACCAGAGGTCACCATAGGGGTTGTCTTCAACGATAGGCACGCCCGCCTGCTGCGCGGCAGCCACCGCCGCTTGGCGCCGCTCCAGCGGCATGACACGGCCGGTCGGGTTTTGATAATTGGGCAAGAGGTAGGCAAAGCGGGTGCCGGGCGCATCATGCGGCAGGCGCGCCAGCGCGGCGGGGTCCACGCCCTGAGCATCGCTGGCGAGGCTGGTAAAGATCGGCTCATAGGGCGTGAAGGCCTGCAGCGCACCCAGATAGGTGGGCGTCTCCACCGCCACCGGTGCGCCGGCATCACACAAAATCTTGCCGACCAGATCCAAGCCCTGTTGCGAGCCACTGGTGATCAAGACCTGCTCGGGCGCCACTTGCATGCCCAACTCAGCCGAGCGCGCCGCCACCCATTCGCGCAGCGGCGCAAAGCCCTCACTGGCCGCGTATTGCAAGGCCTCTTTGGCGTTCTCACTCAAAACCCGGTCGCAGGCGGCCTTCAGTTCCTCGACCGGAAAGGTGTCCGACGAAGGCAGACCGCCGGCCATGGACAAGATGCCCGGCTTCTCGGTCACCTTAAGGATTTCACGAATGATGGAGGGGTTCATGCGCGCGGCGCGGCGCGCTTGGTTCCAGACTGAGCTCATTTCTTTGTCTCGCTTGATGTGGGCGGCGAAAGACTTGGTTTCGCCGGCTAGACAGCTGTTGTACCACCGAGCATCCACTCCACCGCGGCCTGCGCCTGCAAAGCCGTGCTGTCAAACAGAGGCAAAGCGGCCTGCACCTGGGGGTCCAAAAGCAAGGCAATTTCCGTGCAGCCCAGGATCACCGCCTCGGCCCCGGCTGCGGCCAAGTCCTGCACCACCTGCAGGTAAAAGGCCCGCGATTCGGCACGAATCTGGCCCCGGCAGAGCTCTTCAAAAATGACCCGATGCAGCTCCAAACGCTGCGCCGGTGCGGGCATTAGCGTCTCAATGCCATGCCGATTCAGCATGCGGCCCGAATAGAAATCTTCTTCCATCGTGTAGCGGGTGGCCAACAAACCCACCCGCCGCACCCCGGCCGCCTGCAAGGCTTGCGCGGTGACGTCGACGATATGGATCAAGGGCAGGCCGCTCAGCGCCTCGACCTCATCCGCCACCTTGTGCATGGTGTTGGTGGCGATCAGCAAGGCTTGCGCTCCCGCCGATTTCAGCCCCAAACCGGCCTCGCCCAGCACTCGGGCCGCGCCGGCCCAATCCCCGGCCCGTTGCAAGGCCTCGATCTCGGCAAAATTAACGCTGCGCAGCAGCAGATCAGCACTGTTGAGCCCGCCCAAACGCTCGGCTACTTCACGGTTCAAGAGTTGATACAGCAGTGCCGAGGACTCCCAGCTCATGCCGCCCAAAATACCCAAGGTCTTCATACGTCGCTTCTCATTCCATTCAGGTGTTCAACATCGGCCAGATGCTGGCCAGGAGCAGCAGAGCCATCAGCGCATTGAAGACGCGCCGCCGCTTGGGCTCGGCCAGAGCCTGGCTCAAGCGCGAGCCAGCCCAGGCCCACAGACTCACGCAAGGCGCATTCACCAAGCCGCAGACCAGGGCCAGCACCAGCAAATCCACGCCGTCAGCGGCCGGGCTCAAAAAGCCGGCCACCGCGCCAATCGCAATCAACCAGGCCTTGGGGTTGACCCATTGAAAAGCCGCCGCGCCCCAAAAGCCCATCAAGCGCGCTGCCGACTGCGGGGCCGCCTGGTTCGCTGAAGGCGCCCCCGCATGCCAGAGCTGCCAAGCCAGGAACACCATATAGGCCACGCCCAAGCCTTTCAGCGCCAGATAGAGCTGCGGCCACTGCGCCAGCAAGGCGCCTAAGCCTAAGCCCGCAGCCAGAAACAAAATCATCAAGCCCGAGCTGATGCCCACCACATGCGGCAGGCTGGCGCGAAAACCATGGTTCACGCCCGAGGCCAAGAGCATCATGTTGTTGGGACCGGGCGTGATCGAGGTCACCATCGCAAAGCTCATCACGGCAAAGAGGGTTTGAACATCCATCATGAGCGACTCCATTTCTTCAGCGGCGGGCAGCTGAAGCGCTGCACCGCGTGCTTGCAGTATCCGAGCTCAATGCAATACAGTTGCAATACACTTTGTCGATCAAGTACTTCCTCTGTATTGGCAAAAAGGGCAATACAAATGGCGATTGCGTCAACACACACGACCCAGGCCCTGCCGCTGTCCCGCGACTCCAATGTGCCGCTAGCGCAGCAACTGGCGCAGCGCTTTGCCGAGCGGATTCAGCAGCGCCTGATCCTGCCGGGCGCCAAGCTCCTGTCGGTGCGCGAATGTGCGCGCCAGTACGGCGTCAGCACCTTCACCGTGGTGGCCGCCTACGACCAACTGCTGGCGGGCGGCTTGCTGGAAGCGCGCAAGCAGCGCGGCTTTTTTGTGCGCGAAACCCGTCAGCGAGCGCCGCAAGCAGTTTCCGCCACCAAGAACCGCCAGCAGCCGGCACCGGTGGACGCCACCGCCCTGCTGCGCGGCATGTTTCAGTCCGACCCGCGCAGCTCGCCCGGCCTGGGCACCCTGCCGGCGGAATGGCTGGATTTACCGATGCTGCAAGGCGCGATGCGCCGTGTGCTGAGCGCCAGCGAGGGCGGTGCCGATCAACTCTTGCTGCACTACGGCGAGCCGGCTGGCGACGCTCGCCTGCGCCGCGCCCTGAGCCAGCGCATGGCCGACTTGAGCATCGCTTGCCCGCCCGAGCAATTGCTGAGCACGGTGGGCGCCACCCACGCCCTCGACCTGATCACCCGCACGTTTTTGCAGCCCGGCGACACCGTCTTGGTGGACGACCCCGGCTGGGCCATCGAATACGCCCGTTTGACCCAAGCCGGCATGCGCCTGGCCCCCGTGCCGCGCGGCCCCGATGGACCCGACTTGGAGGTCATGGCGCAATTGGTGGCGCAGCACCGGCCCCGCATGTACGTGACCGTTTCGGTCTTGCACAACCCCACCGGCAATACTTTGAGCTTGGCCAGCGCGCATCAAATCCTCAAGCTGGCCGAGGCGGCGAACTTTCTGGTCGTGGAGGATGACACCTACGCTTTTTTGGCGCCCAACCACGCACCCCGTCTCTCGGCCCTGGACGGTCTCAAGCGCACGATTTATGTCTCGGGCTTTTCCAAGATTCTCAGCCCGGCCTGGCGTGTGGGCTATCTGGCGGCCAGTCCCGAGCGGGTCGAGAAGCTGACCAATCTCAAGCTGATCAGCACCCTCACGACCAGCCCTATGGTCGAGCGGGCGCTGGCTTTGTGTCTGGAACAAGGTCAATTGCGCCGGCATGCCGAGCGCGTGCAAGGCAATCTGGATGCAGCGCGCCAGCGCACGCAAAGACTGGCCGAAGCGGCGGGCTGCCATTTCGTGACACCGCCCCAAGGTTTGTTTGGCTGGTTGGATGTGGGTGTGGACACCGAGCGCTTGGCCCTGAGCCTCTTGGACGCGGGCTGGATGACAGCGCCCGGCATGTTGTTCAGCGCCACCCGCCAGGCCAGCACCTTGATGCGGGTGAACTTCAGCACCTCGCAAAATCCGGCCTTCTGGCGCTGCCTGCAGCAGTTGTGCGAGCGGCAAAAAACATGAAGCGCAGCACTTGCGGAAAACCCAAGCGTGGATTCTTCCCCACGGCCACTCAGTGCTTGCAGTCAGCATGCGGCGCAGCCCAGGCTGAGCCGCTACCATCCGAGTCTCGCCCCAATGTTTGTGTCCCAAATTAGGCTAATCACCGTCCATGAGCGCCGAACTTCGTTTTTTAGTCGTCGATGGCCTGACTGGCGTCCAAACTTTCGCAAGGCAAATGCTGGAGGGCTTTGGCCTACCGGCCGAATCGGTGCGCTGCGCCAGCGACCCCAGCAGCGCTTTGAGCCTGGGGCTTGAATTCAAGCCCGATTTTTTGATCACCGACTGGTTTCCCAAGGCGGAGCTCACCGGCATCGCCCTGCACCAAAAAATCAAAGAAGTCAGCCCAGGCTGCCGCCTGGCCCTGCTGAGTTTTGAGGTCGGCCCCGAACAAGAGGCCCAGGCCGCGGCAGCCGGCTCGCGTTTTCTTTTGCGCAAGCCCTTCACTGCGGCGGAACTGAAGGCCACGATGAGCCGCTCGCTGGAAGCCTTGGCCAAGGAACGGCCGGAGTTGCATCAGCGCCTCAGCGCCATCATGAAGTCCGCCAACCCGCCCGGCGCCACGCCGCCGCGCATTGTCTTGCCCGCCATCCCCGTGCCGCCGGCGCTGAAGCCTGGGGACAAAGTGCGTTTTGGCGACAAAACCGAAACCGTGCAAGTGGTGGTGGTCAGTCATGGAGAACTGGTGGTGCAACTGAAGGGCGGCACCGGCCTGGTCCCAGCCACCAAGCTGCAGCGCTTGTGAGTGCCGCTGAACTCAGCACGGCATCGGAGCCCATGCCCCAATCCCTTGAGGCCCTGATCGAACATCTGGCCCTGGCCTGGCAAGGCGGGCCGGCATTGTCCAGCGCCGATTGGAGCAACTGCCTGAGCAGCGCAGAGCTTGCCTATGCGGTGCAAGACGGTTTGGCAGAACGACTCGGCTGGCGACAAGCGGGGCGCCCTCAGTTTTGGAAGAGCGGCGGCCCGAATCGGCAGAGCCCTCTGAGTCATGCACCGCTGGCCCCCATCGGCGTGCGCAGCGCTGCTGGCGGCCTACCGAGCTTCGCAGACTTGGGCCTGCGTCATGCCGGCGCAGAGGCAGAGATCGCCTTGCGCTTGGCACGCGATGTCAGCGCTGATGCACTGGTCGGTATGAGCCGCGACGCCGCCGCACGTTTGATCGACGCCATGACGGTGGCCATTGAACTGGTCGATTCACGCTGGCAAGAAGCCGGCGATGCCCCGGCCCTGCTGCGCCAGGCCGACTGCCTCTCACACGGCGGTTTGGCGATGGGCCAGTGGCTGCCCTACCAAGCGCTCGATTGGTCAAAGCAGAACTGCGAGCTGCAAATCAACGCGGATGCGCCTCAGCGAGCCTGCGGCAGCCACTCCCTCGGCGATCCCGCCTGGGGCTTGCTGGACTGGTTGCAACACGCCTGCCGCCAGGGTCAGGTCTTGCCTGCGGGCAGCGTGGTCACCACCGGCGCCTGGTTGGTGCAAGGGGGACTGAAACCCGGCGATCGAGTGACAGCCAGCTTCGAGGGCCTCGGCCGCGTCAGCCTCGCCCTCTGACGCCGACTCAGACCCGCTCAGGCCAGCCAGGCACTCAGCAACAGCAGCACCGGATAGGGCAGCACCACCGTCGGCCGACAGGCGTTGGCGGCGTACTCTTTCAACAAGGCCAGGCCGCGCGGCCGCTGGGCCATCCATTCGCTGTGCAGCTGCATGGCAAGAACAGGCACCGTCGCAGCCTCGCGCAAGCCCTGCTCGATACGCAACAAGCGATCCGCCAGTCGGCCCTGGAAGGTCTTGAGAATTGCTTCTTGCACCCAGAGCAGCAGGATCAAGACCCACAAAAAAGCCGAGCCCAAGGCCAGCGCGCACAAGCCAACTGCGAAGAGCTTGATGCCCAAAGCGGCCAGCTCATACTGCTCATGATGAGCCTGCAAGGCCAGCCATTCGGCGCGCAGGCCTTCCGTGGGGTCGCGATCGCTCACTTGGCCTCCAGGGCTTCCCAGCGCTCCATCAAGGCCAGCAATTCGGTGTCGATATCGCCCGCGCGCGCCGTCACTTCGGCGATGCGCGCCGCGCCTTGACCGTACAGCTCGGTGCCGTTCAGCAAGGCGTTCAGATGCACTTGCTCGGCCTCCAGCGCAGCCACCTTGGCCGGCAGCTCATCGAGCTCGCGCTGCTCCTTGTAGCTGAGCTTTTTCTTGCTGGCCACGACCGGCGCCGGGGCTGGCGCGGCAACCGGGGCAGCAACAGGCGCTGCAACAGACGCCGGGGCTTGCTTAGCTTTGGCCTCGTTGATAGCTGCCGCACGCTTGGATTGAGTCAACCAATCTTGCACGCCGCCTTCGTACTCGCGCCAACGGCCATCCCCCTCGTTGACGATGGTGGAGGTGACCACATTGTCGAGAAAGCGCCGATCGTGGCTGACCAAAAAGACCGTGCCGTCGTATTCGCTCAGCAGTTCTTCCAGCAGCTCCAGGGTTTCAATGTCCAGGTCATTGGTGGGCTCGTCCAGCACCAAGACATTGGCCGGCCGCGCGAACAAACGGGCCAGCAGCAAGCGGTTGCGCTCGCCCCCCGACAAGCTGCGCACCGGCGAATTGGCGCGCGCCGGCGAGAACAAGAAGTCGCCCAAATAGCTCTTTACATGCTTGCGCTGATTGCCGATCTCGATCCACTCGGAGCCAGGGCTGATGGTGTCGGCCAGGGTGGCGTCCAGATCCAGCACATCACGCATCTGGTCAAAGTAGGCCACATTGATCTTGGAGCCCATGCGCACTTCGCCGCTGTCCGGCGCCAGCTGTCCCAGGATCATCTTCAGCAGCGTGGTCTTGCCAGCACCGTTGGCACCCACCAGACCGACCTTGTCGCCGCGCAAAATCGTGCCGGTGAAGTCGCGCACGATGACGCGGCCACCGTAGCTCTTGTTGACGTTTTCCAGCTCGGCCACGATCTTGCCGCTGGCACCACCGGTATCGATGTCTAACTTGACTTTGCCCTGCACATCACGGCGGGCGGCGTGGGCCAGGCGCATCTGTTCCAAGCGCTGGATACGCGCCACGCTGCGGGTGCGGCGCGCCTCCACGCCCTTACGAATCCAGACCTCTTCTTGCGCCAGGATCTTGTCAAAGCGGGCGTTGTAGAGCGCCTCGTTTTCCAGCTCAAAAGCCTTGGCAGCGGTGAAGGCTGCGAAGTTGCCGGGGTAGCCGCGCAATTGGCCGCGATCAAGTTCAACGATGCGGTTGGCGACGTTGTCCAAGAAGCTGCGATCGTGCGTGATCAGCAGCAAGGAACCCTTGAAGCTGTTCAGCAACTCTTCCAGCCAATTGATGGCGTCCAGGTCCAAATGGTTGGTTGGCTCGTCGAGCAGCAACACATCCGGCTGCGCCACCAGTGCACGGCCCAGCGCCACACGTTTCTTCAATCCACCCGAGAGGGAACCGACCAGGCGAGTGCCATCGAGGTCCAAGCGCTGCAGCGTCTCTTCCACACGCTGCTCCCAGTTCCATGCGCCGATGTGCTCGATGCGCTCGGCCACCCACTCCAGATCGTCCTCCGGATCATGGATCTCATAGCGCTCGCGCAAGGCCTTGGCTTCGGCGACGCCCTCGCTGACCGTCTCGAAGATGGTCGATTCAGGGTTCATCACCGGCTCTTGCGGCACATAGACGCTGGTCAGCCCTTGCTGGAGCTGCAACAGGCCGTCATCGAGTTTCTCGATTTGGGCCAGCACCTTCAGCAGCGACGATTTGCCAGTGCCATTACGACCGATCAGGCCGACACGCTCGCCCGTTTCGAGCGAGAAAGAAGCGCCATCGAGCAGGGCTACGTGGCCGTATGCGAGATGGGCGTTGGAGATAGAGAGGACTGCCATAGCCCTCGATTGTCGTTGACTGGCGAGAACTTTCGCAGCGCAGCAGGACCTAGCACCCGATTTGAGTGGAAACCAGTAAGCACTTCCCTGGACAAAAGCCGACCCCTAGGGAAAGCCCCATGCCACCTGACCTAGGGGGTCACCGGGATTTCATGGATTCGTCAAATTTTTCACACATGTACAAACCAAGAACGCGGCCAGAAGCCTTGGCAACAACAAGTTTCGTGTCCGCCCAAGCGATGGCGAAAGCCTAAATTCTTTGTCGACTGCTCCTCAGGAGGAATGCAATGACTTCAGTTTCTATGTTCACCAAGGCCGGCTTGCCCGCTCTGGTTTCCGCGCTGGCACTGGCTTTTGCAGGCAGCGCATCTGCCGCTTCGGTGACCGAAGGCTTCGAGACGGTCACACCCACAGGATGGACCACCAAGAACAACAGCCAACCATTGGGCACCACGGGTTGGTTCCAAGGCAACACCACAGTGTTTGATGCCCAAGCCGGCTCGGCCACGTCTTATGCAGGTGCCAACTTCAACAACACCGGCAGCGTGGGCACCATCAGCAACTGGCTGATCACCCCGACCTGGAGCTTCAACAACGGCGATGTGGTGTCCTTCTACACCCGCACCACCGATGAAGGCGCTACCGTCTATCCTGATCGCCTGGAACTGCGCTTCAGCGCAACAGGCGGTACGGATGTAGGCGCCACCGCCACCAGCGTCGGCAGCTTCACCACACTGCTGCTGTCAGTCAACCCCAATCTGGGCAATGAGTACCCTCATGATTGGGCACAGTACAGCGTGACCTTGTCTGGCCTGAGCGGCCCGACCAATGGTGCCCTGGCTTTCCGTTACTTCGTGCCCAACGCCGGCTCCCTGGGCGATAACTCCGACTACATCGGCGTGGACACCTTCTCGGTCACTGCTGCCGTGCCAGAGCCATCTACTTATGGCCTGATGGCTTTGGGCCTGGGCGTCTTGCTGATGCGCCGCAAGCAAAAGCAAGGCTGATTGCTCGACTCGTTGACTGATTGACCGACCTCGCGGCCACGTCGCGAGCCGCCCGCAAGCTGGGCGGCACTCTCAAGCCCGGCCATGCCGGGCTTTTTTTGCCCGTCGGGGAAGAACTCTCCTCTGACTCAAAAGTCCGTCTTAACAGACAGTTATTGGGTTTGACGGGATTTGGCGCATTGCGGTCCTTTGGCTTGGCGGCGATCAGGCCACTTGGGGGCTTCACGCCGCTCCTGTCCCCCGCCCCGGTCTGCGCCCCGGGGCTCCTCCTTTACCTCGCGTCGTAAAGCCCCCAAGCGTCCTGATCCAGAACGGCCGTGCGACTTCGACGCGGACGCACATCGATGGAACTGCCGAGTGGCGTCGGGGGCGTGATTCCGCGAGGTAAAGGAGGAGCCGGCGCCTGCAAGGTGACGGCGGGGGACAGGAGCGGAATTACGCCCCCGGCGGCGCTTGGCACCAGCCAATCCGTAAAGGACTGCAAAGAGCCAACAACCGCCGCTCACCCCAGCCAAACTACGAAACGAAAAGGGGCGATGCCGTGCATCACCCCAGTTAGGCAAGTCCCAGTCGGAACTTACTTCTTGACGGTCTCCGCCACTTGGGCGGCCGCAGTTTTGGCTGTCTCAGCAGGCTTGGCAGTCACTGGAGCTGCTGGAGCTGCTGGAGCCGCTGGGCTTGTTAGGGCGGTGGCGCCGGCTGTTTGTTTAGTGGCCTTTTCGACATGAGCCGCCGCGCTCTTGACCTTCGCATCCGCCTTGGCTGCGGCATGAGTAGCCGCAGCTGGAGCCGCTGTTGTCGCGGCCGTGGCAGCTGTCGCTACTGGGGCGCTGGCTGCGGCGGGCGCCGTAGCGGGCTTAGCAGTCGCTGCGACGGTCGCAGGCGTCACAGCTGGAGTGGTTGCGCTTGTAGGGGCCGTTGCAGGAGCCGCTGTGGGCTTGTCCTGGGCCATGCTCGCCTGAGCGGCGAAGACGGCGATCAAAGCACCAACAACAGACGTAGCAGCCACAGAAATCTTTGCCATCTCAAAACTCCAATCTAAGGTTCGCCATCTGGCGCTGTTGCAGCGGTCATTCGCTTGCAGACCCTGGGGTCTGTGCTGCATCAGTCGCCTGGCCCTTTCACAACGGAGGCGAGGCGGGAGCTGTTGACTGGTTAATTGTTAGCAATTGCAAGCGAACTCTGAGGCGAAGAAACAGCGAGTCGGTTCGCCATCGCACAGAACTGCAAAGTTCTGAGGCACAGACTGACAAGCGTTCCCTCACTCAACGGAGTTCCACACCATGTCCAAGATTCAACGCGGCAATAAAGAAGCCAAGAAGCCCAAGCAAGCCATGCCAGCACACAAAGACATCCTGCCTTCTGCCATGGCGCTAACGCCGCCCTCACCCGGCGTCAACAAGCACGGCGCTGCGGCGCCGAAGAAGTAAAGCCGGATCGACCTCAGACCCAGATTCGATAGGCCCAGAAGGCCTCGTCGCTGTCGATGCGCTGGCGCAGCTCTTCGGGGCTGAAGCCGGTGACGCGACGGGTTTCACGGCACAGATGGGCTTGATCGGCATAGCCGAGGTCTTGGGCCAAGGCGCTCCAGACCAGCTCGCCGGCTTCAAGCTCGCGGCGCACCTGAAAGAAGGCCGCTTCCGAGCGACTAACCCGGCGCAAGGCGCGCAGGCTTTGGCCGCTCCATTGTTTGATGCGGCGCTCTACCTGACGCAAGCTGGCGCCGTGACCGGAAGCCACAGCACGGGTGGCCAATTGCTGCATCCAATCCCGGTAGCGATGCGGAGTCTGCCCGGCCTGCTGGCAATGTGCTCGCCAGCGTGGCAACAAGAAGGCCTCCAGAATCTGTTGGCATTGCACTTCATCGCTGGCCGCCAAGATGTCGGCACTCATGGCCTGCCAATCGGAGCCCAAGACCGACTCCAGGCTCACGCAGCGATCCATCAAGCGACTGAGATCCAGCCCGGTCAGCGCATGAAAGGCCTCCGGCAGCAAAGCCACCATGAAGATACGGCCCGGTCCCGCCGAGCGGAACTGCACCGGCCCGCTGCGAGGCCCCACCACCAAGCTGGGGCTGGGCATCGCTTGCATGCTTCCATCGGCGAATACTTGTGAGCCACTGCCATGCAACATCCAGCTGAGGCCACAAAACGGCGTTGCCGGGAACCAGCCCCTGCGTTGCCCCTCGCTCAAAGAAGCGGCCGGCGTGGTGTCGCGCCACATACAAGAATGGACACAGCCGCTCAAGCCCATGCTGGGCGCCAGCAGGCGCGCCACGGTGTCGGGATGCAGGGCTGAGTTGTCCATGCCGGCAGTGTAGAGCCAGCTCACAGCAGACCTTTCGGATGTCGCTTTCGTTCAAGACCCCGCGCGCCGCATTGCCGATGATGCGCCCATGACGACCCAAATCTTGAACTCCAGAACCGGCAGCAAGCTGCCACCCGGCCCACCCTGCCATCTCTTCGGCTTCCCCGAGTTATTCAAACTGGGGCGCGACTACCTGGGCCATTTGCAAGGTCTGCAGCAGCGCTATGGCGATGTCATCTATATGCGCTTTGGCAAGTACCGCGACTACAGCTTCTTTCACCCAGAACAACTGCGCGAGTTGCTGCTCAGCGGGCACGATCGAATGATTCGCTGGGAGCGCGCCACCGAGGTCTTTGCCGCCGTGCATGGCCACAGCGTGCTGGTGGCCGAAGGCAAGGCCTGGAACGAAAAGCGCCGCATGCTGCAACCAGGCTTCAGCCCCAAGCGGGTGGCCGGCTTTGCCGCCGCCATGGTGGAGGCCGGCAGCGCCGCACTGGCGAGCTGGCCCGACCAAGCGCAGCTGGACCTGGACTTCGAGCAAGCCATGACCCGCGTGACCATGGACGTCATCATGCGCACCCTGTTCAGCAGCGCCGCCAACGCCGAAGCCCGCCTGGCTGAAGAGGCTGTGCGCGTGCTGAGCATCGAAGGCATGAAGGAGATGTACTGGCCCAAGAGTGCGCCGCTGTGGGCGCCCTGGAAGACAGGCAAGCGACGCTCTATGCGGGCCCTGGATGCTCTGATTCGGCAACACATCGCAGCACGCAAGGCGCTGCAAGGCGAGACTCCCGACGACCTGCTGGCCATGTTGATGCAGCTGCGCCACGAGGACGGCCAGCCGCTCAGCGACACCGAGTTGCGCGACGAATGCATGACCACTTTTTTGGCCGGCCATGAGACCAGCGCAGCGGCGTTGACCTGGTGGGGCTGGTGCATGGCAGCCAAGCCCGAAACCGCGCGCCTCGCCAGCGCGGAGGTGGACCGGGTGCTGCAGGGCCGCACGCCGCGCTTCGAAGACCTGCCGCAACTGGAATACCTGAGCCAGACCATCAAGGAAACGCTCAGGCTCTACCCGGCGGCACCCGCCCTGATGAGCCGCCAGACCACCGAAGCGATCGAGATTGCCGGGCTGACCATCCCTGCTGGGGCCTTGATTCGGCTCACGCCCGGCGTCACCCAGCGCGACGCGCGCTGGTTCCCCGAGCCTGAGGCCTTCAAGCCTGAGCGATTTGCGCCAGGCGCACCGGAAATTCCTCGCGGCGCCTACATGCCCTTCGGCGCCGGCCCGCGCGTTTGCCTGGGCAGCCACTTTGCGCAAACCGAGATCACGCTGATTGCGGCGCTCTTGCTGCAGCGCTATGAGATTCAAGCCGTGCCCGGTGAGGCCGCGCCGCAGCCGGTCTTGAACATCACCTTGCGCCCGGCCAAGCCTTTGCGCTTGCGCCTGTTATGCCGAGCTTAAGCAGAGCCCACTCACGTTCAAACCGCCAACAATTGCCCGGCGTGATGCCGCAGGTGGTCCTCGACAAAGCTGGCGATGAAGTAATAGCCATGGTCATAGCCAGCATGGCGACGCAGGGTCAGGTCTTGCCCCGCCACTTGGCAAGCCACTTCAAAAGCTTCGGGCTTGAGTTGGGTGGCCAGGAACGGATCGGCCAAGCCTTGGTCGATCAAGATGCCCCCTGCGTAGGCCGCTGATCCACGCGCCAGCATCAAGGCCGTGGCGTCATGACCGGCCCAGATCGCATGGCTGGCGTCGCTCTGGCCCAGATAGCCGCCAAAGGCTTTCTGGCCCCAAGGGCATTGCATCGGCGCGCAGATGGGCGCAAACGCTGAAACCGAGCGGAACAAGGACGGATGGCGCAGCGCCAACGTCAACGCGCCATGGCCCCCCATGGAGTGCCCGAAGATGCCGGGGCGCTGTGGCTCCAAGCCATGCGCCTGCGCCAGGTGCTGCTGCACACCGGGCAAGAGCTCAGCGATCAAATAACTCTCCATGCGCCAGTGCTGGGCCCAGGGCGCCTCCACCGCATCCAGGTAAAAACCGGCGCCGAGGCCGAAGTCCCAACTCTCGGCCTGACCGGCCACCTCGGTGCCACGCGGGCTGGTGTCGGGCATCAGCAAGGCCAGACCCAAACGCGAGGCCGCGGCCTGAGCGCCCGCCTTCATGGTGAAGGTCTCCTCGGTGCAAGTCAGCCCGGCCAAAAAGACCAACAAGCCACGAGGGCGCGGCGGCACAAACAGCGCAAAGCGCATCGGTAAACCGATCTCGCGCGAGGCGTGGCGGTAGAACTGCTGGCGACCGCCGAAGCAGCCGTGGTCGCTCAGCAGTTCCAAGCCGAGCAAGTCGGCGCTCACGCTCAGAACTCCACCACCGCGCGGATCGACTCGCCGCGCTTCATCAAATCAAAGCCCTCGTTGATGCGCTCCAGCGGCAGCTTGTGGGTGATCAGGTCGTCGATATTGAGCTTGCCGTCCATATACCAATCGACGATCTTGGGCACATCGGTGCGGCCGCGCGCGCCGCCAAAGGCCGAGCCCTCCCACTTGCGGCCGGTGACCAACTGGAAAGGCCGGGTGCTGATCTCGGCCCCTGCCGGCGCCACGCCGATGATGATGCTGCGGCCCCAGCCCTTGTGGGTGCATTCCAGCGCATCGCGCATCACCTGGGTGTTGCCGATGCACTCAAAGCTGTAGTCGGCGCCACCATCGGTCAGTTGCACGATGTGGTCGACCACATTGGCCACATCCTTGGGGTTGATGAAATGCGTCATGCCGAACTGGCGCGCCATCGCTTCACGCGCCGGGTTCAGGTCAACGCCAATGATCTTGTCGGCGCCCACCATCTTGGCGCCTTGAATCACGTTCAAGCCGATGCCGCCGAGGCCGAACACCACCACATTGGCTCCCGCCTCCACCTTGGCCGTGAACAGCACGGCGCCCACGCCGGTGGTGACGCCGCAGCCGATGTAGCAGACCTTGTCAAAGGGCGCGTCTTCACGAATCTTGGCCAAGGCGATGCCGGGCACCACGATGTGATTCGAGAAGGTTGAGGTGCCCATGTAGTGAAAAATGGGCTTGCCGTCGATGGAGAAACGCGAGGTGGCATCCGGCATCAAGCCCTTGCCTTGGGTCGAACGAATCGCCTGGCAGAGATTGGTTTTGCGCGAGAGGCAGAACTTGCACTGCCGGCACTCGGGCGTGTAGAGCGGAATCACATGGTCGCCGGGCTTGAGCCAGGTGACGCCCTCACCCACTTCCAGCACGATGCCTGCGCCTTCGTGGCCCAAGATGGCGGGGAAGATGCCTTCCGGGTCGGCACCCGAGAGCGTGTAGTAATCGGTGTGGCAAATGCCGGTGGCCTTCACTTCCACCAAGACCTCGCCAGCACGCGGGCCGTCGAGTTGCACCTCTTCGATCGTCAATGGGGCGCCGGCCTTCCAGGCCACAGCAGCACGGGTCTTGATCATGCTTGTTTCTCCGAGAGGAGCGCTGCTTCCAGCGCGTCAATGAACATTTTGGCTACATCAAAGCCGGTTTGGTCGGTGATTTCTTGGAAGCAGGTCGGGCTGGTGACATTGACCTCGGTAAGGTTCTCCCCAATCACATCCAGTCCCACCAGCAGCAAGCCGCGCGCAGCCAGGATGGGGCCGACGCTTTCGGCAATCTCACGATCTCGCTCGCTGATGGCGCGTGCCACGCCCTTGCCGCCGGCTGCCAAATTGCCACGCACCTCGCCGCCTTGCGGAATGCGCGCCAGGCAGAAAGGCACGGGCTTGCCGCCGATCACCAGCACGCGTTTGTCACCGTCCTTGATGGCGGGCAAGTAACGCTGCACCATGACGGTCTCGGCACCGCCCTTGTTCAGCGTTTCGATGATGGCACCCAGGTTCATGCCGTCGGCGCCGACGCGGAAAATACCGGCGCCGCCCATGCCGTCCAGCGGCTTGAGGATGATGTCGCCATGCTCGGCATGGAAGGCGCGGATGGCCGACTCGCTGCGCGTCACCAAGGTGGGAGGGCAGAACTGCGGGAACTGCATCAGAGCCAGCTTCTCCGGGTGGTCGCGCAGCGCTTGCGGCTTGTTGAAGACGCGCGCGCCCTCGCGCTCGGCTTGTTCCAGCAAATGGGTGGCGTAGAAAAACTCGCTGTCAAAAGGCGGGTCTTTGCGCATCAGCACCGCATCGACTTCGGCCACCACGAGATCGACCCGCTCGCCTTCGGCAAACCAGTTGAGGGCGTCGCCCGTCAAGGTGATGGCGCGCGACTGGCGCGCCTCCACGCGACCGCCGGAGCGCCAGATCAGGTCTTGCGGCTCACAGGCCCAGAGCTGATGGCCGCGCTTGGCGGCCTCGCGCATCATGGCGAAGGTGGAGTCCTTGTAGGTCTTGAAGGTCTCCAGCGGGTCGGCAACAAAGAGCAATTTCATGGTTCGGTCTTTCTCTAAAAACATTGAATCTGGAGGGCTTCACCTACGGCGAACTTGTTGCGCCAGCAGCGCCAAGCTGCCGGCCACCACGCCCCAAAACGCCGAGCCAATGCCGGCGATGCTGACGCCGGAGAGCGTGACCAAAAAGGTCAGACAAGCCGCGTCACGATGTTGTTCTTCTTTCAAGGCCGTGGCCAGGCCGCCGGCAATCGTGCCAATCAGCGCCAGCCCGGCCACCGCCGCCACCAGCTCGCGCGGAAAGGCCGCCAACAGCCCCACCACCGCGCCGCCGGCCAAGCCCACGGCCAAATAAACCAGACCCGCCATCATGGCCGCGATATAGCGCCGGCGCGGGTCTTCATGGGCCTCTCGGCCATTGCAAATGGCGGCGGTGATGGCGGCCAGATTGAAGGCATAGCCGCCGAAGGGCGCCAAGGCCAAGCCCACCACACCGGTCGCCGCAATGCTTTTGGACACCGGGATTTCATAGCCCGCCGCCCTTTGCGCCGCTACACCCGGCAAATTCTGCGAGGCCATGGTGACCAAGAACAAAGGCAGGGCCACGCCGACCACGGCCGCCAGGCTCAGCGTGGGCGTGGTCCAGACCGGCTGAGCCCAGGCCCAGTCCACCGCGCCCAAATGCAAGCCGCCCTGGCCCGCCGCCACCAAGACGCCGACCAACAAGACGCTGGGCACGGCATAGCGCGGCCACAGGCGTTTGCCCAAGAGATAGGCCCCAGCCATCATCAAAACCAACAAGGGCGCGGTCTTGACCGACAAGACCGCGTCCAGGCCGAAACGCGTCAACACGCCGGCCAACAAGGCCGCCGCCACCGAGAGCGGAATGCGCCCCATCAAGCGCTCAAACCACCCGGTCACACCGAACAAAACAATCAAGGCGGAGCTGATCAAAAAGGCGCCGATGGCTTCGGGCATGGACAGTCCGGCTGTAGCCGCAATCAGCGCCGCGCCGGGGGTGGACCAGGCGGTCAAGATCGGTTGGCGGGTCCAGGCCGACAGGCCGAAACTGGTGATGCCCATGCCCAGGCCCAGGGCCCAAATCCAAGAACTGGTCTGTGCCGGCGTCGCGCCCAGCGCTTGGGCGGCCTGAAAAATGATGGCCACCGAACTGGTGAAGCCCACCAGCACCGCGACAAAACCCGCCACAAAGGCCGAGACTGAGAGATCATTGAGCCACTGCTTCATGCCCGCAGCATAGCGGGCTGGCGCAAGCGGCGCTGCGCCGTGGGCTTTGCCCGTCAGCCCGCTTCGGTGTTGGTGAATCAATGAAACTTTGAGGAAAGCGAGCGAACACGCATGTGCCGGTTTCTTGCCTATCTGGGTCCCTCGATTTTTCTGGATGAGTTGGTCTGCAAGCCACAGCACTCCTTGGTGCGGCAGTCGCTGCGCGCGGACCAGGCCAAAGCGGTCACGAATGGCGATGGCTTCGGCATTGGCTGGTATGGCGAGCTGAAGTCACCGGGCATTTACCGCGAGGTGATGCCCGCCTGGTCGGACGAGAACCTCTTGGCCCTGTGCGCCAATGTGCGCTCCCACCTCTTCTTTGCCCATGTACGCGCTGCCACCGGCACTGGCATTGCCCGGCAGAACTGCCACCCGTTTCGCTACGGCCCTTATCTCTTCATGCACAACGGCCAGATTGGCGGTTATGGCCAGATCCGCCGTGCCATGGAGGCGCGCCTGCCCGACCACCTCTATGCCGAGCGGCGCGGCGCCACCGACTCAGAGCTGCTCTTCCTCTTGATCGTGGCCCGCATCGAGGCCGGGCAAACCATTCCGGATGCCGTCAGCCAGATCCTCAATGAGACCCTGGCCATGATGCATGTGCTGCACATCCAAGAACCACTGCGTTTTGCCGGCGCCTTGGCCGACGGGCGGCAGGTGCACGCCTTTCGCTTTTCGAGCGACAAGCGGGCGCCGACGCTTTACATCCGACAAGTGGAAGGCTCAGGCCTGGTCGTCGCTTCAGAACCTTTGGAAGACTCGCAAAGCGGCTGGAACTTGATCCCGCCGGGCTCGGTGGTGCACCTGACTGAGCAAGGGCAAAGCGCCATGCTCGCCCTGGACTGAGTTCAGCCGGCTCGGCTCAGATCTCTACCTTGGAGCCCAACTCGACGATGCGGTTGGTGGGCAGATGCAAGAAGTCTGCGGCCGCGGCGGCATTGCGGTGCATGCTGGCGAAGAGCTTCTCGCGCCAGAGCGCCATGCCGCTGCCGACGGTCGGGATCACGATATCGCGCGAGAGGAAATAGCTGGTTTCCATCTCTTCCAATTGCACGCCGTGAGACTGCAGCAACTTCAAGGCGTCGGGCACATCCGGCTCATTCTTGAAGCCGAAGTGCAGGGCCACGGCCCAGCAAGCATTGCCCAGGGACTGGACCTCCAGACGCTTGTCGAAACCAATCCACGGCACCTCATGGTGCTTGACCGTCACGAACAAGTTCTGCGCATGCAGCACCTTGTTGTGTTTGAGGTTGTGCAGGAGCGCATTCGGCGTCACGCCGGCCTCGGCGGACAAGAACACGGCCGTGCCTTCCACCCGCAGCGGCGGATTGACGAAGACCGCGTCCAGGAAGCTCGGCAACTCGATCGCGTCCTCACGCAGCTTGTCGCTGAGTTGGCGGCGACCCTGCTTCCAAGTCAGCATCAGGGTGAACATGCCGATGCCAATCATCAGCGGGAACCAGCCGCCGGCCACCAGCTTGAGCAAATTGGAACTCAAGAACACCACATCGATGACAAAGAAGAAACCGGTGGCCAAGATGCACAGCGCCAGCGGGTACTTCCAGCCATAGCGGATGACGAAGAAGGTCATCACCGTGGTGATGGTCATGTCGATGGTCACCGCGATGCCATAGGCGCCGGCCAGCTTGCTGCTGGAGCCAAACAAGACCACCGCCAGCACGATGAAGACAAACAAGCCCCAGTTGACGAAGGGCACATAAATCTGGCCGATATCACGCACCGAGGTGTGCAAGATGCGCATGCGCGGCAAGATGCCCAGCTGCACCGCCTGCTTGGTGACCGAAAACGCTGCAGTGATGAGCGCCTGCGACGCGACGACGGCCGCCATGGTGGCCAAGACGAAAAGCGGGATCTCGGCCCAGTCCGGCGCCAAGAGGAAGAAGGGGTTCTTGATGGCCGAGGGCTCGTTCAAGAGCATCGCGCCTTGACCGAAGTAATTGACCACCAAAGCGGGCATGACGACGCCGTACCAAGCGATGCGAATCGGCTTTTTGCCGAAGTGGCCCAGGTCGGCGTACAGCGCTTCACCCCCGGTCACGACCAGCACCACCGCACCCAGGGCGATGAAGGCGACCAGCTTGTGCGACATGCAAAAGTCCCAGGCATAGGCTGGATTGACGGCCACCAGCACATGCGGGTTCTCAAAAATATGCGGCAAGCCCAAGAGCGTCAGGCTGCCAAACCAGGCCAGCATCACCGGGCCAAAGGCCTTGCCAATACCGCCGGTGCCGAAGCGCTGCACGGCGAACAGGCCCGCCAAGACCACCAAGGTCAGCGGCAGGATCAGGTCATGCAATTGCGGCGCATAGACATCAATGCCCTCTACCGCTCCCAGCACCGTCATGGCCGGGGTGATGACCGCGTCGCCGTAAAAGATGGCGGTTCCAAACAGGCCCACCAGCAAGAGCACCCGGCGCAGCGTTGGCTTGTCATTGACCGCATTGGTGGCCAGCGCCAGCATGGCGATCAAACCACCCTCGCCGTTGTTGTCGGCCCGCAAGATCAGTAATACATACTTGATCGAGACAATGATGGTCATGGTCCAGAACAAGAGCGACAAGACGCCCAGGATGTTGTCCGCCGTCGGCGCCACATGGCCGCCATGGAAGACTTCCTTGAGCGCATACAGCGGGCTGGTACCGATGTCGCCATAGACGACCCCCAGAGCACCGAGGGTCAGACCGGCCATGGCCGATGGCGAATGCGCCGATTTGGGTGAACTCACGTGATGTTGCTGCAGCCGAGGCAGCGTCAAGCCAAAAGCGCTATTTTGCGCCTGCTTTGCTGCACCGCGTCAATCAGCACTAGCAGCAGCCGAAGCGGCCTTGTCTTTTGAACTCAGCGCCTCAGGGTCCGAGACCAGGGCCGGCGTTGCGGCCGGGGCCTTGATGACCTGGCGCACAAACTCCAAGGTCGCCTGGAATAGGTAGTCGCGGTTGTCCGCCTTGGTGAAGCTGTGGCCCTCATCTTCGGCGGTCAAGAACCACACCGGCGTGCCCTGCGCACGCACCGCCTGCACCATCTGCTGTGCCTCGGCATAGGGCACGCGCGGGTCATTGCGGCCATGCACCACAAAGAGTGGCTTCTTCACCTCGGCGGCCCGGTTCAGCGGGGAGATCTGCTGCAGGAACTCGCGCATCTTGGGATCACGCTCGTCGCCGTACTCGGCGCGACGGTTGTCGCGGCGGTAGCTTTCGGTGTTCTCCAAGAAAGACACAAAGTTGGCAATGCCCACCCGGCAAATGCTGCCGGCAATGCGCTTGGACTCATGCGTCGCCACCGCCAGCGACATATAGCCGCCATAGCTGCCGCCGGCCACCACCACCTTGGCGGCGTCCATATCGGCGCGGGTGGCGATCAAGTCCAGCAAGGCGCTGATGTCCTTGACCGAATCTTCGCGGCGCCGGCCGTTATCCAAGTTGAGGAACTTTTTGCCGAAACCGTCCGAGCCACGCACATTCGGCAAGATCACATGCATGCCCATTTGCTCGACCAGATGGCGCAGCGTGGCAGTCAGATAGCCCGGGCGAGACTGCGAAGCCGGCCCGCCGTGGATGCTGATGTAGACCGGCCGCGGGCCTTTGAAGCGGGCCGGCGGCGCGATGTGCAGGCCCGAGATGCTCAGGCCGTCAAAACTGGTCCAACGCAGGCTGGCGTATTCGCTCTTGGACTCACTCCTGGCATCGCCCTTGTCCTGGCCTTCATCGCTACCAGTCCAAGCGCGCAATTCATCGCGGCTTTGGTCATAGACCTGGATGCGCCCAGGGTGCTGAGCCGACATCTGATCAAAGGCCAAGAGCGGCAGCCGCGCATGCCAGCGCGGATTTTGAATCAGCCCGGCCGGCAAATGAGCTGCAATGCGCTGCGGCGCCGCGCTGCTGCCCGGCGTGTACAGGCGCAGCACCGACACGCCGTCTTCGTTGTGCACCAAGGCCAGCGGGCGATCGCTGCCGACGGGCGGTGCAGCCAGCACTTCGAGATCGGCCTTGAACTCGCCCAGCAAGCCGGAACGCCGGCCATTTTGGAGGTTCAAGGAACTGAGCTGTCGGAACTCACCGTTGTGGACACGGCGGCTCCAGAGCATTTCTTCATCGGCCTCAGCGAAAGCCGAGAAGTCCGCCTCGCTGGCCAGCACCGAGGCGCCCAGCGGCTGGGCTCGGCCGCTTTCTGCATCGATGCGCATCGTCTGAGTGCGGCCAGCGAGGGTGCGGTTCACCACCACCTGGCCACTGGGAGAGACACGCAAGTCGGTGTAACGCCCGCCTTCGACCAGGCCCAGGGTTCGGCCCTCTTCCGGCTTGAGCGGGTCCACCCAGCGCAGCTGGCTGACGGACTTGCGCGCGCCGCCTTGCAAGGCCGGATCGGCCTGGCGATCGAGACTGTCCATCACATAGACCAAGCCACGGCCTGCGGGCAGGAATGCGTATTCGCTGACGCGAACGCCGACCGGCGTCAGCGCCAAGGGCTCTTCAACCGAGCTTGCTGCTTGGCCTTGGCTATCCTGCATCTGCAGGCGAAACAGTCGATAGGCCTCATCGCCGCCCTGGTCGCGGCTGAAGACCAAGAACTCACCCCTGCCTGGCTCCCAACGGGCGGACTCCACCTTGTCGCGCCCCCGCGTCAAAAGCCTAGGCTTGGCGCCGGGCTCGTTCAGGCTGTGCAGTTGCTGGCTGCCGCCGGCCATCGCCAGCACCAGCATCTCGGCGCGCAGCGGATGCCAGTCCAGAAAGCGCACCGCGCTCGGCTCCTTGCGCTCGGCGGTGCGCAGGCGCTCAAAAGCGGGAATGCCATCCGCCACCAGATTGGCCGCGGGCAAGACCGGCTGAACCCAGCGGGCCTGCGTGCCGAGTGCGGAGAGGCACAAACACAGAGCAAGGCTCAAATGAAGCAGGCGGCGGGGGTAGCGAGGATGGCGGGGCGATAGATTCATTGCGATGGAGGCAAAGAGGAAAGCAAACGCCGGGCCTCAGCGCATGGCGGGCCCGGCATCGAAGGATAAAGGCTGGCGAAGAATCAGAACTCGTAGCTGGCCGTCACGGACAGGTAGCGTCCATAAGGGTTGCTGTAAGTGCTGTCGAATCCGGTATCGCCTTCGGTCGGGTCAAACGGTGGCTTGGCCCCAGTGAAGTTGCGCAAGGTAGCGCTCAGCTTGAGTCCGTTAAAGCCCCGGTAGACCATGGCCAGGTCGCCGGTCACCCAGGCCGCCATGGTGCACAAGTCCTCGCGCTTGGCTTCGACCAATTCGGCCTGGCAGCTGCCCGTGGCGCTGTGGCTGCGGAAGCTGCCGGCGTAGTTGCTGGTCAAGGTGAGCGACCAAGGGCCGCGATCCCAATCCAGGCTCACCTTGCTCTTGACGCGCGGCACACCATAGAAGCCCAGCGTCTCGATGACCGGCTGACCCTCCTCGGCCTGGCGCTTGCGCGTCAGCATGCGCGAGCCGCTGAACTTGATCTTGAAGTCATTGCCCTCGCTGGCACTCCAGCGGAAGCTGCTCTCAAAGTCGATACCGCCGGTCTTGGACTGCGCCAAATTGCGGAACTTGCGCAGCACCTGGGTGATCTGCCCCGGTTTGCCGGGCACATCGCTGGCAAAGCGGATCACCGAATCTGAGAACTCCGATTCGCGGTCAATCACCTGCTGCGCCGTCAGGCGGTCGACCTCGCCCTTGCGGTCGAAGTACCAAGCGTCCAGCACCAGTTCCGCCCCCTTGGCAGGTTCAAACAAGAGTCCCAAGGTGTAGGACTTGGACTTCTCCGGCTGCAGATTCGGATTGCTTTGGTTGACGCTGGAGATGCGGCGTTCGCAATCGTCGTTGCCGGTGGATTTGACCGGGCAGAGTTGCTTGTCTTGCACGGTGGAGAAAGCGAACACGGCCGACTTGGCGATCTGCGACAGCGAGGGGGCGCGGAAACCGGTGGCATGCGTGCCACGCAGCGCCAGCCCGTCCATCAGCTTGTACTTGGCGCCCAGCTTGCCGGTCACGGCCGAGCCGAAGTCGCTGTAGTGCTCCCCGCGCAGGGCCACCTGGGTTTCCAGGTTCTTCACCAATGGCAATTGCAACTCGGCATAGGCGGCCGCCACGTTTCGACTGCCCTGGGCCTCACCGATGCCGCGGCCGATGATGTCGCCCTTGGCCATCAAGGGGTCGGCCTCGACCGAGAAGGTCTCGCGCCGCAGTTCACCGCCCAGACCCAGCATCATGGCGCCTCCGGCCAGCTCCCCTAACTCTCGACTTCCGCGTGCATCCAAGGAGCTGGTGACGCTACGACCCTCGTCCAGCGTATTGCGGGCAATACCGGCAATGGCCTCGGCAGAATTGCTGCCGCCAAAGCGGTAGCTGCCGGTTTCCAGCGCCTTGTTCAGGCCCGACAAACTCAGTCGCCCCTCACCGATGCGCTGGTTTTTCTGGATATGGTGCAAGAAGCCGGTATCGACGTCCCAGCCGGCGACCAGCGTCGTGGCGCTTAGCACAAAGCGCAGGTTGTCCGCCACGCTGCTGCTGGCGGACGGGATGTCGGCAAAGCGATAGCGCAGACCCAACACCGTGGGTTTGGTGAAGCTGTAGCTATTGCTGCCGACCTTCATCACCACCGGCTTGGCCACGGTGGCCAAACGGGTCGGATTGTCAGGATGGCTGCCCGGCAGCGCCAGCCCGTTGAAGAGCACTGCATTGCCCTTGGCATCGCCCCATTGCGTCAGCGCTTCGGTGCGCGAGGTCGAGGCCTCGGCGTAGGCGCTTTCCACCCGAGAAGCCAGCAACTCGGCGGAAAGAATCGTGTCCTTGCCAAGCGCCAAACTGCCACGCAGGAAGCCGGCCTTGCGGGTCTGGTCGCCGGTGTATTGAATGCCGGCGGCGTCCGCGTTGAATTTGCAAACCGGCACCGCATTGGTGGCCGAGGTCGGCAGCTGATTCTCCGGCGCGCAGCCCGGCATCATGGCCCGGAAGCTGCCCGACTTGCCGGCGTTGTAGGTGTAGAGATTGCCGGGGTAGGCGCTGGTGCTGTCGGTGGTCAAGCGGCCAAACAAAGGGCCGAACAAGTCTTGGCGCACACGGTCCGGCGCCTCGGCAATCATCACGCCGTCACGCTTGTAGACGTCGATGCCGCCAAACAGATTGAAGCCATCGCTGTCCAGATTGCCAAAGCCCAGCATGGCACTGCCGGTGGCAGTCTTGAACAGGCCGTCGAGCAGGCTTTGCTGGGCGTTCAGAGAAACCAGTTGGCCGCGGTAGTCCTTGCGCAAGATGATGTTGACGACGCCGGCCATGGCGTCCGAGCCATACAGGGACGATGCGCCGTCCTTGAGGATTTCAACCCGCTCAATGGCCGAGACCGGAATCGAGTTGACGTTGAACACCGTGGACTGACCCGAGTTCGGGTCCACCACAGCGGCCGGGGCCAGGCGGCGGCCGTTGATCAAGGTCAGCGTGGCCGCCGAGCCCATGCCGCGCAGGCCGATGGAGGCCGTGCCGGTGGCGAAGCCGTTGCCGGTGTCCATATCGTTGAGGCTGCCGGTGCCGGTGCTGCTGTCCATGCGCAGCAGCTCGTCCAATGAGGTCGCGCCGCTGCGCTCAATCATCTTGCGCGAGATCACGCTGACCGGGGCCGGCGTCTCCGAGTCCAGGCGCTTGATCATCGAACCGGTGACTTCGACTCGCTCCAGTTTGGACGCCGGCTCGCCCTGCTGCGCCTGGGCAAGCCCGCAAGTGCTGAGAACGGCCAAGGCAATCAGATGAAAACGCTGCTGCACGAATATCTCCAGTTTGAAAAGAAAGAGGGGGTCCGGTGCTGCAGCTGAGACTGCCTCTGCGCACTAGCGGCGCAAAGTTAAGGGAATGTGTCGAAGCGGCCATGAGCTATGGTTTGCTAAAGTTTCCGAATGGTTATTTCAAGCACGGCCGCCCCGCAAACCCCTTCGCCCGAGGCCGCCGAGAGCTTCATCAGCCGACGCCTGAGCCTGCGTCATTTGCGGGTCTTGCAGGCGCTTTCAGAGGCAGGAAGCCTCAGCGAAGCGGCCGAAACCCTGCATGTCACCCAACCGGCCGTCAGCAAGGCGCTGGCCGAAATTGAGGCTGGCCTGGGACAAACCCTGTTCCAGCGCCGCGGCCGCAGCCTGCGCGCAACACCGCTGGGCCAACGCCTGGTGGCCCTGGCCCAAAAGCTGGAGGCCGATCTGCAGCGCGGCAGTGGCGATGTGGCTTCGATGGTGCGCGGCGCTTCGGGTGAGTTGCTGATCGGCGCCACCAATGCGGCCCTGGCCCAGGTCTTGCCTGACGCGATGGCCGCCATGAAGCGGGACTACCCCAACATCACCTTGAGTGTGCGCACCCATGCGCTGACTTCGCTGGTGGCGGAGCTGCGTGAAGGCCGTTTGGATCTGGTCATCGCCCGCATGCCGCCACAAGACATGCCGGCCGACCTGGATGCGCATTGCCTGTTGGCGCAACGCGAGGTGCTGGTCATCAGCACCGTGCACCCGTTGGCCAAGGGCAGTGCCAAGCTGGGCTGGGACACACTCAACAGCCAGGGCTGGATCTGGCCGCTGCCCGGCACCCGCTCACGCCTGCTGCAAGACCGACTGTGGCAAAGCATGAAGCTGCCCTTGCCCACCAATCTGATCGAAACGGGCGACATCACGCTGACGCTCAGCATGATGAAACGCATGCCGCTGCTGACCCTGCTGCCGCTGCATGTGGCCCGCATTGCGGCGCAGAATGAGTTGGTGAAGATCTTGCCGCTGGACGCGGACCTGGGCCTGGCCAATCTGACGCTCTGGCACCTGCCCGAGCCTCAAAGCGAGGTGGTTGAGCACTTCAAACAATTGCTGCGCACTGCGGCCGAAGTCCGGGCCTGAATAAAGGCCCGAAGGCCCAGCTCTTGGCTTAAGCGTAAACCTCGGCTTCGGGGTCGGTCACTTCCAGCTCATAGCTGGCCGCCAGCATGGCCAGGCGAGCAATCACGCCATACATATAAAAGCGGTTCGGGCCGCTGGCGCCGGGCTTCTCGCCGGGGCGCGGCAGCTGCGAAGCCTGCGAGAAGGCCAGCGGCACAAAGCTGGAGCCGGGCGAGTTGAGGTTTTCGTCCGCGCCGCGGTCTGCATGGACGCGGTAGAAGCCTCCCACCACATAGCGATCCATCATGTAGACGACCGGCTCGGCCACCGCTTCGTTGACCCGCTCATGCGTGACCACGCCCTCTTGCACGATGACCTGGTGCACTTCTTGGCCGTCTTTGATGACGCTCATCTTGTTGCGCAGGCGCCGGCTCGGGTCGGCCAATTCTTTCGCATCGCGCACCGTACAGATGCCCATGCCGTAGGTGCCGGCATCCGGCTTGACGACGACAAAGGGCTTCTCCTGAATGCCGTACTCCTTGTACTTCTTGCGCGTCTTGCTCAACACCAGATCGACCTGGGTCTGCAGCGCTTCCAGGCCCTGGCCTTCGTTGAAATCAATGCCGGTGACCGGCACGGTCAAAGGGTTGATCAGCCAAGGGTCCATGCCCAGCAGCTTGGAGAACTTCTTTGCCACGTCTTCATAGGCCTTGAAGTGCTGGCTCTTGCGCCGCACCGTCCAGCCCGCATGCAAAGGCGGCAAAAGGTACTGCTCATGCAAATGCTCCAGTTCCCGAGGCACACCGGCCGACAAGTCGTTATTGAGCAGAATCGTGCAGGGGTCAAAGTCCTTCAGGCCCAAGCGGCCTCGGTTGCGCAGCAGCGGCTCCACCGTCAGCGTGCTGCCGTCAGCCAGCCTGAGCTCGGTGGGCTCGGTCACCTGCGGGTCCAGCGAACCCAGGCGCACATTCAAACCCGCCTGGGTGAAGATGCGCTTGAGCGTGGCAACATTGCTCAGATAGAAAGTGTTGCGGGTGTGGTTTTCGGGGATCAGCAAGAGGTTCTTGGCCTCGGGGCAGATCTTCTCGATGGCCGCCATTGCCGCTTGCACCGACAGCGGCAACATCTCTTGCGTCAGATTGTTGAAGCCGCCCGGGAAAAGATTGGTGTCCACCGGCGCCAGCTTGAAGCCGGCATTGCGCAGGTCCACCGAGCTGTAGAAAGGCGGCGTGTGCTCCATCCATTCGAGCCGGAACCAGCGTTCGATGGCCGGCATCGATTCCAGCACGCGCTGCTCGAGTTCATTGATCGGGCCAGTCAGTGCGGTGATGAGGTGGGGGACCATGGTGTGAAGCTCGGAGCTGGGTAGCTGGGTTGAGGTCATTCTAGAGACCTCAGCATCTGGGGCCGGGCCTTTAAAAACCAAGGCGTTTGTCCGAATAAAGGTCAAAGAAAGGCCGAACAAACAAAGCTATGCTGAAGCTCAGCGCAGCGTACCTGCAATGGACAAGGACTCTATGCAAGCCAAGATTCTGGTGGTGGAAGATCACGCCGACATCCGGCGGTTGATTCGTTGGGCGCTCGAAGACACCGGCCACACCTTGTATGAAGCGCCCAATGGCACTTTGGGACTGGAGATGGCCCGCACCGTGCAGCCCGATTTGGTCTATCTGGACCTGATGATGCCCGGCGGGCTGGACGGCATTGAGGTCTGCGCCCAGATTCGCAAAGAACCGTCCCTGGCGCACACCTTGGTGGTGATGCTGACCGCCGACGCGGCCCAAGCAACCAAGGCCAAGTCCTTGGCCGCCGGCGCCAATTTCTTCCTGCCCAAACCTTTCAGCCCCGCCAAGTTGCTGGAGCTGACCGAGGTGCTTCTGAAAGCACGGCCCAGGCCCGAAGCCGGGCCGGAGCGCAGTTAAGAAGAACGGCTCTGCTGCGGGCCGAGAGGGCCATGAAAAAAGGGCTGCCTCGCGGCAGCCCTTGGTATTCAACAAGCGCGACGCAGAGGCGCGCTTGTTTATCTTGACTTGCTCTTACTTGTGATAGGCCGTCTCGCCGTGCGAGCTGATGTCCAAGCCTTCACGCTCTTCTTCCTCGCTGACGCGCAGGCCGATCACCAGATCGACGATCTTGTAGGCGATCACCGAGACGACAGCCGACCAAACCACGGTCACGCCCACGGCCTTGGCCTGGGTCCAGACCTGGGTGGCAATGGAGTAAGCGTCCGGCGTGATCATGGAAGCCGTGACCCAGTCACCGACGGCGCTGGGGCCACCCAGAGCGGGTGAGTTGAAAACACCCGTCAGCAAGGCACCCACGATGCCGCCAACACCGTGCACGCCGAAGACGTCCAAGGAGTCGTCAGCACCGAGCAGCTTCTTCAAGCCGGTCACACCCCAGAGGCAAGCGAAGCCCGCCACGAAGCCGATCACCAAAGCGCCCCCGATGCCCACATTGCCAGCGGCCGGTGTGATGGCCACCAAGCCCGCCACAGCACCCGAGGCCGCACCCAGCATCGAAGCCTTGCCCTTGTGCAGCGCTTCGCCGATGGACCAAGCCAGCACCGCGGCCGCAGCGGCCACAAAGGTGTTGATGAAGGCCAGCGCAGCGAAGCCGTTGGCCTCCAGTGCAGAGCCGGCGTTGAAACCAAACCAGCCCACCCACAGCAGCGAAGCACCCACCATGGTCAAAGTCAGGCTGTGAGGTGTGAAAGCTTCCTTGCCGTAACCGACGCGCTTGCCAATCATGTAAGCACCCACCAAGCCGGCCACAGCCGCGTTGATGTGCACCACGGTGCCGCCGGCGAAGTCCAGCGCGCCCCATTGCCAGATCAGACCGGCCTTGCCATTCATCTCATCCACCACCGCAGCGGCGCTGTAGGCATCCGGGCCCATCCAGAACCAGACCATGTGGGCAATCGGCAAATAGCTGAAGGTGAACCACAGGGCCAGGAACAGCAGCGCAGCTGAGAACTTGATGCGCTCGGCGAAGGCACCCACGATCAAGCAAGCCGTGATACCGGCAAAGGTGGCCTGGAAGGCGGCGAACACGACTTCCGGAATCACCACACCCTTGCTGAAGGTCGCGGCGTTGGCAAAGGTTCCGGCTACGTTGTCCCAGATGCCCTTCATCATCAAGCGATCGGTACCGCCGATATAGGCATTGCCCTCGGTGAAGGCGAAGCTGTAGCCGTACAGCACCCACAGCACCACAATCATCGAGAAAGCCACCATCACTTGCATCAGCACCGACAGCATGTTCTTGCTGCGCACCAGGCCGCCGTAGAACAGGGCAAGACCTGGCACCGTCATCATGATGACCAGCAGGGTGGACAGCATCATCCAGGTGGTATCGCCCTTGTTGGGCACCGGTGCCGGGGCAACTGCAGCCGAAGCGGCCGACGCTGCATCAGCGGCAGCAGGCGCGGCCAGTGCTGCAGATGCAGCCGCCTCAGCCGCGGGGGCTGCGGCGGCAATCACGGCCGAGGCCGCCGCCACAGGGGCGGAAGCGGCATCGGATTGAGCCCAGGCGGTCGGCGCGAGCACCGCAGCGGCCAGGGCCAGACAAGCAAACAATTTCTTCATTCTGGTATCTCCAAATGTCTGCTGAGCCGGGCTCAGAGCGCCTCGTTGCCGGTTTCGCCGGTGCGGATGCGCACCACCTGATCAAGCGGCGAAACAAAAATCTTGCCGTCGCCAATCTTGCCGGTGCGTGCCGCACCTTCGATGGCCTCGATCACCTGCTCGACCACCGCATCATCGATCGCGGCTTCGATCTTCACCTTGGGCAAAAAGTCGACCACATACTCGGCGCCGCGGTACAGCTCGGTGTGGCCTTTTTGGCGGCCAAAGCCCTTCACCTCGGTGACGGTCAAGCCCTGCACGCCAATGGCGCTGAGGGCTTCGCGCACCTCGTCGAGTTTGAAGGGTTTGATGATGGCGGTGATCAGTTTCATGCTGCTATCTCCTGTCGATCTTGTTTGGGCTTAGAAGGTCTTTTTGACGGACACCACGAAACCATCTTTGCCCAGATTCTTCATGCTGGGGCCGCCCATATAGGCCTTGGTGTCAGTGCCGATGATGGCCGCGCCGAAGGTGAAGCCGGCGAAGTCTTTGTTCAGCGTCACCGAGTAGTCGGTGTAGGTGCCGGCATCGTTGTTCTTGACCTTTTGGTAGCCCACATGGGGCACCAAGGTAAAGCCGCCGCCGACATCAAAAGTCGCCGACACGTCCAGATAGCCGCTGCCCTTGCTGTCGGCGGTGCCGAAGAGATTGGTCACGCTGTGCGAATACTTGGCGGTGACCGGGCCAAAGCTCAGGGCGCCGTAAATCTCGGTGGTGTTGGCGCTGGGGTTCAGGTCATTGCTGGGGTAGATATAGCTCAGCGCACCGACGTCCAGCGTCAAGCCGCTGGCGATCTCGGTCTTGTAGCCACCATAGACGTCAATCTCGACCGAGGCGCCACCGTTGTAGGGCGCGTCCTTGATCCATTTGATGGTCGAGGCCCAGGTGCCGATGTAGAAGCCGCTCTCGAAAGCGTAGTCGGCCCCGCCTTGCAGCGCTGGATCCAGGCGGGACTGAGAGATGCCGCGATAGCGGTACTCGTTGACCAAGCTGATGTTGAAAGACAGCGGGCTGGCGGCCGGCGCAGCGGCGGCCTCTTCGGCCTGAGCCGTTTGCGCGGGCAGCGCCATCAAGGCGACCAGGGCCAAAGGAGCAAAGCTTGCAGCAAGAGTCGACTTCATCACGAGTTTCCTATCAAGGGGATGGGGAAGAGGAGGAACTACAAAAGGACTTAGCTGCACCTTTGCAGCTTTCGTGCCAAGTCAAAAAAGCTGCGCTTTGGGGCTAGAAGGCCTGAGCAGGGCCTGAATTGGGGTCGATCAGGCGCGAGCGCGCACCAATCTGGACCGTTCGCCTCGGCCCTGGCCATCCGGTGATGCACTGTTTTTGGGCGCGCACCGCAAACAACCGCAAGGCGGTCACAATCCAAGGCTTGGGTCGGCCGCGCCGCAGCGGCACCCGCAATGCCCAAGAGCCGAGCACGCGATGTCACTGGCCATTGTTCATAGCCGCGCCCTGGACGGGCTGGCCGCCGCGCCGGTCAGCGTCGAAGTTCATCTGGCCAACGGTTTGCCGTCTTTCGTCTTGGTCGGTTTGGCCGACACCGAAGTCAAGGAATCGCGCGAGCGGTGTTGGTCAGAAATAGAACCCGTCGAGCGGCTCCCTCTGAGGGCGGTTGACCCGGAAATGCCTTCAAACCTGTCGGACTTCGCCCCGGAGCCCAATGCCGTAAGAGCACACGGACTAGTAGCTGTCGGAACGTGTAACGGGTGACCTAGAGTGTTGGCGCCGACGCGCTATTGATCCAATTTGAGTGCCGGTGCCGACATTCCATTGAGCCATATGGATCGCTAAGTAGGCCCCGCAGATACTGACAATCTGGCCGCAAAGACTGGCTCAGTCAAATGTCGGCGCGGTGGCTCAACCTTGTGTCGGCGCCAACACGAAGCGCAAGAAAGAGAAGGCCGAAGCCGCAAAGCCAGAGCCGGCTCTAGATTTCGGCGATTGCCAGTTACACGACCACGAGCACGGCGCAGGGATACACCAGGTCCTAGTCTCACCCGACACCATGCAACGGCGGCTATCGATGCTGAAAGATGGATTTCAAAGCGATGAAGACCATGCAAAACGCGAAGAAGCGCAGTTTCAGCAGCACTCAAGACCAAAGTCGGACGACCCGGATTTCTGGGCAGTATGGTCAGGCAAGGACGGCACGGGGCAAGCAATAGAACGTACAGCAGATTGGAAATCAGTTGCGGACGAATGGCAGCAAGTTGGTCCGCAAACGCAAGGTTGATGTCTTCCGTTGGGATCAACGTGCCAATGCCCCTGGCGGGAGCCACTCCACACCTGTGCGCTGCACCAACTCCGAATAGCTGATTGGCTTCGATGCGACCTCATCATCCATGTTTCTCTGCCAGTGAGCCCAAGCTTTCCGAGTCTGACTGTCGAACACCAATTTGAAGATATGAGTAGGTACACGGACACCATTGGCCCCGATCCGCAAGCTTTCAGAGCCAAAAACCGGCCCGGTAATCACGAAAACATCGCCGTTGGCACGCTGTACATACTTCCGCGTGTCTTGTTCGATCTTCGACCAGGCACCGGAATTGTGTCGAATCGACTGAGGCACCATATTTGCCAACGAGAAGGATTGGGCAAGAGCCTCCTCCGTGGCCATATCACCTGACGGCGCCATGTGGCCGCGGGAATAGCCAGACCGCTTGTAGTCGTCAAGTTCGGCCCGCTCAGCAAGAGGCAGCCTTGCATCAGCAAAGAATCGCTCATTCTGGCGTTTGATACCGCCCAGGGCCTGCTTGTTGAGGCGCTGAGCAACGAATACTGGTGTTTTCGTATCACCACTGTGCAGTACCGCAAAGCTCCCATAGCAAAGCTCACGAACACGCGGATTGCGAGGAACGGCAGGCGGCTGGCGTTGGACGAAGAAGTGGGCGCAGCGCGCAAATGAGGTCGGCAACTGCGCTACCTCCTCTGCTAGCGAAGCCGCACTGGCCGGCAGTAGCCATGTAAAAAGACCGGCAACAGCAAGTGAGATTAGGGAGCGGGAAACCAAGAAGTGCACTTGAATTTGAGGGAGGGATAGCAGCGAGGGCCTATTGGATCAGATGCATTGTTGACAACCGTGCTGGTTATACGAGGTTGCGAAACATCCCTTGGTGCGACGGGTGAGCAGGCATTCTTCGTTCAAAGATGAAAGAAGCCTCAAGGCCCTCCGACCTAAGCCCTCACAACCGCGATATCACCCCAACAAGTCGTGTACTGGGGCGTGCGCCGCTCCTGTTTCATGGTCCACCCTTTACGGTCCATTTCCAATCCGGCGCCAGCAAGTTTCAACGAGCCTCGCCCGTACCGTCTATTGACCGCATCCATCGCTGACATCAATTTCGCGCTGCCTCGCTGTCCGCTTTGATGGCAAGAAACTGCCGACCCAGACACGCCCTGCCCCCCTTCGCGGTCATGCCCTGGCGGGGTCTCGATAGCATCAAAATCCAGCTCACCCTGCTGCACGTCAGTTGACTGCAAATCGACCAGCATCACCCCTGCTTTGGCGTATTTGAAACCCGCCTTGTAGATGCCTCGAAGACCTGCAATCGCCGAAGTGGTGAGTAGCGCGCTATCAGCAGTCGGTCTAAGCAAGGGCACGGTCACGGTCGCGCTGTACTGCGGGTCATCCTTCCGAAACGGGCTTGTTCGAATGAACACAACGATGGCCCCCGCTGCACTACCTTGCCCTCGCAGTTTCTCCGCCGCGCGACTTGTGTATTCAGTGATGGCGGTGGCAAGGTCACGACCCTTCGTCACCGCATGGCCGAAGGAGCGGCTCACCATGATTTGCTGTTTCGGCGCAGGCTGGTCATCGACCTCAATACACGGGGTACCCTTAAGTTCGCGGACGGTCTTTTCCAGGATCACCGAGAAATGCCGCCTGGCCGTTGAGGCATCAAGCCGCACCAAATCAAGAACTGTGCACACGCCCCCCTCTCGGAGTTGTGCCCCGATGCGCTTGCCAACGCCCCAGACTTCCCCGACATCCGTTGCAGCAAAAACGGCATGCAATTCGTCCTGCGACATGGCACCGAGATGGCAAACCTGCCCCAGCTTCTCCGGGTAGCTGCCAGGCTTGCGTTCGGTGGTTTTGGCGATGTAGTTGGCAAGCTTGGCCAGAGTCTTTGTCGGTCCGATGCCAACGCCACAGGGGATACCAACCCACTGCAATATTTGGGCTCGCATGTTCCGACACATAACGACCAAATCACCCTGAACTCCCGTGAAGTCAAGAAATGACTCGTCGATCGAGTAAATCTCTTGCCGAGGAGCGTAGCTCGACGCAACAACCATCATCCTGTCAGACATGTCTCCATAGAGCGCAAAATTTGCACTCAGAGCCACTAGGCCATGGTCGCGTTCGAAATCCTTGCATTGAAACCATGGGTGGCCCATTCGCACGCCAAGGGCCTTGGCCTCGTTTGAGCGCGCAATGGCGCAGCCATCATTGTTGGAAAGCACGATGACGGGCCGGCCAAGAAGGGACGGCCTGAAAACCCGTTCGCATGAGACATAGAAATTGTTGCCGTCGACAAGCGCAAACATAGGCTTTCCGCACGCCGATCTTAGACACGCATCGATTTGATGGCCGTCGTGACGACACCCCAAACTTCGACGGTCTGACCGTCACGAGGGAGAATGTCCGGGTAAGTCGGATTGGCTGCCTGTAGCTTCAGGTTGATCCCACGCTTCCAGAGCCGCTTAACAGTGAACTCGCCATCTACAACGGCGACAACGACATGCCCATGTGACGGTTTGACAGCACGGTCTACGAGCACCACGTCACCATCATCGATACCTGCTTCACGCATGGATGCCCCGCGCACACGCATCATGAACGTGGCCTGAGGGTGCTTGATGAGCTCTTTGTTGAGGTCAATGCGCTCGACACCATGGTCCTCTGCGGGCGAAGGAAAGCCGGCTTGGACTGAGCCGAGGAGACCCTTAACCCAGGCGCCATCTACGGCGACAACGGCAATTGGTGCGTGTGGGCCTTCTATCGAGGACTGCGCTTGAAACATACTGTACATACATACAGTTTACGCCTACTGGACACTTTTGAGACTTTGAACATGTCCCCGCAACGGGAACTGGAAAGTGGCAAGGCCACCAAGGTCAACAATGTGCCCGTTGCAGTCATCCGTATTGGCTTCTTGAACCTGGGGGATCGTCCAATTGCAGACATTCGTTGAGGTCCGCTTTGTTGCAGGGTGACTGAACGCAGCGCCGGCAGTGCAGGTGAGGTCTGCGGATGCAGGGTTTTGCGGGGTGGCAAAGCCTCGCTCGAGCGTGGCAACATGTGGTCGCCTGAGCTCCGGCAAGGCACAGAAGAAAAAGTAACAAGCTGCCGGGTTTGGTTGGAAATTTGGTACTGTATGGAAATGCAGTATGGGGAGGAATAGTACAAATGCATCAAGCACTTGAGACACGGCATGGATCCGACGTTAGGGCGCACGGGCTGTCGCCCTACAACACGTTAGGCCGAGTCAAACAACCGTACCGTTACTCGAGATGTTACGAAGGGAAGCATCTTGCTTACAGAAGAACTACATAAACGCGCGCAGCAATTGATTGCGACAGGCAAGGCTGTACTTGCTACGGCATACAGCACCGGAGGCCAGTACAACGTCAACTACGTACAAGATGCACCCATGACAGGGTTCAGAACGGCTGCGTTGTCATTTATTGATCGCACATACGGTCGAGAGCACCCACACTACGAGCAGTTCCATAAAAGCACCCTGCGCCACTACAAAAGTGATGCTGAGGCAGGAGTCGCAATACTTGAAGCAATCGCGGACGAAATTGCAGGCGGCTGGCTGCTTTCCATCAAAAGCTTGGTGTCTGCGGAAGTCTTTGCGGATTTTCTCGAGATGGCTGAACACCTGCTTGAGTCTGGCTACAAGGATCCTGCGGCCGTCATGTGTGGATCAGTATTAGAAGAGCACTTAAGACAGCTATGCCAGAAGCACTCCGTGTCTACCGAGGAAGAAAAAGAAGGAAAATTTATTCCTCGCAAGGCTGACAGATTAAACGCTGAATTAGCAAAGGCGGATGCGTACACGAAGCTGGATCAAAAGCTTATTACGGCTTGGCTCGACCTCCGAAACAATGCCGCGCATGGGAAGTACGAACTTTACTCAGCAGAGCAAGTAGCTCAAATGCTTGCCGGTGTCACTGAGTTCATGGCACGAGTGCGTTCTTAAACCAATGCCTAACTGTCGGTTCAAAGTGGACGCCAGCACTGGCCATGGCTTCGCCATTTTCATGGCCAATGTTGGTGCCCTACGCGCATCGCGCTCCGGCGCTGATTAACCTTGGCGTTAGGCGTCGCAATCTACTTCCCGTATGGTCAAGCTCGTAGATTCAACCCCCTGGATTCCGCTGATTGGTAGGTTGTTCATTGCCTTCGGCAGCATTGAACGAACCTCTCATGACTGCATTCGCGAGTGGGCAGGAGAGAAGATTCACAAGCACTTTGCCAAGGCATCTCTTTCTGCCCGCCTTGCCCTCATCGCTGATCTTTGCGAATCCCGAGAAGCATCCGAATCCACAAAGAAGGCGTTCAGTGCAGCGGTCTCGGAGGCCCGATCACTGTCAAAGTATAGAAACCTTGTAGCCCACAATCCGCTGTGCTTAGTATTCCTACAAGGTGATCTTGATACTCAGGTCCTCGAGGCTATAGCTTCAAACGTCGACGACAAACACTTGAGGCTTGAAGATCTATCAAAAATTGCTGAATCGGCGGAAAGATGTGAAACAAAGTTGCTACAAGCGTTCGTCACTTTTCGCGCGGAGGCTCTTGATCTTGAACACATAGAGCACTTCCCTGGTTTGGGGAGCCGCGACGGCTAACCCTTCAATCGAGAGGTCGTCACCCGGCAAGCCTGGCGCCGTCTCTCATCTCAAACGCTAGGACTCACGTTCGCATGTCAATCTCCACGCCATCCCAAGTCGCAGCGTCCGACCCGCTTCGCGAAATCACCAGGAAACAAGGTCGAAGTCTCGTTGTGACCTCCTTTCTTGCACTCGCCGTCGTCTGGGGCGGGTTTGTCCCTGGTGAAATTCAGGCATTGGGAATCAAGCTGACTTCGGCCAATCAGTGGGCGCTCATCCTTCTTATCGCATCAAGCTGTACTTTCCTGCTTCTCTCGTACTGTCTGTGCCTCGCCTCGGACTTTGCCACTTGGCATCTAGCAAAACGCGCCTCCCACAAGCATTGGCACACGCAACGAGCGCGAGCCGAAACGCAGGAATCCAACTTGATCGCCCAGGCTGAGTTCACCCTGCATAGCCGCACTTTGCGCATCGTGAACCTGATCACGCGGCACCACCTCCGAATGGTGCTTGCCGTCCACCTTCTCGCTCCTGTGTCGTTGGCGCTCCTAGCCATCGGAGCCTGTGTGGTCAGGCTTGCACGGTGAGGCCTAACCCCTCGGTCAACAGGAACACCAACGGCGGTGTTACCAGCACCCGCCCGGTGGTGGTACGCAGTACATTTTTGCCGGCCGGGCACTGGCCTCCCACCGGTGGCGCCCGATTACCTCGAACGTTGGGGCCCAAGAAGACCGTTTTGTGATTCGCAGATATCCTGAAATGCGACCGTCCAGTTATCGTCAATACGCGTGAAATGAAATCAATACACATTCTTGTCGCCGGAATCATCCTTCCTGGGGCAATTGCCGTCGCGTCGAAAAGCAAGATCGTTCGAGGCGCGGCTGTCAGTGTTCAGCTTGGTGTTGCGCTTCTCGCGGTATCAGGCGTGTTTGGCTAGCCTATGGTGCTCCGTACAAGCTCGACGCATTGCTCTTACCTGCAATCCACTGGCCCTCAACTGCCGGAGGGGTCCAACCAGTCCCTCGAGTGGACCACCACCAACTGGCCGCACCTTGCTGCCGGCTTATTCTCAGCTCCGCGCGGCAAACTGGCTCCGACCCTTCAAATCGAGAGTTAGGCCTCTGAAAGCTCATTGGTCATGTCCGAAACTCTTTCTAGTCTCACTGATAGTCAACTGCATCGTTTGATCTACTCGAACTGGGACTTCCAGCACGGCTGTCTCCCTACAACACGTTAGGCATCGAACTATGGCGAAGTGCCCTAACTGTGGATTGACGCTTAACATTCGAAGCAGCAGTTGCCCATCTTGCGATGCGCAGTTCACTGATCCGAAGGGCTGGAGGCCGGTAGCAGAGTCAGAGAGTGAGGCAGAAGTTTGGAAGGATCAAACCGTTCCTGATAGTCGACTTGATGGTGCAATGAAAGCCTTCTTCATAGCACTAGTTGCGTTCCCTGTTCTCGCTGGTGCCCTATTCGTGATACCCGGAATTGGATTCTTGATTGGCAGTGCATTCATTGTCTCCGGCGGTGATCCAGTGGCCTTGCTCGCCATGATCAGTCTTGCGGTTGCGTTCGCGTCTGCTCTGGTTGTGTACTTAATTCGAAGCAACGATGCCTAACACCTCGCTGGAGCCGAGGCCCAACGGCATTCCACCTTGGCCCGGCCTGAGGTACGCGCTTCATTCTCTCAGTCCGGGCCAAGGCGTCCTGCCGTCATACCCGGCTCAGCTCAAACGTTAGGCATCGCATGGAGAAGATCTGCATCTTTTCTCTAGAACGCCATGAAGGCCCTTACGAAAAGTGGCCGCTAAGGACTCGACTCTTTGTGAACGGTGAGCCGATCAACGCCACTGTGCCGGGATACACCCTTCTCCATCAGTTCAGAACGGACTATGGGTACCTCTTGGTTACAGATTGCGACTGCCCCTTCGAAGAGACGACGAACTTCGTTCTCATTGACTCAAACTCAATGAGAACCTTGTCTTGCAGGCAGTTCTTCGTTCCCTATCGTTCGTTCAACCTCGACAGCTTGGAGTGGCTCGACAACAAGACCGCCAAGGTCACTTTCTACAAAGACGATCATTGGCTACTTACACTTCGGTCAAATGGCATCCCGTTCATTTCACCCAGGATAAAGGTCGAACGAATCCAGTCGCCAACCGAGGCCGCCAATGCCTAACCATTCCATCGAGGGGACGGCCAACGGCGAGCACGGTTTGTGCTGCTTGCCGAGGCTGGTGCCGCCGTCGTCCGCCCCTCATGTCAAACGTTAGGCCTCACAAATGCGACTCCTCGCCGCCGCCTTGCTCCTTTCCTTCTCGATTGCTGGCAATGCGTCGGAGGTTGCTTTCCCTGGATCTACAGTAACGCTGAAGATCGACAAGGCTCCCGCAACACACAAAATTGATCAGCTGGGCCGGGTCGTCGTCGTTCCAGCGCCAGGTGTCGCGTATCAGTTGAAACTCGGGCCTACAGGTACACGTCCAGCCGGGGCACCGCCCTTCGACGCAAAGGGTTTTGTAGAAGAGCTCGCGAAGCGGAACAAACGTGATCTGTTAGAAGTTCCTGGAACGAATTACACAGCCTTCGTCGAGTACACCAAAGTACAAATTAGAGACGGCTATAGAGTTCATGAAGTATTCGGTGTTCAGGCCATGCGGGCACACTACATAATGTTCACGGCGCTGGTCTCTGAAGAGTTTGTCGCGGCGGAGCAGGTTCGTCAGCATCTCGGCGAGAGACTGTGGGCCGTTCTCGCAGCGGCGTCCGAGTGAGGCCCACCCCCTCGCTCAAGCCGAGAGGCAACGGCGCGCCGCCTGGCCCGCGAGGCCGCTACTCATATCATCGGCCTCGCGGGCCAGTCGTCACACCGTCGGCCCCCGCTTAGCTCGAACGTTGGACCTCAGACTCCGCGACATCGCGATTTCCAGCCTGCAAAACCTGACAAGTCGGATTGCCCATGCGATCGCCCACGCCCCTCATCATTGCCTTGGCGCTGATCAGTTCAAGCCGCGCCGCGCCAGATCATCAAGCTCCCGCAAAGCTGACTGGTACCTATTCGATCGGCACATCCAGCTTGACCGATCCGGCCCCAGGCGACGCGAAAGATTCACTTCTTCGCCTGTACTTGACCGGCAGCGCGGCCAGGGATCTTTTCAACGCAATATCGTCCAAGCAAAAGCGAGACGAGTGCTTTGACGACGGAACGATGACGAAAGTATCCGGAGAGATCATGTGCGCCAAGCACCCAAAGGGGGCGCATGAGTGCTGGATCGGCATCGATCTGAAGAAGCAGGCGCTAGCCCCTGGTTTCGTATGCTGAGGTCCAACCCACCGCTGCAGCAGACGGCTTCGCCGCCCGCTGACCTTGAACGTTGAACCTCGCAGCGATGCGTTTCTATACGTTCCTGAAGACTGGCGTCGAAGTGTTGCACCTCGGCAGCCAGCATTCGAATGGCAATGCCTGGCCGCTCGAACATTGGAAATCAAATCCTGGACGTTGGCGGCTTTTTACACCTGGCATCGACGCCTACTTAAATCAACGACTCGCCGGGCGGTCCTTTGGAGCATCGATTGAAATCTTCATGCTTGTGCTGGAAGTTGCCGACTTCGAGTCTTGGGGAACTGGAGTAGCTTTTGCGGGGCCGGATGGCCGCACCTCGTACATGCCCAAGCATCGCGAACTTCGTAGCGTCGGGCAGATCAATTGGTTGGATGTTCAGATGCTCACGCCTACGAAGCAACTCCGTGCGTATCGGACTGCAGCGCTTGCTGCGATCCAGCGAGCCTCCGAGGCCACGAGAAAGCCAAAGGATTTTTTGTTCGCGGAGTTCTATCAGGCTATTGATCTAGTGCTCGGGGCGACCAAAATCTCGCAAGTATCTCGTTCGGCACTTGAGGCAAACGAGGTTCAACCCTTCACTGCAGCGGCCGGCTTCGCCGCCCGCTGAGATTTCACGTTGAGCCGCACATAAGACCACTTCCAATTGCCCTCTGCCTTGAAGTTGCATTCCACCCCAAGCGATCGCGTCCCCTTTGCAGCAAGGGTACGGATGAACGTCGCATCAAAGTTCGAACTCGTGGCTGAAGCCTTTGGTTTAGCTTTCGCTGCATCTGGCGCAACAGTGTCTGTATTGCTGGGAAAGTTCATCATCGGCATCGTCCTGGCTGCACTCGCCGTTGGGTTCCTCCTACGATTGAAAGGCCGAAAAGCCAGGAGCGCAAGAGCGGAGCTGGTGCGGCCCACAACTTTCGCGCGGTTCGTGGCTGCCCTTGTCTCGGCATGTGAAGTTGCTGTATTGGTTGAGGCAACAAACCTGCCCATTCGATTTGACCAAGCTGCCTTTCACATGGGGCACTGGTACCTCGTCCTTCTGGCGTTCTTCGCCTCCTACTTCTTGCAGCTGCCGCTCATTGCCAGGCTGTTCGGCAAGCGGGGCACGCGCGGTGCGACCTAACCTCTCACTCAACTGGACCCGTGACGGCATGCCACCTACGGGCCTCATTTCATTCTGGCCCTACGGCGTCCTGCCGTCGCGAGCCGGTTAGCTCAAACGTTGCCCAACATGAAACTCGTTGTCACCAAAGAATTGGTTTGGTCTGCAGTCTTTGCAGGCGTCGGTCTAGCATTTACTTACCGCGCCGCTTTTGGAGTCGATCGAAATATTTTGCATTCGATGCTTTTCAACCTTGGCTGCGGTTTGTCAGGTTTTGCAATTGCAATTCAGCCGCACGCACTTTTTGAGCGAGTCGAGCGCAAGGGATTGAGTTTGCAACTGCCAAAAGCGAAAGGAATCGCAAGTGTCCTCAACGTGGCAAGCCTTTTTTTCTTAGGCTGTGCGTGCGTCGCTTGGCTTGGGTCAGCGTGACCGAACTCGCACTTCTCTCTTGTCTGGAGGCGAAAGAGTGCTTAATAGACTATCAGTCAAACACGGACCGCCTGCGGCGTCCGTTAACTTAGTGCGTTGAACGACAGCATTCGGGCGCTGCAACGCAGGCGGGCAACCTCAGCTTTCGGGTCTCAACTTCCTAGTGGTGTTCTGACGCGAATGTCCACTACGGGCACTGACCTGCCCATCGAAATTCAAGCCAGCGGGCCTTCGGCAGCTCCGTGCCCAAAGCCGATATTCCAGATCCAAGGGCGTGGCCAGCACAGAAGGGATTGGAGTCGTTCGCGTTTCCAACCTGACTTCACGGTGGTGCGCGCGCAGCAGGCGTTGACTCATCCGCAGACCACCCGGCTTCAATGACCGGTCGATGGCCACGTAGGTAAGCGCGGCCTGACGGCCCTCTTGGGGAAGCGCAGTAGATCAGATGTCGACCACGTGCGCCGCAATACTCCAAGGGTCACCGCGCCATTCACCCGGTCTTCTGGCAGCTTTCCAGCTCAAGGCCACGGCGTGACGGACCTCTTCGACTTGCTGGGCTGGCGACTCCTGCACGCCCCTTTAGTCCCACCCAAATCACGGCTTGGGGTTGACCGTGAACGATCCGGCAGCCAAATAGTAGTAGCCCCATGTGCCCTCCATTGCATCAACAAAGCTAGTGACGCCTGCTGTTGCTCAAAGGCAAGCTTATGTACATGATCTCTGGGAAAGTCAGAAACTGGTTTAGCAATCCGGTGGAGCTCACCGTCTAGGTGCAAGTCACCCGGTCAACATTTTCCGAGCGGAGACCTTATGCAACTGCTGCGACACCACATGAAGTGCAACCTCCTGATCGCGCCCCTGCTGCTTTGGCTTTCGCCTGTTGTTGCTCAGATTCCGGCAGAAGTTTGCAAGTCCCTCTTTCAGGACGGCTTGTATGAAGTGAATTCGTCGAAGTCGCGCTATTCGCAGGTCAGTATCGCGGTTGAACACCTGTGCTCGTCTACAGCCTCCACTGTGGAGCAAGCCCGGGCGATTGGTCTGGACTTCAAAATTCCGAATTTGCCAGTGGCAATCGGTTTCACCGGGTCTTCAACGGACTTCAGTAGCTTCAAACAATCGTTCTGCTCTGACTATTACTCAAGCACGAGTACGAGCGTCAAGCTAGACGAGTACACAAAGAGGGTCTCGACAAATGCGGCCGAGATAGTCAAAGCCTGCACTGGGCAACGCGGCTTTTCCGCTTACATCACCGGGGAGTATCCGCCGACCGATGATTTTGTCATCACGATGGTCTACAACGCACCGCCATCGGCGCCGAAGAAATTGAAGGTAACGACTGCATCGCCGGGAAAAAAGATCGTGTGTGACGGCGGAACAAACCTAACCGCAACGACAACGGCGGTGTGCAGTTTGATGCAGGGCGCGCAGAGTTCCATCATCGCATTCAACGTTGACCCAGCTGCCGACATGCTAGTCAGCACGATCAACTATTCCAAGACAGTCCCAACACCCCCACCTCGACTGACGGATAGCAAGTCAATCAAGGTGCCAGTCTCAGGAACCGTCAGCTTGAACATGGGAGGACCTGGCCAGGCGATATTGACCGTATCCGGGCGCATGAGCATGAATGGCACCAAACCCGGCCCGAGCGCTTCGATCAACGTGTATGTTGACGAGAAGCATCAGCCACGCTGCAACGCCAACGTTAGCGGCCAAGATGGCCCACAGGCCGGGGACTATTACTGCGATATCCCGATGTATGTGCCTACAGGTGTCACCTCAGTGAGAGTCGTTCAAGATTCCAATAACGGCGACCCCGCCGGCCTTACGATCAGCGCCAAGCTAGAGCCGGTAGGGTACATGCAGAAGTCAATCTCACTGGATAAGTTCAACGCGCTCAAGGACCTTCTTCACATCACCATTGCAAAGCCATAGCGAATGCTCACGCTGCGCTGCAATAGCAATAGACATCCCGTAAGCGCTCCCCATAAGTAGACAGCCTATAACTGGAGAAAGCGACCCGAGGAGGAAAAGGCCCAGATAAGGAAGATCAAGTTCAGCGAGAGCCAGATCGTGGAGATCCTGAAGGAAGGCGAGGCTGTATTGCCGGTTGCAGGTTGCAGGTTGCCGAGGTGTGCTGCAAGCACGGAACCAGCGCAGCGACCTGGTACAGCTGGAAGAGCAAGTACGCAGGCGCCAGCGTTCAAAGTACGAGTTTCACACGCTCTAACGCTGCCATCGTCCTCATTTCTATGGATGTGAAGCCCGCGTTCTACGCACTCCAATCCTACTGCATCAATGCCTCGGGAGGACGCTCGTGACCTGGTACTGCAGCACACTGCGGCGAGCCATGCTCGCCTTCGCCCTTGGGGGCTTCTTCCCTGACTTGGCAGCGGCCGATGAACTGGATGACCGCTACACCGGACTCTGGCGCCCGAATGCCTTCCTCTGCGAAGCCACGCCTGGCGGCGTGAGGTTCCCCAGCCGGCCGACCGGAGAGGCGGCTCAGCCGTGCGACGACGGCGACATGACCCTTTTTAACGGCCTCCTGTGCGCCGTTGGTGAGCCTCTGGGATGCCTGGGCGTAAAGGAAGCGCTCGATAGAAACTCGGGCCAGTGGTACCGCTCGCCGCGGATCCGCTTGAACGGCAACGACCGGGGTGGCGCCAGCTTCTCCCCTGACATGGCAATGGGCGTCCAGCTCTACCTCTTGAAGACCAAAGACATCGACTCGGCGTTACGCTGGCTCATGTGGCTTCACGATCACGTGCCTTGCTGGGTCGAGCTCGGCGGCGCCTGTCTGGTCAGGGCCCCGGTGCCGAGGTTCTGCACTGACCCACCCAAGCCTGGCGACAAGCAGAACTTCGAGTGCACCGTGCGGCCTGGTGATGCCGCGGCGCTTTCGGCGACCGTGAGCTGGCTCCAGGAGAAGGCTGGGATGCAGCCGCTGCCCAGCGGCAGCTTGCGCGCCTACCTAGGGTCCTGGTCAGGCAAGACCGCGGGCTTTGTGAAGCTCGGCGCCGAGTGCAACCGGGTTGGCTTCTCTCAACACCTGGTGGCGGTCGGGATCCTGCTCGAACGCATGATGGGGTCGACCCACCCAGATCTGGAGGTGGCGGCCAAGCTGCTCGTCTCTGGGGAGGAACGGAGCTGCGCGACGTTCAAGACCATGGGCGACCCGAATAACGCGTTCTTCCGGTGGTTGGCCGAGGGGTCGACTCAGGCGGTGAAGGATCAGGTCCTTGCGCGCTGCCCGGCGCCCGACCGCCTTCCCACGCCCCCGCTGCACCAGTGGCAGTGGGAGAGGGAGGACGCCGACAAGGCCTGGGAGCACTCCAGCTACTGGGACTGCGTCTTTATGTATCGGCTGCTCAAGCCGAGCTGAGCAACTTGGCTGCGACCGGGTGGTCGTGAGACGGCCAGGGAGCTGACGTAAGTTCGGATTAGTCTTTGACCTGCCCCCAGAACCCGTGCCAGTCTATTTGAGAAATCCGCTGGGTTGGATTCATCTCTATTGCCGTGGTACGGATCGCGGGTTGCATGTCACCCTGGTTCCACGGCTCGCGCGAAAGGATGTTGGCTGCAGATCATATGATGGTCTCCCATCGAGTGGGCGGCCCACCATCGTGCGCTTTTGCAGCGCTGACAGTGTGGGCTCCCGTTCGCTGCATGAAGGCTGTCCGGCGCTTGGGTCGCCCCACGCTGTTGGCCAGAAGCCGTCGGTCGACGCCAAGCCGGATAGCTGACGTCCACAATCCTAGCGAGACGAGGCATGCACGCGACGCCCCACGGTGTCAAATTGACGCATTCGCACGCAGTGCATAGTTCAAGGCCTCGCACGCGACGCCGTTGCCACAATCGTTTCCTTGTTCGGCACTACGTTGACGACCATTGCGACGCCGCCGACAGTTTGCTTCGGGATGGCCAACTTCACTGATGCCTTCTGGTCCTTGAGCGTGTAGTCGACCTCTCCTTTCAACTGCGGCACGAAAGGCGTCAACGCTACAACGGTGGGGGCAATGCCGGCGAGCACCGGACACTTGAGTAGAAGTTCGGGACTGCTGACCAGGAACTCCGTGGGGCCCGGCTTGAGCTTAGCCTTGACGTCAATGTTGTCCACGGCAAAGTTTGCCCGTGCATCGCCGTTCGCTGTTGAGAGTTGGACGTTCGACGCGATGCCCACACGGGACTCACGTAGTGACGCGGTGAAGTTCTTAGACTGCGACCATGGGAACTGACAGGTCAGGTGTCCGACGATGTCCAATGGAACGAACTTGACATCAACATCGGCCTTCGCCTCACCTTGCACTTCGAGTGCGAACTGAACTCGGTCAAGGGCCGGCGACATGTCGAAGTCGCGAAGGCAGACCTGAAGGTTGTCGGTCGCGAACCGCGAATCGACATCGAGATTGGCAAAGTTCCCAGTGGCCGCGAGGCGATTGAGCGCCTCCTTCTTCGCTTCGCACAGCAACTTCTCGCCAGCCTTTTCCACCTCACAGGTGGCGTTCTCTGTCTCCCTCAACCGGTCGCAGTCCGCCTTGCGCAAGTTGGCGTCTGTGTCGTAGATGACGTTCTGGGCCGCTTTGGCAGCCTCACAGAATGGGTCATTCCCTCTGAGGGTGCACTGTCCGCCGACGCAGCCGCCGAATGCGCAAACTCTCGGAGCTCGCAGCAGGCAGGCACTGCAGTCCCGAGTGTCTCGGTTGGCACTGAAACTGCACTGCTTGTCGGACTTGCACACACGGTCGGAAGAGCAGTTAATTCCAAGTCCGTTCGGCAACTTTATCTTCGTGCTGGTGTGTTGGTTAGGCACCGACACAGATGCCTTGACGCAAAGCTGCGCCTGAGAAGTAACGCTGTTCATCGCCAAGGCGACCACGTCTCTCTTCACGGCTACCCACGTTCCCTCTGGGGTAGGAACTTCGAACACCTGCTCGACAATTTCGTTTACTCGATCTTGGATGCCGCTGAAGGTAGGTTTAACGTCGACGGCCTGCACGGCTGCTGCAACGCTGACCGGCGATAGCTGTACTAACGACGTAAGGTGATCCTTTGCGACCAGCCAAGCGATGCCGTCCACCTTGAACGGAATCACTATCGGCTTTGACACCACTTCGATGGTGGCCTTGCCGCCGGCGTCGTCGATAGAAAACGTGTCGCTGGGGTTAAACGGCTTGTCAGAGAGTGCGGGCAACGTGACCCGTGTCAGAGGGGAGCGGCTTAGTTCTCCCGAGATGTTGTCCTTAAACTGGTTTAGGACCGCGACGATAGCGGACCCAACCAAAGTGACGTCTACCTTGTCTGCAAGCTCGATTTTCTCGACATGCACGGACGAAAATGCTGGTAGCAGCCGCAACTCAAGTTCTGGACCGGATGCGCCAGCCTGAGCTATCGCTCCAGTGAGCCCCGCATAGGCAGTGACGGTTCCTTCAATGCGCGGTTTCAGCGCGCCTAGCGCCGCGATTGCTGCCTGATTGTCTCCGGCATCGTCCTTGGAGAACTGCCGAGCGAAATCGATCGACACCCTAAGCAACTGCTCATCACCACGAAGGCTGAGCTTCGCCACACCCTGCTTTTTGAGCTCTTCCGTAAGCAGCGCGGCTGTCGCATCCGACATTGCTACTCCAACTCCAATGTTTGGAGTGGCGAGCTTTGCCAGTGCTTGAGCGGTGGAGGTGATTGCTGCTTGCCGCTGTTCCTCTACGGTGATGGGAGGAAACTTCGCATTCACCATCCTGGTTAGCGAATCCCCACACCCACTAAGCAGCATAAATGTCAGCAGTCCGAAAAGGCGAAGGAACATTTGCAATCTCCTTAGACACTACATCGACCAAGAAGCCGCAGAAATCGGCTTCCGGAAACTTGGTGCCGAACTGTTCGGTCCTACCGAAAGAGGCTGCGTAAAGTCCAAACCGCCTTCAGGACGTCCAGTTTGACGGCACTTGGTAAAGCCGGGTCCAGCCCGCGGCGTTCAGCAACAATCAGGTAGCTCCGCTGCATTGCGATGAATCTCGCTAGGTCGCCGAAGGGCCCCGGGCCAAGGGGGGGGCAGCGCCAATCGGCCCGAAACTGGGGTTCTCCCCCTATCACCGCAGTGGCTGAGTTCGATCGTCTTCAGCGGTAAGCAGTGCCGCGAGCGCGGCAAGAATCAACCGGATCCTTCAGAATCTGTCCTCCCACAGGTGAATCCGGTCCCCAAACTTTACTGGCCACTCTGGCAAGCGCATCCCCAACTTTGATAAAGCCAGCCAACCACGAAAGGCAGCAAGCGCTGCTACCGACTTTGCGTGAACGCGGTCGACCGTAGCGAATGCAGTGTTTGCCGATGCCTGGGTCTACCGCACGACTGCTGCTTCCCGAGCTGGCACGCGGGCTGCGAGTGACCGGCAATATCGGCCGTGCGCGGCGGCATAGCTGCCGCATCGACGCCGGCCGTGATCGGCGACAACCGCTGCGGTACTGTCCATCCCTTGGATCCGGAACTTCGGCTTTGGGCACTTTGCCGCAGTTCAATTTCAGCGTCCCGTAGGACCGGAATCGCCGAAAGCGGCCAGCTTGCCAAGCCACCCGACCCACAAATGCTATGGGGCAGTCACCCAGCATTGAAAGCACCCTGAACCCCTCGCCACAACGTAGCCTTCGCAACACACGGTAGGTCAGTCGCATCAACTAACGCCCGTCAGTCGCAAAGGAGAGGCGCGAGTCGCAATTGCTTCGCCGACCTACGAGTCCAATCTTCCTAGGCTATCGCGGGACCAGGCAATGCTGACGATCGCAGGAGACTAACCCGCCCTTGAGTCTCGCGATCGCGCCGGACTGCCATCGTATCGCCACTGGTTTGCTCAAGGTTACGCAGGGATTCTGGAGTGGTCGAAGGGGCTTGCTGCAGGTAGGTCAAGCAAGTAAATCCGATGCGCTGGGCTTAAAGTAACTTTGATAAGCTGCGTCATTGCAAATGAGCAATGGCATGAGGCCAGAAGGCCATCCGGCTAGCGTTCGAGACGCTTTAGGATGCATTGCAGATCCAGCACTATGGCCGGGTGTGCGTATCGATTGAGAGTTGTCGAACGGCTTTGTTAGGCCTCACTTATTCCGCACCCCGCTCCTGCCAAGCCAAGTGATAGCCCACTTCGATTGAGAGAGATCTAACCAAGCAGCCCTATGGATCGAAAAACAATCAACGAGATACTTGGCAGCGATATGGCGCAGCACGACAGGAGATTCCTTACATACTGTATTGAGAGAGAGGACATTCTGCAGTCGCTCCGCGACGAAAACGAACAGCTGCTTGTCCTCAATGCTCCACGAGGCTCTGGCAAGAGTGGCCTTCTCCTTCAGTTAAACCGTGACCTCAATAAGTGCCCCCGCCACATTGTCATAAACAAAATTAGCGGGCAAGTCGAATATCCACGAGAAAACCTAGATGTCCATGGGTATGTCAACTTTTGGAATACACAACTACTAGGTTGGTTATTTACTGAAATTGGGCGGCAGCCGCAAATCGCCTTTTCCGAAGCAGCTATTAACGCTGTTGAATACGCTGAAAAAAAGGGCGCCAAACAGAAGAATATAGTAACTCACGTTCTAGACAAGATTAACTTCAAAGCGCTTCCAATTGAACGTGCAAAAATGGACCCGGTCGTTCGCCATGAAGAAGTCCTTGGTCTAATAAAGACCATCGACAAAAACTTTTGGCTACTGCTGGATGAGTTCGATGACAGCTACGACAATACGGAAAGGTTTAACACAATTCTTGCGGGACTTTTAATATCGGCGCAGACCATTTCACAGCTTGTGACGAACGTTAAGATCAGAATAACCGTCAGGCCGCACGTAATGAAGATTCTTGAGTCGACATTCGACAAAATACCGACTCTTCGTGAAACACAGATTAGTGTCGGGTGGACTACCGAGCAGCTCGGTGCGATTCTGGCACGACGTATCGAGTCATATCTCGAGCGAACTGGCGATGATATGGAGGCGCTTATCGCCGGAACACTTAGCGAGAAGCATGTTCGGAGTCGTCAAGAAGCGCTAATTCGGCTCTACTTTCAGAATTTTGATCTCGAATTTGACTCTCCATTTGGCAATGAGAACAAAACATGGATTACGCAAACCTTAGCGACCATAAGTATGTATCGACCTCGCTGGCTGATTGAGTATTGCAAACTGTGCCTCGAAGCATGCAACATTCCTCCAGTATCAAGCACTGAAGCCAGATCCGCCCTATATAAATTTGGGAAGAATCGTATCGCATTTCTTCAGGCTGAGCATCGCGCTATTTATGCAAAAATAGAACTAATGCTCAATCAGTTCTCTACCTACGGCAAAAATTCATTCCCAAGCTCCAACTCACTTAGATCGTTCATCGTCGCCAAAATCATTGGCGTTGGGATATTGCCAACCATGCCGGAGTGCGTCGACACAGCATCCTTGCAAATAGCAAGATTCCTCCACATGATTGACTTCATCCAAGGAAAGCAGTCTCTTGGGCCTGGAGTCTATAAGCACCATCACTTTATTGATCGGCCAGAACTATTCTCCAGTTGGACAGAGCATCCTGATTTGCGTTGGGTGATTCATCCGTCGTTTGCAAATGCGCTTGATCTTGATGGCAACCGGTCGTACCGGGCCGGCGAGCAAATCAAACAAGCAAAGCCAAAGTACGTTGAACTGCAAGAGCCCCTACCCGGATTTACGGAAGCTCAGAAGCCTGCGCCCCGGAGACGCAAACGTCGACACTGAAATGCTGAACTGAGGCATACGGCTAAGCCTCGCAAATCTAAATAGGACCGCCAGATTGCATCCCGGTATCCGGATCATTGTTCTGTGCAACTAATAAGTGCTAGCTACCCCCGAGCAATGCAATATGCCCTGTCATACGGTTCTTACAAGAACGTTATTACAAACTTCACAAAATAGAGTGCCTTGCAGAGAGGTACTGCCAGCTAGCTAGTTTGGAGATGCCCCCATGGAAGCAGGCCAGAATAACGACTCACAGTTGGCAATCAAGGTTCAGTTTGACAAGCACCCATTTTTGGCAACACTGATCAAGAACCCAACTCACCATTTTCGGTCACCTTGGACTCAGGAGGTAAGTCAGCACCTCCAATCTCAGTTTGGGAAGCCGGGCGAAGAGGTCTTTTATCGTATCGTGTACAGACCCGGGGCATCCGGCGAATTAATGACAATTCATAAAGGCCCGTTGACCGGCCTTCAGACAACCAGCGTTGTCCAAGGTGGAAGAATTACTTCTGTTGCGGCCTTGGAGAAGGTGGACGGTCATGTTGCCCGAAACATGATTCCGATGCTGCTGACGATGGGAGCACTCAACTCAATTCATGCTCGTTTGAGTTACATAACCGACATCTGTACCGACATAAGAAACCGCCAGATATCTGGCGACAAGGCGAAACTTGAGAGAATATCCGAAGTTATCGTTGACTGCTTTGAAAGCTTAATTGAAGGGGACGAGAAACTAAATGAGGCTAATTTGCGTCGTGTGACTAACAACACCGACGATTGTTTTGAAATTTTGAGCGCACTCCTGGATGACCTGGCAGTGCAGCACAAAGCAAAGGAAATGGACTCCGAGAGCTTCGACGAGTACACGGGTGTAGCTTTTAATGAGTGCCGAAAGCTTGACAGACCGACCGCAGCAATTCGCGAGCTTATGCAGCACAGCGTCTTCGCCGCCTACGAACGGTATGCTGCCGCTAGGGCTTGCCAAGTCGTGCTTAGTGGTATCTACTCACCAAGTAATATCGGACGCCACAAACGAGCTTTAGAGAAAGCAAGAGATTCAATCCGCAAAGTTTTTAATGAACGACTAGAGCGACATACCAGAGGTGCTGATTCTCTCCGTCGGAAGATCAACAACCTCAAACATGGCTATGAGGAACTCAACTGGACGGCGGAGAGCGCTCAGCGTGCACTTAACCAGCAATTGAGTGTTATTGAGAAACTTGAGAGCGAGCTACACTTGCTGCTGGACGCGAGAATCGCAGATTTTGACGGTCTTGCCCAAATATTCAGAAAGGGTAAGTTTGACATCATCGTCATTGAAGGCGCCATGATCTTTAGCGAGCAGGATTCATCTGCACTAGAGAACGAAAGTACTCTATCTATAGAGGGCTTGCCGATTAAAGTCCAAGTTGCATCAGGGCCTGGAATTGTCTAAAGCTGCAATAGGTTTTTTTCTGACAACTGCGCGACGTCAATGCCCGGGAAATAGATATCTCAAGGCTATCCTCCCTTTATCGAGATTCTTCTATTGGCCAGAAAATTCAATTCTACGCCCAAATTCCGCATCGACACCCCTCCCCGGTTGCAGAGCAGCGATACCCCTCAACTAGACCGTCTTCTTTAGTCCATCGATTTCACACTTGTTTCATGGCTTGCGATGAGAAGTATTCCCTGTAGCTTCCATGATAGTCCTCCGTCGAGTTGCAGCATATGCAGAGTGCGCTGTCGCCATAAGGGGGCTGTCAACGGCAGCAGGCCCGCAGAATGGGGTTGATTCTAGCTTTCAGACAGGTTTCAGAGATTCTGAGTGACTCACAGCCTCTATCAGAATCAGTCGTAACTAAAGGGAGGTTCGCGTGTGTTAATATTTTCGTTCATCATTTTTTCGATTGACCAAAGAAAATATAAATTTAGGGCGAGGTGGATGAATGGCAGAACGAATAACGCTTGACCATTTTAAGGCTACTGATAGTGGCGAGCCGATCTATGCAATCGGACTGGCCGACAATCTGGTGACTATTCGCAGCCAACAACTGAGGGCAATATGTCTTGCCGAACTTCTTCACTCGGCCACGCCAACACTTGAGCGCAAGAACATCGCAATTATTGGGGGTGGAATCGCGGGTCTAACGCTATCGGCGAGACTGCTGCAGTTGGGCTGGATGGATATTCGGATATTTGAAAGATTGACGGATCTTCTCGCAGTTCAGAATGGGTGTGACACCCGGTGGATCCATCCTCAGATAATTGACTGGCCTCTGCCCGAATCGAAGGTCGATATGTCAGATCTCCCGATATTGAACTGGACAACTGATACCGCCTCCAATGTGTCGTATGAAATCGAAGCTGGCTGGCAAAAGATTGTTGATTCCTGTGCCGTTAAGCCTTCAAACGACCGTGGAAGCATTAGGCGCGGAAAATTCACCCGCACCATATCGGTACTATTGGGGGTTACACATTTAAAAATATCTATGCGTCCATCAAGTTCGAAGGGACGCAAACGTATTAAGGACCATCCAGTCGTTGAGTGGATACGGGACACCAAGGTATCGAATAGAAAAATCGATGGTGACACGGCGCAACCATCTGGGCAAGAGAGCTTTAGCAAAGTAATCCTTGCCACCGGCTTCGGCATCGAGACCGGCACTTCCGATTCGTACTGGCGAAATGAAAGCCTTGGTCAACTAAATATTGACGGCGCGCAGAGAAGATTTTTGGTTTCTGGCCTCGGAGATGGGGCGATTAGTGACCTACTTCGATTGACAACAAAGAACTTCCGTCCAGATAGAGTCGTAAATGAACTGTCTTTGAGTGCGCTTGAAGGCTTTTTACGGGGGCAAGCCAAAAACGATTTGCTCAAGACACTTGAGTCACTTACTACTAGTCGGAAGCAAGCACTTCAAATCGCAAAGCATGATTTACACGAGTTAATTGATTATTTCTCTGATCGCAAGCGCGATGACACATATGTCGTTTTGCATGCAATCGGAAGACTCGGTTTCAGGGAAGCTTTCCGGCAGTCAAAAGCGTCCACCTTGAACAAAGTATTCCTATATGTGCTCTATAAGAATGGTGCCTTTCAGTATGTTGAGTCAGCTAAGTACAGAGAAGAGGAAGTAGTTGCCGCTAACAAAGATGTTCCAGCGGAAAACATAATTCGGCGACATGGCGTAGATAGGGCAAAAGTCGTTAGCGATCTTTTCGCGACCTACAGAATTGCTTCGGGCCGGGAATATCCGAAAGTTTTTCTCAGAGAGCAGGCGACTGATTGTTGCGAGCAGCACATCAAAGCACAAGCGACCTACCAGCGCCTAGTGGCGGCGCTGGCCGCATTTTGTCGAACCAAATCAGTTGTGCCCTGAACGCCCCTGCAATTCACCAAGAGTGCGCAATCGAAGCGATTTTCTATTGTTGACTTCGCTCTCGAACGGTGTCCTCAACGAGGCTCACGATCGTTCCGCTATCGGTTCCAAGAGCCGTACAAATTTTAAGTAGGACAAACAAGGTAGGCTGACTCTCGCCTCGTTCAATCCGACCATAGTACGAGCGCTCGACGCTCGCCATGTGCGCCATCGACTCTTGCGAGATTCCCGCGGCTACTCGGCCTTCACGTATAAGTGATCCAAAGGCAATCGCGACAACGGCGTCAAAGCTTGTTGAACCACGTGGGCGGCCGCGAGCAGGTGCTGGTTTGGGGCGGTATGACATCCCCCTAAGCGTCCCGCAGTGGTCCCATTAAGGCCACGTTATTTAAAACGCAGGCGTACTTGGGGCCAGTCAGCTTTTATTGGAAGTTAGGTGGTCGCTAGCCCTCAATGGGGCCAGTTGACTACTTTTTCTTGGGTGTAGCTTGATGCCGTGTTTTCCGGAACCTCGAATCGGGCACAGGATTGGCTCTCAACCTTTGGTCCAGCTCTCGGTTGAACGTTACAAAGTCGATGTCAAGGGCATTCAGCCATGCCCAGAGCTCAACCACGTCCAATCTGCGCGCTCCACGCTCAACTTTGCTGACGGTGGCTTGGCCACGCCCCAGGCGCGCGGCCAAGTCCAACTGGCGCAGGCGTTGAGATTCGCGCCGGCCGCGGAGCATTCGTAGGAAAACATCGTTGTGTCGGGAATGTAAAGACTTGAGCATGGTCCACCTTGAGCAGCCACCGTAGCTCAATTTGCTCCGTATTCCGAAAGCGAATCTATGACCGTTGCAGGCGCCGCCCATCGCGCGCTAGCTAGGTGTTTCGACGTGATGGCGCCAGAATAGTTGCGTTTTATATAACGCGAAAGAGAGCTTTCGGATCTGTTCAGTTCCGGAGCCAATTTGACAATGTTCGTTACCCTTCCTGCGCTCGCTATCAGCCTTCCTCCAGGTCTCGCCCCCGCACTCACTTCTGCAGGGGCGCGATACTGGAGTGCGTTCCATTTGACCTTCCCGCATCCGTGGTTCATCGCGAGCGTCATTGAGGGTTCTGGCGATGAATCGATCTGCTTGTCATGGGCTGTGGCCTCGGCAGACGACGTCGTGGATCGAGTCGAGAACATGGAGCGTGAAAGACTGGTGGGGCTGGTCTGCATGATTCCGCCCCAAGATTCGTCCACCGGCCAGTGGACAAGCCGAGAAGTCGCCTCAATCTGGCGCGCGCGTGATCCTGTTGATGGGAACCTCACGGTGGTGTTTCGAGATCGGGCAGGCCAGGACTTTGCCGCCGGTTTTCGCATCGAGTCAGCTGAGCACTTCATTGATCAGCAGCTTGTCTTCGCCCTTTCTCAGAGCGGTGCGAAGAGGTCGTGAGATGCTTAGAGTGAGGATGCAGCTAGGTCAAGCGACTCATGCCGAGGAATAAGAGAGCCGTGGCTACGGCAGCGCCCAGATGTCGACGTCGTGATCAGCTCAAGTTGGCGGGAGGCACATCCGCTTGATGAGATTCGGGAGTTCTTCACAGAAGACCTGCGGCTTCGCATAGTCGGCTCGACTCCAGTGGTACGCAATGAGAAGGGTGAGCGCGAGGCCGAAATACGCTGCTGGCTCCATGACAACGGCCACACGGGGCGACCGTGGGCCGCTTTGGATGACCAAGCCTCCCTGTTTAGCGCGAACTGCAGCAGATTGGTTCTTTGCTGCGGAGCGTTAGGGATATCGCAGGCTGACCTTGATCGACTAGATTCAATTCTGAGAACGTCTGGACAAAGCTTGAACCCGCGGCAGGTGCTTGAACAGAGAACCGTTGCGGCAGTTCTATCTGGCACGACCTGGCGCAGAGTTGAAGACGCTGGCGCCAATAGATGGCTGAATGAAATGCATGTCTTTGCGATTGAACAGGAGGGGCAACGACGGTTGCCTGCCTATGTATTTGACCCACACGGAGAGCCCTATGCAGCGTTGGCTGAGGTTATTGGCATCTTGGCTGGCTACCGGCCGTTCCAGCTCGCAAGCTGGTTTGAATCCATCAGCGCGACGATTGGCGGCAGGCGCCCGCGAGAGATCTTGGCCAGCAACCCGGAAGTAGTCATCGCTGCTGCTCAATCGCATGCGGCAGGGCCTCAGCAGGGCTGATTGCGTCAGATCCAGCCGAGTAGCGTGCAAGATGCGAAGAGATCTGGAGCTAGCAACCTAAAGGAGAGTATCAATGTTTTCCCGATTCATTCAAGCCAGGTGGATTGCAGCGCTTTCGCTACTCTTACCTGTTGTGGCCACAGCGCAAGTGACCTTGATGTGCGTACGTGGGAAATCATTCGAAAGAGACAGGGAATTCCTGCAGACTCGGCAGCTCAAGTTCAGCGCAGACGGGCCACCGCTCGGTGACCTCTTGCAGGTAGTGGCAAGCCGCGCTGTGCGAGAGAAGCTTTGGCCGGAGCTTAAAGCAGACGAAATTCAGGTAGCGAACTTCGATGCACAGTTGTGCGGTAACGAACCGATCGCCGAACTGAAAGTCAGCTACGAGCAGGAAGATCTTGCGGTGATCCTGACCGAGAGAAGCCGAGGTGCAGGAGATCAACCTAGGCTCAACGCCGTAGCGCGTCAATCGGCTGCTCGGAACGCACCCGCGAAGTTACCTCCGCCTGGTACTGTCGCAGATGCCAAGCGCCACGACTGGCTGCGTCTCTACTTCGCAACTACTCGCGAACCCACTGGGACGGCGAAGACTGCTGAGGCGTTCGGAAAGGCTCGCAGTGATAAGTTGAGCTTTGGTTCCGTGGATGTTTCAATTCCCGCGGATCATCGCTGGGCAAATCTCGAGAGCCCATCCTTGCTGCGCCTTGAGTGGGACCCCTCGCCAGACCGACATATCGTATTGTCCGAGGCATTCAAAACCTTCACGATCCCTGGCTGGAAGGCCGAATTAGCTCTTCGCGCGGGGGCCTTTGACAAGAGCGGCGTGCTGCTCTTCGTCCACGGATACAACACTACATTTGCGACGGCGGCGGAGCGCGCCGCACAGCTGGCTTACGACCTAGCCTTCCCGGGGCCGACAGTGTTGTTCAGTTGGCCGTCTGATGGTGATTTACTGTGGTACACCCGCGACGAAGAGAAAGCACGCACAGCCTGGAGGCAAATGGCCAAGGTTCTCGACCAATTGACTCGCCTGGGTCCTGGAGTACCGGTCTATGTAGTGGCACACAGCATGGGCAATCGAGTTCTGACGCAAGGCCTCGCCGAATTACTCCGACAGCGTCCTGGTGCCGACAAGGCATTCAGGCAGGTCATCCTGGCTTCACCAGACCTTGGTGAAGAAGAATTCCGCCAACGTTGGATCTATGAGCTGAAGAGCGCTAACGCCCCGCGCTATACCCTCTACGCGTCAAAGCAGGACGTGCCGGTGGCACTATCGGCCTGGCTGCACGGAGAGCGACGACTGGGTTCAGGAGGGACGGACATCGCCGTTCTTGCCGGCATCGACTCCATCGACGCAAGCGCGATTACGAAGGAGTGGTTTGGCCTGTCACACAGCTATTTCGGGGACAGCGAGACCGTAATGAGTGACCTCTTCCTGATAATCCACCAAGGCCTTGAGCCAAACAAACGGCCACGTCTGATGAAGGCAAAAGGGAGTCAGGGTGAATTCTGGGAGTTCAGGCGATGACACCCCGAAGTTGGATTTGGGCCTGGCTGTTCGTTGGGTTCCTGACAAGCCCAATCCTTGCGTTGGCCGACGTAGCGACTCTCAACGGGAAGGTCTTCCAGCTCTACAGCCAGGGCAGGTACGCCGAAGCGATGGATGTCGCACGACAAGCGTTGGCCGAAGCGGAGGTCGCATATGGCCCGGAACATGCGAGTACGGCGACAACCATCAACAACCTGGCTGTGTTATGTCGGGAAATGGGCCGCTACGAGGAGGCCTTGCCGTTGTACAAGCGGGCGCTGGCGATTAACGAAAAAGCCATCGGTCCTGAGCATCCAGACACCGCGGTTGATCTAAATAACCTGGGATTGTTGTACAAGACAATGGGCCGCTACAGCGAGGCCTTGTCACTCTACAAACGGGCGCTGGCAATCACCGAAAAGGCGTCGGGCCCCGATCATGTTGACACGGCGCGGGGTCTGAACAATGTAGCCGGGCTTTACGTTTCAGTGGGGCATTACGACGAAGCCCTTCCGCTATACAGGCGGGCACTGTCGATTGTCGAAAGGGCATTCGGCCCGAATCATGAAAGAACATCTACGGTCCTGAACAACCTAGCCGGGTTGTACGAGTCAACGGGCCGCTATGGCGATGCATTGCCGCTGTACAAGCGGGCGATAGCGATCACCGAAAAGGTGTTGGGTCCAGAACATGCGAGCAATGCGGCGGGCCTGAACAACCTAGCGGGGTTGTACCAGTCGATGGGCCGGTACGAAGAGGCCTTGCCCCTGTACAAGCGGGCGCTGGCAATCGACGAAAAAGCACTCGGTCCTGAGCATCCGAACACTGCGATTGATCTGAACAACTTGGCCCACTTGTATGTGGCAATGGGCCGCTACGACGACGCCCTGCCGCTCTATAAAAGTGCGCTGGCGATCACAGAAAAGTCGTTAGGCCCTGATCACACGGGTACGGCGACGAGCCTGAACAACTTAGCATCGTTCTACCTGTTGATGGATCGCTACGCTGAAGGCCTGCCGCTGTTCAGGCGAGCGCTGGCGATCAACGAAAAAGCATTGGGCCCGGATCATGCGGCCACTGCGGCGAGTCTAAACAACCTAGCGCAGCTATACGAGTCTATCGGCCGGTTCGACGAATCTTTGCCGCTGTACAAGCGGGCGCTGGCGATCACCGACAAGGCGTTGGGCATCGATCATGCGAGCACGGCAACGAGCCTGAACAACTTAGCGGGGCTGTACGCGTTGATGGGCCGCTTCGACGAGGCCTTGCCGCTGTACAAGCAGGCGCTGGCGATCAACGAAAAGGTGTTGGGCCCGGATCACGTGAGCACGGCGACGAGCTTGAACAACTTGGCAGGGCTGTACGTGCCGATGGGGCGCTACGACCAGGCTTCGCCGCTGTACAAGCGGGCGCTGGCGATCACCGAAAATTCGTTGGGACCGAATCACGAAAGCACAGCGACTCGCCTGAATAACTTGGCGCGGCTGTACGAGTCTATCGGCCGCTACGACGAGGCCTTGCCTCTGTATCTTCGGGCGCTGGCGGTCACCGAAAAGGCGTTGGGCCTGGATCACGTGAGCACGGCGACGAGCTTGAACAACTTGGCAGGGCTGTACTTGTCGATGGGGCGCTACGACGACGCCTTGCCGCTGTACCGTCGGGCGGTGCGCTCTGTGTTGGTGACCAACATCGTCGACCCTGAGCGCAATCAAAGGGCGATCAATGAACTGGCAGTCTTCTCGTCCAATCTGGCCTTTGCCCTAGATAAGCGCCAAGACGGTGGCGCTCTGGATGAAGCGATCTTCTACTTCAAGCTCTCGGTGAACACGCGCCAGCGCATGCGAGCCGGTACCCGGGGGCTGGATGCGGCCACGCGCGAGTCCTTCACCAAGAAGTTGGCTGACCCCTATCGGGCGCTGTCCGCATTGCTTATCCAACGGGGGCGAATCGCCGAAGCGGAGCGCGTGCTGCTATTGTTGAAGGAGTCGGAGCTGACCGAGTATCTGCGTCGTAATGGTGGTGCCGGCTCGGGCGCTCAGAACTTGACTTGGACGGCCGAGGAGGACGCATATCGCCAGGATCTGGATCGGGTAGCCGGCGAATGGCGGGATTTCGAGCGCCGCCGCGCTGCCGTGGCGGACGCCGTCAAGGCCGGCCGCGCATCGTCGACTGGGCCTGAGATGACGGACCTGGACGAGAGGCGACTTCAACTCGACACCCGCACCCGCAACATCATGGAAGCCGCCACGCAGAGGTTCGTGGCCGCTAGCCGGCAGGCCAACGAGCGGCGCCTGCAGGCTTTCGACAGCGCCCGCACCGAACTGTCGGCCAAGCTCACCGAACTGCGCGAACGGGGCGATGGCGGCTTGAAGACCGCCGGTCTGTTGCTGCTACCCGGCGCGCGCGGTTTGACCCTGATCCTCACCACAGAACAGGGCGCCGTTCCGCTGATCGCAAAGGTCTCTGAGACTGAGTTGGATGCGCTGGTAAAGGCCTTGCGTGACGCCATCCAAGCCCGCAAGGACTACCGGGCACCAGCCCAGGCTCTGTATCAGCATCTGATCGCTCCAGCCGAAGCGCAGCTCAAGAACGCGCCAAACATCCGACAGTGGGCGATCCTGCCGTTCGGCAATCTGCGGGCGCTACCGTTCGCGGCGCTGATGCGTCCGGACGGGACGCACCTTGTCGAACACTATGCCGTGTCAATCCTGACCGCAGATGGCAGCGGCAAGCTCGAAGGGCTGGAGACACCAACACGCGATCTCTGGCGCGGCGTAGCCCTGGGTGCATCACAGTCCGATGCGGAGTTCGGCAGCGTGGCGCTGCCGGGTGTGCGCCGGGAGGTCTGCGGCGTGATCCGTGAGGTCGGCGCGAAGGATTGCCGTGCCGATGAGGGCATGATCAGCGGGCAGCGCTATCTGGACGCCGCCTTCACGCCCGAGCTCCTGCAACGCCTGCTCGGACCCGCCGGTGGAGGCGCCAGCTTCCTGCACATCGCCACGCACTTCAAGGTCGAGAAGTCGCTTCTGTTGCTCGGTGATGGCAGCAAGCTGAGCACCGGTCAGATCCTCGGCTGGACGCCGCGCCTAGGCCAATACGACCTGATCGCCTTATCAGCCTGTGAATCCGGCGTGAGCGAAGGCGCACTGGACTCTCTTGGAGGCCTGTTCCGATCAAAGGGTGCCAAGGCTGTGCTGGCCACTCTGTGGCCGGTGGCCGATGTAGGCGCTGCGCCGCTGATGATGGAGTTCTATCGCCAGCGCGGCGAGAAGAGAAGCATGAGCAAGGCAGCCGCACTGCAGCAGGCTCAACTGGGCATGCTGAAGGGAGCTATCAAGGATGAGGCCGCAAGCGCTGACCTGCGGCATCCGTACTTCTGGGCTCCATATGTGTTGATGGGGAACTGGCTTTAAGATGGAAGCAAGTAGTCCAGACGTGGCGGGAACCGGACGGCTCGGGGCACGGTGTCTGCCCAAGCGCTCGCGTGGCTGCGCAGCAGCTTCAATTGCGATTGCCGCGGCGTGAGCGCGCAATGATGAGCGGCCTTACTTGCTGGCGCGCCAGGGGAACTGCAGGGCAAAGGACACACCCGTTGGCTCATTGCGAGCAGACAGCGTTGCCTCCATCGCCAAAGCGTAAATGCGTGACGCAAAGAGCCCCAGCCCGCTGTTCACACCCGAATGGCCGTCGGAGACACCCAAATCGAAAATTTGCTCGATACCCGCCTCTGGAATGGCAGGACCTTGATTGAATACGGCCAACTCAACGGAGAAGGCCCCTTGTTGAAGTCTTAGCTCAATGTCGGAGCCAGGGATACGATACCTCTCCGCGTTATCCAGCAGACTGTCCAGAATTTGCTCCAGCTGCATTGAGTCCATCTGAACAATGATTTCATCGATCGGGCCGACGTACTTCACTTTTCGCCCTGCCTCGTCGAGGTTACGTGCGTATCGACTCAACCAGTCAGCCAAGTCATGTGGCGACAGGGCGATTTCTCCTGACCGCAGGCCCTCTTCCACGCTATTAGCCGTGAAGAGCGCCGTGACAGCTCGCCGAATGCGACCTAGCTGCTGCTGCACGGCGGGCAATTCCTTCGTGATGTTCAAGAGCGATTGCAGCGGCGAGCGAATTTCGTGCCCGATGGCGTCAAGAATGGACTTGCGGTTCTGTAGATGACCTTCTTGCAACCGAAGCTTTTCGGCTCGCATAGCCTGTTCTTCACGTAACCGCTTAACCAAGTTGGAGTCCCGAGAGCGACTCCGCCGCAGAACTAGGTAGAACACGCGTGCAAGTGTCCCGAGTTCGTCTCGCGCAGCAAATTGCTTTAAGTGTTCCTCGCCCGTTCGCTTCACGACAACGGCATAGGCTGTTTTTCGAATTCGCCGCAACTGCCAATTGTTGTGCCCCCAGTAGAAGGTCATTCCCAGGATGAGGAAGAGGGCCCCAGAAATCCAGGTGAACGCTCTCGTTGCAAGGTCGGGCAACATGAATGGCGTCGAAGTCAGCGTAGCCGTAGCGTTCGCCACACCTCCAATCCGCAGGTTCTGGGACTCGACCATCGGCGAGCTTTGCAGAAAAGCCTTCGAGATAATGAGTTCGGTCCACTTGTCGGCAAGCCACTGCCACCTTCCGTCTAGCCGGGTTGTGGATTGACTAACGCTGTCATCGTCGGAGCGCCAAACAACGGACCTATTCCCACCGGCCCCAGTTGCTCTGACCTGCAGCGATGCACGGGAGGGGATCGCAGCCAAGTAGGCTTGGGTCAGTGAAACAAGGGGCGTACCCACCTGTCCGGCAGAAACTTGGAACAAGGCCTCGGCCTTGCCGTCCGGCCCCGCCTTGTCGTAGACCTCGACGCCGATGTTTACTTTCTTGAGCGCGCTAGTCGGCCACTGTTCATCGGAAGACGGGACCTGAAAAAGCGCTGCATCAAGGCGTCCCACAACCGTCACGTAGTTGCGCGCCGCACTGCCATCCTCTTCGACCAAGCTCTCAAAGGCTTGGCCACTCACGAGCCTTGACGGCTGCCCGCCCTCACCGGCGTAGAACCCGGCCAGTTCATGAACCTGGTCAAAGCGTGCCAGCTGCGACGGGTATTTGGACTTCGCCAGCGGAGGAATTTGGTAGGAGAGAGTGAGTCGCCCTTGCTTTTGTCCGCTGAATGTGAACACCACCCTATTGACCTCTGCCAGCGGGCGACCTGGACGGTGGCGCTCAATCTTGCTTGAGGGGTAGCGCAGAGAAAAGTAGACGTACCGGCCGCTTTGGTCGGCGAGCACGGCAGCAAAGCAGGTGCGCAGACTCCCAGAAGAAGTTCCGTCCTTGCGCACGCCCTGGTATTCGACTTGACACGCACGCGGTGCTTCGAAGCTGATGTCGCCAGTCTTGAATACTTTTGCGTTACCAGTCTGCAAGAGATAAGTGAAGAATGACCGGCGCAGGGTCACCACATTCAAAGGACGCGACCCTGCCGAGAACTCCTGAGGGTTCTCCAACAACGAAGAGCCATCCGGCTCTCGAATGCTGAGAAGGAACTGCGCAAGCTGCCCCTTCAGCTCCGACTCTCGAACTCGTTGCTCCTTCTGGAGCGCCGCGAAATTGATATCGGCTAAAGCCCCAATGAGGCACAGAGTGAGGGCAACGAGGAACGCGATGGTGCCGAGCGTGAAGTTCCAGCGTTGGAGACGCTGGAACCAGCGCTTACGGTAACGTCTTCCAGAGGTAGCCGCGGCCGGGTTCATTATCGATACGGTCAAAGTCAACGTCGACGTCACGGAACTTTCTGCGGACACCCGACATTTGGGTTGCGAGAGCTTTGGGGGTCAGGCCAGATTTCAAATTCTTAAGTAGGTCTCGCGCCTCGACCAAGACTCCAGGGCGCTCAACCAGGGCCTGGACGATGCTGAGCTCCGTAATGGTCAGCTGGACGGGTAGCCCCTTCCAACGAAACCGATTCTTCCGCTGTGGGTCAGCCGTCAGGCCCTCGGGTAACCCAGGCTGTGCGGCGAGGTCACGCGCCACATCCGACTTGGCCCAGATGAGCGCATGCTCAATGGTGTTGATGAGGTCTTGCTCTTCAATCGGCTTCGGGATGAAGTCGTACGCATGTAGCGTCAGCGCGAGACCTCGAAGGTTCTCTTCCGGCATCCCGGACACCACGATAGTCGGCCAATTCGCACGGATATCGCTCAGCAGGCCAAGCCCTGCGTAGCGGTTTTTCGCACCGCTTCCGAGTTCGACGTCCATGATCACTAGGTCAAACGGCTCTGACTTCAACAGCGTGTCTGCGTCTTCCTTCGTGAACGCCTGCCTAACTTCGGCATCCATCGAGTTCTGAATGAGCGTCTTGATGTTCTCGCTGTCAATAAGCACATCTTCAATGATGGCAATACGGGTCATGGCTAGCCTCGGCAGAGCTATTTCTAATGACGCGAGCATCTCACGTCTTGGCTTAAGTATTCCCTGCTTGCCGATTCAGGATTCTGAACCGGCAAGGCACCCGGATTAGGAGATCCTAGACAAGTCGCGGAAATCTTGTATCCGGGAACCGCCGAGATAGCACACCTGAACCGAGCTTCAACCAATCCTTTCCGTGTTTCGGGAACACTCAAATCCATCGTAACAACGGCGTCCCCAGAGGACGGAACAGCATTGAAAGCCCCCTCCGCAGCACAGTATCTCGTGCGACCTGAAGACCTTCCGCCCGGCATAGCAGCCGTGCGTGTTTTGCCCCATGAAACCCTGGATGCCCAATGGGACGGCATCGTCGTCGCAGACGACATCAAGGAGCGTCTGCTCTCCCAGGCTCTCTTGAACTTCAAGCTGCGTCCCGTGGTGTCGCGCGACCAGTTGCCGATGCACGGCGTGATTCTGCTCTCAGGACCACCCGGCACGGGCAAGTCCTCCTTGGCCCGCGGACTGGCCAGCAAGGTGGGCGGCATCATGAAGGGCCAGAAGCCCCGGCTCGTCGAGGTTGACCCTCATGCCCTGACCAGCTCCGCAATGGGCAAGACGCAGCGCGCCGTGAGTCAGCTGTTCTCGCAGACCATCGTCGAACAGGCCGAGCAGGGCCCGACGATGGTCCTGCTCGACGAAGTTGAGACGCTGGCGGCGGACCGCACTCGCCTGAGCCTGGAAGCGAACCCGGTGGACATCCATCGCGCCACCGATGCGGTGTTGGTTCAACTGGACGCCCTCGCCGAGCGCCACACCAACATCCTCTTCCTCGCGACAAGCAACTTCCCGCAGGCCATCGACGGCGCGTTCACCTCGCGCTGTGACTTGGTCATCGAAGTTCCGCCGCCGGGCCCTGAAGCTGTTGAGCAGATTCTCCAGCTCTGCCTGGGCAGCCTCGCCAAGCAATTCCCGGCGCTTGGCGTCATCGCTAACTCTTCGCATATCACCAAGATTGCCAGAGCCAGCCACGGCCTGGACGGCCGCGCGCTGCGCAAAATGGTCGTGAACGCCATGGCCATGCGCCGCGAGACGGCTCTCGACCCGAACAAGCTGACCGCCGACGACCTGCTCGCTGCGGCCAAGCTGGCAAAGTCCGCACGCGCACTCAAGGAGGGCTCCAAATGAGTACAGTGCGCCGCGACTTCCGCAGCGTTCCATTCCGCGACGCTTCGGCCACCTGGACCGCCATCGTCGACCTCCTTGGTGGGAGCAGCTCGAACGTGGAAGCCCGTGCTGAGCTGATGAGCGTGGCTGGCATTGCGGCCAGCGTCATCACCGACCAGTCACCGAAGGCCAGTCCGATTGTCGTGACCTGCGACGGCCCACGCACCCGCATCTATTGCCTGTTCGACGACGAGTCGCTCGAAACGTCAGCCGGCAACGAAGCGAAGCTGGGCTTCGACGCCCTCAAAGGTGACTGGCAGGTCTCCCTGCCAGTTGCGGCCGAAGACCTTTCATGGGTCGCCGCAGCACTCAAGAAGAGCGGCAGCCACGTGGTCGCACGCGACGCGGCCAGTGGCATCGCCACCGAGGCAGCTGAAAAGGGCTCGGCAGACACCGAAGTGGAGCTTGATTTGGAAGGATTCCTGAAGCTATGAGTGCCGTATCCATCAACACGTACACCCACTCGGTAACCTACGTAACTGACAACATCCTAAAGAGCCTGAAGGACATCGTCCGCCTTAGTGGCCTCAACCCGGAGAAGCTGACCACGGATTGGGACAGCAACCAGCGCGCCATCAAGACCTGGATTGAATCTGGCTACCTTGAGCGCGTACAGCTTGAGATCTTCGACCCATCCACCAACGGCTTGATTGTTCGCTGGGACATCGACATCCTCTATTCCACTGGCGGCGGCAATGGCACCTTCTACACCGATACGGAGCAGTTGAAGTACTCAATCAAGAAGGCCGGCGTTGCGCCTGCATCGGCGTATTACGACGTGCTCTTGCAGAACAAACCGGGTCGTCCAGATGTCGACGGATGGGGCCCTGTTTCCGCCCGCTCTACCGAAGGCATGGTGCGCCAAAGCCTCGGCTCAACGATTGAACACAACGGCCTCGGTGCGAGTGCTGCTTACTGGAGAACCCGCTAATGATTACCACCGACGACGCATTCCGCAAATTCAAGTCCCGCCTCGAGCTCAATACCCGAGAGCAGGACAACGCCTCCAAGCGTCACATCGAAGTGCGCGAGTTCATTCGCACAAAGTTTTCCATCGAGCGCGACTTCCTGACAGGCTCGTATGCCCGGTACACCAAGACCAAGCCGCTCAAGGACATCGACATCTTCTTTGTGATGGGCGATTCCGACGCCAAGAAGTATCGAGGCCAAGCTCCGTCAGTCGTCCTGGGGGCCTACTACGACGCGCTGGTGGAGAAGTACGGCAAGGACGCTGTGCGCAAGCAGGGCCGCTCTATCAACGTCGATTTTGGCGTGGTGGTCGACTCTGATGACAACACCGACTACCGCGTATTAAGTGTTGACGTCGTGCCGGCCGCCGCAGCCGGCGACGACTACGAGATTCCCAATGCCGACACCGGAAAGTGGATGAAGACAAACCCGGACATCCACGCTGAGAAGGCCAAGAAAGCACACCAAGCTTTCGACAGTGAATGGAAGGGCCTGGTGCGAATGGTCAAGTACTGGAACAACAACGCTAAGCATGGCGCCGACAAGCCGGTCAAGCCTTCATTCCTGATCGAGGCCATGGCGCTTGAGTGCCTCCATGGCGGTTGGCAGGGACGGTTCGACTATGAGATCCAAGCCTTCTTTTCATCGCTTGCCGACCGCATCAAGGACGAGTGGCCAGATCCAGCCGGCCTGGGTTCGCCTATCAGCGACGGCATGGACGCTGCCCGCAAGGAGCGCGCTGGCCAACTGCTGACTGCAGCTAGCCGCGAGGCGTCTCATGCCATCGACCTGGCACGCAAGGGCCAAAACGGCGAAGCGCTGAGGGCATGGCGCGCGCTTTTCGGTTCGAAGTTCCCTCTGTCCTGAGCGCCACATCATGAAGCAAAACCCCACCCCTAACGCCATCGCCCTCACCGCAGCCCCGGGCGATACGACCTGGATGAAGGAGGCTTTCTCCAACGTCCGATTGGCGCTGCGCGCCAAGATGACGTTGGCCAACCAGTCCGTGAGCCATGCAGGGGTCATGGGCGCAGTCAACGAGGACCATTGGGTCGAACTTCTCCGTTCGTACTTGCCCAACCGCTACGAGGTAGCGACTGGAATCATCATTGATTCAAAGGGGGGCCGTAGCGAGCAAATCGATGCGGTCATCTTTGACCGCCACTTCACGCCGACTCTACTTGACCAGAAGAACCACCGCTACATCCCTGCCGAAGCCGTTTACGCAGTCTTTGAATGCAAACCGGAGGTCAGCAAGGGCTACATCGAGTATGCAGAGGCCAAGGCCGCATCGGTGCGCAAGATGACCCGCACCTCGGTTCCAATCTCGCACGCGGGCGGTACATACCCAGCTAAGCCGCACTTCCGCATCCTCGCCGGTCTCCTTGCACCGAAGGCGGGCTGGACGACTGGTCTGGGCAAGCCGTTCCTAAAAAACCTGGGCACTGACCCCAACTCCGCGCTCGATTGCGTCTGCGCGCTCGACCATGGCTCGTACGATCGCTACAGCGGGAACCCGCTCGTCGTCACCGACGACGCAGCAATGATGTTCTTCTTGTTCCGCCTTCTCGATCGGCTGCAATCGCTCGGCTCAGTACCTGCGATTGACTGGGCAGCCTACAGCCGCATCATCCAGCCCTAACCCGCCTTCTGACGCCGCCGTCAAACAGCTCCGGAGATTCCAGAACTCGATGCCAATAGTGACTCTTAGCATCGCGCAGTACAGCGAGCGCACCATCGACCGGGCACCGGTCAAGCACCCAGTTGGCTGCACCTGAACTGAGCTCACCATGCACTTGCCCGTTGCCTCACACGGTACTTTGAACTGTCGAAGATCAGCCGCTCTCCGGCGACGGGGCATGGCCAGCTGCAGACGGCGGACTCGCACATGGTGACAGGGAGCACACGCTGCGGTGCTGTCGGTCAAGTTGACGACCTGAAAGGCAGTGTTGGGTCGATTGGCCCAGTTCACACTGAAGGAGCAGTCGTTGCTCGGGCCTCGCTGCCCGCTGATGGACTCGCCGATGGGTCTTGCTAGGTACAAATCTTGAAAAAAGTCGCTTGACAACCCTAGCCATGAACCCATGCCCTTGCGGGCATCTGGGCAATCCGCTCAAGGCCTGCATCTGTGCACCCGGTCAAATTGCGCGTTATCAAAGCCGACTCAGCGGCCCGTTTTTGGACCGTTTGGATCTGATGATCGAAGTGCCCATGCTGGCCCCCAAAGAGCTGGCCGGCCTGCCGGACGGCGAAAGCAGCGCCGTGGTGGCTCAGCGCGTGGCCGGCGCACGCAAGATTGCCATGGAGCGCCAAGCTTGCTGCAACGCGCGCTTGAGTGCGCGCCAGCTGGAGCAATACGCTCAGGCAGAGCCTGCGGCGATGGACTTTTTGCAAAAGGCCGCCGCTCAGCTGGGGCTGTCAGCGCGCGGCTACCACCGCCTTTTGCGCGTGGCCCGCAGCATCGCCGATTTGGAGCCATCGAAACGCATTCAATTGCCCCATATGGCCGAGGCCATTCAGTTGCGGCGCGGGCTGATGCACTGAGGCCCGGCCTCAATTCCGCAAAGTCTTAGTAGCGCTCCAACACGCCGTCGCGCTCGCGCACCACCATATCGACCCGCAAATCGGGCTGATGCTCATATTCGAAGCTGCGGGTGCGGCCGTCCGGATAGCTGACGCGCACCACCCAGACCTGGCGCGCATTGTGATTCTTCTCCACGGCATTGCCAGCAAAGCCGCCCGCGGCCGCACCGGCGACTGTCGCCAGAGTCTTGCCGGTGCCGCCGCCAATCTGATTGCCCAAGAGGCCGCCCAGCACCGCGCCACCGACGGCACCTAAGCCGCTGCCCTTGCCCTCGCGATGCTCGCTGCGCACCTGCACCACAGTGGCACATTCGGCGCAAAGCCTGGGCGCAGCCGGTTCTGCGGGCTTCTGAGGCTGAGACTCGGTCACGTCAGGATCCGCCTTGGCCACATGGCTGTGCTCCTGCGGTGGCTGCGCTTGAGTTGGCGCTGGGTTTGCCGGCTTGGGCGCCGGACGCGCTGCGGGCTTGCTCGGCGCCTTGGTCGCCACCTGCGGCGCAGGCGTGCTGGCGGCTGGATTGACCGCAGGCACCGAGGCGGGCGGCTCCGCGACCAGGGGCACCGAGGCAGCAACTGCTGCTGAAGCCAGCACAGCACTGGCTTCTGGAGCGGGCGCCGAGGCCGACACGGCAGATCCATTGGCAACGACGGCCGGCGTTTGGCTGCGCCCCGCCTGATAGGCCAGACCAGCAATAGCAATCGCGGCGACAGCGCCGATGGCGATTTGTGCGGGCTTCATCTGCAAAACTCCTTTGAAATACTCGGTCAACAACTAACGCCCAACCCTAGCACGCCGTGCACCGCTGATCCGCCCAAAGCCCGGCTCTTACTTCGGCTTACAAAAGCGGCGCCAAGGCCCGCTCGGCCGCCTCTTTGTTCAGCCGCATGCGCTCTGCCCAATCGGCCACCTGGTCTTCGCCGATACGGCCGACATTGAAGTAAGCCGCTTCGGGATGCGCGAAGTAAAAGCCTGAGACGCTGGCAGCCGGCGTCATGGCCATGCTGTCGGTCAGGCCCATGCCGATCTCTTCGGGGTTCAAGGCTTTGAACAACTCACGCTTGACCAAGTGGTCGGGGCAAGCCGGGTAGCCTGGAGCCGGGCGAATGCCTCGGTACTTTTCTTCGATCAGCTCCTCGCTGCTCAAGGCCTCGTCCGGGGCATAACCCCAGAACTCCGTGCGCACCCGCTGGTGCAAGCGCTCGGCAAAGGCTTCGGCCAAACGGTCAGCCAGGGCCTTGAACATGATGGCGGAGTAGTCGTCCAGATCGGCCAGGAACTGGGCTTCCTTTTTCTCGACGCCCAGGCCCGCGGTGACGGCAAACAAGCCGATGTAATCCGGCACCACACCTTTGGGCGCGATGAAATCGGACAAGCAGCGGTTTGGCCGTTTGACGCCGTCCACCACCGGTCGATCCGACTGCATGCGCAGACCGTGCCAGGTCATCAAGACCTCGCTGCGGCTTTCATCGGTGTAGATCTCGATGTCGTCGTCGTTCACCTGCGCGGCCGGGTAGAGCCCGAACACGCCGCTGGCCGTCAACCAGCGACCGGCGATCAGGCGCTGCAGCATGCGCTTGCCATCGCTGAAGACGCGCTGCGCCTCGGTGCCCACCACCTCATCCTTGAGGATGGCCGGGAAGGGCCCAGCCAGGTCCCAGGTCTGGAAGAAGGGGCCCCAGTCGATGCTCTCGGCCAACTCGGCCAGGTCGTAATTGCGGATTACCCGGCGGCCGATGAACTGCGGCACCGGCGGCAGATAACTCGCCCAGTCCAGGGCATGCTTGTTGGCGCGCGCGGCGGCCAAGCTGACCATGGGGGTCTGCTTTTTGTTGGCGTGCAGATGGCGCACCTGCTCGTAATCGCTGCGCAACTCGGCAATGAACTTGGCGGCGCGCTCGTCCGAAAGCAGGTCGCTGCAAACACCGACGCTGCGCGAAGCGTCCGGCACATAGACCACCGGGCCTTCGTAATGCGGCGAGATTTTGACCGCCGTGTGCACCCGGCTGCAGGTGGCGCCGCCAATCAGCAGAGGCGTGCCGCGCGAGCGGAAATGCTCGTCCCGCTGCATCTCGGCGGCCACGTGCTGCATCTCCTCCAGGCTGGGCGTGATCAGGCCGGACAGGCCGATGATGTCGGCGCCCTCTTCCTTGGCCTTGGCCAAGATGTCCTGGCAGGGCACCATCACGCCCATATTCACGACTTCAAAGTTATTGCACTGCAAGACCACGGTGACGATGTTCTTGCCGATGTCGTGCACATCGCCCTTGACGGTGGCAATGACGATCTTGCCCTTCGGTTTCGCCTCGCCGCCGGCGTCGATCAAGGCCTTCTTTTCGGCCTCGATATAGGGCAGCAAATGCGCCACCGCCGACTTCATCACGCGGGCCGACTTGACCACCTGGGGCAAAAACATCTTGCCAGCGCCGAACAAGTCGCCGACCACATTCATGCCGGCCATCAGCGGGCCTTCAATCACATGCAGTGGCCGACCGCCTTTGGCCTGAATCGCTTGCCAAGCTTCTTCGGTGTCGGTGGTGATGAACTCGGTGATGCCGTGCACCAGCGAATGGCTGAGGCGCTCATTCACATCGCCAGCGCGCCAAGCCAGCCGGGCCGTGTCGTCAATGGCCATGCCCTTGGCGCGCTCGGCCACTTCGATCAGGCGCTCGCCGGAGTCGGGTCGGCGGTTCAGCACCACGTCCTCCACGCGCTCACGCAATTCGGCGTCGAGATCGTCGTACACGCCGACCATGCCGGCGTTGACGATGCCCATGTCCATGCCCGCTTGAATCGCGTGGTACAGGAAGACGGTGTGGATGGCCTCGCGCACCGGGTCATTGCCCCGGAAGCTGAAGCTCACATTCGACACGCCACCGCTGACCTTGGCACCGGGCAGGTTCTGCTTGATCCAGCGCGTGGCTTCGATGAAGTCGACTGCGTAGTTGTTGTGCTCTTCGATGCCGGTGGCGATGGCGAAGATGTTCGGATCGAAGATGATGTCCTCGGCCGGGAAGCCCACCTCGTGCACCAGGATCTTGTAGGCTCGCTCGCAAATCTCGATCTTGCGGGCAAAGGTGTCGGCCTGGCCTTGCTCGTCAAAAGCCATCACCACGGCGGCAGCGCCATAGCGGCGCACCAGATTGGCTTGGCGGCGGAATTCTTCTTCGCCCTCTTTCATCGAGATCGAGTTGACGATGCCCTTGCCCTGAATGCACTTCAGGCCGGCTTCGATGACGGCCCATTTGGAGCTGTCGATCATGATGGGCACACGGGCGATCTCGGGCTCACCGGCGATCAGGTTCAGGAAACGCACCATGGCGGCCTTGCTATCCAGCATGGCCTCGTCCATATTGATATCGATGACCTGCGCACCGTTCTCAACCTGCTGGCGCGCGACGGCCAGGGCGTCCTCGAACTGCCCATTCAAGATCAAGCGCGCAAAGGCCTTAGAGCCCGTCACATTGGTGCGCTCGCCGATATTGACGAAGAGCGTGCCGGCGCCAATCTGCACCGGCTCCAGGCCCGAGAGCTTCATCGCTTCGACGGGGACGTTAGGGGTCAGGGCAAGGGTTTCAGCAGACATGGCGGCCTCGAGGGAATCTTGGGCCGCGAACTCACCGCGGCCACGAAATCATGGATCGGTGAGCGTCGTTGTCAACAACCCAGATCAGTGTGGGCTGCCCGTTCAAGCCTGGCGAGCCGCCGCCAATCTCACGATCAATGCGGGTGGGCTGGTCGCAACGCTCCTTGAACCGTGCGTGATTTTACGCGCAGTCCGGGTCCAGGCCTCAATCGCCAGCAGGTTCAGCCGACAATCCACACAAAACATGTGCGAGGCCTCTTGGATCTGATACAGCTTCCCCCCCACAGCCTGCGCGCCGGTCAGGTGCTCACCTTCTCCTTGCGCGACGCCGAGGGAAAGCTGCTGGTGGCCAGCGGCCAGACCTTGCCCAACACGCCGCAGATGCAGGCCTTGTTGGCGCGCCCGATCTGGGTGCTGGCGCATGAGACCAAGGAATACCAGCGCGCCCTGGCCCACAAGATGGACACCATGATGCACCAGGGCGCCAACCTGGGCGACATCGTCAAGGTGCAGGCCGACTACAAACCCGACAAAGTGCAACGCCTCGATCTGGGCGAGCAAGCGGCCTGGGCCGATCTGCAGATGCATGCCCACAGCCTGCTGCGCGACCCAAATACCGAGGACTTCCGCGGCCGCTTTCAACAACTGCACACCGATGCCATCGCCCGGCTCTCCCACCGGCCCGATGCGATTTTGATGTTCCTGATCTTTGACGCCAGCCAGGGCTTTGAGCGCTACAGCGCCCGCCACGCCCTGCTCTGCCTGGCCTTGGCCGAGCAATGCGCGCTCAAGCTGGGCTGGCCGGACGATTGGCGCTTGGCCCTCACCCAAGCTGCGCTGAGCATGAATATCAGCATCAGCGCACATCAAGACCGCATGGCGGCACAGTCCGACGAGCCCAGCCACAACCAGCAGCAAAGCCTGATCTCACATGGCGACCGCTCGGCAAAACTGCTGGCCGAACTCGGCGCCAAGTCAGAGCTCTGGCTGAAGACCGTGTGTTTGCATCACGACGCCGGCCCCGGCCCGCTGGCGGGCCGCGCCCCAGCCGAACAACTGGCGCGGCTGCTGCGCCGCATCGACATCTTTGCCTCGCGCGTCAGCCCGCGCGCCTCGCGCAAAGCGCAAACCGGTGCCATGGCCGCCCGGGCGGTGTTTTTGGATGAGCTGAAGCAGCCCGACGAAGCCGGCGCGGCCATCGTCAAAACGATTGGTCTCTACCCGCTGGGCAGCCTGGTACGGCTGGCCAATGGCGAGGTCGGCATCGTCTTCAAACGCGGCCACAGCGCCACCGAGCCGATGGTGGCCAGCCTCTTGGGCAAGAGCGGCAACCCCTTGAGCGAACCGGTGCCGCGCGACACCCGCTTGGCCGCCCAAGCGATTGCGGCCAGCTTGGCCCCGCACGAGTTAAAGCTGCGGGTGTCGATGGAGAAGTTGCTGAAGATGAGCTGAGGCCGCTCGCTCAGGCCTCGGCGACCAAGCCGCTGAAGAACTTTTCGCCGCTGACGCGCGGCCGATACGCCGACACGCCCTTGGCGATCGCCGCGATGTGCTCCGGCGTGGTGCCGCAGCAGCCGCCGGCGATGTTCAAGAAGCCGCTGCGGGCAAACTCTTCCATCAAACGGCCGGTCACATCGGGCGTCTCGTCAAAGCCGGTGTCGCTCATCGGATTGGGCAGGCCGGCATTGGGGTAGCAGCTGATCGCCGTGGCCCCAGCAGCTTTGGCCAACTCTTCGATGTAGGGGCGCATCAGCGTCGCACCCAGCGCGCAGTTCAGGCCAATAGCCAGCGGCTTGGCGTGGCGCACCGAGTGCCAGAAAGCGGTCACCGTTTGGCCGGAGAGGATGCGGCCCGAAGCGTCGGTGACGGTGCCGCTGATGATGACGGGCAGACGCTCGCCGGTGTCTTCCATCAACTCATCCAGCGCGAAGATGGCGGCCTTGGCGTTCAAGGTGTCAAAAATGGTCTCAACCAGGAACAGATCGACGCCGCCATCCAGCAAGCCCTTGGCCTGCTCGTAGTAAGCGGCGCGCAGCGTATCGAAGTCGACATTGCGGGCGCCGGGGTCGTTCACATCGGGGCTGATGCTGGCGGTGCGCGGCGTGGGGCCGAGGGCGCCGGCGGCAAAGCGCGGCTTGTCGGGCGTGCTGTATTGGTCGCAGGCCTCGCGGGCAATGCGCGCGGCCGCCACATTCATCTCGTAGGCCAGCGCTTCCAGGCCGTAGTCCTCTTGGGCCACGGTGGTGGTGCCGAAGGTGTTGGTCTCGATGATGTCGGCGCCGGCGGCCAGGTATTTCTCGTGGATCTCGCGAATCACATCGGGCCGGGTCAGCACCAACAAGTCGTTATTGCCCTTCAGATCCTTGGGGTGATCGGCAAAACGCGGGCCGCGGAAGTCCGCCTCAACCAGCTTGTAGCGCTGGATCATCGTGCCCATGGCACCGTCCAAAATCGCGATGCGCTGCTGCAGGATGGCGGGCAAGGCCGCGCCGCGGGTGTAGGTGCTCGGGTTTGCGTTCATGACGCCATTGTAGAAAGGCGCGGCGACCCGGCGCCGGCGAAGGCCAAAAGCAGATGCAAACTTGCATTTGCGAGCCCGCCAATAAAAACGCCCACCAGCGGTGGGCGCTCTTTTCAAACGCTAGTTTCAGCCTTGCTGACGACGGCGGCGCGCGATGGCGCCGACCGCCAGACCACCAGCCAACATCAGCATATAGGTGCTGGGTTCAGGAACGGCGGCCGTGATGCCGTTGATGGCGAAGGGCAGTTCCACACTCAAAGTTGAACCTGCGTCGGTGATAGTGCTAAAAGAAGCGCCAGACAGGGCCTGCGCAGCGTTGCCGACGCGAGCATCGGAAGTGGGAGGCTGCCAGGGGCCGGAAGCCAGCGAACCCGTCAGACTCCAGCGAAGCCAGTAGTGCCCTTCGCTCAAGGAGAAGTCTGCGACGTCAGCACTTGCCTTGTAGATGCCACGCTGCGTGTTTGTCAACGTGGTTTCAGTGACGCGATAGCCTTGCAAGCCACCATTGGTCACGGCAGTCGTACCGGAAGCCACAACGGTTCCGGTATTGACATCACCCGAAACGAGGCTCCAGGTCGCGTTGCTGAAGGTGAACCCTGTAGAACCAGTCTGGTAACCGAAAAAGTCCAGACTCTGGACGTTCCAAACTTGGCCAGCCGCCACATTGAAATCGTCGGCTACGGAAATACCAGCAGCGGTATTCATGCCAAAACCAAAGGTCGTGGCTGGCGAAGTCAGCACGGATAAACCTGTGCCGTTGACGACCGGACCATTGTTGTAAAGCTCAGCCGCATTGGCCAGACCGCAAGCCGCGGCGATGCTCAGAACCAGCAGACGTTTCATGATCACTCCTCACTGATAAACCATTGAACTCGGAGTGAAGCGATGAGGCCTCCATCGACCCTTCGCTTCAACGAAGTCATAAGTTATCAGTGCGGCAATCCGAGTGCTCTCCCGTCTTCTACGCAATGGCTTTCAGCAGCTTGACAGAAATATGTCAAGCTGCTTAGACCAAAGGGTTTAAAGAAAGCGTGAAGAAATTAACGACGCGGACCGGTCTTTTGGGCGCCACGCGGGCCACCTTGATTTCCACCCTTAGGCCCATGTCCGCGGCCACGCCGCTCATCCGGCCGGCCACGCTCGCCATGCGGGGCTTGGCCCGGACGAGACTCACGTGGGGCTTGGAACTGAGGGCGCTGCGCCGCGCGCTCGGCGGCCTCGCGGCGTGCCAAGTCCAACAAACCCGGCAACTCTTCGGGCGTCACGCCCTTGAGGACGCAGAAGTTGGGCAGTGTCAGGGTGGTACGTTCGAAGTCGTGCAAAAGGCCGGCGCGGTTGCGCGCCTGGGTTTGCTCCAGCGCTTGGCGCTGCTGCTCCAGTTCGAGACGCTCTTGCTGCAGGCCACGGCGGCGGTTCAGTTCCTCGACGGCCGCCGCGCGGTGCTCATCGCTCAAGTCGCCGGCCGGCTGACCATCCAAGTCAAAACGATGTTTGGCCTTGCTGAGGGCAATCAGATAACCGGTGCCACCGGTGTGACGGCGCAAAAAGGCGGACAGCTGCGCCTTGGTGAACACGCCGGGCGCACGTTCTTGAATATCGGCCTGCACGCGCAGCTTCAAGGGCTTGATGCCACCGCCCACAAACAGCGCGGGAAACAGCTCTTTCAGCTTGGCTGCGACGGCAGCGGGCGAGATGTCTTTGGCAGCTGCGGCCTCAGGTGCAGCATCGGATGCGACACCTTCAGCGGCTTCAGCGATTTCAGCAACTTCAACTGCGGGTGCTTCAGCCGTGCTCTCGCTTGCGGTCTCGACCACAGCGGCGGCGTCGACCACGTCTACTTCAGCAGGAGACTGCGATGCATTCGGCGCCAAAGTCGGTGCCGTATTAGGAGTTTCGTTCATGGGCAAGCGCCTCGGCGCAACTTCAAAGACAAAGGAAAATCAGGGCGCTATTGTCCACTGCGGCGCCAACAACGCGACGACCCCCCACTTCAGGGCGAAAAACTCACCCTCATGCGCCGCCGCCAAACACCTTTTTGAGGATGGCGCTGCCACTGCCCAGCGGGTCTTTGCGGATCTTGCGTTCCTCTTCGGCAATCATCAGATAGAGACCATCCAAAGTCTTGGCGGTGACGTACTGCTGAATATTGGCGTCCTGGCTTTTCACCAAGCCCAAGCCGACCGCCTTGCCCGCCACCGCGTTGTATTTGTCGGCCAAGGCGACTTTCTGCGTCGCTTGGGTGACGATGGGCAAGAGTTGCTGACTCAGCGGCTGACGGGTCTTGCCGGCAAAGAACTGGGTGACGGCGTCATCGCCCCCCTTCAAGATTTGCAGGCCGTCCTCTACGCTCATGCTCTTGATCGCCGACACCAGCAGCGGCTTGGCTGCCGGCACCGCCGCTTCGGCGGCACGGTTCATGGCCAGCAGCAACTCATCGACGCTCTTGCCCTGCCCGGTCATTTGCAAGAGCTTGGCGCCATCTTTCAAATACCCCGGCAACTCAATCCGCACCGTCGGGTTGTTCATGAAGCCATCCGGCTTGCCCAAACCCGCGATCGCCGCATTGGCACCGCGCTCCAAGGCAGCGCGTATGCCGGAGGCCGCGTCGCTTTCGCTCACGCCCGCAAGCGCCAAGCGGCTGGCGGCCCCAAGTCCAAGCAAGAGGCCCGCGGCCCGCAAAACAGTTCGACGCATCATCATTTTGGTTGACTCCCTAGGTATCTCAGCGCGAGTTATCAGACCGGCACCGAAGCCTCTTCCGGCTCATCGTGCAGGGCCAGCACATCTTGATCGATGGCCCCAAACACGCTCAGGCCGTCCGCGCCCTTCATCTCGATGCGCAAGCTGTCCCCAAAGGACATGAAAGCGGTCTTGGCTTGGCAAGACTCCAGCTGTTCAAGGGCGCGCTTCTCCGCAATGCAGCTGTAGCCGCGGCTGCTGTCTTTGTTGGACACCGGGCCGGAGCCGATCAAACTGCCGGCCCGCAATGCCCGCGTCTTGGCGGCCTGGGCGATCAGCTGACCAAAATGAAAACTCATCTCTGGCCCGGCCTCGCATTGACCGACCTTGCGCCCATTCCACATGGTTTGCAAAGGCAAATCGACGCGGCCGCCGCGCCAGGCTGGGCCCAGCTCATCGGGCGTCACCGCCACCGGGCTAAAGGAAGTGGCAGGCCGACTGTGAAAGCGGTCCTGCGCGCCAAGCAAGCGCAGCGTCCAGCCATTGGCCAGCATCAAGAGCCGCACGCCTTCCAAGGCTTGGCCGGAACTGACGCCTTGCGCCACATCGCCGGTAAGCGCCACCAATTGCGCCTCAAAGTCGATACCCATGGCCTCGGAGCCCATACGCACGGCACTGCAGGCGCCCAGCAGCGAATCGCCACTGCCCTGCCGGAGCACAGGCTCGGTCGGCAGCTCTAGCGCCGCTTCAGTCGGTGCAGCTTTCTGCAGCAGCTCCAAATGGTTCAGATAGGCCGAACCCTCGATCCACTGAAAGGCGCGCGGCAGAGGCGCCATGCATTGCTTGGGCTCAAAGTTGAACGCATGACGCAAACGGCCATGGTTGAGCCCGACATACAACTCCTCCAGCTGCGGCGCCAGAAAACCCCAATCGTCCAGCACCTGTTGCAGCCGCCCTGCGATGCCGCTGGCGTAATGGGCCTGGCTCAGATCACGCGAAACGACGACCAACTGGCCGTCACGCGATCCATCGTTCAAGGTGGCAAGTTTCATCGGTGGGTGAGAAAAGCAGCAAAGCAATGGCAGCATTGTCCAATGCGCCGCATGACTTCGTCTCTACCGCCTCAAACTTCCAGCCTCGTGCCCCGCCGAAGTGCGCCCGCGCAGCGTCAGGCGGCGGTAGTGGCTTTGCTGCTCAGCATTGCCGCCCATCTGCTCTTACTGACGCCCGGCCACGAAAAGAGCGCAACGCAAGGCCAGGCCGCGCCCTCTCTGCGCCAAGGCCTGCAAACGCGAACCTTGCACAGTACGCCTGGGCCGCAAGCGGGCGCCCAGCCCAGCCCGGACGCGCCCGTTTCAAGACCGTCCAAACCTGGGCTGGCAAAGGCCAAGCCTGTCGATCAAGAAACACCGTCAGAACCAAGCCCCAGCAGCCTTGAACCGACGCGGATAGCGCAAACCAGCGCGACAAGCTCGCAGCTCACCCCGCCCCCCACCCAGGTCGCCACCGCGGTCGAATGGCGATTTTTGTTGCTGCAAGACGGCCGCCAAGGCCTGGCTCGGCTGAGTTGGCTGCCGCAGCGTGACACCAGCTATCAGCTGCGTCTGGATCGTCAGCTCGACGGACGCCCTCTGCCCGGCTGGCGCAGCGAGGGCAAGGTCGGCCCGCAAGGCCTGCTACCGGAGCGATTTGCTCAGCAGCGCCGTGGCCGCGATGCGCAAGCCACCAATTTCCGCCGACCAGAAGGGTTGATCAGCTTCTCGTCCAACGCCGATGTGTTCGAGCTGCCGGAGGGCGTGCAAGACCGCCTCAGCTGGTGGTTTCAGCTGGCGGCGCTTCTGGACGCCGCACCCGAGCGCTATCCGGCAGGCGGAACTCTGCACATGACGGTCATCGGACTGCGCGGCGAAGCGCGCGACTGGGCCTTTGAAGTCATCGGCCCCGAGCTGCTGGACCTGCCGGACCGCGCGGCACTACCGACCTTGCACCTGCATCGGCCGCAAATATTTACCTACAGCGGCGAAATCGACGTCTGGCTGGACCCGAGCCGGCGCCACCTGCCGGTGCGGCTGATTTATCGCCTGCCCGACGAACGCAGCTGGGAGCTGCTTTTGCTGGACGATGGCCTACCACCCTGAACAAGGGGGAGGGAAGCCGTTATCTTTTGACGCTTTAAACACGAAATAGGAGATAGAGATGCCCCGATATCCTCCGAGTTCTGCCACTATTTATCCACGGCCAAGCGTTCAAGGTGCCGATAACTCTTGAAACAGACGCTGCTGGCCGCAGTTGATGCTGAAAGGAGCCGCTATGCACATGCTTTACAACTCCCCCAGCTTCAGTGTCGTCAAGTTCGACGTCCAGGTGACTGAGCCCGTGCCGGGGGAATTTCTACAAGCCAACCCCGAGTTGCAGCTGCACCGCGGAGGCTATGAGATCGTCGACAAATTCAGTCGCAAAGAAATCTTCATCGAAGGCGCGCTGGCCCAGCAGTTCCAGGACGGCGTCGAAGCCCTGATCGAGCAAGATCCCAGCGAAGAAGACCTGGATGATTTCATCGAGGCCTATGCCCGCATGGGCCATCAGCCGGTGGTGATGCATTAAGTCCCCCCATTAAGGCCCTTGTCCTCGGCGCGCGGCTGGGACAAGATCGGGCAGCGTCACGCAGTCTGTGACGCACGAGACTGCGAGGAGCTGCCCACCATGGTCAAGCGTTTGGCTGACGCGCGTGTCCTGCCCTCACCGGGCCTCAAAGAGGCGCCGGTGCTCGACCGGATGTGCACCCAGTTCGTACTCACGCTGACGGTCAAGCACGCCGGGCGCTTCAATCTGCGCCGCGACTTCAATGGCTTGCTGTCCTTCACCGGCCGCCACTTGGTCTGGCCGCTTCGCGTCTTGAGCCGTTTGCGCGAGTACCTGGAGCAGCGCTGCCAGGGCAATGAGCTCTGGCTCGGGCAAGCCGATCTCAGCGACGAAGCCTTCTTGCAGCGCTATGGCGTCTGGAGCGGCCCTTACTCGGAAGCCACGCTGTTCTTTTATCTGGACGAATACGTCAAAGACGCGCCCAAGGACATGATGTCCCTGCTGGCCACCACCAGCGAATGGCTGGACCGCCAACTCAAGCGCGAGTCCACCCTGGTTGAAACCAATATCGCGGCCTTGGGCACGCTCTTGCAGCTGAACCCGGCCGAGCGCGCCTTGCTGCTCTACGGCACCCTGGCCCGCTACCAGCGCGAGTTGCGTGGGGCGCTGGTGGAGTTCAAGGTCAACACCGCCCAGGAAGCTTTTGCGGCGATTGCCGCGGTGGCCGGCGTCAATGCCCAAGAAGTGGCCGAAGCCCTGCGCGCCGGCTCGCGGCTGGAACGCATCGGCATGGTGGAGAACCTGATCTCCGAACACAACATCACCGATCTGGCCGACCTGATGAAGGTCAGCGATCAACTGCCGCCGGTGCTGATGCGCGAATACAAGGGCCCGCATGATTTGATGGCGGTCTTCACCCGGCCCGCCACCAAGAGCAGCTTGTCGCGCGAAGACTTCCAGTTCGTGGCCGAAGACCTGGCGGTGCTGCAGACCCTGCTGAGCCAGGCCGTCAAGCGCCATGAGGCTGGCGTCAATGTGCTGCTGTACGGCCCACCCGGCACCGGCAAAACCGAGTTGGCCAAGGTGGCCGCCGCCGCCGCCCAGCTCGATTTGTACGAGGTGGAATATGCCGACCGCGAGGGCAACTCACTCTCCGGCCGCGACCGCTACCGCTCTCTGCAAATCAGCCAAGTGTTTTTGAAAGCCAGCGAGAACGTGGCCTTGCTGTTCGACGAAGTCGAAGACGTGTTCCCGCCGCTGTCCAGCGACACCGCACAGCTGATCGCCCGCATGGACTCGGCGCTGGAAGCCCCCACCTCCGGCTCGGTCAGTGGCAAGGCCTGGGTCAACCAGATTTTGGAAACCAACCCGGTGCCGGTGATCTGGATCACCAACCGCATTGAGCAGATCGACCCTGCCTTCAGACGGCGTTTTCAGTACCACCTGGAGTTGAAGTCGCCGCCGCCCGGGGCCCGCCTGGGCTTGGTCACTAAGGCCTTGGCCGATGTGCAGGTCAGCGCCGAGTTCACCGCCCGCTTGGCCGACCGCCGCGGTCTCACGCCGGCGCAGATCCGCACCGCGGTTCGCTTTGCCCAATTGGCCGCGGAGGCCGGTGACTGCGAACGGATGATTGAGCGTCAGCTGGAGAACGCCGACAAAGCCCTGGGCCACCAAGCGCGCGAACGCGGCGCACGGCCGGTGGTGACTCAATATGCGCTGGACTTGCTCAACTGCGAGTCGCGCTTTGAGATCCCGCGCATCGTCAGCGCGCTGCAGCGGCGCGGCTGCGGCAATCTGTGTTTTTATGGCCCGCCCGGCAGCGGCAAGACCGCCCTGGCTGAACACATCGCGCAAGCCCTGGGCCGCCCCTTGATGATTCGCTTGGCCAGCGATCTGGCCAGCAAGTTCGTTGGTGAAACCGAGCAAAACATGGCCCGCATGTTCGAGGCCGCCAGCAACGAAAACGCGGTCTTGCTGCTGGACGAGGCCGACAGTTTCTTGCGCAGCCGCCGCATGGCCGAGCGCAATTACGAGGTCAGCGAAGTCAATGAGATGCTGGCCGGCATGGAACGTTTTGCCGGCATCTTCATCTGCACCACCAATCTGTTCGAGGACCTGGACGAGGCGGCCCTGCGCCGCTTTGCCTTCAAGATCGCTTTCAAGCCACTGAAGCCCGAGCAACGCGAACGCATGTTTGTGCAAGAAGCGCTGGCCGGCCGCAGCGAGTTGATCGATGCCGACCAATGCGCCCGACTGGCCGCCTTGGATTCACTGACCCCCGGAGACTTCGCCGCCGTGCGCCAGCAAGTGGAGATCTTGGGCGAGGCGCTGACGGCCGATGAGTTCTTGTCTCAGCTCGAAGCCGAGCACAAGCTCAAGCCCGATGTGCGCAGCCGCCGGTCCATAGGCTTCAAGCACTGAACACCGTGTCCAGCGAGGCAAAGCCCTTCATCTCGATCGGGTTGCCGAAGGGGTCGCAGAAGAACATGGTCCATTGCTCACCCGCCTGACCCGCAAAACGCAGCTGCGGCGCAATCACAAACTCAACACCGGCCTGCTGCAATCGAGCCGCCAGCGCCTGCCAGTCCGGCAAGGACAGGATTAAGCCCAGATGCGGCATGGGCACCATGTGCTCACCGACGCGGCCGGTCAAACTGGTCGCAAAGGGTTCACCCAAATGCAGTGAAATCTGGTGGCCGAAGAAATCGAAGTCCACCCAGGTCGTGGTGCTCCGGCCCTCGGCGCAGCCCAAAAGGCGGCCATAAAAATCGCGCGCCAGCTCCAGATCTCGCACATGGAATGCCAGATGAAAAATGCTCTTGACCATGAGTCCTCCTCTTTCATGGCATCGTAGCGGCATGAGTCAACACAAAGAACTGCCCAGCAGCCTCAAGCTGCTGACCATCTGGGCGCTGATCTTTCTGCTGGTGTTCCTGGGTTTCCAGGCCTGGGAGCGTCAGCGCCAGCAAAGCCGTTTCGCCCTCAACGCCGGTGAAATCGTTTTGAAGCGGGCGCCCGACGGGCACTTCCACTGGCCAGGCGAGGTCAATGGCCACGCCGTCGATTTCTTGGTGGACACCGGCGCCACCGCAACCGCCCTGCCCCAAGCCTTGGCCGAGCGCGTGGCACTGCGGTCCGAAGGCCAGGTCAGCTCCAGCACCGCCGCCGGCATCACCCAGGGCTATCTGGCCCGTGCCAGCATCCGGCTGCAAGGCGGTGTGAGCGCCGAGCAGTTGCCAGTGACCGTCTTGCCCGCCTTGAGCGCGCCGCTGCTGGGCATGGACATCTTGTCCAAGCTGGAGTTCAGCCAGCAAGGCGGTGAGTTGCGCATCGCGGCGAGGCCTTGATGAAAAACTTGCTAAAAGCTTTCAGTGCCGCCCTGCTGCTGTGGGGCTCAGCGCAGGCCCAACCCCCAGGCACGGCCTGCCCGCCACCCGTCTTGCCTATTGCTGAAGCTCCGGGAGAACAGAGCGCCGCGCCCCAAGATGTGGGCCTGCTCTGGCGTTTGCAGCGCGATGGCCGAAGCTCCTATCTCTACGGCAGCATGCACATCGGCCGCCCGGCCTGGGCAAGACCTGGCCCCGCGCTGCAAAAGGCGCTGCAAGAGGTCGATGTGCTCGCCCTCGAGCTGAACATCAGCGACGCCCACACCCAGGCGGACCTGGCCCGCAGCAAACGGGCAGACCGAAACGCATTGCCAGCCAAGTTGCAAAGCCGTTTGGACGCGCAGGTCAGCGCCGCGTGCCTGCCAGCCAAGGCCTTAGCGGCCCTGCACCCGATGCTGCAGCTCAGCACTTTGACGGTGCTCGCCGCCCGCTGGGACGGGCTCGATATGGCCTATGGACAAGAACTGATGCTGAGCAGCCAGGCTCAAGCGCGCGGCATGCCCATCGTTGGCCTGGAGCGGGCCGATGACCAAATGCAGGCCCTCTTTCCCAAAGACAGAAAGTCCTTGCTGCGCAGCTTGGACGAAGGCTTGCAACAGCTCGAACAAAATCGCGTGCGCCCCGCCGTGCTGCGCCTCGCGCGCGCCTGGGAACAGGGCGATCTCGGTGACCTACAGCGCTACGAACAATGGTGCGACTGCGTGCAAAGCGAGGACGATCGCGCCTGGTTGGGGCGCTTGAACGATGGACGCAATCCCCATTTGGCCGCCGGCATCGCAGCCCTGCATAGCAAGGGCCAAAGTGTCTTGGCCGCTGTGGGTGCCTTGCATATGAGTGGTCCGCAAGCCTTGCCCAAGCTGCTGAGCGAACGGGGCTTTAGGGTTGAGCAGATCCATCCGCCGCCAACGACTCCCCGGCGCTGATACAGCTCGACGCATCGGTGGGCGTACCATCCAGCCGGCAGCGATCCATGCACCCCAAAAACCCTCAGGAGACCTCATGGCAGACAACGCATTCAGCAAATTCGTCCCGGGCTTTGATTTTTTGCAGGGGCTGGTCAAGAACGCCGGCGCGGCCATGCCAGGCATCGGCCAATGGGTCGCGCCCACGCTCAACCCCGAAGAGCTGGGCAAGCGCATTGAAGAGCTGCGCACGGTGCAGTTCTGGCTGGAGCAAAACGGCCGCATGCTGGGTGCCACCATCCAGGCGCTGGAGGTTCAGCGCATGACGCTGTCCACCTTGCAATCGATGAATGTGCCGCTGGCCCAACTCAGCGATGCGCTGAAGATGCCCAGTGCGGACGCCGCACCCATGGCTGCCTGGCCGGGCGTGCCGCCCGAGATCATGGCGGCCGCGGCCAAGTCCATGACGATGCCGGCTGCCGCCGCAAGCGCTCCCAGCGCCAAAACTGCCCCTGCACCCGCCACCGCACCCAGCGCCGCCGCTTCAGCCAAGGCCAAGAAGGGCGCGTCGCCTTCAGCGGCTCCGGCCCTGGCGGTCGACCCTATGCAATGGTGGGGCGCTTTAAGCCAGCAGTTCACCCAGCTGGCCGCCAATGCGATGAAAGACACGGCCACCGATGCCGCCAAGAATCTGGCCGGCAGCATCGTCAAACAATCTTTTGACGCCGCCGGCGAAACCCTGCGCAAGGCAGCCACGGTGCCCGGCGCTGTGGCCGGCTCCATGGTGGACACCATGGCCAAGACCTTGGCCCCCAAAGGTACAAGCCTGGGCAAAACGCCGAGCAAGGCAGCCACCAAGACCAGCGCCAGCAAGCTGGCGCCTCGCACGACCGCAGCAGCGGCGAAACGCAAGACCTGACCCTCACAGAAGGATCGCTGGGGAATCAGCGCATTCAGCTTGACGCAAGCCTGGGCAGGCTACAGTCCTCACAGGAGATCACGCCGATTGAAACCTGCCGCCGCCCGTTCTTCCTCTGCTGCCCACGCATCCAGCGCCAGCACAGCGACCGTGGACCCCGCTCAGCGCAGCCATGCGCAGGCTCGGGTGATCCAAGCACTGGCCGAGGCTTTGCCGGCCCATGCGCTGCTGTGGCACAAGGAGGACACCACGCCTTATGAGTGCGACGGCCTGACGGCTTACCGGCAGCGCCCGCTGGTGGTGGCCTTGCCGGAGACCGAAGCGCAGGTCGCGTCGGTGCTGCGCATCTGCCATCAGCTGCAGGTGCCGGTAGTGGCGCGCGGTGCCGGCACAGGGCTATCGGGCGGCGCCATGCCGCATGCTTTGGGCGTCACACTGGCATTGGCCAAGTTCAAAAAGATTCTGCAAATCAACCCGGTGGCGCGTACCGCCACGGTGCAATGCGGGGTGCGCAATCTGGCCATCTCCGAAGCTGCGGCACCGCATGGCCTGTATTACGCCCCAGACCCGAGCAGCCAAATCGCCTGCACCATTGGCGGCAACGTGGCCGAGAACTCCGGCGGCGTGCACTGCCTGAAATACGGCCTCACCTTGCATAACGTCTTGCGGGTACGGGGCTTCACGATGGAAGGCGAAGCGGTGGAGTTTGGCTCCGAGGCGCTGGACAGCGCCGGGCTGGACCTGCTGCCGCTGATCGTGGGCAGCGAGGGCATGCTGGCGGTCATCACCGAGGTCACCGTCAAGCTGGTGCCCAAGCCGGCGCTGGCGCGCTGCATCATGGCCAGCTTCAATGACATCCGCCAAGCCGGTGCGGCCGTGGCCAATATCATCGCGGCGGGCATCATCCCTGCGGGCTTGGAGATGATGGACAAGCCGATGACGGCGGCGGTGGAAGACTTTGTCCACGCCGGCTACGACCTGGAGGCCGAGGCGATTTTGCTCTGCGAAAGCGATGGCACGTCGGAAGAAGTGGCCGAAGAGGTCGAGCGCATGCTGGCCGTGCTGAGCGAGAGCGGCGCCACACGCTGCGAAGTCTCGGCCGATGAGGCGCAGCGTCTGAAGTTTTGGAGCGGCCGCAAGAATGCCTTCCCAGCCTCGGGCCGCATCAGCCCCGACTACATGTGCATGGACTCCACCATTCCGCGCAAGCAGCTCGCCGCCCTGCTGCTCGCGATTGCCGAGATGGAGAAGAAGTACCAGCTGCGCTGCGCCAATGTTTTCCACGCTGGCGACGGCAATTTGCATCCTCTGATTCTGTTCGACGCCCGCGACCCCGATCAGCTGCGCCGCTGCGAGGCCTTTGGCGCGGAGATTCTGGAAACCAGCGTGGCACTCGGTGGCACGGTCACCGGCGAACACGGCGTGGGTGTGGAGAAGTTGAACTCCATGTGTGTGCAGTTTTCTGCCGCCGAGCTGACGCAGATGCACGGCGTCAAAGCCGCGTTCGACCCGGCTCAGCTGCTCAACCCCGGCAAGGCCGTGCCCACCCTGCACCGCTGCGCCGAGTACGGCCGCATGCATGTCAGCCGCGGGCTTTTGGCCCACCCTGAACTGCCGAGGTTTTGACGTGCAACTGACGCAGATTCAAAACCAGATTCGCGAGGCTGCCACACGCGGGGCGCAACTGGAGATTCGCGGCCATGGCAGCAAGGCCTTCTACGGCCAGACGCCGCTCGGCGAGCCCTTGGAACTGAGCGGCTTCAGCGGCATCAGCAGCTATGAACCCAGCGAGTTGGTGGTGACGGTGAAGGCCGGCACGCCCATCGTGGACTTGGAAGCCGCACTGGCCGAGCAAGGCCAGCACCTTGCCTTCGAGCCGCCCCGCTTTGGCGGCCGCGGCACGGTGGGCGGCATGGTGGCCAGCGGCCTGAGTGGCCCGGCCCGCGCCAGCGCCGGCTCGCTGCGTGACCATTTGCTGGGCCTGACCCTGCTGAACGGGCAAGCCGAGCTACTCAGCTTTGGCGGCACCGTCATCAAGAATGTGGCCGGCTATGACGTGGCGCGATTGATGGCAGGGGCCATGGGCGTTCTGGGGCCGATTCTTGAGGTTTCGTTGAAGGTGCTACCGCTGCCGGTGGCCCAGGCCACCTTGCGCTTTGAGCTGAGCCAGGCTCATGCCTTGAACCAACTGAACCGCTGGGGCGGCATGCCCTTGCCGATCCAGGCCAGCGCCTGTTGGGATGGCGCCTTGGTGCTGCGCCTGGCCGGCGCCGAGGCGGCGGTGCGTTCAGCGATTCAGACCCTGGGCGGAGAAGAAATCCCCGATGTCTTGGCTCTGCCCTTTTGGCGTGGGCTGCGCGATCACAGCGATGAGTTTTTCGTCGGAGCCGCACGCGCGGTACAGGGCGGCGCGCAGCTCTGGCGTTTGTCGCTGCCGCAGACGGCGCCCGTCTTGAATCTGCACGGCGAACAACTGGTGGAATGGGGTGGCGCGCAGCGCTGGGTCACCACCGCGCTGCCCGCAGCTCAGGTTCGCGAAGCGGCGGCCAGCCACGGCGGCCACGCCACCTTGTTCCGCAGCCACGACAAAAGCGTTGGCGCCTTCGCCCCCCTCACTGGCCCGCTGCTGCGCATTCACCAGCGGCTGAAGGCCTCCTTCGACCCGCAAGCCCTGTTCAACCCAGGCCGACTTTATGAGCAACTCTGACCCCATCGCCCAAGCCTCGACCGAGCAACACATGCCGCGCTACTACGCGCAGCGCGCCAGCGAGTACGAGCGTGTATTCGACCGCCCGCATCGCCAGGCCAATATCGCCACGCTGCAAGCCTGGCTTCGCGCCCAATTCTCCGGCCGCCGGGTGCTGGAGGTGGCCACCGGCACCGGCTTCTGGCTGCCCGCCGCCACCGCCGAGGCGCAGAGCTGGCAATGCACCGACATCAACCCCGAGGTGCTGGCCGAGGCCAAGGCCAAACCCTTGGACTTTGAGCGGGTGAAGTTCCAGTTGGCGGATGCCTATGCGCTGGATCTGGTGGCGCCCAAGGCGCCCTCCCCTTTTGATGCGGGCTTTGCCGGGCTGTGGTTCTCACATGTGCCGGTTTCACGGCAGGCCGCTTGGCTGCAGCAATTCCATCAGCAATTGCAAGCGGGTGCACGCGTGGTGCTGATGGACAACCGCTATGTCGAGGGCGACAGCTCGCCAATCTTTCGCATTGACAGCGAAGGCAATGGCTACCAAATGCGCGAGCTCTCCAACGGCAGCCAACACGAGGTGTTGAAGAACTTCCCCAGCGAAGCGCGCATGCGCGACTTGCTCGGGGCGCAGGTGTCTGAGTTCGAATGGACCGAACTCGACTATTTCTGGACCCTCAGCTACCGCCTGCGCTGATGCAAACCCAGCTCGCTCCCGAGTTCCAAGGCACGGCCGAAGGTGCACAGGCTGAGGCCATCCTCAGCCGCTGTGTGCACTGCGGTTTTTGCACCGCGACCTGCCCCACCTACCAATTGCTGGGCGACGAGCTGGACGGACCGCGCGGGCGCATCTATCTGATCAAACAGGTGCTGGAAGGCGCTCAACCGAGCCGCAGCACTCAGCTGCATCTGGACCGCTGTCTGACCTGCCGCAATTGCGAGAGCACCTGCCCATCCGGCGTGCAATACGGCCAGCTGCTGGACATAGGACGCGGAATTGTGGAAGCCAAGGTGGAGCGGCCGCTGGCGGAGCGCAGCGTGCGCTGGCTGCTCAAAGAAGGCCTGACCTCGCCCGCCTTCAAACCCGCCATGAAGTTGGGGCAAGCCTTGCGCCCCTTGCTGCCCGCCAGCCTCAAGGACAAGGTGCCAGCGGCCACGCCCGCACGCGCCCATGACTGGCCGACACGCAGTCACCCCCGCAAGATAGGCCTGCTCTTGGGCTGTGTGCAGCCCAGCATGGCACCCAATATCAACAGCGCAACGGCCCGAGTCTTGGATGCCGCCGGCATTCAAACTCTGGTGGCCGACGCCGCCGGCTGCTGTGGCGCCATCCGCAGCCATATGAACGACCACGCCGGCGGCCTGGCCGATATGCGCCGCAATATCGACGCCTGGTGGCCGCTGGTCGAAGGCCTGACCACGGCTGGCAAGATCGAAGCCCTGGTGATGAACGCCTCGGGCTGCGGCGTTACCGTCAAAGACTATGGGCGCCTCTTGGCGGGCGACCCCGCCTACGCCGACAAAGCGGCCCGCATCAGCGCCATCACCCGCGATTTGAGCGAGCTGCTGCCCGATTTGGTTCAGATACTCAAACCCAAGCTACAAAGCCGGCCTGGCGCCAAACTGGCCTATCACCCGCCCTGCACTTTGCAGCATGGCCAGCAGTTGCGTGGCGGCGTTGAAACGGGGCTGCGCGAGCTGGGCTTTGAAGTGCAACTGGCCAGCTGCGACAGCCATCTGTGCTGCGGCTCGGCGGGCACTTACTCGGTCTTGCAGCCGCAACTGTCCAAGCTGTTACGTGACCGCAAGCTGGCGGCCTTGGCGCCCGTGCATGCCGAAGCCATCGTCTCAGCCAATATCGGCTGCATCCAGCACCTGCAGAGTGGCACTGAAACACCGGTGCGGCATTGGATCGAAGTCTTGGACCAAGCCTTGAACTCAAACTCAGGCTCTCACTAGTCGCGACATTGCGCACACTCGAGTGGACCAGTGTTGTTCGCATAGCGCGCAAACCAGGGCAAATACCAAGACCACTTGGACTCCAGCTTCACACAATAGCCAGCACAAACGATGGAGGGGAGGGTCGAGGAGACCCTCAAGCCAGCCAACTCGGCCCCGCCGAGTCAGCCAGCCAAGCAAAAGGCCGGATCGCTCATCAGAGCCATCCGGCCTTTTTTTGTCTGCGCACTCGAAGTTAAGGCTTGGGAATGCGGATGCGGCTGATCATCAAAGAGCCAGATACCGCGAACAAGAGCACCAATGGGTGCAGATAAAAGCCAGCCAGCTCAATCTTGCCGAACCACAGTTGCTCGCCCACGGCCCCTTGAGCCGCCGCCACCCACAAAGCCAGTACCAGGACCAAAGAGGTCGGGATCGGCGTGCCTTCAAAGTACTTGACCTTGTCGCCGCCCTCGCTGAGTGCTTCTGCCGTGACATTGAAGCGCGCCAAGCGCGACACGCCACAGGCGACGAAGAACACCAGAATCACCCGGTCGTACAAGCCCTGCATGCCGCAACCGTAAGCGATGGCCGCCGGCGCCACGCCGAAGGAAATTACATCGGCCAGCGAGTCCAGCTCCCGTCCCATGATGGAGGACTGCTGCCGCCACCGCGCCACGCTGCCGTCCAGCACATCGAAGACAAAAGCCAAGGGGATCAAAGCGCAGGCGTAGTAGATGTGTTTCACATCCCCGGTCTGCAAAAAACTCATCACCGCGAACAAGGACCCCATGCCGGCGAAAGCATTGGCCAAGGTGAACCAATCCGCGAGATGGAACTCGCGGATCATGGAGAAAGGTTTGGGTCGGGTCATGTCAATTGGGCCTTGCGAAAGAATCCAGGCCGATCACTCGCCTCAGGCTTGAGCGTCTTGCTCAGCTTCAGGGCTTGTAAAACTGCGAAGTATCAGTTTTCGGGCCAAATGATAAGCGAGCAGGTGGCTTGGCATCCGCAAGTAATGCGAGCGGATGTACAGGCCAGACAGTGCCAAATCGCTGCCAGGCAATTTACAGCTGGCATGCTGCGGGCGCAGGGCTCGCAAATACGCAAAGTCCAAGGCACGCGTCACCAGTCCTGACGCTGATTCAGCCTGGGTATTCAACAGCAAATCAGCGGGCAATGGCGTCCCGAGCAAACGTCGAACACAGCGCAGAGCAAGCCCCAAGACTTGTTCAAGTCCCAAACGCTGAGCACGACTCAGCAAACTCCGCCAGTCCATCGCCTCGCCACCCAGGGTCCGCAGCAAGACATCCAGGTCGACCAGGTCTCGCAGCCCGTTGTCGAACTCACCCTCATGAAACAAGTGAGTGGCACTGTGCAACAACATGGCTTCTGGGCTCAGCACGAACACACCAGCTTGACCCTCCACCGGCACTAGATCTTCAAACAGTGCCTGCGAATTGATCTTGGTGCTCGCCGTCGGCGGCAAGATGGTGTGATGCACATCCAGTGTCGTTTGACGCCGCATATGCATCAACGGCGGCAACTCATGCATCCATTGGCGGTAATAGCGGCTGTCGTAAGCATCCAAGTCACCGAACTGCCAGCCATTGACCATCAAGGCCGCTTCCACTTGGCCCAAATGCTGCTGAGGCACCAGGATATCCACATCCGAGAACATCCGACCCGCGGCAGCGGGATGTGAAGACAGCAAATAGGCTGCGCCCTTGAGCAAGACCAGCGGCGCATCGACTGCCGCCAAAGCCTTGCGGATATGACCCACCTCATTCGCCACGGCGGCCGACTGTCGACGGACCAACACTAACGCTGATTCAAAATGAACCCAGGCACAACTCGGCACTTGTGCTTGTTGGCCGCTGCTTTGAAGGCGCAGGCCCAAGGTAGCCAGAAGATTTGCGCGGCGCGCTTGTCTCACCAACAGGTCCCAATCCGAGAGGCTCAATGCGCTGCAGGAGGCGGGATGCAGCAAAGCCGAGACAAGCAAGGGAGACGGATTTATTTGATGGGCCGACATGCCAGCTCCGCAAAAACTTCGGCCGCCTGATTCAAATCGCTGTATTCGAACTGGAAGGTCTCACAACTGTCCACCAAACGACCCAGCGCGCGAAAACCTTGTTCACCATGGATGTCGTAATTAAAAGACTGCTCGGCAAGCGTCATGAAACTCTGAGCTCGCTCCATGGGACGCAAGCTTGCTGAAGACCCGGCTACATACTTAGGCAACACGATCCAGGCCGCTCGAGCCGGCTCCAACACCCGACGCACGGCTTCCGCGGGCGCTTTCATCAGGGCGACAGTGCCCTTGTTGGTATTGGCTACAGACCGTGTCAACACCGCCTGGTCAGCAAATTTCCGAATGACTTCAATCGACGCGTTTTTCAGATTGACGGGTCGCGCCATGCCGTAAATCAGGCCACTTTGCATGTCCAGCAAAGCCAACTCGTCCGACAGCAATCGCCAACCACGATGCACCAAACCCGCACTCAGGGTACTTTTACCCGAGCCCGGCGGCGCAGGAAGCACTACCGCGCGGCCATCGCGCTCAATCGTAGCGGCGTGAATCAACAGGTATTGATGGGCATGCGCAGCCACACACCAATTCAGCCCCCACTCCAGCATGGTGAAACACTGATCCTGCGGAAGGGGAACAAAAGATCGAGCGCCGTCAAAGGAGAACTCTGCTTGAGGTTTGAACCAACGGCGCAATCCACGTGAGCGCAAAATCTCAACATGGAAATCACAAAACCCAAGATCTGGCTGCAGCGAAAACTCGCTGTACATCGCAGCCAGATGCAAGGCAAGGTCATCTACATCAGAGCGAATGCGAACTGAAAATGGAGGCATGGTCAAAGCCAAACCACCGGTCTCCAATCGTTGCCGCATGTCGGCCACTGAAAGCTCAGACAGCTTCAAACGGCTTGTTCCAGCAAGAAACCGACCTCTGCCAAGCGTGGCATATGCATTTCCAAAACCTGGCTCACATCCGCTCCGCTCAGTAACTCGGGATCGGCTTGATCGAGCAGCCTCTGTCGGATTTCGGTTTGGGTAAGGCCATCGCCTTCCATCACTTCAGCCAGCAACAAGGCAAACACACTGAGCAAATGCGTATCACCGGAACTGGCATCGAAAAATACAAAATGGTCCTCGCCTTCCCAGGCCAGGACCATGTCTTTCAACCGCTCAGGCAGTCGCCACTTCGTCACGCTAGCTGTATGCCTCGACTGAAATCAAGCCAGCCAATTGGCCTTGAGATATTGCTTGATATTGTCTGCAGTCCAAGCAACCGTCGAATTGGTCGGCTTGAATAGGCCCGCCCCCAACTTGGCCATTTGCTGCGTCATGTCGGTTCCGTTCGAAACGGTGCACTTGGCAACGTCTTTATTGGGTGCATACAGGGCGTTCAAACGTGCAGCAATCAAATAGGCCCTGTAATCGTCCCCTGAAGCCAGTCGGGCAAGAGCAGCGTTTACGGTATCGGTCGAAGTAACACCAGTCAAACCCAAGGGAAAGATCTGGCTGATCTTCAGATTCGCCTTCGTGTACGTCGCAGTGTTCTTCGGAGACGCAAAAGCCAACTTACCCGCAGCAGTCCAGGGCTTGACGGTCAGATTTGTCCCTGTGCAGGTATCCGCAACCCAATTGGTCAGATACCAGCATTCGGTACCTTGCAACTGCTTAGCCTCCGCCCGAGCCTTCACACTGGCGCCGCCATTCAACAAGATGGCTGAACCCCAGGCTGAAGTTGTATTGCAGTGCCAAGCCATCACCGGCCGGCTGCTCAAAGTCAGTGAAACCGGCACTGCGCTGGCGCCGATTTTCATGAAACGGCGGCGCCGCTGCATTGCGGCAGCGTGAGCCTCGGCGGCAACGCCGTGCTCGGATGACGCATTGGCGTCAGTCTGCATATCGTGTTCGTTACGAGTACTCATTGGTGGATTCCCTTGTCCGTTGGCTCAATCTGCCCTGTAGCGAATGCTAACGGACCGCCCGGTTTTCATACGTGGAGTGTTCCACACAAACCTTCTCAAAGAAACACTGCAGCCCCCCTTGAACAGGTGGAGCCAATCGGCATGGGCCACTCACCCCTAACAATGACACCTCATTCTTAGACCGAAATCGGCCAGGCAAGGGCGCCGGTTTTCAAAGAAAATCCTGCGGTAGGTCAAAATACTGCAATAAACAAGCCAAGATGGCTGAACTCGAGTTCCAGGAAAGGTGTTGGCATGCATAGATCGCGCTTGCGCCTACTGGCAGCGCTGTTGCTGGCGAGCGTGAGCCATGCATTGTCTGCACAGGTACCCCTCAACGAGGCAAGCGATGAGGCGGTACTGGTCTTGTTAGAGCCTGTCCCCCCCTTCTCCTATTCGGACGCCAATGGCCGACCCCTCGGCTACGCCGTGGAGTTGATGGAAGAGCTGATGCGGCGCAGCGGTCTGCGCCACCGGGTTGAGTTCAATAGTTGGGCTCGAATTTATCAACGCGCCCAGACTCACAACAGGACGCTGATCGTCAGCATGGCCCGTTTGCCGGAGCGCGAGGCCTTATTCCACTGGATTGGTCCAACGGCAGCACGAAAGGTGTACCTGTACCGTTTGAAATCTAGAACCGATGTCCAGCCCAAAACCTTGGAAGCTGCCAAGGCCTACAAAATCGCCGTCGTGCGCGAAGACGCGGCCGAGCGAACGCTGCTGACCCATGGATTCGAATTTGGCACCCATCTGGACCGCAGCCCCGACCACGCAGCCATGCTGCGTAAGCTCTTCATTCAACGCGATGAATTGGTGGCGGCCAACAGCACCGTGGCTGCCGCAGTGATGGACAAGCTGGGCTATGACTTCAAGCAGATTGAGCCGGTGGTGAAGCTCTCTGATGTCAGTCTGTTCATGGGCTTGGCGCGCATCGAAGGCAATCAGACGCTGTATGTCAAATTGCAACTTGCATGGGACAGCATGCGGCGCGACGGCACAGTGGCTGCGATTGCCGCACGCCACCCCTTCGTCGCGCTCGAATAAATCACGACTGTTTGAGCCTAGCTCAAAACCTCAAACCGCCCCACCCCTGAACGTATCGCAAGCCTTCAAGTCGCCAGCCTCCAGGCCACGCTTGAACCAAGTCATGCGCTGTTCGCTGCTGCCGTGGGTGAAGCTTTCGGGCACCACGGTGCCGCGGGACTTGCGCTGCAAGGTGTCGTCGCCGATTTGAGCGGCGGCGTTCAGGCCTTCCTCGATATCGCCTTTCTCCAGCCAGCCCTTGCTTTGCTGCGAGCGATTGGCCCAGACCCCGGCATAGCAGTCGGCTTGCAGTTCCAGGCGCACGCTCAGCGCGTTGTATTCACGCTCCGAAACGCGCTGGCGGGCGGCGTCCATCTTGGCCGTGGTGCCTTGCAGGTTTTGCAGATGGTGGCCCACCTCATGGGCGATCACATAGGCCTGAGCAAAGTCACCCGGCGCGCCGAGCTGGGTTCGCAAGGTGTCATAAAAACCCAGATCGATATAGACCTTGCGGTCGGCCGGACAGTAAAACGGCCCCATGGCCGCCTCGCCCATGCCGCAACCGGTCGGGCTGCGGCCACGGAACAGCACCAGGGCTGGCGCCGGGTACTTTTGCTGACTGGCCGCGAAATAGTTACCCCAAACATCCTCGGTGTCCGCCAGCACCACGCTGACAAAGCGACCCGCGTCATCTTGCGGCTTGGCACCCGGCTGTGCATGTTGAACCGCAGGGGCCGGGGCACCCCCACCGCCGCCACTCAAGAGCCCCAACACCGTCATCGGATTGATGCCCAAGGCCCAAGACGCCAGCAAGGCGATGACAATACCGCCCAAGCTCAAGCCACGGCCGCCGCCGATGCGCAGCCCACCTCCTCCACCACCGCCCGCGGATTCACCGCGTCGATCTTCCACGTTATCGCTCTGTCTTTGGTCTTCCCATTTCATGATCAGCTCCCCTGCTTTGATTCATCTGCGCATGGTATCGACTTCAACAGCGGGCTTCCCCTCGCACCAGTGAATCCAGCAAAATCAAGCCATGCCCCGGAGCCCTTGCCATGACTGAAGCCGAATTGCCGCTCGAGCAGGGCTTGGCCGAAATAATGCTGCGCCTGCACGAGGACAGCCCCTTGCTGGTGGCCTTGTTTGATGAGCACGACCGGCTGCGGCATGCCAACCCCGCCTGGCGCCAGGCCTATTTCATCGGCCCGGGGGAGCACCCCACCTGGGCCGAGATCATGCGCGACAACCATGCCCACAAGCATGGCGCCGTCGTCGACACCGACCATATTGAAACCTGGATCGCCAGCATCAGCGCGCGCCGCGGCAAGCTGCCCTATCGCGCTTTTGAGGCCGACCTCTGCGATGGCCGCTGGCTGTGGATGACCGAAACCGCGCAGGCCCAAGGCTGGATGCTGTGCATCGGCAGCGAAATCACCAGCCTGCGCCAAGACAGCCGGGCCTTGCGCATGGCGCACACCAAGGCCTTGGCTGCCGCCCAAACCGACAATCTCACCGGGCTCAGCAACCGCCGCCACGGTATGCAATTGCTGCAAGACGCCCTGAACCAGACCGAGCCCTGGCCGATCTGCGTAGCGGCCATTGACCTGGACCACTTCAAGCAAATCAATGACAGCCTGGGCCACGCCGCCGGCGACCGCGTCATCTGCGACTTTGCCAGCCAGATGCAAGCCGGCAGTCGCCGCGAAGACGGCTGCGCCCGCATTGGCGGCGAAGAGTTTTTGCTGATCTTGCCCGCGGCCGGCCTGCCGCAAGCCCAGGCCATCGTCGAGCGCCTGCTGGGCCGGGTGCGGCAGTCGCGCCCCTTGCCGGAGCACCCGGACCATGGCTACACCTGTTCCGCCGGTTTGGCGCAAGCCATCTGGGGTGAATCAGCCGAGGCCCTGCTGGGCCGGGCCGACAAGGCGCTTTATCTTGCCAAAGCCGAGGGGCGCGACCGTATCGCCATCGCCCCCGAGTGATTCCTACTCAGAAGGCGTAACCCAGCACGGCCGCGAAATGGCAGCCGCTGCCGGCCAAGACAAAGAGATGCCAGACAAAGTGGGCATAGCGCACCCGGTGGTCCAGCAAGAACACCACCGCGCCCACGGTGTAGGCCACGCCACCGGCCACCAGCCAGGCCAAGCCGGCTGCGGGCATGCGCCCGACCAAAGGCCCCAGAGCGATGATGACCAACCAGCCCATGGCCACATAAAGCCCGGTGGACCACAGCGGGTGGCGCAGACGATTGAAGAGCTTGGCTGTCACTCCGGCGATGGCGCTGGTCCAGACCAGTCCAAACAAGAGCCAACCCCAGCCCCCATGCAACACGCCCAGCGCAAAAGGCGTGTAGCTGCCGGCAATGAAGAGATAAATCGCCGCATGATCGAGCCGGTTCAGCCAGAGCTTGGCGCGCCCCTCGGGCAGCGCGTGATACAGCGTCGAGACCAGATAGAGCAAGATCATCGTGGCCGAAAACACCGAGGCCGCAATGACATTGCGAACCTGCCCCTGCTGAGCCGCGGTATAGGTCAGAATCGGCAGCGAGGCCACAGCCAGCAAGAAACCCAGCCCATGGCTGATGGCATTGGCGATTTCTTCGCCCAGGGTTTGATCTCGCGCTGTCATGCCGACCATTGTGCCCCGGTCTCTTGACGGCAGAAATGACATCAACGTCGTGCAAACTGGAGCCAAACAGGCCAGTACCGATGAATCACCGTCTGATCGAGACCTTCTTCATGGCACAAGCCCTCAGCCGCCGCTCGGCCCTGCTGTCGTTTTGTGGAGCAGCACTCTGCCCAAGCCCGGCCAGTGCTCAGGCTGCGAATGAAGCCGCCAAGTCCGAGCCCCTCAAGCTCACCGTGCTGCTGGAAGACCTGCCGCCCTACTCCTTCCGCGACACCGATGTGCGTCCGCGTGGCTATGCCTTCGAACTGGCGCAAAGCCTGCTGGTGCACGCCAAGATCGAGCCGGTGTTCGAATTTGCCTCCTGGCCGCGCATCCTGCTGCGGGCGCGCAACGAAGCCAACGTCTTGGTGCCGGCCATGGTCCGGCTGCCGGAGCGCGAGGCGCAGTTCTTCTGGCCGGCGCAAATCGCAGTGCGCCGTGGCGCGCTCTACCGGCTCAAATCCAGGCCCGACATCAAGGTGCTCAGCATCGCCGACGCGAGCAACTACCGAATTGCGGTGGTCAAAGACGATGTGTCTGAGCGCGAACTGCTGGCCCTGGGCCTGAATCAAACCCAGAACCTGGACCGCAGCGTGGACCACGCCAGCCAGCTGCGGCGCTTTTTTGCCGAGCGCACCGAGCTCTTGGCCCTCAACCAAACGCTGGCCAACAGCCTGCTCACGCAGCTGGGCCATGACCCCGGTTCGATCGAGCCGGTGCTGCGCTTCTCAGACTCGCGCCCGTCCATGGCCCTGAGCCTGGCCAGTGGCGAGGCCCTGCACTTGCGCCTGCAAAAAGCCTGGGCCGAGATGCGCCAAGACGGCAGCCTCGCGCTGATCCTGAAGCGCTATCCGATGATGAGCTTGGATTGAATGAGTAAGTCAGTGAGGGGCGAGCAGCCTTAGGCCTTCGCCCCCTTTCACGCTTACTTAACAGCCTGCGGCCAAGGCAGCGGCTTGCCCTGCGCCTGCGCCGGGGCCTTCACGTGCAGCATCTGCGCCAGCGAGGGCGCAATGTCCACCACCTCCACCGCCTGCGTCACCTCGCCGCGGCCCACCCATTGCGGGCCCCAGGCCAAGATCGGCACATGGGTGTCATACGCATGCGGCGTGCCGTGCGAGCTGCCACCGGGGCGCGAGCTGAACAACCAATTCGGCTTGATGACGAACTGCACCGGCGCCGACACCTCCGGGTGCCAGGCCTTGCGCATGGCCTTCAGGTAGGGCGTGCTCTCATCGCGGCTGAGCAACTGGTCCGGCGTGAAGACGGCCAAGACCCCATTCACCTGCAACATCAAACGCTTGGCCTCAGCGTACACCTCGGCCGGCTGCAGGCCGCGCGCGGCGATCTGCTTGTGGTCGAACAAAACCCCCGCCGCCGAGAAGCCCACCACCCAGCGGCCCTCGCCGAACTTCTTCACCAAGCCCTCGTTGACCGTGGCCTGCAGCAGCGCCGGGTTCAGCAGCTCGGCGTCGCGGCCCTGGCTCTTGGCCCAGGCCGGCGTGTCGGCAAAACCATGGTCGGCGGTCAGCACGGCCACATAGTTGCCGGCGCCCACCTTTTCATCCAGATACTTGAAGAAGCCCTGCAAGTAACGATCCAGATGCAGGAAGTGGTCATGCGAGAGGCGCGACTCCGGGCCAAAGGCATGGTTGACGTAATCGTGGCTGGACAAGCTGACCGAGAGGATGTCGGTCTTTGCGTCAGCGCCCAGCTGCTCGCCCTCGATGGCGGCGCGGGCAAAGGCCAGCGTCAGCTCATCACCATAAGGCGAGGGCAAGATATTGCCGTAAAAGCGCGGGCCGGGGCCGTCCATCTTGGCGCCCAAGACTGCCGGCAGCTTGTTGCCATTGCCGGCATTGCTCTGCCAGGGCTGGCTGTCCGGCACCGAGCGCGCATAGGCCGCCTCGGGCAGCAGCGGCGCCCAGGTCTTGCCAAAGAAGGCATCCGCCGGCTTGGCCGCATTGAAGGCCTTCACCCACTGCGGATGGCTGGGCATGTAATAGGTGCTGGAGGCGAACTGGCCGTCCTCGCTCATGTACATGTATGCCGTGCCCTTGTGGCCGGCCGGCAAAATCGCGCCGCGGTCCTTGCCCGACACGGCAATCACCTTGGACTCCGGCTGCACGCTGCGCAAGACATCGCCCACCGTTTCGGCGCGCAGATTGCGCGGGCTGGTACCGGCCAGCGGCTCGGTCCTGTGCTCGATGTACTGGTAGGCCGTGTCGCCGGTGTTGTAGACCTGCTCGAAGCTCTTGGCGTCGCGCCACTCATTGCTGATGATGCCGGTGCGCTCGGGGTAGGCGCCGGTCAGCATGGTCGCGTGGCCGGCCGCCGTGACCGTGTGGCCGTGGCCGTAATGGGCATTGGCAAACCAGGCGCCGCGCTCCAAAAAGCGCTTGAAGCCGTCCGGCTGCAGCTGATCGCGGTAGCTCAAGACCTGGCGCATCGGCAGGCCGTCCACCACCAAGAAGACGATCAATTTGGGCGCGGCGGCTGCGGTCTTGCTCGCGGCAGGCGCTGCCATCGCGGCCTCAGGTCCGGCGCTGGGCGCGGTGCCGCAGGCGGTCAAGACCGCCAGGCTCAGGGTCAAGAGTGCAAATTGAGGCAGGGTCTTCTTCATGATGGGCGTCGAGTCAAACGAGGCCCGAGCTTAGTCGATTCCGCCGCAGCCCAAACTGGCCCGCGCCCACAAAACTCAGGCGCCGCAGCCGGCTCAGGTGACCGACAGGCCCCGCCCGGCATAGCCGCTCAGGCTCAAAGACGCAGGCACGGGCATGCGCAGATCCAGGCTGCGGCGGCCATCCGCGCCCGGCCAACGGGCATCCACCGCGCTGGCCTGCAGCGCCGCCTCGGCGGCCTCAGTGATCTCGGCAGCGCTGACGCGCGGGCCTTCGCACTTGGCCGCGCCCATGTTCAGCACCGCATGCAAGCTCAGGGTTTCCAGCTCATAGTGGCCGGACAAAGCCTTGTTCAAACGCGTCTGAATCGCCATGACGTTGGCGCGCTCCACGTTTTGCAAGATCACGGCCAAACGATCGCTGCCCACGCGCAGCGCCACATCAGCGGCCCGCACCCGGCTGCGCAAGCGCCCACCCATGATCTCCATCAAGCGCTCGGTCAGGCCCTGCAAGCGCGCTTGCGCCTGCTCGTCAGGCAGCTGGCGCGGCCCCAGCGGTGAACGCACCGCCACTTCCATCAGCAAGAGTGCTGGCCGCGTGCCCACCCGACGTGCGGCATTCAGCTCGCGGCTCAAAACCTGGGTCAGCCCCGCCAGATCCGCCACCCGGCCCAGCTGCGCCAAAGCCGCACGCGGCGGCGGGCCGTACAGCGCGGCCGGGTCGGCTGCTGCAGGCTTGGGCGCTTCGGGTTTTGCTGTCACTGGCTTTGGTGCTGAAGATGGCGGCCAGGAACTGTTGTTGTTCAACATGGGCTGTGGCGTTGCGGTCTTGGGGGGCCCGGCTGGCAGCCTGGCCTGTTTGAATTAAGTGAGGGCCACAACGTCTCGACAATCGCCCCGAACCGCTGGTTCAGGCCTCCCCGCTCTCGACGCTCCGTCATGCCCTCAATAGGTAAAACGCAAAGCGACAGCGCAACCCGACATGACAAGGTAAATATTTTTGGGGTCGATCAAGAAGAGAGCGCGGCGCTGCCGCTAGAGTGCGGCCTCAAGCCCCGCTAACCCCCGTTACCCCAGTTACCCCTCCCCGTTCTCTCAGGGCCCCAGCCCTGAATTCCCGCCCCGCATGAGCATCAGCAGCCCCAACAACCCGCCAAACAACCGCGACATCACCCAGCTGCTGCGCGCCGCCGGCGCCGGCGACGGCGTGGCCGCCGAAAAAGTCGCCACCCTGCTGTATGAAGACCTGCAGCGCCTGGCCCGCAGCCGCATGCGCCAAAGCGGCCACCTCACCCTGCTCGACCCCACCGGCCTGGTGCACGAGTCCTGGCTGCAGCTGCTGAAGGCCGGCGACCTGAGCTTTTCAGACCGCGGCCAGTTCCTCGCCTACGCCGCTCGGGTGATGCACAACATCGTCATCGACCTGGTGCGCGCCCGCGCCGCCCAGCGCCGGGGCGGTGATGTGGAGCACCTCACCCTGAACACCGCCGTGGCCGAGCTGGCGCCGCAGGGCGACGACGAAATCCTGCGCGTGCACGAGGCGCTGGAAGAACTCGCCGCCCTGGAGCCGCGCCTGGCCCAGGTGGTGGAGATGCGTTACTTCGCCGGCCTGCTGGAGTCCGAAATTGCCGAGACCCTGGGCGTGACCGAGCGCACCGTGCAGCGCGACTGGCAAAAAGCCCGGCTCTTTCTGTCCATGGCCTTGAAGACATGAGCCTCCACCCATGAGCGACGCCCGCCGCGACATCGACAAAGCCCGCTGGCCCCTGCTCAGCCCCCTGCTGGACGAACTGCTGGACCTGCCCGCCGAGCAGCGCGGCGCCCGCCTGCGCGAGCTGCATGCCCAAAGCCCCGAGGGCCCGGCCCTGGCGGCCGATCTGCAAGAACTGCTGCGCCGCCAAGACGCGCTGGAAGCCGCCGACTACCTCGCCACCCCCGCCCTGCAACAGATGGAGCAGCACGCTGCGGCCGCTGTTCCCAGCAACAGCCCCGGCCAGCAGATCGGCAGCTACACGCTGGAGCGCGAAATCGGCCAGGGCGGCATGGGCACCGTCTGGCTGGCGCGCCGCACCGACGGGCGCTTTGAGGGCCTGGTCGCCATCAAGTTCCTCAACGCCGGCCTCTTGGGCCATGGCGACGCTGGCCGCTTCACCCGCGAAGGCCAGATCCTCGGCAAGCTGGCCCATCCGCATATCGCACGCCTGCTCGACGCCGGCGTCAACACCGCGCTGGGCCCGGCCCAGGCCCAGCCCTATCTGGTGCTGGAGTATGTAGACGGCCAGCCACTGGACCGCTACTGCGAGAGCGCGTCGCTGGACATCCGTGCCCGCGTGACGCTCTTCCTCGACGTGCTGGCCGCCGTGGCCCACGCCCACACCCGGCTGATCCTGCACCGCGACCTCAAGCCCTCCAACATCCTGGTCAACACCGCCGGCGAGGTGAAGCTGCTGGACTTTGGCATTGCCAAGCTGCTGCACCAGCCCGGCGACGGTGACGATTCTTCATCATCCTCCGGCGCCGCCACCGAGCTGACCCGCCAGGCCGGCCGCGCCTTCACCCCGCGCTACGCCGCCCCCGAGCAGGTGGAAGGCGGCGAAGTCACCACCGCCACCGACGTCTATGCCCTGGGCGTCTTGCTCTATCTGCTGCTCAGCGGCGGGCAACACCCCACCCAGCAGCGCGACGATGAGCGCACCACCCCGCTGGAGCGCCTGCGCACCGTCGTCGAAGTCGAGCCCAAAAAACTCTCAGAGCGCGCCCGCAGCGCCCGCCGCGCAGACAGCGAGCAATACGCCGGCGGCCAAAGCAGTAGCAGTAAAAAGGAAGCCCGCGCCCGCGCCAAAGAGCTGCGCGGTGACCTCGACACCATCGTCGCCAAAACGCTCAAGAAAGCCCCCGCCGAGCGCTACGCCAACGCCGCCGAACTGGCCGAAGACCTGCGCCACTGGCTGAACCATGAGCCGATCAGCGCACGGCCCGACAGCGCCGCCTACATCCTGGCCAAGTTTGTGCGGCGGCACCGCCTCGCCGTGGCGGCCGGCAGTCTGGGTCTGCTGACCTTGAGCGTCAGCATCGGCGTGGCGCTGCGCCAGGGCCAGGAGGCGCAAGCGCAACGCGCCCAGGCCGAGGGCCTGATCGAGTTCATGCTCGGCGATCTGCGCAAAAAGCTGGAGCCGGTGGGCCGGCTGGATGTGCTGGATGCGGTGGGCGAAAAAGCGCTGGGCTATTACGCCGCCCAGCAAACCGGCCGCCTGGACGCCGACGCGCTGGGCCAGCGCGCCCGGGCGCTGCACCTGATGGGCCAGATTGCCCAGCAGCGCGGCAAGCTCGACGAAGCCAGCCGGATGTACGACGCGGCCGCCGGCAGCACCGCCGAACTGTTGCAGCGCGCGCCCAAAGACGGCCAGCGCATTTATGACCATGCACAAAGCGTGTTTTGGCTTGGGGAGGCGGCTTGGCGGCAGGGCCAGACGGACGAGGCAGAAAAACAATTCAAGCGCTACCTCGAATTGGCCGAGCAGCTGGGGCCGCTGGCGACGGGCAAACCGGATTGGCTGGCAGAAAGGGCCAATGCCGGGAGCAACCTGGGCGTTTTGCAAGTCCAGTCGGGCAAAGCTGAGGCGGCCCTGCAAAGCTTTCAAAAAGCACTGGCTGTGTATCAAGAACTGAGCCCCTCGCAGCCTGACTTGCAGATTGAGGTGGTCAACACCCTGGGCTGGATCGCCAACGCCCAGAAAACCTTGGGCAACTATGTCGAGGCCATTCAGGCCGAGCGAGCCAAGCTGACAGCACTCAGCCAGATCCCTGGCGCCGCCAACGACCGGCAACTGCAATTGTTGGAAGCAAATTCCCATCATGAAATCAGCCGCTCGCAGTTCTTCCTCGGCCAGACCGAAGCGGCGCGCCTGGCTTCAGAGCAGGCCGTGGCCCGACTCCAAGCGTTGAGCCAAGTTGACAAGGGCAATCTCGAATGGGTCGAGCGTTACAGCACCTTGCGCCTGGGCCTGGCCGAGATTCGCTTGGCCAGCGGCGAGACCCAACTGGGGCCGTTTCTCGTCGAGCTACAAAACGACATCGAGCGTTTGTTGGCCAGTGATGCCAAACAACTCAGATGGCAATGCGATCTGCGCGGCCGCCTGCTCGATTTGCGGGCCCAGATCGAGCAGACCGAGGCTCAACGCCGCAGCCTCGCCGGGGAGATGCAGCGTTACTTAGCCGATATGCAAGCGCTCGGCCAAACAGGCTCCCGCTTCAACCAGCCACAGCGCTGGGTCCTCGCCCGGGTCGCCTTGAACTTGGGCCACTTGCTGGCCGAGACCGATGTGGCGCTGGCGCAGCGCTATTGGGCGCAAGCCGCGCAGCAGGTGCGTGAAGATGTCACGCAAGCGGATGCGCAAGCGATGGCTGTGAGCGCTTTGGCTCAATTTCGCCTCGGAAGGATTGCAGAAGCGCGCGCTTTGGCCGAAAAGCTGGAGGCCTCCAGCTACCGACATCCAGACCTCATTCGGCTGCGAACGCTGTTGCAGGAGGGCGCTACGCGAAACACACGCCTAACAGGGAACCCAAAGCCATGAGCACCACATCCACTGACAAGCCGGTCTTCACCTTCACCGTAACCGCCAGCGATGCCACCGACCCACCCACCGTCAGCTGCACGCCGGGGGAAATCACGGTCGACACCAGCAACGCATTGATCGAGTTCGATCTGGTCACGCCAGGCTACAGCTTTGACCCCCAGAGCCCGATCGTCTTCGGCGAAGCCACCACCGACTTCCCTGACCTCTGGGCCATCAGCGCCACGCAAATTGCGATGCGCGACCGCTGCAGCAAAGCGGCCGTACTGAATTTCACGATCAATGTAATGCAAGACGCCACCGGCCTGTGCTTGAGCCATGACCCGGTGATCCGTAACGTACCCACCTGATCAAACTTTCTTACTTCGTCACGCCCGGCTGCGATACTCGCGCGCCGGGCAGCCGCGCTGATGTGTCGTTTGCCCTTCGCTGATTGAAATCCACTTTCACCGACTCCACGCAGCATTGCAGACGATATGACACAACGGCCCATCTTCCGCCTGACCCTGTTGGCGGCCTTCGCTTCGTTTTTGAGCGCCGCGCCCGGCTGGGCCAGCGCCGCCGAGCTGTACAACAACGGCCCGGCGGTGGACGCCAACGGCTTGTCGATCAAGCCGAACAACGCCTTCACCCTGAGCTTTGGGGTGCAAACCAGCTCCAAGAATGCGGTGGCCGATGACTTCACTGTCAGCGACGCCAGCTGGCTGATCCGCAGCATTGACTTCTTTGCTCTGCAAAACAATGCAACAGCCTTCACGCTGAAAGAAGTCAGCTGGAGCATCCTGGCCAACGACGCCAACAATGGCCCGGTCGTGGCCAGCGGCATCACCCCGCTGAGCGACGGCGGCCTGCTCGGCTACCGCGTGAGCCCGACCACCTTGACCAGCAAGGTGCGCCCGATCTACCGCGCCAGCGCCGACATTCCCGACCTCAGCCTCAGCGCCGGCCACTACTGGCTGCGCTGGAGCATGAGCGGCTCGCTCAGCTCCGGCCCCTGGCAGCCGCCCACCGCCGATGCCCGCGAAGGCAATGCCCAGCAATCCATCGCCGGCAGCGCCTTCGGCACCATTCAAGACCAAGGCAGCCTGCTCAGCGTGGAGTTCCCCTTCGCGCTGCAAGGCACGGTCGTCGAAACGGCGGCCATCCCCGAGCCGAGCAGCGCCGCACTCGCCCTGCTCGGCGGCCTGGGTCTGGCCTGGCGTCTGCGCCGCAAGGCTCAAGCGTCTTGAGCCTTGCGGCTGAATTAGCGCGCTGACCTAACGCACTTCTTAGCGCGCTGTCTTGGCGCGCCGACGCGCCAAGCCCATCAGCGCCGCGCCGCCCAGGCTCAACAAAGCCCAGCTGCTCGGCTCCGGCACGGCGCTGCTGATGCTCAGCGTCACCGTGTCGCCCGCCTTCAGGCCCAGGCTGCCGATTTGCCAGTCGCTCTGGCCGGCGTGGGCAAAGGGGTTGCCCACATCAACGCCAAAGCTTTCGGCCGGGCTCAGCTGATAACGCTGAGCCACAGCGTCACCGCTTTGCGCCGCCACGCTGGCAAAAGCCGGCGTCAGGCTGCCCACCCAGGCGAACTCGGCGCCGCCGCTGAGGCGCACTTCCAGGTTCTGCAACTCAAAGCCTTGCAGCGCGCTGATCACCGCGTTGAAGCCAAAGGCTTGGCCTTCGTCGGCGGCGTCCAGCGTCAGATCAAAGCGCACGGTGGCGCCGCGCGCAAAGCCGATGTCGGCGCTGAGCAGGCTGCCACCCAAGCTGTCGCTGGTGACTTGGGCCGAGGCGCTTTGGCCTTCGGTCTCGATGTGGCTGACGGTCAGGGCCTGGGCCGAGCCGGCGGCCAGCAGGGCCAGGGCGGCCCCTGTGAGTGAAGTGAATTTCATGAAGTCTTGTCCTTGATGCAAATGCTGCCGAGGTCCACGCGGCTTAAACCGGGCTCAAGGTCTTGCTGTAGACCTCGTTGCCGTCGATGTCCTTGAAGGCCACGCGGAACTGGCGGCTGCTGGCGTCGATGTTCACTTCACCAAAGAACTGCAGGCCGGCAAAGGGCGAGAGGTTGGCCTGACCGGCGGGCGGGGCCTTGAAGAAGTCCACGCGCGGGCCGAAGGTGGCATCCAGGCCGTTGGGGCCGAAGCTGCCGGCATTGAGCGGGCCGGCGACGAATTCCCAGAAGCCGTCGAAGTCTTGGAACTGGGCCTTGGCGGGCTCGTACTGGTGGGCGGCGCAGTAGTGCACATCGGCGGTCAGCCAGACCACGTTCTTGATGCTGGCTTGCTTGATGGCGCGCAGCAGGCCGGCGATTTCCAGCTCGCGGCCCTTGGCGGGGCCGTTGTCGCCGTTGGCGATAGCTTCCCACTTGTTGTTGCCGGCGGCGTCTTTGCCGTCACCCACATTCAAGCCGATGGGCATGTCGGCGGCGATCACCTTCCAGGTGGCGCGCGAGCGGCGCAGCGCGGCCTTCAGCCACTCGACCTGTTCTGCCCCGAGGAAGGCGGTGACATTGCTTTCGGTCAGCTGAAGATTGTCGGTATTCGGGCCGCGGTAGCTGCGCATATCGACGACGAACACGTCCAGCAGCGGGCCGTAAGGGATGTGGCGATAGACGCGCTCGCTCTCTTCGGCGGTGAAGGGGCGGAAGGGCGCGTATTCCTGGAAGGCGCGCGAGCCGCGAGCGATCAGCAGCGGCACGTCTTTGACGGTGTAGCGCGCGTCGTTCATCAGGTCTTTGGAGGCCGACCAGTTGTTGACCACCTCGTGGTCGTCCCACTGCCAGATTTGCGGCACTTCGGCGTTGAAGCGGCGCACGTTTTCGTCCAGCAGGTTGTACTTGAAGCGGCCGCGGTACTCGGCCAGGGTCTCGGCGACCTTGGACACTTCGGGCGTGACGATGTTCGTCCAAGTGCGGCCGCCCTCGGCGGTGACGGTTTCGCTGATGGGGCCGTCGGCGTAAATGGTGTCGCCGGAATGGATGAAGAAGTCCGGCTGCACACGGCGCATGGATTCATAAATCTTCATGCCGCCGAAGCTGGTGTTGATGCCCCAGCCTTGGCCGGCGGTGTCGCCACCCCAGACGAAGCGCACATCGCGCTTCAGCGCGGGCGTGCGGAACTGGCCCAGCACCGGCTCGCTCTTGGCGCGGCTGTTGCTGAGGCTTTCGAACCAGGTTCGCACATAGACGGTGCGGTCAGCGGGCAGGCCGGTGAGGTCCAGGCGGGCGGTGAAGTCGGTGTTGTCGAGCGCATGTGGGCCGACGCGTTTGACGGCATTGGTGAACTGCGGGTTCAGCGCGTATTCCACATGCAGGCGGGCCGGACGGTCGGCGCGGCTCCAGAGCATGGTGCTGCCCAGGGTCATGTCGCCGAACTGGATGCCTTGCTCCATCAGCGGGCGCTCAGCGTCCGAGGCCACGATGGCCGGGGCTTGGCCAGCCGCCCAAGCGCGGCCGAGGCCGCCGGTCATGGGCAAAGCCAGGCCGCCGCCCAGGGCCAGGCCAGATTTCAACAAGAGACGACGGCTGTCGGGGGATGGCTTCTTCGTGCTTTCGCTCATGGCTCGCTCCAAGCTCAATGGGGTGGGGGGGTGAACAGATGGCGCGAGATTAGGCGGCGCTGATGATGCGGGCGTGACCACAAATGGGCGGGCCATGAGCCGGATGGCGGAAGCCTGCCGAGCCCATGCCTGGCCCATGAATGCCGCTGGCTCTCAGCTACGCTTGCGGCATGAATAGCGCAAGTACAAAGCCTCCCGAGTTTGGCAAACCGCTGCAAGGCTGGCGGCTCAAGGCCTACACCATCATTTTTGAGGCCGACACCCGCGCCGGACGTAACTTCGATCTTGCGCTGATTGCGGCGGTGCTGCTGAGCCTGGTGCTGGTGATGCTGGAGAGCGTGGCGAGCTTCCGCGAATCGCACAAAGGCTGGCTGAGTTGGGCCGAAATTGCCTTCACCGCGCTCTTCACCATCGAGTACCTGCTGCGCCTGGCCTGCGTGCGCCACCCCTGGCGCTACGCCACCAGCTTCTTTGGCGTGGTGGACTTGCTGGCGGTGCTGCCGATTTACTTGGCCTTCTTCTTCCCGGAGCTGTATGCGCTGGTGGACATTCGGGTGCTGCGCCTGCTGCGGGTGTTCCGCATCTTGAAGCTGCAGGGCTATATCAACGCCTATATGAGCTTGGGGCGCGCGCTCAAGGCCAGCGCCAAGAAGATCTTGGTGTTCTTGTCGGCGGTGCTGATGATTGTCTTGATCATGGGCACCATCATGTATGTGGTGGAAGGGCCGGAGCACGGCTTCACCAGCATCCCGATCAGCGTGTACTGGGCCATCACCACCGTCACCACGGTGGGCTTTGGCGACATCACGCCCAAGACCGACCTGGGCCGCGCCATCGCCTCGATGATGATGCTCTTGGGCTGGGGCGTGCTGGCCGTGCCCACCGGCATCATGACGGCCGAGATGGCCGCGCAACGCATGGGCGATGAGCGGGCCGTCACGCCCACTACGCGCACCTGCCACGCCTGCCTGCGCGAAGGCCTGCAGGCCGACTCGCACTTTTGCCGGCATTGCGGCGCGCCGCTGCCCGAGTATCAGAGGGACTGACCCGATGCGCGGGCCACGGGGCGGCCACTAGACTGCGGCCATGTCTGCATCCCGTTCCCTGACCCGTAGTTTTCGCGACGGCCCGCGCGCCCTGCTCTGGCTGGCCCTGGTCTTGAGCCTGGGCCTGGCGGCTTACTTTGCCGTCAAGCATTTCAGCCCGGCACCGCCCAAGTCCATCGTGATGGTGACGGGCAGCCCCGACGGGGCCTATCACCAGTTCGGCCTCAAGTACCAGGCCCTGCTCAAGCTCAATGGCATCACGCTGACGCTGCAGCCCAGCAGCGGCTCGGTGGAAAACCTGGCGCAACTGAATGCTGGCCAGGCCGATGTGGGCTTTGTGCAAGGCGGCCTGGGCCCCATGGCCACCGCCGCACACAGCCAGCTGCCGGACTTTGAAGCGCTGGAGGACGATGAGCAGCCCAACACGCCGCTGCGCTCGCTGGCCACGGTGGCGCATGAGCCGGTGTGGATCTTCTCGCGCACGCTGCGGCTCTCGGACGGCCTGGGCCCGCTGAAAGGCCAGCGGGTGGCGGTGGGCGTGGCCGGCAGCGGCAACCAAAAAGTGGCGCTGGAGCTGTTGAGCAGCTACGGCGTGACCGACAGCCACCACCACCCGCTGGAGGGCACCACGCTGGTGAGCGAGGGCGGCATGGCGGCGGTGGAGCTGCTGCTGGCGGACCAGATCGACGCCTTGATCTTGGTGGCCTCGGTGCAGTCGCCGGTGGTGCAAAAGCTCTTGGCCTCGGACGGGCTGCGCCTGGCCTCGCTGCACCAGGCCGAGGGGCTGGCGCGGCGCCTGCCTTACTTTGAAACCGTGGTGCTCAAGCGCGGCTCGGTCAGCCCCTTGCTGGACCGGCCCAACAAAGACATCACCCTGCTGGCCACCACCACCAATTTGGTGATTCAAGAAGACCTGCACCCGGCCCTGGCTTATTTGCTGCTGGAGGCAGCGCGCCAAACCCACCGCGCGCCCAGCCTGCTGGCGCGGCCGGGCGAGTTCCCGAACCCGCAGGGCACCGACTTCCCGCTGGCCGAGGAGTCGGCGCGTTACTTCAAAAACGGCCGGCCCTTTTTGCAGACCTATCTGCCCTTTTGGATGGCCAATCTGGTGCAGCGCCTGGTCTTGATGGCGCTGCCGGTGCTGGCCTTGCTGCTGCCGCTGATTCGCCTGCTGCCCTGGTTGCGCAGCTGGCGGCAGAGCCGGCGCATCTATCGCCATTACGGCGAGCTGAAGTTTCTGGAGCAAGACCTGCTGAGCCACCAGCTCAGCCCCGAGGAGCGGGCCCAGGCCCGCGAGAGCCTGGACCGCATCGAGCGCGATGTGCTGGGCACCCGCTTCCCGATAGACTTCACCGACCGGGTCTACACCTTGCGCCAGCATGTGGAGCTGGTGCGGCGCAATTTGGCCCGGCCCGGCCCGACTGAGCCTTAGCGCAAGGTGTTCTTGTAGACCTTGCCGTCTTTCATGATGACGACGAAGTTCTTGGCCGCATCGGCCACCAAGTTGATATTGGCGATGGGGTCACCGTCCACCAAGATCAGGTCGGCCAATGCGCCTTCTTGCACCACGCCCAGCTTGCCGGGGTAAGGGCTGCGCGGGCCGCTGAGCGCCAGCAACTCGGCGTTGCCGCTGGTGGCCATCTTCAAGACCTCGACCGGGCTGTACCAGCGCACCATCTGCGCCAGCTTTTGACCTTGCTGCGCGGCCTCCTTGGCATTGAACAAGGTGTCGGTGCCCCAGGCGGTTTTGATCTTGTACTTCTTGGCCAGGGCGTAGGCGGTCTCGGTGCCACTCATCATCTGCTTTTGCTTGATGCGATTGGGCGAGCCTTCGGCAAAGGCGGATTTGCCGTCATCCACGAAAGGCTGCAAGCTCCACCACACGCCCTTTTCGGCCATCAGCTTGGCGGTGGGCTCGTCCAGCATCTGGCCATGGTCGATGCACTTGACGCCGGCTTCAATGGCCTGGCGCACCGCACGCGGGGTGTAGGCGTGCACGGCCACATAAGTGCCCCAGTTCTCGGCGGCCTCTACACCGGCGCGCAGCTCGGCGGTGGTGTACTGGGTCACATCCAGCGGGTCGTAGTCCGAAGAGACGCCTCCGCCGGCCATCATCTTGATTTGCGAAGCGCCCAGGGCCAGTTGTTCGCGGGCGCGCTGGCGCACCATGTCAGGGCTGTCGGCGATGGCGGCGGCCGCCACGCGCTCGCTGTGGCTGAAGTCGCCGGGACGGGCCGGCAAGTCCACCGGCAGACGGAAGTCGCCATGGCCGCCAGTCTGCGAGATGAAGGCGCCCGAAGACCAGATGCGCGGGCCCGTGGCCAGACCCAGGTCGATGCCCTTCTTCAGACCCAGCGAGGGGCCACCCAGATCGCGGATGCTGGTGAAGCCGCGCATCAAAGTATCGTGCGCCTCTTTCACCGCCACCACATTCACAAAGCCGACATCCGAGGTCAGGATGGCGAGCTTCGACATGCTGGAGAACATGATGTGGGTGTGGGCGTCGATCAGGCCCGGCATCAGCGTGCGGCCCGCGCCTGCCACCTTGACCAGATTCACATCGGCCGGCGTGGCAATCGGCGTGCTGGAGATGGCTTGGATCTGATTGCCCACCACCAAGACATGGGAGGGCGGCGACAAGCGGTCGGCCGTGCCATTGAAGATGCGCACGTTCTCAAACAAGACCGCGCTGGGCTTGGCCACGGCCGCGGCAGGCGCCTCGGCGGGCTCGGCCGAGGGTTCACCATGCGCCATGGCGGCGGGCAAACCTTGGGCCAAGAGGCAAGCGGCCAACAAAGACCGGATCAGGGGACGGCGGCGAAGCTGCATGGGAATCCTTTAGCGGAATAGAAGCGCGAACGATTCTGCCCCATAACCAGAAAAGCCAACGCAATGCCCGAGCGCCCGACCCTGCGAAGCTACACACAACAGTCATACAAGCGGTTTCGAACTCAGGCGCCGCGGCGCGGTCAGAGCGGCGCTTCATGTCAGAATCAAAAGGCAAGGGTGTGAAAAGTCAGGGGCGGGATGATGGATCGCGGACGAACCCAGGAGCAGCAAAAGCCCAAGTCAGCGCGGCAGCGCATGACCCAAGGCTTGGGTGCGCCGCAAGGCTTGCGACGCGCTTTGCTGATGGCCCTGGCCTGCGCAGCGTGGGCTCCGCAAGTGAGCGCTGCCGAAGCGCTGCGTCTGGCCGTGTCGGCCACACCGCTGAGCCTGCCGATTTTTGTGGCCGAAAAGCTGCGCTACTTTGCCGACGAGGGTTTGAAGATTCAGCTGCAGGAGGTGCTGGGCGGACACCGCGCCATGCAGGCCTTGCTGGACGGGCAGGCCGACCTGGCCACCGTCTCTGAGACCGTGGTGGTCTTCAGTAGCTTCAAGAGCCAGCAGTTCGCGGTGATAGCCAGCTTTGTCAGCAGCAACAAAGACAGCAAGGTTGTCGTGCGCGCCGATGCAGGCATCGCGCAGTGGGCCGATATGAGTGGCAAACGCATCGGCACCGTGCAGGGCGCCGCCAGCCACTATCTACTGGACACCACCTTGTTGGCTGCTGGCCTGGACCCGCGCCTGCTGGAGGTGCAGCACGCCCAACCCGAAACCATGGCCGACAAATTGAAGAGCGGCGAACTCGATGCCGTGGCCGTCTGGGAGCCCTACCCCTTCAAGATTTTGCAAACGGTGCCCGGCAGCCGCGTGCTGCCCAGCAGCATCGGCTACCGACTCAGCTTCAATCTGCTGGCCAGCCAGGCGCTGTTGGGCGCCAGAGACGATGAGTTGCGGCGCCTGCTACGCGCGCTGGATCGGGCCGAGCGCTTCATAGCCGAGAAGCCCGCGCAGGCCCAGGCCCTGCTGCGCGAACGACTGAAACTCGACAAGCACTTCATCGCCTGGATCTGGCCCAGCTACCAATACCGACTCAGCCTGGATCAAGCGCTGCTGACCACGCTGGAAGCGCAGTCGCGCTGGGCCCAGCAAGAAGGCCATGTGGCGGGCGAGCGGCCGCGCAACTATCTGGAGCTGATTTACTCCAAGCCGCTACGGCAGGTCGCGCCCAGCGCGGTCAGCCTGATTGAGTAGCGCCCAGCACCATGCGCCTGCGCAGTCTCTTGCTGAGCCTGGTTTCATCGGCCTTGTTGCTGACCTTGGGCTTGGCACTGGGCGTGGCCCATTTGACGCGCCAGTCGCAAGAGGTGGGCCAGCTGGAGCAGCAAGCGCACCAAGCCGCCACGCAGATCAGCGCCCTGCTGGTCTTGACGCATGAGTACGGCCTGCATGCCGAACCACGCACCGTGCAGCAATGGTGGGCCTTGCACAGTGAAATCAGCGAAGCCTTGGCGGCGACCGCCAAGTCGCCCCTGCCCGCGCCACTGGAGGCCTCGGCCGGCGTGGCGCAGCTGGGTGAGACCTTTCGTCCGCTGGTGGCTGGAGAAAACAAGGCCGGCACCGGTGCCGAAATCGGCGCAAAAGACACGCAGCAACAGTCGCTGCAGGGCCGCCGCAAGGCCCTGCTCCTGAGCCAGCTGCTGGCGGATTCGCAAGCCGTGACCGAGTCGGTGCAGCGCTGGAGCCTCGCCGCCAATCAACAGCGCCAGGCCTATGAAACCCTGACCGCGCGGCTGGCGGTGGGCATCCCGGTGCTGATGTTGCTGCTCTTTGCCGGGCTGGCGGTGCTGCTGTTCAAGCGGGTGCTGCGGCCGTTGCAGCAAATGAGCCGCGCGGTGGAGGCCATCTCCAAAGGCGACCTGAGCGTGCGCAGCGCGACCGGCACGCAGGACGAGCTGGGCGAGTTGTCGCGCCACTTCGACGCCATGGCGGTGGACCTGGTCAGCGAGTTGCGCCGTGAAGTGAAAGAGCGCCAGCAAGCCGAGGCGCAGCTGCGGCTGGCGGCCAGCGTGTTCAGCCATGCGCGCGAGGGCATCATGATCACCGCCGCCGATGGCAGCATCATCGAAGTCAACGCCACCTTCAGCGAGATCACCGGCTTCAGCCGAGAGGAAGTGCTGGGGCAGAACCCGCGCCTGCTCAAGTCGGGCCGGCATGATGCGGAGTTCTACCGCGAGCTGTGGGCCAATCTGCTCGAGAAGAGCTTCTGGGCGGGCGAAATCTGGAATCGGCGCAAATCGGGCGAGATCTATGCCGAGATGCAGACCATCAGCGCGATCCGCGATGAGCAGGGCCGCATCAGCCAGTTCGTCTCGCTGTTCTCCGACATCACCACGCTGAAAGACCATGAACGGGAATTGCGCAACTTGGCCTATCACGACGCCTTGACGGGCTTGCCCAACCGCGTCTTGCTGCAAGACCGCCTGCAGCAGGCCATGGCCCAGGCCAAACGCCGCGGCAGCCATCTGGCGCTGGCCTATGTGGACCTGGACGCCTTCAAGGCCATCAACGATCAGTACGGCCATGCTGCCGGCGACGCGCTGCTGGTGGGCGTGGCGAAGCATGTCAAACAGGTGCTGCGCGAGGGTGACACCTTTGCCCGCTTGGGCGGCGATGAGTTCATCGTGTTGCTGGCCGATCTGCCCAGCGAGGCCGCTTGCGAGCCCATGTTGGAGCGCATTCTCGAAGCGGCGGCCCTGCCGGTGAGCTGGCAAGGCTTGCGCCTGCAGGTCTCGGCCAGCCTCGGCGTGACCTGCTATCCCGGCGAAGAGGAGCTGGACCCAACCCAGCTCTTGCAACAGGCCGACCACGCCATGTACCGCGCCAAGCAAGAGGGGCGCAATCGCTTTGAGATGAGCGGACCCGGTGATTTGCTGTAGGGGCCAGGCTTTGCATTGCCTGCATCAATGCGCTTCGGCGCCAAGCCGGGCGACCCTTGCCAACCAGCGCTCACGCTGGACCGGCGAGCTCGACAAGACGGGCCCAAACTCACTGATGCGCACCGGCTGGATGCCGCAGAACTCCAGCACGGTGCGGCGCATCATGTGGTGCGCCGGGGCGCGCTGAAACCAGCGGAAGTACCAGGGCGGCGTGTCCATGCAAACCAGCAGGCGCGCGCTGCGGCCCTTCAAGAGCTTCTCGGGGATGGTCTTGCCGGCGTGGTACTTGAAGGCAAAGCCGGGCAGCAAGATGCGGTCCAGCGCGCCCTTCAGCAAGGCCGGCACCGAGCCCCACCAAACCGGATAGGCCCACACCAAATGCTCGGCCGCTTGAATGGCTTGCTGCAGGCGCTGAAGATCGGGCTCCAGCACTTGTTCGCCTTGATAGCCCAGGTCCAAGCTCAGCTTGAATTGCAGCTCGCTCAGATGAATCAGCTCGACGCTGTGGCCCGCTTGCGCGGCGGCTTGGGCGTAGCGCTCGGCCAGCGCGCGGCACAGACTGCTCGGCTTGGGGTTGCCGTTGATGATGAGAATTCGTTGGCGCTGGGACGGGTTCGGTGACATGCGGGCCTTGTGATGGACAAGAAAGCCCGCAGTCTGCGGTCTGCCCCATGGGACAGAGTCAAGCCCCGGATGTCAGTTTTTTGCGGGCTTGCTGTTGCTGTTGCACCTGAGGGCAGGCGCAGGCCAGCTCATGGGCACCGGCCAAGATCGCCGCGAAGGCCGCCAGATGCCCGGCCTGCGCCTGCAAGTCAGCAATTTGCTGCGCCAGAGCTTCGCGTTTTTGCTCGACGGCTTGGCGCGCAAAGCCCAGGCTGACAGCTTCTACCAAGGGCCCTTGGCTGGCCAAGCTCTGCAGCTCCTTCAGCTTGAAGCCGAGCTGCTGTGCCTGACGGATCAAGGCCACGGCATCCACATGCTCTTGATCAAAGACCCGGTAGCTGCCGCGCCGCCGCGCGGGGGGCAACAAGCCCAGGCTTTCATACAGACGCACCGCCTAGGGCGTGGCGCCGGTGAGGCGACAGATCTGGCCGATCAGCACCCCGTCGCTCATGGCGAGTCTTTGGGCGCCTCAAGGGCCGGCGCAGGTTCGGTGGGCGCGGCCTGATCCGCCAAGGCCACGAAGGTTCGCGCCGGCCGGCGGGTATCGATCACCACGGTATGCGCAGTCTTATCTTGAATGGCCTGGCGGTTCGGGTCCCAGATCAGCTGCAAAAAGCCTGCGAAGCCGGTGGCCATGCCGGCGGCATAACCGCCATAGCGCTTGAACAGAATCAGCGGCGTCAGGCGCTTGCCGGTCAGCTCCAAGATGCGCAGACCGAAGAGCCGCTTGCCCACCGTTTGGCCGGGCCACAGCGCCGGCAGCAAGGTGAAGTAAAGCGCCGGCAAGATCAGGAAGCCGAACTTGTCGCGCCAGTAGCGGTACTCCTCCATCAGCGCCAGGCTGCGTGGCGCCTTGGCGCGCTCCAGCTCGGCCTCCAGTTGGCGAATGCGGCGAGATTGCTTCTTGGCGCGGCGCTCGACCTCGCTGGCGGAGGCAGCACCAGAAGCGGGCTCGGCGACAGCTTGCGCGATGGCGGCGACGGCATTTGCTGTGGCCGAAGCCGCCTCCTCAGGCGACACGCCCGACGCACTCGATGCATTGGTCAGCGGCTTCAGCGCTTCTTCCACGGCCTCGTCCGCCTCCTCTTGCTCTTCCACGGCCGGAGCGGTCTTGTGCCCGGTGCGCAGCTCATCCACCATCTCCATCACGCCGAGCACGCCAAACATTGCCACCAGCAGCCAGGCAGCCAAACGCGGAGGCCGCCCTGGCGTGATCGCTTCGGAACTTGGCCCAGCAGTTGCCCCAAGTTTTCGGCGCAGCCCCAGGCCGGCGCGCGAGAACAGATCGGGCCGCTTCCACTTCAGCCAAAGCCAGGAGCCCAAGCCCATGGCGATCACCAGCAAGGCATTGAGAAAACCGTTCAGCACCGCCAGCAAGGCCACATCCACGCCCATGGCCAACGCACGCTGGCGCGGCGTGGCCAAGGGCTGGCCCAGCACCTCAGGGGCGAGGTTGAGGTCTTCGGGCGTGACCCAGGCGCGCGGGTCGAATTCAGGCTCGGACGCTGGGGCGGAAGAGGTCACGGTCATGAAGAGGCAATTGGCGTTGGGCGGAACAAGGCGCTGCATCTTAGTCCGGCCCCTGCATCCCATGACGCGCCCCATGACGCACCCCATGACGAGCGGCAAACCCGAGCAATGCTGAAACAATCCAGCCCTACTGCCTCTCTCCAACAAGCCTGATGAAACTGCTGATCCTCGGTGGCACCCAATTCCTCGGCCGCAACTTCGCCGAAGCGGCGCTGGCCGCCGGCCATGAGCTGACGCTCTTCAACCGGGGCCATCATGGCGCCACGCTGTTCCCCGGCGTCGAGCAGATCAAAGGTGACCGCACGCAAGACCTGACCCCGCTGCGTGGCCGGCGTTGGGATGCGGTCTTTGACGGCAGCTGCTACCTGCCCAGCGCCGCGCGGCGCAGCGCCGAGCTGCTGGGTGATGCGGTGGAGCATTACTGTTTGATCTCGACCATTTCGGTCTTCCCGACCCTAGCCGCCAGCACGCGAGAAGATTCGCCCAAAGCGCAGCTGACGCCCGAGCAAATCGCCGCGGCCGAGGCCATGGATGTCGCCACCGGCTCGCGCGCCGGCGGCGGCTATGGCGCGGCCTATGGCGGTCTCAAGGCCTTGTGCGAGCAAGAGGTGCAAGCCCGTTTTGGCGAGCGCGCCTTGATCGTGCGGCCGGGCTTCATCGTCGGCCCCTATGACTACAGCCCGCGTCTGCCCTATTGGCTGCAGCGCATGGCCGAGGGCGGCCCAGTGCTGGCGCCCGGGCGGCCCGAGCGCAGCGTGCGCTTGATCGACGCGCGCGACATCGCCGAGTTTTGCTTGCGCCAAGCCCAAGCGGGACGTGGCGGCGTCTTCAACACCACCGGGCCCGATGGGCAGAGCATGGGCGAGCTTTTGCAAGCGTGCCAAGTGGCTTGCCCGTCGGAAACAAGCCTGGTCTGGCGCAGCGAGGCCGACTTGCTGGCCGCCGGTGTGCAGCCCTTTGCCGACCTGCCCTACTGGCTGCCCGAGGCCGACAACGCCATGATGGACATGCGCAGCCAAGCCGCCGAGGCCGCTGGCCTGCGCTATCGCCCGCTGCTGCAAACGCTGCGCGACACCGCGCGTTGGCTGGCCGAACAACCGCCGAGTCCGAGCCAGGGTTTGAGCCGGGAACGTGAGCGCGAGCTGCTGAGGGGCGCTTGATCATGGCCGCTGTTGAACTGCTCGCCGCCAAGACCCAAGGGCAACTCGACTGCATCGAAACCATGATGCAGTACTTCAACTACGAGCTCAGCGCCTGGTATCCGATCGAGTTCACCGCCGAGGGCCGCATGCCGGTGTCGCCCAAGGCCGCACTGTGGGCCACGCCGGGCGTGCAGCCCTTTTTGATCCAGGTGGGCTCAGCCTTGGCGGGCTTTGCGGTGGTGGACACCGAGACCCAAAGGTCAGGCAGCCAACACAATATGGCCTACTTCTTCGTCACCCGGCGCTATCGCGGCCGCGGCGTCGGACGCGAGGCTTTCCAGCAAGTGCTGGCCGCCTTCCCCGGCGTCTGGGAGCTGTACTACCTGCAGGCCAACGAAGCAGCCGCTGCCTTTTGGCCGCGCGCGATTTCAGCAAAGGTGGGCAGCCGCTTCGAGCGCGCTGAGCAAGCCATCGACGGCGAAGACTGCGTGCTGTTCAGCTTTGATACAGCCGCCGCTCCCGGCCTGCCACAGGCAGCGGGCTGAACACCGACTCGGCGTCATGCCACCGCATCTTCCCTGCCGGGTTTTCACCGCTGGCCTGGACCGAGCTCCCTGCTGAAACTGGCGCTTTGGCGAGCACGGCTGATCCGGCCTGCGCTCGCAGCCAATAGCGATCCGCCAACAGCCAACAGCCAACAGCCACGAGCGAGGGAGACCCCATGAGCCTGAAGAAAAATACCTGGCGCGCTGCCCTGGGCACTTTGACCCTGCTGAGCTTGCCTGCCCTGCCCTTGATGAGCTGGAGCCCGCATGCCCAGGCCCATGAGATCAAAGGCCAGGAGAGCGCTCCGCGCAGCGTGATCCGCGCCTACTTCCGCGACATCAATCAGGCCCGCGCGATTGCGCACAGCCGCTTCGAGACGCTGGAGTCCAAATACGAGCGCGGTTATGTGATCGTCAACGCCAGCCCCAGCGAAATGCGCGAGCTGCGCGCCCTGGGCTTCCGCCTGGAACTGGACGCCAAATGGCAGCAGCGCCAACAAGCGCAAGCCCGCGCCGAGAGCCAGCAGCGCCGCCAATCACTGCTGCGCCAAGGCCTGAGCGGGCCGGAGGCCTTCGCTGGCATCCCTGAGTACAGCTGCTACCCGACAGTGGAAGAAGTCTTCGCTGCGGGCGACGCCTTGATCGCCGCCCGCCCCACGCTGGCCAGCTGGGTGGACATCGGCGACTCCTGGGAGAAGACCCAGGGACTGGGCGGCTATGACCTGCGGGTGCTCAAGCTCGGCAACCAGGCCGGCAGCCGCAGCCAGGAAGGGGCGCGCAACACCAAGCCCAAGCTCTTCATCAACGCCGGCATCCACGCCCGCGAGTACGCCACCACGCCGCTGGTGCTGGAGTTTGCCAAGCGCCTGGTCAATGGCTACGGCGTCGATGCCGACATGACCTGGATCCTCGATCACCACGAGATCCACCTGCTGCTGGCCACCAACCCCGACGGGCGCAAGAAAGCCGAGACCGGCCTGCTCTGGCGCAAGAACACCAACCGCAACTATTGCGGCGCCACCAGCAACAGCCGCGGCGCCGACCTGAACCGTAACTTCGGGTTTGATTGGTTCAGCACCGCCGCCGGCTCCAGCGGCAATGCCTGCGCCGAAACCTATCGCGGCCCCAGCGGCGCCTCCGAGCCCGAAACCCAGGCCATCGAAGCCTATATCCGCAGCCTCTGGAAAGACCGCCGCGGCCCGAACCGCAACGATGCTGCACCGGCCGACACCAGCGGCATCCACCTCGACATCCACAGCCACGGCCGCCTGCTGCTCTGGCCCTGGGGCTCGAACGGCACGCCTTCGGCCAATGACACGCAGCTGGCCACTCTGGGCCGCAAGTTTGCCTTCTTCAACGGCCACACGCCGGAGCGCTCGGTGAGCCTGTATGAAACCGACGGCACCAGCGATGGCCCCAGCTATGGCGAGCTTGGCGTGGCCGCCTTCACCTTCGAGCTGGGCACCGCCTTCTTCGAGCAGTGCAGCTACTACAACAACACCTTGCTGCCCAGCAATCTGCAGGCCCTGATCTACGCCGCCAAGGTGGCACGCACGCCTTACCAAACCCCGGCCGGCCCGGATGCGCTGAACGTGGCCGTCAGCGGCCTGGCCTCGGTAGGCATTGCCCCGGGCACACCGGTGCAGTTGAGCGCCACGCTCAACGACACCCGCTACAACAACAGCAATGGTGTGGAACCCAGCCAGGCGATTGCAGCGGCCGAGTACTACGTGGACATCCCGCCTTGGCAGTCGCGCAATGTGGCGCAGCCGATGGCGCCCAGTGACGGCACTTTTGACAGCAGCGTCGAAGCCGCCCGCGCCAGCATTGACACCAGCGGCTGGAAGCCCGGCCGCCACATCGTCTTCGTGCGTGGCCGCGACGCCGCCGGCAACTGGGGCGCCTTCAGCGCCGTCTTCATCCACATCGACCCGCAGGCCTCCACCGCGCCGGTGGCCGCCTTTGACTTCAGCGCTCAAGAGCGCTTGGCCAGCTTCACCGACCGCAGCCTCGACAACGGCCAGATCGTCAGCCGACTCTGGACCTTTGGCGATGGTCAAAGCAGCAACCTACCCAACCCCAGCCACGAATACGCCGCCGATGGCAGCTACACCGTGACGCTGAAGGTCGATGACGACGAAGGCAAGAGCGCCAGCATCAGCAAGCCAGTGACGGTCAAAGCCGACGGCATCCCGGTGCTGGTCAATGGGCAGGTCCTGACAGGTTTGTCCGGCGCCACCAACAGCTGGAGCTACTACAAGATCAAGCTGGCCGCCGGCACCACCAAGCTCTCGGTCACAAGCTCAGGCGGCAGCGGCGATATGGATCTGTACGTTCAATACGGCAGCGCCCCCGACGCTGGCAACAACGTCTGCGCGGGTGAAAGCAACGGCAACACCGAAAGCTGCCAACTGAACAACCCACCCGCCGGTTTTGCCTACATCGGCTTGTTTGCCTACTCGGCTTACAGCGGCGTGACCTTGAGGGTCAACACGACGCCGTGAGGGTAGAGAGGGCGCCTTAGGGCGCCCTTTTTCTTTGGCTGGACCTTGGGCTGAGGCTTTGCCTGATCTTCGCCTTGAAGCCTTGCGCTAAACGTGCGCCGCAAAGCCAAGCCCTTAGCCGCTTACAGACAAATCGCCTCGGCCATGTGTGGGATCAGGACGCCACGTTGTGCCTCACTGCTGACTCCAAAATCCAAGTTGGGCTCTTCGCAAACAAGCGCCCTTGAGTGCGGGCAAGGTTCAATGCAATCGCAGCGCTTTTTGTCCGCAAGCAACGCAAAGTGTTTGCGCAATCACCTGCGACGCGTTTGCCTGCGAGAGCTGCTGCTGATGCACAAGCCATCTCTCAAGCGGAAACGATCAGCGAGTAGAGCCTCGGGACACACTTGAGCGTCGGCTTCATGCGAAGCGGTCCTTCGTTTGGGCGGAGCTCAGGACACTTGGGGGCTCTGCGCCGCTCCTGTCTGGGCCAAAAAGCCTATGGGCGGCCTTGCCCTGAATCGCCCGCCAAAGCAAAAGCACACGCACGCCAAGCAGCCGCAGGCATACTGGCAAACCAGGGGTTAGCACGCAACCCCGAGGAGCTTTGCCCATGCCGCGAAACCCAAGCCGCAAGACCGAGCCGAATGCCAACAAGGCGGTCAAAGCCATCAATCTGGCCCTGCAAGGCGGTGGCTCGCATGGCGCCTTCACCTGGGGCGTGTTGGACGCACTGCTGGAAGACGGACGCTTGCAGCCGCAAGCGATCAGCGCCACCAGCGCCGGCAGCTTGAATGCGGTGGCGCTGGCCGATGGCTGGCGAAAGGGTGGCGTCGACGGCGCGCGCCAGGGACTGCAAGACCTGTGGCGCGCGGTCGCCGGCGCGGGACGGGTGCATCCGCTGCAGCCCAGTTGGTTCGATGCCTTTATGCAAGGCCTGCAGCACAGCACGCAACAGGCTGTGCCACTGGAATGGTCGCCGGTGCATCTGTGGGCGCAGACCATGACGCAGCTGTTCTCGCCCTATCAGCTCAACCCCTTGAACTTCAACCCGCTACGCCAAATCGTGCAGGCGCAGGTCGACTTTGAGGCCTTGCGGCAGGACTCACCGATCCAGCTGTTTCTGAGTGCCACCAATGTCGAGACCGGCAAGATCCGCGTCTTCAGCGGCGCCGATGTCAGCGTGGACGCGGTGCTGGCCAGCGCCTGCCTGCCGACCTTGTTCCAGGCGGTGGAGATCGAGGGCGAGTTTTTCTGGGACGGCGGCTATATGGGCAACCCGGCGATCTTTCCGCTGATCTATGAAAAGCTCGCGGCCGATGTTTTGATCGTCCATGTGAATCCGGTCTTACGCCCCGGCGTGCCGCGCAGCTCCACCGAGATTGCTAATCGCATCAACGAGATCAGTTTTAACTCCTCGCTGATGCGCGAGATGCGCGCCATCGCCTTCGTCACCAGCCTGATCGACCGCGGCAAGCTCAATCCCGAAGACGCCCGCCGCATGCGCATCCACTCGATCCGCTGCGACGAGTTGATGGTCGCCCAAAGAGTGGAAAGCAAGATGGACACCGCCTGGCCCTACCTCTGCAGCCTGCGCGATGCCGGCCGCCAGCAGGCGCAGGCCTGGCTAGAAGCGCATTCGGCGCAGGTGGGCGTGGAATCCTCGGTGGATATCAGGGCCGAGTTTCTCTAAGTCCCGTTTACATCAATTGCAGCTCGGCACCTCGGGCTTGCCGCTGGACTTCATGCATTGCTTGTAGCCAGACGGCAGATGGTTGACCTGGCGGGTTTGGCCCACGTTGAGCTTGAACTGCTCGAACACCTGGTGGGTGCAGGTGGTGGTGGGCGTGTTGCTGTCGCCGCCCACGGACTCACAGCGGCTGGTGTAGAGCGCGTAGTTGCACTCGCCACTCGGGCTGGCCACGCATTCGAACTTGGCCGAGCCGGGGGTCTTGACCGAGGCGCTGTCGCCGTCCTTGGTGGTGGTGATGTGGATGGCGCAGCCGCTGAGGGTGGCGGCCAATGCAAATGCGGCCAAGGCAGTGAGGCGGGTCTGGATCATGGAAAAGAACTCCTGAAGATGTGTGAGCAGATGCCCGCATCCTAGGAAAGCTCGCAAGACCTGACCCCGTGCTTGCGACGAACTGCAGATGGCGCTTGACCGGCTGTTGATTCAGCCCGATGCGCGCGAGCGCCAGGCCGCCGGTGTGCAGCCAAACCAGCCGCGAAAGGCGTGGTTGAAATTGCTCTGCTCGCTGAAACCCAGCAGAAACGCGATCTCGGTCAGCGAGAGCTGCGGGTCGCGCAGCAAGACCTGCACCTGCTCGCGGCGCACCGCTTCCACCAGTGCGGTGAAGCTGGCCTCGGCCTCGGCCAGGCGCCGCTGCAAGGTGCGCACGCTCAAAGACAAGGTGGCGGCCACTGCCGGCAGTTGGGCGCGGTCATGCCGCAGCTGGGTGCGTATGCATTCGCGTACCGCTTGCACGATGGCGGGCTCGGGCGCGGCTGCATTCGCGCTGGCTTGCCCCTCAACCAAGCCCGCTTCGCGCAAGCGCTGCGCCAAGCGCTCCTCGGCGGCGCGCAGCAGCGGCGGGAACATGCCGACATCGGCATTGGGCAGTGGCAGATCCAGCACCAAGGCCGGGAAGCTGGCCTCGGTGACGCGGGCGCCAAAGCGCACCGGTGCGCCAAACACCCGCTGATACTCGGCCAGATCGGCGTCCTCCGGCGCGGCGTGCACAAAGGCCAGTGCATAGGCCGGCACACTGGCGCCGCCGGCCAACCAGCTGACAAAGGTATGGATGCCGGCCATCACGCTTTCGCTCAGATGACGCGCGCCGGGCTGATCCAACCAGGGCGAATGCCAGCGGTAATGCGCCAGCGCCAAGCTGCCATCGACGGCATCCTCGACCACGATCTCCGAGCGGCCCAGATCATGGGCCAAGCCTTCGAAGCGGCGCGTCTGCTCGGCGGCTGCGCGGAAGTTGGCGCAGGTGCAAAGCACCAGGCCGTAGCTGGCAAAGGTCGAGAGGCCCATGCGCTGGCCCACATGCAGGCCGAAGAACACATCGTCCAATTGCAGCGCAGCAGCATTCAGCAGCGCGATATAGCGCTGTACCGGGATGGCCTCCGGCAAGGCCGCGCCGGGCTGGGCGATCTCCGGCAGGCCACAAGCCTCGGCCAGCTGCGCCATATCGGCGCCCAGCTCGCGCGCGGTGTCCACCGCCGTCTTGGCATAGGCCCCAACCACGCGGGCCTGCGCGGGCGGCGGCAGGCTGCTCAAGGGGGAATTCAAGAGCTGAGGCCCGTGCTGAATATCAGGAGAAGAAACCGACATGGCCGGCAGTGTGCCGCAGGCCCAAGGCGGCCACCATCCTTGCTCACCCCAGGATCAGCCCTCTCTGGCCGTATTCAAGATCTCTTGCAGATCGCCATACAGCGGGCCGAGCCGCTCGTACATGCGCAAATAGACCCGCTTGTAAAGCTCGTCATACAGCCGCGCGTTGGCAGGCTTAGGCTCAAAAGTGCGGCCCAGCCGCGTCATCGCCGCCACGGCTGTGGGGAAGTCGCGATGCAGGCCCAGCCCCACCGCGCCGGCAATCGCCGCGCCCAGGCCCGAGGTTTCAAACGTGTGCGGGCGCGAGGTGGGCAGATTGAAGATATCGGCGCTCAGCTGCATGGCGGCGTCGGACTGCGAACCGCCGCCCGACACCCGCAGCGAGGTGAGTTTGACCTTGCTGCGCGCCTCGATCTTTTCTTTGCCCTCGCGCAGCGCATAGGCCAGACCTTCCAGAATCGCCCGGTACAAATGTGCGCGGGTGTGCACATCGGAGAAGCCGATCACCGCGCCGCGCGCGTCCGGGCCGGGGTGGCGGATGCCGGGGGTCCAGTAAGGTTGCAACATCAGGCCCTGGCTGCCGGGCGGCACGGTGGACACCATGCGGTCAAACAAGGCCTCGGGCGTCACGCCCTCCAAAGGCGCGGCGGCCAACTCGGGGTGGCCGAACTGTTCCTTGAACCAACTGACCATCCAATAGCCGCGAAAGATCTGCACCTCGGTGTTGTACTGGCCGGGCAGCACCGCCGGATAGGGCGGCACAAAGGGCGTGGCCTCCACATATCGCGGCGTGGTGATGTCAATGGTGGCCGTGGTGCCGTAAGAGATGGCGCCGATCTCCGGGCTGATAGCGCCGGCGCCGATGATCTCGCAAGCCTTGTCGGCCGCGCCAGCAATCACCGGCAGGCCCTCATCCAAACCGGTCGCTTCAGCGGCCTCGCGCGTCAGCCCGCCGATCAAACTGCCCACCGGCAGCAACTCGGGCATCTGCTCACGCCGCACCTGCAAGGCCTGCCACTTCCAGTCCCAGGCCGGGGCCCAGTCCTGGCGCTTGAAGTCAAAGGGCAGATAGCCCACTTGCGAGCCCACCGAATCGGCAAAGCGGCCGGTCAGGCGGTAGTTCAACCAACCGGACACCAAGAGCACCTTGTGCGTCAAGGCATGGCGTTCGGGCTCATGCTCGGCAATCCAGTTCAGCTCGGCCTCGCGGCCGAAATAGTCGATGGTGGCGCTGACTCCGGCGGCCTTGAAGGCCAGCGCCCACCAGGGGCTGACGCGCGGCGCACGGCTGGCGCGGCGCTGGTCCAGCCAGATGATGAAGGGCCGCAGCGCCTTGCCGGCCGCATCCACAGGCACCAAGGTGCCGCGCTGGGTGGTCACCACCACGCCTTTGACGCAGGCCCGCAGATCCGCATGCTGGGCCCACAAGCCCCGGCACACCGACGCCGCCGCCTGCCAGAAGGCCTCAGCATCATGTTCCAGCCAGCCGGGCTGCAGCGAGCTGTAGTCGTCCAGCGGCTGTTGGCATTTGGCGCGGATATGGCCTTGCAAATCGACCAGCAAGGCGCGCACGCTTTGGGTGCCGCAGTCGATGGCGAGCAAGAGTTCGTCTCGACTGGTGGATGGGTGTTGATCCGTACTCACAGGCCCTCCTCCGCAGGCACCGCGTAGCAGCGCGCCACCCGGTCCAGATAATGCGCCACTTCAGCGGCCCATTGCTCGGCCGACCAGCCCAGCTCTTCGCGCATGATGGCTTCTAACTGCGGCAGCAGCTCGGCGCCGCCCTGCGGCAGCAACAAGCCCAGGCGGCTGCGGCGCAAGAGCAAATCGTCCAGATGCGCCACCGCTTCGGCGCGGCAGGCGTAACGCAGCTCGACCCAGCTATTGGGGCTGCGGCCGATGCGCGCCAACTCTTGCGGGTGCGCTTTCGCGCAGGCCAGCAGCGCCAGCGCCTCGATGCCGTACAGCGCCTGCCAGCGGGCACGCAAGTCATTCGGCCATTTTTTTCGCCAGTCGGCCGGCCAATGGGCAGACAAATCCGCTTGGGGAGCCAGCACCGCCGCATCCGGCCGCACATGGGCCAGGGCCGGCACCCGCGCGGCGGCCAAACGCAAAGCCTCGACGGCGCTGGCGCGGAAGGTGGTCAGCTTGCCGCCGGTGACGGTGATCAGCCCGTCTTCGTCCTTGATGAAATGCTCGCGGGTGGCTTTGGAAGGGTCTGCGCCCTGCTGGCCCTCTTCCGCCAAGACCGGCCGCACGCCGGACCAGGTGGACAGCACATCGGCCTCGCTCAAACTCAGGCTGGGGAACTGATGGTTCAGCGCCTGCAGCAGATAGTCGAACTCGGCGCGACTGATGGCGGGCTCTTGTCCCAAGTCAGGCGCATGATCCAGATCGGTGGTGCCCACCAGGGTGGCGCCTTCCCAGGGCAGGGCGAACACCGGCCGGCCGTCTTTGGGGTGGAAGAAGGCCAGGGCCTGCGCCACCGGCAGGCGCCAGGCATTGAACATCAAATGGCTGCCGCGCAAGGGCCGCAGCTTGGGCGCACAGCCCAGGCTGGCGCGCAGCTGATCGGCCCAGACGCCGGTGGCATTGATGACGCAAGCCGCCTTCACATCGAAGCACTCGCCGCTGAGCGCGTCTTGCAATTGCACGCCGTCCACTCCCTCTGTGTTGCTCTCGCCTCGACTCAAAGACCGCACTGCCAGATGGTTGAGCGTCAGGGCACTGAGGCTGCGCGCCTCGGCCAAGACGCGCAGGACTAGGCGCGCATCGTCGGTCTGCGCATCGGTGTACGACCAGCCGCCCAGCAACCCCTGCAGACCCAGGATAGGCGCCCGCTCTAAGAGCGAACTCACGCTGTACCAGCAGCGCGAGCGCGCCCGCGCCAAGGCGTCGTACAGGGCCAAGCCTATGCCCAACACGCGCCGGCCGGTCTTGTCACCCACGCGCACCGGCAAGAGAAAGCGCAGCGGCGTCACCAAGCCCGGCGCATCGCGCAACAAGGCCTCGCGTTCGCGCACCGATTCGCGTGTCAGGCCGATGCGGCCTTGGGCCAGATAGCGCAGGCCGCCGTGCACCAGCTTGGAGGAGCGCGAGGAGGTGCCGCTGGCAAAGTCGCGCGCCTCCACCAGGGCCACCGAAGCGCCGGCCCGCGCTGCCTCCAGTGCCACGCCGGCCCCGGCGATGCCGCCGCCGATCACCAAGACATCAACCCGGCCGAGCGCGCGCAGCCGCGCCAGATCTTCGGCGCGCTTCACTGCGCCTGCCCTTGAGTCGGCGCACCAGGCAGCAGATTGCCCGAGTCCAGCAAGCGCTGCGGATCAAAGTGCTGGGCCAAGGCCTGCAGCGCCGCCATGCCGGCCGCACCCTTCTCGGCCGCGAGATATGGCGCATGGTCCTTGCCCACGCCATGCTGGTGCGTGATGGTGCCGCCGTTCTGCACAATGGCCTCGCAAACGGCGGTCTTCAGCGCCTGCCAGCGCGCCATCGCGGTTTCAAAGTCGGGCCCGATGCGGAAGACAAAAGTGCTGTAGACGCTGCTGCCCTGCGCATAGACATGTGAGAGATGGGTGTAGGCATGGCAGCGCTCGCCCTGCGCGGCCAGGGCCTCGCGGCCGGCGGCTTCCATCGCCGCCATCATGGCTGGCACGCGCGGCCAGTCCACCGCCGTCTCCATGGTGTCCACCGCATAACCTTGTGCCCACAGGGCATTGCGCAGATAGACGCCCTTGAAGCGATTGGCCTGCCACTTCTTGCCCAAGAGAGCGCCGGTGCCTACCGCACTGTGCCGGCGCAAAACCCTGCGCGCCAGCGACTTCATCGCGCTGACCTGCGCCGCATCGCCGGTGAAGCCCAACATCAGCATGACCTTGGCGCCGGGCGCGCAACCGCGCAGGGCCAGATAACGCTCCAGCCAGGCGATGGCGCTGGCGTGGCCGGCCAGAGCCAGAGTGGTCAGCGTCTCGGTCGCATTGGCCAGGCGCATCATCGACAGGCCCAGCTTGGCCTGGGCCAGCTCACGCACCGCCGCCTCGCCAGCCGCCCAATCGGGCAGGAAGAAGGCCAAAAAGTCCTCACGCTCGGGCAGGCGGCTGATGCGCACCGAGGCCTCGGTCAGCACGCCAATACGCCCTTCCGAGCCCAGCACTTGCTCGCGCAGATCGGGGCCGGCGGCCGAGGCCGGAAAGGTCGGCAGCTCCAGCGTGCCCTGCGGGGTTTCCAAGCGCCCGCCGGCGAACATCGCCTCGATGCGGCCATAGCGGGCCGACTGCTGGCCGGAGGAGCGCGTCACCACCCAGCCGCCCAGGCTGGCGTATTCAAAGCTCTGCGGATAGTGGCCCAGCATCCAGCCGCGCGCGCGCAGCTGTGCCTCCAGATCAGGGCCCAAGACGCCGGCCTCGAAGCGCGCCAATTGCGACAAGGGGTCCAAGCTGAGCAGGCTGCGCATGCGGCCCAGCATCAGGGTCAGCACCGGGCGGGCATCTCCCGTGGGCGGGGTCAGATGGCCGACCACGCTGGTGGCGCCGCCGCAGGGGATCACCACTGCGCCGACCTGGGCCGCCCAGTCCAGCCATGCTCGCACCTGGGCCGAGCTTTCGGGCCAGACCACGCCGTCGCTGACCGGGCCGACCCGGCCAAAACGCAGACGCAACCAGTCGCCCAGGCTCTGGCCGAAACTGGCGCGCAAACGGGCCTCGGCGCTGGTGTCCAGGCCGGCATGGGTCGGCAGGCGGGACGGCGGAATCTGCGCCAAGGCTGCCGCCAGAGCCGCGTCTTGCGGCGCCTCGGCCACCCCAACCTGGGCGTGCAAGAAGTCCAAGGCCCCCTCGTTCAAGGCGCTGGCCACCCCTTCCTCACCCCAACCATTCCAACGACGCATCACGAATCCCCGGCTCAATAAAAAAGGCAAGGCCCGAGCTTATGCAGCTCGGGCCTTGCCGACTAGGGATTTTGTGACGCGGGCTTGTGCTTACGCGCCAGGCTGGGGTTTCTCTTTAGGCCTTGCGGCGGCGAGCAGCGGCGCCCAGGAAGCCCAGACCCAGAGCCATCAAGGCATAGGTTTGTGGCTCAGGCACGGCGCCCACATTGGTCAGCGAGAAGGCCAGGTTGTCGGCGTAGCCGTCGTTGTCATTGGAGTTCAGGCGCTCCATGGTCAGATCGAACTTGATCTGAGCGGTGCCGACCGGCACAAAGCCCTTCAACTGACGGAACAGCAAACCGGTCTGGTTGCCACGGTCAGCGGGTGTGACGGGGCCCAGGGTGATGTTGCTGATGTCAGCGTTGGCTGCGTCAATGAAGGTCACCAGCAGCTGAGCGTTGTCGCCCTGGCTGGTCCAGCCGCCCAGATAGCCGTTCAGGTCGAAGCTGACCTTGCCGCTGGCGATGCTGGCGCTCAGATCGCTGACGTCCACGGTCTGGAAGCCGGCCGAGAAAGCCGAGCTTTCGCCGGCAAACATCTTGGCGCCGCGGTTGGTGGGGCCGGGCTGGGTGGGCAGCACCCAGTTGCTGCCGTAGTCGACGGACTGGAACAAGTCGGTGCCAGCATAGGCGGTCCAACCGGTCACGCCGGCTTCGGCGTCGCCGTTGATGATCAGATTGCTGCCAAAGCTGGTGGCGTGAGCGGCCAGGCTGGCGGCCAAGAGGGTCAGGGCGGCAGCGCCGCGGATCAGGGTCTTGGAAGTCATGTTGAAAAGTCTCCGTGAATCAAACAAGGTAAACAGTGGGGTAAAAAACTGCAGTCGGAACTCAGACCGGCAGGCGGTACTGGTTCAGCTGAGCCGGGCCTTCCATGGCCGGGTCGGTGATCGAAGGCTCGCCGGTTTCCAGGTGGCCGGCAAAGCGGCGGCTGTAGTCGGCTTGACCGACCACGCGCACGCTGAAGTCGTACCAGTAAGCGCTGTCCTTCAGCGGCAGGCGCACGGTGACGCTGGCGCGAGCCGGCAGCTTGACGGTTTGTGGCTCCACCGCGTAGTACTTATTGGCCACCAGCGTCATGCTGCAGGCGAAGCTGCCGCTGTTGCTCAGCTCGATGATGAGCTCGCCGTTGACGGCGTCCGGCGTCACACGCACTTCGGGGTTAGGCTGGGCGGCCGCGGCGACGCGGCGTGCATTGCCGGTGAAGTGGCGGTGGTAGCCGTTCGGGCCCAAGACCCACAGATCGTAGGCGCCGGTGGCGCTAGGCTGCCAGGTGCCAAGCAATTGCTTGCCGGCTTCCACCGTGTAGCGGCGCGGCAGCGCAGCCAGGTTCAGGCGGTCATAGACATGGAAGACCGCGGCCGAAGCTTCGGTCACGCCGGTGTGGGCGAATTGCAGCTCGATGCGGCTGGAGCCAACGCGGCCGGGGTTCACCTTGACGGCTGCGGTGGTGTGCAGCTCATAGGCCAGGGCGCGCGCCGGGCGCGGGCCGCTCAGTTGCACCGGGGCTTGCAGGCCGCTGGGCGTGGGCGGTGTGGTGGTGCCAGGCAAAGCACGGGCGCGATTCGCCAGTTCCAGCGTCTTGGGCAGCTTGTCAAAGAAGGCTGCATCGTTGGGGTCGCGGAAGTTGAAGGCCGAGGTCATGTCACCGGCGACGGCACGGCGCCAGGCGCTGATGTTCGGCTCCATCACGCCAAAGCGCTTCTCGATGAACTGGATCACCGAGGTGTGGTCGGCCACTTCGGAGTTGACCCAGCCGCCCTTGCTCCAGGGCGAGATCACATACATGGGCACGCGCGGGCCAAAGCCATAGGGCTTGTGCTGGTGGGTGGCCGGTGTGCCGTTGAGGATGTGGTGGTACTCACCGGCGGTGTCGGCGGTGGAAGCACCGGCCAACTCGGCCTTGGCCGGGTCGGCGTCCCAAGCCACATAGCTGGGCGCGGCCGGGGGTGGCATGTGGTCGAAGAAACCGTCGTTCTCGTCGAAGTTGATGAAGAGAACCGTCTTGCTCCAGACCTCGGGGTTGGAGGTCAATGCGTCCAGCACCTTGGCGGTGTAGTCCGCGCCTTGGGCCGGGCTGGAAGGCCCAGGGTGCTCGGAGCCTTCGGCGGTGGCGACGATCCAGCTGACTTGCGGCAGCTTGTCGGCCAGCACGTCTTCGCGCAACTTGTCCAGATCGCGGGTGTTGATGCCGCGCTCGGCCAATTCGGCCGAGTAGCCGGGGCGCTTGTAGAAGGCGTCGCGGAAGGGGCGGAAGCCAAACAACGCGTTGTCGGTGAAGTTGTCGTTCAGGTTTTGGTAGACCTGCCAGGTGATGCCGGCGGCTTGCAGGCGCTCGGGGTAGGTGGTCCAGGTGTAGTCGTCCAGCGGGTTCGGGTTGAACCATTCGTGGCTGTTGTCGGTCGAAGGGCCGTTGCCCAAACGCTGGCCGTCATTGGTGCCGGTCCAGACGAACAGGCGGTTGGTGTTGGTGCCGGTCTGGGTGGCGCAGTGGTAGTGGTCACAGATCGTGAAGGCATTGGCCATCGCGAACTGGAAAGGCAGATCACTTTCCTTGAAGTGCCCCAAGGAATGATTGTTCTTGGCCTTGGGCCAAGCGTTCATGCGGCCTTGGTCCCAGGCGGCTTGCGCATCGGCCCAGGAATGCGGCGTGCCCGAGACGCGCATGAAAGCAAAGTTCTGCTCGGTGTTCAGGTGGAAAGGCGCAATCGCGACTGGACCCGTGGCCGGACGGCCGGGCACGGCGGTGACCGCATTGGGCTGCACCCAGACGGTACGGCCAGTGATGCCGGTCTTGTCGGCCACGGGGATCGGGAAGGGGTCGGCGAATCCGCGCACGCCGTTGAGCGTGCCGAAGTAATGGTCGAAGGAGCGGTTTTCCTGGGTCAGCACGACGATGTGCTCGACGTCCTGGATGGTGCCGGTGCGGTTATTGGCCTGGATGGCCAGGGCGCGTTGAATGGCGGGCGGGAAGCTGGCCAGGGCGGCCGAGGCGCCAGCAGCCGAGGCCACAGTGCGCAGGAAACCGCGACGATCTTGTTGAGTCATGGTGCGTGCTTTCGAAAAATTGGGGGGAGCTGGACTCAGGCCGCGCTTTTGCGGCGAGCCACGCGGGCAACAACCATCAGGCCGGCCAGCAGCAAGGCATAGCTCTGCGGCTCGGGCACGGCTTGGGTGAAGCTGAAGTCGTCCATCACGAACTCGCCGTGGTTCTGGCTCTTGATGCGCACGGCATCGATCAGGCCGGCATAGCCGCTGGCCAGGAAGGTCGGCGTGGCCGACGGGTCCAGCGTGGCGCTGGTGGCCACCACTTGGCCATTCAGCAAGAGCTCAAAGCTCAGCAGGGCGCCGCCCAGGCCGGCGAAGTAAGCGCCGTCGAAACGCGCCGTTTGGCCGGCAGCGCCGAAGCGGATCAAGCTGGCGGCGTCGCTGCCCAAGAACTCATTGGTGATGCGGCCATCGCCGGACTTGGCGGTGTACGGTGCAGCCGGGGTCGAGAAGGCAATCCAACCGGCCGTGGACCAGTCCAGGCCGCCGTAGTTGGCGGTGACGACGCCGTCAGGCAGGTCGTCGAAATTCAGAACCGTCGCCATGGCGCTGGGCAATGTGGCCAACATGGCGGCGCCGATGGCGACCTTGCCCAAAGAAAACACAAATTTCCTCATCAGAATCCTCCTGTTTGTGGATTCCATTCAATCTATTGAGGAAATAGGTCGTGGATGTGACGGTCCTAGGACCGAACGGACTATTTCAGCGCTTCGGCATCACTTCAAACTGGGGAGACGACTCAGAACACTCCCTTCAAAGCCCCTGGCCACCGCGTTTCGGCGCTTGCGCTCGAAGCTGTGCGCTCAACGCACGATCAATGCACCTTCGGCGCAACATCAACGCAAGTTCAGCGCTCAGTCTTGCGGCTGATTTCGCTACTGGCGGGCTCGGCCACCACACGCGCATAGCGCTGAAAACTCCAGTAAGCCCAGGCCCAGTCCATCAGCACCACCAGCCGGTTGCGAAAACCGATCAGGAAGTAGACGTGGACAAAGAGCCAGAACAACCAGGCCAGATAGCCCGAGAACTGCAGGCGCCCCACATCGGCCACCGCCGCCTTGCGCCCGATGGTGGCCAGATTGCCGTAGTCGCGGTAGCGGAACTTGGGCGCGGCAGGCAAGACCTGACCCCGCGAAACTTGACCCCGGGAAGCTGAGCCGCTCGCCTCGGCGCGCACCTGGGCTCGCACCTGAGCTCGCACCACGGCCAAGATCTGCGCCGCCGCAAACGCGCCCATCTGCTTGGCCCCCGGGCTCACGCCCGGCACCGGTCGCGTTGAACCGTCCGGCTCATGGCTGAGCGCGGCGGCCAGGTCCCCAATGACAAACAACTCCGGGTGCTCCGGAATGTTCAAGCGCGCATCCACCTGCACGCGGCCGGCCCGGTCCAAGGGCACCGCCAACATGCGGCCCAGCGGCGAGGCGGCGACCCCGGCGGCCCAGACCCGGGTGCGCGCCTCGATGCGTTGGCGCCCGCTTGCGCTTTCGACCTCGACGCCTTCTTCATCAATCTCCACCACCCGGCAGCCACAACGCACTTCCACGCCCAGGTGCTGCAATTGCTGAGCGGCGCGTGCCGACAACTCAGGCTTGAAGGCGGCCAAGACCCGCTCGCCCCCTTCCAGCAAAATCACCCGGGCCTTGGCCGGGTCGATGCGGCGGAACTCATTGCGCAAGGTGTGGCGCGCGATCTCGGCCAAGGTGCCGGCCATCTCCACCCCGGTAGGCCCGGCGCCGATGACGACAAAGTTCAGCCAAGCTTGGCGCTCACTCTCTTCAGCCAGCGCTTCGGCGCGCTCAAAGGCGGTCAAGACCTTGGCGCGCAGCTTGAAGGCATCCGCCATGGTTTTCAGCCCCGGCGCATGTTCAGCCCAGTCATCACGGCCGAAATAGCTGTGGGTGGCGCCGCTGGCCACGATCAAGAAGTCATAGCCGAGACGCTGGCCGTCCGACAAATCGACGCAGCGCGCTTGCTTGTCGATGCCGCTCACTTCAGCCATCAGCACCGTGGCATTGGCTTGGCGCCGCAACATATGGCGGATGGGCGCGGCGATCGATGGCGCCGAAAGCCCAGCCGTAGCCACCTGGTAGAGCAGGGGCTGGAACAGGTGGTGGTTGCTGCGGTCGATGACGGTGAGATCGATAGGGGCGCCGGCCAAGGCTCGGGCGGCGGCCAAGCCACCAAAACCACAACCGATGATGAGGACGCGGGGGCGGGGGCTTGAAGAACTACGGGGCGGGTTCATGCGCCTATTCTGGCCCGCGCCTACCGGCTTTCAGCCGCTGGCGGGGCCGGTACTCATAGGCATTTGGAATGGCTGCTGCGATTCAAGGCATAGCCTTCTTGCGAGGCTTACAAGACTTCAAAGGCCCAGCAATTTCTCGAAAAACAAGCTGAAAGGCTCGGCGCGCCGGCCCGAGAACGGGCCACAACGGCCATAGCCACTGCGCTCCAGCAGGCGCTGCGCGCCGCGCTGTGAGGCCGCGACTTGCACTCGCAGCAAGGGTTGGCGCTGCCGCAAGGCCTCGCGCTCCAGCTCAGCCAGCAGCGCGGCACCCAGGCCCTGGCCTCGCTGGCTGGGCGTAACCACCCAGCTGCTCAGCTCGGCGCTCTCATCAAAGAGCTGCAAACCAGCCAGCCCCAGGGCACGCTGACGTGCATCACGCACCACGGCCAGGCGCAAATTGGGCCGATCCAGTGCATCAACATGCCGCTGCGCCAGCGGGTGGGCGCTGGGGTAATGCCGCGCTTCAGCGTCATTCAGAGCGGCGAGCAAGGCGGCCAAATCGCTGCGGCTGCTCGGGCCCAAGGCTTCAATGCGGGCTTGCGAATGGACTGCAGCAGCGCTGTCGCTGGCCCTTGCTACCCAGATCTGGCCCGGGCAGCGCTGGTTCACATGCAAGGCTTGAGGGGAACCCGTGTAGGCGGTACGCATGGGCAATGCTCCCAGTCCAAGGGGTAGATGAGGGCGGGCTTGAGCCGCAGCGGGGATAGCGAAAATGGCCAAGGTCGTTCTCTTCATAGGCACTTGGGGATGAGCAAGACACGCAAATGGCGTGCCATGTCGGCCACCCACGCCTGAGGGACCTGCACAATGGCGACCATGCGCCGCGCCGATCGTTTGTTTCAACTCGTCCACTTGATCCGGGGACGCCGCCTGTCCACCGCCGATTTCCTGGCCCAGCGCCTGGAGGTGTCGCCGCGCACCGTCTACCGCGATGTGGCGGCCTTGCAAGGGCAAGGCGTGCCCATCGAGGGCGAGGCCGGCGTGGGCTACCGCATGCGCGCCGGCTTCGACCTGCCGCCGCTGATGTTCACCAAGGACGAAGCCCAGGCGCTGGTGGCCGCGGTGCGCCTGGCCCAGGGTCAGCTGGACAGCGGCTTGGCGCGCCAGGCCGAGAACGCGATGCTGAAGATCCTGGGCGTGCTGCCCAGCGCCGAGCGGGCCGCCGCCGAAAGCCTGGCCCTGTTCGCCCCGCTGACCGGTCTGAGCCCCGAGATGCGCGAGCGCCTGGCCCTGCTGCGCGAGGCCACCGAAAGGCGACAGGTTTTGCAGCTGGACTATCTGGACTTGAGCGAGGCCCGCAGCCAGCGCCGGGTGCGACCGTTGGCCTGCTTGTTCTGGGGCCAGGTCTGGACACTGGCGGTTTGGTGCGAGCTGCGGCAGGACTTCCGCAGCTTCCGCGTTGACCGCATCCAGGATTTGCAGGTGCTGGACGAGCGCTTCCGCGATGAGCCGGGCAAGACCCTGGCGGACATGAACCGCGCCGCCGCCGCGCAAACCGCCGAATGGGAAGCCTCGGCGCCTTGAACTGCGCGGGCCTTGGCTGGGCTTGATCTGGCGCAAGGCTGGGTGTAGCGCAGGGATCAGAATCAGGCGCAGAGCCAGACTCGGCTCCCCATGAAAGGCTTGCCATGAAGATCAATGTTGGGACCACCGATCGTGTCTTGCGCATCAGCGCCGGTTTGGCGCTGATCGTGCTGGCCGCCACCGGCACCGTGGGTGCCTGGGGCTATATCGGCATCGTGCCTTTGCTGACCGGCATCTTCCGCTTCTGCCCGGCCTACCCACTGCTGGGCATGAACACCTGCGCGATGAAAGACCGTTAAGCGCTAAGCTTTTGTCGGCTCTGCTACGGTCAGGGATTGCCGATCCTTGCACACCCCGGCGCACATCCCGGACTCACTCATGAATCGACACCTTCTGGCCCTGCTCTGCTTGAGCGCCTTTGCCAGCACCCCGCGCGCGGCTGAAACCGCGCATTTGCCGACGGTGGCTGCCGTCGATCTGCAGCGCTATGCGGGCGCTTGGTATGAGATCGCGCTGCTGCCAAATCGTTTTCAAAAGCAATGCGTGGCAGACACGCAGGCGCGCTACCGGCTCGATGGCAATCGCGTGGAGGTGATCAACCGCTGCCGCATCGCCAATGGCGAGGTGGATCGCACGGCGGGCCATGCCAAGACGGTGGACGGCAGCGGCAATGCCAAGCTGCGCGTGACCTTCTTCTGGCCGTTTTATGGCGACTACTGGGTGCTGGACCTGGACAGCGACTACCGCCATGTCTTGATTGGCGAGCCCAGCCGCAAATACGCCTGGGTCTTGTCGCGCACGCCGCAGATGGACGAGGCGCAACTGCAAAAACTCTTGGACCGAGCTGCGGAGCTGGGCTTCAACAAGCAGGCCTTTCAGCGCACCCCGCAGACCCAGCCGCTGGACTGAGGGGGGGGACTCGACCCTTCAGGCGCGCAAAGCCTTGGGCAGCAGGCGTGCCAGCAAAGGCAAAAGGCGCAGGCGACCGGCAGGCGCCTCAATCCAGCGATAAAAAGGCACGGCGGCCATATTGCTCAAGGCCCAAGCGGACAGCAGCGCCAGCAAGGCTTGCCATCCGAACTCGGGATCGCGGTGCTCGAACAAGGCATTGACCAGCAGGCAAATGGGGAAGTGCACCAGGAAGAGCGCGAAAGAATGCGTGCCCAGATGCGCAATCAAGGGTGCAATATAGGGCGCACGCGGGCAATCGGCCAGCAAGCAACGGCCGATTTGATGGCGCTGCTGCAAAGCGGCCAGCACCAGCGCGGTGAGCAGCGCCAGCAGCAGCCGCTCACGGAAGTCCATCATCAAAGCCAGCACCACAGCGGCCGACAACAAGGCCAGGCCCAGGCGCCGATAGCGGATCAGGCCCAGCCAATGCACCATGGCACCCAGGCCATAAGCGCCAAAGAAGTACAAAGCCCAGCTGTCCAGCGCGGCGATGCGATTGAAGAGCCACAGCGAGGCCACCGTCAGCAGCATCACCAAGCCAGGGCCAATCACCCGGCGCCAGGCGCGCGGCAAAGCCAGCTGGCGCGCCACCCACAGCAGGGCCATCAACAGCGCGAAGAGTTGCAGGTCGATGGCCACATACCAAGCACCCACCGTCAGCGAGTCATAACCCAAGACGCCATGCAATAGCGTGGCATGGGCCAAAAGCTGCGGCAGGCTCAGCGAGGCCGGCACCAGTTCAGGCAACCAATGCGCCACCAGGGCCGAGACCAAGAGCGTGATGGCCACCGCCGCCATGAATGGCAGAACCAGACGTTGGTAGCGACGCCAGAGCAACTCCGGCAAGCGTCCGTCGAGCAGTTGGCCCTGGGCAGACAAGGCCCGCGCACTCAGAAAGCCACCCACCACCAGAAAGACCTGCACCGCCATGCGGCCGTAGTGATAGAGCCAATCCATCAGCTGCGGCAAGACCGCATGCACACTCTCCGAGATAGGCCCGTAAGCCGAAAGATGGTGCAAGACGATCAGTTGCGCCGCCAAGGCCTTCATGGCATCGACATGCAGCAAGCGTTGGATCTTGGGGCGCGGGGTCTTGGCTTGATCGGCGGAACTCATCGGGCAGGCCCCTGCAGCCTGGCTCTGCGGGGGACGACTTTCTTCTATTGCTGGGAAAGAGCGGATTGATGGACCGCAGCAAGCACGCGAGGTGACGCGCCTTCTACAAGCCCAAAAAACTAGACAGCCGCACAACAAAGCTTGCTGTGCGGCTGTTCGAGAAAACCAGCAATTATAGAGTTCGGTGAGTTTTCACCTAGAGGGCGCCCCCTAGATCGGGGGCAGTCGGCTCAAGCCCAGTTCAGAGCTTGAGGCCGGCCAGCTCCGCGCTCTTGCGTGGGTTGATCAAATTGACCCGACCCGGCTTGCCGTCGGCGCCGTTCATGCGCTCGGCGCCTTGCAAGATCAAGGCCTTGACTTCGGTGGGCTTGAGCTCCGGCTTCAAGGCGATCAGCTTGGCGGCCAGATTGGCCACTTGCGGGCTGGCCATGCTGGTGCCGCTGAGCTTCATGCGCACACCGCCGGGGATGGGGGCATCCACCTCAAAGCCATTGGCATGCACCACCACGGTCTTGCCAAAGGTCGAGAAGCTGGTCTCGCTGCCCGAGCGATCCACCGCGCCGGCGGTGATCAAGTTGGGCAAGGACAGGCCGGCGGGGATGTACTCCTCGAAGTCGGCGCTGTTGTCTTCATTGCCGGACCCGGCCACGAACAAGATCTCGGGCGCCCCGGCAATGGCCGCGTTCAGGGCATCGCGTTCGATCTTGAACAGGCGAAGCGCCTCGGCCTTGCGCTGCTCGGGCGTGCCGCCGAGGTTGTGATACGCCATCATCATCTCGTAAGCGCTGGGGCCATAGCGCCAGCTCATATTGACCACGCGCACCCCGGCACTCTTGAAGCCCTGTACCAACGTGCCGTAATTGGCCGCCGTGAGGCGCGAGCGCGCTTCCGACGGTTTAGACGGCTCGGTCTTGTGGCTCCACAGCATGGTGGCGGCATAGACCTGGGCGAAGGGGTTGCCCTCCACCGCGATGCCGGCCACATGGGTGCCGTGCACATACAGGCCAGCCAGGGCCATGTCTTCGCCAAAGCCCTTGGCCTGCTCGGCCTTCAGGCCGCCCAGGGTGGCGCGGAACTGGCGCGAGTCGGGCGTATCGAGCGCGGCGCGTTGGTCCATGGCGCCCTTGATCATGCTGCGCAGCTGCGGCCAGCGCGGCTCGGCCTCACCCAGCGGGCGCAAGAGGTCTTTGGAGGCCTGGCCTTCATCGGTGAAGGCCAGGCCCTTGGCGGCGCCGGTCTTGAACAAGGTCAGATCCACGCCCGAATCCCACACGCCGATCAGCACCGGCTTGGCCTTGGCGTCGGCCGGAATGCTGAAGGTGCGCGGCGTCCAAATGTCGGCCTTGGCCACAGTTTTGCTGTTGGCGTCCAGCACCTGCTGCAGGCCGGCCACGATGGCGGCCTTGTTGGGGCCTAACAGTTCCATCTGCATGCGGGTGCTGACGATGGCTTGCGCCAGCTGCGCGGGCACCACCATCTGGCCGTTTTGCGCCATCACATCGAGCTGGGCCTTGAAGCTGCCAATCATCAGCTCGGGGTTGAAGGTCTCGACCCCGCCGCGATTGGCCTTGAGGGTGTCTTGCACCTCGGCCCAGTTCATCGCCCCATAACGTCGCGCCACCTCGGCGCTGAGCCAGGCGGCGTCGCGCTTCTCTAACTGTTGCTGCGCCAGCAAATCGGTCAGCACGCCGCTGGTCTGCTTGCCGGCGGGCTTTTCTTGCAGGGCGCGGGCCTTGGCGGTCCAGCCGGGCACGGCAGCCCAGTCACCACGCAGCTGCGCCAGGCTGGCCAGAGCGCCATAGGCTTCACGCAAGGTGGCAGCGTCCTTGATGTCATAGGCGGCCAAGTCGGCCTGAATATCAGCTTCCAGCTGCGCGCCCAGGGGCTTCAGCGAGGCCAGTGGCGCGCTCAGATAAGCGCTGGGCAGTTGGGCCAGGGTGTACGTGCGGCGCGGCAGTTGATCGGCACTGGTGATGACCTTGCGCTCGGCTGGCGCCGCAGCCGTGCTTGTTGGCGAGGCTGCGGTTTGCGCCAAGGCAGGCACAGCCGACAAGCTCGCGGCGCACAGCAAGGCGGCTGAGGCCACTGCGGTCAGAGGGCTGAAGAAGTGAGTCGATGACGTGCTGTTCAAGTTGCGGCTCCACTGGGTTTGAAAGGAATGGTCGGCAGAATAGCCAGCCCCCTCCCCGCGCGGCAGCCTCAGGCGCCGAGCTGCAGATTCCTTGTCATCAACAGCAGGTTTGAGCGGATCAGGCGATCAGCCAATCAAGCCGAAGCCGCCAGCGCCTCGCGCACAAAGCGCACCAAGGCCCGCGCGGTCTCCGAGCCCACCGGCATGGGCAGGGTCAGCGCTTGAATCCACTCGCCCTCATTCACCGCCATGCGCCAACCGGGCAGCAAATCAACCAGACCGGACTGCGGGCCAACACAAAAGTCTGGGCACAGCACCACGCCCTCGCCATGCCGCGCCATCGCCAGCAAGGTGTCCAAATCATTGCCCCAGGCGCTGGCGCGCAAATGCAGTTCATGCCTATCGTCAGCCTCGGCCGCGTCATCTCGCACCCAGACACTGTGGCCGCCTTCTTCATGGGTGCCGATCAAAAGACAAGGCTGCTGCGCCAAGTCTTGGAGGCCGGCCAGCGGCGCCCGCCCAGCCGCGCCATACGCACGCACCGCATAGCGCATGACCGGCTGCGCCACCCAATCCTCAGGCGGCTGGGCGGTGGCGCGAAAGGCCAGGTCCACGCCTTCGCGCAGCAGATCCACCCGCCGATAGGTCATCAACAACTCATAGCGCAGCGCCGGGTGCAGGCTTTGAAAGCGCGCCAACAAAGGCGCCAGCACATGGTTGCCGAACACCGGCGCGGTGCTGATGCGCAGAGTGCCGCTGAGCTGGTCGCGCTCACTGCGCAAGGCCAGGCGGGCGCCCTCGGCGGCCTCCAGAACGGCGCGGGCCTTGGCCTGCAGGCGCCGGCCGGCTTCGGTCAAGCTCAGGCTGCGGGTGCTGCGGGCAAACAAGGCCAGGCCTACCGCCGTCTCAATGGCTGCCACCTTGCGGCTGACCGCCGCCCGGGTCAGGCCCAGCTCGCGGGCGGCACGCGCAAAGCTGCCGGCCTGCGCAATGCGGGCGAAGAGTTCCAGCGCATTGGCGTCCAAGGCCTGGTCGGCTGCGGTTCGGCGGCTGCGTGGGATGGTGGGGGGCGGCTTGATTGTCAACCGATTGATATCAATGTGTGGCGTTGCCGCAGTCTATTCGCTCCTTCATTGCCAATCTAGACTGAGCGCCATTGAACAGCCCCCAGAAGACTCCGAAGAGGAACCCGCCATGTCTCGAACATCAACAACACCCGACAGCCCGAGCAGTGGCCACAGCAGCGCCATCCAGCTGCGCTGCGCCGATGGCCGGCTGCTGCAGGCGCGTTGGCAAAACCCTCAAGGTCCAGTGCGGGCGGTGGCGGTGATCAGCCCGGCCATGGCCGTGGCCAGCCCTTTTTACAAAGGCTTTGCCGAGTGGCTGGCCGGGCGCGGCTATGCGGTGCTCAGCTATGACTACCGCGGCATCGGCCCCAATCTGCGGGGCCATGTGCGGCAAGAATCCGCTGGGCTGCGCGACTGGGCGCGCCTGGACATGGCCGCCGCCCTGCGCGCTGGCCACAAGCGGCGGCTGGCCGCGCAAGAAGCCAAAGAAGCGCAAGGCCAGAAGCTCGGCCTGCTGATGATTGGCCATTCTTTTGGCGGCCAGGCGATTGGTCTGGCCGAGGGCTTTGAGCAGGCCGATGCCTTGCTGGGCGTGGCCGCGCAAGCCGCCGACTGGCGCTTCTGGGCCGGGCTGCAACGCATCAAGGCGGCGCTGTTCTTCCATGCGCTGCTGCCGGCTTTTGGCCATGCCTTGGGCCATGCGCCCGGCTGGCTGCTGGGCCCGCGCGCCCAGGGCCTGCCCAAAGCGGCCGCGCTGGACTGGGCCCGCTGGGGCCGCCGCAAAGGCTATTTGTTCACCGACCCGCAGCTGCAAGCCGAGCTGGGCTACGACCGTTTCACCGGCCCGGTGCATTTGTGGAATGTGACGGACGACACCTTGTTCGGCCCCGGCCCGGCCGTCGATCACCTAGGCTTGCAATTCAGCGCCGCCCAGGTTCAGCGCCTGACGCTGGACCCGCAGCAACTCGGCCTGCGCGCCATTGGCCATTTCGGCATGTTCCGCCGCGACCTGGGCGAGCGCATCTGGCCGCTGCTGCTGGGGCCGGTGGAGCAGGCCACGCCGGTCTTGCGGCAAAGCCTGGCGGTCGGCTGAGCCCCGCAAAGCTCAGTCAAGCCGCCTGCGCTTGCTTGGCGGCCGCCAAGGCCAAGGGCAAGTAACCGGCGAGCGACTTGCTTTGAATGTCGTCCAAGCTGCGCAGCTTGAGATGGCGGCGCCCTTTGCCCTCGCCTTCCAAGTGGCCCCAAGGGTCTTGGATCAAGGCGCCCTGGCCGAACTCCACCGAGACATGGGCCTTGTAGGCGAACACGCCACAGAACTGCAGCCCCGAGCTGAACAAGATGCCGCCGTACTTCAGTTCCTCGCTCAGGGGCTGGCACTGCGTCTTCAGCAGCGCTCGCACGGCTTCGACGATCTGAAAGTTCAGCTCGCTCATCAAGCGAATGTCTTCCAGCCAGGTTTGAACGGATTTCGCGGCCACGCATATCCCCAGAAGTCAGTGGAAGTGCAATGCTAGGCCAAACTTCGGCGGCACTGCTGCCACCGTCCTGTCAGCAAGCCGCGCTAGCCGGCGGGCCGGTCTGGCAAAGCTTCATGCAGTTTTCGTAAATCTAGGCTATGGTGACTTGGCCCCGCTGACAGGAGACCGAAGCGTGAGACCCAGCCCAGCCGACGACTCCAGCGAAAGCCGCTCCGCCCCCCGGCGGGCTTGTTTGCAGCGGCTGCAAGCCGTTCGCCAGCACACCACCGCCCTGGCCGCAGCGCTTTCAGCCGAGGACCAGGCGCTGCAGTCCATGCCCGATGCCAGCCCCTGCAAATGGCACCAAGCCCATACCAGCTGGTTTTTCGAAACCTTGATCTTGCAAGCTTGGTCGCCCGGCTATCAGGTCTTTGACCCGGTCTTTGCGCAACTGTTCAACTCCTATTACGAATCGCTGGGCGCACGTCATCCGCGCCCGCAGCGCGGCCTGCTGAGTCGGCCCTCGCTGGCCGAAGTGCAGGCCTACCGGGCCCACATCGACCAGGCGCTGCACGACTTCATCTTGCAAGCAGAAGAAGACATCTGGCGCCAAGCGCACGCGCTGCTGGAGTTGGGGATTCAGCATGAGCAGCAGCACCAGGAGTTGATCCTGACTGACATCCTGCACGCCTTCAGCCTCAACCCCCTGGCGCCGGCCTACCAAAGCAAGGCCTCGGCGGCTCGTCCCGAACAAGCCCTGATCTGGCTGCGGCACCCCGGCGGCCTGGGCCAAATCGGCGCCCCGCCTGAAGACTTCTCTTTCGACAACGAAGGTCCTCGCCACACACTGCAGCTGCATAGTTTTGAGATCGCCAATCGCTTGGTGAGCTGCGGCGAGTACGCCGATTTCATCCGTGACGGCGGCTATGCCAAGCCCAGACTTTGGCTGTCCGACGGCTGGGCGCTGCTGCAAAGCCAAGGCTGGCGCCACCCCCTGTATTGGCGCCCCTGCGAAGCCAAGCATGCCGGTGCGGACGAATGGCAGGTGTTTGGTCTGGGCGGCCTGCAGCCGCTGGACCGCCATGCGCCCGTCATGCATCTGAGTTTTTATGAAGCCACCGCCTATGCCGAATGGGCCGGCGCCCGCTTGCCGACTGAGGCCGAATGGGAGGGGGCAGCTGCTGAGTTCGGCAGGCAGTTGCTGGAGCTGCAAGACCAGGCCTGGCAGTGGACCTACTCGGCTTATCACCCCTACCCCGGCTACCGACCCTGGCCCGGCGCCGTGGGCGAGTACAACGGTAAATTCATGGTCGGCCAGATGGTGCTGCGCGGCGGCAGCTTGGCCACACCGCCAGGCCATGCCCGGCTGAGCTACCGCAATTTTTTCCCGCCGCAGGCGCGCTGGCAGTTCAGCGGCCTGCGCCTGGCCCGCGACATCGACACCGGAGCTCGGCCATGAGTGCAGCCCCAAGCCTGAAGCTGATTGAACGCCAGGGCTTTGCGGAGGACCTGCATCAGGCCCTTGGCCACAAGCCTCGCAGCATTTCGCCCAAGTATTTCTATGACGAAGCGGGCTCAGCCCTGTTTGAACACATCTGCCAGTTGCGCGAGTACTACCCGACGCGCACCGAGATGGCGCTGCTGCGTCAGCATGCGACCGACATCGCCGATCTGATGGGCCCGGGCGCGCAACTGTTGGAGTACGGCGCGGGTGCGCTGAACAAGGTGCGCTGCTTGCTCAAGCAGATGCGGCAGCCGCACAGCTTTGTGCCCATCGACATCTCCGGCCCCCACCTCTTGCAGGCCTGTAGCAAGCTGCAGGCCGAGTTCCCCACTTTGGCCATTGAAGCGCAGGTGGGCGATTTCACCGGCGAGCTGCGGCTGCCCGCAGCGCCAACGCCGGGCAGGGGTCGCCGGTTCGGCTTCTTCCCCGGCTCCAGCATCGGCAATTTCAGCCCCGAACAGGCCTTGGATTTCTTGCGTTTGAGCGCCTCACAACTGCGCGGCGGCGGCCTGTTAATTGGTGTTGATTTGATCAAGGACCCGGCCCTGCTGCATGCGGCATACAACGACAGCGAAGGCGTGACCGCGCGCTTCAATCTGAACATCCTGGAGCGCGCGCGGCGCGAACTCGGCGCCCGATTCCCCGCAGACGGCTTCAGCCACAGTGCGTTTTACAACGCTCCCTTGCAGCGTATCGAGATGCACTTATTGAGCTTGCGCAAACAGGTCGTCGAACTGCAAGGCGTGGAATACACGTTTGAGGCCGGTGAAACGCTGCACACCGAAAACTCCTACAAGTACAGCGTAGCCAGCTTTCAAGCATTGGCCGGCCAAGCCGGCTACCGGCCTGGGCCGGTCTGGACCGATGAACAACACTGGTTCAGCCTGCATTGGTTGCACTCACCCATCGACTGAGGCCAGCGGCGCGATCCAGGCTCAAGAACGCTGATAGACCTCTGAATCCAGCCGCTCCATATAGCTCTGCGGCTTCGCCACCGGCGCAAAACCAAACTGCGCATACAGCAGCGGTGCAGTGCTGGTAACCAATACAAAGCGGCGCAGGTCTTGCAGCTCGGGGTGCGCCATCACGGCCTCCATCAAGCGCTTGCTATAGCCCCGGCCTTGATGCTCGGGCAAGACGAAAACATCGCAGAGATAGGCGAAGGTGGCGCCATCCGTGATGACGCGAGCAAAGCCGACCTGGGCTCCGCTCAGGTAAGCGCCAAAACACAGGGAACCCTGCACGGCCCGCTGCACCGTGGCCAAGGGGATGCCCAAGGCCCAGGTCGATTGCTCGCTCAAGAAACGATGGATCAGGGGCAGGTTCAGCCGAGTGGGATCGGTGCTGATGTCTAGAACGGCACTCATGGGCAAAAGGCTTGGGTATTGAGGACGGGGGCCATGCTACTTGAGCCCTTCAGCCACCAAACGTCGCGCCGGCTCGCCATTCGTCGCAAAGCGCTGCGCGCCGCAAGTACTGCCCGCGAAGATTCGCAGCACACATCAAGCAGCTGCCGCCCTTCATCAAGCACCGATCTCAACTCAAGAAGTCTCAAGCCAAACACCATGTTCACATCGATCTCTCCCGCCGCCCTCGCCTGGGGCCTGCTCTTCATCGCCGGCCTTTTGGAAGTCGTTTGGGCCAGCGCCATGAAGGCCTCGGAAGGCTTCACCAAGCTGCCCTACACCGCCCTCACCTTCACCGCCGCCTGGGGCAGCTTCTGGCTGCTGGGCCTGGCCTTGAAGACCTTGCCGGTTGGCACTGCCTATGCGGTGTGGACCGGCGTCGGCGCCGTGGGCGTGGCCACTCTGGGCCTGCTCTTCTTCAACGAACCCGCCAGCCTGGCCCGGATCGGCTGCATCGCGTTGATCGTGATCGGCATCTTGGGTTTGAAGGCCCTGAGCGCCTGAGCTCGGCATGCCTTGGCTTTGATCTTCCAACCGCTCGAACACCTCTTTTTGAAAGGACTTTCCATGTCGACGACCGCTCCCATCGCCACCCTGCGCCGCCTCTGTCTGGCAGCGGCCCTGGCCCTAGCTCTGCCCAGCCACGCGCAAAGCATCCGCGTCTTGCCCAGCGCCGAAGTGTTGGCGGGCACCCCGCTGCGCATCAGCGTCGAGCAACTCAAGCCCGGCAGCGAGTTGCGCCTGCGCGCCAGCCGCAGCTTGGCCACCTTCATGGGGCCCATGGCTTTCGAGTCCGAAGCGCGCTTCAAGGCGGATGCGAACGGCCGCATCGACCTGACGACGCAGGCACCAATCGCGGGTAGCTACCAGGGGGTTGACGGGCGCGGCCTGTTCTGGGCGATGCAGCCGGTGCCGACAAGCCCTGTGCCGTCAGGCGCCAAGCCTGCGGCTATCGACAGCGAACGCGTGCAACTGCAAGCCTTTGCCTTGGATGCCGGCGGCAAAGAAAGCTTGGTGAGCGAGCAAACTGTGACACTGCGCCGCGTCGCCAAAGATGTGCAAACCCGCACGGTCGAAACCTTCCCCGGCGCGCAGTTCTCCTCTCAAACGGGCGGCGCCAAGCGTGCAGCACTGATCCTCCTCGGCGGTTCCGAAGGCGGCAGCTATATGGCCAAGACCATGGCGCCGGAGTTGGCCTCGCAAGGCTATGCCGTACTGGGCCTGCCCTACTACTCACCCGCCGGCTGGAGCGCCCAAGGTCCCACGCCCGCCGAGTTGCCGGCACTGCCTGCGTCCTTCAAGAACATCGAGCTGGAGTTGCTGGAAAAAGCACGCGACTGGTTGGCCCAGCAAGCCGAGGTGGACGCTCAACGCATCGGCGTCTACGGCATCTCCAAGGGCGCTGAGTTTGCCTTGAACGCGGCCGCTCGCATGCCCTGGATCAAGGCCGTGGTCGCGGTGGTTCCCACCGATGTGGTCTGGGAAGGCTGGGGGCCCGATGTCAAAGGCTTGGACAGCGCCTCCTCCTTCAGCTGGAAGGGTCAGGCCTTGCCATGGGTGCCCTACAAAGGCTTTGCAGAAGAGTTCGCCAATGCTGCGTCCGGTCAGCCCATCATCATCCGTCGCCCGCAAGACGCAGGCCGCGCAGCCCACCCCGAGCGCGTCCCCGCAGCGCGCATTCCGATCGAGAACTACGCAGGCCCGGTGATGCTGGTCGGCGGCAGCGACGACCAGGTCTGGGACTCCGGCGGCATGGCCCGCAATATCGAAGCCAGCCGCGCCAAACTCGGCTTGCCCACCCTCAGCCTGGTCTATGAAGGTGCCGGCCACGCCATCAGCGGCAACGGCTATGCCCCCACCACCCAAAGCAATCGCGGCCCGATGAAGATGGGCGGCACGCCAGCAGCCGACGCCCAGGCGCAGGGTGACGCCTACCCCAAGCTGCTGGAATTTTTGCGCAAGAACCTGCGTTGAGCCCTCAGGGCAAGACCGGCAGCGCCTTCAAGTACGCGTGCAGCTTGGCCGCAATAGCTTCACGCTCCGCATGAGGCAAAGCTTCGGGCAGCGGCGGCATGCTGGTGCCGGGCTTGAAGGCTTGCGGCGTCAGCAGCCAAACGTGCCAGCTGCGATCGTCCAGCAGCTTGGCACGAACAGCCAGATTCAGCGGCATCTTGTCGCCGCCAAAGCCGTTGATCTGGTGACAACTCAAACAGTACTTCTGCGCCAGCTGCGCATGCTCGCCCCAGCGCTGAGCCGCGCCCTCGCCAAGGCTGGCCGGCAATAGGGCCGCCGAGTCGGCCTGACGAAGGGTGATCTGGGTGATTTGGTACGGCCAGTACGAGGCGCCCTCGGCCAGCAACTCGGGTGCACCGATGTTGTCCCATACCAGGTAGTAAGGGCCGAGCGGCACGTTCTTTTCGTTCTGGCCCTTGTTGTCCACCGTGAAGGACTGCGAAGCATCAGCCAAGGCGAACACCAGCGAAGCCTTGTAGCGGGCAAAGCGCTCGACGGGAATGCGCGAGACATAACCGTCAAGCGCCCTGAACTCCAACTCCTGTTGCGAGCGCTTACGCCAGTCAGGGCCGAGCAACAAGCCCAGCACTTGATCCGCTGAATAGCCACGGTAAAGGCGCCGCACCGGTGGCTCGCCCTTGAAGCTAAGGTGGGGCTCGATCACCGTGAACTCTTGCGGTTTGACAGGCATTCGTGCCTGCAAGTCAGCCGGCGTTGGAAGCAGCTCGGCTTGCGCAGGCATGCCCAAACTCAAGAGCACACCCACAGCGATCAATGCACAGAGCTGGCGCCCAAATTTGAAACTGGGTCTGGTCATGCGGGGCTCCCTCTTTGCTTACCGGGCAAAGCGACTTGATTGCAACACAAAGCAAGCCCCGACTTTCGTCGCCCCCGCTTATTTCGCGGCGGGCCGCTCGATATTGAGCGCCACCGCCTCGGTGAACACCGCGCGCACTTCATCACCGACCTTCAGCTTGCTGATGTCCAGATCAACCGGCACGGCCAAGTTGAAGCTTCGGGTCGCGCCGCGCAAACGCACGGTGCCAGTCTTGGGATCCAGAGCGCGAATCTCGCCCAAGACTTCCACCGTGCGCGCCGAGGCCACGCCGGGCAGTGCCCCGGCTGGGGCGCCAGCCAAGCTGGACGATTCCACGCGCTCGCGAATGCCGGACTTGCTGACACGCTCCAACTGTGCAGCCACGGCCACGGCATAACGCAGCACCAGCTCGTCTCCCACGCGAACCTGCTCAAAGTTCTTCACATCGGCAGGCACATGCACCGTTTGCAGCCCGCCCTTGGGGCCGCGCAAAGTCGTCGTGCGATTTGCATAGTCCACCTCGACCACCTTGGCACGGACCACCGCCTCGCCGGCCTTCAGCCGCGCGTCTTTTGCGCTGGCAGACAGCGTCGCCACTTCGCTAGCCACCGACTGCGCCTTCGCTGGCAAAGCCAATAAAGCGGCCACCGCACAAGCCAGCGCGGTAGAGGAAAGAGAAACAGCAAGACGGATCATCGCAAGGGCTCCAAAGTGAGTCGAGAACAGAGCAAACGCTGCGCGAAGGCGCAGGGTTTCAACTCATTCTAGGCAGCGGGATGCGGCCCAAGCCATCCTTGGGCCGCATCCCCCCTAGCTTTGAGGTCAGACGGCGTCCTCGGCCTATTTGGCGGCCGCCGGCTTGAGGGTCAAGGTGCTACGGGTGTGGGCCTGCACATCCTCGGCCGCCAAGTATTGCTGACGGTACTGGCCGGCCGCATGCATCAGCGCCTGATCGGCGTAATGCGGGTCGCCGTAAACACCACTCTGCCCGACCGGATTGATGCCCAGGCCTTTGGCGGGCGCGGCCAGGTCGATGATGCGGCGGGTCGAGGGCCCGTAGACCACCGCCCAGGGCGCTGGGCCTATGCGTGCAGCCATATTGTTAGGCGTCTCATGGCTTCCGGGCGCCGCGAAGGGGCCGACATTGAAGATCTTGTCCAGCGGCTTTTGCAGACCCAGCGGGTGGCCGTGAGTGACGGTGTGGGCGAAACCCCAGCGCCATTGCTTGCTGTCGCTGCCCAGCGCTGTGCGCAAGTGGGCGAGCGTCAGGCCCCAGGCCTCAGCCACCAGCTGCGCCTGCGTTTCCACCTCGGGGGTGCCGCGCTTGTCCCACCAGGGCGAGCTCGGGTCGGCCATCAGGCGCGGCAGCGCGTGGTCGAGGGCACGGGTCAGGCGCAGATTGTTGAAGGTCTTCTCGCCCACTTCGTCTTGCAGGGCCAGACGGGTCAGTTCAAACAAGAACTGCTGGAACAAGACCGGCGCGCGGGCCTCGCTGCTGTAGGCACCACTCCAGGCGGCCAGCTCAGCGATCAGGGTGCGATCTTCCTCGCTCTTGGCCGCGGCCTGCAGCAGCGGCAGCAAAGGCTTGAGCACCCGGGCGCTGTAGCCGTTTTGCACATCGAGCTGCAGCGCACGGGTGTTGGCCGGCGCCCATTTGATGGATGGGTCGCGTAGCAACGAGTCGAGCCGCTCGGCCCGGTCCCAAAGGTTGTAGTAACCCGGCACCGGCTCCGCTGCGGCCGGCTGATGGTTGGCCGACAAGATATAGCCACGTGCGGGGTTTTCTTCCTGCGGGTTCTTCTCAAAAGGCAGCCAGCCGAGTTTTTCGGCCTCGCCGCTGGCGCCGTCCAGAATCAGGTTGGGGTTCACTCCCTTCGGGCGAATCGGCAATTTAGCTGCGGCCCACCAACCAATATCGCCGGCCGCATTGGCCCAGACCACATTCAGGCCCGGAGCGTGGATCTGGCTCACCGCCTTGCGCGCGGACGACAGCGTATCGGCCCGGTTGAGCGCGTAAAAAGCCTCCAGCACCGGGTTCTCGGTTTCCAAGAAACCCCACCAAAGGGCTATTGGCGTCTCGCCCACCGCGCCGGCTAAGGCGTCGTTGATGATGGGGCCATGGGGCGAGCGGCGCAGCTTCAGCGACAACTGCGCGGCACCCTTGACCTCGATCGTCTCCTCGCGGCTTTGCAGCGCCACCCATTCGCCACCGCTGGCGGTCTTGCGCCAGACTTCGTTCGGATTGGCCGGGTTCAGCTTCTCCGCCACCAGATCGACGTCGTCGTTCTGGAACATGGTCAAGCTCCAGGCGAATTGCTGGTTATGGCCGAGCAGCGCCAGCGGATTGAGGGCCTGGTGATGGCCATAGAGCTCAAAGCCCGGCGCTTTCAGATGCGCCTCATACCAAACGGCGGGCGTGGCGAATTGAATGTGCGGATCGCCGGCCAACAGCGGCTTGCCGCTGGCGGTGCGCGCGCCCGAGACGGCCCAGGCATTGCTGCCTTCGAAGAGTGGCTGGCCCGCCAGCTCCAGCGCGCTGTGGCTCAGCTGGGCCAGGCGGCCCAGGTCTTGCCAATCACCGGGGCGCAGGTTTTGGCGCAGCACGCCATCGGGCCGCCAGGCTTCATCAAAGATCTTCAGATAGGTGGGGCCGAGTTGGTCGCGAATCTGCGTCAACGCCGGCTCGGTGCGAAAACCGGCTGCAAAGCTATAAGCCAGGTAACCGCCAATGCTGACGGTGTCAGCTGGCGTGAAGGGCCGCTTGGGGATGCCCAGAATCTCAAACTCCAGTGGCGCCGGGCGCGTGGCCTGGTATTGGTTGACGCCATCCAGATAAGCCAGCAGGGCCTGCTTGGCGGGGGTGTCTGCAGCGGCGAACTCGCGGGCCACATAGGCATCGGCATGGGCGCGAATGCCCAGGGTGCGGAACAGCCGGTCGGTCTCCACCAGCTTTGGGCCCAAGATTGCCGCCAGCTCGCCGCGCGACAAGCGCCGCAGCATCTCCATCTGGAACAAGCGGTCTTGCGCATGCACATAACCCAGCGCGCGATAGAGGTCGGCCTCGTTCTGCGCCTCGATATGCGGCACGCCCCATTCGTCATAACGCACCGACACGGCGGCTTGCAGGCCTTGCAGCGGCAAGTCCCCCGAACGCAGCGGGCGCAAGGAGCGCAAATGCCAAGTCACCGCTGCCGCCAGCACGCCGGCGCTCACCAACAAGACCACGCCGCTTCGCAGCGCCCACTTCTTCACTTTCGATGGCTTGCTCATCTTGCAGATGTCTCCGACAAAGCGCCCCAGTTGCGACGGGCCAGCAGCAGCAAGACCGCGCCCGCCGCCATGGGCACCGCATAGATCAAACCTTGAGCCAGGCCGTGCAAGGCCGGCGTCGCCCAAGCGCCCAAAACGTCCAAATACTTGCGCAAGTACAGCGCCAACAACAAGGGCGCCAACCACAGGCAAGCGCGGCGCAGCGCAGCCCCTGCTTGCGCGCCCAAGACCTCACGGCCAGCCAGCATGAAGAGCGCCGCCACCACAAAGACCAGGGTGAAGAAGGTGTTGAAGATAGCCTCAGCCGAGCCAGTTTCGGCGCGCCAGGTCCAAAAGGGCAGCCAGGCCAAACAGAGAATCCCCAGGCCCAAGGCGCTGCGGCTGGCGCGGCCAGCGGCATGCGCATCGCCAATTTGTTCGGCTTCGCTGGCGGGCTTTTTCATCCAGGGCAACAAAGCCAGGCCGACCAAGCCGAACACCGCATCCACCGCCAGCGTGACCGGATAACCCCAGGCTTCGATGGCCAGGCCCTGCCAGGTGGCGGTGTAGGCAATCGCCACATTCATCAAGGCCATATAAGCAGTGAACTGGGTGGCGGCCACGCGGGGGTTGGTCACATCCATGAATAGGGCCGAGCGCACGCCGTACATCAAGCCCATGAAGATATTGAAGCTGATGGTGGCCAGCCAGAGCGCCGTCACCAGGGCCTGCGGCACCGCCGGCCCACCGCTGCCGGGCTGGCGCGGCATCACGTAGCCAGCTTTTAGAAGCTCCACCATCAGATAGAGCACCGGCACAATCATCAAAGCGATAAAGATCGTCAAGACGCGGCGGCGCCCAAAGTGGTCCGACAAGATGCCACCGATCACCATGGCCACCGCGCTGGAGACCGTGGAGGCCAGTTGCAGCCAGGCCACCTGATCGTCGTTCAGGCCCAGTTCCACCGAGAGATTGGATTGCAAGGCCAGACTCAAAGACATGGCCCCCGCGGGCAGCAAGGCAAAGAAGACGCCGACAAAAGCGCCACGCGTGCCCAGGAAAGAACGAAAGGCGGCCACGGCGAAGTCACGCATTTCGGCCCCGGCTTGACGCAAGCCCGAACCGGCTTTTTGGACCGTCTCGGCGCTGGCTTGAACCAAGGCCTCCTTCATCGGCAACACCACCAGACCGGTGACCGCCAAGATGCACAAAGCCACAAAGATGAAGCTGGACTGGAAGCCCAGATAAGGGATCAAGAACAAAACCCCGCTGCCGCCCACCGCCTGGCCGATGGCCGCGCCAGCAAACATCAAACCATTGGCGAGGCCCCGCTCGTTCTCATGCAAGACATTGCAAGCCAGGGAGTCAATCGCCACGTCTTGAATCGCCGCAAAGCTGTTGTGCACCAAGAGAATGGCGGTGAACAAAGCCAGTTGCTCGGGCAGTTTGAGGAAGATCAGCACCGCCAAGGTGGCGGCCATCATCAGCTGGGTGCCAATGATCCAGGCACGCCGATGGCCAAAGCGCTGCGAGCGGAACACGTCCACCAGCGGACCAAACGCCCATTTGAAAGCCCAGGGCAGATAAAAGGCCGCCACGAAGGCGCCAATCTCGGCCGGCCCCACGCCCATGCGGCGCAGTTGGGTGGCCACCGCAATAGCGGCAAAACCGAGCGGTATGCCCTCGGTCATGTACAAAAAGAAAAAGGCCGACAAGCGGCCATTCTTTGTGCCCAACAAATTAGGAAGTTTCATCGCGTGCCTGGTGCGTAGCTGCTGCACCATCCATGTTCTCAGTTGACGGAATTATCGGGGGCGAGGCCTGGGCCAGGGTTAGGCGGTTTACCCGGCCCGGACGGCAGGCCCGCATTGCCGGCAAGGCGGTGGCAAACTGCGCGGGGCGGCGCTCCAGCCCCCTCCCCTTTCGACCTCAATCCTAGAAACACACACCATGGGAAAGACCCGACTCGAAGCCTTCAGCGACGGCGTGCTGGCCATCATCATCACCATCATGGTGCTGGAGTTGAAGGTGCCGCATGACGCCTCTCCCAGCGCGCTGATGGCTCTGCTGCCGGTGTTCCTCAGCTATGTGTTGAGCTTTTTGTATGTGGGCATTTATTGGAACAATCACCACCACATGCTGCACACCTGCAAGCAGGTGACCAGCCGCATCTTGTGGGCGAATCTGAACCTGCTTTTTTGGTTATCGCTCTTGCCCTTTGCCACCGGTTGGATGGGCGAGAACCACTTTGCTGCCACGCCCTCGGCGCTCTATGGCGTGGTGCTGCTGATCTCCGCCCTCTCCTACTGGCTGCTGCAACAGGCCATCATTGCCTCGCAAGGCGCTGACTCTCTGCTCAAGCGCGCCGTTGGCAGCGATTGGAAGGGCAAGGCCTCGCCAGCCCTTTACTTCGCAGCCATTTTGCTCACCTTCTTGGACCCGCGCCTCTCGCTGGCGATCTACTTTGGCGTGGCTTTGCTGTGGATCTTGCCGGACCAGCGCATTGAACGTTTTTTCCTCGCCGAGCCTTGAGTTGGGGGCTAGAGCGGTGTGGACCGCCCAATTTCATTGAAACTAGAACCCAAGTCCAAGGACTTGAAACGTTAGGCCACTTGCGCCGATAACTGTATAAATATACAGTTATCCTGCCCGCAACACTTCAAGCCAAACAGGACTCGCTCCTGGCTTCATCATCATGCTCGACCACATGACCTTCCGCGTGACGGACATCGCCCGCGCCAAAGCCTTCTACAGCGCGGCCCTTGCGCCGCTGGGCTACAGCCTCGCCTTTGATGGCCACTATGGTTCCAATATCGTCGGATTTGCTTTCCCTGACGCTGCAGAGCCCGACGGCAAGAAAGCCGATGTCTGGTTCATCGATGGCCCCTCGCCCTACGGCGGTCCCCCTGCCACCACCGGCTGCCATCTGGCCTGGCGCGCTCAAAGCCGCGCCCAGGTCGACGCCTTCTACCAAGCCGCCCTGGCCGCCGGCGGACGCGACAACGGCGCTCCGGGTCTGCGCCCCGACTACCACCCCAACTACTACGGCGCCTTCGTCATCGACCCCGAGGGCAATAATATCGAGGCGGTGTGCCATTTGGCGGAGTGAGCGAGGAAATGCAGGCCGCCACAGGCCTGCGTCGGTGTGCCGAGTACCGCAAGACCAGGTCTAGTGGACAGTCCTCGGCGCTCCGCTTGATAGAAGGCTTGGGTCTGCACTGCCCTTGCATTCCTTCTGCACCCAAGCCGTCGCCAAGCGAAGCGCTTCATGGGGCCCGGCTCGAACCGACGGCACAAGCGCGCCCTTGACCAGCGTCCCGTCAGCAGTCAGCAGCCTCGTCGTTGCCACGGCCAGCAGACCGCCGCTCTTCAGCGGAAACACCTGATTGCCCGTCGTGAGGCCTGCGGTGGGTTCGCCAAAGAGCCGCGCATTGGGATGCGCCAGAAATGAGGCGGCGACAAACTCTCCCGAACTGGCGGTGCGTCCACTGACAAGCACTGCAATGGCTTTGGCGTCTTGCTTCTCGGCCTTGATGCCAGGATCGGGCCACGCCGACGAAATGGGCTGCCGCTCCCCATTGCCATACACAAAATAGCCCAGCGGTGTCGACGGAAGGACAGCGTTCAGGCCCCAAAGCATGGGCCACATATTGCCGCCCCCGTTGTTAGACAGATCGACGACAAGGCCGCAAGAGAATTCTTTGCGGGCGAATTTGAGTGCCTGATCGAGCCGCTCTGCCGCCTGCACAGAAACCAACGGGTTCATCGACAAAAAGCCATGAACCTGCACGACAGGGACAGGAGCTGGGCTCGAGGCCATGTGAAACAGCGCAGAGGGCGCTCCTGGCTCTTGCGGCCCCGCCTGAAACGCCTTCGCCTGATCCGGCGGCATGTAGAAAGAGTGTCCGTCCTGGACTTCGTAGACAAGTCCCCTCAAGGCCTGGTCAAGGCCTTTGCGACGGCCAGACTCTTTGACAAGGCTGAGCGCTCGATCGATCGCCGCTGGCCAATCGACCGAGGCCGAAGCGAGTGCATGCACTCGCAAAATCTCTGCTGCCTCAAGAACGGCCTCTTCGGGTCCTTCGACCTTGGGGTCTTCAGAAAAAACAAAGTAACCAATGGGCAGCATCACCATCAGCAGGAGCAACAATCCTTTCAAGCGATTGGCTTTTCCGTGCATGGCTCTAACCCCAGAACAAAGGCCCGGTGCCCCTACAGCCGCTTCTGAAGATGGTGCGATGAATGCCCCTTGGGCAGATCCTCGATGGTGGAGAGCAGCACGTAGCCGTGTTTCTCGTAAAAGGGTTTGGCTTGCCAGCTGGTGGTCATGACCAGGGCGAGGCCCATGCCGAGCGATTTGGCCTTGGCTTCCGCGGCCTTGAGCAATTCGGAGCCCAGTCCGGTGCCGCGGCATTCGGGCGACAGCCACAGCAGCTCGATGTGCAGGGCGTTCCAGAAGCAGATGGCGCGGATGCCTCCGACGAGCGCATCGGCGTCATTGCGTGCGAGAACGAAGAAGCGGACCTCGGCGCTCTCGGGTTCAAGATCGGGCACCACTTCATGATTGAAGCGAACGATGCCTTCACTGAGAAGCGCTCGCTCCTCCTCGGTCGCCGACAGGGTGGTCTCAATCTTCAAACGATGTCTCCGGTGACGCCCGCCGGCTCAGTCGAGATGTGACTTTGCATCGAGCGGGAATGGCTGGCCTCGCGCACTTCTGCGCAATGTTGCGCGCAAGCTTCGAGCTTGTACCAGAGCTTGGCGGTGTGGCCGCCATCGATGAGGAGCGAAAGGACGCGTGCAGAGCTACGGCGAAGCGTCCGTCGCAGTAATGGTTTACTGCCGCGCAGCCGGCCTCAAGTTGGAGAGCGTCTCCACACGCTTGAGCAACTCGCGGTCGTTCCAGGGCTTTTTGAAGATGCCGTAGAGGCCTTGCACCTGATGCACGCGCGCTTGCATTTCGTCATGGCCGGTGATGGCGATGATGGGCAAGTCTTCGGTAGCCATGCTGCCTTGCACATCGGCAATCAGCTCGAAGCCGTCTTTATTGGGCATTTCCAGGTCGGTCACCATGACGGAGAAATGCTGTTCGGCCAAACGATCCAGCGCTTCCAGCCCGTCCTTGGCCAGGGTGACGCGGTAGCCGGCACCTTCAAACAACTTGCCCAGCTTGGCGCGGGCCACGGCGGAGTCGTCCACCAGCAGCACGGCAGGAGCAGGCTTTGCAGGTTCGGCTTGGGTGGCAGCGGGAACAGCGGGAGCCGATTCATTGGCGAATGGCGCTGGCGCCTGAGCTGGAGCCACCGGCACGGCTGGAAGGTCCTGAGCTTTTGGAAGTGCTGGGCGGCTGGGCACAGGAGGTGCAGCGCCTACATCGCGATCATCACCACGGCGGGTGCTGATGATGAACACCACAATGGCCAGCGGCACCGCAATCAACAGCGGCAGCAAGTAGGGGCCTAACAAATCCGGCAGGTCGAAAAACATGATGGGTGATCTCCAGCCCTGGCGGACAAGGACGGCCGACAAGGGTTCGGTCAATCTAACACCGCAAACCCCGAGCCAAAGCGCAAAAAAACCGGCGCTAGGCCGGCTTCTCCAGGTGAGGGGCCGACGCAGCGGCCCCTTCAGTCCGTCGAGGGTTCAGCGCTCGCTGCTGCCCACAAACTTGTAGGCCAGCGCACCGATGATGGCGCCGACGATGGGCGCAACCCAGAACAGCCACAACTGCTCAACAGCCCAACCACCCACATACAAGGCCACGGCCGTGCTGCGGGCCGGGTTGACCGAGGTGTTGGTGACGGGGATGCTGATCAGGTGAATCAGCGTCAGGCACAGGCCGATGGCGATGGGCGCAAAGCCGGCCGGCGCGCGCTTGTCGGTCGAGCCCAGAATGACGATCAGGAAGAAGGCGGTGAGCACCACTTCAATGATCAGCGCGGACTGCATGGAGAACTTGCCCGGCGAATGCTCGCCAAAGCCGTTGGAAGCGAAGCCGCCGGCCAGATCAAAACCGGCCTTGCCGCTGGCAATCAGGTAGAGCACGCCACCGGCAGCCAGACCACCCAGCACTTGAGCCACGATATAGGGCAGCAGCTTGGACGCCGGGAAACGACCGCCGACGAACAGACCCACCGACACGGCCGGGTTGAAATGCCCGCCCGAGATATGACCCACGGCATAAGCCATGGTCAGCACGGTCAAGCCGAAGGCCAGCGACACGCCGGTGAAACCAATGCCCAACTCAGGGAAGGCAGCCGCCAACACGGCACTGCCACAGCCGCCCAGGACCAACCAAAACGTGCCCAGAAACTCGGCGCCAAATGCTTTCATTATTTTTCCTCTCTAGATGTGTCAAACCGTCCGGCCGTCCTCTAACGGCGCGACGGCACGCCATGATGCCCGAGAAATATGTCACAGAAAGCGGGGACTGACCCCTAGAAAGGTAGCGCCAGATGAGCCGCCGAGGCGCAGCTTTCAACACTCGCGGCAGCACAGCACAGACAAAGCCTGCAAACGGAGACACTGCGGCGGCGCTGATAACAAGGGACACGATTCCTGGCGCTCAGGTCCTCACCCGCCCGCCGCCTTATCCACAGGGAGAACCCAACATGGACGCAACCGACAAGACTCCGACATGCGCACTGCCCGCCACCGGCCAGACCCGATCGACCACACTGCGAACCCATGCCCTGGGCCTCAGCCTGCTCGGCAGCCTGATGCTCAGCGCCTGTGGCGGCGGCGGCTTGCAAGATCAAATCAACGACTTCGTTGACAGCGCCGGCTGCGCCATCAGCAATTGCAAGCAGTCGGACACGCTGCGCATTGAAGACATTCGCCCCGAATACAAAGTCACCCAAGAGGGGAGCCAGGTGCGCATCGAATCGCGGCTGGGTTTTGGGGACAACCCCTTCTCGGTGGTCTACCGCAGCGGCAGTGACCGCCTCTCCGCCGGCATCGGCGCACTGCGCGTCGACATGACGGACGACACCGGCAAGGGCATCACCTATGTAGGCAAACTGGCTGATGCCACCGAGCAGCCCAGCGTGTTCGTCAATTTTCATCGTGGCGGCGAGGTCTATACCAGCAGCATCACGATGCAAAAGCCTTTCAGCGTGGTCTCGCCCAGCGGCGTGCCTGTGATCGCTCGGTCCACCGGCGCCTTCAAGGTGCAAATGAGCCAGCCCGCGAGCAGCGGCATGGGGGTCTTGGTATCGGCGCTTTGCAAACGAGCGGACGGCACCAGCTTCGACAGCAATGACCTGTTTCTGGGCAACACCATCGATGGCAACAGCTACCGCATCAGCACCCTGGACCTGGATCTGGCGCTGAACAACGCCAGCAAGAATTACAACCCGAACAGCCCCAACAGCTCGCTGGTGCAAAGCTGCGATCTGACCTTCAACTGGACGCACCGCATCACCGGCACCACCGCCTCGGGCATGAATCGCTCGGGCTGGATCCAGTCTTTGCGCAGCGCCACACACAAAGCCAGTTACGACGCGCGGCTCTGAGTTCTACGCAGCACTGAGCTCTGGCTCTGCGAGCAAGCCCTGCGCCACCCAGGTCTGCAGGGCCTGCACCAGTTGGCCGGCTGCGGCCTCTGCGCCAAAGGTCTGGGCCGCCAGCTCACCCAAGTCTGCAAAACTGCTGTTTGCATGCGTGGCCACCAGCAGTTCGGCCTCCCAAGCCTCCAGCGAGCGCCAGCGGGTTTCATCGCCCTCGCGCCAGACCAACAAGGCGTGTTTCAGGGCTTGCGGCTCGGGGGCTTCGCCCTGGCCCTCGATCTCACTGCGACTCAAAGCCAAGTAAGTGGGTTCAACCGTCCAGTCCAGGCTCAATACTTGTGCGGTGGGCTGCAGCCGCAGTTGCAAAGCGGCCCAGGCTTGCGGCGCGAGCGCGGCCAACTGAGACCGGGTCATCGGCGCCGCGTCGGGCCCGTCAAAGGCCGCACGCAAAGCCCAGTCCATGCGCGCCAAGTCCACCAAGGCCGGATGCGGCAAGCGCTCAGCAAAAGGCCCGCTCATGTAAGCCGCCAATTGATCGCCAAACCAGCGGATAGACGGCTGGTTTGAAGGATGTGCGGCCAGATAGGCGCTTCCCAGCGCATCGAAGGCCTCAGCGCCCATGGCCAGATGCAGCACGGCGTAGTTGTCACGCAAAGCAGAAAGCAGCCTCGCGCCATAAGCTTCTTGATAGACGGATGGCGCGCCGCCCGCCAGCAGGCGCTCTCGACGCGCAGACGGCTGGCCCAGGATCAAAGCTTGCAAGTCTTGTTGCTGCTGGCGCAGCAGATCCAGGCCCGGCATGGCGCTCATGGCTGCAGGGCCAGGGGCTGACCCGGCCTTTGTGAGGGAAGCAGAGGGCGTAGGGGTCGAGAGGCGCGTGCCAGGTTTGGGGTCTTGCCGCAAACCGTCTGGGTCAGCCGCCGGGCTTGATCCAGCTCTTGTAGCAAATCAAGCAAAGGCGGGATCTTGTCATCTCGCTCGATCATGGTCGGCCGCGCGCCGATGCGCATCAAGGTGTAGCAATAGAGCTGCCAGACCGCATCGCTGACCGGGTGATCATGCGTGTCGACCAGGCAGTCCCCCCGATCCTCATGGCCGGCCAGATGGATTTGCACAATCTGTTCTGGCGGCAAGCGGTCGATGTAGTCGCGCGCGTCGAAGCCGTGGTTGCGACTGGAAACGTAGACGTTGTTGACATCCAGCAGCAGGTAACAACCGCTGCGGCGCAGCAGTTCGACCACGAACTCGGCTTCGCTCATTTCATCAGCAGCAAAGCGAACATAGCTGGACACGTTCTCCAAAACCAGCGGCCGCTGTAAGAGCGTTTGCACCTGATCGATGCGCGGCAGCAGATGCTGCAAGGCCGCCGCGGTATAGGGCATGGGCAAGAGATCGTGCAGATTGCGGTGATCCACCCCGGTCCAACACAAATGGTCGGAGACCCAGGCCGGCTCCACCCGGTCGGCCAAATCCTTCAGCTCGTGCAGATAGGCAAGGTTCAAAGAATCGGTGCTGCCGATCGACATCGAAACCCCATGCATGACCATGGGGTAATCGCGGCGAATGCGCAGCAGATGCTGCAAGGGCTTGCCGCCGGCCACCAGATAGTTTTCAGAGATCACCTCCAGCCAATCCGGACGCAATGCGGCCGGCAAAGGCGCGAGAGGATCGGCAATATCCGCATAGTGCTCGGTTCTGAGTCCGAGTCCAAAGCCTTGCAAAGAACGGGTGGGCACGGGAGTCTCCCTAGTCTGCTTTGAATACAAGGGGCTCGGAGGGTCGGCAAGTCTGAACCTTGCCAACCCTCCCGGGCCGCTGAGCTTTTTTTACTTCTCCACCTTGCCGCCGGCCTTGGTGCACTCGGCGGCCGTCTTGGCACTGACCCAGCCCTGGCCCTTGCAGCTGTTGTGGCCCTTGCACTCGCTCTTGGCGGTCTTGCACTCCGACGTGCCTTTGCAGCTGTTGGTGCCGCTGCACTTGACCATGCCGTCTTGCGCATGGGCCACGGTGGCGATGCCGGTGGTGGCGAACAGGGCGGCGGCTGCGGCGGCGATGCTCAGGCCGGTCTTGAAAGTTGCTTGCATGGAATGCTCCTGAAAAGGTGATGAATCGTTTGAGTTCACAGCCACGGTGTGACTGCTGCAGATCCGGCCATCTGATCGATGAACCGATAGACCCATGGACCTGCTCACTTCAGTCGCCGCCAGCACGCGCAAACTTACAAGGCCATGCAAAAAATTTTCAAGCAAGCGGCGCGCTACAGTCGCACGGCCCTCGCCGCCACTTCGGTTCCATCCGTCTTACGCTCCTAGCCACCGCCTGCGCATGTCCGACTCCTCTTCTTCCCTCAGCCGCAACCCTTGGGCCTGGGTGCCCTCGCTCTACTTTGCGCAAGGCCTGCCCTATGTGGTGGTGATGACGCTGTCGGTCATCATGTACAAGAACCTGGGGCTGTCGAATACCGATATCGCGCTCTACACCAGCTGGCTCTATCTGCCCTGGGTGATCAAGCCGCTGTGGTCGCCACTGGTCGAGCTGTTCCACACCAAGCGCGCTTGGATTTGGGCCCTGCAGTTCTTGATCGGCGCGGCCCTGGCCCTGGTGGCGCTGACCATTCCCGGCCCCAAGGCTTTTCAGATGACGCTGGCGGTGTTTTGGCTGATGGCTTTTGCCTCGGCCTCGCATGACATCGCGGCCGATGGCTTCTATTTGCTGGCCTTACCGCAGCGCAGCCAGGCGGCTTTTGTCGGCGTGCGCTCCACCTTTTATCGTTTGGCCAATATTGGCGGCCAAGGCGGCCTGGTCTATCTGGCCGGTGAACTGCAAGAACGCAGCGGCAGCGTGCAAACCGCTTGGTCCTTGGTCTTCGGGCTGATGGCCGCCGCCTTTGTCTTGCTGGGCTGCTTCCATTTGGCCCTGCTGCCACGCCCGACAGCCGATACCCCCGGCGCGGGCCGACGTGCGGCGGGCGGGCTGATGACTGAGTTCTTGCGCGTCTTCGCCGAGTTCTTCCGCAAGCCGGGCATCAGCATCAGCATCGGCTTCTTGCTGCTCTACCGTTTTCCAGAAGCGCAGTTGCTGAAACTGGCCACGCCCTTTTTGCTCGACAGCGCCGAACAAGGCGGCCTGGCCCTGAGCACCAAACAGGTGGGCATTGCTTATGGCACGGTGGGCCTGATCGCGCTGACGCTGGGCGGACTCTTGGGCGGCTGGATCATCTCGCGCGTCGGCCTCAAACGGGCGCTCTGGCCTTTGGTCTTGGCCATGCATGTGCCGAACGTCATCTTCTTGCTGCTGGCCCTGACCATGCCGGGCCATCTGGCCTTGATCAGTGCCGGCCTGGCGGTCGAGCAGTTCGGCTACGGCCTGGGCTTCACCGCCTATTTGATGTACATGATTTTGGTGGCCGATGGCCCGCACAAGACGGCGCACTACGCCATCTGCACCGGCTTCATGGCCCTGGGCATGATGGTGCCGGGTATGTGGAGCGGCTGGCTGCAGCAGCAACTGGGCTACACCCTGTTCTTCGCTTGGGTGCTCGTGGCCACGCTGCCTTCGCTGGCGATGACGGCCTTGATTCGCGTGCCGGCCGAGTTCGGCAAGAAGGAAGATCCGGCATGAGCTCGGCGCGGCGGCGTTTCTTGATCGGCAGCAGCGGCAGCCTCTTGGGGCTGGCCGCGTGCAGCAACGCCACCCAAACACTCAAGCCCAGGAGCGGCGAGCCGGGTGATTTGCTGCGACTCAAACCCGCACCTGAGTTGGCTGACTCGGCCCCACCGGCCCCCCGCGAATTCCGCGCCGCCTGGGTGGCCACCGTCGCCAATATCGACTGGCCCAGCCGCAAAGGCCTGAGCAGCGCCGCGCAGCAAGCCGAAGCCCTCGCTCTGCTGGACCAAGCGGCCGCCCTCAAGCTCAATGCCATCGTCCTGCAGGTGCGCACCAGCGCCGATGCGCTCTACACCTCGACGCTGGAGCCCTGGAGCGAATACCTGAGCGGCAAGCAGGGCCAGGCGCCGGAGCCTTTTTACGACCCGCTGAGCTTCTGGGTGGAAGAGGCGCATCGCCGTGGGCTGGAGCTGCATGCCTGGTTCAACCCCTTCCGGGCACGGCAAAGCCATGCCGCCTCGAACACCGACGCCCGCCATCTCAGCCGCAGCCAGCCGCAATGGGTGAAGCGTTACGGGGACCAGCTCTGGATCGACCCTGGCGAGCCGGCCGCAGCCGATCACACGCTGGCCGTCATTCAAGATGTACTGCAGCGCTATGACATCGATGCGGTGCACATCGACGACTACTTCTACCCCTACCCGGTGCAAGACCCGCAGAGCAAGCAGGAGCTCGACTTCCCCGATGAGCCTGCGTGGCAACGTTATGTGCAAGCCGGCGGCCTGCTCAAGCGCCACGATTGGCGGCGCCAGAACGTCGATCAATTGGTGCAGCGCATGTCTCAATTGATCCGCGCCACCAAGCCGAGCGTGCGCTTTGGCATCAGCCCTTTCGGCCTGGGCAAGCCGAGCTTGCGCCCGCCCGGCATTGCCGGCTTCAGCCAGTACGACAAGCTGTATGCCGACGTAGAGCGTTGGCTGGCCGAAGGCTGGTTGGACTATCTGGCGCCTCAGCTGTACTGGCCAATTGCGCAAAAAGCCCAAGCCTTTGAAGTGCTGCGTGACTATTGGCAGGCCCAGAACCCGCTGCAACGCCACATCTGGCCGGGCCTGTTCACCAGCAAGATCACCGACAAGCCGGACAGCTGGCCCAGTGAAGAAATCCTGAACCAGATTGCGCTGAGCCGCGAGCTGCGCCCACGCAAGCCCAGCATCGGTCATCTGCACTTCAGCATGGTGGCCTTGAAGCAGAACCGGCGCGGCATCAGCGAGGCCTTGCAGGCCGGGCCTTATGCGACGCCGGCCTTGGTGCCCGCGACGCCCTGGCTGGGTACCGGCGCTGCGCAAGCCTCAGAGGTGCTCCCCTTGGTGCAGCTGAGCCGCACCGCCTATGTCGAAAGTTATGCCTTGCAGCTTGGCAAGCCTTCTGAAGGCAAAGTCGGACTGCAACGCTATGCCGTCTGGCTGCGCTATGCCGGCTCCGGCTGGGTGTTCAGCAGCGGCAGCGAGCTCTTGATCGCTGCGCCTGAGCTGGAAGTCATGGTCGTTTCGGCACTGGACGCACTCGGCCGCGAAGGGCCGCGCGCCGCCTACACGCTGGCCTGAAGGCCATTCCTGCTCAAGACTCGGGTGCAAACCCTTAAGGTCTTTCCGCAGTTCGTCGCTGATTCCAGCTTCTCATCGCACAAAAACCGACGTTGGTCTTCTGAGGCTTGGTTCGAGCGACGGCGACTCCTATTCTGAACCCAGATCAGCACTGTTTCACGCCAAACAAAGGGAGCGGAAGCGGTTGCATCTTGGCCCGATGAACACTAGGAGTAACTCATGAACCGCACGTCTTTTTCCAAGCTCGCTATTGCCGCCCTTTTGCCCATGACTTTGAGCATGGGCGCCGCCCACGCCGAGTCACCCGTGACCATGAATCGCGTGGAAGTTGCGGGGCAATCCAACCCGGACATCGCCAAGCTGAATGTCGCCAGCGCCTGCCCCGGCATTGAGAGGGCCATGAAGGCAGCGCTCACCCCAGTCTGGAGTCGACAGGGTGAAACCGGTCTGGTCAATGTTCAGTTCCGTCTGCAAGGCGATCTTGTGAATTCCATCGCAACCCGGGGTGGCCCGGAAAGTTACCGTCAGCCCATCCTCAAAGCCATGCGCCATTTGAGCTGCTCGGACGGTAGCGGCGTTAACCAGCTCTACGCCTTTGAAGTTCAGTTCAAAGAGCCCAGCGATACAAGCGGCGCGCAAACCGTCGCCCTGCTGAGCCGCTGAGCACTCAGGCCGGCTGCGTCAAGCCAGCCACTGCAGCCAGCGTCCATGTGGGTGTGACCAGGCCAGGGCACGCTGCTGCAGCGCGCCCGACTCGGCCCACTGCAGGGTCCACAATGTCGAGGCCGTCGCACCTTCGGCGAGGTCGGGCAATTCAAGCCCGGCCGGTCGCAGCTGCGGAGCCTCAGCGCTGAGCCAAACCAGATCGCCTTGCTGCATCAAAGCGGCAAGGCGTTGGCGCATCTGAGCCAGTGCTGAAGGGTCCAGGTAATGCAAGACCCAGCTGTTGAACACAATGGGCTGCAGGCCGCTCGGCAGCTCATGCAGCCAGTCCTCCAAAGCGTCGAGGCAATCGTCCGCTTGCAGCACCCGGCGCGGCCGTTGCTGCGCCAAGGCCAGCGCTTGCTGCAAGCGCGCCGCGCGCTCTCGGTCATGCGGCCATAGACAAGCGGCCAACCAGCGCCGCGCATGCGCATCCTGAACATCAATGGCGGCGGGGTCCGCGCCAATGCGCTCGACCAAACGCCAGTCGCCCACTGACAGCGGTGGCGCCGAGCCCAGCCATTGGCATTCAATCAAGGGGCGCTGCGCTGCGGCGAGCGCGCCCGCTTCAAAGCAGCCCTTGGCCCTCAGGTAGCGGTAGCGATAGTCATCCACGCCCAAGTTCAATCCGGCACTGCTGCCAAAGTCAAACAAGGCCAACTCCGGCTTGCCGGTGCTCGCGGCGATGTGTTGCAGCGCCGGCCACAGCACCGCGCAGCGCCCGATCTCATTGGTTTGCGTGCTGCGCGTGCGCAAATGCGCCACCAAGCTCACGCGCTCGCGGCGGGCGAAGTCCAAGAGCACAGCGGGCAGTTCGGCATCCGGCATGCGCTGGCCGCCCACGCTGGGGTAGTAAGAAGCCAAAGGATGCGCGACCCCGGCCAAGACGCGCTCATGCAGCGCTGCCAACAAGAGATTGGGGTGGGCCTGCGTCTTGGGCGCTTCGGCCAACAGCGCCAGCATCTCCGGTGAGTCGGCCACGGCCAAGCACAGCGCCACATAGAGGGGATCCTGCGTGCACTCGACGGCTGCAAAGTGCCGGAAGCGAGCCGCCAAATCGGCAAGCGCGGCAGCGGTCGGAATCACCGGCTCAGGCCGCCGCTGCCTTCAAGGCTGCCTCGATATCTCCGCGCAGCTTCTGCGGTTCATCATTGGGCGCATAACGCTTGATCACCTGGCCATCGCGTCCGACCAGAAACTTGGTGAAGTTCCATTTGATGCCCTGGGTGCCCAAGATGCCGGGCGCTTCGCCCTTCAGCCATTGCCACAAGGGATGCGCCTCGGCGCCATTGACCTGCACCTTGGCCATCATCGGGAAGCTGACGCCGTAGTTCAGCTCACAAAAAGAGGAGATCTCTTCGTTGCTGCCCGGATCTTGTCCGCCGAACTCATTGCTGGGAAAGCCCACCACCACCAAGCCCTGCTCGGCATAGTCTTTCCACAGCTGCTCCAGGCCCTTGAACTGCGGGGTGAAGCCGCAGGCGCTGGCGGTATTGACGATCAGCAAGACCTTGCCTCGCTGGCTGGCCAGGTCGGCCGGCTGGCCCTGGATGGACACCGCTTGAAAGTCATACACGCTCTTCGCCATATCGGATGCTCCTGGTGATCGTTTGAAATCAGCTTTCGATAGTAGCGGCGCTAGCGTTTTTGTGCCGCTCCAGGGTTGCCAGCAGCGCTGCAGCCAAGATGCAGGCCCCGCCCACGCCGGTTTTCAGATCCAAATGCCCGCCGCCCAGCCAGATCGCGGAGATGGCCGCCACCGGCACCTCGGTCAACATGACGATGGCCGTCACATTGGCCGGCAAACGGCCGGCGCCATATTGCAGGGACAAATTCGACAAGAAGAACAGCACCGCCATGCCGACCAGGGGCAGCAACCAGATCGGTCCGGGCAGGCTGGGCCAGCTCACCAAGCCAGCACCTGCCATCAAGCTGGCCGACAGCCCGGCCACCAACACGCCGCCGCTGAACATGGCCAGGGCTCGCGCATGCGCGCCGCGATGGGCCTCGCGGCGCAACATCACATTGTTCAAGGCAAAGGTAAAACCGCCCAAAAGGCCCAAGCCGTCAGCCAGGCTGGACGGCCAAGGCAGGCCACCGCCCTCGGGCGCCAACACAAAAGCCGCGCCGCCCAAGGCCAGGGCCATGCGCAAGCCGGCCAAGGCGGTCAGCCGCTCGCCCAGGATCAGGCGCGCCAACAGCACCGCCCACAAAGGCATCAGATAGAACAGCAAGACCACGCGCACCACATCACCGAGGGCCACGCCCCAGTTGAAAGCAGTATTGGTGACGCCGGCCGCCAGCATGATCATCCACAGCGTTGGCGTGCTCAGAAACTCACGCCAAGCGCGCCATTGACTCAGGCTGATCACCAGCAAGGACAGGATGTAGAGCGTGACCGTGGTCCACAAAGGGTGCAGACCCGCCTCTGAAAACTGCCGAAACGGCCACCAAGACAGCCCCCAAACCAGGGCGTTGAACATCAGAGCAAGAACAGGCATGGGGAGGTGGACTGGAGAGGAACAGGCGGCTGGGTCGCCTTGGGTTGGTCGCTAGCAACACCTGACCCCAAAAAGACGCTGACAAAGAGTGCTGGGCCGGCCAACAATGCCCAGGGTTTATAGCATGGTGAAAACTGCCGAGTCGGGCATTGGCGTCGCACTTTTGAGATAGGCTTGCGCGGCGCGTCAAATGCAGTTCCTCAGCGCGCTTTCGCATGGCTTCCGCAACGCTTGTCGCTTTTTGCAAAAAAGGGAGAGTCTCTCTTGGATCATCTGGCCTGCTTCACCCCGGGGGACCTGGCGTCCGCGTCGGCACCTGACCTGAGCAACTTCCGCTGGCGTCTGCTGGCGCAAGGGGATTCCTGGTTTTCAACGGCAGCCGCGAAACTGAATGCGCATGCCAATCTGCTGCAAGAAATGGTTTTCAAGCAGCCCGTTTGCGCCATCAATTGCGCCGGCTCGGGCGAAGCGCTCAGCCATATGGTGGATTTGGAGTCGGCCCCCGACTTCGTGCGCCTGCTCAGCAGCGACGATGCGCCGACCTGGGACGGCGTGCTGCTGTCGGTCGGCGGCAATGACCTGATCGCGGCCGCGCAAACCCCGGCACACACCGCCGACGGCCAAGACGTGCCTTTGCACCTGCGCTTGCTGCGCCGCCAAACCGAGTGGGGCCCACCGTCTGCCGGCGTGGCCCGCTATTTTTCCGAGCCCGGCTGGGCCACTTACAGCGACTATCTGCGCACCAATGTTCGGCACCTGCTGACGCTGCGCGACCAGGGGCCTTCGGCCGGCAAGCCGGTCTTCATGCATTGCTACGCCGTGCCGATGCCGCGGCCCGCCGGTGCCGAGGATGCCGGTTTGGGTGCTTCCGGCCCCTGGCTCTACCCGGCGCTGAAGGCTTGTGCCCTGCCCGCGGCCGATTGGGCGGCCGTCAGCCGACTGATGGTCTTCCACCTGGCCTTGCTGCTCAAGAGCATGGCAGCCGACAAAGAGCAGTTCCCCGGCCTGCATGTCTTCGACTCCACGGCCGTGCCCTTGGCTCCGGCCACCCCAGGCTCCAGCGGCAGCAGCGGCGACTGGCACAACGAGATCCACCTGAACCACAGCGGCTGCTTCAAGATCGCACGCGCTTGGTCAGAGAACATCGAAGACGTGCTGAACGGCGTCAAACATGTGGAACCGAGCAACGGCCGTCGCAAAGGCTGAACCCGGCCAACATGGGCATTAAAAAAACGGCGGGAGGCTTGGCTGGCCTCCCGCCGTTTTCTATTGAAGGAATTGATTTCGCTTCAGAGGCTCGTTTCAGTGGCACTCGTCGCAGCGTGCCAGTGCTTCCAGCCGCGCCACCTCAGCACCATGGTGCTTCAAATTGCTTTGGTGCCAGCGGTAGACCCTGTACATGGTCAGCGCCACGATCATGCCGAAGATGCCGATGGCGGTGAAGGTGGACAGGCCCAGCTTGGCCATGCCGGTGTAGAGCGCGCCCAGGCCCAAGATGCAGGCCTGCTCATTGAAGTTCTGCACCGCGATCGAGCGCCCGGCACCCATCAGGTTATGGCCGCGATGCTGCAGCAAGGCATTCATCGGCACCACCAAGAAGCCACCAATCAGGCCCAACACCACCAAGAAGGGCACGGCCAACCAAACATTGGTGACCAAATTCAGGCCCGTCACCAAGATGCCGATGCCAATGCCCAGAGGAATGACCTTGGTGGCTGCGTCCAGACGCATGACCGATGCGGCGATCACCGCGCCAGCGACGGTGCCAATCGCCACCACGCCGGCCAGATTTGAGGCCTGTGTGGTCGTGTAACCCAGCGCCACGGCCGCCCAGGGGAAGACGATGATGCGCATATTGCCGGACACACCCCAGAACAAGGTGGTGGTGGCCAAGGAGATTTGGCCCAGCTTGTCTTTCCACAGCCGTGAATTGCAGTCGGCAAAATCGCGCACCAGTCCGACCAAGCCATGACCCAGCGGCTGCAGCGGCGCTTCGGTGCGCGGGATGTAAAGATTGAAAACCGCCGCAATGATGTACAGGAAAACGATGCTGGCGATGGCCGCCTCGGGCGGGGTGTCGATACCGGTGTCAATAAAGGGCAGTTCCAGACCCAGCAGTGCTGGCGCCAGATGCGGCCCCACCAACTGGCCGCCGAGCAAGATGCCCAAGACGACGGAGGCAATCGTCAAACCTTCCATCCAACCATTGGCCTTGACCAATTGCGAGGGCGGCAAGAGCTCGGTCAAGATGCCGTACTTGGCCGGCGAATAGGCCGCGGCGCCCAAGCCAACGATGGCATAAGACAAGAGCGGATGGGTGCCGAACAGCATCATCAAGCAACCGGCAATCTTGATCAGGTTCGAATAGAACATGACCTTGCCCTTGGGCACAGCGTCGGCAAAAGCGCCGACAAAGGGCGCCAACACCACGTAAAACAACGCAAACATCGGCCCCAAGGCGGGAATCTGCCAGGCCGGCGAGCCGGTGCTCTTGAGCAGTTCGATCGCTCCGACCAGCAAAGCCTGATCAGCCAGCGAGCTGAAGAACTGCGCTGACATGATGGTGGAAAAGCCTTTTTTCATGAACCCAATCGATACTGCGAGAGATTCGCGCCGGCACCCATGCGGGGGCTGCTGGAGACCGGGCTCACAACAAGCGCTGCGCCGGGTTTATAGCATGCAGGGCTTGCGCGGGCCTGGCCGAAGTCATGCCAGTGTCCCGAGGCAGTGCCACAATTCGCCCCATGCCACGTCCTATTGAAGCCCTGATCCACGTCCCTAATCTGGCCCATAACCTGGCCCGCGCGCGCGCTTGCGCCCCGGACGCGCAGGTCTGGGCCGTCGTCAAGGCCAATGCCTATGGCCATGGGATTGAGAATGTTTACGAAGGCCTGCGCGCGGCCGATGGCTTTGCGCTGCTGGACCTGGATGAAGCGCAACGCATCCGTGCGCTCGGTTGGCGCGGCCCTATTCTGCTGCTGGAAGGCTGCTTCGAAACCCGCGACCTGGAGCTGTGCTCGCGGCTGAAGCTCTGGCATGCCGTGCATTGCGAGCAGCAGATCGACTGGTTGGCCATGCACAAGACGCACGAGCCACACCGCGTCTTCCTCAAGTTGAACAGCGGCATGAACCGGCTCGGCTTTGCGCCGCAAGCCTTCCGCGCCGCCTGGACCCGGCTGAACGCCCTGCCCCAGGTCGACGAAATCTCGCTGATGACGCATTTCTCGGACGCCGATGCCTTGCGCTTCGGCAAAGACGGCATCCAGCACCAACTCGACATCTTCAAGCAGGTCTGCGCCGACCTGCCGGGCGAACGCACCGTCTCCAACAGCGCCGCCACCCTGCGCCACACCGCGCGCGTGGCCAGCGACTGGGTGCGTGCCGGCATCATGACTTACGGCGGCGTACCCGACTACCCGGAACATGGCCCCGAGCATTGGGACCTGCGACCCGGCATGACGCTGCGCTCCAAGATCATTGGCGTGCAGCATCTGCAGCCTGGCGACACCGTGGGCTACGGCAGCAGTTTCACCGCCAGCCAGGCCATGCGAATCGGCATCGTCGCCTGCGGTTATGCCGACGGCTACCCACGCCATGTGCCCAGTGGCTCACCGATCTTGGTCGACGGCCAGCGCACCACCACCGTCGGACGGGTGTCCATGGATATGTTGGCCGTCGATTTGACCGCCCTGCCCGCCAGCGCCAGCTTTGACAGCGAAGTCACGCTCTGGGGCCGCGGCCCCAAGGCTCAGGTTTTGCCCATCGACGAAGTGGCCAAGGCCGCCGGCACCATCGGCTATGAGCTGATGTGCGCGCTGGCCAAGCGGGTGCCGGTGACCATCGAGCCCATGGTCTGAGCGGTGAACCTGCACTGGGCCCCGGCCGACTGGGAGTTGGACTTCAGCTTCATCCGCGCCAGCGGCCCGGGCGGCCAAAACGTCAACAAGGTCTCCAGCGCGGTGCATCTGCGCTTTGACATCCGCCGCTCGACACTGCCGCCGGTCATCAAAGAGCGCCTGCTCGCTCTGTCCGATCAACGCCTCACCCTAGACGGCGTGATCGTCATCAAGGCGCAAGAGTCACGCAGCCAAGAGCAAAACCGCGCCGACGCGGTCGCGCGCCTGGTCGACTTGGTGCAAAGCGTGGCCCACACGCCCAAGGCTCGCCGGGCGACCAAGCCAAGCTGGGGCTCCCAGCAGCGCCGCCTCGAAGGCAAGAGCCTGCGCAGCGGCATCAAGGCCGGGCGCGCCAAGACGGTGTTCTGATCAAACTCAGTGCCGCATGGCAATCGCCACCCGGTTGAGCGCATTCATCGTGGCCACGGCCAGAGTCAGATCGGAGATGGCCTGTGCATCAAAGTGCGCCTGCATGGATTCGAAGTCCGCATCGCTGGCCTGCGCGGTGGCGATATCGGTCAAAGATTCGGCCCAGCGCAGCGCTGCCCTTTCAGCCGCGCTGAACCGTGCACTGGCCTTCCAACCCGCCAGTGCATCCAGGCGTTCCTGGCTTTCACCCCGCGCTCGCAAGGCTTTGCTGTGCATTTCAAGGCAAAAGGCGCAGCCATTGATTTGCGAAACCCGCAGGTACAGCAACTCGATCAGACTCAGCCCGACGGCGCTCTGAGCCAGCGCCTTTTTGGCCTCGCGCAGGCCTTGCAGGGCCGCGCTCGAAAGCTCGGCATATGGCAGGCGCAAGCGGGTTTGCACATTTGCACTCATGGCCGTGGCTCCTGCCTTGCGGCCGAAGACCATGCGGCCAACAGGCGCTGACTGAGGCGCTGCACGCTGGGGGCGGTGGCCAGCACGATCACACAAGCGGCCGGCCAAGCCAGCACAAAAGCATGCACCCAACGGGCCAGGAACTGCTCGCCAAAGCCCAGATTCACCCAAGTGACCCAGCCGGTCATCAGCAAAGACATTTCCAAAGACATCAGCAAGGCGAAAACCAAGCGAGAGCGGGTGGCGGCAGACATCGAATACTCCTGAATCTCAAACAGGGCTCTAGGCTAATCAATGTCTGAAATAGAAACTACACTCAAAATCCAAATCTTAAATTTCAAATTTAACTCACATGCTGGACGATCTGGCCCTGTTCGTGGCGATTGTTGAGGCCGGCAGCTTGCGCGCCGCGGCCCTCGGCGCCGGTCTGCCTGCGGCCAAAGTGACGCGCCGCCTGCAGGCGCTCGAGGCCTCGCTGGGTTGCCGGCTGCTGCACCGCAGCGCCCGCCGCCTGCTACCCACGCCCGAGGGACTGCAGTACTACGAACAATGCCGACCTCTGCTGCAGGCCTTGCAGCAAACCACCCAATCGCTGGACGCCAATCTGAATCAGCTGCGCGGCACGGTCCGGGTCTTGGCACCCATCAATCTGGCCAATGGACCGCTGCGGGAGATGTGGAGCCAGTTTCTGCTGCGCCACCCCGAGATCCACCTTGAATTGCAACTGAGCAATCTGACCGAAGACCTGCTCGGCAACGCCGCCGATCTGGCGATTCGGGCCGGCACACTGAATGACTCGTCCTTCGGCCAGCGGCGGCTGGGGGCGGTACAAAACGTCTTGGTCGCCGCACCCAACTACTTGGCACAAAAGCCGGCACTCAAAAGCCCGGATGACTTCGGCCAGCACGCCTTCATCATCAACGAACCCGTGACCCAGTGGCGCCTCACCCATCGCAGCAGCGGCGCGGAGGTGAAGTTCGTGCCGCCAGGGCACTTTCGCGTCAACGAGACCCAGTTGGCCGTCCACATGGCTTGCAGCGGCATTGGCCTGATCTACTGCCCGCTGACCCAGGTGGCGGCCGAGTTGCAGGCCGGGCGCCTGGTCGAGGCCTTGCCGGAATGGGCAGGTGAGCTGCGCGTCATCAGCGCTGTCTGGCCGCACAGCCGCAGCATGCCCGCGCGGGTGCGAGCCTTGCTGGACCATTTGATTGCCTGCACTGCGGCTCACCCACTCTTGAATGCTCAGGACTGAGCCTCTCGCCACCCGAGCCAAAGCACTCGGGAATACCCTTGATTTTGCCGACCATACGGCGCCCGCTGCAGTTCATCGCATCATGCTGGTTGCGTGCGCCGGTGCTGGGCAGACTTGCTCGCAAGACAGATCCATTTCCCCTGTCGGCAAGGAGCCTCTCATGTCACTCAGCAACGAATTCGAACGCCTGTCCGACTTGCACCAGCGCGGTCATCTCACCGACGAGGAATTCAGCCGCGCCAAGGCACGTTTGCTCGGGCAAGCCGAGGCTGAAGCTCAGCGCGCAAAGGCCAGCAAGAGTGGCAGCACGGCGCAACAGCCCGCCCAGGCTGGCCTGGGTGGTGCCATCAATGGCTTGCAACGCAGCCGCGAAGACCGCTGGCTGGGCGGTGTCTGCGGCGGCCTGAGCCAGATCAGCGGCTTGGCCTCCTGGATCTGGCGCCTGATTTTTGTGCTGATGTTGCCCTGCCATGCGATCAGCCTGGTGGTCTATCTCTTGCTCTGGGCCTTGGTGCCCGAGCGGCCGGCTCCGTTGCCGGCGCTGGAGTGGAACGGCAGCAGCCACACCGAGCGTTAAGCGTGACCACCTCACGGGTTTGACACAAGGTTTCCGGGGTTAGCATGCTCAGTGGGAGCATGCGCTCCTTAGCCCCGGCAACCTTGACCGAATCCGCTGCATGAAATCATGGCTCAGCGCCTTTCGTAAACAGTCGCTCTCACGCCAGTTGCTCACCCAGTTGAGCGCTCTGGTTGTTTTGATGCTTTTGTCATTGGCCGGGATTGCCTACGTCTTGATTGCGCGGCTGGCCGACCAAACAGTGCCGCCCATCATGCAGCGCAGCGTGGCTTTGCAGGCGGCTGAACAAGGGCGCAGCTTTTTGCAGGCCCAAGACAGCGTCAAGCGACTGTCCCAAGAATGGCTGCATCGCATCGAATTGCCGAGCGATGCCGAGGTCGAACGGCGTTTCAAAGACTTGTTTGAACGCCAGGCCGATGGCCTGTGGCGCGTCAAGCCCGAACACATCGACACGCGACGCGCCCCCACCTTCTACCTCCAACATGGCGCGACCGGCCCCGACGCTTCCGTGCGCCGGCGCGCCGTGGTGAGTTACCAATTGCTGGCTGAACAAGGCCCGGCCCTGGTGCCGCCCTATTTCTCGGCCTACACGGATTTTGTCGAGAAAGGGCTGATGGTTTTCTCACCCGGCATTGACTGGGGCAAGGGGGCGACCCCGGCGACGGACAACTTCAACTACCCAACGATGACCGGCTCAGATCCGGCAGCCAATCCGTCGCGTCAGGTGTTTTGGACGCCGGTCTACTTCGACGACGAAGCCAAGGCCTGGATGGTGTCGGTGATCCAACCCTTGGACTGGCGGGGCCGCTGGATGGGCACCCTGGGGCACGACATCACCATCGACGGCTTGCTCAAGCAAATCGCCGAAACCCAAGTGCCCTTGGACGGCGTTTCCATGATCGTCAGCCGCGACGGCCATTTGATCGCGCACCCCGAATTGCGCGAACGCATTGCCGCGGCTCAGGGCCAGTTGTCCCTGAAAGAGCTGAAGGACCCGCTGCTGAATTCCGTGTATGCGCTGATCAGCCAGGCCGACTCAGGCACCTACAGCGCGCGCACGCCAGACGGCCGATATCGCCTGGTCTGGGCCCCCATAGCCGGCCCGGATTGGTGGTCGGTGCAGGTATTGCCGCAATCGGCGGTCGACGCCTTGCTTGAGCAGTTGGTCGGCATCATGTTGGCGCTGGGCGGCGGCACGCTGTTCTTGACCTTGTGGCTCTTGCGCGGCGTAATCCGCCGGCGCCTGCAGCAGCCCTTGAATGCCGTCACGGTTTCGACCGAGGCCTTGGCCGCGCGGGTGCTGCGCGGTGAGGAGCCCGAAGCGCTGCCGCCGCAATCCTCGCGCGACCTGCACCGCTTGAATCAAGCGTTTGACACCATGGCGGCTGAATTGGCTGCACACCGTCGCCAAGAACAGGCGGCGCTGCTGGCCTTGGAGGGAGAGGTGTCCGAGCGCCGGCAAGCCGAAGAAGAGGTCCGGCTGCTCAACCTCTCACTCGAGGCCCGCGTTCGCGAACGCAGCTTGGCCCTGCAACAAGCCCAAGAAGAATTGGTGCAGCGCGAAACGCTGGCGGGTCTGGGCTCGCTGGTGGCGGGTGTGTCGCATGAGTTGAACACGCCGATTGGCAACGCCTTGATGGCCGTGGACACGGCGACCGGCGCCGTGAGCCAAGCCCGTGTGATGTTGGAATGCGCGACGGTTCGCCGCAGCGACCTGTCTTCAGCCTTGGATCTGGCCCAGAAGTCGCTGGATTTGGCGCTGGGCAATGTGCGACGCAGCGCGGTCTTGGTGCAGGACTTCAAACAGGTGGCGATGGACCGATCCAGCCTGCAACGCCGATCTTTTGGACTCAAACAGGTCACCGAAGAAGTGGTGCACCTGCTGCACTTTGCCCTGAAGGCCGAGCAACATGAGGTGCTGATCGACCTGCCGGAAGACCTCAGCCTGGACAGCTACCCCGGCCCCTTCGGTCAGATTTTGACCAATCTGGTTCAGAACGCCGCGATTCACGGCTTTGAAGGTCGGCAGGCGGGCCGCATCGAAATTCGTTTGCAAGAGGCCACGACCGAGCAGGTGGTGATCACCATCAGCGACAACGGCCAAGGCATCCCTCCTGAACATCTGGATCAGGTATTCAAACCCTTCTTCACCACCCGCTTTGGCAAAGGCGGTAGCGGCCTGGGCTTGCATCTGGTCTACAACATGGTGCGCAATGTGCTGGGCGGCGAAATTGACTTGCGCAGCACACTGGGTGAGGGCACCACTTTCACGCTGACCCTGCCCCGCACAGCGCCCAAGGACGCCAGCGCTTGATGGAATCAGTTGGGCCGCGTCGCCCAATAAATGCTGCCCAAGCACAAGCCCATACCGGCCACTGACAACACGCTGGGCACCCAGCCCTCCAAGGTGGCCGAGATCACCAAGGCAATGACCGGAATCACCACCCCGGTCAGCGCCGCGCGGGCCGGGCCCTGCAACTGCGCCAGTTTGAAATACAGCACAAAGGCCGTCACGGAGCCAAAGACCGCCAGATACAGCAAGCTCAAGACATAGGGCGCGTGCCAGTCGAAGTGCAGTCCCTGGCCGCTGATCAGCGACATCAAAAGCAAAAAGGCCGAGCCATAACCCATGCTCCAGGCCAGGATGGGCACCAAAGCCAGGCCGCGCCGGGTCAGCGTCAAGGTCAGCACATTGCCCACGCAGGCCGCCAAGACCGCCAGCAAGCCCAGGCCCAAGCCGAGTGCCGCGGTAGGCCGCGCGCCGGTCTCAGCGATCTCGGGCCAGAAGATCATCACCACGCCCAGCACCCCGCCACTGGCGGCCAGCAGAAAACGTCGCGTCACCGTTTGGCCAAAAAACACCCGGCCGCTCAGCGCATTGCCAAACACCATCAAGCAGAACAAGACCGCCACCAAGCCGGTGGGGATGTGGCGCTCGGCCTCGTAGACCGAGTAGTAGTTGCCGCTGTACTGCACGATGCCGGTGGCCAGCATCAAAAGATGCGCCGAGATTGGCATCTTCATCGACTCACGCCGCCACCGCGCCAAGCCCAGCAGCAGCACGGCCGCAATGGCAAAGCGCCAAGCCACCGAGTTGAGCACCGGCACGCCGCTGTCGAGTTGATACAGGATCACATGCCAGGTGCTGGCCCAAATCAGGATGGGGCCCCAGAATAACCAGCGGGTAGAAATGGTGGGCATAAAAAAGCGAAAACGCCTGACTCAGGCGTTTGTCAAAAGAAGGAGATGGACGGAGCGAGGACGGGCCGCAATCAGCCTAACAGGCTCAGGCCATAGGCCCAAAAGACATAGGCCGCAGCCGCCAAGAGTGCGGTGAAGGTCATGGCCATGCCGGCGATGCGAAAGTTGTAGTTCTCGCGCGTCTGGCTGACACCGTAAGCATGCGAGCAACGCCCCAGCAACAAGAGCGCGCACAAAGCCAGCATCGCCCAAGCCGGCGCGCCCAGGTTCTCAGCAAAGAACAAGAGCAAGAGCGTGATGGGCACATATTCGGCAAAGTTCGAGTGCACCCGCACCGCACGCAGCATCTCGCTATTGCCCGCATCGCCCAGGCCGATCTTCAACCGATGCCGCAGGCGCAAGGTACGCACGCCCAAGGCGAAAAACAGCAGAGCCAAAAGGGCTGCAAAAAACGGAACGATGGGCATCAGGAACGGTCCTTGAACGGGTCAACGCAAGGCGAGTCAAACGCTGCGTTTGAAGGTCGCCAACAAAGCGCCGGCCGCGACAAAGAGAGCGCCAAAGGTGCGATTCATCATCTTGATGTGATGGCTGGAGCGCAGCGCCGACAGCACCCGCGCGGCCAGCACGGTGTAGCCCGCCATCACCACCAGATCGGTAAAGCCCAACGTGGCGGCGATCACCAAATACTGCTGGGTCAGATCAGCCTTGAGGTTCAGGAACTGCGGCACCACGGCCAAGAGGAAGACCGTGCCCTTGGGGTTGACGGCATTGATCATCCAGCCGCGCAAAACCAGTTGGCGGCGCGTCACCACCCGCGGCTCGTCATCCGCGGCCACCATCGGCGTGGCCGGGGCCCGCCACTGCTGAACGCCCAAATAAACGAGATAGGCCACGCCCAGCCATTTGACGATGGCAAAACCCAGGCTAGAGGTGGCGATCAAGGCGCCCAAGCCGGCACCCACCAAGACGATCTGGGTCAAGATGCCCAGGATCAGGCCAAAAGTCGTGAAGTAGCCGAGGCGGAAACCATGGTTCAGGCCGGAGCTCATGGCCGCAATCGCGCCCGCGCCAGGCGAGAGGCTGATGGCCCAGGAAGCGGCGAAAAAGGCCAGCCAGGTTGAGAATTCCATTGCGACGACTCCTTGTTTCTCAGGCCCCGTCCAAAGCGGCCAAAGCTCGCCCTGATTCTCGCTGCTATCGGCCAAGGCTGCAGAGGCAAGGGCTTGAGCGGCTTTACAGTGGGCCCTGACCCTGACGATCCCGTCGCTTTGCTCTATCGCTGCCGCATGAATTCAAGCCCCAAAGCCCCTCAGTCCCGCGCCCCCCGCTTGCGCCGCGAACGGCAATGGACTCAGCAATTGCGTCAAGAGCTGCGCGAGCAACACGCACTTCGGGCCCATGTATTCGTCATCGCCAGCCTCAGCCTCGCCGGGCTCTTGCTCTTCGGCGCCCTGCTGCGCTGGGCAGGTATCGAGTCGCTGGCCTGGCGCTATGCCGCCGCCTTGCCGCTCAGCTATCTGCTGTATTTGGGCCTGCTGCGGCTCTGGGCCGACTTTCTGCTTGGCAAACGAAAGTGGGACGGCGATGGTCTGGACCTGGTCCCCGACATCAACAGCTTCAATACCGGCGGCATCAATACCAGTGGTGCTCACACGGGCGGCGGCTTCAGCAGCGGCAGCGGAGGTGACTTTGGCGGCGCCGGCGCCAGCGGCGATTTCAGCGAGGTCGCCGCCGACTTGGGCAAAGAAACACTGAGCCTGAGCGGCAAGGCCTTGGGTGCGGTGGGCGACGCCGACGAGGGCGCCGTGGTGGCGGTGCCGCTGATCGCCGTGCTCGCCATCATTGGGCTTTTGGCTGCACTGCTGGGCACCGTGGTCTTCATGCTCTTTGGCGTGGAAGTCTTGATGGCGGTCGCCGTCGAGGTGGCGCTGGCTTCCACGGCAGGTGGTTTGGCCTATCGAGCCGAGCGAGCCGGTTGGCTGGGCCGCGTGCTGAGCCACACCTGGCGCGGCGCCCTGATCACGGTGCTGCTGGGCGTGGCGCTGGGCTTGGCCATCGACCACTGGCTGCCGGCCGCCGACTCCTTGCCTCAGGCCCTGCACCTGCTGATGGGCAAAGCCTAAGACAATCGCCCCATGGCCAAAGAAAAATCGATCTACACCTGCTCCGACTGCGGCGGCATCAGCCCCAAATGGCTGGGCAAATGCCCCAGCTGCGGCGCCTGGAACACCTTGGTGGAAGGCATGGCCGAAGCGCCCGGCGCCGGCGGCAAGAACAACCGCTACCAAGCCCTGGCCAAGAGCCAGCCAGTCGCCACGCTGAGCGAGATTGAGGCCACCGACTTTGAGCGCACCCCCACTGGCCAAGAAGAGCTGGACCGGGTGCTGGGCGGCGGCATCGTCGCCGGCGGCGTGGTGCTGATCGGAGGCGACCCCGGCATCGGCAAGTCCACCCTGCTGCTGCAGGCGATTGAAGACCTCTCACACAAACTGCCAGTGCTGTATGTGACTGGCGAAGAATCGGGCGCGCAAATCGCCATGCGCTCGCGCCGCCTCGGCCTAGCCGGCAACAAGGTGCGGGTGCTGGCCGAGATCAGCCTGGAAAAAATCCTCGCCACGCTGGAGGCCGAGAAGCCGGCCTTTTGCGTCATCGACTCGATCCAGACGCTCTACTCCGAACACCTGAACTCGGCCCCCGGCTCCGTCGCCCAGGTGCGCGAATGCGCGGCTCAGCTGACCCGCACCGCCAAGGCCAGCGGCTGCGCCATCGTGCTGGTCGGCCATGTGACCAAGGAGGGCGCGATTGCCGGCCCGCGCGTGCTGGAGCACATCGTCGACACGGTGCTGTACTTCGAGGGCGACACGCACAGCAGCTTCCGCCTAGTGCGAGCCATCAAAAACCGCTTTGGTGCAGTGAATGAAATCGGCGTTTTCGCCATGACCGAAAAAGGTCTCAAAGGCGTGGCCAACCCCAGCGCCATCTTTTTGAGCACCCATGGCGAGCCGGTGCCGGGCAGCTGCGTGCTGGTGACCTTGGAAGGCACGAGGCCCATGCTGGTGGAACTACAGGCTTTGGTGGACAGCGGTGGGCCGAGCCCGCGCCGGCTCTCGGTAGGTTTGGACCGGGACCGTCTGGCCATGTTGCTGGCGGTGCTGCATCGCCACGCGGGCGTGGCCACCATGGACCAGGATGTTTTCATCAACGCCGTTGGCGGGGTGCGCATCAGCGAGCCAGCGGCCGACTTGGCGGTGCTGCTGGCGATTCAAGGCTCGCTGCGCGGGCGGGCTTTGCCCAAAGGCTTCATCGCCTTTGGCGAGATCGGCCTGGCCGGCGAGATTCGGCCGGCGCCGCGCGGGCAGGAGCGGCTGAAGGAAGCGGCGAAGCTGGGTTTTTCCGTCGCCATCGTGCCCAAGGCCAATGCGCCCAAGAAGCCGATTGAGGGCTTGACCGTGCATGCGGTCGAGCGGATTGAGGAAGCCATGGAAATGGCGCGAGGACTTTGATGAGCAGCCACAACACCGCCACACACCCCGGCCTCGCGCCCTTGTTCGAGACCCCGTATTACGCGGTGATCTTCACCAGCCAGCGCAACTCGGTGGCGCTGGGCTATGCCGAAACCGCCGATCGCATGGTGGCCCTGGCCGCCCAGCAGCCAGGTTACCTCGGCGTAGAAAGCACGCGCGGCGCCGAGGGTCTGGGCATCACCGTCTCTTACTGGCGCAGCCTGCAAGACATCGCCGCCTGGCGCCGCGAAGGGCAACACCAGACGGCTCGCGACCAGGGCCGCGCCGATTGGTATTTGCATTACGCGCTGCGCATCGCCAAGGTGGAGCGCAACTACGGCTGGGACCATCTGGACGGCAGCGCCGACCCGATGCTGAACCCTGCCGCGCAGGCCAGTTAGCATTCGCCCCCATGAATACTTGGATTGGTAGTGCGTTGGCCCTAGCCGCGCTGATTTCGGGCGGCCTGCTGTATGGCTGGAAGGGCGTGATCCTGGCGCTGACGGTGGTGGTCTTTTGGCTGCTGCTGCAGTTCGCCAAGCTGATGCGCATCATGCGCATCGCTTCGGAAGCACCGGTCGGGCATATCGAAAGCGCGGTCATGCTCAATGCCAAGCTGCAAGCGGGCATGAAGCTGATCGAGCTGCTGCCGATGACGCGCAGCCTCGGCCGCAAGCTCAGCGATGCGCCAGAAACCTATGGCTGGATCGACCCCGGCGGCATTCAGGTCGAAGTGGTGATGGCCGGCGGCAAGGTGCAGAGCTGGAGCATGGTGCGCCCCGAGTCTTTCAGCAACGCCGACACCGAGATTGACACCCAGGCGGCGACGCGACCCGCAACGGCTGTGGAGCTCTGAGAAAGCCCGGCCCCGCAGGGCCTGGCCGCTAGAATTGGCACCCATTCAATGCTGGCCGCGGCCAAGAGCGCTCAGCAAGCTTTTATTTGGGCAAGGAGAGCCTTATGTCTTTGGACGACCGCGACGGCAAGATTTGGATGGACGGCGAACTGGTGGAATGGCGCGACGCCAAGATCCATGTGCTGAGCCACACCCTGCATTACGGCTGCGGTGCCTTCGAAGGCGTGCGCGCCTACAAGACCGACAAAGGCCCGGCCATCTTCCGCCTGAAAGAGCACACCGAGCGTTTGCTCAACAGCGCCAAGATCCTGCGCATGAAGATCCCCTTCACGCATGAGCAGATCGCCGAGGCGCAAAAAGAAGTGGTGCGCGCCAACCAGCTGGAAAGCTGCTACCTGCGCCCGCTGACCTGGATCGGCTCCGAAAAGCTGGGCGTCAGCCCCAAGGGCAACAAGATCCACCTGATGGTGGCGGCCTGGGCCTGGGGGGCTTACCTCGGCGAAGAGGGCATGAAGCGCGGCATCCGCGTCAAGACCAGCAGCTACACCCGCCACCACGTCAACATCACGATGACGCAGGCCAAGACGGTGAGCAACTACACCAACTCCATCCTGGCGAACATGGAAGCCACGGACGACGGCTACGACGAAGCCATGCTGCTGGATGCCTCGGGCTTTGTCTCCGAAGGCGCGGGCGAGAACCTCTTCGTCATCAAGAACGGCGTGGTCTACACCCCCGATCTGTCGGCCGGTGCCTTGAACGGCATCACCCGCAACACCATCTTCCACATCTGCGAAGACCTAGGGCTCAAGCTGGTGGAAAAACGCATCACCCGCGATGAGGTCTATATCTGCGACGAAGCCTTCTTCACCGGCACCGCCGCCGAAGTGACCCCCATCCGCGAGCTGGACCGCATCGAGCTGGGCTCGGGTTCGCGCGGCCCCATCACCGAGAAAATCCAAACTGCGTTCTTTGACATCGTCAATGGCCGCAACCCCAAGTATGCGCACTGGCTGACCCTGGTTTAAACCGCGTCAGCTCCCGCCCTGTCTGTATCGAAAGCCCCCAATGAGCAATACCCAATCTGTTGTTGAAGTCACTGCCGCCGACGTGCAAGGCCCTGGCGTGGTGGCCTGCCCCAACCCCAAGATGAGCTTGTGGAGCAGCCACCCCAAGGTCTTCATCGACGTCACCCACGAAGGCGGCGGCAAGTGCCCCTACTGCGGCACCGTCTATCAGCTCAAGGCTGGTGAAGTGCTACACAGCCACCACTGAAATGCAGCGCAGCAAAGCCCAAGCCGCCGCTCTGTTGTCCTCCCCCGAGGACACGGAAGCGCAGTTTTACGAAGCGCTGCAGCAGGCCGATCTGAGTCGGCTGATGGCCATCTGGGCCGAGGACGAGGAGATCTCCTGCGTCCACCCCGGTGGGCCTCGCGTGGTGGGCATGGGTGCGATTCGCGCCGCCTTTGAAGTGGTGTTTGCGCAAGGCGCCATCGCGGTCACGCCTGAGCGGGTGCGGCGCATTCACACCGGCGAAACCGCCATCCATCAGGTGCTGGAGCGCGTCATCGTCGAAGGCGCGGACGGCCAGCAAAGCGCTTGGGTGATTGCCACCAATGTGTATCTGAAAACCGCCTTTGGCTGGCGCATGGTGGTGCACCATGCCAGTCCCGGCACCGCCCACGACATCCAAGAAGTGGTGGAAGAGCCGGCCACTTTGCATTGATTCTTTCGGGGCGCTGATGGCGCCTCGCGCCCTCCCCGCATGCAGCGATCCGCCCGAGTGATGCAGTACCAAGCCCCCCGTTGGTTGCCCGGCGGCCATGCGCAAACCATCTGGCCCGCGCTGTTCTCTCGCCATAACGGCGGGCCTGCGCTGAGCTTCCGGCGTGAGCGCTGGGACACGCCGGATGGCGATTTTGTCGACGTCGATTGGCTGGACTACCCCGACCAGGGCGAGGTCGAGCGGCCCTTGCTGGTGCTCTTTCACGGCCTGGAGGGCAGCTCCGAAAGCCATTCCTCCCAAGCCTTTGCCACGGTGGCACGCTCGCGCGGTTGGGCCTTTGCGCTGCCGCATTTCCGCGGCTGCTCGGGCGAGCTGAATCTGGCGCCGCGCGCCTATCACTCAGGCGACTTTGAAGAAGTGGGCTGGATGCTGGCGCGCTTCAAAGCATTGCACAGCGGCCCGCTGCTGGCAGCCGGCGTCTCGCTGGGCGGCAATGCGCTGCTGCGTTGGGCGCAAGAGCATGGGCAAAGCGCCTCGGCCACCGCCCGCGCCATCTGCTCGATCTGCTCGCCGGTGGACCTGGCGGCGGCGGGCCACGCCATCGGCAGCGGCGTCAACCGCTTGCTTTACACCCGCATGTTCCTCAAGACCATGGTGCCCAAGGCGCTGAAGAAACTGGAACAACACCCCGGCCTCTTCGACGGCGAGCGCCTGCGCGCGGCCCGCGATCTCTACGAGTTCGACAATCTCTTCACCGCGCCGCTGCATGGTTTTCGCAATACCGAAGACTACTGGAGCCGCGCCTCGGCCAAGCCGCACCTGAAGCGCATCCGCATGCCAGCCCTGGTGCTGAATGCCCGCAACGATCCCTTTGTGCCGGCCGACTGCCTGCCGCGACCCCAAGACGCCAGCGCCTACGTCACCCTGTGGCAACCCGCGCAAGGCGGCCATGTCGGCTTTGCCCAAGGGCGCCCGCCCGGCCATGTCTTTGGCATGCCGGAGCAGGTTTGCGACTGGCTGGCACGCTCGCTCTGAAGCGTCACCCCCCTACACTGCGCGCATGGATGCAATCGTCGAAGCGGCCTTGAAGAAATGGCCGAATGTGCCGCACTGCTACGGCTGGCTGGCCTTGGATGCCCGAGGCGATTGGTATATGCGCGACGATCGCATCCAAGCGGCCGGCCCCTTCCCGCAAGTCAAGGGCAGCCGCATCACGCATGAGAAGCTGCGCCAGTTCATTGAGCGCAATTACGCGGTGGATGAGGCGGGCTGCTGGTTTTTTCAAAACGGCCCGCAGCGGGTTTATGTGCAGCTGGAAGCCGCACCACACATCTGGCGCTTGAACGCCGATCCTCGGGGCGCCGCTTGGGCGCCTTTGGTGTTCAGCCATAACGGCGGCGCCGCACGGGTAGAAAGCGTTTGGCTGGACGAAGCCGACCGGCTGTTCCTGGCCTGCGAATGGCAGGGGCAGCTGGTGTTGGGCCTGGTGCACAGCATGGACATGGGCTTGGCCGCCGAAGCCGTGGAAGCCGGTCTGTGGTCGCCGCAGACCAGCACTTGGGCGGCGCTACAGGTGCGCTATGGCTTTCAGCTACAGCCCAAGGCCGCCACGGCAGTTCAACAAGCCTGAGCCACCGCTCAACGCCGCGGGCAGCCATTCAACACAAGCGGCGGCAGTTCATCCCACGCCTCTACCGTCAATCGACATGCGTCTCTAGCATGGGCGCATGAGCAGTGAACACCCCAACTCCACAGCCAGCGAGGTGCTGCTGCAACTGCAGCAAGCCAGCAAGACCTATCGCCGAGGCGAGCATCAAGTCGCAGCTCTGCAGGATTTTTCGCTGCAACTGCAGCCCGGCGAGATGGTCGGTCTGCTCGGCCCCAATGGCTCAGGCAAGACCACGCTGATCAAGCTCTTGACCGGCTTGTGCAAGGCCGATAGCGGGCAGATGGCCTGGCGCCAAGGCCCCTGGATGGCAGCGGGCGAGCCTGGCCGCCACTTGCGCGAAATCGGCGCCTTGCTGGAAGGGCGCGGCGCGGCCTATGAGCGTCTGAGCACCCTGGAAAATGCACGTTACTTCTGCGGCTTGCGCGAAGCTCGCTTCGACCCGGTGCACTTCAAGACCTTGGCCGACTTGTTGGACCTGCCGGATGTTCATGCGCCGCTGCGTCAGCTCTCCACCGGCAACAAGCTGCGCGCGGCGCTGCTGGGCGCCTTGATCCACAAACCCACGCTGGCGCTGCTGGATGAACCGACGCTCGGGCTCGATCTGGAGGGCGTGGAGCGCCTGCAGGCCTTGCTGCGGCACGGTACGGCGCAAGGCATGAGCTTCTTGCTAAGCTCGCACGATCTGCACTTCATCGAACGGCTGTGCGGCCGCATCGTCTGCATCCGCCAGGGGCAAAAAGTCTTCGATGGGCCGCGCCAACGTTTTGTCCAGCAAGAACACCATTACCAGCTGCGGCTGCAAGCCGGCAGCGCCGGCCTGCCCGCCCTACCCGCTTGGCTGAGCGGACGCCAATGGCAAACCGATGCCGAAGGCATTGGCCAGCTGCCATTGCGGGACCATGCCGAAGCCTGCGCCCTGCTGGACGCTTGGCGCGCCGAGTTACCGGCCTGCAAAGCCATCGATCTGCGCCCGATTGATTTGCGCGAACACTATTTGCGCCTGCTGGAATCACTGCCGCAGCGCTTGGACGAGGTGCAGCCATGAGCACGCCCTGGATCGCCCACCTCGTCAACGAAATGCGGCGCAGCGTTTGGCTGGCACGTCGCTATTGGGTCGAGACCCTGCTCGGCCTGGGCTTTATGTTGTCCTTGTTCGGCGGGCTCTTGCTGGCCGTGCTGAAGGCCAGCGGCCAAAGCTTGGATCAAGGCGGTGCGGACGGGCTGATCGTCGGCTTCGCAGTTTGGCTGTTTGCCAGTTCGGCCACGCATGGCATCTGCAAAGACATTCAGCAAGAAACCGAGCAACGCACGCTGGAACAGCTGAGCCTGGCGCCGCTACCTTTGCGCAGCCTCTTGGCGCTGCGCTGCGGCCTGTCGCTGATGAGCAGCTTGTTGCTGACGGCGCTGACTCTGGCCTTGATTGTTGGGCTCACCGAGGGCCGGGTTCATTTCAGCGTCGGCGTCTTGGCCATGGCCTTGGCGGGTGCACCCGCCTTGGTCGGCGTCAGCTTTGCACTGGCCGGCGCCATGTTGATGGTCAAGCGCGGCGAATTGCTGATGGTGGCCAGCTACCCGGTGGTGATGGGCTTGGTGGCCTTGCCGGCCTACCCCATCAACGGCTGGGCAGCGCTGCCCTATGCACTGAGCGCCGCTGCGGCGCGGGCCATGGCGGCCGGCGTCCAGCCCGAACTGCTCAGCTGGGCCCTCGTTGGCTTGAACAGCCTGATCTATCTGCTGCTGGGCGCCACCGTATTCCAATGGGCCTCAGGCCGCGCCCGCCAACTCGGGGTGCTAGGGCATTTCTGAGGGCAACGGTCGGCCCCGACCCGCAGTCTTGCGCTAACGCGGCCGATACTCTGGCTTGTCGCGCAACTTGCCGATGGCGTCCCACCAGGCTTCGGCCTGGGCCTGCCGCTCGGCCGGCAGACCGGAACGAATGCCCAGATAGAAGTCGCTGTTCAGCAAGGGGATGGGCACAATCTGCAAGGCCTGGCGCCCAGGGTCGGGCAATTGAGCCTGGGCTTCTTCGCGCAGCATCACTGCCACATCGATGCGCTGGGCCAGCAGCTTGCGAAGCAGTTGCGCCACATCGAACGCAGAGTCATCGACGCGCAGCCCCAAGGGTTTCAAGGTATCGGTGGCAATGCGCACACTGGCTCGCGTTCCGACCAGCAAGGCACTGGGGTCCAAGCCCTGCACGCGATGACCATCCCAGTCGAACATCGAGTCCTTGCGCTTGACCCAAACCAGCTGAGCGCTGGCAATCCGACGACTGGTATCGACCGCCTCCCCTCGCATCGGGAACTGGAAGTCAGGCAAATTGCTTTCCGTTGCGGCCAGCGGCAGGGCATCGGACTGTCCCTGAGCCAGTCGCAGCCGACAGCGCTTGGCCGGGTACACCTCGAAGGCCATGGTCAAACCCACTTGTTTGGCGGCGTCCAGCAGCAAACGCTCGGCCACACCGGGTTGCTTTTCGTCCAGCGTCAAATAGGGCGGAATGGGAACCGGCGCCAAACAAACACGCCAATGCCGGCTGGGCGGCTGAGTGGATTCAGCCGTGCTGGCCTGCGCATGGGCGAGGTCGAGGCTGAAAAAGCAGAGCGCGGCGCATAGCGATTTGCACCACCACCGGCTGACCACTCTGTGCATCAAACTCCACATGAGGCAAGCATAACGTCCCAATCGCCGGGCTTCAGACGAAAAAAAACCGACCCACTGGGGTCGGTTTTTCTGACGGCGAGGCCGGATCAGTTGGCGGCAGAGGCGGCAGCTGCCGGAGCCTTGGGCTCGTCAAACTTGGCACCGCCTTGGTTGGCCATGTACACCACAGCGCGGGAGATTTCGAAATCGCTGAAATCGCCGCCGCCTTGTGCGCCCATGGCGCCCTTGCCCTTCAAGGCCGAGTTCAGCAGCGCTTCAAAGCCGGTCTTCACGCGCGGGCCCCAGGCTGCTTGGTCGCCAACCTTAGGAGCACCGGCAGCGCCGGTTGCGTGGCAAGCCGAGCACTGCGCTTGGAACACTTGCTCGCCGGTCTTCAGTGCGGCAGCGTTGTTCAGGTCTTTCAGTTCGATCGAGCCCACCGGCTGGATGCGCGCTGCCACGGCCATGGCCTCCAAGGCCTCAGTACCGGCCGAAGGCTTGACATTGCTGGTCACATAGTTGGCCAACATGATGATGACGACGACCGGCACCACCAGGGCAAAGAACACAGCCCAGGCCAGTTGCTTAGGCGTCTTGATCGGGCCCTCATGAGCCTCGTCATGTGCGTGATCGTGCGCTTGGGCTTGGTCGTGGTTTGCGCTCATGAAATCCTCGTTGGCGTGTCGTCAGGGAGATGGCAGACAGATGGGCTGTGCCCCGCACAAACGCAGGGCGCAAAACCGGCAGATTATATCTAGGCCAAAGGCTCGCTGAGCTCAGGGGCGTTGGCGCTTTACCACCCGAGCGTCAAGTTCTGCCGGTCGGTAGTCGGGGAGAACCCGACATCCTGGGCCAAATTGCGCTTCCCAGCGATTGCATCGCTCAGCCACCAAGGCCGGCGTGGGCTTGTTCAGCGCTTCCCCCCCGGCTTTCGCCCAGGCCAACAATGACTCCAGCAAAGCCGGGTAGACCGGGTCACTCAAGTAGCTGTGCTCCTTGTCGTCGCTGAACACCTGCACCAAGCGTTGCCCCTGTCCGGCTTGCACCATGGTGTGGCGGAATTGTGTTTCCAACTCGACAAAAGCAATCGGGTCGTGGACCCCATGAACCGTCAATACCGGCACGCCGATTTGGCCATTGGGATCGCTGTCTCGGCCAAAGTGCTGCACCGCCTGCGGGTCGGCCGCATAGCGAGCCACGGCGGCATTGAGCGCGCGATCATCCATCGAGCCCCGGTACTGCGCGCCGACGTTGCCCCAGGGGTTGAGCCCCTGCGTACGCTTTTGCACCACATCTTGGAAATGCCAAGTCGCCCAATTCAGATGCCCCAAGACCGAGGATTCGGGGATACGAATCACATCGACCAGGGTCTTCAAACGCTGGGTTTGTTCGGGTGTGCGGCGCTCGGCCGATTGGCGCAGGCCCAAGCAGGCCTCGGCCCGTTCGGCCAGATCCGCACGACTCAGTTTGGCGTCCGGCGGCAGCCCCATCCAAAGCGGGTATTGCGGCTCATCCATCTTGGGATGATTGGCACACAGCGCTTGGTAGACCACGCGCAAATCAAGCCTGAAATCGTAGGAGCGCGTACCACCGCCCAAGACCCCATTGCTGAGCAGCACCGCGTCATAGGCCGGCTGGGTCGCCCCCGGTGCGGCGTACATCTCGGCCGCCTTGGCCGCCACGCTGGCCCCCCAAGACTGGCCGTGCAACACGGTCACCTGCGGCCGGGCTACATGCTGCACAAAGAGGCGCCGCAGCCGTTCGGTATCTTCTGCGGCAGCTCGCACCGCCACGCCACCCTGTCGAAAAGTGGAACCCGCCCAAGCATGCCCGGCCTTGACCATGATGGCCCAGCGCTTCAAATCCTCCGCGCTGCGCTCAGGCTTGGGCGCCCCCAACTCCGGCCCGCCGTGGGCATGCAGCACCAAGACGCCGCTCCAGGCCTTGGGCATGGCAATCCAGTAATAGGCACCCGCCGAGTCTTGACCTGACAGGCAACGGGCATCGGGCGGCAATTCCGCCGGGCACACCTGCCCCTGCGGCGGCGCTTCGGCCGTCTGATTCGCTTGAGCCACTGCCGCGGGCGGCGGTGTATCCGGCGTTGCGCAGCCGGCCACCAACAAGGTCATGGCCCAAGCAAAAACCAGCGACCCAGCCTGCGGCCGGAGTCGTCCCCGCTGAACAGATGCAGTGCGCATACGCTCCCTTTGCGCCAAGCTCAGCCCGCCATGCGCTGACGTCCGCGCCAGGCCAGCAGACCCAAACCGGCGGCCATCAAGGCCCAAGTGCCGGGCTCTGGCACCGCCACCGCAAAGCCCAGCTGGGCCGCAGCCACCTGTTGCAAGGTCCAAGCCTGCGCCTCACTGATGCCCAGATCAAACGCGGCCTGTTCCTTGGCCCCCAAAGACTGCGGGTCCAAGCCGGTGATGCTACCGAACAGGGTCAGCGCACTCAGATAGGAGCCGTATTTGCTGGCATGGGTGCGATCCAACCACCACAAATCGAGCAAATTGCCGCTTTCTTCAAAAGTCCCGGCAGCGTTGTAGAAATCGCTGCCCTTGGCCAAACCCAGATCCACTGCGCGCTGAAAAGCGTCGCCCACCGGCACCACCCCGGCAAAGCCGGTATTGCTGCTGGCCTTGTCATAAAAGGACTTGTGCAGATCACTCGTCATGCCGGCCAGGTCTTGGTAATACAGCTTGGCATCGCCGCCGGCGGAGCTGGTGTCCACTATCGGCCGGCCGTCGCTGGTGGTCTTGTCTGGCGTGGTGATTTTGTGAGCCTCAACCATATCGGGCCGGGCCCAGGTTTGCTCCAGATAGACCTGGGTCGAACTGCTGGCATTGGGGTTGGCCGCGATATTTCTGACCGTGTTGCAACTCCCCGTGGACAGACCGGTGGCGGTGCAGTTGCTCAAGCTGCCAAACAACTGGGCCTCGGTATAGCTCTGCGCCGCGCCTTGATGAATAAAGCGCTCGAACTGGTCTGCATAGGCATTGAAGGTGGCCAAGTTCGCGTTCTTGCCCATGCCCGGAGGAAGCGCCGCATCGCTTTGCTCTTGCAGCACCACCTTGCCCCAAGTCTTGCTGGCCACGTTTTCGCGCAGCTTCCAATCGCTGTTGGCGGTGTTCAAGAACTGGCCGCGCAAGGAGGCAGCGTTGCGGGCGGACAGCGAAACGTCGTAATTCAGCCCCGCTTGATCCGTCATCTTCTTGAACACACCCGGCACCCCGCCCCAGGGATGTTGTTCGAAGGAACCGCCGACGCTGGGCGCAGTGCCGATGGGATAACTGTTGGTGCCGGAGGGATTGACCGCATTGAAGGCCGCGGTGAGGTCATGCACATTGGCGGCGTTGTAGCTCATCACCGGATCCACGCGAGCAAATGTGTAGCTGTTGCCGACAAACAAGATGCTGATGGGCTCGGCTGCACTCACCGATACGGCAGCCCAGGCCAAGCAAAGACCCAGCCCCCGTTTGAGGTGGCGGCCCGCAGCGGACTTCGTTGAAACATGCTTCATGGTTTGTCTCCTTGGTTTCGTGGGCCGGCTCAGGACACCATCGCCAAGGGTCACCCCGGGCATGCGCGGCCAGCGGCAGACTATGAGGACGGAAGCCTCATTCCGTCAAATACACTGAATCGCCTTGTTCAATACTTTTTGCGTATGCCATGAACACCCCAAGCCCTGCATTGGAACTGCGTCAACTGCGCTACTTTCAGGCCGTGGCCGAGGAAGGCCATATGACGCGGGCCGCCGCCAAGCTGGGGATGCAGCAGCCGCCCTTGAGCCAACAGATCAAGCAGTTGGAGCAGCAACTCGGCTTGCGATTGTTTGAGCGCCACCCCAAAGGCGTGCGACTGACCGATGCGGGCCGGCTGTTCCAGGCCGAGAGCCGCCAGCTCTTGCTCGATGCCGCCGCGCTGCAGCGCCATATGGCCCGCGTGGCCCTCGGTGAGCAAGGCGCCGTATCCGTGGGCTTCACCAGTTCGGCTGCGGCTCATCGCTTCACGCCAGCCGCCTTGCGCGAATGCCGTCACCGCTATCCGGACATCCGCCTCCAACTGAGCGAAGACAACGCAGCGGACTTGACGGCGGCCGTGCTGGCGCATCGACTCGACTGCGGCCTGCTGCGGGTGCCGGTCGCGCGCCATGAAGACTTGCAGTTCGAGCCCTTGTTCAGCGAGGGCGTAGTCTTGGCCATGCCCGTCGATCACCCTTTGCTGAAAGGCAAGACCCGACCCCGTTCGCTGCGCCTGAGCGCCTTGCAAGACGAAGCCTGGATTCTGGCTCGTCAAAGCGGAGCTCCCGGGCTCTATGCCAATCTGCTCAGCCTCTGCGAAGCGCGCGGCTTCAAGCCCAAGATTGCCCAAGAAGTTCCGCGCATGATGAGCAATTTGAATCTGGTCGCAGCCGGCGCCGGCATCAGCGTGGTGCCGGCCTCGATGCAAGGCGTTCACGCCGACGCCATCTGCTATCTGCCTCTGCGCGACGCCCAAGAACTGGACGCGCCCATGACCCTGGTGCGACGCCGCGGCGAGGCCGCTGGCGCCAACGCCACCTTCATTGCCTTGCTGCGGGAACTGGCCCTGCCGTGGAAGACCGGCGCCGCGCCCTCATGAGCTCGGGCTCACAGCGCCGGCAGGTGTTGCTCTTGCCCTGGGCAGCACTGAGCCTGCCGCAGCTCACCCAAGCCCGGGCCTCCAGCGCGACAAGCCACGCCGAAGAAGCCTGGCCCAACTGGCCCAATCGGCCCATCCGGGTCTTGCTGGTCTACCCAGCGGGCGGCATCAGCGACCTGGTGGCCCGCAGCCTAGCGGCCACACTGAGTGCGCGTTTAGGCCAGGCCGTTTTGATCGAACATCGCCCCGGCGCAGGAGGCGCAACCGGCATCGAAGAACTGGCTCGCGCCCCCGCCGACGGCTACACCTTCGCGTTCTCGGCCATCACGCCGCTGAGCCTGACGCCGCTGCTGCGCCGCACCCATTACGACCCGCTGCGCGACATCTTGCCGGTGGCCGGTGTCATGCATACGCCCATGCTGCTGGTCGCCACGCCCGCTTTCTCCGGGCGAGACCTGGCGGCAGTGCTGCGCACCGCGCGAGACCAGCCCGGGCGCCTGCGCTGGGCCAGTTCAGGCATGGGTACCACCGGGCATTTGGTGCTGGAACAATTGCAAGCCGCGGAAGGCGTTCGCTTTTCTCACATCCCTTACAAGGGCGGCGGGCAACAACTGGGCGACGCAATCTCGGGCCAGTTTGAACTGCTGTCCACCAATCTGGGGCCGCAGCAATTGCAATACCTGCGCAAAGGCCAACTGAGAGCTTTGGCAATTGGCGCACCGCAGCGCTTGAGCAGTCTGCCGGAGGTGCCCAGCTTTGCCGAACTGGGCTACCCAAACGCGAACCTGGCTTCCTTGTTCGGCGTGTTCGCGCCCGCGGGGCTTAGCCCTGTCCTGCTGCAACGGGTCAACCACGAGATCAACCTCGCGCTGCAGCACAGCGAGATGCAAGCCCGTCTGCGCAGCATCGACAATTTGCCCGCCCTGGGCAGCCCGGCTGATTTCAGTCGCCTGATCAGCCAAGCCACGGCACGCAACCGCCGCCTGCTCGAAAACGGTCGACTGATGGAAGACGACTGAGTCCGGCGGCCCACGAGCCGCTGCGCAGCCGGGTTAGAATGCCGCTCCAACCCGGCGACCGTGGTGAAGTGGATATCATTGGGCCCTCCGAAGGCTTAGGCGCAAGTTCGATTCTTGCCGGTCGCACCAGATACAAAAAACGGCACCCTAGGGTGCCGTTTTCATTTCCGCAAGCCGAGCCTGTGTCAGTTGGCTGGACGCGCAGGTCCCCATGAAGCAGCCCGGCGCCGCAAACAGGCCAACAGGGCCGCACCCGACAGGAGCAATGCCGCCGAGCTGGGCTCGGGCACAGGCTGGGCCTGGTAGCTCAGGTTGTCGAGCCCGAAGAAGCCGACATTGCCGCCTCGCCATTCCACGCGTTGAATGCCTTCGGTTGAGGCCACACCAAAAAACACGCTTTGGCCAATACCCGCTGGGATCGCTACTTGGAAGCTGCCCAGGCTCACCGCCTGTGCACCAAACACCTCCACCGTCAGGCTCGACACCGAGGTCTGGGTGAAGTTAGGAATATTGCCCAGCCAGGCGCCCACCACATATTGCGAGTTGGCGAAGTTCACCGCAATGTCCGAATAGCTGGCGCTGACCAAGTTTGACGCGCCTTGATCACCAAAGAAGCCGGGGAAATTGCCCGCCGCGGCGAACCACGTGCCACTCGCGGGGATGGAGCTCACGAAGTTCAAGCCCGGCACTTCCGGCAAGGCCGTCGTGCCAGTCTCAAAGGTCACCACAGAGGCACTGGGGCCAAACGCAGTTGGATCCACAACGACGGTCGAAGCCATCGAGAGCGAAGATGCTGCCATTGTGGCCAGACCCAATATGAAGCGCACGCAAACCGTCATGAGTCCTCCTTGAAAATTTGGGATGATGGAATCAATCGCACTTTAGCGCTGGTGCAAATCAGAAGGCATCCGCTAAAGCCCTTGTTTGGGGGGGAAGGGAGACCACCAGGTCTACCCATGACCTTCAGGCAAGCCGCGGCAGTCGCCAACAATTGCGCCCAGCTTTTCCCCTTCCTTTGATCACTTCCGGCCTCAGCCGCATCAACGCATGGACTCCCCCCAACAACTCAGCCGCAGCACCGTTTTGCTTCATTGGTTCGTCGCCTTGGGCATGATCGGGCTCACGGCGGTGGGCCTTTACATGAGCAGGGCTGAGGTCTGGTTTCTTTACCCGATTCACAAATCCATCGGTGTCTTGGTCTTCGGACTGATCTTGCTGCGGGTGGTCTGGCGCCTGCGCAATGGCTGGCCGGCACAAGTGGCGGAAGGGTCGCCCTTGGAGCACCGCTTGGCGCAGCTGGTGCACTGGCTGTTGATCGGCCTGACCCTGGCCATGCCCATCACCGGCATGATGCACTCGGGCGCTGGCGGCCACGGCATTGCCATCTTTGGCCTGCAACTGCTGCCCAGCCAGCACAAGCCCGACGCTCCGGGCGAGGCCTTGCCCTACAACCAAAACGTGGCCGAATGGGGCGAGGAGCTGCATGAATGGCTGGGCTATCTGCTGATTTTGACCGTCATGCTGCATCTGGCAGGTGCCCTCAAACACCACTGGGTCTACAAGGACGGCGTGCTGCGCCGCATGCTGGGCCAGCGCATCGAAACCTGAGAACTCAGGCGCTCAGCTCGCCGAGGTGTCATCCGTCGGCGCTTTGGCCGGCGCGGCAAACCAAGCGCTCTTGGGCACGAACTTGGCTTGCGCCGGGTCGCCCAAATAGTGCGGCGACATGATCTGCACGCCGTATTCATTGAACACATCTTGAATATTGGCATGCAACTGGCTCAAGACCTCGGCACGCGGGCGAGGCTGGCTGGGCACGGCCTGGCAGACCAGGCGGTACTCGGGGTAGAAGTCTGACAAAGCGGTTTGGAACACCTGGGCCGAAGGCGTGCTCAGCACGCCCGGCGTGCGGTGGGCGGCTTCTATCAGCATCGCTTCCACCTGCCGCCAAGGCGTGTCATAACCAATCGTGACCGTGGTGTCGACGATAAAGCCCGGCCCTTTGACGGTGCGCGAGTAGTTCTTCGTCACCGAGCACATCACCAAGGAGTTGGGCAGGGTCAGCTCCTCGCCCAGCCCGGTGCGGATGCGGGTGGTGAACATGCCCAGTTCGGTGATGGTGCCCTCGTGATCGACGATGCGCACGAACTCGCCGACCCGGATGGTGCGCGAGAACATCAGAATCAAACCACTGGCGCCTTGGCCCACGATGCTGGAAGCGCCCAGCGAAATCATCAAGCCTAGCAAGACCGACACGCCCTTGAACGCCTCGCTGCCCGAGCCGGGCAGATAGGGGTAGGCCATCACCAAGGCGAACAACCAGATGCCGGTGCTGATGATGCGGCGCGAGGGCCGAACCGTGTCGCGGTCCAGCCAAGCCAGCGAGCCTTCGCCGCGTTCGATGCGGTTGAAAATCGGCGTTAGCACATTGATCACAGCGCGCGCCAGCATGAAGATCACCAGAGCCACAAAGAGATCTGGCAAGGCCCGCAAAATACCGCCGCCTATGCCTGCGGCCACTTGCAGCAGATAGGCGCTGAGCTGCTCGCCCCAGGGCCGGGTGTAGGGAAATTGACTCAGCACATAGCCGAGGAATTGATAGCTGAGCAAGGCCAACAAGACCCAGCTGATGCCACGCACCAACCAGCGCGCCAGCATCCAGACCTTTTCACGCTGCAAAAGCGGCGTACCGGCCACCGAGATCACGTCCGTTCGATGACTGACGCGTTTGGCCAAACCCAAGCTGGCCACGCGCTGGCCGCGCAGCACCAAGGTGACCAGGGCGATGTAAATCAAGCTGGCCACTGCCGCATGGGCCAGTCCACTCAGCAGCCGCGACTCATCGCGGCTCTCGCGGGTCTCGGCAATCACCTGTTGCAACTGATGCTTCGCTTGCTCGGCGGTCTGATCCAAGGTGGCGCCGCTGGCCACATCGACGTCTTCGAGTGTCAAGATCAAAGCCATCTCGCCATCCAGCATCAAGACCCGCCCTTGCGGCTCTTTCAGGATCGTCACTTCACCTGCGCCGGAGCGGGCCAGCACCTCATTCATGTACAGATGGGTGCGGCGCGCGCGTTCGGCAGGGCTAACGCCCAAGAACGGCGCACGGTAGACCGCCACCGTGCGATTGAACATCACCACCGGCGCCTCGGCCGGCGCAGCGCCCGCCGGGGCCGATGCTGCAGGGGCGGGGGCAGAGGGAACGGCCCAGCTCCTTGACGGCGCCAGGGCCAGCATCAGGCATGCGCTGAAGATCAAAGCTAGGGCAGCATGCGGGCAGCGGAAGAAGCGGCACAAGTCGCCCGTCAAAGAGCGGCCATCAGAGACAAACACATCGCGCATATTGCATCACCAGAGCTTGGGTCAGCGCCGAGCATATCGCTGTCTGTCCCAAGCACTGCAATGCGATCAATGCAGCGTTGGTTCTTGATCGCTGCGGCGTCGATTCCAGCGCACCGCGCCCGGTTCCGCTGGAGACCTGGGCTGCGGCTCACGCGGCAACTCCCCCTGCTTCAGCGGCTGTGTCGTCGCATGCGGCGCGGGTAGCGTGGGTAGCGGCGGATTCGCCGGCTGCTCTTGCATCAAGCTTGCGGGCGACTCGCGCAAGCGCAGATAGGCGCTCAAGAGGCGGTCGCTGTACTGAGTCCAGGCCTGCTGCAGGGCCAACAATTGCGAGTCCAATCGCTCGCTGGCGGCGGCGGTCAAAGGCATCTTGTCGGCCTGAATACGAGCCAGCAGGTCCTGCGCCTGCAGCATCGCTGACTCAATAGGCCGACTGACGGCGCGCCGCATCAAACGCAGCGAGGCGTCGCGGGTGCGCGCCGTGCCGACCAAACCGGTGACCACACGGGCATAAGGCGTGTGCGCGGCGATCTCTTCAGCCCGCTGGCGGGCAAAGGTCAACTCGGCCAGCAGCGCGCTGGTCCAGGGGTCACCCGACAGCTTGAGCAATTCGGCGATCTCGGCCCGCGAGAACAGATTCTCGGCCCCGCGACGCATGAATTCACGACGCTGATTCAGCAGCGCCAGCACAACATCGATGCGGGCATCAAACGGTTCCTGGGGATTCAGCAACGGGTCGAACATCCGGTCTCCTTGCGGTGAAAGCCGCTTCATGCAGCCACACCCAGATACTAGGTAGATACCCGCAGTTGACCCATATCCCAAACGGCCAAGGGTTTGACCGGAAAAGACATTCGTCCTCTTTGGCATGGGGTTCACAAGTCGCCCGCTTGGCTCCGGCTAAGATCGTCGTTACGGGCCTAGAGCTCTTGGAGTCGAACTTGGTGCATGCTTCCCCTCGACAGCGCGACGGATTGGCCAGCGGCCTGCTGCTGCCCTTGCATCAAGCGCTGCGCTTCCACGGCGTGGATGCAGATGGCCTGCTGAGGCAGGCCCGCATCGAGCCCGCCCAACTCTTGGACTCCCGCGCCCGTATCAGTCAGGCCAGTTCGCTGCAGTTTTGGCGTTTGGCCGAGCAGGCTTATGGTCCCGCGGGCGATCTGGCCCTTGCCACGGCACAGCAGTTCAGTCTGCGGGCTTTGGGCGTGCTGGGGATGGCCTGGCTGGCCAGCACCAGCTTGCGCGAAGCGATCCGCCGCCTAGTGCGTTATTACGATCTGGTCAGCTCGGTGGCGCTGCTGGGCACCGAGCAAGAGGGCGATTTGTTGTGGTTGCAGTACCGGGCAGCACCGGCGGTCTTGCCCGTCACACATGATGCGTGGGTGGGGGTGATCACGGCACTCTGCCGCAAAACTCACCCAACGATGCACAACGGTCTGTTTCAACCGGCGGGTATCCGCCTGGCGCATCCACGCGATGCGGGCACTGCGGCGCTGCAGAACTACCTGGCGAGCCCGGTGCAGACCGACGCTCCCTTCACCGGCGTGGCCTTCACGGCCGAACAACTCGATGCCCCCTTGCCAGGCGGACACCCCGCCCTGGCGCTGAACGCCGAGAAAATTCTGGCCGCTACCCGCGCCAATCTGCAAAGCGGCGACACCAGCAGCCAGGTGCGCGCTCATCTGCTGGACATGTTGCCTTCGGGCGAGATTTCGCGCGCCGCTGTGGCGCGCCGCATGCATCTGACCGAGCGCACCCTGCAGCGCCGCCTGGAAGCCGAGCAGTTCGGCTTTGCCGAGTTGCTGCAGCAAACCCGGCTGGAGTTGGCGCAAAACCTCTTGCGCGACCCCGAGCACGATGTGCAAGACGTGGCCTTCATCCTGGGCTTTGCGGAGATTTCCAGCTTCACCCGCGCCTTCCGTCGCTGGACCGGCCAAGCCCCCAGCAGCTGGCGCGAGAGCCAGCAGACCTCGATGCACTGAGCCTGCTGGGTCGCCTTGTTTGCGCCAGGTCAAGAAGCGCTCGCACTCGCAGGTCCACGGCAGCTTTCTGATGCGGCTGTCACACAGCCTGCCTAGACTTCGCTGCGTTTCGCCACGCTGACCCTCGTCATCGCTTTGTCATGCGCGCGGTCAGCCGCAGGCCTTTCTTTCTTTAGTTCGCCCGCTCGTTCACTCATTCCCTCGCCCGCACAAGCGTTTGATCAATCATGGAACTGCTGGATCCCTCGACCCTGCTGCGCCTCTTGGCCCTGTATGCCCATGTGCTGGCCTGTTTCGGGGCTGCCGCGGCCATCGTGCTGGGAGATGTGGCGATCTTTGTGCCGCGCCGGGTTGATGCCGTGCTGCTCAGCAAAGCCAGCCATTGGGTGACGATCGCCCTCTTGCTGCTGTGGCTGAGCGGACTGCTGCTGGTGGGCATCGACACCGGCTTTGAGCCCGCCGTGATCGCGCGCAAGCCCAAGCTTCTGGCCAAACTCACCGTCGTGCTGGTCCTGAGCTTGAACGGCCTGGCCTTGCATCGTTGGGTCTTCCCGCGTTTGGCAGCGGTGCACACACAACCCGAACGCGCCGCCTGCTTGCCCAGTCTGCTGGGGGGCTTGGGAGCGGCCAGCTGGTTGTTTGCAGCCTTTCTCGGCATTGCCAAGCCGCTGGCTCCGGTGCTGGGCTACGCAGGCTTCATGCTGATGTATGCGGGAGCCCTGCTGCTGGCCATGGGCATCGCGCTGACGCTGTTGCGGCCACGCCTGTCCTCTCAGTTGCAAAGAGCGGAAGAGCCTTTGTGCCATGGCCTTTTGCTACGAACCGAGACGGTCTGAATCGCAGCGCAGATTTCTTGAATCGGCGCAGGCCGAGCACTCAAGCGTCAGAGTCCCATGGGGTTTCTCGGCCCCAGTTACAGCGCTTGTCGCAGCTCTCGTACAGTGGCACTGCTTGAACTGTTGGCGCTCCGTGTGTCCGGTTCGAACCCTCGCTAACTCCAGGCTTCAGCAACACCCGGCCTGCGCCAACTTCATCGCTGCCCCATGACCCAAGACACCACACCCAAGCCCTACACCCCACCCAAAATCTGGGTCTGGGACAAAGCCAACGGCGGCCAGTTCGCCAGCATCAACCGCCCCATTGCTGGCCCCACCCACGAGAAAGAGCTGCCGCTGGGCCGGCATCCGCTGCAGCTTTATTCCATGGCCACGCCCAATGGCGTCAAGATCACGGTGATGCTGGAGGAATTGCTGGCGCTGGGCCATGCCGGCGCTGAGTACGACGCCTGGATGATCCGCATCGGCGAGGGCGATCAGTTCGGCAGCGGCTTTGTCAAAGCCAACCCGAACTCCAAGATTCCTGCGCTGGTAGACCACAGCGGCGCCGCACCGCTGCGGGTGTTTGAGTCGGGCGCCATTCTTTTGCATCTGGCCGAGAAGTTCGGCGCCTTGCTGCCCAAGGATCTGGCCGGACGGACCGAATGCCTCTCTTGGCTGTTCTGGCAAATGGCCAGCGCGCCCTATCTGGGCGGCGGCTTTGGTCACTTCTACGTCTATGCGCCCGAGAAGTACGAGTACGCCATCGACCGTTTTGCCATGGAGGCCAAGCGCCAGCTCGATGTGCTGGATCAACGACTGGCGCAGTCGACCTATCTGGCCGGCGAGGACTACAGCATTGCCGACATCGCCGTCTGGCCTTGGTATGGCGCGCTCGCCCTAGGCCAGATTTACGGCAACGCGGCCGAGTTTTTGCAGACGCAAGACTATGTCCATGTGCAGCGCTGGGCCCAGCAGATCGCCGCACGGCCGGCCGTGCAGCGCGGGCGCATGGTCAACCGAAGCTGGGGCGAATTGGCCGAGCAACTGCATGAACGCCACCACGCCAGCGACTTCGACACGCAAACGCAGGACAAACTGCAAGCCGGCGTTTGAAAGGGCGACTGCTAAGGCTCATCAGAAGCCAAGATCGTTTCAATGATCGGCGCCCTACCCAGAAGAGTCGACCGTCTTGTCCTCGGCATTGGCAGCAAAGTGCCCATAGCGGAAGTTCATGCCAAAGGTCAGCGGCCGATAAGGCAGCGGACTCTTTTGTATGGCTGAATTCCAGAAAGGACAGCGGACTTAAGCCGGCCAGTCCATTTCTCGGTCATCAAAACACCCCGGAAACACGGGAACGTTGCTCATTCCGGCAGTCCTGCCTTACGCCACTCGGGGAGGTAGTGTTCGTTGTAATATTTTACATAGGCGGGCGATTCGGAACCGTCGATTTTTTCGATGCCGGGACTTTGACCAATTTCCACCAATTGTTTGTATTGGTTGGTGTATTGCCTCGCTTTATCCATCTGCCCCAGGCTGGAATAAGCCATGGCGAGAAAAGAAATGTTGTAATGGTATGTCGGATCAGCATCAATTGCCTTTTGCCCCCAGATAATTGCTGCAGAGTTATCCCCCAGCATCCAGTAGCAGCGTGTCATATTTGTTAATATGCTCGGATAGGGTGCTTTCGGGTAAAGGGATAGCGCCTTATCCAGGAATTCAATTGCTACCTTGGGTTGTCCGTCATAGAAATACCAAACTGCCAAATCGTTGTAGCTGCGGGGATCTTTTGGTGCGAGCTTGAGTACTATCTCAAAATAACGCCGCATTTCGGCATTGTCTTTATCGATTGAAGAAGCAACAGTTGCCAACGCAGAGTAGATGTCCGGCAATTGATCATCGATAGCCTTGGCCCGTAGGGCAAGTGCCTTAGCCTCCGTAAGGATGGGTTGAGCTCTAGGGCTTTGCCCGTCAAGAAAATTTACTACGTAGATTGTTAAAAGATTCGCCAGCTCGGCTGTCGCGACAGCGTTGTCTGGCTCCTGCTTAATGATGGCGCGCAAAAGCGATTCACGCTGATTAAAGGTGTCTTTAGTCAGCGGCTTTAGTCCTAAGCCGCGTTGGCGCATCTTCAGATCAGCCACCTTAGGACTACTCTTGCGCTTTTCACTTTCCCGCGCCGCCATAATCACCATCTCATTGCCGATGCTATTGCCAATGCGAGCAGTCACCAAATCTTGCAGTTCGAAAAGTTTGGTCGCATCACCCTCAAGTGTTTCGTTCCATAACTGCCTGCCGCTTTGTGTGTCCGCCAATTGAGCGCTGATACGCAACTTGTCACCGCTGGCCACCACGCTGCCTTGCAGCACAAATCGCACGCCCGCGTCCTTGCCAATCTGGGCCACAGTGAGATTTTTGTCCTTGTAAGTGAAGGCCGTGGCGGTGGGCACTACAAATGCATCACGAATGCGGCTCAAGTCAGCGCTGATACTGCTAGTCAGGGCGTCTGCAATATAGCCTTTGCTTGCGTCGCCGGTCTGGTTGGTGAAGGGCAGCACGAGAATGGACAGCGGATTAATCGCATCGGCATTCTGCGTGGGGGTGCTTTGAACCGTTGGCGTGGCAGCGATGGCTTTATAGGTCGTATACCAGCCCACAAAACCACTGAGTACGGCGCCGACACCGGCGATGGCAACGATGGGCCCTTTAAAGCGGGCAAGCCCGCGTGCCAAGGCGGTTAGCACGGACCGCGCACGCTCGCGAACTTGTCCGGCCCCTGACGGCGGTGTCGGTGAAGCCATCCCTGAAGCCCTTGTCTTGTTGTGCTGGGCATTCTAGTGAGGACCGGCTTTTGCGGTGGTGCTCACATCGGATCGTTTGCAAAAATCGGAGCGAAACCCGAGCGTGCAAATTACCCAAACTGAACTGTTGTCCAAGGCATGGCAGCCAAAGGCAGGTTTGGCGCACGCAGATTGAAAGCTACCGAACAAACCGCGGCCGCCGTCCAAAAAGTGAACATCGCTGCTGTCCAGCGAACTTCGGCTATGGGCACTGACCTGTCCATCGAGATTCAAGCCAGCGGGCCTTCGGCAGCTCCGTGCCCGGAGCGGTCGTTCGCTGGCCAGCCAAAATGTCGTCATGGCGTGGATGCGACCTTGAGATTTAAGGCCTGACCTCGCTCCTCTCAAACGGTAGCCGCTAAGGGGCATCGCAGGCATTCTCCGTGCTGCTCACTGCCGGTTCGCTCTGCCGAACGCAACAAAACGCAAGTCTAGGCCAAGCGATCCTGCCTGTTGGCCGACAGCTTCTGAGCTCCGGCCGGGGAGATCAAGGTCTCGAAGCAGCTTTCGCCTTGGCGGCGTCTGCAATCTTCTGCGCCGCGGCCTTGGCGGCAACAGCCTGTGCGCTGTTGGGCGCCGGCATCTTGATCTGGCCGCTCTGGTCGAGGGCTTGCAGGTGCTGCGGCCCGCCCGGTGAGAGTAGACCGAAGGCGAGCAGATAGCTCAGCCTTTCCTCATAGCTCAGGCCCCAGCCGGCGTCCGAGAGCGCGGCGTTGATCAGGGTCGTGCCTTCGCCGGCATTGGCGTCGCGCCGGATCGCACTGCGCAGCTCCGCTTGCAGGGCCGCGTCGGCCTGCTCGAAACGCTGCTCGCCGGCATAGGCAGCGCCCGCGCCAGCGATGCCACCGCGCATGGCCCGCAAGGTCAGCTCTGGCAGCAGGGCCTGGTGTTGTGCCGTGACGGTCTGGCAGCGCCGCGCTTCGGTCTGAGTCTCCACGAGCAGCCGCGTCATAAGCTCGGGCACGGCGCCGTTGTCACGCGCTTGCTGGTAATGCTGCATGATCATGGCGTTCTGGCGGCAGGCCTGCAACCAGGCCACGGCTTGCCATGCGGCCTTGGGGCCCACGCTGTCACGGGCGCGGTCGATGTGTGGACCGTAGCCTTCCGAGCCAATCGGCGAAGCCTCAGATGGGCGGGTTGACTCCCGGGTCGCTGAGGCCGCCACGGCGGTGTTCCCAACAGGCAAGGGCGCAGGCGCTGCAGGCATAGCTTCTGCAGCCTTGGGCGCTGTCGCCACGGCTTGTCCTTCTTTGGATATCGGCACGGTGTCGCTGCTGGCAGGCCACCAGAACCAGGCGCTCAGGGCCAGAGCGCCGATGAGCCCGAGCGCTGCGGTGGTGCGGGTCTGAAAGGGAGTTGAAGACATGTTCGTCCAAACGGAGTTGGTGGAAGGCCTTGAGCTGCGCAGCGTAAGGGCAACGCTCAGGCCAGAATTCTCACTCCACCCGCCCTTCACTTCACATTCAAGTCTTGTTCTTCGCAAGGCGCGCGACGAGCTTCATCAGCGTCGGCACGCGCTTCTTGGCGTGCATCGCCCGCAGGCGAGCCTTGGCCGCGCCGATGTCGATGTGATATCGATTCCCGCGCAGGTGCCCAGCAGCGGCTGCGTTTCGGGGCTAGGGTCAGGCCTTTAACCTCAAGGCCAGACCCTCGCGCTTACTCGCGCTTAGATCGCGTGGCCTGGGGGTGGGGCTTGCGGGCTATCCCCTAAGCACCTTAATCGTGGCCCGAAAGCCGAGCTGAGATTTTCCACTCCCTGCGCCATGGCGCAGCGGCCAGCTTTCTCAGAGGTGCTCAGTTGTTGTCATCGCTCAGCACCTTCAGGCTGGCCTTGTCACCGTACAGCGACTCGTAGTGCAAGGTGATGGACAGTCGCTTGAGCATGGCCGTCAGGGCTTCGGCCGACATGCCGCAGGCCTCATGCCCTGACAAGACCTGCTGGCGTTGGTTGACCCGGTAGAAGTGCACCAGATTGCCTGTACCCGTGCAGACCGAACGCAAGCCCAAGGCCTTGGCGGCATCGCCGATGGTGGCCATGGGCCGACCGTCGACCCGAATGTCTGCATGGCTGACACGAGCTGGCCCCAGGCCGTTGTTTTGCACCAGCACAATCCAATTGCCGTTTTGCTCGGTGTTGATCTCAGTGTCCAGAATGGGCTGAACCATCAGGCGATTGTGCTTCTGGATGGCATAGCCCTGCCACAGGGTCGCGGCTAGTGCGCAGACCGACACGACCATGGTGCGGGTGCGAATGGCCGTCACCGAGGCCCACATGCGTGACTTGCCGGGCGCTGATGTGGAAGCCTTGGAATTGAACATGCTCTTGTCTCTGAATATGGCTCAACGTAGGGGCTCGAGGTCCAGCGGTGCCAAGGCCAGCAAAGCCGCACGGCGAGCGGCTAGTGCCGAATCCAGGGGCATCATCCAAAAGCTGCCGGGGCGGCGCCAACGGTCATGGCAAGACATCCACTGCCCTTGAGCGTTACGCAAGCACCAGGCCATGGGCATCACAAAATTGCCCTCGCGCTCGCCCGAGCGCCAGGCCGAAATGCCCACCATCGTCCAGGTCTCCTCTTGGCCGCCCAAGGTCCAGATCACCGTGTCGCCCTGAAGACTGCTGTGGCGGAGTTGCTCGGTGCCATGGGGCCCTTCGTAGGTGCAGCTCAGCTCGCGATCTTGGCTCTGAGCGACTGGCAACTGCACCACATGCTTGGAGAACTCTCGCTCCTTGGTTTCGCAACGCCAGCGCTCTGTTGGGCCGCCAGCGGGAGTGAACTCAAAATTGAACTTGGCCACGCGCGAGGTCTTGCGCTGGCCCAGCAAGCCGAGGTCCCAGTTGTCGGTGTCGGTCCAGCTGCTGGTACCGCCCGTTTGAGCGGCTTGGTGGCCGCAGGCGCTGCGCCCCGGCTGCCCGTCCGCCTTCTTGCTTTGCATGGCGCACAGCTGCGCTCGCTGCTGCACCTCTTCAGGCACCAGCACCTGCAAGGGCGCTACCGTTTCACAGGCGCTCAACAGCGCCGCTGGCAGAAGCAAGGCAGCCAGGCGTGCCGGGCGGAAAGCCTTGAAAGTGGCGGCTACAAGGGAGGACATTGGCAAGCGACCGAGTTTTGTGATCCGGGGACCGCACGCTAACACGGGTCAAGCCATGCCAACTAAGCACTATGAGCACCGCAATGGGGTGGGCTGTCACCGACCTGCATATTGGAGCCAATCCATGATCGGCGCATGGGCGCCATTCGCTGACCGGCGCGAGGGGCAGGCCATAAATCTCACTTGCTTTCGGGATTAGCAGGCCTCGCTTGGAGTCTGCATGGACGTCGGTGATGTGCCCGTAGCGGAAACTCGCGTCAGATCACCACGAGGAAGTTGAGACCCGAAAGCTGACGTTGCCCGCCTGTGTTGCAGCGCCCGAATGCTGTCGCTCAACGTTGAAGCTAACCGGCCCGCAGCGACAGGACGCGGCTGGCCGAGAATGAAGTGACGGCCAGCCGTGGCATGCCGTTGCGGGTCCAGTTGAGCGACTGGTTATGCTGCATTTTCAGTAATCAAAGTTGCTTCGCCGCGAATTGCGAGGTCGAGCGAATCGTATTTTCGAATGACTTCTCCAGTGCTTTCAATCAGGTCAACTTCGGCGTTCTCTGTGAGAACCAAGTGTGCAAACTTTTCCGTTGGTAAGAGTACCGACCCAACGGGGAACCTGTCTATGTACGGCGTTCGCCTCCGGCGCGCATCTTCAAGCTCGATGTACACATCAACAGGTACATACGCCGCATCGGCGTTTGGCATTGGTTGAAACGCAGAATTTTTGAGGCCATAAACACAAAGTCGACTAAATCGAAGGCCGTTGAACCTTAGATATAGCCTCTGCATTTGCTTCGGGATGCATACATTTCGCTCTCTCTGGTAACTTGCAATTTGCTGCTGCTGCAATCCAGGGAAGACTATGAGGTGGAAAGCAAACGGCGCATCACCAGGCTTTGTGCCAAACAGATGAGCGCCAGACACCTTGTCGATCATTGAATCAGAGTGACCTCTGGATCGGGCAAACGGCAGAAAGCCTGCTGCTCCGGGCGCGCCGCGAATGCTCTTACTAAACTCGGAATAGGCGGCTTTGTCGAGGCTTTCGAGGTAGATCTTCATGCGGCATAACGTTGAAGCTAATCGGCCCGGAGCGGCGAAGTGCCGCAGGGCAAGAATGAAATGATGCCCGAAGGCGCGGCGCCGTGTAGGGTCCAGTTGAGTGACCGGTTAGCCCTCAGCGCGCTGACTACCGATGCATGCACTTGGTCGACTGCGTACCAGCACGAACACTCCTGCGGTTCAGGAAGTTCGTTCCAGGCCACCATAAGTGAACTTCTACAGGAATGGCCCCTCGGGTGCGGGTGAAATTCAAAGAAAAGGAATGAGGCTCATAGGCAAATGAGTCGTTCGCTAAGCGTATTTGACTTGGCAGTCGTGCTTCAAGGAACTCCGCGTCCTCAGTTCCTACCAATACCAAGTGTTTCTCTCCGCGCCATGACTGCGCTTCCAGCCCCTGTCCGGTTTCCGCCCCACCTTCTACCGGAACCACAGGTAACAACGTTGCAATCAATCGAACCTGTGCATCAATTTCTCCGCCAGGCAGGTGAAGCACAACAGCGAAGCAGGCAGCGACAGACATTCCTTGCGGCAGGACTGGTTCAAAAGCGAAGATCTCAAGCGATGCCTCAGGCTGAAAGCCAGCCAGCAAATCCACAGAAACCTGAAGATCGCCGACAGGCGTTTTCAAACGAATACTGGAGAAGGACATGAGGGCTAACGTCGAAGTTGAGCCGCGAGCGGCGGCTGGGCACGAAAGGCCCAGAATGAAATGGGGGCCTGGAGTGACCAGTCGTTGCGAGGCGGCTCGAACGCAAGGTTAGGCATTGCGTTTGACTTCCAGTGAAACCGTTGCATGGCAGTGCGGGCAGTCTACTTGCTTGAAGCGCAATGCCCTCATCGGGAAAAACTGTTCTTTGCCGCTCTTCCAGTTTGGTCCAGTAGAGGACTCGACTGTGAAGCCAATACGCTTGTGGCAGTGTGGGCATCTCAGAGGCAATCGGGCCAAAATTGCGCTCAGCCATAGTGAGAGGCAGAGACCCAGCCCTAGTGCGATCTGCGGCCTAGATTCAGAAAAGACAAGCAGAAACAGCCAAGCGACGAACGCCCAGCTCGCAATAGCACTCAAAAGCGCCGCAAGCTGTGCAAGTCTAGGCCGCAACAATGTCTTCACGAATGCCTAACGTTAACGCTGAGTGGACGGCGTAGACGTCCGCTCCAGCAATGGGTTAGCGCTTGCAGCCACGTTCTGAAAGTCTATGTACTGCATAGATGCGCCGAATATGAAAGTACGCGGGATACGAGTGTGCGTGCCCATATGTCTGCTTGATTCTTCTGCCCACACGACCATCGACTTCCACGTACACCCCTTGCTCCGAAAGCGAGTCAGCCTTTGCGCCCCCTTCAGACAAGAGTTGCTCACGCACAGCCTCGTTGGATAGAAACCAATAGCCTGTTTTGCTGCCGCAAGGATAGAAAGCCTCATTCTCAGGACCAACATACAAGTGGCCACGATAGGGCGCAGCGCTTGCCGAAGCAGCAAGCAGAATCGCCGATAGTACAAGCGGAGTACGCATCTCGCTAACGTTTGAGCTAACCGGCCCGCGACGGCAGGACGCCGCAGGGCAAGAATGAAATGAGGCCCGAAGGCGGCATGCCGTTGCGGGTCCGGTTGCGCGATGGGTTAGGCATCCGCGAGTTCATGAAAGGGCACCATGACAGTCCTTGTACTTCTTCGCGCTGCCGCAAGGGCAGGCTTCGTTGCGCCCAGGCCTGCGTTGATTGGTCGCTAGATAGTTGAGAATGGGCTCAAAGTCCAAAAGTTCTTTTGCCGATATTACTAATCCGAGGTTGTTCGGAATCGCCGTAACGACTATGTCACGAGTGCCAATCGGCACGGCCACAATTTCGCCTGTAGCCATGTGCATGGGGCCGGCATACAAAACACCTAAAAGCTTGACGACTGACGGGCCGATCATGACTCCCTTTGATCTCGACATAGTTCTTCCGATCTGAGCGAGAAAAACTGGCGAACCGCTCGACCCGTTGAAGCAAGCTGCGTCGATTAAAAACTCAGGCTTTCCGTTGTATTCAAGCTCTGGATGGGTGGCGGTGATGCCGCTGCGGAAGAGTGGTTGGTTGTTGGTCTTGTCCCAAAGTCCATTTGGATAGCCGACGAGCACTATGTCCATCAAGGCCGGCAAGTCCGCTAGATCGGCTTGCGTCGCAATCAGGGTTGTAGACAACGGTGCAAAGAAATACTCATGACCAGTGCTGCGGCTCTGCTCAACAAGTGGATTGATTGGCATGACGGCCAGATCGAGGCTTGGGTGAAAGTGCCAATGCGATGCAAAATTTGGCAGTTCAAAGGAGTGATGATTTCCGATGTCAGGGGCGGTTCCTCCACTCTTTCGGAGGGTTAGCCAGAATGCTCCCCTTTGCGCTCCCATAACGACGTGCTTGTTTGTGACCAAGACGGGCACAGATCTGTCACCGGACTCGCACAAGGTCATGAAGAACCCAGTGCCGGTGCTCGTCTTGCCATCTGGAAACACGCACTCAATGCGCGTTGTGCAGTGGGCCATCAAATCGGTGAAGAACATGAAACTTCTTTCGGAGGCCTAACGTCGAAGTTGAGCCGCGAGCTGCGGCCGGGCGCGGAAGGCCCAGAATGAAATGGGGGCTTGGAGAGGCCGGCCGATGCAAGTCGACTCGAACGGATGGTTAGGCGTCATTCGAAGCCCGCTGGGCGAAGAGCATTGAGCTTTGCTCGATCAACAGTAACAAACTCTATTCCCTCTGAGCCTGCCGCGTGCAGGGGTGACAGATCCGTAGACGAGTAGTTCTCGGGAGCATGTATGCCCCGGATTCCGAAGTACTCCATATCTTGCCTGGACAAGGCATACGTTCCGCGTATGTCGTAAGGTGGTAGTTTGGCAAACCAACAAATAAAGCCGTCGATGCCGATCGTGCGGAAGAACTCTGCTTCTCGCTTGGCGGTTAGAAGGTTCACTTGACGAACTTGCGCGTCTGAGCGAAGCGGGTTCAAGTGATCGAGATAGGTGAGGTGCGTCACATTTCCATGCCAGCCAACGATGGCTCCCGGCGCAATTGTCTTTGTCCTTCCAGCTGGGAATATGTAGTTGGCGCAGGACGACATGCACATCACCTGAACTTCTACATTGATCCCCCGCCGGAAGACTATCTCTGCTATCTCGATTGCAGCATCCACATCACCACCACCGGAGGCCATCACAAGCGTGGCTATGTTTTCAGTCGCAACGTAATGGGAAAAGAGCTTGGAGGAGCCCTTTGTGATGGCACCAGCGAAGACCAATCGTTCGCCAAACAACTTCAACTGCGGTTCAGTCGAATGGGGCAGCGATTCCGGTGCATGGTGGCAGGCGGAAAGAAAGAAAAGCAACCACAGCAGCGGGAGTTTGCGCATGAGGCCTAACGTTGAAGCTGAGGGGCCGGAGCAAGCTGGCCGCGCGAAGCTGAAATATACAGGCAGCGTAGCGCGGCCAGCTGGCGGAGGTCCACTCGAGCGACTGGTTAGGGCGCACACGAGAAAACCATACGACCTGCAATTTCATGCTGTGACCGCCCTGGCGTGACTCATGACGCGCCCCGCGAGCGAGAAAAGATCCTTTGCGGCGATTGCATGCTTCTCTGACAGGGAAAATATTTCCATTGAATTTGACTCTCGTCCTGAGCCTGGATCAGGGTAACGCCCAGCCCATGAAACAAAATGGGTAAGAATTTGAAGAATAGCTTTGTCCTTCTCGGATAGTCCCGGAACGAAACTCGCTAAGTCCTCAAGCCGATGATGTTTGTATTTGCGTTCTTCCGAAGAGTAGCCATCAATCCCCTTTTGGACGATTGCCATTCCTTTGAGGCAGATCTCCAAGCTGTAACCAACAAGCATCAGGCCAACCGCGCAAAACTGGCTGTCGCATACTCCGCGAACGTCAATGGGCATAGTTTCAAGCCCCGGCTTCGCCCGCAATACCGCTGCCGCTGCCTCGGACATTGCGTGCGCATGAGTTAGCCAGAGCACAGGTGACTTCAAATCTTCGCTTGTTGGTGCTTTCGAAGGATCTTTGGGAAACCCCGCGAGTGTCTGCACCATTGCCCATTTCTGCCAGGCAAGGGCGCCATAGCCAAATGGATCGGCGGCAAAAGAATCACGATTTGGCTGCAAGTGCTGCGCGAACGGCTTCATTTGGATGAAAGCTCCATATTGCTGCGCCCTAACGTTCGAGCTGAGCGGCCGCAGTCAGCTGGCCGCGCGAAGCTGAAAATGTACAGGCAGCGTAGCGCGGCCAGCTAGCGGAGGTCCACTCGAGTGACCAGTTAGAGCGCATTTTTCCTGTCCGTACCTTGCTTAACGAAGAGCTTCCAAGAAACTACGGCAGCGGCGACAAGCCATACGCAAAAGACAGAAGCTAGCATGCCGCCCTGAATTGCCAGGTCGCAACATGCGTCTATCAGCCACATTGTTGCAAAGAGCCAGGTCAGCGACATAGCGATCGTTCCGCCAATGAAAAGGATGGCTTTGGAGAGCATGACGGACCAGTCTTTGTGAGCCTTAACGTTGAAGCAGAGGGGCCGGAACCAGCTGGCCGCGCGAAGCGACGATCAGCTGCCGAGCGTAGCGCGGCCAGCTGGTGGAGGTCCGCCCGAGCGACCGGTTAGAGCTCACTTTCGAGTCCCTCGCTCATAAGTGTGATCTAGGCAAAAAGCTGACCCAAGCAGGACCGGCGCACTACAACCCAGGCAGATGCATCCCTCAGGTCCGAGGCCGCCCCGAGACTCAAGTAGAAGTCGCTTTTCGAGTTCCGTAGAGTCGAAGCTTTCCCATTTGGCCGGATCCTCGATTCGCACGAGGTATCGCTGCTGAAACTTATCTTCTGCATCGAGCCGCCAGTGCGTTCCGTCCTTTGGCCGACGATACAGTTCATACCAATTCTTGCGGTCGACGAACTCCAACTCGCGCATGACGCTGCTGGCCATAGCGGTGCCTGAATTGAAATAGCTTGAGCAAGGCCAAGTGGCGGGCATGTGAGCTCAAACGTTCGCGCTCAGCGGGCGGCGAAGCCGTCCGCTGCAGCAAAAGGTTGAACCGGATGCGCCTACGCACGAAACGTCAGCTCCTGAATAGAGGCTTGCGACTGAACGAAGGAATCCACCTGCTTGGACGCTGCCGGTTCAAGGCCCTGGTACTCATCGCCAAGGAACTCGACGACTTCGCTTTGATCCCATGGTCCGAGCGAAGTTTTATAGCCGGGGATCGAAGCCTGCAACTCGGACTAGGATAAATCTGACTGCTTCGAAAGAAGCACCGCATCCTCGGTGTAAACAACGTGCAGCTTCATGCGGTTCAACGTTTGAGCTGCGTGGACGAAACTGGCTGGCTGCATGAAGAGACGATCAACTGGTGAGCGCAGCGCAGCCAGCTAGTTAAGGTCCACACGAGCGACCAGTTAGAAGACACTTTACGCGACTAACGTAAGAAAAATTATGCTTGCAATACACGCCACCGCAATCGATGCAACGACGATGGGCAGGCGATATGGTGAGCGATCAACCGCTTCGCATAGCGCATCGACCCCTCGCAACCAACGTATAGGGCGATACGAATTCGACCAATGCTCAAGAAGCGCCAACGCGAATGGCAGCACAACAACGAGTACCCACACCCAGACGGACTGAGGCATCTGGATCTGCAACCCAAGTATGGCGACGGGCGTGCAGACAACAGTGAGCACCGACCAAGCAAGAGCGCAACGAATCGCAGGATGCATGCGTGCCTTCTAACGTTTGAATTGAGCCGCGCCGTAAGGCGTCGGCTCGAATGAGTGGTTTTCCACTTCTAGACGTCAATTTGTAACCAGTTTCCCTTCTGACGACGAGCCTTGAGTGCTCAGTAACATCAGCCTAACAATTGATGCCGGCGAGTTTATTGCTATTTTGGGAGCGTCCGGCTTCTGATAAACCACATTGGCAAAGTTCACTCTCGGCCTCCTTTCGCCTACCGTTGGAAAAATTCAATAGCTCAGCACCGATATTAGGATAATGGGTTTAAATCGCTACAAAGGGCATACCGGGATAGTTCTACAAGAAGACGATCTCATCGCAGGCACGATTTTTGAAAATATTGCGTTCCTGAATTTAGAGTCGGATCAGATTCAAGTGGGAAATGTGCAGTCGTCACGCCGATTCATTGCGAAATCACTTCAATGCTGATTCGATTTCAGACTCTAATTGGCAATATGGAAGCAGGCTGTCTGGATGACAAAAGCTGCGCGTAATGATGGCTAGAGCCCTCTATTGGCAGCCAAGCATACTTGCCTTAGAAATGGCCACTAGGCATTGGATATCGAAAATGAGCTGACTCCAAATAGCACATTTCCAGAATTAAAATTACCAGAATCGTTGTTGCTCACCGCCCTCAGACGATTGCGGCGGCAGACAGAAAATTCCCAATAAATGCAGGACAACTTGAACTCTTGACGGACGACTACACGCCGCATGCCATAACTACCTCAATCAATTGAGAGCCCTCTACAATGAAGATACAACTAGCCTTCTACCTTTGCGTAGCACCGGTCATTGCAATAGCGGATGACGCCGGACGTTGCCCCGACACCCAATCCGACCTTCAGAAGGTCGAGTTTAATCAAAAAGTGACGGCGGGAGCTGTAAATGCTTTTATCGATAAATACACTGAATGTATTCCTGCCTGGATTACCGTCACCTCATCAGGTGGGGATGCCGAGGCCGCAATGCTCTTGGGTGACTGGATTTTCAAGAACCGAATCAACATTAGAGTGCGCTCACTCTGTGTTTCATCTTGCGCAAACTATATATTTCCTGCCGGACGGCAGAAGGAAATTGAACCTCGAGCCCTCATAATTTGGCATGGAAGTGCATTGCAAAAGAATTTTCGAGAATTTATATCTAAATATGAAGCTATACAGGCCACCGATAATTCCAGCCCGTACTTGGCTGAGAATTCATTGAACTACAACTCGCTGTTGCGCATTATCAAAAAACAGAATGAATTTTTTGCGAAAATTGGCGTCGACGAATCAATATTACGACTAGGGCAAGAACCCTTTGATTTCGATACGTCAGGTTGGTCGGCCACCCTGCAGGTAATGAAGAAGTATGGAATTAATAATATTTCAGCACCGACTAACTATGGCGAGCTTTCGTATTTTCATGCGCTATTGGGTTTGAAGTACCTATTCAAGGGAAAATTCATGAGCTTTACCATTGGCAGCACAGGAGAGATTGCACCAATTCCCAAGGAGGAAATTAATTCTCTTCTGGAGAGTAGGCGGTAAGTAATAGGATTGCTTGTGAATTCACCGCAAAATTCATTGACGGAATGGCTGGGAAGAACACCACCGTTCAACCTCAAAACCGGGTCTAAAGATCTGGTTCAGACGAAGAGAAGGTGTGTTGCGCGGCTTCGCCTGCGCTTCGGCACCGGCGCCTTTGAGCCGATCAGCGACTTTTTCTACAGAATAGGTAAATTGCTGCTGTTCATTTTTGGTTGCAGCACAGCGTTAGAGATCATGCCATGCTGAGCTACGTTACTAGGATTGCTTTTGCGCATCACTTGTTCGTTTCGGGACCACTCGATTTACGGGAGGGCACAGAGGGTTGTACAAAACAGCCACCTGTGAACCGGGCGGAAACTGCTTCTTATGGAAGTGGCCAAGGCCAAGCGCCTTGATGGGCCGGACGCCGCCCACCGGCATAAATTCAACTTCAGCGAGGCCGTCACCGTCGTAGCTGAGCACTGTTCCGAGACACAAACGACCATTGCGTTCCAATTGCTTCACGGTTGCGTTGTCCGATCTCGACGCACCGATGGCGAGAAGCGCAAAGAGCCCTACTGCAATCGCGGTGACGACCAGGATGCCCATGATCTAGCGTTCGAGCTAAGCTGACCGCGGAGGCATGCGTTGTTTAGCTGCGGAAGGAAAATAGCACACCTGCCCTGGAGCGGCCAAGCAACGCATGCCGTAGCGGGTCAGCCTGAACGATTGGTTTGGCCGCACTTGGTACAACCGAAAAGCGTTCATTTCAGCTCCCTGAGCGCCGTGGCGCTGGCCCTGCGAATCTCGGCGCATAGCGATCCGCTGTCCTTCGGACACTTGGAAGTGGCGCTAGTTCGGATGAGCCGCAAATCGGCTTCGCTGGTTGTTGCATCAATGTGCCGCAGTACGAATGCCTTGAAGCTTGGGTCTTGACTGGTTGCAACTCTCAGTTCGGCGAGATTGCTCCAGTTCGTGGCGAGGGTGCGTACAACAAGTTCCGAGTAACCCTCTGCGAACATTCCGTCTTCCGGACATGGCGGAACGTGGGCCTTGTAGAAGGCGTGAATCTTGATCCAGTCCCGAAGCGTATTGATCGCAGTTGCAAAGTGCTGATCGCTCAGAGCGCATGTCGATGCGTTTGGCCTGGCAGACGCGGTTCCCGCCAGGACGCTGAGCACCATTAGAAGGGTGGACTTGCGCAGGAGCATGTTCTGTGCGGCCTAGCGTTTGAGTTCAGCGGACCAGCCAGCGAAGCTGGCGCAGGGCCGCTGCAACCAAAAGTTAACCAGAGCCGCGCCGCTCATCAGCGTTCCGCAGGGAATGTTGGCCTCTCGACACCTTGGCGCTTGATATTCTTCTCTAAAGCGTTCCGCTCCAACCGATCCCATCGGAGTGGAAGTTCAGAATTTTCGTTCTCGGGCAGCGATTGCGGCCTTCTCGTATCGGAGGAAGCAGGCAATGAAAGTTTGTTCGCTCTTCCTTCCGAAGGAATCAGGCGTTTCGTCCCGTGCTCGGAGTGCGCGGGCGAGGCATCTTCTTTCGAAGATCCACCTGGCTCCGCCATGGCAAACGATACGGCAAACAATGGCGTAGAAAGAATGCAGCGAGCCAGGAAACAAGCGAAACGACTCATACAAACTCCACTTTCTAGGCTGGTTAACGTCAAAGGTGATCCGCGGACCACGGCGGCACCACGCCCACCTGAGCGGCACGAAGTTGTACGCCGGGGACCGTTAGCTCAACCGCAGGGTTAGCCATCGCGTGGTTGCCGTGAGCTTGCTCTCCGCTTTGCGGAAGCGCCAACCAAGCGACCACGAGTGAAACGGCAGCCACCACAAGTCCGATGGTACTAACTAGAAACGTGGCTAGCACCCAACCATGGCTGCGATTCAAAACCGCCCAACCCCCTTCGGTTAGCCGGTAGTGGTTCTTGGATGCCATCTCCTCAGGGAACTGAGGATTGCTCCCCTGAAACCGAACCGCACCCGTCGGGAGATTCTCATGGAGCACCTCCACCCAGCCACGGATATGGCAAGTCCTAACTCCCAGCTCAAACCATTCCTCGTCGGGGGTGCCTCGCTCAATGACCTGGATATTTCCCGGCTGGAGAACCATGGCAACACGCTGACGGGCCACAGCCTTCAGCGCACGGCGAATCTGGCGTTCTCGAAAGAAGTCGTCGAACATGTGTTTGTGATGGCTAGCCTTGCTCAACTTCCTTCATCCTCCGATACTACTTGTTCGTAGACGACGAATCCGAACTGGGCGTGAATGGCACTTTCAAAGGCGCGCACTAGATAGTCCGCGGCTCCGTTCAAATTCTCCGGGCTCAATGTGCCGGCGCGCTCGAGATTGACCCCGATCCAGCCAGCCTTCTCAACCCATCTCTTGACCGTGCTCCAGTCATGTTCGGAGTCTTTGGCCTGTCTGAGAAGGGCAAGCATTGCGTGTCGGTCTCCAGGACGATATGGCCCAGCGCAATCGGCTGACGCGGTGGCGGTTGCAGCAAATGCATGGACTTCGTACATGGAGGTGCAGGGCTTTGCAGGTGGGCGAGTGGGGTGCGGCTATGCGGCCTAACGTTTGAATTGAGCCACGCCGTTAGGCGTCGGCTCGAATGAATGGTTATGCATCGCGACCTCGTTCCATGATTCGAACTACGACTCCCAGCAGATAAAACACGGGCGAGATAGTCATCGAATAGACCAGCGGGATGCCAGAAGTTCCTCCACCGCTATAGAACAAGACATGAAGCGCGACAAAAAGAACCGGAAAACCAAAGAGGAAAAAGTGCCCAAGCCCCAAGAGGAAGTTGCTAAGGATTGTCAGCCTAGTTGGTGACTCTGCTGGAACAATGGGCTGAGATGAAGGCGACCACCCGCCATTGCCGAAGATCGCACCGCATTTCGCGCACTCAGAGGCGCTGGCGTCAACCGCGTGATTGCAATTCGGACAGTAGCTCATGCTGCATAACGTCAAAGCTCAGCGGGCTGTGAGCCCGTCCGCTGGAGCGAAAGGTTCAAAATCATGGGCGGCCTCCTCGTGCAAGCTGTACAGCGCCAAAAAGTTCACCCAATGTGAGGTGTTCATGCCAAACCTTGGCAAAGCCAATGCGGTAGCGGTCCTCCACCTGCTTTGCGAATGACTCAACCTCCAGCGAGTCGGGAGTCCACCGATTTGGATACAGCGTCCGGTAGATTGCAAGAATCGAATCGTCCGGCGCAAAGTTCAATCGCGATGAAGATCGAAAGGCAAATGCCTTTACGAAGACTTCGAGAAATTCGCGCACTTCCTCCTTCGGTGCGCCGGGAAAGGCCTTCCGCCACGCAGCACCTTGGCACAGGCGCGACCGATATGGCAGCGGGGGCAGCGGACCAAGACGCCATTCGCGATACCAAGAACGCAGACGATGGAGAGCGGCGGTATTCATGCTGTTGAACGTCGAAGTTGAGCCGCGAGCGGCGGCTGGGCACGAAAGGCCAAGAATGAAATGGGGGCCAGGAGTGACCAGCCGTTGCGAGTCGGCTCGAACGCCCGGTTAGCCATCTTCGCGCCTAGCGTTCGCATTGCATTCCCTCGTAGTTCCACTGACCTCCGCTGTCGAGGCAGCGATCAACCTGGACAAACTGATGGACGCTTGGCCATACACCGAGCACTGCTGAAGCTGCAGCAAGGGCAATTGTGATTCGCGAAAGCGCTGGAATCTCTCGAATGACGCGGAAAACGGCAAATCCAGCAAAGGCGACTGCGGCTGCATATGCCAATTGAGCCTGAGATCGCGTTGCCCAGCCTTGCGGAACCGGATTTGGCGGACCACCCGACATCCACGCAGAAAACGCCGCTCCGTTTAGAAGGAGTAAGGCAAATCCGAGAGCCGCAAGAAGCAAAAGCCAAGCGGTGCCTGCGCGGATGACGGAGATTGCTGCGCTCATATTCACCAGATGGCTAGCGTTCGATCTGAGGGGCCGCAGCCAACTGGCCGCGCGGACCTGAAAATATACAGGCAGCGTAGCGCGGCCAGCTGGCGGAGGTCCACTCGAGCGAATGGTTAGACCTCAGACCGGCGGAGAAACAACCAGCGGTCATGACCGCGGCCTCCAAAGCCTGAACTCAATATTGCGCAAGACTCTATTTGCAGCGAAGCCGAATACGCCACCCAGCAAAGCAACGGCTGCGATGGCACGGAAGCCTGCGGAGAGTTCTGGCACTGACTTGGAAGCGTCGTGCAAGAACATGACAGTAAGCATGAGTCCAAATCCAACTACAACGTAGGCAATCGCTCCGGAGCTTAGTCGAGTAGTCAACCGCGCACCGCATGACGTGCATTTGTGTGTCGGCAAATGCAGTGACACGACGACAGGCTCAATTTTAGAAATGCTGTCGCTCCCGCATGCAGGGCAGACAGACATCGACGATGAGCGGCGCGTTCGTAGCAACGGAGTTCCCTGAGGTCTAACGTTGAAGCTGAGCCGCGAGCGACGGCCGGGCGCGGAAGGCCCAGAATGAAATGGCGGCTTGGAGCGACCAGCCGTTGCGAGTCGGCTCGGACGCAGGGTTAGGCCGCATTGGTTGAAGGCTGGTAGACAACTTTGAACCGCTCACAGGCAACAAGCATGCTCTCGCTGAACTGGCGGCCTGCCCGGGCGCACTCGCGAGTGAAGTACTGTCTATGCTCCTCTCGCCAGAACAACAACGAGCCATCCCCTTCGCCTTCAGTGGCCGCAAATTCGGAACACACCTCGCTGAAAGGAACAACCTCGACTGATTCAGTTTCAATGATGCACAGCGGCCTGCCTGCCCAGTTCGTGATGATGCTCAGATCGCCGGGCATAGGAATTCGTTTCCCTTCATCTTCGAAGGAGCTTACCGACCCCGCTGTAGCGCGCTTAGTGCCCCGCAGCACGAGTTCGGCTAGTTCATTCGCCAGAGCCTCACTGTCCCCGAAGACGCACACATCGTAGAAACGGGCTGCGTCCACGCCGCCGATTGAATCGGCGAAGGCACTCCAGAAGTCAGCCAGATGCGCAGGTATATGTGTGGTCATGCTTTTGCGGCCTAACGTCGAAGTTGAGCCACGAACGGCGGCTGGGTACGGAAGGCAAAGAATGAAATGGGGGCTTGAAGTGACCGGCCGTTGCGAGTCGGCTCGAATGACCAGTTAGGCCTGCGCATCGGTCTTCAGAACCAAACGGATGGTTGGAACGAGCAGAATTGCGCCGAACACGAATCCCCAAATAGAGTCGGAATCTCGGACGGACTTTGTGTCCCCGATCACCACGGCGACGGAAAGCATGCCACCCACAAAAATGACAAAGAGCACAACACGGAGTATGGCGAGCCTAACTTTTTGCGCAGCGTCGAATTTGAGTTCCCGAAGTACGACCAAATTGGCCAGGAAGCAAGAAGTAGCAGCAACGCCGAGCCCAGTGCAAACGGCGAAGTCAATAGCAAACGAGCTTCCGAGAGTCATCGAGCATCTTTCGTGAAAGTGGGGGATACAGGCCTAACGTTCGCGGTGAGCGGACCAGCCAGCGTAGCTGGCGCAGGTCCGCTTGACCAAAGGGTTAAACAGCATTTTCCACACCGAAAATAGCGTGATGCCAGACCGAATTCGGCGCTTTGAACCAACCAGAGTTGGCCTCTGTCGCGAACTGCGCGAGTTCGTTTAGATTACCGTCATACCGTGTGTGCAACGCGATCAATTCGCGCAAGCCCCGCTGCGACAGACGTTTGGAACGAAGCTGAATATGCAGTTCGCGACCCGATCCGACCACGGCGATGACGCCAGGGACGGACTTCAGCCAGGCGAAGAATGCCGCCTCGTCGCCTTGCGACAAGTACCGCATCGGTGCGCGCCATATGAGCGTTGCCATGCTGTTTAACGTCGAAGTTGAGCCGCTAACGGCGGATGGGCTCGGAAGGCCCAGAATGAAATGGGGGCCTGAAGTGACCAGCAGCTGCAACTCGGCTCGAACGAGTAGTTTGAGTGCACTTCTACCACCTTCTTAGTCGCTGGAGTCATAGATGTCGAGGTCCAACGCTATGCCTCGTTGCCCTAATGAACGAAGCGCTCTGGAAGACAGCGGCAGGCCGTCATTGCTTCCCGCCATAAAAATTCCGCAGAAAAGATTTGGCTTGTAGCGCGACAAGGACTCCCAAACGCGCAGGTCGTCAGTGACCTGGCCAAGTAGTTCAAAAACTTGAGATTCGAGATCCTCTGGCTCGCGCCTCTCTGCATTCAGCCGCCAACTACCTGTCTGAGCGATGCGGACCACGCCGGTTGACCGTCCAACAATCTCCTGCCCCTTCACGATCGCCTCTGATGGCGCAACTCCAAGGAGCGTGGTGAGCGTCTCAGGAACTAAGTCGTCTCCAAAGAAGCGGAGTGTCGCTGACGAGTGGTGAAGTACGCCCATGCTGCGCTTTAACGTGAAAGTGAGCTGACGCCTAAGGCGGTCCGCTCCAAGGGCAGGTTCTGGAACACTGCTGAAGTAGATGGCCATCTCAGGATGTTCATGTGGCTAGGCATGTAGATTGATGAGGCCAATCGCGCCAGCCAAGAGCGCAAGCCCCAAGGCGACAACCGCAAGTCCTGCAAAGACAGCCTCCTTCCCGCGAAGCCAGCCATATGTTTCGCGATCGTCTTCGCTGACGATTGGAATCTTCCTCGCCACGACGAATCTGCAACCGATGTAGATCGAGAGGAATCCACACAAGGTCAAGAAGGCGTTCTCAATGATCATCTGATTCATATCGTTCGCGCTCATCGGCCGACGTAGCCGTCTGCTGCAGCAAAAGGTTGAACCGCTTGCGCATAGACCAACAGTCCATCGCGATAGACCTTTGCTTCGTGATACGGGAAGACATGATGGCCGCAATGCTCCGTGAATACTGCGATTGCGTGCTTCGCTTCGCAGGCGATGTGAAACGCCCACTCGAACTGCACGACAGAGCCATCCATCAGCTCAATTCGTAGTTGACCACCCGGAAAGTCGAACCACGGCCGAACCTGTTGCAGAACATCGTCTACGGACCGTCCGAAGTGCGCCGCGAGATCGGACACCCACTCGGTTTCGAGCTGCCGCGCTAAAGACGGAACTGGGTACATGCGGTTCAACGTTGAAGCTGAGAGGCCGCAGCCAACTGGCCGCGCGGAGCTAAAAATATACAGACAGCGTAGCGCGGCCAGGTGGCGGAGGTCCGCTCGAGAAACCGGTTAGAGCATAAATTCATCAATCGGTTTCCACCAAGAAAATACTTGCAACGGACTCAATTGAAAGGTGAAGAAATTTCCACCACCATTCGAAGGTTGATCCCAGCGCCTAGAAATGGATTGCCCCGACAAGTGGCAATACAGCAGCGTCCCCACCGCGCCATGCGAAACGATTGCAATACTGCCGGATGTCCCATCGGCGTTAGCCAATCTCCCCACGGCCTCAACGATGCGCTGCTGGGCGGCGAGTGCTGTTTCCCATCCGCGAGCCGATTCATCCGGAGCGGCGAAGAACTGGTTGGCAACCTTTTCGAACTCGTCGGGAGGAAGGAACCCTGTCGAAGAACGATCGTTCTCTCCAAGGTCTCGGTCCTGTTGAATTTCCAAAGAAAGATGGCGAGCAAGGATCTCTGCACTGTCAATCGACTTCTGTTCAGTGCTGCAGTAGATCGCAGATATACCTTGTATCCAAGGCTGGACCAGTGACGCAGCCATCCTGCTTCGACCAAGGCTTGAGAGCGGCCATTGAGGCACCGGAATCTCTCTGCTGATCACAACGTTCGGATGACTTATGAATATGACTCTTCGCATGTGGTCTTGCGCTCCAACGGTGAAGCTGAGCCGACTGGCTAGGCTGCCAGCGCTTCAACATTCGGGCGCCCATCCAAGCATGCAGCTTGCGACTCCAGCAAAGAAGACCATACCAAGACCAACACCCAACAAGAACAGGCCAAATATGATCGCAGCGGCACCGCACAAGTGGGTACTGGGCGGTAGGCCTTCCCAACCAACGGGTACCTCTCGCGTGACCAGCGCATGCATGCCGCCGATGATGCAGCCCACACCAAGCACTCGAACCAACGCGTGGATGCCGAGTATGAGGTGCGCACCAATCGCGCACACGAAGAACGCCGGTCCTGCGATTGTGCCTAGTCGATCCATGGGTAGCAGCCTACCGTCGAAGTTGAGCCGCGAGCGACGTCTGGACGGAAGGCCCGTAATGAAATGGCGGACTGGAATGACCAGCCGTTGCGAGTCAGCTCGAGCCACAGACTAGACCAAATATTTTGTACGCTCAGGGTAGATCTAGCCATGCTTTGGACCGGCTTCCAGAGCGCTGAATCGATTGAGCGCGACCAGCATGAAAACAATGCCGACAACAACAGCAGCTACGCCCAATGCCCAGTGAAATGCAAAAAAGATCCCCGACGGAAACAAGAGGCTGAAACAGAACCATTTGCGCAGGCCGGTCTGATGAAAGAACTGTGCACAAGCCTTACAGCGCAGAGGGCGAACGACTGATGAATTCGACTGGGCCCAGGCGGAGTATCCATGGGATGTTCCACAGTTTGGGCATGGTCTAGATTTGAGAATCACGGCGCCAACCTATTTGTGGGGTGTAACGTGTTGTAGGGCGACAGCCCGTGCTCCCTAACGTCGTACCCATGCGGTGTGTCAAGCGCTTGATGCATTTGTACTTTTCCTCCCTTGACTCCATTTTTATACAGTACCAAATTTCCAACCAAACCCGGCAGCTTGTTACTTTTCTTCTGTGCCTTGCCGGAGCTCAGGAGGCCACATGTTGCCACGCTCGAGCGAGGCTTTGCCACCCCGCAAACCCTGCGTCCGCAGATCTCACCTCTGCTGCCGGCGCTTCGTTCGGTCAGGCTGCCACAAAGCGGACCTCAATGAATGTCTGCAATTGGACGAGCCCCTAGTTCAATATGCCAATACGGATGACTGCAACGGGCACTTTGCTGCAGTTCAGTTTAAGTTTTCGAAGGGCCGAGAGTGTCGTCAGCAGTAACGGCCAAGCCCGCCACCAAGTGGTCGATCCACGCACGCAGCTTGGGCGCCTGATAGCGCTGCGAGGGGTACAACAGCCAGAGCATGCCGGCGTAGTCGGTGAGGTGCTCCCAGTCGTCCAAGACCGGTAGCAAAGCTCCGCTGCGCAAGGCCGCGCGCGCACAAAACTCCGGCAAGCTGGCGATGCCCAGATCGGCCAGCGCCCCTTCCAGGCGCATCTCGCTGTGGTTGGCTACATAGCGCCCGCTGACCCGCACCGTTGGTTCCTCCGCCCCACGGCGAAAGCGCCAATGCCGATCGCGCTCGTCTTCACCGAGATAGAGGCAGGCATGGGCCGCGAGTTCGCGAGGGTGCTTAAGGCCACCGCCATGCGCGGCCAGATAGGCCGGGCTGGCGCAAAGCATATGGCGCAGCTTGAACAGGGGTCGCCCAGCCAGGCCCGGCGGCGGCGTGTCCGTGACGCGGATGGCCAGATCGATGGACTCATCGAACAAGTCCAGCGCGCGGTCGGTCACCACCATTTGCAGATCGACCTGCGGGTAGCGCTGCAGGAACGCCGGCACCAGCGGGTGCACCAGCTGGCGCGCAATCGCCTTGGGGCAGCTGATCCGCAACAAGCCCTGCGGCTCGGCCGAGGCGGTATCGCTCAGCGCCAGCACCTCGCGCGCCGCCACCAGCATCGCTTGGCAACGGATGTGGGCGGCCTGGCCGGCTTCGGTCAAACGAAGCTTGCGGGTGCTGCGCTCCAGCAGGCGCACCCGTAGAAGAGCCTCCAGCCGCGCAATCTGGCGGCTCACTGCCGAGGGGCTGAGCCCCATTTTTCGCGCTGCGGCGGAGAAGCTGCCGGCCTCCACCACGCAAGCAAAAGCCGCCATATCCGGCAGGCTGTCAAAGGCCTCATTGATGCTCATGGCGCACAAATGCTATTCCGATGACCGGGATTATCAATCTATGCGCTCAACTGAACAATGACAGCACATCGCCTCATTCTCTTCAGCTTCTGATTCCGCCCCCGCCATGAGCCATTCCCTGCGTCTTGCCGACGCCTCATCCCCCACCCCCAGCCGAAGACTGATGCGCCTGGCGGACCTGATGCTCTTGCTGGTGGCCCTGGTCTGGGGCACCAGCTATGGCGTCGCCAAAAGTGCGCTGCAGTTCTACCCGGTGCTGGGCTTTCTGGCTTTGCGCTTTGTGCTGACCTTTGGCCTGCTGCTGCCCAGCCTCTTGCGCTGCACGCCGGCGCAGCGCCGCGATGCGCTGCGCTGCGGCCTGCCACTGGGCCTGCTGATGCTGAGCATCTTTTTGTGCGAGACCTTTGGCTTGGCCCTGACCCTGGCCAGCAATGCGGCCTTTCTGATCAGTCTTTGCGTGGTCTTCACCCCCTTTGTCGAATGGGGCCTGCTGAAGCGCCGGCCAGCGCGAGCGATGTTCGGCTTTGCGGGCGTGTCCTTGCTGGGCGCGGCCCTGCTGAGCGGCGGCTTGCACGGCCAGCTCGGCCTGGGGGACGGCTTGATGCTGGCGGCCGCCCTGCTACGCGCACTGACGGTGTGCATGACCTCGCGGCTGACGCAGGCCAGCAGCGCCCCGGCACTGGCCTTGACCGCAGTGCAGTCAGCGGTGATCGGCTTTGGCAGCTTGGCGCTGGCCTTGACGCGGGCGCTGAGTTCGGCGCCCCAAGCCGTTTCATTGCTGCCTCTGCCCAGCCAGCCCGTTTTTTGGTGGGCCACGGTCTATTTGGTCCTGGGCTGCACGGTGTTTGCCTTCTTCGCCCAGAACTGGGCACTCAAGCACAGCACGCCAAGTCGCTTCGCCTTGCTGACCAGCAGCGAGCCAGCCTTCGGCGCCTTGTTTGCGGTTGTGGCCCTGGGCGAGACGCTCAGCCCGCTCGCCTGGCTGGGCGGCGGCCTGATCGTGCTGGCGGCGTTGTGGACCAGCGCCCGGCGAGGCTGAAGCCTTGGCAGGCACTAGGCGGGCACCAAAGGCGGGCCTGAAACCCGCACCAAATCAAGGCAGTCTCCCTAAGCGCCCCAAATAGGCGCAAGCTTGGCATCACTCGAGCCGCAGCCGCCTTGCAAAAGCAGGCACAGAGCTTGCGTGGTTCAGCTCAAACCTAGCCGCCGGAGACCGCCCCATCATGCATGCGCTGACCCTCCCCGCCCCCGGGCACCACGACGAGATGCTGCTCGCCAGTGGTGCACTGCGGCCGCACTACCAGCAGTTCGCCAACTGGCTGCATGCCCAAACCCCCGAGGCCCTGGCCAAGAAGCGCGCCGAGGCCGATCTGCTTTTCCACCGCGTCGGCATCACCTTTGCCGTCTATGGCGACGAGGCCGGGGCCGAGCGCCTGATCCCCTTTGACACCGTGCCCCGCATCGTGCCGGCCGAAGAATGGACGATGCTGGAAGCCGGCCTGCGCCAGCGCGTCAATGCGCTGAACCGCTTCTTGTGGGACATCTATCACGATCATGAGATCGTCAAGGCCGGCCTGGTGCCCGCCGAGCAGGTCTTTGCCAATGCGCAATACCAACCGGCCATGCAAGGCCTGGATCTGCCGCACGGCATCTACGCCCACATCACCGGCGTGGACCTGATCCGCCATTCGGACGGCGGCTACTACGTGCTGGAAGACAATTTGCGCGTGCCCAGCGGCGTCAGCTATATGCTGGAAAACCGCAAGATGATGATGCGCTTATTTCCGGAGTTATTCGCCAAGTACCCGGTCGCGCCGGTGGCGCATTACCCCACCCTCTTGCTCAACACCTTGCGCCACGCCAGCCTGGCCGAGACGCCGAATGTGGTAGTGTTGACGCCCGGCCCCTTCAACAGCGCCTATTTCGAGCACGCCTTCGTGGCCCAGCAAATGGGCGTGGAACTGGTTGAAGGGCAAGACTTGTTCGTCAAAGACGAGTTCTTGTACATGCGCACCACGGTGGGGCCGAAGCGGGTGGATGTGATCTACCGCCGCATCGACGACGCCTTCTTGGACCCGCTCGCCTTCCGCGCAGACTCGATGCTAGGCGTGCCCGGCCTGCTCTCGGTCTACAAAAAAGGCCATGTGATCCTGGCGAATGCCATCGGCACCGGCGTGGCGGATGACAAGTCCATCTACCCCTATGTGCCGGACATGATTCGCTTCTACCTCGGCGAAGAGCCCATCCTGCACAACGTGCCGACCTGGCAATGCCGCAAACCGGCCGACCTGGACCATGTGCTGAACCATATAGCCGAGCTGGTGGTGAAGGAGGTGCACGGCGCCGGCGGCTACGGCATGTTGGTCGGGCCGGCCTCCACCGCCGCCGAGGTCGAAGACTTCAAAGCCCGGGTGCGCGCCAACCCCAGCAACTACATCGCCCAGCCGACGCTGTGCCTGAGCAGCTGCCCCACCTTTGTGGAGAACGGCATCGCCCCGCGCCACATCGACCTGCGCCCCTTTGTGCTGAGCGGCCGCGAGGTCAGCATGGTGGCCGGCGGCCTGACCCGTGTGGCGCTGAAACAAGGCTCCCTGGTGGTGAACTCCTCGCAAGGTGGCGGCACCAAAGACACCTGGATTTTGGAGGCTTGATGGCTCCCGGGCAGTGGGCTCGACTGATGTGGCGCCGACAAGGCTCTCGACTTTGAATGGAGTTTTCAAATGCTATCTAGGACCGCTGCGCAGCTCTATTGGATGAGCCGTTATGTGGAGCGCGCCGAGAACTTGGTGCGCATGTTGGATGTGACGCACTCGTTGTCTTTGCTGCCGCAGTCGCGTGGCGCGATGACCGAATTGGCGGCGCCGCTGGCCGTCACCGGCACGCTGGAGGCTTTTGCGGCCAGCCAGCACACGCTGGAGGCCGAGGCGCTGTTCAACTTCATGGCGCTGGACTTGAGCAACCCGGCTTCGGTGCTGAGTTGCCTGCGCTCGGCGCGTGAGAACGCCCATGCGGTGCGCGGGCAGATCACCACCGAGATGTGGGAAGCCATCAACAGCACCTGGCTGGAGGGACGCGAGTTTCCCAAGCGCGGCATCGCCAGCGTTTCCAGCTTCTTTGACTGGGTGAAGGAGCGCTCGCATTTGTTTCGCGGCGCCACTTACGGCACGCTGCAGCGCAATGACGCGTATTGCTTCATTCGGCTGGGCACCTTCGTCGAGCGCGCCGACAACACCGCCCGCCTGCTGGATGTGAAGTCGCAGCTGATCGAGCCTGCGGTGCCCAGCCTGGCGCCGGTGGACATGCCACATGAGAGTGCGCCGGACTTTTATGCCTGGAGCGCGCTCTTGCGCTCGCTTTCGGCTTTTGAGGCCTATCACGCGGTCTATCGCGACAGCCTGGATGGCCGCCGCGTCACCGAGCTGCTGATCCTGCGCCCCGATGTGCCACGCAGCTTGCGCGCCTGCTGTGACGAGATTCGTGGCATCCTGCCGCAGATCGAGGCACGACCGGGTGCCCTCGATGCAGGGCGCGAGGTCAAGCAATTGGCCGGACGCCTGTCTTTGCGGCTGGAGTACGGCGCGGTGGATGAGATCCTCAGCACCGGCCTGCACCGTTGGCTGACCGGCTTTTTGGACGATGCGGCCCAGCTCAGCGACGCGATACGCGCCGCTTATCTGGAAGCGAATTGAAGTTCAACATTTCCTAACCGGTTATTCAAGTGCATCTCAATATCGCCCACGAAACGGTTTACCGCTACGCCAGCCCGGTCAAGCGCAGCACCCAATACCTGCGGCTGACGCCCAGCGACGGCCCCAGGCAAAAGGTGTTGAGCTGGGCCTTGAGCCTGCCTGCCCAGGCCAGCCGCTGCCTGGATGCCTACGGCAATGTCATGCATGTGCTGACCCTGGATGAGCCGCATCTGGAGATCCATCTGCATGCACGCGGCGTGGTCGAAACCGATGACGGGCCGCCTCAGCCCGAGGCCTCCTTGCAACAGTTTCCGCCGGCGGTGTTTCTGCGCGACTCAGCGCTGACCCAGGCCGATGCGGCCCTGCACGCCTTTGCTCAGGCTCATGCCGGCGCGGTGGCCGCCGATGCCTGGGAGGGTCTCTTGGGCCTGATGCAAGCACTCGGCGAGCACATGCCTTACACGCCGGGCGAAACCGATGCCGCCACGCCGGCCGCGCAAGCTTTTGCTTCGAGGCTGGGAGTCTGCCAAGACCATGCCCAAGTCTTCGCGACCTGTGCGCGCCTGCTGGGCCTGCCGACCCGCTATGTGTCCGGCTATCTGGCCGCCGACTTTGAACATGTGGCCAGCCATGCCTGGGCGGAGACCTGGCTGCCCGAGCAGAACGGGCGCCCGGCGGGTTGGCTGGGCTTTGATGTCTCCAACCAATGCCTGGCCGATGGACGCTATGTGAAGCTGGCCCTGGGCGCCGACTATCTGGACGCCTGCCCGGTGCGCGGCATGCGCTTGGGCGGCGGGCTGGAGGCGATGCGCGCGGTGGTGCAAGTCTCGGTGGCTCAGGTCTTGCCCGAACAGTGAGGCTGCGGCCAAAGAAGATAATCTCGCTCAGCCCCAGCTCTAGCCTGACTCCTCGCCATGACTTACTGCGTTGCCATGCGTCTCGACGCCGGCCTGCTCTTCGCCTCCGACTCGCGCACCAATGCCGGCGTCGACCACATCGCCACCTTCCGCAAGATGAGCGTGTTTGAGCAAGAGGGCGAGCGACTGATCGTTTTGCTCAGCGCCGGCAATCTGGCCACCACGCAAAGCGTCATCAGCCTGCTGCGACAAAGGCTGGAACACGAAGGCGAGCATCTGCTGAACCGCAGCTCCATGTACGACGTGGCCGAGTTGGTCGGCCGCACCGTCAAGGAAATCGTGGCCCGCGACGCGAACGCACAGTCGCTCGGCCAGGGCGTGGACTTCGGCGGTAACTTCATTGTCGGCGGCCAGATTCGGGGCGAGGAGCCACGACTCTTTCATGTCTACGCCCAAGGCAACTTCATCGAGGCCTGCGAAGACACGCCTTACTTTCAGATTGGCGAGAGCAAGTACGGCAAACCCATCATCGACCGCGTCATCAACACCGGCACCTCGCTGAAGGAAGCCGCCAAGTGCACGCTGATCTCATTTGACTCGACCATTCGCAGCAATCTCTCGGTCGGCCTGCCCATCGACATGCTGCTCTACCGCGCCAATAGCTTTGCCAAGGCGGAGCCGCACCGCGTCACCGCCGACGACCCCTACTTCAACAAGCTGCGGCGCGGCTGGGGCGAGGGGCTGAAACGCGTCTTCGCCAAACTGCCGGACGAAGACTGGTTCAGCTGAAGCCCCAAAGATAGGAGGCGGGGCCCGCCCGCCTCATGGCTCAAGCCCGGCGACGACGCGCTTGCAGGCCCAGCAGTCCCAGGCCCAGGGCCATCAGACCGTAGGTCGATGGCTCAGGCACCGGGGCGATGGCGCTCAAGACGATCAGCTGCGACTGCACGCCGGGCAGGGCCGAACCGGTCTGGTCTTGCTCAGCCACCAGGTAGATGGTGCCCTTTTCGTCAATGGTCACGCCTTCGATGCCATTGTTCGGCAACACGGAGCTCAGATCAAAGCTGCTCAAGACCTGACCCTGGCGATTGACCTCCACCAGCTGACGTGAACCCAGGCTCAAGACCAGCAGATGGTCCGCAGCCGAAGTCCCGGCCAGCGCATCGACGGACGACAAGGTCTGCACATCGGACAAGGTGCTCAGCCCCATGAGGGTGGGGTCGAACAGGCTGCTCATCTGAGCCACGCCGCCACCCGGGGGGGTGGAGCCATCGCCCGAGGTCGAAGGCGGATTGCCGGTGGCGGCGGCAAAGCTGAGGTTGCCAGCCAACACGTTTTGCGGGGTTTGCTGTTTGACGGTGATGAAGCTGCCGCCATTGCGAGCGTCGTAGCTCAGGCCTTCGATGCCGTTATTGCCGACCTTGTCGTTCGCGATCGAAACAAAGTTGTTCTTCAGCGCGGCGCTGCCACCATTCACAAAGCTGAATTTGTAAACGTCTTGCAGACGCTCTTCGCTGACGGCCAAGACGCCGCCGCCCAGATAAGCCAGGCCTTCGGTGTCATGCTTGGTGCTGCCGGTGCCCGTCCAGTCAAAGGCCATCTTGCCCAGCACCTGGCCGGTCAGAGAGATTTCCACCACGCCGGTGCCCTCATCACCGACATAGAACAGGCTGCCGCGATCGCGCGCATAGCTGACGGCGGATGCCTCCAAGCCCGAGATTTGACCGGCGGTGGTGCCGCCCAGAACATCCAGGGCATAGGTGGCGCTGACTTTGTAATTGGCCAAATTGAGGCTATTGCCCGCGTGAGCGAAGCCAGCACTTGCGGCCGCAAGGGCCACGATCAGGTGTTTGATATTCATATCGCGTTTTGAAGGGAGACCTGGGGAAGAAACAAGCTTGGCGCTTGCGGACAAACAGGCTGAGCAGGCTCAAACCGGCCCGCGTCAGCGCACGCATGCCGACGGACTGATGCCAAGAGCGGCGCCAGTGTGGCCAAGCTGTGTGACAGATTGATTGGCCAGTCTGCCAAAGGGCTTGAATTCTTCAGCAACCCACCCTGGCTAGGGGGAGGGCATCGCTCGAATGGGCGGAAGTCGGGCCGGCAAAGGTCTATGTTGCAGTGCACAATACCGGCATTGCAACTGCGCCAGGGAGCCGGCATGCGTCGCGTCGTTTTCAACCAAAAGGGTGGGGTCGGCAAGTCCACCATTGCCAGCAATCTGGCCGCCATCGCCGCCCACCAGGGCCAGCGCACCTTGCTGGTGGACCTGGACCGACAAGGCAATTCAACCCGCTATTTGCTAGGCGAGGCGGCGGATGACGCAGGGCCGGGCGCGGCCGAGTTTTTTGAGACCACGCTGAAGTTCAGCGTCAGGTCGCCCAAGACCAGCGACTTCATTGTCGAGACCCCTTGGGAGAACCTGCATCTGATGCCTGCCGGCCCAGCGCTGGATGAGTTGCACAGCAAGCTGGAGAGCCGCTACAAGATTTACAAGCTGCGCGACGCTTTGATCGAGCTGGGCGAAGACTATGACGAAATCTGGATCGACACCCCACCCTCGCTGAATTTCTACACCCGCTCGGCCCTGATCGCTGCCCAGGCCTGCCTGATCCCCTTCGACTGCGATGACTTCTCGCGCCGGGCGCTGTATGAGTTGATCGAGAACGTCCAAGAGATCCAAGCGGATCACAACAAAGACCTGGTCGTGGGTGGCATTGTGGTCAACCAGTTTCAAGCGCGCGCCGCCTTGCCGCAGCGCACGGTGCAGGCCTTGATCGATGAGGGCCTGCCGGTGCTAGCGCCGTATTTGAGCGCCAGCGTCAAGGTCAAGGAATCGCATGAATTGGCGCGACCGATGATTCACCTCGACCCCAAGCACAAGCTGAGCCAGGAGTTCGTCGCGCTCTACCAGGCGCTAGGCTGAGCCTTGGGCGGCGGCTCAACGCGATTGCGGCCTAGCTTCTTGGCTTGACGCAAGCGCTCGTCGGCCACATGAATCAGGGCTTCCAGGCTGACGTGATCATGCAACTCGACGACGCCGAGGCTGCAGGTCACGACGGGCTTCACATTGTTGAGCAGCGGTCGTTTGGCCTCGATGGCCAGGCGAATCCGCTCCGCCAAAGCGCAAGCTTGCTCCAACTGCGTTTCGGGCAATAGCAGCATGAATTCCTCGCCGCCCCAGCGTGCCAGCACATCGCCGCTGCGGCGCTCCTGCGTCAGCACTTCGGCCACTTGAATCAAGGCCTGGTCCCCCGCTTGATGGCCGCCATGCTCATTGATCTGTTTGAAATGGTCCAAGTCCAACATCACCAGGCTGAGAGGGCGACCATTTCGCAGCGCGGTGCTCCACACCGATTCCGCCAACTCCCAGAACGAGCGGCGATTGCGCAGCCCGGTCAGGGGGTCCAGGCGCGAGAGCTGCTCCGCCCGCAAAGCCGCACGCTGCTGTTCACGCACCCAATGGGCAAGGGCCAAGACCAGCAAGGTGGCCTCGATCACGATGCCAAGCTCCAGCGCGTGAAAGGTCCAGTTGCGATAGGGCATCAAGCCACAGACCGACAAAGCAGTGATTGCCGTGCCCACCATGCCGCACAGCGCCGCCATCAAAAAGTAGCGCCCGGCCAAGCGCCCATGGCGCAAGGTCAGTACGCCCAGCGCCACCATGAGCACGGTAAAAACACTCACAAAAGCAAATGCCAAATAGGTGGCCGCAACATGTTGGCCGGCCAGGTAGAGCAAGGCCAAGCTCGACAGACCTAGCGCGCAAAACCAGCGCACCGTTGCAAGCACCCGCGGCGCATGTTCGGCCAAGGCCAAGAAGCGCGCAGCGAACAAAAGTCCGCTGCAACCGAACAAGACCATCAGCGCCAAAATGATGTGGCGTTGGATCAAAGGGGAGTCCGGCCACAGCCAGGCATAGCCATGTCCGGTGTACGCCATATTCACCCCGATGATGGAGAGCAAATACAAGCCGTAAAACAAATAGCTGCGCTCCCTGAGGCCCAGATAAATCATCAGGTTGTAGGCACACAGCGCCAGCAAAAAACCATACAGAAAACCGTAGCCGTAGCTCAGCTGGCGCTCAATTTGATGGGCCTGCTCCGCCGTCATCAGAGTCAGGGGCAGCAGCATGGGATCGTTAGAGGCCAGCCGCACATAGAGTTCGCTGCGGCCGACTTCAATCGGTACGGGCAAGACGAAACCCTGCACCGGCGTCAAACCCTGTGCAGGCACTTGCTCGTCTCCCGTCAGTGCCCGGTATTGCGTTTGGCCCTCGGGGCTGAGCACATAGACCTCAAGCCGATCGAGCCAGGTGGTACCGACTTGAAGATGCAAGTTCAAGGCTTGCGGCTGTGGGTTGTCGATGCGCAAGCGCAACCAAACCGGTCGCGCCCCAAGGCCGAAGCTGAGCACCGGCTGAGTCCCCGGATGGAAGTGCGCCGCGCGGGCTTGCTGCAAGTCCAAAGGCTGCCCAGGCGCTTCCACAAAAACCTCGACGCGGTCGCCCAGGGTGATCGGCGCCTGTAGCGCCACTTCGCTCAAGACCAAGGTGTTGGCGAGGGCGAACCTGGCCGCAAAAAGCAGGACCAGCGCGCAAAAGATCCCGCGCAAAAAAGAGGCCCACGGCCGAAGCGACAACACGGGCCACCGCCCGCGCTGCATTGACGACAAGAAAAATGGGGACTGGTTGACCATCGCGCAAAGCGCCCTCCACACCGAGAGTCTAAGCCGGCGGCTCCGCTGCAATCTGATGAAAAGCAGGCGCGGAATCGAGGACAAGACTTGATGCAAGCGCGGCACTGGGCCGAGCCTCGACTGGCGCATCGCTAACACAGAGATCGCTGGTCAGCCACCTTACCCTAGCCCTTCCGTCAAGTTTGCAAATCCAGTGCCGATAGGTGAGGATCAGACCTGACCCCACCGGGGCTGAACTGCGCCACTCTTGCTGAGGAGCTCTGTGCATGAAACTGAATCTGGCCCAAAGGATTTTGCTTTCCAACGTACTGCTACTGAGCATCTTCCTCGTGATCTTGGCCGCGGTGATGGGGATGATGAGTCGGATGAACACGGTCAACACCGACATCACCGAGAACAATATTCCGCAGCTGACCTCTTTGTCGGCCTTGAATGATTCGGTCAACGGGCGCGGCATCGCCCTCCGCAATCTGGCGATACTGCCCAGCGCCAAACACGAGGCCGAGCTAGCCACGCTGGGCAAGCTGCGTGAGCAAGGCAATCAGGCGATCAAGGAGATCGAAGCTCAGTTTGTCCCTGGTGACGCCACAGCCGAAGAGATCGCCGAAGCCAAGGAAATCATTGCCAAAAATCTGGCCTCACGCACTTTGGTGGACGAACTGGTCGCCCTGATCCGCGCCGGCAAAAAAGATGAATACATCGAGTTGCTGTACAGCCGCTACGACGGCCTGGAGGACGAAATCCTGGCCCTGCTCGACAAGCTCAGCACGCAGATGGAAGCCGGCGCCAAGGCCGATGGCCAGACGGCCGCGGCCAGCTATGAGAGCTCGCGCTTGACCGTCATCATCGGCATCTTGGTGGCGATTGGCTCGGCCTCTTTGCTGGGCACGGCCTTGCGCCGCTATGTGCTGCGCCGCTTGGGGGCCGACCCCGCCGATCTGGCCGATATTGCGCAGCGCATTGCCGATGGCGATTTGCGCGCATTGAAGCACCAGGGCGTCACCTTTCAGGGCAGCGTCATCCAAGCCATGGCGACCATGCAGCAGTCCTTGGCCAGCTTGATTCAAGCGGTGGGCGACAACGTCAAGCAAGTGGCCAATGCCAGCGAAGAGATCGCGCTGGCCAGCCATGATCTGAGCACCCGCACCGAGCAGCAAGCGGCCAATCTCGAGCAAGTAGCGGCCACTGCACAAGAGCTCAACAGCAGTGTGCAGCGCACCTCGGTCTCGGCCCACGAGGCGCATCAGTTGTCCAATGCCTCCAGCCAGGCCGCGGACGCAGGAGGCCTGGCAGTCGGCCAGGTGGTCAACACCATGGAACAGATTCAGGCCTCCTCGCGTCAGATTGGTGAGATCAGCTCGGTGATTGACGGCATCGCCTTCCAGACCAATATCTTGGCACTGAACGCCGCGGTAGAGGCTGCACGCGCCGGTGAACAAGGACGCGGCTTTGCAGTGGTCGCCAGCGAAGTGCGCAGCCTGGCGCAGCGCAGCGCCGAGGCGTCCAAACAGATCGGTGCGCTGATTGCGCGCTCCACCGAGACCGTCAATGACGGCGCCGGCCTGGTGGAGAAGGCCCGGCTGACCATGGACGATTTACGCGGCTCGGTGCAGAAGGTGCAAAGCATGATCAGCGAGATCTCCAGTGCCACGCAAGAGCAGGCCAACAGCTTGGGCGAGGTGTCGCAAGCGATTCGGCAACTGGATGAGATGACACAGCAAAACGCTGCCATGGTGGAAGAAACCACCGCGTCTTCAGAAAACCTGCGCCGCATGGGCGCCGAGTTGAAGCAGCACACCGAGCGCTTCCAGGTTTAGGTCGCGCGGGCGCCTGGATCAATTGCTTGAGCGATTGCTTTAACGATTGCTTGAGCGATTGCTTGAGCGATTGTCTGATTGCTTGCTTGACTGAGTCAGTTCCATTCCGCATGCCTCCAGGAGGACCGCAGATGTTGTGGACGCCGCTTTCTTCCCCAGTCTCTCTTGCTGCTGGCGCCTCGCCTCGCCCGACCGCTTGGCCTCAAACGCTGGCCATGGTCGGAATGCTGGGTCTGGCGCTCGCCGCCGACCCCGCTTCAGCCGGCCGTCCGCTCTCCAGCGACGACGCCGCCACGGCCGACGCCGGCAGCTGTCAGCTCGAAGGCTGGGGCGAAAAATCCGGCAGCAGTCGAGCTTGGGTGCTGGCCCCGGCCTGCGGCGTGGCCGACGGTTGGGAGATCGACCTCGACTACACCCATCCTCAACCGCAGGACGAGTTGCGCGGCGAAGCCGGCTTTGCGATCAAGTGGGTGCCTAAATCCTGGTCCCTGTTGACGCCTGCCGGCACCCTCAATTTCGGCCTCAAGGTCGGCGTGGGCTATGAACGACCGGTCGATGGCGGCTGGCGTCGCAGCGGTCAAGGGCTCTTGGGCCTGGCCACCCTGGTGGTCAATGAAGACTTCGCCCTGCACGCCAACCTGGGGCCCCATCAAGACCGGGCCAGCAATCAGGTCGGCACGGCCTTGAATCTGGCCTTGGTTTGGGTGCCGCATCCGGCGGGCCTGCTGTTCGCCGAAGTGCAGACAAACGACCGGCGGGCCATGATGGGCCCAACCCAGCGCACCGTAGGTGGCTTGTGGTGGGTGACGCCCGAGAAGTTTGGCCTGAGTTTGACGATCAGCCGGCCCGTCGGCAGCAGCGAAACGCAGTGGACGCTGGGCTTTGGCTGGTACGGTCTGGGCGCTTGGACCAACACGCCCTGAGCTCTCTCGCAGTCCCGAATTTTCGTGATCAATTGCACAAACTGGGGCGAACCCGCCCCCTGGGGCAAGGGTGGCGCCACCGGCCCTGAAGACGTAAGCTGGCGCCATTGTTCTTGATGCCGAGCCGCTAGGCCGGCCTCTCGCTCTCTCCTCACTCCCCTTATCAAGGCAGTTTTCATCATGAAGCACCGCATCTCTTCCTTCGCACTCTTGGCCCTGAGCCTGTTGGGCGCCAGCGCCCAAGCTGCGGCGCCGGTGGCCGAGTCGGCCGAGATCAAGGCTTTGCGCGGCGAATGCGCCAGCAAGTACAGCGCCGGCTACGCCCAGGCCGATGCCGCCAAGTCGGCAGAAGGCGCCGAGTACACCTTTGTGTATCACAAGGGTCAGTACAAGGGTGAGCATGTGGCCGGCCAAGAACTGGCTTGCACCGAACAGCAATACGCCGCTTACCTGAACACGGTGGACATGGACCGCGTGATGGGCGCCTACCCCACCGCCGCCGGCCGCCCCAGCGTCAAGGCGCCTCGCCTGCCGCGCACGCCCTCGGCGGGCAAGTAATTCGCCTCGCCCGGAAGTTCCGGGCCGAAGCATGAAAAAAGGCCTGGCAGCGTCCGCGCTGTCAGGCCTTTTGTCTTGATGCAGCAGGCAAGCCCTCAGAGCGGGCCGTCGACCCGCATCGAATAGTCCACCGCCCGCACATCCTTAGTCAGGCGGCCAATGGAGATGCGGTCCACGCCGGTGGCGGCGATCCAGCGCAGCTGCTCCAGCGCCACGCCGCCCGACACCTCCAACAAGGCGCGGCCGGCGGTCAAGGCCACCGCCTCGCGCATCATGGGCTCGGTGAAATTGTCCAAAAGCACGCTGACCGCGCCGGCGTTCAGGGCCTCTTGCAGTTCGGCGATGGACTCGACTTCCACCTGAATGTCCACGCCCGCATTCAAGGCCTGTGCTGCCTTCAAAGCAGCGCTGACGCCGCCGGCCGCAGCGATGTGGTTCTCCTTGATCAAGATGCCGTGGTACAAGGCCAGGCGCTGATTGGCGCCGCCGCCGACCCGCACCGCGTACTTCTGCGCCAGGCGCAAACCCGGTAAAGTCTTGCGGGTGTCTAGCACCGCGCAGCCGCGCGGATTGCTGCTGGCGCCCTCGATCGCCTTCACATGGGCATGCGTCAGGGTCGCGGTGGCGGACAAGAGCTGCAGGAAATTGAGCGCCGGCCGCTCGGCCGACAACAGCAAACGTCCATCAGCCTCGATGCGGCAGACCACCGTGTCGGCGGCCATCTCGGCGCCTTCGGCATAGAGCCACTCGATGCGGCTGCTGGGGTCCAGGGCCGCAAAAACGCCTTCGAACCATTCGCGGCCGCACAGCACCGCCGCCTCGCGCACCCGCACATGGGCCCGAACCCGGCGCCCGGCCGGCACCAGCTGAGCGGTCCAGTCGCACACGCCCACATCCTCGAACAAGGCGTCGCGGATATTGCGTTGGCGGGCTTCGGCGAGGGTTTCGTTGTGGTCAAACATGGCGGCTGATAGAGAGATCTGAGCCGCCAGTTTAGAACCTTGAACGCTTCAATCGGGCGCGACGATGTTCAGGCTCAAGGCCGGCAGGCCGTCGATATGCCCGGTGATGATGTCGCCGGGCACGACCGGGCCGACGCCTTCGGGCGTGCCGGTGTAGATCAGATCGCCCGGATGCAGATGGTAGAACTGCGAGAGATTAGCCACGATCTCAGGCACGCTCCAGATCATGTCGGCCAGATCGCCGCGCTGCTTCTCCACGCCATTGACGGCCAAGGTGATGCTGCCTTTGTCCATGGCACCGGTCTCACTGGCCCGCACCAACTCGGTGATGATGGCCGACTGGTCGAAACCTTTGGCCGTGTCCCACGGGCGTCCGTTGGCTTTGGCGTCGGCCTGCAAATCGCGGCGGGTCATGTCCAGGCCCGCCCCAAAACCCCAGACCGCAGCTCGCGCCACCTCAGGCGTGACCTTGAAGACCGGCGCGCCGATGGCGATCACCAGCTCCATCTCGTAGTGGTAGTTCTTGGTCGCGGGCGGATAAGCCACCGTGGACCCCGAAGGCACCAGGGCGGTGGCCGGCTTGCTGAAGTAGAACGGCGGCTCGCGGTCGGGGTCCGAGCCCATCTCGCGCGCGTGGGCGGCATAGTTGCGGCCCACACAGAAAATACGCGACACCGCGTAACGGGCACTGCTGCCGCGCACCGCAACGCTGGGCTGCACGGGCAAGGGGAAAATGTATTCGCTCATAGCTTTGTCCTGCCAAAAAGAGGAGCAAGGAGATGGAAATGCCGGAATGGCAGAGCATACGACCCTGACTGGCAACATGGCCGCGCGCTATCCCTGGGAGCCCGAATTTTGCAGTTCCGCCCACAATCGTTTAGGGTGACGCCCATGTTTGTGCCTTGCCCCACCCCTTTGCCCTCCAATTTGAAGCCGCTGAACAAGCCATTGGCGGACACCCACAGGCCTGCCGTGGGCCTCGCCCTGCTCAGTGCGGCGCTGCTGTTGGGCCTGGGCGGCTGCGCCAGCCGCACGCCTCAAACACCCAGCAACAGTGGCAGCAATAGCACCAGCCCGAGCCGCCCCAGCAGTTGGCCCGACAAAGATGGGCCGGAGGCGGTGATCCCGCCCAATCTGCATCAGGTGCCGAATGCCACGCCGCAGCTCGAGCCCATTCGCAAGGGAGGGCCGAACAAACCTTATGAAGTGCTGGGCCAACGTTACGAGCCCATCACCGAAGACAAGCCCTTGGTCGAGCGCGGCCTCGCCTCCTGGTACGGCAAAAAGTTCCACGGCCGTTCCACCAGCAGCGGCGAGATTTACAACATGTATGCCATGACCGCGGCCCACCCGACCATGCCGATTCCCAGCTATGCCCGGGTGCGCAACCCGGCCAATGGGCGGGAGATCGTGGTTCGCATCAACGATCGCGGCCCCTTTCATTCCACCCGCGTCATCGATCTCAGCTACACCGCCGCCTTGAAGTTGGACATCTTGCGCGGGGTCACCCCGGTCGAAGTGGAACGCATCACCTTTGAGGACATTCGCAGCGGCGCCTGGCAGCGCGGCAAGGGCTTCGAGCTTGGCCAGCCTGAGACCGCGGTGTTTGCCGCCGCCGAAGCCGAAGGCGCCGCCCAACGCGAAAGCACCGCGCAGATTGCCGAGGCCGGAGCCGCCACGCGCCCGGTGGCCGTGGTCAGCACACCGCGCCACGCCGCGCCAGGCTTTTGGGTGCAGCTGGGGGCCTACAGCAAGCTCGACGGTGCCGAGACTTTTCGGCAGCAGTTGCTGAAGGAGCTGGACTGGATGGCGCCGCTGCTGGCCGTGTTCAAGGATGGCGGCTTGCATCGCCTGCAAGCCGGCCCCTATGGTTCCCGCGATGACGCCCGGCAAGCGGCCGAGCGCGTGCGCCTGGCCCTGAACCTGACGCCGGTGGTGGTGGAGCGGCGTTAGCCAAGCCACCCACTAACGCCCACCCCCGACGTCAATCAAACTGCCCACGGTGTAACTGGAGTCCTCGGACAGCAGCCACAGCACCGCCTGAGCCACTTCATCGGTCGTGCCCATGCGCCGCATCGGCAGGCCCGCCACGGCATCATCAAGCAAATGGGCCATGCCACCCGAGGCATGGATCTCGGTATCGATGATGCCCGGCCGCACCCCGTTGACCCGAATACCTTCGCCAATCAACTCGCGCGCCAGACCCAGGGTCAAAGTGTCAATCGCGCCCTTGCTGGCAGCGTAGTCCACATAGATATTGGGCGAACCCAGCTGCGCGGCCCGCGAGGACATATTGACGATGACGCCGCCTGCGCCGCCATGCCGGGTGCTCATGCGCTTGACCGCTTCGCGCGCACACAAGAGGCTGCCGATCACATTGACCCCGAAGACCTGCTGCCATCGGGCCACGCTCATCTCCTCCAGCCGCGCCAAAGGCGCGACCACGCCGGCGTTATTCACCAAACCTGCCAAGCGGCCGTCTTGTTGGTCAATGTGTGCAAACATTGCCTGCACCTGCGCCTCATCGGACACATCGGCCTGCACGACAAAGGCTCGGCGCCCGAGCGCCCGCGCCTGTTCGGCCACCAACTCAGCGGTGCCGCGGTCCCGGGCGTAGTTGACCGCAAGGTCCCAGCCGGCTTTGGCACAAAGCAGGCTGATGGCCGCACCGATACCGCGCCCACCGCCCGTGATCAGAATAATGTTCGGCTTCATGAAGCTCCCATTGTGTACGCCCAAGGCCTGGGCGATCATGAGGGTCAGATCATGCCTTCCCATCCACCATTCGCATCAGCCTCGTGACCTCCTCCGCCCCACTTGCCCATGGAAGTTTTTGATACCGGCACCTTGACCACGGTCACGGCCGTGATCAACGGCTTCATGGCCTTGGTCTGGTTGCTGCTGGTGCAAGCGTTTCGCATCGCGCCGGCGGCTGGTCGCTTGCTGGCTGGGGCCTATGTGATGTTCATTCCCGGCCTTTTGTGCCTGAGCTGCTTGGCTTGGTGGCCGGGCTGGCTGGGCGCTTGGCCGCAGGTGCTGAGCAATCTGGCCGGTTTCACGCTGATGAGCCTGGGGGTCCGGCGTTTGATGCTGCTGAACCAAAAGCGCATCGATCTGCTGCTGATCTCGGCCAGCGCGACCCTGGCCGTGCTACTCGCCGCGCTGCTGGGTTCCTTTCGCTGGGGCATGCTGGCGATGTCTCTATCGACGGGTTTGCTGTTCCTGCTGTGCTCGCGAGATGTGTTGAGCGGCACACGCGCCGGCCAACCCGCTTGGGTCACGGCCCTGCTGGCCATGCCCTTCATGTTGACCAGCCTCTTGCTGCTGGCGCGTGCGGCGACTTTCGCCTGGCGGCCCGACACCAGCAGCTTGCTCATGCCCCGGCAGCCTGCCAGCGCCGGCCTGGCCTGGCTGTATCTGCTCTTGACCCTTTTGATCGCGCTGGGCTTGGTCAGTGTGGTGGTGACGCGGCTGATCGGGCGCATCCAACACATGGTCTTGCGTGACCCCCTCACCAATGCCTTGAATCGGCGCGCCTTCGGTGGAGAACTTCGGCATTTGCAGGCCCAGATCGAGCGCGGGCATCAACATAGCTTGGTGATGATCGATGTCGATCACTTCAAGCAAATCAACGACCGTTTGGGTCATGCGGCCGGCGACGCGGCGTTATTGCATCTGGTGGCGGTGCTGCAAGCCAATATGCGCGAGCTGGACCAGTTGGGCCGCCTCGGTGGCGAGGAGTTCTGCCTCTTGCTGCCCCACACCGCGCTGGCCGACGCCAGCCGGGTGGCCCAGCGCATGTGCGAAGCCTTGCGGCGCCAGCCCTTCAGTTGGAAAGAAGCGCCGGTGGCCATGACGGCCAGCTTCGGGGTGGCCGCCTGCCAGCCGGATGATCCGCAGGGCGAAACCACCTTGGCCATGGCGGACTGGCTGCTCTACCGCGCCAAGTCGGAAGGCCGAGACCGCATCTGCGTGGCCGAAGCCGGTGCCCTGCTCGGCAAGATGGTGAAGCCATGAGCACAGGCTCCGAACCGCTGACCTTGTTGGCGGCCATCATGCTGGTGTTCTTCATCGCCAGCCTGGCCTGGGGTCTCCTGGCCAGCGCCGCGCAGGTCGAGCCGCGCATGTGCCAATGCCTGGCGCTGGTGAACGCCTTGCTGGCCGGCTCTTTGGCGGCCCATGGCCTGCGCGGCCATGCCCCTGCCTTGCTGAGCTATTGGGGCTCGGATGTGATGGGCATCGCCGCGATTGCCTTGTTGCGCGCCAGCATGCCGGCATTGAATGCGCCGCGCCTGGCTTGGCGCAGTGCCTTGGCGGTGCTGCTGCCAGCGGCGCTAGTGCTGGCCTTGCTGCCTTACCAAGGCGATATGCGCTGGCACTCGCGGCTGATCTTTCTGAGCATGACGCTGCTGAGCGTGATGGCCAGCGTCGACGCCTGGCAGCAATTGCGCATTCATTTGGACCGAAAAATGGCCACCGTGCTGACCGGCCCACTGTTTCTGATCAGCGCCATGATGCTGTCGCGCTTATTGGAGTCCCTGTTGCGCCCCGGGCAAACTACCGACGTATTGGGCAGCGGTGACTTCAATGTGGCTTGGCTCTGGTCAACGCTGGTCATGAACCTGGTGGTGAATGCCACCATGGGCTTGCTGGTGATGACCAAGCTGATCCTGCGCATCCAGCGCCTGACCCGCCGTGATCCCTTGACCGAGGTGCTGAACCGGCGGGCGCTGAGCGAGGCCATCGAAGTCGAGCACACACGGCTGCAACGTGGCCGCAGCTATGCGCTGGTGATGATCGATATGGACCACTTCAAGCACCTCAACGACACCTTGGGTCATGCCGCGGGCGACGCGGCGCTGAAGCGTGCGGTCGAGGTCTTGAGCCCGTGCGTGCGAGACATCGACCGCTTCGGCCGCTTGGGCGGAGAAGAGTTTTGCATGCTCCTGCCGCTGACCGACTTGGCCGGCGCCTTGTTGGTGGCCGAGCGCATGCGCCACAACTTGGAACACAGCAACTTTGAATGGTCAGGCAAGCCTTGGCCTTTGACCGCCAGCTTTGGCATTGCCGAAGGACGGGCCACCGACGCCAGCGCCGATGATGTGCTGCGCCGCGCCGACCAGGGCATGTACAAGGCCAAGGCCCAGGGCCGCAATCTGGTGCAGGCCGCTGAGGCCTGATCCTGCGCCTTACTTGCTGGTCGGCATCACAAACTCAGCGCCCTTGGCCACGCTGGCCGGCCAGCGCTGCATGATGCTTTTTTGCTTGGTGTAGAAGCGCACGCCCTCTTCGCCATAAGCATGCATATCGCCGAACAGGCTCTTCTTCCAGCCGCCAAAACCATGCCAGGCCATGGGCACGGGAATAGGCACATTGATACCCACCATGCCCACCTGCACACGGCGGGCGAACTCGCGGGCCACATTGCCGTCACTGGTGTAGCAGGCCACGCCGTTGCCGTACTCATGGTCGTTGACCAGTTGCACCGCCGCTGCGAAGTCAGGCACGCGCACGCAGGCCAATACCGGGCCGAAGATCTCTTCCTTGTAGATGCGCATGCTGGGTGTCACATGATCAAAGAGCGTACCGCCGGTGAAGAAGCCGTCTTCGTAACCCGCGACCTTGTGGCCACGGCCATCGACCAGCAACTGCGCGCCTTCTTCGACGCCGATACCGATATAGCCCTCGATGCGCTCACGCGCCTCGCGAGTGACGATGGGGCCCATTTCGGCATCGAGTTCCATACCGTTCTTGATCTTCAGTGCGCGCGCGCGCTCGGCCAGCTTGGGCACGATCTGGTCGGCCACATCGCCCACCAAGACCGCCACCGAGATCGCCATGCAGCGCTCACCAGCGGAGCCGTAAGCAGCGCCAATCAAAGCGTCGACCGTCTGCTCAATGTCAGCATCGGGCATCACCACCATATGGTTTTTGGCGCCACCCAAGGCCTGCACCCGCTTGCCCATGGCGGCGCCGGTTTGGTAGATGTACTGGGCAATCGGGGTCGAGCCGACAAAGCTCAGCGCCTTCACATCTGGGTGATGCAGCAAGCCGTCAACCGCCAGCTTGTCGCCTTGCAAGACCGTGAAGATGCCGTCCGGCAGACCGGCCTGCTTGAACAAGTCGGCCACCAACAAGCTCGGCGATGGGTCACGCTCGCTGGGCTTCAGGATGAAAGCATTGCCGGTGGCAATCGCCAAGGGCGCCATCCACATCGGAACCATGAAGGGGAAGTTGAAGGGCGTGATGCCGGCCACCACACCGAGTGGTTGACGCAGCGTCCAGTTGTCCATGCCGGAGGACACCTGCTCGGTGAAGTCGCCCTTGAGCAAATGCGGGGCGCCGCAGGCGAACTCGACGATGTCGATGCCGCGAGCGACCTCGCCCAAAGCGTCGGTGAAGACCTTGCCATGCTCGGCGGTAATCATGGCCGCCAACTCCTCCTTGTGGGCATTGAGCAGTTCCAAGAACTTGAACATCACCCGTGCGCGGCGCAGCGGCGGCGCATCGGCCCAGGCCGGGAAGGCCGCCAACGCCGACGCCACCGCCGCATTCACATCCTCCTGGCTGGCCAACTGCACCTGCCGGGCCACTTGGCCGGTGCTCGGGTTGTAGACCGCTTGGCTGCGGCCCGAGCTGGCGGCTTGCGGCCGGCCATTGATGAAGTGGGTGATGTCTTGGCTGCTGCTGTAAGCGGCGATCTTGGGGCTGTTCATACAAAGTCTCCTGGGAATGCTGCGCAGTCTAGGCAGGCCCTTTGCCCTTGCCAATCCAGTTTTGTCGATTTGATTGTTCAATAATATGAACAATCATGAGCCCAAAAGCACCCGAACTTCGACAAGACTTGCTGTGGGGACAGTTGCATGCACTGACTGTGATCGCCCAGCTCGGCAGCTTCACCAAGGCGGCGCAACGTCTGGGCCTGTCCAAGGCCGCCATCAGCCAGCGCATCAGCGAGCTGGAGCGCAGCATGGGCGTGACCCTGGTGGCGCGCACCACCCGATCGGTGCGTTTGAGCGAGGCCGGGCTGCGTTTGGTGGAGGACACCGAAGCCAGCTTTGCCCACATCAGCCGCACCCTAAACGCCACCCGAGACGCGGTCGGGCAAGCGCGGGGGCTTTTGCGCGTGACCGTGCCGGTGGCATTGGGCCGGCAACATATCGCGCCCGCGCTGCACGCCTTCTTCAAGCAATACCCAGAGATCCGCATCGAACTGGATCTATCGGACCGCTTGGTGGCGCTGGCGCAAGAGGGTTTCGATCTGGCCCTGCGCCACTGCTCAGCGCCGCCGGACAGCCATGTGGCCGTCAAGCTCTGCGGCTCGCGTGCGCTGCTGGTGGCCAGCCCAAGCTATCTGAAACAGGCCACCCCCATCACACATCCGCAAGCGCTGAGCGAGCACGCCTGTCTGCCTTATCTGCGCCCCGGCCCGGCCGTTTGGTTGTTTGAGCATCAAGCAGCGGGCGACGAGCCGCAACGCCTTCGCGTCCCTGTGCAAGGGCCACTGCGCGCCAGCAATAGTGAGATCTTGCGGGACGCCGCCCTGGACGGCTTGGGCCTGACCCTGCTGCCCGACTTCAGCGCCGCCCCCGCGCTGCAGAGCGGCGCCTTGGTCGAAGTGCTGCCCGACTGGCGCCCGGTTGGTTTTTTCGGCGACGCCATTTACGCCGTTTACCCCTGGACCAGCCATACACCTCGGCCTTTGCGGCTCTTGATTGATCACCTCCGGCAAGTTCTGGCGGCGGGATTCCTGCTTGAACGTTGAGCGGCGGGTGCCAAGCACCCTGGAACCTAAGGATACGGCGGTGATCAAGCCACTTGGGGGCACTGCGTCGCTCCTGTCCCCCGCTCCGAGCTTCGCTCGGGTCTCCTCCTTAACCTCGCGCCACAGCACCCCCAAGCGGCCTGATCCGGCAAAGCCGTGCCTTTCGTAAAAGTCGCAGATCGATGGAACTGCCGAGTGGCGTTGGGGGCGCAATTCCACGAGGTAAAGGAGGAGCTGGCGCCTGCAAGGTGACAGCGGGGGACAGGAGTGGAATTGCGCCCCCGACGACGCTCGGCACCTGGCAAACCCTGGCCACCTGCGCTGCACCGCTGCCTGAGGCAGTTGTGTCCCTCCAAACCTCAAAAAAAACGCCCGCCTGGCAAGCCAGGTGGGCGCTGAAAGTCCTCGAAAGGACGTCGTTGGGATCGGTGCAAGGCACTGGTTGCATGTCTTGCTTGGGTCCAACTGTAGAGACATGACCCCAGCCCCACCATCCCCACCAAGTGGGATGCCCAAAGTCACGCTCAATGCAAGCGTGGCAGTGCTTTGCCGGCGGAGGTAGTTCGGCGGGACAATAGACCCATGAACCAAGCCAAGCCCCCTCGCTCTTTCTCGTCTCGCCCACCAGCGCAATCGCGCGGCTCGGCGCAGCGCGCAGCACCTGCCCGCAAACCCGCGAACGCTCAGCCGACGCCTCCCGCGCCACTGCGCCCGCTGGACGAAGCCGAGATGGATCAGTTGCAAGACATGTTGGACCACGTGCCTGCGCCGCTGGAGCCGTTGGATGTCAGCATGCTGGATGGTTACTTGGTCGGCGTCTTGTTGCAGCCCAAGGCCGTGCCCACTTTCGATTGGTCACGCCATGTGCTGGACAGCGAAGAGGGACGCAGCCCGCCCGCTGGCTTCGACAGCAAGGCCTTGATGGCGCTAGTCAAACGGCGCTATCAGCAGTTGAATCAGGCCATCACTCAGCGCCAATGGTTTGACCCCTGGGTGTTCGAGTTGGCCAGTGAATATGAAGATGAGGAAGAGGGTGATGATGACGAGTCCGATCCCTCCGAGGTGCTGTTCCCCTGGGTGGCGGGCTTCTCGCTGGCTTGCGAGTTGTTCCCTGACCTGATGCGCAAGAACGCCGCCGATCTCTTGGAGCCGCTGGCGGCGATCTTTCGCCACATCGACCCGGAAGATTTGGAAGACGCCGACGACTTGCTGGAAGAAATCGAGTCGCTGGAGCCGGCTGCCAATTTGGAAGAAGCGGTGGAAAGCCTGGTCAGCGCCTGCTTGATGCTGGCCGATGTGTCGCGCCCGCAAGCCAAGCCCGAGGCGCCGCAGCGCCCACCAGCGCGACGTGGCCCCCCGCCGCGCGGCCGCTACTGATCAATTCATGGCCTGAGCGCGAAGCTTCATCAAGCCCGGCGACGTCGGGCAAGCCAGCCCACCACACCCAGGCCGCTGAGCAGCATGGCGTAGGTGGCGGGCTCGGGAACGGCCGTGGTGATATTGCCGGTGAAGCCGTTCCACGAAATCTTGCCGCCCTGATTCAGCTGGTTGACCAGCACCGAGCCCTGGATGGTGTTGAAGTTATTCAGCGTGGCATTGGGCGCCAGGATCACACCACCGAATTGATTGTGGATGGTGAGATCAGTCGCTTGGTGGAAGTTCCAGATTACCTTGCTGCCCAACTCGGAGGCACTTCCGTTCAAGAAGTTGCTGGCGAAGTTCAAGCTGGTCTCATCCACATTGAAGATCACCGTGTTGGCGCCCTTCAGATCAAAGGCGAACTCGCCTTTGGAAAAGATCTGCTTGTCCATGCTGCTCAGGTCAAACACGGCCAGGCCTTGGCTGTTGGCCACCGCACTGAAGGTCACGCGATTGCCTTGCCCGCCGTCGCTGATGTTGACCGTGCTGCCGGTGCTGGCCAGTTGACTCAGAGAGGTCGACAGTCCTTTGATCGAGGCAGCAAAGTCCGTGCTGTTCGCGGCTTGAGCCGCTGCGGTGGCTTGGCTGAGCTTGCCGCCATTGAACTGGTTGTTGGCGCTGGGGCCGGCCACATAGCTGGGGCCATTGAAATGGTTGTTGACCGCCCCGCCGAGCACCGAACTGCTGCCTTGGTTGACGATGCTGTTGCTCAGGCTGCCCATGATGACAGCGCCCTGGCCGTTCACCTGCATGCCGTTGGCCGAACCCATGACGGTCAGCCCGGCATAGTCAGAGCTTCCCATCGCACCCGGTCGCGCGCCAAAAACGCCTCCATTCAAGCTGCCGCCGATGAAGCTGCGGCCATCCACTTGCTGGTTGTTGGACACCGCATTGCCCAAGGTGACCAGATTGAACTGCGTCAAGATTTGCTGCGCCGACAGGGGCGCGGCGGCTGAGGCGGGCGCGGCCATGGCCGTCAGCGTTACAAAAGAGGCGAAGGCGCGGATCGTCGTTTTCATGCAACTCCTTAGCTTGGGTTAACCCTAAGTTTGCCTGAGTTTCAAGCAATCCTATTGAGAGCTAAGTCTAAAAATGCTAGGAGAGAAAACGTAGCAAAGGCCGATTTTTGGCCGCTTTTGCTTCAGTTCAACTGCGTCAATTCATTGGCCAAACAAGCGCGCCGCATGCAGGCCCAAACCCGTCGCGACGGAGGCAAAACGGTCGCCACGCACCTGCGCCGCCGCCGGATAGTCCGCAGCGATGCGCTCGGCCAGCAGACGCAAACCGGTGGAGCCACCAGTGAAGTACAGCGCATCGATTTGCTCGGGCTTCAAACCCGCTTGGGCCACCGCATCGCGGCCGGCCTGAGCGATGCGGTCGATGTCAGCGCCGATGGCGGCCACGGCCACCGCCTCGGTCAGCTCGATCTGCAAGCCGTTTTCCACCACGCTCAGGTCGATAAGGGTGTCACCACCGTTGGCCACCGCAATCTTGGCGGCCTCTGCACGCGCGGCCAATTCATGGCCCAGATGGTCTTCCACCACCGTCATCAGGCGCTGGTGATGCTGCAGATTGCCGTAGAAGCTGCGCATATTGCGCAACTCGGCGACCCGCAGCGGGCTGTAGACCGTGTTGATCAAATGCCAGGTGGCGAGGTCGAAGTACACGCCGCTGGGCACTTCGCGTGCCGGTGCACCCGGGCGCTCGGGGCCGAAAGAGCGGTAGCCGAATTCGCGCAAGACACTGGCGAGTTCGACATGACGGTCAAAGTCGGTGCCCGCAATATGGACGCCATGATTGGCCAGGATGTCGTCGCGCCGGTCGACGCGCTGCATGCGATCCGGGCCCACGCGCACCACGGAAAAGTCCGAGGTACCGCCGCCAATGTCGGCGACCAAAACAATCTGCTCACGCTCGCTGTGCTGCTCGAAGTCAAAAGCCGCCGCAATCGGTTCGAACTGGAACTGCACCTCATCGAAGCCCACGGCACGCGCCGCTTGCTCCAAAGAGGCCTGCGCCGCCGCGTCGCGGGCTGGTTCACCGTCCACAAAAAAGACCGGCCGGCCCAGCACCAGCTGATTCAAGTTCAGCGCACGGCCCTCGGCCTGGGCCGAGTTCATGGCCGTCTGGCGCAAGCGCTTCAGATAACCGGACAAGATGTCCAAGTACTTGACGCCCCGGCCGCCGCCCACATCGGTGGTTTGGTCGATCAAGCCGGAGCCCAGAATGCTCTTCATCGAGCGCATCAAGCGCCCGTCGACGCCCTCGACATAGGCCGCCACCGCCGCCCGGCCAAAGGCTCGCGGCGGGCCATCGGCATCGTGGCGCCCTTCGACGAAATAGAACACCGCCGTTGGCATGGTGAGCTGGCCAGCTTCCAACTCCACCAGACGCATGCCGCCGCTCCCGTCTTGCTTTGCAATCGCAATGGCGGAATTGGAGGTGCCAAAGTCAATGGCACAAAACGAAGGAGTGGACGGCGTGGAAGGCATGGCGGGCTACGGCGAGAGGGGCGCGGATTGTAAGCGCCCGGGCCTCGCCGGCCGCGCGGCAAGCCCCTAAGGCTCGCGCGTCAAGCGCTGTAGAAGCCGAAATCCAGCGGTGGCCGACGGCCAGCCATCAGCTCGGCCATCGCATGGCCGGAGCCTGCGCCATGCGTCCAGCCCAGGGTGCCGTGGCCGGCGTTGATCCACAAATTGGAGGCCTTCTTGCTGCGGCCGATGTAGGGGATGTTGGTGGGCGTGCTGGGGCGCAAACCGGTCCAGTAATTGGTTTCGCTCAGATCGGCCACGCCAGGGAACAGCTCTTCATAGCGCTTCACCAAGGCCTCGCAGCGCACGCGCGAAGTCGGCCGGCTGAGGTCCGAATCGAAGCCACAGAGCTCGGCGGTGCCGGCAATGCGGATGCTGTCACCCAGGCGCGAAATGGCGATCTTGCGGGTGTCATCCAGCAAGCTGACCACGCTGGCTTGTTCAGGCTTTTTCAGCTTCATGGTGGCCGAATAGCCCTTGGCGGGGTAGATGTTCAAGAACTCGCCCAAGGGACGCACCAGGGCCGGCGTGTAAGAGCCCATGGCCGCCACAAAGGCATCAGCCTTCAACTCGCTCTTCTTGCCACTGCGCACATCGGCGATCTGCACCGCATCGACACCCTGCCCGGCGCGCGACAAGCGCAGCACTTCATGTTCATACAAGAAAGTGGCGCCGCGTTCGATGCAGAGCTTGGCCAGTTTTTGTGTGAACACACAGGCGTCACCGGATTCGTCGCTAGGCGTGAAGGTGCCGCCATGGATATTGCGGCCAAAGGTCGCCAGGGCCGGCTCGATCTTCAAGACCTCATCGCGGTTCAGCACGCGGCGGTCTACGCCGTGACGACGCATGATCTCGGCCCCGGCCGCGCCGGCTTCAAAGTCGGCCTGCGAGGAGAAGAAATGCAGGATGCCGCGCTCCAAGCGGTTGTACTCAATGCCGGTCTGGGCGACCAGGCCCTTCAGCGATTCATGGCTGTAGCGGCCGAGTTGCACCAGTTGTTCCACATTGCGCTCAAAGGCGGCGGTGGTGCATTGGGTCAAAAAGCTCAGGCCCCAAATCCATTGCTTGGGGTCGAGGCTGGGGCGGAACAGCAGCGGCGAGTCGTCGCGCAAGAGCCACTTGGCCACCTTGAAGGGCGCGCCTGCATTGGCCCAGGGTTCGCAAAAGCTCACCGAGATCTGCGCGCCATTGGCAAAACTGGTCTCAAGCGCGGCATCGGCCTGGCGATCCACCACCGTCACCTCGTGGCCTTGCTCCAGCAAATACCAGGCGGTGCTGACACCGATGATGCCGGCTCCCAATACGACGACTTTCATAGCGACTCCAGCCGGCCCAACGCGGACCACTCTAGTTTGTAAACCCAGAAGGGATATCGGCCAAGCTCTGCCTGCACTGCAGCCACTTGCACCAGCGATTGGGGGCGGATTGTCGACAGGCTCCGGTGAAACCAGAAGGTGAATTAATATTTCTCTGGATACATTAGCAAGTCTTATGAAAGACCTTGATTCAGCCGGACTCGATTGCTTGGCGGCCCTAGCCGATGAGCGCAGCTTTGAGCGCGCGGCTCAGCGCCTCAACATCACCCAGAGCGCCATCTCGCAGCGCCTGCGCAGCTTGGAGTCCCAAGTAGGACAGTTGTTGGTGGTGCGCTCGCGGCCCTTGCGGCTGACGGAGCCTGGCAAGGTTTTGCTGCGTTTTGCGCGTCAGTTGGCCGCCCTGCGTACCGATGTCGCCCGGGAATTGGGCGCGCCGGCGGCGCCGAATGAGCGCATTGCCATCGCCGTCAACGCCGACAGCTTGGCGACCTGGGTGCTGCCGGCACTGGATGCGGTAGTCCAGCAGGGCCTGGAACAAGGCTTTGGCCTGGAATTGGTGGTGGACGACCAAGACTTCACCCACGACTGGCTGCGCCAAGGCGAGGTGTTGGGCTGCGTCAGCACCGTGCGTCAGGCCTTGCGTGGCTGTCTGGTGCAGCCGCTGGGGGTGATGCGCTATGTGGCGGTGGCCAGCCCAGACTTCATGCGCAAACGCCTGCCGGATGGACTGAATGAAGCCAACTTTGCCAGCACGCCCTTTTTGGTCTTCAATCGCAAGGACGACTGTCAGGTGCAATGGGTGGCCAAGGCCTTTGGCTTGCGTGCCCCAAGACTGCAGGAGCGCTATGTCCCTTCCAGCGAAGCGATCGTGCGCGCAGTCTGCAATGGTTGGGGGGTGGGGGTGGTGCCAGAACTACAGGTTCGGGCATTAATTACTGACGGCAGCCTGGTGGCCTTGCGGCCGGACTTGAGCGTGGATGTCACGCTCTACTGGCATCAATGGAAGTTGGTTTCAGACTTGGTCGCTGCGCCGACGCGTGTGGCTCTGCTGGACCAAATCGGTCAGGCCTTGGCATTGGGCGCCAAGGCTGATTTGGCTCATCACTGAGTTTCGAAGCGAACTTGGGTTTGCACTGGGCGCTGCACAGCCGAAGCGGCCTCTGCAGGCGCATGCAGCGCGCGGATGCGCAAGGGATGTGCACCTGACTCTGCGACCAAACGGTAGTTCAATGACGGCTTGGCTTTTTGATCGACCAAACTCCCGAGCCAGACAGAGCAGCCGACCACCAGGCCAATGACGCCATAGGCAAACCACTTTAAAAACATGGTGTTCATTGGGATCCGTGACAAATTGAACAAATGGGCTGCGCAGAATACCCATTCGAACGGACTAGTTCAAGCCTACCTAAGTAGGATATTGGGTCTTTCCCGAATTCGTGTTGGGATCGGGCACTAAGCGCAAAATGCTGCGGATTTTTGCACCGCAGCAATGCGTGACATTTCCCCAACTAAACCCTTTAAGCCACCCAGTTCAGGGGTTCGAAAAGCGACGCCTTCACGCACACTGAAGGCAGCTTGAACGCCGAAGGCGATTTGGCAACCAGTTTTTACTGAGATGCGAGGTTTGATATGCGATTCGCTCCAGCATTGCGCTTCTTCCGCCGAAGCCCCGCACCTGCCTTCGAACAAGATCCCGCCGATTTGGGCACCGCATTTGGCATGGAAGCCAGCCTCCAAGACGGCGATGACTATCGCGCGTCGGTGACCGAAGTGGAACTGGAATCACAGCGCGCGCGGCGCGCGCTGGAGTCCCCGCTGGCCTGGCTCACTAAGCGCAACACCTGAGCCGCAAATTCAGCGAATCAGCAGTACCGGGACGGAAGAATTGGCCATCACCTTGGTGGCCACCGAACCCAGTACCAGATTGCCCAGCGCGCTATGGCCATGTGAGCCCAGCATCAACAAGCCGAACTTGCCCTTCTCGGCGGTAGCAGCGATCACGTCCGCAGCCGGCCCAACTTTGTTGATGAAGTCGGCCTTGATGCCCTGTTTGGTAAAGAAGCTGCGCACCGTCTTCAGCACCTTTTCGCCTTCGTCGGCGTAATAGCTTTTCAACAATTCCTTGTCCAAGACCGCGGCAGCCCGCGGCGGTACGGCTGGCACCGCATGCACGACTGTGTACTGATGTGTGTCCCCAAGCCACTCGTCATGAGCGGCCAAATAGGCCAGCATGCGCTTGGTGTAACTGCTTCCATCGACGGCAACCAGGATCTTCATCGGGCTCTCCTTTTGTTCGGCACCATGCCTAGAAGCAAGTCTGACACAGCCGGGTACGAAAGCCTTGATGTCCATCAAGCAGAGTAGCGCCTCAGGCAAACACCTCAATCAAGTGCTGAGGCTGAAAACGCGCCGGCTCACCCTTGCGCAAATGCCCGCGAGCATTGCAAATCACCCGTGTGTTGGCACCCGCTGCAGTCTCGAACCGATAGTCGTGTTGACAATGCAAATGCCCATGCAGCCACAAACGCGCTTGCGGCAGCAAAACCTCATCGTCATTGCAAAAACTTGCGGTGCCGGGTTGGCGACCGTAGCGAGGATCGGCGCTGCGCAAGCTGGGTGCGAAGTGGGTAATGACGACGGTGGCATCCCAGTCTTCAGCAACGTCACCTGAAACCAAGGCTTGCGTCAGCCAATCACGACACAGCAGCGATTCTTCACGCACCGCAGCCGCATCAAAGGGCCTGCCACGCCGCGTGGCGGCCATGACCCGCTGAAAATAAGCGGCAGCCCGCATGGCACGATCGCGCTCGGCCGCGCCGAAAACATCAAAGTCACTCCAGCGCGTGCTGCCGACAAAGCGCACCCGGCGACCTTGCGCATCGCAGCGCACACAGCTGGCGTTGTCCAAGATGATGAAGCCCAACTCCTCGGACAGAGCGTGCAAACCCGCGCGCGCAGCGTCAAAGTCGCGGCCGTCGTATTCATGATTACCCGGCACAAAAATCACCGGCACGGGCCAATCACGAAAGCGCTGCAAACCTTGCCAGCTGCTGTCCACATCGCCCGCCAAAACCAGAACCTCGGCCGCGGGCGCCACTTCAGGCTCAAACGCTTCGGTCTCCATATGGAGATCCGAAAGCAACTGCAAAAGCATCAGTTAGCGCCGTGGCACTGTTTGTACTTGCGGCCCGAACCGCAGTGGCAGGGGTCATTGCGGCCCAGCTTGGGGCCTTCGCGACGCAAGGTTTCCACGTGATAGCGCTGCTCTTGCGTCAAGTCGCAAAGATCGGCCACGGTGACGACCAGCTCTTCGATGGCGTCGTCCACATCCTTCAGCGGATGCTCGCGGTCCAGCGTAGCCACCACTTCTTTCTCTTCGTCGGTCTCGGCCGGCAGATGGCGATACAAGCGGGCCAGCGCCGCCATCACGGCGTCGTCAGGCATGTCCGACAACTCGGGGAAGCACAGCGTCGCATGCTGAAAACCGGCCACCCAGGGCATCAAGGTGCGCGAGATCAGGCTCATGCCTTCATAAGTGGCGCGGGCTTGACGCTCGTCGGCGTCGAGCTCTTCATCGGTGGCTGCTTCCGCTTCGGGAGCGTCGTCCAGATCCAGCACCACCGGGTCAAACCAGCCGTCTTCCACCATGGCCCGGTTCAAGGCCCCATGGCGGCGCTCCACCAATTCGCGAATGCGTGCCAACCACGTGGCGTCGACATCATCGGGCAGCACGCCGCCGTCGTAGTCGAAGATATTCGGCAGCCACTCGTCGATCTCAATCAAACGGGGTTGCACCAGCACGCCGCACAAATAGCCGTCCAGCATGGAGGCGTCCAGCGCCTGCAGGGGTTCGGGCGTGGTGGCCAGCAGTTCATCGAGTTCGGCAAACTCGGCATCGGTCAGGTCTTGTGTACTCATGGGCCGATTGTCGCCTCTGTTGTCATCAATGCGCCAGCCTGGGCGATGCGCGCGGCTTCGATCAAGCGCTCGCGCATCCATTGCTGAGCGCTTCGGCTCTCGCTGCGCAGATGCCAAAGCATGTCCACATGCACCTGGGCCAGCGGCACAGGCAGAAGGCGCTCCAGCAGCTCGGACTTGTAGCCGGTGGCCTCCACAAAGGAGGCCGGCAAGACCGTCAGAAGGTCTGACTTGGTCACCACCCGCCCGGCAGTGAAGAACTGATTGACCGTCAAGACAATGCGGCGGCTGCGATTGAGTGCACTCAAGGCTTCATCGACAAAGCCATGCGGGCGGCCTGAGAAGCTCACCAGCAAATGATGGGCGGAGCAAAACGCATCCAGATCCAAGGGCTGATCGGCCAGCGGATGGCCGCGCCGCATCACGCAGACATATTCACTGTCGTAGAGCCGGTGTTGCCGGATGACCGACTGCCCGCCTTGCGCGCGCAAGGCCGCCACCGCACCAGGGAAATAGCCCACCGCGAAGTCCGCCTCGCCTTGGTCCAGCAAGGCACGCGGGTCGCGGGTGGTCAGCGGCAAGACATGCACATTGGCCAAGGCCTGCACGGCTTCGAGTTGCGCCACCAAGGGCGGCAACAACAAAGCAGCCGTCGCGTCCGCCATCGCAATGCGGAAGGTGTAGTCCTCTTCGGCAGGGCGGAACTCCCCCGGCACCAACAGAGCCTGCAGGCGCTGCAAGATCAATCGCACCTCGGGCCACATGCCCTCGGCCCGCGAGGTGGGCTTCATGCCAAAGGCTTGGCGAATGAAAAGCTCTTCCCCCAGCGCCTCGCGCAAGCGCTTCAGCGCATGACTGACCGCCGGCTGCGTCATGGCCAAACGGCTGGCGGCCCGCGTCAGGCTGCGCTCGGCCATCACCGCATCAAAGACTCGCAGCAGATTCAGATCCAAATGGCGAAAGTTCATGGCCCCTGCGTGCGGCGACGCGCTGTGATATTCGGCCTGTTTATATATCTAATTCAAAACATTCATTGGCGACATGACTAGGGTTTACCCGATAATCCGCTCATCGGGCCAAGAGCCCACCCCAATTAGGAAAGTTCCATGAGCGTTGCTACCCAAACTTTTGGCCTGCCCATGTCCCGCAGCATCCGCCACGGCGGCTCTTTCACCTCCATCGGCGCCCGCCTGTGGATGCATGTGATCGCATCGGCCAAGGCTCGCCTGGCTGCGGCCGCCGAAGCCCGCGCCGAGCGCGAACTGCTGGCCCTGGCCCAGCAATACGAAGCCAGCATGCCTTCGTTTGCCGCCGAACTGCGTGCCGCCAACTGCCGTCGCTGAAACACAAGGCGAAGCGCCCTTCAACAGGCGCAACACGCGAAAAAAAGCCCGCTGCATCAGCGGGCTTTTTCTTTGTCTAACGTCTTCGCCTTATTCGGCGGCGAGGCGAGCTTCGATCTTCAGCTTGGTGGCGGGCAGCTCCGCCGGCAAACGGTAGGCCAGCTGCTGGAACAGTTCTTCATGCAGCTTCATCTCGACGGCCCATGCGGCCTTGTCGATATGGGTGGTGATGTTGAACTGCTCTTGCGTGAAGTCCAAGCCTGTCCAATTGATGTCCTGATAGCGCGGTGTCACACCAAAAGCGTGCTCTTCGCCCTGACCCGTGCATTCCACACGGTCCAACATCCACTTCAGCACGCGCATGTTCTCGCCATAGCCGGGCCAGACGAACTTGCCATCGGCGCCCTTGCGGAACCAGTTGACGCAGTAGATTTTCGGCAACTTAGCACCAGAAGCCTGCAGCTTCTTGCCCATATCCAGCCAATGCTGGAAGTAATCGCTCATGTTGTAGCCCATGAAGGGCAGCATGGCGAAGGGGTCGCGGCGCACAACGCCCTGCTGACCGGCAGCGGCGGCGGTGGTTTCCGAACCCATGGTTGCGGCCATGTAAACACCTTCGACCCAGTCGCGCGCCTCGGTGGCCAAAGGCACGGTGGTGGAGCGGCGGCCGCCGAAGATGAAGGCGTCGATGGGCACGCCGGCCGGATTGTCCCAATCGGCATCCAGGGCCGGGTTGTTGACGGCCGAGACGGTGAAACGGGCATTCGGATGCGCGGCCTTGGCGCCGGTTTCCTTGGCGATGGCTGGCGTCCAGTCCTTGCCTTGCCAGTCGATCAGATGAGCCGGGGGCGTGTCGGTCATGCCTTCCCACCAGACATCGCCCTCATCGGTCAGACCGACGTTGGTGAAGATCACGTCCTTGTTCAGGCTGGCCATGCAGTTGAAGTTGGTCAGCGTGTTGGTGCCCGGTGCCACGCCAAAGTAGCCGGCTTCCGGATTGATGGCGTACAAGCGGCCATCAGCACCCGGCTTGATCCAGGCAATATCGTCGCCAATGGTGGTGACTTTCCAGCCGTTGAACGCAGCCGGCGGAATCAGCATCGAGAAGTTGGTCTTGCCGCAGGCGCTGGGGAAGGCTGCCGCAAAGTGGTACTTCTTGCCCTCGGGCGAAGTCACGCCCAAGATCAACATATGCTCGGCGAACCAGCCTTGGTCACGACCCATGGTGGACGCAATGCGCAGCGCAAAGCACTTCTTACCCAGCAGCGCATTGCCGCCGTAGCCGGAACCATAGGACCAAATTTCGCGCGTTTCGGGGTAATGCACGATGTACTTGGTCGGGTTGCACGGCCACTTCACATCGGCCTGACCGGCTTCCAAGGGCGCACCCACGGTGTGCACGCAAGGCACGAAAACGCCATCCTCACCCAGCACATCGAGCACAGCGCGGCCCATGCGGGTCATGGTGCGCATATTCACGGCCACATAGGGGCTGTCCGACAACTCGACGCCAATATGGGCAATCGGTGAGCCGATCGGGCCCATGCTGAAAGGCACCACATAGAGGGTGCGACCCTTCATTGCGCCCTTGAACAAGGCCGGTGTTCCGTCTTTCTGACCCGTTTGCAAGAGCTGGCGCATCTCGGCCGGAGCCATCCAGTTATTGGTTGGGCCGGCGTCTTCCTTCTTGGCCGAGCAGATATAGGTGCGGTCCTCCACACGCGCCACATCGCTGGGGTCGCTGCTGGCGAGGTAGCTATTGGGGCGCAGGGCCGGGTTGAGTTTCTTGAAGGTACCGGCGGCCACTAGTTGAGCGCAGAGGCGGTCGTACTCGGCTTGGCTGCCGTCGCACCAATAGACGTCGCGCGCCTCGGTTAGCGCGGCGATCTCGGCCACCCAAGCAATCAGGCGCGAGTGTTTCACATAGGCTGGCACGTTCAGGCGCAGGCCTTCCATCACGGGTTGGTTCATGGCAGTTCCCATCAATATAAAAGCAGTATTGGGTCAAGCTCGTAAGCAAACACTCACCTCAGCGGTGCGCTTTGCCCTCGGACTTGACCCAATGCCACTCATCGTTCGACCCCTGATAGGCGCCTGATGCTGACCGGTCCCGCCTTGTTTTTCCCCTGAAGCCAGTGACTCCGGCATAGACCGAAGCAACAGCTGCCCCACAAGGCCTTCAATTGTCACCCCAATGTAACCACGCCGTAACTTGCCAGGAACCCGCAGTTATGCATTTCCAGAATGAAGTCATGCCCGGTGGGTTTCGTCGAGCGAGTGCCCGCGACTTTTGTCACACTTAGCGCCATGAAACTGATCAGCATCAATCTGGCCCGCGCCCAAGACTTGCAAACCCTGGATGGCAAGACGGTCGCCAGCGGTATTCGCAAGCGCAGCGTTGAAGGCCCACAGCAAGTGCAGCCGCTGGGACTGGCCGGCGACGAACAAGCCGACCTCAGCGTGCACGGCGGCCTGAGCAAGGCGATTTATGCCTACCCTTCGGAGCATTACGCCTTTTGGCAAACGGTGCGCGGCCAGGCCAAGGCGGCCGCTTGGGAGCAGGCACTGCCGCATGGCGCCATGGGCGAGAACCTGACCATCGCCGGGCTGCTGGAGAAAGACGTCTGGATCGGCGATCTGCTGCGCTTTGCCGACTGCGAGTTGTTGGTGAGCGAGCCGCGCTTTCCTTGCTTTAAGTTCAACGCGGTGATGGGCTTCAACAAGGCGGTCAAGCTGATGGGGGAAAGCGCCTGGTGCGGCTTCTACCTGGCCGTCAAAAGACCCGGCCAGCTCACCGCCGGCGAGCGCTTCGAGCTGCTGCCAGGGCCGCGCGAGGTGTCCATCACCGAGTTGTTCCGGGCCAAGATCCGCGGCAGATAGCGAACGAACCTGGCGCCGAAGCTTGGCTCAAAGACTCGGATAGTCGGTATAGCCCTTGGCGTCCCCGCCATAAAGGGTGGCGCGATCGAGTGGCTGCAAGGCGGCGTTGAGGCGCAAGCGCCGCACCAGATCGGGGTTGGATATGAAGTCGCGACCAAAGGCGACCAAGTCGGCCTGCCCCTCGGCCACCGCCTTCAAGGCCATCTCGCGGGTGTAGCCGTTGTTCACCATCCAGGGGCCGCCAAAGCAGCGGCGCATGGCTTGGTAGTCAAAGGGGGCGATATCACGATCGCCGCCGGTCTGCCCTTCCACGACATGCAAGAAAGCCAGCCCTAAGGGCGACAGCTGTTCGGCGACGTGGTTGAACAAGGCCTGCGCCTGGCTGTCGGGGCCTGCATCGTTGCTGGGCGTGACCGGGCTCAGGCGCAAACCGCTGCGGCCCGGGCCGATGGCGGTCGCCACGGCCGTCATTACCTCCACCGTGAAGCGGGCACGGTGCGCGATGCTGCCGCCATAGTCGTCACTGCGGTCGTTGATGCTGTCGCGCATGAACTGGTCGAGCAGATAGCCATTGGCGCCGTGCACCTCAACCGCATCAAAGCCCGCCTCCATGGCACATTCGGCAGCGCGAGCAAAGCTGGCCACCACAGCCGGGATCTCCTCGGTGGACAACGCACGCGGTTCCGACACCGGCACAAAACCGCTGCCGGTGAAGGTCTGACCCTTGGCCGCCCGCGCGGTGGAGGACACCGGCGCGCGCCCCTCGGGCTGGAACATCACATGCGAGATGCGCCCCACATGCCAGAGCTGCGCGGCGATCTTGCCGCCCTCGGCATGTACCGCGTCGGTGACGCGCTTCCACGCCGCCACTTGTTCGCGGCTGTGGATGCCGGGTGTGTCCAGATAGCCCTGACCCTCGGGGCAGATTTGCGTGCCTTCACTGATGATCAAGCCGGCGGTGGCGCGCTGCCGGTAGTACTCCACCGCCATCTCGCCGGGCAACAGCCCCTTAGAACGGCTGCGCGTCAGCGGCGCCATGACGATGCGATTGGCCAGGGTCAAGGAACCGAGTTGAATAGGGTCAAAGAGATTGGGCATGAGCTTGAAAATTTTGTCGGCACGAGGCGCGAAAGGCGCCAAGCGTAGCTGCTTCTTGAGAGTCTTGCTGCGATGGTGCAGCTTCGCAGACAAGCCTTAGACTCGCGGCGCAAATACCCCTCGCCCACTGAGTCGAATACAGGTCCTCGCGATGACGCCCAAGCCCAGCACCCTGCCCCTCTATCCAATGCCCCGCGCGCTGAATCGGCGGCAAGGCTTGCAATGGCTGGGGGCCGGACTGCTGGCCGCGGCACCGCTTGGGCAAGCCAGCGCCGAAAAACCCAGCGCCACGCTGCGTGTGGGCAAGCTGCAAGCCGTCAAAACCCTGGCTGTCGCCGCCAAAGTGGCCCGCGACGGCATGCTGATCGAAGTCGAAGCCGGCGACTACCCCGCCGATGTGGCTGCTTGGCCGCAAAGCCAGTTGAGCTTGCGAGCGGTGGGCGGGCGGGTGCGCATGCTGGCCAACGGTGCGGCCGCGCAGGGCAAGGGCATCTTTGTGATGAGCGGCGACGCGGTCAGCATCGAGGGCTTTGACTTCATCGGCGCCCGCGTACCCGACACCAACGGCGCCGGCATCCGGCTGGAGCGCGGCTCCTTGAGTGTCAAAGACTGCTCCTTCAGTCGCTGCGAAATGGGCTTGCTGACCAATAACGACCCTAACACCCACTTGGACCTGCAGGGCTGCGAATTCTCTTTCGGCGAGCGGCCCGGCAGCTTCAGCCATCTGCTCTATGCCGGCAGCATCGCCAAGCTTTCGGTCAGCGGCTGCTATTTCCACCACGGCATGCGCGGCCACCTGATCAAAAGCCGCGCCGCGCTGAATCACATCTTCTACAACCGTCTGACCGACGAAATCGGCGGCAGCGCCAGCTATGAGCTGGAGTTTCCCAACGGCGGCCAAGCGATGGTGATCGGCAACGTGATCCAGCAAAGCTCGGGTTCGGACAACCCTCATATGGTGTCCTTCGGCGCCGAAGGCTACACCTGGCCCAAGCAAGAGTTGCAGCTGATTCATAACACCTTGGTGGATCTGATGCCGACGCAAGGTGTCTACCTGCGCGTCAAGCCCGGCCCCGCAAAGGCGCGCTTGATCAACAACCTCTTGGCCGGCAACCGCATCTTCAACGCCGAGAGCGGGTGGGAGCAGGCCGGCAATCATCTGATTGATCTGGATGAATTCGTGCTGGCGGCGCGCGAGAACTATGCGCTGCGCCCCAACTCACATTTGCGCGGCAAGGCGGTCGAGCCCGGCGAAGCCTTGGGGCTGAACTTGCGACCCACGCGCCAGTATCAGCATCCGCGCAGCACCGTGGCTCTGCTTCAGCCGGCCCGTCACCCCGGCGCGATTCAGCTCCCTTAAGCCGGCTCGGGCTCGCACGCGGGCGCCCGCCAAGCTACAGTTCGCACATGCTCGCCTACCGACACGCCTTTCATGCCGGCAACCATGCCGATGTTCTCAAACACCTGATCCTGACCCAGGTGCTTCGCTATATGGGCGAAAAAGACAAGCCCTACACCCTGGTCGACACGCACGCCGGCGCCGGCGGCTACTCAATCGAAGGTCAGTACGCCCAGAAAAAGGGCGAATATGTGCACGGCGTTTCGCGCCTGTGGGATGCCAAGGACCTGCCCGAGCCGCTCGCCAACTACATGGAGCCGGTGCGCGCTTTCAACACCGACGGCCAGCTGCGCCAATACCCCGGCTCGCCGGCCATTGCCAATTTGCTGATGCGCGCCGAAGACCGGCTGCGCGTCTACGAGCTGCACCCGACCGACTTCCGCATTCTCGAGACCTATCTGTCCACCCGACCCAACACCCAGGTCAGCGACAAAGACGGTTTCAGCGCCTTGCGCGCCGAACTGCCGCCGCCCTCGCGCCGCGCGGTGGTCTTGATGGACCCCTCGTATGAACTGAAGACCGATTACGCCAAGGTCGTGACAGCGGTGCGCGAAGGACTGGAACGTTTTGCCGAAGGCGTGTTCCTGATTTGGTATCCGCAGCTGCAGCTGCTGGAGTCGGCCCAGCTGGCGCAAAGGCTGAAAGCCGCTGCCGACGCAGGCGCCAAAAAGGGCTGGCTGCATGTGCGCCTGACCGTGCAGCAGCAAGCCGATGTGCGAGGCTTCGGCATGTTGGGCAGCGGCATGTTCGTCATCAACCCGCCTTTCACCTTGCACGATGAGTTGCAGGCCTGCATGCCTTATCTGGTCGACAAGCTGGGCCAGTATGACGGCGCCAACTTCCTGCTCGAACAGCGCACCTCCTGATTCGGCGCAGCTTTTGCCTGGCTCACACGACTCACCCGGGCTTTCACCGCATCGTCTGTCATCATCTTCGCGTTAGGCTTGCGCCTTTGGCCCGGCCTCGGGCACCTTCTTTGACGCAAGCATGAACTTCAGCTCCGCCGCCCTGGCCCGCATCATTCCTTTCGCTGCCTTCATGGGCTTGTTGGCGCTGCGGGGCCTGCTCCCCGAGAGTCAAACCCTCGATCCGCGCTGGATTTACGGGCTGAGCGTCTTGGTCGTGGGCGGCTTGCTGGCCTGGTACTGGCGCGAATATGGCGAACTGGTACGGCAAAACCTGCCGACCCGGCGCGAAGCGCTGTGGTCCATCGGCGTGGGCCTGATCGTCTTCGGGCTTTGGATTCATCTTGACGCACCTTGGATGCAGCTGGGCGAACCCACGGCCAGCTTTTTGCCGCTGGACGCCGAGGGACGCTTGATCTGGCCCTTGATCGCCCTGCGCTGGATCGGCGCGGCCCTGATCGTGCCGGTGATGGAAGAGCTATTCTGGCGCAGTTACTTGATGCGCTGGATTGAGAGCCCACAGTTCGAAACCGTCAGCCCGCAGCGGGTGGGGCTCAAGGCCATCGTGCTGTCCACCTTCGTCTTCATGCTGGCGCACACGCTCTGGCTGGGCGCCATCGTCGCGGGCCTGGCCTATGCCTGGTTGTATGTACGCACCGGCAAGCTCTGGACCGCCGTGATCGCGCACGCCGTGACCAATGGGGTGCTGGGCCTGTGGGTGATACACAGCGGCCAATGGCAGTTTTGGTGAAGCCTGCTTTGACAGCAGCGCAAGACCTGACCCTGTTGCCCTCTTTTTTCTAGAAAAGCGAAGCCTCCTTCCATGAGCTCACCCACGCCCGAACACAGCGGACAGTTTGCGCTGCTGAAGCAGCGCCGCTTCGCGCCCTATTTCTGGGTGCAGTTTCTCAATGCGGGCAATGACAATTTGTTCAAGTTCCCGCTGATCATCCTGATCACTTACCAGCTGCAGCTGAACTGGTTGCCCGCCTCGCAAGCCGGCCTGGTGGTGAACGCGCTGTTCATCCTCCCCTATGTGTTCTTCTCCGCCACCAGCGGCCAACTGGCCGACAAACTGGAAAAGCACAAGCTGATGCGTTTTGTGAAGTCTCTGGAAATCGCCATCATGGCCTTGGCGGCCTGGGGCTATCTGACGACCCAAGTTCCGGTGCTGCTGCTCTGTGTCTTGCTGATGGGCTTGCACTCCACCCTGTTCGGCCCAGTCAAATACGCTTACCTGCCGCAGCAGCTGAACGAGCGCGAACTGATGGGCGGCAATGGCATGGTGGAAATGGGCACTTTTGTGGCCATCTTGCTGGGCCAAGTCGCCGGTGGCCTCTTGATCGCCGTACCCGAGGTGGGCGCACGCAATGTAGCTATCGCCTGCTTGCTGACGGCGGTGCTGGGTCGGCTATTGGCGCAATCCATCCCGCCCTGCCCGGCGACCGACCCGCAGCTGAAGATCAACTGGAACCCTTTCACCGAAACCTGGCGCAACCTCAAGCTGGCGCGTGAGGTGCCGGTGGTGTTCCGCTCGCTCTTGGGCATCTCCTGGATGTGGTTCTTTGGTGCGGTGTACTTGAGCAACTTCCCGGCCTTCGCCAAGGAGGTGCTGCATGGCGATGAACAAGTCGCCACCGTGCTGCTGGTGATGTTCTCCCTAGGCATTGGGGTCGGTTCGCTGCTGTGCGAAAAGCTCTCGCGCCAGCAGGTCGAAATCGGCCTGGTACCCATAGGCGCCATCGGCATGACGCTGTTCTCGGTGGATCTGTACTTCGCTTCGCGGGGCCTCTCCACCAAGCCCGATTTGATGGGCATGGCCGCTTTCTTCAGCCACAGCGAGCATTGGCGCGTACTGGCTGACTTAGGCCTGCTGGCCTTGTTCACCGGGCTGTACAGCGTGCCCATGTATGCCTTGATCCAGCTGCGTTCGCAGCCCACGCACCGGGCTCGCATCATTGCGGCCAACAATATCTTGAACGCTTTGTTCATGATTGCCAGCTCGCTGCTGGCCGGGGTCTTGATGGGTCAGGCGGGCTTGAGCATTCCCGAGCTCTTCCTCGCGGTGGGCCTGGCCAATCTGGCGGTGAGTCTTTATGTGTTCATCCGAGTGCCGGAGTATTTGCAGCGCTTTGCCGCCATCATGCGTGGCTATCAGGACTGAGTGAGCCTCAGACAAAGCGACGCAAGGCCCGCCTGACGCGCAGCTTCAGCGCACGTGACCAGCGCCATGCGGCGCTGGCGCGCACCCAGTTCAGCAAGCCGCCCTTCCAGGCCGTCCAGCGCGCATACAGGCGTGCAAACCAGGGCATCTGCAAGAGTGCTGGCCGAGTGAGCTGAAACAATCGGGCCACGATGGCGGTGCCAATCAACTTGGCCAAGACAATCAGGAGCAGGCCCAGACCGGCGCGGCCCGCGCCGATCAGCCACAGCGCCAAGAGCTTGACCGGCAAGAGCAAAAGCGTTGGCGCCAGCAGCACCAGCAAGGCCAAGGGCGGCGACACGCGGCCCACCCACTGCTCCAACTGCCGAAAGATGGGCAGCGCCCCCAGCCGCGCCATCGCGCGCGACAGCGGCGCCCAACCCCATTCCTCGAACAAGATCAGCAGCGCCAGCACAAAGCGCAGCAAACCTTTCAGGGCGGCCAAGAAGGCAATCAGCAGCGACTTCATGACAAAGGCTTGGCTTGCATGGCCGGATCATGACTCAGTTGATGCGGCCCAGACCGTGCCAAAGGGCATGGGCCGGCGCAGCCCTTGCTCGCCTCAGTGGCCGCCGTGACAAAGCTTGTAAGCGCGGCCACTGCCGCAATGGCAGCGTTCATCGAGGCCGCGCATGGGCTCTTGAGACCACAGGGGCTGCCTTGCAATAGATGGCGACTGCTCGCCTCGCTTGGCCTGCCAATAACGATGAATCTGCACGGCATTCTGAGCCAAGCTGGTGGTAGCGGCCTCATGCTCGGCGTCACTGGGCGGGCGCAGCTCCATATGCCGCCAGCCCTCTTCGCTGCCGTACAGCAGCAGCGTCGCAAACCAAGCCGGCTGCTCGGCCTGCAGCGTCATCCAGGCTTGGGCGTCCAGCTTCATGCCGAGCAAATAGCCTCGGCACCATTCATCCAGGATGAAGACTTGGCGGCCATCGTCCAACTCGCGACAGCCGAGCAAGGGCTCATAAGCGCAGTCGGGCGACATCAACTCGGCCGCCGTGGCGTTCCACTGCTTCATCAGCACATCCATGATCTGCTGGGCGTGGGCCGCATCTTTGAGTGCAGGCTCTTGTTCACCTCGCTCAAAATCAAAAACCCAAGCCAAGGCCTGCACCGGGCTGAGCAGCCGAGGGCCGCTGACCAAGGCGCAGAAAAAGCCGTCGATCATGGACACATCCATAGGCTGATCCAGGCCCGAGTCCTCGGCGAACAAGAAGTCCTCCAGCAGGCCGAGGTCGTCCAAGGACCAGCCGAGCTCGACGTTCAAAGCCTCGGTCATCGGGCTAGACCCCGCGGGCGCGGTCCTCGGCGAACTTGCGACGGAAGGCTTCAAAACCGCCGGTGCCGGGCAGGTCCAGCGCATCCCGCGCTTCCTTCATCAGGTTCAGGTAGTAGTGCAGGTTGTGGATGCTGGTCAGCATCGGGCCCAGCATCTCGCCGCAACGATCCAGATGGTGCAGATAGGCGCGGCTGAAGGTCTTGCAGGTGTAGCAGCCGCAGGTCTCGTCGACCGGGCGTTCATCGGTCTTGTAGCGCGCATTACGCAGGCGCAGGTCGCCAAAGCGGGTGAACAAATGGCCGTTGCGCGCATTGCGGGTCGGCATCACGCAGTCGAACATATCGATGCCGCGAGTCACGCCTTCGATCAGGTCTTCCGGCGTGCCCACGCCCATCAGGTAGCGCGGCTTGTTGGCTGGCAGCTGATGGCCGATATGGGCCAGCACGCGCTGCATGTCTTCCTTGGGCTCACCGACGGAGAGGCCGCCGATGGCATAACCCGGCAGATCCAGCGCGGCCAAGCCGGCCAGCGAATGGTCGCGCAGGTTTTCATACATGCCGCCCTGCACGATGCCGAACAAGGCGTTCGGATTTTGCAAACGGTTGAATTCATCGGCACAGCGCTTGGCCCAGCGCAAGCTCATTTCCATCGAGACGCGGGCTTCCTTCTCGGTGGTGATGTGGCCCTTGCTCTCGTAGGGCGTGCATTCATCGAACTGCATGACGATGTCGGAGTTCAGCGCCGTTTGAATCTGCATGCTGATCTCGGGCGTCAGGAAGAGCTTGTCGCCATTCACCGGCGAGGCGAACTTGACGCCCTCTTCCGTAATTTTGCGCATCTCGCCCAGGCTCCAGACCTGGAAGCCGCCGCTGTCGGTCAGGATGGGCTTGTTCCAGCTCTCAAAGCGATGCAGGCCGCCGAACTGCTTGATGATGTCCATGCCGGGGCGCAGCCACAGATGGAAGGTGTTGCCCAGAATGATCTGCGCCCCCATCTCTTCCAGCGAGCGCGGCATCACGCCCTTGACGGTGCCGTAAGTGCCCACCGGCATGAAGATGGGCGTTTGCACCACTCCATGGTTGAGCGTCATCTGGCCACGGCGTGCGTGGCCCTCGGTTTTGAGCAGGTCGAACTTCAGCATAGTGCCCCGATTGTCGCAGCCTCGGCCCGGGCTGGGGCGCCGGCCCCGCCGGCTTGAAAGCGGCGGCGACAATGCCGCCATGCCCTTCACCCTCGCAGCAGCGGTCCATAGCGAAGTCATCATCAAGAAAAGCCGCTTCATCGGCTGCGTCGAACCCTGCCTGGGCCGTGAGGCGGCTCAGCAACGCGTGGCCGAGCTGCGCGAGCAGCACCCCACTGCGGTGCATGTCTGCTGGGCCTTGCTGGCTGGCGGGCAATCTGCGGCGGTGGACGATGGCGAGCCCAGCGGCACCGCCGGACGGCCCATGCTGGAGGTGCTGCGGCACCAAGACCTGGAAGGCGTCTTGGCCACCGTGGTGCGCTACTGGGGCGGCTCCAAACTCGGCGCCGGCGGCCTGGTTCGGGCCTATACCGATGCGGTGGCGCAAGCCTGTTTAAAGGCCGAGAAACGCCCCATCCAACGCTTGCAGACCCTGCGCTGCACCTTGCCCTATGCCTTTGAGGGCCTGCTGCGGCGCGAGATCGAGGCCGCCGGGGCGCAGTTGCTGCAAGTCGCGCATGGCAGCCAGGTGGAGCTAAGCCTGATGCTGCCGGAGACCGAGGCGCCAGCCTTCGTCAGTCGCTTGAACGAGGCCGGCCAAGGCCGCATTGGCTGGCTGAAAAACGACTGAGGCCGGCTCGCTCAGAGCAAAGAGCCCTGCTCCGGCGGCGGCTCGGCGGGCTTGCGCACCGCACGCGGCTTGGCTGGCGCGGCGCCGGCGGGCTGCGGCTGTTCGCGCAGACGTGCCAGCAAGGCATCGGTCGCTTGGGCCGGGCTGAGGTCGAAGAGTTCGGTCTGCGGCAAGCGCAGCAAGGTCTTGGCCTCGTTGAGCGGGCCGTTCAGCCAAAGATCCCAGTCTTCGGCGGCCAAGGGAATGGCGGCGCGCTTGTCTTGGGCATCGGCGGGCAAATGCGGGTCGGGCTTGTGCAAGCGGCTGAGCAGCGGGTGGCCGTCGCAATTCATCGTCAGCATCGAATAGTTCGGCAGCAGCTCGCCGCTCACCGGGTCCACCCACTCCGACCAGATGCCGGCCAAGGCCCAGGGCGCCCCGTCGGCGCGGCGCAGCTGCCACCAGATATTGCGGCCGGTCTCCCAATTCGGCTCCTGATAACTTTGCGCCGGGATCAGGCAGCGGCGCCCGCTCGCCCAGGCATCCCGGTAGGTGGGCCGCTCGGCCACGCTTTCAATGCGGGCGTTATTGGTCAAGATGGATCGGGACGCGGGCCGGGCCTGGCTGGCGCGCGGCGCGATCATGCCCCATTGGCCGGCGATGGCGATGCGCTCGCCCGAGGCCTGAGGATCACTGCGAATCAAGACGCCGCGGCCAAAAGGACCGACCGGCCCGACAGGCCAAGCAGGCCCTTGCGGCACTTGCGGCACTTCGCCTCGGACACTGGCCCGAAAGTGCCGCTCGATCTCTTCTTTGGCCGACACATGGTAGAGATTGCACATGAAGCCGACTGTAGCGCCCATGCCCTCCAACAGCTTGCGCGGGTGCTTGACCCGGAGCCGGAGCCTTTACCATTGCAGCCCATGAACAAGACTCTTTTGAGCGCCGCCGCAGCCCTGCTGCTGAGCGCCTGCGCCAGCGGCCCCCAAGTGCCGGCCGGCCTGCAGATTGACCGCACTTACAGCGCCGTGGGCCAGGACAGCCGCTCGCAATTTCTGGTGCTGCACTACACCGCCCTGAACTGGGAGCGCTCGCTGCAGGTGCTGAGCACCCAGCAGGTCAGCGCCCATTACTTGGTGCGCGATGAACCGCCCAGCATCTATCAGCTGGTCGATGAAAACCGCCGCGCCTGGCATGCGGGCACCAGCTCATGGGCGGGCCACACGCAGCTGAACTCGGCCTCCATCGGCATCGAGATCGTCAACGCTGGCTATAACGACACGCCCAAGGGCCGGGTGTATGTGCCCTACCCGCCGGCTCAGATCGACAGCGTCATTGCCTTGGTGAAAGACATCGTCGCCCGGCATAACATCCGGCCCGAGCGCATTGTCGGCCACTCCGACATCGCCCCCGGCCGCAAGCAAGACCCCGGCCCGCTGTTCCCCTGGCGACAGCTGGCCAATGCCGGCGTGATCCCCTGGCCCGACGCCGAACAAGTCAACGCCAAGCTGCCGCTCTATCAAAGCCTGCCGCCCGATGCCGCCTGGTTCCAAGACAAGCTCAGCCGCGTGGGCTACAAGGTGGAGCGCAGCGGCACGTTCGATGCCGCCACCATCGCCGCCCTGTCCACCTTGCAAACCAAGTACCGCCCCAGCGACTACAGCGGCTTTGGCGATGCCGAGACCGCCGCGCTGCTGGATGTGCTGACCTCGCCCAATGGCATGTGGATGATCAAGCCCGGCCCTGAGGGTCGCTCAGAGCCCTATGCCCAGCCCTATACCGCGCGCTGGTGATTACAGAATCCCGCGCAGCCCCTTTTGACCCCTTTTGATTTCCCCGCACGAAAGCAACCGCCCACCATGCTGACCGATTTGATTGCCGCCTCCGCCGATGATGCCGCGGTCATCCCCCACACCCCCGGCCACGCCAATATCTGGCCCACCTTGGAAGTCACCAGCGTGGAGCCCACCCAATGGGCCAGCTTGCGCCTGATCTTGCAGCAGCAGTCCCTGCCCAGCGCCATGGCCGCGCCCGTAGCACTGAGCCATGCGATGCAAGACTTCGAGCGCATCGGCGCCGTCGGTGAAATCGGCGACCCCTGGCTGGTCTTGCTGCCCGAGGACCTGAGCCTGCGCTTGGCTCAGGTGTCGGAGGATCAGATCGCGCCGCTGGCGCGCGCCTGGGCCGCCAGCGAGATCGAGCGCCGGCCGCAGTGGAGCGCCGAACTGCTGGAGTTCATGCTCAGCGATATGTCGGCCTTCGCGGCCAGCGCGGTGGCGCAGGGGCATCGCCTCTTCCTTTGGATCTGCCCTTAATTCCACATTCCATCGATAAAGCCGGGAGCGCAAGCCATGGGTCAGTTCGCTTTTCTCAGTCAGAACGCTTTCATGGCGGTACCCCGGCATGAAGCCGCGCGGCCTTTTGCCGTGGCCGGCATCGCCTGGGACGGCTGCGTCACCAACCGACCCGGCGCCCGCTTTGGGCCCAGCGCGATTCGCCAAGCCAGCCAGATGCTGTGCGACGGCATCCACCCCTGGTTCAACACCACGCCCGAAACCGTCTTGACGGATCTGGGCGATCTGGCCCTGCCCAACACCAGCCTGGAGGCCATGCGCGCCGCCATGATGCCGCTGATCGCGCCGATGATTGCGCAGCACCATATGGCCTGGCTGGGCGGCGACCACTCCATCACCCTGCCCTTGTTGCGCGCCTACAAAGCCCACTACGGGCGGCCTCTGGCGGTGATTCACTTCGATGCCCATTGCGACACCTGGGAGGACCATTTCGGCGAACCGAGCGGCCACGGCACCTGGGTCTATGAAGCGATTCAAGAAGGCTTGGTCATCAAGGAATGCTTTGTGCAGTTCGGCATTCGCTCGGCCGGCGTGCGCGAGGCGCGCGAGTATGTGGCCGACCAGGGCGGCCTGATCTTCAATGCCCGGGGCTTGCGCGGCCTGGACAACCCGATGCAGCTGGCCCCGATCCTGCAGCAAGTGCGCGAGCGCATGGCCGCGCATGGCCACCCGCCGCTCTATCTGAGCCTGGACATCGACTGCCTGGACCCCGCCTTTGCCCCCGGCACCGGCACGCCCGAGCCCGGCGGCATGAACACCAACCAGGTCTTCAGCATCCTGGAAGAGTTGGTGCCGCCCCTGAACTTTGTCGGCATGGACTGTGTGGAAGTGGCGCCCGCCTACGACCACGCCGAGTTGACCAGTTATGCCGCCGCCCAGTTCGTCTGGACCTATTTGTGCGGCAGGCTGAGTTCAAAGCAAGTACCGGCGCCGGGCTGAGACCTAACCCGTAGCTGGCCCTGCATCACGCCGTGCACCAGGTTGTGGCAGATATGCAGGCCCAGGCCGCTGCCGCCCTGGCCGAAGCGGGTGCTGAAAAAAGGGTCGAAGATGCGCGGCAGGTGCTCAGGCGTAATGCCTTTGCCGTTGTCGATGACCTGCAGCAAGAGCGCATCGGCTTGCGCTTCGGCGCGCAAGCGCACCCAGGCTTCAGTCGGCATGGACGAGGCTGAACTGCGCGCCTCAAAGGCATGCAGCAAGGCATTGCCCAACAGTTGCAGCAAGACCTGCTGCAGCGGGCCTGGGTAGCCCTCGAAACTCAGCGCCGCATCCACCTCCAGCTGCAGTTGCACACCGGCCCGCTCGGCCTGTTCGCGCCAGGCCGCCAGCGCCAGCTCACACACCGGCCTGAGCGCAAAGACCTGGCGCTGCTCTTGCTTGGGGTCGGCGGCCACCTGCTTGAAGCGCTGCACCAAGTCGGAGGCCCGGTCCAGGCCGCGCAGCAGCAAGGCGCTGCTCTCATGCGCATCCGCCAGGTATTGACGCAGGTCCTGCAGCTTGACCACGCGTGCCTCCACCATTTGACCGAAGCCGACGGTGCGCTCCTGCAAGGTGCTGGCCGCCAGCAAGCAATTGCCAATCGGGGTGTTCAGCTCATGGGCCACACCGGCCACCAAGCTGCCCAAGGCCGCCAGCTTTTCTTGTTGCACCAACAAAGCCTGGGCATCGCGCAGGCGCTGGTGCGCGGCGGCGTTGTCCAGCGCGATCGCCACATAGGCGCACAGAGTGCGCACCACCAAACGGTCGCGCGCCTCATAGCCCAGGCCCGGCCGCGGCGGCAAAAAAAGCGCGCCGAGCAGGCGTTCACCCAAGTGCAAGAGCACGCACAAGCCGGTCTGAGGCCCCGTCTCCTGCAGCGCCAAGGCCTCGCCCCCTTCGGCCAGCGCCTGCGTCAACAAAGCCTGCTCCTCGGCCTGCAGGGCCACAGCCGCGCTTGCCTCGGCTGCGTCTTGCCCGAGACGGCGCAGGCCTAGCAACTCAGCCCTGGGCCCCAGCTGCGCCAGGGCCAAGCGGTCCAAGCCCAACATCAAAGACAAGGCCCGCGCCAGCGCCTGCAGCACCGCATCAAACTCCAGCGAGGCCGTGATGTCGCGCCCCATCTGGCTGAGGTGCTGCAGCGTGTCCATGCTTTGCTCCAGCATCTCGGCGCGCTGCGCCTGTTCCGCCGCCAACTGACGCAGATGCTCGGTCTCCAGCCGTGCGCGCTCGGTCTGCTGCATGACCTGCAGCGCCATCAGGCGCTTGCTGGCCAGTTCGCTTTGAATGCTCTGGCGTGCTTCGGCCGCTTGGCGGGCCAGCGCGTAGGCTTGGCTCATGTCGCCCAGGCGCGCATGCGCTTGAGCCAGCATGTCGATCAAATCGCCCGGCACCCGAAAGCCCGCGATGCCTTCGGCCAAGCTCAGGGCCTGGCGCAAAAAGTACAAGCAGGCCTCGGCGCCATTGCCCGTGTCCGCAGGCCGTGGCAAGGCATGCGCCAGATGCAGTTCAGCCAGGGCCTTCAAAGACTCGATCTGGCGCAGCACATGCTGACTGCGCTGCGCCAGCTGCAAGGCTTGTTCGGCCGCTTGCAAAGCCTCTTCCACCCGGCCCATGGCCGCCAGCGCCAGCGAGCGGCCCCGGCAGGCATTGATCTGCTGATCGGGCTGCGGGTCTGCTTGACAGAGGGCTTGAACCCGCTCAAACAAGGCCAGCGCTTGCGGCCATTGCTGGCGGTCCAGGCAGAGATCGGCTTGGTACTTGAGCACAAGGCCATAGTTGCGCGAGTTGGCCATCGGGGCCAAGAGTTGCTCGCCCTCGCGCAAGGTCTCCTCGGCGGAGTCCAGCCGCCCCATGCGCCTCAGCGTCTCGCCGAGCTTGGCCAGCGCCGTGCCCAGGCTAGTCGGCCAGGCGCGCGGTCGCGCCAGCTGCAAAGCTTGCTCCATCCACTGCAGCGCCAGCTCGTGGTCGTTCAGGCTGAGCAAGGCATCGGCGGCATTCATGGCCGCCAGAATCGCTCGCAGGATCTGGCCGCTGGCCAGCGACAGCTCATAGGCCCGCATGCGCTCGGTGGCAGCCAAGCCGTAGTTGCTGGCTTGCGCGGCCAGCACCCCATTCAGCTCATGAGCCCAAGGCTGGGCGCCCAGCGACAGCGCGGCCAAAGCCTCAAGCCCGCGCCCGCCCTTGGCACGCCCGGCCAGCGGGTCACGAAAGGTGATGTAGATGTCCTGCATCAGCTGCGCGACTTCAGCTCTGCAAGCGTCACCCTGAGCCTGCGCGGCCTGCAGCGCTTCTTGCAAATGCGACAAAGCCTGCTGGCTCTGGCCCGCCAGCTGCGAGGCCATGGCCAGCAACAAACCCGCATCCGTCTGAATCAAAAGATCCAGGCTTGCAACACCCAAAGCCTGGGCCTGCTCAGCGGCGGCCCGAGCCTCGCCCAAGCGGGCTTGCATCAGCGCAATTTCAGCGTCGACCAAGAGAACGCGCGCCTCATCAGCTTTGAGCCCAGGCGCCAAAGCACGAAGCTCAGCCCCGTAGTGCAGCGCCGTTGCAGGCTCACGTTGGCGCAGATGCCAGTTCAGCGCGCGCAGCAACTCAAGGCGCCGAGCCGGCGCCAGCGAGGCCTGCGCCATCTCCGACTGCCAGGCCTGCACCACTTCGTTGCGAACGTACAGCTCCATCGCCGCGCCTCCAGGTCGCGCGTCAAGCGTAACCCGAAAGTGCTCGGCCGACTTGATGCCGATAGCCTTGGCCCCTGCGAATCAGTGGCCTGGGGTCAGGGGCGTTTGACCAGCCACTCCACCAGCGCGTCCAGCACCGGCCGGCCGCGTGCGCTGGCTTCGTCATGGTTGACCATGGCGACCAGCACCCAGCTGCGACGCTGTGAGTCCTGCACATAGCCGGCCAGGGCCACCACATTGCGCAGCGAGGCGGTCTTCAAACGCGCCCGGCCTTCGACCACGCTGCCCTTGAAGCGGCGCGTCAAGGTGCCGTCCACCCCCGCCAGCGGCAAGCCGCTCACCAGCTCGGGCGCCAAGGGCGAGTCCCAGGCGGCGGCCAAGACCGCCGCCAACTGGGCCGGCGCGATGCGCTCGGTGCGCGACAAGCCGGAGCCGTTTTCCAGAACCAGGCCAACATCGTTGATGCCCTTGGCCGCCAGCCATTCACGCACCACGCGCTCCGCCGCTTGCGCGGTGGTCTCTTCGGCACCGGCCGCGCTGGCACCCAGGCGCAGATAGACCAGCCGAGTGACCGGGTTGTCCGACTGCTTGAGCGCGGTGCGCAGCAGCTCGCCGAGCGGCCGGTCGCGGTGGCTGGCCAGCACCCGCGCGGTCGGCGGCGTGGCGGCCTCGCGCACCTCGGGGCCCAGCGTGCCGCCCAGCTCGGTCCAGATCTGGCGCACGGCTTTCTCGGTCAGCCATTGGCGATCGAGCAGATTCAGATTCACCCGCTGCTGGCATTGGCGCGGAAAACTGCCCTTCAGCAACACCGTCATCTCACCGCCATTGGCGCGCACCTCGGGCAGGAGCCAGCCCTGCTCCCAGTCGACGCAGGGCTTGTCGACCAAGCTCATGCCACTGAGGTCGAACTGCAGGCCCGGCCAAGCCGGCAGGGCGCGGGCGCTGAGGCGCTGCGTGTCCGCGCTGAGCTGATAGCCGAGCAAATTGCTGTTCAGGTGCAAGGCATCGGGAATGACGTTGTAAGGCCACTCCGGCGAGGCATCAAAAGGCGGCTGGCCGAGCTCTGGCCGCGCCGGGCGGAAGAGGCTGCGGTCCACCACCAGGCCGCCGCGCAGCTCACGCAAACCTTCTTGCTCACGCAACTGGCGCAGCATCAACCACAGCGCGCCCCAATCCAATTCGGCATCGGCGCCGCCGCGCAGGTACAGCGGGCCCGGCAAGACATCGCCCTGCACCGGGCCGTCAACCAGCAAATCGGTGCGGCCCCGCGAGGCCGGGCCCAGCCGGTCCAGCGCCACCACGGCGGTGAGCACTTTCATCACCGAGCCGGCTTGAAAAGCCGTCTCGCCTTGCAGACTCAAGACCTGACCCCGACGGTCCAGCGGGAAGGCATGAACAGCCAGCGCCGTCTCGGGCAAGCCAGTCTTGGCCATGGCCTGGCGCACCTCGGGGGGCAGGGTCAGGCGGGCATGGCGGTGCTGCATGCCTGCAGGGCCCTGCTCCTGCGCGCGCGCCAAACAGGGCAGAGCCAGCATGCTGCTTATCAAAGCCAAGGCGGCACAGCACCGAACCAAAGCGCGCATCCCCTAGGCCCCCAATCCGCGCACAAAAGCCAGCAGCTGCGCCACCATGGTGGCGCTGGCCTTGGGCGCTTCGATATCGCCGGCCAACACATGCTGACCCGGGCTCTCGCTGTAGTCGACCTCAATCAAGCATTTGGAGGCACTGCCAAAGCGCGCAAAAGCGGCGCGCGCCTGCTTCACATTGATGACGCTGTCGCGCGGCGAGACGAACATCAGCAGCGGCGCCTTGATTTGCTCCAAGGCACTGGCCCGCACATGGCGCACCAAGCTCATCATCGGCCCCAGGGCCGAGGTCGGGTACTCATGGGTCCAAACTCGGGCGCGCCGCTCGTCACGCGGTTTGAAACGCATCTTGCCGCCATGCACCAGGTGAATCAGCGCTCGCCCCCAAGACCAGTTGATGAGGACCGCAAACGGGTCTTTGGGGCCGAAATTCGGCGACACCATCACCCAGGCCGCGACCCGCTGCCCCTCGGGCTGCAAAGCCGCCCAAGCGGCTAGGGTGGCGCCGGTGGAACTGCCCATGACCAAGACCCGCTCCCCGAGGCGATGACCCAGGGCCAGGGCCTCCAGCGCATCGGCCTTCCATTGCTCGACCGACATTTCGCCCATGGCCGCGCCAGGCCGCCCATGCCCGGCCAAGCGGGTGTAGAAGACATGGCCGCCCAGGCCCTGGGCCAGCATCTCGGGCACCGGCGCCATCTCCTGGCGGCTGGCGGTGAAGCCATGCAGGAACACCACCGCCCAGGGCGCGCGAACGCGGCCGGCCGGCCCCCAGACGATTTGCTTCTCGGCGCCCGGCGTGACATCGGCCAGGCGCGCCTCGGCGGCAGCCAGATGGGCATCCAGCTGGTCCAGTTGGGAGGGCAAGGCGTCGACGGTTTCCAGCGGCATCAAGACCTGTGGGGTGGAACGCGATGGTTTGAAAAAAAGGCGCCCTAGGCCAAGCCTGGGCGCCCCGGATCAGGTTTGACCCGGCTCAGCCTCAGGCCAGCACCGCAGCCATGGCGGCAGCCGTGGCCTCAACATTCTTGTTGTTAAGGCCGGCCACGCACATACGGCCCGAACGCACCAAATACACGGCGAACTCGTCCTTCAGGCGATCCACCTGAGCGGCGGTCAGGCCGGTGTAGCTGAACATGCCGCGCTGGGTCAGGAAGTAGTCAAAGTTGCGGCCCGGCAGCTTGGCCGTCAGCACTTCGTACAAAGCATTGCGCATGGCGTGGATGCGCTCGCGCATCTCATTGACTTCACCTTCCCACAGCGAACGCAGGGTCGGGTCGGTCAGCACACGGGCCACCAACTGGCCGCCATGCATGGGCGGGTTGGAGTAGTTGCGGCGGATCAGGAACTTCAGCTGGCCCAGCACATTGGCGGCTTGGGCAGCGTCCGGGCAGACCACGCTCAGGGCGCCGCAGCGCTCGCCGTACAAGCTCATGCTCTTGGAGAAGCTGTTGGCGACGAAGAAGCTCAGGCCAGCGTCAGCCATGGCGCGAATGGCAAAGGCATCTTCATCGATGCCGTCGCCATAGCCTTGGTAGGCCAGGTCCAAGAAGGGCAGCAACTCACGCTCTTTCAGCACCGGGATCAAGCTGTCCCACTGCAGCGGCGTCAGGTCCACGCCGGTCGGGTTGTGGCAGCAGGCATGCATCAGCACCACGCTCTTGGCGGGCAGGGTCTTGAGCGTGGCCAGCAAGTCATCAAACCGCACGCCGCCGGTGGCCGCGTCGTAATACGGGTAGGTCTTGACCTCGATGCCCGAGCCTTCGAAAACGGCGCGGTGGTTGTCCCAGGTTGGGTCGGACACGTAGATGGCGCTGTCGGGGAAGTAGCGCTTGATGAAATCAGCGCCGACCTTCAGGCCACCGCTGGAGCCCACGCTCTGGATGGTGACCGTGCGCTCGCGCACCGGGTGCTTTTCACCGAACAACAGCGCCTGCACGGCGGAGCGGAAATTAGCCGCACCTTCCATCGGCAGATAGGGGCGGGCGCCGGCTTCGGCCACCACGGCCAACTCGGCCTTGCGCACCGAGTCCAGCATCGGGATGCGACCTTCGTCGTCGAAGTAGATGCCGATGGACAGATTGATCTTGCCCGGACGGGTGTCCTTCTGGAAGGCCTCGTTGAGGCTGAGGATGGGGTCGCCGGCGTAGGCGTCAACGTGATGGAACATGGTCAGGACTCCAGACTTGAAGGGTTGGCCGCATTATCGGCCGGCTTGATGAAAGCAAAAATTCAGACGCGCTCCAGCAGCATCGCGTCGCCATAGCTGAAGAAGCGATAGCCCTGCGCAATCGCGTGGCGGTACAAGACCATGATGGGCTCGTAGCCAGCAAAGGCGCTAACCAGCATCATCAAGGTGCTCTTGGGCAGGTGGAAGTTGGTGATGAGGCGGTCCACCACCTGGAACTGAAAGCCCGGCGTGATGAAGATCTCGGTCTCGCGCGCACCGGCGCGCAAGCCGCCACCCAAGGCCGCAGACTCCAGCGCCCGCAAGGTGGTGGTGCCCACCGCAACCACTCGGCCACCGCGCGCCCGGCAGGCGGCCACCGCCGCCACCGTGGCCTCGTTGACCTCGAACCACTCGCTGTGCATCTTGTGATCGGCCAGGTTTTCCACCCGCACCGGCTGAAAGGTGCCCGCGCCCACATGCAGAGTCACATGGGCGGTGGCCACACCGCGTTCGGCCAGGCGAGCCAGCAAGGCCTCGTCAAAGTGCAGGGCCGCTGTCGGCGCCGCCACCGCACCGGGCTCTTGCGCAAACACGGTTTGATAACGCCGCACATCGTCGGCTTCATCGGCATGCTCGATATAGGGCGGCAAGGGCACATGGCCATGCTGCTCCAGCAGCGCGAAGGGGTCGCTAGGCAGGCGCAGGTGGAACATGCCATTGTCCGGGCCGCAGCGGCCCAGCACCTCGGCGTCGAAGGCGTCATTGAAGCGAACAAAAGTGCCGGGCTTGGGCGACTTGCTGGCGCGCATATGGGCCCAGACCTCGCAAGTACCGGGGATCACCCGCTCGACCAGGGCCTCCACCGCGCCACCGCTGTGCTTGGCGCCGTAAATACGGGCCTTGATGACCTTGGTGTTGTTGAAGATCAGCAGATCGCCGGGGTTCAGCAGATCGGGCAGCTCCCGAAAAATGCGATCCACCGGGCTGCTGCTGCGGCCGTCCAAGAGGCGCGAGGCGCTGCGCTCGGCGGCGGGGTGTTGAGCGATCAGCTCGGGGGGCAACTCGAAATCGAAGTCGCTGACGGAATAACTTTTGACGGACATGAACTTTTGAGGGCCGGACGGACCCGTACCAATCGGAGACGGCCTGAATTGTCCCATGCAGGCCTTTGACGCAGGTCAATCGCACCTGGCCGGGCTGGTGCGAATATCAATGCCAAGGAGCTAGTCCATGAGCACATCAAACACTGCCGCCACGCTAACGCCGGGTCAGCACGCATTGCTGGAATCCGCCTTGTTGCAGCGTCAGCAAACGCTGGAGCAAGAGTTGCAAGCCCAGCTGGGCAGCCAAGGCCGGGTGGAGCATGCCCGCGAGCAATTGCTGCAAGACGGCGATGGCGAGCGAGCCCATGCAGCCGACCGCGAGGTCGACCTGGCCCGCAGCGACCAAACGCTCGAGGCCCTGCGCCAGGTCAATGAGGCGCTGCAACGCCTGCGTCAAGCGGACTTCGGCCTGTGCATCGCTTGCGGCGAAGCCATCGCCTTTGATCGCCTGCGCCACAGCCCCGAGGTGCTGCGCTGCCTTGACTGCCAAGCAGCGCAAGAGAAATCGACCCACCCCGGTCAGACCCTACACAGTCTTTGAGGCGCACCAAGCCTCGCCCCGTTTTGTTCATTCACCCCGAGAGGAGCACCATGAGTTTGTTTCACGCCGTCGTTTGGCTCGACCACCAAAGCGCCAAAGTCCTGCAATTCGATGCCGAACATGTGCAAGCCGAAAAGGTCAAGGCTCACACCCACCACACCAAGCAGCACGGCAGCGCGGTGCGCAGCGAGCATGAGTTCTTCGGTGAAGTCTGCGACGCCCTGAACGGCATTGAAGAGGTGCTGGTGGTGGGCTCGTCCACCGCACAGGCCGACTTCAAGCATTACGCCGACAAGCACCGCGCCAATACCGCCAAGCACATCGTCGGCTATGAGACCGTCGACCACCCGACCGAAAATCAGCTGGTGGCCATGGCCCGGCAGTATTTCCTGAAATACGACCGCATGGCAGGCACGCCCTCGCCGATGTAATCAAGTCGGCACGGGCCGGGCTTAGACTGGCTGGCCCGCCGACTCAGGATCTTTATGCAGAACCCCTTCGCCCGCCGGCCTGCGCCGAAACACCGCGCATGAAGCGCCGCCAGATCACCGCAGCCGGGCTGCTTGGCGCGAGCCTAGGGCCCTGGCTTTCAAGCCTTTCTGGCACCGCGGCAGCGGCTGAGCCGGCCGTGCACACATTGCACGGATTCAGCGAAGACTTGCCCCCACTGAATTACCAGCGCCCCGGCGAGCCGCCCAGCGGCTTTGCGGTGGACCTGCTGCGCTTGGTAGCCGAGCAAGCCAATCTGCCACTGGACATTGAAATCATGCCCTGGCCGCGCGCCAGCAGCAGCGCTGCGGCCAAAGCCGGCAGCTTGCTGTTTTCGCTGACGCGCCAACCGGAGCGCGAGCGCAAATACAAATGGCTGGGCCCCATCAGCGAGCGCCGTGTGGTGGTCTACCGTTTGAGCGAACGCAGCGAGGTAAAGGCCAGCGATATCCATCACCTCAACGGCCACAAGCTCGGCGTGGTGCGCGATTCCGCCGCCGCCAAGATGCTGATGGCCGCCGGCTTGCGGCCCAATGCCGAGTTGGAAATCGCCCTCGACGACGCCAGCAATCTGCGCAAGCTACTGGCCGGCCGCATGGACTTGCTGGTCATGCTGGACTGGGCGGCCGCCTGGAATCTGCAGCAGATGAAGCTGCCCTTCAGCACGCTACAACCGGTCTTTGAGTTGGACCGCAGCAAGTCCTACTGGTACGGCCTGCATCCGCAGACCAGCCCGGCCTTGCAGCAACGCCTGCAAGCCGCGCTGGACCAGATCAAACGCGATGGCCGCTACGCCGCACTGAGGCAGCAGTATTTCAACTGAGCACGCTGCCTTTTCTGAGGCGCAGCACGAGCCGCACCTTAGATGCCACCCGTGCCAGTGGCCAACAAGCTGCCGTCTTCACCGGCCACCCAGCCGGTGCGCGGGTCCACAAAGAAGACCTTGTTCAGCTTTTTCTGCGTGCCGGTGTAGACGCGCTGCCAAGACTTGCCGCCATCTTGCGTGGCCAGCATGGCGCCTTGCGTGCCGACAATCCAGCCCCGCTGCGCGTCCAGGAACTGAATGTCCTGCAAATCCGTGGCGTCACCTTGTTGCGCCAGCACCCAGTTCGCGCCGCCATCCAAGGACTGCAGCACGACGCCCCGGTCTCCGACCACCCAAATTGTCTTGGCATCAGCGTAAAGCACACGATTCAAATCCGCGGAGACACCGGTGAACCGGTTGGCCCATGTCTTGCCGCCATCATCGGTGACCGCGATTCGGCCTCCAGCGCCCACGGCCACGCCCTTCAGAGCCGAGCTGAATTGAATGCTGCTGATATTGGGCACAAATCGGCCCGACTTGGCCCAGCTCTGGCCGCCATCGGTGCTCGCCAGAATCACGGGCTTGTCCGCGTTGTCCTCCACCGAGTACTCGCTGGAGACGGCAAAGCCGTTTTTGTCGTCGACAAAGTGGAAGGCGCTGATCCGACGGCTGCTGCTCAAAGGTGCGGACCAACTGGCGCCGCCATCGTCGCTGCGATAGACCTTGCCATCGCCGGCCAAGAGCCAGCCCTTGCTGGCCGAAGTGAATTGAAAGCGGGTGTCGCCGTACTGAGGCGAGACCAAGTCCTTCAACTTCACTTGCCAACTCAAGCCTCCGTTGAGCGTCTCTTGCAACTCGCCCGCCGCGTTCAAGGCCAAGCCGCGCTTGGCATCGAAGAACCATGTCGCGCGGAAGGAACGCTGCATCGTTTCAGCATCCGGCCCGGCGATGAGAGTCCAGGTCAACATGCCGTCACTGCTGAGATAGAAACTGCTGCCGTTGGACTGCAACAACCAAGACTTCTCGCCCAACTGCTTAGGATCGCCCAAGCCGTATTGGCCTTTGGGCACGGCAATTTTTCGCCAAGTCTGGCCCCCATCCTCACTGAAGTTGTGCTCCACACCTGCCGAGCTGGAGACCTGACGATAGATTTTTCCGCCGGTCAGGATGCGCAAATCATTTTGGTAAGCGTTGCCCAGCGCTGGGAGCTGAACCGCCACCCAGTTACGACCACCGTCTGAGGTCCTATACAAGGCCGAGTTGCCCGCACTCAAGAGGCCGTTGGAGGCATCGGTGAACTCGATTCGGTTGAAGTACAGATATTCGGTGGTCGGCAATCCCTTGGCTTCGAAGGTCTCCCAGTTCGCACCGGCGTCCTGGCTGCGAACGAACTCGGTCGTCGTACGGTATTGCCCCGCGTTGCTGTCCCAGACTGAATTGATACGGGTGAGCAAGATCCCGGAACTACCCAGCAAGATGGGTTGAGCGCTCAGACCCTTGGACGAACTGAAGACTTCCTTGCTGGTCTTGCCAAAGTCGGTGGACTTGAACAACTTGTCATAGCTTTGAATCCACACGGTGCCATCCAGACCGATGAGACTGGGTCGAACCGAGTTTTGAACCCAGCTGGCGCCGCCATCGGTGCTGACGCTCAGATAGTCATCCATCGTCACCATCACGGTGCTGGGGCTGATCACCCGCAGCGAGGATGGCGATCCTTGCCAGTAAGAATCAAACTTCAGCCAAGAGGCTTGTTGGATCCAGTTAGCACCCCCATCGGTGGTGCGCAACACCGCACCCAGGCTACCCACGGCCCAGCCATTGTTGGCATCGATGAACTTGACCGACAACAGCGGTGAGCGCAAGCCAGTGTTCTGTTTAGCCCAGGTCTTGCCGCCGTCGACGGTCTTGAAAATTTCGCCTTGCTCTCCCACCGACCATGCGGTCTTGGCATCCAAGAAGAAGATCTCAGATTGGCTATTGCCGCTGGGCTTGGGCTGCTGCCAGCACCAGCCGCTGTCTGCTGCGCCCGTGCAGGCCAAACCCTTGACATGCGCGCGGTTGTTGACGCTGACGCGGAACTTCAGCTCTTTGGAGGCGCCCTCCTCGTTGCTGACCTTCAAGGTCACATCGTAGTCACCCACTTTGGCGTACTCATGCTTGGGGCTGGCCTCGGCGCTGCTGGTGCCGTCGCCAAAGCTCCACGCAAACTTCAAGCCAGTGAGCGTTGATGCGCTGTTATCAAAATTGGCTGCGCTGCCCACATCAGCGCTCGCGGCCGCCTTGATGGACAAGGACTCGGGAATCGCGGTGGCGGGCGTTGTGGGCTTGATGGGCTCAACGGAAGGGCTGCTGTCGCCGCCTCCGCCGCAGGCACTCAAGAGGCTTGCCAGCAGGACCGAGACGGTCAAGACTTGTACGGTGTGCTTCACTTTCATTCCTCCCAGATAGTTCTTTTTGCTTGTGAACGAAACGACTCCAGGGTCGAATTCGCCGCGGAGTGTATCGATCCAAAAAGACCAGCACACACCACTCCAAAGAGGGAAAGGGAAAACACCAGCGCCTCGACCCCAAGCCCTTCCGATTGAAATGCGGCATGCCTGTGCCCAGCCAAAACAAGCGGTCTCATGTGCTCAGGGCAGAATCGCGCCCATGCCCGAGGTCGATGCCAAAACCAATACCGCCAACAAGCCCAAGTCCGCGCCGCAAAAGGCGATGGAGAAGCTCGGCCTGCTGCGCGATATCGACCTGGCCCTGCATCTGCCGATGCGCTATGAGGACGAGACCCGGCTGACACCGATTGGTCAGACTCGCGAAGGCGAGACGGTGCAGTGCGAGGGCGAGGTGATCGAATGCCGCGTCGAGACACGCGGACGCCGCGTGCTGCTGGTGCGCATGGAAGACGAGAGCGGCGACCTGCTCTTGCGCTTCATCCATTTCTATCCCTCCCACCAAAAGACCATGGCGGTGGGCCAGCGCATCCGCGTGCGTGGTGAGTTACGCCACGGCTTCTTTGGCCGCGAGATGGTGCACCCGACCTTCAAGGCAGTCAGCGAGGACACGCCGCTGGCCACCGCGCTGACCCCGGTCTACCCGGCCAGCAATGGCCTGCCGCAAACCTATCTGCGACGCGCCATTGCCTCTGGCCTGAAACGCGCCGATCTGGGCGAACTGCTGCCCAGCGGTGTGGTGCCGCCCAGCCTGCCCAGTTTGCGTGATGCGCTGACCTTTTTGCATCACCCGCCGGCGCAGGCGCGCCTGATGACGCTGGAGGACCACAGCCACCCGGCATGGCAGCGACTCAAATTCGAGGAATTGCTGGCCCAGCAGATCAGCCAGATGCAGGCCCAACGCGAGCGCGCCTTGCTGAAAGCGCCCGCCCTGAAGGCCCAGCGCGGCGGTTTAGTGGAAAAGCTCTTGGGCGTCTTGCCTTTTGGCCTCACCGGCGCGCAGCAACGGGTCAGCGAGGAAATCGCCCAAGAACTGGCGCTGCCGCAACCGATGCACCGCCTGCTACAAGGCGATGTGGGCTCGGGCAAGACCGTCGTGGCGGCGCTGGCGGCGGCCGTGGCCATCGATGCCGGCTGGCAATGCGCGTTGATGGCGCCCACCGAAATCCTGGCCGAGCAACATTTCAAGAAACTGATCGGCTGGCTGGAGCCGCTGGGTCTGAAGGTGGCCTGGCTGACCGGCAGCGTGAAAGGCAAGGCGCGCCAAAAGATGCTGGACGCGGCCGCCGATGGTTCGGCTCAACTGGTCATCGGCACCCACGCGGTGATCGAGGACAAGGTCAAGTTCGCCAAGCTGGGCCTGGCCATCATCGATGAGCAGCACCGCTTCGGGGTGGCCCAGCGTCTCGCCCTGCGCAAGAAGCTGGCTTCGATGGACTTAGAGCCACATCTCTTGATGATGAGCGCGACGCCGATTCCGCGCACCTTGGCCATGACCTATTTCGCCGATCTGGCGGTGTCCACCATCGATGAGTTGCCGCCCGGCCGCACCCCCATCGTCACCAAGGTGTTTGCCGATAGCAAACGCTTCAATGTGATCGAGAAGATCCACGACGAAGTCGCCAACAAGGGCGCACAGGTCTATTGGGTCTGCCCTTTGATCGAAGAGAGCGAGGCGCTGGACCTGAACAACGCCACCGAGACGCATGCGGAGTTGTCCGCCGCGCTGGAAGGTTTTGCCGTGGGACTGCTGCATGGCCGCATGGCACCGGCCGACAAGGCGGCGGTGATGGCGGAGTTCTCGGCCGGGCGGACCAGCGTACTGGTCGCCACCACGGTGATTGAAGTGGGGGTGGATGTGCCCAACGCCAGCCTGATGGTGATTGAACATGCCGAGCGCTTTGGCCTGAGCCAGCTGCACCAGTTGCGCGGCCGGGTCGGGCGCGGCGCGGTGGCCAGCGTTTGTGTGCTGCTCTATACCGGCCCTTTGTCGGACACCGGCAAGTCGCGGCTGAAGGCCATGGCCGAAACCAATGACGGCTTCGAGATCGCCCGCCGTGACCTGGAAATTCGCGGCCCTGGCGAATTCATGGGCGCTCGCCAAAGCGGCGCCGAGCTGCTGCGCTTTGCCGATTTGCAAGAAGACTCGGGCCTGCTGCAAGCCGCGCGCCGACTGGCGCCGCAATTGCTGGACAAATACCCGCAAGCGGCCCGGCGCCAAGTGGAACGCTGGCTGGGCTCGAAGGCGGAGTTTCTGAAGGCCTGAGCCGGACAGCGGCAAGGCTGGCGCCTTGCTGCTGCCTGCGAAGGAGTGCTGCGTCCTCGCAGCACGCGGGCGGCAAGCCTGAGCCAAAGTCAGCTCAAGAACAGCCTGCGCTCGTGGGCGAACCCGCGCTGTAGCCATCGGTGAGCGTGCGCAAAAAGCACAGCAGATCGGCCTGCTCGGCTTCGTTCGTCAAAGGCCGCGCGCTGAAGGGTGCGTCACGATTGACATTGCCGCGCAGGGCTGCCGGCAGGTCGTCATAGAGCTGCACCCGGTTGGCCACACTGGGGTAGAAAAAAGCCGAGTCCGCATCGCGGAGCTGATAGAAGAGCAAAACCGTTTCCAGGTTGCTGAACTGGCCGTTATGGAAGAACACCGGCCTTTGCACGGTATTGCGCAAGGTCGGGATGCGGAAGAATCCGCAACTGTCCTGCCTATCCTTGAGCTCAGGGCGCGGCGACTGACACAGGCCCAGATCAAAGGCGGCAGCATCCGCATTGGCTGGGATCTTGGTGTTGCGCGGCACACCCAAGGCGGCATAGCCAAAGGTGGTGAAGACTGGCGGGCGGCCGTCGGCACTCGTTGAGGGATGGCAGGCCGCGCAGTTGCCGCGCTTGGGGTCATTGAAGACGGCCAGACCGCGAGCCTCGGGCGCAGTGAACTGAGCCCGGCCCTGCTGCACCCAGTCGAACTTGGCGTCATAGGGGTGGAAGCGTGCATCCTCCAGTTGGAAGCTCTGCAGGGCCTGACTGGCCTGTGCCACCAGGGTGGCGTCATCGGGCGCATCGGCGCCGGCCGCAGGCACGAAGACGCGCGCGAACTCGGCCGCGTAGCTGGTCGCCCGCAGTTTGCGGGCCAGATCGGCGGGCGTGCCGTTGTCCATCTCACGCGGGTTGAACCAGGGCAGCAGCGCCTGCGCCGCCAAGTTGTCGGCGCGACCATCGGCCATCAAGCCGCCGCGCAAATCTGCAACGGGGGTGTTCGTTGTGCCAGAGAACGCGCCGAGGCGCTCCAAGTAACGCAAGGAAGGCGCAGCGCGCAAGCCGAACTCAGTGTTCAACCTCCCGCCCTTTTGCACCGGCAGGCTGTTAGGCGGACCATGGAAGAAGGCGGGGTCATGACAGCTGGCGCAGGACATGCGCCCCGAGCCGCTGAGGCCAGCGTCGTGAAAGATCTTCTCCCCCAGCAAAGCCTTGGCGCTGAGGACAGGGCTGCTGGCCGGCGGGCTGGGCGGCACGGGGCTGGAGGCGGCCGAAGCCGGCGGAGTCGGCGAGGTCGGCGGAGGCGGGCTGGAGGCCGCGTTGGCGGCAGCGCTAGGCCCCGCACCACCCGCCCCACCGCCGCCGCAAGCGCTCATCATCAGGGCAATGGCGGCAGGGCCTCCCGCTGCCCAAGCCAGCCGGGCCCAGCAAAGTTCAAGACGATGTGTGGCGCTCCTCATGCGCTGATTATGGCGCTTAGGTTTACGCTGCGCCCACCCCACTCACAGGGGGAGCCCGCTTCTGGATTCAGGCTTCGGCTTCGTCCAACAAGCGCGCGATCAAGGCGCCCTGCAGCTCGGCCGGCAGCTGCAAACTGACCTTGACGCCATTGCCAGCCGCCGCCTGCACCGACTCGCCCTCGCGGCCGCGCAGGGCCTGAAGCGTGATCTCGCGGTTGCCGCTGGGGTGGATGATCTCCAGGCGGTCGCCGACTTCAAAGCGGTTCTTGACCTCAATCTCGGCCCAACCGTCGGCCGCCACCGCGCCCACTTCGCCGACGAACTGGCTGCGCCTGGCCTTGGAGTGACCGTCGAGGTAATTCTGCAGGTCCTGGCTGCGGTGGCGCTGATAAAAGCCGCTGGTGTAGCCTCGGTTGGACAGGCCATCCAGCTCGCCCAGCAGGGTCGGGTCGAAGGGCCGGCCGGCCACGGCGTCGTCGATGGCGCGGCGGTAGACCTGCGCGGCGCGCGAAACGTAGTAGCGGCTCTTGGTGCGGCCCTCGATCTTCAGGGAATCGACGCCAATCTCCACCAGGCGCTGCACATGCTCGACCGCGCGCAGGTCCTTGGAGTTCATGATGTAAGTGCCATGCTCATCTTCCTGGATGGGCATCAGCTCGCCGGGGCGCTGCGACTCTTCGATCAGGTAAGTGCGATCGGCCAGCGGATGGCGCGGCGTGCCACCAGCGGCGGCGACAAAGTCTTGGTCGGCCTGCTGCACCGCCTTGTGGAAGTCGAACTGAATCGCCTGGGCCTGGCCGGCTTCGTCTTCAAAGGCATCGCCTAATTTGTAGTCCCAGCGGCAGGCGTTGGTGCAGGTGCCCTGGTTGGCGTCGCGGTGGTTGAAGTAGCCCGACAGCAGGCAGCGGCCCGAGTAGGCGATGCACAGGGCACCGTGCACGAAGACTTCGAGCTCCATGTCCGGGCATTCCTGCCGGATCTGCGCCACCTCGTCCAGGCTCAGCTCACGCGAGAGGATGACGCGCTTCAAGCCCTGCTTCTGCCAGAACTTCACCCCCGCGTAATTGACCGTGTTGGCCTGCACCGAAAGGTGAATGGGCAACTCGGGCCAGCGCTCACGCACCATCATGATGAGGCCGGGGTCGGCCATGATCAGCGCGTCGGGCTTCATCGCCACCACCGGCTCCATATCGGCCAGATAGTTCTTCAGCTTGCCGTTGTGCGGCAGGATGTTGCTGGCGACCAGGAACTTCTTGCCGCGCGCGTGCGCCTCGGCGATGCCGGTCTTGAGGTTCTCAAGCTTGAAATCGTTGTTGCGCGCGCGCAGGGAGTAGCGCGGCTGGCCGGCGTAGACCGCGTCGGCGCCAAAGTCGAAGGCGGCGCGCATGCGATCGAGATCGCCCGCAGGCAAGAGCAGTTCAGGGGACTTGTGCAACAACATGGTCGGGCGGGCGGTGAAAAACAACCCGCCAGTCTAGAAAGGGCCGACCTCGCCCGCCTTGCCTCAGGTCAAACAAGTCTCAACAAGCCCTCACTTCAGGCGCTGCACCCAGTAGATCAGCACCTCTTGGCGCGGCCGCAGGTCCACATCGCTGTAGGCATAGACCGGCACCGCATTGATGGCCTCCACCGTGGCCATGCCGGAGATGACGCGGCCAAACACCGCGTAGCCGGGCTTGTCGGCCGATTGGTAGTCCAGGCTGGGGTTGTCCTTCACATTGATGAAGAACTGATTGGTGGCGCTGTTGGGGTCGCTGCGGCGCGCCATGGCGATGGTGCCGGGCAGGTTGTACTCGCGCGCCTCCAAGGGTATGGGCGCATAGCTGGGGTAGCGTTCCACCATGCCACTGGTGTAGCCACCACCCTGGACGATGAAGTCGCGGTCGACCCGGTGGAACAAGGTGTTCTTGTAAGCACCGTCCGCCACATAGCGCAGGAAGTTGTTGACGGTATTCGGCACCGTGTCTGAGTACAACTCGAAGACGATTTCGCCGCTGCTGGTCAGCATGCACACCGTGGGCAGCTTGCTCAGGGCCGACTTGGCCAGGCCTTCGTTGCTGCAACTCAGGGTGTTAGGGTAAGGATTGGGGTTGGGCGTCGGCGCCGGCAAGGGCGGCGGCCGATAGCCCTCATCACCACTGCCACCTCCGCAAGCGGCCAAAGAAATCACAGCAGCGGCGCTGAGCGCACGCAAAACAAAAGAGCGCATTGAGCGGACTCCTGAAACACAGTCCTTGGCTCAACGCGCTCTGAACACCCGCCGATGACGGCGGGCTCGCATGCTTACTTCTTGTTACGGCTTGATTTCTTCGGCCTTGATGATGACCACGTCCACCAAGGGCACGTCGTTCACCGCAGTGGCGACAGTGTTGATCTGATCCACGATGTCCTGGCCGGTCAAGACCTTACCGAAAACGGCGTAGCCATTCGGATCCGAGGCGCTGGCGTCCTTGTAGTTCAGGAAGGCGTTGTCCTTGGCGTTGATGAAGAACTGGGCTGTGGCCGAGTCGGCCACCGTGGTACGGGCCATCGCAATCGTGCCGCGCAGATTGCGCAAGCCGACATTGCTCTCCAGCTTGATGGCTGCAGAGGTCGGCGTCTTCTCAACCAAACCGCCCGTCGTGCGGGTGAAGCCGCCGCCTTGGCTCATGAAGTCCTTGATCACACGGTGGAAGATGGTGCCGTTGTAGAAACCCTCGTTGACGTACTTGAGGAAGTTGGCCGTGGTGATCGGGGCATGCGCATTGTCCAAACCAATTTCGATCACCCCTTTGTTGGTGGTCAGGCGAACACGGTGCGTGATCGTCATCTCAACGGCGGGCTTGATGTCCGGCGTTGGCTGAACCGGCGTGCCCGCATCCGAGCCGCCGCCACCGCAAGCGCTCAACAAGGTCAGAGCGCTCAAAGCAGCGCCAATCAAAAAGGGACGAATAAAGGTCTTGGACATGGTGTTGGGTATCGATATGAACTGAATGACGGGACCTGAAAGCGAGAGCGGGGGGCAGGATGTTTTCAAGCGCCCGTGAGTATCTCTGCTTCTGCCGCCGCTAGCGGGCGGCCAAGGGCTCGGCTGAATGCAGATCGCCCGCCGCCATCAGGCGGCGGCCGCTTCAAGCCTCGAGATTGTCGATCAAGCGGGTGGCGCCCAGCTTGGCGGCGGCCAGCGCCACCAGCGGCTGGCCTTCGACGGCCACGCCCAAATCATGCTGGCGCCGCAGCGTCACATAGTCGGGCTGCCAGCCATGGGCGCGCAGGTGTTGATTGGCTTCGGCCTCCATCTTGGCCAGATCGCGTTCCCCTGCTTGCCAGCGGGCAATCAAGGTCTTCAAGGTCTGGCTCAGGCGCAAAGCCTCGCTGCGCTCGGCCTCGCTCAAATAGGCATTGCGAGAAGACAGGGCCAGGCCTTCGGCGCTACGCTGGGTTTCGCCGGCAATGATCTCGATGGGCAGGGCCATCTGCGCCACCATGCGGCGCAGCACCATCAGCTGCTGATAGTCCTTCTTGCCGAACAAGGCGATAGAAGGCTGGACGATATTGAAAAGCTTGGCCACCACGGTGCAGACACCGATGAAAAAACCAGGGCGGAAATGGCCCTCCAAGATGTCCGACAGTTCCGAAGGCGGGTGCAGCTTGTAGCCCTGCGTCTCGGGGTAGAGCTCGCCCTCGGCGGGCGCAAACACATAGTCGCAACCGGCACCGGCCAGCAAGCCGGCATCGCGCTCCAGGGTGCGGGGGTAACGGTCAAAGTCCTCGTGCGGCGCGAACTGGAGGCGGTTGACAAAGATGCTGGCGATGACCGCACCGCCCTCGCCCACGGCCGCTCGCCCTTGGCGCACCAAGGCCAGATGGCCGTCATGCAAGCTACCCATGGTGGGCACAAAAGCGCGCTGGCTTATGCCCGCCAAGGCCTGGCGCAATTCAGAAATGGTGTGGATGACTTGCATAGGGCGTTGTTCAGATCAAAGCAGCGGCGCTCAGTAGCCGTGGAGTTCGTTTTGAGGGAAGGTCTGTGCCTTCACCTCGCCGACATAGCGGCGCACCGCATCTTGCACCGAGGAGGCGCTTTGCATGAAGTTCTTGACGAAGCGCGGGCGGCGGCCCGGCGTCACATCCAACATATCGTGCAGCACCAGCACCTGACCCGAGCAGCCCACGCCCGCACCGATGCCGATGACGGGGATGCCCAAGGTTTGCGTCAAGTCGGCGGCCAGGGCTGAAGGCACCATTTCCAGCACCAGCATTTGCGCGCCCGCCGCCACCAACTCTTGCGCCTGCTGCTTCATCAAAGCAGCAGCGGCGTCTTCACGCCCCTGCACCTTGTAGCCGCCCAGCATGGTGACGGTTTGCGGCGTCAGGCCCAAATGGGCACAGACCGGAATACCGCGCTCGACCAGATAACGAACCACCGGCGCGGTCCAGCCGCCGCCTTCGAGCTTGACCATATGGGCGCCGGCCTTGACCAGGGCGGCGGCACTCTTCCAGGCCTCGGCCGTCGAGCTCTGGTAGCTGTCAAAGGGCAAGTCACCAATGATCCAAGCACTCTTGCGGCCGCGCGCCACACAGCGGGTGTGATAAACCATCTCTTCCAGCGTCACCGGCACGGTGCTGCTCTGGCCCTGCAAGACATTGCCGAGCGAATCGCCGACCAGCATCACATCCACGCCGGCCTCGTCGAGCACGCTGGCAAAAGCAGCGTCATAGCAAGTGAGCATGGCGATCTTGTCGCCGCTGGCATGCATGTCCAACAGGCGCTGCAGGCTCATCGGTTTACGTTCAGTCATGGCTTCACCTCGGTCGTCGGGTCTAGTGCGCGAGCAGGCCGCTCGCTCGCTTTTCGGCCGCAGTGTAGCCGGGTGCCCCAGGGTTTGCTCTAGGCCGGGTCTAGGGCGGACAGACTAGGCCCAGGGCCGCCAGACCCGGCCGCCTTGGCGGCAAAGCGTGCAATTTGTCACGATCCAGCCCCTGTGCACATAATGCGCCAGCAAGCCGCATCAGCCCGTCCCGGTGATAAGGAGCAGCATGGCCGAATTGGATCGCGATGGGTCGAGTGACCAGGAGACTGCAAAGGCCGCCGTCCTCGACCTTGTTTTTGACGCGCGGCATTTGCTCAGTCCGCTGCATGCGCAGGCCAGTTGCAAGCAAGTCAGCGAGGCCTTGTTCACAACGCTGCCGAAACCTCCGCGCGAGTTGAGCTTGCCACTGGACGAAGTGGGCTTGGCCGTCACCAGCCACGACACCCAGGCCCTGGTCGAAGCCGCGCTGCACTTGCAACAGCAACACCATGCCGGCCAATCGCAGCGCAAACTGCGCTTTCGCTGCGGCATCCATGCACTGGCCGATGCAAGCAAGCCCCAGCCCGCCGAGATCGCGATGGCGCGGCGCCTGGCCGCCAGCGCCGAGCTGGGAGGCCTTTGCTTGAGCACTCAAGCGATTGACCAGCTGGATCAACCCTGGCGTCTGGGCCTGCATGATCGGGGCGCTCGTCAGGACGGCTCCGGCAGCGAGATCCATGTCTTCAGCATCGAGCACGACATGCCCGCAAACATCCAGCCTCGGGATTCCGACTTCGGCGCCATCCTCGCCGTGCTACCCCCTGATCTGGGCGGCAACACCGCACGCCTGCTCGCCATGGCCGATTTGGTGGCTGACAGCTTGATCGTCGCGCTCTCGCGCTCGTCGCAGCTGCAGGTGGTGTCGGCCCGCTCCAGCCGGGGCTTGCGGCATTCGCGCCAGGCCTTGGCCGATGCGTTTGAGCATCTGCAAGCCCACCATGTGCTGCAGTGCCGAGGCAGCGTGGGCGTGGGTGATCAGCTGTTTTTGCAGCTGTCTTTGCACGACAAACAAGCCGGCCACAGTGGTCCGCCGCTGTGGCAAGACCGGCTGGAATGCAAGCTCGAAGATCTGCTCTATGGCGAGGCCTTTGCCTTGCAAGAAGCCTGTGCCGACGTTCATCGACTGCTGCTGCACGCCAGCTTGTCAGTCAGCAAAACGCTGGTCTGGGACTCCTTGGAGAACTACCAAATCTTCAGCGCAGCCACCCAGCTGATGCACAAACTTTCGCCCGGTTGCCTCGATCAATCAGGACAGATGCTCAGCCAGCTCAGCCGACAGCAGCCACAAGCGGCGGAGCCCTTGGCATGGTTGGCGTTTTGGCACCTGTTGCGCGGCGCACAAGGCCTAGAGCCGATCGACCAAGCTGCGTTACAAGTTGCCAGCTTCGCAGAAGCGGCCTTGGCACTGGATGACACCCATGCATTGGCGCATACCCTGCTTGGGCACTCCTTGGCGATGCGCGGCGCCAGTCTTGAACTTGCCCTGCAGCACCACCAACAAGCTTTGCACAGCAACCCGAGCTGCGCGCTGGCCTGGTCGTTTCAAGCCTTGGCTCAAACCTATTCCAACCAGACCCGCGAGGCCTGCGAATCCGCTCGCTTGGGCTTGGCCTTATCGCCTCTGGACCCCTGGCAGTATTTCTTGGAAGCGGCCTTGGCCCATGCGCTGCTGGCTCACAGGCAATACGACGCAGCCCTTTTGCATGCTCAGCAGTCCTTTCGGCTGTGCGCCAGCCACGCCCCCACCCTGCTTTACCTGGCGGTGGCTCAGGTTCGTTTAGGTCAGCAAGCCCAAGCCGAGGCCTCGATGCAAAGCCTGCGCCAGTTGTGGCCCGAAACGACTGTTGGATCGTTCCGATCGCGCTACTGGGGCCGAGAAGCCCCGCACGCAGAAGACTTTGCCCAAGCCTTGGCCCAAGCGGGTATGCCGCTGCTTTGAAACCTTGTCCATTCAGGGGAAACAAAACATGAACACCTTGAGCATCTTCGATCTTTTGGGCGGCGTCGGTCCAAAGGGCGGGGTCGGCCCGTATGGCGGAGTTGGCCCCCGTGGCGGGGTCGGTCCCTTTGGGGGTGTCGGCCCCAGAAGCTATTCCACTGCCGGCGACAACGATCTGGGCAGCGCCTGCCTGGTTCGCACCCAGGGCTATCTGACCCAAGGCCTGGTCGATCCAGACCCGCCTGCGCCCTGCCCCGGTTTTGATGCCGCACCATGGCTGCACTACGGCGCCGCGCCTCGGGCACAGTCGCTGCTGATGGAGGCGCTGAGTGGCTTGCGGGTGCGGCCAGACATCAGCGGCAGTGGCGACAAAGAAACGGTGCTTCTTGAACAACTGGGCGAAGGCACGCAAGGCCTGGCTTGGCGGCCCCTGGTCAGCATCAGCCGGCCGCCGCTGCCCTACTTCATTGCACAAGCGCGCTTGGTCGATGATCTCTTGCCCTTGCGCGAGGTGCGCATTCAAGAAATCCATGCCCAGGCCAACGACGCCTTGAGCTTTCTGCTCAGTGCAGCCCAACTGCCCTGGCATCGCATGCCGCGCACCTTGGAGTTGATCGAATCGGCTTTGGCCCTGCAAATGGCGGTGCAAATGCGCTTCAAGCAGATCTTGGCCTGTCCGCGCCCGCATCAGATCCGGCCCAGCTTGCTGCCAATGATTGAAGTGCCCACCCATGGCAGCTTGCCCAGCGGCCACGCCGGTGAGTCGCATTTGGTGGCGGCCCTGTTAATCCACCTGATGCAGCGCGCCCAAATGCCCAAGCTGAATGCCCAAATGCTGGTTCGGATGGCGCTGCGCATTGCCGAGAACCGTGTGGTGGCCGGCGTTCACTATCCGGTCGACAGCTTGGCCGGCCGCTTGCTGGGCGAAGGCGTCGCGCGCTTTTTGCTGGCCAGCGTCGGCGAGGTCGCGGGGCCGCCAAAGCTGCTGCAGTTTGGCGGCGGTGCGTTTGAAGTCCCCGCCTCGGCCCAGCCCGACGAGGCCTTGGCCCCCTGGCTCAGCCCCGAATGCCAAGAAACCGCGGCGGCGAACGGTGCGCCCCCGCTGCCCGTGCTGAGCGATCACGCCAGGCTCTGGGACCTGGTGTGCAAAGAATGGTCCATCAGTAGCAGCCTCAACAGCAGCACCGGTGCCTGATGAGCTTCACCGCATTGCCACCGAGCGCCGCGGGGCCTGGCAAGCCCGAAACCAGCGCCAGCAACCCCGCCGCCCAGGCAAGACCTGACCCCAAACTCGCACCCTTGGCTTGGAAGAAGCGCGGCGCTTGCACGCCCGGCGACCCCTATCTCGACTGGGCGCTGGCCACCGAATGGCAGGGCTTTCCCAAGCTTTTGGCGGCCGACACACCCGACGCATCCACGCCCGAGGACGCCTCCTGGGTGCCCCTGATCGCGCCAACAGGCAAGGCCCTGGATGCTCTGCTGAGGCGCGAGCAGGGCAATCTACGACTCAATCCCGCAGCGCCCCCCGATACCGAGTGGCTCACACTCTGGGCGCGCCGCAGCAGCGTGGAACGGGTGCGTCAGGCGCTGCCTCACTGCGAGCTCTCTCAACCATTGCCGGTCAACTTTGCTCAAGCTCGCCCGCCGAGCCCGAGTCATGCAAGCAGCGGCACGCCAGGCCAGCCCATCCCCCTGATCTTGGGCACCATCGATCGGGGCGGCGCCTTTTTGAATCAGGTGTTTCGCGCGCCCGGCCGCAAGGGGGCATGTCGCATCTTGTCCTACTGGGATCAAGAGTCGCTGCCGCCCCGCACGAGCGGCACCCCCTGGTGCGTGGCACCTGCTGGTTATGGCCGAGAGCTCAGCCAGGCGGCATTGCAAGCCCTGCAAAAGCGCTGCAAACGAGACCCTGGCCTGGAAGCCAAGCTCTATCAGCAGCTGGACATGCCTGCGCTGCTGCGCGCGGCGGCCAGCAATCAGCCCGACCACGCCACCCATGTGCTCGACACCTTGGCCGGCCTGCCCGCCACGCGCCGCAACCCTGCCAACGCCAAGCCGGACGAGCTCGATGCCGCCGCCCGCGCCCCGCTGGTCGTGGTTTCGGTGCCCGAAAGCCTGGTGGGTCAGACCACTGGCGCCGCCTGCGTCGCGCAGATTCTGGATGCGCTGCACCACATCCTCAGCGAGGCCGAGGCCTTGGCACCGCAAGCCGCGGTCGTGGTCAACATCAGCCTGGGCGCCCTGGCCGGCCCGCACGATGGCAGCTCGGCCCTTGAGCAAGCGATTGACGACTTGATGCGCAGGCGGCCGCGCCTCTTGGTCGTATTCGCTGCCGGCAACAATGGTGGCGACCTCTTGAACGACCCCACCAGCGGCACCAATGCCGCCGGTGCGCTGGCGCCAAGCCGCAGCGCTCGCCTCACCTGGCGCTTGCAACCGGGCGACCCGACCGACAGCTTCTTGGAACTTTGGTGCTCAAGCCAGCCAAGCGCCGGCAAAAAGCAGGCCCAAACGCAGGCCGACTTGCAGCTGCGCGTCTTGGAGCCGATTCGCTCGCCCTGGCTCCAGATGGGCCAGCAGCTGGAGCTGCGCCAGGGCAAGCGCCTGCTCGGGCGCTTTCATCTGCAAGTCTTGGACGGCCGGCATGGTCGCGCCCAGCTGTCTTTCGCGCCGGTTCGCGGCGAGCGTGGCGGTGTGCCCGCGGGCCGCTGGCTGATCGAGATGCGCAATGCCGGCACCCAGCCCTTGAACATCGAGGCCCGCATCCAAGGGGACTTGCCGCGCTGGACCGACCCCGCGCCGGTGCAGTCGGTGTTGGTGGAGGCGCAAGGCCTGCACCTGGGAATGGCCGGCAGCCTCAATGGCCTGGCCACCGGCAAGCTGCCCTTGATGGTGGGCGCAGCCCACACCGAAGACGACCGCGACTCGCTCTACACCGCCAGGCTCAAAGCGTCAGACGACCCCCATCGACTGGTACGTGCCGTGGCCGACGAAGGGCCCATGGCCTATGGCCTGATTGCGGCCGGCGTTCTCTCAGGCACCGAGTCCCGCATGGGCGGCACCAGTGTGGCCGCACCCGTCGCCGCACGGCACTGGGCCAATCGTCTGGCTTGCGGCGGTCTACCTCCAGCCCCGGAGGATTGGTTGGACTATTTGAATGCTGGCGAGGACGGCCACAGCAGCGCTGCGAAGAGCCAGCAGAAGCGCAGCGTTGTTGCCACGGCGCTACGCCCCAGCCCTTTTCGCGGAAGCACACAAGCCTAGGCCTCGCGTTTCTTCACTTTGAGCGCCGGCGCGCGGCCCGCCGCTCTGGGATGTCCGTGAGGCGGCTTAGGTCCTTTCTGATGACCCGTTCAAGCAGCGTCTTTCTTGGTGACTGTCAACGGGTCGGAGAGTCGGCCAAAGTCTTCGCTGTGGGAGACATTGAGATTGAGTGTGCAGTGAATGGCCGCCCACATCAAAAATTGGCCCAAACGAGCGTCAAGCGTTGATACTGGCGGCACGCCCGGCGTCTCAGCCATGCACAGCGAATCTTGCCAAAGGGAAATCTGGATCAGTCAACCGTTCTTGGTGCGACATACTTGCTTTGAGGCGGTTGAGTCTCCTATCCGTTGAGAGTTTGGGCGTGGAACCATGGCCATGGATCTCTTGAAAGGTCTGGGATATGAAGCGTTTGAAGATGCTCGCTGCTGTCACTGCTGTTGGGGTGACGATCTCGATTTTGGCGGCTTGTGGTGGGGCCGGTGATGCGGTCCAGGATGAAGAGCAAATCGTTGGGAGCTTCGGACCCAATTTGCCATTCGGCATTCGGAATGAGCTTGACGCGCTGGTTCTGGTGAAGGTTGCGGATGTGGATTCGCGTGAGTGGTTGACCGGTGATCAGATCGGCAGACCGGACTCAAGTCCCCCCAAAGGCTTTCAAGACATTCTGCTGTTCTCCAATGGAGATCACAGGCACGCGTATTTTTGGCCAAAGGCGAAAAGCCATGCGCCATTCCGACTTGATTTCATCACCGATAGAACGCGTGGCGCTGCACCGTCTACCTCCATCTCGTTTGATACCGTTTTCAACTGCTTTTCTGTTCTCACCCTTTCGCGCGCACCCTGCAGTTTGCTTGTGAAGCAGGATTGGCAAGGTTGGGCCTGGGGTTCTGCGGATCGCAGCAGTATTTCCGCCCAGATTCCGGAAGTGTGCAACACGACCTCACCCGTATTTACCTACACCGCGAGCAATGGCCAGCTGCGTCAGGCGCGTGGGCGATTGGAGTGTTATTCGGTGTCAGGCGGGACCCTCGGTCACGCGATTGTTTTGGAGGATGTGAAGTGATGCTTGCACTCGGAAATTGTGGCCGCTTCAATGCGCTCCAACACTCAAAGCTTGCACGCACCAAACCAAAACACATCGCACAGGGTGCCATCGCTGTCGCATTCTTGGCATCGGGCTTGGCCCATGCGAATGGGTCGGTCGTCAACACGGAAACAGGTGCAGTCCGTGGCGCCGAGCGCCATGGCGCTTTTGAATACCGAGGCATCCCGTATGCAGCCCCACCGGTCGGAACGCTGCGCTGGGCCTTGCCCCAGGCTCCGGCGGCGTGGACCGGCGTGCGCGATGGCGCCGCTTTCGGCCCGGCCTGTCCGCAACAAGCGCGCTTCAATCTGACAGAAGGCAGCACGCAGGAGGATTGCCTGAGCCTCAACGTCAGCGTGCCGCGACAAATCAAACCGGGCCAGAAGTTACCGGTTCTCTTCTGGATTCACGGCGGTGCATTTGTGGGCGGCTCTTCCAATCTGTACCGCCTGGACAAGTTGGCTGCGCAGGGCAATGTGGTGGTCGTGTCGGTGAACTACCGTCTCGGTGCCTTTAGCTTCATGCCCCACGCGGCGCTGGAAGACGGGGCGCACCACAACGGCAATTACGGTCTGGAAGACCAGCGCATGGCCATGGCCTGGGTGCAGCGCAATATCGCGGCCTTTGGCGGCGACCCCCGCAAAGTCACGATAGCCGGCGAGTCGGCCGGTGCAGGCTCGGTATGCATGCACCTGGCCAGCGGCGACAAGGTCAAGGGCCTGTTCCAGCAGGCCATCGTGCAAAGTGCCGGCTGCCTTCAGCCGATGAAAACCGTGACAGAAGCCCAGGTCGTGGGACAGAGCTTGGCGGCAGCACTGGGCTGCAAAGGCTCGGACAGCGAAATCGCCCAATGCCTTCGCGCGCAGCCTGTGGAAGCTATTCTGGAAAAGCAAGGCGAATACGCCCAGCAGCACCCGGAAGACTTCATCCCTTTTGCGCCCGTGACCGGAACGCCCGAACAACCTAACGCCACCCTGCCCCGGAGCGTGCGACAAGCCATCGAGCAACAGCAGTTTCTGCAAATTCCTTTGATGCTGGGCGGCACTCGGCACGAGGTAGGTTTGTATGTGGGCTATTTCTGGCAGGCGGCAAAGGCTGGCAAGGGCATGGCACTCGACGCGGCCCACTTTCCCGCCTGGTTGAAGCACTTTTACGGTGCTGAAAAGGTGGAAACCATCCAGAAGCAGTACACCCCCAGCCGAGGTTGGACCCAGGAGGGTGAGCTAGCGCAAACCCTGGCGCGACTGCTCTCCGACTACACCCCGGGCATCGGCATCAACAACTGCCTGTACCTGCACACGGCCGATGCACTGCGGCGCTATTTCGCAGCAAGTGGCAAGAAGCTTCCCCTCTACCAGTTTGAATTCGCCGACGAAAGCGCACCGGTGCTGGGCGTGGGCATCTCACAGCCCTACCCTGACTTTGTGATGGGCTCGGTGCATTCGACCGAACTCAACTACTTGTTCCCCAAGCTGTCGAATACACAAAAAATCGATGCGCCTGAGCTGTCGCCGCAGTCCGCGAAACTGGCCGACCAAATGGTGGCGCAATGGGCGCAGTTCGTGCGTACAGGCAACCCTAACCGGGCCGGCCTGCCGGCATGGCCTGCCTACGCTGGCCCCTCCAGCGTGATGCTGCTGGTCCCTGGCGCCTCTGGCGCTTATGACGCGGACAAACAGCACCAATGCAGCGCCTTCTGGCAGCGACACTTTCAGCTGCCCTGAGGCAAAAGACCATGGCTGTACACCGCCGAAACACCGACAAGCTCTGGCCCGACTTTCTGGACTACTTCAGGCAGGACTTCCGCCGCGAGTTGCAGGGCTGGTGGCGCATCGTCCAATACTTTGGCATCTACATCCCCGTGGGCTTGGCGCTGCTGGTGGCTATCGTGATCCATGTGGACCCGCTACCGCCCGCCAAAGCCTATTTGGCAACCGGACAGCCTGGATCGTCCTACCACCTGCTGGCGGAGAAGTTTGCGGCCTATTTCAAGCTGCATGGTGTCGAGTTAGAGCTTATCGAGACAGCCGGCTTGAGCCAGGGACTGAAGGACCTGAACGATGACGATTCGCGGGTCAATGCCAGTTTCCTGACCGCAGGGGCTGCGGAGCTGGGTCAATACCCCAAGATGGTTTCCCTGGGGAGCTTGAAGTACTCCCCCGTGTGGCTGGTCTACCGGGGCAAGGCACCTGATGCCGCGAACCCCCTGGGAGATCTGCTCAAGCGCCGCATGGCGGTGGGCATGGATGGCACCAACACCCGTATGTTCCTGAACCGCATGCTGGCGCTGCACGGGCAAACACTCACACCCGGGCCCCAGACCTATGAGATCAGCCATGAGGAGGCTGCAACACGCTTTGAGAAAGGCGAACTTGATGCGGTCCTCATCGTGGACGGCATTGACTCTCCCAATGTGCAGCGCCTGCTCCGGGTGCAGGACCGCCAAATTGTCGAATTCGCACTCGCACCCGCCTACCTGAAGAAAATGCCTGCACTCGAGATGGTCACCATCCCCCGAGGCGCCATTGACCTGAAGGATGTCTTCCCACCCAAGGACTTGAGCTTGCTTGCATCCACGGTCACGCTGGTTGTGGAGGCCGATACCCATCCGGCCTTGCAATGGCTGTTCCTGCGGGCCGCTGAGAGCATTAGCCAGGATCGCACCGAGTTCTTCTCCAAGCCGAACCATTTCCCGGAATACGTTGACCGCAACGTCGCGCTCAGCCCGGTTGGCGCGCGCTACTTTGACGGCGGGCTGCCCACCGTATTCAAGTACCTGCCGAATACCTGGGCCACCCTTTTTGACAGCACCTGGGGCATCGTGCTGGCCGTTCTGGTGGTGGGTTGGCCCTTGTTCCTGCAAATACTGTCGCTGCGGCAGTACCCGTCCAACAAGCTGCTGTATGACTACTGGCAGGACCTGCGCGACCTGGAGCATGAGTTGGACAAGATCGAAACGCCGGCAGATGCCCAAGTCATCATTGAGCAACTCGACGAGATGCTCGCGCAGGTGCTCGAAACCTGGGTGGAGGACGACCTCATTCACCGCTACTTTGGCCTGCGTCGCATGATCCAGGAGATCCGCAACCTCGCCCTCCAGCGCCAAGCGGCCGTCCTGCCCAAGCTGGAACCTGCCACGTGAGCTCCGCACTCGCAGGGAATAGCGACCAACGGCCGATCTACATTCGCAGCGACATCCACAAGGACCGCCGCTTATGCAAGGACAGGCTCTACATCATCAGCGGCCAGGTCCATGTCAAAGCAGGCGTCACCCTGGACGTGGAGGACGGCGCGCGTTTGGGTATCCTCAATGGAAGGGTTCCCGGGCGCAGGCTGGAACGCGCCGCCCTGGTATTTGATGCCGGCTCGCAGCTGATGTCCCGTCGATGGACCTTGTTCGGCTGCGGAAGGGACGGACGTGCTGAAACCCACCCAGACAATGGTGGCGTTTGGTTCTTCGGTACGCACCTCGGCGCCAGCAAAGACGGCATGCGACTGCTGACGAAGCCAGGCTCAGTGCCTTCATCTTTCCACGCCCGAGCGCTCAGTGCACGCTATCTGGGCCGCATGGACGCTCGCCCCAGCACCCGGCAGTTCCATCACGACACGCGCAAGAGGCTCGATGACCTGGATGCCGTGTCACTGATGGGCGTGGGCCTGACGGAATGGCACATCGAGGCGCTACATATCCTCGGGGCTGGAGACGACGCCCTGGATCTGCATAACTCCGAAATTCAACTGCGCAAACTCGTGATTCGCAACCCGGCCGAAGACGCCTTGAACATCAGCAGCAGCCGTATCGACATCACCGAAGCCTTGCGTGTTCGCATGACGCGCCGGGGAGAAAGAGACGGCGTGGATGCGGACCGCGACGTGTTCGACCTGGAGGTAGACGAGGGCCCCTCGCGGGTGGTCTTGCACCGGGGCGCGCGGGTGGACATCTGCGGCGTCTTCGGCGACGAGTTGCAACTGGACTCGGCCGACTTGCCTGCCCAAAGCGACGCAGGCCGAGACCTTTACCTGTTCAAAGGCCGCAATCGCCGCAAAACCACGGTCATTGAATCACTGACCGAAGACTGAAAAGCGCCGCATCCATTCCTGCTCCATGGTTCGAGGCATGTCTTTGCTAGCGACCTTGGCCACCGGCGTGCGCGTGCAAGTTTTGGGGAGGCAGCAAGCGCCAACATGGGCAGTTGAACTTCAAAGCCAAACCGAGCCTCAATGCCAAGCACAATGCAGGGTCTAGAGGAGCCAAGCATGACCCTGACCGAGCTACGCTATATCGTCGCCGCGGCCCGCGAAAGACATTTCGGCCGCGCGGCGGAAGCCTGCCATGTCTCGCAGCCCACCTTGAGCGTGGCGATCAAGAAGCTGGAAGAAGAACTGGACCTGAAGATCTTCGAGCGCGGCGCCAATGAAATCAGCGTCACCGCCCTGGGCGAAGACATCGTGCGCCAGGCGCAGTCGGTGATCGAGCAGGCCAGCGCCATCAAAGAAATCGCCAAACGCGGCAAAGATCCGCTGGCCGGCCCGCTGCGGCTGGGCATCATCTACACCATCGGCCCCTATTTGCTGCCGGCCCTGGTCAAGGGCGTGATCGAGCAGTACGCGCAAATGCCTTTGCTGCTGCAGGAGAACTTCACCGTCAAGCTGCTGGAGATGCTGCGCACCGGCGAGCTGGACTGCGCCATCATGGCCGAGCCCTTCCCTGACAGCGGCCTCGCCGTGGCGCCGCTGTACGACGAAGACTTCATGATCGCCGTGCCTGCCAATCACCCCTTTGCCAGCCGCAGCGAGGTCAGCGCCGAGGAGCTGAAGCAAGAGACGATGTTGCTGCTCGGTGCAGGGCATTGCTTCCGCGACCAGGTGCTGGAGGTCTGCCCCGAGTTCGCCCGCTTCAGCAGCAATGCCGAGGGCATCAGCAAGAGCTTTGAGGGCTCTTCGCTGGAGACCATCAAGCACATGGTCGCCTCCGGCATTGGCGTCACCGTGGTGCCGAGCTTGAGCGTTCCCAAGGAGGAGCAAGCCCATCTGCGCTTCATTCCCTTCAAGGGGACGGCGCCCAGCCGCCGGGTGGTCTTGGCCTGGCGCAAGACCTTCACCCGCTACGAGGCCATTGCAGCGCTGCGCAATGCGGTCTATGACTGCCCACTGGCCGGGGTGAAGCGGCTGTCATGAAGCAGGACTCGCCGGCCCTGTACGAGTTGAACGCCGAGGTCGAGGCCCTGGCGAAGGAAGCGACAAGTCTGGCGGGGCCCGAGGGTCTGATTGCCCAGGTTCATTGGGCTTGGCATCTGCGCGAACGTGACTCCAGCCGCGCCTTGCTGGTGGCCGAGCACGCCGAGCGAGAACTGGAGCAAATCTCGGCGCAGCAGCTCAGCGCCGAACACAGGCAATCGCTGCGCTGGCGTTTGCAGCTGTCGGCGATCGATGTGCGCCGGCTGCGCAATGAGTCAGCCCAAGACGGAGCCTTGGCGGAACAGATTTATCAGGCGGCTCGCGAGGCCGGAGATTGCGGCAATGCCATCGATGCCTGCTGGGTGCTGGCCCAAGTGGCCACCAGCTTGGGAGACACGCAAAAATGCAGCGACTGGCTGACCATCGGCGCGCAGCAGGCCCATAGCTGTGGAGACAGCGAGCGCCAAAGCTTGCTGGAGTGCAGCCAAGCCCGCTATGCCGGTGTGATCGATCGTTATGCCGCCGAGGCCCAGTGGGGCGATCATTTTGAAAGCAAGAGAACCCACTCGCCGCCGCGGGTGGCGCCCATGCTCGATCTGTACGGCGCTTACCGCGCCATGCGCGCCAGCCGCCTGAGTGAGGCCATCCAGCGCTTTTCGGCCGTCATCGATCCCTTGATAGAACTTGGCTGCATTCGCGAGGCGATCGCCGCTCAAGCCAATCTGGGCAGCGTCTTCAATGACCTGAATGACCCCGAAGCAGCGCTGGAATGGATGGAGAAAGCGTTGACCCTGGCGCGCAAACAGGCCTGGTCTTTCAGCATCGGCACCTGCCAGATGCAGCTGGGGGAGACGCTGCGCAAGCTGGGTCGATTGGACTTGGCACAAGAGCAATTGAATGAGTCCTTGCAGTGCTTTGCCCGCTGGCCCGCCACTCGCAACCATTGCGTCAGCCTGAACTACTTGGGCTGGCTGGCACTCGACCAAAACCAGCCTCAGCGCGCTGCCGACTACTTTGACAAGATTCAAGCCGCGGGCGGCTTTGCCGACCTTCAGCTGAGCGCTTTGCGTGGGCAAGGCCACGCACTCTTGCAACTCGGCGACTTGGACGCAGCCGAAAAGAGTGCCCAAGAAGCGCTGCTGCTGGCCCAGCAACGGGGCGCGGCTGACTTGGTCGTCCAGCTCGGCCTGCTGCTGGCGCACATTGCGCAGCGTCGGCCTGTCCCTGCAGCCGATTTGGCCTTGCAGTACCTGGAGCAAGCCCGCGAGCAAGCTGCCGCGATCACCGGCTACAAAGGCAGCAGCGAGCTGCTTCACGCGCTCGCTCAGGCCTACGCCGATTCGGGGCGCTATGCCCAAGCCTATGAGGCCAGCCAAGAAGCGGCTCAGTCACGGGCACAGTCGCTCAGCGCCGAGGCGGCCAATCGCCTGGCGTCCATCCAGCTGCGCAATCTGAACGACAGCGCCCGCGCACAAACCGAACATTTGCATGCACTGGCCGAGGCCGAGCGCCAAAAAGCGCTGCTGATGCAACGCAATAGCGACACCTTAGAGCTGCTGGGCCGCATCGGCCAGGAACTGACTCGACAGCTGGACTTGACGTCGATCTTCTCGGCCTTGGTTCGGCATATTCCTTCGCTGCTGGACGCGCGCGCTTTCGAGGTCTATTTGCTGGACGAAACCGGATCGGCACTGGATTCCATCTTCGGCCTGGAAGATGGGCAAGCCTTGCCGCACGACCGCATCGAGCTGAGCGACCCCGACTCCAACGCGGCACGCTGCGCGCTTGAACGCACTGAGCTGTCCATCCAACTGGCGCATGATGGCAGCGACCCCAGCCAAGTGCCCGGCACCATGCGCACGCTCAGCGCCTTGTTTGCACCGCTGTTGATCGGCGAGCGCTTGCTGGGCGTGGTGACGGTGCAGTCGCCGCTGGCCCATGCTTACGGCGAACATGAGCGGATGATCTTCCGCACGCTGAATGCCTATTTGGCGATTGCGCTGGACAACGCCAATGCCTACAAGCGCTTGCAGCAAGCGCAAGCCCAGCTGATCGCGCAGGAGAAACTGGCGGCGCTGGGCGCCTTGGTCGCCGGCATTGCGCATGAGTTGAATACACCGCTGGGCAACAGCCTCTTGATGGCCAGCACGCTGGAGCAACGCACCAGCGAGGTGGAGCAGGCGGCCGCCGCCAAGTCCTTGCGGCGCAGCGAGTTAGAAGGCTATCTGACCGAGGCCAAATCGATGGCTCGGCTCATCATGCAAGGCCTGGAGACCGCCGCGCGTCTGATCACCAGCTTCAAGCAAGTGGCGGTGGACCAAACCGCCGAACAAAGGCGTGGCTTCGAATTGGCCGGCATGTGCGAACAGTTGCTGGCCACGCTGCGCGCCGCCATCCGCAAGCACGGGCATCACATCGAGTTGGACGTCCCCGCCGGGATCGTGATGAACAGTTTTCCCGGGCCCCTGGGCCAGGTCATCAGCAATCTGGTCAACAACGCCATGCTGCACGGCTTTGGAGAACGCAAAGACGGGCATATGCGCTTGAGTGCAAGGCTCTTGAACGAAGGCCGCGTGGAGTTGCGCTTTCAAGACGACGGCGTGGGCATCAGCGCCAGCCATGCCTCGCGCATCTTCGAGCCCTTTTTCACCACCAAGTTTGGCCAGGGCGGCAGCGGCTTGGGTCTGTCCATCAGCCACAACATCGTCAACTCGCTGCTGGGTGGCAGCCTGAATCTGGACCCCAGGCCGGGCCCAGGCTGCTGTTTTGTCATGCTGCTGCCACTGCAGGCGCCGCCCGCCAAAAGCGCGGCGCCGGAGCAAGAATCGGGTGGGCAGACGCGGGCCGAGCCTTAACAATTTGCGCATCGTCATTCGAAGCGGCGGCTCCTCGGCCGCGCCACCATGCAAACCTTTCAAATCCACGCCTTGCCCGCCGCGACTTTTGCGCCCCTCTTCGAACTGGACGATGAGGCTTTGCAGCGCCAATGCATACGGCGCCGCATCATCGACGCCCCACATGAAGCCCCTTGCCGGGTGAGCCTGCAAGACGCCGAGGTCGGCGAAGAAGTCTTGCTGCTGCCCTTTGCCCATCACGAGCACGCCACGCCCTACCGCAGCAGCGGCCCCATCTTTGTGCGACGCGCCGCCCAGCAAGCCTGTCCAAGCCCGTCAGAAGTGCCGGATTCGCTGCGCCGCCGTTTGCTGGCCCTGCGCGCTTATGACGCTGCGGGCTGGATGCTGGCTTGCGATGTCACGCCCGGCGATGCGCTGGAAGCGCTGTTGATACCGATGCTGCAGCAGCCCGGCTGCGCTTTCGTCAACCTCCACTACGCCCGCGCCGGCTGCTACGCCGCTCGCGCCGAACTACGGCCGGCTCCCCTTCCCTTGCAAGCTTGACGGCCATGAACAGCAAAAACGCGCGCTACCAATTGATTCGGCAGGCGATTGAACGCTTGAGCGCCGCCGAGGCGCCGGTGGGCCTGCAAGAGTTGGCCGACGCGGCAGGGCAAAGCCCGTTTCACTTTCAGCGCAGCTTTGTCAGCCTGGCCGGCGTCACGCCCAAGGAGTTCAGCCAGGCCCTGGCCTTGCAGCGCGCCAAGCAAAGCCTGGCGCAGGCCGATTCGGTGATGGAGGCGGCCCTGTCGGCCGGCTTGTCGGGCCCTTCGCGTCTGCATGACTTGTTTGTCGGGCAAGAAGGTTTGAGCCCTGGCGAGTTCAAGAATGGCGCGGCCGGCCAGACGCTGCGCTGGAGCAGTGCCGACACTTTGCTAGGCCCGATTTGGTTGGCCGCCAGCGAACGCGGCGTGGTCTCGCTGCTGTTCAGCCAAGGCGCCAGCGACCAAGAAATGCTGGCCAAGGCGACCGCCGAATGGCCGCTCGCACAGTGGCAAGAGGCGAGGCAAGACCTGGCCCCCATCTTGGACGAGGTACAGCGCCGCATCAGCGGCCTAGGGCCGAGTCGGCCGATCGGCCTGGCCTTGTCCGGCACCTCTTTGCGGCTGAAGGTCTGGCAGGCGCTGATGCGCATCCCCGAGGGTCAGGTCTTGAGTTACGGCCAATTGGCACGGCAGGTGGATGCACCTCGGGCGGTGCGGGCGGTGGCGAGTTGCGTGGCGGCCAACCCGATTGCCTACCTGATCCCCTGCCACCGGGTGATTCGCGCCAATGCCGATTTCGGCGAATACCGCTGGGGGCCGCGCACCAAGCGCGCTCTGCTGGGCCTGGAGTTGGCGCGCGGCGACAAACCTGAAGTTAGCGCCGGCTTCTCCGCAGCTTAAATTGCAGCCTTGTTCCGGCGCCGCCAAGCGCGACGCAAAGCGAAGGCGCTGAGCGCCAGTCCGCTGGAGACCAAGAGCAGAGCCGCCGCCGAGGCGGCGCGCAGCAGGCTGTTGTTGAAGTCTTCGCCGCCGCGGTAGTCCATCAGGTGCAGACGCCAGAAAAAGTCATACAGCACCCAGGCTTCGTTGCGCACGGTCAGAAACTCGCCGCTGCGACCGTCGAAGTAAAGCCGAGTCTTGAAACGGTCGTCGAACTGCGCTTGCCAGACGTCCGTCTTGTCGCCCAGTTCGCGCACCAGGCCCAAACGCGTGGGCACTTGCTCGATGCGGCTGACTCCGCTCAATGCCCCCTCGCCCTTGTAAAGCGTGCGGGCAAAGGCCTCGATGGCGCCAGCCTCGACCGGCGGCAGGGCCTTGCCATCGGCGCCCAGCAGCCACTCGCCTTGGGCAAAGCGCAGTTTCAAGGCCGGGCCATGAGCGGTGGCCACGCTTTGCATGCCCAGCAAATCGCCTTGGTCGCTGGGCATGGGTGGCAAGGCCTGCGCCCAATGCGCCGACCAGACCTGACGCGGCTTGTTCAAAACATCGCCGCCCTTGACCCAGGCTTGAAATGGCATCCAGGCGAACAAGAGGCCGCCGACGATCCAGGCCAGCACCTGCAGCGCCACCACATAGCCCAGCCAGCGATGCCAGCGAAACAAAAAAGGGCTCCAACGCATCGCTTTTGACATAGGGATCAGTTCACCGAGCGGCTTGCAAAAGCGAAGATTGTGCTTCTTGCTCGAGTGGTGCAAGTTTTTGCCTATCTCGGCAGTAAAACTATTCAATTGGAATCGTTAATAGAAAAAACCTAAAGTCCTTCCATCCCATCCAGCCCACCTCAATAGGAGAGCGCGAATCATGTCCAACGAAGCCAAGTGCCCCTTCCATCAAGCCGCCAACAACAGCGGCAGCACCAGCAACCGCGACTGGTGGCCGAACCAGCTCAACCTCAAGGTCTTGCATCAGCATTCCCAACTGTCTGACCCGATGGACCCGGATTTCGACTACGCCAAGGCTTTCAAGAGCCTGGACTACGCGGCGCTCAAGGCCGATCTGCGCGCCCTGATGACCGACTCGCAAGACTGGTGGCCGGCCGACTTCGGCCACTACGGCCCGCTCTTTGTGCGCATGGCCTGGCACAGCGCCGGCACCTACCGCACCGGCGATGGCCGTGGCGGCGCCGGCACCGGCCAGCAGCGTTTTGCGCCGCTGAACAGCTGGCCCGATAACGGCAATCTGGACAAAGCCCGTCGTCTGCTCTGGCCCATCAAGCAGAAGTACGGCCGCGCCATCTCCTGGGCCGATTTGATGATCCTGGCCGGCAATGTCGCGCTGGAAGACATGGGCTTCAAGACCTTTGGCTTTGCCGGCGGCCGCGCCGACGTCTGGGAGCCCGAGGAAGACGTGGACTGGGGCGCCGAGAAGAAATGGCTGGACGACCAACGCTACAGCAAGGAACCCGGCACCCGCGAGTTGGAGAACCCGCTGGCCGCCGTGCAAATGGGCCTGATCTATGTGAACCCGGAAGGCCCGAACGGCAACCCCGACCCGATCGCCGCCGCCCGCGACATCCGCGAGACCTTTGCCCGCATGGCCATGGACGACGAAGAAACCGTCGCCCTGATTGCCGGCGGCCACAGCTTTGGCAAGACCCACGGTGCGGGCGACGCCAAGCATGTGGGCGTAGAACCCGAAGGCGCCAGCATTGAAGAGCAAGGCCTGGGCTGGACCAGCAGCTTCCGCAGCGGCAAGGGCGCCGACGCCATCACCAGCGGCCTGGAAGTCACCTGGACCAGCACGCCCACGCAATGGAGCAATAACTTCTTCGAGAACCTGTTTGGCTACGAGTGGGAGTTGAGCAAGAGCCCGGCCGGTGCCCACCAGTGGGTGGCCAAGAACGCGCAGGCCACCATCCCCGACGCTTTTGACGCCACCAAGCGCCAGCTGCCAACCATGTTGACCACCGACTTGTCGCTGCGCATGGACCCGGCCTATGAGGCAATTTCACGCCGCTTCTTGGCCCACCCGGAGCAGTTCGCCGACGCTTTTGCACGCGCCTGGTTCAAGCTGACGCATCGCGATATGGGCCCGCGCGCCCGCTATCTTGGCCCCGAGGTGCCGGCCGAAGACTTGCTGTGGCAAGACCCCTTGCCGGCCGCCAGCGGCGCGCCCCTTGATGCGCAAGACATCGCGGCCTTGAAGGCACAAATCCAAGCCAGTGGCTTGACGGTGTCTCAGCTGGTGTCCACCGCCTGGGCCTCGGCCTCGACCTTCCGCGGCTCGGACAAGCGCGGCGGCGCCAACGGTGCACGCATCCGGCTGGCCCCACAAAAAGACTGGGCAGTGAATCGCCCGGCCCAGCTGGCCGAGGTCTTGCAAAAGCTGGAGCAGATCCAAGCCAGCTTCAAGGCGCAGCAGCCGGCCAAGGCGCTGTCGCTGGCGGACTTGATCGTCTTGGCGGGTGGCGTGGGCGTGGAGATGGCGGCGCACAAGGCCGGCCACCGCATCGACGTGCCCTTCAGCCCGGGCCGCACCGATGCCTCGCAAGCGCAGACCGATGTGGACTCTTTCGCCGTGCTGGAGCCGATTGCCGATGGCTTCCGCAACTATCTGAACCAATCTAAGGGCCGCTACACCGTGGCCACCGAGGCCTTGCTGGTCGACAAAGCCCAGCTGCTGACGCTGAGCGCGCCGGAGATGACGGTGTTGGTGGGCGGCCTGCGGGTCTTGGACATCAATGCCGATGGCTCCCAGCACGGTGTCTGGACCGAGCGGCCGCAGACCCTGAGCGCGGACTTCTTCGTCAAGCTGCTGGACATGGGCACAGCCTGGAAGGCCGTGGACCGCGAACAAGAGCTGTTCGAAGGCCGCGACCGCAAGACCGGCGCCCTGCGCGGCACGGCCACGCGGGCCGACCTGGTGTTCGGCTCCAACTCGCAGCTGCGCGCCATTGCCGAGGTCTACGGCAGCGCCGACAGTGAGGCCAAGTTCGTGGCCGACTTCGTCGCCGCCTGGACCAAGGTGATGAATCTGGACCGCTTCGATCTCGCCTGAGTTGGAAGCTGGCCTGGGCCGGTGGCTGGACCACCGCGCTCAGGCCTAGGGCCTGCTAACACTACGTTTGCCCGTGCGAACGGGGCCGGCAGGGCTCAGGTCTAGGCGGACGACGCAGCCCAGGCTGGGCTGCCTGGGCAAGGAGATCAACGACGAGATGGGCCCTGCCAGCCCCGTTCCCTCGGGGTTGCCACCAGAAAAGCCGTGCACGTCGTTGCAAAGCCTCGCCGGGAGAGGAACCCCGGCTTCGGTTTGCGCCTAGTTCACGGCTTTTCTGGTGGCAACGCATCGGGCAAACGTAGCGTTAACAGGCCCTAATTGATCAGCCTGAAGAAAGACCTCGCACCATGCAAACAACGCAAACCCACAGCCTCCACAAGCCCCGCTGGCAGCTGGCCCTTGGCCTCTTGATCACCGGGTCCGGCAGCGCCTTGCTGGCCCAAGACCTGAGCCAATGGATGCACCACAACGTGTTCTGAGGGCTTCTTCAGCCTCGCTCACTGGCGGCTTCCAAACGACAGCGGGCCATCAACAGCTCCAACTCGGCCAAGACCTGCTCGCTGGCCGGCCAGGGCAGCTCGCCGTCCTTGGCCAGATCGTCCCAGACGCGCAAGCGCTGGGCCTCGCGCGCGGCCGACAGCGCCGCAAACTGCGCGCATTCCGCCTCCGTCATCGGGCCGCCTTGCAAAGCCAGGCTGCGCACCGAATCTGCTGACAAGCTCTCGGCATAGCCGGGCTTCTGGCGGACCAGATAACGCTTGGCCTGCACATGCAGGCGCACCGGCTCGGCCACCGCCGGGCCAAACAAGGGCAGCAAAACACGGGCGGCCAGATCCTCGTGGGCATCGTCGATGCCACGCTCGGTCGGCGAGCCTTCCAAGTCGGTCATCAAATGGCCGACATCATGCAGCCAAGCCGCCAACTGCAGGGCCTCGGAAGCCCCGGCCTGACGCGCCAAACGCGCGCATTGCCAGGCATGTTGAAGCTGCGTCACCGGCTCGCCGTCGTAGGCCAGCGCGCCGCGGCGCTCGAAAAGTTGCAAAAGAAATTGGAGGGTCATCATGGCGGCATCGTTCCAGCTCGCCATTGTGCAAGCGGCTGGTGTCGGGCGCATGTCGGTCGGTCTATAGTGTTCGCACTCTCTCTGCCCGCAGCTCTGCGTCCACTTTTTCAGGAGTCCTCATGGCCAAGAAGACCAGCAAATCCACTGCCGCCCACAGCAGCATCAATATCGGCATCAGCGACAAAGACCGCGCCGCCACGGCCGAGGGCCTGTCCAAGCTGCTGGCCGACACCTACACGCTCTATCTGACCACCCACAACTTCCACTGGAACGTGACCGGGCCGATGTTCAACACCTTGCACCAGATGTTCATGGTGCAGTACACCGAGCTGTGGAATGCGGTGGACCCGATCGCCGAGCGCATCCGCTCACTGGGCCATGTGGCCCCGGGCTCCTATGCCCAGTTCGCCAAACTCAGCTCCCTGAAAGACGCGCCCGCCACACCGCCCAAGGCGCTGGAGATGGTGCGCATCTTGGTGGAAGGCCACGAAGGCGTGGCCCGCACCGCCCGCGCCCTGTTCCCGATTGCCGACCAGGCCTCGGACGAACCCACCGCCGACCTGCTGACCCAACGCCTGACGGTTCACGAGCAGACCGCTTGGATGCTCAGGAGTCTGCTGGAGGAGTGAGCGGACCCTTGTCGCCACCTTGGGGGAGCGTCAAAGGTCTGTCTTTCAAATCGGCTACCCTAGAGCCCTTTTGTTTTCATTCGAACTCAGCGCCGCGCATGAACGTCTTTCCCAAGCTATTGCTGAGCCTGCCCTTGCTGTGGGTGGGCAGCGTTAGCGCAGATCCGGCCAACAGCCTGAGTTGGCACGACGCCGTCCATCGCCTGCAGCAAGGGTCTGATCAACTGGCCGGCGCACGCGCCCAAGTGGCGCAGCGCCAGGCCCAGGCCGAGGGCATCGCCCAGGCGGGCGGGCCCATCGTCAGCGTCTACGGCGCGGCCTACAGCTACAAAGCCAGCCTTGATCTTGACCTGGACCCGCTCAAGCAAGGCATCGGCAACGCCATCAATCTGCTACCTCCCGGCATTGCCGGCATGCTGCCGCCCTTGCCGCCGCTGCCTTCTAACTACACGATTGAGCGGCGCAATAGCAGCCACACGGCCTTGGTGAATGCGGTCTGGCCGATTTACCTGGGTGGCGCCACCGATGCCTTGCGCAGCATGGCCGCAGCCCAAGGCGCCGAAGCGCAAGCCGATTTGCAGCACAGCGAAGAAGAAGCGCTCGCCGTGCTGGCTCAGCGTTACTTCCAAACCCAGATGGCGCGCCGCGCCGCCGCCTTGCGCGAGGCCGCTGCCGCTGGCGTGGCCGAGCATGATGCTGCGGTGGACAAGATGCTGAAGGCCGGTGTGGCCTCGCAGCTGGAGCGCCTGCAAGCCCGCGCCGCGCTGCAAGACGCGCAGTACCAAGCCCGCAAGGCACGCAGCGACGCCGAATTGATTGCCGTCGCGCTGGGACGAACCCTCAAGCTCGACGGCACCCCGGCGCCCAGCACGCCCCTGGCCGTCAGCTCACAGCCGCTGCCGCCGCTGCAAGACTTCATCGGCAGCGCGCTGACCCTGCACCCTGGCCTGGCCAAGGTGGCCGCCAAGAAGGCCCAGGCCGAGCAACTCAAGGCCGGCTCCAAGGCGCTCAACAAACCGCAGGTCTTCGCCTTCGGCCAACGCTCCCTCACCCACAACGGCGACTGGCTCGCCGGTATTGGGGTCAGAGTCAATTTATGGGACTCGCTGGACCATGCCGCGCTGGAGCGCTCGCACCATAGCCTGATCACCCAGGCCGAAGCTGCAGACGCCCAGGCCCGCAATGACATCGCCCTCTTGGTGGAGCGCCAATGGCGCAGCGCCGAGCAAGCGCGCAGCCAATACCTGAGCCTGGCGGCGCAAGACGAGTTGGGCCAGGAACTGCTGCGCCTGCGCCAAGTGGGGCTCAAGCAAGGCACCAGCACCGCGCTGGACCTGATCGACGCCGAGCTGAACCTGGCCAAGCTGCGCACCGAGCGCGCCCAGGTCGCCTATGAACATGTGATGGCCTTGGTCGGCCTGCTGCAGGCCTGCGGCCAGATCGAAAGCCTGGGCGACTATCTGGCGCGCGCCGATTTGCGCCTGGAATGAACCGCGCCTCTGCACAAAAACAAAGAAGAAGCTCTTGTCATGAAACTCCCAAAACTGCTCGTTCCCGCGCTGGCCCTGACGGTGCTTGGCGCTGCGGTTTACGTCATGTGGAAGCACCAGCCGCCGGCGCCCGAACAGCTGCAAGGCATGATGGAAGCTCGCGAAACCGATATCGCGCCCAAGCTGACCGGCCGCATTGCCGAGCTGCTGGTGCAAGAAGGCCAGCGCATTGAAAAAGGCGCCCTGATCCTGCGCATCGACAGCCCTGAGGTGGCCGCCAAGTTGGCGCAGGCCAGCAATGCCGAAGCCGCCGCCTCGGCCGTGGCCTTGAAGGCGCGCAATGGCGCCCGGCCTGAAGAGATCCGCATGGCGCAAGCCAATTACGAGCGCGCCAAGGTCGGCGCCGATTTGGCACGCAAGAGTTTTGAGCGCGTCGATGGCCTCTTCAAAGAAGGCCTGGTCGCCGCGCAAAAGCGCGATGAGGCCGAAGCCAATTGGCGCGCCTCGCAAGGCTTGGCCGATGCCGCCAGGGCCCAGGCCGATATGGCCCGCGCCGGTGCGCGCAGCGAAGACCAGGCCGCCGCCGCCGCCCAAGCCCGCCAAGTCGCCGGTGCAGTGCAAGAAGTGGAAGCCGCCCGCGCCGAAACCGAGCTGAAGAGCCCTGTGGCCGGCGAGGTCGCCAAGCTGCTGGCCAAGGCGGGCGAGTTGTCGCCGGCCGGCGTGCCGGTGGTCACCGTGGTGGACCTGAACGACCAATGGGTGCTGCTGAATGTGCGCGAAGACCAGCTCAAGCGCTTTGCCATCGGCCAAGAGTTTGATGCGACGCTGCCCGCGCTGGCGGACAAGAGCGGCGCTAACGTTCGCTTCAAAGTGACCGCCTCGCAAGTGCTGCCCGACTTCGCCACCTGGCGCAGCACCCGCAGCAACCAGGGCTATGACTTGCGCACCTTTGAGGTGAAAGCGCAGCCGCTCAAGCCGATTGCAGGCGCACGGCCGGGCATGAGCGTACTGGTCAAGTAAGCCATGAGCGCTTCGGGGACCTGGCAGCGGGAATGGGCCCGGCTGCGGGCCAGCCCTTTCGATCTGGCCCTGCTGTCTTGGCTGCCGCTCTTGATGGGCCTGCTGCTGGTCTGGACCTTTGCGGCCGGCCTGCCGACGCGGCTGCCGCTGGGCGTGCTGGACGCCGACCACAGCGGCTTGTCGCGCCAATTGCTGCGCATGCTGGACGCCGCGCCGGGCTTGCGCGTGACGGCCCAGTACAGCGACGAGGCCGAGATGCAGCGCGATCTGCGCGCCGGCCATGTCTATGCCGCGCTGGTGATTCCAGCCGGCATGGCCGCCAACATCAAGCGCGGCCACCCGGCCCACCCTGCGCAACTGGCCCTGCTGCATAACGCCCAATTCGCCACCCACTCCGGCTTGCTGCAAAAAGACGTACGCACCGTGGTGGGCACGCTCTCCGTCGGCATCGAGATCGCCAGCCGCGAGAAGCGCGGCCAAAGCCCGCAGGCCGCCAAAGCCGGCTTTGAGCCCATGCGCGCCAGCATGCAAGCGGTCTACAACCCCTCTCTGAACTACCAGCAGTTCTTGGCCGCGGTCTTGCTGCCGGCCTTGCTGCATATGCTGGCCATGGTGGGCGGCGCCTGGAGCGCGGGCACCGAGCTACGCGGCGCCACGGTGCCGGCTTGGCTGGCCAGCAGCGCAGGGAGACCCCTGCCCGCCCTGCTGATCAAACTGGCGCCGGCCTGGCTGCTGCTGAATGCGGTCAACGTGCTCTTGTGGCTGCTGATGCAGCAGCTGGGCCTGGTGCACGGCCACAGCCTGCCGGTGCTGCTGGGCTTGCATGGTTTGCTGCTGGCGGTGTACCTGGCGCTGGGGGCTTTTGCGGCCTTGGCGGCCAGTTCGCTGCGCATGGCGCTGTCGGCGGCGGGCTTCATCACCGCGCCGGCCTTTGCCTACTCGGGCCTGGCTTTTCCGCTGATGGCCATGCCGCCGGGCGCGCGCATGTGGGCCGAATCACTGCCGCTGACCTGGGTCTTGGAAGCCCAAGTCGGCCTGCTGCAACAAGGCCGCGCCGCTGCTGAACTGCTGCCGCTGACGGGCTGGCTGAGCCTGGCCAGCGCCGGGCTGATCTTGGCCAGCTGCGCCTTGCTGAAGCGCGCCGCCGTCACGCCGGCTTGCTGGGGGAAGCGCTGATGCGGCTCTGGTTCAGCACCTTGGCGCAAACCTGGCGCGCCGCTTTGACGGACAAGGGCACGCTCTTGATGTTCATCATCGCGCCCATCCTCTACGCCTTTTTCTACCCCTGGCCTTATACGACGCAGGAGCTGCGCCGCGTGCCGGTGGCCATCGTGGACCAGGACCACAGCAATCTGGCACGCCAGATCGGCCGCTTTGCCCAGGCCAGCCCGCGCCTGGATCTGCGCTTTGTCACCAGCAGCGAAGCCGAAGCCCGGCGCGCGATGGCGCGGCGTGAGATTGAGGGCTATGTGCTGCTGCCGCAAGACTTGAAGCGCGATGTGCTGCGCGGCCAGGGCGTGGTGGTGCCGGTGCTGGCCGATGGCGCTTACTTCCTGATCAACAAAGTGGTGCTGAGCGGTTTTGGCGAGGTCATCGGCACCGTCTCGGCCGGGGCCGAGCTGCGCCAGCTGCAAGCCAAGGGCGCCTCCAAGCATCAGGCGGCCTTGAGTCGCAGCCCCTTGAACCTGCGCCTGGTGCCGCTCTACAACAAGACCGAGGGTTACGGCAGTTATGTGGTGCCTGCGGTGGCGGTGCTGATCATTCAGCAGCTGCTGCTGATTGGCACGGCCATGTGGGTCGGCACCTGGTTTGAAACCCGGCGCGCGAAGGAGTCGCTGCTGAGTGTGTGGAGCGCGCGCACGGTCGCCTTTGCTTCCTTAGGCCTGCTGTCCGCCGCCTGGTTCTTTGGGCCGGTGTTTCGCTTCTTCGACTATGGCTATGCCGGCAATGTCGGCGCGGCCGCTTTATTGCTGCTGCCTTATTGCTGGGCGATTGCGGCCTTGGGCGTGGCCCTAGGCGCCTTGCTCGCCGACCGGGAGCGCGCCATGCAAGCCCTGCTCTGCACCTCGCTGCCCATGGCTTTCTTGAGTGGTTTTTCCTGGCCGCGCGAGGCCTTGCCGCCGGCGCTGTTTGCGCTGGGCGACTTCATCCCGGCGGTCGTCGGCATTCAAGCCTTTGTGCGCCTGAACCAGATGGGCGCCACGCTGGCTGAGGTGCAGCCCTTCACCCAGCTCCTGCTGCTGCAAGCGCTGGGCTTCAGCCTGCTGGCGGCCTGGGCGCTGTGGCGCCGGGCTCGGGTCTCAGCAACTTCTGCATGAGCACTCCGGTCGCATTGGCCTGATAGCTGCCAAAAGAAGCGCAGCGCTGGTAGCCCAGGCCGGCATACAGCGCCAGCGCCTCGGGCTGGTGGATGCCGGTTTCAAGCCGGGCCCACTCGATGCCCTCATCCCGCAAGTGCTGCTCCAGGCGCTGCATCAAACGCTGGGCCAGGCCCATTCGCCGCGCTTGCGGCAGCACAAACACACGCTTGATCTCGCCATAGCGCGGGCCATCGGCCTGCTGCAACACCTTGACGGCACCACAGGCCAGGCACTCAGCTCCACGCCATGCGCCCAGGAAGATGCCGGGCGAAGCGGCAAGCGAGGCCGGCCCTTCAAGATGCTCATCAATGCCCGCGTAAAGCGAGCGCATCAAAGCATCGGAAGCCGCCAGCAGGCTCGCGGCCTCGGCCGAGAACGGGTCCAAGACGGTGATAGTGATGCTTGAGGAGTCGGTCATGAACGTGGTTTGCAGAGAGGGGCTTGAGGTTCACAATTCAGGCATGAACAGGATTGGCCCCACCCGTGTTGCCATTGTCAGCTTTGACGGCTTCAACGAATTGGACAGCTTCATCACCCTGGGCTTGTTGAACCGCTTGCGGGCGAAGGGTTTGTCGGCCGAGCTCTGCGGCCCTGGCCATGCGATCAGCTCGATGCATGGCGTCACCGTGTCGCTGCAGCGGCCCTTGGAATGGGCCAATGAGGCCGAGGTAGTGCTGTTCGGCTCTGGCCTTTACACCCGCGCGATTGCGGAGAACTCGGCCCTGCTCGATCGCTTGCAGCTGGACCCGGTGCGGCAGTTGATCGGCGCGCAAAACTCCGGCGTACTGCTGCTGGCGCGGCTGGGCTTGTTGGGCGAACGACCGGCCTGCACCGACTTGGTCAGCAAACCTTTTGTGCAAGAGGCCGGCGTGCGGGTGCTCGATGAAGAATCCTTTCATGCCCAAGGGCCGATCGCTACGGCCGGCGGTTGCCTGGCCGCGCAATACCTGGCCACTTGGGTGATGCTCAAGCGCGCCGGTGAAGCGGCCACCACCGAGGCGCTGCATGAAGTCGCCCCAGTGGGAGAAAAGACTCGCTACGCCGAAGGCCTGCTGGCGCGCGTGAGGCCATTTCTCGGCTGAGACCGCGCCACCCTCACTGCACTTCAGGGCTGCGCCTTCAGGTGCTGGCCCAGAAACTTCTCCACCCGCTTCGCAAAATCGACCTGGGTGCTTTGCATGCGCCAGCCATGCGCCTCATTGTCATAGCTGACCCATTCGGGCGGGCGACCCGCCTCGCGCAAGGCCGCGCGCAGGCGCTCACCGTGAGCAATGGGCACGCGCAGATCGCTCTCGCCAAAAGCCAATAGCAAGGGCGCCTTGATCTGCTTGGCTTGGGCCAGCGGCGAATTGGCCGTCAGCATGGCCGCGTCCTTCTCCACATCGCCCACCATCTCGGGCAGCATGTGTTGGCGAGCCGTGCTGTTCATATCGTCTTCCACCCACCAGGAACCCCTCAGCAGCAAGAAGGGGTCGGTCACCGCCACCCAGGCTACGCCGCAGCGGTACAGCTCGGGTTGTTTGATCAAGCCCATCAGGGTGCTGTAGCCGCCATAGCTGGCACCGGCAATGCAGGCCTGGCTGCTGGCCAATCCTTGTTTTTGCGCCCACAGCAGGGCATCGGCCACATCGTCTTGCATGGCCTGCCCCCACTGTTTCCAACCAGCCCGGTAATGCGCTTCGCCATAGCCGGTGCTGCCGCGGAACTCCGGTGAGATCACCAGGTAGCCGCGCGAAGCCAAGAACTGCTCCATCGGCTGCCACTGCCAATGGCCGATGCGAACCCAAGGGCCGCCATGCACCAGCACCACGGCGGGCACCGGCTGGCCGGGCTTGTGGCCCACGGGCTGCGTCAACCACACCGGCAAATCGCGGCCATCGCGGGCCTTGATGCGGTGCAAATCGACCCGCGCCATCTGCTTCGGGTCGATGCCGTCCATCACCGGGCTGATCAGCTGCAGGCGCTTGCTGCTGGCTTCGAACAAATAGAGGCGCCCCGGGTCGGTGTCGGCGAAGGAACGCACCAGCACCACCATGTCTTCAGCGCCACAGCGGCGGCAGCTGAGCCGATTGATGCGTCCGGGCAAGGCATCGTCGATCAAGGCCTGGGTGCGCTTCATGCCGGGGTCAAACCAAACCGTCTGCTCGCCATCGGTGTCGAGCCGCACGCCCAGGGCGCGGCTGCCCGCACGGTCCAGCAGCAAATTGCCATTGAAATCAAAACCCGGCGCGCTGACCAAGGCCGGCGTCTGCGGCTGATTCTTCTCGAAGTCGTAGCGGGCCAACACGCCATAACCCTCGCTGCCCTCGCTGAACTTCACAAACAGATTGCCTGCATCGTCCACGGTCGTTGGCGTGAAGGGCATGTTCAGTACATCCCCCTCGGCCAACTGGCGCCAGGCTTTGTCCCCTGGGCCACGCCAGTGCACCGCGACTCGGCCGTTTTTCTGGGTCATGGCGACGCGCGGCTCGCCCTTGCTGTCAAACAGCCAATCGACGACGCGCGGCGGTGTCCCACGGATGTCCGCATCACGCGTTCGGCCGGTGCGCACGTTCAACCAAAGCGGCGTCAAGGACTCGAGACTGTTGTCGCCAAACTCCATACGGCCAACCAAGACCTCGTCAGGCAAGACCCCTTCTTGGGGCAAGGGCACTTTCAGCAGGCGATGGTTCCACTCCAAAGCGCGATCAAAGGAGTTGCCACTGGTGATGAACGCCTTGCCGTGGCGCTTGACCAGAAAGCGCAGCTCGCTGCCATCCGGCTTGGCCGAAAACAAGCCCGGCGCCACGCGACGGTCTTCACCGCCGCCCGCAGCCAGGTCGACCACGCTAAAGACCAAACGGTCATCCCCCACCCAGTCGAATTCAACGATATCCGCGTCGGTGAAAGTGCCGGTGCGCATCGCCTTGTAGTCTTGACTCAGATCCAGCACCACCAAGCCAATGCGTGTGCCGCCCTTGGAGGTGGTCAAGGCCAGCTTCTTGCCCGAGGGGGAGAGCTTGGCTTCCAGGATGGCGGGGTATTGAAAGAAACGCTCGGCGGGGATCTCGGCCGGCACACTGGCGGCCGCACCAGTTGCCACGACTGTCGCCGCGGCTGTGGCGGAAGCAGCTGAAGGCGCCTGCGCCCCACAGGCCCAGGGCAACAAACCGATCCAAGCCAAGCCTATGGCGCGGCGGCGCCACGCCGGTTTCGCAAAGTGCTGCAGCATTCGTTCTCCCTGTGCCTGCATTTTTAGGCGGCCAGCATAGCAAGCAGCCCTGCGGGGCGCTGCTGCGATAATCCCGCACTTCCCCTTTTCACCACTACTGACCGCGCGAAGGCTTTTTGAGCCTGGCGCGCCACGCGCCATGTCCGCCGATCTCCCGACCCGAATTCAGACCGAAGTCAAGCGCCGCCGCACCTTCGCCATCATTTCCCACCCGGACGCGGGCAAGACCACGCTGACCGAAAAGCTGCTGCTGTTCTCGGGCGCGATCCAGATCGCCGGCTCGGTGAAGGCACGCAAGGCTTCGCGCCATGCCACGTCTGACTGGATGGAAATTGAAAAGCAGCGCGGCATCTCGGTGGCCTCTTCGGTCATGCAGATGGAATACCGCGACTGCGTCATCAATCTGCTCGACACCCCGGGCCACCAGGACTTCTCCGAAGACACCTACCGTGTGCTGACCGCGGTGGACGCGGCCCTGATGGTGATCGACGCGGCCAACGGTGTGGAGCCGCAGACCCGACGCCTGCTGCAGGTCTGCCGCGCGCGCAACACCCCCATCCTGACCTTCGTCAACAAGATGGACCGCGAGGTGAAAGACCCGCTGGCCCTGATGGACGAGATCGAGGCCGAGCTGGGCATGACCGTCGTGCCCTTCACATGGCCGGTCGGCATGGGCAAGCATTTCCACGGCGTGATGGACCTGCGCGAAGAGCGCATGCGCGTGTTCTCGCCCGGTGAAGACCGCGTCGCCGGCGACGAAGAAGTGCTGGAAGGCTTGAACAACCCGGCCTATGCCGAGCGCTTCGGCATGCAGTACGAGCAAGCCGAGGGCGAGATCGAGCTGGTGCGAGACGCCGCCGCCGAGTTCGACCTGGATCAATTCCTGGTCGGCAAGCAAACGCCGATGTTCTTCGGCTCGGCCGTCAACAACTTCGGCGTGCAAGAAATTCTGGACGCCTTGGTGCAACTGGCGCCGGCGCCTTCTGACCGCGGCGCGATGCAGCGCGTGGTCAAGCCCGAAGAGCCCAAGTTCACCGGCGTGGTCTTCAAGATCCAGGCCAATATGGACCCCTCACACCGCGACCGCATTGCCTTTTTGCGCGTGGCCAGCGGCCACTTCGAGCGCGGCATGCGCCTGAAGGTGGTGCGTTCGGGCAAAGAGTTACGGCCCAATACGGTGGTGAGCTTCCTGAGCCAACGCCGCGAGCTGCTGGACGAGGCTTTTGCCGGCGACATCATCGGTATCCCCAACCACGGCGTGCTGCAGCTGGGCGACACCATCACCGAAGGCGAAGCCCTGCAGTTCACCGGCCTGCCCTTCTTCGCGCCGGAAATGTTCCGCTCGGTGGAAGTGGCCGACCCGCTCAAGACCAAGCAATTGAAGGCCGGCCTGCAGCAGCTGGGCGAGGAAGGCGCGATTCAAGTCTTCCGCCCCATCGCCGGCAGCGTGCTCTTGCTGGGCGCCGTCGGTCAGCTGCAGTTCGAAGTGGTGGCGCACCGCCTGGAGCATGAATATGGCTGCAAGGCCCGCATCAGCGGCAGCCGCTTCCAGGTGGCACGCTGGGTCACCTGCGCGCCCGAGGACGGCGGCGAGAAGGAGCTGAAACGCTTTATCGACGCCAATGACCACCGCATGGCCTATGACGCGGTGGACGCGCCGACCGTGCTGGTCGAATACGCGCCCGAGCTGCGCGCCATCGAGGCCAACTGGCCGAAGATCAAGTTCCATGCGCTGCGTGAGCACGCGGGTCTGGTGTTCCAGCAGCGTTTAGAAGGCTGAGTCAGGAAGGTTGAGTCAAGCCGGCCTGAAAAATACCCGTCCAATTTTCGGTTGCCGCAAAACGCCGCCGTTTGAACAATGCGGTCTTCTTCAATGCACAGGAAGACGGCAGGACGAGCATGGAAATCACCGACGGCGCAATAGCCGACCGTTACTACCAAGCTTTGCTGGACCGCGCCGAAGACCATGTCGGCGTGTTCTTCGCGGCGGTGACCAGCACCGGTGTGTTCTGCATCGCCAGTTGCCGCGCCCGCAAGCCCAAGCGCCAGAATGTGCGCTTTTTCTCCGAGGCCCAGGGCGCGCTGCAAAACGGCTTTCGCCCCTGCAAGGTCTGCCGACCCACCGAGCATGCCTACAGCCCGCCAGCACCGGTGCTGCAGGCCCTACAGTGGCTGCGCGCGCATCCACAAGAAAAGCTCGGCGACGGCTTGCTGCGAGAGCAAGGCCTCAGCCCTGAAGCTCTGCGGCGCTGGTTCCTGCGCCACCACGGCATGACTTTTCAGGCCTACCAGCGCCAGCTACGCATCAACACGGCGGTTGAGCAGCTCAAGGCCGGCGGCAGTGCCACTCAATCCGCCATGGATGCCGGTTATGACTCGCTCAGCGGCTTTGGCTACACCTTCAAACGCATCATGGGCACCGCACCTTCTTCCTTGCAAGAGCACAGCCTCAATACCATCCTGCTGCACCGCTTCACCACGCCGCTGGGGCCGATGTTTGTTTGCTCCACCGACGCCGGCGTGTGCCTGATTGAGTTCGTCAGCCGACGCATGCTGGAGACCGAGTTCCGTGACTTGCAGCGTTTGCTGCGAGCGCGAATCACACCAGGTGAAAATTCCCATACTCGCCAAGCAGTGCGCGAATTGCACGAATATTTCCATGGCCAACGCCGGGTCTTTGAACTCGCGCTGGACACGCCAGGCACAAGCTTCCAGCAGTCGGTTTGGCATGCACTCCAGCGCATCCCTTACGGCCACACCGGCAGCTACGGCGAGCAGGCCCGCGCACTCCAACGCCCCGAAGCGATTCGTGCCGTCGCAGCCGCCAACGGCCAGAACCGCGTCTCCATCGTCGTGCCCTGCCACCGGGTGATCGGGCAAGACGGCAGCTTGGTCGGCTACGGCGGCGGCCTGGCTCGGAAGCAATGGCTGCTGGACCATGAAGCGCGCTGGCTGCGTGGTGATGGCAGGGCTGATATGAAACCCCAGCAAAGTTTGCAGTGGTGAGCCATGCTCATCGTGACCAGACTGCTGAAAGTCAACACGATGACACCACGCCCCCCGAAGTCGGCGATAGGGTGAGCCCGAATTGATCAGGCTTGAATCCTGTCACTAAAGTCGCGCCCTTACATTGAGGGAGAACGGACTGATGAACACGAAGATTCAAGTATCGAAATGGTTGTCTATCGTCGCCATGGGTTTGATGGTGATGTTGACGGGTTGCGCAGTCAAACCTCAGTTGCCCGTCGCCTTGGGGCAAGAGTCCTTGATCAAGCCTGATGTCCGAATTGGCGTGGCCATGACTGCCATTCCCAAAGCCGACACTTCTTTCCCTGGTGCAGGCTGCCTGCTTTGCCTGGCGACCGCATCAGTGGCAAACAGCGGCCTAACAGCCCATGTGGTGACCTTGCCAGTCGATGACATGGCCAAGGTCAAGACTCAGTTGCTCAGCTTGCTGCAGAAAAAGGGCGCCAAAGTGGTCGCTGTGAATGAGGCGCTCAATATCGAAGCCTTGCCCGACTTCAAAGCCGGGGGCCCCAATGTCGCCTTGAAAGACTTCAAGTCATTGGCTTCCAAGTATCAGATCGACAAATTGATCGTGGTTGATGTGCAAGCCATCGGCGTGCATCGCAACTACTCGGCCTATATTCCAACCAGCGATCCGAAGGCAGTCGTCATCGGTCGCGGCTATGTGGTGAATCTCAGCAACAACGCTTATGAATGGTTCCTGCCCTTCAACGTTCAAAAGGCGGCTGAAGGTAAATGGGACGAGGCCCCGAAATTCCCTGGCTTGACCAATGCCTATTTCCAGAGCATTGAAGAAGCCAAAGACATCCTGACTGCACCACTGCGCTGATGTTCCGGCAGACCTTCAGCAGTCCAAGGCTCCTTAAAGCCGGACTGCTGGCCACCACCTTAAGCCTGGGGCTGCTGAACCTCGGTGCAGTTGCAAATGAGCAGCCGGGCAAGCCCTTGGCCGCCACGCTTACTGCACCTACAGCCGCAGACAAAGTCGCGCTAAAGCTGCCCAGCACCGAGGCGGTGATGTTTCGCGGGGTCTACAGCTTGGACCAGGTTGGCCTGCCAATGGCCAATATGCTGTATCCGGGCGGAAATTTGGTCGGCTTTCTTGCAAGCGTTGTCACCCATGGCCTGATTGTGGAAGGCGAGAAGCTTCGTCAGCGCAACAAGGCCGAGCAAGAGGCTGATCGTGTCCTCGAGGCGCTGATGCCCGCCATTCGTGCCATCAACATGACGAGTTTGTTTGACGGCGCTGTCGGGGAGTCGACGCTGAAAGACCGAGCACACTTGCTCAGGCCAGACCAGGAAAACCCAAGCCGCTCCATGATCGAACCGGCACCGGTCATCTGGATCAGTCAGGATCGATTGAGCCTGATTGCCGATGTCGCCATGTCGGTTCAGGTGGATGCGCAGCAAGCCATGTGGCAAGGGCGAGTCCGGGTGGTGTCGCCTCGACTGGAAGTAGCCGACGCTGTCGAGCACTGGAATGCCGATGAGGGTCAGCAACTCAAACAGGTTTGCGCCCAATTGGTCGGTAAGGCTATTGATGTTGGCTTTGCCTACGCTCAGGCCGACAGCAACAAGATCGCAGCTTTGCCCTTCCAGTCGGTCGCCTATACCGTGGGCGGCAAGAAAAAAGTCGAACGCGCCCAAGTGCTGCACCAAGATTGCAATTACCGACTGCTCAAAACGCTGCGGGGTGACCTCTTCGCTGTTCCCAACAGCCGACTCCACTTGGACGACGAGGACGAGAACCCCGCCTGCCCGACAGCCAGCTCAACTGCGCCATCCTGAATGCGAGACCGCGAGCAGCCAAAGCCAAGCGCCAGCAGATCGCCGACCTGAATCAGCGATCTGCGATGGCCTAAATCCCCCGCAGCTCCAGGCGCACCAGTTGGAAGTGCACCTGCTCGCCCACCTGCTTCATGCTGACCAGGCGGAAGTTCTTGTCGTTGCCGGCCTTGTAGACCCGCTCGCTGACCGAGGCGCTGACTTCGTTGCAGCTGAGCCGCGTTGATTCATCACTGCCGGTCTTGGCTTCCTTTTTCGCCGGCTGCTTGACGCCTGCGCTGCAATTCAAGACTTGGCCATAGGGGCTCAGGGCGGCTTGATAAAAGCGATCAATTGCATCCAGGCTGTCGGTGCTGGCGAATTTTGAAACCAGCACCTTGAACTTGAAGGGGCCGAAGGACAAGCCGACAGTGGCCCCCGGCTTGTCGTCCTTGCTGTCGCGTTGCGCCATGGCGCCGGGGTAAAGAGGCAAGCCCATCTCTTGCAGATTGGCCTGTTCTTGCACACTGAGGCCGGCAGCAAAGCGCTGCTTGACGGGCTTGTCGCCATCCCTTGTGCTCAGCTCCAAGCTGCCTTCGGCGCGCAGCTCCTCGCTGTGAGCCCCCGGCGCGAAGGACAGACTGGCCAGCAGGCCCAGAGTCCAGACCGCCCCTATCAGCCGGCCACTGCGCGAACGCAATTTCGATGTTTGAGCCTTTGAGTTCATGAGCTGGCAACCCCTATCTAAAGCACAGTGTTGCCAATGTAAGTAGACCCGCCCAGCTCAGCAGCCCGCTTGCGACCGCCTGCAAAAAGCTCGGCATAGACGGTACAAACCCAGCCTAGGGCGTTGATGGGCCTTCAGCGCTGCTGATGGCCGGGGTTGCGCAAATACATATCGCGCAACATTTGCAACTCGCCGGAGTTGCGGATGTCCTCAAAGCCCTTGCGGAACTGGGCCAGCAACTGCGGGTCCACCTTGGGGTTGAAGGCAAAGTAACAGCCATAGCCGGGCTTCAAGACATGAACGACTTGCAAATCAGCGGGGTCATAGCCATTACGCTGAGCCTGGTAGGCGCTGGGCAACATCAGGCCCGCCAACAGGTCCAGCCGATCGGCGTAAAGCATGCGAACACCAATTTCGCTGCGTGAGGTCTGGTAGATCTCCGACTCAGGCCCCCCCGCATCACGCAGCAGCTGAACCGAGGGCGCGCCTCGGCCGGCCCCAATTTGCAATGGCCCAGCCGGATGTTGAGGGTCGAACTTCAGCTCGCCCCGGCGGCGCAGCTTCATCAACACAATGTCACAGGGGTCGATCGGCCCCACCCAGATGTATTGCGACTCGCGCTCCGGGCTTCGTACCGTCATATAGAGCACGCTATTGGGCTCCAGCGCCGCGTCACGAATCGAGCGCGCCCAAGGCATATTCAGGCGCTTCAGCTGCAGACCCTGGCGCTGTGCAATCCGGTCCAGCAGTTCATTGGCCATGCCACGATGCTCGGCGTTCTCGATATAGGCAAAGGGCGGCAGGTCTTCGCTGAAGCCGAGCAATTCATGAGCAAAAGCAGCCCAAGGCCATGCCAGCAGGACATAGAAGGCCCACGGGATCAAGCATTGCCTCAGGCATCGGGTGCGTTGCGTCACCACAGTTCTCCTGGTCGAGCCGAACACCGCCACTTTTGCGCTCCAGTGTCCCCCAAAAGAACAGGCCGTGCCACTTTGGCGCTAGCCCTGAGCGGCAGCGCCGCAGACTGTTGAAGCGAAAGCCGGCCGGCTCGAACGCGCAGCTCACCTCGCCCGCTACCATGGCGAGCGCTCGAAGGAGACCTCATCTCATGCCAGAAACCATTTTTGAAATCCCCAGCCTGCAAAGCCAAGACGACGCCGATACCGTCATGTTCGAGCTGCAAGATTTGCCTTGCGTCAATCAAGCCGATGTGGACCTGGCCAAGCGCCTGGCCTGGGTCAGTCACACCGCGATGATTTCGGCAGACGATATTGCAGCGGCACTGGCCGAGGCGGGCTATGAAAGCCGCATCGTTTAGCGTGTGAATGGAATTCCTGGCTTATGCGAAGTCAACAGCAGTACAAGAAGATCGGCGTCGTCGGCGGTGTGGCTTGGGCCTCGACGGTGGAGTACTACCGCCAGATCTGCCAATGGAGCCAGCTGCGCCATCGCGAGCTAGTGCGCAGCGGCACGCCGGAGATGCCGGAGTTCGCCATCGAGTCGGTCAATATTGCTGAGTCCCATGGGCGGCGCGGGGTGGCGGGTGATGAGGCGTCCTGGGCGCGCTTTGACGCCTACTTCCACGCCGCCTTGCTGCGCTTGCAAGCCAGCGGCGCGGACTTTGCCCTGATCGCCAGCAACACGCCGCACAAGCGGCTGGAGGCGATTCGGCGCGGCGTGGATATCCCAGTACTGAGCATTTTTGAGGTGGTGGCCCAGGCCTGCGCGGCGGCGGGGGTGTCGCAGTTGCTGATCCTCGGCACCGAGCCGACCATGCAGGGTCAGGCCTTGCCCGGGGTCTTGAGTCGGCATGGCATTGGCAGCTGTGTGCCCCTGGATGCGGGCGACCGCGTCTTACTCGCGGAGCTGATCGCCGAGCTGCAAGCCGGCGGATCGGGCTCGGCGGACTCAGCGGCACGCCAAATCGGCGCCTTGGCCGAGCGCGCTTTTGCTGCAGCAGCACAGCCCCAACAAGGACGGCGCGCGGTGGGCTTGGCCTGCACCGAGCTGCCCTTGGCCTTCCCGGCGCAGCTCGAACTGGCCAGCTTCGAGCATGCAGGGCATTTCTACATCAACACCAGCTTGATCCATGCCCGCGCGGCCTTTGAGATGGCGCTGCAAGACGGGCAAACGCTGGCGCGCCGGGCGGCGACCGAAGCCGACATCCCCGAGCTCTTGATCCTGCGCCGCCAGACCTTTCACCGATATATGGCCGAGGCCGGCATGGCCATCGACGCCGACACCGACCTGATCCGTGTGCGTTTTCAGTTAGAGAATGCCAGCGTCTTGCTGCTGGGCGGGCAGATCGTGGGCTTGATCAAGATGAGCCGAGGCGATGCCCAGGACCCGAGCGAATGGCGCATTCACCAACTGCAAATCAGCCCCCGCCTGCAAGGCCGGGGTTTCGGCAGTACCTTGATGCGAGAGCTGATGGCCGAGGCCGCAGCTGCCGGCGCCAGCTTGGGTCTGGGTGTCTTGAAGAACAACCCGGCCCAAGCGCTCTATCGCCGACTCGGCTTTGTCGATGAGGGCGAGAACGAGCGCGAGTTTCTGCTGCGCTGGCCTGCCCGCTGATTCAGCGCGAGTACAAACGCGGCACCCCGCTGATGAACAAGCCCGACTGAATCAGACCCTCGCTCACTTCGTAGATGGCCATCATGTCGACCTCGCCCGGGCCATCAGCAAAAATCCGGGTGATGGTTTCATGGTCGATCACCGTGTGCCCCTGGGCCGTAGCCATGACCGATCGGCTGAGCAATCGGGCATGCAAATTGGGCTCGGCAAAGCGGGCCTGAATGCGTTCGCCGATCTCGGCATGGCCTTGCGCCATGAGCGTGCCCGGGTAGGCGTATTGACGCGCATCGGGCGCATAAGTGGCCAACCAAGCGGCCACATCTCGGGCGTTGTAAGCGTCCAGCTGGGCTTGGATCAAGGCGATGGGGTCTTTGGGTTTTTGCGACATGGCGAGCATTGATAGTAATCAAGGGATCAGCGCTCTAAGAACTGGCTGACTGTCTGTAACCAAGCTTGCGGCTCTTCAGTGAAGGGCCGGTGCGCCGAATGTTCGAAAACCTGGGCTTGCGACAGCAGCGCTGGGTTGAGGGCCCGCTGCATTTCGTTCATCACGCTGGGCGGCGCCACCGGATCAAAGCGGCCGGTCAGCAAGAGCGTTGGCGCGGCCACCGCCTTCAGACGCGGCAGCAACTCCACATCACGCAGCGTGCCGCCCACGCGCCATTCGGGGTCGGGCCCCAGCATGGCCAGGTAGACCTGCAGGTTCAGTTGATCATTTGGGTTAGCGCTGGGCGCGCTCTTGAGCGGTGGGCTGGCGCGGTTGGCCCAATACAGCGGCTTGATCGCCTCGCCAAACAGTTCTTGCGCCTCAGGGCTGCCGCTGAGCTTCCCCTGCTCGCGCAGCTCCATCAAGGTCTGCCAACGCTCGGGGTCTTGGCGACGCAGCCAGTCGTTGAAAAAGTTGATCTGCTCCTGCCAGCTGCGCGCGCCATGCAAGGTGTTGCCCAGAATCAGATGGTCCAAAGCTTGTGGATGCTGCACCGCATAGGCTTGCGCCACCAAGCCACCGTAGGAGTGCCCGTAAAGCGCCATGGTCTTGAGCCCCAGATGCAAGCGCAGGCGTTCGAGGTCTTGCACATCACGCGCCAGGGTGTAGCGCTCCGGCTCACTGAGGCGCGACGATCGGCCGCGACCAATATTGTCCAGAATGACCACGGTGTGGTGCTGGGCCAAGGGCCGAAAGGCTTGGCGCAGGCTGTGCCCGCTGCCGCCCGGCCCGCCGGGCACCACCACCAAGACCGGCCCCTGGCCCAGGCTGGTGTAGGCCAGCATGCCATCGTCAGTTCTGAAACGAACCTCCGCCCAGGGCGCCTCGGCTTGTGGCGCCTGCGCCGTGCTGGGTAGGGCTTGCGGGCTCAAGTCGGTGGCCAAGACTTGCGGGAACTGGGTCGCCAGAACCAGGGTCAGACCCAACAAGGCGGCTATCAAAACAGGGCGTTTGGCGTTCATGAGGCGGGTCTTTCAGGTCGGCGGGTCAGGGGTCGGCAAGTCGGCAGCGCTCTCAAGCGGATCGGGCCTCTCGCCTTGCTGGGCATTTTGGGTTTGCATTCGCCGGCTGAATAGCGGCGATTTCTGCCCTGTTTGGGCAGTTAAACTGCCCAGATGGTTCAAGCCTCCCGACTTCCGCTGCAGTACATGGCGGCGTTTCGCGCGGTGGCGCGTGGCGAAAACGTGCGCGCCGCGGCCGAGCAACTGCATCTGACGCACAGCGCCGTCAGCCAACAAATCCGGGCGTTGGAGGCGCAGATCGGCTTCCCCTTGTTCCAGCGCGCCGGGCGCGGCATCCAACTCAATGCCGCCGGCCGCGCCTTGCAAAGCGCGCTGGAAAAGGCCTGGACCGAGTTGGAGCTGGGCCTGCGCGCCGCCAGCGCGGCCGATGGCAGCCGCATGCAAAGCCTGAACATCACCTGCACACCTTCGTTCGCCCAGCGCTGGCTGATCCCGCGCCTGGGCCGCTGGCAAGCCGCGCACCCCGACATCACGCTCAAGCTCTTCACCTTGCAGCGCGTCATCGATCTGGAGCAAGAAGGCTTTCAGCTGGCCTTGCGCCAGGGTGCCGGACCTTGGCCGGGCTTGGTCAATGAGGTGATGATGGAGTCGCGCCAGATCGTGGTGGCCGCGCCGGACCTGGCGCAGCGTTTGATGAACGCACCGCTGCAAACGCTGGCGGGAGAATCGCTGTTGGGAGACGCCGAACAATGGACGCAGTGGTTTGCCCAAGCCGGCCTGGCCTGCCGCGTGGTGCCGAGCGCCAGCTTCAATGACGGCGGCCTCTTGGTGCAAGCCGCCGAGCAAGGCATGGGCGTGGCGCTGGCCCGCGAACTGCTGTGCGCCGATGCTTTACTGGACGGGCGCCTGCAGCGCCTGCCCGGCCCCACGCTGGACGGCATGAGCCAGCGCCGCTATCACATCGTCTATCCGCCAGCGCTGCGCGAGGAGCCCGCGCTGCGCACGCTGTGCGAGTGGCTGCATGCGGAAATGGCCGAGTCGGCACGGCGGCTGCAGGCTTTGACTCCGCCCTGATCGGATCCGGGCCTCAATGCCCCTCAGCCCGCTGGCCGGTACTGCATGCCCGGCGCATCATCGGGGCGGCTGATAAAGCCATGCTGCACGTAGAAGGGCGACTTGCCCTTGGCGCAAAACAGCTGAATATCGGTCACCCCGGCGGCCAAGCAGTCCTGCAGCAAGGCCCGCAACAAGGCCGAGCCTATGCCCTGCCCTTGATGCTCGGGGTGCACGATCATCTCGGTGATGAAGGCATGCAAATGGCCGTCTGAGATGACTCGAGCAAGGCCCACCAAGTGGCCCTCAAGGTAGGCGCTGCGGCTGCGCCAGGAGCCCGCAAGCGCCGCTTGATAGAAGCCCGCTTCGCGAGCCACCGGGCCCCAGCCCGTGGTGTCGTAAAGGGCTTTGAAGGCCGCGGCCGAGGGCAATTCGGCCTGCAGAACAAAAGGCTGGGCAGCGGAGGGCGTGGTGGATGGCATGCGCAAACTGTAGCGAGGTGAGCGCCGCGCAAAAATTTTTGCGCCAGTTCTGAATCCTTTGGAGACGTTCGAGCCTCTAGGCCTGAGTCACACACTTCAACCTAGGATTCAGACACCTTGTTCTTCCTCAAACGCAATCTACCCACATGGGAACGCGCGTTGCGCATTGCCGCCGGCGTGATCATCGGCGCCGCACTGTTCCAGGGCGTTTTCAGCGCCGGCCTGATCAGCTATTTGGCGCTGGCCACCGCCGCCACCCTGGTGCTGACCGCCTTTGTCGGCTTCTGCCCAGCCTGCGCCATGGTGGGCCGGCGCTACTTGGAGAAGTAAAAATGATCCGTGCCGAAGCGCAATTGATCGAGGCTGCCTCGCGCGGCGAGGTCGGTGCGGTACAGCGCTTGCTCAGCGTTTGCCAGCCCGACCTGAAGCGCTTCGCGCGGCGCACCTGCTCAAACACTGAAGATGCCGAAGACGCGGTGCAAATCGCGCTATGGCAGCTGTACCGCAAGATCGGGGCGTTGCGCACCGTGGCGACGTTTGCGACTTGGATGTTTCGCATCGTCGAGCGCGAGTGCTACCGCCTGCTGCGCCTGCGCAGCAAGGCCGAAGACTTGGACGAGTTGGCGCCGCAAGACATGCCTCTTGCGCCCCAGTTGCCCACCGATCTGCGCATGGACCTGGTGCGCGCCATGGAACGCCTGACGCCGCCCTACCGCGAGGTCTTGATCTTGCGCGATGTGCATGAACTGACGGCGCCCGAAGTGGCCGCCCAACTCGGGCTCAGCCTGGAGGCGGTGAAAAGCCGGCTGCACCGTGCGCGTGCTCAGGTGCGAGAACAACTGCTGGCCAGCGGCTATTGGATGAAAGACGACGGGGGGCTGGAGGCACCTCGCAGTGCAGGTGAAGCTTAACCAAGGACCAGGAGTCATCCATGTTTTGCAGCAGCTCTGTCTTCGTTCATTTATTGCGCGGCGCCGTCGGCCTAGCGCTGTTTGCCAGCGCCACTTGCTTCAATCAAACCCTGGGCAGCGCGGGTTCGGTGCTCGCGCTTGTTGGCGCCGTGCTCTTGATGCGCGGATGCCCCATGTGCTGGCTGATAGGCTTGCTTGAAACTGTCAACAAGCGTTCCCAAAGCAAGCGATAGGTAGGCCAGGCTGTGGCAGGGAATCAGCGACGCCTCAGGCCTCGCCGTTGACGCTGAGCGGGAGCTTGGGCCTGGCATAGCTGAGCGTCAGAATCTCCCAGGCATGACCGTCAGGCTCGCTCCAGTAAACCAGCTTGCCGCCAAACGCATGATTGACCTGGTGATCGTTGGCGCCTATCGGAGAACTTCGATAGGGCAAACCCGCTGCCTTGATACGGGCCAAGATGGCATCGAACTCATCGTCCGTCACGCGGAAGCAGTAATGCTGCTGAGGGACGGGCTCGGGCCATTCATCGAAGTCCAGGGTCAGAGCCTCGTTCACATACACCGGTGAGAACGGCCCGATTGCCGCCTGTTCTGCCCAAGGGACGGCAAGCAGGTGCGCCAGCAGGCGGGCCGCAGCGACTCGGTTCTTGGCCGGAACGATCAGGTGATCAAGTTGGGCTGGCATAGGAACTCCCAGTGAGGGCTAAAGGCCGCACGAAGGCCTGGGCTGCCAAGCGCAAGCCATGGCAAAGTGAGCAAGCCCAGAGGCGTAGCGCCCTGCCCTCGCGGACAGCACATGGCGCTCTTGCCCTGCGCCTGCATGCAAGCGGTTCACAATTTTGCGCCAGAATTTGCGCATGCAATCAAGACAGCCCTTGTGGCTCAGTTGCGGGTCCAATCGGCTGGACGCAGTGGGTTGCTGACGGCGGATGGCGGATGGCGGATGGCCGATGGCGCAAATCAGGCCATACTCCGATCCGGCAGCGCGGCCGCTAAGCCGGCGAGAAGCAAGCTATTTTTCAGGAATTGCCGATGCAGATGAAAAACGGAGGGCTCGCGCTGGCCTGGGTGGCTGCGGTCGCCTGGCAAATGCCCGCTGTGGCCGATACCAGCACTTTTGACCTGGCGCTCAAAACCCATTTGCTGGCCATAGAGAAAAGGGACTGGGCCGGGTTCGATGCGACCCTGACGGACTCCGATACCTTGAGCTTCGTCTTGGCCAGTGGCAAGTTTTCCAAGACAAAGGCCGACTTTAGGAAAGCCACCCAGGCTTGGCTGACGGACCCCGACTGGTCTTGGAGCTATCAAGTCTTGAGCAAGAGCTCGAATGCCAACACCGGCGTCGCCGTGCTGGATGTCCAGTACAGCGACAAGAATGCCGCAGGCCTCGAGTACAGGCTGCACTATTTGCTCAGCTTGGTTTTCAGCAAAGAACAAGGGGGCTGGCGCTTGGTCCATGACCAGAACACGCTGGTGTCACACCCTAGCGCCGACCGACACTGAAGAAAGAATGCTTGCCACGCTGTTCAAGGCCGGCCCTCAAGCCATGCTCAAGCGCATCCATCATGCCGCCATCATCTGCTCCGACTACGCCGTCTCGAAGCGCTTCTACACCGAGTGCCTGGGCTTGCGGGTGATTGCGGAGCACTACCGCGCCGAGCGCAAGTCTTACAAGCTCGATCTGGCGCTGCCGGACGGCTCGCAGATCGAGTTGTTTTCTTTTCCGGGTGCGCCGGCTCGCCCTTCCTACCCGGAGGCGCAAGGGCTGCGGCATCTGGCCTTTGAGGTGGAAGACATCGAAGCCTGCTGCCATACTTTGGCCTCACAGGGCGTTGCCGTCGAAGCGATTCGTTTGGACGAGTTCACCCAGCGACGCTTCACCTTCTTCGCCGACCCGGATGGATTGCCTTTGGAGTTGTACGAGAGCGCGGCTCCGGCGATAGACGCCGAACGGGCTTAAAACTCAAGCCCATCAGATTTTCAGAAAGTCAATAGCAGCCATGAGTCGCTATCTCGGAACTTGTCTTTGTGGGGCCGTGGCCCTGGAGGTGGAAGGCGGCATCACGTCCATCATCCATTGCCATTGCTCCAAATGCCGAAAGGCCAGCGGCACGGCCTATGCCACCAATGGCTTTATCCAGCGCAGCGGCTTTCGAATCACTCGCGGCGAAGAATTGATTCAGCGCTTTGAGAGCACACCCGGGCGCTATCGCTATTTCTGCGGCCAATGCGGCTCGCCGCTGTACAGCGAGAACAGCGCCGACCCCAGCCGCCTGCGGCTACGCCTGGGCATACTCGATTCTGAAATCACCGAGCGCCCGATGTCGCACAACTTTGTGACTTCCAAGGCTTGCTGGGAAGACTTGGACGCTCAGCTGCCGCGTTATGAGGCTTATGAGCCCGGTCGCTGAAACCTGAGTTTTCCTTTAGGGCTCGCCCGTCTTGGGCTCCAAACGCGCCAGCAAGATCGCCAAGCTGCGGTCCAAGGTCGCCAACTCAGCCGAACTCAAATCGGCCAGGATCTGCCGCTCATTGAGCACGTGCGCCTCCACGGCCTGGTCGATCAAGGCCAAGCCCGCCGCGGTCAATTGCACCAGCACGCTGCGCGCATCGTCCGGGTTCGGCAATCGCTGCACCAAGGCGCGGGTCTCGAGACCGCGCATGCGGTGCGTCATGGTGCCGGACGTGACCATCAGCGTCGAGAACAGCGCCGTGGGCGCCAGGCAATAGGGCGCACCCGAGCGGCGCAAGGTGGCCAAGACATCGAACTCCCAGGCGCTCAGCTCAAACTGGCTGAAGGTCTCTTCCAAGCGGCGCTGCAAGAGTGCCGAACAACGGCGCAGGCGCCCGATCGGCCCCATGGGGCTGGCGTCCAGGTCGGGCCGCTCGCGCGCCCACTGGCCCAGGATCTTGTCCACCGCATCGCCACTGCCTGCCTTGGGCCTCGTCATGATCAGGGTCTCGCATTTATCTTGACTTCAAGATTATCTCACCGGACAATTTATCTTTAATTCAAGATAGTTTTCCGACATGAGCCGCGCGCCCGCCCACCAACGCATCACCGACACCGCCCTGACCGCCCTCGCCCCGCTGATCTGGGGCTCAACCTATATCGTCACCACCGAGTTGCTGCCGCCCGGCCTGCCGATGACGGCGGCCTGCATACGCACCTTGCCCGCCGGCCTTCTGCTGGTGTTGCTGTGCCGGCAACTGCCGGCGCGTGGCGATTGGCTGCGGCTGCTGATCCTGGCCTTGCTGAACATCGGCGCCTTCCAGGCCCTGCTCTTTGTGGCGGCCTATCGCCTGCCCGGCGGCTTGGGGGCGGTGATAGGCGCGACGCAGCCACTGCTGGTCATGGGCTTGGCCTGGGGCGTGGGCAAGCAGGTGCCGGCGCTCTCCGGCGTAGCGGCCAGCCTGATCGGCGTGGCCGGCATGGCGGCGCTGTTGCTGGCGCCGGGCCTGCGCTTTGATGGCACCGGCATTGCGGCCGCTGCCGCCGGCGCGCTGTGCATGGGCTGCGGCACCTTTTTGACACGGCGCTGGCGCTTGTCGCTGTCGGTCTTGAGTCTGACCGGTTGGCAGCTGCTGCTGGGCGGCCTGATGCTGATGCCCTTGGTGTTCTTGCTGGACCCACCGCTGCCGCATCTGAGCGCCACGCAGTGGGCCGCCTATGCCTATCTGAGCCTGTTCGGCAGCCTCTTGGCCTACGGACTTTGGTTTCGCGGCGTCAAGCGGCTGAGCCCGGTGGCCGTGTCTTCGCTGGGGCTCTTGAGCCCCCTGGCGGCGGTCTTGCTGGGCTGGGCCCTGCTCAATCAGGCACTGCGCGGCCAGGCCTTGGCCGGCTTGGCCGTGGTGCTCTTGAGCGTGTTGGCGGTGCAACTCAGCGCTGCACGCTAGGCAAGCCCCGCTTGACAGGCCTGAGCCGGCTGGCCAAGCTCTGCTCTCAAGAGGAGCGCTTGGAGACCGCAGGGGATGGAATATTCGTTCGACTTTCAAATGGGCCAGATCCACGCCCTGCTGGCCTGGTTCAGCGTCACCATTTTTCTAGTGCGCGGCCTGGCCTACCAGTTCGGCGCCCAGTGGGAACTGGACAGCCGCCTGAGCGTGCTGGTCTTCGGCATCGACTTTGTGCTGACCATCACCGGCCTGAGCCTATGGGCGCTGCAGCGCCTCAACCCCATGTATGACGGCTGGCTGATGGGCAAGCTGATTGGCCTGGCCTGCTACACCTTTTTCGCGCATTGGGCCATGAGCCGTAACGCCTTCCATCTGCAGAGCTATCTGCTGGCCCTGCTCTCGCTGGCCTACATGATGGGCGTCTCGATGACCCGCAGCCCCTGGTTGGGGTTGTAGGGGTCATTCGAGGTTTCAGAGCTGCTTGGGCTCAGTAAGCCGTCCAGCCGCCGTCGGTCGCATAGGTCGCGCCGGTCAGGTTGGAAGCTTCGTTCGACAGCAAGAACAGCATCATCGCGACCTGCTCACCCACCGTGGCCGGGCGGCGCTTGGAGTCGGCATAAGCCATGATGCTTTGCGTCTTGATGCTGCCCATCTTGGGGCCCTTGGCGGCCTTGCTGGCGGCCATCACCAGCTCGGTGGCGCGCGCAACCATGGGCGTGTCGGTGGCGGCCATATTGACCGAGTTGACGCGAATACCGTAAGGCGCGTAGTCGATCGCGGCATTGCGGGTCAAACCGGTCACCGCATGTTTGCTGGCCACATAAGCCGGGTTGCCCGACAAACCGGTCAGGCCGGCGATCGAGCCCACATTGACGATGGCGCCGCCGCGGCCTTGGGCCACCATTTGCTTGAGTTCCGCGCGCATGCTGCGGAATACACCGGCCGAGTTGCTCAGGAACACCCGATCCCAATATTCGTCCGAAGCTTCATGGATGGGCGCGAAGATCAGCGACTTTTGCTTTTCATAGTCGATGGCGTCGCCCGAGTACACGCCGTCCATCACGCCCGCGTTGTTGATGGCGAGGTCCAAGCCGCCAAAAGCATCGACGGCGGTCTTGACCATCAGATCGCAGGTCTTGGTTTCACCCACATGGCCCGGCACGAAGACAGCGCGGCCGCCGGCAGCGCGGATGCGCTCAATGACTTTGGCGCCCAGCTCGGGGATCCAGTCGACGCCCACCACATTGGCGCCCTCACGCGCGGCGCGGATGGCGGCGGCTTCACCCATGCCACGGGCACAGCCGGTGATCAGGATGGTCTTGCCCTTGAAGCGGTCCGGCGTGAACTGGTCCTTGGGCACCGGCTCGATGTCTTTGATGCCGACGCCGGCCTGGGGCCCGCCCTGAAACTGGGCCGAAGCCCCAGTGGCAGCTGCGCTCGCGGCGGCCATCACGGCCACGCTCTTCATCAAATCACGACGTTCCATCTCAAACTCCCTTTGCGTGTGGAAAAAACTGATCAATAGCCGATGCGGACAAAGAACATGGTGCTGATCCAGGGGCTGGAATGGCTGCCCAGCCCTTGATCAATCGCCTTGCCGGCATAGGTGGCGGCCACATGGCCTTGGAACATGATGTTGCGGTTCAAGAAGTACTTGGCCGTCAGGTTCAGCTCAGTGCCGAGTTGCTTGGACTGCAGCATCGACAAGGCCGGGTTGCCGCCCAGATTGGTCAAGGAATCGGCCTGGAAGATCCAGTACTGCGGCACCAGCTCGATATTGGCTTGCGGCTTCAGGCGCGCTTGCAGGCGGTGAGCGATCAGGTTGGAGTCCTGAAAGATCTTGAAGTGGTTGATGCCCTGCACCCAGGTCTCGCCATTGCCGCCGGAGAGCAAGGGGTCCCAGCGCTCGAAGCGCGTGGTGTCGGCCTTGTCGCCGGTGAAGCGGGCATAGCGGTAGCTGAGGGTGGGCGACCAAGCCGCCTTGGCAAATACATAGCCCAGCTCGGTGGAGTAGCCTAAGGCCTGCATATCAAACTTGCTGTGAGTCTGACGCGCAAACTCAGCGGCAATGAAAGGCCCCGCACCGCCGGTCGGCGCCGGCTGCCAACGCACGCGGAAGTCCAGCGCTCGCAGGCCTTCACGCTTGAGCTGGCTGGTGGTGGTGTAGTAAGAGCCCTGCGACTTGGGCACATGCAAGGCGGTGAAGCCCAGGCTGAAGTCATTCAGCGCCGTGGTTTCGACATTGATGCCCTGGATCTGCGTCTTGGAGTCCACCTCGGGGATCTCGTCGGGGTCGACGTGGAAGGCTTCGAGCTTCCAGTCGTTGTAGGCGAAGCGCGCCAACCATACCTGATCGCCGGCCCAGCGTGGGTTGGACTGCAGCGCCGCACGGTTCAAGCCATTGCTGGCGGTGTTGACCAGCAGCATGCCCTCGCCGATGCTGAAACGCTGGCGCCCGGCGGACAGGTTGTAAACAAAACGGTCACCCTGAGCGGACACATTGCCGCCGACCAGGCCGACAAAAGCGTCTTCCATCGCCACATGGCTGCGGGTCTTGTCGGTGAACAGCTCCTGCCCCACCGAGCCGCTGGCGATGACGCTGGCGCCGCCATAGGCGTAGACGGTGTCGCTCAGCGGCGTGATGCCGTAAAGCCCGGCCTGCACAAAGCCTTCCAGCCATTGGCTATAGCCCTTGCCGGCCGGCTTGCCCACCGCAAAGGGGTTGCCATTGAGCATCAGGTCGTCGCGGCCGAACCAGGCATTGTGATTGCCGTAGTACATGCCCAAGGTTTCCAGCTTGGCGCGCAGCAAGCTGCCATTGGCTTGGTACAGATTGGGGAACTGCGGAGCCGCCGCCACCGAGGCCGCGGCAGAACCCGCTTGCTTGAGCGTGACGTCGACCTGCAAGACCACGCCGCCGGTGGCGCCATTGCGCACCTCGTGCGCGACCGACTGGATCTCGGGCACACGGGACAAGCGCGCCAAGGCAGCGACCAAGCGGTCTTCAGAAAAGCTGCTGCTCGGGTAGGCCGCCAACGTGCGGCGAACCTGGTCTTCGATGCGCGAGTTCAGTGCGCTATCCGCACTCGGGTTGCTGATCGCGACTTGAACCGACTCGATCCGCTGGTTGGCAAAGGGTTCGGTCTTGACCTGCGCCAGCGTCGCGAGGGGAGCCGCTAGGCCGCACAAAAGGGCCAGGCGTGAAAGTGGGAAGGTGCTTCGCATAAGGGTCAAAGGCAGATGAATGCTCAGCGCCGCCGGAACTTCGGCGGCGCTCTTTGACCCCAAGCCTAGCAGAGCAATTTGTCGTCTGCGGGGCTTGACATGCTGTGAAGGCTGAAGCGCCTCAAGCCGAAGCGGAGGCTTGAGGCTCGGTGATCAAGCGGCGCAAGAAAGGGATCAAGAGCGCCAGCACCACGCCCACCGCCACACTGCCCACGCCCAGCTGAGTGAACAGCAGGCTGTAGGCCGGGTTGCTCACCAAGGCGGTGGTCTCGGGCGGCTGGGCCACCATGCCGGAGAAGTCGGCCGCGAACAGCGAGGCAAGACCTGTCACCAGCATCCAGCTGCCCATCATCACGCCCTGGTATTTGCGCGGCGCCAGCCGGCCGATCATGGCGTAGCCCACCGGCGAGATCAGCAGTTCGCCCACGCTTTGCAAGACATAGCTGGTGAACAGCCAGACAAATGCCACCTGACCATTGGCATCGGCCAGCGAGATGCCCAAGGGCAAGGCCAAAAAGCCCAGGCCCATCAGCACCAGCGAGGCCGAGAACTGCTGCGGCACATCCACCGGCCAACCGCGTGCGCGCAGGCGGGTGAACCAGGCGGCCAAGAGCGGCCCGCCGATCACGATCACCACCGTATTGATGTTCTGCACCCATTGCGGCGCCACCGTCACGCCCCAGAGTTCCAGCTTCACATTGCCTACGGCAAACAGCTGCAAGCCGCTGGGTGCCATCTGGTAAAGCGACCAGAACATCAGCGAGCCCAGGGTCAAAATCAAATAAGCCCACATGCGCTTTTTCTCGGCCGCATCGGGGTGCTTGAGGGTCAGATACAGCAAGGACGCGGCCACGGCAGCGCACACCCACTTGAGCAGGGCGCCGGTGTCCTTGGGGTTTTGCAAGAGCAACCACAGCAGCGGCACCAGGCCGATCAGAATCGCCACCCCGGCCGCAAAACGCAGGCGGAACTGTGCGGGGCTGGCCTGCATCAAAGGCGTGTCCAGATCGGCCAAGGTCTTCCAAAAGATCAGCGACAAGACGATGGACAAAGCGCCGCCAAGCGTGGCGAACAAGAACAGGCTGTTGTAGCTCTCGCTCAGCTGGTAGTGGCCCGCCATCGTGAAGCCGACGAAGAAGCCGATATTCATGCCGGCGTAGTTCCACAGGAAGGCGCTCTCGCGGCGGCTGTCTTCCGGCGCATAGCGCTGGGTCAGCATCATGTTCAGGCAGGTCACGTTCAGGCCGCTGCCCACCAGGAAGAGCGCCAAGCCCCAATAGAGCAAGTCAGAGGTACCACCGGCAATCGCCGCGCAGCCCAGCACTTGCAGCACCATACCGCCGACAAAGAGATTGCGGTTGCTCAAGAAACGCCCGCCGAGATAACCGCCGAACAGGTGCAGGCCGTAGTTGAAGGCGCCGAACACGCCCATCATCATCGAGGCCTTCTCGGAGGCGAAGCCCAGGTGCTTGGTTACATACAGCACCAAGCTGGAATACAGCACCGCATAAGCCAGCGTGGCGAAGATCTGAATAAAGAAGAGCACGCCCGCGCCTTGTGGGACGGCGGCCAAAGAGGGTTTTGCGGTGGACAAGATGGCTCCAGAAATGGGCAGGGCGCGTTGCGCTGAGTGAGCAGCGGGCAAGAGGCGGCGAAATCATAGCGGCGCGCCTGCCCGCGCTGCAGTCGAGGAAACCCGCCGATGGTCTTGTGGCCCGAGGCCTGGCCCTCGCCTCTTATCTCACCGCTCGGCCCCGCTCATCCCCACCTGGCGCCGCTCGGCACCTTTTTTACCGCGCCCACTCTGAGGCGCTGAGACTGCGGCCATACGCCCTCAAATACGGCCTTGAACCCAGGCCTTCAACGTCTGCGAAGGACCCTCATGACAACGCTGCTCCGCCCGCTGCCCGCTCTTTTCTTGGCACTACAACTCGTCGGTCTGGCCAGCCCGGCTCTGGCTGAAACACCGGCAAGGCCGGCAAGCGCCTCCGGCCTCGACCTGTCGGGCTTTGATCCCCAAGTGCGGCCGCAGGACGATCTCTACCGCGCCGTCAATGGCACCTGGCTGCGCAACACCGCCATCCCGGCCGACCGGGTGGAGGTGTATGGCGTGGACATGCCGGCCGTGGTGGATGGGCGTGTGCGCGCCATCCTGCAAGCGCTGGCTGCACGCCAGCACCAGCCCGGCAGCGTTGAGCAAAAGATTGGCGACTACTACCGCAGCTATTTGGACACCGCCGCCATCGAGCGCGCCGGTCTGGCGCCCCTCAAGCCGCTCTTGGCCGAGATCGACGCGATCCGCAGCCCGGCCGAGCTGGCCCGTTGGCAAGGCCGCGCCCAAGGGCAGCTGCAAACGCCGATCTGGTTCTGGGGCGGCTTTGCCGATTTCATGGACCCCGGCCTGAACCGGGTGATGGCCTGGCAAGGCGGCCTGGGCCTGCCGGACCGCGACTACTACTTGAAGCTGGGTGACCCCGCCTTCGCCAAGGCCCGCGGCGCCTATCTGACCTACCTGAGCCGCCTCGCCACCCTGGCTGGGGACCGCGACGCCGCCCGCACGGCCCAGCGCGTGCTGGCCCTGGAAACCCGGTTGGCCGCTGTGCACGTGCCCTTGAGCGAGGCCCGCGACCCCAGCAAGATGGTCAATCCGTTGACGCCTGCCGAGTTGCTCGCCCAGGCGCCAGGCTTCGACTGGCCAGCTTTCTTTGAAGCGGCCAAACTGGCCGCTGGCGACAAGGTCAACGTCACCCAACTCGGCACCGCCATCGCCACCGCCCAGCTCTTTGCCGAGCTGCCGCTGGCCGACTGGAAGGCCTACTTCCGCCTGCGCAGCCTGGACGCCAACGTACAAGTGCTGCCCAAGGCCTTTCGCCAAGCGCACTTTGCCTTCCACGGCACGGCCTTGGGCGGCGCCACGGCCGAGCGCCCGCGCGAGCAGCGCGCGCTGGAGCAGGTCAGCGAAGCCTTGAGCGAGGCGCTGGCCCAGCAATATGTGGCGCGCCACTTCCCGCCCGCGCACAAGCAGCGGGTGCAGCAGATCTATGCGCAGGTCTTGGCCGCTTACCGCGAGCTGATGGCCGCCAACAGCTGGATGGCGCCGGCCACGCGCGCCGCCGCGCTCGACAAACTGGACCGCTACAAGGCCAAGATCGGCCACCCGGATCAATGGCGCGACTACGCGGCCTTGCAGGTGCGCGCCGGCGACGCGTTTGGCAACCAGCGGCGCGCCCAGCGCTTCGACTGGGCCGTCAAGGCCGCCGCAGCCGGCAAGCCCATGGACCGGCAGGCTTGGGCCATGTCGCCCCTCTTGGTCAACGCCTTCTACGACCCCATGGGCAATGAGATCAATCTGACCGCGGCGATTCTGCAAGCGCCCCTGTTCGACATGGCCGCCGATGACGCGGCCAACTTCGGCGGCATCGGCGCGCAGATCGGCCACGAGATCAGCCACGGCTTCGACAGCATGGGCGCCCAGTTCGACGGCCAGGGTGCGATGCGCAACTGGTGGACGGACGAAGACCGCAAGACCTTTGCCGACAAGAGCGCACAGCTGATCGCGCAGTTCAATGCGTTTGAGGCCCTGCCCGGCAAAACGGTGAATGGCGAGTTGACCCTGCCCGAGAACATGGCCGATCTGGTCGGCCTGCAGATTGCCTACAAGGCCTACCAGCGCAGCCTGGGCGGCAAGCCGGCGCCTGTCATCGACGGCTTCAGCGGCGAGCAGCGCTTCTTCCTGAGCTTTGCGCAAAGCTGGCGCGTCAAGCGCAGCGAGCAGCGCACGCTGCAACTGCTCAGCTCGGACCCGCATGCGCCCAACGAGTTCCGCGCCAATGCGCCGGCCATGAACTTGGACGCCTTCCATGAGGCCTTCAAGACCGCGCCGGGCGACACCCTGTTCAAGCCGGCCGCCGCACGCGTCAAACTTTGGTAAGCCCAGCCACAATGCAGATCTGATGGCCGCAACGACTCCACCCTTCTTTCCCCGCCAGGCGCAGTTCTGGCGCTACCACTTGGCGGCCATGGCTTTTGTGGCGGGGGTGACGCTGGCCAGCATCCTGCTGTTCGGCAAGCTCGACGCCTTCAACGGCACGGCCACCTTGATCTGGATGCTGCCCTACACGCTGGCGGTGCTGGGCTTTCGCTGGCTCTACCTGCGGCAAGCCTGGGCCCGCTTCAGCATGCGGCATCTGATCTCGCTGGTGGTGATGTACAGCTTGGCCAGCGGCATGGCGGTGATGCTTGGCGTTAGCGCCTTGATGGCGCCCTTTTTCTGGCCGCAGCTGAGTGGCGGCCAAAGTGGTGCCGCGGCCTGGGCGTTTTTGTCTCGCCAGATTTTCAGCAATGGCTTGCAAGCCCAGCTCTTCATCAGCGCCTGGGCTTTTGTCTACCTCAGCGCCGCCGCCGCCGAACGGGCCCGCGAGGGGGAGTTGCAAAACCTGCGTCTGCAAATGAGCTTGAAGGCTGCGCAGCTGAGCCAGCTGGCCGAGCAGCTGAACCCGCACTTTCTGTTCAATGCGCTGAACAATATCCGCTTCATGATCCACGAGGACGGCACGCGGGCCGACGCGATGATCGTTTCGCTGTCCGAGATCCTGCGCTACTCGCTAGAAAGCAACCAGCGCGGCAGCAGCACGCTGCGCGAGGAGTTGGAGGTGATCGAGGCCTATATCTCGCTGATGCGCTCGCAGCTGGAAGACCGGCTGGACTTCCAGCTGCAGCTCGCGCCCGGCCTGCAGGCCTGCAAGATGCCGCCGATGGCGCTGCAACTGCTGGTGGAGAACGCCATCAAGCACGGCATTGAACCGCTGCCCCAAGGCGGCCGGTTGATCTTGGAGCTGCGCGATGAGGGCCGGGACTTGTTGCTACGCGTTGGCAATGACAAGCCCGCCCGCCGGCCCGGCCCGGCCCGTAAAGGACTGGGCCTGGGTCTGCCAAATATCGAGCGCCGCTTACAGCTTTTGTACGGGCCTCGCGCCAGTCTCAAGGTGGAAGACGGCGCCCAGTTCTTTCAGGTCGAGATGCGCTTGCCCAAGGAGTTATGAGCCCAATGAAGTTGAAAGCCTTGGTGATTGAAGACTCACGGCTGGCGCGCCAGGGCCTGGTGCGCATGCTTGAGCAGTTTGAAGACCGCATCGAGGTGCTGGGCCAGGCCGAGAACGCGGCGCAAGCGCTGGACTTGATCGCGCAGCTGCAGCCCGATCTGCTGTTCTTGGACATCCATATGCCCGGTGACAGCGGCATTGCCTTGCTGGAGCAGCTGCCTCCTGAGCGGCCGATGCCGCGCATCATCTTCACCACCGCCTACTCCGACTACGCCATTCGGTCCTTTGACTTCAACACCGTCGACTATCTGCTCAAGCCCATCAGCCCGCAGCGCCTGGCTCAGGCGATTGCCAAGCTGGCTCTCGCAAACCCGGTCCAAGAAGCTGTTGCAGAAGATGAAAGCGAAGCCATCGATGGGGCCGATGAGAGGCCCAAGCCAAAGCTAGAGCTGGGCAGCAAGATCTTCATCAAAGACGGCGAACGCTGCCACCTGATTGCGCTCGAAGACATCGTCTGCTTGGAAAGCTGCAAAAACTATGTGCGGGTGTTCTTTGGCGTCGGCCAAAGTGCTTACGTCAAACGCTCGCTGAACCAGATTGAGCAGCGCCTGCTTTGCCCGCCTTTTTTTCGCGCCAGCCGCCAGTACATCGTCAATCTGCAAGCCATACGCGGCATCGCGGAAACGATCAGAGAAGGCTACGAGATCACGATGAGCGATCATAGGAAACTGGAAATCTCGCGCCGCCAGGCTTTGGAGCTGAAAGAGCTGCTGAGCTTTTGAGGTTTCGAACTTCTAAGCCCATCAACAAAGAATCAAGAAACAATGGACGCCAAACCGCTGCTGCTGCAACTGATTGCCTTCAAAGCCTGGGCCAACCGGGATTTGTTTCCTCTGGTGATGACGCTGTCTGCTGAGACTCAAAGCCAGGAACGGCATAACGCCACCCGTGTGCTGAACCATATCTATGTGGTCGACAAGATCTTTCATGGCAATCTGCAAGGCTTGGCCCACGGCTACACCGGCCTGAACACGCCCGAGACACCGGCCCTGGACGATTTGTTCGCCGCCCAGCAGGCAGCAGACCTTTGGCTGGCCGGCTATGTCGAAGGACTGAGCGGGCCTGAACTGGCCGAGGCGCTGGACTTCAGCTTTGTGGACGGCAAGCCCGGTCGCATGACGCGCGCCGAGATGCTGCTGCATCTGCTCACCCACGGCAGCTATCACCGCGGCGCGGTCGGTCGCATCCTCTTCCAAGTCGGGGTGCAGCCACCGCCAGATGCGCTGACGGTGTTCACCCAAAGCTCAGCGAAGGCCTAGCCCGGGCCTAGATCGTCCAGCAAGCGCTGGGCGAGCGCTGCGGCACTCTCAAAAGCCAAGCGACTCAAGGCATCGTCCAATGCTTCGAGCGGGGCGGCCAGCACCGCGTCGAAGCGCGAATGCAAAGTCGGCAAGACTTGCACAGCCGCCATGTCCGAGTCCGCCAGAAGGCGCAACAAATCGTTCAAGGCGGCCCGCAAGGCCTGTCGATCTTCGGCCGCCAGCGTGCTCAAGCCTAGGGCTGCGCTCGAAGTGGCAAGTGGCGGCGGCGCCTGCATACGCTGCACCAGCATTTGCAAGCCCGGGCCGGCCTGGGCCATGGCCTGCAAGACCGCGCCCACACCGTTGCGCCAATCGGGCGCTCCGGCGGCCACCGCGCTTTCCCAGCGGCCGGCCTCGGCGGCCAAGGGCAGCACGCCCAGGGTGGCGGCGAGTCCTTTGAGGTTGTGCAGCAGCATCCGCGCAGCAACAGCATCGCCCTGCTCAGCCCATTGACGAAGCTGGCTTTGCATCAAGGGCAGGTCGCCCGTGAAATTGCGCAACATGCGCTGATACACCGCCGCCTTTCCGCCCATGCGGCCCAAGGCGGCTGGCAGATCGACCTGGGCCCCAGCGGCGGCGAGCCGCCAATCGTCCGAAATCTGCAGACCCGACTCCGGCTGATTCGCAGGCACCGGCGTCGCGGACGACGCGGCAGCGCCCGCGCCGACTTGCTGGCGCAGCACACGCACCAGTTCATCCAAGTCAAAGGGTTTGCCCACATGGTCGTTCATGCCCGCGTCCAGGCAGGCCTGACGATCGGCGCTCATGGCATTAGCGGTCATGGCCACAATCGGCAACTCGCGCAGGCCCAGGTTTACACGTACTTGTCGGGTGGCGGTCAAGCCGTCCATCACCGGCATTTGCAGGTCCATCAGCACCACATCAAAGGCCAGCGGCGCTTGTGCCAACAGCGTCAGGGCTTGCTGACCATCGCCGGCAATCTGAACCTGGGCGCCTTCATCTTGCAGCAGCTCACTGGCCACCTGCTGATTGTTGAGGTTATCTTCCACCAGCAGCAGGCGCAGACCGGCCAAGCGTTTTTCTTGTGCCCCGCCAGTCGTCGCACTGCCGCCAGAAGCGCGCGCAACGGTGTGCAAACCGGCATCCGCCACTGCATCGAACAACATCGAGGCGGTGATTGGTTTGACCAGGTAGCCGCTCAACAAGGCCTGCTCGCTGGGGTGGCGCTGCGCCAGTTGTTCACGGTCCTGGGCCGTCACCATGACAATCAGCGGCGCGGCGCCAGACAAGCCCAGCTCGCGGATGCGAGCCATGGTCTGCCAGCCATCCAGACCCGGCATCTGCCAATCGATGAACAAGGCTTGAAAAGGCGCAAGGCCGGCGCTGGCCTGCGACTGCAGCATGGCAATCGCCTCATCGCCACTGGCTGCCAGTTCAACCTGCCAGCCTTGGGCCGCACACAAGCGCCCCAGCACCTCGCGGCACAAGGCATTGTCATCCACCACCAGAGCGCGGCGCATACCCGGCTCTGACGCGAGGACACGCGGCCTGGGCTGGCGGCTTGGCGTGCTGAGCTTTTGCAATTGCAGCGTGAACTCAAAGCAGCTGCCTCGCCCCAGCTCGCTGCTCAGCGTCAATTCGCCCCCCATCAGCGCCACCAAACGCTGGCTGATGGCCACGCCCAAGCCGGTGCCGCCAAAACGTCGAGTGGTGGAGGCTTCTGCTTGGGTAAAGCCGGCAAAGATGCGCGCCTGGTTCTCGGGCGCAATGCCGATGCCGGTGTCTTGCACCGCAAATCTGACCCGCACCGACGCAGCATCCTGCGTCAACACTTGGATGGACAAGACCACCTCGCCGACCTCGGTGAACTTGATGGCATTGCCGGTCAGATTGATCAAGACCTGCCGCAGCCGCATCCCGTCCACCACCCATTCTTCGGGCAAGTTAGAGTCGATATCGAAAAGCAACTCGAGCTTTTTGCTGCCCACACTGGCCGACAGAATCACCGCCAAATCGCGCAGCAATTGGTCCAAGCGCATGGGCTGCGGGTCGAGACTCATCTTGCCGGCCTCGATCTTGGAGAAGTCCAAAATCTCATTGAGCAAGCCCAGCAGCGCTCGGGCTGCGCCTTCGGTCTTCACAACATAGTCGGCCTGACGATCGCTCAGCGGCGTCCTGCGCAAGAGCGTCAGCATGCCCAAGACGGCATTCATCGGCGTGCGGATCTCATGGCTCATATTGGCCAGGAACTGGCTCTTGGCCTGGCTGGCCGCCTCGGCCGCGGCTTTGGCCTCTTGCAGGTCAGCCTGCGCTCGGTGGTGTTCGGTGGTGTCCCAGTTGACCCCAACCATGCGCACCGCCCGGCCCTCTTGATCGCGTTGAATCAGCGCGGAGCCACGAATATGGTGCACGCTGCCGTCGGACCAGATGATGCGAAATTCGGTCGAGAAGGGCTTGTGGCCCTGCAAGGCCTCTTGCAAGGCAAGCTCCGTCGCTGCGCGGTCATCCGGGTGCAGATGGCGGGCCCACAAATCGTAGGGACCCAGCGTTTCGCTAGGGGCCAGGCCGTACAGCCGGTACATCCATGGGTCCCACTTCAAGCTGCCTTGCACCAAGTCATAGTCCCAGATGCCGATGCTGCCGCTGTCTGCGGCCAGGCGCACCAAACCATGGGCCTGCTCCAAAGCCTGGTGCTCTTGAACCCGCGCGGTAATGTCCTGAAAAGCCCCGACGATGCGCGCCGCCCGCCCATCCACCGATTCACAAACGCCCACGGCCCGAACCCAAATGTGGCGCCCATTTCGCAAAATTTGCGGCAGCTGCAGATCGAAGCCCTGGCCGGTTTGAATCGCCTGCTCAAAGGCTTGATAGATCTTGGGCCTTGCCTCCGGCGTATAAAACTGGATCGCCTCTTCATAGCTCGGCACATAGCCGGCCGGCAGGCCGTGGATACGACAGGTTTCGTCGGACCAGTACAGGCGTTGTTCGATCAGATCGAGCTCCCAACCGCCCACGCCGGCGAGCCGACCGGTGCGGTCCAGGCGCGCCTCGCTGGCGGCCACGGCACGCATTGCCTTGCGCCCCTCCAGCGAACGAGCAGCGGCCGTGGCCAACTCACGCAGCACCTGGCGCTGGGTGTCGTTCAAGACCCGCGGTTGGCGATCGATGACGCAGAGCGTACCGATGCGCGACCCATCGCTGAGCTTGACCGGTGCGCCGGCATAGAAGCGAATGTCCGGCTGCGTCGCCACCAAGGGATTGTCGGCAAAGCGCGGATCTTGCAGGGCATCCGGCACTTCAAACAAGCTGTCGCCCAGCACCGCATGGGCGCAAAAAGCCAAGTCGCGCGGCGTCTCGCTGACGCCGTCCAAGCCGATATTGGCCTTGAACCACTGCCGATCGGTATCGATCAGGCTGATCAGCGAGATCGGCACGCCGCAAACCACCGAGGCGGCGCGAACCAGCGCGTCGAACTCGGGCTCGGGGCTGCTGTCCAGCACCTCCAGGGCTCTCAGGGCCGCCAGGCTGGCGGCCTCGTCATCGCGCGGCGGGGCTGATTGCATGGCTCATGGACCTTTGCGGATACGAGTCCCGACTATGCCTGAGGGCCCAAGGATTCAGCGGCCCTGCTGCACCTAAAATTCGGCCCATCATGTCGCTGCCTCAATGCCCAGAAACTGCTCCTCTTACCGCTGCACCTGCTGCGGGCGCTGCCACCGAGATCTTGGAGTTCGGCGGCAGCCGCTGGCGCGTGCGCCGGCCCAAGCCTTTTGTGCTGGTGATCGAGGGCGAGGCCACCGCTGAATCTTCGGCGCCCAGCGACTATCTGCACGACAAGCTGCTGGACCCGGCTTGCCGCGAAGCCTTTTACCAACTGGTGGACGCCACCGGCCTGGTGGTCTGCCTGAATGTGGCCACGGCCCACCCGACCTATCGGGATGTGCGCGGCCGCTCCAGCAAGGGCCGGCTGAGCCAGGGTGAGTATTACCACCACGATGGCTGCTCGGGCCCGACCAAGCCGCGCTTTGTGGAGATCCGCTGCCCCATCCAGCCGCAAACCCGCGGCATCGCGACCGCGGTGGCGCCCCACCATGCTGTAGTGGCCGCCATGGTGCAGGTGCTGCCGGCCGAGCTGGCCGCCACGCCCGCGCTGGCTGAAGCTCTTGCTGAGGCCTTGGCCGGGCAAGACCTGACACCCGCCGGTATTTCGGCCCTGAGCGACGAAGCGCTGGACCACCTGCAAGGCCTGATCACCCGCACCGTACGCCGCAAGCTCGACGCAGAGGGCGCGCGTGCCTATTTCCGCGCCGTCGATCGCGCGGCAGACGCTTATTTCGAGCCTTGGCAGCTGGGCGAGAGCCGCTTCATTGCCAATGCCAACGCCGGCGTGACCATGCAGCATCGGCGCGCCTATCAAAACGTGCACAGCGGCGGCGTAGCCAACGGCCACCTCGTCAAGCGCTGGACGAATGAAGAACTGCTGCTGCCCGGCCAAACCCTGGACGCCGCACTGATTGCTGCACTTTGCAGCGAGGAAGAAGGCGAAGGCCGGGAAAACGGCCAGGGTCGTGAGGACACAGGCCGCAGCTGCTACCTCAGCGACCACTGAACGGCACCATGGAGCCGCTGGGCTCGCCGCGCCCTTTTGTGCGTCCTTTGTGCGAGCTACGGACAAGGGGGAGCGCGAGCGCATGCCGAGGGCGCAGCTGTTAACAAAGCCGCCGCCAAATTCGGTTAGCCTACGCAGCCATGAGCGCCGCGCCTAGCCCCAAAACTACCCCCGGGTTTTCCCCGGCCGAGACTTTTGCGGCCCTCTGTCCCCTGGGCCTGGCCCTGTCCAGCGAACGCGTGCTCACCTGGGTGAACGACGGTTTTGCCGCCATGTTCGGCTACGCGCCCGAAGAACTCAGTGGCCAAAGCTTTGCCCTGCTGTTCCCGACCGAACTGGAATTCCGCCGCATCGGTCCGCGCATTCAAGCTGCCATGTTGGGCAGCGGCAGCTACCGTGATGAGCGCTTGATGCGGCATCGCGATGGCAGCATGCGCTGGTTCCGGGTGCACGGCCAGGCTCGCCACTTGAACGCCCCTTTTTTGGAAGCCGCCTGGACCTTTGAGCCGATTCCCGGTGGCGGCGATGCCGACACCCTGAGCCCGCGCGAACGCGAAGTCTTGATGGCCATGGCCTCCGGTCAAACGGCCAAGGAATGCGCCCAACAACTGGGCCTCTCACCCCGCACGGTGGAGAAGCTGCGCGCCAAGCTGCGCCAGCGTTACGGCGTTCACAATGCCGCCGGTCTGCTCGGCCGACTGATGAGCACCCTGCCGGAATAAGGCGTTATCCCAGCGAATTCCTTGCAAAAACCAGGGTTAACCCTGGCGAAATGCTACCCACAGGTAATTCCTGTGCCAAGGAGGTGCGGAACGCCCTACATTGGCGACTCAACTAATGCCGCGCCCTCGATCGGTGCGGCCCGGTCACTGTGAGCGAACTCATCCTCGAAACACGCGGACTCAGCAAGGATTTCAAGGGCTTCACCGCCGTTGACGGCGTGAACTTGCGGGTGCAACGCGGCGCCATTCATGCCTTGCTGGGCCCGAACGGCGCCGGCAAGACCACTTGTTTCAATCTGCTGACCAAGTTCTTGGAGCCAACCCGCGGCAGCATCCATCTCAACGGAGTGGACATCACCGCCGAGAAGCCGGCCGAGATTGCCCGCCGGGGCGTGATCCGCTCCTTCCAAATTTCGGCCGTCTTCCCGCATCTCACCGTGCTGGAAAACGTGCGCATCGGCCTGCAGCGCTTCACCGGCACCAGCTTTCATTTCTGGAAGGGGCTGACCGGCCTGAAGCAGCTGGACGCCCGCGTCTTGGCGCTGCTGGAACTGGTGGACCTGCGCGATATGGCCCAACTCAAGGCCGGTGACCTGCCCTACGGCCGCAAGCGCGCGCTGGAGATCGCCACCACCATGGCCATGGAACCCACGCTGATGCTGCTGGACGAACCCACCCAGGGCATGGGCCATGAGGACGTGGACCGCGTCACCGACTTGATCAAGCGCGTGGCCGAGGGCCGCACCGTGTTGATGGTTGAACACAATATGAAAGTGGTGGCCAAGATCGCTGACCGCATCACCGTGCTGGCGCGTGGCGCCGTGCTGGCCGAGGGCAATTACGCCGAGGTGTCCAAGCATCCGGCCGTGCTGGAGGCCTATATGGGCAGCGAAGCCGCTGAACTTCAAGGGGCGCATTGAGCATGGCTGAAGTCGCGCTACAAATCACCGACCTGCATGCTTGGTACGGCGAAAGTCACATCCTTCACGGCATCAATCTGAGCGTCAACAAGGGTCAGGTCTTGACCCTATTGGGTCGCAACGGCGCTGGCCGCACCACCACGCTGCGCGCCATCATGGGCCTGACCGGCGCTCGCAAGGGCTCGATCAAGGTGCATGGGGTGGAAACCATCGCCATGCCCACCCACCGCATCGCGCATCTGGGCCTGGGTTATTGCCCCGAGGAGCGCGGCATTTTTGCCTCGCTGACGACCGAAGAAAACCTGCACCTGCCGCCGCGCCTGAGCGGCGGCCGCGGTACGCCGATGACGGATGAGCAGATTTACGCCATGTTCCCGAATCTGGCCGAGCGCCGCCACAGCCCGGGCACGCGGCTCTCGGGCGGCGAGCAGCAGATGCTGGCAGTGGCACGCATTCTGCGCACCGGCGCCGACATCTTGCTGCTGGATGAAATCTCCGAAGGCCTGGCGCCGGTGATCGTGCAAGCCCTGGCCCGCATGATCAAAACGCTGAAGGCGCAGGGCTTCACCATCGTCATGGTGGAGCAGAACTTCCGCTTCGCCGCCCCGCTGGCCGACCACTTCATGGTGGTAGAGCATGGGGAGGTGGTGGAGTCCTTCCCTGCGGCCGAGCTGCCCGCCAAGCAGGCCAAGCTCGATGAATTGCTCAGTGTTTGATGAATCGTTTGATTGACCGATTGACAGATTGACCGACCGATTGACCCCTTGAAGGAGACAAACCCATGAACCCCAGTTTCAAGCGCATTGCCCTCGCCAGCCTGGCCGCCTGCGGCCTCATCGGCAGCGCCGCCCAGGCGCAGATCTCCGGTGACGTCGTCAAGATCGGCATCATCACCGACATGTCCAGCGTCTACGCCGACATCGACGGCGCCGGCGGCGTCGAAGCCATCAAGATGGCCATTGCCGATATGAAAGGCATGGTCGCCGGCAAGAAGATCGAGCTGATCTTCGCCGACCACCAGAACAAGGCCGACGTGGCCGCCAGCAAGGCGCGCGAGTGGATCGACACCCAGGGTCTGGACATGTTGATCGGCGGCACCAACTCCGGCGCCAATCTGGCCATGGCCAAGATCGCGGCCGAGAAGAAGCGCCCCTTCATCGTCATTGGCGCCGGCTCGGCCCGCCTGACCAATGAGGACTGCTCGCCTTACACCATCCACTACGCCTACGACACGGTGGCCCTGGCCAATGGCACAGGCGCGGCCGTCACCAAGGGCGGCGGCAAGAGCTGGTACTTCCTGACCGCCGACTATGCTTTTGGCGCCTCACTGCAGGCCGACACCGCGGCGGTGGTGGCCAAGAGCGGCGGCAAGGTGGTGGGCAGCGTCAAGCACCCGCTCAATGCCAGCGACTTCTCGTCCTTCTTGCTGCAGGCCCAGGGCAGCGGCGCGCAGATTCTGGGTCTGGCCAATGCCGGTGGCGACACCATCAATGCCATCAAGGCCGCCAATGAATTCGGCGTCACCAAGACCATGAAGTTGGCCGGTCTGCTGATGTTCATCAACGACGTTCACTCGCTGGGCCTCAAGACCACCGAAGGCATGTACCTGACCGACAGCTGGTATTGGAACCAAACGCCCGAAGCACGCACCTGGAGCCGTCGCTTCTTCGAGAAGATGAAGCGCATGCCTTCGTCGCTGCAGGCCGCTGACTACTCGGCCGCTTGGAACTATCTGAAGGCCGTGGAAGCCACCAAGACCGACGACGCCGACAAGGTGCTGGCCCATATGAAGGCCACGCCGATCAATGACTTCTTCTCCAAGGGTCAGATCCGCAAGGAAGACGGCCGCTTCGTCCACGATATGTTCCTGCTGCAGGTCAAGTCACAGAAAGACTCCGTGGAACCCTGGGATTATTTCAAGGTCGTGACCCGCATCCCTGGCGATGAGGCCTTCACCAAGCTGGCCGATTCCAAGTGCCCCGCAGTGAAGAAATGAACCCCTCGCTCACACCCGCGTCGCTGAACGCGCGCGCGTCTGAGCGGGCTTGCAGCCCGCGCTGCGGCAGGCGCCGCAGCACTTCGGCAGCCACATCGCACCCGCAGGGTGTGATGTGTGCGGCCTCAGCCCACGAGGGGACGCCGATCGACGCCGGCGTGGGCCGGCATCGACATCGGCCCTGGCCGCCCTTGGGAGCGGCCCGGCGGGCATCCAGGGTCAGCAAAGACACACCATGACAGATCTCTTCGGTATCCCCTTGCCCGCCCTCTTGGGCCAGTTACTGCTGGGCCTGGTGAACGGCTCGTTTTACGCGATGCTGTCGCTGGGTTTGGCCGTCATCTTCGGCATGCTCAACATCATCAACTTCGCCCACGGCGCGCTCTACATGATGGGCGCCTTTCTGGCCTGGATGGGGCTGGAGTACCTGGGGCTGAATTACTGGGTGATGTTGCTGCTGGCGCCGGCCGTCGTGGGCGTGGTGGGCATCATCATCGAGCGCACCATGCTGCAGTGGCTCTACAAGCTGGACCACATCTACGGCCTGCTGCTGACCTTTGGCATCACGCTGGTGATGGAAGGCATCTTCCGCAGCTTCTACGGCGTGTCGGGCCAGCAATATTCGGTGCCTGAGGCGCTGCAGGGTGCCACCAATCTGGGCTTCATGATTTTGCCGAATTACCGGGCTTGGGTGGTGGTGGCCTCCATCACCGTCTGCCTGGCCGTTTGGGCCTTGATCGAGAAGACCTCGCTGGGCGCCACGCTGCGGGCCGGCACCGAGAACCCCAAGCTGGTGCAAGCCTTCGGCATCAATGTGCCGCGCATGATCACGCTCACCTACGCCGGCGGCGTGGCCTTGGCCGCCTTTGCCGGCGTGCTGGCGGCGCCGATTCTGCAGGTCAGCGCGCTGATGGGCAGCAATCTGATCATCGTCGTGTTTGCGGTGGTGGTGATCGGCGGCATGGGCTCCATCCTGGGCTCCATCTTGACCGGCCTGGGCTTGGGGCTGGTGGAGGGTCTGACCAAGGTGTTCTATCCCGAGGCCTCGAGCACGGTGGTGTTCGTCGTGATGGCCATCGTGCTGTTGGTCCGTCCTGCGGGTCTGTTCGGGAAAGAAAAATGAGCCTCCAGAAGAACCCCCTCCTCGGCTACGCCGCTTTGTTCGGCGCCATCGCCCTGCTGCCGGCCCTGGGCGTGTACCCCATCTTCGTGATGAAGGTGCTGTGCTTCGCGCTGTTCGCCTGCGCCTTCAATCTCTTGATCGGATTCACCGGCCTGCTCAGCTTCGGCCATGCGGCCTTCTTGGGCACGGCCGCTTACGGCGCCGGCCATGCGCTGAAGGTCTGGGGCCTGTCGGCACCGCTGGGTCTGATCTTCGGCGCGCTGGCGGCAGGCGTCGTAGGCTTGGCCATCGGTCTGCTGGCGATTCGGCGCACCGGGATTTACTTCTCGATGATCACGCTGGCGCTCAGCCAGATGCTTTACTTCTTCTTTCTGCAGGCCTCGTTCACCGGGGGTGAAGACGGTTTGCAATCGGTGCCACGCGGCAGCTTTCTCGGCCTGGACCTGTCGAACGATCTGGTCTTGTACTACGTGGTGCTGGCCATCTTCATCGCCGCCTTCTGGCTGATCTATCGCACCGTGCATTCACCCTTCGGCCAGGTGCTGACCTCCATCCGTGAGAACGAGCCGCGCGCCATCTCGCTGGGCTATGACGTCGATCGCTTCAAGCTGCTGGCCTTTGTGCTCTCGGCCACGCTGGCCGGCCTGGCCGGCGCCACCAAGACTTTGGTGTTGGGCTTTGCCACGCTGACCGATGCCTTGTGGACCACTTCGGGCCTGGTCATCTTGATGACCCTGGTGGGCGGCATGGGCACCTTGGTCGGGCCCATGGTCGGCGCGCTGATCATCATTGCGCTCGAGAACAAAATCGGTGACCTGGGCAAGGGCCTGGCCGAGCTCAGCGGTATCAACTGGTTCAACGGCCTGGGCGAGTCGGTCAGCCTGGTGACCGGCCTGATCTTTATCGTCTGCGTCTTGGCCTTCCGACGCGGCGTGGTGGGCGAGGCGCTGGCCTTGCTGGAGAAACGGCGCGGCGGCTGAGTCTGAAGCGATGGGCGGGGCGTGGTCGCTCGCGCCGCCCCATCGATTCAAGTCCGATACAGCGCCGTCAAACTCTCCACCAGTTGCACAGGCCCGAAGGGCTTGGCAATGAAGAGATCGGCGCCGCAGGACTTGGCACCTTCCTTGATTTGATCGACCGGCTTGGCGCTGATCAGCACCACCTTGGGCGCCGCATCTCCTCCAGCCGCCTTGATCTGCCTGCAGGCCTCCACCCCATCGATGGGGCCGGGCATCATGATATCCATCAAGACAATCTCGGGCTGCAAGGTGGCCACAGCCGCCACCGCCGCAGTTCCATCGCGGGCTTCATGCACCTCGAACACCTCGGCCAAATCCAGCGTCGCATGCAGCAAGGCCAAGATGTCGGCGTTGTCGTCAACGATGAGAACTTTTTTCTTCGTCATGCACCCACTCCCAATTGAGAGTCAATACGACCCAAGCTAATCACAGAGTAGCGCAAGCCTGCAATGCCGACAACCGGGAATTGGAGCCTTAGAGCCTCACAGATGCCCACCGGGCCCTTCGGCTTGCAAAAAAGTTTCAACAAGCTGCATACCGCCACCCCTTTGCGCTGCCGATCTGAAGCCGTTCCGCTGAGACCGGCCTGCCTGCGCTGGCTGGCTGCTCTGGCCCCCCTTGAGCGCTCTGGGCATCGCCGTCGATATCGACGCCAGCCGCAATCTCTCCCTCGCCTTCACACGGGGCACGGTGCGAACGCACTCGGACCGTGATGCATTAACGATGCGGCAGGCAAAGAGTTTGGCCAGCATGTCAAAGCCACCACCAACGGGCCGGTCGCCAGCGACGCCGTCTCGATAACGCGCGCGGGTGCTGGGGCCAGGTCTTGCCCAGGCTGCGGATTGCAGCTTGGCCTTGCTCCGCCCAAATGAGGGATTAGAAATGCCACACTTCTCGTTCGCATTTCACGCGATTGAAAACTCCCCGGCGATGACAAAGCCGAATTGGGTGGCCCACGCACTGACACTGCGTGGCCGATCTGCACGCTCTTCTGCTGTGCGACGCCAACCGATAGAGGAGCAATCCCATGCAACGCAAGAATCGTCTCAGCCTGGCGCTCGTGGCCGCCGGCTGCATCGCCAGCACGCCGGTGTTCGCCGCGCCCGTGCTGCTCAGCCAGACCTTCCAACTCAGCAACTCGCTGGATCGCAACAGCGTCAGTCTGAAATTCGATTTAGGCAGCTTTTTGTCCGGCCAGGGCTATTCGTCGAAGGACATCGTTTCGGCTAACGCCACGCTGCATGGCTACTCCGACGTGCAGTATTACGGCGGGCTCCCAAATATTGCTTACGGTGCGTATCAGGTCACCGGACAGTCCAGTCACCAAGCTCAGTATTTGTTGTATGACATCCCGGACACCAATGACTGCGGCTTTTGGGGCAACAGACCTTGCGGCAATGCTCGCAAGGAGTACCGCCAATACACGATTCAAGACACCATATCCACCCAATCCATCGACTGGCAGCATGAGGATTTGGTCGCGGACGCCATGCGACTGTTGATTGGTAACAGCAGCGCAAGCGATGTGGCCGACACCCGCAGCAGTTCTGCCGGCAGCTATGGCCCTGCTCGTTTTCAAACCCAGGTCTGCAAAAGCACCGACTGGTATGGCAACTGCAGCTATGACAACCGCTACGCCCAACAGCGCGACACCTACAGCGCGATCTATGGCGGGCTGGATACCAGCCTGAGTTTCGACGCGGCGGCCTTGTTGGACGTGCGAAGCGATGGCATCTTGGGGGTCGGCGTCCAAGCGACGACCGGGCAGTTCAAGCTCAACACGATCAGCTTTGACGTGTTGGTGGAAAAAGCCGCCGCAGTACCCGAGCCGGCTTCCTTGCTGCTTGCCGGATCGGCCTTGGCAGGCTTGCTGCTGACGACGCGTCGACGCCAGAAAGTGACGGCTCTCAGCAAGCCCTGAGCCAAGCTTTGGCGCCGCGCGGCTACCGCCTCGTACTTCGGCACGCATTCACATTGGCCCGCTCAAGGACTCAGGGTGAATGCCGAAGTTCGAGGCTGCGGCCAACCTGGTCGCCTTGATTTAGTCTGAGTTCCCCATGATTCCTTACCGTTCGATCTTGATTGTGGGCGGCGGCACCGCCGGCTGGCTGGCGGCCGCCTATTTGCAACGTGTACTGGGCTCAAACCCTGAATTGCCGCTGCAGATTCGTCTCGTCGAGTCGCTTGAAATCGGCAGCATCGGGGTCGGCGAGGCGACCGTCCCCACCCTGCTGACCACCCTGCAAACGATAGGCATTCCCGAGTCCGCCCTGTTCACACAAGCGGACGCCACTTTGAAGAACGGTATCCGTTTCAATGGTTGGAAGCATGGCGGCTCGGCCAGCGCCGACCACTTCGATCACCCCTTCGACCACCCGATTCAGTTGGCCGGCCACTCGACCATGCTGCATTGGATGAACCTGCGCCAGCGTGGCTTGACGGAGCAGGCTTTTGACGAGGCCGGCGTCGTGCAAACGGCCTTGTTTGAGACCAACCAGTCACCGAAGTTCCTGAACTCGCCCGACTACCAGGCCCCCATCACCTACGCCTACCATCTCGATGCCATCAAGCTTGCGGCGCTCTTGCGCAAGGTGGCCAGCGAGCGCGGCGTGCAGCACAGCTATGGAGAAGTCACAGAAGTGGAGGTCGGAGAGGAAGGCATCCAGGCCGTGCGGCTGAAAGATGGCCAGCGCCTGACGGCCGACTTGTATATCGACTGCACCGGCTTTGCCGGCCTGCTGATCGGCAAGGCACTCAATGCGCCTTGGGTGTCGTATGCGGACAGCCTCTTGTGCGACCGCGCCGTCGCCTGCCCGATTGCCCACCGGGATGCGCAACAGCCGCTGCGCTCCTACACCACCGCCACCGCCCGCGGCGCCGGCTGGACCTGGGAGATCGACCTGCAGTCCCGCACCGGCACAGGCTATGTGTATTCGTCCGCCCATTGCTCCGACGACGAGGCTCTCGCCACGCTGCGGCAGATGCATGGTTCGGCAATTCCGATGGCGGAGCCCCGCTTGCTGAAAATGCGCATCGGCCATCGTGCCCGCATGTGGGAGAAAAATTGCCTGGCGCTGGGCTTGGCCGGTGGCTTTATCGAACCGCTGGAATCGACGGGCATCTATCTGATTGAGCGCGCCTTGCAGTCGTTCGTCGACTTCTTGCCCGCTACCGCCTCGGCCGCGCAGGGTCGAAACAAGTTCAATGCCTTGATGGCCGATCTGTACGACGAATTGCGCGACTTCATCTTGCTGCACTACGTGATCTCGGGTCGCCGCGACACACCGTTCTGGCGCGACTACACCGAGGAGGTGGTGATTCCGCCGAGCCTGCAAGAACTGCTGGACTTGTGGGATGAGAAGCTACCCCATAACACCGACATTCAGCGTAAGCAGTCGCTCTTCGTCGCCGGCAACTACTTCTACATTCTGGCCGGCATGGGCAGGCTGCCGTCCAAAGGCATCGGCCAATCAAGCTTTCTGGCGCCAGCCATCAGTCAAGATGTGCTGGCCCATATCGCCAGAATTCGCGCTGCCGCCGTTCAGCAATCGCCAACGATGCGCGAATTCACCAACAAGATGCGCGCCTGAGGGCGCTTTGGCTCTCTGATGGCCAGGCTGGCAGCATCTTGTCGGCAGGGGCCGGCCGCCAAAGGCTGGCTAAACTGCCCCCATGTCGACTTCCCGCTTCGCCTCCTACCTGAACCTGATCCGCTGGGACCGACCCGCCGGCTGGTTGCTTTTGCTCTGGCCCACGCTGTGCGCGCTTTGGATCGCCGCCGATGGCTTCCCCGGTTGGCATCTGCTGATCGTGTTCACACTCGGCACGGTCCTGATGCGCTCGGCCGGTTGCTGCGTCAATGATGTGGCCGACCGAGACTTCGACAAACACGTCAAACGCACCGCCAACCGGCCGGTCACCAGCGGCGAGGTTTCGGTGAAAGAAGCAGTGATTCTGGGGGCAGGTCTTGCCTTGCTAGCCTTTGGCCTGGTCTTGACCACCAATGCGCCGACCATTTTGCTATCCTTTGCGGCGTTGGCGGTCACCCTGCTCTACCCCTATGCCAAGCGCGTATTGAACATGCCGCAGGCGGTTCTGGGCGTCGCCTTCAGCTTTGGCATCCCGATGGCTTTCTCGGCGGCTCTGGGCGGCACTGAATGGAGCTTGGGCGCTATCAAGGCGGCCGTGCCGCTGTCGGCCTGGGCGCTGCTGGTGGCGAATCTGTTTTGGGTGCTGGCCTATGACACCGAATACGCCATGGTCGACCGCGACGACGACATCCGCATCGGCATCAAGACATCGGCGCTGACCTTAGGCCGCTTCGATGTGGCCGGGGTGATGGCCTTCTATGCGATCTACCTGGGTCTGTGGACGGCGCTGGGACTGCGCCTGGGCCTGGGGCGGGTGTTCTTGCTGGGCATCGCGGTGGCCGCAGCCCAGGTGGTCTGGCACTACCGCTTGATCAAAGACCGCAGCCGCGAGGGCTGCTTCAAGGCCTTCCGCGAGAACCATTGGCTGGGTCTGGCGGTGTTTGCGGGCACCGCACTCGATCTAGGCTTGCGCTGAGCAGGCCTGACTAGGCGCAATTTAGCGCTGAGTCGATCGGAATACCGACACACTGAGCCCGCATCGCGAGCACAGCTTGGCAGCGACCGAAAACGGCCGGGCCGCCAAAGCCTGCGCTCACCTGCCGGCCAAAGCTCAGGCCTTGGCGGACTTGAGCAATTCTTTCAGTGCCTTGCCTTCGGCACGTTTGGCCCGAGTGGCCGCACGCTGGTAAGACTCTTCGGCCTTGGCGCGCAATTCCACGGCCTTGGCCAGAGCGGCTTGGTACTTCTCGATCGTGTAGGTGTTCTCAGTGCCGATGTAGACACTGCGGCCACGCGGCGCGGCACCATAACGGGGCAAGGACACGGCAAAGCTACAGTCGCGAACGCGGCTGCTGGCACGCTGACGCACGATGGGCCCGGAGATGCCGACCGGCAAATCGTTACCCTTGTTGCCACTGGGCTTGCGTTGCAGCCGGGAGGGCGCAGGCAGCTTGGCAATTCGGCTCAACAATTCTTTGGTCGCCAGGGCCAGCGCTGCTGCGGCACCGCTGCCGTCTTGCGAGTGGTCGGAGAAGAGCTTGGTGCCGCCATAACGCAGTTGCCAACCATGTGTGCTCTGGTGGTCAATGCGCTGGATGCATTGGGGAACAGCAAACTGTTCACCGCTAAAAATGACAATGTCTCGTGTTTTCATGAGATTCCTCAATACGGCTGATGAACCCCCCTAATTTGTAATTCTACGACCGATTGTGCGCTTTTGTGCGGCCCCTAACGCGTCCAATAGTCGGTATATATGCAGCCAATTCAGGATTGAACAATTCCATCACACGTAACTGGGCACCGCAGCGGCTAAAAACCGAGTTGCGGGACCACAACATCTGCTTGGAAGCCGCGGTACCGGTGGCCACCAGCCACTGTTTTTCCATTTGACGGCGGGTGTGGCCATAGCGGGCCAGCCGTACGGGCTGCAATTCGCTGCGGTGCACCCGAGGGTCGGCATAGAGCAAATCGGCCAGTGGCCGTGGCCCCAAACCCTTCAGGGCTTGCCAGGGCCCGGCCAAGGCGGTGGAATGCAGGCTGGAGCGCGCCCAGACCAGGGGCTGGCCGTCGACCCGCAAAATCACCTCACGCACCAGGGTGCAGCCACGGCGCGGGCGCCCCAGAGCATCGAGCTCACGGCTGCGCAGCGGCGCGGTGCGTTGGCTCAATAACTGCACTTCAAAGCGGTCGCCCAGCAGCGCCAAGCGGCGACTGAGAGAGCCGGGCGCACGCAGCCAAGCGCGCAGACTGAGTCGACTGGCAAGCCCCATCGATGCGCAGCCCTAGACTCAGGCTTGGCCGAATTCGTCGCCCAGTTCCCGGGCGCGCTGCTGCGCCGCCTTGACGGCGCGCTGTATGGCCGCCCCGACCCCATCGGCCTGCAAGCTGCTGAGCGCCGCATAGGTGGTGCCACCTTTGGAGGTGACGCGCTCGCGCAAGGTCGCCGGCGACTCTGTGGACTGCTGGGCCAAGGCGGCCGCGCCGGCGCAGGTGGCCAGGGCCAGCTGACGGCCTTGCTCAGCGCTCAAGCCCATCTCGACGGCGGCAGCTTCCATCGCTTCGATGAAATAGAAGAAGTAAGCCGGGCCGGAGCCGGACAAGGCGGTGACCGCATCCAGATCGGACTCCTGCGCCAACCACATCAGCTCGCCGGTGGGCGCCAAGACGCGCTCGACCAACTGTTTGTCTGCGGCGCTGACTTCGGGGCGGGCATAGAGCCCAGCCATGCCGCGCCCAATCAAGGCCGGGGTATTGGGCATTGCGCGCACGATGCGTGCCGCGCCGCACGCTTGCAGCAAGGCCTCGCTGCGAATGCCGGCCATCACCGACAAATGCAAGGCCTGGCCAACAAAGGGCGCAAATGAGGCAAGAGGCGCGGCGGCTTCTGCAAACATCTGCGGCTTGACGGCCCACATCAGCAAATCGGCCTGCGCCAACGAGGCATCGGCGCTCGCCAAGGCTTGCAAACCGAAGTCAGAAGCCAGCTTGTCGCGTTGCGGGGCGTAGGGCTCCACCACGATCAGCCGATCGCGAGGATGGCCACTCTCCAGCAAGCCGCCGATGATAGCGCTGGCCATATTGCCGCCGCCGATAAAGGCCAAAACGGGATGACTCATCTCAGTTCGAAGCCGCTGGGCTGCTGGCGGGTATCGCTGCAGGCTCGGCCGGATTGGTATGCACCACCACGCCGGGCGAGAGCGAGATATCGCTGGCCACCGCCACCTTGGTCACGTAGTGCCGCGTCTCACCAAAACAGGAGGTCGGCAGGCCCACTTTCTCCTCGTAGTGCAGCGTGACGCGTTTGCCCATCACCTCGGTCAGCTCGGCCGCCACGGCGTCATTCGCCACCGTGAACTGAAACTTCTCGACGGTCGAGCTGCCAGGAATCGACACCAAGGCCAGCTCGCCCTCCCAGGTCTTGCAGACCCAGCCCTTTCGGGAGAGTTTCTGAATCCAGCCGGCTCGTTCACCCGAGGAATAGCTCCAGTTCAACGCGACATAGAAGTAGCCGGTTAGCAATACGGCAAGCACCAGCAAGGCAAGGAAAACGCGTTTGAGGGTCATGGTGGGCGCAATGGATTCAGTCAGACGGCAGGAGAACGCGGCGTCAGCCTTTCAGCGCGCCTGGGCCAGTGGAGGCATGACGCCCTTCCCGCCCTTCGGGGGGCGATGTTACCGCCCCGGCGTTAAGACGCTTCCCAACACCAGATAGAAGCTGGTGGCCCCATCGGACGCACGGCCGGCGCCGAAATAGAGCGGGCCGACAAAGGTGTCCAGGCCAACATAGACCGCCATCGACTTGCGCCAGGCTTCCGAGTTGACCCACATCAGAGGGCCGGTCACGCGACCCAGTTCCAGCGACAAGCCGCCGTAAGCGCCCTCCAACAATTGGCCCTGAGACACCCGGCGGTAATACATCAGGCGGGCGAATTCCAAGCGCTGACCCAAGAGCTGACCCTGGGCATAGCCGGACTGCTGAAGGAAGCCGCCCCACTGAACCAGACTGTGTCCGGGCAAGTCATTGTTGCCCATGGGGCCGGCACCGACCAGCGCCAGATTGAGGGTGTTCTCGCCAAAGGTATAGGCCCCCGCCGCCGTGGCATCCCACTTGGTGTAGTCATCATCTGCACCCATGCTCTTCATCGATCGGAACAGGCTGGCACCTGCCAGCCAACCGGAACGTGGGAACAGCACGCTGTCCAAGCGATCCAACTGCAAACGCGCATTCAAGCCGCCCGTGGACACTTGAGCCGATCGGGGCACACCGATGCCGTCCCCGGTATTGAGACGGGCGCTGACGCGTCCCCGCTGCGCGCCCAAGCGGAACTCGCCGTATTGGTAGAAATGCCGGCCTAGATCCAGCCCGACTTGGCTCGACACCAGAGTGAAAATCGACTGGCGGGCATCGCCGGCGTAAACCGAGATGGTGCTGCGCCCCACATTCAGGCTGGGCGCGACAAACCAATCCTGACGCGCGTCCAGGGGCTGATAGAACTCGCTGTTCAGGCTGTGGTTGTAGCCAAAGCGCAGATCGGTGCGCCACTCGGCACCGAGGGAGTTGATCCAGGTGCGGCGGTAGGACGCAAACAAACTGGCCTGCGACTCGCTGCCAAAGTCGCTGCTCATGCCCAGGCCGAAACGCAGATAGTTCGGGCCCCAGCTCTTTTCGAGAGCTTCGATGGCCAAAATGCGCTTGTTCTTCTCGGTCAGGACACGGTAGTTGACATGCTCGAAGTCACCGCTGCCGTAGAGCCGGCGCATATCGTCGTCCAGCACTTCCTGCTTGATCGGCGCATTCGCCGTCGTCACCATCAGCGAGGCGGCTGCCTCGGGATTGACGCGCTTCAGATTGACGAAGCGCAGCTCATCCACCGGCCGCAAATCGGCCGAGACCGTGGCCTTTTGCCGCTGGCGCAAGGCTGCATACTCCTCCGGCGACACCGAGTAACGGCTCAGCTGCTGGGCCACCAACCGAGCCGCGATCTCGCCCTTGGGGGCAATCTGGCTCAAATGGTCGAAGTCAGCGGTGGAGAAGTCGCCGAGATCGGGCGAGATCAAGATATCTCCAGGCCTCAAAGAGGCCAAAGACGCTTGCACATTCTGCTCGGTCAGAATGTTCAGCATCTGGTTGGCCACGCCCAAGACGCCATTGAGTTGCTCGCGCTTGAGCAAGGGCGTACCGACATTGACGGCTATCACCACATCGGCCCCCATGGCCCGCGCTGCATCGACCGGCAGATTGCTGGTCAACATGCCGTCCACCAGGAGCAGGCCGCCGATCTCGGCCGGCGCCACCGCCCCGGGCACCGCCATGCTGGCGCGCATCACATTGGAGATATCGCCCTCGCTGAAAACCACCGCCTTGCCGCTGACCAAATCGGTGGCCACGGCGCGAAAAGGAATCGGGAGGTTGTCAAAGTCCCGGTAGCCACGCACCTTGGTCAGCTGGCGCAACACGCTTTCCAGCTGCACGCCCGACACAAAGCCCTTGGTCGCCACCGCTTCCTCGGCGCCCACGCCGATCTCGGGGCCGACGAAGTTATAGAAATCGTCTTGCTTGCGCCGCATGGTCAGCTCTTTGCGAGGCGCCTTTTCCTTGAAGAGCTTTTCCACCGTGATGCCGGCATTGACCGCATCCATCTCATCCACGCTCATGCCCGTGGCATAGGCGCCCCCGACCAGCGCGCCCATGCTGGTGCCGGTGATGCAGTCAATAGGCACCCGCAAGTCTTCCAAGACCCGCAAAACACCGGTATGCGCAGCACCCCGAGCCCCGCCGCCCGACAAAACCAGGCAAATCTTCGGTCGCTTGGGCTTGGGGGTCGGCGCTACCGCCTCAGCCGCCTGCGCCTCGGACGGCACCGGCTGCACGGCGGCCGCCCTTTTGCAGGCGGCCATGCTCAACAAAGCCGTGATCACCAGCAAGACCGCCGAGCTGCGACGGCTAGGAAAGTTCATGACTGAAGACATACAAGAACGAAGGCGCAAGCGTTGGGAAGGTGAGGCGAAGCTGGCACCTAGACCCTAGGGTTGTTTGACTGCAGGGCCACCCGCGCGGTTGCCATTGTTGCCGCTATTGGCAGCGTTCGATGTGCCGGCTTTCTTGGCCGTCTGATTGGCCGTCAGTTTGGCTGGCTTGTCCTGCCCGGCCACTGTCTGCAGCGTTGGCGCCCGGATGCGCGCTGAAAAGTCGCTGGCTTGATCAGCCGCCTTGGCACGCTCATTGATGTGCGAGCGCCGCTGTAGCGCGGCTAGATCCAAGCCGGCATCGGCGTCGAGCATGTCGAGCTCAAACAAATACTCGGGCACATGGCCACTGGCAATGATCTTCCAACTCAAAGGCAGTTGCGCCGGGTAGATGCGCGCATTGAGCCAGATATTGGTGGTGCAGTTGGTGAACAAGCTGTTGTAGAAGGCCGGTTTTTCTTTCAACTCATTCATATGCCGCAGGTACTCGAGGAACAAGCGACGGCCGCCTTCCAGGCTGCCCTTGAGGCGGTAGACATACACATCCTCCGGCGGGTCTTGCCGGTAATTGCTGCGCACGCGGATCAGGTCGCGCTCGTCACCCACGGCATAGAACAACTCATATTGCCGAAAGAAGCCCTTCAGCGTCGAGTAACCCTCACCCTTCTCGGTGCGGGTCTCGATGGAAATGGCCAGATGCTTGCCGTCTGAAAAGGCAAAGCTGAGAAACACATGGGCGATGTGCGGGCCCATCCAATACGAGGTGACCAGGTCCACCCCCTCGAACTTGTTCAGGTCATAGCGCCGCTCTTCCCAGGCCGGTGTGAAATCCAGCTCGCTGCGGTAATCAAAATTTCGCACCTCATGAACGGTGACGTTGTTGCCGTTGATGGTGGCGTACGGTGTGCGGGAGACCTCTTCACGCCAGTTGCGATCATTCGAGGGCTGTTGTTCAAAGAACAGCACAAGACTGAATACCAACATCGCCGCAAAAGCCGCCAGCGCCAAGCGCCGCCACAGCGTGCGCACCGTGGGCAGCAGGCCCAGCAGCGCCAGCAGCGTGCTGAGCCCCAAGGCCGCCAGGCAGGCATAGCGCTGCTGCGGACTCGCCGGCCCGGTCAAGGCCAAGGCCACCGCGCTCCAGGCGGCGCACAAAATCACCAGCAAGGCGAGCAGCAGTCGACCCAGACGCTCCACCACCGTCATGAGCGGCATCCGATCCAATTGAAAAAGCAGGCTGAATACATGCGGTGATCCTGTGGCGGGCCGACAGACATGACGCCCAAATCAAGCGGAGAAAAACGCGCCATCATAGTCGGCGAAGCACCGGAAAACCGGCCTGTCAACAGGCGCAAAGATTCACCTGAGTCGCTGCGCTGACGGGTCGACTTCTCCGCCTCAAAAAGTCTCAGGGACGAAGCGGAAGGGGTAGTCGGTCTCTTGGTAGTCGCCGCGCTTTTGGCGCTTGGGCAAGACTATTTTTTCGCGCGGCAAGATCTCGTAAGGAATGCTACGCAAGACATGCTGAATGATGTTGAGCCGGGCACGACGCTTGTCATCCGAGTGCACCGCAAACCAGGGTGCCCAGGGTGTGTCGCTGGCCTTGAACATCTCGTCGCGAGCGCGCGAATAGTCGTACCACCGGCTGTAGGACTTCAAGTCCATGGGCGAGAGCTTCCAGAGCTTGCGCCCGTCTTCAATGCGGTCGGTCAAGCGCCGAGTCTGCTCTTCGGGGCTGACCTCCAGCCAGTACTTCAGCAAGATCACGCCGGAGGCCACGATGGCTTTCTCAAACGCCGGTACGATGGCGAGAAAATCTTTGGATTGCTGCTCGGTACAAAAACCCATCACCCGCTCTACACCGGCGCGGTTGTACCAGCTGCGATCAAAGATCACCACCTCACCGGCGGCGGGCAGATGCTGGACATAGCGCTGCACATACATCTGGCTTTTCTCGCGCTCGGTCGGCGCAGGCAGCGCGACCACGCGGAACACGCGCGGGCTGACCCGCTCGGTCAAGGCCTTGATGGTGCCGCCTTTGCCGGCGCCGTCGCGGCCCTCAAACACGATGCAGACCTTCAAGCCATGGTGCTGCACCCATTCCTGCAGCGACACCAGCTCGATATGCATTTTCTCCAGCGCCTTGTCGTATTCGCGGGCTGAAAGCGAGGAGCGCGCCTCCTGAGTCGGCAAGCCAGCATCGACTTCACTCTGATGGATTGCCAAGCCCTGACTGCCCATCTGAGCGGATTTGGCGGGCTTGCGCTCCGCGCTTGTTTTCTTCAAGGCCACCATGCGGGCTCCTGCGTTGACGGTTTTAGATCAGGCGGGCTTCAAGCCTCGGGGGCACCGAGCCGGTCACCGAAACGCTCGCGCAGGCGATCCACCACCTGACTGACGATGGCCAGCGCCTGCTCTGGGCCCAGCACCTCGATCGCCTTGGCCTGGTCCGAGTAATGCATCATCAAAAGACCTCGCAGCTTGCCAAAAGAAGCCGGCTTCTCTTTGCCGCAGACCAGGATGTCACCATGCAAGACGCGCTCGATCACACCCGGCTGGATCAAGGGCACTTCACACATCATGGCCAAGGTGGCGATTTCTTTGTCGATCTCTTCGAAATGCAGGGCCCAGCGGCCGGTGCGGTAATTGGGTTCGTCAGACATCTCGACTCTCCTGGGCTAGAACTACAAGAAAACAAGCTCACCGGCCGTAAGGGCGTGCCTCGCCGACTTGGCTCCACTCTAACGCCTGCACGCGGCGCAAAAATGAAACGCTGGCGAATGGCATGTCCGAACTTCAGCACAAGCCAGGGCAGCTACAGCGGCACAGAATGCCGCACAGCACCTGGCACACACAGCAGCGTCGCATTTGAACGTTATGCTTGAAACCGCTTTGAAACTGTCAGCCCTCGTTGCCCAGCCTTGAACTCAAGACCCGACTGGCGGCAGCGCGCCCTCATCCATTCATCTGCTTCAATTTGCTCATGCACACAATGCCTGCCCCCGCCATGGAGCCCTTGAGCGGCTACCGCGAACTGCCTCGCGAGACCATGTTGGAACGCGCCCGCGCCAATTACCAAAGCCTCTTGCGCCGACGCACGGTGCGTGACTTTGACAGCCGCCCGGTGGATCGCGCCGTCATCGAACAATGCTTGCTGGCGGCCGGCACCGCGCCGTCTGGCGCCAACCAGCAGCCCTGGCATTTTGTGGTCATCACCGATGCCGAGCGCAAAACCCAGATCCGCGCGGCGGCCGAGGAAGAAGAGCGCAATTTTTACAACGGCCGCGCACCCGAAGAATGGCTGCGCGCCTTGGCTCCGCTGGGCACCGACCAGCACAAGCCCTTTCTTGAAGAGGCGCCGCTGCTGATCGCCATCTTTGCGCAGAAGTACGGCATCGATGCGCAAGGCGAGCGCTACAGCCATTACTACGTGCCCGAGTCGGTGGGCATTGCCACCGGTTTCTTGATCAGTGCGCTGCACGATGCCGGCCTCGCCACCTTGACGCACACGCCCAGCCCGATGGGCTTTTTGAGCAAACTGTGTGGCCGGCCCGATTCCGAGAAGCCGGCGATCCTGCTGGTGGTGGGCTACCCCAAGGACGGCTGTCAAGTACCGGTGCACGGCGGCATCAAGAAACCGCTGGCGGAGATCAGCAGCTGGTTGGAATAGAGACTTTAGACCGAGCGACTTAGCGGAGTATTCAAAGGCCGCCAGCGAAAAGCCAGCTCGGGCGTGGACAATGATGGCAATATTGCCATGACAGTGTTCATCCCCTTCCCCGACCTGCACCTGCCCACGCTGCTGATCGTCTACCAATTGGTGGCGACGCTGATGATGGTGATCGCCGCCGGCAGCGCCTGGCAAGCGCGCGGACGCTATGGGCTTTGGTACTGGACTGGTGCCTTCGCCGCGATCGCGCTGACGCAGCTGATTCGCAATCTCTGCATGGCCTTTGGCACGCCGACGGCGCTGCAAACCATCGGCCATATCGGAGGTGTGTTGTCCAGCGGCCTGGTGGTCTTGGGCTTGCGCGCCTTTTTGGGACTACCGCTGCGCTCGGCGCCGGTGCTGACTCTGGTCGCATTGGCAAGCGTGGCTTCGATGGCCACGGCCTTCATGGCTTTGCCGGCCTGGACTTCGCTATCACTGACGCTCTTGGTCAGCGCGTTCTTGCGGCTTTGGGCCTTGCCTGCCTTGCTGCGCGCCTGGCGCCGCGACGGCGGCTTCCCACTGCTCTTGATGCTGCTGGATATGGCGCTTTGGGCGACCGCCTACTTCTTGCGCGGCAGTACCTCCACCCCTTGGTTCGCGGGTTCGGTCGACATGGCCCGCGTCGTCAACGCCCAGTGGCTGCTGCTCTTTATTGCCTTGTTGATCGTGCAGGGCTTGTCTGTGCTCTTGTTGATCAACAGCGAGTTGCAGCGCAGCTTGTGGGCTTTGATCGAAATCGACCCCTTGACCGGTCTGCTGAACCGGCGCGGTTTGAAGAGCCGACTTGGCCGCTTGCGGCAGCGCCACAGCGGCGAGCCGGACGGCGCGGGGCTGGTGGTCGCCATGATCGACTTCGACCACTTCAAATCCATCAATGACCGCTTTGGCCATGCGGCTGGCGACGCCGTGCTGCGCGGCCTGGGCAAGCTGCTGCTGAGCCATGTGCGGCCCAATGATCTGGCCGTGCGCATGGGGGGCGAAGAATTCGCGGTGGTGTGGCAAGAGGTCGATGCGGAGCTGGCCATGGGCTTGGCGGAACGGCTGCGCAAGAGCGTGGCGGAAATCAGTTTTGATACCCCGGTCGGCCCCATCCAAGCCACCGTCAGCATTGGTGTGGCCATGCCGCGCACCGAAAGCGAGGCCCTGGAAGAGCTGCTGGGCCGCGCCGATTCGGCCCTCTACAAGGCCAAACGCGAAGGCCGCAACCGGGTCGAACAGGCTTTTTGAGCGCAGCCCCCGCAGGCCGTTATGCTTGCGTGCAGGGACTCCTCAAAAGAAGCCATGTACACGCTCCAACAAAGGCTGGTTTTGGCGACCGCTTTGGTCTTCAGCGTCGCCTCCCTGGTGATTTTGCTGGCCACGCGCTGGATCGTGGCGGATGCCATGGCGCAAGAAACCCAGCGGGCCGCGGAGCGCAGCGCTTCTTTGCTGTCGGCCGCCATGGCGCCCTTGCTGGCCGAGTCGGACCTTGGGGCGATTGATGAGCTGAGCCACGCGCTGGTGCAGCGCGGCGACTTCAGTTATTTACGCATCAGCGACAGTCAGGGCGTGCAAATTGCCAGCGCCGGCGCGCCTGAGAGCCAAGAGTCACAGCGCTTCGAGCGCGCCCTGCGCCTGGGCCATCGCAGCTATGGGCAAGCGCTGTTTGGCATCACTCGCATCGGCGAGCGCCAAGCGGCCCAACAAGTGTTTTGGCAATTGCTGGCGGTCTGCTTGGGCACCTTGGTGCTGGCGGCGGGGCTACAGGTCTATCTGTCACGTTTGCTGACCGCGCGCCTGGGCGATCTGCGCCAAGGTGCCGAGCGGATGGCTGCCGGCGAAGCTCATGTGCAAATCAAGACGCAAGGGCGCGATGAGTTGGCGGGTTTGGCGCGCGCCTTCAACCAGATGTCCTCCACCTTGTCGGAACGCTTTGAAGCGCTGCGCATCGCCGAGCGCTCCTTGCAGGATGCCAACGAAGCCTTGGAGCAAAGAGTGGCCCTGCGTACCGTGCATCTGGAAGATGCGCTCAAAGCTCTGCGCCTCACCCAGGCCGAGTTGGTCGAAGCCCAGAAGCTGGCATCGCTGGGCGCCTTGGTGGCGGGCATCTCGCATGAGCTGAACACCCCGATTGGCAATGCGGTCACCACCGCCTCCAGCTTGCAGGTCCTCTTGCACAAGACCAACGGCATGGTGCAAGCCCAGCAGGTGTCACGTCGTGCGCTGACCGAGGCGCTGGACCAAGGCGAGCAAATGGCCAGCCTGGTGCTGCGCGCCTCGCAAAGAGCGGCCGAGTTGGTCAGCAGTTTCAAGCGCGTGGCGGTGGACGACAGCTCCGAGCTGCGCCGCCACTTTGAACTGCAAAGCGTGCTGCAAGACCTGCTCTTGAGCTATGGCCCCACACTCAAGCGCAAGCCTTGGCATATCGAGCTGGACGTGCCCGAAGGCATCACGATGGACAGCTACCCCGGCCCCTTGGATCAGGTGATTGGCAACCTGATTCAAAACGCCGAGCGTCACGCCTTCAGCGGCCGTGAAGCTGGACTGCTGCGCATCAGCGCCAGCACTGTGGGAGAACAAGTTGAATTGCGAATTGAAGACGATGGTTGGGGCATGAGCCCCGAGACCGCCCAGCACATCTTTGAGCCCTTTTTCACCACCAAGCTGGGGCAAGGCGGTTCGGGCCTGGGCTTGTCCATCGTGCGCAATTTGATCTGTGGCCTGCTAGGCGGCCAGATTGCGGTACAAAGTGTCGAAGGCCAGGGCACTTGTTTCATCATCAAGCTGCCACGGGTCGCCCCCGAAAGAATCGAGAACAGCCGCCCCGCCGAACTGGACGCCTTGGCTCCCAGAAAACGCGGCAACGCAGAGCAGGAAGTCAATGATGGATGAGAGCGAGGTCTTGCGACGCCGGCGCTGCCTGGCATGGCTGGGCGGCTTGGCCGCGACATGGGCCTCGCCCCCTATCGCGGCGCAATTGGCGGCACAACATACGAATGGTAGCCCGCTGATCTTTGGCATGGTGCCCTATCTGCCGGTGCAGCAGCTGGCTCGTTTGTACGAGCCCATCGTCGGCTTGTTCGAAAAGACCATGGCCCGCCCCTGCCGGCTGAGCTCGGCCACCGACTTCAGCCAGTTCATCGAGCGCGCCCGGGCGGGCGACTTTGACCTGGTCGGCGCCTCGCCCCATGTCGCGCGCATCCTGCATCGGGAAGAACATTTCATCCCCATGGTGCGGGCTACAGCGCCGCTGGAACCGCTCATCCTGGTGCCGCAAGCCAGCCCTATCCATCAGCTGAAAGGCCTGGCGCAGCAATCCTTGCTGGTGGCCGACCCCTTCGCGGTGCATGTCTTGATCGCCCTGCGCCATCTGCGCGACCAAGGCCTGGTGCCCGGGCGCGACGTCAAGCTGCTGGTGGCGGGAACCCAGCGCAATGGGGTGCAGCGCATGCTGAAAGGCGACGCCGCTGCCGCCGTCGGCTCAGCGTCCACCCTGGCCCTGCTGCCCGCCGAGCTGAGCAGCCGCTTCCGCGTGCTTGCCGCGGCACCCAAGGGGCTGACGCCCATGGCTTATTTGGCGCATCCACGTTTGCGCGCCCAGGTCGACAAGCTGAGTCAAAACCTGCTGGCGTTTTCGAGCAGCAAAGAGGGTCAGGTCTTGCTCAAAGAAACACAGCACGAAGGCCTGAGCCCACTGACCGCCGCCGAGATGGTCAGTGTCGATCCCTTGGTGGTCGAGTACTACAAGCAGCGCAGCGCCAACTGAGTGTGAAAGCCCGGGGCTATCATCGCGCCCCATGAGCCCCCCCGACCGGAATGCCCAGACCCCACTCGAGAAAGGCAGTCTGCTGATCTTGCTGGTGGCCGTGACCGCGGCCCTGATCTGGATCTTGCTGCCTTTTTACGGTGCGATTCTCTGGAGCGTGGTGATCGCGCTGCTGTTCGCGCCCTTGCAGCGCCGGCTGCGCCAGCGCTTGCGCATCGGGGCCACGTCGGCCGCTTTGATGACGCTGCTGCTGGTGCTCCTGATCGGCATCTTGCCGGTGGCCCTGATCTCCACCGCCTTGGTCAATGAAGTCGCCGGCCTGTATCTGCGCCTGCAGTCGGGCGAGCTCAATCCCTTGCCCTATCTGCGCGGCCTGTTTGACGCCTTGCCCAGCGGCGTACTGGCCTTGCTGAAGAATATCGGCCTGGGCGATCTGCATGCATTGCAAGTACAACTCAGCAGCGGCTTGGCCAAGACCAGCCAATTTCTGGCCGGCCAGGTCTACAGCTGGGGGCAAAACACCTTCGGCTTCGCCACCAGCGTGGCCATCACGCTGTATCTGTCCTTCTTTTTGATTCGCGACGGCCAACAAATCGTCGCCCAACTCAGCCGCGCCATCCCCTTGGCCGTCGCCCACAAGGCCGAGCTCTATGACAAATTCGCCACGGTGATCCGCGCCACCGTCAAAGGCAATCTGCTGGTGGCGGCCATCCAAGGCCTGCTGGGCGGCTTGGCATTTTGGTTTTTTGATGTGCGCGGCGCGCTGCTCTGGGGCGTCTTGATGGCCTTTTTGTCCATCTTGCCGGCGGTCGGGGCTAGCTTGGTGTGGGCGCCGGTGGCGCTGTACTTCTTATTTACCGGTGCCATCTGGGAAGGCCTGAGCCTCAGCGCCTTTGGTGTGCTGGTGATCGGCATGATCGACAACCTACTTCGCCCCATTCTGGTCGGCAAAGACACTCGGATGCCCGACTACGTGATCATGATCACCACCCTCGGCGGCATGGCGGTCTTTGGGCTCAATGGCTTCGTCATCGGCCCGGTGATTGCCGCCATGGGTGCGGCGCTGTGGCATCTGTTCACACAGACGCGCACCTCGTCGGACTGAACTAGCGCGCCGGCTGCCCCGGCCCTTGCGTACCTTCCGAGCGTGCGCTCAGGTAAGCGTACAGGTCGACGATATGCGCGTTCACCACCGGGTCGCTTTGCCAGGCCGGCATCTGCGCTTGGCCGGGCAAGCGCGGGCTCAGGCCTGCCGCACTGCCGGCGCTGGGTGTGGCCGACCAGTCGTAGCGCTTCAGCACCAAATTGGCAAAGCGCTCGGAACCCATCTCCCGAACGCGTGGCAAAAGATCCGGGGCCTTGACCGTGCCGGTCGCGGCGGCGCCATGGCAGGCGGCGCAGTTCTCTTGAAACACGCGCCAGCCGACCGCTACGGAACCGGGCAGCTTGGCGGCCTCGGCAATCTCTTTGGCACCTTGCTTGTTTTGGATCTCGATCGCACAGCCCGCCAATGAACAGGCCAGCAGCGCCAGCGCTATCGATTTGCCAAGCCCAAAGGTCCGAATTTGATCTGCTTGCATTTGCTTGTCCTCCACTGTGCTTGGGGTCCATTCGATTGTGGCGCCCCGTCCTTGTGCGCCCTTGATCAAGATCATGCCCAAGCGCCGAGACTCAATCGTCACCGCTGCCCAGCTTGACCCCATTGCGGCCTTGGTTCTTGACCGCATACATGGCCCGATCGGCGCGGATCAAGGCGGTTTCGGCGCTGCCATCGGTCCAGCGCATGGGGCTTACGCCGATGCTGACCGTGACCGGGATGACGGCGCTGCGGTATTGGGCCGGGTTTTGTTCGACGCGCAGCCGCAGCCGCTCGGCCAGAGCAAAGGCATCTTCGCTGCTGGTGTCGGGCAGCAACAAGGCAAACTCTTCGCCGCCGATGCGGGCCACCACGTCCAGGGGCCGAGTTCCCAGGCGCATCAGCAAAGTCACATGGCGCAGCACCGCATCGCCGGCGGCATGACCCAGGCTGTCGTTGACTTGCTTGAAGTGATCAAGATCCAAGGTCACCACGCAGCTCGAAATCTCGGTCTTGCGCTGAATGCGGCTGTACTCGGCCTGCAGCCGCTCCATGAACTGGCGCCGATTGGCCGCGCCCGTCAAATGGTCGGTGCTGGCTTGGCGGCGTAACTCCTGACGTGTACGGACCAGCTCGGTGATGTCTTCAAAGCTGGCATGAACCTCGGTCAACTCAGACTGTTTGAACAGCGGCGTGGCATGCGCCTGCAACCAGACCAGAGCACCGTCGGGCGTATGCACCCCCATCACCACCTGGCGCACCGGCAGACCCAGGCGCAAAGCCTCCATGGCCGGATGCTGCTCGGGCGGGAAGTCGCTGCCGTCCTCTCGCATGGCGTGCCAGCCAGGATCGAAAGGCGTCTTGCCCAGCAACTGCGCAACCTCCAGGCCCAAGATTCGGCCGGCCGCCGGATTGGCCGCGGTGATGCGTCCGCTGCGGTCGTGATAGACCACGCCCAGGGGCACGGTCTCAAAAAAGGTTCGGAAGGTTTCTTCGCTGACCTTGAGCGCCGCTTGCGCTTGGCGACGCGCGCTGACATCGGAAAGCACGCCGGTCCAGACCTGGGCGCCGCTGTCGGGGTCACGCTTGGCACTGGCCTTCGCATGCACCCACTTCAGCACGCCAGCCGGGGTGCGGATCTGCATCTCGCATTCCCAATCCTGACCTTGCTTCAGGGCGCGGCGCAAGGAGGCCTTGCAGGCCTCACGTTCAGCGGCCAAGACACAACGCCACAGCGCTCGGCCATCCCCCAACACCTGCTCGGGCTTGAGCCCGATCAGTTCTTCAATACCTGGGCTGACATATACAAAGCGCGGGCGGCTCGCTTCGGCATTTTGGGCACTTTCGGCATTTTGCGCACTTTGAGTACTGTGGGTACTTGAATGGCTGAGCCTCCCGCTGCCGGCTTGAAAACGAAACAAGGCGCCCGGCAGTGAAGCCGCCAGATCACGCCATTCCGCTTCGCGCTGGCGCAGCACTTCTTGCGCCAGTTTCAGTTCGGTGACGTTGTCATGCGCCACCACCACGCGCATCGGGTCGGCCCCGCGCACGCGCGAGACCCGTGCCAGATACCAAGCAGGCCCAGCGCTCGAGGGGCAAGCGTATTCCAGCTGAAAGCTGTCCAGACGGCCCGCCAACACCTCTTTCAGGCGGGTGACGAAGTCCTGCGCTTCGGTCCACGGCAGCACCGTGGCCGCGGGATCCTGGGCCCGAGCCTGCTCGCACGCCTGCAGATAGTTGCTGCCCTCGCAGCAGCGCTGGATATCAGCCCCTTGCTGGCTCGCGAACTCCCGCCACGCCTGGTTGACTTTGATGATGAAACCCTGTTCATCCAACACGCAGACATGGGCCGACAAAGCATCCATCACCGACAAAATCATGCGGCGGGAGGACTCCTTGGTCTGCTCCATCTCGCTGCGCGCGGTGATGTCCAAGACATAGACCAGCCGGTGGTTTTGCCCCTCCGGCCCGCGCACCGCCACCGATTCCGACAGCACCTGCAGGCGGCGGCCGTCACGTCGAATCACCTCCCATTCGCCATTGAGCTCACCCCCCTCACGCAGGAACTGTTGGTGCCGCTTGAAGACTGCGTCCCGCTGTTCGGGCGGAAAGACGGTCAAAAAGCTCTGGCCCAATAGCTCGGATTCGGTATAGCCGTACAAGGCGCAGTAGGCCGGATTGACGGACAGGTACAGGCCGCTCGCGTCGATGACGGCCACACCGATCAACGCATGGCGGACCAAAGCCTCCAGCCAAGCACCGCCGTTTTGAAGTACATCGCGGCTGGACGCTTGCTGCTGCATGCGCGGGTCTGGAATCGGCATCGCCTCCCCCTTCGAATCGAGCCCCCAGCTGGCTGTGGCCATGCATCAGTCAACCATCACGCGAGCAGCCGGGCTGAGCCCGCAATTTACCCTCAGGCCGTGCCGCTGTGTACAGAAGCTGACAAATCTGCACAAAAGAAAATCGCGGACAAAAAAAGGGAGCGCCAAGCGCCCCCTTTTGATGCAATGCCCGGCCCTGCATCGCAGGGCCTAACAACAAAGCTCAGTGCAGACCGGCCAACAAAGCCGCGTTGCCGCCCGCCGCCGCCGTGTTGATGGTCAGCGTCTGTTCGGCACTGAAGCGGTATTGCTGACGCACATCGAACAATTCGCTGGCGGTGATCAAGGGGCGGATGGCGCCATCGTCCGCGGCCAGCTGGCGCAGCAAGGCGCGCTCGGCCGCCACATCGGCGGCAGCCAAGCAGACACCGGCCACACGCTCGTCGTCCAACAAGGCGTTCAGAGTCTGAGCTGAAGCCGGCAGCAAGATCAGCACTTCGGTCGGCAAGCCTGCGGCACGCAAGCGGCTTTGCAAGGCTTCGGCCTGGGCAGCGCCGGCGCCATCCAAGAGCAGGGCCACGCTATTGCCGGCCACCAAGGCGGCAGCCAGCGCCAGCGTCAGCGCCTCGGGTGCCGCGCCTGCGGCTTGCAGCACCAGCACACCGCGCCCATGCAGACGCAGGGCATTGCTTTCGCCAGTGGGGCCAGGCAATTGCTGTTCGTCCAAGAGACGCTCGGCCTGGCTCAGGCGCTGCTGCGCAGCCCCTTCGAACACTTGTCCCAACAGCGCAGCGCGTTCGCTCAAGGGCTTGTCGCTCCAGACCTCATAACCCGCCGCCAGCGCCGCGATCGCCGCCGGCACAGAGACATCCACCGATGTCAGCGGCGCAGCTGCGGGCGCTGCGATGCTCTTGGGCGCAGCGGCCAGCGCGCAGAAGCGGTACAGATAGTTTGGTCCGCCCGCCTTCGGGCCAGTGCCCGACATGCCTTCGCCACCAAAAGGCTGCACACCGACCACCGCGCCGATGATGTTGCGGTTGATATAGACGTTACCGATGCGGGCCTTGTCGGCCAGGCGCAGGGCGCGGCTGTCGATGCGGGTCTGAATGCCCAGGGTCAGGCCGTAACCGAGCGCGTTGATCTGTTCGATCACCGCATCGGCATCGCCGCCCCAGCGCACCACATGCAAGACCGGGCCAAAAATTTCCTGGTGCAGCGCGCCGATGCTGGGCAACTCGAAGGCCACCGGACGGATCAGGCGCGGCAACTGGTCATGCACCGGGGCTTCGGCGATCAGCTTGGCTTCGCGCTTCAGGCGCTCGACGTTCTTGGCCACGTTTTCATAGGCCTCGTCGTCGATCACCGGGCCCACATCGGTGGCCAGATCGGCCGGTTGGCCGACCCACAGCTCTTGCAGCGCGCCGCTGAGCATTTCGATCACGCCATCGGCAATGCTTTCATGCACGCACAGCAAACGCAGCGCCGAGCAACGCTGGCCAGCCGAGCGGAAGGCCGACTGCACCACCGCGTCAATCACCTGCTCGGGCAGCGCGGTCGAATCGACCAGCATCGCATTCAGGCCGCCGGTTTCGGCGATCAAAGGCACGACCTGACCCTCTTTTGCGGCCAAGGTGCGGTTGATGATCTGGGCCACGATGGTGGAGCCAGTGAAGCAAACGCCGGCAGTGCGCTCATCGGCCACCAAGCCGGCACCGACGGTCTCGCCCGCGCCGTGCAACAGTTGCAAAGCGTCATGCGGCACACCGGCGGCGTACATCAACTCCACAAACTTCAGCGCCACAAACGGTGTTTGCTCGGCGGGCTTGGCCGCCACGGTATTGCCCGCCACCAGCGCCGCCACCACTTGGCCGGCGAAGATGGCCAGCGGGAAGTTCCAGGGGCTGATACAGACAAACACGCCACGGCCTTGCATGCGGACCGCGTCGCTTTCGGCCTGATCGGCGTAGTAGCGCAGGAAGTCGACCGCTTCGCGCACCTCGGCCACGCAGTCACCCTGGGTCTTGAAGGCTTCCTTCACCAGCAGGGCGCAGAACTCGGCCAGGCGGGCGTCCAGCGCATCGGCGGCACGACGCAGGATGGCGGCGCGCTCTTGCACCGGTGTGCCGTTCCAGCCCGCAAAGCCGGCTTGCAGGCCGGCCATGGTCGAGGCCACATAGCCCGGCGTGGCCTCGGCCACCGGCAGGACCTGCACTTCCGCCAGGGCGCGCAACAGCGGCTGGCGCTGGGCCATATCGGTCAAGTCAGCGCCGGTGGAGTTGAGGCGGCCATGGCCCAAACGGTCCAGGTACAAGGCCTTAGGCAGCGGCAAAGCGCCATGCGTTTGAATCTGAGCCAACGGCGAGCCCAGCAGCTCGTGGACTTGCACATTCACATCGGCCAGCTGGTGCACAAAGGACGAGTTGGCGCCGTTCTCCAGCAGGCGACGCACCAGATAGGCCAAAAGGTCGCGGTGCTCGCCGACCGGGGCGTAGACGCGACAAGGGATCGTGCCGTCGCGCAGCACCTCGCGGTAGACGCCTTCGCCCATGCCATGCAGACGCTGCATCTCAAACTTGGCGCCGGCCTTGCGGGCCATCAGCACGATGGCGGCAATGGTGCCGGCGTTGTGGCTGGCGAACTGCGGATAGATCACATCGGCATGGCCGATCAGGGCCTGGGCGCAGGCCAGGTAAGACACATCGGTGTGCTGCTTGTGGGTGAAGACCGGGTAAGCGGCCAGACCCTGCTCTTGGGCGCGCTTGATTTCACCGTCCCAATAAGCGCCCTTGACCAGGCGCACCATGAAGCGCAGGCCATGTTTTTTGGCGATGGCAGCGACCTCATGAATGACGTTCAAAGCACGCGTCTGGTAGGCCTGCACCGCCAGACCGAAACCGCGCCACTGCGGGTAATGCGTGGCGATACGGGCGGCCAGCGCGTCCAACACGTCCAGCGACATTTCCAGACGATCGACTTCTTCGGCGTCGATGGTCAAGTTGATATTGGCCTGGGCGGCCAGGGTGATCAGCTCCCAGACGCGCGGCAGCAGCTCGGCGAAGACCCGCTCGCGCTGCAAGACTTCATAGCGCGAGAACAAGGCGCTCAGCTTGATGGAGATGCCATCGGCACTCTCGGGCGCATCGGCACGGGCACCGCTGGCGATGGCCTTGATGGCGCCGATGTAAGCCGCGTGATAGCGGCGCGCATCGGCCTCGGTGCGGGCGCCCTCGCCCAACATGTCATAGCTGAAGCTCAGCTGCGGCTGGGCCTTGCGGGCGCTGGCGGCCTCGCCCATGGCTTCTTGGATATTGCGGCCCAGCACGAACTGGCGGCCCAGCAACTGGATGGCGCGCACGGTGGCGGCCACCACGGTCTGCGAACCCAGGCGGGTCATCAAGCCGCCCTGGCCTTCGGCATCCGGCAGGAATTTCTTCGACAAAGAGATGGCCGAGGCCGACAAGCTGGCCAGCATCTTGTGCGGGCCCTCGGAAGCGCCAGCAAAGTCGGCACGGCCGAGTTGGTCGGCCGTCAGGGCGATGGCGGTGGGCGCATCCGGCACCCGCAAGAGCGCTTCGGCCAGGCGCATCAGGGCCAAGCCCTCGGCGCTGCTGATCGGATATTCGCGCAGCAAGGACTCCATGGCCCAAAAGGGCGCCGGGTTGGCGCGCACCTGCTGCACCCAGGGGCCGGCCAGACTCAGCACGGCCGACCAATCCAAGCGCTCGGCCATGGTTTGGGCCAGCGCATGGACCACCGCGATCTCCTCGCGATACGGGTCGGGCAAGCGGGCGGCTTCGGGTGGCAGAGCGAAAGCGGTCATGGAATTCCCCTTGATGGGCGGTTTCTAGCGAAGATCCGAACTATAAAAATGATCCAGATGGATTAAATTCAGATGATTCCCAATTTGACAGTTGAAAATCCAGCATGAACGACGAATCGACCACCCTGGACAAGATTGATATGCGCATCTTGCGGGTGCTGCAAAGTGACGGGCGCATCTCCAATCTAAAGCTCGCCGAGGCCGTGCACCTCTCCCCCACGGCGGTGCTGGAACGCGTCAAACGCCTGACCCGCGAAAACTACATCCTCGGCTACGAGGCAAGGCTGAACCCGGAAAAGCTCGGTGCGGCCATGTTGGTCTTCATCGAGATCTTGCTGGATCGCACGGTACAAGACGTGATGGACAACTTCAAGGCTGCCGTGCAAGCCCGGCCCGAAATCCTCGAATGCCATCTGGTCGCCGGCGGCTTTGACTACCTCTTGAAGACTCGGGTGTCCGATATGAGCGCTTACCGGGAGTTCATCGGCAGCGTGATCTGGACCCTGCCGGGCGTGCGCGAAACCCGCACCTACGCGGTGATGGAGGAAGTCAAAAACACCACAGCGCTGCCGTTCTGAACGGGCGCTCCCCCCCGTTTTGGGGGAGAAGCAGCGAGGGGGGTGTCCCCCTCCCCCCCTCACCCCACCCCCGGTGTGATGGGAATGTGTGGAGGAATGCACGAAAGTTTGGACGCGTCACCCAAAGAGGCGGCACATCACCCTTCCCTCCTCCTGATCGTCCTACGGAGTCCCACCATGCAAGTCCTTGCCAGCCAGTCCAAGCCCCGCCCCACGACCCACCGGACGGCCAAGACATTGCAAACCCCAGCAGTGGCCGAGGACGAGCAGGAAATAGCCACACCAGCTTTTTGCGCTTGCGGCTGGTTTGACTCCAGTTACGAGCTGAACACCGGCCTGCAAGTCACCGAGGGGCAAGACCCCAGCCTGCTGCAGCTTTGGGCACAGGTTTTGAATGGGACGATGGCGCGGCATTGAGCGGCGCCGATGGCTGCGCCGGTAATGTCGGCAAGCGACGACGCAAATCATCCCGAGTGAAGGCGGTGCTACGCCCCGAGATCTTCAAAGCCAGATGAATGACCGCATCATGGGTGCGCGACTTTGGAGCTCCAAAAGGCAAGAGCAAAAGTGCGGCCATCAGGGCGGCCGGCAAGTAGAGCGGCAACGCCAGGCCCGGCCCCGGTCTCAGCAAGACCCCGCGCAAGCTGAAGGCACTGACGGCACTGCCAAGCACAAAACCGGCCAGAGATTCCGAGGGTGAGTGGGCGCCCACCTTGAGTCTGGAGTAAGCCACCAGGGCCGCCAGCAAGACCGCCAGCCCCACCCACAGCTGCTGCACCCGCAGTCTGCGCCCCTTCATGACCACCCAGGCCAAGCCAGGCAAGATCGAGGCCGAAGCCATGGCATGGCCCGAAATGCCGGTGAAGTCCCAGGCAGCGATCCCGATTCCCCAACCGAAAAACGCCAGCTTGCTGGCCGCAGTGAGGGCGATGGCCAGGCTCAAACCGAGCAGCCAGCGCTTGGCCGTCGCGGTCTGCGGGTCCGCCTGGCTGGAGACGCGCTGATGCCAAAGCAAGGCCATCGCCAGCAAGGCGAGCGGCAGCAGTAGCTGCAGCTCGCCCAATCGGGTCAAAACCTGCCAAAACACCGAGCTGCTATGGGAAACGGAGCCGAAATTCATGGCGTCCATGCTAGCTGCTGAGAATGACGACTCCATGCAGCCATGAACGCAGCTCTTACCGCTGCCAAGGAACGACCCGTTAAGCCTCGGCCTCAGCCACAAGCCTCAGGGTGTCTTCATCGCCACCGAACCATCTTCGGATACATAGCTGATGCTCATAAAAGAGCCCAGGCTGCCGTCCGCCAGCAGTTGATGGCACTGTGCGCCGACGCGATTGAATCCGGTCGCCACCACCTTGGAGCTGCGATTCAGGCACAGCAGGACCCGGCCGCCTTCTTCTTTCACCTGCCATGTGTCGACGTAATTCGCCTCGACCGCAGCACCGAATGCGCAGCTCACATATTCCACGCCACTGCCGTTGGAGCCGGTGTCACCCACCTTGGCGCTGCGCGAAAAACTGCCTTTGGTCTGAGCCAGTTCGCAAGCACCATCACTGCGCGAACTGTTGGCTTCGGTTTGAACCAAGGCCGCATCGAAGAACAGCTCCGAGCTGGACGTCGTGCTTTGCCCATTGGCGCTGAGCTTCATTTCCTGCAGCGTGTAGGCATAGGACTTGCCGTTGACCGGGAAGACCGCCGTCCCCGTCTTGGGCGTCAAACTGAGCACCGCGCTGACTGGAACGGTCCCGCTCGTGCCACTCAAAGACCAGGTTTGGGCCTTGGTGTAGTACTGGGTCATCGCGGCTTGCAGGTCATAGCTGCTGGGCTTGACCGGCTCGGGGTCAGAAGAACTGCCGCCGCCGCCACAAGCCTGCAAAAGGCCCAAGCTCAAGGCCACAGTCGCCATCGCCAGGTGACGTGGGCGGCTTAGCGAGGAAAGTGCGCTAACAGTCGAAGTTTGGATACAGGGCATCGTTGGAGCTCGCGAAGTAGACAACAAATGAAAAAGCGGGCGCATTGCAACCCGCCGCTCCCTCACCGTCCATCGCCCGAAATGGGGGACAGCAAGCCTCAGTAAACCTCCGGCACGATCATCTCTGGCGGCACCGGCTGGCGCAGGTAGTCGTCGTGGCGCTCGCGCGGCGGCAGGGTCACCGGCGCATGCTCGATCTCGTGATACGGCATCTGGGCCAGCAAATGCGCCATGCAGTTCAGGCGGGCTTTTTTCTTGTCCACCGCCTGCACCACCCACCAAGGCGCCTCGGCGATATGGGTGCGCTCCATCATCGTTTCCTTGACCTTGGTGTAGTCCTCCCAGCGGCGGCGCGATTCCAGGTCCATGGGGCTGAGCTTCCACTGCTTCAGCGGATCATGGATGCGGCCCAGGAAGCGGGTGTGCTGCTCTTCGTCGGTGATGGAGAACCAATACTTGATGACCTGAATGCCGGCACGTACCAGCATCTTTTCAAACTCGGGCACCGAGCGGAAGAACTCTTCGTACTCGTCGTCGCTGCAAAAGCCCATCACCCGCTCGACGCCGGCGCGGTTGTACCAGCTGCGGTCAAACAAAACGATCTCTCCGCCGGCCGGCAGGTGCGAGATATAGCGCTGGAAGTACCACTGGGTGCGCTCGCGGTCATTCGGCGCCGGCAGGGCCGCAACCCGGCAAACGCGCGGATTCAAGCGCTGGGTGATGCGCTTGATGACACCGCCCTTGCCGGCCGCATCGCGGCCTTCAAAAATGATGACGGCCTTGTGCTTGGTGTGCACCACCCAGTCTTGCAGCTTGACCAGCTCGCCCTGCAGGCGAAACAGTTCCTTGAAGTAGGCGCGGCGCTGGGCGCGCTGCTCGGGGCTGAAAGAGCCGCTGCCTTCGTCAAAGGCGCGGTCGTCGATCTCCATCTCCAGTTCTTCGTCGTAACTGTCAATCAGATCGGCCTGCATGCGCTGCATCATCTCGGCATGGGGGTCGGCCGAGGGAGTCGCTGCCGGGCGGGTGTTTTCGCTGCTCATAAAAGTAGGGCTGACGCATCAAATGCAATCAGCCCAGACTGCCACAAAGGCATGACACGCCGATGACGCAGCGTGCAGCCCCGAAGAAAAAGCGACTCAGGCGAGCTGCAAACGCTTCACCGGCACCAGCTTGGGGCCTTGCGGCAAAGCATGAGTGGTGACGACAAAATCCTCCGCCGGCATCGGGCGGCCGTAATGCCAGCCTTGGGCCCAGTCGCAGCCTTCGCGCTGCAGCCAGGCGGCCTGCTCGGCGGTTTCCACGCCCTCGGCCAACACGTCCAAGTGCAGGCTGCGCGCCAGCACGATGACGGTGCGGGCAATCGCTGCGACGTTGGCATCCTGGCCCAACTCGGAGACAAAGCTGCGGTCAATCTTCAGCGTATTGACCGGCATGCGGCGCAGATAAGACAGCGAGGAGTAGCCGGTGCCGAAGTCATCAATCGCCACCCGCACGCCGCGCGACTTCAAGGCGCCCAGCAGCTCGATGGCGCCCTCGGCGTCTTCCAGCAGCAAGCTTTCCGTGACTTCCAATTCCAGCGCATGGGCCGGACAGCCGGTGGCCGCCAGGATGTGCTCGACGGAGGCCACGAAGTCCGGCTGACGCAGCTGCCGCGCCGACACATTGACGGCCACCTGCTGCGGCTTGCCCGCCACGCCTTGCCAGCGCGCGGCCTGCGCGCAAGCGGTTTCCAGCACCCAGCGGCCGATCGGGATGATCAGCCCGGTTTCTTCCGCCAAGGGGATGAACTCAGCCGGCGACACCGGCCCGCGGGTCGGGTGCCGCCAGCGCAGCAAGGCCTCGGCTCCGATCAAGGCGCCGTCGGACAAACGCACCTGCGGCTGGAACTCCAGCCTGAATTGCGCGGCCTCATTGGCCAAGCGCAGCGCATGGGTCAACTCGAAGCGCTGCTTGACGGCTTGCGTCAGTTCCGGCCGATAGGCCTGCACCGTGTTGCGAGCATGGGCCTTGGCCCGCACCATGGCGGCCTCGGCATTGCGCAACAAGTCGTCGACGTTCTCACCATCGGTGGGGAACAAGGCCAGGCCAATGCTGGCGCCGAGGTTGAAGCGTTTGGTGATCTCCACCGCACCGTCAAAAATGGGCTCGCGCATCGCATCAATCAGACGCTCGCCCAGACGCATCGAGGTCTCTTCATCGACCAGGCCAGAGAGCACGATGACAAACTCATCCGCCCCCACCCGCGCCACCGTATCACTGGTGCGCAGCGACTGGTTGAAGCGCTCAGCGGCGGCCTTCAAGACGGCATCGCCGGCGCTGTGGCCGGCAATGTCATTGACTTCACGGAATCCGTCCAGATCCACATACAGCACCGCGACGCAGGTGTGGTCGCGCTGGGCCTGGCTGACCTGCTGCTCGATACGGTCGCGCAGCAGGGCCAGATTGGGCAGACCGGTCAAACGGTCATGCAGCTTTTGGTGCAGCAGCTCGGCCTCGGTCTGCTTGATGCGCGAAATATCGGTCAGCACGGCCAGGTAATGCGGCTCGCCGCCCTGCTCGGCCGGCGGCACGCACACCAGCGTGACCCACAGCGGGATGCAGCGGCCGTCCTTGTGGCGGTCAATCAGCTCGCCGCTCCACTTGCTCTTGGCGCCGACCTCGGCCCAGAGCTGCTTCAAGACTTCCGGGTCTTGCTCGCTCAATTGCAAGTAATGCGGCATGGTGCCCAGCAGCTCATCGCAGGCATAGCCGGTGATGGCGCTGAGCGCCGGATTGGCATCGCGGATTAGCAGATCGGCGTCCATCATCATGATGCCTTCGCCGCAATGCTCGAACACGGTGATGGCACGGTGCAGCTTGGTGGTGGCTTCACGCAAGGCGGTCACATCTCGGGCCACGCCGATTTGCCCCAGGCATTGGCCTTCATCAAAGACCTGGGCCTGCACCACGTCCAAGCAGGCGCGGTGTCCGCCGGGCTGGTTCACCCAAGCCATGGTGCGTTGGGTGGTGCCGGCGCCGGTCAGCGCGGCGCTCCACTCGGGGCGCTGCTCCAGTTCATCATCACGGCGCCCGATCAGCTGAGCTTCGGTCAGACCGGTACAGCGCTCAAACGCCGGGTTGGCGCCCTCATAGGCGCCGTTGGCATCTTTGAAATAGACCGGGTCAGGGATCGCATTCAGCAAAGCGCTGAGCTTGCTGCGCTCGCGCCGCACGCGAGCCAGCTCGGTGCGACGTTGACGCAAACGCAGGCGCTGCGACTGCACCAAGGCCAGCACCAAACCCATGGCCAAGGCACCCAGCAAGCTGAAAGCCACCAGCCAGGTCACCGGATCGGACGGATTGATGCCGCTGCTGCTAGCGTCCAGGCTGTGAGCCAGGACGGGTGCAGCAGCGCATAGCGCGATGAAGGCGCCCATGGCCGCCTTCCAGCGGTGGAGTAAATGAATCATCAGCTACCGAATCTTTTGCTTTGAACCCGACTCACCCGAACTCTTGATCCGGTGTGCCTGGTCTTGCGTTTATGACGGTTCAAGCCCACCCACTGCATCCTGCTCGGCAGCGGGTAGCCCCTCGTTCTCGTCGTTTCGGTAGTGTCTGTGCCCGACTTGAGCCTGCCTAGGGTTTACAGGGAGCAGCCAAGCCGGGTTCCCTGCAGGATTGCACGTTTTGCGTCCAATTCGCCGGCTTCTTGGGCGCCGCCCAGCAGATGGACCGAGCGGCCGGCGGCCTTCAGCGGCGCTTCCAGTTCGCGCAAAGGCTCCTGCCCGGCGCACAACACAATGGTGTCACAGGCCAGCAATTGGCGGTCGATGCGCTCCTTGCCGTAGCTGACCCACAGGCCTTCGGGCGTGATGGCCTCGTAATTGACGCCCGCCAGCATTTGCACCGCCTTCATCTTCAAAGCGGCACGGTGGATCCAACCGGTGGTCTTGCCCAGACCCGCGCCCAGCTTGCCCGCCTTGCGCTGCAGCAAATAGATGGAGCGTGCCGGGCTGGCCGGCAGGGGCCGCACCAGGCCGGCGCGCGATTCGACCGGGTCACCAATGCCCCATTCACGCCGCCAAGCCGGCGCGTCTTTGGTGAGCGAGTGACCCTGCTCGGCGCCCGGCTCGGCCAGGTATTCGGCCACGTCAAAGCCAATGCCGCCGGCACCGATCAGCGCCACCGTTTGGCCGACCGGTTTTTTGTGCAGCAAGACGTCGATATAACTCAAGACCTGACCCCGCGCAGCGCCTTCGTCTTGGCCCGGAATGCGCGGGTTGCGCGGCGTCACACCGGTGGCCAGCAAGACCTCGTCAAAGCCCATCAAGTCGGGCGCGGCCACGCGGCGGTTCAGATGCAACTGCACGCCGGTGATTTCCAGTCGGCGGGCGAAGTAGCGCAGGGTTTCGGAAAACTCTTCCTTGCCCGGAATCTGCCGCGCCATATTGAACTGGCCGCCGATCACCGCCGCCGAGTCAAAGAGATGCACCTCGTGGCCGCGCTCGGCCAAGGTGGTCGAGGCTGCCAGGCCCGCCGGGCCGGCGCCGACCACCGCGATCTTCTTGCGCGCTTGCTTGCTGGCGGCCAGCGGAATGACGCGAATCTCCTGCTCATGCGCCGCCCGCGGGTTGACCAAGCAGCTGGCGATCTTTTGCTCAAAAGCGTGGTCCAAGCAGGCCTGGTTGCAAGCGATGCAGGTGTTGATTTCGTCGGCACGACCTTGGCGGGCCTTCTTGACGAACTCCGGGTCGGCCAAAAAAGGCCTCGCCATGCTGACCATATCGGCCGAGCCATCGGCCAGCACGCCCTCGGCGACCTCGGGGCTGTTGATGCGGTTGCTGGTGATCAGCGGCGTCATGATGCCTTCGGCGCGCAGCTGGCTGCGCAGCTTTTGCGTCACCCAGGCAAAGCCGGCGCGCGGCACGCTGGTGGCAATGGTGGGGATGCGCGCCTCGTGCCAGCCGATGCCGGTGTTGATCAAGGTCGCCCCCGCCTTGACCACACCGCGTGCCAGCTCCAGCACCTCGTCCCAGGAGCTGCCGTTGGGGATCAGGTCCAACATCGAGAGCCGGTAGATGATGATGAAGTCCGGCCCCACCGCTTCGCGCATGCGCGTCAGGATCTCAATCGCCAGCCGCATGCGATTGGCATAGTTGCCGCCCCAACCATCGGTGCGCTGATTGGTCGCGCTGACCAAGAACTGGTTGATGAAATAGCCTTCGGAGCCCATCACCTCGACGCCGTCATAGCCAGCCTCGCGGGCCAGCTTGGCGCAGCGGATGAAGGCGCGGATCTGCCGCTCGATGCCGCGCTCACTCAGCTCACGCGGGGTGAAGGGCGAAATCGGTGACTGAATGCGCGAGGGCGCCACGCAGAAGGGCTGGTAGCCATAGCGACCGGTGTGCAGGATCTGCAGCGCGATCTTGCCGCCCTCGGCATGCACCGCCTTGGTCACCACGCTGTGGCGACGCGCCGCACCGGAGGTAGCCAGCGTGCCGGCGAAGGGCTTGGCCCAGCCTTCGATATTGGGCGCATAGCCGCCGGTCACGATCAGGCCGACCTCGCCGCGCGCGCGCTCGGCGAAGTACTCGGCCATGCGATCGAAATGCTTGCGCCCATCTTCCAGCCCGGTGTGCATGCTGCCCATCAACACGCGGTTTTTCAGGGTCGTGAAGCCCAGATCCAGCGGTTCAAGCAGATGGGGGTAGGTCATGGGGCGGCTCCGGGGCGAGTGAATTTTTGATGCTAGCAGTCGATCCCCCGCCCCTCCCCCGTGCTTGCCCTGCTTTGGAGAGCTCGCCCTACTTGCGCTGCGGCTTGGCAGCACAGGGCGAGGGACGGACGCGGCGTTCGCGCAGCAACAAAGCTTTATGCGGCGGAAACCTTGCCACATCCACCAGCAAAGCGCCCCAAGCCCAATCGCGAGCTTGCGACCTTTTCTCCACGGAGCCTCTCTCGATGCATTTCAAATTCTGGACATCCGGCCTGATCCTGGCCACGGCACTGGGCGCCACCCTGGGCTTGAGCGCCTGCGGCGGCGGCAGCAGTGACAACAAGACCACGCAGCTGCGCCTGCTGAATGCCAGCGCCGCCTACAGCTCGCTGGATCTGAGCGTCAACAGCGCCAACCTGAACACCAATGTGGCCTACGGCTCGGTGGGCAGCTATGGCTCGGTGAACACCAGCGCCACGGCCAGCGAGGTACAGACCAACGGCGTCGGCGCCGTCGTGGCCTCACTCACACCGACACTGAGCGCGGGAAGCAACTACACCTTGATCGCCTATGGCTGGAGTGGCGCGGTCCACACCAGCTTGCTGCAAGAGGCCGAAGCCGCAGCGGACAGCAACAAGTCCAAGCTGCTGGTCCTGAACCTTGCTCCCGATGCCGGTGCGCTAGATGTTTACGTCAGCGCCGCCAACAACAGCGAAGACCTCAGCAACTTCACCCCGGTCGCGGCAAATATTGGGGGCGGCTACAGCAGCGGCTACAACAATCTCAACAGTGGCAGCTTCCGGGTCACCCTGACCGGCGCCGGCCAGCCCAAAGACATTCGCCTGGACATTCCCTCGCTGACGCTGGATTCCACCGGCGTGTCCTCGCTGATCGTGACGGCCTCGGTCGGCGGGCATTTGGTCAACGCCATGCACTTGAAACAGCAAGGCGCCGTCACCCATATGCCGAATGCGCTGGCGCGAGTGCGCTTGGCTGCTACGCTGTCGGGCAATCCGCAAGTGAGCGCCAAGCTCGGCGCCAGCTCGGTACTCCCCAGCTTGGTGGCCCCGCAGGTCGGCCAATACCAGGGCTACACGGCCGGCGCTCAAGACCTCAGCCTGGTGGTCAATGGCTCTCCCGTCAGCGTCAGCAGCCCGACCTTGAAGGCCGGCGGCGACTACACCTTATTAGTTTGGGGCACGCCTAGCGCGCCGCAGCTGAGCGTCTTGAGCGACGACAATCATCTGCCCACCAGCTCCAGCATCGCCAAGATCCGCATGATCAACGGCCTGGCCTCCGGCGCCGCGGGGCTGAATCTGACGCTGGACTACAGCACGCTGGCCAGCAATGTGCTGCCCGGTACGGTCTCGGCGCTGAGCTCGGTGCCGGCCAGCAGCAGCTCACTGCTGACCGTCAGCTCACCCAGTTCCTCGACCCCGGTGTTCGGCGCCAGCGGCCTGGCCGTGCCGCAAGGTGCGGTGTTCAGCCTGTTCATGATGGGCGACCCGGCATCACCGGTGGGGCAGCTGGTGCGCGACGACCGTTGATCTCGGACTGAGGCGAAGAAAAAGAGAGCGGCGAGCGCTGAGGCAAGATGCGAGCATGTCTGCCTCAGCCCCGCCGTCCTCCAGCGCCCCCTCCCATAGCGCCCCATCTCTCAAGCCAGCCTCCCGCCACAGTCTGGCGGTGGGCCTGGCCATCGTCATCGCCTGGGGGGTGAACTTCCCTCTGCAAAAGGCGCTGCTGACGGCCATGCAGCCCGAGGGCTTTTTGTTTTTGCGCTTTGCGCTGATGCCGCTCTTGGTGATCGGCCTGCTGCTGCATCGCTATGGCCTACGCTGGCCACGGGTTTCGCGCAGCGACGGCTGGGCGCTGCTGCGCCTAGGTCTGCTGGGCCAAGGCCTGCATCTGGCCTTGAGCAGCTATGGCATTCATTTCTCCACCCCATTTTCAAGCTCGGTGCTGTTGGCCTGCGGGCCGGTGTTCACCTTGCTGATCCTGCGCGCCTTCGGCATCGAGAAGCTGCGAGCGGCGCAACTGGCCGGCATTGCGGTGGCGGCCGGCGGCGCGCTGCTCTTCATGTCAGACAAGCTCTTGGCCGCCAATTGGCGCGCCAGCGGCGGTGACGCAATTTTGCTGCTGGCCGCGGCCATGTTCAGTTATTACACCGTGGCCGCCAAACCGCTGATTGCCCGCCACGGCGCCGTGCTGGTGATGTGTTATGCCAGCCTGGCGGCCACGCTGCCGGTGCTGGCCTACGCCTGGCCGGTGGCACGCGCGGTGGATTGGTCTGCCGTGACCCCGCTGCTCTGGCTGGGCTCGGTCTGGGCCATAGCTGGCATTGGCTTTTTGACCTGGCTGGCCTGGGGCTGGGTGAATGCCGAGCGTGGCGTGGCGCGCACCGCGCCTCTGATTTACCTGATGCCGCCGATTGCCGGTCTTGCCGCCTGGATCAGCACCGGCGAGCAATTCACCGCGCCCAAGTTGATCGGTGCGGCCCTCACCCTGGCTGGCGTGGCCTGGGCCCAGTTTGCACCTCAATCCGGAAACAAAGCGCTCGAATCGACGCTGCCTATGGACTGACAGGTCTCAGCGCGGCCGCGACTCATGAGTCAACCTCAGCGCCTCTTCATCCAGATAGGTCTTGCTTTTGCGCGCCTTTTCTAGCGCAGCCCAGATGGACTTGACCAGCGCCGGCTTGGCCTCAAAAAACGCCGTGTTGAAAACCAGGTACTGATCGGCCACCTTCACCGGCGCGCCCTCCTCCACCATCAGCTTGCGCAGGCTGGGCGAGGCATTGAGCAAGCGCATGGCTTCAAAGTTCTGCAGCACCGCCACCTGCAGCACCCCATGCGTCAACATGCGCGCCAGATCGTCAGAGCTGCGCGCGCTCTTGATCGGGTAGCCCAATTCCTCGATGTTCTTGCCCACGCTATAGCCCAGCTGCACGCCAACCGGCTGGCTACCCAGGTTTTCAAAGCGCTGTTGTTGCCATCGCACCGGGCTGTCGACCCGCCGATAAACATGGAAGCTGTCGGTGTGCATGCGCAATTCGCGGTTCAAGCTGCCATCGGCCAGGGTCGGGTAGCTGCCCCAGACGGCCCGCTCTTTGTTGTAACTGGCGGCAATGGCGGCGTGCATGCGCCCCAGTTGCACCTCCAGCAAGCAGCGCCGCCAGGGCAGGCGCTGATACTCGAACTTCAGGTTCAGCTCCTTCTCCACCAAGCCCAGCTCCAGAAAAGCCAGGCCCCTGGCTTCGCCGGTGATCCAGGGGTAGACCATGGTGTCTTCAAAACACAGGCTGACGGGCGCCTCGGCTGCGCCGGCGTGCAGCGGGACCGCCATGCCGAGGGCACAGCCGAGCGCAAGCGCGCGCCTCATCCCCCACCCAGCCTGCCGCTTGAGACTCAGAACCGCCATCGCACTTTCTCTAAATCAGCGTCCACCCCAGCAAACGCTCTCCGACCTTGATCCTTTCATACTTCCCTGCACCGAACAATTGCCACCTACCCCGAGGCATCGAGGCGAGAGATCAAGGCTGAGGCTACGATCACGCCCATGCTCTGGCCCACTCATTCAAGCGATTCGCTCACACCATGACGCTCCAAACCATTGAAATACACCCGGCCGGCGAAGCCCGCGCCAGCTTGATCGTCTTGCACGGGCTTGGCGCCGATGGTGCCGACTTCATTCCCATGGTCGATGCGCTCCAGCTTGCCGAAGTAGGCCCGCTGCGCTGCGTGATGCCGCGCGCGCCGGAGCGGCCGGTGACGCTGAACAATGGCTATGTGATGCGCGCCTGGTACGACCTCTATGGCCTGGAGACCCACCGTCGCGAGGACGAAGCGGGCTTGCGCGCCTCCATTCGCGAGGTCCACACCTTGATCGATCGCGAACGCGAACGTGGCGTGCCGGCGCATCGCATCGTGCTGGCGGGCTTCTCGCAAGGCTGTGCCATGACTTTGCTGGCCGGCCTTCGCTACCCGGAACGCTTGGCTGGGCTGGCAGGCCTGTCGGGCTATCTGCCTTTGATGGCCAGCACGGCAGCCGAACGCCATGCGGCCAATGCTGAAACCCCCATCTTCATAGCCCATGGCAGTCAAGACGATGTGGTGGCTATTGAGCGCGGCCGCACCGCTCGCGATGCCTTGGCCAACCTGGGCTACCGCATCGAATGGCATGACTACCCCATGGCGCACTCGATGTGCATGGAAGAGGTCAACGATCTGAACCGTTGGCTGCTGCAGGTCTTGAAATAGAAGATTATGCTGGCGGCCTCCAGGCCAAATTTCTGATGCCATGAGCACTGTCTTTTCCCATCCTTTCTCGATCATCGCCACTGCACGCGGCTTGCGCGGACTGCTCGCGGCCCTGAGCTTGCTGCTGCTCTTGCCGGGCTGCGCCGGCTTGGCGCATCGCGACGCGCTGAAGGTGCAAGTCGCCGGCGTTGAATCGATGCGCGGCGAGGGGCTGGAGCTGCGTTTTCTGGTCAAGCTGAGGGTGCAAAACCCCAACGAGGCCGCGATTGAGTACGACGGTGTGGCCTTGGATCTGGAGCTCAATGGCAAGAGCTTTGCCAGCGGCGTCAGTGACCAAAAAGGCGTGGTGCCGCGCTTTGGCGACAGCGTGCTCGAGATCCCTTTGACGGTCTCGGCTTTCGCGGCCGTGCGCCAGGCTTTGACTCTGCCCGGCGCGGCCGAAAAGGGCGAGCTGCCTTATGTGCTCAGCGGCAAGTTGGCCGGCGGCTTGTTTGGCACCGTGCGCTTCAACAGCAGCGGCACGCTGAAACTGCCGAACTAAAGCGCAGCAACGGGGGCCGCCCCGGCCGGCCTAAGCCTGGATGTCCGAATAGAAGCGCACCCCGCCCTGCCCCACGGCCTTGGCCTCGTACATGGCCTTGTCCGCCTTGGCCATGATCTCGGCGCGGGTGAGGCCATCTTGTGGGTAGCGGCCAATGCCGATGCTGGCTCCCAGTTGCAGCTGATGGCCTTCATAGGCAATCGGTGCGGTCAGGCCATTGAGTAACTTTTCGGCGATGGCGGCCACATGGGCCATGCTGGTCTGGGCGTCCAGCAGCACCACGAACTCATCGCCGCCCAAGCGCGCCACGGTGTCCACCTCGCGCATCATGCCTTGCAGTCGCTCGGCCACGATCTTCAAGACCGCATCGCCGGCATCATGACCAAAACGATCATTCAGTTGCTTGAAACGGTCCAGGTCAATGAACAAAACACAAACGCCGCCGCCATGACGCTTGGCGTGGGCGCAGGCGGCGTCGAGCCGGTCTTCCAACAAGCGCCGATTCGGCAGGCCGGTCAGCATGTCATGTTGGGCCAGATGCTCCAGTGCCTCTTGCTTGCCCAGCAGCTCGGCCATCTGCGCCTTGATCTGCTCCTGCATCTGCGCAAAGTTCCGCGCCAAGCTGCCGATTTCGTCCTTGCGGTTCAAAGGCAATGGCCCGGCCGGCAGCCCTTGAGCAAAGCGCTGGGCAGCATCGCTGACGGCATTGATGGGGCGAGTGAAGAGTCGCGCCAGGCCGAAGGCGAGCAAGAGGCAGAGCAGACACAGGGCGGCCACGATTTGCAAGGTGGCCAAGGCCAGCTCACGGGTGCGGCCCAAAACATCATCGAGGGGCTCGCCCAAGCCCAGCACCATGCGACTTTCGTTGGCGCGCACCTTGATGTCTTGCGCAATGAAGGCCGCCACGATGGGTGTTTGCGCATAGGCCTTGTCGCTGGCCTCGAACACGACCTGGTTTCTCTTGCCTTGCACCAAGTCCAGATTGGGCGGCATATCGTCTTGAATCAGCTGACGCTGGCCGCGATCAAAGCCAAAGGTCTTGCGCGCATCGGGGTGGATCAGGATGTCACCTTCGGCATTCGCCAAAAAGACCTGGTAGCTGGAGGGCAAGTCCGCCTTCAGCAAGGCGAAAACACCCTGCAAGTCCACATTCACCACCACCAGGCCCAAAGCTGTGGAGGTGGCGCCTGCGGCTTGAGCCGCGGCTGCACGCACCGGCATGGCCAGTTGCAAGGTGGGCTGGTCCTGCCCCGCATTGGCGCTGAGTTCGTGGTTGATGCTGATGCGGGACATATAGGTCTCGCCGGCGGCCAGCTGCAGGGTGTCGGCGACATAGTCGTAATGCCCCTTCTCCTGCAAGTCTTGGCCTTGCACCCGCACCAAGGCGCTGCCTCGGCGATCCACCCGAACACGCTCCAGCCCGTAGTCGCTGGCAGACACCAGACGCAACTGGAAGTAGGCGGGGTTGGCGCCCATGAATTGACTGAACAGCGTGGCCATCTGCTCAGCCGCCACCGAGTCACCCGGCTTGAGCAAGGCTTCCACCGCCGCTGGGTGGCTGCTCAAGACCTGCAGATGGCGGCTGATTTCCTCCCGGTTCACCGAGATGCGCCTGGCCAGCACACGAGTTGAGGTCAGCAACTCTTCCTTGGCGGCATTGACCAGCATGTCGCGGCTGGCCTCATAGGCATAAAAGCCGGTCAAGCCGGCCGCCAGCACGCCCACGGCGGCCAACAAAAGGCCCAGCTTGACGGCAATGCCCTGACGCCTCATCTTGCTCATGACTCCAGCACCTTGGCGGCGCGGTCGCCCGAAATGATGCGCGCCCAGAGCTGATTGCGCCGCTCTTCACTCTCCACCGGCTCCAGCCAGATCAGCTTGTCTTCGGCCCGGTAGTCGCTCGACTCCAAGGTGGTATTGCCCAGGCCTTGGCGGCTGCCCAGCAAGCGGCTGGCCTCGTCCTCCAACACATGGTTGATCCAGGCATGCGCCAGCTGTGAGTCTTGCGCCTGGCGCGTGATCACCCAGCAATCCAGCCAGGCCAAAGCACCTTCTTTAGGGATGGCATAGGCCGCGTCCACACCGGCCGCCCTCAGCTGCAGCAATTGCTGGCGACCGAAGTTGGCCAGCATCAGCGCGGCCTGGCGGCGTTTGAACAGCGCCACCGATTCCTCCGGCCGAGTGTAGAAGCCGCCGGCATTGCGCCGCAGTGCAATCAGGCGCTCGATGCTGGCCCGCCATTGCTGAACGCTGAGCTCAAAAGGCTTGGGCAAACCCAGGCTTTGTGCGGCCAGAGTGAAATTGTGGGTGCCGCCGTTGTAGGCGATAACGCGGCCGCGGTAGCGCGGGTCCCAAAGCGCAGCGATCGAATCCGGCGCTTCTTGCACCCGGCTGCGGTCATAGATCAAGCCCATTTCTGCAAAAGTGAAGGGCACGCCATAGCGGCTGCCGTCGACACTCAAACCCGCAAGCGCGCTGCCGCTGCGAAAACGCGGCAACTGCTTGGCCAAATTGGGGATCAAACTGGGCTTGATCTCGGCCAACAAGTCTTGCCGAACATAACGTCTCAACTCGGCTGTGTTGACTGCGAAAACATCGAAGTCTCGCCCCTGCCTGGCAGTCATTTTTTGCCACAGGTCCACATCGGAATCGATCACGGTCAGCGCCACCTGGGCGCCGCTGCGCTGCTCAAAGCGTTTCACCACCTCGGGCTCGGCATAGCCGGGCCAGGCCAGAACCCGCAAGCGCGTGCCTTCCGCCGCCCAGGCGGGCGCAGCGACCGACGCCAGGGCCGTGCTCATCTGCTTACAAAAATCTCGTCGCTGCCACATGGCCCAATGCACTGAAACTGAAGTTCGACACCGGGCGCTCGGCCCGCAATGCCTGAAGAATGCTTCGATCAAAGTCGAATACTGCGCTATGCCGCCGACTTTTCCTTGAAAGGCCCTTGTGACTAGACATAGTCCGTTACTTTTAGCACAAAGAATGCCCGACTCAGGCCGCCGAGCGAGGCGGCAGGCCGCGCCACAGCAGGCGCTTGAAGACCTCCAGCAGCAGCAAAACCGCCATGCCCAAGCCCATCGCCGCTGCGAGCAAAGGCAGCGGCGGTAGCGCAAAGCGAAACACCTCACGCAGGACCGGAACGCCCAGGGCCAGGGTCAGCAAAACCACGGTGCCCCCCAGCATCAGCCAGAGCAGTCGATTGGGCCGCAACCATCCCTTCACCATGCCGCCGGACATGGAGCGATTCGCCAGGATCAAAGCCATATCGCAGACCACCAAGGCGGTAAAAGCCAAGGCCCGTGCCTGCGCCTCTTCCACGCCCCAGGACAAAAGAGCCGCAAACCAGCCGCCCACGGCAATCAGCAAGACCACGCCTTGCGCCAAGCTCCACAACAGCAGGTTGGTGGAGAACAAAGGCGCGGCCGGATCGCGCGGCGGGCGGCTCATCACATCGGGCTCTTCCGGCTCGGCCTCAAACACCACCGAACACACCGGGTCGATCAACAACTCCAAGAACGCGATATGCACCGGCGACAAGATCACCGGCCAGCCCAGCAACAGGGGCAGCAGCGACAGGCCCGCGATCGGCACATGCACCGCCATCACAAAAGCCATGGCCTTGCGCAGATTGTCAAAAATGCGCCGCCCCAGGCGCACTGCATGCACGATGGAGGCAAAGTTGTCATCCAACAAGACCAGGCTGGCCGCCTCGCGCGCCACATCGGTGCCGCGCCCGCCCATGGCGATGCCGATATGGGCCGCCTTCAGCGAGGGCGCGTCGTTGACGCCGTCACCCGTCATGGCCACCACCTCGCCCTGGGCCTTCAAAGCCTCCACCAAGGCCAGCTTTTGCGCCGGCTTGATGCGAGCAAAGACCTGCAGACTTTGCACCTGACGCTGCAAGTCAGCGTCACTCAGGCCGGCCATGTCGGTGCCGGTTAGCGCTTGGGACTTGGCGCCCGAAGGCAGCAAGCCGGCTTGGCCCGCGATGGCCAAGGCCGTGGCCGGATGATCGCCGGTCACCATCAAGACACGCAGCCCGGCCGCCCGGCATTCGGCAATCGCCGCCGGCACTTCGGGTCGCAGCGGGTCGGCAAAAGCCAGCAAGCCCAGCAGCTTGAAGGCAAAGCCCGCCGGCTCGGCCGGCCAGGGCGAGCCCGGCCATTCGGCTTGCGCCACTGCCAAAACGCGCAGGCCGCGTGCGGCCATGGCCTCGGTCTGCGCCAGCACGGCCGCCCGCAGCTGCGGCTCGGGCGCACACAAGGCCAGCACAGCCTCCACCGCGCCCTTGATGGCCACGGCATGCGAGCCTTGCTCATGGGTCTGCCAGACATGGGTCATGGCGGGCAGGCTGGGGCTGAGCGCGTATTCATGCACCAAGACCCAAGTCGGGTGCAGAGCCTCAGCCGGCAACTGGGCTTGAGCCAAGGCCAACAAGCTGCGTTCCATGGGATCAAACGGCTCGAGCTCGCTGGCCAAGACGGCCCACTCCAGCAAGGGATGCAAGCCGGCTGGCAGCGCAGCCTTGCCCAAGGACCAGGTCTGCAGAGCTGGATCTCCCCCCGGGCCGGGCACCCAAGCGCTCAGCTCGGCCAGCGCCATTTGATTGAGCGTCAAGGTGCCGGTCTTGTCGGTGCACAAGACCGTGGCCGAGCCCAGGGTTTCAATGGTCGCGGGGCGGCGAGTCAGCACCTGCTGGCGCGACAAACGCCAGGCGCCCATGGCCATGAAGACAGTCAGGATCAGCAAGAACTCCTGCGGCAACATGGACATGGCCAAGGTGATGCCGGCCAGCAGGCCGCTCAGCCACTCACCGCGCGCCAGGCCGTAGATCAAGAAGAGCAAGAGGCTCAGGCTCAAGCCAATCACCGAGAAGATGCGCACCAGCCGCCGCGTTTGTTGGTGCAAGGGCGTGGGCGGGATGTCGATCTCGGCCAGAGACTTGCCAATGCGGCCCATCTCGGTGCGCGGCCCGGTGGCGGTGACGCGCGCCCGCCCTTGCCCGCTGACCACCAAGGTGCCGGCAAAGACCTGCTGCTGCTCACCGACGACGGCCTCGCCCGGCTCTGGGCTGCGCTTGGCCACGGCCAAAGATTCACCGCTGAGCATGGACTCATCGCACTGCAAATCATTCGCCTGCAGGAGCTGCGCATCGGCGGCGACCCGGTCACCCTCGGTCAGCAACAGCAAATCGCCACAGACCAGCTCACGGCCCGCGATGCGCAGCATCTTGCCGTCACGGATGACCTGGGCTCGCGGGCTGCTCAGATCGCGCAGCGCCTCCAGCACCCGTTCGGTACGCTGCTCCTGGCTGACGCTGATGATCACCGTCAGCAAGACAAAGGCCAGCAGCATCAGCGCCTCGCCGCGATTGCCCAACAGCAAATAGACCGCACCGGCGGCCAGCAAGAGCTGCAGCATCGGCTCGCGCGCCAAGTCGGCCAGGATGTGCCAAGCGCGGCGCTTCTTCGGCGGGCTGAGTTCGTTGGGGCCGTCTTCAGCCAAGAGCCGGTCAGCCTGCGTTTGGCTCAGGCCTAGATCTTCTGCCGGTGGGCGGGAGGGGGCGTTCATCTCTCTCATTGTCCAAAGCTGTGGGGTCTTGCAACTGATGTGGCGCAAGCCCCGGCCAGTCTTTCAGCCCCGCGCAGCTCACCTTAAGACTGCCCTAAGCTGGGCCGCGCAAGATCTCGGGCATGAGAAACGCACACCATCTCCTCCTCGCTGCGCTGGTTGTCATCTGCACTCTGGGCGCACAGGCAGCTGCAGCCACGCCGGCCGAGCTGCTGGCCGACTACAGCGCGCAAGCCGGCCGCCCGGCCAATGCCCAGCAAGGCCAGAGTTTCTTCACACGCAGCCATGGCGGCGAATGGAGCTGCGCCTCTTGCCACCAGGCGCTGCCTACGAGCGTCGGCCGCCACGCCGGCACCGGCAAGACGCTGGAACCGCTGGCCCCGGCCTTCAACCCGCGCCGTTTCAGCGACTCGGCCAAGGTGGAGAAATGGTTTCGGCGCAATTGCAAAGACGTGCTCAGCCGTGAATGCAGCGCCGCCGAGAAGGCCGATGTTTTGGCCTGGTTGATGACACTCAAACCCTGAGGAGGCCGTATGAAAAATTCCCTATGGATGGGCCTGGCGGTCCTGACCCTCTTCGCCCAAGGAAGCGCCGGCGCAGATGAGCATGGCTCACGCAGCGCGTCCGTGCCGCTGCTGCCCAAGTACCAGCAGGAATGTGCGGCCTGCCATTTGGCCTATCCGCCGGGCATGCTGCCGGCGGCGTCTTGGCAGCGGCTGATGACGAATCTGCCCCAACATTTCGGCGCCGACGCTTCGCTGGACCCGGCCAGCGTGGCGGAGTTGCAGCGCTGGTTGCTTGCCAATGCCAACACCGCGAAACGAGTCAGCAAGGAAGCGCTACCGCCGCAAGACCGCATCACCCGCTCGTCTTGGTTTATTCGCCAACACGATGAGATTTCAGCCGCCACCTGGCAGCGCGCCAGCATCAAGAGCGCCGCCAACTGCGCGGCCTGCCACCGCCAAGCCGAACAAGGAGATTTCAATGAACACCGCGTCCGCATCCCCCGTTAATTCCATGCCCCAAGTGAGCCCGCCCGGTCGGCGCGTCATCGATGCACCGACTCGCATGCTGCATTGGCTGCTGGCCCTCAGTTTCAGCGGTGCTTACCTCAGCGCCGAGAGTGAGCGCTGGCATGCCGTTCACATCACCCTGGGCTACACGGTGATTGGCCTGGTGCTGGCCCGTGTGCTTTGGGGTTTGCTGGGCCCCAAGCGGGTGCGCTTTGGCAGCTGGGCCAGCAAGCTGCGTGGCCTGCCGCAGCAGATGCTGGCCTGGCCGCAAGGGCGCGGCAATGCGCTGGCCAGCTTCCAAGGCTTGAACACCTTGCTCGCAGTGGCGCTCTTGCTGGCAGCCCTGGCTGCGGCTCTGAGCGGCCTGGGACTCGAGCAAGAATGGGGCGGCGCGCGGGTGGAAGACCTGCTCGAGGATGTGCACGAGCTGCTCGGCAACACGACCTTGGCCGTGGTGCTGGGTCATATCGGTTTGATCCTCGGCATCAGCCTGCTGCGCCGCCAGAACCACGCCTCGCCCATGCTGAGCGGCCGCACCCCCGGCGCTGGCCCCGACCTGGTCAAGCAGAATCTGCGCCCGCTGGCCGCACTGCTGCTGGTGGCGGTCTTGAGCTTTTGGACCTGGCAGTGGCAGCAAGGCTCGCTTGCCACCACTGAGCGGCCCGGCATCAGCGCCCGCCATACCGGCTCGGATCAGGGCTCGGATGACGGCGATGACTAAGTCGGGCCAATAATCCAGCCATGCGAATCCTGCTTGCCGAAGATGATGCTCTGCTGGGAGACGGCCTGCGCGCCGGCCTGCGCCAGCAGGGTTTTGTGGTCGATTGGGTGCGCGACGGCCTGGCCGCCGAGCGCGAGTTGCGCGCCGAGGGCCAGCCCTATGCCGCCGCCGTGCTGGACCTGGGTCTGCCCTTGAAGGACGGCTTGGACGTATTGGCCGGCTTGCGCCGGGACAAGATCAGCTTGCCGGTCTTGGTGCTGACGGCCCGCGACGCGGTGCCCGATCGGATTCGCGGACTCGACCTCGGGGCCGACGACTATGTGATCAAACCCATCGATCTGCACGAACTCGGCGCCCGGCTGCGCGCCCTGCTGCGTCGATCTCATGGTCAAGCGCAAGAGCTGCTGCGGGTCCAAGACCTGCTGCTGGACCCGGCCGCGCGCACGGTGCAACGTGGCGAGACGGCCATCCCCTTGTCCACCCGCGAATTCGATTTGCTGCAGGTGCTGATGCTGGCCGCCGGCCGCGTGCTCTCACGCGAGCAGTTGGAGCAGCAGCTCTACAGCTGGGGCCAAGAGGTGGAAAGCAATGCCATCGAGGTGCACATCCACCACCTGCGTCGCAAGCTGGGATCCGAGCTGATCCAGACCGTGCGCGGTGTCGGTTATGTGCTGATGCGTGAGGCGCCAAGCGCATGAGGCTCAGGCGCCCGCGGTGGCTCAAGCAGCCCGCCTCCTTGCAAGGCCGCTTGCTGGCCTGGGTGTTGAGCGGCGTGCTGGCGCTTTGGCTGAGCCTCAGCGTGACCATCTGGTGGGACGCCAGCCACGAGCTCGATGAACTGCTGGACGGTCACCTCGCCCAGGCCGCCGCCCTGCTGGTGGCGCAGCAAAGCGGCGCGGATGCGGTTGATGACGACGAGCGCGCCATCGACGCCCCCACCCTGCACCGCTATGCCAACAAGGTCGCCTTTCAGGTCTTTCACGAAGGCCGGCTGGTGCAGCGCTCGGCGCAAGCGCCGACCGAGCCGATGCTGCGTTTTGAAGAGGGCTTTCGAGAAGGCCTGCGCAGCACCGAGATCGAAGGCCGCCGCTGGCGCGTCTTTGCCGCCTTTGGGGCCGAGCGCGATGTGCAGGTCTATGTGGGCGAGCGCCTCGATTCGCGCCGCTCGATTCTGTGGGCGGTCTTGCGCGGCGCGCTTTGGCCGATGGCGCTGAGTCTGCCCCTGCTGGCCTTGGCGGTGTGGTGGACGGTGCGGCGCGGCACGGCGCCGCTGCGCCATTTGGGCCAAACCTTGTCGCGGCGCAGCGCCCTCGATCTGGCGCCGCTCGACCTGCCGGCCGCGCCCAGCGAGATGCAGCCCATGCTGCAAGCGATGAACGATTTGTTCGCCCGCATCAGTGCCTTGATGCAGGCCGAGCGCCGCTTCACTGCCGACGCCGCCCACGAGTTGCGCATGCCCATCGCCGCCATCCGCGCCCAAGCCCAGGTTGCCCTGGCCGAGCCCGACGCATCGCTGCGCCAACATGCGCTGCAAGCCACCCTGCTCGGCTGCGACCGTGCCACCCGCTTGGTCGAGCAGTTACTGACGCTGGCCCGGCTGGAGGCCGGCGAGCGGCCGGCCTTTCAAACGCTGGACCTGGCCCAACTGCTCCGCCAAGTGCTGGCCGACTTGGCGCCCTCCGCTTTGCAGCGCGGGCAGCTGCTCAGCCTGGATGAAGCGCCAGCCAGCGCGCCACTGAAGGGCAATGAACCCCTGATCAGCGCCCTGCTGCGCAATCTGGTCGACAACGCCCTGCGCTACAGCCCGGCCGGTGCCCGCGTGGAGCTGCGACTGCAAGGCGTTGATGAGAGCGCAGAGCCGAGCGCTGAAGTCCAAGGCGGCTGGCGGCTATGGGTGGAAGACAGCGGCCCCGGCATGTCCGAGGCCGAGCTGCAGCGCCTGGGCGAGCGCTTCTACCGCGTGCTCGGCCATGAGGCCAGCGGCAGCGGCCTGGGTTGGACGATTGCCCAGCGCATTGCCGAGCTGCACGGCGCCCGTTTGCAAGCCGGACGCAGCGAGCGCCTGGGCGGCTTGGCGGTGGGCTTGAGCTTCACGATCGATACCGCAGAGGCGAAGCCTTAGGGCGCCACAAAGCTCTCTTTGCCGGCCTTGCGCTCCGCCTCGGCGATCTTCACATCGGCCTCGTCAACGACGTTGTCTTGGTTGCGATCATGCAGCTTGAACATGCGCATGCCGGCCGCTTGAAACTCTTCAAAGCTGATGCTGCCGTTTTTGTCGGTATCCAGCACGCCAAAGCGCACCTTGGCCTGGCGCATCTGGCGCTGCAGTTCTTCGCGGCGGCGCTCGGCGTCGGCCGTCTTGCCGATGCGCTGCATCAGGCGGCCTTCAAACTCGCCCAAGTACTCGGCTTCGCTCAGCAGCCCATCGGCATTGAAGTCGATGCGCACAAATTCAACATGGCGGCTGAGCTTGAACTCCTCCAGGCCGACCTTGCCGTCGCCATTGAGGTCTTGTTCTTGTATGAAGATGGTGGAGGAATGGGATGCGGCCAGAGAAGGAATGGCACTCAGGCCGAGCAGGGCTGCCAAAAGCAGGTGTTTCATGGGCGTGAACCTCAGGGTTGGGGCAAAACTTCGAGGGTGAGCGTGGCCGTGGTGCTGAGCCACAGCGCAGGGTTGTCAGGCGAAGCGCGCCGCACACGCACCTGCAACAAGTACAGGCCGGCATCCTTGGGCGTAAAACTCACTTCGCCGGCGGCATTGGTCTTGAAGTCCACTTCGGCCTGCTTTTGCTTGGCGTAGTGCTGGCCGTCGGTAATCAGCGTTAGCGTTTCACCGGCGAGTGGCTTGCGGTTCTCGCGCACCCGCACGGTGACGGGCTCACCGGCATACAGGTCATAGGGCTTGCTGACCGGGTAGATCTCGACGCCCTCGGTGTCGTAGTCCACCGCGCTGGGCCGGCCACGGCTGACGTAGACATCGGCTCGGGAGATGCTTTGCACCTCGATGGGCGTGTCGCCGGCTTGCACATCGTCTTTGCGCTCAATGAACTGCACCTTGCCTTGGCGCAGCACCGCCTTGGCCAGGCGGCCCTTGCGCACGCCGGAGGAGATCAGATAGGTGCCATTGCCCGCAGCCAGCGGCACTTCCAGGTAGCTGGCGTCCTTCAGCTGCGCGGCCGCTGCCAGGGGCAGTTTCTTGCCATCCGGCCCGATCAGGTGAAAGGCCTCGGACTTCATCGCAACGTCCGGGCGCAAATCGCCCTCGGCAAACGAGGCTTCGACCGTCACATGCTTGCGCTGCTCTTCGGCGTTGAAGGTATTGGGTTTGAGGTAAGGCGAGTGCGCCTGAGCCGCAGCGCCGCAAAGCAGCAGGGTCAGGCAAAGGCTGAGTTTTTTTGACTTGAGTTGTGACATGGTTTTGCTTGTGCCTGTTGGAGAAAGAAGTGGTTTGTTGAATTGAGTCCGGCGCTCTCGCTTATCGCCCTTCACTGGACGGCTCGCCCCAGCGCGAATTGCACCGGGTACTCGACCCAGGAGGAAACGCGCTGATCGCCTCGGCGCGCCGGCTGGAAGGGGCAGGACAAGGCCACTTGGCGTGCGGCCTCATCCAGAAGCCGCCAGCCACTGCCGCCCTGGACGACGACCTCCGCCGCCCGGCCCTGCTCGTCCACCTGCACGCGCAGAACGACCCGGCCCTCAACGCCGCGCTCGCGCAGCATCAGCGGGTAGAGCCGCTCGACGCCGCGCGCGCTGCAAGCGCCATGCTCGGGAGGCAGCGCGGCCGCCTGGTAGCGGGCCTCCTGGGGCTTTGCTGCTTCGGCCGGCGCCGGGCGCTGCGTGGCCGTGATCTCCGTCGGCTTTGACACCGCAGCGACCGTGCTAACAAAAGATTCAGTCGGCGCTGCCGATGACGGTGCGCTGATCCGAAAGCTGGGGACCGTAACGGCCATGGCTTGCGGCATTGGCAGATGCGGCGTGGCGGCGAGCAGGCGAGCGGGCGGCCTGCGTTCGAGAACGGCGGGTGCCGCAATCAAGCGCACGGCGGTTGAGACTTCGCGATGGGGCGCCTTGCTCCCGCGCAAGCCCGCACCGAGCAGCAGGGCCAGGAGCCCGCCATGCAGGACCACGGCGAAGCCAAGCGCCAGTCGATTCATAGCCGCTCTACCTACTTGCTAGCCACTCAGTAGTCCGCCCGCATCGACAGCTGCAGCTGTCGCCCCGGCGCGGTGTAGGCGTCGAGCACCGGGCTGGTGGCCGCAATGCCGCGCACATCCGACCAACGCCAGTACTTCTGGTCGGTGAGATTGCTCACATAGGCTGCGATGCGCAATCCCGGCTGGATGCGGTAGGCCGCACCGACATCAATCACGTCATAGCTGGGCGTTAGGAAGTTGCTGGCGGAGCTGGTGGCGGAAGCTTGTTTGGCCGCGCTGTGCAGCCAGGCGGCTTGCAAGTCCCAGTCGCCCAGCTCCCAACGCGCGGCCAGATTGGCGCGCAGCGGCTGCACCGTGTCCAAGGGCTTGCTGACACCGTCTCGCTCGGTCTTGCCGCTGGCCTTGGCGATGGCGCCGCTCAGATGGAGGCCACTGAGCGGTTGCCACATCAAACGCGCTTCGACACCGCGGATGCGCGCCTTGGCCAGGTTGACGTATTGAAAAACCAGCGGATCGGCCGGCGTGCCGCTGCCGCTCACCGTTTCCTGACCAATAAAGTTGCGATAGCGGTTCTCATAAGCGCTGAGCTGCCAGCGCAGGGCCTCGGCCAGCTTGCCGCGCAGCCCCATCTCCAAGCTGTTCGCATGCTCAGCCTTCAAGTTGGCATTGCCTATGCTTCGATAGCCTTGGGCGGGGTTGGCAAAACCGTTGTTGACCTGGTCGGGTGTGGGGGCGCGAAAGCCCAACGCCCATTGCGCATAGGGCTGAAAGCCAGCGCTTGCGCGCCAGATCAAACCCAAGCGAGGGGTCAGCGCCTGGTCCGAGAGCGACACCACCTGGCCGCCGCTATAGCCCGCTGTTTTGGGCTTGAGCGAGTAGTGCTCGAAACGCAGGGCCGGGATGACGCTGAAGTTGCCAGCTTCGATCTCGTCTTGCACAAAGGCGCCGCCCAGCGTGTAGTCGGTATCGGGGAAGGGCTTGCTGGGGAAGCTTTCGCCGGCCGGCGGCACGGTGCCGTCGCGCAGGCCGTTGATGCGGTTGCGGCTCAGATCGATGCCGTAGCTGAGGCGGTGCCCACTCAGCTGCGTCTGTGCTTGGCTCGACAGGCCGATCAGTTGCTCTTCATACAGCCCGTCGCGAATGCGGTCCGGCGAGACATAGCGGTCTTCGCTTGAGTACTGGCGCGTCTTGCTGCGCTGCACATAGACCTGGGTCTTCAGCGATTGCAGCCAGTCGGCGTTCAGATCCTCCCATTTGTGCTCCAGCGAGACCCGGGTGCGATCGATTTGGTCCTGCGCATCCAAGTCCACCACAGCCGTGGGCGTGCTCGGGCTGAAGCTCGCCGCCCGTGCGCTGAGCACCTCGGTGTCCACCTTGCGGCGGCGCGCGTCCACAGTGGCCAGCAAGTGTTGGCTGGCGTCAATCTTCAGCGAAGCCTTGGCCATCACGCTTTCGCTGCGAATGTCGCTGGGGTTGGCTCGCGTGCGGCTGCTGTTGGCGGCCTCGTTCTCGCCGCTATTGCGCGTCTCATGGCCGCGGCGCACGGTGGCCATCACCAGGCCCTGCCAGGCACCGGCCGCGCCGGCGAAGGCGCCCGTGAGTTTGGTCGAGCGATCGACCGACAAAGCGCTGGCGCTCAAGAAGCCGGCTTGGGTTTTGCCTTTCCCCAAGAGATCTTCGGGTGACAATGTGCGCAGGCTCAGCGCACCGGCCAGACCGTCGCTGCCAAACTGCGTCGAAGCCGGGCCGCGCAAGACCTCTGCACTGACCAGCATATCGGGGTCGATGAAGTCAACACGGCCGCTGGAGAAGGCCCCGAAGCTGAAGCTCTGCGGCATGCGGATGCCGTCAATCATCATCAGCACCTGATTGCCTTCCAGGCCGCGGATATTGATGCCTTCATTGCCGCCGCGCCCGGTGGAGGAGCCGGCAGCGGTGAAGCGCGGTGCCACGGCCCGCACGGCCAGGTCCACCTCGCCTTCCAGCAAGTCCTTCAGATCACGCGCATCGCGTTGCTGCAGGCGTTTCTTGTCGTAGACGGTGACCGTGTTGGGCACCGCGTCACCGGCCCGCTCGGTGCGGGTAGCGCTGACGGTGATTTCGCCGAGGCGTGTGGCCTCAGGGCTGGTGGACGGGGATTCTTGGGCTTGCCCGGTGATCGGGGCAAAACAGGCGACGAGCGCCAGCGCGACCGGAGTCTTGCGCAGCAGCATGAGTGAGTCCTTTGATGACTGACACGGGCTGGCAAGAGAGCTGGCTTGTGCGGGGGGAAAGAGAGTTAGAAAAACTTAGTCGATGAATCCGGGCAAGCCCGTTTCCCACTGAACACCAAAATTATAAACAAGAATCATTCTCAATTGATGCAAGTTCATCAATTTTGATAGTCAGCACGGCCAAGGCCCTGCGCTAGGGCTTGCTTGCGCTCCAGTAAGACAGAAAGTCTCGCCCGGTGGAGTTGCTCAGGCCCTCCAGTCGGCCATTCGGCATCAACACCGCCGAGTGGTGATAAGCGCCCGATTGATCGGAGGTCACAAAGGCGATTCGAACTGCGCCCCAATCGGTGTTGATTCGCGCTTGCTCAATCGGCGCGCCGTAAAAGGTTCCGCTAAAGGTCTTGTCGCGCACCGCAGTGACAACCAAGTTTTGGTAGTAGCCCGGCGCGCTCGGCAGCGGCCGCAGGTCAACCTGCCAATTGCCAATCAACTGTGCGGCGTCCACAGTCGTTTGCGCTTTCTCAGGTGCGGCCGTGCTGGCACATCCCGCTGCAAACAAGAGAGCCAGCAGCGACAAGGAAATCCGGATACGGGGGCTTGATGTGGGCATGTGAATGAGCTTTCTGCTGGGCAGAGTTGGGTGTGCGAGAACCGTGGTGTATGGAAGAATGAAATCCGTCTGAATCAATCGTTATTCAGCTGTCTCTTGACCTTGAAGCACATCTGCGATTGTGGCGTGGTCCAGCCGAGTTATGAACCCTCGATTTGCCCTGGAACGGAACGCGATCCGAGGCCATCCAATGCCCAGCTCAAAAACCAAGTTGCAGCGTTGCCAACCAGCGCTGGCCCGCGCGGCCCGCCTGGGAAAATCCTTGAGACTCGGCATTGCTGGCGATATGGCTCAGATGGCATTGCCAAGGTCCGCGCGTCCAACTCAGATCCACGCTGCCGAAGGCATAGCTGCGCGCAGGATCGCTTCGGTGCGAATAAACACCCAGGCCCGCATCGAGCGCCAGACTCAGCGGCAAGTTCTGATGCAGGCCCAGGCTGGCACTGAAGGCGGGTGCGTTGAGCAGCGAGTTTTGCGCAGTGCGTCGGCTCATCTTCGGAAACCAACTGCCACTGATGAACCAACGCCCTTGCCAAACCATTCGCCCTGAGACCTCGTCGTAATTGAAGTTGCGGCGCTGCGTGCTGCCCGGGTAAGCGGCGTGGGTGTAGCTCAGGTCGCCGCTCCAGTCTTGATCCCATTGCCAGCCCTGAGCGACACGCGCCGAGGCCTGCAGCAAGCGCCCTTCGGCGTCCTGATGCAGGGCGACTAGGCCCAGGTCCACAGCCCAGCCGCTGTTGTGGCGCCAGCCGTAGTCCAGGCTTTGGCTGCCCTGGCCCATACTGCGCGTGATGCCGCGCACAACATAGTCGCTGGACAAAGCCAGGCTCAGGCCCCAGTCATCGGCCTGCGCTGGGAGGGAAGACAAGCCTGCGGCCAGCCCAGTGATCACACAGGGCATCGAGAAGCAAAAAGCCAAGCGAGAAGCAAAAACGTCTTTTTTTCGAAAACAGGCAACCATCGTCTTCCCTCTTGGAACATACGGCCATGACTCCCAAACCCTTTGCCGTCGACACCTCGCTCGCAGCGGAAGCTTTGGACCGGCAGGAACTGGCCGCAGCAGCGACGGGGGATCGTGCCGCATTCGAGCGACTGTACCGGCGTTACTTCGGGCGACTCAGCCGCTTCCTGCGGCGCTTCAACCGCAGCCCCGAATTGATCGAGGATGTGGTGAACAAGACTTTGTGGGTCGTCTGGATTCAGGCGGCCGACTACCGGGGCGAAGCCAAGGTCAGTACCTGGATCATGGGCATCGCCTATCGAACCCTGATGAAGGCGCTGCGCGATGGCGAGCCCTTCGCCACCGAGATCGCAATTGCGCAAGCCGAGGAGCGAAGTGCCGGTTCCGCTAGGAGCGACCCACTGATGGACCCGCTGGCCCGCAGCGACCCCCGCCCCGAACAAGAGTTGCGGGACTGGCTGGCCAAAGGCCTGCAGCGCCTGCCCGAGGACCTGCGCATGACCTTGGAGCTGGCTTATTTCGTCGGCCTGTCCTGTGCCGAGATCGGCCAAGTGATGGGCTGCGCCGAAGGAACCGTCAAAGCGCGTATGTTCAATGCCCGGCTGCGCCTCAGAAACCTGATGCCAGGCTTGGGCGGTCTGGACGCCAAGTCGGCGTCCGCTATCCGAAACCAACAAGCTTGATCGCCATGGATGCTTCAACTCACTCGCAGGAATCTGCACATGTCCAAGCTTGGGAGCTGATCCCATGGGTGCTCAACGGCAGCGCTGATCCAGCTCAGCGTCAGAGCCTGGAAGCTCATCTGCATCAGTGCCCGGATTGCCGTGAAGAGATGCAGTTCCAGCAAAAGCTCCGACAGGCCATGCAGCAGGAGTCCGCGGAGCGCGACGATACCGGGGACGCGGATGCGGCGCTGCGGCGTTTCTGGGCGCAAGAGCATGCGCCCAGCGAAGCGGCCGCGCTTCCTAAAGGAGGCCGGCCTCGTTTCCTGGGTTTGGACTGGCCGCGCGCCATGGCCGCCGCGCTGCTCGTCCAGGCCCTGGGCCTGGGTCTGCTGTGGCAGCGCTACTCGGGTCTTGCCCAGGACTACCAGGTGCTGAGCCAGCCGGCAGCGCCCACCACGGGGCTGACGCCTCGCATCCGCCTGGTGCCCTCGCCGCACTTGCAGTTGGGGGAGTTGCAGTCCTTGCTGCAAAGCCATGGTTTGCTCTTGGTGCAGAGCAGTCCTGAGGGCCAATTCTTCGGCCTCGCACCACACCCGGACGCAAGAAAGTCGGTGCCCGAATTGGTGAAGGCCTTGAGGGCCGAGCCCGGCGTCTTGTTGGCCGAGCCGCTGGGGCCGACCGAGCCCGCGGCCACTCAACCATGATGCCTCGCCGTTTGCTGCAACTCTTGGTGGCGCTCTGCCTGGGATGGGTCTGCTCCTGCGCTTTTTCGGCCCCGCCTGAAGCTCCGATGGCCGAGCATGAGAGCGAGTCCCTGCTGATCGTGGCCTTGGCCGAGAAAGGCTACAGCCTGCCCGCCGTGGGCGGCACACCGCGTGCGGCCTACGGGGCCACACAGTCCTACGCCTTGAGCCCAGCCACGCAGAGGGTCGCCGCTGAAATTGCACGCAGCCATGGTTTGGAGTGGCGCGCCGCCTGGACGATTGCGCCCCTGAAGCTGCATTGCATTTTGTTCCGCATCACCTCCGGTGAAGACCGGGACCAACTGCTGGAGCGATTGAAGGCTGACGCTCGCATCGAGTTGGCCCAGCCACTCCATCAGTTCGAGACCTTGAGCGAAGCCGCTGCAAGCACCGATTACAACGACCCGTACTGGGCACTGCAGCGCGGTTTCACACGCATGGAGGTGAGTGAAGCGCAGCGTTGGACACGCGGGGAAGGCGTGAAGGTGGCCCTGATTGATACGGGCTTGGACGCCGCCCATCCCGACCTGCAAGGGCGGGTGCAAGTGCAGCGGGACTTTGTCGGCCCCAGCCATCCGGCGCCGCCCCAGGGTGAGCGGCATGGCACGCAGATGGCGGGCGTGATCGCCGCCGTGGCCAATAATCAGATTGGCATCGTCGGTGTGGCGCCGCAGGCCCGTTTGCTGTCTTACCGGGCCTGCTGGGAACGCGACTCAGCCTCCGCTCGTTGCGACAGCTTCACACTGGCCCAAGCCCTAGGCGCCGCCATCGCGGCGGACGCGGACATCATCAATCTCAGCCTGGGCGGTCCTGCCGATCCGCTGCTGAGTCTCTTGACCCGGTATGCCTTGAACCGAGGCATTTGGGTCTTGGGGGCCTTGCCGGTCAATGGCAGCTTGCAGGGCTTTCCAGCCAATGTGATGGGCGTTCAGATCGTGGCCATGGAGCCCGGCGGCTTGGATGGCCCCCTTCCCCCTTCAGCGATTTCAGCTGCACTTCTCGCGCCAGGCCGAGATGTGCTGACCTTGAGTCCCGGCGGACGTTTTGACTACGCCAGTGGCAGTTCCTTGGCCGCCGCCCATGCCACCGGCTTGGCGGCCCTGATGAGAGCCCTGCCAACGCCGAGCGGCAACGCACGGCGCCCTTTGCGTGACTTGCTCGCGCCCCAGGGAGCAGGCTCGACGCTGAATGCTTGCCAGGCTTTGAAGGCCTTGCAGCCCCAGCAACAATGCCGCGCCTTGAACACACCCCCTAGTTTGACGAGCTTGTAAGGCAACCTTTTCTAGTCCCCGGGGTACTCATCCAAAGCCAACGCATTTGGCGTCGGCTCTATCGGATATTTGTCATTCAACCGGGAACTACAAATGAAGCAAAGCGCATTGAAGAAAGCCTATGCAGCCAGTTCGGCCCTCATCCTGAGTGTGGCTGGATTGGCGGCCGCACCGGCTCAGGCGGTGACCGTGGGAGACCCCTTGGGGGACTTTTTGAGCACCTACAAAGGTGCACAGACCGGCGAGTTTGATGTCGTCGCCAGCTGGGTGAACTACGACGCCAGCCGTGACGTCTTTGAACTCTCGGCCACCATGGCGGGCAATATCTCGCCGAGCTCTTTGGCGGCCTACGTCTGGGGCTTCAATCGGGGCCAAGGCACCGCCGCCTTCGGCAGCAGTCTTGGCTTGACTCAAGTGTTGTTCGATCGAACGGTGGTGGTGAATGCCAATGGCTCTATCGTCAGTGGCGGTGCCAATGTCGGTACGGCCACCATCTTCGGCTCCACCATCTCGGCCACCATCGCAGGCTCTGTCTTGCCTGAGAACGGCTTCAGCAAGGCCAACTACACCTGGAACCTGTGGCCGCGCTTCACGGGCAGCAGCTTCAATGGCGTGTCGGTCTCGGGCGTGGCAGCGATTCCAGACTTTGCGCCCAATGCCGTCAATGCCGCGGTGACGGCCGTGCCCGAGCCCTCCTCTACGGCCTTGATGTTCCTGGGGCTTGGCGCCTTCGCCCTGCTGCGTCGTCGCCCGCTGCGCTGAAAGCTCAGCCTTGCTGAGTCAGCCGCTCGCGTAGCGGCTTGGCTCTGGCCCCTGCCTCGGGCCGGAGCCAGGGCCAGCAAAGCTGGCCCGCTTCACGCAAAATAGCCGCATGGACTGGCTACGCAAACTCCCCGGTTATCAGCAACGTGCACCTGCCGGCTTGGAATGGCGGCTGTTGAAGGCTTTGCCGCGTTCGCTGGCGGCGGGGACCTTTGGGCCCTTGCTGGCGGCCTTGCTCATGCATGGCTGGCAGGCCTTGCAAGCCAGCCCCGACACGGTACTGGCCCTGAATGCGCAGCTGCGCCAGCTGCAGCTGTTTGACTACGCCATGTGGGGCCTGGTGTTCACTGTCTGGTCCCTGGCGCTGACGGTCACCTGCGGCTGCGTCATCGTTTGGATGATGAAGGGGCCGGCCTATGTGGCCGATGGCTATGAGGTCTCGCACAGCGACCATCCGCTGCCCTGAGCGGCCCTGAGCGGCAGAATGCCAGCCCACGCTAAGGCTTAGTGCGCAACTCTCGCAAAGCGTCGGCCGCAATCCAACGGGCGCTTTTCTCCGGCCGCAGCCGCAATTGCTCGGCCAGGGCGATGGCCTCGGGGCGCAGCAGGGCCGAGCGCTTGCCGATCTGGCGCAACGCCCAGTTGACTGATTTCTTGACGAAGTTACGTTCATCATCAGCGGCTTGTGCAATCAGCGGAAGCAGTGCAATGAAGTCGGCGTCGGGCCGCTTTTTGTCATGCACCGCCATCACGGCCAGCAAAGAGAACGCGCAGCGCTTGACGAACTCGGGCTGCTGCGCCGCCCACACAGGAATGCGCGCCCAGGCTTTGGGGCTGCGCCGAAAGGCGTTCAGGCAGGCTTGGTCGCAGACATCCCAGGCTTGCATGCCTTGGGTCCAAGAATCCATCTGCGCCAGCGTCAGACGCTCAGGCTCGGCCACCAAGCTGGCGAGGATTTGCGCGTCGGGAATGGCGCTGTCCCACAAGGCCAGGGCCAGCTCATGGTCGGGCCCAATTTGCTTGCCCAAGGCACGCAAGCTGGGCACCGACAGACCCAGGCGCTGCGCGCCGGTAAGGCCAAAGCGAGCCATGGCGTCCAGCTGATCCGGGCGCGCCTGCGCCTGCAGCAGCGCCAGCACCCCGGGCAAATTCTTCGCCATAGCCCACCCTCCCGTTTTCATTTCCCACAAACGCGACTGTAGGGCTGCGCGCACTGATACAGCGCAAGTCTTGTATGCCACGCCTGTACCTTGGTCAAAACGCGCTGGGCGATGACAGTGGAGGCCTTGTTGTTGGAGCTGCCCTCATGCCTTTCTTGTCCCCCACCGATTTGCTGCCTTTGGCGAGTTATTGCTTTGTGATGTCGGGCACGCCGGGGCCTAACAATGTGCTGCTGGCCAGCTCGGGCGCCAATTTCGGCTACCGCCGCGCGCTGCCCTTGATTCTGGGCATTCAGGCGGGCGGGGCCTTGCTGACCTTGCTCACCTGTCTGGGCCTGGGCAGCTTGTTCGCCGCCTTCCCGGTCTTGCACCAAATCCTGCGGGTGACTGGCGCGCTCTATCTGATCTGGCTGGCCTGGAAGCTCAGTGCCATGTCGGTCGCCGAGGCCGGCCAGCCGATGACGATGCTGCAAGCGATCTTGTTCCAGGCCATCAACCCGAAGAGCTGGGTCAAGGCCATCACCCTGGCCTCGGTCTTCATGCCGACGGGCCTGAGTGTGCCGCTCGGCGCCCTGCTGGTGACCTTGACCTCCATCATGGTCGGCTTGCCGGTCTCGTCCACCTGGGCGCTGTTCGGCGTGGCGATTCGGCGCTTTTTGCAAGACCCGCTGAAGCGCCGCCTCTTCAATCTGAGCATGGGCGGCACCCTGGTGCTGCTGGCCATCAGCTTCTTGCGCTAATCTTGGCCTGTGTTTTCTCTCCACCGCGACTCCCCCACCCCGCTGTCTGACCAGATCGAGCTGCGCTTGCGCGAGCTGATGGCCGATGGCCGCCTGCCCGCTGCGGCACGCTTGATGTCGATCCGCCAGCTCGCCACCCAGCTGGCGGTGAGCCCCAACACCGTGGTCAGCGCCTATGACAGGCTGGTGGCACTGGGGCTGATCGAGTCGCGCGGCCGGGCCGGCTACTTTGTGTGCGAAACCCGCAGCGCTGCCCTGCCCGATGCGGCGGCGCTGGAGGCGGGCGAGGAGCAAGAAGGCGTGTGGCTGGCCCAGCAGGCCAATGACCAGCGCGCCGGCGTCTTGCTGGCCAGCAGCGGCGCGCTGCCCCCCAATTGGCTGGACGACGCCGTGCCGCTGGCTGCCCTGCAACGCGGCATGGCCCGCGCCAGCGCCGGCATGGCCACGCGCTGCCCCGCGCAAGGCGTGCCGGAGTTGCGCGAGCGGATTGCGCTGGTTTTGCGCGGCATGGGCATTGCCGCTGACGCCGGCCGCATCCTCACCACCTATGGCGGTACCCATGCCATCGACCTGATCTGCCGCGCCTTTTTGCAGCCGGGTGACACGGTGCTGGTGGAAGACCCGGGCTACTTTTTGATGTTCGACCGGCTGCGCAAAGACGGCATTCGCATCCTGCCCATCAAACGCCGCCCCGATGGCCTGGACCTGCAAGAGCTGGAGGCCGCCTGCCTGGCGCACCGCCCGCGCCTGCTGTTTGTGCAAACGGTGTTGCACAACCCAACCGGCTGGGGCAGCAGTGCCGCCAATCTGCACAAGCTGCTGGTGCTGGCCCAGCAGCATGGCTTGCTGATCGCCGAAGACGATGTGCAGGGCCACTTCCACCCCGGCCACGCGACCCGCCTGGCCAGCCTCTCGGGCCTGGACCGGGTGATCTACTACTCGAGCTTTTGCAAGGCGCTGAGCCCGGCGCTGCGCCTGGGCTATATGGCCGCCGAGCCTGCGCTGCTGAAGGCGCTGATGCGCGAGAAGATCTACTCGGTGCTGACCACCTCGGCGCTGCAGGAATATGTGATGTTGGAAGTCTTGGCCGCCGGGCGCTGGCGCAAGCACCTGGACCGCTTGAATGCCAAGTTAATGGCCGCTCGCCACAGCAGCGCCAAACAGCTGAGCGAGGCCGGCATCCGGCTGGACCACCCCGGCGAGGGCGGCCTCTTCCTGTGGGGCTCGGTGCCGCCCGAGGTGGACCTGAACCTGCTGGTGCAAGACGCCTACCGCAACAAGATCTTGCTGGTGCGCGGCGCCACCTTCTCGGCCGACCGCGCCTTTGATTCGCACATCCGCTTCAACGCCGCCTTCAGCCAGCAGCCGCGCCTGGCCAACTATCTGCGCGAGCGGCTGCAAGGAGTTGCCGGCGCCAAGGCGGCGCTGGCGCGCGCTGGGGCTGGGGCGGGGGCTGGAGCTGGGGCAGACGCCGAGCGCTAAGGCGCAGCCACCCGGACGCCCCCCCTGCCCCGCTCTTTCGGCCTCACTCCGCCGCTGAGATCTCAAACCAGTTGAGCTTCCAGCCCTCGGCCAGAGAACGGATGCGCAGCACATGGCGGCCCGCTTCCAGTCGCAGTGGCGCGGGCGCAATCACCGTTTGCCATACCTTGTTGCCACCGCTGCTGGGCGCAGCCTGGGTGGCCACGGTTTGACCGTCCAGCGACAGCTCCAAGCCCTCGCTGCCCTCCTTGCTCGCCACACGGTAGGAGAGTCGGTAATTGCCGCTGCGCGCGACATCGATGCTGTACTCGGTCCAACTGTCTTTGGCCATGCCGGTCGGGCCGGTCAGGTTCAGGCCGCCCTGACCATGGGCGTCTTCCTGGTCCTCCCCAGGCGCCACCTTGCCGACGGTGACCTGCTGCATCTGGTTGAAGTCTTCCGCCTGAATCAGGCCGGGCACCGGGTGCACCTGGTCGGCCGTCAGCACCGGAGCGCTGAAACCACTGAATCGATCGCGGTTGGCGGCCACCACCGCATAGCGGTGTTTGCGCGCTGGTGAACTTTTGTCGACATAACGTAATTCCTTGACGTCACTGGCGATGCGTGTGAAGTCGCCGCCCAGGCTGTCACTGCGATAGACGTGGTAACCCAACACCGTCGGTTCGGCGCTGGCCGACCAAGACAGCTGCACCGCGCCGGGCTTGGCCGGGTCAGCCAGGCTTTGCGTCAGCTGCAAGCCCTGCGGCGGCTGCGGGAAGGGCTGCAAACTCTTGCGCCTTGCCCGCTCCACTGCCTGGACGCGGGCCAGTTGCTTCTCGAAGGCCTGCGCCGTGGGCGATGCGTGCAGGTCGGCCGGGCCATCCAAGCTCTGCGCCAGGCGAAAGCCCTCAATCACACCCACCCAGTCAAGCGGCATCGCGCCGCGCATGGTGACGGAGTTGCCGCGCCAATGCCAGGCGCCGCCGCGCAAGACTCGCATCTGGCAGTCACCTGTTTTCCGTGCGCTGCCATCGGCGGGTGCGCCCTCGTAGTTCTCGACCCAGCAGTCCTGCAGATACTCGGAAGCATTGCCAATCAGGTCGTGAATGCCCAGAGGGTTGGGCTTGTACATGCCGACGATGCTAGCGAAGCCGGCGCCGTCATCGCAGTCCGAAATGCCCCCCATAAAGCCGGTGTAGGTGGCGCCATAACGGACCATGCCGGCGTGCTCGGCCGATTGGTCGGACACATTGGCGTACTCACAAATGCGCTTTTCGTCGAGGTCCTCGCCAAAGGGGAAGCCGGGCTTGCCACGGCCGGCACTGGCGACATATTCCCACTCGGCCTCGGTCGGCAGGCGGTAGCTCTTGCCGGTTTGCTGCGACAACCATTGGGCATAGGCATCGGCACCGGCCCAGCCGACGCACACGGTCGGCTGAAACTCACTGTCGGTCAACTCGTTCTTGTCCCAGGAGCCAGGCGTAGCGCCTTGACCAAACCAACCCTGAATTGGCTGATGTATGCATTTGTCCGGCGCTTTGTAGCCGGTGGCCTCGACAAAGCGCCTGAACTCAGCCACGGTGACTTCGTACTTGGCGAGCTTGAAGGCTTTGAGTTTGACCTTGTGAATGGGCAAGGACTCTGGGGCGGGCGAGGCATCGCCACCATAGGCTTTGCCGCCGCCCATTTGGAACTCGCCGCCCGGTACGCTGACCATGGGCGGTTCGATATAGGCAGTGGGTGCCGCGAAGGCTTGGGTGCTCAGGCCAAGGAGCGAAAAGGCCAGGATGTGGGGTGTGTTCATGCCCGCATTCTGCGAAGCGGGCTGCCGTCTCGCTGCGGCTTGCGACGAAGCCGGCGAAAGCGCGGATGAGTTCGGTCAGCGCGCGATGGAATCTGGCGCTGCGGTGGACGAATCCAGCAGCCGCTCATAGCCCGCCTCGCCGCCGAACTGCGGCAGCGCATCGGCAATCTCATGCCAGGCCGCCTTGTGCGAGACAAAGAAATGCTGGCTGGGTGCCAAGCTCAGAGGATCACCTTGAAGAATGCCGGCCGGCACGCCAAAGATCTGCGGCATGCGCAAGTCTTCGGTGAACACATGACTGCCACAGTGCTTGCAGAAGTGGCGCCGCCCATTCGGCGTGGGGCTGAACACCGCCAGCGACTCGGCGCCGCTAAAAGCACAGCTCTCACGCGCCACGCTCACCCACGTGGTGAAGGCCGCGCCACTCAATCGGCGGCACTGCCCGCAATGGCAGTGGATGACGCCTTTGGGCGGGGCGGCGGCGCGCAAGGTGACGGCGCCGCAGTAGCAAGCGCCGAACAGTTCAGCGATCAATGGCCTGTTCATCGGAGAGGCGGCCCGTTGAGTTACCGCGTCTGCGCAGATAAGAGCTCATGAATCCAAACCCGGCGCAAAACAAGATGCGCCCATAGAACCAGGCGACTTCGCCCTGCTGCAGGTCCGCGAAATAGCCCCAAACAGCGCCGACCAAGCCCGTAAGCAAGGCCGAGATCAGGTGATGTTTCATCAGGTCATGCCTCCCTCTTGTGTTCAGTCCGAACTCGATGACAGCGAGTCTGGACCTCAGCCCTGAGCTGCCACCACATGCCGGGCAAAGCTGTCGAGGATGGCTTGCCAGCCGCCGCGCTGCTGCTCTTCGGTATGTGTCTCTTCACCGTCGAAGCTGACGGTCACGGTGACGCCTTGCGCGCTTTCAGAGAAATCAACACTCGCCTGACGCTCGCCAAAGCTGTACTCAATGCGCTGCAAAGGCAGGATGCGGGTGTACTCGCCCGCAAAGTCAAAACCGAAGGAGCCGTCTTTGGCCTCCATGCGCGAGGAAAACTTACCGCCCTCGCGGAAGTCCACCGTGGAGGCCGTGGTGTGCCAATCCGGCGAGGCCGTATTCCAGACCTTGATGTCCTCGGGCGAGTTGTAGGCGCGCCAGACCTCGGCCAAGGGGGCGGCGACCAGGGTCGAAACGAAAATTTTCATGAGGCCTCCGAGTGCTTTGTTGGAGAAGTGTAGAGGCCTCGCCCGCTGCAAAAACTACGGGCGGCTGGCCAGCACCCGCCGATTTCCAAACGGCATCAAGCGGCCTCAAGCGGCAGCTGCTGCCGGCTGGGCGCCAGCCTTTTGCGTGCCGGCATCGTCACCATCATCATCGGGCAGCAACATGCGTCCAAAAATGAACTTGATGGTCAGCAGTAGCAGCCCTGCGGAGGCCACCAACACGGCATGCAAACCCCAAAACTGGGTGCCGGGCATTTCTTCCAGCAGACCTGCCAACCAGCCGACGAAGGAGTTGCCCAAGAACAGGTGCAGGTAGTACACGCCAATCATCAAGCCGGCCAGTTGCCGCGGCGCGGCGCGAGAGTACAGCGCCAAGCCGACCGGCAGGATGTTGGCAAAGCCCAGGTTGTTCAGCAAGGTATAGCCAATGGTCCAGATGAAGCTGACCTTCTGATCGGTGCCAGCAATCGAGGCGGCGGCCAGCACCAGCAGAACCGGGCCGGAGGCGGCGATCAGGGAGCCGTAGGCCATCTTGGTCAGCTCATCGGGCTCGCGCCGGCGGGTCGCCCACCAGCGCCAAAAAGCCAGCGAGGCCAGCATGGTACCGGTGCTGGTCAGCGCGTCCACCGCCTGCAGCCAGGTCACGGGCACCTGCCAGCCGAACAGCAGCAGGTCCATGTGCTTTTGCGACCAGAGCGGGAAAGCGTTGTTGTATTGCTGGTTGCCGACGATGGACAACATCAATACCGGGATCATGGCCAGCAGCAGCACCAAGCGCGCCTTTTCGGCGCGGCCCATCGGCTCTTTGGCCAGGGCCGTGGCATCGTTCTTCTTGACCAGAGGCGCCTCGGGCGGCAGATAACGGCGGCCGGCCAAATAGACGATCAGGCCAATCACCATGCCCACGCCGGCGGCACCAAAGCCCCAGTGCCAACCCACTTTCTCGCCCAGGGTTCCGCAGACGATGGGCGCGGCGATCACCGCGATCTGAATCGCCAGCATGAAGATCTGAAAGGCGCTGGCGGCGCGCTTGTCGCCCGGCCCGTACAGCGCCCCGACCTGAGCCGCGATATTGCCCTTGAAGCAACCCACGCCCAACAAGAGACAGGCCAGCGCCGCCAGGAAGCTGCTCTCAAATGCCATCAAGAAATGGCCCAAGGCCATCAAGCTGGCGCCAATGACCACGGTCTTGGTACGACCCAGCAGCCGGTCGGCCAAGAGGCCGCCAAACAAGGGCGTCAGGTAGACCAGGCCGGCATACAGGCCAAACACCACCGAGGCCAGTTGTTGTGGCGAACGTGGGCCGATCAGGCGCTCGATCTGGGCGCGCAAGGCGTCCATGCCAGCGACGTTGCCGATGTTCTCGGGCAGAAACAGGTAGTTGCTGAGGTAGATGACCAGCAGCGCCTGCATGCCGTAATAGGAGAAGCGCTCCCAGAGTTCACAGAAAGCCAGCCAGCCGAGGCCGGCCGGGTGGCCCAGAAAAGCGCGGTCACTGCGGGCGCGGACGGCATCAGAGGTCGAAGAGGTCACGGCAAGCGTCTAAATATATTAAGAAGCCGCGACTGTCTCCGAAAATGCCGTTCTCCACAAGCGGTGTTGTCCGGGGTGTCTGAAGGCACGTCAAAAAACTTGGCGCCTTGGCTTGAGCGGCACTGCGGGCGGGGCCGCCGGAGCGAAGCAGGTCTCATCGCTAGCTGCCGACAGACGCGCAGAAGGGGCGCTGCGCCCTTGCAGTCCGGCCAGAGCTACTTCAACTGCCCTAACTGCTCAATCACCTGACGCAAGCGGCCTTCGGTTTCCTGGCTCTTGGCGAGCGACTGCACCGCCGATTCCTTGTAGTTCTTGACCAAACCGCTCAGAAAGTCTTCCTGCTGCGGCATCAAGCCCAGATGGATGTAGCTGTCTTCCATGTCTTTGGCCAGCGCCTCAAACAAGAACTTGACCTCGCTGGCTTGATCTTGGTTGCGCACCGAAATATCGGTGAGCGCCAAGCGGGTCATGGCCATCATCTTGATGACTTTGTCGTTCAGCTGGCGGATGGCCACTTCATTGTCCAAGGCCACCACCTTCGTACAAGCGCCCTCGATCAGCAAAGCGACGTTGTCAATGGCGCGCCCGTAGCGCTCGGCCAGCTCGGGGTCCATGCCGGCCGGCCGCGTCATCGGCAGGTCGCGCAAAAACAAAATCACGCTGTCGAAATTGAAGCCGGTGTGCGGGCCCAACGGGCGGATATGCGGGTCCAAACCCTGCGCGGCCAAATGGTCCAGGATGGACTGCTCCAGCGCCGTGCACGTCCCCTTGCTGTTCAAGGAAATCGCGCCCACTTGACCGCTGATGCGGATGCAACCCTCCAGCCCGTAACGCTCCAGCGACTCAAACAAATTGGCGGCAATGCCGGCGTAATCCGAACAACTGTTCAACTTGCGCTGAAAGTCCAGCACCACCCCCACCTCGCCCACCATATCGGCGCTGCTCATCACCGCATTGACGGCTTCATTGAGTTGCTGGCCGAGCTCGCGCTTGGCGGCGGAGGCGGCCAACTGCCGCTCAATCTTGGCCAGCAGCTCGGGCATGTCAAAGGGCTTGCAGACGTAATCGTCGCCTCCGGCCGAGTAGCCCAAGAGCCGCTCGTCGATCGAGGTCAGGGCCGACAAGAAAATCACCGGCGTGGCCGCCGCGCTGGAGGCGCGCAGCTTGCGGCAGGTCTCGTAGCCATCCATGCCAGGCATCAAGCAGTCCAGCAAAATCAAATCCGGCGGCGTGGAACTGTCCACCAGCTCCAAGGCTTGGGCGCCGCTGGGCGCCGTCAAGATCTTGTAGCTGTCGCTGAGCAAGGCCTCCATCAAGTCCAGCATTTCGGAGGAGTCGTCCACCAGCAGGAGGGTCGGCCGGGATGCGTTGAGATTTTGCGCGTTCATGCGGGCTTTCAAGCGGAGGAACTTGAGTGGCAAAGGACTCAACAACAGCATGCGTTTGCTCACGCGCCGCGCTGCAAGCCCCATCGACGCGAATAAGCTTAGCGCAGATTGATTGAAAGCCCGCGGGCCAAGTCGGCCGCGCGCCAAGCGCGGAGATGGCTGGCGCGAAAAAAGGCCGAATCACGCGGATTCGGCCCAAGCCCAAACGGGACGAGATCAGAGATAGGTGGTCTTAGCTCACATCAAATCAAGCACCGCGACGGCGGCGCACAAGGCCCAAAGCCAAGAGCGCCACGCCGGTCAAGGCAAAGCTGGCCGGCTCGGGAACGGCATTGCCAAAGGCTTGAACGTTGATGTCGCTGACCTTGTCCCAGCCATTGCCCAGCGAGGACCACTCGCCACCCACGGCGAAGCTGCCGCCATTGATCGTGCCCCAAAGCAATTTGCCGTCGGCCCCGTCTTGCGGAGAACCGCTCAGCGCGGCGTTGGAGGCATGCGAGAAAGGCGAGGGGTAGTCACCGCCAGTGCCGTCCAGGAAGAACTGGAAGGTTTCCCCGGCGGCCAGGGTGATATCGACGGCGAAGTCGATCTGCTGGATCTTGTAGGTGTTGCCGGAGTAGCCCTGGTAATCGAGGCCGCCCACATAGCTGGTGTTCGAGATGCTGCCCGCGCCTGGTAGCAGCGACACGGTGGACCCAGCGACGCCGCCCCACAGCGAAGCCGTGGCGATGTTGGGCTCGACCGCCCAAACGCGGATGGTGGACAAGCGCCAGGTCTGCGCGCTCGTGTTGGTGAAGCTGTCGCCATCTACCCAATGTTCTCCGTTCGAGCCCGTGGGCTCGGTCCAGCTCACATTGCTGCGGTCCGCGCCGGCCACATTGTTCAGATTGATGGTCGGCAGTCCCCGGTCCACCAGCAAGGTGGGCGCAGCCTGAGCGCCTGCCGTTGCCAGCACGGCGGCCACGGCCACGCCGGCAAGTTTGAAATGCTTCATGGTCTTATCCCTTTATTGGTTCAATTCGTTCAGCAAAAAGCCAATGAACGCCGGTGGCCCTGAGGAGGGTCGCCAGCGGCGAAACAATGCTTCTCATCGCTTGCAAGGCGCTTGACGCACGATTTCAGGAACCAGAGTAAGACGAGGAGGCAAGAGCTGACCCCCTTGGTTCAGGGGGAATGCAGGTGAATCCGGGGTTAGTACCGCATTGGCAATCGCACAAATCGCCTGCTTGTGCCGTTCTGAAACAGCCCGAGATCCTCGGGCTTGACCCAAGTCAAGGCCCGCGATGCAGCATCAAGCCGGCCAAGGCGCAGCTCATGACTTCACGCTTGGCGGCCGGTAGTCGCTCGTGCAACCAGACGGTGCCGGGATAGCTCAGCCCGAGGGCGGCAACCGGGCCTGAGGGGCCGTCGACGCGGTAGCCAGCAAAGGGTTCATCGTCAGGCACGGTTCGGCCATTGGCATCAAAACGGCCCAAGGGATATTCGACCTCGTCCAGCGTGATGCTCAGGCGCACCGGGTTCGATCCGGCGGCCCCCTGCCAGCCGGAGTCGCTGGCAATGCTCAGGGTGGAGCTATGGCCATCCTGAGTGCGGCAGTCACAGCTGAAATTGACTTTGTAGCGTTGCAAGGTGACGGCGCTGAAGACCGGCAGCGTGGTTTCATTCGACTTGCTGGCGCATTGCGCCGCGACATCGGTGCGACCGGAATTGCCCCCCACCAAGTGGTAGCTGAAGGCACTGCGTCGGTTCTCCACCTTGAGCCCGCCGATCTGGAACGAGCCGCCCGTGCTGCTGTTCTTGCCTTCGATGCCGGTGACTCGATAAGCGCCGAGGTCAAAAGACTCATCCACCAACAGACCCGTGGCGCGGCTGCGATTGGCAGCCGGCAGCGTCAGGCTCTGGCCTTCAAAGCCGGCGGGTGGCCGCATCTCCATCGGTGTGCTGCTGCAAGCGGCCATGCCGCCCAAACACGCCGCGGCCAGCAACAATCCGGCGCCCGTCGCCAGCAGGGAACGCTTGTTTGAATTGAAATTTGCTTGCTTCATTGTCTTTTCGCCTGCGAGAGGCTATGCATGATGGGCCGCACTGTAGTGGCGCCGCGGCCAGGCAAGGGCTAGGCTCGACAGAGTCTCGGCTTTCAATACCCGGGGTAGCGTTTCTTGAAGCAGCCCCTTTGGAATTGCCCGGAATGGCTCCAGGTGAAAGACAAGCGCTGCTGAACGCTGACCCGCAGTTTCAGCGCATGCGGCGAAAGAAAGCGCCAAAGGTCTTAGTGCAAGTCAAGGTGGAGCGCCGCAAGCTCTGCTAAGGTGGACCCGTGACGCAGCGCCTGAAAGCCTGAAAGCGAGCCCTCATCGGAGGGGCTGGACGACTGATTCACTTGAAGCAAAGGAAAGTCCGCATCATGCAAGTTCTTCTTCATTCCGACACCCATATCGCCGCCACTCAACTGACCAGCGATCACCTGAGCGCCTTGGCCAAAGAACAGTTGGATCGTTTTGGCGACCGCATCACCCGTGTTGAAGCCCATCTGTCGGACGTGAAAGGCCATGCCAAGACCGCAGACCAGGCCGTGCTGTGCAGCCTGGAGGCTCGCCTGAAAGGCATGGAGCCGCTGGTCGTGAAAGAAGAAGCCGGCAATATCCACCAGGCCATCGACGGCGCCATGCGCAAGCTCAAACGCGCCCTGGCCACGGCGCTCGAAAAGCAGGAGCCGCGTGGCAACGGCAAGCCCGGCCTGGTCGCCGATTTGGATGCCGAGCCCAGCGCTTGAGGCTTAGCCTGGACATCCCATGTTGAACGAGGTCCCCAGCGACGTCCCCAGCCCCATCGACCTGCGCCAACTGACCGACGCGCAGGCCTGGGCGGAGACGGCCTTGGCCAAGCGGCCCGACCGGCCGCTGTTCTTTGCTCGCTTCGCCCAAGGCTTGCGCGAGGCGCCTGCCCTGCCGAACCGTCGGGTGCTGGAGTTAGGCTCAGGCCCGGGATTTCTGGCGAATCATCTGCTGCAAGCCTTGCCAGATTTGGAGTTCGGCTATGTGGCCCTGGACTTTTCCCCGGCCATGCATGCCCTGGCGCGCGAGCGTCTGGGCCCGCTGAGCGACCGGGTGCAGTTCATCGAGCGCAGCTTCAAAGCGCCGGACTGGACTGCAGGCCTGGGGCTTTTTGACCAGGTGCTGACCCACCAGGCGGTGCATGAGTTGCGCCACAAGCGCTATGCCACCGAGCTGCACGCCCAAGTCAAAAGCTTGCTGAAACCGGGCGGCAGCTATTGGATTTGCGACCATTGGGCCGGCCCTGGCGGCATGAGCAATGATCAGCTCTATATGACCGTCGCCGAGCAGGCCGCCGCCTTGCGCGAGGCGGGCTTCAATCAAGTCGAGCCCTTGCTGAACCAGGGTGGCATGGTCTTGCACCGGGCGTCCTGAGCTGTGATGCAAGACGACACCAGCAGCAAGCTGCTGGACCCATTGATCGCGCTGGAGCGCCTCTTGCACCAGCCCGCCGTCCGCGCCGACGCGGCCGCCGTGGAGCGCCTGCTGCATCCGCAGTTCCGCGAGTTCGGCCGCTCCGGGCGCAGCTACAGCCGCGCCGCCATGCTGGAGCTGCTGGCCGCCGAAGACCCGGCGGACACCTCGATCGAGGTGGTTTCGCAAGACTTCGCACTGCAAATGCTGGGCGACAACGCCGCGCTGCTGACTTACCGCAGCGCCCATCGAAGCCCGGATGGGCACTTAAGTCGCCCCAGCTGGCGCTCCTCAATCTGGCGCCTAGAAGCCCTGGGCTGGCAGATGATTTTTCACCAGGGCACGGCCACCGCAGCCTTTTGAGCGCTGCCCCCGGGCAGAACGGCCCAGGGTCGTCACACAAAGGAAACAAAGTCGGCACATCATGGGTTTGCTGCGGTGCAGCATTTCTAGTATCTTTGCTGAACCGGGGCGTGGCCCCGACAAGAGAGCCGCCCATGTTTCCCTTCCAATTGCCTCAGACCACCCTTTTGAACTTCTTTCAGCCGGCGGGACAGAGCGCATCGGCAGGGGCTGCGGCCGCTGGCGCCCCGCTGACTCCTTTGGCCCAGCAAGCGATGGACTATTGGGTGGATGCGGCGCAACGCTCCGTCTTGTTCTGGGATGTGCTGCGCGAGCGCGGCAATGTCTACGCCCAGCATGCCAAATCGGGCAAGCCGCCGGTGCTGGTGTTCGAGTTCGAAACCGTCTTGGACGCCCGCGAATTTGAGTTGCCGGCCAATTACGCGCTGGTGCGCATCAAGCCCCCGGCCGACCGGCCAAGCGACCCCAACAAGCGCGCTTTTGTGGTGATCGACCCGCGCGCCGGTCATGGCCCAGGCATCGGCGGCTTCAAGCCCGATAGCGAGATCGGCATCGCGCTGGGCGCCGGCCACCCCTGCTATTTCTTCACCTTCTTCCCCGAGCCCATGCCGGGCCAAACCATCGAGGCGGTGGCGCGCGCCGAGGTGCAATTCTTGGAGAAGGTCAATGACTTGCATCCGCAAGCCGAAGGCAAGCCCTTTGTGATCGGCAACTGCCAGGGCGGCTGGGCCTTGATGCTGATTGCGGCCGCTCAGCCCGAGTCGGTTGGCCCGATTCTGCTGGCCGGCGCGCCGGTGTCTTACTGGGCGGGCGTCGAGGGCAAGAACCCGATGCGCTACTCGGGCGGCCTGCTGGGCGGCTCCTGGTTGGCCTCGCTGACCGGCGACCTGGGCAATGGCAAGTTCGACGGCGCCCATCTGGTCAGCAATTTCGAGACCCTCAACCCCGCCAACACCTACTGGAGCAAGCTCTACAACCTCTACGCCAAGGTGGACACCGAGCGCGAGCGTTTCTTGGACTTTGAACGCTGGTGGGGCGGCCACTACCTGATGAACAAGGCCGAGATGGACTGGATCGTGCAGAACCTGTTCGTCGGCAACAAGCTCTCGCGCGGCGGCGTGCAAACCGCCGACGGCAGCCTGCAAATCGACCTGCGCGCGATCCGCTCGCCCATCGTGGTGTTTGCCTCCTGGGGCGACAACATCACCCCGCCACAGCAGGCGCTGAACTGGATCGCCGATCTCTACGACAACACCGACGAGATCCGCGCCCATGAGCAGACCATCGTCTACTGCCTGCACGAAAGCGTGGGCCACTTGGGCATCTTTGTCTCGGCCGGCGTGGCCAAGAAAGAAACCACCGAGATCGCTGGCGCGCTGGACCTGATCGACCTGCTGCCGCCAGGCCTCTACGAGATGGTGATTGAAGACACCCACCCCGAGATGGACCACAGCGAGTTGATCCACGGGCGCTATCTCTCGGTCTTCAAGCCGCGCGAGGTCAGCGACATCTTGGCTCTGGACGATGGCCGTGAAGACGAGCAAGACTTCGAAGTGGCGCGCCGTGTCGCCGAGATCAACCAGGCCAACTACGACAAGTTCCTCTCGCCGCTGGTGAAGACGGTGGCGAATGAGCCCAGCGCGCAAGTGGCCCGCGCCATCAACCCGGCGCGCATGGAGCGCTGGATGGTGTCTGACGCCAATCCGGTGGTGTGGCCGATCAAGAGCCTGGCCGACACGGTGCGCAAGCAACGCCAGCCGGTGAGCGCGGACAACCCCTTCCTGGCCGCCGAGCAAAACGCTTCCGAATGGATTGTGCGCAGCCTGGACCAGTACCGCGAGTTGCGCGATGCGGCGCAAGAGCGGCTCTTCATCAACCTCTACCGCTCGCCCTGGCTGAAGGCCGCCGTGGGCATGCATGAGCTGAGCCTGAGCCAACAGAGCAAGGTTCGAGACAAAAAGACCGGCTGGGCCCATGAAGAACTGCTGCGCATGAAACAGGCGCAGGCCGAGGCCGCCATTGAGCAAGGCACGGCGCTGGATGCCGGCATGCGCATGCTGATCCACATCGCCTCCGACGGCGCCGGTGTGGATGAGCGGCCCTTCCGCATGATTCAGCAAATGCTGCACGAAGCCCACGCCGCCGGCCAAAGCAAGCTGACGCTGGCCGACCTGAAGCAAAGCGCCAAGACGCAACACCTGGCCCTCTTGCTGGACCGACCGCGCGCTTTGGCCGCCCTGCCCAAGCTGCTGCATGACGCCGAATCTGCACGGGACGCTTTCGACCTGGTGAAGCGCATCGCCCGCGCCCAAGGCCCGCTCAGCGAGCAAAGAGCCGAGCGCCTGTGTGAGATTGCCGAGGTCTTGGATCTGCCGGTGATTGCCGACGCAGAGAGCGAAGAGCACACCATCGCCGCGACCGCCGCACCCAGCAAACCCCGCACGCCAGCCCGGCCGGCAGCTCGCCCAGCGGCCAAGCGCACCAGCCCCGCCAAGACGGCCCGACCCAGCAGCAAGAGGAGCGCCCCATGAGCGAGGCCCCAAAGAAACGCGAAAAGTACGAGCGCCTGGTTGCGGCCGTCAAAGACCTGCCGCCAGCGCTGACCGCCGTGGCTCACCCCTGCGACGCCGCCTCGCTGACCGGCGCGCTGGACGCGGCTCGGCTGGGCATCATCACGCCCATCTTCGTCGGCCCGCGCGATCGCATCCTGGCTGCGGCCGCCGAGGCTGACCTCGACATCTCGGCCTATGAGATCGTCGACGCCCCCTTCAGTCACGCCGCCGCCGAAGCCGCCGTGGCCCTGGTGCGCGCCGGCCGCGCCGAGCTGCTGATGAAAGGCAGCTTGCACACCGACGAGTTGATGGCCGCCGTGGTCAAGCGCGACACCGGCTTACGCACCGAGCGGCGCCTGAGCCACTGCTTCATCATGGACGTGCCGCACCACGCCAGCGCCCTGTTCATCACCGATGCGGCCATCAACATCTTGCCGACGCTGGAAGACAAGGTCGACATCGTGCAAAACGCCATCGGCCTGGCGCATGCCCTGGGCATCCCCTGCCCCAAGGTGGCGATTCTGTCGGCGATGGAAACGGTCAACCCCAAAGTGCCCTCGACACTGGAGGCCGCGGCCCTGTGCAAGATGGCCGATCGCGGCCAGATCACCGGCGGCGTGCTGGACGGCCCGCTGGCCCTGGACAACGCCATCAGCCCCGAGGCCGCCGCCATCAAGAAGATTGGCGGGCCGGTGGCCGGCCAGGCCGACATCTTGGTGGTGCCCGATCTGGAGGCCGGCAATATGCTGGCCAAAAGCCTGTCCTTCCTGGCCGAGGCCGACGCGGCCGGCATCGTGCTGGGCGCGCGCGTGCCCATCATCCTGACCAGCCGTGCCGATTCGGCCATTACGCGCATGGCTTCTTGCGCGGTGGCGGTGCTGCTGGCCCAGCACCGCAAGAAGCTGGCGGCCAGCACCGGTCCCAATCCATGAGCAGCACGCCCGCCCCCAGGCTGCCGCACGGGAGCAGCCACGAAGCGCTGCTGGTGCTGAACGCCGGCTCCTCGAGCCTGAAGTTCAGCGTCTACCGGCTCAGCGAAGCCGAGAACAGCGCTGAGCGTGGTGTATCCCCGCGCAAACTGCATTTATTGGCCAGCGGCGTGCTGGAAGAGTTGGGCCATGCGGCGCGCTTTCACGTCAAAGACAGCCACGGCCATCTGCTGGACGAGCTGGCCTGGCCCGAGCCTGCGGCCGCGCCTGGGCCCGGCCCGCTGGGGCATAGCGGCGCCATCGATTTCTTGACCCAATGGCTGCGCGAGCACAACGGCGGCGGACTGCGATTGATCGGCGTGGGCCATCGGGTGGTGCATGGCGGGGTCAGGTACGCGAACCCGGTCTTGATCACGCCCGAGGTGCTGGCCGAGTTGCAAGCCCTGAGCCCGCTGGCGCCGCTGCACCAGCCGCACAATTTGCTGCCGATACGGCTGATTGAGCAGCGCCTGCCCGGCCTGCCGCAAGTGGCTTGTTTTGACACCGCCTTTCACCGCACGGCGCCCGAGGTTTCGCAAGCTTTTGCCCTGCCACCCAGCATCACCCGCAAGGGCCTGCGCCGCTACGGCTTTCATGGCCTGAGCTACGAGTACATCGCCCGCGCCTTGCCGGCTTTTGATGCCCACGCGGCCACCGGCAAGACGGTGGTGATGCACTTGGGCAATGGCGCCAGCATGTGCGCGATTGAGGCCGGCCAAAGTGTCGCCAGCTCCATGGGCTTCACCGCGGTGGACGGTCTGATGATGGGCACCCGCTGTGGCACCCTGGACCCCGGTGTGGTGCTCTACCTGATGGACGAGCTGAAGATGGACGCCCGCGCCATCGAGCGCCTGCTCTACAAGGAGTCGGGCCTGCTCGGCGTCTCCGGCATCTCCAGCGATATGCGTGCCTTGAGCGAGAGCGAAGACCCGCGCGCCCAGGCCGCCATCGAGCTGTTCGTCTACCGCATCAGTCGCGAGTTAGGGTCGCTGGCCGCTGCCCTGGGCGGGCTGGATGCCATCGTCTTCACCGCCGGCATTGGCGAGCACAGCGTCAAGATCCGCGAGGCCATCTGCAAGCACGCCGCCTGGCTGGGCGTGGAGCTGGACAGCCTGGCCAATGAAAGCGGCGGCCCCTTGATCAGCCGCCTGGGCAGCCGCTGCGCCGCCTGGGTCATCCCCACCAATGAAGAACTGATGATCGCAAGCCACACCCTGGACTTGCTCCAACATCCGCAGGAGTCCGAATGAGCGCGAGCGAGCACAACAAGCACCAGCCCCTGCTGGGCAAAAAGGCCCTGGTCGTGGGCGTGGCCAATGAAGCCTCGATTGCCTGGGGCTGCGCCAAAGCCTTCCAGGAACTGGGCGCCGAAGTGGCCCTGACCTATCTGAACGAGAAGGCCAAGCCGCATGTGGAGCCCTTGGCACAGAGCATTGAAGCCGCTTTGCTGCTGCCCCTGGATGTGAGCCAGCCAGGCCAGCTCGAAGCCGTGTTCGAGCAGATCACCCAGCGCTGGGGTCAGCTGGACATCCTGGTGCACTCCATCGCTTTCGCTCCCAAAGACGATCTACAAGGCGGGCTGCTGAACTGCTCGGCCGAGGGCTTTGGCAAAGCCATGGATGTGTCTTGCCACTCCTTCGTCCGCATGGCCCGCCTGGCCGTGCCGCTGATGGCGAATGGCGGCTCCATGTTCGCCATGAGCTACTACGGCGCCAACAAAGTCGTGCCCAACTACAACGTGATGGGCCCGGTGAAAGCCGCGCTGGAAGCCAGCTGCCGCTACCTGGCCTATGAGCTGGGCCACCAAGGCATACGGGTGCATGCCATCTCGCCCGGCCCGCTGAAAACCCGCGCCGCCTCTGGCTTGAAAGACTTCGACGCCCTGCTGCACGAGACTGAAGCCCGCACGCCGCTGGGCGAGTTGGTCGACATCATGGACGTGGGCTACACCTGCGCCTATATGGCTACGCCCTATGCGCGCCACCTGTCGGGCAACACGGTCTATGTGGACGGTGGGGCCAACATCATGGGCTGAAGCCCGAGGACAAGGTCCGCCTAGTCGAGGTAAGTCCAGCTGTCCGCGCCATCAAAGCGGCGCACCGGCACGGTCTGCACCCACTCGGGATCAAAGTTATTCAGATTGACCCCGTGTCTGCTTCCGGCTTGCCCATCCAGCGGCTCCCAATGCGTGACCACGCCGCAGGTCTTGCAGCGAAGGGTGCGCAGCGTTTTGTCGCCGTGCACATAATCCATCGTGTTCTCCGGGTGGCCCTCGACGAGCACGCTACCGAACTCAAAATAGGCCCATTGCGCGCCCAGCCTGCGGCAGATCGAGCAGTTGCAGCGCAAGCTCTTCTCGGGCTTTGACGGCAAGGTGAGGCGCACCGCGCCGCAGTGGCAAGTGCCCTGAAGTGAGGAGTCTGATGAAGTAGACATGATCGTTGCTGCCTCGCTCATTGGCCAGGGGGCGGTTCCCACAACTCGACCCTATTGCCTTCCGGGTCGATCACCCAGGCGAACTTGCCATATTCGCTGTCGTCGAACTTGTCGAGCACCTGGCAGCCCTCTTCTTTCAGAACCGCCCTCAATGCCACCACGTCGGCGACCCGGTAATTGATCATGAAGGGCGCGCTGCTCGGCGCGAACTGATCGCCGTCCACAGGGCCCACAGACCAGATGGTCGTCCCGGCGCTTGGCTTGCCCTCCGCATCGGCCCAAGTGAAGGCCGCGCCGCCCCAGTCCTGCACATCAATGCCCAGATGGCGCTTGTACCAAGCATGCATGGCCTTGGGATCTTTGGCCTTGAAGAAGATTCCACCAATACCTGTGACGCGCTTCATCGGAGTGACCTCGGCTCGGGTGTTGAAAGCAAGGCGACTATAGGTTCAATGCCCTGTTCTGTGCCCTGGGGTCACTGGGGATTGAGTACGGCGGCATAACGCTGCGCATAGTGCTCGGCCCGGGCGAGATCGCCCGCCTTGCGGTAGAGCGCCTCCAACTCCTCGAACACAAAGCGATCGGGCTTAGCGGCAGCCTCTGCTGACTTCTCAAGTGCCAGCTGCATCTGCAGCGCTTCATCATCTCGGCCCAGGTAGCGCAGCGTCCGCGCCACCATCCAACGCGCGGCATGCGTGGCCTCGGCATTTGTCCCGCGTTCTCGAATCAAAAGCGCCTTCTGAAACTGGACCAAGGCCTCCTCATAGCGGCCCATTTGGTGCAAGGCGTAACCCACATTGTTCCGAATCGACGCCTCCCAGCGCTGGGCCTGCGGCTGCGTGGAAGACTCGACCAAGGCCAAGGCCGCCTCGCCCCACTTCAGCTGATCGGCGGGCGCGGTGTCGATGAAGGCGAACATATGAATCGCATCAATCGCCAGGCCATCCAACTGGGCCGCACGCGCCAAGTCCAGCGCGCGCTGAATCTCCTGCCGGGCCTGCGCCTTGGCATCCGCCGTCACCAGCGCAGCCGGGTGCGCCGCCGAGGCAAAGCTCCGCCCCAGTTCCAAATGAAAGCGAACCTGAGCTTCGGGGCCGACCGAGGCCAGGCCCGGTTCCAAATCGCGCAGGAGCTTGCGAGCCCCGTCAAAGTCTTTTCTCAGCCCCAAGGTGCGGGCGATCTGGGTGCGCAGGATGAAGGCATCCTCAGCACTGGCCGTCTCCAGCGCAGCGCGGAAACGCTGCTCGCTGAGCTCGGGCCGAGAGAAGTCCCACAAGGGGGCGAGGTCGATGGCTTGGGCCTGCGGGGCCGCAAGGCCGGTCAGCAGGGTGGCGAGGATCAAATGGCGCATGGCCGCAATTTAAGGCCTGCCCCATCTGCGGGCAAGACATCGTCTTGGGGGGAGGTGGGCTAACAGCCGCCTCAAACGGCCTGAGGCACTGGCGCGAGGCGCTCCAGATAGGCCACATCAGGCCCATAACTGCTCAGCTTCTCAGACAGTGAGGCCGCCAACGGCGAGGGCTGGAAACCCCAGCGCCCCCAAAAGTCGGACGAATTCTGCACCGCAATCAGGCAGGCGCGGTCCAGGCCGCTGGCTTCCAAGCGATCCAAGAATCGCTGCACCAAGGCCTGCGCCAGCCCACGGCCCCTCGCTTGCGGATCGACCGAAAGGTCATGCAGATACAGGCAGTCGGGTTGCGCGGGTAGGCTGCAGTCCGGCGCATCCAGCAGCGGCGGGGATTCGGCCTGCCAAGGCAGCGCGAAAAGATAGGCCGCCAAAGGGCTGGCCGGCTCGACGCTCGCCGCCGCCACCCAGCAGTGCTCTGGCGCGGCACGCAGCTTGGCCGCCAGCGAGGCCTCGGACTCGGGCACCAGTTCGGTGAAGCAAGCGGCTTGGATGCGCAGCACTTCGGCCAGATCGGCGGGCTGCATGGGGCGGATCAAACGGGACAGGGACACAAGAAGCAAGAACAACAACAAATCAATCAGGCCAGCGGCGCTGCTGCGCCGCCACGGCCTACGCGGGGGGCACTATTGTCCCCGACCGCGCCCTGCCCTGCCCTGCAGCAAGGCTGCGTCTCGAACGCCTGACTCCGGCCTGAAATGGTTTTTGTGCTCGGCGACTGGCTATCGAGGACGACTGACCGGGTCGACGAAACCAGCGGCGAGCGCCGATGCAGCACGCAGATTGCCAGCGCGAAACGCGTCTGCGTCGCCAGCGGCCAGTGCGCGGTTCTCGAAGCTGTGGTCGCCGCCCACAACGGCCACGCGCAGGGCCTTTTGCCCGCCGGCAGCCAAGGCGTAGAGCGCGACCGAATCACACAGAGGGTCCGCGTCGCCCACGATCCACAAGGACGGACGACGCTCAGACTCCAGGCCAGGATAGTTCTCTCGACCTTCCGGCATTGGCGTGGTTTCACCCTTCTGTACACGGCTACAGATGGGCGTCAGCAGCAAGGCGCTTCGCAGCTTCTGATCAGCCGTAAAAGCGCGCCACGCCACGACAGAGCCCAGCGACTTACCGCCCACCGTGATGTTCTGTGAGTCCACACGCGGATGAGCCCGTGCGGCCGCAAGCACGGCCTGCAGGTCTTGCAGCTCAAGCGCCAAATCTGGCGAGGGTTGGCCTTTGGGTTCCGCCGTAAAGTAGGTCCAGTTGAAGCGGAATACCGCAACGCCGCGCTCGCTGAGCGCTCGGGCCGTTGCCTCCATGGCCGGCAAGCTCATGTGGTAACCCTGACCCGGCGCCAACACCAGGGCAGGCACCTTCGCAGTGCCCGCAGGGAGATCCACCATGGCTGAAATCTGAGTGCCGTCCGTGCGATGCACGACCGTGGCTTGAGCCAGCGCGCCGCTTGCTGCAGAAAGCAAAAGGGCAGCAAATGTGAGCAGGGTTTGGGGATGCATATGGAGCTGCGGAGTTGCTAGCGAATGTCGAACAGAAGCTCAGATCTTGAGCTCGCAACTGTAGGTGCCTTGACCCCCAGGTTCATGACCATTGGGTTACCGGTTCGTGGAACGAGCGGGATCGAGTTTTAAGTGTTGAGTCGCTACTCGAGTCGAACGAGTGACATCTTCAAACGGTGTGCTTGACACTTGCGACCAAGCCCCGGATTTTGCGGGTTCGCATCAACGGCCTAACCCCAAGCCCGCACTACTTGATGAAGTAGCCCGAGACACGCCAGGTCCCGTCCTTGTCCTTGAGTGGCGTCACGGTCTCAAGTGCACTGGCCTTGTTCTCAAACTGGGTTTCGAACTGAACGATCACATACTCACCGTCTGGAGCGCCCGGCAGAGATCGGGTGAACTGAGTTGACTTCAATGTCCTCAACTTGATCGCACCCAGTGGGGCTCGGACACCTTGAACTGCGGCCTCCCAGCTGGCTTTGCTGACGGCCGCCTTGAATAGACCTGCCGCGCTATCCCAACTCGCCCCGTAGTTCGCCGAGTCCGTCAACGAAAGCCACTCGATGGCGGCGGTTTTGGCTTTGGCAATCGCCTCGCTTTCTTGAGCTTGGCCTTGGGCTTGGGCTGATGTGCCAATGAAGACGCTGACGACGAAGGCAACAAGTGCAAAAAGTTTCATATAGAGCTCGTGGGGTTAGACAGCTTGCGTTAGGAATTCGACGCAACTGACGTTTGAGATGAGAGGCTTAACCCGGTTTGCCGGGGCAAGGCCTCTCGATTGCAGGCTCGCCATCAAGTCGTCGAACACAGCGAACCTCTTGAAGTTGAATGCCCCCAAACTCAAAAGTCTTGCGAGAGCCATTGTCGACCGTGAAACCCGCCTTTTGATAGAACCTGATTGCGCGCTCGTTGTCTGCGAACACCCAGAGACTGACGCTTGATGCGCCACGATTCGCCGCAACGGTGCGCGATGCTTCCCATAGCTCTCGACCTAAGCCAAGTGACCAATGCGATGGGCTCAAATAAATGGCCCAAATCTCAAAGTCTGAAGAACTAGATCCTTCATCACGGCATGGACCGATGGCCGAAAAGCCAACGACCTCCCCGTCGAGCTCGGCGACAAGGACATGCGGGAGATCTTCGGCAACTGATTTGGCCCACATGGATCGCCTCTTCTCGACAGGGAGCTTGGCGAGGAATTCGGCTGGAAGAATGTGGCTGTACGCTTGCTTCCAAGTCGCGACGTGGACGCGGGCGATGGCCTCCACGTCAGAGGGAATGGCAGTGCGGATCAACATCAGGGCTAGGAAAAATGACTTCGTGACGCCGGGCGCCCCGACTCCTGCGATACCGTAGGCTGCAGGCACAAGGCCGGTAGAGCGACGCCGTTGTACCCGCTCGAGTTTGCTCAAGCTCTTGGGTGCCGCATGCGCTGGAATGACTCATTATGTCTACAACTTTGGACGATCGATCTTTGGCTTCCAGGGCGGTTGCACGATGTTGCCGCGCCGAACCGCGAGGATCAGCATTGGGGAAGCGCGAGGGCGGGCTTTGAATTTCAAGTCTTCGCGGATCCTAGTCAATTGCCTTGTGACCGATTGGGGACTTCAGATTTAAGGCCTGACCCTCTAGCGCTGGCCTTGAATTTCAAGTCTTCGTGGATCCTGGTCAATTGCTTTGTGGCCCATTGGGGGCTTCAGATTTAAGGCCTGACCCTCTAGCCCAAACTTGGCGCGCCACTTGTAGAACGTGGCATCCGAGAAGCCGCCCTTACGGCAGATCTCAGCCACCGCCATGCCGGCCTCGGCCTGCTTGAGGAACCCAATGATTTGTTCCTCGGTGAACTTGCTCCTTCTCATGTCCGCGATTCTCCTGAAAAGCGGACCCCTACCACTTTTGCATGGTACGGCTGGAGGGGTGCAGGTCAATGTCCAGCGCCGCCTTGTAGACGGGCAGGTGTTCGTGGCGGGCCATGACCGACCATCAGAAAAAATCGTGCGGTTCAGGGGCTACCACCCCTAAACCCTCGAAAGGGTCAAAGGGCTCAAAGCGTCAAAGCCTCAATGTGAACGCCTTCTGCGAGCCACCAGCGTCGCGCCCAACGCCAACAACGCCAACGCCAGCGACTGTGGCTCCGGCACAGAGGCGGTCAAATCGTCGGGGCGCACAGCCACGGCATAGCGCTCGCTGATCTGGAACATGGTGTTCTGCATACCGTAATCGGGGTGGAACTCAAACGCGACGAGACCCGGGGCGACCTCCGTACCGGACCAGTAGTGGTCGTACTGCACATTCCTGAAATTCGCCTCCGCCCGCAAATTACCGTAGGCGGTGAAGAGTGCTGCGTACTCGCTGATCTCGGGCAGCCGCCAGTCGGTGCTGCCGGCGAAACTAAAACCTTCGGCCCAGGCCCTCTGCGAGCCCCAGTCCGCCGCGCCGTTGACGTTCCAGTCCGCCAACCAGATCAGGTTGGTGTTGGTGTCCTTGACCGTGCCGTTGGCCAGGTTGACCAGCGCGGCTTGCGCCGTGCCGGTCAGCGCCACGATGGCGGCCGCGGCTGCCCAAATTTTCAAAGCCCTCATCCTCTTTGCTCCTTCGGTTGATCAAACAATCACCCGCCCAACAAGCAATTTTCGCACCACCCTTCAGCGTGCCTAAATGCCATTGAAATTCAATGACTTAGTCTTGAATCGGCGTTGCGCACCCAGAGCAGCTGTAAAAAAATCCGACAAGTGCGTCCTGGCAAGACCCGCAGCGCGCGATGCGCCAGCCTAGGTGGGCGGCTGCTTCAGGGCGGCGAGCCCATTCGATGGGCTCACCCATTTGCCCCCCCCCCGCGTGCCGCCAATCGGTGATCGGGATTAGGCGACCGACAAAGTCATGAAAATCAAGAAGCGCGGGGTCACAAGAAGCGCGGGGTCAGGCCTTGAATTTCAAGTCTTCGTGGATCCTGGTCAATTGCTTTGTGGCCCATCGGGGGCTTCAGATTTAAGGCCTGACCCTCCAGCCCCCGCAGTTGAAGCGGAACACCGCAACGCCGCGCTCGCTGAGCGCTCGGGCCGTTGCCTCCATGGCCGGCAAGCTCATGTGGTAACCCTGACCCGGCGCCAACACCAGGGCAGGCACCTTTGCTGCGCCCGCAGGGAGATCCATCAGGGCTGAAATCTGCGTGCCGTCCGTGCGTTGCACGACCGTGGCTTGCGCCAGCGCGCCGCTTGCTGCAAAAAGCAAGAGGGCAGCACATGTGAGCAGGGTTTGGGGATGCATATGAAGCTGCGGAGTTGCTAGCGTATGTCGGACAGAAGCTCAGATCTTGAGCTCGCAACTGTAGGTGCCTTGCCCCCCAGGTTCATGACCATTGGGTTACCGATGCATGGAACCAGTTGGGGTTGGGTGTTATTTCGCCAATCGAGCCGAACGAGTGAACTCTTCAAAAAGTGTGCTAACTATTAAAGACCTGACCCCCGGAGTTTCCCCGGAGTTTCCGCCCCCCGAGTTTCCCCTGAGCCTGAGTCTGCTGTAAGCTATGGATACAACTCTCAGGGACGGGATTTTCGAATGATTGTTACGGGACATATCAATTTCTTCTCCATCAACGAATGCGGACTCTATAAACAAGGTAGCGACAAGCCTCACGACCTAAAGCTCGTAGAGACATTGTCATTGGTAGCGAAGTGGTTTCATGGAAAGCCACTCACTGACACACTACCGTGGGCACCAGACCAAACAAAAACTGGGCTTTCCAAGTGCTACTGCAGGGATTTGTATCACGATGAAGAAAGTGGCGAATACCTATTCGTCCTATGGAAATCGGATACTGATGCGGCTGGTTCTCTTCTGGGGGCACCAGAAGACCAACCTGCAGGAAAAGGCACAGTTGTTGAATACACAAACAACTACCAGGGAAATAAGGTGATTTGGGGGCGCCCCTGCTATTACTGGTTCATCCCCAATCAAAATATCGTCGCATCAATCAAATTTGACCATTCAGTTTGTGATTCCAACTTGATGCAAGAGTGGATGTTGCGGGTGATGACAAACAAGATTGACCATCCTACTAAGCGCAAAGAGAGAACCGAATCCGGTCAAGTTCGCTTTTCTTACACCGACAAGATCAGTGCACTGCTAGGGCGGTTTTCTTACCGTTTCTCAGCCAAGCTTATTGCGATAGATACAGCCTCCTCCGAATTGGCCGCACTCGCCTCGCGGGTAGTCGGAATTATTCATCGGGAGACCATTCGATTGGACAAGCCTAAGGACGAGCGCGCTCGTTGGCTCAAGCTGTTTGACCACATCGAATATTTAAACCCTAAACCTCAAACAAAAACTCGACAAATCGAAATTCGGGCTGAGGCGAAACCCACGGTCGTTGAACTGAAACGGATTATTGAGAAATTCGCCAAAGAAAATCGCAAACGCAGCGAATGGGACAACGTCGGATTTCAGACTGAAGACGGTGCGATGGTCTGGGCTGACCGCTATCGCTTACATGAACAAATCAACATGAACCAAGAAAGCACTAAAGTCTTCGCAGCAGCCGAGCTTCATGAGCGTCTCTCGAAGAATAGAGCCCGTTTGCTCAAAGGCCTAACAGCTGCGAAGAAGCCAGGGGTAAGTCAAGTTGCGAAGTCCGTAGGCCAAAGTACGCCCTTAAAGAAGAGTGCTTAACGAGGCCAGCATGTTAGTAAGAACACTCATCTACCTAGGTTTTTACTCCACAATGGTGGGCGCCGCCCATACATTAAAAATAGAATATAAATACGATGATCTAAAAGATTTTATTGGACTATTAATTCAAATTGCTGGGATGGTCTTTACCATAATGGGAATATGGATTGCCTTCCTTTATCCTAATGCCCTGAGTCGACTAGTAAATCCAGAAAAAATTGAAACCGCCGACTTTAGCGAAACGCTCTCGGAAACTAGAAGACTGGAGAAAATTGTTGCTGCAGTATTAATGTCAGCCGCAGTAGCAGTCGGATTATCACTGGTTATTTTTTTCAAGGTAGTACTATGGAAGACTGGCATATACTTTGAACACCGATTAGCAATCAAGAGCGCGGCATTGGCCTTCGTTGGACTTTGTACGATTATTCAACTAGAGGCTGTAGGAAGCGTTATTCTTGCCAATGTCATATTCATTAATGATCTGCATCGCAAACGTCAAGATCGGAAGGCAGAGGTAGATATATAAATTACTTATCTGAGCAAGCTATTTCATCCAGCATTGGCACTTTGATTGGTAACCTGCTGCAATCAAGCCTGTTTAGCCACCTGCGAACCCTTTGTCTTTGCCGGAAAAACCAAATTAACTGCATTGGTAGATTTTAGAGCACCACCGGGCACAAATTTCTGCGGCGAAGCAAGTTCATTATTGTTGAATATGGGGGTGGATTAAAAGAGAGGACAACACATTTGGCGAGGATACTTACTATTTCAAATGTGATGCCGGTTTGATTTGCAGAACAATACGGAATACAAGTCAGATCCAAACTTACTTCCGCAAACCATCAAGCGGAATCGAGCGCAACTCTTGAATGCTCTCCCCCTCCCACAGCCAAGCCCGGTCAGTTCGCACCGAATCAAAGACCCCGAGCCCAAGTCATAAGCTCAGTTATCTTCCTCATATCGCCGCCTTTGACTTGGCCGCACAATGCGGCACCGCCATTTTTTGAAATTCAGCCTCACTCGGGCTGAACCGAGACCGGAACGACGCTCACCATGAAGAAACCGAACCGCACTGCTTTCACCATTGCCACCTTGAGCTTGGCTGCCGCTCTTTCTATGGGCCTGCCGCACGCGGCGTTTGCAGCCAGCGCCACGGCCAGCGTGGCTTGGCAGGCGGCCAGCGCCGATGCGGATATCGATAAAGCTTTTGCCCAGGCCAAGGCCGAGAAGAAGCCGGTGCTGCTCTACTGGGGCGCTAAGTGGTGCCCGCCTTGCAATCAATTGAAGGCCACGCTATTCAACCGCCAAGACTTCATCGAGCAAACCCAGGCCATCGTGCCGGTGCATATCGACGGCGACTCGCCCGGCGCGCAAAAGCTGGGCACCCGCTTCAAGGTGCGCGGCTACCCGACCATGATTTTGTTCAGCGCCGATGGCCGCGAGATCACCCGCCTGCCGGGCGAGATCGATGCGCCGCAAGTCATCAAGGTGCTGCAACTGGGCCTGGCCGGTGGCCGCCCGGTGGGCGATGTCTTGGCCGACGCCAAGGCCGGCAAGAAGCTGAGCGCCAATGAATGGCGCTTGCTGGGCTTCTACTCCTGGGAAACCGGTGAGTCGCAGCTGGTGCCCGCCGCCGAGTTGCCCGCCCTGCTCTCGCAGCTGGCCGGCGCTTCGCAAGGCGTGGATGCCGAAACCACCACTCGCTTGTGGCTCAAGGCAGTGGCCGCCAATAACGATGGCAAGGGCGGCTTGAAGGTGGACGCCAAGCTGAACGAGCTGGTGCACCAGGTGCTGGCCAGCCCGGCCGAGTCGCGGGCGCAGATGGATGTGTTGACGAATGGCGCTGGCGATATCGTCAAGACCCTAACGCCTGAAGCCGGCGCAGCACGCAGCAAGCTGATTGCAGCGTTTGAAGTGGCGCTGAAGCGCTTGGAGGCGGACGCCAGCTTGTCGCGCGCCGACCGTTTGGGTGCCCTGGGTGCCCGCGTTGATCTGGCGCGTTTGGACGTGGCCAAGACCGAGCTGGCGCCTAAGCTGAACCCAGCCCTGGTCAAGGAAGTGAAAGACGCTGCCGCCAAGGCTGACCGCGAGATCACCGATGGCTACGAGCGCCAAGCCGTCATCAGCTCGGCCGCACATTGGCTGGGCCAAGCCGGCCAGTGGAAGGACAGCGACGAGCTGCTGAAAAGCAGCTTGGCCAAGAGCCACTCGCCCTACTACCTGATGAGCCAGCTGGGCGGCAACGCCAAGAAGCAAGGCCGCAAGGACGAGGCTCTGCGCTGGTACGAAGACAGCTTCAACAAGAGCGAAGGCCCGGCCACGCGCTTGCAATGGGGTTCGGGCTATGTGGCCGCGCTGACCGAGCTGGCACCGCAAGACGCCGCCCGCATCGAGAAGACCGCCGCCCAACTGTTCAGCGAAGCCGCGCAAGACAAGGGCAGCTTCTACGAGCGCAGTGCCCGTTCGCTCCAACGCGTGGGCAGCTCGCTGCAGAAGTGGAACGCCGATGGCAAGCATGACGCCTCCATCGCTCGCCTGAAGACGCAGCTGGACGGCATCTGCAGCAAGGTGGACACCGCCGACAAGCAGCGCGCCACTTGCGAAGGCTTGCTGAAGGCGCCGGGCAAGAAGGCCTAATCCTGAGGCTGAACGGCGGGGCTGGACTCAGCCTCGTTCTTCAACCCAAGGCGCCCATCAAGGTCTCGACCGACTCCTGGCTCAGGTCTGGCGCACGCCAGGCCTGCAGCCAGGCGGCCAGCTGCTCTTGCGGCATGGGCTTGGCGATGAAGTAACCCTGACCCTCATCGCAACCCAGTTCGGCCAGCATCTTCCAGGCCTTGCCGGTTTCCACACCCTCGGCCACCACGCTGAGGCCCATATTGTGGGCAAGCTCGATGGTGGAGCGCACGATCTTGGCGTCGCCCACATCGCTTTCCATCGCCAGCACAAAGCTCTTGTCGATCTTCAGCTCATCGACCGGCAGGCCCTTCAAATACGCCAGCGAGGAGTAGCCGGTGCCGAAGTCGTCAATCGACAGCTTGAAGCCCATGGCGTGCAGCTCATTGAGGGTGTCGAGCGCGCGCTGTGGGTCGTCCATGATGGCGCTCTCGGTGATCTCCAGGCACAGCGCCTCGGTGGGCGCTTCATGCGCGGCCAGCAAGGCGGCGATCTTGGCCGGCAGGTCGATGTCCATCAAATCGCGGGTGGAGAGATTGACGCTGATGCGCAGCGCCAGCTCTTGCTGCCGCAGCTGTGCCCAGGCGCGCACCGACTCGGCCATGACCCAGCGGCTCAGCTCACGGATAAAGCCGGTCTGCTCCGCAAAGGGGATGAACTGCATGGGCGGCACCAGGCCGCGCTCGGGGTGCTGCCAGCGCACCAAGGCCTCGGCGCTGATGACGCGGCCGCTTTGCAGGTCCACCTTGGGCTGCAGATACAGACGCAGCTGGCCGCCCTCCACCGCGCGGCGCAAGTCACCCAGCAGCGACAGCGATTCTTGGCTGCCCACATCCAGCTGCGCGGTGTAGACCACACAGCCGCTTTGCCGCTTCTTGGCGGCATACATGGCCAGCGCGGCGCGGCTCAGCAGCTGTTTGCCTTCTTGCCCATGCTGTGGAGCCAGCACGATGCCGATGCTGGCACTGAGGTCCACCATCTGGTCTTGCAAGGACACAGCGGTTTCAAAGTCTTTGCGGATCTGCTCGGCTGCGGCCCGCGCCGCCGCTTCATCGGCCTGGGTGAGCAGCAGCACAAACTCATCGCCGCCCAAACGCGCCAAGGTGTGGGAGCGGCCCGCGAACAGGCGCTGCAAGCGCGCGGCCACCGCACACAAGAGCTGGTCGCCGAAGTCATGGCCCTGCACATCGTTGACATGCTTGAAACGGTCCAGGCCCAGCAGCAAGACGGCCAGCGGCTGCGCTTCGCCGCGCAAGCGCTGTTGCAGGCCTTCGCTGAAGCCGGAACGATTCGGCAAGCCGGTCAAGGCGTCGGTAAACGCGAGTTTGTTCAGCCGCGCATCGCGGGCCTGAATGCCTTGGCGCATGGCCTCAAAGGCGGCGGCCAGGTCGCCCACCTCATCGCCCGAGGCGCGCTGCACCGGCGTTTGATAGTCACCCCGGCCGAGTTGTTCGGCGGCGCGTGCCAGGTCTTTGACCGGCCCGCTGATGCGCCGCGCCATCAGCACCGAGCCGAGCGCGAACACAGCCACGCCAATCAGGGTCAGGGCCAGCAGGGTCAGCTGCAAATCACGGTAAGGCGCCACCGCCTCGTCAAAAGAGCGCAGCAGCAGCACGCCCAGGCGCTGCTGAGCGCCTTGCACTGGGTCCAGCAAAGGCGCCAAAAAGCCGCGCATGTTTTCGCCACCGGCGGAGGCGGCAAACAAGCCGCTTTCAGCAGGGATCTGCGCCACCAGTGTTTGCGCCATCTCGGCGGGCAGCAGGCTCAGCAAGCGCAGCCAATGGCCAGGTTGGTCTTGTCGCACCAGCACCGCTTGCAGCTCGGAGAGCTGCTGCAAGTCCTGCAGCACCACGTTCTCCAGCGCAAAGCCCATCAGAATCCAGCCGACCTGGGCCGGCGTTTTCACCGGCGCCCAAGCCAGCTGATAGACCTGGCCGCCCAGCAGCGCCAGCCTTGCGGTTTCGGCATCGGGCTTGGCTTCTGGCTTGGCTTCTGGCTTGGCTCCGGGCTTGAGCTCGGTCTGCAACTCGGAAATCAAGGCCGCATCGTCGCGGGTGGCGGCCACCAGCTTCAGATCATTGTCAAAGTAAGCCACCAAGCTGGCGCCGATGCGATCGCCTTGGTTGGCCAGCGCGTCTTTGATGGTCTCGACCGTGCCTTGCTCGGCCAGCGGCAGGCCCACCGCGTCGATGAAGCCATAGTCCTTGGCCAGCAGCTCGGCGGCGTCATGCAGCTTGTCGGCGCGCTGGCTCAGCAGGCGGCGGAAGATGCGCTCGCCGGTCTTCAACTCGGAGGCAATGGAGGCATCGGCATTGCGAGCGATGCTGGAGCGAATCAGTCCAAAGCTGGCGAACTGCACCACCAGCAGCAAGGCCAGGAACAGAGCGACGATGCGGCCCTCAAGCCGGCGCAGGTTCAGGTAGTCAGGCATCTTCCGTTCGATCTTCGGTCTTTGGTCCTAGGCCTTTCGCGCCAGCTCTTCATTCGCTTAACACCAGCTTGCTGGCCGCGCCGCTGGCCTGGGCCTCTGAGCCCACGCTCAAGGGCTGCGGCAAGGCCTGCAAGCTGGGCGTCTTCAGGCTGGCATGCCAAGCCTTGATGCGGTGCTCGCCGGCCGGCAGCTCAAACTTGGCCAGGCCATTCGCGTCGGTCACGGCAAAGACCGGGGTGTCCACCACCACGATGTGAGCGCTCATGCGGTCATGGATATTGCAGCCTAGGGTGGCCACGCCGGGCTTGTCAAAAACAATAGGCTCGGCCGGCGTGCCGGAATACAGCTTCAGGTCGATGACTTTGATCGGCGAGAAGGAATAGACATGGTGGCGCACCACGTCAAAGTTAGGAAACGACACCGCCGTGCCGGTCTGCACCACCAGCACCGCCGGCTGAAACTGCCGCTCGCGCTGGCCCATCTCGGCCTTGGCCGTGCTGGTTTTGCTGCTGCGCCCCGAGACCTCCACCGCCACGGCGGCGCCGGCCAGCGGCTTGCCGGCGGCGTTGGTGAGCTGCACGGTCCAAGGCAGGGCTTGCAAGGCCGGGCTGCCCAGGGCGGCCGCCATACAAGCACCGCCTTGCAGCAAGCGCAAAACTGATGTTTTCATCGTCTTCCGTTCCAGCAGGCCGGGCGGCTTGCTCAAGGCTTGACGATAGCCGGTTTCATCGGCGCCAGCAGGCGCAGCAGCTCATTCTTCTCGCGGGCAGCGACGCCAGCGGCGTCCATTTCCTGGCGCAAGATCTCCACAAAAGCGTCGAATTCCGAATGGCTGATGCGCAGATCACGGTGCACCGGCTCCATGGCCTGGCCCTGGTACTTGCAGCCGCCGCCGGCCAGCGCGCAGATCTGCTCGGTCAGGCTTTCTTCCAAGGCCGCCAGCTTGATGCCGTCAAAGCTGCGCTGGGTGCGGGCGTCCTTGGCGGCGCGGCTGAGGGTCTTGCCCATCAAGGCCGACACGCCGGTCTGGCCGCCCAGGCGCTCGTACAAGCTGCCGGCAGGTGGCGTCAGCGCACAGGCCGACAGGGCGAAAACAGCAAAGCAAAGCAGCAGGCGTTGGCAGATGGCGAACATGGCAAGAACCGTGAATTGAGCTGAAGTGGATTTTTAGCTTCAGCCGCGTAGAAAAAGTCCGATGACGGAGGAGGCGCGGGGCTGACGATGGTGGCCCATCACCCCCCAGCCCCCTCTTATCGACCTTCGCCCCCTTGACTTGAGACATGCGAGCCATGCTTGTGACTTCTGCCCTTCCCCTCCGCCTCCTCAGCGCTTTGAGCCTCACTCTGCTGGCCTTGCTCCCCCAAGCCAGCCGTGCAGGCGACCGCTTGCTGGGCAGCTCCGGCGTCAGCCAGGTGGAAGGCGCGGCCGGCGGGGGACTCAGCCCCTGGGCGGTGATTGCCGGCAGCGGCAGCCGCGACCAGATCGGCGCCTCGGCCTTTGTCACCCGGGTGGAGACCCGCGGCGGCTATGTGCTGGAAGCCGGCGGTGCTGCCGTGGGTTTTTATGACCGGCTGGAACTGTCGCTGGCGCGCTGGCGCTTTGGCCTCTCGGACACCGTACCCGGCCAAAGCCTGGGCCTGGAGGTGCTGGGGCTGAAGTGGCGCGTCTTGGGCGACGCGGTGTATGAGGCCGACAGCTGGCTGCCGCAAATTGCCCTGGGCCTGCAACACAAGCGCAACCGCGACCCGGCCGTGCCGCGTTTGCTGGGCGCCCGGCAAGACCAAGACACCGAGCCCTATATCGCCGCCACCAAGCTCTGGTTGGGTGCGGCCGGTGGCTTCAATCTGCTGGGTAATCTGACGCTGCGCGGCACGCGGGCCAACCAAATGGGCTTGCTCGGTTTTGGCGGCGACCGCGGCCAGTCTCGCCAGCTGCATGCCGAGGGCTCACTGGTCGTGCTGCCGCGCGACAACCTGGGCTTGGGGCTGGAGTGGCGCAGCAAGCCCAGCCTGCTGAGCGCCGCGCCCGAAACCCGCGCACTGGATCTTTTTGTGACTTGGTGGCCCCAAGCGAACCTGAACCTGACCGTGGCCTATCTGGACCTGGGCCAGATTGCCAACAAGACCCAGCAGCGCAGCAGCTACGTCTCACTGCAAGCGCAGTTCTGAGCGCAGCGAATAAAACCCTTCTGGCGGCGTTGGCCCGGCTTGCCGTACGCCAGTACTGTCTACGCCGGGCCGCCTAGGCAGAATCGCTTAGCTGGGTTTTCTTCGCTGCTTTCAAGTCGTTACTTGTTACCAGCGGGTATCGACCGTCAGCGCCAGCAGGCGGCCGGGTCGCTCGGCATAGCTGCCGCTGCCGCGCAGCTCATAGCTGCGGCGATTCAGCGCATTGCTGAGCAGCAGACGCAGGGCCGAGGGCTGGGCGCCTAACTGGAAGGGCCAACGCAGGCCCAGATCCAGCTCGGTGATGGCAGGCAGCTCGACGCGGTTGTCGCGTGTGGCGGGCATGGCGCCGTTGTGCGTCAGGCCGGCATCCAGGCTCAAGCCGCCCAGAGCCGCGGGCCGCCAGACGGTGTTGAGCTTGAAGACTCGTTCCGGCTGGCCCACAGGCTTGGCGCCAACACGGCCCAGGCTCACGCCCTCGCCCAGCACGCGCGGCTGCATCAGCACAGCGCCGCCCACCAGCTGCCACTCGGGCGCCGGCTGGCCGTTCAGCGAAATCTCAATGCCGCGGTGCTGCACATCGCCCAGCTCGCTGTAGAGCTGCTTGGCGTCGAGGTTGTAATAGGGCTTGCGCACCTCAAACACACCGGCCACCAGCTTCATCTTGGGGTGCAACTGCCAGCGCAGACCGGCATCGTGTTGCGAGGTCTTGATGGCCGGCATGGCTTGATTGCGGTTGCTGGCGTTGCCCGGGGCCACGCCGCTTTCTTCCAGGCCATGGGTCAGGCCGGCGTAGAAAGCCAGCGTCGGGCTCCAATGCCAGGCGGCGCTGAGGTTGTAGAGCAGCGGCGCGTCGCTGGTTTCGGCCATGGGCTGATCGGGGCGGCTGACGCGCTTGCGGTAATGGGTTTGCTGCACGCCGAGGTTCAGCTCCAGCTGCTGCGCCCAGCGCAACTCATAAGCCAGGCCCAGCCAGGACTGGCGCACCTCGTCCAGGCTTTGGCGTGGGTCGAAGCTGAACACCGGCTCGGGCGGCTGGAAGGTCTCGGTCTGACTGACGCGACCGTAATCAAAGGTCTGCGAATCGCCCAAACGCCGATCGCGCGCGCGGCCGGCCAACTGCAGATGCACCCGCTGCGCCCAGGGCGCCGGGCTGAAGGCCCAGCTCAGGCGGAGCTCGCCGCTGTCAGACGCCACTTTGCTGGGCGCATCGGCAATGATCAGGCGCTGCGCCGTGCCGTCCGGCCGCATATTCAAGAGCAGATTACTGAAGCCCGACCGGTCATCGGACTCCGAGTGGAAGAGCCCAGCGCGCAGCTGCCATTGCGCATCAAAGGCATGGCGCAACAAGCCGCCATAGTTGCGGCCGGTACCACGGTAGCTGGCCCAGTCGGGCCCTTGGAACTTGCGCTGCTCGCCCAAAGGCGGCAGCTCGGCGTCGGCGCTGGAGACCTGCGGGCCGGTGCGGTCAAAAGGCGTGTCGATGGCCGAGACGAAGACCATGGCTTCGGTGCTGGCCTGCGGCCGCCACCAGAAGGCCAAGCTGCCAGTGCCGTACTGGCCCTTGGTGCCGTTGGTGTACTCGGGCAGGCCCAGCGACAGGCCACCGGTCACGGCGGCCTTGCCCTCGGCCAGGCTTTGGTTGAAGTCCAGGTCCAGAAACTGGCCGCCCCAGCTGTCGGTGGTCAGCATCAACTGACCATTGCTGCGGCCCTCGTCGAGCGGACGACGCAGGCTGTGGTCCACGATGCCGGTCGGTGCGGGGAAAGCAAAGCCTTGTGCCGACAGGCCGACACGCACCTTGCTGGACTCGCGCAAGCGTGCGCTGATGCCCCAGACCTGGTCGAAATACAAACCTTCGAGCCGCACATTGCCTGCCGCCGTGGGCGAAAAACCGCGCACGCTGCTGCTGGTGTAGAGGCCAATGGTCTCGCGGCCGATGCTGGTGCCAAAGGCATCGCTGGCGGCTTGTACAGCGGCGTCATTGGCCTGGGCGGAGCCCAGTGCGGCCAGGCACAGAGCGAGAGTCGTCGGCAAAGCCGGGGCTGAAAATCGAAGCTTCATGTCTGCGAGGCCGCTCTTGAGATGGCCGCCCTGAGGTCAAGCGCGCCGCTCGTGCAAAAGCAAGCAAGAGCGCGCAAAGCCGCGCAGTCTAGGCGATCCAAATGACCCAAGCGAAAGTCAGGGGGCGGTGGTGAGCCCCAAGCGCGACAGCTTCTCCCCCAGAAGCCGCATGCGCTGATCCGGCAGCTGCGCCAGCTCGGCCAAGGGCAGCCAGGCCGCCGCATGCACCTCGGCGATTTGCGGGCTCAGACTCTGCGCCGCATCGGCCAAGAGCAGATAGGCATAGTCATGATGCCAATGCGGGCCTTCTTGCTTGCGCGGGTTGGCCGGAATCGGATGGCTGTCGATGTCAAACGGCAGCGCCAAGCCCGAGACCGGGTCGCGCCACTCGGGGTGCGGCAGCAGCTGGCTGACGCCCGTTTCCTCGCTCGCCTCGCGCTGGGCCGAGGCCAGCAAAGGGTCGGCCGCCTGATTCGGCTCGAAATGCCCGCCGGGCTGCAACCAGCGGTCCAGGGTCTTGTGGTGAATCAACAAGAGCTGCTGCGCCGCCGGGTCCAGCACCACCGCGCTGGTGGTGATGTGGCCGCGCAGATTGCTGCGGCAAAACGGGTCTTGTGCATCTTCAGCGAGTTGTTGGGACAGGGCCTGCAAACGCGCAGACTCATCGGGGAATGCTCGCGCCAAATAGACAGTCAGGATCTGCTGCGCCTGCGCTCGAAGTGAAGGGGTCGACATGCGCCGGATTCTCCCAGCAAGCCCAGGCTCACCTGGGACCGATGCGCCAAAACAGCAAGGCAGGGGCACGGCTTGGGCCACTGCGGCAGGCTTGATCTAGCGCAAGACGCGGCCAGCCGCACGCGCCGAGACTGACTGCAAATTCACCATGGGCTGCCTTGCATGAAATTGAACCCCGCGACCTGGCTTCACGGCCTGGGATGGAAGTCCCGCTGGGCGCTGGTGGCCGTGTTGCTGGGCGGCCTGCTGATCGGCTGGCGGCGCTGGCAAGGGCCGGAGGTTGCCACCGAGCAGGTGCTGCGGCGTGATTTCGTGCAGTCGGTGGTGGCCAGCGGCCGGGTCGAAACACCGCACCGGGTGGACATTGCCGCGCAGATCACCGGCACCGTCGCTCGCGTGCCCGTGGCCGAAGGGCAAATGGTCGAGGCCGGCGCCGTCTTGGTGGAGCTGGAGTCCACCGAGTTGCGCGCCAGCCAACGCCAAGCCGAGCTGGCCGTGCGCCAGGCCCAAGCGCGTGTGAGGCAGGTGGCCGAATTGCAAGCGCCCGTGGCCGAACAGCAGCAGCGCCAAGCCCAAGCCAACTGGACGAATGCGCAAGCGCAGCTGCGCCGCCAACAGGCCTTGTTCGAGCAAGGTTTCATCGGCGAGGCCGCGCTGGACCAAGCCGGCACCGCCCTCGTGCTGGCCGAGTCGCAGTGGCGTCTGAGCCAAAAACAAAGCGAATCGCTGCGCCCCAGCGGCAGCGACCATGCCCTCGCCGAAGCCGCGCTGGCCCAGGCCCAAGCCAGCGCCGAGGCCGCCGCTGCGCGCAGCCGTTATGCCCGCATCCTGGCTCCCAGTGCCGGCACCTTGATCACCCGCGATGTGGAGGTGGGCGATGTGGTGCAAGCCGGCAAGCGCTTGATGACCCTGTCGCCCAGCGGCCGCAGCCAATTGGTCTTGAGCATCGACGAGCGCAATCTGCGCCTGATCGCGCCGGGCCAAAAAGCGCTGGCCTCAGCCGACGCCTTCCCCGAGCAGCGCTTTGCCGCCGAGTTGGTCTTCATCAACCCCGGCGTGAATGCGCAGACCGGTGCCGTCGAAGTGAAGTTGGACGTACCCCGCCCGCCGCCGCAGCTGAGCCAGGACATGACGGTTTCGGTAGACATCGAGGTGGCTCGCAAGCCGAAGGCCTTGCTGCTGCCGCTGATTGCGGTGCATGAGGCCAACAGCGCCACGCCTTGGGCACTGCGAGTCGACGCCGACCAGCACCTGAGCCGCCGCGAGCTGCGTCTCGGTTTGCGCAGCGGCGGCTATGCCGAGCTGCTCTCAGGCCTGGCCGAGGGCGACACCGTGGTGCTGAGCCATGAGCCGGTGGCCGCTGGCGCGCGGGTGCGTGTCAAACCGACAGCAGCCCAGGCCGGCGCGCCGTCGTCTGTGGGCAGCAGCGCCAGCGCCGCGCCTCAAGCCACCCTGCCCTGATGCGCCGTATGAGCAGCAAATTGCCGCCCTACCTGCCCTTCGAGTGGATCGTCGCCCTGCGCTTTTTGCGCGAAGGGCGCTTGCAAACGCTGTTCATCATCGTGGGCGTGGCCATCGGCGTGGGCGTGATTGTGTTCATGTCGGCCCTGCTGTCGGGGCTGCAAGGCAATTTCATTCGGCGCGTTTTGTCGGCGCAAGCGCACATCCAATTGCTGCCGCCGCAGCAAGTGACCCGCGCCCTGCGAGCGGCCACAGCGCTCGAGCAGCCGGGCGCCATCGTCCAGCCGCCGCTGCAAAAACTCAAGTCGATCGACCAGTGGCAGGCCGTGGCCGCGCAGGCGCGCAGCACGCCCGGCGTGGTGGTGGTGTCGCCGCTGGCCAGTGGCTCGGCCCTGCTGCTACGCGGCAATGCCAGCCGGGCGATCTCGGTCAATGGCATCGAGCCCGAGCTCTACTACCGCATCGTGGACCTGCAAGACAAGCTGGTGCGCGGCCAAGGCCAGATCAATGCCACCGACATCTTGATTGGCCTGGACCTGGCCCATGACCTTGGCGTAGCTGTGGGCGACAAGCTGCGCCTGACCACGGCCAGCGGCGGTGGTAGCAATGGCAATAGCAATGGCAACAGCGCCGCCACACCCGCCAGCGTCAGCACGCTGAGCATCGCCGGCATCTTCGACCTCGGCAACAAAGGCGCCAATTTGCGCAGCACTTTTGTCACCTTACACACGGCCCAGAGCCTGCTGGGCCTGCCCGGCGGCGTCACCAGCCTGGATGTGACGGTGGCCGATGTTTACGCGGCCGAACGCATCGCGCAGCTGATTGCCGCCAGCACCGGCGTTGAGGCGGACAGCTGGATCAAATCGAGCGCGCAGTTTTTCTCAGCGGTGAGCGCGCAGACCACGGCCAATACCGCGATCCGCTTCTTTGTTGGCCTGTCCGTGGCCTTTGGCATTGCCAGCGTGCTGGTGGTGGTGGTGGTGCAGAAGTCGCGAGAGATCGGCATTCTGCGGGCCATGGGTATTTCACAGGCCCAGATCCTGCGGGTGTTTTTGCTGCAAGGCGGCCTGCTGGGCCTGGGCGGCTCGCTGGCAGGCAGCGCGATCGGCGCCCTCGCCTTAGGCTTGTGGCAGCGCTATGCACGCAATGCCGATGGCACGCCGCTGTTCCCGCTGGTGTTCGACCCGCGTTTGTTCGCCGCCGCCCTGCTGCTGGCGACGCTGACCGGCTTGATCGCCGCCTTTGCGCCGGCGTTGCGCGCGGCGCGGCTGGACCCGGTGGTGGCGATCCGTGCTTGAGATGCAGCCCCTAAGGCGCACTGTGGATGCCGCCACAGCGCCAGCCCGCGAGGAGATCGTGCGCCTGCACGAGGTGCGCAAGGTCTTCAACCCCGGCACCTCCATCGAGGCCGAGATCCTGCACGGCATCGACCTGACGCTGCACCGCGGCGAATTCTGCGCGGTGATGGGCCCCTCGGGCTCGGGCAAAAGCACGCTGCTCAATATCGTCGGCTTGCTGGACCGGCCCAGCAGCGGCACCTTGGCCATCTGCGGCGAAGAGACCACTCAGCTGGACGACCCGGCCTTGACCCGCTTGCGCGGCCACAACATCGGCTTTGTGTTCCAGTACCACCACCTGATCACCGCCTTCACCGCGCTGGAGAACGTGATGATGCCGATGCTGGGCGCGGCGGGATTCCCGAATGCTGAAATGTATGAGCGAGCCCAGACGCTGATCGCCAGCGTCGGCCTGACGCCCTGGCAAGACCATCTGGCCGGCAATCTCAGTGGCGGTCAGCAGCAGCGCGTCGCCGTGGCCCGCGCGCTGGCCATGAAGCCGGCGCTCTTGCTCGCCGATGAGCCCACCGGCAATCTCGACACCAAGAGCGCCGACGCCGTCTTTGAGCTGCTGCGCCGCGTCAACCAAGAGCAGGGCACGGCCATCCTCTTCGTTACCCACAACCCCGAGTTGGCGCAGCGCTGCGACCGCACCATTCAGGTGATTGACGGCATGGTCAGCGGCTGAGCACGCAGCACCGCGCAATTAGGGTAAACAAGCATGCCAAGGATGGCGTGGTCTCTTAACGTTAGACCATTCATGCGCCACATCGCCCAGCCCCCCTTTTTCATCCCGGGAGCCCTCATGTATCGAAGCCTCGCATTGAAGTCCGCCATGACGGGCGCTGCTTTGGCTCTCGGCTCAATTGCCGCCGTGGGGACACTGGCTCATGCCGCCAACCCGGCCGCCAGCGAGGAATCGGCCGCACAATGGTTTCAGTTGCAAATCCGCGGCGATGACCACCGCTTTGAGCTGCGACTGAAAGAGGGCGAGCCGGCCTCCCTGGCGTTTCAAGAAACCGGGATTCAAGGGCCGGAGCGGCGTTACACCTTTCGCGTCAGTCGTCCGCTACCAGGGAAGCTCCCCGCTGCCGCCCAGCGCCTGAACGACCCAGTGGCGGTGGCCGTACGACTTGATTCAAAAACCAGCCCGCAAGACTGGCAGCTGGAGTTTGAACAAAACTATCTGATCCCCAACGGAACTTCAATTGCCGTGGAGGCGCAGTCCCCGGACAAGGCCATCAAGTTCAACCTTGGTGTTCGCGGCCTAACGCCCGAGGCTACCGCGCCAACTCATAAGCAAGCCGCCATCTGAGGCTCAGCGGGCGGCCTACGATCCGCCGCTTCAGCGAATCAGGCCTTCCGCCTTCATCGCCTCGACCACCGCCGGGCGCGCAGCCACACGGGCACGGAATGCCACCAGATTCGGATAAGCGGCCACTTCCACGCCAACGTATTGGCCCCAGTTCGACACCACGAACAGGTAGGCGTCAGCCACGCTGAACTGTTCGCCCAGCAGATAAGTCTTGCCCTCGAGTTGCGCGTCCACCCAAGCGAAACGCTCGGCCAGCTTGGCGCGCACTTGTGGCTTGTACTCTTCAGTCGTGGCCGGGTTGAACAGTGGCGAGAAGCCTTTGTGCAGCTCGGAGGTGATGAAGTTCAACCACTCTTGCAGACGGTAGCGGGCAAAAGTGCCGTTGGCCGGCGCCAGGTTTGAAGCCGGGGCCTGGTCGGCGATGTATTGCACGATGGCCGGGCCTTCGGTCAGGCGCTCGCCATTGTCCAGCTCCAGCACAGGCACCGAGCCCTTGGAGTTGATGGTGAAGAAGTCGGTGCCGTCTTGCAGCTTCTTGGTCTTGGTGCTGGCCAGCACCAGCTCGAAAGCCAAGCCCGCTTCGCGCAGCGCGATGTGGGGAGACAGGGAGCAAGCGCCGGGGCTGTAATAGAGCTTCATGGTTCAGGGTTCCTTGCAAACAGACAAGCGCGCAAGCCTACGCGCATTTGCAAAAGTCCGCGTGACAACGGCTTATTGGTCTTCGGGTACGAAGATCCACAGCAAGACGTAGACGAACAAGCCCGTGCCCACACACAAGACCAGCAAGGTGAACAAGAGACGCCAGATCCAGGCATCGATGCCGGTGATGCGCGAGATGCCGCCGCACACACCGCCCAGCCAACGGTCCTCGCGGCTGCGGCGCAGTTCGTTGATGGCGGCCATGCCCGGAATCTCGCCGGAAGCCGCATGGGGCTTGGCGGTTGAGCCACTCAGCAAGCGCTCTTTGGCGCGGGCGAACTCTTCCGCGCTCAAAACGCCGCGCTGGTGCAGTTCGGCCAGTTTTTCCAATTCGATGCTGTCTGACATGGCAATTTCCTCCGGCTTTGAGTTTGCGGCGTATCCCGTAAACACGGTCACGATGCTGAGAGCTTAACCCGGTACCTGCACGCATTCACGGCCTTGCGATGAAGCGGCAAATGAGCCGCCTGAAGGTGGCACTTGCCGTGATGGTTGGCCAAGGCTTTTGTCCGCCGTGCCCTTGAGCGACTGACTTGACTCGCTGGGCTGACTTTCAGCATCCCGCAGCTCAGGGAGTGCCGTATCCGACTGAGCTAGGTATAACCCCGAGCCTTGTTGCCACTCTTTTGAATCGGACGCCCGTGACTCCTACCCAAGTCTGCCTTGCTGCCCTGTTGAGCTGCGCCGCCCTGAACGCCCAAGCAGCGGCCTCGCTGCAGTTCGGTGCCAGCGCCGAGAACCAAGCCACCCAGCAGTTTGTCTACAACTTCCCCGACAGCGTGACGAGCGGCAACTTCAGCAGCCAGGGGCCGATCAGCGCCGTGGCCGGCGGTGTGGCCGCCACGCTCAATGTTTGGGCCGACCCCAGCACCGGCATGTTCAAGTCGATCACTCAGGTCCAGATGAGCGGCTTCACCGAGCAAACCAATATTGCCGATGCCTACACCCGCCTGGACATGAGCGACCGCCTGCGCTTTGAAGGCCCGGGCGATCATGTGGCCGTCAAGTGGACCTTGAACTACGACACCGTGTTCGCCGGCCTGGGTTTTGAGGCCTTTGCCCGCGTGGGCGGTTTGTCTCACTTCATGCAGGCCAACTCTTTCCGCGACTTGTCGCTGAGCTACGAGGTCGCCAACCCCACTTACGACCCGGGTGCGACCTGCACCAATCTGGGCAGCGACGGCATGTACTGCCCACCGGAAACGCAGCAGTTCATCACCCAGCGCGAGAACTTGTCCAAGTACTTGTTCCGTGAGGTTGCCCTGGGCGGGCCGGACGGCATCTACACCAATGGAAACGAAGACAACGGCCGCTACACGGGCTCGCTGGAGTTGTCACTGCTGCTGCCGACGCGCACCGATATTCAGCTGAGCTACACCGCTTACAACAGCGTGCGCTGCTTCCATCTGGCCAATTGCTCGCTGAGCAGCGATGCCTCGCACTCGGACTATCTGGGCCTGCAAGTGGCCGATGGTGCCAGCTTCAGCTCGGACAGCGGCTATCAGTACCTGGGCGTGGCGGCAGCCGTGCCCGAGCCGGCCAGTGCTTTGCTGGCCTCGCTGGGTCTGATTGGTCTGCTGGGCTGGACGCGCCTGCAAAAGCGCGGCTGAAGTGAAGGGCCGGGCCGAATCGGCTCAGATCGCGCGGTAAAACAAGGTGGTGCCGCAAGCACCACCTTCCGGCCAGAGCGCAAAGCCCGGGATGACGCCCACCGGCGTCCAGCCCAAGCGCGTGTAGAGCCGCTCGGCCTCGCCGCCGGTGGCGGTGTCCAGCACCACGAGCGTCTTGCCGCAGTCGCGCGCCAGATCTTCGGCGGCCCGCATCAAGGCGGCGCCCAGGCCCTGCCGGCGCGCGCGGCGGTGCACCAGCATCTTGGACAAATCGGCCCGGTGCGGCTGGTTGTCCGGCTGATCCAGCACCAGATGCACCGTGCCGACAATGCCTTGCGCGTCCTCGGCCACCAGCAAGGCACGGGCACCCGTTGACACGTCGGCGGCAATGCGGCGCCAGAAGGCGCGTGCTTTTTCAGGGGCCAAGGGCTGCATAAAGCCGACCGAAGCGCCGCCGGCCACACAGTCCAGCAGGACTTGGGCCAGTTGCTCGATCTGGGCGTCTTCCACGGCTTCAAGCCGGCGAATCGTCAATGGGGGGGTCGATACGGTGGCGTTCATTTACTTCTTCCCTGGCTTGGTTTCAGCCACGATGACCACGGCATAACGAGCGCTGTGTTCGCCCGGGTTGTAAAAGAAGGTCGGCCGGTCCAGCGTGAAGGCCAGGCAGTCACCCGCCTTCAGACGATGGCTGGCCTCACCGATGCCAAACTCCATCTCGCCGGCCAACATCCAAATTTGCTGATGCTGGGCCAAGGCGCCGGGCGCGTTCTCAAACGCCACCCTTTGGCCGGCCGGAAACTGCACCTCCACGATCTGAATCGGCGAGCCCACAGCGGCCGGCGAGACGCTGCGCCGCAAATAGCCGGTGAGCGGGTCTTGCCAAACAAATTGTTCTTCTAGGCGGGCCAGCGGAGAAGCCGGTACTGACTTCGCAGTGTCAGCGGCGTCCAAAGTCTCTTCTTCCAGCAAGGAAGACAAGGTCACGCCCAAGCCTGCGGCCAGTTTGTTCAAGACCACCGCCGTGGGGCTGCTCTCGGCCCGCTCGATCAAAGACAGGGCGGAACGGCTGACGCCGCAGCAGGTCGCCAAGGCCTCCAAGGACAAACCCCGCTCGGCCCGCAGCTTGCGCAAGCGGGTGGCAATGCGTTGGTTGATGGGACTGTTTTCGGTTGATTCCAGCATGATGGAATCAGTATCCATAAAAATGGATGGCATGACAAGTGCTGCAATCTCTGGCGACCACCCCGATCAGTGCCCCAAACGACGTTTCGCCCAGCCTCCAGGCAAAATCCAGCTGATCGGGGCGAGCCTGGCAGCAGTCCTGCCGGCAAGCCCCCCTTGAAGAATGGAGCAGCATCAATGGCACTGACGAAAAAGGGCGAGTTCTGGTACGGGACGACGTCGGGCGACACCCAAGCCGAGCTGCGCAGCTACAGCCTTGCGAATCGCCATGAGGCCGTCCGGTTTGCCGCGTCCAAATGCGACTGCGGCTGCCGGACCTTCGCGCTGCAGAGCGATGAAGAAGCCGGCGTGGCGATCCGCACCTGCACCGACTGCGGGCAGGAACACCTGATGGGCAATAGCGCGGACCACCTTGAAGGATCCGTGCCCGAGACGCACGAGTGCGTGTGCGAGAACGAGGTGTTTGAGCTGATGTCCGGCGTCTCCGTGGTCGAGGGCACCCACAAGGTGCGCTGGTACTACATCGCTTGCCACTGCGTGGAATGCAATCTGGTCGGGGTCTTTGCCGATTGGAAGTGTGAAGCGGATGATGCGGCGGCCTTCCTCGCCAAGGCATGAAGAAGGGCTGATCCCCGCAAAGAAGTGGTCGGGGGACTGGGCTGTATCAAGGACCGCAGTGGCCGAGCTGCGGGGTGATGGGCCATTGAGTCAGGGGCCAGCCTCCCCCTAGATTGAGAGCGCGACCTGCGGTGGCCAGGCCAGGTCGGCTCCTAGAATCCGGCCCCAGACTCGCTCAACAGGAATCGCTTCATGCTTCGTTCGTGGCACCTCTCGGCCCTGGCCCTCGCTGCTTTGTACAGCGCTTCGCCCGCCGCCTCTGCTCAAGTCAGCGTACCGGGATTTCTGCCGGGCAGCTTCGCGCCCTACCTGGCCACCGGCGCAGTACCCGATGGTTGGTATCTGGGCAGCAACTTGGCCACCGCTGGCACGGCGATCGATGCGATCTACGACACCCAGCAGCAGTTCCATGCGGTCCCCAACCCGGCCCAGTTTGATCTGCGCGCCGAAAGCACGCTCATGTCGGGAGGCAGAACAGCCTCAGCGCTGGGGTTGACCCACATCGACGGCGTGGGCGCCGCCGCCAGTGCCATCGACCGACTGGATCCCGGCAGCACGCTCACTGCCGCTGTAGCGCAGGCCCAGGTCTGGTACTGGGGCTATTCCTCGAGCAACTTGCCGGTGAGCTTCGACATCCGCCTCAGCGGTCATCTCGGAGCGACAGGCTCACGCGGCCTGGGTGTTGATCCTTCGGGTGCCGCCGTGGCTGCGCTTGCCATGGGCTCCCTCAGCAATGGCAGCACGGAGGGCTACAACAGCCTCGTCAGCGGCGCAGGCCTGAACCCTGCAGCCGAAGGCGCGGCGCTGCTGGCCGAGCTGCAAAGCATGCCGGTCACCCATCAGCGCAATCTCGCGACCTTTGGCGCGCAGGCCTCGGTCTTGGACACCACCAAGAGCGTGGACACCGTGCTGCACGTGACCGCCGACCCCACGCAGATCACTTGCGAAACCCTGGTGTCGCCCATGTGCGGCAAGTACTTCTACTTCCTGTCGGTCTACCTCTTCAACGGCGCCGAGAACGGCGGCTTTGCCGATTTCTCGCATTCGTTGAAGGTCGAAACCTTCAGCGTCGGCACTGGCGCTCCTCAGGTGTTTTCGGCCCAGACCTTGTCGGCCGTGCCCGAGCCGACCAGCGCGCTCCTGCTAGCGGCCGGTCTGAGCGTGCTGGCCGTCGCGCGTAGAAAGCGCGGCTGAGCCCCGGCGCCTGCAAAGCTTGGGCCTGCCGGGGCTGCCCGGCACCGCCATAGCCCTGGCATTGGCGCCCTCAGGCTTCTCTATAGTCCTCACCCATGAGCGACTCGCACAAAACCTACGCCTTCGAAGACTTCAGCCCCGGTCGCGTGTTCGACCTGGGGAGCAAGCAGGTCAGCCGCGAAGAGGTGCTGGCCTTTGCCGCCGCCTTCGACCCGCAGCCCCTGCATTTGGATGAAGTCGCCGCCGAGGCCTCGGTGCTTGGCGGCTTATCGGCCAGCGGCTGGCACAGCTGCGCGATGCTGATGCGCATGATGTGCGATGCCTATTTGCTGGATTCGACCAGCCAAGGCTCGCCCGGCATCGACAGCCTGCGATGGCTCAAGCCAGTGCGGCCGGGCGACACGCTGCGTGCCCGCATGACGGTGCTGGCCGCGCGCGGCAGCCAGAGCCGACCTCAGATCGGCCTGGTGCGCTCCGAATGGGCGGTCTTCAACCAGGCTGATGAACAGGTGCTGAGCATGGAGGGCTGGACCATGTTCGCCCGCCGCAGCAGCTCCTCAGCGGTTTAGTACCAGGGCGCGCTTAAGCGCTCGGTGGCCATCATGCGCTGTAAGGCCGGGCGTGCCGCCATGCGCTGCAGATAAGCGCCGATTTGGGCAAAGTCACGCGCCGGGCGGCTGGCAAAACCGCGCGTCCAGCGGCACAGCATGAAGGCCAGCGCATCGACGGCACTGTAGTTCGCGCCCAGCACCCAGGCTTGGCCATGCGCCGCCAGCTGCGCTTCTAACTGCGCCAACAAGCTGACCACCCGCGCCTCGGCCTGTGCCTTGACCTCAGCAGCGCCGCTGCTATTGCCCTCGCTCACCCAGCGCTCGGGGTAGAAGTAGGCCAGCAAGGCCGGCTGCAAGGTGTTGGTCAACCAGACCATCCATTTGTAGAACTGCGCCCGCTCGGCGCTGCCCAGGGCCGGCGCCAATTGCGCGTTCGGGTGGGTGTCGGCCAGGTGCATCAGGATGGCGGCGGTCTCGTACAGCACGATGTCGCCATCGACCAGCACCGGGATCAGCCCATTCGGATTGAGCTTCAAGTACTCGGCCGACTTGTGCGCATTGTTTTCGCGGTCCACCTTCTTCAGCTCGAAGGGCTGGCCGATTTCTTCCAGCAAGAGGTGCGGGGCCATGCTGGCATTGCTGGGGTAGTAGTGCAGTTGAATCATGATGAGAAGCGGGTTGAAAGACGTACAGGCAGCACGTTAGAGCTGGGGCCTCAAATCGAAAGAAAGTACCCTGTGATCGCTGCGGGTGGCGGTGGCGGGGTCCAGGCGGAGTTAAGGCGCCTTCACGGCAAGGCCTTGCGCATTTTGCTGGTCCAACCAGAGCTTCAAGGGTTGGAAGTATTCAATCAGCGCGCTGCCGTCGAGCTGCCTTTCGCCCGTCATGGCGTAGAGGGCTTCCGGCCAGGGCTTGCTGGCGCCCAGCTTCAGCATGGCTTGGAATTTTTCGCCTGCTTTTTGATTGCCGTAGATCGAACAGCTGTGCAGCGGGCCGGTGTAGCCCGCCTCACGACACAGGGCCCGCTGAAACTGGAACTGCAGCAGGTGCGCCACAAAGTAGCGCGCATAAGAGGTGTCAGCCGCCACGTGGTACTTGGCCCCGGCATCAAATCCGTCCGCCTGCAGTGGCACCGGTCGCGAGATGCCCTGATAGGTCTCGCTCAATGACCACCACGCCTGGTCATAGTCCTGCGGCTTGACTTGGCCGGCATAGACCTGCCAGCGCCACGCATCGACCTTGTAGGCAAAGGGCAGGAAGGCCACCTTGGCGAGCGCCTGCTTGAGCAGGTTGTCGATGTCATCACCCGGGCGATCGTCGGCCTTCATCAGGCCCACCGTTCGCAGATAGTTTGGGGTGATGGAAAGCGCCACGGTGTCACCAATGGCCTCATGAAAGCCTTCATTGGCACCGTTGCGAAACAGCATGGGCTGGCCGCGATAAGCCAAGTCATAGTAGATGTGGCCCAGCTCATGGTGGATGGTGATGAAGTCCTCTTCATTCGGGCGGATACACATCTTCACCCGGACATCCTGCTGCTGATCGATGTCCCAAGCGGAGGCGTGGCACACCACTTCACGGTCTTGCGGTTTGATCAAGAGCGAACGCTCCCAGAAGGTCTCCGGCAAAGGCTCCATGCCCAGTGAGGTGTAGAAGCCCTCGGCAACCTTCATCATCTCCTTGGCGGAGGTCCCGCGCTGGGCCAAGACCTGGCTCAGGTCGTAGTCGCCCGCTTGCGTGCCGGGCTTGACCAAGGGATAAATGTTCTCCCAGCTCTGGCTCCACATATTGCCCAGCAGGTGCGCAGGGATGGGGCCGGTGGCCGGCACCAAGTCTGGCCCATAGGTCTGGCGCAGCTTGAGGCGCACATAGCTGTGCAGCGAGTCGTACAAAGGCCTCACTTGCTGCCACGCCCGTTCCAAGTCACTCGTGAAGGCATCCGGCGTCATGTCATAGGCCGAGCGCCACAGGGCACCGGTGTCAGCAAAACCCATGGCGCGAGCGCCCTTGTTCGAGAGGGCAATAAAGCTCACATAGTCCTGCTTGTACGCCTTGGCCTGGGCATGCCATCCGATCCAAGCGTCTTTCAGCTGCGCCGGATCGCGGCTTTCAGCCATGATTTTTTCCAGCGCGTCCAGCGATAGGCAGCCACTCTTGGACCCGTCGGTCGGCTGCGGACAGTATTTCGCCATGCCATAGGCGCTGGTCATGCTGCTGGCCAGACGGGTGAAGCGGGCGCGCTCCTGGTCGTCTGGAATCATCAGCGTCAGCTGCATCAGCTTGAGCTTTCGGGCGGTATCAGCGGGCAGCTTCAGACCCTTGTAGCGCCTGGCCGCCAGCGCGAATTCACCATTGGCTTTCAGCAAGGCTTCATTGGCTTCGGCCGTGATTTGCTGGGTATCGTCGGTGATGAAGTTCTGCGACACCCATTCGGCACGCTGAGCCTTGATCAGCAGCGCCTCCAGACGCAATTCCGCCTCCCGGACAAAGCGCTCCGCTTCTTGGACCGTCGGGGCCTTGCGCTTGTCAGCCTGAGGCAGCGTGGCGGCAACAGCCGCAGCACCCTGCGTGCTGGCAAAGATGAACACGGTCGTGGCCAGAAGCCACCCGCGGACGGACAGGCTTGAACATTGCATAAGACTCCTCGATCGGTTCGCTTCGGTTTGGTTTGGTTTGCTTGGGTCGAAATTTCCAGCCTTGCGACTGCCGGGCTCTGCCCGAGTCTCCAACAGGCCGCCTTCGGGCTGATTTGCACAAAGCAAGGCGGATTGTGATCGCTCCGTCCTCAAAGCACTTCGCGACTCAATGGCCTCATTGGCAAAGAGCTTGGGCGCCCATTCGCCACTCCAAGCATGTGAGGCCCGATGCCCGTGGATGAGCCCGGCCCCCGGCGAAACGCCCCTCACGCGTGAGTTCAAGCCCCCATATCAAGCATTCATGTAAAGCACCCTTTACATTCAAATCAAATTCCCCTACATTGGAAAGCATGCTTTACACCCCAAGGAGAAAACAAGCATGAAGCACACGCAATATTTCAAGGAACTCGGCCTGTCCCTGCTGGCCTACACCGGCGTTTTGGTCGGCTCCATCAGCTGGCTGAACAGCCAGAAAGACATGGCCACGCCCTGGCGTGATTTGCTGGCGCTCAGCCCCATGCTGCCGGGTGCCCTGGTGGTCTGGGCAATCTTGCGGCAGCTCAGCCGCTTGGACGAACTGCAGCGCCGCGTTCAGTTCGAAGCGCTGGCCATGGCCTTTGCTGGCACTGCGTTCATCAGCTTCAGCTACGGTTTTCTGGAAGGCCTGGGCTACCCGCGCCTGAGCATGTTTGTGATCTGGCCCTTGATGGCGGGGCTGTGGATGCTCGGCTTGGTGCTGGCTTCAAGGCGCTACAAATAATGAAGAACCTCTTGCGTGAACTGCGCGCCCAGCGTGGCTGGTCGCAGACCGAACTGGCCGAGCGCTTGAAGGTCTCGCGCCAGACCATCAACGCGATCGAAAACGAGCGCTACGACCCCAGCCTGCCCCTGGCATTCGACATTGCCAAGGTGTTCGAAATGCCGATCGAGGCCATCTTCTCGGCCGACTGAAAAAGGCAGAGCAAAGAAAGAAGAGGCATGCCGGGACCTTGTTCCGGCCAAAAAGCCGAGGAGGCTGGTGTAAATTGGGCTCGTGTTTCCTGTGCCCTCCTCGCTTCCCTCCGCCAAGCGCTGCCCGATTCGGCGCACTCTGGCCGCCCTGCTGCTCTGCGCGGCCCTGCCCTGCGCGAGCGCCGCGGAATTCAAGGTCGATCTGATCCAGTTCGACCCCTGGGCCAAGCCCAACCCGGACCCTGCGCTCAGCGCCAAAGAGCCCTATGTCGGCATCATCGTCGACCTGCTGAAAGAGTTTGAGCGACGCAGCGGCCACAGCACCGTGCGCATGCTGACCCCCTACGCCCGCGTGGAGCGCGATCTGCAGGTGGGCGACATTGATTTTTCCATCATGGCCTGGGGCGATGCCCGCGCTGCCTATGCCAGCCGCGGCACGGCCCTCGTACCGCTGGAATTCGGCGTCAGGGCGCGCCAAGGCGTGCCACTCAAGAGCTATGAGGACCTCAAGAATATCGTCACCGCGGCGCCGCGCGGGCTGAAGGTGGACCCGCGCTTTGACGTCGACCCGACGGTGCGCAAGGAGCTGGTGCTGGACTACACCCAGGCCATCCGCATCTCGGTGGCGAACCGAGACGCCAAGGCGGTCGCAGGATCGCTATCCACCTTAGGTCATCTGATTCACAAATTCGGCCTGGAGGCCGAGTTCGGCGATGTGCTGGTGCTCAACACCACCCATCTGACCGTCGCGTTCTCCAGAAAGTCCACCCAGCTGGCGGCCGAGGCGCAGGTGAATGCCGTCTTCAAGACCATGGTCGAAGACGGCACGGCCAAGAAGATCTACGAGCGCTGGATGTTCCCGCCCAAGCACTGAGCCGGGCAGGACTGCAAATCAGGAACCCTCGCCCCGCTGCAGCGACACCGCCAGCGCTCCATCGGCCCGGCGCAGCTCCAAACGCGAACCCTCGATCTGCAGCGTGGCGACCGACTCCAGCGCCTGCAGAAAAGCCCGCTCCTGCTCGGCCACGTCCTCACTTGGACAGGCCATACGGGTGCTGACCAGCGGGCCAATCGCGAGCTTGTTGCCGCCTTCGCGCCGATACGCCCCATTGAACTGATTGCAGCCGGCAAAGCCATGAACCCGGCCCTCAGCGCTGAAGTTCAGGCTGACGCTGCTGCCGCCCACCAGACTCACCACGGCCTGCTTGCCATTGTTGATGCCCATCGCATTCCAGGCATTGCCCACCAAGGACAGCGGCTGCGGCGCCAAGGCTTGCAGCAGCTTGCCGTCAGCCGCCAAAAACTCCAGCTGACCGCCGGCATTGACGCGATAGGACTTGGCACTGCTCAAGGCACTGACAAAAGCTTCGGCGCGGGCCATGACTTCGGGCGGGCAAGCCATCAAGGTCGAAGGGCCGCGTGGACCCAACTCGAAGCTGCTGCCCTGCGTTTTGTAAGGCGCCGAGAAGCGATTGCAACCATCGCTGCCAAGCACACGCCCGCTCTCAAACCGAATCGTGGCGCCCTGCTTCTGGCCGGCTGCTTCACCCGCGGATTGAATCCAGGCTGAGCCTTCCAAGGCGACCGGCACGCTCACCGCTTCACTTGGCTTGGCCGCGCTCACCGCAGTACATCCGCTGAAACTGAGCGTCAGCAACAAGCCGGCGGCGGCCAGCGCCACACGCCGTGGATTCAACACAAGACCGTTCATGCACATCCTCCTGATTCGAGATCAACATCTGGAGGCCTACCCTAACACCAAAAAGCCGGGCTTCTGAGAGTCAGGCAGGATCGATGTTCTGCCGCAGCTGGAACACATTGCCCTCGGGGTCATAGGCATTGCGTACGGTGAAGCCCGGGCCTGGGTAGCTGGGGCCAAAGACTTCGCCCCCGAGGGCACGCACCTGCTCGGCCGCAGCGGCAATGCTGGGCACGGTAAAGAAAAGCTTGATCGCCTGCTCCTCGCGAACCGCCGGCGGCGTGCTGATGCTGAAGGTGGACGCGATCGCCTCGGGCAAGGCGTGAATGATGAGCTGCAAGTCCGCTGACTCGATCACATGGTGCTCGGAGCTGGCGTGCAAGCGCTTCATGCTCAAGACCCGTTGATAAAAGTCTGACAAGCGCGTCAGGCTGTGGGCATAAATCATGGCGCCGGCGCGGGCGGGTCCTGGCATAGCACTAACTTTCAAATCAAAGACCTGGCCATTATGCGGCGCAGCGCCTGGGTAAAGCTTCACAGGCGCGCCGCTTCAGATCGGTATCGAGGGTTCAATCCTCGGTGACCGCCGACCAAAAGCACTGGGTCACGGCGGGCAGCGAGCCCAGTACGGTGATGACCTTGTCCAACTCATCCGCGTCGATGGAGGTGGCATAAAGCTTGGCCTCAATCTCGGTTTCATCATGGCCAAAGGCATGCTGTTCCAGATCGCGCACCGGGTAATTGGCCTGCTCCAGCAGCGCCACCAGCCGCTCGCGTACCTTGGACTGATGGGCGCGCTGGCAGACGGTATAGACGGTGTAACTGGCTTCGCCAAACTCCTCCTTCACCGGCTGCCGATTGATGCGGTTGACCACCGGGCGCAACAAGGTGTTGCTGGCCAGCACAAAGAGCGTCGCCATCAAAGCCTCGCCGATCATGTCGGCCCCGCAGCAAGCGCCTACCGCGCCCGAGCCCCAGAGCGTGGCCGCCGTGTTCAAGCCGGTGACATTGGCGCCCTCTTTCATGATGGCCCCTGCACCCAAAAAACCGATGCCCGAGACCACATAAGCCACCACATGCACGGCACCCTCAGCGCCATGCAATCGGTTGGCCAGATCGACAAAAACCGCCGCGCCCACCGCCACCAAGGCATTGGTTCGCAGGCCCGCCGTGCGCTGCCGCACCTGGCGCTCCAGCCCGATCGCACTGCCCAGCACAAAGGCAGAGAACAAGCTGACGAAGGAGTCCAGCAACGAGGCCAGATTGATATTGTTCAGCGCTTCCATGCTTTGGATTGTCTAGCGATTGCGCCTTCCCTCAAGACCACTCAATCCCGTAGAGCAGCAGTTTGCGGTCACCGTCCGGGTGATCGATCTCGCGCAAGCAGCGCAGGCCCAGCTTCTCCAGCAAGCCTTGCGAAGCCTGGTTGTAATGCCGGGTGGTGGCCAGCACGCGGCTCAAACCCAAGTCTTGTTGAGCAAAACGCAGCACGGCTGAAGCAGACTCAAAGGCATAGCCCTGGCCGCAGAACTGCGGCAGAAAAGCAAAGCCAATATCGGGGTCGTCCAGATAGTCGCGCTGGGCCAGGCCGCAGATGCCTATGAGCTCGTCAGGAGCTTCGCCACTTGCCTTGAGCTCCACTGCGCAAAAACCAAAGCCCAGACGGCCATACATCTCGACCGGTCCCTTGAGGATGTAGTGCTTGGCATCCTCCAGCGTCCTGACACCCCGGTCGCCGATGTAGTGCAGCCAGCTCGCGTCATTCAGCAAGCGCAGCATGAAAGCCGCATCGGCTTCGGTCAGCGGGCGTATCGTCAAGCGTGGGGTGTCCAGGGTTTTCATCGGCATGCTAATGTTCAGTATCCGCAGCATAGCGGCGCCTGCCGACCAAGTGTCGGACCCTAAGGCTTGGTTTTGACTTCGCCTTCCATTCGAGCACAGACAAAGGTAGTCAGCGATGAGAAAAGCATCCAAATCTCGCTTCGTCCCCAAGACCCTCAGCGGCCTCGCCGCTGTCGCAACGGTGGGCGCGCTGTTGGCACATTCCAACGCCTTCGCCATCAACGCGAAGTACGCACAGCAACTGGAGCGTTCCGGCTGCACCCAAGTGTCGGAAGCGCAGGGCTGCGACATCCACAAGACCAAGGCCGAGAATGCCAAGGCCGGCTTTGGCAGTGACGCCGTCAAGCCTGCGCCAGCCGCCAGTGCCTCCCCCGCAGCGCCTGCGCCCAAGGCCAGCCCCACGGCCGCCAACCCCTATGCCGGGCAATGGACGGCCAAGGCCGACTCCGGCGCCACCGTGGCCACCATCCGCATCGACGCCAAAGAACATGTCTGGGTGAATGGCAAGTCCGTCAAAGCCAAGCGCAGCGACGGCGGCCTGAGCTTCAAAGCCGGCACCATCAGCTACCGCATCCAGGGTGACCGCCGTCTCAAGGGCGAAGACACCTGGACCGACAGCGATGCCGGCACCAAGGGCTTGATTCACGCCGACTGAGCTTCGGTCACAGGGCTTAGTTCCTGAGCCATCCGGCTTACGCCCACTGAATGGCTAGCCCCGCACGAGCATCCCAGTCCGAAAGCGAAAACAAGAGCCAATCTCCGCGCTCACCTCAAGCCACTTGTCCCAGTCACAAGAGCTTCTTGAGAGCCGCGTCGAGCTCTGCTTGTTGGATGGTCTTGCTAGCCAGCGGCCCCTCTTTGTTGCGCAGCGATAGGCGCAACTCTGCGCCCTCTCGTGTGATCGTGAGTTCCGAACCGTCGACTGCCGAGACGACCACCGGTTGCTCTGAGGCGGTCTCATTGCCGGGTGCAGCGCCGACAGGCCGGCTCAGCACGGTGGTTCTGCGGATCTTCAAGGCTTGCGCGAAGTTGATGTTTGAAACCGAGGACTGGATCTCGATGAAGCTCTGCTCAAGGCCACCCTGCGCAACGAACTTCTGGTCATGGCGCAGATTTCTATGGACGTCGATGTACAAACTCTCCCGGCTGAAAAACAAACTGTCCCGGTTGAGCCTATAGGTGGATATCTGTTCATACACTCCGCTGGAAGACGTTCGAAAGACGCTACCGCCGTTGAGCACCGGCGCGTCCGCGCCCATGAGCCCCACATCTGACAAAAAGTTGTAGGAGGATTTCCAATTTTTGTAGTCTGCGAACGCACTCTCTTCGCCCGCATTCGCCTGCCTGCCCATCTGCATGTCACCGGATGTCAGCACCAGCTCCCTACCGCTGAAGCTGTGCTTACAAGCATCGGGCGTGAGACTGAATTCAACATCACTCTGCTTATAGGCGACCGAACCCGAAGTCGAACACTTCTTCGTACCGGCCCCATTCGCCCCGTTTGAGAACTCGTTCTGCAAGAACATCGCAGCACTGACGTAGCCGCTTTGCCAGTTTTCGAATTCACTCAAGGCCGCGACCTCCACCATGTTCTCGGCCGTGATGCGCGAGGCTTGCGCCGGGTCTTCTGAGCTCCCTCCGCCGCAAGCCGTCAAAGCGAGGCTGAAACTCAAGCCAAGCGCGCTACCGAGAAGACGCTTGCGAAAGCAAGCGTCGATCTGAAGGATTCGAATCATGCGGAACTCCCTGTTGGTATGAACAGGGGGAGTTTCTTGGCCGGGCTCTAGAGCGTCAAAGCACCTGGGCGAGGTAGCGTTGCAAGCGCCCAAAGAGTCAACTTGGCGCTACTTTGCCTGGACAAGCCATCCGGGGCGGCCGGCCTAACGCCGCATTTTATCGGTTCAATACCGGGGCAATGATCACTGAACCCAGCGGGGGTTCAGCGCCTGTCTCACGCCCACTGCACTGCGCGCCCGGCCGTGTACCAGGCCTCAATCCGCTCGGCCACTTCGGCCTCGATGCGGTTGCGGCGGATCTTCATGGTCGGGGTCAGGCAGCCGTTTTCAATCGTCCAGGGCTGCTGGGCGATCACCAGCATGCACAACTTTTCATAGTCGGGCAGCGCGGCGTTGACGGTTTGCAGATGCGCGCTCAAAGCTTGCTCCACCTCGGCATGCAGGGCCGAGCCGGGCGCGGCCTGCTTGAGCTTGACGCGCCAGTCTTCACTCAGCACCACCAAGCCAAAAGCGGCCGCCTGGCCCACGCCCGAGACCAAGGTGATCTCGATCATGGGGTGCGCGTTCAGCCGGTTTTCCACTGGCGCCGGGGCCACGTATTTGCCCTTGGCGGTTTTGAACAATTCCTTCACCCGCCCGGTCAGCTTGAGCAGACCGTCGCCGGCGCGGCGCTCGCCCTTGTCGCCGGTGCGAAAGAAGCCATCGGCGGTGAAGCATTCGGCGTCCAAATCGGGCCGCTTGTAGTAGCCCACCAACTGGCCCGGCGACTTGATCAGGATCTCGCCCTCCTCGCTGAGCTTGCATTCCACGCCTGGCATGGGCACGCCCACATAACCGGTTTCTTGCAGGGTGTTGGTGGAGCTGTGCGAGTAGGCAAAGTCCTCGGTCATGCCATAGCCTTCGAGCAGATTCAGGCCGAGGCGCCGGTACCAGGCAATCAGCTCCGGCGGGATCGGCGCCGAGGCGCTCATCGCCGCCTTCACCTGATCCAGGCCCAAGCCCTTGAGTACCTTTTTGCGCACGATGCCGCCCAGCAGCGGGATCTTCAGCAAGCGCTCCAGCTTCTGCGCCGGCATTTTGCTGAACACGCCTTGCTGGAACTTCAGCCACAGGCGCGGCACCGAGCAAAACAGCGTGGGCCGGGCGCGCTGCAGGTCTTGCACAAAAGTGTCCAGCGACTCGGCGAAGAACACATGCGTCTTGCCTTCCATCAGCGTGGTGCACTCCAGGCAGGCCCGCTCATAGACATGGGCCAGCGGCAGATAAGACAAGACGCGCTGCTCGGGCAGTTCGCCGCTGAGGCTGCGGATGAAGGCCACCGCGCCGGCCGTGGCCGCGCTGACGCGCCCAAAGCTGTGCATGGCACCCTTGGGTTGACCGGTGGAGCCCGAGGTGTAGATCAGCATCGCCAAATCTTCGGGCCGGCGCTGCGGCCGCCCCGCCAGCGGCGCGCTGCGGGCGACGATGCCGTCCCAAGACTCAAACGCAGGATTGGCCTTGGCCTCGGCGGGCGCCAAGGGCAGCGTGATGCAGGGCAGGTGGGCGGGCACACCCGAGGCCTGGGCCAACCAGGTGTCGAGCTTGCCGACGAACAAGAGGCTGGCCTCGCTGTGCTCCAGCACGAAGCGCACCGTCTCGGCTGTTTCGGTCGGGAAGATGGCCACCGTGGTGCCGCCCGCCATCCAGATGGCCAGCTCGGCCATGATGAAGTGAGCGCAATTCTTGGACAGGATGGCGACCCGCGCACCGGGTGCTAAATGCAGGCTTTGCAGATGCGCGGCCATGCGCCGCGCCTGGTCCAGGGTCTGGCCCCAGCTGTAGTCCTGCACCTGCCCGCCGCCGATCGGCTGGGTCAGGTAGACCTGATTCGGCTGTGCTGCTTCATGGTCATAAACATGGTCAAGAATCAGCTTGGGGCTAGAACTCATGGCGCGCGCACTCCAGGGGGTGGGGATGCCAAATTATGGGCAGCGCCCTCGCAGCCCGCCGATAGGCTTCACCCTAGGTCACGTGGTTTTTGAAGCGACAAAAATCGAAGCCAAGGACCACGCGATAGCCCCACTCATTCCCCCAACCAGCGGCGCAGCAAATCGCGTTCCAAGGCCGGCAGTTCATGCACCGAGATCCAGCTCGACTTGTCGGCGCGGTACAGATACTCGGGCGGCGCGCCGGCCGCAATGCGCTGCCGCAAAGGCGCCACCGTGACCTGGGCATCCGCCTCCTGGCTTTGCGCCCGCAGCGCCGCCGCCTTGACTATCAAGGCCAGATCGCACCAAGGGCCCTGCTTCAAGGCCGCATCGGCCAGACGCGCCGCGCCGGCCGCATCACGCTCGGCCAAGGTCAACCAGGCCTGCAGCGCCAGCAGACGCGGTTCTTGCGGGTCCAGCAAGCGCGCTTCCTTCAGCTGCGAGCGGGCCTGCGGCAGGCGCCCGGCGCGCAGCAGGTCTTGGATCAGGTCGGCGCGCAACTCCAGCACACCGGTGCGCAAGCGCAGCGCCTTCTCGTACACCGCGAAGGCCTCGTCCCAACGCTCGGCCAGGCCCAGCGCCGCGGCGCGGCCCCAAAGCGCCTCGGGGCTGTCGGATTGGTAGCCCAGCGCGGCATCAAACGCAGCCAGCGCACGCGGCGCATCGCCCAGTTTTCGGTAGGCCTCGCCCAGACTCAGGTCCACGCGGTAGCGGTCTTCGCCCGCCAAGCGCTCGCGGCTGGCGCTCAAAGACTGGCTCAGCTCGGCCAAGGGCTGGCCACCATGCCAGCCGGCATCCAAGGCGCCCACCAGCAAATGCCCGCTGCGCGGGTAGCGGCTCAGGGCCTTGGCCGCCACGGCACGAGCCTCAGCCTTCTGGCCCAGGATGGCGTGGCCGCTCAAGAGCGAAGCCAGCACCTGCTCATCGTCCGGCGCCGCTTGGGCAGCGCGCGCAAACAGCGCTTGCGCCGCCGTTGCATCACCTTCTTCCAACTTTTGATTGCCGGCATTCACCAGCGCTATCGGTAGGCTGGCGCGCACATCGGCCTGTTCCAAATGGCGCTTCACCAGGGCCATCAAGGCCGGGTCCATGGCTTGCAGACGCTCGCGCACGATCTCGCGGTTGTCATAAGCGTCGCGGCGCGGCGAGTCATAACTGTTAGCGCCCTCGGCAAAATACTCCCACACCGAGCCGCCGGCGTAACGCGACAAAAAGCCATCGCGGCTGGCTTCGTCGCGAGTCTTGGCCTGACGGTACAACTCTTGAATCTCGCGCGCCTGATCGGCCGTCATGATGCCGTGCACTTGGTGCGTCAGCTCATGCAGCACGGTGTTGTACTGGTTGAAGATGGAGCGTTCCACATCCTCGATGCCGGTGACGGTATTGAAGCCGCCGGCGCCGCGCACATCGTCCCAAAGCCGCGAGTCGTAATTGATGCGGGCGTCCTTCAAGGCTTGCGCACCCGGCGTTTCCGACAGCTTCATATGCAGCGGCTTGATGAAGTGCGTCAGCCCGCCCTCCAGTAGAACCGGGATGTAAGCCTTCCAGGGCGCCACCGACAGCGCCACGCGCTTTTGGTGACGCGGCGAGAGCTCGGCCCAGTTCAGCACATAGCGCTCGATGCCGGGTACTTCGGGCATGGGCGTGGCGGCGAATCGGGCTTCGGCGGCGGCGCGGTGCATGTCCATGGCCATGCGTTGCGACTCGATGGCCTTGGCCAGCACCGCATGCGCGCGGCCATAGCCGGGCTGCTGGCGCAAGGCCTGGAAGCTGAGCGCCTCAGCCGCCTTGAAGTCGCCGCGCACAAAGGCCTCGGAAGCCTGCCGCGTCAGGTCTTGGGCGGCGACAAAAGCCTTGGGATTGAGCTTGGCCAGTTCGCTGTAGTTCTTGCGTGCGTAGCCGTTGCCAAGGTGGTAATGCGCCATCTCATGAAGCGGGTTCAAGGCGACCGCGCGCTCCGAGGCGCTGATGGCCTCATCGGTGCGCCCCAGGCGGATCAAGGTGTCGGCCATGGCCATCAAGCCATCGGCGCGCGGGTAGGTCTTGACGCTGCTCTCCAGCAGCTTCAGCGAGCCCTCATAGTCGCGCTGCTGCAAGGCAATCTGGCCCTGGCCCTGCAAGGCGGTGGCGCGGTCTTGCGGGCTGGGGCTCAGCTGCAAGGCACGCTCAAAGCAGGCCTTGGCGCGCTCGAAATTGCGCTGCTCCAGCGCCAGGCGACCAGCGGCCTGGAAGTCGGCCGCCATGAAACCCTTGGCCGCAGGCTCCAGCACCTCGCGGGTCTGCGCGTCGACCGTGGCCATGTCTTCGCGTATAAAGTGCCATTGGTAGAGTTGGCTGCGCTCGGCATTGCTCAGCAGCGGCTTGCTCTGCAGTGCCTCGATCAGCGGCGCGGCGGCGCGGTAGTCTTGCTGGATCAACAAGCGCTCGATCTTCAAAGCCGCGTCGGCCTGCTGCGGCGCTGCGGCCTTGGCCGCGCCTTTCTTGGGCGCCGGCTTGCTGGTCTTGGAGGCGGATTTGGGAGCGGGCTTGGCCGTCGACTTAGCAGCGGGCGCGGTCTTCTTGACCGGGGCCGCCAGGGCCGAGGGGGCGGCGGTGCTGCCAAAAGCCAGCATCAAACTCAGCCAGAGACTGCAGGCCGGGCCTGCCTTGCGAAACTTGTGCATGGGGTGAACAAAGCGCTTGTGAAAAGACAACATAGGCCTGAGCCTAAGCGGGCCCACGCACTGTGCCAGAAGAAAGTTGAAACAATCCTTAGGGAGGGTTCGGAGGCAGTCCATTGGCCGCACGGCAGCGCTGAATATCGCAGGCCGTGGGCAAGGTGCTGCGGTACTCGGCCACCGTGTTCAGCAGCGAGCGGTCGCGCGCATTGCACTGCGCGCCCTTGCCATCGTGGTAGTAAGAGGTGACGTCCACACAGCGGCGTGAATGCGCCATCAGGCCGAAGAAATGGCCCATCTCATGTGAGATCACCATCTGCAAGGTCTGCGCGGCCGGGTGCTTGGGGTTGCGGGTTCGCAGCAGCTGAAAGGCCGCCGCGCTCAGCGCCAGCGTGCGTTGGCTCAGATTCGCCAGGCCGAAGTTGCCCATGCTGCCCGGCTCACTCCATTGCACGACGATGGCCCCGGCCGGCACATCCTCCTGCGCGCCGAGCTGCTGAACCCGGCTCCCCACCCCGCAGGCTGACCAGGCCTGAGAAGCAAGCCGCAAACTATTGAGTACATCGGTCGCACTGAACCAGGCCGGCGCGCCCGCATGCCAATACACAAAGCGCAGCGGCTTGCTCAGGGCCGGGCGGTCGCGGCCATCGCCCCAGGTGGCGATCTCGCCGGGCCGGCATTCGGCAATCTCTTGCTCGCGCACCGAAGGAAGCGTTTGGGCCACGCTGGCGCCGGCCATCCCGCCCAGCGCACAAGCCAAGAGCGCTCGACTAAATCGCACAACCACTCTCGGCGCCCGAGCGCAGCTGCGAACTGCTCAATTGCACGCCGTAGCGTTCCGCCGTCATGTGCGCCAAGATGGCCAGCGCGATCTCAGGCGGCGTGCGCGCGCCGATGTTCAGGCCCACCGGCCCATGCAGGCGCGCCAGTTGCTCGGCGCTGAGATCGAAATGCTCGGCCAGCCGCGCCTTGCGCTTGGCCTGATTGACCCGCGAACCAATCGCACCGACATAAAAAGCCGGGCTCTTCAGCGCCTCCATCAGCGCCAGATCGTCCAGCTTGGGGTCATGGGTGAGCGCCACCACGGCGCTGTGGCCGTCGGGCGCAAAGGCGCTGACCACATCGTCGGGCATCTCGCGGGTCAGCACGCAGCCGGGCACGAAGAAGCCCTCGGCGTATTCCTCGCGCGGGTCGCAAATCAGCACCTGGTAGTCCAGGCCCAAGGCCATGCCGGCCAGGTACTGGGTCATCTGCCCGGCGCCAATGATGAGCAAGCGCCATTGCGGGCCATGGTGGGTGATCAGCTGTTGCTCGCTCAAGCTCAAGAGATCGGCACCGGCCACCGGCACGCTCAATTGCACCGCGCCGCTGGCCAGATCCAGGCTGCGGCAAACGCGCTCACCGCGGTCCAGCCGCGCCAGCAATTCACTGATTTGCGAGGCGGGGCCCAAGGGCTCCAGCATCAGCTCCAAGGTGCCGCCGCAGGGCAGACCAAAGCGGGTGGCCTCCTCGGCGCCGACACCGTAACGCAGCAACTCCGGGCCTTGCAGCTTCAGCGCGCCCTCGCGCACTTTGGCGATCAAATCGTCTTCAATACAGCCGCCCGATACCGAGCCGGCGATCTGCCCGTCGTCGCGCACCGCCACCACCGAGCCCACCGGGCGCGGCGCCGAGCCCCAGGTGCGGGTGATGGTGCCCAAAACCACCCCGTGGCCCTGCCCCTGCCAGGCCGCCACTTGGCGCAAAACATGAAGATCGACGTTATCCATGGCGCCATCCTAAGCGCATCAGCGGGCCGTTTGGGGCGGCTTCTGGCGATCAGGCCTGGTAACGCAAAGCCGCATCAAGCTGGTCCACCAGTTCGGCCCAATCGGCGTCGTCCAGACGCTGACGGCACAGCATCTCCGACTGCGAGGGCGACCAGAACGGCGCCTCCGCCAAGCGGATCTCCGGCGCCAGCGGCGCATGCCGGGTCAAAAAGTCATGAATCCCGGCCGGGTCATTGGGCAGGCCCAGCTGAGCGAACAGTTCGTTGAAGCGGTGATGCGACTTGTCCATGAGGGTTCTACTCCGATTGAGAGGGCATGGTCGCATGTTCCGCTTGCCCGCGTGATGACGGAATAGGCCCGCCCCCTGTCTTGTATCAACTCGAAACAAAACCAGCAGCGGCAAGCCACCCATGTATGGGCATACATGGGGGTAAACGGCGGGTGGCGCCGGTCTTGAGCAGCGGCGACGATGCCGCTGGCCCCAGCGCCGCACAGCACAGCACAAGCACCACTCGAGTGCCGCCCACCAGGAGACAAGCCATGAGCCCGCAAAAGATCACGCTCAAGATCAACGGCAAAGCGGTCACGCGCGAGGTCGCGCCGGATCGCCTGCTTTCGCAACTGCTGCGCGAAGACCTCGCGCTCACCGGCACCCATATCGGCTGCGACACCGGCCAATGCGGCGCCTGCACCGTGCATCTGAACGGCCGCGCGGTGAAGAGCTGTGTGGTGCTGGCCGTGCAGGCCAGCGGCGCCGAGCTCACCACCATCGAAGGCCTGGCCGCCGCCGACGGCACTTTGCACCCGATGCAAGCCGCCTTCAAGGAGTGCCATGGCCTGCAATGCGGCTTTTGCACCCCTGGCATGGTGATGAGCGCGGTGGACCTGGTGCAGCACCATGGCTACCACTCCGAGGCTCAAGTCCGCGAAGCGCTGGAAGGCAATCTCTGCCGCTGCACCGGCTACCAAAACATCGTCAAGGCGGTGCAGCTAGGCGCCACTGGCATGCAAACAGGGAGCAAGTGATGACAACGACCAGCACCCCTCAAGCCGGCCTGATCGGCCAAAGCGTGCGCCGCCGCGAAGACGGCCGCTTTCTGACCGGGCGCGGCCAGTACACCGACGACATCGTGCTGCCGCGCCAGACCTATGCCTATTTCCTGCGCTCGCCCTATGCCCACGCCAGCATTGGCCGCATCGACACCACGGCCGCCGCTGCGGCCGAGGGCGTGCTGGCTATCTATACCGGCGAACACTTCCGCGCCGTGGGTGGCCTGCCCTGCGGCTGGCTGATCAACAGCCTGGACGGCTCGCCGATGAAAGAGCCCAAGCACCCCATCCTGGCCGATGGCAAGGCGCGTTATGTGGGTGACCAAGTCGCCCTGGTGGTGGCCGAGACTTATGAGCAGGCCAAGGCCGCGGCCCAGCTGATTGAAGTTGATTACGAAGAGCTGGTTCCGGTGGTGGACACCGCGCGGGCCAAGAACTTCTCCAGCAGCGTGCACACCGAGGCGCCCGACAACGTCTGCTACACCTGGGGCTGCGGCGATGCGGCCGCCACGGATGCCGCCTTCAAAGGCGCTGCTCATGTGACGCGGCTGGAGTTCCGCAACAACCGGCTGATTCCTAACGCGATTGAGCCGCGTGCCGCGAATGCCAGCTACAACCCCGGCGACGAGAGCTACACGCTCTATGTGGCGAACCAGAACCCGCATGTCGAGCGCCTGCTGATGTGCGCCTTTGTGCTGGGCATCCCCGAGCACAAAGTGCGGGTGGTGGCGCCCGATGTGGGCGGCGGCTTCGGCTCCAAGATCTTTCTCTACGCCGAAGAAACCGCGCTGACCTGGGCCAGCAAGCAGATTGGCCGGCCGATCAAATGGACCGCCGAGCGCAGCGAGAGCTTCCTCACCGATGCCCATGGCCGCGACCACGCCACCGTGGCCGAACTGGCCATGGACGCGAGCGGCAAGTTCCTCGGCATGCGGGTGCACACCACCGCCAATCTGGGCGCTTATCTGTCCACCTTTGCCTCTAGCGTGCCGACGATTCTGTACGCCACGCTGCTGGCCGGCCAGTACACCACGCCGGCCATTTACGCCGAGGTCACCGGCGTGTTCACCAACACCGCGCCGGTGGACGCTTACCGCGGCGCCGGCCGGCCCGAGGCGACTTATGTGGTGGAGCGCCTGGTGGAAACCGCCGCGCGCGAGCTGAAAATCGACCCGGCCGAGCTGCGCCGCCGCAACTTCATCCGCAGCTTCCCCTACGCCACACCGGTGGGCCTGAGCTACGACATTGGCGACTACGACGCCACCTTGAACAGCGTGATCGAGCTGGCCGATGTGGCCGGCTTTGCCGCGCGCCGCGCCGCCAGCGAGGCCAAGGGCTTCAAGCGAGGCATCGGCTACTCCACCTATATCGAGGCCTGTGGCCTGGCACCCAGCAATATCGCTGGCGCACTCGGCGCTCGCGCCGGCTTGTTCGAGGCCGGCGAGGTGCGGGTGCACCCCACCGGCAAGGTCACCATCTTCACCGGCAGCCACTCGCACGGCCAGGGCCATGAAACCACCTTCGCTCAGGTGGTGGCCGACAAGCTGGGCATTCCCTTTGAAGACGTGGACATCCAGCATGGCGACACCGGCAAAGTCTTGTTCGGCATGGGCACTTACGGCAGCCGCTCGCTCTCGGTGGGCGGCACCGCCATCGTCAAGGCGGTGGACAAGGTGATTGCCAAGGGCAAGAAGATCGCCGCTCATTTGCTCGAAGCGGCCGACACCGACATCGAATTTGAAAACGGCGTCTTCAAGGTGGCCGGCACCGACAAGAGCGTGCCCTTCGCCTCCGTCTCGCTCACGGCTTATGTGCCGCACAACTACCCACTGGCCACGCTGGAGCCGGGCCTGAACGAGAACGCCTTCTACGACCCCACCAACTTCACCTACCCCGCCGGCAGCTATGTCTGCGAAGTGGAAGTGGACCCTCTGACCGGCCAAGTGCGGGTGGACCGCTTCAGCGCGGTGGACGACTTCGGCAATATCGTCAACCCGATGATTGTCGAAGGCCAGGTGCATGGCGGCATCGCCCAAGGCATTGGCCAGGCGCTGCTGGAGCATGGCATTTACGACGTGGACAGCGGACAGCTGCTGACCGGCAGCTATATGGACTACGCCATGCCGCGCGCCGACGACCTGCCCAGCTTCCAGGTCCAAACCGCCAAGGGCACGCCCTGCACACACAACCCGCTGGGCGTGAAGGGCTGCGGCGAGGCCGGCGCCATCGGCTCGCCGCCGGCCGTCATCAACGCCATCTGCGACGCGCTCGGGCTGAAAAACCTGCCCATGCCGGCCACGCCCCACACCGTGTGGCAAGCCATCCAGGCCAGCCGCTGAAATCGCTGACAAGCCCTTGACGAGGAACATCCCATCATGAGCAGCTTCAACTTCATTCAAGCCGCCAGCGTGGCGGAGGCCGCCAAGGCCGCGGCCGCCTCGGAGGCCAAGATCATTGCCGGGGGTCAGTCCTTGCTCGGCGCCATCAAGCTGGGCCTGGCCACGCCAGAGTCGCTGGTCGATCTGAGCGCCCTGGCCGACCTGAAAGGCATACGCCTGGACGGCGCCAAGCTCACCATTGGCGCGATGAGTACCCATGCCTCGGTAGCCGCCTCGCGCGAGGTGCAGCAGGCCATCCCCGCGCTGGCCGACTTGGCTGGCCACATCGGCGACCGCCAGGTGCGCAACCGCGGCACGCTGGGCGGCAGCCTGGCCAATAACGACCCCGCCGCCTGCTACCCCGCCGCGGTGCTGGGCCTGGGCGCCACGGTCTACACCGACCGGCGCAGCATCCCCGCCGACGCCTTCTTCACCGGCATGTTTGAGACCGCCTTGCAGCCCGGCGAAATCATCACCTCGGTGAGCTTCCCGGTGCCGGAAAAGGCCGCTTGGCAAAAGTTCAAACAGCCGGCCTCGCGCTTTTCCATCGTCGGCGTCTTCGTCGCCAAGACGGCCGGCGGCGTGCGCGTGGCCGTCACCGGCGCTGGGCCGGTGGTGTTCCGCGCTGATGCGGTGGAAGCCGCGCTGAGCCAAAACTGGAGCCAAGCCGCCACCCAGGGCCTCAGCATCAGCGCCGACGGACTGAACAGCGATCTGCACGGCTCGGCCGAGTACCGCGCGGCGCTGATCCCGGTCTTGGCCGGGCGGGCGGTGGCGGCGGCGCGGTGAGTGCGCTGCCGGCCTCCATCGACGAAACCGCAGCTGGGCTGCTGGGCCAAGGCTATGTGGCGCCGCGTGAGCTGAGCACGGCAGTGTTTCTGGCGCTGCGCTTGCAGCGGCCGCTGTTTCTGGAGGGCGAGCCCGGCACCGGCAAGACCGAGATCGCCAAGGCGCTGGCCGCCCTGCTCGGCCGGCCGCTGATTCGCCTGCAGTGCTACGAGGGCCTGGACCTGGCCGGCGCCGCTTACGAATGGAATTACGCCCGCCAGATGCTGGAGATCCGCATGGCCCAGGGCGAGGCCCGGCAGGCGCTGGCCGATGATTTGTTTGCGCCGCGATTTCTGATTCCGCGCGCCTTGCTCAAGGCCATAGACCCCGCGCAACCGGTCGCGCCGGTGCTCTTGATCGATGAGCTGGACCGCGCCGACGAGCCTTTTGAGGCCTATCTGCTGGAAGTCTTGAGCGACTACCAGATCAGCATCCCCGAGCTAGGCACCATCGCCGCGCCGGCGGGCCGCCCGCCCATCGTCATCATCACCTCGAACCGCACCCGCGAGATTCACGATGCGGTGAAGCGCCGCTGCCTCTACCACTGGGTGGACTTTCCCGATGCGGCCCGCGAGCTGGAGATCTTGCGCCAGCGCGTGCCGCAGGCGCCCGAGGCCTTGGCGCGCCAAATCGTCGCCTTCATCCAGGGCTTGCGCGGGCTGGACCTGTACAAGCTGCCCGGCGTGGCCGAAACGATTGAATGGTCGCGCGCACTGCTGGAGCTGAACGCCCTGGTGCTGGACCCGACCACGCTGCAGTCCACCCTGGGTGTGCTGCTGAAGTACCAGGACGATATCGCCCGGGTGCAGGGCTCCGAGGCGGCCCGGCTGCTGGAGCAGCTGCGGGTGGCAGGTCGTGATTGAAGCTGATACGGCGCTTCCGTCCGCTGAGGCTCACGGTTACTTGGCGGAGAACGTCATGCACTTCGCCCGCGTGCTGCGCCAGGCCGGTATGGCGGTGGGCAGCGACCGAGTCCTGCTGAGCCTGCAGGCCTTGCAGCTGGCGGGGCTGACTTCGCGGCAGGACTTTCACGCCACGCTCGCCGCCTGCTTGATCGACCGAGCCGAACACCGAGCCTTATTCGACCAGGCCTTTCACATCTTCTGGCGCGAGCCCGATCTGCTGGGTCGGGTGATGCGCATGCTCTTGCCGCAGGCGCAGGCCAAGCCCGGCATGCCGGCGCTGCCGGAGAACCGGCGCTTGGCTCAGGCGCTGTTTCCGCATGCACCCGCGCAAAGCCCAGCGCCCGAGCCCGAGCAGCAAATCGAGATTGACGCCCGCCTGAGTTGGAGCGCCCGCGAGCTCTTGCGCCAGCAAGACTTCGACACCATGACGGCGCAAGAGTGGCTCGCCGCGAAGCGCCTGCTGGCGCAGCTGCAACACAGCCTGCTGTTTGAGCAGCGCCCCACCCGGCGCTGGGCCCCGGCCGTGCGCGGCCGCCTGGACTGGCGCGCCAGCCTGCGTGCCCAGGCGCGTGGCGAACGCTTGGCCCTGCCGCGCCAGGCACGCAAGACCAAGGTGGCGCCGCTGCTAATCTTGGCCGATATCTCCGGCTCCATGGGCCGCTACTCGCGCATGCTTTTGCACCTGGCCCATGGGCTGGCCAACCCGATGCAGCACAGCGGCAGTAGCCATGTGCCCAAAGTCGAGAGCTTTGTCTTCGGCACCCGGCTCACCCCTATCACCCGCCTGCTGAAGCAGCGCGACCCAGACCTGGCCGTGGCGGCGGTGTCGCGCCGCGTGCAAGACTGGTCCGGCGGCACCCGCATCAGCGCCTGCCTGCAAGAGTTCAACCACCGCTGGGCGCGCCGCCTCTTGCACAGCGACAGCACCGTGCTGCTGATCACCGACGGCCTGGAGCAAGGCAGCGAGGCTGACCCAGTCTGCGCCGCCCTGGCCTTTGAAGCCGAGCGCCTGCGCCTGAGCTGCCGCCGCCTGGTCTGGTTGAATCCGCTCTTACGTTTTGAAGGCTTCGAGCCCAAGGCCGCCGGCGTGCGGGCGCTGCTGCCCGAGGTCAGCCTGCACCTGCCGGCGCACAATCTGGCCAGCTTGGAAGCGCTGGCGCAGCTGCTGGCCTCGCACCCAAGAAAGCCAAACTCATCAGGCTCATTCACATCATCATGAAGCTCACCGGCCAAGAAACACTGCCCGTCTCGCAAGCCCAAGCCTGGGAGGCGTTGAACGACGCCGCCCTGCTGCAAGCCAGCATCAGCGGCTGCGAAAGCCTCACGCTGATCGGCGAGCATGAGTTCGAAGCCTTGATGACCGTGGCCATCGGCCCGGTCAAAGCCAAGTTCAAAGGCAAGCTCAAACTCGCCGATCTGCAGCCGCCCGAGAGCTACAGCCTGGCCTTTGAAGGCAGCGGCGGCGCTGCCGGCCACGGCAAAGGCACGGCCCAAGTGCGGCTCGAGCCTCAAGGCCCCAGCCAGACCCTGCTGCACTACGAAGTGCAAGCCAGCGTCGGCGGCAAGATCGCCCAAATCGGCTCCCGCCTGGTGGACATGGCCGCGCAGAAGATGGCCGGCGATTTCTTCTCAGCTTTCAATACCGCTTTGCAAGCGCGTTATGGGGTGGCGGCTGCTGCGCCTGTTCCGGCAGAAGACGGAGCGGATGAGGTGGAGAAGAAGAGCCTGTTCCAGCGGGTGCTGGATTGGTATTTGGGGTGGTTGGGAAGGGTGTTTACGGGGAAGGTGTGAGGCAATCGCGGCGTTGGGTGCAAAGCTTGAGCTCCAAAGCAGACTTCGACCACTCGCCATCGGTGCAATTGACGGTGCGCTACTAAAGTCTGAACGGGACCTAACTCCACGCCGATTAAGCATTGCCGATAATGCCCGATTCTTCAATATCGCTCACCAGGGTCTCCCCATGCGATTAGAGCAACTCCATATCCGCAACTACCGCTGTTTTAGGGACCTCACCATTGAGCTCCACCCGGAACTCACAGTGCTGATCGCGCCAAATGGCGCGGGGAAAACTACCGTCTTGGACGCTGCCAGGGTCGCTTTGTGGCCCTTTGTAAAGGGCTTTGATCTGGGCAGCCAAACGGGTAAAGCGGCCAACATTGATCCATCGGATGTACGCCTGTCCAAACAAGCGGAAGGAAACATGGAGCCACAGCTTCCCAGCATGATTGAAGCTGGGGGTCGATGGGCTTCAGCAATGTCGGAAGTGGGATGGGTTCAAACACGTGAAAGCATCAAGACCAGTACCAAAACCCTTGGTGATCAGAGAACCAAGCAGCTAACTGCTTTCGCGGAAGAACTGCAGAAGCTGGTTCGCGAGGGAACAACTCCTGTCACCCTGCCTTTGATTTCTTACCTTGGCACTTCGCGTTTGTGGTTTGAGGGGCGATTTACATCTAATGCGGCAGACACCACACTAGACAAAAATGAATATTCCCGTACGTCAGGCTATCTGAACTGCTTGTCGTACTCGTCTAGCTTCAAGGCATTCACCGCTTGGTATGGCTGGGTATACCGGTCTTACTTAGAGAGTCAAATCGACGCATTTCAACGAAATGCGCCGCTGGATGGAACTGGTCAGCGTTTCGCTCAAACTGTTGAAGTCATCAAGACAGCCGTGGACGCGCTGGTGAAAGAAACTACCGGTTGGCATAGTCTGGAGTACAGCCAGCGCCATAACCAACAGTTGGTGATGCAGCATGACAGCCACGGAATCATGCCCGTTGACAAACTAAGCGATGGTTTGCGGAACGCCATTGCCATGGTGGCTGACCTTGCATTCCGTGCATACAAGCTCAATCCTCATCTAGGCGCCAAGGCAGCACTGGAAACGCCGGGCGTAGCGTTGATAGATGAAGTAGATATGTTCCTGCATCCGTCTTGGCAGCAAACAATCCTAGGCTCTTTGCGCAAAGCCTTTCCAATGTTGCAATTGATTGTCTCGACGCACAGCCCCCAGGTATTAACCAGCGTTGATGCTTCTTGCATTCGAAAACTACATCAACGCGTGAATCCTGAATCAAGTGCTGAAGAGACCCAGATCATGGGAGTAACTCAACAAACCCGAGGTGTGACCAGCGCTGATGTACTGTCATCCATCATGGGCGTAGATCCAATCCCTGACGTCCCCGAAGCTCGCATGGTGTCAACATACCAGGCGCTGATCCAACAAAATCTGCACGACAAAGATGCAGGCTTAAGCTTGCGCCATAAGCTGGAGAAACATTTTGGCAATGAACACCCGGTGATGCTCGAGTTTGAGCGCATGATCCGACTGCAAGCATTCAAGCTCAGGCTGCCTTCGCAATCACTGCCAAGTTTCGATGGGAATGGTTGAATGCAAAAGCTTAATCGGCCATTGGAGATACCCGGGGGCTTAGATCGTTACACCCCTCAAATGCACACATGGTGCATGGCTAGCCCGACGCCAGATGAACGCCAAGCCATCTGGGAAGCGCTCAATACCATGCAAGGACAAAGGTGTGCTTATTGCGAAACCGCACTCAAGACTGACAGCAGCCAAAGACACATTGAACACTTTCGCCAGCGAAGCCGATATCGACTGGGCACTTTTGATTGGAACAACTTGTTCGGCTCGTGCAACCGCATAGAAACTTGCGGCGATCACAAAGATAAGTGCGGTGACTACAACCACAACGACTTGATCAAGCCTGACATTGAGAACCCTGACACATTCTTGGTTTTTGATGCCCATGGTGGCGTTTCTCCAGGAGCAAGGCTTGATGTTGAAGCACAACGCCGCGCCAAAGAGACTATCCGCATCCTCAATCTGAATGGTGGAGGCCTCAGGCAGATTCGAGAAACTGCAGCTAAAGGTTATCTACAGACTCTCGAAAGCTGGGAGCAGATAAGCCAGAGTTTCCCCGAATCAGAATGGCGCCCCTTAGTCGAAGCTGAATTAGTTAATGAATTAGCTATGACGGATCAACTCCCTCACGCAACAGCGATTCGCCACGTACTGTCTCGTGTTGTCGCATAGAACATGAGCTGGTCAGTAGTGTTTATTTGAGCGCATTGTCATTGGGCAATCACGATTCCCCCTCTTGAGGTTCTTGGAAGAAACCCGGGGCAGGCCTTAAATTTTGAAGTCAAACCCTCGCCCTGCATCCAGCCGCCCACAGCCGCTTGGCCCCATGCCAAGTCACCTCCGCCAAGCCCTGCTGAGCCAGCAAGTCTTCAATCGCAGCTTCCTCCAGCGCTTCAGCGGTGAAGCTCTGCGTCCAGCGTTGCCCAAAGGCCTGGTAAGCCAGCGTCATGCTGACCAAGTCCGCTTGCCGCCGCTCCACGGCTTCGGCGATGTACTCGACCCCCGCTCGCTCGCCCAGGTGACCGGGCTTCACGTCGCGCAGCCAAGCCGGGTCATGGCGCTTGAGCCAAAACACGCCGCCAACCGCGAGATGGCGCGCGGCGCAGCGCACAAAGGCGGCGCGCACTTGCGCGTCCGGGTGGTTGATCAAATGGCTGGGCAAGAGCACCACATCGAAGCGCTGCGCCAGCGCCAGTTGCTCGATCGAAGACTGAACGCCGATGACCTCGGCAGGCAGATGGCTCAGCATGGCCGCGGATTCGTCCACACCCACCACCTGATGGCCGCGCGCGGCCAACTGCGCAGCCAGTCGCCCGGTGCCGCAACCTAACTCCAAGACCGAACAGCGCGCGGGCAAGAGCGGCAGGATCTCGTCCAGCTCACCCTGGTAAGGCAAGCGTTGATAAAACTCGACCGAGCAGCCGTCCGGGGTCTGCTCGCCAGGGCCGGAGCCATGAAATTGCGGCATAAGAGCTGCGAAAAGCCAGGAATCAGCGGATGCTAACGCCAGAATGCTGCTGACCCGAGCACACATCTCTCCAGCACAGCTTAGGCCTGACGTTTGAGTTCACCAAGATCCCGGACCCGTTGCCACGGACGGGCGAGGTCAGCGGCCATCGCCCGATACTCAGCGCCCACTCTGACCCAGACCAAGCCCTCCCAAGCCTTGTGCGAGAACTCTTGCCGAATTCGCGCCATGGCACCGCTAAGTGCCCCGCCATGACAGCGGGAATTTTTGGCACATTTGGGGCATGGTCACTCAACAGCCCTCCCTGGTGATGGGCTGAAGCATCATGAGCTCACCCAATTTCCAGCCCTCCATTGCCGTACGCGCCACAACGCGTCTGGTCAGCGTCTTCGCCCTCGTGGTTGGGGCTGGCTGTGGGGGCGGCGGAAGTGGTGGCAGCAGCGCAGCCGGGGGCGCCTCTTCATCTACGACACCTGCGCCTACAGCCCAAGTTCCAGGTGCACCCACCGGTGTAACGGCCAGTCCTGGCAATGCCCAAGTCAGCCTGGCCTTCACGGCGCCGGCCTCTGATGGTGGCGCGGCCATCAGCGGGTACCGGGCCACCTGCACGTTGGGAGCGGTGAACGTCAGCGCCACCAGCACCGCAAGCCCTGCCGTGGTGACCGGCTTGGTCAACGGCAGCAGCTACAGCTGCAACGTAGCGGCCACCAATAGCGTAGGCACCGGGGCGGCATCGAGCGCAATCCAGGCGTTGGCTTCGGCGGTGCCAGCGGTGTTGACCATCACGATGGATACGCCGGCCAACTACATATCGCCCAGCCTGCCGCTGCACTACGACACCGACCTGGCGGCGCAAGACAACAGCCCACGCAATGACCCCGCAACCGACCGCATCGCGACGCTGGGCCGGGTGCTGTTTTACGACAAGGCCTTGAGCATCAACGACAGCGTGTCTTGCGCCTCTTGCCATCAGCAAGCGCAAGGCTTTAGCGATACAAATCGTTTCAGCAGCGGCTTCGCCGGCGGACTGACCACAGCCCATGCCATGCGCCTGGGCAATATCCGCTACTACCGTCCCGGCACCATGTTTTGGGACAAGCGCGCCGCCACCGTGGAGGTGCAGGCGGGCCAGCCAGTACAGAACAGCGTCGAGATGGGCTTTGACAGCGCGCATGGTGGCTTGGCCGCCGTGGAGACCAAACTGCAAGCCCTGCCCTACTACCCCGAACTGTTTCGCGCCGCGTTTGGCGACGTGAACGTGACCGAGGCGCGCGTTCGGCGGGCAATTGCTCAGTTCGAGCGGGCCATGATCAGCAGCAGCAGCCGCTGGGACACGGCCTATGCCACGGTGTATGACGCAGCCCTGCCTGACAAAGGCATCTCCTTGCCGCTGGCCAGCTTCACCGCGCAAGAAGAACGTGGCCGCGCGCTGTTCATGCTGCCGCCGCCGCAAGGTGGACTGGGCTGTGCGGGCTGCCACCAGCCGCCCAGCTTTGCCTTGTCACCGGGTTCGCTCGGCAATGGGCTGGATGCCGGCGAGACGGTGATCTTCAAGTCGCCCAGTTTGAAGAGCGTGGGGCGCTCGGGTGCCTTCATGCACGACGGCCGCTTCAGCAGCCTAGCGCAGGTGGTCGAGCACTACAACGGCGGCGTGCAACTGGGCCCGGCCTTGGACAACCGGCTCATCGCAGGAAACGGCCAGCCGCGCCGCCACAATCTGAGCGGCAGCGACAAGGCGGCCTTGGTGGCCTTTTTGTTGACGCTGGACGATAGCTCATTGGCCACTGATCCCAAGTTCGCGGACCCGTTCCGGCGCTGAGCAGCGCCAGCCCTGCGGGCTATCAGTTCGCAGCCTGCACCCGCCCCGCCAGCCATTCCGGCCGCAAGATGCCAAACACAGCGCCATCCACATAAGCGCCACGAATAAAGATCACGTCGCGCAGCAGCCCTTCGTATTGCAGGCCGGCTTTTTCGGCGATTCGGCGCGAGGCGATATTGGCCGGGTCGGTGTTGCAGCAGATGCGGTGCACCGCCTCGAAGTTTTCGAACAGATAGTCCACCAGGGCGCGCGCCGCTGCGGTGCCGTAGCCCCGGCCGCGCAGCGCCGGGTCGTGGATGCTCCAGCCGATCTCGCGCGCTGTGGAGTAGCAATGGGCAGGGAAGTGCGAGACGCTGCCAATCACCGCCCCGCTCTCATCGCACACCATCAGCCGCTCGCCCGCTTCGCTGGAGCGGCCATCCTCGGCAAAGCGCTTCTTGACCGACTGCTCTCCGCTCAAGCGGCCCGATTCAAACTCGCTGCGCCATTCAGGGCTGCCCGCCAGTTGGATCAGCAGAGGCAGATCGGATTCGCGCACGGGGCGCAGGCTGACGATGCGGCCGGGAGTGGTGGTGGCGGTGTTCATGCGCCCCACCCTAACAGACAAATGACGCGCATCGTCGTGCTTTGATCAGCGCGCCACAAAGCGGTACTCATGCTGCGCATCGCGCATCACCAGCGTGGGCTTGGCGGCCTTGTCGTCGCGCACCAGCTCGAAGCCGGCCTCGCCCGGGTCGATGGAGAAGTAGCTGTGCGTGCCGTCTTCGTTCTTGCGCAGCGCGACTTCGCTGTCCCAGTGGGCGAACTTGAAGATCAGCTTGCCGCCCTTGGCCTTTTTCAGCACTTGCAACGAACCGAGTTCGGGGCTGTGGTAGCGGGCGGCCAGCGGCTTGATGGCCTCAGCCGGCACCGGCAAGGTCAGCAACTCGCGCTGCTTGTCGTTCTCCGCCTTGCGGTTGGCGATGGCGACTTGCAGGCGCTCGTCGGCCTCGGGCTTGCCGTCAAACACCAGTTCCAGCAGCTTGCGTTGCAGCGGGCCGCGCAGCAACACGCCGGCGTCTGAGTTGGTCAAGATAGTCACGCCGATGCCGTATTCGGGCAGCCAGATCATATTGGAGTGAAAGCCCAGCATGTCGCCGCCGTGCGAGGCGACGGTGATGCCGTATTGCTTGTCGATGAAGAGGCCCATGCCGTAATAGGTGTCCTCACCCACCATCACTTGCGGCTTGTAGCGCTCGGCCCAGTTGGGCTCGCTGATCACCACCTTGCCATCGGGGGCGCGGCCCTTGCCGAGTTCCATCAGCACCCATTGGCTGAAGTCACGCGGGCTGGTCCACACCGCACCGGCCGGGCGGGCCGGCACGATGGTGTAGTTGACGTCCATGCTGGCGCGGCGGGTGCTGCCGTCGAAGGCGTCGCCGTGCGGTTCGGCGTGGTTGCCGCTCAGCGCTTGCTTGTAGTCAAAGGTGGTGCGGTTCATGCCCAGCGGCTTGAACAAGAGCTCGCTCATGGCCTGGTCATAGGCCTTGCCCACTTCCAAGCCCGGCTTCAGCGTGGCGGCGGCGATATAGCCGCCCGCGCCCACCATCAGATTGCTGTACTGAAACACCTCGCCGAACTTGGAGGTCGGCTTCATGCCGCTGAGTTGGTCAAAGGTGCTCTTGGCCGGCGCCGCGCCATTGGCGAAGATCCAGTCCAGGTCTTGGCGCGGCATGCCGGTGCAGGCGCAAACCAGGTGCTTGATCAGCACGCTCTGGGTCACCTCAGGGTCGGCCAGCTTGAAGCCGGGATAGGCCTTGGCGGCGGGTTGGTCCCAACGCAGCTTGCCGGCGTCCACCGCCTTGGCGAGCAAACCAGTGGTCATGGACTTGGTGTTGCTGGCGGCCATGAACAAGGTGTCGGCGTCCACCGGCTCGGGCTTGCCTAAAGCGCGCACGCCCAGGCCGCCGGCCCAGACCAGCTTGTTGCCGTCAATAAAGCTCAGGCCCACGCCGGGCACGTCCAGCTTCTTCATGCCATCGGCGACAAAGGCCTTGAGCTGCTCGACCCGCTCGGGCGTGAGCGGCTTGGCGCTGCGGCCGGCAAAGCTCTCGCGCTCATAGCCCTTGGGCCGCAGGCTGGTGTAGAACTTGCCAATCGGTGAGCCGCGTTTTTCCAAAGTGGCTTGCGAGGCTTGCAGCAGCAAGACCACCCAGCCGCCATCGATGCTGGAGCGCCGCGCCAAAGCCTGGATCACCAGCTTCTCATTCGGCGAGGTCTCATAGTCAAACACCGACTGGTCCACCCAGCCATTGCGCTTGGGCCGCGGCGTGGCCAGCAACAAAGTGCGTTTGAAGTCAGGCTGCACCTGCTGCCAGGCCTGCGCCACGGCGTCCGCGGCGTCCTTGGCCTGGTCCTTGCCCAGCTCCACCACGTTGACCGTGGCATCGCCCTCGGGCGCGGTGAGGCGCAATAGCGAGCCGGTCTGGCTGATCGCAAACGCCTCCGGCGGTGTGTAGCTATGGCCGGCCGAAGTGGTTTCGGCCTGAGCCCCCAAAGCGAAACAAGCGGCCAAGGCCGACACGATTAGCAAACGACGCATCAGAAGAGCTCCCATTGTTGGATGCGGCGATGTTAGAGCGAGGTGGCTGGGGGTGGCAGTGGTCATACCCTGAGGACCTTGGGGCCAGCACTCGAACGGACATCAACCCCGATTGCCTTTGCACTCAGGCCCTGCTACACCCCTCCCCCATGCAACGCTTCTTCACCACTACCTTCCGCCCCTTCTTCCTGCTGACCGGCGCCATCACCGCTGGCGCGGGAGGCTTGGCCTTTTTGCCCGAGTGGACGCTGAAGACGATTTTTCAGCTGGACTATGTGCCGGCCTACACGGTGCTGGCGCAGCACTGGGGCGCGATGGTGGGCCTGGTCGGGTTGGCGATGTTGCTGGCGGCGCTGCGCAGCGAGTGGAGAGCGCCCATCCTGGTCTTCGTGGGGCTGGAAAAAGCCTGCATGGTGCTGCTGGTGCTCTTGCACTGGGGCGAGCCGGCCAGCGCGGGCTTTGTGGGCGGCGCGCTGATGGATGCGCTGGTGTCGCTCTACATCTTGGGCTACTTCTGGAGCCAGCAGCGCCGCTGATTCAGCATTCGCCCCCAGCAGCGCAAGGCCTTGAAGTGCGCCCCTATACTGCCGCCCATGTTGCGCCGCTGGTTCATCGTTGTGCTCTTGGCAATCTGCCTGCCGCTCCAGGGCTCTTTGGCCATGGCGCTGGGCTATTGCTTGCATGAAGACGATACCAGCACCAGCACGCAACAGCCCGTGCATGCCGGTCACCATGAGCATCAGCATGCACAGCCCAGCAAGGCCAGCAAGCCGCTAGACCAAGGTCAACAAGGCCAAAAGAAGGCCGCGGCCGAAGCCGCCTCGCTGGACCATGGCGACTGCGCGCAATGCCATTTCGCCTGCAATCTGGGTGTGCCCAGCGACTGCGCCTCGCAGTTTGCGCTGCTGCGCGAGACCCTGCGCCCGCAAGACGCACCGCCGCGTGCCGGCGTGGCGCCCGATGCGATCGAGCGCGTGCCGCTTGTCGCGCCGACTTCAGCCTCGTTCTGAAGCCGGCCACGCGCAGCTCTCCATTCAGTTTCTTTTTGTGATTCGTCCGCCTTCGACTTGAGGCGGAGCACTTCCTGCGTGTTTGTTTCGCTCGCCGGCTTCTCCCGTTTCGACGTTCACGGAGAAGTCCATGTCTTTACGACGACCTGTTTTTTTGAAGCAGCCCTGGCCGGCCCTGGCCTTGGGCTTTTGTCTGGCGCTGCCCAGCCTGCCGCTGCGCGCCGCTGAAGCACCCGCAGCCCCTGAAGCCACGGCAAACCAAGCCGCGATCAACACCTTGGCCGAGGCCCTGGCCCAGGCTTGGCCGCGCCATCCGGCAGCACGTAGCGCCAGCGCGGCGCAGGCGCTGATCGCCCAGCAAACAGAAACCGCCGAGCGCTGGCTGGCGGCCCCGCCCAGCCTGCAACTGTCACGCCGCAGCGATGGCTGGGGCGGTGCAGCGCAAGGCCTGCGCGAGGACGAAGCCGCGCTGGAGTTGCCACTGCGCTGGCCGGGTGAGCGCCAGGCCGAGCGCCGCAGTGCCGAGGCCCAAGGCCATCAATGGAGCCGCGCCCAAGCCGCTGCCCGTTGGGCCTTGAGTGGCGAGCTGCGCGAGGCCTGGTGGGCGCTACGCCTGGCTGCCACCGAGCAGACGGCGGCCGAGCAGCAGCTGGCCAATCTGCAAGCACTGCGTGCCGATGTAGAGAGGCGCCTGAAGGCCGGCGACCTGGCCCGCTTGGACCTGAACCAGGCCTTGTCGGCCGAGCAAAGCGCTCAAGCTGCGCTGGCCGAGGCTCAGGCGGCAAGGGCTGCAGCGCAAAGCGCCTGGGCCTTGCTGGTGGGTTCCGCCAGCACCGGACCAGAGTCGCCGGACTCGGCCTTTGACCCCGCCAGCGCTGAGACGCCCGCTGCGACGTCGACCTCGACCTCGACCCAAGAGCATCCGGCCTTGAGCCTGCTGCAAGCCCGATATGCGCTGCTGAGCGCCCAGCTGGCGCGCGCCCGAGCGGGCAGCTACGCCGGCCCCACCGTGGGCCTGGCCTTGCTGCGCGAACGTGGCTCCAGCCTGGAGCCCGCCGCCAATAGCGCACGGTTGACGCTGCGCCTGCCGCTGGGGCGCCAGCCAGAAGCCGGGCTGCAAGCGGTCCAGCTCGCCGCCGAACGGGCCGAACTTGAGGCCGAGATCGCGCTCTTCAGCGAACGCCAAGCCGCTGCCATCGCGCAAGCCCAACAGCAGATGGCGCGCAGCGCCGAGCAGGCCGCGCTGGCCCAAAGCCGCCAGGCCTTGGCTGCCGATAGCTTAGGCCTGCAGCGCCGCGCCTTCAGCCTGGGCGCCATCGACCTGCCCACCCGGTTGCGCGCCGAAGCCGACAAGGCCCAGGCCGAGCTGGCCCTGGCCCGCGCCCGCATCGAACAAGAGCGCAGCGCCTCGCGCCTGAGCCAAGCCCAAGGCATGACGCCATAAAGCCATAAAGCCATGAAGCACGCCGACCTTTTCAAAAAATTTCCCATTGCCATGAAACCCACTCGCGCCGCCGGCCCGCTGCTGGCCACCCTGCTTTTTTCTCTGACACCGCTGCTCTCGCAAGCCCATGGAGACGGCGACCATGATGACGAGCCAAAAACCAAGAAGCCCGTTGCGGCCGCCGCTGCCCCCAGCGACAAACCCAGCCGCCAGCCCGATGGCAGCGTGCATCTGCCCACCGCCACGCAAACACAGCTGGGCATTCGCAGCGAAGTCGCCGAGCTGAAAAGCCTGCCGCGCAGCGTCAGCCTGAATGGCCGGGTGCTGATGGACCCGAACGCCGGCGGCAAGGTGCAAGCCTTGTTCGCCGGCCGCATCGAAGCCGGGCCACGCGGCCTGCCCGCCCTGGGCCAAACGGTGCGCAAGGGCGAAACCCTGGCCTGGGTGCGCGCCAGCCTGAGCCCGTCAGAAAAGGCCAGTCTGAGCGCCACCTTGGCCGAGCTACGCTCGCAAGAAGCCCTGGCGCAAAACAAGCTGGCACGGCTGCAGCAGCTCGAAGGCAGCGTGCCGCAGCGTGAGATCGAGGCCGCCCGGCTGGAGCTGGACGGTCTGCGCCAACGCCTGAAGGCCCAGGCCCAGGCACCACAAGGTGGCGAGCCGCTGCTGGCCCCAGTCAGCGGCGTGATTGCGGCCCGCCATGTGGTGGCCGGCCAGGTGGTCGATGCCAAAGAGGCGCTCTTTGAGATCGTCGACCCGGCGCGATTGATCGTCGAAGCCGATGCCTTTGATGCCGCACTGGCTGGGCAGGTGGGCGGCGCCCATGCCTTGTTCGGCAGCGGTGACAGCGCCAGCAGCCTGCCGCTGCGCTTTGTCGGCGCGGGCCTCAGCCTGCGCGAAGGCGCCCTGCCCCTGCAGTTCCGCACCAGCGCGCAGCCAAGCCAGAACGCGACACCCTTGGCCCTGGGCCAGACGCTGAAGGTGCTGGTGCAAACCCGCCAGAAGCTGGACGGCATTGCCGTGCCGCAAGCCGCCGTGGTCAAGAGCCCCAGCAATCTGGACATGGTCTGGGTGCAGTCCGGGCCGCAGCGCTTTGAGCCACGGCCGGTGCGCTGGGCGCCGCTGGATGGCGCCCGGGTGAGCGTGCAAGAAGGCCTGAAGGCCGGCGAGCGCGTGGTCGTGCAAGGCGCATCGCTGTTGCGCCAAGTGCGCTGAAACCAGGAGTCAGGACGATGTTTGCTTGGCTTTTGAATTTCTCTTTGCACAAGCGCCTGATGGTGCTGGTGGCGGCCTTGGCCCTGATGGGCTTGGGCATTTTGGTTCTGCAGCGCACGCCGGTGGATGTGTTCCCCGACCTGAATCGGCCGCAGGTGACGCTGCAGATCGAGGCCGGCGGCATGGCCCCCGAGGAGGTGGAGCAGCGCATCACCTTGCCGCTGGAGGCGGCCATGGGCGGCCTGCCCGGGGTGGAGTCGGTGCGTTCGGTTTCTTCGGTGGGCTTGGCCTTTGTCTACATCAGCTTTGGCTGGGACACCGAGATCTACCGCGCCCGCCAGATGGTGTCGGAGCGACTGGGCAGCGTGCGCGAGCAGCTGCCGGCCGGCATCAGCCACGCCGGCATGGGGCCGGTGAGCTCCATCATGGGCGAGATCATGCTGATCGCGATTCCCTACGAATCCAAACCCTCATCCCCCGGGACCACTGACGCGATCAAGCCGGAATTCGCCACCCGCGAATACGCCGACTTCGTGCTGCGCCCGCGTCTGCTGGGCCTGCCCGGCGTGGCCCAGGTGATCCCCATCGGCGGCGAGCTGCGCCAGTACCAGGTGCAGCCGGATGCCGCGCGCATGGCGGCGCTGGGCGTGTCGCTGGATGCGCTAACGACAGCCCTGCGCGGCTTCTCAGGCAATAGCTCGGGTAGCTATGTGGAGCTGGGCGGCCGCGAGGTGCTGATCCGCCACATCGGTCGCGATGGCGGCGCCCAAGGCCGGCTGCAAGACCTGCAGCGCCTGCCGGTGGCTTATGCCAACGGCCGGGCGATTCTGCTCGAGCAAGTCGCCCAGGTCGGCTTTGCACCGGCCCTGAAACGCGGCGACGCCGGCTTCGGCGGCCGGCCGGCGGTGATTCTGGGCGTGCAAAAACAGCCCGGCGCCGACACGGTGGCACTGACGAAGCAGATCGAGCGCGCGCTGGAAGAAATGAAGCCGGGCTTACCCGCCGGCATCTCGGCGCCGCAAGTGAGCTTTCGCCAGGCCAGCTTTATCGAAGCCTCGATCGGCACGCTGCAGGGCAAGCTGATCAGCGCGGCCGTCATCGTGGCGGTGGTGCTGTACTTCTTCTTGGCGAATGCGCGCACCACGCTGATCTCGCTGGCCGCGATTCCGGTCTCGCTCTTGATCACCGTGCTGGTGCTGCGTTACTTCGGCTTGTCCATCAACACCATGACGCTGGGCGGCCTGGCGATTGCGCTGGGCGAGCTGGTGGACGACGCGGTGGTGGGGGTGGAAAACACCTTGCGCCGCTTGAAGGAGAACCGCCAGTTGGCGCGGCCACAGCCAGCACTGCCGCTGATCCTGAAAGCGACGCTGGAGGTGCGCTCGGCCATCGTGTTAGCGACGCTGATCATCGTGCTGGTATTCCTGCCGCTGTTCTTCTTGCCCGGCATTGAGGGGAGACTCTTCATGCCGCTGGGCCTGGCCTATATCGTCGCCATCTTGGCCTCGATGTTGGTCAGCGTGACGCTGACGCCGGTGCTGGCCTTCTACCTGCTGCCGCAGATGAAGAGCCTGGACCATGCCGAGCCCAGCGCGGTACGCTGGATCAAGCGCCACTACGAGCGCGCGCTGAGCTGGGCCTTGGGCCATGGCCGTTTGATGCTGGGCGTGGCCGGGCTGGCGGTGCTGCTGGCCGCGGCCAGCGTGCCCTTCTTTGCCCGCACTTTTTTGCCGCCCTTCAATGAGGGCGCGGTGCTGGTCGGCTTGCGCCTGAACCCCGGCACCACGCTGGAGGAATCGGTGCGCATCGCCAAGCAGGCCGAACTGGCGCTGGCCGAGGTGCCGGAGGTGGCGCATGTGGGGCGCCGCTCGGGCCGGGCCGAGTTGGACGAGCATGCCGAGGGCGTGCACACCTCCGAGTTGGACCTGAAGATGCGGCCCAGCCAGCGCAGCAATGAGGCGGTGTACGCCGATATGCGCGCGCGTTTGGCGCCCTTGCCGGCCTCGGTCAGCATCGGTCAGCCGATCAGCCACCGCATCGACCACATGCTCTCGGGCGTGCGCAGCCAGATCGCGCTGAAGCTCTATGGCGAGGACCTGGACCTCTTGCGCGCCGAGGCCGAACGCCTGCGCGCGGCGCTGGCCGGCATCCCTGGCCTGGGTGACTTGGAAATCGAAAAGCAGGTGCTAACGCCGCAATTGCTGGTGCGCGTGGACGCAGCTGCCGCCGAGCGCCACGGCTTGGCCCCCGCTCAGTTGCTGGAGCAATTGCAGACCCTGGTGGCCGGTGAGCAGTTGGCCCAGGTGGTGGAGGGCAAGCGCAGCTTTGGCCTGGTCTTGCGCCTGCCCGAGTCGGCGCGTGGGCCGGAAGCACTGGCCGGGCTGATGATTCAGACCCCGGCAGGCGCGCTGCCTTTAGCCAGCTTGGCGCGCATCGAAGAAAGCGATGGCCCGAACCAGATCCTGCGCGACGAGGGCAAGCGCCGCATCGTGATCTCGGCCAATGCTTCGGAGCGGCCTTTGTCCGAGGTGGTGGCCGATATCCGCCAGGTGTTGGCCGCGCAGACCTTGCCGCCGGGCTACTTCACCGAGCTGGGCGGGCAGTTCGCCGCGCAGGAAGAAGCCAGTCGTTTGATCGGGCTCTTGTCCATTGCCTCGGCGGCCCTGGTCTTGATGCTGCTGTACAGCCGCTACCAAAGCATGGCGCTGAGCCTGTTGATTATGGCGAACGTGCCTTTGGCCCTGGTCGGCTCGGTCTTGGCGCTGTGGATCTCGGGCCAGCCGATGAGCGTGGCGGCGCTGATCGGCTTCATCACCCTGGCCGGCATCTCCACCCGCAACGGCATTTTGAAGATCAGCCACTACGTCAATCTCTGCGCCTTCGAGGGCCAGCGCTTTGGCACGGCCATGCTGCTGCGCGGTTCGCTGGAGCGGCTGACGCCGGTCTTGATGACGGCGCTGGTGGCGGCCCTGGCGCTGGCGCCGCTGTTGTTTGAAGCCGAGCGGCCCGGCACCGAGATCTTGCACCCGGTGGCGGTGGTGATCTTCGGCGGCCTGATCAGCTCGACGCTGCTGGACAGCTTCTTGACGCCGGTCTTGGTGGCGATGTTCGGTCGCCCTGCGATTGAGCGCCTGGTCGGCCAGATTGCCGATGAGGGCGCGCAAGGCAAGGCGGTGGAGGCCTTCTAATCCCCCATCTCAGCGGGTGGGTTGGCGGCCAGCAGCACTGGCCGCCACGCCCGCCCCAAGGCCTGGGTGGCCCGGCGAATCTCCGCCGGGCCTACGGTGGCAAAGCCCAGCGTCAAGCCGGCTAAGGCGCTGTGCGCCGGTAGCCCGCCCACCTGGGCCAGGCTGCCGATCTCAATCCCGGCGGCCAGCGCAGCGCGGTGCAGCTGCACTTCCATAGCGCGGCTGGGCAGCGGCAAAAAGGCCTGCAGCCCGGCATCCACCGGCTGCAGCTTCAGCTGCGCCGCCCAAGCCGGCGGCAGCTGTGGCAACAAGAGCTGGCTCCAGGCCTGCATCAAGGCATCACGCCGCTGCCGCGCACCGCGCCGCATGCGCCGCACATGGCGCAAGAAATGGCCCTCGGCCATGAAGTCGGCCATCACCACCTGATCGGCAATCGACGACTGCCGATCCAACATCGAACGCAGCCGCGCCAGCTTGGGCACCCAGGCTTTGGGGGCCACCAGATAGCCCAGGCGCAGGCCCGGAAACAAGAGCTTGGAGAAGCTGCCGATGTAGAGCGTGCGCTGCTGCGCGCGGGCATCCAGCGCAGATAGAGGCGCCAGCGGCAGGCCGCTGAAGCTGTACTCGCCGTCGTAATCGTCTTCCAGAAGCCAGGCCTGATGCCGCTCGGCCCAATCCAGCAAATCGAGCCGGCGCTGCAAAGGCATAGCGACGCCGGTCGGGTATTGGTGCGAGGGCGTGATGTAGAGCAGCTTGAGGGCCTGAGCAGTGCCGGCACGGCCCAAGGCCTCCAGCGCGCCGACCCGCAGGCCTTGCTCGTCCACGGGCACGGGCAGCACGGTGGCACCACTCAAACCCAAGGCCGCTGCCGCAGCGCGATAGCCGGGCGACTCCATGCCGACCCGGTCGCCCGGCTGCAGCAAGGCCAGCGCCGCCATGGCAATGGCCTGTTGCGAACCGGCGGTGACGATCACCTGCTCGGCGCTGCAGGGCAGGCCGCGCGAGTGGCTCAAGTAACTAGCGATCAACTCGCGCAGGCGTGGCAGACCGGCGGCTTCCGAGTAGCTGAGGCTGGCAAGTTCATGCTCAGGCGCGCCCTGCCGAATGCCGCGCGCCTGACGGCGCCAGAAGCGCGCTTGCAGCCGCGACCACAGCGGATGCGGGAACAGGTCCAACGCCGGCAGGCCATAGCGAAAGGCACGCGGTGTGGGCGGCGCCACCGGGGTGGGTTCGTAGTCCTGCAGGCGCTGCCAGAGCGGCGTGCTGGGCTCGCTGGCGGCGGGTGGCTGTTGCCGCTGCGATGCCCCGCTCAACTTAGCTGCGGTCGCCTGCGGCAAGCCCTCGATCGCCGCCACAAAGCAGCCCGCGCCCAGTCGGGTCAGCAAGCAGCCTTCGCTGCTCAGTTGCTCATAGGCCCGCACGACCGTGTTGCGCGAGACGCCGAGTGCGCGCGCCAAATCACGGCTGGTTGGCAGCTGGGCGCCGGCCGTCAACTCGCCTTGCAAGATCTTGGCCTTGAGCTGTGCATGAATCTGCTGGCTCAAGCCCCCGCCCGCCACCAAGCGCAAGCCGGTCGCGTCAAAAGGCAATGGGGCATGTGCCGGCGCGTTTGAAATTGGATCCATTGAATTGATCAAAATTGGATCTTTCATCGTACCAAGGCCGGGCCTATGCTTCGAGCAGGCAATTGCCCTCGCCCACCGAAAGCGCCCTCCACATGTACCAACCCGCTCATTTCGTTTCGAAAGAATTGGCCCAGGCCAAGCGCTTGATGGCCGCCTACCCCTTGGCCTTGCTGCTGGGCCCCGACGCCCAGGGCCAGAGCTTTGGCACCCATGTGCCACTAACCGTCATCGAAGGTGAAGATCTGGTGATCGAAGGCCATATGGCGCGCGCCAACCCGCATTGGGCCTGGCTGGCGGCTTTGCATGAGAAGGGCCTGGAGGTACACGCTGTCTTCAATGGCCCCGGCGCCTATGTGTCGCCCAGCCACTACGACAGCGCGCTGAATGTGCCGACCTGGAACTACGCCGCGGTGCATCTGTATGGCCGCTTGGAGTTGGTGCAAGAGCCCGAGGCCAAGGACGCCTTGTTGAAACGCCTGATCGCCCAGCACGAGCCCGGCTATGCCGCGCAATGGCGCGCCTTGCCTGCGGACTTTCAGCAGAAGTTGTTGGGCGCCATCGTCGGCTTTCGCCTGCATGTGCAGCGCTGGGAAGGCAAGTTCAAGCTGAGCCAAAACCGCAGCGCCGCCGAGCGCGCCCGTATTCAAACCGCCCTGGCCAGCGGCACGCCCAGCGAGCAAGATGTGGCGGCTTGGATGGCGCATCTGGGGATTTGAGAAACATGCTTATCGGGCAGGCACTGCAGCCCGGGCAGCCGCCGGGCTCATGGCTCGGGGGTCTCCCCTCGCGGGTCGACTTCCCTGCGCTGCTCTCAGCTTGGGGCCGGCGCAGAACTCACTGCACTCGCTGCGCTCGTTTCGTTCAAACATGCTGCGCCAAGTCAGAAGTTGGAGCGCGCTGCGCGCGCCCCAAGCTGCTGCGCTGCTCGGCCCCTCACAAATCGCCCAGCAACTGCCCGGGCCGCAGTGCGCTTGCATGGCAAACGGTTGGCGTCCTCAACGAGGATGAACGCCCAGTCCGCAGGTGGCTCGGCCCGCCGACCGGCGATTTGTGCACGGCCGAGCGCGCAGCGGAGCGGGTCAGGCGCGCGCAGCGCGCTTCAACTTCTGACTTGGCGGCACTTGTTTGAGCGCAGTGAGCAGCGCGAACGTAGCGAGTTTGCCGCCGCTGACCCGCGCAGAGAGCAGCGAGGGAAGTCGGCTCGAAAGAGCCGACCCGAGCACCATGAGCACGACGGCGGGCCGGGCCACCGAAGCGAACCAGCCCAGACATCAGATTTCCACTCTTCACATTTTGGCAAACACCATGACGCCCATCATCCCCATGCAAGTGACCCCACTCACGCTTCAAGGCCCACATCTGCGCCTGGTACCTCTATCACTCGAGCATTTGCCGGGTTTGACCGAAGTCGGCCTGGACCCAGACTTGTGGCGCTGGGTGCCGAATCAAGTGCGCAGTGCCGCCGATATGCGGGCTTATGTGGAACAAGCGCTGGCCGAGCAAGCGAGCGGCAGCAGCCTGCCTTTTGCCCTGGTGTTGGCGGGGCCGGATCAGAAAGACGGCCCCATCATCGGCTGCACCCGCTTCGGCAATATCTCGCTGCGTGACCGCCGGCTGGAAATCGGCTGGACTTGGGTCGCCAAAGCCTGGCAGCGCAGCTGCGTCAACACCGAGGCCAAGACGCTCTTGCTGACTCATGCTTTTGAGACGCTGGGGGCACACCGGGTTGAGTTGAAGACCGACTTTCTGAACGAGAAATCGCGGGCCGCCATCGCCCGCATCGGCGCGCAGCAAGAAGGCATCTTCCGCCGCCATGTGCAGACCGACACTGGCCGGGTGCGCGACACCGTCTACTTCGCCATCATCGACAGCGAGTGGCCCGAGGTGAAACAGCGCTTGCAGCAACTGGCTGCGCGCCAAAGCGCATGAAGGCCGAGGCAGACAAGCCCTCGCCTAGCGAGGGTCAGGTCTTGCTCAAGCATGAGCTGGACGAGGTGGATTGGCTCGCGCTGGTCGATGTGTTTGAGCGTGCGCCGCTGGGCACCCGCGACCCCAAGCTCTTGGAGCAGAGCTTTCGCAACAGCAGCGTGTCTTGCTTTGCCTATCGCGAGGGCCAGATCGTCGGCGCTGGGCGGGCCTTGAGCGACCGGCTGACATGGACGGTGATCTTTGACGTGGCGCTGGCGCCCGAGGTCCAAGGTCTTGGCTTGGGCCGCGCCATCATGCAAGACCTGCAAACTCGCGCGGGTGGCGCCCATGCGATGCTGTATGCGGCCCCGGGCAAGGAGCCGTTTTATGAACACCTGGGCTTTCGCCTCATGAAAACCGCCATGGCCCAGTTCGCCAACCCTGAGCTCGCCCGAGATCGAGGCTTCACCGACTGACTGAGCTTGCAAGGGCGCACTGGCAGCCAACGACGCTGCACCAGCAACCATTCAGCCGCGCAATCCGCCACTCGCCGCTTTTTCTCCAAAAGGTGGCATGGCGCTGCCCATAATCCGCCCCAGTCCATAACAACAAGACTGGAGCTTGCAATGTCAGACCGACACCGGACCCGGCTGGGTGCCATAGCGGGCATCGCCTTGGCGGGGGCGCAGCTAGGCGCATCGGCCATCGCAGCGCCCGCCCCGCTCAGCAGCACGGAGTTGACCCGGCCCTGCCGCATCGAGGGCGTGGCCAATGAGCTGCAATGCGGCAGCATCAAGCGGCCCTTGAATCCGGCCGAAGCGCAGGGCACGCAGATCGACATCCACTTCGTGGTGGTGCCGGCGATGGCGCGCAACAAGCAGCCCGACCCGGTGCTGGTGCTGGCCGGCGGGCCCGGCCAGAGCGCCATCAACATCGCGCCGACGATGATCAGCCGCCTGGCGCGGCTCAACAATCGCCGCGACCTGGTCTTCATCGACCAGCGCGGCACCGGCAAGTCCGCGCCGCTGCAATGCGCGGACGAAGAGCAGCTGCCCATGGCCGAAGGGCTGGACGCGAACGCCCAGTTCCAGCGCCTGGAGCGCTGCCGCCAAGACCTGAGCAAACTGCCCTATGGCGATCTGCGCTACTTCTCCACAACCGTCGCGATGCAGGACTTCGAGGCCGTGCGGGTGGCGCTGGGCGCCCCGGCCTGGAACCTGATCGGCGGCTCCTACGGCACGCGGGCCGCGCTGGAATACCTGCGGCTGTTCCCGGCCCAGGTGCGGCGCACGGTGATCGACGGCGTGGCGCCGTCCGATATGGCCTTGCCGGCCAGCTTCTCCACCGACGGCCAAGCCGCGCTGGAAGCCAGCTTCAAGGCCTGCGAAAAAGAGCCCACTTGCGCCTCGCAGTTCCCACAGCTGCGCCAGCAATGGGCCGGTCTCTTGCAAAGCCTGCCGCGCAAAATCAGCGTACAGCATCCGCTGACCGGCTTGCCGGAAAGCTTCACGCTCAGCCGCGAGATGCTGCTGCGCGCGGTTCGTCTGCCGCTCTATGCTCCACCGCTGGCCTCCGCCCTGCCCTCGGCCATTGCGGCCGCCAGCCAAGGCCGCTTTGAAGGCTTGCTCGGACTGTCCAGCGCCTTTGGCGGCGGCCGCGCCGGCAAGCTGGCCCAGGGCATGCACTTCTCGGTGGTCTGCGCCGAAGATATGCCGCGTTTGGCTGACAGCAAAGACGCCGCTGGCGCGGACTTTGGCCAAGACCAGGCGCAGTTCTACACCCAGGCCTGCAAGAACTGGCCACGTGCGTCCATTGCCCCCGACTTCTACAAGCTGGCGCCGGCCCCTTCGCCGGTGCTGCTGCTCAGCGGCGGTGCCGATCCGGTGACTCCGCCTCGGCATGGCGAACGCGTCGCTAAAGCCCTGGGCGCCACCCAAGCCCAGCGGGTGCAACACATCGTCGTGCCCGAGGCCGGCCACGGGGTGATGGGTCTGGGCTGCATGCGTGATCTCTTGTTCCGCTTCATCGACGCCAAGAGCGATGCGCAGGCCCTGCCGCAAGACGCCAGCTGCGCCAGCAAGATCCCGCGCCCCACCGTCTTCCTGCCGCCGCAGCCCGCGGCCTCGACCGGCGCCGCCAACAGCAGCGCCAAGCAAGGGCAATAACCATGATTCAGATTGAAAACGTCAGCAAACACTTTGTCTCGCGCAGCGGCGGCTCGCTGCTGAAGCGGCCGAGCAAGCAAATCGTGCACGCCGTGCAAAACGTGACGGTGCAGGCGCCCAGCGGCCGCATCACCGGCCTGCTCGGCCCCAACGGCGCCGGCAAGACCACCACGCTGCGCATGTTGGCGGGCCTGTTCCCGCCCGACAGCGGCCGCATCAGCGTGGACGGCATCGCCGTGGCCGAGCAGCCGCGCCAGGCGCTGGCACGCATGGGCATCCTCGGTGATGCCCATGGCCTGTACCCACGTTTGTCGGCACGCGAAAACATCATCTACTTCGGCAAGCTGCAAGGCATGGAGGCCGACGCCGCCAGCGCCCGCGCCGAGGAGTTGGCGCGTTTGCTGGACATGCAGGCCATCCTCGACCGCCGCGCCGAAGGCTTCAGCCAGGGCGAGCGGATGAAGACCGCGCTGGCCCGCGCTCTGGTGCATGACCCGGCGAACATCGTGCTGGACGAGCCCACCAACGGCCTGGACGTGCTGGCCACCCGCTCGCTGCGCGAGGCCTTGCGGCATCTGCGCTCGCCCGCCGGCGGGGCCAAATGCATCGTCTTCTCGACCCACATCATGCAAGAGGTGGAGCAGCTCTGCGAACACGTGGTGATCGTGGCGCATGGCCGCAGCGTGGCCGAGGGCACGGTAGAGGAGTTGCTGGCCCTGGCCGGTGAACACAAATTCGAAGATGCCTTCGTCAAGCTGGCCTTCGGGCCGCAGACGGCTGCACAGAACAAGAGCCTGGAGGTGGCCGCATGAGCCAAGCAAACACGACGATGCTGCGGCATTTTTGGACTGTGCTGAGCAAGGAAGTGGTCGACGCCTTGCGCGACCGCCGCACCCTGCTGCGCTTGACGGTGCCGGCGGTGCTGATGGGGCCGCTGCTGCTCTTGGCCTTGTCGGGCCTGATCAGCTCGCTGGAAGAGCGCGCCGACAAGCGCGAGATCATGGTGGCCGGCATCGAGCATGCGCCAACGCTGCAGAACTATCTGCAGCGCCAGACCTACACCATCAAGACAGCGCCGGCAGACTACGAAAAGCGCTTGCGCGACAACAAGCTGCTGGAACCGGTGCTGGTCTTGGACAAAGACTTCGAGCCCAAGCTGCGAGCCGGCCAGCAGCCCACCGTGGAGCTGGTCAGCGACAGCGCCAACCAGCGCGCCAACAGCGGCGTCGGCAGCTTGAACCGATTGATGAACGGCTTCAACCGCGAACGGGCCTCGCTGAATCTGGCCTTGCGCGGCGTATCGACCGAGCTGCTGCAGCCGGTGCAGGTGGAAGAGCGCGACTTGGCCAGCGCCCAGGCCCGCGCCACCCGCATCACCAGCATCATCCCGATGTTCATCATCATGGCCGTGCTTTACGGCGCGCTCACGGCGGCACTAGACAGCACCGCCGGTGAACGCGAGCGCGGCTCGCTGGAGCCCTTGCTGATGAACCCGGTGCAACACCTGGCCCTGGTGCTGGGCAAATGGGGCGCGGTGGCCTTGCTGGGCATGTTGGTGGCGGTGCTGTCTTGCCTGAGCTTCATCCCGGCGCAGTGGCTGCTCAGGAGCGACAGCTTGCAAGCCATGTTCCAGTTCGGCGGGCGAGAGGTCGTGGCCTTCTTGTTGCTGCAGCTGCCGCTGGCGGCGGGCTTGGGCGCGCTCTTGATGGCGTTTGCGATTCGCTCCAAGACTTTCAAAGAGGCCCAAGCCGGCAGCGCCCTGGTGATCACCTTGGTGGGCATGGCGCCCATGGTCAGCATGCTCAACCCTGGCGGCGACGCACCTTGGTATTTGTGGATGCCAGGTCTGGCCCAGAACACTTTGATGATGCTGGTCTTGAAAGGTGAGCCACTTGGCTTGATGCAAGTGCTGCCCAGCGTGCTGGTGGGCTTGGGGCTGACCGCCGGCTGTCTCTTGTTTGTGGCGCGCTCGATGCGCGGCGCTGTGTCTCGCTGAAACGCAAGACCCGGCTGGCCTGAACAGTCTGGCGGGCCGGGCCTTGCCGTGCGGCGAATGCACGGAAATGCCGCCCAACTTTATTGCAAGGCTTGCGAGGCGATCGCTATGATCGATCGCACTCAAGCCGGAGTTGGTCGCGTTTTTGAAAACAAGCTCCGGCGCCCCTCGGGAGACCCGCATGTGGCATGGCGAATTGAGCTTTGCGCCGGACGAGACAGATGAGCCCAGGCCCGCATCGACCGATGACTGCCTCGCTGGCAGTGCGGCATCCATCCCAGCGGCCTGCGGGCAGGACTGAGCCGACCCCATGCGCCTGTGGCCGCGCACCTTCAAGCATCAGCTCAGCCTGATCTTCGGCCTGCTGCTCTTGCTAGCCCTCGGTGTGCTGAGTGCCTTCAGCGCGCAGCAGCAACAGTCACGCGCCCGCCAAGCGGTCGAAAGCGAGGCTCGCATGCTGGCCCGTGGCCTCAGCGAAGCCAGCACCAATCTGATCATCACCAGCAACCCGGAGGCACTGCAGGCGCTGGCTTTGTCCTTTGCGGACATCGAACCGGTGCGTCGCATCGGCATCTTTGGTCCTCAAGGCCAGAGCCTCAGCGAGGTGCAGCACGAAGCCGGGCAAGCCGCCCAGGTGGTGCTCAAGCCGCAAGAGAACATGCCCAGCGCCTTGTTGCCGCAAATGGCGACCTCGCCCGATGGCTCGCGGCTGATCGCCTGGCAACCGGTGCTGGCGGGCGAACGGCTGTTGGCCTGGATCTGCATTGAGTTTGACCTGACAGCGCTGCGGCAACTGGGCCACAGCATCTGGCTCAACACCTTCTTCGTGGCCGTGATCGCGGTGCTTTTGTGCCACTGGCTGCTGCGGAGCTTTTTGCGCCGCCCCATGGCCAGCCTGGACGAAGCGCGCCGCTTTGCCACCGAGTTGGCCGACGACTTGGGCCACGCCAAGCTGGAGCTGAGCGGCCCGCAAGAGTTTCTGGAACTGCGCCGGGCCTTGAACGACACCTCGGTGCTGCTGCAGCAACACATGATCTTGCTGCACGACAGCGTCGACACCCATCTGGCCCAAGTGCGCCAGCTGGCGGCTCAAAACGACCAGCTCGGCGCCATCTTTGCCAACAGCCCCGATGGGCTGCTGACCTTCAACCGAGCCGGCAAGATCGAGTTCAGCAACCAGGCTTTTCTGCGCCTGACCGATCTGCGCGAAGACGAGGTGCTGGGCCTGGACGATCTGGGTCTGGACGCCAAGCTGCGCGAACGCGCCCTCGACGCCCATGAGTTCTCGGGCCTGGCCGCCAGCTTTGGGCCGGAGGGGCAAAGCCTGACCCTGCGCGGCGACCGGCCTCGCGTGCTGGCCATCAGCGGGCGCCAGCCGACGGCCTCGGCGGTCAGCCTGGTGCTCTATGTGCGGGACGAGACCCGTCAGCATGAACTTGACCGGATGAAGTCCGAGTTCCTCTCACTGGCCGCGCATGAGTTGCGCACGCCCATGGCCAGCATCTTCGGCTTCGTCGAGCTGCTGCTGAACCGCGAGTTCAGCGAGGCCAAACGCCTGGATTTGCTGAACCGCATTCATCGGCAGAGCAAGCTGATGATCAACATCTTGAACGAGTTGTTGGACCTGGCCCGCATCGAGGCGCGCGGCGCAGCGGACCTGCACTTTGAGCTGCTGGATCTGGGCGAGTTGCTCCACCATGTGCTGAGCGACTACAAACCGCCGCAGGGCCGTGCAGCGCCCGAAGTGGGGCCGGCGCCCGGACCGATGCCGGTCTCGGTGGACCGGCAGAAGATGCAACAGATTCTGCTCAACACCCTCTCCAATGCTTACAAGTACTCGCCCGGCGGTGAGCCGGTGAGCATCCGGCTCTTGGCGGCGGCATCGAGCGGGCCGGACGAGGGCCGCAGCCGTTATGGCATCGAGATTCGCGATCAGGGCATCGGACTGTCGGCCGAACATCTGGCGCGCATGGGCGAACGCTTCTTCCGCGCCGACACCTCGGGCCATATCCCGGGCACCGGCCTGGGCGTCAGCATCGTCAAAGAGCTGCTCGAACTGATGGGCGGACGGCTAGAGATCAAGAGCACGCTCGGCCAGGGCAGCAGCTTTGGCCTGTGGCTATGAGCGCATAGCTAGCCGCTTGCCATTCAATGCAGGCCGAGGGCGCGCTGCACCTCATGCTGCCAAGGCAAAGCGTGGACGATTTCATTCAATTGCAGCACCGACTCCATCGGAGCCAGCACCTCGCCATCGGCATTGAGGAACTGCAAATTGGTGATCAAGGCCATGGGATCGACCATGGCCACCACGCCGGGCGGCAGGCTGATCCAATCCCAGGCTACACCGGCCACGGCCTGACCCTCGGCCCCTTGCCACAGGGTTTGCCCCAGGGAAGGCCGCCGGCCGTCGCCTGCCACCAACACTTGCGTACTCAAATGCGCGAACTGCAGATTCGGCGCACGTTGCGCCTCGCACAAAACTCTAGGCCAAGCGTACACAATCCAGGCTGGGGTCATATCTAAAAATAGTGGTTGAGGGGGTGGAAGCAGCAGTCTTCGGCCGTTCGTCTAAAGTTCACTCAGTGTGCAGACGAGCGGCTCGGCTTGCTAGCTGTAAACCTTGTCAGGGATGCAACGGTGGAGTCGCTCGTCCTAGCCTGGACGCGACAGCCTTTGGACGAAAGCGGAGTGATGCTGCAGGGGGGATACCAGTCGGTGCTTGAAGCCCGTAGCCGGGATGCGTTTTTCCAAGAGGTTGAACGCTTCACCAAGGCTATGGAATTCGAGACCTTCAATGCCATGACCGTGGTAGACCACGCCCTGGGCCGGTCTGAGTTCATCAGCGTGGATAACTGCCCCCCAGGATTCTCTGAAGCTTGGAATGATCCGGCGCTGGGTATGCGTGATCCCGTCATGCAGCACTGCAAAAAGCAAAGCGTGCCCATCGTATGGAATCAAAAGACCTATGTGGACCAAGGGGCCGGAGAACTGTGGGAAGTCCAGGCTCGATACGGATACCGAACGGGGATTTGCCTTGCTTTACACCTGCCAGAAGGTCGCCACTTCCTGCTAGGTATGGATCGAAGTGATGATCTGCCAAGCGATCCAGTGCAGCTCACTCGCATGGTGGCAGACATGCAGTTGTTCGCAGTGCACGCGATGGATACGGCCTTGCGCGTTTTGCTACCCCCCGAACAACAACTCGAACGCCCCCACCTAACCCCCCGAGAGTTGGAAGCATTGCGTTGGACCATGGATGGCAAGACGGCCTGGGAAGTCGGCACCATCATGAGCATCACTGAGCGAACCGCTGTTCTTCACATCAGCAACGGCATGCGTAAGCTGGGATGTAACAACAAGCATCAAGCGGTTCTGAAGGCCTTGCGCTTGGGCTTGATACGCTAGAGTTCTGCCTGCTGTTTTTCTGCACACTGTAAGAGTTGACAGTTACCTGTTTGGGTCTGGCTTGCTGAAATGCCTTTGTGCACCTCACCGCACGCCAACCCTCGGAATCAGCCATGCAGAACCATCAATCGACACTGAACGATCAACAGAAACCTAACCACGCAGGTCCAGTTGAGTTAGACGCCAGCTTGCTCAAGTTGGTCAGTGGAGGCGGATCTCCTAAAGGTACCTGGGGTGCGGCTAGTGCTCCGATTTCAACCGAGCCCTCGCCAAAGGGATCTTGGTAATTCAGTTGTATTCGCTGTCATCGCTTTTGCATGGGGAGGCTAGAGGCTGACACGGCCTCAGACCGGCCCCATGCTTTTTCGTTCTCAAGCCCTCCTTGGCCAGCAACAAGCTTGGCTGGGCAGCATTCAATTGCTGCGCCCTTTGTCACTCCGACTGCTGAGTGCCCTGGCCATCACGGCCGTCATCGGCGTTGGCGCCTTTTTGACGCTGGCAGAGACCACCCGCAAGGCCCGCATCAGCGGCAGCCTCGTGCCCGATCGCGGGGTGCTGCGCATTCAAAACAGCAGCGTGCAGCCGGCCACCGTCTTGCAGCGCGAGGTCAGCGAAGGCCAGTCGGTGAAGGCCGGCGATGTCTTGTTTGTGCTGAGCCTGGACAGCACCAGCCAGAGCAATGAGGGCATCGCCCGCAATCTGACGGCCAGCCAAGACAGCCTGCAAAACACCGCCGAACAAGAGCGCCAGTTAGCGCACACTCAGCAGCAAGCGCTGAATCAGCGCAGGCTGGGGCTGGAGCGAGAGCTGCAGTTGCTGAAGGCGGAAAGCAGCCTGCAGGCCGAAAGACTGGCGCTGGCGAGCGAGACTTTGGCGCGCCAGGAGCAACTCAGCCGAGACAACTTCATCTCTGCCGCACAGCTGCAAAGCAAACGCGAAGATCTCTTGGCCTTGAAGGCCCAGGGCCAAGCGCTGGAGCGGCAGCGCGAGTCGCTGCAGCGCGACTTGCAGGCCACGCAAAGCGAGGCGCGCCAATTGCCGCTGCGAGCCGAGGTGCTGCAGGGCGAGATTGCCCGTGACCGGGCCGAGCTGGGCCGCCTCGGCCTGGAAACCGAGAACCGCCGCCGCCTGGTGCTGCGCGCGCCCAGCGATGGCATCGTGGCCACCTTGCTGGCCGAACCCGGCCAAAGCGTGGCCAGCGGTGCCGCCCTGGCCAGCCTTTTGCCGGCTCGCACCGAGATGCAGGCGCAGCTCTATGCGCCCTCTAGCGCGGTGGGCTTCTTGCGCCCCCAGCAGTCGGTGCATCTGCGCTACCAGGCCTTTCCCTACCAAAAATTCGGCCTGCAATACGGCCGGGTGCTGCAGGTCTCGCGCACACCTTTGCTGCCGGCCGAGCTGGCCACCTTGCACCTGCCGGCCGCGCTCAGCCAGAGCCAGCAGAGCGAACCGCTGTATCGTGTCACCGTCGGCCTCGACGCCCAAACGGTCCAAGCCTATGGCGAAGCCCAGCCGCTGTCGGCCGGCATGCAGTTGGAGGCCGATGTGCTGCTGGAGCGGCGCCGGCTGATCGAGTGGATTTTTGAGCCGCTCTTGAGCCTGGCCCATCGTGTCTGAACTGAGCTTGTTTCAACGCTTGCATCTGGGCTGGCGAGGCCCGCGTTCGCGCACGCCGCTGCTATTGCAGACCGAGGCGGCCGAATGCGGCCTGGCCTGCTTGGCGATGGTGGCGCATCGCCACCGGCTGCATCTGGATCTCGCCCAGCTGCGGGCGCGCTTTTCGCTCTCGCTCAAGGGCGCCACCATGGCGGACTTGGTGCGCATGGCGTCCGATTTGGGCCTGAGCAGCCGGGCCTTGCGGGCCGAGCCCGAACATTTGGCGCAGTTGCAATGGCCGGCCATCTTGCACTGGGACTTCAATCATTTTGTGGTGCTGGTCGAGGTGCGGGGCGAACAGGCCTTGATTCACGACCCGGCCCATGGCGCCCGGCGCATGAAGCTGAAAGAGCTATCAGCGCATTTCACCGGCGTAGCGATGGAGCTGCGCCCGGCGGCGAATTTCAACCCGCAGCCCCCTGCCCCACGCCTGCGCTGGCGGCAGTTGTTCGGCCCCATCATCGGCCTGAAACGCTCGCTGCTGGAGATCTTGGGCCTGGCGCTGGCTCTGGAGACGCTGGCCCTGCTTTCGCCCTTTTTCCTGCAATGGGTGGTGGATGGCGTCTTGGTCAGCGCCGACCGCGACCTGCTGGTCACACTGGGCCTGGGCTTTGGGCTCTTGGTCGGCTTGCAAGTGGCGGTGGGCGCTTTGCGCTCCTGGGCGGTGCTGTATCTCTCAGCCAATTTGAATGTGCAGTGGCTGACCCAGGTTTTCGGCCATTTGCTGCGCCTGCCCCTGGCTTGGTTTGAAAAGCGCCATCTGGGCGATATCTGGTCGCGCTTTGGCAGCGTGCAGCAGATCCAACGCACCCTCTCCACCCGCTTCGCCGAAGCGGTGTTGGATGGCCTGATGGTGCTGATCACCCTGGCCATGATGGCGGTCTACAGCCCGAGTTTGAGCGCGGTGGCGCTGCTGGCGGTGGCTGGCTATGGCCTGCTGCGCTGGGCCTTCTTCAGGCCGCTGCGCGAGGCCTCGGAAGAAGCCTTGGTGCATGAGGCCAAGCAGAACAGCCATTTCCTGGAATCGCTGCGCGGCGCTCAAGCCATCAAGCTCTTCAATGCCGAGGCCGAGCGCAGCGCCAGCTTTGCCAATCGGGTGGTGGAGCAAATGAACGCCGGCGTGGCGGTGCGGCGCTTGGACTTGTGGATGGATGTGGGCCACAAGCTGCTCTTCGGCATCGAGCGCGTGGCCATCATTTGGTTGGGCGCCTTGCTGGTGCTGGACCGGCAGCTTTCGGTCGGCATGCTGTTCGCCTTCTTGGCCTACAAAGAGCAGTTCACCCTGCGCCTGGCCGGCCTGATCGACAAGACCGTGGAGCTGAGCATGCTGGGCCTGCAGGCGCAGCGGCTGGCGGACATTGTGCTGAGCGCGCCAGAACAAGACGCCGCTGCGGCTCGTCCACAGCCCAATCCCAAGGCCTCTGCAGCGCCCGCTGCCCTGGTGCTGAAGGACTTGAGCTTCCGCTATGCCGACGGCGAGCCCGAGGTCCTCCAAGGCTGCTCCTTGCGCATCGAACCGGGTGAGTCGGTCGCCATCGTCGGCAGCTCGGGCTGCGGCAAAACCACGCTTTTGAAGCTGATGCTGGGCATACACCCCGCGCAAAGCGGCCAGATTCTGCTGGGCCAAGAGCCGCTGCAAACGCTGGGCCTGGAGGCCTGGCGGCAGCGCATTGGCACGGTGATGCAAGACGACCAGCTCTTCGCCGGCAGCATTGCCGACAACATCAGCTTCTTTGACCCCGACGCCGACCCAGCCTGGGTGCGCGAGTGCGCCCGCCTGGCCTGCGTGCAAGAGGACATCGAGACCATGCCCATGGGCTTTCAAAGCCTGATTGGCGATATGGGCAACAGCCTCTCGGGCGGCCAGCGGCAACGGGTGCTGTTGGCCCGCGCGCTCTACAAGCGGCCGCAGTTTTTGTTCTTGGACGAGGCCACCAGCGCCCTGGATGTGGAGCGCGAACGCGAGGTCAACGCCTCACTCAATAACTTAAAGATCACACGGATACAAATCGCCCACAGGCCAGAGACCATTGCCTCGGCGCAGCGGGTGATTCGGCTGGAACAAGGGCGGGTGCAGGACTGAGCCCGTTTGAACAGCGGCGGCGCTTCGCTATCGCCGTGATCAAAAGTCTCAAATAGACCCGCAGCGCGGGTCTGCGTAGCATGAGCAGCTCATCACAGGAACACGCTCATGGCCAAGACCGCCAGCTTCGGCATTCTTCATCTCTGCACCTCTTTCGGGGTGACCTATGCCTTGACCGGCAATGTGGCCATCGCCGGCGCGGTGACTTTTGTGGAGCCGCTGGTCAACACGGTGATGCATCACTTCTTCGATAAATACTGGGCGCACCCCAAGTTGCAGGCCGTCTGGGCCCAGCTGCGAGGCCGCAGCCGGGCTGCGGAGCAAGTCCCTTCAGCAATGCTCAATCAGGCTTGACCTTGGCGCGCGCCAACACCGGCTTCCAGCGCTGCTGCTCCTGAGCAATAAAGGCCGCGAACTGCGCCGGCGTGTTGCCCACGGCCTCGGCCGCATCGGTGCTGAGTCGCTCGGCCGAGCTCTTGCTTTGAATGGCCTTGGCGGCCTCGGCCGCGAGCTTGTCGGCATGCGCCGGCGCCAGATTGGCCGGCGCCATCAGCCCGTACCACTGCGTCATCTCAAAGCCCGGGAAGCCCTGCTCCGCCACGGTGGGCACATCGGGCAACTGCGGCAAACGGTTTTTCGAACCAGTGGCCAGACAGCGCAATTTGCCGGCCTTGATGAACTGAAGAATGGCGGGGGCGCCGACCGAAGCGGCGTCGAGCCGCCCGGCCAACAAGTCGGTCAGCTGCGGCCCCGTGCCCCGGTAAGGCACGTGCACCATGAAAAGCTCGGCGGCCATTTTCAGGTACTCCATGGCCAGGTGGCCCGCGCTGCCATTGCCGGCCGAGCCGTAGTTGTAGCGGCCCGGTTTGCTGCGCACCAGGGCGACAAACTCCTTCAGGTTTTTGACCGGCAGGTCCGGATGCACCACATAGAGACTGGGCACCTTGGCCAACAAGGTGATGGGCTTGAAGTCCTTGACCGGGTCATAGGGCAGCTTGTCGTAGATGTAAGGGTTGACGGCCAGCGTGCCGATATGACCCAGCACCAAGGTGTGCTGGTCTTCGGCGCGGGCCACCTCGGCCATGGCGATATTGCCGCCACCACCGGGCTTGTTCTCGACATAGACGGTTTGGCCCAAGGTCTTGCTCAGCTCATAGGCGGTGGCGCGGGCCACGATCTCGGAGCTGCCACCGGGTGCGAAGGGCACGACCAAGCGGATGCTGCGGTTGGGCCAGGCCGCGCCTTGGGCGAAGGCGGGCAGGCCCAGCAAGCCAGCGCCACCCGCTGCCAAGCCTGCGAGGCCGGCCCTGAGAAAGTCGCGGCGCTCGGCCGAGTCTGGGTCTGCGTCGAGAGACTGAAATAGGTCCGTTGGCGTGGGCATCATCGTGGCTGTCTCCTGCTGGCTTGGTTTCCAAGCAGTCTAGACCTCGCCACCCGGCCGGGGCTACGTGCTGCCCACAAGCGGGTAAACCTGCAGGCTCAATCCTGCAAAGCGGGTCCAGCGGACCCACTGGGCTGGGTTTCGCGCTCCATCCAACCCAGCCAGCGCATCGCCTGCTCGCGGTTCTCGCCGCACATCAGGGCCGAGGGCTGCAGCGAGCCGCAGACTGCCGGGCGCTCGGGCTGGCCAAAAATCTTGCAGCGGTCTTGCTCGTCGAGCTGAATGCAGCGCACGCCGGCCGGCTTGGAAATGCCATTCACCACCGGCATGCCAGGGATGGGAGAACTGATGGAGGGGGCGATGCAACAGGCGGCGCAATGATCACGGCATTTCATGGCGCAATTGTCCTTCGAGAGCGGCAGCAAAGCCCGCACTTATCCACAGGCCCGCGTAAAATTCAAGGTTTGCCCGCGCTGGATTTTCACAGGCGCTGCGGCCCGTGTTTTCAAGGCGAATCAGCTCATGCAATACCCCAAGGAATTTGATGTCATCGTGGTCGGCGGTGGACATGCCGGCACCGAGGCCGCGCTGGCCGCCGCCCGCATGGGCTGCGCCACCCTGCTGCTGACGCACAACATCGAGACCCTGGGGCAGATGAGTTGCAACCCCTCGATCGGCGGCATCGGCAAGGGCCATTTGGTCAAGGAAGTCGACGCCCTGGGCGGCGCCATGGCGGCCGCCACCGACGAGGCCGGCATTCAGTTCCGCATTTTGAATGGCTCCAAGGGCCCCGCCGTGCGCGCCACCCGTGCTCAAGCCGACCGGGTTTTGTACAAGGCCGCCATCCGCTACCGGCTGGAAAACCAGCCCAATCTCTGGCTCTTCCAGCAGGCGGTGGACGATCTTTTGGTGGAGTCCGATGGCACGACTGAGCGCGTGGTCGGCGCCGTCACTCAGATGGGCTTGCAGTTCCGTGCCCGCGCAGTAGTGCTGACCGCCGGCACCTTTCTCGATGGCCGCATCCACGTCGGCCTGCAGAACTACGCCGCCGGCCGCGCCGGTGATCCGCCGGCCATCAGCCTCTCGGCCCGGCTGAAAGAACTGAAGCTGCCGCAAGGGCGCCTGAAGACCGGCACGCCGCCGCGCATCGACGGCCGCTCGATCGACTTTTCCAAATGCGTGGAGCAAGACGGTGACCTGGACCCGCTGCCGGTCTTCAGCTTCATGGGCCAGGCTTCGCAGCACCCGCGCCAAGTGCCTTGCTGGATCACCCACACCTCGGAGGCCACGCACGCCATCATCCGCTCCGGCTTTGACCGCAGCCCGATGTTCACCGGCGTGATCGAAGGCGTGGGCCCGCGCTACTGCCCCAGCATCGAAGACAAGGTGAACCGCTTCGCCGACAAGGACAGCCACCAGATCTTTCTGGAACCCGAGGGCCTCACCACCCACGAGTACTACCCCAACGGCATCTCCACCTCCCTGCCCTTCGACATCCAACTGGCCGCCGTGCGCTCGATTCCGGGCCTGGAGAACGCCCACATCATGCGGCCCGGCTACGCCATCGAATACGACTACTTCGACCCGCGTGGCCTGAAGTCCAGCTTCGAAACCCGCGACATCGCCGGCCTCTTCTTCGCTGGCCAGATCAATGGCACGACCGGCTACGAAGAAGCCGCCGCTCAAGGCCTGTTCGCCGGCTTGAATGCCGCCCTGCAAGTGCGCGGCCAAGGCCCCTGGTTGCCCGGCCGTGACCAAGCCTATCTGGGCGTGTTGGTGGACGACCTGATCACCAAGGGCGTGACCGAGCCCTACCGCATGTTCACCAGCCGCGCCGAGTTTCGCCTGCAGCTGCGTGAAGACAACGCCGACATGCGCTTGACCGAAGCCGGCCGCGAACTGGGCTTGGTGGACGACGCCCGCTGGGAAGCCTTCAACCGCAAACGCGATGCTGTTTCACGTGAAACAGAGAAGCTGAAGTCGACCTGGGTGCACCCCAGCATCCTGCCGGCAGCCGATGCCGAGCGCCTGGTCGGCAAAGCGCTGGAACGCGAATACAACTTCATCGACCTGCTGCGTCGCCCGGGCGTGGTCTACGACACCCTGGCCGAAGTGGCCAGCATCGCTCGGCCCAATGCCGGTGTTTCACGTGAAACACTGAAGGCCGAGTTGGGCGAGACTTTGGCTGAAGCCGTGATCGAGCAAGTCGAGGTCAGCGTCAAATACGCCGGCTACATCAACAAGCAGACCGAAGATGTGGCCCGCGCCTCGCACTACGAGAATATGCGCTTGCCGGAAGACCTGGACTACTCGCAAGTCAGCGCCCTCTCCTTCGAGGCGCGCCAAAAGCTGGGCAAGCACAAGCCCGAAACCCTGGGCCAGGCTTCGCGGATTTCTGGCGTCACACCCGCATCCATCTCTTTGCTGCTGGTGCATTTGCGCAAGCACCGCTTCAAGGGTTTTGGCACCGATGGCCAAACTCAAGCCCAAACCAGCACCCAAGACAGCGCAGCCTGAATCTCAAAGCGCCACCGCGTCACCCAAAAGAAGAATCCCAAGATGACCGATCTCGCCCCTCTGCGTCAGCCCCTGGCAGACGCCGCCGCCCGTTTGCAACTCGACTTGAGTGCTCAGCAGCAAGAAGCCCTGCTGGCCTATCTGGCCTTGATCGCCAAGTGGAACAAGGTCTACAACCTGACCTCGCTGCGCGACCCGCAAGCCATGCTGACCCATCACCTGATCGACAGTCTGAGCTTGCTGCCGGCCCTGCGTCGACACGCGGCGGGCAAGCCGCTGCGCTTGATGGACGTGGGCAGCGGCGGCGGCCTGCCGGGCGTGGTCATCGCCATCTGCAACCCCGAGATCGACGTCACCTGCGTGGACGCCGTGGCCAAGAAAGCCACCTTCATCAAGCAAGTGGCGGCGGAGCTGCGTCTACCCAATCTGCATGGCGAGCATTCGCGGGTCGAGGCGCTGAAGACGGCGCCCTTTGACTTGATCACCTCGCGCGCCTTTGCTTCGCTGCTGGACTTCACCACCCTCACCCGCCAGCACCTGAAGCCGGGGGCTGAATCAGGTTCCATCTGGTTGGCCATGAAGGGCCAACACCCGGCCGAGGAAATCGCCGCCCTGCCGGCCGACCTGGATGTGTTTCACGTGGAACAACTGGAGGTTCCGAACCTGGATGCCCAGCGTTGTTTGATCTGGATTCGACCAAAAAACTAAGGCGGCATCACGCCAGCCAAGCCCTCAGCGTTTAAGCTGTCGACGTTCACCTATTCCCGAGCAAATGGCCAAGATTTTCTGCGTTGCAAACCAAAAAGGCGGGGTCGGCAAGACCACCACCACCGTCAACCTCGCCGCCGGCTTGGCCAAGGTCGGCCAACGCGTGCTGGTTGTGGACCTCGACCCTCAAGGCAATGCCACCATGGGTTCGGGCATCGACAAGCGCCAGTTGGAGCTGAGCGTCTATGACGTGCTGTTGGAATCCTGCAGCGTGGCCGAAGCCAAGCAACACAGTGAAAAAGCCGGCTACGACGTCTTGGGCGCCAACCGCGAACTGGCCGGGGCTGAGGTGGAATTGGTCGACCTGGAGCGCCGCGAACGTCGTTTGAAGACCGCCTTGGCCGCCGCCAAAGACGATTACGACTTTGTGCTGATCGACTGTCCGCCCTCGCTGTCGATGCTGACGCTGAACGGCTTGTGCTGCGCTCACGGCGTGGTCGTGCCCATGCAGTGCGAGTATTTTGCTCTCGAAGGCTTGTCGGACCTGGTCAACACCATCAAGCAGGTGCATGCCAACCTGAATCCCGACCTGCAAATCATCGGCCTGCTGCGGGTCATGTTCGACCCCCGCATCACCTTGCAAAACCAGGTCAGCGATCAACTGAAGAGCCACTTCGGCGACAAGGTGTTCGACTCCGTCATTCCGCGCAATGTGCGCTTGGCCGAAGCGCCCAGCTACGGCCTGCCCGGCGTGGTCTTTGATCCCTCATCCAAAGGCGCGCATGCCTTCGTGGACTTCGCACGTGAAATGGTGCGCCGCGTCAACACGATGTGATTCAGGAGCAAGCCGGCTTGGTCGATGAAGCGCTGGCGCGTCGCGCCGAAGAAGCCGGGCTGAACGCCAGCGCACCGCCGCAGCAAAGAACGGTGGATGGCTGGCTGATCCGCCTCTCCCCCGGCAAGGCCAAACGCTCGCGCTGCATCAATGCGCTGGCCCAAGGCAGCCTGCCTTTGGACGAACTGCTGGCGCGCAGCGAGGCCGCCTTCAAGGCCGCCAAATTGCCGCTTATCGTCCGCGTTACGCCTTACAGCCAACCGGCAAATCTTGACGAGCTCTTGGCCGCCAAAGGCTGGCTGGCTTTTGATTCAGCCGATGTCTGGGTGCTGAATCGCATCGACGCCCAGGGCCCTGAGGACAGCGCTGGAGAACATCGTTTGGAACGCCTGGAGGCGGAAGCCTATGCCACCCTGGTCGGCGCCCTGCGCGGCTCATCCGCGACCGCCATCGCCGCCCACGCCGAGCGCATGAAAAAGTCGCCTGTGGTCTATCGGGGCTTTGCCCTGCGAGATGCGCAAGGCGCCCTCCTGGCTTGCGGGCAGTTCGCCCGCGAAGACACCCTCGTCGGTCTGTACGACATCTTCACGCCGCCTGAGCAGCGCGGTCGTGGTCATGCATTTCAGCTGTGCAGGCAGTTGCTGCAAGAGGCTCGAGCCGAAGGTGCTAAGCAAGCCTATCTGCAAGTGGGTTCGGATAACGCGGTGGCCCAGCGTGTTTATGCGCGCCTCGGCTTTGTTTTTGCCTACCGCTATCACTACCGCAGCCCGGAGTCGGTGGTCGACTGAGCGCCCTGCCTTCAGTCGCGCGGCTTCCAGACCTTCAGCAAGATATGGCGGGTGAAGCCCGGCACATAGTCGTGCACATGGGCGATGCAGACATAGCCCAGATGCTCATCGATCTGCGCCGTGTCGTCCGACAGGGTTTCGATCAAGGCGTCAATACAGCCGCGTTGCAGCGCTTGGGCCTCTAACTGGCGCAGGCATTTGCTGCCCAAGCCCTGGCCGCGATGCTCGGCCTCGACCCACAGATAGTTGATGTAGAGCCGCCCGAACTCGGTGCGGCCCTGGGCGCCCGCCAAGAGGCGCTCGCCTTCATACAAGGCGCAAGCGATGTCGCGTGCATCGCTGCCCTGAGCTTGCTGGCGGCCGTACAGCAAGACGCCCGCGCGTACCGCATCCAAATCGGCCTGCGGCACTTCGGCATCACGCCGCCAAATCAAAGACTGATCAGCCGAAGTCACCTGAGCCTCTCAATGCCCTTAGGGCGATTAAAGGCCCAGACCCTCATCAAGCCCCAAGTGCACATTCATCGCCTGCACAGCGGCCCCGCTGGCCCCTTTGCCGAGGTTGTCCAGGCGAGCCATCACCAAGACCTGGGTCTCGGAGCCAAACACGAACAGGTCGACCCGGTTCGTGTCATTGCAACCCTGCACATCGAAGAAGCCGCAGGCCAAGGTGTCGGCATCGCGCAGCGGCATCACGCGGATGAAGCGTTCACCGGCGTAATGGGCAGACAGCGCGGCATGAATATCCTCAGCGCGCGCACCAGCGCGCAACTGGCTCAGGTGCAGCGGCACGGTCACCGCCAGGCCTTTGTAGAAGCTGCCGACGATGGGCATGAAGACCGGCGCGTTTTTCAAACCGGTGTGCGCCATCATCTCGGGCAGATGCTTATGCGCCAGGCCCAGGGCATAAGGACGGGGTGAGTTCAGCAAAGCATTGCCGCCCGCTTCGTACTCGGCAATCATGCTTTTGCCGCCACCGGAATAGCCGGTGATGGAAGTGGCCGAAACCAAAGCGTCCGGGCTCAGCAGACCGGCATCGACCAGTGGGCGCAGGGCCAGAATAAAGGCCGAGGCATGGCAGCCGGGGTTGGCGATGCGTTTGGCGGCGCGCAGTTGCTCGCGCTGGCCCTTGGCCAACTCGGGCAGGCCAAAGGCCCAACCCGGCACGGTGCGGTGCGCGGTGCTGGCGTCGATCAAGCAAGTATTGGGATTCGTGATCATGGCGGCCGCTTCACGTGAAGCCGCATCGGGCAGGCACAAAAACGCCACATCGGCCGCGTTCAACAAACGCGCACGTTCAGCGGGGTCCTTGCGCTTGTCGGCGTCGATGCGCAGTACTTCCACATCGCTGCGCGCCGCCAGATATTCGTGAATACGCAGCCCCGTCGTACCCTCTTGGCCATCCACAAAAACCGCGTAAGTCATGATCTCTCCAGCACAATCAAATTCAAAGACAGCTAAGCATAAGGCAAGCCCATGAATCAAGAACACCGAGTGCTGCTCTTACCCGGTTGGCTGAACTCTGACCCCGCGCATTGGCAGAGCCTGTGGGAGCAACAATTTGGTTTTGAGCGCGTCGAACAGGCCGACTGGGACTGGCCGCGCCGCGGCGACTGGATGGCCCGCTTGGATGAAGTTTTGCTCGGCGACGAGCGCTCCGCCTTGCTGGTCGCCCACTCGCTGGGCTGCCAATTGGTGGCCAGCTGGGCCGAGCATTCGCGCCATACCGCACGGGTGGCCGGCGCGCTGCTGGTGGCGCCGCCCGACACCGAGCGCGCGGACATGCCGCCGCAGCTGCATAACTGGCGACCCATTCGGCGCAGGCGCCTGCCCTTCCCCAGCATCGCGGTGATCAGCAGCGATGACCCCTTTTGCGCACCCGAGCGCGGCAGTGCCATGGCCGCCGACTGGGGTTGCCGATTGGTCGAGGCCGGGCCACGAGGACACCTGAACAGCGAATCAAAGCTGGGCGACTGGCCAGAGGCTCAGGCCTGGCTGGCCGAATTACGGGCCTAGACAACGGTAAGAGACAATCGCACCCATGGTCACAAAAAAACCCAAAGGCCTCGGCCTCGGCCTTGAAGCACTGCTCGGCCCCAAAGTCAGCGATTCCGAAGCGGCCGCCGCCCGCGAAGGCAGCCCTAGCGCCTTGCGCCTGGAACAGATGCAAGCCGGCAAGTACCAGCCACGCACCCGCATGGACGAAGGCTCGCTCTATGAGCTGGCCGAGAGCATCAAGGGCCAGGGCATCATGCAGCCCATCCTGGTGCGACCCATCAAGCCGCCTTCAGACCTCAGCGAAGTGCGCTACGAGATCATCGCCGGTGAACGCCGCTTCCGGGCCGCCAAGCTGGCCGGTTTGCGCGAGGTGCCGGTGCTGGTCAAGGCCGTCCCCGACGAGGCCGCGGCCGCCATGGCCCTGATCGAAAACATCCAACGTGAAGACCTGAATCCGCTGGAAGAAGCGCAAGGCCTGCAGCGCCTGGTGAACGAGTTCCACCTGACCCATGAGCAGGCCGCGCAAGCGGTGGGCCGCTCGCGCAGCGCCGCCAGCAATCTGCTGCGCCTGCTGCAATTGGTGGAACCGGTGCAAAACATGCTGATGGCCGGCGATATCGACATGGGCCACGCGCGTGCGCTGCTGCCTTTGGACGGCGCCCATCAGATCACCTGCGCCACCGAGATCGCCGCCAAGAAGCTCAGCGTGCGCGAGGCCGAGAAGCTGGTGTCACGCCAAGGCGCAGGCCGGCAGACGCCGCTGCTGCGCGTCAAAGGCGACAAGAGCCGCGATCTCTTGCGCTTAGAAGAAGAGTTATCTGATCTGTTGACCGCCGTCGTCGAGGTGCGAGTCAAGAAGCGCACCAAGCGCGGCGAACAAGGCGAGTTGTCGATTCAATTTGGATCGCTCGATGAGCTGAACGGTCTGATCGACCGTCTGCGCGGCCCGCAATAAGTCGGCATCCGTCGCAAGGCCAAGCGCTAGTTTGCTTGGCCAACTTTCTAATCTACACCGACTGCGGCCACGCCGACCGCGCTGCCGAAAAATTGCCTTGTTTTCGCGACAGCCTTTGCAGCAGTTCTCGCAAGGCCTAAGCAGGCCACAAGCAATCGGCGTAGCATCGCATCCAGAATTGCTCAGCAAGCAGTTTTGTACCAAGCTGAACTCTGGCCTTTTCATTCGTTCAATGGAAGCCCAAGAGTTCAAGCTCTGAGCAAGGACTGACAGAGCCGCTCTCGGAAAGCTCTGATGACGCCCCAGCCCTCGCGCGCCCGATGTGGCCCGCACGGGACGCCATCAGAACTTCCCAGCCGGCACATAGCCACCCTGTGTGTCTGTGTGTCGCCTGGGCCCAACCGGAGGCCAGAGCATGGACGTGATCAGCAGTTTCACCAAGCGCTATGAACGCACCCGCGTCGAAGAGATGTCTCTTGAAGACTATCTCGCGGAATGCAAAAACAACCCCATTGCCTACGCAAGCGCCGCCGAGCGAATGCTGCAGGCGATTGGCGAACCCGAGATGATCGATACGCGCAACGATGTGCGCCTGTCGCGTCTGTTCGCCAACAAAACCATCAAGATCTACCCCGCCTTCGCCGAGTTCTACGGGCTTGAAGAGGCGATTGAACAAGTCGTTAGCTATTTCCGCCATGCCGCCCAGGGCTTGGAGGAAAAGAAGCAGATCCTTTATCTGCTCGGGCCTGTGGGCGGCGGCAAGAGTTCGATCGCCGAACGCCTCAAGCAGTTGATGGAGCAAGTGCCCTTCTATGCCTTGGCCGGCTCGCCGGTGAATGAGTCGCCGCTGGGCTTGTTCGACCCCGCCGAAGACGGCCCGCTGCTGGAGAAGGAATACGGCATTCCGCGCCGCTACCTGAACCGCATCCTCAGCCCCTGGGCGGTCAAACGCCTGGATGAGTTTGGCGGCGACATCCGCCGCTTCAAGGTGGTGAAGCGCTACCCCAGTGTGCTCAAGCAGGTGGGTGTGGCCAAGACCGAGCCGGGCGACGAAAACAACCAGGACATCAGCTCTCTGGTCGGCAAGGTCGACATCCGCAAGCTCGAGACCTTTGCGCAGGACGACCCCGATGCCTACAGCTACTCCGGCGGTCTGTGCCTGGCCAACCAAGGTCTGCTGGAGTTTGTGGAAATGTTCAAAGCGCCCATCAAGGTGCTGCACCCACTGCTGACCGCAACGCAAGAAGGCAATTACAAAGGCACCGAAGGCTTTGGCGCGATTCCCTTCGACGGCATCGTGCTCGCGCACTCGAACGAGAGCGAGTGGAAGACCTTCCGCAACAACAAGAACAACGAAGCCTTCCTGGACCGCATCTACATCGTCAAGGTGCCGTACTGCCTGCGCGTTAGCGAAGAGGTGAAGATCTACGAGAAACTGATCCGCAGCTCATCCCTGGCCGAGGCCAAGTGCGCCCCCGGCACACTCAAGATCATGAGCCAGTTCGCGGTACTGACTCGGCTGAAAGAGCCGGAGAACTCCTCGCTGTACTCCAAGATGCAGGTCTACGACGGCGAGAGCCTGAAGGACACCGACCCCAAGGCCAAGAGCTTCCAGGAGTACCGCGACTACGCGGGGGTGGACGAAGGCATGAGCGGCATCTCGACCCGCTTCGCTTACAAGATCTTGTCCAAGGTCTTCAACTTCGACTCCTCCGAAGTGGCGGCCAATCCAGTGCACCTGATGTATGTGCTGGAGCAGCAGATCGAACGCGAGCAATTCCCCACCGACACCGAGCAAAAGTATGTGGGCTTCATCAAGGAGCTGCTGGCGCCACGCTATGCCGAGTTCATCGGCAAAGAGATCCAAACCGCTTATCTGGAAAGCTATAGCGAGTACGGCCAGAACATCTTTGACCGTTATGTCACTTATGCCGACTACTGGATCCAGGACCAGGAGTACCGCGACACCGACACCGGCGAGGTCTTTGACCGCTCGGCCCTGAACGGTGAGTTGGAGAAGATCGAAAAGCCCGCCGGCATCAGCAACCCGAAAGACTTCCGCAACGAGATCGTCAACTTCGTGCTGCGCGCCCGCGCCAATAACGCTGGCAAAAACCCGGCCTGGACCAGCTACGAAAAGCTGCGCACGGTGATCGAGAAGAAGATGTTCTCCAACACCGAGGAGTTGCTGCCGGTCATCAGCTTCAACGCCAAGGCCAGCACCGACGAGGCCAAGAAGCATGAGGACTTCGTCAATCGCATGGTCGGCAAGGGCTACACGGCCAAGCAGGTTCGACTCTTGTGCGAATGGTATTTGCGCGTCAGAAAGAGTTCTTGAAGCCAGCCTGGCCCCTGGGTGCGCCTGAAGCACCCAGGGTGACCAGGCGCCGCATCTAAGCCGGCACTGGGCTGGTGAAGGCTTTGCTGACACACCGCTGAGCGGGGGAAGGCATTTTTTCCATGCTTCAACAAATCATCGATCGCAGGCTCTCGGGCAAGAACAAGTCCATTGGCAACCGCGAGCGATTTCTGCAACGCCACAAGGAACAGGTGCGCGAAGCGGTACGCCGGGCGGTGGATGGACGCGGCATCCGCGATATGGAGCGCGGCGAGGATGTGCACATCCCGAAGAAAGACCTCAGCGAGCCGGTCTTCGGCCATGGTGAAGGGGGTGTGCGCGAAGTGGTGCGGCCCGGCAATACCGAGCATGTGAAGGGCGACCGGGTTGCCAAGCCCAAAGGGGGTGGCCAAGGTCAAGGGGGCGGGCAAGCCAGCGACTCCGGCGAAGGCGAAGACGACTTTGTCTTCCACCTCAGCCGCGAAGAGTTCATGCAGGTCTTCTTCGAGGATCTGGCCCTGCCCAATTTGGAGCGCACCCAGTTGGCCGAAACCCCGGAATGGAAGAGCCACCGAGCCGGCTTCGTCTCCGACGGCACCCCCACCAATCTGCATGTGGTGCGCTCGATGCGCGGTGCCCTGGGTCGACGTATTGCGCTGGGCACCAGCAAGCGCCGCGAATTGCATGAGTTGGAAGAACGCCTGGAGTTACTGCTCAAGCATGAGAACCCGGCTGACCCCGAGGTCCAGCGCATGCGCGTCGAGACCGAGGAGCGCATCGCCTTTTTGCGCGGGCGCATCGCCGCCATTCCCTTTCTGGACCCGATCGATCTGCGTTTTCGCAACCGAGTGCGCGTGCCGGTGCCGAGCAGTCGCGCCGTCATGTTTTGCCTGATGGATGTATCGGGCTCGATGGACGAAAGCCGCAAGGACCTGGCCAAGCGCTTCTTCATCCTGCTCTACCTCTTCCTGACCCGGCATTACGACAAGATCGAGGTGGTCTTCATCCGCCACCACACCCAGGCGCAAGAAGTCGACGAGCAGAACTTCTTCCATGCCACCGAAACCGGCGGCACGGTGGTGTCGAGCGCGCTGGTCTTGATGGAAGAAATCATCCGCGCCCGCTACCCGCGCAATGAATGGAATATCTACGGCGCCCAGGCCAGCGATGGCGACAACTGGCACCACGACAGCGGCCGTTGCCGCGAACTGCTGGCCCAGCAGATCCTGCCGCTGTGCCGCTACTTCGCCTATGTGCAGGTGGCCGACGCCGAACAAAACCTGTGGGAGGAATACAGCAAGCTCAGCGAAGAGGTTGGGCACTTTGCGATGCGCAAGGCCACCGAGGTTTCGCAGATTTACCCGGTCTTCCGTGAACTGTTCAAGAAGGAAGGAGCGCGGGCATGAGCCAGATTGAAAACCGCCGCCAGATCGGCATCGCCCCCCTCACCGATGAGTACGGCGGGCGGCGCTGCAAGCCGCCGCTGCGCGAAATGCTGCCCTTGAAAGCACGCCCAAGCCAACCACTGGCCTCGCCCAGCGACTGGACCTTTGAGCTGATTGATGAGTACCACGACGTGATCCGCGCCACCGCCGAGCGCTTTGGCCTGGACACCTACCCCAACCAACTGGAGATCATCACCGCCGAGCAGATGATGGATGCCTACGCCTCGGTCGGCATGCCAGTCAATTACCGGCACTGGAGCTACGGCAAGGAGTTCATCGCCACCGAGCGCAATTACAAGCGCGGGCAGATGGGCTTGGCCTATGAAATCGTCATCAACTCCGACCCCTGCATCGCCTATCTGATGGAAGAAAACACCATGGCCATGCAGGCCTTGGTGATCGCCCATGCCTGCTATGGGCACAACAGCTTCTTCAAAGGCAACTACCTGTTCCGCATGTGGACCGATGCCTCCAGCATCATTGACTATCTGGTCTACGCCAAGAACTTTGTGGCCGATTGCGAGCAGCGCCACGGCATGTCCGAGGTCGAAAAAACGCTGGACTCCTGCCACGCCTTGATGAGCTACGGCGTTGACCGCTACCGCCGCCCGGCCAAGCTCTCGCTGAGCCAGGAGCGCAGCCGCCAGGCCGACCGTGAGGCCCATGCACAGCTGCAGATCAATGAACTCTGGCGCACCCTGCCCAAGCGGGCCGATGCCGCGGCCGAAGCCGCCTCCGCGCGCCGCTTCCCCGATGAGCCGCAGGAAAACATCCTCTACTTCATCGAAAAGAACGCGCCGCTTTTGGAGCCCTGGCAAAGAGAAATCGTGCGCATCGTGCGCAAGATCGCCCAGTACTTCTACCCGCAGCGCCAGACCCAGGTGATGAACGAAGGCTGGGCCACGTTCTGGCACCACCGCCTGCTGAACCAGATGTATGACGACGGCTATTTGAGCGACGGCATGATGATTGAATGGCTGAAGTCGCACACCAATGTGGTGGCGCAGCAGCCCATGGCCAATCTCAACCCCTATGCGCTGGGGTTTGCGATGTATACCGACATCAAGCGCATCTGCGAAAAGCCCACCGAGGAAGACCGTCGCTGGTTCCCCGACCTGGCCGGTGGTGACTGGCTGCCCACCATCGACCATGCGATGCGCAACTTCAAGGACGAGAGCTTTATCGGCCAGTACCTGAGCCCGCATTTGATGCGCGAGTTCCGGCTCTTCTCCATCGTCGACGACGAAAAACAAGCCGAGTACGAGATCTCCGCCATCCATGATGAGAGCGGCTACCAGCATGTGCGCGAGGCGCTGTCGCGCCAATACGATCTGAGCACCCGTGAGCCCAATATCCAAGTCTGGAACGTCAATCTGCGCGGCGACCGCTCGCTGACGCTGCGCCACACCCAGCATCTAGGCCGTCCTCTGCACGACAGCGCCCAAGAGGTGATCAAGCATGTGGCGCGTTTGTGGGGTTTTGGCGTTGAAATCGAAAGCGCCAATGAGCGCGGTGAAGTGACACAGCGTTGGACCGTACCCGCACCGGCGCACTGATAAGCCTCTGAAGTTGAAATTTGCGGTTTGCAACCACGGAGGCGCGCAGGCCCAGGGTGTTGCAGGACCTCGGGTCCGCCCTCCGCCTACGCGCCTCTGTGCTTGCTCTTGAACTCGCGTCGCTAAGCCAAAAGCCTGGCTTTAAAGCCTGAAGATCTTGCCGGGGTTCATGATGTTTTGCGGGTCCAGCGCCTGCTTGAGGCTGCGCATCATGGCCACCGCCGCCTCCCCCAACTCCTCCAACAAGAAATCTTGCTTGTGCAGGCCGATGCCATGCTCGCCAGTGCAAGTGCCGCCCAAGCGCAGGGCACGGGCCACCATTTGCTGGCTGAGCCGCTCCGCCGTCTCGCGCTCGGCAGGCAAGGCCGGGTCGATCAAATAGCCCATATGGAAATTACCATCGCCGACATGGCCGACGATGAAATGGTCCAGGCCGGAGACCTGGGCTTCGCGGACCGATTCATTGATGATCTCGGCCAGATGCGATATCGGCACGCAGGTGTCGGTGGTGACACAGCGGCAGCCCGGCTTGGTCTGCAAGGCCGACAGATAGGCATGGTGCCGCGCAGCCCAAAGCCGGCTGCGCGCCTCGGGTGTGGTGGCCCATTCAAAATCCTCGCCGCCCTGCTCTCGCGCCAGCTCCTGCACCGTCCGCGCCTGCTCTTCCACCGAGGCCGGGCTGCCATGAAACTCCATCAAGAGCATGGGCGCTTCGCGCAGGCCTAACTTGTCATGCGCATTGACCGCACGAATCGCATGCGCGTCCAACAACTCACAACGCGCGATTGGCACACCCAGCTGAATGATCAGCATGGCGGTCTGTACCGCCGCATCGATGCTGGGGAAGAAGCAGATCGCCGCCGACAAGGCCTCAGGCAGCGGATAGACGCGCAAGGTCAGCTCGGTGATCACGCCCAGCGTGCCCTCGCTGCCGACGAAGAGCCGCGTCAAGTCATAGCCCGCACTGCTTTTGCGCGCACGGCTACCGGTGCGGACCTCTTGCCCTTGTGCGCTCAGCAGTTTCAGGCCCAAAACGTTTTCGCGCATGGTGCCGTAGCGCACTGCATTGGTCCCGCTCGCTCGGGTGGCCGCCATGCCGCCGAGCGTGGCGTCTGCACCGGGGTCGATGGGAAAAAACAGGCCCGCGTGTCGCAACTCCGCATTCAGCTGATGACGCGTCACACCGGCCTGCACCGTCACCGTCAAGTCCTGCGCATGAACCGCCAGGATTTGCTTCATGCGCGACAGGTCCAGGCTGATGCCTCCTTGCACCGCCAAAAGATGGCCCTCCAAAGAAGTACCCGCGCCATAAGGAATCACCGGCACCTGGTGCGCGTGGGCCTGCGCCAGCACGAAAGCGACGTCCTCGGCCGACTCGGCAAACACCACCGCAGCTGGCGGCGCCACATCAAAGGGCGACTCGTCCCGGCCATGTTGCTGGCGATGCGCCAGCGCCATCGTCAAACGTTCGCCCAAGCGCTCTTGCAGCGCCGTCAAAAAGTCCTGGGGCAAGGCCTCGGAGGGCAGGGTCGGGTTCAACATAACAAGGCTCCGGTCGAATCAAGAGGCTTCATATCAGAACCTTCAAGTTCAGATCTAGGTTCAAGACCTTGCACTTGCTGCAAGCTAAAGATGGCTTACACCAAACGGGGCGGCCTGTGCTCGAACCCGTGTTTTTACCTATGGAGAGTTAGCTCTAATTCGGGATTGTCACAACACTGAAATTTGGCGGGCCCTCCTATCATGAGGTCACAAGCGACCCCTTTTCGGGGGTGACATGAATACAACGGAGACCTTATGCAGTTCAAACTCTCTTCTCTGAGCCTGGCCCTGATCGCTAGCCTGTGTGCTGGCAACGCCCTGGCCTCGGGCTATCACTTTGGCTCCCAGTCGGCCGCTTCGCAAGGCACGGCCAATGCCAATTCAGTTGAGGGCGATGATGCTTCGGGCTTGTTCTACAACCCGGCCGTCTCCAGCCGCCTGAAGGGTCTGCAAGTCTCTGGTGTTTTGAACGTGGTTCTGCCCACGGGCGAGTACGAAGACAAGGGCAGCATCACCGCCCTGCGCACGCCCACCGGCGGCGGCAATGGCGGCAAGTTCGTCAAGCCGACCGCGGTGCCCCATGCCTATCTGTCCTACCAGCTGAGCGATCAGCTGAGCTTGGGAATGGGCATGTTCGTGCCCTTCGGCTCCAAGAGCGAGTACGAGAAAGACTGGGCCGGCCGCTACAACACCATCGGCACCGAGTTGAAGACTTTTGCCTTGAATCCGTCGATCGCCTTCAAGGTCAACCCCACCCTGAGCATTGGTGCCGGCGTGACGGCTCAGTACATTCAAGGTGATCTGACCAAGGGCGCCGACTTCGGTTCGGGCGTGATCGGTTTGATCGTTCCCGGTCTGCCTCCTGCCCTGCAAGGCCCACTGACTGCTGCACTGGTCCCCAAGCTGGCCGGCAATGCCAGTTCCTCGGGCGGCGTTGAAGTGTCCGGCAAGGACTGGGGCTACGGCTTCAACCTTGGCCTGATCTTGAACTACGACGAAAACACCCGTTTCGGCGTGGCATACCGCTCCAAGATCTCGCACACCCTGACCGGCGATGCCAAATGGCAAGTCAAGGATCAAGCCGCTTACATCGGCCAGGTTCTGGGCGCAATTCCCGCCCTGGCTGCCACCGGCACCGACAAGAAAGTCGTCGCCGCCCTGCTCGCCAAGTATCAAGACGGTGGCGCCAGCCTGGATGTGGTCACGCCTGAGTCCCTGTCCTTCTCGGTGTTCAAGCAGCTCGACCCGCGTTTGGCGGTGATGGCGGATGCCACCCTGACCCGCCACTCGCGCTTCCAAGAGCTGCGCATCAACTTCGATCAGCCCACTTTGGCTGACTCGAATACACCGCAGCGCTGGGTGAAGACGGTGCGCGCCGCCTTTGGCGTGAACTACCAGCTGAGCGATGCCATCAAGCTGCGCGGCGGCCTGGCATTTGACCAGTCGCCCGTCAGCGATGCCAACCGCACACCGTCGATTCCCGATGGTGACCGCAAGTGGATATCCGGCGGCCTGAACTGGAAGCTGGACCAGCAAAGCTCCGTCGACTTCGCACTGAGCTACATCCAAGTGAACACCGGTCTGGTCAACAACTATGACAACGGCGGCATCACCAAGAACGGCGTGGCAAGTTGCGACTCCAACCTCAACACCTCCAGCTGCGCCACCATCAAGGGCAACTACAAGCTGAGCTCGGGTCTGATTGGCGTGCAGTACAACCGCCAGTTCTGATGCACTGAAGGGCAAGCAAGACCGCAGCTTGATCCAGAGCACTTGTCTTTGGCTCGCTGCGGTGCGAGCATGAAGCATCGCCCACCCACAAGGAGATGCTCATGTTCGGACTGGATCTAGGCTGGATTGCTCTGGGGCTGGTCTTGCTGCTCGCCATCGCTGGCGTGCTGCGCTGGGACTTGCTGCGAGCCATGGGGCGTGAGGCCCTCAACAAGCCTTTGAATCCTCCCACCGGCTTTGCAGCAGGCGGCGCCGAGCCGCAACACGGCCACGCGCCGCTGGATCTGAATCACGCCGAGCAACAGCAGCGGCCCACCCACCCCAAGCCTGAATTCCATCGTTCGGGCAAGCGCAACTGAAGCCACCGAAGCCGCCCTAGCGCGCTTCACCTGTCAGCCTCTGGGGCTGATGGATTTCGGGCAAGATGCGGGTCTTCTCAGCCTGACCCGACTTCAGCCCCATGGCCAATCGACTCTCTCAAATAGCCACCCGCACCGGCGACGACGGCAGCACCGGCCTCGGCGACGGCAGCCGCGTGCCCAAAGATCATCTGCGCGTGCAAGCCATGGGCGATGTGGACGAGCTGAACTCCAATCTCGGCGTGCTGCTGGCCGAGCCGCTGCCCAACGATGTACGCGAGCTGCTGATCACCATTCAGCACGAGCTCTTCAATCTGGGTGGCGAGTTGTGCATGCCAGGCTATGAGTTGCTGAAGATCGACGCGGTCTTGCGCCTGGATGAAGCCCTGGCCCATTTCAACGCCGAACTGCCACGCCTGAAGGAATTCATCCTGCCGGCAGGCACCCGCAGCGCCGCCATCTCGCATGTGTGCCGCACCGTGGCCCGCCGCGCCGAACGCGCCGTGGTGACCCTGGCCGCCAACGAGACCATCAACGCCGCGCCGCGCCAGTACCTGAATCGCCTTTCCGACCTCTTGTTCGTCTTGGCCCGCGTCTTGAACCGCGCCAATCTGGATGGCCTGGGCGGCGACGACGTCTACTGGCACAGCGAACGCCTGCAAAAGCTGCAAGCCGAGAGCTAAATATTCCCATTCCCTGAATCCCTAGTTCGGCGGTGCCTCCGCAGAGCCCAACGGTCACAATGCTGACGCCAAGTCTAGACAGACTGGGCTTCTTCATTCGCCTCGGCCTCACCCTCAAACTCGAGGCTGCGGGCGGCCACCATTCCAACTCAGGGAGAGATTAAAAATGGGAATGTTCAGCAATATCCTCAGCAAGCTTGGCTTCGGTCCCAAGTCCGCCGCCCCGGTCGAAGCACCGGTTCTGGAAGCTGCATCCGCCTCGGCGGCTCCAGCCGAAGTCGCAGCCCCTGCACCGGTCGCCATCTCGGTGGTCGATGTGGTGTCGCAACTGGAAGGCCTGGCCGCCAAGCACGCCGAAAAGCTCAACTGGAAGGTCTCCATCGTTGACCTGCTGAAGCTGCTGGACCTGGACAGCAGCCTGGCCTCGCGCAAGGAACTGGCCACCGAACTGGGCTGCCCGGCTGAAAAAATGGGCGACTCGGCCCAGATGAATATGTGGCTGCACAAGACCGTGCTGCAAAAGCTGGCCGCCAACGGCGGCAATGTGCCGGCTGATCTGATTGCCTGATTTTTTGGGTTTGGCCTTGGGTTCTTTGATCGGTTGATCGCTTGATAGGCGGACCGGTCAAGCCAACTCAAGCCTCCAACTGAGCGACCGCCTCACGTAGTCGTTTGGCATAAGCCGCCCGCAAGTCTGCGGGCGCTTTTACTTCCACCTGCCCCGCATGGCGCAGCAGGTCCATCAACAGCTCGGTGGCATCGACAAAAGGCACTTTCAAGCGCCAACGGCCGTCCTCCAACCATTCACTTTGCTGAGCCGGGTGCCATTCCTCTTTGGACACCCACTGCGCCGCCTCGGCGCTGAACACCAAGTTGGCTTGCTTTGGGCTGGCGCCGGCAAAGATGCCGTAACCCTGGTCCAACTCGGCCTCCAACTGCGCGGTCGGCACGGTCTTGGCTTTCTCGTCCAGCAACTCGGCCCCTTCCATTGCATCCAGGGCAAAGCGCCGGAAACCCTCGCTCTGATGGCACCAGGCGTCCAAATACCAAGTGTTTCGGTAATGCACCAGGCGCTGCGGTGAGACCTCGCGCGCACCGGCTTTGGCCGTTCGCCTTGCAGCGGCACCCTCGCCGCGCCCCCGGCTGCGATACAGCAAACGCAAACGCCGGCGCTTCACCACCGCGCTGCCTACGGTCTCGAAATACTCCGACGCCACCCGCCGCCTGGCGGTGCTGATCAGTTTGATGCGCCGGGTCAGTTCCTGCGCCTCGACCTCGTCCACGCCCAGCATGCCGGTCAGCTTGTCGAACATCGGCGTCAGGTGCCGGCTCAAGATGCCTTGGTCATCCAGGCTGGCCAGCATTTGGTGCATGGTCAACAAGGCATGCAACTCTTTCTCACTGAACCAAACGCCGGGCAGCTCATGCTGGCGCCCGCGCCATTGCTTGCCGAAGCGATAGCCATTGCCCATGGCGTCGTACTCAATCGGCGCATCCATGCGCTCGCGCAGGTATTGCAGATCGCGCTTCAAGGTGGCCGGCGACACCTCCAGCGCCTCTAGCAAAGTGGCAAAGCTGACGCATTCGCGCGAACGAATCAGCATTTCGATTTTGTAGAAGCGCTCGGTCCGGTCCATGGCGTTCTTCCTAACTTTTTATCGCTTGGCTTTTACTGGCTCACGCAATGAGCCAGTTGAGATCGAGACTGTGCCACAAGCTTGAACGAAATCCCTCGATCAAGCCCCAAAGTCAGCAGCGGCAGCAGAAACGGCCGCAACACCGGAGCAAGCCATGGCACAGATCGCAAGCACAGCAGCAGTCACCCTTCCAACAAGCAACTTGTTGGCAGCCCAACTCGAACTTGGCATCAGCAGAGATGAGGCCCAAGACGTAGTGGCCGAGCCTGCCGCCGCCTTGCCGGCAAGCCAAAGCCTGGGCTTCGCCCTCGGCTGGGACTATGCCCACCATGGCCTGACGCCCCCTGCCCTGCATCTGTTTGCCGCCTCACCGCTGCGCCAAGGCTATCAAGCCGGTTGCGCCACCTTTGGCCACCGCACCCTGCGTGCCCACCGCCACACCCAGCTCTGGCTGGCACTACGCACCCATGCCTGGACCCGCGGCCGCAGCTTTGAGGATGTGCAAGTCACGCCCAACTACCTGCAGCAGATCGAGGTCAGCCATTGCCCCATCACCCGCCAGCGTCTGGACGATCATCCCGGCAGCAGCAAGCAACGCAGCATCGACCGGGTGCGCAACGACGCCGGCTACGCGGCTGGCAATCTGGTCATGATGAGCCGCGCCGCCAACCTCGCCAAAGCCGAGCATGGCTGGCTGCAGGCCTTGGAGGTGGCGCGCAGTGTCGAAGCCGGCCCCATTCAGCGCATTGCCAGCCTGGGGCCTGCCGAATGGCAACGCGTGGCGGTACTGAGTTCCTTCGTCACCGAATTGAGCCATGAAGAAGCCGCTGCAGTACCTCTGCTGGTGATGCCGCCGAATCGCCTGCGTCTGTTCAACCCCATCCAGGCCTTGCAAGCCCTGGTGACTCGCCAACTGGCCACGCCGGGCTGGAGCGCCCGCCTGGCGCGCATTGAAGCCCTTTTACCTACCGAGGGTGCCAAGGGCGATTTCAATCGCTTCCTGATGGCTTTGGCGCCCCGCGTGCTGGCGGTTCAAGACCTGAATCAAGAGCCGCAGATCCGCTGGGCCCTAGAAGACGCCTGGCAACAGCCGCTGCTGCAAAAACGCTGGCTGCGCTTTGCCCTGCACCTGAACGCCGCTCAAACCGAAGCCTTGGTCCAACGTGCGGCCGCCAAACGCCTGATCAGCTGCATGCATGTGCAACAACACAGCCAGCCGAGTGCCACCGAGGGTTGGGCTTTGGAGCGCAAGGGCTTTTGTGCACCAAGCATCCAAGGCTGTGCGTCGAGCACAAATCACTAACTTGCTAACCCCTCATTCACGGGGTCATGAGCCGAACAGCCATAGGGTATTCACGTTGCAGTCATAGCCCGCGTCCACAGTCCGCTCAGCACCACCGGCGCTTGCAAAGGGAGGACATGCCCGAGTTTGGCGATGGGGTGACAAGAAACGCAAACGCTTGCGTCTCAATTTTTCAGTCTTGACTGAACTTCACTTTCTTCTAATTCTCTGGAGTACCTCATGCAAAAGACTCTGCTCGCACTGGCCCTGGCCGCTGCTGCTATCGCCCCGGCACAAGCTGCACTGACCACTGGCGACATCGCTTTCACTTCCTTCAACGCTGATGAAGATGGTTGGGCTTTGGTGGCCTTCACCCAAATCGCTGCTGGTACCAAAATCTACTTCACAGACAACGAGTGGAACGGATCTGCCATTGGCGCCGGTGGCGCATTCAATACCGGTGAAGGAACCAGCGAATGGGTTGCCGGCTCGGACGTCGCCGCCGGCACCGTTATTCGATTCAGTGCTGTTGACACTGCCAATGCTGCAGCGACAAACGGCTTCTCTCGTACTTCGACTGTCACTTCAGGCAGCACAGTAACAAGTGCACTGGGCAATTCTGGTGAGACTGTGTACGCTTACATTGGCGTTTCTGGTGCAGCTCCAACAACATTCCTTGCAGCCATCACTAATGCAAGCTTCTCAGTTGCTGGCGAAGGCGTTTTGACAAACACCGGTTTGACCGTTGGCAGCAGCAACGCGATTCGTCTAAACACCCTTAAACCAACGGCTTCGCCAGACTATGGCGTTTACTCAGGCGTCCGCAGCGGTTTGGAAAGCTTTGATCTTTACAAAGCAAAGGTTGCTGACTTGAACAACTGGACTGTTGACATCACCGATGGTTCCTACGCAAGCGCCATCCCCGACACCACCGCCTTCACCGTAGCTGCCGCTGTCCCCGAGCCACAAACCTACGCCATGCTGCTGGCTGGTCTGGGCGCTATCGGCTTCGTGGCTCGTCGCCGCGCTGCCAAGTAAGCACTCCTCAAAAGGGGACAACGGCCTGCCCTGGAATGGACAAAACTAAAGTCAGCCAGGCAGGCCGACGCTGAAGCGTTCCAGTTCACCGAACTGGTCTTGCAAGGCGACGTAGTAGCCCAAGGCACCGAACCAATTGGCCCATTGCAGGGCCAATTGTTTTGTCGGCAGCCATGGGCCTGTCTTGTCCACATGCACCCGGTTGGCGCGGCGCTCGTAGAACACGACGCGCCACATGCCCTTGGATATTTCGGGCTGATTGAAGCCCTTGCTATTGATCATCGTCCTCGTCATCCCAACGGAGGAGAAATCTACCAGAGCCCGGCCTCAAACTGCGCTCAAGGTGTAGACAGCGCTGCCAAAAACTCCGCTGAACTCAGCAGTTGGCAAGCGCCCAAACGCGACTTTTCGAATGCTCGGCGCACCGTTGCGCATTCGCTGACCAAGATGTCAGCACCGGCAGCTTTAGCCAACCTCAATACGGGGGCTGCAAGCACCATTTGGCGAGCCTGAGACTCGGCCTTCACCGCCTCGGCATAAGGCAAAAAATCCGCCAGCAACTCGCGCTGTTGCGAGGCATCCAAAGCAAAGTTTGGAAATCCCAAAGTCTTGATCAAGAGCTGCGCACCTTCGGCCGCGATCACCGGCTGGCACTGCCCTGCTTGCCAAGACTGGCGAAGCGATTGCGCCAAACGATCGCTGCCCAGCAAGGCGCGCAAGAGCACGTCGGTATCGAGCGCAACGCGAGGCGTCTTCTGAGCGGATGCAAGGGCTGACTTCTTATTCCGCACTACGCTTCTTGTCATTGCTGAAGCGCCGGCTGTCGTTTGCTGGCGGGGCTACTCGAGGCTTTGGGACTGCTGAGCACTGTCTTCTTTTTGACGCTATCTGCCACCGTTTTCTTGCTCGGCGAAGGGCTGCTGCTGCTCAACGTTTTTTTCACTGCCACGGTTGCAGTTTTTTCAGCAAGCTTGCCGGCTGCTCTTGGCACAGTTTTAGGCGCTGTTTTGGCACTCAATGGTTTTGCAGCCGCTTTTGGGCTCGCAGCCTTTTTTGCCACCGTTTTTTTCAGCGCTGGTTTCGCCGCCGTTTTCTTGACGAGCACTTTTTTCGCTCCTTCGGCCCAGCTCAAAGCGGACTCAATGGTTTTTTCGTCGATGGCCAGCTCGGCGAGTTTGGCGCGCACCGCATCACCGCGTTGAATTTTGACCGGGGTCAGGATGATTTGGCCCGCCTTGGTTTGCACCTCGAAGTACTGCACGGGTCCGAGGGGTTCTGTCACGCTTTTTGGCAGCGTCAATTGGTTCTTGGAAGTCAGCTTGGCCAGCACTTGGGAGAGATTCAGAAAGTAAGGGGCCATTACTTTAGCGCGTTAATGCAAGCTGCCTTTGGCGAAAGTAATGAGGAAAGAAAAAGGGACAAACGCTGAAGGCGATCACAACAAGAAAAGGCGAGCCAAACAAGGGGGTCAGGTCTTGCCTCGTCTGAATTTTTTACTCACCTTTATGGTCCATTCTGGACGAAAAAAAACCGTGAAGCCCAAGGGCTCACGGTTTCTTTAGCGGCCGTTTTTCTCGGCCAAATTCGTGGGTCTGAAGGATCAGACCAAGGAGCGATGCAGACGCAGTTCTTCCAAACGGGTGCCGGCCACTTCGGTGGTCTTGGCGCTGCCCAGTTCGCGCTTGAAGCCGGCCAACTCGAAGAAACGCAGCGCGCGTTCATTGCGCAGATAGGTCCACAAAGTGACCTTGGTGCAGCCTTCTTCTTGCAGGCCGTCGCGGGCAGCATCCCACAGCGCCAGACCCACGCCCTTGTCCCAATGAATCGGGTTGGCGTACATGGCCCAAATCTCGCCGGTGCTGGACGGCGTACCCTTGTCGCGCGACCGGTCGAAGCCGACAAAACCCATCACTTCATTGTCGAGATGAGCCACCACAACCTGGGGCTCACACAAATCGATGGCTTCACGCCAGAAAGCCTGGCGCTTTTGAACCGACAGCGCATCCAGCGCGGAGTCGGGCAACAAACCCTTGTAGGCGTCTTGCCAAGCCGCGACATGAATTTCTGCAATGACTTTGGCATCACGCAGTGTGGCGGGGCGAACCTGAATACTCGACATACAAAGAAACTCTATGGGGACACGAACGGAAGGGCGGTATTTTGCGCGTCAAAGCGGCCTGCATCAGCGCTTGACAGGGCGATATTTTGCTCAACCGGATCGGGCGTCCATCGCACGAATCTGGCTCAGCCCGAGCACTGGGCTGCTTCAAGCGACAGCTTCTTGACCTTCTTCTTGCCTTTCTTGGGCCAAGCGGAAGTCTTGAATGCAACGCTTCAAGGCGGTCTTGCTGCTGCGCTGAAGCCTGTTCAACAAGCCATGACTGACCGCCATGCCCTGCAACTCATTTTCAAAGCGACGTGAGACATCGTCTTGAATCCGAAGCAGCAAATGCGCGGTGGTGCTGGCGTCGGCCAAGGCGCGGTGAGCCCGGCCCATATCCGGCAGGGCATGAAACTGCGCCAGGCTGCCGAGCTTGCAATTGGGGGCTTCCGGGTAGAGCCGCCGCGACAACAGAACAGTGCAAGCGAACTCATGTGCAGGGTCTGGTTCACAAGCGGCAAGACTCAATTCGGCTTGCCAAAAGCCTCGATCAAACGAAGCGTTGTGTGCCACCAGCGGCAGGCCACGGGTAAAGCTCGCCAATTCACGCATCACCTGACTGGCCGGCGGCGCCGTGGCCAGCATTTCATTGCTGATGCCGGTCAGCGCTTGAATGAAGGGTGGCACCCACACACCGGTTTTCATCAGGCTTTGAAATGAATCAACGATTTGCCCATCGCGCACCAGCACAGCGGCAATCTCGGTGGCTCGACCTCCTGCTGTGGGTCCTAAGCCCGAAGTTTCAAAGTCGATCACCGCAATGGTTTGTTTGCTGCTCATTGCGCCGCTGTTGGAGCCGGGTGTTTGACAGCGTTCAAGGCCAGCTTTCGCTCTAAGGCAGCTTCCAGGTCGATTCCGCTGTGGTCAGCAATCTGCAAAAGGTAAAGCATCACGTCGGCGATCTCTTCGCCCAAATGCTGGTGTTTGGCCGGGTCGCTTTGAAGTTGCTGCGATTCTTCAGGTGTCAGCCATTGAAAGATTTCCACCAGTTCAGCAGCTTCCACCACCATGGCCATAGCCAGGTTCTTGGGCGTTTGATAAGGCTGCCAGTTGCGCTCAGCGGCGAACTCACGCAGCCGCTTTTGCAAAGTTGCTATGTCCATGGGTCGCAAGTGTGGCATGTCCAAAGCGCCTGCGGGCCCCAGTGTGCAGTTTCAAAAAAAGTGCTCCGACTTCTTATTCATAGCAATGTAATTTTTTAAATTGGTAGTCTTAGTAGAGGCGACCCTTTCCTGTGGATAAGCCGTTTTTTCCTTTTTAGCTCAATCACTTGAGTCTTAGAAAACCATGTGGGCGGAACCCGGGTTTGCAAAGTGCTGAAGCGATAACAAGTCCGGATTTGCGCTTGGGCCTGTGGATAAACCCCTTCTTGTACTTTTTTTATCCACAGCCTTGTTCCTTGACAGCGCACGGAGCCTGTGCAGACGCTGAATTTCATGGTTCTTTGCGCCTCGTCCAGACGAAAAAAAGGGGAGCCACTGGCTCCCCTCTCACTCATACCGTTTGCAGCCCTGGCAAGGCCTCCTAAAGCGCCCTGCTGGCTTGATTGACCCTAGATTAGCCCAGGGTGACCTGGGCCTTGCCCACAGGCACGCGCACCCGTTTGACCGAAGCGATTGGAGTCGTCGGCGCCACGCCAGCGCTCAGCGGTGCAATCTTGTTGAAGTCGCAAACCAATTCGGTCTTGCTCAGGCTGACCACCGCATAGCCCTGGGCGTTGGAGTCGGCATGGCGAATCCAGGGGTTGTTGATGGCCGGCGGCACACCGGTCGTCGGGTTGGCGAAGGGGTTCATGCGCTTGACCACCTCGGCGGCCGGCACAAAGGCGACCGGAATGCCCAAGGCCGTGGCCAGGTTTTGGGCGATCAGGCCGTACAGCGTCATGGCCGGCACCGACTTGCTGGCGCCTGCCAGAGCAGCGTTGGTGGCCGCAATGGTGTTGCCCATATTGCCCATCAGCGTCTCGTCAAAGGTGTTGATCGGCGCCGTGCTCAGGCCAGGGGTCGCGCTGACCGCAGCAGCCGGAATCTTGCCGGCACCGATGGCGCCCATCACTGCCGCTTGCACCGCCGCCGTATTGCTCAGATCGGTGACACCCGCAGCCATGGCGACGGCCGCCGACAGCATCTGGATGGCAATGCCTTCGGCTGCCACTTCATTGATCACCACCAAAGGCTTTACCGGCGCAAATGCGGGGTTGGCCGAGGCGCCAACAAAGTAGCTGAAGAAGGAGTTGCTGGAGATACCGGAGGTGACCAGGTCCACCATCACCGGCGTGGGTGTGGCGGCGGCGTAGTCGTCCATCACCTCGCCGGCAAAGAAGGCATGCAAGTCGCCGGTGATGGCCACCACATTGCTGATCTTGTTGCTGCTCAGGTGCGCCATCAGGTCTTTGCGCTCACCGTTGTAGCCGTCCCATTGGTCGGCGTTCAAGATGAAGCGTGTTTTCAGATCGGCAGGCGCGGTGGGCAGTGCGGCACCGTTCACGCTCATCTTCAGCAGTGAGGTTTCATTGCCCCAGATCTTCCACAAGGCGGTCGAAGCCTTCATGGTGTCCTTCCACCAAGCGCGCTGGCTGGTACCCAACATGCTGACCATGGTGAGCTTGTCGGCCAGACCGAAGGAGGCCGCCACATCGATCTTCTGTTTTTCGACGGCGGCCAAGCTGGCCTCGGGCACCATATAGCGGGCACCAATCTCGCCCAGTGGCTGGCCGGTGGAGGGGTTCGGCGCAGCTTCGGGGATCAGGTGGTCGGCGCGGTAGAGGCGTTCGTCGGTCATCACCAGATGCATCAGCTTCCCGAACTTCAGGTCACGGTAGATGCGAATATTGTTGATGCCCGAGGCGGCGTCCAAGGTGAAGGACACCTCGGCTGGCATGAACTCAAACCAGGCTTGGCTGGCGGAGCGGCGACGGCTGGGCTGGGCCACATTGTCACCACCGGTCGCAGCGTTGTAGCTGCCGTTGTCATAGGTTTCGCGGTCTTGCCAGCAGTCGTCCGAGAACTCATGGTCGTCCCAGATGGCGACGAAGGCAAAGCGCTCATGCAAGGCTTGCAGGCGCGGGTCGCTGCGATAGCGCTTGTAGAGGTAGCGGTAGTCCACCAAGGTGTTGGCGTACTTGCCGCCGCTGGGCAGGGCCACGCCATTCGGCAGCACCAAGGCGCCGTGGGCGGCTTCCACCGCGCCGGCCTGATAGCTGGCACCGACGGCTTCGTAGATGTAGTCGCCCAAGTGGACGATGAAGTCCAGGTCTTCCCTGGCCAGGCTGCTCATGCCGGCCCAGTGGTTGACGCTCCAGTCCTGGCAGGTCATGAAGGCGAACTTCAGCTTGTCGATGTCGGCATCCACCGCCGGTGCGGTCTTGAAGCGGCCGACCTTGGAACGGCTGTCGCCAGCTGTGAACTGGTAGTAGTAGACCGTCGCAGGCTTGAGGCCGCTGATCTTGTGGCGCACCGTGTTGTCATAGAAAGCGTAGACCGGCACATCGACCTCGCTGTCGATATTGCCGCCCAGTGCGGTGTTGCTGCCCAGCAGGGCGGCGTTGTCGGCGCTGCTGATGCGCAGTTTCACCTGGAAGTTCGCGTCGGCTGCGGCCGTGACGACATCGTCGGCCGAGTTCGGCACCACACGCGCCCACAACAGGGCGCCGTCGCTCTTGGGGTCACCGGAGGCCACGCTTTGCGGGAACTTGAAGACACCGCTGGCGGGAGGCGTGTCGGGCAAGGCGGTGCTGCTGCCGGGGAAGGTGGGAGGCAGGGGCTCAATGCCTGAGCCGTTGTCATTGCTCATGCAACCACTGAGGCCGGTCAGTGCGGATGAGGCGGTAATCAAGGCGCCGGTCTGAATGACCGATTTGCGCAAAAAGCTACGTCTGTCCATGAGGGTGTCTCCTTTTTCTCAAAATCGTTGGTGCTCTGATCTATTGCCGGAGCTGGGGGTTCAAGCACCAAAAAAGGCGCTGAACAAGAGCGATCGATTGTGCAAACAGAAGACGAGGGCCTCACCGGTGAAAGCCTTGAGCTTGTCGTCTGGTCCCGACGAAACGCAGGTGATTAGAGTCCTGGGCCTAGAAAAAAGATAGCGTGATCGGCTCTTTTGAGCGGGGGCGGAACTTGTGTCTCAAAGGCCGCTTCAACACCACTTAAAAAACTTGTCGCCTGGGTGACAGAAACGCACTTTCTTGTCGTCAAAGCGTCACAAAAAATCATGGCAAATCACGTCATCTCGGGCAAACCACCATGCCGGGGGCCGACAAGCGTGGCTAGATTGCATGGTCGGTCAAAGTCAGAGCCTCAATGAAGGCCAATAGCAGGAGACACCCCATGAAACATTTGAAGTTCACGATCGCGGCGCTCGCAAGCAGCTTGCTTGTTGCCGCCTGTGGCGGCGGCAGTACCGCGGACACTACGCCCCCAATTGAGGTCAGCACCGTCAAGGTGTTCGGTGACAGCTTGGCTGACTCGGGCACCTTTGGGCTCAAGTTCACCGTGCAGAGCGCGGACACCCAGATCTACCCGGAGCGCATTGCCGCCGCGTACGGCAAGACCCTGTGCAACTTCTACGCTTTCACCGGAACGACTTTTGCCCCCAATTCAAAAGCAGGGTGCACCAATTTCGCCATTGGCGGCGGCGTGATCAACTCCGCCACGCTGGTAGCCGCTGATCCGCGCCGCGTGCCGGTGCAATTGGCGACAGCGGCTGCGCTGGGTGCCTACAACGCCACCGACTTGGTGGTGATCGACGGTGGCGGCAATGATGCAGCCGACTTGGTCGGCGCCTATCTCGCCATCCCCAAAGACAGCGGCGCTTCCTACATGAAGCTGCTCGGCACTTTGCTGACGCCTACCCAGGTCGGCGCCATCATGGCCGGTGGCGCCAGCACCATTGCCGCCGGCGGCGTGACCTATATGCAGGCCCTGGCAGACACTTTCCAAGCCAGCATCAAGACGAATGTTCTGGACAAGTCTGCTCAACGCGTGGTGATTCTGAACATGCCCAGCATCACCAACACACCGCGCTTCCAGATGGTCTTGGACGGCATTGCCGCAGCCTCGGGTGGCGGTACAGCCGGTGCCACCGCGCGTGCGCAGTCAGAGGCCTTGTTCCGCTCGTGGATGGAGGGCTTCAACAAGCAGCTGGACAGCAAGTTTGCCGGTGAAAGCCGGGTCGCGATTGCCGACTTCTACACCGCCTTCAATGACCAGGTCTCCATGCCGGCTCAGTTCGGCCTGACCAATGTGAAGACACCGGCTTGCCCCATCACCGGCATGGGTGCCGATGGTCTGCCGACCTATACCTTTGCGACGTGTTCGGCCACGGCCTTGAACGCGGCGCCGCCCAGTGGCGTGACGGGTGCCGACTGGTGGAAGACATATGCCTTCTCCGACGGTTTCCACCCGACGCCCTATGGTCATCAGCTGCTCAGCCAGCTGATCTCCAAGAGCTTGACCCTCAAGGGCTGGCTGTAAAGCGCGGCAAAGCACAGGAGCAATCGCACCATGAAAAACAATCTCTTCTGTCTGGCCACGATGGCCTTGATGGCCATGTCGGCCGCCGGCAGCGCCCAAGCCCAAGCGGTCGGCAGCCTCACCGTTCGACTCGGCGCCACCATGATCAAACCAGCCGTTAGCAGCGGTGACCTGAGTGCGCCAAGTTTGGTAGGCACCAAGGTCGATATCAAAGACGCCAGTCAAATCACCGGCGGTGTCTTCTACATGCTGACCGAGAACATCGCGATCGATGTGCCCATCGGCATCCCCTTCAAACACGATGTGATGGGGGCCGGCGCGATCGAGGGGACCGGCAAGTTGGCCGACGTCAAAGCCTTGCCCATCACCGTGACGGCACAGTACCGTTTTGGTGCTCCGAGCAGCATGTTCCGTCCCTTTGTGGGCGCCGGTCTGACCTATGCGGTGTTCTCCAACGCCAAGGCCACTTCAGCGCTTTCGGGTCTGACAGGCGGCAGTCCCAGCAATCCGACCACCATGTCGATGAAGAACGCTTATGGCCCAACGGTGCAACTGGGCTTGGATGTGAAGTTCAGCGATCGCTGGTCATTGAACGGCTCGGTCACCAAGGTCTTGTTGAAGACCACCGGCACTTTGTCCACCGGCCAAACCATCGAAACCGAACTGAACCCCTTGGCTTTGTCGTTTGGTATTGGCTATACCTTCTGAGCAAAAAATTCATAGCTTCCTTGTGAAGCAGCAAGGGGAGCTTCAAGCTCCCCTTTTTTTGTCGGTGAATCTGTCTAGCGCATAGGACCAACGCCCTTCTCTGGCCAAGTCCATCGGGTGCACGATTCCGCTCATGTCCTCCGGCTCTGGCTACGCCAGACCCTCCCCCTTTACTTCGCTTCACCGTACACCCGACGCCCTTGGCGTTTGCTTTTGGCCAACGACCAATCCTGCCGGAGCAGGACGGCTGGGCGCTCTGAACCGCGAGGTAAAGGAGGAGACCCAGGCATAGCCTGGGGCGGGGGACAGGAGCGGGGCAGAGTGCCCAGTCGGCCTGCTAAGGAGCAGCCATCAGCAATCGAATGCTGGCTCTCAAGCTTCAGCGCGAATCAAGCGATCCCAATCACCTTATGCATCTGCACCGACAAACGCCACTGCGGATGGGCCATGCAGTAGGCCACGGCGTCGCGGGTGTGCTGAGTCTTCAACACACTGTCCATGGGCTGCAGGAAGAAATGTTGGAAGTCCATGGCAGCAAAGCGCTCCGGGCGCGCCAAGGGCTGAGGAAACACCAGTTTCAATTCATGGCCACGGGTCAACACGATCTCGGCATCGGCCTTGGGGCTGACGCAAATCCAGTCCAGGCCTTCAGGCGCGGGCTGGGTGCCATTGGTCTCGACCGCAATCTCAAAACCTCGCGCATGCAAAGCGTCGATCAAAGCCTTGTCCAATTGCAAAAGTGGCTCGCCGCCGGTGCACACCACATAGGGCTTGCCGGGCTGGCCTTGCGGCCATTTGCTGGCAATCGCTGAGGCCAGTGCTTCAGCGTCGGCAAACTTTCCGCCGCCTTCACCATCGGTGCCGATGAAATCGGTGTCGCAGAAATTGCAGACCGCGCTGGCCCGGTCTTCCTCGCGGCCATTCCACAAATTACAACCCGCAAAACGGCAGAACACCGAGGCCCGGCCGGCCTGTGCGCCCTCGCCTTGCAAGGTGTAGAACATTTCCTTGACGGCGTAAGTCATACGGGAATCACCGGCCCTTCCACATCGGCGCAGACGATGGCGCCGCAGCCGCGGGTTTCGTACATATCGACCCGGTCCAACTGCGGCAGCACGGCGCGGCCCTTGGCCAGGATCCAGGCCGAAAGACTGGCGGTGTCGCCATCAGGCAGGTCGGCAATCTCGAACAAAGGCCGGTGGTCAATCGCCTTGAAGATCGGATCGAACTGCGTCTTGACGTCGCCGAAGTCCACCGTCCAACCCATCAGTTGATCCAACTCCGCACTCAGATGCAGACGCAAGGTGTAGGTGTGGCCATGGATGCCGCGCAGCGGATGCTCGTTCGGTGCGCGCTTGAGCTGGATCGCGCTGTCCAACGTCAGCTCCTTCCAGATGCGGTAATGCTGGCCATCGAAATTGGCGCCGCAAGAGCCGGTCTCGTAGACGGTCAACCACGACAGCTCGGGCAACTGCGGCTTCATGCGTGCCCACAACCAGGCCGAGATCACTTCGCTGGTCGGATTGCTCAGCCCTTCGATCTCGTTCAGGCAGTGGTAGTTCAGCTGCATGTGGAAAGGCGCCCAGACCTCGTCCAGATGGTCGTAGTCCACGCTCAGATCGCGCTCACCCAAATCTTGGTTGGCATGAACAATCACTTCAAAGCCATGGCCATGCATGCGGCCACATTTATGGCCGGCCGGCACATTGGGCAGGCGATGCGCGGCCTGGAAGCGATAACGCCGCCACACATGAGCCATGCCATCGGCGTCGAGATCCACGCCCGAATGCTGGGTGCTTTGAATCCCCACCTGCTGAATGCCGGGCACGCCGAATTCATGCTCCAGGCGATGCTTGATCCAGCGTGCAATGTTTTCGTCGGTCGGCTCGGTGATGGAGGCGTTCAGCAGCGCATGGTCAAGCGGCGCCACGCAGGCTTCCAAGCGGCGGCGCAGTTCTTCCACCTCGGCACCAGGAAACGGTGCCCAGCCTTCGGGCAAATGGGCGCGGATGGTGGCGAAATAGCTGTGGCCATGCAGGCCGCGGCTGCGGTGGCCTTCAGGCAGGGCCGAGATCTGGCAGGCAGACTCAAAGCCGCAAGAGGCGGAGTAAATCGTGGGTTGTTGGGTGCTTGTCTTCAAGGGATTCCAACACCGGCATCAGGCGGGTGCGTGGGGCAAGAGTGTGACATGAAGCGCGCACTTCGTGCGCAGCGCTGGCATCAGCACGGCTATCCCCCAGCACATCAGGGTTTGAGTCTCAAACGAGTTCTCTCTTCTCTTATAAGAATTTAGATTTAGAAAGATAGTGGTTGTAATAGGGGCGGGCTGTCTTTGTGGACAAGGCTGTTTTTCCATCTAAATTCAAGCACTTGGGAGCAGTGAAAGCTTGTGTGCCGAAGGCCTTGAACTGGAAGCAGCAAACTGAACAAGTCGCGGCGCTTGCCTCGGCCTGTGGACAAGCCCTCAGTTATTCAAGATCCATCCACAAGCTTATACACAGCCAGGAGCGGCGTTCCTCAGGCCTTCAGCAACGATGAATCTGGCCGCTGTGGCTGCGGGTGTAGTGCAGCAAACGACCCTTGTAGGCCAGAGCCTCGGCGCTGGCCGAAGTCTTGATGGGGCTGTCTTGCAGGCTGTAGCCCAAGGCGGCCATGCGCTTGCTGAAAGCGGCGCGGTTGCCGCGATCCGGGTCGATGATCATGACCTGGCTGGCCGGCAAAGCATGTTTGGCGATGAAGGCGGCCAAAAGCCCCTCTTCATCGCGCTCGTACAGCACATCGCTGCCAATGATTAGATCAAAGCGACCCTGCACCGAAGGCACGCGGCCGCTCAGCGCCTGGCCCGCCACCTGTTTGGCCCAATTGCCGTGGCAGTAACGCAGCGGCGGCAATTCATTCAAGCGCAGGTTCTCCAGCAAAAAGCTGCCGGCCAGTGGATGGGAATCGCTGGCCGTGACCAAGCCGCCGCGCCTGTGGCTGACCAGGCTGGCCAGACCGAGGCCGCAGCCAATCTCCAAAATGCTTTCATCCACCACCATGGCTCGCTTGGCCATCAACTCGGCCAAGTGCAAACCCGAAGGCCAGAGCAGGCCGAACAAGGGCCAGGCAGCGGAAGAGATGCCCAAAGACTCGGCCTCGCCCAACGGGTCGGCAAACTGCTGCTTGTCCAGCAGCGAGCGAATCATCAAATCGGCGACGCCGTCGATGGCGATGCTCTCTTGCTTGAAGAGAAATCCAGGCATGACCATTCCCTTGCGGGTTCCCGCGCTTGGGGCATGCAAGCCCGAAACGAGGTCCTTCAATCGGCGCAGTGCGGCACGGGAATGGTCGGGTGTAGCGCCTGTGAGGCACGTACACGGGAGGCATGCTCGGAGGCAAGACGGGCTGGCAAGCAGGTTTCAAAACATCCGCTCGCTCCAGCCCAGTGTAGGGCCAGCCTAGCGCCTGCCGCCGCGCGTCTGCCACAAAGGCTTTTTGCCCTTGAGGTGGCGCTCGATGCCGTCGTTCAAACGGCCACGCAAATCCACCACGGCCTCGACCTGGCCATAAACACCGGGGAAGCGCAGATCCAGCCACAGCCACAAGGTGCAAGAGCGCAGCGCCTGCTCCATGCGGTCCAGGCGGCTGTGTTCATCCACATCTTGCAAGAACCAGGGCGAGCCAGCGTTGCCGGTCAAGGCGTGGCGATGCGTCCAATCGAGGAACTGCTGCACTTGGGCATCGGTGCGGGTGTCGACCGGCGCTTGCGCATAGATAAAGCGCTGCTTCAGACCCAAGCCCTTGGCGCTGCGGTCCAGCTCATCGGCCAGCTCCAACATCTGCTCCAACTCGGCCACTGCGAAGTGGGCATCGTCCAGACGCAGCTGCTCCATGAAGACGCCCAGCACGGCGCGCAACTGTGTCAGCCCCAGCCGATTGGCAATCGTGCTGACATGCCACCAGTTGGGCGCCACCGCCGCCTTGAAGTCGCGCGGCGCGCGCGGCGTCTTGGGCAACAGCTCCTTCAGGATGCGCGCGGCCTTGGGTTCAGCCTCGCGCAGCACGCCGCAAAAGCCCTCGTCGTGCATGCCATAACGCCCCGCCCGACCGGCAATTTGGTGCACTTCGGAGACGGTCAAGTCGCGGTCGCCCTGGCCATCAAACTTGCTCAGGGTGCTGAACAGCACTCGGCGAATCGGCAGGTTCAAACCCATGCCGATGGCATCGGTGGCGACCAGAATATGGCTGGCCCCATTGGCAAAGCGCTCGGCTTCGCGGCGCCGCACCTCCGGTGGCAAAGCCCCGTAAATCACCGAGACTGGATGACCGGCGGCGGCAATCTGGTCGCGCAACATCAGCACCTCGCGGCGGCTGAAGGCCACCACCGCATCGCCCTTCTTCAGGCTGGCAATCGGCACCGGCGCGGGCAGCAGCTGCACCTCTTGCTTGCGTTCGAAATGCCGGACTGTGCAGCGCTCGCCGCATAGACCTAAGAGGTTCTCAATCGCGGGCACCGCATAAGCCGAGCAAATGATGATCAGCTCATTGGCAGGCACCGCCACGATGGCTTGAGTCCAGGCCCAGCCGCGGTACAGATCAAAAAGCATCTGCGCTTCGTCGATCACCGCCACGTCGATGGGCCGTGTGGTGTTGACCATCTCGATGGTGCTGGAGACCACGCGCGCCTCATCGGCCGGCACGTTCTCTTCGCCGGTCAGCAGCGAGCAAGGCACGCCGCGGCCGACCAGGCGGTCGCGCCCTTCCAGGGCCAGCAAACGCAGCGGCGCCAGATAGGCGCCGTCATGCGCTTGCGCCAGGCGCTCAAAGGCGGCGTGGGTCTTGCCGCTGTTCGGTGGGCCAACGTAAAGCGTGACCGAGCGCTGCAGATTGCGGGCGGTGTCAAAGGTATCGGGATAGCCTTGGAAGGCTAACTCGCTGTTCAGTCCGGCCAAGGCATTCAGCTCGGCGACGCGGCGCTCCCAGCGGTCTTGCGCGCGGGTGCAGCCGGCCTTCAGCTCCGGCAGGGCCTGCGGCGTGGCGCATTCGGCTTGCAAGCGCGGCAGCAATGAGTCCAGATGCTCGCTGTGACCAGAAGCGCTGCGGGCTAACAAGTTCTCTAAGTGGCTCAGCAGTTCAGCGGCATGGGCATAAGGTGGCTGCGGGCCGATGGCGGCTTGCAGAGCGGCCATATCGCCGTCTCTGAAATAGTCCCAGACTGGGCCCGCCTCCAGCTCCACGCGAAAAGCCACCGGCACCGTCCAGCCCGCTTGCGAGAGCTTCAGGCTCTGGCTGCACAAGCGTTCCCAGCGCAGGCCAAAGCGGCTGATGCCGGCGGACTCCAACTGACCGAGTCTTTGCTGCATCAAAGCGCGCACCGCCGGCGCAGTGCCGATCACGTCCAGATGGCTCAGTGCCACGCTGATCAAGTCCGGCGCGATCCAACGACTGGGCCTTGCACCCGGCACCGCTTTTTGCAGCAGGATCAAGCCCAGCTTGTCCATGCGATCTTCTTGGCGCTTGGCGTCTTCGTCCTCGCCAAAGTCCTCAGGCGTGCTGACCTGGGGCAACTGGTACGCGGCTTGACGCACACGCAGCAGCATTTCAGCGTCCAGCCCGGCGGGCAGGCGTTGCAGATGACGGGGGTTGGGCAGGGCCGGTGCGGCTTTGGGGCTGGCGGCCGGGCTCAATGGGGTTTCTTTTTTTGTTTCACTCACGCCGCAAGTGGAACACAGGCGGCCGTGCGGCTGCGGCCTGAGGTGGCGCCAATGGGCTTTGATCGCGGTCCTAGGGATGTTGGCGCAAGGTTCTTGTCCGCACACTGGCGGCCAAGCTTGCGCCACACTCGGCACAGGCAGTGAGGAAGCGAGGATGTTGCCATGCTGTTTCCTGGACACACGATCAAGGCCGGTGAGCCCGACGCCACCATCGTCAAAGCGCTCAAGGCCCAACTCAATTTGGTTCTGAGCTTGGCGAATGATCCAAGCCTGCGGCTCGATGAGAGCGAGGGCAGCTTTGGCGCCAAGATGCGCCAAGTGGTCAAGCTCTTTCAGGCTCGCCATGTGGACCCCGAAGGCCGTCCGCTGAAGCAAGACGGCGAGGTGGGCGCCATCACCTGGTCGGTCTTGTTCGGCCAACAAAGCGTGCCTCAAGCCGCCACTGCCCTCGACCCCTTGATGGCCGAGGTCATCAAGGTGGCTCGTGTTGAATTGGGACGACCGGTGCGCGAACAACCCACCAATTCCAACCGCGGCCCGGATGTAGAGAAGTACCTGGCCAGCGTTGGCTTGGACGGCGGCTTCTCCTGGTGCTGTGCCTTTACCTACTGGTGTTTCCAGCAGGCGGCCACTCAACTGCACCGACGCAACCCGATGGTGAAGACCGGCGGCTGCCTCAAGCACTGGCAGGATGCGCCGGCACGTGGCGCCAAGCTGATCTCGGCCGCGGCTGCCCAGGCCGATCCAGGGCTCTTGCGCCCCGGCATGCTCTTCATCATGGACCATGGCAAGGGCCTGGGGCACACCGGCCTGATCGTGTCGGTCAGCGGGGGTTTGTTGAACACCATTGAAGGCAATACCGATGCCAGTCGCACCCGCGAAGGCGGTGGCGTCTATGCCCTGGTGCGCAAGCTCAGCGAGATCAACAAGGGCTATATCGATTACGCCGGCGTGCCCTGAGCGCTGCCCCAATCGAGCCGCCCCAACCCCTACACTGACGCCTAAAGTCAGCGTGTCAGCGCCGCAGGGCGGCGCCAGGGGATTCCTTCTTGAAATCGAGTTCAGCCGCAGAAGTTTGCCGCTCGGCCAGCTTCGCTCGTTTGCTTCAGATGCAGGCCGTGCAACTGGCCGAGCAAGGGCCACGCCAGCACGGCCTTGATGATATTCAAGCCATGCGCGAGGCGCATGCCGCTTTTGACAGCGGCCCCGACCGCGTCTTGGCGCGCGCCGCCTTGCTGGCGCCACAACTGGGGCTGGACCATGAAATGCGCCATTGGCGCGGGCGCCTGCTCTTGGTGGCGGCGTTTGCCGCCTTGTTGGTGGGACTTTTGTCTTATGGCCTGGTCAACGCCGTGGTGGGCAGTGACCGGCGCATCAATGCAATGGCGGCGCTGGTGGCCGTTCTGGCCCCACATCTGCTGAGCTTGTTGCTTTGGTTGGCGGCGCTTGTTTTTGGTGGATCGGGGGGCGGCTTTCTGCCGGCGTTGTTGCGCGCCAGCACCCGCATCCCGGGCTTGGGCGGCGAGCCCAGCCGATTGCTCTTGGAGGCCATGCAAGCGCTCTTGCAGCGTGGGCCTGCGCGTATGGCCGCTTGGGCCTTGGGTCTGCTGAACCATGCCGTTTGGAGCTTGGCCTTTGTCTTCACGCTGCTGGGCCTGTTGGCGGCCTTTTCTTTCATGTCATTTCAGCTGACTTGGGAGACCACCATCCTCGACGCCAGCGCTTTTGCCCGCTTCGCCAGCTTGATCGGCTGGCTGCCGGCCCAGTGGGGCTTTGCCACGCCTGATGTGGGCCATTTGCTGGAGGGCAGCGGCGACCATCGCGGCTGGGCCATTTGGCTGCTGGGCTGCACCTTGGTCTATGGCTTGGGCTTGCGCCTCTTGTGCTTGGCGATCAGCGCCCTGGTCTTGTGGACTCAGCTGCGGCCTTGGGTGGGCGTGGACGTCAGCGACCCCTATGTGCGCCGTTTGCTGGCCCGCTTTGAGGCCATGCAGGCGGTCGAAGTCTTGGACCCTGAACACCGCCCCAATGCGGCCGCCACAGCGCCCCGGCGTGCTCAAGCCCCTACCCGGCCCGGCCTGGCGCTGATTGGCTATGAGCTGCCCCAAAGCCTGACCTGGCCGCCTTTGCCGGCCTTCAGCGGCAATCCCCAGCCCTTGTTGCAAGCGCGCTGCGATGGCTCGGTGGCGGACAAGCGGCAACTGCTGGCCCAGCTGCAATCGCTGCAGGCGCAAGGTCTGCTGCTGGTCTGCAATGCCTCTGCCAGCCCGGACCGCGCGACCGAGCGCTTTTTGCGTGACGCCGGTAGCCAGGTCGCTAGCCTTGCCGTTTTGTTGGCCGGCGGTGAGCTCAGTGCAACGAGTCTGCAGCGCTGGCGCCAATGGCTCGCGCAACTGGATGCGCCGCCCGATGCGGTATTCGATGAGGCGGCGCATGCGCTGACCTGGGCCGCCGCCTTGGGAGCTCAAGATGCGCGCTGAAAGCAGCCCGCTCAGCTTCGCCCTGGTGGGCCACACCAATGCGGGCAAGACGTCTTTGATGCGCACATTGACGCGGCGCGCCGACTTTGGCGAGGTCTCTTCGCAACCCGGCACCACCCGGCATATCGAGGCGCTGCTGCTGAAGGCCGGCCCGCAAACCCTGCGTTTTCTGGACACGCCGGGCCTGGAGGATGCACCCGCGTTGCTGGACTATTTGCAAGAGCTCGATGCCCGCCTGAGCCGTGAGCAGCGTTTGCAAGCCTTTTTGGGCGGCCCGGCGGCGGAGGGCGATTTTGAGCAAGAGGCCAAGGTCTTGCGCTGCCTGCTGGAGGCGGATGCGGCGCTTTTGGTGATCGACGCCCGCGAAACGCCCTTGCCCAAGTTTGAGAGCGAGATCGAGGCTTTGATGCTCTGTGCCAAACCCTTGATGCCGGTGCTGAACTTTGTTCAAAGTGCCGCCTCGCAAGAACCGGCTTGGCGGCGCCTCTTGGCTGCCCACGGCCTGCATGCCTATGTGCGCTTTGATGCGGTGGCGCCCTTTGTTGGCTCTGAGCAGCATTTGTATTCGGACTTGGGCGCCCTCTTGCCCCAGCGGCGCCAAGCTCTGCAAGCGGTGGCCACACATCTGCGTCAGGAAGCCGAAGCGCGCCATCTGGCCAGCCTGCGTTTGCTGGCCGAGATGTTGCTGAGCCTGGCGGCGACTCGCGAAGCGCTCGACAAGCCCAGCCAAGCCGCCCCGCAGATTCGCGCAGCGCGCATCCAGGCGTTTCGAGGCCGGGTGGCGGCACGCAGCTTGCAGGGTTTACAAACACTCTTGGCCTTGCACGGCTTTGCGCCAGACAGCGCTGAGGTGGCCGAGCTGCCGCAGCTGGCGGGACGCTGGGAGGCTGATTTGTTCGAGCCCGAGGCCTTGAAGGATGCCGGCCAACGCTTGGGCCGCGGCGCAGCGATTGGTGGCGCTATCGGCCTGGGGCTGGACGTGGCGCTGGCCGGTCTGTCGCTGGGCGCGGCCACCAGTGTGGGCGCAGCGGTGGGCGGGGTGCTCAGCCAGGGCGGTGGTTTGGTCGGGCGACGCTTGCTGAACAAGTTGCGCGGCAGCATCGATTTGAGCCTGGAGGACAGCGCCTTGCTGCTGCTGGCGCGCCAGCATCTGAGCCTTTTGGCCGGCCTGGAGCAAAGAGGCCATGCGGCTCTGGGTATCTTGCGCACCGAGCTGGGTTTGTGGCTGGATGCGCAGCAGTCAGCGGCTCTGTTGGGGGTATTGGCTGCGGCGCGCAGCCATCCCGAATGGGCCGAGGCCTCGGTGGCAGCGGCGCAGGACAAGCTGCGCCAAAAACACCTGCAGGCCTTGCTGGGCCAGTTGCAGGCGCTGGCCGGTGAAGCGCCTCAGCGCTAAGGAGGCTGCTTTACTTGTCGGCGGCGCGCTCGCTCACCAAACGCTGCATCAGCGCGAAGTAACGGTCGTAAAACGCGCCGGCCGGAATCGTCTCCGAGGCCACCTTCACCAAGGCGTCATCCGAGGACGACAAGGGCAAAGAGATCGAGCCGATGGCGCTCACGCCGATGCTGGTCGAGTTGGGGCTTTTCTTCAGCGAGTAGCGGTCTTGCAGCGCCGACACAAAAACGGTGGTCAGGCGGTCGCCTTGACCATCGGGCACGCAAACCACATTGAAGTTGATCTCCACATGCACCTCGCCCTCGGGCTGGAAGCGCTTGCGGCCATTGACGCGGCTTTTGTCCGGCAGGTCGCTGATCAGATAGCCCTGGCTCAGCAAGGCGCGCCGTGCCGCTTCACAGGTTTCTTCGACATTGCCGTCAAACAGGCGCGAAAAAGTCTCGTCGGCCTGAAAGTTCTCGCGCAGATAGACCTGCGACTTGGGCGCGGCCTTTTCTTCGCCAGAAAACGGACTGCGCAGGCTGGAGCAGCTGCACAGGAGCAGCAGCGCCGCAGCGCAGGCGCTGGCTCGCTTGAAAAATGTGGAGAGTTGGGCGGATCCGGTCATCATGGTCAGAAGGTCGGCTGCCACGGGGGCACGCATGAACCCAGAGCGCGCTGGGTCGCAATCAAAGAACTGGTGGAACGTCATTATCGAGCCAAGCGTTGACTTAATATGGCTGAGCGCCGTTCACCGCTCGCACACCACTTCACTTCACAGCGGGGAGATTCAGCATGAAGCACCGGGCATTCAAGACCTTGACGATGGCTTTGCTGCTGAGTGTCATGTCCAGCACGCCCTGGGCCAATGAGCGAAAAAGCACAGCCGAGGAAGCCACCGCGCTGATGAAAAAAGCGCAGGACTATTTGAAGACCCATGGGCGAGAGAAGGCCGTGCTCGAGTTCAACAACCCGGCCAGCCCCTTCAACAGCAAGAGCGAAATCAATCGCAATGGCGACCTCTACCTGTACTCGGTGGACCCGAAAGGTTTTCAAGTCATCCACGGCATCAACCCGCGCATCCGTGGTACCAATAAGTACGATATGCGCGATGTAGACGGCGTTTACCTGATCCGCGAGTTCGTTCGCGTTTGCTTTGCCACCCCCGAGGGCAAGGGCTGGGTCAATTACCGCTGGCCCAATCCGGTCAGCAAGCAGATGGAAGACAAGGCCGGCTATCTGGAACGGGTGCCCGGCACCGATCTATGTCTCGGTACCGGCATTTACAAATAGCCCAGCTCAGTCCACCGGCCCACCCAAGCTCGGGGCTTTGAGCGGCAATGTGAGACGCAGGCGAGTGCCGTTGCCGACGGCGCTGGACAAAGAGATGCTGCCGGCCAGCACGCCGGTGACTAAGTTGTAAACGATGCTCATGCCCAGGCCCGAGCCGCCTTGGCCCAGCTTGGTGGTGAAAAAGGGCTCAAACACATGGTCTAGGTCTTCGGGCGGAATGCCGCGGCCGTTGTCACTGAAGACGATCTCGACCTGTTCCTCGGCCATCAAACGGCTGCTGATACGCATCTCGCCCTGTTCGCCCTCGGCGAAAGCATGGGCCACCGAGTTGCTGATGAAATTGGTCAACACCTGGGTCAATGCGCCGGGATAACTGTCCATCTGCAGACCCGTACTCAAGTCCAGCACCACCTGATGCTTGTTGCGGTACATCGACTCCAGCATCAAGACCAATTCGGCAATGGTGTCCTTCAGATCAAAGCTGCGGCGCTGGTCGCTGGACTGATCCACCGCCACATGTTTGAAGCTGGAGATCAGCGCGGCAGCGCGATCCAGGCTGCGCACCAAGATGTCGGCACCTTGTTGAATGGCGCCCAAGACCGGCTCAATGCGCGAGCGGCGCGGCCGCTCTGAGCCGAACTCTTCCATCAAGGCGCGGCTTTGCGCTTCTATGGTGCTGGCCATGGTGACGCCATTGCCAATGGGGGTGTTCAGTTCATGTGCAATGCCGGCCACCAAGGAACCCAGGGCCGCCATCTTCTCGGAGCGCACCAATTCGCCCTGCATATTCTTGACCGTGGCCAGTGCGTCTTCCAGATGATGGGTGCGCTCAGAGACCCGTTGCTCCAGCTTGGCGTTCAGCTCCCGAATGTCCTGTTCGACCTGGCGCTGCTGGCTGATATCGATGACCGACAAGATGCCCACTGGGCGGCCACCGGTGTCGATACGACGGGTCGCCAACTGGCAGGTGAACAAGCTGCCGTCACGGCGCCTGAGCACCGCTTCGAAGCCGTCGATCTCTTCGGCCTTGGCCAGCAGGGTGAGATAGGTCTCTCGCTGCTGCAGGTCCTGCCAATGCTGGGCGTCCATCGGCGAATGCGCGGCCAGGTCTCGGCGATCCAGACCGAACTGTTTCAGCAAGGCATCGTTCGCCTCCAGCGTCTGCTGGCTTTGCACCAAAACCAGAGCCAGCGGAACGGGCGAGCGCTGAAACAGATCGACGAACTTGGCTTCACTTTCACGCAGCATGGCCTCTGATTGCTGCAAACGCCGCATATGCAGCAGCAAGACATAGGTCAGCAGCAGATGCAGGGCAATGAAGACGCCCGAGAACAGCACCCGGTCCCAGGCTCGTTGTCGCCAGGTGGCCAAGATGTCGTCATAGTCGCGGCCCAAGCCCACCACCAGGGGAAAGCCGCTGATCTTGCGGTAGCTGAGCAGGCGCGACACGCCGTCCACCAAGAGGCTTTGGTCCTGCACTGAGCCTTCCTGGGGCCCCGCTTGCAGGGACTGCATCGCCGGGCCGCTGCTCAGGTCGGCGGTGGCGGTTCGCGCGTCCTCCGGTGAGCGCGCCACCACAAAGCCGGCTTCGGCAAAGAGCTGCACCACCGCCCGGTTGTTCTTGGCCACATTCGCATAGATGCCGCTGAAGTAGTCGACATTCACCTCGGTACTGATCAGGCCCACATGGCGGCCGCCGCGCTCGTAGAGATTGCGCGCCATCGGCAGCACCAACTCGCCGTCAATGAAGCGCTTGAAAGGGCGCCCAAACACCAGGCCGCGATGCTCGGGGTTCTTCAGCAAAAAGGGAATGAACTCCCGCTCCTCGAGTGCAAACACAAAGGCCGGAAAGTCGGTCATGCTGGCCCAGCGCAGGCCTTGCAGATTGACAAACTGCAGGGCGTTGGCGGTGCGGCTGGATTTGAGTTGCTCCTCGATCAGCGTGCGAATGTGCTGATCGACCTCGGCCTCGCTCATCGGCCCCATGGCCGCAATCGAGGCAATCACTTCCAGGCGACTGGCGGCGGCCTTCAGCTGCTGGGCCGCATGTTCTTCCAGCAAGCGTGCGGTGACGAGGCCGCTTTGCCGCTCGGCTTCCAAGGTCAGCTCGCGATCCTGGCGGATGGCCCAGCCGGTCTGGGCCAAGATGGCGACCGAGGTCAGGCCGACAAAAATGCCCAGGATGGCGCCCGCATGACCCCATGCCAATGCACGTTGAAGCAGAGACTTGCCAATCAAGTGAGGCCTTGGTTTGAGCTTTGATGGGCGCCAGGGTGGCCGGGTTGACGATAGCAGAAGCCAGCCCGTACTTGCTAGCCGCTAGCATCCGGGTTGAACTTTCTGAGTCCGCATGAAAAAACAAGCCCAAATCAAGTCTGCCCTCGCTGCGCGCCTGAGCGCGGCCTCCGTGTTGTCGCTCTCGGCCTTGCTGAATCTGGCCCCGCCGGCCTTTGCCGTTCAGGCTCCGAGCAGTGCGCAAGTGCAGGCTGCCGCTGCTCTGCAGTTTGAAACCGAGGTGGATGCCTTTTTGGCGGACTATTGGCGTCTCGTCCCAGACGCCGCCGTGGCCGCTGGCCGCTTTGAGGCAGCCGCCCAGCTGCCAGCGCCCACCGAAGCGCGTCGGCAGGCCTTGCTGATTTTTTGTGAGCGCTGGTTGCAGCGTCTGGCCGACTTGCCGGGCCGCCTTCAGGCCGCCGGCAAGTCCGCGCTGACGCCGGCCCAGCTCGGCGATCTGGCCCTGTTGGATAACCATTTGCGCGCCATGCGCTGGAGCATGACCGAGCTGCGCAGCGATCAGTGGGACGCCAGCGAATCCAATGTGGCCGACCCTTTTGCTCAGTTGCTGAACAAGCCGGACTATGCGCCGGCGGGCCAGCGCTTGGCCTGGATCGATCAACGCTTGCGCCAGGTGCCGGCCTACTACCAAGCCGCGCTGAAGCAGCTGAAGAACCCCAGCCCGGTGCATCTGAAGCTGGCCATTGATCAGCTCGAAGGTGGCTTGGTCCTGTTCCGCGAAGACATCCCCAAGGCCATCAAGCAAGCGGGATTGAAGGGTGAGGCCGCAGCATCGCTGCAGCGCCATAACGCCCAAGCCCTGCGGGCGGTGCTTGCGCATATCGCCGCCTTGAAGCGCATAGATCGTTCGCTTGAGCAGTCCGGCGGTGGCCGCAGCTTCCGCCTGGGCAAGGCCTTGTTCGAGGCCAAGTTTGACTATGAGATTCAAGCCAGTGTGGATGCCGCCGGCCTGTATCAACGGGCGCTGGCCGACAAGGCGCGCCTCTTGCAGCGCATGGACGAGCTCTCGGAGCAACTCTGGCCGGGCTTGTTCGGCGATGCCGCCAAGCCGGCCGACCGCTTTGACAAGATCGGCCGGGTGATCGACAAATTGTCTGAGCGCCATGTGGCGCCTGAGCGCTTTGTCGACGAGATCAAATCGCAGATCCCGGCGCTGGCCGCCTGGGTCACGGCGCATGATTTGTTGAGCTTGGACCCGAGCCGGCCCCTGGTCGTGCGCGAGACGCCGGCCTATATGCGCGGCGTGGCTGGCGCTTCCATCAGCGCCCCGGGACCTTTGGACCCCAAGGGTGACACCTATTACAACGTCGATCCGCTGGACAAGTACACACCCGCCGAAGCCGAGTCTTTTCTGCGTGAGTACAACCACTGGATGTTGCAGGTCTTGAACATCCATGAGGCCATTCCCGGCCACTATGTGCAGCTGCTGCATGCGAACAAATCACCCTCCAAGATCAAGACCTTGTTTGGCAACGGGGCGATGGTGGAGGGTTGGGCCGTCTATGCGGAACGCATGATGATGGAGAGCGGCTGGGGTGCGGTGGACGGCAAGCCCAGCCTGGAGATGGGCCTGATGTACGCCAAATGGAATTTGCGCGTGGTCTCTAACGCCATCCTCGATTACAGCGTGCATGTGCTGGGCATGTCTGAGTCTGAGGCCCTGCAATTGCTGGAGCGCGAGGCTTTTCAGTCCAAGACCGAGGCCAAGGAAAAATGGCACCGGGCGCAAGTGAGTTCCGCACAACTGAGCAGTTACTTTGCGGGATTTTCCGAGATCCTGGCGCTGCGCGAGCAACTGAAAGCGCAGCGTGGCGAGGCTTTCAAGCTGAAGGCATTCCACGAAGAGTTCTTGAGCCATGGCAGCGCGCCGGTGCGCATGGTGCGGCGTTTGATGCTGGAGCAAGCCGCTGGTCTGAGGAATTAGGGGGTTGCTGGCACTTGTCAGCAAATCGACACCTAATTGCGTAAATGCTCGCGCAGAATGCGGGCGTTGCCGAGTCTTTGGGGGTGGGCCGCGCGCTGTCATCGCGCTGCGCACCTGAACCCAGCGGCACATTCCATCGTTAGCGCAACAGGGAGAAAGAGTCATGTCCGATTTGTGGAACAAGGTCAAGGAAGCCGCGCATCAAGCCGGTGAGGCCGTGGCAGAAGCCAGCAAGCAGGTGGCCGAAGTGGCCGCCGAGAAGGCGCATGAAGCCAAGCTCGCCGTCAGCGAGTTGGCAGACAAGACCGCCGAAGTGGCCAGCAGCGCCTGGGACTCCAGCAAGGAAGTTGCCAGCAATGTGGCCGAAATCGCCGCTGAAAAAACCCATGAAGCCAAGGCCGTGGCCGGCGAGGTGGCCGAGAAAGCCGCCGCCGCTGCAGGCGAGGCTTGGGACTCCACCAAGCACGCTGCCAGTGCCTTGTCCGAGAGCGCCAATGAGTTGAGCAAAGATGCTTCAGCATCGGCCGCTGAAGCCGCCGAGGCGGTGAAGAAGACGGTCGCCTGAGTCGCGCGTCAATTCAAGCCTGAATCGCCAAGGTCCGCGCCGAAAGGTGCTGGTCCCTGGCGTGCTTCACAATGCGGTTTCCTCAGAGATTGCTTAGAAGCCCCAGGCCATGCCCCTTCATTTCCGACAGGCGACAAGCGCCGATATTCCCGCCATGTCAGCCATTCGCCTGGCGGTGCGAGAGAACAAGCTGAACAACCCGGCGCGAGTGACCGTGCAGATGTACGAGGACTATCTCGAAGCGCTGGGTCGTGGCTGGGTGTGTGAGCAAGACGGCGTGGTGATTGCTTTCTCTTATGCCGCCAAGGCCGATGCTTCGATCTGGGCCTTGTTTGTGCATCCCGACAAAGAGGGCCTGGGTGCCGGTGGCCCCTTGCTCCAATTGGCGGTTGACTGGTTGTTCAGCCTGGGCCATGCGCAAGTGACGCTGGGCACCGAGGCCAACACCCGGGCCGATCGTTTCTATCAAGCCAAGGGCTGGACGCGCGGCGAGATGAAGGATGCGGTGGAAGTCTTCTACACCTTGCAGCGCCCACACTGAGTCTTGAGCAAAGGCATCACCACATCACCATGGCTTGGCTGATCATCAAATATCTGTTGACTGCCGGCGTGGTGGTTTTGGTTTCGGAGTTCGCCAAGCGCAGTGACAAATTGGGTGGCCTGATCGCTGCCTTGCCCTTGGTGACGTTATTGGCCTTGATCTGGCTGTATCTTGAAAAGCAGCCCATGGACAAGATCGCCAACCATGCGCGTTACACCTTTTGGTATGTGATCCCGACGCTGCCCATGTTTCTGGTTTTCCCGGCGCTGTTGCCGCGTTTTGGGTTCTGGCTCAGCCTGGTCTTCAGCGTGCTGATCACGGTGCTGTGTTTTGCCGCTTTTGCGCTGGTCCTGCGCCGCTTTGACATTCATTTGCTTTGAGATGCGGCTCCGATGATGGAGCGCTTTTGCGGAGTTTCAGTCGCCATGCTGGGCATTCAAGATTTACCCCTTTTTGTGGCCTCCGGTTTGCTGCTGAATATGGCGCCTGGGCCCGACTCGATGCTCATCATGACGCGCAGCGCCACCCAGGGCTGGCGTGCGGGCTCGGCGGCGGCTCTGGGCATAGGCGCGGGCACCTGTTTGCATGTCTTGGCGGCGGCCTTGGGGCTATCTGCTTTGATGGCCAGTTCGGCCTGGGCCTTCGGGCTTTTGAAGTATTTGGGCGCGGCCTATCTGGTTTATCTCGGTGTCGTCATGCTCTTCAGCCCTAGAAAACCGAGCCGGACCCCGACGCAGGCGGCGGAGCAGCCGGTGATGCTGTCCTATCGCAAGATCTTTGCGCAGGGCTTCTTGACCAATGTGCTCAATCCCAAGGTGGCGCTGTTTTTCTTGGCCTTTGTGCCGCAGTTCATCGCGCCCGACGCGCCGCACAAGGCCTTGGCTTTCTTGCTGCTCGGGGCGATCTTCAATTTCAATGGCATGTTGTGGTGCCACGGCCTGGCGTATGCCACCGCTCAGGCCAGTCGGCGGCTTCGCTTGGGTGGGCGCTGGGGCTATGCTTTGAATCGCCTGATCGGGCTGATGTTCTTGTCTTTTGGCCTGAAGCTGGCCCTGGGCGAGCGCACGTGAGCGCCAACTGGTTTGTGTCGAGACGGCGCTGGGCACTGGCGGCCGGAGCTTCTTGCTTGGTGGTGGCCGTGCTCGCGCTGTACCTGAGCCCTTACCTGAGCTTGCAGCGCATGCAGGCCGCGGCCGCTGCGCATGAGGGTGAACGGCTGGCCGCCTGGATCGACTTTCCGGCCTTGCGGGCCAACTTGAAAGTCGGTGTCCATCAGCGTTTGGCCTTGTCGCGACAGAACGCGCAGGGGCAACCCACCGCAGCCTCGCTGATGGGGGCGGCGGTGGCTGGGGCCTTGCTGGGGCCTATGGTGGATGCCTTGATCACGCCAGACAGCCTGGCGCGCTTGTTGCGAGGCCAGAGCCCGGCCCAAGCCCTGTTGAAGCCACAGGGCGCCGACAAGTCCGATGCAGAGCTGCCAAAGCGGCTGGAGACTCAGATGCGCTACGAGGGTTTGAACCGCTTTGTGTTCAGCGTGCGCCAGGCGGGTGAGGATGAAGACCCGATCGACCTGGTGCTAAGTCGCCAGGGCCTGTTCAGCTGGCGTTTGACGGAATTGCGCCTGCCCTGATCAAACTTCCATGCGTGCCGGGGACAGGTATTGCCTCAGGTACTCATCAAAGGGCAAGGTGTCTGCCGCTTCGATGCGCGCCTGCTCCACCAAGGATGCCTCGGCCTGTACTTTGAAGCGCTGGGCTTGTGCTTCGCTATAGGGCAGGTCCATCAGCGTCTTGCGGGTCTGCTCGGACTGCTGGCGCAGAAAGTCGATATAGCTGTCGTCAAAGTCCTGGGCCATGGCACGCAGCACACGGGCCGAGGGGGTGCTGTGCGGATCGGCCAGCGTGGCCTTAGCGGCGGCCAGGGCTTCCGCGTGGGCGGTGCCGCCTTGGGCTTCGTCCAGCATGCGGGCCATGGGCGCACATTGCGCCAGCAGCTCGGCCGCCCAGTCGCTCAAGAGCGTTTGGCTGCCGTCGGCCCGCGTCAGCTTCAAGCCGGGCTCGCGTCCGCGTGCCGCGACCAGGTGCTGGTTTTCGGCCAGCGTGGCGATCTCGGCCGGGGTGTCCGGCGGGCTGTCGGTCAACAGGCAATGCAGCAAAAAGAGATCGAGGAAGCGAATCGTCTGTGCATTGATGCCCACCGGCACAAAGGGGTCCAGATCCATGCAGCGCACTTCGACGTACTCAACGCCACGTTCGCGCAGCGCATGCAAGGGGCGCTCCCCCGCTTGAATCACGCGCTTGGGGCGGATGGTGCCGTAGAACTCGTTTTCAATCTGCAGCAAGCTGGTGCTGAGCTGGTTGTAGTCGCCGCCAGGGTTGCGCACGCCAATCGCTTCATAGGCCGGATAAGGCCGCGTTAGCGCTTCGTGCAGCGAGTCGGCATAACTTTCTAAACAGTTGTAGCTGACCGCCAGCGAAGACTGGGCATCGCTTTGATAGCCCAAACGGCCCATGCGCAGCGAGGTGCCGTAAGGCATATAGAGCGTGTGGCCGCCCAGCGCCTTCAGCTCATGACGGCGCCCTTCCACAAAGCTGGAACATAGGGCCGGCGAGGCGCCAAACAGATACAGCAACACAAAGGAGTGGCGGCGGAAGTTGCGAATCAGCGAGAAATACTGTTCGCTGCTGACGCCGGGCAAAGACCAGTTGTAGTGGATGCCCGAAATCGTCTGCATGCGCCGGCCATAGCGCTGGCCCAAACCCATGCGGTAGACGCTCTTGGAGCGCCCGACATTCGATTTGCCATAACGCCCCAGTGGAATGGTCTCGTCGGTGGGCAGGCCGCAGGGCATGGAGCCGACCCACAGGCGTTCGGCTTCTTGGCCGCAACTTTGCTTGTCCAGCACCCGGTAGACGCCTTGGTGCACCTCGGTCAACTCTTGCAAACAGGCTTCGACGCTGCTGTGCACACCGGTGATCAACTCGACCTGCGACTCGCTGTAATCGGTGGTGATGTGCGGGTGCGTCAGGGCCGAGCCCATGGCCGCCGGATGTGGCGTCAATGCCAGCGTGCCATTTGGTCGGGCGCGCAGGCTTTCTTTTTCGATCCCACGGCGAATGCCTCGCAAATCGTCCGGGGTGACGGCGAGGGCGGCTGCTTGGGCGCGCTTGTTTTCTTCGCTCATGCGTATTGTTCCAATTCACCAACTTTTTCTAAGGCCGCACGGTAACAGACAGAGGCCAAACCTGTCTTGGGCGGGGCTGAAACTTGCCACATCGGCGACAGCCCCGCGGCCCGCTTTCGGCCACACTGCCGAGACTGCAGCCCGAAAGAGCGAATTCGAATGAACTTTGACTACAGCCCCAAGGTCCAGGACCTGCAAGCGCGCCTGTTGGCTTTTTTTGAAGCTCATATCTACCCGAATGAGCGGCGCTTTTTCGAGGAAGTGGATGCCAACCGACGGGCTGGCAACGCATGGGTGCCGACTCGGCTGGTCGAAGAGCTGAAGCCGCTGGCGCGTGCCGCCGGCCTGTGGAATTTGTTTTTGCCCCGCTCCAGCCGGGCGCCCGAAGGCTTGTCGAATCTGGAGTACGCGCCGCTGTGCGAAATCATGGGCCGGGTCAGTTGGGCGGCCGAGGTCTTCAATGCCTCGGCACCGGACACCGGCAATATGGAAACGCTGGAACGCTACGCCTCAGAAGATTTGAAAAACCAATGGCTGGAGCCGCTGCTGCGCGGCGAGATCCGCTCGGCCTTCTTGATGACCGAGCCCGAGGTGGCCTCCAGCGACGCGACCAATATCCAATGCCGCATCGAGCGGGATGGCGATGACTACGTGATCAACGGCAGCAAGTGGTGGTCCAGCGGCGCGGGCGACCCGCGTTGTGCGGTCTATATCGTGATGGGCAAGACCAATCCGGAAGCCGGCCGCCATGAGCAGCAGTCCATGATCGTGGTGCCGGCCGATACGCCAGGGGTGAGGGTCAAGCGCCCCTTGAGCGTGTTTGGCTATGACGATGCGCCGCATGGCCATATGGAGATCGAACTGAAAGAGGTGCGCGTGCCGGCCAGCAATCTCTTGCTGGGTGAAGGGCGCGGCTTTGAAATTGCCCAGGGGCGCTTGGGCCCCGGCCGCATCCACCATTGCATGCGCAGCATCGGCGCGGCCGAGCGGGCGCTGGAACTGATGTGTCAGCGCGCTATCGCCCGCGTGGCTTTTGGCGAGCCGATTGCCCAGCAGACCGTCACCCAAGAGCGCATCGCCGAGGCGCGCTGCAGCATTGAGCAGGCCCGTCTTTTGACCTTGAAGGCCGCCTACATGATGGACACAGTGGGCAACAAGGTCGCCAAGGCCGAGATCGCCATGATCAAGATCGTGGCGCCCAGCATGGCGCTGAAGGTCATCGATTGGGCGATTCAGGTGCATGGCGCGATGGGCGTCAGCGATGACACGCCTTTGGCCATGATGTGGGCTCACCAGCGCACCTTGCGGCTGGCCGATGGCCCGGACGAGGTCCACCGCAACTCATTGGCCAAGCTGGAATTGGCACGCCATATGCGCCAAGTGGCCAGCGAGATCGAGATGCCGGTAACGCGCGGCAGCTAGCCTAGGGATTTCCCGGGGGCGCTTTGTCGCGCGATCGAAACAGCCCCTCCTTGTGGGGGGATGGTGCCTGCGCTGAGGCTTGCGATAGCCTGAGCGGCAATGAAAGCCACCTCGTCCACCCAGCCCAGTGTTTCAGTCGCGCCATCCGCCTTGGGCTTGGCGTTGACGGCGTGTTTGGGCTCGATGTTGGCTTTGGTGGTGCTGGTGGCACGCGGCCCTTGGTTCGAGGTCAGCGGCGGCGGTACGAGTGCTTTGGGTGCCTGGGTGCTGGGGCTGGCTTGCGCCGCCTTGTTGATGGCGGTGCTGACCGCCCTGCTGGGCTTGCGGGCCTTGCGCGGCGCGCAGCGCACGGCAGCAAAAGTCCGCAGCACTCTGGATGAAGCCATTGCCGCCCTGCCCGCCAGCGTCGAAATCTTTGATGAAGAAGATCGTCTGGTGGCCTTCAACCCTCAGCTCTTGCACATCTATCCGCATATGCAAGCGGATCTCAAGATTGGCGTGCGCTTTGAAGAACTGGTGCGCACGTCTATCCGCCGGGGTTGCGTGCCCGGGGCGGTGGGTCGTGAGGAGGACTGGTTGGCCGAGCGCATCGCCGCGCGTCGTCTGCGCGCTGACGCTGCTGCCGAACCGCTCTTGCAGCATCTGCAACTGCCCAGTGACCGTTGGATTCGGGTCTATGAGCGGCCCTTGCCCTCGGGTGGCACGATTGGCGTTCGCATGGATGTCAGCGATCTGGTGCGCGAGCAGCAACGCTTGGCGGCCAGCAAGGCGCATTTGACGGCCTTTGTGCGCGCCACGCCCAATGGCGTCTTGACCTTGGACACGGCCGGCCATGTGCTGGAGCTGAACCCGGCGGCCGAGGCGCTCTTCGGCTTCAGCGCCCCGGAGCTGCAGGGCAGCCATATCGATCTGCTTTTTGGCATCTGGATGGGCGAGCGCCTGAGTCCGGCCGCCATGCTGGGCCGCCCGCAGGAACTGAGCGCGCGGCACCGCGATGGCCGGCTCTTGACCTTGCAACTCAGTGTGGCCGAGGTCAAGACCGAGACCACCCATCGCTTTGTATGCGTCATCACCGACCTCAGCGAGCGCAAGCGCCAAGAGACCGAGTTGAAAGAGGCCAATGCTTTGCTGGCGCGACAGTCCATCACCGACGGTCTGACCGGCGTGGGCAACCGTCGCTACTTCGACCAGCTCTTGCAACAAGAGTGGCAGCGCAGCGCGCGGCATGGCCATTCGCTGGCCTGCATCATGGTGGACATTGATCACTTCAAGCTTTTCAATGACCGTTATGGTCATGTGGCCGGAGACGATTGCTTGCGTCGGGTGGCCGACCTGCTGCGCGCTTGTGCCGGTCGCAGCTCCGATGCGGTGTGCCGTTATGGTGGCGAGGAGTTTGTCATCTTGCTGGCCGAGTGTGATTTGGCCGAGGCCCAGGTGGTGGCTCAACGCTGCTTGGACAGCATTCGCTTGGCCGCCATCCCCCATGAAGCCGCGCCAATGCGTCGGCGCCTGAGCCTCAGCATTGGCGTGGCTGCCTGCATCGCCGATACGCATTCCAACGGGCTGCCCATGTTGGAGCGGGCCGACGCTGCGCTCTACGCCGCCAAGCAGGGTGGTCGCTCACGCATGGTCAGCAGCGAGCTGGCGGCCTGAGGCTGCCCGCCGCGGCGCAAGCCGCTACGATGCGGGCTATTCGCCGCCGCGGTCTTCCCGCTACTCAGCGCGGCCCCAGCTTCAGCGAGCCCTTCCCCATGTCCACGATCAGCCCCGCCGACTACATCCGCAGCCACATCCGCACCGTGCCTGATTGGCCCGCGCCCGGCGTGCAGTTCCGCGACATCACGCCGCTGCTCTCCAACCCACGCGTATTCCGGGTGCTGATCGATCAGTTTGTGCACCGCTACTTTGATGCCCGACCGACGGCGATTGCCGGGCTGGATGCGCGCGGCTTCATCATCGGCTCGGTGCTGGCTTATGAGCTGGGCCTGGGTTTTGTGCCGATTCGCAAGAAGGGCAAGCTACCCTTCACCACGGTGGAAGAGAGTTATGAGTTGGAATACGGCAGCGCCACGGTGGAGATGCACACCGATGCCGTCAAGCCGGGCGACCGGGTCGTCTTGATCGATGATTTGATCGCCACCGGCGGCACCATGATGGCCGGTGCCAAGCTCTTGCAGCGCCTGGGCGCCGAGGTGATCGAAGGGGCTTGCATCGTCGACCTGCCCGAGCTCGGCGGCTCCGCCAAGCTGCGAGCGGCCGGCTTGCCGCTGTTCACCTTGCTCGAGTTCGAGGGCCATTGACGCTTTGACGGACAATTGAGCCATGGCCAAAACAATCCCCCGCCTCAGCCCCGAGCAAATCCAAGCCATCATCAAGACGGCTTGGGAAGACACGCCGCCCTTTCGGAAGGTGTTCTTGCAACACGCTTTGGGCGAGGGTGAGCTGGTGCAGCTGATGAAGCGCGAACTGACCCCGGCCGCTTACAAGATGTGGGTCGCCCAGGGCAAAGGCGTGAAGAAGCCCACTGCCAAATCGACCTTCCCGCACGGGCGTTGATCGCTCGGCGCAAGGCCGAGCCTCACTTGCCGATACAGAATTTGCTGAAGATCTCGCCGAGCAAATCGTCGACCGAGAAGGCGCCGGTGATCTCGCCCAGCGCGTCGTGAGACAGGCGTAACTCTTCCGCCAATAAGTCGAGTGCTGGTGGCTGCAGATGCGCCACTGCCATCGCTTGCGACAGATGTTCGCGGGTGCGCTTGAGCGATTGCACATGGCGTTCGCGCGCGATGAACACGCCTTCGGGCGTGGCATGCCAACCCACTTGCTGCAGCAGGCGCTGGCGCAATTCGGCCAAGCCTGCGCCGGACTTGGCCGACATCCGCAAAGCGCCTCCGGGCAGCGCCTCGGTGTGGGCCGCATCGGCCTTGTTGAAGACCTGCACGATGCGCTCGGGCGGCACTTGCGCCAAGCGGGCCGAGATCAGCTTGTCCTCGGCTTCGTACTCGGCTTGGCCCAGGCGCGTCAGATCGTGCATGAACAGCAACACGTCCGCATCCTCAATGGCTTCCCAGCTGCGAGCCACGCCGATGCGCTCGACTTCATCCTCGGTGTCGCGCAGGCCGGCGGTGTCGCTGATGTGCAGCGGTACGCCTTCGATCTGAATCGTCTGGCTGACCTTGTCTCGGGTGGTGCCGGCAATCGGCGTGACGATGGCCAGCTCGGCCCCGGCCAAGGCGTTCAACAGCGAGCTCTTGCCCACATTCGGCTGCCCGGCCAAGACGACCTTGATGCCTTCGCGCAAAAGCGCGCCTTGCTGGGTGCGATCCAGCACGGCTTCGAGCCGCTCTTGCAAGCGCGCCAGCCGGCCCAGCGCGTCGGCTTGCTGCAGGAAATCGATTTCCTCTTCAGGAAAGTCCAGCGTGGCCTCCACCAGCATGCGCAGCTTGATCAGCGCATCGCGCAGCTCGCCCACCTCGTGGGAGAGCGCACCCGCCAGCGCGCGGCCGGCGCTGCGCGCCGCAGCCTCGGTGCTGGCGTCGATCAGGTCGCTGACGGCTTCGGCCTGGGCCAGGTCCAGCTTGCCATTGAGAAAAGCCCGTTGGGTGAACTCACCCGGCTCGGCGAGGCGAATCTTCAGCTCGGCGCCAGCTTCCAAGCAGCGTGCCAACAGCAGCTGCAGCACCACCGGGCCGCCATGGGCTTGCAACTCCAACACATGCTCGCCGGTATAGGAATGCGGCGCCGGGAACAGCAGGGCCAGGCCTTGGTCGATGGCCACGCCGGTCGCGTCTCGAAACGGCAGATAGGTTGCTTCACGCGCTCGCAAGGCTCGGCCGCAAATCGCCTCCACCAAAGGGGTCAGGTCTTGCGGGGAGGACACCCGCACGATGCCCACGGCCCCGCGTCCAGGGGCGGTGGCGATGGCGGCGATGGGGTCTTGATGACGGGCAAGCATGGGCCAGATTGTCGGTCAAGACAGACCCCCGGCTGCCGTGCTCACGTGCTTCGGGCCATCGTCACCCCGCGTCGCCGATCTTCAAACCGGCCAGTCGAGCGACACCTTCAGGACCGGCGGACGATCGGCCGAGAAGCGGCTGCGCCGACGATTGCCTGCTTCGTCGGTCCAGCTCAGCTCGCTGCCTGGATTGCGGGGCCCGATATCGGTCGCGCCGATGCGCAGGCGCACCGGCTGTTGTGCCTGTGCTGCGGTGGCGTTGGAAGCGCTGCGCCAAAACGCCGGCAGCTCGGTCTGAACGCCCAAGTCCAGCCGCAATTCGGCATCGCGCTGCAGCGTCTGCACCGCCGTCGTGCGCGCCGCGTAGCCAGGCTGCCAGCGAAGCGCCGCGTTCAGCTGCCAAGCGGCAAGCCCGCCCTGCAGGGACAGGGTGGTGCGCGCCGATGGCTGGCCGACGAGGCGGTTGTCCGGCGCCGGCAGAGCCTCGACCGTGGATCGGTACAAGGCGTGGCTGAGGGACAGCTGCCACCCCGGCAGGAGCCGCCCCTCGGCCGACAGCTCCAGCCCGGTGCTGCGCACGCGCCCGACATTGCGCGTCTGCTGCTGCCAGCGGCCGTCTGCCGTGGGTGAAAGCACAGGCTGCATCGCATCGTCGAAGTGCCGCCCAAACACGCCCACGCGGCCGGTCCATGCCGCAGCAAGCGAGCCAGCAAGTGCCAGCTCGGCGCTGTTCACACGCTCGGGGCGCAGCGCCGGGTTGCCGACTAAATCTGGATAGCTCAGCGTACCGGCACGCTCACGCACGCCGTCATGCAACTCACGCAAGCGCGGCAGCCGCATGCTGCCCGCGAGCGAGGCTTCCAGCCGCAGTGCATGGGCTGCGCTCAAGGTCTGCTGCCATCCCAGATTGAGCAGGGTGAACCGATCATTGCGCGGGCTGGCAATACCCTCGAGCTGACTGCCCTCGCGTCGGAGCCCCAGCACCAGCTGATGCAAGGCGTCTGGCTTCCATTGCAACTCGCCCCAGAGGGCCGGTTGACGCCGGCGCTGGCAGGGTTGGGGGCCTTCGTCACCTTCGCTGACCGTGCACGACTCGGAAGCGCCGAGCTGAGCGCCGGCCGCCAACACCCATTGGGGCGTCAATTCGCGCTCCAAAGTGGCGGCAGCGCGCCATTCGTGTTCATGTTGCTGGTCGGCCCAGCGATCGGCGTTGTCGGGCGCGGCGCCGACGGCGAGCTGTTGCCCAGTGCTGTCATTGCGGTCGCGGCGCAGCCAAGCGTCGATGGACAGCGTCGTCGTGCCGTGCCGGCGCCAGCTCGCGTTCGCCATTTCGGTGACGCGTCGTTCGGTCCACTGCAAATCGCTGCCCTCGTCGTCGGGCGGGAACGGTGCCTGGTGCAGCGCATGCCGGGTGGCGGTGCGCTGGGATGCATCGTCAGCGGAACGCATCAGCTTGAGGAGCCATTGATCGTTGTCGCTGATGGCCTGCAGCGTGGCGTCCAGCACGAGCGCGCGGTCCGAGGCATGGCGCGACAGCGCATCTTCCATCCGTGCGGGCGGCGGGGCCTCAGACCCGGCGAAATCGATGTGTTGCCCGACCCGGTCGGTCCAAGCCGAGGGCGCATCCCGTCCCATGGCACCCAGCTGCGCCTGCCAACCGGCCCCCACCCAGCCTTGTCGCCAGCCGACTTCGGCACCCAGCCGGCTGCCGCGCGGCAGCAGGGCGGTCGACAGCCTGGCCCCGGGGGGCGCCGATTCGCGCAAGACCACGTCAATGATGCCCGCCACGGCCTCGCCCCCATCGGCGGCGCGCGGCGCTGTGCGCACCTCCACCCGCTCGACGCGATCCAAGGAAAGCCCGTCGAGTGCGAGGCCGGGGCCCAGCGTTTTCATCGGCAGGCCATTCACCCGCACCAGCGTGTAGCCGCCGCTCATGCCGCGCAAAGACAAGCGTGGCGGGTCGCCCTCGCCTTCGCCGGAGCGGTCCAGCACGACGCCTGGCAATTGCGCCAGTGCCGCGGCCAGATCGCGCGCGCCGGTGCGCTCCAGCGTCTCGCGGTGGATCACGAGGGCCAGCAGTCCCGTCGCTTCGCGCTTGGAGACCAAAGACTGCGGCTCCAGCACGGTTTGTGCTTGAGCATTCAGCAAGACGGCGCCACCCAGCATGGCGCTCAGGGCGGTTAGGGCGCTCAAGCGGAGCGCGTGCGCTGTGCGGAGTCGCAGCGTCCAATCGACCTTGGGCACGGACGGAAGGCGCGACAGCGGACGGATATCCAAATTCATGGCAAAAGCAGATCGGGGCATGGGGTTGGGGAAACTGGGGCGCGACGGGCTGCCGTCTTGAGCAGACGCAGACGCGCTGGGCGGGTCCGGGCGCTGCAGCGCTCAGCGCGCGCCATTGGCGATGAAGTGCTCCACCGCCGCTTTGACGAGTTGCAGATTGTCTGCCAGGCCCAGCTTGCTGCGCAGACGCTGGCGATAGGTCTCGACGGTGCTCTCGCTCAGACCCAGCCGTGTTGCCATTTCCGGCTTGTCGCAGCCTTCCGCCAACAGCGTGAAGACCTGCCACTCGCGGGGTGCCAGCGCCGGGAGACCGCCTTGGCTCAGCTCAGCGCCAACCAGGGCGTCCAACACCGCGCTCGACCAGTAGTGCCCGCCTTCCAGCAAGCTGCGCACGGCCTTGGCCAGCTCCTCAGCGGCCGAAAGCTTGGATACATAGCCGCGCGCGCCAGCCTTGAGTGCGGCATTGAGCAGGGCTGGGCTCTCGTGCATCGACATCACCAAGACAGGCGGCACGGCCGTCCGCTCACGCAGAGCGTGCAGCAGGTCCAGGCCTGTTTCATGGCGCAGCTTCAGGTCCAGCACCACCAGCGCATAGCGCTGTGTGTCTAGCGCTGCCAGCCCGCCAGCCACGGTGTCAGCCTCGTCGCAGGCGCGCTGCGGCCAGGCTTGACGCAGCAGTTGCGCCAATCCGGCACGCACAACCGGGTGATCGTCGACCAGCAGAAAAGGACTCTCCTCGAAGGCCTTGTCAGAGGGGCAGGGAGCAGGCATGGAAAAGGCTTGGAAAGGGCATGGAACGGGCTTGGATAAGGCGTTTGGGCTTGTGCGGCAAGGCGCTGAGGCGGGCGCGAGGTTCAGGTGCTTGTGACGCTGACGCGCGTCCAGCCACTGGCGCGGTCGACCGCGAGGCGGGCTCCCAGTGTCGCCGCGCGCGCGCGCATCGAAGCGAGGCCCACGCCGCTTTCGACGCGGCCCGCATCAAAGCCGACCCCGTCATCTTCGATGCGCAGCAGTTCATCGGGCCCCGGACTCAGCAACAGCCGTACGGCACTGGCGCGCGCATGGCGCAGCGCATTGCTGACGGCTTCCTGTGCGATGCGAAGCAATGCTTGGCAAGCGTCCGCATCCCAGGCTGGCAATTCATGCGGCAGCACCAATTCCACCGGCAGCGGTCGGCTGCGTTCGGCCAGGCGAGCCAGTTCGGCGAGCAGGTCCGGAGCGTCCGCCTGGTGGGTCGGTGCGAGGTGCCAGTCATGGGACAGTTCGCGCACCGCCTGTGCGGCATCGCGCAAGGTGTCGGCCAAGGTCTCGCAAGCGGGCTGCAGCGCCGGGTCGACCACCAGGGCCAAATGTCGGGCCTGCAGCTGGGCGGCCGTGAGCAATTGGCCGGTGTTGTCGTGCAACTCGGCGCCCAGCCGCTGGCGCACCACGGCGCCGGCCTGGCGAGCCGCCCCCACCAGCGCGCGGTTCACCTCGCGGCTGTCGGCGAGGGCGCGCTGGCGGTGCTGGGCCCTGGCCGTGCGCCGCGCCAGCACCTCGGCCAAGCGCACGCGGCTGGCCAGCAGACGCCAGCTGAGCCACCACAGCGTGCCAAACAACAGGCCCAGCACAGCGGCCGTGCCCAGCATCACGGTCGCCACCGGCTCGAGCGCTTGGCTCGCATAAAGCCGCATCGGCAGCGGCGACCCGGCGAGATCCAAGAAGCCCGCGCCCAGCGAGTCCGTGTAGGCCCGCACCGGCAGCGAGCCCTGCGACCACAGCACCCGGGTCGGCGTTCCCACCGAGCCGAGAGCCAGCGCGCGGTACTGCACGCGGGCGGAGTGCTCCCAGCGCGACGTGGCGCGGGCCATCATCGCGGCGATGGGCATCTCCAGCTGGACGTAGCCGACGACGCGCCCAGGCATGGCGCCAGCCTCTGCAGCCCAGGGCGGCGCGCCCTCCCACACCGGCATCAGCCAAGCCGGCGCGCTGTCCTCGGGCTCAAGCCGAACGCGCACCGTGTCCTCGGGCGTCCGATAGCTCAGCCGGGCCATGCGCTCGAGGGTGGCGTGTTCATCGGCACCGGGCGCGCTGACCACAGGCGAACCGCTGTCCGCAGGGTCGCAGGTCCACCGCCGGTCTTGCCACACCAGGGCCGAGCGCGCGCCCTGCTCGCGCAGCCGCTGGCAGGCGGCTCGCAAGGCGGGCGACCCCAGGTCCAGCGTGAGTTGACCGTCGGCGCCGCGGACGATGTGCTCATGCCAAAAGTCGCTGGCGCTGAAGAATCGTTGCCGTTCAGCGTTGGCAAGGATGCTGATCCGATGCAGCTCATCCTGCACTTCGCGGTCCACGCGCTCTCGATCAAGCATCCAGGCTGCGGCAATGCCCGAGACCCACAACAAGGCCAGAAGCAGGCCGAGCAAGGCGAGGGCAGTTCTTGCGCGGGTGGGCAGGTGGCGGTTCAGGTCAACACTCCTCGTCATGCGGCCGTGTCGTCTTGCGGTTGACATCGATGTCAACTCCGAAGCGATTACGGTGGCGCGAGTGTATCCATAGCATCCGGGGCCATGCCCTTGTCTCTGGCGCCAAGCATGCCGAGGCAAGGCCTTCACTGATCGTTGACTCCATCAAGACCTCCTTCCATGCAGCCTTCCCCATCTTCTCGCTCCCCCCGCAATCGCCGCCCTCGTGGGGCGGACAACTTGCTGATGGCCGCCGCGCTGGCGGCAACAAGCGCCGCCATGCTGAGCGCGTGCGGAGGGGGCGGCAACAGTGAAGGCAGCCCGAGTCCTGCTCCCGCACCCGCACCCGCACCCGCACCCGCACCCGCACCCGCACCCGCACCCGCACCCGCACCCG
>NZ_JAJIRO010000002.1 GCF_025717535.1 Paucibacter sp. Y2R2-4 | reverse complement strand
ATATCCGAGGGCCGGCGCATCGTGGGCGTGGTTCTGGGTGTTTCCCCAGGCCGAGCACTCCACCGATCCTCGGAGCGGCGTTGTCAGGCGGCATCATCTGTACGACCAGACCTTCCAGCGTGCCTTCAAACGGGCGACTGTCGCCACCGGCATCACCAAACCGGCGACGCCTCACACCCTGCGTCATGCGTTTGCGACCCACCTGCTGCAGGCGGGCTACGACATCCGCACGGTTCAGGAGTTGCTGGGCCATTCTGACGTCGCCACAACCATGATCTACACGCATGTGCTCAAGGTTGGAGGCGGAGGGGTGCGCAGTCCGATGGATTCATTGGGCCTTCAATCGGCTGGTAGACCGACGCCACACTGGCCTGCCGTATAGCTGCCCTTCGTCTACGACAGCTACTGGCCGATCGTGTGAATTGAGTGAACTCAGGCCAGTACCCGCTTTGGGCACAGAGCTGCCTAATGGACTCTTGCCGCGGGCTTGCGTCGATTGGTGCTTTCGGCCAGTTCGTAGGCCCGCCCCGAAGCAGCCATTCGGCGGGGGCACAGTGACCAGCCAACGTCTGCTTCCAGGTGTAACGTCGAAATCACACTGCCGGCCAGGTGCCGACCTTGGCGGACGACTGGTATCCGGCAGTCAACTTGCTCTGCTTTCAGCGCAGGCAACTTTGGGGCATTGGCCCCATTCATTCAGCTATTTCAGACGATAGGCCTCAAGATCACGCAGTCGCCCGATTTCCTGCCAAAAAGATTCAGCTGTCGAACGCCTGACGGGATCCAAGTCTGGCCGTATCGCAATGTAGAAGTCCTGCGTGAGCAGCGAATTTCGGAGCGCTTCCAATTTGGGCAACTGCAACTCAGTCGGCTTTAAGTTGGTCTGGTAGGCCTGCAGCGAATATCGGGGAACGACCGCGAGATGGGTACGTCCGGCTACCAGCTTGTTCAGCGCCTGCTCGTAAGAGGATGCTCCATCATCGACTCTGGCGCCGACAGCAGTTAGGCGTTCCATCAGGAATGGCACACCGCGCCGCACCCCGATCATTGGCTGAGCTTCTGGCGAGAACTCTCTGCCGTCCCAGTCGAAGTTAGTTCCGGCCCGCCGCACCAAGACGTACTCAATGGTCATGACTCGGCGCGATCGATCAATTTGGCGGTCTGCGAGTCGGGGAAAGGCGAATGATTCGGTGTGCACCGAGATCGGGGCAGCGAACATGCCGTCGATCGTGCCCTTTAGCAACAAGGCCCGGCACCTTGCCTGAGGTAAGCGCTCGAATTCAATCTGGAGGCTGGCGCCTTTTGCTGCGTCACGAAGCAGCCTCTCCGTCAAACCAGGCTTGCTTTCCTCACCGCTGAAAAACGGTGGCAGCGGCACATCCACAACACAAATTCTCAACACATCATCCGGTGCCGCCAGAGCGAGGCCTTGGGCCAAGCAACAATGCACAAGGGCCACGAGGCCTGATGCAAGAAGCCGCGAATGCATCTTCCTTGGGGACCTTTGGAACTTGATGCTCATCCGAGCTCCTCCGGTACGTTGACCGTTGTCCAAAATGTAACCGGTGTCGCGCCAAAACGATGAATGCGTACAAGCTCGCGTAGGTGATGGATGTCACCGGCAGGCGGTGAACGGCTAGGCAATGCCATGCACTGAAGTGCTGTGCAACGCATCGCGCGAGAGAAATGCGATCTGCTTAGATCTCGACGCTGAACGTGTTCGCGCTCTTCCACGCCAATAAGCAGGAGCGATTCATGAGCTAAGCGCTCGACCACCGTCAAATGGCGGGCATTGTTTGGTTGGCGTCGGTCGCTCTTAGCCCGCGAGAGGAGCTTCCGTGGCTGAAGGAGCCAAAGCTGTGTGCGTAGGCCCAAGTAAATTCGGCGCCGAAGAGAAAGATCTGTGCCGAGTAGTAGACCCAGAGCAAAAGCACGGCCAATGATCCGGCGGCACCGAAGGCCGAGGTCACGCCGCTCTTGCCGATGTAGAGGCTAATCAAGAGCTTGCCGATATTGAACAGCAGCGCTGTCACCCAGGCGCCTATCCAAACATCGCGCCAAGCGATTCGCATGCGAGGCATGATTTTGTAGATCAACGCAAACATCGCCGCCACCAAGACATAGCTGATGACGAAGTTGACGAAACCGGCGAATACAGCCCAGCCTGCCAGTCGTGCCCCGCTCCAGGCACTGAAGGCTGCGATCGCCGCGCTCAGCAGCAGCGAGGTCGTTAGTAAAAAACCGATGCCCAGAATCATCCCGAAAGACAGCAAGCGCGAGCGCAGCAATCCCCAAAGACCTTGTGGTTTGTTGCGCTGTGGCGCCCTCCAAATACGATCCAGCGCGTCCTGTAGTTCGCCGAATACCGTCGTGGCCCCCAACAGCAGCAAGGCCCCACCGATCAGCGCAGCGGTCCAGCTTTCAGCCGGCCGCGCGGCACTTTCCAACATCGCTTGTACAGCCAGCGCGCCGCTCTCAACCATCAAGCTGCGCAGCTGCATCAGCACTTCGCCACTAGCCGCTTCGCGCCCGAACACCAAGCCGGCTACCGAAATTGCGATCAGCAAAAGCGGTGCAATCGAGAACATCGTGTAGTAGGCCAAAGCCGCACCCATGCTCGGAGCATAATCATCAATCCAAGCGGTACTGGCTTGTTTGCACAGCTGCCAGAGCTGCGCTGGCCTCATGGCGTGGCGCCGTTGACCAGCGTGCCATACAAGGCTGGCCCAGCGGCGCTGGCGGGCCGAGCCGAAGACCGACATCTTGAGCGTAGCAAGGCCCGCAGCCCAGTCCATAGAGTTCGGCTCGCTGCGGCTACGCACTTCGATACTTGTTGATGTTTCTCGCCCATCATGACCTTTGCTGACTTTGGCAGGCAAGGCTAGCTGTGCGAGGGCTCTTGCTGAAGCAGCCAAGAAGCCGAGGCCTTGTCAGACAAGACCGTCTCTAGGCCCCGCCACCATCCGCCCGCGACATGGGCTCAGGTCTGCAGCCAACAAAGATGAAACGCGTACGGCGCTTGGCATGGCGCCCTCGCATCATCTCGACCGGCAACCCGACATGAAAATTTTCGTGATCGCAAGAGCTAAGACTTGGCCTGCTGACCTCATCCACGCCACGATTGAGCGGATGCCTACTCCTGCATTCCTGAACACAGTGGTCCGGCCCGATGTGTCAGGTCAGCCTCAATGACGTTGCAGGGCACATGCCGAAATGCAAAGGCTTAAGGCATTCCTTTTGCTTGGCCTGGCACAAACATATGAAACCTGTTGCGCCCCCCTTTTTTTGCTTCGTACATGGCTGCGTCAGCAGTGGGACACAGGTCATCGAAGCCTTGCTGCCCTCCGTCCATCAAGGTTGCGCCGATGCTGACGGTATTTGTGAAATGAACCTCACCCAGCGCATACGGCTGAGCGAGCGCGGCCAATATCTTTTCGGCAATCGCGCGCGTTTTTTGGCCTGCTTCGATGGCGTCTGTGCCGAGGTCTTCCAACATCACCACAAACTCGTCGCCGGAGATGCGCGCCACCGTGTCAGCTTCTCTGACCGTCGACCTCAGGCGCGTGGCCATTTCCTTCAACAACAGGTCGCCCACTTCATGTCCATGCTGATCATTGACCGCTTTGAAATTGTCCGCATCTAGGAACAACAGCGCTCCGATTTGCAGGCTTCTCTTGGCGCTGCACAAGGCCTGACTTACACGGTCTATCAGAAGACGGCGGTTGGGCAGTTGGGTCAGCGCGTCTGTCATCGCCATGTGGTGCAAGCTGGCGTTCAATTGCTCCAGTTGTTTCTTTTGGGCGGACAACTCCAGGTTAAGTCGTTTTAGCTCTTCCTCTTGCTGTCGCCGTACGTGGATGTTGTAAGTTACGCCGATCAAGTGTTTGGCTTCGGGCTCATCCGGTCGTGGCACGATTTTTCCGCTGTTGGCGTACCAAATCCACGCACCGGACTTCGCCCTTATTCTGAATTCGCACTGGTATTTGGGAGTTTTTCCGCTTGCGTGGTCATTCAGCGCGCCTCTCATCCGGTCGACATCTTCCGGATGAATGACCGCGAAGATGTTGTCCATGCAGTCGCCCGCCTCCTGCTCGCTGTACCCGAGTTCTGCATAATCCTTGCTGGCTTTTCGGGTGACCTTGCCGCTGACGAGTTCGTTTTCCCACACGTCCAAGTCTGCCGTGTCCATGACCACTTTCAGGAATTCTTCCCGTGGCAGCTTCATTGGGCTTGCTTCCCTTGCCATGCAATGGCGCTAGTTCTCGAAAGAACAATGTAACGACACCGAGCAAAGGATGGCGTGTGGATGGTGGGCGAAAGCCACAAAACATAGAGAAAGCCGAGCTTCCTTCGAGCCCCCGGCAGCAATAGGGGGCCGAACAGAATCACCGGCCGCGCTTGACGCAATCCACGGGTTCCATGACAGATTTAATACTTTTGGAAATAAAAATAGCAATCAATAGATTGAAATTGTATAATCCGATTGGCTGATGACTTGGCTCGCTGACGTGACTGTGGCGGCCAACTGGCTCGTTCTTTACGAGCTTCTACTTTTTTGGCCGGCACCTCATCGAGGTCGAGCCCAAAGTGCCCCGTCGGGCGATTCACGCCCGCAATACTGATTGAACAATATTTCAAATAACGCCATACCCATGGGCAAGTACGTCGTTTCGCCCGCGACACACCCGACCGACTGTGGCCGCTTTCGCGCCTCATTTTCAGTTCGCCGGGCTCAGGACAACGGACGTAGCAGCCGAGTGTTCCGCTTCGAAACAACCTTCGCGTCCAATGACGCAGCTCGGTTGTTCGCCGTCACCCAGGGTTAGTTGCGCGTGTGCATGCCGCTGCCATCTGCTTGCTGACGATCTGGCCCAGCCAGATCCAGTCCAAGCGTTTCAATCGCTGCGGGCGACTCGCTCGCAGATTCGAAATCCGCATCCTGACGGTGCGCTAACACTCAGAAAGGCTCGTCCATGAGCAGCAAGATCTACGTGGGCAATCTGCCCTATTCGGTGACCGATTCCAGCCTGAGAAGCAACTTCGCCGAGTTCGGCAGTGTTTCCTCAGCCAGAGTCATGATGGACCGGGAGACCGGCAATTCCAAGGGCTTTGGATTCGTGGAAATGGTGTCTGCCGAAGTCGCTCAAGCCGCCATCACGGCGCTGCACGGCGTGTCCGTCGATGGTCGTTCGATCGTCGTGACTTTGGCGCGTCCGCGCGAAGCCAGTACTGAATCCACCGGTTACGGTTCGGGTGGCTACACCGCGACCAAGCGATCGGATATAGGCTACGGCACGGGCGGCTTTGGTGGTGGTCGCTACTGACATCGCCGCCTCCCATTGAAAGACCGGCTCTTGTGAGCCGGTCTTTTTTTTGCCCGGGCGGGCGTCTCAAGCACACTGAGTCAGGTGGCCGTGCGCTCTTGGATCGGCCTCCTAGACAGGCTTGGACCGAGACACCGGAGCGCGAAAATCGCTTAGTTCGCGAACGCAAATTTGCTTGCTGACTGACCTCGGGGGCCGTTGGATGGGTCAGGTAGCCAGTTGGGGGGCTCGAATTCAACGGTGCAGCGGCGCTGGCCAAGACGTGGTCACGGCCGAGCTAATCTCCCGGAATACAGGCTTGGCGAATAAGTACCCTTGCATCAGCGTCACACCCTCGTACAAGAAGAAATCCCGTTCGGCCGGGGTTTCGACGCCCTCGGCGATGATTTGAATGTTCAGCTCCTGGCAAATACGCAGCAGGCCCCGCGTGATGGCTTGGCGTGACTTGCTGACATTCACTTCCCGTACCAGCGCCATGTCGAGTTTGATGAAATCCGGCGTGAAGTCAGCCAGCAAGGTGAGGCCGGCATAACCCGCTCCGAAATCGTCGATGGCGGTCAAGAAACCGTAGCGTTTGTATTCACGAAGAATCGTTGCAAGCCAGGGCCCGTCTTCGACACGCTCGCCTTCCGTCACTTCGAAAATGATGTGATCAGTGGGGAAGTTGTGCGCGCGCGCAGCTTCTAAGGTCGTCTTGATGCAGACCTCTGGCCTTTAGACCGCGTTCGGCAAGAAGTTGATCGACAGTCGCTCCTTCATTCCGAGTTGCGCCGCCGTCTTGATGGCCTTCACGCGGCAAGCTTGATCGAAGCGGTAGCGATTCTGTTCAGTGACCTGTGACAGGACCGAAAGCGCGCCTTCACCGGCGGGGCCGCGCACCAATGCTTCGTGAGCATAGGTGCTGCGAGTGACCACGTCGACGATGGGCTGGTACGCGTAGTCAAACTGGAAACCGAGCCGCTCCGCAGAGCCGCAGGAACCACAACTGTCCACGGGGATGGCATCGAGTTGAACAAATTCGGATGGCACCTGGTGATCTTTGTTCATGGCAATTCCTTGCAGCCCACGGGCAGTAGCTGCGATTCAGGCGATGGCTTACGGTCGAAGGACGGTTGCATCCCATCTCGGTTACGAACGACACTCTAAACTCAAAGCATGTGACAACTTCGCGCGCTCGAAGACGTCGGAAGCCGCAGGCTTAAGACCCTATGCTGCTCGGGACATAAATGCACCGCAGTTTTGCCTCAATGATTCAACATGATGGCGCCAACGATAGTCAGCTTTTACCCACAAGGCTCAATTTCGCAGCGGAATGGGGTGTTTGAGGTCGGTCAGGTGAATTGATAGCGCCAAGTTGAGATTCAGCTGAAAGCACCGACCCGACCCAGCTAGGGCAAGCCATCGCGGCCGCGTTGGGGCTAAGGATTGAATGTCCGCAAGATGCGAGTGCCTAAGCCCTCGGCCCAAGTGGCATAGCCTTCCGAGCTGGGGTGAATGCCGTCGGCTGCCAAGCCGACCTGGGTCGTCGTTGCAGGATGCCATTGCAGGATCCGCCCAGTTTGGTCAGCCATTCTCTCGATTAAGCGCTGGTTCATTTGCCTTGCCCAAAGGCCCATGAAGCAACGCAGCGGTTGTGGCAGCGCCAGGCAGGCATGCATAGGCGGCACCGCGCTGTGGACCAATAGTGTCGGCGCGAATCGCTGGTCGATGAGCTCAGCCAACTTGCTTTGCCAGAGAGCCCAATCCAGTGGCGCGCACAGGCCGGTGGCGTCATTGGCGCCCATCGACAGCACCACGACGTCAAACTGCTCGTGAGGGGCTTGGTGCAGCAGTTGAAGTAGGCCCGGAGAATCCAAGCCTTTGACTGCAATAACCCGCCACTCCACGCGGTGATGACTGCTCAAGCATCGCACCAGATGACCGCAAAGTGCCTGGTCTTGTGTTGGCGCGCCCACCCCGGCAGCACCCGAGTCGCCCGCCACCAAAAGGCGCACCAGCGAGCCTCTGCCGGCAACACCCGTGCGTTGCCCCGGCGGCTCCGGCATGCGCAAAGTGACCCGCCGCACATGGCGTGCCTGTAGCCAAAACAGTGGCCAAAGCAGCCACAACATGAGCAACCGTTGCCAGTTGCTCACCATCTGCGCGCGGAGCTGCTGGTTGCCATGGGGCCGGTCAAGAGTCCGATCAATGGCTGGTAGTTTGAAAACTCGGTCATCGGGTGGGTCGCTGTCTTGTTGCTGGACTTTTGGCGCTCATGACTTCCGGGCGCGATGCAGGGAACATAGGGCGAAGCCGCGCGCAGGTCGGTGCGTTCTCGAACAGAGTGCGAGCAGGCATGCGTTCGCTGCCGCACAGACGAGGAAGCTGAGCATTTGTAAGTTGACGACGTCTGAGGTGCGACGCGTGGTCCCGCCCTTCAGCCCGTCAGCCCTTCAGCCCGTCAGTTCCATCGTCAATAAGGGAGTTGCAATGACAATCTGTCCCGTCGCCATCGCCGTGAGTTGCCGCAGATGCCCCATCGTTTCCGTCTGCCCGGTCAAGACGGTGATTGGTGACTATGTGGCGCCTCAAGCTGCCAAGCCTGCCGCCCCGACGCCAAAGCACAAATAGTGGTCTTGACTGTGCGACTGGGCGGCTTCTATGTTGGAAAGGGGCACGGCGAGCCTGCTAGTCGCAACCAGATTCAAGCTAGGTTGATGGCATACCGCCTGACGACATCCCTTAAAGCCGTTGCCGCTCTAGTCTGGGCTCTTGACTCAAAAGACGTGATGCAAGCGTCATCTTGGGCAGCCATTCGTCTGGATGCTTGGGCAGGACGCGAACCTGGCAGCTGCCCTCGACCTTGGATGCGTCGGGATCGCGCCTCATTGCCTCAGCCTCAGTGAGGCGACAGCTGGATTGGGCGATCTCACCGGTGACAGGGTTGCGCATCAGCCAAAACCAGAATTCAACTTGTTTCATCGCAAGTCCTTCCACTGACGACCTCAGGCCTCAAGAAGCTTCCTTTGTTCAAGCGGCAAGCAGCGCATCGGCTGGGTCGTCTTTGTAGTGACGATAGGGGGCAGTCACCAACACCTCGGTCGCAAGCGCTCTGCTTTGTTCAAACGCGGGTCGCAGTTTGGGGTCCGCTTTGATGATTCGCCAGGCCGCTCGGATTGGCGGCGCAAACTGAGGCCGCAGGCGCTCGAAGGCTTCGAGTTGAGGTCCATGCCGTTCGGGCAGGATCTTCCACCAAGCGACGATGCTGGCGGGATCGCCAAGGTTCAACTTCATGAGCGCTGACTCCAATAGTGCTGTATGTTTGTACAGTATATGGTTTCGTTTGGCCTTGTCTACAGATTTGCGGTTCTTGCGCTGTGATGGGGAATGAACCTGTGGATCGGTGCCGCGTTTTACCGCCGGCTCACAACTGCGTTGCTCTGGCTTCAAAGTGACCCTGTTCAGTGTCGGCATCAATATGGCAGAGCCGCATCAATTCCGCTGTCAGGGTTCTCGTAGGGCCCAGCGCAGGCCTCAAAGACGAGCAGATCCCGAGGCAGTGATGACGTAGTGCTGGTGGGTTAGCATGGCTGCCTACCCCTGCATTGCTCTATCGCGGGATCCATTCTGCGGCGAGTTGCCCGAAAGAACCCATGAATCGACTCGCTGCGCTTCTCTCGATCACCATCGCCCAGGTTTGTGCGGGCAGCCAGGCCGCCAGTCCCGGCAAAACCGTCACTGCGGATGCCATCACAAGGCAGACGGATCGCACCCTGGAGCGGCTCGTGGCATTGCGGCGAGATCTGCATGCGAACCCCGAGCCTTCAGGGCAGGAGGTACGCACCGCAGCCGTGGTGACCGAACGCCTGCGCAAGCTGGGCCTGGATGTCCGCAAGGGCCCTTACGGGCACAGCGTGGTCGCTATCTTGCGCGGAGGGAAGCCCGGCAAGACCGTGGCTTGGCGCTCAGACCTCGATGCGCTGAAGGGCTATTTCCTTGACCCCGTGCCCTTCCGGTCGCGCAAGACGGGCGTTCATCACGCCTGCGGACACGACATCCATATCGCCATCGCGCTAGGAATTGCCGAGGTCCTCGCCGGACAGCGCGCCCAATTGCACGGCAACGTTGTTTTCATCTTCCAGCCCGAGGAGGAGAACTTCTTGGGGGCCAAGGCGATGCTGGACGGCGGCTTGTTCACATCGCTGCCCGTGGACGAGATCTTTGGCTTGCATGTGACGGGCCTGCCCGTCGGCCAGATCGCTGTGCGAGCCGGCGAAATGTTCGCCTACCAGCGGCGCCTTCGAATCACACTGAACGACACCCTGGCCGACGGCGAACTTCAACTCTTGGGCCAGCTCGTGCTGGACACGCTGACGCGCAAACCACCGCTCGCAAGTCCCAGGGAGCTCCAGCGCCTTGTGGACCCTGAGGTCGGCGTGATGTCGGTGCGCACCACGTTCAAAGATTACCTGATCATGGAGGAGCTGCGCGCCACGCGCACCAAGCCGGGCACGGTGAGCCTGGAGGCCGATCTGTACGAGACGAACGCCGCCAAGCTGGGCAGCATCCTTGCTCGCGTGACGCAGGCCGTGCAATCCAGCGGGCACGAAGCCCAGCTGCTCGGCGTGAGTTTCACGCGGGAGAACCCAACAGTGATCAACGACGCGACGCTGACGCGCTCGGCCGTGCAGGCCATCGAGCAGGCTTATGGGGCGGACGCGGTCCAACTCGTCCATGGCGCGGCCCCCTTCTTCAACGACGACTTTGCCTATTTCCAGCAGCAGGTGCCCGGTGTGTATTTCTTTCTAGGCGGCAGCAATGCCGGCAAGGGCATCAATGCGATGAACCACTCGCCGGACTTTGCCGTCGATGAGGAAAGCATCCGCGTCGGTGTGCGCACCTTCTCCGCGCTGATCGCGGCGCGGCTCTTGGACTAGGCGCGCTGCGCCCCCCTTGTTCAGCGAGTGTCGGCACACGTGCGGTAGCACGCGCTCAGCTACCCCGGCTGCTGACACACCACACCAAGAAACGGCACCGTCATTCGACAGCCGCAGACTCGTTCTCGGTGTGCCGATCAGGCTCTGTGGTGTGGAGGATTTCGTTCAGAACGGAGGTGGCGTAGTTCCCGGCGGGCAAAGAGAATGTGAGCACCAGTTGATTGGCCTGCGGCCATTCCCACGACATGTCTTGCGGGCTCGCGACCAAGGCGCGGCGCTCCTGATCCAGCCCGGCGTGTTCCATGCCATCGCACAAGGTGGCGTGACGTTCAGCCACCCCGTTTTCTAGGGCCTGCGCCTGCTCGGTGGTGTTCACGCGGCCTCGTCCCCAGAGCGGTCCCGTGGGGCACCCCGTTTCGTCCATCACGTCACCGCTTAGGGTCTTGCCCCAGAGTCCCTGCTGAATCCGCAGCGCCAGCACTTCATTGAAGACGAAAGAGCGCACCGCCGAAAGGTAGATGCCCTTCTTCTTCGGGTTGCGCACGCGGATCTCGCGCGTCAGCATGGCTCGGCCTTGCTCGACGTTGCCGCCCTCAAAGCCGAAACGTTGTGCGCCGAAGTAATTGGGCACGCCCTGTGATGCAACGGCCTTCAGATTGGCCTCGATGGAGTCGCGGTCGCCGGCGACTTCACGCAGCACGATGCGAAATCGGTTGCCCTGCAGATCACCGGGGCGCAGCTTTTTCACATGACGGCTCTGACTCAGGACCTTGAATTCCGGGTGCTGGAGCTGGGTCAGGTCGGGCGTCTCTCCCTTGGGCAGATAGATGCTGAACCACTGACGCGTGATGGCGTAGCGATCCTTGAGGCCGGCATAGCCCACGTCCCACTCCTGCACGCCGGCGGCCGCGGCGAGCTGCTGGGCGACGAAGGCGGTGTTGGCGCCGTTCTTCTCGATGTCCAGCCAGATGTGTTCGCCCGCACCGGAGGGCAACTGCAGCGGCAGCTCGGTCACGACGAAGTCCTCGTTGAGAAACTTCAGGGTGGCGCTGGCACCACTGGCTGGATAAGCGTGGGGCCACTGCGGCAAGGTCGTGTATTGAGCGTCGGTCATGAGCGGTCTGAGGGCATCAGTTGTAGAGAGGGACGGGCTGTCTTGCCGACCAGTGGCCGTCCAGAGCGTGATTCTCTCCCTACCCGCATGACTTGCCTCGCCAGAAGGTACGAACTCAACGGGAATCGGCGCTAGTCACGACAGGCGGAGTCCTGGTCGCGACGACATCGCGGATCTGGCCAGGCGGCAGCTGCCAATGCCTGGCAGCCATGCAACGGGCATTCGAATCTGCCTGTGGCGTTGTGTCGAGCCTTCAGCGAAACCCTGCGAACGACTTTGTCCGCAAAGGAGTCTGTGCAAGCAATGGGTTGACAGAAACCGTCGGCACAGGCTGCCCTTTTTTAGCTGATTGAATAGCTGGCGAGTGCCCAGGCTCAAATTCAGTAGATTGGGCCTCAGCGCTTGGGCGCGACCGTGATCCAGCGCCATTCCAGCCAGTTGTCGGGTCGGTGAACGACAGACACATGGCTGGCCGCTGCCCAGGGAATGAACTGGCGGTGCAAGGGGATGTAGTGGACCTGATCGGCCATGCGTTTGAGCGCTTGCTTGATCAACTGCTGACGCTTGGCTTCATCGGGCTCCCGGCTGGAGGCGGCGACCAAGGCGTCAAGTTCTTCATCTTTGAAATTGCCTCGGTTGTACTCGCCGATGCCTTTTTCGCCACGGTTGCGGAAGTGGCTGGTGAAGATGCTCTCGGGGTCGGTGATGGCCCCTCCCCAACCAAACAGATAGGCCGAGGTGTCGAGCTTCTCGACCTTGTTGAAGAACAGTGCCTTGGGCTGAGCATTGACCTTGACCTTCAGCCCCAGCTTGGCCCATTGCGAGGCCAGGACTTGGCAGATGCGCTCATCGTTGACGTAACGATTGTTGGGGCAGTCCAGCGTGAACTCAAAGCCGGTGCCATAGCCTGCATCGGCGAGCAGCTTCTTGGCCGCGGCCAAGTCAAAGGGCAGGCGAGCTTCTAAGGCTGGGTCATTGAAACTGCCCAGCGGCGAAGGCACCAGGGCGCCGGTGGGAGCCGACTGACCATCCATCAGCCGGGTTTTGATCGATTCGATGTCCACGGCTTGGTAGAGCGCGCGCCGCACGCGCTGGTCTTTGAAGGGGTTCTTGCCCTTCACATTGCCGTAGAGCAGTTCATCCCGACCCTGGTCCAGGCCGATGAAGACGATGCGGTTCTCGGGCCCGGTGATGATCTTCAAGCCGGCTGTTTGAGACAGTCGGCCAATATCGCGAGGCGCGGGGTCCAGCACAAAGTCCACTTCGCCTGAGACCAGGGCGGCGGTGCGGGTGGCTTCGCTCTTGATCGGCGTGTAGATCACTTCTTGCAAATTGCCCTCAATCGTGCCCCAGTACTTGGGGTTGCGTTTGAAGACGGTCTTGCTGTCCGGTGCGCGGCTGACCAAGATGAAAGGCCCGGTGCCGTTGGTATGGAAGGCGGCGTAGCTTTCTTCCTTGTTGGCGAAGTCCTGCGTCTTGGTGGCCTTGTTGGCCTCGGCCCAGCCGCGGCTCATGATGTAGATGGTGCTGAGGTGTTGCAAGAAGATCGGGTTCACCTGCGGCAGCACGAATTCCACGCTCAAGTCATCGAGCTTGCGTGGCTCGCCGACCGCATTGGCGTACATGGCGATTTGCGAGCTGGGCTGGCGCGCGCGCTGGATCGAGAAGACCACATCATCGGCCGTGAAAGGCCGGCCGTCATGAAACTTGACGCCGGGCCTGAGCTTGAGCAGCCACTTCTGCGGGCCTGTTTGCTTCCATTCGGTGGCCAGTTGCGGCACCAGCTTGAGCTGTTTGTCGCGGGTCACCAAAAACTCGTAGACCTGACCATTGATGGTGTTGGTCAGAGTTTCGTTTTGGGCATAAGGATCCAGGGTCAGCGGGTCACCCGCGCTGGCCCAGCGCAGAGTTTGGGCATGAGCTTCGCTGGCCGTACCTAGAAGGCATAGCGACAGCAGTCCGGCGCTCAGGGTCGATAAATTCATGTCTAGCGGGGTCTCAAAATTCTTCAGCAGGTCCGGGTCAATTCGACCCGATGCGCAAGTCTTGCCGAGCTTACGCAAATCTTTGGATGGTTCTGCTGCCGATTGTGACCATGCTTATGCGAAATGAGAGCAAGCCCCCGCCAAGTCCTCATGGGGCCAGGGCTTGCGCATAGGCAAGAACCGTGAGGCCTGTATATGCGCTAGTGGTACTCGGAGCGGCGCAGGTTACTTGCCATGCATAGGCACTGACGCTGACATCGGTGCCAAGCCTTGGGCTTGCATTTCGCTCAAGCTTTCTTTAGCGCGCTCGCTCAGTCCGCTGAGCACGTCGAGTTGCGCCTTGTGCATCTTTTCGGCCAACTGCGTCATGTCCGCCATCATCTGTTGCCAAGCTTTGGGAGCGACCTCGGTGAGCTTGTTTGCCCCCGCGCTCAAGCTGCCATTGGACGACACACCCTTGGCGCTGGATTGCAAACCTTGCATGGCCAAGGTCAGCAATTCGGTCTGGGTTTTCGCCAGCGTTTGTAGGGCTTCGTAGGTGATCTTGTTCGCGGCGACCATGGACTCCACGTCCTTGCGCCGTGAGTCGATGAACAAGCTGGTGTTCACGGCGGGCAGCTTGAACTGCTCAAAGACCTGGGTCAATTCGCTGAAAAGCTTGTTGGCATCAGCGGCGTGCTCATTGCGGTTCTCGGTGCTCATGAATCAACTCCTGTTGCGGTGTGCGGGGCGCGTGCTCAGTGCGAGCCCTCAGCCTCGGGGCAGGACGGTGCATCGTCTGTGCGGCGGCGAACAGAAGAATTTGGGGGCGGGGGAGGTCTCAGCGCTATGCGAGCCATCGCACAGAGCGCCATTCACATTCGGGCCAGAGTTATTTCTAGCGCGGCTCAGTCCAAGCCAAGTCCCAACAAGGGTGCCATGTCATTCCAAGAAACCTATCGCAGCAAGCAAATGTCAGCCAGCGACGCCGTCGCCTTGGTGCGCGACGGCGACTTCATCATCGTGCCCACCGGTGTTGGCGAGCCACCGGCGCTGTTGACGGCCTTGTCGAAACGGCGGCGTGACTTGCATGACGTCAAGGTGGCGCAGATCCTGGCCCTGCGCAAATACGATTACTTCGATCCGGAAACCGTCGACCATGTGCGCCATATCGCGCTCTTTTACGGCAGCGCCAGTCGAGCCGGTGGACAGGCGGGTTGGATCGACTTCATCCCCAACTGCTTCTCGGAATTGCCCAGCATGATCGAGCGGGCGCTGATTCCCGCGGACTTGGTGTTCTCGATGGCATCGCCCATGGACGAGCGGGGCTACTTTGCCCTCAGCTTGGCCGCCGACTACACCATGGCGGCCATCGCCAAAGCCCGCGCGGTGGTGCTGGAGGTCAATCCGCAAGTGCCCTTTGCTTTTGGCAACTGCCATGTGCACATCTCGCAGGTGGCGGCGCTGACCGAGAGCAGCGAGCCGGTGTTTGAAGTCGCACTGCCGCAGATCGGCCCGGTGCAAGAAGCGATTGGCAAATATGTGGCCGATTTGATTGAGGATGGCTCGACGCTGCAGATCGGCTATGGCGGCATCCCAGACGCGGTGGTGATGCAGTTGACGCGCAAGCATGATCTGGGCATCCATACCGAGATGATTGGCGATGGCATCCTTTCGCTGATTGAGTGCGGCGCTGTGACCAACAAGCGCAAGAACCATCTGCCGGGAAAGATGGTGGCAACTTTCGCGCTGGGCTCAAACAAGCTCTATCGCTTTATGGACCGCAACCCTGCGCTGGAGATGCACCCCGTGGACTACACCAACGATCCCTGCTTGGCGGGCTTGAACGATAAGCTGTTGGCCATCAACGCCAGCTTGCAGATCGATCTGTTGGGCCAATGCGGCTCCGAGAGCTTGGGGGCTGTGCCTTACTCCGGCACCGGCGGGCAGGCCGACTTTGTGCGCGCTGCCAACCGCTCTCGTGGCGGCAAGGCCTTCATCGTGCTGCCGTCCACCGCCAAGAGCGACGCGCTCTCACGCATCGTTCCCATGCTGAGCCCAGGTACGCATGTCAGCACGAGCAAGAATGATGTGGACTATGTGGTGACTGAGTTCGGCGTGGCGCGCTTGCGCGGGCAGTCCGCTGCGCAGCGTGCCGCCGCGCTGATTGCAATTGCCCACCCGGACTTTCGCGCCGACCTGCGTGCTCAGGCCCGGCGCATGCATTTGCTTTGAGTCTAGGGCGCCATTCCGATCGATGGAGCCACCTGTTCCGCATCAAACTGACCTCCCATCCAGATGTGGCTACGCGAGCCAAAAGCTGGTCCCGGCGATCAGGTTTCGGCGGTTTTGAGCGACTCCAAAGTGTCTGGAGCGGAACTTTGTGGATGTGCATGGTGCCGAGCGCCGTCGGGGGCGCAATTCCGCTCCTGTCTGGGCCAACGGCCCAGCCCTTCGCTAGGCTCAAGCCGTCCACAGGACGCCTTGAGTCCGAGCTCAGTCCCCCGCCGTCGCCTTGCAGGCGCCGGCTCCTCCTTTACCTCGCGGAATCACGCCCCCGACGCCACTCGGCAGTTCCACCGATGTGCGTCATCGTCGAGGGAGCAAGGCCGTGTTGGATCAGGGCGCTTGGGGTTCTGCGACGCGAGGTAAAGGAGGAGACCCGGGCGCAAGCCCGGGGCGGGGGACAGGAGCGGCGTAGAGCCCCCAAGTGGTCTGATCTCCGCCCAAACGAAGAGCAGATCCGGGCACATCGCTGCCCCTAGAGGCCTACCCAAGCTGTGCTAACTGAGTCCGCTGTGGCTGGCCATCGCGAACCGGAATAGGTAGCCACGTTCAACGAGAGCAGGTGGCTGTGGGTTCGGAATACGCATCCAGGGCGCCATTCCGAATCACCATGGAAAAAGCCCTGGGCGACATCGTCGCGCAGGGCTTGGGTTGCCCACTGAAGGCGGCAGCAGCGACCTTCAGTGCAGGGCCATAGACAGCAATTAGGCCTTGGCTTCGTCCTTCAAGACGCCGCGGCGGATCTGGTCCAGCTCAATGCTCTCGAACAAGGCCTTGAAGTTGCCTTCGCCAAAGCCTTCATTGCCCTTGCGCTGAATGATTTCAAAAAAGATCGGGCCGATCACTTCCTTGGTGAAGATCTGCAGCAGCAATTCGTTAGGCGCGTCCAGATGGGCGGCGCCGTCGATCAAGATGCGCAGGCGGCGCAGCTCTTCAACGTTTTCGCCGTGGCCGGGCAGGCGCTTGTCGATCAGGTCGAAATAGGTGTTGATGGTGTCTTGGAACTCAACGCCTGAGTCGCGCATGCGCTCGACGGTGCCGTAGACATCATCGGTGCCCATGGCCACGTGCTGGATGCCTTCACCGTGGTAGATGTCCAGGTATTCGGCGATCTGGCTCTTGTCGTCGCTGCTCTCGTTGATCGGGATGCGGATATTGCCGCAAGGGCTGGTCATGGCCTTGCTCTTCAGACCGGTCAGCTTGCCCTCGATGTCGAAGTAGCGCACTTCGCGGAAGTTGAAGAAGCGCTCATAGAAATCCGCCCATTCCTTCATGCGTCCACGGAAGACGTTATGCGTCAGGTGGTCGATATAGGTCAGGCCCAGGCCGACCGGGTTGGCCGGCACCGGCTTGCCCTCAGCGTCCAGCAGCGGCACGAAGTCAACGTCGTAAATGCTGATATTGCCGATGTCGCCAGCGGCGGCGCCGTTCTTGCCTTGCCAACGGTCCACAAAGTAAATCAGCGAGTCGCCAATGCCCTTGATGGCCGGGATATTGAGTTCCATCGGGCCGGCTTTGTTGTCAAAGCCCCAGGCGCCCAGTTCCAAGGCGCGCTTGTAGGCAAAGGCGGCGTCTTGAACGCGGAAGGCGATGGCGCAGATCGACGGGCCATGCAGGCGCGCAAAGCGCTGGGCAAAAGAGTCGACCTCGGCATTGATGATGAAGTTGACGCCGCCCTGGCGGTACAGGGTGACGTTCTTGTGGCGGTGCTTGGCCACGGCGGTGAAGCCCATGGTCAGGAATAGCTTGCCGAGTTCGGCCGGATCGGGGGCTGCGAATTCAATGAACTCGAAGCCGGCGGTGCCCATCGGATTTTCCCAGGGGGTGAATGCCATGATTTCTCCAACAAAGTCTTGCGATGGGTCAAGACTGTAGGCGCTTGGCTGCGCAGGATTCATGCGAACTCTGGCGCCGTCTTGCTTGATTGCGCAGGAAAGCTGCAACAATATTCGGTATGGGAAATGAAATCCAGCTCGATACGATTGATCGACGCATTTTGAGGGCGTTGCAGCTGGACGGGCGCGTGACCTATGACGCCTTGGCGGCGCAGGTCAATCTGTCTGCTTCGGCGGTGCTGCGGCGGGTGAGGCGCTTGGAGGAGTCAGGGGCGATCTCGGCCTATGTGGCCCTGGTGCCGCCCGAACGGGTGGGCCTGGGCCTGACGGCCTATATCAATGTGCGCTTGGAAAAACACACCGAAAGCCACAAACGCAACCCCATGGAGTTGTTCCGCGTCGCCGTGCAGGCCTGGCCCGAGGTGGTGGAGTGCGCGGCCCTGACCGGCGATATGGACTATTTGCTGCGCGTGGTGGTGCAAGACATGGCGCACTATGCGCGCTTCATCACCGAGACCTTGCTCAAGCACCCCAGCGTGCAGGATTGCAAGACCAGCTTTGTCTTGGACCGGCTGAAGAACACGACCGCTGTGCCTGTGTGATCGTTGGCTTGGGGCGCTCGCAGACTCAGCGGCGCGTCAACACCACCGCCAATTCGTACCATCCTTGCGCGTGGGCTTGGGCGGGGTAGGGCGGTGCCGGCCAGTCCCAACGGTCGCTGCTGAACAGCGCGCGCATGGCCTGGATGTCGCCATGGTAGGGCGGGCCCTCCACAAAGCCTTGGCCGGCATTGTCGCGCCGGGCTTGCATGAAAAGCGCCAACAGCAAACCGCCGGGTTTGAGCCAGGCATGCAGTTGATCGGCATAGGCGCGCCAATGGTCGGGATGCAAGGCGCACAAGCAGGTTTGCTCATAGACCCGGTCCAAGGGCTGGGGCGCGTTCCAAGCCAGCACATCGGCTTGTTCGACCCGTGCATGCGCTGAAGCTAGGCCCGCTTGGGAGATTCGCAGGCGCGCCAACTCAACGGCGGCGGGGGTGTAGTCCAGACCCAAGGCATGAGCGCCAGCTTTTCCTAGGCTCAGCAACTCGTGGCCCTGACCGCAGCCCGGTACCAGCACGGTTTGACCCGCCTGAATCAGGCCTTCGCTCAGCCAGTTTTGCAGCTGTGGGTGCGGCGCGCCGCGATCCCAGGGCGTTTGCCCACTGGTGAAGCGTTGTTGCCAGAAGTCTTGGGTGGGGCCGGCCATTGCAGAACGTGGGTGAGCGTCAGCGACGCTGGTTGCGACGAGTTCAGTCGAATTCGTGCAGCAGTTTAAGCGTGGCTTCGGCGCTCAGATTCAGCAGACTGGCGATTTCGCACAAGTCATCGGGTACGGCTTCATCATCCCAGCCGTCCGCCGTGTGGCGGGCGAGGCGAATGGCCAGTTTGACGCATTGCACCTGCGGATCATTGCCGCGTTTGTCGTCGGTGATGTGGCGCAGCAACTCAGGCAAACGCCAGGCTTGCATCAGGGCTTGCTCAAGATCGGCCAACTCAATGTGCAAGACCTCGCGTTGAACGGCGGTGCTGCGCAGATGGCGATCGGCCTGTTGCCTTTGGCGAATCTGTTGTGCCAGTTCCGGCGCATTGATCCACAAAAGCATCTCAGCGAAGTCGTGCAAGAGCGCTGCGCTATGGATCACGGCGGCATCCGGGTCCAGCCGGTGCACCGCAAAAGCCAAGGCATAACGCGCGGCCCGATCGGCGCGGCGCAGTACGCGTTGCAGGCCGTCCAGCGCATAGGGCTGTGCGGCCAACTTGGCTTCGACCGTCGGTTGCTCGCCAAACTCTCGGAAGAATGGCGTGATGCCCATCAGCACCAAGGCGGCGGTGACGGTCTCGGCGTCGGTCATCAAACGGCTGGAGCGGTGATTGGCGGCATAGGCCAAGACCTTCAGCGTCATCAGCGGATCGGTGGCGATCATTTCGCCCAGACTGTTGGCGTCGGTCGCGTCCTCGTTCTCGCGCAGCAACTCCAAGGCTTCGGCGGTCTCGGCCAAAACAGGGATCTCGGCATTGCAGAACAAGGCAGTCCAGCTGGCCAAGTCCGGTGGGGCTTGGTGCATGGGCATGAGGGCAATGGAGGCTGACATGGTCGTTAGGTTCGGCTTTAGGCTGATCCTAGTACCAGAGGGCAGCCTTCAGTCCAGTGAAAAGCACCGGCAATGCCTAACCATTCACGGTATGGCATGCCGGCGCAGGCTTGGACTCACAGCCGCTGGATGCCCGGCAAGGTAGCGACTCGATGCCCGTCGGCGTACAGGGCGCCCTCGGGCGCGCCGGCTTCGGCGTAAAACTCCAGCTCCGGCGGAGCCTTTCTGCGGCTCAGGCTCAAGCGCACGGCCAGGCGGGTCAGCAAGGCGCTGCTGCGCAAGAGCCAATGGCTGAGGCGCAAGCGCCAGAGCAGGTGGCTGGTTTCGAATTCGGCCCGGCTGTAGTGGGGGCCGTGCAAGTCTCTCAATCTCATGATGGTTCTCCGTGCGGGCCGCCGGGCGTTGCCGCGGGGCCGGTCAATTCATGCGCTGCGGTCGGGCAGCATCAATTCCTGGCTTTGTTTTTGCAGGTCGCGCCTGGCGGCTTGGCGTTGCGAGCTGCCCAGCTTTTGCTGGCCATGCTTGCCGGCTTGGCGCATCAAGGCATGCGCGACCAAGGGATTGCGCGGTTTGCGCAGATTCAGATGGGACGGGCGTGGGGCGGTGAACTGAGGCATAAGAAACTCCTGAACAAGTGGACAGCGCGGTGGCGAACAGCCATGCGGCGGCTTCACCGCCGAGCTTGAAATGGCCGGGCGGCGGACGGGAACGTTGTTGGCCCCTGGGGCGGCCGTTTTGGGCATGCAGCGGCTCACCTGGCCGGTGCCCCGGCGGGCAAGCAAACTGCGACTTTTTGGAATCAGACCCGGCGGGACCGGGTGGGCTGGGCTTGGCGCTCTCTGCTCAGGCGCCGATGGGCCTGGTGCTAGCGCTCGCGCCCGGTTGAGGCATTGATGACGCGGGTTTCGCCGAGGCGGTGAGCGCCGCGACTTGCGCAAATGATAAACGATTGTTTATCTTGCGCAAGTACTTTTATCAAGCTTTGATAAAGAAACTAGGGGGATGGCTCCCCCCTGTGGCTTTGATGTCAGCGCTTCTTCGGTTTCAGCGGTGCGATGCCTTGTTGCAAGCGGCGCCATTCATCCAACTCCGCAGCGCCACCCTGGCTGGGCTTACTGGAGTCAGCGGGGGTTTTGGACGGGCTCGGCTGGAGCAGGGGTTTGCTCTGCGGTATTTTGCTTGTGGTTGCCGGAGCTGGTGCTGCTGCAGCAGTGGGCGGCGTCAGCACTTCGCCGAGCAGGTCCAGCAATCGCGTGCGGGCGCGTTGTGGATGACGGCGGTAGTAGGTCAGCACCAGGCCGACGATGAAGCGTTCATCGTCGTCCTGCGGCACGCTGGGTGTGGCGTCTTGTTCGGCGCGGGCTTGTGCGCTGGGCTTGTTGGCGGCCGCGGTATGCGGCTGGTCCATCCAGCCGGCGGGCTTGTGGCAGTTTTGCTCAAACTGCCGGGCCAGGCGCTCGCCAATTTGGCGCGAGCGGCCCTTGATCTGGCTCCAATAGCTGGGCTGGATCTGCAGGCGCTCGGCAAAGCGCCGCTCCAGCCCCCGCAAGGTGGCTGCATCGGGTTGCTTGACGGTGGCGGTGACGAACTCTTCGAACAGGAGTAGCGCGTTGTCCAAACGGACCTGCGCGACGTCCAGGGGGGCGGATAACATTCGCCAATGATAAAGGGCCCTTGATCCGGCGCTAACTCGAGGGCCTTGGCGACTACTCTTCGTCGCTGACTTTGTAGGCCGCCATCAGCTGGTTTTGCGTGTTGGGCGGCACCGCCTCGTAGTGCGAAAGCAGCACGGTGTAGCGCCCTTGACCGCTGGTCATCGCGTTCAAGCGTGTTTGATAGCTGGCCAACTCGGCCAGCGGCGCCAAGCCTTGCACGATCAGCGTGCCAGGTAAGGCGCTGGCAGTGCCATTGACCTGACCACGCCGGGCGGCCAGATCGCCGGTGATGTCGCCCACCGCATGTTCGGGCGCGCTGATTTCAATATGAACCATGGGTTCCAGCACCTGCGGGCGCGCTTCTTTGACGGCCGCCACCAAGGCGCGTTGGCCGGCGGTGACGAAGGCAATTTCCTTGCTGTCCACCGAGTGATGTTTGCCGTCGAGTACGGTCACGCGCAGGTCGATCAGCGGATAGCCGGCCACCACGCCGCGCTCCAGCGCCGCGCGCACGCCTTTTTCAACCGCAGGCATGAACTGGCCTGGAATCGCACCGCCCTTGACGGCGTCGACAAACTCAAAGCCCTGGCCGCGAGGCAGCGGTTCCACGCGCAAATAGACTTCACCGAACTGACCGGCGCCACCGCTTTGTTTTTTGTGCCGGTAATGCCCTTCGGCGGCCGATGACACGGTTTCACGATAGGCCACGCGGGGCGGCTGCGTCAGTACCTCGAACTTGTAGCTCTCGCGCAGTCGCTCCAGCAGCATGCGCAGATGCAACTCACCCAGGCCATAAACCACCGTCTCCTTGGTTTGGCTGCTGTGCTCGATGCGCAAGCAGGGGTCTTCTTCCACCAGCCGACCCAAAATCTCCCACAAGCGTTGCTCGTCGCCATGGCGCGCCGGGCTGATCGCCAAGCCGTGCACCGGCTGCGGGAAGTCCAGTGCCTTCAGGTGGATGTGCGCATCCTCCGGCGCGTCATGCAGGACCGCATCAAAGTGCAGGTCGTCGACCTTGGCAATGGCGCAGATCTCGCCCGGCAGCGCTTGATCCACCTCCACATGCTTGGCGCCCTGCAAGAGGAACAAATGTCCCAGTCGGAAGGGCTTACGCGCATGGCCGATGAAGAGTTGGCTGTTGCGCGTCAGCGTGCCTTGGTGCACCCGCAGCAGGCCCATCTTGCCTAGATAAGGGTCGCTGATGATCTTGAAGACATGGGCCAAGACATGGGTGGCGGGGTCGGGCAGAGACCGCAAAGGCTGCGCCTCGGCGCCTTCGCCGCGCAGGAACTGCGGCGGATTGCCTTCCGCAGGGTTGGGCAGCAGGCGCTCGATCACGTCCAACAACTCCGCCACACCGGCGCCGCTGCGCGCCGAGGTGAAGCAGACCGGAATCAAATGACCCTCGCGCAGCGCTTGTTCCAAAGGCGCGTGCAACTCGCGCGGGTCGACATCGCCTTCGTTCAGGTAACGCTCAACAAATGCGGCGTCCACCTCCACCACCTGCTCCACCAAGGCCTGATGGGCCAGGCCCACCGAGGAGAAGTCGGCCTGGCCGATGATGTTGTAGAAGCAGTCCAGCACTTGGCTGCCGCCTTGGGCGGGCAGATTGAGAGGCAGGCACTCGCGCCCAAAAGCGCTGCGAATCTGTTCCAGCAAGCCCGGCAAATCGAGGTCTGGTGCGTCGATCTTGTTGATCACGATCATGCGGCAAAGCCCGCGCTGGCCGGCGGCTTCGAGCATGCGGCTGGCCATCAACTCCAGCCCGTGCTGGGCGTTCAGCACCAACACCGCCGTGTCCACTGCCTCCAAGGCCGGCAGTGATTGGCCAATGAAGTCTGATCCGCCGGGTGTGTCGACGACATGCAGGCGCAGACCTTGGTGGTCCATGTGTACGACCGAGGCATAAAGCGAATGCTGCAGCTTGCGCTCCAGCGGGTCATGGTCGCTGACCGTATTGCCGCGCTCGATGCTGCCGGCAACGCTGATGCTGCCGGCGCGCTGCAGCAGCGCCTCCAGCAGCAAGGTCTTGCCAGCACCTGCCGGACCCATCAAGGCCAAGCTGCGTTTCGAAGCAACGAGGGCCTCAGGCGCGGCGCGCCCCCTTGGCATCTCTGGGCTGAGGTCGCTTGAGTGAGGCATGGTGGCGCGCTCCTTGGCTGAACTCTCAGCGTAGAGGATGCGGCCTTGGCTTACAAGAGGCGCCTATGCGAGTGCTGAAGCGGGGCGCGACTTCAGTGGCCTTGCCCTACTTCACTGGAATGGGCTGGCTGCGCTCGACCGGCACCGCCGTGACGCTGTTCTGCGGCGAGCCTTCGATCACTCGGTCCGAATAGCTCAGGTAAACCAGCGTGTTGCGCTTGGCATCCACCATGCGAACGACCCGCAGTTTCTTGAAGATCAAGGACGCGCGTTCACTGAACACTTCCTCTTGGCGAGGCAGCGCTTTGTCGAAGCTGATGGGGCCGGTCTGGCGGCAAGCAATCGAGGCTTCGGATTTGTCCTCGGCCAAGCCCAGGCCACCCGAAATCCCGCCGGTCTTGGCGCGCGAGACATAGCAACTCACACCGTTCACCTTGGGGTCGTCATAGGCTTCAACGACGATTTTGTGGTCCGGGCCTATCCACTTGAACACCGTGTCGACCTCGCCAACTTTGTCGCCAGCGATCGCACAGCTCGGCCAGATCAAGGTCAGAGCCATCGAGGCGGTCAACCGGCGGGTCCATTTCTGCTGCATGAGAGGCTCCTGTGTGGGCACTCAGCGTAGCAGGGCCTGGCGATTCTTCGATGACGGCGCTCGCACTCAGCAGTCCTTCGGGCCGCCATGCGCACGGCGACTGTCAGCCGGGGCTTGCTCTCGCGATTGCATCCCATAGTCCCGCAAGACATGGGCGACACGCAGGCGGTAGTCTTCAAAAACCTGGCCTCGGCCCTGGGCTTGGGTGGCGCGATGGGCATCAAGATTGCGCCAGGCATGGACGGCCGCCTCATCGCGCCAGAAAGACAGCGACAGGTATTTCCCCGGTTGGCTCAGGCTGCTGAAGCGCTCGATGCTGATGAAGCCATCAATACCCACCAGCAAGGGCCGCAAATCAGCGGCGAGCTGCAGATACTGCTCGGCCTGACCCGCGGCGGGCTCCACTTCAAAAATGACGGCGATCATGAGTGGTCTTCTTTCTTTGCGGCGGGGGTTGCCAGAATCGGAATCCGGGCATTGGCTAAGTTTTCGAATCCCAGCAAAGTGGGCGGTGATAGCGCCAGTCGGTCTGCTTGAAAAAACGCCTGAGCTTCTTGAAGAGCGCAGGCGCCGATTTGCATCGCGAGACTTTCGCCGGGGCATTGGTGACGCCCATGCCCAAAGGCCAGGTCATTTGCATCACCGACCAAGAGCAGCAGCACGGCAACGCCTTGCTTCAAGAAGGCACCTTCAACTTCACAGTCTTGCTGCGCCCAGCGGCGGGTGTGGTGAAAAGCCCCAGGGTCATTCGACTGCTGCCTCAACAAGGTCAATGCGTCTTCAAGTAACAAGGTGCTATTGAGTTCCAGCGTTAGCAAGGCTTGGCCCAACAAAGCCGCGCCAGCCTCGTAGCTTTGCCAGAGGAGGCTCAGCGCTTGGGCATGCGTGTCGGCGATCACTCGGCTTTGGGCTTGCAAGGCCTTCCACAGGGGAGCCTCGGTGTGACTCCCCAGCGCTTCGCGCAAGGCCACGCAGGCTTGATCGGCGGCTTGAATCGTCTGTCGCTCTGCCAGCGGCTGCAAAGCTCGGGCAATGGCGCGCAAGTCCTGCAACAGACGCTGCTGTGCCTCTGGGTTGTGGATGGCCACTCCGAGCAGTTCTCCCACAGTGGCCGGCAAGCTGGCCCACTGCCAGTGCGACCATCCCAGGTTCAGCGCTTGGCGGGCTTGACGACGCGTGCTTCGCTCGATCGATTCGGCTTTCAAGGTTTGCGTCTTGAAGATCGTCAACAGCGCGTCCTTTTCAGGGGCATGGCGAGCGTCTTCACGCATGCGCAGCCACTGGGCAAAAGTACCGCCGAGCTGGCTGCCCAGCAGGTGCTCTGGCACGGCTTGGCCGGGCGGGCGAACGCCCAAGTCCAGGTGCATCAGAGCGCGGCGCACACTGCTGGGCTCGGCAGCGATCCAATAGCTTTGGTCTGGGGCAGGGTAGCAGCCGGTCTGGCTGCTCAGGCCTTGGTAGAAGGCTTGCATGGCTGCCAAATCTGCCGATTGGGCGGCATTCAAGGCATGTAGCGCTGGCGCTGGTTTGTATGGGCAGTTCATGTCCGGCAGTGTCTTCGCTGGCCAGCAGTAATGCTTCGGCTACGATCGAAACATGGATGTTCAACAACGATTTGCCGATGCGGCCTTGGCCGAGATTGCGCTCAGCATGGGCGAGCCCGCGCGAGCAAAAATGCTCTGCAGTTTGTTGGACGGCCACGCCCGGACCGCCACGGAATTGGCGGCCCTCGCTGATGTGGCCGCATCAACGGCGAGTGCGCATTTGCAGCGTCTGCTGGCGGCGGGGTTGCTGTCCTGTGTGTCGCAAGGAAGGCATCGCTACTTTCGCTTGGCCGATGCCGAGGTCGCCGCGGCCCTGGAGTCCATGCTGGTTTTGGCCGGGCGATCTACTGCGCCTGCCCGAGCTTTTGAACCCAGCACACCCCAACACTTGCGCGAGGCGCGGCGTTGCTATGACCATTGGGCCGGTCTTTGGGCGGTGCGTTTGCACGACCACGCGCGTCGCGAGGGGTGGCTATTGGATGATGAGGATAGACCTCGGGCCTACCGCCTCAGTGACGCGGGAGTCGATGGCTTTGCTGCATTGGGGCTGGATATGGCCAGCTTGTTGGCGGGTAAGCGGCGGCGCTTGCTGGCTTGTGCTTGCATGGATTGGAGTGCGCGCAGCCCGCATCTTGGCGGCGCTCTCGGTGCCGCTTGCCTGCAGACCCTGATGCAGCGGCAATGGATCGAGTCCGACTTGGACAGCCGGGCATTGCGCCTGACGCGCCGCGGTCAGGCGGGCTTGCATCGACTGCTGGGCGAGTCGCCGGTTTGATGTCCACATGCCCCACGCTGAGTGCTGATGACTCAAGGGCAAGGACTAGACTGCGCAGCATGCTGATCAACTGCCTGTGCTATGCCTGGTCTTCTTCCTTTGCTCCACATCGACGGACCGCTCGCCCGCATCACCTTGCGGCGGCCGCGCTTGGCCAATCGCTTGGAATTGGTCGACTTGCAAACCCTGCAGCAGCAACTGCAGCAGGTCAATGAAGACAGCTCGGTTCGAGTCTTGCTGCTTAGCGGCGAGGGCAAGCATTTCTGCAGCGGCTTCAATATCGATGCAGTGCCCGGTGTCGATGCGGGCGCCTTGTTTGAAAGCCTGAGCAATGCCTGGGAGGCGGCACGCCCCATCACCGTGGCGCGCATCCAGGGCGGGGTCTACGGCGGTGCCACCGATCTGGCCTTGGCTTGCGACTTCCGCCTGGGCGCACAGGCTTGCGAGATGTTTGTGCCGGCCGCGCGCCTGGGCTTGCATTTTTACCAAGGCGGGCTGGAGCGCTATGTGAGCCGTTTGGGCCTTCAATGGGCCAAACGGGTGCTCTTGGCCGGCGCCACCTTGAATGCGCAGCAAATGCAGGATTCGGGCTTTCTGGACCAGTTGTTGGATGACGTGGCGACCTTGGATCAGGCTATTGAGGCCCATTTGAATGAGTTGCTGAGCATGGCGCCGCTGGCGCTCTTGGGCATGAAGCAGCATCTGAATGCCATCGCCCGGGGCGCGCTCGATGTGACGGCCCTGCAGCGCGATCTGGCGCGGGCCAATGCATCGCAAGACCTGGCCGAGGGCGTTGCGGCCTGGCAAGCGCGCCGGCCGCCGCGCTTTGTCGGCCGCTGAGCTGCACCCTATTGGGGCTTTTGAGAGGGCAAAAGCAGCTCAAAAACAGGGAAATAGGGGTATCCCCTCCCTCTCTCTCGGGGGCTGGCCCGTGCATCAGTTGGGAGAGTGGCCTGCAAATAGGCGAAAATAGCGCATCCGCCAATTTGCATATGCATTTGATCCCGTGAAAAGGTCGAGGCTGTGCGGCGAGCTATTACTAACTCACTATCAGGACCGACGTGGCCAAGGACAGTACTAAAACGACCATCGAAGCCGATGGTCTTCGCTACCGCTCTAAAGCACCGGGCTCGCCTTTCGCGGCGACCTCATCCTTTGGTGCAGCAACCATGTCTTGCTTTTTGTGCGGCAAGCATCGTCCTCGCGCGATGCTGAAGTCCAAGAAGCTCTTGGGCAAATCACAGCCGGTTTGCGCGCCGAGTTGCAAGGAACTCGACGAGCAGTTGGCCAAGCCCTAAGCAGAGCGCCCCAAAAAAGAAGCCTTCGGGCTTCTTTTTTCTTTGTGGGCAGAGATTCAGGCGAGCCTGAAACAACGCCCGCAGACCGCGCGGTAGCGTGCATTGCCACCAATCTCCACTTGGTCGCCAATGGTGACCTTGCGGTTGTTGGCGTCCACACGCATATTCATGGTGGCTTTGCGGCCGCAATCGCAGATGGTCTTCATCTCGTCCATCTCATCCGCCAAGGCCAGCAGGCTGGCCGATCCGGGGAAGAGCTCACCCTGGAAGTCGGTGCGCAAACCGTAGCAAATCACCGGCAAATTGTGGGTATGGGCCAATTCATGCAGGGCCCAGACCTGAGTCTTGCTCAAGAACTGAGCTTCATCGATCAAAAAACAAGCCACGCCAGCCTGAGCCGCGTTCAGCGCCAGGAAGTCGGTGTCAGGGCCGAACAGCTCGGCTTCGCGCTGCGGCCCGAGCCGGGATGTGATCAAGCCCAGCCCATAGCGATCATCGACCTGGGCCGAAAACAAGCGAACCCGGTGTCCGCGTTCCTCATAGTTATGGGCCACCTGCAGCAGAGCGGTGGACTTGCCGGCGTTCATTGCCGCGTAACGAAAAAACAGTTTGGCCATGGGTCAGTTTGGATGCAGCCGAGCGAGGCTTGAGTGTCACGCCATTGTCGCAATCATTCGTAAACATCGTCATTGCAGGCCAGAGGCGCTGGTAATCCCCTAACTCAGTGGTGCGCCGGACCGTAAATATGACAAAACCTCGGGCAAGCGAGGTAGCCAAAACTCACTTTCGCCGCCTACTATCGGAATAGAGGGTAAGGAGACTGCAAGCAATTGCAGCACACAAGGGCATCCGGATCTGTTGCGCCCCTCGCGTGGCGGGTCGGCTAGGCTAACCATTGATGGCAATGAGCAAAGACACCTACACAAGCGTCAGCGACAACGGCCTGCGTTACGAGTCCAAATTGGGCGGCTCACCTTTTCTTGGCAGCGGACATACCCGCTCCTGCTTCAAGTGCGGCAAGCACCGCACGCCGAGCAGTCTGCAATCCAAGCGTGTTCTGGGCCGCACCGAAGTGGTGTGCAAGCCGGCTTGCGCTAAACCCAAAGACAGCGTTTGAGCTGAACGTCCCTTGGGGTGGCGTGGCAGCGTCCTTGCTGCCGCGCGCGCAGGCTGAGGCGTGATAAAGCGCACGTCAGGTGCGGGTCTGCGTGCCAGGGTGCATGCCTTGGCCTAGACTCCGTGTCTATGAATGACCTCGCCGCTTTCTCGTCTTCCGCTTCGCGCCGGAGTTTCTCGACCTTCGCGAATTTTTCGCGGGCTTGGGCCGCTTGGCCTGCGCGTTTGTTCGGGCAGGGGCGGGCTGTGATGGCGGCATTGGCGCTCGCTTCTGGCGCGGCGCATGCTGAAGGCCTCAGCGTGTTGGTCAACCCCGGTGATCAGGGCGAGCAGTCCCGCTACGCCGTGTTCAATGTTTGGAAGACCGCGGTCGAGCAGTCGCTGCGACGCGAGCGCGCGGCTGGTCTGACGATCAATCCCTCAACCGATGCAGCGGCCGACCTCGGTGCGACCCGTTCACGTTTGTACGATGTGTTTGTGGCGCCTGCCCATGTGATCGGTAGCGCGGTGCGCTATGGCTATGTGCCAGTGGGGAGCGTCGATAAATCAGTGCAGGCCGTCTTGGTCGCTCCGACCAGCAGCCCCATCACCAGCCTCGGCGACGCCGCCGGCAAGCGCCTGGGTTTGCCGCAACAGGACAGCGTGGTGACCTATTTGCTGCGCGGCGAGGTCAATGCGAGCAACAGCACCATCAAGCGGCACTTCGGTGCCATCACCGAAAGCCGCTATCAAGACGCGCTGCTGGTCTGTCTGCAAATTCGCCGCTGTGACGTGGTGGCAGTGGAACGTGCGGTGTTTGACCGCTGGGTGGCTGCAGGCGAGCCGCTGAAGATGGTGATGCAGAGCAAGGTGGTGCCCGGCTTGGCCGTGGCCATCAAGCCCGGGTCGAGCCTGCAGCCCGAGGCTTTGCGCGCGGCGCTGGGTAGCAATTTGCCGGCGACAGCGGGCTTGAAGTTGCAAGCGGTGGCTGCCAATGCATTTGAGTATGTGTCGACTCTAGGTTACTTCACGCCGCGCTTGCTGCCTGGCGCAACCGTGGTTGAGGCCGCGGCGGTGGCGCAATTGATGAAGACCGGCGCACAGTACATCGACACCCGCAACGACGCCGAGTTCAAGGCTGGCCACGCGGCTGGCGCCAAGCTGGTGCCCTATGTTGAGAAGAGCGCCAAGGAGGCTGACTTCAAGGCCGATGAGGACAAGTTCGACTTGAGCAAACTGCCGGCGGACAAGAGTGCGCCACTGGTGTTCGCCTGCAATGGCCCCGAGTGCTGGAAGAGCTTCAAGGCCAGCCACGCCGCCGTCAAGGCCGGCTACACCAAGGTCCACTGGTTCCGTGGTGGTTTCCCGGAATGGCGTGCCGCCAATCTGCCGGTCGAGACTCAGTAAGTCTGCAGAGTTAGCTCGGCGCGCAAATCGTCTGTTTGACGCCGGCATTGCGCAGGCGTTCCAACATAGAGGCGTCGGCGCGCTCGTCGGTCACCAGGACGTCAATCGCGGTAGGCGGGCAGATTTGCAAGCGGCTGCCATTGCCCAGCTTGTTGGCGTCGGCCAGCATGATGCAACTGCGCGCGCGCGACAACATAGCGCGCGCCACATGGGCTTCATGCCAAGCGTAGTCCAAGGCGCCATGTTCGGGGTTCAGGGCCGTGGGTGAAATCAGGGCGAAGTCTGCGTGAAAGCGGGTGATTTCGCTGACGGTGAACTCCCCCGAGGTTGCCGGCACATCGGTTTGCAGCTGACCGCCCAGCAAATGGGTTTGAATCTCGCTGCTGCCCGACAGGGTGCGCGCCACTTCGACCGAATTGGTGATGACGCGAAGATCGCGGCCGTTCTGCAAAAGGCTCTGCGCCAGTGCATGCGTGGTAGAGCCTGCGTCGATGAAGCAGCAGCTGCCGGCGCGGATCAGGCTGGCGGCAGCGCGGGCAATGGCTTGCTTTTCCGGCTGATGCAAACGCACCCGCTCTTGGTAGCTGGCCTCGGCTTGAGTCTCGCTACTTTGGATGCAGGGGACCGCGCCCCCATGAACCCGGCTGAGCTTGCCATGGGCTTCCAGTTCAATCAGGTCACGCCGGACCGTCTCCTTGGAGACGCCCAGCTCCAGCGCAAAGGCGTCGGTGGTCAGGCGTTGTCTTTCATTCAGCAGTGAAATGATCTTGTCGTGACGTTCTGGGGTCCACATGGCTTCTATCGTCAATGCGCAGCACAAACGGCCCGCGTCCGAAGCGGTCTTCGGTGGGCTCGAGCGAGTCGGCCATTAAGGACTTTTTGCATGACGCAGCGATGACGGTTTTGCCGAAGCTTGATGAATCAATCGGCTCATTCGTCCAGCAGGCAATGCAGCGGTGTCGGTTGCAAGGGGGCTCGCAGCCCGCGCCCGCTGCTGCCGGCCGGCCAAGCAAGCAGGGTTTCGGTAATAGGACCACAAATTCGCCCCTGGCAGGCCCCCATGCCGCAGCGGGTTTGCAGCTTGGCATCGCGCCAGCTGCGCTGCCCTTTCAGCTCGCCCAGGCTGACGTCTTCGCAGCGGCAGACCAAGGTCTTGGCCTCAGCCAACTGCAGCAGCTCGGGCCTTAGGGCAAAGCGGCTGCGCAGCAGTTCAACAAAGCGAAGCACCTGCCTGTGTTGTCTTTGGAGCTGCTCGGTTGATTGCCCGAGCAGGCGCAGCGCGGCGATCTGGCCTTCCAGCAAGGCCTTGTCGACGCCGCCAATGCCGGTGCATTCGCCCGCAGCAAATACCCCGGGCAAAGATGTCTGCAGGTCGTCGTCCACCGCAATCGCGCCAAACTCCATGCGGCAGCCCAGCAGTTCGGCCAATTCGATATTCGGCAAGAGGCCGTAGCCGACGCCCAGCGCATCGCAGGGCAGCTCCCATTGCTCGCGGCCATTGCTGAGTTGCACCGCCTCCAACTTGCCTTCGCCCAGCGCGCGGCTTACCCAGGCACCAGGGCGATAGGGGATGGCGCGCAAACGCCATCCCAGCCCCAGCGCTTGGGCCATTTTGGCCAGCGGCAATCGCGCCGCGAAGCTGGCCAAGGCTTGGCGAGGCGCTTGTTCTGCAACACACAGCACATCCGCGCCAGCAGCTCTTGCGGTATCGGCCGAGGCCAGCAGCAATGGGCCGGAGCCCGCCAGCACCACGCGGCGGCCGGCAATCGGCCAGCCGTTCTTGATCAAGGCCTGCAGGCCGCCCGCGCCACTGACGCCGGGCAGGGTCCAGCCCGGGAATGGCAAGAAGCGCTCTCGGGCACCAAGGGCCAGCAGCATTTGCGGCGCTTGCACTGAAATGCCCGGCGCTTGAGGCTGCTGCAGGTTTTGCAAGCGCAGCCGGTAGTCGGCCAGGCCCTCAACGGCAATCACGGCATAGCCGCTGAGCTGTTGCAGCAAGGGGTTGGACAGCAGAGTTTGCAGCGTTCGCGCCCAAGGCTGGGGCGGGCCAGCGCGCCAGATCTGACCGCCGGGGCGCAGGCCTTGGTCGATCCAGATGACGCGCTGCTGGGCTTGGAGCAATTGCTGGACTGCGGCTATGCCTGCCGGGCCGGCGCCCACCACAATGACATCCGCCTGATGCTGTGTGCTCATGCTTCGGTCTCGATGCGCATGCCGTCGAGGCTGGGCGTCATGCAGGCCAGGCAATTCGGTGTTCCATCAATGCGGACGCGGCATTCCTGGCATTGGCCCATGCCGCAAAACGCAGCGCGCGCTTCACCGCCGACTGAGCGCCGTGTGCCGCTCAAGCCGGCGTGGGCCAAGGCCGCAGCAACGTTGCAGCCGACCGGCACCTGGCAGGGCTGGCCGTTGATGTGGACGGTGAGTTGGCGGGTGAGCAGGGGCGCGTTCATGCGAATCGTGAGGGAGTAAATGCGCTGGCATCCAGGGTGGTGGGGTGGCCCAGGGCCAGCTCGGCCAGCAACTCAGCCGTTGCCAGCGAGGTGGTGATGCCCAGGCCTTCATGCCCACAGGCCAGCCAGACGCGCGGTAAATCGGGGTGGGCGCCAATCAGCGGTTGGCCATCGCGGCTGGCCGGGCGCACGCCGGTCCAGCAGCGCAGCAAGCTCATTTCGGCCAGGGCCGGCACATAGTCGCAAGCCAGGCCCAGCATTTGTTTCAGCATCAACGGGTCAAGTGCGCGATCGGCGCAAGCTTGCGCGCCCAATTGGCGAGAGGAACCGATGAACAGCTGCCCGCCCGGACGCGGCTGCACATTGAAAGACACGGTGTCCGCATCCAGCACATGGGCCTTTTTGATATAGCCCAGCTCCACCAATTGGTGTTTGACGGTTTGCGGCCCGCGCTGGGTGATGGCCAGATGGCCTTTCTTGGGCAGCAGCCAGCCCTCGGGCAGCCAGCGTTGGCTGGCCAGGCCGGCGCAGAGCACGGTCATTGCGCCCCAGAGCTGCCGACCGTCGCGCAGGCGCACGCTGCTGCCGTCGAAGCTCTCGACCTCGCCGTCAATGATCTCGGCGCGTGCCTCTTCCAGCCAGCGGGCCACCACCTTGGGCGGGTAGACGCGGGCATCGTCGGCCACCCGCAGGGCGCCGCGCAGGCCTGGCCGCAGCAGCGGTTCGGCGCGCGCCAACTCGGTGGCGTCCAGCATCTCTGCAGTCAGGCCTTGCTGCTGATACCAGGCCTGCTTGCGCTCGGCCAGGGTGAGCTCTTCGGCGTCGGCCGCGATCCAGAGCGTGCCGCAGCGCTGGTGTTCGGCTTGTTCGGCGTGGTGCGGGGCCTGGGCCAGCCATTCGGCCCAGAGCAGCTGGCTACGCAGGGTCAGTTTGAATTCGGCGTCAGCCCCGCCGGCCTCATCGTCCACGATCAAGAGGTGACCCATCGAGGCGGCGGTGGCGCCGCCGCCCAAGGCGCCGGGCTCAATCACCGCAACTGAGAGTCCCTGGCGCGCAAACTCACGCGCACAGGCGGCGCCAATGATGCCGGCGCCGACAATCAAGACATCGGCATTGCGGCGCTGCTTCAGCTGCGCGGTGCTCAAACTGCAGCGCCCGCGCGCGAGTCGCTTGAAATGCCCCAGGCGAAAGGGTCGCCGGGTTGGAAGACCAGGGTGGCGTCCATATTCACAAAAGCCCGGCCCGAGATCGAGGGCAAGACCTGGCCCTCCGCTGTGGAGGCCGCATCGACGCGGTAGCTGGCCTCAAACACGCTGCCGATCACGCTTTCTTGGCGCCAGATCTGGCCCGGCGCCAATTTGCCCGATGCGGCCAGGCAAGCGATCTTGGCGCTGGTGCCGGTGCCGCAGGGCGAGCGGTCATAGGCTTTGCCGGGGCAAAGCACAAAGTTGCGGCCTTGGTTGGCGGGGTCTTGGGGCGGGCCGATCAATTCGATGTGATCGATCAACTGCCCGTTGGCGCCGGTGATGCCTTGCGCGGTCAGGGCTTCGCGAATGCGCCATGACAAATCGGTCAGTGCTTCGGCATGCGCCAGTGTCAGCGTCAGGCCATGGTCCTCGCAGAGGAAGAACCAGTTGCCGCCCCAGGCCACATCGCCATGCACCTGGCCGTGGTCCGGCACTTGCACCGCCACCGCCTTGGCGTGGCGATAGGCGGGCACATTGGCCACGGTGACGCCGCCGTCGGCGGCCAAGCGGGCGGTGACCACGCCGACCGGGGTTTCGATGCGGTGCTCGCCCGGGCCGATGCGGCCCAGATAGGCCAGCGTGGCGACCAAGCCGATGGTGCCGTGGCCGCACATGCCCAGATAGCCGACATTGTTGAAGAAGATCACGCCGCAAGCACTGGCGGGGTCGACCGGCTCGCACAGCATTGCGCCGACCAAGACATCGGAGCCGCGTGGCTCATTGACCAAGGCGCTGCGCCAGCCGTCGTGCTGATCGCGCATGCTTGCCAGCCGTTCGGCCATGCTGCCCGAGCCCAGATCCGGGCCACCGGAAATGAGGATGCGGGTCGGCTCGCCGCCGGTGTGAGAGTCAATGAATCGCATGGCTGTGGCGCAGTGTGAGGGGGGAATGTGTCAGGCGATCACCGCCTGGGCATAGGAGCGTAAATAGTCCATCAAGGCATCCGAGGCGGCGGCAGCCGCGTTGGGCTCGCCCTCGGCAATCGCTTGGGCCAGCGCCAAATGGCAGCGCGCGCCTTCGCTCATATCGCCTTGGTGTTGATAGGCGTACCAAAAGCGTCGGCACTGGATGGCCATGGGGATCACGGCCGCCACTGCAAAAGGATTGCGGCAGGCGGCGTGGTTGACATGGTCGAGCGCCTGGTCGGCGGACATATAGGCGCCCAAGTCCGAGCCTTCGCTGGCCTTGATCATTTGCTGAGCACAGACCAACAAGTCTTGACGCTGCTGCGGGGTGGCGCGGCGCGCGGAGGTAGAGGCAATCAAACGCTCCAGCACACGGCGGGCTTCCAGCAGGTCTAGGTGCTCGGCCAGGCGGATGTCGCTGACCAGCAGGCCGCGGCGTGGCTGTTGCACGATCAAGCCGCTGGCCACCAAGCGCATCAGCGCTTCGCGGGTCGGCGTGCGACCCAGGCCCGTGTGCTCGATCAACTCGGCTTCTACGATTGGCGCGCCGGGCCTCAGGGCCAGGGTCGAGATCATGGACTCCAAGGTGTCGTAGGCCTGGTCGGCAAAACGGCGCTTGTCGGGTTCGCCTGCGGCGATGGGCGCTTCGGCGGGTGCCTTGAGTGCTGCAGTTTTCTTCATGGGCACATCATCGCAGGCCCAGGCCGTACTGACGGCCCGGGTTTTACCGGCTTGGGGCGCCTCTCGCCCTAGATCAGAACAAAGCTCAGAACAAACGGCTCAGGTCCGGGCGGGTGTCCAGGCCGTGCTGGATGATGGCCATGACGCGCTCACGCTCGGCGCCGGCCAAGGGCAGGCGCGGGCGGCGCACGTTCTCATTGCCGACGCCGGCCATGGTCTCGGCCAGCTTGATGTTTTGCACCAGCTTGGCGCTCACATCCAGGTGCAGCAGCGGCATGAACCACTGATAGATCTTCAGCGCTTCGTCATAGCGCTTGGCTTGCATCAGCTTGTAGATGGCCACGGTTTCGGCCGGGAAGGCGGTGCACAGGCCGGCCAGCAAGCCATCGCAGCCCAGGGCCAGGGCTTCGAAGCTGAGGTCATCGACGCCGATGAAGAGCTGGTAGCGGTCGCCCACGGTGTTGCGTAAATCGGTGACGCGACGGATGTTGTCGGTCGATTCCTTGATGGCCACCAGCCATTCGCAGTCGGCCAGCTCCACCATGTCTTCGGGCTTCAGGTCGACGCGGTAAGACACGGGGTTGTTGTAGATCATCACCGGCAGCTGGGCGGCGTCGGCGATGGTGCGCACATTGGTGATGGCTTCGCGGGTGTCGGCCGGGTAGAGCACGGCCGGCATCAGCATCAAGCCCTGCACGCCAATGCGGTTGGCACCTTCCACATAGCGCAGCGCATTGCGGGTGCTGGTTTCCGACACATTGGCCAGCACCGGCACGCGGCCGGCAGAAACGCGCACGGCGGTGGCGGCGACTTCCAGCTTTTCTTCCAGCGTCAGCGTGCTGGCTTCGCCCAGCGAGCCGCCGGTGACCAGACCGTCCACGCCGTTGGCGATCAAGAATTCAAAGTGGCGCTCCATCTCGGCCACGTCGAGGTCTTCGTTGGGCTTGAACTTGGAGGTCACGGCCGGGAAGATGCCCTTCCAGCGTGGCAGTTCGGGGCGGGCTTGGGGCAGGGGTTTGGCGCTCATGGGATCTCCGTTGGTATGCCGTTAATATATTTAACGATAACCTTGCGAAGCGGGCCTGTCAACCCCAGATGGCTGCGGGTAAGTCGGGGGCCGAGGGTGATCGAGTGCCCTCAGCCCTGGCGCTTACAATCCGCCGCTTGTTCGACCGCCGCGCCCGTGTCTGTGGACCGTGTGCAGGGCGACGTTTTCATTCCAAAGGGATTTGCTGTGTTTATTTCCAATGCTTTTGCCCAGGCCGCCCCGGCTGCCGCCGGTGGTGCTGAGTCCAGCCTGCTGAGCATGTTGCCGCTGGTTTTGATGTTTGTGGTGCTGTACTTTGTGATGATTCGTCCGCAAATGAAGCGTCAAAAGGAACACAAGGCCATGATCGACGCCATCGCCAAGGGCGACGAGGTCGTGACCTCCGGCGGTCTGCTGGGCAAGATCAGCAAGGTCGGCGAGAGCTACTTGACGCTGGAAGTGGCCGCAGGTGTTGAGTTGCAAGTGCAGCGCGGCGCGGTGGTTCAAGTCCTGCCTAAGGGCACCATCAAGTCTTAAGCCAAGCCGAGATTCGGCATTGTTGCCAAGCCGCCGCGACAGGCGGCAACCCGGTCTGACGCAGCCGGCGCCTGGGAGGGCGCCGGTTTGCACATGCCGGGCCTGAGAGGATGTTCCTATGAACCGTTATCCGCTGTGGAAGTACGCGATCCTGGTGCTCGCTTTGCTGATCGGCACGATCTACACCTTGCCCAATGTGTTTGGCGAAGCGCCGGCCGTGCAGGTGTCCAGTGCCAAGGTCACCATGAAGGTCGATGAGGCGCTGACGGGCCGCATCGAAAAAGCGCTGGCTGACGCCCAGATCAAGCCCGACTTCGTGCAGTTGGAAGGCAACTCGATCAAGGCCCGGTTTGGCGATCTGGACACCCAGATCAAGGCCAAGGACGCGATCAACAAGGCCATCAACGCCGATCCGGCCGAGCCCTCTTACATCGTCGCCCTGAACCTGCTGTCGCGCTCGCCGCAGTGGTTGTCCAAGCTGCATGCCTTCCCCATGTATTTGGGTCTGGACCTGCGCGGCGGTGTGCACTTCTTGATGCAGGTGGACATGAAGTCCGCGCTGACCAAGAAGGCCGAGTCGCTGACCGGCGATGCGCGCACCCTGCTGCGCGACAAGAACATCCGCCACGCCGGCATCAGCCGCGATGGCAATGCGGTTGTGATTGCCTTCCGCGAAGAAGCGGTGCGCAAGCAGGCCGAAGACGTCTTGAGCAGCCAGTTGCCCGATGTGCAGTGGCTGCCCAGCACCGAAGGCCTGGATCTGCGCCTGACCGGCACTCTGAAGCCCAAGGCTGAAATCGCGGTTCAAGACGCCGCGCTGAATCAAAACATCACCACCTTGCACAACCGCGTCAACGAACTCGGCGTGGCCGAACCGGTGATTCAAAAGCAAGGCCGCGACCGCGTGGTCGTGCAGTTGCCCGGCGTGCAAGACACCGCCAAGGCCAAGGACATCATTGGCCGTACCGCCACGCTGGAGTTGCGCATGGTGGACGATGGCGCCGAAGCGCAAGCCGCGCTGAGCGGTTCAGGCCCGGTGCCTTTTGGGACCGAGCGATTCATCGATCGTGGCTACGGACCCATCATCGTCAAGCGCCAGTTCGTGCTGACCGGTGAGAACCTGACCGATGCGCAACCCGGCTTTGATGAAAACCATCAGCCCTCGGTGGACCTGACGCTGGACGCCAAGGGCGCCCGCATCATGAAAGACATGTCGCGCGAGAACATTGGCAAGCGCATGGCCATTATCTTGTTTGAGAAGGGCAAGGGCGAGGTCGTGACCGCGCCGGTGATCCGCAGCGAATTGAGCGGCGGCCGCGTCAAGATCTCGGGCGCCATGAGCACCCAGGAAGCCAGTGACACCGCGCTGCTGCTGCGCGCCGGCTCCCTGGCCGCGCCGATGGAAATCATTGAAGAAAAGACCGTTGGCCCCAGCCTGGGCAAGGAAAACATCGAAAAGGGCATCTTGTCGGTGACCTGGGGCTTTGTGGCCGTGGCCATCTTCATGAGCATTTACTACATGCTCTTCGGCGTGTTCTCTTCGCTGGCGCTGGGCTTCAATCTCTTGCTGCTGGTTGCGGTTTTGTCCATGCTTCAGGCCACCCTGTCGTTGCCGGGCATTGCGGCGATTGCGCTGGTGCTCGGTATGGCGATTGACTCCAATGTGCTGATCAATGAGCGCATTCGTGAAGAGCTGCGTGCCGGCATGGCTCCGCAGGCGGCCATCAATATTGGTTACGAGCGCGCCTTCGCCACCATTTTGGATTCCAACGTCACCACCTTGATCGCCGGTCTGTCGCTGCTGGCCTTCGGCTCGGGGCCGGTGAAGGGCTTTGCCATCGTGCACTGCCTGGGCATCTTGACCTCGATGTTCTCCTCGGTGGTGTTCTCGCGCGCCTTGGCCAATCTTTGGTATGGGCGCCAGAAGAAACTCAAATCGCTGTCGATCGGGCAGATCTGGAAACCTGAACCCGAGGCCGAACAGCCTGCGGCCAAGTAAGCCCTAGGGAGTCGAGAAAAAATGGAACTCTTCCGTATCAAGCGGGACCTCCCGCTGATGAAGCATGCGTTGATCTTCAACGTCATCTCCTTCCTCACCTTCGCCGCCGCAGTGTTCTTCCTGACCACCCGCGGACTGCATTTCTCCATCGAATTCACCGGCGGCACGGTTATCGAGGCCGAGTATGCGCAGGCGGCCGAAATCGAGAAGACCCGTCAGCTGGTTGAAAAATTGGGCTTCGGCGAAGTTCAGGTGCAGAACTTCGGTAGCACCCGCGATGTGATGATTCGCTTGCCGCTGCGCCCGGACATCAAGCAGACCGAGCAGGTCGATCTGGTGTTTGGCGCCTTGTGCAAGGCCGAAAGCGGCAACATCAGCCAGCGTCAAATCGTCAGCGAAAAGGGCGAAGCGATCAGCAAGCAGGTTTGCGTCAACGCCGCCGGCGCTGAGCCGATCAAGCTCTCGCGCAGCGAGGTGGTCGGTCCGGCCGTCGGTGCTGAGCTGGCCTGGGACGCCGCCAAGGCCCTGTTGGCCACCGTCATCGGCATCATGATCTACCTGGCGATCCGCTTTGAGTGGAAGTTCGCTGTGGCCGGCATCATCGCCAACTTGCACGACGTGGTCATCATCCTGGGCTTCTTCGCCTTCTTCCAGTGGGAGTTCTCGCTCTCGGTGCTGGCGGCGATCTTGGCCGTGTTGGGCTATTCGGTGAACGAGTCGGTGGTGATTTTTGACCGGGTGCGCGAAGCCTTCCGCAAGTTCCGCAAGCTGAACACGCAAGAGGTGATCGATCACGCCATCACCAGCACCATGAGCCGCACCATCATCACCCACGGTTCGACTCAGCTGATGGTCTTGTCGATGCTGATCTTCGGCGGCCCAACATTGCATTACTTTGCGGTCGCGCTGACCATTGGTATCTTGTTTGGCATCTACTCCTCGGTCTTTGTGGCCGCCGCGATTGCGATGTGGCTGGGTGTCAAGCGTGAAGATCTGATCAGCACCCCGGTCAACAAGGGCGACCCCGATGATCCGAATGCCGGAGCGCTGGTGTAGAGTCTTCGAGACTGAACTCTCAATCGCTTAGGACCTTTTGACTCCATGACCGCCGTCGCTCGCAACCAGGCCATGGCCGCACAGGCACGGCGCATCTACGTCGAGGCGCTGGTGCAGGGCATGGTGGGCCTGGGGCAGGCGATCAATGAGGCGGCCGCTCAACTGCTGTTGCAGTCGGCCGAGTACGCAGTGATGGTGGCACGCCGGGACGGTGTGCAATCCTGGAATCGCCATGGCCCGGCCTGGCAGGCGGGCGTGATCAGCGGCCTGCGCCACGCGGCCGTCTACGGCATCATCGACAGCCATGGCGCCAGCACGCATGCTGCTGGCTCAGCGGTGGCTGCCGAGCCCACCACCAGCAAGATGATGGCCTTGGTGGACGATGACATCATCGAACGCGAGATCACCGCCTCGCGCCTGGCCTTGGCCATGATGGACAAAGCCACCTGGGAATTCACCGATCTGCGCACTCGCTTGCAGCAGTTGGAGCAGCAGGACGATTTGCCGGCGCAAGACCTCTTGCGCGCCAATGTGGTGGCCAAGCTGGTGCTGGATGCCTGGACGCGTAGCGGCCTCAGCACCTCCGACTGGCAGATGCTGCGCAATGAACTGCATGAGGAGTTCGCTCAGATTCTGGGCGAGGCCTACCACGAAGTGAACCGCTGGCTCTTGGCCCAGGCGGTCTTGCCCGAAGTGGACTTGCGCCCCTTTATCCGCCGCTCGGGCCATGGAGGCAGCGCCGCCAATGCCAGTGCCGCCAGCGATGGCAGCGAGGTGCCTTCTCGGCTGGCGGGTCAGATTCGCGGCAGCTCGGGGCTGTCGGGCATGCCCAGCGGTGCGCCAAGCTCAGCTCGCAGTCCGGTCAGTAGCCAAGCCGAAGAGGTCTTGCATCTGCTGCAGAAAATTGTCGGCAGCCAGGTGCCTTCCTTCGCGGCGACGCGCTTGGACCCCACCCGGGCTGCTACCGGCCTGATGGGCGCGGCCACAGCGCGGCCCACGGGGATGCGCTTGTCGGCGGCCATCAAGCATGCGCAAGAAACGCTGCGCGCCCCGGCCGCGAGCGCCTTGGCGGGCGACAACGCTGAAATGGCGGCGCCGCAGTTGCTGGAGGACTTGCGGGCGCGCAATCAAGCCTTCAAACAGGTGCTCAAGCAGGCCGCCGATTCGCCGGCCGAACGCGCCACCATCGAGTTGGTGGCCATGATGTTCCAGAGCATCTTGATGGAAGAGCGCATTCCCGCCTCGGTGCGGGTCTGGTTTGCGCGATTGCAGATGCCGGTCTTGCGGGTCGCAGTCAGCGAGCCCGACTTTTTCGCCACCACCGACCATCCCGCTCGCCAGTTGATCGACCGCATGGGCTCTTGCGTGATGGGTTTCAGCGCCGGCAGCAATGCGGGCGCCAGCGCCGGAGGTGGCGATCCGCTGGAGCGTGAAATCAAGCGGGTGGTGCAGGTGGTCGAGGCTTATCCCGACACCGGGCGGCGCGTCTTCCAAACGGTGCTGACCGAGTTCGCCAAATTCCTCGACAACTATTTCGAGCATGAGAATCAGGCCAGCCGCCTGGGCGTCTCTCTGGCTCAGCAGGTCGAGCAGCGGGAGACGCTGGCGATTCAGTACACCATCGAGCTGCGCAAGATGCTCAATGCCGTGCCGGTGCAAGACGGTGTGCGCGAGTTCTTGTTCCATGTTTGGGCCGATGTCTTGGCCGTGGCTGCGGTGCGCGACGGTGCTCAGTCCGAGGCCACGCGGCTGATGAAGCGAGCGGCGGCGGACTTGATCTGGTCGGCCAGCGCCAAGGTCTCGCGCGAAGAGCGTGCCGAAGTCATCCGCCGCTTGCCGCCGCTGCTGAAAACATTGCGCGACGGCATGGGCCAAGCCGGGCTGGCGGCCGAGAAGCAGGACGAACAAATCCGCGTGCTCAATAACGCGCTGGCGGCGGCCTTCACCGCCAAGAGCGCAGAGATTCCGCGCGAGCGTTTGGACGAGTTGATGGATCAGCTCGAAACGCTGGAAGCCATGCTGCCCGAGGGCGATGGCGAGATCAATATCGACGAAGGCTTGGTGCGCGATCTGTCAGGCCATGAGTCCGAGGGCATGGAAGTGGTGGCCGAGGGCGGCTCCGACCCCACCCCGGCCATGCTGGCCTGGGCGCGCGAGTTGCAGGTGGGCGGCTGGTATATGTTGGACTACCGCAATCGCAATGAGGCGGTGCAACTGGCTTGGCGCGGCACACGCAGGCAGATGGCCTTGTTCGTGACCGCCAGCGGCCGCGGCGTGCTGTTCCCGCTCAAGCGCATGGCGGCCTTCTTGCAAGCTGGCTTGCTCTTGCCGGCGCAGGATGAGTCGCTGACCGTCAAGGCCACGCGGAACGCCTTGGCCAAGCTGGATGTGGACCCCGGGCGACTGTTGAACTAGTCCTCAGACCGCGCTGGCGCGGTCGGATGGGCTCAGTGAATCAGCCGGTCTTCCGGGGCGACGAAGAGTTCGTCCAGAATCAGCGCATCGGGCTCTTCGCCCAGGCTCCAGAACACCATCAGCACAATGATCTTCAGGTCTTCCAGATCCATGGGGGCGCCCGGGATGGCCATGGCGCGGTCAATCACCATTTCGCGCATTGGCGGCGGCAAGACCCCAGCCGATTCCAGGAAGCTGATGAAACCCACCGAGGGCTCGCCCAGATGGTCCAGTTCGTTCTCGGAATAGACGCGCAGGCTCAGGCTGCCTTGCGTGCCTTGGTAGGACGCGGCGCCAGCGGCGAGACCATCCAGCCAGACCAGGGCTTCCTGGATTTCGTCGCGCTCGAAGCCAACCGCCGACAATTTACGTGTCAGCTGGGCGTGATCCGGGCAAGCGTCCGGGCGCCAATAGGTTTCGTAGAGATAGACCAGCACGTCAAACATGGGGCCATGATACCCCAGGCCCCTTCAGCCCTAAGCTCAGAAAAGCCCCGGGCCACGGGGGGAGAAGGCCCGAGTTTTCCCTGGCTAGGACGAAGCGCGGCGTTGAAAAAGCTGGCCCGGCAAGCGCGCCACCGCGCCCGCCAACTCAAGTTCCAACAAAAAAGTATTCAGCTCGGCCACCGGCCAGCCGCCGCGTTGTTGCAAGCTGTCGAGAGAGATCGGATCAAAGCCCATCAGCCGCAAGACCTGCTGATGTTGGGCTGATGTATCGGAGCCTACTTCCGGCTGACTGGCGCCTGGACGCGTCGTGCGACTCAAGGGCGGCAGTTCTTCCAGTACGTCTTGTGCGTTCTCGACCAGCTTGGCGCCTTGTCGTATCAAGGCATGGCAGCCCCGGCTGAGACTGGAATGGATGGAGCCAGGAATGGCAAAGACTTCCCGTCCGGCCTCGCTGGCCAAACGGGCCGTGATCAAAGAGCCCGATTGCAGCGCGGCCTCCACCACCAAGCAGCCTTGGCTCAAGCCGGCGATGATGCGGTTGCGGCGCGGAAAGTTGGGGGGCAGGGGTGGTGTGCCCAGGGCGTACTCGCTGACCAAGAGGCCTTGCTCGATCACCATCTGGCCCAGTTTACGATGCCGACTCGGGTAGATGCAGTCCAAGCCGGTGCCCAGCACGGCGATGGTCTTGCCTTCGCCCCTCAAGGCGCCCTCATGCGCGGCGCCGTCAACGCCCAAAGCCAGGCCAGACACAATGCATAGGCCGGCCTCGCATGGATGGAGCCAGGAATGGCAAAGACTTCCCGTCCGGCCTCGCTGGCCAAACGGGCCGTGATCAAAGAGCCCGATTGCAGCGCGGCCTCCACCACCAAGCAGCCTTGGCTCAAGCCGGCGATGATGCGGTTGCGGCGCGGAAAGTTGGGGGGCAGGGGTGGTGTGCCCAGGGCGTACTCGCTGACCAAGAGGCCTTGCTCGATCACCATCTGGCCCAGTTTACGATGCCGACTCGGGTAGATGCAGTCCAAGCCGGTGCCCAGCACGGCGATGGTCTTGCCTTCGCCCCTCAAGGCGCCCTCATGCGCGGCGCCGTCAACGCCCAAAGCCAGGCCAGACACAATGCATAGGCCGGCCTCGCTCAGTTCTTGCGCGAAATGGCGAGCGTTGTCGCGGCCTTGGGCTGTTGGGCTGCGGCTGCCCACAATGGCCAAGCTGGGCTGGGTCAGTAGCGCTCGTCGCCCCTGCAGATACAGCAAGAGCGGCGGGTCAGCGGTTTGCAGCAAGGCCTCGGGGTAGTCGGGGTCGCCCAGCAAGAGCAGATCGCGTCCTTCGCCGGCTTGCAGCCAAGCCCAGGTCTTTTCTAGCTGTTGGTCGATGTTGGGTGGCGGCGTGCTCAGGGCTGTGATTTGGCTGATGTTCAGCAGGACTTGCCAGTCCTGACCTGGGGCCTCAAAAACGGCCTGCGGCGAGCCAAAGCAGTGGAGCAGGCGGCGCGCGCTTTCCAAGCCGATGCTGGGTGTTTCCAGCAATCGCAGCCAAGCGCCGAGTTCTTCAAAGGCCAGCATTGCTCAACAAGCTTGGCCCGAGGGATTCAGGGCTGAGTGAACTTATCCCCGGCCCGCACCGGGTCCTTGACCGAAATGATCAAGGCATAGGAGACCCGTGCATACACCTGGAACACGAAGAGCACGCCGTGGCGTTCGTCCGGCAGCTTCATTTCCTCGCGCTTTTCGCTGGTGCTGTCGATGACGCGGCGGCCTTGCTGCCACAGGGCCAGCACATGGCCGCGCTCCATGCCGTCGTTCTTGCCGCGGTTCAAAGCCACGATCTGGTTTTGGCCGGCATTCAGGCCATCGCCATAAATGGAAATGATCTGCCCGCTGATCGGCGTTGCCGGCGCATGCGGCACATAGCGTGAGAAGCTGCGCGGTGGAGTCGGAGACAGGCGGTCACCGACGCCGATTTCTTGGCGCACGGTTTTGATCCGCACGGTGGCGGGTACGATTTCGGATTTGCCGTCCGGCAGTTGCTGGCTTTGGTCGGCGCGAATCAAATCTGCGGTACCGAGATAGGGCGCCTCATAACCGAGAATTTCCCGGGTGCTGGGGTCCACCAAGGGCCGGGTATTGCGGAAGACGCGGAACTCTGAGCTCTGCCCAAATTCACCGCGCACATAGGCCAGATCGCCGCGCGAGAGCAAGACGTGACCCTCGGGCGTGGCAACGATGCGCGGCGCGCGAGCCAGCTCATCGCTGTCAAACACCACCGCGTCGTTCAAGAAGGGCTCGATCAGATTCAGCGGAATGGCCGCAATGCCGTTTTCATCCGTCGGAGAGACGCGGATGCGCGGCGATAGCTTGCCGTCCTCGCCAAGCGCTGCAGCGCTGGCACCCGTCAAAGGCCGGGCCAATTGCAGCTGTGCTCGCCCATCTACCTTCACCAAGACCAACATTTGGCCGGGGTAGATCAGGTGCGGGTTGGCAATTTGCTCGCGGTTCATGCCCCAGAGCTCGGGCCAGCGCCAGGGGCTTTTGAGGAAGAGCTTGGAGATGTCCCACAGCGTGTCGCCGCGTTTGACGGTGTAAGACTCGGGCGCATCGGCGGCCAACTCGCTCAAGGGCACGCCGGCTTGCGCGACCTGGGCGGCGGTGGCACGCTGCTTTTCAGTGATGGGGTAAGTGCTCGTCTGGGCCTGGCTGGCGGTGCTCAGCAAGGACAGGGCCAGAGGAAGGGCCGCCATGACGAGCTGCAGGCGCGCCGCCGAGTTGCGACGCAGGGGCAGATTCTTCGGGCATTCACAAAAAGGCATCGAGCACTCTCTAAAGCCGCGGGAGGCGGCCTGCTGGGTCGTTTGGGCGCTCGGTCGGCGAGAACCGGGCGCGTTGGATGTCAAAAAGGGCGCCCGCTTTGGGCTGCAGTCCACCGGGTTTTGCCACTTCGGCGAAAATCCCCCTGGGTCGCGACGATTTTGCCCCCAAAAACAGGGCGTCGCAACGAACATAACGGGGGCTTTCACCCCTCTTGCAAGCACTTACAAACAGGCGTTGTGCCGAGTCCACAGCGCGAGAGCCATGGCGAAACTGAATATTCTTCGATACCCCGACCCGCGTCTGCACACCGTGGCCAAGCCCGTGGCGCAAGTGGATGAGCGCATCCGTCAACTGGTCGACGACATGCTGGAGACCATGTATGCGGCCGAAGGCGTTGGCCTGGCTGCCAGCCAGGTTGATGTGCATGAGCGCGTGGTGGTGATCGACACCTCCGAAGAGCGCGACACGCCCCGCGTCTTGATCAACCCGGAATTGGTCAAGACCAGCGCCGAGTTCACCGAAGGCGAAGAGGGCTGCCTTTCGGTGCCGCAGATTTACGACAAAATCCCGCGCCACTCGCGGGTGACGGTGCGCGCGCTCGACCGCGAGGGCAAGACCTATGAGTTTGACGCCGAAGGTCTGCTGGCGGTTTGCGTCCAGCATGAGATGGATCACTTGATGGGCAAGGTCTTTGTCGAGTACCTGAGCCCGCTCAAGCGCGAGCGCATCAAGACCAAGATGATCAAGAAGACCCGGGAAGAAGAGGGTCGCAAGCGCTGAAGCCCGCGGCGCCACTCGGCGCCTCTTGGAGCCTCTTGGGGTCAGGTCTTGTCTGACTGCTTGTTGGCTCGCGTGTTTGCTTGACTGAAGGTATCCATGACTGAATCCTTGCGTGTCGTTTTTGCCGGCACCCCCGAGTTCGCGGCCTCCGCCTTGGCGGCTTTGTTGCAAGCGGGCTTTAGCGTGCCGCTGGTGCTGAGCCAGCCGGACCGCCCGGCCGGGCGCGGCATGAAGCTGCAGGCTTCACCGGTCAAACAACTGGCGCTTCACCATGGCATCGTAGTCGCGCAGCCGCAGAGCTTACGGCTGGACGGCAAGTACCCCGACGAAGCGGCTGCCGCTCGCCAAGCCTTGCTCGATGCGCGGGCCGATGTGATGGTGGTGGCCGCCTATGGCCTGATCTTGCCGCAATGGGTTTTGGACTTGCCTCGCTTGGGTTGCCTGAATATCCACGCCTCATTGCTGCCGCGCTGGCGCGGTGCCGCGCCTATCCACCGGGCCATTGAGGCCGGCGACGCTGAGACTGGTATCACCATCATGCAGATGGACGCGGGCTTGGACACCGGCGATATGTTGCTGATCGAAGCCCTGCCGATTGCCGCCGATGACACGACCACCCGTTTGCATGACAAGCTTGCCAGTCTGGGCGGCCGGATGATTGTGCAAGCGCTGCAGCGTGTTGCGCGTAGCGAGCTGAAGGCGACAGTGCAGCCGGCTGAGGGCGTCTGCTACGCCCACAAGATCGAAAAGGCCGAAGCGCAAATTGACTGGCAGCAGGACGCGGCTCAGATTGCTCGACGCCTACGCGCCTTTGATCCCTTCCCGGGCGGGCTGAGCAGCTTGGGCGGCGAGCCCATCAAATGCTGGCAGGGCGATTGCGTGGCGGATTCAGGCCTGGGCGGCGCGCCGGGTACGGTCTTGCGGGTCGATGAAGCCGGCGTGCTGGTGGCCTGCGGCCAGCAGGCCTTGCGACTGACTGAGTTGCAGCGCGCCGGTGGCAAGCGCCTGCCCGCCGCAGCCTTTTTGCAGTCGAGGCCAATTCAAGTGGGCGACCGTTTCGGCGCTTGAGCCAGGCCCGCCGGGCCGGCCCGGCTTGAAAATCAGCCCGGTCGACCCGATGTGATGTTTCGTTATCATCAGCCGCGCACCGAGTCAGTGCGCGAAAGAGTGACGGAGAGACTTGCATGTTCAATTTGATGAAGACGGCCATCCTGATGGCGGCGATCACCGCGCTGTTCATGGTGCTGGGCCGCATGATCGGCGGGCAGAGCGGCATGCTGCTGGCGCTGCTGGTCGCCTTGGGCATGAATTTCTTCAGCTACTGGTACTCCGACAAGATGGTGCTGAAGATGTACAAGGCACGCGAGGTCGATGAGACCTCGGCGCCGCAGTACTACGCCATGGTCAAGGAGTTGGCCGCCAAGGCCCAGCTGCCAATGCCGCGCGTCTACATCATTGACGAAGACGCCCCGAATGCCTTTGCCACCGGGCGCAACCCCGAGAACGCCGCCGTGGCGGCCACCACCGGCATCATGCGGGTGCTGTCTGCGGCCGAGTTGCGCGGCGTGATGGCGCACGAACTGGCCCATGTGAAACACCGCGACATCTTGATCAGCACCGTCAGCGCCACCATGGCTGGCGCGATCTCCATGCTGGCCAATTTCGCCATGTTTTTTGGGGGCCGCGACAGCGAGGGCCGCAGCCACAACCCCATCGTCGGCATCTTGGTGGCGATGTTGGCGCCTTTGGCGGCCAGCGTCATCCAGATGGCGATCAGCCGCGCGCGTGAATTTGAAGCCGACCGTGGCGGCGCCGAGGTTTCGGGCGACCCCCAGGCGCTGGCCTCCGCCTTGACCAAGATTCACAATTTCGCCCAGCGTATTCCGATGGATGGCGCCGAGCGCCACCCCGAGACAGCGCAGATGATGATCATGAATCCGCTCTCCGGCAAAGGCCTTGCAGGCTTGTTCAGCACCCACCCGGCCACCGAGGAGCGCGTGGCCCGGCTGATGGCCATGAGCGCAGCGAATCCAGGCGGGCGCTGAGTGAACTCGAAACCCACTCAAGGGACAAGGCTTCACGCCGATATCACTGCCATGAGAAATCAGGCCATTCCATCCATTCCCGCGTCGCTCTTGCTGGCGATGGCGGCGCTGCTGTCGGGCTGTGAGCAGCTGGGAATTGAAGATCCGGCCAAGGTGCAGGCCACCAAAGAGGCCGAGGGCAAGGCCATCGGAAGCGCCTGCCGGCATGCCTTGCGCGCCATTGAAGACTGCTATGTGCTCAACCCCAAGGCGCACAAGGCGGCTGTTTTCAATGGCTGGAAGGAGATGGACGAGTACATGCGCGAGAACAAAATCGAGGGCGTAGCCCCGGTGGTGCCGCGTCCCTCGACCGTCAAGCCCAAGGCCGATGAAGAAGAGGAAGATCCGCCCAAGTCGAAAGAGGGCGCCAAGGACGGTGCCAAAGAGGGCGCCAAGGACAGCAAGGCGAAGGCGGGCTCACACTAGCCTTTTCACGCCTGAGCGCTGCAAAATTTGAAGGCCACGGTGACGATTCGCCGTGGCTTTTTTGCTTTCCAGCCCTTGAACGCTGCATCCTGTCGCTCGGGCTTGGGCTCTGCCCGACTTCTTCGAGATGATGGCGACACTCAGCAACAAGCCCCACACCGGAGACCCCATCATGTTGAATCGTCGCATCGCTGCCCTGGCCTTGATTGGAAGCCTTTCTTTCACCGCGGGCGCACAGGCCTGGAGTTGGGGCATTTCCGAACGGGTTAAAGGCTCGGGCGAAATCAGTACCGAGACGCGTGATCTGGGCGCTTTCGACGGCATCAGCTTGGCCGGGTCTTTCAAGGTTTTGGTGCGGCAAGGCCCGAGCAGCCAGATGGAGCTGAAGGCCGATAAAAACCTGTTGCCGTTGATCGAAACCCGCATCGTAGAGAGCAGCAAGGGCCGCACCCTGGAGATCTCGCCGAAGAAGGGCTATAGCTTTTCCACCAAAACCGAGCCGCAAATCACGCTTGAGGTCGCGCAGCTGCGCAAGATTGCGATTGCCGGCTCGGGCGATATCCGGGTCGAGGCGATGAAGACCCCGTCGGTGGACATCAGCATTGCCGGCTCGGGTGATGTCGATCTGGTGGACATGAGCAGCGACCGTCTGGGCCTGCAAGTCAGTGGCAGCGGCGATGTCAAGGCGCGCGGCCGGACCGGCAGCCTGAGTCTGTCGGTGGCGGGTTCGGGTGATGTGCATGCCCGCGAATTGCAGGCGGATGAAGTTCGGGCCAGCATCGCCGGCAGCGGCAGTGCCACCGTTCATGCGGTCAAGACCTTGAAGATTTCGATCGCGGGCTCGGGCGATATCGCCTACTTGGGTTCGCCCCAGGTCAGCAGCTCGGTGGCGGGGCACGGCAATATCACCAAGCTGAACTGAAGCAAGCCGCTTCACTCGACCGGGCGCAGGGCGCCCCCGGATGTACCCGCGAGACGCGGGCGCGACAGGGGCGTTCTTGGCATCCAGCGACAATCGCTCCATGAGCAGTTCTATCGCGGCGACTTGGCGCCATCCTGAATTCAAGAATGCCGCCCGCGAAATGATGGGCATCGGCCTGGGCATCTCCGCCTGGGGCTTGGTGACCGGCGTGGCCATGGTCAAGAGCGGCCTGTCGGTGCCTTTGGCGCTGTTGATGAGCTTGGTGGTGTTCGCTGGCAGCTCTCAGCTGGCGGCCTTGCCCTTGCTGGCCAGCGGCGCGCCGATGTGGGTGCTGTGGGCCACGGCCTTTTGCGTCAATCTGCGCTTTGTGATTTTCAGCGCGCAGTGGCGCATGTACTTCGGCCACTTGCCACGGCTGCAGCGCTTGAGCCTGGGCTATTTTGCGGCGGACCTGAACTACGTCGCCTTCATGCGGCGCTTTCCTGAGCCCAAACAGCAGGCCAGCGATCAACTGCCCTACTTCTGGGGCGGCGCCAGCTGGACCTGGATGTCTTGGCAAGTGCCGGCCATCATCGGCATCTTTGCGGCCGACCGAGTGCCTACCGAATGGGGCCTGGGTTTTGCCGGTGTGCTGGCGCTGCTGGGTTTGGCCCTGTCTTTGCTGAAAGATCGCAACGCCTGGGTGTCCGGCGGCGTGGCTTGCTGCGCGGCAGTGGCGGCTTACGGTTTGCCGCTGCGACTCAATATCTTGGTGGCGATTGCAGCGGCCGTGGCCGCGGGCTTGCTGATGGAGCATTGGATGCCAGAGCAGGAGGCCAAACCATGAGTGATTGGGAAATCGCACTGGGCATTGTCGGCATGGGCTTGATCACCATGATCACCCGCAGCTTCTTCATGATCCCCAAGCAAGAATTGCCCATGCCCGATTGGGCCAAACAGGGCTTGCGCTATGCACCGCTGGCGGCCCTGGCGGCGGTGATTGCCCCGGAGATCGTGATGAGCCAAGGCCATTTGATCGATACATGGAAGGACGCGCGCCTCTATGCCGCCGCGGTGGGCACCGCCTACTTCTTCTGGAAACGCGGCATTCTGGGCACCATCATCAGTGGCACGGTGGTCATGCTCGGCCTGCGTATTGGCCTGGGCTGGTAACCGGCTTGTTGCCACGATGGCCTGCGGGCCTTGGTAAGCTAGCGCTCATCGCAGCCGAGCTATGGACTGGGCTGCCCCAAATTTCCAACTCTTGATTGCTGATCCCCATGAACGTTATTCGTTTCACCGACTTGATCGCCCAGGGCAAAGTTGCCGGCCAACGCGTTTTCATCCGCGCCGATTTGAACGTGCCGCAAGACGATGCCGGCCAGATCACCGAAGACACCCGCATCCGCGCCTCCATCCCCTGCATCGAGCAAGCCTTGAAGGCCGGCGCTGCGGTGATGGTCACCTCGCATCTGGGCCGCCCGACCGAAGGCGAGTTCAAGCCGGAAGACTCGCTGGCCCCGGTGGCCAAGCGCATGGGCGAGCTGATGGGCCGCGAAGTCAAGCTGGTGGCCAATTGGGTCGACGGTGTCGCTGTGGCGCCGGGCGAGTTGGTGCTGCTGGAGAACTGCCGCGTCAACAAGGGCGAAAAGAAGAACAACGAAGAGCTGGCCAAGAAGATGGCTGCACTTTGCGACATCTTCGTCAATGACGCCTTCGGCACCGCCCACCGCGCCGAAGGCACGACTTACGGCATCGCCCAATTCGCCAAGATCGCTTGCGCCGGCCCGCTGCTGGCCGCCGAGATCGACGCCATCAGCAAGGCCCTGAGCGCCCCGAAGCGCCCGCTGGTGGCCATCGTTGCGGGCTCCAAGGTGTCGACCAAGCTGACCATCCTGAAGGCCTTGTCCGAGAAGGTTGACGGCTTGATCGTCGGCGGCGGTATCGCCAACACTTTCATGCTGGCCGCTGGTTTGAAGATCGGCAAGTCGCTGGCCGAACCCGATCTGGTGGCCGAGGCTCAAGCGGTGATCGACGCGATGAAGGCGCGCGGCGCGGCCGTGCCGATCCCGGTCGATGTGGTGGTGGCCAAGCGTTTCGCTGCTGATGCCGAAGCCACCGTCAAAGACGCGGCCGATGTGGCTGAAGACGATCTGATCCTGGACATCGGCCCTAAGACTGCGGCCCTGCTGGCCGAGCAACTGAAGGCCGCCGGCACCATCGTCTGGAACGGCCCGGTCGGCGTCTTCGAGTTCGACGCCTTTGCTCATGGCACCGAGACCATTGCTCGCGCCATTGCGGCGTCCAGCGCCTTCAGCATTGCCGGAGGTGGCGACACCCTGGCCGCGATTGCCAAGTACGGCATTGAAAAAGATGTGGGCTACATCTCCACCGGCGGCGGCGCCTTCCTGGAGATCCTGGAAGGCAAGACCTTGCCGGCTTTTGAGATTCTGAGCCGCCGCGCTCAGGATGCTCAGGCCAGCTGAGCTCCTCTTGGTCGATCGGATGAATGACTCGACCCTGTGATGCCTGACGCCGCAAGAGCCTCATGATTCTTCGCCGACTCTTGTTGCTCTTGCTTTTGTCCACGCTCTTGGCGCTGTATGCCAATGAACATTGGATGCAGCGCGTCTTGCGCATTGACGCGAACTCCCAGCGGGCCGATTGGGTGGAGGCCGTCAATGACCGCGAGGACGGCGGCAATAGCGTTGGCCGTGTCGAGCGTCAGGGCTCGGGATGGGTTTTGGACTGCGACATCCAGCCCGGTTACGAGTGGCCTTTTTGCGCCCTACAGATCCAGTTGGGCGAAAAAGAGCAGGGCTTGGATCTGACTCAGTTCAACAGTCTGCGCCTTTGGTTGCGCGCCAGCGGCCCTGAGCCCAAGCAATATGTGCGGGTGTTTTTGCGCCACTTTGATCCGGCTTATGCGGGCTCGGGCAAGGAGGCAGACCTCAAGCCCCATGAGGTGGTCTACGACCCGGCGGCGCAAGCGCAGCCGGTGGAGTTCCGGCTTGAGCAATTCATGGTGGCCTCTTGGTGGGTGCAAGAACACCCCTTGCCGGTGCATCTGCTCGGCCCGCAATTGGATCGCACCGTCTACCTCACCTTAACGACTTCGGGCACCGCCCAGCCGGGGCCGCATCGCATCGAATTGGATGCGGTGGAGTTGGTCGGCGTGTGGGTCGCGCCCGCTCAGTTCCGCTTGGCCATCATTGCGGTCTGGCTGTTCAGCATGGGCGGCTTTCTGTTCTGGGATTGGCGCCGCTCGCGTCGCAAGCTGGATCAAGCACTGCGCGGCAAGCGTGAGTTGAAGCATGCCAATGCGCGCCTGAAAGCAATCTCCGGCGAGTACGAGGCCAAGGCACACCACGATGCCCTGACGGGCGTGTCGAACCGTTTGGGTCTCAAGCACGACTTGCGTTTGCTGATGCGGGCGCAGGAAGAGCAGATGTTTCCCTTGGCGGTGGTCTTCACCGATATCGATCATTTCAAGGCCATCAACGACAGCTTGGGTCACGATGCCGGGGACGAGGTGCTGAAGCAGTTCGCGCAGTGTTTGAAGACCCATATCCAGCGCGAGGACTTGTTGGCCCGCTGGGGCGGCGAGGAGTTTGTGCTGCTGATGCCTTTAACCACTGACGAAGAGGCTTTTGAGGTCGCCGAACGCTTGCGCAAGGTCTTGAGCGAGCAAAGCTGGCCGGGTGGATTGAAGGTCAGCGCCAGTTTTGGCGTTGCACTGGCCCAGCGGCACAGCGAGGGCGAAGCCGGCGTTGACGCGGCCATGCGCGCGGCTGATCAGGCCATGTACCAGGCCAAGCGCGAAGGGCGTGACCGCGTCGTTCGGGCGGGGGCCGTGGGCGATGAAGCAAACGCTCTCGCGTAGGCCTTGGGCATTCAAGACTCTGCGGTGCAGCCTCTCGCTGCGTTTCGGGTTTTGCGACGCCTGACTTGCCATCTTTGCATAACAGTTAAAGCTCCCGGCATCGGCAAGCGCTAATTGCCGATGTAACCTCCCGGAACTCAATTTTTCCTGGAGCACTGAATGAGCAATGACAAGGCTTTGCTGTCGCCGGCCGAGGCCGCCCTGCGGGATGCAGCGCGTGAATACCACCGCAGTCCCAGCCGCGGCAAGATCGCCGTCACGCCGACCAAGGCCTTGTCGAACCAGCGCGACCTCTCGCTGGCTTATTCGCCGGGTGTGGCTTATCCCTGCCTGGATATCGAGAAAGACCCCTCGCTGGCCGCCGACTACACCTCGCGCGCCAATCTGGTCGGCGTGATCACTAATGGCACGGCCGTGCTGGGTCTGGGCGATATCGGCCCCCTGGCTGCCAAGCCGGTGATGGAAGGCAAGGGCTGCTTGTTCAAGAAGTTCGCCGGCATCGATGTGTTCGACATCGAACTGGCCGAGCGCGACCCCGACAAGTTGGTCGACATCATTGCCGCCATGGAGCCGACCCTGGGCGGTGTGAACCTGGAAGACATCAAGGCGCCCGAGTGCTTCTACATCGAGAAGAAGCTCAAGGAGCGCATGAACATCCCGGTCTTCCATGACGACCAGCATGGCACGGCCATCATCTCCAGCGCCGCGCTGCTGAACGGCTTGGAATTGGTGGGCAAGGACATCGCCGCCGTCAAGCTGGCCGTGTCCGGCGCGGGCGCGGCGGCGATTGCTTGCCTGGATGTGATGGTGGGCCTGGGCGTCAAGCGCGAGAACATTTTTGTCTGCGACTCCAAGGGTGTGATCCACGCCGAGCGTGAGGACGCCAAGGCCGGCAAGCTGGATGAATCGAAGCAGCGCTATTGCCAGACCACGGCCTCGCGCACGCTGGCCGATGTGGTCAATGGCGCCGATGTGTTCCTGGGCTGCTCGGCCGCCGGCGTGCTCACGGCCGAGATGGTCAAGACCATGGCCGCCAGCCCCATCATCTTGGCCCTGGCCAATCCCGAACCCGAGATCCGCCCCGAGCTGGCCAAGGCCGTGCGCCCGGATTGCATCATCGCCACCGGCCGCTCGGACTACCCGAACCAGGTCAACAACGTCCTGTGCTTCCCCTACATCTTCCGTGGCGCGCTGGACTGCGGCGCCAGCAAGATCACCGAGGAAATGAAGCTGGCCTGCGTGCGAGAGATTGCCGCCCTGGCCAAGGCCGAGACCAGCGATGAAGTCGCGGCCGCCTATGCCGGTGAAGAGCTGCACTTTGGCCCCGACTATCTGATCCCCAAGCCTTTTGATGCTCGCTTGATTCTGCGCATCGCACCGGCCGTGGCCCAGGCCGCCGCCGACTCCGGTGTGGCCGAGCGCCCGATCACGGACATGGCCGCTTACCGCCAGTCGCTGGAGCGCTACGTTTACCAAACCGGCATGTTCATGCGCCCGGTGTTCACGGCGGCCAAGGCCAACCCGGCCCGCGTGATCTACGCCGAGGGCGAGGACGAGCGCGTGCTGCGCGCGGTGCAGGTGGCGCTGGACGAAGGCATCGTCAAGCCGACGCTGATTGGCCGCCCGGAGGTCATCGCCAGCCGCATTGAGCGCGCCGGCCTGCGTTTGAAGCTGGGTGAGGATGTGGCCATCATCGACCCGAGCAACGACGCGCGCTTCCGTCAGTACTGGGAGGCGTATCACCAGGTCATGGGCCGCCAGGGCGTGACGCCCGAGATGGCCAAGGCCGCCGTGCGCCGCTCGGCCACCACCATTGGCGCCCTGGCCATCAAGCTCGGCGATGCCGACGCCATGATCTGCGGCATGGTGGGTCGCTTTGACAACCACCTGGAGCATGTGTCTGACCTGATCGGCCTGAAGCCCGGCGCGCGCAATTTCGCCACCATGAATGCGCTGATGCTGGACGAGCACACGCTCTTCCTGACCGACACCTTCGTCAACGACCAGCCCGATGCCGAGCAACTGGCCGAGATCGCCGCCATGGCGGCCGACGAGGTGCGCCGCTTCGGCCTGCCGCCCAAGCTGGCTTTTGTGTCGCACTCGATGTTCGGCTCCAGCAAGCGGCCGTCGGCGGTGAAGATGCGCCGCGCCCGTGAGCTCTTCACCCAGCATGCACCCGACGTCGAGTGCGATGGCGAAATGCACGGCGATGCCGCCCTGTCGGAATCGGTGCGCAACACCTTCTTGCCCGACAGCACGCTGAAGGGCGCGGCCAATCTCTTGGTGCTGCCTTCGCTGGACGCCGCCAACATCCTCTTCAATGTCTTGAAGGTGACGGCCGGCAAGGGCGTGACCGTGGGCCCCATCCTGCTCGGCACCGCCGCGCCGGTGCACATCCTGACGCCCTCGGCCACGGTGCGTCGCATCGTCAATATGACGGCGCTGGCGGTGGCCGATGTCTTGGCCGCCAAAGGCTGAGTTTTCTCGCGCGCTGCAGTAACTCTCTGAAACTTATGGCCCTCGGTGGGGGCCATAATCAAAGCCTGTAACTTTATTTCAGCGAGTGCCCGCCATGACCCGTGCCACCAAGATCGTTGCCACCCTCGGCCCAGCTTCTTCTTCACCGGAGATCTTGGAGCAGATGATCCGGTCCGGCGTCGATGTGGTGCGGCTGAACTTTTCGCACGGCAAGGCCCAAGACCATATCGACCGTGCCCGTCTGGTGCGCGAAGCGGCCAAGGCGGCCGGCAAAGAAGTGGCCATCATGGCCGATATGCAAGGTCCCAAGATCCGCGTCGGCAAGTTCGAGAACGGCAAGATCGAGCTGGTCAACGGCACCCGCTTCATCTTGGACGCCGACCGCACCGAGCTTGGCAATGAAGAAGCCGTCGGCCTCGATTACAAGGAACTGCCGCGCGATGTGAAGCCCGGCGACACCTTGCTGCTGAATGACGGCCTCTTGGTGCTGACCGTGGAAGCAGTGCGCGGCGCGGCGGTGCACACCATCGTCAAGCTGGGCGGCGAGCTGTCCAATAACAAGGGCATCAACAAGCAGGGCGGCGGCCTGACTGCCCCGGCCTTGACCTCCAAGGACATGGAAGACATCAAGACCGCGATGAGCTTCCGCTGCGAATACCTGGCGATCAGCTTCCCCAAGAACGCCACCGACATGGAAATGGCGCGCCAACTAGCCAATATGGCCGGTGAGCCCTACGGCCACAAGCCCAGCATGATCGCCAAGATCGAGCGCTCGGAAGCCATCCCTCACCTCGAAGCGATTCTGAAGGCCAGCGACGGCATCATGGTGGCGCGCGGCGACTTGGCGGTGGAAGTGGGCAATGCGGCCGTGCCGGCTCTGCAAAAGCGCATGATCAAGATGGCGCTGGCGCTGGACAAAGTGGCCATCACCGCCACGCAGATGATGGAGTCCATGATCGTCAACCCGGTGCCGACGCGCGCCGAGGTGAGCGATGTGGCTAACGCGGTACTTGATGGCACCGATGCGGTCATGCTGAGTGCCGAAACTGCGGCTGGCAAGTTCCCGGTTGAAACCATCGAGCAGATGGCCGCCATTGCGCTGGAAGCCGAGCGCGCCGAGTTCGTCACCTTGGACACCGACTTCGCCGGCCGCCAGTTTGGCCGCATTGACCAGTCCATCGCCATGGGCGCGCTGTTCACCGCCCATCACCTGGGCTGCAAGGCGATTCTGGCCTTGACCGAGTCCGGCTCCACCGCCTTGTGGATGAGCCGCCATCGCATTCAGGTGCCGATCTACGCCTTGACCACGCAAGAGGTGAGTCAGCGCAAGATGACGCTGTACCGCAATGTGCGCCCGCTCTTGATGCCCAAGTTTGAAGACCGCGACACGGCGCTGAAGGCGGCCGAGAAGATTCTGGTGGACAAGGGCGTGCTGATGCCCGGCGACACCTATGCCATCACCTGCGGCGAGCCGATGGGCTACCCCGGCGGCACCAATATGCTGAAGGTCTGCCGCGTCGGAGACTGAAGCCAAGCCAGCCCGGCTGAGTTGGCCTTGGAGTCCAAGGGCTCAGCTGGCAGCTTTGTGAAAAAGCAGGCATCTGAGGCGGCTCGCTTTTGAATCGACCGGGGTACCGGCTGCTATTCTGGGGCGACCGTTTTTCGGTAGACCCTTGATGCCAGACCCCTGTTTTCCGAGGAACGATGTGTTGCGGCTGCGGCGCCAAATGCTGCGGCAGCTGCTGCATGGGGCGGCCGCCTGCTCGGCCTTGGGGACGCTCTCGGGCCAAGTGCTAGCGCAATCTCCAGCCCAAGCTCCAAGTCGTCTGCAGGTGCCGATTGCCGTCAATGAGGCCAGCCGTCGCCCTTTTGTGAAGCACATTCTGCGTCTGATTGGCGAAGCGGCGCAGATCGAATGGCAGATCCAGCCCTTGCCCTGGGCGCGCGCCATGCTCTTGGCCGAACGCGGGCAGCTGATGGTCTTTGGCGTTTCTCGCACGCCCGCTCGCGAGCAAGTGTTGTCCTTCAGCGAGCCGGTGTTCGACAACCATGTGTGGATGGTGGTGCGGCGCGACCAAGCGATGGATTACCGCCAACTCAGCGACTTGAGCGGACGCACGCTGTGCGTCAGCCGTGGCACCAGCTATGGCCCAAGCTTCGAGGCCGCCAGGGGCAGTTTGTTCAAGGTCGAGTTGGCCAATGGCGATCTGAACGCACGGGTTCGCATGTTGATGGCGGGTCGCTGCGATGTGATGTTGAGTTCGCACCGCAGCGCTCAGCCTTGGCTGTTTGAGCGCCTGCTGCGTGAAGAGTCCGGGCACTCGGCGGCGGTCTCGGTTTTGCCCACACCTTTGCAGGTGGACCCGATTCATTTCGCCGTGGCGCGAGACCATCCTTTGGCGCAAGCCTTGCCGCGCTTGAATGCCGCCATGCGCCAGCAGGCGAAGGCGATTCAGGCCTTGGTCAACAGCGATCTTTGAGTTTTTGAGCCTGTAACTTCCAGTGCCGAAATGAAAAATGACGTGCTGACAAGAGGACAAAACGCCGATGTGCGCGCGCCACGCTGCTCGCTATAGTGACCAGCGCCTCATGTTCGAGGCGTGGTGAGTTTGAGCTCCGGGGGCTGTGCATGGGGTCATGCTTCAGGATGGTGCGTGTTTGGGGTTCGCTGGGTCCCTTGGGTTTGTTCCGCTTCTTGAGCGGGATGAATGCCCTAGCGCTGGCGCTGTGGGCCTGCGGTTTGGCGGCGCCTTTGCAGGGCCAAGCTCAGCCCGCGAGTCCGGCGCTTCAGGCGAGCGCTCCAACGCCGGCTTCTGCGCCCGTGCCGCCCGCCGCGATTCGTTGGCTCCTGCTCGACTTTGTGCCCTATCACGTGATTGATGGCCCGAACAAAGGCACTGGCTTGCGGGATATCTACCTCGGGGCCTTGGCCAAACGCATGCCTGAGTATCAGCATCAATTGGAAGTCAGCAGCACCGAGCGGATCGCTCAGTTCATGCAGGCCGGGCAGCCGGTTTGCTCGCTGTCCACGCTGAAAGTGCCCGAGCGGGAGGCCTATACCCGCTTTGGTGCTGAGCCTTATTTCATGCAGTTACCGCCGGTGCTGATCGTGCGCCGCGGCTATGCGCCGCCGGGGGGGTGGAAAAAGCGGCCGGGCGGTGAAGTGTCCTTGGTCGAGCTTTTGCGGTCTGGCGAGGTGAGGGTGGGGACATTACCCAAGCGCCGCTATGGCCAGGCCCTGGATGAGGCGCTGAAGCAAGCGCGTACGGCGCGCCCCGAGCAGGTGCTGGACTTTGGCGAATACGGCTTGTTGTCCGGCCTGCTGCACACCCTGAGCCGCAAACGCTTCGATGTGACCTTGGGCTACGCGATTGAGGTGGAGCAATTGCGCAAGCATCAAGGGGGATTGGAGGATTTCCAGTACCTGCCCTTGGCTGAATCGCCGCCCTTGATTCCGACCTACGCCGCCTGCAGCCTCACGCCCTGGGGCAAGCAGGTGATTCAGGCCATCGATCGCCTGCCCGGCATGGACGCCGAACGCAGCCGCCTTCGAGAACAATACGAGTCGATGCTGCCGCCTGAGGAGCGGCTAGTTTATCGGGCGCGCATGGCCGCGGTGGCCGCAGTGCCCTCATCGGCCAGTACCCTTGCTCCCGCAGGCGTCCTGACTCCAGCTGCGGCAACCGCGGCCGCCGCGAACGCTTCAGCCAGCAGTAGCGAAGCTCGCGCCACGCCGCGCTGAGGCCTGCAAGGCTTATCTCGCCTCAGCCGTTTTGGGCGCTTTTCACCAGCGCAGCAATGCGCGGCGTCATATGGGTGGGCATCAATTCCACCTCTTGATGGGCTCGCGCGAAGACGCGGAACAACTCGTCGGTGAAGCCGTGGCCCACGTCTTCGACGCCATCAAAATTGATCTCCGCACGGCGAAACATCGGCAACCGTGCGGCGACTCGGCGTGCCTGAGCGCGTGAATCCAGCGGCTGGCCCGGCCCGGCCAAAAGGCGTAGGGCGATGGTGGTGTGGTCAAACTCGATGCCGCTGCCGTCCAGGCTCCAGGCTTCCAGCACCTGGTCCAGCGTGCGCTTGGTGTCCAAGGAGATCGACATATAGATGGAACTGCCTTGGCGCGGCATCGGCCGGCCGGGCTGCCAGCCGCCGCTTTCCCAGGCGCGGCGCTGGAAGGCGGTGCCGTTGGCATGAATGTCAAAGACGTCGGCCAGTTGCGAGCTGAAGAACAGGCCGCGGCCGGTGTGCATCTCGGGCTGGCTGGTCAGGCGGCCCTTGCTGAGCTCCAGCATGGCGTGCTGGGCATTGGCAATGTCAAAGGCCGAGCAGATCTTGTCGAACACGCCGCAGCCGTCGTCAGACACCAGCAATTGCACATGGCTGGGCGTTTGACGCAGCGAGACGGTGACGCTGCTGCCGCCGCTGTGGTCGGCCGCGTTGTTCACCAGTTCGGTGAAACCATGCTGAACCATGCGTGCCACATGCTTGGGCAGTTCGAAATGAGGCGCAAAGTCGCGCTGCCAGGGGATGTCTTCTTGCAAACCATGCAAGCTGTAAGTGCGCGCCACCTGGCGCAGCAGTCCGGGGCCATAGACCGGGCGGCGGTCGCTGCCGCTGCGCGTCAACCAATGGGCGTCGACCAAGCGGCGCAGCGCGGCCAGGGCCGAGCGACGGCTGCAGCCGGTGCGCTCCTCCAGATGGCTGGCCAGGTCGTGCGAGTGTTCGCGCGAGGCGGCGGTGATCCAGAGGGTCAAATGGTCAAGGGCGAGACGAGTCATGCGGTGGGCTCCTGGGCTGACGAGTGTGGGCGCAAAGCTGCAAGCCCTAAACCTCGAAAAAGCCCGGCTCTCAGCCTAATTGCTCACACCCCCCTCATGCAAGCGAGGCTGCCCGGGGTTGTTGGCCACAGGGCCCCGCTAGAATCGCCGCCAGTTACAACGCGGTTACATGACCCGCCGGGCCGGTTTGGCGGTAGGCTGCGTTCGCAGGGTTTTCAAGGTTTTTAACTTCCCAAGGGACTCTCTCATGGCTCTCGTTTCCATGCGCCAACTGCTGGACCATGCCGCCGAACACGGCTACGGCATCCCAGCTTTCAACGTCAACAATCTGGAGCAAGTGCAGGCCGTGATGTCTGCCGCCGATGAAGTCGGCGCCCCGGTCATCCTGCAGGCCTCGGCCGGCGCCCGCAAATACGCTGGCGAGCCCTTCATCAAGCACCTGATCCAGGCCGCGGCCGAGATGTACCCCCACATCCCTCTGGTGATGCACCAGGACCATGGCACCAGCCCCAAGATCTGCCAGGGTGCCATCGACCTGGGCTTTGGCTCGGTGATGATGGACGGCTCGCTGATGGAAGACGGCAAGACGCCCTCGTCCTTTGAGTACAACATGGACGTGACCCGCCGCGTCGTCGAGATGGCGCACAAGGTCGGCGTCACGGTCGAGGGCGAACTGGGCTGCCTGGGCAATTTGGAAACCGGCGACGCCGGCGAGGAAGACGGCATTGGCGCCGTCGGCAAGCTGGACCACAGCCAGATGCTGACCGACCCGGAAGAAGCCGCCACCTTCGTCAAGGCCACCCAGCTGGATGCGCTGGCGATTGCCATCGGCACCAGCCACGGCGCTTACAAGTTCAGCCGCAAGCCCACGGGTGACATCCTGGCCATCAGCCGGGTCAAGGAAATCCACGCCCGCATCCCCAACACTCACTTGGTGATGCACGGTTCGTCGAGCGTGCCGCAAGAGTTGCTGGCCATCATCAACCAGTACGGCGGCCAGATGAAGGAAACCTTCGGCGTGCCGATCGAAGAGATCCAAGAAGCCATCAAACATGGCGTTCGCAAGATCAATATCGATACCGACATCCGCCTGGCCATGACCGGCGCGGTGCGCAAGTTCTTGTTTGAGAACCCCGACAAGTTCGACGCCCGCGAATGGCTCAAGCCCGCCCGCGAAGCCGCCAAGGCCGTGTGCAAACAGCGTTACATGGAGTTCGGCTGCGAAGGCCAAGCCGGCAAGATCCAGCCGCGCACCTTGGTCGATATCGCTGCCGCCTACGCCCGTGGCGAGCTGAATCAGCTGGTCAAGTAAGCCAAACGATCTGAGCTTTTCTCAGCCCACCCTGCGCGAGCCGGGTGGGCTTTTTCATGGGCGGCTTTGCGCCCCGATCAGCCGTTTGGACTAGGCGCTAGCTGCGATGTTTGGTCGGGCCGACTGGGTGCTCTACTCCGTTCATGTCCTCCGTCCCGAGCGAAGCTCGGGCCTCCCCCTTTACTTCACTTCGCAGAACACCCAGCCGACCCTCTGCGGCTGAAGGGCTCTTGCGGGAAGCGCGAACGCCAAGGGCGTCGGGTGTGCGGTGAAGTGAGGTAAAGGGGGCGGCCGCAGGCCGGAGGACACGAACGGCAGCGCACACCCGATGGCCTTGGTCAATGAAAACCATAGCCCCGCTCCGAGCACTGCGCTAAGGCCCAGCTTGATGCGGCTTACAGCAGACTCGGCTGATGGGAAATTTGAGGCCCAAGGAACACCCTGTCGAAGCACCGAGGGGTGACTCGAAACTAAATCGCCGGCCTGCGGCGCGCGCCATCACGCAGTGCCCAAATGACCCCGGCCAAGAGCAGGGCAATGCCGGCAATCGTCAGCAGCGACGGCCATTGCCCGCGCAGCATGAAGGCATAGGCTAAGGCTGCCAGCGATTCGAAGACGATCAGCTGCCCGACCAAAGAGGTGGGTAGCCTTTGGCTGGCCTCGTTCCAGCACAGCGTACCCAGCCAGGAAGAAAACAGGCCCACCGCCAGCATCAGCCCGATGTAGTCGAGCGCGCGAGGGCCGAGCGGCAGCTGAAAGCCGGCGCCCAGCAAGGGCCAGCCCAATGCTTGGCTCAAATGCAGCATGCCAAGCCCAAGCAAAGCAACCGGCAAAGTCATCAGCCCCTGGGCGGTAGCCCAGACGCGCGGGCTGGCTTGGGGGTGGGCCTGCAGCCAATCGGCATTGCGAATCGGATACCAGGTCCAGCAAGCCACCGCGCCCAAGGCCAGCAGAGCGCCGAGTCCATAACTGCGCAGCGCGGCGGATCCACCGTTCGCTTGCAGCAGTAGCCGCAGCTCATCTTGATTGACGCAGCCGATGCCCAGGGCAATCAGTCCCAAGGACGGCAGCAGCTTGGGCCAGGGCAGGGGCTGGTGGCTGCGCAGATTGGCGCAAATGGCGATTACCACCGGCAGCGTTCCGATGATGACCGTAGGCAGCGGCGCTCCGGCCATCTGGATGGCGCTGGACAAGAGCAGGTAGTACAAGAAATTGCCCACCAGGCTCAGACTCAAGGCCTGCAACCAGTCGCCTCGGCTCAAGCGGCGCAGCGCGCGCTTGTCCATCCAGCCCAGTGGCAGCGCGATCAGGCCGAAAGCCAGATAGCGGCCTATGGTCAGCATCAGCGGTGGATAGTCGGCCAGCATCAAAGGCGCGACAAAAACCAAACCCCACATCAGGCCGGCGGCGAGTGCAAAAACAATTCCAGTCCACATGACTGCAGTGTCGCCGCTCTCGCCGCAGCAATGGCTCAGCCCTTGTTCAGGCCAGCAACTGGCGAAGTAGCAGGGCCGCCAAGCCCAGCATGGTCAAGCCGATCAACACATCCAAGACCTGCCAGGCGCGCGGCTTGGCGAACACCGGGGCCAACCAGCGCGCGCCAAAGCCCAAGCCGGCAAACCACAGCACACTGCCGCTGGCCGCCCCGATTACAAAAGCCAGCTTGGCCGTGCCCACATGCTGGGCGCCAATCGAGCCGACGAGCAAGACCGTGTCCAGGTAGACATGCGGGTTGAGCAAGGTGAAGCCCGCCAGTTGCAGCAGCACTTGCCTCCGGCTCTGTTGGGCCGAGTCCTGGCCCGGCTGCAAGGAGCCGGACTGCGCGGCGCGGCGCAGCGCCTGCAGTCCGTAGATCGCCAGGAAGGCCGCGCCACCGGCCGTCAGGCCTTGGGCCAGCCAGCGGCGCTCGCCAATCAGGGCGGCAAGGCCGTAGACGCCGGCGGCCATCAAGACGGCGTCGGCCATTGCACAGCAGAGCACGATCAGCAGGACATGTTCGCGCCGCAAGCCTTGGCGCAAGACAAAGGCGTTTTGGGCGCCGATGGCCATGATCAAGCTCAGGCCCAGGCTCAGGCCGTGCAGATAGCTGGGGGCTTCGTTCAAGAGGGAGAAGGCATCTTTCATGGGGGCGAAGCATGCCGCAGGCCTGCGTTGGCGGCCAGTTAGACTTGCTTCAGCGAATGAAGCAGGGCTGATGTGGCCTCCACTTTTCTTTCTGACTGAGCGCCCCTCCGATGCTCGATTACTCCCTTCTGGCGGCCTTGGCCGCAGTGGTGCGCGAGCGCAGTTTCGAGCGTGCGGCGCGAGCCTTGCATATTTCGCCCTCGGCGGTTTCTCAGCGCATCAAGCTGCTGGAGCAACGCCTGGGGCAGGTTTTGGTGGTGCGCGGCCCACCCTGCGAGGCCACCGAAGCGGGCCGCTATTTGTGTCGCCATGTCGAGCAGGTCGGCATGTTGGAGCAAGAGCTGTTGGCCCAGATGCCGGCTCTGGCGCCAGATGGCCTGGGTCGCACCACCTTGCGTCTGGCCGTCAATGCTGACAGTTTGGCGACCTGGTTGGTGCCCGCGCTTGCCGCCTTTGCCGAGTCTGAATCGGCTTTGCTGGATTTGAGCCTGGAAGACCAAGCCCATACCGCCGAGCGCTTGCGCAAGGGCGAAGTCCTGGCGGCAGTGACCGATCTGGCCGAGCCAGTGCAGGGCTGCCGCAGCCTGCCTTTGGGCGCGATGCGCTATCTCGCCACCGCCAGCCCCGCTTTTATCAACCGTTACTTCAAGGACGGTGTGACGCTGGAGGCCTTGGCCGCCGCGCCTTGCCTTTGCTTCAATCGCCAAGACCGTTTGCAAGCACTTTGGGTCGAGTCGCAATGGGGCGCAGCGCCCGCCATGCCGACGCATTGGCTGCCGTCCAGCCAGGCTTTTGTTGACGCCGCCTGCGCGGGTCTGGGCTGGGGCATGAATCCGGCCGCAGCGGTGGCCCCGGCGCTGGCGGATGGGCGCTTGCGAGTGTTGCGACCGAACGCCGAACTGCGTTTGCCGCTGTATTGGCAAACCCCTCGCTTGGCGCTGCCGATGTTGGATCGGCTGACGCAAGCGGTCTTGCACGCAGCAGGCCTTGGCCTCGAGGCTTAGGTCAGAGCCCTAAGCCTGGCGCGGCTATGCGCGGCAGACGATATGCCGGGTATATTTCGCGTTATCTGTGGACCCGCGCATAAGGAGTTCCAGGGAGGCTTGACGACGATGCTGCTGGAATTTCTTCGTGGAATGCGCTGCTGGTGCCGCTGGGCCTTTGCGCTAGCCTTGGGCGCCTGTTTGGGGCCGATCTGCCAGGCCGCGCCAACGATGCCGCAAGCGCAGTGGCAAGCGTTGATGCAGCGCTCCTACACCGAGGCCAGCGAGCAATTGCAGCGCGAGCAAGCGCTGGCAGCGGACGAAGCCGGCCGGCAGCAGGTCTTGCGGCGCCGCCTGGCGCTCAACACTTTGTATGAGCGCTACGACCAGATCAAAGGACTGCTGTCGGAGGCGAATAGCGCTGGCGCGACCCTTTCCTCGCCCTTGAAGATTGAGCTGGCCATGGCTCAGGCGCGCATGCAAATTGCCGACGGACGCATCGCCTCTGCGGCCAAGCTGTTAACACCTTTGTTGAAGGAGTTGCCCGGCCTGCAAGACACCGAGCTGAGTTTTCAGCTGCGGCTGGCTCAGGCGCAATTGGACACTGAGCTCAGTTTGTTCGATCAGGCCACCGCCTCGCTGACACAGTTGTTGGAGGAGCTTCGCCGCGCGGGTCGGCCTGACCTAGCGGCTCAGGCGTGGTTGGCACTGGCCGATGTGCAATACCAGTTGCGCGACTACCAGCAGGGCTTGAACTATTTCGAAGCCGCGCTGCATCAGGCGCCGGATTGGGCGTCGCAACTCAAGGCGATGGCGCGCATGGGCATGGCGCAAATGCGCAATATGGTGGGGCCGCGCAGCCAGGCTTTTGAGGAGCTGGACCAGGCCTTGGTGGCGTTTCGAGCCGGCCGCAATCTCAGGGGCGAGGCCGATGCCTTGGTGCTGCAGAGCTTCTTTCTGTCGCGCGATGGGCAGAAGGAGAACGCTGTGGCCCCTGTCCGCGAGGCCTTGGCTTTGCGAGAACGTTTGAAGAGCCAGCGGGACGTGATCAATGGCTTGACGCATTTGTGTGGATGCTTGCGCGAAGTCGGCTTGTTGGACGAAGCCTTGACCGCCTGCCAGCGAGCGGCGGAAATGGCAGACGACAGAGACAGTTCAGTCCTGCAATGGGATGCACACGGGGAGTTGGCCAATGTGTATGAAGCGCGGGGTAACTATTCCAAAGCCTTGGCGCACATGCAGAGGTCTGAGCGTGCGTTGCTGAGAAATTCAGCCGTGAGCTTGAGCAATCAAACCGCCGCCCTCCGCGAGCGTTTTGAGAGCGAGCGTCTGCAAGAGCACCTGCGGTACGAGCAACGTGAACAAGAGCGATTGACGTGGGCCTTGTCGATCAGCTCCTTGCTGGCGGCTCTTTTGCTGGCCGCCACCGTGGCTTTGGCTCGCCTGTATTGGGTGACGCGTCGGCTGGCGCAAGTGGATGGCTTGACCGGGCTCATGAATCGGCGTCGCTTGACCGAGCGTTGCGAGCAAGAGGTCGAGCGAGCGCATCGCCACGGCCTGGCTTTGTCAGTGTTGAGCTTCGATCTGGACCACTTCAAGGTCATCAATGACGAGCTCGGCCATGCGGCGGGTGACCGGGTGCTCAAGCAATTGGGGCAGCTGTGTCACAGCACCTTGCGCCAGGGGGATTTGGCCGGACGCATGGGCGGGGAGGAGTTCGTGCTGGTCTTGCCGCATACCAACCACGCGGCGGCGCTCCATCTGGCCGAGCGCTTGCGGCACCTGTTCGAAACCCAGTTGCATGCCGCACCCGGCCGACCGGTGACCGCCAGCTTTGGTCTGGTGGTTTTGCAGCCCGATTGGTCCATGACGCAGTTGCTGCGCGAAGCCGATCTGGCCTTGTATGCGGCCAAGCACAAGGGGCGCAATCGCGTCGAGGCGGCCTGCCCTTCTGCGCAGGGCGAACTTGCAAGGCCAATCCCCCAAAGCGTTTGATTCAGGGCGAACAGGAAATCGCTTGACCCTCACGCAAGGGGAGGGTTCATCATGCCGACCTCGACATGAAAACAGAGTGAATCTTTGCCATGGAATACACCGTCGGTGATCTGGCCAAACGTTGCGGGCTGACCGTGCGGGCCTTGCACCATTACGAGAAACTGGAGCTGCTGCGCCCCTCGGGCCGCAGCGAGTCCGGCTACCGGCTCTACAACGAGGCCGATGTCTTGCGCCTGCATCGCTTGTTGGCTTACCGCCATTCGGGTCTGGCCTTGAAAGACATTGGCCCACTGCTGGATGCCGAGAACCCGCCTTTGCTGGAAGTCTTGCAAAGCCATATTGCGCAGGTGCAGTCGCAGCTGCGTCGCCAGCAGCGCTTGTTGGCCGCGCTGCAACGGGTGGCGGACCGGGCTGCGCAGAACGAAGACAGCTTGACCGAGGATCTGCTGGTCACCATGAGCTTGATGCGCAGCTACGAAAAGTACTTCAACGAGGACGATCTACAGCGCTTGGACGGCCGGCGCGCTGAGCTGGGCGATGCGCAAGTGCGCGCCAGCGAGGAGGAGTGGCCGGCCTTGATCCAAGCCGTGCGCCTGGAGATGGAGCGCGGCACGGACCCGAAGTCCGCGCGGGTCCAAACGCTGGCGGCACGCTGGCAGGCGCTGCTGGCGCAGTTCACCGGGGATGACAGCCAGGTCAAAGCCAAGTTTCAAACCATGTGGGCCAATGAGCCCGGCTTGCAGCGCGACACCGGCGTGACGCCGGATTTGATCGGCTTCCTGCGCGCATCTCTGACGGGTGGCAACGCTTCACACAATACGACGCCTTCTTCCCATGACTGAATCCATGACTCAGGCTGCAGCTCCGGCAGCCGAGCTTAAAAAACGCTTGTTTGCTAACGCCAATTTCCGTTGGTTGGTGGGCGGCGGCGCGCTGTCGATGCTGGGCGATCAGTTCACCCTGATCGCTTTGCCCTGGTTGGTCTTGAAGCTGACGGGGGATCCGCTCAGCCTTGGCCTGGTTCTGGCCATCGTCGGGCTACCTCGCGCGATCTTTATTCTGGTCGGCGGCGCCATCGTCGATCGCTATTCGCCCAAACGGGTCTTGTTCGCGACCAAGCTGCTCAATGGCGGACTGATCGGCGCGCTGGCGCTGTTGGTCTGGAGTGGCTCGGTTGAGCTGTGGATGGTTTATGCGCTGTCGCTGGCAATCGGCCTGGTGACGGCCTTCAGCTATCCGGCCGGCAGCGCCATCCTCCCGCGCACCGTGCCGGCCGAGATGCTGCAGCCCGCCAACGGCGCGCTGATGGGCTTGCGCCAGCTGTCGGTCTTGATCGGCCCGCTGATGGCCGGCTTGTTGATCGCCTCCTTTGGGGATGCCCCGGCCGTGTCACAGCCGCATTTGGAGCGTACCCAGGGTTTAGGTCTGGCGTTCGCCTTCGATGCAGCGAGCTTCTTCATCTCCGCCTGGACGCTGAGCCGAGTGCAGTTGAGTGCATCCGGTGAGCAGGGAACGACGCATGCGGCGGCCCAGTCGGTGCTGGACGCTGTGCGCGAAGCGATGGCGACGATGTGGCGCGATGTCGAGTTGCGCAGCCTTTGCCTTTACTTTGCGGCCATCGGCTTCTTTGTCGGTGGGCCCATTCAGGTAGCCTTGCCGGTGTTGGCCAACAGCCAGTTGCCAGATGGCGCCGCCTCGCTGGGCTTCTTGCTGGGTGGCCATGGCGTGGGCGCTTTGCTGGGCATGGCCGTGGCCGGCCTGCGGCCGAACTGGCGACTCAAGACTTTGGGTCTGACGGTGCTGGCCATCGACGCTGTGGCCGGTTTGGTTTTTCTGCCCTTTGGTCAGATCTCGGCCACTTGGCAGGGTGTGGCATTGCTGGCACCGCTCGGCGCTCTAGGCGGCTTTGTGCAGGTAGCGGTCTTCACCTGGATGCAGCAGCGTGTGCCGCCGGCCATGTTGGGGCGGGCCATGAGCGTCTTCATGTTCATCTTCATGGGCTTGGCGCCGCTGGCCGCCGCTGCGGCGGGTGCCGCACTGCGGGTGCTGACGCCGGCCGGACTCTTCATGAGCAGCGGCATTGCGCTGCTCATGATCGTGGCGCTGGGGCTCAGCTTGACGCCAATCCGCCGCATCCGTGACCGCAGCGCCGCCGCGGCCTGAGCCCGACGCGCCCAGCCGACCTCAGATCAACCAGTGATTGCTTTGTTGATGGTCTTGGTGCTGCTTGAGCTGCTCCATGCTGTAGCTGCTCAGCCAGCCTTCCGTGGCCGGTGAGCGACTGTGGCTCAGCTGTGGATCGGCATGGGTGGCCACATTCGGCTCTGACAAAAGCGGGCCGGCAGGGGCTTGCAGTAAATCACTCAAGAGCGGCGTAGATGAGGAATGGGCCGCGCTGCTACTGGAGGTTTGGCCGAACCACACATCGGCAAGCTCGTGGCTCTTGCCGTCGCTGGTTTTGTAGGCGCCTTCCAGACCGATCAAATTGCCGTTTTGGATCTTGTCTTGCGCGGTCGCGTGCAGGTCCAGCTCCACCACATCGAGCTCTTTCAGGCTGAGCAATTTACCGGCGGCGCCGTGGCCGCTGTCGACCCAGACCTTCAGATGTTGGAACTCGGCATCGGCGGCATTGATCTTGCCGTCGTGATTGCTGTCTAACTGGGCCAAGGCCTGGAAGCCGTTGTCGGCCAGATGTCCATCGGCCAAGCGGGTGGCGGTGCCGAAGAGCTCGGCGCCGCTGTCGATCTGCCCGTTGCCATTGCGGTCCAGCGCCAAGAGGCCGCTGCCTTGATCCACCCAACCCACCTGTGTGGCGTGACCGGTGGCATTGATGTCAAAGCTGACGCCATGCGCGGCGTCCACCGTCTGCACACCAATGCCGCTGAGATCCAGTACGAGCGGTGATGCCGCACTGAGGGCGGCCAACTGGGCTGGCGTCATCGCCTCGCGCTGCAAGCCTGTGAAGGCGGCCACATGGGTCATGTCCATGCTGGAGAGCGTCTCGGTACTCATGGCCGCAATCTGTGCCTGGGTGAGGGCCGCGACATTGGTCAGTGGCAAGGCGTTCAATTGCTGGGGCGATAAGGTCCCCACCTCCTCCGGACCCAGGGCGGCGATCTGCTTGGTGGAGAAGAGGGCCAGTTCCTGGGCGCCAATGGCGTGCACCTGATCCACGCTCAGCGTGGCGACCTGCGCGGGCGTCATCGCTTGCAGATGTTGCGCCTCCAGGGCCGTGATGTGGCTAGGGCTGAGGGAGCGAACTTCGGCCGGCGTTAGCGCTGCAAACTGGGCCGAACTCAGTCCCGCCACTTGATCGGGCCTGAAGTCGTCAAACTGGCTGGGTACCATCGCATGCAGGGCCGCAGTGCTGAGGCCTGGCATCTGTTCGGGGCTTAGCGCCGCCAACTGATCTGGCTTGAGGCTGAGCACTTGCAAGACGCTGAGTCCGCTGAGTTGCTCGACGCTCAGTGCCACAATCGCGGCGCTGCCCAGATTGCTGAGGTGAAAGGCCGAGATCGAGCCCAGCTGAGTCGCGCTCATGCTGCCCAGTTGCTCCGGGCTGAGGGCCTGCAATTGGTCCAGATTGAGCGCGGCCACGGCGGGCACGCTCAGGGCCACCACCTGTTGCGGCAGCAAGGCGCCCACCTGGCTCAGGCTCAGGGCCTGCACCTGGGCGGCGCTCAGCTGCGATATCTGCACCAGATTCATCGCTTGCAAGGCCGCGCTAGAAAGGGCACGAATCTGGCTGCTGTCCAGTTCGGCCAGTTGCTCGGCCCCCAAGGCGGCCACTTGCGCCGGACGCAGGGCGCCAAAGTGAACCGCGCCCAGCGCATGCAGGGCATTCGGGGTCAGGCCGGCCATGCTGTCCGGGCTGATCGCCTGCAGCTGCGCATCGCTGAGCTGCAGGACCTGGCTGCTGCTCAGCGCGTGCACCTGAGCGGGGCTCAGGCCTTGCATGGTGGCGCTGTCCAGAATCTGCAGTTCCTTGGCATTCAGGACGCCAATCTGTGCGGTACTCAGGGCCAGCGTCTGATTGCTGCTGAACACGCTGAACTGCGCGCTGCTGAGGTTTTGCAGCGCCGCGACGGACAGCGCGGCCATCTGCGTTGCGCTGAGGCTCGCCAACTCGGCGGTGCCCAGGCCGAGCGCCTGGATGGAGGTGAGGGCGCCGAGTTGCTCATTGCTGAGCTCAGGCCGGGCGATGGAGGTCAGCTGGGCAATCGCTGCGCTGCCCAGCGTGGCGAATGCCGTGGGGCTGATGGCAGCCAGGTCATGCGCAGCGACAACGGCGAGCTGATCGCTGTTCAGCGCGGCGATGGTGGCGGGCGCCATCGCGCTGATCTGCCGGCTGCTCAAGGCATCGAGCTGGGCGGTGTTCAGGGCCTGCACCTCGGCCACTGTCAGGGCCTGCATCTGGCCGGTGCTTAAGCCCGCCAGCTGCGCCGAGGTCAACACGCCGATGGCGCCGGTGTTGATGGCGGCAATCGCGCCAGCGCTGAGCGCACCGAGCTGGCTGCTGTTCAAGGCCAACAAGTCTGCGCTGCTGAAGGCGGCTACTTGGCTGGCGCTCAGCCCTGCGACTTGGGCGCTGCCCAGCCAAGCCAATTGCTCGGTCAGTGCGGGGAACACATTAGCGCTCAAGGCGCCGATCTGGTTGCTGCTGAAGGCCTGGAACTGCGTGCTGCTGAACTCTTGCAGCTGCTGGCTGTCGAGCTTTTGCAATGCAGCGCCTGAAAGGGCTCGGATCTGCGCCGAGTCAAACGCATGCACTTGGTTGATGTTCAGGCCAGCGAGTGCACTGCCGCTGAGTGCTTGAACGGCCGAGGTGTTCAGGGCCTGGACCTGATCGGTGCTCAGGCTCTGCATTTGCTGGGTGCTCAGGCCGGCCAGCGCGCTGCTGTTCAAGGCCTTCATTTCCCCTTGGCTGAGCGCTGCAAGCTGGCTGCTGCTGAGGGCTTGTAGCTGGCGTGAGCCCATGCTGGCCCATTGCGTGTCACTGAAAGCGGCAAGACCTTGCGTGCCGAGGCTGCGCATTTCAGCGTTGTTCAAGGCGAGCAACTGAGCGGATCCAAACGCATGCAGCGCGTCGGCAGTCAAGCTGCTGAACTGGGCGCTGTTGAGAGCTCCAAGGGCCACACTACTGAGCGCCGCAGCTTGCGCGCTGCCGAGCAAACCCCAGTTGGAGGCACTCATCGCGTGCGCCGCTTGAGTGCTCAAGACCGCCCATTGCTCAGCCTTGATGGCGCTGACCTGGGCAGGCAGCAGGGCGGCGGCCGCGCTGCTGGGCAAGGCCGCAAAAGCCGCCACGTTGATGGCGGCCACTTGGACGGGCGTGAACTGCGCGAACTGTTGCGTGGTCAAGCTGGACAACTGGCTGCTTAGCAAGCCATTGACCTGCTGGGTACTCAACGACGCCAGATTGCTATCGCTGAGTGCGTGCAACTGCGTCGCACTCAGACCCGCCAACTGGCTGGGGCTGAAGGCCGACAGCTGTGTGGTGCTCAATCCGGCCACCGTCGCCACGGACAAGCCGCTCAGCGCTGCAGGGCTCAAAGCGCTCAGCTGGTCCTTGTTGAAGGCTTGCAGCTGGCTGGCCGTCATCGCCTGCAACTGCTTGGCACTCAGTGCGACCAGCTGTTCGCTTTCCAAGCCTTGTAGCGCTTGGCTGCCGAGCTTGGCCCACTGGCTGGCGCTCAGCGCGGCCAGTTCGGCGCTGGTGAACTGTTGCAATTGGCTGCCGTCCAGCGTGGCCACTTGGGCCAGGCTGAGCGCGCTGATGTGGCTGGTCCCTAGGGCGGCCCATTGGTCGGCGTTTAAGGCGTGTAGCTGGGAGGAGGTCCAGCCGCTCATGGCGATATTGGGCAGGGTCGCGAGCTGCTCTGGGCTCAAGGTCTGAATTTGCGCCACGCTCATCGCGCCACCCGCGGCGGCACTCAAGGCATGCAAGGCGGCCTGGGGCAGCGCCGCCAGTTGGGTGGGGCTGAGTGCCTGGATTTGTTTTGCGCCCAAGCCTGCTGCCTGGGCCGCGCTGATGCCGGCCAGTTGGTCGATGCTGAGGGCCGCCATGGTGGCATCGGGCAGGGCCCGCAGCTGGCTGGCGCCGAGCGCACCAATCTGGGCGCCGCTGAGGGCGGCCATATCGGCGCTGCTCAAAGCGGCCAACTGGGTGTTGCTGAGGGCCGAGAAGGCTTGCGGCGCAATAAAACGGAACTGGTCGGGGCTGAGTATGCCGATCTGGTGGGCACTCATACCGGCCAACTGTCGTGCGCTAAGTGCGCCCAGCTGGTCGGCATTCAGCGCATCCAGCGCTTGATCGTTGAGGCGGCTGATCTGTTGGCTGCTCAGTGCGGCCACCTGGGTTGCGCTAAGGGCATCGATCTGGCTTGCGCCCAAGGCGGCGATTTGAGCACTGCCCAAGGCGGCGATTTGGCTGGTGCTGAGTCCGGCCAACTGCGCTGGTGTGAGGCCGCCCACCGCCGCGCTACTCAGCGCGTTCAGGGCGGCTGGAGAGAGCGCACGCAGATGATCGTTGTCTAGCGCTGCGATCTGTGCCGTTGAAAGCGCAGCAGCCGTGGTGGCGCCCAGACCGGCTAAAGCCGAGGTGCTCAGCGCGGCCATTTGCTCGGGGCTCAGGTGGCGAATCTGGCTGATGGTCAATCCCGCCAGCTGCGCCGAGCTCAGCTCGCCCACTTGATCCAAGCCCAGCTTGTCGAGCAGTCCGTCCCCCAGGGCTCGCAGGCTATTGGCATTCAAGGCTTGCATCTGGCTGCTGCTGAGCGCGGCGAAATCGTCGGCATTGAAGCCGGCCACCTGGGCGCTACTCAGGCCGCGCAAGGCACTCAAGCTGAGCGCAGCCACCTCGTCCGCGCTGAGCAGGCTGAACTGTGCACTGTTCAATCCGAGCAGTTGTTTGCTGCTCAAGCCGGCGAACTGCTCGGCCGTGAAACCTTCGATCGCAGCACTGCTCAAACGTCCAAACTGAGCGGAACTCAGCGACTGCAGCTGCTTTACCGAGAAGCTGTCAATCGATGCTGCGTTCATGCCCTGCAGCTGCGCAGTACTGAGTGCGCTCACTTGGGTGCCAGACAGCCCGTCCAACTGATCGGCGCTCAACGCATTCAGCTGACTCAGCTGGAAGGCCCGCAGCGACTGGGTGCTGAAGGCGCCGAGCTGATCGGAGCTGAGCGCGCCCAGCTGCAAGGTGGTCAGCACGGATGCACCCAGCGTGGCCAAGCCACGCAGCGCGCTGGTGCTGAGCGCACCGATTTGTTCCGGGCTCAGCTGCTGCAGCTGATGGGTGCTCATGGCATTGAGCTGGCTGGACGTCAGTGAGCCCAGGTCGCCCACCTCCAATCCACCCAAGGCTCTGTCAGACAAGCCGCGTATCGCTTGGCTGCTTAGCGAGGCCAATTGCTCCGGCGTCAGTGCCGTTGCCTGGCCTGCGTCCAATCCTTGTAGCTGGCTGCTGCTCAAGGCATGCAGGGCCGCGGTGCTGAGGGCTTGGAATTGATCGGTGCTGAAGGATGCCAGCGTGTCGGAGCTCAGGCCGCTGAGCTGGCGCGAGCCCAGCAGCGAGACTTGGCTCTCATCAAAGTTGGCCAGACGACCGGTGCCCAAGGCATTGAGCTGTTGGCCGCTGAGACCGCGCAGCTGCGCGCTGCCCAGACCTTGCAGTTCGAGATCCGAGAAGGTGTTGAGCTGTGTGCTGCTGAGCGCGGCGACCTGTTGACTGACCAGGCCTTGTACCTGCTCCAGCCCCAGGCTTTGCACCTGGCTGCTGCTCATGGCGACGATCTGCGCCGTGCTCACGGCATGCAGCTGATCGATGCTGAGCGCGGCCACGTTTTCGGTGCTCAGGGCCGCCACTTGTTGGGTGCGCAGCACCTGAATTTGGGAGCTGGCCAGGGCCTGCACGGTTTCGAGCTTGAGCTCGTTGATCTGCGTCGTTGCCATCGCCGTCAGCGCGCTGCTGCTGAGGGCCTGCACCTGCGGGGTGCTTAAGGCTTGCAGCCAAGTGGGCTGCAGGGCCGGCGCTTGGTTGGACGTCAGTGCCCGGAAGGCGCTAGTGTCGAGCGCGGCTATTTGGTCGGCCTGCAGCGCGCTTAGCAGCTTGACCGGCCACAGCGAGATCGCATGCGCATTCATGCCGTGCAGCGAATCGTCGTTCAGGTTCGTCAGCTGGCTAGTGCTGATGGTGTTCCAAGCCGTGACTGACATTGCGCTGAGCTGCGCGGCCGTCAATGCGGCCATTTGCTCGCCGCTGAAGGCCAGCCAGTCCGTGCTGCCAAAAGCGGCGATGGTGGCCGTGCTCAATGCGGCAATCTGGCTGGTTGACAAGGACGGGATGGAAGACATCTGAAACTCCGATTTGAAAAATCCGCTCAAGTTTTGGATTTCTCGTTCGAAGAATGTACGAAGCCTGTCGTTGTGCCGGTCTGTGAAATAAGGCCGCCCTTTGGTTCAACTGTGGCGCGAATTCGGGCGAACGCTTGAACTGAGTGGGGGTTTAGTTGCTTATCTGGGCTTTGTTGCGCTTGCCGCGGGGTAGTGCGGTTCAGATGACCGGCAGCGAAGCTGCATACCCCTCACCCAAAGATGCCGATCACAGGCTGCCGAAAAACGGCAATTGAAAAAGCAGCCAAAAAAAAGCAGCCTGAAACCACTTGGGCTTCAAGGCTGCCAACAACTCAATCGCATAACGAATGATTCAACCGGTGGCGTTCACGGGCGCCGACCCGGGCTTGCACGCTCTCCCCATGCGCGCCAGGGTCGGGCCCATGAACTCCGGTGTGTGGCAGGCCTAGCCTTGCGGCTGGGCCTGGCCGTTCAATTCAAGGATTAGCGAACCACCGACAGCGCTTCGCGGGCGCCGCCCTTGTAGGTGTAAAGCGTCAGGGCGCCGTTCTTGATGTCGCCCTTGGCATCGAAGCTGATATTGCCGGTCACGCCCTTGTAGTTCTCGGTCTTGGCCAGCACCGGCAGGTACTTGACCGGGTCGGCCGAGCCCGCCTTCACCATGGCGGCCACCAGCACGCCCACCGCGTCATAGGAGTAAGGCGCGTAGACCTGCACTTCCAGCTTGGTGGCGGCGCGGAAGCGGGCGCGGAAGTCTTCCATCGCCTGCTTCTGTGCAGCGTCAACACCGCCGGCTTCGGCGCAGAAAACTTGACCATCGGCCATGGTGCCGGCCGCCAGCTTGGGTAGCTCGGCGGTGCAGATGCCGTCGCCACCGATCAGCTTGGCATTGATGCCCAGTTGCTTCATCTGGCGCAGGATGGGGCCGGCCACGGCGTCCATGCCGCCGAAGAAGATCACATCGGGCTTCTTGGCCTTCAAGCTGGTCAGGATGGCGGTGAAGTCCGTGGCCTTGTCATTGGTGAACTCGCGGCCGACGATCTTGCCACCCGAGCCCTTCACGCCTTTTTCGAACTCATCGGCCACACCTTGGCCATAGGCGGTGCGATCGTCAATGACGGCGATGGATTGGCCCTTCAAGTCTTTGGCGGCGTAGCGGCCGAGGGTGCCGCCCAGGTGCACGTCATCCGCCACCACGCGGAAGGTGGTTTTGTAGCCGTTGCGGGTGAACTTGGGGTTGGTGCTGGAGGGCGAGATCTGCGGAACACCGGCGTCCGAATAGACCTTGGAGGCAGGGATGGAGGTGCCCGAGTTCAAGTGGCCGACCACGCCGTTGACCTTGGAGTCCACCAGCTTTTGTGCGGCTTGCGTGCCTTGCTTCGGATCGCCGGCATCGTCTTCGCCCAGCAGTTCCAGCTTGACCTTTTTGCCGCCGATGACCACGCCCTTGGCGTTGAGCTCGTCGATGGCCATGCGGGCACCGAGTTCATTGTCCTTGCCCAGGTGGGCGATGGCGCCGCTGGTCGGGCCAACGTGGCCGATCTTCACGACTTCTTGTGCGCCGGCGGCTTGTGCGGCCAACAGGGCGGCTGCGCCCAGCAGAGAGAAAGTGAAAGTCATCTTCTTCATGGTCTTCAGTCCTTGGTGAGAGATCCGCGCTTCTTTTTTCAAAAATGGGCGGCGGTGGTGGGTGAAAGGATTTACTGCGCTTGAGGGCTTGATGTGGCTGCGGAAGCGCTGGCCGCTGCCGGGGCCTTGAGCCCTAAGATCCAGCGCGCTGCGGCGCTGGCGAGTTCGGGCGTTAGCTGGCTGTTGGCCGGCATTGGCACGCTGCCCCAGCGGCCGCTGCTGCCGTCCTTGATGCGCTGCGCCAGCTGAGCGGGGGCATCGGGCTGTGCGGCATAACGCTCTCGAATGGCGGCAAACGAGGGGCCGACCAACGTCTTATCGCTGGCATGGCAGGCCATGCAGGCGTCAAAGGCGCGCCAATCTGTGGCCGGGGCGGCCTGGGCTGTGCTGCTGGCCAGGCTCAGCATCAGCAGGCCCAGCTTCAAGCCTGCGGCGAGGGAGAGTCGCCGCGCCATCATTTCGGCAGGCCCATCACGGGTTTGCCCAGCAGCTCAGACGAGGTCACATAGATGCCGTGGTTGGAGAAGACCCAGACCAAATTGCGGTCCCATTCCACAAAGATGCTGTGCACCGGGTTGGGCAGGGCGCGGATGCTTTGGGTCTGGCCGTCCTTGACGGGGATCTCGCCAATCATCTTGGGCGTGAAGTAGCCGGCGATAACAGGCTTGGCCGGGTCCTTCAGGTCAAACATCTGCATGCCGGCGTTGTAGTAGCTGTAAGGCATGTAGCGCGAGCTGGGCTTGCCGGGCTGGACTTGCGCATAGCCGCTGCGCTTGGGGCCGAAGCTGCCGCGACGCTGGCAGAAATCGGTGAAGGGCGCCGCTTTGTCAGGCACTGGACGCGGCAGGGTATGGGCGATCTTGGGGTTTTTGGGATCGCGCACATCGATGGCGTAGATGTCCTTGAAGGGTTCGTAGCAGTCCTCGCTCATCGGGTAGCCGCTGTAATAGACCATGCCGGTGGACTCGACCTTGCTGACGTCGATGTTGTCGCCCTCGGTGCCGGTCACGCTCATCGGCATATCGATATGGGCCACCTGCTTCATATTCTTTGGATCGCTGATGTCGATCACATAGAAGCCGAAGCCGCCCATCGCTGCATAGCCGTACTTGCCACCCTTCTCGACCGGCGTGGGGATGAACAGCGGCATGCGCGCGCCCATCCACGAGGTCTTGTTGCCGGCGCGCGGGTTCTTCTTGTATTCCTCTTCCTCGCCCAGGCGTGAGCCCGGCGCCCACCACATCGACAAGCGCTTGGGCTCGCTGGGGTTGGACACATCGAAGGCCAGCTGCCCACCGGCGAACATATAAGTCTTGTACTCGGTGTTGGCGAAGGTGTCGTCCGGTGCGCCGGCGACGAAGAGGTACTGGTCACCGTCGTAGACCGGCACGTCCTGGCAGCCGGAACCTTGTTGCACCGGCTCTTTGGCCGAGTGATAGGGGTCCAGCGAGGTTTCGCTCAGCAGCTTCCAGTCGGTCCACTGCGGGCTGGTCACTTCAAACATGCGGAAGCCGCGCAGCATCTTGCGCTCGCGCAAGGCCTTCACCTGGTCGGGGTTGCCGTACTTGTTCCAGACCACGCCATAACGCGGCGTCTCGTAGCACTGCACCGCTATCATCTTGTCGAGCTTTTTGTTGTACTTGACGGTGAAGGGGCCGAACTGGTGCTCGCCGCCCTTCACATCAAAGTACTTCTTGGCGACCAGCTTGACGTCCTTGGGATCGGTGATGTCGAAGAGGTTGTAGTGCCAGGTTTCGTAGTCGTAGAGGTAGCGGCGGCCTTGCCAGTCGAAGCTGGCTTGCCAGCTGTGGCCCGCGCCGGCCACGAAGGGGTAGAAGGCTTCTTGCTTGAAGTTCTTGGCGTAGGTGTTCTGGTCCAGATAGGGCAGACTGCCTTCCACCGGATGCGCGCCGTAGGCGTCTGGCGTTATTTCCGGCATCTTGAACTTGCCGGTCTTGGCGTCGTAGCCATAGCTGCCGGGGGCGGGGTGAGCCGGCTCGCCGGGGAGCAGGTTGTGGTTCAGTGGCTTGCCCGGAGGCGCGTCTGGGGCGTTCAGATTGGCGCCGGACTTGGGGGCTTGGGCCAGTGCCGCACTGCTCAACAAGGCGGCGCTCAGCAGCAAGCTGGGTTTGAGTTTCAGCATGATGGTCTTGGCTTTCTTTGCGTGTGTTTCGAGCAAATAGATCAGAAGGCGTGGCGCAGGCCAAACATATAGCCCTCGGGGTTCTCGCCGGCCTTCGGTGTCAGGCCCCAGTCAATGGGGTATTCAGCGCCGGCGCTGCCGGGGGTGCCATTGCGCACCGTGCCGTAGGCGGCGTACAGCGTGGTGCGTTTGGAGAAGTGATAGGTGGCACCCAGAGTCACGCCGGTGGCGTCGGCCAAGGCGCCGGTGGCGTCATCGCGGCGCACCACGCTGGCGAACAAGCGAATCTGCTCGTTCACCGAGATTCGGGTACCCAGCTGCAGGCTCTTGCCATGCGTCTGGAAGTCCACATAGGGCGGATAGGCGTAGTAGCCGTTGTAGTCGTGCAGGATGGCGGTCAGATCGAAACTGCCGATGCGGTACACGCCTGAGACATAGGTGTCGCGCGAGGTCTCGTTCTGCTTTTTGCTCTTGTCCCAGATATTGCTCTTGTTGTGGATGTCATTGGCCACGCTCAAGAACAAGGGGCCGTTCCAGTAAGACGCGCCGACGCTGATGACGCGGCCGTTCTTGCTGTTATCGCTTTCTTCCTTGCCGGCCGTGACAGTGGCGCGGACCTGGAATCCGCCAGCGAACTTGGCCGAGTTGAAGGAAATGGCATTCGACTCGCGCCAGGGCGCATAGAACACCATCATGTTGTTGACCGGGCTGTAGGCGGAGCCATAGCTCGGGTCGGCGTAGCCGTACAAGTGGTAGGACGAGAGGTTCAGGCGGCCCAGATTGATATCGCCCCAGTCCTTGTGCGCCAGTTGGATATAGGTCTCGCGCGAGTTGGCGTCCATGGCGCCGGTGTCGGGCTTGAGGATCATCTCGTGGCGGATCTTGGCGGACAGGCCGTTGCCCAGGTCTTCTTTGGCGGTGAACTCCAGCCGCGAGGTGGTCAGACCACCCGGGCTGACGCGATTCAGTGTCTTGCCGCCGGAGCTGATGTGCTCAAGCGCGGCGTCGACATAACCAGAAATGGTCACTTGCGCCAGGGCTGGCGCGCTGGCCGTCAGTGCGAGGACGGCCAAGGCCAGAGGGTTGCGAAGTGTGGACAGGTTCTCTCTCACGGGAATCTCCTTCGAGGGGCTGGAACAGGGTCTGCCGGGGGAGCGGTAGGGGCTTTAGGGGGAAAAGGGAGGGGAGCTAAATCAAATTCGGGTGGACACGGGGTGGGTGAGCGCCGGGCTCAGGTGACGGCTTTCTTGGCCATGAACTCGGGCTTTTGCCAGTCGCCGCTGGACATCACGTCCTTCAGCAAGGCAATGGCGTCCCAGACGTCGGCGTGGCTCAGGTAGAGCGCGGCAAAGCCGAAGCGCAAGATGTCGGGCGCGCGGAAGTCGCCGATCACGCCGCGGGCGATCAAGGCCTGCACGATGGCGTAACCCTGCTCATGCGTCAGCGACACCTGGCTGCCGCGCAAGCCGTCTTCGCGCGGCGTGGCCAGGCCGAAGCCGTACTCGCTCAGCTCCTGATCGACCAGGCGGATGAACAGCGAAGTCAGCGCCAGGCTCTTGGCACGCAGCTGCTGCAGGTCGACGCCGTCAAAGGCGGTCAGCGCCGCTTCCAGCGCGAACAAGCCCATCTGAGGCGCGGTGCCGACCAACATGCGGTCGATGCCGGGCGCCGGCTCATAGCTCTGACCAAAAGCAAAAGGCTTGGCGTGGCCGTGCCAACCGGTGATGGGCTGACGCAGCGCTTCGTGATGGCGCTCGGCCACAAAAGCGAAGGAGGGGGCGCCAGGGCCGCCGTTCAGATACTTGTAGCCGCAGCCGACGGCAAAGTCCGCCTCGCAGCCATTCAGATCGCAGGGCATGGCGCCGGCCGTGTGGGCCAGATCCCAGATCACCAGCGCGCCGACTTCATGCGCACGGCGGGTGATGGCGGCCATATCAAAGGTCTGGCCGCTCTTGTAGTTGACATGGGTCAGCGTCAGCACCGCCACGTCTTCATTCAGCGCGGCCATCACCTCGGCAGGCGCCACAGGGCGGTGCTGCACGCCACAAAGCTCCGCCACGCCGCTGGCCACATAGGCGTCGGTGGGGAAGTTGCCGTTCTCGCCCAAGATGGTTTTGCGGCCGGGGCGCAGGCGCAGGGCCGCGACCAGCAGCTTGAACAGATTGACCGAGGTCGAATCGGCCACGATCACTTCGTTCGGCTTGGCGCCAATCAGTGCCGAGATGCGGGCGCCAACACGCTGCGGCGCCGGGTACCAGTCGGCATCGTTCCAGCTGCGGATCAGACCGACGGCCCATTCCTGCTCGATGGCTTGCTGCATGCGGCTGGGCACGGCGCGCGGCATGGCGCCGAGCGAATTGCCGTCCAGATAGATCACGCCCGGGGGCAGGGCGAAGCGCTCGCGGCAGGCGGCCAGCGGGTCTTTGGCGTCGAGCGCCAAGCAGTCTTGGCGAGAGATCAGGGAGTCAGCGGATGTGGAAGCAAGCGTCATGGTTGGGTTGCTGTGCAGCTGTATTAGCACAGGCTTTCATGTATACAACGAGGCCAGTCTATGTTTTGTTTTTCAGATTTATTACCAAGCTAACCCTACCCACTTCCGTTTGGGGTAAATTCATCCCCGCTTCTATGCAATTGAGGTTTTCTTATGCAAATCGAGATCGATGCGACCGATCGGGTGTTGTTGAAAGCGCTGCAAGACAACGCGCGCCTCACGACCTCGGAGCTGGCGCAGCTGACGGGCATGTCGCAGTCGCCCTGCTGGCGGCGCATCAAGCGCTTGGAAGACGCTGGCCTGATTGCCGGCTACAACGCGCGGCTGGACCGCCGTGCCCTCGGCTATGGCGTGATGGCGTTCGTCACCATCAGCATCGACAGTCAGGATGAAGACCATTCGCTGGAGTTCGAGCGCGCGGTGCGCGACATCCCCGAGGTGGTGATGTGCCACGGCGTCTCGGGCCCGGAGGACTTTGTGCTGGTGGTGGTGGCGCAAGACCTGGACAGCTATTCGCAGCTGATGCAAACCAAGCTGCGCCGCCTGCCCGGAGTGAAGATGATGCGCACGAGCTTCTCGATGCAAGAGGTCAAGGGCCTGGACGGCATGCCGATTCCAGAATGAAGTCGGCCTCGTTCACCGCTTTGGATGTTTGCACCCCATGGAAGCTTCAATGATCGATGAGCGCGCCGGGCCCAGCGATGGCTCGGACTTGGGCGGCGCCCTTGTGCGCAGCTTGGTGCTGTATTCGGTGGCCGAGGCCCAGGCGGGCCATGTCCGCAAAATTGCCGTGCAGGCGCGGGGCAAGCGCTTTGCGGTCTCAGACGATGGCCGTGGGCACTCGACCGGCAAGACCATCGATGGCACGCCCTATTTGTCTTTCATCTACGAACACCTGGCCTATCCCTTCGGCTTGAGCGCGCCCGGTGCCGTGCAACTGCAGGGTTTGGGCATGTCGCTGATCAACAGCCTTTGTGAGGAATTGCTCGTGCAAGTGCGGCGCGGCGAGCAGCAAGCCAGCTATCGCTACGCCCACGGGCGGCTCTTGCAAAAAACGCTGGAGCCCGCGCCGGGGCAGGCTTCGGGCAACAACTTGCGCGGCCGACTCTGCGCGGCGCTGGCGGCGCATCCCATTGATGAGGTGGTCTTGGGACAGTGGTTGGAGGGTTTGCGGCCTAGCCTGCCGGGGGTGTGCATTCGCTTCAATGAGGAGGAGCCGGCCTGAGGCCGCCCTTGTCATTCAGGGCTCGTAGAAAAACCCTTCGAGATAGGCCGTCGCCACGTCCGAGAGACCAATGATTTTGTCGGTGGCTTGGCGATAGAGCTTGAAGTTCAGCTCCGTCTCTGGGCGACCGTCGTCCCATTGCGTGAAGCCCTTGAGCTCTACCCGTCCGAGCGTTTGTCGAGCGAACGCTGTCCGCGCGATGATGAGGCTGACGCGCGGTGTTTGCCGCTCTACCCCGATCAGGCGCGGGACGGATTCGGCGGCTATCACGCAGCCCTTCGCCACCAGGCCCGTTCCGCCTGAGTTCTCGCTGGCGAAGAGGTAGACCGTGTCGCCGGCTGTGATGGCCTTGCCGCCGTACATGGTCTTCTGGCGCAAGAACTGCCATTGCTCGGACTGCAAGGTGCGGAGCTCGGTCTTGATGGCGTAAACGCCGGGTCTGGCCATCTGGCCCGGCACAGAGGCCTGTTGCAGGGTGGAAGCCTTACTCATCCTTCAGCGGCAGTTCGGGGAAATGGGATTGCGCCACGAAGATGGCTTTGCCGCTCACAAAGACGCGATAGCGAGGGCTCTGAGGCCCGCCAAAGGGAATCTGGTCTTGCCAAGGGCTCAGCCCCAGTTCTTGCAGCTGGGTGCTCAAGGCCTCGGCCCTTTGCTGAGAACGAAAGAGGCCGACGCAGTGATCGTGCTGCAAGGACAAGAGGTGTTGCAAGAAGAACTCGCAAGCCTCATCCTCGCGCTCCGAACTGAAGATCGGTGGGCCCTGCCGGCCGCGCTCGGTGTAGAACACCTGCCACTGCTTCGCTTGGAGAACCAAGCAGTAAGCGTCGGAAGCGCCGCCGCTGTTGCCAATGGCGTACGAGCTGGGTTTGCAGCCTTCTTCCTCTAGGCGGCGAGCTAGTTCAGGGCAGTTCAAGAGGTCTGTCGAGCCTGAAGGTCATGATGGCGCGAATCTTAGTGGCGTCTGAGCGTTGAGAGTTTCGACCCGGATCCGGCTGATTCGCTCCCAGAAAAGCTTTGTAATCAAGAGGCGAGGCCGTGTCTCCGTGTCTCCGTGTCTGTTTTGCACTTCATTTTGAGTACTGGAACTTTGGGCCGGTATGCAGGGAAACCGGGCCGCCTGGCATGGACTGCGCTTGGCACAATGGCGCTTCACTTCCAGATCAGCCCGGCCCGTCTTCCTTGCATCAGCGCTGCGGCCCGGCGCGCTTCAGTCGCCCAAGGCTTGGGCGACTCCATTCAAACGCAAAGCATTGTTATGACCTCCGCCAACACATCGCCGCAGCCTCTTGACGAACGAGACCTGGCCACGGTGCGCCAGCTGTACTCCGAAGCGCAAAACTGGACGCGCCACTACGAGCAGCTGATCGTGAATGCCAATGTGCTGATTGTGTCGGCCTGCCTGATCTTTGTAGGGCTTGCCTTTGGTGACAAGGTGACCTTGACTCAAGCGCTCGCCATGATGGCCATTCCGATTGGGATGGCTGTCATCGGCATGGTTCTGACGCAGACGCTTTTCAAGCTCTATGCGGCGTGTATCGAGCGCATGATTCGCTTCGAACGCCTGCTGGGCTGCTTCGATGCGAGCAAGTTCCAGTCGGTGGACCATCAAGGCCCCTTGCTTTCGGTAGACCTGATGGCCTTGCCAGTCAAAGCGCCAACGTCGGTGCGCTTTTTCATCGGCATGCATGGTTTCTTGATCTTGGCCTACTTTGGCATTGCGGGCCTCAAGTGCTTGTAGGCGGATCGGGGCGAGGACTCAGCGGTCGAGCGAACTTGCTGTGCCAGCAGATGCCTAGAGGCTGAAGAGCGTAAGCCAGGTCATGCTGCCCAGGCCGGCAGTCAGCCGGATTTGCCGCATCCTGTTTGCCCCAAGCCTTCAGCGCAACATGCTCCACAACATCCGGCTGCCCAACAAAAGCAGCAGCACCGCGAAGCACTGCTTGAGCCGTGCCACCGGCAGCGCGTGGGCCAGCTTGGCGCCGAAGGGAGCGGTCAAGACCGAACCCAGGGCCACGCCGGCCAGGGCCGGTAGGTAGACATAACCCAGATGTGGAGCGGGCAGGGCTTGGGGGCCTTGTTGCTCGACCAGATGCAGGCCATTGAGGATGTAGCCGGTGGCGCCGGCCACGGCGATGGGGAAGCCCAGCGCGGCCGAGGTGGCAATGGCCCGGTGCAGGGGCACCCGGCACCAACTCATGAAGGGCACCGACACTGAGCCGCCGCCTATGCCCACCAGGCTGGAGAACACACCGATGCCCGCGCCCACGCCACTCAAGCCCCAAGTGCCGGGTAGATCGCGGCCGGCCGAGGGCTTCAGGTTGAACAGCATTTGCAGGCCCACATAGAAGGCAAACACGATGAACACCGCCTTCAGCAGCGGCGTAGACATCTGGCTGGCCACCCAGGTGCCGGCCAGGGTGCCGACCAGCAGGGCGGGACTCAGGCGCTTGACCAGGCCCCAGTCCACTGCGCCGCGTTGGTGGTGGGCGCGCACGCTGGAAATGGAGGTGAACACAATGCTGGCCAGCGAGGTGCCCAAGGCCAGGTGCGCAATGCTGGCCGCTTGGGCCTCGCCCCAGGGCAGGGCGCTGAAAATCCACACCAGCATAGGCACGATCACAATGCCGCCGCCCACGCCCAAGAGGCCGGCCAGTACACCGGTACAAGCTCCCAGTGCCAGGTAGGCCGCCAGCTCATTCATTCCCACACCCATTGCCATCTCCATCACTCACAACACCTTGCAGGCTTGCTCAAAACTCAGGCGCGGCAAGCGATCAAACAGCGCCGCAGGGTCACCATAGCCCAGATTGCAGATGAAATTGATCGCCAGTTGTTCGCCTGCATCACTGTTCGAACCCGAGTCTGGGCCAAAGAACTCAGCCTCCACGCCTTCGGCATCAAAGCCTGACATCGGCCCGCAATCCAGGCCCAAGCCGCGGGCCGCCAGCATCAGGTAAGCGGCTTGCAGGCTGCTGTTGCGAAAGGCCGTGGTCTCGCGCAGTGCCGTGTTGGCGTCAAAGATGCCGCGCGCCGTGGGGCGGTGCGGAAACAGCTCCGGCAGGCGTCTTTGAAACTGCCGGTCATAGGCCAGCAGCACCGTCACTGGTGCGCTGCGAGTCTTCTCCACATTGCCGGGCAGCAGATGCGGCAGCAAGCGCGCTTGCGCTTGTGGCGTGCACAGGAACAGCAGACGCAGTGGCGCGCAGTTCATGCTGGTAGGCCCCATCTTCATTTGCGCATACAGCTGATGCAGCAGCTCGGGTGCCACGGGCCGGTTGAGCCAGCCGTTGTGGCTGCGCGCCTCGCTGAACAGCAGGCGCCAGGCAGCGGGGTCAAGTCTTGACTCGCTCATGGGGTCGCAGCCCTGTCCATCGCCGCGCAGAAAGCCGTGGCGGTGATTTCGATGCGCATATGGGGGTGCGGCAACTGGTGCACGGCCACCGTGGTGCGGGCCGGGCCTGTGGCTTCGTCGAACACCTCGGCATAGGCGCGGTTATAGGCCTCGAAGTCGCGCATATCGGTCAGGTAGCAATTCAGGCTGACGCAGTCGCTCAAAGCCGCGCCAGCCTCTTGCAAGGCCTTGCGGATCTTTTCGATCACGACGCGCGTCTGCAGCGCCACGTCGATCTGCAGCTCGCCATCGGCCAGCTGCGTCACGCCAGCGCAGCCGCCATCGGCCTGGCGGGCGCTCATGCCAGACAAGAACAGCCAGTCGCCGCAGCGGCGCAGGCTGGGGTAGGCGCCCAAGGGGCGGATGCGGTCTTCGATCATGTCAGCGCGCCACCAAGGAAAAGCCAATGCCGGCCAGATCCGCTTGCAGCTGGGCGGCCTGCTCAGCAGAGAGCGGCTGCAACGGCGGGCGCACGCGCCGCCAAGCCGAATCGCTCAAGCCCTGGGCCAACACCTCCTTCAAGGCCGCAATCATCGGCAGGGCCTGGACGATCTTGCGAACGCCGTCCACCTCGGCCTGCAGTGCCGCGCCCTTGGGACTGTTCCATTCATTCACCAGGCGGCTGATGCGGCCGGGGTTGATATTGACCGTGGCCGAGATGCAGCCGCGCGCGCCCAGCGGCCGGGTCTTGGAGATCAAGCTTTCGGAGGCTGGGAAGATCTCCAGCGTGGGGAAGCGGCTCAGCATGGCGCTCAGGTTGTCCCAGTCGCCCGAGCTGTCTTTGATGCCGACCACGGTGCCGGGGAAGTCGCGCAGCAGGCGCTCGATCACCGCGTGGCTGATGGGAACGCCGCTGAGCGCGGGGATGTGATACAGATAGAGCTTGAGCCGCGAGTCGCCAATACGCGCGATCACATCGGCGTAGTAGCCGTAGAGCCCATCGTCGCTGATGCCTTTGTAGAAAAAGGGCGGCAGCATCAGCACACCGGCACAACCCAGCTGCAGCGCCTGACGGCTAAGTTGAGCGGCTTCGGGCGCGGCACAAGCGCCGGTCCCCGGCAGCATGCGCGAAGGCGGCAGTCCAGCTTCTACCAGGTGGGCCAGCAGGCCCATGCGCTCGGTGGCACTCATGGAATTGGCTTCGCTATTGGTGCCAAAAGGGGCCAGGCCCGCGCCTTCGCCAATCAGCCAGCGGCAATGCTGGATGAAGCGGGCCACGTCGGGGTTACCGTCGGGCAGGAAGGGCGTAATGACAGGCGCGAACGCACCCGTCAGTCCGCCGCTCCTTGAGAGCTGGGCGTCTGATTGCATGGGGATGACTCCAAGAATAAAAAAGAGAAAGAGAAGGCGCGCGGCCTTGTGGTCCCTATGAAGGGCAGGGCGGCAGGCCGGCCGCAAAGTCCAGCAGCTGCTGGCCGAACAGGCGGTCATCGTCACCGCTGTCTAGGTGCGCCACGATGGAGGTATGGTTGTGCGCGGGCACACAGATCAGGCGCGGCATGCGCCCCAGCGCCAGGCCGGCGCGGTGGCAGAACTCGGCCGCATACACATCCAGCCAAGGGTTTTCGAACTCGGCCACGGCCAAGAGCGTGGGCACCTTCAGGCGCGCCGCATGGCTGACGGCCGAGCCGGCTTCATAAGCGGCCGGGTCATCGCCATAGTAGGCGCGCACGCCGGCGGCGTTCGGGTTGTCGGTGCGCACATCGGCGCGCAGGCGGGCACTGATCAAGACGGCGCCGGCGATCTCCGCCTGCGGCGGCGCGCACAGCGGGTCGCACACATAGCTGGCCACATGCGCGCCACCGGAGGAGTGACCGATCAAGACGATGCGCTGCGCATCACCGCCAAAGCGCACCGCATGCGTGCGCACCCAGCGCACCGCGGCGGCCACGTCCCGCGCGCCAGCCGGGTAGGGCGCCTCGGGCGCCAGCCGGTATTCAACGTTCACGCCCAGAAAACCGTGGCGAGCGAAGAAGCGCGGCACATTGCCATAGACCTGCGCATTGCTGTCTTTTTGCCCACGCAAGAAGGCACCGCCATGGACGAAGACCATGATGGGCAAGCGCGCGCCGGGACTCAGCGCGGCAGCCGCTTGGTACACGTCCAGCACCTGGCGAGCGTGCTCGCCATAGGACAGATCGCGGCTGACTTGCAGACCGGCCAGCGGCCGCGCAGCCAGCAGCGGCGTGTAGGCGCGGACCACTTGGTCGCGATGCGCGTTGATGTCTTGCGCCCAAATCGGGCCGATGCGCTGCAAGAGCGCGGCCGGCGATTCAGCGGCGAGCGCTTCAGTGTCCATCGGCAAATACGCCCATCAGGCTGGAGAGTTGCGCGATGTATTCGCCATAGCGCGGGTCGGCCTTGATCTCGGCCGGGTGACGCGGGCGCGGCAGGGTTATCTTGATTTCTTCGATGACGCGCCCGGGCCGGCCCGACATCACGACGACGCGGTCCGACAGGAACACGGCCTCGGCAATGCTGTGGGTGACCAGCAGCACGGTCTGGCGCAGCTCTTGCCAGATTCGCAGTAACTCGACATTCAGACGGTCTCGGGTCAGCGCGTCGAGCGCGCCAAAAGGTTCGTCCATCAGCAGGATCTGCGGGTCCAGCGCCAGGATCTGGCCGATGGCGGCGCGCTGGCGCATGCCGCCCGAGAGCTGGTGCGGGTGATGGTTCTCAAAGCCCTTCAGGCCCAAGGTCTCGGTCAGTTGCGCCAGCTTGGGCGCCAGTTCGGCCTCGGGCAGTTTGCGCAGCTTGGCGCCCAGCGCCATGTTTTGCGCCACCGTCAGCCAGGGCAACATATTGCTGCTTTGAAACACCACGCCGATCTCGGGGCTGGGCCCCTTGACCACGCGTTGATTGACTAAGACCTGCCCACCTTGGTAGGGCGTGAGCCCCGCCACGATGCGCAGCAGCGTGCTCTTGCCGCAGCCGCTGGGGCCGAGGATGGAGACGAACTCGCGCGGGGCAACGGTCAGGTCCACCTCTTCCAAGGCCTTGACCAATTGCTTGCCAGCGAAGGTCTTCAAGACCTGGCGCACCTCGATGGCAGGTGCTGCTGTGGAGGTCGCGCGGGTCGCGGATGTCTGTGGAGATGGAGATGCCAGATTCATGGGACGCATCACTCAGAAGGAAATCTCAAAAGGAAATGCCACGCCACCAGACGGCGCGCGCTAGGCGCTCGACCAGCCAGTACAAGAACACGGCCAGGGCGGTGATCACCAAGATGGCGGCGAACATCAAATCGGTTTGCGCGTTCGCGGTGGCCAAGGTCATCAAATGGCCCAGTCCCTCTTCGGCACCGATGAACTCACCGACGATGGCGCCGATGACGGCCAAGGGCATGGCGATCTTGATGCCGTCGACAAAGGCGGGCAGGGCGGCCGGCACTTGCAGGCGCCAGAAGCGGTCCCAGCGCGAGGCCCCGAGGGCGTGGAAATGCTCATCCAAATTGATGGGCACATTGGCCATGCCGCCCAGCGTGGCCACCACCACCGGGAAGAAGGCGAACAAAAAGGTTGAGGCCAGCTTGGACGCAAAGCCATAGCCGAACCAGACAATCATCAGCGGCGCCAAGGCGATCTTGGGCATGCTTTGCAGCGCGGTGATCAGCGGGTAGAGCGTGCGCCGCGCCAAAGGGCTGAGGTGAATCAACACGCCCATCAAGACCCCGCCCAGCACGGCGGCGGCAAAGCCCGCCACCACTTCCAAGAGCGTGATCCAGGTTTCGCTCAGCAGCATCTCGCGCTGCTCCCAGCCTGCCGCCAGCACCGCGCTCAGCGGCGGCAGCAGATAACGGCGCACGCCCAGGTAGCCGACGCCGTATTCCCACAAGGCCGCCAGCAGGCCCCAGAAGATCAGTGTCTCCAGCCAGCGCTTCATCAGGCGGGCTCCTGCTCGTCGGCATTGCTGGGCGCCGGTTTGCCACTCTTGGCTGCCACCACGGCAGCTGGCGGCGGCACTACAAAGCGGGCAAAGCGGTACTGGTCGAAGGAGTCGATATTGCGTTCCCAGACTTTGGACTCATAGGGCTGCTCGGGCGTGATCTGTGTCATCTCGCAATACAGCTCGACGTTGTTGCCGTCCGGGTCTTTGAAGACCAGAAACAGGTTCTCGCCGGGGCCATGCTTGCCGATGCCGCGCACGATTTCGATGCCGCGCGCCTGCAAAATCTTGACCGCACGCTCCATCTCGGCGACGTCGTCCACCAAGTAGGAGAAATGCTCGAGCCCTGGGCGGTTGTAGCGCGGCAGGTCTTCAAAGTCCGAGCCGGCCGGCAACTGCGACAGCGCCAGATCATGGTGGTCGCTGCCGGCGCGCAGGAAGACCATTTGATCGCTGATCCAGTCGGAAACGGTCAGCCCCATCACCTCGGTGTAGAACTGCACCGACTTGTGGATGTCGCGCACCATCAGCACCAGGTGGCCGAGCTTGCGAGTTTGGATGCGGTCGCTCATGGGAGTTCTTTCAGTCTTTGTTCGTCGTGCGGCATCGTCAGTCGACGATGAAGCGATTGGTGTAGACCTCGCCGCCGCGCACTGCGGTGGTCACTTGAAAGGCCTGCTTGGCAAATTCGATGGTGCCGTGCATGCGGTCGGCACGGATGTAGCCGGTGGCTTTGTTGTCGGCGCCGGGGTCGCTGATGATGGCCAGCGTTTCTTTGATCTGCGCCAGCAAAATCGGCTTGGCCATCAGCTTGTTGCTGGCGGCGATCAGGTCCACCGCTTCGGCCGGGTTCTGGCGCATGTACTCGTAACCCCTGTAAGTGGCTCGCACAAAGCGCTTCACCAGATCGGGGTTGCTATTGATCAGTCTTTCGCTGGTGACAATGCCATTGCCGTAGATGTTCAGATTGAAGTCGCGGTAACGCAGGGCGCCCAGCGTCTTGCCCTCGCGCTGCACCAGCGCGTCGAGCAAGGGCTTGTTGGCACCTTCCCAGCATTCCGCCAGGTCGATCTTGCCCTCCAGAAACGAGGGGTTGATCACCGACGGGTCCAGGCGCAAGAGCTTCACATGGCTGGCAGGCAGGCCGTTCGCCGCCAGCCAGGCCGGCACGATGTTTTGTAGCGGCGAGGCCGCGCCGCCGCCAATGCTCAGCCCCTTCAGGTCGGCCAGCTTGCTGATCTTCTTCTTGGGGCTTTCCAAGAAACACAGCGCCGCCGGCCAGACCGTGTTGATCGCACCCACCATCACCGTTTTGCCGCCGCTGGCGCGGTTCAGCATCACGCTGATCGGGTCGCCATAGCCAAACTCGAACAGGCCTTGGTCGATTTCGTTGACGGTGCGCTGGCCGCCATAGCCGCGTTGCGTTTGCAGCTCGATGCCGGCCTCGCTGTAAAAGCCCTTGGCCGCGGCCACTAAGACGCCTCCGGTGCTGCCCTGCGGCAACCAGGCGAGGTTGAAGCGCACTTTGTCCAGGGCCAAAGCTTGCGCACAGCTCAGCGCCAATCCGGCGCAAAGCAGGCCGGTTCGCCAAAAAGTCTTGCTCATGCGTGTCCCCTCCTGTTGTTGTCAGCGTGGCGGCGGCTTCAGTTTGGCCCTAGGCGAGCGCTGTTGCCTCGGCGGCGACCACCCGGTTGCGGATGCTGCCGATGCCCTCAATGCTGGCAATCATCACATCTCCGGGCTGCAGGAAGACGCCGCGCGCCATGCCGACCCCGGTTGGCGTGCCGGTCACGATCAAATCGCCCGGCCTTAAAGTCAACATCGAGGACAGGTAAGCGATCTGTTCGGCGATATTGAAGATCATGCCGGCGGTGCTGTCGTCTTGCATCATTTGCTCGTTGACCTGCAGGCGCATGCGCAGCTGTTGCGGGTCGGCAATGCAGTCGCGCGGCACCAGCCAGGGGCCCATGGGGCCGAAGGTGTCGAAGCTCTTGCCGCGAAACCAGTCGTGGGTGAAGGGGTAGTCGCTGCGGCGGTTCAGGTCGCGGGCGCTGATGTCATTGAAGACGGTGTAGCCGGCAATCACCTCATAGGCCTGCTCGACCGAGACATGGCGGCATTCCTTGCCGATCACCACCCCAAGCTCCACCTCCCAGTCCAGCTTTTGCGTGGAGGCGGGTTTGACCACGTCTTGCTCGGTGGCAATGACGCTGCTGTCGGCCTTCATGAAGACATAGGGCGAGCTTTCGCTGCGTGGCGCCAGCTCGGTGCCCATTTCCTTGGCGTGCTCGTAATAGTTGGAGGCGGCGCCAAAGATGCGGCCGGGGCGGTAGGGCGTGCACAGGCGGTAGGCGGCGGTGGCCAGCGGCGCCAACTCACCTTGGGCCGCCCGTTGTGCGACCTGCTCGGCCAGCGAGGCGATGGCCTCGGCGCTGTGCGGCCATTGCTCCACCGCCTCTTGAACGCCGCTTTGCAGCGGGTGCTCGCTCAAGCCGCAAGCCTGCAGCGCGGACTGCACATCGTACAAACGCTCGTTCAGCACCAGGGCGGGGCGGGGGCCAAGGCCCGCATCGTAAGAGGCCAGTGCATACCAGTTCATCGGCGGTCCGTTCGTGTCTAGCGGTGGGAGGTTTGCAAGCTCGCAGAACAGTCGATTCAGCGGTCGAATCGCTGTCTGGCTTTGCTGTCTTGCTTGCGTGTTTTGAATACAATAACATTGCCATGTATACATAACAAGCGATTCAGGGTATCTCCTGAGTCTGGGCGGGTGTCGATGCTGCGCAATGGCTGTGTGGTGCGGAATCCGTCATGCCGGAGAAGCCCTGATGTGCGAAAACAGCCGCCCCACGCTCTTGATCTTGATTCCCTTGCAGCCTGCCTTTGTGGCGGAGCTTGAGCGGCATTACCGAGTGATTGAAGCCCAGGAGGGGCCGAACGAAGCGCTGTGGGTGCGCCTGCAAGGACATGCGGTGGATGCCGTACTCAGCAATGGCAGCGTGGGTTTGAAGGCAGAACACATGGACGCTTTGCCGGGCCTGCGTTTGATCAGTGCGTTTGGCTCTGGCTATGAAGGCATCGATGTGGCCGCAGCACGCGCACGCGGCATTCAACTCAGCCATGCGCCGGGCATCAACAACGCCACGGTGGCTGACCATGCTTTGATGCTGATGCTGGCTTTGGCGCGCGGCATCGTGCCGCTGGATCGTGCGGTGAAGTCGGGTGCCTGGCTCAGCAGCCGGGCCGAGCGCCCGACCTTGAATGGCCGTCGCCTTGGCCTGTTGGGCATGGGCAATATCGGCCAGCAGATTGCACAGCGAGCACTGGGTTTTGATATGCAGGTGGCCTATTGCACCCGCCAGCGGCGCGCTGACTTGCCTTATCGCCATATCAACGATTTACTGGGCCTGGCCGAGCAATCCGACTATCTGGTGCTGGCCTGCCCCGGCGGCGACGCCACCCGGCATTTGGTGCGCCGGCCGGTGCTGCGGGCCTTGGGGCCGCAGGGCTTTCTGGTCAATATCGCGCGCGGCTCGGTGCTGCACACCGGCGACTTGATCGCCGCCCTGCAAGCCGGTGAGATCGCCGGCGCCGGACTGGATGTGCTGGAGACAGAGCCCGAGGTGCCGCCGGAGCTGCGCGGCATGCCTCAGGTGCTGTTGACACCGCATGTGTCGGGTCGCTCGCCGGAAGCGCAAAGAGCGCAGCTTGATTGCCTGTTGGCCAATCTTGACGCCTGCTTTGCGGGGCGTCAGCTGCCGAATGGATTGACGAACGCGCTTGCGCTTTAGTCGAGAAGCTCAGAGTCCGTCTCGATTCGCCTTCAGCTCAGGATGGCGCAGGGCCGGCGCTTCAGAGGCGCCCACCACATCTTTGGCGGCACCGCCCCAGCCGTGATCGGTGAGGTCGATGATGACGCCGTTCGGGTCTTTGTACTTCACCTCGTAAAAGATATTGCCCTTCACGGGCACTTCGCCCATGTAATAGCTGCCGCCCGCGGCCTCGCAGTCTTGACGGGCTTGGCCGATTTCATCGACCCAAAAGCCGATGTGATGCAGACCCACATAGTCACGTCCGCGATCGCCGGCAGCTTGGTCGGTCTTGTAGTTCAACAGGGCGACGCACATCACGCCGTCGCTCAGGTAGACGCCGCGCGCCAAGGAAGAATCGGTCTCGCCGACCTTCTTCATGCCAAACGCCTGCTCGTAGAAGGGCGCTACTGCCCAAGGGTCGGGTACAGAAATTGCGAGATGACGCAGCTTGCCAGCCATGATGGCCTCCAGTTTTAAGAAAGTGTCGGAGTGACGTTGGGTTGAGGAGATGGGAGAGGGGAGTCAGCAGCAGCGGTTCGGCAATCGTTTGATGGCAGGACTGGCCCGCACCGGATTGCCGCCCGCGCCGCATAGTTCGCATGTATACATCAAACAATATGTGTATGCAACAATGTGCTTTGGCAAAGCACTTGTGCGCGCCACCGCTAGAATCGCAGCCAATCCACGGCTTAGCTGCCGTGGCGGGCTTTCTTGGCCCTTCTCGCCCCTTTTCACTCCCTGGCGTAACGCTCAATCACAGCAGGAACTTTCATGGGAAATGCATCCTCAGGCATCTGCCGCAGCCTTACCGAAGACATCGTCAGCGGCAAACTGCCGCCTGGGCAGAAGCTGGAGGAGTTGGTGCTGGCCGAGCGCTTTCAGGTTTCACGGACGCCGATCCGTGAAGCCTTGCGCGAGTTGCATGCGCGCGGCTTGATTGATCTGCAGCCGCGCAAAGGCGGCATCGTGCGCAGCATTGGCCTGGCCGATCTGTCCGACATGCTGGAGGCCATGGTGGAGCTGGATGCGCTGTGTTGCCGCATCAGCGCTGAGCGCATGAGTGCGGTGCAGAAGAAGCAGCTGGCCATGGTGCAGCAGCAAAGCGAAGACTGTGTGGCGCGCGGCGACGAGGCCGGCTATTTGCAGCTCAACCACCAGTTCCACCAGCTGATCAGCGCCGGCGCGCAGAACCGTTCGCTGACGGCCATGCTCGACGGCTTGCGCGAGCGCCTGGCGCCCTTCCGTGCCGCGCAGACCAAGGTTGAGCGCCGCTTGTCGGTCTCGCATGCCGAGCATCAGGCGATTCTGGCCGCCATTCAGGCCGGCGACGCGGAAGCCTCTTACGAAGCGATGCGCAATCACACGGCGCGCTTGAGCATCAATGTGATTGATCTCTTGCGTCAGCAGCAAGAGGGCGGCAGCGCAGCGCCTGCGGCTTCCGGGTCAGATGTCGGCTCGGCAGTCAATAAGCCCGCAAGCAAGCCCGCAAGCAAGGCCAAGCCGGCGAGCGCGCCCAAGCTGGCAAGCAAAAGCGCAGGCAAGGCGGCGGAGAAAGTCACCGACCAGGCGCCAGCCAAAGTGGTCAAGAGGCCGGCTGCTGCGGCAGCGAAAGCAGCGAAACCAGCCCAACCGGTGAGCGCGCCGCGCAAGCGCGCCTGAAGCCGCGCCAGAGCAGCCCGTGAATGACAGGAATTCCGACAATGATGATGATCGAAAAGTTTGAAAACATCGTGGCCACCTTGCTCGAAGAAGAGGGCTTTTGGGTGCGCCGCGGCTTCAAGGTGAATGTCTCGCTGGAGGAGAAAAAGCAAATCGGCAAGCAATCCAGCCCTCGCCCCGAGATCGATATGCTGGCCTTTCATCTGGGCCGCAACGAGGTTCTGGCGCTGGACGTCAAGGCCTATCTGGACACACCCGGCGTCAAGCTGGCGCAGCTACAAGAAGAGCATGAGGTGCCGGCCGGTCGCTACAAACTCTTCACCTCTGAGCGTTACCGTCAGATTGTGCTGACACGCTTGAAGCAGGACCTGATCGGCTTGGGCATGGCCAATGCTGAGACCCAGGTCTTGCTGGGCATGGTGGCCGGCAAGGTCAACCAGGGCCAGAGCGAGGCGATCCGCGAGCACATGAACGAACGGGCCTGGATGTTCTGGTCACCCGATGATGTCAAGGCCCGGGTGGCCAAGCGTCAGCAACAGGGCTGAGGCTTGTCTCGGCTTACTGAGGGTTCTCCGCTGCAGAAGCTGCAGAAGCTGGGCTTGAGGCCGCTTGGGTACCGGTCTTTTGTTTTGTGCTCGGGCAGTTCGGGAGCCGGTCACTGGCGCTGAGCGCTTGCAATTGCTGCCAACTGCTTGACGGGCAATTCGCTGCGGGCTTGGCTGGCAGGCACCAGCTTTGAAAACTGCCTTGGGTCTGTGTGCCCAAGCATTGCTCGAACTTTGCAATGGACAAGTATTGGGGTGTGGGCAGCGCGGCGCTGTGGCTTGCACTCAGGGCGGCCAGGGTCAGGCTCAAAATCAAGGGCGGTGTCTTGCGCATCGGCGGGTGGGCGATGTTGATGAATCAAGGCCCGAGCCAAGCCGGGCAGATTCGGCATTATGAGCGCAGCGCCCTAAGGGCAGACCTGCCTTCCACTCAAGCCAGCTGGAACACCGCGACGGCTTCGCCCAAGCGCAGCGACTGTTGGCCCAAGGCGCCGGCCGCCGCGGCCGACTCCTCCACCAAGGCGGCGTTTTGCTGGGTCATGCGGTCCAAATGGTTGATGGCCAGATTGACTTGCTGGATGCCATCGCCTTGCTCGCTGGCGGCGGTGGCCACCGTGCCGACCAAGCTGGCGACCGAGCGCGCATTGGCGACGATTTCACGCATCACCGTGCCCGATTGCTCGGCCAGTTCGGCGCCTGAGCGCACCGTGCTGAGCGAGCTTTGAATCAAGCCTTTGATTTCACGCGCCGCCTCGGCGGAGCGCTGCGCCAAGGCGCGCACTTCGCTGGCCACCACGGCAAAACCGCGGCCATGCTCACCGGCTCGCGCAGCTTCTACTGCCGCGTTCAGGGCCAGGATATTGGTCTGAAAAGCGATGCCGTCGATGACGCCGGTAATGTCTCCGATGCGACGAGCGCTCAAGCTGATGTCGCCCATGGCCGCCACCACATCGGCCACCACTTGGCCTCCGCGCAGGGCGGCCTCGGCGGCGCTGTCTGCCATGTGCATCGCCTGCTGCGCGGTTTGTGAGGACTGCTGTACCGCACCGGTCAGTTGCTCCATCGAGCTGGCAGTTTCTTGCAAATTGGCGGCGGTTTGCTCGGTACGCTGGCTCAGGTCTTGGTTGCCGTTGGCGATCTGCATCGAGGCGGTGGAGACCGAATCCACGCCCAGCCTTACTTCATCGACCAAGCCGCGCAACTTGCTGCCCATCTCGCGCATCGCCCGCATCAAGCGGCCGAACTCATCGCCGCGCTCGGGCAAGTGCTGCGCTCGCAGATCGCCGGCGGCAATGCGCTCGGCCACTCGTACCGCCTCGGCCAAGGGTTGGCTGATGCTTTTCACCAGCAGCGCCACGCCCAATAGGCTGAGGCCAAACACACAAAGCATCGCGCCCAACCCCAGTTGCGCGGCGCGGCTTGCCGCCGCCTGGGCCGAGGCTTCGGCCTGCTCGGCCAGCAGGATTTGCAGATTCACAAAGTCTTGCAACGCGGCCAGATAGGCGCTTGCGCCAGGCAATAACTCTGCTTGCACAACGCTCGCTGCCGAGGTGGCGGCGCTGCTTTGCTTCTTCAGTGCATCCACTTTCTTCATCGCCGCCACCACGGTGCTGCGGCGTTCAGCGATCAAGGCCAGCGCTCGTCGTTCCTCTTCGGAGCTGGCGCTCTGATCGATCTCTTGCTGCAGCTTTGAAATCTGTTCGGTTGCTTGCTTGCGGGCCGCAACAAAGCTGCTGTTCAGCATGGGCTCATCGCTGAGCGCCATGGCCAGCACGCGTTGGATATTGGCCTCGAGCGCCCCGCCCCAGCGGGTCGACAAGGTGATGTTGTGCTGGCGCCGGCCGAGTTCGTCCATGGCTTGCTGCATCGCCTGTGCGGCATGGCGCTGGCTCAGCAAGGCGCATATCGTCATCAAGCTCAGGGCGGTCAGGGCGCCAATCCAGAGCTTGCGGGCCACGCTTATGTTCTTAAATCGCATCATCAAATTGGGGGCAGGAGGAGAGAGGGGTGGGCGGGGTCAGAACTTGTGCGTCATGCCCAGGCCCAGGCCGCGCGGGCTTTGGCCCGCTTGCAGGCCGGGCACCGGGTTGGCGGCGAGGTTGTAGCGGGCTGATTCGCCATTGCTCAGCTGGGTCCAGGCGACCCAGAGTTCGCTGCGTGCCGACAGGCGGTGGCCATAGCCCAGCGACACTTGTTGGGCGGTGCTGCCGTCTTTGTTGCTGAGTGTTGGCGCGGCAATGCCGCCAACACCGACGCTGGCATTGCCTCGCGCCCGCTCGCCCCTCACATAGCTGGCGCGCCATTGGCCGCTGCTGCTGTCGACGCTGAGCGCCAACTGCCAGGCATCGCGCTCCAAGGTCTTGCCCGGCTGGGGCTGGTAATGCAGACGCTCCCAGGCGCCGCGCAATCGCAGGCTGCCCCAGCTGTAGCTCGCGCCCAAGCGGGTGGCCCAGTCTTGGCTGCCAGCGTGGAAGTAGTCGCGATGCCGCTCATGGCCCAAAGCCAGCATCAGCGGCCCCTGCACATGGCTGAGCAGGGCCGAGATCAAGTCGGGCGAGAGGCTGGGACTCTTTTCCTCGGGCAAGGCGTAGGCCAGCTTAAAGGAGGTGCTGGCCCAGCTTGGGCTGCTGTATTGCAGCAAATTGGGCGCACGGCGGTCAAAAGAGCTGGGGCTCGCGCCGTTGCCCGCGGTGACGAAGCCATTGCCCATGATGCTGTTGGAGGCAAAGATGCCGGCGGTGAAGGGGTCGACCGCATACACCGACACAAAGCGCAAGGGCGTTTCCCATTGGCCCAGCAGCCATTCGCCCCAAGGCCCGCGCAGGCCGATGCCGGTATTGCGTCCACCCCAGGGGCCTTCGCCGGTGTCGACTTTGACATTGGTCTCGATCTGAGCCCAAACGCTCAAGGCGCCGCCCAGGTCCTCGCTGGCGCGAAAGCCCAGCACCGACAAATCATTGGAGACGCGCCGCAGTGGTCCAGGCGCTGCCGGGCCGGCGGTCTGTACTTGTTCCAGATTGGCTTTCAAAAAGCCATAGACCTGCAACTGCCCAGCCTCGCCGGCCTGTACTGCCGTGCTGCAGGCGGCGAGCCACACCAGGCCAAGCGAGACCTGCAAGCGTCGGTTGGCGGGCTTTTGAATTGAATTTATGGAATACATACATATCGCAATGTATACATAAAAACAAATTTATGTGCATAAAAATTCAAGGCGCATAGCGGCCGCTGCTACCCCGTTGCGGCCGTGCCACGCGGATGCATCCGGTGCGGCGCTCTTTTTCTGAGCTCTCGGAGGCTGCGGGGCCTGTTGGAAGTGGCGCACTTCAGCGGCGCACTGTTTCGACGATGAGGGCTTGCTGTTTCTTGTTGCTTGATTTATTGAGTTGTTGACTGAGTCAACAAAAATTATGCGTTTGTGTAAATGTCGTCTTGCGGCTTCAATCGCCACCCATGGCATATGCAGACACTTCGATTCCCGCGCACCCTAGCGGCGCCCAAGCCCTCAGCGATTCGGCGGCTTGCGGCTTGCTGCGTCGTGAAGACGCCCGCCTGCTGCGCGGCCAGGGCGGCTTTGTGGCGAACCGCCAAGTGCCCGGCATGCTGCACGCCGTCTTTGTGCGCAGCCCGCATGCTCACGCCCGCATCACGGCCATCGAAGCCAGTGATGCCTTGGCTTTGCCCGGCGTGCGTGCGGTGCTCTTGCCTGAGGACTTTGTCGGACTGCGTCAGCCGCGCGTCAACGCCTTGCTGCCGGGCATGTGCTTGCCGCAAGCGGAGTTGTTGCCGCTGGACCGGGTGTTGGCCGTGGGCGCGCCGGTGGCCCTGGTCTTAGCCGACTCTCGCCAAGAAGCCCAAGCTGCGGCCGATTTGATTTGGGTGGACTACCAAGACCTGAGCCCGGTGCTGGACTTTGCGCCGGACTCGGCGGCCGAGACGCTCTACCCCGGCATGCCCAGCCGTCAAGCTTTGCATCAGCACATCGCTGTCGGTCAGTTGCCCAAGCATGCGCCCAGCGCGGCGGTACAACTGGGGCTGCCTCGCGTGGCTGCATCCCCCTTGGAGCCGCGCGCTGCCCTTGTGCAATGGGACGAAGCCGCGCAAACGCTGAGCGCCTGGCTGTCCACCCAAACGCCCAGCCGTGCCCGCGAGGACCTGGCCCATGCCTTGGGGCTGGCCCAATCCCAGGTGCGCGTGGTGGCCACCGATGTGGGTGGCGCTTTTGGGGCCAAGGCCTCGGTGTTTGCCGAAGACTTGATGCTGGCCTGGGCCGCGCTCCGTTTGCAGCGCCCCATGCGATGGCTGGCCAGTCGCGGCGAAGACTTGCTGGCCGGCACCCATGGCCGAGGCTCGCAGCTGCAGGGGCAATTATGGTTGGCGCCCGGCAGCCCGCAATTCATAGGCCTGGCCGCGCAGATGCAATTCACCCTGGGCCATTGGCTGCCCTTCAGCGCCGCTGCGCCGCTGCGCAATGCGACCCGCATCCTGCCCGGCCCCTACCGGGTGCTGGCTCAAGAGGTGCAGGCCGAGGGCTTGTTGAGCCATGCAGCGGCCGTGGGTATTTACCGGGGTGCCGGCCGGCCCGAGGCCTGTGTCCTGATGGAACGCTTGGTGGACGAGGCAGCGCGACGCTGCGACATCGACCCCTTGGCCCTGCGTCTGGCCAATGTTTGGGCCGCCGAGGACCTGCCGCGCCAGCTGCCCAGCGGTGAATGGCTGGACCGCTGCGACCCGAGCGCGCTTTTGCTGCGGGCGGCCGAACGGTTCAACTACACGGAGCGCCGAGCCCGCCAACAAGCGGTCCGAGGCGATGCTCGTACGCTCACCGGCCTGGGTATCGCCCTCTATGTGGAGCCCTGTGGCCAGGGCGGCGAGAGTGTGCGCCTGACCGCGCTAGAAGGTGGCGGCTATTTGCTGGCCACCGGCGCTACAGCGCAGGGCCAGGGGCGCGAGACCGCTTTTTCTTTGATCGCAGCCGAAGCCTTGGGCTGCGCACCCGGCGAGGTCGAGGTGCTGCATGGCGACACCGCGCAATGCCCGGCCGGCATTGGCGCCCTGGCCAGCCGCAGCACTGCGATTGGCGGATCGGCCATCCTGGCCGCCGCGGCCGAACTGAAGCAAAAGCTGGCTGAGGGCGCGCCGCGTCCCTGCACCGTTGAGCTCTTTCATACCGCGCCGAATGAAGCCTGGGCCTCCGGCTGTCTGATGGTGGAGCTGCACATCGACCGCGACACCGGCGCGCCCACGATCAAGGACGTGGTCTGGGTCGACGACGCCGGTGTGTTGGTGCACCCGACCCTGGTGCACGGCCAGCTGATCGGTGGCCTGGCCCAGGGCCTGGGTCAGGCGCTGATGGAAAAAATCGTTTACGACGACAGCGGCCAACTGCTCACCGGCTCGCTGATGGACTACGCCTTGCCGCGCGCCGAAGACATGCCGCCGGTGCACATCGAAAGCCTGCCTACCCGCAGCGCCGCCAATGCGCTGGGCGCCAAGGGCGTGGGCGAAGCCGGCTGCATCGGCCTGCCGGCGGCGCTCTTGAATGCCGCGCATGACGCCCTGGCGCAGATCGGTATCACCGAGGCGCAGCTGGACTTCCCCTTGAGTGCTCCTGCCTTGTGGCGCGCCATGCAAGCCGCGCCTGCCTCTCCCTCTTCTTCTCTTTGATATTTCAGAAAGCAGCGACCCCATGAACTACAACAAGCAAGACGCCAAGGCCTATGCCAAAGCCCATTTCACCGGCGTTTGGGCCGCCATGCTGACGCCCTTCAAGGCCGATGGCAGCGTGGACGAAGAAGGCTTTCGCGCCAATGTCGCGCATTGGACCGGCACCCTCAAGCTGGGCGGCTTGTTCGTCTGCGGCAAGCAGGGCGAGTTCTTCTCGATGTCGCTGGAAGAACGCAAGCGCAGCTTCACGCTGGCGGCCGAAGTGGCGCGTGCCCAGGGTTCGCGCACGGTGATGTCTTGCTCCGACACCAATCTGGACACGGTGCTGGAGCTGGGTCGCCACGCCGAGGCCTGCGGTGCCGATTGGATCGTGGTGCACAGCCCGGTGCTGCACTTCGGGGCCGACACCGACGAGACGATTTACGAGTACTACCGCCACATCAGCGAGCAGCTCAATATCGGCATCGCCATGTGGAACCATCCCGACTGCGGCTATTTGATGAGCCCTCAGCTCTGCGCCCGCATCGCCGAGCTGCCCAATATCGTGGCCATCAAGTACAGCGTGCCGCGTGAGATGTACGTCGAATTGAGCCGTTTGGTGGGCGACAAAATCCAGGTCAGCACCGCCTCCGAGGAAGAGTGGCTGGACAATATCGAGGAGCTGGGCTGGCGTCTGTATTTGTGCTCAACGCCGCCGCTGCTGCTGCAGACCGCCGCCGATCAGCGCATCAACGACTACACCCGCTTGGCTTTTGAAGGCAAGTTCGCGGAGGCTCGCGTGGTGCGCGACAGCCTGGAATCGGCCCGCCAGGCCTTCAAGGCCAGCAAGCCCAAAGGCAAGCCGCAGGCGCACAGCAAGTATTGGCTGGAGTTGCTGGGCCAGGTGGGCGGGCCGGTGCGTCGCCCCCTGCTGCAACTCACTGAAGACGAGCGCGCCCTGATCCGCGAGCAATTCGCCCGCAGTGGCCTGAAGCTGGGTTGAGCCGCATGGAGCTGCATGTCAACGGCCGCCCGGCCCAACTTCAGCCGCGCTCGGCCAGCCTCTTGATCGAGGTCTTACGCGATCAGCTGAAGCTCACCGGCACCAACCAAGGCTGCGACACCGCCCAATGCGGGGCTTGTACCGTGGTGATGAATGGCCGCGCCGTCAAAAGCTGCAATGTCTTGGCCCTGCAGGCCTGCGGTGCCCGTGTGGAAACGGTGGAGGGCTTGGCCGAGGGTGTGGCGGAGGGCGAGCAACTGCATGCGCTGCAAGAGGCCTTCTCGCGCCACCATGCCTTGCAATGTGGCTTTTGCACGCCGGGCATGTTGATGCGCGCCGTGGCCATGCAGCGCGAAGGCGTGCCGGCCGAGCCGGAGGCGGTGCGCCGCGCGCTGGCCGGCAATCTGTGCCGCTGCACCGGCTACGAGGGCATCGTCGCCGCCATCTGCGAATGGCTGGCCTCAGCGCAAGGAGGCGGGCGAGATGCAAGACTTTGACTACTGCCGCGCCGAGAGCCTGCCCCAGGCCCTGGCCTGGCTGCGCGACGGGGTCGACAGCAAGCTGATCGCCGGCGGCCAGAGCCTGCTCGGCGCCATGAAGCTGGGCCTGATGGCGCCGGCGCGCCTGATCGATCTGGGCGGCGTGGCGGAGCTGAAGCAGTTCAGCGAGCCCAGTGCTGGCCATTTGCAACTGGGCGCCATGCAGACCCATGCGGAGCTGGCCGCCAGCCCAGCCTTGCGCCGCTTCTCGCCGGGCTTGGCGACTCTCGCCGGCCACATCGCTGACGAGCAGGTGCGCAGCATGGGCACGCTGGGCGGCTCGTTGGCCAATGCCGACCCTGCAGCCTGCTGGCCGGCCGGCATGCTGGCTCTGGGCGCCACGCTGCAGACCGATCGCCGCGCCATTGAGGTGGACGATTACTTCACGGGCTTGTTCGGCACCGCGTTGGAGCCCGATGAGATTTTGTGCAGTGTGCGCATTCGCAAGCCGCGCCGCATGGCCTATCAAAAGTTTGAGCAGATGGCTTCGCGCTTTGCCCTCGTGGGCGTGGCCATCGCCCAGGCCGAGGACGGCCAGGTGCGTGTGGCTCTGACCGGCACCGCCCAAGGCGCGGTGCGATTGCCCGCGTTTGAGCAAGCGCTGAGCCGAGATTTCAGACCCGAGGCCTTGCGTGGCCTGCGGGTGGACGAGGGCTTGATGTCCAGCGACATCCATGCCGAGGCCGATTACCGATCCCATTTGGCTGCCGTTCTGGCGGGCCGGGTGGTGCAACAAGCATTGTTGGAGAAACAGTCATGAGCAATACCCATCAACACAAGACCCAGGCTCCGGTGCGCGTCGCGCTGATCGGCCTGGGCGCCATTGGCCGCGTCATCGCCCATGAGCTGCTGCAGCGTCGCGGCGAGGGCGTGCAACTGGTCGGTGCCATGTGTCAGCATGTGGAGGAGGGCGCTGGGCTGGACCTGCCGGTGGTCACCAGCTTGCCGGCCTTGCTGGCCCTGGAGCCTGAGTTGGTGGTGGAGGCCGCCGGCCATGGTGCCGTCAAGGCGCATGGCGCAGCGGTGCTGCGAGCCGGTTGTGACCTGCTGCTGGTCTCAGTGGGCGTCTTGTCGGACGCGATCTTGCAAGCCGAGTTGGAGCAGGCCGCAGCCGAGGCGGGACGGCAGTTGCTGCTGCCCTCGGGCGCGTTAGCGGGCTTGGATTATTTGCAAGCCGCGCGCATGGCGGGCTTGAGCCGGGTGTGCCTGCGCTCGAGCAAGCCGCCGCTGGCCTGGCGCGGTACGCCGGCCGAGGCTTTGCTGGATCTGGCCGCTATCTCCGAGCCCACGGTGTTCTTCCGTGGCACAGCACGCGAGGCCGCTGCCCAGTACCCCAAGAACGCGAATGTGGCCGCCACTCTGGCCCTGTGCACCTTGGGCATGGAAGGCACTTTTGTGGAGTTGGTGGCCGACCCCGGCCTGGCCGGCAATGTGCATGAAATCGAGGCCGAGGGTGCGGCAGGCGCCATCAAGCTCAGACTGGACAACGCGGCCTCGCCCGACAACCCCAAGACCTCGCTGGTCACGCCCTATAGCGTGATTCGCAGCATCTTGAGTCGGCGTGCTCGCCTCAGCGTTTGACGCTGCTGGCCTTGGCTTTGATCTTTTTGCCGCTCGAACCCAGCTGATGTGCGCCCTCGGCCAAGCTCAGTTGCTCACGCAGATGCTCTTGCATCGCCAGCGCCGCCGGCGACAGCGAGCGCTGCTGCAAATGCGCCAGCGAGACCTCGCGGGCCACGGCCGGCTTGTTCAGAGGCAGGCCCAGCAAGTCGTTGCCATGTTGCAGCGTCGACACTTTCAGGGCATAGGCCGGCAGGATCGCCAGGCCCAGGCCGGCCGCGGCCATGGCCATGGCGGTAGCGATATGGCTGACCTCTTGCGCCGGCTTGGGCGCACCGCCCAGCGGCGCAAAGCAGCGTTCCACCAGGGCGCGCAAACCGCTGCCTTCGCGCAGCAGCAGCAAAGGCTGGTCCAGCAGGTCGGCCCAGTCCAGACTGTTCGGCAGCGTGCCTTTCATTCCGAAGGCTTGCAGCGCATGGGCGCGGTTGCAGACCGCCACCATGGGGTCTCGCAGCAGCGCCTCGGCGCTGAGGTCGGGCTCGTTTTGGTCAAAGGTGGAGAGCAGCAAATCCAGCTCGCCTTGGCGCAAGGCGGCCAGCAGCTGGTCGGTGCTGGCATCCATCAGCGTCAGCTCAATCTCGGGGTAACGCTGGCTGAAGCTCTGCATCAAGCCCGGCATCAGGCTGGCGGCCAACAAAGGCGTGGTGCCCAGGCGCACCCGGCCACGGCGGCGCTCGGCCACATCACGCAAATCACCGGCCACCCGGTCCAGATCGGCCAGCAGGCGCTGCACGGCCGGCAGCAACTCCTGCGCAGCTTCGGTCAGCTCCAGGCGCCGCGTGGTGCGGTCAAACAGGCGCAGGCCCAGCTCGCTCTCCAGCCCGCGGATCAGCGCCGACAGTGCCGATTGGCTGAGGAACAGCGTTTGCGCAGCTCGCGTGAAGCTGCCCTCGCGCGCCACGGCCGCAAAGCCGCGCAGCTGTTTCAGCGAGACATTGGCCGGGCGCGCCGTGCTGCTCTTGGCGGGCTTTGCGCCGCTGAGCACGGGCATTTGAATTTTGAAGTCGTCCTTGGACATGGGCGGCCGCATCATACCCAGGGCGACGTCAGTTCGGCCTTGGGCCTCCTTCACAATCCACTTCCATAGAAAGCCCATCATGCTGAAATACGGACGTCCCTTGAACTTCTCCCGCTGGATTGCGGACCATGCCGCCGAGCTGAAGCCGCCGGTGGGCAACCAGCAAATCTGGCAAGACGCGGACTTCATCTGCACCGTGGTGGGTGGACCCAACCAGCGCACCGACTTTCACGACGATCCGCACGAGGAGTTCTTTCACCAGCTCAAGGGCAATGCCCATCTGATCCTCTGGGACCGCGGCCAGTTCGAGCGGGTTGACTTGAAAGAGGGCGATGTCTTTTTGCTGCCGGCCCATGTTCAGCATTCGCCGCAGCGCCCCGAGGCTGGCAGTCTTTGCACCGTGATCGAACGTCAGCGCGCGCCCGGCAGCCTTGATGCCTTCCAGTGGTATTGCGCCCATTGCGGCGGCCTGATCCAGCGCCACGCGGTGCAGCTGCAAAGCATTGTTGGCGACTTGCCGCCGCTGTATCAGCAGTTCTATTCCAGCGATGAAGCCTCGCGCACCTGTGCATCTTGCGGCGAAGTTCATCCCGGCCGCGACTGGCGCAGCTGGCACGGCGTGATCGCGAAAAAACACCCACATGCCGCCGTGCCGCTGTCGCCACTCGCGCCGCTGTCACCGCAGGAGGCCTGAACCATGAAGATCGAAAACCAACGCGAGCTGCCTTGCTCGCAGGCGCAAGCCTGGGCGGCGCTGAATGACGACGCGGTGCTGCAGGCCTGCATCCCCGGTTGCGAATCGCTGCAGCGCAGCGCCGATGACCAGCTGCAGCTGGTGGTGATGGCGGCGGTGGGCCCGGTGCGGGCGCGCTTCAAGGCCACGCTACAGATGCAAGACGTGGTGGCACCACAAAGCTATGCCGTGCAGTTTGAAGGGCAGGGCGGCGTGGCGGGCTTTGGCAAGGGCCGCGCGGCGGTGAGTCTGGAAGCTTTGTCCGCACAGAGCTGCCGCCTCAGCTACAGCGCCGATGTGCAGATCGGCGGCAAGCTGGCGCAGATCGGCTCGCGGGTGGTGGACGCCGCTGCGCAAAAAATCATTGGCGAGTTTTTTCAGCGCTTTGAGGCGCAGCTGAGCGTGGCCTCTGTCTCGGCCCTGGCCGAACCCAGCCCGGCTGCGCAGCCTGAACTCGGGCTCGGTTGGCTGGCGCGTCTGCGGGCCTGGCTGCTGGCGCTGTGGCGCGGCGGCCAAGCTGGGGCGCAGTCCTGAGCTTTGCGGCTCAGGCAGCGCTGGACTTCGGCGCGCCTTCGCTCATCGGGTCCAGGCGCTGGCCGCGCAGCAGGGCGATGGGCGAGCGCCAGTAGATCGCCACGTTGTGAAATGGGTCGCTGATGATTTTGGCAGCCCAGGCCAGGCCCCAAGCCGGGCTGCGCAAGAAGAACAGATGCAGGGTGCGCGCCAGCAAGCCGGCGGCGCCCAGTGCCAACCAGCTCAGACCCACATCGTGCACCCAGCCCTGCCAGCTGTGGCTGGGCGTGATGAGCCCGAACAAGCTGGGGCTGGCCCACAAAGCCAAGGGCAAGGCGAGCCAAACGCCAATCAACACCGCCTTGCGCCGCATATTGAAGCCCACTTTGATGGCCTCTTTGTGGGCGTCGCTGGCCTGGTTGATATGGTCATAGCCGCGCGGTTCGAAAAAGATATGACCCGATTGTCGCGTCACCATGCCGATGGTCCAGCCGATGATGCCGGCCGCGGCCGGGTCGATGAAGAGCAGGCCATAGGCGCACAAAAAGCTGATCGCGCTGATCAGGTGCAGGGTCTGGTTGATGCGGCACTGGTGGTAGTAGCGGTGGTCGTCCCAGCGCAGGGTTTCGATTTTTTGGTGGAAGTCATGCAAGAGCATCTCGGAAGTTCCTTGTTGGCAGATGAGATGGGGGGCAGGAAAGCTGCATGACGGCAGCGTGACCGCGCTCAATGACGCTCAAGTGACGCAGGCCCAGCATGGCGATGGCATCTGAACAAAGTCTGACCAAGGTCAAAGTGGCCGCGCTGGGCCCGCTGATTTGTGCGGCATGCGAGTCCAAAAAGGTCTCGATGCAGGCAAGACCTGGCACCAGGCTGGGCGAGGACGTAGACTGCGCTCAATCCCCCCCGCCAACCCCTAGGCCATTGCGACGATACCCATGCTAAGGCGCCGCCGGACCTTTCTCTTGAGCTCGCTTTGGCCTGTTGGCCTGACGCTGGGCTCCCTTGCGCGCGCCGAATCGGACGCCGAGGTTTCAGGCAGCAGCGGTGGTGCCAGCCGGCCGGCGTCGGTGATCTACCTCGGTGGCTCGGCCGCGCTCAGTGGCCCGGCGGCCTTTTTGGGGCGGCGCTTTCATGTCGGCGCCCAAGCTCATTTCACTCAGCTGAACCGGCAGGGCGGTGTCGGCGGCGCGATGATCGCCTTGAACTTGCTCGACGATGCCTACGAGACCGAGCGAGCCGAGGCCAACACCCGGCAACTGCTTGATGACCCGCGCACTCTGGCCTTGTTCGGCTATGTCGGCACGCCCACCAGCTTTGTGGCCTTGCCCTATGTGCGGCGCGCCAAGGTCGCTTTTGTTGGCGCCTATACCGGCTCTGAGGTGCTGCGCGAGCCCCCCAGCCCCTATGTCTTCAATGTACGGGCCAGCTATGCCGACGAAGGCCGCAAGATGGTGCAGGCCATGAAAGCGGCGGGAGTGCGCACGGTCAATGTGATGTATCAGGCCGATATGTTTGGCCGCTCGGGGCTAGAGGCCATCAAGGCGGCGGCGACGGAGCAGGGCATTCAGGTCTTGGCCAGCGCCACCGTCAAGCGCAACACCGAGAGCGTGGCCGATGTCGCCACCGAACTGGTGCGCAAATCCAAGGCCGACGCGATCTTCATGGTCAGCACCTATGCCACTTGCGCGGCCTTTGTGAAGTCGGCGCGCGGCCTGAACTACCGCGGTCATTTCTATACCTTGTCCTTTGCAGGTCTTGAGCCCTTGCGAGAGGCCTTGGGCAAAAGCTTGAAGGGCGTGACGATGGCCCAAGTGGTGCCGGACCCGACGGACGCCGCCGTGCCCGTGGTGGCGGCTTATCAACAAGCCATGCGTCAAGCGGGCGAAAAGCAGTTTGATTCGATCAGCTTGGAGGGCTTTATCGCCGCCCGCATCATGGTCGAAGGCCTGCGCCATGCCAAGGCGCCACTGACCCGAGCCTCGGTGCTGGAGTCACTGGCACATCTGGGGTCGCAGGATCTGGGCGGCTTTCAGCTCAACGTCGGCATGGGTTCGGGCGCCCAGCCCAAGTTTGTGGAGCTCAAGGGCGACAAATAAGGGGCGCCTAGCCGGCGCGCCTGAAGGTCAGATTGATGCGCTGCTCGCCCAGCAGCGGGTGCTGGCCCTCGGCCACCGGCATCACCCCATGAAAGCGCAGCCGGGACGGCCCGCCCCAGACCAACACATCGCCATGCGTCAGCGGCAGGCGCAGGGTTTTGTCGCTGCGCTGCAGGCCGCCAAACAAAAACACCGCCGGCAGGCCCAGCGACACTGACACGATGGGCTGGCTGTAGTCGCGTTCGTCGCGGTCTTGGTGCAGGCTCAGCTTGGTGTCGGGCAGGTAGCGGTTGATCAGGCAGGCGTCGGGTTCGAAGCTCACATAATGCGCCAGCTCGGCGGCGTGCCGGGCCAGCGTTTTCAGCTCGGGCGGCATGGCCGGCCAGTTTTGGCCGCTCAGTGGGTCCAGCGCCTGGTAGCGGTAGCCGGCGCGGCTAGACACCCAGCCCAGTGGCCCGCAATTGCTCATCGCCACTTGCATGGTCTGGCCGCCCGGTGTTTGCATCTGGCGCAGCGGCGCTTGGCTCAAGACGTCCTCTACCGCCGCCAATAGTGCCGCTTCGGCGCCCAGGGCCAAGCCGGGCAGCAGCCAGGCGCCGGGGGCAAATTCCAAGGGGGCCGGCGGCCCAAACAAAGACTCGGTCATGGATCGATTCAAGAAAAACGCCGTGGCGCTTCGATGCAAGCAGCATGCATTTTGTGAGGAGGTTTCATCCGCCAGTATGGCGCCGGGCCATTAGACTGCGCAGCACGATGCCTGTTTGAAGGGGCGACAGCTTTGTCGGCCAGCAGTTCAGGGTCTTTCGCCCATTGATGATGAAGAAGATGACTGCCCAACCGTGCTGACTCCGCGCATCCTCGCGGCGCGCCTGTGGCCGTCCGCTTTGTCTTCCAATACGCAGCCCGCCCCGCAGGCAGAGAAGCTCAGTCAATGCCTGCTCTTGGCGGTTTTGCTGCACGCCTTGCTGCTCTTGTGGATTGGCACCGCGCCCGGCGGCACCGCCAAGCCCGGCGACGGCGTTTGGGGCCGTCTCAATGTGACTTTGACGGGTGGAACAGGCGATCAGAAAGCGGTGAGCCCGCAAGCTGCGCCCACACAGGCGCAGCAGGGCCCCGTGGGCAAAGGCAGGCAAGAACGCCATGGCGGCACCGTCAGGCCGGCCGAGGCGCCGCAGCCTCTGCCCATGACGCCCGGCGCCGCTCGCGAGGGCGAGTGGGCCAGCCGCGTGCCCGAGCCCGGTGAGGCGACCGATGCTTTGGCCAGCATCTCGCCTGAGGTGAAAGACGCCGCACACGCCAGCGAAGTCACGCCCAAGATCATGGCTCAGGCCAAGGCGGATGTTGCGCAGGCGCCTGCGCCCCCAGCTGCTCCGGCGCCTGTGCCTGTGCCTGTGCTTGCCGCTGCACCGACGCCACCCAAGCTGTCTGAGCTGCGCTCCCTCGATGCGGAGGCCTTGCCCGCCACAGCCGCATTGGCCGAGCCCACGCGGAGCACCGCGGTGCTGAGCGCGCCGTCGGGCCGCGAGCTGCCATCTGGCCCCAGGCTCAGTAAAAACCGTGCGCCCAGCGAGTCGCTCGGCCGCGTGCCGGTCTTGCCCAAGACCGCAGCCCTGGCCGCCCCAGCCTTGGATGCCAAGACCCTGCCCAGCCTGCCGCCAGTGCTGCGGCGAATTGAGGACTTGCCGGCGCCCTTGTCTGTGCCGGATGCACCTAGGCCGCTCGCCGAGCTTCTTCAGGCGCCTACCTTAACGCGCAGACTCGACGCACCGCCGCCCCGGCCTGCAGCTCTGAGCGAGCGCCTGCCCGCCATCGCCAAGAGCGACAGCGCGGCGCTGCCGCCAGCCACTTTGTCGCCGCCGCTGGCCCTGCCTGCTGCCCGTCTGCCGGCCAGCCGAAGCGCTGCCGTGCCCAAGCTGCCGCCCTTACCCACCATGCCGAACGAGCCCCTGGCCAAGGCGCCCGAAATCCCCGCTGCGCTGCCGGTGCAGGCGCCCGCTGAGTCGAGCGCCGTGGCCGCCAAGGCCGCCGAGCCGGCGGCCTCGTCTGCCGCGCTTGCGGCTGCCCAAGCCGTGACCCCGGTGCCAGCAGCGCCGGCGCCAAACCCTGTCCCTGCACCAACAACTGCACCAACAACTGCTGCAACAAGGGCTTCAGCAACACCGACGAGCGCTCAGCCCAGCCCTTCAAACGAGACGCCGGCTCAGAAGGCGAGTGCGGCCAGCCTCTTAGATCCTGGCGGCTCCCGCCCCCGCTTGGGCGCCCCGGACGCCGGGCCGCGTCTGGGCCGTGATGTGGCCACGCCCGCGTCCGCCTCGCCTGAGGTCAAGCCCTTGAACCTGAGCCTGCCACGCGGCGGCGAGTTGTCGGCGCACGGCTCGCGCGGTGTCTTGCCCTTGATGCCACTGCCGCCGGAGCGCAAGTCCAAGCTCAGCGAAAGCATGGAAGAAGCCAAACGCGCGGATTGCCGCAAGGCTTATGGTGAAACGCTCGGCCTCTTGGCCGTGGTGCCGCTGGCGGTGGACGCGGTGCGGGGTGGGACCAAGGGCTGCAGCTGGTAAGGGCGTTCTCGCACTCCCCCCCGTGATTCAAGGCAGCGCCGCGCTAGCACCCACGAGCAAAGTACCAAGTTGTGATGCGGCCAAGCGAGTCGCGCAAAGGCAGCCAAAGCCGCCGGGTTTCTGCGAGCTCGAAGTCGCTATCGCAGATGCTTTTGTTCGAGACGGCCAGGTGTAGCCAGACCGCACCATCGATCCGTTTGATGCCGAGAAGTTCTGCGCTTAACAGCTGGGCGGCCACCAAAGACCTGGGGGCTTCAAACTTGGCGCCCTTGGGGCGAAGCTTCGCTTGCTTCAGAGCACCGTGGCGCAGGTACAGCATGGTTCTGTTGGTTTGGAGCAGCGTTTCGATTGAAACGAAACCGGCAGAACATTCCTCATGGACCCAGGCTGAACCCGAGCGTAGCAAGACCTGGCACCAAGCCTGGTGGCGGGCAAGGACGATGGCGGCTGCCGCTTCGTAGTCGTATTCGAGTGTAGGCAGGGACTCTTCAGTGCCTGAGTGCAGGCGAACCCGCACTTCAAGGCCCTCGCAGCTCAATTCATCAGGGAAGGACCAGGGCTGAGCCACGAAGGCAAAGCCGATATAGCTGCTTTGATGGGTTTTGGCGAACAGCTTGACCGGCGCGGGGCGAAACGCATCGCAGGGCCCATCCCCCAAGAGCAAAGGCAGCTTGAGCAAACCGATCGTGCCATCTGGTGGTTCGCGCTCAGACTCCTGCCCATGCGCGACGGCGAGCAATGCAAAGGCGGCCGCGAAGCCGGCAAGACTTGCTTTCATGCGGACGCAGGCCCGCCCCTGCAAGGGGCCAAGTCAAGACGATAAGGCGGGTAAGGCATCGATAGACTCCGATGGGGCACAGGTGGCCCCGCTGAGCTGACAGGGATTGTGCCGCCGATGCGGCCGGCAAATTGCTGAATTCTGGGTTTTCCGGCTCATGTCAGGCGTGGCCTCGGGGCTTGTCCCCATCAACTTCTGTCACTAAGGCCCGGCACAATGGCTGAATGACAGAGAAATCCGCTGCGGGTCCGAGCTTGGTTGAAAGCTCGGACGGCGACTTCGACCCCAACACGATTCTGCAAGTCTTTGCCGAGCGCTTGCGCGAGCGCGACAAGCCGGTTGATCTGTCCATCTCGCAGGCCACGCTGAGTGCCAATAGCAGCGTCAAGCGCCCCTTGTCGGCTTCGGCGCTGCGCCCGGGCGAACAAGGCCTTGGCACTGCATCGCTAAACCAGGCGCGCGCCCGTTTTGGCGCAGCGGTGGGGCGCTGGGATATGAGTGATGTCAGCGATGTGGAGGACATCAGCGAGCGCCGCCCGGCCTTGGCTGCACCATTGCTCTCGCAACCCACAGGGGCCGCGCAAGACTGGGTGATTGAAGAAGCAGAGGTTGTCGTAGAAGAAGAGCCAGAACTGCAAGCAAAGCAAGACGTGCCGCTGCGTGCAGATGAAGAAACTCCGCCCCATTCATTTGCTCAAGTTGGGCAAGTTTTGGAACCGGAGGCGGCTGAAGCCCCCTTGCAAGCGGCGATCGCCTCAGATGCCGAGGTCGCCGCTGTTGCTGCCGCCGAAGCGCACGAGGAGGAAGCAAGGCGCGCTGCGCAGCAAGAATTGTTGGCTGAGCGAGAACAGGCAGCCCAGCAAGCCAAGGCCGAGCGAGCTCGCGTCAAGGCTTTGAAGCTGGAAAAACTGCAAGAAGAAAGAAAAGCAAAGCAAGTGGCGCAGGCCCAAGCTCGCGCAGCCAAGCAAGCCAAGTTGGCTGAGCAGGCTGAGTTGGCCAAGCGCAAGAAAGAGCAAGAAGCAAAGGCAGCAGCCGAGCAATTGGAAAGACAGGCTTTGCAGGCCCAACTCGAGGCGGAGCGTGCGGCGGCTGAAGAAGAGCAGAGATTGCTTGCTGCTGAACGTGAGCTGGTCGAGCGTGAGCGAGCAGAGCGCATAGCCGCTGAGCGCCGCGCCGCAGAACAGGCGGCCGCGCAAGCGGAGGCTGAAGCGCGAGAAGCCGCCAAGCGAGAAGCTGAGGAGCGCGAAGTCGCCTTGCGTGCGGCTGCAGCTTTGGCCACCGCGCAAGAAGCCGCAGCTGAAGAACAGAGGAGAAAGGCCGCTGTCGCTGAGCGCCACGCCGCTGAGCAAAGAGCCGCGGAACAGGCGGCTGAAGAAGCGGCTGCCATGGCTGCCTTGAGAGCGGCGGAAATAGCAGCGGCTGAACGCGACGCTGCGATGCGCGAAGCTGAGGCACGCGAAGCCGAGGCACGTGCTGCAGCCGCGCGAGAGGCAGCATCCCTTGAGGCCGCCGCCCGAGAAGCTGCAGCCCAAGAGGCCGCAAAACAGGCTGCAGCAAAACTGGAGGCCGAAGCACGTGAAGCTGCGGCAGCGCTAGCCGCAGCTCAGGCAGTTCAGGCAGAGCAGCAGCGCCAAGAAGCTGCCGCTCTGGCAGCGCAAGCCGCTGAAGCTGCCGAAGCTGCAGAAGCTGCAGAAGCTGCAGAAGCTGCAGAGCGCGCAAGACTTGCCGAAGCCGCGAAAGCAGCCCAAGCCGCCGAAGCAGCAAAAGCCGCGGAGCTTGCCTTGCGCGAAGCCCAGGCGCTGGCGCAGCGGCAGGCTCAGGCGGCCGAGCGCGCTCGTTTGCAGGCCGAGGCGGCGGCGCCGTTTTTGCGCATCGACATGCCAAAGCTCGCACCCCAGGCAGCCAAGAAAACGGATGCGCCGGACTTGGACTTGAGCAGCCTGGGTTTGTCGCGTCTGGCGCGGCAGAGCTCGCCTGCCGCCGCGCCGGAGCTGGATTTGTCGGGCTTGGCGGCCCGGGCTCAGCCGCAGGCCAAACCGGCGCCGGATTTGCAAGACTTCCGCGCCTTGCTGAATCAAGTCAGCCAGGTCAGTCAGCAGGCGACGGTGTCGAATCAGCCGCATCAGGCGCATGAAGCCCCAAGTTCTGCAGGGCCGGGCGCAGATTGGCAGGCCAGCGAGGCGCTGCGGAATGCCTTGCAAGCCCAGCGGCAGCCGCTGGAGGCGCAGCAGCCCTTGGACTTGGCGTCTTTGAGCGCCATCAGTGCGCTGGCTCGCAAGGGCGGGGGCGGCTCGCGCGCCAGCTAAAGTGCGGGCCTTGCAATGACGCTTCTCCATCGCTCGGCCTCTTGCAGAGTGATGGGTTTCAAGCAAGAGCTGTGAGCTTTTTCGCAAAAGCTTTTTCCTAAACACCCGCCACCTCCGCAGACGCAGGACCCCCACGACTCTATGAGCGGCAACAGCACTCTGAACTCAAACACGCCCATCACCCCGGGCCTCTTGGTGCTGCACGGCAATCGCGCCGAGTTGCTGGGGGATGCGGTGTTTGAATGGTTGCGCCGCCAGCCGCTGGGCGCTTTGGAAGAAGAGATCTTCCTGGTGCAGAGCAATGGCGTGGCCGAATGGCTGAAGATGACGCTGGCCGAGCAAAGCGGCATTTGCTCCGCCACGCGGGTGGAGTTGCCGGGGCGATTTCTGTGGCGAGCGTATCGGCAGATGTTGGGTCGGGACTCGGTGCCCTCGCAGTCGCGCCTGGACAAATTGCCGTTGACCTGGGCCTTGATGCGCTTGCTGCCGGAGTTAGCGCAGCAGCCGGGCTTTGAGCCGCTGGCCGGTTTTTTACGATTGGGGGACATGGAGCGGCGCTTGCAGCTGGCCCAGGCCCTGGCCGATTTGTTTGACCAATACCAGGTCTACCGCAGCGATTGGCTCGATGCCTGGGCGCAAGGCCATGACGTGCTGCCGCGCAGCGCGGGCGAGCCGCTGTCGGCGGCCACGCCGCTGCCGACCGACCAGCGCTGGCAAGCGGCTTTGTGGCGCGCTTTGCTGGCGCCTTTGTCGGCGCAGCAGCGCGAAGCCTCGCGGCCGCAGTTGCATCAGCGCTTTGTGCAGGCGCTGCAAGAAGGCCGCAAGCCGCAAAGCGCGATGGCGCGCCGCCTGGTGCTGTTTGGCATGACCCATGTGCCGATGCAAACCTTGCAGGCCTTGGCGGCGCTGTCCGAGCATTGCCAGGTGATTCTGGCGATCCCGAACCCTTGCCGTTATCACTGGGCCGACATCATCGACGGCCGCGAGCTGCTGCGCAACGAGAAGAACAAGCGGCGTCAGCCACTGCGCGGCGGGCTCGACCTGGCCGAGCTCTCGCTGGAGCAGATGCATGCCCATGCCCACCCCTTGCTGGCCAGCTGGGGCCGCCAGGGGCGCGACTTTGTGCGCCAGCTCGACGCCTTTGACGACGCCACCCAGGCGCAAGAGCGCTTCGGCATCGCCAAGATCGACCTCTTTGACGAAGGCCCCGGCGAGAGCTTGCTGACCCAGGTGCAAGCGCATATTCGCGACCTGACGCCGCTGGCCGAGCATCCGCGCACACCGCTGGCGCCGCAGGATCGCTCCATCGTTTTCCACATCGCTCACGGCGCGCAGCGCGAGGTCGAGATCCTGCTCGACCAGTTGTTGGCCCTGCTGGCCGAGCCTCCCGCGCCGGGCCAGGCACCGCTAACGCCGCGCGACATCGTGGTCATGGTGCCCGATATCGACAGCTTCGCGCCGGCCATCCGTTCAGTGTTTGGCCAGTACGGGCGCAGCCAAGACCCGCGCTTCATCCCCTACGACATTGCCGACCTGAAGGAGCGCGGCCACAACCCGCTGCTGCTGGCGCTGGAGTGGCTGCTGCGCCTGCCGCAGCAGCGCTGCCGTTTGAGCGAGATCCAGGCCTTGTTGGAGGTGCCGGGGCTGGCGGCGCGCTTTGGCTTGAGCGCCGACGATCTGCCGCGCCTGAGTCAGTGGATGGAAGGCGCCGGCATCCGCTGGGGCTTGAACGCCGAGCAACGCGCCGAACTGGGCCTGGCCGCCTGTGGCGAGCAAAACGCTTGGTCATTTGGTCTGCGCCGCATGTTGCTGGGCTATAGCGCGGGCCAGGGGCCGGCCTTCCAAGGCATTCAGCCCTATACCGAAGTGGGCGGCTTGGATGCCGCGCTGGCCGGTTCGCTGGCCGACCTGTTGACGGCGCTGGAGGGCTGGTGGCAGCAGGTGGCCGAGCCGGCCAGCCCGGTGCTGTGGGCCGAACGCGGCCGGCGCCTGATGGAAGATTTTTTCCAGCCGGCGGACGACAGCGAGCGCCAAACTTTGGCGGCCTTGCAAAGCGCGATGGGCAGCTGGCTGGAGGCCTGTGAGTCGGCCGAGTTTGCTGAAGCGGTGGATCTGGCCGTGGTGCGAGAGGCCTGGCTGGACGGGCTGGATGTGCCCATGCTGAATCGCCGCTTCAAGGCCGGTGGCGTGACCTTCTGTACCTTGATGCCCATGCGCGCCGTGCCTTTCGAGGTGGTGTGTTTGCTGGGCATGAACGATGGCGACTACCCGCGCCGCGGCAGCCGCAGCGACTTCGACCTGATGGGCCTGCCCGGCCTGTCGCGCCCTGGTGACCGCGCCCGGCGTGACGATGACCGGCAGTTGATTCTTGAGGCGCTGCTCTCGGCGCGACGCAAGCTCTACATCAGCTGGAGCGGCCGCAGCGTGCGCGACAACAGCGAGCAGCCGCCCTCGGTGCTGGTCTCGCAGTTGCGCGACTATCTGGCCTCGGGCTGGGGCGAGGCGGTGTTGGCGCCCTTGAGCACCGAGCATCCTTTGCAGCCCTTCAGCCGCCGCTACTTCGAGCAGGGCAGTACGCTCTTCACTCACGCCAGCGAGTGGCGCCAAGCGCACCAAACGCCGGCAGAAGCGGAGGGCGAAACTGCCCCATTGCCGCCCTTGGAAGTGGACGCCGATCAGCCGCTGCTCGACATCAAGGGCCTGGCCGCCTTCTTGAAAAACCCGGTCAAGAGCTTCTTCCGCCAGCGTCTGGATGTGCAGTTCGCCGAGAGCGCCAGCGCGGCCGAGGACGACGAGGCTTTTGCCGTGGACGGCTTGCTGGAATACGAGATGCTGCGCGAGCTCTTGGACGATGCCCTGCAGGACTTGCATGCCGAAACCGATGTGCCAATGCGTGTGGCCGGTCTGGCGGCGCGCATGCGCGAGGCGGGCCGCCTGCCCATGGCCGAGCAGGGTCGCCGCGCCGAGCGCGCCCTGGTCGAAACGGTCTCGCCCATGCTGAAAGCCTGGCGTGATCTGCAAGCCTTGTATCCGGTGCAAGCGCCCAAGGAGATGCTGCGTTTTCCGTTTGAGCAGCCGCTCTTGGAGGACTGGCTGGCCGATCTGCGAGCCCAAGCGCTGGGCGGCCAGCGCGTCTGGCTGGAACTGATCCCCAGCCGCTTGTGCGCTGATGAAAAATCCAAGTCGGCTCGCGCCGAGCGCCTGCTGGAAGCTTGGGTGCGCCAGTTGGTGGCCAGTGCCCATGGCCTGCAGTTGCAAGGCGTGCTGATCGGGCGCGATGCGCAGCTGACGCTGCAGCCGCTGCCACCCGAGCAGGCCCAGGCTGATTTGGCTGAGCTTTTGCAAGTCTGGCAGGAGGGCATGCTGTCGCCCTTGCCGATTGCGGCCTTGACCGGCTTGGCCCAGGTGGCCGAGCACAAGGATGTGGCCTCGGTGTTTGAGGGCGGCTTCAACAGCCGGGGCGAGGTCAGCGAGCCCTGCTTGGCGCGGCTCTACCCCGACTTTGCGGCACTCGCGGCGGATGGCCGTTTCGAGACCTTGGCCCCGCGTCTCTATGGTCCGCTGCATGCGTGGTTGCAGCAGGGCGTCAGTTTGGAATTGCATGCCTCGGCCCAGGCGGAGCAAGAGGAGGCCGCCGAATGAACAACAGCAGCACGCTGAATCCGCACGACTTCCCCTTGTGGGGCAGTCGCCTGATCGAGGCCAGCGCCGGCACCGGCAAGACCTGGACGATTGCCGCGCTTTACCTGCGCCTGGTGCTGGGCCATGGGGGTGCGGACGGGGAGGCCGGCGAGACCGGTTTTTTGCGGCCCTTGCTGCCTTCAGAGATTCTGGTGATGACCTTCACCCGCGCCGCCACGCGCGAGCTGTCGGACCGCATCCGCGCCCGCTTGCTGGAGGCGGCCAAGGTCTTCCGTGGCGAGGCCGAGCCCGCCGCCGGCGATGCTTTGCTACGCGCCCTGCTAAGCGATTACCCAGACGGACCGGCGCGCAGCGCAGCGGCTTGGCGCTTAGGCCTGGCCGCCGAGAGCATGGACGATGCGGCGGTTCACACCATCGACGCCTGGTGCCAGCGCATGCTGCGCGAGCATGCTTTTGACAGCGGTTGTCTTTTCAACGAAGACCTGATTGGCGACGAGCAGCAGCTGCTGTTGGAGGCCACGCAAGACTATTGGCGGGCCCAGGTCTATCCGCTCGGCGCTCAGTGCTTGGATCAGGCTCTGGCGGTGTTCAATCGCGTGGACGCGCTGGCGCAAGACGCCCGCCAGCTGCTGGCCCAAGACCTGCCCTTGGCGGCCGATGTGACGGAACCCTTGGGTTTGGTGATTGAGCGCGCCGAGCTTCAGCATGCGGCGGCCCTGGCCGCCTTGAAGCATGGCTGGGCCGAAGCCGCCGAGCGCATGCAAGCCTGGCTGGATGGCCAGATGGAGGGCAAGACCTGCCCCTTCAACAAGACCAAGCTGCGCCCCGGCTACTACCAGCCCTGGCTGCAAAGCCTGCGCGAATGGGCGCTGGACGAGGCACAGGTCGAGCCTGAAATCTCAGACGCGGGCCTGCGCCGCCTCAGCCCGGCTGGGTTGGCCGAGGCCTTGAAGCCGGATGCGGCAGCGCCCGAAGTGCCTCCTGAGTTTGAGGCTTTTGCGAACTTGCTGGAGGCCTTGCAAGCGCTGGAGAGCGTTGGCACACCGATGCGCTTGCATGCCGCCGCTTGCATTGGCGCGCGCCTGGCCGAATTGAAGGCCAAGTCGGGCCTGTTCGGCTTTGCCGATATGTTGAACCGGCTGGACCGTGCTCTCGACCCGGCCACCCAGGGGGCCAGCGCCGAGCGCCTGCGCCAAGGCATGCTGGCCCAGTATCCGGTGGCGCTGATCGACGAGTTTCAAGACACTTCGCCGCTGCAGGCGCGCATTTTTGACCGGCTCTATCGCTTGGCCGAGAACTCGCGCGACACGGCCCTGCTCTTGATCGGCGACCCCAAGCAGTCAATTTACGGCTTCCGTGGCGCGGACATCTACAGTTATCTGGACGCACGTCACAAGACCGCCGGGCGCCACTACATGCTGGGCACCAACCACCGCTCCAGCCTTGCCCTGGTGGCGGCGGTGAATCAGGTCTTTGCGCATGCCGAGCAGCGCGAGGGCGAGGGGGCTTTCATGTTTCGGGCGGCGGCCGACACGGCGGCCAACCCCTTGCCTTTTGCGTCGGTGGCCGCGCGGGGCCGGGCCGAGGTGTTCGTCAGCAGCCAGGGGCCGGTTCCGGCGCTGAGCCTGCAGCTGGACGCGCAGCTCCGCGACGCCAACAGCAGCCAGCGCTTGTTTGCGGCCCGATGTGCCGAGCAGATTGCGCAGCTGCTGAACGACAAGGCCGCTGGTTTTTCCGACCCGGCGCGCGGTAGCTTTGAGCGCTTGCGGCCGGCCGATATCGCCGTGCTGGTGCGCACCGGCCGCGAGGCTGCCACCCTGCGGCGCGAGCTGCGCCGGCGCAATATTGCCTCGGTCTATTTGTCAGACAAAGACTCGGTGTTTGCCAGCGCCGAGGCGCGCGATCTCTTGCGCGTTCTGCAGGCGGTGGCCGAGCCGCTGAATATGCGCTTGGTGCGCGCCGCGCTGGCGACCCGTTTGCTGGGCCTGAGTCTCGCCGAGCTGGCCCATCTGGCGCAAGACGATGAGGCCTTTGATGCTCGCAGCGATGAGCTGAAGGCTTTGCAGAGTGTTTGGCTCAGCCAGGGCGTTCTTGCCATGTTGCGCGAGCTGCTGCATGCCTTTGACTTGCCGGCGCAATGGCTGGCCCAAGACGAGCGCGGCGCCAAAGATGCTGACGGCGAACGTCGGCTGACCAATGTCTTGCATCTCGCCGAGCTGCTGCAAGCAGCCAGCCTAGAACAGGGCGGTGAGCAGGCCTTGATCCGCTGGCTGGCGGCGCAGATTGAAGAGGCCGAAGTGCCCGGCGCCGCTGCCGGCGAAGGCGCGGTGCTGCGATTGGAAAGCGATGCGGATCTGGTCAAGGTGGTCACGGTGCACAAGTCAAAGGGCTTGGAGTACCCCTTGGTTTTCATGCCTTTTGCGGCCAGCTTCCGGGCGGTGGACAAGGCGCGCACGCGCTTCGTCAAGCAAGCGCTGCCCGAGTCGCAAAGCGGCGAAGCCCAGCTTTATCTGGAGCCCACGGCCGAGCAGATTGCCCAGGCCGACCGCGAGCGTTTGCGGGAAGACCTGCGTCTGCTTTATGTGGCCCTGACTCGCGCTCGCCATGCCTTGTGGTTGGGCGTGGCGGCGCTGAAAGTACGCAACGGCAAGAGTTGCGAAAGCTGGCGCAGCGCCATCGGCTATGTGCTGGGCGGGGCCGCGCGATTTTCGGAAGATCAGCTGCAAGAACTGGCCGAGGCCTTGGCTGCTGCCAACCCCGAGATTGCAGTGAAGACCGCTGCCAGCGCCGCGTCCTTGGGCCCGAGTTTGGTGATGCCGCGCGGCGCGCCCACGCCGCTGAAGGAGCCCCAGGCCTACCAAGCGGAGTTTGAGCGGCGCTGGGGTATTGGCAGCTTCTCGGCTTTGGTGCGGGCGCTGCCGGTACGGGCGGTGTCCACGGAAGTGGCGCGTTCGGACGAAGATCAATCCGCTGCTGAATTGATGCTGCCGCAAACGCAGCAGCAGCAGCAGCCGGAGCAAAGCCTCTTGCCGCCTTGGCACCGTTTCCCTCGCGGCGCTTTTGCGGGCAATTTCTTGCACGATCAGCTCGAGTGGTTGGCCGAAGAGGGCTTTCACCGTCTGGCCGAATCCAGCGAGTTGCAGGCGCAGCTGATGCGCCGCTGCGAGCGCCAGGGTTGGGGCAATTGGGCGGCCGATGTGCTGCTGTGGTTGCAGCAGGTCTGTGCGGCGCCCTTGCCGCCGGTGGGCTGTGCCTTGCAAGACTTGAGCGGCCATCTGCCGGAAATGGAGTTCTGGTTCCCGGCCGATCACCTGAATGCGAGCGCTTTGGATGCGCTCTGCCGGCGCCATCTGCTGGGCGAGGAGGCGCGGCCCGAACTGCCGCAGCGCCAGCTGCATGGCTTGCTGATGGGTTTTGCCGACTTGGTGTTCGAGCACCAGGGCCGCTACTTTGTGCTGGACTACAAGTCCAACCATCTGGGCGCGAGCGACGCCGATTACAGCGATCCCGCTTTGCAGTCGGCCATGGCCCAGCATCGCTATGACGTGCAGGCCGCGCTTTATCTGCTGGCCCTGCACCGGCTTCTGCGAGCGCGACTCGGTGAGTCGTATGCACCCGAGCAGCATTTGGGCGGCGCGGTCTATGTCTTCATGCGCGGCATGCAAGGCCCGGCTCAGGGCTGCTATTGGGTCAAGCCCAGTGAGTCCATGCTGAATGAGCTGGATGCTTTGTTGGACAAGCAAGCTGCGCTGCAGGACAGCGGGGGCGTGCGATGAGTGGGGAAGAGCTGATGCCTAGGGACGCCGCCGCGCAGGTGATGCAAGCGCTGGGGAGCTGGCGAGATGCCGGCACGATTCGGCGTTTGGATGCTGCTTTTGCCGGCTTTGTGCGCGAGCAGCAGGCCGATGCGCCTGCCGCGCTATTGCTGGCCAGCGCGCTGCTGGCCCATATGGAGGGGCGCGGCCACAGCTGTCTGGCTTTGGATGAGCTATTGGCCGATGCCGAAGGCCTGCTGGGCTGGAAGCCGCCGCAAGCCCAGGCCTTGCGCGAGCTGCTGCAGGGCTGCCTACCTGCCAGCCTGGCCGAGTGGCTGAGCGCCTTGCAAGCCAGCCCCTTGGTTTTTGTCGATGCACCGGGCGCTGAGGGCTCGACGCAAGCGGGCCAGGGCGAACCGCTGGTTTTGCGCGGCAGCAAGCTGTATCTGCGCCGCTACTGGGCCTATGAGCAGCGGGTGGCGGCGCAGCTATTGGCGCGGGCGACGGTGGGGCCGAGGGCTGACACCACCCAGGTGCGTCAATGGTTGGATCGCATGTTCCCCAGCGCAGGCGAGTCAGCCCCACTGGACTGGCAAAAGCTCGCCTGCGGCGTTGCAGTAGCCGGGCGCCTGTCTGTCATCACCGGCGGCCCCGGCACCGGCAAGACCTACACCGCAGCTCGCTTGCTGGCCTTGTTGTTCGCCATTGACCCGGACGCCCAGCGCTTGCGCGTGGGCCTAGCTGCGCCGACTGGCAAGGCGGCCGCGCGGCTGAAGCAGTCCATCGAATCGGCCCTTAGCCAGTTGCAAGGCCAGCTGGGGGTTTCCCTGGATCTGCAGAAGCTGGCCGGCCAGATGGGCGCCGCCCGCACTCTGCACGCCTTGCTGGGCGCTCGGCCCGACACCCGTAAGCTGCGCGCCGACGCTGCGCATCCGCTGCCCCTGGATGTCTTGATCGTCGATGAGGCCTCGATGATTCATTTGGAGATGATGGCGGCGCTTTTGGATGCAATGCCGCCGGGCGGGCGCTTGATTCTGCTGGGTGACAAAGACCAGCTGGCTTCGGTGGAAGCGGGCGCGGTGCTAGGCGATTTGTGCCGTGACGCGGAGTTGGGCCGTTATCTGCCCCGCACGGCGGCCTATGCCGCGGCGGTGACGGGGCAGACCTTGCCGAACGAGTTCCTTTTGCCAGCAGGTGAAGGCGCCTCCCCGCTGGCCCAGCAAACCGTGATGCTGCGCGAGAGCCGGCGCTTTGGTGGCCCGATTGGTCAGCTGGCTCTGGCCGTGAACCGTGGCGACGCACGGCAGGCGCAGCAGCTTTTGAGTGAAGGCCAAGACCAAGTCTTGTTGAACGTTCAGGCGGCTTCTGCTGAGGCGGCGGTGCGTTTGGCGCTGCAGGGGCGCCCCGGCGCTGAAGGTGGTTACCGCAGTTATCTGAAGTTATTGGCGCAGCGGCCAGGAACGGCCGAGGCCTTTGCGTCCTGGGTCTTGGCGGTGCTGACGGCGTTTGAGCGCTTCCGCTTGCTTTGCGCGGTGCGCGAGGGCGACTGGGGCACCGAGGGCTTGAATCTGGCCGTAGAACGCGCCCTGATCGCCGATGGCTTGCTGAGCAAACGCGGCGAATGGTATGAGGGCCGGCCGGTGATGGTGACCCGCAATGATGCGGGGCTGGGCGTCTTCAACGGCGATATTGGCATCGTGCTGCGCCCGCAAGGGCAGGACGAAGCGGCGGGTGGCAGCAATCGTCTGCGCGCCTATTTTTCTGACGGGCAGAGCTTGCGCTCGGTGGCGGTCAGTCGCCTGGCCGATGTGGAAACCGCTTTTGCGCTGACGGTACATAAATCGCAGGGCTCGGAGTTTGAGCACACGGTCTTGGTACTGCCGGCCGAGGGTGGCGGCGGGCTGACGCGCGAGCTGGTCTACACCGGCATCACTCGCGCCCGCAAAGCCTTCACCCTGGTCAGCGGCCGGGCGCCGGCCTTCGCCATGGCCTTGGCCCAGCGCACCCGGCGCGCCAGCGGCTTGCTGGAGTTGCTGGCCGAAGCACCTGGGGGCGAGAGCGCCGACAATCCCGCTCAGCCATGAAGTTCATCCACGCCGCCGACATCCATCTGGACAGCCCCTTGTGCGGGCTGGCCTCTTATCCCAATGCGCCGCTGCAGACCCTGCGCTCGGCCAGCCGCGAGGCCTTCGCCCGATTGATCGACGCCGCCATCGACGAGGCGGTGGACTTCATGGTGATCGCCGGCGACCTCTACGACGGCGACTGGCGCGACTACAACACCGGTCATTTCTTCGTCGGCGAGATGGTGCGCCTGCATCAGGCCGGCATTCCGGTCTATCTGCTCTATGGCAACCATGATGCCGAGAGCGAGATGACGCGTCGGTTGACGCTGCCGCCGAATGTCCATCTGTTCGACAGCCGCAAGCCCAGCACCCATCGCATCGAAGATCTGCGCGTGGCCCTGCATGGCCGCAGCTTCAAGGATGCCGCTACCACCGAGAACCTGGCCCTGGGGTACCCCGACCCGCTGAGCGGCTGGCTCAATATCGGCGTGCTGCATACGGCTTTGGAGGGCTACGCTGCGCACGCCCGTTATGCCCCTTGTAGCCTGGCCGAGTTGTGCGCCAAGGGCTATGACTACTGGGCTCTGGGCCATGTGCATGAGCATGCGGTGCTGAGCGAGTCGCCCTGGGTGGTCTTTCCCGGCAATCTGCAAGGGCGCCATATTCGCGAGGCCGGGCCGCGCGGCGCGGTTTTGGTGACGGCCGATCACAGCGGCATCCAAACGGTGGAGCGTTTGATCGTGGACGTCTTGCGCTGGGAGCGTCTTGACATCGATGTCAGCGAAGCCGCCGACCTGCCCGCCGTGGTGGCGCTGGCCGGGCGGGCGCTGGAGCATTTGTTGCTGAGCCAATGCGGCAACTGGCCGCTGGCGGTGCGGGTCTGCTTGCAGGGGCGCACCTCGGCGCACGGCCTGCTCTTTGGTCTGGAGGCGCAGTTGCGCGAGGAGATCTTGGCCCAGGCCGCGGCTTTGCAAGGCGGGCGTTTGTGGATTGAAAAGCTCAAGCTCGAAACCTCGCCGGCGCTGGACGCTGGCCAATTGGCGGCGCGCGCCGATGCGATTGCTGACCTGCAGGCCTTGCTGGCCGAGGTGCCGGAGGATGCCGATTTTCTGCGCAGCCTCAGCGAGGACCTGCAACTCTTGACCGCCAAGGCGCCGCTGGCCTTGATTGAGGCCTTGCCCGAGTTTCAGGCGATTCGGCGCGGCGAGGTGCTCGGCTTGATCGATGCCGTAACGCCTGCCTTGTTGGCACAGTTGGCCACGGCTGAACAGGCGAACGAGGCGAACTAGCTCCACCGGAGTTCCCCCTTAGGTAGGGATTCGGTGCGCTCTTTGTATGGATTGCGTACAGAGCCTGGGCAGCGGCCTCCTGCGCCGCTAAAGTTGGACTTCAGCAGCATGAAGAACGCCTTGGGCGCCATCGCTGTACTTGTCATAGACGCCAGGAGGGTAAGCCATGAAGATTTCCTCACGCAGCACCGGCGCGGCCGTGCTGATTTCTCTGTCGATGTTGATGAGCAATGCCTTTGCCGCCAAGCTGAGCAAAGAGGTGGAAGAGCGCATGAGCCATGACGGCCTGCAGCAGATCAAGCTCAAAGAGGTGGACCTGGCCTATGCGCGCCCTGGCGCCAGCTTGGCCGGCTACAGCAAGGTGATTCTCGACCCGGTGGAGGTCAGCTTCTCCAAATACTGGGACCCCAAGCGCACCGGCAGCAACTTCAAGCTGAGCAATGAAGAGCGCGAAGACATCCGCAGCGGCATGGCGACTATCGTGCAAGAGGAGTTCGCCAAGACCTTGCAGGCCAAGGAGGGCTATCCGCTGGTGAAGGGCGCCGGGCCAGACGTCTTGCGCGTCAAGGTCAGCATCATCGATCTGTATGTGAATGCGCCCGACACCTTGGCGGCGGGCCGCACCCGGACCTATGTGGCCTCGGCTGGCGAAGCCACGCTGGTGGCTGAGTTGCGCGATTCAGAAACCGGCCAGGTCTTGGCGCGCATGGTGGACCGCCGCGAAGCGCGTAACTTCCCCGGTCAGCTGACTTGGAGCAACCGCGTGATGAACGCCCAAGAGGCCGAAATCATGGCCTCGGCCTGGGCCAAGGTCTTGCGCAAGTCACTCGACAAGGCGCACGAGATCGGCAAAAAGTAAGCGCGTTTCGCGCAGGGGCAGCCGCGGGGGACCGAGGCTGCCTGTACATTGGCCGGATCGACCTTTTTCAGGAGTTCTTTATGGCCACTTCAGGCGCAGCCAACCCAGCTCACAAGATCAATGTCAAGGCAATCGCCAATGACAGCGGCGTGGCCGTGGAGGCCTATGACACCTACGACACCGATGAGGAAACCTTGGCCGCAGCGCACCGTTTCGCGGCCGGCCTCTTGAATCGCGTGGCCGTCATCTGCGAACAAAGCCCCGGCAAGACGCTGGACGCCGCCGCGCTGCGCAAGCTGGCGCAGGGCCTGTTGGCTTGAGTTCTGAATTGCGCGATTGAAAAAGCGAAGGGCCGCCCCGAGCTTTTTGCTCCCCCTCGGGGGGCGGACGCCGCAGTGCGGCGGCCTTGGGGGCAAACGAAAAAGCGAAGGGCCGCCCCGAGCTTTTTGCTCCCCCTCGGGGGGCGGCCGCCGCTGTGCGGCGGCCTTGGGGGCAAACTCACAAACTCAATATGGGCCGTTGGCCAGCCAGCGCTCCAGCTGCGGCAGGCGGTCATTGCCCCAAAAGCGCTCGCCCTCGACGATGAAGAAGGGCGAGCCGAATACGCCGCGAGCTTCCGCCATGTCCACTTCCGCCTTCAGGCGGGCGCGGCTGGCGGGATTGGCGCTGGCGTCTTGAAAGTCATCCGCGCTCAAGCCAATGTCGGTGGCGATGGCTTGCAGCACCTCTTCGGCGGCGATGTTTTGGTCATCGACGAAATAGGCTTTCAAGACCCGATGGGCAAAGTCGCGGCCCTGCTCGGGTTGGCGGTCATGCACCCAGTGAAAAATACGCGCGGCCTGCTCGGTATGGGCGCCCAGGTTGCTGGGCGTCTTGTAGGGCGTTGAGTAATAGGCCGCCAAGCGCTCGGCATCGCGGCGGATGTAGTCGCTGCGCATGATGTTGCTGGGAATGCGGATGCGCTCCAGCGATTGGAAATTGGCATCCAGCACAATGGCGCGCCAAGTCACCGAACGTCCGTATTGCGCGGCAATCTTGTCGATTTGCTGCGAGGCGATATAGCCATAGGGCGAGGCAAAGTCGAAAAAGAAATCGATCGGTGCTGACATGGATTCACTCCCTTGAATTGGCGCGGATTGTAGGCGGGCATTGTGTGACAGATCAAAGGCGCCGGTAGGCAGTACAGTGCCCGTCTTCACGGCAGGAATCACGGGAGATTTGCGCTGTGAATCCGCCCTTAAAAACTCTGCCCAGCCGTCCTTTTCATGCGCTTCCAACACCTCGATCTGAGTCGCTACGGCAAGTTCACCGACCAGCGTCTGGTGTTTCCGCAAGCCAAGCGTGACTTCCATCTGATTGTTGGCGCCAACGAGGCCGGCAAGTCCACCACGCGGCAGGCGATTCTTGATCTGCTCTTCGGCATCGAGAACCGCTCCAACTACGATTTTTTGCATGCCAAGGCCGAGATGCGCCTGGGCGGCCGTATTGAGCTCGGCGAGCAAAGTCTGGACTTTGTGCGCACCAAGGCGAGGACCAAGTCCTTGTTGGATGCGCAGGGTCAGGTCTTGCCAGAGTCCGCATTGGCGGCGTTCTTGGCCAGCAGTGACCGGGCTTTTTTCGAGCAGATGTTTGGCCTGGACCATGGCCGCTTGGAGGCGGGCGGCCAGGCAATTCTGAGTGCTCAGAACGATATCGGGCAGATCTTGTTCCAGTCGGCGGCCGGCATCGGCAGCCTGGGTGCGGTGCGTGAGAGCCTAGAGGCCGAGGCCGACAAGCTCTGGGCCAAGCGTCGCTCGGGCGACCGGGCCTACTACCAGGCCAGCGACGAGTTGGCCGCCGCGGAGGCCGCGCTGAAGGCCGCGACCGTGCGCACCAAGGATTGGATGGACGCGCGCCAGCGCAGCGAAAGCTTGCAGCAGCGTCGTGAAGCCCTGCGTCAACAACTGCAGGTCCTGGACCTGCAGCGCAGCGCCTTGGAACGAGTTCGGCGTGTGGCACCCGCCTTGCGTCAGCTGGATCACGGCCAGCAAGCCTTGGAAGAACTGCAGACCCTCAGCGGGCTGAGCCCGGCGCTGCAACTGCCCGAGGACGCCGGCCGTGTGTTGGCCGAGTTGGAGCTGGAGTTGGCCGCCGCCGCCAGCAGCCGGCAGTTGCTGACGGCGCAGGCGGAGCGGGCGCAATCGCGCTTGGACGCCTTGCACGTCGATCACCGTCTGCTGCAGCAACAGTCCGCCATTGAGGCCTTGCAGCAACTTGCTTTTCAGGTGCGTCACCACGGGCGCGATATCGAACGTTGCCAGTCCGAGATCAAGGTGTACGGCTCGCAACTGCAGGCCGACGCGCGCTATCTGGGCTGGCGGGCCAGCGATGAGCAAAGCCTGAGCGAGCAGCTGCCGAGCTTGCCTGAGCGTGCGGCCTTTGCCGTTTTGGCCAAGCGTTATGAGCTGCTGGACCAGACCTGTCGCCTCAGCGAGGCGGCGCTGGCCGAGAAGGGCCTGGAGTTGGCGGCGCTGCAATTGCAGCTGAAGAGCCTGGCGGTGCAGGCCCCTTCGGCCCAGCTGCAGGCCGGGCTGGCGCGGGCTCGCGCGCTGGGCGATGTGCAACAAACGCAGCGGCGCGAACAAGCGCAACTCTTGCGGCTGCAAGCCGACTTGGACATTGCACGGCGCGGCCTGGGCGCCCAGGCTTTGTCTGATGTGGCTTTGGCCGAGTTGGCGCTGCCCTCCGAGGCCGCCATGCAGCAGCGCTTGCAACGCGTGGCCGAGCTGAAGTCGCGTTGCAGCGCGCTGGAGGAGCGTCTGGCGGCATTGCGCGCCGAGCGGGCCAGTGCTGAGCTGGCGCTCAGTCAATACCGTCAGGCCCATCAACCGGTCAGCAGTGAGGACGTGGCGCAACAGCGAGCCGAGCGTGACGCCGCATGGCTGCGTATTCGCGACGGCGCGCTGAATTTGCTTGAGGCGGCGCCGGCCTTTGAGTCGGCCGTACAAGCAGCCGATGGTGTGGCCGATCGCCGTTATGCCAAAGCGCGTGAGGCCAGTGAGTTGCAAGCCAAGCTGGATGCTCAAGCGCGCTTGAGCCTGATGATTGATGAGACCGCCGCGAACTTGTCGACGCAGCAGGCCGAACTGCTGGCGCAGCAGCAGGACTGGGCCGCGAGCGCCGAGCGCCTGGGGCTGGCAGGACTGGACCTGCTCGATGTGGAGGCTTGGCGCCTGGCGCGCGAGCGGGTGCTGGCTGCGCGCGCAGCCCTGCTACTTGCTCAGCAAGAAGCCTTGGCCAACGAGCAGCAGACACAGGCGGCTTGCAAGGAGTTGAGGGTGGCCTTGCAGGCTCTTGCCGGTGGGCCACTTGAAGCCAGTGCCGACGCAGCGCTGGATTTGGCGAGTCTGGTCTTGCAGGCCGGCGCTGCAGTGGAGGCTGCTACTGCGGCCCAGGTTCAGGCGCAGTCCTTGCAAAGGCAGATCGAACTTGCCAGTCAGACGCAAGCCGGGCTGCGCGAGAAGTGCGCGGTCGCGGGGCAGCAAATGCAAGCCTGGCAAAACGCATGGACGCAAGCCTGCCAGCGCCTGCGTTTGGCCTCTGGTTTGGATCCGGCCCTGGCTGACGAGGTCTGTGCGGCCATGGCACGGGTAGAGGCCGGGCTGCGCGCGGTGCTGGAACTGCGCCAGCACAAGATTCAAGTGATGCAAACCGAGTGGGCTGACTTTGAGCGCGATCTCGCGCGCTGCGGTGCGGTCTTGGGCCAGGCGGCGCCCGAGGGCGAGGCTGCCGAGGCCTGGATTCGCCAGTTGAGCTTGGACCTCAGCGCGGCGCGTGCCGCGGCCCAGGAAGCACAGCGCTTGGAGCAGTCGGTGCAAGACCTGCAGGCGCAGTTGGCTGCCACGGCGCTGCAGTGCGCCAAAGCAGAAGCGCGTCTGCAGCCTTTGCTCAAGTTGGCGGGGCTGGACGATGCCTCAGAGCTGCCTGCCGTGATTGAGGCAAGCGAAGCGCGGCGTCGCCTGAATGCGCAAGTGATGGCGGCGCGCCAGGCTTTGCAAGAAGGCGGTGACGGCCTCTCGGTCGAAGCTTTGCAAACCGAGATGGCGGCGGTGGACTTGGTGCAGCTGCCGGTGCAGATGGCCGACTTGGGGCGCCAGATCGCGGAGGCACAGCAGCAAGGCGACGCCTTGATGGCCGAGCTGACCCAAGCCGATGCGGCCTTGGCGCAGATTGCGGGTCAAGACGATGCAGCGCGCGCCGAAGGCCAGCGCCAGGATGCGCTGGCCAAGATGGCCAATGCGGCAGAACGTTATGTCAAGGTCTACACCGCGGCCCGTTTGCTGAAGTGGGCCATCGATCGTTACCGCGAAACCAAGCAGGGCCCGATGCTGAGTCGTGCTGGCGAGATTTTTGCCGCCTTGACGCGCGGCTCTTTCCAGCGCCTGGCGCTTGACTTCGATGTGACGCCGCTGAGTTTGCAAGGTCTGCGCGCCGATGGCCGCCTGGTGGCCATTGGCGGCATGAGCGAAGGCACTCGCGATCAACTCTTCATGGCGCTACGCTTGGCGGCGCTGGAGTTGCATCTGGGGCAGGACGCCAGCCATGCCTTGCCCTTCATCGCCGATGACTTGTTCATCAATTACGACGACGCTCGTGCCGAGGCGGGCTTGAGAGCGCTGGCCGATTTGTCGGAGCGCACCCAGGTGATTTTCTTGAGCCACCACCAGCATTTGGAGGGTTTGGTTCGGCAGGCGGTGGGCGCTGAGGTGAACATCATTCGCCTATGAGGCTAGTTGGCGATTGTTCCGAAATGTGGAAGGGTGAGTTGATCTTGGTGTGACTTCTGCTGTTGGTCGGAATACGGGACAGTTCAGCCATTCGCTGAACGGCGAATCGGTGCAACAAGCAGCCGGCGCCATCCCCCTTCTGATTTGGAGAATCCCTCATGTCCGCAGTCAAGCTCTACACCTTCCCGCTCTCTGGCCACGCCCACCGTGTGCGTCTGGCCCTGTCCCTGCTTCATGTGCCCACCGACTTGATCGAGGTCGATCTGCGCAAGGGCGAACAAAAGAGTGCCGAGTTCCTGGCCATGAATCCCTTTGGCCAAGTGCCGGTGATAGAGGACGCCGGGGTCGTGCTGGCCGACTCGAATGCGATCCTGGTCTACTTGGCTCGCCGTTATGGCAATGCCGACTGGCTGCCCAGTGACGCGGTCGGTGAGGCCGCGGTGCAACGCTGGTTGTCGGTGGCCGCTGGACTGGTAGCCTTTGGCCCCGCCGCTGCCCGCTTGGTGACGGTGTTCGGCGCCGGCTTCAAGGCTGAGGAAGTGATTGCTCGCGCCCATGGCTTGCTGGCCGTGATGGACAGGGAACTCAGCCACAAGGCCTTCCTGATTGGCGCCAAGCCCAGCATTGCCGATATTGCCAATTACAGCTATATCGCCCATGCACCGGAGGGCAATGTCTCGCTCGAGGCCTACCCGAATGTGCGTGCCTGGTTGGCCCGTATCGAAGCCTTGCCCGGCTTCGTGGCGATGCAAAAGACCCCGGTCGGTCTGGCCGCCTGAGTCGCTTGCTTGCGCTTTGATTGAAGAGGCCCGCCATGTCGAATGAATTCATTCCCGCAGTCGGCTCGCCCTGGCACAGCGGCGAACGCCGCATCCATCAACGCATGGGCAATGCAGCGCAATTGGACAGCTTCGGCCGGCGGGTCATCCGCGACTACATGCCCGACCAGCATCGCATCTTCTACGGCCAATTGCCATTCATGGTGGTGGGCGCGGTGGACGAGCAGGGGGCGCCCTGGGCCAGCCTGATCGAGGGCCAGCCCGGCTTTATGCACTCGCCCGACCCTCGTCGGCTCGATGTGGCCGCGCTGCCGGGCTTGGGCGACCCGGTGCGCGAGAGCATTCGGGCCGGCGCGCCGCTGGGCATGCTGGGTATCGAGTTGGACACCCGTCGGCGTAACCGGCTGAATGGACGGATCTCGGCGGCCTCGGACCAGGGCTTTTCGCTTGAGGTGGGCCATTCCTTCGGCAACTGCCCGCAATACATCCAAGACCGGGCCTTCAGTTTTGCTCGCGCGCCGGATAGCGAATACCGGGCGCCGCTGGAGCGGCTGAGCGGGCTTGACGATGAAGCGCGTGCGCTGATCGCCGCTGCCGACACCTTCTTTGTGGCCAGCAGCCACCCCGGCGGCGAGCCTGAGCATCCGCAGCGCTCGGTCGATGTCTCGCACCGCGGCGGCAAGCCGGGTTTTGTTCAGCTGAAAGTGCAGGCGGGCGGAGATTTGCTGCGCATTCCGGACTTTGCCGGCAATATGCACTTCAACACCTTTGGCAATCTGCTGCTCAATCCGCGTGCCGGCTTGATCTTTATTGACTTCAGCAATGGCGATGTCTTGCAGCTGAGCGGCGCGACCGAGATTCAGTTCGAGGGCGCGGAGATCGATGCCTTCCAAGGCGCCGAGCGGATCTGGACCTTTCGCGTCGAGCAGGTGATTCGACGCCGCGGTACGCTGGCCCTGCGCTGGCGCCTCGATGAGCTCTCGCCCAATTCTTTGATGACCGGCTCCTGGGACGAGGCCGCGGCGCGCTTGGCCACTGCGGCCCTGCGCAAGGCCTGGCGGCCCTTCAAACTCGCTCGCGTGGAGGATGAAAGCATCAGCGTGCGCAGCTTCTATCTGGAGCCGGCCGATGGCCATGCGCTGGCGCCGTTTCAGGCCGGCCAGCATCTGCCGATCCGCTTGACGATAGACGGCAAGGTCTTGATCCGCAGCTACACCTTGTCGGCGGCGCCGAGCGACGGTTTCTATCGCCTCAGCATCAAGCGCGGCGGGCAGGTGTCCGAGTATTTGCATGAGCAGCTCAAGGTCGGCGATCTGATCGAGGCTCGTGCCCCGCAGGGCGATTTCATCGTTGACGCGCTGCAGCGCCGGCCGCTGGTGCTCTTGGCCGGCGGCATCGGCGTGACGCCGATGTTGGCAATGTTGCGCCATGTGGTGTTCGAGGGCCTGCGCAAGCGGCGCGTCCGGCCGACTTACCTGTTCTACTCGACACGCAACAACGCCGATCGCGCCTTCAATCGGGAGTTGGCCGAGTTGCAGCTGCGCGCCGGTGGCGCCGTGCAGATCGTGCGTGTGACCCATGCGCCCGAGACGGACAGCCTGAAGGGGCGCGACTACGATTTGCAGGGCCGCATCGACATGGCGCTCTTGCAAGCGGCGCTGCCTTTTGGCGACCACGATTTCTATCTCTGCGGCCCGCCGCCGTTCATGCAGGCCCTCTATGACGGGCTGCGCGATCAGCGGGTGGCCGATGAGCGCATCCATGCCGAAGCCTTTGGGCCGGCCTCGCTGCAGCGGCGGCTTGACTTGGCGGCCATCCTGCCCGCCCAGCCTGCTTTGGCACCGGTGGCGCAGGTCGATGTGGCGGTGCAATTTGCCGATTCCAGCAAAGAAGCGCGCTGGACGCCGGGCAGCGGCACGCTGCTCGATCTGGCCGAGGCGCGCGGCCTCAGCCCCGAGTTCAGCTGCCGGGTCGGAAGTTGTGGCAGCTGCCGCACCCTGGTTTTGGAAGGCGAGGTAAGTTATTCGACAGCGCCAGCCTTCAAGACTGCGCCGGGGGAGGCCTTGATTTGCTGCGCCATGCCGGCGGCACCACGTGGCGAGGGGCAGCCCGTCAAGCTGGTCTTGAAGTTGTGAGTGAAGGCCAGCAGCGATACTGAGAGGGCTGGAGAGCCTGGCCGATCGAAACGTTCGGACGGCTGCCTGGGCTGGAGTTGGCGCCCACGCGTGTCTCCAGCGCTGAATCCTTTTGTCTCACTTCATGCATCAGACCCGACTTCTCTTTGAACAAGCCGCCGCGGCACCGCTTCCGGATTGGGAACAGCTAGCCCCGGTGTATCGATTGGCCCACTTCGACAAGGGCGCCGACATCTTTGCCGAAGGCGAATGGCAGCCCTTCGTCTATGTGATCCGCCGTGGCATGGTCAAGCTCAGCTATTTCAATGAGCAGGGCGAGGAGTGGATCAAGTCCTTCATTGGCGAAGGCGATTTCTTTGCCTGCCCGAATGTCTTGGTGGCCGGCCAGAAGACCGACTACTCGGCCATTGCGCTGGAGTCTTGCCAGGTCGAGCAGATCGCTTATGCCAGCTTGCGCGCCCTGATGGATCGCCACGCCAGCTGGCAAGGCGCGGTCTTGCAATTGCTGGAGCGGCATATCGTGCGCAAGGAGCAGCGCGAGCGTGAGCTGCTGACCATGCGGCCCGAAGAGCGCTATCAGTCCTTCTTGAACAGTTACCCGGCGCTGGCCGGGCGCATTCAGCAGCGCGATATCGCGCATTACTTGGGCGTGACGCCCGAGGCCTTGAGCCGGATCCGAAAACGCCTGCGGGATTGATCTGGCGCAAAGCCGGAACGCAGGAGTCCGAGCGATTGATTTGAATCATTTGAAGTGCGGCTTGCAGCGACGAAGCTGAGCACCTCTTTGTTGATTCCACTCTTTCGCCATGTCGACAACACCTGCTTCCAATCGCGCCACGTCTTTCATCAAAGCCTATCTGCTCGGCGGTGGCATCGGTTCCATGGCCGCTGCGGCCTTCATGATCCGGGACGCCCAAGTGCCCGGCGCCAACATCACCATTTTTGAAGCCTCCCCGCTGATGGGCGGCAGCCTGGACGGCGCCGGCGACGCCGAGCGCGGCTACTCGCTGCGTGGCGGCCGCATGCTGACCACCGATAACTACGAGTGCACCTGGGACCTGTTCAAGACCATCCCTTCGCTGGAGCATGCTGGGCAAAGCGTGTTCGACGAAACCCTGGATTTCAACGAGAAGTACAAGGCCCATTCGATGGCGCGCTTGGTCAATCGCCAGCGCGCCAAGATGCCGGTCGAGTCCATGGGCTTCTCCATGCATGACCGGGTAGAACTGCTGCGCCTGAGCAATGCCAGTGAAGAAGAGCTGGGCACCTCCACCATCACCGACTGGCTCTCGCCCGCCTTCTTCCAGACCGAGTTTTGGTTCATGTGGGCCACCACCTTCGCCTTCCAGCCTTGGCACAGCGCTGTGGAGTTCAAGCGTTATCTGCATCGCTTCATGCTGGAGTTCTCCCGCATCGAGACGCTGGGCGGCGTCAAGCGAACCGTCTATAACCAGTACGACTCTTTTGTGCGCCCGCTGCAAGCTTGGTTGCAAGCCCAGGGTGTGCAGTTCGTGATGGACGCCAAGGCCACCGACCTGGAGCACCGTGAAGAGGGCGGCAAGTTCGTGGTGACGGCGATTCAGCTGCAACGCGCGGGCGCCACTGAACGCGTTGAGGTGGGGGCCGATGATCTGGTCTTCTTCCAGAACGCCTCCATGACCGATGCCTCCAGCCTGGGCTCCATGCACAGCGCGCCGCCTGCCTTGAGCAAGCGCGACAGCGGCGGCTGGACCCTGTGGGAAAAGCTGGCCAAGGATCGGCCTGAGTTTGGCAACCCGGCCGCCTTCAACAGCAGCATTGCCGAGTCGATGTGGAACTCCTTCACCGTCACCCTCAAGGACACGGTGTTCTTCGACAAGATGCGCGCCTTCAGTGGCAATGAGCCGGGGACAGGCGGCTTGGTGACCTTCAAGGACTCCAACTGGTTGATGTCCATCGTGCTGGCGCATCAGCCGCACTTTGCCAATCAGCCGGCCGATGTGCAGGTGTTCTGGGGTTATGCCTTGTTCCCCGATCGCGTCGGCAACTTCGTGGCCAAGCCCATGGCTGATTGCACGGGTGAAGAGATCTTGCGCGAGCTTTGCGGCCATCTGCGCTTTGATTTGGATGCCGTGGCGCAAGCCAATTGCATCCCTTGCCACATGCCCTACATCACCAGCATGTTCATGCCGCGTGCGCTCAGCGACCGGCCTTTGCCGGTGCCCAAGAGCTCGAAGAATCTGGCCTTCGTCAGCCAGTTCGTGGAGATCGCCGACGACGTGGTATTCACCGTCGAATACTCGGTGCGTGCTGCGCAAATGGCGGTTTATGAGTTGCTGAAGGTGAAGCGTGCAGTGCCGGCCATCATTCCGCATGACCACGCGGTGAAGACCAAGTTTGAGGCTTTGCTGAAGGCCTTCAAGTAAGGCGCCTTGCTTTAGGGGCGGGGTGCGGCATCGTCGATACTTCAGCCATGCCTGAAATGGATCGATTGGATCGCCGCATCCTGGCCCTGCTGCAACACGATGCGCGCCTCAGTTCGGAGGCGATTGCCACCGAGGTCGGCTTGTCGGCCACCGCGGTGCAGCGCCGCATCAAAAAGCTGCGCGAGGACGGCGTGATCGAGGCCCAGGTGGCGGTCTTGGATCCGCGTGCCTTGGGTTTTGGCGTCACCGCCATCGTCGAGGTGCAACTGGCCGAGGCCAGCCGGGAGGCGGTGATCGATGGCTTCAAGCGCCAGATGGATGCGCAGCCCGAGGTGCAGCAGTGCTATTACGTGGCCGGCGAGAGCGACTTTGTGCTCATCGTCAATGCGGTCGATATGGCCGGCTTTGAGCGGCTGACGCGACGCCTATTTTTTGACAAAGGCAATATCAAAAAGTTCCGATCGACCTTTGTGCTGGAGACCAGCAAGCGCGGGCTGAACCTGCCGCTCTAGGCCCGAGAGAACGCCGCAAAGCTGCGTTTTCGACACGCCAATCGCCGCGCCGCCGCATGCGAGTCGACCGAGAATTTTGGGCATGACGACGCTCAATTCCACCACCAGTTTTGCCCCGCCCCCACTCGTGCCCTCAAGGTGCCCGTTCGAGTTCATCGATCCTCGCTTTGAAGACTGTGTGCGCAGCAGCGCCCGGCTTGAGCAGCTCTACACCGGCTGCCGCTGGGCCGAGGGGCCGGCGTATTTTCCGGCGCTGCGCTCGCTGGTTTGGAGCGATATTCCGAATGAGCGCATGCTGCGCTTTGACGAGTGCACAGGCCAGGTCGGTGTGTTCCGCAGTCCCAGTGGCTACAGCAATGGCAACACCATCGATCGCCAAGGGCGGCTGATCAGCTGCGAGCATGGCGGCCGCCGTGTCGTGCGAACCGAGCATGATGGCCGCCTGACCGTGCTGGCGGATCGTTATCAGGGCCGGCGCCTGAACAGCCCGAATGATGTGGTGGTCAAGTCCGATGGCACGATTTGGTTCACCGACCCGAACTACGGCATCACCTCCAATTACGAGGGCATCAAGGCCGAGCAAGAGCTGCCGGGCTGCTACGTCTACCGGCTCGACCCGGCGACGGGCGACTTGCGCGTCGTGGCCGACGACTTCAAAGGCCCCAATGGCCTGGCCTTCTCGCCCGATGAATGTACGCTCTACATCGCCGATACGGAGCAGGACATCGGCACGATGCGGCGCTTCCAGGTGGGGGCGACGGGCGACTTGAGTGGCGGCGAGGTCTTCATCACTTGTGAGACCGGCTTTTACGATGGCTTTCGCTGCGATGAGGAGGGCCGCATCTGGACCAGCGCCGGCTGCGCGGTGCATTGCCACTTGCCGGACGGCACGCTGATCGGCCGCATCGTGATGCCCGAGCGGGTGTCCAATCTGGTCTTTGGCGGGCCCAAGCGCAATCGTCTGTTCATCTGTGCCAGCAGTTCGCTGTACGCGGTTTTGCTGGCGGTCAGTGGAGCCAAGACGTTTTGAGGAGTGCGGCGGCGCAGTGATGCGCCCGGCGCCTCAATGCTCGATGGATTTGCCCAGTTTCTTGCCCAGCGCAATCGCGCCGCCGCCATTGCGCACATTCTTGTAGCCCAGGCGTTGCAGCAGGCCCAGCGCTTGCTCGGCGCGTCCGCCGGAGGAGCAATACAGCACGATGGGCGCCTCGTGGTCAGGCGCCATTTGGCTGACCAGATGCGCCATCTGCGGCAGGGGCAGGCAGTGGGCATCGGGCAGATGGCCGGCCATGTACTCGGCGTAGGAGCGCACATCGATCAGCAAGCAGTCGGGCGGCAAGGGCTGCGACGTCGCTGCAGCGGCTTCGGCGTGCGAATGGTCTTCATGCACCGCCGGATGGGGCTGCGCCTCCACCGGCAACAAGCTCATATTCCAGTTCATGGTCTGCTCCTTGAACTTGAGGGAAAACAATCAAAGCCAGCGCCGGTTTTACCGCAAGCCCGGCGGGAACGCCAGCACGCCGCGCGCATCGTGCGCGCCAAGATCAGCAATAGTTGGGCTTATGAAAGACGGTGCTTCAATGCTTGCAGGCTTTTGGCGGCCAGGCGAATTTCTGCAGGTGTCAGCGCGGAATAGCCCAGCAAGCCTCCGCCTTGCGCGGCGGGCCATCAGTGCAGACCGTGCAGCAGCTGGCCAAGCGGCGCTTCATCCTCGCCTTGTCGACCTGATCGAGCTCAGGGCGCGCGCGTGCCCAGGTGCAGGCCTTGCGCATCAATGCGAACCTGTTCTGCCGGCAGTTGCAGCGCCGCTTCCAAAGCGGCGCGTGCGGCGGCCCGATAGTTCTGCTCGGCTGCGGCTTGGGGCTGCTTCAAAAAGGCCAGGCGGGCCAGGGCCATGAACATGCCTTGCATGGCACCTTGCTCGTAGAGCTTTCGTTTGGCCTGGGCTGTCATGGTTTGGAAGCCCGGGTTCTTGGGCAAGGCTTCGCGCAGCTGGCCTGCCAAACGGGCAAAGTGAGCGTCCGGCACCTCGACTTGATTCAGCGCCATATAGTTACCAGCGATGAAGGCGGCCAAGCCGTTGGCTACATCGTTCTCTGGCAGGCTCAGTTTGCGCTCGAGCTGTAGATAGCCCTCAAAAGACTGCAGATAGGACTGCGCCACAGCTTCACGCTGCGCTGAGGGTGCAAAGTTCGCCAATTCACGAGCATGGGCTTGGAGCTTGGCGCGGTCGAGCGCAGGGGTCTGAGTTGAGGTGGCGGTGCCACTTGGCGACACCGGCGCAGCGGCCTTGACGGTCTTGTCTGCCTTGTCGCCAGAGGCGTTGCGCGTTGAACTGCTGGAGAAGGGCAGGGCTGAGGAGCCAGGGAACAGCGGAAAGATCAGCCCTTGGTAGAGCGGCGGTGGCGGTGGCGGGATGTCAAAGGCCAGAGCCGGTTTGCCCATCAGGCTTAAGAGCAGGGACAGAAAAACCGGCGACACCAAGGACAGCGACCGGCGCTGCTGCCTCCTCAATCCAATTTGTGACATTTCGGGCTCCTCATCGTAGCGAAGCAAGCTTGAGCTCAACTCTTTCTGATTGGCAGTCTAGAGGGCGCAGACAAGCCAATGGACCCCCGTGTAGCGTGCTTATTACCTGCACAGCCAGGTGCGCAGTTCGCGGCCGAGCGCTGATTTGCCCTGATGACAGTGACACAGGGCCACCGCACAATGCGCGCTGGTTCTGCTCGACTTCTCGCCTTCTTTTGCAAGCTGTGCACCGATGGATCGACGTTCGCTTTTGCTCCGCTTGACTTTGCCACCTGCCTTGTCTTGGACTTCGGCAGCGGCGCCGGCCGTGGCTTCGTCAGCGTCGACCGCCGTGTCGCGGCAAATCCGCTACCCCTTGTTCGGTGGGCTGGAAGACCCGTTCCGCCGCTACTGCATTGAGGTTTTGAAGCTGGCGCTTGAGCATTGCGGAGTGCCTTATCACTTGCAGCCGGTGCCGCAGCCGGTCGGGCAGGGCCGGGCGATCCGGCAGCTGAGTTCGGGCCAGGGCCCCGTCGATGTACTTTGGAGCATGACCAGCGATGTGCGCGAACGAGAGTTGCTGCCGCTGCGTTTTCCGCTCGACCGCGGTTTGATGGGTTGGCGCCTTTTGTTGGTGCGACGGGCCGATCAGCAGCGCTTTGCCGGTATCCGCAGCCTGGACGGCTTGGCTTCCATGACCGCCGGCCAGATGCATGACTGGCCTGACACGCAGATCCTGCGCGCCAATGGGCTGAAAGTGGGCACCGGCAGCTCTTACAGCAGCTTGTTTGCGATGTTGGAGCGCGGGCGTACCGATTACTTTCCGCGTTCGGTGCTGGAGATCGAAGATGACTTGGCGCGTTTCGGCGCCTCACATGATCTGGTCATTGCACCCGGCTTGCTCTTGCGTTATCCGACGGCTTTTTACTTCTTCGTCAGTCCTCGCGAACCGCGCTTGGCAGAAGACCTCAGCCGCGGCTTGGAACGAGCCTTGAGCGACGGAAGTTTGCTGGCGCTGTTCAACCAACATATGCGAACGCAGTCGAAACGGCTGGACTTGCATGAGCGCCATGTGCTCGCGCTGCGCAACCCCTTGTTGCCGGCCGCCACACCGCTGCGCCGCCCCGAGTTGTGGGAAGAGCCAGGACGCCTGAGTACTTGACCGCCTAGGCCGGCGTTGGCGCTCGCAAAAAAGGCCTCACGCGGAGGCCTTTTTTTATGACGCAGAGCACTTTGAGTTGAGCTGGGCTGAACTCGGCGACGGGGCGACGGGGCGACGGGGCGACGCGGGCCCGCCTCAGCGCTTACATGCTGCGCCGGTACTGGCCACCCACTTCGAAGAGCGCCGAGGTGATTTGGCCCAAGGAGCAGACGCGCACCGCGTCCATCAGCACCTCAAAGACATTCTTGTTGTCGATGACGGCCTGCTGCAGGCGCTGCAACTGAGTGGCGCTGTCGGCCGCATGGCTGGCGTGGAAGTCGCGCAGGCGGTGCAGCTGGCTTTGCTTTTCTTCGTCGGTGGAGCGGGCCAGCTCGATGCTCTCCATCACCTGGTCGCCATGCGGATTGCGGAAGGTGTTGACGCCGATGATGGGGTACTCACCGGTGTGTTTGAGCATCTCGTAATGCATGCTCTCTTCCTGGATCTTGCTGCGCTGGTAGCCGGTTTCCATGGCGCCCAGCACGCCGCCGCGCTCGGCGATCTTCTCGAACTCAGCAAGCACCGCTTCTTCCAACAGCTCGGTCAGCTCTTCGATGATGAAGGCGCCTTGGCTGGGGTTCTCATTCTTGGCCAGGCCCCACTCGCGGTTGATGATCAGCTGGATGGCCATGGCGCGGCGCACCGACTCTTCGGTCGGCGTGGTGATGGCCTCGTCAAACGCGTTGGTGTGCAGGCTGTTGCAGTTGTCGTAGATGGCGATCAGGGCCTGCAGCGTGGTGCGTATGTCGTTGAACTGGATCTCCTGCGCGTGCAGGGAGCGGCCCGAAGTCTGGATGTGGTACTTCAGCTTCTGGCTGCGTTCGTTGGCGCCGTATTTGTCGCGCATGGCCACGGCCCAGATGCGGCGGGCCACGCGGCCGAGCACGGTGTACTCGGGGTCCATGCCGTTAGAGAAGAAGAAGCTCAGATTCGGCGCGAAGTCATCGATGTGCATGCCGCGCGCCAGATAGGCTTCCACAAAGGTGAAGCCGTTGGAGAGCGTGAGTGCCAGCTGGCTGATCGGATTCGCGCCTGCCTCGGCAATGTGATAACCGCTGATCGAGACGGAGTAGAAATTGCGCACATTGTGGTGCACGAAATACTCGGCGATGTCGCCCATCACCTTGAGCGAGAACTCGGTCGAGAAGATGCAGGTGTTCTGGCCCTGGTCTTCCTTCAGGATGTCGGCCTGCACCGTGCCGCGCACATTGGCCAGCACCCAGTCCTTGATCTTGGCGGCTTCATCAAACGTCGGGTCGCGGCCGTTGTCGGCCTTGAACTTGGCGATGTTCTGGTCGATGGCCGTGTTCATGAACATGGCCAGAATCGTCGGCGCTGGGCCGTTGATGGTCATCGAGACGGAGGTCGTCGGGCTGCACAGGTCGAAGCCGTCGTACAGCACCTTCATATCGTCCAGCGTGGCAATCGACACGCCGGAGTTGCCGACCTTGCCGTAGATATCCGGGCGTGGTGCCGGGTCGGCGCCGTAGAGCGTGACCGAGTCAAAGGCGGTGGACAGTCGCTTGGCCGGCATGCCCTCGGACACCAGCTTGAAGCGGCGATTCGTGCGGAAGGCATCGCCTTCGCCCGCGAACATGCGGGTTGGGTCCTCGCCCTCGCGCTTGAAGGCAAACACGCCGGCGGTGTAAGGGAAGCTGCCCGGCACGTTCTCCAGCAGCAGCCACTTCAGCAGCTCGCCATGGCACTCGTAGTGCGGCAGCACGACCTTGCGGACCTTGGTGCCCGACAAGCTGGTGTGGACGAGGTTGGTGCGGATCTCCTTGTCGCGGATCTTCACCACATACTCGTCACCGGCATAGGCCTTTTGCATATCGGGCCACTGCTTGAGCAGGTGGCGGGCGCCGGCCTCCATCTGGTCCTCGCGCAGCTTGGCGAGCTCAGACAAGGCTTCGCGTGCCCGATGCTTATCGGGGTTAGCTTCCAGCAGCATGCGTGAGCTGCCCCAGAGCTGTTGAATCTCACGGGCCAGCGTGGCCTGCTGGCGAGCGCGCTTTTTGTAGCCGCGCACCGTGTCAGCGATCTCGGCCAGATAACGCACACGCGCAGCGGGCACCACCGGGGTCTGGTGGGTGCTGTGGCGGGTGTTGACCAGGGGCAGGCGGCCTTCTTGGAACTGCAGGCCCAATTCGGCCAGGCGCGGTTTCAGCGCCTGGTAGAGCGCGGTGACACCGTCGTCGTTGAAGCGGCTGGCCATGGTGCCGAAGACGGGCATCTGGTCCGGCGACGTGGTCCAGGCTTCCTTGTTGCGCTGCACCTGCTTGGCGACATCGCGGATCGCGTCCAGCGCACCCTTGCGGTCGAATTTGTTGATGGCCACGAACTCGGCAAAGTCCAGCATATCGATCTTCTCGAGCTGGCTGGCGGCGCCGAACTCGGGCGTCATCACATACATGGGCACATCCACATGCGGCACGATGGCCGCATCGCCCTGACCGATGCCGGAGGTCTCGACCACGATCAAATCGAAGCCCGCCACTTTGGCGGCTGCGATCGCGTCGGGCAGGGCCGGGGAGATTTCGCTGCCGAAGTCACGGGTGGCGAGGCTGCGCATGAAAACGCGGGCGCCAAGGCTCCAGGGGCCAATCGCGTTCATGCGAATGCGATCGCCGAGCAGGGCACCGCCGCTCTTGCGGCGCGAGGGGTCGATGGAGATGACGGCCACGCGCAGGGCGTCGTTTTGGTCCAAGCGCAGGCGGCGAATCAGCTCGTCGGTCAGGCTGGACTTGCCGGCGCCGCCGGTGCCGGTGATGCCCAGCACGGGCACCTTGATGGTCTTGGCCGCTGCTTGCAACTCGGCCACCAAATTCGCGTCGGCCTTGTCGTTTTCGAGTGCGGTGATCAGCTGGGCCAGGGCGCGCCAGGCGCCTTCGCTATGGCCTTGCAAGGCAGTCAATGCGGTGGGCGCGTAGACGCTGAAGTCCTGGTCGGCCTTCATCACCATCTCGCCGATCATGCCTTGCAGGCCCATGCGCTGGCCGTCTTCGGGGCTGAAGATGCGCACGCCATGTTCTGCCAGATCGCGGATCTCGGCCGGCACGATCACGCCGCCGCCGCCGCCGAAGACCTGGATGTGTTCTCCGCCGCGTTGCTTGAGCAACTCGACCATGTATTTGAAGTACTCGACATGGCCGCCCTGGTAGGAGCTGATGGCGATGCCTTGCGCGTCCTCTTGCAGGGCCGCGGTGACCACCTCGTCGACCGAGCGGTTGTGGCCCAGGTGGATCACCTCGGCGCCCATGCCTTGCAGGATGCGACGCATGATGTTGATGGCCGCATCGTGGCCGTCGAAGAGGCTGGCGGCCGTCACGAAGCGCACCTTGTTGCTGGGGCGGTAATTGGCCAGGGCTTTGGATTCGGCGGACAAGTCGGTCATCGAAGGTCTCCAGCGGCAGCCCAGGGTGGGTGCCTTTTGTATCAGCAAAACTTCGCTGATTCTAGAGCTTGATTGACGTTTACGTAAACGTCATTTGCCGATTCAAAACACGGCAGCGTTGAGGCTGCTGTGCTCATTCTTGTCGGCTGGCGCCGGACATCAGAAGGTCAGAAGGTTTCCCAGTCCCCATCATTGCCAGCCGTTTCGCTTGCCGCGCTGGGCTTCGGGCTGCGCGCGCGGACAGGGGCTTGCGCTGGGATCTTTGCTTTGGCGACAGGCGCTGACTGAGCGTCGTTCGGCTGCGCGGCTTTGGGCGCGGGCTTGAGGGCCGACGCGTGCCCCTTTTTCTCAGGGGCTGCGGCAGGCCGCTTGTAGCTATTGCTCCCTGCCGGGCCGGCGTAGCTCGCCCCTTGCAGCTTGAACTCACTGACCAGGCCGGCCAGCTTGCTGGCTTGATCGCGCAGCGACTCGGCCGCTGCTGCGCTCTCTTCCACCAGAGCGGCGTTTTGCTGGGTCATCTGGTCGAGTTGACCGACCGAGCCATTGACGCTGCTGATGCCCGAGCTTTGCTCAACGGTGCTGGCGCGGATTTCGCCAATGATGTCGGTCACCTTGCCAACACTGGCGACGATCTCGTCCATGGTGCTGCCGGCGTCTTGCACCAGGCGGGTGCCGGCCTCGACCTTGTCCACGCTGACGCCGATCAGCGCCTTGATTTCTTTGGCGGCCTCAGCCGAGCGTTGCGCCAGTGAGCGCACCTCGCTGGCCACCACGGCAAAGCCGCGGCCTTGCTCGCCTGCTCGCGCAGCTTCCACAGCGGCATTCAAGGCCAGGATATTGGTCTGGAAGGCGATGCCGTCGATCACGCCAATGATGTCGTTGATGCGCTTGGAGCTGCTGTTGATCTCTTCCATGGTGGCGACCACCTGGCCGACCACTTGGCCGCCGCGCTGGGCCACTTGGGCGGCGGTGCTGGCGAGTTGATTCGCGGTGCTGGCGCTGTCGGCACTCTGATGCACTGCGCCGGTCAGCTGACCAATGGCGCTGGCGGCCTGCTGAAGATTGCTGGCGGTTTGCTCGGTGCGCTGGCTCAGATCCAAGTTGCCGGAAGCGATTTCGGTACTGGCTGTTTGGATGCTGTCGGCGCTGCGGCGCACTTCGCCGACCACGCGGTTGAGCGCGTCTTGCATGGCGCCCAGGGCCGCTTGCATGGCGCCAATCTCGTCCTGGCGGTCATGCGCGATCGGGCTGCTGAAGTCGCCGCTGCCGATGCGCTCGGCCTGTTGGGCCAGCAGGTGCAAGGGCTGGCTGATGGCTTTGACCAAGAAGCGCGTGGCTACGGCCAGGCCCAGCACAATCAAGCCCATCACCAAGGCCACCATCCAAACGGTACGCATGCGCTCGGCGCCGGCGGCCTCGCGCAGGCGGTCAGATTTGTCCAGTTGCAGCTTGATGAAGACTTGCTGCGCGTCCAAATAGGTCTTGAGCTGCGCGCTGCTCTTGCCGGCGCTGTAGTCCTCATGGGCGCGCTTGATCTTGTCGAGCAGGGACTTTTCTTCGCTGTCGGTGCTGAGGGCTTCCAGCTGCTTTTGCAGATCGGCGCTTTCGCTCGCATTGGCTTGGGCCTCGGCCTTGGCAGCTTCGGGCAAGCCGGCCTCGCCGGCGGCGGCCAGACGCGCGCCCTGGGTCTCGACCAGACCGCGCCAGCGCAAGGCCATCTCGATCTTGTGCTGTTGCTCATGTTGAGCGGCTTGGGCCTTGGCGATCAGGCCTTGGGTGCGGCTGGAGGCCACGGTGGTCATCAACACCACAAAAATGGCCAAGACGATCACCGGCATCCACAAGCGGGCCGAAATGGAAAGTGACTTCATGGTGCAGAACTGTCCCAAAGGTCGGTATTGCGGCATCAGCTGTGCCACTTGTCGCCGCGCCTGCTGAGCAGGTCTAGGCCCGACGGATCTGTTTGACTCCCGTTGAGCAATATCGTCGCTTTGAAAGCGAGCCTGAGCCCCGATTCACTGCAAAAGAACTGTTAGGCTGGCAATAGTTGACAGCTTCTCCTTGATTTCATGAGCTTTCTGGCCATCGACATCGGTAACACCCGCCTCAAATGGGCGCTCTACGCTTCTCCGCAACCCGGTGCGGTGCTCTTGGCCCATGGGGCGGTGTTTCTGGAGACCATTGATCAGCTGGCCGATGGCGACTGGCGGCATCTGCCCGAGCCGCACAGCGTTTTGGGCTGCAATGTGGCTGGCGATGCGGTGCGCCGCCGTGTGGAGGAACAGTTAGAGCTTTGGGATGTGGAGGCGCGTTGGGTGGTGTCGAGCAGCCATGCGGGCGGCGTCACCAATGGCTATGACCATCCCGGCCGACTGGGCGCGGATCGCTTTGTGGCCCTGGTCGGTGCGCGTTCTCATGTGATGGCGCGCTGCAAGGCGGGGGTCTACGACAAGCCGCGCGCAGCCCTGGTGGTGATGATTGGCACAGCGGTGACGGTGGACGCCTTGGACGCCGAAGGCAAGTTCTTGGGCGGCATGATCATGCCCGGCCACGGCATCATGTTGCGTGCCTTGGAGGGCGGCACGGCGGGTCTGCGCGTGCCCACCGGCGAAGTCAGCGAATTCCCGACCAACACCTCGGACGCCCTGACCAGCGGCGGTACCTTTGCCATCACGGGGGCCATCGAGCGCATGCACCGGCATTTGAGCAAACGCTCGCAAGAAGTGCCGCTGACGCTGATGACCGGCGGCGCTGGTTGGAAAGTGGCGCCCACGCTGGAGATCGAGCATGAGCTGCTCGATTCCTTGATCTTTGACGGCATTCTGGCCTTGCAGTCGCACCGACTGGCGCTCTAGGCCTCAGTCAGTCGCGGTCTGACTTCAGCTGGCTTTTCAACTCGGCCAGCTCTTCATGCACCTTGCGCAGCTGCGCATGCATATCGCGCAGGATGTCTTGTTCCATGCGGCGCTCCGAGCTTTCAACCCAGAATGAGGCGATGGCCGCCGTCACCAGGGACAGCACCGCATAGCCCAGCAAGACCACGAAGACGGAGAAAATCTTGGCCGCCGAGGTCGTGGGCACGATATCGCCATAACCCACCGTCGCAGCGGTCGTGAAGGCCAACCAAAGGCCGTCGCCCAAGGTCTTGACGCGCGGCTCCAGCGCCCAAAAACCGACGCCGCAGAAAAACAGCACCAGCATGGCCAGGGCCAGCAAATAGCCCAAGCCGCCTCGGGTCACCCAGAACTTGATGGCCCAGACCATGCGTACCAAGGTCAGCAAGGCCACAAAAAGGCGCAGGCCCAGGGCCAGCTCGGAGTGCAAGCTGGGGGGGAGCAAGGCGGCGGCCAGCAAACCAATGACCAGCAAGAGATCCATCGCATTGCTGCGCAGATACTGCTTGGGGTGGCTGACTTGACGCGCTACCAGGGCGAGCGACAACACGATCAAGCCGGCCGCGCCCAGATAGATGGCCACCGCCAGCGGCGTGGGCAGGTTTTCCAGCAGCTCGATGTAGAAGGCCGGAATGGTGCAGAGCAGGCCGATCAACACCGGCCAACGCCAGCGCTTTTCGGTCCGCAAGGCGGCGGCATTCATGGCCGGCGGGCGGGCCAATCCCCAGGTGCGCGTGGTCAGACGATGTGGCATGGGTGGCTAGCCTAGGGCCGCAGGGCCCGTCGATGCTTGATGTGGGTCAAGCATCGCACGGAGCCACCGCTTGCGTCTGAAAAATCAGAGCAACAGTCAGAGCAAGGTTCAGAGAATAAAGCGCGACAGGTCTTCGTTCTTGGCCAATTCGCCCAGCTTGGCGTTGACCTCGCTGGCGCTCAGCGTGATGGTCTGGCCTTGCAGCTTGGGCGCATCGAAGCTGATCTCGTCGAGCAGGCGCTCCATCACCGTGGCGAGGCGGCGCGCGCCGATGTTTTCGGTGCGCTCATTCACCTCGAAGGCGATTTCGGCCATGCGGCGGATGCCGTCGGCGCTGAACTCCAGCGTCACGCCTTCGGTGGCGAGCAGGGCTTGGTACTGCTTGACCAGGCTGGCATGGGTGCTGGTGAGGATGGCCTCGAAGTCATCGACAGACAGCGAACTCAACTCCACCCGAATCGGGAAGCGACCCTGCAACTCAGGGATCAAATCGCTGGGTTTGGCCAGGTGGAAGGCGCCCGAGGCGATGAAGAGCATATGGTCGGTCTTGACCATGCCGTATTTGGTGTTGACCGTGGTGCCCTCGACCAGGGGCAGCAGATCACGTTGCACGCCCTGACGCGACACCTCAGCGGAGCCGCCTTCCATGTGCCCGGAGCGTGAGCAGACCTTGTCGATCTCATCAATGAAGACGATGCCCATCTCTTGCGCCGCTTGCAGGGCGGTCGCCTTGATCTCGTCCTCATTGAGCAGCTTGGCGGCTTCTTCTTCCACCAGATGCTTCAAGGCCTCGGCAATGCTGAGTTTGCGGGTTTTCTTTTTTCCCGCACCGATCTGCGAGAACATGCTCTTGAGCTGCTCGGCCATGTCCTCCATGCCGGGCTGACCCATGGGTGTGAGGATCTCCATGCTGGGTTTGGCATCGAGCAGATCGAGTTCGATCTCCTTGTCGTTCATGCTGCCTTCGCGCAGGCGCTTGCGCATGATCTGGCGGGCGGTGTTTTCAGCATCACTGCCGGGCACCAGGATGTCCAGCACCCGGTCTTCGGCGGCGTCTTCGGCGCGCAAGCGCTGGCGCTTCATCTGCAGCTCGCGCTCTTGCTTGACGGCCACGTCGATCAGGTCGCGGATGATGGCATCCACATCTTTGCCGACATAGCCAACCTCGGTGAACTTGGTCGCTTCCACCTTGATGAAGGGCGCGCCGGCCAGGCGGGCCAGGCGGCGTGCGATCTCGGTCTTGCCGACGCCGGTGGGGCCAATCATCAAGATGTTTTTCGGCGTGATCTCGGCGCGCAGCTTGTCATCCACCTGCTGGCGCCGCCAGCGGTTGCGCATGGCAATGGCCACGGCGCGCTTGGCGGCGTTCTGGCCCACGATGTGCTGATCCAGTTCGGAGACGATCTCCTGAGGGGTCATGCTGCTCATTCCAGCGTTTCCAGGGTGTGGTTGTGATTGGTGTAGATGCACAGATCGCCGGCGATTTCCAGCGACTGTTTGACGATGTCGGCGGCACTGAGTTCGCTGTGCTTGAGCAGAGCGCGTGCGGCGGCTTGCGCGTAGGCACCGCCGGAGCCGATGGCGGCAATGCCATGTTCGGGCTCCAGCACGTCGCCATTGCCGGTGATGATCAAGGTGGCGGTGCGGTCGGCCACGATCAACATGGCCTCCAGCTTGCGCAGCACCCGGTCGGTGCGCCAGTCCTTGGTCAGCTCCACCGCGGCACGGGTCAGATGGCCCTGGTGCTTCTCGAGCTTGGCTTCAAAGCGCTCGAACAGGGTGAAGGCATCGGCGGTGGCGCCGGCAAAACCGGCCAGCACCTGATCGCGGTGCAGCTTGCGCACCTTGCGCGCGCTGGCCTTGACGACGATATTGCCCAGCGTGACCTGGCCATCGCCGCCGATCGCGACCTGATTGCCTTTGCGCACGCTGACGATGGTCGTGCCGTGAAAGAGGGGAGATTGTTGGTCCATAGCCGCTCCATCTGAGGTCAAAGACCGTGACTTCAAGCGCTGCGACTTTGTCCGCAGCGCGAACCCTCAGACCTGGCGCACCTTGATCTTGGCATGTTCATTGATGCCCATGGCCACAAAGAACAAGGCCACCAAGCGGTGCGCCTCGCTGAAGGTGACGCTGCGGTTCTCGCTGCGCCGGCTCAAGACCCAGTTCAGCAGATCGCCGGCGGCCATGAAGTCGAGGCGGATCAGCTTGGGGCAGCTGACGTTGATGACCGTGGCGTTGCCGATCTCCGCCGTCATCTGGCTGAGTCGCTCAGAAATATCGCCGCTGAGTTGTCCGCTCAGCTCCAGGGTGACGCTGGACTCGGGTGCGCCTTGCTCGGTGATCTGGGACTCGAGGAAGCTGGTCGACTGCTCGGTGGCCATCGAGTTGGTGGCTGGGCCCATGGTGGACATGCCGACGCTGCCGAGTCGCACCCGGCACTGGCTACGCTCCCAGCTCGGCGGGGAGACCTCGTAGGTCACGCAATAGTCGATGGCCGCTTCGTCAAAGTGGTCCGGGCGGTTGATCAGACGCAGCGCTTCCAGGCGCAACATCCACAAGGCCGGGTCCACATCGCGCAGGCCCACAGGCGCCAGCTCGGTCAGCAATTGCAGCAGATGATCGCCGCCCACCCAGCGCATATCGATTTGTTGGCCGGCCCAAGCGCGGAACAAGCTGCGCAACTGGCTGCAGGCCTCGGCGTCCAGTTGGCGCAGCGCTGACCAGTCCAGCACCCAGGGCATGGGCAGGTTCTGACAGCGCTTGCTCAGTTGTGCGACCGCTTCGGCGCTCAGCTGCTCAGGGGCCGCCCAGCTCACGCCGGCCGATTTGCCCATGGGCGCACGCACCGATTTGGCGGCCTCGGCCAAGAGCTTGGGCATGGAGTACCACTGCGGCGCGGACAGGCCGAACAACTGCGCATAGTCCACCGCCAGCGCTTCGAACTTGGCGGCTTGGCCGGTTGCCCGGAACAGATCAAACATCACCAGCCAGGTTTCGCCTTGTAGATTGCGCTGGCCGCCGGCTTGGATCAGTTCATGAATGCTGCGCTCGCAGCTGTCGTAGTCTGCATTGGCGAAGGCGATCACCGCTTCGTCCAACTCGGGGTCGTGCACCATCTCGCGCAACTCTGCCATTGGGGCACGCTGCGCGATGCTGAAGCTCAAGGGCATATCCAAGGGCGGCAAGTCGCGCGGCGCAGGCGCTTCAGGCAGATGGGGCAGGTTCGGCAGCACGCTGGGCTTGGCGTCCGACAGCGGCGACATACCGGCGCCCATCACCACGGCAGCAGGCGGCGGCACCGATTCCAGGCGCTCTAATTCTTCGGCGGAAGCGAACTCGCTGACCCGGCCAGTTGGCGAGTTGGCCAACACCGTAGGGGCAGCCGCATCGGTGGTCGTGGTCGGCGCAAAGTGCTGCGGCCGGGTGCTGGTTTCAAAAAAACCGGGCGGATGCTTGGGTTGCGCTTGCGTGGTGGGGAAATGCTCGCCCGCCATTTGCTGTTCAATCTCGTCGATCTTGGCCTTCACGCCCAGATCAATCTTGGAATTCAGCTCGCTGATGCGGTCGACATCGTCCAATCGTGACGATGCGGCCGAGCCCAGGGCCGCCAGCTGCTCGGGTGTGAGGCCTTCGCGGCGGATGCGGCGCAACATATCGAGTTCACGCTTGCGCACAAAGTCGTTGCGGCGCTTGCGGTCGACCATGGCGCGCAGTTCGGCCTTGGCCTGATCCCCCTCGGGGTCATCTTGGCGGGAATTGATTTCAGCCCAATCGGTGGTTGGGTTGGCCACAAAGCGCGCGACTTTGCGGAAGAAGCTCTCGCCGTCTTTCGGTTCTGTCATGCGCGCTGGACCTGTCGTGAATCGGGTGAACGATCAGTCTGGGCCATGGGGCCCAAGACTTGAGCTGCAAGCCGGGCCACTGTTCAGCAGCGGCCGCTGGCTCGGCATCAGATCAGTCCCCAAACATCTTTTGCTTCATTTCGCGGCGTTGCTGGGCTTCCAGCGACAGCGAGGCGGTCGGACGGGCGATCAAGCGGCCCAGGCCGATCGGCTCGCCGGTTTCGTCGCAATAGCCGTACTCGCCGTTGTCCAGTCGCGCCAGCGATTGGATGATCTTTTTCAGCAGCTTGCGCTCGCGGTCGCGGGTGCGCAGTTCCAGGGCGTGCTCTTCCTCGATGGTGGCGCGGTCGGCCGGGTCGGGCACGATGGAGGTGTCTTCACGCAGATGCTCGGTGGTTTCACCGGCATTGGACAAGACGCCATTCTTCAACTCAGTCAGCTTGGCGCGGAAGAATTCGATCTGCTTGGCGCCCATGTACTCCGTTTCGGGCATGGCCAGCACTTCGGCATCGGTCAGCTCGTTGCCGGGCTTGGTCTTCCAAGCATTGGCCAGTTTCGGGTCGGACTTGGCGGCTTTATTGCCGTTTTGAGGGCTTTCAATCACGGGGCTATTCATTTGTCGCGTTGGCGGCTTCGGAGGGGCGAATCGGTCAGCGAAGCGGCTGGTTCCGGTCGGTGTGGGGCTGGCTTCGAGCGTGGCAAGCCCGACCTCGGCATCTGCCTTGGACTTTGAAGCCGCCTTGGCCGTGGTTTTGGCTGCAGACTTCTCAGCGGCGTCGGATTTCGAGGCCTCTGAGCTTGTCGGAAGGGCGGTTTTCGGGGCCTGGGTCTTGTTCACGTTGCTCTCCTCGCTCTGGCAGTTTTTATGTCTCTGTCAGGCTAGATTTCAGTCGGGACCAGCTAGTTCTCGCACTTTAGGCGCCGCGGATTGTAGCCACGTTCATTGAACGCCTAAATCTTGCTTGAATGACGATTGTTTCTATCTGTCACTTCAGGCCAAACAGCCTTCCATGCCTTGCAAGAGAATCTCTTTGGGAAGGTCGATGCCGATGAAAACCATTTTGCTCGCCTTTTTCTCTCCCGGCATCCATTTCGGTCCGAGGTCCGAGCCCATCAATTGATGCACGCCTTGGAAGATCACCCGCTTGTCGGTGCCCTTCATATAAAGAACGCCCTTGTAGCGCAGCATCTTGGGGCCATAGACCTGCACGATGGCGCCGAGGAAGTCTTCCAACTTGGCGGGATTGAAGGGGCGCTCTGACTTGAACACGAAGGACTTCACATCGTCGTCGTGCACATGGTGGTGCGGGTGATTGCAATGCTCTCCGTGCTCATGGTCATGGTCATGGTCGTGATCATGCGCGTCGGCATTCAGGAAGTCGGGGTCGATCTCCAGCTTGGCATTCAGGTTGAAGCCGCGCAGATCAAAGATCTTGGCCAGGGCCACTTCACCAAAATGAGCCACTTGCTGAGGCGCGCGCGGGTTCATGTGCTTGAGGCGGTGCGCCAGTGCGTCGATCTTGGCGGGCTCGACCAGATCGGCCTTGCTGATGAAGATCTGGTCGGCAAAACCGACTTGGCGGCGTGCCTCCTGGCGGGTGTTCAGCTGCTCTTCAGCATGCACCGCGTCGACCAGGGTCAAGATCGAGTCCAGCAGATAGCTTTCGGCGATCTCATCGTCCATGAAGAAGGTTTGCGCCACCGGACCGGGGTCGGCCACGCCGGTGGTCTCAATCACCACACGGTCGAACTTCAGCTCGCCCTTGCGGCGCTTGGCGGCCAGGTCGGACAAGGTGGTGCGCAGGTCTTCGCGAATGGTGCAGCAGACGCAGCCATTGTTCATCTGGATGATCTGCTCTTCGGTATCGGCCACCAAGATGTCGGTGTCGATGTCTTCCTCGCCGAACTCGTTCTCGATCACGGCGATCTTCTGGCCGTGAGCCTCGGTCAGCACGCGCTTGAGCAGGGTGGTTTTGCCGGAACCGAGAAAACCCGTCAAGATGGTGACGGGAATGAGGCCTTTTTGTTCGTTGGACATGATGTTCAGGTGCCGAGGCACGAAGAGAAGCACAGAGAATGACTGGCCCTGATATGGGGGCGGGTGACTGTCCTGCAAGAGGGTAGTCATGTCAATCGGTTATTCTGCAGGCCTGTGCAACTACGACACGAAGTTCCTGTGTCTGAACCTCATCCTAGTCGGCCCTCTCATCGAGGGGGCCACAAACAAGCCGCTGAACCACGGGGTCTGCTGGACCGTATGTTGGAATTTCTCCATCCCGGCCCCGATTCCAAGAGCGAGCTGATCGAAACCCTGGCCTCGGCCGAGCAACGTGAGTTGATTGAACCCGAATCACGCCAGATGCTGGAAGGCGTGCTGCGCATGGCCGAGATGAGCGCAGGTGATGTGATGGTCGCCGCGCCGCGCATGGACCTGCTGGACATCGAGGCGCCCTACGACGAGTTGCTGTCGCTGGTGATTGATGCCGGCCACTCGCGCTTCCCGGTCTTTGAGGGGCAGCGTGACAACATCATTGGCATCTTGCTGGCCAAAGACCTGCTGAAGATCCAGCGCGCGCCCGAGTTGAATCTGCGCGCCTTGCTGCGCCCCACCGTCTTCGTGCCCGAGAGCAAGGGCCTGAACGAATTGCTGCGCGATTTCCGCTCGAATCGCAACCACTTGGCCATCGTCATCGATGAGTTCGGCAACACGGCCGGGCTGATCACGATTGAAGATGTGCTGGAAGAAATCGTCGGTGAGATCGAAGACGAGTTCGATGACAAAGACGGCGAATCCAGCATCTACACCTTGGCCGATGGCAGCCAGCGTGTGGCCGGTGACACCACCATCGCGGCCGTCAATCAGGCCTTTGCGATCGAGTTCCCCGAGGACGAGTTCGACACCATCGGCGGCTTGATCGCCCAAGAGCATGGCCGCGTGCCGCGCCGGGGCGAAGTGGTTGAAGTTGGCGGCCTGCGCTTTTCGGTGATGTTGACTCGCGGCGGCGCGGTGCGCTGGTTCAAGGTCACTCGAGCCGATAAGCCTGCCGACTGATGCGGGGCCGACTCGCCGCCGGCCTGGCCTTGCTGGCCGGCTTTCTTCACACCGCCTCTTTTTCGCCCACCGAACTCTGGTGGCTGCAACCCTTGGCGCTGGCGCTGTTGGCGCGCGTCACTTGGGCGGCCACGCCCAAAGAGGCGGCCTGGCGCGGCGGTCTCTTCGGTTTTGCTTGGCTGGGCTCTGGCGTTTGGTGGATTCAGGTCAGTCTGCACCAGTTTGGTCATATTCCCTGGCTGCTGGCGGCGCTGGCGATTTCGCTCTTGGCGGCCTTTTTGGCCTGCTATTACGCGGCGGCGATGGCGCTGGCTGCTTATCTGCGCGGCACGTCGGATTACCGCGGCTGGCCTTGGCTGATCTGGCCCGCCTGTTTCTTAGGCGGCGAGTTGCTGCGCGCCGGGCTGATGACCGGCTTCCCCTGGATTGTGGGCGGCTATGCCCACACGGTCGGGCCCTTGGCTTCTTGGGCGCCTTGGATCGGGGTCTACGGCATCACGGCCTTGGCGGCTGCTTTGGCCATGGCCTTGGCGGGCTTGAGCCTGCAGCAGCGCTGGCGTCCTGCGCTGGCCATTGCCATCTTGATCGGCCTGGGTCTGCTCTTGCCGCAAGATTTCACCCAAAGCACCGGCCAGTTGCGGGTCTCGCTCTTGCAGCCGAATGTGCCGCAAGACCAAAAGTTTGACCGCGATTTGATGGAGTCGAACTTGGATCGCCTGGCCACGCTGATCGAATCCGCAAAAGGCCAGGTGGTCTTGACGCCCGAATCGGTGGTGCCTTTGCCGCTCGACTATTTGGACGAAGGCTATTTGCTGCGCCTGCAGACAAGCGCGGCCCAGCGCCCCTTGCTCTTGGGTGTGTTCATCGGCAATGAGCGGGACGGCTATGTCAATTCCCTGGTCAGTTTCGGCGGCAATGCGCCTTACGACTACGGCAAGCGCCATTTGCTGCCCTTTGGCGAGTTCATACCGCCCGGCTTCCATTGGTTTGTGCGCGCCATGCAAATCCCCATGGACGACCAGGGGCGTGGCCAGCATCAACGCAGCTTCACGGTGGCCGGCCAGCGCTTGCGCCCTTTGATTTGCTATGAAGATTTGTTTGGCGAAGACATTGTGGACAGCGTCAATGGCGAGGCCGCAGCGACCGTGTTTTTCAACGCCAGCAATCTGGCCTGGTTCGGCACGCTGATGGTGCAAGACCAGCATCTGCAGTTCTCGCAAATGCGCGCGCTGGAGTTTCAGCGGCCCTTTGTGCGTTCAACCAATACCGGCGCCACCGCCGTGCTGGACCACCGTGGTCGCGTCACAGCTCGCCTGGCGCCTGCCACCACTGGCGTCCTAGAGGCCGAGGTCGAAGGTCGCAGCGGCAGCACCCCTTATGCACGCTGGCTGCAGGCCTTTGGGCTCTGGCCGTTCTACGCGGCTTTGGCCTTGCTGTTGGGCTTTGCCGGGTGGCGTCGGCGCGCCTCGTAGAATCGGGCGCAGTTTCTAGCGGCTGCTCAGTCTTGGCGCGGCCGCTTTCCTCAATGTTTGGCTTTTCACCATCACGCCCATGCTGAGTTTCCAGCAAATCATTCTGACCCTGCAGGACTACTGGTCCAAGCAGGGCTGCGCGCTCCTCCAGCCTTACGACATGGAAGTCGGCGCCGGCACCAGCCACACCGCCACTTTTCTGCGCGCCCTGGGCCCTGAGCCCTGGAAGGCCGCCTACGTTCAGCCGAGCCGCCGCCCCAAGGACGGCCGCTACGGCGAGAACCCGAATCGCCTGCAGCACTACTACCAATACCAGGTGGTGCTCAAGCCCGCGCCGGCCAACATCCTGGAGCTCTATCTCGGCTCGCTCGAAGCCCTGGGCTTTGATCTGAAGAAGAACGATGTGCGCTTCGTTGAGGACGACTGGGAGAACCCGACCCTTGGCTGCTGGGGCCTGGGCTGGGAGGTTTGGCTCAACGGCATGGAAGTGACCCAGTTCACTTATTTCCAGCAGGTCGGCGGCATCGACTGCAAGCCCATCACTGGCGAGATCACCTACGGCCTGGAACGTTTGGCCATGTATCTGCAGGGCGTGGAGTCGGTCTATGACCTGGTCTACGTCGAAGGCAAGGACGGCGCGCCGGACATCAAGTATGGCGATGTCTTCCATCAGAACGAGGTCGAGCAGTCGACCTACAATTTTGAGCACAGTGACGTCGAGTTCCTGCTGACCGCCTTTGCCGCGCACGAGAAGCAGTCCAAGCACCTGATGGAGCAGCAGCTGGCGCTGCCCGCCTACGAGCAGCTGCTCAAGGCCGGCCACAGCTTCAATCTGCTGGACGCCCGCGGCGCCATCAGCGTGACCGAGCGCGCGGCCTACATCGGCCGCATCCGCAATCTGGCACGCGCCGTGGCGCAGAGCTATCTGGACAGCCGCGCACGCCTGGGCTTCCCGATGGCACCGAAGGAATGGGCCGAGCAAGTCATCGCCCAGATTGAAAAGAAAGCAAAGGCGGCCTGAGTTATGAGCGCGCACAAGAACCTGCTGATCGAACTGTTTGTCGAAGAGCTGCCGCCCAAGGCGCTCAAAAAGCTGGGCGAGGCTTTCTCCGCCGTGCTGGTGGACAGCCTCAAGGCCCAGGGCCTGGTGGGCGAGGGCGCGCAAGCGACCGCCATCGCCACGCCACGTCGCCTCGGCCTGCACCTGACGAATGTGGCGCCCAAGGCCGCCGACCGCGCCGTGCAGCAAAAGCTGATGCCGGTGGCGGTGGCGCTGAACGCCGAAGGTCAAGCCACGCCGGCCCTGCTGAAGAAGCTGGCCAGCATCGGCGCCGATACCTCGGTGCTGCCCCAGCTCAAGCGCTTGCCCGATGGCAAGGCCGAGGCCCTGTTCCTGGACCAGCTGGTGCCCGGTGCCACCCTGGCCGAAGGCCTGCAAAAAGCCCTGGACGAGAGCCTGGCCAAGCTGCCTATTCCCAAGGTCATGACCTACCAGCTGAAAGACGGCTGGACCGATGTGAAGTTCGTGCGTCCGGCGCACGGCATCGTCGCCCTGCACGGCGCGGAGCTGGTGGCCGTGTCCGCCCTGGGCCTGCAATCGGGCCGCACCACGCGCGGCCACCGCTTCGAGGCCAGCACGCCTGAGTTGACGATTGAGAGCGCCGACAGCTATGCCGCGCAGCTGCGCGATCAGGGCGCCGTGATCGCCGGCTTTGCCGAGCGCCGCGCCGAGATCGCGCGCCAGCTGCAGGCGGCTGCGGCCAAGCAAGGCCTGAAGCCCATCGAGGACGAAGCCCTGCTGGACGAGGTGACGGCTCTGGTCGAGCGCCCGAATGTGCTGAGCTGCCAGTTCGAGCCCGAGTTCTTGGCTGTGCCGCAGGAATGCCTGATTCTGACCATGAAGGCCAATCAGAAGTACTTCCCGCTGCTGGACGCTGCTGGCAAGCTAACGAATCATTTCCTGGTTGTCAGCGCCATCAGCCCGGCCGACGCCAGCGCGGTGATTGAAGGCAATGAGCGCGTCGTGCGCCCGCGCCTGGCCGACGCGAAGTTCTTCTTCGATCAGGACCGCAAGAAGACGCTGGCCGATCGGGTGCCAGGTCTTGCCAAGGTGGTTTACCACGGCAAGCTGGGCACGCAGGGCGAACGCGTCGAGCGGGTGCGTGCGATCGCCCGCGCGATTGCGGGGCTGTTGGGCGGCGGTGTGCTGACCGAGCAAGTCGATCAAGCGGCCCATCTGGCCAAGGCCGACCTGTTGACCGATATGGTTGGTGAGTTCCCCGAGCTGCAAGGCATCATGGGGGGCTATTACGCGCGCCATGACGGCCTCAGCGAAGCGGTGGCCATCGCCATTGAAGACCATTACAAGCCGCGCTTTGCCGGCGACGAGTTGCCGCGCAACGAGGTCGGCTTGGTTGTGGCTCTGGCCGACAAGCTGGAAACCCTGGTCGGGATGTTCGGTATTGGTCAGTTGCCGACCGGCGACAAGGATCCGTTTGCCTTGCGCCGTCACGCCTTGGGCTTGGTGCGCATGCTCAGCGAGCGCGCGTCTGGCCTGGGTCTGGATGCCCTGATTCAGGCCGCGGTGCCGGCTTTTGGTGCTTTGATTCAAGACCCGAGCGTGGCCTTGGGCGAGTTTGTCTTTGATCGCTTGTCTGGCTCGCTGCGCGAGCAGGGCTATAGCGCGCAAGAGGTCGACGCCGTGCTGGCCCTGCGCCCGCAGCGCCTCGCCGATGTGGCTGCGCGTTTGCAGGCCGTGCGCGCTTTTGCGGGCTTGCCTGAAGCCGCCTCCTTGGCAGCAGCCAACAAGCGCATCGGCAATATCTTGAAGAAGAGCGAGCAGGCGGTGGCGGCGCGTATCGATGAGGCCCTGCTGCAGGAAGCGGCCGAGCAGCATCTGGCGACGGCTTTGAAGAATGTGCGGCCGATTGCGGACAGCCTCTTCCACGCGGGTCAATACGAGTCATCGCTGCGCGAACTGGCGACCTTGCGCACACCGGTCGACGCTTTCTTTGATGGCGTGATGGTGAACGCCGAAGACCCGGCCTTGCGCGCCAATCGCTTGGGGCTCTTGAAGACGCTGCACGAGGCCATGAACCGTGTGGCCGATCTGTCGCGCCTGGCCAGCTAACGCTTTACTCACAAGGATATGCCCATGCGTTCCGATCACAGTCACCCCATGAAGCTGGTCATCTTGGGGCGTGACGGGACGCTCAACCATTACCGCGACGATCATGTGAAGTCGGTCGAGGAGTTGCAGCCTCTGCCGGGTGCACTGGAGGCCGTGGCTCGCTTGAATCATGCAGGCTGGCACACGGTGATGGCGACCAACCAGCCCGGTATTGGCCGCGGGCTCTTGGACATGGCCTCGCTGAACGCCATTCACCTGCGACTCAATCAGTTGCTGGCCGAAAAGGGCGGTCGCCTGGACGCTGCCTTCTTCTGCCCGCACACACCGGAAGAGGGCTGCGATTGCCGCAAGCCCTTGCCCGGTTTGCTCTTGCAGATTGGCGAGCGCTTTGGCGTCGGTCTGTCGCAAGTGCATATGGTGGGCGCGTCCTTGCGGGACCTGCAGACGGCCAAGGCGGCGGGCTGCATTCCGCACTTGGTGCGCAGCGATCGCCTGGGCATGCTGGATGAGGAGCAGTTGGCCGATATGGTGGCCCTGGTGCCTGGCACGCGGGTGCATGCCAGCCTCAGCGCCTTTGCCGAAACCTTGATTCATGAAGAACGCCGTAGCAAAGCCGATGCGCGCGGTGAAGACTTGCCGCCGAATACCGGCCCTGGAGAATTGAACTGATGTCTTTCTTGCTCGCCGCTGTGCGGTCTTTCTTGTTTGTTTTGTTTCTGACCGTCACGGTGATTCCCTGGGCCCTGGCCGTCTTGTTGATCTCTGTGTTCGCCAAGGGCGACAAGGTCTACTGGTCTTGCGCGGGATGGTTGCGTCTGGCGATTTACGGCGCACGCTATATCTGTGGCGTGCAGTGGCGCATTCAGGGCATGGAGAACTTGCCGACTGAAGCCGACCGGCGCTCGGCGGTGATTCTCTTGTCCAAGCATCAAAGTACCTGGGAGACTTTTGCCTACCCGGCGCTGATGTCGCACCCCTTGGCCTATGTGTTCAAGCGCGAACTGCTATATGTGCCTTTCTTCGGTTGGGCGATGGCGCGCATGGACATGATCCATATCGATCGCAGCAAGCGGGCTCAGGCCTGGACCAAAGTGGCCGAGCAGGGTAAGCGATTGGCCGCTCTGGGCCATTGGGTCATCATGTTCCCTGAAGGCACCCGCATCGCGCGGGGTCAAAAGGGCGAGTACAAAACTGGCGGCAGCCGTTTGGCGATCGAAACCGGCGTGCCGGTGGTGCCGATTGCGGCGAACTCGGCCGTGTGCTGGCCCCGTAAGAGCTTTTTGTTGCGGCCTGGCGTGGTGGACATCTCGATTGGCAAACCGATTCCATCGGTGGGCCGAGAGGCTGGCGAATTGATGCGCGAAGTCGAAACCTGGATCGAGACGGAAATGCGTCGCCTTGACCCCTCGGCCTACCGCGAATCCAAGGCCAGCGCGGCGGCCGCGTAAGTCTGATCGTTACCACTCTCGGCAAGAGGCGCTCACAGCATGCTCAAGCGACTGGCTCAGCTCCTGCAAGATTCGCAACTGTCTTTGTTTCATGCGGACACCGAGTCGGTGGCGCCCCGCATGGCCAAGGCGCCCGGAGCTGCAGACTCGCCTTCCGCCAAAAGCACCCGTGAATTGAGCTTGGGTGAACACCGGGTCGCCTATGAGTTGCGCAGAGCCCGGCGCCGCAGCATCGGCTTTGTCGTGAGCACCGAGGGCCTGCGCGTCAGTGCCCCGCGTTGGTTGCCGCAAGCCGATATCGAGCGGGCGCTGTTGCAAAAATCAGATTGGATCTTGCGCAAGCTGGTCGAGCAGGGCGAGCGCGCTCGGCGTGTCGAAGCGGCACGAATCGAGTGGCGTGAAGGCGGTATGTTGAGGTATCTGGGCCAGCCAGTTTGGCTGCGTTTAGACCCAAACCTGACGGGTGTGCGTCTGGATGAAACCGGCGCCTTGCTGCTTTTGGGGCTGCCAGCGCAAGCCAGCGAAGAGCAGATTCGCGATCTGGCGCAAGCTTGGCTCAAGCGCCGTGCACGCGCAGTGTTTGAGCCTCGCTGCCAACACTTTGCGCAGGCCTTGGGTGTGGAGATGAAACATTTGCGCCTGAGCTCGGCCCAAACCCGCTGGGGCAGCGCCAGTGTCGATGGCTCGATTCGCCTGAACTGGCGCTTGATCCATTTCTCGCCCGCCATCATCGACTACGTGGTGGCGCATGAGTTGGCTCATTTGCGCGAGATGAACCACAGCGCCCGCTTCTGGGAGGTGGTGCGCTCAGTGTTGCCTGAGTTTGAGCAGGCCCGCAGCCAGTTGCGCGATGAGTCCATCATTGCCGAGTAGAAATCGGCACTTCAAACCGAAAATACCAGGCGAATACCAGACGTGAGTTTGCGTGGATGGGGCTATCCCACCAAAGGGGGGCTTGTTGATGTCTTGGCCTTCCAGCAAACTTTCTTCACATGCTGTCATCGCCAGCAAACAGGATCAGTTCAAGACCGATCACTTCGCAAGGCTTCAAGTTCGCCTTTCGCTGTTTGCCAAAATAAAAGGCTGAAAACCCGCCGCCACCTAGCAAGGCTCTTGCTCAGTGCCGGCGGTTTTTTTTGTTCCGAGGTTTTTGGATTGCTTGGCTGCAAATGGCGCTTTGCAGTCCTTTGGCTTGGCGGCGATCAAGCCACTTGGGGGCTTCACGCCGCTCCTGTCTGGTCCAGCGGACCAGCCCTTCGCTAGGCTCAAGCCGTCCTCAGGACGCCTTGAGTCCGAGCTCAGTCCCCCGCCCCGAGCTTGCGCCCGGGTCTCCTCATTTACCTCGCGGTTCAGAGCGCCCAGCCGTCCTGCTCCGGCAGGATTGGTCGTGGCGCAAGAACAATCGCCGAGGGCGTCGGGGGTACGGTGAAGCGAAGTAAAGGGGGAGGGTCTGGCGCAGCCAGAGCCGGAGGACATGAGCGGAATCGTGCCCCCGATGGCCTCTGCAAGAGGAACCCTAAAGACCGCAATGCGCCAGATCCCGCCATTTGCCCTCAGCAGCAAAGGCCAAACAAAAAGCCCGCGCAGGGCGCGGGCTTGGCGAGAGGGCTAGAGCCTAAAGACTGTGAGTGGCTTTACAGGCCAGCCGCTGCGCGCAGCGCTGCAGCTTTGTCTGTACGCTCCCACGTGAACTCGGGCTCCTCGCGACCGAAGTGGCCGTAGGCGGCGGTCTTGGCGTAGATGGGGCGCAGCAGGTCCAGCATCTGGATGATGCCCTTGGGGCGCAGATCGAAATGCTCGTTGACCAGGGCGGCGATCTTGTCGTCGCTGATCACGCCGGTGCCTTCGGTGTACACCGTCACATTCATGGGCTTGGCCACGCCGATGGCGTAGGCGACCTGAATTTGGCATTGGCGAGCCAGGCCGGCAGCCACGATGTTCTTGGCCACATAACGGGCGGCATAAGCGGCCGAGCGATCCACCTTGCTGGGGTCTTTGCCGGAGAAGGCGCCACCGCCGTGCGGGCAGGCACCGCCATAGGTGTCAACAATGATCTTGCGGCCGGTCAGACCGCAATCGCCTTGCGGGCCGCCAATGACGAAGCGGCCGGTTGGGTTGATCAGATACTTGGTTTCCTTCAACCAAGCGGGCGGCAGCACCGGCTTGATGATTTCTTCGATCACCGCTTCGATGAACTCGGGCTTCATCTTGCTGCCGTCGCTCATCTCGGGGCTGTGCTGGCTGGACAAAACCACCGTGTCGATCGAGTGCGGCTTGCCGTCCACATAGCGCATCGTCACCTGGCTCTTGGCGTCAGGGCGCAGGAAGGGCAGGCGGCCGTCTTTACGCAGTTGCGCTTGGCGCTCCACCAGGCGGTGAGCGTAATAGATGGGCGCGGGCATCAGCTCGGGCGTCTCATCGCAGGCATAGCCAAACATCAGACCTTGGTCACCGGCGCCGATGTTCAGGTGATCATCAGACGCATGGTCCACGCCTTGGGCGATGTCGTTGCTTTGCTTGTCATAGGCGACCAGCACCGCGCAACCCTTGTAGTCGATGCCGTACTCGGTGTTGTCGTAGCCGATGCGCTTGATGGTGTCGCGCGCCACTTGGATGTAGTCCACATGGGCGTTGGTGGTGATTTCACCGGCCAACACGACCAAGCCGGTGTTGGTCAAGGTTTCGGCCGCCACACGCGAGCGTGGGTCTTGGGCGAAGATTGCGTCGAGAATCGCGTCCGAGATCTGGTCCGCGACTTTGTCGGGGTGACCTTCAGAGACAGATTCAGAAGTAAAGAGAAAATCGTTGTTCGCCACTTTTACACTCCAGTTAACAGTTGATCGGCGTTGCCGTGCTGTCGGGAGACGCGGCGAACGCTTTAGCAGCATTTGTTGAGCATCGCTGCCCGGCGGATGTTTCATTCATTTGAATAAAGCCCGCATCGCCCCGCAAGTTGTCCAAATTAACTCGGCGATAACGAGATTATAGAAATATGTTGATGCTGCTGTTCCGAACCCTGGCGAAATTGCCCTTGCGTGTGCTGCACGGTGTGGGTGCAAGCATGGGTTGGTTGACCTATTGGGCTTCGGCCAGTTATCGGCGTCGCTACCAGGCGAATGTGCAGATCGCTGGACTGGCGTGGCGCGCGGCGCGTGGGGGCATTGCCGGTGCCGGACGCATGATGATGGAGATCCCCTGGTTGTGGATGCGCCCGCCGAGTTTGCCGCTGGGGGATTTTGTGCGCTGGCATGGCGCTGAATTGATCGAACAGGCGCTGGCTCATGGGCGAGGCATTGTGATGTTGACGCCGCATTTGGGTTGTTTCGAAATCACCGCGCAAGCCTATGCCGAGCGCTTTGCCAGCCCGGAGGCTCCGATCACCGTCTTGTATCGTCCGGCGCGGCAGCTTTGGTTGCGCACCGTGGTGGAGGCCTCGCGCAGTCGGCCAGGTTTGGCCACCGCGCCCGCGACTTTGGCGGGTGTGAGGCAAATGATCCGCGCGCTGCGCCGTGGTCAAACCATTGGTCTCTTGCCCGATCAGGTGCCGCCCGAGGGCTTGGGGGTGTGGGCGCCTTTCTTTGGCCGCTCGGCCTACACCATGACTTTGGCGGCGCGTTTGCTGCAACAAACCGGTGCGACACCGTTGCTGATTTGGGGGGAGCGACTGAGCGCCGGGCGCGGTTATGCCATTCACGTCTACCCGGGGCCCGAAATTTCGGCCGATTCCGCGCCAGAATCCGCAGCCTCCCTCATCAATCAATCCATGGAACAGTTGATCCGCCTGGCCCCCGAGCAGTACCTCTGGGGCTACAACCGCTACAAGCAACCCCGCGGCCTCGATATTGGCGTCGCGCCTGCCGACGTTGACGCCGGACGGGAGGCTTGAACATGGGATCTCGCCTCGCCGCGCATTTCGCCATCGGCCTGTTGTGGCTCTTGCATTTTTTGCCCCTGTCGATCTTGGCGGCCTTGGGTCGCGGTCTAGGTTGGCTGCTTTGGCATCTGGCGAAACGCCGTCGCCGGATTGCCTTGCGCAATTTGGAACTCTGCTTTCCCGAGCGCTCCGCTGCTGAGCGTGAGCAACTGGCGCGTGAGCACTTTGGCTGGATGGGGCGCAGCGTGTTGGAGCGAGGTCTGCTTTGGTTTGCCTCGGCCGAGCGCCTGCAAAGCCTGGTTCAGATCAAGGGAGACATCAAACTGGCCGAGACCAGCGAAGCGCCGGTGATGTGGGTGTTGCCGCATTTCGCGGGCCTGGAATGGGCCGCGCCGGCGCTGATGTTGAATCAGAAAAATCCGGGCGTTGATGTCTATCAGCCGCAAAGCAATCCGGTGTTTGACGCCCGCATGCTGGCGGGCCGTGCTCGCTTCGGCAAGACCGCGTTTGTCGACCGGCACGAGGGCATCCGCCCCGTTTTGCGCTTGATTCGCCAAGGCTATGCCTTTTTGAACGCGCCCGATATGGACTTTGGCGTCAAGGATTCGGCCTTTGTGCCTTTCTTCGGCGTGTCGACCTGCACCTTGCTTGCGCCCTCCAAGATCGCCAGTTCTATGGGCATGGTGGTGCAACCCTTGATCGTCACCATGCTGCCGGGCGGCCAAGGCTATGTGGTCGAGGCTTGGGCCGCGCCCGAGGGCTACCCCAGCGGCGACCTGGTGGCGGATGCGACGCAGATGAATGCCTGGCTGGAAGCGCGGGTGCGCGAGAACCCGGCGCAGTACCTGTGGGTGCACAAACGCTTCAAGACACGACCGGAGGGCGAGCCGTCTTTCTACAACTGAGGGCGAGCCAGGTGCCACGCAGAGGCGCGCGGTGATAATCCAAGAATGAAACTGCGCTTCACCAAAATGCAGGGCGCGGGCAATGACTTTTGCGTCATCAATGCCCTGCAAGCCCCCTTGACCTTGAGCCCCGAGCAGATCCGCCGTTTGGGCGATCGGCGCTTTGGCGTGGGTTGTGACCAGATCTTGGTGATCGAGCGCAGCGACTCGCCCGAGGTGGACTTTCGCTACCGCATCTTCAACAACAGCGGTGACGAGGTCGAGCACTGCGGCAATGGCGCCCGCTGCTTTGTTCGTTATGTGAACGAGAAAGGCCTCAGCCCCAAGCGCAGCATCCGGGTGCAGACCGTCAATGCCTTGCTGGAATTGCATTTGCGCGAAGACGGCCGGGTTAGCGTGGACATGGGCGCGCCGGTGTTTGAACACGCGCGCCTGCCCTTTGATTCGCAGGGCTTGAACGCTCGCCACTTGGGTGGCTTCGACTTATGGCCGCTGGCTGAGGCTGCTTGTGAAGTCGCCGTGCTGTCCATGGGCAACCCGCATGCGGTGCAATTGGTTGCCGATGTGGACGCAGCGCCAGTGGAACGGATCGGACCCTTGGTGGAGGCGCATGCGCGCTTTGCGCGCAAGGTCAATGCCGGCTTTATGCAAATCGTGTCGCGCCAAGAGGTGCGACTGCGGGTGTTTGAGCGCGATGCCGGCGAAACCCTGGCCTGTGGCACGGGGGCCTGCGCTGCCGTGGTGGCCGGCATCCGTTTGGGTTTGCTGGACGAGGCGGTGGAAGTGCATGCCCGCGGGGGTGATTTGAGAATCGAATGGGCCGGCCTGAGCGCCGGTCTGCAAGCGCCGGTGTTCTTGACAGGACCTGCGCAAACCGTGTTTGAAGGAGAGATCGAGCTGTGAGTAAAGAACTGGGTACGCAGGGCATTACCGAAAAAGACATCGCGGACTTTTTGGCCAATACGCCGGGCTTTTTTGAGCGCCACGCCGAACTCTTGGCTTCGGTGCAATTGACCCACCCGCACAGTGCCCGCGCGGTTTCCTTGCAAGAGCGTCAGGCCGAAATGCTGCGCGAGAAGATCAAGGGCCTGGAGTTCAAGATCATCGAGATGATCCGCAACGGCCAAGAAAATGTGGCCATTGCCGACCGTCTGCATCGCTGGACCAAACGTCTGATGCTGACGGCACAGCCGGCCGAGCTGCCGGCGGTGTTGACGCAGGAGTTGCGCCACCAGTTCATGATTCCGCTGGCGGGTTTGCGCCTTTGGGATGTGGCGCCCGAGCACGCTGGGGCTGAGTTCGCTCAGGCTGTCAGCCAAGATGTGAAGAGCTTTGCGGCCAGCCTGAGTCAGCCCTATTGCGGCGTCAACTCCGGCTTTGAGGCGGCGCGCTGGTTGAGTGGTGAGGAGGGCGCGGCCGCCAACGCCAGCTCCCTGGCCTTGATTCCGCTGACCTTGGGCGCGCAGCCGGGCCAGAGCATTGGCTTGCTGGTGCTGGGTTCGCCCGATCCGACTCGCTACACCGCGGAGATGGGCACCGAGTTCTTGTCGCGTGTGGGTGAGATCGCCAGCGCGGCTTTGTCGCGCCTGGCGCCTCAGAACGGCGCGGGCAAGGGCGCCGGCGCTGAATCCACGCAGCCCTGATCGCATGCGGCCTAGGCGTGTCTGAAGAAGATTTCAACGCTGCGGATGCGCCGGAGCCGCTGGCCTCTCAACTGCTGGATTATTTGAGCCATGTCCGGGTGGAGCGCCGACTGGCGCCACGCACCTTGCTCATTTATGAAGACGGCCTGCGGCGTTTGCAGGGTTTGGCTGCACAGCGTGGCCAAAATCTGCTGACGCTGCGTTCGCATCAGGCGCGCGCTTTGTTGGCCACGCTGCATGCGCAAAGCGATCTCGGCCCGCGTAGCCTGGCTTTGATGCTGTCGGTCTGGCGAGGCTTGTATCGCTGGCTGGGTCAACAGCGCTTGGTGGATCTGAATCCCTTTGAAGGATTGCGAGCGCCTAAAGCGCCTAAGCCTTTGCCCAAAGCCTTGGGCGTGGACGATGCCGTGCAATTGGCGGACTACCAGCCCGAGGCCGCAGCACTGGACGTGCGCACCGAGGCGCGCGACCGCTGTGTGGTCGAGTTGCTGTATGGCTGCGGCTTGCGGATTTCTGAGGTGGTCGGACTGGATGTGTTGGCCAGCGTTCAAGCGCTGGGTTGGGTGGATCAACAGGCTGGCGAGGCTCATGTGCTGGGTAAAGGATCCAAGCGCCGCAGCGTGCCCGTCGGCGCAGCCGCGATGCAAGCCCTGCAGCAATGGCTGGCGGTGCGGGGGCAATTGGCTCGTGCGGATGAGGCGGCCTTGTTTGTCGGCGCTCGTGGGGCTCGTTTCGGCGCTTCGCAGATTCGCGCCATGCTGAAACAGCGTGCTTTGGCCGCAGGCATGCCCAGCCATGTGCATCCGCATATGTTGCGCCATTCCTTTGCTTCGCATCTGCTGCAGTCCAGTGGTGATTTGCGAGCGGTGCAAGAACTGCTGGGCCATGCCCACATCACCACCACCCAGGTCTACACCCAGCTGGACTTTCAACACCTAGCGAAAATCTACGACGCCGCGCACCCGCGGGCGAAGCGAAAAAACTAATGTCACTTTCTGTTCAGACCATGCCTACTTTGCCCGCCCTGGCGCCCCTTGCGGTCGCGCTGGCTTCCTTGACTCAGTCTGGTGCTGCCGTGGGCGCCGATGCTGCGCTCGTGCGCCCCGCCTCTTTGCGTCCTGCCGCGATTGAAACCAGCTGGACGCCGCTGCGCATGCCCAATGGCGACAAGACTGCCTTGCTGGGCGGCAGCTATTTGATGGCGGTCAACGACGATTGGGGTTTCGGCCCCAGCGTCTATGGCGCGGCCAAGGGCAATTACGGTGGACTGTTCACGCTCGGCTTGACGGCTCAAGGACGCTGGCGCTTGGGCTCAAACGCACATGTGGCGGCCGGTTTGTACGCCGGAGCTGGCGGGGGCGTCGGCTCGAATCAGGTGCGCTTTGGTGGCGGACTGATGTTGCGGCCCGAGTTGTCCTTGCGTTTGCAGGCGGGCGACTGGTACAGCGGCGTGGCGCTCAGCCATGTTCGCTTCCCCAGCGGCAATATCAGCGACAGCAGCATCGGCTTGGTGCTGGGGCGCTCGAGCAGCTTTGCCAGCTTCGCGCCCAGCGACTCGGGTAAGCGCGGTCGCGCCAGCCAGCGCACAGGCATGGGCTTTGACGAAATCGCTTTGCAGGGCGGCTTTGCCACCCCGCGCGCTGGCACCCGCAATCGCAGCGGTGTGCCCAGCACCAAGCGCATGGGCTTTGCCGGCGCGGACTTGCGCCAGTACATCGCCGATGGCAGCTGGTGGGGCGTCGAGGCTGCCGGTGCCGCACAGGGCGGCGCCGACGGCTATATGGAGGTGCTGGCTACGGCCGGGCAAGACTGGGCGATTGGCAGCCCCCGTTTGCGCGCAGGCGGGCAGTTAGGCTTGGGCTTGGGCGGCGGTGGCAATATCGATACCGGCAGCGGTTGGCTGTTGCGTGCCGGCCCAACGCTGCGCTGGATCACGCCTTGGGGTGCGACCGTGCGCCTGGATGGGGGTCTCAGCAAAGCGCCGCGCGGCCAGTTCTCGGCCAATTTTGTCCGCTTGGGCCTGGCCTTGCCGCTGGACATCACGCCTTCCATTGGCAACAGTCTGGAACAAGAGTCCGGCACGGTGCGCACCCAGCAGCTCTTTGCCAGCTATCAATACCTGCCCAAGGTTCGCTTCAAGAATGGCAGCCAAGACGCGATTGGCCAGATGGCCATGGTGATGACGCGTGAGCTGACGCCTTCGGTCTACGGCGTTGCGCAGGCCGGCAGTGCGGCTTTCGGCAAGGCCGGCGCCTATTCCTTCGGGCTGTTTGGCCTGGGCCTGCAGACCCAGCCGCTGTGGGCTTCCACGCGTTTCGGCGCCGAATTGCTCGCCGGCGCGGCTGGCGGCGGCGGGGTGGATGTGGGTGGCGGCGCCTTGCTGCAGGCCGAAGCCTATGCGCTGTGGGAAGGCGAACGCCTGCGTTTGCGCGCGGGCCTGGGTCACTGGCGCGGCATGCGCAGTGGCGCCCAATCCGCGCCGCTGCTGAACCTCTCGGTCGGTTATGCCTTTGGCAGCCTGGCGCGTTGAACTTGTGCGAAAGAAAAGGTCCAGGCCATGAAAAAAGTTGTCATCCGTCCCGGCAAAGAGCGCTCTTTGGAGCGCCGCCATCCCTGGGTCTTTGAAAGCTCCATTGCTCGCGGCGGGGCGGACAGCGGCGAAACCGTGCGTGTTGAATCGGCCGAAGGGCAGTTCCTGTGCTGGGCTGCCTTCAGTCCGCAATCGCAGATTCGCCTGCGCGCGTGGAGCTTTGACGAGAGTGAGCGCATCGACAGCGCCTTCTTCCAGCGGCGCATCGCCCGTGCCTTGGCCATGCGAGCACGCCTGCCGGTCGCTTCGGACTCGATCCGATTGATTCATGGCGAAGCCGACGGCTTGCCCGGCCTGGTGGTCGACCGTTATGCCGACACCTTGGTGGCACAGTTTCTCTCCAGCGGGGTGGAGCGCTGGAAGGCGCAGATCATCGAGCACTTGATGGCCGCCACCGGCCTGAGTCGTCTGTATGAGCGCTCCGACGCGCAAGTCCGCGAGCTCGAAGGCCTGCCCCTTCAAACCGGTTGGCTGCGTGGCGAAGGCGCGACAGAAGTGACGATCAGCGAACACGAGTGGCGCCTCAGCTTGGACGTGGCTGAAGGCCATAAGACGGGTTATTACCTGGATCAGCGAGACAACCGCAAACGTTTTGCCGACGCCGTCCGGCACTACGGCAGCAAGACTGTCTTGAATTGCTACAGCTACACCGGGGGCTTCTCCGTTGCGGCCTTGGCCGGTGGTGCCGAGCAGGTGATCAGTGTGGATTCTTCGGGGCCGGCCCTGGCGCGAGCGCAAGCTCATGTGGTCTTGAACGGGTTTGATCCCGCTCGCCACCAGGCCATGGACGCCGATGTGAATGCCACCCTGCGGGGCTTTTTAAAGGAGGGTCGCCAGTTCGATGCCATCGTGCTGGATCCGCCTAAGTTCGCCCCCACTGCAGCCCACGCAGAGCGTGCGGCGCGCGCTTACAAAGACATCAACCGTTTGGCGCTGCGCCTGCTAGCGCCGGGAGGGCTGCTGTTCACCTTCTCTTGTTCAGGTGGAATCTCACCCGATTTGTTCCACAAAATTGTGGCCGGTGCGGGTTTGGATGCGCAGGTGGACGGTTTCATCCTCGACCGCGTCGGCGCCACGCCAGACCACCCGCAGACCATTTGCTTCCCGGAAGGGGAGTATCTGAAGGGTTTGCTGATCCTGAAATCCTGATGGCCTGAAAGGCTGCGCGTCTACAAGAGGGGCGTCTAGCAGGTCAACTGGGTGAGTGCCTAAGGGTTTGCACTTCGGCAAAAGCCATCAGTTGCCCCCGGCTTCGAGCGTGACATATTCCCGCCATCGATTGCAGCACGCTGCATCGTCTGGCGCGGCTCAGGCACAAGAGGCTTTGAGTCGCTTGGGAGGAGGCGCCTGTGGGCGCCGATCACGGAAGGACTCGGACATCATGGCAAAGGTTCACACCATCAAACTGCTCGCAGCCGCTGCTGCTTTGGCCCTGACTGGCGCAGCGCAAGCCAGCAACGGGCAAGTCACCTCGCTGGACAACTTGATCCCCAGCACGGGCAACACCTCGGCACCATCGAACTGGCGCTTTGCGCCGGGCCAGACGATCGGCGGCGTGGCTGGCGCGCTGGACGGCGTGGCTCGCTTGAGCTTCACCAATTCGTCGGGCAGTTGGGCTTGCTCGGGTTCGCTGCTGGAAGGCGGCCAATACGTGCTGACCGCGGCCCACTGTGCCGATGACTTCACCAGCATGAAGGTGCAGTTCGGCTGGTACAACGGCACGGCGACCGTTACGCGCAATGTGGCTGTGGGCGGCGCTACCGTGCACAGCGGCTGGAACGGCGATCTCGACACCGGCGCCGATATCGCCATCCTGAAGCTCGACCAAGCGGTCACCACCATCAAGGGCTACAAGATCAGCACCACCAACGATGTGGGCAAAGAGCATTTGATGGCGGGTTATGGCACCACCCAGGCGGCCAACACCAATAGTGCAACCAACTGGAATGACGGCAACTACGGCCACTACGCCTTCAATACCTTCGACATCGACAGCAAGACGCTGAACAGCCTGGCTGATCCAGCCTATGACGCCAACTACTACAAGTACGGCGTGACCTATATGGTCGATTTCGACAACGGCACAGCTGACAAGAACACGATTGGCCGTATTGGCGCCAAAGTGGGTCAGAACTGGGGCAATACCGGCATCTCGAATCTGGCCAACGAGGGCTTGATCGCCGGCGGTGACTCGGGTGGTGGCGACTTCGTCTGGAACGGCACCGAATGGCTGCTGTCTGGCGTGCACTCGTGGGGCTGGGGTGGTAGCTCGGCTTGCAGCTATTACGGCGTCCCCACGCCCGGAACCTGCGACAACGCCACCGCCAACGGCTCCAGCTACGGTGACCTGTCGGGCTCCACCGCTGTGTTTTCGCATGCGGCTTTCATCAACAGCGTGACCGCTGTGCCTGAGCCGCAGACTTATGCCTTGATGGCCCTGGGCCTCATTGGTGTGGCCGCTGCCGCTCGCCGTCGCAAGCAAGGCTGACATCACGTGGCCTTCTGAAGGCCAACAAGAGACGGCGCCCTTGGATCGAAAGGTCCAAGGGCGCCGCTTGCATAACTGCCTGTCACCTCGGCTAGGTGACTTCCTTGATGGGGTTTTCACTGCCCTTGTGTAGGGGTTGGCGGGGTGTCGGTGGCGTGACAATATTCACGCATCGATGGGTACAAAAGAACCACTGGCAATGACAGTTTCGGGCACCGCCTGGCAGCGTTGATCAGGGCATCGATCGTTTTAAAACAAATTTTGAGGAGTAGGACCTTGGTCAAGCATTTGAATGTCATCGCCGCAGCCGCGCTGCTGTCTTTGGTCGGCGCCGCCCACGCCGCCGGCGATCAAAACGCAGCAAACCTGCGCTTGCCTCCTGCCAGCGCGATTGGCATGGATCCGCTGACTGGCAACACCAGCGACCCCGCGAACTGGCGTTTTGCCCCCGGCCAAAACATTGGCGGCGTGGCCGGCTTGCTGGACGGCGTGGCTCGTCTGAGCTTCACCACCTCGGGCGGCAACTACGCCTGCTCGGGCTCGCTGCTGGCGGGTGGTCAGTACGTGCTGACCGCCGCGCACTGCGCTGACGACTTCAGCAAAATGACCGTGCAGTTTGGTTGGTACGACGGCAAGGCCGTTGAGACCCGCAATGTCTCGGTGGGCAATGCCTTCATCCACGCCGGCTGGACTGGCGAACTGGACACGGGCGCAGACATCGCCATCTTGAAGCTGGACGCCCCGGTTACGACCATCAAGGGCTACAACCTCAGCACCACCAACGATGTGGGCAAGACTCATCTGACCGCCGGCTATGGCACCACCAGCAATGGCGGCGCAAACACTGCCACCAACTGGAATGACGGCAAGTACGGTCACTACGCCTTCAACACCTTTGACATCGACAGCAAGACCTTCAACAAGGTGGTGGGCGATGCGGTGGGTCCGGATTGGGGCTACGACGAGAATTACTACAAGCACGGTGTCACCTATATGGTGGACTTCGACAAGGGCACTGCACAGAACAACACCATGCAGCGCATTGCTGACATGACCGGCAACAAGTTCAGCAGCAATGAAGGCTTGGGCGGCATGGAAGGCCTGATTGCCGGCGGAGACTCCGGGGGTGGCGACTTCGTCTGGAACGGTAGCGAGTGGGTCTTGTCGGGTGTGCATTCCTGGGGCTGGCAAGCTTGCAGCACCTTCGGTCTGGACTGCGATGTGAGCTCGGTCAACAAGTCCAGCTATGGCGACCTGTCGGGTTCCACCGCCGTGTTCTCGCACCTTGACTTCATCGCGAGCGTGACCGCTGTTCCTGAACCCCAAACCTATGCCCTGATGGCCCTGGGCCTGTGGGTGGTGGCTGGCGCTGCGCGCCGTCGCAACAAGGCCTGATCGCTTCGACGCGTTCTGCCTTGAACCAAAAAGCGGCCCTCGGGCCGCTTTTTTCTTGTTCGCCGGCCTGGCTGTTGAATCGTTCAGCGGCTAGGCAAATGAACGCGCGGCTCAAACTTGCCGCGTCGCACACTGAAGAAAGCCTTGACGTTGCGCACATTGGCATCCTGGGTGAACAGGCGCAGCACCAGGGCGTGGTAGGCCGGCATATCGGGTACCTGCAAAATCAGCACAAAGTCGGGCCCAGGGGACACCTGGTAACACTGCTGCACGGCCACATCAGCCAGCACTCGCGCCTCAAAAGCCTGCAGATGTTCAGCACCCTGTCGGTCCAAAGTGATTTCAACGATGGCCGTCAGCCCCGCGCCGAGCTTTTCAGCCGACAGCAGCGCCACTCGGCGCTCGATGATGCCGGTGTCTACCAAGCGCTTGACGCGCCGCAAACAGGTCGCTGGCGAGACATGAGCCAGACCGGCCAAGTCTTGGTTGGACAGTGCGGCATCTTGTTGCAGCAGCTCCAGGATGCGCAGATCGCTGGCGTCCAACTCCAACGATGTGACCGAATCATTCATAAATAGCCTACTCGTGAAATATGTCGTCGCCGATATATGGGTGTGGCTAATTATTTCAAATAGATTGATATTTTGAAAGCAATCATTTCGGTTGAATGCCTACGATTCGCTCCGAACTCAAGCCCAAACATTTTCTGGAGCCCAACATCATGTGTGGAATCGTCGGAGCCGTCAGCCAGCGCAATATCGTCCCAATCTTGATCGAGGGCCTGAAGCGTCTCGAATACCGGGGCTATGACTCTTGCGGCGTGGCCGTGCACCAAGACGGCGGCCTGAAGCGCGCCCGCAGCACTTCACGCGTGGCTGAATTGACCGGCTTGGCGGCTGAGGACGGTATTGCCTCCGGCACCGGCATTGCCCACACCCGTTGGGCCACCCATGGCGCGCCGGCGGTGCACAACGCCCACCCGCATTTTTCGCAAGGCCCGAATGCCGCGGCCGACAGCGTCGGTCGCATCGCCCTGGTGCACAACGGCATCATCGAGAACCATGATGAGTTGCGTGCGGAACTGAAGTCGCGTGGCTATGTCTTCAGCAGCCAGACCGATACCGAGGTGATCGCGCATCTGATCGACCATCTCTACACCGGCGATTTGCTCGAAGCGGTGCAGCAAGCCTTGCCGCGCCTGAAGGGCGCTTACGCCGTGGCCGTGTTCTGCCGCGATGAACCGCACCGTGTGGTGGCGGCTCGCGAAGGCTCGCCCTTGGTCTTGGGTGTGGGCATGGAAGCCGCGGATGGTGAGCACTTCGTGGCGTCTGACGCCATGGCGCTGGCCGGTGTGACCGATCAAATCGTCTACCTGGAAGAGGGTGATGTGGTGGACCTGCAGCCAGGCCGCTTCTGGATCAGCCAGTTGAACGCTGAAACCGGTCGTTATGAGTCGCAGCAGCGCGAGGTTCGCACCGTGCATGCGCACAGCGGCGCGGCCGAACTGGGCCCTTATCGCCACTATATGCAGAAGGAAATCTTCGAGCAGCCCACGGCCATTGCCAACACCCTGGAAGCCATCACCGGCATCAGCCCCGAGTTGTTCGGTGACGGTGCTTACCGCATCTTCAAGGAGGTGGACAACGTCTTGATCCTGGCCTGCGGCACCAGCTTCTACTCAGGTTCCACCGCCAAGTACTGGCTGGAAAGCATTGCCAAGATCCCCACCAGCGTTGAAATCGCCAGCGAATACCGTTACCGCGACAGCGTGCCGAATCCGCGCACCCTGGTCGTTACGATCAGCCAAAGCGGCGAAACCGCAGACACTCTGGCGGCCCTCAAGCATGCCCGCTCGCTGGGCATGAAGCACACCCTGACCGTTTGCAATGTCTCCACCAGTGCCATGGTGCGCGAGTGCGAGTTGGCCTACATCACGCGTGCCGGTGCCGAGATCGGCGTCGCCTCCACCAAGGCCTTCACCACGCAACTGGTGGGCTTGTTCTTGTTGACCTTGGCCCTGGCGCAAACCCGCGGGCATCTGAGTGAAGACCAAGAAGCCGAACATGTGAAAGCGCTGCGTCACTTGCCGGTGGCCGTTCAGGCGGTGCTGGCTTTGGAGCCTCAAGTCATCGCCTGGAGCGAAGAGTTCGCTCGCAAGGAAAACGCTTTGTTCCTGGGCCGAGGCTTGCATTACCCGATCGCTTTGGAAGGCGCCTTGAAGCTGAAAGAAATCAGCTACATCCACGCCGAGGCCTACCCGGCCGGTGAACTGAAGCACGGCCCCTTGGCGCTCGTCACCGCCGAGATGCCCGTTGTGACTGTGGCTCCGAATGACACCTTGCTGGAAAAGCTCAAGAGCAATATGCAAGAAGTCCGGGCCCGCGGCGGCCAGCTCTATGTCTTCGCCGACGGCGACACCGAGATCCAATCCGAGCCCGGTCTGCATGTGATCCGCATGCCCGAGCACTACGGCGCGCTCAGCCCCATCTTGCACGTGATCCCGCTGCAATTGCTGGCTTATCACACGGCTTGCGCGCGCGGCACTGATGTGGACAAGCCTCGTAACCTTGCCAAGTCGGTCACTGTAGAGTGATGGTTATGTTTTGCTCATGCTGTAGCTGAAAATATAGAGACAGTCAGCATTCCGCCGGTTGAGGCGTGAACAAAAGAATGGCGCTTAGGCGTCATTCTTTTTGCCTGTTTTGCTTGCGTGCAGAGGGCGGAGGGCGGAGGGCGGAGGGCGGAGGGCGGAGGGCGGAGGGCATGTCGTGCGTTTGCTCACACGCAATCGCACGCAATCGCACGCGAGCATAGGCTCGGCTCGACCGACATGCTGGGGCCGCACTTGTAGAGCTGGTCAGGATCCATTCACCAGAAGGCATTCAAATGGCTAGAAATGCAGGGTTTTGTGCATGCGTGTTGAGGCAATCGCCTTCCTACAATTCGCAGCGCGACCACCTGGCTTCAAGGTGCACTGGTGAGTACGAACACCCGGAGACCCGCAATGAATTCATCCCCGGCTTCCCCGGTTGCTGACGGCGCTGTCAGTGACCCATCCCTGCATAGGCTTGAGCCGGCGATGAGCTTGGGGCTGAGCGATCGCTTGATCGATCGCATGGTGTTGATTGCTAGCCTTGTCTCTGCGGCCTGTGCCTTGGTTTTGCTGCAAGCCAAGGTCTATCCGGTTTCTATGCTGGTTGATGCCCTAGCCGCCGTGGGCTTGATCTTGTTGTGGCTGAGCCGGCATCGCATACCGTCCGGTCGGCGCTTGGCTTGCCTGGCATTGACCGGCATCTTTGTGGCTGTGCCGGCGATCGTCTTTAATCCGTATTCCCCAGACGGCTACCTGTTGGTGGCTGGGGTGATGGCCTTGTCCTTTACCAATTGGAGTGGCCCGCGCGCCTTGGCGCTACCGGTGAGCTGCGTGCTGCTACTTGCGGCAGTGGCCGTCGGGGTCAACTTGGATTGGATCCAGGTGACCACGGATGCGCCCAATTTCTCGGGTCGGCCGCAGGCTTGGTTGATTGTTTGCTTGACCGTGGTGCTGCTGGGTACGGCCATGGGCGGAGCAATCTTTGAGTTGAAGCATCGCTTGCTGGGCCAGATCGAGCTGCTGGAGTCCGGCAACCGCAAGCTCTTTCGCTTCGCTTACCAAGACGCAGTCACAGGGCTGTGGAATGTGGAGTTTTTGGCTCGCGAATTGGAGCGCCACCGCGCCAAGGGAGTGGCGCATCAGTTGATGGTGATTGAGCTCATGGGCTTGCGAGAACTGAGTGCCTTGCATGGACCGATGCGGGTGGACCAGCTTTGGCGCGAGGGCGTTGAGCTCTTGCGCAAAAACCTGTCCGCCAAAACCTTGATGCTCTGTCGCTTGTCTGGTGATCAGCTGGCAGTATGGGCGCCCGAGGCTGAGTCCCATCGACTGGAAGAGGCCAGCCAGGCGTTTATGGCTCATGCACGAAGCAAGCTGTCACTGGACAGGCTGGGCATTCAGTTCCATGCAGCCTTGGTGAGTTTTCCGGAGCATGGCCTCGACCTGGATGCCTTGCGACGTGGTGCGCAAGTGGCCTTGCAGCGTGCGGTCGCTCAAGGGCCGGGCGCCTGCGTGGCCTTTGCGGCCGAGATGGTGCAACAGCTGCACGAGGAGCAATTGCTCCGAGAGCGTGTGCGTCAAGCCTTAGACCAAGACGGCTTTTATGCCGTCTATCAGGCCAAGGTCGACCGTGAGCACCAGCAGATCGTTGGCTTTGAAGGTTTGGCGCGCATGCGGCCCGTCGGCGAGGAGCAGGTGCCTGGACCTGCGACTTTCATTGGCGTCTTGCATGCCGAGGGATGGATGACTCAGTTCGGCGAGCGCATGCTGCAGCGCATCTTGCAAGACGTGCCGGCCCTGTGTGAGCGCTATGGCGCCGATACCCAGGTGGCTGCCAATGTGTCGCCCGCCTTGTTTCTTTCGCCGAGCTTTCCCGATCTGCTGCAGCGCCTGCTGCTAGAAAGCGGCGTGTCGCCCAGCAATCTCATCGTCGAGATCACCGAGGAAGTCTTCGTGGGAGATCTGCAGCGCTTGCGTCAGGCCTGTGGGGCTTTGCGCGACCTGGGGGTGCAGGTCTCGCTGGACGACTTCGGCAGCGGCTTCTCATCGCTGAGCTATTTGCGTGAGGTGCACTTCGACGAGATCAAGATCGACCGTTCTTTTGTTCAGCGCATAGAAACCGATCGCCGTAGCCAAATGGTCTTGTCGACCCTGTGCGAACTTGGGCGCGACTTCGACTGCCGGGTGGTGATCGAAGGGGTGGAGACAGCAGGCCAGGTCGCGTGCATCAGCGGGCTTCATGGCGTTTGCCTGCAAGGCTTCTACTTCGCGCGGCCGCAGCCGCTGGAGCAATTGTTGGGCCCCTGAACTTCTCGTGTTCCGCGAGTGCCACTTCGCGCCGGTCCTCATGAGGCCGGTTGCAGCGCCTGCATTGAATTTGGTACCCTGAGACCCTTGGTCCATTCCGCGGAGCTTCTCGCTTGAGCGCCCTGTCCAGCATCGTCCTTTTCGCCCTTCTCTTGACTTCCCCTGCGTTGCAGGCTCAGGGCGAATTGAGTCTGCAGCTTGACACCGTCACCTGGATTTCTATCGTGCCTGAATCTGTGGCCGCCGACAGAGAGGCCAAGCCAGAGGATGAGCTTTTGGACCGGATCAGACCATATGTGGCGGAGCGCTGGCCGGAAGTGAAGCATCAAGTCATCCGCGCCAATCCGCGCCGTGCCTGGCAAATGATCAGCAGTGGTGAAAATGTCTGCCAAGTTCCATCGGTCCGCACGGCCGAACGCGAGAAATTGGCCTATTTTTCCAATACCTTCATCGGGCCGCCCATGCAGTTGATCGTGCATCGCAGCCAACTGAAAAAGCTGCCGCGCAATGCGGCTGGCGAGATCGATCTTGAAAAACTTCTCAAGGAAAGTCGGCTGCAAGGAGGTCTTGTCGATGGGCGCAGCTATGGCGATTTCATCGATGCGATGCTGACTCGAACTGCCCCTGGGAAGTCGTCGCTCACTCGCTATTCATCCGCCGATTACGGCAGTAACTTATTGCCCATGTTGGGCAAAGGCAGGATCGACTACACCATCGACTATGAAGTAGGCATTGCCCAGGCGCGCCGCTCCGTTCCAAATTTTGCAGACCTGGTCAGCCAGCCGATTGCCGGCGCCAGCCAGCCCTTGTTGTCGGGTGTGGTCTGCCCGCGCACGCCATGGGGACTCGCGGCAATCCAGGGTATCGACAAAATTTTGGGAACGCCGGAAGCGGCGGCCATGCTGCGTGAGTCGGCTGCGGAATGGCTTACGCCAGAAACACGCAGGGTATACGGGGCTCGCATGGAGGTCTTCTTCAAGAACCGAGCCAAGCCTTCGGTGATCCGCTGAGCGGGGTGGGGCCAGAGACTTGCGGCAGAACATGACTTGCCGAGAGGCCAAGCGGTGTGCACTCCAGAGGAGTTTTTAGTCTGCTGACTGGTGAAGGAAAAGGGCGCCCAGGCGCCCTTTTCCTGTGCTTGAGTTGGAGTGATTTGAAGCTCAGTGCTGCGAGGCCTGCTTGCGGCGGCGCGCACCAAGCAAGGCCACCCCGCCCAAGCTCATCAAGAGCCAGGAGCTGGGTTCGGGTACGGCGCTGACGTTCAGTGCTGCGTTTTCAAACCAGATGCTGCCGGTGGCGTTGTTGGCGGCGAATTCGACCTTCACCGCAGTCGTGCCTTCGGGGGCGACGGCGCTGAGCGAGTAGGCCTCCCAGGGGTGAGGGATGTCGTAGTTCTGCCCATAGACGGCAGGGTCGACGGTGTTCCTCGATGCGCTGCTCAGCAGTGTTGAATCGCTGTTCAGGAAGTACAGCGTCATGGTGCCGGTGGGCAGCCACCAGGCATCGGCGCCGCTGAAGACGTCCAGGGTGTAGTTCAAGCCGGCGCTGGCCGCCACGGTTTGCCAGAAGCGCCCGCCGCCGCCGTTGCCGGCAGCGCCAGTGACCAGGTATTGCGAGCCATTCAGGCTGACAGCGGCCGCGTTCTCCACATTGGCCCAGCCACCGCTCTCAGTGCTTTTGTTCCAAGAGGCGGCATTGTTGAAGTCGCCGTCGATCAGCAGCGATTCGGCGTTAGCGGCGCCAGCGGCGGCCAGGCACGCGGCAGCCAGGAGGCAAAGGTGAAACTTTGAATTCATTGGGCGTTCTTTCCTAGAAGAGCGAACAAGATCAGTTTGCGCCGCTTGCGCAAGACCCCGGTTCCGACTGATCCGCCGTTCGTTAAGCATGGGGTTGGAATCGATCTTATTGAAGTTAACAAATTATTAACTTCGTTTTAACCCTAGGCTACTGATGACCCGGAAGCTATCGCCGGTATCAGGCAGTGGTCCGCTGTTTGTCGCTCGCGGTGTTGGGCTGGATCGTGATCGCTTGACCTTGCTGCCTGTATTCAGGGTTAATGCGGGTTTAACAATAAATTAACGAATTCAATAATCCGCCGGCGAAAGCGCCAGCGGCCTGTCATCGGGATGGGCCTCAAACGGAGGACTGAAACCATGCCTGCATCCCGCCCTGTCCGCGCCCTGGCGCGTCACGTCCCAGCGACCCAATCAAGCCCACTTGTGCCCAGTCGACCCTCCGGCTGGCTGGCCGTGATGGCCTTGCTCAGCTTGTCTGCTTGTGGGGGCACATCCGCCCCGGATGAATCGGCCCAGGCCCAAACCGCGAATGCCCGCGCCTTGGCCGCTTCTATCGGCAAGATCACCCCGCCAGTCACGCCGCCCGCTGTGGAGCTGAGCTTTCTGCGCAGCAGCGGCACGCAGTGGGTCAAGGCCAATGGCGAGGCAGTGCAGCTGAAGGGCACCAATCTCGGCAACTGGCTGGTGCAAGAGTTTTGGATGATGGGTCAGGGCGGCAATGGCGTCATTGACCAATGCACGCTAGAGGCGCAACTGAGCACACGCTTTGGCTATGCCGAGAAGGAGCGCCTGATCCAGCTCTACCGCGACAACTGGATCAAAGAGCGCGATTGGGACCAGATCAAAGCCTTCGGCTTCAACTTGGTGCGCCTGCCAATTCTCTGGAGCGTCATTGAGGACGAGAAAAAGCCCAAGACCCTGCGCGCCGATGCCTGGAAGTATTTGGATTGGTCGATTGCCGAGGCCAAGAAGCGCGGCATCTACCTAATTCTTGATCTGCACGGCGCTGTAGGCGGCCAAACGCCCAATGACCATACCGGCTGCTCGGGCCAGAACAAGTACTGGACCAGCACTGAGTTTCAGGAGCGCACCCGCTGGCTCTGGGAACAGATCGCTGCGCGCTACAAGGACGAGCCGGCGGTCGCCGCCTACGACCCGCTCAATGAGCCCTGGGGCTCCACCGCCGAAGACATGGCCACGCGCGTCACCGAGCTCTACCAAACCATTCGCAAGATCGACAACAAGCACATCGTCTTGCTGCCGGCGCATTACGGCAACTTCGAGGTTTATGGCGACCCCGCAGCCAAGGGCATGAGCAATGTGGCCTTTGAGTTGCATCCCTATCCGGGCCTGTTTGGCGACCGGCCGAATGACGCCCCCTACGACATCCACCGCGATTGGCTGCGCTGCGGCCCGCAGGGCACGGGCGGGGTTTGCGATGTGAATCGGCGCGTCAAGGCGAGCAACACACCGATGCTGATGGGCGAGTTTCAGCCCTGGCAATCGGCCGGGCTGGACTTGGGCGGTCGCATCGGGCGCGCGACCTATGACACCTACGGCTCCTATGGCTGGGCAGCCACCAACTGGGCCTATAAATTTGTCAGCACCGGCGGCGGGCAAGGTCAGGGCACCTGGGGCATGGTGACCAATGCGGTCGATGTCAACCGTGACACCGGCCTGGGCCTGGCGGTCAAGGCCAGCACCTGGGATTGCGCCAAATGGGACGCCCGTTTCGCCGATGCCTGCGCCAAGAAGCCCAGCACCATCAAGATTGGCGGCAGCGGCGCAAAGACCTATTACCTGGTGATCAAGACCGGCGCCACCGGCGGCGGCTCACCCGATGTGACCTTTGACAATATCAGCCTGGTCCACGACGCCAGCAAGGCCGAGATGCTGGTCAACGGCGGCTTTGGCAGCGCTAACGGATGGACCACGCTGACCATCAACGGCAGCGAGAACTTTGACTTCAACTACCGAGTGGGCGACAAGACGCCGGTGGGCGGCGACGGTGCGGTCTTGCGTGCTTCGCGCCCGGCGGGTGTGAGTGGCCTGATCAATGGCGCGGTCTACCAAGCCGTCACGCTGCAAGGCGGGCAGAGCTACAGCTTGAGCGGCAGCTTCCGCAGCAACAACAGCACGGAAACCTGGGCCGAGGTCTATCTGGTGCCCCAAGAGCCAACGCCAGGCGTGGATGTGGTGGACCAAGCCGGCAAGGTGGACTTCACCCGCGCGCCGGTGGCGGAGATCGAGGCCTTGTTCAAGAGCTATGGCAGCCAGGCTTACGAAGTGAACAAAGGCTTGGCCAAGTATTTGCCTGCTGTTGCCGGGGTCAGTCTTTTCAGCCTGCCAGCTCAGCCCAAAGGCTTGACGGTCACGCCCGTCGCCAACGGGGTTGAACTCAGCTGGGCCGCCAATGGCGAGCCCGATCTGGCCGGCTACCGCGTCTACCGCAACCGCCTGCGTGGTGACGCCAGCAGTGCCACTCGCTTGGTCAGTGGGCACAAACTGAATACCTACACGGACACCTTTGCCGAGCCCGGCGTCAGGTATTTCTACACGGTCAGTGCCATCGATGCCGAGGACGAAAGCTATCGCAGCGAGGAAGTCACCAATCTGCCGAATTACAGCGTGGCTTTGCCTGCCAAGATTGAAGCCGAAGACTATTCCGCCATGTTGGGCATTCAGCTGGAAGACTGCTCCGACACCGGGGGTGGCAAGGACGTGGGCCATTTCGAGCCGGGCCGCTACATCGAGTTTGAAGTCTCCAGTGCGAGCGCGGCCAAGTTCGCCATTGACTATCGTCTGGCCAGCGGCGGCGGCAGCACCGGCTTTGAGGTGCTGATCGACGGCGTCAAGGTGGATGCGATGGCGGTGCCCGACACCGGCGGCTGGCAGTCTTGGAAGACCTTGGGTGGCGCCAGCTTCAACCTGGCCGCAGGCTCACATCGATTGCGCCTGCAGGCCGTCGGTGGCGGCTGGAACATCAACTACCTCATCGTCAAGAAGATGAACTGAAGCGCGGCAGACCCAAGAAGGGCGTGCCAAGGGCTTGGCACGCCTCGGCCCAAGAAATCAAGCGCACACAAGGATTCAAACCATGAAACTCAAGCAACTCAGAATTTTCCCGGCCACCGCCTTGGCCCTCGCCAGCTTGCTCGCTCTGGGCCATGCCCAAGCGGCTCAAGTGCTCGCCGCACCCGCGGCCACCAAGATCGCCTTGCCTGCTCTGCTGCCCCAAGCTTCGAGCAGCACCCTGGCCATTGAGGTGGCAGGGGCGCAAAGCGTCGGCCTGGCCGGCGCTCCCGGCAACACGGTGCTGAATTTCCAGGTCGGTGCCGGCGCGCTGATCAACTCGCTCGATTGGAACGTGACCTTGAGCGCTTTTGGCGCCAGCTGGCTCAGCGATATGGAGGTGCGCTTCAGCAGCAGCGCCGGCAATGACGGGGTCTGGTTGACGCCTGGCAGCGAGGGCTTTGCCGGCACCATGAGCTACTCCGGCTCGGTCAACCTGCTCGATGCAGGGCTGGCTTTCGCGGTGCAGTCCGACGGCATTTTGCGGGTGGAGTTCGCCGAGACCATGAAAGACCTGGCCCCCGATGTGCCCGATGGGCAGTGGGATGCCGGGCAGATCCAGGTCGGCATCACCTCGGCCGTGCCCGAGCCTTCGAGCTATGCTTTGATGGCTCTCGGACTGCTGGCCTTGGGTGGGGCGCTGCGTCGGCGCCAAGCCTAAGAGTTGCGGCGCTGTTGAAGGGGCTGAGGCGGGCTGAGAGGGGCGGCTGAGGGCAAGGCACTATCCTTGCCACCCATGCAGCTCCGCGCCAAATTCATCCTCCTCGCCGTCTTGCCCCTGGTGGCCAGCCTGATCCTGATCGCGCTGGCGGTTCGGCATCAGGAGCGCGAGCTGGTGCAGCGCGAGCATGCCTTGGTGGAGCAGGCCTATATGGAGGCCCGCCGCGCTGAGCTGAAGGCCTATGTGGCGCTGGCGGTCAGCACGGTGAAGCCGCTGTACGAGGCGCCCGGCGACCCGCTGGCGCAGCGCGCGCAAGCGCTCCAACTGCTGGCCTCGCTGGACTATGGGCCGGACGGCTATTTCTTCGTCTACGACCTGCAGGGTAACTCGCTGATGCACTCGCGCCAGCCCGAGTTGGTGGGGCGCAATCTGTGGGGCATGCGTGACCCCCAAGGCCGGCCCACCATCCAACAGTTAATTGCCCAGGCGCGCCAGGGCGGCGGTTTTGTCGACTACCTCTGGCGTCGCCCGTCCAATGGCCAGGTCGAGGCCAAGCTGGGCTATGTGGTGCCACTGGAGCGCTGGGGCTGGATGATTGGCACCGGGCTGTATCTCGGCGACATCCAAGCCACCATGGCCCAGCTGGACGCCCAGGCCAGCAGCAATATCGCCACCACCTTGCTTTGGATCGCCGGCATCGCCGTCTTCGGCGTGGCCTTGATCAGCAGCACCGGCCTTTTGCTGAACGTCAGCGAGCAACGCCTAGCCGATGCCAAGCTGCGCCTGCTGGCCCACCAGGTGGTGCAGTCGCAAGAAGATGAGCGCGCGCATCTGGCCCGCGAACTGCATGACGGCACCAGCCAGACCTTGGTGGCGACCAAGCTGCTGGTCGAGTCGGCGGTGGATGCGCTGGAGGCCGGACGGCCCTTGCCGGCGCGGGTCTTGGCCACGGCGCTGGAGCGGCTCAAGGCCAGCTTGGACGAGGTGCGCCGCATCTCGCACCGCTTGCGCCCCGCCTTGTTGGACAGCCTGGGCCTGCCTGCCGCACTCGAAACCCTGGGCCGTGAGTTTGAGGACGATGGCGGCGCTGAGCAGGTGGAAGTGAGCGTGCAGGGCGAGCCGGTGGAACTGCCGGAGTTGGTCAAGACCGTGCTGTTCCGGGTCGCGCAAGAAGCGCTGACCAATGCCGCCAAGCATGCGGCGGCGGTTCATTTGCAATTGAGCCTGAGTTTCGAGCCCGGCTGGGTGCGGCTGCAGATCAGCGATGATGGCGCCGGTTTTGACGAGGCTGCCGTGCAAGAGCATCCGCGCCAAGGCATTGGCCTGCGCAATATGCGTGAGCGCCTGGCCTCCATCGGCGGGCGCTTGCAGATCCGCTCGCAGCCCGGCGCGGGCACCGAGGTCTGGGCCGAGGTGCCGCTGTCTTTGAACCCTGCATCCACTGCCTCTGTATGAACACTCCCGCATCCGCTGCTATCCGCCTCGCCTTGGTGGACGACCACCCGCTGGTGCGCGACGGCCTGCGCCTGCGTCTGGGCGCGGTGCCCGAGTTCGCGGTGGTGGGCGAGGCCGGCGATGCGCGCGAGGCCTTGGCGCTGTTGGCGCACACGGCGGTGGACATCGTGCTGATGGACGTGGGCATGAAGGAGGTCAGCGGCATCGAGCTGGCAACGGACCTGTTGCAGCGCCATCCCGGCCTGCGCGTGCTGATGCTGAGCATGTACGACAACCCCGAGTATGTGCAGCGCGCGCTGCAGGCGGGCGCCCAGGGCTATGTGCTGAAGGACGCGCCGGCCAGCGAGATCATTGCCGCCATTCAGGCCGTGGCGGGCGGAGGCACTTTTTTGAGCCCCGCCGTTTCGCGGCGCTTGTTCCGCGCCCAAGCGCCTCGGCCCTTGCTGTCGCCGCGCGAGAGCGAAGTGCTGGCCGCCCTGGGGCGTGGCGAATCGAGCAAACAGATTGCCATTGCGATGGACCTGAGCGTTCGCACCGTGGAAGCGCACCGTCAGAACATCAAGCGCAAGCTCAACCTTGAGGGCCAGGCCGAGCTGATCAAGTACGCCGTCGAGCACGCGGGTCAGCACTGAGGTTGGCAGTAATCTAGGGTTGACCCTTAAGTGCTCCCACGCGATGGCGCGCGTGGTCTGACGGATGCGCGCCGCGGGCGCCTGGCCGAGACTGCGACCCACGCAGCGGTCCCTCAGTTTTTCAGCCTTTTTGCTTTCTCCCTCCAACAGCCAAGACCGCGCGGATCAGGAGACAAAACTCATGTCCTCGAACATCAGGCGCCACCTTGGGTGGCTTCTGGTCGCGGTGCTGGGCGCTTTTGCGCTGGCCACCGTGGCCCTGGGCCGCGGCGAAGCGGTCAGTGCTCTATGGGTGGTGGTGGCCGCAATCTGCGTCTACTTGATCGCCTACCGCTACTACAGCCTCTTCATCGCCAGCCGCGTGCTGGAGCTGGACCCGCGGCGCCAAACGCCCGCCTGGCGGCACAACGACGGTCTGGACTATGTGCCGACCAACAAATACGTGCTCTACGGCCACCACTTCGCCGCCATCGCGGGCGCCGGCCCGCTGGTCGGCCCGGTGCTGGCCGCGCAGATGGGCTATCTGCCCGGCTTGCTGTGGCTGCTGGCCGGTGTGGTGTTCGCTGGCGCGGTGCAAGACTTCATCGTCCTCTTCATCAGCACCCGCCGCGACGGCCGCTCGCTGGGCGATCTGGTCAAGCAGGAGATGGGCCTGGTGCCCGGTCTGATCGCGCTGTTCGGCGCCTTCATGATCATGATCATCATCCTGGCCGTGCTGGCGCTGATCGTGGTCAAGGCCCTGGCGCATTCGCCCTGGGGCACCTTCACCGTGGCGGCCACCATTCCCGTGGCGCTGTTCATGGGTGTCTACCTGCGCTATCTGCGCCCGGGTCGCATTGGCGAGATTTCCATCATCGGCTTTGTGCTGCTGATGCTGTCCATCGTCGGCGGCCAGTGGGTGCATGAGAGCCCGGTCTGGGGCCCGATGTTCACCTTCGAAGGCACGACGCTGACCTGGATGTTGATCGGCTACGGTTTCGTCGCCGCCTCCATCCCCGTGTGGCTGCTGCTGGCCCCGCGTGACTACCTGTCCACCTTCCTGAAGATCGGCACCATCGTGGCCCTGGCCATCGGCATCGTTTTTGTCGCACCGACGCTGCAGATGCCGGCCATCACCCAGTTCGCCGCCGGCGGCGGGCCGGTCTGGTCGGGGGATCTCTTCCCCTTCCTGTTCATCACCATCGCCTGCGGTGCCGTCTCGGGCTTCCATGCGCTGATCTCCTCAGGCACCACGCCCAAGATGCTGGAGAACGAAACCCACGCGCGCTTCATCGGCTACGGCGGCATGCTGGCCGAGAGTTTTGTGGCGGTGATGGCCCTGGTGGCCGCCTCCTGCATCGAGCCGGGCGTCTACTTCGCCATGAACAGCCCGGCCGCGCTGGTAGGCAAGACGCCCGAGGCCGTGGCCGCCACGCTCTCGACCTGGGGCTTTGTCATCACGCCCGAGATGCTGATCCAGACCGCCAAGGACGTGGGTGAAAACACCATCCTGGCGCGCGCCGGCGGTGCACCCACCCTGGCCGTGGGCATGGCGCAGATCCTGCACCAGGCCATCGGCGGCAAGGCCATGATGGCCTTCTGGTACCACTTCGCCATCCTGTTCGAGGCGCTCTTCATCCTGACCGCCGTGGACGCCGGCACCCGCGCCGGCCGCTTCATGCTGCAAGACCTGCTGGGTAGTTTTGTGCCCGCGCTCAAGCGCACCGACTCGCTGCCCGCCAACCTGATCGCCACCGCCTTGTGCGTCTCGGCTTGGGGTTACTTCCTCTACCAGGGCGTGGTCGATCCGCTGGGCGGCATCAACACCTTGTGGCCGCTGTTCGGCATCGCCAACCAGATGCTGGCCGCCGTGGCCCTGATGCTGGGCACGGTGGTGCTGTTCAAGATGAAGAAGCAGCGTTATGCCTGGGTGACGGCCCTGCCGGCCCTGTGGCTGCTGATCTGCACCATGACCGCCGGCTGGTTGAAGATCTTCTCGACTGACGCCAAGGTGGGCTTCCTGGCGCACGCCAGCAAGTACAGCAAGGCCCTGGCTGAGGGCCAGCTGTTGGCCCCGGCCAAGACACCCGAAGCCATGAGCCGCGTGGTCTTCAACGACCGCCTGGACGCCGCCTTGTGCGTGCTCTTCATGTTCGTGGTGATCAGCGTGCTGATCTACAGCGTGCGCGCCATTCTGGCCGCGCGCGCCTCGGCCAAGCCCACGGCGCAGGAAACGCCGTTTGTGGCTTTGTCAGCCGCTGCGGCACGCTGAGTGTCAAGCCATGGCTGCCGCTGAGGACGTGATCGAACAAGCGCGCGAACTGCGCCAGCGCGTCGGCCAAGCCGGCCGCTACCTGGCTCAGGGCCTGCGCCTGATGGTCGGCTTCCCCGACTTCGACACCTACCGCGAACACATGGCCCGCACCCACCCGGACCAGCCGGCCATGACGTATGAGCAGTTCTTCCGCGAGCGCCAGGCGGCGCGCTATGGCGGCGCGGATGGGCGCATGAGCCGCTGTTGCTGAGCTGGCGAAAACAAAAACGGGCCTCCTGATCGGGGCCCGTTTTTTTGGGGCTGGCTTCAGTAGCTGATGCGAAAGCGCTGGCCTTTGAAAGAGAGCACCGCGCTCTTCAGCTCGATCTGCTCCAGCGTCAAGTCCGGCGTCACGCGTGCGCCTTCTTGCAGCAGCTGGCCGTTGATGATGAGCATGCGCTTGGACGGAATCTCTGAGTACATCGCGCCGCTGGCGCTGAGCGCTGGCACCTCGCGGCGCAGTGCTTCAGGCAGGTCTTTCAGCGCGGGGATCGCGGTCGCCGGTGTGGGGGCGGTGGGCGCAGCGACGGGCTCTGTCGAGGCGCTCTTGCTCAAGACCGGACTCGGCTCTTTCTGCGCCATGTGCGATGGGGTGTTGGGTGCGGGCACGGGTTCCATCACCGGCGGTGGCGGCACGACCCGGCTGGCCAAGGGCACAGGTGGGGCTTCAGTGCTGACTATGGGCGCAGGCTCTGGCAATACCGCCGCTGGCTGGGCTGGCGGCGGCGCAGCAGGCGTCGCCTCGTCCGACCCCAAACCTCGACCCAGCCAAGCCCCTAAGGCCAAAACACCGAGCACAGCGGCCAGGCCGACGGCCAGACGCAGGCCCGACTTGGAGGCGGGCGCCGGGCTGGCCGGCGTGGGCGCGTCCACTCCCACGGTCTGGCTCATCAGCGTCGGCAAGCTGCCGCGCTCGCGTTCGGCCTCGGCGCGTTTCAGGGCTTCAAGAATGTAGGACATGGCGCATTTGGCTTTCTTGGGCTCAGGGTGCCGAGCTGGCGGCTGGCTTGCCCGATGCAGGCTTTTCGGCGCTGGCTTGCAGCCGCGGCTCATCGACACCGGCCACTGCATTCAGCAGCATCAAGGTGACCGGGCCGGTCTGGCCGTCGCTGCGCAAACCTTGCGCGCGCTGGAAGGCGGCCAGCCTGCTCTTCTGGTCTTGCTTCATCGATTCCGACGAAGGCGAGGCTTCACCAAAGGCTTTGTCTAGCTGCGTCTTCACCCAGGGCTGCAAGGCGCTATTGGGCCCACGGGTGCTGTAGCCCGCAGGCGCGCGCCACAAGGTGCTGAACTCGCCGCGCCATTGCTGGCTGAGCGCCAAGAGCAAGATGCGCTGCGTTTGATTGCCCAAGCTCAAGGTGGCGGTTTGATCGTCTAGGCGCAGCAGCAAGACATAAAAAGGCTGACCCGCCTCATCGCGCAGGCTCAGCAGAGCCGGGCGATTGAGCAGGCGCAGCAGGCTCAGGCCGCCGTCACCACTGTTGACCTTGCTGCTGCGAAAACACTGCAATTGCTGGCGGGCCAGGGCGGCGCAGGCTTCGAGTTCGGGCGCCTCAGCCCCCCAGAGTTGGGCCAAGGCTTGCCAGGCCTGGCCTTCGCTGCGCAGGCCCAGGCTGAGAGCTGTTGCTGCCGGAGCAGGTGCGGGCTTGGCTTCTGCGGCTGACGCTGCAGGGCGACTGACGGCACTGGCGCTTGATGCGGCCGGCAGGGCGGGTGTCGAAGACGGCTTTGCGATGGCTGCCGTGGCCATGAGGCTTGCCGTGCCACTGCGCGCTTGCCAGACCCATGCGCCGCCGGCGGCAGCGCCGAGCACTGCCAGGCTGAGTAGCCCAAGACTCCAGCGCGCTGCGCTGCGTTTCAGCCAAGGGCGCGGCAGAGCTTCCGGGCCAAACACCTCAGCCGCCGCCCGCTCCACGGTGCGCGAATCGATCTGCGCCCGCTCTTGCGAATAGGCGCCGAGCAGGGCGCGGTCGCACAGCAGATTGATGCGGCGCGGCACGCCACGCGCGAGCTGATGCACAAGTTTCAGAGCCTTGGCATCAAAGGGCAGGGCGGCGCTGAAGCCGGCCACGCCCATGCGGTGGCGCACATAGTGAGCGGTCTCCGCCTCCGACAAAGCCGGCAGATGAAAGCGTGCGATCACCCGCTGCGAGAGTTGCTCCAACTCCGGCCGCGCCAACATATCGCGCAATTCCGGCTGACCGATCAAGATGATCTGCAGCAGCTTGCGTTCATGGGTTTCCAAATTGGTCAGCAGGCGTAACTGCTCCAGCACCTCGGCCGAGAGGTTTTGCGCCTCGTCGATGATGAGGATGTTGTTCTGCCCGACCGCATGGGTGCGCAACAAGAACTCATTCAGCGCATCGACAAAAGGCTTGACCGAGCCAGCGGCCTCGCCCTGCTTGGGCAAGGCCTGGTGGTGCTGGATGCCGTATTCCTCGCACACCGTGTGCAGCAACTCGCTGACGCTGAGCTTGGGGTTGAAGATATAGGCCACATTGCAGCGCTTCGGCGTTTGCGCCAAAAAGGCCCGGCAGACGGTGGTCTTGCCGGTGCCGATCTCGCCGGTCAAAAGCACAAAGCCGCCACCACCGCGCAGGCCGTAGAGCAGATGCGCCAGCGCCTCGCGGTGCCGCTCGCTCATATAGAGGTAGTGCGGGTCCGGGGCGATCGAAAAGGGCTCTTGCTTCAGGCCAAAGAAGTTCGCGTACATGGGTGGGGCAGGCGCGTCCCGTGAAGAAAGCTGGAATGGCGCCGATGGTAGCGGCTCATGCCGCCAAGGATGGGCGCGGCAGAAGAAAAGGCACGAGGCTCTCGCCTCGCGCCCTGCGGCAGTCGATACCAATGTCTGCGAAATGCGCCACCTTTTTGCCTTGGATCACAGCGCTTGCCGAGAGTGACCGACAGCAAAGTGCCCGGAGCTGTCTTCCCTCTGAGGCTCTGACACGCGCATTGACTCGGCCCGCCGCCGTGCTCATGGTTCCCGGGTCGGCTCTGGCGAGCCGACTTCCCTCGGTGCTCACTGCGCGGGTCAGCGGCAGCCAACTCGCTTCGTTCGCGCAAGCTCACTGCGCTCAAACAGGGGCTGCCAAGTCAGCAGTTGAAGCGCGCTGTGCGCGCCTGACCCGCTCCGCTGCGCTCTCGGCCGAGCACAAATCGCCCGTCGGCGGGCCGAGTCAATGCGAACCGGGCTCTTGGCACGGTTGGAGAAGCACGGCGTTCGCTATGCAGGCGCACGGTAGCCCGGGCCGTTGTTGGGCGATTTGTGAGGGGCTGAGCAGCGCAGCGACTTGGGGCGCGCGCGCAGCGCGCTTCCACCTCTAGCTTGGCTCCGCATGTTTGAACGGAACGAGCGCAGCGAGTGCAGTGAGTTCGGAGCCGGCCCCAAGTTGCGAGCAGCGCAAGGCAGTCGGCCCACCAGGGCCGACCCCCGAGCCATGAGCCCAGCGACGGCCTGGGCTGCCGTGCCTCACACGCAAAACCAAACAGTCCGCTCCGGGCGCTATGCCGCCTTCAGCGAAAAAAGGCGATCACAGGCTCCCGCTCGGGCTTAGAGCCGGTCTCAGCCTTCAGAGATTCGTTTGGCCAAATGGGCCAGCGCTTCTTCCACCTGATCGACCAGCACCAGGCACAGATCGCCCGGCTGCAGTCGCGCCAGCGCAGAGTCAATGGCGACGAACTCGCCGCGGATTTCGTCGATGAAGCTGGTGCGCTCGGCGCCCTCCAGGCCTTGGCGCAGCAAGGCCAGCACCTCGCCGTCTTCGCGGCCGCGTTGGCAGGCGTCCTGGAACAGGATCACATCATCAAAGGCAGAGCCCAAGATGACGGTCTGCTCGCGGATGTCTTCGTCGCGACGGTCGCCGGCGCCGCTGATAACCACCGAGCGCTTATTGCCCGGCAGTGCGGCCACGGCCGCCACCAGGGCCCGCATGGCGTCGGCGTTATGGCCGTAGTCAGCAATCACGGTGGCGCCGCGATAGTCCATCACATTGAAGCGGCCGGGTGCGTTGTCGGCGTCATTGGCGAAGCTGGCCACGCCGCGGCGTATGGTGTCCCAGTCGATGCCGATACCCCAGCCGGCGGCCACCGAGGCCATGGCGTTTTCGACCTGGAAGCCGATCGCGCCATTGCGGGTGATGGGGATGTCGCGCAGCGGAATGTTTTCGCGCCAGCTGCCCTGAGCGGCCACCAGCTGATCGCCGTCCACATAAACGCAGCGCTTGCCTTGGGCGCGGTGCGTGGCCATCAGCGGATGGTGGCGGTCGGCGGCGAAGAAGATGATCTGGCCAGGGCAGGTGCTGGCCATATTGGCGACCACCGGGTCGGCCGCGTTCAGCACGGCATAACCGTTAGGCGCAACGTTTTGCACAATGACTCGCTTGACCAGGGCCAGCTCTTCCACGGTATTGAGGAAGTTCATGCCCAGGTGGTCGCCGGCACCGAGGTTGGTGACGACGGCCACTTGGCAGCGGTCAAAACCCAGGCCCTCGCGCAGCACGCCGCCACGGGCGGTCTCGAACACGGCCGCTTCCACATCGGGGTGCATCAGCACATTGCGGGCGCTCTTGGGGCCGGAGCAATCGCCGCTGTCGATCTGGCGGCCATCGACGTAAACCCCGTCGGTATTGGTCATGCCCACCTTGAGTCCGCAGGTGGCGAACAGATGGGCGATCAGGCGTGAGGTGGTGGTCTTGCCATTGGTGCCGGTGACGGCGACGACCGGAATGCGGCCGTCTTCGCTCTTGTGGCCGTGGCCATAGAGGTGCGAGATGATGGCCTCACCGACATTGCGGCCCTTGCCGTAGGACGGCGACAGGTGCATGCGCAAGCCCGGCGCGGCATTCACTTCGACGATGCCGCCGTTGATTTCTTCCAGCGGCCGCAGCACGCTTTCGGCCACCACGTCGACGCCGCAGACATGCAGGCCCACGACCTGTGCCGCAGCAATGGCGCGAGCCGCCACTTCGGGGTGCACATCGTCGGTTACATCGGTGGCGGTGCCGCCGGTGGACAGATTGGCGTTGTTGCGCAGGATGACGCGGCGGCCTTTTTCAGGCACCGAATCGGGGGTCAGGTCTTGCTGGGTCAGGCGCGCCACGGCGATGTCGTCGAAGCGGATCTTGGTCAGCGAGGTGGCGTGGCCATCGCCGCGCTTGGGGTCGGCATTGACCTTGTCGACCAATTGCTTGACGGTCAGCTGGCCGTCACCGATGACATGCGGCGGGTCGCGGCGTGCGGCGGCCACCAGCTTGTCGCCCACCACCAGCAGGCGGTAGTCGCTGCCGGGCAGGAACTTTTCCACCATGACCTGGCCGATTTCGTCGGCCGCCTTGTAGGCGATTTCCATGTGCTCGCGCGTCACCACATTGACAGTCACGCCTTTGCCTTGGTTGCCGTCTTGCGGCTTCACCACGACCGGCAAGCCGATCTCCAGCGCGGCGGCCCAGGCATCGTCGATGGACTCCACCGGACGCCCGGTCGGCACCGGCACGCCGGCCGATTGCAGCAGGCGCTTGCACAGGTCTTTGTCTTGGGCGATCGATTCGCTGACGGCGCTGGTGGCGTCCACCTCGGCGGCCCAGATGCGGCGCTGCTTGGCACCCCAGCCGAATTGCACCAGGCTGCCCTGGGTCAGGCGGCGATAAGGCACACCGCGCGCCACGGCGGCGTTGACGATGGAACCGGTTGAGGGGCCGAGGCGCACGTCTTCGTCCAGATCGCGCAGTTCCTTCAGCGTGGCGTCGGCATCGAAGCTGCCGCCATCCCGCGCCGCTTCCACCAGCTTGCAAGCCGCGTCAAAAGCCATGCGGCCGACGTCTTCTTCGCTGTACTCCACCACCACTTGGTAGCTTCCGGGCTCGGAGGTCACATGGGTCTGGCTGAAGGTGACCGGGCAACCCGCTTGCGCTTGCAGGGCCAGGGTGGCTTGCTCCAGCACATGGGCCAGCGAGATTGGGGTGCGCTTGGCGCTGGCTGGCCGCAGCGGGCCGATGCTGGGGAAGAGGGCGCGCAGCCGGGCCTCGAACTCGGGCATGTCGGCAATCGACTGCTCGGCCGGTGTGCAGTGCACCACGGCTTCGATGGCGGTGTGGCGGCTCCACATATTCGGGCCGCGCAGGGCGCGGGTGCGAGAGACTTCCATGTTTGCTCTTCCTCGGGAATCTAGTGTTCGGGCGCTTTGACTCGGACTTCAGTCTTGAGTCAGGCGGCCAGTTCGGGCACGAAGGTGTCCATGCCTGCAGAGATCAGCTCAGGCGAAATATTCATGGCCCAGGCGGTCGCCACGGCCGCCAGCACAATGCCGGCGTCCACTTCGGCGCCGACCGCGGTCTGCGTGGCGGTGAAGCGCTTGAGCAAGGCGTCGACATTGGCGCCCACAGTTTCTGAAGCACCATCGGCCAACACCGCAGCGCCGCCTTGCAAGAAGACAGCGCGGCCGCCCTTGGCGCGGTGTTCCACCAGGGCCGGCAGGCTGCCGTCCAGCGCGTAGAGCAGCACATCACCATCGCTCAGCTCGGCCATCTCCAGCAACTCGGGCTCAGCAGCGTTCAGCACCGCCATGCCTTCGGACAGCACCACGTCGATCTGGGTGCGCAGCACCTTGTACAGCTGCGCCTCGGTTTGCACATCGAACTCGCTCAAGCTGTCCATGCCGCCCATATCGGTGACCACGCCGACTTGGCAGCGGTCATAGGCCAGACCATCGCGCAAGATGGAGGCGGCGCTGTTTTCGATGACCACCGCGTCCACGGTGCGGTTCATCAGCAGGCGGTGCGAAGCGTCCCAGTTGTTGGAGGCGCGGCGTTCGACCCGGCGGCTGCCCAGGAACAGGCCGTCGCGGCAGGCCAGGCCGACATGGCGGCCATTCAGATGCAAGAGCCAGGCGACCAGGCGGCTGATGGTGTGGGTGCCCCGCGAGCCGGCCACGCCCACCACCGGGATGCGGCCCGATTCGTCTTCAGCAAACAAATGGTCGATGATGGCTTTGCCCACGGGCTGCGGGCTGCCGCCGGCGGGCTTCAAGTGCATCAAGAGGCCGGGGCCAGCATTGACTTCCACAATCGCGGCGCCGGTTTCGCTCATCGGCTTGCCAATGTCTTCGCTGACCAGGTCGACGCCGGCGATGTCCAGGCCCACCACACGGGCCGCCAGCGAGACCGCATGGGCCACGTCCGGGTGCACCTCTGACGTGCAATCGATGGAGACATTGCCATTGCGCTGGATCAGCACTTGGCGGCCGGCCTCCGGCACTGCCTCGGGCGTCAGGCCCTGGCGCTGCAGGTCCAGAATCACCACCGGGTCGTCGCCCAGGGTGATGCGGTTGAGCGGGAATTCTTCGGTCAGACCCCGGCGCGGGTCGGTGTTGATCTGGTGGTCCACCAGTTCGCGCACCGTTTGACGGCCATCGCCAACCACCCAAGCGGCCTCGCCGCGCGCGGCGGCCACCACCCGGCCACCCACCACCAGCAGGCGGTGCTCGTTGCCGCGGATATAGCGCTCCACCAGCACTTCTGAGCCTTCTTCATCGGCCACTTTGAAGGCGGCTTCGATATCGGCTTGGTTTTGCAGATCCAGGGTCACGCCTCGGCCATGATTGCCATCGCTGGGCTTGACCACTACCGGCAGGCCCAGGTCCTGCGCCACTTCCCAGGCCTCGGCCGGGGTCTTGACGGCCTGGCCATCTGGCACCGGCACGCCCACGGACTTGAGCAGAGTCTTGGTCAGGTCTTTGTCGCCCGCAATGCCTTCGGCAATTGCGCTGGTCATGTCGGTCTCGGCCGTCCAGATGCGGCGTTGGCGGGCACCATGACCCAGTTGCACCAGATTGCCGTCGTTCAGGCGGATGTGCGGAATGCGGCGGTCGGTGGCGGCGGCCACGATGGCGGCCGTCGAAGGGCCGAGGTAGCAGTCGTCCAGCTTGTCACGGATGCGAGCCACGGCGGCATTGACGTCAAAAGGCTCGCTATTGATGGTGGCCATCAAGAGCGCATGGCCTTCGGCCAAGGCGCTGCGGGCGACCTGCTCGTCGCGAGCCCGGAAGACCATGCGGTAGACGCCGTGCTGGCTGGTCGAGCGAGTCTGGCCAAAGCCGGTGGGCATGCCCGAGAGGTTGAGTAGCTCGATGACGATGTGCTCCAACACATGGCCGCACCAAGTGCCTTCTTCCAGGCGCTGCAAGAAGCCGCCGCGCTCGCCAACGCCGCAGTGGTGCTCGATCAAGGCCGGCAGGGCGGTGGTCAGGCGGGGGGTGAAGCCGTCCAGCTTGTTGGTCGGGAAGTCTTCCAACTCGCCCAGATCCAGCCAGACCTCCAGCACGGGACGGTAAGTCCACATATTGGGGCCGCGCAAATAGTTGATGCGCAACAGCTTGATGTCTTCTTTCTTGCTCATGGATGAGGGGGCCGGTTCAGGGCCGCATGCTTTGGCGTGAATTGGGGCCAGGCTTGCCAACAGGTGAAGTTCACCGGGCGTCGTTAAGCATGGCAGGGCGCAATTGTGCGCTCAGTTGGGCCATCGTTTCAGCGAGCTTTGTAGGCTTTGTGTGACTCGGGGCGTGGCGCTAGTTTTGTGAAGAAGGACTCAATTTAGACGCCGGCTTCTGCATCTGGGTGAAAATCCGGGGGTCAAACCTTGCCTGGCGTCTCTTTGGGGCGGCGGGCTTATCACGAGAGTGCACCCTCACATGTCAGTTGAAGTGTCCTTGCAGCACCCGAAATGGGCGGAGTGTCAATCGCGGCTGCTTGCCCAGGAGAACGTCCTGGCCCCGCTGGAGGTTGACCTGGACTCGCAGCTGCGCTTCGCCAGCGGCTTGCTGGTGTTGACGAACCGGCGCTTGCTGGCCTGGGACCCGGCAACGGGGAACTGGACGGATTGGGACTTGCAGGCCGAGATGAGCATGCAAATCTCCGACCAAGCTGGCGTTGGCGCCTTGGAGTTGCTCAACGCCCAAGGCCGTTTGGCCATTTGGCGCTTCACCTTGCAGATCAATTTGCAGGCGCAGCGCTGGCAAGAAGCCTTTCAGCGCCGCATCGAGCAGGGCGACGCGCCGCCGCGCGAGACGGCCGAAGACCTGGAGTACTGCCCCAGCTGCAAGGCGCCGCTGCCGCCCGAGAGCGAGGAGTGCCCGACTTGCGACCGCGAGCTGCACACGCCGCCCTCCACCTGGGTCTTGCTGCGTCTGAGCCGCTTTGCCAAGCCTTATCAAGGTCAGTTGCTGGGCGGATTTGCCCTGATGCTGGGCTCGACGGCGGCCACGCTGGTGGCGCCTTACTTGAGCATTCCGCTGATGGACCGGGTTTTGATTCCCTTCCAGAACGGTCAAAAGATCGACCCCTGGCTGGTGGCGCTGATTCTGAGCGGCTTGTTTGGTGCAGCCCTGGTGTCCTGGTTGCTGGGCTGGGCCAAGACTTATTTGCTCTCGCTGGCTTCCGAGCGCATCGCGGCTGACTTGCGCACGGCCACTTTTGACCATTTGCTGAGCCTATCGCTGGAGTATTTCGGCAACAAGCGCACCGGCGACCTGATGAGTCGCATCGGCTCGGAAACCGACCGCATCAGCGTGTTTCTCTCTTTGCATGCGCTGGACTTCATCACCGACGTCTTGATGCTGCTGATGACAGCCACCATCCTGTTCTCAATCAACCCCTGGCTGGCGCTGGTGACTTTGCTGCCGCTGCCTTTCATCGCCTGGATGATTCACCGCGTGCGTGATCGTCTGCGCACCGGCTTTGAGAAGATCGACCGGGTTTGGGGCGAGGTGACTTCGGTGCTGGCCGACACCATTCCGGGCATCCGAGTGGTGAAGGCCTTTGCGCAAGAGAAGCGCGAGGCGCAGCGCTTCCGCGACGCCAATGCCAACAACCTCAAGGTCAATGACAAGCTGAACCGAACCTGGAGTTTGTTCACGCCCACCGTGTCGTTGCTGACCGAGTTCGGCTTGCTGGTGGTCTGGGCCTTTGGTATTTACTTGGTGTCCAAGCAGGAAATCACGGTCGGTGTCTTGACCGCCTTCATTGCCTACATCGGCCGCTTCTACGGCCGCATGGACTCGATGAGCCGCATCGTCTCGGTGACGCAAAAAGCGGCCGCAGGCGCCAAGCGCATCTTCGATATCTTGGACCACCAGTCGAATGTGCCGGAGCCGACGAATCCGGTGCCCAGCCCCAAGATTAGCGGCGGCTTGCAGATCCATGACATCGGCTTCCGCTACGGCAATCGGGCGGTGATTCGCGGCCTGAGCCTGGACATCAAGCCCGGTGAAATGATTGGTTTGGTCGGCCACTCCGGTTCCGGCAAGAGCACGCTGGTGAACCTGATCTGCCGCTTCTATGACGTGACCGAAGGCAGCATTCGCGTGGACGGCGTCGACCTGCGCCGCATTGCGGTGGCCGACTTCCGCCGCCATATCGGCCTGGTGCTGCAAGAGCCCTTCCTCTTCTTCGGCACCATTGCCGAGAACATCGCTTACGGCAAGCCCGATGCAACCCGCGAAGAAATCGTCGCCGCAGCTCGCGCCGCCCATGCGCATGAGTTCATCTTGCGTCTGCCTCAGGGCTACGACTCGCTGGTGGGTGAGCGCGGCCAAGGTCTGAGCGGCGGCGAGCGTCAGCGCATCTCGATTGCGCGCGCCTTGCTGATCGACCCGCGCATCCTGATCTTGGACGAAGCCACTTCTTCGGTGGACACCGAAACCGAGAAAGAAATCCAAAAGGCGCTCGACAACCTGGTCAAGGGCCGCACCACGATTGCGATTGCTCACCGCCTGTCGACGCTGCGCAAGGCCGACCGCCTGGTGGTGATGGATCGCGGCCAAGTGGTCGAAGAAGGCCCGCACGACGAGCTGATGGCCAAGCAGGGCGCCTACTGGCGCTTGTATGAGGCGCAGGCACGTCGCGTGGATGCCGATGGCGATGAGGTGCCGCCGATGTTGCCCAATCTGAACGCCCATACGGCTCAAGCATGAGTGAGAACAAGACCATGGCGATTTTTCAGAAACTCTCGCGCAATGCCTTTGGCCGCTTGGTGCTGACCGATCTGCAGGGCCAGGAACACCGCGACATCAATGTGGTGCGCGCGCACCCGATCTCGGCGCCGGATGAAGGTATTTCGCTGCTGGGCAGCGATGGCCATGAGCTGGCCTGGATTGACCGGCTCAGCGATTTGCCGGCGACTGATCGCGAGCTGCTGACGGCTGAGCTGGCCAGCCGCGAGTTCGTGCCCATGATTCAGCGCATCAAAGAGGTTTCGACCTTCTCTACCCCCAGCCAATGGACGGTGGAGACCGACCGGGGCGAGACCCGCTTCATTCTGAAGACCGAAGAAGACATTCGCCGCCTGGGCGAGGGCCGGCTGCTGATCTCCAGCAGCCACGGCCTGCAATTGATGGTGCAAGACCGCTTTGCCCTGGATCGCCCGTCGAAGAAGATTCTCGAGCGATTCCTTTAACTGCCGGCGGGCGCTGGCTCAGCCGGGGATCACCCGCTGAGCCACGCTCACATACAGCGGAATACCCAGCAAGATATTAAAGGGGAAGGTCAGCCCCAGCGACATGCCGAAGTAAAGGCTGGGATTGGCCTCCGGGATGGCGTGGCGCACCACCGCCGGGACGGCGATGTAGGAGGCGCTGGCTGCCAAGACCATCAACAAGGCGGCATTGCCGGCGGACAGTCCGCACAGCACGCTCAGGCTCAGCGCTAGGCCCGCGTGCACCAAGGGCGCGCCCAAGGCGTAGGCGATCAGCAGTGGTGGCTGGCTGCGCAGCTTGCCCATATTGCGAGCGGCCAGTAGGCCCATGTCCAACAAGAAGAAGGACAGCATGCCCTTGAACAAGTCGCCGGCAAAAGGTTGCATGGCCGATTTGCCCGCCTCGCCGCTGAGAATGCCGACCAGCATGGCGCCGATCAAGAGCAGTTGCGCGCCATCGGTCAGCGCTTCATGCATCACCTTGGACAAGGGGCCAGGCGCGCTGGCTGCAGTGGCACCCGCTGTGGCGCCTGTTTTAGCGGCCTCCTTGCGGCGCACCAGATTGGCCAGCAGCACCGCCATGATGATGGCGGGTGACTCCATCAGCGCCATCGCCGCTGCCATATGGCCGCCGTAGGCAATGCCATGGGTGTCGAGGAACTGCACCGCGGTGATGAAGGTCACCGCACTGACCGAGCCATAAGTGGCCGCAATCGCCGCAGCGTCAAAGCCCGAGAGCCAGCGACGCAGAATCAGATAGCCGAGGGCAGGTACCAAAACGGCCAGCAGCAAGGCCAGGCCCAGGCTGATGCTGACTTCGGGGGTGAGGCCTGATTTGGCGAGCGCGAAGCCGCCTTTCAGACCCAGGGCCATCAAGAGATAGAGGGATAAAAATCTCGAGATCTGCGGCGGGATTTCGAGGTTGGACTTGAGCGCGCCGGCGAGGATGCCGAACACGAAAAAGAGGATGGCGGGATCGAGGAAGCTCTGCATCGTGCTTGTTCTTTCATTTGGTTTTTACGTGCAGAACGCAATTGTCCAGGGATGGGAGTCAACCCATGATTTGTGTGGGTAAGTTGGCGATCAAGTCCCAGAGTTCCAGCCCCCAGATCCAACCGGCCGCCAACACCGCCACGCTGAACAGCACCGAGACCGCTGCCATCGCGCTGCCGGCCAAGATGGCCAAGCCATCGCGCGCCACCAAACCCATGCCCACCAACATCAGGCTGATCGCCGGGAAGAGATTGCCCAGAGGAATGGGCAGTACGATCAGGACGGCCATCAGGCCCACTTTGGCGGCCAGCCAGCGTTGCGCGCCGCCTTCGGTCAGATGAGTCAGGCGGGTACGTGCCATGCGGCCCGCCGCGGCATAAAAGCGCGCCAGCAGTTTCAAGACCCGCTCGGCCCAGAGTCTGGGCAGTTGAATGTCCGCCACCTGGGTCGGCAATTGGGCGTGCGATTGAAGCTGCAAGGGGTCTTGCCTCCATAGCGCAATCGCAATCGCCAACAAGCCCCAACCCAGCACGCTACCGACGCCGGGCACCGGCAGCACGCAGGGCGCCGAGAGCAGGATCAAGAGCGTGCCTTGAGCAGCCGGCCCATGGGCGGCAGCCAGGGTTTGCAGTGTGACGCTGTCGGGCGGCAGATCGGCAGCGGCGCGACTCAGTCGCTCGGACAGGGCTTGGGTCATGGTGGGGCGATGTCTCTATTGGGTTTCTGTGGCTTAGTGGCTTAGTGGCGTATTGCGCTGGAGTCGCTGGAGTCACTAGATTCGCTGAAAGGGCGATCGGCCGCGTCGCTCAGGGCCCAGTGCAGATTCCATTGCTCCAGCGCCGCCAAGAGCACCAGGGATTCGCCGGCCTCGATGCAGGCATCGGCTTCAATCACGGCCACACAGAGCTGCAGCAGGGTCAGTCGAAGTTGAACGTCATCGATTTCTGCCAGCACCTCATTCAAAGTGCCTGGATCGATGGCGCAAACGCTGGATTGCATCAGACGCGCTTGGCTGAGCAGGTCTGCGCACAAGCCGCGCATCACCTCTTGCATTTGCAACGGATGCAGGCCGAGCTGGCCGTAGGCATCGATCTGCTCCAAGGTCGCGAGTTCGATCGGTGAGAGGCTGCCGTCGGCCAGGGCGGCCAAAGACAGGATGCGGGCGGCCGCTTGCGGGCTGTTGCGAGGGTAGGGGCGCATGAGGGCGGTGCTTGCTTCTTGCAAATGTTCAGATCAGCTCAGATCAGGAAGGCGGCGAGGCTGCCGGCTAGGCCGGCGCTGCCGACGCCGGCCAACAAGCCGGCGTCACGCTGGTTCTTCGCGGCGTATTCGAAATAGGCGCCATACAAGATGGCGGCGGCCAGCAAGGCCAGGCCGAGAGCGAGTTGATTCATCGACAGGCTTCTTTCAATCAAAGAAATCGTTCAGCCACGACTTCTTGCGGCGCTGTACCGGGCCGCCGTGGACCTCATGGCCACGATGGCCTTGATTGCCGTGGCGAACTGGGGCTGGGCCGTAGTCGGAGTCTTCAAAGTCGGCATGACCGGAGGCGCGGCGTGGCGCTGGGTTGGCGTTGCTGGCGGCGAACTCGAGCAGCTTGTCGAGTTCGCCGCGGTCCAGCCAGATGCCGCGGCAGTCGGGGCAGTAGTCAATTTCCACGCCTTGGCGCTCGCTGAGCAGCAAGGTGGTCGCGGGGCATCGTGGGCATTTCATAGAGGTCTCGCTTTCTGAATAAATTGAGCTTGGGCTGAGGCCTGTGGGTTTAGTCCTCAGAGCTGCCAAAGCCGAACAAGGCCATCAAGCTGCTGAACAGATTGAAGATCGACAGGTACAAGCCCACCGTGGCCATGACGTAATTGGTCTCGCCACCGTTCACGATGCGGCTGGTGTCAAACAAGATCAGGCCGGCCGACAGCAGCGCGACCATGGCCGAAACCGCCAGGCCCAGCGCCGGGATCTGCAGGAATACAGCGCCCAGGCCGGCCAGCAGCGCGATCACCATGCCGGCGAACAAGAAGCCGCCCATGAAGCTGAAGTCGCGCTTGGTGGCCAATACATAGGAGGAAAGCGCCAGGAAGGTGGCGCCGGTGGCGGCCAAGGCCAGCATTACTGTTTGCGCGCCGCCGGGCAGTGCCAGTGACTTGGCCAAGACCGGGCCAAGGCTGTAGCCCATGAAACCGGTAAAGGCGAAGACGGCGGGAATCGCCCAGCCGCTGTTTTGCAGCTTGTGGATACCAAACAGCAGGCCGAAGCTGGTAATCAAGGTCAGGATCAGGCCGGGAGCCGGCAGCTTGAAGGCCACACCGGCCGCGGCCACGGCCGCGCTGAACAGCAGCGTCATCGACAGCAGGGCGTAGGTGTTGCGCAGCACGCGCGCCACGGCGGGGCTGTGGCGTTCGCTCAGGTGGGAGGCCATCTCCTGGTTGGCGGTGATGGCATAGCTTTTGTTCGAGGTGTCCATGATGGGTGTCTTCCTTGTGTTCAATGGTTTGTGGATGTTTTGACCAGGCTTTGTCAGCGCGCTTCTAGCGGCAAGCGCTTGTCATTGCGCGGATGGCTGCGGGCGCGCTGCCAGGCTTTCACCAGGGCGTGGGCTGCTCGGGCCAGCGCGGCCTCGAAGGCGGCGCGCCACGCTCGGGCGGTGGCCACGATCACCAGCGTGCCGGCTCCATGGGTGCGCAACTCCAGCGTGCAGCGCTTGTCGATGCCGCCGCGCGGCCCGTTCACATCGCTCATCTGCACCCGAGCCAGTGGCACGTTCAAGGCCACGCGACGCATGGCAAAGCGCAGTCGCTCGGCGGCGACGTCGCGAAGAGCCAGCGCCGAAGCGTCTTTGGATTCGAAATGGACTTGCATATCAAAACTCCTGGCGGGTTGAGGGTGGCTGAAGCATAGGCAGAGCACTTCAATTGAAAAAGCAGATAATCATTGAAAAATACTTCTGAAAAACCGTAGTCAACCAAGGGCGCAGCATGAGCAGCAACTACAGCTACCGGCATCTGTACTACTTCTGGGTGGTGGCCAAGGAGGGCGGGCTGACGCGTGGCGCTGAGCGCTTAGGCATGGCGGTGCAAACCGTCAGCACCCAGGTGCGCGAGTTGGAGCGTGCGCTGGGTTTTGCCCTGCTCAAGCCGGCCGGGCGCGGCGTGGTCTTGACCGAGGCCGGGCAGGCGGCGCTGCGGCAGGCCGATCAGATTTTTCAGCTGGGCGAGCAGCTGCCGGCCTTGGTGCGCGACGCCGCCAGCACGCCCTCGGTGCGGCTGGCGGTGGGTATCTCCAACGGCCTGCCCAAGTTGGCGGTGCGGCGCTTGTTGCTGCCGGTGATGGACGACCCCGGCCTGCGCCTGCTCTGCCATGAAGACCAGTTCGAAGGCCTCTTGAGCGACTTGGCCTTGCACCGCCTCGACGTGGTGCTGGCCGACCGTGCGGCGCCGGCCAACCCCAATCTCAAGGTCTACAGCCATTCGCTGGGCGCTTCGGCCATGGCCTGGTATGCGCCGCCAGATTTGGTGGAGGCGGCACGGGCCAACTTTCCGCATTCCTTGGCCGAGGTGCCTGTTCTGCTGCCCACCACCCATGCGGCGGTGCGTGCCGGCATCGACCAATGGTTCGAGCGCGTCGGCGTCAAGCCGCGCATCGTCGGTGAGTTTGAAGACAGCGCCTTGCTGGCCACCTTTGGCGGCGGCGGCATGGGCGTATTCCCGGCGACCGAGTTGGTGGAAGACAAGCTGCTGTCGCGCTACGACCTGATCCGCATCGGCGACTGCGAGGGCGTGCAAGAGAACTTCTTCGCCATTGGCGCCGACAAAAAAGTGGCGCATCCGCTGATCCGCCGCTTGCTGTTGGCTTGGCATTGAAGCGTTCTCTCAGCTTTCAATGACCCCTGGCTTGCGATTAGAATTTGCCGATCAATTGACGTTTACGTAAACGTCAATTGGCACGAAAGCCGACCCGGCGATACGATGACTCGGTGCAGCGCGAGAGCCTGCGCCGAGCGCATCGCGCGGGCTCGTTTCGCCTCAATATCGCCTCAATAAATGACTCTGACCCCAATTTAGAGATCTTGGAGACACCCATGAATTTGCCCGGCCTGAATTTCCAACTTGGTGAAGACATCGACGCGCTGCGCGATGCGGTGCGCGACTTTGCGCAGGCCGAGATTGCGCCGCGTGCGGCCGAGATCGACCATTCCGACCAGTTCCCCATGGACCTGTGGCGCAAGATGGGTGATCTGGGCGTGCTGGGCATCACCGTCGGTGAGGAGTACGGCGGCGCGAATATGGGCTATCTGGCCCACATGATCGCCATGGAAGAAATCAGCCGCGCCAGCGCCTCGGTGGGCCTGAGCTACGGCGCGCACAGCAACCTCTGCGTGAACCAGATCAAGCGCAACGGCAACGCCGCGCAAAAAGCCAAGTACCTGCCCAAGCTGATCTCGGGCGAACACGTTGGCGCCTTGGCCATGAGCGAGCCCGGTGCAGGCTCTGACGTGCTGAGCATGAAGTTGAAAGCCGAAGACAAGGGTGGCTACTACCTGCTCAACGGCAACAAAATGTGGATCACCAATGGCCCCGACGCCGACACCCTGGTGGTCTACGCCAAGAGCGAGCCCGAGCTGGGCGCGCGCGGCGTCACCGCCTTCCTGATTGAGAAGGGCATGCCGGGCTTCAGCATCGCTCAAAAGCTCGACAAGCTGGGCATGCGCGGCAGCCACACCGGCGAGCTGGTGTTCCAAAACGTGGAAGTGCCGGCCGAGAACGTGCTGGGTGCCGTCAACGGTGGCGCCAAGGTGCTGATGTCGGGCCTGGACTACGAGCGCGCCGTGCTGACCGGCGGCCCGCTGGGCATCATGCAAAGCGTGATGGACAACGTGATCCCCTACATCCACGACCGCAAGCAGTTCGGCCAAAGCATCGGCGAATTCCAGCTGATCCAGGGCAAGGTCGCGGACATGTACACCGTGCTGCAAGCCGGCCGCTCCTTCGCCTACACCGTGGCCAAGAACCTCGACCTGCTGGGCGCCGAACATGTGCGCCAGGTCCGCAAGGACTGCGCCTCGGTGATTCTGTGGACCGCCGAGAAAGCCACCTGGATGGCCGGCGAAGGCGTGCAGATCTTCGGCGGCAACGGCTACATCAACGAGTACCCGCTGGGCCGCCTCTGGCGCGATGCCAAGCTGTACGAGATCGGCGCCGGCACTTCGGAAATTCGCCGCATGCTGATCGGCCGCGAACTGTTTGCCGAAACGATGTAATGAGCGAAGCCCAGGTTCAGATCCCGACGCTGCAAGGTCAACGCTGCTTGCTGCGTGAGCTTCGCTTGGGCGATGCGCCCTCCTTGGCTGCTCACGCTGACGATGTGGATGTCTGGCGCAATCTATTCGACGGCTTTCCGCACCCCTATACCTTGGCGGACGCTGAGGCCTGGTGTGGCGGCGGGTGGCGCGAGGGTGGGCATGTCTGGGGCATTGAGGTCGAGGGCCAAATCATCGGTTGCGTCGGCTTTGAGGCGCAGGCGGGTTGGCTGCGTTGCAATGCCGAGATTGGCTATTGGATTGGCCAAGCCTTCTGGCGACGTGGCATCTGCAGTGAGGCGCTGCGTCTTGTGACCGCCTGGGCCTGGGCCAATCAGCCCGATCTGAACCGGCTCTGTGCCGGCATCTTTGCCTGGAACCAAGGCTCACAAGCGGTGGCGCGCAGCGCGGGCTACACGCTGGAGGCGCATTGGCCGCAAAGCGCCTTCAAGGCTGGGCACTTGATTGACCGTGTGGTGTGGGCGGCTTATCGACACCAAGTTTCGCCTGCAAGCTCGCTGTCATTCGATCCCCTGACAATCACGCCATGAGCACCGAACTTCAAGAGCTGCTGGACAGCAACAAGCAATGGGCTGCGGACACGGAAGCGCGTGAGCCCGGTTTCTTCTCTCGACTGCTGAAGCAGCAAACCCCGCAATACCTGTGGATTGGCTGCGCCGACAGCCGCGTGCCCGCCAATGAGCTGGTCAATCTGCTGCCTGGCGAGCTGTTCGTGCACCGCAATGTGGCCAATGTGGTGGTGCACTCCGACTTGAACTGCCTCTCGGTGATGCAGTTCGCCGTCGATGCGCTCAAGGTCAAGCACGTCATCGTGGTGGGTCACTCCAATTGCGGGGGCGTCAAGGCGGCCCTGCATGACGCCCGCACCGGCTTGGTCGACAACTGGCTGCGTCATGTGCAAGACGTGCGCAACCATCACCAAGAGTGGCTGGATCAGCTGGACATCGAGCAGCGCGTCAACGCCTTGTGCGAGCTGAATGTCTTGGAACAAGCACGCAACGCCTGCCAGACCACCATCGTGCAAGACGCCTGGGCGCGCGGCCAAGAGATCGTCGTGCACGGTTGGGTTTACGGCCTGCACAACGGTTTGCTGGAAGATTTGCGCATCACCGCGGCAGCGGCTGAGCAAGTGGCACCCGCGTTTCAAAAAGCGCTGCGTGCCGTCAAGCAGCGCTACGAAGGCCAGCGGCAGAAGTCGCCGGACGACCTTCAGGTCTGAGGCTGGCCTCGGCCGCCCAGCACACGCCATGTTCCCGCAGAAGCTGACCGACTCCCGCGCTTTCGAGATCGCTCAGGCAATGTTGGGCGGCTTCAACCGGCATTACCGCTTGTTTCGCGCCACCAGCGCCGAAGCCAAGCGGCGTTTCGAGCAAGGCGACTGGCACGGCCAGCAACGCGCGCAAGCCCTGCGCATCGAGTTCTATGACCTGCGGGTTGATGAAGCGGTGCAACTGCTTGAAGAGCGCTTCCAAGCCAGCAGCTTGCCGATGGAAGTCTGGCAGCAGGTCAAGCTGCACTACATCGGCCTGCTGACCAACCATCATCAGCCCGAGCTGGCCGAGACCTTTTTCAACTCGGTCTGCACCCGCATCCTGCACCACAGCTACTTTCACAACTCATTCCTCTTTGTGCGGCCGGCAGTCTCCACCGAGTACATCGAGAACGACGAGCCCGCAGCCAAGCCCACCTACCGGGCCTACTACCCCACGCGCGACAAGCTGCGCGAGACCCTGCGCCGGGTCGTCACTAACTTCCAGTTAGAGCGGGACTTTGAAGACCTGGACCGCGATGTCGACCGGGTGCTGAGCGCGGTGGCCCAGCAACTGGGCGACTTCCGCTGGCGCACCAATTTTCAGATCCAGGTCTTGTCCAGCCTGTTCTATCGCAACAAGGGCGCCTATCTGGTCGGCAAGATCATCAACGGCTTCACCGAGACGCCGTTTGCGCTGCCCATCTTGCACAACGAGCAGGGCCTGCTGTGCATCGACGCCGCCCTGTTTGGTGAAGACGATCTCTTGATGCTGTTCAGCTTCGCGCGGGCTTACTTCATGGTCGATATGGAAGTGCCCAGCGCCTTTGTGGCCTTCCTGCGCTCGATGATGCCGCGCAAGCCGCGCGCCGAGCTCTACAGCGCCATCGGCCTGCAAAAGCACGGCAAGAACCTGTTTTACCGCGACCTGCTCGCCCATCTGCGCCATTCCAGCGACAAGTTCCGCATCGCCCCCGGCATCAAAGGCATGGTCATGCTGGTCTTCGACCTGCCCAGCTACCCCTTTGTGTTCAAGCTGATCAAGGACTTCTTCCCGGCGCAAAAAGAGAACGCCACGCGCGAGCTGATCCAGAGTAAATACCTGCTGGTCAAACAGCATGACCGGGTGGGGCGCATGGCCGACACGCTGGAATTCTCTAACGTTGCACTTCCTCGTCATCGTTTTGATGAAGAACTGCTCGCCGAGCTCCAACACTATTGCCCCAGCTTGATGGAAACCAAGGGCGATGACCTGGTGCTCAAGCATGTCTATATCGAGCGCCGCATGGTGCCTTTGAACATCTATCTGCAAGAAGCCACGCCGCAGCAGATGGAGCATGCCGTCATCGAATACGGCAACGCCATCAAAGACCTGCTGGCCGCCAATATCTTCCCCGGCGACATGCTGTGGAAGAACTTTGGCGTCACTCGCCATGGCAAGGTGGTGTTCTACGACTACGACGAAATCGAGTATCTGAGCGATTGCAACTTCCGCCATGTGCCCGCGCCGCGCAATGAGGAAGAAGAAATGTCCGGCGAGGTTTGGTACCGGGTGGGGCCACGCGATGTCTTCCCCGAAACCTTTGGCCCCTTCTTGCTCGGCCACCCCGGCGTGCGCGAACTCTTCATGCGTCACCATGCCGATTTGCTCGATGCCGACTACTGGCAGCAGCACAAGCTGCGCATCCAGGCCGGCCATGTGCACGATGTTTTTCCCTATGAACCGCACAAACGCTTTGCCAACGCGCAAACTCGCTTGATGCCGGCATCACCTCCCGCCGTCGATGGCGCTGCCTTGATGGCGGCCAGCCACCACGATCTTTCCGTTCAATAAACACCCGCAACCAGGAGCACACACCATGTCCACTGATTCCATCGTTATTGTTTCAGCCGCCCGTACCCCCATCGGCGGCCTGCTCGGTGACTTCGCCGGCCTGCAAGCTTGGGAACTGGCTGCCGTGGCCATCAAGGCCGCCGTCGAGCGCGCTGGCGTGCCGGGCGACGCCATCCAAGAAGCCTTCATCGGCAACTGCTTGATGGCCGGCCAGGGCCAGGCGCCCGCTCGCCAGGCGGTGCTGAAGGCCGGTCTGCCCCAATCGGTGGGCGCCGTGACCCTGTCCAAGATGTGCGGCGCTGGCATGCGCGCCACTATGTTTGCCCACGACACGCTGAAGGCCGAAAGCGCCGACATCCTGATCGCCGGCGGCATGGAATCCATGACCAACGCCCCGCACCTGATGTTCGCTCGCAAGGGCGTGAAGTACGGCGCCGCCCAGATGTACGACCACATGGCCCTGGACGGCCTGGAAGACGCTTACCAGCGCGGCAAGGCCATGGGCGTGTTTGCCGAAACCTGCGTCAGCAAATACGGCTTCACCCGCGAAGCGCAAGACGCCTTCGCTGTGGCCTCCACCGAGCGCGCCAAGCGCGCCAATGAAGACGGCAGCTTCGCCTGGGAAATGGCGCCCGTCACCGTCAGCAACCGTGGCGTGGACACCGTCTTCAGCCGCGACGAGCAGCCCTTCAAGGCCAAGTTGGACAAGATCGCCGGTCTCAAGCCTGCCTTTGTGAAGGACGGCACCATCACCGCCGCCACTTCCAGCTCCATCTCCGACGGCGCCGCTGCCCTGGTGCTGATGCGTGAAAGCACCGCCGCCAAGCTGGGCCTGGCCCCCATCGCCCGCATCGTCGGCACTGCTGTGCACGCCAACGCCCCCGAGTGGTTCACCACCGCCCCGGTCGGCGCTATTGAAAAGCTGCTGAAGAAAAACGGCTGGGATGCCAAGAGCGTCGACCTCTGGGAAGTCAACGAAGCCTTCGCCGCCGTGACTATGGCGGCCATGGCCGAGTTCAAGCTGCCGCACGAGATCGTCAACGTCAACGGCGGCGCCGTCGCCCTGGGTCACCCGATTGGCGCTTCCGGTGCCCGCATCTTGGTCACCCTGATCGGCGCACTGAAGCACCGCGGCCTGAAGCGTGGCGTGGCCGCGCTGTGCATCGGCGGTGGTGAGGCCACCGCCATGGGTGTGGAACTGATCTAAGTTCCAGACACTGCGTCACTAGCCAAGCAAGCCAGCGGTCCTCAGGGCCGCTGGCTTTTTTTATTCATGGAACTCAGACTGAGCGCGGCGCTGGCCGGGTCGGTGAGTGCATCAGGCGCCACTGCGGCTTGCCCACCAAATCGGCCAGGTTCACCGCATCGAGTTCGGCGAAGAAGGCCTGCAGAGCGCTCTTCAGCGCGCCTTTCAAGCGGCAGTTGCTGCTGAGCACGCACTGGCTTTCCGCGCCAAAGCACTCCACCAACACCGGTTCGCCTTCCATCTGGCGCACCACATCGCCCACGCCGATCTCGGCGGACGGGCGGGCTAGGCGCAGGCCGCCGCCTTTGCCGCGCAGGCCTTCCACAAAGCCGCTGTGGATCAAGCCGTTCACCACTTTGGTCAGGTGGCTGCGAGAGATGTCGAATCGCTCGGCGATTTCCTGCACGGTGGCCAATCGTTCCTCGTTGCTGGCGAGGTAGATCAGCACCCGCAGGGCGTAGTCGGTGTGCTGGGTGATTTGCATGCGCCCATGGTATTCGAGGGCAGTGCTGCCCGTTTTCATGCACTAGGCAATAACCCTAGTTTTCTATGGTCTTAAAGATGCATGCAAAATGAATCTTATAAATTGACGACCTCGCAAAGGAGCCCACCATGTCATCGCTTGCACTCTCACTCGCCCACAGCCCCGCTCAAACCTTGGCGACCTCGTCTCGCCGCGAGGCACCCGCCACCGCTGCACCCGCCTGGAATGCCCGCAGTGTGTTCGCCTGGTCGCGCAAGGCCATGGGCTACTCCGCAGTGGTGGCCGTGGCGGCGACGGCGCTGGCCTATCCCTTGGCCCCTGCGCTGTCGTTGCCGGCGCAAGTCGTTGCCCATCTGGCCATTCCGGTGGCGGCTGGCGTGTTCAAGCTCGGCTATGTCGCCCGCCTTGCGGCGCAAGAGGCCATGGCCCGTTCGGTCTAAGGCTCCAGCTTTCGCTCAACTCCGACACTCTGAAGAAAGCCCCAACATGTTGTCCACCACCGCACGCCCCTGGATCGAAGCCACTCTGCCCGTTGTTCTGGAGCATGGCGAAGCCATCACCCGGCACTTTTATCAACGCATGTTGGGCGAGCACCCCGACTTGAAGAACCTCTTCAATGCGAGCAACCAAGCCCAGGGCGAGCAAGCGCAGGCTTTGGCGCGGGCCGTCTACGCCTTCGCCCACCACATGGACAAGCCGCAGCAGATCGGCCCCGTGCTGGACCGCATCGCTCACAAGCACGTCAGCCTGGGCATCACGCCGGCGCAGTACACCATCGTGGGGCGCCATCTCTTGGCCTCCATCGGCGAGGTGTTGGGCGCAGCCATCACGGCTGAGATTGCCAGTGCTTGGGACGAGGTCTACTGGCTGATGGCCTCCGAGTTGATCGCTCGTGAAGCGCGGCTCTACCAAGAGCGCTATTGGACCGTGGGCGGCGCCTGGCCGGAGTTGGAGGTGAGCGCTCTTGAAGCCAGCAGCTCAGACAGCCTAACGCTGACCCTGCGCGCGCAAGACGGCAGCCCTTTGAGCGACTTCATCCCCGGCCAGTACCTCAGCGTCGCGCTGCCGCTGCCTGAACTCGGCCTCACCCAGATCCGCCAGTACAGCCTCTCCAACCGGCCCGGCGAAGGTGTCTGGCGTATCACCGTCAAACGCGTGCGGTGTGAAGCAGCCAAGGAAGGAGAGGGCGGTCCAAGCCCTGCGGGTCTGGTTTCCACGCGCCTGCACGAGCACCTCCGCGTGGGTGACACGCTGCGCGTCGGCCCCACTGCGGGTGACTTCCAGCTCAAACCCGGCGCGCAGCCGGTGGTGATGATCAGCGCGGGCGTGGGCATCACGCCCATGGTGTCCATGCTGCAGCACATTGCCCATAGCCAGCCTGATCGCCCGCTGGTGTTCGCCTATGCCGCCACGTCCGAGCAGCACTACCCGCTGCGCGAAGAAGTCGAGGCCACGCTGGCACGCTTGCCGCAGGCGCGCTATCAGCTTTGGCTGGAAAGCGACAGCCACAGCTGCCCCAAGGCTTTGCCCGGCCGCATGGCGCTCGACACGCAAGGCCTGGCCTCCTGGCCTGACGATGCTGACTTCTACCTCTGCGGCCCGCTGCCCTTTATGCAAGCGCAGCGCCGCAGCTTGCTGGCTCAAGGCATTGATCGCAGCCGCATTCACTACGAGGTGTTTGGGCCGGACCTGTTGGGTGACTTGCAATAATCAGTGTCCCCCCACTGCGTGCCTTCCCTTGAGCCTCAGGGTCAGGTCTTGCGCGACCACGCCCAGCAGGCGTGTTGAGGCGTGCTGAGGCGTGTTGAGGCGAGCGAGGGGAACTCCGAATGGGGTCGCCTCAGCCGGGCAAGCACAATCGTTGCCGCAGGCAAAGCCCTCCGCTTGGACCTTCTGTCCCAAGAATTGCGCTTTTCCCAACCCTCAGGCCCCGGCCTTGCAAAGCACCTCCAACCGTGAAGGCCACTCGATGAGAACTCTGAAGCGCGCACTGTGCAGCCTGCTAGCGCTGCCACTGATCATGGCCTCGGGCCCAAGCTCGGCCGGTATCATGGCCGCTGCGTCGATGAGCAATATTCAGTTCGAGTTGTTGAACCTCGACACGGGCGCTCGGCAATTTGTCGAGCTGATCGAATTGGGCGGGGTGGCCCAAGGGGGTGAAGGCTGGGGCGTCTACAACTGGGGTTCTGGGTTGACGATGAACTTCCCCGACTCGGTGGCGGAACACTGGGCGTCCGACCCGTTCGAGGCCTCGGCCAGCATCAGCAACGGCGCCTCGGGCTTGGCATTCGCGGCGAGCTTGAAGGACACCGGCTTGCCGCCGGATTCAAACAGCGCCAATCGGAGCTGGCAAATCTGCGCCAGCTTGACCAGCGCCTGCAGCAGCCCGGTTCACTTCGTGCTGGACCCCCATATGGCGCTGATTGTCAGCGCAGAGGCTAGCATTCAGGCGCAAGTGACCGAGCCCTGGGAATCCGTGGAGGTCGTTTCCTTCATGGGCTTCTGGGGAGAGCAGGGCGCTTGGCTGGACAACGACACCTTGGCGAGCCAGTCGGGCAATGGCAGTGCCACGCGCCGCCTGCAGATCCGCCTGGACAACCTCGCCGATGAGGCTCAAGTGTCCCAGCTCTCTTTGTTCACCATGACGCAAAGCCTATCGCTGCCGTACGCGGTCCCAGAGCCGCACAGCGCTGCCCTGGTCTTGCTGGGCTTGATTGGCCTGCGGGCGACGCGGCGGCGGGCAGTTTGAAGTCAGGTCCAAGCTGGACGGGCAAGACCTGACCCCAAAGCTGCTGTGCACGAGCGACCTGCGAAGGCCTCTCGTGCTTCAAAGCCAATCTTGATGCGAGCTGCTTGCTCAGACGCGGCTTTCAGTGCTTTGCCGGCGGCGCCGGCTCGCACCCGCCACCAGCACCAGGCCGAGTAAGCACAGCGCATAGCTGGCGGGTTCCGGCACCGGGCTGATCTGAATTTGCCCGGTCTGCGCCAGGCGGCTCAGGTCCAGTTGCTGACCATCCAGCCCGCTGACGACGATGCGGTCGGGGCTGAAGGAGCCGGTGAAGGACTGGAAGTCGAACAAGGTGTATTGAGCACCGGCCTGGGCCTTGAAGCCGGCATCGAACTGCAGATGCAAGGTGCCCTGGAAGTCGAGCTGGCCGATGTGCAGCAGCTGGTCGAAGTCGGGGCTGGCCGAGGCACCGCCGAATTCCAGCGTCAGCACTGACTTGTCGCCAAAGCTCAGATTGCCACTCCCAAAGTCCACCGCAGCAAGGCCTTGACCCGGCTCATAGCCGGCCTTGAACTGGATCTGCCCCGCGTAGCTGCCGGTGCCGCTGACGTCGCCCAAGAAGCTCAGCGTGCCGCTTTGCGCGTTGACTTTGCCCTCGTTGATGAACTGGCCTTCCACGCGGGCGTCACCCAAGCCGAGCAGCTCGGCGCCTTGGCCCAGCTGAGTGCCGTTGACCGACAGCAGCCGCGCGCCCGTCGCCAGCTCGGTGCGGCCATTCAGGTGGGCCCTATCGGCCGAGAGCAAGAGCGCGGTCGCGCCCGCGGCCACGTTCAAGGCGCCCGCGTGGCTAAATCCACCCGCCTGGTTGGCATCGCCCAAGCTCAAGCTGCCGCCGCTGGCAAGGATGCGCGTGGCTGCGTCGCCTTGGATCGCACCGTTCACTTGGCCAAAGCCCTGCAGCTGCTGAACGCCCTTGAGGCTCAGCGCCGCATCGCCGCTGTTCACCATGCCGCCTTGCAGGGCCAAGGTGCCGGCCGACAGCTGGCCGCCATCCAAGAGCAGCTGGGTGTTGCGGCCCACGTTCAGCGTTTGGGCCACTTGCAAGGTCTGGCCTTCGCCGAGCACGGTCAGCTTCTTCAGGCCGCCTTGGCCCAGGCTGGCTCCGGCCGGGCCACTGATGGCCAAGGTGCCACGGTTCCAGCGGAGCTGGCCGGCCAGCTCAGCCCCGAAGCTGTCGGTGCGCAGCACGCCGCCGTCCAGCAGCACGCTGCCGGTCCCAAGCTGGATGGCCTTGGCGCCCACTTGCCCGCCGTCTTGAATCGTCAGCGATGCGTTGCCCAGAGCCAGCGTGCCGGCGACATCCAGATGGCGTCCATTGGCATACACCTGCTGGCCGCCGATCCAGGCGTTGTCCAGCGCCGCATCACCGCGCAGCGCCAGCGTGCCCTGCTGCCAATCGAAGCGACCGCTCTGCGCCTGTTTGGCGTCGATCTCAAGGCGGCCGCCTTGCAAGGCCAGCGTGCCGTAGTTCAGCGCTGCACCTTGGAGCTGCAGGCTTTGGCCGCCGGCCACGCTCAAGCGGCCATCGACCGTCAATTGTTTGCCGCTGTCCAGCAGCAGCTGAGCCGACAAGCCGTCGCCCAGCGCCGCATCGCCATGGATCACGACGCTGCCACTGCGCCAATCCAAGGCGGCTGAACCCGGGCTGGCGTGCAAGGCATTGACCTCCAGCGTGCCGCCCTGGTGTTGCCAGGCGCTGCTGCCGTCCAAGGTCATTGCGCCGTGCACGCGCAGCGTCTGCTGGTTGTTCAGCGGGTTCGCGGCAGCGGCGGCGAGCAGGCCTTGCGAGCTGCGCGCATCGCCGTGCAGAGTCAGCGTGCCGCTTTGCCAGACCAGGCTGCCGCCAATGTCGGCCGAGGCCACGCTTTCAAAGCTGCCGCCGGCCAAGAGCAGGCGCTGTGCCTGTAGGCCGCCCGTGGCGCCCAGTTGCAGGCTCTGCCCGCTGTTCACGCTCAGCTGCCCCTGGACGGCCAGATGCCGGCCTTGGTCAAGCGTGAGGGAGGCAGCCAGCAAGCCCTGGTTCAGCGCGGTGTCGGCGCCTAGCTTCAGCTGGCCGTTCTGCCAATCCAGCCCGGCCATAAAGCTGCCGCCGGGGGCGCTGAGGCTCAGCACGCCGCCATCCAACAGCAGGCGGGCGCCCGCACCGAGATTCAGGCTGCCGGTTTGCAGCTGGCCGCCCTGGCTCAGCTGCAAGCTGCTGACCGTGCCGTCATGCCCCAGCGACAAATCGCCGACATTGCGCCACAGGCTGCCCGCGCCACTCACGCTGGCGCTGCCACCCAACAGGCTGGCACTGCCGGTTTGCAGCTGGCCGCCTTGCTCCACGATCAGCAGTGCGCCGTTGAGCGTGGTGTTGGCCGTGCCCTCCAGCAGCGAGCCGCTGCCCGCCACCCGCACATCGGGCGCATCGCCAGGGGCGCGTGGGGTCGTGTTGCTGATCGAGATCTTGTTCAGTCGGACCCGGGCCCCGTCGGTGATGTCCACTTGGCTGTTGGCGGCGAGCAGGCTGCCCGCGCCAGCCTTGCCGTCCAGCGTGGTGTTCTTGCCGGTGATCAGCAAGCGCGAGCCACCGCTCAGCGCCAATGCGTCGACCGTCACCGCCGTGGAGCTGCCGCCGCCGCCCAGCTGCAGCGTGCTGGTGTTGCCGCCGCCCCCCGCTTGCAGCGTGATGTTGTTCAGCTGGGCGCTGCCGCTGAGTTCGCCCCTGCCAGCGACCAGGTTCAGCGATCCGCCGGTGATGCCGCCGCTCAGGCGTGCGCTGCTGTTGCCGTCCAGCACCAGGGCGCCGCTGCTGTCCATTTGGATGGCGCCAGCCAGATCGGCCGAGCCTTGCACCGTCAGCCGCCCGAGGGCGCCGATTTGCAAGGGCGCGGCCTGCGCGCTGCTACTCAGCGAGCCCTGGATGTTCAGCGAGCGCTGCGCCGTCAAAACCGGCATTTTTGCCAGCCAAGCTTGGCCCAGCTGGGCGTCGCCGCTCAAGGTGAGAGTGCCGCCTTGCCAGTCGAAGCTGCCGCCGATGTCGGCCTGGGCCCCGACCGCAAAGCTGCCGCCGGCCAGCGTCAAACCTTGCACTTGCAAGCTGCCGCCCTGGGCCAGCTGCAGGCTTTGGCCCTCGTTCACCGACAGCCGACCGTTGACGACCAGCTGGCGCCCCGCGTCCAAGGACAGCGAGGCGGCCAACAGGCCTTGGTTCAGCGCTGTGTCTCCACCCAGGCTCAGCCGGCCGCTGCGCCAGTCCAGTCCAGCCATGAAGCTGCTGCCCACCTTGTCGATGCGCAGCTGGCCGCCGTCCAGCAGCACGCTGGCGCCCGGAAGGACGTCCAAGAAGGCGGTGTGCAGCAGGCCCTCGTCACGCAGCGTCACACTGCTGAGATTGTCCCCACCGCCCAATGTGAAAAGGCCGGTGTTGTTCCAGACGCTGCCCTGTCCGCTGACGCTGCTTTTATTGCCCGAGCTACCGCCGAAGGTGTTGGTTTGCAGGCGGCCGCCCGCAGCAACTTCGACTGAGCCTGCCTGGAGTTGCATCACATTTACGGTGGCGATGCTGCCGGCGTTGCGAACGTTCAAAACGGTGCTCGCGGCTGCAAGGTCACCGAACAGTTGGCCACCTTGTTCTATCGTGAATCGGCTGAACCGGACTTGTTCCTTTTGCAAAAATTGGAACTTTGAGCCGCTGCCAGAAACCAGGATGCTGGCTCGATTCGCGCCGGAGCCACCCATTTTCAGCCCATTGGTACTCAGCTGTGCGCCATCCAGCACGCGTACCTGCGTTTCTGCGCTTAATCTCAAATCGCCCAGCTGCCCTGACTTGACCGTGGTGTTGGGCCCTGTCACCAGCAACTCGGTCCCGGTGGTCACGTAGATGTTTTCGTACTGAACCGTGGTGTGGGTGTCGGAACGACCCAGTTGCACAGCGCTGCTCCGGTTGTCCCCGTCGGTTTGCAAGGACAGCAGCCTCAGCTGCGCATTGCCGGTGATTTCGCCACTGCTGCCGTTGAACTCGAGGCTGCCGTTCTCTACGCCGCCGCTGAGGCGCAAATGGCCGCCATTCCATACGTTTAGCCAGCCACCGGACTCCATCCGAAGCAGTCCCGAAAGTTCGCTTGCGCCTCTTGTCAGGCTCAACGAGCCACGATCGAGAATGCTGACCTCGGCTGTGCTTTTCCAAGGTGTGGCCACCTCCAGGTAGCCGTCTTCGACGCGCACGCTCAGTGCAGCGTCCAAGGGGGTACTGAGCGTCAAGACGCTAGAGCCCTGCTTGAGCAACTGCCCGCCCCCAGAGATCGCGCCTGCAAAGGTCAGGTCGGAAGAACGGTTGAAGGCGAGGCTGGCGCCGGCGTCCACCTGCACCGGTCCCAGGATGCTGCCGCTGCTGCCGCCATTGCCGATGGCCAAGGTGCCCGCCGCCACATGGGTGCCCCCTGTGTAGGTGTTGTTGCCGCTCAGAATCTGCGTGCCGCTGCCGACCTTGGTGAGGCGGCCCGGGCCGAGCGCGTCAGCCACCACGCCGGCAAAGCTACCGTCCAGATTACTCACACCCAGGGTGAAGGTCTGGTAACCCGTGCCGCTGGTAGCGCCGGTGCGGATCAGACCGTTGCCGTTCAGGGCGCCGACCTGCACATTGGCGTTGCCGCCATCGAAGATGCCGGTGCCGCTGACCTTCAAATCGGCCTTGTTGTTTCGCCAGTCGTCGCGGCCCGAGGCGCCGCCGTAGAAAGTACCCGCCTGGATGTCAATCAAGCTGCCCTCGAGCAGCGCGAAGGTGAGCTTGGCGTTGCGCCAGCGGATCGCACCGGCCCCGGTCTTCACCAACTGGCCCTGGCCGTCAAAGACGGTGTCGCCCCATTGCAGGCCGTAGTCGCGGTCGAAATCGTCGTTCAGCGTCAGCGGCAGGCCCGGCTTCAGTGTGATGACGGTTGCGCCCGTGGCGGGCGCCATCGGCAGCGCCGCAAAGGCCAGAGCCAGGCTCAAGGCCAGGGGGCGGGCGATATGTCGCTGCCTTGAGCGAGTGGCGCTTGCGAGGACGGGCTGAGTCGGATTCATCGGTGATTCCTAAGGCTGAATGCGGGATGGCAAGCGCCATCCTGCACAGGCAGCGTTGAATCAGCGTTGAACGATCAAAAGAGTCGGCTCTGACCGGGTGTTCTCTGTGACGGCGGCGGTCAGGAAGATGGGGAAGCCGGGCAAACCGGAGAATTCGGGCAAACCGCGGTTCGGCCTTGAGTTCCAAGGCCTCATGCCACCTGATCCCTTGACTGAGTCTCAAATTCAGGCCTGACCCTCTTGCTCCACGCATGAGTCGAATGGGGTGCGATCAGGGCTGCGGCCGCATGAACTCCGAATGCCGCCCTCGGCCCTTCTAAAATCTACCCCTCATCCCGCTTGCCTTTTCGCAGGCCCCGATCCCTCTCGCCGCAGCGCCACCCCTCATGCCCAAATCAACTCACAAACCATTCGTCATCGGTGTCGCAGGCGGCAGCGGCAGCGGCAAATCGACGGTGACGCGCCAGGTGGTGGCCGCCATCGGGGCTGAGAACGTGGCGGTGGTGATGCAAGACGACTACTACCGCGACCAGTCCCATATGCCGGCGGAAGACCGGCGCAAGCAGAACTACGACCACCCGGATGCCTTTGACTGGCCGCTGATGACCCAGCACCTGGCGGCGCTGCGCAAGGGCGAGGCCATCGCCATGCCGGCGTACGACTTCGCGGCCGACAACCGCTCCAGCGACACCATCACCGTGAACCCCGCGCCTATCATCGTGGTGGAAGGCTTGTTCGCCCTGTACGACAACAAGCTGCGCAACATGATGTCGCTGAAGATCTATGTGGACACCGCCTCCGATGTGCGCTTCATCCGCCGCCTGCAGCGCGACATTTCGGAGCGGGGCCGCAGCACCGAGTCGGTGGTGAGCCAGTACATGGACACCGTGCGCCCCATGCACAAGCAGTTCATCGAGCCCACCAAGCGCAACGCCGACGTCATCCTGCCCCACGGCGCCAATGGCCCGGCGGTGGACATCATCACCACCAAGGTGAGGAGCTTGTTGCAGGAGATGGGGCGAGGGTGAGTGGATGCGCCCAAGCGCGGGGTTTAAGCATCAACACCATCACTTTGGGATCGCTTCTGATGATCAAGTCGAACGCAGTGTTTGTTTTCGCCCTCGTGCTTGCGAATGCGTGTGGAGCGGCACCCAGCGCTGAACAGCAAGGTGGGCGCGAAATTGTTTATCGCTTTGGCGAGGGATATACCCAAGCCGCCATTGACTTGGCCGCACCGTCCAAGGTGAGAACACTTCGGGCGGAAGCTGCCCTGGTCAGAAAGGAATTCCGAGGCTCGGGAATTGCTGCCTCTTGGCTGGTGTCGCCGGCCGCACCAGGTAAGCAAGCTCCCATAGCCCTGCGGGTCAGCCGCCCCGGGCATCTCGTCAGCGACCTCTATATCGGCACATCAAGCCCGGCGGATATTCAAAAGCAACTCGGCGCCCCCGACGAAAGCGGCCCCAACTGGATGGCCTACCGAGGCCTTGCGGAGATCTGCAGCGACAAGTTCACCTTCAGATTCGGCATGGGCAAGCTGAGTGAGGTGGAGTGGGATTGGTGTACTGACTGAGCGGTCCGGCGCACAGAGCGGGGGGCACAAAGAAGTAGTGATTCCCATCAACTAAATGGCCATCGCCACCGCATAGAACACTTCAGGGTCTGGCCGCTGAAGCTCAGGAACCGACGCAGGGTCAAGTCTTAAATCGTTAACAGCAGAAAGGTCGGTCTAATGATTAAAGACCTGACCCCAGGCTTGCAGGCTTGTAGGGTGCAAGGCGCGGGTCAAGAGGAGAATTCGGCGAGGCCATCTGGGCTGCAAATAAGCCATGGCCCTCAAGCCCCGATGGGCTACACCCGTGAGTCGAATGTGTTGCCCTGTAGATTTCTCGCCAGGCTCAGACTGGCAGGGGACATCGCCCCAGCCAGACGACTCAGTTTGCTTCAGCGGGCAGCGCGTCGGCGATATCCGGCAGCCATGCCCGCAGCAGCAGCCAGCAGCAGCGCCAGGGACCCAGGTTCCGGCACATTGTTGCGCTGATCGCTGGAGAGTGAGAAGGCGTGCTCTACGCCATTCGAATTCCACGGGGTGTTGCCTTCATAGAGTTCTTGGCCTGTGCCGCCCACGCTGTCATGCGACCCAACCCAGTAAAGGCCAGCACGTTGAGAAAAATCTTTCGCTGCATGGATACCTAGGTAGTAAGTTTGCCCTGCAGTCGCCGCGAAATCATTGAGATCAAAGGTGAATGCGTAGACGGCCGAGTTGAAAAACGACTGACCCGAATCAACTGCGCTGGAAATGCCAGAGCCGCTGGCCAACAGCGCATCTGGTTGGCTACCGGCGCTGCTGTAGATGCCCCACTGCCAGTTGCCGTCCCACACCGCAGGTACCGCGCCGGCAGTCACGCCCATGTACACGGTGGCTGAAGTCAGTGTTGCGCTGGCGGACAAGGTAAAGTCCTCCGCCTGCAACCACTTGGTAGCCTCGTTCCCATTATTGGACAGATTGACATTGCTGTAGACGAGGCCCGCTTGCGCTGCTGAAAAACCTAGCGCGAGGACTGCGACTGCCAAAACCTTCAAATTCTTCATTGCTTTTCCTTCCGACTGGGATTGAATTGGTGGCGGCTCTACTGATTGAGTAACGGTAGCAGGTATGTCTCGACGTGACCTCCCCCTGACCGAGGGGCTCGCGAGTGAGGAGACCTGAGACAAACGTACACCTAAAGCCGCTGTGCAAATTTCGTTGTCAGATTTCAAGTTGAAAGGGTAATCACTGATTCTCGGGTGCTGTAGAGAGTCACTCGGTCACGAGCTTCAAGTTCCGCCGAGAAATCCGCCGTCAAATGCTGTCTGGCACTTGGGGTGAGCACGGTCAGCCTGGGCTCGAATGGGCCAATAGTCGAGGCCTGCAGTGCCCGAACTGGCAATTCATCAATGATCAAAATGCAACCTCAACACCGCCTGCCCCGCCCCCAAGCTGGCGCTGCTGAGCTTGTCTGCTAGGTGGCGCATCAACACACCTGACACGCGGGCCATGGCGGCGTCGAGTTGGCTTTCGATATCGACATCGTCTTCATCGCTGTTCATCAGCGCATCCAGATCCAGCGGCACAGCGGCCGCATTGCCCGCTGAGCCATCGCCCGGCTCGGCCGCAGCGCCCACCCGCAGCGGCTCGCCTTCGTGCAGCAGTTCCAGGTCGAAGTTGAATTCATCAAAGCTGCCGCGTATCACCAGCAGGCGGCCGCCGCCTGCGGCTTGTATCGCTTCGCTGGCTTCCAGCGCGGCCAGGGCGGCGCGGCGGACGATGTCCATGCGGGCGCCCCAGGCGCCGCCTTGGCGCTCCACAAAAGCGGTGAGCTGGTGGCTGATGGGCCCGAGGCGCGGGTCCAGCTCGCAGCTGGCACGCAAGCGGGTGCCCAGGCGGAACAGCAGGTTCAGGCCCATCACGCAAACGCCGGTGACCACAAAGCCGTCACCGGCCAGCATGGCCAGGCCATCGGGCAGGCCTTGGCTCAGGCCCGGCATCAGCATGGTGGCCAGGCCGGCGCAGAGTGACAGGCCCACCATGAAGATGCCCCGGCTGTCGAGCGCGCGGGTGGCAATCATCTCGATGCCGGAGACGATCAAGTACGCGGCAGCATAGAGCGAGATGGCGCCCAGCACGGCTTGCGGGATGAGCGTGAGCGCCATGGTCAGCAGCGGGCTCAGGGCCACCAGCAGCAGCAGGGCCGCGCAGGCCAGGCCGATGTAGCGGCTGCTGGAGCCGGTGGCGTGCACCAGGGCGATATTGGCCGAGCTGGGCGCGGTGGGGAAGCTGCCGAACAGGCCGCTCACAAAGTCGCTCGCGCCATTGGCGCGGATGCCGCGGCCCACCATTTGCATGTCGGCGCGGCGCCAGTCGGCGTTGTCGGTCTTGTCCATCACGATCAGGCAGCCAATGTTGTCCAGCTGGTTGAGCGTGGCGATCAGCACGATGGCAAAGATGATCTCGGGGCCGAGGTTGAAGCTGGGCGCAATGGGCTGCGGCAGGGCCAACCAAGGCGCGCTGTGCAGCCACTCCAGGCCCAGCAATCGGTCGCTGAGCGCGGCGATCAGCAGGCCCATCAACAAGCCCGCCAACACGCCCAGCAGCTTGAAGCGCCGCCCGCCCCAGACCGAGAGCACGACGATGCTGGCCAGGGTGGCGCCCGAGATGAGGGCGCTGATGCCGTCGATCTGCAGCGTTTGCAAGTTGCCGGCCACCGGGGCCGTTTCATGGATGCCCAAGGCATTGCGCATGGCCGGCTCTACCAGCCCCAAGCCACCCATGCACACCACCGTGCCCACCACGGTGGGCGGGAAGAGGGCGCGCAGATGGCGCATCAGCGGGCCCACGCAGAGCGTGACGCCGGCGGCAATCAGGCTTACCTGCACCAGGGAGCCCAGGCCGTAGCTGGCGATGGCCGCGCCAGCCACGGTGATCATCATCGGGTCGGGCTGGAAGACCAGCAAGGTGCCGCTACCCCAGCGCCCGCCCCAGGCCTGCAGTGCCGTGCCCATGGCCATGCCCAGCAGGGTCATGGCGACGATGGAGTGGGTTTGCGGCAGGCTCAAGCCCGCGATCTTGGCGGCGGCCAGCACATGGGCAATCAAGGCCAGCACCGTGGCCGCATGTTGCAAGGCCAGCAGGCCGAGCGCACCACGCGGCGGGCATTCATCGGCCGCGTAGATCAGCTCGAAGGGCCGGCGCACCGGCTTGGACGGGGGCAGCCAGCGGCTCAGAGCTTGCATCACAGTGGGGGGCCTCAACAATCAGTTCTTGGGTGAGGGAGAGAAGGCGGGCGAGGTGTTGTGCGCGGCCGCGTGCATCGATGCTTGCGAAGCGGCGGGGCTGTCCAGCAGCAACACATAGCGCCGCGCCAGCCAGACGCAGCGCTCAAACACCGTGGTGGCGCTGAACACGGCCTGGCGCAGGCCGGCGTCCAGCTCGCTGCCTTGCAGGCGGCGGCGTATGCCGTCCATCAGCTCCGAGCGGTCGTGGGTGAGGCTGCGCAGCAGCTCCAGGTCTTCGGCGTCGGGCTGGGCGAGTGCGGCGGTTTCGGCCAGGGTTTCCAACATCATGTGGAGGCTTTGCACCAGCTGGTCCAGCAGCTGTGCGACGGTGGGGTCGCCCATGGCGGCCTGGGTGCTCTGGTGCAGCTCGGCCAGCGACTCTTGCAGCGAGCCGAGCAGGCGGTTGCGGTCGCGCAGCACCATGCTGCGCTCCAGCACATCGCGGCTGCGCTGGCGGTCGGCCAGCTCCACCAAGAACTGCTCGCAGAGCTGCAGCACCTGGCTCTCGGCGGCCTGGCGTTTGTCTGCCGAGGCCAGGGCGGCGGGGGCGTCTTGCCGCAGTGCGTCGAGATAAGCGGGTAGGCAGGCGAGCAGGCGCTGCTGCTCTTTGTCGGCCAGCAGCAGGGCGGTTTCGGCTTCGTCCAGCGCTTCGTCGTGCACAAAGTGGGGCTTGCTCAGGTTCTCTTGCAGCGAGGGCGCAGCCCAGGCTTGCAGCCAGCGCAGGCTGGGTTTTTCTAGCGCGCGGCTGCCCAGGTCGCTGAGCACTTGCACCACCATATAGAAGGCTGCCAGCCGCGCGGGCAAGCCCATGTCAAAGTGATCGAGCAGGCGGCCGAAGGGCTCGTCCAAGAGCCAGCGGTTGCAGGCGTAGAAGATGAAGGTGAGCAGCAGGCCCTGCAGGCGCAGCAAGACCTGGAACAGCACCAGCTGGCGCGCGCTGCCTTGCAAGCGGCCGGCCAGGTTCCAGGCCGAGGCGGCTGAGCCCAGGCCGGCGCCCATCACCAGCATGGCGCCGCCGTTCCAGCCAATCAGGCCGCCGGCCGCCAGGCTCATGGTGATGACCACCACCGTGGTGGACGACTGCGCGGCCCAGGCCACCGCCGCGCCGATGAAGAAGCTGGGCAGCAGCCAGACGCCCAGCTCGGCGATCTGCTCGCGCAGCCAAGGGGCGGTGCGCAGCATGGCCGCGCCGGTCTTGATGAAGTCGGTGCCCAGGAACAGCAGGCCCAAGCCCAGCAGCGCGCCAACGGCGTGGCGCCAGCGGGTGGATTGGTCGATCTGCTGGTAGTAGGCAATGCCCGTCAGGCCGACCAGGCACAGGGCCAGAGCATGCAAGTCAATGGCGGCCACCAGGGCCAGCAGCGAGGTGCCCAGATTGGCCCAGCGGATGATGGGGAAGGCACGCTTGCGGTCCATGGCCCCGGCGGTGACCAGGGCCACCAGCACATGGATGACGGCGTTGACGCTTTGCATCACTGCGCCGGCCAGCAGGCCGAACAAGGCCAGCGAGCCCGCGCTGGTGACGGCGCGCGCAATCAGCTGGCGCAGGCGGCGGCCGATCACCTGACGCAGATTGCTGCTGATCAGGCGAACGCCGATGAAGAACAGGCCCAGCCCGGCGAACAGGCTGAAAAAGATGCTCATGAAGGAACCGTGGGAATTCGCAGTCAGGCGCTCAACTGGCGAAGACCCTCGGCGCGGTCGGTGACGCTGTCGATGATCTTCAAGAAGCCGCTGATCTCAAACACTTCGCGCACATGCTGGGGCAGGCCGCAAAGCAGCAAACGGCCCTGCGCTTGCTTGGCGCGTTTGGCGGCCATCAGCACCACGCGCAGGCCGGCGCTGGAGATGTAGTCCACGGCGGCAAAGTCCAGCAGGGCGCGGGCGCCGGGCGTGGCGAACAGGTCTTGCACGGCTTGCTCAAAGGCGCCGGCGGTGGCGCTGTCGATGCGGCCTTTGAGACTGAGCAGGCGGCTGCCTTGTTCATCGCTGCTTTGGTGTTCGAAGCTCATGGGGGTGTCTTTCTTTGGGTCGAATTCGGTAGGCAGGCAGGACGTTGGCCTCAAGGCTTCTTGAGGGTTTTGAGCAGCACGATCAGGTTGCCGCTGCCGTCGTAGAAGGCGCGCACTTCGTCCATCATGGTTTTGACCATGTGCACGCCCAGGCCGCCGACGGCACGTTCTTCCACGCCGGCGTCCAGGCTGGGCTCGGGCGCTTCGACAAAGGGGTCGAAGGGCGGGGCGTCGTCTTTGAGGATGATTTCCAACCACTCGTCCGAGCGTGAGAGCCGCACATGGATGGGGCGGTCGGGCGCGCCGTGCAGGCCGTGTTGGATGGTGTTGGTGATCAGCTCTTCCAGGCAGAGGTTGACGGCAAAGGCCAGATCGGGCCGCTCGGCCAGGGCTTCGTCCACCGCTTCGGCCAGCGGCGCGATCTCCTCGACGCGGCTGTCCAAGCGGTACTCCAACAGCAAGGTTTTGTTCTTCAGTTCCAGGGGGGTGTGGCTCACGGTCAGAGCTCCTTGGGCTTGGGGGCTGGCGGACAGGTCGGGGGAATCGGTGGGGGCTTCGGCCAAGGGCTCGCCCTCGGTGCGTGGCTTGCCGCAGAGCAGCAGGGCGGTCAGGTCATCACTGGGTTCGGCGCCACCGACGAAGTCGGCCACATCGCGCACCAGGCTGGCCAGCTTGGCGGCGGCTTGGGGCTCGCGGCTGTTGCGCAGCCAGGCGATCAGGCGCTCTTCGCCATAGGCGCGTTCGGCGGCGTCAAAGGCTTCGGTGATGCCGTCGGTGTAGAGCAATAGGGTGTCGCCGCTTGCGAGCTGCGCGTGGCGGCGGCTGTAGCTCATGCCGGGCAGCACGCCCAGGGCGATGTCGCGCGCGCAGTCCAGCGCCTGCACCTCGCCTTGGGCGCTGCGCAAGAGCGGCGGCGGGTGGCCGGCGCTGGCGTAGGCGAGGCTGCCGTCGCGCGGGTCGTAGATGCAGTAGCAGGCGGTGACGAACAGCTCCATGGGGTTGCGCCCGCTGAGCAAATCATTGGCACGGGCCAACACTTCTTCGGGGCCGAGTTCGTCTTGTGCCAGGTCTTGCAGCACCGTGCGCGAGACCGCCATGAAGAAGGCCGCGCCCACACCTTTGCCGGCCACATCGGCGACCAAAAAACCCCAGCGGCCACCCGAGAGCGCGAAACAGTCATAGAAATCACCACCCAACTCGCGCGCCGGGTGCATGCAGGCTTGCATGGAGAAGTCCGCCGTGTCGGGGAAGTGCTGCGGGAGGATGGCCTGCTGCATATCGCGGGCCGACTCCAGCTCTTCTTGCACGCGCAGGGCGGCCAGGTGCAACTGGTCGTTCTTGTCGGCCAACTCCAGGGTGCGCTGTTGCACCAGGCGCTCCAGCTCGCGCTGGCGCGACTCGTTTTGCTCGCGGATCACATCGAGCAAACGCCCCACCTCAGAGGCCACGGTGTTGAAGTTGCCCGCCACCAGGACCAGCTCGTCTTGGGTGTCGATGTGGATGCGGGTGTCCAGCCGGCCGGCGCAGAAGTCTTGCGTGCCTTGTGAGAGCCGGCGCAGCGAGCGCAGGGTGGAGACATAGATGCCGGCGAAGAGATAGGCAATCGCCGCCATCGCCCCCACCAACAGCGCGCCCACCTGCCACTGGCTGCGGCGCAGCTGGGTCAGGCGCTCTTGCAGCAAGGCGTCGGCCTGCACGGTGCTGGCCACCAGCAAGGCTTGGGCTTGGGCCAGATTGGCGCTGGCGATGGGGCGCAGCTCGGCAAGGGCTTGGGGCGCATCCAGCACTTTGTCGACGGCGTCTTGCTGGCGTTCGATGCGGGCCAGCAGTTCGTCCAGTTGGGCCTGCAGGCCAGCGCGGTCGCCCGGCGCCAGCAGCTGCTGCATGCCGGCGCGCAGGGCGGGCGTGGCCTCGCTCAGCACCACTTGGGCGGCCACCGCGTAGCTGGCCATGCTGTCGCTGGACAGGGCCAGCGCGTCTTGTTGCTTGGCCAGGGTCTCCATCAGCAGGGGCAGGCGGTGGCTGAGCATTTCAAACGCCGCGTCCAGCTTGGGGTCCACATTGAGGCGGTGGGCGCGGGCGCTTTCGCGCATCAAGGCCAGCAGGGCGTTGATGGTGCCGGTGTGGGCGGCAAAGCGGCGCTGGGCATCGTCCTCTTGCGCGCCCAGGTCTTGCAACTGCTGCCATTGCTGCTGCAGGCGCTGCGCCAGAGCGGGCAAGGTGCTGGGCAGGGCGCTGACGGATGGGGCCTGGGTTGGCGCCTGCGGCGCGGACGCCCAGCTCAGCAAGGCTTGCAGTTCAGCGTTGGCCGCCTTGACGGCTTGGGCGTCGCTGCGCTCGGCCTTGAGTTCACCGCGCTGGCGCACCAAGGTGTTGAGCACGCTCGCTTGTTGGGCCAGGGCGGCCAGGCCGCGGCGCTCCAGTTCGGCGCTTTGTGCGTCTTGGCTGGCCTTGCGCAGCAGCGGCCAGCTCAGCATGGCCAGGGCGACCAGCATGACCGCGCCGACCAGCAGGAACTTGCGCGAAAAACTCAGCCGCCCCGACAGCCAACTGGCCGGCGCCAGCAGGCGCAGCCAGCTGGTTTGCGTGCGGCCGAGGTCGGTGGCGGCAGTCGTCACAACAGTCAGTCCAGATTGGCGGTCAGCAGGACTTTCACGCCCGCGCCGCTGGGCTTGCGTGAGACGTAGCCAATCGCGCCCGGCGTGCTTTGCACCAGGCGAGTGACTTCTTCATCGCTGTCCACCTGGCGCGGCGGCAAGCCCATGCCGGTGAAGCTCTGGCGTGCCCAGAAGGCGCGCAGCTGGCCAGGGCTGCGGCCGGTGACCTGGTCATAGAAAGCGCGGCGCAGGCCGCTGCCCTCGCGCAGGTCGATGGGCTGGATAGCTTGGCCATCGGGCCAGTTTTGTTGCTGGCGCAGATAGATCTGCGTCATGCGCTCGGGGCTGATCTTGTCCAACGCCACGTCTTTGTGGGCGATCACGACCAGTTCGTTGGCGGCCAGCGCAGGCTGTGACGAGGCAAGCCAAAGCAGGGTCAGCAGAGCAAATAAGGTGGAGGTCGTACGGGGCGACAAGTGTTTTGCGAAGTTCATGTCCATGCCCTCCTCAGAACACCGCGTCCAGCGTGACGCTGAACAGCTGGAGCTTGTTGTCGAAGGGCAGCTTAGGCACGGCCAGCGGGCCAGGCGTGTTGGCATTGGGCGTGCGCACCAAGTCGAGCTGGGTTTTGATCGCCATGTTCTCGCGCCAGTCCCAGCGCAGGCCGAAGCTGAGCGAGCGGCTGCTGATGTCGGCGAACTGCTGGGCCTGGTCAAAGCCCTGCTGCAGCTGGCTCAGCCCGGCGTCGAGCTGCGGGTTCAGGCCGGTGGGGGCCAGCGTCGAGGTGTTGAGCTTGGCGCTGGAGCGCTTCAGCTGGGCCACATTCAAATAGGGTGTGAAATCACCGAAGCTGCGCGCCAGGGTGAGGCTGTAGCCGGTGCCGCGACCGACCAGATCGTTGCGCGGGTCCATCCAGGTCAGCTCGGCCAAGAGGCGCCAGCGCTGCCAGTTGCCGTCCAGGCCGACGCTGGTGTAGATGGGGCGGTTGTCGAAAGGGTTGCGCAAGGCGTCCAGTCCCTGTGCCTTGGCCTGCAAGGCGGCCGCCATGGCCGGTGGCAGCATGGGGTTGAGGGTCATCTGCTGCAAAGCGCCGCTGAGCTGGGTGAGGCCGGTGTTGATTTGAGTGACTTGATCGGAGCGCAGCACATAACGGTCAATCTCGGTGCGTGAGACGCGCAGGGTCAAGTCTTGCAGATTGGCGCTGAGGCTGAAGCCGAGCAGGCCGCGCAGGCTGGCATCGGCCGACAGGGCGGGCGAGAAGTTGTTGAAGCGGTGGGTGTAGTCGTAGCGGCCGCCGAAGACCTGCGCCAGCAGGCTGGCGTCGCCCAGGTTGAGGCGCCACTGCAGATCGGCACCGTCCAAGCTGGCGACGCTGTTGATCACGCCGTAGATGGTCGGAGAGGGGCGCACGGTCAGATTGGCATAGCCGATCTCGGCAATGCTGGAGTCAAAGAACAGCGGGCTGCGCATGCGGCCCAGGTTCAGGCTCAGACCTTGGCCCAGTTGCTGGCGCAGGGCGGCGATGCGCAGGCGCGGCTGCATGTCTTCGCCGGCTCGCGCCACGCCTTGCACTTGAAAGGTGGTGCTGTTCAGCGGCTGCCATTCCAACTGCAGACCCAGCACGGTGTCCATATTGGCCGACCAGCCTTGGTACACCGGCTTGAGCTGCGAGAAGGAGGTGACGGCGCCGGCCGTGGCGTTGTCGTTGTGGGTCAGACCCAAGGTGGCAAAGCCAGAGAAACGCAGCGGGTTGCCGCGGTTGTCGTTGCTTTCTTCGGCCGCATAGGTCCTGGCGCCGGCCAAAGAAAGGCTCAGGCCCAGGCTTACCAGCGCCCAGGCGGCCGGGCGCCTGTGTTGTTTTGGTCTTGTCCGCATCAAAGCATCCCCTCGCTACGGCCCGCAGCATGTGTGGCGGGCCTGAAATTAAGCGAGAGCTTGCCGAGCTAGCGTTGAATTTCCGTTGAAAGGCCGGGAGAGCCCTTGAACAGGGCCTGGCGCTGAGCGGCGCTGCGCTGCAAGAGCAAGTCGGCCCCCATGGCTTGGCCGGCCTTCAAGGCTTCATCCAGCGCTTGTTCAATTTCGGCGCCTGGCCCGTCCAAGGCAGCCAGGGCCTGGGCACGCATGCGCCAGAGCTCGGGCAGCAGGTAGAACTCCTGCCGCTCTTGCGCCTTGGGCAGGCAGGCGTCCACTTGCGCCAGGGCCTCCTCGGCCTGGCCCAGGTTCAGCAAGGCTTCGATCAGAAAGGAGAGGAAGGTCGCTTCGGTGCTGGGCATGGCCACGGCCGAGGCGCTGGCCGCCTGGCGGATGGGCAGCAGGCCGGCCGGGTCGCCACCGGCTGCTTGGCTCCAGCCCAGCACCAGGGCGCCCACGGCCTGCCACAGGGCCAGGCCATGACGCTCGGCCAGGGCCAGCAGCTCCAGGCTCAGCGGCATGGCGGCCTCGGGGCGGCGCAGATGGCGCTGCAGCACTGCGTTCATGGCCAGGGCAAAACCCAGGGTGTGGGCGTGGCCAAGTTCGCGTGCTTGCTGCAAGCCAAGCTGGCTTTGCACCAGGGCCTCGTCCACCCGGCCCTGCAAAGCCAAGGGCCAGCCCAACATGGCGCGCGCGGCGATGCCGCCATGCTCGCCAAAGCGCTGGGTCAGCTGGGTGCGTTGGCGGGCGGGCAGGCGTTCGCCCGCTGCGGCCGCCTCGGCCAGGGCTTCGCACGAGGCTTGCAAGTGGCCCAGGAAGAACTGGTTATTGCCCAGGGCATAACGCGCTTGCACGGCGGCAGCGGCATCGCCGGTGTCGGCGGCCACCGTCAGCAGCTCCTGCGCCAGGTCCAGCACGGGGCGCTCATCCGGGCCGCTGCGGCTGCCCAGCCACAAGCCCCAGAGCGCTTGGAAGCGCTGGCCTGGGCCACTGCTGGCACCGGCTTCGTCGCAGGCTTGCAGCGCCTGGCGGTAGCACTGGCGCGCGGCCGGCGAGCCATAGCCCTCCAGGGCCAACAGGCCGTGGCCCAGGCCCATCAGCAAGGGCAGGCGCAGGCGCTGCAGCAGGGCCGGCGTGGCCTCGGGCAATTGCAGGGCGGCCAGGCCTTGCTCGAAACCGTGGCGCGCCTCCTGGTGCGCCGATTGGGCGGCGGCGCGCTCGGCCGCTTGCAGCCAGTAATGCGCGGCCACCGGGTCGCCGGCGGCGTGCAAATGCTGGGCCAGGGCCTCGGGTGCATCGGCGGCGAGGCTGGCGAAGGGGCCCATCAAGGTCTGGGCGGCGCGGCGGTGCAAGGCGCGGCGCTCGCCGGCGCTGAGGGTCTCCAGTGCCGCGTCGCGAATCAAGGCATGGCGGAACTGCCAGTGTTGCGGCCCGTGGGCTTGCAGCAGATCGAGCCGCGCCAGCTGGGCCAACTGCTGCGCCAGCGGCCCGGCCGGCAGCTGCAGCAGCTCTTGCAGCAAGGCCGGCGAGCAGCTGCTGCCCAGCAGAGCCGCGCCCTGGGCCAGGCGTTTGGCCTCGGGCGGCAGGCGGTCGAGGCTGGCGGCCAACAGGTCCCAGAGCGTGGCGGGCACCTTGTCTTCGGGCCGCAGGCGCAGCGAGCGCACCAGCTCTTCGGCAAACAGCGGCACACCGCCGGCGCGTTGCAGCACTTGCTGGCGCTGGGCCGCGGGCGGTGGGCTGCCCTCGAGCAGGTCGATCAGGCGGCCCATGTCATCGGCAGGCAAGGGGCTGAGCGTCAGACAGAGGTCGAGGCTGGCGCGCAGGTCTTCGGGCGGCGCCTCGCGGGAGCTGAGCAGCAGCAGGCCCGGAGCGCGCTGAGCGGCGGGGCGCTGCAGATGTCGTTGCAGGTGCAGCTGCAGCAGCTCCAGCGTGGACGGGTCGGCCCAGTGCAGGTCTTCGAGCAGCAGCAGCTGCGGCCGGCCTTGAGCCAGGCCTTCGAACAGCTCGCAGAGCAAGGTTTGCAGCTCGCGCTTGTGCAGCGGTTCGCTCGCGGCGGTGTCGGCCTGGCTCTGCAGCAGCAGTGGGCGCAGCAGGCTCAGCGCGCCAGCTTGCGCGGCCGGGGCGATGCCGGCCTGCAGCAAGAGGAGGCCGAGGGCTTGTTCGGCTTGCGCTTCGTCGCCCTCCAGCGCGGCACCCAGGCGCCGGCGCAGCGTGGCGCGCACCGGCTGCAGCGGGGTGTGGCGGTACTCGGGGCGGCAATGCAGCTGTGAGATGGGCGGAGCAGGCTGCCCACTGTGCCCCGGCTGAGCCGCGACTTGCTGGCGCAAGGCCAGCAGCAGCCGGGTCTTGCCCAGGCCGGGCTCGCCTTGCACCCAGACCGTGCGTGCCCCCTGCTGGGCTCGCGCCCATTCCTCTTGCAGCTGGGCCAGCTCGGTGCTGCGGCCGACCATGGGCTTGAGCGTGTCCAGGCGGCTGGCAGTTTGCGCCGGGCGGGCGCCCAGCAGCTCGGCGCTGCCCCCCGGTGTGTGGGGCATGGCGAAACGGTGGTGACGTTCGCTTTGCTGGCGCAGCTCGGCGCTGACGCCGATATGGCCCGCCTCGGCCTGCAAGGCCAGCTTGCGCGCCAGGCGCGAGAGCGCACCGACACTGTCGGGAGAGGCCTGTTCGGGGTCGGCATGGACCCAGCCCACATGCAGGCCCTGGCGCAGAGCCCAGGGCTGGCGGCTGTTTTCTTCCTGCGCGGCGGCCAGCTCCAGCGCCGCATCCAGGGCCAGGCGCGGCGCTTGCTCTTGTGCGCGCGGGTGGCCGAAAAAGGCCAAGAGCTCGCCGCCCTCGGCGCGCTGCACATGGGCGCCGCGCGCCTGCAGCAGCTGGCGAGCTTGCTGTAGCCGAGCTTGCAGGGCGGCGGCCAGGGCCTCGGCCTCGCGGTCGGCTTCGTCGGCCGGGGCTTCCCATTCGCAGGCCAGGGCGACGACGCGGCGGCGTTCGGCTCTTGCGGTCGGGACCTCGGGGGCGAGCGATGAAGTCTGGCGCAGACCCTCGGCCAGGGCCAGGGTGGCGGCCTGCGGTTGCAGCTGCAGCTCGGCTTGCAGCTGCTTGCGGAACTGCTCGAACAAGGCCAGCGCCTCGCCGGCAGCGGTGGGCGCCAGCAAGCGCATGCAACGGCGCAGGGCCAGCTCGCACCAGGGGTCTTGGGCCAGGGCGCGGCGCGCGCAGGCCAGAGCAGCTTGGACCTCACCGGCGTCTTCATGCAACTGGCCCAGCGCCTCCAGCACCTGTTGGGCCTGGCGCAGCAAGGCTTCGCGGCGCGGCTGCAGCCAGGCCTCAAAGCCGGGCGCCTCGGGCAATTGCAAGCCGTCCAGCAGCGGACCGCGATAAAGGCCCATGGCCTGCTGCAGAGCCTGGCGGCGTGCCTCGGCTTGCGGCGTGGCGGCATCCAGTTGCGCGAGGGCGAAGTCTCGGCAGTCCAGTTGCCAGGCCAGGTCATCGCGCAGCTGCAACTGCTTTTTGTCGCTCCGCAGCGGCTCGAGGTCCGGCTGTTCGGGCCAAAGCTGGGCCAGCACCCGGCGCAAATCGAACAAGGCGCGGCGCAGATTGGCGCGCGCCTGCTCTAGCGCGGAGTCTGGCCACAGGGTTTCGGCCAGCAGCTCGCGCGACAGCGGCCCGGTCTGCAAGACCAGCATGGCCAACAGGGCGCGCACCTTGTCGTAGGGCAGGGGCAAGACCTGGCCCTGCGCGCCGCGCAATTCAAAGCCGCCCAGCAGACGCAGCTGAGGCGAGGTCTTGGCGGCTGGCTGCGGGCTCGCAGCGGCAGTGGCGAAAGCAGAGGGATCGGGGGGCTTGAGCGGCATGGCGGTCCAGAATCAGGCGGCAGTATGCCCGTCCGAGATGACACCCGCTCCGCGCGCAGCCCTCAGCAGTTCGGCCCAACACAAGCCCGTGCAAGCAGGGGCAGGCAGGGGCTGGGGCAGAATCGCGCCCAGCTCTCCCAATCACTTGGAACTCTCGAACATGGCCTCAGTCTTGATCGTCGGCGCTTCGCGCGGCATTGGTTTGGAATGGGTGCGTCAGGCGCGCGAGGCGGGCGACCGGGTGGTGGCCACGGCGCGCGACGAGGCCGGGCTGCAGCGCCTGCGTGATCTGGGTGCGGTGGCGCTGAAGTTGGACGTCATGAACACCGCCAGCGCCTCGGGCCTGGCTTGGCAGATCGACGGCTATGCCTTCGATCAGGTGGTCTTGGTGGCGGGTGTTTACGGCCCGCGTTCCAATGGGCTGCAAACGCCGACCGAGGCCGAATTCAACACCGTCATGCAGACCAATGTCTTGGGGCCGATGCGGGTGCTGCCGCAGTTGCAAGATGCCTTGGCGCCGGGAGCGCGCCTGGCCATCATCTCCTCGCGCATGGGCTCGATCAGCTTGCGCAGCAATGGCCAGGGCTGGCTGTACCGCGCCTCCAAAGCGGCGGTGAATTCGGTGCTGAAGGATGCGTCTTTGTTGCTGCAAGACAAGGCGATGTGCATCAGCGTGCATCCCGGCTGGGTGCGCACCGAGATGGGTGGCGAGGACGCGGACATTGAGGTGCACACCAGCGTGGCCGGCATGCGCTCGGTGATGGCGGGTTTGAGCCCGGCCGACCAGGGCAGCTTCATCAACTACGACGGCGAACGACTGAGCTGGTAAGGGCTTGTCTTTGGCGCCACACGCCGAGCGTGAATTTGTTCCGCTTTTCGGCACTTTGTGTTGTGGCTTGAAGTGTCGATTGGCCGATTCGTCAAAGAAGTGGGTTTGGGTGTCAAGGCCATAAAGGCCCCTATTCATCGGCGTTCTCTTCGGATGGGCGTCTGCGTTTTAGCTCTAGTCCCCTCGCGTTTCGTGAAAACCTAACACCGCAGTTGAGGGGTGTTTATCGGGGGCTTGCTTCCCATAATTCGCTCGTCAAACGTCATGATCACTGCACACAGGAGTTGCGCAAGTCTGGCTTTGTCATCAACCAATTTTGATGAAAGAAGCGGGGGAATCCAATGAAGCAAATCAACACATCCACGTCCAAGCTGGGCCTGGCTGCCATGACCGTGGCGCTGTCTGCGCTGAGCGCCTCGGCGCAGGCCGGTGTGGTGGCGGCCTGGGATTTTGAGAACGCCAAACTGGGCCAGATCAGCGGCATTGCCGCCTCAAGCACAGCGGCGGGCGTGAGCAATGCCAGCTTCAACACCGGCAACAATGGCGTGGAGCCTTTTGGTGGCACCTACGGCAAGGTCTCGGCGACACGTTATTTCAACAACAGCAACAACACGCCTTCGCTGACTTTCACCTTGGCACAGGCCATGAATGATCTGTCACTGAGCTTCACGCATTTCCACAACCACAATGCGTTTTTCCCAACTGCGCCTGGGTACAAGTTCGCAGTGCAGATCAACAACGGCGATGGCTGGTTGGACTTGGCCACAAATTTGCTCGCCTCGGCTGGCACCAACGGTTCGACCGTGAACATTGATTTGAAGTCTGGCCTGAGCGCGGGCACGCACTCGCTGCGCTGGATCGGCTACGGCTACGCTTCAGGCAATAACTCCAGTACCGAGTACTTTGCGCTGAACAATGTGGCCCTGAGCAACCATGTGCCCGAGCCCGCTTCTTTGGCCTTGGTCGGCCTGGCATTGGCGGGCGTGACCGTCGCGCGCCGCCGCAAGCAGGCTTGATGCTGGGGCGTGCGGGGCATGGCATCGCCCCGCGCCGCATGCCCTGAGCGAAGGCAGGCTTCGCCGGACGCGGTATCGTTCAGGTTTTGCTGCGCGCTTGAGGCGCGTGGCGCCTGAATACAGACTTATCCGAGACAAACGCCATGCTGCTTTCCGACGACCACCGCGCCATCCAGGACGCGATCCGCGCTTATGTGCAAACCGAAATCGCGCCGAAGGCGGCGCACTGGGACAAGACCCATCACTTCCCAGCCGCTGAGTTGCAGGGCTTGGCCGAGCTGGGTTGCTACGGCGTGGCCGTGCCCACCGAGTACGACGGCGCGGGCCTGGACTATCTGGGCTTAAGCATCATCTTGGAAGAGATTGGTGCTGGTGATGGCGCCACTTCGACGGTGGTCAGCGTGAACAACTGCCCGGTCTGCTCCATCCTGATGGCCTTTGGCAATGAAGACCAAAAGCAGCGCTTTCTGAAGCCGCTGGCGCGCGGCGATATGTTGGGCGCGTTTTGCCTGACCGAGCCGCATGTAGGCTCGGAGGCTGGCGGTTTGCGCACCACCGCTGTGTTGGACGGTGACGAATACGTGCTGAACGGCGTCAAGCAGTTCATCACCAGCGGCAAGAACGGCGATGTGGCCATCGTCATGGCGGTGACCGACAAGGCGGCGGGCAAGAAGGGCATCAGCGCCTTCTTGGTGCCGACGACCACGCCCGGTTACGAAGTGGACCGCATCGAAGACAAGATGGGCCAGCATGCCAGCGACACCGCGCAGATCCGCTTTGAAAACTGCCGCGTGCCGGTGGCCAATCGTTTGGGCGAAGAAGGCCAAGGCCTGAAGATCGCCTTGTCGGGCCTGGAGGGTGGCCGCATCGGCATTGCCTCGCAAGCCGTGGGCATGGCGCGTGCGGCTTTTGAAGCGGCCTTGAAGTACAGCAAGGAACGCAGCTCCTTTGGTCAAGCGATCTTCAAGCACCAAGCCATCAACTTCAAGCTGGCCGATATGGCCACGCAGATCGAAGCGGCGCGCCAACTGATCCACCATGCCGCCAGCTTGAAGGATGCCGGTCAGCCTTGCCTGAAAGAGGCAGCCATGGCCAAGCTCTTCGCCACCGAGATGGCCGAGCGTGTTTGCTCCGACGCCATCCAGGTGCACGGCGGCTACGGCTATGTGAGCGACTTCCCGGTTGAGCGCATCTACCGTGATGTGCGCGTCTGCCAGATCTATGAAGGCACTTCTGAAGTGCAAAAGATCTTGATCGGCCGCGCGCTGGCTTGATTGGCTGGACTCGGGGCTTTGAGGAGGGCAATGAAAGCCTGGATCAGGGGGGCGGCTTCGTCTTTGTACAAAACTTACACAGACAGGCGAAAGTGGGATTCCTAGAATGCCGCCTCAACGTCAGAAACCCCTCTGTATAGGAGGTGACCGACCGATGCATTTCGCCGCCAGGCCTAGACCCCAGCCTTTTTGAAAGCCCTCGAGAGATATCCATGGACAAGCAAGCCACCCCATTCAAAACCAGCCCTCGTCTTCGCCCGCTGCTGGCAGTGGCTTCTTTGTCCGCGGCTGCTTTGCTGAGCGCATGTGGCGGCGGCGGTGGTGGCGGCGAGGTGACGCCCCCCCCTCCTGTGGACGCGGCCGAAGTTTCGGTCAGCATCAAGCCTGCTGGCAACCCGATTCCGTCGGGCAATACGCAAACCATGGCCACCGTCAAGCTGAGCAATGTCGGCAAGGGCGTGGCAGGCTCGACCGACTTCAGCGTCTCCGCTGATGCCGTGCTGCTTGACTTCAAGGTGGTCCGATGCTCGTCGGACAACGCGGGCAGCGCTTGTCCTGCCGGCGGCGGCTCACGCATCTTGGTCAGCAATCTGCAGCCTGGTGCGACGCTCACTTTTGATGTGGAAGGTCAGATCAAAGCGGGCACCAGCGGCACGGTCAATATGTCCGCCGCGGCCAGCACCAGCAATGGCGGCCAGTTGTCCAGCAGCAGCCAGTCCGTGGGCGTCAAGGCCTATAGCGTGGACGTTGGCGTGCAAGCCACCGGACCCACGGTGGCCGTGCCTGCCGGCGGCAACTTTGAGTATGTGATTACCTTGAGCAACCAAGGTCCGGATACCGCCACCGACGTGCCGGTCGGGCTTTTGTTTACGAGCACCCCAGCGGAGAACGCCCCCACCTTGGGCACCATCACTTGCAGCGCGACGGGTGCCGCAGTTTGCCCGAGTACCCTGAGCTCTCCCTTGATGACGGTGCCCAGCTTGCCCAAGGGCGAGACGGTGGTGATCAAACTGCCGTATCAGTTCGCTGCAGGTAAGAGTGCGGGCTTGGTATTCGGTGTCAAGACACGTGTCAAAGGAGACAGTAATTCCGGCAACGACGAGGCTACCGTCCTCACGCCTCAGTAAGGCGGCAGGCGCGAATCGCGTCATCGCGTTTACTTTCTGAGGACGAGAGAAAAAATGGGGTCAGGCCGCGAGGCTTGGCCCCTTTCTCTTTTCCGTGAATTTGCGCCATCTGTGCGCAGAGCGTTGCGTGCTTATCCGGGTGCCGCACAGCGCTGAAATGTTCCACTGTTGACCCATGCTTGAAACCACCTTTCCCGAACGCGCCGCGCAAGCCATGCAGCGCGGCTCCATCCAGTTCTATTTCGATTTTTCTTCGCCTTACTCTTACATCGCGTCGGAGTGGATCGATGCCGTCGCCGCGCGCCATGGGCGCCGCGTGCAGTGGCATGCGGTCTTGCTGGGCGCGCTGTTCCAGGTGGCGGAACTCAAGCCGCCGGTGGCCTATCCGCTCAAACGTGAATACGCCTTGCGTGACTTTGAGCGCTCGGCGCAGTTTGCGGGCCTGCCTTACCGGCAGCCGGAGAGCTTCCCCATCCCGACGCAGAACGCGGCTCGGGTGTTCTGGTGGCTCAACAGTCAAGATCCGGCGCGAGCCGTGGCTTGGGCCAGAGCGGGCTTTCGCGCCTACTTCGCGCGCGGCGTGGCCTTGAATGATCCTGTGCAACTGAAGGAATTGGCGGCGCAAAGCGGTTTGGACGCCGACGCCGCTGAGGCCGCTTGGTCCGATCCGCAATGGAAAGACCGTTTGAAGGCCGCCAATGACGCGGCCATCGCCGCCGGGGTTTTTGGCGCGCCGTTCTTCATCATCGATGGTGAGCCCTTCTGGGGCAATGACCGGCAAACGCAAATTGAGAGCTGGCTGCACTCGGGCCCATTCAAGGGATTGGCTTGATTTTTGGCAGGCGGCTTCGGTGATATCTCAAGGCGCTGAGGACGATAAACCAGCTTCTCTGAGAATTTTCTGAAAGCTGCCATCGGCCCGCATGCTGCGCAGGCCCTGATTGAAGGCGTCCAGCAGCGCCTCTTGCTCGGGGTGATTCTTGGCGCAGGCCAGGTAAGTGTCTTTGCGCTCAATGCCGGGAGGCAGCCATCGCACTGTGCCTTGTAGATCGGGCTCGTTTTTGATGATGTACAGGCCGCTGTCTTTGTTGCCAAAGGTCAGCTGAATACGATCACGCGCGAGTTTTTGAAGGTTGAACTTGATGCCCGCCGACGGGTCCAGCCGGATCCCGGGTTCCTGTAGTGCCGGTGGCAAATAGCTGGCTCGCTCCACGCCGATCAGTTGTTGCTGGAGCAAGCCGGGCTCGCGCCAGTCTTTGATCTTGGACTCTCGCTTGATGAAGAAGCCCAGCTCTTGCTGAACAATCGGCAATGAGAAGTTGAACACTTGTTCGCGCTGCGCATTGCGCCACATGCCCAAGACCAGGCAGTTCTTGTCTTCGCCCTCTTTCAAGATGCGAGCCCAGGGCATGAATTGGGTTTGGATTTCATAGCCCAAGCGCTTGAAGGCCTCGGTGGTGATCTCGATCACGGGCCCTTGCTTGGGCAGCTTGGGGCTGTTGAACGGTGGGAAGTCGCCGACACAAATGGGCACTGTCGCTGCCGCAAAAGCTGTAGGTCCCGCGGCAAGGCCAATCAAGCCAAGCCACGACGCGGCCAGCAGCCGCACCAGAGCCTGGGTTCGACGAGAAAAGCGGGGCGCGTGTTTCACCCTTGAACGATAACCCCAAGCGCGTCGTCTCGAAGTCCGGGCTATCGAGAGGACGCGTCTTTCAGTGTGGGCCTCAGAGTTCCGCCACGCTCTTGATCCGCTGCGGCATGGCGACGTTCTGCGCCACCGGCTCGGCGCTGCGGCCGTGGAAGTGGTCCAGCAGTGCTTTTTGTTTGGCTTGGGCTGTCACCACGTTCGCATGCTTGACATGGCCGTAACCGCGGATCTGCTCGGGCAAGCGGGCCAGTTGCAGGGCGATGTCTAGCTTCTCGGCGCTCAGCCCCGCCAGCAACTCGTCCACCAGCGCCTCGTAGTCTTTGATCAGCTGGCGCTCCATGCGCCGCTCTTCGGTCTTGCCGAAGATGTCGAGTGCGCCGCCGCGCAGGCCCTTGAATTTGGCCAAGAGCTTGAAGGCCTTGAAGGTCCAGCTGCCCATTTCGATCTTCTTGGCTCGGCCATCGGCGCCGGGCTTGGCGATCAGCGGTGGAGCCAGGTGGAAGCTCAGGCGCTCCCAGTTGTCGAACTGCGCCTTCATGGCCGCTTCGAACTTGCCGTCGGTGTAGAGGCGGGCGACTTCGTACTCGTCCTTGATGGCCAAGAGCTTGGCGTAGTAGCGGGCCACGGCCTTGGACAGGCGCTCGGCCTTGCCGGCTTCGCCCAAGGCGGATTCGGCCTTGCGCACGCGAGCGACCAAAGCGGCATAATGCTGCGCATAGGCGTCGTCTTGATAGGCACTCAGATGTTGCATGCGGCGGGCGATCAAGCCGTCAGGCCCATCCAGCTTGTCTTGACCCAAGAGCAGTTGCACCTTGTGCTCGGTGGAACCGCCGCCGCGCAGGCGGTCCAACGCTTCAGGTGCACCAATCGCCAAGCGGCCCAGGGCAAAGGCGGTCTTGTTGCCTTCCACCGCCACACCATTGAGTTCCATGGCGCGCAGCAAAGCGCCTTGGCTCAGAGGAATGAGGCCGCGCTGATAGCAGGCGCCCAGCATGATGATGTTGCTGGGCATGGTGTCGCCCATCAGGTCTTGGGCGATGGCTTGCGCATCCAGGGTGGAGAGCAGGCTGTCATCGGCAATTGCATGGCGCATCTTGGCCAGCAGCGAGTCGCCTTGCAGGCTGGCATCGGGGTTGCGCACAAAGGCGGCGGTGGGCAGCTCATGGGTGTTGGCCACGATGATGGTGCGGCCGGGCTTGACGGTGCCCAAGGCATCGGGCGAAGCGCCCACCACCATATCGCAGGCCAAGAGCACATCGGCCTGTTGGGTGTCGATGCGCACTTGGTTGAGCAGGTCTTGCGTTGGCGCCACGCGCACAAAGCTCAGCACCGAGCCGCCTTTTTGCGCAAAGCCCATGAAGTCCAGCACCGAGGCTTGCTTGCCCTCCAGGTGCGCGGCCATGGACACCAAGGCGCCCACGGTCACCACACCGGTGCCGCCCACGCCGGTGACCAAGAGGTCAAAAGGCCCCGTCCAGTTCCAGGGTTTGGGCGTGCCAATCGCCGCGATCTCGCGTGCCAGGTCTTGCGCGGTGAAGCCACCGCCCACGCGCTTCTTCAGCTGCGCGCCATGCACCGAAACAAAGCTAGGGCAAAAGCCATTGACGCAGCTGAAGTCTTTGTTGCAGCTGCTTTGTTCGATGGCGCGCTTGCGGCCGAAATCGGTTTCCACCGGCACGACCGACAGGCAGTTGCTGGCCTGGCCGCAGTCACCGCAACCCTCACACACCGCCTCGTTGATGAAGATCCGCTTGGGCGGGTCGACAAACTCTTTCTTCTTGCGACGGCGGCGCTTCTCGGCGGCGCAGGTCTGGTCGTAGATCAGCACCGTCACGCCCTCGATCTCACGCAGCTCGCGCTGCACCGCGTCGAGCTCGCTGCGGTCGTGGAAGGTGGTGCCCGGCGGGAACAGGTTCTCGTGGCCTTGGTACTTCTGCGGCTCGTCGCTCACCACCACCAGGCGCTTCACGCCCTCGGCCTCCACCTGGCGGGCGATCTGGGGCACGCTGGTTTGGCCGTCCACCGGCTGGCCGCCGGTCATGGCGACCGCGTCGTTGTAGAGGATCTTGTAGGTGATATTGGTCTTGGCGGCGATGGCCTGGCGGATGGCCAAATAGCCCGAGTGGTAGTAGGTGCCGTCACCCAGATTCTGGAACACATGCTTCTCGGTCGTGAAGCGGCTGTGCGCCGCCCAGTCCACGCCCTCGGCGCCCATCTGGATGAGCCCTGAGGTGCCGCGCTCCATCCAGCTGGCCATGAAGTGGCAGCCGATGCCGGCCAGGGCTCGTGAGCCTTCGGGCAGCTTGGTCGAGGTGTTGTGCGGGCAGCCCGAGCAGAAGTAGGGCTGGCGGCGGACGCCATCGGCCGCGTTGGAGAGCAGGCAGGGGGTGAGGAAATCCACCACCAGATGGCGGCGGTCCAGCGCGGGGTTGAGGCGGGCCAGCCAGTCGGCCACCGTGTTCATGATGCGCGAGGGGCGCAGCTCGCCTAAAGCGCTCAGCACGGCCTGGCCATGCTCATCGGTCTTGCCCACCACGCGCGGGCGTTGCGCATCGGGCAGGTGGTAGAGCAGTTCCTTGATCTGGCGCTCGACGACCGGGGCTTTCTCTTCGATCACCAGCATGTCGGTCAGGCCCTGGGCGAACTCGCTCATGCGTGAGGCCTCCAGCGGGAACACCAGGCCGACCTTGTAGACCCGCACGCCGGCGGCGGCCAGGGCATTGGGGTCCAGGTCCAGGCGGCGCAGCACTTCCATGAAGTCGTAATGCGCTTTGCCCACGGTGACGATGCCCAGGCTGGCGCGCGGGCTCACGACGATGTGCTTGTCGATGCTGTTGAGCTTGGCAAAGGCCTTGACGGCGTTCAGCTTGTGCTCGAGGCGCGTTTCCAGCTCCAGCGAGGGCAGGTCGACCGCGCGGATGTGCAGGTCCACCGGGGGCTTGTGATCGACCGGCAGCTCAAAGTCCAGCGGCACGCTGTCCAGGTCCACCGTCATGCCCGATTCCACCACCTCGGAGATCGCTTTGAAGCCGACCCAGGTGGAAGAGAAGCGGCTGAGCGCCCAGCCGTAGAGGCCGAACTCCAGATACTCCGCCACATTGCCCGGGTGCACGATGGGCATGTGCCAGGCCTGTAGGGCCAGATCGCTCTGGTGCGGGGTGCTCGACGAGACACAGCCATGGTCGTCGCCGCAAACCACCAGCACGCCGCCTAACTTCGAGGTGCCGTAGACATTGCCATGCTTGAGTGCATCGCCCGAGCGGTCCACGCCCGGGCCCTTGCCGTACCACATGGCGAACACGCCATCGGCCGTGCGCTTCGGGTCCAGGGCCACGCGCTGCACGCCGAGGCAGGCGGTGGCGGCCAGGTCTTCGTTGATGGCGGGCAGGAAGTTGACCTTGGCTGCCTCGAGGAACTTCTTGGCCTTCCAGAGCTGCTGGTCCACCATGCCCAGCGGGCTGCCGCGGTAGCCGGAGACAAAACCGGCGGTGTTCAGGCCCTTGCTTTCGTCCTGCGCTTTTTGCGCCAGCAGCAAGCGCACCAGTGCTTGGGTGCCGGTCAGGAAGACCGCGCCGCTGGTGGCCGCGAGGTTGTCCGAGAGCTTGTAGTCCCGCAGCGCGGGCTCCTGGGGAGCGGGGCTGGTGGTTTGGATTTCTGAGCTGGACATGGGCTTTCCTCGAGGGACGATCGAACGAGCGATGGCTGGCCGGGATTTTTCGTCAGAGGGCCAAGTGTTTGTTGCTCTGTTTACCGCTGTCAAGCGGGCGAATGAGAGAATTCATCTCAAAGGAGTCTTAAATGGAAATGGATCGTTTCGATCGGGCCACCAAACAGATTTTGGAAGCCTTGCAGGCCGACTGCCGGCAAAGCACCCAGACCCTGGCTGACAAGGTGGGCCTGTCGGCCACACCGGTCTGGCGCCGCATCAAGGAGCTGGAAGACAGCGGCGTGATCCGCCGCCATGTGGCACTGGTGGACCGCGAAAAACTGGGCCTCAATATCTGCGTGCTCGCTAACGTCAGCCTGGTGCGCCACAGCGAGGGGGCGGTGGAGCAGTTCGAGCGCCTGGTGCTGGCCAGCCGCGAAATCATCGAATGCCACGGCATCACCGGCGAGGCCGACTATGTGATCAAGGTCGTCGTGCCCGATATGAAGGCCTACGACCTGTTCCTGCAAGGCCAGATCTTCAAGGTGCCCGGTGTGGCCAGTGTGCGCAGCAATGTGGTGCTGCGCGAGGTCAAGTACGAGACGGCACTGCCGGTGGGGTGATGCTTGATGGCAGGCCCGAAGCCTGCGGCCGCTCAGCTTGCCAAGTCCAGCAGCGCTTGCGCATGGGCCGCGAGCGCGCGGCGCAAAGCGATGGGTTTGATGATCTTGAAAGCAAATGGCCAGGCGGCCAGCTCGCGCGCAAAGGCGGGCAGGGCGTCGATCTGTGCGTTCAGCCTCACCCCGCCACGGGTGCTGCTGAGCTGGCCCAGCTCGGGCGCAATCCAGGCCTGCGCCTGGGCGAGGTCTGCCTTGATCAGCAGCTCCACCGTGTGATTGCGCGGCAAGGTGGCGATTGCCTCGCTCAAATGCTGCTGCACATCAAAGTTCTGGGGGCGTGCAAAGCTGGCCGGCAGGGCTTGCAGGGCGCGGATACGGTCCAGGCGAAAGGTGCGCAGGTCTTGGCGCAAATGGCAATAGCCCACCAGATACCAAGCGCCGCCGCGCAGCGCCAGGCCATAGGGGTCAACGGCGCGCTCGCTGCTTTCGCCGTCGCCGGCCAAATAGTCCAGGTTCACCCGCTGTTGGGCACGAGTCGCGGCGCTGAGTGCGGGCAAGCAGTCTTTGATGCCCGAGCCCAGCTGGCGCTGCCCGGCGCCGTGGCGACGCGTGTCCAGCGTCACCACCTCGTTCAAGTCCGCAATGCGGCGGTGCAAGCCTTGCGGCATCACCCGCTCCAGCTTGGCTTGGGTGCTGGAGATGGCCGGCAAGATGCCGTCCAAGCCCAGCTCACGGGCCGCGCGCAAGCCCATGCCCAAAGCCAGCGCCTCGTCCGTGGTGAACATCATCGGCGGCAGTTTGAAGCCGGGCCGCAGCCGGTAGCCGCCGTCGCGGCCGCGCTGCGCCTGGACCGGCACGCCCAAATTACTCAAGTGGACGATGTAGCGGCGCAGAGTGCGGGCATCTACGTCGAGGCGCCGCGCCAGCTCCGGCCCGCGCAACAGGGCTTGTGATTGCAGCAGTTCCAGCAAGGCCAGCACCCGGCCGGTGGGTTTGTCTTGGCCCATCGGGCTCTCCTTGGTTCCTAGCATTCAATACAGGGCAGATTCTGTCCTATCAAGCCCCTAGACTGCCGCCACTTTCTTCCGGATCCCTTCAGGGATGTTTGCAATGACGATGGATACCTCCAGCAGCCTTTGGCTCTTTTTTGCCCTGACCTTCGGCATCATCGTGCTGCCCGGCATGGACATGGCTTTCATCACCGGCAGCGCCTTGGCACGGGGCCTGCGCGGTGGCGTGGCCGCCTTGGCGGGCATCGTGGTGGGCGGCCTGCTGCATGTGCTGATCAATCTCAGCGGCGTGGCGGCCTTGCTGCGCTGGTGGCCGGGGGCGTTTCAACTGCTCCTGCTGGCCGGCTCGGCCTATATGGCCTGGATCGGTTGGGGCTTGATGCGCAGTGCCCGCCAACTGGGCAAGGTGGAGAACATGCCCGAGGGTGCTGCCGCCCAAGCGGCTCCGATGCCGGCGGGCAGCTTGTGGGCGGTGTTTCGCAGCGGCATCTTGAATTGCCTGCTCAACCCCAAGGCCTATGCCTTCATGCTGGCGGTGTTCCCGGCCTTTTTGCGTAGCGAGGTGCGCAGCGTGGGGGCGCAGGCCTTCCTGCTCGGCGCCATCATCGCCGGCAACCAGATTGCTATTTACGGCACGGTCTTGTTGCTGGTGGCGCTGGCCCATAAGGCGAGACCGCCGCGGCTGGCCACCCAGCGCCGCATGATGTTCGGGGTGGGCTTGCTCTTGATACTGGCTGCGCTGGCCGGACTGTGGGGGGGCTGGCACGGCTTGGAGGCCTGACAGCTTATGGAGAGGAGGCCGTGAGGCCGGGCGGGGGATTCAGTGAGGGGAGCAGCGCGCGTCCGACTTCGGCGGCGATATCGTCCTGAATCATCAGCAGATCGGTGGCGGGCCGGTCATAGGATTCAGACCAGACCACGAAACCTTGTTCGACCCGAACGAGTTGGGCGCTGACTCGCAGGGTCTGGCCCGACTTGTGAACGCTGCCCTCCAGCACATAGTTCGCCCCCAAGGCCTTGGCGATCTCACCGATCGGCGTGCCCTTGCCTTTGTAGGCAAACGCCAGCGAGCGCGCCGCAACGCTGAGGCGCGGCTGTTTGCTCAGCATCTCGATCAGGGACTCGGTCATGCCGTCGGCAAACACCTCTTGATCCATCTCGGGGCTCAGATCCAGAAAGGGCAGCACCACAATGGCCGCCTTGCTTGCAGGCGCGCGGTTGGCCGACCAGATCCCCATGCCGAGGGCCAGCAGCAAGGCCACGAGAGTCATGATCAATCCCGGCTTGAACCAAGTCTGGCCGACGCGGTCCGGTGTCGCTGTGTTGCTTGTCGTCGAAGCCTTTGCGGCGGCGGTCTCGCTCGGTTCAATGAGTTCAGGCGGCACGGCATCGCTAGCGCCGAGTGGGGCCACCAAGCGGTAGCCCATGCGGGGCACGGTGGCTATGTAGCGCGCTTGTTTGGGGTCGTCTCCGAGCGATTTGCGGAGTCCAGCAATGGCTTGGTAGACCGAGTCTGGCGAGACCACCACGCCGGGCCAGACTTGTTCCAGCAATTCCTCGATGCTGACGACCTCGCCAGCCCGCTCGGCCAGATAGACCAGCAGGCGCATGCTGCGGGCTTCCAGGCGAACGCAGCTGTCAGCCAGGCAGATCTGCCCACTGTTCGGCATCACGCGCCAGTCGCCCAGCAGAAAATCTTGATCGGAGCTTCGGTCCACGGCTGGTCTGGTCAGAGTGCCTTCCCGCTTTGTTTACACAGCGCAACCCCTGGTGGGTCGCGCCGGCCGGGCTTGGCGCATGCCGGCTTGGGGCCGGCGCTGGCGGATTCTAGGGCGCCGGCGCTGCGACTATCGGCTCACGCTCGTCAAGCCGCAGCGACAAGCCCCGGGCGGCGCAGCGATTGCGGCGCGTGTTGCCAGGCCACACAAAGGAAGCAGACGATCATCAGCACTGGGTACTCGCAGCCATCCACCTCGCTGCCGGATGAAAACCAGCCGTTTTGCAGATGGTGAACCGGGATACCGACCATGTAGATGAAGGCATAGACCAGGCTCATCGGGAAGACGATGCGGCGCCAGCTCAGCAGCAAGGGGGCCAAGGCTTCCAGCGCGGTCATGGTGGCGCCTAGAAAGGCGGCCATGGGCAGGCCGTGCTGACCCAGGTAAACGCCGAAACCGGGCACATGACCATGCAGGAAGCGGGTCCAGCCGTGGATGGCGATCAGCAGGGCGATGGTGAGTCGCAGTGCGATCAGGGCTTGCTGGCTGCGCGCATCGGAGCGTGCATCGTGGGTGGGGGTGAACAACATGAATCAGAGTCCTTTGAAAAAGATTGGCCCGGGTTTGGGCTTTGCGGCGTTGCGGATGCCTCAAGGTCACGAGGCCGCATGCTGCGGCGAAGCGGGCCAATCTCGTTTGAAAAGTTCTGAAACTTGTCTGAAGAACTCTGAATACTTACTTTTTAGTTTGGAATGGGCGTATTTGGACCCGAATTGGGCCCGAATTAGGCCCCTGCGGGAGCAAGCCCCAACAGTGACTCAAGCCTTCTTTAGGAATTCCGACTTGAGGCTGAGGCTGACGCCGTCGATCTTGCAGTCCACATCATGGTCGCCGTCGACCAGGCGAATGCCTTTGGCCTTGCTGCCTTTTTTCAGCACGATGGACGAGCCTTTGACCTTCAGGTCCTTGATCAGGATGACGGAGTCGCCGTCGACCAAGACTTGGCCATTGGCATCGCGGACCACTTTGACGCCGTCTTCGGCTGCACTGTCCTGCGCGGTGCTGTCGCTCCACTCGTGGCCGCAGTCAGGGCAGATATTCATTTCGCCGTCGCGGTAGGTGTTTTCAAGTGTGCAGACAGGGCAGGCGCTGGGGTTCGACATGGTGGGGGCAAAGCCTTGGAGTTAGGGCGCCGGGTGTGGCGGGGTATGGGCCTATTTTCGCTCATGCCTTTCGGCAAGGTCTTCGCAGGCAAGCCATACTCGCGCCTGTTTGCACTTCATCCCCCTGATTCGGAGAATCCTTGACCATGAATTTGCTGCACAAGTCTCGTCGAAGCGCCCTGCTGGCAGGCCTGGGTTTGGTGGCCGCGGTGACCACGCTCTCGTCCGCCCATGCGCAGACCTCGGCGGATGAGGCGCTGAAGGCCGCCATCGCCGGCAGCCATCGCACGCCGGCTTTTGTGGCGCGTGATGCCGCACGCCATCCCTACGAGACGCTGAGCTTTTTTGGCATCAAGCCGACCATGACCGTGGTGGAGTTGTCGCCCGGCGGCGGCTGGTACACCGAGATCTTGGCGCCCTATCTGCGCGACAAGGGGCAGCTGATCCTGGCGGGTGATGATCCGGCCTCCGAGCAGGCTTACTTTCAGCGCAGCGCCGCGCGCATGAAGGAAAAGTTGGCCGCCAGCCCGGCGCTCTACGACCGCGCACAAGTGACCGTGTTTGCCGCCGGCACCGGCAAGCTGGACTACGCCAAGCCCGGCAGCGCCGATATGGTGCTGACCTTCCGCAATGTCCACAACTGGGTGTCCTTGGGCGAAGCCAAGACCCAGGCGGTTTTCAAGAGCGTTTTCACGGCCCTGAAGCCGGGCGGCGTCTTCGGCGTGGTGGACCATCGCCTGCCAGCCAGCGCCACGCAAACCGAAAAGGCCGAAAGCGGCTACGTCCATCAGGCCTATGTGATCCGCATGGCCGAGGGCGCCGGCTTCAAGCTGGTGGCCACGAGCGAGGTCAATGCGAACCCGAAGGACAAGGCGGACCACCCGAACGGCGTCTGGGACCTGCCGCCCAGCTTTGCCAGCAAAGACAAGGACCGCGCCCGCTTCGAAGCCATTGGTGAGAGCGACCGCATGACGCTGAAGTTCGTCAAGCCTTGATCAAAACGCCGCCACCGAGCCATCACTCGCCCCGCCTGGCCTTTGTAGGCGCAGGCCGCCTGGGGCGGACCCTGGCCCGCGCCTGCGCGGCTCGAGGGGCGGATGTGGTGGCGGTGGCCAGCCGCTCGACGGCGGCCGCTGAAGAACTGGCCGCGCAGCTTCCGGCTTGCCAGGCCTTGAGCCCCGAGCAGGCGGTGGAAGCGGCCGACTGGGTGTTTTTGACCGTGTCTGACGATGCGATTGCGTCGCTGGCCGATCGCCTGCCCTGGAGGTCCGCGCAGTTGGCCTTGCACTGTAGCGGCGCGACCGAGTTGAGCGCCCTGGCGGCGGCCACGCGGGCGGGCGCGCAGACGGCGGGCTTTCATCCGCTGCAGATTTTTTCAGACCCCGCGCGTGCCGAGCACCTGCTTGCCGGCAGCACTGTGGCCATCGAGCTGGGCTCGCCCGATGCTGATCTGCAGCAGCGCTTGCATGACTTGGCCGATCGGCTGGGCATGAGGCCTTTGCAACTGCCGCCCGGCAGCCGTGCGGCTTACCATGCGGCGGCCAGTTACTCGGCCAGTTTCTTGCTGTCGATGTTGGATGAGGCGGCGCAGTTGTGGGCCGAGGTGGGGCTGCCGGAATCGGCCGCTTTGTCGGCCTTGCTGCCCCTGGCTCGAGGCACGCTGGACGCGGCCGAGGCGCGTGGACTGAGCGGTGCGCTGTCTGGCCCGATCTCACGGGGTGACCTGGGCGTGGTCGCCACCCATTTGCAAGCGCTGGACGCCATGGCTGGCGATCACGGCGCTTTTTACCGACAGCTGGCACAACGCCAATTGCGCTTGGCGCGCCTCAGCGGCCGCCTGGATGAAGCCGGCTTGCAGGACCTGCAAACTCTGATCAAACCCTGATCAGCAGCGACTTCGGCCCTGAGCGATTGATCCGTTAGCGCGAACAAGCGTTCGCCTTCTAGAATGCGCCCATGAGCCTGGACATGCAGACCCTGTTCGTGGTGGTGACTTCGGTCGCTTTGCTGCTGTCTTTCTGGGTTGCATTCATGGCCTGGGGGCAGCCGGCTCGGCATGCCTTGTGGGCCTGGGCGCTGGCTCTGCTCTTCTATGGCGCCAGCCAAGCCGTCTTTGCCCTGCGGGATTTTTTGTCCTTCGGCGTGATCCTCGTGACGGGCAACACGGCCTGTGCACTCGCTCTGGTCTTGATGCAAGTGGCCCTGAGGCGCTTTCAAGGCGCTGAGAGCTTGGGGCTGCGCTGGTCTTTGCCGGTGGTCTTGGTGCCCTTCTTGACGCTGCTGTCGCTGAACCAGCCGCGCTGGCGGGTACTCAGCGTGACCCTGGTGTTTTGCTATCAGATCGGCGTGATCTTGCTGGCCTTGTTGCACCCGGGCCAAAAGCAGCATGGCCGCGGCCGCTACATCCTGGTGGGCGCGTTCTCGGTGCTTTTGTTGATTCTGTCGCTGCGCTCGGCGGCGGCGATCACGGGTGCGCTGGACGACCAGTCCGGGGCCGACACCAGCCGCTGGCTGGCGCTGGTGTTTTTGATTTCCATGTGGGTGATCCTGAGCATCACTTTGGGTTTTGTCTATATGACGGTGGAGCGCGCCGAACGGCTCAATTTTGAGTTGGCCATGAAGGACATGCTGACCGGCATGGCGAACCGGCGCGCCATCACCGACCAACTCTTGAACACCGTGGCGCGGGCGCAGCGACAAGGCCAGTACCTGAGTGTCTTGATGCTGGACATTGATCACTTCAAGCATGTCAATGATGGCTACGGCCATCAGGCCGGCGATATGGTCTTGCGCGGCGTGGCCCAGATTCTGCAAAGTCGGCTGCGGGCTCAGGACCAGATTGGTCGCTTTGGTGGCGAAGAATTTTTGGTCATCCTGCCCGATACCAGCTTGGAGGGCGCGCAAACCTTGGCCGAGGCGCTGCGACAAGCGGTGGAGGCCACGCCCACGCAATGGGGCGCGCACAGCATTGCCGTCACCATCAGCATCGGCGTGCGTGGCGGGGCGGTCACTGGGGGCGACACGGCCGACAAATTGGTCGGCGCCGCCGATGCCGCGCTCTACCGCGCCAAGCAGAACGGCCGCAACCGGGTCGAGGTGGCTCTGCCACAGCCCGCCCTGCTGGCGGGAGGCTAGCGGCCATGTTCACCGTTTATGGGCTCAATGGCCGGGTGTTCAGCGGCCGGCTCGAGGGTTTGCGTGAGCTGAGCCCGGTGCAGGCGGTATCCCGGGTCCGGGCGATCGAGCCGGTGCAAGCGGACCCGGCCTTGCAAGCGCCGGGCGTCTTGCTGGCCGGCCCGGCGCCTGACACGGCATTGCCGGCCCTGGGTGGCGCCGAGCCGCGCCCCAGCGATGCCTTGGCGGCTTATCAGCAGGCGCAGTCCATGGGCGAGGGCACGGCGGAGCGCCATGTGCTGAGCTTGGTGGAGCAATTGATGAGCCGGCGCCTGCACACCGTGCCTTTGCAGTCGACGCTGGCCCAGGGGCTGGCGCTGCTGAGCCGGGCCGGCGTAGGGCAGGCGCCCGTGGTCAATGCGCATGGCCGCCTGGTCGGTTTGCTCTTGCGGGCCGATCTGCTGCCTGGGCCACAACATTTGGAAGATAGCCAAGCCTGGCTGGATTGGCTGGACCAACCTGTCGCACAGGTGATGTGGAGCCCGGTGCCGGCCGCGCGGCCGGACACGCCGATACGCGAAGTCGCGCAAGCCTTGTTGGACCTGCGCCTGCCCGGCCTGCCGGTGGTGGACGAGTACGGCAATATGCTGGGCTTTCTGTCCCGCAGCGACATCTTGCGTGCCTTGACCCGCGAGGCCCCGCTGGACCTTTGGACTTGAGGTCCCGCTAGCTCGCAAGTTGTGAAAAATCTCTCAAACATGGCGGCGGCTTGAAGCGCGTTTGACCCGCAAACCGGGGGGTGTCTCGATAATCGCTGCCAGGTTTTTTGCCGCCGGTAGTGGGCGGGCAGTTCAGGGAGTCGATCACCATGTCAGCAGTTCTTCAGCAAGTGAGTCCGTCCCCAGTGTCTGAAACCCCTGTCGCCGTGGCGGCCGAGTCGGCTGAGACCGCTTTGGCGGCCCAGGACCCGGTGCAGGTTCTGCACAAAGTGGTGCAAGAACTGCCCGATGCCTGCGAGCGTCTGGCCTATGTGCGCAGCATGACCGAAGAGGCCGCCACCAAGGTGCTGGGCCTGGTCGATGCGGCCCAAGATGATGCCGAACAGGTGCGCCGCCAGGGCTCGGATCTCTCAGAAACCCTGTGCCGCATGGCTTTGGCGCCGGATTTGACGGTCGACCGCGCGCGCCAGATGCTCAAACTCTGCGCCGCTTATGCCGCCAATGCGGCCAGTTTTGCCAGCCGCGAAAAGTCTTTGCACACCGAGATCATGATGGCCCAGGGCTTTCAAGATCTGTCCGGCCAAGTCATCAATAAAGTGGTCGGCATGCTGGAAAGCGTGGAAGCGCCGCTGGAGCATATGTTGGCCCAGTTCGAGCCACCCAAGCCCGAGTTCAGCGACTCTGCCAGCCAAAGTCTGGAAGGCGTGCAGACCCCGGACAAGGCCTTGCAGCAAGACGATGTGGACGACTTGCTGGCCTCTTTGGGCTTTTGAACTCTAAATCCTGACTTACTGCCAAGCGATCGGGTTGAGCCGGTAATAGCTGCTCAATTGCCCGTACAAGGCGGGATGCTGCATCGCTAAGTCCAGCGGCCGTTCAAAGAACAACTCGCTGCAGACGGCGAAGAACTCGGCCGGATCGGTGGCGCCGTAAGTGTCGATCAGGCCCGGCTCGCCCTGCGCCAGGCGGGCTCGCAGCGCATCAAACTCGTTTTGCATCACCGTGGACCAGCGCCGGTAGGCCTGGGCATCGGCCAAGACCGGCGCGCCATTGGCATGGCCTTTGGCTTGATCGAGTTGGTGCGCAAACTCATGAATGACCACATTGTGGCCATCGGACGGGTCGGCGGCACCCGCCTGCACATCGCGCCAAGACAGCAAGACCTGACCCTGGACCCAACTCTCCCCAGCCAGTGCACGGCGCTGTTCGCGTAGCACACCGCCAGCCTCGGTGACCGGGCGGTCCACCATAAAGGCGCCGGGGTAAAGCAGGATCTGCTTCAGCTTGGGGTAGTAGTCGCGCCGCGCCCCCAGCAGCGGCAAGCAGGCCTGCGCTGCGATGGTGACGCGCATCTCATCGGTCACCACCAAGCCATCGCAACCGATGATGGGCTTCTCAGCCAAAAACACCTGAATCTCTTGCTTGAGCCGCAGATGCAAGTCTGCCGGCAAGCGCTGCGCCAAGGGCACGCGGCGCCGCAAGATGCGCCGCCAGGCCTGCGGGAAGGCTTGCGCACGCAGACGGTGTCGACGCCGGCGCTGCAGCAAGGGGCCGCTCGCCAGCCACAAGATCAAGACCAGCGCCAAAGCGATGGTCAGCAAGAGGGGCAGGGCATTCGTGTCCATAGGCTTCCATATGGGCGCGCAGTTGCTGATTACAAGTCGGCGCCGGATCGCTTAGGCTTGGGCCATGCCAAATACCCCTGCCGAAACCTTGAAAGCCTGGCAAGTCATCGTCGGCGGTATTTGCGGCTTGGTCTTGACGATTGGTTTGGCGCGCTTTGCCTACACGCCGCTCTTGCCCTTGATGCAGACCCAGGCTGGGCTCAGCCATTTGCAGGGCGGCTGGCTCGCCTCCATCAATTACCTGGGCTATATGAGTGGTGCGCTCTTGGCCGCTTGGATGGACGGCCCGGCCTTGCGGCAGCGGCTCTATAGCGCCGGTCTGCTGCTGAGCCTTTTGATCACCGCCTTGATGGGCCTGAGTGATCAGCTGTGGGTCTGGGCTTTATCGCGCTATCTGGGCGGCTTGTGCGGCGCCGCCGGCATGTTGCTGGGCTCGGGCCTGGTGCTGGCTTGGCTGATGCGGCAAGGCCGCCGGCCGGAGCTAGGCCTTCATTTCATCGGACTGGGCTTAGGCATTGTGGTGTCGGCGCTGGGCGCTTACTTGATGGCGGAATGGGCGCTGAGTTGGTCGCAGCAATGGCTGGGCTTTGCTGGTATTGGCCTGCTGTTTCTTGCGCCGGCTTGGGCCTGGCGGCCGCCGGTGCCGCCGGCACCAAGCGCCGCACTTGCCGCCCCCGCAGTACCGGCCCGGCGCTGGATGGCGCTGATGATGGCCATGTACTTCTGCGCCGGCTGGGGCTTTGTGATCAGCGCCACTTTTACCGTTGCGATCGTCGAGCGCCAGCCGCTGCTGGCCGGTCAGGGGCCTTGGGCCTGGGCCTTGGTGGGTTTGGCGGCCACGCCGGCCGTTTTTATCTGGGACCGGGTGGCGCGGCGCTGGGGTGAGTTGAAGGCTTTGTTTGCTGCCTTTGCCTTGCAGATTCTGTCGGTCTTGCTACCGGCCTGGTCCGACGGACTGGCAGCGGCCTTGTCCGGCGCCTTGCTCTACGGCGCCACCTTCATCGGCATCGTCAGCCTGACGCTGGCGCTGGTGGGGCGGCGCGCGCCGCACAACCCCGGCAAGGCCATGGCCCGGCTGACGCTGAGCTATGGCCTCGCCCAAGTAGGCGCCCCGGCGCTGGCCGGCGCGATGGCGCAAGCCAGCGGCAGCTACCGAGGGGCGCTGTGGATCACGGCCGCGGTGCTGGCCTTGGGCCTGGGCTTGCTGACGGTTTTGATGCGCGAGCCGAGCGCTTGAGGGATCAGGGCTCGCCTGGCCCGCCTTCTTCAAAACGCTCGCCCTTGGCGGCCATCTCTACCAAGCGCTGCGCCGGGGCAAAGCGCTCGCCATATTGCGCCGCCAGCGCTTGAGCACGCGCCACAAAGGCAGGCAGGCCATAGGCGTTGATGAACTGCAGCGCGCCGCCTTGGAAGGGCGCAAAGCCCCAACCGAAGATGCTGCCGATATTGGCATCGGCCACCGAGCGCAGCACGCCTTCTTGCAAGCAGCGCGCAGCCTCATTGGCCTGGGCGAACATCAGGCGGTCGATCAGCTCGGCCTGGCTGGCTTGCTCGGCCTTCAGCGGGTACAACTCTGCCAGACCCGGCCACAAGCTCTTCTCGCCTTGGGCGTAGTCATAAAAACCTTGGCCGCCCTTCTTGCCGATACGGCCCAACGCGCAGAGTTGGCGCAAGACCGGCTCGCCGGGATGTTCGACATAACGGATCCCTTCTGCGGCCAGATCCTTGCGCGTTTGCTCGGCCACATGCAGGCCCAAGCTCAGCGAGACCTCGTCTTGCAAGGCCAGTGGCGGCATCGGCATGCCGGCTTGCAGGCCCGCCATTTCAATCGAGCGCGGATGCACGCCTTCGGCCAGCAGGGCCAGGCCCTCCATCACATAGGTGGCAAAGACCCGGCTGGTGTAGAAGCCGCGCGAGTCGTTCACGACGATGGGCGTCTTGCCGATCTGCAGCACATAGTCAAAGCCTCGCGCCAGCGTCTCGTCCGAAGTCTCCTTGCCGACGATGATTTCCACCAGCGGCATCTTGTCCACCGGCGAGAAGAAATGCAGGCCGATGAACTGCGCCGGCCGCTGCGAGGCCTGGGCCAGGCCGGTGATGGGCAGGGTGGAAGTGTTGGAGGCGAACACCGCGTCTGCAGCGATGATGGCCTCGGCCTGCCGCGTCACATCGGCCTTGACTGCCCGGTCTTCGAACACCGCTTCGATGATCAGATCGCAGCCGGCCAAGTCTGCATAGCTTGTGGTCGGGGTGATTTTGGCGAGCAGGGCATCGCGCTTCTCGGGCGTGCTGCGGCCTTTTTTGACAGCCTTGTCCAGCAGCTCTTGCGAGTACTGCTTGCCTTTGTCGGCGGCAGCCTGGCTGCTGTCCAAAAGCACGACCTCGATGCCGGCTTTGGCCGAAACATAGGCTATGCCTGCGCCCATCATGCCAGCGCCCAGAATGCCCAACTTGCTGACTTTGCTGCGCGGTAGGCCGGCGGGCCGTGAGGCGCCTTTCTTCAGCGCATTCAGCTGGTACCAGAGCGTGCCGATCATGTTCTTCGATTCGGGGCTGATGGCGCAGGCGGCGAAGTAACGCGCTTCGATTTCCAAGGCGCGGTCAAAGTCGGTCAGGCCGCCTTCGAAGACACTGGACATGATGTGGCTCAGCGCCGGGCAATTGCCATAGCTCTTGGCCGAGGCCATGGAGGGCGCAATCGCCAGCATCTGCGCCACGGCGGGCGAGCGTGAGTCGCCGCCGGGGTAGCGGAACTTGGGCGCATCCCAGGGCTGCTTGGGCGACTTGTTGGCGCTGATCCAGGCGCGCGCTTGCATCAGCGCGTCCTCGGGGTTAGCGGCCAAGGCGTTCACCAAACCGCTGGACAAGGCCTGGGCGGCGCGCACCTCCGTGCCTTCGCTCATCCATTGCAAGGCTTGTTGCATGCCCACCAGGCGCGGCAGGCGCTGGGTGCCGCCGCCGCCCGGCAGCAGGCCCAACTTGACCTCGGGCAGGCCCAGCTTGGCGCGGCCGTCGTCGATGACGATGCGCCAGTGGCAGCCCATCGCGATCTCCAGCCCGCCGCCCAGGCACATGCCGTTGATGATGGCCACCACCGGCTTGCCGCAGCGCTCAAAGCGGCGAATGAAGTGCTTCAGCGCCATCGAGGCATCAAAGGCTTCTTGGGCCGTGCTCAGCGCGCGCAGGCGGTCGATGTCGGCGCCGGCCAGAAAGTCTTTTTTGCCCGAGCGCAGGATCAGGCCGGTGACGCTGGCGTCTTGCTCCAGCAGATCGGTCAGGCCAGCCAGCGGCGCAGACAAGGCCTCGTTCAGCACATTCATCGAATGGCCGGGGAGGTCCATGGTGGCGATGACGATGCCGTCCGCGCCGCGTTCAATGTTCAAAGCCTTGCTCACGATCAGACCCTTTCGATGATGGTGGCAATGCCCATGCCGCCGCCCACGCAGAGCGTGGCGCAGCCTGTGCTCAAGTTGCGGCGCTCCAACTCATCGAGCAGGGTGCCCAGAATGACGCAGCCGGTGGCCCCGAGCGGGTGGCCCATGGCAATGGCGCCGCCGTTCACATTGACCCGGTCCAAGCTAAGCCCCAGGTCGCGCGCTGTCTTCATCGGCACCACGGCAAAGGCTTCGTTGATTTCCCAGAGGTCGATGTCGGCGGCTTGCATGCCGGCTTGTTTCAGTGCTTTTTGGCAGGCCGGTGTGGGGCCGGTGAGCATGATGGTGGGCTCGGAGCCGATCACCGCCGCTGCGCGGATGCGGGCACGGGGTTTCAGCCCTGCCGCTTCGCCACCGGCCTTGTTGCCGATCAGCATCAGCGCCGCGCCATCGACGATGCCGGAGGAGTTGCCGGCATGATGAATATGCGGGACGCGTTCCAGCGTGGTGTACTTGCGCAGGGCGGTGGCGTCGAAGCCCATTTGGCCCATCATGGCGAAACTGGGGTCGAGCTTGGCCAAGGTATCCAGGCTGGTGCCGGGGCGTATGGTTTCGTCTTGGGCCAGCAGCAAGAGGCCGGCGATGTCATACACCGGCACGAGTGACTTGCTGAAGTAACTTTGTGACCGAGCGGTGTTGGCTCGGCGATGGGATTCCACTGCAAAGCTGTCCACATCGGTGCGACTGAAGCCTTCCAGCGCTGCAATCAGGTCGGCGCTGATGCCTTGTGGAATAAAGCCCAGCGCTTGATTGATGCGCGGGTCCATGAACCAGGCGCCACCGTCGCTGCCCATGGGCCAGCGGCTCATGGATTCCACGCCGCCGGCCACCACCAAGCGCTCAAAGCCGCTGGCGACCTTGGCTGCGGCGAGGTTGACGGACTCCAGCCCCGAGGCGCAGAACCGCGACTGCGTCACCCCGGTCACGCTCTCGGCCCAGCCGGCGTCTAGCACTGCGGTGCGGGCAATGTCCGCCCCTTGTTCGCCCACTGGCGTCACGCAGCCCAACACCACATCGTCCACCAGGGCGGTGTCCAGCGATTGCCGCTGCGCCAGGGCCTGCAAAAGCGTGCGCAGCAGCCAGACGGGGCTGGCCTGATGCAGGCCGCCGTCTTTTTTGCCTTTGCCGCGTGGAGTGCGGACGTGGTCGTAGATGTAGGAATCGAAGTTCATGGGCCGTGTCTCCTGCTTTCTTGTCGTGTGTTGGCCGTGGTGTCTTGCGCAAGCTTGGGTTTCAAGTCTGGCGGATCAAGGCGACCGGTCACTCTGCTCCGTCCATGTCCCCCGCCGGCTTCGCCGGCTCCTCCTTTACTTCCCTCCGCAGAGCGCCCGGCCGCCCGTCTTGCACACAGCCTGCTTGTTCGTTTCGATGTGGGTGCCCGCTCAATGTCAGATTCCGCACTGGGAACGCGCGGAGAGGTGCGGCTCACATAAACCGCGACGCCAACTCTTTCATGATTTCGTTGGTGCCGCCATAGATGCGGGCCACGCGGGCGTCGGCGTAGAGCTCGGCGATGGGGTACTCCATCATGTAGCCATAGCCGCCAAAAAGTTGCAGGCACTCGTCCATCACCTTGCAGGCGAGGTCGGTGGTCCAGGCCTTGGCAAGGGCGGCGCGGGCGGCATCAAGTTGGCCCTTCAAATGCGCTTCCATGCAGGCATCGACAAAGGCGCGAGCGGCCAGCACCTGAGACTGCACCTCGGCCAGCTTGAATCGTGTGTTCTGGAAGTTCCAAATCGTCTTGCCAAAGGCCTTGCGTTCCTGGGTGTAGGCCAATGTCTCAGTGAGTGCGCGCTCCATCGAGCCAACCGCTGTGACGGCAATGATCAGCCGCTCCTGCGGCAGCTCTTGCATCAGCTGGAAAAAACCTTGGCCTTCTTCGCCATTGGCGCCACCGAGCAGATTCGCCACCGGCACCCGCACCTCGTCGAAGAAGAGCTCCGAAGTGTCTTGCGCCTTCATGCCGATCTTGTCCAGATTGCGGCCGCGGCGGAAGCCGTCGACCAAAGTGCCGTCGGCCTTCTCGACTTCCACCACCAGCAGCGAGATCCCCTTGGCAGCTTGCGTCTTGTCGGTCTTGCAGACGACGATGATCAGATTGGCGTTCTGGCCATTGGTGATGAAGACTTTTTGCCCGCTCAGCACATAGTGATCGCCATCTCGGCGGGCATGGGTGGCCACGTTTTGCAGGTCAGAGCCGGTGCCCGGCTCGGTCATGGCGATGGCGCCGACCAGTTCGCCGCTGGCCATCTTGGGCAGCCAGCGCTGCTTTTGTTCCTCGCTACCGTAGTGCAGGATGTAAGGCCCCACGATGGCCGAGTGCAGGCCGCCGCCAAAGCCGCTCAAGTTCGCCTTGGCTTGCTCCAGCAGGATGATGGCGTCATGACCGAAGTCGCCGCCACCGCCACCATATTCCTCAGGCATAGAGGCGCACAGCAGACCGTTGGCGCCGGCCTGCAGCCAGGTGTCGCGGCCCATCATGCCGGCCTCGCGCCACTCGGCCGCGCGCGGCACCCATTCCTGCTTGAAGAATCGGGCGACCGAGTCTTGCAGCATCCGGTGCTCTTCGCTGATCCAGCTTGAAGGAAAAAGAGGCAGGGCAGACATGGTGTTTACTTCTCCTGGGCGGCCAGTTGCTGGCGCACCGATGTGTTGATCAGGCGCAACTCGGCGAGGGTTGCCTCGATATGGGCGCGCTTTTGTTCTAACTCGGCAATCGCCTGATCGGTGCGCTCCAGCGTGAACTGCAATTGCTTGGCACGGCCCTCGCCGTGGGTGCCGTACAGGTCCAAGAATTGCTTGATCTCCGCCAGTGAGGAACCCAAGGCCTTGGCGCGCAAAATCAACTTCAGCCGAGTGCGGTCGCGCTGGGTGTAGACCCGCGCGCCATTGACGCGGCGTGGTTGCAGCAGGCCCTTATCCTCATAAAAGCGGATGGCGCGGGCCGACAAATCAAACTCGGCGCACAACTCGGTGATGCCGAACAAAGCTTCCACCGGTGCACCGGCCGCGCTTTGATTCAACACCTCGCGGGCGGCGGCGGTGCGCGCTGCCGTGCTGCTGTTCTGGCTACTGCTGCTCATGAGCTTGAGGTCCATGCTTGCGGCTGCAGCGCTCAAACCACGCGTTGCAGCTTCATGGCCACGCTCATATCGCCCGAGACTTTGAACTTGCCCATCATGAAGCCGTTCATGGGATTGAGCTCGCCGCTCAAAAGGGCGGCCAGGTTCTCCAGCGAGATGGCCACGGTGCAGTCGGCTTCGCGGTCTTCATTGCTGACGCTGTTCGGCACCGACTTGCCATCAATCACCGCCACGCCATCGGCGCCGCAGTCGAACTTGAGGATGGCATTGAGGCCGCTGTCGTCTCCGACTTTGGCGCGCAGGGCAGTGGTAGCGGCTTGCATGTCCATAGGGCTCTCCTGTTGTGGGGTATCTGCGAAGGGGCTGGGCCTGGGTTGGGCACTCCAAGCGTGTCTGCATGCTACGCACAAACGCTGCCCTTAGTTTCATGGTAATCACCGATAGGCAATAGGGGTGACGTTAACGGAAGCTATCAACCCACAAGGTCATGCCTGGCTCAGGCATGGATCGCTAAGTGCCGAATTGCCGCAGTGCAGGAGCTTGCCCCTATGAGTGAGGTTGCCGCTGTTCCGAAGGCTGAGCCTTCGTCGTCCCACTATCGCTCGGTATTTCGCCCCGGCCTGTTTGCGGGTCAGTTGATCTGGGTGACCGGCGGCGGCTCCGGGATTGGTCGCTGTGTGGCGCATGAGTTGGCGTCTCTGGGCGCCAAGGTCTTGATCTCGGGCCGCAGCGAAGAAAAGCTCAAGGCCGTGGCCGCAGAGATCCAAGCCGACGGCGGGCTGTGCGCCTGGCGTGCTTTTGACATCCGCGATGACGAAGCGGTCAAGGCCCAGGTGGCTGGCGTGATCGCCGAGCATGGCCCGATTCATGGCCTCGTTAACAACGCCGGTGGGCAGTTCCCGGCGCCGCTGATGATGATCAGCAAGCGCGGCTTTGAGGCGGTGGTGGCCAACAATTTGACCGGCGGCTTCTTGATGATGCGCGAGATTTTCACACAAAGCATGCAGGGGCAGGGCCGTGGCGCCATCGTCAATATGACGGCCGACTTCCGCAACGGCATGCCCGGCATGGCGCACAGCGGCGCGGCGCGCGCCGGCATGAGCAATCTGACCATGAGTGCCAGCTTTGAGTGGGCCCATGCCGGGGTGCGGGTGAATGCGGTGGCACCGGGCTGGGTGGCCTCCAGTGGCATGGACAGTTATGGCGATGCGATCAAGCCCATGATTCGCAAGCTCAAAGACCATGTGCCGCTGCGCCGCCTGGCCAGCGAGGCCGAGATCAGCTCGGCTATTGTCTTCTTGCTCTCGCCCGCGGCCGGTTTCATCACCGGCGTGACGCTGCAAATCGACGGCGGCGCTTCGCTGGGAAATCCGATGTTCCCCTCCATCGATCACGCGGGCACACCGGCCTTTGACGGCTTTCATCGCGCGGCCGTGCCTGAGGTACTGAAATGAGCGTCATCCACAGCCGCATCAACCCGCGCTCGACCGCCTTTGCCGCCAATGCGCGGCGCATGAACGAGCGCTTGGCCGAGATTCGCGCGCTGGAGGCCAAGGTGGTGGCTGAATCGGAAAGCAAGCGCGCCAAGTTCGAGGCCCGGGGTCAGCTCTTGCCTCGTGAACGGGTGGCCCGCCTCTTAGATCGCGACTCCGGCTTTCTGGAGTTGTCGCCCTTGGCCGGTTTGGGTATGCACGATGACGATGGCAAGAAGGCGGTGCTGGGCGGCGGTTCCATCGTCGGCATCGGTGTGGTGACCGGCAAGCGGGTGATGATTTCCGCCAGCGACAGCGCCATCAAGGGCGGCACAGTGGCGCCCATGGGCTTGAAGAAAGCGCTGCGGGCCCAGGAGATTGCGCGCGAGAACAAGCTGCCACTGATCTATTTGGTGGAGAGCGGCGGCGCTAATCTGATGTACCAAAGCGAGATGTTTGTGGAAGGCGGGCGCAGCTTTGCCAACCAAGCGCGTCTTTCGGCCATGGGCCTGCCGCAGGTCGCCGTGGTGCATGGCTCCAGCACGGCCGGTGGTGCCTATCTGCCAGGCTTGTCGGACTATGTGGTGCTGGTGAAGGATCGCTCCAGCATTTATCTGGCGGGCCCTCCGCTGGTCAAGGCCGCGATTGGCGAGGATGCCAGTGACGAAGAGTTGGGCGGTTCCGACACCCATGCGCGCATCACCGGCCTGGGCGAGTACCTGAGCGAGAACGATGCGCACGCGATCGCGCTGACCCGCGAGTTGCTGGGGCAATTGAATTGGGATGAGGTCAAGGCTCCAATCCCTGCTCCCTTGCCCTTGTATCCCAGCGAAGAGCTGCTGGGCGTGGTGCCGCAAGATGAGCGCGAGCCCTATGACGTGCGCGAGGTGATCGCCCGCGTGGTCGATGGCTCGGACTTTTTGGAGTTCAAGGCCGAGTACGCCGTCGAGACGGTTTGTGGCCACGCGCGCATCGAAGGCCAACGCGTCGGCCTGATTGGCAATAACGGGCCGATCCAGCCGCAGGGGTCCACCAAGGCCGCGCAGTTCATTCAACTCTGCGACCAGAGCGGCACGCCCTTGGTCTTTCTGCAGAACACCACCGGCTATATGGTGGGCAAGGCCGCCGAGCGCGGCGGCGCCATCAAGCATGGGGCCAAGATGATTCAGGCGGTGGCCAATGCGAGGGTGCCCAAGTTCACCATCGTGCTGGGCGGCTCTTTCGGGGCCGGCAACTACGGCATGTGTGGTCGCGGTTTCGATCCGCGTTTCATCTTCTCCTGGCCAACGGCCCGCACCGCGGTGATGGGAGGCGCGCAGGCCGCCAAGGTGATGGACATCATCAACCGGGCCAAGCTGGAGCGCATGGGCGCTGAGGTCAATGACGAAGCCTTGTCCGCCATGAGCGAGCAGCTGCGCGCCCGCATCGACCGTGAGTCCAGCGTGCTCTTCGGCACCGCCCGGCTCTGGGACGACGGCGTGATCGACCCGCGCGATACCCGCCGCACGCTGGCCCTTGCTCTGAGCCTAGCGCGTGAGGCCGATCAACGCCATCTGCATGGCAATAGCTTTGGCGTGGCGCGGCTTTAGGCCCGAGCTCGGATTTCTAAGAACTTGTCCGTCAATAGGTGGGTCAGAGGGTGGCGAGACGATTTGAGCGCAGAGCAAGGCGCATACCGGAGCGATACCCGGAGGTATCGCGAGGATCTGCAACGCAGCCATGCGTTCAAAGCGACCGGCAGCCGACCCCGACTATTGACGGACAAGTTCTACAACAAGCACGGAGACCTAGATATGAACCTGAGCCCAGAACACCGCGCCCTCTACGACACGGTGGCCAAGTTTGTCGAGAAAGAGCTGAACCCCTATGTGCCCGAATGGGAGAAGGCCGAGCAGTTCCCCGCGCACGCGGTGTTCAAGAAGCTGGGCGACTTGGGCCTCTTGGGCCTGAAGTATCCGGAGGAGTTTGGTGGCGCTGGGCTGGACTTCAGCTACTCGATGGTGATGGCCGAGGCCCTGGGTACCTGCTACTGCGCCGGTGTGCCCATGGGCATTGGCGTGCACACCGATATGTGCACCCCGGCGCTGGCGCGCTTCGGCAGTGATGAGTTGCGACGCGAGTTCCTAACGCCCTCCATCGCGGGTGATTTGGTCGGCTGCATCGGCGTCAGCGAAGTGGGGGGCGGCTCAGACGTGGCTGCGGTCAAGACCACGGCGCGCAGCGAAGGCGGTGACTATGTGATTAATGGCGGCAAGATGTGGATCACCAACGGCATGCAAGCCGACTGGTGCTGTCTCTTGGCCAATACCAGCGAAGGCCCGGTGCACAAGAACAAGAGCTTGATCGTGGTGCCCATGGACGCCGTCGGGATCAGCCGTCAGAAGATCCACAAGATCGGCATGGACGCGTCCGACACCGCGCAGCTTTTCTTCGACAACGTCCGCGTGCCCAAGCGCAATCTGATCGGCCAAGAGGGCCTGGGCTTTATGTTCCAGATGATGCAGTTCCAAGAGGAGCGTCTCTGGGGCGCGGCCTCCTCACTGAAAAATCTAGACCGCCTGATCGATCTGACGATTGAGTACACCCGCGAGCGCAAGGCCTTTGGCAAGAGCATCCTGGACAACCAAGTGGTGCACTTCCGTTTGGCCGAGTTGCGCACCGAGGTGGAGGCGCTGCGGGCGCTGACCTATTCCGCGGTGGAACAGTATGTGGCGGGCAAGGACGTGATGAAGCTGGCCTCTATGGCCAAGCTCAAATGCGGGCGGCTGATCCGCGAGGTGGCGGACAGCTGCTTGCAGTACTGGGGCGGCATGGGCTTCACCTGGGACAACCCCATCAGCCAGGCCTTCCGCGATGGGCGGCTGGTGTCTATTGGCGGCGGGGCGGACGAAGTGATGCTGGGCATCATCTGCAAGCTCGAAGGCACGCTGCCCAAAGGCAGCCACTGAACGAGGAGGGCATCGCCATGCTGCAGCACTACAAAACGCTGGAACTGCGCCGCGAAGCCGGTGGGGTTCTGCACCTGAGCTTGAATCGGCCGGAGGTCCGCAACGCGCTCTCGCTGGAAATGGTGGCCGAGTTGCGCGTCGCTCTGGCCGATGCCGAAGAGGGCGGCGAAGTCCGCGTGTTGGTCTTGCGCGGTGCCGGCGGCCATTTTTGTGCCGGCGCCGACCTGAAGGACATGGCGCAAGCGCGCATGCGCATGGCCGACGAGGGCGCTGGCGTGTTGCAGCAGATGAATGCCGCCTTTGGCCATCTGTGCGGCGCCTTTGCGCGCAGCCCTTTGGCCGTGGTGGCGGTGCTGGAGGGCTCGGTGATGGGCGGAGGCTTTGGTCTGGCCTGCGTGGCTGACTTGGTCTTGGCCAGCGAGACGGTCAGCTTTCGTTTGCCCGAGACCTCGCTGGGCCTGGTGCCGGCGCAGATTGCGCCCTTCTTGGTCGAGCGCCTCGGATATTCGCAAGCGCGGCGCCTGGCGGTTTGTGGCGGGCGGCTTGATGCCGCCCAGGCCTTGCAGCTCGGCCTGGTGCATGAGCTGCATGCCGGCGCCCAATTGGACGCCGCGCTGACGCGCCATCTCAGCGGCATGCTGCAGTGCGCGCCCCAGGCGGTTGCGGCGACCAAGCGCTTGATGGCGCGCGCCTGCCATCACGAGGCGGCCTCGCTGGTGGAAGAGGCGGCCGAGGCCTTTGCTCACGCGGCGGCGGGGCCGGAAGGTCAAGAGGGCGTGATGGCTTTTGTAGAGCAGCGCAAACCACGGTGGGCACCGCAATGAGTTTTTCAAAGATCTTGATCGCCAACCGGGGCGAGGTTGCCTGCCGCATCCTGCGCACGGCGCGCCGGCTCGGCTATCGCTGCGTGGCGGTCTATAGCGACGCCGACCGCGGCGCGCCGCATGTGCTGCAGGCCGATGAGGCCGTGCACATCGGCGCCTCGCCGGCGGCTCAGTCCTATCTGAACATCGAGGCAATTCTGGCTGCGGCGCGCGCGACTGGCGCCGATGCTATTCACCCCGGCTATGGCTTTTTGTCCGAGCGGGCCGACTTTGCCCAGGCCTGTGTGGACGCCGGGCTGGTGTTCATTGGGCCACCTGCGGCCAGCATCTTGTCCATGGGCAATAAGGCTGGTGCCAAACGCCGCATGTTGGCAGCGGGTGTGCCCTGCGCGCCCGGCTATTTGGGCGAGCAGCAAGACGATGCCAGCTTGCAGCGCGAGGCCGAGGCCTTGGGCTTCCCCTTGCTGGTCAAGGCGGTGGCCGGCGGCGGTGGCCGTGGCATGCGCCTGGCCTTGCAAACCAGCGAGCTGGCGCAAGCCATTGCCGGCGCACGGCGTGAGGCCGAGAGTGCTTTTGGCGATGGCAACCTGATGTTGGAACGCCTGATTGAGGGTGGGCGTCATATCGAGGTGCAGGTCTTTGCGGATAACCGAGGCAATGCTGTGCATCTTGGTGAGCGCGACTGCACCGCCCAGCGGCGCCGGCAGAAGGTGATTGAAGAAGCGCCTTCGCCCATCGTCAGCCCGGCCATGCGCGAAGCCATGGGCCGCGATGCGGTGGCTGCCGCCCTGGCCGTAGGCTATGTGGGCGCGGGCACGGTGGAGTTCATCGTGGACGCTGAGTTGAAGCATCACTTCTTGGAGATGAACACCCGGCTTCAGGTGGAGCATCCGGTCACCGAGGCGATCACCGGCTTGGACTTGGTCGAATGGCAGCTGAGAGTGGCGGCCGGCGGGGCCTTGCCCTTGCGTCAGGAACAGATCCAGTTCAGCGGCCACGCCATCGAGGCGCGCTTGTATGCCGAGGATCCTTATGAAGCCTTCGCGCCGCAGACCGGCCGCATCATTGGCTGGGCGCCGCAAAGGACACAAGCGGATGTGCGCGTCGATGCGGGCATCCAAGAGGGCGACGAGGTCTCGCCTTTTTACGATGCCATGGTGGCCAAGCTGATCGTGCATGGCCGTGACCGCGATGATGCGCGGCGTCGTTTGAGCGCGGCCCTTGAAGACCTGCCCCTGCTGGGGCTGCGCAATAACGGTCGCTTTCTGCGGGATCTGCTGCAACACCCAGTCTTTGCCGAGGCCCGAATGGATACTGGCACGCTGGACGCCTGGGCTCAGGCAGGCGCAGCGCTGATGCAGCGACCCCAGCCGCAGCATCGCGATTGGCTGATCGCCGCAGGATTGATGGCCTTGGCGGCAGGCCCGGCCTCAGCGCGGCCGATCTGCGTGCAAGCGTTTCAGCTCAGCCTGCAATGCGGCGCGGAGCGCAAGAGCTTGCGTGTGGCTTGTTTGGGTCAGCAGGTTCGCATCACCGACTCGGGCCAGCAGCATGACTTTGAACGCTTGCCCGAAGTCGGCGATGGCTGGACCCGTGTGCGCCTCGATGGGGTGCAGCGCCGCCTCATCTGTCGCGGCACCGAAACGCCGGACGGGCCCGAGCTGCACTTGGTCAGCGAGGCGGCTTGTCATGTTTTCAGCGAGGTCTCGGCCTTTCCGCAGAGCGCCCAGCGCGCCGATGATCCTTTGCGTGCCTGCTCGCCGGTGGCCGGCCTGGTCGCGCAGCTGCTGGTGCAGGTGGGCGACAGGGTCAGCGAGGGTCAGGCCTTGCTCAGCGTTGAGGCCATGAAGATGGAGATGTGGCTGACAGCGGGCATGGCCGCGCGCGTCAAAGCCATTCACGCAGCGCCAAAAGATGCAGTGGCCGCAGGCGATGTCTTGGTGGAACTGCAAGTCATGGAAGTCTCGGAAGAAGTGAAGGGAAGCGAGTGATGAAGATGCCCCAAAGCCTGCGCAGCGACAAAGCGGTGCTCACCTGCGCCCTGACCGGGGTGCTGACCAATCCCAAGCAGCACCCGGTGCCGGTGACGCCGGCCCAGATGGCGGCTGAGGCCCGCGACGCCTTCAATGCCGGTGCGTCGGTGATGCATGTGCATCTGCGCATGCAGGAGGAGGGCCTGGGTCATCTGCCCAGTTGGGACCCGGAGGTGGCGGATCAGGTCATCGCCGCCATCCGCGCGGCCTGTCCCGGCGTCATCATCAACCTAACGACTGGAGTGATCGGTGCGGACATCTCCGGCCCCGCCGCTTGCATCCGGCGCGTCAAGCCCGAGGTTGCCGCCTGCAATGCGGGCAGCCTCAACTACCTCAAGCTCAAAGACGACGGCCGCTGGGCCTGGCCGCCCATGGTCTTTGACAACCCGGTGTCCAAGATCCAGGCCTTTTTGGATGTGATGAGCGAATGCGGCGTGCATCCCGAGTTCGAGTGCTTCGATGTCGGCATCGTGCGGGCGGTGGGCATGTTTGTGAAGTCCGGCATGTTCAAGCCCGAGATGGGGCGGCCCGAGTACAACCTGGTGATGGGCGTGGCCTCGGGCATGCCGGTGGATGGCGACTTGCTGAAGCTTTTGCCGCGCTATTTGGTCGACGAGGCCATTTGGCAGACCACGCTGATCGGCCGGCAGGAAATTTGGCCGGTGCATCAGCTCACCGCGGATCTGGGTGGCATGTTGCGCACAGGGCTGGAGGACACTTTTTATCTCCCCGATGGCGAGCGAGCCAGCGGCAACGGGGCCTTGATCGAGGCTTTGGCGGCTTGCGCAGTGCGGGCGGGCCGGGGAATCGCCAGTCCCGACGAAACCCGGCAACTCTTGGGTCTGCCAACTGAGAACTAGTTAACGAAGCGCCAGCTTGCAGGCAAGCCCTGTGGTTTTTGTTCCAAAGCCCGAGTGAAAACCCTGCCATGCCGCCCTGATTTGGCTATCGTTGCAGCAAAGCTTGGCTTCGGGAGGGGTCAAGCGGGTGCCGCAACAAGGGCAGGGGGCCAGCGACGAGATCACGCGCAGCAGGCTCCGCTTCAAGCCCTGGGTACAGAGATGTTTGGTGAAGCAGTTTTTCCCTCTACTCTGACTGGAGCTTGGCATGGTGCATCGTCGACAGGCGTTCTTGGGTTCAGGTTCAACGGCGCGCAGCCGGGGCGTCTTGGCATTGTTGAGTCTGGGCTTGGGCCTGCAACTGGGCGCCCATGCACAAGAGCTCAGCACATCGGGCTTTGCATCTTTGGTCCTGGGGCGAACCTCGGGCTCTTGTGTCAGCAGCGGCCTCGCGCCCGCACACAGCAATAACTGCACCCGTTTCATTGCTGATTGGGGCCATGCCGGTGTGTATGGTGACGATGTGACGGCCTCGCCCGAGTCGAGGGCCGGCCTGCAGGCCACCGTCAAATTCAATCCGCAGTGGAGCGCGACGACTCAGCTCACGACCCGCGCCGTCAAGGACCAGGCTTTGAACCTTGAGTGGCTCTACCTGGCCTATCAAATCGCGCCCGAATGGACGCTGCAAGTTGGGCGCAAGCGCTTGCCGCTGTACTACTACTCCGACTTTCAGGACGTGGGCTATGCCTACAACACCATAAGACCCAGCCCGGATGTATACGGCTGGGACGTGGTCAATTACAACGGCGCCAGCCTGAGCTATTCAAGCGAAGTTGGCGCCTGGTCCTTGCGCACCGAGGCGCTGATCGGCAACGAGAGCAGCAAGAAGAACCCCTATTCGCGGCTCTACAACGAATCCCCCAAGGATGTGGAGTGGGGCGATATCGGCGGCGTCAGTTTCGAGTTTTCTAGAGACTGGTTCACCGGCCGCTTGAGTTATGTGCGCAGCACCTTCAAGCAGGTCGACCGTGACAGCGGCGTGGTGGATGTTGAATCGAACGGGCCCAAACAAGACTTCGTGGGTCTGGCCTTGAATGCCGACATTGACAACTGGATTGTGCGCAGCGAGTTCGGTCAGGCCAAGCGGCAGTCGCTGAACTACAAGGCCAAGTACTACTTGCTGACCGTGGGCTACCGCATGGGCGCCTTCACCCTGACCGGCGGCACCAGCGCCTATCTGGAAAGCAGCTATGACGCGGCAGCCTATTCACCCGTCAAGCTACGCAGCCAACTGCTGGCCCTGCGCTATGAGTTGCACAAGGGCGGCGCTTTGAAGCTGCAGTTTGACCGCGTTCGCGACAGCAGTGCCGTTCCAGGGGCGGGCAATGCGCAGCTGATGAGTGCTTCCTACGACGTGGTGTTCTAGGCCTTGGCACCGACAGGCATTGAATGAACCCAGCATTTGCATTCCATGATCAGGACACAGCCATGAAAAATTCTTACTTGAAGTCCAAGTCCCGCGTCCTTGTGGCCTTGCTGTTGTGCGGCCTGAGCAGCTGGGCCGCGGCGCAGACCGCCGTGATCGTCAACCCCAAGAGCCCCTTGAGCGCGTTGACGCCCGAGCAAGCGGCTGCTTTGTTCCTGGGCAAGTCCAGCACCTTGCCCAGCGGCGGCACGGTGGCGCTGGCCGATTTGCCAGACTCCAGCAGTGTGCGTGAGCAGTTTTACAGCAAGGCGGCGGGCAAGACCGGCGCGCAGGTGAAGGCGGCTTGGTCGCGCCTGACCTTTTCCGGCAAGGCCACGCCGCCCAAGGAGTTACCCAGCGCAGCCGATGTGAAAAAGTATGTGGCTGCCAATGTGGATGCCATCGGCTATATCGAGAAGTCGGCCGTCGACGCCAGCGTCAAGGTGGTCTTGGTGGTCGAGTGAGGGGGCATCTTGAGTCGACAGCCGTTCGGCCGTCGATTCAGTCTTCGCTGGCCTCGTCTTCAGCGTCCTCAGCGTTTTCAGCGTGCTCACCCTCGGTCTGCGGGGCTGAGCCCGAACTGGCCTCGCGAACGCCGCTGCCCTTGCGCCGAGCCTTGCGGGCATCGGCCTTGGCTTTACGCGCCGCTTCCGCTGCCTCGGCCTTGGCGGCCCATTGCTTGAACTCTTCGGGTGTTTCCAGCGTGATGCGGCCGAGGATGCACTGGCGGAATTCGTAAATCAGCACTTCCGCGGCTTTTTGCAAATTGACGCGGCCGCCGCTGAGCATGGCCCCGCGCTTGCGGCCGATGGCCGTCAGCAGTTCCTCATCATTCAAACCGCTGATGTCGCCGAGCTTGTAGCGCTCGATCAGCTGGGTGGGGTAGTGCACCCGCAGATAGTCCAGCAGCTCCAGCGCGACCTCATCTTCTTCAAAAGCATTGCGGCCGATGGCGCCGCTGGCGGCCAGGTTGTAGCCACTCTCCTCGATGGCAATGCGGGGCCACAACATGCCGGGCGTGTCGAAGAGATAGAAGTCTTCGGCCAGCACGATTTTTTGCTCGATCTTGGTGATGCCGGGCTCATCGCCGGTCTTGGCCGCCCGCTTGGACGCCAAGGTGTTGATCAAGGTGGACTTGCCGACGTTGGGGATGCCGCAGATCAAGACCCGCACCGGCTTGACCATGCCACCGCGCAGCGGCGCCAGCTCGCGGCAGGCCTTGATCAGCGCTTGCGCCGGGGCTTTGATGCTGGCGTCCAGCGCAATCGCGCGGGTGTCGGGCAGGGCGTTGTAATGCGCCATCCACAGCGCGGTGCGTTCGGGGTCGGCCAGGTCTTGCTTATTCAAGAGCTTGAGCGTGGGCTTGCCTTCGGTCAGCTGGGCCAGCAGCGGGTTGGCGCTGGAGCCGGGGATGCGGGCGTCCAGCATCTCGATGACCACATCGAGCCCGGCCTTCATCCGTTCGTTGATCGCGTTCCGGGTCGAATTCATATGCCCGGGGAACCAGTTGATGGCCATGCTTCTTGCTCTTTCTTTTTTGCTGCGCTGACCTGGCTATTGTCGCGGCTCCTGATGTGCCCGGCGGCATGCACTTGCTTACCAACTGTTGCAGCTGCTTTTTCTGCTTGCGGCACCATGAGAGCCATAAGAAAACAGGGGGCGGCGCTTGCGGCCGTGCTCGCCTTGGCTGGGCGGGTTTGACCTCAGGCCTATCGTTCAGAGGGAAAAATCATGCGATTCGAAGGCACATTGACACAGTGGCATGTGGAGCGCGGCTTTGGCGCCATCACACCCTTGCATGGTGGCCAGGCGCTGTTCGTGCATATCTCGGCCTTTCCGGCCAGCAGTTCGCAGCCAATGCAAAACGAGTTGCTCAGCTTCGAAGTTGTGTCAGGAAGCAACGGCCAGAAACAGGCGGCGCGCGTGATGCGCCCCAAACCCACACCTACATTCGCCGAAACGGCCTTGGAGCGCCATCGCTCCAAGCGACCCGCTTTGAAGTCACGTCGACCGACTCTGGCTTACGCTGCCTGTGCGGTTTTGGTCTTGCTCTTGAGCGCAGGGGCCTTGATTGGCTTGGACTATTCGCAGGCGGATGGCCGCCACGTAGCCAAGTTGCTGGGCCACAAGACCGCGGGCGGCACCAAGCTGGCGGCCGGCGCAAGCGTGTTGCGTTGAAGCCCGTTTGCCGGTTCGCTCGGCGATCAATCGGTGTGTTTGCCCCAGGGCAGAGCCGCCGCCTTGCGGTCGGCGCCTTTGCGGGTGCGTAGCACCGCCTCAAAGGCCTGCAGGGCGCCATGGGTGACGCAGGTCAGCAGGCCGACCAGGTCTTCCTGGGTATAGGCCTCGGCATCGCGCCGGAACTGTTTGATGGCCATGGCCAGCATCTCACGCGACACACCGGGGTGCGTGACTGCCACCGCTTGCATGGCGCTGAACAGGTCCGGGTAGCGGCCGCACAAGGCCTTGATGCGGCGCAGCGATTGCGCCGGTGAGCTGCGCGCCGCCGGGCCTATCCAGGCCAATTCATCATCCGCCGCTTTCAGGCTGAGTTCCAGGCAGCGGATGCGAGTCATCAGGTACTCGCAGTCCTTGGCGGCCAGTGCCTGCATCTCGGCCTCGTCGTCGCTCTCGGCTTCGAAATAGCGCTCATGCACCATCTTGGCCAGCGCGGCTTCGAGTTCCGGCAGGGTTTGGCTTGGATTGACGCTGTGGCTGTCGGCCATGCAGGCACCCCTCAGTCCTTGGACAACTTGGTCTTTGGACTTCGGCTGCTTGGCCTAGAACTTGAGGGCCCGAAACCCAAGGGCTCAGGGGCGCTTCAATTCCACCAGCCAGGTCTTGCCCTGCGCCATCTCGGCCCGGAAGAGGATGCGCTCGCCCACCCGGAGTTGCGGCAGCAGGTCTTCGCCCGACGCACCAGGCTTCAGGGTGAAGACCATGGTCATGGCCGGCATGTCCAGGTTCTTGATCTCGCCATGCTTGAGCGTGAGCTTGCGGGTGGCCAGCTCGATGCGTCTTACCTCGGCTTCGGTCCAGGCTTCGGCCTGTTCAGAAGCCGCGGCAGCGGGCTTGGCATGGCTTGCAGGGTCGTGGCTGATCGCGAGTTCGGGCAGGCAGGACAAGCTTGCCGCAGCGGCCAGGGCGATGAGGATGCGGGTGGTGTTTTTCATGATGTGTAGGTCGCAATAAGTAGGATCCGGGGCAGTTCAGCGCGTTCAGTGTTTGTGGCCGGCGCCCGGCTTGCGCACGGTGACTTCGGCGCTGGCTGGCTTGAGGCTGGTTGGCTTGTCGCTGGCAGGGGCTTGTGGCTGTGGGGCTGCGGGCAGGGCGCCTTCGTAGAGGCGAGCCACGCTGCCCTTGGGCGCGCGCTCGGCCCACCAGCCCGGGTCGCTGTAGTCGCCTGGTTTTTGCTCGCGCCTCACCTTCAAGACGCTGAACATGCCGCCCATCTCAAGCCCGCCATAGGGGCCGGTGCCGGTCATCATTGGCGCGGTGTTCTCGGGCAAGGGCATCTCCATCTCGGCCATATCGGCCATGCCGCGCTCGCCCATCACCATGTAGTCGGGAATCAGCCGGGTGATCTTGGCGGCCAGGCCGCGGTGATCCACGCCGATCAGGTTCGGCACGTTGTGCCCCATGGCATTCATGGTGTGATGGCTCTTGTGGCAATGCAGGGCCCAGTCGCCCTCTTCATCGGCAATGAACTCGATCTGCCGCATTTGCCCCACCGCCACATCGGTGGTCACCTCGGGCCAACGGGCGCTTTTGGGCACCGGGCCACCGTCGGTGCCCGTGACCTCAAACTCATGGCCATGCAGATGGATGGGGTGGTTGGTCATGGTCAGATTGCCGACCCGCAGTCGTACCCGGTCGCCCTGGCGCACGTTTAGCGAATCGATGCCGGGGAAGATTCGGCTGTTCCAGGTCCAGAGGTTGAACTCTGTCATCGTCATCGGCTTGGGCGTGTAGCTGCCCGGCTCGACGTCATAGCTGGCCAGCAGGAAGCAGAAGTCACGCTGCACCTCGGCAATCTGCGGGTGATTGCGCTGCTTGGGGTGGGTGATCCACATACCCATCATGCCCATGGCCATCTGCGTCATCTCATCCGCATGCGGGTGGTACATGAACGTGCCGGGACGGCGTGCGGTGAACTCATAAACAAAGGTCTGGCCCGGCTTGATGGCGGGCTGCGTCAGGCCGGAGACGCCGTCCATGCCATTGGGCAGACGCTGGCCATGCCAATGCACGCTGGTGTGTTCGGGCAGGCGGTTGCTGACGTAGATGCGCACCCTGTCGCCTTCGACCACTTCGATGGTGGGGCCGGGCGATTGGCCGTTATAGCCCCACAGGTGTGCGCTGAAGCCGGGCGTCATTTCGCGCACCACCGGTTCGGCCACCAGATGGAATTCCTTGACGCCGGCATTCATGCGCCAGGGCAGGGTCCAGCCATTCAGGGTCACAACGGGGTTGTAGGGCCGGCCGTTCGGTGGAAGGAGTGGCGGCGCGGTGTCGGCGCTGCTGTGCTGCACCGCTTCGGGAATGGCGCTCAAGGCGACGCGCGACACGCTGGCCGCAGCCACTGCGCCCGCGCCTAAGAAAAGATTGCGACGGGAAACCATGGTGTTCACTTTCAATGGCCGCCGCTGGCTTCAGCGGCGGTGGACATGGGGGTGGCGGCGCTGCTGGAGCCGCTGGAGCCGCTGGAGCCGCTCGATCCGCTTAAGGGGCCCAGCAGCGCTTGATTCAAAGCCGCTTCGGCGATGAAGAAGTCGCGCTGCGCGGCAATGGCGGCGGCCACCGTGCTGATCTGGGTCCGGGCGTCGGCCAACAACTCAAAAGTGCCAATGAACATGCCGTTGTAGCGCAGCAGGTTCTCCTCCGAGATGCGTTTGCGCAATGGCACAAGCTCATCGCGATAGTGGCGTGCGATGTCGTAGAAGCTCCGGTATTGGCCATAAGCCTCGCGCGCCTCCGAGCGGGCCTGGATGGCAATTTGAGCGGTACGTTCCAAGGCCTGCATATAGCGAGACTCGGCATGGGCCAGCCGGGCCTCGCCCCAATCGAAGAGGGGCAATTCCAGGCTCAGCTCAAAGCCGCTTTGGGTGGGTTCCAGATTGCTGCGATTGCTGGCCAGGCCCAGCTCCAGCACATTGATGAAGCGGGTGCGGCGTGTCAGCCCCAGTTGCTCGGCGCTGAGTGCTGCGGCCTGTTTGGCGGCTTGCACATCCAGACGCTGCTCAATGGCGATTCGCTCCACTTCCGGCAGCTCGCGCGCCTGGGTCGGCAGGTCGGGCAGCCGATCGGGCAGCTTCAGCAGGCTGAGTTGCTGACCCCAAAGCCCTAGGCTGCGGACCAGGCGTTCGCGCTGCGAGCCGGCTTCCATCTCGGCGCGGGCTTGGCCCAACGCTGCGTCGGCGTAAAAGCTGTGTTCGCGTGCCTGTTGCAGCTTGTTCAGATTGCCGGCTTCGGCCATGCGCCGAGCCAGTTCGGCGCCGGCCTCAGCCGCGCTCATCACCTGCTGGCTGTAGTGCAGCAACTGTTGCGCCGCCAAGGCTTGCCAATAGGCGTGGCGCGCCTCGGCCGCCACGCTCAAGACTTGCAGACTCAAGTCCTGCTGCACCCGCTGCAGGTCTAAGGCGGCGATGCGTGCACTCGGGGCGCTGCTCAGCAAGCGCATCAGATTGAAGTGCAGGCCGCGTTCAATCTCTAACTCCTCGCCCCGGCGCATCCGCCCAATGCTGATGCCTGGATTGGGCAGACGGCTGGCTTGCACCAGCGCGGCGTCAGCGATGCCGAGTTGATGCATCTGCGCTTGCAGACCGCGGTGGTTGAGCAGGGCAATTTGCACTGCTCGGTCTGCTGTGAGCGTTGCTTGCTGCTGCAGAAGTTCAGTGACCCGAGCGTCGAGCGCCTCGCGCTGCTCGGGCGTACGCGCCCATTGAAGCTCTTGCTGCAGGCTTTGTTGGGCTTGCGCCTGAACGGGAGCAAAGCGCGCTTGTGGGTCCAAGCTGGCGCAACCGCTCAGCAGGGCGAGGCCCAGCCACAAGATGAGACTGCCGGAGCGAAGCTCTAGATTGAACCTCATGGCTGGCCTCCGTGATGATGGTGATGGGCTTGGCGCGGGGCGACCGCGCTGGCCGCTGAGGCCGCTGAGGCCGCAGGTGCAGCCTTGTCTGCTGCCGCCTCTTTGGCATAGGCGCGCCAGCCTCCGGCTTCCTGCACGCGCCGATTCGCCGCGCGCCAGTCGCGTGGCGTGATCGGGTCCGCAAAAGCTTTGTAGTCCTTCAAAGCGGCAGGAACGGGCTGTGCGCTGATGGGCGCGCCGGGGTCTGCCGGGGAGGGCTTGGCGTCCGCTTCGCTTGGCTGGGCTTGCAAGCCAGCGACCCAGGTCAGCAGCATGAAACTCAGTGTGAGACAGCTTCGGGCTTTGGCCATAGGCGCGCCGCATGCGGCGGTTGCTCGTGGCATGGCATGGTCTGTATGCATGAGGTCCTCGCGTGAGGATGAAAAAGAAGGAAAGCAGAGCCGCCGGCCTACGCGTCGTTCAAGGCCTGCCTTGATTGGGAACACGTGCGTGATTCAACACGCTGGGCAGTGCTCAGGACTCCCAGGCTTAAGGCAGCGCGGCTCAAGCCGAGCGCTTGGCCTCAAGCCAAAGGAGAAAACGCGAGGAAAGAGGCTTTGGGCGGCCGCTCGAGGCCGCCGGGCACGACGGCCAAGCTGGCGGGCTCTGGCGCGCTGCTGCGCAGGCTATGGCCGGAGGGGGCCTGGGCCATCACGGCGACGCTGGGCATCACTGCGGCGACACAGCAGTCGGCGCAGCCGCTGCTGCAGGCATGTGAGGGAGTGCTTGAGTCAGCCGAACGATGATCATCGCCGGCCAGTGCTGCAGCTTGCAGCATGGCTTGGTGATCATGGCCGGGAGCACTTGGCGAAGCCATGTCCATGGCCTCACGGTGCATGGCGTGCATGGCGTGAGCACCCTGCGACCCCTGCGAACTCTGTTCTAGCGTTTGCATGGCCGCATGGCTGCTGGCGCATGACAGCATCAACACCCGCGCCTGCGCCTGCAGAGGCAGCACCAGCGCAATCACCCAGACAAGGGTGCGCAGCCAGGCAAGGCTTTGAGGGTGCGACAGGGCGGACATAGAGCGCAGTTTAATGCAGCGGTCTTCGCGCGCGCTGTCGTTCACTCACGCGGGCCCTGGCCGCGCGTGAGGTCTTGAAGAGGCGATCAGTCTTCGTTGCTGAACACCAGCTTGACTTCATGCGATTGCTTTTCGCCGCTGCCTTCAAAGCGCCAGTCCATCAGGGCGCGGGTCACGGCCTTGTCGAAGACCTTGCGGGGTTGTGCTTCGACGATGTCAACGCCCGACACCGAGCCGTCGGCTTCGATGGCCATCTTGGCCTTGACGGTGCCCGACTTGATCGACTGCTTGCTGGCTTCTGGCGGGAACTCTGGCGGCACCTTCTTCAGGATCTTGGGTGCCGAGGCATAGGCGCTGAAGGCCACGGCGAGGGCGCCGCACAGAACAGAGGCCGAACGCAGCAGGCTGGGGAGGGAAGTCTTGCTCATGATGTCTTGTCTACGAGAAAAAAGTGAGGACGGAGAGAGAGAGGGGGGGAATTGGGAGTCAGGAAATGAATCAGTTCAGCAACTCAGGCATTCGCGCCGGCGGCTCGGAAGAAACCCACCGCGTCCAGCAGACGGGAGGAGCTGGACTTCAGCGCGTCGGTCGAGCGGCCCAGATCGTCCACCAAGGTGGTGTTTTGTTGGGTGGTGCGGTCCAGCTCATTCATGGCGTTATTGACCACGCCAACACCGGCCGCTTGCTCTTGGGCTGAGTGCGAAATCTCTTCGATCAGCTGGCCCATATTGTTGACTTCGTCGACCACGCTGCGGATGGTGATGCCGGCGTTGTTGACCAGAGCCGTGCCGTTCTCCACCTTGACCGAGGACTCCTGAATCAGGACCTTGATCTCCTTGGCCGCAGCGGCAGAACGAGAGGCCAGGGCGCGCACTTCCGAGGCCACCACCGCGAAACCGCGTCCATGTTCACCGGCACGCGCCGCTTCCACTGCGGCATTCAAAGCCAGGATATTGGTCTGGAAGGCGATGCCATCGATGACGCCGATGATGTCGCCAATCTTCTTGGAGCTGGCGCTGATTTCTTCCATGGTGTCGACCACCTTGGACACCACGGTGCCACCGGCCTGGGCCGATTGACGCGCCTTGGTGGCGATGCTGGCGGCACGGCGGGTCAGGTCGCTGGCGCCGTTCAGATTCGCGGCGATCTGTTCCACCGAGGCGGCGGTGTTTTGCAGGCTGGCGGCCGAGCGGGCGGTGCGGTCGGACAGGTTCACATTGCTGTCGGCAATGTCCGAGGAGTTCTGGGCCACTTCGCCGGCGGCGTCGCTGACGCTGCTGACCACGCCAGACAAGGCATGTTGCATGTCTTGCATGGCCTTGAGCATTTGTGCGAGTTCGTCCGAACCTTCCACGACGATGTGTTGGGTCAGGTCGCCGGAGCTGATGGCCTCGGCGGCTTGTTGCGCTTTTTGCGCCGGCAGGACGATGGAGCGAGCGATCACAAAGCCGCCGCCCACGCCGATCACGGCCGCCACGATCACCAGCACCGCGGTCAGCAAGATCGAGGAGCGGGCCATTTCACCGCCCTCAACGGCCAGCGTGCGGGCGCTGTCGAACTGCAGATCGACCAGGCCTTTGAGGCCGTCTTGATAGGCTTGTTGAGCGGGGCGCACATCGGTGATCAGGCTTTCACGGGCTTCATCCGGGCTGCCATCTTTTTGCACCTTGCGGAACTTGGTGACGGCGGCTGCGAACTTGAGCTCAGACTCTCGCACCGTGGCCACCAGGTCTTTCTCTTTGCCGCTGTCCAGCGTGGCTTCCAGGCTGCTCAGCTGCTTTTCGGTTTCTTGCAGCGCGGTGTCGATGGCCGTGTTTTGCTTCTTGATCTGGCGGGCTTCATCCAACAAGAGCAGGTCGCGAGAAGCGCGTGCGATCACGTTCACTTGGCCTTCCAGCGCATTCGCGGAAGCGATCTTCACCAGGCTGGAGTTGGCCGTGCGGTCCAAGTCTTTCGCCAGCCGATTGGCGGTCAGGGCGCCATAGCTGCCGATGGCAATCAACAACAAAATCAACAAGCCGTAACTGACGGCCAAACGCTGGCTGATGCGCAGCTGAGTCAAGAAATTCATGGGTGGAGAGCCCCTCGTCAAGGATTGTTTTTCAGGGCGCCCAGAACTGGCACGCGACGGATGTCTTGGCCGGGTTCTGACGCTGGCGCCGTAAAACGCCTGTTTGGCTTTCGACCCGGGCACTTGATTTCTTGATCAGGGTTTTCATGCGTTTCAACAGGCGCTGTGAATTAAGTCGCGCCTTGCTGGTTCAGTCATGTCGGCTTTCAAAAATCAGCCGAATTCAGCTCGCTTGGCGCGGTACCGAAGTGTCGGGCTTGGCGCTGCTTTTGCGTTCACGCGAGCGAAGGCCTGCCGTGAACAATTGCGCGGCAAATGCGGGGGAGATCCCCCGGATGGGGGCTTGCCCCAGCGTGGTGCTCAGTCGACCCGGCGTGTTTTTAGGCGCAGCACATCGACCGGGCGCACATCGGCCTCGCCATGAGGCTTGTTGCCCCAGGCATTGCGCACAAAGCTGGCCAGGGCGGCCTGCTGGGTGTCATCCAAGACGCCGCCAAAGGGCGGCATGCCGAAGGGGCGCGGGTTGTCCGCTGTGCTGGGCGCGAAGCCGCCGCGCTGGATGATGCGCAGCAGATTGGCTGGGTTGCTCATCAAGACCGTGCGGTTCTGGAGCAAGCTCGGATAGGCGCCGGCCACACCCTGGCCTTGAGCGCCGTGGCAGCTGGCGCAATGCTCGCCGTACAGCGCTTCGCCGATTTCGCGCAGCTTGAGTTCGGGCCTTTGCTGAGCCTTTGCCCCTGGGGCTGGATGCTGCGGCAGGCTTTGCAGATAAGTGGCCATCGCGTTCAGGTCCTCTTGACTGAGGTGCTGGGTGCTGCCTTGAATGACCTCGGCCATGGGCCCCAGCGCGCTGGAATGGGCGTTCAAACCGGTCTTCAACCACTGGGTCAGTGCTTGCTTGTCCCAGTGTGCAACGCTGCCTTCCTCTGCGGCGTGCAACGACGGGGCATACCAGCCCAGGCCTTCCAGCATGCCGCCGGAGAAGTCATTGGGGCCCGATGTGGCTCCCAAGGCGTTGCGCGTGGCATGGCAGGCATTGCAGTGGCCCAGGCCTTGGCTCAAATAGGCGCCGCGGTTCCACTCGGCACTCTGTTGGGGCTCAGGGTTATAGACCGCCGGCCGGAAATAGAGCGCACGCCACACTGCCATGGCGGCTTGTGTGTTGTATGGGAAGCGCAGTTCATGGGCGCGATTGGGCTGAGCAACGGCCGGCAAGCTGTGCAAATAGGCAAACAAGGCCTTGGCGTCTTCGCGTGTGAGCAAGCTGTAGTTGCTGAAGGGAAAGGCCGGCGTGTAGAGCCGCCCATCAGGGGCGCGGCCGTTGTGAAGTGCGGCCCAAAACTGAGCCTCGTTCCAGCGTCCCAGGCCGGTGTCAGCGTCCGGCGTCAGATTGGGCGCGAACACGCTGCCGAAGGGCGTGGGGATGGCGCGGCCGCCCGCATAGGGCGCGCCGCCGCGTGCGGTGTGGCAGCCCATGCAGTTGCCCACGCGTGCCAGGTACTCGCCGCGTTGCACCAGGCTGGCGCTCGATTCTTGGCGGCTGGCGGCTTGCTGTGCACCTTCATCCAAATGATTGAGGCTGTACAGCGCCAAGCCGCCCAAGCACCCCAGGCCCAGCAGCGCGATCAAGAGCCAGCGAGCGGTCTTGCTTTTCATTGCAGACCTCCACAGCTCATGGGCAGCGGCGCTGGCAAGGCTGCAGCGGGCTTGGCATTCGGAGCCAGGTTCTGCCCGGCCAGGAAATGCGAGATGGCATTGATCTCTTCAGTCGTCAGCAACTTGGCGATCTGGGCCATGCAGTCGGGCGCAACGGCGTGCCGAAGACCGCTGCGCCAGGCGCCTAACTGCCCGTTCAAATAGTCTCGCGGCAAGCCCAGCAGGCCAGGAATGAAGGGCTGCACACCGGTCAGCGCTTGGCCATGACATTGCACGCAGGCCGGCAGCTTGCGCACTGGGTCACCGTTCAAGATCAATTTTTGACCCTGGGCCAGCGCGCTTTGGGGCAAGCCGGGCGGCTGGCTGGGCGGGTAGGGCAGGCTCAGCTGCGCAAAGTAGCCGGCCAGCTCGTTCAGGTAGGCGTCGCTCAAGGGCTCGATCAGCTCGCTCATCGGGCCGTAATGGCGCCGGCCGTCGCGAAAATTGAGCAACTGTTTGTAAAGATAGCCCTGAGGCTTGCCGGCCAGACGTGGGTAATAGCCATCGGCCGCGGCCCGGCCCTCTTTGCCGTGGCACAAGGTGCAGGCCTGGGCGCGCTGTGCAATCGTGTCCTCAAAGCCGGGGGCGGCGTGCAGTTGTTGGGCTTGCAGCCCGAGCAGGCTCAAAAAACCCGTGATCAGCGCCCAGCGGCGCAGGCGAAGCAAGTTCATCAGTCGAGTCCTAGGAAATCAGCGAGCCTGGCGGGCACCAAAGATGGCCGAGCCGACGCGCACCAAGCTGGCGCCTTCTGCTACTGCAGCCTCCAGATCGGCACTCATGCCCATCGACAAGGTGTCGAACTGCGCACCAAGGCGGGCTTGCAACTGCTGATGCAGGGCGGCCAGGGCTCGGTGCGGCTGACGCTGAGATTCGAAGTCAGCGGCGGGCTCGGGGATGGCCATCAGGCCGCGCAGGCGCAGGCGCGGCAGGTCCGCCACGGCGGCCGCCAGCGCCGGCAAGTCGGCCGCGCTGACGCCGCTCTTGCTGGCCTCGCCGCTGATATTGACTTGCAAGCAAATGTTCAAGGGAGGCAAATGGGCCGGGCGCTGCTCGGACAGGCGCTGCGCCGTCTTCAAACGATCGACGCTGTGCACCCAGTCAAAAGTTTCGGCAACCGGCCGCGTCTTATTGCTTTGCAGCGGCCCGATCAGATGCCACTCAATAGCGCCGCGTAGATCGGCCAATTCGGCGATTTTGTCCAAGCCTTCCTGGACATAATTCTCGCCAAAGCAGCGTTCACCGGCGGCCACAGCCTCCCGCACAGCGCTGCCCGGAAAGGTCTTGCTGACCACCAGCAATGTGACACTTTGCACAGGCCGTCCGGCCAAAGCACAGGCCGCAGCGATGCGCCTGTGCTGTTCTTGTATGTTCTCGGCGATCGTCGCCATAATGGCTTTCAGCCCTCTGCCTGGAAAAAATGGACATCACTCAACTGTTGGCATTCTCGGTCAAGAACAAGGCCTCTGACTTGCACCTCTCGGCCGGCTTGCCTCCGATGATCCGGGTGCATGGGGATGTGCGGCGCATCAATGTCGAGGCGCTGGAGCACAAAGACGTGCACGACATGGTGTACGACATCATGAACGACTCGCAGCGCAAAATTTACGAAGAAGCGCTGGAGGTGGACTTCTCTTTTGAGATCCAGGGCCTGGCGCGCTTTCGCGTCAATGCCTTCAACCAAAACCGTGGCGCCGGCGCTGTGTTCCGAACCATTCCCAGCAAGATCTTGTCCTTGGAGCAGTTGAATGCGCCCAAGATCTTTGCCGAGCTGGCCTTGCGGCCGCGCGGCCTGGTCTTGGTGACGGGCCCAACCGGTTCGGGCAAGTCCACGACCTTGGCTGGCATGGTCAATCACCTGAACGAAAACGAGTACGGTCACATCCTCACCATCGAAGACCCGATCGAGTTTGTGCATGAGTCCAAGAAGAGCCTGATCAATCAGCGCGAGGTCGGGCCGCACACCATGAGTTTTGCCAACGCCCTGAAGTCGGCGCTGCGTGAAGACCCGGACGCGGTGCTGGTGGGTGAAATGCGCGACTTGGAAACGATTCGCTTGGCCCTGACCGCCGCTGAAACCGGCCACTTGGTCTTTGGCACCTTGCACACCAGCTCCGCCGCCAAGACGGTGGACCGTATCGTGGACGTCTTCCCTGCGGCCGAAAAAGAGATGGTGCGGGCCATGGTGTCTGAGTCTTTGGTGGCGGTGATCTCGCAGAGTCTTTGCAAGCTGAAGGATGGTTCGGGCCGTGTGGCCGCGCATGAAATCATGCTGGGCAATTCCGCGATTCGAAACCTGATTCGCGAGAACAAGGTGGCACAGATGTATTCCGCCATTCAAACGGGCAACAGCCAAGGCATGCAGACCTTGGATCAGAACCTGACCGACTTGGTCCGTCGCAACATCATCTCCCCCGCCGAAGCCCGCTCCAAAGCCAAGTTCCCGGAGAACTTTCCGGGCTAAAGCCCGGAAAGTTCGACGTCACTCATGTGGCGCAAGCCACGTGAGTGACGGCAAAATTTCCCAGCGAATTCACTGCTCAGGACCCCCATGGAACGCGATCAGGCCACCAAATTTATCAACGACCTCTTGCGCCTGATGATTTCGCGCAAGGGCTCGGACTTGTTTCTGACGGCCGATTTCCCGCCCGCCATCAAGGTGGACGGCAAGGTCACCAAGGTCTCGCCGCAGCCGCTGACCGGGCAGCACACGCTGCAATTGGCGCGGGCCATCATGAACGACAAGCAGGCGGCCGAGTTCGAGCGCAGCAAAGAGTGCAACTTCGCGATCTCTCCGCAAGGCGTTGGGCGCTTCCGGGCTAACGCTTTTATTCAGCAGGGTTCGGTTGGCCTGGTTTTGCGGACGATTCCGGCCGATGTACCCACCATCAGCTCGCTGGATTTGCCGCCGGTGCTGCGTCAAGTGGTGCAGGCCAAGCGGGGTTTGGTGATCGTGGTGGGCGCCACCGGCTCCGGCAAGAGCACCTCGTTGGCGGCCATGATCGATGAGCGCAACACCACCACCTACGGCCACATCATCACGATCGAAGACCCGATCGAGTTCGTCCATCCGCACAAGAACTGCATTGTCACCCAGCGCGAAGTTGGCATCGACACCGACAGCTGGGATCAAGCGCTGAAGAACACGCTGCGCCAAGCGCCGGACGTGATTCTGATGGGCGAGGTGCGCGACCGCGAGACCATGGAGCATGCGGTGGCCTTCGCTGAAACCGGCCATTTGTGCATGGCCACTTTGCACGCCAACAGCGCCAATCAGGCGCTGGACCGCATCATCAACTTCTTCCCCGAAGAACGGCGTGGCCAGTTGCTGATGGACCTGTCATTGAACCTGCGCGCGCTGGTGTCGCAGCGTTTGCTGCCGCGTCGCGAAGGCAAGGGCCGGGTGGCGGCGGTGGAGATCATGCTGAACTCGCCGCTGATCTCCGACCTGATCTTCAAGGGCGAAGTGGGCGAGATCAAAGAGATCATGAAGCGCTCTCGCGAGCAAGGCATGCAGACCTTTGACCAGGCCTTGTTTGATCTTTACGAGGTAGGCAAAGTCACTTACGAAGACGCGCTGCGCAATGCCGACTCGCTGAATGACCTGCGCTTGCAGATCAAGCTCAATAGCGAGCGCGCTCGCTCGGAGGATCTGTCCTCCGGCACCGAACATTTCACGATTGTTTGAGGACGACTTTCTTTTATGAGCACCCGAACTTATGAGGCCATTGCGCCGCTGAAGCTGGCTTTTCTGGGTCTGGGCGTGATGGGCTACCCCATGGCTGGGCATTTGCAGCGAGCCGGGCATGCGGTCACGGTCTACAACCGCACGGCCAGCAAAGCAGCAGCATGGGTGAGCGATTACGGCGGCAGTTCAGCCGCCACGCCTGCCGAGGCAGCGGCGGGCGCCGATATCGTGTTTGCCTGCGTCGGCAATGATGATGATCTGCGCTCGGTGGTCTTGGGCTCCAGCGGAGCTTTCGCTGGCATGAAGCCCGGCGCGGTGTTTGTCGATCACACCACCGCCTCGGCCGAGGTGGCGCGAGAGCTGTTTGCCTCAGCGCTTGAACAGGGCTTGCACTTTGTCGACGCACCGGTGTCTGGCGGCCAAGCCGGTGCGGTCAATGGCGCGCTCACCGTGATGTGCGGCGGTGACGCCGAACCCTTCGCGCAGATTCAACCGGTGGCTTTGGCTTTTGCCAAGGCGGTGACGCGGGTGGGTGAATCGGGTGCCGGCCAATTGGCCAAGATGGTGAATCAGATCTGCATCGCGGGCCTGGTGCAGGGCTTGGCGGAGGCGATTGCCTTTGGCGGCAAGGCCGGGCTGGATATGAAGCAGGTGCTGGATGTCATCGGCAAAGGCGCGGCGCAAAGCTGGCAGATGGACAACCGAGGCAAGACCATGGTGGACGGCCAGTTCAACTTCGGCTTTGCGGTCGACTGGATGCGCAAGGACCTGGGTCTGGTGCTGGACGAGGCGCGCCGCAATGGCGCGCGCCTGCCAGTGACGGCGGTGGTGGACCAGTTCTATGCCGATGTGCAAGCCGCAGGCGGCGGACGTCTCGACACCTCCAGCCTGATCAAGCGACTCAGCTGAGTCGCCGGACTCAGCTTTGCCTCAAGGGGCGACAGGCTTCGGTTCTGTCGCAGTTGCGGGTGTCGGCGCAGGTGCGGGCGCAGGAAGGATGCGCGCCAGCTCTTCTTCGCTGATGATGTCGAAGGCGCGGACCACCTTTTGCACGCCGCTGATGCTGCGTGTAATGGCGGCGGCGCGGGCGGCTTCACGCTCGGTGACTCGACCCATCAGGAAGACGGTGCCGCGCTCCACCACCACATAAAAAGCGTTTGAGATCAGCTCAGGAGCATCGACCAGGCTGGCCTTGATCTTGCTGGAAATCAACACATCGTTGGAGCGGCTGCTCAGCGAGGCGGCCGGCATCACGGTTGTCTCATTCAGCACGCTGCGCACGTTTTCGACACCGCTGACCAGGCTTTCCAGCTTGGCGCGATCGGCCTCGGTCGGCACTTCACCGGTCAGCAGAACCAGGCGGTTATAGCTGCTGACGGTGACGTGGGCGTTTTCGCTGATCTGACCCTTGATGCGCGAAGCGGCCTTGACCTCGATGCCCTTGTCTTCCACCTGGGTGCCGGAGGTGCGGCGGTCGGTAGCCACCAAGGCGCCCCCCACCATCGCGCCGCCAATCACCAAGGGCGCGCAGGCGCTGCTGAAGAGCGCGGCGCACAGGATGGCAGCCAGCAAGCGCTTGCTGGGGATGGTGTTCGTCTTGGAGTTCGTCAAAGTCATATCGGTCCTGTCATCCTGTCAGAGGCAAATTCAAAAAGGCTTATTCGCTGGCGCCGAGCAACTGCACATCCACCGCATCGCACAAGCAATGAGCCAGCAAACGTTGAGCTTCGGCCACGCGGGCCACGCGGCTGTGCTGAATGCGGATCTGCACATCGGTGTCGCGCAGCAAGGCGCGCATTTCGTCTTGCAGCCCGCCGGTCAGGGCAATGATGCTCATGTCTTGGGCGTGCGCCGCCTCCAAGACTGGCTGCCAGGCCGCGCTCAAAGTCGGCTGGGCATCGAACAAGAGCAGCAAATCACCAGGGTGACCGTGGGCTTGCACCTGGCGGGTCAAAGCCTCCTCGGCGGTGCAGCCATTGGCCTGCGCGTCCAGGCTCCAGGCGGCCAGACCAGGGCGGTCTTGCTCGAAGCGGCCCACCAGCAAGGCGGCCATATAAACCGCGTCCAACGACGATTGGCCAAAGCCGCAGCACAGCACCCGCCCCCCGCTGGTGATGCCGTCCATCAGCATCTGGGCGGCACTGGAGACCGGGCGTGAAAGGTTCTCGGCGACCTGGTAGAACAGGTCGGCGCTCTCGAAGAATTGTTGTTGGATGCGTTGCTCAAGCATGGGGCGGAATCATAGTTCAGCGCTGATCGAGGCCGGTTTCAAGGCTAACTCGGGGCTTAGCTGGCTTCGAAAGCGGCCTGAATCCACTCGATCTCGACCCCATCGATGGCCACCACATCGAATCTGCAGGGCGGCGGGCTGGCGTGTCGCAGCAGGTAATGCTGGGCGGCATAAATCAAGCGCCGCTGCTTGGCGGGACCGACGCTGGCCGCCGCCCCACCATGCGAGCGGTCGGCGCGCGCGCGCACCTCGCAAAACACCAAGCTGCCGTCCTGCGGGTCGCGCAGAATCAGGTCGACCTCTCCGGCCCGCGCGCTGGGGCCGGCCGCCACCTGATAATTGCGCTCCACCAGGCGCAGACCTTGCTGCTGCAAATACTGCAGCGCACGGTCTTCTGCCGCCGATCCAAGCCCTTGGGGAGAAGCCTTTTTGAACAACATTGCCGACGCCTCCCTGCTGATGCAGGCGGCCGCCGCTGCGGCCGGTGCTCAGCAGTATCCCGCAGCCACGCTCTATGTGGTGGCCACGCCGATCGGTAATTTGGCCGACATCACCTTGCGGGCCGTCCATGTTTTGGCTTTGGTGGACGCTGTGGCTTGCGAGGACACCCGTGTCAGCGCCGGGCTTTTGAGGCATCTGGGCTTGCACAAGCCCTTGATCAAACTGCATCAGCACAACGAGCATGAGGCCAGTGAGGCGCTGATTGCGCGCTTGCAGGCCGGTGAGCGCATTGCCTACATCAGCGATGCCGGTACGCCGGCGATTTCGGACCCGGGCGCCGTCTTGGTGGCGGCCGTGGCAAAGGCTGGCTTGCGGGTCTTTCCTGTGCCTGGCGTCAGCAGCACGGTCACGGCGCTCAGCGTGGCGGGCGATGTGGTGGCCGAGGGCTTTGAGTTCGCCGGCTTCTTGCCGACCAAGGCGGCGGAGCGCCGCAGTGCTTTGCAAGCCCTGTGTGGCAGTGCCCGCAGCCAGGTGCTGTTTGAGGCGCCGCATCGCATCAAGGCCTTGATTGACTTGCTGGCCGAGCTTTGCCCGGCGCAGACGGTGACGGTCTGCCGCGAGCTGACCAAGCAGTTTGAGACAGTTCACAGCGCCGCTGCAGCCAGTCTGCCGGCCTGGTTGGCGGCGGATGCGCAGCGTGAGCGCGGCGAGTTTGTGCTGGTCTTGCATGCGCAGAAAGCGGCCTCGCCGGGCGAAGCTGAGTTGCCCGCCGAAGCGCTGCGGGTGCTGCGCTTGCTGCTGGCGGACTTGCCCTTGAAGCAGGCCGTCGGTCTGGCCGCCGAGATCAGTGGCGCGCCTCGCAATGCCCTGTATGAATGGGCGCTGGCGCAGAAAAAAGAAGCCCGCTTCGACGACTAGTTTCGAAACGGGCTTTGGGGGCATTGGCTAAGAGGCGATAGACATCAGGCCTTGAGCGTTCTTATTGCCCGGCGACCTTGCCGTTGTGCTTGGCATGTTGAATGTCGCGGCTGGCCTTGTCTTGCATGGCGTGCAGCTTTTGGCGCTCTTTGTGAGTCACCGTGCCATCGGCCTTGGCCGTGGTTTCGACCTTGTTGATACGGGCCTGTTCACGCTCCAGATGTTGGGTTTCTTTGGCCGTCAGCGCGCCTGAGTTGGCGCCTTCGGCGATGCGGGCCTGCTGTTTGGCTTCTCTTTGGTCAATCTGGGGTGTGTTGCTGCCCGCCTGAGCCCAGCTGCTCAGTGCGGCAATGGCCAAGACGGTGAAGCTGCGGGCGATCGTGTTCATGAACATCTATCCATCCAATCTCGAAGTCAGGGCGTTATTGCCAGGGCACGAACAGCGGGTGGGCAACTGGGTTCTTGCTTGCCGCTGTGTCGCGTTGCAGGTTCAACGTCCAGGGTCCTCGGCTTGGATGACGGCGCTTGCGTAACATTTTGTGAAGTTACGAGAAGGCCTTCAGGCTGAGCCTTCAGCGTGCCCTGCAGCCATGCGTTGTTCCGCACTTGCTAGGCGACCTTTGGCGGGCGTCAGGACCCCGGCACGGCCCAGGCCAAAGGCCGGCATATTCACGTAGATGTTTTCAAAGCCGCCGGGGCGAACAGCATAGGTCTCATGCCAGATGCCCACCGAGCCATCGCTGCCCACGGCTTTGTTGAAAGCCTTCCAGGCCGGCAGATGTTCGGACTGCTTGTCCTTGGCGTAGGCCAGCAGTTGTTCCATCGAACGCCAGTACTGCACCAGGATGAGGGTGCGCGAGAACCACATCTCGGCATTCAGCAGACCCGAGTTGGGTTGCGCCTGCAGTTCACGCAACATGCGGGGCATGGCGCTGGCCACCGGCCACCATTTGTGAACCCGCCAGGGTTTGTTGATGCGCATGCCGATCAAGAAGACCACGTAATCTCCCTCGAGCTGCGCCGTCATGCGCTCGCAAATCACAGGTCCGCTCACGCCAGTACCTCCTGGGCTGCTGGGCGGGTAGGGGTGTTGATGCCCAGGGCTTGCAGACTGTCTTGCACGGCTTTGAGCAAGGGGGTGTGCGGCGGCTCGCCGATCAGTTCGCGCAGTTCGCGGTCGTCCAAGCGGTGCGGTCTTTGCCAGAGATAGCGCATCTCGGCAATGGCGCGCCAGCTGGCCACAAAGGGAGCGCCGAGGCGAATCAGTCCCCAGGGCAAACGACTTGCCTGGAGCGGCCGGCCCCAAGCCTGCTCCAAGGCTTGATGCAAGACCTGACCCTCCAGGGTGTGGCCGCTGAAATGCAGGCGCTGATGGCCGCTGATCTCTGCATGGTGCTCCGCCACACGCACAAAGCAATCCGCCAAGTCGGGCAGATAGGCCCAGGCATGGGGCAAGTCCAAGGGGCCGGGGTGGACGACCTGACCCTTGTGGATGCGGCTGACCAAGGCCAAGTCAAACCAAGAGCCACGCCCAGGCCCGCCAAAAAAGTCACCGGCTCGCAGCACCACCGAACGCAGCTGCGGCGCCGCGGCTGCCATGCGCGCTTCCAGCTCAATCCGCAGCCCGGCCTTGGGCGTGTTGGCTTGCTCGGCGGTGCGCCCTTGCTCCAGCAAAAGCGCAGGAAGCTGATTGCCGAAGTTGTAGACATTGCCGGGCAAGATCAGCAGGGCGTTCAAGGCCAGGGCTGTGTCTTGAGCCGCCGCAGCCAGCGGCAGCAGCAATTCATCCCATTCGGTGTAGGGCGGGTTCAAGGCATTGATGAGCACCTGCGCGCCTTGGCCACCGATCCGCAAAGCCTCGCGGTCGAGCGCATCACAGTGCAAGGCTTGGACGCCCGCCAAAGCTGCGAACTTGGGGGGCAAAGGCTTGCGTGCCTGGGCCAGCACCTGCCAGCCAGCGCTCGAAAAGGCTTGCACCAAGCAGAGCCCGAGCCGCCCGGCAGCACCAAGAATAAGGACGGTCTTGTTCGGGGAAGAAAGGCTTGGATTCATGACTTTGGGTCTTGCGCCAGGGCGCTAGCGGTGTCGATGAGGCCAGTGTCCGCGCCGGGGCAGGATTGCGGAAGTCAAGGTTTTGTATTGCGGCTATTCATGTTTGAATAGCGAATGCGCGCGAATTCACTTGACTGGTCTTTGTTGCAAACCTTTTTGGTGCTGGCCGAAACCGGCTCTTTGAATCGCGCCGCGCCTGTTTTGGGCCAAAGCCAGCCGACCTTGAGCCGGCAATTGGCCGCGCTGGAAGCGGCCTTGGGTCAGAGCTTGTTTGAGCGCCACGCCAGGGGCTTGAGCTTGACTCCTGCCGGCCAGGCCTTGCTGCCAGCGGCCCAGCGCATGCGGGAGGGCGCGCAAGAGTTAGCGTTGGCTCTTTCCGCCCAGGATCAGTCTTTGGCCGGCACGGTGCGCTTGACGGCCAGCGAAATCGTCTGCGCTTACTTCCTGCCCCCGGTGCTGAGCGACTTGCGCCGCCGGTACCCAGAAATCCAGATCGAGCTGGTGGCCAGCAACGAGGTGGAAAACCTGCTCGAGCGCAGCGCCGATATCGCGCTGCGCATGGTGAGGCCCGAGCAAGCCACCTTGGTGGCACGCAAATTGGGTGAGTGGCCGGTGGGGGTGTTTGCGCATCGAGACTATGTGGCGCGTCAAGGCATGCCGACCATGGCGACCGTGCTCAGCCATCAGTGGTTGGGCTATGACCGCAATGAGCAGATGTTGCGCGGCTTTGCGGCGGCAGGCTTTGTGGTCCAGCCGGATTTCTTTGGCTTTCGCTGCGACAACCAGGTGGTGGTGTGGGAGGCCATGCGCGCCGGCATGGGGCTGGCCGTGGGGGCGCTGGCGCTGGCGGCTCGCGAGCCAGACTTGGTGCAGGTCCTGCCGGAAATCCAAATTCCGGCCCTGCCCATGTGGCTGACCGCGCACCGGGAGTTGCGCGACACGCCGCGCTTGCGCTTGGTGTTTGACGCGCTGGCGGTGGCTTTCTCCGCTTGAGCCCTGCCGGGCACAAGGGGACTCAGCGGCAGACGGCGCTGAGGCGCCACCGCTCCTACAATGGCTCGCATGATTTCTCGCGAACCCACTCTTGCCCGCCTGGCGGCGGCCCGCAGCCAATTGCTGGAGCCTTACGGCCTCAGCGAGGCGGTCTTGACCAAAGCCTTGCGACTGATCACCGAACACCGGGTCGATGACGCTGATCTGTACTTCCAGACCACGCGCGCCGAGGGCTGGAGTCTGGAAGAAGGCATCGTCAAGAGCGGCAGTTTCAGCATCGACCAGGGCGTGGGTGTGCGCGCGGTGGCGGGCGAGAAAACGGCCTTCGCCTACTCTGACGATATCTCTGAGGCGGCCATCATCGATGCTGCTTTGACGGTGCGCGCGATTGCAGCCGCCGGGCAAAGCCGCCGCGTCAAGGTGCCCAGCCAGCCGACGGTCTCGGCCAGTCGCTCGCTGTATGGCGCCGCCGACCCTATTGCAAGCTTGGACAGCACCGAGAAGGTGGCCCTGCTGGAGCGCGCCGAGCGCATGGCTCGCGCCAAAGACCCGCGCGTGGCTCAGGTGATGGCCGGCTTGGCCGCCGAACATGATGTGGTCTTGGTGGCCCGTGCCGATGGCACCTTAGCTGCCGATGTGCGCCCGCTGGTGCGCCTGAGCGTGACGGTGATTGCGGAGAGCAATGGCCGCCGCGAGGTTGGCAGCGGTGGCGGCGGTGGCCGTTTCGGACTGGCCTATTTCACCGATGAAATGATTGCCAGCTATGTTGACCAAGCGGTCACTGCGGCCTTGACGAATCTGGAGTCGCGCCCGGTGCCGGCTGGCGAAATGACGGTCGTGCTCGGCCCTGGCTGGCCTGGGGTGCTCTTGCATGAAGCGATCGGCCACGGCCTGGAAGGCGACTTCAACCGCAAGGGCTCGAGCGCGTTTGCCGGCCGCATTGGCCAGCGGGTGGCGGCCAAGGGCGTCACGGTCCTGGACGACGGCACGCTGCCGGATCGCCGTGGTTCGCTCAACGTCGACGACGAGGGTTGTGCCTCGCAGCGCAATGTGCTGATCGAGGACGGCATCTTGAAGGGCTATATCCAAGACGCGATGAATGCGCGTCTGATGAAGGTGCCCCCGACCGGCAACGGTCGCCGCGAAAGCTATGCCCACACGCCGATGCCGCGCATGACCAACACCTATATGTTGGGCGGCGACAAAGACCCGCAAGAGATCGTCGCCAGCATCAAGCGCGGCATCTACGCCACCAACTTCGGCGGCGGCCAAGTGGATATCACATCCGGCAAGTTTGTCTTCTCGGCCAGCGAAGCCTTCTGGGTCGAGAACGGCAAGATCCAGTATCCGGTCAAGGGTGCCACCATCATTGGCAGCGGCCCGGAAGCCCTCACTCGCGTCAGCATGATTGGCAACGATATGCAGCTGGATACGGGTGTTGGCGTCTGCGGCAAAGAGGGCCAGAGCGTGCCGGTGGGCGTGGGTCAGCCGACCTTGCGCATCGACGGTTTGACTGTCGGCGGCACTGCCTGATCGCAGCCATGACTGTTGTTGCAAGGCCGCAGCCCGGCGGCGGCTTGCAAGAATCGCGTGCTACATTCAAAGCCATGCACTCGCCAAAGACTTATTTCTTTAGCTTTTTTTGGTTCTCTAACCGCACCGGCGGCCGAGAGGCGAGAGCGTAAGCAGGATAAGCATCAAGCAAAGCGCACAAATCTCTAGAAACCGCCGGGTCCACCACCCGGCGGTTTTTTTTCGTCTGAGCGCTGCTTCATCTGAAACCGAATCCAGACCACGGAAAGTGAGAGTTAGCCCATGAATGCCAAGTCCGCCAAACCGGAGATTCAGGCCGAACGCTGGTACTCGCAAGAGGACAAGACCAGTGCGACCGATGACGAACGCATCGTCGACATCACACCGCTGCCGCCACCAGAGCACCTGATTCGTTTCTTCCCGATCCGTGGCACGCCGATGGAGCAGCTGATCGCCAGCACGCGCCACAGCATTCGCAAAATCATGCAGCGCAAGGATGATCGCCTGCTGGTGATCATTGGCCCTTGCTCTATCCATGACCCCTCAGCGGCGCTGGAATACGCACGCCGATTGATGGTGCAGCGAGAGAAGTACGCCGACACGCTGGAGATCGTCATGCGGGTCTACTTCGAAAAGCCGCGCACCACGGTCGGCTGGAAGGGTTTGATCAATGACCCCTATCTGGACGAAAGCTACCGCATCGACGAGGGCCTGCGTATCGCGCGTCAGCTGCTGTTGGAGATCAATCGGCTGGGCATGCCGGCGGGTTCGGAGTTCTTGGATGTGATCTCGCCGCAGTACATCGGCGACCTGATTTCCTGGGGCGCTATCGGTGCACGCACCACCGAGAGCCAGGTGCACCGCGAACTGGCGTCGGGCCTGTCGGCACCGATCGGCTTCAAGAACGGCACCGATGGCAATATCAAGATCGCCACCGATGCCATTCAAGCAGCGGCTCGCGGCCACCATTTCTTGTCCGTGCACAAGAATGGTCAAGTCGCCATTGTTGAGACCAAGGGCAATAAGGACTGCCACGTCATCCTGCGCGGCGGCAAAGCGCCCAATTACGACGCCGAAAGCGTGGCCGCAGCTTGCAAGGACTTGGCCGCTGCCAAGCTCGACACCACGCTGATGGTGGACTGCTCGCATGCCAACAGCTCCAAGCAGCATCTGCGCCAGCTGGAAGTGGCGCGCGATGTGGGCGCGCAAATCGTGGCCGGCGGCAAGAACATTTTTGGCGTGATGGTGGAAAGCCATTTGCACGACGGCGCACAAAAGTTCACCCCGGGCAAGGACGACGCGAGCAAGCTGGAGTACGGCAAGAGCATCACCGATGCTTGCTTGGGCTGGGATGATTCGCTCGAGGCTTTGGAGGTGCTCAGCGCTGCCGTCAAGGCGGCGCGCTCCTGAGGAAGGCTGCCGTCAAGGCGGCGCGCTCCTGAGGAAGGCTGCCGTCAAGGCGGCGCGCTCCTGAGGAAGGCTGCCATCAAAGCTGCGCTCGCTTGAGTTCTGCGCCAGAATCGAGCCGCTCTCATTCACGAAAGGCCCGCGATGCGCAGTGAAGTGAAGGTCGTGTTCAGTCCGGTGCAACAGTTCGATCTGGTGGTGGACGCCGGCGAGGTTTTGAGCTTCGAGGCCTCACGGCTATGGCTGGATGAGCAGTACGTCAAGTACGAGTGCGAGCCGATGCGCGGCTCGGGCAAGGTCTTGTTGGCCGACAAGATCTTGGGGGTGGCGGCTGCGGCCGGGCCGGTGGCTTTTTCAGACCCGGCCTGGGCTTTGGACTATGCGCGCGCCACCAGCGGGGCGCTCAGCAAAGCCTTGCTGCGGGTGGATGTGGCCAAGCGCACGCTGAGCTACTGAGCTCGGGTTCCTAAGAGCTCAGCTGCGGCGCCGGCAGTTGCCAGCCGTAGCGCAGTGCCGCCAGACGTAGCGCCACCACCATCAACATGCCGGCGATAAAGGCGGCTTGGCGCGGCAGGCCCAGGGCCCGCAGCGCCAGATAGCCGGCAATGCCGCCGATCGCGGCGCTGGCGTAAATATCGCGCCGCAGCAGCAGGGGCACTTGGCTGGTCAAAAGGTCGCGCATCACGCCGCCGCCGCTGGCGGTGATGGTGCCCAGCAGCACCACGACCAAACGCGACTTGCCGGCCTCTTCGGCAATCTCGGCGCCGCACAGGGCAAACAAGGCCAAGCCCAAGGTATCGGCAATCACCAAAGCGCCATTGCCAGTGGCCAGCAAATGGCCCCAGCTATTCGCAAGCAAGGCGGTGAACAAGGCGGTCAGGCCAATGACCTTGATATAGCGGGTGTCGCGCATCCAGAAAATCGGGTGGCGGCCCAAGAGCAGGTCGCGCAGCGTGCCGCCGCCGATGGCGGTGATGGCGGCCAAAACCAAGACGCCAAACAGATCGAGCCGGGCTTGCATGGCCGCCAAGGCGCCGCTGATGGCGAACACGGCCACGCCGGCCAGGTCCATCCAGTACAAAACAATGCGGGCCTTGGGGGTGAGGGATTCTTGGGGGGACTGGGGGCGGGAACTCATGGGCGACATTTTCGCAGCTGAGTGCCTGTGCTTTTCACCTTGTAGCGGCAGGGGTCTTGAAGCCCCGCCACTTGGCCCCACATCGTGCTCACGACCGCAAGGTCGGCCGGGTTGGCCTTGACTCTCAGGCTTTCAGCAGAGCCAGGCGACCCGCCATCGACGATTTTGTTTTTTGAGAAGAGCTTCAGACATGACAAAGCAAACCCATGCCTTCCAGGCCGAGGTCAAGCAGATCCTGCACCTCGTCACCCATTCGCTCTATTCCAACAAGGAAATCTTCCTGCGCGAGTTGGTGTCCAACGCCTCCGACGCTTGCGACAAGCTGCGCTTCGAGGCGCTGGACAATGCCGCGCTGTTTGAGGACACGCCGAACCTGGAGGTGCGTGTTTCCTTCGACGAAGCCGCCCGCACCGTCACCATCAGCGACAACGGCATTGGCATGAGCGAGGAAGAGGCGATTGCCCACCTCGGCACGATCGCCAAGAGCGGCACGCGCGAATTCATGGCCAAGTTGGAAGGCGACCAGAAAAAGGACGCCAACCTGATCGGTCAGTTCGGCGTGGGCTTCTACTCCGGCTTCATCGTCGCCGACCGCATCACGGTGGAAACCCGCCGTGCTGGCGTGGCCGCCGAAGCCGGCGTGCGCTGGACCTCGGAAGGCACCGGCGACTACGAAGTCGAAGCCATCACCAAGGCCGGCCGTGGCACCGATGTGATCTTGCATCTGCGCGAAGGCGAGGACGAGTTCCTCAAGACTTGGCGCCTGAAATCGGTGATCAGCAAATACTCCGACCACATCTCGCTGCCCATTCTGATGAAGAAGGAAGAGTGGGACGCTGAGGCCGCCAAGCAGGTGATGAAAGACGAATGGGAGTCGGTCAACAAGGCCTCGGCCCTGTGGTCGCGTTCCAAGAGCGAAGTCACGCAAGAGCAGTACGACGAGTTCTACAAGCAGATCAGCTACGACACCGAAGCGCCGCTGGCCCACACCCACAACCGGGTGGAAGGCCGCAGCGAGTACACGCAGCTGCTCTACATCCCCAAGAAGGCCCCGTTCGACTTGTGGAACCGCGACAAACGCGGCGGCGTCAAGCTTTACGTCAAGCGCGTCTTCATCATGGATGATGCCGAGGCGCTGATGCCGGTCTACCTGCGCTTCGTCAAGGGCGTGATCGACTCGGCCGACCTGCCGCTCAACGTCAGCCGCGAGTTGCTGCAGGAAAGCCGCGATGTGAAGGCGATCCGCGAAGGCTCGACCAAGCGCGTGCTGGGCATGCTGGAGTCACTGGCCGACAGCGAAGACGCCGCCGAGCGCGCCAAGTACGCCGACTTCTGGAAGGACTTCGGTTCGGTCTTGAAGGAAGGTGTGGGCGAGGACCATGCCAACCAAGAGCGCTTGGCCAAGCTCTTGCGCTTTGCCTCGACGCACGCCGACGAAGGCGTCTCGTTGGTCGACTACCTGAAGCGCGCCAAGGAAGACCAAGAAGCGATTTACTACATCACCGCCGACTCGCTCAGTGCCGCCAAGAACAGCCCGCAGCTGGAGATCTTCCGCAAGAAGGGCATCGAGGTGTTGCTGCTGGTCGACCGCGTCGACGAGTGGATGCTCTCGCATCTGTACGAGTTCGAAGGCAAGAGCCTGCAATCAGTGGCCAAGGGCGCCATCGACCTGGGCAAGCTGCAGGACGAAGACGAGAAGAAGAAGGCCGAAGAAGCGGCCGAAACCTTCAAGCCGCTGCTGGACCGTCTGAAAGAAGCGCTGAAAGAGCGCGCCAAGGATGTGCGCGTCTCCACCCGCTTGGTCGACTCGCCTGCCTGTATCGTGGTGGAAGAGGGCGATATGAGCGGTCATCTGGCCCGCCTGCTCAAGCAAGCCGGCCAAGCCGCGCCGACCTCGCTGCCGACCTTGGAGATCAACGCCGAGCACGCCCTGGTCAAGAAGCTGGAAGCCTCGACGCAATTCGATGATTTGGCGAACGTGATCTTTGATCAGGCGGTGCTGGCCGAAGGCGGCCATTTGGAAGACCCGGCGGCCTATGTGAAGCGCGTCAACGCGATGCTGCTGGCCTAAGACTTAGCCCTCACTTCGAACAAAAGCCCCGACAGCTGCGAAGCTGCGGGGCTTTTTCTATGTCTGTTGGGCTAAGCGATTACTTGAAGCCTTCGTCGAACTGCACGTCATCGTCGCGGAAATCGTCCAGCGGCCGCTCGTCCTTGGGCCGCATGGCCTCCAGTTGTTCGCCCAGTTTGGCGACTTGGTCATGCCAATAGTTGGAGCTGCCGAACCAAGGGAAGGCCAGCGGGAAGGCCGGGTCGTTCCATCGTTTGGCCAGCCAGGCGCTGTGATGAATCATGCGCAAGGTACGCAAGGGTTCGATCAGGTTCAGTTCGCGGCGGTCGAACTCAGCGACGGTTTCATAGCCGTCCAAGATCCACATCAATTGCTGGCGCGCCGCCACTTCGTCGCCTGACAAGAGCATCCACAAGTCCTGTACTGCCGGACCGGTGACCGCATCGTCCAGGTCGACGAAATGCGGGCCATGGTCGGGCGTCCAGAGGATGTTGCCGGGGTGGCAGTCACCGTGCAGGCGCAGCGTTTGCAAGTCTGGAATGGCATCAAAGATTTGCTGGATGCGGGCCAGGCAGGCTTGCACCATGGCATCCCAGGCCGGCAGCACTTCGATCGGTATGCAGTCCAAGTCGAGCAGCAAAGTTCGAGCGAGCTGGCCCGGCTGCTCGCCTACCCAGCTCAAGCGGTGCTCAAACGGGCGCTGGCGCCCGACATTGTGCAAACGGCCGAGCAGGCGGCCGATCCAGCTCAAGACCTCGCGATCTTCCAACTCGGGCGCGCGGCCGCCTTGGCGCGGCGTGACGGCAAAGCGCTGGTCGCCAAAATGGGCCAGTGTTGCTGGGTCGCCCGCCAGCCTCAGCTGTGCTTTGGCGTCGCTGAGCGTCCAGGGGGCTGCGACGGGCACCTCGGCCTCGGCCAGCTCGCGCGCAAACTGGTGCTCTTCCAAGATTTGGGCATCGCTCCAGCGGCCGGGGCGGTAGAACTTGGCGACGGCAATGCGGCCATCTTCCAGATGCACTTGCAGCACCCGGTTTTCGTAGGAGTTCAGTTGCAGCATGCGGCCGTCGCCGAACAAGCCAGCCGCGTCGAGCGCGTCCAGCATGAATTCGGGCGTCAGCGCACCGAAGCTGCGGTCCAGGTCTGGATTCATGGGCTGAGAAAAGAAAAACGGCGCCGGACCTTGTTCGGTCCGGCGCCGCAGTATCGCTTGCTGCGCCGCTTGATGTTGCGACGCAGCCGATTCAGCCCATTCGCTCAGCGCGGCAAGCGACCGCCGTAGCGCGGTGAATCCACCACCATGCCGACGATGTCATTGGGGGCTTCGTCCGGGAAGTGAGAGTCCACATTCATGGGTTCCACAAAGGAAGTCAGCCCTTGAAAGCTGTTTGCGCCTGCGGGCCGCCCTGCTCGTGGCAATTCGCTGCCGGCCGCGGTGTCAAAGCGGCTGTCAGGCGCGAAAAAAGAATCGTGGAACACGGCAGAGTCTTGCCACAGGCCATGGCGACCGGCAGAAGCCTTGCCGGAGGTGGTCGTGGCACTGCTGCGTGCTGCTGCGCGTTGAATGGCGGAGCGTGCCGCGGCGGTGGAACTCGGGGGGGGCGCGGGCTGCGGGCCACGCGCGCTGCTGTTGGTGAAGGGCACCAGCAGTTGCAGTTCGGCGGCGCTGGGCAGGTTGTCAATCGAGCAGCGCAGATAGCGCACGCGGCAGGCGCCCAGTACCGATTGTTTGATCTGCAGGCTGCGGCTGGAGATGCTGCGCTCGCCGTCCAAGTCGACTGCGGCCAGCACCCGGCCATTCGGGCTGCAGATGGCGAAGGTCACATGAATGGCGCCCAGCAGTTCAAACCAGTAGCGCACCTCGCTGGCCTCGGTGGGCTGGCAAAAACGCACCAGCGGCAGCTTGGCCAGGATGACGTGATGGGGCAGGGCCTCTTTGAGCAGGCGGTAAACCCGACGCTCCTCGGCATTGAACACCGGCCGAGCGGTCAAGGACCATTCGGTGGGCAGGGGCTTGCTGGTCGGCGCGGGCCGACGCAGCGCCCAATACACAGCGAAAGCCAGCATGGCAAAGCCAGCAAGCAGCGCGATCACCCAAGGAATGGTTGTTTGCATGTCCCTCGACAGCCCATAAGTTTGAATTGCGCCTGTATTGCAGCGCTTATGAACTCAATGTAGCGCAGTTCGGTGACAGCAAACTCAGGTGCTACCCCCGGTCTGAGTGGGGTGGCGGCGATTCTTTTTGAGTCACTTGGGCGACTCTTGGGTGAATGTCTAGCTATTGTTTTGCCGCCTTGCCGGCTTCTTCAAACTTGGCTTTGACCTCGGCCACGCCATCGATGATGTCGCCGATGACGCGCACATGGCGTTTGAACTGGAAGTCCAATTCCGCCATATGCCGCTCGATGGCCTCGCCCACATGGGAGGAGACGGTGTCTGGCGGTAGGCGCAGCCAAGCCTCGGACTCCGAGCCATCGCGTTCCACCGTGGCGCCCGCATTGCGGGCGATCTTCAGCATGGCGACGTTCTCGCTCAGTGCGTGGATGAACAAGGTGTCGATGCCGCGATTGCGGGCGTGCAGGGCGGCGCGCTCAAACAAGCGCGCGCCAAAGCCCCGTCCACGAACCTGCGGCAACACCGAGACGCCGAACTCGGCCATCGCCGGTTGCCCGGCTCTTTGGGGCTTGGGGGCATAGGCCAGGTGCGCCATCACCACCAGCTCGAGCTTGCGGTTGAAGACGCCCAGGACTTCGTCGCGCTCGAAGTCAATGGCCATGGCGTAGCGGCTGATTTGCTCATCAGACGCCGGGTAGCCAAAGCGCAGATAGCGGTCGCGTTCATTCAGGCTGAGCAAATGCTGGGCAATGCGCTTGCGGTGGCGCCGAGCCAGGGAGCGAATGGGCACCCAGGATGAAAGCCGACCGAGTGCGGCCGCCGGTCCCCAAGCACTAGAGGGAGCCGTTGGGCTGGGCTCGGCCGCGGCGGGCGAACTGAGCGGGTCGGACGTGGATTTCATCGGAGGCCTTGCCATCAATGTACGTAATAACCCTGATTTTAACTTGGGTGCCCCAGCCCCGTCTCTGGGCGTCCGGAGATAAGGCTTCTCTTATTGGCGGACTTGCTGCTAGAATAATCGGCTTTCCCGTATTTGGCTGCGGGGAAGAAGTCTTTGTGCCTGACGCGAGAGGCCGCGAGAGTAAGAAATTTCGGTGCAAGCCTTTTTGGCTAAAACCGTGGAGGTCTTGCTCACAATAAGCGGAACCGAGCGAACAAATGATCTGAACAAGATCGGTGCAAAGGCCTGATTCAGCCATCCGACCGCTAAGCTTTCTCTAGGAAGCCAGCATTCGAAAGTAACTCATGAAGACCTTCAGCGCCAAGCCGGCAGAAGTGACGCACGAGTGGTTTGTGATTGACGCCACCGACAAGGTGCTCGGACGTGTTGCCAGCGAAGTGGCACTCCGTTTGCGCGGCAAGCACAAGGCCATTTATACGCCTCACGTGGATACCGGCGATTACATCGTCATCATCAACGCAGAAAAGCTGCGCGTCACTGGCAACAAAGCCAATGACAAGGTGTACTACCGTCACTCGGGTTTCCCGGGCGGCATCTACGCCACCAAGTTCAAGGACATGCAAGCCAAGCACCCAGGTCGCGCCCTGGAAAAGGCTGTCAAGGGCATGCTGCCCAAGGGTCCGCTGGGCTATGCCATGGTGAAGAAGCTGAAGGTTTACGCTGGTGACACCCACCCGCATACCGCTCAGCAGCCCAAGGCTCTGGAAATCTAAGGAACGATGATGATCGGAAACTGGAACTACGGTACAGGCCGCCGCAAGTCGTCGGTGGCACGCGTCTTCATCAAGAAGGGCACGGGCCAAATCGTCGTCAATGGCAAGGCCATTGCTGACTATTTCGGTCGTCAGACCTCGATCATGATCGCCAAGCAGCCTCTGCTGTTGACGAATCATGGCGAGACCTTTGACATCAAGGTGAACGTGCACGGTGGTGGTGAGTCGGGTCAAGCCGGCGCCCTGCGTCACGGCATCACCCGCGCTCTGATCGACTACGATGCAACGCTGAAGCCCGAACTGAGCCGCGCAGGCTTCGTGACTCGCGATGCTCGTGAAGTTGAGCGTAAGAAGGTCGGTCTGCACGGCGCTCGTCGCCGGAAGCAGTTCAGCAAGCGCTGATCGATCTTGGCTGTTGGTCCTTGCCACCTTCGGGTGGGCGAGGCCACGCTGGAAGGCCGCTTTCGAGCGGCCTTTTTACTTTCTGCATCGCTCCTGTCGAGATCGCTGGCCGTTGGATCGAAATTGCCAGTGGATGTTTTGGGGTCTTGCAATCACCCGACTGCATTACTCGGGTTTTATGTGGACAATACGGGTCTAGAGCCTAACCATCGGGAATAAATATGAGCGCAGTTCTTGAGTCTTCGTCGTCGCCCGTGGATGACATGCCGGTACCCCTGGTCTTCACTGACAGCGCGGCCGACAAGGTGCGTGACTTGGTCGCTGAAGAAGGCAACCCAGAATTGAAGCTGCGCGTGTTCGTGCAGGGCGGCGGGTGCTCGGGTTTCCAGTACGGATTTACCTTCGACGAAGCCGTCAACGAAGACGACACCCAAATGAACAAAAATGGCGTCACCCTGCTGATCGACGCCATGAGTTTGCAGTACTTAGCGGGTGCCGAAATCGACTACAAAGAAGACCTGCAAGGGGCTCAGTTCGTGATCAAGAATCCGAATGCCACCACGACCTGTGGTTGCGGTTCGAGCTTCTCTGTGTGACGAGAGTTTTTCTCTCAGCAAAAAGCCACCAGCTTCTGGTGGCTTTTTTCATGGCTGAAGCTGAGGTTCAGGCGGGATAGAGGGCGCCAAGGAGTCGTGGGCCTGCCGCGCCGGTGGCGGCAGCCAAATTGCCGGGCAGACCGCGCACATGGCGCATGGCCAGCCAGGCGAAGGCGGCCGCTTCCACTTGCATGGCGGGCAGGCCGCGGGCGTCGGTCGGCAAGACCTTGATGCCGGGTAGCAGGGCTTGCAGCCGCTGCATCAGGTGGGCATTGAGAGCGCCGCCGCCGCAGACCAGCAGATCTTGGGTGGAAACGGCATGCCTGCGAAGGCTGTCCACCACGCCATGCGCTGTCAGCTCAAGCAAAGTGGCTTGTACGTCCTGTGCGGCGTGCGGGCCTGAAGAAGCGATTTGCGCTTGTAACCAGTCGCGGTTGAACAAGTCGCGCCCCGTGCTGCGGGGTGGCGCCAGCGCAAAGAAGGGCTCGGCCAACATCTGGCTGAGCAGGTCTGGCACGACTCGCCCGCTCGCGGCCCAGGCGCCAGCGGCGTCATAGGCGTGGCCTAAATGCTCGGCGACCCATAAGTCCATCAAACAGTTGCCGGGGCCGCAGTCAAAGCCCAGCGTGCCACCCGTGCGTTCCAGTAGGCTGATATTGCTGATGCCGCCAATATTCAGGACGGCGACGTCGCGTTCCAATCGTCCAAACTGGGCGCGATGAAAAGCGGGCACCAAGGGTGCGCCCTGGCCGCCTGCGGCGACATCGCGGTTGCGTAAATCACACACCACGGCGATGCCGCTCTGTTCGGCCAGCAGGGCGCCATTGAGCAGTTGCACGGTATAGCCGCAGCCATCGAACTCGCCCGGGCGATGCCGGACTGTCTGGCCATGCGCGCCAATGGCGGTGATGGCCGTGTTGGGCAGCTCACTCAGCTCTAGCAACTGAGCGACCAGATCGGCATAGCTGCGAGCGACGGCGGTCGCGGCCAGAGCGCTGCGATGCAGCTCGTTCTCGCCCGGGCTGTTCAGAGTCAGCAATTCATCTCGCAAGGCGCCGGAGAAGGGCTGGTGCAAGTGGTTCAAGACCTGCATGCCGCCGCCGGCTTCTGGAAAGCGAGCGATGATGCCGTCGACGCCGTCCAGCGAGGTGCCAGACATCAGGCCGATGAAGAGGTCACGCGGCCTGGGCATGTGTGCTTTGGGCTGAACGAGTAAGTCGCCTCAGTCGTCGCCTCAATCGGCGCCGCTGACGCCGCCGTCCATGGTCTGTGCCACCTGCAATTGGGACTGAACGCTGGCGACGGTCTGCTTGAACTGCGCGCGTGCGTAGTTCGGCAAGGTCACGGCCTCGGAGGCGCGAGCGATTACGCGGGGGTCTTGGTGGGCGCCCTTGACGCGGAATTCGAAGTGCAGATGCGGGCCTGTGGCCCAGCCGGTGGCGCCAACAGCGCCCAGCTTTTGCCCTTGCTCAATGCGCTGGCCCTTCTTTACGTCGATGCGGCTCAGGTGGGCGTAGACCGTGGTGCGGTCGCCGTTGTGGCGCACATGGACCACATTGCCGAAGCCGTTTTGCCAGCCGGCAAACTCAACCAAGCCATCGCCAACGGTTCGGACCGGCGTGCCGGTCGGTGCGCCGTAGTCCACGCCGAGGTGGGCGCGCCAAGTCTGGTGAATCGGGTGGAAGCGCATCGCGAAACCGGAGGTGATGCGCGAGAACTCCATAGGGCTGGCCAAGAAAGCGCGGCGCTTGCTCTGGCCGTCAAAGCCATAGAAGCTGCCCTTGCCGGTGGCGCTGTCTTTGAACCAAACTGCCGAATGGCTGCGGCCGTTGTTGACGAACTCGCCGGCAATGACGCGGCCGCTGGCGCCGTTGTCCCAGGTGACGGCTTCGCCGTCTGCGGTCAGACTTTCGTAAACGACCGAGAAGCGATCGCCCTTGCGAAGCTCGCGGTGGAAGTCGATTTCGCCGGAGAACATATCGGCCATCTGCGAAGCGATGGCGTCAGGGATGCGGGCTTCATCGGTCGCGGCGAACAGCGAGGTCTGGATGGACCCGCTGCCGAGGCGAATCTGGGCTTGCAACTCGGCAGTTTCCAGCTTGGAGCTGAAGGTCTTGCCGCTGCGGGTGATGCTGAGTCGGCTGAAATGCGTGGATTGCTGCTCGGCCTTGTCGGAGGGGAAGCGGGCGACCAATGTCTGCACATTGCCCGAGGCATCGGCCACCAATTGCACCGACTTGCCGGCGCGGCCTTGCAAGACACGTTTGGCCAAAGGATCGGTGCGCAGGAACTGAGCCGCCGCTGGGTCAAAAGCGCCGAGGCGTTTGAAGAGGCTTTCCACCGTGTCGCTGCTGCGGGTCAATTCGCTGCGGCTCAGGCCAATCTTGTGCTCGGCCAAGGCGGCCAGCTGTTCTTCAAGATCGTGGGTTTGGCTAGCTTCAACGACGGTGCTCTGGGGCAGGTCGCGGGCATCGGGGGCCAGGGGGGCGATACCAAAAGCCGTCACGGCAAAGCCGCTGAGCAGGCCGACCACAGTACCCGTCAAGGCACGGGGATGGCGGGCGGCAAAGGCTTCGGCTCGCGCCAGAGCCTGTTTCACATCGTTCATCCGGTCAGTCACGCTCATCAAATCCCAAGTTCTTCTTGTTTTGACGCCTGCTTGGCCGGGCGTCTGACAAATGTGTCGCGAATGCCATGAATCGCGTCCACTAGAATTGATCTTTTCGCGACATCTCACCAACTTATGGGGGGTGTCATCGAAAACTAGGCGCGAGTATACAGAGTCAATCGCCGCGTCAACGTCTAGAAAACCCGATAAATCAAGGCTTTACCCGAGCCCAGCCTCTTGTCATGACCGAAAAGCAAACGCCCGCGCCTGTCAATCCCCCAAGCTCGGCCAAGCCCAGCTATCCGATCACCGACAAAGTGCGCGAGGCGATGGCGGTCTCTTTGCGTGCTTGTGACGAGCTGCTGCCCGAGGCGGACTGGTTGCAAAAGCTGGCCAAATCCGAGGCCACCGGCGTGCCGCTGCGCATCAAGCTGGGCCTGGACCCCACAGCCCCCGACATCCACATCGGCCACACCGTGGTGCTGAACAAGATGCGCCAGCTGCAGGACCTGGGCCACCAGGTGATCTTTCTGATCGGCGACTTCACTTCCATGATCGGCGATCCGTCCGGCCGCAACGCCACCCGCCCGCCGCTGACGGCCGAGCAGATCAAGGCCAACGCCGAGACCTATTACGCCCAGGCCAAGCTGGTGCTGGACGAGAGCAAGACCGAGATCCGCTACAACTCCGAGTGGAGCGACCCGCTGGGCGCGCGCGGCATGATTCAGCTGGCCGCCAAGTACACCGTGGCTCGCATGATGGAGCGCGACGACTTCACCAAGCGCTTCGCCGCGCAAACGCCGATCTCGGTGCATGAGTTCCTCTACCCGCTGATGCAGGGCTATGACTCGGTGGCCTTGAAGAGCGATTTGGAGTTGGGTGGCACTGACCAGAAGTTCAACTTGCTGATGGGCCGCCATCTGCAGCAGGAATACGGTCAGTCGCCGCAGTGCATCTTGACCATGCCGCTGCTGGAAGGCTTGGACGGCGTAGAGAAGATGTCCAAGTCTAAAAACAATTACATCGGCATCAGCGAGCCGGCCAACACCATGTTTGCCAAGGTTTTGTCGATCAGCGATGACTTGATGTGGAAGTGGTTCAATCTGCTGAGCTTCCAAAGCAGCGATGCGATTGCCGCGCTCAAGCGTGAGATCGACGGCGGCCGCAACCCCAAGGATGCCAAGGTCATGCTGGCCAAGGAAATCACGGCTCGCTTCCACAGCGCTCAAGCTGCGGATGAAGCCGAGGCCGACTTCAACAACCGCGCCAAAGGCGGCATTCCGGATGAGATTCCTGAAGTGACTCTGAGTGGTGCGCCTATGGGCTTGCCAAGCTTGTTGAAATCGGCCGGCTTGGTGGCCTCCAATGGCGAGGGCACCCGCATGATTGAACAGGGCGGCGTTCGCATTGACGGAGTCGTCATCAGCGACAAGGCGCTGAAAGTGGAGGCTGGCACCGTTGTCCTGCAAGTGGGCAAGCGCAAATTCGCGCGCGTGATCTTGAGTTGACCGGCTTTTTGCGCGTAAGGCGCGGGAAGTAGAAAGGGAGGCCGCAGCCTCCCTTTTTCATTACTGCTTCAGTGGCCTTGGATAAGCGCCGGGCTTAACGGCTTGCAGGGGCTTGTCCGTCATGGCTTTTTTCAGCAGAGCGATGGCCGCGTCCAACTGCGCATCGCCGCCGAGGAAGCTGGCGCGTGGCGGGTTGTCCACCTCGATATCAGGCTTCACGCCCACGCCTTCGATCAAGAACTGCCCGTCTGCACTGATCTGGCCGCTCTCAGCGGCGCGCATGATGCCGTTATCGAGCAGGCGGTTCTGATCCGACAACCACACACCCGCGCCCGAGGTGGTCTTGCCAATCACCGGCCCCAGGCCCAAGCGCTTGATGCCTTCGGCAAAGGTTTCGCCGTCGGAATAGGTTTCTTCATTGGCCAGCACCACCAAATGGCCGCGGAAGGCCTCTTGCATATTGGCGTAAGGCGGCGCGCCCTCGGGCGAGCGGCTCTGCCAGAAAGCCCAGCTGCGGCGCATCAGCTTTTCCAGAATCCAGCTGTCGATGCTGCCGCCGCCATTGAAGCGCACGTCGATGATCAGGCCTTCGCGGTCCGACTGCGCATAGAACTCGCGCACAAAGTCAGCGATATCGTCTTTGCCCATGGCGCGCAGATGCAGGTAACCGATGCGGCCGTCCGAAGCCTTTTCGACCGCGCGAGCGCGTGAGTAGCGCCAGTCGCCGTAGCGCAGTTGTTGTTCGCGACGCTGCGCAACCGGGCTCACCACCTGCTGAATCTCCTTGCCATCCGCCTTGATCAACTGCAAAAGCACTTGCTTGCCGGCATGGCCTCGCAAGAGTTCGGCCAGGTCCGTGGCCTCGGTGGTCTTGCGTCCGTTGATGGCGGTAATCACGTCGCCCACTTGGATGTTCAAACCCGCCGCGGCCAGTGGCGATAAGTCGTTTGGCAGCTCAGGGTCGCTGAGGTAGATGTGATCGATGCGCCAGCCCTTGGCATGGCGAGACAGTCGTGCGCCTAGGCCCGCCAAGCCTGGCTCTTCCGGCGTTGTGCGCACATCGCTGGCGCCCACCTGGCTGTGCAAGGCACTGAGCTCCCCGGCCATCTGTGCCATCAGTTCGGCCAACTCGGCCCGGTCGGTCACCCGTTCGACCAAGGGGGCGTACTTGGCACGCGTGGCCACCCAATCGACGCCGTGCATGGCCTTGTCGTAGAAATGGTCGCGCTGCATGCGCCACGCGTCGGCAAACATCTGGCGCCATTCCGCCTTGGGGTCGATGGCGATCTGCCAGTCGCTCCATTTGATCTGGAACTTGGCGGCCTCAGCCGGCAATTTCGGCGCCGCTTCGACCAGCAAGATTTCCGATGCCACGCCGGGCCCAGCTGGGTTCTTCACCAGCATCAACTTTTTGCCGTCGGCGCTGAGTTCGAAGCTTTTGACGTCCTCGGCCACGGTTTCGGCCTTGCCGCCCAAACGGTCAATCGCAAGAGACTTCAAAGCAGGCTTGCGGTCGGCGCCACTTTCGCTGTCCAAGAACCAGAGCCGCTTGCCTTCGGTGCGCAAGGCGCTGTAGTTGCCAGCTGGCAGTGGCACTTCAAACAGCCGTTCGTTCAGGCCGGCCCAAACAATGGCGGGCTTGGCCTCGACCTTGTTCTCGGCTTTTCCGTCCGCCGCATTCTTGGGTTTGGCCTCCGCCTTGCCTTCGGGTTTGGCTTCGCTCTTACCTTCTTTGCCTTCTTTCCCGTCGGTGCCGCCCTCGGCTGGTGTCAGTTCATCCTTGGCGGCGAAAGGGAAGCGCAAACCGGGCTGCAAGGCCAGGGCATAAAGCTTGGCGCGTCGGTCAAAGGTGGGACCCATATTGCGGTCGCCCCAGGGACTGGTGTTGACGCTGACTTCAAAGTTGCGCTTGGAGATGAAGTACAGCCAGCGGCCGTCCGAGCTGAAGGCGGGCGCCTCGCTGTCATAACGGTCGCTGCTGACGGTGTGGGTCTTGCCCGTCTTCAAGTCATGCAGCTGGATCTGCTCGCGGTTGTTATTGCGCAAGGGCTGAGTGAAGGCCAGCACTTGGCCGTCAGGCGACCAGCTCAGGTGATTGATGCTGGCACTGCGCTGGTCATGGGCGATCAGCTGGCTTGTGCCGGATTTGAGCTCGGTCAGGAACAGCCGCCCTTCTTTGTCCACATGGGCCAGATGGCGGCCGTCGGGCGAGGGCTGCAACTGGGTACGCATGGCTGGAGCGTCTCGCGTGATTTGCTGCGCTGGGCTCAGGCCATTGGCGGCAAAGCGCCAGATCTCACGTTCACCGCTGAAGTCGCAGATAGCAAAGACCTGCAGGCTGTCGGCGCTGAAGGCGGCTTGCAGGCAGCGGCCATCAGCAGGCTGCGGCAACTCGGCGCGGCGCAGGGCGCCGGTGCCTTGGGTGGCCAAATGGCCGCGGCTGCTCAGCAGCACCCGTTCGCCATTGGGGGCCAGGGCGGTGTGAGTCAGAAAATCCTGTGGCTTCTTGACCCAGCGCTCGCGCTGCTGGGCAAAGTCACCGCTCAGTTGGATGGCCAGCTTTTGGCCTTCGCTGGCTTGCGTCTCGGCCAGATCCAGCACATGAATGTCTGCGCCCACGGACACGCTGACCTTATTGCCGCTGATGGAGGCGTGGCGGATGTCCCAGCCCTTGAAGCGGCTGTGTTGACGCAGGTCTTGGCCTTGCGCGTTGACCGACCACAGGTTCACCGTGCCGTCCCGGTCCGACAAAAAGGCAATACGCGCCGACCCGTCGGCCAGCTGATAGGGCATGGGACGTGAGTCATTGGCGCCTTCGGTCAGCAAGGGGCGGGCTTCGGTTTGGGCGTTCAGGTCCAGGGCCCAAAGCCGCGCTCTTGCGCCGCCACGGTATTGCTTGGCGTTGTCGCTTTGCAAGCCGTTGCGAGTGAAATAGAGCTGGCGACCGTCGGCACTCAGCGCGCCATCGCTGGCTTGGCCCACGGGCAGCGCGCGCCGCTGACCGCTTTGGATGTCGATGGCATAAAGCTGGCTGACCGGGCGACCATCTTGTGCAGGGCCACTGAGCAGCAGTTCGCCTTGGGCGCTGAAGCCCCAGACCTTCTGGGCCGCAGCGTTCCAAGTCATGCGCTTGGGCACGCCACCTTGCATGGGCATCAGATAGACATCGCCCGGCCCGTCGTACTGGGCCACAAAGGCCAGCCATCGACCGTCGGGTGAAACCGCAGGCATGGTCTCGTTGCCCAAATGGGTTGTCAGCCGTTCAGCCCGGCCGCCGCTGGCGGCAACCCGCCAGAGATCGCCCTCGGCCACCAAAACCAGCTGTTCGCCATGCAGGGCGGGCTGGCGGTAAAAGCCTGCGCTCGGGCCGGCGCTCTGCGCTTGGCTGAGCGGGGCGCTATGTGCGCTCATATTGAGCAGGGCCGCGCTGATGGCCGTGACTAACGCAGCTTGTAGGAGCTTCATTGGTTTTGTCTCTCGTCCTTGTGGGAAATGGGGAGCGTGCGTCTTTGTGAGGCGCTTCGCCCGTTGATGCTTGCAGTCGGCCTTGCGCCGCTCGTTTTGGGAATTAGGGGTTGCTCACCCCTGAGCTGACATGGCCGGCAGGCACATGGGCCGCAGCGCTGGCGATGTGACCGGCTTGGTCGTCGAAGAAAAAGTCGGGCTCAAACTCGCGCAGGAATTCGCCCTTGGCCAAGCCGCCGAGGAACATGGCCTCATCGACCTCGATGCGCCAATCCATCAGTGTGCGAATGGCTCGCTCATGTGCTGGTGCGCTGCGTGCAGTGACCAGGGCAGTGCGCACCCGCATTCCGCCGCCGGGCTGACGCTGCAGGCCCTGCAAGGCCTCCAGTACCGGCTTGAAGGGGCCCGCGGCCAATGGGATATTGGCATGCGCGCTTTCATGCGACTGAAAGGCGCTCAGACCTTCGCTTTGGAACACGCGTTCGGCCTCGTCGGAGAACAGCACCGCGTCGCCGTCAAAGGCGATACGCAACTCATCCGGGTGTTCGGCCGAGGCCTTGGCGGACAGGGGCAGCACACGCGCCGCCGCCACGCCAGCAGCCAGGGCTGAGCGCACATCGGCTTCATTGGCTGACAGGAATAGCTGCGCGTTCAGCGGACGCAGATATCGCCAGGGTGACTCGCCGCGGGTGAACACGCCGCGCTGAATGCCCAGGCCGTAATGCTTGGCCGAGCGGAATACCCGCATGCCCGAAACCGGGTCATTGCGCGACAGCACCACGATCTCCACCCGTGCTTGCTCGGGCGTGTTGAAAGCCAGCAGCTTGTTGACCAGCGAAAAAGCCACCCCCGGCTTGGCCGGCAGATCGAGCCGGGCTTCTTGCAGGGCCATATAGGCGCGGTCATCCTCGGCTTCGAAGAGCTCGTTTTCTTCTTCGAAATCGAACAGGGCTCGCGAGGAGATCGCCACCACCAGTTGTCCGTCAAGATTGGCAGGCATGTGTCGGGCGCTCCGTAATCAAGTCCTTCGCCGGGCCGCCCCAAGAAGGACTTGAGCGATGGCGGTCGGGCCTGGCCCGACCGCCATCGGGCCCCCACTGGGGGCGGCCCAAGTACCCATGGGCCGGGGGCATCTATTTCACCCAGGTGTTCAGCTGAATGATTGGCATCAGCACCGCCAGCACAATCATCAAGACGATGGCACCCATCACCACAATCAGAATCGGCTCCAGCATGGTGGCAGCGGCCATCGAGCGGCGCTGCACCTCGACGCTGAGTTGCTTGGCGGCGCGCTCCAGCATCTGCGGCAACTGGCCCGTCTGCTCACCCAGGCGCGCAAACATGGCCAGGATGCCGGGGAAGCGCTTCTTGCCGGCCAGCGCATTGCCCAGCGGAGCGCCTTCGCGCACCTGCACCAGGGCATCCAGCGCATCGGCGCGCATGGCGCGGTTGGACAGCGTTTCGGCTGCGGCCTGCAAGGCCTTCAAGATCGGCACGCCGGCGCCGGCCAGCATGGCCAGGGTGCTGGCAAAGCGAGCCGCGTTATAGCCGCGCGTCAGTCGGCCCAACAGCGGCACGCCCAGCACAGCAGAGTCAAAGCGCTGCCTGAAGGCCTCGCCCTTCAAGGCTTGGCCGAGCGCTACGCCCCCACCGATCAACACCAAAAGCATCAGCCAGCCCCACTGCCGCACAAAGGCGCTGATGGCCAGCATGGCCACCGTCAAGAAGGGCAGGGCGCGTTTGGAGTTGGTGAACACCGTGGCGATTTGCGGCACCACATAAGTGACCAGAAAAATCACGATCAGCACCGAAATTAGCGAGACGATGGCCGGGTAGGCCATGGCGCCAAAGAGCTTGCCGCGCAAGTCTTGGCGTTCTTCCAAGTCGTCCGCCAGCTTCTCCAACACCAGGCCCAGAGCTCCGCTCTGCTCGCCGGCCGCGACCACGCCGCAATACACCTCGTCGAACTCGCGCGGGGCGCTGGCCAAGGCATGGGCGAAGGTGGCGCCGGCGTTGACTTCGGCTTTCAGCTGCGAAAGCAACTCACGTTGTCGGTTGTCTTCGCATTCGTCGGCCAGGGCCGTCAGCGAGCGTTCGATCGGCAGGCCCGAGCCGACCAAACCGGCCAACTGCCGGGTCCAGACGGCCAAGGCGGTGGGGCTGAAGACGCGTCGGGCAAAACGGCTGCCGCTTTGCTGCCCGTGTTGCTGCACCGTTTGCATGCTCAGCGGCACCAGACCCTGGGCGCGCAGCAAGGCACGGGCCGCGCGCGGCGTGTCGGCCTCGATCAGGCCGTTGCTGGGGCGACCCCCGGCGTTCAGCGCTTCGTACTTGTAAGCGGGCATGGCGAGTTCTGTCCCGGCTACTCGCGCGTGACGCGCAAGACTTCTTCTTCTGAGGTGATGCCGGCCGCCACCAGGCGAGCGCCGTCTTCGCGCATCGAACGCAGGCCGGCCGCTTGGGCGGCTGCCAGCAAGACGCTTTCAGGCGCTTGCTGGTGGATCAGTCCACGCACCTGATCATTCGCCACCATCAATTCATACACGCCGGTGCGGCCTTTGTAGCCGGTGTGGGCGCAAGCCTCGCAGCCGACTGGGTGGTATTTGCCCAAGTCGTCGAAGCGGCGGCATTGCGGGCATAACTTGCGAACCAAGCGTTGCGCGAGCACGCCCAGCAAGCTGGAGCTGAGCAAGAAGGGCTCGATGCCCATATCGGTCAGACGCGTCACCGCGCTGGGCGCGTCATTGGTGTGCAAGGTGGCCAGCACCAAGTGGCCGGTCAGTGAGGCCTGGATGGCAATTTGAGCGGTCTCATGGTCGCGGATTTCGCCGATCATGATGACGTCCGGGTCTTGGCGCAGGATGGCGCGCAAGGCCTTGGCAAAGGTCAGCTCGATCTTGGCATTCACCTGCGTCTGGCCGATGCCAGAGAGCTCGTATTCGATCGGGTCCTCCACCGTCAGCACATTGGTGGTGCCGGTGTCCACCGTCTGCAGCGAAGCGTAGAGGCTGGTGGTCTTGCCCGAGCCGGTGGGACCGGTGACCAGCACGATGCCGTGCGGTTGCTGCACCAGGCGCTTGAAGCTGGAGAGTACATCGCCGCTCATGCCCAATCCTTCGAGCGTGAACTTCGATTCGCTCTTGTCGAGCAGACGCAGCACCGCGCGTTCGCCATGGGCGCTGGGCAGGGTGGAGACCCGCACATCGATGGCGCGGCCGCCAATGCGCAGCGAGATGCGGCCGTCTTGCGGCAAGCGTTTCTCGGCAATGTCCAGCTCGGCCATGATCTTCAGGCGCGAGATCAGGGCTGCATGCAGACCTCGGTTGGGTTGCACCACCTCACGCAGCGTGCCGTCAACCCGGAAGCGCACCGAACTGGCTCGCTCGTAGGGCTCGATGTGGATGTCGCTGGCGCCGTCTTTGGCCGCCTGCGTCAACAAGGCATTCAGCATGCGGATGATGGGCGCATCATTGGCCGCTTCCAGCAGGTCTTCAACGGCCGGCAGGTCCTGCATCATGCGCGACAGGTCCACCGCACTTTCCACCTCGCCAATCACCACGGCGGCGCTGGACTCACTGCCGGCGTAGGCGGCATTGATGCGCTCGCTCAGCGTGCTGCGGGCTTCTTGCTCCAGACGATCCAGGGCGTAAAGACGTTGCACCTCGGACAAGGTGGCGAGGCTGACCTCGGGCGGCGCCCACAAGACCAGGCTGTTGCCGTCGTCTTCCAGCAGCACGGAGTTGGCCTTGGCGAAGGCATAGGGCAGGGGATGTCGGATGGCGGCCATGCGCGGACTCTGGAGCTCGGTGCGGTGGTTGGCTTACTGAGGCGCGATGGGTGCCAGTGGAGTCTTGGCGCCGGCCTCGCTCTGGCCGCCCGCCGGAGTGGCCGGTGAAGGCGGCAAGACCGGTGCGCCGGTATTCGGCAGTACCAAGCTTTGGCCCGGCTGTGAGTTTTGTTGCAAGGCGCGGATGGACTCATAGCGGTCCAGCGTCAGCTGGTCCGCCGTGGCCTGATTGCGCATCACTACTGGGCGCAAGAAGACCATCAGATTGGTCTTCACCCGCTTGCGGTTTTCGCTCTTGAACAGGCTGCCCAGAATCGGGATGCTGCCCAGGCCGGGGACCTTGTCTTCACCGTCGCTGTACTCGTCCTTCATCAGGCCGCCCAGCACAATGATCTGGCCATCGTCCACCACCACCGTGGTTTCGATCGAGCTCTTGTCGGTGGTCGGGCCGGCGCTGCTGGACTTGCCGTCCACCACCGAGGAGTTCTCTTGGTAGACCGTCATGCGCACCGTGCCGCTTTCGCCAATCTGGCTGCGGATGCGCAGGGTCAGGCCCACGTCTTTGCGGTCAATGGTCTGGAAGGGATTGATTGAGCCCGAACCGCCGGTGTTGGAGTAAGAACCGGTCAGGAAGGGCACGTTCTGGCCGATGACGATTTTGGCTTCTTCATTGTCCAGCGCCACCAGATTCGGGGTGGAGAGGATGTTGGCGCCGGCCTGGCCTTCGAGGAAGTTGGCAATTGCGCCCAGGGTGTAGAAATCGCCGACCTTTTTCAAGAAGCCGATGTTCAGGCCCTGCGGCACAGCGGCGCTGGCAAGGGCTGTGGCGATGCCGGTCTTGCCGCCTGCTGCAGCCGCACTGCCGTTGATGATATTGCCCAGGCCTGTGCCGAAATTGGTGCCGAGGCCGGGGATATTGCTGTCGCCCTTGCCACCGAACAGGTTCTGCCATTGCACGCCGAACTGGCCGGACTTGCTGGCATCGACCTTGACGATCATGGTCTCCACATAGATCTGCGCGCGGCGCGAATCGAGCTGGTCGATGACCGCGCGAATTTGGCGGTAGAGCGGCTCGGGCGCGGTGATGATCAAAGAATTGGTGGCCGGGTCGGCCTGCACAAAGCCACCGGTCGAAGGGCCTTGGGAAGCTGAGACCGGGCTGGACGAGGCCGTGGACGTGCCGCTGCTGTTATTGCCCGAGTTGCTGCCGCTCAGCGGGGCGCCGCCCAGCGAGTTGTTGTTGGCGCTGCTGCTTGAGCTGCTGTTGCTGTTACCGCCAGCCGCTGCTGAATTGCCGGCCGCAAAAGCCGCGCGCAAGACCGTGGCCAGCTTGGTGGCATCGGCGTTCTTCAAGTAGACGACGCGGATATTGCTGGCGCCGTCGATCGAGGGCTGGTCGAGCTTTTCGACCATGGCGCGGGTGGCGGCCAAAGTGGCTGGATTGCTGGCGCGCAAGATCAAAGCATTGCTGCGAGGGTCGACCAAGACCGAGATGCCGCCGCTGGCCTGGCCCGGTACCGCTGCGGCGGCATTGGCCGCACCGCCAGCCGCCAGCTTTTGCACCAGCGCCGCCAGATCCGAGGCCACCGCATGTTTGAGCGGCACGATCTCGATATCGGTATTGCCCGGCGTGTCCATGGTCGCAATGATGCGACCCAGGCGCTGCAGGTTCTCGGCGTAGTCGGTGATCACCAGGCTGTTGTTGCCTGGGTTGGCATTGATGGTGTTGTTGGGGCTGATCAGGGGCCGCAGCACGGACACCAAGTTGTTGGCGTTCTCGTGGTTGAGGCGGAAGATCTGCGTGATGATCTGGTCGCCGCGTGCGCTGCTGGAGCCGACCGCTACCGCGCCGGCCTGCAGCTTGGCATCGGCCTCGGGCACCACTTTGAGCATGCCGGTGTTTTCCACCACGGTGAAGCCCAGGCCACGCAGGGCGGCCAAGTAGTTCAGATAGGCCTCGCGCACGCTCAAGGGCTGTTCGCTGTAAAGCGTGATCTGGCCCTTGACGCGCGGGTCGATGATGAACTGCCGGTCCAGCATCACGCCGATGGCGCGGGTCACCGCTTCGATGTCGGCATTGACGAAATTCAGGGTCACCGGCGTGCCGGACTTCAGCGCCGGGCTGTGGGCGCGGTTGTTGGCGCGGTTGCTGTCAGTCTGCGCCAGCACCGGGCTGGCCAAGACCGACAGGGCCAGAACGCCGGCCAAAGTGGGGCTGGCCTGCCGTGCAGGGCGCTCAATGCGTGGGCGCTTGTTCATGCTCATCCAATCGAAATGACGGAGCGCGCGCCTTGGCGCCGCCCGATGATATTCAGAAGATTGCTCAGGGCGGCTTCGCGGCCTGGCGCCGCGCTGGCTTCGCCCAAAAAGCGGGCCTTGCCGGCCGCAATACTGCCTTGGCCGGACAGCAGCAAGGCGCCATCCAGCGTGCTCAGCGTCATTTTGCTGACGCCAGATTTACTCGGATCATTGGACTCGGGCGCCAAGCTGAAGCGGTAGCTGCCCAGCGGCGCCAAGGTACTGATGCGGGAGGACAGATTGATCAGGTCCAAGTCCAGCTGACCAAACTGCCGCCAACGGCCCTGCACCCATTCGAGCCGGAAGTCGCGCGTTGCCAGGCGCAGCGAGCCACCCAGCTGCAAGGTGTTCCAGGGGGTGCCCAGGCCCGCCAACCATGCGGCGGGATAACGCGCCAGCCAGTCGGCATGGCTGGACAAGCTGATCTCAAAGCGGCCCCAGCCGGGTTGGATCTGCATTTGAAGCTCGCCATTGATGCAGCAGTCTTGCGATGCGCGCAGCTGCAGCCCGAATCCCTTGAGGCCCATGGACCAGCGCAGGCGGCCCGGCAATTGGCTGGCATCGCGGCTGTCGGCGCCGCCGGTCAGCACCAGCACACCGCTGCCGTTCCAGATGCTGCCGCGGGTGTCGGTAATCAACAAATGCCCTTGACTCGCGCTGGCCAAGCCATGGGCCAGCCAACTGGCCGGGGCGAACACGATCAGGGACAGCAAGACGCCCAGCACCGCGCCCGCCACGCTCCAGCGCATGGCGGCATTGCTGCGGCCGCGCCAGGCGGGCTCGACTTGGCGCGAGTCTTGCCATTGGGTGGCGCCCATTTCGGTCAGCGGCGCGCCCAAATCGGCGGACTTGCCGCGCTTGAACCAGTTTCGGGCAGAGGAGAAGGCGGCGCTCATGGCGTGGCTCCATTCAAGCTCAACACAATGGAGCCGCTATAGCCATTCGGCCCGCGCTGCAGCTTGGCCTCCAGCGGCTTGGCGCGGGCGGCGCTGCGCACCTCGCCCAACCAGGCTTGCAGGGCCGGCGCGGAGATACCGTTCAGATTCAAAATCGCGCGGTCGCCGTTCAGGCTCAGCTTGGCGCCGGGGCCCAGATGTTCGCTGGCGGCTTGCAGAGCCTGCACCGCCAAGGCCGCAGGCACGGTGGGGGTGGCGCGCAATTCGCGCACTTCCAGGGCCAAGGCCTGCATGTCTTGCAGCTGGGCTTCCAGCGTGGCCATTTGTTCGGGGGCTTGGCGCAGCGTGCGCAGGCCGGGTTTGACCGCCAGCAACCAGATCAGCAAGGCGCCCAGTATCCAGGCGACCAGTTGTAGGGCCAGACGTTCACGTTCGCCCAAGCCCTCCCAATGCGCTTTGGCCTGGGTTTTGAGGGCTTGCCATTGGGCCGTCTTGCTTGGGCTTGTCATGATGTTCTGCCCTTGGCTTCCGGCGCGGAATTGCGGGCCGCGCGGCTGACCGTCAGGCGGCCATCTTGGGTTTCGAGCTGCCAGCCTTCGCTGCGCAACTGGGTGCGGAACTGTTGAATCTGCGCTTCACTCCACCCTGTGGCGTTCAGCTGTAGACGGCCAGTCTCGAAGCTCAGCGCATCCAGCGGGCCGCGCTCGGCGGGCCAGGCAATGGCGGCGGCGGCCAACAAGGTTTCAAGGTCTTGATCGCTGGCGCGGCCGGCGGCGGCGCGCAAGACGTCGGCTTCTCTTTGCATCTGGATGGGCGCGTCGCGGATCGCGCGCACCTGCGGGAAGGCTTGCGTCAGCGTGCTGTCCAGGGCCAAACGGCGGGCCTTGATCTGCTGGCTTTGCTGCCAGGCCAAGAGGTTCAAGCCGAGGAGATGCACGGCGACCAGGCCCGCCAAGCCCCAGCGTACCGGCCGCCAATTGCGCCGCATCAGGCCGCGCAAGAAGTTGCGCAGCGCACGCAGGCCGCGGGTGCGCGGTGCCAGTTCAAACTGACGCAGATTCCAGGGGCCATCGATCAAGGCCAATGCCCGTTGATTGGGCGCTAGCACCTGCACCGAGGTGCCCAGCCAGCGTTCAGCCTGAGCGGCCACGGCAGGTGCGGCACTCCATTGACTCAGTTGCACCAAGGATGCGGGAAAAAGCTGGCGCGGCAGGCTGCCGTTGACAGGCAAGCTGGTGACCCCTTCGGGATGGCTCCAGCGCAGGCCGATCGGGTTGGCTTCCACGCCGGTCTCGTAAAAATGCCCGCGCGGGGGGGCGTCGGGCCAGCTCAAGGGGGCGATGCGGTCCACAAAGACCTGGGCACCTTCCAATTCAGTCAGGTGCTGCTGCAGCCAGGCGCGCGAGGTGATGGCGACCCAGGCGGTGTCGCCGCCCACGGCCTCGGGCTCGATGGCGAAGTGCAGGCCGTCCGGGTCTTCCAGCAGCGATTCTTCCAACATGCCGGCCAGGGCCGAGCGCATCTGCCGACCGGCGCGTGGCAGGGTGACGCGCTGCCAGGACACATCGGACTCGGCGGCAATCGCGATCACTTGGTCGGCATGCGGCAATTTGGCCGCTGTGCGACTGCCCTGCGAGTGGATGTTGAGACCGTCATTGCTGAGCAGGTAGTCGTACTCGCGAGCGGAAGCGCCGCTGCTCAGGCTGTCGAGTGACGGCGAGGCGCGGCCTTGGGCCTGCAGGCGGCTGCGCGCAGGCAAAAAGAGGAGCAGAGTACTCATAACGGTGTTCGTTGCTGGCGCATTCTAGGAGGCAGGCAATGAGGCAATGTTCTGAAATCAATCACTTAGGACAGGTATTTGCAGCGCTTTCACAGCAAGTGGCGGCGCATTAGGGCTTGCCGTCTGTGCTTTGGCTGACGCGCTGCCGGTCCAGCACCACCATGTCGCGGCCGCGCCTTTGTATCAGGGATCGCTCTTCCAGCACCCGCTCTTCCAGCCGCAGTCGGCCTTTGACGATGAAAAACGAGGAGGTGGTGGCCGCCCGGTCGGCGCTCAGGACCACATTGGGCGGGAAGTAGGCGGCCGCGTCTTGAATGGTTTTCAATGGATTGGATTGGCGAGCTTGCACCAGACGCTCGGCCGAGGCCAGATCCATATTGTCAAAAAGCGCGGCGATGACGTCGCGCGGCGCGGTGTTCAGGTTCACCGGGGTCGGCGAAGGCAAGAGGATCAGCAGCGGCCGCAGCCGCTCTACTGTGTCCAAGCTCAGGCCCAGCCAAGTCATTTGATCCAGAGTCTTGGGCTGCAATGGGGCTTCGCCTTTGTCGGCTTCAGTGCTGTTGGAGGCTGTGGCAGGGCCTGGGTTGGGGGCGCTGGCGCCGCCTTGCGGCGAGGATGGCACATCGAAAGCCGCCCGCAATTGCTTGATGATCAGATCGGCCGTGCCCGGCGGGGCGGAGGCGCTGGTGCACAGGCGCTCGAGCACGCGTTTCTCCAGGGCCGGCAGCGGGCCGGCGCTGAGCAAATTGCGCAGGTTGTAGCGCGCTTGGGCGTCTTCCAGGCTGCCGGAAAGAAAGGCCTCCGGCCCGTCTTCGGCATTGCTTTTTTCTGCCGCCAAAAAGGTCGACAAGCGAGCTTCGGCCAATGGCACAGCCCAGACCTCACCCAAGTGATCCATGGGCTGTTCACCGCGAGCAGCGACGCGTTGGTTCTCGATCGCGTCCTCGCGCAGGATCAATCGGGCCCAATCGAGCGAACCTTGCAGAATCCAAGCGGCCTGGGCGCGGGCGCGTTCGGCGGCTTCGATCTGCACCGCCCGGTACTGGCGCCACACCATGGCCGAGGCCAAGCTGGCCACCAAGGTGACGATGATCATGGCCGTCAGCAGGGCCGCACCGGCTTGCTTCGAGCGCTTGAACGGGCTGTTCAAAGCGCGCTTCATGGCGTGGTCACCAGTTCGATCTGGCGGGTCAGGGCGCCGTTGAAGCCGCTGCTGGGCGCAAACTGCATCACCATGCGAACTCCGCTGGGCAGCGCTTGGCGCTGCTGTGTGCTGGGTGGCGGCACGCCGGAAGCTGCAGACGCTGGCGGCGCTGCAGTTTGCACATTGCCGGTGGACAAGCAATTGCTCCAGCTGTTGCCGCGATAGCAATAGAGTTGCCAGCCGCTGATGCCTTCAAGCGCTCGCAATTGGCCGCTGTCTTGCGCCAGCAGCTGAGTGGCGCGCTGCACGCTGTCGTCGAGCGCCGCCGCGGTTTGCGCGGGTTTGCTCTCCCAGCGGTAGAGCGCGCCGCTGCGTACGCTCCAACTGACCACTTGCAAGCCTTGCGCATGCTGGCGAATCAAACGCAGGCTGGCGCCGTCAAAGCTCAAGGCATCGGCTCGGCCCGGGTCTTGCACCGAGCGCAGGTCTTGCTCCCACTGCGCAATCACGGTTTGCAGCCTCGCGCTCTGGTCGATATGGGTCTGAGCCACTTCGCGGCTTTTCATCAAAGCGTCGAGACCGCGCCAGGCCATGATGGACATGATGGCCATCACTACCAGGGCGACCAGCACCTCGATCAAGGTGAAGCCTCGGGATCGAACTTGTGAGGACAAGCTCATCTCAGAAGCGTCCCATGATGGTGGACAGCAACAACTGCTGTTGTCCCGCCTCGTTCAGCACGACGGCATCGACCCGGCGAAAGTTCGGGTTAGGCGTTGGACGAACGGTGATGCGGCCGGCATAGCTGCGGCCAAACTGCTCGCAGCTGAAATCGGAGTCGCCCACGCCGGGGAATTGTTTGGACAGGCGCAACTCGGTCAACTGATTCTCGGCACACCATTGGGCTGCGCTGATGCTGCGCAGACGGTCGGCGTTATCGCTGAGTGCGCCGGCCGCCTTGATGCCCGCGCTCAAGGCGATGGCGACGATGGTCATGGCTACCAAGACTTCGATCAAGGTGAAGCCAGCCGCGTGTGCAGCGCGAAAGCGGGAGCAGCTCTTCATCAGGGCGCAGGGGCAGCGGGCAAGACTTCAAACGCCGACAGCCCATCCGTGCTCAGCACGAGATGTTGCTGACCCAGGCTGAGCTGCACTTTTTGGGCGCCAATCATGGGCTCCGGCCCTAAGGTGATTTGGCGCGCGCCGGCGATCTGCACTGCCACCGCATCGCCCAGCCAGCGCTGTGGCAAATGGATGCGAGTCGGTAGTCCGCTGAAGCGGAACTGATCTTGGCTGTCGTCTTGCACCGGCCGCCAGGTCACGGCCAAGCCCGCGGCACGGCTTTCGGCGCGGGCGGTCTCGAACAAGGCGGCCAGGCGTTCAGCTTCGCGCTCTAGTTGTACGGCTGCCGGATCGCGCAGCGACAAGCTGATCGTGGCCGTGGCGATGGCGATCAAGGCCACCACCACCAGCAGTTCGATCAGCGTGAAGCCTTGCGCGCTGCGCTTGGCCACCGGCGCGCTGCCGAGGAGGCTTTTATTGCCAGGAGCCGATGTCGGCGTCATTGCCTTCGCCTCCGGCGCGGCCGTCGGCGCCGAAGCTGTAGACGTCGATCTCACCCTTGATGCCTGGGTTGGCATATTGGTAGGGGTTCTTCCAAGGGTCCATCGGCAGTTTTTCGATGTACGGCTTCCAGTTCGGCGGCGGCGTGCCAGCCGTGGGCTTGCGCACCAGGGCGTCCAGGCCTTGCTCTTGGCTGGGGTAGCGTTGGTTGTCGAGCTTGTACAGCTTGAGGGCCTGCATCAGATTGTTGACGTCGGTGCGGGCCGCCGTGACGCGGGCTTCGTCGGCCCGGTCCAGCACATTAGGCACCACCAAGGCGGCCAACACGCCGATGATGACCAACACAACCAGCAACTCGATCAGGGTGAAGCCTCGCGACAAACCTTGGCGCAGACCGAAGGAAGAGGGCGTGCTCAAAGAAAGCTGAACTTTTGTGGGCATAAATCGTGGCGACCTGGTTGCAATAACGCCGCAGCTCGTGGGTAGCGCGGCGCATGAATCATAATCTGCCGATGCTTGCACGAATGTTTGCTTTTGTAGTGTGGGGCTTGCTGGGCTTGAGCGGCGGCTATTGGCTGATTCAGCTACTGGCCAAACCCTTGGCCACGCCGCCACAGGCCTTGCCCGCCGTCGAACGACAAGGTTTGCAAGCCGACCTGACGCGCTTGTTCGGCGCTGCGGCACCCGCGGCTGTAGAGGCCGAGGCGCCGCCTGCGGAGAGCCGTTTCAAGCTGCTGGGCGTGGTGGCACCCAAGACCAACCGAAGCCCCCACGCCGGCGAAGGTGTGGCGCTGATCTCTGTTGACGGTGTGGCCCGCACCGTTCGAGTGGGCGCCTTGGTGGATGGCAATCTGCGCTTGTTGAAGGTGGATGGGCGATCTGCCACTTTGGGTGATGCAGGCATTGCCAGCTTCACGCTGCAAATGACGGCGCTAGCGCCTGCAGCGACCGGCGCTTTGCAGGCTGCACAACCCTCGGCCGTGGTGCTGGGAGGTGCTTTGCCGCTGCCCCCGCCATTGCCTCCTGCAGGCCAAGATGCACCTTATGGCAACACGCCTGCGGCCGTGCCCTTGAGCGATCCTTCGGGACCTCCGGCTCGCTGAAGGGCTTCGATCAAAGCGCGCGAGCTGGCAAGCTGTTGTTCGTTTGCGGCCCTGAAGGCTCAGGGTTGGCGGCGATTTGGCTGGGGCTGGGCTCGACAATCTCATGCAGATCGGTGAGCAAGGCGGCCGCACTGCGAATCATGGGCCAAGCCAAGGCGGCTCCGGTGCCATCGGCGCTATCCATGCCCAATTCCAACAAGGCTGAGGCGTGGAACAAGGCCAGCGCTTCGTCCAAGCCACGGTGTACGTGGCTGCGGCAAAAGACGGCGTAATCGGTGACCGGGGTGGCGATCCGGGCTGCAACCTTCAGCGCGGCACAGGCGCTGATGCCGTCCACGATGATCAGATGACGCTTGGAGGCTGACACCAACATCGCGCCCACCATCACCGCGATTTCAAAGCCGCCGAATGCGGCCAACACTTCCATGGGGTCGGTAACTTCGCGGTGCCGTGATTGAGCGCCTTGCAGTACGGCCAGCAAATGGGCGAGATCATCTTGTCGCATGTCCGGGCCGGAAATCACAAAGTCGCGCACCGGCACGTTCACCAATCGAGACAAGACCAAGGCCGCGCTTTCAGCCGAGCCTTGTCCCATGCCGGCGCAGGCCAAGACATTGCCGGCCAATTTGTCGGCGATCTCCATGCCCACGCGCACGCCGGCATGGGCTTGCTCCAAGCTCATGGCCGGGCCAACGCGAGCATTGCGCGTGCCATGCGCGATCTTGCGCGAGAGCAGTTTGGCGTGCGGGCTCAGCGTTTCGGCAATGCCGCAGTCCACCACCGCCAATTGCAGGCCCTGGATGCGCGCAAACACCGAGACCGGCAGGCGGTTTTGCAGGGCGAGCTGGGCTTGCTCTTTGGTGCTGCGGCCCCATTGGCTGCCAATGCTGTCAACCGCCAAGCCGTGATCTGCTGCAAAAAGGGCCAAGACCGGGTCGCGAAAGCGCGGCGTCAAAGTGTTTTGCACCAGGCCCAGCCGCACCGCTAAGGGCTCCAACTCACCCAATCCGCCGGCGATGGCAGCATGACGGTCGACCCGGTCCCGCAAGGCTTTTTCCAGCTCGGGATTGGCCGTCGGCGAAATCAGGGACTGTTGCAGCGACATGGTGGCGGGAGCGGACGCGATTCGTGGTGCGGGGTGGAAAAGCGGCTATTTTGGATTCAAGCCTGGGCGCTGCCCATCCGCAAATCCCCTTTTCAAGGCGGATCGGCGTGCCTAGGTGGCCAGAAATTTGCTCGATTCAGCGCAGAAAGAGCTTGTAGACCGGATTGTTGGACTCGTCCTCAAAGGGGTAATTCAGCGAAGCCAAAAAGTCGCGCAGCGCCGCGCTGTCGCCGCGCGGCACCTGGATGCCTACCAAGATGCGGCCGTAATCGGCGCCCTGATTGCGGTAGTGGAACAGACTGATGTTCCAGTCGGGGTGCATTGAGGACAAGAACTTCATCAAGGCGCCTGGGCGCTCGGGGAAGATGAAGCGATACAGCCGCTCGTCGCGCGCCAGCTCAGTGCGGCCGCCAACCATATGGCGGATATGCTGTTTGGCCAACTCGTTGTCGGTCAAATCGACGGTTTCGAAGCCTTGCTTGGCGAAGGCCTTGGCCAGTTTGAGCGACTCTTCGCGCTTTTGAGTCGCCACGCCAACGAAGACATGGGCTTTGTTAGCGTCCGAAATCCGGTAATTGAACTCGGTCACATTGCGTGGTCCCAGCAGTTCGCAAAAGCGTTTGAAGCTGCCGCGCTCCTCGGGGATGGTGATCGCGAACAGCGCCTCGCGATGTTCGCCCACCTCGGCCCGCTCGGCCACAAAGCGCAGCCGATCAAAATTCATATTGGCGCCGCAGGTGATGGCGACAAAGGTCTGGCCTTTGCAGCCATGCTCAGCCACATATTGTTTGACGGCGGCTACGCCCAGACCGCCGGCGGGCTCCAGAATGCTGCGGGTGTCTTCAAACACATCTTTGATGGCGGCGCAGACGGCGTCGGTGTCCACCAGCACAAAGTCATCCACCAGCTCTCGGGTGATGCGGAAGGTCTCTTCGCCCACCAGTTTGACGGCCGTGCCATCGGAGAACAGGCCGACGTCATTCAGTTGCACCCGTTTACCGGCGCGCACCGAGCGCACCATGGCGTCAGAGTCACGCGTCTGCACGCCGATGACCTTGATCTCGGGGCGCACGGCCTTGATGTAGGCGGCCACGCCGGAAATCAGACCGCCGCCGCCGATGGCGCAAAAGATGGCGTCGATCGGGCCCTGGTGTTGGCGCAAGATCTCCATCGCGATGGTGCCTTGGCCGGCGATCACGTCTGGGTCATCGAAGGGATGGACAAAGGTCAGGCCTTGGGCTTTTTCCAGCTCTAGCGCATGGGCGTAGGCGTCCGAGTAGCTCTCGCCGTGCAGCACGACTTCGCCTCCCAGGCCATGGACACCGTCGATTTTGAGTTTGGGCGTGGTGGCCGGCATCACGATGACGGCGCGGCAACCGAGCTTTTTGGCTGAGAAAGCAACGCCTTGAGCGTGGTTGCCGGCTGAAGCGCAAATGACCCCGCGGGCCAGTTGCTCGGCGCTCAAATGCGCCATCTTGTTATAGGCGCCGCGCAGCTTGAAGCTGAAAACTGCTTGCTCATCCTCGCGCTTGAGCCAGACCTTGTTGCCTAGGCGCTTCGAGAGATTCTTGGCGGGTGTGAGCGACGTTTCCTTGGCGGCTTCATAGACGCGCGCATTCAGAATCTTCTGCAGATAGCTGTTATCACTGGGAATCAAGGCGGGGAGGGCGGGGCGAGCGGGCCGTTTGGCGCGGGCGGTTTTGTTTTCGACCTTGTTTTTCTTTGCTCGAGCGGGGCCAGCCATGAAATCTCCAATGCCAATCTATTGCAGCGCAACATGATAAGCGAGGGCATTGCGAGCGGGCCTGCCGGCCGGTTTCGAGCCCGAGCGGCATCAAAAAGCCCAAAAAAAAGCCCAAGCTTTTGCAAGCTCGGGCTGAATCCACCATGGAGGCGGTGGAGGAGACAAACGGTGCGTTTCAAGAAAAAGGGCTTGCGGTTTGCAATATCTTTGAATTGATTCGCTTGGGTAGAATTTTAGCTGCAAGTAATGCTGCACTGCAATAAATTTGCTGTGAATTGGGCTCCACCCCCTAAGAGAGGGAATGGCGCAGAACTTTTTGGAGTCGGACCGTATGGAATGCACGATCAATTGGATGGGCGCCCAGGGCATGGCTTTCGTTGCCGAGACGGGCAGCGGGCACTTATTGAATATGGATGGAGCGCCCGAGGGTGGGGGGCACAACCTCGCGCCGCGGCCGATGGAAACCGTGTTGGCCGGTACAGGCGGCTGCACCGCCTATGACGTGGTCTTGATCTTGAAGCGGGGGCGCCATGATGTGCGCGGCTGCCAAGTCAAGCTCAGTGCCGAACGGGCTGAGGTCGAGCCCAAGGTCTTTACCGCCATTCACATGCACTTTGTCGTCACCGGCAAGGGCTTGAAGCAAGAGGTGGTCGAACGGGCGGTGGCTATGTCGCACGAAAAATACTGCTCGGCCAGCATCATGTTGGGCAAGACGGCGACCATCACGACTTCGGTCGAATTGGTCGAGGGCTGATAGAGGCCTTGGGAAGCCCAACTCTCGTGGCGGGTTTGCCTCAAATGTAATGTGCAGTGCGCGTCATCAGTTTGGCGCTTAAACGCATCAGCGCTTTGGCTGGCGCAGGCAAGGCCTGGGCGCCGGCAGCCTGAGCCTCATCGGCATGCCGGGCTTCTTCGACCTTCATTTGGTGCACGATGGCGCGCGATGTTTGGTCTTCTTCAGGCAATCGATCCAAATGTGAAGCCAGGTGCTGCTCCACCTGTCTTTCAGTCTCTACGACAAAGCCGAGGCTGTAGCGGTCACCGGCCAGCGCCGCCAGGCTTCCGATGGCGAAGGCTCCGCCGTACCACAGCGGTGTCAAATGACTGATTCGCCCGCCTAGATCATCAATGCGTTTGCGGGTCCAGGCTAAATGGTCGACTTCTTCCTTGGCGGCATGAATGAAGTGCGCTCGCAAACTAGGGCTTCGGGTCAGCAGGGCTTGAGATTGGTAAAGGGCTTGCGCGCACACTTCGCCCACATGATTGACGCGCATCAGGGCAATCGACAATTGCTTTTGCTCCTGACTCAGCTGTTCAGGGGTTTCCGCCTGGCTTGGTGGCGCGGGGCGCGCCGCCTGGGGTGCGGCAAAAATGGTTCGCATTCCGTGGTCGATGCTGGCAAGCAGGCGATCCAAGTGTGAGCGGGAAGAAGGGTCGGGCATTGATGATGGCTGCACTGGCAATTTGAACACTCGGCGTATCGGCAGTTTAGATAAGATGGCTGGCAGTTGCCCGGCCATGAAGTCGCGAGGGAGGTCTATCGATCTGTGCTTGCATTCTTGTAATAGACTTTGTGAAGCATTTGTGATGCGGGATTTTCGTTGTATGTCAACAACGCAAACCCTGATTTATTTGCGCCTGTCTCGCAAAAGCCGCTTTCGTCTGGTGCAATACGGCAACTTCCACTGAGGGGGTTGGCCCGATGGGCTCCGATGAGGGGCTTGCAGATTGGGACCTCGTTGAATTTTTAGGAGTATCGAATGAAAAAATCTATTGTTGCACTGGCCGTTCTCGGCTCGTTCGCTGGCGTTGCTGCTGCTCAATCGTCGGTGACCCTGTTCGGCGTGGTCGATGCTGCTGCTCGTTACACCGAAGCCAATGGCAAGCATGTTTACAGCCTGGCTTCCAGCGGTAACACCACCAGCCGTTTCGGCGTGCGTGGCGTTGAAGATCTGGGTGGCGGCCTGAAGGCTGGCTTCTGGCTGGAAAGCGAAGTCGCAACTGACTCCGGCGCTGGCGGTTCTTCGACCGGCTTCTGGGCTCGTCGCTCGACCGTGAGCCTGATCTCCGACAGCATGGGCGAAGTTCGCCTGGGCCGTTTCAAGACTGTGACCAAGCTGGCAATCGAAGACTTTGACCCGGTGGCTGCTACTGGTCTGGGTTCCGCTTTCAACCTGCACAGCAAGCTGGGCACTTCGGTTGACATGAGCCGCAGCGACAACCAAATCGCTTACACCCTGCCCGCAAATCTGGGTGGCGTGTACGGTGGTGTGGACATCGCCGCAGGCGAAGGCACCAACGCCTTCAACAAGAGCATTGGTGGCCGCGTGGGCTACAAGGCCGGCGCTTTCAACGTCGCCGCTGCTTACACCGAATTCGGTGTGAACGACAAGTTCAAGCTGACCGTGTTGGGTGGTTCTTATGACTTCGGCATCGCCAAGGTCATGGGTACATACTCGCAGACTAAGTTCACCGCACACACGCAAGACATCTACAACCTGTCTGTGTCTGCTCCGGTGTTCGGTTCGGGCTTGGTTTGGGTGTCGGGCACTTACGCCGAGTACGACAAGGGCGGCGCCGCCAAGGCTCTGACCGGCAAGGCCGGTCAGGCAGCCGCAGGTTATGTCCATAACCTGTCCAAGCGTACAGCTCTGTACACCACCGTTTCGTACATCGAAAACGGCGGCAACGCCAGCTTCTCGCTGAACGGCAACAACCCAGCTGTGGTCGTTAGCGGCAAGTCGGGTGGTGTCGACTTCGGCGTGCGTCACAGCTTCTAATCCAAGCTACGCCAAGCAGGGCCTGTTTGGCCTTGCCGCAAAGTAAAAAGCCACCTTCGGGTGGCTTTTTTATTGGCTCTAGCCATTTGCCTGCAATTGAGCTTCACTTGAATGTCGGCATGATGGTGATGGCCTGTTCTATTTTTTTGACTTGATGGCCGCAGCATGAATTGCAGTCGTATCACTTTGCTGAATCTGCTACTTGCTCTCGGTTTGGGTGCGTGCACTACATCCAAGTTGCCTGATGCGTTGGAGGCGGTGGCATCGATGCCAGAGCCGCTGGCAGAATGGTCTGCGCGGCCACTGCCAGGAAAGCGCTTGACTCATTATTCGCTTGCGCAGCGAGCAGGGCGACCCTGCGTCCTTGCTCAAGCCGCCCAATCCGTCAGCTTGCTCCGTCGGGCCTTGGATATTGACTCGAGTCAGCTCGGGCGCGTTCAATTTGATTGGTGGATACAGGGCGTTGAACCCAGTGCCACGGTGACTCATCCTGACACCGATGATGCGCCGGCGCGTCTCGTCCTTGGCTTTGCGGGCGATGAGGCCAAGCTTTCAATGCGCAACCGCTTGCAGTTTGAATTGGCTCAGGCTCTGACCGGCGAGATGCCGCCCTATGCCACGCTGATGTATGTGTGGGATGCCAGGGCTGATGTTGAAACCGTGGTGATCAGCGCGCGCAGCGACCGCATCCGCAAGATCGTTGTCGGTAGTGGCGGCCGCGGCAAGGGTGCCTGGCAAAGCCTGCAGCGCGATGTTTCGGCTGATTTTCAAAACGCTTTTGGCGAGGTGCCAGGCCGCTTGGTTTCTATGGCCTTGATGACCGATGGCGACAACACCGGTAGCCGAAGCACGGCTTGCTACGGAAGTGTCTTGTTGAAAGACGATGCAGGGCAGACACTGGCGGGCAGCTTGCAACTCTGAAACGTTCGTTGCTAGCCGATCAAGCCCTCAGGGCTTACCCGTTTGTGGGTCGCTCCTGTATTCGCCATCATGTCGCAGCTTACCGGTGCGCCGAAATGGTTCGGCACACCCGCTACTTCTCTGATCTCGTGGCTGCCGATGCTCGGCGTCGTACCCTGGGCAGCTAACGTTTGACCTGTACATGCTAGTTTTTATTCTCAGACGCCTGGCTCAAGCGCTAATCGTGATGCTCACGGTGGCCTTCATGGCCTTCATGTTGTTTCAGTATGTAGGTGACCCTGTGACCAATCTGCTGGGTCAGGATGCCACCGAGGAGCAGCGCATTGCTTTGCGTCATGACCTGGGTCTGGACGCGCCCTTTCCCGTGCAGTTCGCGCGTTTTGTTTCCAATGCGACTCAGGGTGAGTTTGGGCTGAGCCTGCGGCAGGGGCGCAAGGTTTCTACCTTGATCGTGGAACGCTTGCCGGCAACTTTGGAGCTCTCCTTGGTCGCGGGATTGATTGCGCTGGGATTGGGCATTCCATTGGGCGTGTACGCCGCGCTGCGCAGGGGTCGAGCCAGTTCTCAGGCTTTGATGATGCTCTCCCTATTGGGTGTTTCCTTGCCTACATTTCTGATCGGCATTTTGCTGATCCTGATCTTCGCGGTTTGGCTCAAATGGCTGCCCAGCTTTGGTCGCGGTGATGTGATCGCCTTTGGGTCTTGGACCACGGGTCTGCTGTCAGCAGATGGCTTGCGGCACATCCTTTTGCCTGCGATCACCCTGTCGGTGTTTCAGTTGACGCTGATCATGCGTTTGGTGCGTGCCGAGATGCTGGAGGTGCTGCGCACCGACTACATCAAATTTGCGCGCGCGCGTGGACTCAGCAACCGCAGCGTTTATTTTGGCCATGCGCTGAAAAACACTTTGGTGCCTGTCATCACCATCACGGGGCTGCAGCTCGGATCACTGATCGCCTTTGCCATCATCACCGAGACGGTGTTTCAGTGGCCGGGTATGGGCTTGCTTTTTATCCAGGCGGTGCAGTTTGCGGACATTCCCGTGATGGCTGCCTATCTGTGCTTGATCTCCTTCATTTTCGTCACCATCAATCTCTTGGTGGACTTGCTCTACTTCGCCGTTGATCCGCGCCTGCGTGTTGAAGGCAAGGCGCATTGAATCCTCCTGAGTCCGCATTCTTGAGACCAGCCCTGATGAGTTCAACACCAAGTCCGAGTGCATCACCGGGAGCCCTTGCGAGGTTTCTCGATGGCGATGTCTGGCATTCTTTTCGCTCTTCACCGGTTGCGATTCTGGCCGCAGTGATTGCTTTGGTCTGCGTCGTCTGCGCGGTGTTTGCCGAGTGGGTTGCGCCTCACAATCCCTTTGATTTGGCCTCGCTGGAGTTGATGGATTCGCGCCTACCGCCTGCTTGGATGGAAGGTGGCAGTCGCAAGTACTTGTTGGGCACTGACGACCAAGGGCGCGACATCCTTTCTGCCCTGATGTATGGCGCGCGAATATCTTTGTTTGTGGGCCTGGCCTCGGTCTTGCTGTCGATGTTGATTGGCGTCGGCCTGGGTTTGCTCGCTGGCTTTGTGGGCGGCAAGGTGGATGCCTTCATCATGCGGGTTTGCGATGTGATGTTGTCTTTTCCGTCCATCTTGGTGGCCTTGTTGATTGACGGCGTCGGCCGGGCCATGTTCCCTAACGCGCATGATGCGCTGGCTTTTCTGGTGCTGATTCTGGCGATTTCTCTGACGGGCTGGGTTCAGTACGCCCGGACCGTGCGAGGGTCCACGCTGGTGGAGCGCAACAAGGAGTACGTGCAAGCGGCGCGCGTGATCGGCGTTTCACCAGCTCGCATCATGCGCAAGCATGTCTTGCCCAATGTGCTGGGCCCGGTCTTGGTCTTGGCCACCATTCAGGTGGCGGCCGCCATCATCACCGAAGCCACCCTGTCCTTTTTGGGTGTCGGTGTGCCGCCCACCAGCCCATCGCTGGGGACTTTGATCCGGGTGGGCAATGACTTTTTGTTCTCCGGCGAATGGTGGATCACCATCTGGCCGGGCGTCATGCTGGTGCTGATTGCCCTGAGCGTTAACTTGCTTGGCGACTGGCTGCGCGACGCCCTCAACCCGCGACTGCGCTGAGCAAGCGGCACGACACGATCATGACGACCACTCCTTTGCTTCAGGTCCGCCATCTGCGGGTCGAATTCCCGACGCGGCGCGGTACCTTGCTGGCGCTGGATGACATCAATTTCGACATCGCGCCGGGTGAAATTCTTGGTGTGGTGGGCGAGTCTGGCGCTGGCAAATCACTGACTGGCGCTGCCATCATCGGCTTACTCGACCCTCCCGGCCGCATCGCCTCCGGCGAAATCTTGCTGGAAGGCAAGCGCATCGACAATCTGCCCTATGAGCAGATGCGCAAGATTCGTGGGCGCCAGATCGGCGCTATCTTCCAAGATCCACTGACCTCCTTGAACCCGCTCTACACCGTGGGGCGACAGCTGATCGAAACTATCACGACCCATCTGGGCCTGAGTGAGGCACAAGCGCGCAAGCGGGCCATCGAGTTGCTGGAGCAAACCGGCATCCCTGCCGCTGAGGCGCGCATCGATCAGTATCCGCACCAGTTCTCCGGCGGCATGCGCCAACGGGTGGTGATTGCGCTCGCTCTGGCAGCCAGCCCAAAACTGATCGTGGCCGATGAGCCCACCACGGCGCTGGATGTGTCCATCCAGGCCCAGATCATTTCTTTGCTGAAGAACATCTGCAAGGAGCAGGGGGCGGCGGTGATGCTGGTCACGCACGATATGGGCGTGATTGCCGAGACCTGTGACCGTGTGGCAGTGCTGTATGCCGGCCGGGTGGCCGAGATCGGGCGGGTTCATGAGGTGATTCATCACCCCGCCCACCCCTACACCCGCGGTTTGATGGGCTCGATTCCTTCGATGGATGAAGATCGTGAGCGCCTGCTGCAAATTGACGGCGCCATGCCTCGATTGAATGCCATCCCGCAGGGTTGTGCCTTCAATCCGCGCTGCCCGCAAGCTTTTGATCGCTGCCGCAGCCAGCGACCGGAGCTCAGTGCAGCGGCCAGCACGCAAGCGGCTTGCTGGTTGCACAGCAGCAGCGTGGAGACGGTGCGATGAGCGGCCCCTTGTTGGAAGTTCAGGACCTGGCGAAGACTTTTGATGTCTCGCCGCCCTGGCTGAACCGTGTGATCGAACGCAAGCCTAAGCAGTTTGTGCATGCGGTGGACGGCATTGGCTTTTCGATTGCGCGCGGCACGACTTTGGCCTTGGTGGGCGAGTCGGGCTGCGGCAAGAGCACCGTGGCGCGCTTATTGGTCGGCCTGTACGAGCCCACGCGGGGCGCCGTTCGGTTTGATGGTGAAGATATTGCCAAGACCTTGGCATCGAACGCGGCGCTGGCCTTGCGTCGGCGCATGCAGATGATCTTCCAGGATCCCTATGCGTCCTTGAATCCGCGGTGGAAGGTTCAAGACATCGTGGCGGAGCCGCTGCGCGAGCATGGCTTGTTGGCTGGCCTGGAGCCTCAGCGCGAGCGTGTTGGGGAACTTTTGCGCTCGGTGGGTCTGTCGCCGGTTGACCGTGACAAGTTTCCACATCAGTTCTCTGGCGGGCAACGCCAACGGATCTCCATTGCCCGCGCGCTGGCCACGCAACCCGAGTTTTTGGTCTGCGATGAGCCGACTTCGGCGCTGGACGTTTCGGTCCAGGCCCAGGTGCTCAACATCATGAAGGACCAGCAGCGCGAGAAGGGCCTCACCTATCTGTTCATCTCACACAATCTGGCGGTGGTTCGCCATGTGTCAGATCAGGTGGGCGTGATGTATTTAGGGCGCTTGGTGGAGTTGGCCGACAAGGCGCAGTTGTTCGAGCAACCGCGCCACCCCTACACCCGCATGCTGCTGGATGCGATTCCCGACATCCATATGACCGGCCGCTCTCGCACACCAGTGCAGGGCGAGGTGCCCAATCCGCTCAATCCGCCAAGCGGCTGCAGCTTTCATCCGCGCTGCCCCAAGGCCACGGCGCGCTGCAAGGTCGAGCGGCCTCAGATGCTGGAGTTTCAGGGGGTTCGCGTGGCCTGCCATGCCGTTGAAGAGGGGCGCAGCTAAGGCGCCAAGCTGCATCAACGCAATCTGTTCAGGGGGCGGGCGAAGAGGCGGCGGTCGCGGCTGGCTTGGACCCAGTCGCTGTGGTGGCCGCCGCTTGTGCGGCTTTAGAGAGCGTCAGCGGGCCTTTTTGACCGCAGCCGGCGCTCAGCACCAAGAGGGCCAAGCAAGCGAGCTTTAGGCCGAGGCTTGACCCTGAGGTGCGCGCGGTTGGGACTACGCGTCCTACACTTGCGGGCTGTTTGAAGCGATCGCGCTTTGTATTCATCATTCCGGAAGTTTATCGCCCATGTCCTCCTCAACACCGGCACCAGCTGCTACGCCCCTTTCTGACGCGGACTACCTCGCCAAGGCCCGAGCCACACTGGACCAAGTCGAGGCCAAGGTTGACGCTTGGTTGGATGCGGATGTGGTGGACATTGACAGCCACCGCAGTGGCGGTCTGCTGGAATTGAGCATGCCCGGCGGCAGCAAGATCATCATCAATACGCAGGCGCCGCTGCAAGAAATTTGGCTGGCCACGCGTGCCGGTGGCTATCACTTCCGCTATGTTGAAGGCCTGTGGCTGGACACCCGAAGCAGTGCCGAGTTCCTGCACCTGCTGTCCGAACAGGCCAGCGCCCAGGCTGGTCAGGTGCTGAACTTCAGCGCTTGAAGAGATCCATGATGCTCTTCTTCTCGTCCGGACTGGCCGCCTGCGGCATCGTGGTTTCGTCCTGACTCAACTCGCGCACGCCGTCTTTGCCAGAGTATTCATCGTAGTACCACTCGTTGTTGATGCGCACGATGCCCTCAGGCGCGCTGGGCTCTGAAATGGCGATATTGCGCAGCGCATAGCTCATGTACTCGATCCACACCGGCAGCGAAAGGCCGCCACCGGTCTCGCGGTCGCCCAGCTTCTTGGGCTGGTCATAACCAATCCACACCACGGCGACCACTTCTTGCTGGTAGCCGGCGAACCAGGCGTCCATGGAGTCGTTGGTGGTGCCGGTCTTGCCGTAGATGTCGGGGCGCTTGAGTTGCGCCTGTGCTTTGGCCGCCGTGCCGCTGCGCGTCACTTCTTGCAAGAGGCTGCTCATCATGAAGGCATTGCGCGCCTCGATGACGCGGGACTCTTCGCCCACCACGGTTTGCGGTGCTTCGTAAAGCAGGCGGCCTTTGTTGTCCGTCATCTTGGCGATCAACTGCGGGCTGACCCGGTGGCCGCCATTGGCAAACACCGCATAGCCTTGAGCCATCTGCATCGGTGTGACCGAGCCTGCGCCGAGCGCCATGGTCAGGTAGGCAGGGTGTTTCTCGGCCTCGAAACCAAAGCGGGTCAGCCAATCTTGGGCGTAATGGACGCCGATTGAATTCAAGATTCGGATCGACACCATGTTTTTTGACCGAGCCAAGGCGCGCCGCAAAGGCATGGGCCCCTCGAAGGTGCCGTCATAGTTCTTGGGCTCCCAGGGCTGGCTGCCGGTGCTGGAGGCGTTGAAGAACAAAGGTCCGTCATTCACCACGGTGCTGGGCGTGAAGCCTTTTTCCAGCGCGGCGGAGTAGATGAAGGGCTTGAAGCTGGAGCCCGGCTGGCGCCAGGCTTGGGTCACATGGTTGAATTTGTTCTTGGCGTAGTCAAAGCCGCCGACCAGCGCGCGGATCTGGCCGTTGCGCGGATCCATGGACACAAACGCTCCTTCCACCTCAGGCAGTTGGGTGATGGTCCATTCATCTTTGCCGGCGCGGGTCGCTTTGATCACGCGGATGATGGCGCCGCGACGGATGCGTGTCTTGGGGTTGCCTTTGTCGGACAAGCCCGAGGTAGCGGGCTTCAGGCCCTCGCCGCTGAGCGTCAGCGTTTCGCCACTTTGCAGGGCTGCGACCACCTTGCGCGGGTCGGCTTCCACCACCACCGCTGCCAGCAGTTCATCATTGGCTGGATGATCGGCCAAGGCTTCTGCGACGCGAGCGTCCAGGTCCTTCTGAGTGGCCGGCAGGTCCACATAGGCTTCGGGGCCCCGGTATACCTGGCGCCGCTCGTAATCCATGATGCCGCGTCGCAACGCGCGATAGGCGGCGTTTTGTTCGTCGGCCTTCAGGGTCAGGTAGACGTTCAAGCCGCGGGTGTAGGCCTCGTCGCCATATTGGCTGAAGATCAGTTGCCGTGCCGCTTCGGCCACAAACTCGGCATGCGAAGGGGTCTCGCTCATCTGCCGATAGCGCAGCACCTCGGTCTTGGCGCTGTCGCGTTGCTCGGGCGTGATGAAGCCATTTTCCAGCATGCGCTCGATGATGTATTGCTGGCGGATATTGGCGCGGCGCGGGTTGTTGATTGGGTTGTAGGCTGAAGGCGCTTTGGGCAGGCCGGCCAGCATGGCCGCCTCGGCAATTGAGATATTGCGCAGCGGTTTGCCGAAATAGACCTCGCTGGCCGCCGCGAAACCGTAGGCCCGGTGACCCAGAAAAATCTGGTTCATATAGATCTCGAGAATCTGCTCCTTGCTCAGGGCGTTCTCGATCTTCAAGGCCAGCAAAATCTCGTAAATCTTGCGGGTTAGCGTCTTCTCGGTCGACAAGTAGAAGTTGCGAGCCACCTGCATGGTGATGGTGGACGCACCTTGGCTGCGGGACTCACCCACATTGGCCAGGCCGGCACGGATCACGCCCAGGTAGTCAACGCCGCCATGCTGATAAAAGCGCGCGTCTTCAATCGCCAGCACGGCGTCCTGCATGACCTTGGGGATTTCCTTGATGGTCAAGTAGTTGCGGCGCTCCTCGCCGAATTCCCCGAGCAATTGCCCATCATTCGACAAGATACGCATTGGCAACTTGGGCCGGTAATCGGTCAGACCACTGATGTCCGGCAAATTGGGGTAGGCCATGGCCAGCGCCAAGGCGACCAAGAGCAGCACCGAAAACAGGCCGGCCAAGCTCAGACCGAGCAGCCAGCTGATCAGCTTTCCTGCCCAGCCTAGGGCCGTTTTTTGAGTTTCGGGGCGAGACTCGGTATTTGAGTTCCGAGGGACTTTCTTTTTGGCTTCGCTCATGGGCCTCCGCTGGGGTCGAAGGATTATAGAAAGCTCTCCACCCCGCGCTGCTTTCAACTTGGCCGCTACAGGAAATGGCTGAAGTCGGAAACGCGGTGTTTTTCCGGCCTTAGCGATGGGGCAGCGCCGTGTATGTTTCGCAACGTGGTGTTACCGGCTGTGACCTTGTTTCCTTAGGGGCGCAAGGGCTTTGCTGCTAGCATTCAAGTAACTTATTAACAGTCCGGCGAAAAAACGTTGGGGGATTCGCGTCGTGGGAATACTTGACGTACTGATGGGCCGAAAACATCCGCCCATGATTGGTTTGGATATCAGTTCGTCCAGCGTCAAATTGGTGGAGTTGGGCCAAGCGGCCAACGGCGACATGGTGCTGGAACGTTTTGCCACCGAGCCTTTTGAAAAGGGCTGGATCACCGATGGCCAAATCGAGAAATTCGATGAAGTGGCCGATGCGGTGCGTCGCGTCGTCGCGCGCAGCGGCAGCCGTACCCGTGACGCGGTGCTGGCCATGCCCCAGTCCGCCGTGATCACCAAGAAGATCATGTTGCCGGCAGGTCTGCGGGACGAAGAGCTGGAGATTCAGGTCGAGGCCGAGGCCAATCAATACATTCCCTTCTCACTGGATGAAGTTAGCCTGGATTTCTGCGTGATCGGACCCAGCCCGACTTCGGTGGGCGATGTGGAGGTCTTGATCGCGGCCTCGCGCAAAGACCGCGTGCAAGACCGCCAGGGTCTGGCCGAAGCAGCAGGTTTGCGTCCGGTGATTCTGGATATCGAGTCGCATGCATCGCGCATGGCCATGGGCCGATTGATTGCCAACTTGCCCAATGAGGGCAAGGATGCGTTGGTGGCGCTGTTTGAAATTGGTGCCGACACCACCAGCCTGAAGGTTCTGCGTGACGACGAAATGCTTTACGACCGCGATCAGGCGTTTGGGGGTTCGCAACTGACCCAACTGATTTCGCGCCAATATGGTTTTTCATTCGAAGAGGCTGAGCAGAAGAAGTTGGCCAATGATTTGCCGGAAGACTTCGCAAGTGCCGTGCTGAATCCCTTCGTGGACAGCCTGTCGCAAGAAATCGGCCGGGCTTTGCAGTACTTCTTCACCAGCACGCCGCATCACAAGGTGCACTATGTGATGCTGGCTGGAGGCACGGCCACCTTGCCGGGTCTGAAGGAGCGAGTCACCGAGTTGACTGGCTTTGCCTGCATGGTGGTCAACCCTTTTGAGAACATGGCGCTGGGTTCTGCCATTCGCGAGCCCAAACTGCGCCGTGAGGCGCCGGCCTACCTGACCGCCTGCGGCTTGGCCATGCGGAGGTTCTTCCAGTGATCCTGATCAACCTGCTTCCCTACCGGGAAGAGAAACGCAAGCGGCGCAAGGCGCAGTTCTTTGTGGGCTTGGGCGCCGCCGCTTTGGTGGGCGCCGGCTTGGTGGCCTTGACTTATGCCTTGCTTCAGCACTGGACGTCTGAGCAACAAAGCCGAAACCAATACCTGAGCCTGGAAATTGGCCGCTTGGACAACCAGATCAAAGACATTGCCAATTTGAAGGCCGAGATCGAGTCGCTCAAATCGCGCCAACGCGCAGTAGAAGACTTGCAGACGGATCGCAACACGCCGGTGCAATTGCTCAATGAATTGGCGCGCCACACGCCCGAGGGCGTCTATCTGACCGCCATCCGGCAGGCCGACAAAGTCGTCACGATTAACGGCATTGCGCAAACCAATGAGCGTGTTGCCGAGCTCTTGCGCAACACCTCTCGCTCTTCTGAGTGGCTGGAAAAGCCTGAACTGGTGGAAATCAAGGTGGCAAACCTGAGTACCAGTGGGCGTGATCAAAAGCGACTGCTCGACTTCTCTATGCGCGTCACGATCAAAGATCCGAACCGTGAAGCCAGCGATGTCCCGGGCAAACCTGGAGCTGCGGCCTCGGGTGTAGCCGGCAATTCGCGGGCTGCTGAAGCCAACAAGTCCTGAAGGCAAGTATGGCGACCAAGGCAATATCTATCAATTTCGACCTCAACGGCTGGTTTGAGGGCGTGGCCGATCAGTTCCGTGGCCTGAATCCCAATGAGCCGGGCCAGTGGCCCTTGTTGCCTAAGCTGGCGGCTTTTTGCGCTTCGGCGGTGTTGGTGATGGTGCTGGGCTGGGTGTTCTTGCTGTCCGATGTGCAGTCGGCTCTGGACGCAGAGCGGGCTCGTGAACCTGTACTCAAGCAAGACTTCAGGGGCAAGCTGGCGCAGGCCGTCAACCTGCCTGAGTTGCGTAAGCAAAAGAGTCAGGTTGAGGAATACGTGACTCAGCTGGAAAAGCAGTTGCCCGGCAAGGCCGAGATCGACGCGCTGTTGTCTGACATCAACCAAGCCGGCTTGGGCCGTGGCTTGCAGTTCGAGTTGTTCCGCCCGGGCCAAGAACAGCGCAAAGACTATTACGCTGAGCTGCCGATTTCTCTGCGCGTGTCGGGCCGTTATCACGACATTGGCGCCTTCGCGGCGGATGTGTCGAATTTGTCTCGCATCGTGACTTTGCACAACCTGAGCGTGGTGACGCCGACCGGCAAAGATGCCAATAGCGGCAATCTGAGCATGGAAGCGACCGCTCGAACCTACCGCTATTTGGATTCGGTCGAAGTGGCCGATCAGAAGAAGACGGCGGCCAAGGCTGCTGCAGGAGCGAAGAAGTGAAGCCGCTGAATGTAGGCGTCATGCTGCTAGCTGCCACCCTGCTGGCGGCCTGTGCCGACGAAACCAATGAGCTCAGCCAATGGATGGAGCAGCAGCGCCGCGAAGCGCGCGCCACCATCACGCCGCTGGTGCCGCCAAAGAAGTTCTTGCCGCAGCCCTATGAAGCTGCTGCGGGCGTGGATCCCTACAGCACCCAAAAGCTCAGCGTTGCGGTCAAACAAGAGGCGGCGCAACCCAACTCATTGTTGAGTGCCGAGATGAATCGCCGGCGCGAGCCGCTTGAAGCCTACCCCCTGGACAGCATGGCCATGGTCGGCAGCATCACCCGCTCGGATCAACGCTATGCCTTGCTGCGAGCCGATAACTTGCTTTATCAGGTCAAGTCTGGCGACCATCTGGGTTTGAATTTTGGACGCGTGATGAAGATCACAGAAACAGACATCACCCTGCGGGAAGTCGTGCAAGACGCGGCGGGCGAATGGATTGAACGCACCAGTACCCTCCAGCTTCAGGAGCAGGGACGATGATGAAACAATTGCAGGAGACTTCAGGCATGGGCCAATTCGGCAGGGGCCAGTTTTGGCGCGCAGCGGGTTTGAGCTTGGTTCTATCGCTGGGCTTGTTTGCCGCCGGTTCGGCCATTGCTCAAACCGCTATCCGTTCGATCAATAGCGTGCAGCAAGCCGGCGTCGAAGTGGTGCGGATTGAGATGTCGCAACCTTTGACTGAGTTGCCCAAGGGCTTCACCGTGCAGTCGCCGCCGCGCATTGCGATTGACCTGCCCGGTGTGGTGAACGGCATTGGCCGCTCCTTGGTGGAAATCAATCAAGGCAATCTGCGTTCCGCCAATGTGGCTCAAGCGGGCGAGCGGACCCGCGTGGTCTTGAATCTGCGCCAGCCTTCGGGCTTCAAGGCCGAGATTCAAGACAATGCCTTGTTGTTGGTGTTGGAGACCGCGCCGGGCGCAACCCCCTCGGCGGTCGCAACTGCACCTCAAGGTGCCAATGAGCCGGTCCACTTTGCGCCGAGTTTGAATGCCGAGTTGCAATCAATCCGCGACATTGACTTCCGTCGCGGCCAGGACAGCGCCGGCCGCATTGTGGTCAGCCTGCCCAGCAATCAAGTCGGCGTCGATATTCAGCAGCAAGGCCAAAACTTGGTGGTGGAGTTCTTGCGCTCCAGCGTGCCTGCGAGCCTGCGCCGCAAGCTTGATGTGTCTGACTTTGGTAGCCCGGTGCAATCCATCTCGACGACTCAGGTGGGTGATCGGGTTCGCATGATGATAGAGCCCAAGGGCGCCTGGGAGCACAGCGCCTACCAAAGTGATAACCAGTTCGTGCTGGAAGTGCGCCAGCAAAAGTTGGATCCCAATAAATTGGTGGCCGGCCCAGGCTACGCGGGTGACAAGCTGTCGCTGAACTTCCAGAACATTGAAGTGCGCGCTTTGCTGCAGGTGATTGCCGACTTCACCAATTTCAACGTGGTCACCAGTGACACCGTCACCGGCAACGTGACGCTGCGCCTGAAGGATGTGCCCTGGGATCAGGCTTTGGACATCATCATGCAAGCCAAGGGCTTGGGTCTACGCAAGTCCGGCAATGTGCTGTGGATTGCACCCAAGGACGAACTGGCCGCGAAAGAGAAACTGGATTTGGAGTCCAAGGCTCAGATTGCGCAGCTGGAGCCGGTACGCACTCAGTCGATTCAGCTTAATTACACCAAGGCTGAAGAAGTAGCCAAAGGCCTCAGCGGCCAGAATTCCGGCGGTAGCGCCGGCGGTTCGAGCGGCGGGGCACAGAACCCCTCGCGCATCTTGTCGCCACGCGGCAGCGTGATTTTTGAGACCCGCACCAACCAGCTGTTCGTGACCGATATTCCGTCCAAGCTGGAGGAAGTGCAGGCCATGATCGCCAAGATCGACATCCCGGTCCGCCAGGTCTTGATCGAGGCCCGCATCGTTGAGGCCGATGACAAGTTCGGCCGTGCCTTGGGTGTTAAGTTGGGTGCCAATGATCTGCGCGGACAGCAGGGCGGCATTCCCGGCTACCCGGTGGGTGGCGGCAACTACGTGGTGGCGGGTGGTAAGTACAACGGCGTGGGCTACAGCACCTTGCAATACCCGGTGAACGATTTTTCAAACACCCAGTTCATCAATTTGCCAGCCAATGTGTCCTCCGACAGTTTCGGCGGTGCTAACGCGGCCAATTTCGCTTTGTCGCTGTTCAGTGCCACGGCCAACCGTTTCTTGAATTTGGAGTTGTCTGCGCTTGAGTCGGATGGCAAGGGCAAGATCGTCTCCAGCCCACGGGTCATCACTGCAGACCAAGTGAAGGCCCTGATTGAGCAAGGTGAAGAACTGCCTTATCAAGTGGCCACGGCCAGCGGCGCGACTTCGATTCAGTTCCGCAAAGCCAATTTGAAGCTTGAAGTCACGCCTCAGATCACGCCCGAGGGCAATGTGATTTTGAACGTGGACGTCAATAAAGACAGTCGCGGCACGCTGACCCCTCAGGGTTTTGCCATCAACACCAAGCATGTGCAGACCCAGGTTTTGGTTGAGAACGGCGGCACTGTGGTCATCGGCGGCATCTTTACTCAGGACGAGCGTGAAGACGTTTCCAAGGTCCCGTTGCTCGGAGACGTGCCTTATTTGGGAAATCTGTTCAAGAACAAATCCCGCACGTCGATCAAGACAGAGTTGCTGATTTTCTTGACCCCTAAGGTCGTGAATGACCGAGCCACGGTTCGTTGACCTTAAGCAAGCCCACTTGCGACCCCCTTTTTCTGGCATGGCACTTAGTGCCTAGGAAGCAAAATCCACTGACACATGGGAGCGCCCGCGTCCTCGAGCGCCGGCAATGCAGGAGTTAGCAGAAATGAGCAGCAGTAGTAATTACATCGATAGATTCGGACGGCGCTTCGCGCGAGCCGTGTTTGCTGTATTGGTTTCAGCCACTTTGATCGCCTGTGGCGGCGGTGGCGGTGGAGATGCGGGCAAGCCGATTTTTCAGGACCCGAATAACGGAACGACGACACCGGCTGCCTTGGTAGATTTGGCCGTGGTGAGTGACAAAGCTTCCGTTCCCAATTCGGGACTTGAGAGCGTGACCTTTACCATCACCGCTTTGACTACAGGTAATGCTGCTTTGACTGGCGTTGAGGTTCCCGTCACGGTCGAAGTGGATGCGGGCGCAGTTGTGACTCCCTCCGCAAAGGTCACCTCAAAAGAGGCCGGCAAGATTACAGCGGTCGTTCAGCTTCTGGACAAGACCAGTCGGACGGTCAAGCTCACCGTCAACAGTGGCCAAATCAAAAAGACAGCGACTTTTGACGTGGTTGACAGTGTGAACGGAAGCAAAGTCGCCGATCTGCGTTTGGTTCTAGATAAGACCAGCATTCCAAATAATGCCAGTGAAACAGTCAAACTGACAGTAACCTCTCTGGATGCAAATCGAAATTCGATTGGGGGCTCTCCGATTGTTTTTCAAGTCTTGGATATCTCCAGTGATGGCGCTGTTGTGAATGCTTCTGGGAAAACTTCTACTGACGCTATTTCTGGAGATTTAGTTGCAGATATTAGCTTGGGTTCGAATAGGAGCTCCCGGCCAGTTTCCATAAAAGTCATTAGTGGAACAGTGTCTCGCGAAGTGTCTTTTAACGTAATTGAGTCCGTTGCCGTAATTCCTAAAGCTAGCGTACTTACTCTGGCGTTAGACAAGAGTACCGTAGGGAACTCTGGAAGTGATACTGTTAATGTATTGGCGACCGCTAAGGATAGTTCGAACAATGCTCTGGCCGGGATTAAGGTAACCTTTTCGGTTGACCAGAACGCTGTGCTGGTTCCGGGGAATTTGGTCACTGATGGAAATGGGCAAGCTAAAGCTTCCGTATTGATTGGCGCTGATCGCGCCAACCGGACGATAACTGTTACCTCCACCAGCGATTCGTTGAAACAGAGTAAATCCTTTAAAGTAACAGGGGCGAAGCTTCAAGCCACACCACAGCCGGCGACCCTGAAGTCTGGCGAGGTGGGGGTGGTTGACTACACACTGACGGACGTGAATTCAAATCCGATGCCGGAAGTGGATGCGGTGGTGTATCCGCCTTCGCCAGCTGCGAGCCAGGCATTGAAGTCTGATTTGCAAGGCAAGTTCCGTTTGACGTACACGGCGACAGGTTTGGGTGCTGTCGATATTCGTGCTGAAGCGGGGGGCACTTCGGTGGTGAGTACCATCCAGGTGGATGGTGCCATTGCCGTCGTTCCCGCAGCAACCAATATTGCTTCTGCTACTTTTACAGCGGCGCCTTTGTCCGTTCCCGTCAATGCATTGGGTGGAACTGAAAATCGTGCAGAGTTGAGGCTGCTTTTCCGTTCGGACAAGAGTGAGCCCATCCCGAATGTCCGCGTTCGCTTGGGGTTTGGTGACAATATTGGTGGTACTGATGGCGATATCAGCTCTGGCAAAGACAAAGTCATCACTTCTGATGCAAGTGGCAATGCGGTGTCTAGCTTTATTGCTGGCCAACGATCGAGCCCAACTGACCAAGTCAAGGTCTATGCTTGCTATTCAAAAGATGACACGGTGGAAACAATTGCGACGTGTCCTGCCAGTCGAAAGTTGGTGGTGTCTCTGACCGTGACTGAGCAGCCGGTTTCCATTTCGATTGGTACGAATGAGTTGGTTTTGACCGGTGCCAGTAAGAATACCTATATGCAGGAGTTTGTGGTTCTGGTGGTTGACTCGGCAGGCAATCCTAAAGCTGGTGTGCAGTTGTCACCATTGGTTGATATGCCCACTTATCGTAAGGGCTACTATCTTTACGACAATGTAGCCAAAAAGTGGGTGAAGTTTGAGCAGGCAATTTGCCTGAATGAAGATAGTTCCGCTGGAATCGGTTTTAGAAATGGAACCATTGAGACTGGTGAGGATTTGAATGGCAACGGCCAGTTGGATCCTCGTAAGTCTGATATTTCCATCAGCATGGTCGGTTCGACGAAAACTGATGCGAACGGGGTGGCAGTGCTCCGAGTTGAATATCCTCAGAGTATGGGCAGTTGGACGGAGTTTTCTGTTCGGGTAAGTGCTACGGGGGTTTTGAGTCCGCCTGCCTGGACTGGCCGTTTGGCTACAGATGGCGACAATTTGGGAACGCTGAAAGGAACACCTCGTCTTTCTATCGTTCCTATTGAAATCATCAAGAATGAGGCGGATCCTCCATTCAGAATTAGCCCCTACGGTCAGAGTACCAATTGCAGTAATCCCAATTGAGTACGTGTGTCTGAGCTGAAGAAGGTCATCTCTCTTGTCGGCATGCCCGGCGGTGGTAAGTCCACCGTCGGACGGCAGATGGCGCGGCAATTGGGCATGCGCTTTGTCGATACCGACACCGAAATCGAGACGCGGCTCGGCGAGTCGATCAAGACTTTTTTTGATCGAAGTGGCGAGGCCGCGTTTCGTGATTTGGAGTCTGAAGTCTTGGCCGAGGTTCTTGCCCGGGAGGGTGAGTTGGTGTTGGCCACGGGCGGTGGCATTGTGCTGAGGGAGGCGAATCGCGAGCTCTTGCATCGGCGCTCCACTGTGCTGTATCTGCGCTCGACGCCCGAGGAGCTGTTTCGGCGTTTGCGCCATGACACTCAAAGGCCATTGCTGCAGGTTCGCGACCCCTTGGGCAAGTTGCGCGAGCTGTATTTGCAGCGCAACCCGCTTTATCGACGTTGCGCCCATTTCGTGCTTGAAACGGGGCGACCCTCGGTGCATGGCTTGGTCAATATGGCGCTGATGCAACTGGAGTTGGCGGGAATTGTTGACCCCAGTCGGGTAGCCGCGACCGTTGGAGCCGAGCCGAAGTTAGAGCCTCAAGTGGAGTGACTCCGCGATTCAATATCGATTTGGCTGCATCTCCTAACAGCCTGCTTGATTTGTTTCGGTGTGTTTGTCGGGAGTAGGTGTTCAATAGCCCCCGTACACTTGGGCTTATGAACACAGCGCCACAGACTTCCCCCAACTCGAGCTTGAATTCAACTCAAACGGTGCCGATCTCACTTGATGAAGGTCAGCGGGCTTACGACATCCTGATTGGCTCCGCGCTGCTGGAGGCTTCATCTTCCTGGCAAGGTTTGCCCAAGGCGCCTGCGGCATTGATCGTCAGCAATGAGACCGTGGCTCCGCTCTACCAGGAGCGCCTCAGAGCCCAACTCTTGGCGCACTATGCTCGGGTGGATGTGGTGCAGTTGCCGGATGGCGAGCAGTACAAGGATTGGGATTCTCTGAATCTGGTCTTTGATCATTTGCTGGCCAGCGCCTCTGACCGCAAGACTGTTTTGTTCGCCTTGGGCGGAGGGGTCATTGGCGATATGACGGGCTTCGCTGCCGCCATTTATATGCGGGGCGTGCCCTTTGTGCAGGTGCCCACCACTTTGTTGGCGCAAGTGGATTCATCAGTGGGCGGCAAGACTGCCATTAACCATCCGCTGGGCAAGAACATGCTGGGCGCCTTCTACCAGCCGGCGCGTGTAATAGCGGATCTGGATACTTTGGATACCTTGCCCCAGCGTGAGCTTTCGGCGGGCTTGGCCGAGGTGATCAAGTACGGCCCGATTGCAGATGCGGCCTTCCTAGCATGGATCGAAGCCAATCTTGATGCATTGCTGTCTCGAGACAAAGCGGCTCTCGCTTACGCGGTGAGGCGCTGCTGTGAGATCAAAGCTTGGGTGGTAGGGCAAGACGAGCGAGAGCAAGGGTTGCGTGCGATTCTCAACTTCGGGCACACCTTTGGCCACGCGATCGAGACCGGGCTTGGCTACGGTGAGTGGCTGCATGGCGAGGCGGTGGGCTGTGGCATGGTGATGGCCAGTGACCTGTCGGTTCGACTGGGATTGATGCCTGCCGAGTTTTTGCCGCGTATGCGCCGCTTGATAGAGCGTACCGGCCTGCCGGTGCAGGGGCCTCAGCTCGGGGCTGAGCGATATCTAGAGCTGATGCGAGTCGACAAGAAGGCCGAGGGTGGCGCGATACGTTTTGTCTTGATCGAGTCGCTTGGGCAGGCGGGCATGCATGCAGCGCCAGACGAGTTGGTTGCCCAGGTCTTGGCCAGCCACTGCGTTCCTTGATGCGCTGAATCGGGACTACCCTCTGATGATGCTTGCTCCCTACGCCTGTGACCCCGAGAGAAGCCGCGGGCGCCGGGTGTTTGAGCCTTCAGCGCCAACGCGTAGTGAGTTTCAGCGCGATCGCGATCGCATCATCCACAGCACCGCCTTCCGGCGCTTGGTCTACAAAACCCAGGTCTTCCTGAATCATGAGGGCGATCTGTTTCGAACCCGTTTGACGCATTCCCTGGAGGTGGCTCAGTTGGGGCGCTCCATCGGCCGCAGTCTGGGCTTGGATGAGGACTTGATAGAGGCTGTGGCATTAGCGCATGACTTGGGCCACACACCGTTCGGGCATGCGGGGCAAGACGTGCTGGACGAATGCATGAAGGCGCACGGCGGCTTCGAACACAACCTGCAGTCCTTGCGAGTGGTCGACAAGTTGGAGCAACGCTACCCCGCTTTCGATGGCCTGAATCTTTGCTTCGAAACTCGGGAAGGTATTCTTAAGCACTGCGCGCGTCGCAATGCCTTGCATTTGGAGCAGATCGAGCCAGGCGGCGTGGGCGAACGCTTTTTGCTTGGGCATCAACCTAGCTTGGAAGCGCAGCTCTGCAACCTGGCCGACGAAGTGGCTTACAACGCCCATGACATTGACGATGGCGTTCGCTCTGGCTTGCTCGACTTGGCGCAGTTGGAGACGGTGCCGTTGGTGCAGGGCTATCTGAAAGAAGCCTTGGTGGCCTATCCGGGCCTGCAAGGCAAGCGCTTGCTGGCGGAAACGATCAGGCGCATGCTTTCTGCTCAGGTCTACGACATCATCGACGCCACACGAGCTGCCCTGCAGGCTTCGGCTGTTTCGAGTGTTGAGGATGTACGTGGTTCAGCAGTGCTGGTAGTTTTCAGCCCTGCCATGCGCGCCGCCAGCACCGAGCTGAAACGGTTTTTATTTGCTCACCTTTACCGGCACCCGCAAGTCCAGGCGACGCGGCTCAGGGCCGAGCAAGTGTTGCGCGACCTGTTTCGTATCTATGCAGAAGACAGCACCCAATTGCCGCCGGAATATCGCGAGGCTTCTTCCGACGAAGGCTTGCACCGGGCGTGCGCCGACTACATCGCCGGCATGACCGACCGCTTCGCCATCCGCGAGCACCAAAGACTGACCGGGCTCGCGTTGTTCTAGGTTAACAAGTCATTCCACTTTTAAGATGGGGTCAGGTTCAATTTTTGCGCCCCAATCTGGGGCGAAGTGTCATGGCCAGACTTCCTCGCCTCGTGCTTGCCGGGCAAGCACACCACGTCATTCAGCGCGGCAATAACCGTCAGGCCATCGTTCTGAGTGACGTTGACCGCCAGCAATATCTGGCGCAACTGCGGGAATGCGCAGCCACTTTCAAGGTCGACATCCATGCCTATGTGCTGATGGACAACCATGTGCATTTGCTGGCTACCCCGGTTTCTGACCAAGGCATCAGCCAAATGATGCAAGCACTTGGGCGGCGCTATGTGGCTTGGTTCAATCACAAACATGGTCGCAGCGGCACGCTTTGGGAAGGGCGTTTTCGTGCGGGGCTGATCGATAGCGAGCGTCACCTGATGGCCTGCATGCGCTATATCGAGCTCAACCCTGTCAGGGCCGGCCTGTGTCCTGATGCGTCGGACTACCTTTGGTCCAGCTGCGCTCATCACCTTGGGCGACGCAGCGACCCCTTGGTGCATGACCATGCCATGTTCTGGGCTATGGGCAATACACCGTTCGAACGCGAAGCCAACTATCGTGACTTGCTGAACCAGGGCGTCGCTGAAGCCGACAGGGCGCAGTTTCATGATGCGGCGATGAAGGGGCGGCCCTTGGGGTCGCCGCTCTTCCTGAAATCTCTGGCTGAAAAGACGGCTCTGCCTTTGTTGCCCAGACCGCGAGGTCGCCCCAAGTTGGTGCCAATTGCACCTGAGTCGATCAGTAAAATTGACTCTGACCCCATTTAATTGCTTCGATCAAGATGTTTCAGTTTTTAATTGACTCTGACCCTATTTAATTGGGCTTGATGGAAAAGGACTGCCGAAGTAACCTCTAGGCCGTAACTGAATTACGTCGGAGAGTGCCATGAGCAGTGCAGCAGAGTTTCAAGCCGAGAAAGACGAACTGGCGGCCCAGGGCCTCTACCGTCCGCAGAACGAAAAAGACGCTTGCGGTCTGGGCTTTGTCGCCCATATCAAGGGTCAGAGGGCGCATTCCATCGTTCAGCAAGGTCTGAAGATTCTTGAGAATCTGGACCATCGGGGCGCGGTGGGTGCCGACAAGCTGATGGGCGATGGCGCTGGCATCTTGATTCAGATCCCTGACGAGCTGTTCCGCGCTGAAATGGCTTTGCAGGGTGTGGAGCTGCCGCCGCCCGGTGAGTATGGCGTTGGCATGATCTTTCTGCCCAAGGAACACGCCTCCCGTCTGGCTTGCGAACAAGAACTGGCCCGCGCGATCAAGGCCGAGGGTCAGGTCTTGCTGGGCTGGCGCGATGTGCCGGTCGATGCCGAGATGCCGATGTCGCCCACCGTGCGCGACAAAGAGCCCATCATTCGCCAGATTTTCATCGGCCGCGGCCCCGACATCATTGTTCCGGATGCCTTGGAGCGAAAGCTCTACGTCATCCGCAAGACGGCCTCCAGCGCGATTCAGGCGCTCAAGCTGACTCACAGCCGCGAGTACTACGTGCCCAGCATGAGCTGCCGCACCATCATCTACAAGGGCCTGCTGCTGGCCGACCAGGTGGGCAGCTACTACAAGGACTTGGCTGACCCGCGCGTCGTTTCCGCCATCGCCCTGGTGCACCAGCGCTTCTCGACAAACACATTCCCTGAGTGGCCGCTGGCTCACCCCTACCGCATGGTGGCGCATAACGGCGAAATCAACACGGTCAAGGGCAACTTCAACTGGATGCGCGCCCGTGAAGGGGTGATGAAGTCGCCGGTGTTGGGGGATGACCTGAACAAGCTTTATCCCATCAGCTTTGAGCATCAGTCCGACACGGCCACTTTTGATAACGCCATCGAACTGCTGACCATGGCGGGCTACCCGCTGGCCCATGCCGCCATGATGATGATCCCAGAAGCTTGGGAGCAGCATGAGCACATGGACCTGCGCCGCCGCGCCTTTTATGAGTACCACGCCGCCATGATGGAGCCCTGGGACGGCCCGGCCGCCATGGTCTTTACCGATGGCCGCCAGGTCTGTGCCGCGCTGGACCGCAATGGTCTGCGCCCAGCCCGCTACTGCGTCACCGACGATGACTTGGTCATCCTGGCCTCCGAGTCCGGTGTGCTGCCGGTGCCTGAGAACAAGATCGTCAAGAAGTGGCGTCTGCAGCCCGGCAAGATGTTCCTGATCGATCTGGAACAGGGCCGCATCATCGATGACGAAGAGCTGAAGAACCAGTACGCCAATGCCCGGCCTTACCGCCAGTGGATCGAGAACGTGCGCGTCAAACTCGATGACATTGAGGGCGTCGAGGTCAAGCCCTTCAGCTTCAGTGCCAGCCTGTTGGATCGCCAACAAGCCTTCGGCTTCACCCAGGAAGACATCAAGTTCCTGATGGCCCCGATGGCCGCCACCGGTGAAGAAGCGCTGGGTTCCATGGGCAATGATTCGCCCTTGGCCGTGCTGTCTTCCAAGGACAAGCCGCTGTTCAATTACTTCAAGCAGTTGTTCGCGCAGGTGACCAACCCGCCGATCGACCCGATCCGCGAAGCCATCGTGATGTCTTTGAACAGCTTCATCGGCCCCAAGCCCAATCTGCTGGACATCAACGCGGTGAATCCGCCGATGCGCTTGGAAGTGTCGCAGCCGGTGTTGGACTTCAAGGACATGGCGCGCCTGCGCCAGATCGAAGCCCACACCCACGGCAAGTTCAAACCCTACGAGCTGGACATCACCTATCCGCTGGCCTGGGGGCATGAAGGTGTTGAAGCGCAACTGGCCTCGCTGTGCGCCGAATCGGTAGACGCGATCAAGAGCGGCCACAACATCCTCATCATCACCGACCGTGGCTTGAGCGACAGCCGTGTGGCCATCCCCGCGCTGCTGGCTCTTTCAGCCATTCACCATCATCTGGTGCGCGAAGGTCGCCGCACTACGGCCGGTTTGGTCGTCGAGACCGGCAGCGCGCGCGAGGTGCACCACTTCGCGGTGTTGGCCGGCTTCGGCGCCGAGGCAGTTCACCCCTATCTGGCGCTGGAAACTCTGGCCGAAATCGCCGCCGGCTTGCCGGGTGAGTTGTCGGCCGAGAAGGCCACCTACAACTACATCAAGGGCATCGGCAAGGGCCTGTCCAAGATCATGTCCAAGATGGGCATCTCGACCTATATGTCTTACTGCGGTGCGCAGATCTTCGAAGCCATCGGCCTGAAGAGCGACTTCGTCGAGAAGTACTTCCGCGGCACACCCACTCAGGTGGGCGGCATCGGCGTGTTTGAAGTGGCTGAAGAGGCCATCCGCCTGCATCGCGCCGCCTTTGGCGACGACCCAGTGCTGGACAGCATGCTGGACGCCGGCGGTGAATACGCCTGGCGGGCCCGTGGTGAAGAGCATATGTGGACGCCTGACGCCATCGCCAAGCTGCAGCACAGCGCGCGCAGCGGCAAGTACGACACCTACAAGGAATACGCCCAAATCATCAACGACCAAAGCAAGCGTCACATGACCTTGCGTGGTCTGTTCGAGTTCAAGTTCGACCCGAGCAAGGCGATTCCGCTGGATGAGGTGGAGTCGGCTGCCGAGATCGTCAAGCGCTTTGCCACCGGCGCCATGTCGCTGGGCTCCATCTCCACCGAAGCACACGCCACACTGGCCGTGGCCATGAATCGCATCGGTGGCAAGAGCAATACCGGCGAGGGTGGCGAGGACCCTGCGCGTTATCGCAACGAGCTCAAGGGCATCAAGATCGTCGCCGGCACTAAGGTTTCAGACGTGATCGGCAGCAAGGTCATTGCGGTCGACTACGAGTTGAAGGAAGGCGATTCGCTGCGCTCCAAGATCAAGCAGGTCGCTTCGGGCCGCTTTGGTGTGACCACCGAGTACTTGGTCAGCGCCGATCAAATCCAGATCAAGATGGCCCAGGGCGCCAAGCCGGGTGAGGGTGGTCAGCTGCCCGGCGGTAAGGTGTCTGAGTACATCGGCATGTTGCGTTACTCAGTGCCGGGTGTCGGCCTGATTTCGCCGCCGCCGCACCACGACATCTATTCGATCGAGGACTTGGCCCAGCTGATCCATGATTTGAAGAACGTCAACCCCAGGGCCGATGTGTCGGTCAAGCTGGTGTCGGAAGTCGGCGTGGGCACCATCGCTGCCGGCGTGGCCAAGGCCAAGGCCGATCACCTGGTGATCGCGGGCCATGACGGGGGTACCGGCGCTTCGCCCTGGTCTTCGATCAAGCATGCCGGCACCCCTTGGGAGCTGGGCTTGGCCGAAACTCAGCAGACGCTGGTTTTGAACCGCCTGCGTGGCCGCGTCCGTGTGCAGGCCGATGGTCAGATGAAGACCGGCCGTGATGTGGTCATTGGTGCGCTGCTGGGTGCCGACGAGTTCGGTTTCGCCACCGCGCCGCTGGTGGCCGAGGGCTGCATCATGATGCGCAAATGCCATCTGAACACCTGCCCGGTGGGTGTTGCCACGCAAGACCCCGTCTTGCGCGCCAAGTTCACTGGCAAGCCCGAGCATGTGGTCAATTTCTTCTTCTTCATCGCCGAAGAAGCGCGCCAGATCATGGCCCAGCTGGGCATGCGCAAGTTCGACGAGTTGATCGGCCGCAGCGACTTGCTGGACACCCGCAAAGGCATCTCGCACTGGAAGGCGCGCGGCCTGGACTTCAGCCGTGTCTTCCATCGCCCGGCCCTGGCTGCCGATGTGGCGCGCATCCACAACGATGTGCAAGACCATGGCCTAGACCGCGCCTTGGACGTCAAGTTGATCGAAAAGTGCCTGCCCGCCTTTGAGAAGGGTGAGAAGGTGCAGTTCATGCAGGAGGTGACGAATGTGCGCCGCACCGTCGGCGCCATGCTGTCCGGCGAGTTGATCCGCCGTCGTCCCGAAGGCTTGCCTGACCACACGGTCTTCATCCAGATGGAAGGCACCGGCGGTCAAAGCTATGGCGCCTTCCTGGCCCAAGGCATTACCTTTTATTTGATCGGTGATGCGAATGACTACACCGGCAAGGGCTTGTCGGGTGGCCGGGTGGTGGTGCGACCCAGCATCGACTTCCGCGGCGATGCAACGCAAAACATCATCGTCGGCAACACCGTGCTTTACGGCGCAACCCGCGGTGAGGCTTTCTTCCGCGGCGTGGCGGGTGAGCGATTTGCGGTGCGTCTTTCGGGCGCTTCCGCCGTGGTGGAAGGCACGGGTGACCATGGTTGCGAATACATGACCGGCGGCACCGTGGTGGTGCTGGGCAAGACCGGCCGCAACTTTGCCGCTGGCATGAGCGGCGGTATCGCCTATGTGTATGACGAAGATGGCCAGTTCTCTAAGCGCTGCAACACCAGCATGGTGGCGCTGGACAAGCTGCTGCCCGCGCATGAGCAAGAGGCCACCGTGGACCGCGCCATCTGGCATCACCTGGGCGACGCCGAGGCGCAGACCGACGAGGCCATTCTGAAGAAGATGCTGGAAGACCACCACCGCTGGACGGGTAGCGCGCGCGCGCGCCATCTGCTGGACCACTGGGCCGAGTCGCGTGCCAAGTTCGTCAAGGTCTTCCCGCACGAGTACCGGCGCGCTCTGGGCGAGATCCATGCGGCCAAAGAGGCCAGCGCCACCATCGAACACGCCAAGGCCCCGGCTGCAAAGCCGGTGAAGGCCTGATTTAGGAGCAACAGCTATGGGAAAAGTCACCGGCTTCATGGAATATGCGCGCTTGGACGAGGGCTATGAGCCCATCGGCGCGCGGGTCAAGAACTACAAGGAGTTCGTCATCGGCTTGAACGCCGATCAGTCCAAGCAGCAAGCCGCGCGCTGCATGGATTGCGGCACGCCGTTTTGCAATAACGGCTGCCCGGTCAACAACATCATTCCGGACTTCAATGATCTGGTGTATCGCGGGGACTGGGCCAATGCCATCACCATCCTGCACAGCACCAACAACTTCCCGGAGTTCACCGGCCGCATCTGCCCCGCGCCTTGCGAGGCGGCATGCACGCTGAATGTGAACGACGACGCGGTGGGCATCAAGTCCATCGAGCACGCCATCATCGACCGGGCTTGGGCCGAAGGTTGGGTCAAGCCGCAGCTCCCCAAAGTCAAGACGGGCAAGACCGTGGCCATCGTTGGCTCCGGCCCGGCTGGCCTGGCGGCTGCGCAGCAACTGGCTCGTGCCGGCCACAGCGTGACGGTGTTTGAGAAGAACGACCGGGTCGGTGGTTTGCTGCGTTATGGCATCCCCGACTTCAAGATGGAGAAGTCGCACATCGACCGCCGTGTGGTGCAGATGGCAGCCGAAGGCGTGGTCTTCCGCACCGGCGTGATCGTGGCCAATTTGCCGGAAGACTCCAAGGTCACCAACTGGGCCAAGGAATCGATCAGCCCGGACGAACTGAAGGCTCAGTTCGATGCTGTGCTCTTGACTGGTGGCGCCGAGAACTCCCGCGACCTGCCGGTGCCCGGCCGCGACCTGGCGGGTATCCATTTCGCCATGGAATTCCTGCCGCAGCAGAACAAGGTCAACGCGGGCGACAAGCTCAAAGGTCAGCTCCGCGCCGATGGCAAGCATGTGGTCGTGATCGGCGGTGGCGACACCGGCAGCGATTGCGTCGGCACCAGCAACCGTCACGGCGCCAAGAGCGTCACCCAGTTTGAGGTGATGCCACAGCCCCCCGAGGTGGAAGATCGCCCGCTGACCTGGCCTTATTGGCCGCTGAAGCTGCGCACCTCCAGCAGTCATGAAGAAGGTTGTGAACGCGAGTTCGCTATTTCGACCAAGGAATTCGTGGGCGAGAAAGGCAAGCTGACCGGCGTGAAGACGGTGCGCGTCGAGTGGCAGGGCGGCAAGATGGTGGAAGTGCCCGGCTCCGAGCAGGTCATCAAGGCCGACTTGGTCTTCCTGGCCATGGGCTTTGTGTCGCCGGTTGCGACCGTGCTGGATGCCTTCGGCGTCAGCAAAGACGCACGCGGCAATGCCAAGGCCAGCACCGATTTCACTGGCGGCTACAAAACCAATGTGGACAAGGTCTTCGCCGCGGGCGATATGCGCCGTGGCCAATCCTTGGTCGTCTGGGCCATCCGCGAAGGGCGCCAGGCCGCACGTTCGGTCGATGAGTTCCTCATGGGCAACAGCGATTTGCCGCGCTAAAGGCAAGCCGCCCAGTCCTACAGAAGCCACCCTCGGGTGGCTTTTTTCATGCCTTCGGTTTTCCGGCCCTGTTGCACCATGCTTGTTGTAGCAGTTCGTTACCAGTGCCTGTCCGTTGGTCGCAAGTGCCCACCCGCTCATCTGAGGGGGGCTGGAAAGTGTGAAGTCCTTCACATCCAATGGCGCGGCGGCTGCTCAGAATGTCACCAATCGCTGCGAATCCCGGGGTCTCCCCAGTCGCCTTTGCCTCACGGAGTTGCCGTCGCCATGAATACGCTGTCCCAATCCTCACCGAGTTTCTCTCCGTCCAAAAAGCTGAAGTCGCTGCGCAGTCGAGGCTTCACCCTGATCGAAGCCATGATCACTTTGACGATTGTTGGGCTGTTGGCGAGCTTTGCTTTGCCGGCCTATCAAGACAATGTGAGGCGAGGGCAGTTGCCAGAGGGCATTGCAGGCTTGGCCTCCTTTCGCGTCAAGATGGAGCAGTACTACCAGGACAACCGCCGCTACGGCACGGGCGCTTGCGCCGATGGTGCAAATGCGCCCGCTTGGAGCAATTTTGTGGATGCAGGCACGACCTACTTCACTTTCAGTTGTGCCTTGAGTGATGCCGGCCAAGGGTATGTTCTGACCGCCACGGGCTCCTCCGGCAAGGCGATCGGCCATGTCTACACCCTCAACCAAAACAATGCCAAGGCGACGACCCGCTACAAGGACGCTTCGGTGAATAAGGCTTGCTGGGTACTCAAAGGGAATGAGTGCTGATGGACGCCCTGCGCGCTCGCAGCGGGCCTGCGCTGCTTTCCTCGAGGCAAGGTGGCCTCACCCTGATCGAGCTTTTGGTCGCTTTGGCCATGCTGGGGATGGTGGTCTTTGCCGTCTTGCCCGAGGTGTCGAACTGGATGCGAAATCTGGCGGTGCGCAATGTGGGCGAGTCTTTGAAGGGCGGCTTGGAGCGCGCGCGTTTGGAGGCCTTGCGCCGCAACGGATCGGTCAGCTTTTGGCTGGTCAGTGACGCGAGCGAAATTGGTTTGACCAACAGCTGCCAGATCAGCAGTGAGGGCAGCTCCTGGGTGGTCAGTGGCCAAGATCCAAGCGGCAAATGTGCAAGCGCAGCATCGCAGGACGATGGCGCCGTTGTGATCGAAAAGTGGGCGTCTAGCGACGGTGGTCGTGCAGTCTTGGTTGAAGCCCTTGATGCCAATGGTGTCGGAGCCAACCGCGTCACATTCACCAGCTTGGGTCAACTGTCGACGGCCAATGTTTCTGCGGCTCGAATTGTGATCAAACACAGCGAAGGCGATGCCCGCGACTTGCGCATTGATATCAACCCCGGGGGCTCTGTACGACTGTGCGACCCCAATGTGGCTGCGAATGACCCGCGCCGTTGCTGATCGTGTCAGCGAGGGAAACAAGCAAGAAATGATGGTGAAACTCATGCGTACAACTGCATTCCACCGGCCCAATCGTCGCGGATCTTCCCAGCGAGGCATTGCCATCATTGAGGCCATGGTGGGCATCATGATTTTTGCTTTTGGCGTCTTGGGTTTGGTGGGGCTGCAAGCCACCATGACCAAGGCTCAGTCCGGCGCTAAGTTCCGTGCCGAAGCCATGAATCTGGGCAATGAGCTGCTCGGTACGATGTGGGCGGATGCACCGGCCAATCTGCCGCGTTACGTCACGGCTCAATGTGCCGGGCATGCCCCTTGTGCTGACTGGGATCGCAAGCTCAAGCGCATGCTGCCGGCTGCGGGTTCAAGAGTCATTTGGGATGCAGCTAATCAGCAGGTCCAAATCGAGATCACCTGGACGCGGCCTGGCGAAGGCAGCAGTCGTTATGTTGCCAGCGCCGTCATCAGCTGAGGGTTGAGTCATGAACCGACTAGATCGCATGAACACCCGGGCTCATCTCGTTTGTGGCGCCGTGCAATTGCGTACACAAACAGGTTTCAGTTTGATCGAGCTGATGGTGGGTTTGGTGATTGGCCTGCTGAGCACCCTGGTGATTTCCACGGTGCTGACGGCAGCGGAAGGGCAGCGTCGCGGCACGACTCAAGGTGCCGACGCCTTGATCACCGGAAGTTTGGCACTGCATGCAATTCAGCGTGAAGTGGCCGTGGCAGGTTATGGCTTTTCGAGCGAGCCGAATGCCATTGGCTGCGTGCTTGATGCCCGCTTTAACGGGGCTCCCGCAGCCATTGGTGCGGCCGCACCGGTGCTGCCGCAGGTCTTGGCCCCAGTGATCATCACACCGGGTGCGGCGGGGGCTAGCGACCAGTTGCGTGTTCTGTCCAGTTCCAAACAGATTTCCACCAATCCGGCGGCAGGTGTACCTCAAGTGGGCTTTGCCGTGGCGACCCGCACCGTGGCGCCCAATTACGCGGCAGGCGACACCTTTTACTGGGTCTATTCATCTTTGGGAACGGTTCCGGGCGATCTGATGGTGTCCGTGGTCAATACCGGCTCGAACTGCGAAATGTTTCAGGCCACCGGCCTGACGGCGCGAACCGTTCAACGTGCCACAGTGGCGCCTTGGAATAGCGCCGGCTTCCCAACTCTGGGGACCCAAGCGCCTTGCGTGGCGGGCCAAGGTTGTGCGCCCATCAATGCCTCGGGTAGTTTGCTGGTGAATATGGGGACTTTCAATGACTTGATATTTGCGGTTGATGGCCAGCAGCGCTTGACGATGAGCCAACTCAACACGGCGTTGATGACTCGCACGGTGAGCCAATTGCAAGGCGGCATCATGCAGATGAAGGCTCTGTATGGCTGGGACACTGACGGTGATGGATCGGTGGATACCTATAACGCCGTTACGCCCGCGCCCTTGGTGGGCAATCAGGGTATTTGGCAGAACTTGGTCGCAGTGCGCATCGCGGTAGTGGCTCGCAGTGCCCAGTACGAGAAAGAAGAAGTCACCTTCCGAAACCCGGTGTGGGATGTCGGTACTGCGGCGGCAGTTGCGGGCGCGGTGGCTTGCGGCGAAAGCATGTGTATGGAATTGAAGGTCGACGGTGCTGCCGACTGGAAGCATTACCGCTACCAGGTCTTTGACACCTTGGTGCCATTGCGGAATCAACGTTGGCATTCGGCCATCCCGGTCGCCGCACCTTGAATCCCGACTCTCGGTGGAACAAGGCTTGAGTTGAGGGATCTGTAGATGAACAAGCAATCAAAACGAAGCGTCGCTATGCACAAGCGCCATGCTTTGACTCATGTCAGGCAGGCGGGCGTGGCCTTGATCTTTGCCTTGCTGGCATTGGTTGCCCTGACCTTTGGTGCGGTGGCCTTGATTCGCGCGGTGGATACCAATGTGCTTGCACTCGGCAACTTGGCCTTCAAGCAGTCAGGCTTGACGGCGGGCGGGCGGGCGGCGGAACAGGCCATGACCTGGTTGGCTGCCAATATCCAAAACGGCGGTTTGGACAACGACCTCCCGGGCAACGGCTATTACGCCTCCTCTATGAACACTTTGGACATTGCGGCCCGGTCCGCTGACTCGGCCAATGTCCAGGCCCTAGTGGACTGGGACGACAACGGTTGTCGTGTCAATGGGCGGGATGTGGGTGAGCCTACCTGCGTTCAGGCCTCGCCCGCCATGCAAGTGGGTGAGGAGAGTGTCCGTTATGTGATCACTCGGATGTGTGTCGCTGCAGGCCCTATCGTTATGGATGATGGCTCCTGCGCCCGCCCTCCTATCCCTGACTTGATTTCTGGCTCTGACCGTGGCGGTGGCGGCGAAAGCTACGGCCAGCAACTCTCCTCGGACCAGGCCCCCGCCCCGTTCTTTCGCGTCATCACGCGCAGCCTTGGCGCCAAGGGCACGGTGACCTTCACCGAAACCATGGTTCATTTCTGATCCGCAAGCTTTTCACTCAGCGGGAGTTCCCATGCGAGTCTCTTCATTTTCTAAGCAACTGAGCGTTTCGGCGTCTTGGCTCTGCACTGCGGTACTGACTTTCGGTTTCAGCTCCGGGCATGCTGGCTTGACCGACATTTCGCAAACGCCGTTGATCACCGCTGGTGGCACGCCGGTCAAGCCTAATTTGTTGTTCATTCTGGATGACTCTGGAAGTATGGCCAGCAACTATCTGCCGGAAGAAGCGGATATGGGCACTCAGCGCTATGGATTAAATGCGGTGCAGTGCAATGGCCTGGCTTTTGATCCTTCGCAACCTTATCCACCTCCGGTCAAGGCGGATGGGAGTTCCAAAGGCAATCAGGCCATCTCTGCGTCTTTTGATGCTGACAGTTGGTTGGAAGTGAAGGACAGCAATAACTACGATTCACGGCGGCCATTGCAAGGCTCCAATCTGGTGAATGTGGCGGTGGGCTCGACGTTGGTCGTGAAGATCAATTTGAGCTCCCGCTCATCCAGTTGGTATGCCGTTGATCAGTTGGTCACCATTTATGACGACAGCAACAAGCAGAAGTGGATGATTGGCATGGTCAATGCCAGTTACAGCTCGTCCAGCAACAACTTGAGTATCAAGATCGTGGCGACCTCCGGCAGCCACACGCTGAGCACGCCGTATGTGGGCACCGGCCATCCGCATTTCGTTTACTACACCTATCCGAACTCCAGCAGCCGTTTGGCCTACTCATTCCTCTCTAACGGGAATGTCGACACCAGCACCAGTTTCTACACGGAATGCAATAGCGTCGTCGGCAAAGCTCCGGGGTCTGCGGTGTTCACCCGGCAGATCATGACGCCGACCGATCCAAAGGCACAGGCTTTTGCCAATTGGTATCGCTATTACAGCAACCGCATGGACATGATGAAGACCGTGGTCAGCCAGGCCTTCAAACAGATCGACGATAAGTTCCGCGTCGGCTACACCACGATCTTGAGCAAGACGGTGGAAGAGCAAATGGCTACGTCGTCCAACTCCATCAGTTGGTACACCAAATGGGGGCCAGAGGCGACCGACAAGATGTTTGTCAATGTGCGTGATTTCGATAGCACGCAACGCAACCAGTTCTACGCCTATTTGGATGCTACCGATCCTTCGGGATACACGCCCTTGCGCGGGGCCTTGTCGACGGCGGGACGCTATTTCGCCCGCCGCGCGCCCGGTCAAAGCACTGATCCAAAAAATGATCCCATGCAGTACTCCTGCCAGAAAAACTTTGCAATTCTGGCCACTGACGGCGGCTGGAATACCTATGCGGAGGTGACTTCGGGCACGAATCGGTATGGCGCCTACAAAGTCGATAACAACACCGTCGGTAACCAAGACGGTGCTGCTGACCGGCCCATGCGTGATGGCACGGGCACGACGGCCGGAGCTTCGAGCAACTCATTGGCGGACGTTGCTTATTACTACTACAACACCGATCTGCGGCCGACGGGCTCTAACTATTGCACGGGCTCCATGGGTGTCGACGTATGCGACGACACCATCGTGCCCTTGCAGCGCATGACCACCTTCACCATGAGCTTGGGGCAGAGCGGCAGAATCAAGTTTGACCCAAACTATCAGAAGCAAACCTCGGGCGACTTTTTTGAGATCAAACAGGGAACCAAGCAATGGCCCACGCCAGTGGCGGGTTCTACCAGTACTTCGCCGGCCCATGTGGATGATCTCTGGCACGCTGCCGTCAATGGTGGAGGTTTGTTCTTTAACGTGGCTGACCCAAATGCGGTAACCCAGGGCTTGAAGACAGCGTTGACGGAAATCTCCAAGGAAAACGCCTCTGGTTCGACAGCTGCAGCGAGTACCTTGAGACCGGTCGCGGGTGATAACCAGGTCTTTGTCGCAGGCTTCACTTCTGGCATCTGGGTTGGTGACCTGAAGGCCTATCGCCTCGATGTCGAGACCGGCAATCCCTTGATGATGGATTCGAACGGCAAGGATCTCGCGGAATGGAGTGCCACGGCGTTACTCAAGACCAATAGCAATCGCAAAATTTACTACGCCAATTCGGCCAAGGTCTTGCGCGAGTACACCTATAGCAATTTGGACAGTGACGGACTGAAGACTGAGGTCGACGGGCAGTGCAGCAAGCTATCGCAATGTGTGCTTTTGTCCGACAGCGACAAGGCGATCGCCAACGACGGCAAGAAATTGGTGCCCTATTTGCGGGGCACCGAGACCTCTCCATTCCGCACGCGGGACGGTGTGTTGGGGGACATCGTGGGCTCCGGCCCGATGTATGTCAGCGCGCCTCGGGCCAATCTGAACGACGCCAGCTACCAGGCCTTTCAATCGGCGAACAAAACCCGGCGAGCCGTGGTGTATGTCGGGGCCAACGACGGCATGCTTCATGCGTTCGACGCTTTGACAGGTGCAGAGTTGTGGGCCTTCATCCCGTCGGCCGTGCGGGCCAATATGTACAAGTTGGCGGATGCAAATTACAGCGACAAGCATCAGTTCTATGTCGATAGTTCGCCGATCGCTGCAGACGTCTATTCAGCCGGCACCGGTTGGCGCACGATTCTGATCGCCGGCATGGGCGCAGGGGGCAAGAGCTATGTGGCGCTGGACATTACCAACCCCGCTGCGACGCCGACCTTGCTGTGGGAATTCACCGATTCGAACTTGGGTTTGACTTACGCGCGGCCGACCATCGTGAAGCGCAAATCCGGTGAATGGGTGGTGGTCTTTCCCTCGGGCTACAACAATGTCGGCGATGGCAAGGGCCGGATGTACACCCTCAATGCTCTTACCGGGCTGCGCAGCGCCCCGGATGTTGTAACGAGTGCAGGGGATGCATCGACTCCCAGCGGACTTGGGCCGATTCGAGCTTGGCAAAACAAGGTGGGGGACGCCACAGCTGAGCGCTTTTACGCCGGGGATACTCTGGGCAACCTCTGGCGTATCGACATCGATGGAGTTCAAGAGCCCAAGAATGCAGCTTTGCTGCTGGCGACATTGGAAAACGCTGACGGCAAGCCTCAGCCCATCACCACGGTGCCGCAGTTGACCAAGATCGACCAGAAGGGCTTCATCACTTCAGCTGTTTTGGTGGGTACGGGGCGAATGTTGGGGACCACCGATATGAGCGACAAAACCGTGCAAAGCATTTACGGCATCCGAGACAGCTTGAGTGCCGTCGGACTCGGCAAGGTCCGACCCAGTTTGGTCCAACAAACTTTGAGTAGCGCGAATGGTGGTTCCAACCGTACCCTGACCAAAAACGTGGTCGACTGGAGCAGCAAGAATGGATGGTTTTTGGACTTGCCCGACGCGGGCGAGCGGATCAACGTCAATATGCAGATGATCGGCAGCACCTTGGTGGCGGGCTCGAATGTGCCTCTGAGCTTGGCCTCCTGCACCACAGGAGATGGTTATGGCTGGCTCTACACCTTGGATGTGGCCAATGGCTCCAATGTCAGCCAATACGCCGCCGTGAAGGTTACTGGCTCCATGATTGCGGGCTTTACGGTGACCAGCAAAGGCGCGTTGACGACGCTCACCAAGAAGCCACTGATCAACATCGGGGTGAGCCCGAAGAAGGTCTTTTTGGAGAAGGCCAACAAGACCTCTTGGCGGGAAGTGACGGGTCGATGACCTCGGCGCGACGCTAGATCTGCAGGGAAAAGCCACGAACGGCCGCCGATAGGCGGCCGTTCTGCATCAACCCAGTGTTTCCCCTATGATGTGCCCTTTTGGAATTCGGGCTTTGGGCCCGCCCACCCGAGGCTCATGGCCCAAAATCCACATCCATCGACGACCGAGTTGCAGAACAAAGCCACGCCTTTGATTGAGTTGCGCGATGTCAGCTGCGGCTATGGCGATCGGATCATTCTTGAGCAGGTCAATCTCTCGGTGCCGCGCGGCAAAGTTCTCGCCCTGATTGGTACTTCCGGAGGCGGCAAGACCACGGTGCTGCGCCTCTTGGGCCGGCAAATCCGTCCGATCAAGGGTCAGGTCTTGTTCGATGGGCAAGACATTGGACCATTGGATGCCGATGGGCTTTATGCGGTCCGACGTCGCATGGGCATGTTGTTCCAATTCGGCGCCTTGTTCACCGATTTGTCGGTGTTCGAAAACGTGGCCTTTCCGCTGCGTGAACACACCCGCCTGCCCGAACCCATGATTCGCGACTTGGTGCTGATGAAGCTCAATGCCGTGGGCTTGCGCGGCGCGCGGGACTTGATGCCTTCGGAGATTTCGGGCGGCATGGCGCGGCGCGTGGCTTTGGCAAGAGCCATCGCCTTGGACCCGGATCTGGTTCTGTATGACGAGCCCTTTGCGGGCCTGGACCCCATTTCTCTCGGCGTGGCCGCCCGTTTGATTCGCGACCTGAATGATGCTCTGGGTCTGACCAGCGTCATCGTCTCGCATGATTTGCATGAGACCTTTGGCATCGCCGATGAGGTCGCCATGATTGCCAATGGCCGGGTGGTGGCACAAGGCACGCCGGAGCAATTGCGTCAGAGCCAAGACCCCTTGGTCCGTCAGTTTGTCGGCGCCGAGCCGGAAGGGCCTGTGCATTTCCATCAACCGGCCAGCCCGGTTGAAGAAGACTTTGGTTTGGGGCTGAGCGCATGAGGGAACTTGCTTCCAACACCGGGCGCAGCTTGCGTTTGAAGCTGGCCGATATTGGCGCATCGACGCGATTGTTCCTGCAAATTTTGGCGCGCTCGCCGCAGAGCCTGATGCGCTTTTCTCTGGTGCGCGATCAGATCTTCTTTCTCGGCAATCACTCGGTTTCATTGATCGGCGTGGCCGGTTTGTTTGTCGGCTTTGTGCTGGCGCTGCAGGGCTATTACACCTTGCAGCGTTACGGCTCGGCAGAGGCCGTCGGCTTGCTGGTGGCCTTGAGTTTGGTGCGTGAATTGGGCCCGGTGGTGGCTGCCTTGTTGTTTGCGGGTCGTGCCGGTACTTCACTCACCGCCGAGATCGGGCTGATGAAAGCGGGCGAGCAATTGACGGCCATGGAGATGATGGCGGTCGACCCGGTGACCCGTGTGCTGGCGCCGCGTTTTTTGGGCGGCGTGATCGCCATGCCTTTGCTGGCGGCGCTGTTTTCGGCGATTGGCATCATCGGCGGCTGGCTGGTGGCTGTGGTCTTGATCGGCATTGACGAGGGCGCGTTCTGGTCGCAGATGCAGGGCGGCGTGGACGTCTGGGCCGATGTCGGCAACGGCGTTCTGAAGAGTTTTGTTTTCGGCGTGACGGTCTGTTTTGTGGCCTTGCTGCAAGGCTTCACCGCCAAGCCCACGCCTGAAGGTGTGGCGCAGGCGACGACGCGCACGGTCGTGGTGGCTTCATTGGCGGTCTTGGCACTCGACTTTGTGCTGACAGCCATGATGTTTTCTATTTAGTTTTCGAGATTCGGAGAAAAGCATGCAACAAGCCTCGAGGCATGATGCGGCGGTGGGCTTTTTTGTGCTGCTGGGCGGCGCAGCGCTCTTGTTCCTGGCCTTGAAGGCCGGCAATCTGCTGAGCCTGAACTTTGATGAGACCTATCTGGTCAGCGCCAAGTTCGACAATATCGGCGGATTGAAGGCGCGCGCAGCGGTGAAGAGCGCCGGCGTGGTGATTGGCCGGGTGGAATCGATCGTGTTTGACGACAAGAGCTATCAGGCCAAGGTGATGATCAGCCTGAACAAGAAGGTGGTCTTCCCCAAGGACAGCTCGGCCAAGATCCTGACCGCTGGCTTGTTGGGTGAGCAGTACATCGGTCTGGAGGCCGGTGGCGATGAAAAGAACTTGGCGGCCGGCGATAGCATCAAGCAGACCCAGTCGGCCGTGGTGCTGGAAAACCTGATCGGCCAGTTCCTTTACAACAAGGCGGCCGATACCGGTTCCGCTCCGGCGGGTGAGCCCAAACCATGAGTGCGCACAAAGCCCTGGCGGCAGGCCGCTGGTTGTTGCTCTTGAGTCTCTTTGCCGTGTTCAGCGGTTGCGCGAGTCTGCGTGGCCCTGGCCCGCAAGGCCAAAAGTTGGACCCCTGGGAGTCCTGGAACCGCAAGGTCTTCGCCTTCAATGACTCATTGGACGAGCATGTATTGCGCCCTGTGGCCACGGTGTACAGCGAGGTGGTGCCTGCGCCCATCCGCCAGTCGGTGGACAATTTTTTCAACAATATCGGTGACGCTTGGTCGGCCATCAATCTGATGCTGCAAGGGCGGCCCAGAGCCAGCGTGGAGCAGGGCATGCGCTTTGTCTTCAACTCCACTTTGGGCTTCGCGGGCTTCATTGATATCTCCACCGAAATTGGCCTGGAGCGCAAGAGTGAAGACATGGGCAAGACCTTTGGTCGCTGGGGCACCGGCACCGGGGCTTACATCGTTTGGCCCTTGTTTGGTCCTTCATCGGTGCGCGATACGCTGGCCATGCCTTTCGACTGGGCTGCAGCGCCCGCGGTACTCTTCCGGGACGGCAGCAGCAAGGTCGGCATTTACACCCTGCAAACCATCAATGCGCGGGCCAACTTCTTGCGCGCCAGCAGCATGCTGGAGGGCATTGCCTTGGACAAGTACACCTTCTACCGTGACGCCTATCTTCAGCGTCGTGGTAGCTTCAGTGATGATGACGAGTTTGAGGTGCTGGTGCCAGAGACTCCAGCGGACAAAAGCAATCCGCAGGCCGGCCACTGATCGCGCCTCCCCCTTGTGGGTGTGAACCCAAGCCCCGGCCCGTGCGTTGAGATGCACAAGGTCTGGCCTCAATCAACGATAGGAATTGAATTCATGAAAGCATCCAAGCGTCACCTGATGCAAGGCTTGTTGGCCTTGGCGATGAGCCTGTCTGCCGCATTGCCGGCTGTGGCCGCTGACGCCAGCGCGCCCGACTTGCTGATCCGCCAGCTCTCTTTGGAGACGATTGAAGCGGTCAAGTCCGACAAAGCCATCCAAGGCGGCGATCTGCAAAAGATCATCAACCTGGTAGACACCAAGGTGATGCCTTACATCAACTTCAAGCGTATGACGCAGTCGGCGGTCGGCCGCTTCTGGCGTCAGGCCACGCCCGAGCAGCAAAAGCGCCTGCAAGACGAGTTCAAGACTCTCTTGGTGCGTACCTATGCCGGCGCGCTGACGCAGGTGAAGGACCAGACCATCGCACTCAAGCCCTTGCGCGCCGCAGCGGGCGAGACCGAAGTGGTGGTTCGCACCGAAATTCGCGGCAAGGGCGACCCGATTCAGCTGGACTACCGCCTCGAAAAAGACGGTGCTGAATGGCGCATTTACGACGTCAATGTGCTGGGCATTTGGTTGGCGGATCAATACCGCAATAGCTTTGCCCAAGAGATTGGCGCCAATGGCATTGATGGCCTGATCAAGACCCTGGTCGAAAAGAACCAGAAGGCCGCCAACGGTCCGGCCAAGTCTTGAGTTCGAGCTTGAACGTGGGCATGAGTGGCAGTGAGAGCATGCTGAGGATGCCGGCCTCGGTGCGCATGGCAGACGCACCCGGGCTTTGGGCTCAGTTGCAACTGGGGCTGCGTGCCGAAGCGGCGCAGGTGCGCAGTGCAGCAGGTGCCGAGCTGCGCATCAATGCAGCTGACCTGCAGCAATTTGATTCCTCGGTGCTGACCTTGTTGCTCAGCGCAGCGCGCCTGTGCACCGCTGAAGGGGTCAAGCTGCATGTCTGCCAGGTCCCGGCCAAGCTGCAAGAGCTGGCGCGGGTCTATGGCGTGGCCGAGTTGCTTTGGCCCGAATTGGCCGAGGTCAGCGCCAAGGCCTGATGCAGTGCGGGGCCGCTTGGCCCCCCGATCCGCGCGTGCTCGTCAAACGTAGCGTTTGCCGCGCAGGTTCTTCTTGATTTCCTGCAGCATGGGGCGCAGGTTCTGGCCCAGCTTGAGCGCCACGCCGGTGGTCAAGATGTCTACTGCCATCAGGTGCAGCAAGCGCGACACCATGGGGCTGTAACGGTCAAAGTCCTCGGGGTGATCCACCGCCAACAAGACCTGGCCGGGGCTCTGGCCCAAGGCCGCCAAGGGTGAGCCACTGGCGGTGATGATGATGGTGGTGGCGCCCTTTTTGCGCGCGATCTCGGCGGCATCCAGCAGGTCGCGGCTGCGACCCGAGTTACTGATGACGACGGCGCAATCGCCGGCTTGCAACATGGTGGCGCTCATCAGCTGCACATGGCCGTCGCTGCAGGCGGCGGTGTTGATGCCCAGGCGGAAGAACTTGTGCTGCGCATCCTGCGCCACGATGCCGGAGTTGCCCACACCATAGAACTCAATGCGACGGTTGTTGCGTGCCGCTTCTGACAAGGCCGCGATCGCCACTTCAAACGCATGGCTGGCCGCGTCATTGCGGTAATGCAGAAGGGCCGCGACCGCGTTGTCCACCACCTTGACGATCAGATCGGCCGGCTTCTCGTCCTCGTCCACCGCCCGGTGTACAAAGGGCACACCTTCGTTGACGCTGCCGGCCAGCTTGCGCTTGAAGTCGGTCAAGCCGTCATAGCCGACGCTGCGGCAAAAGCGCACCACCGTCGGCTTGGACACATGGGCACGGTCCGCCAACTCGCTGACCGGCAGGTTGGCGAAGGCGCGGGCGTCGTTCAGCAAGAGCTTGGCCACGCGCTGCTCGGCCGGCGGCAGGGCCGGAATGGCGGCTTTGACCCGTTCCAGAATGCTCACTGTTCTTCCGCCCAGGCAAAGCCGTCTTTGGCCACCAGCGCGCTGGCGGCCGCAGGGCCCCAGGAACCGGCGTTGTAGGGGCGTGGGCCGGTGCTGTCTTGTTCCCAGGCGTCCAAGATGGGTTCCACCCAGCGCCAGGCTTGTTCTTGCTCATCGCTGCGCACGAACAGGTTCAGCCGGCCCCCGATTGCATCCAACAGCAAGCGCTCATAAGCGCCGACGCGGTTGGTGGCAAAAGCCTTGTCAAAGTCCAGGTCCAGCGACACTGGAGTCAGTGCTTCGCCATGGGCGCCGCCCTTGGCCGCCAGCAGTTGCAGCTCCAGCCCGTCTTCCGGCTGCAGCTTGATGACCAAGCGATTGGCTTGGTTGGTGCCCGGGAAAATCGGGTGTGGCACTTGGCGGAAGTTGATGACGATTTGTGCGTCGCGAGCCGCCAAGCGCTTGCCGGTGCGCAGGTAGAAAGGCACGCCGGCCCAGCGCCAGTTCTGCACCTCGGTACGCAGCGCCACAAAGGTTTCGCAGTGGCTGTTCTCCGGTACCTTGGCTTCGTCCAAGTAACCATTGACCACCGTACCGCCGACATTGCCGGCGCGGTACTGGCCGCGCACCACATCGCGCGCCACGGTCTCGGCGGTGAAGGGTTTCAGCGAGCGCAAGACCTTCAGCTTCTCGTCGCGGATCGCATCGGCATCATTGGTCGAGGGCGGCTCCATCGCGATCATGGTCAGCAATTGCAGCGCATGGTTTTGAATCATGTCGCGCAGAGCGCCGGTGCCGTCGTAGAAAGCGCCCCGGGTGCCCACGCCCAACTCTTCGGCCAGGGTGATCTGGATGTTGGCAATGCTTTCGCGGCGCCACAGCGGCTCGAACAAGGCATTGCCAAAGCGCAGTGCCATTAGGTTTTGCACCGAAGGCTTGCCCAGGTAATGGTCGATGCGGAAGGCTTGTTCTTCCTTGAACACCGAACGCACCACGCGGTTGATTTCTTGCGCGCTGGCCAGGTCGTGGCCCAGCGGTTTCTCCAGCACCACGCGCACCCGGTCTTCGTTCAGGCCGACGGCGCCGAGTTGCTGGCAGATTTGGGTGAACAGATAGGGGCTGGTGGCCAGGTACAGCACCACCGTGTCGGCCTGGCGCTCATCCAGCCAGTCCTTCAGGCCTTGGTAATGCTCGGGCTGCGACAGATCCATGCGGCGGTAATGGATCAGCGCCGCAAAGCGCTCGAACTCTTCGTCATTGGGGCGCTTGGAGCCATCGACCTCGCGGAAGCGTTCCTTCAGCCATTCGCGGTAACGCTCGTCGCTATTGTCGTCGCGAGCCACCGCCAAAATGCGGCCGCCAGCCGGCAGCTTGCCGTGGCGAAAGGCCTGGAACAGCGCCGGCATCAGCTTTCTCCAAGTGAGATCGCCGGTGCCGCCGAAGAAAACGAGATCGAAAGACATGGAATGCGCCCTGTTGCGGTTCAATCGAAAAAATGAACCCTTGATGTAACAAAGTTTCTGGAATTATGATGCATGAGTTTCGTCGTTCGGTCAATGTGTCAGGCTTTTTTTGCGCTTCTCATGGGGGTTTGCGCTTGCGTGAGTCTGTAACCCGATGCAAAGGCCTGAACGAGTGGGGCTGCCCGAGAGCGGTTCTAATGGAGGTTTGAATCGCTTTTTCTGGAGTGCTGCTGTGATGAACCAACTCGATCAACTCAAGACCTTGACCACGGTAGTGGCCGACACCGGCAATTTTCTGCAGCTGGCGCAGTTTGCCCCGCGCGATGCGACCACCAACCCTTCGCTGATTCTGAAGGCCGTGCAGTCGCCCGATTACGCGCCGCTGCTCAGCGATACCGTCGCCGCTCACAAGGGCCTTGCTTTGGACGAAGTGGTGGACCGGGTGCTGGTGCGCTTTGGTCTGGAGATTCTGAAGGTCGTGCCCGGCCGTGTTTCGACCGAAGTGGACGCCCGCCTGAGCTTTGACAAGGCCGCCACCCTGCTGCGCGCACGCCGCATCATTGGCCTCTACGAAGCCGCCGGCATTTCGCGCGAGCGCGTGCTGATCAAGATCGCCTCCACCTGGGAAGGCATCCAAGCCGCCGCTGAGTTGGAGCGCGAAGGCATCCACTGCAATCTGACCCTGCTGTTCTCCTTCTGCCAAGCTGTGGCTTGCGGCGAGGCTGGGATCCAGCTGATTTCGCCTTTCGTCGGTCGCATTTACGACTGGTACAAGAAGAGCGCCGCGTCTTCGGGACAGGCCTGGGACGAGGCCGCCCAAGCCGGCGTGAACGATCCTGGCGTCAAGTCGGTCACCCAGATCTTCAACTATTACAAAAAGCATGGCATCCGCACCGAGGTGATGGGCGCGAGCTTCCGCAATATCGGCCAGATCCAAGCACTGGCCGGTTGCGACCTGTTGACCATCAGCCCCGATCTGTTGGCCCAGTTGCAAGCCCAGTCGGCGCCGCTGACGCGCGCGCTCGACGCGGCAGCCGCCAGCGCTTTGGATCTGCCCAAGGTTTCTTTCGATGAAGCGGGCTTCCGCTTCGCCCTCAACCAGGATGCGATGGCCACCGAGAAGCTGGCCGAAGGCATCCGCCTGTTTGCCGTGGACTCGGCCAAGCTGGATCAGATGATTGTGAGTTGATATGTCCTTTGCCTCGCGTTGTGACCGTAGCCCGGTCTGGTCTGCCCTGCAACAGCGTTTTGATGCTGTTGGCAGCAGCTTTGACCTGCGGCGAGCCTTTGCCGAAGAGCCTGAGCGTTATGCCGCTTGGTCCTTCCAGGCGCCGGAGCTCTTGGCGGACTTGTCCAAGAGCCGCATCGATGCCGAAACCCTGGCCTTGCTGCTGCAATTGGCGCGGGACTGCGGGCTTGAATCACAACGCGATGCCATGCTGGCCGGCGAGGCCATCAATCACACCGAAGGCCGCGCCGTGCTGCACACCGCACTGCGCGCGCCGGCCGGTCAGGGCTTGTTCACTGAGGAGGTGCAGGCCTCGCTGAGCGCGATGCTGAGCTATGCCGAAAGCGTGCGCGACAGCGCGCGCAGCGGCATCACCGATGTGGTTCACATCGGCATTGGCGGCTCGGACCTGGGCCCCGCCATGGTGGTGCGGGCGCTGCAAAGCTTTACCCAGCCGGGCTTGAAGCTGCACTTTGTTTCCAATGTGGACGGGCATGACCTGGCCCCGGTGCTGCGCGATTTGAAGCCGGCCACCACGCTCTTCGTGATCGCCTCCAAGACCTTCACCACGCAGGAAACCCTGGCAAACGCCTTGGCTGCACGCAGCTGGTTCTTGGCGGCCGGCGGTAGCGATATCGCACGCCACTTCGTTGCCACCAGCAGCAATACCGCGGCGGCTGCCGACTTTGGCATCACCACCACCTTTGGCTTTTGGGACTGGGTGGGTGGCCGCTATTCGCTGTGGTCGGTGATCGGCTTGCCGATCGCCATTGCCATCGGTGCCGAGAATTTCCGCGCGCTGCTGGCCGGAGCGCATGCCATGGACCAGCATTTTGCGCAGACACCGCTGGAGCAAAACCTGCCGGTGCTCTTGGGCGTCTTGGACCTTTGGTACCGCAACTTCCACGGCTTCAGCAGCCGCAGCGTGGCGCCCTATCACCAGGGCCTGGGCCGCTTGCCGGCCTATCTGCAGCAACTGGAGATGGAGAGCAATGGCAAGGGCGTGGACCGAGAGGGTCAGGCCTTGCCTTATGCCACCAGCCCGGTGGTCTGGGGCGAGGCGGGCACCAACGGTCAGCATGCTTACTTCCAGATGCTGCATCAAGGCACAGATGTGATTCCGGTCGAGTTCATCGCCGTCAAGCGCACGAATCACGGGGCGCATGTTCAGGGCGAGCTGAAAGAGCGGCTGGCCGATCAGCAGCGCAAGCTGCTGGCCAACTGCCTGGCGCAGTCGCAAGCGCTGATGCAAGGCAAATCGTTTGAAGAAGCGTTGGGTGAATCGGCTCCCACGGCCTCCAAGGCGCTGGACGCTGCGACGGTGGCTCGCCATCGTTCCTTCCCCGGCAATCGGCCCAGCACGACCCTGGTCTTGGATCAGCTGACGCCGCGTTCACTCGGCGCCTTGATCGCCATGTACGAGCACCGGGTCTTCGTCAGCGGTGCGCTTTGGGGCATCAACAGCTTTGATCAATGGGGCGTGGAGCTGGGCAAGGCCTTGTGCGGCCAGCTCTTGCCGCGCCTGAGCAGTGGTGACACCGCAGGCCTGGATAGTTCCACGGCCGGACTTTTGAAACACCTCTTGGCATGAATATCGTTTTTGACTTTGGAGGCGTGGTGTTCCGTTGGCACCCCGCCAGTTTTCTGGCGCGGGTTTGGCCGCACCGGGTGACGGATGTCGATGAAGGCGCCGTGGTCGCCGCGCAGTTTTTTGAAAACTATGGCGGTGACTGGGGGGCTTTTGATCAAGGGCTCATCGATGCCGAGACGGTGATTGCCCGAATCACCGAGCGCACCGGTTGGCCGCGCGCCGAGGTGGCGCAGGTGGTGGCGGAGGTGCCGAATGAACTGCAGTTGCAAACCGACACGGCCGCGCTGATCGAGGAGCTGAAGCAGGCCGGGCATCGACTGTTCTATCTGTCGAATATGCCCGAGCCCTATGCCGACCACTTGGAGCGCAGCCATCCACTGAACCAGTGGTTTGAGTCGGGCGTGTTTTCTGGGCGCGTCAAGCATTCCAAGCCGCGGCAGCCGATTTTTGAGATCGCCAGTCAGCGCTTTGGTCTTGCGCCGCAGGATTGCATCTTTTTGGATGACCACCCGGCCAATATCGAAGCCGCTCAGGCTCTGGGCTGGCAGGCCGTTTTGTTCACCAATGCAGCCGAGGCGCGCCAAGCCTTGGCGGCCTTGGGCGTGGAATCAGTGAGGTAAGGAATCGTCCTCGACCGGCGGGCTGGCTTCAACCGCGAAGCTCTCGCTGGCCCAGGCGCCCAGATCGATCTGGCGGCAGCGCTGGCTGCAAAAAGGCCGCCACATATTGCTGGGCGCGAAGATCGAGTCGCCCCGGCATGTGGGGCAAGGCACGATGCGTTCTTGCGTCTTGATGTCTTGGCTGCTCATGCACACAGCGTCAGCTCGAAGCTGACGTCCTGAGGGGCAGGGCGCAGGCGCCCTTCTTCGTCTTGCCGCATCATGCGGATGGAGATCATCAGACGATGGCCGCTGATCTCAGGCACCAGGCCTAAGCTCGGGTCGATGCGCATGCGCAGCAACTGGAAGCTGCGGCCCGCGCCCAGGTTTTGTTGGAACTGACCGGCCACCGCAGCCACCTTGTGCGGCGAACCCGAGTCGCGCAGCAAGCCCAGCAGCACTTGCAGCGCTTCGGCCAGCGGCATCAGGCTTTGCGTCCACTGCATCAGGTCGTTACGACGGCGCACCGGCAAGAATTGCTGCCAGGTGTAATAGGCCGGCAGATCGAACTCGCAGGTGCCGCCAGGAATGCTGATGCGGCTGCGAATGCTCATCAGCCATTCATTCGAGTTGAGCGCGTGGCCCGCTTTGCCGCTGAGCTTGTTGAGGCCTTCAAAGGCGCGGTCGATGCGCCCGATCACCTCATCCAGGACAGCCTCGGCCACACCGGGGTTGCCGCGATAGCCGTTCAGCTGCGCCTTGTGGCGCTCCAGTTCCTTCAGCAGATCGGACTTCAGGTCCGCGCGGGCGGCCACGTCCATGATCTCGAAAATGGTGACCAGGGCGAAATGGTGGTCAAGCGCGGTCTCGCGCTCCATCAGTTGACCGAGACGGTCAAACAGATGCTCCAGACGCAGCATCGTGCGGATGCTCTCGTTGAACGGGTACTCGTAAAGGACCAAGGCGGTCATCCCTATCGGTCAGCTTGTGGGCGGCGGCGCGCGTGATTTCACGCGCCAAACCCTGCGATTGTTCCATAGCCTGCGGCGGCTCAGCCTCGGCAGAGGCTGCGCATTGAACTATTTACCTCGTCGCCAAGCCTGGGCGAGGGTCAGGACTTGCCTGCGCAAGGCCTCCAGGGACAGTTCTTGGTTGAAGATCACTGCATCCGCACAAGCGCGACGCTGCGTCCGGCTGGCTTGCGCGGCCAGCACCGCGCGGGCCGCTTCTTCGGTCCATCCGGGGCGTTGGCTGACGCGGGCAATCTGCGTCGCTTCTTCGCAATCGATCACCAAGACGCGATCGACACGAGCTCGCCAATGGCCAGACTCGACCAGCAGCGGCACATCGAAAACGATCAGGTCCTGACCCGCCGCCCTCGCTTGCGCCTCTTCCAAACGCGTTTGCGCGCCGATCAAGGGATGAAGAATGGCCTCCAGGCGGGCCTTGACGCTGGCGTCGGAGAAGGCCAGTTCGCGCATGGCGGCGCGGTCCAGGGCGCCGTCTGCGCTTTGCAGGCTGGAACCAAACTCGGCCACGATGGCCGGCATGGCGGCGCCGCCAGCCGCACTCAAGCTTCTCGCAATCGCGTCGGTGTCAATGAGGGCGGCGCCGGCTTCGCGCCAAAAGCTGGCCACCGTGCTCTTGCCGCTGCCGATGCCGCCGGTCAGGCCTATCCTCAAGCCTGGCCTCTCATGCCCAGCCAAGCCAGCCCAGCACCCGCGGTGCGCCAGCGAACAGCACCACAAAGCCACCGCCCGCCAAGAAGGGGCCGAAGGGCACATAGCGGCCTTCACGCAGCTTGGCATTCATCTTCAAGCCGATGCCGACCAAGGCGCCAATCAGCGAGGCGCCCAGCACAATCGGCAAGACCATTTGCCATCCCAACCAAGCACCCAGGGCGGCCAGCAGCTTGAAGTCGCCATAGCCCATGCCTTCTTTGCCGGTGACCAACTTGAACAGCCAGTAGACCGACCACAAAGACAGGTAACCCACGAGAGCGCCGGTCATGGCGTCGTCCAAGGGGATGGTGAAACCCAGCAATGCGGCGGCTAAGCCCGCCCACAGCAAGGGCTGGTTCAAGGAGTCGGGCAATAGAGTGGTGTCCCAGTCGATGGCGGCAAGCGCCAGCAGGCAGGCGCTGAAGCCGCACCACAGCAAGGTGCTGGGCTGCGCGCCAAAGCGCCAAGACAGTGCAGCAAACAAGAGGCCGCAAGTCAGCTCAATCACCGGGTAACGCGGGGAGATGGCTGTCTTGCAAGCGGAGCATTTGCCGCCGAGTCGCAACCAGCCCAGCAAGGGCAAATTCTCATGCCAGGCCAGTTGGTGGCCGCATTTGGGGCAGCGTGAGCGCGGCAGGGCAATGCCTAACTTCGGTAGCTTCTCGATCCGCTCGCTCAAGGCGTTGGCCGCCGCCGCCAGCTTCTCGGCCTGATCGGCCGGCAATCCCATAGCACGGCTGAGTTCGCCTGCATCACCCAGCTGAGCGCCAGCATCCGCCATCCATTGGCGCTCCAGCATCAAGGGGATGCGGTGGATGACAACGTTCAGAAAACTGCCGATGCACAGGCCGAATAGGCCCAGGACCAAGGGGGAGAGCAGAAAGTTGAGATCTAGATTCATGGGCAAATTCGGCAAGAAAGGGCAAGCGTCAAACCACTTGGCCGAGCTTGAAGATGGGCAGATACATGGACACCACGATGCCGCCGATGATGCCGCCCAGGATCACGATGATGAAGGGCTCCATCAGGCTGGACAGCGACTTGACGGCCTCATCGACCTCGTCCTCGTAGAACTCGGCGGACTTGGACAACATGTGATCCAGCGAGCCCGATTCCTCGCCAATGGCGGCCATCTGCAGCACCATGGTAGGGAAGATGCCGGTCGATTGCATCGAGGTGGTCAAGGCGGTACCCGTCGATACATCGCGTTGGATCTTCTCGGTGGCCTCCGCGAAGATGGCGTTGCCGGAAGCACCACCGACTGAGTCCAGCGCCTCAACCAAGGGCACGCCGGCCGCGAACATGGTGGACAAGGTGCGGGTCCAGCGGGCCACGGCCGACTTGTAAAGCAGGTCACCAAAAACCGGGATCTTCAGCAGGATGCGGTCCATGGTGGCCTGCATCTTGACCGATCGTTTCCAGGATTGGAAGAAGAAGTACAGACCTCCGCCAATCGTCGAGAAGATCGCCCACCAATAGGCGACGAAGAACTCTGACATGGCGATCACGGCGAGCGTTGGCGCCGGCAAGTCGGCGCCGAAGGACTTGAACACGTCCTTGAAGGCCGGCACCACAAAAATCATGATGACGGCCACCACCACAAAGGCCACGACCAACACGGCCACCGGATAGGTCAGCGCGGACTTGATTTTGTTTTTGATGGCGACGGTCTTTTCTTGGTAGACGGCCAAGCGGTCCAGCAGTGACTCCAAGATACCGGCGGCCTCACCGGCCTCGACCAGATTGCAGTACAGCGCATCGAAATAGAGTGGGTGCTTGCGCAAAGAGGTGGACAAGCTGGTACCGGTCTCCACATCTTGGCGGATGTCATTCAGCAAGCGGGTCAGTTTGGGATTGGTGCTGCCGCGGCCGACAATTTCAAAAGACTGCAGCAGCGGCACGCCGGCTCGCATCATGGTGGCGAGTTGGCGAGTGAAGATGGCAATGTCTTTTTGCTTGATCGCCTTGCCGCCACTGACCCGGCGCTTCTTGACCTTGTTGACCAGAATGCCCTGGCGGCGCAGGGTGGCGCTGACCATGGCTTCACCACCGGCGCGCAACTCGCCCCGCACGATCTTGCCGTTACGGTCTTTGCCTTCCCATTCATAGGTCGCGTCATTCGCGCCCTTGGATGCCGTCGTCGTTGCCATATCCATCAGCTCCTGGGCACTAGCCCCGTGCACGCAGCGATAAAAGCGTGCGAATTATTCATTGGTTGCGGCCAGCACTTCTTCAAGGGTGGTGACACCCAGTCGGACCTTGACCAAGCCGAACTGGCGCAGATCGCGCACGCCGTCGGCTTTGGCCTGCACGGCGATGTCCATGGCCGAACCCTCGGCCAGGATGATGCGCTGAATCGACTCGGTAATGGGCATCACTTGGTAAAGGCCAACGCGTCCTTTGTAACCGCTGTTACAACTGGAGCAACCCACCGCGCGGTATTGCTTCCAACTGCCGTCCAGTTCTTCTTCCTGAAAGCCAGCGCGCAACAAGGCTTCACGCGGGTATTCGGCGGGGGCTTTGCAGTTTTCGCACAGGCGCCGCACCAGGCGCTGGGCGGTGATCAGGAGCACGCTGGACGCGATATTGAAGGGCGCTACGCCCATGTTCAGCAAGCGGGTCAGGGTCTTGGGCGCGTCATTGGTGTGCAGCGTTGACATCACCATATGGCCGGTCTGTGCGGCCTTGATGGCGATGTCGGCCGTCTCCAGGTCACGGATTTCACCCACCATGATGATGTCGGGGTCCTGGCGCAAGAAGGACTTCAAGGCGGCAGAAAAGCTCAAGCCGGCCTTGTCATTGACATTGACCTGGTTGATGCCCGGCAAATTGATTTCGGCCGGGTCTTCGACGGTGGAGATATTGACGCCCGGCTGGTTCAGGATGTTCAAGCAGGTGTACAGCGACACCGTCTTGCCCGAGCCAGTGGGCCCGGTCACCAGCACCATGCCGTAGGGGCGCGAGATGGCGGCCAGCAAGCGTTCCTTTTCGATCTTCTCGTAGCCCAGGGCGTCAATGCCCAGCTTGGCGGACGAGGGGTCCAGAATCCGGATCACGATCTTCTCGCCGAACAAGGTGGGCAGGGTGCTGATACGGAAGTCGATCGCCTTGGCGCCGAACTTGAGCTTCATGCGGCCGTCTTGCGGCACACGCCGCTCGGCAATGTCCAGGCGCGACAGCACCTTGATGCGCGATGACAGCTTGTCCTTGATGGCAATCGGCGGCTGGGTGATTTCGCGCAACTCACCGTCCACGCGGAAGCGCACCCGGTAGTGGTATTCATAGGGCTCGAAGTGCAAGTCAGAGGCGCGCATATTGATGGCGTCGACCAGCATTTTTTGCAGAAAGCGCACCACCGGTGCGTCTTCCACATCGCCCATCTCGGCGGCTTCTTGTTGGGGCGCGGCTTCTTCTTCGCCGATGTCAAAGTCGAAGTCGCCGCCCGCCATGGACTCCAGCGTCTCGGCGGCGCTGCTGGCGGACCCGGCGAGCATCTTGACGAGCTTGTCGTGTTCGACGATCACCCACTCGGGTGCCAGCTGGGTGGCGAACTTGATGCGTTCCACCACCTCTTGGTCGGTCGGATCTGCGCCGCCGATGAAGAGCCGGCTGCCGCGCCGGCCCAAGACCACCACCTGATATTGCAAGGCCAGCTTGCTATCGATGATGTTGTGCGGCATGCGCTGCGGATCCATGGCGTTCAGATCCAGCAGTGGCAGGGCCAAGGCGGTGGAGAGCGTGTGAGCCAGGTCTACGGAGGAGACGGCGCCAGAAGCAATCACCGAATTGACGAAGCTGATCTTCTTCTCGCGCGCCTGCCGAGCCAAGTCCTCAGCGACCTTGGCTTGCAGCTTGCCGGCGTGCACCAGCATGCGTGCCACGCCGGAAAGGGCGGACTGGGGCGGCTCGGCCAAGGTGGCATCCATTGCTTGTGTTCTTGTAGGCTTCGAAGGTTGAGAGGTTCAAGGCCTCAGGCTTTGTCCATCACAGTGAGGCGGGCAGCTTCAGCGACTCCTGTCGCACTGTAAACCGGGCCAAGGCTGCGCGCAGCCCTGGCTCGTGGCTTTGCACACGATTAGGCCATTTGGCGACGCGGCTGGAATCTCAAACAGAGGGGTTTTCACCTGCCAAAGCTGAGGAATCCGACTGCCCAGAGAGCGTGACAGCCAGAGGCAACAAGACGGTGATCGTGGTGCCTTCGCCCAGGGCGCTGCTCAGCTGAAGCTGCCCACCATGCAGGCTGACAATTTCCTTGACGATGCTCATGCCCAGTCCGGTGCCCAGCACGGTACCGGACTGATCGGCGCGGTAAAAGCGTTCGGTGACACGGGCCAGTTGCTCAGGCGTCATGCCTCGGCCTTGGTCTTGAACTTCCATACAGGCCAGCGCCGGCGAGTCGGGCGTCGCCGTGCGCTGGCTGAGTCGCACCCAGATCTGACCACTCTCAGAGAATTTGTAGGCGTTGGAGAGCAGATTGCGCAGCACCTGCTGAATCTTCATGGCGTCGACATGGACCGTCAGGGGCGCGGTGTCGCCCTCGAACGTCGCCGCGTCGCGACCCTCCGGCGCTCGGAAGTCGTTCAGCGCCTGTTGGACGAGCACGCGCAAATCGGTGTCCTCCAATTCAAAATCCTGGCCGCGTCGGGCCTCAATGCGAGCCAGGTCCAGCAATTCGTTGAGGATGTCGATCATGGCCTGGCTCTGGCGGTAGATCCGTTCCAGCATTTGTTTTTGGCGTTCGGGCGCCAACTCGCGCGTGATCAGCAACTCGGTAAAGCCGTAGATACTGACCATGGGTGTGCGCAACTCATGAGCGGCCGTCGCCAAGAACTCGCTCTTCAGCCGATCCACCTCATGCTGGTGCGTGACATCGCGCAGCAACAGCACCTGGGTGACCTCGCCAGTGCCGCCCTCATGCAAACTCAAGGACAAGACACGATGCTGGGGCGTTCGGATCGTGAGGCTCAGTGGGCCTTGCTTGAGGGCGTTCAAGTTCAAGACTTCGTCTGCGTCAGTATCCTCCTTTGTACCTTCTGCTCTGCTTAGCGCTTGCAGCATCGTCAGCAGGGCATTGGGTTCCAGATCCAGCACCGCATCGGCGCCCAGCCCGGTCAGTTGGGTGAAGGCCGGACTGACATAACGTATCGTGTGCTCGGTGCCGATGGAAACCAGACCGTCCGGGCTCAGGGCAAAAACCGCAGCCAGCTGCTCGCTGCGTTCCTTCATGCGAGCCTCAGCCATCTTCAGCTCATGGACGTCTTGCAGCGAGCCTGCCATGCGCCGATGTTGACCTTCGGTGTTGAAGAAGACCTTGGCGCGCGCACGGAACCAGCGGTAGCCGCAGCCGCGGATATAAAGCCGGATTTCTAGGTCGTAGGGCGCCTCATTTTGTAAGGCCGCCACCAGGGCCGCCGCGTGTCGGGCCGCATCATCGGGATGCAAACGTTCTTCAAACTGGCTGGCGCTGGCGGTCACCTCGCCTGGCTCCAGTCCCAGCAAACGGTAGTACTGCGGTGACCACCATTCGGCATCCGCCTGGGTGTCGATGCGGTCCCACAGACCATCTGAGCCGCCTTCCAAGGCCAAGGCAAAGCGTTCATTGCTCAGGGCCAAGGTGGCTTCGAGCTGCTTTTGCGTGCTGATATCGGTTTGGATGGCGACGAAACGCTCAACCTGACCTTGCGAGTCCAGGCTAGGCGCCACGGTCAGCTTGACCCAAAAGGTCTGCCCTTGGCGATTGCAAAAGCCGATGGCTCCGGACCAACTGCGCCCTTGGGCCAGGATCGCGCTGCCTTCTTTCAGCGCGGCCCTTGATTCGTCCACCACATGAACGATCCGATGGTTTTGGCCCAGCAACTCCTCACGTGTGTAGCCGGTGACGCGGCAGAACTCGTCGTTGGCATAGATCAGGCGGCCTTGTGCATCGGCCATGGACACCAAAGAATGCTGGTTCAGGGTCTCCAGCATCAAGCGATGGTCTCGCAAGGCCGTTTCGGCCACCGCTTTCGCTTGCCGGAGATCGAGCGTCATGTCTTCGGCCAGCAGCTCGGCGCGAGCCCGGCCCATGCTCAAGAGCCAGACGATGGCAGCGGCCAACAAGCTCATGGCCGCAGCACCCAAGCTGGTCAAAATTGGGCGGCTTTCTATGGCGAGCTCGGCGAATCGGTCCGTGCTGTTGATTCGCAGGCTCAGCTCGCGGCCACCGACGAAAAAGTTGCGCCGTGCTTGAAACATGTGGCCACGCAAATCTTTGTCGGGACTCCGGGCAGTTTGGGCCCTGGACACTTGCAGTTCCTGGCCCAGGCTGTACACCAGGCCTGCTGGCTCCAGCGCTGGACCGTCATAGAGTTCAAAGTCCAGCAGACCTTGGATGCCTGAGCCTATGCCTTCCATCAAGTTGTCCATCACCAAGGGCACGAAAATCAGGCCGGCCGTTGCGGCGATTCTTTGCTCTTCGCTTTGCGTGGCGGCACCCACATAGTGCAGGGGCAAAAGATAAAGGAAGCCTGTCGCCGATTCGCCCTTGTTCTCCAGCATGACGGCGCCGGACAAGGTGGCTTGGCCAGAGCGATAGGCCAGTTCAAGTGCTGCGCGCCGGACCGGCTCGGCGCCGAGATTGCGCCCTAAGGCGGCACGGTGATAGGCCAGGGGTTCGATGAACTTGATGATGTAGAGGTCACCGTTTTCGCCCGCGTCTTGAACCGCGAAGTCGGGTACGCCGGTATTGCGCTGGCTGTGGATGAAGTCCTCGAGTTCATCGCGTCGGACGCGTTCGATAAAGCCGTAGCTGTTGATGGCGCTGAAATCAATCGGGGGGCGGTTGGCGCGCACAAAGTTGGCGAACTCTTCACGACGCAGCGAGAGGTTGGCCGCGTGGAGTGCGGCCAGGCTACGCATGCCGTAGCCGGGGTGCTCAAAACGCCGACGTACATCGTCCTCCAAGCCGGCGGCCAGGCGATCAAAGCGCACCAGCGCGATGTTGCGCAAATTCGCAATTTGATAGTGCAGCAGCAGAGCGGTCAGCAAGAGACCCAAGATCAGGGTGATGCGTGCGCGGCGCAAGGGTTTGGTCTGCGCCTGTGCCTGTGTCTGTGTCTGTGTCTGTGTCTGTGCCTTCGCCAGTCCCTCGCCAGGCCCGAGGCTGGATCGCGCCAAGCGCTCTCCGCGCCATGCAAGATAAAGCACCGCGGGCAAGACCAGCAGCAAGACCTCGCTCCACAGGCGCAAGGCCCAGTCTTGCTGGCTCAACAGCGGCCGCAGCCCATAGACGTTCAATGCCTCGCACAGTAGCAAGAGGCCAGCCAGCGCTAAGGTGACTCGAGTCAGCAAACCAACTGCCGGCCGATGCCACAATCGATCGCGACCAGACGAACTCACAAGCCTCCCGCCAGCGCACAGGGCAGAAAGACGCTCACCGTGGTGCCCTGGCCCAGCTCGCTGGCCAGGGCCAGTTGGCCGCCATGCAACTCAACGATTTCTTTCACGATGCTCATGCCCAGTCCGGTGCCCAGCACCGTGCCAGATTTGTCCGCACGGTAAAAACGTTCCGTCACATGTGAGAGCTCCTCGGCCGTCATGCCGATGCCCTGGTCTTGCACTTCGATCTTCACTTGCGCCGCATCGGCTTCGGCCACCTGACTCACGCGCAGCCAGACACGTCCACCTACTGCCGAGTACTTGTAGGCGTTGGAAAGTAGATTGCGCAGCACTTGCTGCAATTTCTTGCGGTCTGCTTGTACTTGGCTGCTGCTCGCGGGCAGGCTCAGTTCAGGGCCTAGGCGCTCATCCGGCGCTTTGAAGTCCTGCACCACCTCTTCAATGACGGTGTTCAGGTCCAGCAATTCCATCTCAAAGTCCTGACCGCGCCGCGCTTCGATGCGCGCCAAGTCGAGCAGTTCGTTGAGGATGGCAATCATGGCTTGGCTCTGCCGATAGATGCGCGCCAGCATCTGCTTTTGACGATCCGGCGCAATATTGTCCCGAGTCATCAGCAGCTCGGTAAAGCCAAAGATGCTGGCCATCGGCGTGCGCAATTCATGGGCCGCGGTGGACAAGAACTCGCTTTTCATCTGGTCAACTTCGACCTGATGCGTGACATCGCTGAGGTGCAAGAGCTGCGAGGTTTCGCCGCCTTCGCGGGCCGAGCCTTCGTGAAGCGTCAGCTCCAGCACCCGACGGGTCGGGCGCTCGATCGACAGGCGCAAGCGGCCGTGGCGCAATTGGGTCTTCTCGATGGCTGCGGCTTCGCCGTCCTGCCTTGCAGACAATGCGCGCAACAAGACATCCTCTTGCAGACCCAAGGCGCTTTGCGAGGGAATGCCGGACAGGCGCGTGAAGGCCGGGCTGACATAGCGCGTCAAACCTGCGGCATCAAACCAGACGAAGCCATCTGGGCTGAGCGCGAAGATGGTGGCCAGCTGTTCACCGCGTTCGCGCAGCTGGACGATCAGGTCTTGCACCAGCTTGAGCAGGATCGTGTTTTCGGCACTGTCGGCACCCGCCTCATGACCCGCAAGCTCGGGTTTTGAAAAACCCTGCAACATCTCGCGCAAGGATTGCATCACTTTGGCGCGGGCGCGTAACTCGTCCTGCAGTCGGTCGTCCAGTTCCTGCTGCTGGCTGAAATCGCGGCAGGCATAGACCCAACCGACCGAGCTGCCGTTGCTGTCCATCACGGCGGTGCGGCTGAGGTCGAGCACACGGGCACCACCGGCGGTGGGTTTGAGTCGTATGCGCGTCTTCCAGCTGCTACCGGCTGTCGGGTTCAGCGCCACATCGGGCAGCAAGTCCTGGATACGCTGACCCAGAATTTGCTCGGAAGGGCGCTCCAGCATCTGGGCCAGCACGGGGTTGGCCAGCAGCACCAAGCCCTGCGCATCGGTGGTGGCAATGCCGTCGCCGATGGCAGCCAAGGTGACGCTGGCCCGCTCCCGCTCTTGTTGCAAGGAACTGGCGGCCTGATTCAGCACTTCAAAGGTCTTGCGGAATTCCAGCGGCGCGTCATCGGCCAGCATAGGGCTGAGGGCCCCGCCCGACACCTGCAGCTGTTCGCCAAAAGTCTGAATGCGACCGAGGTTGCCGAGCCATCGATTCAAGGGCCACCAGACCATCGCCAAGCCGATCAATAGACCCAACGCCGAAAGCCCGATCGCCACAATCGTCTGCTGCCAAAAAGTGGTGGCGATGTGCGCGATGCTGAAGCGCAGGCGCAGCACGCCATAGTCTCGCCCGCCCGCAGAGACGTTCAGGTTGAGTTCCGGCAGCTGTTCTTCGATCGCCTTGAACAGCCAGTCAGGCGCTTTGAGAACGGATTCTTTGTGGCCGCGGCGCTCGATCAAACCGCCCTTGAGGTCGATGAAGATGGCGGCGCTGATGTCGGTGTGTTTGGCTGCGCGCTCCAGGGCTCGCTCGATGGTGTCGTAATCGCCAATCACGGCGGACTCGGTCACCACGGGGCCGAGCAGGCTGATCAAGGTGTCGGCGGAGTCTTGGGCGCCGGCGATGCTGTCGGCATAGCTGCGGGAAGCGAACCAACCCATCGCCCCGCCGACCGCCAGCAGCAAGGAGATCAGGTAGAGCAGGAAGACCCGACCGATCAGGCTGGAGGGAAAGAGTCGCAAGGCGGGCATCACCTGGCCTCAGCCTTGCCGGTCAGCGCAGTTGGGCCGGGGCGTTTTGGTAAAAGCGCCGGTAGGGGTCGTACTCGCTGCCGTCCGAGAGGATGAAATAGGCCTCGTCGGTCAGCCCCACATGTTTGGACACCTCGGCCAAGATGGCTTTGCCCTTGGGGTCTTTGTGCATGCCGGCAAAGGCCTTGGCCACCGCCTGAACATCCTTGGCGGGAACCTTGGCGGAAGCCATCAAAGCCAAGTCGTGCAGGGGTTCTGAACTCCACAGCACGCGGAACTTTTTGCCCTCGCGTCGGCCATAGTTTTCAGCCAATTGCGAATTCACGCCTGCGGCGCTGGCCTTGCCGCTGAACAACTGGGCCAAGGCGCCGTCGGCATTGCCGGCAAACACCACCTTGGTGTCGATCTTCTTGTTCAGTAAATTGGCGTAGGGAAATTTGTAAGACACCAAGGCTTCAGGTCCGGGGTAGACGATGTCCTTGCCGGCCAATTGGCTCAGGTCGGTGATGGCCGAATCGCCAGGCACAATGATTTGGCCGTGAATCGGCGGTGTAAGGCGGCGGCCAAAGACCTTCCAGCCAAGCTTCTCGCGCTCAGGGCTGAACAAATGGTTGCTGAAGACAAACTCGACTTCCTGGGCCAATACATAACTGGTGGTGTCGGCGGAGGTGCGTCCAATCTTCAAACCTAACTTGACGCCGCTGCGCTCCGACACGTAAGCGATGATGGGGTTCCAGTAGTCAGCCGTCAGGGCAATATTGGCTTGATTGACCGGCGAGAAGCGGTACACCACCTCCTCGGCCTGCGCCTTGTGTGTCATCAGGCTCACTGCAAGCAGAGCCCCGGCACTGAGCTTGAAGGCTCGGAAGAGAAGGGCGAGAGATTTGCTCATGGGGCGACCTCGTACCTGAGTTTTTGACATCAAAAGAAGTCGATATTCGAGTCACTGCTGGAGCTGCTGGGATTGCTGGGACTAGTCGACTTGGCTTGATTGCGTTGATGCTGGGATATCTGGGCCTGGCTAGAGGCTTGAGCCGTTTGCTGCGCAGTTTTGAGCAACTCGGCCACCGCGCTATCTTCGCCGAGGCGGAAGGTGCTCAAGACCTCGGCTAGCATCAAGGCCTGTTGCAGCAAGTCGTCGGCGATCTGGCCCGAACGTTCAGCCACCTGCACGTTTTGGCGAGTGACCGCATCCAACTCTTTGACCGAGGCCGCTACCACTTCGATGCCCTGGGCATGTTCGGCGTTGTCAGCGGTCAGACTGTCAAACACGGTGCTGACGCTCTTGACCGAGCTGACCAGCTCAGACATGGTGCTGCTGGCCAGATTGGCCTGTTGCGTGCCGCGTGCCACGGTCTCGGTGGAGGTCGCAATCAGCTGTTTGATTTCTTTGGCCGCCTCAGCCGAGCGACCGGCGAGCATGCGCACCTCGCTGGCAACGACGGCGAAGCCGCGTCCCTGCTCGCCAGCGCGTGCTGCCTCGACCGCGGCATTCAGCGCCAAGATATTGGTCTGGAATGCAATCGCATCAATCACCGCAATGATGTCGGTGATGCGGCGCGAGGAGCTGTCGATCTCCTGCATGGTGTCCACCATCTGCTGCACCACCTGACCGCCTTTGGTGGCCATTTCCGAGGAGGCTTGCGAATGCGCCAAGGCCTCTTTTGATGCACGCGCACTTTCTTTCACGATCACAGTGATCTGCTCCAAGGACATGGCGGCATCGTTCAAGCCAGCTGCCGTGCGATTGGTGCGCTCCATCAACTCTGAACTGCTCTCGCCGACCTCCTGCGCGGCCGAGTGCACTTTAAAGATCGCGTCGCGCACCTGCCGCAAAGCCGCGGCCATGCGTTGCTGCACATGTTTGAGGCGCGAGCCGACATCTGAGTGGGTGCGCACCGCATCAAAGTTCAGGCGTATCGGCCCGTTTTGACCCATGGCCTTGACCAAGAACTCCATCTCGAAGCGTTCGTTCGCTTGGCGGCGCAGCTGACGGGCCGAGAAGATCAAAAATGCGGTCAATGTCAGCAGAAAACCCCAGTCGGCGACCTGAGACCAAGTGCCCGTGTCTTCATGAACATACAAGGGGGAGGTGCTGGAACTGAGCCATTTGAAAGCCAGTTTGTGCGTGGCGAACAGTCCGCCCATATAGGCGATGACGAGCCAATCGGCATAGGGCAGCAGCAGGCACAGCGAGATGTAGATATTGGCGTGGATGCTGCTGGCGCCCTGAGTCAGCTGCAGCTGCAAGCCGACCAAGATGGCCAAGAGGCTGGCAAAGCCGAGTCGTCCGAATTCGCTCTCACTGCGATAGTGAAAAATCAGGCCCGCCAAAACCAAACTGGGCAGCGTCCATAACAGGGCCAAACCCAAGGATTCGTGGGCAGATCCCAAGGCCAGCGCAAGCAAGGCGTTGCTGACGATGACAGCCAGCATGGTTCGATCATGGCTTGAATTCGGGTTCATGCAGATTGCGACTCCGTTGCTGGCTCAATGCTCGCTCAATCGTCGTTTTCGCCCTCGTCTTCGGCCGACTGTAGAGCAATCTTGAGCGCTTTGAGGGAGCGGTTTCAATGGGCGTGAAATATGAGCTGCTTTCGCGCTTTTCTCGACCCATTGGCTCGCGTTTGAGGCATCATCCTTCAACGTCTTTTGCAGACCGGAGCGCGTCCATGAAGAAGATTCTGATTGTTGAAGATCAGGAAGAAATCCGTGAACTGATTCGTGTCACGCTTGAATTCGACGACTATCAGATTGATGAAGCCCCCAACGGCGACGAAGGGCTGAGCAAGGTCTCGAGCTTCAAGCCCGATCTGATGTTGCTGGATGTGATGATGCCGGGCGGCTTGAATGGCTTGCAGGTTTGCCAACGTGTCAAGGGCGACCCAGCCTTGAAACGCACCAAGGTCGTCTTGCTGACGGCGCGCGGCCAAGAGGCCGATAAACAAGCCGGCATCAAGGCCGGTGCTGATGAGTACCTGATCAAACCCTTCAGCCCCATGGAGCTGATGAAGGTGATTGGCAAGGTCTTGCGCTGAGCCTCAGGCGAGCTCGCCGCTTCAAGCGTTTGGCCTGAGCGCGCTGGCGACGCCGCTGAGTCTTAACAGCGTGGCAGGGATCTCCGACAAGGGCAGGATCTGCTGGGCCGCGCCCAATTCTGCGGCGGCCTTGGGCATGCCGTAGACCACGCAACTGGCCTCGTCCTGGGCCAGGGTCATGGCGCCAGCCTTGCGCATCTCCAGCAGGCCTCGAGCCCCGTCGTCGCCCATGCCGGTGAAGATGGCGCCGACGGCATTGCGACCTGCGCAATGCGCCACCGACTTGAACAAGACATCGACCGAGGGCTTGTGATGGTTGACCAAGGGGCCGTCCCGCACCTCCACGACATACTGCGCACCGCTGCGCTTGAGCTGCATATGTCGTCCGCCCGGCGCCACCAAAACCCGCCCGTTGATCACGCGGTCACCGTCCTTGGCCTCCATCACTTCCAGCTCAGTGATGCTGTTCAGGCGGGCAGCGAATGAATGGGTGAAGCGCTCGGGCATGTGTTGCACCAGCACGATGCCCGGGCAGGTGCGCGGCAGTTGCATCAGTACCGCTTCAATCGTCTGCACGCCACCGGTGGAGCTGCCAAAAGCAATCACCCGGTCGGTGGTTTCGGCCATGGCCGAGGCATTGCTGAGCAGCGTGGGTGAAATGCGCTCGGCGCGCCCCAAGGTGGAACGCGGCAGTGTCGACGCCACCGCAGCGGCGGACCTGGCGAGGCCTGCACCGCTGCTCGACTGGCCCGCGAGCTGGCTTGGCAGGGCGCGCACATTGGCCCGAGCCGCGGCCCGTACCGCACCGACCAGGCCGTTGCCCGGGTCTTCCAGAAAGTCTCGCAGGCCCAGCTTGGGCTTGGTGACAAAGCCGATGGCGCCGGCGGCCAAGGCTTGCATGGTGGTTTCGCAGCCGGCCTCGGTCAAGGTGGAGCACATCACCACCGGCATGGGATGCTCGGCCATCAAACGCTTGAGAAAGCTGATGCCGTCCATGCGCGGCATCTCCACATCCAGCACGATCACGTCGGGCCAGTTGGCCTCCAGCTTGGGCCAGGCGAACAGGGGGTCACTGGCGGTGATGGACACCTGAATGCCCGCGGCCTCCAGCACGCTGCTCAGGTGTTTGCGCACCACAGCCGAGTCATCAATGATGGCGACTTGCAGCGGCGTGCTCATTTCTTTGCTCCTAGCGTGCCGTGGCCGGCACTGCGCTTAACTTCAACGCGGCCGGTCGGCAGATCGATGGTGACGGTGCGCGGCACGCTGTCGCCGACGTCAACGTCTTGCATTTGGAAGCCATGCTTGTCGATCAAGCTCCAGCCCATTTCGATATTGCGCTCGCCGACATTGAACTTGATATTGACGCCATCGGGCATGGTGTCGGCACCGCCGTACAAATGTGCCAGGTAGTCGCTGGGCCGGGTGCCGCTGCGCTGTATGGACTGCAGCAGCAACTCCACCGCCTCGTCGCCGTAACGTCCGTCTAAAGGCGCGGTACCGCGGGTGGCGCGGCTGGGCAGCAGGAAGTGGCACATGCCGCCGATTTTCTTGACCGGGTGCCACAGGGTGATGGCAACACAAGAGCCCAGCAGCGTTTTCAGCGAAGCGCCCTGGCCAAAATGCCATTGGCCCGGCATCAAATTGATGATGGCAGGCCCAGTCGCGAGACCCGGCTTGGTGGCCGGGCTGGGGTGATGCGGACCTTGACTCTGACCGTGCTTATGCATGTTGGTAGATCGCCGGAGCGATCGCCTTGAGGGGAAGGCCCAAAGAGGCCAGTGACTCTGCATGCCCAGGATAAAGCACCCCGCCGGGTTTGAGGCGTTCCATCACACGACTGACGATGGCGGTCTTGGCCGGTCCGTCAAAGTAAATCAAGACATTGCGTAAAAAAATCACGTCAAACATGGGCAAAGGCGGCAGGGGCTGCATCAAATTTGCGCATTGAAATTGCACCCGCGCACGCAGTTCCCGGTTGATCAGCAAATGGCCCTCATAGGGGCCGAAGCCCTGCAGGCAAAAGCGCTTCAAGAAGTCAGCCGGCACATTGCGTGCGCGCTCCATGGGATAGAGCCCTTGGCGTGCGCTGTCCACCACCGAGGTGGACAGATCGGTGCCTCGAATTGACCAAGGGCGGCTGCCCTTGCTCAGCCCCATTTGGTCCGCCAGGGTCATGGCGATGCTGTAGGCCTCTTCGCCAGAGGACGAAGCGCCACTCCAGACCAAGAACTCGCTGCCGTCGCGGTGTTCTTGCGCGCGCCGGGCCAAGTCTTCGAAATGCTGGGGCTCTCGAAAGAAATAGGTTTCATTGGTGGTCAGCTTGTCCACCACATCGACCAGCAACGATTCGGGCATTTGGCCGCGAACCATCTTCTGCACGAAGACGTTGATGTCTGACTCTCCGGACTCCTGGCTGAGCTTTTGCAGGCGGCTTTGTACCAAGGCGTGCTTGCTCTCGACCAACTTGATGCCCGAGATGCGATGAAACAAGTCGGTGATGGCCTTGAAGGAGTCCGAACTCAGTTGACTCATGGCTAGGGAGCTTCCGTCGAAAGTCAGGTCAATGCGCTTGGGACGCGGCAATCAAGTGCGAGAGTGCAACTGGCGAGAGCACCTGGTCCAGGTTGAGTAGGGCGGCATAACCGTCACGCACATTGACCATGCCGGCCAAAAATTCAGCGGCAATCGCCACGCCCAAGGTAGGCACCGGCTCGATGCGCTTGGAGTCCACGTCCAACACCTCGTAGACCGCGTCGACCAAGACTCCGGCAATCAGGCGTTCGAATTCATCATCGCCCTTGGCTTCCACCACGATGATGGCGGTGCGTCGGCCGACCTGGGTGGGGCCAAAGCCGAAGCGCGCGCTCAGATCAATGACCGGCACCACAGCGCCGCGCAAGTTCATCACGCCGTGCACGAAGTCCGGGGTCTGGGGCAGGGGAGTCATGCGGCCGACTTCCAAAATCTCGCGCACCACCTCGATGGGCACGACCAGTGTTTCGCGGCCCACGGCCAGGCGCAGCAACTGCCGCATCGGCCCTGCGCTGGCCATTTCAGAAATCGCACCGCGCAGCAGGTCGGCCGGAGCGTCCTTGGCTTTATTCATCTCGGCACCTCAAAAACGTTTGAAAAACGATTCATCCACTTCGCCACCGCGGGCCGGCTTGACCGTGCGACCGCCGCTGCCGCTGCCGCTACGGGAAGGTGTTGAAGGGCCGGAGGTGGATGTCTCTGTGGGCAGTTCGGCCTTGCTGCGAGTGGCTGCCAGCTTGGCGCTTTGTTTGAACTGCTGCTGTCTTTGCATCGACGGGCTGGGCTTGGCCGAGGTTGCAGTTTCGCCGCCAGGTCCATGCCTGCATGTATTGCCGCCGCCGTCGTCATCCGCGAGTCTGAAGAAGGCCATCTGCTCTTGTAATTGGGCGGCCTGAGCCGACAACTCTTCGGCCGTGGCGGACAACTGCTCCGACGCCGAGGCAGTTTGCTGCGTCGTGTTGGAGAGGTGATTCATGGCCTTGGTGATCTGGGCTACGCCTTCGGATTGTTCGCCCGAGGCCGCGGAGATTTCTTGCACCAACTCAGAGGTCTTCTGAATCGAGGGCACCATATCGACCAGCAGGTTGCCGGCTTTTTCGGCCATGCCAACGCTGGTGCTGGCCAAGGTGCCGATTTCTTGCGCGGCCACTTGGCTGCGCTCGGCCAGCTTGCGCACTTCCGCGGCGACCACGGCAAAGCCCTTGCCATGCTCACCGGCGCGGGCAGCTTCGATGGCCGCGTTGAGCGCGAGCAGATTGGTTTGGTAGGCGATGTCGTCAATGATGGAGATCTTCTTGGCAATCTGCTTCATCGCATCCACCGTTTGCCCTACGGCTTGCCCGCCGTCTATGGCCTCGCTGGCCGCCTTGGTGGCCATGCCATCAGTGAGGTTGGCGCTGTCGGCGTTTTGTTTCACCGAAGCTGCCATCTCTTGCAAGGCGGCGGTGGTCTGCTCCACGCTGGCGGCTTGCTCCGAAGCTGAATGAGAGAGTGATTGCGAGGTTTGCGAGACCTGTTCCGAGGCACCGGAGAGTTGATCGGCGGCCGAACGCACCTCGCGTATCGTGCCGCTGACGGTGTCGACCAGCGAGTTGAACTTCTCTCCCAGCATGCGGAAGAAGGGCTCTTTGCCGTCCAGCGGCACGCGTTGCGCAAAGTCGCCATGGGTCGCGCCGTCCACCATGCCGCCGATTTCGTTCTCGACCGCCACTTCCAGGGTACGGTCTTTCCACTCGACCACGGTACCCAGGCGGGCGCCTTGAGCATCGGTGATCGGGTTCGCGGTCAGTGCGAAGGTCAGGCCGCTGACTTTGATCTCGGTTTTGTACTCGCCCTTCAGTCCACCGAGCAGATTGCGCTGATGAGCGGGGTTACGGTGGAATTGGTCGAAGTTGGCGCCGACGATGGCGCGGGCATTGAAGGAGGGAAGGGCTTTGCGCAACTCGGCCTCGTTGCGTTGCATCATCTGGGAGGCTGAGGCGTTGTTGTAGATGATCTTGCCGTCGGGGTCGGCAATCATTACATTGGTGGAGCAGATGTCCAGCGCTTGTTTGACGCGTGAGTTTTCAGCGGCCAAAACGGCTTCGCGCTCCAGCGCAGCCAACTCGGCAGTCATGTCTTTCCACTCCACCACCGTGCCCAGGCGCTTGCCGGCGGAAATGACGGGGTTGACGATCAAATCGAAACGCCGACCGCCAATGTGCAAGCGCGTCTGGTGGGGACTGGTCAAGCGGTCCAGCATGCCGCGCTGGTGCGCAGGATTCTTGTGGAAGGTATCGATATTGGTGCCAATCAAAGTGGCAGCGCTAAAGCGTGGCAAGTCTTTGCGGATGTCGGTCTCGGCCGCGGCCAACATGGCTCGCAAAGAGGCATTGCCGTAAATGATGTTGTAGCCTGGGTCGGCCACCATCATGTTGGTGGCTGCAACATCAAGCGCTTGGCGAATCCGCTCGGCGTCATCGGCGCGCTTCTTGGTGTCCGCAAACTCAAAGCCCAGACGGGTCTGTACCCGCTTGAGCGCCAGCATCATGTCAGCCAGTTCATCGCGCCCCAGTACCGAGACGATGCCGTCAAAGCGGCCCTGTCCAAACTGCTCGAACTGGGCGCCGGCTTGATGCAAGGTCTGACTCAGCCGCTGAGCGCTTCGCCAGAGACTCCATAGCCCCAACACGGTCAGCAGCAGGCTGACGGCGGCCAGGGGCCAGGCGGCATGCGGCACGCTGTAGCCCAGCCCTGCCGCGCCCAAGGTCAGCAAGAAGGCCCCAAGCATGGACTTGGCCTGGAGGCTCAGACCACTGAGGAATTGGCTCGCGCTGTCGCCAGGGCCAGTTCGAACACCGCGGCCTTCGCGGATAACCCATCCCTTGGCGCTGCCGTCTTTGAACTTGCGATAGAGCGCGTCAGCGGCCTCCACTTGATCTCGCGTCGGCCGGGTGCGGACCGACATATAGCCCACCACCGACTCGCCTTCCTTGACCGGCGTGGCATTCGCCACCACCCAGTAGAAGTCACCGTTCTTGCAGCGGTTTTTGACCAAACCGGTCCAAGGGCGTCCGGCTTTCAAGGTGTCCCACATGTCTTGGAAGGCTTCTTCCGGCATGTCGGGGTGGCGCACCAAGTTGTGGGGCTGGCCAATCAGTTCGGCCTCGACAAAGCCGCTGGCCTCAATGAAGTCTTCATTGATGTAGGTGATGCGGCCCTTCAGATCGGTGCGTGACACGATGGTCATGCCCTCTCGCAAGACATACTCTCGCTGGGTGATGGGCAGATTGCTTCGCATAGAGGGCCTCTTTTGCTGTTGAACGGTTCAGGGCTTTGAAGGAGGAAAAGGGGTCATTGCATTGCAGGACCTTGCCAGATGCGACGCTAGCGGCGGGCCCTGCCAGCATTGCGCCCCGGTGTGCCCGCGGATCCGGGGATTTCTGCCAAGCGGAAGTAGGCCATTTGCTCCTGCAACTGCGCCGCTTGTGCTGAAAGCTCCTCCGCTGTGGCGCTGAGTTCTTCCGAGGCTGAAGCGGTTTGCTGCGTCGCGTTGGAGAGGTGATTCATGGCACTGCTGATCTGGGCAACGCCTTGCGATTGCTCACCCGATGAGGCCGCAATTTCCTGCACCAGTTCCGATGTTTTTTGGATGGACGGCACCATATTGCTGAGCAACTGCCCGGCTCTTTCAGCCAGTTGCACGCTATTGCTGGCCAGGCTGCCGATCTCTTGAGCGGCCACTTGGCTGCGCTCGGCCAGCTTGCGCACCTCGGCCGCTACGACGGCAAAGCCCTTGCCATGCTCACCAGCGCGCGCGGCCTCAATGGCGGCATTCAAGGCCAGCAAATTGGTCTGATAGGCGATGTCGTCAATGATGGAAATCTTGGTGGCGATCTGCTTCATGGCGTCCACCGTCATGCTCACCGCTTGGCCTCCGTCCATGGCTTCGCTGGCGGCGCGGGTGGCCATACCATCGGTGAGCGTGGCGCTGTCGGCGTTTTGTTTCACTGAGGCCGCCATCTCCTGCAAGGAGGCGGTGGTCTCTTCCACACTGGCGGCCTGCTGCGAAGCCGAGTGTGAGAGCGACTGCGAGGTCTGCGAGACCTGATCAGAGGCGCCGCCCAGTTGGTCCGCCGCCACCCGCACCTCGCGAATCGTGCCGCTGATGGTGTCGATCAGGCCATTGAACTTCTCGCCAATCTGGCGGAAGAAGCCCTGCTTGCCGTCCAGGCCAATGCGCTGACTCAGATCGCCACCGGTGGCCGCGCTGGTCAGCGAATCAAACTCGCGCTCGGCGGCAAGTTGATCGGTGCGGTCCAACCATTGGCCGACAGTGCCAATGTTCTGCCCGTTTGGATCACGAATCGGGGTGGTGGTGACATCGTAAGTGCGGCCGCCCAGCACCATGGTGGAGTGGGCGGTGTCACTCAAGTTCTTCAGACGTTCGATGGCCGCGGCCGAGTCCCGGTAGAACATGCCGATAGAGCCGCCCAAGACCTTGCTGAGCTCAAAGCCCGGCAGCTCGCTGCGGAAGGCCGCCTCATCACGGCGCAAGACCGTCATCAAGGCCTCGTTGATATAGACGATGCTGCCGTCCGCCGCTGAGATTCGCACCGGCATGGCCGCTACATCCAAGGCTTGCTTGATGCGGGCATTGGCGGCGGCCAGGGTTTGTTCGCGCTCGCGAGCGATCAATTCCTGAGTCATGTCGCGCCACTCGACCACCGTGCCAAGGCGTTGGCCACTTGCATCGGTGATGGGGTTGGCGATCAGAGAAAAGTGCAGATCCGCCACCTTGATCTGGGTCTTGTATTCGGCCCTCAAGCTGCCCAACAGATTGCGCTGGTGCGAGGGGTTACGGTGGAAGCTGTCGAAATTGCTGCCGACAATTTGCTTGGCGTCGAAGTTGGGCAGTGACTGACGCAGCGCCGCTTCATTGCCCTGCATCATGGCTGTCACGGAGCGGTTGGTGTAAACGATTTGCCCCTCGGGGTCGGCAATCATCACATTGGTGGAGCAAGAGTCCAGTGCCTGCTTGACGCGGGCGTTCTCAGCGGCAATGCGGCTGTCGCGTTCATTGCGCTCACGCAGGCTGGTTTGCATCTGGTCCAAGCCGTTCAACAGTTGGGCAGTTTCGTCGCTGCCCTGAACGCGGATCTCGTTGTCCAAGCGCCCATTGCCAATTTCTCGAGAAAACTGCACCGCCTTGGCCAAAGGAAGCGTCACGCTGCGGGTCAAGAACCAAGCCAAGACCACCACCAGCACTGCCGCGAATGCCGCCACTCCCATCAACCAGCCGCGTGCCGCGGCATAGTCTGTGGATGCAGCGGTGACGTCATCGCGCGCGTCATCGACCTGCATCTTGACGGCCTTGTCCAGGGTGGCTTGCAAGGCCTTGGCTGCAGGACTTGCCTGATTCAGGAGAAACTTGGCCGCCTCTTCATCCTTGTTAAGAGTGGCCAATTCCATGACCTGGTCATCCAGCGCGCGCACCTTCTGCGCTTGTTCGCTGGCTTGTTTGAGGTCTTGCTTGTCTTCATCGCGAACGGTGTTTTTGCTGATCGATGCGAAAGACTGGTCGAAGGCCTTGCGTGCCTCTTGTATCTTGCGACGTTCGCCTTCGATCGCCTCCGTCGCGTTCATGAGAATCATGCTGCGCACCACGCGCTGTTCGATATGGGCTTGCTCCGACATATCGTTCAAATCCACGATGCGGCTGAAGTTCTCTTCCACCACATGTTCCAGCGCATGGTTGACCGAGGCCAGGTCCTTGAGCGCCAAGACGACGACGGCCATCAGCATGGCCAATAACAAGGAAAAGCCCAAACCCAAACGCTGCCCAACTTTCAAATTCGCGAGTGTCATAGCGAAACCTCGTCTTTCTTCGGTAGATGCTGCGGGGCTGGGCCCCTGGTTTTTTTAACGACTTCGGGAACCTTTGTGAACCTGATGCGATGCAACCTTGCTGTCTTCGGCCAATTTGAAGAAGGCCATTTGGTCTTGTAGCTGCGAGGCTTGGGCCGACAACTGCTCAGCAGTGGCCGAAAGCTCTTCAGAGGCAGAAGCGGTTTGTTGGGTGGCGGTGGAGAGGTGGTTCATTGCGCCGGTGATCTGCGCCACGCCTTGAGACTGCTCTCCCGAGGCGGCTGCAATTTCCTGTACCAACTCACTGGTCTTCTGAATAGAGGGCACCATATTGCTGAGCAAATTGCCGGCCTTCTCAGCCAATTGAACACTGTTGCTGGCCAAGTTGCCAATCTCTTGGGCAGCAACCTGACTGCGTTCTGCCAGCTTGCGAACCTCGGCCGCCACGACGGCAAAACCCTTGCCATGTTCGCCCGCACGAGCGGCTTCGATGGCAGCGTTCAGGGCCAGCAAATTGGTTTGGTAGGCAATGTCGTCAATGATGGAGATCTTGGTGGCGATTTGCTTCATGGCGTCCACCGTCATGCCTACCGCCTGCCCGCCCTCCATGGCTTCCTTGGCGGCCCGGGTGGCCATGCCGTCGGTCAGATTGGCACTGTCGGCGTTTTGCTTGACCGAGGCCGCCATTTCTTGCAGCGAGGCCGTCGTTTCTTCAACGCTGGCCGCTTGTTGGCTGGCCGAGTGAGAGAGCGACTGTGAGGTCTGTGAAACTTGGTCCGAGGCGCTGGATAGCTGATCCGCTGCCGCTCTGACTTCGACGATCGTGCCGCTGACGGTGTCGACCAGGGTATTGAACTTCTCGCCCAGCATGCGGAAGAAGGGATCCTTGCCTTGCAATTCAATTCGATTGGCAAAGTTGCCTTGGTTGGCGCCTTCAACCATATTGCTAATTTCGATTTCGGCCGCGACCTCGGCGGTGCGGTCTTTCCACTCGATCACCGTCCCGAGTCGCTGGCCGTCTGCGGCACTGATGGGGTTCGCCGTTAGCGAGAAAGTGAGCTGCCCAACTTTGATCTCGGTCTTGTATTCGCTCTTCAAATTCCCCAAGAGATTGCGCTGGTGGCCTGGATTGCGATGGAACTGGTCAAAGTTACTTCCAACGATGCTGCGAGCATCAAACTGAGGCAAGACCTTGCGCAACTCCGCTTCATTGCGCTGCATCATCTGCGCGACGGATTGGTTGTTGTAGATGATGAGGCCATCGGTGTCTGCGATCATCACATTGGTGGAGCAGACGTCCAGTGCTTGTTTGACGCGGGCGTTCTGAGCCGCTGTGGCCCGTTCCTGCTCTCGGGCCGCGAGTTCTTGGGTGATGTCTCGCCATTCGATGACCGTGCCTTGATGTTTGCCATTGGCATCGATGATTGGGTTTGCCGTCAGCGAGAAGTCCAGCGCCGCGACTTTGATTTGAGTCTTGTGCTCACCGCGCAGTTGCGCCAGCAGTTGGCGTTGGTGTGCTGGGTGTTTGTGGAAGGTGTCGAAACTGGCGCCAATCAGGCACTTCGCTTCAAACTGAGGCAGGGCCTTGCGCAGTTCGGCCTCATTCCCTTGAAGCATGGCTTGAATGGATAGATTGGTGTAGATGATCTGCCCGTCCGAGTCGGCAATCATCACATTGGTGGAGCAACGATCCAGCGCCTCTTTGACCCGGCCGGTTTCAGCGGCCAAGCGGGCATCGCGCTCCAGTCGTTCACGCAGATTGGTCTGCATGATGCCCAGGCGTTGCAGCAAGACAGCCGCTTCGTCTGTGCCTTGATCACTCAGGTCGAAGTTCAGGTCGCCTTTGGCGATGGCATCTGCGGCGCTAATGGCGCGCGCGGTTGGCTGGGTGATGGATCGCACGATCGCGACCGCCAAGGCAATGGCGAGAACCAGCAGCGTGCCGGTGACGCCGGCTTCAATCCATGCACTGCGCTGCTGTCTCACCACCTGGGCTTCCAACTCAGCGCCAAGAACCTCGCGTGTCTTGTCCATCAAAACGAAGCCTTGGTCGACGGCTTTGCTGGCGACGTTGAAGAATGTGTTTTGGCTGATGGAGGGCTTTTCTGCCTCCACCACTTCGCTGCTGGCCAAGCTGACGAAGGCTTGCGTGCTGTCGCTGCTGCTTTGCATCAGCGGTTCCAGCACTTTGAGCGAAGGCTTTGCACTGATGGCCTTGCGCATTTGCTCGATGGCATGGTTTTGCTGATTCTGGGCAGTCTTCAGTTCTGAGCCCATCTCAAATCGAGAGGCGAGGGGGAACTCTTGCTTGTTCAGCATGTAGACACCAATGGCCCGGCCGATGCCGGCGCTTTCGGTCGCATCGGGCAAGTACTCGACCAAGGCTGTGACCAAGAAATAGTTGCCTGGATCGGGTTCCAAGGTCAAGCCCGAGGCGTCTGCGACGTCGCCGATCAAATCTGCGGTTTGTTTGATCAACTGGTGGTGACGCAGCTGGTTTTCTTTCAGGTCTAGTTTCTTGGCAGCAGCGTCTGTGTCCAGCTTGTCGAACTGCTCCTTGATGGTTTTCAGTCGGCCGGCTGAACTGGCATAGATTGGGTCGGCAAGCGCGGGGCTCAGTTCACCCAGCAATTGCCTGACCGCTTCGCGTTGTTTGTTGCGTCCAGCTTCGCTGTCTGGCCCGCCACTCAGCCAGAGCCGGGTAGCCATGCGGTGAGCTTGCAGCGCTTTCATGAGGTCCAGCGCCGAGTCCACATGCTTCAAACCGACCAGCTCGCCCTTGGCGACTTCCACGTCGCTGAGCGCCTGTTTGAGCCTGAGTGCTGTGGGTATGCCCGCCAACACTAAAGCAATAAGGCCGAGGATGGCAAACTTGTGCCATAACTTCAGATTTCGCAGGATCTTGTTCATGTCTTTCAACCTGTCTTCCCTGAGCTGTTGTTGACATCGACGATGTGGTGCCCTGATGCAAGGGCGGGGTTAGTGCAGCTTTAATGCTGCTTGTGTGTTTTTAGATGGGTGTTCAAGGCCTGGCGAGCTCTGTGGCCGCCTTCGATTGCCGCCGCGAATAGGCCCGACACATCCAGTAGCAGGGCAACTTCGCCCGAGCCCAGGATGGTGGAACCGGCCAGCGCTTTCAGGTGCTGGAAGATGCTGGACAGGGGCTTGATGACGGTTTGATGCTCGCCCATCAAGCGGTCCACGATCAGGCCCACGCGCGTCGGGCCGTCGCGCACCACCACCACACTGCGGCGGCGGCTGAAGTCGGGCTTCACGCCGTAAAAGCGCGCCAAGTCCAACCAGGGCAGGACTTCACCGCGCAGATTAAAGGTGCCGCTGATGCGGGCCTCCTCTGGGTTGCTGCATTCCGTTGGCACGTCAATGCACTCGGCCACTGCCGCCAGCGGCAAGACATAGTTGACGCCGCCCACCATGGTCAGGAAGCCGTCGATCATGGCCAGCGTCAAAGGCAGGCGGATCTGCGTAAGCGTGCCTTGGCCAACTTGGCTGCTCAGGCTGATGGTGCCGCGCAAGGCCTCGATGCTGCGCTTGACCACATCCATGCCGACACCCCGGCCGGAAAGATCGGTGATCTGCTCGGCGGTGGAAAAGCCGGGCTGAAAGATCAGCTGCCAGACCTCGTGGTCAGACAAGACCTGACCCTCGGCCACCAGTTCGCGCTCGACGGCCTTGCGAAGAATGCGATCTCGGGCCAGGCCGCGGCCATCGTCGCTGACCTCAATGACCACGGCGCCGGCTTCGTGATAGGCGTTCAAGGCCAAGCGACCGCTCGGGGGCTTGCCGGTGGCGAGGCGCTCCTCAAATGTCTCGAGCCCATGGTCCATGCTGTTGCGCACCAAGTGCATCAGCGGGTCGGCGATGGAGTCGACCATGGATTTGTCCATTTCGGTATCGCCACCGGTGACGATCAGCTCCACCTCCTTGCCCAAATGCTTGGAGACATCGCGCACGACGCGCTGGAAGCGAGCAAAGGTCTCGCCGATGGGCACCATGCGCAAAGCCAGGGTGCCGTCGCGGGTTTCTTGCACCAGATCCATCACGCGTTGGGTGGCTTCCAACAAGACCTCGGCGCCTTCTTGGTGAGCAATCATTTGTGCGCCGGAGCCGGCGATCACCAACTCACCGATCAGGTCAATCAGCTTGTCCAACTTGTCGGCGCGCACGCGGACGAAACGGGTCTCGTCGCCGGCACGGCGATCGCGCCCACCTTCGCGGCGTTCACCCACACCACTGCGGCGGTCGCCGCCGCGTTTGACTTCGCCCTCGGCGCTTGGAGCGCGGCGTTCGATGTGGGGGATGGGGGGCGGCGCTGCCTCCGCTAGGGCTGCTTCGGCCGCTGTGGACGGGGCTTCCAAGCGCACCTCGAAGGAAATGCCCATGGATTGCCAGCAGTCGAAGAGGGCCGTGCGGGCATCCGCATCGTCGCCGCAGCGGCGCGTGGCCAGGTCTTCAAAAGCTGCTGGAGCTGCGCCCGGCGGCAAGATCACCACATCGCTGTCTTCGACGGCAAATTCAAACACCTGCTCGATGGCGCAGTGGCTGGCATCGCTGTCAAAGCGCAACTCAAAGCCCAGGTAGCAGGCCTCGGCGTCCAAAGCGTCCAGCGCTGGAACCGCCAAGGTTTGCGTGCGAATGGCTTTGACCTCGCCCAAGGTGCCCAGATAGCGGATGAAGGACAGTGGGTCCAGCCCGTTGCGTAGCGCGTCCGGCAAGAAGCGCAGCGAGAGATGCCAGCTGCGCTGCTGTGCCTGCTCGGCCGTTTGCGGGGCCGCGACTGGCGCCGTCGCCGCAGGCCTGGCGGGCTCGGGCTGGCCCAACAGCGCGCGCAGGCGAGCCGCCAAAGCGGCGCTGCTGGCGGCGACCTCTGGATCGCTTTCGCCGCTGCGTACTTCGCCTAGCAGCGATTCAATCTGGTCACGGCTTTCCAGCAAGGCACTCATCACATCGTCATCGAGCTGGCGCTTGTTGGCGCGCAGGGCCTCCAGCAGGGTCTCGGCTTCGTGGGTGAAACTGACCACCGCATCGCATCCGAACATGCCGGCCGTGCCTTTGATGGTGTGCGCCGCACGGAAGGCGGAGTTGAGGCTCTCGGAGTCGGAAGGGTCGCCCTCCAGGACCAGCAGGCCTTGCTCGAACTGGCGCAGCATTTCTTGCGCTTCGTCGAGAAAGCCCGCGCGCGCAATGGCCAGGATCTCGGCGTCGTCGTCGGTCATAGACATGGCTGTTCTTCCTGCGGCTGGGTTTCTAGCTCGGCGGGCGAAGGCGAGAGCGGCAAGGGCTTCAGCGAGGCGTCCAGCCCATAGCAGCGCAAGGCAGCCAAGACGACAGCACTGGGTTGATGTAATTGCAACTCGGCCGCCTTGTCTTGCAAGCTGCGTTGGGTGGCCAGCAGCAGTTGGATGGCCGCACTGTCAAAGTCGCTGACGTTACTCAGGTCCAAGCGCAAGACGCTCGATTCGAGCCCTTGCACAGCTTCGAGCAGCCGTTGATGTTGCTCAGCGGCTTGAGCAATCGTCAATTCAGGGCCTAAGGCCAAACTTGCGGGCGCGGCACTGGCCTCGCGAGCGACGGATTCGTCAACTTCTTCAGCTTCCGGCATGGCTTGCTCCCCGGGACCTAGGGGCCCCAATCAAACCGCGATCTGTTTTATGAGATGGACGGGCTCAAACGCAAAGGCGGTTGACTGCGTCCACCAATTGCGAGGGCTGAAAGGGCTTGGTGATCCAGGCCTTGGCACCGGCTGCGCGCCCCTCGGCTTTTTTGGATTCTTGAGACTCGGTGGTCAGCATGATGACCGGCGTGAACTTGTAGGCTGCCAGGGTCTTCACATGCTTCAGGAAGGTCAGGCCGTCCATATTCGGCATATTGACGTCGCAGACGATCAGATTGATCTTGGCCCCATCCAGCTTGCCAATGGCGTCTTGCCCATCGACCGCCTCGACGACGCTATAGCCCGCCTTTTGCAAAGCCAACTTGACGACGGTACGAAAGCTGCCGGAATCATCAACGACCAGAATTGTCTTGCTCATGAGTGCCTCTTTGTGGACTGGGGGGACCGGTTTAAAGAAAGAAGAAACTAGAAATACTCAACCTTGCTTTGCTGGGCTTCGGGAGCCTGGCCATGGTGGAACAGGCGTTGTTCATCGGTGGTATAGGTCGCTTCAAGCGCTGCCAACCAGGCTTGGGCATCGGCGGGCTTGGCCTGCGTCATTTGGGGTAACTGGTGGATGAAGCGCTCGGAGTCGTGGTGAAGGACTTCCACCATTTGCGAAACCCGGTCACCGAATTGAAGCCCGTGCAGCGCGTTCTCGCACTGGGTTTGGATCTCGGCGCCGATTTGCGTCAGCTGACTCAATTGCTGCTCGGCCTCGGGGCTTTGGTTTTGCGCAGACAAAGCCTGGATCTGTGTGCTCAGCTGGTCTTGCAGGCCCATCACGCTGGAGAAGCTGCCCAGCAGTTCCACAGTGCCGGATTGCACGCTGCTTTGGATGGCCGCCAGCTGACGACTCCAGACGGGCACGACGGTGCCCACCATCAAAGCGGCGCCGCTGTCAGGAGCTGGGGGGGATGGTTCGCTTGAAACAGCGTCTGCAGGAGTGCCCCAGTGGGGCTGGGCCATGCCAGCGCAGTCCTTGGGGACGCTGGGCTGCTCTTGCAGCTGCGAGAGGGTGGCGGCACTGAGGGCGCAGGCAATCAGGCCCAACCATTGATGCAGCCAAATCAAAGCGATGGCGAGTGCGCAAAGCAGTAGCAGCACCAGCTCCGAGCGCAGCTTCAACGGCCCCAGGCGAATCGTTCTTTGATTTTTGCCCAAGTCACCCCCCGATCGACGACTCATTCACAGCCTTTCTGAGTTCAGCCGAGCGGGCCTGAACTACAAGAGACGACTTCAACGATGCGTGAGCGCTAATTTCCTCATGCTGAACGCATAAGGAAACAGAGATAAGCGACTAATTTATCAAGCTAGCGCGAGGAATGGGGGAACTTTCTTGTGCGATGTGACAGATATCACAAGAGTGCCGCGCTAGGGCCATGCAAGGGCCGAGCTCAATCGGCTGCCGCCGCGAGGGGCAGCTTGGGCAGTTCTTTGCCGGGGCGGCAAAGCGGAGTTGGCCTCACCAGGAGTGGCGCTGAGGCGCCGAGGCCCCAAGACTGGGGCCTGAAATCAAGACCGGCGCGCCGCGACTTGGCTTATTGCCGCTCGCCTATTTGGTCGCGCGCCGGTACTCGCTTAGCTCTTGTTGACGGAGCTAACGGGCGGTGCACGCATCACGCGTGTCTTGCCGCCGGTAGTGACGAGGATGACGGCTTCGCCCGGAGTCAGCACTTCGCTGCCCTTGGCTTGCACGATGGCGCGACGCTCGCCATTGCGCAGTTGCACCAGCATTTCGACCGCTTCTTCCTTGGTGACATTGCGCTCAATCGCATTGCCCACCGCTGCGCCGGCTAAACCGACCAAGACGCCGGCGATCTGCCCTTCAGTCCGGCCGCCGACATTGGAGCCCGCCACCGCACCGACCACGCCGCCGGCGACTGCGCCAACACCGCTTTGGGAACCATCGACCGTCACGGCGCGAACCGACAGCAGGGTGGCGTCTTGCACCTGCGACATGCGCTGCGCTTCATTGCGTTGGATGACATCGGGGTTGGACGTCGAGCAAGCGCTCAGCATGGCGACGGCCAAAACGCTGGCCGCCAGTGCGAACTTATTCATCTTCATAGGGATCTCCGGGTTCAGGCTTTGGTAAGCCAACTAACGGGACCGATTGTGCCGCCGTTGACGATCGGCCGTTTGTTGGGCTCAAAGGCTTGTTTTTTGCTGCGCAAAGGCGCACTTGGCGGTACTTGTGGCCACCGAGCGGCCTTCAGTCTCAGGCGTGCAAACGGCTGGAGCGCGGCACGCTGGCCAGCAAAAACTCCATTTGGTCGCTCAGGATGCGGCGGCCGCGAAGAATCATGTCTTCATGGAGATTGGGCACATAGGGGAGGTAAAGCAAGCTCATATGCGCCTCTTCGGGCAAGCGGTTGCCCTTGCGGCCATTGCAGCCTCGGCAGGCGGTGATGCAGTTCATCCAGCTGTCGGCGCCGCCGCGAGAACTGGGTTGAATATGTTCGCAGGTCAGATCGTCGGGCTTGAAATGGTGGCCGCAGTAGGCGCAGACATACCGGTCGCGGGCGAACAACTTGGCGTTAGACAAGGCCGGCGCATGCCGCCAAGCCCGGCTGGGCACGGCGCCGCGAACGGCAATGATGGGGTGGACCTCGATGCGCGATTGCAGGCCGCTGATGCGCTGAAACCCGCCGCGCAAGACATGGCAAGGGTCGCCCAGCGTCCAGGCGATGCCGTCATTGGCGTAAATGACGGCCGCCTCTCGGGTCGTGATCCACGCTTGCGGTCGACCAGAAACATCCAGTTGAAGCACATCCACGGTGTTGACCTCCAAGCCGCAGCGTACTGCAATAGTGCGTACTGACTCAAGCCTGGGCCACGGCTGCGAGCCGCTTCAGCAACACGAAGCCGAGCTTCAACAAGCTGTCATCAGCAGCTCGCAGACTGGCGAGTTCCTTGTTCGTCTGAGCGAGGTCGGCATTCGGTTTTTAGTGCTTTCCGCCTAAAAATCACGCCAAATATTTGGACAAGGTCCCCTAGCTTTCTGCAAAATAGAACGATCGTTCGTTTTATTATTGCGCTTCTGCTCAAGCCTAGGAACCACCTGTGTCTGTGACCGTACCTTCAAACGCCCAAGCTAGCCAGGCCTCAGAGCCGGTGGTCAAGCCTGCGCGCGTGGTGCGTTCGCTGCAAAAAGGCCAGCACACCCGGGCCATCATTCTTGAGGCGGCCTTGGGCCTGGCTTCGCACATGGGCTTGGAAGGTCTGTCCATCGGCGCGCTGGCCGATGTGACCAAGATGAGCAAGTCCGGCGTGTTTGCTCATTTCGGCTCACGCGAAGAATTGCAAATTGCCGTGGTGATGGAATACCACGCCAAGTTCGAGGAAGAAGTGTTCTTCACCGCCATCCGTGAAGAGCGCGGTCTGCCGCGCCTGCGGGCGCTGTTCGAGCGCTGGGTGCGGCGCGTGTCGGTCGAAATCGACTCGGGCTGCATCTATATCAGTGGCGCGGTGGAGTTTGACGACCGGCCCGGCCCGGTGCGTGACGCCTTGGTGGCCATGGTCAAGGCCTGGCACGCTGCTCTGCACAAGGCCATTGTGTTGGCGCAAGAGGCCGGGCATCTGCACGCCGATGCTGATGTGCAGCAGATTCTGTTCGAGTTGCACGGCCTGATTCTTTCCCTGCACCACGACGCACGCTTTATGCGCAACCCCGGCGCCGTGTCCCGCGCCAGCCTGGGCTTCGAGCGCACGATTCAGTACTACGCCACCGCGGAGGGCCTGGGCGTCGAGGCCGCCCGCGCCACCCCAAAACCAAAACCAGGGGCCGCCGCCAAGAAGCGGTCCTGATTTCCCCAAGTTCAACCTGGAGCAAGACATGCCGATCTACAACCCACCACTGCGCGACATGCAATTTGTGATGCACGAAGTGCTCAATGTGGTCGACGAACTCAAAATGTTGCCGGCGCATGCCGACATCGATGCCGACACCATCAATGCGGTGTTGGAAGAGGGCGGCAAGTTTGCGGCCGAGGTGCTGGCGCCCTTGAACCTGAGCGGTGACGCTGAAGGTTGCAAGCTGGACAAGACCACCCACGAGGTGACGCCGCCCAAGGGCTTCAAGGAAGCCTATGCCAAGTATGTAGAAGGCGGCTGGCCGGCGCTGGGTTGCGACCCCGAGTACGGCGGCCAAGGCCTGCCGCTGGTGGTGAACCAGTCTTTCTACGAGATGATGAACTCGGCCAACCAGGCCTGGACCATGTATCCCGGCCTGAGCCACGGCGCTTACGAGTGTCTGCACGCCCACGGCACGCCCGAGCAAAAAGCGACCTATCTGCCCAAACTGACCAGCGGCGAGTGGACCGGCACCATGTGCCTGACCGAACCGCACTGCGGCACCGACCTGGGCCTGCTGCGCAGCAAGGCCGTGCCGCAAGCGGACGGCACTTACAAGATCACCGGCGCCAAGATTTTCATTTCGGCCGGCGAACACGACATGGTCGAGAACATCGTCCACCTGGTGCTGGCCCGGCTGCCGGATGCGCCTGAAGGCTCCAAGGGCATCTCGCTCTTCATCGTGCCCAAGTTCCTGGTGAATGCCGATGGCAGCATCGGTGAGCGCAACGGCATCTTCTGTGCTGGCCTGGAGCACAAGATGGGCATCCACGCCAACTCGACTTGCCAGATGGTTCTGGAAGACGCCGTTGGCACCATGGTCGGTCAGCCCAACAAGGGCCTGGCCGCGATGTTCGTGATGATGAACGCCGCCCGCCTGGGCGTCGGCAACCAGTCGCTCGGCCTGACCGAAGTGGCTTATCAGAACGCCGCTGCCTACGCCAAAGACCGCATCCAGATGCGCGCCCTGAGCGGACCGAAGTCGCCCGAGAAGCCGGCCGACTCCATCATCGTGCACCCCGATGTGCGCAAGATGCTGCTGACCGCGCGTGCTTACGCCGAAGGCGGCCGCGCCCTGTCGACCTATGTGGCGATGACCTTGGACAAGGCCTTGGCTTCGGACGATGAAGACGAGCGCAAGGAAGCTGAAGCCGAAGTCTCGCTGCTGACGCCCATCATCAAGGCCTTCATCACCGACAACGGCTGGATCTCCACCTCGCACTGCATGCAGGTGTTTGGCGGCCACGGCTTCATCCACGAGTGGGGCATGGAGCAATTCGTGCGCGATGCCCGCATCAATATGATCTATGAAGGCACCAACACCATCCAGTCGTTGGACCTTTTGGGCCGCAAGATCTTGGGTGACAACGGTGCCAAGCTGAAGAAATTCGGCGCCAAGATTGCTGCCTTCGTTGAAGAAGAGGGCACCAATGAGGCGATGCAGGAGTTCATCAACCCGCTGGCTGACATTGGCGACAAGGTCACCAAGCTGACCACCGAGCTGGGCATGAAGGCCTTCGGCAACCCCGACGAAGTGGGCGCCGCCGCTGTGGACTATCTGCGCGTTGTCGGTCACCTGACCTTTGCCTACTTCTGGGCCCGCATGGCCAAGGTGGCGCTGGCCAAGAAGGACAGCGGCGACAAGTTCTACATCGCCAAGCTCTCGACAGCGCGCTTCTATTTTGCGAAGCTGCTGCCCGAGACCGCTACCCTGATCCGTACCGCGCGCGCCGGTCTGGCGCCGCTGATGGAAATGGAAGAGGAGCTGTTCTAAAGCCCGCTGCGGCCCCCTTCTTTTTGCCTTCTGTCAGAGTTCATCAAGAGTTAGCCCTAGATCCTGTACAACAAGGGCCATTTCCAAACGGCCCACTCAAACTTCTAATTGGAGACACCATGAGATCTTTTGTTGCCGCTGCTGTTCTGAGCCTCGTAAGCACTATTGCCATGGCTCAAGCCAGTCCGGTGGGTCTGTGGAAGACCATTGATGACGATGGAAAGACCGAGAAGTCGCTGGTCCGCATCACCGAAAACGGTGGCGTGCTGACCGGCACGATCGAGAAGGTGTTTGATCCCGCCAAGCAAGACGCCAAGTGCGACAAATGCACCGATGACCGCAAGGACAAGCCGGTCACCGGCATGCAGATCATTCGCGGCGTCAAGCAAAGCGCGGACGACAAGTCGCATTGGGAGGGGGGCGAAATTCTTGACCCCAACAATGGCAAGTCCTACAAGACCCGCTTGAAAGCCGTCGACGGCGGCAAGAAGCTGGAGATGCGTGGCTATATCGGTTTCTTCTATCGCACCCAGGTCTGGGTGCGGGCCGAGTAAGCCCTGTTGATTCCCTGGAGCCGGCCTCGCATGCGCTTGAGTGCCTGGCTCCTTTAGATTTTTAGGAGAAGTCCGTGAGTCGATTCCAAGTTCGCAAAGTCGCCGTGCTCGGCGCTGGCGTGATGGGTGCGCAGATTGCTGCGCATTTGGTCAACGTCAAAGTGCCGGTGGTGCTGTTTGATCTGCCCGCCAAAGAGGGCCCAAAGAACGGCATCGTCACCAAGGCCATCGACGGCCTGAAGAAGCTCAAGCCCGCGCCGCTGGGCGATGTGGCCGATGCCGCGCTGATTCAGCAAGCCAATTACGAGGAACACCTCGAGCTGCTGAAGGACTGCGACCTGATCATCGAGGCGATTGCCGAGCGCATGGACTGGAAGCTGGATCTGTACACCAAGATCGCTCCCTTCATCGCCCCGCACGCCATCGTGGCCTCCAACACCTCGGGCCTGAGCATCACCAAGCTGAGCGAAGTGCTGCCGGAAGCCATCAAGCCGCGTTTCTGCGGCATCCACTTCTTCAACCCACCGCGCTATATGTACCTGGTGGAGTTGATCAACACCCCGACGACGCGTCCGGAAGTGATTGACCAACTGGAAGGCTTCGTCACCACCGCCGTCGGCAAGGGCGTCGTCCGCGCCAATGACACGCCTAACTTCGTGGCCAACCGGGTCGGTATCGCCGGCATGATGGCAACGATGATCGAGGCAGAGAAGTTCGGCCTGTCTGTGGACTTGGTCGACGACCTGACCGGCAAGAAGCTGGGCCGCGCTTCCAGCGGCACCTTCCGCACCGCAGACGTGGTTGGCCTGGACACCATGGCCCATGTGGTCAAGACCATGCAGGACAACCTGAAGGATGACCCCTTCTTCAGCACCTATGCCACGCCCAAGGTGCTGGCTGGTCTGATCGAGAAGGGTGCGCTCGGCCAAAAGGCCGGTGCGGGCTTCTACAAAAAGGTCGGCAAAGACATCATGCGCCTGGACTTCGCCACCGGTGAATACGTCGCCGGCGGCAAGAAGGCCGATGAGATCGTGGCTCGTATGCTGAAGAAGCCGGCCGCCGATCGCATCAAGCTGCTGCGTGAGTCGAGCAATCCGCAGGCCCAGTTCCTCTGGTCCATCCTGCGTGACAGCTTCCACTATGTGGCTGTGCATCTGGCCAGCGTGGCCGACACCGCCCGCGAAATCGACTTCGCCATGCGCTGGGGCTTCGGCTCGCAACAAGGCCCCTTCGAGCTGTGGCAAGCCGCCGGTTGGAAGCAAGTGGCAGAGTGGGTGGCTGCCGACATCGCCGAAGGCAAGACCTTGTCGAGCGCGCCGCTGCCGGCCTGGGTGTTTGAAGGTCCGGTCGCCGAGAACGGTGGTGTGCACAGCGCCAATGGTTCTTGGAGCGCAGCCGAGGGCAAGTTCAAGGGCCGTGTCGAGTTGCCGGTCTATGCTCGTCAGGCCTTCCCCGAGCGTCTGGTCGGCGAAGGCGCCGTCGAGCCGCTGAAGGCCGGTACCGAGCTGTTCAAGAACGAGGAAGTGCGCGTCTGGACCTTGGACAACGAAGTCGTCATCGCCTCCATCACCGCCAAGCTGCACCTGATCAGCCCCACCGTGACTGAGGGCCTGCTGAAGGCCGTCGAGATCGCCGAAGCGAGCTACAAGGGCCTGGTGATCTGGAGCCCGGACGATGTCTTCTCGGCTGGCGCCAACCTCGAAGCGCTGATGCCGGTCTTCATGAAGTCGGGTGCTAAGGGCATCGCGCCGGAAGAGAAGAAGCTGCAAGACATGATGCTGCGCGTGCGTTACGCCCAAGTGCCGGTGGTGGCTGCCATGCGCGGCCTGGCCCTGGGTGGCGGCGCCGAGCTGGCCGTGCACTGCGCACGCCGTGTCGCGCACATGGAAAGTTATGTCGGCCTGGTGGAAGTGGGCGTGGGCCTGATCCCCGGTGGCGGCGGCCTGACCTATATCGCTCGCCGCGCAGCCGAAATGGCCGCAGCCGGCAACTCTGGCGTCGATCTGTTCGCCTTCTTGAAGGACGGTTTCACCACCGCAGCTACAGCCAAGGTGGCGACCTCGGCCCTGGAAGCCAAGAAGAACGGCTTCTTGCTGGACAGCGATGTGATCGTGCCCAACAAGGACGAGTTGCTGCATGTGGCCAGCGCCCAGGTCAAGGGCTTGTTCGAGTCGGGCTACCGTCCGCCGCTGAAGGCTCTGTTCCCGGTTGCCGGTCGTTCAGGTATCGCCACCATCAAGGGTCAGTTGGCCAATATGCGTGACGGTGGCTTCATCAGCCAGCACGATTTCTATCTGGCCAGCCTCATCGCCGATGTGGTGTGCGGCGGCGAGGTCGAAGCCGGCTCGCTGGTCAGCGAGGAGTACCTGATGTCGCTGGAGCGCAAGCACTTCTGCTCGCTGCTCGAGAACCCCAAGACGCAGGAACGCATCATGGGCATGCTGCAAACCGGCAAGCCGGTTCGCAACTGAGTCTGAGTTGATCAGAGACTGATGATGACCTCGGCTGCTCCAAACAGACTGGTTCGCACGCTGCAACGCCTGGAGGCTTTGCCCGCTGTGCTGCGCCCGGCCGCGCGCAATTTCGCGCTGCGCCGCGCCGTGCCCTTCACCGGCACGGCGGGCCTGGACTTTGTGGCCTTGACGCCGTCTCAGTCGGACATTCGCATTGCCAACCGCCGCCCGGTGCAAAACCACATCCAGGGCGTGCATGCCGCTGCCATGAGCTTGTTGGCCGAAACGGCCACCGGCATGGTGGTGGGCATGAATGTGCGTGATGACTGCCTGCCGCTGTGCAAATCCATGCGAGTGGATTTCAAGAAGCGCGCCACCGGTGCTCTGCGCGCCGAGGCTCGCCTCAGCGAGGCCCAGCGCCACAGCATGGCGACCGAGCCCAAGGGCGAGGTCACGGTGGCGGTGGTGGTGACGGATGAAGCCGGCGTGAACCCGGTCGAATGTGAATTTGTTTGGGCTTGGATACCCAAGACCCCCAAAAACTGAAAGGTTGAAATCATGGCCAAGCAAGTGCAAGAAGCCTATATCTGCGCCGCCACCCGTCTGCCCATCGGCAAGTCGGGCCGGGGCTACTACAAGAACACCCGTCCGGACGAGATGCTGGTGCGCGCCATGCAAGCCGCGCTGGCTCAGGTGCCAACGCTGGACCCTGCCGCGATTGAAGACGCCATCGTCGGCTGCTCCTTCCCTGAAGGCGAACAGGGCATGAACATCGCCCGCGTCGGCGCGGTGCTGGCCGGCCTGCCCAATAGCGTGGGTGGCGTGACGGTGAACCGCTACTGCGCCTCCGGCATCACCGCCTTGCAAATGGCTGCCGATCGCATCCGCGTCGGCGAAGCCGAGGTGATGATCGCCGCCGGCGTGGAGTCCATGAGCATGGTGCCGATGGGTGGCAACAAGCCCTCGCTGTCTCCGCTGATTTTCGAGCGTGACGAGAACATCGGCATCGCCTACGGCATGGGCTTGACCGCCGAGAAGGTGGCTCAGCAGTGGAAGATCAGCCGCGAAGCGCAAGACGAGTTCGCGCTGCAATCGCATCTGCGCGCCCTGGCCGCGATGGAAGCCGGCCACTTCGCCGCCGAAATCACGCCGTTCGAACTGATCGAGCGTCTGCCGAATTTGGCCGATGGTTCGGTGATCGAAAAGCGCCGCACCGTCAGCCTGGACGAAGGCGCCCGCAAGGATACCTCGCTAGAAGGCTTGGGCAAGCTGCGTCCGGTGTTCGCCGCCAAGGGCAGTGTCACCGCCGGCAACAGCTCGCAAACCTCGGACGGCGCTGGCGCCCTGATCGTGGCCTCGGAAGCCGCTGTCAAGCGCTTCGGTCTGACCCCGCTGGCTCGTTTCGTTAGCTTCGCCGTGCGCGGCGTGCCGCCCGAAATCATGGGCATCGGCCCGATCGAAGCCATCCCCGCCGCCTTGAAGTTGGCCGGCATCTCGGCCGCGGACCTGGACTGGGTTGAGCTGAACGAAGCCTTCGCTGCGCAGTCGTTGGCTGTGCTGAACGATCTGGACAGCAAGGGCATCTCGCTGGACCGCGCCAAGGTCAACCCGAACGGCGGCGCGATCGCCCTGGGTCACCCGCTGGGTGCGACCGGTGCCATCCGTGCGGCTTCGGTCATCCACGGTCTGCGTCGCACCGGCGGCAAGTACGGCATGGTGACCATGTGCGTCGGCGCCGGCCAAGGCGCGGCTGGCATTCTCGAGCGCGTCTGAGATGCAGAACGAGAGACGCCGGCTGTTGCGAGCGACGCCCGCGCTGTTGGCGTCTCCCGCGGTTCTGCTCACCGGCTGTGCCGGGGATCTGAAGACCTTCAAGACCTGGAAGCAGGCGCGCCAGGCGGTCTTTGACCTGCTGTTTGGCGCGCCCAAGCTGATGCAAAGCCCCTGGTCGCTGGCGCAATTGCTGCAGCACCTGGCGCAGAGCATCGAGTATTCGGTGCAAGGCTATCCTGAGCTCAAACCAGCTTGGTTTCGATCGACAGCGGGTCAGGCGGCTTGGGCTTTTTTCAACGCTCGCGGCAGCATGTCGCACAACTTGGAGGAGCCGATTCCGGGCGCGCCGGCTTTGGATGCTGAGCTCAGCTTGAAGCTGGCCGTGCAGCGCATGCTCGACGCCATGGACGCTTTTGCGGCGCACAAGGGCGAGTACGCGCCGCACTTTGCCTATGGGCCCTTGAGTCGTGAAGACTATGAGCGTGCCCACCTGATGCATCTGGCCAACCACTGGCAGCAACTCGGCAACAAAGGCTGATCTGGCCGCCAGCCTGGCAAGGCATGACCCCGTGATCCGGGACAATGTCGCCCAATAGGAGATTCACCCATGAGCATCAAGACCGCGATTCACAACGGTGTGGCAACGATTGAAATCGCTCGCCCCGAGAAAAAAAACGCGCTGACCCGCGAGATGTACCAGACCATGGCCGATGCCTTGGTCGCCGCCAACAGCGCCAAGTCGGTGCGGGCGGTGCTGATCCAGGGCCAGCCCGAAATCTTCACCTCCGGCAATGACATCGAAGACTTCATGAGCAGCCCGCCGCGCGATGAAGACGCGCCGGTGTTCCAGTTCATGCGCGCCCTGGTCGGCTGCGAGAAGCCGGTGGTGGCGGCCGTGACCGGTGCAGCGATTGGCATCGGCACCACGTTGCTTTTCCATTGCGACTTTGTCTTTGTGTCAGATGAATCGCGCTTGGCCATGCCTTTTGTGGGTTTGGGCCTGGTGCCTGAGTTCGCCTCCAGCCTGGTGGTGCCGCGCCTGATGGGCCACGTCAAGGCGGCAGAGAAGCTGCTGCTGGGCGACCCCTTCACCGGCGCCGAAGCAGCCGAATGCGGCATTGCCAACCGGGTTCTGCCGGCTGCCGAAGTGCAGGCCCATGCGCGCCGCGTGGCAGAACGCTTCAATGCACTGGCGCCCAGCGCTGTGCGTGAAAGCAAGCGCCTGATGCGCCGCCACAGCGCCGACGAAGTGATGGAAACCATCAAGGTCGAAGCTGAAATCTTCGGCGCCCGCCTGCGCTCGCCGGAGGCGATGGAAGCCTTCCAGGCCTTCTTCCAAAAGCGCCAGCCGGACTTCAGTCAGTTCGAGTGAAGCTGCTGCTGGCCAAGGCCGCGCTGGCGCCGCTGCTGCTCCTGCAAGGGCGCCAGGTGCGCCGCAAGGCGCTGCGCCTGCCCGAGGCCACAGGCCCTCGCCACGGCGAAGTGGGTGATGGTGAGCTCATGCTGCGCCTGCTGATCGTCGGCGATTCTTCGGGCGCCGGTGTTGGCGCCAGCCACCAAGATGAGGCACTGGCAGGGCGCTTGAGTCGCGCCTTGGCCCGCCGACTGGGCGGCCGGGTCCGCTGGCAATTGGTGGCCCGAACCGGGCACAACAGTGCGCAGGCTTTGATCCATCTGCAATCCACCGACTTGCAGGCCGCCGATGTCTTGGTGACCGCCTTGGGTGTCAACGATGTGGTCGGCCAAGTCGGGCCACATTCCTGGCTGCAGACCTTGCAGGCTATCGATGCGCATGCGCGGCAGGTGGCCGGTGTGCGCTACACCTTGCACAGCGCCATCCCGCCAATGCATGCCTTTCCGCTCTTGCCCCAGCCTTTGCGCTGGTGGATGGGGGCGCAGGCGATGCGCTTGAATCAGCGCCTAGGGCTGGCGCTGGCAGGCACGGCGGAGCGCGGTGTTCAAGCCATGCCCGATGAACTTCACGGTGCTCAGAACCGCGAGGCGGTGCAGGCCTTGATGGCCCCCGATGGTTTTCATCCGGGGCCGGCCGGCTACCGGCTCTGGGCAGAGAGCCTGAGCGAGCGCATCGCGCTCGAAGCCTTCAAGGATGCTTGAGCAGCGTTCTTGAAGATGTCAGGCCGACAGGCCAATATGGCGCGGCTTGCCCGAGTGGTCGATGGCCACAAAGGTCAGCTCGGCCTCGGTGACCTTCACCACCTCAGGGTTGGCGGGGTTGCGCTCGGCCACCACCTCAACACGCACGGTGATGGAGGTGCGGCCAACGCGGGTCACTTGCGAGTAGAACGACAGCAGGTCACCAATCGACACCGGCTGCTTGAACAAAAACTCCTTCACCGCCACGGTCGCCACGCGGCCTTTGGACAGACGCGCCGGCAAGATGGAGCCCGCAATGTCCACCTGCGCCATGATCCAGCCGCCGAATACGTCGCCGTTGTGGTTGGCGTCGGCCGGCATCGGCATGACGCGCAGCACCAATTCCCTGGGCATGACGGGTGCGGCTGTGGGGGCTGAGGTATCGGGAGAATTTACTGCGTCTGACATAAGGCTTCCTGAGAGAATTGCCCGCCATTCTCGGTGACAGTCCGCCAATCACAAAGCCCATGCGCCCTAGCAACTCCGCGTCATCAGCCCTTCCCGCCATCCCAGGCGCCGCTTCCTCGCCTTCGGAACGCTCTGACTGGTCAACGATCAAGAAGTTGCTGCCCTATCTCTGGCAATACCGTTGGCGTGTGGGTATTGCATTGGTCTTCATGCTTTGCGCCAAGCTCAGCAATGTGGGCGTGCCGTTATTGCTGAAGTCCTTGGTGGACAACCTGTCGATCAAGCCAGGTTCGGCGGCCAGTGTTGCCGTGCTGCCCCTGGGTTTGCTCGTGGCCTACGGTGCCTTGCGCTTGATGACTTCGCTGTTCACCGAGTTGCGCGAGCTGATTTTTGCCAAGGCCACCGAGGGCACGGCGCGCAGCATTTCGCTGCAGGTGTTTCGCCATCTGCATGACTTGAGCCTGCGCTTCCATCTGGAGCGCCAAACCGGCGGCATGACGCGTGACATCGAGCGCGGCACGCGGGCGGTGCATTCGCTGATCTCCTATTCGCTCTACAGCATCGTTCCCACTTTGATTGAAGTGGCGCTGGTTTTGAGCCTCTTGGCCATCAAGTTTGACGCTTGGTTTGCCTGGATCACACTGGCCGCATTGGCGCTCTACATCACCTTCACCGTCACGGTGACCGAGTGGCGCACCAAGTTCCGCAAGCAGCTCAATGAGTTGGATTCGGTGGCGCACAGCCGCGCCATCGATTCGCTGCTGAACTTCGAAACGGTCAAGTACTTCAATAACGAAGACTTCGAAGCCAGCCGCTACGACAGCAGCTTGGAGAAGTTGCGCCGCGCTCAGCTGAAGGCTCAGTCGACACTGTCGCTGCTCAATACCGGCCAGCAGCTGATCATCGCCACGGCCCTGGTCTTGATGTTGTGGCGCGCCACCGAGGGGGTGGTGTCGGGGCAAATGAGTTTGGGCGATCTGGTCATGGTGAACGCCTTCATGATCCAGCTCTACATTCCTTTGAACTTCCTGGGCGTGATCTACCGAGAGATCAAGCAAAGCCTGACCGACTTGGACAAGATGTTCACCCTCTTGGAGCGCGAGCGCGAGGTGGCCGATGGAGCCGGAGCGGTGCCACTGAAAATAGGTGGCGCGGCGGTGCGCTTTGAGAATGTCAGCTTTGCCTACGACAAGACTCGGCCTATCTTGCACGGCGTGAGCTTTGACATCCCCGCCGGCAAGAAGGTGGCGGTCGTAGGCCCCAGTGGCTCCGGCAAAAGCACGTTGGCACGCCTGCTCTTTCGCTTCTATGACATTGATGGTGGCAGCATCAGCATCGACGGCCAGGAATTGCGCTCGGTGACGCAAAGCAGCTTGCGTCGCGCCATCGGCATCGTGCCGCAGGACACGGTGCTCTTCAACGACACCATTGCCTACAACATTGCCTATGGCCGCCCCGGCGCGACCCAGCAAGAGGTGGAGGCAGCGGCCAAGTCAGCCCATATTCATGATTTCATCGCCGCCAGCCCGAAAGGCTATGAGACCATGGTCGGCGAGCGCGGCCTCAAGCTCAGCGGCGGCGAGAAGCAGCGCGTGGCCATCGCACGCACGCTGCTGAAGAACCCGCCGATTCTGATTTTTGATGAAGCGACTTCCGCGCTGGACTCCAGCAACGAACGCGCCATTCAAGCGGAGTTGGAGTCGGCGGCGCAGAACAAAACAGTGCTGGTGATCGCGCATCGCTTGTCCACCGTGGTCGACGCGCATGAAATCCTGGTGCTTGAAGCAGGCCGCATCGTCGAGCGCGGTCATCATGAGCAATTGCTGGCGCTGCAGGGGACTTACGCACGCATGTGGCGACTGCAGCAAAGCGGCGGCGACACGGCGGAGGTCGCCGCATAGGCAAGGCGTTGCTCAATGAAAAAAGAAGGCCACGCATTGCGTGGCCTTTTCGCTGGGCCTGTGAGGGCTGAATCGGGGTCTGCGGTCTCAGCGGACGCGGCGCTTGCGGCTCCATGCGAGGGCACCCAGGGCAGCCAGACTCAGCGCCATGCCGCCAGGTTCTGGGACAGGATTGCCGCCCTGATTGAGTTGCAGGCGGATGTCGTCAAACAAGAATTGACCATCGTTGCCGCTAATACGAATCGAATGTGCAACACCTGAAAACTGCACTCCGGCTGGCGTCCAATTGCAAAGCCAGCCTGGCCGAATGACGCATTGCGCCCCCTCTATCAGATCGACGCTACCGAGTACGTCACCCAGCCCATCAGCGTTTGAGAAGATGGAAATTTGGCCTTTGCCTGAGATGGAGGCTGCATACAGCAAGGAAAAATCTGTGTCGAAACCTTCGGCGACATTGATCACAAACGCCTGATCGGCTTGCGTAGGCGGAGCATCAGGATTGAGCGCCAAGTGCAGGGCTCCACGGGTCAGACTCTTGTTATTGGCGTCCAAACCGCGGAAGAAATTGCCGTCACCTGGATTGCTCTGTGCAATCTTGCTGGCCATGCTCCAAGCATTTTTGCTAAAGCTGATGCCCTGGGCCGCATACGGGTTGCCCAACGTCATATCGGTGGTCGCAGCAGGCACGGACTCAAAGTCCAGCAAGGTGGTGCCAGCAAAGGCCGGCAGAGTCAGCGCCAAAAGCGCGCTAGCGATGAACTTCTGAGTCACTGGTTGCATGATGCTCGGGCTCCGTAGTTTTGGCGCCAGTTGTACGCCCTGTCTGTGTCAACTGTACTCAGGCCGGACCTGATTCTTTTGGCGGCTCACCCCCTCTGTTGCGGGGTGAGGAATCCCCTCATTCAAGTCATGCACGGACGCAAACTGAATGTGAGGCGCATGGGTAAATCGTGGAGCAAAGAGGGGCGGCTACACTGAAGGCGTGGAAACCAAATGGCTTGAAGATTTCGTCAGCTTGGCCGAGACGCGCAGCTTTTCGCGCTCCGCCCAACTGAGGCATGTGACCCAACCGGCGTTCTCGCGCCGCATTCAGGCGCTAGAAGCCTGGGCCGGGGTCGATCTGGTTGATCGCTCCTCCTACCCCACGCGCTTGACCGGCGCGGGCGAAACCCTGCTGGGGCAGGCGGTCGAGATCCTGGGCAATCTGCAGGCGACGCGAAACATGCTGCGCAGCCACCAGTCGGCCGGGCAGGACATGATCGAGTTTGCGGTGCCGCATTCGCTGGCTTTCAGCTTCTTCCCGCATTGGCTGATGGGCTTGCGCCAGCGGTTTGGGGCTCTCAAATGCCGCCTCAATGCACTCAATGTGCATGACGCGATGTCCCAGCTGAGCGAGGGCAATTGCGATCTGCTGATCGTCTATCACCACGCCAGCCAGCCGCTGCAACTGGACCCTGAGCGCTACCAGATGGCCTCGCTGGGCCAAGAAACCTTGGCCGCCTACGCCAAGGCCGACAGCCGTGGCGAGCCGATGTTTCGCCTGCCCGGGCACCCGGGCCAGAAGCTGCCGTTCCTGAGCTATGCCTCCGGCGCCTATTTGGGCCGGCTGGTTGAGTTGGTGGTCAAGGCCTCGTCCGTGCCCCTGAATTTGGACGCCATCTATGAAACCGATATGGCCGAAGGGCTCAAGGCCATGGCTCTTGAAGGCCACGGTTTGACCTTTTTGCCCGCCAGCTCGGTGGCCGTTGAATTGGCCTCACGTCGCCTGGTTCGCGCCGCGCCTGACGGCGAGTTCGAGCTGACCATGGAGTTGCGTATCTACCGCGAGCGCCCTGAGCTGTCGCGTCGCAACAAGCCAGCCTCATTGGCCTTGTGGAATTTCTTGACGGCCACATGAGTGGCGTGGATTCGTAGAAACACGTATTCGCCGCGCCGCCCGGGCGTGGTCTGCTCTACCCTCAGTATTCTCAGTACCTGCCACCTTTGAAATTGGAGCGTTTATGACCAAGAAAACACTGCTTGTCCTCGCACTGGCTGCAGCCACCGGCCTGGCCCATGCCGAAGACACGCTGAAGAAAATCAAAGACAGCGGCAGCGTCACCATGGGCGTGCGCGAGTCCTCCGGTGCTTTGTCCTACACCCTGGGTGACGGCAAGTTCGTGGGCTACCACGTTGAGATCTGCGAGAAGGTCTTGCAAGATGTGCGCAAACAGCTGGGGCTGAGCTCGATGAGCATCAAGTACCAGCCCGTCACATCGCAAAACCGCATTCCGCTGGTGCAAAACGGCACGGTCGACATCGAGTGCGGCTCCACCACCAACAACGCCACCCGTCAAAAAGACGTGTCCTTTGCGGTCACCACATTTGTGGAAGAAGTGCGTATCTTGGTCAAGGCCAACTCGGGCATCACCAATATCAATCAGCTGAATGGCAAGAACGTCGCCACCACGACCGGCACAACCTCGGTGCAAACACTGCGCAAGCATGAGCGCGCCACCGGTGTGGACTTCAAGGAAGTGTTTGGCAAGGACCATGCCGACAGCTTCTTGCTGCTGGAATCGGGCCGCGCTGACGCCTTCGTGATGGACGGCGCGATCTTGTCGGGCCTGGCGGCCAAGGCCAAGAACCCGGCTGATTTCAAGATCGTCGGTGAAGTGCTTGCTGTTGAGCCCATCGCCATCATGATTCGCAAGGATGACCCCGCCTTCAAGAAGGCCGTGGACGACAGCATCATGGCTCAGATGAAGTCCGGCGATATCGCCAAGACTTGGAGCAAATGGTTCGAGCAGCCGATTCCGCCGACCAACACCAAGGTGGGCATGCCCGCCAACGAAAACACCAAGAAGGCCTGGGCCAACCCGAACGACAAGCCGGCCGAAGACTACGCCAAGAAGTGATGCGCTAAGCGCAGCACCCGACCAGCAGGCCGCCCAGCAAGTGTTCGGGCGGCCTTGTAGTTTTTTGAAGGAGAAGTGCCTTGTCTAATTGGGATTGGCAGGTGTTCTGTAAAGACACCATTGACCAGGAGGTGGTACCGCGCTGCTTTGGCAGCGGTGGCTCCATCACCTATCTGGACTGGATGATGTCCGCCTGGGGCTGGACCCTGTCGGTCTCGGGCCTGGCTCTGATCGTCGCCATGTTCTTTGGTGTCTTGATCGGTATCGCTCGCACCACGCCTAGCAAATGGCTGGTCTTGTTGGGCGACAGCTGGACCGAGTTGTTTCGCAATATTCCGGTGCTGGTGCAGGTGTTCCTCTGGTACTTCGTGGTGCCTGAGTTGCTGCCCTTTATGAAGCAGGTGCCGAGTTTCTTGCTGGTGGTGTTGGGCCTGGGTTTCTTCACTTCGGCGCGGATTTCTGAGCAGGTCAAGGCCGGCATTCAAAGCCTGCCCAAGGGCCAGACTTATGCCGGTTTGGCCATGGGTTTCACCTTGCCGCAAACCTATCGCTATGTGATCTTGCCGGTGGCTTTGCGCATCGTGATCCCGCCGCTGACCAGCGAGGCCATGGGCATTGTGAAGAACTCGGCGGTGGCCTTTGCGGTCTCGGTGCCTGAGCTGATCATGTTCGCCCGCCAAGCGCAGGAAGAAACCTCCAAGGGTATTGAGATCTATCTGGCGGTGACGGCGCTGTATTTCATTTCTTCGATTGCGATTTTTGCGGTGGCCCGATTCATCGAACTGCGCGCTCGCGTGCCTGGCATGGTGGGGAGCAGCCAATCATGAATTTGGATTTTGCTTTCCTCAACTGGGGCATCGTCAGCAGCTATGTGCTGAAGGGCCTGTACTTCTCGGTTCAGCTGACCCTGATCGCCATGGTGGGCGGCATTGCGCTGGGCACCGTGCTGGCTTTGATGCGCTTGTCCGGCAAGTCTTGGCTGGCCTTGCCGGCCGCCGCTTACATCAACACCATGCGCAGCATTCCGCTGGTGATGGTGATTCTGTGGTTCTTCTTGCTGATCCCCTTTGTGATCGGGCGGCCGCTGGGCGCAGAGATATCGGCCATTTTGACCTTCACCCTGTTCGAGGCCGCCTATTACGCTGAGATCATGCGGGCCGGTATTCAAAGCGTGCCCAAGGGCCAGACCTATGCCGGCTACGCCATGGGCATGAGTTATGGCCAGACCATGCAGTTGGTGGTCTTGCCGCAGGCCTTCCGCAATATGTTGCCGGTGCTGCTGACCCAAACCATCATCTTGTTCCAAGACACCTCCTTGGTCTATGCGATTGGCGCTTACGACTTGTTGAAGGGTTTTGAAACTGCGGGCCGTAACTTCAATCGCCCGGTGGAAACCTATTTGGTAGCCACGGCCATTTACTTCCTGATCTGCTTCAGCATGTCCATGCTGGTGCGCCGACTGCAAAAGAAGATTGCCATCATCCGCTGATGCTGGACTGGAGTTTCAAATGATCGATATCAAAAACGTTTCCAAGTGGTACGGCCAATTCCAGGTGCTGACCGATTGCACGACCAGCATCCAAAAAGGCGAGGTGGTGGTGGTGTGCGGCCCCTCGGGTTCGGGCAAGTCCACGCTGATCAAGACCGTCAATGCGCTGGAGCCTTTCCAAAAGGGCGACATCATTGTTGACGGCATTTCTCTGGCCGACCCCAAGACCAAGCTGCCCAAGCTGCGCTCGCGCGTTGGCATGGTGTTTCAGCACTTCGAGTTGTTCCCGCATTTGAGCGTGACCGAGAACCTGACCATCGCGCAGATCAAAGTGCTGGGCCGTACGCCCGATGAAGCCAAGGTTCGTGGCCTGAAGATGTTGGACCGAGTCGGCTTGTCAGCGCACAAAGACAAGTTCCCTGGCCAGCTGTCTGGCGGCCAGCAGCAGCGCGTGGCGATTGCGCGTGCGTTGTCTATGGACCCCATCGTGATGCTGTTTGACGAGCCGACCTCGGCGCTGGACCCCGAGATGGTGGGTGAAGTGTTGGACGTGATGGTCAAGCTGGCCGAAGAAGGCATGACCATGATGTGCGTGACGCACGAAATGGGCTTTGCCAAACGCGTCAGTCACCGTGTCATCTTCATGGACGCCGGCAAGATCGTCGAAGACTGCAAACGCGAAGACTTCTTCGGCAAGCCCGACGAGCGCAGCCCGCGTGCCAAAGACTTCCTGGCGAAGATCTTGCAGCACTGATGGTTTGACACAGCGGGGAGCGCCTCGTTTCGGGCGACTCCTCAACTTGTATGGCCCGCCTAGGCTTCTTGTCTAGCGGGCCATTTTCAATTGCGGTTGATCCTGCTGTTTCTGCAGTTGGTCGTTTGCCGCTGGGTGGCGAGGGCTTGCGCCATTAGGCTGTCGGCCATTCCGGTTTGAATGTGTGCCATGTCTCGTACTGCTCGTCCTTTTGTCGCTTCCGCTTCCCGCTTGCTTTGTCCCTTGCTCATGCTGCTGGCCAGCACCCTGGCCTCGGCCGCCGAGCCCAGCGAAGAAGAGCTGCCAGCTGCCAAGATCATCCCCCGCAATGCCCCGCTGCTGGAGTTGCAGCAGGTGCAGACGCAAGGTGAATCGACCCTGCCGCGCGAACGCAAGACCTTGGCGCAGATTTTCAAGGCTCAAGCGCTGTTTCAAAAACATCAGGGCTTGGCGCCGAAGGCGGAACTGAAGTTCCGGGTCTATGCGCGCCAGTACGCTTCAGACGTGGATCGCGCCGATTTGGCCTTGGTCGGCGAGCAAGGCCGAACCCCGATTGCCCTGGACGATCAACATCTTTTCGCGGCCGACCCGGCCTGGCGCAAGTTAGATCAAGACAGCGTGGTGCGCAGCCGCTTGGCGGAAGGTCGCATCACTTGGCGCCCCGATATCCGCAGCCCCGGTGTGCCCGAGGGTGAGCGCCGCTTGGGCGATTTGCGACTGCAATGCCCCATCGCCTTTGCCAGCGGCTTGGCGCGTACGGATTCGTCCTGGCAGCGGTTCTTGCAGTCGGTGTTTAGGCCCGGCCATGAGCAATGCGAAGAGAACGCCTGGAGTCCCAGCAACTTCGCCGATGCCCCGATCTTCTCGGTCACGCTGATCGACGGCGAGCGGCGCTTGCGTTTGAACCATCGCATGTTGCATGGTCTGTTTGATGATAGTGGGGAGAATTACGACTGGGGTTTCTTGCTGCGTGACCGTATGTTCCGCCTGCCCATGGGCGACAAGTCTTGGTCCGATGAGACTCGGGTGGTTTTTGAAACCATGGACTCGCCGGCCCTCATGCCAGTGAAGGAGTTGCAAGCCTCCAAGCATCGTTTCGCCGAGGCGGCCAAGTCCTGGAAGATTGGGGAAACCCACGTAGACCAAGTGACTGCTGCCTTGGGCAAAGGTCGACGGGTCAAGTTTGACCTTGGTCATCAGATCTTGCGTTACTGGCAAGCGGCGCCGAAAGAGACGGCGAGCAAGGACGCAGCCAAGAAAGACAGCACGGAGTCCGTGGCATTGCCTTCCTTGTCGACCTTGATGGCCGCGCGGTCAGCCATCAGCGCCATGCCCTCCGCGGCCGATATGAGCCAGAAGTCTGAGCAAGAGGTGCGGGCCGAGGTCGAGAAAATCAGTGCGGCTTTGCCGCCCTCGCTTTCGGCTGCAGCCTCTGCAACTGCAGCCGCTGCGGCCAAGGCAGCAACTGATGCGCCTGCTGCGCCAGAACGCGGGACCGAGTTGGTTTTGCTGTTCAATGAGCAAGGTCTGCTGCAGAGGCTTGGTTTCACTGAGCGGCGTTAATCGGGACTGAGCGCACGAGTTTTTGGGGGCTTGTAGCACTGAGTAAAGTTTGGGTTTTGCTTGTTCGGCACTGCATCCCGGGCAGCCGCCAGGCTCATGGCTCGGGGGCCGTCGCTTCGCGACGACTTCCCTGCGCTGCTCGCATCTTGGGGCTGGCGCAGAACTCACTTCACTCGCTGCGCTCGTTTCGTTCAAACATGCTGCGCCAAGTCGGAAATTGAAGCGCGCTTTGCGCGCGCCCCAAGCTGCTGTGCTGCTCGGCCCCTCACAAATCGCCCGTCAGCAGCCCAGGCTGCAGTGCGCTTGCATGGCAAGCGTTGGGCGTTTTCGGCGAGGGAGAAAACCAAATCCGTAGGTGGGCCGGCCCGCCGTCGGGCGATTTGTGCGCGGCCGAGGGCGCAGCGGACCGGGTCAGGCGCGCGCAGCGCGCTTCAACTTCTGACTTGGCGGCCCCTGTCTGAACGCAGTGAGCGCAGCGAACGAAGAGAGTTGGCCGCCGCTGACCCGCGCAGTGAGCAGCGAGGGGAGTCGGCTCGCCAGAGCCGACCCGGGCACTATGAGAACGGCGGCGGGCCGGTCCACCGAAGCGAAGCAGTGCGCTGTCAGTCGTTTGACTGGTGCCGGTGGTTACCTAGCGTGCTCAAAAGCCAAACAGATGAATCAGACTCGCTGGGAGTACTGCTGAGAGATTTGGGACAATCCCCCCATGGCCCAAACATCCACCCCCTCCGTGGCTGCGCAGCAGCTGAGCATCACCCGTCCTGACGACTGGCATTTGCATGTGCGCGATGGCGCGGCCATGCAAAGCGTCGTTCCCTATACGGCGCGCCAGTTTGGTCGAGCCATCATCATGCCGAACCTGCGTCCGCCGGTGACGACGGCCGAGCAAGCTGCAGCCTACCGTGAGCGAATTCTGGCGGCAGTTCCTGAAGGCCTGAACTTCCAGCCCTTGATGACGCTGTACCTGACCGACTTGACCCCGGTTGACGAGATCAAGCGTGCCAAGGATGCGGGCGTGGTGGCGCTCAAGCTCTATCCGGCCGGCGCCACCACCAATAGCGATGCGGGTGTGACCGACATCCGCAAGACCTACAAGGTGCTGGAAGCGATGCAGCGCGAAGGCCTGCTCTTCCTGGTGCACGGCGAAGTCACCGATCCTGAGATCGATGTGTTCGACCGCGAAGCCGTCTTCATTGACCGGGTGATGCAGCCGCTGCGTCGCGATATGCCGGAGCTGAAAGTGGTGTTCGAACACATCACGACCAAAGAGGCGGCCGACTATGTGTCAACGGCCGATGCCTACACCGCAGCGACGCTGACACCGCAACATCTGCTCTACAACCGTAACGCCATCTTCACCGGTGGCCTGCGCCCGCATTACTACTGCCTGCCGGTGCTCAAGCGTGAAGTCCATCGCCAAGCCTTGCTGAAGGCGGCGACCTCGGGCAGCAACAAGTTCTTCCTCGGCACCGACAGCGCGCCCCATGCTTCGCAGATGAAGGAAAACTCGGTCTGCGGCGCCGGCTGCTTCACCGCCGCTTCGGCTCTTGAACTGTATGCCGAGGCCTTCGAGGCCATGGGCGCTTTGGACAAGCTGGAGGCTTTCGCCAGCTTCAATGGCGCCGACTTCTACGGCTTGCCGCGCAATACCGACCGTGTCACCCTGGCCAAGCAAGACTGGACCCTGGCCAGCGCTGTGCCCTTTGGTGATGCACAGCTCAAGCCGCTGCGCGGCGGCGAAACCCTGGGCTGGAAACTGCTCTGAACCCGGCCCTGTTCCCCGCGCTTTTGCAAGTCGATTGGTCTGCGCCTTGGTTGGCGCCGTACCGCGCGCAGGGTCAGGTCTTGAGTGCAGACATAGCGGCGGGGGCCACAGTGGCCGAGGCCTTGAATGCGGCGCTGAAGAAACGCCTCGCCGAGGCCTCCATCGTCTTGCCCAAGGGCCCGCTGCGCTTTGTCCCCCAGGCCGAGTTGCCCGAGGGTGAAGCCTATGAAGCCTTCATCTATCGCACAGCCGCTGTGCCTACGCGCGACAACCTCCATGATCTGCTGAACGGCTTGATGTGGCTGCATTGGCCGCTGCTGAAGGCCGGCTTGAATGCGGGCCACAGCGTCGCTCTGGCCCGCATGGGCGGCGCGGTCGGGCCAGTGCGTGGCGCCTTGCGCGACGCGCTGACCGTGGTCGATGAAAACGCCGCCTTGTTGCGCGCGCCTGCGCCGCTGTGCGATGCTTTGGCGCGGCGCGACTGGCAAACGGTGTTCGTCAGCTTGCGGCCTCTTTGGGCTCAGGCGAGGCTGCAATTGATCGGCCACGCCTTGATGGAAAAGCTGCAGCAGCCGCGCAAGCCCATTTGCGCGCATGTCTTGCTTCAGCCGCTGCCGACAGAGCAATTGCCTGCGGAAGATTGGCCCGATGCGGCGCTGGATTTGGCGCTGCTGGAGCGCAAACCCTTTGTGCCGCTGCCGGTCTTGGGCGTGCCCGGCTGGTGGCCGGCCAATCAAAGCCCGGAGTTCTATGCGGACACCCAGGTTTTTCGCCCCTTGCCCAGCGCGCAAACCCGCTAGCATCGGCGCATCGGCGGGCTTTGAATGGCTCCGCCGCATTTCGGCCTTGGTGCCGCTCATTTCTTGATGGGATGCAAGCTTGCTGATCCACTTTAGCCCCAAGGGCAGGGCGCTGCGCCGTGCGTCGCAGCTTTTGTTAACGCTCAGTTTCAGCGTGGCCTGCAGCTTGGCTGCGGCGCAACTGAAGCCTGCTGCCGAGCTGCCGGCGGTGTCGCAGCCGGCTCCACAGCCGCCGGCCACTGCTGCTTCGGCGCCGGCCGCTGCGGTTTCGGCCAGTGCACGGCGCTTGTACGACAACTCGCGCTCGCAACTGCTGCAGATCCGCACGCTGTTGAAAAACCAAGACAGCCAGGCCTCGGTGGGCTCGGGCTTTTTGGTCAGCGAAGATGGCCATGTGCTGACCAATTATCACGTCATCAGCCAATTCGCCCTGGAGCCGGATCGCTATCGGCTGCGCTTTGCCACCACCGAGGGGATGGAAGGACAGCTGGAACTGCTGGACTTTGATGTGCGACGCGACTTGGCCCTGTTGCGCGCGGCACCCGGCGCCTTGAAGAACCGCGGCGCTTTGGGTTTTAGATCGCCCAGCCTGCCGCTGTCCAAGGGCGACCGCATCTATTCGATGGGCAATCCTCATGATGTGGCTTTTGCGGTGGTGGAAGGTAATTTCAACGGTCTGGTCGAGCGCAGCTTTGATCCGCTGATTTACTACTCCGGCAGCATCAACTCCGGCATGAGCGGTGGTCCCGTGGTGGACGAAGATGGGCGCGTGGTCGGCGTCAATGTCTCGGCCATGTTCTTCGCCCAGCAGATGAGTTTTTTGGTGCCGGGTCAGTTTGCGCAAGCTTTGTTCGAGCGCAGTCGCAATGCCAAACCGATGAACAGTCCGGCCTGGCCGCGTTTGCGCGAGCAGTTGTTGGCCTATCAAGATGAGTTGAGCCGCCGCTTTATCGCCCAGCCTTGGGCCTCGGCCGGCCATGCGCATTACCTTTTGCCAGTGCCGCAGGAGCAGTTCATGCGTTGCTGGGGGCGCGGCACACCGGCCGATACCAAGGGCCTGGAGTTTCAGCGCTCGCAATGTCGCATGGAGCATGCGGTCTTTGTCAGCGGCCAAATCCAGACCGGCTACCTCGATATGTCGCATGAGGCCTATGACGGCGCCAAGCTGGGCGCGATCCGTTTCGCCAAGCAGTACTCGGGGAGCTTTCGCAATGAGCGACTCGGGCGCGACGACAAGTTCCGCACCGCGCCTTTTTGCAAGGAGGAGTTTGTGTCTCGCGATGGTTTGCCCTTGCGCGCCGTGGTTTGCATGCGCGCCTACCGCAAGCTCAGCGGTCTGCATGATCTGAGTGTGCTGGTGACCACGGTCGATGCCTCAACCGAAGGGGCTTTGGGTCGCTTTGACGCTCGAGGCGTCAGCTTTGACAACGCGCTGAAACTGACCGCGCATTACCTGGAGGGCTTCGCGTGGAACAAGAAGAGCGCCAACAACAACGCATCGCGGTAATCGAAGTCCTGGGGCGCGATGGGCATCCGCGCCTGGTTCAACGCATCAGCGAATGGCCGGCGCGCATCGGCCGGGCGCCGCGTTGTGAGGTGGTTCTGGATGACGGCCATCTGGCCGCCGAACATGCCTGCCTGCATTGGGACGAGGCGGGCGGGCCACGGGTGGAGATGCTGAACAGCCTGAATGGCGGTTGGCACGGTGAGGCTCGGCTGCAAGCGGGGCAATCGGTTGAGCTGGGGGATAGCGCGTTACTTCAGCTGGGTACCACCCATCTGCGCTGGCGGCGCGACAGCGCAAGCTTGGCGCCGGAGCTGCCCATGCAGCAACACCAGCAGCGCGCCGCCAAGGTGGCGGCGGCCTGGGTGCCGGGTCTCGTGCTGCTGTGGCTGGGTTTGCTGTGGTTTGATCAATGGTCGGCCCTGAATCCGGGCTCGCCCTGGATTGAGTACAGCGGGGCGGTCTTGTTGCCGCTGATCGTGATCCTGGGCTGGTCGGCGGTTTGGGCGCTGGTGACGCAGGTGTTCCAGCATCGCTTCCCCTTTGTCACCCATTTGCGCCGCGCCTTGATCGGCGTGACCGGTCTGCACTTGGTGGCTTTGGTGCTGCCGCTGCTGGCCTATGCCTTCTCGCTGCCGCGTTTGATGGTGCTGGACGCGCTGGCCTTCCCCTGTGGCGTGGCGGCCTTGCTGTGGTGGCACGCCAGCCTGGTGTGGCCGCGTGCCCGTCGCGGGCTGGCGCTGGCGGTGGGGGCGTGCTTGTTGACCTTGCTGGTCTTGACCGTGGCCCGGCGCCAGGAGCAGCAGCATTGGCTGGGCCCCGCTTATTTGAGCAGTTTGCCGCCGCCGGCCTTCCGTTTGGTGGAGCCCAAGCCGGCGCAAGCCCTGCTCGATGCCTTGCGTCCCTTGGAGGCGGAATTGGCCCGCCAGGCCGACAAGGACAATGACAACCCCAGCGCCGAGATGGCCGGCGAAGACTGAGTTCTGCGCCTTCTAAAAAAAGCGGCCCGGGTTTGCACCCGGGCCGCTTTGCTTTTTTCAGGCGTCTGCTTTATGCGGGCAAGAAGCCTTCGATCGACAAATAGCGCTCGCCGGTGTCGTAGTTGAAGCCCAACACACGTGAGCCAGCCGGCAGTTCGGGCAGCTTCTTGGCGATGGCGGCCAGCGTGGCACCGCTGGAAATGCCCACCAACAGGCCCTCTTGCGAAGCGCTGCGGCGCGCATATTCACGCGCCTCTTCGGCCTCGACTTGGATCACGCCGTCCAACAGGCCGGTGTGCAAATTGGCGGGGATGAAGCCGGCGCCAATGCCTTGAATCGGGTGTGGGCTGGGCGCGCCGCCGCTGATCACCGGCGAGGCGGCGGGTTCCACCGCAAACACCTTCAGATTGGGCCAAGCTTTCTTCAGCACTTGAGCGCAGCCTGTGATGTGGCCGCCGGTGCCCACGCCGGTGATCAAGGCATCCAAGCCGGCCGGGAAGTCGGCCAAGATTTCTTCCGCGGTGCTGCGCACATGGACGGCGATATTGGCCGGGTTCTCAAACTGCTGGGGCATCCAGGATCCAGGGTGCTCGGCCATCAACTCCTGGGCGCGGGCGATAGCGCCCTTCATGCCTTTTTCGCGCGGCGTCAGGTCAAAACTGGCGCCATAAGCCAGCATCAGGCGGCGGCGCTCGACCGACATGCTGTCCGGCATCACCAGAATCAACTTGTAGCCCTTGACGGCGGCCACCATGGCCAAGCCCACGCCGGTATTGCCCGAGGTCGGCTCGATGATGGTGGCGCCGGGCTTGAGCAGGCCGCGCGCTTCGGCGTCTTCCACCATGGACAGGGCAATGCGGTCCTTGATCGAGCCGCCGGGATTGCTGCGCTCCGACTTCACCCAGACCTGGGCCTGCGCGCCGAACAGGCGCTGGATGCGGATATGCGGGGTGTTGCCAATGGTGGCGAGAACGCTGTCGGCTTTCATCAATGAACTCCTTGGGTGAGACAGAAGGTGAGAATTTTGTGCGGACCGTCATGCGCGCTTCAGTTCGCGACGGGGCTCCCTTTGCGCACCAGGGTGTACTCGGGGTGCTGCTCGGTCATCAAGAGAAAGAGGGCAAACACCGGGCCCGGCATATTGCGCGGGTCGCTGGCGCTCTCCAGGGCCTGCCAGGTGCGCGATTGCAGGCCGCCGCGGCTGCCGGCTTGCACCGGGTAGCCCATCAGCTGCGCGGCCTCCACCTGGCTCAGGCCGGCGGCCATGCGGGCGGCTTTCAGTTCATCGCCGGTGGGCGTGGGCAAGTCGATGGAGGTCAGGTGCGGCATGCGATCAGGGCTATCAGGGCTTTCGGTGAAGCCCGAATGGTAGAGGCAAAGAGGCGGCCTCGCTTGGGCGTTCTAAAGGCACTGAAGGCTGGGCGATAATGGCGGCTGTGAAGCAAGCCAGACCGCCGCTGGCCCGATCAGGGAAACCTGGGGCTGGAGGAAGGTCCGGACTGCATAGAGCGGCGTAGCAGCTAACGGCTGTCCGGCGTGAGCCGAGGATTAGAGCAACAGAGACGAGTCGATCAAACGTGCAGGGCGCAAGCCTTGCGGGACCGGAAGCGCAGCCTCCGGGGTCGGGTGAAACGGGCAATCTCTACGCGCAGCAACACCAAGTAGGCCAGTATTGATGCGGCTCGCAGAGCTGGCGGGTAGGTGGCACCGAGCCGGGCAGTGATGTCCGGCCAAGAGGAATGGCGGTCACAAGACCGGGCCCGCAAGGGCCAGGTCTTGCACAGAATCCGGCCTATCGGCTTGCTTCACTCTTTATTCATTGACACTGCAAGGCCAGGCTCAGCCGCGCCCTTGCAGCAGCGCCTCGATGGTTTCTTGCACCGCCAAGGCCTCGGCATAGCCGGGCAGACCATGCGGGCGGCCTTCGATCAGCGCCACCCATTGATCCAACTGGTCGCGCTGGCCATTCAGGCGCAAGTCGCCGTTCGACACCTCTTGCGGCAGCAAGTGTCCAGCCGCAGTACGAACTTCGATCTGGCTGAACCACTCCTGCAATTGAATCTGTCCCGCAGCCGCTTGCCAGCGCATGCGATTCAGGTCCGCCGGGACCTCGCCCGCGCCGCCGACGCTGCCTCGAATGCTCAGCGGCACGCCGGCCGCTTGCAATTCAGCCTGCAGTCCAATTTCTGCCGAAATGCCGTCGGCGGGGTATTGCACCCGGCTGCTGTGCACCTGGGCTGGGGCCAGCACGCGTTGCAGGGCAAAGATGAAGTGCGACAAGACTTCGCGGCTGAAGCCGCCCTCGATGCGCTCGCCCAGCCAAGCGCCAGCGGCCGCTTGCCAAGGGCGCGGCCAGGCGGCGAAAGCCAGCTCCAGCTCGATGGACTGCAAGTCCCCCAGTGGGCGCTCAGTACCCTTGCCGAATTGCGACTGCAGCAGGGCCAAACCTTTGGAGGAGGCCAAGGCAAAGTTCACCGCCGCGCGTTGGCCTTGCGCCTCGATGCGCGCAATGCAAGCGCGCGCGGCGTCAAAGGCCACCGTCAAGGGCTTTTCGCAAAACACCGCCAGCCCGGCGTCAAAGGCCAGTTCGGACAGCGCCATATGCGGCGCGGGTGGCGTGGCGATGTAGAGGCTGTGCAGGCCGGGCGAGGCAATCAGTGCTTCGGCACTGTCAGCGGCACGTAGCTCGGGATAGGCCTGCAAGGTGGCAGCGATGGCTGCCGGCTGAGCGTCCCAAACCGTGGTCGCGCGCAAGCGCGGGTGCGTGGCCAGGCGGGCCAGCATGCGCTGACCCATCACGCCCAGGCCGATCACCCCGATATTCAATTGACCTTCACTCATTGTTTGTTCGCCCAGCAAAACCCTTGAAGCCCGCAGTTTAGGGCCCGCCCTTACACTGCATGGCTGCTCAATCCAGACGCCGCCAGCGCCGCGTCCCTCGCCCCACTATGAATCCCGAAGCCAGCAATCTATGGCGCGCACCGCGTTGGGCCTTGGCCGTCATGTTGGCCGGTTTGGCCATGTTGGGGCCCTTCTCGATTGACACCTATCTGCCGGCCTTCTCCGGCATTGCCGCGGCGCTGCAGGCCACACCGGTGCAGATGCAGCAGACGCTGTCGAGCTATTTGTTTGGCTTTGCGCTGATGAATTTGTTCCACGGCGCTTTGTCCGATAGCTTCGGTCGCCGGCCGGTGGTTTTGTGGGGCATGGCGGTCTTCACCTTGGCCTCGGTGGGCTGCGCGCTCTCCGGTAGCATCGGCCAACTGGTGTTTTGGCGCACGGTGCAGGGCATGTCGGCTGGCGCCGGCATGGTGGTGTCGCGCGCCATCATTCGCGATATGTTTGCGCCTTCGGAGGCGCAGCGGGTGATGTCGCAGGTCACCATCTTTTTCGGTGTGGCGCCGGCCATCGCGCCGATGATCGGCGGCTTTTTGTTTGTGCACGCCGACTGGCATTCGATCTTTTGGTTCCTGGTGGCGGTGGGCGTGATTCTGTTTGTCGCCAATTGGCGGCTGCTGCCCGAGACGCTGCACAAAGACATGGTTCAGCCCTTTCAGGTTGGGCCGCTGCTGCGGGACTACTGGCGCTTGTGCTCGAACCGCCGCTTCCTCTTGCTGGCGCTTGCCAGCGGCATTCCTTTCAACGGCATGTTTCTCTATGTGCTGGCCGCCCCGGTGTTCGTCGGTGAGCATCTGGGCCTGGCGCCGACGCAGTTCTTCTGGTTCTTCTGTTTTGCTATTGGCGGCATCATGGGCGGCGCCTGGCTGAGCGGCCGTTTGGCCGGCAAGATCCGGCCTAAGCAGCAGATTCGGCGGGGCTTCACCATCATGTTCGTGTTTGCCAGCCTGAATGTGTTGCTCAATCTCTTGCTGCCGCCCAGCCCCTTCTGGGCCTTGCCGGTGATCGGCGCCTTCTCTTTTGGCTGGGCCTTGATGGTGCCGGTGGTGACGCTGATGGTGCTGGATGAAGTGCCCGAGCGGCGCGGCATGGCGTCATCGCTGCAGGCCTGCATCGGCAGCGCGGCGAATGGCTTGGTGGCTGGCTTGGTGGTGCCACTGGTGATGCACTCCACGCTGACGCTGGCACTGGGCTCCATGTCCATGATGGCCATCGGTTTGACGGCTTGGTTGGCTGTCAAACGAGAAATGGCCTGAGGCTAAGTTGCAGCCCTCGCCCTCAAGATCGAGGGCAAAACAGCCGATGACTCGACGATCAGGGCGATCAAGCGCCCAGGAGCGTTGAATCATGCATGTTTCTAGTTTTTGGGTGGCAAAAAGGTCGCAGCTGGCCCTGGCGGTGCAAGCTTTGGCGCTCGGTGGCGTCTTGGCATTCGGCGCTGCGCAAGCCAACGAACCCAAGTCCAAGGCGGCCGAGGCGGCCCCGGCCCCGGCCACAGGCGCGGACGGCGAGCCGCTGGATGTCTTGCGCAAGCGCTTGGCCGAGCGGCTGAGCAACACCCCCGCTGGGGCCAGCGGCCAGATGAAGGTGGCCAATAAGGGCGGCCCAGAGGAGGCTGAGGGCAAAGGTGAGGGCAAGGGCGGCAGCAAGGCCGGTGCTAAATCCAAAGCCGGCAGCAAGGCTGAGCCTGCGCCTGCCCATGCCAGCGCTCATGTTCACTGGGGCTATGCGGGCGAAGGCGCGCCGGAGCGCTGGGCCGAGCTGAGCCCCGAAAACCGTCAATGCTCGGTAGGCACGCGGCAAAGCCCCATCGATATTCGTGAAGGCATTCGGGTGGATCTGGAAAAGATCCAGTTCGACTACCGCCCCAGCGGCTTTGCGGTGCTGGACAACGGCCACACCATCCAGGTCAATGTGGCGCCCGGTAATGCGCTGACGGTGATGGGGCGTCGTTTTGATTTGCTGCAGTTCCACTTCCACCGCCCGAGTGAAGAGCGCATCAACGGCCGTCAATTCGATATGGTGGCCCATCTGGTCCACAAAGACCCCGACGGCAAGCTCGCCGTTGTGGCCGTCTTGTTGGAGCGCGGCCGCGACCAGGCCTTGATTCAGACCATTTGGAACAATCTGCCGCTGGAAAAAGGCGAGGCCTTGCCAGCGCCGGGCTTTATTGACCTAACCCAGTTGCTGCCGGTGGACCGGGCCTACTACACCTATATGGGCTCGCTGACCACGCCACCTTGCTCCGAGGGCGTGCTGTGGATGGTGATGCGCTCGCCGGTGCAAGTGTCCAGCAACCAGATCAGTATCTTCTCGCGCCTCTACCCGATGAATGCCCGGCCCATCCAGGCCGGCTCTGGCCGGCTGATCAAAGAGTCCAACTGAGCCCAGCGGCGCGGAGGCTTGCGGCTCCCGCAGAGGTCCATGCTCAGCTCGGCTGTTGTGTGGCCGGACTCGCTGAGAGCGCAGCGCCTGTTCTGAAAGCCCTCAGGGCGCGCGCGTTTTACTGCTCTGGCTCAGCCACATATGCAAAGTGGCAAAGAGTTGCTCGGCGACCACCGGTTTGGCGACATGGTCATTCATACCGGCGTCCAGGCAGCGCTGCCGCTCTTCGGCGAAGGCATTGGCCGTCATGGCCAGAATCGGCGTGCTGGGCTTGCCGCGTTGACGCTCCATGTCGCGGATCGCTCGGGTCGCGTCCAAGCCGTCCATCAAGGGCATTTGCACATCCATCAACACCAGGCCGTAGTCGTATTCGCTCGCCATGCGCAGGGCTTCCTGACCATCTTGCGCCACATCGACCCGCAGGCCGGCGCTGCCAAGCAAGGCCACCGCCACCTCTTGGTTCACCGCATTGTCTTCGGCCAGCAAGATGCGGGTTCCGCTGAACTGCTGCAAAAGATCGCGGGCCGCATGGCTGCGAGTGGCAGGGGGCAGTTGGGCCAAGGTGTTGACCGCACTCTTGTCCACGCGCAAGGTGAACCAGAAGCGGCTGCCCTGGCCGAGTGCGCTGTGCACCCCGACCTCGCCCTGCATCAGCTCGGCCAAGCGGCGGCAAATGGCCAGACCCAGACCGGTGCCGCCGTAGCGACGGGTGGTGGAGCTGTCTGCCTGCTCAAAATCTTGGAACAGCCGCCCCTGGGCTTCTTCATTGATGCCAATGCCGCTGTCTTGCACCTCAAAGCGCAGTTGCAGCGCGGAGCCCAGGTCTCGTTCAATGCTGGCACTGAAGCGCACATAGCCGTTTTCGGTGAACTTGAAAGCATTACCGCCAAAGTTCAACAGCACTTCGATGATGCGCTGCGCATCGCCCAGCAAGACCTGGGATTCCAGGCCTGGCGCGATGTCGATCTGCATCTGCAGGCGCTTTTCGCTGGCCTGCTGCGCCAACATGCTGGAGATGCTGTCCAGCACCTGGGCGACGGTGAACTCGGCGTGGGCCAGCTGCATCTTGCCAGCCTCGATCTTGGAGAAGTCCAGCACCTTGTTGATGACACTGAGCAGATGCTCGGCGGCATCGGCCACCTTTTGCAGGCGCAGCTGCTGGGTCGGTTCGGTGCTGTCACTTTGAACCAGATAGGTCAGGCCGATGATGGCGTTCATCGGCGTGCGAATCTCATGGCTCATATTGGCCAGGAAGGCGCTCTTGGCCAGGCTAGCGGCCTGCGCGGCCTTGGTGGCCTCGGCCAGTTCGGCGGTGCGCGCTTCCACCAACTCTTCCAGATGGTTGCGGTAACGCAGCAGCTCCAAGGCATCGCGGCGTTGGCTGGAAATGTCGGTCAAAAACCCGTGCCAGAGCACGCTGCCGCCTTCTTCCAGTTGGGGAATGGCATTGCCGTACAGCCAGCGTTCGCTGCCATCGGCCCGGTAGGTGCGGAACTCTTGCTGCCAGGGACTGAGTTGGCGCGCTGAAGCCTGCAAAGAGTCGCGCACCGCAGCACGGTCGGCCGCGGCAATCTGCTCAAACCAGCGCTCGGCGTCTTTGCCCAAGCGGCTGGCGGTCAGCTGGAAATAGTCTTTCACTGCTTCGCTGACATAGGCGAAGGCGTACTTGCCGTCGCGCCCCAGGCGCAGCTGGTAGACCACGCCCGGCACCGTCTCCGCCATGCCGCGCAGACGTTCGATCAAGGCGCGCTGCGCATCGAACTGCTGTTGCAAGGCGGTGCGCATATGCTCCAAATGCCCGCCCAATTGACCGATTTCATCGGTGCTGCTGGGCGGCAGCTGGGCATCGAAGCGGCCGGCGGCCAGGTCATTGGCAAAGCCGCCGAGGCGTCGCAGCGGACGCATCAGGCGAGAGTTCAACAAGGCCAGGATCAAGGCCAGCGAAGCCAATAGCTGGCCGCCCACGGTGGCGGCGTAAAGCCAGCGCTGCCGGCTCAGCGCTGCGGTGCTGAGTTGGTCGTCTACTTCCACGGACAGCTGGCCAATGCGGGCCTGGCCGCGAAAGATTTCGCGCTCCCCTTTCAGGCTGCGGCCTTTTTTGCGATCGGGGAATTCCATCTCGATGAAGGGCGCGCCTTGCGAGGCGTCGTGCACCACCACCCGCACCACGTCGGGGGACTTCATCACAGCGGCCACCACCTCGCGGGCGGCCACGGTGTCGAGGTTCCAGAGCAGCTCCGGCAAACTGCTGCCCAGCACATCGAGCTTGGCCTCCATCTCCTGCTGCATGGCAGCCTCGGCGACCTGGGGCTCGCGCAAACCGATCAAGAGACCGCCAACGATCAAGGCTGGCACCAGCAAGCCAATGCTGGCGCCCAAGGCGATGGCGACGAACAGGGAGCTGGATGCTTTCGTTTCGTTCAAAAAGGCCTCTTGGGTCAAGGGTGCGGGCTGCGGTGACGGGCGGACTCTTTGGACTCAGCGATCAACCGAATCCAGGTCCTTCAGAAAGGGTTTCGGCAGGAGTCGGGCTGACTGAATCGGATTCTGAACCCATTTCAAGCGCCGCTGCGCGACTTACTCGGCCTCTTTGGTGGGGGCCTAGGGTCAAGTCTTGTCGCTGAGCTTCAAGCCCAGCGCCTGCCAACCCTCCAGGCCGATACGTTCCAAGGTTTGCATATTGGCTTCATAGATGGCGTCGGTATCGGCCATGGTCTCAGTGGCGCGCTCAATGCTGCTCTCGCGCAGCAAGTGCAGCGTCGGGTAAGGCGAGCGGTTGGTGTAGTTGCTGACATCGTCCGGCTCGGTGCCGCCGAACTGATAGTCCGGATGGAAGCTGGCGATTTGCAGCGTGCCGTCCAGCTCCAGATCTTCGACCAAGGCATCGGCCGCGCCGATGAAGTCATTGAAGTCTAGGAAGTCGGTCAAAACGCGCGGATGAATCAACAAGGTCGTTTCGATCTCATCCGGGTCGGCGCGCATCAGGCTCAAGAGCTCATGCGCCAATTCGCGCAGCAGGGCTTCCGGGCTGTCGGCCTGGCTGACCACATAACGCAGTCTGTTGTTGACATGAACGCTCTTGGCAAAAGGGCAGAGGTTCAGACCAATGACTGCCTTCTCCAGCCAGTACTGCGTCTCTTGCTGAACCTTTTCGATCTCTTGCGGGCTCAACTCGGGCACGGTCTTGGGCTCGTTAGAGGTGGTACTGCTGCTCATTCGTTCAAACCTTTCAATGCCTGAAGGCCGGCTTCCAGAGCCTGCTCCTGCAGAGCTTGTTTCCACGGGTCGGTATCGACGTAAAACGCGTCGCGTATTTGTTGCTTGATCGACCGGGCCAAATCGCTAGGCGCCTCGGGGTGGGCTGCCAGCCAGTGGTCGGCGCGCAAGGCCTCAAACATTTGCGCCAGGGGCAGGGTGCCGTATTCCAGCGCAATGCCGGTGTAGCGGGCCTGTGGGCACACTTGCGCAGCCACCTGCCACATCAGGCCGACCAGGGGCGCCGAACTGGAGCTGCCGTCAGTCAGCGAGGTGACGGCCTCACCCCACCAGTGCCTGGCGCGCGCCAGCGAGGCTGGGTCCTCGTGACCGGTGAAGATGCGCTCGCCATGGCCGCTCGGCCCCAAGCCCGTGTGCAGGTCGATCCAGGCCAGCTCTTTCACGCCGGCCCCCTGTTCTTCCAAGACATGGCGTAGCGTTTGCTGGCTCCAGGTGGGCGCGCGGCCGCCGTAGAACAAGCCCAATTCGTGGCTGTATTGGCCGCCGGAAACCGCCGCCTGCAATCCCGCTTCGCCATGCCGCGCCGCATAGTCGGCCAACACCGCCTCGTCGGCAGGCCGCGGCGGCCAATGCGGCGGCAGAAGAGCCGAGGCGATTTCTTCGTAGCCTGCGTTGTGCGGCAAGGGCTGGTGGAAGTCGTGAAAATTGCGGTTCAGGTCTACGCCTTCTTGCGTGACACGCCGCCACCAGGAAAAACCATGCGGGTTCAGCGCGTGGATGTAGAGCACGGCCACGCCGCTGTCGGCCACGGCCTGCATCCATTGCGGCTCACGCAGCAGATAGGTTTGAATGCCGGAGCCCGCAAAGCCCTCCACGCCGTGGCAGGCGCTGCTGATGATGAGCAGTTTCTCGGCCGCCTTGGGCCCTTGGCGCAACACATCCATGGCCAGGCGCTCGCCTTCGCTGCCCAGCAGCGGGTGCCAATGCGGCGTGAGATCCAAGCCCGCATCCGTGGCAGCGGCGAGGAACTTGGCCCGCGCCTCGGCATAGCTCTGCGAAAAATGTTCGGCAGCCTTCATGCTTGAGCGGCGCGGCAGTGAGGCCATGCGGGCAGAGGCTTCAAGGCCGGGGTTGATTCAGCCAGGCCTCGGCCAAGCGCACCCACATCGAGCCGCCCAGCGGGATCAACTCGTCATTGAAGTCATAGCTGGGGTTGTGCAGCATGCAAGGGCCCATGCCGTGACCGCCCACGCGGTGGCTGCCGTCGCCGTTGCCGATCAGGAAGTAGCAGCCCGGCTTTTCTTGCAAGAAGAAGCTGAAGTCCTCCGCGCCCATGGTGGGCTCGAACTCCTGCACATTGGCAGCCCCGACCATCTCGCTCAGCGCGCTGCGCACAAACTCGGTTTCTTTGGGGTGATTGATGGTCGGTGGATAGTTGCGGCGGAATTCGAACTCGCAGCTGACTTCGAAGGCTTGCGCCGTGGCCTCGGCCATCTGCTGCATGCGGCGCTGAATCATGTCCAGCACCTCTAGGGTGAAGGTGCGCACCGTGCCCTCGATCACACAGGAGTCGGGGATGACATTGGTGGCCTCGCCGGTGTGGATCATGGTCACCGAGATCACGCCGGCATCGATGGGCCGCTTGTTGCGGCTGATGATGGTCTGGAAGCCTTGCACCATCTGGCAGGCGGCCGGCACGGGGTCGATGCCGTTGTGTGGCATGGCTGCATGGGCGCCCTTGCCGCGCAGCGTGATCTTGAACTCATTGCTGGAGGCAAACACCGGCCCGGTCTTGACGGCGAACTGGCCAGCCGCCATGCCGGGCCAGTTGTGGGCGCCGAACATGGCCTCCATGGGGAAGAGTTTGAAGAGCCCGTCCTTGATCATCTCGCGGGCACCGCCACCGCCTTCTTCGGCTGGCTGGAAGACCAGATAGATGGTGCCGTCGAAGTTGCGGTTCGTGGCCAGGTGTTTAGCGGCGGCCAGCAGCATGGCGGTGTGGCCGTCGTGGCCGCAGGCGTGCATCTTGCCGGGGTAGGTGCTGGCATGGGCGAACTGGTTGTGCTCGCTCATGGGCAGGGCGTCGATGTCGGCGCGCAGGCCCACAGCTCGGTCGGAGTTGCCGCCTTTGACGATGCCCACCACGCCGGTCGTGCCCAGGCCGCGATGGACCGGAATGCCCCATTCGGTCAGGACTTTGGCGATCAGGTCCGAGGTGCGCTGCTCCTGAAAGCAAAGCTCGGGGTGCGCATGCAGATCACGCCTCAGCGCGGTGATGGCGGGGGCGTCTTGGAGGATGGATTCGATCGGCTTCATGGGCGTGTGTCAGAGCGGGCGGCGCAACGGCTTGAAAGGCAGGCGGCCACAGTCCTGTTTTTGAGAGAGTCAGTTTACTGCCGTCGCCCTGGCCTCAGGCCGGCAGGGGCAAGTGCTCAGCCCGCCCTGGGCAGAAAGACTTGGGTCTGTGCAAAACCATCGCCGGCCGGCGAGGGGGCTTGGGCTTCGCCAAGAAAGGGGCCCTGATCGGGCAGGCTGCGGCTGGCGGCTTGCACGCGCAGTTCTTGCGCTCTTGCGGCGTCGATCTTGCCGAGTGCATGACGCAACTCGGCCACATCGGCGTGCAACTGCTCGACCTGTTTGCGTGCTTGGGCATTCTGCTGCTTCAGTGCTTCACGGGCGGCTTCGAGCTTGGCAACGCGCGCCTTCGCGGCATTCAAGGGGCGTAGCCACCACCAACTCGCGATCAAGCCGCCCAAGCCTGCACCGACGATCAAAGCAAGCAAGCCCATGTAGTCATTCATCATGCCTCCCGGCGGCCCAGAGCTTCAAGGGTATCCGAATCGGCGCTCGCGCAATAGCTTTGTGCAATAGTTCGGCCATGCAAGATCTGACTCTCTCTGACACCCATATCGTCAAGGGCGCCTGCCCGCATGACTGCCCCGACACCTGCGCGCTGCGCATCACGGTGGAGGGGGGGCGCGTGATCAAGGTGCAAGGCGCCGCCGATCACCCCAGCACCCACGGTGCGCTGTGCACCAAGGTCTCGCGTTATGCCGAGCGCAGCTACCACCCCGAGCGCCTGCTCAAGCCGCTGCGCCGGGTCAGCGCCAAGCACGAGGCGCCGCGTTTTGAAGAGGTCAGCTGGGCCACGGCCTTGGCCGATATTTCGGGTCGACTGAAGGCCATCGCCTCCCGCGACCCGCAGGCCATCCTGCCCTACAGCTATGCCGGCACCATGGGCTATGTGCAAGGCGAGGCCATGGCGGGGCGCTTTTTCAACCGCTTGGGCGCGTCCCTTTTGGATCGCACCATTTGCGCCTCGGCCGGTGCTGCAGCCTTGAGCGCCACCTATGGCCACAAGGTCGGCATGCATCTGCCGCACTTTGCCGAGAGCCAGCTGATCCTGATTTGGGGCAGCAACTCCATCGCCTCCAATCTGCATTTCTGGACCTATGCCAACCAGGCCAAGCGGGCCGGGGCGAAGCTGATTTGCATCGACCCGCGCAAGACCGAGACCGCTGATAAATGCCATCAGCACATCGGCTTGCTGCCCGGCACCGATGGGGCACTGGCCTTGGGCCTGATGCATGAGCTGATCGTGAACGACTGGTTGGACCACGACTACTTGGCCCGGCATGTGGACGGTTGGGAAGAACTGCGCGCCAAGGCCATGCAGTGGCCGCCCGAGCGCACCGCCGAGCTCTGCGGCATCACGGTCGCTGAAGTGCAGGGTCTGGCGCGCGACTACGGCACCTTGGCGCCGGCCGCCATCCGGCTGAACTACGGCATGCAGCGGGTGCGCGGTGGCGGCAATGCGGTGCGCCTGGTGGCCTTGCTGCCCTGCCTGACCGGTGCCTGGCGTCACCGCGCCGGCGGCTTGCTGCTGTCCAGTTCCGGCTGGTTTGCGCCTTACAAGAACGATCTGCTGGATCACCCCGAGCTGCGCCGATCAGCGGCCCGCACCATCAACATGAGCAGCATTGGCGATGAGTTGCTGCGCCCGGCATCAAAAGAGTTTGGCCCCCAGATTGAAGCGCTGATCGTCTACAACAGCAATCCGGTGGCGGTGGCCCCGGAGTCGCCCAAGGTCGTGCGAGGCTTCCAGCGGGAGGACTTGTTCACCGTGGTCTTGGAACACTTCATGACCGATACCGCCGATCTGGCCGACTATGTGCTGCCCGCCACCACGCAGTTGGAGCATCTGGATGTGCACAGCAGCTATGGCCACACCGATGTTTTGCTCAATGAGCCGGCGATTGCTCCGCTGGGCGAAGCCAAGCCGAACTCGCAAATCTTTCGGGAACTGGCCGCGGCCATGGGCTTTGATGAGCCTTGCTTTCAGGAGAGCGATGAGCAACTGGCTCGCCAGGTCTTCACTGAAGCGATTGACTTCGAGGCCTTGCGTGCGCAGGGCTGGCAGTCCCTGCCTTTGAAAGAAGCGCCCTTTGCCGAGGGTCAGTTCTTGACCCCCAATGGCCGCGCGCAAGCCGGCGGCGCCGACTATGTGCCCAATTACGAGAGCCGCACTTCCAGCCCGGAGCTGGCGCGCCGTTATCCCTTGGCGATGATCTCGCCCCCGGCGCGTAACTTTTTGAATTCCACCTTCGTCAATGTGAAGAGCTTGCGCGATATCGAGGGCGAGCCGGTGCTGGAGATGCATGCGGACGATGCCGCCCAGCGCGGTCTGCACGATGGCGCCATGGTGCGGGTCTTCAACGAGCGGGGCGACTACCACTGCCGCATGCGCATCAGCGCGCGGGCTCGGCCGGGCGTGGTCAATGGTCTGGGCATCTGGTGGCGCAAGCTGGGGCCACGCGGCAGCAATGTCAATGAAGTGACCCACCAAGGCCTGACCGATATGGGCCGGGCGCCGAGTTTCTATGACTGCCTGGTCGAGGTGGCGCTGGCCGACGAAGTGACGACGCGGGCGTGAGCCAGACCCTGCGCCCGTTTCAAACCATGCGGCGCGGCGCGCTGGCGCTGCTCTTGGGCGGCTTGTGCTTGCTGAGTGGCTGTGCCCAGCTGAGTTATCTGGGGCAGTCCGTGGGCGGGCATCTGCGTTTGATGCAGGCGGCGCGCCCGGTGCAAGATTGGCTCAATGACCCGGCGCTGTCGCCTGAATTGCGTGAGCGCTTGGCGCTCAGCCAGGCCATGCGCCAGTTCTCGGTGCAGGCATTGAAGCTGCCCGATAACGACAGCTATCGGCGTTATGCCGATCTGGGGCGGCCCGCCGCGGTGTGGAATGTGGTGGCCACCGAAGAGCTCAGCTTGACGCTGAAGACTTGGTGCTACCCCGTGATGGGCTGCGTCGGCTACCGGGGTTATTTTGAACGCGCTGAGGCCGAGGCTTATGCCGCGCAGCTGCGGGCCGAAGGGCTGGAAGTGCAGGTCTACCCGGTGCCGGCCTACTCCACCCTGGGCTGGAGCAATCTGCTGGGCGGCGATCCTTTGCTGAACACTTTCATCAAATACCCGGAGGCCGAGTTGGCCGGCATGATTTTTCATGAACTGGCGCATCAAGTGGCCTATGCGGCCGACGACACCCAATTCAACGAAAGCTTCGCCACCGCAGTCGAGCGGCGCGGCACGGCAGCCTGGCTGGCCCGCCACGAAGGAGCGGCCGGCGAAGCGTTGCGGGCTGAACATCAGCGCCGCCTGGAGCGGCGTGCGCAGTTTCGTGAGCTGACCGATGCCTACCGGGGCCGGCTGCTGGCGCTTTACACCAGTGATCAGAGTGACACTGCCAAGCGCGCGGCCAAGGCGGCCTTGATGCAGCAACTGCGCCAGGACTATGCGCAGCTCAAGTCTTCATGGGGCGGAGATTCAGGCTATGACGCTTGGTTCGCCCGCGCCAACAATGCCAGCTTTGCGCTGCTGGCCGCCTATACCGAGCTGACGCCGGCATTCGATGCGCTCTTGGCCCGAGAGGGCGATGATTGGGCGCGCTTTTACGCCGAGGTCCAACGCTTGGCGAAACTGCCCAAGCCTGAGCGAAGATCGCAGCTGACGGGCAAGCCGGTCTTGCCTTGAGAACACAGGAGAACGAAGAAATGGCTGAAATCCGCATTCACCGAGATCATGAGCTGGGCCTGAAGCGCGCCCGCGAAATCGCCTGGGCCTGGGCCGAGCAGGTGGAGGCCAAGTTCGATATGGAATGCACCGTGCTGGAAGGCAAGACCAGCGACACCGTGGAGTTCACCCGCTCCGGCGTGAAGGGTGAGCTGATCGTGGCGGCCAAGCATTTCGAGCTGAGCGCCAAGCTGGGGCTCTTGCTAGGTGCTTTCAAGAGCAGCATCGAGGGCGAGATCCAAAAGGAACTGGATGCCTTGCTGAGCGCCGAAGCGGCATCGCCCGTCAAAACAGCGTCAAAAGCTGCAGGCAAAAAGAAACCGGCCTGAGGCTGAACCCAAGGCCGGTTGGATGAGGGGTCTTGATCGCGTCGACTGGACTTACTTCAGCGATTCGATCAGGTCCACATAACTCTGCATCGCCTCGTCCTGGCTGGTGCCCTTGAGCTCATTCCATGCATCCCATTTGGCGCGGCCCACCATATCGGTGAAGCCTGGGCGCGAGCCTTCGACATCCCCGCTGCTGCCTTGTTTGTACAGGGCGTAGAGCTTCAGCAAGGTCATATTGTCGGGACGCTCTGGCAACTGCTTCGATCCTGCAACGGCGGCTTCAAATTGATCTTTAAGGCTCATTGAGACTCCTAGATAGTGGTAACAATCGGGATGGACGCCGAGCATATTACCCAGCATTGTGTTGGGCAATGACTCTAATACACGAGGAGACCGCTTTGCCTCAACTGCAAGAACGCATGTCCAAGGTGGATACCGCCTGGCTGCGCATGGACACCGAGTCCAATCTGATGATGATCGTCGGGGTCTGGTACTTGCGACCGCAAATCACCTTGGCCGCACTGAAAGAGCGGGTGCAGGACAAGCTTTTGCAGTACACGCGTTTTCACCAAAAGGTGGTGGAAGACGCGCTTGGCGCGCAATGGGTGGATGACGAAGACTTTGACATTGACCGCCATGTGGTGGCCGAGGTTTTGCTGCCGGTGCGCGGCAAGGCCGGCCAGACGGGCCAAGCCGCCTTGATGGAGCGCGTGGGCGAGGTGGCGATGCAGCCCTTGGACCCGGCTCATCCCTTGTGGCAATTCCAACTGATCGAGGACTTGGGCGACGGCAGCAGCGGTCTGATCGTGCGCATCCACCATTGCATTGGCGACGGCATAGCGCTGACCTCGGTGATGCTGTCCATCACCGACGGTGGCCGCCAGCCGCCGCGTCGCAAGCAGCAGCCTCGCGATGATGCCGATTGGCTGACCGACAGCCTGCTTCGCCCCATGTCCGATCTGGCTATCAAGGCCATTGGCGTGGCCGGTTCCGGCATGGCCAAATCGGTCGATGCCTGGGTGCATCCGCCGCACCCGATCGACAGCTCGGTGGACATGGCCCGCATGGGGGCCCAAGCCGTCAGCGATGTGGCGGCTTTTGCTTTCATGCCGGATGACTCGCATACCCGGCTCAAAGGCAAACCCGGCACCACCAAGCGCGTGGCCTGGGGCGATGATTTGCAGCTCGACGCTGTCAAGGCGGTGGGCAAGGGCTTGGGTGCGTCGATCAACGATGTGTTGTTGAGTTGCGTGGCCGGTGCGATTGGCAGTTATCTGCGCGACATGGGTGAAGACCCCACGGGCAAAGAGATCCGCGCCATGGTGCCGGTCAATTTGCGGCCGTTGGACAAGGCTTATCAGCTGGGGAATCGTTTCGGCCTGGTGCCGCTGGTGCTGCCAATTGGCATTGCCAATCCTGTCGAGCGACTGTTCGCGGTCAAGGCGCGCATGAATGAGCTCAAGGGCAGCTTCCAGCCGGTCTTGGCCTTTGGTCTCTTGTCGGTGGCGGGGCTTTTGATCAAGCCGGTGCAGCATGCGATGCTGAACATCTTCGCGAAGAAGGCGACGGCCGTGATGACCAATGTGCCGGGCCCGACCGAGCCGATGAAGTTCTGCGGCTCCACGGTGGAACGGGTCTTGTTCTGGGTGCCGCAGTCGGGCGATATCGGTGTGGGCGTCAGCATCCTCACCTATGCCGGGCGGGTGCAGTTTGGCCTGATCACCGACACCCAACTTTGCCCCGACCCCGAGAACATCATCAAGCGCTTCTCGCCTGAGTTCGACAAGTTGCTGATGCTGACGATGATGTTGCCTTGGGAGTGATGTTTTAGGCTGGAGTTCGCTCGCTCCGGTCACCCAGCCTTCCGCCGTGCTCATGGTGCCCGGGTCGGCTCTGGCGAGCCGACTGCCCTCGCTGCTCACTGCACGGGTCAGCGGCGGCAAACTCGCTGCGTTCGCTTCGCTCACTGCGCTCAAACAAGTGCCGCCAAGTCAGAAGTTGAAGCGCGCTCCGCGCGCCTGACCCGCTCCGCTGCGCCCTCGGCCGGGCGCAAATAGCCCGTCGGCAGGCCGGGCCACCTGCGGGTTTGGTTTTTGCCACCGAGGCAAAGCACCTCGCTCGCTATGCAAGTGCACTGCGGGCCGGGCAGTTGCCGGGCGATTTGTGAGGGGCTGAGCAGCGCAGCAGCTTGGGGTGCGCGCGCAGCGCGCTTCAACATCTGACTTGGCGCAGCATGTTTGAACGAAACGAGCGCAGCGAGTGGAGTGAGTTCTGCGCCGGCCCCAAGATGCGAGCAGCGCAGGGAAGCCGACACGTAGTGACGGCCCCCGAGCCATGAGCCAGACGGCTGCCCGGGCCGCAGTGCCGGTCGCGCAAGTTCAAAGTTGGCGATGTGGCAACAATGGACGACAGAATGAAAAAGGGCGCCAGAGGCGCCCTTAGATCTCACTGCCGGTCGGCCAATTACTTGGCGGGCACCTTGGTGGCTTGATCGGCCAGATTGGGTTTCAGGTTCGGCTTGATATTGGGCTTGCCGGCGGCGGTGGGGTAGGCGGCCATCACGCGGGTCGGGTCAGCACTGGCCAAGAAGGCGCTGTACTGAGAGTCATTGCAGGCCACGGTCTTGCCGTTTTGCTTTTCACCGCGGTACTCGCCCTTGCGGTAAACGAATTGGTACTCGCTGGCGGCGGTGCTGCTCACATCGGCAGCGGCGCTCATCTTGGCGGCGCATTCGGCGCGCAGGGCGGTCACTTCATTGCCACCGGCCCAGGAGGCTGCAGCCAAGGGTGCCAGGATCAGGGTCATCAGGGTGCGCTTCATGGTGTTCAACCTCATCTGTTGCGGAGTTCAGGGTATTCCCGGAGACTTTTCGGGGGCTGTTGAAACCGATCCGATAGCTGCAGCTTAAGGCAGTTTGGCCGGCTTTGGCCAACCGCAAGTGCGGGGGTTAAGCCCCGCATTTCAGGCCTCAAGCGTGAACAATCTCACGGCGGGCATCTGCAAAGGGCTCAGTCTTCCATTTCCTCGCGGGCCATGGCGATGTCGAGATACTCCATCGCATCCATGGCTTCGCAAGCGGCGGCGTCGGCATAAAGAGCTTCGGCCTCCTTCATGCGCTTATCGCCTTCTAGCATCACCAAGCCATTGGCACGTTCAATCATGGCAATCGCGCAGCCGGGGTTGAGTTTGAGCGCTTGCTCAAACATCTTCAGGCCAGTGGCGGTGTCGGCGCCTTGGGTCTTGCCCAGCAGCTTGCCCACCTTGTCGATCACCTCGGCATGGAAGGCGCCCAGGGCGATGTGGGCATCGGCATGCTTGGGTGCCAACTCGATGGTGGTTTCCAAGGCATTCTTGACCTTGCTGCCCAGACCTTGCGCCAGGGCCTTGGCCACGCTGATGCCCTGGCCGTAGCGGCCAATCGCATAGGCTTGCCAGTAGTAGGCATTGGCGTTCTTGGGCTCCTCGGTCTGCAAAGCGGCGGCGCGTTCGGCCACTTCGAGGAACATCTCCAACTTCACCTTTTCTTTCTTTTCCAGATAGTTGGCGTAGATGGCTTGCGCCTTGTTGGCGACGGTGACGCCGGCACCACCGGCGGCCAAACCCGCCTCATAGGCCTTTTGGAATTCGCCGGCGTGGAAGTGAATCCAAGCCTCGACCACGGCTGCGTCCTTGGGCCAAGGCTCGGCATCGCCGGCGTGCAGGCGCGCCCAGTTCTTTTTCAGGCTGGCAGCGCTGTATTGAAACGCGGCGTTGTCATGGGGAAAGGTGGTCCATTTGGCCATGGTCTTGTCTCCTTCAGCTTTGGTACTTGTTGGCAAGCGCGAACAGATGTTCCTTGGACTCGGGCTCCAGATAGGGCAGCAGCAAACTCAGCACATGGAAGGCGCCGCGCATCAGGGCCGCATTGGCCTGCTCGGGTTCCAGCGCGTGGCGCGGGTCGCGCACATATTCGTAGCTGAGCCAGTAGCTGAGCAGCACCACCATCGCATTGGCAGAAGGCCCAGCTTCCCGGGCATCCATCTTCAGCGCGCCGCCATGTTGCAAGCCGGACAGCACATTGCGCATGGCCTGACCCTTTTGGTTCAGCACGCTTTGAAAGTGCATCTCCAGGCGCCGGTTCTTGGACAGCAAATCGTTCAGATCGCGGTACAGAAAGCGGTGCTTCCAGACCAGCTCAAAGAGCATATGAAAGAACAACCAAGCATCCTCAACATGACGCACGTTTTCTGCGGCACCCAACAACTCGTTGAGCTCGCGCTCGTATCGGTTGAAGAGCGAGTTGATCAACTCGTCTTTGGCTGGGTAGTGGTAGTACAGATTGCCGGGGCTGATGCCGAGCTCGGCCGAAATCAGCGTGGTCGACACATTCGGTTCGCCAAAGCGATTGAACAAGTCGAGCGTGACTTCGAGGATGCGTTCGGCTGTTCGGCGTGGCGGTTTCTTGGTGGCCATGGGCGGGCTTGTCTCCTACTGCCTTGATTCTGGCATCAAGCTCGCGCAGTTCCCTAGGGATTTGGCTCCATAGAGGGGCGATAGGGCCTGAGTTGGGCGCATAGAAACCCTGTGGCGGCGCGTTTGTGTCCCTGTTCCTACAATCACGCCATGCAATCACCCGACCAGCGCAGTGCCGGCTCCGTGCCGGCCATTTCATTTCAGAACGTCAGCAAGACCTATCGTGGGGGCCAAGTCCGGGCCTTGGACGGTGTCTCTTTTGACATTCAGCAAGGCGAGTTTTTCGGCCTGCTCGGCCCCAACGGTGCCGGCAAAACCAGTTTGATCTCCATCTTGGCCGGCCTGGCCCAGGCCAGCGGTGGCCAAGTCCAGGTGCTGGGCCATGATGTGGTGAGCGATTTCGCCGCCGCCCGGCGAGCCCTGGGCATCGTGCCGCAGGAACTGGTCTTCGACCCCTTCTTCAATGTGCGCGAAGCGCTGCGTTTTCAAAGCGGCTACTTCGGCGTGAAGAACAACGAGGCCTGGATCGACGAGTTGCTGGAGAACCTTGGCCTGAGCAGCAAGGCTTCAGCCAATATGCGCCAACTCTCCGGCGGCATGAAGCGCCGCGTGCTGGTGGCACAGGCCCTGGTGCACCGCCCCCCGGTGATCGTGTTGGATGAGCCAACCGCCGGCGTCGATGTGGAGTTGCGCCAAACCTTGTGGCAGTTCATCGCGCGACTGAACCGCGAGGGCCATACCGTGCTTTTGACCACGCACTACCTCGAGGAAGCTGAAGCCTTGTGCGGCCGCATCGCCATGCTCAAGCAGGGCCGGGTGGTGGCGCTGGAGCGCACCTCCGAACTGCTCAAGGGCCGGGCCTCGACCATGTTGCGCTTCAAGACCGATGCGCAACTGCCGGCGCCGCTGCTGGATCGCTCGCGTGTCACAGGCCGCATCGTGCAGATCAAGGCGCATGACGCCTCGGAGGTGGAAGGCATCTTGTCTACCCTGCGCGCTGCAGGCTGCCCGATTGAAGACTTGGAGATTGGCCGCGCCGATCTGGAGGATGTGTTCCTCGAGATCATGCAAAAAGAAGAACAACCTGCAAGTTCGCAGAAAGGGGCCGCGTGATGAGCAGCGCTATTGCATTGAAGGGTGCCAGCACCTTGTTTTACAAAGAAGTGCTGCGCTTTTGGAAAGTGAGCTTCCAAACCGTGGCGGCGCCGGTCCTGACGGCCGTGCTGTATTTGCTCGTCTTCGGCCATGTCTTGGAAGACCATGTGAAGGTCTATGGCACGGTGGGCTACACCAGCTTCCTCATCCCGGGTCTGGTGATGATGAGCGTGCTGCAAAATGCTTTTGCTAACTCCTCATCCAGCCTGATCCAGAGCAAGGTGACGGGCAATCTGGTGTTTCTGCTGGTCACGCCACTCTCGCATTGGGCCTGGTTTGTGGCCTATGTGGGCGCGGCCGTGGTGCGTGGATTGGCTGTGGGCACGGGCGTGTTGGCGGTGACGGTGTGGTTTGCGCCGCCGGGACTGGATCAACCGCTGTGGATCTTGGCCTTCGCCGTTCTGGGCGCAGCCATGATGGGCACTTTGGGTCTGATTGCCGGCCTGTGGGCCGAGAAGTTCGATCAACTGGCGGCGTTTCAGAACTTCATCATCATGCCCATGACCTTCTTGTCGGGCGTGTTTTATTCGATCGGCTCTTTGCCCGCTTTCTGGCAAGGCGTCAGCCATCTGAACCCGTTTTTCTACATGATCGATGGCTTCCGCCACGGCTTCTTCGGGGTCAGCGATGTCTCGCCTTGGGTGAGTCTGGGCGTGGTCGGCGCGAGCTTTTGCTTGGTGGCGGGCATTGCCTTGGAACTGCTGCGGCGCGGCTACAAGATCCGCAGCTGAAGCATCGACTTGGCAAGCGGCAAAAACTCACAAACTAGAATCTGCGCACTATGGCCGACCCTACTCCCGCTGAAGTCCAGCAATACATCGCCTCCGGGCTGCCCTGCGAAACCCTGCAAGTCGAGGGCGACGGACGGCATTTCTTTGCCACCATTGTTTCCTCCGAGTTTGAAGGCCTGAGCCGGGTGCGCCGTCATCAGCGGGTGTACCAAGCGCTGGGTGAACGCATGCGCGAGCAGATCCACGCGCTGTCAATGAAGACGCTGACGCCGGCCGAATGGGCGGCGGACCCCAAGCCCCAAGCCACGGGGCACTGAGTCCCACGATTCGCGCAAGACCTGTCCCCGGTCAGCCTTCCGTGCCCCGCGGGTTTTTAGCGCCGTCATTTCACCCGAGTGCTCCTTGATGATTACCTTAGCCCTGTCCAAAGGCCGCATTTTTGAAGAAACCCTGCCGCTGCTGAAAGCCGCAGGCATTCAGGTGTTGGAAGACCCGGAAACCTCGCGCAAGCTGATTCTGGGCACCAACAGCCCGGAGGTGCGGGTGGTGCTGGTGCGTGCCAGCGATGTGCCCACTTATGTGCAGCACGGCGGCGCCGACCTCGGCGTGGTGGGTCGCGATGTTTTGATCGAACACGGCGTGGACGGCATGTACCAGCCGCTGGACCTGAACATCGCCCGCTGCCGCATGAGCGTGGCGGTGCGTGATGACTTCGACTACGCCGCTGCGGTCAAGCAGGGTTCGCGCATCCGCGTGGCCACCAAGTACACCGAAATCGCTCGTCAGCACTTTGCCGACAAGGGCGTGCACGTCGACCTGATCAAGCTTTATGGTTCGATGGAGTTGGCGCCGCTGACCGGTTTGGCCGATGCCATCGTGGACTTGGTCTCCACCGGCAACACCTTGCGTGCCAATCATTTGGTCGAGGTGGAGCACATCATGGAAATCTCCTCGCGCCTGGTGGTCAACCAGGCGGCGCTCAAGCTCAAGCGAGAGCCGCTGCGTCGCATGATCGACGCCTTTGCCTCCGCCATCCAAGCCTGAAGACTCTCGCCAACCCACAGCTGCCATGAATCTGCGCCAACTCAGCACCGCTTCCGACGACTTCGAAACCGAGTTCCAGCGCGTGCTGCATTGGTCCGCCGAGACCGACGCCGCCATTGAAGGTCGCGTGGCCGAGATCCTGGCCGATGTGAAGGCGCGCGGAGACGCTGCGGTGCTGGAGTACACCCAGCGCTTCGACCATTTGAATGCCGCCAGCGTGGCCAATTTGGAGCTGACGCGCGAAGAGTTGAAGGCCGCGTTTGAGGCCATCAACCCGGCCCAACGCTCGGCCCTGGAGGCTGCGGCCGCCCGGGTGCGCAGTTATCACGAGCGCCAGAAAGAGGCGTGCGGCCTGAGCTGGAGCTACCGCGACGAAGACGGCACGCTCTTGGGCCAAAAGGTCACGCCGCTGGACCGCGTGGGCATTTATGTGCCCGGCGGCAAGGCGGCTTACCCCAGCTCGGTGTTGATGAACGCCATCCCGGCCCAAGTGGCAGGTGTGCCCGAGATCATCATGGTGGTGCCCACGCCTCGCGGTGAAAAGAACCCCTTGGTGCTGGCGGCCGCCTATGTGGCCGGTGTGCACCGGGCCTTTACGCTGGGCGGCGCGCAAGCCGTGGCGGCTTTGGCCTACGGCACGGCCACGGTGCCGCGCGTGGACAAAATCACCGGCCCCGGCAATGCCTATGTGGCCAGCGCCAAAAAGCATGTGTTCGGCCAAGTGGGCATCGACATGATTGCCGGCCCCAGCGAAATTCTTGTGCTGGCCGATGGCACAACGCCGCCGGACTGGGTGGCCATGGATCTCTTCAGCCAGGCCGAACATGACGAATTGGCGCAAAGCATTTTGCTGAGCCCCGACGCCGAGTACTTGGCGCTGGTGCGCGCCTCGATCGAGCGCTTGTTGCCCGAGATGCCGCGCAAGGAGGTGATTCGCGCCTCACTGGAAGGGCGGGGCGCCTTGATCCTGACGCGTTCGATGGAAGAGGCCTGCGAGATTTCCAACCGTATCGCGCCTGAGCATTTGGAGGTGTCGAGCGAGCATCCGCAGAAGTGGGAGCCCTTGCTGCGCCATGCCGGTGCGATCTTCTTGGGCGCCTACACCAGCGAAAGCTTGGGCGACTACTGCGCCGGCCCCAACCATGTCTTGCCCACCTCGGGCACGGCGCGCTTCTCTTCGCCGCTGGGCGTGTACGACTTCCAAAAGCGCAGCAGCCTGATCGAGGTCAGCGAGGCCGGAGCGCAAAAGCTAGGCCCGATTGCGGCCGAGCTGGCCTATGGCGAAGGCCTGCAAGGTCATGCCCGCGCGGCAGAAATGCGCTTGAAGCGCTGATCTGGGCAGGCAGAAAAGTAGGCAGGCCGCTCGCCCGCTCAGACTCAGAGCTTGAAGCGCTGCGCGGCCTCGTTCAGGTCGATGCCCTCGGTTTGCAGCTCGGCGGATTCGGAGGCGGTGCGGTCCACCATCTCGCTGTTCTCGCGGATGCGATGGGCAATGCCGTCAAGCAATTGATTCAGTGAGGCGATGGAGCCGAGTTGCTGTTGCAACTCATGGCTGCTGCCCTGAATCAAGCGGCTGACTTCGGCGACCTGCTCCACCATCTCGTCGATGGTGCTGCGCGTGTGTTGCACCGCGCCGGCGCCGCGTTCCACTTGCACGCTGCTGCCTTGGATCAGTTGCTTGATCTCCAGCGCCGCATCGGCACTGCGCTTGGCCAGGGTTCTCACCTCGCTGGCCACCACGGCAAAGCCGCGACCGGCCTCACCGGCGCGGGCGGCTTCGACGGCGGCATTCAAGGCCAGGATATTGGTCTGAAAAGCGATGCTGTCGATCACGCCAGTGATGTCGGCAATGCGGCGGCTGCTTTGCTCGATCTCTTGCATGGCGCCGACCACGGCCTGCATATCCGCGCTGCCTTGGCGCGCCAGCTTTGCTGCCTGGCTGGAGCGCTCATTCGCTTGGCTTGCGGAACTGGCGCCGAGTTTGGCTTGTTGGTCCATGGCCTGCAGCGCCTCGCTGGCCTGCTCCAGGTCGTGCACTTCCAGCAGGGCGCGTGCGGACAACTCGGCGTTGGCTTGCGAAATGCTGCGCGAGTTGGTCTCCACATGCTGCGCACCTTGCTGCACACGGGAGATCAGCTCCCGCAGCCGCAACACCATCTGATGGATGTCATGGCGCAGGCTGCGCAACTCGTTGCGGCTGGGCATGGGAGGACGGTCTTTGCCGCTGCCGGCCTCTTGCATGCGCAAATCCCCATCCGCCACGGTGCGAGCGATGCTGGAGGCCTTTTTGAGCGAACCCATGATGGTGCGCTGCAGCGCCCATAGGCTGCCGCCCACACCCAGTGCGGCCAAGCCGCCCACCAGCACCATGGCCAAAATGCCATTGCGGCGCGCTTGGCTGAAGCTTTGAGTTGCTGTTTCGGCGAAGGTGGTGCCGGCGGTCACCGTGCCGTCCACCGCGCGGCGGTGTTGCAGGTAGCTTTGATGCACGGTTTGCAGGCCGGCCTTGGCCGCCTCGGCGTCTTTGCGTTCCAGCGGGTCCAGCACCAGGCTTTTTGCTTGCTCGAGTATTTGTTGTGCCGACTGGTGCTGTTCACCCAGGAGCTGCTTCTGCAAGCCATAGGGCGGGTTCTCGGTCCAGTATTGGACGCGGGCCTGGTACTCCGACTGCAGTCTTTTGAGTTCCTGCTTGCTCTGTTCGAGGCTGATGCTGCCTTCCACGGCTTCTGAGAGCAGCAGACGCAGCTCGATCAAGTACATGGGCGGCGGCAGGATGTCGGCCACCACGTCTTTGGCCACAAAGCTGCGTTCGGCATCCTCATGCAAGCGCTCAAAGCTGTAGACCGCTTGGCCCAGCAACACGGCGGTGGCCATCACATTGGCGCCGATCATCAAAGCAAACCGGGTGCGCAAGGACTGAGCCGAAAGATCGAACCATGACATCGTGAATCCAATCTTGAGTCAAGGGTGAGTGCTTGTTTTGCATTCGACCAGGGTTTGGACCCAAGCCGCGCGCAGAAACTTGCCGCCTGAAGGAGTTTGTCGGTAATAACCCAGGTGATCTGTAGATTTTTGTTGAATCGCATGACACGAACTTCGTGGTGCACGAACTTCGTGTCCTTCGTGTAAACTGCGCTTGTGAAGAATGTGACCGTCACCATGGAAGATTCCGTTGCCGAGTGGGCTCGCCTTGAGGCCGCCCGCCGCAACACCAGCGTGTCCCGCTTGGTGGGCGAGATGTTGGCGGAAAAGATGCGGCACGACGACGCTTACGAGCGGGCCCTGCAAGACTGGGTGCACCGCGAGCGCAGCTGGGTTTCCAACGGTGAGCCTTACCCACAGCGCGGCGAGGAGGCTCGGTGAGCGACTTGGCAAGCTTGGTCTTCGTCGACACCTCGGTGCTCATCCTCAGCGAAGACGGTGCGGATCTGGCCGCACGTGAACAGGCCATGCACTGGCTGCGTCATTTGTGGCTGAGCCGCAGCGGCCGTGTTTCGACCCAGGTTTTGAACGACTTTTACCGCTGGGTCACCACCCGCATTCAGCCCGCCATGCCGAATGGCGATGCCCGCGCTGAAGTGCGTCGCTATCAGCGCTGGCAACCCTGGGCGATTGACCATGCCACGGTGGAGAGCGCCTGGTCGATCGAAAGTCGCTTTGGCCTGCCCTATGCCGACGCCTTGATCGTCGCGGCCGCCAAGGCGCAAGGCTGCGCCTGGCTTTTGAGCCTCGATTTGGCGCATGAGGCCGTGTTTGACAGCGTCACCATCCTCAATCCCAAGCTGTGTGGAACGGAGCGTTTGAGCGCATGAAGACCGCCGACCTGAACCAAGCCTTGAGCTGTATTCGCGACGATGTGCGCGCCATGCACGCTTACCCGGTCGCTGCCAGTGCTGGCATGGTCAAGCTGGATGTGATGGAAAACCCCTTCCGCCTGCCAACTGATTTGCAGGCCGCCTTGGGCGCGCGGCTGGGCGCCGTGGCGATCAATCGTTATCCCGCTGAGCGCACTCAAGACCTAGCGCGAGCGCTGGCTGCGCACGCCGGCATGCCCGCCGGCTGCGCCATCACCCTGGGCAATGGCTCTGATGAGCTGATCACCATGCTCAGCATGGCCATCAGCCGGCCCGGCGTCAAGGTGCTGTCGCCACTGCCCAGCTTTGTGATGTACGAGCTGTCTTCGCGCTATCAAAATCTGGAGTTTGTCGGCGTGCCCTTGCGGGCCGAGGACTTTGAGCTGGATCTGCCGGCCATGTTGGCGGCGATTCAAACGCATCAACCCGCCCTGGTTTATTTGTCCTACCCGAACAACCCGACGGGCAATTTGTGGGACATGGCCGCCATTGAGCAGATCATTGAAGCCGCGCCCGGCTTGGTGGTGTTGGATGAGGCCTATCAGCCCTTCGCCGCTTCGGACTCGATGGCGCTGCTGTCAAAGTACCCGCAGGTGCTGGTGATGCGCACCATGAGCAAGTTCGGCTTGGCCGGCGTGCGCATCGGCTATCTGATCGGCCAAGCGGCCTTGATCGCCGAGATCGACAAACTGCGCCCGCCGTTCAATATCGGCGTTTTGAACGCCGAGGCCGGCTTGTTTGCGCTGGAGCATGCCGAGGTTTACGCGGCCCAAGCCAGCGAGCTGCGTGCCCAGCGGGAGCGGGTCTTTGCGGCCTTGCAAGCACTGCCCGGCGTGCAGGTCTTTCCCAGCCAGGGCAATATGTTGTTGGTCCGGGTGGCAGATGCGGCGCAAACCTTTGCCGGCATGAAGGCGCGCGGCGTGCTGATCAAGAACTCATCGGCCGCGCATCCCTTGCTGGCCAACTGCCTGCGTATCACCATCGGCACCGCCGAAGAAAACACGGCCATGTTGGCCGCACTCAAGGAAGCGCTGGGCCGCCCCGAGCTTCCTTGCTCACCCCCCGGGGGGCGGGCGCCGGAAGGCGACCTTGGGGGTCAATTTAAGGAATCACTGTCATGAGCCAAGTGCAGCGCATTGCTGAGGTCACCCGCAACACCAAAGAAACCCAGATCACCGTGCGCGTCAATCTGGACGGCAGCGGTGAAGCCAAGCTGAACACCGGCATCGGCTTCTTCGACCATATGCTGGACCAGATTGCTCGCCACGGTTTGATCGATCTCGACATCGATGCCAAGGGTGATCTGCACATCGACGGTCACCACACGGTGGAAGACGTGGGCATCACCTTGGGCCTGGCGGTGGCGCAGGCGGTGGGCGACAAGAAAGGCCTGACCCGCTATGGCCACAGCTATGTGCCGCTGGACGAAGCCTTGTCGCGCGTGGTCATCGACTTCTCGGGCCGCCCAGGCTTGGAGATGGATGTGAAATTCACCTCCGGCGCGATCGGCGCCTTTGATACGCAGCTGGCCTATGAGTTCTTCCAGGGCTTTTCCAACCATGCCCTGGTCTCGCTGCACATTGATAACTTGAAGGGCCATAACGCCCATCATCAGTGTGAGACCATCTTCAAGGCCTTTGGCCGCGCGCTGCGCATGGCGATGACGCTGGACCCGCGTTCGGCCGGCGTGATTCCTTCCACCAAGGGCAGTCTTTGATATGAACAAGACGGTGGCCGTCGTCGACTACGGCATGGGCAATCTGCGCTCGGTCTCTCAGGCGGTGCTGCATGTGGCGCAAGACTCCGGTTTGGATGTGGTCATCACCGCCAATCCCGACGAGGTCTATGCCGCCGAGCGGGTGGTCTTGCCAGGGCAGGGGGCCATGCGCGACTGCATGCGCGAGTTGCGCGACTCCGGCCTGCAAGAGGCCGTGCTGCACGCCGCCGCCAACAAGCCTTTGATGGGCGTATGTGTCGGCATGCAAATGCTTTTGGATCACAGCGAGGAGCAGGACACGCCGGGCCTGGGCCTGATCCCGGGGCGGGTGAAACGCTTCCAACTGGAAGGCCAAATCCAGCCCGACGGCAGCCGCTACAAAGTCCCGCAAATGGGCTGGAACCGCGTCAAGCAAAGCTTGCCGCACCCGGTCTGGGCGGGCGTACCGGATGAGAGTTACTTCTACTTCGTTCACAGCTTCTATGCGGCGCCGTTAGATGCGCGCCACAGTGCCGGTGAAACCGATTACGGCCTGCGCTTTACCTGCGCCTTGGCTAGGGATAACATTTTCGCCACCCAGTTCCATCCCGAGAAAAGTGCTGCCTTCGGTCTCGCCCTGTATCGCAACTTCCTGCATTGGAAGCCTTGATGAAGCCCGCCTGGGTTTCGGCGCTGAGGCCCCGCAGATCTCCCCACTTGAAACTCGGCCCCGCTTTTTTCTCCCTCTCCTTCCTCCTCCTTCTTCTTTCTAACCCACCCTCTCGGCCATGCTGCTGATCCCCGCTATCGACCTGAAAGACGGTCGCTGTGTTCGCCTGAAGCAAGGCGATATGAATGACTCCACCACCTTCGGCGAAGACCCGGCTGCGATGGCCCGGCGCTGGATCGATGCGGGCGCGCGCCGCTTGCATCTGGTGGATCTGAACGGGGCCTTTGCCGGCAAGCCGGTGAACGAGGGCGCCATCAAGGCGATTTTGCGCGAGGTGAACGGCGAGATTCCGGTGCAACTCGGCGGCGGCATTCGCGATCTGGATACCATCGAGCGCTATTTGGATGCCGGCCTGTCCTACATCATCATCGGCACAGCCGCGGTCAAGAACCCTGGCTTCTTGCAAGACGCGGCCACCGCCTTTGGCGGCCACATCATCGTGGGCTTGGACGCCAAGGACGGCAAGGTCGCCACCGATGGTTGGAGCAAGCTGACAGGCCATGAAGTGGTCGATCTGGCGCGCAAGTTCGAGGGCTATGGCATCGAAGGCGTGATCTACACCGACATCGGCCGCGATGGCATGCTCACCGGCATCAATATCGAAGCGACAGTCAAGTTGGCTCAGGCCCTGAGCATTCCCGTGATTGCCTCAGGCGGCCTGTCGAATATGGCGGACATCGAGGCCTTGTGCGCCGTGGAAGACGAAGGCGTGGAGGGCGTGATCTGCGGACGCGCCATTTACACCGGCGACTTGGACCTGACGGCCGCTCAGGCGCGTGCCGACGAGCTTTCTTTAGGCTGAGCCGCGTCGACAGTTGGCTTACCAAGGTCGTGCCCGGCACGGCCTTTTTTGTTTTATCGCGAGAGTCTTATTCCCATGCTGGCCAAACGCATCATCCCTTGCCTGGACGTGACTGGCGGTCGCGTCGTCAAGGGCGTCAACTTCACTGAGCTGCGCGATGCCGGCGACCCGGTGGAGATCGCCGCGCGCTACAACGAGCAGGGCGCCGACGAGCTGACCTTTTTGGACATCACCGCCACCAGCGATGGGCGCGATTTGATTCTGCACATCATCGAAGCGGTGGCCTCGCAGGTCTTCATCCCGCTGACGGTGGGCGGTGGCGTGCGCGAGGTGGCCGATGTGCGGCGCTTGTTGAATGCCGGTGCCGACAAGGTGTCCTTCAACTCCGCAGCGATTGCTAACCCACAGGTGATACGGGATGCGTCCGACAAGTACGGTGCGCAGTGCATCGTCGTCGCCATCGACGCCAAGCGCCGGCAAGGCGAAGACCTGGCCGCCCGCGGCCCGGGCTGGGACATCTACAGCCATGGCGGCCGCAAGAATGTCGGCCTGGACGCGGTCGCCTGGGCGCGCCAAATGGCCGAGCACGGCGCCGGCGAAATCTTGCTCACCAGCATGGACCGGGATGGCACCCGCAGCGGCTTCGATCTTGAATTGACCCGCGCCGTCAGCGACGCGGTGCCGGTGCCGGTGATTGCTTCCGGTGGTGTCGGCTCGCTGGAAGACCTGGCCGATGGCGTGCAGATCGGCGGCGCCGATGCGGTGCTGGCCGCCAGCATTTTTCACTACGGCCACCACACCGTCGCCGAGGCCAAGGCCTTGATGGCCGCGCGCGGCATTCCGGTGCGGGTCTGAGCATGAATCGACCCCGTTCCAGCGGTGCCGCCAAGGCCATGGCCGCGCAAACTCAAAAAGCGGCCGGTGGCCCTCGCATGGCCGCGCGCGAGGTGCGCATCATCGGTGGGCAATGGAAGCGCTCCAAGCTGCCGGTGGCCGACAAGCCCGGCCTGCGCCCCACGCCCGATCGCGTGCGCGAAACCTTGTTCAACTGGCTGGGCCAAGACCTCGACGGCTGGCGTGTGCTCGACGCCTTTGCCGGCAGTGGCGCCCTGGGCTTTGAAGCCGCCTCGCGCGGTGCGACCGAGGTCTTGCTGCTGGAACGTGACGCCGAATTGGCGCGCAGCCTGAACAGCAGCCGCGAACGCCTGAAGGCCGCCAATCTGCGGGTGGAATGCAGCGACGCGCTCAACTGGATGGGACGCTCCGCGCCGGCCCGCTTTGAGCTGATCCTGCTGGATCCGCCGTTTCAGCAAGACTTGTTCTTGCCCGCTTTGCGAGCCGCTGCACCTCTCTTGGCCCCTGGCGGCTTTGTGTATCTTGAAGCGGCGGAGGTGATCGTGCCGCCGCCGGAACTGGGCTTGGAGGCCTGGCGCTCTGGGCGGGCGGGAGCGGTGCATTTTCAGCTCTTGCGCAGGAGCGCATGAGGAAACTGATCTCAATGGCCAAGGCTAGGTCGTCGAGTTGGTTGAGCTAGTGCTCAATTCAAAAGCTTTGACTCCATCCCGCTCTCGGCGCTGCTATCGCTTTCCATTGGCCAAGGCCCTCGGGTGTGCGATTCCGTTCGTGTCCTCCGGCCTGCGGCCTCCCCCTTTACCTCACTTCACCGCACACCCGATGCCCTTGGCGTTTGCTCTTTCCGCCAGAGCCTTGCTGCGGCAAAGGGTCGGCTGGGTGTTCTGCGAAGTGAAGTAAAGGGGGAGGCCCGAGCTTTGCTCGGGACGGAGGACATGAACGGAGCAGAGCGCCCAGTCGGCCCGACCATCCATCGAAGTCAGCGCTGAATCCGGGCGGTTTCTACAGGCAAGGTGGAGCCGGCATCGACCGGTTCGCCAAGCAGGGATAATCGGCGGATCTCCTCCACCTGGGCTCCCGCGTGACCTCAGCCACCGCTCTTACCGCCGTTTACCCTGGCACCTTTGACCCGATGACGCTTGGCCATGAAGACCTGATGCGTCGTGCCAGCCGTTTGTTCGAGCGGCTGATCATTGCCGTGGCCGCGGGCCATCACAAAAAGACCATGTTCAGCATCGCCGAGCGGCTGGAGATGGCACGCGAGTTGGCGGCCAAGTACCCCAATGTGGAGGTGCTGCCCTTTGAGGGCTTGTTGCGCAACTTTGTGGCCGAGCATCAAGGCACGGTGCTGGTGCGCGGGCTGCGCGCGGTTAGTGACTTTGAGTACGAGTTTCAAATGGCGGGCATGAACCGGCAATTGATGCCTGAAGCCGAAACCGTTTTTCTGACACCTTCGGATCAATATCAATTTATCTCTAGCACTTTTGTGCGCGAGATTGCCACCTTGGGCGGTGATGTTTCCAAGTTCGTGTCACCCTTGGTGCTGGAGCGCTTGAAGCAGCGCTTGCAAGCGAAAGGCTGAGGGGAGGTCCTTATGGCGCTGATGATTACGGATGAATGCATCAACTGCGATGTCTGCGAGCCCGAGTGCCCCAACGAGGCGATCTCGATGGGTGAGGAGTTCTACCAAATCGACCACAACAAGTGCACCGAATGCGTCGGGCACTTCGATGAGCCGCAATGCGTGCAGCTCTGCCCGGTCGCCTGCATTCCGGTGAACCCGGCGCATGTGGAAGACAAAGAGACCCTGATGGGCAAGTATTTACGCCTGACCCAGGTGGCCTGAGCGATTCTGCCGCTCTAACGTCCAGCCCCAGTTCGGTTTGGCGTCGATTGGATGCCTGTTTGCCGTCGTTCGTCTCAGTGAGTCTGGATCAGCTGTGGGTGCAGTTCTAGCATGTGCCCTGGCTCTTACTTATGCACTGATGGGACAGCACATGTCGTTTTTGAATCGGATCATCTCTTCGCAGCGCTTAGGCCCGGACCTGTTGCGCTTGGTTTTGTGCGCCATCGTCTTTGTCCACGGAATGTACCGTTATGACGAGGGCAGTTTGCCCATCATGGGAAAGCTCCTTGAGTTGAGCGGCTTTCCCAAGGGCAGTGGCTATGCCTTGGCCTGCGTTGTGAATCTGGTCGAAACCTTTGGCGCGGTGTTCTTGGCCCTGCGCATCATGGTTTGGCCCTTATGCGCCGCCTTCTCGGTGATTTACTTCACCGGAATCGTCATCTTCCATCGTGAAGCCGGTTTTTTTGTGGTCGGCCCCGGCTCTGACGGCTGGGAGTACAGCGCGCTGCTGATCACCTGCTTTGTCGCCGTGGCCTGGGAGAACCGGTCCAGCCGATACTGGCCTCTGGGCCAAGCCGAGGAGGCCAAGCGGCCGAGCCTCAGCGCTTACTGATCCCCAGTATTGCGCGCGCTTCATCAGGCGTGGCCACGGGCCGGTCAAGTTGCTGGGCAATCATGGCTATGCGTTCGACCAATTGCGCATTGCTGCGCGCCAACTCACCCTTGCGGAAGTAGACGTTGTCTTCAAAGCCGACGCGCACATGGCCCCCCAGCACAATGGCCAAGGCGCCCAGCGGCAACTGAGCCGCGCCGATACCGGCCACGGTCCAGCTGCTGCCGGCGGGCAGTTGCGAGCGCAGATACATCAGCGCCTCAGGCGTCCCCGCCATACCGCCTGGAATGCCCAGCACAAAGTCGAAGTGCAGCGGGCCTTGGACGACGCCTTTCTTGAGCCAACGTAGCGTGGTGGTGAGCATGCCGCTGTCGAAGATTTCGAACTCGGGCTTGACGCCGTGCTCAAGCATCGCTGCGGCGAAGACTTCCATATCGGCCGGATGGTTCATGAACACATCGCCGCCGAAGTTGACGGTGCCCATCGACAAGGTGGCCATCTCAGGCCTCAGCGTCACCGGCGCTAGACGCTCCTGCGGCGTCATGCCCACAGCGCCGCCGGTGGAGACCTGCACGATCACATCGCAACGCTCGCGAGTCTTCTCGATGATCTGGCGATAGACCTCTTTGTCTTGCGTGGAACTGCCATCCGCCAGCCGACCATGTACATGAACGATAGCCGCACCGGCCCGCGCGCATTCGGCGGCCGCCTCGGCGATCTCGTCCGGGGTGATGGGCAAGGCCGGTTGCTGCTCGCGGGTGACTTCGGCGCCAGTCAGGGCGGCGGTGATGATCAGCTTGTCCATGGCGTTAGGTGGCACTATGTGGCATTCGGTGGCATCAGCTAGCTTAGGTCTTGCTGGCCGGGCCGCGCTGCAGGGCGACGGGCACCACGCAAGTGCCGGAGGCGCGGCAAACGACGATGGGCTCGGCCAAGACATCGGCGGCCGAAACCTGGCCGGGGATGTTGGCGGCGCTGATGACCTTGCGCGCCTCAAAAACCATCTTGCGCGAGGACTTGCCGAGGCTGACGATGCTGCCGGTCGCCTCGATGTAGTCGCCCGCAAAAACCGGGGCCAAGAACTCGACCTTGTCATAGGCGACAAAGAGGCCTTCGTCGCCATCGCTGCGGATCAGCAACTCGGTGGCCACATCGCCGAACAGGTTCAGCATGCGCGAGCCATCGACCAGATTGCCGGCGTAATGGGCATCGTGCGCGCTCATGCGCAGGCGAATCAGGCTAGTGATGGTCGTCATGTTGGGACTCCCGCCGGGCCGCCCCAAGGGCGGCCCGCGCCCCCTCGGGGGGCAGTGAACGAAGTGAGCGTGGGGGCTCGATAAGTCATGCGGCTTTCCTCTTGATCCATTCATGAATGGCAAACGATGCCACATCCTCGGCGTAGGTCTTGGTACCAAAGCCGGCGTCATAGCCCAGCTCCTTGGCCAACTCATGGCTGATGCGCGGGCCGCCGACGATCAGGATCACCTGGTCGCGCAGACCCTCGGCCTCCAGCAAATCGCTCAGCTTGGTCAGGTTGTCGAGGTGGATGTTCTTTTGCGTCACCACTTGCGAGACCAAGATCACATCGGCCTTCTCTTCGATCACGCGGCTGACCAGTTCCTCCGAGTCCACCTGCGCCCCCATATTGATGGCGCGGATCTCGTGATAGCTCTCCAAGCCTTTGTGGCCGTTGTAGCCCTTCATATTCATGATCGCGTCGATGCCGACGGTGTGGGCATCGGTCTCGATGCAGGCTCCCACCACCACCATGCGGCGGCCCATTTTTTCGGCGATCAGGGCGTTGACGCCGTCCTTGTCCAAGACCTCGAAGTCCGGCTTGGCGACCTTCAACTTGCTCAGGTCGACTCGGTGCTTGCATTGCCCGTAAACCACGAAGAAGGAAAAGCCCGAGCCCATCGCTTCTGAATGCACCACGGCCGGCTCTTCCAGACCCATCTGCAGGGCCAGCATCTTGGCGCCTTCTTTGGCGGTCTCATCCAGCGGCACTGGCAGGGTGAAGGAGACCTGCACGCGGCCGTCGTCCAGGGTGTCGCCATAGGGCTTGACCCATTGGGCGGGGATCTGGTCGTGGGTCTCGGCAGCGGTGTTCTGTTGTTCGCTCATCTCACAGTCCTCCCTGCGCTTGTTGAGCTTGCTGGGCCTGCAATTGCTTCAGTTCCGGCATCATCAATTGGGGGAAGGGGTTGAAGTAGTCGGGGGCTTTGGCGATCACGCCGTCCAGGCCCTTGCCGCCGGTGGGCGTGCGCGAGATCTCGGCGAAAGTGCCTTTGCTGATGGCGGAAGGCAGGCCAATTTTTTCGATCTCGGCCAGGATGGATTCGGTCTCGGCCAACACCTCTTGGGCGCGCGCTTCGATCTTGCCGCCGCGCTTGAACTCGATCTCCGAGCCCAGGTCTTTCATCGTGCCAAACACATACTTGGCGTTCTGGATCGCCAAGAAACGGTCTTGGATGAAGGGCGTATGGATGGCCTCGGTCATCATGCCCAAGAGATGAATGTTCTGGTCGGTCATGCTGCTGACCATATTGAACAAGGCGTCTTGGATATGGCCTTTGAAGATATTGCCGGTCATGTGCTTGGTGGGCGGCATGTACTTCAGCGAGGCCTCAGGGAAGACCTGGCGCACCAGCTGAGCGTGGGCAATTTCCCAGAGGAAACCGTTCTCCAACTCGGGGTTGATCTCAAACGCATGGCCCAGGCCCATCTGGTCGGGCTTGAGGCCTGAGAGGTAGGCGAACTGCTCATTGATCAGCTGCGAGGCCAGCACTGTGTGGGCCGCTTCATAAGCATCAGCGGTGGTCAGGTAGTTGTCTTCGCCGGTGTTGATGATGATGCCGGCGTAGGCATTGACCATGCGCGAGAAGAACTGGTCAATGAAGGTCCGCTTCATGTTGATGTCGCGGAAGATGATGCCGTACATCGAATCGTTCAGCATCATGTCCAGGCGCTCCATCGCGCCCATGGCCGCGATCTCGGGCATGCACAAGCCGGAGCAATAGTTGGTGAGGCGGATGTAGCGGTTCAGCTTCTTGCCCACCTCGTCCAAGGCCTTGCGCATCAGGCGGAAGTTCTCTTGCGTGGCATAGGTGCCGCCAAAGCCCTCGGTGGTGGCGCCGTAAGGCACATAGTCCAAGAGGCTTTGGCCGGTGGAGCGGATCACCGCAATGATGTCGGCGCCTTGCTCGGCGGCGGCACAGGCCTGCGTCACGTCTTCATAGATATTGCCTGTGGCCACGATCAGGTAGAGCCAGGGCGTCTTGGCCTCGCCAACGGTTTTGATCTCCTCGGCGCGGTAGTGACGATGCGCGGCGATGTGATCACACATGGTCTTGGCGTGCGCTTCGGCCGCTTTGCGGGCGGCGTCGCCGTCCTTGGGCAGCGTGAGCACCAGCGAGCCCTTGGCCACGGCCTCGGCGACTTGCTGAGCCGTCAGGCCATGCGCTTGCATGGCGCCGGCCATGATCCAGGCGGCCCCATGCTGCAGCAAGTCAAGATCTTGCAGATGGCTGACCACGCGGTTGGGCAAGGGCACATAGTTTTCATCGACACCGTCCACGCCGAGCAGGCGTAGCGTGGCGCGCTCCACCGTGGTGGTGGTGAACTGGCTCATTTCATCGAACACGCTGTGGGCGATGCGGCGCGCCGAGTCGCGGGCGCGATCGATCTGACTCGCGTCAAGTTGCAGTTGCGACATGTTGAAAGTCTCCGGAATGTTGTTGTACTTGTTGTTTGATTTCTTGTGCGGCGCCAGACTCCAGCACCACATCGCTGACGTCGTAGCCGCTGAAGGCCTCGCGCGCATGGAGCAAAAACTCCCGCCCTTCAAAGCTGCCGCCCATGGGCGAGAAGGGGTTCAGCGTCAGACCCAGGATGCGGATGCTGCGGTAGCCAAAAAGCTGTCCGCCTGAACGCGCCAAGGCTTGCACTTCCAGCGCGTCGACGAAGAGCTTGGTGCCATCGGCCACCACGATTTGCAAACCCTTGGCTTCGCCGCTGCGCAAGGCGGCCAGTTGGCTCATTGCCTTCCAAAGCAGGCGACCGACGGCGCCGCTGACGGCGATGGTGCCCACATCATGCTCGGCATAGGCCAGCAGCACCGAGGCTGCATTCAGGCTGGCGATCTCGGCGCGATAGAGCAGCCGGCCCTGGCCGTCCCACAGGGCCACACCGCCACGTGCAAACACGTCTTGCACCCGCGCGCCGACCTCGGCCGGCACCTGCGGCAGACCCAGGATGGCCAAACGGTCGCCGGTTTTTCGGATCACATCACCGATGCCGCCGCCCAGCGCCGCGCCGGTGGCCAGAATCACGCCGTCGGCAATGGCCGGGGAGGCGTGATGGCTGCGGCCCAAGGCGCCGTCCAGCACCACCAGCTCGCAGCCGGCTTGCTTCAGACGATGAATGATCTTCAGCTGATCGCTGCTGCGCGAGGCGCCGGCGATTTCCATCTCGCCGTATTCGAGCGCTTTGACGATGACGATCTCGCCCATCGGCGAGTCCATACCGGTGCCACCCAGCAGCTTGAACTTCAGCTTGGCGCGCGCCAGGGTGTCGCGCGCGGTGGCCACCAAGCTGCCGGGCCAGATCAGCACCGGTGGCTTGGGGAAGAGAAAGACTTGGTCTCGGTCTTCGCCGTCGCGGCCGATGGAGGTCACGCCCACCGGTACCTGGGCCGCATGGGCCTCGGCCAGCACATGGTTCAGTGCCACCGTCTTGCCGGTGTTTTTGGCCATGCCCATCACGGCCAGCGTTTCGATCTGGCCCTTGCGGATGCGCTGCCAAAGACTGGACTGCGAGCAGCTGGAATTCGGAATTACTTTCATGTCCATCGCTTAGAACATCCGTCAAGCCATCCGTCAGACATACAGCTCTTCGAACAGCTGGCGCAGGCGCGGGCTTTCGCGCAGCAAGGCCAGCGAGAAGGCCGCGTGGCCCTTGGCATAGCCATTGCCCACGATCATCTCGATGTCTTTGCCCACGCCCTCGGCGCCCAAGGCGGCCGCGGTAAAGCTGGTGGCCATGGAGAAGAAGTAGATCTTGCCACCATCGCGAGTGGCCAGAATGCTGCCCATCTCGGTGTTCTGGATGTTGACGCAGTTGATCACCACATCAGCCATGCGACCGCCGGTCACCGCGCTAACGGCTTCCATCAGCGCCACCGCATTGGTCGCGTCCACTTGCAAAGCATGGTCCACCCAGCCGTGCTCGCGCATGCGTTCGCAGTCTTTGGCAAAGGGCGAGACGCCAATCACCAGGCCATTGGGGCCGACGCGCTTCTTGGCTTCATACACACACAGGGTGCCCGATTTGCCGCCGCCGCCGATCACCACCACGGTGTCGCCGGCTTGCACCAGCCGAGCTGTCTGCGCAGGCGCACCCGCCACGTCCAAGATGGCCAGGGCCACGTTCTCGGGAATGTCGGTGGGCAGCTTGGCGTAAAGCCCGGTTTCGAACAGCACCGCGCGGCCGCTGATCTCGATCTGGTCTTTTTCGACGTGAATCTTCTTCACTGCGTCGATGCGCAAAGGCGTCAAAGACAGCGACACCAAGGTGGCGATTTTGTCGCCCACTTGCAGATCGATCTTGCCGGCCAGAGCGGCGCCAATTTGCGCCACGCTGCCAATCAACATGCCGCCCGAGCCAGTCACCGGGTTGTGCATCTTGCCGCGCTGCTCGACGATGCCGCGCACCGCAGCTTCGATGCGGGCCGGGTCGCCACCGGCTTCTTTCTTGATCTGGGTGAAGCTGGCCGAGTCGATATTCAGCGCGCTCACATCGATCAAGATTTCGTTGTCAGCGATCTCCATGGCGTTGGAGATCTTCCAGGCGCCCTGGGGCAAAACGCCCTGGGGCTCGATGACGCGGTGAATACCGAAGGGCGACGGTGCGGAAGGAGAAAACTGCACGCTGGCTCCCTCAGTTGCTGCGGGTAGGCAAGCTGTAGTTTTGGCCCAGGCCCGGCATCTCCACGGTCTTGCCGGCGTAGTTGCGGCATTTGACAGTGGTGCCGCTGCCGTCAGGCAACTCCTCTTCACGCACATAGCTCGGGATGATGGGCAGCTTGCCCAGGCCACCCAGACCGTCGACGATGAAGGTCGGCACGGCCGGGCCGCTGATCCAGCCGCGCAGGCCTTCGTACAACTCGATCATGCGCTGATGCGGCACGATGAAGTGGTGGGCGCCCTCGACCATATCGGTCGAATAGACGTAATAGGGGCGCACGCCCATCTCGATGGTTTGCATGAAGAGCTCACGCATCACTTCCACATCGTCGTTCACGCCCTTCAGGCAGACGGTCTGCAAGCCCATCATCACGCCGGCTTTTTGGATCAGCTTGACGCGCTCACGCAGCAGCGGCGTGATTTCCTTGGGGTGGTTGATGTGGATGTTGACCATCTGCACCCGGTGCTTCTCGAGCACGGCGCAGAGCTCCGGTGTGATGCGGGTGGGCAGCTGCACCACCATGCGCGAGCCCATGCGCAAGAAGCGCACATGCGGGGCGCGGCGGCGCAGTTCGCCGAGGATGTAGTCCAGGCGCTCGTCGGTGAAGGTCAGCGGATCGCCGCCGGACAGCAAGACGTCTTGAATTTGCGGGTTGCCGGCGATGTAGTCGATCGAGGCTTCGATCTCATCCTTGTGCACCGAGCCGCTGGGCTGCGAGACCATGCGCTTGCGGGTGCAGAAACGACACAGCGTGGCGCAAGTATTGGAGACCAGGAACAGCACGCGGCGTGGGTAGCGGTGCACGATGCTGGTGCCGGGGATGGTGTCGCCTTCTTCGCCGAGCTGGTCCAACATGGTGGCAAAGCCGGGCTTGGTTTGCTCATGGTGGCTGGGCAGGTATTGCAGGCGGATCGGGCAGTTCGGATCGTCCTTGTCCATCAGCTGCGCCATATAGGGCGTCAAGGCCACGGCGAACTTGCTGTAGACGGTCTCGTCGACGTTCTCCACCCCGTTCAACACACCATTGAGTTCGGAGTGGTGGGTGTAGCGGCGGGCGAATTGCTTTTGCCATGACTCCGCACGGGGGTCATAAGCGTCCAGCTCTGCGCGGGTCAGCAGCTTTTGGGTGGCGGTGGGGGCCTGTGCAATGGCCCCCGTAGCGGCATTGTCAATGGCAGCCGAAATGGCTCCAGCGTTGGCCGATTTAACTTCGATCACTTTTTGCAGCATGCTTGTCTCCTTGTTCCCCCGATGGCCTGGATGGCCTTTGCGACCCTAGGGGTATTGGAAGAATTCTAGAAATCAGTTCGGCCGAACCCTATGTGCAAATTGAATTCAATGCCTCGATAGCGTCGGTCATAATGCAAGGCATTCGAGCAAAGTGAGTGGTGGTTTCCAATTGGTAGCTTCTAAAGACGCAGTGCTGCTGAGTGCCCTGGACGATCTGGATCGTCAGCTCTTGGAGCTCTTGCGGGTCAATGCGCGCCTGCCGGTGGTCAAGCTGGCCAAGGCTTTGGGCGTGGCGCGCAGCACGGTGCAACTGCGCTTGAAGGCGCTGGAAGATGGCGGCCACATCACCGGTTACACCATCAGCATGGCCGCGCGGCGCGCGGCACCGGGCATCCGGGTGATGGTCTTGATCTCGGTCGACTCCAAGCTGGAGCCCGAGGTGGCCCGCGAACTGACCCGCCGGCATGAGATACACCAGCTTTACGCCGTCAGCGGCCGCTTTGATTTGTGCGCCATGCTGACCACCGACTCCACCGAGGAGCTGGACAGCTTGCTGGACCGCATCCGCGCCATCAAGGGGGTGGTCGATACGGTCTCAACCATCTTGTTGAGCAAGAAACTGGACCGCCCTGAGTAGAGCGGCCCGCAGATTCTTTAACTTTTTGCCTAGGCCTGCATGCTATTTGCTGTCATCTTCACCGATAAGCCCGACCACGCCGAAGTGCGGGCCGCCAATCTACAAGCGCATATCGACTGGCTTGAAAGCCATCGCGATGTGATCCCCGTGGGCGGCTCTTTGCGCCATGAACCAGGGCAAACGCCCAAGGGTGGGCTGTGGGTGGCGAATGCCGACTCCAAGGCTCAGCTCGAGACCTTGTTGAAGACCGACCCCTTCTACACCGCGGGCTTGCGGCAAAGCTATGAGATCTTGCATTGGTCCAAGGCCAATGGCGAGCGCCAAGCTTTGATTTAAAACGCTGACCAGCCCTTATCGGGGCGCCATCAAGTGCATGCCGGTGATCAAGGCGCGCAGGCGCAGCTGGTCGTAGTCGACGCGGCGCAATTGTTCGCGCGCCTTGCTGCGTGCTTCGTCCGTTTTTGCGTCACGCAGCAGCTGTTCCAGGCGTTTGCTCTCGACATCATTGCGCTGTACCTGCTGCAGCAGGCCATACAGCTGCTGACCCAGGCGATAGTGGTTCAAGAAGGCATCTTCACCCGCTTGCCCTCGGCAGCCACCCCAGTAAATCTGGTTGCGCGAGCCTTCTTGCCAACCGTTGTTGGCGGTGCAATAGCTGCGGATGCCGTCCTCCCAGCCTTGCGTCCAACTGCGGTTGTCGGGTGTGATGCCTGCTTTGCTGCAGGCGTCCACATGCTCGTCGATGCGCGTTGCGCTGTGGCCGGCGCGGCCGTCGGCCAAGCCTCGGGCGCGCCAGTCGGCTTGCTGGCATTGCGATTCGCTCATGCTGGCGCAGCCACTGAAGACGCCCAGGACCAAGAGCCAGGGAGTGAGCCGCGCGAAGGAGGAGTGGAATGCGTAGGTCATGCGCCAATGCTAGCCCAGTCGCCGACCCACGCCCTCGTTCCGCTGGGCATTCGGGCTAGAGCTGCCAGCATTCTCCGTAGCGGGGCGGTTTGGACCAGTTCGCTGCTGTTGGAATTTGCTGACCGTGCTCGGCGAGCCAGCGCCTGGCCAGCATCCAGCCCCCATGGCTGATGACCACGCCATGCCCCGCGCTCGGTTGCCAGGGGCCGGCGCGTTCCAGCAGCTGGGTCAGCGATTCGCCACCGCCGGGTGCATGGTTCGCAAAGTCTTGCACCCAAGCATCGACTTCGGCTTTGGCGATGGTGAACCAGGGCTTTCCCTCCCATTCACCAAAGTCCAGCTCCAGCAGCGCAGCGTCCACATGATGTCGCCAACCCCAGGCCTTCAGCCAGGCCGCAACACTGGCACAGCGGCGCAGCGGTGAGCTGTAGACGATGTGCGGCAGGCGCTGCCGGCGTGCTGCTTTCTGGATCTTGCGGGCCAGCCGTTTGGCGCGGCGCCAATGCACAGTCAAATCGCTGCCGGCGCCGATGCAGCGGCCGGCAGCCGCTTCGGGGCGCGGGTGTCGCCACACCCAGAGCCTGGCCTCAGAAGACATTCAAGAGCGCCAAAAAGGAGAGCAGCAGGCCCAGTTCCACCACTTGTTGGGTGGCGCCAAGGTTGTCGCCGGTGTAGCCGCCCAGGCGGCGGTCCAGCCAGCCCTGCATATAAAGCGTTAGCCCGGCGGCGACCAGCAAGGCCAGCAAGAGGCTGGGAAGCAACTGGCTTTGCAGGCTGAGCAGCAGAGTTGCCGTGGCGGCGACCCAGCCGAAAGCTACCGCCAAGGTCAGGCCATTGGCCTGTGTGGCCAGTGGTTTGGCCTTGGCGTGATCGGCGTCGCCGGCATAAGGCAGGCTGTGCATCAGCCACACCGGCGCGGCGCGTGAGGCAGCGTGGGCAAAGAGGGTCACAAGCACGGCCAAGCCGGGGTCGCTTTCCGCCAGGCTGAAAAGAGCGCTGGCCTTCAAGCCCAGCATCAGGATCAAGCCCAGTGCGCCGTAGCTGCCGATGCGCGAGTCCTTCATGATCTCCAGCGCACGCGCGCGGCTGACGCTGCCGCCCAGGCCGTCGCAGCTGTCGGCCCAGCCGTCTTCATGAAAGCCGCCCGTCATCCAGATGCTGGCCGCCATGCTCAAACCCACGGCCACGGCAGGCGGCCAAACCCATAAAGCAGCCCACAAGACCAAGCCCGCGAAGGCGCCGACACACAGGCCCACGGCCGGGAAGTGGCGCGCACATTGCTGCAACCATTGCGGCTCAAAACCCACCCAGCTCGGGATCGGGCAGCGGCTGAAGAACTGCAGCGCGATGAAGAAAAGGCGGATTTCGTGCAGCAAAGCGCTCATGGGGCGGGAGAGGAAAAGGCGGCCCCGGATTCTGCCCTGAGCGGCGCGTTGGCCACGGCCGATGTTCAGGGGCGCAGTGGCAGTTCGATCAAAAAGCCCAAGCCGGGCTGGTGGTGCGGATCGATGCTGATGCTGCCGCCCATGCGTTGGCACAAGGAGTTGACGATGTGCAAGCCCAGGCCGGTGCCGCCCTGGCCACGCCGGGTGGTGAAGTAGGGCTCGAACAGGCGCCTCGCCACCGTGGGACTGACTCCGCGACCGTTGTCACCGAAATGAAGATGCAACTGCCCACCTTCGGCATGCAAGGCAATGTCGATGCGGCGCTGCGGCAGGGCAAGGTTATTCTCTTCTTCCTTCAAATCCTGAAGCTCTTCCAAGGAGCGCTCAAGCGGCTCATCAAAGGCATGGGTGAGGGTGTTGACGATCAGGTTCGAGATGATTTGTGAGAACAGGCCGGCCGCCATCGTCACCCGCAAAGGCTCGGGCGCGTCCAGCTGGACTTCGGTATGGGCGCTGCGCAAGACCGGTTGGTGAGCGACGATCAATTGGCGCAAATAGTCGCGCAGGTCCAAGCGAGACTCTTCTTCATTGGCTTGGTCCACCGCCAGCATTTTGAAGCTGGAGATCAATCCGGCGGCCCGGCTCAAATTGCTGTTGACCAGATTGGCGCCGCTCTCCAAGTTGTCCGCCAGGGCTTGCAGTTCGATGCGGCTGACCTTCTCGCCATTGAGCTTGCGTTTGAGGCTGCGGGCGAATTCCTCCATGCCCGACGCTGCCGTAACGGCAATCCCAATCGGTGTGTTGATCTCATGCGCAAAACCGGCCACAAAGCCACCGAGCGCGGCCAGCTTCTCTTGTTCCACCAGGCGCCGGGTGGCGCTGCTCAGCTCTTCGGTGCGCGCCTTGACATGGGCTTCCAGCCCGGCCACATGGTCCTGATGCTGCAACTCAACCGCGCTGCGAGCCGCAAAAATCGACAGCAGGGACAGGGCCAGCAGGCGCTTGCCCTCGCTGATTTCGCGGGTGTCCAGCGCGACCAAAATGCCCAGCGTCTTGCCTTCGCTGCCCACCATGGGCATGCCGATATAGCTCTGAGCCCCCATCTCGGTCAGCAAATGGTCATGCGGATAGTCTTGCTGTACACCGCAGGGGTGAAAGCACATGTCTTGACTGGTGACATTGGCGCAAGGCGTGCCGCGCAGCGAGTAGCGAATATTGGGCATCCAGTCTTCGCCGGCCCAGACGGCCAGGGTTTGGATGCCCTCGTTGGTGGCTTGCGGTGCGTCGGAATCCTTGCCAGGACTCTCGTCCTCAAGTGTCACCAAGCGTCCGGCGATCACATACTTCACATCCAGGGCCAGCGCCAGCTCTTTGACCAATTGGCGGAAGAACTGTTCGCCACTGGATTTGGCGGTGGAAAGGCTGATGGTGCGGAGCGCTGCCTCTGCCAGCTGCCGGCCCTCGCCTGAGTCAAAAGCGCCCTCGCGCTTGTCGATGCTCATCGCTCAGGTGTCCGGATAACGCACATAAATCGCGCGCACCGCATCCAGGTTGTCCATCAATTGCTTGACCAGTCCTGGGTCGAATTGCAGCCCGGCCTGTTCGTTGACATAGGCCAGGGCGGCATCCAAGTCCCAGGGTTCTTTGTAGCAGCGCTGGCTGACCAGGGCATCCAGCACATCGGCCAGCGCGACGATGCGCCCGGCAATATTGATTTGTTCGCCGATCAGGCCGCGGGGGTAGCCGGTGCCGTCCCAGCGCTCATGGTGCTCATGCGCAATGATGGCGCCGAGCTGCAAGATGCGTTTGTCCGACTTGCTCAAGAGCTCGAAGCCGATGCGGGCATGGGTCTTCATGATTTCCCACTCTTCGGGGTCGAGCTTGCCCGGCTTGTTCAGCACCCGGTCAGGGATGCCGATCTTGCCCACATCGTGCAGCGGCGAGGCTTGGCGCATGAACTCCACATCGGCCGAGCGCATGCCCGAGGTTTCGGCCAGCAGCGCCGATAACTCCCCGACACGGCGTACATGGGCGCCGGTTTCTTTGGAGCGCCGCTCCACCGCTTCGCCAATGATGTAGACGGTGGAGCGCTGCGTGTCTTGGATTTCTTCGCGCAGCAGCAAGGTCTCATACGTGATGGCGACATTGGCGCAGAAAATCTCCAGCAGCTCGCGCGCTTGCGCATCCACCGGGTCCGAGAAAGCCATGTAGAGCAGGGTCTCGTTGTCGGTGCTGCTGCGGTAGTAACCGACAAAATGATGGGAGTCGAAATAGCCCACCTGATCGATCAGTGCCCGGTCCAGCGCGGTCTTGACCTCAGGCGGCAGATTGCCAATCTCATCATCGACCAGCAGGCGCGAATACTCGGCCGTGGCGGCCAGCACCTTGAGCCGCCCTTCAATATGCGAAGCGGCATAAGCCGAGACACGGCTGGCGCACAAAGCGCGCGCATCAATGCCCAGCAGATGCGTCACCTGCTCCAACACGCCCGAGGCAAAGCGGCGCAGGTTTTGTGAGTCGTAAATGCGGGTGATGGCATCGATCGAGCGGCGCAGGGCTTGGCGCGACTGCTCGATGATCATGATGTCGCGGTAGCTGCGCAGCGCCGCATAAAAAACCGTGATCAGCTTGCGCTTGGTCAGCTCGGTTTTTTCTTTGTAGTCATTGATGTCATAGGTCTTGATGACATGCTCTTCCGGCGCTTGCCCCGGCTGGCCGGTGCGCAGCACGATGCGCACATGGTGGTTCTCCAACTCCTCGCGGATGTAGCGCGCCAGGTCCAGGCCGGCATGCTCGGACTCCATCACCACATCGAGCAGGATCAGTGCAATGTCTTTGCGCGTTTTCAGCAACTCGCGGGCCTCGGCGCCGCTGTAGGCGTCCAGGAAGTGCAGGCGCCGCCCCGAGAACTCAAAGTCCGCCATCACCAACTGGGTGACCTGATGAACGGCGACGTCGTCATCGACGATCATCACCACCCAGGGCTCCAGGGCCTTGTTGCCCGAGTCATCGAGCGTTGGGTCCGGCAGTTCCTCAGCGAAAACCAAGTCTGTCATGGGTGGCCTCGTGCAAGCGGTCCCTGATTATGGCGAGCGTGGCGCTGATGTAAACAAAGACTTGCATTCCGGCTCTGCGCATTAATTGCGCTGTAGCGCCCGGGCAAACCCTGCTCAGACCTTGAAGCTAGCCGCGCTCGCTGACGCCGGCCGATTCGAAGCTGGCCATCTCGGCCAAGATGCGGCAGGCGGAATGCAACAAAGGCCAAGCCAGCGCGGCGCCGGAACCTTCGCCCAGACGCAAACCCAGGTCCAGCAAAGGCTGGGCCTGCAGGGCTTCCAGCATCAGGTGGTGGCCGCTTTCCATCGAGCGGTGGGCAAACACGCAGCGTTGCAGAACCGCCGGCTGCAGCTTGGCCGCCACCAGCACCGCGCTGCTGGCGATAAAGCCATCCACCACGATGACGCGCCGCTCCAGCGCCGCTTGCAGCACCGCGCCCACCATCATGGCGATCTCGAAGCCGCCCATGGCAGCCAAGGCTTGCAAGGGTTCAGTGGCGCCAGCGTGATGCTGCAAAACGCCGCTCAAGACCTCGATCTTGCGGGTCAAGGCTGCATCATCCAGGCCCGTGCCACGGCCGGCGCAGCGCTCGATCGGCAGGTTTTGCAGTCGTGCCAGCAACAAGGCCGCGCTGGAGGTGTTGCCAATGCCCATCTCACCCAGCAGCAGGGCATTGCCGGCGGTCTCTGCCAGAATGCGCCGGCCTTGGCGTATGGCCTCGCTGCATTGCTCGGCGCTCATGGCCGCTTGCGTGGAACTGTCGGCCGTGCCTCGGCCCAGCTTGGCTTGAATCAAGCCGGTGCGTGGGCTGAAGTCATGGGCCACGCCGGCATCCACCACGGTGAGCGCCAGGCCATGCTGGCGCGCCAGTACGCTGACGGCGGCGCCGCCGGCGAGAAAGTTCTCCACCATTTGCCAGGTCACATCGCTGGGGTAGGCCGAAACACCGCGCGCCGCCAGGCCGTGGTCAGCGGCAAACACCATCAGCTGCGGCTCGCGCAGTTGCGGGGTTTCGCTGCCCAGAATCAGGCCCAGGCGCAGCATCAGCGCCTCCAATTGGCCGAGCGCGCCCAGCGGTTTGGTCTTGCCGTCGATGCGGCGCTGCAGCGCCTCGGCCAAGGCGGGCTCGTCGATGGGCGGGATGTGGGGGATCAAAGCGTTGAATGAAGAGCTAAATGGGGTCAGGTCTTGCATGGTGGCGATTCAGTCTGAACTGTTCTTGAAATAGTTTTGGAAGGCGGCCAGGACTTGGCGGGCGCCGCGTTCAATCGCGCTAGGCCCTGGCGCCAGGATGTCGGCCGATTTGATTTCCATCAAGTGGGCGCCGAGTTCGGCAAAGCCAGGGCGAGCCAGCACCTTGTCCGGCACAAAGCGTTTGCCGCACCAGCTGCCCAAGATCAGCTCGGGCCTGCGCGCCAGAATGTCCTCAGCGCTGACAATGCGCTGCTTGGCGAAGCCGGCGCGCGACTGTTCGGCAAACACATCCTGGCCGCCGGCCAGGGTAATGATTTCACTGACCCAGCCGATGCCGCAGATCATCGGCTCGTCCCATTCCTCGAAATAGACGCGCGGCCGGCGAGGCAGCAGGCGGCCGGCGGCGGCAATTTCGTATTGAGTTTGCTGCAGTTGTGAGCAAAGGCTTTCCGCCTGCTCCTGGCGATTCACCAAAGCGCCGAGTTGCCGCACCATGCCGTGGATGCCGGCCAGGTCGCGGTGGTCAAACAGCAGCGTGGCCAAGCCGGCGGCTTCACATTCGGCCAAGAGTGGCTTTTGCAGGTCTGAGAAACCAATCACCAGATCCGGCTCGACCGCCAGAATCTTCTCCAGCTTCATGCTGGTGAAGCCGCTGATCTTGGGTTTCTCTTGTCGCGCCCCGGGCGGGTAAACGGTGTAGCCGGAGATGCCGGCGATGTGGTCTTGGGCGCCGAGGCGGTAGAGGATGTCCACCGCTTCGGTGGACAAGCAGGCGATGCGTTGCGGAGTCTTTACTGTCATGGCTGGGCTCCTTGCTCGTTCAATAAGCCCATCAACACGCCGGGCTCGAAATGGGTTTCGATGTAGTCGGCCAAGCCCTCGAACACGCCGTCCAAACTTTGCACCTGGGCGCCGAACAAGGCTTGCATCACATTGGCTTGTTCAAACAAGCCGTGGGCGTACCAGCCCAGAACCGAGCCCGCTTGCCAGCCTATGGCCTCGCCCGCATCGTTGTGCAAGGTGATGGCAGCAGGCGCCAGGCTGGGGTGTTGCACGGTGCGGCCGTGGTGGATTTCATAACCTTCGGCTTCAACGTGGCTGAGCGCCGCCCAAGGCCCGGTCAACTCACCGAAGCGCACCTGAGAGGGCCGCAGCAATTTGTCGCGCTCAAACTGTGTGACCAGCGGCAGCAGGCCCAGGCCGGGCGCATTGCCGTCCAGCTGATGCGGGTCCAAGAGGCTTTCGCCCAGCATCTGCAGGCCACCGCAAATGCCCAGCACCGGCTTGCCGGCGGCGGCATGTTGGGCGATGGCCAAATCGAGTTGCTGCGCGCGCAGCCAGGCCAGATCGGCGGCCACCGCCTTGGAGCCCGGCAGGATGATCCAATCTGCCGCGTTCAACTGGGCGGGCGTGCGCGCCCAAGTCAGGCGCACACCGGGCAGGCTGCGCAGCGGCTGGAACTCGTCCAGATTGGACAAACGGGGGTAGGCCACGATGGCGATGTGCAGCCCGGCGCCGCCGCTGGGTGCGTCATCGAACACGCCGTCTTCTTCCGGCAGGCCGTGGCCGCGCCACATCGGCAAGACCGCCACGGTCGGCACCCCGGTCAAGGCTTGCAACTGCTCGGGCCCGGGTGCCAACAGGCTGGCATCGCCACGAAAGCGGTTCAGCACATAACCTTTGATCAAGGCGCGCTCATGCGCCGGCAGCAATTGATGCGTGCCGAACAAATGGGCAAAAGCACCGCCGCGGTCGATGTCGGTCACCAGCAGGCAAGCGGCGTTTACTTCCAGCGCGGTACGCATATTGACGTAATCACTGCTGTGCAGATTGATTTCGGCCGGCGAGCCCGCGCCTTCGATCACCACCACATCGTTCTCCGCCATCAGCGCAAGCAGGGCCGGCTTGGCGCTCAACCAGAGCTTTTCGCTGCGTTCGCGCCAAGGCGTGTGCGTCAATTCGCTGTCGACCTCGCCCAGCACGATCACTTGCGAGGCCGTGTCTTTCTCAGGCTTGAGCAGCACCGGGTTCATGCGCACCTCGGGCGTGCGCTGCGCGGCCAGGGCCTGGAAGTACTGGGCGCTGCCGATCTCACCCATGCGGCCGTTCAGGCCTGGCACCACTCGGGCGTTATTGCTCATGTTCTGCGCCTTATAGGGCGCGACCTTGAGCCCTTGGCGGGCGTAGTAGCGGCACAAGGCCGTGGCCAGCCAGCTTTTGCCGGCACCGCTGGTCGTGCCCAGCACCATCACGGCCTTGGCGCTCATGCTTGAATCACTTTCTGCAGCGCAAGCTGCGATGAAGGGGGCAGGGTGGCGATGCGCATCCAGCCGGGTAGGCCAAAAGAGCTGGCGTCGCGCAGCTTGATGCCATGGCCGCGCAAGTCGGGCAAGGCCTGGGGTGGGCTCGCCAGCCAAAAGGGCGTGCAGCTGTCTTCTTGCTGCCAGCCCAAGTCGGCGAGCATTTGGCGTTGCTGCTGGCCCCAGCTTCTGAGTTGCTCGCGCGACTCGGCCAGCCAGGCCTGAATTTCGGGCCGCTGCCACTGCAGCAGCAAGACCTGACCCTCGGTCGACAAGACCCAGCTGGAGGCCAAATCGTTCAGCTTCTGGCTCAGCTTTTGATGGAGCGGGCTGGCGTCGGATGGCGCCAACAAATAAGCCGCCCGCACACCGGTATGGCCCAGCGCTTTGTTCGGGCAATGCAGCTGCCAGCAGCGGCTGGGGATGAGGGGGCCTGCGCCGCTCAGGCGCAAAGGTTCGTAGGCGCGATCGACCACGGTCAGCGCGGCGCCTGCGCTGATGGCTTCGAGTGCTTCGCTGCCGAGGCTGGCGCCCGTGGGATTGCAGGGCTCGCAGATCCAGACCAGCGCTTCGGACTTGGGGGCATCCAGCAGTTCAGCAACCTTGGCATAGCGGCGCAGCGTCAAACCCAGGGCCAGCGCCGCCGCCGCATAGTCACCAAAGCCGGGTTCGAGCACCCAGACCTCGCGCAGGCCCAACAGAAGAGCGGCCAAGCTGATGCGCCGTATCGCCTCGGCGCCGCCGGCAGTGGGCAAGACTTGGGCGGGCTCCACGCCATGTGCTGCCGCCAAGTGCTCACGCAAGCGGCGGTACTGCGGATCGGGGTAGCGGCGCCGGTCTGCCGCTTGCAGCGCTTCGACGAGCGAGCCCGGCGGCGGAAGCGGGTTGGCATTGGTCGAGAAGTCGTGCAACACGGCCGGGCCGCTGTCCGTGCCGCCATGAAGGATCGTGCTCATGCCGGCAGCCTCAAACTCAATGCTGCGAATGCCAGCAAGAACGCCGAGCCCAACATGGCGCGCCGGGCCAGGCTTGCGGCCAGCAAGAGGTCGCCGCTCAGCGGCGCATTTCCCTCGGCATTGAGGGCATACACCCCCGGCTTGGCCAGCCGAAGATTCAGGCGAAGCGCCATCGCCGCCATCGGCCAGCCGCTATTGGGCGAGGGTGTGCGACGCGCCTCGGTGATCAGGCGCAGCAAGGCTTGTGGGCGCAGGCCTATCAGCGCCAAGGCGGTGATGCGCGCCGGAATCCAGGACAAGACATCGTCGGCGCGCGCCGTCCATTTGCCGAACCACTCGCGGTGGTCGCGGTAGCCCCACATCGCATCGGCCGTGTTGGCAAAACGGTAGAGCGCCGCACCCGGCAGGCCGGCGATGGCAAACCAAAACAGCGGCGCGATCACCGAATCATTCAGGTTCTCGGCCAGGGTCTCGATGGCCGCCTCGCGTACGGCGGTCTCATCAAGGGCGGAGGTGTCGCGGCTGACCAGGCGGGCCAGTTGGCTGCGACCGGCGGCCAGCGATTCCCCGAGCGCACGCTCCACCGCCAGTACTTCATCGACCAACATGGCCCAAGCCAGCAAAGGCTTCATCAGCAGGCCCAGCAAAAGCGCAGAGCCCAGTAGGGCCGACCAAGAGGACCAAGGCTGCAGCCCATGGATCAAGGCCAGTTCCAGGCTCAGTGCCAACGCGGCAGTCATCAGCGCGCCGAACAGCCAGACCAAGGCGCCGCCTAGAAACGCCTGGGCCGGGGGCATGGCGCTGAGCCTTGCGCCAAACAGGTCCAGATAGCGCCCCATGCCGACCACCGGGTGGCACCAGACCGGCGGCTCGCCCAGCAGGCGATCCACCAGCAAGGCGATGCCCATCGCCAGCGGTAACAAGAGTGCCATCAAGGCCGGGCCTGCTTTCTCAATCTTCGATGCCGCGTTGTGCCGGCACGCCCGCCTTGAAGTGATGCTTGACCAGCGTCATCTCGGTGACGGTGTCGGCCAACTCGATCAGCTCGTCCGGCGCGTTACGTCCGGTCAGCACCACATGCACATGGGCGGGGCGCTCGCGCAATGCTTGCAGCACCGGCTCCAGCGGCAACCAGCCATAGCGCAGCGGGTACATGATCTCGTCCAGCACCACCAGAAAATGCTCGCCCGCGGCAATCGTCGCGGCCGCACGCGCCCAGCCGTCGCGGGCCAGCTGGGCGCTGTGCTCCAGATCCTTGCTCTTCCAGCTGAAACCATCGCCCAGGCCCTCGATCGGAACACCGAGCTGCTCGAACATGCGGTGCTCGCCGAAACGGGCGCTGGGCACCTTCATGAATTGATAGATCTTGACGGCCTTGCCGCGGCCGTGCGCGCGCAGCGCCAGGCCGAAGGCGGCGGTGCTCTTGCCTTTGCCGTCGCCGGTGTGGACCAGGATCAGGCCGCGGCGTTCGGCCGTGGGGATGACGCGTTCGCGGTCGACTGGGGGGTTCTCGATTTCCATGGCTTTTCTTTGAAGGTTTCAGCTCAAGTCGGCGGGCGCGCTCTCTTCGTGCGCCGGCCAACGGTCGGTATAAAACATCTCGTCCAAGGGGCGCGCATGGCGCCAGCCTTCCATCTCCAACATGGGGGCGGGATAAAAGCTGTCCACGGGGCCCAGGCAAAGCAGGCCGAGTGCCAATGCTCCGGCAGGCAAGTGCAGCAGGGCGGCCACTTCAGCGGGGTCAAACATCGACACCCAGCCCAGGCCCAGGTTCTCAGCGCGGGCGGCCAACCAAAGGTTTTGCACCACGCAGCCGACCGAGGCCAAGACCATTTCACGCGGCAGGGTGCGGCGGCCGAAGAGGGTGCCGTCGTCCGGCGCCAGCACGATGACCCACAACTCGGCGCAGTCTTGCATGCCTTCGACCTTCAGGCGCAGGAATTCTTCGCGGCGCTCGTTCAAGGCCTCGGCCGTGGCCTGACGCTCTCGCTCGACGGCAAGTGCCAGTGCTTGCCTCAACTCGGGGCTGCTGATGCGCAGCAGCCGCCAGGGTTGGCTCAGCCCCACCGAAGGGGCTTGGTGGGCGGCTTGCAACAAGCGCTGGACTTGCTCAGGCTCGACGCGGCTCCCGGCCTTGAAATGCCGGGTGTCTCGGCGCAGCGCCATCAGCTCATAGACGCTGGCGCGCTCTTCCGGGCTGAACTGGTGTTGGGGCCGATGCTGCATGGAGTTCTCGCGGCCCTTGCGCTCAGGCCTTCACAGCGGGTTGCTGTGCAAAGAACGCGGCCACCGCAGTCGGATTGGACGGGAAGTAGTGGTGGATATAGCTGGCCCGTAGCGAGCCTTGCCGGTAGAGCGCCTCGGCGGTGCGGCCACCATTCGGGTTCTCGGCCGTGGCGATGGCGTGCAGGGGTGTGCCCAGCGTCGAGTAGTGAAAGCTGTGGCCGCGCAGCAGCCCCTCGGGCCAGGCAATAGCTTGCAGCCCCAGGGCCGCCAATTTGCTTTGCATGCGGGCCGTGCCGGGCATGGCACCGGCCATCACATGCGCCTGACCCTCGGCGTCGATCAACTGGTCCAGCAAGCACAGCATGCCGCCGCATTCGGCCAGCAGCGGCTTGCCGGCTTGCAAGTGCTGACGCAAATCGGCGAAGAAGCTCGGATGCTGGCGCAGGGTTTGCGCATGCAGTTCTGGGTAGCCGCCAGGCAGCCAGAGCGCATCGCATTCAGGCAAGACCTGACCCTGTAGCGGCGAGAAGAACTGCAGCACAGCGCCGAGCGCCCGCAAGCAGTCCAAATTTGCAGGGTAGATGAAGCTGAAGGCGGCGTCTTGGGCCACGGCGATGCGGCGCCCGGCCAGGGCCTGCGGCTGGGCTTCCGCGTACGGGGAAGCAGCGTTCTCGAAGCTGACGCGCGGGAACTCAAACTCGGGCTCCAGGGCCTGTGCCAAGTGCTCGGCCCAGGCGTCCAATTGGGCGTCCAGCTCCGGCAGCTCCAAGGCCTGCACCAGACCCAGATGACGCTCGGGCAAGCTCAAGTGCTCATTGCGCACCAGGGCTGCCATCAGCGGCAGTTCGGGCGGCAGGCCTTGCGCCACCATCTTGCCGTGGGCTGCGCTGCCGACGCGATTGGCCACCATGCCGCAGACCTTCACATCGGGGCGGAAGCGTTGCAAACCGGTGGCGAGGGCGGCAAAGGTCTGCGCCATGCTTGATGCGTCGATGACGGCCAGCACTGGCAGGCCAAAAGCAGCGGCCAGATCGGCGCTGCTCGGGTCGCCGTCGAACAAGCCCATCACCCCTTCGACCAAGATCAGGTCGGCACTGGCGGCGGCCTCGGCCAGCAGCCCACGGCAATGGTCCAGGCCGCCCATGAAGAGGTCTAACTGATAAACCGGATGGCCGCTGGCGCGCTCCAGAATCATCGGGTCCAGATAGTCGGGCCCGGTCTTGAAGACACGCACTTTGCGCCCCAAGCGGCGCTGCCAGCGCGCGATGGCCGCGGTGACGCTGGTCTTGCCGGAGCCGGAGGAGGGCGCGCTGATCATCAGCGCCTGGCATTCAGTCATGGGAACGAGCTTTCAGGGGCAAGACATTGCTGGCTAGGGCGGCCGGCTGTGTAGAGGGGATGGCTGCCGATGCCGAAGGCGCGGGTGCACCGGGCAGGGCCAGCCATTGGCCTTGCAACTCGATCAGTTGCAGGCGATGGTCGAAGACTTCTTGCAAAGCCTCTCGGGTGGCCGCCTCGGCCGGGCGGCCGCAATGGCGCAGGCGGCCCTCGCTCATCACCACCAGCCAGTCGGCCTGCAAGGCGATATTGAGTTCATGCAGCACGCTGATGACGCTGTGACCCTGGGCCACTTCGCCGCGCACGATCTGCAGCCAGTCGGCCTGGTGCGGCGGGTCCAGATGAGCCAGTGGCTCATCCATCATCAAGACCTGGGCTTGGACGGCCAAGGCGCGCGCCAGCAGCACCCGCTGTCGCTCACCGCCGGAGAGTTGGCCGAGCGAGCGGCAGCGCCAGTCCCAGCACTGGGTTTGCTGCATGGCTTGGCGCACTGCCGCATGGTCACTGGCGCTAGGTGGTGCCAGCCATGCGCGGTGCGGCAGACGGCCCAGCATGACGACGTCTTGCGCGCTCAGGTCCTCGCCACTGGCCTCGTTCTGGCCTAACCAGGCCAAGGCACGGGCTCTTGCCTTGGTGGGCCAGTCTTGAAGAGGGCGATCCAGCAAGTTGATCTGCCCCAGGCTGGGGATCAGGCCGGTGAGTGCGCGCAGCAAGGTGGACTTGCCCGCGCCATTGGGGCCGACGATGGCGGTCCAGCGCGCGAGCGGTAGGTCCAGCGCGATGCGGTGCAGCACCGGCTGGCCTTGCAAGCTGGCACTGAGTTCGTGGCAGCGCAGCGCGGCGCTGGCGCCGGCCTCGGTGTGTTGTTCGGGGCGCGTGCTCATGAAGACCTCCGGCCGCGTTGACGGTGCATCAGGCGCAGCAGATAGCCGCCGCCCAGAATCGCGGTGATGACGCCCACCGGCAACTCCTGCGGCGCAATCAAGCAGCGCGACAGAATATCGGCGCTCAGCAGCAGCAGCCCGCCGGCGCAGGCCGACAGCAGCAGCAATTTGCCATGGGTGGCTGGGCAGAGATTGCGCACCAGATGCGGGGCGACCAGGCCGACAAAAGCGATCATGCCGGTCTGCGCCACGGCGGTGCCCGTGGCCAGCGCGAAGGCCAGAATCAACACCACCCGCACCAGGCTCAGGCGAACGCCCAGCGACTGCGCGGTGGACTCGCCCAGCGTCAGCGCGTCCAGCGCCTGGCTGCCGCCCAGGGCCACGGCCAGGCTCAGGCCCAAGACCGCGCTCATCAGGATCACACTGTTCCAGCCCAAAAAGCCGGTGGTGCCCAAGACAAAGGCCTGCATGGTGCGCAGGATGTCGGGGTTGCTCAGATTGATCAGATCGGTGATGGCGCCCAGCACCACGCCGACGACCACGCCGGCCAGCAGCAGGCGCAGCGTGTGCTCCACGCCGCGTGCCATCATCAAAGCCAGCGAGACGCCGGCCAGGGTGCCGATGAAAGCGGCGCCGGTGAGGCCCAAGCGTTCCAGCCAGGCCATGCCCATTGGTGAGCCGCCCAGCAAGGCCAGCGCAATGCCTACGCCCAGGCGCGCTCCTGCGGCGCTGCCTAGCAAATAGGGGTCGGCCAGCGGATTGCGAAACAGGCCTTGGGTGATGGCCCCTGCTAAACCGAGCAGGGCGCCGGCCGTCCAGGCGCCGGCCGAGCGGGGCAGGCGAATCTGCCAGAGGATCTGGTCGGCCATAGCTGCATCCACATCCACCCAAGTGAAGGCCAGGCCGGTGCTGCCGACGGCTACGCCCAGCATCAGCGCCAAGACGCTGCACAGAGCCAAGCCGGCCAGCAGTGGCCAGGCTTGCAAAGGCGTGCTGCCCAGCGGTTTCATGGCCGGTTCGGGCTGGCGTTGCCCAGCTCCCGCAGGCAGCGGGCCATGATCTGAGCCGCTTCGCCCATGCGAGGGCCAGGTCTTGCCATCACATCGCTTTGCTCGGCGTCAAAGACGCAGACGCGCTTATTGGCGATGGCCGGAATGCGGTCCCAACCGGGGCGCTGGTACAGACCGTCGACATTGCGCTTGCCGATCATGATCAGCTGCGGCTTGGCGCGCACCACATACTCGGGGCTGATCTTGGGAAAGGGCCCCATCTCGGGCGTGATGATGTTGCGGCCGCCCAGCCTCGTCAGCGTCTCGCCCATGAAAGAGGACGGGCCGGCCGCATAGGGCGAGCGGTCGATCTCGTAATAGACCAAGGTGCCCCGCGCTTGCGGCGGAATGCTTTGCGCGGCGGCGCCCACACTGGCGTCGATGCGGCGCCAGATGGCCTGGGCATCGCTGATCTGCAGCAACTGCCCCAGGGTATTCAGCACTCTTTGCACATCGGCGTAGGAGCGGGTTTCCAGCGTCACCACGGTCAGGCCCAGGCTGCGCAGGCGGTCACTGACCCGCGAGGACGGCGCCAGCAGCACCACATCGGGTTTCAGCGAGACGATGGTCTCGACCTGGGTGTCGTCCAGGCCCCCCAGCTTGGGCAGGCGGTTCACCTGGGCGGGAAAGTTGGAGTAGCGGTCCACGCCGACCAGCTTGTCGCAGGCGCCGAGTTCGCAGATGGTTTCGGTCAGCGAGGGCAGCAGGGTGACGATGCGCTGCGGCGGCTTGGTCCATTGGGTGGTCTGGCCGAGGTCGTCTTTGATGTCGACCCGGCTTTGCGCTGCGGCTGCTGCGCTCAGCAGGCCGCAGGCCAACCAAGCCAGACTTTGTTGAATCAGCGTCATGGTGGTGTTGATCTTCATGGATGAGCCTCTTGAGACTCGGGTCTGGCTTCCACCGGGCGTGTCCAGGCTTGGCCGGCCACCATCAGCGTCAATTGCGCACAGCGCGCCGCCACGGCCTGGTTCAAGCGCCCCAGTTCGTCCACATAAAAACGCGACTCGCGGCTCATCGGCGAGACGCCCCAGCCCACCTCGTTGGAGACGAAGAGCACCGGGGAGCTGAGCTTGGGCAGCAGCTCAGTCAAGGACTGCAGCTCGCGCCGCCAGCCCTCCAGATCGGGCTGATTGCTCATCGGCATCAGCCAATTGGTCAGCCAAAGCGTCAGGCAATCCACCAGCAGGAGCCGACCAGGGGCAGCGTTAGCCAGCAAGGCGCGCGACAGGCTCAGCGGCACTTCAACCGTGTCAAAGCCCGCCGGCCGGTCGGCCTGGTGGCGCGCAATGCGCGCTTGCATTTCCTCGTCAAAAGCAAGCGCCGTGGCCAGCACCGTCACGCGGTGCGCGGTGTCGCGCTGCAGCCAGTCTTGCGCCAGGCGCTCCGCCTGGCGCGACTTGCCGCTGCGTTGACCGCCAACGATCAGATGGTGTTGATGCGCTGGGGTGCTGGTCATGGCGGCTCGCTCTTGGCTCGAGGGGAGGTTTACAGCGAGGGGCTGTAGCGCAGGCCGATGAAGACGGTGCGTGGAGATTGGGCGTAACCCCCGGCCGTCTGGTAGACCTTGTTCAGCACATTGTCCAGATTGAACTGCAGGCGCAGATCGCGACTCAGCTTGAACTGCGCATCCAGATTGAAGACCTCATAACCGGCCAGGGGCTTGGTGTTGGCAGCATCGTCAAAACGCTGGCCCGAGGCCTGAACGCCGGCGCCCAGATTCCACGCGCCCAAATTGACGTCGGCATGCAGGGTGCCGAACTGTTTGGAGCGACGCGCCAGCAGCTTTTCGTTCTTGCGATTGATTGGATTCTGCAGATCCAGGGAGCCCGTCAGGCTGAAGATGCCCAGTTGGGTGCTGCCTTGCAAGCTGAGGCCTTGCAGCCGCGCTTCGTCCACGTTTTGATAGCAGCCGAAGTTGCTTTTGCAAGTGCCGGCTTCGCCAAAAATGATCAGGTCCTTGACCAGATTGCGGTAGACGGTGGCCGATAACTCATGCTCGCCGCTGGCGAACTTCAGTCCGAATTCGAGGTTACGGCCTTTTTCTGGCTCCAGTTCCTTGACGCCGGCCTGCTTCAGATTGGGACCGTAGATGCTGCCGCGCTGGTATAGCGTGGGCGCGCGGAAGGCATTGCCAACCGAGCCCACCAATCGCAGCGTTTCGGTGACTCGGTAGCCGGCGGCAAGGGTGCCGGTGTTGACGCCGCCGAATTGGCTGTCTTCATCATGGCGGCCATGCACTTGCAAGCTGGCAGGGCCGGAGTTCCAGAGCCAGCCCAGGGCGATGCCTTTTTGATTGCGCTCGTCGAGGCCTGGCGTTGCGGTTTGCGAAAGGCCGGAGTTTTCCAGCCGGTCTTCGCGGCGCTCCAAGATGAAGTTCAGCTGGTTGTTCTTGCTGAACTCGTAGGAGCCATTCAAGGCCAGATTGCGAATCCGCGTATCGGATACATAGGGCGAGGGCTTGGTCTCGTAGCGCTCGCTCGACTGGCCAAAGCTCAGCTGTGTTTGCAGGGCCGGCAGCCACTGGGCATTCCAACTCAGGTTGGCGGCTTTCGTGTCTTGGATGCTGTGGTCGTCGTTATTGGGCTTGGCCTTGGACGCGTCGTACTGGGCATCTGCATGGCTGCTCAGCACCATCAACTCCAGGCGCTGCTCGGCGTTGAATTGGGCACCGAGTCTGGCCTTGGCATTGTGGTTGCGGTAGCCGTCTCTATCGGGCACGTAGCCGAAGCTGCCGGGCAGGTCGAGGGTGGCGTTGAAGCCGTCGCTGCGCTCATCGGCGAAGCTGGCGCTGTAGTCAAAAATGCCAGCGCTGCCGTAGATGCCGGCGTCCAGCTTGCGGGTGGCCAGGTTGCCAAAGCCGGCGCCGAGGTCCAGCTGCGGTGCGCCATTGCCCTTGCGGGTGAAGATTTGCACCACGCCGCCCACGGCGTCCGAGCCGTAGATGGCACTGGCGGGGCCTTTCAAGACTTCCACGCGCTCGATCTGAGCCAGTGGCAGGGCTTGCCAGCTGGCGCCGCCGGTCGACTGAGAGTCGACGCGCACGCCGTCAATCATCACCACGGTGTGGCGGGTATCGGCGCCGCGCAGGAACAGGCTGGTGTTGGAGCCAGGTCCGCCATTGCGGACCATTTCGGCGCAGCCGTTATTGCGCAGCAAATCGGCAATGCCGCCAAAGGCTTGCTTCTCAATCTCGGCACGGGTCAGCACCGTCATGTCAGCCAAGACATTGCTGAGGCGCATGGGTGAGCGGGTGGCAGTGACCACCACGGAATCCAGCTTGTTGGGGCCGGGCTGGGCCATCACGGGGGCTTGGATGGCGGTGGCGATAAGGGCCAGGGCGAAGGGAGCTGCGGCGAAGGAGGTCGCGGAAGCGGAGGGGCGGACGGAGCGCCAGATAGGAGAGGTCATGAAAATGCAGGAAGCAAAAACAACCAGGATTCAGCTCACCCGCTGAATTCCTGTGGAACGGATTGCCGCTAGCTCTTGTGGAGTGTGCGGCGCACCACGTTGTTGGCCGGTATCCGGGCTGGTGGAGGCGAGGCCTGTGTCCTTCCCAGCGCATAAAAAAGCGCCAGTGGAGCGATGACAGGTCTTGGAACGCTGGAGTGCGATCCGTCCACTTACCGTTGCGGGGACAGCTCAGGTTGGGTTTGCTTCGTGGAAGCGCACCGTTCTGATTCCCGTTTAACTGCACAAGCATGAATGCTTGCACGAGCACCAACAGCTGGGGATTCTAGCGGGTGCTTGGCGTGGCCTTGGGTGCTTGCGCCGGTTTTGTCGCTTCTTTGCCCGCGGGCTGAGGCTCAGCCTTCTTGGCGGGCTTGGGCGCCTGTGGGGCTTTGGGCGGCTTAGGGGCCTGAGCGGGTTTCGGACCGCTGGCCGCAATGACGGCAGGGATGGGCTTCAATCCGTCAATGCCGGTCGGCGTGCTCAGATGCTTGCGCGCTTCGGCCTCATGCTTGAGGCGCGCCTTCTCCAGCCCCTGGGCGCGCTTGAAGTCGGCAGCGGCACGGTCTTTGGCTGCTTGCGTTTGCGCTGCGCTGGGTTGGTCGTACTCCACCGTCATTTCACTGGCGCGCAAGCTGCTGGGGCAGGGTGAGTCTCGCAGGTCACGGCCTTCGGGGCCGCATCGATAGACGGTGCTGGTTCGAGCCTGGGTTTGGGCCGCCAACTGCTGTGCTCCGCCTGACAAGAGCAGGCAGGTGATCAGTAAATGGACGGCACCGGGCTTCACGAGGACTTGTCCTGAGCGCTTGTGGGCTCGCTGGTTGGTGGGTTTGCGCCGACGGTAGGCGCAGGCTTGGGCGGCTTTGGCCGCGGCGGCTTGGCGTGAATCTTGGTGAGCGCCTTGTCCATTTGGCCGGACAACATCAGCTCAACCGCGTCCATCGATTTGGCGATGCAGTCTTCGACATCCTGGCGTTCTTTCAGCGGCGGCTTGCGCAGCACATAGCCGGCAACTTCACTCTTGATGCCGGGGTGGCCAATGCCCAGGCGCAGTCGCCAGAAGTTGGCGGAGCCGAGTTGGGCTTGCATGTCTTTCAAGCCGTTGTGGCCACCATTGCCGCCGCCTTGCTTGAACTTCATCTCGCCCGGTAGCAGGTCCAGTTCATCGTGAATGGCGAGAATTTCTTCCGGCGCAATCTTGAAGAAACGCGCCAGTGGCGCCACCGCTTTGCCGGACAGGTTCATGAAGGTCATGGGCTGCAAGAGCCAGATCGGACCCGCAGCCCCCGGCGCGTTGTTGACGCGTGCGCACAGGCCGTAATAGTTGCGCTCCACCTGCAGCGAAGCACCGAGCTTGCGCGCCAGCGTGTCTATCCACCAGAAACCGGCGTTATGCCGGGTATCTTCATATTCAGGGCCCGGGTTACCGAGGCCAACAAAAAGTCGAATCATGTGCGGAGTTTAGGTGGAGCAAAAGGGCTTGGCACGCGCTTGTCGCTCAAAAATGGCGTGCAGAGCAAAGGCACCTCGGCATGTCTTGGCACTGATTTGGCCTTTGCTGACCGGCGGGTGCCAAGCGTCGCCGGGGGCGTAATTCCGCTCCTGTCCCCCGCCGTCACCCTTCGGGCGCCGGCTCCTCCTTTACCTCGCGGAATCACGCCCCCGACGCCACTCGGCAGTTCCAGCGATGTGCGTCCGCCTCGAAGTCGCACGTCCGTTCTGGATCAGGACGCTTGGGGGCTTTACGACGCGAGGTAAAGGAGGAACCCTGGGCGCTAGCCCGGGGTGGGGGACTGAGTTCGGACTCAAGGCGTCCTGAGGACGGCTTGAGCCTAGCGAAGGGCTGGTCCGCTGGACCGGGCAGGAGCGGCGTGAAGCCCCCGAGTGGACTGATTACCGCTAAGCCAAGGCCTGCATAGTGACGATAAGCGTTCGTTGATTGAAAAGGCTGAGCAAAAAAAAGGCCCCGCATCGCAGGGCCTTCTTGTTCTGAGTCGACGCCGTCGCGTCGCTCAGAGAGGAGCAGAAGAATTACTTCTTGCCCTTCTTCTTGCCCTTGCCGTCGTCGGCAGGAGCAGCAGCGGCCACGATCACTTCTTCAGCGACGGGCTCAACAGGAGTAGCCACCACGGGGTTCGGCTTGCCGTGGGTCACAACCTTGATGCCGGCAGGCAGCTTCAGGTCGTTCACGTGCACCGAGTGACCCTTGGTCAGGCCGCTCAGGTCCACTTCGATGAACTCAGGCAGTTGCTGAGCCAGGCAAGTGATCAGCAGTTCGGTGATGACGTGGTTGACCGTGCAAGAGTCGGTCTTGACGGCGACCGAAGTCTCTTCGCCCACGAAGTGCAAAGGCACCTTCTTGGTGATCTTGGTGGTGCCGTCAACGCGCTGGAAGTCAGCGTGCAGAACTTGCGGCTTGTAGGGGTGCAGTTGGAAGTCGCGCAACAGAACTTGCGAGACCACGCCGTTCAGTTCCATCTCGAGGATGGTGCTGTGGAAGGCTTCCTTCTTCAGCGCGTAGAACAGGGCGTTGTGGTCCAGTTCGATATTGGCGGGTTCGCCTGCGCCGAACACGACGGCAGGAACGCGGCCAGCAATGCGCAGGCGGCGGCTCGCTCCGGTCCCCTGCAACTTGCGGTCAAAAGCTGTGAATTTCATAGTGACTCCAAAAAGGCTGAACAGCCTTTCGGCTGTTCATGGATTTGAGCGCCCGCGACCAGGCTGCTCGGTGAATTGCGATCTTGCGATCGCAAATTTTTAAAAATTGTTGTTTTGCTCAGAGAAGAGCGAAGTGACCGACTCACCATCGGAAATCCGGCGGATCGTCTCGGCGAACAAGAAGGCCACCGACAGTTGACGGATCTTGCCGCAGGCCTTGGCGGCGTCGCTCAGAGGAATGGTGTTGGTGATCACCACTTCGTCGAGCTGAGACTTGGAAATGCGCTCAATCGCCGGGCCCGACAGAATCGGGTGGGTGCAATAAGCGAACACGCTCTTGGCACCGCGGTCTTTCAGCACTTCAGCGGCCTTCACCAAGGTGCCGGCGGTGTCGATCATGTCGTCCATGATGACGCAGTTGCGGCCATCGATTTCACCGATGACGTGCATCACTTCAGAAACGTTGGCGGCTGGGCGACGCTTGTCGATGATGGCCAGATCGCAACCGAGTTGCTTGGCCAGGGCGCGTGCGCGCACAACACCACCGACGTCGGGGCTGACCACCACCAGATTGGAATAGTTGCGGGCTTTCAGGTCCGACAGCAACACCGGCGAGGCGTAGATGTTGTCGACCGGGATGTTGAAGAAGCCTTGAATCTGGTCGGCGTGCAAGTCCATGGTCAGCACGCGCTCGACGCCGACTTTTTCCAGCAGATCGGCAACGACCTTGGCCGAAATAGGCACGCGGGTGGAGCGGGGGCGGCGGTCCTGACGGGCGTAACCGTAGTAAGGGATCACGGCGGTGATGCGGCGAGCGCTGGCGCGCTTCAGGGCATCGACCATGATCAACAGTTCCATCAGGTTCTCGTTGGTCGGCGCGCAAGTGGGCTGAACCACGAAGACATCGCGAGCGCGGACGTTTTGTTGAATCTCGACGGTGACTTCACCATCGGAGAAACGACCGACCACAGCCTTGCCCAGGTCGAGACCCAGGTGCGTAGCGATTTCTTGGGAGAGAACCGGATTGGAGTTGCCGGTGAACAGGACGGTATTGAGCAGCACGGGCCATCCCTTTATCTGAGAAGGACCCGTGGCCAGCCAGCGTGTCCGGGTGATGTCTTACGACGAAAAAATTTGGCAGGGGAAGAAGGATTCGAACCTTCGCATGCTGGAATCAAAATCCAGTGCCTTAACCAACTTGGCGACTCCCCTACACAGGACACTGCAGAGCTGCAGCACCCTATAACTTGCATGTCATTTCTGACTCAGTTTGTGGCCCAGCCCTGAAGCGGGTGCCTGTCCAAACTGCGGCATATTCTACCAGTCCATCCCTGCGGAATTTCGAAGGGCAAAGCCGTTTGTGCGACTATTGACTGGTGTGAATCACCTAAATTTTTTCCTTCACGATTCCGAGCATTCACTCGGGCAAACACCGCGCTGCCTGATCCTGTCATTCGGCTATTGCCAAATGCGTTCTCTAACATTTGCAGTGCTTGCACTACCTCAGGGCAGCTTGCTTCGGCAGGTTTTTGAAGATCGTTTCGACCCCAAATTCCTTCATTGCTTTCAACAAGTCTTGCGATCCCTTCGGCATCCAAACTAATTGCTTCAACTTCGTTTGACTCAGCATTCTCTGCTTTGTCTTGCTCGTTTTTGTGAGCGTTTCTGAGAATTGATTTGTGTGCAGGAAAGCCCGCTACTATAGCCACAGAATTTGATCTTGCCAAGAGGGGGCTCGAAAATATTTTCTGAGTGGCGATGCTTTCATTCGGTTTCAGCACGGCCAAGGTGAGTGGAGGCAGTTCGATCGGATGCAAGATTTCGCCGATGCCTTCGACAAAGGCGTGGCTGCCGCCCAAGAAAAACGGCACATCGGCGCCCAGCTTCAAGCCCAGGGGCAAAAGGCGAGAGAGTGGCCAGTTCAATTGCCACAGGCGATTCAGGGCCAGCAAGGTGGAGGCGGCATCGGAGGAGCCTCCGCCCATGCCGGCGCCCGCAGGCAGGCGCTTCTCGATGTGGATGTCAGCGCCGAAGCTGCAGCCGCTTTCGCTTTGTAGGAGCTTGGCTGCGCGCAGGCACAAATCATCGGGCGGCAGGGCGTCGCCTTGATCGTGGCGGGCCAGAGCGCCATCACTGCGGCGCTCGAAGTGCAAGGTGTCGGCCCAATCGATCAGGGCAAAGATCGATTGCAGGAGGTGGTAGCCGTCAGGGCGTTTGCCCACCACATGCAAAAACAAATTGAGCTTGGCCGGGGCCGGGACGTCGTAGATCGCAAGCATTGCGGCAACAGGTACAGAAAAGAGTTTCAGTTGGAAGATTCGATGCGGGCGCGCAGTGTTACTGAGGGCTCGCTGGAGCGATGCGCGAGGATCAGTCCCTCGCCTTGCTTGGACAGGTCGATGCGCCAGCCCAGTTGTTCAAAACCGGTACCTGGGTTCAGGTCTTGGCTGGGTGCTTGCGGCCAGGGGCGACCGCGCAGCCAGTCGAACAAGGCGGCCACGGGAATCGCCTCGCCCAGCAACTCGCGCGTCAGCTCATCCAGCGTGGCGAAAGTGCGCTCGGAGTCTGGCGTTTGCAGCATCACATCGCCCTCGCGCCAGCTAGCACGCGCCACCAGGCTGCCCAGCGGCGTGCTCAGCTCGAGTTGCCCGGCGGCGGGGCTGCCGGTCAGCTCAAATCCGGCGTTACCGCCCGAGGCGCGGCCGCTGCTGCCGGCGACTTGAACGCTGAGGCGGCCGCTCAGGCGCACATCGCCTTCGTTGAGCGAGGGGGCAGGCTTGGGCGCCAAGTTGGCGCAAGCGCTCAAGCACAAGGCCAGGCAGGCTGATGCCCAGCGGCGCGAGAGCCGGGGGCTGAGCTTCATGGCGCGGCCTTCAGTCGTTTGAGGGTTTCGCGCAGCGCTTCGTTCTTGGGCTCTCGTGTCAGACCTTCTTGCCAAACGCGCTTGGCTTCGCTTTGTTCGCCGCTGACCCACAAGACTTCGCCAAGATGGGCGGCAATCTCTGCGTCGGGCCTTGCGGCGTAGGCCTTGCGCAAGAGGCGCAGCGACTCGGGATGGTTGCCCAAGCGGTATTCCACCCAGCCCATGCTGTCCAGAATGAAGGGCTCGCTGGGCACAAAGCTGAGGGCCTTGGCAATCAACTCGCGCGCTTCCGGCAGACGAATACTGCGCTCGGCCAGCGAATAGCCCAGGGCGTTGTAGGCGTGGTGGTGATCGGGCTTGATGACGATCACGCGCTTGAGTAGGGTCTCCATTTCATCCAGGCGCCCGAGCTTTTCCGCCATCATCGATTGTTCATAGATCAGGTCCGGGTCGTCCGGTAAGCGCTCGTTGGCCTTGGCCAAGACCTCGTAAGCGGCCTTCCATTGCTGCATGTCGCGCAGCAGCTGCGACTCCGCAATCAGCTTGGCGCGCAGCTCTTCGGGGTTGGATTCGGGCAGGGCTTGCAGTAATTTGCGTGCTTCATTGAGCTGGCCTTGGCGGGCCAACAAGGACGCGCGGCGGTAGCGGGTTTCGATCTGGCGCTGCGGCGCGTCAACCTTGATCAGCCAGGCTTCTGCGCCTTTCAAGTCGCCGCGCATTTCGGCCGCTTGGGCCAGCATCAACCAGGCTTGTTGGTGTGCTTCGTTGTTGTTGGCGGCTTCAGCCTCGCCGGCGGCGTCAGGCGAAGTGGCTGGCGTGCTGTCCAAGAGCCGCAGATATTCGCGCAAGGCCTTTTCTGCGGCCTCGGGGTGTTTGAGGTCCAACTCCAGCGAGCCCAGTGCGAACCAGGCCGAGCTGGTCGTGGGCGCGCTTTCGGTGACGCTGCGGAACTGATGCGCGGCTTCGGCCGGGCGTTGCGCGCGAGCCAGCGCTCGACCATAGGCCAGACGCAGCAGGTGGTTGCCGGGGTTGGCGTTCAGGCGTGTTTGGACCAAGGCTTCGGCCTCGGGCTCGCTGGGCATCAAGTCCAGCGCCATTTGCATGGCGTCGTCGGACTCGGGTACGAGTTTCAGCAGCTCGCGTGTTTGCTCCAAGGAACGGCGGGTCTCGCCTGCATTGGCATAAAACCTGGCCAGCACGACCTGCGCGATTTCGCGGGTCTGAGGGCTTTGAGGAGCTTGTGCATTGGCGCGCAACAGCGGCTCCATGGCCCGAAGTACCTGCTTGGGCTCGGCGGCACGCTGGAACAGACGAGGCAGGGAGGCCAGCACTCCGGCGCGTTGCTCAGCGGGAGATATCTCCAGCAAAGAGCGCAGCACCTCCGGCACATCGGCCGGTCGATTCAACAAGGCCAGCAGCTGGATCACCATCTGATGGGCGGCTTGAGACTTGGGCTTGGCATCGCGCCAGGCCTTGGCCGCGATCAGGGCTTGGTCGCCGGCGCGGGCTTGCAGGGCGATATTGATGACGCGTTGAAACAGCTCGTCATCACCGGTGCGGCGGGCCGCGTCCAGCAGCACCTGAAAAGCCACGCCCGGCTGGCCGCTGCGCAATTCCATCTCGCCCACCAGCAATTGGTAGAAGAGTGGTGCGTCCATGGCCGAGTTGCGTACAGCTTCTGGTGCTGAAGCGGCGGCTGACGCTGCCGCCGCTGGCGCGGGCACGGCCGCAGGCAAGGTATTGGCCAATGCCGTGGTCGCGCTGATCAAGGCTGCAGCCAGCGTTGCAATCGTCAACGCTGGGCTGCGGCGAAAAAACTCGGGCATGAAAGCTCCTGCATCTATCAATACTTCTTGCGCCGACACGGGAGTGCCAAACGAGTGGGCATTCTGCCCCGATATCATCCGGCCATGCCTGAGCTCCCCGAAGTTGAAGTCACTCGCCTCTCGTTTGCCAGCGCCATCGAGGGCGCCAGCGTCCTGCAGGCGCGCCTGGGCAAGCCGCTGCGCTGGCCGCTGGGTTTGGCGGCTGAGCGCCTGCAAGGAGCGCGGGTCGGTGCGGTCTTGCGCCGTGGCAAATACCTTTGGGTGCCGGTCTCAAAGCCCGAGCCCAGTGGCGGCTTGCTGCTGCATCTGGGCATGTCCGGTTCGCTGGCCTTCAGTGCGCCGGGTGTGGCGGGTGAAGCCGGGCCGCATGATCACTTCGATTTATTGACCGACCGCGGCTTGCTGCGCCTGACCGATCCGCGCCGCTTTGGCGCTGTCGTGTGGTCAGAGGCCTTGGCGGCGCCGGCAGCGGCCAAGCTGCTGGCGGGCTTAGGCCTGGAGCCTTTTGACGAGCGCTTTGATGGCGCGCATCTGCATGCGGGCCTCAGCGGGCGCAAGGTGGCGATCAAACAGGCTTTGTTGGCCGGCGACATCGTGGTAGGCGCCGGCAATATCTACGCTTGCGAAGCCTTGTTTCTGGCTGGTGTTGACCCGCGCCTGCCGGCCGGCAAGCTCAGCCGCCCGCGCGCCGAGCGCTTGGCTCGTGCGGTGCGTGGCGTTTTGGCGCAAGCGCTGGATGCCGGGGGCAGCACCTTGCGCGACTTCAAGGATGCCCATGGCGTGGCCGGCAGTTTTCAGATGCAGGCGCGTGTTTACGGCCGGGAAGGCCAGCCCTGCTTGACTTGCGGCAGCCCGGTTCGGCGCATCGTTCAGGGCCAGCGGTCCACCTTTTTCTGCCCCCAATGTCAAAAGAGATAGAGCTTCCTCTGCAGTTCGCGCCCACCTTGGTGGCCTGGCAGCGCCGCTTTGGCCGGCACAGCTTGCCCTGGCAGAACACCCGCGACCCGTACCGGGTTTGGTTGTCGGAAATCATGCTGCAGCAGACCCAAGTCACGACCGTGCTGGGCTATTACCAGCGCTTTCTTGAGCGCTTTCCCACCGTCAGTGATTTGGGGGCAGCCACGCTGGACGAAGTGCTCGCCATGTGGGCAGGCCTGGGCTACTACAGCCGGGCGCGCAATCTGCATGCCTGCGCGCAGGCCGTGCGCGAGCAGCATGGCGGCGAGTTCCCTCGCACAGCGGCGGCGCTGCAAGAGTTGCCTGGCATCGGGCGCTCGACTGCAGCGGCGATCGCGGCTTTTTGTTTTGCCGAGCGGGTGGCGATTCTGGACGGTAACGTCAAGCGCGTGCTGACACGCTTGCTGGCGTTTGACGGTGATATGGCCAGCAGTGCCCAGGAGAAAAAACTTTGGGCCTTGGCCACCGAGTTGCTGCCGCCGGAACAAGACATGGTGGCTTACACCCAGGGCGTGATGGACCTGGGCTCGGGCGTGTGCACGCCGCGTTCGCCGCAATGCTTGTTGTGCCCGGTGAGCGAGTTGTGCCGGGGGCGCGAGCAGGGCGAACCCACCAAGTTTCCGGTCAAGACCAAGAAGCTCAAGCGCAGCCAGCGCGAGAACTGGTGGCTTTGGCTGGAGCATGAGGGTCAGGTCTTGCTGCAGCAGCGGCCGGCCAAGGGCGTCTGGGCCGGGCTTTGGAGCTTGCCCTTGTTTGATGACGAGGCGGCGCTGCAGGCTGCGGCCCAAGGCTTGGATCTCGGTCAAGGTCCGGGCCAGGGTCTGGAAACCATGCCGCGCATCCAACATGCCTTGACCCATTTCGACTGGACCTTGCATACCCAACGCGCCGAGCTTCAGCGCCGACCTGCTGACGCTCAGTTCCATGGAAAATGGGTCGCCCGCGAGCGCCTCGCGGACTATGCCTTGCCGGCACCTTTGAAAAAGATGATTCAGGCTTGAGCCGCGACACACTTTTGGAAGCACGTCCATGAACGCAAGTCTGAAATCGACCATTGAATCGGGCCTGGTGGCTCTGTTGGCCGCTGCCTGCTGCCTCTGGTTTTTGATCTCAGCGGCTCAAGAGACGGAGCCGCTGGTGCCGTTGATCGTGCTCTTGTCTTTCGGCTTGGCAGGCTGCTTGGCGGCCCACTGGGCGTTTATGGGCATTGTGGTCAAGCGCACCGGCCGGCCCTTGCTCTTGTGGCTGCCTTTTGTGGTCATCCTGGAGCCTGTGGGCACGGCGGTCTTGCTGGCCTTGATCGCCTCGAGTGAAAAAGACTCGGCCTTGCAGGCGTCGGCCCAGCAGCCGGAGCGCTTTTGAGGCGCAACTGTCGAAAAAACGCATAAGCAAACAAGAAAGCGTTGTTTAGAAAATCTAGGGTTAACACTTACATTGCGAAGGCGCCAACAAGAGCGTGCAGTTGAAAACACCTTTCTCAATGAACCCTGCTTTCTCGCCGACCTGGGCCACAGCCGCCCCGTCGCGCCATGAGTTTCTTTTGAACTCTGTTTCCTTCTCCATCCAGTCTTCGCGACTCATTTCGGCCGTCTCACGAATGTGTTGATGCCCGCAGGCGAACACGCCTGATCGATCGCAGCAGGGGCGAGCCCAACTGGGCACGCCTTCTTCCAGCTCAGTCTGCGATCACTCCCTCCTACCTTTCTTTGCCTTGATACCGGCTCGGGTGCATTGCCCTGAGCGGGGCTCGCATGCTTAGGCCCAAAACTGGGCCTCTCACCCTTTTTCTCATTCAAACATCATGCTGAAACCATCAGTTCTGGCCGCTGCATTGGCCGCCGCTTTCTTGCCCGCCACCTTCTTCAGCGCTCAGGCGCAATCCACGTCAGCGAATCCGCAAGACGGCGCAGCCCGACTCGAGCGCATCACCGTGACCGGCTCCAACATCTTGAGCACCCAGCGCGAAGGCGCCAATCCGGTGCAGGTCTTGTCTGCCAAGGACATTGCCGCCAGCGGCAAAACCAGCTTGCCTGAATTGCTGCGCGCCATCACCGCCAACAGCGGCAATAGTTTTAACGAGCAGTTCACCGGCAGCTTCTCTGCCGGCACGGCGGGCCTGTCCTTGCGCGGCCTGGGTCAGCAAAACACCTTGGTGCTGGTGAACGGCCGGCGCGTGGCGCCCTATGCCACCGCGCAAAACATGCAAGAGGTGTTCTCCGACCTGAACAGCTTGCCGCTGGCAGCCGTGCGGCGCATCGAGGTCTTGAAGGATGGCGCCTCGGCCTTGTATGGCTCGGACGCCATTGCCGGTGTCGTCAACATCTTGCTGTACGAGGATTTCCAGGGCACGGAAGTGCGAGCCGGCCTGGGCAGTTCTACCGAGGGCACGGGGCAGCGCGAGCGCAGCCTGGAGTTGCGCCACGGCTTTGGTGATTTGCAGGCCGACCGATTCAATCTGAGCCTGAGCTTTGATGCCCTCAAGCGGGATCGCCTGGATCAAAGCCAGGTCAGCTGGTTGCGCGACAACGACTTCCGCAGCGAAGGTGGCGGCACCCTGGCTTGGGTGGCCACCAATTACTTGGGTAGCGACCCGACCAACAAGCTGGGCGGCGAACAAGGTCCGCTCAAGCTGGTCAATTACGGCGACATCAGCCCCGGCAAGACCGGCACGGTGCTGGCCTACAACCCGGCGCAGTTCAAGACGCTGATTCCGGGCGTGGAGCGCTATCACGCCTCGGCGCGCGGCACTTTGCGCATTCATGAGAACCTGGATGCTTTTGCCGAGGTCTTGCTCGGAAAGTCGCGAGCGGAATTGATCTTCTCGGCGCCCTTGTCGGTCTCCAGCAGCTTGCGCGCCTGGAACAACAAAACGCAGTCTCTCGACACCATTTCGGTGGTTCTGCCCAAGGACCCCCCCAACTACCCCGGCAGCGGCTCCAATGTGTTGACTGCGACCCTGTTCGACCTGGGGCCGCGCATGAAGCAAGACTCGGTGCAGTTCCAGCGCCTGCTGGTGGGCGCGCGCGGCACGGCGGGTGAGTGGGACTGGGATGCCTCCTTGTTGCAGTCCAGCAGCCGCATGCGCGAAACGGCGCAGAACTTCGGCAACCGCTTTGAGTTCGAGCGGGCGCTGAAGTCGGGCAGCTACAACTTTGCCGATCAAAGCCAGAACAGCGAAGCGCAGCGCGAGGCCTTGCGCCTGTCCACCCTGCGCCCGGCCGAGACCGAGCTGTACTCGTTTGACGCCAATGCCTCGACCGAGCTCTTCCAACTGCCCGCCGGTGCACTGGGCTTTGCGGCTGGTTTGCAACTGCGCCATGAGCGCATGGATTCGCGCACCTCAGACGCGGTGCTGAGCGGCACCGAGCTGCGCCCGGCCATCAACATCATTCAAGGCTCGCGCCGCGTCAGCGCCGCCTATGCGGAGTTGAATGCGCCCTTGTTGAAGACCTTGACCTTGAATGTGGCGGGGCGCCTCGACCATTACAGCGACTTCGGCGCCGCCTTCTCGCCCAAGGCCAGCCTTCGCTATCAGCCGACCGCATGGTTGGTGCTGCGCGGCAATGCCTCGCAGGGCTTCCGCGCGCCTTCTTTGCCCGAGAACACGCAGAGCACCGGCGTTAGCTATGGTTCGGTGGTGGACCCACGGGACCCAATTTCACCCACCGTGGCGCGAGGCGTGACCAATCTGACGTCTGCCAATCCTTCGCTCAAGCCCGAGCGTTCGCGCAATTTCAACTTTGGCATCGTGGTCTCGCCGGATGCGCAGACCAGCTTTGGTATCGACTACTTCAATATCAAACAGAAAGATTTGATCGACACCGAAACCGCCAAGTACATCGTCGACAACGAGAAGAACCTGCCCGGCCGCATCGTGCGCGATGAGCAAGGGCGCATTGTCTCCATCACCCGGCAGTTCAAGAACCAAGGCGAACGCACTGTCTCTGGCTTCGACATCGAAGCCAGCCGCAGCTTTGCGCTGGGGCATTTGGGGCAGTTGAAGCTCAAGGCGGGCTTGAGTCGCTTGCTGCAATTCAAGGCCGCGCCAAGTGAAGGGGAAGCTCCGATCAACGGCGCCGGTAGCAATGAGTTTGGCTCCTTGCCGGCCTGGCGCAGTGTGGCCAGCGTGAACTGGGCCGTGGGTGACTGGACCAGCACGCTGACCTGGAACCATGTGGGCGGCTACACCCAGACCTACCGCCCCTCGGAGGCCTTTGCCGAGTCGGTCAAGAGCATCAACACGCTGGACTTGAATGTGGATTGGCAGATCTCGCCGCGCTTTGTGGCCACAGCCACGCTGCAAAACCTCAGCAACAGCCGCCTGCCTTGGGATGCCTCCACCGGCACCTTTGACGGCAGCCAAGGTGATCCGCGTGGCCGCTTCCTGGGCTTGAAGGCGCAGTACAAGTTCTGAGCGGCCCCAATCGCCGAGTGAATGAAAAAGGGCGTGTCCGCGATTGGCGGCACGCCCTTTTCTTCTATGGAATGAGCAGAAGAACTTTGTCTATTTAGCGTCCAACTCGCGATGGCGTTTGAGGACTTGGCCGTGGTGGCCGAAGCGCTCAGTCAGCGTCTCCACCAGATAGACCGAGCGATGCTGGCCGCCGGTGCAACCGATGGCCACCGTCAGATAACTGCGTTGATCGGCGGCAAAGGAGGGCAGCCAGCGATTTAAAAAGTCGCCGATTTGCGTCAACATCACGTCCACTTCGGGCTGGGCCTTCAGGTAGTCGGCCACCGGTGCGTCCCGGCCGGTCAAGGGGCGCAGTGCACGGTCGTAATACGGGTTGGGCAGCACGCGCACATCGAAAACAAAGTCGGCGTCGCTGGGCACGCCATGCTTAAAGGCAAAGGACTCGAAGACCAGGGTCAGCGAGTTGCCCTTGACGACCACCAAGTCACGCACCCAGGCGCGCAACTGTGCGGGGCGCAGCTGGCTGGTGTCCAGCACGGTGGATTCCACCCGCAGGGCGGCCAGAATCTCGCGCTCCAAGGCAATCGCGTCCAGCAGCGCGCGGTGCGCATCGTCACTATTACCAGAATTGCCAGCGCTGCCGGTATTCCCGCCCACTTGGGCAAAAGAATCCTGGCGCAGCGGGTGAGGGCGACGCGTCTCGGAAAAACGCCGCATCAAGGCGTCGGTGTTGGCGTCCAAGAAGATCGAACGAATCGACACGCCTTCGGCGCGCAGCTGCTTGATCAAGGGCAGCAAGAGCGGCAGTGAGCCGGCGCTGCGCACATCCACGGCAATCGCCACACGGCGCTCGCCGCGTTGCTGCTCCAGGCGCAAAAAGTCCAGCAGCAAATCAGCCGGCAGGTTGTCCACGCAAAAGAAACCTGCATCTTCGAGCGCATGCATGGCCACCGATTTGCCGCCGCCGGACATGCCGGTCACCAGCACCACTCGGCTTTCTGTGGCTTCCAAGGGGCTTGCGTGTTGCGGCGCCACAGGCGGCTGGACCGCCGCTTCGTTCGTCATGATTTGGCCTTTTTCGCCCGGGAATTGGCGCCCGAGGGGGTGGATGAGTTCGGGGAAGAAGAGGAGGAGGAAGAGGATAGGTCGAGCATTTCCTGCGCATGCGCTAAGCTGGTCGAAGACAGGCGCTCACCGCCCAACATGCGGGCGATTTCAGCCACACGGGCTTCGCCCTGGACCGGTTGAACATCGCTGAAGGTTTGGCCTTCGCGGGCCGCCTTGGCGACCAGCAAGTGATGATCGGCGCAGGCGGCCACTTGGGGCAGGTGAGTGACGGCGAGAACCTGGCGTTCGCGGCCGAGCTGCTTCATCAAGCGGCCCACGGTCTCCGCCACGGCGCCGCCCACGCCGGAGTCAATTTCATCAAAGATCAAGGTGCCCACGCTGCTGGCGTCACCGGTTTGAGCTTGTTGGCAAGTGGTCACAGCAATGGCCAGAGCGATGCGCGACAACTCGCCACCCGAGGCCACCTTGGCCAAGGGCCGGGGCGTGCTGCCGGCGTGTCCGGCCACCAAGAATTCAGCCGTTTCCAGGCCGAAGCTTTGCGGTTGATCTTGGGCTTGCAGGGCAATCTCGAACTGGCCGCCCGCCATGCCCAGCTGTTGCATGGCTTGCGTGACCGCGGCCGCCAACTTGGGCGCAGCCGCGGCTCTCGCTACGCTGATGCGCTTGGCTTCTTTATCGAAGGCAACGCGGGCCGTGCTCAAGGCCTTGTTCAATCCGTCCAAGTCGCTGGCGGCGTCCAACTGCTGCAGCTCGGCTTGCCATTGCGCCAGCAGTGCGGGCAGTTCGGCCGGTGGGCGGCGATAGCGGCGCGCGAGGCCCAGCCAGGCGGACATGCGCTCGTCCAGTTCTTGCAGTCGAGCCGGTTCCAACTCGGTGCCGTGCAAATAGGTGCTGAGCGAATGCGCAGCATCTTGAATCTGCGTCTGCGCGCCGCGTAAGGCTTCAACGGCCGGGTTCAAGCGGGCGTCATAGTCGACGACTTTTTCCAGCTGGGTGAGTGCGCTGTCGGTTTGAGATTCAGCGCTGGGCTCGGCCTCGTTCAGCGCTTGCAAGGCGTTTTGCACGGCATCCAGCAAAGACTGAGCATTGGACACACGCTGATGCTCGGCATTCAGCTCTTCCCATTCGTCCTGGCCAGGGCTCAGGCGCGCGACTTCGCCAATTTGCCAAGCGAGACGCTCGCGCTCGCGCAAGAGCTCGGCTTGACGGCTTTCTGCTGCAGCGAGCCGTTCACCGGCTTCCTTCCAGTCACCGTAGGCCAGGCTCAGAGCCTGGGTTTGCAGGCCGGCATAACTGTCCAACAAGGCGCGCACTGCAGCGGGGCGTGTCAGGCCTTGCCAAGCATGTTGGCCGTGGATGTCGATCAGGCTGTCGGCCAGTTCGCGCAGCTGGGTGACGGTGGCGGGGCTGCCGTTGATCCAGGCGCGGCTTTTGCCTTGTGCATCGATCACGCGGCGCAGCAGCAGGCTTCCGCTTGAATGGTCAAAACCTGCCTCGTCGAGCCAAGCGCTCAGATGCACAGGGCGATCGAACTCGGCAGAGATTTCCGCGCGCGCCGCGCCTTCGCGCACCACGCCAGCATCGCCGCGGCTGCCCAGGGCGAGTTGCAGGGCGTCGACCAGAATCGATTTTCCGGCGCCGGTTTCCCCAGTCAGCACGGCAAAGCCAGGGCCGAAATCCAACTCCAACTCGGGCACGATGACGAAATCGCGCAGATTCATTCGCCGCAGCATCAGCTGACTCCCTCGTACCAGCGCAGCTTGCGGCGAAGGGTGGCGTAGTAGCTCCAGCCCTTGGGGTGCAAGAAGCAGACCTTGTGGGCCGAGCGGCGCACGGTGATGCGGTCGCCGTGCAGCAGGCTGGCCAGGCTTTGCATATCGAAATTGACGCTGGCATCGCGCCCGGCCACGATTTCCATGCAAACCTCGCCGGTATCGGGCAAGACGATGGGGCGATTCGACAAGGTGTGTGAGGCGATGGGCACCAGCACCCAGCCAGCAATGCTGGGATGCATGATGGGGCCGCCGGCCGACAAGGAATAGGCGGTAGAGCCCGTCGGCGAGGCCACGATGACGCCGTCAGCCCGCATATTGGCGACGAAATCGTCGCCCACATCGATGCGCAATTCGACCATGCTGGCGGTGGCGCCACGGCTCACCACCACATCGTTCAGCGCCAATCCTTCAAAGATGCTCTCACCATCGCGCCAGACGGCGCCCTCCAGCATAGGGCGTTGTTCCATTTCATAGTCGCCCGCCAAAATGGGTGCCAAGGCTTCGCTGTACTTCTCAATCGAGATGTCGGTGATGAAGCCCAAACGCCCTTGGTTGATGCCGACCAAGGGGACGCCAAAGCGGGCCATTTCGCGGGCAAAACCGAGCATGGTGCCGTCGCCACCGACGACGATGGCCAAGTCGCACTGGGCGCCTAACTCCTCATTCGACAGGGCGTCAAAAGCGGTGATGCCGGTGTTCAAAGCGGTCTCGCGTTCTAAGAAAACGTCGAGACCTTGCCTCGTCACGAAGTCGGCAATTTCTTCAAGAAGCGGGCGTATGCCGCGGGCCTGATGCTTGCCCACAATTGCCACATGTTGGAAACGTTTGGCCATGGAGAAGAATTACACCACAGGCCTATGTCAGTCCGTGGAAGTCTCAATGGCGTGGGCGAGCCAAGAACCTACAATGCAAACATGCTCGACGAGCGATCCAAATCCCTTCTGAAAACCCTGGTTGAACGCTATATCGCGGACGGCCAGCCTGTCGGTTCTCGCACGCTGTCCAAAGCCTCAGGGCTGGAGCTCAGCCCGGCGACGATCCGCAATGTCATGGCCGACCTGGAAGAGCTGGGCTTGATTGCCAGCCCTCACACCAGTGCGGGGCGCATCCCCACGGCGCGCGGCTACCGGCTTTTTGTCGACACCATGTTGACGGCGCAGCCCGGCTTGGTCGGCGCCGACGCCCGGCCGATCGAGACGCAGCTGCAGCCCGATCAGCCGCAGCGGGTCATTGCCAGCGCTGCCCAATTGCTCTCAAGCTTGTCAAACTTTGTCGGCGTGGTGACCGCGCCGCGCAAACCCAGCGTTTTTCATCACATCGAATTCTTGCGCCTGGGTGATCGGCGTGTGCTGGTCATCATGGTCTCGCCTGACGGTGATGTGCAAAACCGCGTCATCTTCACCGCCCAAGACTTGTCGCAAGCCGAGTTGGCCGAAGCCAGTAACCGGCTCAATGCCCATTACGCAGGCTTGAGCCTTGAATCGGTGCGCGAACGGCTCAAGTCCGAAGTCGATGTTTTGCGCGGTGAAATTGCCAGCCTGATGAATGCCGCGGTGCAGGCCGGCACCGAAGCCATGGTGGATGAGCAAGAGCGGGTGGTCATCTCCGGCGAGCGCAATTTGCTCACCGTGCAAGATTTCAGTAACGATATGGGCAGCTTGCGGCGCCTGTTCGATATGTTCGAGCAAAAGACTCAGCTGATGCGCTTGCTGGATGTGTCGAGCCGCGCCGAAGGTGTGCGCATCTATATCGGCGGCGAAAGCCAGGTCGTGCCTTTTGAAGAGCTCTCCATTGTCTCTGCGCCTTACGAGGTCAATGGCCAGGTAGTCGGTACCTTGGGTGTGATCGGCCCCACCCGCATGGCCTACGACCGGATGATCCAGATCGTCGACATTACTTCCAGAATGATCAGCCAAGCGCTGTCGCAGAAGTAGTCAGGCTCCGCTAGCCTATACAATCGCGCCCTTCCGGTGCAAGGCCGGAATCGCAAGAAACCCTCCGGGGGCCGTTAGCTCAGTTGGTTAGAGCAGAGGACTCATAATCCTTTGGTCATAGGTTCAAGTCCTATACGGCCTACCAAATCACCGTCTTGTTTCGAATATCTGAGTCGAACTCTAGTTTCGGCCTCGGATCAAACTCGCGGGACCCAATGGCTAACATTTAAGACTCAGGGGTCTGGCCGAGAGTGCGCCAATCTCTTGGCTTGATGTTTGTTCTATCGAGCGGTGAAATTTGACCCAGAAACGACAAAGCCCCAGCGAGTAGGGCTTTGGTCATTGCTTGCTGTGCAAGTCTATGTCTGGTCGGGGTGAGAGGATTCGAACCTCCGGCCTCCACGTCCCGAACGTGGCGCGCTACCAGACTACGCTACACCCCGAATTTTTGAACAAACAAGCGTTTGGCTTGTTTGCATCGCTCAGTGCTTGAAGCGTCGCGGCGCAAAGCAAAGAACTTGGGTCTTGGAACGCCCTTGCTTAGAAGGAGCGGTCAACTGACTGAGCCGCAAATTCTAGCAGAGATTCGCGCCACATATTGGCAGGCAGAAGCTGCAGGCAGTCTTTCGCTAGTTGGGCTTCAGCCCGTGCGGCGTCGCGAGTGGCTTCAAGAGCGCCGGTGGCGCGAACAATCTCGACGATCTCGCTCAGGCGCTCCAGTTCGCCGTGTTCGATGGCGTGGCGGATCAGTAGGCGCTGTTCTTCCGTGCCGCGCTCCATGGCGATCAGCAGAGGCAAGGTCGTCTTGCCTTCCCGGAGATCGTCGCCCACGTTTTTGCCGAGCGCGTGACTGTCGCCTTCGTAATCCAGCACGTCATCGATCAATTGGAAGGCCGTGCCCATGGCGCGGCCGTAGCCGGCGCAGGCTTCTTCAATTTCTGGGCTGCTGTCAGCCAGCACGGCGCCAAGGCGTGCGCTTGCCTCAAACAATTTGGCGGTCTTGAAGCGGATGACGCGCAGATAGCTTTCGACCGAGATGTCGGGGTCGTGCATATTCATCAGCTGAAGCACCTCGCCCTCGGCGATGATGTTGGTGGCTTCGGCCAGCACTTCCAGTACGCGCATGCGATTGGCAGACACCATCATCTGGAAGGCGCGCGAATACAGGAAGTCGCCCACCAAGACGCTGGCGGCATTGCCAAACAAAGCGTTGGCGGTTTGCTTGCCGCGGCGCAGCGAGGACTCATCCACGACGTCATCGTGCAGCAGGGTGGCCGTGTGAATGAACTCGACGACGGCTGCCAACTCAAAGCGTTGCGCGCCTTCGAATCCCAGTGCGTTGGCGAACAGCAGCACCAGCTTGGGGCGCATGCGCTTGCCGCCCGCGTGCACGATGTAGCCGGCGATCTGGTTGATCAGTGCAACGTCCGACTGCAAGCGGCGTGCAATGACGGCATCTACTTCGAGCATTTCTGCTGAAAGTGTGGCGAGTGCCTCGCGGACGCTGGGGAGGGTAGAAGGGGTCGAAGCAGAAGCGGCGTGCACTCTCGGCTCTCATTTAAGCGAAGCTGGGATTATAGGAAGAGCCTGGAGGTCAAATGGCTGGCGGCTGTGTTGACTCATGCGCTGTGTGGCGCCCTGCCTCGGCAAGAATTGCCGGGCTTGGCGTTTTCCACTAAGCATGCTAACATCGCGGGCTCTGCGCTTCACTGCTGCGGAGTTGAGGCCCGTTTTGGCTTGGGTATTCGCTAGGCTTTTATGAGTCGGCGGACGCCAGAGTCATCGAGACGGGTTGGTTTAATTGAAAGGGCTGATATGTACGCGGTCATAAAAACCGGCGGCAAGCAATACAAAGTTGCTGCTGGCGAAAAGATCAAGATAGAACAGATTGCTGCGGATGTTGGCCAAGAGATTGTGATCGACCAAGTTCTCGCCGTTGGTAGCGGCGCAGATCTGAAGGTTGGCACTCCCTTGGTTGCTGGCGCAAGCGTCAATGCCACTGTTGTGGCTCACGGTAAGCACGACAAAGTGCGCATCTTCAAGTTGCGTCGTCGTAAGCACTACAAGAAGAGTCAAGGCCATCGCCAGACGTATACCGAGCTGTTGATCAGCACGGTGAACGGCTGATCGAGAGTCGGCTTCTTCGCCAACAGTTCAAGGAGATAATCCATGGCACAGAAAAAGGGCGGCGGTTCAACACGAAACGGCCGCGACTCCAAACCTAAGATGCTCGGTGTGAAGGCCTTCGGCGGCCAGACCATCTCTGCAGGTTCCATCATCGTGCGTCAGCGCGGTACCAAGTTCCATCCCGGCACCAATGTCGGTATCGGCAAGGACCACACGCTGTTCGCCCTGGTTGACGGCCAAGTGTCGTTCGCCATCAAGGGTGAAAAAAGCCGTCAGACGGTCTTCGTGACCGCGATCTGATCGCCGATGTACACCGCAGGCGGAGGGCAGCAGCCGACCGCCTGCAACAGGTGAACAAAAAGCCCCGGCTCGCTGGGGCTTTTGCTTTTTCAGGCTGCAGCAAAGCTGGTTGTGCCCGTTTGGGCTGACCGAGGGCTTTGCCTTAACATCAGCCTCAAAAGGCGCGTAGCAATATGAAATTCATCGACGAAGCCACCATCGACATCGTGGCCGGCAATGGTGGTGCCGGTTGTGCCAGCTTCCGCCGCGAAAAATTCATCCCCTTCGGTGGGCCGGATGGCGGCGACGGCGGCCGTGGTGGCAGCGTCTTTGCTGTGGCGGACAGCAACCTCAACACCTTGATCGACTACCGCTATGCGCGCCGCCACGAGGCCCGCAACGGTGAAGCCGGCCGTGGCTCCGATTGTTACGGCGCTGCGTCCGAAGACGTCATTTTGCGCATGCCGGTCGGCACCATCGTGCGCGACTTGGAAACCGACACGGTGATCGCCGAGTTGCTGGAACCGGGCGAGAAAATCATGCTCGCCAAGGGCGGCGATGGCGGCTTCGGCAATCTGCATTTCAAGACCAGCACCAACCGAGCTCCGCGTCAAAAAACGCCCGGCTGGCCCGGTGAGGCCAAGAAGGTCAAGCTTGAATTGCGCGTGCTGGCCGATGTCGGATTGCTGGGGCAGCCCAATGCGGGCAAGTCCACGCTGATTACGGCCGTGTCAAATGCACGCCCAAAGATCGCGGACTACCCCTTCACCACCTTGCATCCCAATCTGGGTGTGGTGCGTGTCGGGCCTGAGAAGAGCTTTGTCGTCGCTGACATTCCTGGCTTGATCGAAGGTGCTGCAGAAGGCGCCGGTCTGGGTCATCAGTTCCTGCGCCACTTGCAGCGCACGCGTTTGCTTTTGCATGTGGTCGATCTGGCGCCGTTTGACCCGGCAGTCGATCCGGTGGCCGAAGCCAAGGCCATCGTCAACGAGTTGAAGAAGTACGACCAAGAGTTGTACGACAAACCTCGTTGGCTGGTCTTGAACAAGTTGGATATGGTGCCCGAAGAAGAGCGTGCCAAGCGCGTCAAAGACTTCGTCAAGCGTTACAAGTGGAAGGGCCCGGTCTTCGAGATCTCGGCGCTGACACGCGATGGTTGCCAGCCCTTGATTCATGCCATCTACGACCACGTGGCCACGGCACACAAGGTTCTGGTCGAGGTTGATCCGCGCTTCCCTGAGGGCAAGCCGGTCGCGGCCGCTGCAGACGACAACGCGGAATGAGCGCGGCGCTTCAGGGCGCGAAGCGCATCGTCGTCAAGGTCGGGTCTAGCCTGGTCACCAACGAGGGTCGGGGCGTTGACGCCGATGCCATCGGCAATTGGTGTCGACAGCTTGCGGCCTTGGCCGCCGATGGGCGCGAGTTGGTCATGGTCTCCAGCGGCGCCATTGCCGAAGGCATGAAGCGCCTGGGCTGGGCGACCCGACCCAAGGAGCTGCACGAGTTGCAGGCGGCTGCTGCCGTGGGGCAGATGGGTCTGGCGCAGATGTATGAAAGCAAGTTGCGCGAACATGGCATGGGCAGTGCGCAAGTGCTGCTCACGCATGCAGACTTGGCCGACCGAGAGCGCTACTTGAACGCGCGTTCGACCTTGGTGACTCTGCTGCAGCACCGCGTGCTGCCGGTGATCAATGAGAACGACACCGTCGTCAACGACGAAATCAAGTTCGGTGATAACGACACGCTGGGTGCTCTGGTTGCCAACTTGATCGAAGCCGATGCGCTGATCATCCTCACCGATCAGCGCGGCCTCTATTCGGCCGACCCGCGCCGCGACCCGAATGCGCGCTTCATCGATGAAGCGGTGGCCGGCACGCCCGAGTTGGAGCAAATGGCAGGTGGCGCCGGTTCCTCGCTGGGCCGTGGCGGCATGATTACCAAGATCTTGGCGGCCAAGCGGGCTGCCGGCAGTGGCGCGAACACCGTGATCGCCTGGGGCCGCGAGCCCGATGTCTTGTTGCGTTTGGCTGCCGGCGAGGCCATAGGCACGGCCTTGCTGGCCTCAACGCCGAAACTGGCTGCGCGTAAGCAGTGGATGGCAGATCATCTGCAACTGCGTGGCGCGGTCACGATTGACGCAGGCGCTGCGGCCAAGCTCCAAGGCGAAGGCAAGAGCTTGTTGCCGATTGGTGTGGTCGAAGTGCAAGGCGAGTTCCATCGTGGCGATGTGATCGCCGTGATCGACGCCAGCGGGCGCGAAGTGGCGCGGGGGCTAACCAATTACTCCAGCGCAGAGGCACGCCTGATCGCGCGCAAGCCTTCAAGTGATTTCGAGCGTGTGCTCGGCTATGCCGCCGAACCCGAATTGATCCACCGAGACAATTTGGTGCTGAACTGATGTGACAAAAGCGGCCGCTCTGCTTGGTGTTCAAGCAAGGCGGCCGTGCTCTCTCAGATCAGTCTTTGTTTGGCGAAGAGTCAGGCTGGCTTTGGGCTGGCATCAGTTCGCCATCAGGCTTGTTGGCCTGCGGCTCTGCCTGGCGGTCTGCCGGCGAGTTGTGATGGCCGGCGGAATCGCCCCGGTGCTGCTGCGGTCGCATGCCGCCGCGCAGATAGCGGTTGTGCTGGTTGATACGCGGCAGATAGCGCGCCAACTCGGTCAACGCGTTTTCATAGACCCCGCGCTTGAACTCGATCACCGCTTCCAGCGGCACCCAGTAATCGTTCCAGCGCCAAGCATCAAATTCCGGATGATTGGTGGCGCGCAGATTCATATCGGAATCACGCCCCAACAATTGCAGCAAGAACCAGATCTGCTTTTGGCCGCGGTAGTGGCCGCGTGCATCCCGCCTGATGAAGTGGTCGGGCACCTCATAGCGCAGCCAATCACGCGTGCGCGCGATGATCTGCACATGTTCAGGAACAAGCCCCACTTCTTCATGGAGCTCACGAAACATCGCCTGCTCAGGCGTTTCACCATAGTTAATGCCCCCTTGCGGGAACTGCCAGGAATGGGTGCGGATGCGTTTGCCCCAAAACACTTCATTCCGGTGGTTGAGCAGGATGATGCCGACGTTGGGCCGGAAGCCGTCACGGTCGAGCATAATCAACCTCGAATCTTTAGTTAGATCAATTATTGCATTGGGATGCCGCTCTGGCATCGTCCTCGCTAACCCTCAGACCCGAACCTTGCTTGGCCTTGACGGCCGAGCCTTGCCAAGCGCCATGAAAGCCAGCCAGTTTTTTGTCTCCACGCTCAAGGAAGCGCCCGCCGATGCCGAGGTTGTCAGCCACAAACTGATGATGCGAGCCGGCATGATCAAACGCATCGGCGCCGGCATCTACAACTACATGCCCATGGGCCTGCGGGTGATCCGCAAGGTCGAGGCCATCATCCGCGAAGAGATGACCCGTGCCGGCGCGGTGGAGTTGCTGATGCCGGTGGTGCAGCCGGCCGAGCTCTGGCAAGAAACCGGCCGCTTCGACAAGATGGGCCCCGAGCTGATGCGGGTGAAAGACCGCCATGGCCGCGACTTCATCATCCAGCCCACCTCTGAAGAGGTGATGACCGACATCGCCCGCCAAGAGCTGCGCAGCTACAAGCAGCTGCCGAAGAACTTCTTCCACATCCAGACCAAGTTCCGTGACGAGCGTCGTCCGCGCTTTGGCGTGATGCGCGGTCGTGAGTTCACCATGAAGGATGCCTACTCCTTCGACCGTGACGTGGCTGCGGCCACCATCAGCTACCAAGGCATGTACGCCGCCTACCAGCGCATCTTTGATCGCTTCGGCTTGCAGTACCGTGCGGTGGCTGCTGATACCGGTGCCATCGGCGGCGAGATCTCGCATGAGTTCCAGGTGATCGCCGAAACCGGCGAAGACGCCATCGTTTACTGCCCGACCAGCGACTACGCCGCCAATATCGAGTTGGCCGAAGGTGTGGCGCTCTTGAGTGCGCGTGCCAACGCAAGTCAGGCGCTGACCAAGACCGCAACGCCGTCCAAGAGCACTTGCGAAGATGTGGCTGCTCTCCTGGGCCTGCCGCTGACGCAAACGGTCAAGTCCATCGTGCTGGCCAGTGACGAGCTTAATGATGAGGGCGAGATCATCAAGAGCACGGTTTGGCTTTTGCTGCTGCGTGGCGATCATGAGCTGAACGAAGTCAAGGCCGGCAAGATTGAAGGCCTGAAGGCCGGCTTCCGCTTCGCCACCGTGAGCGAGATTGAAGAGCACTTCGGCACCAAGCCTGGCTATCTGGGCCCGATCAACTTGCTCAAGCCGGTGAAGGTCATTGCCGACCGCACCGTGGCCTTGATGAGCGACTTTGTCTGCGGCGCCAATGAAGCGGACTTCCACTTCACCGGCGCCAACTGGGGCCGTGATTTGCCCGAGCCGGATTTGGTGGCCGACATCCGCAATGTCGTCGCTGGCGACCCCTCGCCGGACGGCAAGGGCGTTTTGGCGATCCAGCGCGGCATCGAGGTCGGCCATGTCTTCCTGCTGGGCACCAAGTACTCGGCCGATATGAAGGCCACCTTCTTGGACGAAAACGGCAAACCACAGCTGATGGTGATGGGCTGCTACGGCATTGGCGTGACGCGTATCTTGGGCGCTGCCATCGAGCAGAGCCACGACGAGCGCGGCATCATTTGGCCGGACGCGATTGCGCCTTTCAGCGTGGTGGTTTGCCCGATCGGCATGGATCGCAGCGAAGAGGTCAAGGCAGCCGCGCACAAGCTCCACGACGATCTGGCGGCCCTGGGCATTGATGTGCTGCTGGACGACCGTGGCGAGCGCCCCGGCGCCATGTTTGCCGACTGGGAACTGGTCGGTGTGCCGCACCGCGTGGTGATCTCGGACCGCGGCCTGAAAGAAGGTCAGGTCGAGTACCAAGGTCGCCGAGATGCCGCGGCCAGCAAGCTGAGCCTGGACGAGGTCTTGGCGCAGCTGAAGGCCAAGCTGACGACTTGAGTCGCTCCATGCTGCGTGAACGACGCGGCCTGATGCTGGGTGCCTTGGCCGCAGGCTTTGCTTGGCCGCGCCTCAGTCAGGCCGGTGCACAGCTTGAAGAGCCTCTGGCCGACGCGGTGCGTTCGGCCCTGAGTGCGGCCATTGCCTATTCGGCGCCTCCCAAGCCGCGCTTTGATGATGTCGAGGCACGGCTGGCCTATCTGCGCTGGCTGGGCGTGATGAGCGAAAAACTCAAGCCGCGCAAGAGCGAGCCGCAGACTCGCATCGAGTTTCTAGAAACCGTTTGGTACGAGGCCAAACGGGCCGGCCTGGACCCCAGCTTGATGCTAGGCCTGGTGCAGGTGGAGAGCGGCTTTCGCAAGTACGCGATCAGCAGCGCGGGTGCACGCGGCTATACCCAGGTGATGCCCTTCTGGGCCAAGTCGATTGGGGACGGCCAAGCCTCACGGCTCTTCCATATGCAGACCAATCTGCGTTTTGGTTGCGTGATTCTTCGCCACTATCTGGACCGTGAGCAGGGCGATATGTATCTGGCCCTGGGCCGCTACAACGGCAGCCGTGGGCGGCCGGAGTATCCACGCGCAGTGTTTGGTGCGCGCAAGCAGTGGCTGCTGCCGGGTGAGGTCTGAGAGCCGGGTTGGATCCCAGGCCTAGGCTTTGACGCCGCCCCAAGCCTTGGGCTGGGCGCCTGTCACACCCGCCAACTCCAGCACCCGCTCCACGCTTTCATTCACCAGCTCATCAATGCTCTTGGGGTGGTGATAGAAGGCCGGCAAGGGCGGAAAGCAAATCGCGCCCATTTCGGTGGCGGCGACCATATTGCGCAAATGCGCTAGATTGAAAGGCGTCTCGCGCACCATCAGGATCAGGCGGCGGCGCTCTTTCAAGGTCACATCGGCAGCTCGGGTCAGCAGGTTGTCGCCAAAGCCATGGGCGACCGAGGCCAAGGTCTTCATCGAGCAGGGCGCGATGACCATGGCCGCCGTGGCAAAACTGCCACTGGCTACGCAAGCGCCGATGTCGCCGGGGGCATAGGCGAAGGAGGCTTCCGCCTCCAAGGCTTTGCGGTCCAGGCCCAGTTCATGGTGCGCATTGATCACGCCCGAGGGCGTGATGATCAGATGCGTCTCTAGGCCCAATTCGCGGCCACGTCGCAGCAGCCGTAGGCTGTAGGCCGCACCGGTAGCGCCGGTGATGCCCAGGACCAGTCTTTGTGTCATCAGCTAGCGGACAGAACCTGCTGCAGTTCGCCGGATTCGTACATCTCCATCATGATGTCCGAGCCGCCAATGAACTCACCCTTGATGTAGAGCTGGGGGATGGTCGGCCAGTTGGCGTAGTCCTTGATGCCTTGGCGAACTTCCGCGTCGTCCAGCACATTGAAAGTCTTCAGATCGGTGGCGCCGCAGGCCTTCAGGATCTGAACTGCACGGCCGGAGAAACCGCACATGGGGAACTGTGCCGAGCCCTTCATGAAGAGCATCACGCGGTTGTTCTTCACCAGGTCATCAATGCGTTGCTGAACGTCGCTCATGGATCATCTCGCCAAAAAGTGGAATCTTGGGCGAGATTATCGGTCAGCGCGATTTCACCTATGCCTTGGCAGGTCAAACCTGACCGGAGGTCCCATCAGTAACTGTAAGACAGGCCCAGTTGCAGCACGGGTTTGAAACGCAAGTCGCGCAGCAAGTCCTCCATGCTCTGGGCGCGGTTGCTGCCAAGGCGCAAGCTGTTGCTCATATTGCCGCTCATCAGGCCGAGGTCGGCGCTGAAGCCCCAGCCGCCCCGCAAAGAGCGCCCGGTGTAGCCAATGCCCAGGTAGGACGTGGAGGTGAAGGGATCGTTGGCTTCGCGCTCCACCGACCAGGGCGCCAAGCTGCGCTGTCCGACAGTCAGGCCTTGGGACAGAGGGCCGGCGCCGCTGCCCATGGCCAAGCTGGCATTGTTTTGCGACAAGGTGCCCAGCATCAGGCCGCCGGTGGCGCGCAGGCCGCCGTGCACGCCGCCTAGGCCCGAGCCAGTCAGGTAATAGTCGCCCAGCAGACTGGCGCTGAGCAGGCGTGAGCCGGTTTGCGCTGTCGTATCCAGGCCTGAGGGCAGGCTGCTGGTGCTCAGCGCCAAACTGCTGAGCTGCAGGCGTGCTTGCCAGCTCGGACTGCCTTGCAGGGCCGGTAGATTGGGCTCGGCGGCACGCAGCGCAGGGCTCAAGCCCAGCAGCAGGCCGGTGAGGCTGAGCAGGCTCAGTGCGGAGAGAAAACGAGGCCTTGGAACGGTGCTCATGAGGATCTCCTGCGGCGATGGTTTGAGTCCATGCTACGCCGAGGCGGCCCGCCCGTGCGGTGTAAATTGCCCACAAATGGGTGGGCTGTTGATGCGATTGAGCGGCTGAGCGCTCAGCCCAGCCAGCGCCCGCCGCTGACCCGAGGCTGGCTGCCCAGGTCTCGGCGCATGGCCAAATCGCTGAAACCGCGCTGCCGCAGGGCTTGGGCCACCGGCTCGGCCTGGTCATAGCCATGCTCCAGCAGCAGCCAGCCACCGGGCTGCAAGTGCGCTGGCGCCCCTTCGATCAAGGCCTGCAAGTCAGACAAACCGTCGCCGCCTGGCGTCAAGGCGCCGATAGGCTCATGACGCAGTGCCGGCAGGTGCGGATCTTCTCCGGCGATATAGGGCGGGTTGCTGACGATCAGATCGAACTGCTGCCCAGCCAAAGGCTGCCACCAATCGCCTTGGTGGAAAGCCACAACCAATCCAAGCCGACGGGCATTGTCTTGTGCCACCGCCAGGGCGGCGTGGCTCAAGTCCAGCGCCTCGACAAGTGCCTCGGGGTGGCTGGCCTTGAGGGCCAAGGCAATGGCGCCACTGCCGGTGCCGAGATCGACGACGCGGGCTTGTGCAGGCGCCTGCGTCTGCAAAATCTCCAAGGCCCAGTCGACCAGGGTTTCGGTGTCGGCGCGGGGCACCAGGGTGTCGGGCGTGACCTTGAGCAGCAAACCGTGGAATTCTTTCTCGCCAAGCAGATAGGCCAGCGGTGTGCCGGCCGCTTTTTGTGCGAATTGCCCAGTCAAAAGGCTTGCGACTTCGGGCGACAGTACGGCGTCGTCGTGGCTGATCAGCCAAGCACGGTTTTGCTGTACTGCGGCCGCCACCAAAAGTTGAGCGTCAAGCCGATCAAGCCCCAGGCTTTGCGCAAGCTGCAGGGCCGCGCGAACATCGCCAGGCAAGGGCTTCATGTGCGTCCCGCTTCCAATACCGCCAACTGCTCGGCTGCCTGGGCGGCCTGCAGGCCTGCGGCCACATCGTCGAGGTCGCCGTCCATGATGGCGCCGAGCTTGTAAAGCGTTAGGTTGATGCGGTGGTCGGTCAGCCGACCCTGCGGGAAGTTGTAGGTACGGATGCGGTCGCTGCGGTCGCCGGTGCCGATCAAGCTCTTGCGGTTGGCGGCGTCCTTGGCTTCGCGTTCGATGCGGTCTTTGTCGCGCAGCCTTGCCGCCAGCACCAGCATGGCCTTGGCCTTGTTGCGGTGTTGGCTGCGGTCGTCCTGGCATTCCGCCACCAAGCCGGTGGGGATGTGGGTGACGCGCACCGCGCTGTCGGTCTTGTTGATGTGCTGACCACCGGCGCCGCTAGCGCGGAAGGTGTCGATGCGCAACTCCGCGGGGTTTAGCGTCACTTCCTCAGCTTCATCCGGTTCGGCGATCACCGCCACGGTGCAGGCGCTGGTGTGGATGCGGCCTTGCGCTTCAGTGGCCGGCACGCGCTGCACGCGGTGGCCGCCGGATTCAAACTTCAGGCGGCCATAGACCTTGTCGCCCTCGATGCGCACCACCAGTTCCTTGTAGCCGCCCAGGTCCGACTCATTGGCCGACAAAATCTCGGTCTTCCAACCTTGCCGCTCCGCATAGCGTAGATACATGCGCGCCAAGTCGGCGGCGAACAGGGCCGACTCATCGCCGCCGGCTCCGGCGCGGATTTCCAAAAAGGCCGAGCGCTCATCATCCGGGTCACGCGGCAGCAGAGCCAGTTGCAGTGACTCATGCAGGCGGGTCAGATCGGCCTCGGCGGATTTGATTTCTTCGGCTGCCATCTCGGCCATTTCGGGGTCGGCCAACAGGCTCTTGGCCTCGATCAAATCGGCCTCGCGCTGCAGATACTGCTTGTACTGCGAGACCAGCTCCGCCACTTCGGCCTGCTCCTTGGTCAGCGCGCGATAACGCTTCATGTCGGCGGCAATGCTGCCTTCGCTGAGGATGGTGTCGAGCTCGCTCAGACGATAGGCGAGGCGGTCGAACTGCTGGCGCAGTGAGTCTTTCATGGCGGGTCCGGGGAGCAGAGAGCGGAGAGGCGCGTGGGCACAAGAGGCCGACGCAGGAGCTGGCGCTGATGGACGCCGCTAATACTCGCCGGGCCGATCGTTGGCGACAGGGTTCACGCTCTCGGCCGGATTGCGGCTGCTGCTGCGCAGGAACAGGCGCGACACCGTCTGCGCCAATTGCACGCGGTGCTCGCCGTCGCTGGCATGCAACTCGGCCATGGTGCCGTGCAGCATCTTCTGCGTCAGGCCGCGGCTCATGGCCTCCAGCACTTCTTCGACATTGGCACCGCGCGCCAGCAGCTTGCGAGCGCGCGCCATTTCATGCTCGCGCCAGCCATCGGCCTGCGCATTCAAGGCCTGAATCAGCGGCACGGTATTGCGCTGGCCCAGCCAGTGGACAAAGCTCTGCACGCCGGTTTCGATGATGGCTTCAGCCTGCTCAACCGCTGCCTGGCGCTTTTCGCCGGCTGACTGCACCAGGCTGGCCAATTCATCAACGGTGTAGAGGTAGACGTCGCCCAGCTTGGCGACTTCGGGTTCGATATCGCGCGGCACGGCCAGGTCGACCATGAACATCGGCCGGTGTTTACGCAGCTTCAAGGCGCGCTCAACAGCGCCCAGGCCAATCAGCGGCAGGCTGCTGGCGGTGCAAGAGATGACGGCGTCGAATTCATGCAGGCGCTGTGGCAGGTCGGCCAGGCGAATCGCCTCGGCGCCGAGGTGGCCGGCCAGCTTTTCGCCGCGTTCCAGCGTGCGGTTGGCCACGGCCATGGCTTTGGGTGTCTTGGCGGCGAAATGGGTCGCCACCAACTCGATCATTTCACCGGCGCCGACGAACAGCACCTTGATCTGGCTGAGGTCTTCGAATAATTGCGCGGCCAAGCGCACCGAGGCGGCCGCCATGCTGATCGAGTGGGCGCCGATTTCGGTGGAGCTGCGTACTTCCTTGGCCACCGAAAATCCGCGCTGAAACAGTTGGTGCAGGGTGGTGCCGACGGTGCCGGCCTGGGTGGCCTCGCGCACCGCTTGCTTCATCTGGCCCAGGATTTGCGGTTCGCCCAGCACCATGGAGTCCAGCCCGCTGGCGACGCGGAAGGCGTGGCGCGCAGCCGCACTGCCTTCGCGCACATAGGCGTGGTCCATCAGCGCGGAACTGCTGACACCGCCGATGCGGGCCAGCCAATCGACGGCTGGCTTGACCATCTCGCCATGACCGGCGACATAGAGTTCGGTGCGATTGCAGGTCGACAAAATCGTCGCTTCGGTGGCTGTGGCGTTCTGGCCGGGCAGCTGCAATTGCTGGCGAAAGCCATGCAAGGTCGGGACCAATTGCTCCAGCGAGAACGCAAAGCGCCCGCGCAAATCCAAGGGCGCGGAAGTGTGGTTCAAGCCAAGGGCAAATACGGTCATGGACGGATTATAAAATTGACATCAATGCTTCGCGCTGAGAAGGCGCTCTTGCAGACTTCATACAAGCTTGATGTGCATCAAGTGAAACTAATTTCCCTGACCGCCGCGAGCCCCACCCTTGAGTCCACTTGACGCTTTTTGGCACTTTAGCAATCTGTTTGCGCCTGCTTGGCTGGTCGCCGCCTTGATGGCTGCCGGCGCCAAACTTCTCTGGCGTAGCGAACTGAAGGCGCGAGCCTGGCAACACCTGACCCTCTGGGGCGGTATCGGTGGAAGCCTCGGCGTGATCGCGGCCCTGCTGCTGCTCGGGCGTGACGGCAAGATGGCGGGCTACGGGCTGATGCTTTTGGGCATCAGCCTGCCGCAGTGTTATTTGAGCCTCAGGCCAGCACGCTAGCGTGTTCCACCGTCAGCACCTCGGCGCGCAGCGAGTGCGCGAAGGCCTGCGTGATTCTGACGTCCACCAACTGATTCATCAGTCGCGCATTGCCCTTGAAGTTGACGATGCGGTTGCACTCGGTGCGGCCCATCAACTCGCTGGGGTCTTTGCGGGCATTGCCGGTGACCAAGATCTTGTGGGTCTGGCCGACCATGGTCTGGCTGATGGCCAAGGTGTTGGCCTCGATCACAGCTTGCAATTCTTGCAGGCGGCGTACCTTCACTTCGTAAGGCGTGGTGTCTTCCAGCGCCGCAGCCGGTGTGCCGGGGCGCGGGCTGAAGATGAAGCTGAAGGAGGCATCAAAGCCGATGTCTTCCACCAGCTTCATCAGCTTGGCGTGGTCTTCTTCGGTTTCGCCAGGGAAGCCGACGATGAAGTCGCTGGCGATGCGGATGTCCGGGCGGATGGCGCGCAGCTTGCGGATGGTGCTCTTGAACTCGAGCGCGGTGTAGCCGCGCTTCATGGCCATCAAGATGCGGTCACTGCCGTGCTGCACCGGCAGGTGCAGATGGTTGACCAGTTGCGGCACCTTGGCGAAGGCATCGACCAAGCGCTGGTTGAACTCGTTCGGGTGGCTGGTGGTGAAGCGCAGGCGCTTGATGCCGGGGATCTCGGCTGCGTACTCGAGCAGCAGGGCGAGGTCGGCGTATTCGCCACTGTCGCCCATCTTGCCGCGGTAGGCATTGACGTTCTGGCCCAGCAGATTGATTTCCATGACGCCTTGGTCGGCCAGCCCGGCGATCTCGGTCAACACATCGTCAAAGGGGCGTGAGACTTCTTCGCCGCGGGTGTAGGGCACCACGCAGTAAGAGCAGTACTTGGAGCAGCCTTCCATGATGGAGACAAAGGCCGAAGCGCCTTCGACCTTGGCCGGCGGCAGGTTGTCGAACTTCTCGATCTCGGGGAAGGAGATGTCCACCTGCGGGCGCAACTCAGCGCTGCGCGCGGCCAGCATGGCCGGCAGTCGGTGCAAGGTTTGCGGGCCGAAGACCACATCGACATAGGGTGCGCGCTCGATGATGGCGGCGCCTTCCTGGCTGGCCACGCAGCCGCCCACGCCGATCAAGACGCCTTTTTCCTTCAAATGCTTGACGCGGCCGAGGTCGCTGAACACCTTTTCTTGGGCCTTCTCACGCACCGAGCAGGTGTTGAACAGGATCAGGTCGGCCTGCTCGACGTCATCGGTTTTTTCGTAGCCTTGGGCGGCGCCCAGCACGTCGGCCATCTTGCCCGAGTCGTACTCGTTCATCTGGCAGCCAAAGGTTTTGATGAAGACTTTTTTGCTCATGGCGTTCTCGAAAAAGGCAGGCTGGCGTCCGCCGGGGCGGCGGCACGCGGTATTGAAAGAGAGAAAAAGGGCGGGAGTCGGCGCTGCGCTCAGCGCTTGGTCCAGACTTGCGCGGCCTGATCAAAGCTCCAAGCGGCGGCTTCTTGCGGGCTGCGGGGCCAGGTCTTGTTGGCCAACTCGACCGGGTTCAAGACCCAGACATCCATCAGCAGGCCATTGGGGTCGACGGTGTAATGCACCATCAGCTTGGCGCCGCTGAGGGCGGCCGGCTGCTGCAGCAGATTGTTGTCGCCGCGTACGCGTGCGCCGGGAGCCAAGCGCGCGGGCTTGCCGTTCAGGCTGATGTCGGGGCTTTGCAAGACCACCATTTCACCGCGCAAGGCTTGCACAGGAAAGGGGCGGTGGGTTTGTGCCTGCGCGGGCAGGCTTGTGACGGCGGCCACTACGATGAGGGCGCTCAAAACACAGCGGTACATGGTATGTGTCCAGTGGCTGCAAAAGGTGCGCGATTGTAGTCGAGGCGGCTTTTGCGGCCTGGTCCCGGTCATTTCGCCGCTAGCCTTTCAACGTGCAGGGCGCACGCTTTTTCGTCCTTAGCCGATCAAGCCGTCAAAGAAGATGGCCCAGTGGCCGTCTTGCTGTTCGCGCCAATACTGGCGCTTCAGCTTGGGCCGGCCGCCATCGCTGGGGCTCAACTCGCGATAGGTCACGATTCTCACCTTGGGCTCGTCGGGCCAGGGCAGCATGCTGATGCGCTCCAGCGCCTGCACCGGCAACTCATGCTTGGCCATGCGCGCCAGATTGGCCTCCAGGCGGGGCGCCGCGCTGTCAGAGCCTCGCTCGAGGCCGGGCTCGTAAAAGATGCGCAACTGTTGCGCATCTTGCGCCATGCGCGCTTCATGCCAGCGTTGGTAGGCGGTTTCAAAAGTCCGATCTGACGGTAACTTGGCAGCCTCGCTCCGCTTGACCCAGCTCAGTTGCTCAACAATGACCACCGGCGTCTCGCGGGCGGCCACCGTGTCGGCCAACTGCTTCATATCGTCGTTGCTGAGCACGATGCAGCCATCGGTTGACATCGGTCCGCGTGCGTAGTTGCCGGCGCGCTCGCCATGCAGCCAGATGCTGCTGCCGCTGCGGCCCAGCACCCGGTCGTATTCATTGGGGTAGTTCAGGGGCAGGGCGGCGGCGCCGTAGCGTGCGGCCGCTTCGTCGCGGCGCAGGCCGATGTGATAGGTGCCCAAGGGCGTGCGCTGGTCACCTTCGGCTTGTTTGCCGGTACCCAATTTGCCGATCGACACATAGTGGTCGCGCAGCAACTTCAAGCCTTCGTTGCCGTTTTCAAACAGATAGAGCCGGGCGCGGCTGGTGTCCACCACGATGGCGTGCCGCACCCCTGGCGCCAAGCTCAGCAGCGGCTTGGGCAGGGCATCTGCTGGCGGCCGCTCTACCAAGGCTGCCAAACGCAAGCGTGCCTCGGCTCGCAGGCCTTCGCTGGCGCCTACCGGAGCGCTAGCCACCGACTCCGGGCCCTGTGAGGCTGCGCTGGGATGACCACTGCGCGCCAACAAAAGATCGCCCAAGAGCAATTGCGCCAAAGCGAAGTCCGGCCGGCGTTTGACCAGTTGTTCGACCTTGTCCAAGGCCAGGGACTCTTCGCCGCGTGCCAAGTGCTGATAGCTTTGAATCAGCAGGCCCTCCGGGGTTTGTTCGTCGGGCTGGGCCTTCAGCAAGCGCTCGGTCGGGTTGGACTTGTCGCCCGCAGCCGCCAGCGCATGTTCGGTCAGGGCCTCAGCCATTGCGCCTGACGCGCCATGGCTGAGATCCACTTTCGCAAACACATAGCCCACCACCCCCAAGACTGCGGCCAAACCCAGGCCAGCCAGTACGCCCGGGCGCACCGCGCCGTTCATGGGCTTGGCGGCGGCACTGGGCTCGGCAGAGGTGCTATTGGGCTTGGCAGACATAGACATTCAGTGAAACCCATCGGCGGGGCAGAAGCTCAAGCCTTATTTTCTCTCAGGGGCAGCGCTCGGCGCTTGATCAGTTGGAGGTTTCTTGCGTGATCTGCCAGTCACCGAGCTTGTTCTTGATCATCTCAATGCTCTTGCTGCTCTTCACGCTCAGTGCGTCGGAGCTGTAGTCCTGACGCAGGCGAACGCTGGCTTTGTCGCCGCTGACCTTGATTTGCAGATTGGACAAACTGACCGAGATCTTCTTCTTGCCGGTAATTCGCACATTGCGCTCTTGCTCCCAGGCCTTGCGCGTGGGCGACTTGCCCTTGAACTCCGGCGCGTAAGCGGCGTAGTAGGCAAACATATCGCGCTGGCTCCAGGCCTTGGCCCAGGCGTGCAAGGCTTTCTCGACGGCCTGCTTGTCCTTATCCGTCGCGTCTGGCTTCGCGCTTTCGGGCTTGGCGGCTCCGGCCTTGGCTGGAGTCGCGCTCGCGACGGTCGTCGTCGCAGCTGTGGTGCTTGCCGGGCTGGAGGCGGCGGGCTTGGCCGCGCTCGGTGCAGCGGCAGTCGGTGTCGCCGCGGGGCTGTTGGTCACTGCAGGCGCAGGCGTCTTTGCTGGTGTGGCTGGCGTGGCCACGGCCACCTTGCTGTCGGCCGGTTTGGCATCAGCCACTTTGCTCTCTGCCGCCTTCTTGTCCGCGGCTGCCTTCTCATTCAACTTCGCGGTCGCCGCTTGTGCAGGGTTGGCCGCAGCGCTCGGGGTCACGGCGGCAGCAGGGCTGGGGGCAGGACTCGGTGCGGGCGTTGCAGTCGGGGCTGGTGTGGCGCTCACCGGCTTGGCTGCGCGTGGGTCCACGCTGGCTTCAAACACGTTTTGCACCACGGCCAACTTCAGCGGCAGCGTGCCGTCAGTCTTGTCCAGGGCCAAGGCCTTCTTATAGGCTTGACCAGCCAGACGCGCGTAAACGTCGCCCAAGTTCTGGAAAGCAGTGGCATAGGTGGGGTTGGTGCGGATCGCTAACTCCAGCGCCTGACGGGCCTTTTCGTAGTCGCCCTGGTTGCCATAGAGCACGGCCAGATTGTTGTAGGGGCCGGGCAACTCGGGGTGCGTTTCCGTCAGCTTCTGGAACACGCCGATCGCCTCGGCCTGCCGGTTCAGCAGCGACAGCGCGATGCCGCGCTGCAGGCGCAGACGCGGGTCATTGGGCTTGGCGACCAGCAATTGATCCACCTTCTTCAGACCTTCGGCATGCTTGCCTGCGGCCAAGATGGCTTGCACATCGGTGACATCGTCGGCCCAAGCCAGGCTCATGCCCAGTGCCAGGCTGGTGGCGAGACAGATCGAACGAAGCGAAAAAGTCATTGGCGCGGCTTTGGAGGTGCTCATGTTCAGGCAGGAATGGTTTGCGCGGATTGTAGTTGCCGCCTGCTGGTTCGATCTGCCTTCGGCTGCCTTGTTCCGCTGAGGGCAAGCCCGCATGCTAGAGTGGCCATCAGGCCGTGATTTCAAACGAGAAACCGGCGCCAGCCGTTCAGGCTTGCTCAGCACTCACGCATTTTTTGCCGACCCTCTGATTGCCTCACCTTGCTTGCATGCAAAGCCGCCGCTTCATGATCCTCACGGGCCCCTCCTGTTTCGCAGCAAAGAGGGGTGATGCGGGCCTGGCTGCTTTGGCAGTTGCGGCCCTGGTTTTCACCGGGGCCATGCCTTTGGCCCAGGCCATGGAATTGGGCTCGGTGCAAGTCTTGTCGGGTTTAGGCCAGCCCTTGGTTTTGCAAGTGCCGGTGCGGCTCGCCAAAGGCGAAGCGCGCCGTGCCGAATGCCTGAAGGCGAGTGTCGAAGCGGGGGACCGCAGCTTGTCGGCGGCTGAGCTGACGCAGGGCTGGGTCCAAGGGCAAAACAAGGCCTCAAGCAAAGGTCAAGAAGCCAAGCTGGATCAAGGCGGGCTGATTTGGATTCGCAGCCGGGCTGAGATTGCCGAGCCGGTGCTGCGCGTCAGCTTGGGTTGTCCGCAGCAGCATTTGACCGTTTTTCTGGACCCGGCGCCCGTGATGGCTGCGCCTGCGGCGGGCCAACAAGTCTTGGCCAAAGACATTCAAACCCTGGCCGAGGCACCACAGGCCAAGTCTGTCGTGCGCGCCATCAAGGTGAGAGCGGAGCGCCCGGCAGGGCCGGTGCTTCGCCTGGGCGACCCGGGCTTGCCGCCGCTGAGCCTGCCCGACGCCGAGGTGCCGGGTTTGCGTTTCCGTTTCGACAGTGACATCCCCGGCCTGGGCCTGGGTCGTGCCCTGAATGCAGGGCCTGCAGGACGCGAGCCCAAGGCACGCGCCGAGCGCAGAAGTAGCTTGTTGATGGCGATCGATGTGGGGCGTGCGATGGGGCCGGCGGATCTCTTGGTGATGGAGACCGGGCTGGGCGGGCAGGGCGGGCAAGGCGAGGCGACCAGTGCGCCGGCGCGTTTGCTGAGAGCTCAGCAACAGTTTGACGCGCTACAGGCCGATCAGCGTGCCCTGCGCTTGGAGATGGATCAGTTACTGGCCCAATTGGAGCAGCGCCAACAAGACTCGGCGCGACGCTGGCGTTTGGCCGCGGTGCTCGCCTTGGGCTTGGCGGTGCTGGCTGCGGGGCTGTACTTCATGATGAAGCACAAGCGTCGGCCCGCTCTGGACTGAGTCCTCGCTGGCGCTCAAAGCGCCGATGCAATGAAAAAGGGCTGCCGCGGCAGCCCTTTGTTGTTCTCGCCCGCGATGACGCTGCGGCGATTCAGCCCAAGTTCATCAGACGGCGGACTTGACGCGGCGACGCGCAGCAAAGCCCACCACGCCGAGACCGGCCAGCATCAAGGCATAGCTCATCGGCTCGGGCACTTGGGTGGTGATGCCCTTGAAGGGCTCATAGCCGAGTTCCAGCTTGCCGTTCGGGCCGGTGCTGAGGGAGTTGGCGACCAATGTGCCTTCCAGGTGGCCAGAGCCGATCACATCGGCCTTGGTGGCCAGCACCGAACCGTTCACAAAGGTGCCCACATTCAAGCTGGTGGCGCTGCTGAAGTTGTAGAGGATGCTGTCGCGGAAGCTGGCTTGCTGGTCATTGGCTGGGTCGAAGGGGCTCTTGCCCAGAGCGCCGTAGCCGGCAAAGCCGCCGAACTCCACCACGGTCAGGCTGCTGTTGATGATGACTTGGGTGCCGGCCTTGATGTTCTCCAACTGCAGGCCGCTCTTCAAGGAGGCGTTGCCCAGGTTGAAGACTTGCGGGTTGGTGCTGCCGTCGCCGGTCAGCTTTAGGCCTTGCGAGCCGCCCAGGTCTTGCCACTTGCCATTGGCGCTGCGGCCGGCCAGAGAGGCGGACAAGGCGTTCAGCTGCGTCTTGGCGGCGCCGAAATCCAGGTAATTGGCGTTCTTGGTGGCCTGGCCGTATTGCCAGTCCAGCGCGGTCAGGGTGCTGCCGTAGACGATATTGCCCTTGTTCAGTTGATTTGACGCCACCCACTGAGCATTGGATGGGCCGATGCTGGCATTGGTGTCGACATTGACGCTGGGGCCGTTGTAGATCGAGCCAGCGGCACCTGAGTTGCTGGTCAATGAGACACCGCCCTTGACCACCAGGGAGGGGGCAGTCGAGCCATAAGGGTTGCGGTAGCCGATGTCAAAACCAGACGTCAGGTCGCCGCCAACGGCCAGGCGGCCTTCCACATCAGCGGCGCCGCTCACATTGCCGAAGAAGAAGCCGCTGAAGCCTTGGGCTGCGCCCAGGTCGATCACTGCAGCTTGCGCTGCGCTTGCGATCAGCAATGCGGCCGATGCAGATACCAATTTAAAACCGGAAAGACGTGTCAAGCTGAAATGGCGCATGAAAACTCCCTCGATGGATAAGGATCCGCGCCGGAGCGCCGATCTGAATTTGAGAGGGAATTCTAGGACTTACCCTGATGTTTCTGGCCCCCTGTCCCAGGGGGTATTTAATTGGTATTCATGCACAAATGCCTGTTTTGATGCTGTCATGCAGCGGCATTAGAAGTCAGGCTTGATTTCCACCACGGCGCGCAGCGTGAGCGGCAGGCCCAGGCGCAAAGAATCCACGCCGATCACCGAGCGCGCATGCACACCGGCGGCGCCAAAAACCTCGGCCAGCAGATCGGAGGCGCCGTCCAAGACGCGTGCATGGTCTTCAAACTCGGGCACGGTGTTGAGTGAACCTTGCAGTTCGACCATTTGGGCCACACGGTCCAAGGAGCCCAACTCGTGTTGCAGCGTGGCCAGCAGGGCGATGCAGGCGGAACGCGCCAGTTGGTAGCCTTGTTCGGCCGTGTAGTCACGACCGAGCTTGCCTTTGGGCGCCACGCCCGCAATGGTTTGGGGTGCTTTGCCTGACATGAAGAGCAACTGGCCACTGCGCACCGCATTGGCGTAATTGCCCGCCGGCGAGCTGACGGCAGCCTTCGAAAAAAGGCCGAGGTCTTGGGCTTTCTGTTCTGCGCTCATGAGGGCTTAGGAGTGGATGCAAGAGTGGCCCCAGCATAGACCAGCTCTTCATCGCCATGCCCGTCGACCCGGCCGCTGGGCTGCCAACCGAGCCGCCGATAAAAGCCATGGCTGCGCAGTTTCGAGTCCTGGCCGGCCATCAGCCAAGGCTGGTGAGAGCAGCTTGACTGCAAAAAGCGCAGCGCCTCTTGCAAGAGCGCGCGACCCAGACCCCGCCCTTCATGCCCAGCCAAAACCGCTAACACCAAGACCTCGCCCTGGCTGGCCTCTGCCGCGCAAAAGGCTTGAATTCGGTCTTGTTCCTCCCACACCCAGGCACGGTAGCTTGGGGTCTGCATTTGCAGCAACAAAGAATCGGGCGTGATGCCTAACTCGGCCAAGCGCGCTTGCGAGATGGGGTTGTCTGCGGTGTGCGCGCGCAGATGGAACATTGCGGGGATGTCACGCGCCTCGGCCGCTCTCAGACGGCCTGCAGGCACTGTGGGGTGCGCCGAAATTTTTGACATGCCCACATCATGCCCGGGCAAAGAAAGAGAGCCAAGCTCTTGCGAACTTGGCTCTCTTGGGTAAGGGGTGTGCTGAGGCTTCAGCGGCCGCCGGGGCTGTAGATTTGGTCGAAATAGCCGCCATCGGCGAAGTGGGTCTTTTGCGCATTGCGCCAGCCGCCAAACACCTCGTCCACCGTGATCAGCTTGGTCTGAGTGAACTGCTTGGCGTACTTGGCTGCGACCTTAGGGTCACGCGGGCGGTAGTAATGCTTGGCTGCGATTTCCTGGCCTTGCGGTGTGTACAGGTATTCGAGATAAGCCTGGGCTTGCTTGCGGGTGCCGCGCTTGTCGACCACCTTGTCCACCACGGCCACAGGCGGCTCGGCCAAGATGGACAGGGTGGGGGTCACGATTTCGAATTTGTCCGGTCCCAGTTCCTTGACGGCCAGATAGGCCTCGTTTTCCCAGGAGATCAAGACGTCGCCAATGCCGCGCTCGGTGAAGGTGGTCAGCGAGCCGCGTGCGCCCGAGTCCAGCACCTTGGTGTTGGCATAAATGCGTTTCACAAAGGCCTTGGCGCTCTCAGCATTGGCGCCAGGTTGCTGCAGCGCATAGCCCCAGGCCGCCAGGTAGTTCCAGCGGGCGCCACCGGAAGTCTTGGGGTTGGGGGTGATCACGTCGATGCCCGAGCGCGCCAGATCGGGCCAGTTGGTGACCTTTTTGGGGTTGCCCTTGCGCACCAGGAAGACGATGGTCGAGGTGTAGGGGGATGCATTGTTAGGCAAGCGTTTTTGCCAGTCGGCTGGAATCAGCTTGCCGTTGTCGTGCAGTGCGTCCACGTCATAGGCCAGCGCCAGGGTCACCACATCGGCTTCCAGGCCGTCGATCACCGAACGCGCTTGCTTGCCTGAGCCGCCATGCGACTGCTTGACGGTCAGGACCTCGCCGGTCTTGTCTTTCCAGTGCTTGGCAAAGGCGGTGTTGAAGTCTTGGTAGAGCTCACGGGTCGGGTCGTACGAGACATTGAGCAAAGAAACTTGGGCCTGAGCCTGGCTCAAACCAGCGGCGCCCAGCAGCACGGCCGCGCTCGCAAGGGTGAAGGTGCGTCGAATAGCGTTCATGAAATCCAGTGAAGTCCGTTGGAGAGAGGGGTTGGGGTTCAAGCTGCCGCTGTGGGTTCACATGGGCCTGCATGAACGAAGCTTCACTGTAGGGAAGCGGCCATACGGCGTGAAGCAAGAACTTCTTCTATGCATATGAGAAAAACGAAAGGCGGGCGCATTGCAGGGAGTCTCTTGAATCGAGATTCACTGCCCTGCGCCCGCCCTGGGCTCAGCCTAAAGACCGGCTCCGTGCATCAAGAGCCAAACACGTGGTTGAACTCAATCCAGCCTTGGCGGCCATGCGGCAGGTAATAGCCCGTGGGGTAGTAAGGCCAAGCCGAGCTGGGGTCTTTGCGGATGTCACCGAGCAAGTTGTTGACGATCACGCTGACGCTGCTGCCCTTGCTGATCTGGTAGCGAGCGCTGGCATTGAAGTTCCAGAAGGGACCGATCCAGTCTCTTTTGTCTGAGCTGGAGATCTTGCCGTTGCGTTGCGCCGTCAGAGTGGTGCCCAAGTCGCCCAGGTTCCAGGCCAAGGTGGCGATCAGTTTGTTGGGCCAGTCACCGTGGTCGTGTGTGCCAACGCGGTTGGTGTCTGGGTCACCCGAGAACTGCTGGTAAACATAGTTCTGCACCTGGGTGTACTTGCCGCTCAAAGCAAACTCGCCCAGGCTGGCCGTCTTGAAGTTGTAGCGCGCCGAGATGTCGAAGCCATAAGTGCTTTGGCTGGCCGCATTGATCGGGTTGACCAAAATCAGATTGACTTCACCGGGCTTGACCACCGCGTCGGCCGGATTGCGGCGCACACGGTTGATGGCGTCCGCGCAGGTGGGCGATTTGATGTCTTGCACACCGGTGCGGCACTCCGATTCATCGCGCAAGATCTTGTCGGAGTCCAGGTCGGTGACCAGGTCCGAGATGGCGATCTTCCACAAATCCAGCGATGCGTCGAAGGACTTGCTCGGCGACCACACCAGGCCCAGTCCCCAAGACTTGCCCTTTTCCGACTTCAGATCCTTGGAGCCGTTCTTCAAGTAGTTGAAGCCCGACACGATGTCGACAAACTCGCATTTGTCCAGAGGCTGACCGGCTTGGGCGCAACGGTAGTAGTCCGTTGATGAGGAGTAATAACCGCGACTTTCGGCGGTGAAGATGTAGCTCATGTCCGGTGCCCGGAAGCTGGTCGCATGGTTGGCTCGCAGCAGCACTTCACCGACTGGGCGGAACTCCAGCCCGGCGTTGTACGTGAAGCTGCCATCTTTGCGGCCAGCAAACTTGTACTGGTCATAGCGGGTCGCCAAGGTGCCGGTCAGGCTCTTGGTGATGGGCGCATTCAACTCGGCTCCCAAGGCCCAGCGATTGCGGTCACCGCTGACCACTGGCGCTTCGGTCGTGGCGTAGAACAAGCCTTGGCCCAGACGAGGGTCGGTTTCATTCTTGAAGCCCTGTGCCCCCACCTCAGCCAGCACGGCGGCGCGTAGCGGCCCAGCCGGCAGGTTCAGGACTTCGCCGCTGGCATTGACGGCGAAGTTATGCGTCCAGGCCTTGTCATTGGCGAAACTGCTGGAGGCAATGCTGTCGTACTCGGCCGGTGTCAATGGCTTGAACAGGCGCTTGGTATCGGGCGCGTAGATGGGCTCGCCCTTGGCAGTTTCACCCTTCTTCGGACCCAGGAAGAACTCTTCCACCGTGGCCAAAAGGCGAGGGCGGTACAGCTTGCTGGTGTAGGACGAGGTGTTCAGTGCAGCCTCGTAGCTCCAGGTGCTGCCGCTGATCTCGCCACGCGCGCCCAGCACCAGGTTGTGCCAGTCGTCGGTCCAGCGCCGGTTGAACTTCTCGGCGCTTCCCAATTCTTCGGGGGCAAAGCGGCGGCTCCATGACTCCAACTTGCCGGTATTGGCGTTCTGAAAGTAGCTGATCGTTCCGCCCAGCGAGGTCCAGCTGGGGCCGCGAGTATTGGTCTCGGTGCGGGTGAAGCCCAGCAAGGCTTCGGCGAACAACTCGGTCTGCGGGTTCAGTGCGTAGTTCAAGACGCCGGCAAAGTTATTGCTTTGATTGCCCGTCTGGGTGGTCCAGTAGGTCGGCGAGGCCTGGCCCGTGCCGCAGTACTGGCCGCTCTTGACGGTGACGGGTTTGGTGGAACCATTGAACAGTGAGCCCGCCGCTTCACAAGCGCCTGCATCAGGCGTGATGTATTTGTTGGACTTGGAGTCCTTGCGGCCAAACACAACGCCCGGGCTGGCGCCCTTGAGGGTGGTGTCGGCCATGAACTCGCGCTGCAAGCTCCAGATTGGGTCGCGCTTGCTGAACTCTACGCCATAGACGCCGCTCAGCGCCCCGGCGTCAAAGCCTCCGCTGATTTGCGCGCGCGCATTGGCGCCGCCGCCGAGTTGAGTCCCGCCAGCCTTCAGGTTCAAGGTCAGGCCATCCACATGCTTCTTGAGGATGATGTTGACCACGCCGGCAATCGCGTCAGAGCCATAAATGGCCGAGGCGCCGCCGTTGAGGATCTCAATCCGGTCGATCAGGGCCGAGGGGATATTGGCGGTGTTGGTGAAGTTGACCGCACCGTCATAGGCGCTCGGGTAGTCAGCAATGCGACGGCCGTTGATCAGCGTCAGCGTATGGTTAGGGCCCAGGCCCCGCAGGCTGATGGCATTGGCGGCCGGTGTGAAGGTGTTGCCGAAATCTTCACCCTGTGTGAAGCCAGTGTTTTCGGTCAGCGCGTTGAGTGCGTCGCCGACGCTTTTGAAGCCTAAACGGGCGATGTCCTCAGACTTCAAGACCGTCATCGAAATCGGGCCCTCGCTCTGCGCACGGCTGATGCGTGTGCCTGTTACTTGCACCAGCGGCAGCGCCGATGGATCGCTGGCTTTCGCCGCAGCGCTGTTTGTGGTGTTGCTGCCCGTGTTTTGCGCCAGTGCGCTCAAGGGGACATAGGCAAAGGCGAGCGCCAATGCCAGGGGGGCCAGCTTGGAGCGCTGGCGGTTCGCGGTGTACTGCATGTAAATCCTCCGTTAGCTTTATCGTCCCCAGGGGTGCCCCAGGGCGTCACGCGGCTGTGCAAGCGGGTGGCTTGGGCCGTCTTGAGCGCTGAACTTTAGGGATTGCCCTAGTTCAGGTGAAGCGAGGATTTCGAATTTGCTTGGCTGAAAAACGAGTTTGGAGGGTGGAGAAGGCTCGCTGATGCGAAGCCACTCAATCCGGGGTATTGCCGCCGCGGGCTTCGTCCACCGCTGCGCGAGTCAGCGGCGCCGCAAAGGTCTCGATGAAGGCGTAGACATAATCGCGCAGATAAGCGTCTTTGCGCACGGCCAGTCGCGTCATATTGTCGGCAAACAGATGTCGTGCATCGATGGCCGAGAGGTGACGGTCCCGGTCTTCGTCATAGGCGATCGAGGCCACGATGCCCACGCCCAGGCCGAGGTCCACATAGGTTTTGATCACGTCCGCGTCCATTGCGGCCAGCACCACATTCAGGCCCAGGCCGGCGTCCCGGAAGGCGTCGTCGATGTGCGAGCGACCGGTATAGCCCAGCTCATACGTGATGATGGGGAATTCGGCCAAGCGTTGCAGCGTCAAGACCTGACCCTCGGCGGCTTCGCGCGCCAGCGGGTGGTCTACCGGCGTGATCACCGAGTGGGTCCAGCGGTAGCAGGGCAGGGCGATCAGTTCCGGATACTGGGCCAGCGCTTCGGTCGCAATGCCGACGTCGGCTTCGCCGTCCAGTAGCAAGCGCGCCACTTGTTGCGGCGAGCCCTGGTGCAGATTCAAGGCCACATCGGGATGGCTGCTGCGAAAGTCGCGCACCACCGGCGGCAGCGCGTAGCGAGCCTGGCTGTGGGTGGCTGCGATGCGCAGGCTGCCTGAGCCGGTTTGTGCAAAGTCCGCCCCGGCGCGTCGCAGGTTCTCGGCCTCGTTGAGCAGCTTTTCAATGATGGGCATCACATGGGCGCCGGGTTGGGTCAGTCCGGTCAGGCGCTTGCCGGCGCGCATGAAGATCTCAATGCCCAACTCGTCTTCCAGCTCCCGAATTTGGCGGCTGACACCTGGTTGCGAGGTGTGCAAAGCGGCGGCCACTTCGGTCAGATTGAAGCCGCGACGCTGGGCTTCGCGGATGGAGCGGAGTTGTTGAAAGTTCATGGAAATGGCGTGCGGCGCAGGATTCGCTTCGATCGCGCGCATTGTCCTGAGCGCAGCCTGTTTCGTCCTCCAATAAAAAGCGATATCGATATACCGCCAGCTTTCAAGGCCGCGGTGCCAAGCGGCTTTGTCGAGGCTGTGTTCAAAGCAAAGCTTCAGCCAGGCGCGAGTCGCGTGCCGTCGATTGAGTGTGAACAGTGGCCCTCGGCAGCGGCTCTACAGACTGCAGAGGCATGCGCCAGCGCAGCAGGTCGATTTGGCTTGAGCCTTGCACCATGGCCATGGCGTCGATGCGCAGCAGCAGGTCTGAATCTGCGCAAACCCAGTCGCCGGCGTCGAGTTGCAGCGTCCAGGGCCAGCGTTCGGTCATGAAGAGCAGCAACACATGCCCTTCCATCAGCAGCAGGAGTTCGCGGCTGTTGCGGCTTTCTTTGGCCGGAGCGCAGGGTAGATCCTTGCGCGTGTGATGCAGGCGTTCGGGCTTCAGCATCTCGGCGCGCCGATGCAGTCGCTGTTGATCGGCGGAATTCAGCAAGCCTGCGGGGCAGCCGCGCCGCGAAGGGTAGACCCCCAGATGCCCGACCGGCAGGCCCTTGGGCCTGAGCAGGGCTTCGATTTGCTCCACGCTCATGGGCCAGCGGGCCGGATGCAGCGAAGGGTCTTCCGCATCGTGGGCCAGTAAGCGCATGGCTGCCTTTGGTTCTGAGCTTGTTTGACTTGCGGATCAGCTGTGCTGCTTGGGGAGGGAGGTGAAGCGCAGATAGGGGCGCACCGCGTCCCAGCCTTGTGGGAATTTCTGCTTCAGAACATCCGGGTCTTGGATGGAGGGCAGGATCACCACATCGTCGCCATCTTTCCAATTGGCCGGTGTGGCGACTGAGTGCTTGTCGGTCAGTTGTAGTGAATCGATCACCCGTAGGATCTCGTCGAAATTGCGACCCGTGCTGGCCGGGTAGGTGATGATCAGTCGAATCTTTTTGGCCGGATCGATGATGAACAGCGAGCGCACCGTGGCGGTGGTGGACGCGTTCGGGTGGATCAGGTCGTACAACTCGGACACTTTGCGGTCAGCGTCCGCCAGGATGGGGAAGCGCAGATCGGTGCCTTGCGTATGGTTGATATCGGCAATCCAGCGTTGGTGAGAGTCCACCGGGTCGACCGAGAGCGCAATCGTCTTGACCCCGCGATGGGCAAATTCATCGGCCAGCTTGGCGGTCTTGCCCAGCTCTGTGGTGCATACCGGAGTGAAGTCAGCAGGATGGGAGAACAAGACGCCCCAACTATCGCCTAACCACTGATGAAAGCGGATCGGTCCTTCGGAAGAGTCTTGTTCAAAGTCAGGGGCGATATCGCCCAGGCGCAGGCTGGCCATGGAGTGAGTCCTTTGGAGTGAAAGTTGAAAAGTTGGGAGGGGTGGTCGCGCCTAAATCGCAAACGACCATTCGTGAAAACTGGCGTGCTGAGGGCGGTGTTCGCGCGCGGCGCGGGCTCGGGCGGCTTCCACCCAGCGCTTGGCGAGGGGGAAGGGCCCAAAGCCCGACTCGGTGTTGATATGGCCGACCTGGCCCAGATTGGTGTAGCTCGCGCCCCAGCGGCTGGCCCAACGCAAAGCGTTGGCCGCGCTCATCCAGGGGTCGTTCTGGCTGGCGATCAGGGTGCTGGGAATGCCCAAACGCTGGTGCGGCAGCAATTCGGCCAGGCCGAACTTGTCGGGTTCGGCGGGTGCCACAAACAGTGCTTGGCGGATGGGTGAGTCTGGGTGCTGGCTCAGGTGGTGGGCGAGCGCCAAGCAGCCAAAGCTGTGGGCTACGGCAATCCATTCAGTGCCGCTGGAGAGGCTTGAGGCTGCTTCCAGGCTGTTGCTGACTCTGGCGGACCAGCGCTCCAAATCGGGCTGGCTGAAATCGCGTTGCACCACCCGGCGGGCATCACGGAACTGGTGTTGCAGCCAGGTCTGCCAATGCGCCGCGCCGCTGTCGTGCAGGCCGGGAATGATGAGCAGGCGAGGGGGTGAATAGAGGGCCATGGTGCAGTGCTCCGCAGTCCGTGACTACAGGGTCGCGATCGACACTTCGGTGGACTTGACCAGCGCCACAACCTCGCGCCCCACAGCCAGGCCCAGCTCTTTCACCGAGCGGGTGGTGATCACCGAAGTCACCAGCAAGCCGCTGGGCGTGATGACGTCCACCTCCGAGACCACCGGTCCTTCGATGATCTCTTTGACGGTGCCGCGAAACTGGTTGCGGACATTGATGGCGGTGATGCTCATGCTGCGTGCTCCTTGAGGTTCGACCTTGTGTGGGGAACCGATCTGATGTGCTGGCAAGCTTAGGTTTGCGCAGCGCAGCAGCCAAGGAATGGAAACGCAGCTTCAAATGCGATCGGTGAATATCGGTCGTCGCCACCCGGCCAAGCATGGCCCAAAGACAGCTTGACTTGCTAACTCGTGAATTGCGCGGACACTGGCGCAGTGTCGCGAAGGGCAAGAAAAATGCGGCGGTGCAGCTTGAGTTGAAGCGGGGCGGAGGGCGCAAGCGCCAACAGGGCCAAGGGCGAGTCTTCTTGCTTGTTGAGCCTTGAATAGCCTTGACTAGGCTTGTGTCCCGCGATCGGCAGCCGAAAAGCAAAAAGCCACCGCGAGGGTGGCTTTTTTCTGGATGCTTGGTGCATCCAGTTTATTTGGTGGCGCTTCAGGGATTCGAACCCCGGACCTGCGGATTATGATTCCGTCGCTCTAACCGGCTGAGCTAAAGCGCCTCAAGCCCGCTACTATAGCACTGAGTTTTTGAGCTTTGCAAGAGTTTTTGAAAAAAGTTTATTTGGCCAGCGCGGTGCGTACCGCAGCGAGGTCCCAAGCCGCGTGGCCAACGGTCTTGTACAAGGCTGGCGTCTGCGCCGCAGCGGGCTTGCTTAGCGCTTGCGCCAGTGCATGAACGCGGCTCCAGTCCATGCCGGCTTGAATGAGGTCGCCGGCCTCATGCTTGGCGCCTTCAATGTCATCCACCCACACTTGCCGGCTGCGTACCAGCGCGGCCGGCAATTCAGCCATCTGCGGGGTGAAGCTGCCGATACCGACGACCAGGGTGCCAGCGTCCAAATGCTCCGGCAGTACGGCGGTCAAAGAGGTGGTGGCTGTCAGGGCAACGCTGGCACCTTCGAGCGCCTGATCCAAAGGCAACACGCGGGCGTTCAAGCCTTGCGCTTTCAAACTGGCGGCAAAGGCCTCGCTTTGCGGGCGCGCACGGCCCACGCAGCGCAATTGCACGCCGGGCCAGCGTTCACCCATGGCCAGGGCGTGGCTGAGGGCTTGGGCGCCGGTGCCGACCAGCACCACGCTCTCTGGCGGACCTTTCAGCAGCGTTTCTATGCCCAGCAAAGTGACGGCGGCGGTTCTGCGAGCCGTGACCACCATGCCGTCCAGAATGATCAGGGCCGTTCCGGTCGCGGCCTCGCTGACCAAGACCCGGCCTTGGATGGTGGGCTGGCCGCGGTCGCGATTGGCCGGCGTCACGGCGACCAATTTGGTGACCGCGTAATGCTCATCGGTGCAGGGCATGGCCAAGTAACTGCCGCCATCGGGCAGAGGCAAGACCGAGCGTGGGCTGGCGTTGATCAAGCCCTCGCTCAGGTCCAACATGGCCTGGGCCACCGCAGGGATCAGTTGTTCATAAGGCAGGAGCTCGGCCGTGGCTTCGGCATTGAGTATTCGCATGAAAAGAGATCCTCCTGGACTTTGAGCCGGGCCACCTTGTGCACCCAAAGAATCGAGCGTTTCAGCAGCTTGATTATGATTCTGCCCAAACGATACACCCCGGTGGCGTCGCGTTTCGAGCTCTTGGCTTGACAAACCGTGCGCTGGTGCCGAATCTGAAGCCCGATTTTTTTGTCGCCGGGACTCAGATCGCAAATCAAGTGCCATGTTCAGACGGCGAAACCTCGCTGCTGGCGGGCCACCCTCTCAGGCTATTTGATGTTCAGTTTTTTCAAGAAAAAGTTTGGTTCCGCGCCGGCGCCTGCTCCGACCGCTGCGCCCGTGCCCGCGCCCTTGCCCGTGCAGGCTGCCGAACCTTCGCCTCCCGAGGTGATCAAGGAGTTGCCGCTTGCGGTGCCCTCAGTTCCGGCTCCAAACCCAACTCCAGCTGCGCCTGTCGCTGCTGAGGCGCCGGCAAGCCCGAGCCCTGCGCCAGTGATCACGCCGGAGCCTGCGTCCGCTCCGGCGCCAGTTCCAATGGCGGCGCCTGCTCTTGTGCCTGTCGTAGAGCCCGTCGTAGCCGCTACTCCTCCAGAACCACGCCGCAGCTGGATGGACAAGCTGCGCCAAGGCTTGCGCAAGACCGGCTCCAGCATTGCCCAGGTCTTCACGGGCACGCAGATTGACGATGCTTTGTTTGAGGAGCTGGAAGAAGCCTTGTTGATGGCCGACACCGGCGTCAAAGCGACCGAGTTCCTGCTTGAAGATTTGAAGCGGCGCGTCAAGGAAGCCAGGGCGACCGAGCCCAAGGCCGTGCGCGGGCTCTTGGTCGAGGCCTTGGCCGATTTGTTGCGCCCGCTGGAGAAGGCGCTGACCGTGGGGCAACACAGCCCGACGGTGATGATGGTGGTCGGCGTCAACGGCGCTGGCAAAACCACCAGTATTGGCAAGCTGACGCGTCATCTGGCCGAGGCCGATCAAAAAGTGTTGCTGGCTGCGGCCGACACCTTCCGTGCTGCAGCGCGTGAGCAGTTGGCGGTGTGGGCCGACCGCACCCAGGTGCAGATCATCAGCCAAGAGGGCGGCGACCCCTCGGCGGTGACCTTTGATGCGGTCTCCGCCGGCCGTGCGCGCGGTTGCGATGTGGTGCTGGCCGATACCGCCGGGCGTTTGCCGACGCAACTGCACCTGATGGAAGAGCTGAAGAAGATCAAGCGCGTCATCGGTAAGGCCCAGGAGGGCGCACCTCATGAGGTGCTGCTGGTGGTGGATGGCAACACCGGCCAAAACGCGCTCAGCCAGGTCAAGTCTTTTGATGATGCGTTGGGACTCACCGGCCTGATCGTCACCAAGCTCGACGGCACCGCCAAGGGTGGCGTGCTGGCGGCGATTGCGCGTGAGCGCGCCATTCCGGTCTACTTCATCGGCGTGGGTGAGAAGCTGGAAGACTTGCAGACCTTCAATGCGCGGGAGTTTGCGCAGGCCTTGCTGGAATAAACGGGCAAGCCGCAAAGCAAAAAAGGGCATCCAGCGCGGATGCCCTTTTTTATTGCCTGGCTTCGGCGCTTCACATGCCCGGCATCATGCCTTTCATGCCCTTCATGCCGCCGAGCTTTTTCATCATCTTCATCATGCCGCCGCCGCTCATCTTCTTCATCATGCTTTGCATCTGATCGAACTGAGTCAGCAGGCGGTTGACGTCTTGAATCTGCACGCCAGCGCCGCTGGCGATACGGCGCTTGCGGCTGGCCTTGCTCTTGCCGTCCATCAGCAGATTGGGCTGGCGGCGCTCCTTGGCGGTCATCGCATTCAAGATGCCTTCCATGCGCTTCATATCGCGCTCGGCCCGGTCCATGTCTTGCGGGCCGGCCTTGGCGGTCATTTGCGTGGGCAGCTTGTCCATCAGGCCGGAGAGCCCGCCCATCTTCTTCATCTGCGAAATCTGCGCGAGGAAGTCGTTCAGATCAAAGCCGCTGCCGGTTTTGAGTTTTTCGGCCAGCTTTTGAGCCGCCGCGACGTCCACACCCTTGGTGACTTCTTCCACCAGGGCGACGATGTCACCCATGCCTAGCACACGGCCGGCGTGACGCTCGGCATCAAAGACCTCGAGGCCGTCGATCTTCTCTGACACGCCGGCGAACTTGATCGGCGCGCCGGTGATTTGGCGCACCGACAGGGCTGCACCGCCGCGCGAATCACCGTCCAACTTGGTCAGCACCACGCCGGTCAGTGGCAGCGCTTCCTTGAACGCCTTGGCGGTGTTGATCGCGTCCTGGCCCTGCATGGCATCGACCACGAACAGGGTTTCGACCGGATTCAAGATGCCGTGCAGCTCGCGAATCTCGGCCATCAAGGCTTCGTCGATGGCCAGGCGGCCGGCCGTGTCGACCAGCAGCACATCGAAGTAATGCTTCTTGGCGTAGTCGATGGCGGCCAGCGCGATGTCGCGCGGCTTCTGGTTGGGCTCAGACGGGAACCATTCGCCGCCCGCTTGGCCGGTCACCGTCTTCAACTGCTCAATAGCGGCCGGGCGGTAAACGTCGGCCGAGACCGTCAGCACCTTTTTCTTGCGCTTTTCGATCAGGTGCTTGGTCAGCTTGCCGGTGGTGGTGGTTTTACCGGCGCCTTGCAGGCCGGCCATCAGGATCACGGCGGGCGGCTGCGCGGCCAGATTGATGTCTGACACGCCTTCGCCCATGGTGGCGGCGAGTTCTTTTTGAACAATCGACACCAGCACTTGGCCGGGGTTGAGTGAGCCGACGACCTCGGTGCCCAGTGCCTTGTCTTTGACACGAGCGATGAAGTCGCGCACCACCGGCAGGGCCACGTCGGCCTCCAGCAGTGCCATGCGCACCTCGCGGAGCATCTCCTGCACATTGCTTTCGGTGATGCGGGCTTGGCCGCGCATCGTTTTCACGAGGCGACTCAGGCGGTCGGTCAGATTGGAAGCCATCGGGGGAGGGGCGCCGGCTTTGACGCGGCGCTCAAAAGTACACTGTGAAGATGATTTTATCGTTCGTCACTGCAGAGACCGCCCAAACGCTGCTGAGCGTCTTCAGTCTGCTGGCCATTGGCAGCTATGCGGCGACCGCCATGCGGGCCGAATTTGCACCCCAGGCGGCCGATGAGGACCAGCCTCGCAAGCGGCTTGAGGGCTTTTTGCCCTTGGCTTTTGGTGCGCATTTGCTGGCTTTGCTGGTGGACATCTCGGGGCTGGGTTTGGCCCAGGCGGGTGCGCGTTTTGGCTTTGCGCCCGCTTTGTCTATGACGGCTTGGTTGATTCTGGCGGTCTATCTGGTGGAGAGCCGGCTCTTGCCTTTGCCGGCTGCGCGGCGTGTCTTGGCGGTGCTGGCGGCCATTTCGGTGGCTGTGGCTTGGGCCTTCCCGGGCGAGAGCCGTCCATTGGCCGCTTCGCCTTGGGCGCCTTTGCACTGGGTCTTGGGATTGGCGTCTTACGGCTTGTTTGGCGTGGCCGTGCTGCATGCGGTGATGCTGAGTCGCGCCGAGCGATTGCTGCGTTCGCGCAGCGGCCAGAGTGGTTTGGGCGGCTTGGGCGGAGGCGGCGGTCTTGCCAGCATGGGCAGCAAAGGCATGCCGCTCTTGCGTCTGGAACGTCTAACCTTTCAATTCGTCGGCGCCGGCGTGGCGGTCTTGTCGCTGGCGCTGCTGCTGGGTTGGTGGTTCACGCCGCAATGGCGCTGGGACCACAAAAACCTCCTGGCGGTCTTGGGCTGGTTGGTGCTGGCAGGCTTGTTGACGGGCCGACAAGTGTTCGGCTGGCGTGGCCGCAGGGCGACGCGTTGGTTGTACTTTGGTGCCTTGCTGCTGCTTTTGTCCTATGCCGGCTCGCGCTTTGTGCTGGAAGTCGTCTTGCAGCGCCCGCTTTGAAATTGAACCTGACCCCAATTTAGGGAATCCATGAAGTATCTCTTGTTGATTGTCTTGCTGGCGCTGGTGTTCTTCATCTTGGGTGTGAAGCGTGCGCGGTCGCCTCTCAACAAAGGTCAAAACAAGGGGCAGGGCAAGGCTGAGCCTGCGCCGCAACGCATGGCCGTTTGTGAGCACTGCGGCGTGCACTTGCCGCGTGAGGACGCCTTGCCGGGCTTGGGGGGGGATTTTTGTAGCCTGGCGCATCGCAAGGCTTTTGAGAATTCGCATCCGCTGGTCGTGGCGGCCCGGGCTGAGGCTGAGGCGGAGCGTCGCCGCAAGTCATGAGTGAGGCGGCGCGGTCTTGGTTTGGGGGCAGCGTTCGGGCTGAGCCTGCCGACGCCGTGAGCGCGGACGCCGGCCCGTCAACCTTGGGCGCTGAGCTGGCTGAAGACGGTGATGTCGGCGGCCTTTCGGCAGAGGCAGATAACGCTTCATCCGCTGAGGACTCGCAGTTTTTCTTCCGACACAAGCCCCGGCGTTTGGCCGATCCGGGCGGCAATGCCTTCAACCGGCTGTACCGCTCCTTCTTGGCGGCGCGGGCGGCTCTGGGCTTGGCCCTGGTGGCTACGCAGCTGATTACTGCCTTGCTCGGCGCTTCGGCCTCGCTGGGGCCCACCTTGCTTTGCGCCGCCTATGCCTGCCAGGCGCTGGCCTTGTGGTTGATGCCGCGCTTGCAGCGAGGCGTCTCGGCGCGCACTTTGTCGCGCATCTCCAGCCCACAGTGGTGGCTCAGCATCGGCGTGGATTTGACGGTGTTCGGGCTCTTGCATGCGCTGGACCGCGATGCGGGCGTCAATTACGGCGCCTTGTTTGTCATGCCGGTCTTGATGGCGGGCGTTTTGTCGCCGCGCTTGATGGCGGTGGCCACCGCAGCCATGGCCGCCTTGCTGATGTTGGGTGTGGCCGCTTGGGCCATGCTGGAGGGCCGTGATGTTGGCCTGCGCCTGACGCAGGCCGGCCTGGTGGGCAGCGGCTTTTTCGTCATCAGCCTCTTGGCCAGTGAGCTGGCCAGCCGTTTGGCGCGTGAAGAAGAGGCGGCCCGCGGCAGCATGGAGTTAGCCCGCCAGCAAGCGCAGCTGAACCGTCTGGTGATTGATGAAATGCAAGAAGGCGTGCTGGTGGTGGACCGGCGTGGTCATGTGCGTGCCGCCAACCCAGCGGCGCGTGGGCTTTTGGCCGACCAGCAGCCGGTGCGCACGGCGCCGTTTCAGCTGCGTGGCGTGGCAGCTTGGCGGCCTTTGGTGCAAGCGGTGGAGCAAGGCTTTGCCACTGCCGCTTGGCCGGAGAGCGGGCACGACTTGATCTTGCAGTTCGACAGCGGCTTGCAGCGCAGCTTGAGGGTGCGCATGCGCTTCACTCGCAAGCAAGAGTCGCAAGCGGGCGAAGACTTGTGCGTGCTCTTCGTTGAGGACAGCCGGCTGCTGCTGGCGCGAAGCCAACAAGAAAAGCTGGCCGCCATGGGGCGTGTCTCGGCCGGCATCGCGCATGAGATTCGCAACCCCTTGGCCGCCATCGATCAAGCCAATGCCTTGCTCTCCGAAGATGTGATGGAGCCGCGCGCGCAGCAATTGACGCGCATGGTGGCCTCGAATGTGCAAAGGCTCAAACGCATCGTCGACGATGTGTTGGAAGTGGCGCCTGGTGTGCTGACGCCGCCGGTGCCGGTGGACGCCACTCATTTGGTCAGCGAGACCTGTCTGGACTGGGCGCGTACCAACCAGTTGGCGCCGGGGCCGTCCGATCCGCTCAGCTGCATTTTGCCGCTGCAGAGTTTGTTGGTCAGCTTTGACCCCGAGCATTTGCGCCGCGTCTTGGTCAATCTCTTGGACAACGCGCTGCGTCATGCGGAGCCGGGGCCGGCTTCGGTGCAGGTGCAACTCGAGGCCGAACCGGGGGAGGGCGCGCAGCCGCGCTGGGTGCATCTGAGCGTGTTCAACGCAGGCCCGGCCATCCCTCCCGAGGTGGAGCGGCATTTGTTCGAGCCCTTCTTTTCGACGCGCAGCCGCGGTTCCGGGCTGGGACTCTATATCTGCCGGGAGTTGTGCACCCGCTATGGTGCCGAGATCAGTTACCGGCGTAGCGCCAACTTGGCGCGACCAGGCAATGAATTCAGCTTGAAGCTGCGCCCTGTGCTTGCTGAGGCCTCGGGTAGTGCCTCGGTAGTACCCGCGCCCGCTGGCAATCCGCAATGATGATGAGCCCCACACCATGAGCAACCCTTCCCACGCTGGCGCGGCCTTCAGTTTGCTGGTCGTTGACGACGAACCCGATCTGCGCACCTTGTATGAGTTGACCCTGCTGCGCGAGGGCTACGAGCTCGAAACCGCGGGCACGGTTGAGGATGCCTTGGCTCGTCTGCAGCGACGCCGCTTCAGTGCGGTGATCACCGATATGCGGCTGCCAGACGGCAGTGGCCTGGATGTGCTGCGCTGGCTCGAAGAGCAGGGTCGGGAAGAAAAAACGCTGGTCATCACCGCCTATGGTTCGGCGGAAAACGCGGTCGAGGCCTTGAAAGCGGGGGCCTATGACTATTTGACCAAGCCGGTGGATCTGCGCCAGTTTCGCCTGGTGGTGGCCTCAGCGCTGGGGCGGCAGCCGCAGACGGTGCCTTCGGTGGTGCCGGCGCAGTTGCCTGCACAGTCGCCAACTCAGTCGCCTAGCGCTGCAGATGCGGGCTCCGGCCTGGATGTGCCACAGGCCGGAGCCCTAGACCATGACCCCAAGGCTCGAGCGGCTGGCAAAGCCGCGGAGCGTCCAATTGGGCGTGTGGATCTGACGAAGCCAGCGCCGGGCAGTCATCGCGCAGAGGCTTCTGCCGCGCGTGCACCGGGTCTTGCACCCGCCGCCGCGCCGATTAATGCGCTGGCACGATTGGCCGGCAAATCGGTGGCGATCCAGGAATTGCGCGCCCTGATCGACAAGGTGTCGCGCAGCATGGCGCCGGTCTTGTTGCAAGGCGAATCGGGCACCGGCAAGGAGCTGGTGGCGCGCGCCATCCACGACAGCGGCGTGCGTGCCCGGCAGCGCTTTGTGGCTGTTAACTGTGGCGCGATTCCCGAGCAATTGTTGGAGGCCGAGTTCTTCGGCTATCGCAAGGGCGCCTTCACCGGCGCGAATGAAGATCGCGAAGGTTTCTTTCAAGCCGCCGATGGCGGCACCTTGTTCTTGGATGAAATTGGCGACTTGCCGCTGGCCATGCAAAGCAAGCTGCTGCGCTCTATTCAGGAGCGCTCGGTGCGCCCGGTCGGCGCCGTGGTGGAGTCTGCGGTGAATGTGCGCATCCTCAGTGCCACGCACAAAGACTTGGGCGCCGAGGTGACGGCTGGGCGCTTCCGCCAGGACTTGTATTACCGCTTGAATGTGATTCAGCTGCGCGTGCCGCCGCTGCGGGAGCGCATCGAGGATGTGGCCTTGATCAGCGAGCGGGTGCTGGAGCGCATCGCGGCTGATGCCGGTGTGTCGCCCGTACCGCGCCTGACCGCTGCCGCACTGGCTCAGCTGACCCGCTATGCCTTCCCGGGCAATGTGCGTGAATTGGAGAACCTCTTGCATCGGGCGCTGGCCCTGTCGGGCGGCGAGTTGATCGATGCGACGGATCTGGGTCTGCCCGAATCCATGTTGGATGACTCGCAGCTCGGCGCCTTGGACGAGGTGGACGGGGGCGGCAGTAGCGCCGGGCTGGGCTTCGGCGCTCAAGAGTCCAAGGCAGAAGGCTTGGATTTGCCGGCTGAGTTGCCCAGCGACCTGGCGGCTTATTTGGACGCCGTGGAGCGCGACATCTTGATGCGCGCACTCAGCCGGCATCGTTTCAACCGCACGGCGGCAGGCGCCAGCCTGGGCCTGTCTTTGCGGCAGATTCGCTACCGCATGGCTCGGCTCGGCGTTGCGGCGGCCGAACCGGGCAGCGCTGAAACCTAAGCTCCTGCGCTCGCGGGCGAGTCGGCGGCAAAGATGTCGGCTCTTTTTCGCAGCCTTGACCGCGTATTTTACCGTCAGCAGGAAGCGAGATTTGGCGCGGTTTGGCGCGCGATTTCGGCCGCTAAGCCAAGGCTGGCGCGGCCTCGCCAAGTCCACATCCGATGGCTGCGGGGCGAGGCGCGTTTGATGACACTAAAAAGACGCGCAAAGCGCCAATTTGCGGGGCGTTGCTAGCCGGAATGCTTGCCGGAGTCAACGGGATAGATACGCTATCTGTAGTGCTTGAGGCTCCATGTGACCCCAGATATAGTGGGCTTCATGGTATCCTTCGTCTCTGTTGAAAGCGCTGTACCTGCCAGCCTGGACCGATGTCCGGCGCGAGCCCGGCCTCAGCCTCAGAGCCACTCCGAGTGGCTCTGCCACAGCCCCCAAAACTAAATATGTACTGAGCCGTCGAGGAGGCGTGCGCGTTGCGACCTAGGTCTTGATTCGCTCGTTTTTTGACGGTCCCCAATTTCACCGAGCCCCAACGAGGAAGTTTCTTATGCAGAACCCTGTCGCTACTGCTGCCCACACCGGCCAATCCGGCCCGAGCGGCGCTGAGGGAGCCAGCCAGCACGCCGCTGGCCAGGCCAGCTCATCGACCCTGCAAACGGCTTTTCAGGCCTATCACATCCTGCGTCGCAACGGCGCGGTGGTGTCCTTCGAGCCCAGCAAGATCGCCGTTGCTTTGATGAAGGCCTTCTTGGCGGTGCACGGCACCAGTGGCGCGGCTTCGGCCAGCGTGCGCGAGACCGTGGACGGTTTGACCGAAGCCGTGGTGCGCGCCTTGGTGCGTTCGCGCCCCAGCGGCGGTACCTTCCACATCGAAGATGTGCAAGACCAGGTGGAGCTGGGCTTGATGCGCGGTGGCCATCACGAAGTGGCACGTGCCTATGTGCTGTACCGCGAGCGCCGTTTCCAAGAGCGTCAACGTCAAGGCCTGATCGAGACTCCGGTGGCCGAGCAAGCTCTGACCGTGATCGACAACGGCCAGCGCGTGCCCTTGGATCTGGCGCATCTGCAAAGCCTGATCGTGTCGGCCTGCGCCAACCTGGGCGCCGATGTGAAGCCCGAGCCCGTCTTGGCCGAGACCAAGCGCAATCTGTATGACGGCGTAGCAATCGACGAGGTCTACAAGGCCTCCATCTTGGCCGCCCGTACCCTGATCGAAAAAGACCCAGGCTACAGCCGCGCCACCGCACGTCTGCTGCTGCACACGATCCGTCGCGAAGTGGTGGGCGGCGAGATCACCCAAGAGCAGATGCAAGAGCGCTATGCCGAGTACTTCCCCAAGTACATCAAGAAGGGTGTGGCCGCCGAGTTGCTGGACGAGAAGCTGGCTCAGTACGACCTGGCCCGCCTGGGCGCGGCGCTGAAGGCTGAGCGTGATCTGCAGTTCGACTACCTGGGTCTGCAAACCCTGTACGACCGCTACTTCCAGCACATCGATGACAAGCGCATCGAAATGCCGCAAGCCTTCTTCATGCGCGTGGCCATGGGCTTGGCGCTGAACGAAATCGACCGCGAGGCCCGCGCCATCGAGTTCTACGAAGTGCTGTCCAGCTTCGACTTCATGTCCAGCACCCCGACCCTGTTCAACTCCGGTACCCGTCGCTCGCAGCTGTCCAGCTGCTACTTAACCACCGTGGCTGATGATCTGGACGGCATCTACGAGGCGCTGAAAGAGAACGCGCTGCTGAGCAAGTTCGCCGGCGGCCTGGGCAATGACTGGACCCCGGTGCGCGCGCTCGGTTCGCACATCAAGGGCACCAATGGCAAGTCTCAAGGCGTTGTGCCTTTCCTGAAGGTGGTCAACGACACCGCCGTGGCGGTGAACCAAGGCGGCAAGCGCAAGGGCGCCGTCTGTGCCTACCTGGAAAGCTGGCACTTGGACATCGAAGAGTTCCTGGAGCTGCGCAAGAACACCGGTGACGACCGCCGCCGCACGCACGACATGAACACCGCGAACTGGATCCCCGATCTGTTCATGCGCCGTGTCATCGAGGGTGGCGACTGGACCTTGTTCAGCCCCTCGACCTGCCCGGACCTGCACGATCTGTTCGGCAAGGCCTTCGAGACCGCTTATGTGGCCTACGAGGCCAAGGCCGACCGCGGCGAGATCAAGCTCTTCAAGCGCCTGCCGGCCAAGGATCTGTGGCGCCGCATGTTGTCCATGCTGTTTGAAACCGGCCACCCTTGGATCACCTTCAAGGACGCCTGCAATGTGCGCTCGCCGCAGCAGCATGTGGGCGTGGTGCACTCCAGCAATCTCTGCACCGAAATCACGCTGAACACCAATGACAGCGAAATCGCGGTCTGCAATCTGGGCTCGGTGAATCTGGTTCAGCACTTGAAGGACGGTGGCATTGACCACGCCAAGCTGAAGAAGACGATCTCGACGGCCATGCGCATGCTCGACAACGTCATCGACATCAACTACTACGCCGTCAAGAAGGCCCGTGATTCGAACCTGCGCCACCGTCCGGTCGGTCTGGGTCTGATGGGCTTTCAAGACGCGCTGTATGCACTGCGCACGCCTTACGCGTCGGACGCCGCCGTGGAGTTTGCCGACCGTTCGATGGAAGCGATCTGCTACTACGCCTACCAGGCCTCGACCGAGTTGGCCGAAGAGCGCGGCCGCTACTCCAGCTATCGCGGTTCGCTGTGGGACCGTGGCATCTTGCCAATCGACTCCTTGGAGTTGCTGGCCGAAGCGCGCGGTGGCTATGTAGAAGTCGATCGTTCGACCAGCATGGACTGGGACGCGCTGCGTGCCCGCATCGCCGCCCATGGCATGCGCAACAGCAACTGCGTCGCCATCGCGCCGACCGCGACCATCTCCAACATCATCGGCGTGGACGCTTCGATCGAGCCTTGCTTCGGCAACCTGTCGGTCAAGTCCAATCTGTCGGGCGAGTTCACCATCATCAATGAATCCTTGGTGCGTGACCTGAAGAAGCTGGGCTTGTGGGATGACGTGATGGTCATGGACCTGAAGCACTTCGATGGTTCGCTGCGTCGCATTGACCGCGTGCCGGACGAGTTGAAGGCGCTGTACGCCACCGCCTTCGAGGTGGAGACTCAGTGGCTGGTGGAAGCCGCCGCACGTCGCCAGAAGTGGATCGACCAGGCCCAGTCTTTGAACATCTATATGGCCGGCGCCTCGGGCAAGAAGCTCGATGAAACCTACAAGCTCGCTTGGCTGCGTGGCTTGAAGACCACCTACTACCTCCGCACCATGGGTGCGACTCACGCCGAGAAGAGTACGGTCAAGTCGGGTCAGTTGAATGCAGTGTCTTCGGGTGCAACAAGTGGCTTGGCATCGGCGCCTGCTGCGCCTGCAGCTGCGCCGGTGGAAGAGCAATTGCCCGCCACCGACATGAAGTTCTGCTCGATTGACAACCCTGATTGCGAGGCTTGCCAGTAATTTTTGAAACTGAATGCAGAGTCGGCAGTGTTCGGCTCTGCATTTTTCATGGCGCTCGAGATCTTCGTGTTCATCGATGTTCTGAGCGTTTGGTATGCATAGATTGAGAGTTAGGTGTTTTGAGCAAGCGATGCGACACAGCAACGCGCGAGAGGGCTTTTTGTCAAGAAGTCCTTGGTGTTTGAACACAACACTCTGATAATTCGACTCGATAGGAAAAGCACCATGTTGGTTTGGGACGAAGACCAGAAACCCGCTGAAAAAGCAGCCGCAAATTTCGCGGCCTCCACCGCATCCGGCTCGGCCGGCCATGCGGTTCCTAACGTCTCTTCGATGGCTGCATCTGCTGGCAGCGCAGCGCTTTCATCGCATCAAGCGGCCGCAGCCCTAACGCCGAGTGCCCCTGCAGGCCACCGCGTCAAGGCGGCGGACAAACGCATCATCAATGGCCAGACTGACGTCAATCAGTTGGTGCCCTTCAAATACAAATGGGCTTGGGAGAAGTACCTCGCCACCTGCGCCAACCACTGGATGCCGCAGGAAGTGAATATGTCGCGCGACATCGCCTTGTGGAAGGACCCGAACGGTCTGTCCGAAGACGAGCGCCGCATCATCAAGCGCAATCTCGGCTTCTTCGTGACGGCTGACTCGCTGGCTGCCAACAACATCGTGCTGGGTACTTACCGCCACATCACAGCGCCCGAGTGCCGCCAGTTCTTGTTGCGCCAGGCCTTTGAAGAGGCGATCCACACGCACGCCTATCAGTACATCGTTGAGTCCTTGGGGCTGGATGAGTCTGAGATCTTCAATGCCTATAACGAAGTCAAGTCCATCCGCGACAAAGACGAGTTCCTGATCCCCTTCATCAACGCGATCATGGATCCGAGCTTCAACACCGGCACGGTCGAGAACGACCGCACGCTGTTGAAGAGCTTGATCGTGTTTGCCTGCTTGATGGAAGGCTTGTTCTTCTACGTGGGCTTCACGCAGATCTTGGCCATGGGGCGTCAGAACAAGATGACCGGTGCGGCTGAGCAGTACCAGTACATCTTGCGTGACGAATCCATGCACTGCAACTTCGGCATTGATTTGATCAATCAGCTGAAGATGGAGAACCCACATTTGTGGACCGCTGAATTCAAGGCCGAAATCAAGGCTTTGTTCATGAAAGCGGTCGAGTTGGAATACGCCTATGCTGAAGACACCATGCCACGTGGCGTGTTGGGTCTGAACGCATCGATGTTCAAGGGCTATCTGCGTTACATCGCCAATCGGCGAGCGACCCAGATCGGTCTGGAGGAGTTGTTCCCTAACGAGGAAAACCCCTTCCCTTGGATGAGCGAAATGATCGATCTGAAGAAGGAACGCAACTTCTTCGAAACCCGCGTCATCGAGTACCAATCCGGTGGCGCATTGTCCTGGGATTGACCGTGGACACGAGGCAAGCCCTGCGGCTTGCCCCGTGCCGCAGTCAAGCCTGAATGCTCGCAAGCGTTCAGGCTGAGCCGGCAGTAGCCAGCAGTCCCAGTTTTTGAAGGATCAAATCGATAGAAGAAATTTGCCAGTGTTCGACGTTTGAATTTGTGAGCTTTGTAGGCTCGAACGAACACCGGCTACCCAATTCACCGCACCGGGGCGCCAACCTTTAAGCGACATCTGGGCGATGAATAACTGCGCTGCAGCGGCCCGTCCGTATGTGGGCAGTGCTCTTTCCACTTGATCAAGGAGAACTGAAACATGGCAACTGCAAAGAAGGCTCCGGCCAAGAAGGCCGCCGCACCGAAGGCCGCCGCTCCCGCAAAGAAGGCCGCTGCTCCTAAGGCTGCTGCTCCTGCGAAGAAGGCTGCCGCACCTGCGAAGAAGGCTGCTGCTCCTGCGAAGAAGGCTGCCGCTCCTGCGAAGAAGGCTGCTGCACCTGCGAAGAAGGCTGCTGCTCCCGCTAAGAAGGCTGCTGCACCTGCGAAGAAGGCTGCTGCACCTGCGAAGAAGGCTGCTGCACCTGCGAAGAAGGCCGCTGCACCTGCGAAGAAGGCTGCTGCACCTGCGAAGAAGGCTGCTGCTCCCGCTAAGAAGGCCGCTGCACCCGCGAAGAAGGCCGCTGCACCCGCGAAGAAGGCCGCTGCACCTGCGAAGAAGGCTGCTGCTCCTGCGAAGAAGGCCGCTGCTCCTGCGAAGAAGCCTGCTGCCGTCAAGAAGGACGCAACGCCAGTCAAGCCGCCAGTCAAGACGACCAAGGCTGCTCCGAAGGCTGCTGCGCCTAAGGCCGCTGCACCCAAGAAGGCTGCTGCAAAGCCCGCTGCTGCTGCTCCTGCCGCCAAGACCGCGCTGAGCCCCCAAGCTGCTTGGCCTTTCCCTACAGGCAACAAGCCCTGAGCTTCTGCACCCAAGAGCTGAGTCCCTTCTGGACGCTCGGCTCTACGGTGATCCAACCCGGCTTCGGCCGGGTTTTTTTACGCCTGGAATTGGATCGGAATGAGTGTTTGCTGCGAGTTGACGCGCCCGGCTGGGCCATGCGCCATGCTCAGAACTTGCCGCTACTTGCTCGCAGAGCAAGCGCTACACATGTGAACGATCAGGGATAGAAGATCTCGACGCTGTAGCCGCTGACTTTGCTGGGGCCGGTGGAGAGCAAGGCCTGCAAGTTCAGCTCCGAGCCCGGCGCCATGGCTGGTTTGTCGCTGTGCAGTTCCGAGGGGCGCAGGCTGCGTTTGGCCAGTAGTTTGCCGGAGGCATCGGTCAGGCTCAGTTCAACCCAAGGGGTGGCCACCTCGGCCTTGCTCTTGTTGCGCAAGCCGACCTGTAGTTTGTAATGGTTGCCAGCACCGGCCTGATTCAAAGCACTGGTTTCAACACTGATGGCCTCAATGTTGTGCCAGGGTTTCAGCTCGCAGCCCTTCAATTGGCACAAGGCTTCCAGTGCCGGGCGCAGGGGGGCTTGCTGTGCTGCCAAAGCATCGCGAAATTGCAGGCCGAATTGAAGCAGTAGGGCTGCAAAGAGCAAGACTGCGGTCAGTCCCAGGCCCCACTTCAAGGCAGCCCCTTGCTTGGACGATTTGGCGTCCGAGTGTTTGCGCAGAAACTCGGGCACGGGCTGGCTGCTCGTGGCCGACTCAGCCGCTGACGCGGACTTCTTGTCATCGGTCGCGGGCTTGCTCTTGCTGGCATCAAGGAGCTTGGGACTCAGCAATACATCAGGCCCATCGCCCATGTCGATGGGATCGATGGCTGGTGGCGAGACGCGCCTGCTGTCCTCCCGCGGGGCTGGTGCGACTGCGGGCTGATTGCTGGGCGAATCGTCCCACTGGGGTTCTTGCCGGGCGTCGAATTGCGAATCGAGGCGTGAGTCGTGGCGAGCCTCTGGACGTGACTCTGTTCGTGCTTCCGTTCTTTCCGCTACAAACTCGCGTGATTCGGCGGCGCCCAAGTGATGCTCTGTGGTGCTTGGGTGCTGGCTGAACCTTGAGTCTTCTTGCTGCTCATTGAAGCGGCTGTTCGCGTGGCCGGGCGCTTGGCTGTTGGGCCAAGTTGGAGGCTGAGCTTCCGATTCCGGCGCTTGCTCTCGGAACTGCCTGCTGTGCGGTGCTGGCTCTGCCCAATCGTCCGCGGGCGGCTCGTTAAAAGATCGCGAGTGCGGCGCTTCGATGGGTGCTGCGCTTTGCGGTGGCCATGGAGGAGGGGCTTCGCGGTCGATGTCGAACAACTGCTCGCGGGCATCGAACACTTCGGCGCAGCGGCCGCATCGAACCCAGCCTTCGGAGACGCGAAGCTGATCTTCCACCACCCGAAAGATGGTGCCGCAAGCGGTACAACGGGTGGCGAGACTCATGGCGCAATCATGCCATGAGTCTGCCCGATATCCTGCGGAAGTGACCGTGGACTTGAGGCGTCACGCTTGAATTCAGGCGCGCTGCGCCGTCATCAAGATCCAGCCTTCTTCTTCGTCGCTGACCTCGAGCTTCAGCCAAGGCGCATAGGCTTCCTTCAACTCATCGGCTTGGCGCGCCAGAATGCCAGCCAAGACCAGATGGGCGCCGGGTGCCAAGTGGGCTGCGAGCAAGGGTGCCAGTAGCTTCAAGGGCGTTGCCAGAATATTGGCCAGCACCAAGGGGTACTCGCCATGCGCCGCATCGGGCATGGCGGCCTTCAGCGTGACCTGATTAGCCTTGGCGTTATCTTGGCTGGCCGTGATGGCGGCCGGGTCAATGTCCACCGCATCAATGTTTTGTGCGCCGTGCAGGGCGGCGCCAATGGCCAAGATGCCAGAGCCGCAGCCGTAGTCCAGCACGCGGCTCCATGTGGGGCTCAAGGCGGCGTGCTGGGCAATCCAGCGCAAGCACATGCGTGTGGTCGGGTGGGTGCCGGTACCGAAGGCCAGGCCCGGGTCCAAGCGCATCACTTGCTTCGCTTGTTCGGGCGCTTGATGCCAGGACGGAACAATCCAGAACTCAGGCGTGATTTCCACCGGAGCAAACTGCGACTGGGTCAGGCGCACCCAATCTTGCTCGGCCACTGCTTGAATGGCTTGCACATGAACATCGGCAGCCCAGTCCTGGCTGAGGATCAAGGTCGCGCACTCGGTCGCTTGGTCTTCATCCGGGAACAAGGCCTTGACGACCGAGCGCTGCCAGCCGCCCTTGGGCGCTGGCATGCCGGGCTCGCCGAATAAGGCTTGTTCGGCATCGGTGTCGGCATCGGCGTCTTCCACCGACACCGCCAAAGCGTCGAGTTCCATCAAGGCGTCGCTGACGACTTCAACATCGTCCTCGCCGCAAATCAGCAGCAACTCGTGCAGCGTCGCTGGGTTCGGATCTTGTGCTTCGCCGCTCATCGCTTGTGCTGGCTCATCCAGCCCTCGAGGTAATGGATGTTGGTGCCGCCCTCGACAAACTTGGCGTCCACCATCAACTCGCGGTGCAGCGGGATATTGGTCAAGATGCCTTCCACCACGGTCTCTGACAAGGCGATGCGCATGCGCGCTAAAGCCTGTTCGCGAGTGTCGCCGTGCACGATGATCTTGCCGATCATCGAGTCATAGTGCGGCGGCACCGTGTAGTTGGTGTACACATGCGAATCCACCCGCACGCCAGGGCCGCCGGGCGCGTGCCACATGGTGATGCGGCCAGGCGATGGTGTGAACTTGAAGGGGTCTTCTGCATTGATGCGGCATTCGATCGAGTGACCACGCATCACGATATTGCGCTGGGTGAAGGGCAACTTCTCGCCGGCCGCCACCTTGATCTGCATCTGCACGATGTCAATGCCCGTCACCAGTTCGGTGACCGGATGCTCCACCTGCACGCGGGTGTTCATCTCGATGAAGTAGAACTCGCCGTTCTCGTACAGGAACTCGAAAGTGCCGGCGCCGCGGTAGTTCATCTTGCGGCAAGCGGCAGCGCAGCGGTCCCCGATTTTCTCGATGATGCGGCGCGGGATGCCGGGAGCCGGCGCTTCTTCCAGAATCTTTTGGTGGCGACGCTGCATGGAGCAGTCACGCTCGCCCAACCACACGGCGCTCTTGTGCGTGTCAGCCAAGACCTGGATCTCAATATGGCGAGGGTTCTCGAGGAACTTCTCCATATAGACCTCGGGGTTGCCGAAGGCGGCACCGGCTTCGGTGCGTGTCATCTGCACTGCATTGACCAGGGCGGCCTCGGTGTGCACCACGCGCATGCCGCGGCCACCGCCGCCGCCAGCGGCCTTGATGATGACCGGGTAGCCGACCGAACGGGCAATGCGGACGATTTCCTTGGGGTCATCGGGCAAAGCGCCTTCCGAGCCGGGCACGCAGGGCACGCCAGCGCGAATCATCGCCTGCTTGGCAGACACCTTGTCACCCATCATGCGGATGGATTCGGGCGTTGGGCCAATGAAGGTGAAGCCGCTGCGCTCGACGCGCTCGGCAAAGTCGGCGTTCTCGCTCAGGAAGCCATAGCCGGGGTGAATCGCTTCGGCATCGGTCACCTCGGCGGTGGCGATGATGGCCGGCATGCTGAGGTAGCTTTGCGAAGAGGCTGCGGGGCCAATGCAAACTGCCTCATCGGCCAACTTGACGTACTTGGCGTCCCGGTCGGCTTCCGAGTAAACGACCACCGACTTCACGCCCAACTCGCGGCAGGCGCGCTGAATGCGCAGCGCAATCTCGCCTCGGTTGGCAATCAAAATCTTTTTGAACATCGCGGATCCTTATTCGATGACGAACAAGGGCTGACCAAACTCGACCGGCTGGCCGTTCTCGCACAAGATCTTGGTGATCGTGCCGGTCTTGTCGGCCTCGATCTCGTTCATGATCTTCATCGCTTCGATGATGCAGATCGGATCGCCTTCTTTGATCTGTTGACCGACTTCGCCAAAAGGCTTGGCGTTCGGGCCGGAGGCGCGATAGAAAGTGCCGACCATGGGCGACTTGACGATATGGCCGGTTTCGACCGGAGCGGCCACGGGCGCTGCGGCCGCCGGGGCAGCGGCTGCGGCCACTGGGGCTGCGGCCACAGGCGCTGCGGCGGGCGCGGCCATCATCATGGGCACGGCGACTGAGCCGTCCGACTTGACGATGCGCACCTTGCCATCGGCTTCGGTGATTTCAAGTTCAGAGATGTTCGACTCGGACACCAGGTCGATCAGGGTCTTGAGCTTGCGCAGATCCATAGGGTTTCTCCAGCGAGATTGATTATTGTGTTTTGTTGACTAAACGGCATCGTCCACCGACGCCTCGGCTCAAATCGAAAGATTCAGACGGGGCTGCGGAGCTTCTCAATCGCGTAACTCAGGGCCAGTTGATAGCCCTGGGCGCCCAGCCCGCAAATCACGCCATCGGCGAGTGCGGAAAAAAAGCTGTGCTGCCGAAATGCTTCGCGCTTGTGGATATTGGACAGATGAACTTCGACAAAAGGCAGGGCCACTGCAGCTAGCGCATCGCGCATGGCCACACTGGTGTGGGTGTAAGCCGCCGGGTTGATGATGATGAACCGGCTGCCGTCACTTGCTGCGGCCTGAATGCGGTCAACCAAAGCGCCTTCATGGTTGCTTTGGAAGGATTTTAGTTCAATCCCCGCATTAGCTGCCTTTTCGGCGAGATCAGCATCGATCTGCGCCAAAGTTTGCGAGCCATACACCCCCGGCTCGCGGGTGCCGAGCATATTGAGGTTGGGACCATGGATAACGAGAATCTGCATCAGCGACGCGGTGTGACCCTGCTTGGCGCTTGATGCGCCGGTTAGAGTGAAGACACTAGAAGCGGAAAAGGGCGAACTTTACGCGTTTTAAGCGGACTTCGACGCAAGACGCCAGAAATAAATCGCTTGACCCCGGCCGGCAGATGCGCTTGCCAAACTAGGGGGGTGTCAAGCCGCCTCAAGAATGCTTGGCCGCCATTTGCTGCAATTCGGCCAAGCTGGTGACCCCCAATTTGCGCCAAACAATCTCGCCGGAAGCGCCAAATGCCACGCTGAAGGGCAGGCCTCCCTGGCTGTTGCCGAGTTTGCGGCTCAAGTCCGTGCCGGTCAATCCGGCCAAACCCATTGCTAAATCGACCGGAACTTTCTTCAAGAACTCGCGCACGGCGCTCGGCGCATCGACCGCCAAACCCAGGACTTGCCAGCCCTTGGATTGGAATTCGCGCTGAAACTGAGCGATTTCGGGCAGTTCTTTGACGCAGGGCGGGCACCAGGTGGCCCAGAAGTTCAGCAGCAAAGGCTTGCCACGCAAGCTGCTGGTCAGCAACTCGCCACCGTCGAGCTTGTCGAAGCGGCTGAGCCAAAAGGTCTGGGCCGGGGCTGAAAGCGCTTCGGGCTGGCGCTTCAAGGCGGCGCCCACGCCCAGCCCGGCGGCGCCAAGGCCAGCGGCGGCCAATAGCAGCTTGCGCCGCGGACTTGCGGTGATCTCGGACTTCATGCGTTCTCCATCAGTTTGCGCAGGGCGGCCAGATCCCCGCGTTCGCTGCGGCCTTGCGAGTCGGTCTTCAAGGCGCCGCGCAAGTCGTCAAAATCCAAAATGCTCAGGTGCAGGGTGACATGTTCGCCCAAGGCCCGGCAGGGGGCGGACAGCGAAAGCACATCAATCTCGCGCCCTCGGGCATTGCTGGTGGCGCCGACTTCATAGTCCACGCCTTGGTTGATCAAGGCAATTTCGGCCGATTTGCTGTCATCGCAGTAGAGCTGCAAGTGGATATTGGACAAGCGCGTGGCCGTGCCCCGCCACACCGCGCCGCAAAGATGCGGCCGAAACTCGGCCAGCCGCTCCATCCAGACGGCCGCCAACTCGCGCAGCGCGGCCAATTCGGCCGGCTGGGTGTCGGCGCAGAACAGGGCCAGATAGTCGCGGACTTCCTCTTCCAATTCGTCGTTGCTCGGCAGCGGCGCGCGGCCATTGCGCGGCAAGCCTAAGGTTTTCAGGGCTCTTTGTTTGGCGGGGCCGTATTCCAGCCCTTCTTCGACGACCAGACGGGCGGCGGTGGCGGCGATTTCGGCGGTGATGGTGTTGTCAGAGGGCATGGAAAAGCTCAGGGCAGCTCAACCGCTGGCATGCGGGCTTCGATGGTAGCGGCGCGCGAAAGCACATAGGGCGAGGAAGGGCGTTTCTCAAAACGCTTGGGCGCCGGCAGCATGACGGCCAGCCGGGCAGCCTGCGCCGCAGACAACTGCTGTGCATTCACCCGGAAGTAGTGGCGCGCAGCGGCCTGAGCGCCAAACACGCCTTCGCCCCATTCGACATTGTTCAGGTAGATCTCCAAGATGCGCGCCTTGCTGAGCATGGCTTCCAACAGCAGGGTGATGACGAACTCTTGCCCCTTGCGCGCCAGATTGCGCTCGCCACTGAGGAAGAGGTTTTTGGCCAGTTGTTGAGTGATGGTGGAGCCGCCGATGATCTTGGGCGGCCGCGCCGCCGCGCGGGCCTTGGCGGCCGGGCTGGCCTGGGCAACGCGCTTCTCGGCCTTGGCTTCTTCGCGCTGGTTGCGATTCCAGGCTTTCTCCAGCGCCTCCCACTCGACCCCGCCATGTTCGACAAAGCCGGCGTCCTCGCTGGCGATGACCGCACGTTTCAAGTGTTTGGACAGGGCGTCGTCATCCACCCATTGCTGGCTCCAGGCGATGTGCTGCTGTTCCACAGCCAAGCGCCAGGCTTCCGAGCGCTGAAAGGTGGTGGACTGCGGCGCCAGCACATTCATCAAGGCAATGCGCCCTGCGAAGTAGAGCTGCAAAGCCAAGACGCCCAGCAGCAGCAAGGCCAGCAAGCGCAGCAAGAAACGCCCGAGCAGCTTCATGCGGCCGGCTTCTCGTCCACGCTTTGGCGAAGCGAGCGCAAGACCGGCGCGGTGTCGGGTCGGCGGCCGCGCCAAATCTCAAAAGCCTCGGCCGCTTGTTCGACCAACATGCCCAAACCGTCGCGCGTCTCGGCACCATGGCTGCGCGCCCAGTTCAAAAACGGGGCGGCGGCGGGGCCATACATCATGTCCACCACCAGGGCGCCAGGCGCCAGCACTTCAGGGCCGACCGGCACTGCGGCGCCAGCCAGGCTGGCACTGGTGCCGTTGATCAAGACGTCAAAACCACGGCCGCAGTCTTGCAGGCTGGCGGCGCTGAGCTTCACGCCCATCTCGTCGGCCAAGGCTTGGTGCGCGGTGATCAGCGACTCGGCCTTGTCCACGCTGCGATTCGCCACTTGCACTTCTGCGGGCTTGGCCCCAATCAAACTGCCCAAGACGCCCGCCGAGGCGCCGCCAGCGCCGAGAAGCAACACACGGCGGCCGGCCAGCGGGCGCTGGGCGTTCTGTTCGATGTCGCGCAGCAGGCCGGCGCCATCGGTGTTGTCACCGAACCAGTCCTCGGCGTCAAAGCGCAAGGTGTTGACCGCGCCGGCCAACTGGGCGCGAGGGCTCAGCCGTGCGGCCAGGGCATGGGCCTCAAATTTGAAAGGCACGGTGATATTGCAGCCACGGCCGCCCGCCGCAGCAAAGGCCTGGACGGTCTCGACAAAAGCGTCCAGCGGGCACAGCAGGCGCTCATAAATCAGGCTTTGCCCCGTTTGCACGGCAAAGGCGGCGTGGATCTCGGGGGAGCGGCTGTGCGCCACCGGGTTGCCGGCGACGGCGTAGCGATCAAGTACAGAGAGGGTTTCGCTCATGGGGAGGCGGCGGGCGTGAGGCTGGTCTCCAGGCCATCCTCGTGGGTGAATCTGAAGCGTGAGGTGATCACCAGCACCTCGGCACCTTGGCGCATGGCGTTGGTGAAAGTGCCGAAGGGTCCGGCCGCGCGCACGATGGCTTCGGCCCGGCGGTCCAGCACCGGATTGCCCGAGGAGCTGACGATATCGGTCTCGATGACGCGGCCTCGCTGGTTGACGTGGATATTCATCGTCAGCTCGCCGTACAGCTTCTTGCCTTTGTACTCCGGGAAGTCGCGGGTGCCGCGCGCTTCGACCCGGCGCCTCAGCGCGTCGTAATACTGGGCGTAGACCACCTCGCGGGTGGCGGGGCTGACATAGCGTTTGCGCGGCCTGGCGCTTTCTTCGTTGACGCGCTTTTCAATCTCGGCCAGCAACTGCACCAATTGGCGGCGTCGCTCCACCTGTTCTTGAGACGCCGCCTCAGCGCGCTCGCGCCTGGGGTCGGGGGAGGGCATGGCGGCCAACTCGCGCCGCACCAGGGCCAACAATTGCTGCTCTTGCTCGCGCAGCTGGGCGATTTGGGCGCGTTGCGACTCGCTGGCGTCGCCCACTTCCATCAGCTTGGAGGGCGGGAGGGGTGAGGTGGAGCGGCCGCTTTCTTGGTCGCCGCCACCGGCCAGATTGGCCTGCGCCAAGGCCAGGGCCTTGGCGGGCGATTCGTCCGAGCGGGTGTTGACCAGCACCACCTCCAGCGGCGTGTCCTGAAAAATGCGGTTGAAGCGCTCCGGGTCCACCACACGCAAGCTCAACAGGGCGCCGTGAACGCCCAGCGAGATCAGCAATGCGAGTTGGAGGGTGGAGAGCTTGCCGGCCATCGTCAGGTCGGGGTCGCCTCGGGGCTGTTGGGCGAGGCGCCTTCTTCTTCCAGCGGCGCCATGTCCAGCGCCAGGGTCAGCGGGCCGGCGCCTTCCTCTTCATCTTCGCCTGAGTCTTCGTCGGTCGCGGCTGGCAGGGCTTCATCCAGGCGCTCGATCAGTGTGGCGTGCACATCCAGCGTCATCTCGTCGGTGCCGGTGATGCGCACCCGCACATGGGCGCCGCGCGCGAGCGGTTCGCAGCCCAGGGCCTTGAAGACCAAGGGCAGCTCATCGGCGCGCACCAGGCCGTCTTTCATGACGGTGGCGGTCAGCTCGGTGATCTGGTTCTGCGCCAAGTAACGCAGCGTCCAGAAACGCTCGATGCCGTTTTGGAAGCCGTTGTAGGCGGCATAAGCCGCATCAAAGCCCGAGATGATGGAGAACAGATTCGCGTCCTTCGGCTTGAAGGGCGCCACCAAGGCGGCAGTGCGGCCATTGCGCACGCAGGCAATGATCTGCCACTGGTTCACCAAGTCCACATAGCGGCGCAGGGGCGAGGTCGACCAGGTGTACTGGGCCACGCCCAGGCCGGCATGCGGCTGGGCGCGCGTGCCCATGCGCACCTTGACGCCAGGCGCCATGCTGGCCTGGCTGCGGTAGATGCCGGGCAGGCCCATATCGTTCAGCCAGCCGCCCCAGGTGGAGTTGGCCAGAATCATGGCCTCGGCGACGATCAAGTCCAGCGGCGCGCCACGGCGGCGGGTGCTGATGCTGACGATCTCGCCGCCCTTGGGCTCGTGCTCGCCATTCGAGTCGAGGCGGAAGTTGTAATCCGGCCGGTTGAAGTTCTCCGGCTTGCCGCGCACCACCTCGCGCTGCGCCTTCAAGCTGTTGGCCAGGCGGAAGGCAAAGGCCAGTTCGGTCGCAAAAGCGTAGTCGGCCGGCGCTTCGCCGGTCAGCGTGGCGGTGGTGATCACCTCGTCCAGCTTGTCGTGGCGCAGATTGGCGGTGATGGGCACGCGCTCCAACTTGGTCTCGCTGCGCTTCACCGCCAGCGTGGCTTCGTCCAGCGTCACATACAAAGACACGGCCGGGCAGGCGCGGCCTTCGATCAGGGTGTAGGCCTGCACCACCTCGTCCGGCAGCATGGTCAGCTTCCAGCCCGGCATATAGACGGTGGACAGGCGCTCGCGCGCCACCTTGTCGATGGCTGAGTCGGGCGTGAAGGCCAGGCCAGGCGCTGCGATGTGGATGCCGAAGATGACCTCGCCCGTGCCCAGGCCTTGCACCGACAAGGCATCGTCGATTTCGGTGGTGGCCGAATCGTCGATTGAGAAGGCGCTGACGCTGGAGAGCGGCAACTCGTCCTTGATTTCCGGCGCGCTCAGGGCCGGGAAGCCCACGCCCTTGGGGAAATGCTCGAACAGGAAGCGCTTCCAGTGGAACTGGTAGGCGCTGGTGATGGCGCCGGCACCTTGCAGCAGGTTCAGCGGCGCTTTGTGCGAACGCTGGGTGGCCAGCACCACGGCCTTGTACTCGGGGCCATTTTTGTCGGGCTTGAACAGAATTTTGTAGATCTGGTCGGCAATCGGCGTCGGGCAGCGGCCGGCCACCAATTCGGTCGCCCATTCTTCGATCTGCAGCGCTTGCAGGCGCTTGCGCTCCAGGCCCAGCAAGGCGGCCTTGACCACTTCCTCGGAGGCTTTTTTGAACTGGCCCTTGCCGGCACGGCGGAAGTAATGCGGCGCCTCAAAGCAGCGGAACAGGGCGGCGACTTGGTGAGCCACGCTGGCCTTGGCGTCGAAATACTCGCGGGCCAGATCGGCAAAGCCGAACTCAGCCTCGGGTGCGAACTCCCAGGCCAAATCGAGATCGATCTCTTGCGCCAAGCGCTGGCCCTCGGCGATCAATTCGGCCGGGCTGGGTTTATCAAATTTGAGCAGCACATTGGCTGCCTTGACCTTGACGCGCTTCCCCGACTCCAACTCGACCTGCATCGAGCTATCGGCTTCAGACATCACGCGGCCGGCGAGAAATTTTCCGGCTTCATCGAACAGTGCAAACATATGAGCGGCATTGTCGCTGATCGCCGGGCGGGGGCTTGTCACATGCGCTGGAAGCGCACGCCGCGCACCTGATCGCTGTCATAGACAAAGCCTTGCAAGCGGCCCTGCGCGTCGCGCTCCAGGCGCAGCGTGAAATTCAAGCCCTGCCACAGGTCCGGGCTGAGGGCCTGCAAAACGGGGTCAGCCAAACCGCGCGAGCGCAGGATCAAACCTTGGGTACCTTTGCGCACTAGCTCCCATTGGGTGTGCAGCTCGGGGCTCTGGTAGCGCCCCACTAGGCTCTGCAAGCTGGCTTCGTCTGGCAGGTAGTTGGCGAGTCGACGAAACACAAGAGGGCGCTCGATGCCCGCTCTGCGCAGCATCAATCCCTCTTCGCTGCGCGTCATTTGCGTTCGGCCGCTGCTTGTTTGCACCTGCTCAGCGTTCAGGGCCTGCAGCGGGAGCATCGCGTCACCGGCGTTCCATTGCAGTTGCCCCTTATCGTCGAGTGTGAGCATCAAGACTTCGCTGCCTTGATCTTCCAGGTAGCGGCCCACAAAGCCTTGGGCTGCGGCCGGCGACAAAGCCACGCTCGGCGGCGCAGGGGGCATGGGCTGCAAATGGCGCGCCAGCACCAGATCAGCAACCTGCTCCGCCAGACCCACGGGGTCGGCTTCGGCGCTGTTGCAGGTCAGCGCCAGGCCGAGATGCTGCTCCGGGAATCTCAGATAGACGGCCCGGTAGCCCGCCCATGAACCATCGTGCTGAATCCGCGTCAAACCGCGGTAGTGGTCGCGCTCCAGCCCGTTGGCATAGCCCAGCGTCTGGCCATTGCTCAAGTGGCCCGGGGTCTGCAAGGTGCGCAGCAAATTGGGGGGGAGTACGGTCGGCTGGTCCAGTTCGGCATCCCACAGGGCCAGGTCTTGCACGGTGGACTGCACCGCGCCGTCGCCGGGCTGATTCCAGTTCGCCATATTGATCACGTAGCGGTCTTGCTGCAGCCGATAGGCACTGGCGCGACGCGGCACCACTTGGGTGTGGTCAGTGCGGACATGGGTGCTCGCCATGCGAAGCGGTTTGAAAACGCGTTGCTGCAGCAGCGCGTCAAGACTTTGCCCGCTCACCCGCTGGGCCACCATGGCGGCAAGAAAATACCCGCTATTGCTGTAGCTGTAGCGGCTGCCGGGCGCGAAATTGAGTCCGCGCTGGGCGATCAAAAGGCGCAGGGCGTCCGCATCTTCGGTGACGTCTTCTTCCTTATAGCCGGCCAACAGCATCAGCTCGTTGTAGTCGCGCAGCCCGGCCGTGTGCCAGAGCAGTTGCTGCAAGCTGATCGTCACGCCCAGATCGGGCAACTCCGGCAGGTAGCGCCTGACGTCATCGTCCAAGCTCAGCTTGCCGTCGCGGGCCAGCATCAGCAAGGCCAGCGCGGTGAACTGCTTGGAGGTGGAACCGATGTCAAACACCGTGTTCGGCTGAATGCGAACGCCATGGTTCAGCTCGGCCAGGCCGTAGCCGCGTGCGTAAAGCATCTTGCCGCGACTGAATACTCCGAGGGCACAACCGGGGCTCTGCGAGGTGAAGTCGGAGAAGACTTGGTCGATGCGCTTGGGCTTCAGCTGAAAGTCTGGCGTGCTGCTCGCGGCCTCAACTTGGGCCAAAGGGCTCAGGGTCAGCGAAAGGGCAAGGCTGCGCAAAAGCACTTGGGGCATGCGAGTGTGGAGCTTGTTCTTCATGGGCGCTGGTTTCTTCGACGCGGTCACTTGCATGGTTCTCAGCGGGCGGCTTCGCAGCCTGGGCCTGCCCCAGCTTCAGGGTCGGCTCGGCGAGGCGGCCGGATGATAGCGCTGGACATCACTTTCAGACCCAGCCTTCATCGTGCGTACACTGTTTCGCTTCGAATTCGCCGCTACCGCGGAAGTCAGTTCTGAACGACAGGCCAAAAATGAAACCCAGCATCCTCATCCAGTCCGCCCTTGTTGCCGCCCTTTGCGCTTCGTTTGCCGCACAAGCGCAAAGCCCTTATCCCGCCACACCGGTCAAGCCCGTGACCGATGTGTATCACGGCACCTCGGTGGTCGACCCCTACCGCTGGATGGAGGATCAAAAGTCCCCCGAGATGCAGGCTTGGATGCGCACCCAGGCGGATTACGCTGCCGGCGTGCTGGCTGAATTGCCGGGTCGGGCCGCCTTACGCGCACGCTTGGGCGCCCTGGCCGATGCGGGCGAAAGCACCGGCGGCTACGAAATGGTGACGGGCCGCTTGTTTTACTTCAAGCGCAAGCCCGGCCAGAACCAGGCGAGCCTGTGGATTCGCGAGGGTCTGGAAGGCGCCGAGCGCGAGCTGCTGGACCCGAACAACTTGCCGGGTGAGCCCGGCAAGCATGCCGTCGACTGGAACAGCGTCTCGCCGGACGGCAAATTGATGGCGATTGGCCTGTCCAAGGGCGGCTCCGAGAACAGCGTGCTGCGGGTGCTGGACACTGCCACCGGCAAGTTCCTGGCCGACACCATCGATCGCACCGGCCTGAACGAAGGCGGCATGGCCTGGTTGCCCGATGGCAGCGGCTTTATCTACAACCGCCACCCGGTCGAGGAGCGCTACAACAAGAGCGCGCTGTTCCTGCACATCCTGGGCCAGGACCCGGCCAAGGATGTGGCGGTGTTCGGCTGGGAAGCCAATAAAAAGATCAAGTTCGAGGTGCCCGACCTCTTCCATGTGCATGTCAGCAAGGGCTCGCCCTGGGTGCTGGCCGAGGTCTTGCACGGTGACGCGGCGGAGCGCTCCTACTGGGTGGCCAGCCTGGACCAGGTGCAAAAGCTGGGTGGTCAAGCGGCGTGGCGTCAGGTGATCTCGTCCAGCGACAAGATCACTCGCGCCGCCTTGGCCGGCAGCACCGTCTATGCATTGAGCCAAAAGAAGGCCTCGCGCCGGGATCTGCTGAGCCTGGACCTGAAGACCGCCAAGCCGGCCTTCAAGACCGCGATGGCCGCTGGTGAGAGCGTGCTGCAAGAGCTGATGCCCGCTGAAGATGCGGTGTATGTGAAGTCCTTGGACGCGGGCGTTAGCAAGCTCTGGCGCGTGGCGCACGCACATGGCAAGTCGGCTCAAGTGGGCACGGTGGCCCTGCCGTTTGAAGGCACCTTGCGCAATGTGACGCCGCTGAAGGGCGGCGAGTTGCTGGTCTTGCTGGAAGGCTGGACCCAAGCGCCGCAAAGCCTCTTGCTGCAAGCCGGCGGCAAGCTGGACGCCCCGGCCCGCAAGCTGGACATTCAAAAGACCTTGGCCGTGGATGCTTCGGGTGTCGACGCGCGCCGCGTCATGGTCAAGAGCCATGACGGTGTGATGGTGCCGCTGTCCATCCTGGCGCCCAAGGGTGTGGCTTTGGACGGCAAGCGTCCCACGGTTCTGACGGCTTATGGCGCTTACGGCATCACCCAAGAGCCGCGTTTTGGCGCGACCCGCTTGGCTTGGTTGGAGCGCGGCGGCGTGCAGGCGGTTTGTCATGTGCGCGGCGGCGGCGAGCTGGGTGAGGAATGGCATCGTGGCGGCTATATCGCCACCAAGCAAAACACGGTGTCGGACTTCATCGCCTGCGCCGAATGGTTGATCGCCAACAAATACACCTCGCCCGCCACCCTGGCCGGCACCGGCGGCAGTGCCGGCGGCATCACCATCGGCGGCGCGGTGACGCAGCGGCCGGAGCTGTTCGCCGCGGCGCAAAGCGCGGTGGGCTTGTCCGATATGTTGCGCATGGAATTGACGCTGAATGGCGCACCGAATATTGCCGAGTTCGGCACGGTCACCAACCCGGCGCACTTCAAGAGCATGTATGCGATCAGCCCTTATCACCGCGTCAAGGACGGCCAGAACTATCCGGCCGTGATCGTTACCACCGGTGCGAACGACCCGCGTGTGGAAGCCTGGATCCCGTCGAAACTCGCCGCTCGCATGCAAACCGCCAACCCCGGCAGCTATAAGACCCGCCCGGTGATTCTGCGCGTGGACTTTGAAGCCGGCCACGGCATGGGCTCCAGCGTGGCGCAGCGCCTGGACGAAACCGCCGATGTGTGGAGCTTCTTCCTCTGGCAGTTTGGTGATGCTGCGTTTGCGCCCAAGCGTTGATGGGCTGGCCTGATTTCTTCAGGCGTCTAGACCTTTAGCCAAAGCAGGGTCCTCATCCAGAGGGCCCGGCTTTTTTCTTGCCCGGCGCTTTGCGATTTGCGCCAGATCAAGGGCTTTGCATGCAGAGGGTCTGCTAAGGCCGTATTCAAGCGGCTGTAACGCCCTTGTCACGCGGCACTGAACATACTGGCCAGGCCCTTTATTGCGAGCCGTTTTGTTCCGGCCACCATCATGCAAAAGTCCGACGCCGTCGCTTCCCTGGGTCAGCACAGCCTGCTCTTGCCCGCCTGGGTCAAAACCGCCTTGCTGGCCAATGATCGATTGAAACTGTGCCTGACGGTCTTGCAAGCCGCCGCCAACCACGCCATGGCGCCTAAAGAGGCTTTGCCGGATTTGCGCCACGAGATGGCCGCAGCCAGCCTGGACGCCGCCTGGCTGCGCGAGATGCCGGCCCAGGCCAGCCGCGAGGGCGAAGACGTGCTCTTGCCCGAGCTGCCGCGCCTGGCCGCCCAACTGGCCGAAGACCTGGCCTTGATGGCTCGGCCCCTGTTGCAAATCGAAATCGACCGCGCCACGCGCGAGCGAGTGGCGCGCTGGACCGCGAGCCTGGAGGCCGTGCAAGACGAACTGCTCAGCCCTGCCTTGCTGCGCAGCCTGAGCCATGGCCACCGTGCCAAACATGGCGAGGCTGCGGACGACAGCTTGCACCTCTTGGTGATGGACCTGCACAAACAGCTCAACCAGCTGGCCGCCAGCTTGGCCAGCGAGCTGATTGAGGGCGCCCATGTCTGGGCCTTGGAGGAGGGCGATCGGCCCCGTGTGGCCGCTTTCATGCGCGGCCTGCAGCGCACCGCGCCTTTGAAGTTTGACCACCCCGGTTTGGACACGGCCGCCACCCGCGACGGCGAGCGCTTGCTGATCCAAAACGATATCGGCACCAATGATGCGCATGTGCTGGTGCTGCAGGTGCAAGGTTTGAGCATCAGCCTGACCTATTCAGATCTGCACAAAACCCGTTTCGAGTTTTTCCAGGCGCAACTGGCCGCTTATGGCGGGCAATGGTCCGTGCCGGAGGCGCGCGTCTCGGCGGGGCTGAATCAAGGCGAGGCCTATCAGTTGGGCACCGCTCGCTTTGCGGCCGAGGACGAAGCCCAGCTCTTGTGGATGTTGGAGGGCGTGGCTTCGCGCATCGTCTTCTTGATCGACTGGAACCGAGCCCGCAAGCGTCTGCTGAACTTTGTTGGCAAGCGGGAGGCGATTGCGGTGCTGGCCGAGGCGGCCCGGCTGGAAGTGGGCCATATGGCTTGGCTGAAAGCGGGCGGCGAGCGCATGTTGTTCGAAGCCATGCAGGCCCTGGGGGCTGATGCCTTTCGCATTGGCGATCGCCTGGACGAGGTCTTGGGCGAGAGCGGTGCGCAGGTCTTTTTGATCGAGGTGCTGCGCCTGGCTTCACACGCCTTGCTGCAAAACCAGCCCAGCGCTCTGGTGGCCGATGAAGCCCGCTTGCTGCTGGCGCGGCAGTTGCAACAGCGTGCGCCCGAGTTTGACCTCTTGGCCGAGCACGCCGCCTATTGCCAGACCTTGGCCGAGGGCATCAGCCAGGCCCTGGCGCATGGCTGGGAGCAAGACAAAGACGCCGCCACCAAGCTGGCTCAGCGCGCCAAGACCTGGGAGCGCCAGGCTGACCATTTGGTCATGCAGGCCCGCGAGCGAGCGCGTCGCCAGCCGCGCTGGGCCGCGTTTGCGAACCTTTTGCAACCGGCGGACGATGCCGCCGACGCGCTGGAGGAATGCGCCTTCTTGCTGAGCTTGATTGCCGATCATCATCACCAAGGCTGGAACCGCGAGCTGCGCGATTTGCTGTCGCAGCTGGCGCAAGCGGTGCTGCATGCGACGCAAGAGCAGGTCAAGGCGGTGGCCGTGGCGCGTGGCCTGAATGCGGCCAGCGAAGCTGCCGAGCATGATGAGTTTGTGGCCGCCACCTGGCAGGTCTTGCGTGCCGAGCGCCAATGCGACGAGTTGCTGCGGGCGGCCAAGCGCTGCATGGCCGCTGAGCTGACCAACGCGGCCGCGCTGATGTTGGTCAACGACTTGGCCAATCAGTTAGAGCAGGCTTCGGATCGCTTGCTCAATGCGGCCTATGCCATGCGCGAGCTGGTGTTCAGCAAGACCGAGGTGGGCGCATGAAGGCCAGCAGCACAGCGGCCTTGCCGCCGGATCTCTTTCTCTTGGGCTGCGCCGGCCAAACAGCGCTGGCCCAGGCCAGCCCGCAGCGCCTGGGCTTCAAGGCCTTCAATCTGTTGCGTATGGCGCAGATGGGCCTGCCGGTGCCGCCGGCCTTTGTCTTGGGCACGCAGTTCTGCGCGGATGCGGAGAAGCGCAGCGAGGCAGCGAGCCCCGAGACCTGGGCGAGCGCGCTGCAAGCTTTGGAGTCGGCCAGTGGCGCGCTGCGTTTTGGCGATGCGGCCCGGCCTTTGCTGCTGTCGGTCCGATCCGGCGCGCCGGTGTCCATGCCCGGCATGATGGAAACCCTGCTCAATATCGGCCTGAACGACGCCACGGTGCAGGGCCTGATTCGCCAGACCGGCAATCCGCGTCTGGCTTGGGACGCCTACCGCCGTTTGATTGCCAGCTTTGCCGAGGTGGTGGGCGGCCTGCCCGCCGAACTGTTCGAGGACGAGTTGAAGCGCCTGTGCGCGGGGCGCGATGAACGCCAGCTCGACTTTGCCGAGCTGCGCGGCCTGACGCAGCGCTTTTTACAGCTTTACCAAGAAGCCGCCGGCAGCGCCTTTCCGCAGTCGCCGCAGGCGCAGCTGCAACAGGCGATTGCGGCTGTTTTCGCGTCTTGGCAGTCCGCCAAGGCTTGCAGTTACCGTGCCGCTCATGGTGTTGCCGATGCCATTGGCACGGCCGTCACCGTGCAGGCCATGGTGTTCGGCAATGCCGGCGCGCGCTCGGGCGCAGGGGTCGGCTTCACCCGCGACCCGCGTAGCGGCGCGCCCGGCCTGTGGGTGGATTTCTTGTTCAATGCACAGGGCGAAGACGTGGTCTCGGGGCGTCGCAGCGCTCAGGGGCATGAACAGTTGCAGCAGGTTTTGCCTCAGGTCTGGGAGGAACTGCAGCAAGCTTGTGGGCGCCTGGAGCGCCAGATGGGCGAGATGCAGGAATTTGAGTTCACCGTGCAGGAGGGACGTTTGTATTTGCTGCAGACGCGCGACGGCAAACGCAGCCCGCAAGCCCAGGCCCGTATTGCGCTGGACCTGTGGCGCGAGGGTGTGATCGGTCAAGCGACCGCCCGGCAACGCTGTGTGGGCCTGGACGCCGAGGCCCTGCAGATCAGCCGCGTACTCGCCGCCGATGGCCAAGCGCTGCAGCCGCTGGCGCGTGCGCAGGCGGCCAGCAGCGGGGTGGTGACCGGACGCATCGTGTTGGACGAAGCCGGCGCGCTGGCGGCCCAGGCGGCCGGCCAGCCGGCTGTGCTGTTGCGGCGTGACGCTGAAACCGCCGACAGCGCCGCCTTGGCGCTCACTTTGGGCCTCTTGACCCAAAACGGCGCCCGCACCTCGCATGCCGCCGTGGTGGCACGGCAGATGGGCAAGGTCTGCCTGCTGGCCTGCGAGGGCATGCAATTGGACGAAGCTGCGCACGAGGTTCGTTTTGGCGAACGCCTTCTGCGCGAAGGGGATTGGATCAGCTTGGATGGCAACGAGGCCTGTGTCTATGCCGGTCAGGTGCAAACCGAGCGCTGCTGCCCACCCGGACTGCTGGATGAGTTGGCGCAGTTGCGGCGAGACCTGGTGCCGGCACAGACCGAGACAGCGGAGATTCTTCGGGTTTGAAACCTGGGTGTCTTGCCGGCTTGCTACCATTGCCGCCGCTCAATCCACCCATGAAGAAGGCCTGACGATGATGAAGTCTCGTATCAATTTGAACGCCATGAACGTTCATTCGGCTGCTGCCAGCCTGTGCCTGAGTTTGTTGGCCCTAACGGCCAATCCAGCGGGTGCTGCCAGCTCCACCGCTTCGTCGGCTGCCGAGGGTGCCAGCAGCGCCGCCAGCAGCGGCTCCAAGTCTTCGCAGCAATCCAGCGCTTCGTCCAGCAATGAAAAGACCGCTTCGGCGGGTGACTACCGCATCATCGATGTGGCGGCCGTGCCCGACCAGGCCGGTATGGTGCGCCTGCAGTTGCAAGCTGCAGCGTCGCAAGGACAAGCGCAGGAACTGGCTTTCTTGGTGCTGCCGCAGAAGACTTTTGAGAAGACCGGGCTGAGCACCGGCCAAATGGTCACCGCTCGCGAACACGCTTACGGCCTGGAGTTTGCCGACCACAAGACCAAACAAGCCTTCTTCCTGGTCTTGACCGACGAGTGGTACCGCGAACTGAACAGCCAGAGCCTCGTGCTCTGAGTGAGGGGCATTTCACAGCCGGTGCGGGCCTGTGTTGCGCTCTTGTTGAGCGCAAGCTCCGCTGGAGCCTTGGCCGGCGGACTGCGATTTTGTGAGCAGCCGCCGCAGCTGGATGCGGGTCAGCAAGACAAATTGCTGAGATTTGCCGCGGTGGTCAAGAGCGAGCTCGATCGTAGCGGCCATGGCGTGGCCTTGGTGGCCCGGGCTGGCACCGAGCTCGGGCGTTTTGGCATGCGCTACTCGCATGCCGGCTTTGCACTGAAGGCGAGCGAGAACACGCCTTGGTCGGTGCGGCAGCTGTATTACGCCTGCGATCAGGCTCAGCCGCGCCTGTATGACCAGGGCTTGTCCGGCTTCCTCTTGGGCGCCAATTCGAAAGAAGTGGCTTTCCTGTCGGTGCTGCTTTTGCCGCAGCCGCAGTCGGCGCACATCGAGCGCGCGGCCCTGGACCGCCGGCATGCGCTGAGCCTGCTGGCCCCCGACTACAGCGCCAATGCCTATGCTTTCAGCACCCGCTATCAAAACTGCAATCAGTGGGTGGTGGAGTTGCTGGCCAGTGTTTTTGGTGGCTTGGCTGGGTCGATAGAAGGGTCGGGGCAGGCGACGCAGGATTTGCGAGCGCAGGCCCAGGGCTGGTTGCAAGCGAAGGCCTACCAGCCGGCCACTTTTGATCTGGGTTTTCAGCCCTTGCTTTGGGCCGCCGCGGCGGCGATTCCCTGGGTGCATAACGATGATCACCCCGGCACCGATCAGCAGGCCGGCCGCTATCGCGTCAGCATGCCGGCCGCCATTGAAGCCTTTGTTCAGACCGCCATTCCAGGTGCCCAGCGCATCGAGTTCTGCCACACCCAGCAGCAGGTGCTGGTGCGCCGCGGCTGGGGGCCAGCGCTTGCCCAGAGCTGCCAGGCCGAGGCCGGCGATGAGGTGATTCGCCTGGACTAGCCGTGGCTGGCCGCGAGCGCAGCCAAAGCGAGCGAGCCCAGCCGTGCTTGAGCACTGTCGCTGCGCCCATTCATGGCCACCGGCTGCGCCGCGCCTAACAGCACACTGCAACTGACAGCGCCGGCCATGTACTCCAGCAATTTACCCAAGAGACTGCCGGACTCCAAATCCGGCACCAGCAAGATGTCCGCATCACCGGCCACGGCTGAGTTCATGCCGTGCAGCCGGGCGGCTTCCGGGTTGATGGCATTGTCAAAGGCCAAGGGCCCGTCCAAAAGCGCGCCTTCGATCTGCCCACGCTGAGCCATCTTGCATAGGGCCGCGGCGTCCAGGGTCGAGGCGATGCGCTCGGACACGGTTTCCACTGCCGACAAGAGCGCCACCTTGGGCTGGGCCAAACCGGTTGCATGGGCGAGGGTGATGGCGTGGCGCAGGATGTCGGCCTTGGCTTCCAAGTTGGGATGCAGATTGATGCCCACATCGGCGATGAAAAGCGGCTTGCTATAGGTTGGGATGTCAAAGCGTTGGATCTGAGCCAAGCGCTGCCCACTCGGCTTTGCGGGTGTGGCCTGCAAGGCTTGCAGCAGCTCTTCGCTGGACAAGCTGCCTTGCATCAGCAGGGCCAGCTCGCCTTGAGTCGCCATGGCGCAGGCCTGTTCGGCGGCGGCATGGCTGTGCGGCGTGGGCATGAAGCGGCAGCCGTGCAGGTCCAGGCCTAGCTCGTCGGCCAGGGCGCGAATGCGGGTTTCGGGGCCGAGCAACAGCGGCTCGATCAGGCCTCGCGTCTGGGCCATCAAGGCTGCACTCAGGGCTTCCGCATTGCAGGGGTGGACCACGGCGCAGGGCAGTGGCGCGGGCAATTTGATCTGGCTCAGCCATGCGTCGAGTCGTGCTTCGGCGTCGAACAACTGCATGACCGGCAGCGCTGGGCGCGGTCTCTCGATCTTGTGGCGCGGCGCCAGCACGGTGGCCATGCCGCTGATGACGGTTTGGCCTTTTTGATTGCAGGCTTCGCAGCTGAGCTTGACCACGCCCGAGTCGTCGAGCTTCTCCATCACCGTCAGCACAATGGTCAAGGTGTCGCCCACATGCACCGGCCGCGCAAAGCGCAAGGTTTGCTCCATATAGATGGTGCCAGGCCCTGGGAACTCATTGCCAAGCACCGAGGAAATCAGCGCTGCGCCCCACATGCCATGGGCAATCACGCCGTGAAAGCGCGTGCCTTCGGCGTACTCGGCGTCCAGGTGGGCAGGGTTCACATCGCCCGACACCAAGGCAAAGGCTTGAATGTCCGTGGGCTGGAGGGTGCGTACCAGGCGTGCGCTTTGACCCAGCGCTAACTCCTCATAGGTGCGGTTGCGCATCCAGTCGCTGCGCAAGAGATCGGGTGCATTCATGCGATCAGGCTCCAGGTGGGATGAAGCGCCAGGCCGACTCTCGCGAGCAAGAGCCGGGGGCGACGCCATGCCTTGGAGCATGAGATCAATGCATGTCAGTCACATGACGAGAAGCGCTGGCCGCGCGCGCATCTGCGCTGGCTTTGAGCGAGATCAAGGCTGCGGGTGTGGGACGGGCAAGCGCAGGAATTGGCAGAGATCGGCCAGATAGTCCTCAAAGTCGCTCAAGCCATGGTCGCTGCCTTCCAGCAGCGAGATGCGGCCGGCTTGGTAGCGGGCGTGCATTTCGCGCCAGTCCAGCACTTCATCGCCCTTGGCCACCACGGCCAGCAGGCGCTGCGGGGCGCTGCTGTTCGGGACTCGAATCTGCCGCAGTTGTTCGATGAACTCGGCCTTAAAGAAAAACCGGTCCTGCGGGTCTTGCCAGCAGCTTTGCTCGCCGATGTGTTTCTCGAGGTCGCGGGCCGGATCGACGGCCGGGTTCAGTAACACCGCGCGGCTTTGTTGGAAGCGCGGCCACTCGGCCAGCACGGTGGCGTAAAAGCCGCCCAGCGAGCTGCCCATCAAAGCGCTGGTGTCGTGGGGCCAATCGCGAGTGAGCGTCTCCAACAAGTCCATGGCCTCGGCCGGGGAGGGTGGCAGTTGCGGGCAGGCAAAGACCAGATCGCGGCGGTGCTGCGCCACCCATTCACGCATGCGCAGTGCCTTGGCGGAGCGCGGCGAAGAGCGGAAGCCGTGCAGATAAAGCAGATGGGTGGTGCAGCTGTCTTGAATGGAACTCATGAGCCGCAGTCTAGCTCCGTGTTAACCCTGGCTGCTGTGACGACTTGCGACGAATCACGGGGTTCAGGGTCTGAAACGCGGCTCTTCGCATTGACGGGTTTCGCGCGCGCGGTCACAGTTGCCGACTTTATGATTTGCTCGTCCTGTTGGCAGACTGGGCCACCCGCCCTGTGCCGCCGACCGGACATTTTTTCGAGCGACGCGCCACCCGCGCTCGCTCATCCGATCCGTTCAATAGCCCCAGGATGGTCTGAATGAGTTTGACCTTTGTTTCCCCGGCCGGCCAACGCCGCCTGAGTTTGTCGGCCGTGGCCGCCGCCGTGTCTCTGTTGAGCGCTTGTGCGACGACGACGCCCGAAGGTGCCGCTCCGGCCGCAGCCGCGGCCAGCACCACAGCCCCCGCCAATGCGGCCGCTGCCAAACCCGCGGCCACTGCCGCCGCATCGGCTCCGGCCAATGCCGCCTCGGCCGCCGCGCCTAAGCCCCCGGCCGACCCAAGCGCGCCCAAGCCTTTTGCTGATGTCAGCAAGGACGCCAAGGTGCAAGCGGGCTTGTTCCCGATCTGGCGCAAGGACGAAAAGGTCTGGCTGGAAGTGCCCAAGGCCATGATTGGCAAGCCCTTCTTGTTCACCGTCAATATCGCCAGCTCGGTCGGCGAGCGCGGCCTCTACGCCAGCCAGATGGTGGCGGACCAAATGGTCGAATGGCGCCGCGTCGGCAACCAGATTCAGCTGGTCGCTTTGAACACCGCTTTCCGCGGCGAAGGTGGTGGCAAGCGCGCGGTGGAGCAGGCCTTCTCGCCCAGCTTGTTGGCAGCCGGCCCGGTGGCCAGCGCCGAGCATCCCGAGCGCAAGTCGGTGCTGGTCGATGCCAGCATGTTCTTGAACGACATCCCCGGCCTGTCCACGCGACTGGAGGCGGTCTATCGCCTGCCTTACGCGCCAGACCGCGCCAACTCTTCGTTTGAAGCGGCCCGCGCCGACGACAAGCTCAGCACCCTGACCGCCCGCGTGCACTTCGCCACGCCGCGCATCCCCGCGCCGCCGCTGGTGCCCCCACCGGTGGCCGTGCCCACGCCGCCGCAAGTGCTGCCGGATGCACGCAGCATGTTCTTCAGCTTTGTCTACAACTTCCAGGCCCTGCCGGACCTGCCGATGGCCACCCGCAAGCTGGACCCACGTTTGGGTCACTTCATGGAGTCCTATTCGGACTACAGCGATGACCAAAAGGCCAATGTGCGCGTGCATTTGCTCAAGCGCTGGCGCCTGGAGAAGCAAGACCCGGCCGCTGAGTTGAGCGAGCCGCTCAAGCCCATCACCTACTGGATGGACAAGAACATTCCCGAGAAGTACCGCGCCTCGGTGGCGGCTGGCATTCTGGAGTGGAACAAGGCCTTCGAGAAGATCGGCTTCAAGAACGCCGTGGTGGCCAAGCAGCAGCCGGACGATGCCGATTGGGACAATATGGATTCGGGTCACGCCTCGATCCGCTGGTTTGTCGGCTCCGATGTGGGCTTCGCCATTGGCCCCAGCCATAGCGACCCGCGCACCGGTGAAATCCTCGACGCCGACATCGGCATGAGCGATGTGTTCGCACGTGGTTCGCGCCGCATGATCGTCAATGACTTGGGCTCGCTCAGCGCTCAATCGGCCTCGCTGCCGCAAGGCAACTTGTCGCCCTTGAATCGCCACAGCCATGACGGTGCCGCTTACTGCAATTACGCCCACGAGGCCGCCTCCGAAATGGGCTTTGCCTTGGACGTGCTGGAAGGCCGCGGCGATATCGAGCCCGACAGCCCTGAGGCCGAAGCCTTCGTGCAGGCCGTCATCAAGGACGTGATCGCGCACGAAGTGGGTCACACCCTGGGCTTGAAGCACAACTTCAAAGCCTCGACCTCGGTCACGCAAAAGCAGTTGGCCGACAAGACCTACACCGAGAAGTACGGCATCTCCAATTCGGTGATGGACTACAACGCCTACAACCTGGCGCTGAAGGGCGAGCCGCAAGGCAGCTACACCAACACCGTGCTGGGTGCGTATGACTACTGGGCGATCGAGTACGCCTACAAGCCGCTGGCACCTGAAACCGAAGCGGCCGAATTGGCCAAGATTGCTGCGCGCAGCACCGAGCCGCAGCTGGCTTATGCCGACGATATCGACGCTGGCGTGGGCGGCACTTACGATGGCTTCGACCCGGACAGCAACCGCTTCGATTTGGGCGACGACCCACTGGCCTACTTCAAGCGCCGTCTGGCTTTGAGCCAAGAGGTCTGGGCCCGTGCGCAAGACCGCAAGCCCGAGCCGGGTACCGATCCGCTGCGTCAGCGTCGCTCCATCGTGGAGAGCTTCCGTCAGCTGGTGCGTTCGGCCGAGTTGGCGGGCAAGTATGTGGGCGGCATGCACGCGGTGCGTGACATCCCAGGCACCACCAACCGTCCGGCTTTCAAAGCCGTCGATCCTGCACGTCAGCGCGAAGCTCTGAAGTTCATCTCGACCGGTCTCTTGTCGGCCAACTCCTTCCGCTTCCGCCCCGAGTTCCTGGCCTCGCAAACGCTGGACTACAACGAGTGGGATCGCGGCGGCCAGCTGTCGATTCCGGCCGCTGTGTCTGCGGTGCAAACCACGGTGCTGGATCGTTTGATGTCGGGCAACACCGCACGTCGTTTGATCGACATGCCGGCCTATGTCAGCGAGAAGGATCGCAAGGGATTGGTGTCGTTGTCTGAGGTCTATGGCACGCTGAACAACGCGGTGTGGAGCGAGCTCAAGACTGGCGGAGAGATCGACGCGATGCGCCGCAATCTGCAGCGCGAGCATCTGAAGCGTTTGCAAGGCGTGCTGACCCGCGGCAATGGCCCAGGCTTGTTGGCCGATGCCTACGCCATGGTGCGCTTCCATGCAGTGCAACTGCAGTCGGATCTGCGCAGTGCTTCAGCCAAGGGCGGCCTGAGCGTCGAAACCCGCGCTCACCTCGCCGAAAGCCTGGACATGCTGAGCGCCGTGCTGAAGGCGAATATGCAGCGCAGCTAAAGCCTCAGCGCTTTGCTTGAATGAAGGCCGGTGCCGAAAGGTGCCGGCCTTTTTTTCTTAACCCGGCACATGGGTGTTGATTTAAAAAGCGCTTGAGTACTGCCGTCATTCAGGCTGGCGGTGATCAGGCCACTTGGGGGCTCTGTGTCGCTCCTGTCCCCCGCCCCAGGCTACGCCCGGGACTCCTCCTTTACCTCGCGCCACAGAGCCCCCATGCGCCCTGATCCAGCACGTCCGTGCTCAGTCGTCGCAGGCGCAAATCGCGGGAACTGCCGAATGGCGTCGGGGGTGTGGTTCCGCGAGGTAAAGGAGGAGCCGATGCCTGAAAGGCAGCGGCGGGGGACAGGAGCGGAATCATGCCCCCGGCGACGCTCGGCACCTGTCCACCTTCTAAGCTTTGTTCTGAGCTGGCTGCAATTCTTGGCAACTTGGCAACAACCTCACTTTGCGCGGTATGCCGGTCGTAAAAAGGCTGGGCTGAGGGGCGCCATAGCTGTGAATATTCATCAGCCGTCGCAGAGCTTGTCTTGTTCCTGAATCACAATCGCCCCGGTTCCGGAAAAGTTGCGGTGCGTGCGTCCGTGAAGGCCAGGGCGGGGTGTGTGTAGGGGAGGGTTCCGATGAACTATGTGTTTGGTGCGGCGGACAACGCCTTGATTTGTGGCTTTGTGCTGGCCCCGGGCCAAAAGGGCCGCGCGATCGGCTTGACCGAGGCGATGGCGTGGCTCGCCCAGAACGCTGAAGCGACTGGGCCAGAGTTTCTTTGGCTGCACTTCAATCTCACCGACACCACCGCTGAAAAGTGGATGCAGGCGAACTTGAGCCTGCCGCCGGAGTTCTTTGAAGCCTTGCGTGAGGGCTCGCGCTCCACCCGCATTGAGGATGCGTCCGACAACCTGATCGCCGTCGTCAACGATGTGGCCTTTGAGTTCACCTTTGACCCCTCAGAGATTGCCACCTTGTGGGTCAATGTGAGCGAGCGGGTGCTGGTCAGCGCCCGCGCGCATCCTTTGCGTTCCATCGATCGGCTGCGCCAAGCGGTCAAAGACGGCGCCTGCTTTGGCTCTAGCGTTGAGTTGCTGAACCATTTGATGAATGACCAGGGCGATGTGCTGGTGCGCATCGTGCGCGAGGCGACGCTGCAGGTGGATCAGATCGAAGACGGTTTGCTGGGCGGGCGTTTGCAAAAGAAACGCGGTGAACTGGGCCAGCTTCGCCGGGTGCTGGTGCGCTTGCAAAGACTGTTAGCGCCAGAGCCTGGCGCTTTGTTCCGCTTGCTGCGGCAACCGCCGCCCTGGGTGGCTGTGCATGATCTGGACGAATTGCGCCAAGCGACCGAGGAGTTCTCGCTGGTGATTCGGGATCTATCCGCGCTGCAAGAGCGCATCAAACTCTTGCAAGAAGAAATGGCCGCTCAGGTGGGCGAACAGACCAACCGCAGCGTTTTCACCTTGACGGTGGTGACCGTGCTGGCGCTGCCCATCAACATCATGGCCGGCATGTTTGGCATGAATGTGGGCGGCATTCCGCTGTCTGACCATCCACATGGCTTTGCCATCATTGCGGCGATCGTGCTCTGCTTCACCGCCGTGGCGGCTTGGCTGGCCTTTCGGAAACGGGACTAGCTGGAGCAAGCTCGGCGAGCGAGCTTGCTCGCTAACGCCGAATTTCAGCGCTTGGCCAAGGCGGCCAGCAGCTTGTCGTGGATGCCGCCGAAGCCGCCATTGCTCATGCACAGCAGATGGTCGCCCGGCTTGGCGAGCTTGACCACCGCCGCCACCAACGCATCCACATCCGCGCCTACATGGGCTTGAGCGCCCAGCGGCGCCAGGGCCTCCTTGGCATCCCAGTCCAGACCCAGCTGATTGCAGAAACTCAGGTCAGCCTCTTCCAGCGCCCAGGGCAGCTGCGCCTTCATAGCGCCCAGCTTCATGGTGTTGGAGCGGGGCTCGAAGATGGCCAGGATGCGCTCGGCCGGTGCGATGCGGCGGCGCAGGCCGTTCACCGTGGTGCGGATGGCGGTGGGGTGGTGAGCGAAGTCGTCGTAGACCTTGATGCCAGCGACTTCCCCGCGCAACTCCATGCGGCGGCGCACATTCTTGAACTCAGCCAGTGCGGCCGCGCTTTGCTCCGGCGTGACGCCCACATGCTCGGCGGCGGCGATCGCGGCCAAGGCGTTCAGCTGGTTGTGCTCGCCGTACAGCGACCACTCGACTCGCGCGACTTTGAGGCTGCCACGCAGCACATCAAAGGCCTGCGGTTCGCCGCGGGCGCGCAGCGTGCCGCTTTCTTCCTTGCGCGCACCGAAGCGCTGCACATCACTCCAGCAGCCGCGGCTGAGCACGCGCTGCAGCCCCTCTTCACGCGCATTGACGACGATGCGGCCACTGGCCGGCACGGTGCGCACCAAATGGTGGAACTGGGTCTCGATGGCGGCCAGGTCGGCAAAGATGTCGGCGTGGTCGAACTCGAGGTTGTTCAGCACCGCAGTGCGCGGCCGGTAGTGCACAAACTTGCTGCGCTTGTCGAAGAAGGCGGTGTCGTATTCGTCGGCTTCGATGACGAAGCTAGAGCCTTCGCCCAGTCGTGCCGAGACGCCGAAGTTCTGCGGCACGCCGCCGACCAAGAAGCCGGGCTTCAAGCCGGCGTGTTCCAAGATCCAGGCCAACATCGAAGTCGTGCTGGTCTTGCCATGCGTGCCGGCTACGGCCAGCACATGGCGGCCTTGCAAGACATGCTCGGCCAAGAATTGCGGGCCGCTGGTGTAGGGCAGGCCTGCGTCCAGAATGGCTTCCATCAGCGGGAACTTCTCGCCACGGGTGACCACATTGCCGATCACAAAAAGATCGGGTTTCAGGCTCAGCTGATCGGCCCCAAAGCCGCTGATCAACTCAATGCCTAAGGCCTCCAGCTGATCGCTCATCGGCGGGTAGACATTGGCGTCGCAGCCGGTGACCTTGTGGCCCGCCTCACGCGCCAAAGCGGCCAAGCCGCCCATGAAAGTGCCGCAGATGCCGAGGATGTGAATGTGCATGGCGAGAAAGAAAAAGGAAAAGCGTAGGGGCTCAGGCGCTGAACCAGTGCGGGCAGCGTTCCAAAACGTCGTTCAAAGAAGGCAAGATGGTGCACCGTTCGGCCACGGCCGGATCGGGCTGCTTCAAATCGGGCACCAAGACCACGCCCATACCGGCACTCAGGCCGCCTTGGGCGCCGTAGCTGCTGTCTTCAAATACCAAGGCATTAGCAGGAGCCATGCCAAGGCTTTGGGCCGCCAGCAAGAACAGGTCGGGATGCGGCTTGCCGCGCTGCACCTGATCGCCGCCGTGAACCTTGCTGCCGAAGAAGTCGAGCAGGCCGGCCAAGCGCAAACGCCTCTGCACCTCGGCATGGCGGGTAGACGAGGCCAGGGCCAGTGGCACGCCTTGCTCCGTCAACCGGCTCAGCAGGGCTTCGGCGCCTGGCTTCAATTCAAAACCGCGGCCTTGGAATTGCGCCTCGACTTCGGCATCCACCGATTCATACATGGCTTCGGCATTAGCGCGCGAGCCGAGTTTTTCGCTCAGGATCTGCAGGCAGTCGGCGCGGTTGCGCCCCACGGTCAGCAGATAGTCGCTGGGAGATAGCGGCATGCCGGCCGCTGCGCTTTGGCGCAGCCAGGCGTCACGTATGGGCCGCTCGGAGTCGAGCAGCAGACCGTCCATATCGAAGATGGCCGCGGTGAAGCGGCGGCCGGTGTGCGGCATGACTGGGGTCGCTGAGATCAGCGCAGGGCGTGGCGAGCGGCGTCCAGCGTGGCCTGGATGTCGGCCTCGCTGTGGGCGGCGGAGACAAAGCCGGCTTCGTACAGCGCCGGGGCCAGGTAAACGCCGGCGTCCAACATGGCGTGGAAGAAGCGGTTGAAGCGCTCCTTGTCGGTGGTCATCACGGTCTGGTATTCCTGTGGCAGCTGGTCCATCAGGAAGAAGCCGAACATGCCGCCCTGGCAGTCCACGCTGAAGGGCACGCCGTTCTCTTTGGCGACCGCCGCCAAGCCGTCGACCAGCCGGCGCGTCTTGGCCGACAGGTCTTCAAAGAAACCGGGCTTTTGGATCTCGCGCAGCGTGGCCAGGCCGCAGGCGGTGGCCACCGGGTTGCCGCTCAGGGTGCCGGCCTGGTAGACGCCGCCCAACGGGGCCAGATGTTTCATGATCTCGCGGCTGGCGCCAAAGGCGGCCAGGGGCATGCCGCCGCCGATGACCTTGCCGAAGACGCTGATATCGGGCTTGAAGCCGGGGATCAGGCTGGCGTAATGGCCTTGGGCGCTGTGCAGACCGACGCGGAAGCCGGTCATCACCTCATCCAGCACCAGCAAGGCGCCGTGCTCGGTGCAAAGCTCGCGCAGGCGCTTCATGTACGCCGTTTGCGTGCGCACGAAATTCATATTGCCGGCGATCGGCTCGATGATCACGCAGGCCAGCTCCTTGCCGTGCAGGGCAAAGGCTTCTTCTAACTGGGGCAGGTGGTTGAACTCCAGCACCAGGGTGTGCTGGGCCACTTCGGCCGGCACGCCGGCGCTGGTCGGGTGGCCGAAGGTGGCAAGACCTGACCCTGCCTTGACCAGCAAGGCGTCGGTGTGGCCGTGGTAGCAGCCTTCGAACTTGATGAACTTGCTGCGACCGGTGGCACCGCGTGCCAGGCGGATGGCGCTCATGGTCGCCTCGGTGCCGGAAGACACCAGGCGCACCTGCTCCATGCTGGGCACCAGCTTCAAGATCTCTTCGGCCAGCTCGATCTCACGCTCGGTCGGCGCGCCAAAAGAGAAGCCTTCTTGCGCGGCCTGGGTGACGGCTTCCAGCACGGCGGGGTGGCCGTGGCCCAGAATCATCGGGCCCCAGGAGCCGATGTAGTCGATATAGCGCTGGCCGTCGGCGTCATAGATATAAGCGCCGTCGCCACGCTTGATAAAGCGCGGCGTGCCGCCCACCGCACGGAAGGCGCGCACTGGGGAGTTCACGCCGCCAGGGATGACCTTTTGGGCGCGTTCGAACAAGACTTGGTTTTGAGACATGGAAACTGCAGAGGGTGTCTGAATAGAAAAGATCAATCAATCAATCAATCCGTCGATCAATCAATGCATGCGGCGAGGCGGGCGCGTGGGCGTTGTGTCCTCGACGCTGAGGCTGGGCGCTTCAACAGGTACGCCAGGCATGGCCTCGATCTCGTCACCTTCTTCGGGCGGCAAGGCCCAGAAGAAACGGTCGGGGACGGCATTGCCCATGCCGGGGCGAAAGCCCGCGTCCAGCGCTTGGTCCAGGAAGGACAGGGCTTCGCCGACGGCCGAGTGGATTTCGGCGCCCACCGAGAGCAGGGCGGCCAGAGAGGCCGACAAGGTGTCGCCCGCGCCAATGAAGTTGACCTCAAAGCGCTCGAACTTCTCGCCGGTGATGGGGCCTTGCGGATTGGCCAACACATTGTCGACAAACTGATTGGCCAAGCCGATGCCGGTCACCAGCACATGGGCGGCGCCATGCTGGCCGGCGGCCACGGCCAGCTCACGCGGCGAAGCGGGGCGGTCGGCGTCCCAGTCGGGCAGCAAGAAATCGGTCAAGGTTTTGTGGTTGCCCACCAGCACATGGGTTTGCGGCAGCACCAGCTCGCGGAAGGCATCCAGATAGCTTTGCTGCTGCTCTTCATCCAGCCAAGACACATTCGGCAAATAGGCCACCAGCGGCACATCGGGGTAGTCGCTCAAAACCTCGGCCACAGCGCTGACGCCTTCGGGGCTGCCGAGAAAGCCGACTTTCCAGGCGGTGATGGGCACATCTTCAAGAATCAAGCGCGCTTGTTCGGCGATGGTGTCGGCGTCCAGGGTGTGGTGCTCGAAGGCTTCGGCGGTGTCGCGCATGACGATGGCCGTCACCACCGGCAGGCAGTGTGCGCCCATGGCGGCAATCGTTGCGACATCGCAGGCCAAGCCGCTGGCACCGCTGGCCTCGCTGGCGTTGAAGCTCATCACACAAGCCGGTGCCTGGGCCTCCTCCTGGCCTTCGGGCGGCAGGGTCGGGTCAACAGCGCTTGCTGTGGGGGAGGGTGTTTTGCTCATAGGTTTGCGGCGCGATCGGTCGGGTTCTGCAGTAATGATTAGCTGCTGCAATGACTGCAATGATGACTGCAATGGGCTGGCCGCAGGCGGCAAGACCGCACCGGATCCGAGGGCGGGAGAATCGTGCAAAACGTGCAAAGCGAACGGATTCGCTGTTGCGTCCTTGCCGATTCACCCGCCACGGCGGACTTGCCGGCGTGGCTACAATCTTTGCATTGTAGTGAGCAAAAAGAACCCCATCGTGAGCAACCCAAGTACCTGGATGTGCCTGATTTGTGGCTGGATTTACGACGAGGCCGCGGGGGATCCGGAGCACGGAATTCCGCCCGGTACGCCCTGGGCCGCCGTTGATATGAACTGGACTTGCCCCGAGTGCGGCGCCCGCAAGGACGACTTCGAGATGGTTGCAATTTGATGCGATCTCGGGGCTTGTTCTTCTGATCAAGCGCTCGGCCGACGGGCATACTGCGGCAGCCGGGGTGCTTGAGTGCCTTGTTGGCTTTGAGGAGAGACAAGCTTGGACCTGCAAGTTCCTGAAGGCAGCCGCGCATATGCCGCCAAAGTGTTGGTCATTGATGACAGCAACACGATTCGCCGCAGCGCTGAAATTTTCCTGAAGCAGGGCGGCCACGATGTGGTGCTCGCCGAGGACGGCTTTGATGCGCTAGCCAAGCTGAGCGAATTCCAGCCCGACCTGGTGTTTTGCGACATCTTGATGCCGCGCCTAGATGGCTATCAAACCTGCGCCATCATCAAGCGCAACCCCATCTTTGCTGGCGTGCCGGTGGTGATGCTGTCCAGCAAGGACGGGCTGTTCGACAAGGCGCGTGGCCGCATGGTGGGCTCTCAAGACTACCTCACCAAGCCTTTCACCAAGGATCAATTGCTGCAGACGGTGCAAATGCACCGGCGCGAGGCCTGATGCGCGCCGCCTGGGGCTTTGCGCCCGCCGTACTTTCCCTCCTTGCCGACAGTTTTGCCGCTGCAGCCATTGGCGCTGCCTGAGGAATCGCGATGCCTATTCACAAAATCCTGCTGGTTGATGATTCCAAGACTGAGTTGCATGTGCTGAGCGATCTTTTGATCAAGCGCGGCTACTCGGTGCGCACCGCCGAGAACGGCGAAGAGGCGATGAAGCGCCTGGCCGAAGAAACGCCCGACCTGATCTTGATGGATGTGGTGATGCCGGGTCAAAACGGCTTCCAGCTGACGCGCACCATCACCCGCGACGAGCGCTTTGCCGCCGTGCCGGTGATCATGTGCACCAGCAAGAACCAAGAGACCGACAAGGTCTGGGGCATGCGCCAAGGCGCGCGCGACTATGTGGTCAAACCGGTCAAGGCCGAAGAGCTTTTGGCCAAGATCAAGGCGCTGGGCTGAGCCAGACTTCTCCTTCACATCTGCGCCATGAGCAATAAGCAAGCCCTGCGAGAACTTCAACAACGTCTGGCGCAGCGCATGCAAGCGGCGCGCGAGCAGCAGACCCAAGTCGCCAATTGGCTGGCCGTCGAATGCGCCGGTTATGGTCTCTTGCTGTCCTTGAAAGAGGCCGCCGAGATTTTTACGCCGGTGGCTTTGAAGCCAGTGCCTTACTCGCAAGCTTGGTTGGCCGGGGTGGCCAATCTGCGCGGCGGGCTGTTCACCGTGATTGATCTGGCGGTGTTTCTGGGCCTGCGAGAGAGCAGTCCGCGCCTTGAGTTGCGCAGCGATGCGGCGCAAACCCGCTTGGTGTCTTTGAATCCCGATCTGAATATCAATTGCGCCCTGCTGGTTGATCGCCTAGTTGGTCTGCGCGCGGACGAGCAGTTGCAAGCCGAAGCACCGCTGCCGCATGAGCTGCTGCCGGGCGCGCGGCCACGTTTTGCAGGCCCACGGATGCGGGATAGCGAAGGTCGATCGTGGCAACAACTGCATTTGGATGCCCTTTCAAAGCATGAACAGTTCTTGCAGGTTGTGGTTTGATTCGGAGTTAGCAAGAACTAGGCTGGCCGAGTGCTGGCAAACACACGACATCACGAGGGTGAGATGAGCTTCCTGGACAAGATCAAGAACCTGGGCAAGACCGATACCGACGCCTCGCGTGAGGCGCCTCGGTCGCCGGGCGGTGCAAGCGATCTGGCGCCGCTTTCAACCCAAGGTCAGGCGTCGACCAGCAGCCGCCCCGGCGAGGCGTCCATCATTTCTGAAGCGCTGCCGACCGAAGTCGTCAGCACCGAATTTGGCGAAACCACCGCAACCTTTGCCAGCACCACCTCCACGGTGTCTGAGCCTCGTCCTTTGCACACACCGAATAAGAGCGGCCGCCGCCAGGCCGTTTTGACGCTCTTGGTGGCGCTGGGCTTGCTCGGAACCGCGGCCACGGTGAGCTTGAGCTTGCTCGGCGGCTCCCGCAATGCGGCTCAGGTGCGTGCCACCGGTCAGGCCTTGATGCAGTCGCAGCGCATGGCCAAGTCGGTTTCGGCTGCGTTGGTGGGCAACCCCGTTGCTTTTGCCGAATTGCGTGAAAGCGTCAGCACGCTCAGCGCGGTGGTCGGCAGTCTGCGCAGTGGCGGTAGTGATTTGGTGATTGCGCCAGCAGCGGTGCAGCCGAGCTTGGAGGCCGTATTGCCGTTGGTGCAGCGCGCCGAGAAGAACGGCCAGTTGGTGCAGTCCCAGGAAAAAGTCTTGACCGAGGTGGGCCTGTCCTTGCGGGCCATCAACCGCCAGTCGTCGGATCTGTTGGAAAGTGCCGATGCCGTGGCCGCCGAGGCTTTGCAGCAGGGGGCTTCGGCCGCCGAAATCTCCGCTGCGGGCCAGTTGGTGATGTTGACCCAGCGCATTGGCAAGAGCGCCAACGAATTCTTGACGCAAGAGGGCGTGAGCCCCGAGGCTGTCTTCCTGCTCGGCAAGGATTTGAACTCTTTCAAGCTGATTACCGAAGCGCTGCTCAATGGCAGCTCGGAACTGAAGCTGAGCGCGGCCAAAGATGCGCAGATGCGCACCCGTTTGACCACTTTGCTTAAGCAATACGAACAAACGCGCAGCCAGGCCAGTTCTATCTTGGGTAATTTGCAAGGCCTGGTCTCGGCGCGTGAAGCGCAGACCAGCATCTTGGCCGACAGCGAAGCGCTGCGCAAAGGGCTGGAACAAGTCGCTTTGGAGTTGGAAAAAGCCGGTGGCGTCAGCGTCTGGCTGATTGCCTTGATGTTGGCCTCGCTGGCCGCCCTGGTGGTCGGTGCGCTGGGCTTTCTGCGCTTTTATGTGGCCGACCAAGCGCAACGCGCGCAGATGGCTGAGGCGCAAAAAGCCGAGGCTGAGGCGCAGGAGCGCGAAGCCAAACGCGTCAATGACGCCAACCAGGCCGCGATTTTGCGTTTGATGAATGAGTTGCAATCGGTCGCTGAAGGCGACTTGACGCAACAGGCGACGGTGACCGAAGACATCACCGGCGCCATTGCCGACTCGGTGAATTACACCGTGGAAGAACTGCGCAATCTGGTCAGCCAGGTGCAAAACACCGCAGCACGGGTGACCGACACCACCGGTCAGGTGGATCAGACCTCCACCGATCTGCTGGCGGCGTCTAAAGAGCAGTTGCATGAGATCCGCTCTACCGGCGAGGCCGTGCTCTTGATGGCTGGCCGCATCAATGAGGTGTCGAATCAAGCCCAGGCCACGGCCACGGTGGCGCGCCAATCTCGCGAAGCGGCCGAGTCGGGCCTGCAGGCCATGCAGAACAATATCAGCGGCATGAACTCCATCCGCGAGCACATCCAAGAGACCTCCAAACGCATCAAGCGCCTGGGCGAGTCTTCGCAAGAAATCGGCGAGATCACCGAGTTGATCTCTGACATTACCGAACAAACCAATGTGCTGGCGCTGAACGCCGCCATTCAAGCGGCTTCGGCCGGCGAGGCCGGACGGGGCTTCTCGGTGGTGGCTGAGGAAGTGCAGCGCCTGGCGGAACGCTCGGGCGATGCGACGCGACGCATTGCGGCGCTGGTGAAGACCATTCAGACCGACACCCACGATGCGGTGGCCGCCATGGAGCGCTCGACTCTGGGCGTGGTGCAGGGCACGCGCTTGTCCGATGCGGCCGGCCGTGCGCTGGAAGAGATCGACTCGGTGTCGCGTCGTCTGGATGAGTTGATCGCGCAGATTTCCGGCCAGGCGCTCAGCGAAGCCCGGTCCGCCAATGAAGTGGCTTCGAATATTCAGCACATTTTTGCCGTGACCGAGCAGACCAGCGAGGGCACACGCTCCACCGCCCAAATGGTGCATGAGTTGTCGCGCTCGGCCGATGCCTTGAAGGCATCGGTGGCACGGTTCAAGGTGAATTGAGGCGTGGGGACCGGCATGGATTTCTCGCGCGATTCAGAGTTTCCGCCCGACCTCAGTCCGCTGGCCTGGGTGCAGGAAGAATTGCGCCGCTCGCTGGAGTCGGTGCACAAATCAATGCGCCGCTTGCTGCGCGATGGCGATACTCGCACGACAGTCGCGGCCGCTTTGGGCAGCGATGTGTCGGGCAGCCCCGCCATGCAAGCCGCTGCGGCCCAACTGCATCAGGTGGCCGGTGTCTTGTCCTTGGTCGGCCTGCCAGCCGGTGCGCGGGTGCTGGGTGCGGCCGAGCAAGCCGTGGCTTACTTGGCGCAAAACCCGCAAGAGATCGACCTGAAGCGGGTTGAGACGATTGAGCGGGCCGACTTCGCCCTGTTGTCGCTGATTGCGCGCATGTTGGCCGGCAACAAGGCTTCACCCTTGAGCCTGTTCCCGACTTACCGCGAACTGCAAACCCTCAACGGCGCCGAGCGCATTCACCCGGCTGATTTGTGGGAACAGCCCTGGAGTTGGCGCACGCTGCCGCCCGATGCGCAGGCTCAGGCCATGGCGCACGCGGTGGTGCGTGGGCCGTTTGAGGCCACGCTGCTGAAGGCCATGCGCGAGCCCAGCGCCGCGCATGCCCGCAGCCTGAGTGATTTGTGTGCCTCTTTGGCGGCCGGTTTGAATGGGCCGAACAGCCGCACGCTTTGGCAGTTGGCCAGTGCTGTGTTTGAGTCTCAGGCCCTGGGGCTGTTGACGGTGGACAGCTTCGTCAAGCGTTTGGGCTCTCGCCTCTTGTCGCAGCTGCGCGCGGTGGCGCAAGGCGATGCCGGCGTTAACGATCGCTTGGCTCATGACTTGCTGTTTTTCTGCGCGCAAAGCCGTGCGCCGGCGGCCGGTCAGGCGGCCTTGCGATTGCAAGCGGCCTTGGCTGCCTACGGTCTGGCAGAGGCCGGTACCGTCGAGCCAGGTGATTATGAAGACGAGACCCTGGGTCGCATCGACCCGGCTTGGGTGAGCCAGGCGCGTCGCCGCGTCAGCTCCGCCAAAGAGTCTTGGAGCAGCGCGGCCGAAGGCGATAGCGCTCGTATTGGCGCTTTGAATGAGCAGTTCGTGGCGCTGGCCGAGTCCTTGCAAAAGCTCTTCCCCTCGGGCGAAGTCTTGGCCGAGGCCTTGCAGCGCGCGGTAGTGGCGACCTTGCGTTCCGGCGCCGCGCCGGCCCCGGCCCTGGCCATGGAAGTGGCGACCAGCTTGCTGTATGTGGATGCCGCCCTGGATGACGCAGCCTTTGATCAGCCCGAACAGGCCGAGCGGGTGCGGCGCCTGGCGGGACGCATCGAAGCGGTTCAACATGGCGAAGCGCCCGAGCCGCTCGAAGCCTGGATGGAGGATCTGTACCGCCGGGTCTCTGATCGACAAACCCTGGGCAGCGTGGTGCAGGAACTGCGCAGCAATCTGTCCGAGGTGGAGCGTCAGGCGGATGAGTATTTCCGCGACCCCGGTCAGCGCGAGCGCTTGATTCCGGTGCCGGCGCAGCTCTCGGCCATGCGTGGCGTGCTGACCGTGCTGGGCTTGGATCAGGCGGCCTTGGCCTGCCTGCGCATGCGTGATGAGGTGGACGAGCTGGCCAATACCGAGGTCGATGTGGCCCGTGGTGGCGCACGCGAATTGTTCGACCGGCTGGCCAACAATCTGGGCGCCCTGGGCTTCTTGATCGATATGCTGAGCGTGCAGCCTCAGCTCGCCAAACGCATGTTTGTGTTTGATGAGGCCAGCGGCCGGCTCAATCCGGTGATGGGCCGGCGCAGTGATGCGACTCAGTTGCCACCGCTGGACCCGGCCGTGGTCGCTGCCCACACGGCGCCGCCGGCCATGCCTTCGGGACTTGCCGAGCCGCCGCAGCTCCTTCAGCCCATGGATGAGTTGGACCTGCCGGTGCTGGAGCTGCCCTCAGTGCAAGCAGCCTTGCCCCTTCCAGAAATCGACCAAGTCCCAGCGCCAGTTGCTGCGCCGCTACCGCCGCCGCTTGAAGTGCCTGCGCCCAAACCCTCCTTGGTGCCGCAAATGGCTTCGGCGACCGATCCGGAAATGCAGGAGATTTTCCTGGAGGAGGCCGGCGAAGTCTTGGCGACCGCCAGCCGCGCGCTCGCTGCTCTGCGCATGAATGCGCAAGACAAAGAGCAGATGACGGTGTTGCGTCGCGCCTTCCACACGCTCAAAGGCAGTGCCCGCATGGTGGGTTTTGATGCCTTTGGCGAGGGGGCCTGGGCTTGCGAGCAGCTCTTCAATGCGCGCCTGGGTGAAGCGGCCCCGCAGGCCGATCCATCGCTGCTGGCTTTCAGTGCCGAAGCTCTGATTTATCTGGGCGATTGGTGCGAGCAAATTGCAGGACGTCAGCCGGGCGTGCATGTACCAGACCCGCTGCGCCGCAGTGCCGATGCGCTCAGATTGGCGGGTACGGCATTGCCGATTGAATGGCCAGCCACCACGATTGATCTGCCGCCCACCGTGTTCTCCGGCGAATTGCATGATTCTTCAGAACCGGCCGAGGCTGTGCCGCCGACCCTGGAGCTCTTGCATCTGGACGATATGGGCCCTGCTGAGGCGCCCATGGATGCGCCGGCGGTCGAAGAACTGCCTGAACTCGTTGAGGACTTGGACCTGCCTGCACACGCCGAGCCCCTGGAGATGGAGGCTTCGCCTCCTGAGATTGTTCCCTTGGATCAGGCTGAGGAAGACCTGGGCTTCGATCTGGAGTTGCCGCTGCTGCCGGCCGAGCCCGTGTCGGCCCCGGTGGCCGACTTTGAGTTGCCAGAGTTCGAGCTGCGCTTGGATTTGGGTGAAGTCATCGAGGCCGCCGAGCCCGAGGCTGAGGCGACGAGCCTTGCCTTGACGGAGGCCGAGACCGAGGCGGCCGACTTGCCCGCGCTGACCGAGTTGCCCGAACTGCCCGAGCTATCCGCGGAGCCGCAGACACCGGCGCTGCCTTCGGCCACCATCATCGAGTTGCACCGGCCTCAGCTGCATCCGGAGTCTGTGGACTTGCAAGCGCTGGAACCTGCGCTGCACGAAGAGCTGCTGGACGAAACGATCGACGAGACCATCGATGAGCAGTTCAAGATGATCGGCCCTTTGCCGGTCAAGCTGGAGCTGTTCAATATTTTCTTGAACGAAGCCGACGAGTTGTCGCGCCGTTTGGCGACACAGCTGGCCGAGTGGGCGCTTGAGTTGAATCGGCCGGTGCCCGCCAGCTGCGAGGCCCTGGCCCACGCCTTGGCCGGCAGCGCCGCCGCGGTGCGCTTCGAAGACCTGTCCACCTTGAACCGGGCGCTGGAACATGCTTTGGGTCGTGCCCAGCGCGCCGGCCGTTACAGCGAAGCCGATGCCCAGCTCTTTGTGCTGGCGGCCGACGAGGTACGCCATCTGCTGCATCAATTTGCAGCCGGCTTCTTGAAGTCGCTCAACCCCGCCACCTTGGCCAGCTTGCAGGCCTACACGCCTGATCTCAACCCCAGCAGCCAGTTCGGCGCCTTGGATGATGGGCTGGGTGGCTTTGATGAGCCCAGGTCTTTCTCAGAGCGGGAGCGTGACGCCGCAGCGGTGGAGCCCGCTTCCGCCGTGCTGCTGTCTGCCGATGCTGATGAGGTGGAGCCCGGGCTGCCGGATGAGATCGACCCGGTCTTGTTGCCGATCTTTGAAGAAGAAGCGCGCGATCTCTTGCGTGATCTGCATGGGGCTTTGCGTGCCTGGTTGGGCGCGGCGTCCGATCAGCGCCATGGCGACGCCTGCATGCGCGCCTTGCATACCTTCAAGGGCGGCGCTCGTTTGACCGGTGCGATGCGCTTGGGAGAACAGGCGCATGCCTTGGAGTCCGCCATCGAGCGCGCCATGGCAGGGACGCCGAGCGTGGGCGACTTGCAGGCCTTGCAGGTCGGCGCCGATGCGCTGGAAGCCAGCCTCGATCAATTGCTGAACGCACCGCCTCAGAGCGCTGCAGTTTCGGCCCCGGCTGTGGCCATCGAACCTGTGCCTGAGCTTGTGGCCGAGCTTGTGGCCGAAGTTGCCACCACCGCGCCTCTTGTGCACGAGTTGCCAGAGCTGCTGGAAGTTCCTGAGGTGCAGGAAGCGGTTGAAGTGCAGGAGCTGCCGCCAGCGCCAGACCTTCTGGCCGTGGATGAGCCCGTCTCGGAGGCCTTGCCGCTCCATGAGGAACCCGTTCTGGCGACGCTTGCAAGTGAAGCCACAGAGATTCCTGCCGCCATCGAAGCCGATGCGCCATTGGAGATGCCACAGGTATTTGCGGCGCCTGCCGAAGCCTCGGGTCCGCAAATCGATTGGGCGCGTTTCGCTGAGCCGCCTCTGGACGGCAACGCCGACACCATGCCCTCGGGTCTGCAGGCCTTGGTGCGGGTGCGTGCCAGCTTGTTGGAGCGTATGGCCGCCCAGGCCGGCGAGGTCAGCATCCGGCGTTCGCGCCTGGAGTCTGAGCTGGCTCAGATGAAGGGCTCGCTGCTTGATCTGGACGATAACTTGGACCGCCTGCGGGCGCAGCTGCGTGAGCTGGAGTTGCAGGCCGAGGCCCAGATGGGCGCGCAGCAAGAGCAACAGTTCAAGGCGAATCAGGCGCGTTCTGCCGACTTCGATCCCTTGGAGTTTGACCGCTATACCCGCTTCCAGGAATTGACCCGCATGCTGGCCGAGTCGGTCGGTGACGTGGCCACCGTGCAGCGCAGTTTGCAGCGTAATGTGCAGTTAGGGGAAGACGAGCTGGCCGCGCAGTCGCGCCTGACGCGCGAGCTGCAAGATGACTTGTTGCGCACCCGCATGGTGGAGTTTGAAAGCCTGGCCGAGCGTTTGCATCGTGTCGTTCGCCAGGCGGCGCGCGATGCCGGTCGTCAAGCCAAGTTGGAGCTGGTGGGCAGCCAAACCGAGCTGGACCGCAGCGTCTTGGAACGCATGTCAGGCGCTTTTGAGCACTTGCTGCGCAACAGCGTCAGCCACGGTATCGAGGCGCCCGAGCAGCGCCTGGCCGCAGGCAAAGATGCCGTCGGAACGATCCGCGTGCAAGTGCGTCAAGAGGGCAATGAGGTTTTGCTGAACTTCAGCGACGACGGCGCTGGCCTGAATCTGGCGCGTATTCGCGAGCGCGGTCTGCAACTTGGCTTGATCAAGCCCGAGATTGAGGCCCACACGCCGATCTCCGATGCAGCGCTGATGCAACTGATCTTTACTCCCGGCTTTTCCACGGCAGCTCAGGTGACCGAGTTGTCAGGGCGCGGGGTCGGCATGGACGTGGTGCGGGCCGAGGTCAGCACCTTGGGCGGCTCGATTGAAACCAGTTCCGCAGCCGGCCAGGGTACCCAGTTCGCCTTGCGCCTGCCCTTGACCACGGCGCTCACCCAGGTGGTCTTGCTGCGCTGTGGCGAGCAATCGGTGGCGGTGCCGGCCAGTCTGATGGATTCGGTGCAACGGGTGCCGCTGGATCAGGTGGAAGCCGCTTATGCCGGCGGCAGCCTGGACTATGCCGGAGAGGCTTTGCCCTTCTACTGGCTGGGTGGCCTCTTGGGCCAGACCGGCCGCGGTCATGCGCATGGCAAGCATGCTTCGGTCGTCTTGGTGCGTACGGCGCATCAGCGCATGGCCTTGCATGTCGATGAAGTCTTGGGCAACCAGGAAGTGGTGGTCAAGAATTTGGGGCCGCAGCTCAGCCGGGTGCCAGGTCTTGCTGGTATCAGCCTGCTGGCCTCGGGCGAAGTGGCCTTGATCTACAACCCGGTGGCCTTGGCCAGCTGGTACGGTGCGGCTGCGCAAGCGCAATTGCGTGAACTCAGCCTGGCTGCTCAATCGCAGGCGCAAGCCTTGCAGTCCGCGCAAGACGCTGAAGAAACACTGGCGCCGCTGGTGCTGGTGGTCGACGACTCGCTGACGGTGCGCCGCGTGACCCAGCGCTTGTTGGAACGCGAAGGCTATCGCGTTCAATTGGCCAAAGACGGTTTGGACGCCATGGAGCAGTTGGCGGGCGAGGAATTGCCGGATCTGGTTTTGTCCGACATCGAAATGCCGCGCATGGATGGCTTCGATTTGGTTCGCAATATGCGGGCAGATGCACGCTTGGCTGGCTTGCCGGTGATCATGATCACCTCGCGTATTGCGCAAAAACATCGCGATTACGCCGAACAGCTAGGGGTCAACCATTACTTGGGCAAGCCCTACGATGAGGAACAACTTTTGTCATTGATTGCTGGCTACACTTCGGCACAAATTGCCGCTGAAGTCCTGCGGCCGTGAGGAGGTGAGGGGGCGTTGGGGCTTCTGATCACCATCAGAAACCAGCCACAACAGCGATCAGACCTCCGACAAGGGGGCGATCAGAATCAATGTCCGAAGTCGTTGATCATCTTGCCGAGTTAACAGGCTTCCGTGACCGGGATGTCATGGATGTGACCCTGGTCTCGGCCTTGCGTGATTTGTTGGAGCCCGTCTCGGTTGCCATCTTCCGCTGTGTCGGAGAGGCCGGCCAGGAACGCTGGCTGACCCGCGCGCGCTTGAATGCCGAAGATGCCGTTGCCACGGCCGACCCTTTGTGGGCCGACCCGGCGCGTCTGCCTTTGGCGCAAGACCACCCGCAAAGACTCGACTGCATGCACAGCCGCACGGTGGTGCAAATGGAGTCAGGCGCCAACTTCATCAGCCTCTTCCCCATTGCCACCGACCGCGAAGTCGTCGGCGTCTTGGAGGTGGAGTCGACCGAGCGCATGAAGAGCACCGCCCAGCGCATGGTGACCAGCGTGCTGCGGATTTATCACAACTTCCAAGGCTTGCTGGACTACAGCGAACGCGACACCCTCACCGGGCTCTTGAATCGCAAGACCTTTGAAGAGAGCTTTTTGAAGGCTGTCAGCGAGTTGCCGGCGCGAGCCATACTCTCTGAGACCGATGATGGGCGCCGCCACGAGGGCCCCAGCCCGCGTTATTTTTTGGGCGTGGTCGACATCGACCACTTCAAATCGGTCAATGACCGCTTCGGCCATTTGATCGGCGATGAAGTGCTCTTGCTCTTGTCGCGGCTGATGCGCAGCAGCTTCCGCTTTCATGACTTGCTCTACCGTTTCGGCGGCGAGGAGTTCGTGGTCTTGATGCGTTGCGAAGACGAGGTCGATGCGGTGCAAGCTTTCGAGCGCTTGCGCTACAACACCGAGCACTACGCCTTTCCGCAAGTGGGGCGGATTACCGTCAGTATCGGATTCACGCAGGTGCGCATTGGTGATTCACCGGCCGGCGCTTTTGAGCGCGCCGACAAGGCGGTCTATCACGCCAAAGACTCGGGTCGCAACCAGGTCCACAGCCATGCCGAGTTGGTGTCGGCCGGCAAGATGAGCGAGCAGGCTCAACTCAGCGCTATGGAGCTATTCTGAGCCTTCCGCTGGACCTCAGTTCCCTTGGAAAGAGTGTTTAAGGGCCGCGGCTGCGCGGCTTGCTTTCGGCCAAGCTTTGGTTCCAACGGATCGCTGAAAGTACCAAGGCTTTAAGCGCAGCCTCCTTGATCGCGCAGCCTTCGGTGAAGTCAATCGCGCGGCGGGTGTTGCCGTCTAGGCTGGCATTGAACAGTTGCTCGGGGTCCTCCAGCGAAGCGCCTTTGGCGAAAGTGAGCTTGACCGCTTTTTTGTAGGTCTCACCGGTGCAAAGGATGCCGCTGCAAGACCAGACCGGGATGTTCCATTTCCATTCTTCGACAACGCCTTCATTCGCGCTGGTGATGATGGCGCGCAGCTGAGCCAGTAACTCGCCTCGCCAGTCCTGCAACTCGGCAATGCGCCTGTTGATCAAGACGGCAGGGGCCACGCCCGCATCGGACTCGGGTGCCTTTTTCGGTCGGGCCTGAGTAACTTGCTGAACAGCAGCGGGTGATTTGGGGCTGGGCATGGACTCTTGGGTACTGGGCTTGGTGCGCTTAGTTTTTCACAAATCTGTGGCTCCGGGCGCTCAAAGCACAGGGTTTTCTGCTCAGGGCCTGGGGGTGAAACAGGTCACGCTTTGCTGTCGCTCGATTCGATAGAGAGAATTAATCAATCGATTGATTAATTCTTTCTATCATCGCGCCATGTCCAAATCCAAAGCATTGTCCGAAGAACTGAGTGGCCGGCGCGAGCGCCTCTTGCGTGAGGCGCGGCGCATCTTTGCCGACAAGGGTTTTGACAAAGCCAGCACCCGCGAGATCGCTCGCGCCGCCGAGGCCAATATCGCCTTGATTGCCTACTACTTCGGCGACAAGCGCGGCCTGTACCGGGAGGTCCTGGTGCAGCCGGTCGCCCAAGTGATGGCCAGCATGCCTGAGCCTGATGCGGCCATGCCATTGCAAACCTGGTTGCAGAGTTTCTACGCTGCTTTTTTGCGGCCACTCTTCGATGCCGATTCCGGCCTGGCCGAGAGCACGCGGATCTTCTGTCACGAAATGATTTCGCCCAGCCCGGATTGGGGCGACATCTGCGGCGAGCACATTGCGCCCCAGCATTTCGCCTTGGTCACGATGTTGGGCCAACGCTGTGGCGTCGCAGAAGCACAGGCCAGCGCAGACGCTGAGTTGCATCAACTGGCCTTTGCCTTGATTGCTCTGGCCCATGACTATTGGATGTCGGCCAAGGATATGGAAGGCTTGCTGCCCGGCGTGGTGCGGGGGCCGGGCGCTTATGAGCGCACCTTGAAGCGCTTGGTCACTTTTGGTCAAGCCATGATTGAAGCCGAACAAGCCCTGCGCAAGGGCTCAAGAAAATGATGCTGAAGACTGAACTCAAACCCCGTACGCAGGGCATGCAAGGCCTGGGCCGGAATGCCTTGTGCTTGGCCACGGCGCTGGCCATGGCTGGCTGCGCCGTCAGCCCGCCACCGCAGCAGCGCCTGCAGCAGGCCGAGCAGACGCCTGCGAGTTGGGCCGCGCCGCTACCCCATGGTGGCCAGACTCAAGGCCTACAGCAATGGTGGGCGCAGTTCGACGACCCCTTGCTGCCTCAACTGATCGAGCAAGCGCAAGCGCACAGCCCTGGCCTGCAGCAGGCCGTGGCACGCATTCAACAAGCGCGTTCGCTGGCCACGCAGTCGGGCAGCGCGCTTTGGCCGGGCCTCAATTTGAATGCCACGGCGCAGCGCCAACATTTGGCCTTGCCCAAGGGCTCGCCGACTCAAACGCTCAGCAATGCCAGCCTCGATGCAGGCTGGGAGATCGATCTGTTTTCGCGGGTGCGGCAACAGCGCGATGCGGCCGAAACGCGCGCCCAAGCCAGCCAGCTGGAATGGCATGCGGCGCGTGTGAGCCTGGCGGCCGAGGTGGCACAGAGCTATATCAGCCTGCGCGCTTGTGAGCAGCTTTTGCAGATCAGCCAAGAAGATGCGCAAGCCATGCGCAAGCTGGGCCGATGGTCGGCCGACAAGCTGAAAGTCGGCCTGGAAGCGGCTGGACCGGACGCCTTGCTGCAAGCCTCGGCGGCCGAAAGCGAGAACCGTGTGTTGGCGCAGCAGGCCGAATGCGATGTGCAGATCAAGGGCTTGGTAGCGCTCAGCGGCGTGCCCGAGGCCGAGCTGCGCACCCGACTCACCGCACGCCGGGCCCAGTTGCCCAAGACGCAAGGGCTGCAAGTCGCGTCCTTGCCGGCTCAAACCTTGGCGCAGCGGCCCGATTTGGCCGCACAGCAGCGCCAGGTGCTGGCCGCCTGGGCGGAGCGGGGTGCCGCCGAAGCGGCGCGTTATCCGCAGTTGCAGCTGGGTGGTTCGATTTCCTTGTCGGCCTTGCAGCTCAGTGGCGGCACTCGGGAGCAGGGCTCGGCTTGGAGCTTTGGCCCGTCTTTGTCGCTGCCGGTCTTTGATGCGGGCGCTCGCCGGGCGCAAGCCGATGCGGCCCAGGCGCGATTTGATGAAGCCTTGGCGGGCTACCGGGGCTCGGTTGTGCAAGCGGTGCGTGAAGTGGAAGAAGGGCTGGTGCGCCTCGACTCGGCCGCGCAGCGCGAGCAATTCGCCGAAGCCAGTGCGGCGGGCTATCGCAGAGCGGCCCTGGCCACTGCGTCCAGCTGGCGTGCCGGCCTGAGCAGTGCTGCCGAGTTGGAACAGGCGCATCGTTTGACACTGAACGCGCAGTCCGCCCTGGTACAGGTACAAGCAAGTCGCTTGACCGCTTGGGTGGCTTTGTACAAGGCCAGCGGTGGCGGTTGGCAGGCTGACGCCGTCGCCGACTCAGTCGCTCCATGAACTCCAAAGGCGATGTGCGGATGTCTCGCAGATCCCCCTCCATGTCTATGCATTTTTTGAAAGAAGACCCACTCATGCCACAGCAAGTGAGAACTTCCCCGCGTCCATTGGGCGCCCTGGTTTTGGCCCTGGGTCTGACTCCTTGGATCGTCGGTGCTGCGATTGCGGCCGATGCGCCCGCCTCAGCGCCCTCCACGACTTCATCGGCTTCATCGACTTCATCGGTTTCAACCACGGCCGCCGGCAAGTCCAAGCCCGCCCTGACGGTCAATCTCATCAGCGCGCAGCGCAGCGATTGGCAACAGACGCTCAGCGCTAACGGCTCGGTGGCCGCCTGGCAAGAGACGGTTATCGGCGCCGAGACCGCCGGCCTGCGTCTGGCCGAGGTGCTGGTCAATGTCGGTGATGCGGTCAAGCGGGGCCAGTTGCTGGCGCGTTTGTCCAATGACACGGTGCAGGCTGAGTTGGCGCAAAGCCGCGCTGCCGCCGCCGAGGCCCGCGCCAATCTGAGCGCAGCGCAAGCCGATGCCGAGCGGGCTCGCCAGCTCAAGGCCAGCGGCAGCGATGCTTTGAGCGCGCAGCAATTGCAGCAATACCTGACCCAAGAGCTGGCGGCTCAAGCGCGTATGGAAGCCGCCAATGCACGGTTGAAGACCGATGAGCTGCGGCTGGCGCAGACCCGCATCACCGCGCCTGACGATGGCGTGATCTCGGCGCGGCTGGCCACGCTGGGCGCAATGGCGCAGCCGGGTGCGGAACTGTTTCGATTGATTCGCCAAAACCGTCTGGAATGGCGCGCCGAGGTGCCGGCTGCCGAACTGCTCAATCTGCGCGCCGGCATGGCGGTGCAGGTGCAAGGACTGGACGGCAAGCCGGTGGCCGCGCGCCTGCGCATGCTGGCACCCACGGTGGATGCGCAAACCCGCATGGGTCTGGCCTATGTGGACCTGCCTGCGGCTGCGGCGCTGCGGGCCGGCAGCTTTGCGCGCGGTGAGTTCCAGCTGGGTCAATCGGGCGCTTTGAGCCTGCCGCAAAGCGCGGTGCAATTGCGCGATGGCTTTGCCTATGTCTTCCGCGTGGGTGCCGATGCCCGCGCCAACCAGGTCAAGGTCAGCCTGGGTCGCCGCTCGGGCGATCGGGTTGAAGTCACCGGCGGCCTGGACGCCAGCGCTCGCGTGGTGGCCAGCGGTGTTGGCTTCTTGAGCGATGGCGATTTGGTGCGGGTGGTTGAGCCTGCTGCTGCTAAGCCTGCTGCTAGCAAGCCTGCAGCCAAGTGAAAAAGCGGACGAGCCAAACATCATGTTGAACGTCTCCTCCGCCTCGATCCGCAATCCGATCCCGGCCATCCTGCTCTTCATCATGCTGACGCTCGGCGGCTTGCTGGGCTTCCGCTGGATGAAGATTCAGAACTTCCCGGACATCGATCTGCCTACCGTCATTGTCAGCGCCAGTCTGCCGGGCGCTTCGCCTTCGCAGCTGGAGTCGCAAGTCGCCCGCAAGCTGGAGAACCAGTTCGCCACGCTGCAAGACGTGAAACACATCTACACCACGGTGCAAGACGGTGCCGCCACGGTGACGGTGGAATTCCGCCTGGAGAAGGGCACGCAGCAGGCGGTGGATGATGTGCGCGACGCGGTCTCGCGCGTGCGCTCCGACCTGCCGGCCGATCTGCGCGACCCGGTGATCTCCAAGATGGAGCTCTCCGGCATGCCCATCCTCACCTACACCGTGGCCTCCAAGCGCAAGGACGGTGGGCTCGATGACGAAGGCCTGTCCTGGTTCGTCGATAACTACGTGGCCAAGCGCATGCTGTCGGTGCGTGGTGTGGGTGCCGTAGGGCGGGTTGGCGGCGTCAGCCGCGAGGTCAAGGTGGAGTTGGACCCCGCCAAGCTGCTGGCGCTGAACGCCACGGCGGCCGATGTCTCGCGCCAGCTGCGCCAGATCCAGCAAGAAGCTTCGGGCGGCCGCGCCGAGATCGGTGGTGCCGAGCAATCGGTGCGCACCTTGGCGACGGTGCAGACGGCCCAGGAATTGGCGGCCATGGACATCTCGCTCAGCGACGGGCGCCATGTGCGCCTGGACCAAGTGGCCAGCGTCACCGACGGCGTGGCCGAACAACGCTCGGCGGCGCGATTGAACGGCAAGCCGGTGGTGGGCTTTGAGATCACCCGCACCCGCGGCGCCGGTGAGGTCGATGTGGCGGCCGGCGTGCGCCTGGCCTTGGAGGAGCTGAAAGCCACTCACCCCGAGATTGAGTTTGCCGAGGCCTATAACTTTGTCGATCCGGTGCAAGAGAACTACGAAGGGTCCATGACCCTGCTTTATGAGGGCGCCTTCTTGGCGGTGGTGGTGGTCTGGCTGTTCTTGCGCGATTGGCGCGCCACCCTGGTGGCGGCCACCGCCTTGCCGCTGTCGGTGATTCCGGCTTTTGGGTTGATGTATCTGCTGGGCTTCACCATCAACACGGTGACTCTGCTGTCTTTGTCTTTGGTGGTGGGCATCTTGGTGGATGACGCCATCGTCGAGATCGAGAACATCATGCGCCATCTGGCCATGGGCAAAACGCCGTACCAAGCGGCGATGGAGGCGGCCGATGAAATCGGCATGGCGGTGATTGCCACCACCTTCACCCTGATTGCGGTGTTTCTGCCGACGGCCTTCATGGGCGGCATTCCCGGCAAATTCTTTGTGCAGTTCGGCTGGACGGCGGCGATTGCGGTATTCGTCTCGCTGGTGGTGGCCCGCATGTTGACGCCGATGATGGCGGCCTACATCCTCAAGGCCCCCAGCAAGGACCACACCGAGCCGCGTTGGCTGACGGTCTACACCGGCTGGGCCAAATGGTGTTTGCAGCATCGGCTCGCCACCCTGGGCCTGACGACCGTCTTTACCGTCGGTTCTCTCGGTTTGGTCAGCCTGTTGCCGACCGGCTTCATCCCGCCCGATGACCTGAGCCAAACCCAGGTGACGCTGACCCTGCCGCCCGGCAGCGGCTTTGCGCAGACCTCGGCGGTGGCTCAGGAGGCCGAAGCCATCGTCCGCGCCAACCCGCATGTGAAGCTGATCTACACCGCGATTGGCGGCGGCAATGCGGGCGGCGACCCCTTTGCTGTCAGCGGCGTGGCCGAGGTGCGCAAAGCCACCTTAACCCTGAATATGACCCCGCGCCAGGAGCGCACGGGCTTGAGCAAGCAGGCCTTGGAAGGGCAGTTGCGCGAGGCGCTGGATGTGCTGCCCGGTGTGCGCGTCAAGGTCGGTTTTGGCGGCAGCAGCGAGAAGTACGTGCTGGTGCTGGCGGGCGAAGACGGCCGCGCCTTGGCCGAGCATGCGCAGAAAGTAGAGCGCGAGCTGCGTAGCATTCCCGGCATCGGCGCGGTCACCTCCACCTCCAGCCTGGTACGCCCCGAGCTGATTGTTCGCCCCGACTTTGCGCGGGCCGCCGATCTGGGCGTCAATGCCACCGCCATTGCCGACACCTTGCGCATTGCCACCGCGGGCGACTATGACCAAGGCCTGGCCAAGCTGAATCTGGCGCAGCGCCAGGTGCCCATCGTGGTGAAGCTGCGTTCTGATGCGCGTACCGATCTGGCTCTGCTGTCCAGCCTGCCGGTGCCGGGCGCCAAAGGGTCAGTGCCGTTGTCCAGCGTCGCTACGCTCGAGATCGCCAGCGGCCCTGCGCAAATCGATCGTTATGACCGCCTGCGCAATATCAACTTTGAGATCGAGCTGAACGGCCAGCCGCTGGGCGAGGTGGAGAAACTTGCCCTGTCCAAGCCCTCGCTGAAGAACCTGCCGCCGGGCGTGATTCAAACCACCGTGGGTGATGCCGAGGCCATGGGCGAGCTCTTCGCCAGCTTTGGCCTGGCCATGTTGACTGGGGTGATGTGCATCTACATCGTGCTGGTGCTTTTGTTCAAGGACTTCATCCAGCCGGTGACGATTTTGGCGGCCTTGGTGTTGTCGATTCCGGGTGCTTTCTTGGCGCTGTTCATCACGCACACCGCTTTGTCGATGCCATCGATGATCGGCCTGATCATGTTGATGGGCATCGCGACCAAGAACTCGATTCTCTTGGTGGACTATGTGGTGATCGCCCGGCGTGACCATGGCCTGCCGCGCTTGGAAGCGATTCTTGACGCCTGCCACAAGCGTGCTCGCCCGATTGTGATGACCACCATCGCCATGGGCGCCGGCATGTTCCCCATCGCCATTGGCATGGGCGTGGACCCGAGCTTCCGTGCGCCGATGGCCATCGTGGTGATCGGCGGGCTGATCACGTCCACCTTCCTCAGTCTCTTGGTGATTCCCATTGTGTTCAGTTATGTGGACGACATGATTCAGGCCATGGGCCGCGTGTTTCGTCGCAAGTCCACCGCGCCGCTGCAAACGGCCGTCGACCGTTCAAACTAAATCTGGCTCTTGAAAACCGCGAGGCGCTGGCCCATATGAAGCAAATGAATCAAGGCAAAGGCTCGGAAGCGATGGGGTTGACATCTTCGCGGGCGCTTCGCGGCGCTGCGCTTTTGGGTCTGGGTCTGCTGCTGGCGGCATGTCGCAGCCCGAGTGTCGAGATGCGCGCAGGCGAGGCCCTGCAGGGCGAAGCGCTGGCGGCGAATGTGGACACCCCGGCCGTGACCGCGGACTACCGCACCGAGGACCTGGATTGGCAAGACCCCAGTCGTAGCCGTGCGGTGCCGGCACGCTTGTACTGGCCGGCCAAGGCGGCAGCGCCGGAACATGCGGACGGCACGGTGCCCTTGATCGTGTTCTCACATGGCATCGGCGGCTCGCGGCGTGGCTACAGCTATTTGGGCGCTTATTGGTCTTCGCAGGGCTATGCCAGCTTGCATGTGCAGCATGTGGGCAGCGACCGCGCTTTGTGGTTTGGCAACCCTTTCGGCTTGGTCGGGCGTTTGCAAGAGGCCGCCAAAGAGGGCGAGGCTTTGAACCGGGTGGCCGACGTGCGCTTCGCGCTGGATCAGCTCTTGCAAAGCCCGTATGGCGCCAAGATCGATCAGGAGCGCATCAGCGCTGCCGGTCATAGCTACGGTGCCAACACGGTGATGCTTTTGTCCGGCGCCGAGGTGAGCCGCCAGGGTCAGACGCTCGCGCAGTTGCGAGACCCGCGCATCAAGGCCGCCATCATCATCTCGGCCCCGCCTTTTTACGGCGAGACCGAGAAGACGGCCGCCATCCTCAAACCCATCAGCATCCCTTCGCTGCACATCACCGCGTCGGAAGACGTGATCAATATTCCTGGCTACCACTCGGATGCCAAAGACCGCATCGCCGTGTTTGACGCCACAGGCAGCCCACGCAAGAGCCTGGTGGTGTTTGAAGGCGGCTCACACAGCATCTTTACCGACCGAGCCGCTGCAGGTGGAGTGGCCTTGAATCCCAAGGTCAAGGCCGCCACCCAGGAGTTGTCGCTGGCCTTCTTGAATCAGGTCTATCAAGGCCGGGATGAAGACTTGCGCCAATGGGGCTCGCGCTATGGCGGCCTGGTTCAGCAATGGCGTTTGAGTGCCGATGTTGGCGCCGATGCGGGCGATAAGCCAGTCAAGGGCTTGGCCTTCAGCCCCTGATTGCCGAGGCCGAGCTTAGCCTTTGACCGTGGTCTTGCCGGCGGCCTCGCAGCGCTCTACCGGCTTGGGGATGTCGCCGTCCAAATCGGAAATCCAGCAGGCATCGAGCACCGAACAGTAGCAGGCCTCCACCGAGATCTTGCCGCGCCCTTGGCGGTCAAATTGCTGCCAAAGCTTCAGGGCCGCCGTATCGCTGGCGGCCGGCTGGTCCCAGGCGAACAGCGTGACGCTATTGCCCGGTGAAATTAGGCGCGGCGCAATCGTCGAGGTCGTGATGTAGAGCGACAGGGGCGTGGCCTCCTTGGCGTCGCCACGAACCTCTTCGCGCAGGCTTTTGATCAGTCGGCCTTCAGACCTCATCTCAAACCAAACAATGCGGGCCGGGCCATTCCCGTCATTGGTGACTTTGAAGCTCAGGCTGGGTTTGTTGCCGTCGTAATTGCTGCTCATCAATTGCAGCAAGGGCGTCGAGCTGGCCAAGACCAGGCGCGAGTTTTCTTTCACCAAGGCCTGCATGGCGGCACTGGTTTTCATCGAGCTGTAGACCGCACTGAGCGTGCTGAGCACCATGCTGGCCGCGACGGCAATGTGGAACCAGCGGGGAGCGGGGTCGTTCTGGGGCTTGAGCAGCTTGGTGGGTTCGATCACGGCGGAATCTCTAGAAATCAGCGGCGGCCAAGGCCGTCGGGCGGCTGACTATAGCGCTGCGGTCTGGCGCGCCGCGCCCTCGGTTTCCTTAGTCTTTGGCCGCAGCCGGGATGCCACGATCTTTGACCACCGCATAGCGCGCCAAGGTGGCCAGCCGCGCTTCATCATGGCGGACGATGGGCAGTGGGTAGTCCGCACCCAGCGAGAGTCCGTGACCTTGCAGATCCAAGGGTCTGGCGGTCCATGGCGCATGCACCAGTTTGGCTGGTAGGGCCGCCAGCTGCGGCAGGTAGCGCTTGATGAAGCGACCCTCGGCGTCGAATTTTTCGCTCTGTGTGATGGGATTGAAGATGCGGAAATAGGGCTGCGCGTCGCAGCCGCTGGAAGACGCCCATTGCCAGCCGCCGTTGTTGGCCGCGAGGTCAAAGTCCAGCAACTTTTCGGCGAAGTAGGCCTCGCCGCGGCGCCAGTCGATCCCCAGATCCTTGATCAAAAAACACGCCGTCACCATGCGCAGGCGGTTGTGCATATAGCCGCTTTGGTTCAACTGCAACATGGCGGCATCCACCAGCGGATAGCCGGTGCGCCCCTCGCACCAGGCTTGGAAGTGCGCCTCGGCTTGAGGTCCGTTCTCCCAGAGGATGTTGTCGTATTCGGGCCTGAAGGCGCCACGCATCGCATGCGGATGGTGGTGCATGACTTGGTGATAGAAATCGCGCCAGATCAGCTCCGACAACCACACCTCGGCGCCTCGGTCGCCGGCCTGCGTGCGCTGCCAGGCTTCGCTCGCCAGTTGCCGAATCGAGATCGTGCCGAAGCGCAGGTGCACGCTCAAATAACTGGGCCCTTTGACGGAGGGGAAGTCGCGGGTGTTGGCGTATTGGTCGATGCGGTGCAAAAAGTCGTCGAGCAAGGCCTGGGAGCCAGCGCTGCCCGCGCCCAGATGTGGGCTCAGGCCCGCGGGCTCAAAGCCGATCTCGGCCAGACTCGGCAGGCCTTGGGATTGTTGGCTCTGGGCCAAACTGCCGGCATAGCGCTCCACCGGATAGGCTTGCAGGTAAAAAGGTTCGAGCTTGCGCAGCCAGGCATTTTTGTAGGGCGTGAACACCCCGTAAGGCTTGCCCACGGCTGTCAGCACCTCGCTGCGCTCGAAGACCACATGGTCTTTGAAGCTGTGAAAAGCGCAGGCAAAGCTCTGTAATCGTTCGGCCACTTGGGCGTCGCGGGTTAAAGCAGCGGGTTCGTCGTCATGGTTGCAAAACACGGCCTGCACCCCCAGTTCCGCCGCCAACTGCGGGATCAGGTCGACGGGGCGGCCCTGTCGCACGATCAGCCCGGCGCCGGGCTGATGGCTGCGTAACTCCTCGTCCAGGGCCTTCAAAGAGGCCCAGATGAACTCAACGCGGCGGTCCTGGCGGGGCAGGGGGGCGAGGATGTCGCTGTCGAAGACAAAGGCGCAATATACCTGTTCGGACTGCTTCAGGGCCTGATACAGCGCCGCTTGATCTTGCACCCGCAGGTCGCGACGAAACCACAGCAGGGCGGATTTGTACTTCTTCATTCGCGCAGTGTCGCAGCGCCGCGCTTTCTCTGTGAGTTGCAGGGGCATCGTGCGGGGCGCGGCCTCGCCTAAAATGCCCCCATGTCACAAGATCGGATCGTCCTCACCAACCAGTTTCTGATCGCCATGCCTGGCATGGCCGATGAGGCTTTCGCCGGCAGTGTGGTCTATATGTGCGAGCACAACGAAAAAGGCGCGCTCGGCCTGGTCATCAACAAACCGATCTCGATGACCCTGGGCAATTTGTTCGAAAAAGTCGAACTCAGCCCGCCCAAGGGCGAGGTGTCCAGCGGCCCGGTCTACTACGGCGGCCCGGTGCAGGCCGAACGCGGCTTTGTGTTGCATGAGCCTCTGGACGCCACCGGCGGCCACTACAACGCCACCCTGGTGGTGCCTGGCGGCCTGGAGATGACCACCAGCCGGGATGTGCTGGAAGCCTTGTCCAACGGCGCCGGCCCCAAGCGGGTGCTGGTCACGCTGGGCTATAGCGGCTGGGCTGCGGGTCAGTTGGAAGAAGAAATCGGCCGCAACGGCTGGTTGACCGTGGACGCCGCGCCCGAGATCATTTTTGACACCCCGGTCGAGCAGCGCTACGAGCGCGCACTCGGCCTCTTGGGCGTCGACCCCCGCATGCTGAGCCAAGAGGCTGGCCACGCATGAGCCTGGCTGCTGACCCGCTCAAATTGCAAGCGCAGTCGCTTCTGGCTTTTGACTTCGGTACCAAACGCGTCGGCGTGGCCAATGGCAGCCGTTTCACTGGCCGGGGCGAGCCGCTCAAAAGCATTGCGGTGGACGGCGAGGCGCGCTTTCAGGCGATTGCCAAGTTGATCAAAGATTGGCAGCCCGATGCCTTGGTGATCGGCGTACCTTTCCATCCCGACGGCGCCGAGCATGAAATCACGCTGCGCGCGCGCCGCTTTGGCCGCCAGCTGAAAAGCCGCTTCCGCCTGCCAGTGTTTGAAGTCGACGAGCGCTACACCAGCGTCGAGGCTGAAAGTTATGGCGTTCGTGATGTCGATTCCACCGCCGCCGCCCTGATTCTTGAACAATTCTTCCGTGAGAACACTTGATGAGTACTCTCTTACTTGACGCCGAGGCGATCTACGCCGATCTGCTGCAAGGCGTGCGCAAGCTGATGCGCCCCGACAGCGCGCTGGTGGGCATCTGGTCCGGCGGCGCTTGGTTGGCCGAGCGCCTCCAAAGTGACCTGGGCCTGAGTGGTACTGCCGGCGTCATCTCCAGCTCCTTGCACCGGGATGACTTTGGCTCGCGCGGCATGTCGGCCAGTGCCGATCACACCAAGCTGCCTTTTGACGTCAACGGCCAGCACATCGTGCTGATCGATGATGTGCTCTACACCGGCCGTACCACCCGTGCCGTCATCAACGAGTTGTTCGACTTTGGTCGCCCGGCCAGCGTGACGCTGGCGGTGCTGGTGGACCGAGGCGGGCGCGAGTTGCCGATCGAGCCGGCCTTCTCGGCCGCCCGCATCCATCTGGTCGCCGAGCAGCGCCTGCGTTTGGCCAAGGATGACAACGGCCGATTCAGTTTTGACTTGAAAGGGGATTGATCGATGCTCTCCAAGCGCAATCCGCAACTGAACAAGCATGGTGAACTGGTTCACCTGCTTTCCATCGAAGGCCTGCCGCAGGCCAATATTCATCAGATCCTCGACACGGCCGGTAGCTTCCTCTCGGTCAATGACCGCGAAGTCAAGAAGGTGCCGCTCTTGCGCGGCAAGTCGGTGTTCAATCTGTTCTTCGAGAACAGCACCCGCACCCGCACCACTTTTGAGATCGCGGCCAAGCGCCTCTCGGCCGACGTGCTGAACCTGGACATCGCCCGCTCCAGCACCGCCAAGGGCGAGACCCTGCTGGATACGGTGGCCAATCTCTCCGCCATGCATGCCGATATGTTTGTGGTGCGCCACAGCGAATCCGGCGCGCCCTACCTGATCGCCCAGCATTGCGCGCCGCATGTGCATGTGGTCAACGCCGGTGACGGCCGCCATGCGCACCCGACGCAAGGCCTGCTGGACATGTACACGATCCGGCATTTCAAGAAGGACTTCCGCAACCTAACCGTGGCCATCGTCGGTGACATCGTTCACTCGCGCGTGGCCCGCTCGGACATCCACGCGCTGAGCATCCTGGGCGTGCCCGAGATTCGCGCCGTCGGTCCCAAGACCTTGGTGCCTGGCGACTTGAAGGACATGGGCGTGCGCGTCTGCCACGACATGGCCGAGGGCGTGCGCGGCGCCGATGTGATCATCATGCTGCGCTTGCAAAACGAGCGTATGAGCGGCGGCATGCTGCCCAGCGCCGGTGAGTTTTTCAAGAACTTTGGTCTGACGCCTGAGAAGCTGGCGCTGGCCAAACCCGACGCCATCGTCATGCATCCGGGCCCGATCAACCGCGGCGTGGAGATCGCCTCCACCGTGGCCGATGGCGCGCAAAGCGTGATCCTGCCGCAGGTCACCTTTGGTATCGCGGTGCGCATGGCCGTTATGTCCATCCTTGCGGGAAATGAAGCATGAAAATTCTTATTAAGAATGGGCGTCTGATCGACCCCGCTTCCGGGCTTGACCGCGTGGGCGACCTGGCCATCGCCAATGGCCGCATCGTGGGCTTGGGCGAGGCGACGGAGTTCGCCGCCGACCGTGTCATCGACGCTACCGGCTTGATCGTGGCCCCGGGCCTGGTCGATCTGGCCGCGCGTCTGCGCGAGCCCGGCCATGAGCATGAAGGCATGTTGGAAAGCGAACTGGCGGCCGCTGCCGCCGGGGGCGTGACCAGCCTGGTCTGCCCGCCCGACACCGACCCGGTGCTGGACGAGCCCGGCCTGGTGGAGATGCTGAAGTTTCGCGCCCGCAAGCTGAGCCGCTGCCGTCTGTTCCCGCTGGGCGCGCTGACGCAAGGCCTGAAGGGTCAGGCCTTGACCGAGATGGCCGAGTTGACCGAGGCCGGTTGCATCGGCTTCTCGCAGGCCGAAGTGCCGGTGCGCGACACCCAGGTGCTGGCGCGCGCCCTGCTGTACGCGGCCACTTATGACTACACCGTTTGGCTGCGCCCGCAAGACGCCTACCTCGGCGGCGGCGTGGCCGCCAGCGGTGCCATGGCGACGCGCCTGGGCCTGGCCGGGGTGCCGGTGACCGCCGAGACAGTGGCCCTGCACACGATTTTTGAGCTGATGCGCTCGACCGGCGCGCGTGTCCATCTGTGCCGCATCTCCAGCGCCGCCGGCGTGGAACTGGTGCGCGCCGCCAAACGCGACGGCCTGCAGGTGACGGCCGATGTGTCCATCAATTCGCTGCACCTCACCGATGTGGATATCGGTTACTTCAACTCCGCCATGCGCCTGACGCCGCCGCTGCGCCAGGGCCGCGACCGCGACGCGCTGCGTGCCGGCCTGGCCGATGGCACGCTGGATGCGCTGGTATCCGACCATATGCCGGTCGCGCCGGATGAGAAGAACGTGCCTTTTGCCGAAGCCACGCCAGGCGCCACCGGTCTGGAGTTGCTCTTGAGTCTGGCCCTGCGTTGGGCCGAAGACTCGGGCCTGCCGCTGTCCCGCGCCTTGGCGGTGGTCACGGCCGAACCGGTGCGGGTGCTGGGCTCGGCCCTGGGCTCTTTGTCCGCCAGCGCTGGGCGCTTGGTGCAGGGCGGGGTGGCCGATGTCTGCGTGTTCGACCCGAAGGCCAGCTGGTCCGTCACGCCGGAGGCCTTGAGCAGCCAGGGCAAGCACACGCCCTTCGCTTACGAGATCAGTGGATTTGAGTTGCCAGCTTCGGTGCGCTACACCTTGGTGGCGGGCCATGTGGCTTTTGAAGCCCAAGCCCAAGCTCAGCAAGAGATGGCCGGCACCTGATGTTCAGAAACCTCATTGCCAGCGCACGCCTGCTTCGCTTCAGCCTGCATGTGATCTACGGCCTGCTGCTGATCAAGCTGCGCTTTGGCCAACTCAATGCCACGCAGCGCCATGCACTCATTCAGCGCTGGTCTCACAAGATGCTGAGCATTTTCGGCATCAAGCTCGAGGTGTCAGGTCTTGCCGCAAGACCTGGCGCCAAGCTCTTGGTGGCCAATCATGTGTCTTGGCTGGACATTGCCGCAGTGCACTCGGTGGTGCCGGAAGCGCGCTTTGTCTCCAAGGCCGACGTCAAGCATTGGCCCTTGGTTGGCGGCCTGGTGACCGGCGTGGGCACTTTGTTCATCGAGCGATCCAGCAAGCGCGACGCCTTGCGGGTGGTGCACCAGATGGCCGATGCCTTGAAGGCCGGCGACTCGGTGGCGGTGTTCCCCGAAGGCACCACCGGGGCCGGCCCCGAGCTTTTGCCCTTCCACGGCAATCTGCTGCAAGCGGCCATCTCCACTGAGGTACCGATTCAGCCGCTGGTGATTCGCTTCTCCGAACCGGGCGAACGCTTCAGCTCCTCGGCGCGCTTTATCGGCGACACCACCTTGGTGCAAAGCCTGTGGCGGGTGTTGACGGCCAAGGGTCTGAGCGTGTCGGTGCGGGTCTTGCCGGCCATGGGCACGACGCATGCCGACCGGCGCTTGCTGGCGGAGCATGTGCGTGAAGAAATTCAGCAAACTTTGCGTGACTGAGCCTGAAGGCCGCTGAGCTGCATTTACAATTCGACCCGACGGTTTGCGAAAGCAAGCGTCACCGCCGATTTACCAACTACTTGCGGGCGGGCTATCAAATGCGGCTAAAGCGTTGCGGCTCCGATTGCCCTGGGCCGGCTAACGCCGGTATCAGGGCACTCGGAGTTTTTCTTTATGCAGGAATTGGCTGTATTTGATCGTTGCTTGCTTCGTCGCGCGCGCTCGTCGGCGTCGCACCATTTCTCGAGCGGCATTCCCCGGCCCCAGGCCGCGGCGCGCGCCCCTGTGGTGCCCGCCAGTTTGGCCCGAGCCGCTGAACATCTGATCAGTCCCTGGGGTGAGGTCATCGCCGCCATGCCCAGGCGCGCTTCGGCTGCAGACATCGTGCGTGCTGCCCATGGTGTGAAACGCACCGACTGGCTGGCCGTGTTGGCCGACGAAAGCTTGTCCCGCGGGACTCAGACGGCTTGGCGTTTGGCCTTGTGGCGGGCGGGAGTTCCTGCGCGTTCTACAAGCGCTGCCACAGACGAACTGGGGCCGCAGTGGTTGAGTCCGGTCGTGTGGGCCCGGCCAGGGCAAAGTCCCGCGGAGTTGCGGGCGCTGGTGTTGCAGCAAGCCTTGGAGTCCTTGTGGCAAGAGGGCTGGCAATTGAATGAGGCCTTCGCAGCGGACCTGCACTGAGCAGGTGAGCCTTTGCCCCGAGTCTGGCGTGGCTGTCTAGCGCCCTAGGTGTCCTGGCTCGAGAGGTTTTCCTGCCTATTTGTCGATGGTGCTCGATGAGGGCTCCGCTACAGTCGGCACATGACTGCGACTACTCAAAGTGCATTGCGCGTCCGCCGTGTCGGCATCGACACCTGGCGTGAGAATGTGGCCTATGTGCATCGCGACTGCCCGGTGGTTCGAGCGGCGGGCTTTCAGGCCTTGTCCAAGGTCGAGATTCGGGCCAATGGTCAGATGATTCTGGCAGTGCTGAATGTCGTGGACGATGAGCGCATCGTCAGCGCCTGCGATCTGGGTCTCAGTGAAGACGCCTTCACCCGGCTGGGCGTCGTGGAAGGCCACAGCGCTCAAATTGCACATGCCGAGCCGGCCGCCTCGATTGCTGCGCTGCGCCGCAAAATCAATGGGGAACGCCTCGGCAAGGACGAGTTGGCGGCCATCATCCGTGACGTGGCCGATGCGCGTTATTCCAAGATTGAGTTGGCGGCCTTTGTGGTGGCAACCAATCAATACGAGCTGGACCGCGAAGAGGTCTTGCACCTGACCGAGGCCATGATCGCCGTGGGCCGACGGCTCGACTGGCACAAGCAGGTGGGCGCCGGCCTGGTGGTCGACAAGCATTGCATTGGCGGCATACCGGGCAACCGCACCTCCATGCTGGTGGTGCCTATCGTCAGCGCTCACGGCATGTGGTGCCCCAAAACCAGTTCGCGCGCCATCACCTCGCCCTCGGGCACGGCCGACACCATGGAGATGTTGGCCCAGGTGGAGTTGAGCGTGGACCGCATGGTGCACATCGTCAAAGACACCCATGCCTGCCTGGCCTGGGGCGGCACGGCTGATTTGTCGCCGGCCGATGACATCTTGATTTCGGTGGAGCGGCCCTTGTCTATCGATTCGCCGGGGCAGATGGTGGCTTCCATCCTGTCCAAGAAGATTGCCGCGGGTTCAACGCATTTGGTTTTGGATATTCCTGTCGGGCCTAGCGCCAAAGTGCGCTCCATGGTGGAGGCGCAAAGGCTCAAGAAGCTGTTTGAGTATGTGGCCGGTCATCTGCGCTTGCAGCTCGACGTGGTGCTCAGCGATGGCCGCCAGCCGATTGGCAGCGGCATCGGCCCGGTGCTGGAGGCGCGCGATGTGATGCAGGTCTTGCAAGGCGACCCGGCAGCGCCGCAAGACTTGCGCCAAAAAGCGCTGCGCCTGGCGGGCCGCATGATCGAATTCGACCCCGATGTGCGCGGAGGCGAGGGTTACACCATCGCCCGTGACATCCTCGATTCCGGCCGCGCCCTCGCGCAGATGAACGCCATCATCGACGCCCAAGGCCGGCGCGCCGAAATGCCCGCGCTGGGCGCCTTGAGCGTCGAGGTCCTGGCGCCTGCTGAGGGCTTGGTGGTGGCCATAGACAATCTACGCATCGCCCGCATTGCGCGCTTGGCCGGTGCGCCCCAAGTGCCGGGTGCCGGCATGGACTTGCTCAAAAAGCTCGGCGATCCGGTGCGAGCCGGCGAGCCGCTGTACCGCATCTATGCCCAGTATCAGGCGGACCTGCAGTTTGCGCAGGCGCATGCCGAAAAGGAATCGGCTTATCGCATCGGCAGCACAGAACAGTTGCCGCATGAATTCGCCATGGCCGGTGCCATGTTTTCGCTTTAGAAAAGAACAATGAACGCACAAACGATCTTGCTGGCTTTTGATGACGAGAAAGCCTTGGCCGAGCAGTTGTCTGCTGCTTTGGATCTGCCTTTGCACTTCATCAGTCGCCATCGTTTTCCCGATGGCGAAATGCGCCTGGTGCTGCCCAAACCCTTGCCGCCTACGGTGCTCTTGTTGCGCGGCTTGCAGCAGCCAAACGACAAGCTGGTGGAGCTCTTGATTGCCGCGCCGACCGCGCGCGAGCTGGGTGCGAAGCGTCTGGTGCTGATCTCGCCCTATCTGGCCTATATGCGCCAAGACATGGAGTTCACCCCCGGCGAGGCCGTCAGCCAGCGCCATATTGCCCGGCTGCTGGCCCAGCAGTTTGATCAAGTCATCACCATTGACCCGCATCTGCACCGCATTGCCAGTCTGGATGAGGTGATGCCGGCAGGCTGCGGTATAGCTTTGTCTGCGGCTCGGGTGCTGGGCGAGTGGGTGGCGGCGCAAGTGCCTGGCGCGCTCTTGATTGGGCCCGATGAAGAGTCGGCGCAATGGGTCAGCGAGGCCGCCAAGGCCGGCGGCCTGCGTCATGCCATCGGCCGCAAAGTGCGCCTGGGCGACAGTCACGTGAGCCTGGCCTTGCCCGATGTGGAGGTGCGTGGCCTGCCGGTGGTGCTGCTGGACGATATGGCCTCCACCGGTCGCACGCTGATGGGCTCGGCCCAAGAGCTGCTGACGCGGGGCGCGGCCAGTGTGGATGTGGCGGTGACGCATGCCTTGTTCAATGGCGACGCACTGGATGCTTTGCGCGCGGCCGGGGTTCGCCATGTCTGGAGCAGCAACGCGGTGGCCCACGCCAGCAATGCGGTGTCGGTGGCGCCGCTATTGGCGCAGGCTTGGCGAGAAATTCAAGCCCGATAGGGTGCGCTTAAATTTTTAGCCAGGGCCGAAGCCATGCCAGGCCCTCGCGGGTGCCCGCACGCGGCCGGTACTCACAGCCGACATAGCCGGTGTAGCCCAGCTCATCGAGCAGCCTCAGCAAGACTTCAACGCGAAGCTCGCCCTGGTCGGGTTCTTGCCGATCGGGCGCGCCGGCGATTTGCACATGGCCCAGCAGGCCGCGCCCCATCACCTCGCACAGCTTGCGGGACACATTGCCTTCGCTGACCTGGCAGTGATAAACGTCAAACTGCACGCCCAGATTGGGCGCACCGACTGCGGCCACGACGTCCAAGGCCTGCGCCTGCTGGTGCAAGAAATAGCCAGGCATATCGGCCTGGTTGATGGCCTCGATGCTGAGCTGCAGGCCTTGCTCTCGTGCCCGCTTGGCCGCCCAGCGCAAGTTCTCGACATACACCGCGTACAAAACCTCGGGCGACGCATCTTGCGGTGCAATGCCGGCCATCACATGAAGTCGCGGGCAGTCCAAGACCGAGGCATAGAGCAAGGCCTGCTCAAGGGCAGCGCGAAACTCCTCTTGCCGATCGGGCAAGCAAGCCAGCCCTCGCTCTCCCGCGGACCAATGGCCCGGCGGCGCATTGAACAGCACTTGGCGCAAGCCGTGGGTTTGCAGCGCTTGCTTCAGCTCAGCGGCTGGGTACTCGTAAGGGAAGAGAAACTCCACCGCCTCGAAGCCATCGGCCGCCGCGGCCCCGAAGCGCTGCAGAAAAGGCAGCTCGGTATAGAGCAGGCTGAGATTGGCGGCGAACTTTGGCATGGCTTGGGTTGATTGAGGCGAGGCCGATAAACGCGGTCTTCGCCTGGATTTTCATCGATTGTTCATTTGCCAGCCGGCGCGGGCTCGCGCTTGAGCCTTTACAGTGACTGCATGTTCAGAGCGCGCTTACTGTTGGCCATTTCTTTGCTCGGTTTGCTGGCCTTGATGGAGGGCGGCGTGGCCCTGTGGGCACAGCACACCGCGCACTTGCAGGTGCAGCGCGGTCGCTTGACCAGTGACATCATGAAGGGCTTTGTCGAGCTCTCGGCGAATAAGCAAAAGCTGCGCAGCTGGACTGCGCAGCGACTCTTGTCGGCCGATGCCAGCCCCGAAGCCCGCGATCGCTTGATCAGCGAGATGCGGCAAGGTCTGGCCGATCTGCATGTCTTGGCGGTGCAGTTGGATGCGCTGGAATTGGGCGCTTCGGAATCGGGGCGACGCGAAGAGCGACAGCGCTCGCTTGATGTGATGGATCGGCATTTGGACGAGTTGGGCCGAGCCTTGGTGGGCGTGAAGCCGCTGGCCGATGATGCCGACGGCCGTCAGGCATGGGATCGTTTGGCGGCCTTGTTTGATCAAAGTCAGGGGCAAGACTTGCGCCGACTCTTGAATGCAGAAATCGTGGCCGAACGTGAAGCCACGCAGCGCTCGCGTGCGGCGGCGGATCTGGCGCTGTCGACCATGCGTCGCATGGTCTTGGCAATCAGCGTGACCGCCTTGCTGGCGACCGTGTGGCTGGCCTTTTATTTCATGCGCAGGCTCAAGCAGCCGATTGATGATTTGACCCGCGGCGCCCACGCCTTGCAAAGCGGCGACTTGAGCCACCGCATGCCGGAGCCGCAGTTGGACGAATTTGCTGCGGTCGCGCGCAGCTTCAATGCCATGGCCGCCGAGTTGCAACTGCGCCGCGCTCAGGAACAGGCGGATCGGAGTCGGCTGGAGGAAATGGTCGAGGTGCGCACCGCCGAGTTGCGCGAGGCGAACGACACTTTGCTGGCGCTGGATCAGCGTCGGCGGCGTTTCTTCGCCGATGTCAGTCATGAGCTGCGGACCCCCGCGACCGCCATTCGTGGCGAGGCCGAAGTGGCGCTGCGCGGGCGAGATAAATCGGTGCAGGAATACCAGCAGGCCTTGGCCCGCATTGTGGCCACCGTCGCGCAGTTTTCGCATGTGGTGGAAGACCTGACCCTGTTGGCACGCAGCGATTTTGAGCAGCTGGTCTGGCAGCAGCAGGCTTTGAGTTGGCAAACGCTGCTGCAGGCCGTGTGTGAGCAAGTGAGTGTGCAGGCGCAATCGGCCCAAATGCACTTGGATTGGCGCTTGGCGCCGGCCGAGGCGGCGCAGTCCATGATTCGCGGCGACGCCAAACGCCTGCGCCAGATGCTGGTCATCGTGCTGGAGAACGCCTTGCGTTACTCGCACCCTGGCGGGCGCATCGAGTTGCAGGCCGAGGTGGATGCAGGGTGCTTGAGGATTCAGGTGCGCGACCAGGGCATTGGCATCAGCCCCGAGGACTTGCCCCATGTGTTTGAGCGCCACTACCGCAGCCAGGCGGCGCGGCGCCATCGGCCGGAAGGTATTGGCCTCGGACTGCCGATTGCGCAAATGATTGCCCAGGCGCATGCCGCTCAGATTCGTTTGGAGAGCGCGTCCGATCAGGGCACTTACGTGACCCTGGCACTGCCCCTGTATCACCCCCCGGCCGATGCGGCGGAGGACGGAGAAAAAGCATGCTGAACCAACTTCTCATTGTTGAAGACGACGCCCGCGTTGCTGACTTTCTGGAGCGCGGCCTGCGCGCCGAGGGCTATGCGGTGAGCTTGGCGCGCACCGGGCCTGAAGGCTTGGCGGCGGCGCGCCAGGGCGAATGGGCGCTGATCGTGCTTGACGTCATGCTGCCGGGCTGCAGCGGCATGGATGTGCTGCAAACCCTGCGCAGCGAAGGCCAGCAAACGCCGGTCTTGATGCTGACCGCCATGGACAGCGTGGAGGACAAGGTCGGCGGTCTGCGCTTGGGCGCCGATGACTATCTGACCAAGCCCTTTGCCTTTGATGAATTGGTGGCGCGGCTGGAGGCGCTGCGCCGACGGGGCCGCACCGTGCAGCAAGTCAACAGTGTGTTGGCGTTGGCTGACTTGCGGCTGGATCGCGAGCGCATGCGAGTCACCCGGGGTGATCAGCCCATTGTGCTGACGGCCAAGGAGCTGGCTTTTTTGGAGCTGCTGATGAGTGCGCCGGGTCGGGTCTTCAGCCGTGAGCGCATCTTGTCGAATGTCTGGGGCGCGAATGAAGATCCGCTCACCAATGTGGTTGATGTCTATGTGCGTCGCCTGCGTCAAAAAATCGATGAGGGGCGCGAATTGGCGCTGTTGAAGACGGTGCGCGGCATCGGCTACAAGATCGACGCCGAGCCGGATTGAGGCGGGTCCATCGCTGCTGGCGCGAGCTTGTTTCTGAGGTTCATATGCGGTTCATGTCGACGTCAGATCCGCTTCACGCGAGTCGCATCCGGGGTTCATGCCCGGGGCAGACACTGAGGGTGCTCTCTCCACAACCCTTGATGAGATTGACGATGAAGCACTCCAAGTCCCTGGTCCTGGCCGGCGCCGTCGCCGCTGCATCCTTGTTTTCCGGCCTGACTCAAGCCCAAGCTCAGGGCTCCAGTCAGAGCTCCCTTCAGAGCTCCAGCCCGAGCGCTGCAGGGCTGCCAACGGCCCAATGCGCGCGTACGGATCAGGCGCAGATTGCCGCTTTGTTTGATCGTTGGAACAACTCGCTGGCCACGCTCAATCCCGACAAGGTCGTGGCCAACTACGCTGCGGATGGTGTTTTGCTGCCGACGGTGTCGAACCAGCCGCGCACCAACTCGGCCGAGATTCGCGACTACTTTGTGCACTTCCTGGAGAAAAAGCCGCAAGGCAAGATCGACCGCCGCGTCATCAAACTGGGCTGCAATGTGGCCCAAGACCTCGGCACCTACACCTTCACCTTCAAGGATGGCAGCAAGGTCAGTGCCCGCTACACCTATGTCTATGAGTTTGTGAACGGCCAGTGGCTGATTGCGCATCATCACTCCTCAGCCATGCCCGAGAAGCAGCCGAGTTGATGCTCATTCCTTGACGGCCTCAAGCGGCCGTTTTAGGCCCTTGGCCTCAAGAAAAAGCCCCCAGAAAGCGATGCTTTCCTGGGGGCTTTTTCCTTGGACGGATTTTCGTCACTGAGGCGAATTACGGCTCGAATGTTCGCTAGCTCAAAAGTGAGAAGTTGAACATAGCGTCGTCATTTCGAAAAGCTGCTGTGGGCATGAGGCAACCCCGCGTGATCTGCTGGTTTCAAACCTTGCCAAAACGTCCAAACTACACACTTCAACGGCGGCGTGTAAGCCTTATCGAAGGCTCAGCCCGCATCCTTGATGCACAGAAAGTTGTTTTGCTGATCGGGCCCGCGCAGGCTGAACCGGCTGGATAGGGGCGCAAGCCTTGTGCCGATTTTTGAAGCCCGAGGCCAACTCGCCAGGGCACTCTTGCTGGACCCAAACGATGGCTTGTCGAGCTTCAGTTCCTGAAGAACCAACCGAAAGGACAGGTTCAGAAGTGTTTCGATGCTCCGATATAGCTGTCAATGTGTTCGGCAGCGCAAGGATTTTTCACGCGGCTTTGCCGAAGCATGGTTCATAACAAAGGAGACTTCATGAAGAAATTGACAATGGGTCGTCTGTCGTCGTTGGCACTGGCCGTTTGCGCATTGGCTGCGCAGGCGCAAGACGCAGCGCCCGCAGATTCGATGTTCTCGTTCTCGGGCTTTGGCACCGTAGGCGTGGTGGGCAGCAATACCGATGAGGCTCGCTATGTGATCTCGGGGCAGCCCAATGGGGCCACCAAGTCGTGGAGCGGCAATGTCGACACCAAGCTGGGCGTGCAGGTCAATGCCAAGCTGAACCAGATGTTCTCGGCGACGGCACAGGTCTTGTCCAAGCAAAACGGCGACGGCAACTACCGCCCCGAACTGGAATGGGCTTTTGCTAAAGCTCAGTTCAGCCCCGCTTTTTCGGCTCGACTCGGCCGCATGGGCGCGCCCTTCTTTGCAGTGTCTGACTTCCGCGATGTGGGCTATGCCAACACCTGGCTGCGCCCACCTCCAGACGTTTATGGTCAAGTGCCGGTCAGCCACTTTGATGGTGGCGACCTCAATTACCAAGCGGCGGTAGGCCCGGCCACTTTGAACTTCCAGCTCTATGCCGGCAAGTCCAGTTCGGTCTTCGAAGGCGTGGACGTGAAGATGGACAACTTGGTGGGCTTCAGTGCCTCCGCCGAGTTCGACGGCGGCATCACGCTGCGCGCCGGACACGTCGAGGGCAAGTTGACGGTGGACAGTGTGTCCCTGAAGCAGTTGGTCGGTGTCCTGCACCTCGTGGATGCGAAGGTCCCAGGGGCCGGCATTGGCGCCGTCGGCGATCAGATGGATGCCACCAAGAAGAAGGCCACCTTTACCGGCTTTGGCGTCACTTTGGATCAAGGCAATTTCCTGGCTATGGCCGAGTACACCATGCGCCGCACCGAGTCCTATGTGCCCGATACCGATGGCTGGTACGCGACTTTGGGCTATCGCCTTGGCAAGTTCACGCCTTATCTGACCGTTTCTGAGCTGAAGCAAAAAGACAGCAACGTCAACAACACCATCCCACCAAAGATTCCAGTGCCTGGCGTGACGCCCGATCTGCGCGCCCTGGTGGATGGCACGCTGCGCTCGCAGAGCAACCAGCAAAAGACCCAGGCTGTGGGTGTGCGTTGGGATGCGTACCGCAATATTGCGGTGAAGGGTCAGTTTGAACGCATCAAGGCGGATGGTCCGGGTCTCTTCTCTTCGCCGTCTTTGGCCTTCACGGCCGGGCAGAGCACCGTCAATGTTTACAGCTTGGCTGTTGACTTTGTGTTCTGAGAGGGAGCAAAAGATGAAAAACAAACAGCAAGTGATTCGTAGTGCGGCCCTGCTTGCAGGCATGTTCGTGGCTGGCCTGGCGCAGGCGCAGGTGGCGGTGATCGTCAACCCCAAGAGCGCTGCGGCCAGCATGACCGCCGACCAAGTCTCCAGCATCTTCTTGGGCAAGAGCAATACCTTGCCCGGTGGAGCCTCGGCCCTGGCCACCGACCTGCCGGAAAGCTCAGCAGTGCGGGATCAGTTCTACAGCAAGGTGACCGGCAAGCAGGCCGCTCAGGTCAAAGCCGCATGGTCGCGCCTGGTGTTCTCCGGCAAGGCCACGCCACCCAAAGAACTGGGTTCTGCCGCTGAAGTCAAGAAATATGTGGCGGCCAATGCCGACGCGATTGGCTATATCGAGAAGTCGGCGGTGGATGGCACCGTCAAGGTGGTCTTGAGCGTAGACTGAGTCTTGGCCCTTCCCATTGGAGCGCCGGCCCCTGCGGCGCTCCTGCAACGGAGATGCGAATGAATGTGAAGACAAGAATCTGGCTCTTGCCTGTGTTTGCCGCCGTGATTTTTGCGGTGGGCATTGCAGTGGTGTTGGTGTTTTCGGCACGCACTTCATCGGCCATTACGGCAGTGGAGCAGGTGCATTACCCCTTTGTGGACGCCACCACGCAGCTGGGTGCGCAAATGGAGTCGCTGGGTGCGACGATTCAAAGCGCCGTAGCCGAAGGCGAGAAGAAGCGCCTGGACGAAGCGAATGAGAAAGCGGTCAGCATCCGCAAGCTGCTGGATGCGATTGGCCGTATTGAAGGCAAGGGTGAAACGGCAGCCAAGCTGAAGACCTCTTTTGAAGCCTATTTCGCGGCTTCGGTGGATACGGCGCAGCTGTTTCTCGGCATCAAGCAAGGGGATCAGGCCGGCGCGATTCCGAAAATGCAAGCGGCTTTGAAGGTGTTTGAGGCCGACGTGGCCAAGGCTCGCACCGACGCCAGCGATGGCTTTGACAGCGGCTTGAAGAACGCCAATTCGGGCGTGTCCGCTAGCCTGATGGCGATCGTGATCAGTGGCTTGGTGGTGGTCGGCGCTTTGGGCGTGGGCTCTTATTTGGTGATTGGAAGCGTCTGGCGGCAACTGGGCGGTGAGCCCGAATACGCTCGCGATGTGATGCGCCAAATTGCCGCTGGCGATCTCTCTCAATCGATCGAAGTGGCACCCGGCGCGGACTCCAGCCTTTTGGCAGCCGTGCGTGAGGTGTCGCAGGGTCTGGCGGCCATCGTGACCGATGTGCGCTCGGGAACCGACTCCATGTCGGTGGCTTCGCGCGAAATCGCGGTTGGCAATCATGACTTGTCGGTGCGTACCGAGAAGCAAGCGACCTCGCTGGAGCAAACCTCCAGCAATATGCAGACACTGACCGATGCCGTGCGACAAAGCGCCGAGGCCGCAGCGCAGGCCAACCAGTTGGCCGGCTCGGCGGCTGCGGTGGCCCGCAAAGGCGGTGAGGTGGTCAACCAGGTCGTCACGACTATGGAGGAGATCAACAACAGCTCCAAGAAGATCAACGACATCATTGGCGTGATCGATGGCATTGCCTTCCAGACCAATATCTTGGCCTTGAATGCGGCGGTGGAAGCGGCGCGAGCCGGTGAGCAGGGACGCGGCTTTGCGGTCGTGGCCAGTGAGGTGCGCTCCTTGGCTCAGCGTTCGGCCGAGGCGGCCAAGGAGATCAAATCCTTGATCGGCGCCAGCGTGGACCGGGTCGAGTCGGGCAGCCGTTTGGTGCGGGACGCCGGCGAAACCATGACCGAGATCGTGGCCAGCGTGCAGCGCGTGTCCGACATCATTGGCGAGGTGACGGCCGCTTCGGGGGAGCAAAGCCAAGGGATTGGCTTGGTCAACCAGTCGGTCAATCAGCTGGACCAGATGACGCAGCAAAACGCGGCCTTGGTGGAGCAGGCTGCTGCAGCGGCCACCAGCTTAGAGCAGCAAGCCCAGTCTTTGCAGACGGCGGTGGCGACCTTCAAGCTCTGACGCCAGCAGGCGCAAAAGCGCAAACTCCCGGGCCCCTTGTGGGCCCAATCAGAGGCCCCTCGGCATGCCGGCGGGCCTCTTTCTATAATCACGGCCCTTGTGCTCAGAAGATGCACTCAAGTTGCACCCCATAACCGGAAGACTGCTTTGTTGAACTTTTTGCTTGAAAACTGGATTCTGGTCCTGGCCGCTTTGGCTTCTGGCGGCATGTTGCTATGGCCCACTTTGGTCAGCAGCAGTCAAGGCGCCATGTTGTCGACCGCTGAGGCGGTGCAACTGATCAACCGCGAGAAGGCGGTGTTGATCGACGTTTGCGAGCCTACTGAGTTTGCCGCCGCCCATGTGGCCGGCGCACGCAATATTCCTTTGGCCTCGCTGGAAGGACACAAATCGCTGCCCAGCAACAAGACCTTGCCCTTGGTGCTGGTCTGCCAAAGCGGCGCTCGCGCTGCCCGTGCTGCGGCGACGCTGCGCAAGCTGGGCTATGAAAAGGCTCAGCCTTTAGCGGGTGGCTTGAAGAGCTGGCGCGAAGCCAATTTGCCGATCGAGAAGTCAGCCGCCTGATCCGGCGAGCTTCGTCAACCGAATAGAGAGAGTGAGCCCATGGCTGCCGTGAAGATGTACACCACCCAGGTCTGCCCCTACTGCGTGCGGGCCAAGGCCCTGTTGAAGCAGCGCGGTGTTGAGCATATTGAAGAGGTTCGAATCGACCTCGACCCCAGCGAACGTGACGCCATGATGGCCCTGACCGGTCGCCGCACGGTGCCGCAGATTTTCATCGGCGCTACCCATGTCGGCGGTTGCGATGATTTGATGGCGCTGGACCAGCGCGGCGGCCTGCAAGCCTTGCTGCAAGCGGCTTGATCCGCTTGTTCGGATTTCAAGAGGGGGGAGACCCCCACGGAATCGTCACAAGCGCTGAGTAATAATCAGCGCTGCCGCCCGCAGCAATGGCTGTCGGGCTTCACTTTTTTGGGAATTACCATGGCCGACGAGAACAATACCCCCGTGTTTCAGATTCAGCGCATGTATTTGAAGGACCTGTCGCTGGAGCAGCCGAACGCGCCGCAAATCCTGCTCGAGCAGACCCAGCCCCAGGTCGACATCAATCTGGCCCTGTCTGCCGAACCTGTGGCCGAAGGCATTTTTGAGGTCTGCGTGACCGCTACCGTCACCACCAAGGTCGGCGAGCGCACCCTGTTCCTGATCGAAGCCAAGCAAGCCGGTATCTTCGAGATCCGCAATGTGCCGCAAGAGCAGGTTGAAGGCATTCTGGGCATCGTCTGCCCGCAGATGATTTACCCCTATCTGCGCGCCATCGTGTCGGATGTGTGCACCCGCGCTGGCTTCCCGCCGGTGCTGCTGTCGGAAGTCAACTTCCAAGCCATGTTCGAAGCCCAGCAGGCTCAGCGCGAAGCCGCCGCCAGCGCCGCTGCTCCGACCCTCAACTGAGACTAGCGCTCATGTCACGCGCCCCACGCTGCCAGCCGCAGCCGGGGCGCGTGGTTTTTTCTGGACTTCGTTTATGAGAATCAGCGTTCTGGGGGCCGGTGCCTGGGGCACGGCCTTGGCAATTCAGGCCAGCGCCAGGCATGAGGTGATGTTGTGGGCTCGCGATGCAGCGGCTGTCGCCGCCATGCAGGTGCAAAGGCGCAATCACCACTATCTGCCCGAGGCCGCGCTGCCCGATGCGCTGCTTTTAGAAACCGATCTGAACGCCGCTATCGCCCATGCCAGCGGACCGGATGGACTGATCATCGTCGCCACGCCCATGGCAGCTTTGCGCAGCATGCTGTCGGCCTTGCCAGACGGCGCCCGGGTGCTGTGGTTGTGCAAAGGCTTCGAGGCTGGCACGGGCTTGCTCGGCCATGAGATCGCTCGCGCCGTGCAGCCGCGCTTGAGTGCCGGTATCTTGTCGGGCCCCAGCTTTGCGCAAGAGGTGGCCCTGGGCCAGCCGACGGCATTGGTGGCCGCCAGCGAAGATGCAGCCTTGACCGAGGCCGCTGTCGATGCCTTTCATAGCGATCGCCTGCGCATCTACACCTCCGCAGACCCGGTGGGGGTTGAAGTTGGGGGCGCGGTCAAGAATGTGATGGCCATTGCTGTAGGCGCGGCCGATGGCTTGCGTATGCGTGCCGAGCGCATCGGCAGTGCGGCGGAAGCCCCAGGTTTGAATGCGCGTGCGGCGCTGATCACACGCGGCCTGGCCGAAATGCTTCGCTTAGGTCTAGCCTTGGGCGCGCGCAGCGAAACCTTTATGGGCTTGTCGGGCATGGGTGATCTGGTGCTCACCGCGACCGGCGATTTGTCTCGCAACCGTCGCGTTGGATTGCTGCTGGCCGAGGGGCTGGCCCTGCCGAAAATTCTGCATGACCTGGGTCATGTGGCCGAGGGCGTTTACAGCGCGCCGACCGTTTTGGCGCGTGCCCGTCAAAAAGGCGTGGAAATGCCCATCACCGAGGCAGTGGTGGCGGTGCTGGAAGGGCGTTTGAGCCCCGTGGAAGCGGTCGACCTGCTGATGGGGCGGCAGTCACGGGCGGAGCACTGAGCCGGCGTGGGTGATTTCAGCAACTCGCGGCGCCAACTGCTGCTACTCGGCGCCGGGGCTTGTGCTCTCAATTCGGCCGAGGCGCAGGCCTGGCCCAGCCGCCCTATCAAGCTGCTGGTTCCGTTCCCGGGCGGAAGTTCGCCCGATGTGGTGGCTCGGGCGCTGGCAGAGCCTTTGTCCAAGGCCTTGGGTCAAGCGGTCGTGGTCGACAACCGACCTGGCGCAGGCGGCAATATCGGCACCGGCATGGCGGCCAAGTCTCCGGCGGATGGCTATACGCTGTTGTTCACCACCCAAGGACCCTTGGTCACCGCGCCCTTGCTGAACCGGCGTCTGCCCTATGAACCGGTCAAGGACTTGCAGCCCATCAGTTGGATTGCGAGCGCTCCCAATGTCCTGGTGGCGGATGCCAAACTGGGTTTGCGCGACGTGGCGGATTTGCTTCGCTTGGCCAGGACCCGGCGGGGCGAGCTGAACTACGGCAGTGTCGGCAATGGCAGTGCTTCTCATCTGGCCATGGAGGACATGATGCGCCGTGCCGGCATTGCGCTGACCCATGTGCCATTCGCCGGCTTCCCTCAGGTTCTGAATGCCATGCTGAGCGGTTTGATCCAAGTGGCCTGGATGGTGCCGGGTCAGGCCATGCCTCAGGTGAGGGCGGGGCGTTTGAACGCGCTGGGTGTCAGTAGTCTGGGTCGAATGGCGGCGCTGGCCGACTTGCCCACTTTGGCAGAGCAAGGTTTCAAAGGTTTTGAGGCCATCTCCTGGCAAGCCCTGCTGGCGCCAGCGGGCCTGCCGGCGCCGCTATTGAAGCGTTTGTCCTTTGAAGTTCAAAGCATTGTGCGCAGCGATGAATTCCGCGCCCGGTTGTTGGCTCAGGATTTCAGCGTGGTGGGCTCGTCGCCTGAGGGGCTGGCCTTGCACATGGCCGCCGAGCGAAAGCGCTGGGCGCAAGTCATTCAGTCTGCGGGTGTGCAGGCGGAATAGCCGGACTTCATCTTTGACTACACGCCGCCTTGAAAGCCGTTCTGCCGCCAGGCTTCAAACACGGCCACGGCCACGCTATTGCTCAAGTTGAGGCTGCGCTGCCCCTCCAGCATGGGCAGGCGCAAGCGCTGTACGGGGTCGAACTGTTCTCGCACCTCGGGCTGCAAGCCAGCGGTCTCTGAACCAAAGACCAGGAAGTCACCCGGCTGCCAGCTCACTTCCGCAAAGGAATGGCTGCCGCGGGTGGTGAAGGCAAACATGCGTTCCTTCTTGGGCTGCATGGTGGCCAGAAAACTGGACCAGTCTTTGTGCCGGTGAACGGCGGTGTACTCGTGATAGTCCAGCCCGGCGCGTTGCAAGAGGCGGTCTTCCATAGAAAAGCCCAAGGGCTCGATCAGGTGCAGGCTGCAGCCAGTATTGGCGGCCAAGCGGATGACATTGCCGGTATTCGGGGGGATTTCTGGTTGGACCAGAACGATGTGAAACATGGGAGGACTTTGAACTTGGTCGGAGGGGTGAATGCGATGGGTTGGCGGGGCCTCAGCCACTTGCGTTGTCGGGCGTGCGCGCCACCACCCAGGCCTGTACATTGCTGGCGCCTGCTTTTCGAAGCTCGCGCGCGAGCTCGAACAGCGTGGCGCCGCTGGTCATTACATCGTCGAGCAAGACCACATGGCAGGCTCGCAATTCTGCCTTGCGCAAGGGCTCAACCGCAAAAGCCTGTCTGACGTTGGCGGCGCGATCCTTCAGTGGCGTTTGGGCTTGTTGGGCGCTGCAGCGTACGCGCAGCAACAAATGGGGGTCGCATTGCAGCTGGCGCCGGCGAGCAATCGTTCGGGCCAGTTCGTAACTTTGGTTGTAGCCACGTTCCCGCAGTCGCTCCGCACTGAGCGGCACCGGGAGCAGCCAATCGGGCGTCTCGGCGCCTGCGGCGTCCAAAGCCAGCTTGAGCCGCTCCAGCAGGGTTTCACGCAAATCCACGGCTTGATGGAATTTGTAATGCTGGAGCAGCCCGTCCCAGGGAAAGCTGTAGTCCAGCGCAGCGATGGTGCGATCCAGCGGCGGCGGGTTGCGTAAGCAAGCGCCGCATTTGGCTTCGCGGCGGCCGCTCAAGCTGGCGGGCAGCCGAGCGGCGCAAGTCCAGCAGCGCGGCACTGGCCGGGCATAACGCAAGAGACAATCGGTGCACACATGTTGTGAACTCCAGGCCCGGCAAACGGCGCATTGTCCGGGGCAGCGCATCAATACCCGTTCGATCAAATGGGGGCGTTCGGTGGGCAGCGGCCTCAAACTCATCGCTTCAATATACTGCCCAGCCATGTCCTCCCTGAGTTCCCCCCCTAATAGTGAGGCTGCGAAAGCGCCGCGTCCGCAAGCGCTGTCCGCTGCAGCGGTTTTCCACCATCAGCGTCGAATAGCCGCCTTGGGCGAAGTGCCCTGGTTGCATCAGGAGGTGGCAAAGCGCATGGCCGAGCGCCTCTCCATCATCAAGCTGCAACCCAAGCAAGTTTTGCAATGGCAAGGTTTGATTGGCGGCGGCGCCAAGGCTTTGACGGATGCCTATCCTCAGGCCGAGCAATGCAATGTGGAGCTAACGGCAGATTTGCGTGCCCGCAGCCAGGCGCTGAACAAGCGAGCCTGGTGGCAGGCGCTGCGCGGCGATTCCAGCGTGGTCGTCGAGGCGCCAGAAGCTTTGAAGGCGGGTCAGGCTGGCCTTGTCTGGGCCAATATGGGCTTGCATGCCAGCCCCGACCCGGTGCTGACCCTGCGTGCCTGGCATGAAGCCTTGGCCATTGATGGCTTTGTGATGTTCTCTTGCTTGGGGCCGGACAGCTTCAAGGAGTTGCGCGCGATTTATGCCCAGCAAGGCTGGGGGCGTTGCGGGCCGGACTGGTGGGATATGCATGACATCGGCGACTTGATGGTCGAAGCGGGATTTGCCGATCCCGTGATGGACCAAGAGCGTCTGAGCTTGACATGGGCTGACCCTGAATCCCTGCTGAAGGATTTGCGCGCCCTGGGAGGCAATTACGCCCCCGATCGTTTTGGGGCTTGCCGCGGCCGCCTTTGGCGCACACGCTTGTTGGAGTCGCTAGAGACTCTGCGCGATGCCGAGGGGCGCCTGCGTTTGAGTTTGGAGTTGGTCTATGGCCACGCTTTCAAACCGGTGCCGAAGCTGCGGATGAGTGCGGAAACCAGCCTAAGCTTGGAGCAGATGAGGGCAATGGTGCGCCGTTCAAGCAATTGAAGGCGTAATCAAGCAGTAATAAGCGCGCTAAAGCCACAGACGAGCGATGACCATAGGCTAAACTTCGAAATTAGTCGAAATTTGCACCCTGAAGTCTAGGGTCAGGTCTTGACCTAGGGTTTGACCTAGCGCAAACCCGCATGGATTTTCCTGCAAGGTCTGGACAACTTTTTGGCTTCAGGTGGATGTCGCGGCGCCAGTTTGGCAGCAGCCCTGGCTTCCCGGAATTGAATTAGAAACAAGAGTGACGACCATGAAGATGATGAACGCACGAGTGCATCAGGCCGCGCGCCGCTTGGGACAAGTGGCGCTTGCTGCGGGTGCCTCACTGGCCACGCAGTTGGCCTTGGCAGTGAACGATCTGCCGGGTGGGCCGGCGGTCAATCAAATCAATCTGCATCCGCCTGTGACCAAGATCGCAGCCGACCAGATGTGGCTTCACAACTTCATGATGGTCATTTGCGTGCTCATCTTTGTGGCTGTGTTCGGGGTGATGTTCTATTCCATCTTCAAGCACCGCAAGTCCAAGGGCGCGGTGTCGGCGAACTTCCATGAAAGCGTCAAGGTCGAGATCGCATGGACCGTCGTGCCTTTCATCATCGTGATCTTGATGGCCCTGCCGGCCACCAAGGTGGTGGTGGCGATGAAAGACACCACCAATGCCGACCTGACCATCAAGGCTACTGGCTATCAGTGGAAATGGGGTTACGACTACTTGAAGGGTGAGGGCGAGGGCATTGGCTTCTTGGCCACGCTGGACGCCAGGCAGCGCGAAATGTCGGATTCCGGCAAGCCCGAGCAGACCGATGACTACCTGCTGAAGGTGGACAACCCGCTGGTCGTGCCCGTTGGCAAAAAGGTTCGCATCATCACTACCGCCAATGACGTGATCCACGCTTGGATGGTGCCGGCTTTCGGCGTTAAGCAAGACGCGATTCCTGGCTTTGTGCGCGACACCTGGTTCAAGGCCGAGAAGACCGGCGACTTCTATGGCCAGTGCGCCGAGTTGTGCGGCAAAGAGCATGCCTATATGCCCATCCATGTGAAGGTGGTTTCGGCCGCTGAATACACCGCTTGGGTGGACGGCAAGAAGAAGGAAATGGCGGCCAAGGCCGATGATCCAAGCAAGGTCTGGGAACTGCCGGCTCTGTTGGCTCGCGGCGAAAAGGTTTACAACGCCAACTGCGCCGCCTGCCACAAGGCTGACGGCAAGGGCGCTGGCCCGATCAAGGCTTTGGATGGTTCGCCCGTGGTTCTGGATGAAGACAAACTGAAGCAAGTGGCTGTGTTGCTGAATGGCCAGAACAATGGCGCGATGCCTTCCTGGAAGCAGTTGAGCGACACCGAAATCGCGGCCGTCATCAGCTACACCAAGAACAGCTGGTCCAACAAGACCGGACAAGTGGTGCAGCCGGCCGAAGTTGTGGCCGCGCGCAAGTAAGCGGTAGAACGTCAAAAAGCATCAGACAAGCGTCGAAAACGTCCAAAGAGGAATCAACATGAGTGCAGTGCTTGACCATCACGGTCACGACGTTCATGACCACCACGATGACCACCACGCCCCCACGGGCTGGCGTCGTTGGGTGTTCGCCACCAACCACAAAGACATCGGTACCTTGTACCTGCTGTTTGCCTTCACGATGCTGATGATCGGCGGCGTGCTGGCCCTGTGCATCCGCGCTGAGCTGTTCCAGCCCGGCTTGCAGTTCTTCAACCCCGAGTTGTTCAATCAGTTCACGACCATGCACGGTCTGATCATGGTGTTCGGCGCCATCATGCCGGCCTTCGTGGGTTTCGCGAACTGGATGATCCCGCTGCAGATTGGCGCTGGCGACATGGCCTTCGCTCGCATGAATAACTTCAGCTTCTGGCTGATGATTCCTGCCGCGCTGATGCTGGTGGCGTCCTTCTTCATGCCTGGCGGTGCTCCTGCTGCCGGCTGGACGCTGTACGCGCCGCTGACGCTGCAGATGGGTCCGTCGATGGATGCCGGCATCTTCGCGATGCACATCCTGGGCGCTTCGTCCATCATGGGTTCGATCAACATCATCGTCACCATCCTGAACATGCGCGCTCCTGGCATGACGCTGATGAAGATGCCGATGTTCTGCTGGACCTGGTTGATCACTGCCTATCTGCTGATCGCCGTGATGCCCGTGCTGGCCGGTGCCATCACCATGACCTTGACTGACCGCCACTTCGGCACCAGCTTCTTCAGCCCCGCTGGCGGTGGTGACCCGGTGATGTACCAACACATCTTCTGGTTCTTCGGCCATCCCGAGGTCTACATCATGATCTTGCCGGCTTTCGGTATCGTCAGCCAGATCGTGCCGGCTTTTGCTCGTAAGCGCTTGTTCGGTTACGCCTCGATGGTTTACGCGACCGCTTCGATCGCCATCCTGTCCTTCATCGTGTGGGCTCACCACATGTTCGCCACCGGTATGCCGGTGACCGGCCAACTGTTCTTTATGTACGCCACCATGCTGATCGCCGTGCCAACGGGCGTGAAGATCTTCAACTGGTTGGCCACGATGTGGCGCGGTTCCATGACCTTTGAAGTGCCGATGCTGTGGGCCGTGGGCTTCATCTTCGTGTTCACCATGGGTGGCTTCACTGGCTTGATCTGTGCGATGGCGCCGGTCGACATTCAAATCCAAGACACCTACTACGTGGTCGCTCACTTCCACTATGTGCTGGTGGCCGGCTCCTTGTATGCCTTGTTCGCCGGCGTTTACTACTGGGGCCCGAAGTGGACCGGTGTGATGTTCAGCGAAACCCGCGGCAAGATCCACTTCTGGGGCTCGCTGATCAGCTTCAACGTGACCTTCTTCCCGATGCACTTCCTGGGTCTGGCTGGTATGCCGCGTCGCTACGCCGACTACCCGATGCAGTTCGCTGATTTCAATGCGATCGCTTCGGTGGGCGCCTTCTGGTTCGGTTTGATGCAGGTCTACTTCTTCCTGTTCGTGGTCATCCCGATGATGCGCGGCAAGGGCGAAAAGGCCCCGCAAAAGCCGTGGGAAGCTGCTGAAGGTCTGGAGTGGGAAGTGCCGTCGCCGGCTCCCTTCCACACCTTCGACACACCGCCCAAGCTGGACGTGACCGCGACCAAGGTGATTGGCTAAAACCATGAGCCAAAGCCCTGAACAGCGCAAGAACAACAAGCGCCTCGCCCTCATCCTGGTGAGTGTGGCGCTGGTGTTTGGCATCGGCTTCGTCACCAAGATTGCCGTTCTCGGCTTCTGAGGTGGGTATGAGCGCCACCACTTGGTCTTTTGCTTCGGCCTTGCGCAGGGACAACCTGCGCCTGGTGGGTAAGCTTGTGGTCGTGGTGGCCATGATGTTCGGCTTTGGCTACGCCCTGGTTCCGCTTTACAACGCTATTTGTTCGGCTTTGGGCATCAATGTCTTGTCCTTGTCCGAGCGGCAGCATGCAGTACGTGCCGAAGACGTCAAGAACACGCAGATTGACTACAGCCGCAGCATCTCGATCGAGTTCGACGCCAATTCGCGTGGACCTTGGGAGTTTGCTCCGGCCGTCAAACATCTGACGGTTCACCCAGGCGAGTTGACCACGGTGATGTACGAGTTTCGTAACGTGCAAAACCGTGTGATGTCGGCGCAGGCCATACCTAGCTATGCGCCCAAGCAGGCGACAGCCCATTTCAACAAGCTTGAGTGCTTCTGCTTCAATGAATACACCCTGCAGCCCGGCGAGGTGAAGAACTGGCCAGTGGTTTTTGTCATTGACCCCAAATTGCCGAAGGATGTGAAGACCATCACTTTGTCCTACACCTTCTTCGAAGTGGCTGGCAAAGGCAATAAGCAAGCGGCTGTGCAAGCGCCTGCTTTAGTGGGCAGGGCCTTGTGATGAAGGCCGGTGATGATTTGAAGCAAGCGGTGGCGAGGCCGCCTTCGTTCTTGCAGACCATGCGAGCCGTAGCTTGGTCTTTTTTCGGCGTGCGTCGTGGCGCCGATTATGAGAAAGATGTCGCTCAGTTGAATCCGGTGCATGTGATCATTGCCGGCGTCATCGGAGCTGTTTTGTTTGTGTTGGCCTTGCTGTTGTTGGTCCAGTGGGTGATCGGCAGCGGCGTCGCCGGAAGCTAGTTTTTTCGAGTTTTAGCCAAGCGTTATCTGAACTGAATTAGTTCGAGGAGAAGAGACATGTCGGCAGCGACTACAACGGGCAAAGCCCCTTATTACTTCATCCCAGGCCCATCGGCTTACCCTGTGCTGGGTTCGATCGGCCTGTTCTTTGTGATCCTTGGTGCAGGCCAATGGATCAACGGCCACCAGTGGGGCGCCTACTCCTTGGCGGCCGGTTTGGTTTGGTTCCTGTTGGTGCTGAAGAACTGGTTTGGTGCTGCCATTGGCGAGAGCGAAAGCGGCCAGTACAGCGACCGGATCGACATGTCCTTCCGCTGGAGCATGGGTTGGTTCATCTTCTCGGAAGTGATGTTCTTCGCCGCCTTCTTCGGAGCGCTGTACTGGGCCCGTGTGCATTCGGTGCCAAATCTGGGCAGCTTGGAAAACAATCTGCTCTGGCCCGACTTCAAGGCCCTGTGGCCCAGCGTTGCTGCCGGCATGACCGCGTCGCCCGCCGGTACGGTGGAAGCCTTCAGCACCATGGGTCCTTGGCCGCTGCCGACCATCAACACCGCGCTGCTGTTGACTTCGGGTGTGACCCTGACGATTGCTCACCACGCATTGATCGCTGGCAACCGCGGCAAGACCATTGGCTTCATGTGGCTGACGGTTTTGCTCGGCATCGTCTTCTTGATCTTGCAAGGCTATGAATACGCTCACGCCTACAACGAACTCAATCTGAAGCTGAGCTCGGGCATCTATGGCTCGACCTTCTTCATGTTGACCGGCTTCCACGGCTTCCACGTGTTCGTCGGCATGTTGATGCTGCTCTTCATTACCCTGCGCTTGCAGAAGGGCCACTTCACCAAAGATCGTCACTTCGGCTTCGAAGGCGCCGCTTGGTACTGGCACTTTGTGGACGTGGTCTGGTTGGGCCTCTACGTCATCGTCTACTGGATGTAAGCGGGTCCAGCGGCCTTTGTGCCGCTTGCGATCGCCTCAGCGCCGCTCTCAGCGGCGCTTTTTCGTTCGCAGTAACTATTGAAGCTTGGTGGACTCAGGAGCGCAGCGGCAAGCCGGTTGGTTGAATCCAGCCCATCCAATAGCTGAGCAGAATGAACAGGAACAAGGCCACCGAGACGCCAACACGAATCGCCAAGGCACGCGCCATATTGGGCCCGCGTTTGCTATGGGTGCCGGAGCCGTTTTTCAGCATGAACAAGCCGGCCGCAGCCAAGGCCATCAGAATGCCGATGAAGGCAAGCACGAGGATGATTTTCATGGTTGAGAATTATGCGCTTTGGTGCAAGCTGAGGAGCGGCTTGTGACAGCCCGTCAACGTGCTATCTTGGTGTTCCTCGCCACCTTGGCCTCTGTCGTGCTGACCCTCAGGCTTGGGTTTTGGCAGCTTGACCGGGCCCAGCAAAAGCTGGATTTGCAGGCGGGGATCGACGCGAATGCCAAACTGCCGCCGCTGACATCCGCCGCTCTACTGCCCCATGCCGGAGCCGCTCAATCTCAGCTGCATCGCCATGTCAGCCTGCGGGGCCGATGGCTGCAAGACAAAACCATCTATCTCGACAACCGGCCCATGGCTGGCCGATTTGGCTTTCTGCTGGTGACGCCCTTGCTGTTGGAGGGACGCACGGAGGCGATTCTGGTGCAGCGCGGTTGGGTTCCCCGCGACGCGGCGGATCGCAGCCGCTTGCCACTTCTGCCGCCCCTTCCAACGGGAGCGGTGGAGGTGTTGGGGCGTTTGACAGCCACGCCTTCTAAGGTCTATCAGTTGGCCGGGGATGAAAAAGGTGTCATCCGGCAAAATCTCGACGCGCGCGCATACGGTGAAGAAATTGCCCAGCCCTTATTGCCCTTGACGGTGCTGCAGTTGGATTCTGGTGGCGATGCTTCAACGGCGCTTGCGGCCGACGGTTTGTTGCGCGACTGGCCGTCGCCCGATCTCGGTTTGCACAAGCATTATGGTTACGCATTTCAATGGTTTGCGCTGTCTGCGCTGCTGATAGGTCTTTATGTCTGGTTCCAAACAATCCGCCCCCGACTCCGTGCCCGGCGTCAACAATGAAGCCTCAGCGCTCCAAGACCCCATGGCCATGACGGTGCACAGCCTGCCAGATCCACAAGCCGCCGAACGTGCGCAACGCACCCGCGGTGGTCGCATGCGCATGCTGCTGGTGATGGCGGCCTGCGCTGCGCCGGTGATTGCCTCCTATTTCACTTTTTATGTGATCCAACCGCGCGGCCAAGCCTACGGTGATTTGATCCTGCCGACGATCGACCTGCCGCCGCAATTGAGTCTGCGCACGCTGGACGGTCGGCCCGTTACTGCCGAATCCTTGAAAGGCCAGTGGCTGCTGACTTTGGTTCAAGACAGCACCTGCGACACCGCTTGCGAGAAGCAGTTGTTCATGCAACGTCAGCTGCGCGAAATGTTGGGCAAGGAGCGCGACAAGGTCGACAAGCTTTGGCTGGTACCCGATGAGCAAGCGCTGCGGCCCGAGTTGCTGCAAGCCGTCACGCAAGGCGTACCGGTGACCGTGTTGCGCGCGCCGCGCGCCGAGCTGGAGGCCTGGCTCAAGCCGGCCGAGGGCGCCTCTTTGCGCGACCATCTGTACGTCATTGATCCGATGGGTCGATGGATGCTTCGTTCGCCGGTGCAGGCCGATCCGTCCAAGATCAAGAACGACCTGAACCGCCTTTTGAAGGCCAATGCAGGCTGGGACAAGGCAGGCCGGTGAACCCGATGACGGCAGCTGCATTTGACTTAGGCCCGCTGTGGCAATTGATGGGGCTCGGAGCACTCTTGGCGGCCGGTCCTTTGCTGTGGCTGCGCCGGAGAAATGCGCAGGCCACGCCGCAGGCGCGGCTGCGCGCCTTGACCTTGTTGACGCTGTTTTTGACTTTTGATTTGGTGCTGTTCGGCGCCTTCACCCGCTTGACCGATTCGGGCCTGGGTTGCCCGGATTGGCCCGGCTGCTATGGAAGTGCCAGCCCGATTGGCGCGAAAGCCGAGATCCACGCGGCGCAATCCGCCATGCCAACCGGTCCTGTGACGCATGGCAAGGCTTGGGTGGAGATGGTCCATCGCTACTTGGCCAGCGGCGTCGGCGTGTTGATTCTGGTCTTATGCGTGCGGAGCTGGCGGCTCACCAAAGTGGCGAGCCTTGCCGGCGAAGCCAGAGTCTCGCCTTGGTGGGCCACGCTGACCCTGGTCTGGGTGTGCATGCAGGGCGCTTTCGGCGCGCTCACGGTCACCATGAAGCTGTTCCCGGCGATCGTCACCTTGCATTTGTTGGGCGGTATGGGACTGTTGATGCTCTTGGCTTGGCAGGCGCGGGCTTATCAGCCTCGACCTTTGCCCAGCTCTCGCGGTCTGTACTTTGGGGCCGTGTTGCTCTTGCTGCTGAGTGTTCTGCAGGTGAGCCTGGGCGGTTGGGTCAGCACCAATTACGCGGTGCTGGCCTGTTCAGAATTCCCCACCTGCCACGACGGGCAATGGTGGCCGGCCATGAATTTCGAGCAAGGCTTCACCGTCTGGCGCCAACTCGGTGTCGGGGCTGACGGCGGCTGGCTCCCCTTTGATGCTTTGACGGCCATTCAAATGGCGCATCGACTCGGCGCCTTGCTGGTTTTCAGTGCCTTGCTTGTGTATGCCTGGCGACTTTGGCAGAGCGGGCAGGCCGAATTGCGTCAATGGAGCCGTCGACTGCTGCTGGTCGCGGCTTGGCAGTTTTTGAGCGGCATGTCCAATGTCGTGTTGGACTGGCCTATCGTGGCGGCCTTGGCCCATACCGGCGGCGCAGCGATGCTCTTGCTGCTGCTGACCTCTTTGTTGGCAGGTTTGCAGCAGGGCAGAAGAAGCTCCTCCGCTGCGCTTGTTTCCTCCTGACTCAGTTTTACCGATACCCTTCGCCCTTATGGCTTCCACTTCTACCGTCGCTGCCGCCGCAGGCTCTAGCTCGCGCTGGCAACAGTACTACCAACTGACCAAGCCGCGCGTGGTCCAGTTGATTGTGTTTTGCGCCATCATCGGCATGGCCTTGGCCATCCCGGGCCTGCCGAACGCCGAGCAATGGGTCAAGGTCTTGGCGGCGACCGCCGGCATTTGGTTGGTGGCCGGCGCTGCTGCTGCCTTCAACTGCTTGATCGAGCAGCAAATTGACGCCAAGATGAAGCGCACCGCCTGGCGCGCCACCGCCAAGGGCCAACTGAGTCGAGCGCAGACCTTGAGCTTTTCAGCTGTCCTGGGCGGCGTCGGCTTGGGCTTGCTTTGGTTCTGGGTCAATCCGCTGACCATGTGGCTGACCTTTGCCACCTTCATTGGCTACGCCGTCATCTACACGGTGATCCTGAAGCCGATGACGCCGCAAAACATCGTCATCGGCGGCGCCTCCGGCGCCATGCCGCCGGTGCTGGGCTGGGCCGCGTTGCGCGGTGAAGTCGGCCCTGAAGCCTTGTTGATGTGCCTGATCATCTTCCTCTGGACGCCGCCACATTTTTGGGCCTTGGCGCTGTACCGCACCGAGGACTATCGCAAAGCTGGCCTGCCCATGTTGCCGGTCACGCATGGTTCCGAGTTCACCCGCTTGCAGGTCTTTTTGTACACATGGATCTTGCTCGCCGCGACGCTCTTGCCCTTTTTGACCGGCATGAGTGGTTGGATCTATCTGGTCAGCGCCGTGCTCTTGGGTTTGGGCTTTTGTGGCTATGCCTGGAAGCTGTGGCGCAACTATTCCGATGAGTTGGCGCGCGCGACCTTCAAGTTTTCTATCCTGCACCTGTCGCTGCTGTTTGCCGCGCTTTTGCTGGATCACTATCTGCAGCCCTTGATAGCTTGAAACCTTATGCGTCTGACTGTGCGATTTCTCTTGCGAATGACGCTGGTAGCCGGCCTGGCCGCAGGTCTCGCTGCGTGTGACCAACTCGGTTCAGGTTCGGCGTCAAAGCCTGCGTTCCAGGGCGTGGACCTGACCGGCGCGGAGTACGCCCGCAGCCTCAATCTGAGCGACCAAGATGGACGCAGCCGCAGCCTGGGTGAGTTCAAGGGCAAAGTGGTGGTGGTCTTTTTTGGCTATACCCAATGCCCTGATGTTTGCCCGACGACGCTGGCGGAGTTGGCCGAGGTCAAGCGCTCCTTGGGGGCCGACGGTGATCGGGTGCAAGGGGTTTTCGTCACTGTCGATCCCGAGCGAGACAGCGCAGCCTTGTTGAAGTCTTATGTGGCCAGCTTTGACTCTGGCTTTGTGGCACTGCGGGGCAGTGAAGAACAGACCAAGGCCGCTGCCAAGGAGTTCAAGGTCTATTACGCCAAGGTGCCGGGCAAGACGCCTGAGAGCTACACCATGGACCACACCGCAGCTAGCTTCATCTTTGATGCTCAGGGGCGAGTGCGGGTGTTTTCTCGTTACGGCTCGGGTGCCAGCGCCCTAGCCAATGACATCAAGCTGCTCTTGGCCGAAAAGAGCTGAAGACTGTCCTAAGTTCGACGGCCACAAAAAGAAAGCCCCAGGCTGCGAAGCCAGGGGCTTTTTTCTTGCATCAGCCGGGCAGGCTGGCTTGTTCAGCGACTCAGGCCGGTGTCAAAGCTTTCCGCATCTTCTTCATTGCGGCGACCTCGATCTGGCGAATCCGCTCGGCGCTGACGCCGTATTCGGCCGCCAACTCATGCAGGGTCATGCCACCGCTGGAGTCGTCATTGACCTTCAGCCAGCGTTCTTCCACGATGCGGCGGCTGCGTTCATCCAAGGCTTCCAGCGCACGGGAGATGCCATCGCCGGCCAAGGCGTCGCGGGCCTGAGCTTCCAGCACACGGGTGGGTTCCTGTGTTTCATCCGCCAGGTAGGCAATCGGGGAGAAGGATTCGCCTTCGTCGTCGGTTTGCGGCTCCAGGGCCACATCGCCGCCCGACATGCGGGTTTCCATCTCCAGCACTTCCTCGCGCTTGACGTTGAGCTCCTTGGCCACATGCTCCAGCTGAGCTTCGCTCAGGCTGTTACGGTGGCTCATATCGTCGCTCATGTCTTCCTTCATGCTGTGCTTCATCGAGCGCAGATTGAAGAACAGCTTGCGCTGAGCCTTGGTGGTCGCCACCTTGACCATGCGCCAGTTGCGCAACACGTATTCGTGAATTTCAGCCTTGATCCAGTGCATGGCGTAGCTGACCAAGCGAACGCCTTGATCGGGGTCGTATCGCTTGACGGCCTTCATCAGGCCCACATTGCCCTCTTGGATCAAATCACCCTGAGGCAGGCCGTAACCCATGTACTGACGCGAGATCGACACGACCAGGCGCAGGTGCGACAGCACCAGCTTTCCGGCGGCCTCCACATCCCCATGATCCCGCAGCTTGCGAGCGGCAGCGCTTTCCTCTTCAGGGCTCAGCAAGGGCAGGCGGTTGATGGCGGAGATGTAGGCATCCAGATTGCCGAGCGAGGGCACCAGCGACCAGGGGTCACGTACCGTCAAAGCAGCAGGGGTGGACATCGTCATCATCTTCCTTCTCAAAGCAAACCTTCTCGGTTCGACGGAGTCAATATTAGCACTCGTGGGGAATGAGTGCCAATGGTCAGGGGTAATTCTGGAGAGAGCTGAAATCAAAGCCCTCTGACGAGGGTGATCACTAACTTGTGGGTCAGTCGGCCCAGAAATTAATCCATCAGGCCGAAGTCAGGGCTGGCCACCATGGCTTCGATGTCCAGCAAGATCAGCATGCGCTCGCCGATTTTCCCCAGCCCGGTAATGAAGCGAGCATCCAAGGCCGCCGCCACTTCGGGCCGGGGCTTGATCTGCTCGGTGCTCAGTTCCAGCACGTCGGAGACGGCGTCCACCACCACGCCTACCACACGCTGGCAGACGTTCAAGACGATCACCACGGTGAAGGCGTTGTACTCACCCGACTGACCCAGGCGCAGGCGCAGGTCGACGATGGGCACGATCACGCCGCGCAGATTCACCACACCTTTGACAAAGGCCGGAGCATTGGCCACGCGGGTCGGCACCTCATAGGAGCGGATTTCTTGCACGCGCAAGATGTCCAGACCGTATTCCTCTCCGCCGACGTGGAAGGTCAAGAATTGCTTCACATCGGGGCGCGCCTGATCTGAAGCCAGCGCGACACGTGTTGCTTGGGCGGAAACCAGTTCGTTGGAGTTCATGATGGGATTCAGGGTGAACGGGGGGGCAGTTGAATTGAAGCCAATTCTGCAGTTTTCGACCGTTGCTTGGCTTCTGATCAGAGGGTTGCTAGTTCGCCTAATTTGCCTTTGGCTCCGGCAAGGACTGACGTGATGAACCCGAAAGCACATTCTCTGGCAGAAGGTGTTCAAACCGAGATGCAATCAGCAAACTGAAAGAATGCCGTCCGCGTGTGTTCAGATGAGCGTGGTCTCTGAAATATGAATCCGGGAGAGCTTCTCTAAAGTCCAATACTTGAATTTTTGGTTGCACTTTATCTGCGATTGACCTTAGGGTATTACCGCTCGACGAAGGCACTTTTCTTCGAAATTCAGCAGATTCCGGCATCAAGATCAGCACCACCTTTGGGCAGATCGTAGTCAAAGTTTGAAGCATGTCTGTCAGTACAATTGCTTCAGGATTACTTGACGACAAATTCCGGGCGTCAAACCAACCTGCGGCTTGCCATTCGCGCAGTTGTGTCAAAAGAAACGCAGGTTCTGCCTTGTCTTCACTGTATATTGGCCTTACTGCCCAAGGGTCTCGCATAGCACTTGGACCACCTTGAATGCTAGAGGTTAGGTAAAATTGGTTCAAATCTGCTCGAATTGCCTGCAGGCTATTTTGAATAATTCCGTGAACGGCAATCCGATGGGTAAGGATCCAAGATCGTTGCCTTAACCATTTTTTCGATTCATGGAGTTCCCATTTGATAGAGTCAAGTAGGCTTTGCTGATCAAACGGGGCAGCGGGCATTAACCTAAGGCTTGCAGCTGCAAGCCAACTAGGATGGACACCCAAAATCACCAGATCGGGTCTTAACGAGCCTTTAATCAATGGCTCAGCATACGCGCGCATCTCGCTGAAGCTACCGCCAGACGAGGCTAGGTTCAGTAGGTGAACCCGGCCATCAAAATGCTGACTGATAGCGACGGGATCGAGCCCCTCCCTTACGGTGGATAAGCCAAGTGCGACTACCACGGCAGGTTGTTCGTTGGCGAGCCGATTATTCTGAAACTCTGCCGCAGCTTCGGTTCGTAACTGGATGGACCTGAGGCTGCGCGGGTCGACTCTGCTGTCGGGAACTCCCGATGATAGCCAGGGTGTCAGGATGATACTGATCAAGACATCCAGAACGAACAAGCACAGCAACAATTTACACGTAACCCAAGCGATCGAGCATAACTTGGGGCACACCAGCGCAGATTTTGGGAGCATTAGAGGGCAATCAAAAGCCTTGATAATAGAATGGTATGCCGGAGCGGGCGAGCCAAAATACCAAAATAACTCTGATGGCAATCCAAAGTATGCGACGGGTGTTTGGCAGGGGTAATGTGTTTTTCATGGGTTGAATCGGTTCATCCCAAGAAGTCAAATCCTGGGTAGGCAAGAAATGTCAGCGACAAGGCCACAAACTGAAAAGTCATGATCTGAGCCATCCGGCGAACTAGCGGGCGATTACTGAAATTGGAGGCGCCCCGTTTACCTAGTCGCCCGACCAGCCAGTCTCGATAATAGTTGCAAATTACCAAAGCAGTCGCGTGGCCGGCGCCCCACAGAAAAAACCGCCAAGTGACTCCGTGCCATAGTCCGCAAAGTAAGAAGGCGGATAAAAAAGCGGCAGACGAAACCAATCGAGGATATTGACCATCCGTCCAGCGCATGCCAGCCAACTGGATCGGAATAAAAATATTTCGACGGATCAGTTGTGATAGTGATATATGCCATCGCTCCCAGAATTCAATGATGTTTCGTGAGCTGAGGGGTTTATTGAAGTTCTCCGGCGTTTTGACTCCAAGGAGTCGGCCTAGACCTATGGCTATGTCACTATAGGCGCTAAAATCTAAGTATATAAATAAATAGTAAAGTTGTATTTCTATAAATAGATAGATGCCGTCTGATTTAAATCCAGTTAAGAATAGTGATTCAATTATTCCGTTTGCAAGAACAAATTTTTTGAAAAGACCTGACGCGATTCGCTCAAACGCATCTATCACCCCGTCCTGATCAAGTGTCGGGCTGGACGAGAGGTTTTTTTTGAAATCGGCTAATCCCATTACAGGGCCGGCTGCTAACATGTGGAAGGGGATTAGATAATTGATGGTGTTGAAAATGGTAAGGCTTTGAGTTTGCTTGTTTGTGGATCCTCGTATATATTCCAAGCATCGTAAGAATATATAGGAAAACCCAATGGCAGCAAGAATGAATTTTGCATCTTCTAGCAGCTTTGGTGGGTGTTGCATTTTGTGAGCCAAAAAAGCGACGAACAATAGGGAAGAGGATATTACTGCAACTGACCATCGAAGCTGCTCATGGATGAGCTTCCCATTTATGTGTAGAACCAATAACACTATGCCCAAGACTGCTGAAGCGGGAAAGCCGATTAAGAAAATAAGAAAGCTTAAGTTTAGGCCGGCCCACAATGCATGGAACTTGCCTGGCGATGCGGCGAAAGACAAGCAAATAATTGCGGCTGCAGAAAACAACCAGTATGTTGGGCCTGCAAACTCGTTGATGGGACTCGAAAGCATCGGCTAGCCTTAGATGGAGACATACGTCTTCAAGTTCGGGGTATCCTCAAGTCGAAGTTCAAACCACTTGGATCCCAAATGATCATTCGCCGTCAATTTGAAGCCCAACTCTAAGTAGATCGTCGCGACGAGTTGATTTTTCTGGGTTGGACAATACTGTCCTATGATGCGCTGGTAACCTAGGTGTCTTGCGCGCTGAATCAAGGTCTGCATCATGCTTTGTTCAACAGTGCGTCCGATCACGCGACAACTCAGCAAAAAACTGTCAATGAAGAGGGTTGGGTGCACAGACTTTGGCATCGGTTTTGCTATAAGTATGCCCACCAAACCATGGTCTGAAAAACGATCCTGTAAGCGCAAGCTGAAACACACTGAAGATTCGTTAGTGACTAAATCTCTAACCTGCTCGATCGAGTAGCGCTTGGTGGTTAGGTTGAATTGATTCGTTTTGCCGAGTAGTTGTACCACTCGTAGCAAATCTGCATCATTAATGGCGTGAAGTTGCGCTTTCATTTCTAATAAATCTAGATAGTTCCCTAGACCGTCAGCATTGGAACGAGCAAGGCGCGATTGCTCTTTGGCTTGGTACATTTCGTTTCGGCGGGAGTCCTCATCTGTCAGCATGCATGCTTCAAACCATAGGCTAGCTTCTAAGACGTTCACGTATTCAGCGGGATCTTCTGGGGTGGCAATCACCTGAACACAAGGTAGCGCTCGGCGAATCTGCTCCCGTTCGAAGGGATTGTCATCAAAGAATACAAAGCTATCCAGACTCAGGTCTAGCACTTTGGCTATCTGCTTTAGACCTTCAGACTTTGGTTCCCAATTGGCGACGAAACATGCAATGTCTGTCAATCGAAGAATCATGTCCGGATTTGCTAAAAAGGGCTCCCTGGCGTCCGCATCATTGTTCTTCGAGCAAACAGCAAGCAGTACACCCCGTTTGGATAAGGCTAGTAGATGGCGTTGGAATGCCCTATATGCCTCGCCTTGTGGTGTTTCTCTAATCTCAATGCCAAGAGCGCCAACCTCGCCCACGACCCCTCCCCATAGCGTATTGTCTAAATCCAGAACTAGCACTTTGGCTGGACCTTGGCGGGTTGAGCGAAGGCCGGCGACGATATGTCGGGCTAAGGAAGCTAAGCCTGATTCAGAGAATGGCTGCCGGGCCCAATGTAATCCGCGCATATCGTAAAAGCGGTCCCGGCCAAGCATTCCGGAAATATCCTCGAGGGATACGAAGTAACTTCCTACTGGCGTGCTTTCCCTTAGTCGGTTGTTCGTTCGACGGATGCGCTCAATGTCACCACCAGTCCGAGTTGATAAATGGAACCCCAGGGGACCTGGGGTTTGCCAGTCGTAGCCCACTTGTATGAGGTGTTTGACACCTTTTGCGAGCGCTTGGCCCCAGACTTCTCGCCAATAGTCAAGCTCTGCTTGAATGCTGTCAGGCGTGTCGGATAGGGCATCCATCAAAAGACGGTGGTGCCAAGGCAGAAGAATCAGAGCGTCGGGGGGCGCCATTGGGTCAATGGCTGTGACGGCTTGCAGCACATTGTCATATGGGCCATCGCTTACCAAAATGTGCATCCCAGCTTCCATTGCACATGCGCTGATAGCTGGTGATAGCCAAGTGGTGGTGCACTGCCCAAGTATGAGTACAGAGAATGAAAAACGCGCTTGAGGCAAGGCTGCTGCCAATCGCATGCTCAGCTTTCCTGCGGCAAGAAGTTCCGTGCTGCTATGAATTTCTTGGCGGATGGCCTGCTGCAGAAGGTCCCAGGCTTCTTGGATTTTATCAACTCTTTCCAGTTGACGCGCTGCGGTGATGGCGCTCTTCAGTCCCATCGGTTCACCATAGGGCATGCGTTTTCTTTTGCAGTATTAGGGCCATAGAGCGGGGTAGGTAGCTTGCATTTTGAAGCAGCCGACCTGGAGCAACTGAGCGGGATTCCAATACTCTAAACCCAGCGTTTTCGGCGAGCACATACAGTTCCGACTCCGTTTTGAATTCGTAGATATGATCCACTTGCGCAGCAGTCAAAGCGCCGGTGAAAAACGCGAGTCCACCCGGTTCTAGGGCATGAGCCATGCCTTTCAGTAGCTCTGAAGGATTTTCTAGATGTTCAACCAGAAAACTGCAAATGCACGCTTGAGCCTGGGGGGAGGGGCGCTTGCTCAAGAGCGAGGCGTCTTGCAGCTGATACTCGGCTCGGTCGGCCAAGCCAGCAGCCCTTGCAATGCTCCCTGCAATTTTAATTGACGTGGCGCTGACATCGAACCCGGTCAAACGTGCTTCGGTTAGTTGGCTAAGAGCCCACAAACCCCATCCCCCGTGGCCGGGCGCCACTTCTACCAGATGAACGGAGTTCGTCAGCCTGCTGAGGAATCTCTGCTCGAAAAAGCGCAAAAGATCCAGATGGTGCGCCCAAAGGAAGTTAGATAAATAAACCCCCCAAAGGTAATCAGTCATAGTCGCCGTATTGTCATACACGGAACTCCGGCATTCATCGAAGCTCTTGTGTTCGTAGGCGCCAGAGAGTTCGTATCGGCCCTGCGCAAGGTTGACGTCGCTACAGAAATTGGCGAATGCGGCTGCAGATTCAGAAATTCCTGACTGACCAAGGGCGCCGACACACCATGTTAGGTAAATGTGAGCAATTCGTTCAAACTCCTCGGGATTCTGGGCGCGGGCTTCCAAAATCCCCTGCAGGGACCTGGGGTGTTTGCGCTCGACGAGGGAAAAGAGTTGGGCGATGAGAGGGGAGTTCACTTAAACCTTTCCTGTGCGAGATGCGATGATGTCCAGCATGTCGCCGACGCATCTCAAATCTGACACTTCAGCGCTGGTAAATCTAAAACCAAAACATTTTTCAACTTTCAAAACTAGGGATACATGTTGTAGTGAGTCCCACCCCGGCACATCCGCGGCAGTGGTATCGTGAGCCACTATCAACTCTTCATCTTCAAAAACATCTTGAAATACCAGAATCAGTTCATTTAGGAGATCGCGCATGTTGTGTATTCGGTGCTTTGGGTTGATTGGGTGTAGTTTCCAATAATCTGAGGTTTGATATTAAAATATTACCAATAGGATTCTACTTCTTATCTAGAAGCTGTTAGGGCTACATCTGTTTCAGCAGGCGCCTGGCAGGAGTGAATCAGAGTTGACCTTTGTTTAGCCGCCCCATTCTGTGGGTGATTCATGGCGCGAGCGAGTTGATGTGCTGTGATGTTCAATAGGGTGTTTACCTGCCCTTTTCTGGAGGGCTGGAGTTACGACGCTTCAGGGCTGACATAAAGGAAGGAATGGGTGGAAAGTCATAAGAATGCCAGATGGAGCTGTCAGGGTCGTATTTATTTGATCAAGCGCATTGTCGTGAGGGGAATCAGGCCGGGATTCCGAGTATGTGGCGATCGGCGATCGGCGGACGCTTGCGCGCGGGCTTTTCGTAGACGCACTTCGATGAGGGTAAGACTCTAGTTTCTGAAGCTATCAAGGTCAGCGTGGCACAGTTTGCAGCGCTGGGTGTTGGGATTAACCGACTGCTCACCGACAACCGCAACTCCTATTGTTCCAAGTTGTTCCCCAAGGCGTGCGAGGAGTTGAGCCTCAAGCACAGCTTCAAAAAACCGTGCTCTGATTGAACAATGGCACTGTAGAACGCCTCATCCAGACCTGTCTACCCGACTGGGCTTACGGCCCCATCTGGCCCAGCAGCAGTGAGCGCACGCCATGGGCGGCAGCATTCCTGGCATGCTGAAACGCAATGCGCTCTCGTACAGCGCTTGGTAACCAGCCGCCAGCCTTTCGGCCGGTGCTGCAATAGCCAATTGCAGCTCTACACTTAGACATTGAACAAGAAGTTCAGCACGTCGCCATCCTTGACCACGTATTCCTTGCCTTCGGCGCGCATCTTGCCGGCATCCTTGGCACCTTGCTCACCCTTGTAGGTGATGAAGTCTTCATAGGCGATGGTCTGGGCGCGGATATAGCCGCGCTCAAAATCGGTGTGGATCACGCCGGCGGCTTGCGGGCCGGTGTCGCCCTTGTGGATGGTCCAGGCGCGCACTTCCTTCACACCCGCGGTGAAGTAGGTCTGAAGGCCCAGCAGGCTGAAGCCGGCGCGGATCAGGCGGTTCAGGCCCGGTTCTTCTTGGCCCATCTCGGCCAGGAACATGGCGCGGTCTTCATCGCTCATTTCCGACAACTCGGCTTCGGTCTTGGCGCAGATGGCCACCACCGGGCCGTTTTGGGCGGCGGCGTATTCCTTCAGGCGGTCCAGGAAAGGGTTGTTCTCGAAACCATCTTCGGCGACGTTGGCCACGAACATGGCCGGCTTGGCGGTGATCAGGCACAGGGGCTTGAGCAAGACCAGCTCTTCCTTGCTGAAGTCGATGGTGCGCACCGGCTTGGCTTCGTTCAGCGCGGCTTCGCACTTCTCCAGCACCTTGACCAGGGCGATGGCTTCCTTGTCACCCGCGCGGGCCACCTTGTTGTAGCGGTGCAGGCTCTTTTCCACCGTGCCCATATCGGCCAAGCAGAGTTCGGTCTGGATCACTTCGATGTCCGAGATCGGGTCGACCTTGCCGTTGACGTGCACCACATTGCCGTCTTCAAAGCAGCGCACCACATTGACGATGGCGTCGGTCTCACGAATGTGCGAGAGGAACTTATTCCCCAGGCCTTCACCCTTGGAGGCGCCAGCCACCAAGCCGGCGATGTCCACAAACTCCACCACGGCGGGCAGGATGCGTTCAGGCTTGACGATCTCGGCCAGCGCTTGCAAGCGTGGGTCAGGCAGTTCCACCACGCCGACATTGGGCTCGATGGTGCAGAAGGGATAGTTTTCGGCGGCGATGCCCGCCTTGGTCAGCGCATTGAAGAGGGTGGACTTGCCGACGTTGGGCAGGCCAACGATGCCGCATTTGAGGCTCATGAATGACTTTCTGGGTGGGGCGCCGGTCGCGTGTGCGGGGCAAAGACGGCATTTTAATCGTTCGGCGACCCTGCGTGCCGGAGGCCTTGTGTCGCCTGCCTACAATGCCGCCATGCAAAGCTATGAGGTCTTGATTCGTGGGAGTGGTTGCGTTGGCCGCAGCTTGGCTCTTGCCCTGAATGCCCAAGGGCTGCGCGTGGCGCTGCTGGGCAGTGTCGAGGCCAGCCAGGCGCAGCGCGAAGATGTGCGCAGCTATGCGCTGAACGCCGCTTCCGTTCGCCTCTTGCGCGACTTGAAGGTCTGGGACACGCTGCCGCCCGAGGCCGTGAGCCCGGTGTACGACATGGTCGTGCATGGTGACCAGGGCGGGGCGGTGCTGGAGTTCTCGGCCTGGCAGCAAGGCGTGGGCGAGTTGGCCTTTATCGTCGATGCCGGCGCCTTGGAGCAACAACTCGCTGTGGCCCTGCGCTACGCCCCGCATGTGCAGGTGGTCGATGCGCCGGTGCTAGCCGATCTGGTGGCCTTGTGCGAAGGGCGAGATTCTGCGCACCGGGCTGAGTTGGGCGTGCGTTTCGAGTCCCACAGCTATGGGCAGCGCGGCATTGCCGCTCGTTTGGTGTCGGATGCGCCGCATCAAGGCGTGGCACGCCAGTGGTTCCGCAGCCCCGATGTCTTGGCCTTGCTGCCGATTGCCAAGCCGACGCCTGGTGCTTCTTATGGCTTGGTCTGGTCGGTGCCTGAGCAACAAGCGGCTGACTTGTTGTCGCTCAGCGAGTCTGAATTTGAAGCCGCCTTGAACGCCGCGACCGATGGTGAAGCCGGCCAACTGCGACTGGCCAGTCCGCGTTCGGCCTGGCCTTTGTCTTTGGCTCGGGCCGATGCTGTCAGCGGACCTGGGTGGGTCTTGCTGGGCGACGCCGCTCATTTGGTCCATCCTTTGGCCGGCCAGGGGCTCAATCTGGGTCTGGCCGATGTGGCTGCGCTGGCCGAGGTCTTGGCGGCGCGGGAAGGCTGGCGACCGCTCGGCGATGAACGCCTGTTGCGCCGCTATGCACGCTCGCGCCTGGCGCCCAACTGGGCCATGGGCGAGTTGACCGATGGTTTGCTGAAAGTCTTTGCCAGCGACAAGCCGGCCTTGCGCGAGTTGCGCAACCGAGGTTTGAGCGCACTGAATGCTGTCCCTCCCTTGAAGCGTTGGCTCACCGCGCGTGCCTTGGGTTCGTGATCCCTCCCCACCTTGATGACGATGTTGACTCTGAAAAAACTGACGCTGGCCACGCTCGCGTGGCTGGCAGTCACGGCCCCTGCCTTGACGCAGGCCAATGAAGCCGTGATCCGCAAGTCACTGGCTGAAAAGCTCAGCGGCCTGCCCAAGATCGAAGACGTTCGCCCGAGCCCCATGGCCGGCTTGTGGGAGGTGCGCATCGGCAACGAGATTCGCTACACCGATGCCAGCGGCAACTATCTGATCGAAGGTGATCTGATCGATCTGCGAACTCGGCGCAACCTGACCGAAGAGCGTGTCGCCAAGCTGCTGACGATCGATTTCGCATCGCTGCCGCTGAAGGACGCCGTGGTTTGGAAAAGTGGCAATGGCAAACGCAAGATTGCGGTCTTCGCAGATCCGAATTGCGGCTATTGCAAGCGCTTTGAGCGGTCCTTGCAGGAGATGAAAGACCTCACGGTTTACACCTTCTTGATCCCGATTTTGGGCGGGGATTCGCCGGAAAAATCGCGCGCCATCTGGTGCGCCAAGGACTCCAGCAGCGCCTGGCAAGCCTGGATGCTCGAAGGCAAGGCGCCGCTCAAGCCCATGGGCGCTTGCGACGACGCCGCGATTGAGCGCAATCTGAATCTGTCGCGCCGCCACCATATCAATGGCACGCCGGCCATTATTTTTGAGGACGGCAGCCGCGCGCCGGGCGCGCTCAGCGCCGACCAATTGGAAAAACGCTTGCAAAGCTTGGGCAAGAGCTGAGCCCTCTTGGCGCCAATTGCCATTGATTTTTGCATAAGCCTTACCTTGAATCTCTACGGAGTCTCCTCGCATGCCCGCTGAAGCCAGCTCTCATTTCCTGCCTTCCATGCCGGTCCCGCCCCATGCCGAGCGCTTGGGACTTTTGGGGCTGCTGCCCTTTGTCTTTGGCGCTTTGCTGGTCTGGTTGGTGGGCGGGCGCAATGTCGAGGCTCATGCCTGGATCAGCTTTGCTTTGTCCGCCTATGCTGCCCTGATCATTTCTTTTTTGGGCGGCATCTACTGGGGCTTGGGCTTTCGTCAACCTAGCCCGAGTCTGCAGCCTTTTGTCTGGGGTGTGATGCCCTCACTGGGCGCTTGGATTGCGCTGGTGATGCCGGCCTACGCGGGGCTGGTCTTGCACGGCGTGATGCTGATTGCCTGCTATCTGGTGGACCGCCGGCTTTACCCTGTTTTGGGCGCCTCGGCCTGGTTGACGCTGCGTTTCCGCCTGAGTGCTGGCGCAGCGCTGTGCTGCTTCCTGGGCGCGGCAGGCAGTTGATTTGAAGTCTTGGCAAAGCCAATCTGGGTCAAACAAGGGCAGGCATGAAAAGCATCCAATATCGCGTCGATCTGGACCAGCCGAACAGTCACACTTTTGAAGTGAGTTTGACTGTGCCAGCGCCGGACGCGCTTCAGCGCGTCAGCTTGCCGGCCTGGATTCCTGGCAGCTACCTCGTGCGAGAGTTCGCCCGTCATCTCAGCGGCTTGCGTGCCAGCCAGGGTGGCCGCGAATTGGCCGTTGAGCAGGTCGATAAGGCCACTTGGCAGATCGCTTGCAGTGGCGATCAAGATTTGCTGCTTCACTACCGGGTCTACGCCTTTGATAACTCGGTGCGCGCTGCATTTCTGGATGCACAGCGAGGCTTCTTCAACGGCACCAGTCTGTGCCTGCGGGTGCACGGCCGTGAGCAGCAGGCGCAGCAGCTGCGCTTCGGCGCCTTGCCTGAGGGCTGGCGCGTGGCCACTGGCATGTCTTGTGATCCGGAAACCCAGACCTATCAATCGGGCGGCTACGAAGCGCTGGTCGACCACCCCTTTGAGCTGGGCCAGTTTTGGCTGGGTCGATTTGAGGCCGGCGGCGTCGAACATCAGTTCGTCGTGAGCGGCGCTTTGCCGGTGTTCGATGGCGAGCGCCTGCTGCAAGACGCTCAGCGCATCTGCGAGGCGCAGATCGAGTTTTGGCACGGCCCGGCCAATAAGCGCCGCACGCCTGTGCCTTTCAGCCGCTATGTCTTCATGCTGAATGCGGTGGACGAGGGCTATGGCGGTTTGGAGCACTCCGCCAGCACTGCACTGATCGCACCTCGGCGAGACCTGCCGCGCCTCGGTCAGACCGAGGTGTCTGAGGGTTATGTTCGGCTGCTGGGCTTGATCAGCCATGAGTACTTCCACACCTGGAATGTCAAACGGCTCAAGCCTGCGGACTTTGCCGCGCTGGACTACACGCGGGAGAACTACACCGAGCTGCTCTGGTTCTTCGAGGGTTTTACGTCCTACTACGACGAGTTGTTCCTGGTGCGCACCGGCCTGATCGATGAGGCCCGCTACCTGAAGCTGCTGACGTCCACCATCAACGGTGTGCTTGCCACGCCGGGGCGCAAGCATCAAAGCCTGGCGCAATCGAGCTTTGATGCCTGGGTCAAGTACTACCGGCCTGATGAGAACAGCCCCAACAGCACCATCAGCTATTACGGCAAAGGAGCGCTGTTGGCGCTCGCGTTGGACCTGAGTCTGCGCTTTTTGGGTGAGCCTCAGCACAGTCTGGATGATGTGATGCGCGGTCTGTGGCAACGCAGCCATGCCGGCTTGGACAGTGGCGCTCGTGGGGCGATCATTGAGGCCGATGTGCTGGGTCTGATTGCTGAGTTGGGTGGCGAAGGCTTGGTGCAAGAGTTCAAGCAGTGGGTGCATGGGGTGGAAGATCTGCCTCTGGCTGGCTTGTTGGAGAAGGCCGGCGTGCAATCGCGGGCCGACAAGCCGACGCTGGCTCAGCGCCTGGGCTTGCGGGTCAATGAGTCGAATGGCGCCGTTATCGTCAAGCATGTCTTGGCCGACTCCGTTGCACAGGCTGCGGGCTTTTGTGCCGGGGATGAGTTGCTGGCTTGCAATGACTGGCGGCTGCGCCGCATTGAAGACGCGGCCTTGACGCTGGGCTCGGAGCAGGGCGGCCTGCGCTTCCTCTTGAGCCGCGATCAGCGTTTATTGGCGTTGACCCTTGATCTGCCGGTAGCGCGCGTGGCGGGCGTCGGTGCAAGCAGTGGGAGTGAGCCCGTGCTGCTGAGCTTGGCCGAGAAGCCGCCCACGCGCGTGGCGAGTTTGCGCAAGGCATGGCTGAACGGCTGAGCCGCTTCAAGCCCGGCCCTAGCCTCGGGGCCTTGCTGCTGTGGCTCTTGCCGGTACTGGTCGCGCATGTGTACTTGCTGCAGCGCTGGCAAGATTTGATTCTGGATTGGAGCGAGGCGCAGGTGCGCCCGATGCCGCCGCGCATGAATATCGCTTTTGTGCGCGAGCTCAAGCCGACGTTGACGGTGCCTCCCAGCAAGCCAGCGGCCGCGCCCGTCAAGCAGGTTCCCAAAGCCGCGCCTCCGCCCGCTGTAGCTGCTAGCGCCCCACCGCCCGAAGCAATGATCTCAGCGCCTGAGGAGCCCACGATGGCCGCATCCTCGCCGCTTGAGGCTGGCGTGCCGGCATTGCTTGACGTACAAGTGGCCGAGCCCGCTGAAGTGATGGCGCCAACGCCCAGCCCCGCTGCATCCGCCAGCGTGGCCGAGCCGGCCTTTGAGCCGGGCCCAGAGTGGCCGCCGTCCACCCGGTTGAGCTATGCGCTCACCGGCAATTACCGCGGTGCGATTTATGGCAGCGCCCAGGTGGAATGGATGCGCCAGGGCGCGCATTACCAAATGCATATGGATGTGGCCGTAGGCCCCAGCTTTGCGCCGCTGATCTCGCGGCGCATGAGCAGCGATGGGCAGCTGACGCCCACCGGCATTGCGCCCCAGCGTTATGACGAAGACACCCGCGTGCTGTTCTCCGAGCGGCGCCGCTCCACCTTGTTCTTCAGCCCCCAATCGGTGACTCTGGCCAACGGCCGCACTGAGCCGGCCCCGAGCGGCACGCAGGACGCCGCCAGCCAGTTCGTGCAACTGACCTGGTTGTTTTTGACCGGGCGTGAAACCCTGCAAGCCGGCAAGGTGCTGGAGCTGCCCTTGGCCTTGCCGCGTCGGCAGTACCGTTGGCGCTATGAAGTGGTGGGCGAGGTGGAATTGCAAACACCGATGGGTTTGCTGCCCACCTGGCATTTGAGGCCCAGCAGCCCGGCCAGCGGCGGAGATTTGACGTCCGAGGTTTGGTTGGCGCCCAGCTTGCAGTACTTACCGGTGCGCTTGCGAATCCGGCAAGACGAGAAGAGTTTTGTTGATCTGCTGCTGGAATCGCCGCCGCTGCAAGCAACCGAGTCGCCGAGTCAAGCCCGAGCCGCAATGCCTGCGGCCAGCCAGCCCTCTATAGTTGCGCCACAAGTTCCAGACAAGGAGAAGCCATGAGCTACGAATGCATCATCACCGCCGTGCACGGCGAGGGCCCGCGCAAGACGGCCCTGATCACCCTGAACCGCCCCAAGGCCTTGAACGCTTTGAGCGACCCGCTGTTCGACGAGCTGGGCGAGGCCTTGCTGGCCTTTGATGCCGACGACAGCATCGGCTGCATTGTGCTGACCGGCTCCGAGCGCGCTTTTGCCGCCGGTGCCGACATTCCGACTCTGGCCCAGCATGATTTCCAGAGCGCCGTGCGCACCGACATGATCACGCGCAACTGGGAGCACATCCTGCGCGTCAAGAAGCCGGTGATCGCGGCCGTGGCCGGCTTTGCCCTGGGCGGCGGCTGCGAGCTGGCCATGATGTGCGACTTCATCATCGCCGCCGACACCGCCAAGTTCGGCCAACCCGAGGTCAAGCTGGGCGTGACGCCTGGCGCTGGCGGCACCCAGCGCTTGCCGCGCGCCGTCGGCAAAGCCAAGGCCATGGACCTGCTGCTGACCGCCCGCATGATGGATGCCGCCGAAGCTGAGCGCAGCGGCTTGGTCTCGCGCGTGGTGCCCGCCGACAAGCTGATGGAAGAAACGCTGGCCGCCGCCGAGACCATCAATGGCTTTAGCGCCCCGGCTCTGCAACTGATCAAGGAGTTGGTCAACCGCAGCTTCGAGAGCGGCCTGAAAGAAGGCGTCACCTCCGAGCGCCGCGTCTTCCACGCCGTCTTCGGCACTGACGATCAGCGCGAAGGCATGGATGCCTTCTTGAACAAGCGGCCACCGGTGTTTCGGCACGGCAAACGCTGAAAGGCCTGTGACGTAAGAAAAAAGGGAGGCCGAGGCCTCCCTTTCTTTATTTGGCCTGCTGGCCGATCAAGCCTCGCGGCGCAGCGCAGGGAACAAGATGATGTCGCGGATGCTGGGCGAATCGGTGATCAGCATCATCAGGCGGTCGATGCCGATGCCGCAGCCGCCGGTCGGGGGCATACCGTATTCCAGCGCGCGGATGAAGTCGGCGTCATAGAACATCGCCTCTTCATCGCCAGCGTCCTTGTTGGCCACCTGGGCTTGGAAGCGGGCGGCTTGGTCTTCGGCGTCGTTCAGCTCGGAGAAGCCGTTGGCGTACTCGCGGCCGGTGATGAAGAGCTCGAAGCGCTCGGTGATCTTGGGGTTGCTGTCCGAGGCGCGGGCCAGTGGCGACACCTCAACCGGATAGTCGATGATGAAGGTCGGCTGCCAGAGCTTTTCTTCCACCACGGCTTCGAACATGCCGAACTGCAACTCGGGCAGGGTCCAGTGCTTGGGTGCTTCTTCGCCCAGGTCCTTCAGCTTGGCGCGCAGCAATTCGGCGTCGTCGGCCTCGGCCTCGCTCAGGCCGGCATGGGCCACCAGCGACTGGCGCACCGACAGACGTGCGAAAGGCTCGTCCAGATGCACTTCCTTGCCGGCGTAGCTGACGCGGGCATTGCCGGTGGCAGCACGGGCGGCGTGGCGCAGCACTTCCTCGGTGAAGTCCATCAGATCATGGTGCGTCCAGTAGGCCGCATAGAACTCCATCATCGTGAATTCGGGGTTGTGCCGAACCGAGATGCCTTCGTTCCGGAAGTTGCGGTTGATCTCGAACACGCGCTCGAAACCGCCCACGATCAGGCGCTTCAGGTAGAGCTCCGGCGCGATGCGCAGGTACATCTCCTGATCCAGCGCATTGTGGTGGGTGATGAAAGGCTTGGCGTTGGCTCCACCCGGGATCGGGTGCAGCATCGGCGTTTCCACTTCCAAGAAGCTGTGTTCCACCATGAAGCTGCGGATCGAGGACACGGCCTTGGAGCGGGCGATGAAGCGGGCGCGGGCGTGTTCGTCGGTGATCAGGTCGACATAGCGCTGGCGGTACTTTTGTTCCTGGTCGGCCATGCCGTGGAACTTGTCCGGCAGCGGGCGCAGGCTCTTGGTCAAGAGGCGCAGATTGCTGACGCGCACCGACAACTCGCCGGTCTTGGTCTTGAACAGCTGACCCTCGGCGCCGACGATGTCGCCCAGGTCCAGATGCTTGAAGGCGTCATAGGCTTCTTCGCCCACACCATCCTTGGTGACGAAGAGCTGGATGCGGCCTGTCGCGTCTTGCAGCGTGCCAAACGAGGCTTTGCCCATCACCCGCTTGAGCATCAGGCGGCCCGCCACCGAGACGGCCACGGCCTGCGGCTCCAGCGTCTCGTTGTCCAGATCGCCATAGCGCTGCGTCAGCGGCAGGGCGCGGTGCTGGGGTTTGAAATCGTTGGGGAAGGGAACGGCGGTCTTGGCGCGCAAGGCGGCCAGTTTCTCGCGGCGTTCGGTGATCAGCTGGTTCTCGTCAACGGCGACGGGACTGTGGTGCGGGGCGGCGGGGGTATGGTGTGTCATTCGGTAGGCTCTTTACTGTCCTTTGATTTTAGACTGGGCGATGCGTCATCCTTCTCACGCCCTAGAATCCACACTCTTGTAATTTACTGGGGCGGGGTACCGTCCCTTCTTGCTATGAGCGTAGTGCTACCCATTCTTGATCGGCCTATTCGATTTGCATTAGTCGGCTGTGGCCGCATTGCTAAAAATCACTTTGACGCACTGGCAAAGCACAAGGATCGCGCAGAATTAGTCGCTGTTTGTGATATCGATCAGCTCGCGTTAGCAAATGCTGTTGCCGCAACGGGTGCGGTTGGCTATTCAAGTCTTGCTCAGCTTTTAGCGGGCGCTCAGGCCGATATCGTTGTGCTCACCACGCCGAGCGGCCTGCATCCCTTTCAAGCCATTGAGGCTGCCAAGGCGGGTGTTCATGTCTTGAGTGAGAAGCCGATGGCCACGAAGTTCGAGCAAGGCATGGTCATGGTGCAGGCTTGCCGTGACGCAGGCGTGAAGCTGTTTGTGGTGAAGCAAAATCGCTTGAACACCACGGTGCAGTTGGTTCGCAAGGCTATCCAACAAGGTCGCTTTGGTCGCATTTTTATGAGCACCGTCAATGTGTTTTGGACACGTCCGCAGAGCTATTACGACGCGGCGAAATGGCGTGGTCGCTGGGATTTGGATGGCGGTGCGTTCATGAATCAGGCCAGTCACTACGTTGATCTGTTGGACTGGTTGGTTGGCCCAATTGACAGTGTCCATGCCTATACCGCGACGCTTGATCGCAATATCGAGGCAGAAGACACAGGTGTGCTCAGTGCACGACTTCGCCACGGCGGCCTTGCCTCAATCAACGTGACGATGCTGACCTATCCGCAGAACCTCGAAGGTTCGATCACCATTCTTGGTGAGAAGGGGACGGTCAAGATTGGTGGCACGGCCGTCAACAAGATCGACCACTGGCAGTTCTCAGAGCCGCATCCCGACGATGAGCTGATCAAGGCTGCGAGCTATGACACCGGGAGTGTTTACGGTTTTGGCCATCCGCTCTACTACGACAACGTCATCAAAACTCTTCGCGGAGAGGCTCACGCTGAAGTGGATGGCTACGAGGGCCTGCGTTCGCTTGAAGTGTTGATCGCCGCCTATCGTAGTGCTAGGGACGGGCAGCGCGTTGGCTTGCCATTGGTGTTCTGATCATGGCGTATTGGAAGCATGAAAGCGCCATCGTTGATGCAGGCGCAGAGCTGGGTGAAGGCACCAAAGTTTGGCACTTTGCGCATATCAGCCCCGGCGCGCGCATCGGCGATCGCTGTGCCTTGGGCCAAGGCGTGTATGTCGGCAATGACGTACTCATTGGTGACAACGTACGCATCCAAAACAATGTGTCTGTGTACGACGCAGTGACTCTAGAAGACGATGTGTTTTGTGGGCCCAGTATGGTCTTCACCAACGTGTACAACCCTCGCGCGGCAGTAGCTCGTAAGAATGAATACCGGCGTACTCTTATTCGACGAGGGGCCACTTTGGGGGCGAATTGCACTGTTGTGTGTGGCAACACTGTCGGACGCTATGCCTTTGTGGGGGCTGGCGCAGTGGTCCAGCGGGATGTCCCCGATTTTGCTTTGGTTGTAGGTGTGCCGGCGCGGCGGATCGGATGGATGAGTCGATTCGGTGAGCGATTGGATTTGCCTATGCAAGGGGAGGCTGAGGCGACATGCCCGCATACCGGCGATCGATATCGCTTGCAGGGCGAATTGTGTGAACTGATTGAAGAGGGAAAGAACAAATAATGAGCAATTTGCCATTTATTGATCTCAAGGCGCAGTACGCTGCTTTGAAGCCCAGCATTGATGCTCGTATCCAGGCGGTGCTGGACCATGGCCAGTACATCATGGGCCCCGAAGTCAAGGAGTTGGAAGAAAAACTTGCTGGCTACGTAGGCTCCAAGCATTGCATTACGGTGTCGAGCGGTACGGAGGCCTTGTTGATCGCTCTTATGGCGCTGGACCTGAAGCCTGGTGATGAGGTAATTACGACTCCCTTCACTTTTGCAGCGACTGCCGAAGTCATTGTTCTTCTGGGCGGTGTGCCGGTGTTCGTGGATATTGAGCCTGATACGTGCAATATTGATGTCACCAAGATCGAGTCCGCCATCACTTCGCGCACCCGCGCCATCATGCCCGTCAGCCTCTATGGTCAGGTAGCGGACATGGATGAGATCAACGCCATTGCAGCCCGGCATGGCAACTTGCCCGTGATCGAAGATGCGGCGCAGAGTTTTGGCGCGAGCTACAAAGGTAAGAAGAGTTGCGGTCTGTCGACATTCGGCGCAACTAGCTTCTTCCCCAGTAAACCTTTGGGCTGCTACGGGGACGGTGGCGCGCTATTCACCAATGACGACGCGTTGGCTCAGGCGGCACGCGAGATCCGTGTGCACGGGCAGAGTCAGCGTTACACGCATACTCGCTTAGGTGTGGGGGGGCGCATGGATACCCTGCAATGCGCCGTCGTGTTGGCCAAGTTGGAGCGTTTCGATTGGGAGATTGAGCAACGCTTGAGCCTTGGCGATCGCTATCAGCAGTTGTTGATCGACCTGCCGGTCCAGCGTCTTGCTGTTCGTTCTGATCGCAACTGTGTCTGGGCGCAGTTCACGGTCCTCCTGGACGGGCGCCCCAACATTCAGCAAGCGCTGCAAGCGGCTGGAGTTCCTACTGCGATTCACTATCCTCGGCCGCTGCACCTGCAGCCAGCTTACTCAACTTACGGGCGCGGTGAGACTCATGTTCACAGCGAATCGGCCGGTCAGCGAGTCATGAGTCTGCCTATGAGTCCTGACCTCACCCATGAGCAACAGGATCGTGTGATCTCAGAATTGGCGAAGGCTCTGAAAGCGTGAGCTGAGCCCGATGCGCTCGGGCTTGCTTCGCTCCACGCTGACCCTGCTGGCCGGCGGCGTGCTTGCGCAGGCTTTGCCTTTATTACTGGGGCCCTGGCTGACCCGCATTTACAGCCCGAGTGAGTTCGGCCAGTTCGCCACGCTGTGGGCCCTTGCCGCCAATCTGGCGGTCGTGGGCTGCGCGCGCTATGAGTTCGCCTTGCCCTTGGAAACCCAAGACGGTCCTGCGGCGGTCTTGATGGCTTTGTGCGCGCGCCTCTTGCTGGTGATGACCGTTTTGGCTGCGGTGATCGGCGCCGTGATGGCTTATGCGCAAGGCTTGAGCGTGGCCTGGCTTTTGCCGCTGGCGGTTCTGGCCTCGGCGCTGACCCAGTGGCTGACGCTGTGGGCCAGCCGGGCAGGGCGCTTCAACGCTTTGGCCGTATCTCGGGTCCTGCAATACGGCGGTGCGGCAGTGTTGCAACTGGGCATGGGTCTGTTGACGTTGGGGGTTTGGGGTTTGCTGCTGGGGCCGGTTCTGGCGGGCCTGGCGGCAGCGGCACTTTTGGCCAAGCCGGCCCCCTTGGGGGGCTGGGCTGCGCTATGGCTTCAGCCCTGGGCGGCGCTCAAGGCCATGGCGCAGCGGCACCGCGAGTTTCCCTTGCTGAACACGCCTCATGCTTTTGCAGGCGCATTGCAAGACAGCGTGGCGCTGGTCTTGCTGGCTTGGGTTTTGGGCGATGCTTCGGCGGGCTTTTGGGCCCTGGCTCTGCGATACCTGAAGGCTCCGGCCAGCCTGGTCGGCAGCGCCTTGTCGCAGCCGCTCTACACCCGCTTGGTGGCGCTGCAAAGCGCCGAGCAAGCGCGCCAGTTGGTGCAGCGCTTGCTTGCCTTGCTGCTGGGTTTGGCCCTAGGCCTGGCGCTGGTTTTGCTGATTTGGGGCCCGGCGCTGTTTGTCTTTTTGTTTGGCGAGCGTTGGCTGGAGGCTGGGCAATTGGCGCGCGCCTTGGCGCCGTATATTGCGCTGCATTTCGTGGCCTCGCCGCTGTCGGTAGCCACTTTGGCTTGGGGGCAGCAGGCCTGGGCTTTGCGACTGGCGCTGTGGGGGCAAGTGGCTTTCGCTTTGGGTCTGGGACTGGGTTTGTTCTGGGGCGGGCTGATCGGTGCGGCCTGGGGGGTGTCTGCGATGATGTCGGCCTATTTCGCTTACTTTTTCTTGGCCTTGCCGGCCCGGGCGGCGGTTGCTGTGCCGGCGCCTGTTGTGCAGGCTTGACCGTTTGATTGATGAGACCCTCCAGCCCCTCCAACCCAAGCCTGAGTCCTGCGCCTCTGTGGCGCCGCTGCTGGCAGCCGCTGAAGCTGCTGGCTTCGCGCGCGTGGGGCACGCGCATGGTGTGGGGTTTTGTGCGGCGTGATGGGGTGTATCTGCCCAATACCCGCATCAGCAATACCAGCGAGATCTTTGACAGGCCGGCGCTCGACGTGGCTGACCATGTCTTCATTGGCCATTTCAGCGTGTTGGACGCCAGCGGCGGCTTGCAGATCGGCGAGGGCTGTCAGATTGGCTTCTTCACCGGCTTGTTCACCCATTCCAGCCACGCGGCCATCCGCCTCTACGGCCGAGCCTATGTCAGCACGCCAGAGAAGCAGGCCTACTTCAAAGCGCCGGTGACGCTAGGCCCCTATTGTTTTGTCGGCGCCCACGCCACTTTGTTGCCCGGCACCCGGCTGGGCAAGGGCTGCATCGTTTCGGCCTATGCCTTGGTCAGCGGCGAGTTCCCTGACTTCGCCATCGTCGCCGGCAACCCCGCACAGCAAGTGGGCGACACGCGCCGCATGGATGCCCGGCTGCTGGCCCAGCACCCTGAGTTGCAGGCCCATTACCTGGCTTGGGCCGGTGAACTCCCTCAAGTCCCCGAGTGATGAAAGTCCAAGCGAAGAACGTCAACAAAAAGCCCCTGCGATGGGTGCTGATCGGCGATGGCGAAAGCCCGCATCTGCTGAAGTGGGCGCGCGCCTTGGCGCAGCGTCCCGATATCGAGCTGTGGGCCGCCTCTTCGCGCGGCTTCTTGCCCGAGTTTGATTGGCTGATTCCTTCGGCCAGGCGTTTTGCGATGAACACCCGGCCCGAGCATGCCGGCGGAAATCTGAGCGTGTTCAAGCAGTTGCCGGCCTTGGGCGCTTGGCTGGCCGAGGTGGACGCTGACTGGTTGCACGCCCACTATCTGACCTCGCATGGCACCCTGGCCTGGGCGGCGCGACGGGGCTGGCGGCTACGGGCGCGCATCATTGGTTCGGCTTGGGGTAGCGATATTTTGGTGACGCCGCAGCAGGGCTGGGCCTATCGCTGGCTGACGCGCAAGGTGCTGCACGCCTGTGCCTTGACGACGTCCGACTCGCAGCACATGAGCGGCGTGATGAAGACCTTGGGTGCGGGCGAGGTGATGATCTTCCCGTTCGGCCTTGAAGCCATGCCCAAGCCCAGCAACACAGCAGCTTCGCGCAAGCAGCCCTGGCTGTTCTTTGCCAATCGAGGCCTGGAGCCGATTTATCGGCCCGAGCGAGTGATCGCGGCTTTTGCCACTGTGGCGGCGCAGGTGCCGGAGGCCCGGCTGGTGGTGGCCAACGACGGCTCGCTGCGTGAGGCTTTGCTGCAGCAGGCACGGGATCTGGGTCTGGCCGAACGCGTGCAGTTCGTCGGTCGGCTCGATGCCACCACGCAAGCGAGCCATTACGCCAAATCGACCTGGTACTTCAGCCTGCCGCAGAGCGACTCGGTGGCGGTGTCGGTGCTGGAGGCCATGGCCCATGGCTGCGTGCCCTTGCTTTCGGACCTGCCGGCCAATCATGAACTTTTGGGCGAGCCCGTACAGCGCGGGCTGATTCTGGATGAGTTGTCCTTGCCGGCCTTGCCCACGCAGTTGCAGGCGCTGGGCGAGCGCCTGCCGGCGATGGCGGCGGCCAACCGCACCTGGGTGGCCGAGCATGGCCTGTTCGCCCCTGCGATCGAGAAATTTTTGAAGCGTGTGAAAGAACTGGATTCGACGACGTGAAGCTGCTGCTGATCAATCATTACGCCGGCTCACCCGAGCATGGCATGGAGTACCGCCCCTACTACCTGGCACGGGAATGGGTGCGCCAGGGGCATCAGGTCTTGATCCTGGCCGCTTCGCAGTCCCACGTGCGCAGCACCCAGCCCAAGATCGGCGTGCAAGTGATCGACGGAGTGCATTACTGTTGGTATGACACGCCGGAATACGCAGGTAATGGCCTGGGCCGGGTGCGCAATATCTGGAGCTTCTGCAAGCAGGTTTGGGGCGATGCAAAAAACTTGGCTGAGGGCTTCGCGCCCGATGCGGTGATCGCCTCCAGCACCTATCCCATGGACATCTGGGTGGCCCGCAAGATCGCCCGCCAAGCCAACAAGTTGAGCCCCTCGCAGGCGCTTACGCCAGCGATCCCCCAAGGGGATGTGGCCACCCTTGGGAGCGGCCCGGCGGGCGGCCGGACCAAGCTGGTCTACGAAGTGCACGATTTGTGGCCCTTGTCGCCGATTGAACTCAGCGGCCTGTCGCCTTTGCATCCCTTCGCGCTGCTCTGCCAAAAAGCTGAGAACGATGCCTATCGAGACGCCGATCGGGTCGTCTCTATGCTGCCCAAGGTTCACGAGCACATGGCCGCCCATGGTCTGGACTTGAGCAAGTTGAGCGTCGTGCCGAATGGCATCACCATCGATGAGTGGCAAGGCGAGCCCGAACCCTTGCAGGCTGACTTGGCGGCACATCTGGCCTTGCTCAAAGCCAGCGGTCGTTTGGTCTTGGGCTATGCCGGCTCGCATGGCCTGCCCAACGCCTTGGACGTCTTGCTGGATGCGGCCAAACTGCTGAGTCAGACGGAGGCTGGACGCAGAATTGCCATCGTCATGGTGGGCGGCGGACATGAGAAGGCCCGCCTTGCAGCGCGGGTGCAGGCCGAGGGCTTGAGCAATGTCAGTCTGTTTGATGCCATCCCGAAGGCGCAGATTCCAAGCCTCTTGAAGTGCTTTGATGTGGCCTATATCGGCTGGCAACGCACGCCGATCTATCGTTTCGGCATCGCGCCGAACAAGCTGATGGACTACATGATGGCCGGCTGTGCGGTGCTGCACTCGGTTGAGGCGGGCAATGACCCGGTGGCCGAGGCTGGCGCGGGCCTGACGGTGGCGCCCGAAGACCCGGCCGCGGTGGCCGAAGGCGCCTTGCGTTTCGCGCAATGCAGCGCCGCCGAGCGCGCCGCCATGGGTCAAAAAGGACGCGCCTTCGTGCTGGCGCATCACACATACCCGGTGCTGGCTCAGCGCTTCATCGACGCCTTGAGCTGAGTGGCCATGACCCAAGGGCAAGAGCAAGAACTCGAGGCCATCGCCCAGCGTTACCAACGCCGAGCGGGTGCCGTGCCGGCGGATCGTTACAGCCTCTTGCGGCCGGAAGTCTGGCAGATGTGGCAAGAGCGCCAGCGGGCCTTGCTGCGCGTCTTGGCGCAAAGGCCGGGTGCGCTGGCGGACTGGCGCTTGGCCGAGGTCGGCTGCGGCGCCGGTGGCAATCTGCAAGAAATGTTGCGTTTTGGTTTTCGTCCCGAGCATTTGCAAGGGGTGGAGTTGTTGCCGGAGCGATATGCGGCCGCCCGCGCGGTCTTGCCCGAGGCGGTGAGCCTTTACCTGGGTGATGCCTCTCAAGCCGAGATTGCGCCGGCCAGCCAGGACTTGGTTTTGCAATCAACGGTTTTTTCATCGATCTTGAGCGACTCCGTGCAGGAGGCCCTGGCCCAGGCCATGTGGAGTTGGCTCAAACCGGGCGGCGCTGTGCTTTGGTATGACTTCATCGTCGACAATCCACGCAATGCCGATGTGCGCGGCGTGCCGATTCGGCGGGTGAAGGCGCTGTTTCCGGAGGCGCGCATCCGCTGGCAGCGGGTGACGCTGGCCCCACCGCTGGCTCGGCTGGTGTGTCGCCTGCATCCCAGCGCCTATACCGTATTCAATAGCATTCCTTGGCTGCGCACCCATGTGCTGGCCGTGATCGAAAAGTCATCTTCATGAGTTCTGAGTCCTCGTCTCAAGCCCCGTTTCTGCCCTTTGCCTTGCCCGAGATCGGCGAGGATGAGATCAATGAGGTGGTGGACACGCTGCGCTCGGGCTGGGTGACCACCGGCCCCAAGGCCAAGCGTTTCGAGCAAGACTTCGCCCAGTTTTTGGGTGAGCCTGAGATTGAGTGCATTGCGGTGAATTCCGCCACGGCCGGCCTGCATCTGGCCTTGGAAGCTCTGGGTATCGGCCCTGGTGATGAAGTCATCACCACCACGCACACCTTCACCGCCACTGCCGAGGTGGTGCGTTACTTGGGCGCGGATGTGGTCTTGGTGGACATTGACCCCAAGACCCTGAACATCGACCCCAAACTGGTCGAGGCCGCCATCACCCCGCGCACCCGCTGCATCATCCCGGTGCACTACGCCGGCTTGGCGGTGGACATGATCGCCATCCTGGACATCGCCCGCAAGCACGGCCTGCGGGTGGTGGAAGACGCGGCCCACGCCTTGCCCACCACCTTGGAGAAAGAGCTGATCGGCACCATGGGCAGCGACGCCACCGTGTTCAGCTTCTACGCCAACAAGACCATGACCACCGGCGAGGGCGGCATGCTGGTGACGCGCAATGCTGAGTTGGCCAAGCGCGCCAAGGTGATGCGCTTGCACGGCATGAACCGCGACGCCTTTGACCGTTTCACCGCGAAGGTGCCGAGTTGGTATTACGAGATCGTGGCCCCCGGCTACAAGTACAACTTGACCGATATCGGCGCGGCGCTGGGCATTCACCAACTGAAGCGCTTGCCGGCCTTTCAGTTGCGGCGCGAAAAGATCGCCCAGGCTTACAACGAGGCGTTTGCTGATCTGCCGTTGATCCTTCCGCCGGCAGCGATCGAGGGGGATGTGCATTCCTGGCACCTCTATGTGCTGCGCCTCAGCGACACGGCCGACATCGACCGTGATGCTTTCATCGAAGCGATGTTCGCTGCCGGCATCGGTTGCAGCGTGCACTACATCCCTTTGCATCTGCAACCTTATTGGCGCGACCGTTATGGCCTGACGTCCGAGCAGTTCCCGCATTCGCAAAAAGCCTATGAGCGCAGTTTCAGCATTCCGCTTTACACGGCCATGAGTGATGCGGATGTGCAGCGGGTGATTGACGCCGTGCGTCGCATCGCGCAGGCTTGATGCGGCGGCAGTTTAAGCAGCGGCAGGAAACGCTCCTTCATCACCATGGCCAAGCGCCTTTTTGATCTCATTTGCTCTGGCCTAGGCCTCTTGCTCCTGTCGCCGCTGCTGCTGCTGGTGGCACTTTGGATCAAGCTCGACTCGCCAGGCCCGGTTCTGTTTCGGCAGGAGCGGGTGGGGCGCTTCGGCCGCCCATTCTTCATCCACAAGTTCCGCAGCATGCGCGTCGATGCCCCCGCCCTGGGGCCGCAAATCACGATTGGCCAAGACCCTCGCATCACCCGCAGCGGCCGTTGGCTGCGCGCCAGCAAGCTCGATGAGTTGCCGCAGCTTTGGGATGTGTTTCGCGGTGCCATGAGTTTGGTTGGCCCCCGGCCCGAAGTGCCGCACTATGTGGCGCTGTACACGCCCGAGCAGCGCGACTTGGTGCTGTCGGTGCGGCCAGGCATCACCGACCCAGCTTCCTTGCAGTTTCGCAATGAGAGCGAAGTCCTGGCGCGCGCGGACGACCCTGAACGTGAGTACGCAGAAGTCATCCTGCCGGCCAAATTACAAATTGCAGGTGACTATGTGCGTCAAGCCAGTGTTTGGGGCGACTTGCGCCTGATCCTGGCCACGCTTGGCGCCTTGCGCCAAAAGGACTCCCACTCCGTTCAGAACAAGAAAAAGTAGCCGCACACAATGAACTGGTTGTCTCTCGATGCCTTTTTGACTCGCATCCGGCCGCAGCGCGAAGCACTCGCTTTGGGGCTGGACTTGGCCGTGGTGGCTCTGGCTTGGCAAGCCACCTACTTGTTCCGCCTGGGCTTTGAGCGTTGGTTCAGCGCCCGGCCTGCTTACGATCATTGGGTCTTGCTGGGCTTTGTGCTTTTGTATGCCTTGGTGCTCAAGGGCCTCAAAGTCCCCAAAGGCATGTGGCGCTTCTCGGGCTTTGGTGAGGTGCAGCGCCTGGCCCTGGTTTGCTTGATCGCCGGTTTGATCGGCGCCACCGTGGTCTTGATGGCGCAACTCAGCAAGGTGCCGCGCGCTGTGTTGGCGCTGCATCCGCTGTTCACCTTGATGGGTCTGGCCATGCTGCGCATGGGCTACCGCATGCTTTACGAGCACATGCGCAGCCGCATCAGCGGCAGTGCCCAGGAACAGCGCCGCGCCTTGGTGCTGGGCGCTGGGGACGCAGGCCGATTGCTGGTCGCTGGCATCCAGCACAGCCAAGGTTGGGTCGTCGTGGGCTATTTGGATGACGCGCCGAACAAGCGCGGCGCCCGCGTGGGCGGTGTGCCGGTGTTGGGCGCGCTGGATGAGGCCAAGCACTTTGCCGAGTTGCACGGCATCACCCATTTGATCGTGGCCATGCCAGCCGTGACGGTGGCCCAGCGCCGCCGCGCGCTCGACTTGGCGGGCCAAGTCGGCCTACCGGTCTTGACCGTCCCCAGCAGCCAAGAATTGCTGGCGGGTCGCCATGTCGACCAGGTGCGTGACATCGAACCTGAAGACCTCTTGGGCCGCGAGCCGGTGGAGTTGGACGAAGGCGGCATCAGTGAATGCCTCGCAGGCAAAGTCGTCTTGATCACCGGCGCTGGCGGCAGTATTGGCAGCGAGCTGTGCCGGCAAGTGGCCCGTTATGGCCCGTCTAAGATCGTGCTCTATGAGCTGAGCGAGTTTGCGCTCTACACCATCGAGCAAGAGCTTGGCGAGAAGTTTCCCCACATTCCCTTGGTGCGCCTGGTCGGCGATGTCAAAGACCTGGAACACCTTCGCTACGTCTTCGACAAATACAGGCCGCAGATCGTCTTCCATGCCGCCGCTTACAAGCATGTGCCCTTGATGGAAGAAGATAACGCCTGGGCCTGCCTGCGCAACAACACCCTCGGCACCTACAACGCTTGCCAGGCCGCCGCCGAGCATGGTGTTGAACGCTTTGTGCTCATCAGCACCGACAAGGCGGTGAACCCTACCAACGTGATGGGTGCCACCAAGCGCGCGGCCGAGTTGGTCATCAGCCATATGGCCGCTGAATCAGAGAAGCAGGGCCATGCCACCAAGTTCATGGCCGTGCGCTTCGGCAATGTCTTGGGTAGCAGCGGTAGCGTGATCCCAAAATTCAAAGAGCAAATCGCCAAGGGCGGGCCAGTCACCGTAACGCACCCGGACATCACGCGCTACTTCATGACGATTCCGGAGGCGGCGAGGTTGGTGGTACAGGCTGCGGTGATAGGAGAGTCGGGGCAGGTCTTGATTCTGGATATGGGCGAACCGGTTAAGATTCTTGATCTTGCGCGCGACATGATTCGCCTAGCTGGGCGGGAATCGGCAAATATCAGAATCGAGTTTTCAGGACTTCGACCAGGAGAAAAACTGTTTGAAGAATTACTGGCCGATTCAGACAGCACAGTACCTACTGGTATTGGTCGGCTAAGAATCGCGTGTTTGGCTCAGCAAAGCGCTGAGACTGAGCAGCTAATGGCCTTGCTTGAACGCGCCAAGCACTCCTTGGCGCCGCAGTCTGTTCATTTGCATGATGAACTGACTCGGCTTGGTTTGGGCTATCTCAAACCTGCATGGACTGGGGTGATGCCGGACTAGGAAGTGCCTGTTAGTGGCGTGTATAGCCCCGGGCAAACAATTAGAAAACCAATTTGTGAGTAAATTGAGTATGGAATCAAAGGTGGTTGCGGTAGTAGGTTTGGGTTATGTGGGCCTGCCGCTGGTCATTGAGTTTGGCAAGAAGCGCCGCTGCATTGGCTTCGACATTGCCACCGACAAGGTCGCCAAATGCCAAGCAGGCATCGACCCCTCGCGCGAACTCTCGGACGAAGAAATGGCGCAGTCGCCCTTCGCCGAATACAGCAGTGACCCCCAATGCCTGGCCGAGGCCGATGTCATCATCGTGGCCGTGCCTACGCCAGTGGACGAAGCCCATATCCCCGATTTCCGCCCCTTGATCGGCGCTAGCACTAGCGTCGGCCGCAAACTCAAGAAGGGCGCTATCGTGGTGTATGAATCCACCGTCTATCCCGGCGCCACCGAAGAGGTTTGCATCCCGGTGCTGGAGCGTGAGTCGGGCCTGAAGTGGAAGCAGGATTTCTTTGTGGGCTACTCGCCCGAACGCATCAACCCAGGCGACAAAGAACACACGCTGACCAAGATCCTCAAGATCGTCTCCGGCGACACTCCCGAGACCCTGGACACCGTCGCCAAGGTTTACGAGCAAATCATCATTCCCGGCGTCCACCGTGCCGCCAGCATCAAAGTGGCCGAGGCCGCCAAGGTGATCGAGAACACCCAGCGCGACTTGAACATCGCCCTGATGAACGAGCTGTCCATCATCTTCGATAAAATCGGAATCGATACCTCGGAAGTGCTGGAAGCTGCCGGCACCAAGTGGAACTTCCTCAAGTTCAAGCCGGGGCTGGTGGGCGGCCATTGCATCGGCGTGGATCCCTACTATCTGACCCACAAGGCCGATATGTTGGGCTACCACCCGCAGGTCATCCTGGCCGGCCGCCGCATCAATGACGGCATGGGCAAGTTCATTGCCGAGCAAACCATCAAGGAGATGATCGCTGCCGGCTCGCCGATCAAGGGCGCAAAAGTCAATGTGCTGGGCCTGACCTTCAAGGAAGACTGTGCCGACCTGCGCAACTCCAAGGTGATCGACATCATCAACGAGTTGAAGACCTATGGCGTCGAAGTCATCGTCACCGACCCGGATGCCGATGTTGAAGAGGCCCAACATGAGTACGGCGTGCGCCCAGTCACCTGGGCCGAACTGCCGCGCGCCGATGCCATCGTCGCTGCCGTGGCGCACAAGAGCTACAAGGCATTGAGCGCGGCGGATTTGGCGGCTAAATTGGTGGCCGGCGGCGCCTTCATCGATGTGAAGGCGGCGTTTGATCAAAGAGAACTTGAATCGGCAGGCTTGTCGGTTTGGCGACTTTGATCGGATCGTACGTCAGTTGGTGTGTGGGTCGGCCAACCAAGCTTCTAGCTTAGACATAAGGTCTGCGCGCTTGAAATGCCCGTTACCGTAGCGTCGGCCGTTCTCGCCCATCTGCTTGCGCCTTTCCGGACTCATATCAGCTAAAGCAATTGCTTGATCTGCGAGCGCACAGACATCTCCAGATGGCGCAATTAAGCCGGCGGAGGACTCATCAATGACCCTAGACCCTTCACCGTTTAGCATACCTAGCAGCGGCTTACCTGCTGCGAGGTAGCTCTGCACCTTTCCGGGGATGGTCATCGCGAAGATCGGTTCCGCTTTGAGTGAAACGAGCAGCGCGTCAGCTCCCGCGAAAAAGCTCGGCATGCGTTCGACCGGATAGCGGCCGAGCATAAAGACGGTACCAGCCAGGCCCAGGCGTTGAATGTCCTCCCGCAGTTGCGGCGCTGCGCGACCATCACCAACGATCAGCCAATGGATGTCTGGCCGATCACGTGTGAGCAAGGCAGCCTGCAAGACAGATGGGAAATCTTGTGCCTCGCCGATATTGCCAGCGAAGACGATCTTGAAGTGCTTGCTGTGAGGGGCCAGTTCTGGGGCCATATCGATTGCGGTGCCTTGATCGTCAAAGACCTCTTCGGACCAGGCAGGAAAATAGCGGAACTTCTCGGCAGAGCCTGCCCAGTGCTCAATTGGATCGACAAACGCACGAGACTGTCCGAGGATTAGGTCGCATTGCGAATAGATAAAACGGCACAGCAGCCCCACGGTACGAAGTGCGCGGTCTGACTTCACCATGCCGACTGCTTTGAGCGTGTCTGGCCAAAGGTCAAGCACCCACATGGACAGTGGGGCGCGTTTAAACCATTTCAAAAGAATGGCGGGCAAGGCCGAGGTGATCGGCGAGGTCTCGAAGACGAAGATCGCGTCGAACTGCCGCCCGCGCAGCTTCCATGGACCCAGGATGCAACCCCAGAACACAAAGCTCCAGTAGTTGAGCACGAGCTGAAGGCTGCCTTTGCCACGAGGCCGCAGGGGCACGCGCAGCACATCGGCCCCCGCATAACTAGAAAAGCGCGGGGGGTCCGCCAGATAGTCCGGGTGTACCACGCCCTCTGGATAGTTGGGCCGTCCAGTTAGGACGGTGACCTCGTGCCCTCGTGCAGTTAGTTCGGAAACAATCTCGTTGACGCGGAAGGTCTCCGGCCAGAAGTACTGGCTGACGACAAGAATCTTCACGCCAGCCTCATTCGTACTGGCGCCAGACGACTCGCTTCACATAGTCGGAGTAGCTGTGAATGATGCGTACGACCTTGTCAGAAACATTGGGCATGCTGTAGTCCGACACCTGACGTAGCGAACGCTGTTCACCGCGTGGCTGGGTGCTCAAGATGCTCAAGGCCTGGCGAACCCGGTCGAGCTCCAATCCCACCATCATGACGGAGGCCTCTTCCATGCCTTCGGGCCGTTCGTGCGCTTCGCGCAGGTTTAGTGCGGGGAAGTTCAGGATCGAAGACTCTTCAGTGATTGTGCCGCTATCCGACAGCACAGCTTTTGCATGCATCTGGAGTTTGACGTAGTCGTGGAAACCCAGCGGCTTGAGCAGACGAACCTGAGGATGGAATTCAATGCCCATCGCAGTGATACGCTTTTGCGTGCGCGGATGGGTCGAAACAACCACGGGCAGGACATGATCCTCGGCCAGCCCATTGAGCACGGCACAAAGCTTGTTGAAGCTGCGATCGGATTCGATGTTTTCTTCGCGATGTGCGCTGATCACGAAGTACTGGCCGGGCTTGAGGCCCAGGCGATCCAGTGCATCAGATGCGTCAATACGCTCGCGGTAATGAGTGAGTACTTCGAACATCGGACTGCCGGTTTTGATGATCTGGTCCGGCGGCAACCCCTCGCGAAGCAGGTACTCTCGTGCGATGTCGCTGTAAGTGAGGTTGATGTCGGCCGTGTGGTCGACGATGCGGCGATTCGTTTCTTCGGGCACGCGCATGTCGAAGCAGCGGTTGCCCGCTTCCATGTGGAAGATAGGAACTTTCTTGCGCTTGGCCGGGATGACCGCCAGGCAGCTATTGGTATCGCCCAACACCAGCATGGCTTCGGGTTTTTCCTGTTCCAGCACCTGGTCGACGGCGATGATCAGATTTCCGATGGTTTGCGCGGCGTTGGAGCCAGCACTGTTCAGAAAATGGTCGGGCTTGCGAACGCCCAAGTCATCGAAGAAGACTTGATTGAGTTCATAGTCGTAGTTCTGTCCGGTGTGGACGAGTACATGTTCACAGTACTCGTCTAGTGCCGCGAGCACGCGCGACAGGCGAATGATCTCGGGTCTTGTCCCGACAACGGACACGACTTTTAACTTCTTCATACTTGTTGAACTTTCTGTGCGACGGTATCCGGATTTTGGCGATCGAAAATCTCGTTGGCCCAGACCATGACGATCAGTTCCTCGTCGCCGATATTGCTGACGTTATGGGTCCAGCCAGGGATTGTTTCGACGATCCGGCCATCGCCACCGCGAGTGATGATCTCGTGAAATTCGTTGGTGATGATGTGGCGGAAGCCAAAGTTGGCCGTGCCTTTGATCACCAGGAATTTTTCAGTCTTGGTGTGATGGTAATGCTCGCCACGGGTGATCCCTGGGAATGCGGTGAAGTAGCCAAACTGCCCGCAATCAGGCGTCTTAAGCATCTCAACAAAGACGCCACGGGGGTCAGCATGGCGCGCCACCTCGTACTCGAACGCTGGCAACGGGAGGAAGCTGATGTAGGTGGCATAAAGCGCGCGGGTCAGTCCTGTGCCGACTCTTTCTGAAACCATCGACTCACGGCTGCTGGCAAATGCGCGAATCTGGTCTGCCAATTCGCCGACAGTTGTGTCGTACTCAGGCCCTGCCGCTACCAGACCTGAGGGCTGAGCGGAGTCACCCAGCAGCGCGCAAAAATGGCGGACGACGTCGTCAATATAGATCAGCTTAAGCGGCGCATCGGCTTTGTTGACAACGATAGCTTCACCGCGAGCGATGTTGTGGCAGAAGGTCGCCACGGCTGAGTTGTAGTTGGGGCGCGACCACTTGCCGAAGACGTTGGTGAGGCGGAAAACATGGACGCTGGCGCCTGTGCGCTGACCGTAGGCCAGCAGTAGTTTCTCAGCTTCGAGTTTGCTTCGGCCATAGGGGTTGTCAATCTCGGCTTGGCTGGATGACGCGTAGACAACTCGAGGGGGGCTGTCTTGCGCAGCCATCGCTTCACAAAGCCGTTGGGTGAAAGCGTGGTTCCCGCTAAAGAACTCAGAAGGATCTTGTGGTCGGTTTACGCCGGCCAGATGAAACACGAATTCAACGTTTGCAAGCGATTCGCCCATGGCCTCAGGACTGGCGTCATGTGGAATGAGCACCAAGGTAGTGTGGCCGAGTTCTTGCAGTCGGACTTGCAAATTGCGTCCGATGAAGCCTCTCCCACCAGTAATAGCAATCCGCATAGGTTCAATCCTCTGGCAGGGCGGCTTCACCCGCTGCAATGCGCCGCATGAAGTCAAGCTTCAACAGCAATTGCCTCATCCCATCAACATCAAGTCGTTCGGTGTTGTGGGAGTTGTAATCTTCACTCGATGAAATGCTAGTCTCCCCTTGTTCGACAAACTTTCCATAGTTGAGGTCGCGGCCATCAGGTGGCACGCGGAAGTAGCCACCGAGGTCTTCTGCCGCAGCACGCTCTTCGCGGCTGAGTAGCGCTTCATACAACTTCTCGCCGTGACGAGTGCCAATCACGCGTACTTCATGATCTTGGCGTTGCATCAGCGAGAGCACGGCATGTGTGAGAACCTCGACCGTGGCCGCCGGCGCCTTTTGTACGAAGATATCGCCGTTGTTGCCGTGTTCGAAGGCGTACAACACCAACTCCACGGCATCATCCAATGTCATCATGAAGCGGGTCATATTGGGATCGGTGATGGTGATCGGCTTGCCCGCCCGTACCTGCTCGACGAAAAGGGGGATGACCGAACCGCGCGAGGCCATCACATTACCGTAGCGCGTGCCGCAAATGACGGTGCCAGTTCCCTCTAAGTTGCGCGATGCAGCAACCATCACCTTCTCCATCATGGCCTTGGAAATTCCCATGGCGTTGATGGGATATACGGCCTTATCCGTGCTTAAGCAGACCACGCGTTTGACGCCGGCACGAATGGCGGCCTCCAGCACATTCTCTGTCCCCAGCACGTTGGTGCGTACTGCTTCCATTGGATGGAACTCGCAGGAGGGTACTTGCTTGAGGGCTGCCGCGTGATAGCAATAATCCACACCACGCATGGCGGACTCAACCACTCGAATATCGCGCACATCACCGATGTAGAACTTGAGCTTTGGGCTGTTGTAGCGCTTGCGCATATCGTCTTGCTTCTTCTCATCTCGCGAGAAGATGCGGATTTCGCGCAAGTCGGAATCCAGGAAACGGCGCAGCACGGCATTGCCGAAGCTGCCGGTGCCACCGGTGATCAACAGGGTCTTGTCTTTAAACATGGATTCAATCAATTCTTTTCGTAGGAGCGAAGTGCCGTTCGGCACAAATCGTCTTTTTGCTGCGGCGTGGGATAGTTGATCAGGACCGCTCGATACTGCCCCTTGAACACGAAGAGGCTGCCCGCTGCCGCACCGATAACGCCGCAAGCGCCGAGTAATGTGCTGATGTCATCAAGCGAGCCTGCGCCGCCGAGGATGGTCAAGGGAACTTTCAGCTCGGCGCGCATTTGACGTGCGAGTTCAATGTCGTAGCCCTTCATCTCGCCGTCGCGATCGACGGAGTTGATCACGATCTCACCAGCACCAGCCTCCTGCATTTGCCGTGCGAAGGCAATGGGGTCGAGCTTATGTGCCGTCTTGGCGTTGTGCGTACAGAGCTCGTATCCTTTACTGAAAAGGCCGCTCTTCTTGCGTACGTCAAGAACGGCCACCACACTCTGGCGGCCAATCGCTGAGGCAATCTTGGTCAGCAATTCCGGGTTGGCCACCGCGGCGGCGCTGACCGAGACTTTCTCAACGCCCAAGTCAATGATGCGAGCAGCCTGATCGGCAGTGGTGACGCCGCCGCCGTAACACAGCGGCATGCGGCACTCGGCCGCCAACTTCGCGATCTGTGCATAGTTGGGCTCGACCCTGTTTACCGATGCGTCGATGTCCAGCACCATCAACTCGTCAGCTTCTTTTTCGTTGAAAATCTTGACCGCGTTGATGGGGTCGCCCACATACTTGGGTGCCTTGAATTGCTGGGTCTTGACCAGCCCGCCTTTGTGGATCAACAGGCAGGGAATGATGCGAGGACGCAGCATGGTTCAGAGTTCCGCGAAGTTCTTTAAGAGATGCGCACCGAAATGGTGGCTTTTCTCGGGGTGGCACTGGACGCCGTGGATATGGCCTTTTGAAACAATGCAATCAAAGTGATGGCCGTACTCTGCCGTGGCAGAAACGTCGTTTTTATCTGCCGCATCAAAGTAATAGGAATGCAGGAAGTAAAAGCGCGGCTCAGGCTCAAAGCCGCTAAAGAGCTTGTGGCCAGGCTTGACCGCCAGGTCGTTCCAGCCCATGTGTGGCATGGGCAAATCCTTGGATTGCGGATGCGTGGCGAAGGCTTTGACTTGGCCGGGTACCCAGTTCAATCCGGGCAACTCACCTTCGTCACTGCCACCAGCCAGCATCTGCATGCCGACGCAAATGCCAAGCACCGGAATACTCTCTTGCAGCACCAACTCTTCCAGGCGCTCTCGCATCCCGGACTGATTGAGCAGGGTCATGGCGTGATCGAACGCACCGACGCCAGGCAAAATCAAGCGAGTCGCACCCTCCAAGTCCGATGCCGTACGCGCCCTTGTTGCCTCCAGTCCCAGGCGTTTGAACATCGTCATGAAGGCCTGGATATTGCCAACGCCGTAATCGACGATGCGAATCATCGGAAGTACCTTTTTTCCAGACCCAGCCAGCGCATCGCATTGGCACCGAAGCCGATCATCCAGCGCTTGTTCTTGTAGTCCCGGTAAGTCTTGTTTGGACCATCGAAGATGGCCTGCAATTCATCGACAGTCAGGTCCAATTTATGCGCTACATATTCGAATTCCTGCTTCAGAAAGTGTTCGTCCATTTCTGGCTGGGCAATGCGCGCAAGTGCGGCCTCGCGCGTCATTTGGCCCGTCATGATGAGGCTGGAGAAATGGGCCCGCCGTTTATGGAAACCAAACTTTCGCGGCAACCAATAGTCTTCATAAAAGCGTGTGAAGCGTGACTCGTGATGTTTGTGTTGGAAGCGTTGCCAGCCGAACAAGCGCCCGAGTTCATCCTCTGCTTCCTTCTTGCCGAAGGGCACAAGGTTTAGCGGGTGGTGTACCTTCATGCCGAGGACCTTCTGGTAATACAGCTTGTAGACCAGAATGTCCTTGAGCGGGAACGTCTCCAACGGACGCTTGCCAAATTGCTTGTGGATGTCATTGAAGAGCAGCGTATCGATGCCCAAATAGCCGCCCCATTCCTCTGGCTCGCGGCAGCACTCGGTTGAGAAGTTCGAGCCGGTGATGACGTGCTTGATCTTGTGCTGGCGCGCGAACTTGTAGAGCGAAGAAAAAAAGGAGGCGTCCTGCGGCAAGTCCTGATCCGGGATCCCTGACCGCAGAAAGGCAACCTGAAGATCTTTCATTTCCTCCCAATTGATCACTTCGGTGTAAAGATCCAGCCCGAGCCCATCAACAAGCTTCTCGATATTGCCTACCGCTTGGTCGGTATTCCATCCTGCGTCTACATGAAAGAGTAAGGGGCGTAGTCCCATCTTTGCTTTGGCGATGTATGCGACATAGGAACTATCCAAGCCACCACTAAGGCCGATGATGCAATCAAAGTTACGGCCTTTGCCATCCTCACGGATCAAATCAGCCATTCGTTGTAGCTCCATACCCCCCTTGGTCTTGGTGTCCCAGTTTTGGAGTATCGTCGCTTCAAAGTTGTTGCAGTAATCGCACTTGCCTTGTCCGTCGAACCTAATGTTCGGATCGGAAGTGTCCATGATGCACTGTGAGCAGATTTGGTATGAGCTCATTGGGTTGTCACGTATTGAAAATAGCTGTTACGAATAAAGCTGAACGTGCGGTTTGAGCACTCTGACCAAGTGAAAGTGTCTGCGCGTTCATGGGCGGTTGTTGCCAATAATTTACGGCGATCTGGACTAGCGATCAAACGGCCAATAGAATCCGCGATGGATGTCGGATCCAGTGGGTCGAAATACTCACCGCCGTCGCCCAAGACTTCGGGCATGGGACCTCGATTTGAACATGCAATAGGTAGAGCTTTCGCCATGCCTTCCAGCAAGGTAACCGGCAAATTCTCGCAACTAGATGCGAAAACAAAGATATCTGCATGATCCAACTGCGCGGGTAGCTCGCTGTGTTTGAGGAAATCGAGTTGCGTCGTCCATTCTGCCCCGCCGCACTCTGCAATTGTGCGATCCAACAGTTGACGAGCTTTCCCCGACCCTCCGCCAATCAACGTTAGTGTGACAAGTATGCCCTGGTCTCGTAGCAGGCGAATTGCCTTAACAACGTTCCACTGATGCTTGTAGAAGTCCGCACTAGAAACATATGTGCAACGGATTGCGTTTCCGTCGACTTGGAAGTGTGTTCTTAGTCCGGGGGCAGGAATTCGAAACGCGTCATCTACTCCGTGCGGGGCAAGTGCAGTGGTGCTCAGATTTCCACAGGAGGCTTGGACCAACTTGCGCGCATATTCAGTTAGAAACAAAACACCAATTGCCCGGCGGAATGCGATGTTCTGTACGCGTTTGATAACTTCAAGACGTAGCCTAGTACGACCCAAACGATAGGTTTGCATAACACCCGGCTCATAAGATAGCAGGTCTTGGCTTAGTACGACCAACGGGTGGAAGTTGCACAAAGTGCTTGCATCAGTAGCGAACAGGACATGACAGCCGATTCGCTCGGCGTCCCGCTTCAAGATACTGGCCTGCCACCATAGTTGTTGAAAGAGTGACTTCTCCAGCATAGGGTGGTGGTGCTTGAATAGCCAAGGGCGGTCAGGTAAGCCATCAAGTAACGACTTAAACGCCCAAACATGGACCTGAGCAATGCCGAGCTTTACGTCGAATGCATCAATGATTCCTTTGAGGTGGGCTATAGCACCGCCAGAACGGTTGCGTGAGGCGTCGATGCCGACAATTAAGCCCGCGGTTTCACCCTTAGGTGTCATGAATGCGTTTTCCATTGTTTGATTGTTCTCGCCAATACTTCGGTGAACTGCTTGGCGATGGGAACAAAATCATATTTTTCAAGCACATGCTTGCGCGCGTTCTTGCCATACTCCGCATATTCGTCGGGGGGGAGTTTCGATAACTCTATTAGCTTTGCTCGAAAATCCTCGATGGACTCAGGTTCGAATGTCACCGCGCTTTTGTACTCAGCCCGTTGGCTATTTATTTCATTTTCCTCGAACAGGATAGGAAGTCCACATGATTGGGCCTCAAAGAAACTCATGCTGCATTGTTTTGGAAAGACTGATAGGTCAGCCATTTGATAAAAGCGCGCCAAATCAAAGTACCGCTGGGTCGGGAGTCGCACTATCTTGTTCTGACTGCCGGCGAGCTCAGATTCTACAGTTTCACCGTACTCTCCTACCGCGTTGCCGATCACAAGAAATTCAATGGGTCTGTTGCTTGGGTCGTTTAAGGAGCGGCTAATGGCAGAAGACAAGAATTTCCCACCCTTGTGTTCATCCAATTTGCCGGCATAAACAACTAGAAAGGCGTTTGGATCTAGCCCAAGTTCTTTGCGTAGGGACGCTTTTTTTTCTGGATCGGGCTTGAAATGATCGGTATCCGTACCGAAGGAGAGAAGATCGGTGTGTGACAAGGGAATGCCTAGGCACTTCTGAACGAAATCGCTATCAACTACACGTATTAGCGGAATTTTTCGCTTCAAAATAATAGGCGTTATGAAGCGCTTATAGATCCACCGAAAATACTCCCTGTACTTGTTTTTTGATGCCATTTCGAGCATGTGGCAATCAAGGACTATCGGAAATGGTAGCCAACGCGAAATCAAAATAAACACAATTCCGGTTAATGTATCTTCCCCGTGAACGAAGAGTACATCTGGTTTTGTAGATATTACTTGTCTCAAAAGTCTAAACGGGCGAAATATTGCGCGTCCGCTATAGAAGCCAAATAATGGAACTCGGTGTATTTTTACACCAGTCTCATTTTCGAATCTTTGGTCTCGACCAATAATGTCATCGCGGCCGAAAAAATCGGTTAACTCCGATGGGATTTTGTCAAGTTCGGCTGTCACAACTTGAACTTCGTGGCCTTGAAGTACTTGAAGTCTGCCAAGCAAGTTAACTTGATAGCCAGCGTCTGGATGGATGAAATCTTCGAGATGTACTATTTTCATAGTTTTTAAATTTAATGGCTTTACTTGCTTCTTTGGTTTTTTGTGGCTTTTAATTGGATTTAAAGATTTTTTGTGAAATTTTAAGTTAATCTTTCGTTGCTCGCCATGCCAATAGGAAAATAACGCCACCACCACCAGATAGTAATGCTGTTGAAAGGGGTACATTTAACATTGCAATGATAAATCCAGTAATCCAAGCGACAGTGAATCTACTCTCAAAGACTCTGGTGAGGCGATTTATCGCGAAAAGTATGGCAATCACCGGTATTGTTACTATGAGTATTCCCGCAACTCCACAGGCCGCAAAGCCATCGCTTGCCCAAAAGCTTGCGTTGAAGTTGGCTTCAGCCGACCCGGAATACTCAATTCCTATGAGCTGCCCTAAAGAATTTTCACCGTAAGGATAGTTGCCGGTCAGGGATTTGATTGGGCCAATGTGGGTGTAGTATGTGTACTTGTGGCTTCCGAAGTACTCAAAATATTTGCTGGCTGTCCATCCGCTAGTTCCGATGACACGCACAAGTATTATTGCTTTTGCCCAAAGTGATGCGCCTTCGTCAGGTAGAGCGGCGATTAATGTGAAAATAAGGACAATTACAGTAAATAATGTGCGAGCCAAAAAACCAGACCCTGAACGCCAGAGAAAAACTACGCCCAACGTCATTGGTAAAAGCAGGAGTGATGATTTTGCGCCCGTTGTTGTATAAAGTACTATGGAGCCGAGAATCCCCAAAATAAGGTGACGCCATTTTTTGTGGGCAATGCCCCGGGCAAAAAAATAAGAGAGGAAACAGTAGGAGACCAATGAGGTTAGGTAGTTAAAAAGCGGGCTGGAGGCCCCTGAGGTTGCTTCTTCTCGGAGGTCATAGACATCTTCAAATGACACAAGGCGCATGTGGTGTCGATTGACGGTGATAATCGTGATGATCGTTCCGATTGTGAGTAGGCCTAGGAATCGGTCTAAGTTTTTGAAGCTAAATGAATTGGCCGGTGTTGGCAGTGCTCCCATTCGAGCCGCTACGAATATAAAGGACATGCTCAATGCGATAGCAACTTGCGCCTCAAATATCGTGCGATACGGTTGATCTACACTGAATAGTAGGCTCAATTGAATTGGAACGTAGCACAGCGTGTATATTAATCCCGCGGCAGCTTGTGCGGGGTGTGCAGTATCGCTGTACGCGAAAACTACGAGTAATGATAGTAGGTAGGTGCTTGCCAAACTCAAGGGTGTCGGGGCTAGGTATGTGTAGTGGGCGTATTCAAAGGTTGGATTGATGTATGAGACGTAGGCGTAATGAACGGCGACGATGTAGAGGGTGGCGAGTATTAGTGCTTTAATCATGCCGTTTCACTCGTTCTGGGTGAATTGTCCGCGCCTCGGCACATGCGTAGCACTAGGACCAACATCGCAGCAATGCTCAGTGCAGAAGTTGCCGAATAAATTAGTAGTGCTGAATTCAAGGGTAGGTGATTTGTCGCGGCGGCTGCCAAAAATACCAGTGGTACCCCCGTTGTCGCTAGTTGAATTTTCAATCCAGTATCCGCGCGGCGAAGTGCCACGAAGACGCTGGCAAAAGGACTGCCTAGGAACTGTGCTGCTACGCCAAGTGCAATTGCTTGTGCAACTTGACCAGCTCCTTGATACTCGACTCCGAACACTTTGCTGAACAATAATGGTGCCAATGCAGTCAGTGTTCCGAATAATGGGAAAGCAAAAAACGCTAAAGTACGTAAGGTGCGCTGAAAAAGAGTGGTGACCTCTGTGCGATTTCGTTGCCGCCGTACAAATTCGGCGCGAAAGACTTCGGTTAAGGCTCCGCCGATAAGGGCGGAGGGGACCAGCAAAAGACGATTGGCGACAGCAAAATGCCCGACATCAGCTATTGGGTAATTCGCCGTGAGGATAAGAGGGATGGCACTTTGACTGAATGTAATTAAAAGTGTTGTGGGGAGAACTAAAGTGGGGAACTGCTTGTAAACTATAGCTCGGTGTATTAGGTTTTTAATTGATAATCGAATAGGAATTGTTGGACCTCTGCTTTGGGACAAATACATGTACCCAAGAGAGCTGGCCATGCCAAATACAAAACCAAAAATTAGGTATTCGGGTCTGCCCCCTAGCCAAATCCCCAGGCCCAGGCTGGTTCCGATGTTGAATGTAGCGCCAATTATTTGGCTGCGAGCAAAATGTTTGTAATTGTTTCGGCGAGCACTCCATTGCTGAGTTAGTGTATAGAGTGAACCAAGCCATAGGGCTAGAGGTAGCCATAAATTCAGTTCGGCGGCGTGAGGTAGGAGCGAAAGCGTCGTTGACAGCCAAAGGATTACTCCTGTCAGAATCGAGAGACTAGACGCAATAAGGATAACTAATGCAGTTAGTCTTATCGCACTTTGGTCCGACTTAGGTAGGATGACTGCTGCATCGTACTTCATTGTCGCAATTGGTATCGCGATGGCGTAGGTAGAAGAAAACACCGCCATGATGCCAAAAGCATCTGGACTAAAAATTCGCGTCAGCAGAGGAGTAGATGCGATCATGAGTGCCTGCGAAACCACTGCACCGGACGCGAGTCGAGACACGTTTTTTCGCATGACCTCCAATGCCTGATTGGGACTAGGCGCGTCTCTCTGAGGTGGGTTCACTTTGCCTGCTGCGCTTGCAGAATTGCTTTCAGGCAGAGTTCGGCTGCGTTGCCTGTGCCGTAGGGTTCGGTTGTTAACTTGCGCAGACTGTCGCTAGATTGGAATGCCCGAACGATTGCATCTGGTTCTGCGCCAGTTAGCGTATTCCAGCCTGAATTTACAGTTTCAGTCCATTCTGTTTCATCGCGCATAGTGATGCACGGAACACCGTAAAAGAAAGCCTCTTTTTGTACTCCACCTGAGTCTGTCAAGATGACCTTTGCAGATTGTTCCAGTCGTACCATATCTAGAAAAGGTAGCGGGTCAGTTAAGGTTACGGCTTTTAACTCACTTTCAAGTTCATGCTCTGCGATGAGTTTGCGAGTCCGAGGATGGAGCGGCAGTATCACTGGCACGTCTTTTGCAATCTTTGCCAATGCACTGACAATACCTCGCAGGCGGTGCGAGACATCTGTATTTTCCGCTCGGTGGCAAGTGGCTAGCACATATTGGCCTTCGGCTAGGCCCAGTCTTTCCAAAATATCGCTTTGCCTACGTGATAGATCCCTGTAGTAGAGGGAAACGTCGTACATAACATCCCCAACCAAATGCACGCCTTTCATTTTCCCCTCTGCACGAAGGTTGTCTACGCTAGTTTTTGTAGGACACAAAAGCAGGGTGGAAAGACGGTCGGCAACGATTCGGTTTACTTCTTCAGGCATTCTCATATTGAACGAGCGAAGACCTGCTTCAATATGGGCCACAGGAATGTGAAGCTTTGCTGCTGCTAATGCAGCTGCCAGCGTCGAGTTCGTATCGCCATAAATTAGAACCCAATCTGGTTTCTCGGCTATGAGAACTTTTTCGATGCCGTCAAGCATTTTTCCAGTCATGGCCCCATGGAGCCCACCGGAAATTTCTAGATTGTATTTCGGCGTGGTTATTTTTAGTTCATCAAAAAATACCGATGACATGTTTTCATCGTGATGCTGCCCTGTGTGAAGAAGTGTTTCTTCAAAAATATTATCCTGGCTATTTCTGATTGCCCTGGAGATTGCGGCGGCTTTAATGAATTGAGGGCGAGCGCCAACGACGGTAAGGATTTTTAGCATTTGTCTTGATTCACTAGGGGAAGCCAAGGAGCGGATGTTGATACCGGGTGTGGTGATCGGATTCTGGAATTCGATGCTATATGGACTTGTCTTACCCGCTCGAGCCTTCGAGGAAATGGCAGTTGTGGTGCGTTTGCTTTTGGCTTAAGGCGGCCCTTAAACAGCCAATTCTTGTTTGATTGCTTGGATTTTCTTCGCCTTTTGTAAGATGTGCATCGTTGGAAAATAAATTAGCATCAACACTAAAAATGCGAACGTCGATGTAAGAGCTATGGATGCTCTCTTTGGATTGCTTTTGTGCTCCGGTCTGGTGGCAATGTCGATGACTTGGATCAGAGCACCTTCACGGCTTTCGTCCAAGCGTGCGATTTCAAACTGCTTGGAAAACAGCTCGAACAACGTTTCTTGGTATTTGTATTCTCGGTAGCGACCGATGTAGTCTGCATCGTTCTTGATGTCGCTTGTTGCGCCTTCCAACTTGGACAACTGGGCGCGCAGCGCGCCCAGCAGTGTTGTTTGCTGCTGGATTTCAGGGGTGGTGTCGGCCAAGCTGCGGCGCATGGTTTGCAGCTTGATCTCAGCTGCTGTAGCCTGGGCCTTAAGGGTGGCATAGCCTTCGGCGGCTGCCTTGGGTTCAGCTTTCAATGCGCCGGGGTTGAATCCGCTGCTTTGCAGGATCTGTTGGGCTTCAACTAGCTTGATTTGGGTCCGCTTCAACTCTCCTTCAAAGAACGCGCGACGCTGCTGAGCCTCAGTCAATGCGAGTTCGGAAGTCAAGCGCCGCAATTCGGTGACATGCATATTTGCGATATCGGCGGCCATTTGCGGGTTTTTGGCGTCAACCTCGACTGTAATCAGGCCATCTTTCTTTCCCAAAGAAATGCGCACATTCTTTTCGAGTGTGTTACGGGCTTCAAAGCGGTACTTGGATTCGTACTCTTCCATGAGCTTGAAGCGGTCGACGATACGATCTTCGACATTGTTGCTCTGCATCAGGGCGACATACTGGTCTGCCGGGCTTTTGATTCCAGCCATGCCGCCCGCCAAACCAGATAGGGCGCCTAGGGATGCCAAGGCTGACGCGGCAGAGCTTTGCTGTTGTTGGGGGGGCAAGAATGTGGTCTTGGCGGTATAGGTGGGTGCAATGAGGTAGCTGCCGCCCAGGGCCAAGGTGCCCGCTGCTAAGGGGGCCACCAGCAGCAGTCGCCAGCGCGCTGCCAAGATGGTCAGTAGTTCCAGCAGGTCGATGCCGTCGTCATCACCTTGTTGATCAAGAGGTGCAAGATGGTCTTGCGATGTTGAATTGTTTTGGCTCACGCGCAGCGACTCCGCAGTTTCAGCTTGGTTCGGTCAATTAGTTCTTGATGGTCTTCAGCGCCGCAGCGCCCAAGCCAAACTGATAAAGAATCTGCGTCCATTCCTTCGCCTCTTGCATGAAGGTGGTCTTGTCCATTTCCTCGGGCACGAACACGGTGTCACCGGGTTGTGCGGGCAGGCTTTCCAGGGAATTGCCGGACATGAACCAGCCGCCGGTCGACTGGCGAGCGCTTACGACGCTGCCGTTGGCGCGGACCACGAAGGAGCTGCCGGTGTCGGCGCCCTTGGTTGGGCCGCCGGCCAGCTTCATGAACTCACCGAGTGCTGCGCCTGTTTTATACAGGTAGCTGCCACTATTGAACACGCTGCCGAAAACGCCGATGCTCTTCGGAACTGCGGGGACGTGGAGACGGTCGCCGTCTTCGAGGCTCAGGTCGGGGAGGTTGTTGGCTTCGGGGGGAATTTCCAGCACGACGCGACCCGTGGGCTTGAGCGAGCGCAGGCGTTCCACCAAGCGTGTGCTGCTTTGTTCCTTGGCGACCTGCGTTGCGGCTTCATCGGCGCTGAGGGCTTTCTTGCCGGAACTGGCGCGCAGCAAATCAATCTCCATGGCGCGAAGCGCCCGTTCATAGTTCTCGGACTGCTTGATCCGCACGCTTTCGCGGCTGAAATCGGTGCCGTAGAGGTAGGCGCCGGGTGTCAGTCCTCCCGCCGCCTTGATGGCGTCGGCCAAGGTGCTGTTGGCCGGCAAGATGAATTCGCCTGGGCGCTGCACTTCGCCTTCGACCTTGATGCGCTTGCTTTGCTTGTGTTGGGGCAGGGCCGTTTCAACCGCGCTGAAGGCGCGCAGGATGTCGCCATCACGTAGTTTGTTTTTCTCTTGCTGGGGCAGGGGGATTTCGATGACGCGAGCGTCATTGCGCGCATCCAATCGTTCCAGCGTAAAACGGCTGCGATCAGCCACAGCGGAGAACCCGCCCGCCATGGCCAGCACGTCGGCCAGCGTGTCTTGAGGCTTAAGCTCAAAAATGGCCGGCTTGTTGACGCTGCCGATCAAGGCCACTTGCGGGCCAACAGCGCCGATGTGAATCACATCATCAGCTTGCAGGGTGCGGTCGGCGGTTTTGTCGCCCTTGATCAACAACTCATAGAAATCGAAGGAGCTGATGGTCTTGCCGGCTCGGCGCAATTCGATTTGGCGGAAGCTTCCGGCGCCGGTGGGGCCACCGGCTTTCATCAGGCCGGTCACCAATGTCGAAAGGCTGCTCACCGTGTAAGCGCCTGGGCGCTGGGTGAAGCCCGTCACATAAATCCGAATGCTCCGCAGGCGTCCCAAGGAGGTCGAGATTTTGTAATTGCGGAAGACTTGGCTGACACGCTGGTCGATGGCGGAGTTCAGGTCTGCGTAGCGCACACCCGCAAGCATCACGGGGCCGACGCGCGGGATGGTGATGCGGCCGCTGCGATCGACGGTGAGGCGCAGGTCGGCATCGACGGAGCCCCACAGGGTGACCAGGATCTCGTCGCCAACGTTGATGACATAGTCTTGTGGGATCTGGGTGCTGGATTCTTGAAGGAGCCCGCCACGCGAGGCTTCGCTCATCAATTCAGAACCGAAGCGGCGAATCGGCTCTGCCTCCGCGGCGACACGCCCGGGATCATTGGCGCTTTCGGCCTCACGGCGAGCAGCTTCCCGGTCTTGGCCGGCGAGCCGTTGCACATAGCGTTCGAATTCACTCATCGGAACGACCGCCGGAGCCAGCGGCGCGCGATACATCACTTCGTCAGCCGTCGTATCCGAACTCGCTCGTGCATTGGATTGGAGGCGAATGGCGCCACCAGTTTCCGTTTTGCTTTGCTCTTGGGTTTCGGCTGCCAAGGCAGGGCTTAAAACAAGCAGCAAAATCGCTTGGGCCATTGCTGTGAGTGCGGTCGTCTTGGTGACGGCAGGGTGTTTTTGTTGTTTGCAGACCACTGACATTCCTCGGTCGTGTGTTCGTGAATCTTTCTTTGCACACAGGTGCTCGCCGTGGGTTTACCCGGGTACCGTGTGGATTGGGGCGGATTCTAGCGGTGCTTTGGTGGGGCACCGGCCCTGAGTTGAGCAAGAGGGCCTCGCTACACTCCGCGCATGCTGTATTTCATTACGTCTTTTTTGGTGGCCACTTTGGTCACTTTGTGGGTTGTGCATTCCGCCAGTCTCCACGGGCATTTGTCGGCGGATGGGGACTTGAGTGGTCCGCAGAAGTTTCATGCCAAGGCGGTGCCACGGATCGGTGGTGTGGGTATGTTTGCGGGCCTGTTGGTGGTGGCGGGCCTGGTGTGGTGGCGCGGTTCAGACCATGCCCATCTCGGGCTGATGCTTTTGCTATGTGGCTTGCCTGCCTTTGCCGCAGGCTTGATAGAGGACTTCACCAAAAAGGTGTCGCCCGGCAAGCGCTTGCTGGCGACCGCAGTTTCTGCGGTCTTGGCTTTTTGGTTGATCGACGCGCGGATCACTAATACCGACATCCCTGGTCTGGACTTTCTTGTGGCGACCACAATCGGGGCTTTGCTGGCCACGGTGCTTGTGGTGGCCGGGGTTGCCAACGCAGTCAACATCATTGACGGTTTCAATGGCCTTTCTTCGATGTGTGTTTGCCTGATGCTGCTGGCTTTTGCCTATGTTGCGCACCAGGTGGGAGACGTTGAGTTGACCTTGTGGTCTCTGGCTGGCGTAGGTGCCGTTCTTGGCTTCTTCGTTTGGAACTTTCCGGCCGGCATGATCTTCCTGGGAGACGGTGGGGCTTACTTCTTGGGCTTTATGGTCGCCGAGATCGGCATTCTGTTGATCGCTCGCCACCCCGAGGTGTCGCCCTTGTTTGCGCTGATGGTGTGCAGCTACCCGGTGTTTGAGACGCTGTTCTCGATTTATCGCCGACGCTTCATACGCGCTACGCCACCGGGCCTGCCCGATGGCATTCATTTGCACTCCCTGATTTACCGCCGTCTGATGCGCTGGACCGTTGGTGCTCGCGATGCGCGTGCGATGACCCGCCGCAACTCAATGACGGCGCCTTATCTTTGGATGCTGTGTATCTTTTCGCTGGCGCCTGCTGTGCTTTTTTGGGACTCGACCCCGATGATGGCGCTGTGCATGGTGCTCTTTGGTCTGGTTTATGTGGGCTTGTACTGGCGCATCGTGCGCTTCCGTACCCCGCGTTGGATGCATGCCAAGCGAGAGTTGGTCAGCCGCGTCGCGGAGATCGATAAGGGCCGCAGTTCGGGTAATCCCAAGTAATTGGCGGGGATGACGGATAATCGGGGGATGACCGACACCCAAACCACGCCCGCCGCGCCTGAAGCAGCCCCTGCACGCTTTGACACACTGCCTCTTGACGCCAAGCTGTTGCGGGCGGTAGCCGACTCCGGCTACGCCACCATGACGCCCATTCAAGCCAAAGCGATTCCTATCGTTTTGGACGGGCGGGATGTGATGGGTGCCGCCCAGACCGGCACGGGCAAAACAGCCGCGTTTTCCATCCCTTTGCTGCAGCGCATGCTCAAGCATGAGAACGCTAGTGCTTCGCCAGCGCGCCATCCGGTGCGCGCCTTGGTGTTGGCGCCAACACGTGAGCTGGCCGATCAAGTGGCCAACAATATCAAGGCTTATGCCAAGCACACGAATCTGCGGGTGACCGTGGTGTTTGGCGGCATCGACATGAAGCCGCAAACCCTGGTGTTGAAGGGCGGCGTTGAGGTCTTGATCGCTACACCGGGGCGCTTGCTCGATCACATCGAGGCCAAGAACTGCGTCTTGAATCAGGTGGAGTATGTGGTGCTCGACGAGGCGGACCGCATGCTGGACATCGGCTTCTTGCCGGACCTGCAGCGCATCTTGAGCTATCTGCCCAAGCAGCGTCAGACCTTGTTGTTCTCGGCTACGTTTTCGCCTGAGATCAAACGCCTGGCACAGAGTTATCTGCAGGACCCGCTCTTGGTTGAGGTGGCCCGTCCGAACGCGACCGCGACCAATGTGGAGCAGTTGTTTTACAGCGTGACCGACGATGACAAGCGCGCGGTGGTGACTCAGATTCTGCGTCAGCGTGCCATCACTCAGGCGATTGTGTTTGTGAATTCCAAGCTGGGTGCGGCACGATTGGCCCGTTCCTTCGAGCGTGATGGTTTGCGTACGTCCGCATTGCATGGAGATAAATCGCAGGATGAGCGTTTGAAGTCTCTGGAGGCCTTCAAGCGCGGTGAAGTCGACCTCTTGGTCGCGACTGACGTGGCTGCTCGCGGCTTGGATATTGCCGATTTACCTGCGGTCTTCAATTTTGATGTGCCTTTCAACGCGGAAGACTACGTACACCGTATCGGCCGCACCGGCCGCGCTGGCGCCTCTGGTGTGGCGGTGACGCTGGTTACCAAGTCAGATGCTCGCTTGATTGCGGATCTTGAGAAGCTCACCAAGCGGACCATCGAATTGGAGGCCTTCGAGTTGGAGGATGCGCGCCGTGCGCGGCCAGAGCGTGCACCTCGCCGTGAGTGGGAAGATCGTACGGATCGAGCCGAGTCTGGCTCGTCTCGTGCTGAATCTGCACCGGCGCCTCGCTCAAGCTACCGGGCGCCTGCTCGAGATGCTTTTTTTGACAAACCTTATGAGGCCAACGCCAGTGCTGAGTTGCCTGCCTGGGACAAGGGGGCGGCGGGCAATGCCGTCGCTGCACCACGTGGTGTGTCTAGCAATATCAAGCCAAAACGCAAGGTTGCGGCTTTGTTTGGCGCCAAAGTTCCTGCCTCATCCTTGGAGTCTTAAGTCCACCCCGGGAGGGGCGGACTTGGCGAGAAATTAGCCCAAGAAAGCGAATACGGCCGGCACCTTGTCCGGCATCGATTCACCGGAACTGCGCCACTCTTCAACCGTGGCGCTACGTGTCCAGCCTTGCTCCAGGCTCAGGCCGCAGCTGATGGACAAGCGGGTGTTGGGCTTCAGGCTGCTCAAGAGTGCATGCAGCAAGGCTGAGTTGCGATAAGGCGTTTCAATCACCAACTGCGTTTGCTGTTGGCGAGCCGACAGGGCTTCCAGTTCTCGAATGCGTGCGGTGCGGGCCGCTGCGTCGACTGGCAGGTAGCCAACGAAGGCAAAGCTCTGGCCGTTCAATCCGCTGGCGGACAGAGCCATCAGCAGCGCACTGGGGCCGCTCAATGGGATGACCTCAATATCCGCATCATGGGCTGCGGCAACCAGCAGGGCGCCCGGGTCGGCCACAGCGGGTAGGCCTGCCTCAGAGATCAATCCGATGTCATGCCCAGCGAGTGCGGGTTCGAGCAGCTTTTGCCAAGCCTGATTTTGTGCGGCGGCATCCAGGCTTGCGCGTCCCTTGGGTGGTCGAGGCAGTTCGCTGATTTGCAGGTTTTGCAGGGCTTGGCTCAAAGGGGCGATGGCATCGACCCGTTTCAAGAAGGCGCGTGTTGTCTTGGCGTTTTCTGCGGCCCAGAAATTCAGGCGGGCCGCCGTTTGAATGACGTGCAACGGCAGTACTTGTTGCAGATCCACGGCGGCGCCTTCGACGCCGAAGTCCAGGCTGTTGGGAACCAGGTAGAGGCGACCCTTTTTCATTGCGGGGCTCCCATCTTGCCGTGCAGCAGCGGGTCGAGCCCCGCTTGACGCAGCATTTCACAGGTGCGAATCAAGGGCAGGCCGATCAGGGCAGTGGGGTCGTCGGACTCGATGGCGGCGAGCAAGCTGATGCCCATCCCTTCGGACTTGGCGCTGCCGGCGCAGTCGTAGGGTTGCTCGGCGTGCAGATAATTTTCTATCTCTACGGCAGAGAGTGTCCTGAATCGGGTCTTAATAACCGCCGTGTCCAGTGCTGCAAAACCACTTTCGGCGCAGACCACGGCCACGGCGGTGTGAAAGATGACGGTCTGTCCGCTCATGGCTTGCAGTTGCTCGATGGCGCGCTCGTGGCTGCCGGGCTTGCCAAGGGCTGTGCCGTTCAAGTCAGCCACTTGGTCCGACCCGATGACGATGGCCTCTGGGTATTGTTGGGCAATGGCGTTTGCCTTGGCCAGAGCCAGGCGCTTGGCCAGTTCGGCGGGTGCTTCCAGTGGCAGTGCGCTTTCATCGACATTCGGGGCGCTGACCTCAAATGGTAGGCGAAGCCGCTCCAGCAGTTCGCGGCGGTAGCGAGAAGTCGAGCCCAGGATCAACGGGCGGGGGCTTGGGGTGTTTTGCATCGTCTGATTTTCGCACCGCTACGGCATCTGCTACTTGCGCTGAGCTTTGGTGGCCTAGCTTTTGATTGCGCCTCTACACTTGAGGCTATGAAAGAGCATCAATATTTTCCTGGCAAGTTGGATGTCGCGGCCTTCGCGCGCGACGGCGCTGAATTGAGTGGTGAACTCGCGGCCGCCTCGCTGCTGCGTCTTGCGGATGCTGCGGCCCCTGAGGCGCCTGCCAGTGCCTGGCCTGCAGTGACTTGGCGCGCCACAGGCGAGCGGCGCGAAGAGCGTGGCGCTGAAGCTCAAACTTGGCTTCATCTCGAGGCTTCTGCTGTCGCTCGCTTGACCTGCCAGCGCTGCTTGCAGCCCGTGGACGAGGCGATCCAGTTGTCGCACTGGTTTCGCTTTGTCAAGGATGAGGCCGAGGCGCTCAGTGTGGATGCAGAAAGCGAAGAGGACTTGCTGGTCCTGACGCGTAGTTTTGATGTCATCGAATTGTTGGAAGATGAGCTGCTGCTGTCTTTGCCTCTTGTGCCTCGGCATGAGGTCTGCCCGCAACCGCTCGTGGTTCCGGTGGATCCCGCCTTGCAAGAGTTGGATCAGGCTGAACAGCGGCCTCATCCCTTTGCAGCCTTGGCGGCATTGAAGAAACAACAAGGCCCCAAGCAATAAGCGTTTGGGGATGGGGTTTGGGGAATTGCCGCACGCGTGCTACAATCACGGGCTTTCCCCGGTTCGAGAATCAAAGTGGCATGTCGCAAGACTGGGAATGGGCTTTAAGGCGGTGCTTGAAAAGGCGAGCCATAAGGACACTCAGAGAAGCAGGCAGCTGGCGCATGGTGCGCATGAAGCTCGTGACGCTTGAATCAATAGCAATCGCGGCGCCCGGGGTGTAAGGGCCGCAGCGCAGCAGGTGCTCGCTACTCGGTTTCGAGGCAGTACCTGCGGCAAAGCCCCTCAATCACCGGAGCCTTAGGAGAATTTCATGGCCGTTCAGCAAAACAAAAAGTCCCCCTCCAAGCGTGGCATGCACCGTTCGCACAATGCCCTGGTTACCCCGGGTACTGCAATCGAACCTACAACAGGTGAAGTGCATCTGCGTCACCACATCAGCCCCACTGGCTTCTACCGTGGCCGCAAGGTCCTGAAGACCAAGGCTGACGCCTCCTGATAGATTGCAGGCTTCTGCGCAGCTCATGAGTTGCGCGCTGCTTTGATCTGCCATGGCTCACAAACTCCCGGCCTGTGCCTTGTTGCAGTGCCGGGTTTTTGTGTTTGAGTGTCGCGTTTTGCGCTCTTGTTTGGCCGGCGGTCCTGATTGGCAAGATTTGCCAGTGAGCCGAGGGCCAGTCGATCCCCTATTTGGTTTGCATTGATGTCAATTCCTGTTAACGGCACGCTTGCCTCGGCTGATGCTGTCGACCTGGCACCACTCAAAGTGGTGCGTTTGGCGATTGACTGCATGGGCGGTGACCACGGGCCTTCCGTCACATTGCCTGCAGCGCAAGCCTTTTTGGAGCGGCATCCAAACGCTGAGCTCTTGCTCGTCGGTCTGCCTGATGCCTTGGCGGAAGCTGCTGCTTGGCCGCGCTGCCGCATCGTGCCGGCCAGCGAAGTCGTCCTGATGGACGATCCTGTAGAGGTGGCCCTGCGTCGCAAGAAGGATTCTTCGATGCGCGTGGCTATCAACCAGCTGAAGTCGTTGGATGGCGCTGCGCCTGCTGCCGACGCTTGCGTCTCCGCGGGCAACACGGGCGCATTGATGGCCGTGTCTCGCTATTTGCTCAAGACGCTGGATGGCATCGATCGCCCTGCGATTGCTTCGGTAATGCCGAATCAAAAAGGCGGCTTCACTACGATGTTGGATCTGGGGGCCAATGTCGACTGCACGGCCGAACACTTGCTCCAGTTTGCCTTGATGGGCAGCGCGCTCGTCTCCGCTGTGGATGGGCAGCCCGAACCCAGCGTCGGCCTGCTCAATATTGGCGAAGAAGTCATCAAGGGCAGCGAGACCATCAAGCGTGCCGGCGAGTTGCTGCGACAGGCGGGTGCTGCGGGTCAGCTGAACTTCTTCGGTAATGTCGAAGGCAATGATATCTTCAAGGGCACCGTGGACCTGGTGGTCTGCGACGGCTTTGTGGGTAACGTCGCTTTGAAGACTGCCGAAGGTCTTGCGACCATGATCATCACCATCATCCGCGAGGAGTTTGGTCGCAGTTGGTTGACGAAGGCGGCAGCTTTGATGGCGATGCCGGTTTTGAAGCGATTCAAGGGCCGCGTCGATCATCGCCGTTTCAATGGCGCTGCCTTGTTGGGCTTGCGGGGTTTGGTCTTCAAGAGTCACGGCTCGGCCGATCAGCTGGCTTTCGAGACTGCCTTGAACCGGGCGTATGATGCCGCCCGCAACCGGTTGCTAGACCGGGTTCATGATCGAATCATTGCCACCTTGCAGTCCAAGTCCTTGTCCGATGCCTCGGCTGAGCTTGAGCAAGTGGCTTCAGGAGATAAGGCGACCTCGGTCGTTCAAGCTGCATGACATCAAGCTCCCAGACAGAGCGCGCCGCGCTGCCTCGCTACTCGCGCATCCTCGGCACCGGTAGTTTTCTCCCGCCAAAGCGCCTCAGCAATGTCGAATTGGCGGCTCAACTGGCGGCTGACGGCATCGAGACTTCGGACGAGTGGATTGTTGAGCGCACCGGCATTCGTGCGCGTCACTTTGCAGATGCGGGCGTGACCTCCAGCGATTTGGCCTTGCCTGCCGCTCAGGCGGCACTGCAAGCCGCGGGCGTCGCAGCGGATGAGATTGACTTGATCATCGTGGCCACTTCGACGCCCGATGTGGTGTTCCCGTCCACCGCTTGCTTGCTTCAGCAAAAGCTGGGTGTTCACGGAGGGGCTGCGTTCGATGTGCAGGCCGTTTGCTCGGGCTTTGTCTATGCCCTGACGGTGGCGGACTCGATGATCCGTACCGGCGCTGCCAGCAAAGCCTTGGTCGTTGGCGCCGAAGTGTTCTCGCGCATCTTGGACTTCAAAGATCGCACCACTTGCGTTTTGTTTGGCGACGGCGCCGGCGCGGTCGTTTTGGGCGCCAGCGATAAGCCGGGCATTCTTGCGACCGAGTTGCACGCCGATGGGCGCCACTCGGGCATTTTGTGCGTGCCCGGTACCGTGTCTGGCGGCAAGGTCTTGGGGGATCCGCTACTGAAGATGGATGGCCAAGCGGTCTTCAAGATGGCGGTCAGCGTGCTTGAGAAAGTGGCGCGCTCGGTGTTGGAGAAGGCTGGGCGCCAGGAGTCTGATGTTGATTGGTTGATCCCGCATCAAGCCAATATTCGCATCATGCACAGCACGGCCAAGAAGATGAAACTGCCGATGGAACGGCTGATCGTCACCGTCGATGAGCATGGCAACACTTCGGCGGCCTCCATCCCCTTGGCGCTGGATACTGCCGTGCGCACTGGCAAGGTCAAACCGGGTGATACCGTGATGCTGGAGGGTGTGGGCGGTGGCTTCACCTGGGGCGCGGTGCTGCTGGACTTCTGAAATCCGCGGGTCGGCACTTGCTCGGCCCGTTTCGATGAGACATTGAATCGATGAGTGCAAATTTTGCTTTTGTGTTTCCGGGCCAAGGTTCGCAGGCTGTGGGCATGTTGGATGCCTGGGGTGATCACCCGGAAGTGTTGCGTACCCTGGCAGAGGCATCCGATGCCTTGGGCGAAGACATTGCGGCCTTGATCAAGTCCGGCCCGAAAGAGCAGTTGGATCTGACCACCAACACCCAGCCGGTGATGTTGACGGCCGGTATTGCTTGCTATCGCGCTTGGATTGCTGAAACCGGCTTGGTGCCGGCTGCCGCCGCGGGTCATTCTTTGGGTGAGTACAGCGCCTTGGTTGCTGCTGGCGCCTTGAGCTTGACTGAGGCCTTGCCGCTGGTGCGTTTCCGGGCGCAGGCCATGCAAGAGGCGGTGCCTGTCGGTGTTGGCGCCATGGCTGCCATCCTGGGGCTTGATTCGCAGGCGGTGCGTGAGGGCTGTGCAGCTGCGGCTGTGGCTGCCGGTGAGCCGGTAGAGGCCGTCAATTTCAATGACCCCAAGCAGACCGTGATCGCAGGCAGCAAGGCCGGTGTCGACAAGGCATGTGAAGTGTTGAAGGCAGCAGGCGCCAAGCGCGCTTTGTTGCTGGCCGTTTCTGCCCCTTTTCATTCCAGCTTGATGAAGCCGGCTGCCGAGGCCTTGAAGACCAAATTGGCTGCGACCCAGTTTGCGCCCTTGAGCTTCCCGGTTATCAACAACATCGATGTGGCGGCAGTGGCCGATGCGGAGGGTCTGCGAGATGCCCTGTATCGCCAGGCCTTTGGCCCGGTGCGCTGGGTTGAGGTTATCCAGGCTTTGAAGGCACGAGGCCTCTCCCACATCATCGAATGCGGTCCCGGCAAGGTCTTGGCCGGTATGGCCAAGCGTATTGATCCCGAAATCATTGGCACCACGGTGTTGGATCCGGCCAGCTTGGCGGAAGCCCGCGCGCTGTTGGGTTGAAAAAGAAGCAAAGCATATGAGCAAGGAAGTCACCTCCTCGGGCCAAGTTGCCCTCGTCACCGGTGCTAGCCGCGGCATTGGGCGCTCGATTGCGCTGACCTTGGCCGAGCAAGGCTTCATTGTGGTCGGCACGGCTACCAGCGAAGGCGGCGCCGCCGCCATCAGTGAAGCCTTGGCCCCCCTGGGTGGGCGCGGCATGGTCTTGAATGTCAATGATGCGGCGGCCGTTGAAGCTGCCGTTGAGTCGATCAGCAAGGCTCACGGTGGCCTGCATGTCTTGGTGAATAACGCCGGAATTACGCGGGACACCTTGGCCATGCGCATGAAGGACGAAGACTGGGATGCCGTGCTGGATACGAATCTCAAGGCCGTCTTCCGCATGTGCCGTGCCGTCATGCGCGGCATGATGAAGCAGCGCTATGGCCGCATCATCAACATCACCTCGGTGGTGGGGGCTTCCGGAAACCCTGGGCAGGCCAATTACGCCGCCGCCAAAGCGGGTGTGGCGGGTATGACTCGCGCCTTGGCACGCGAGTTGGGCAGCCGCGGCATAACGGTCAATTGCGTGGCACCTGGTTTCATTGCCACCGATATGACCGAAGTGCTGCCCGAAGCCCAGAAAGCCGCCTTGCTGGCGCAAATCCCTGTGGGTCGCTTGGGCGAGCCTCGGGAAATTGCCGATGCCGTCGCCTTCCTGGCGTCACCGAAGGCCGCCTACATTAGCGGTACCGAGTTGCATGTCAACGGCGGCATGTACATGAACTGATTTGATTTGTGATGAGGGCAATCTGCTCTCATCCACCGGATTTGCCCGGCCGGTGAAGGTTCCATGGAGTGACTAATTCAGCCTCAATTTAGGCGAGACACTCTAGAGGCCTTAGAATCCCGGGCTGTTCCTAGCAAACCCCTCCTGGAGGAGTCATGAGCGATATCGAAGCACGTGTCAAGAAAATCATCGCCGAGCAACTCGGCGTGCCTGAAGCTGATGTGACCAATGAAAAGGCCTTCGTGGCTGATCTGGGCGCAGATTCCCTCGACACGGTGGAATTGGTGATGGCACTCGAAGACGAGTTCGGCATCGAAATCCCCGATGAAGAAGCCGAAAAGATCACCAGCGTTCAGCTGGCGATTGACTACGCCGTCAAGCACCAAAAGGCCTGAGTCAGCCTCCCGGCTGTCAGGTAATCCCTAACTGAACCCCTAATCGCATGAGCCGTCGTCGCGTCGTCATTACCGGACTAGGTCTGATCAGCCCTGTGGGCAACACAGTGGCCGAGGCCTGGAGCAACATCCTGGCCGGTCAGTCCGGTATTGACCGCATCACTCGCTTTGATGCCTCTGCCTTCTCCTGCCAAATCGCAGGCGAGGTGAAGGGCTTCAATGTCACGGACTACATTCCTGCCAAGGAAGCACGGTCCATGGACACCTTCATCCATTACGGGATGGCGGCGTCTATACAAGCAGTGCAAGACGCCGGTTTGCCGACAGGGGATCAGTTGTCGGAAGAAGAGGCTGAGCGCATTGGCGTGCTCGTGGGCTCGGGGATCGGCGGCTTGCCGATGATCGAAGAGACCCATGGCGAGCTGATGTCGCGTGGCCCACGTCGTGTGTCGCCGTTCTTTGTGCCGGCTTCGATCATCAACATGATCTCGGGTCATGTGTCCATCAAGTACGGCTTTCAAGGCCCGAACTTGGCGGTGGTGACGGCTTGCACAACCGGCTTGCATGCGATTGGCCTTGCTGGCCGCTTGATTGCGGACGGTGACGCCGATGTGATGGTTGCGGGCGGCGCGGAAGCGACCGTCTCGCCCTTGGGCGTTGGAGGCTTTGCCTCAGCGCGCGCGCTGTCGACGCGCAATGACGATCCCAAGACTGCATCCCGACCCTGGGACAAAGACCGTGATGGCTTTGTGCTGGGCGAGGGCGGTGGTGTGCTGGTGCTGGAAGAGTACGAGCATGCCAAGAAGCGCGGCGCCAAGATTTACGCCGAACTGGCTGGCTTTGGCATGGGTGCCGATGCGTACCATATGACCGCACCCAGCGTGGACGGCCCCAAGCGTTCGATGCGAGCCGCGCTGCGCAGCGCCGGTCTCAACCCGGACCAAATCCAATACATGAACGCCCACGGCACCTCGACGCCGCTGGGTGACTTGAACGAAACCAATGCCATTAAATTGGCCTTTGGTGAAGATGTGGCCAAAAACTTGGTCATCAGTTCGACCAAGTCGATGACGGGGCATTTGCTCGGCGGTGCCGGCGGTATTGAATCCGTGTTCACGGTATTGGCCGTGCACAATCAAGTGGCCCCGCCGACTATCAACATCTTCAATCAAGATCCAGAGTGCGATCTCGACTACTGCGCGAACCAAGCGCGTGAGATGAAGATCGAATACGCCGCCAAAAACAACTTTGGTTTCGGCGGCACCAACGGCACCTTGATCTTCAAGAAGGTCTAAGTGCAGGGCCTCTTGGCCCTTTCATGAAGCCCGGCCGAGCCATGAGTTCCTCACGCCGCTCGGCCCCGGCCTTCCAGATCGATACCCGACCGCAGCCTCTGTTTCAGAGGCTGCTTGCATTGGGCGTTACGGTCCTTGCAAGCTTGGCTGTGTCTTCCGTTGTGATGGTGCTGGCGACCCATCTGCCTAAACGAGTCCCGTTTTGGGTGTTGCCGCTCTTGATCTTGCCGACCGCTGTCTTGGCTTGGCGATGGGCGCAGCTCCAACCCAGGCGCTTGCGCTGGGACGGCCAAAGCTGGTGGCTGCATGATGAGCGCGGCTCGCTTGACGAGTTTCAAGTACAGATTGAGGTCTTGTTTGACCTTGGGGCTTGCCTGCTGCTGTGCGCCCGGCCTGTCCCGACTCCAAGCTATTTGAGGCGGCTTTTTCCGGCAGTCATCTACCTACCCTTGGCTCAGTCGGGTCAGTCGCAATGGCACCATTTGCGGGCCTGCCTCTACGCAGCGCCGCACGATCACCCCGAGCACTCCGGCCTATGACTTTCGCTATGCTTCTCGGCTGCGGCGATCATCAATGACCGATGAAGGGCTAACCGTTGAGCTCTTTCTTGAAAGTCTGCGGAGCGCCCCAAAATCGGCAGTGTTAAATGTCATTTCGCTCGACGTGAGATCGATGCGTACTCGCCAATCTTTTTTGTGAGCACTCTGAGTCAAGCCATGTCATCAAAGTTTGTTTCTCGCCCTCTGGCTGCGCGCTTCTCGCGCGCCGTCTTGTCTGCTGCAGTCTTGTCCTTGAGCCTGAGTTTTGTGCCTGGCGTGGGCCAAGTGCAAGCCCGTGAGTTGCCCGACTTCACCGAGCTGGTCGAACGCGTCGGCCCCGCGGTGGTCAATATACGGACCTCGGAGCGGCTGCGCTCCGGCATGAATGGCTCGCCCGAGGTCGACGAGCAAATGCAAGAGTTCTTGCGGCGATTTGGCATTCCGCTGCCCAACCAACGCCGTGGTTCGCCGCGAGGTGGCGGCAATGGCAATAACGGCGCCGAGGACGACCAACCTCAGCGTCGAGGCGTGGGCTCTGGGTTCATTCTCAGCGCCGACGGCTATGTCATGACCAACGCCCATGTGGTGCAAGGCGCGGACGATGTTTGGGTCACCTTGACCGACAAGCGCGAGTTCAAAGCCAAGGTGATTGGTGCAGATCGCCGTACCGATGTGGCGGTGCTGAAGATCGAAGCCAGCGCCTTGCCGGCGGTGAAGATTGCCGACATCAGCCGCCTCAAAGTGGGCGAGTGGGTGATGGCAATTGGCTCGCCTTTTGGGTTCGACAACACGGTGACGGCCGGCATCGTCAGTGCCAAGGCGCGCGACACCGGTGACTTCCTGCCCTTTATTCAAACCGACGTGGCCATCAATCCTGGCAACTCAGGCGGCCCTTTGCTGAATATGCGTGGCGAGGTGGTTGGGATCAATTCACAGATCTACAGCCAGTCGGGTGGCTTCATGGGCATCTCGTTCGCGATTCCGATTGACGAGGCCATTCGGGTTTCGGACCAATTGCGCGGCAGTGGCCGCGTGGTGCGCGGCTTCATCGGCGTCGCTCCGGATGATTTGAGCAAAGATGTGGCCGAGGCCATTGGCCTGGGCAAACCCACGGGCGCATTGATTCGCAGCGTGACGGCGGGTGGCGCGGCCGACAAGGCGGGTGTCGAAGGTGGCGACGTGATCACCAAGTTCGACGGCAAGCTGATCGAGAAGGCCAGCGATTTGCGCCGCGTGGTGGCGGGCCTGAAGCCCGGTAGCAAGGCGGTCGTGCAGGTGTTCCGCCGTGGCGCCTACAAAGATCTGACAATTGCGATTGCAGAGATGCCGGATGACGGCTCGGCGCGACGCGCGTCGGGCGATTCCCAAGAAGGAAAGCCCGCCAGTGGCGCTGCTGCTCTGGGTCTGCAGGTCTCCGAGATCCCTGACGCGCAAAAGCGTGAGTTGAAGTTGCGCTCCGGTGTACGTGTCGATGCCGCCTCTGGCGTCGCGGCCCGCGCAGGGCTGAGGGAAGGGGATCTGATTCTTGCGGTCGACAACACTGACGTGAGCAGCGTCAAACAGTTCCAAGGCCTGATGAGCAAGGCCGAAAAGGCCAAGACCATCAATCTTTTGGTGCGCAGGGATGAGGTGGTCAGCTTTATCTTGCTGAAGCCAGCGGCAAAGTAAGCGCTGCGGCTTCACACCAGGAGCCTCGGACCACCCGGCTTAGCTGACTTCGCCGGGTGGTCTTTTCACATGATGAATCGAATTTGGGGAGCCATCCCAAGTCCAGGGCTGGGGAAGGGGCTCTGCCTAAACGGCGGCGAAGACGCCCCTCCACCTTTTCTGTGGACCAACTCCTGATCAGCAAGGCTATTGTTCGCTTGCTCGGATAGAATCAATGGCTAGAAGCCTGGGTTTGTTGCATCTGGAAGTCGCAAACCAAGGGCTTTTCCTCGAGGCCTTTTCGTCCACAAGTTGTTCAGTCGGCGCTGTGGATAAGTTGTTGGTAACTTTGATGTTGGCGAGCCGCAACGCTGGGGTTTCCAGTCCCGGTGCGGTTTCCAGTTCGGGCCTTTTGGCTACAATGAACGCCCAACATGCAGTTGCCATACGTTTTGTTGGAAGGCGCGTCACCGTTTCGACGTGCCTTTTTTTTAGCTTCAGCACGGCGCTTTGCGCCTTCACATCGCTTCGCGATTTGAGCTTGCGCTGCAAGGGCTGCGCCCTTGTGTCTACCGGCACAGCGCATTTAAGAACAGCATGAACCACATTCGCAATTTCTCCATCATCGCCCACATCGACCACGGCAAAAGCACGCTGGCGGATCGCATCATTCAACGCTGTGGCGGCCTATCCGATCGCGAGATGGAGGCGCAGGTGCTGGACTCGATGGACATCGAGCGTGAACGTGGTATCACCATCAAGGCGCAAACCGCTGCGCTGCAGTACAAGGCCAAAGACGGCCAGGTCTACAACCTGAATTTGATCGACACACCGGGGCATGTGGACTTCTCATATGAAGTCAGCCGGTCCCTGTCGGCCTGTGAAGGTGCTTTGTTGGTGGTCGATGCCAGCCAGGGCGTTGAAGCGCAAACGGTCGCTAACTGCTATACCGCGCTGGACCTTGGCGTTGAAGTCGTGCCGGTGTTGAACAAGATGGATTTGCCCAATGCAGATCCCGAGAACGCCAAGGAAGAGATCGAAGACGTCATCGGCATCGATGCGACCGATGCAATTCCCTGCAGCGCCAAGACCGGCATGGGCATTGATGAAATCATCGAGGCCGTGATCGCCCGCATGCCGCCGCCCAAGGGTCTGGTCGACGCGCCGCTGCGCGCTATGATCATCGACTCTTGGTACGACGCTTATGTGGGCGTGGTGATGTTGGTGCGCGTGGTCGACGGCACACTGAAGAAGGGCGACCGCATCCGCATGATGGCCTCCAACGCCGTCTACCCGGCCGACAATTTGGGCGTGTTTTCGCCGAAGTCGGAAAGCCGCGACCAGCTCAATGCGGGTGAGGTGGGCTTCATCATCGCCGGCATCAAGGAACTACAAGCGGCCAAGGTGGGTGACACCATCACGGTCGACAAAAAGCTGCCCAACAATCTCGGCCCCGCTGAAGCGGCGCTGCCAGGCTTCAAGGAAATTCAGCCGCAGGTGTTTGCGGGTCTGTATCCGACCGAAGCCAGCGAGTATGACCAACTGCGCGACGCGCTGGAAAAGCTCAAGCTGAATGACTCCTCGCTGCGCTATGAGCCCGAGGTCTCGCAAGCGCTGGGCTTTGGCTTCCGCTGCGGCTTCTTGGGCCTCTTGCACATGGAAATCGTGCAAGAGCGCTTGGAGCGTGAGTTTGACCAAGACCTGATCACCACCGCGCCCAGCGTGGTGTACGAGGTCGTGCTGGCCAATGGCGATGTGATCGAGGTTGAGAACCCGTCCAAGATGCCAGAAATGGGTCAGATCCAAGAGATCCGTGAGCCCATCGTGACCGTGCATCTCTATATGCCGCAAGACTATGTCGGCCCGGTGATGACTCTGGCCAACCAGAAGCGCGGCAATCAAATGAATATGGCCTATCACGGCCGCCAGGTCATGTTGACCTATGAGATGCCGCTGGCCGAAATCGTGCTGGACTTCTTTGACAAGCTCAAGAGCGTTTCGCGTGGCTACGCGTCCATGGACTATGAGTTCAAGGAGTACCGCGCCTCCGATGTGGTCAAGGTGGACATCTTGATCAACGGCGACCGGGTCGATGCGCTGTCCATCATCGTGCACCGTGTGCAGAGCCAGTTCCGCGGCCGCGGAGTGGCGGCCAAGATGCGCGAACACATCCCTCGCCAGATGTACGACGTGGTCATTCAGGCGGCGATCGGTTCCAACATCATTGCGCGCGAGAACATCAAGGCGATGCGCAAGAACGTGCTGGCAAAATGTTATGGCGGCGACGTCTCGCGTAAGCGCAAGCTGCTCGAGAAGCAAAAGGCCGGTAAGAAACGCATGAAGCAAATCGGCTCGGTCGAGGTGCCTCAGGAAGCCTTCCTCGCCATCCTGCAGGTCGAGGATTGAAGTCCTTGCGACTGAAAAGTCCGATAGCTCGACAGCCCGAAAACCATTACCCAACCAAGATCGATTGATTGATGAGTGCTCTGACCGGAATTCTTTACGCCATCCTCGTCGCGTATTTGGGGGGCTGGTACACCGGCTACTGGAGCGGCAACTTCTCACTTCTGCTCTTCATCTTGACCGTGTTCACGCTGGTCTATTGGCTGGCCGAGCGTTTCCACTTCCAGCCCAAGCGCGAGAAGGCCGCTGCGCTGCTCTTGGAGGCCGACGCCAAGCGTCGCCAGACGCTGGCCGAACAAGGCATTGCGCGGGTCGATGGTGACGTTGAAGGTGCGCGTCAGCAAATCTTGCAGCAACCCTGGTGGTTGGATTGGACCGCGGGTTTATTCCCCGTCATCCTGGCGGTTTTCTTGTTGCGTTCCTTCTTGTTTGAGCCCTTCAAGATCCCCTCGGGTTCCATGGTGCCGACCTTGCTGGTGGGTGATCTGATCTTGGTGAACAAATTCCATTACGGCATCCGTTTGCCGGTGATCAATAAAAAGATCATCAGCAACAACGAGGTCAAACGCGGGGATGTGATGGTGTTCCGCTGGCCTGAAGACACCAGCGTGGACTTCATCAAGCGCGTGGTGGCTTTGCCCGGCGATGAGGTGAAGTACCTGAACCAGCGCCTCTACATCAATGGTGAGTTGGTCCCGGTGCAGCCACAGGGTGACTTCTACGACGAAAGCTCGATGACCTACCGCCCGCGCTTCACCGAGAAGTTGGGCGAAAAGGAGCATCAGCTGCTGGTGGATCCACAGCGTTCGCCCCTGTTCCACCCCAATCGCAAGGATGGCCCTTTCCCCTTCCAAGACAATTGCAAGTACAGCCCCGAGGGTGTGACCTGCAAGGTGCCGGCCGGCCATTACTACATGATCGGTGACAACCGCGACAACTCGGGTGATTCGCGCTTCTGGGGCTTTGTGCCGGATGAAAACATCGTCGGTAAGGCCTTTATGGTTTGGATGAATTTCGGTAACCTCAAGCGCATCGGCACCTTCAATTGAGTCATGCCGCCGTGCCGTCGTGCAATTCCTCTCAACGCAAGGGATCTGGGTTTATGGGTTTGAGCAAGCGTGTCAGAACTCGTTCAGTTGCTGGTCAAGGCACTGCCGCTCGACGCCATCAGCGCGGCGTGAGCCTTATTGGCTTGCTGTTCTGGGGTGTGGTCCTGGCCTTTGGCGGGGTGGTGGTGGCGCGTGTGCTGCCGACCGTCATGGAGTTCTATACCATTCAGCGTGTGGTTGATCGCATCGCGGCCTCCAATCCCAGCACCGTTCCTGCAGTTCGCGCCGACTTTGAACGGGCCCAGCAGGTCGAGTATTCGATGACCAGCATTGCCGCCAAAGATCTGGTGATCACCAAGGAAAACGACAAGCTTCAGATCAGCTTTGCTTATGACAAGCAAATTGAGTTGGGCGGTCCGGTCTTCCTCTTGATCAAGTACGCCGGCCATTCCCACTGAATGACCGAGCTCTGCCCTTCATGAGTCCGCAACTTGCCGCCCTTCAGCGACGTCTGGGGCACCAGTTCAAGCAGCCCGAGCTGTTGACTCGCGCGCTCACCCACCGCAGCTTCAGCGCCGACCACAACGAGCGCCTTGAATTCTTGGGCGATGCGGTGCTGAGTCTGGCCGTTTCCAGCTTGCTTTACGACCGTTTTGCCGGATCTGACGAAGGGGACCTGACCCGTATTCGCGCCCATCTGGTGCGCGAAGACAGTCTGCATCGCTTGGCCCTGACTTTGGAGCTGCCGCAGGTCTTGCGCATCAGCGAGGGTGAAGCCAAAGGCGGCGGTGCCCAGCGCCCGTCGATCTTGGCGGACGCGACCGAAGCTTTGATTGGCGCCACTTTTGTAGACGGCGGCTACCCTGCTGCGCTGGCCGTGGTGCGCAATCTGCTGGCCGAAGTGATCAGCAGCGCTTCAAGCACCGACAACTGGGCCAAAGATGCGAAGACGGCGCTGCAGGAATGGCTGCAAGCGCGCAAACTCAGCGTGCCCGCTTATCGCATCACCGAGACCCGAGGGCAGGCGCATGCGCAGACCTTCGAGGTGGAATGTGCTGTGGCTTCGCTTCGCGTGGCCACACGCGGCGAAGGCCGCTCGCGCCGCGTTGCAGAACAAGATGCCGCCCGTCGACTGCTCGACGAATTGATTGCCCGTGACAAGCCAGGCGCTGGCTTGCGCGACTGAAGGAGCCGGCTCCGCGCCGCCCAAACCATGACTGAAAACACAAAGCCGCTGGACGCCAATTCGACGGACAGCACGGCCGACGCCAAAGAGGCTTTACCTCAGCGCTGCGGTCTGATCGCCATCGTGGGCCGCCCCAACGTCGGAAAATCGACGCTGCTGAACGCTCTGGTGGGCCAAAAGGTCAGCATCACCTCGGACAAGGCTCAGACCACCCGGCATCGCATCACCGGCGTTCGCACGGTGGAAGAGGCCCAGTTCGTCTTCGTCGACACGCCGGGCTTCCAGATGAAGCATAACGCGGCACTCAACCGCAACCTGAACCGCACGGTGCACAGCGTGCTGGGCGATGTGGACCTGGTGCTCTATGTGTTGGAAGCCGGGCGTTTCGGTCTGGACGATGCCAAGGTTTTGTCCTTGCTGCCCGAAGACAAGCCGGTGGTGATGATTGCCAACAAGCTCGATGCGGTGCAGCGCCGCGCCGAACTGGCGCCTTGGCTCAAAAGCATGCAGGAGCGCCGCAACTTCAGCGAGTTCGTGCCGCTCTCGGCCAAAAAAGAAGCCGACGTCGCTCGCCTGTTCAAGATCCTCAAACCTTACCTGCCCGAGCAGGGTTGGTTTTATGAGGAAGACGCGCTTACCGATCGCTCCGAGAAATTCCTGGCCAGCGAAATCATTCGTGAGAAGCTGTTCCGCTTGACCGGCGATGAATTGCCCTACACCTCGACCGTCATCATCGACAAATGGGAAGACGAGGGCGAGCTGCGCCGCATCTCGGCCTCCATCGTGGTGGAGCGTGACGCTCACAAGGGCATGATCATTGGCCAGGGCGGCGAACGTTTGAAGCGCATCGGTTCCGAGGCCCGCCAAGAGCTGGAGCATCTGATGCAAGGCCGCGTGTTCCTGGAGTTATGGGTCAAGGTCCGTTCCGGTTGGGCGGATACCGAAGAGCATTTGCGGACCTACGGTTACGAGTGAAATCACGCTCACCCAGCGTTCAGCAGGCCTTTGTCCTGCATCACTATGACTGGAGCGAGTCCAGTCTGATTCTGGATCTGTTCACCCGTGAACAGGGGCGTTTGGCCGTGGTCGCCAAGGGGGCCAAGCGGCCTTACTCGCAGCTGCGTGCGGTCTTGTTGCCCTTCCAGCGCATTCAGGTGAGCCTAAGTAAACCGTCGAAATCCGCGCCAGAAGATGGTGGTGCCGAAGTGGTCGGCCTGCGCGGCGCCGAATGGGTGGGCGGCAGTACCTTGCCCGCCGGCGCTGCTCTGTTTTCAGGTTATTACCTCAATGAGTTGTTGCTGAAGCTCTTGGCTCGACAAGACCCACATCCGCACTTGTTTGAGGCCTATGCGGACACCTTGCCGCACTTGCATGCCAATGAAGATGCGCAGTCGCAAGCGGCCCTGCGCGCTTTTGAGTTGCGTTTGTTGCGGGAGTTGGGTTTGTTGCCTGACCTGAGTTTGTCCACGGTCACCCAGGCGCCGCTGCATCCAGACCGACGCTACGCCCTGAATGCCGAGGCTGGCGTCGTGGCGCCTGTGGCTGATGCGGCCAGTTTCAGCGGCCATGAGTTGGTGCACTTGCAGGCTGCGCTCTTGCACGGCAGCATGGCTGCGCTGCGTCACGCTTGTGCTGGAATTTTGCCGGCTCTGCGCAGCAGCTTGCGCAGCTTGCTTCACTATCATCTGGGGCAGCGCCCGCTGCGCACCCGTCAGGTGATGCTGGACCTGCAAAAGCTGAGCGATTGATCATCCGATCGATGCCCTCAAGTGGGCATCGACAAACGACCGAGAGTTTTTGATGAACCCCTTGCTTGCCCCCGAATCATCGTCATTGCATGGCGCCTTGCGCTGCGCCCTGTCTGTCAACGTCAACAAGGTGGCCTTGCTGCGCAATACCCGCCATCTGGGAATTCCCAGCGTGCTGCGTGCGGCTGAGGCTTGCTTGTTGGCCGGTGCGCAAGGCATCACCGTGCATCCTCGTCCCGATGCACGTCACATTCGCAGCCAAGACGTTCATGACTTGGCGGCCTTGATGCAGGCCTGGCCCCATGCCGAGTACAACATCGAGGGCAACCCGACCCAGAACCTGATGGACTTTGTGCGCAGCGTGCGGCCGCACCAGGTGACTTTTGTGCCGGACTCCGAGGATCAGTTCACCTCGGACCACGGCTGGCAGTTCCCTGCCGATATGGAGCGGCTGCGCCCCTTGGTGGCGGAAGCCAAGGCTTGTGGCGTGCGTGTCAGCCTGTTCATGGACCCGGTGCCGGAGGCGATGGCTTTCGTGGCCGAGTTGGGCGCGGATCGGGTAGAGCTCTATACCGAGACCTATGCCAGTGCTTATGGCACAGAGCGTGAGGCCGAAGTGCTGGCAGGCTTCACTCGCACGGCCGAGGTCGCTTTGGCTGTGGGCCTGGGGATCAATGCGGGCCATGACTTGAATCGCGACAACCTGACCCGCTTTCTGCAGGCCGTGCCCGGCGTGCAAGAGGTCTCGATCGGTCACGCCTTGGTGGCCGATGCGCTGGAGTTGGGTTACACCGAGACCGTGCGCGACTACCAGCGCTGCATTCAGCGCGCCTATGCCCCTTGAACTGAACGATGAGCAAGACCCCCTCGAACTTTCTTGATATGCGCCTGGCTCAGCCGGAGGATGCCTTGCGTATTGCCGCACTGGCCCGCTGGGTTTGGCTGGACCGCTACGCGGCCGAGGGCGGCGTGAACAGCACGGTGGCCGAGTTTTTGAAGCGTGACTTTGATGAGCAACTGCTGCGTCAGTCCATCGACTTGAATCGCCATTGGCTGATTGAGCGCGGCGATACCTTGCTGGCTTGGGCGCATTTGGATGACAGCGCGGTGTGTCCTGTGCAACTGTCCGGGCCTGCCGTGGAACTCAAGCGTTTGTATGTGTCGCCGCACAGCCAGGGGCAGGGCTTGGGCCTCAAGCTTTTGCATCAGGCCCGCCAGGAATGGCCTGATCGCGCCTTGTGGCTGAGCGCCTGGGTTGGCAATGAAGGCGCTTTGCGCTTTTACCGCCGCGAAGGCGCTTTGTCTTGGGGCGAGGCGTGGTTCGAGTTAGGCGGGCAGCAGCATCGCAATGAGTTGCTGGGCTGGCCCGCTTTGGAGCCCGAAGCATGATTTACGGCATCGGCACCGACGTCTGCGACATCCGCCGTATTCGCGACACCCTTGAGCGCCGCGGTGAGCGTTTCGCCGAAAAGGTCTTGGGGCCGCATGAGATGCAGGTCTTCCGGGAGCGCAGCGCCCGGGTGGCGGCGCGTGGCGTCGCTTATCTGGCCACTCGCTTCTCGGCCAAAGAGGCCTTCTCCAAAGCTATCGGCATGGGCATGCGCATGCCCATGACTTGGCGAGACTGCGAGATCGTCAAAGCCCCCAGCGGCAAGCCTGAGATTCGCCTGCACAACGGCCTCGCCGCTTGGTTTGATGCCAAGGGCTTGAAGGCGCATGTCAGCGTCAGCGATGAAACCGATTACGCCACCAGTTTTGTGGTGGTTGAAACCAAAGAATGAAGGACGCCTTCGCCATGTCAACCCACGCTCATTCGCCTTTGATCATTGATGTGGCGGGCTTAAGCCTCAGCAAGATCGAGCGTCGACGTTTGGCTCACCGCCTGGTCGGCGGCCTGATTTTGTTTGCGCGCAATTTTGAGAGCCGTGCGCAGCTGACCCTGCTGACGTCTGAGATCAAATCGATCCGGCCAGACTTGTTGATTGCGGTGGACCATGAAGGCGGGCGTGTGCAGCGTTTTCGCAGCGATGGTTTTACCCATTTGCCGCCCATGCGCAGCCTGGGTGCTTTGTGGATGGAAGACGCCATGGCCGCGACCCAGGCCGCAACGGCTGCGGGTTATGTCATGGGGTCTGAGCTACGCGCCTGCGGCGTTGATTTGAGTTTTGCCCCGGTGCTGGACCTGGACTACGGCGAGAGCTCGGTGATCGGTGAGCGCAGCTTCCATCGCGACCCTCGCGTGGTGGCACTCTTGGCCAAGAGCGTCGCCCACGGTTTGTTGATCGCAGGCATGGGCAGTTGCGGCAAGCATTTCCCTGGGCATGGTTTCGTGAAGGCGGACTCGCATGTGGATGTGCCCGTTGATCGGCGCAGCCTTAAGGCGATCCTGGCCGAGGATGCCAAGCCCTTTGAATGGCTGAACTTGAGCCTGTCGGCGGTGATGCCGGCCCATGTGATCTATCCCAAGGTCGACACCCGTCCAGCCGGTTTCAGCGCCCGTTGGTTGCAAGAAATCTTGCGCGAGCGCTTGGGCTTTGGTGGCCTGATCTTCAGCGATGACCTTGGCATGCGTGGCGCGCGAGTCTTGGAGGGGCGCGAGATTGGCTTTACCGAGGCGGCGATTGCCGCTTTGCATGCGGGCTGTGATTTGGCCTTGCTGTGCAACCAGTCCGTTGAGGTAGACGGTCAGGTGATTGATGCGGTGCTGCAAGAGTTGAGCGAAGCGGCCCAGCAAGGACGATGGTCACCCAGTGCCGAAAGCGAAGGTCGACGCCAGCTGATCTTGCCGGAGAAGGCTCCCTTGACTTGGGATGAGCTGATGCACGATCCGGCTTACCACCAGGCTTTGCAGCAGTTGGCCTGACGCAAGTAGAGCCGCGCTTACCTGTCGTCTGCGCTTTCTGTCGGCCGAATGGGAGTTGATCAGGCCGCTTGGGCACTCTGGTCCGCTCCTGTCTGGTCCAGTGGCCCAGCCCTTCGCTAGGCTCAAGCCGTCCTCAGGACGCCTTGAGTCCGAGCTCAGTCCCCCGCCGCCGCCTTGCAGGCGTCGGCTCCTCCTTTACCTCGCGGAATTCCACCCCCGACGCCACTCGGCAGTTCCATCGATGGGCGTCTGCCACGAGTCTATGTGGCCTGATCAACGCCAAGCCGGAAGGCGCTCAGATTCAATACGTTCGTCATGCCAACTCAATCAAGCCTGCAAGAGAACTGAGCTAGGGTTGAGACTCAGTCTCTGTAGTTGTTGACCATCGAATAGCTACGTGCCTTGATGGCAAACGCCAATGCCGCCAGCAGTGCGAAGCCAGCGAAGAAGAACATCTGGAAGGCGGTGACGCTCAAACCGGTGGTTTGGATATAGGCCGTGGCTGCCTCGCTCTTGACGCTGCTATTGGCCAACAGCACCCAGAGATTGCCAATCGTCACTGAGAGATTCCAAAAGCTGGTGATCACACCCTTCATGGCCAGTGGCGCTTGGCTGTAGGCGAATTCAAGGCCGGTTGCAGACACCAAGACTTCGCCCATGGTCAGGATGGCATAGGGCAAGATCTGCCAAACAATGCTGATGCCCTGGCCCTGGTCAATCCAGAGTTGCAGGCCGCCCACCACGATCCAGGCCAGGCCTGAGAGCGCAATGCCAGCGCCCATGCGTCGCAGCGCGGTGATGCGCAATCCCATGCGCTCCAGCAAGGGGTAGAGCACCATATTGTTGAAAGGGATCAGCAGCATCACCAAGGCCGGGTTTAGCGCCTGCATCATGGACGACTGGAACCATTCAGGCTTGCTCATCTGATCGGCCTGCAAGACCCAGGTCGAAGCCTTTTGATCGAACAAGGACCAGAACGGCGTGACCAGCGCAAACAAGACCAGCAGTTGCAACACGGTGCGTACGCCTTGCACGGCTTCGGCGCCATGCTTGGCTGTGGCCCGATCGAGTTGCAGCCAAGCGCCAAAGCCGCCAAAACCCATCACCAAGACCAGGGCCGAGCACAAGGCCGGCACGATGCCTGTGGGCTTCAGCAGCACCAGGCTCAGCGCGGCCAAGACGACACCGGCCCAGGCCGTGAACAAGCCCAAATTGAGCTGTCCGGGGCGAGGGGTTTTTAGGGCTGTTAGGACTACCTTGAGAAAGCTGTTGGGGTCGTCTTTGGCCGTGGGCTTGACGTGCACATACTTGCGGCGACCCATCCAGAAAATCATGGTGGCGATGAACATGAAAACGCCGGGGATACCGAAGGCCACGCTGGCGCCAAAGTTCTTCAGCAGCAGCGGCATCAAGAGCGAAGCAAAGAAGCTGCCGAAGTTGATGATCCAGTAAAAGCCATCAAAGACCTTTTGCGCCAGCGAGCGATTGCTCTTGTCGAACTGGTCGCCCACAAAAGAGCTGACCAGCGGCTTGATGCCGCCCGAGCCCAAGGCAATCAAGAACAGGCCGGTGTAGAAGCCGCGAATATTGTTCTCAAAGATCGCCAAACAGGCATGGCCGGCGCAGTAGACCAGGCTGAGCCAGAAGATGGTGTTGTACTTGCCGAAGAAGCGGTCGGCCAACCAGCCACCCAGCAGCGGGAAAAAGTACACGCCAATCACAAAGGTGTGGAAGACCTCTTTGGCCTCGCCTTTGCGCAGAGGCTCGGGCACGGCCAAAAGCAGGCTGGTCATCAGGAAGACGGTGAGGATGTTGCGCATGCCGTAGAAGCTGAAGCGCTCGCATCCTTCGTTACCGATGATGTAGGGGATTTGGGGTGGCATCTTGGCCACTGGGGTACTGCTGCTTGCTGTCACGGGGAGTTCTCGATTCGCGGCTGCGCCTTCGAGAGAGAAGGGCAGGTGCGCGTCAATGAAGAGGTTTCATGAAAAGAAAACGCCGCCGGGCTTGCGCCTCGGCGGCGTTGCTGGTTCAGCCGGCGCTGAAGGGCTTAAGCAATCAAACCATTAAGCCGCGATCGGCCTATCACTGCTCAAACGGCAGCTTGATCTGAGCCAGATCTTTGCGGGTTTCGACCAAGACCAGCGGGCCTTCATCCGCCTGCACTGTGGCCACGCGTTCACGCGGCACATGCACTGGCTTGGGCTCGGCGGCAATCGCTTCCTGGGCGGCGCGAATCTTCTCAGCATCTGAGTTGACCCATTGCAGACCGGTGGAGGCGGCAACCGCTTGCAGAGCGTCGAGGTCCAGCACAAAAGCCGGAGCGGCTGGGGCCACTGGTGCCTCGACGGCGGCTACAGCGACGGGGGCTGGTGCTGGGCTAGGCGCTGCGGCGACTGCCGGTGCCGCTTCGACCGGAGCTGCAACTTCAGCGTTCACGGCTGCAGCGACCGGCGCGGCCTCGACGATAGCTTCGCTGGTGGCTTCCGCTTGCGGCGCTACTTCAGCGGCTGCAGTGTCTCCGTTCAGCTCAGGGGCTTGGTCATCGCGGCGCTCGCGGCGCACGCGGTCGCGGCCCCGGTTGCGGCCACGACGCGCTTCGCCGCCTTGGCCATCGGCTTCGCCTTCGGCGCGAGTCGCGCCAGCCTCTTCAGCCTGGGCCGAACCGGCTTCAGCTGCGTTGGCCTCTTGGCCTTCAGCAGACACCTGGGCCTCGTTGCTTGCGCCACCGTCTTCGCGGTCACGACCGCCACGACGACGACGACGGCCACGGCCTTGGCGCTCTTCGTTGGAGGCTTCAGCGTTGGCATCGGCTTGCGTGTCGGCAAAGCCAGTCGGCGCATCAGCGATCAGCTGGGCTTGCACTGGCAGCGCTGCGGCTGCACTGTTCAGGCCTTGCTCGTCGTTGTTGCGCTGCTCGTTGCGCTCGCCACGTTCCGCGCGGTCACCACGCGGGCGGCGGCCGCCTTCACTGCGTTCGGCGCGCGGCTGCTCGGCACCGGCTTCCGGGCGCTCGCTGCGCTCTGGGCGACGATTGCCGTTGCGATCGCTGCGCTCGCCACGCGGCTCACCACGCTCAGTGCGTTCCGCACGCTCACCGCGTTGGCCCTCAGGGCGGCTGTCGCCGCGGGCTTCTTGCGGACGCTCGCTGCGGGCGCCATCGCGCTTGGCATTGCGCTCGCCACGATCACCGCGTTCAGCGCGATCACCACGCTCAGCTCCACGCTCGCCACCGCGTTCGCCATTGCGACCACGGCCGCGACCGTCGCGACCGCCTTCGCGGCCACCGTCACGTCCACCTTCGCGCTTGCGATCAGCGCCAGCGGCCGACTTGGCCGGAGTGGCAGCAGGCGCTTCGGCAGGCGCCGGAGCGGCCACGCCGAACAGGCCCTTGATCCAGCCGAAGAAACCACCGCTCGAGGCAGTTGCTGCAACTGCAGTGGCAGGTGCCGGAGCGGCTGCTTTTGGAGCTTCAGCCTTGGGTGCAGGAGCCACCGGGGTTGGAGGCGGCATCTCGGGCAGCACGCCCTTGATCACAGGCTCTTGCTTGTTCTTGCCCTTGTCGCCAGCCGCGTCGTTGCGGCGGGTGATGCCCACCTCATCCTGCGGCTCTTCGATCATGGTGTAGCTGGCTTGCAGGTTCTCCAGACGTGGGTCGTCGTGGCGCAGGCGTTCCAGCTTGTAGTTCGGCGTTTCGAGATGCTTGTTGGGCACCAGCAGCACGGTCACGCGCTGCTTCATTTCGATCTTGGTGATCTCGGTGCGCTTTTCGTTCAGCAAGAAGGAGGTCACTTCCACCGGCACTTGCACATGCACGGCGGCGGTGTTGTCCTTCATCGACTCTTCCTGAACCATGCGCAGGATTTGCAGCGCGCTGGACTCGGTGTCGCGGATGTGGCCGGTGCCGTTGCAACGTGGGCAGGTGATGTGGTTGCCGTCGCTCAAGCTTGGGCGCAGGCGCTGGCGGCTCATTTCCAGCAGGCCGAACTTGCTGATGGAGGCGAACTGCACGCGGGCGCGGTCAGGGCGCAGCGCGTCGCGCAGGCGCTGCTCAACTTCGCGGCGGTTCTTCGACTCTTCCATGTCGATGAAGTCGACCACGATCAGGCCGCCCAGGTCGCGCAAACGCATCTGGCGCGCGATTTCATCGGCGGCTTCCAGATTGGTGCGGGTGGCGGTTTCTTCGATGTCGCTGCCGCGTGTCGACCGGGCCGAGTTGACGTCCACCGAAACCAGCGCTTCGGTGTGGTCGATCACGATGGCGCCGCCCGAGGGCAGGTTGACCGTGCGGCTGAAGGCGGTTTCGATCTGGTGTTCGATCTGGAAACGGCTGAACAGCGGCGCGTCGTCGCGGTAGCGCTTCACGCGATGGCCTTGCTCGGGCATCACGTGGTTCATGAATTGATGCGCCTGTTCGAACAGGTCATCGGTGTCGATCAGGATTTCACCGACATCGGCGGTGAAGTAATCGCGGATCGCGCGGATCACCAGGCTGGATTCCTGATAAATCAGGTAGGCGCCCTTGCCACCCTTGGCCGCATCGTCGATGGCGGTCCAGAGCTTGAGCATGTAGTTCAGGTCCCACTGCAGTTCGGCTGCCGAGCGGCCGATGCCTGCGGTGCGAGCGATCAAGCTCATGCCCTTGGGGTATTCGAGCTGGTCGAGGTTCTCTTTCAGCTCTTCACGGTCTTCACCCTCGATGCGGCGCGAAACGCCACCGCCGCGGGGGTTGTTGGGCATCAGCACCAAGTAGCGGCCGGCCAGAGAGACAAAGGTGGTCAGGGCTGCGCCCTTGTTGCCACGCTCTTCTTTTTCAACCTGGACCAGCAGTTCCTGGCCTTCCTTGATGGCGTCTTGGATGCGTGCCGAGCGCACGTCCACGCCTTCGCGGAAATATTGGCGGGCAATTTCCTTGAAGGGCAGGAAGCCGTGGCGGTCTTCGCCGTAGTCCACAAAACAGGCTTCCAGCGAAGGCTCAACGCGGGTGACCACGGCCTTGTAGATATTGCCCTTGCGTTGCTCGCGGCCTTCGATTTCGGTTTCGAAATCGAGCAGTTTTTGGCCATCAACGATTGCGAGGCGCCGTTCTTCCGGCTGCGTCGCATTGATCAGCATGCGTTTCATCGTCATCACTCCTCAAACGCGTGAGCGGACGGAGTTCTAGTCCGGCCGGCACACGCGCAGCATCACGTCACCGCTCGAGCCCGGATTCGGGCCCTGGCGGCAACACATCGATGCACGGGCAATGTGGAGGAACCGAGGAAGGAATCGCCCTGGACTGACCGTGATCGGAGTGCGATCAAATGGCCAGCGTTGGCGCTTGCGACATGACAGTCGGCGCGGAGGTCCCGTCCCATGAACACGCAGCCCTGAGCTGCGCGGCCCGGCCACGGCAAGGCAGCACGGCCTCGCCGGCATTCGGCCGGGGCAGTGCTGATGAGCGGTGGGGGGTGAGGGGAGTGAAGGAAATCATCCGTGCGGACTGTTGGACGCTGGGCTGAGGCGGTCAGACTCTTGATCGACCGGCCTCACGCCCCAAAAAACCTTGTCTGGTGCCTCGTACAGTCAATTGGGACTGCACGCGGCGTGGCTCGTTCTACATTGCTCTGCCGCGCAGCACCCGAGGCCGCCTTGTCACATGGGGACAAGGCCCGCTTCCGGCAACCGCACGTTGCATCACCAATTTTGTTCATCATCACTACGCAAGAAGACTGGCAAACCGCCGATCTTCTTGTCCCGCATCGCTTCTTGTATGACTTGTCTTCAGCGCTCGGAGCCTTTGTCTCGGGCTACCCAGGTAAAATCAGACAAATCAAATACTTACGGCGACAACGTGGTGAGCAACATTATAAGGGCTAAAGCCAAAGCGCCGGCCGCCACACAAACCCGCAAATCCGGCCCCGCCCGGCCTGCAACGGCAGCGCGAAAGCCCCGGGTTTCGCGGCCGCTGGGTGAGCGGGTACCGACTTCTGCAGCGGCGCCCAAGGGCGCCCCTGTCAAGCCCACCCCGATGGCTCAGCCGGAAGCCGCTGCGGTGGCACCGACGGTGCGCCGCCTGGTGATTGACGAGGCTTCGGCCGGCCAGCGCTTGGACAATTTCCTGCTGCGCGAGTTGAAGGGCGTGCCCAAAACCCATGTCTACCGCGTGATTCGGGCCGGCGAAGTGCGCGTCAACAAGGGCCGAGCCCAGGCCGATACTCGTTTGGAAATGGGCGACGAGGTGCGCATTCCACCGGTGCGCCTGCCCGAACGGGTGGAGGCCAAGACCGAGTTTGTGCCTCCGCGCGAGTTTCCGGTCATTTATGAAGATGACTACCTGCTGGCCATAAACAAACCGGCTGGCGTGGCGGTGCACGGCGGCTCAGGCGTCAGCTTCGGTGTGATCGAGCAGTTGCGGCAGGCCCGTCCCACTGCCAAGTTCCTGGAGTTGGTGCATCGGCTGGACAAAGAAACCTCGGGTCTGCTCTTGATCGCCAAGAAGCGCGGCGCTCTAGTGGCTTTGCAAGATCAGTTTCGTGAGCGCGAAACCGGCAAGACCTATGCGGCCCTGGTGGGCGGCGAATGGGCGGCGAACAAAAAAGTCATCGATGTACCCTTGCTGAAGTTCATCGGCAGCGATGGCGAGCGCTGGGTTCGGGCGGTGACCGACCCGAAAGACGTCCATGCGGATCAGGCCAAGCGGTCTATCAGCTTGGTTCGGGTGGCGGAGCGTTTGGGTGAGCACAGCCTGCTGGATGTGACCATCAAGACCGGGCGCACCCACCAGATCCGCGTCCATTTGGCCCACGAGGGTCATGCCATCGTCGGTGATCCCAAGTACGGCGACTTTGAGGCGAACCGCGCCTTGGCGCGCGGACCGCTGCGCTTTGATCGGATGTTCCTGCACGCCAAGCGTCTGCGCTTCATTCACCCCAGCGAGGGCGGCAAGGAAATGGAATTGCTGGCGCCTTTGCCGTCGGAATGCCAGCAGTTGATCCAGGCTTTACAGAGTCAAGGCAAAGGCCAGGGTCGCTCGTCATGAGACCGCAGCAGTTCGACTTGATCGTCTTTGATTGGGACGGCACCTTGTTCGACTCCACCGCCTTGATCACCCGCAGCATTCAGGCCGCGGCGCTTGATCTGGGCTTGACAGTGCCGAGCAATGAGCGCGCAAGCTATGTGATCGGCATGGGCCTGAACGAAGCCCTGGCTTATGCTTTGCCTGATTTGTCGCCGGCGCGCTACCCAGAACTGGGGCAGCGCTATCGCCATCACTATGTCGCGGCCCAGCATGAGATCACCTTGTTTGAAGGTGTGCTGGAGATGCTGGGCGCGCTGAAGGCTCGGCATCACTGGCTGGCGGTGGCGACCGGCAAGAGCCGAAGAGGTTTGAATGAGGTTTTGCAGGTGGAGACCTTGCGCTCGGTGTTTGATGGCACCCGCACCGCTGATGAAACCGCCGGCAAGCCCAATCCACAGATGCTGATGGAGTTGATGCGCGAGTTTGGCGTCGAGCCCGAGCGCACCCTGATGATTGGTGACACCACCCACGACCTGCAACTGGCTCGCAATGCAGGCACGGCCAGCCTGGGCGTGGCCTACGGCGCTCACGATCATCAGAGCTTTGCTGAGTTTGACCCGCTGCACATTGCCCACACGGTGCCTGAGTTGCACGCCTGGCTTTTGAAGAATGCCTGAAACCATGAACAGCCCCGAATTGCCGCCCCCCGTGGCCTTGTGTACTTCCGAAGAATTGCAGGAGCGCGGCCGTGCCCATGTCTTTGATGTGCAGCAATACCGCGAGCCGGCGCGCGCCTTTGCGCTGCGTTTTGACGGGCAGGTGGTGGCCTATTTGAATCGCTGTGCCCATGTGCCCACCGAAATGGACTGGCAAGAGGGCGAGTTTCTGGATGGCGACAAGCGCTTCATTATGTGCTCCATCCATGGCGCGGTCTATGACCCGCTGACGGGGCGATGCGTCACCGGCATGTGCGGCCGCATGGGGCTGACCAAATTAGACGTACAAGAGCGCGAGGGGCGCGTCTATTGGTATCCTTCTCGCGACACCCGGCCTGCTTTTGAAGACTGACCGTACCTAGACCATCCAGACAAGAACAATGAGCAATAGCCCTAACGACGAACTGCCTCCGCCCATGCCTGAGCCCTATATGGGCGGCGAAGCGGCACCGGCCGCCAAGCCGCAAGCGCCGGCTATGAATGCCTATGAGCCGCTGCTGGCCCAGTTCGCTCGCGAGTACTTGTTGGACAAGCGCAGCGAGCGTCGCTGGCGTTTGTTCTTCCGGCTGATTTGGCTGGCACTGCTGGGCTTGATTGCCTGGTCTTTTTACTCGCAGCGCCACCATATGCAGTCGCCCAACACGCCGCATACAGCCCTGGTTGAAGTGCGTGGTGAGATCGCGGCCGACACCGAGGCCAGCGCCGAGTTGTTGCTCTCCGCCTTGAAGAGCGCCTTTGAAGACAGCGGCTCGCAAGCGGTGGTGCTGCGCATCAATTCACCGGGGGGTAGCCCGGTGCAGGCCGGCATCGTCTATGACGAAATCAAGCGCCTCAAGCTCAAGCATGGCAAGAAGGTCTATGCCGTGGTGGAAGAGATGTGTGCTTCGGGGGCTTACTACATCGCCGCCGCGGCGGATGAGATCTATGTCGACAAGGCCTCGGTGGTCGGCTCCATCGGCGTGCTGATGGACGGCTTTGGTTTCACCGGCCTGATGAATAAGCTCGGCGTTGAGCGCCGCTTGATGACGGCCGGCGATAACAAGGGCATGTTGGATCCCTTCAGCCCGGTGTCTCCGCGTCAGCAAGCCTATGCGCAAGCGATGTTGGACCAGATTCATCAGCAATTCATCGCGGTGGTTCGTGAAGGGCGCGGCAAGCGCCTGAAAGAAACGCCCGAAACCTTCTCCGGCCTGTTCTGGAACGGTGAGCAAGCCGTCAAGATGGGCTTGGCCGACCATCTGGGTAACTTGGATTTTGTCGCCCGCGAGGTGGTCAAGGCCGAGGAAGTGGTGGACTACACGCCCCGTGACAATGTGGCTGAACGACTGGCCAAGCGCTTTGGCGCCTCCATGGGCGAAGGCGCGGTCAAGACCTTGCGAGGTATGGCGCCGATCCGCTGAATCTCGCGTCTACTTGCTGTTTTGGAAGGGGAGGGGGTTCAGTCAGAACCTCCTCCCCTTCGTCCTTCTGGGGGAGTGGCACCGTGCTGATCAGCAGTTATAAATGCGGCCCGCGCGGGCCTTTTGATTGCTTGATCGATTCAAGCCTGCAGGTTCACTTTTAGGCGGCGCTCGATTCACTGCGCCAGCGGCATAGACTGGCGATTGAGAGGCATTTTGTGAGTCGAGACCTGCCCGGTGCAGCGAAAGCAGGAGCGGCGCACTGCTTGGCGGTCAGCGCCCTGTGCTTGTTGTTGGCAGGCTGTGGAGGCGGCGGTGGCAGTGAAGTCGCGCTCGTGTCGGCGCCGAACCCGAGTCCGCCGACCGAGAGCGCCAGCGCGAGCAGTGGCTCGGGCAATAAGGGTGGCGAGCTCACGCGCATCAGTCTTTCCGCCTATGCCTTGACGCGCCAAGCGGCCCCCAATGCCGGCGCGTCCGACAGCGAACTTCGCATGTTGCAAAACGCCAGTTTGAATCTGGCCATAAACCAATTGCAAGCGTCTGCCCCTGCAGGCGCTTGGTTGGGCAATGCCCAGGCCTCGCCGGCGCTCAGCGCATCGCTTGAACAGTTGTTGCGTGCCGCAGCCTCTGGGGCGACGCTGGCGCAAATCCCCAGCCTCTTGCCCAATCTTTCGGCGGCACGACAAGCATCGGTCAGTCGCTGGGTGCAGCGAGACCTGTGGGCCCCGCCAGGACAGACCTTCTCCTCGGCCTTTTTGGCCAGCAGCGATTTGCTGTCCGGTGCTTTGGGTTTGACGCAGTGGCGTGCCGCTGAAGCTGACTTTGCGAACGGTGCAAACCTCGAATTCAAGCGCAGCCTGCAAAGCCTTTTGCCAAGCGCGATGTCACAAAGCTCAGACTTGAGCACCTTGTTCTCACCTCCGGTCTTGACCCGTTTGCTGGTGCTGGACAGCCTGCGCACTCGCTTGCAATGGCCTGAGGGCATCGAGGTGGCCAGGGGCCGCTTCACCAATGAAAAGGGGCGCGTGGGTCGGGTCGACATGCTGCGCCTGCGCCAAGGTGTGCAGCGCTTCCAGGGCCAGGACTTCACTGCCGATGTGCTGCAACAAGACGAGTTTTTGCTGGTCTATTTGCGCCCCAGCTCAGCGAGCTTGCAAGCCTTTTTGGCCACTGGCTTGCAGAGCGCCTTGCTGCAGGTTTTGAATGCGGCCGATGCCAAGTCTTTGGTGCCGGGTGAGTTGCTCTTGCCTTTGGTGGAGACGGAACTTTCGGCCGACGTTGCAGCACCGCTGCTGCGTGGCGGGCTGCGCTTGGCGCAAGACGAGGTGAACGCCGATCTGCGCGGGCTCGATGGCGGTGGCAGCTATGCGCGTTTTCAGTCACCTTCGGCCTGGTTGCAAATCAAGGCCAGCGGTTTGGAATTGCGTTCGGCCCATTTGCTGAGTTTGATCGGCAGTGAGAAAAACGCCTACGGTCCTAGCTATCAATCCGGCAGTACTTGGTTGGAAACTCCAAATCTCAATTTCGCTGGGGCCTGCGATGCAGCCTTGTCCAGCAGCAGCGGCTTTTTGCTGCTTCTGGACCGCCAGCGCATGGTCTTGAGTTTGAATGTGCTGGCCGACGCGGCGGCCACACCCTGCGCGCAATAAGCCAGCATCCTGGCCTTGCTCACAGCGTGCGGCGGGCAGGCCTGCTTCTACAATCCGGCCACTTCTTGAACCCGTTACAGCCCCACCATGCCAGTCAACCTCAACGCTCCCGATCCCACCGCCTTGCATGCCGTTCCAGGCGTTCGATTGGGCATCACCATGGCGGGCATCCGTAAGGCGGATCGACGTGACCTCAGCGTGATCGCGCTCGATGAAGGCGCGTCGGTGGCCGGGGTGTTCACCAGCAATCGCTTTTGCGCGGCCCCCGTGCAAATTTGCCGTCAACATTTGGCTGGCGTGGCGGCGGGCGGCGCCGGTATTCGCGCCATCTTGGTCAACACCGGCAATGCCAACGCTGGCACCGGCGCCGATGGCTTGGCGCGTGCGCAGCAAAGCTGCCAGGCGCTGGCGCAGTTGATGGGCGTGCAGCCCGAGCAGATCCTGCCGTTTTCGACCGGCGTCATCATGGAGACCTTGCCGGTGGACCGCATCATTGCAGGCCTGCCCGCTGCGATCTCGGCCTTGCGGCCGGACGCCTGGGGCGAAGCCGCCCTGGGCATCATGACCACCGACACCTTGCCCAAGGCAGCGTCCACCCAGGTGCAAATCCAAGGCCAAACGGTCACCCTCACCGGCATCAGCAAGGGCGCCGGCATGATCCGCCCGAATATGGCCACCATGCTGGGCTATGTGGCGACCGACGCCAACATCAACCCGGCCTTGCTGCAGGCCTTGGTGACCGAAGCGGCTGACGCCTCATTCAACCGCATCACCATCGATGGCGACACCTCGACCAATGACTCCTTTGTGCTGATCGCCACGCACAAAGCGGCCCATGCGCGCATCGAGTCGCTGGAGTCGGCCGAGGCCAAGATTTTGCGCGCCGCGCTGATCCAGGTGTCTCAGCGGCTGGCCCAAGCCATCGTGCGTGACGGCGAAGGCGCCACCAAGTTCATCACCATCGTGGTCGAAGGCGGCCGCGATGAGGCCGAGTGCAAATTGGCCGCCTACGCCATTGCCCATTCACCCCTGGTCAAGACGGCCTTCTTCGCCAGTGACCCGAATCTGGGCCGCATCTTGGCTGCGGTGGGCTATGCCGGCATCGCCGATCTGGACCAAACCCTGATCGACATGCATCTGGACGAGGTGCTGGTGGTACAGGCCGGTGGTCGCCATCCGGCCTACCGCGAAGAAGACGGCCAGCGCGTCATGAAGCAAGCCGAGATCACCGTGCGGGTCAGCCTGAACCGGGGCCAAGCCAGCGCTACCGTCTGGACCTGCGACCTGAGCCACGACTACGTCAGCATCAACGCCGACTACCGCTCTTGACCGAGCCTCTTTAGAAATCCACCGCCCGTGTGCGCATGCCGCGGGCGACCAAGGTGGCGTTGATCAGCTGCGCTTCTTCGCGGCTGGCGAAAGGCCACAGGGCAGGGCGATAGCCCTCTGGCGTTTGGAAGACCTGCGCCTGCATCGGGCTGCGGCCGGACTGGGTCGGCGCCACCAGCGTGCGCATGCGCTCCAGGGTGGCCTCGGCCTCGGCTTTGTTGGCGCTGACCGGCCCGACCAGGGCCACGACAGGCTTCTTGGCCATGCTGGCAACACGGGCCGCTGCTGGGCCCTCCAATTTGCTGGCGGCGCTGCCCGTCGGCGTCGCGGCCGAGTTCTTGCCATCGCTCGGTTCGGCGGGGCTGGGCTCTTTGCCCGCTGCAGCTTTCTTGCTGCCGGCTTTGGCGGCGGCGCTGTCCTTGTCTTTTTCCTTATCTTTATCCGCGGGCTTGAGCGCTTTGCCGGCTTTGTCGGATGCAGCGCCTGAGTTCGATTCAGCTTTGTCGCCTTCCGTGGCTTCGCTGCCAGCGGCTGTGGATGCGCCCGGTGGTGCCAGCAGCGGCCGGGCGCTGCGACCCGGAATGGGCTTGACGATCAGGGGACGGATGTCCGGGCGCGGGGCATTTTTGTCGATGCCGGCTTCGGCGTCTGCCTCCGCTGCGGACGGTTTGCCTCCACTGGACTTGGCGGCCTCGGCAGCCGCTGCCGCAGCAGCCATGGCTTCACGTTGTGCGGCTGCACTGGCCGCGAGATCTAAGGCTGGCGCCGCTAGCGCCTTGAGCGCTGGGGCGGAAGCTGTCGCTGTCGTAGCTTGTGCTGTCGATGGTGCCGTATCGGCATGGCCTTCGGCTTCGCTGGCTGCAGCGGCTGCGTGGTCGATGGTGGCAGCGCTGGCAGCAGAGGCAGGGGCAGAGGCAGAGGCAGATGCACTCGACTCTGTCGACCCATTGGCTGACGCAGCTGAAGCGGCCATCACCACCTCCTCGGCCGCCGCACTGCGGCTGCTCTTTTTCACGATCAGGCCGGGGATCAGCAGTGCGGTGCCGAAGCCCATCAGGCTGAGTGTTAGCAAGCCCACCACGGCCAGGCGCGGTCCGCTCAGACAGCGTCCACCCAAAATTTGCGCCTGTTGGCCACCGCGCCCGATCAGCACACGGCTGCGCGAGCGGCCCGCGTCGATGGCTGCACTCATCAAATAGAGCTCAAAAGGCCAAGCGCCGCCGCTGCTGGCGCCGCCCCGGCTCATCAGATCGTCATCCATCGACACAATGCGCAGCGGCCAGGTGGCATCGCCGGGTTGGGTCGAATAGCCTTGTTTTTGGGCGAATCGGGCGATGGTCTTGGGCGACAGACCGGCCACAAAACGCTCGCTGAAGGCGGGCCAGATTTGACCGCCGTGGGCTTCATACTGATTCGCGCCAGAGCCGCGCCGCCAAAAAGCCAGTCGCTCCAGCAGGCCTTTTAAACCCGAACTTGCCGGCTTGCGCGGCGGTATTTCTTGGTCGGCCAGAGCGTCGAGATGGGCCGCGTTGGTGTTGGCGGCGACCGTGCTTTCGTCATCCCAGGCGGCGGCCAGGCTCTCGGGGGAAATCTCATCCGTCAGCACCGGCTCGATCGGGCCGCGCGGGTCCGCCGCATGGCCTTGTCCGCCATGGCCTGCGGCCGGCCCACTGCGCATAAAGGGCAGGGCTACGACGCCAATCGTGTGGACGTCATAAATGGTGATCCGTTTTGCGAGCGGATGGCGGTTATGCCAGATCACCACTTGCTCGGCCAATCGATCCATGGGCGCGCGGTCTTGTTGGGTTGGTTAGGTGGGGAGCCGTCGGAAGTATCTCGCAGACCCAGCGGTGCCTCGTGCGAGCAAGAGGGCCAAGGGGTCACTGCGCCATGGTGCCTGAAGTCTGGCTCGAGGTCAGCGGGGGAGCCCTGTTTTGATGCCTCGATAAGAAGGGGATTTGTCGATATGCAGACACTGGCGTCCAAAGGCCCCGTTTTGCGCGCCGCTGCGCAGAGATGGCATGAGGCTTGCGTTAGTTCTCAGCATATGAAGCCTGCCGCCCCATCCATCGAGATTCAGACCGATGCCGAGCCGCCTGCAAAAGGCTTGGCGCCGACCAAGACGCGTTCGGCCTTGGATGCATTTGGCTATGCCAGTTTGACGGTGTCGGAACTCAATGGCCGTTGCACCTGGCATAGCGCTCTGGCTCGCAGCCTGATGGCGGCGTACTTCAGCGGCGGCCATTTTGAGCGTGGCTGGCTGCCGCCCGAACTTTTGCTCTGGCTGCACCGCGAGGCCTTGCGCCGTCGTGCTGGGGCGCCACCCAGGGATTTGAGTGTCGTCGCGCAGAGCGGCGGCGTGCACCGACCCAGCCCTGCGACCCGCCCGGAGGCTGGTGCAGGGGCGGTCGAGGCGCCAGCTTCCGCAGTTCCCAGGCGCTTGTGCTTCACCCTGCATCAGGTGGATGCAGAAATGCTGGGCGAGGGCCAATGGCTGATCGTCCTGCGAGAGGCTGATGACGCGGCCTTGATGGATGCTTTGATGCGCAGCTTTGACCTCAGCTTGAGTGAAGCGGAGTTTTTGTTCGGCCTGCTCAAAGGAGAGCCGGGCACCGAACTGGTGTCTTTGATGGCATCAAGCCCTGATTTGGTGCATGGTGGCCTGGCGCAACTTTGGTTGAAGCTTGGTGTGGCGGATGCGGATCAGGCTTGTGCCCTGGTTCGGCGCAAGCTGGCCGATCCGCTTGAACCGCCGCAGTGCAGCTGATGTTCGGCGGCTGAAGCCTGCCCTGACTCGAACAGCGGCGCCGGGTCACCGTGGCGACAGCCGGGCCTTGCAGCTAGCGCGATGATGGGCGGATGGGAACTCTCTATCTGCTGCGCCATGGGCAAGCGTCCTTGGGCGCTCAGGACTATGACCAATTGAGTGAGCTGGGGCATCGGCAATGCCAGATGCTGGGCGCGTATTGGCGAGCACGCCAGATGCGTTTCGATGCTGTTTTGTGCGGCGGCCTGCGTCGACATGCGCAGTCGTTGGCCGCCGTCAAAGAGGGGCTGATGCCCGACACAGCCTTGACGCCGCAGGTCTGGCCGGGGCTGAATGAATACGACAGCGAAGCTTTGATTCGCAGCGTGGTGGGTGATGTTGCGCCTTTAGAGCGACCCCAAAGTGCCGAGGCAGCGCGAGCCTACTTTCGCCTGTTGCGCGAGGGCCTGCGTGCCTGGATAAGCGGGCAAACACAGCCTGCGGGAATGATCAGCTATGCGGACTTCAGGGCCGGCGTAGCGGCAGTGCTGACCCATGTGCGCGAGCATTGCGAGGGTCAGGTTTTGCTGGTCAGCAGCGGCGGGCCTATTGCTTGCGCGATAGCCCAGGTGCTGGCGCTGCCGGCCGAATCGGTGATCGAGTTGAATCTGCGCCTGCGCAACAGCGCTGTCAGCGAATTGACTTTCAATGCCAAGCGCCTGGCTCTGCAAACCTTCAACACCTTGCCGCATCTGGACACGCCTGAGGCGGCGCAACTGATCAGCGCGGCCTGATCCCTCTGGAACTTGCAGAGGGCTCAACGCGGCGCGTCGGACTCCTTGTCTAACTCTCGCACCAAGCGCACCCCCAGCAAGGTGTAGCGGGTGTCTGGTGCGTTCCAATTGCGGTAGGCCGATCGCGCATAAAACGGCCAGGTGTGCCAAGAGCCGCCGCGGCGCACCCGCACATCGCCTGTGGCCGGCCCTTGCGGATCGACCGCTAAGCCTTGGGCCGAGGATGTGGCGTAATAGTCGTCGGCATGCCAGTCGGCCACCCATTCCCAGGCGTTGCCATGCATATCGAACAAGCCCCAAGCGTTCGGTGCAAAAGAGCCCACTGGCGCGGTGAAGGCAAAACCATCACCCCGGCCATTGGGCCCTTGCAGCGCGTGCATCTGCCATTTCGGCCAGTGGGCGGCACTGTCAGCGTCGAAGACGTTGGCCACCTTGAGGAGCGAGTTGGGTGCGTCGCCAGAGTGAAAACGGGTCCGCGTCCCGGCACGGGCGGCATATTCCCATTCGGCCTCGGTGGGCAGCCGGTAGCGCTTGCCTTCGGTCTTGCTCAGCCATTCGGCCAGCGCCACCGCATCGAACCAAGTGATGTTGACGACGGGATGATTGTCGGTCTGTGCAAAACCGGGGTTCAGCCAGGAATACTGCGGCTTGCGGCCCTCGAAGGCATCACCGCGTTCCGTGGTGGCGGGGTCGTAGTCGCGTCGGTAGCCATAGCCGCCGGTGCCGTCGCGGATCGATTCGGGTACATAGCCAGAGGCCTGCACAAAGCGTTTGAACTGGCCCACGGTCACTTCATGAGCCCCCATCGCAAAGGCCTTGCTGATGCGCACCCGGTGCACCGGGCCTTCATCTTGCAGCTTCTCAAAGCGCCGGCGTTCGAGCGCCGGAAAGGCTTGCGCCAGCGCTTCCACGGACTCTTCGCTGCCCATCAAAAACTCCCCGGCCGGGATCCGCACAAACTGCATGCCGATGGAATTGCGCAAGACCTCGTCTTTGGTGTCGCTGACTGTGGCGGGGCTCGCCTGCACCGGTGCGTGCGCATTCAAGAGGCCGAGTAGCGCAATCAATACAAGGCGATGGGCGGGCAGACGAAGTGGGGTAGGAAATGACATACGGCGCAGTTGAGTGATGCCGCATCCTAATGGGTTTGTTTGTCGGTATGTCTTCGGACTTGTCCCTGCCGCCAGGCCAGATACCGATCAGCGCACTGAATCTGCAGTTCATCGCAAGAAGCGCGAACCCGGTGATGCTCGGCTCCTACCATGGTTGGCCTGGTGTCTTCACGGCCCGGTCTTGAGGGTTGTGTTGAGCGTCAATAGAGAAAGGCAGGCGATGAAGTTCTTGTTGTGGCTGGTGCTCTTGGTTTTGTGCTGGCCTTTGGCTTTGCTGGCGCTGATCTTGTGGCCGCTGGTGTGGCTGTTGAGTCTGCCGTTTCGCCTGATTGGCATCAGCGTCGAAGCGGTGTTTGCCTTGCTGAAGACGCTTTTGTTCTTGCCAGCAAGGCTGCTGGGCTATCGAGAGCGTCCTTGATGGAGACAGGGCCGCGCTCGCCAAGGGCTTGCTGTTTGAAAGTAGTTTGATGATGAAAATTCGACCCTATACCGACGCCGATTGGCCTCGCGTTTGTGAGATTCATGATGCTGCGCGGCGCGATGAGCTGGCTTCAGCGGGGTTGAGCGCGGCTTTTCTGACCCTGGCAGAGACGGCTGAAAACGAAGATTTTTTCGACTATGCCATTCGGCTTGCCGAAGTGGAGGGTCAGGTGCTCGGCTTTGTTGCCTTCACGCCGGACGAATTGGCCTGGCTTTATGTGGATCCGCTCCGCTATGGCCAAGGCATTGGCTCGGCGCTGATACAGACCGTGCTTCAAGAGACCGCTGCGCCGCTGACAGCCGAGGTCTTGGATGGCAATCTGGCGGCCCTCGCCACCTACCAAAAAGCCGGTTTTGTCGTGCTTGGCCAGCAAAGCGGCCGCATGCCCGGCAATGAGCGCTTTGCGGTGACGGTCACCGAGTTGAGGCATCCGGGTAAGGCCAGCATGTGACGAGCAAGAGCGCAAACGCCGCGTAGCCGCGACAATCGTCACGCGTCTTGCGGAGGTTTGTCAAATGTCGATTGCGCTCTATGGAAGTCGAGGTTCCGGTTCTGCGGCCATCGAGATGGCTTTGCGGGCCTGTGATTTGGACTATGAACTGATTCGAGCGTCCTCATGGGAGCCCGAGTCCCGCTACCAAGAGCTGCTGCAAGTGAACCCGCTCGGGCAGATCCCCAGCTTGCGCTTGGCGGATGGCACGGTTTTGTCCGAGAGTGCGGCCATCCTGATTCACTTGGGCTTGCAGTATCCGCAGGCCGGCTTGCTGCCTTCGGAGCCCAGCCTGCGCGCTCAGCATTTGCGTGGCCTGGTCTACATCGCCGCGAACTGTTACGCCGCAGTGTCGGTCAGCGACTTCCCAGCGCAATGGACCACCAGCCCTGAGCCAGCCGCGCATGAGGCCGTGAAGGCCGCCGCGCGCGCCAAGCTGCATCAGGCCTGGGCGGTGTTTGCGGATGTCTTTGCACCCTTGTTGCATGAATCCGAGCCCGGTGCCTTGGCCTTCTTGGCTGTGGTGGTCTCGCAGTGGTCGGGCAGCCGGGCGTATTTGAAAGCGAACAAGCCGGAGTTTTTTCAAAGCTTGCTCGAGCTAGAAGCCCAGCCCCGTTTGGCTGCAACGCTGCGCCAGCATCGCGATGCTTGAGTTTTCTCTCTTGATGCTGGCCTTCGCCGTGCTGGTTGTGCTTTTGTCGGGCTTGCTTTCAGCGCTACGCCAGCTCTTCTTTCTGCGTCGCGCTTACCTCGTTCGGGGCGCGGTCATTGGCGAGTGGCGCTATCTGCGCTTTGGTCGCGCGATGCGCTACTACCGGGTCGAGTTTCAGCTGGCCAATGGGCAGCGCGCCGAGCTGCGCAGCCAAGTGACGAGCTCCAGATCCGGGCCTAAGCTGGGCCAATGGGTGCCGGTGCTCATCGTCGAGCGGCCAGGCCAAGGGCCGCGGGCCAAGATCGGTACCAGGGCCGAGCTTTGGTTCAGCTCGGCCCTGCTGCTCGCCGTCGGCGGGCTGGGGGCCTTGTTCCTGATCGTTGCCGCAGCGCAGCTGGGCTTGATCAGATCTTGATCTCCAAGCGCAGCTGCCACTGCGTGTAGCTGGCGCCGCTGCTGCTCTTGGTGATCAGGCTGTCGCTGGTGAGGGTTTGGCTGCCATTGCTGTAGTCCAGCGGTGCGAGATTGCTAGCTGACAAACGCAGCGACATATCGCGGTCGATATTCCAAAGTGCAAACGCGTCCAGCACGATTTTGCGGCTGGTGTTGGCTTCGGTTTCCCGGCTTTGCTGCACTGTGTTGGCCGGCGTCCAGTTGATGCTGCCGCCCAAACTCAGCGGTAGGCTGCGCAAGCGGTAGTCGGCCCCCAGATTCGCGGTGGCGCTGGGCTGCTGGTCGAGCTTGTTGTTCGGGCCGGGAATACCGTCCACCGAAGACCTGAACATGCTCAGATTGCTGCGCACCTGCACCGGCCAGGCTTCGTCGATGAACTCGTCGAGCCGGAACTTGGCTTCCAGCTCGACGCCGTAGGTCTTGGCATTGCCGATGTTTTGCGGCCGCGTCACATAGCGCGGCGTATTGGCCCAGCTGACGCTTTCCAGTCGGGTGTCATTGCGGATCAGATTGGTGATCTGGCGCACAAAGGCGCTCACACTCAGAATGCCGCCCTTGCTCAGGTAGTTCTCATAGGCCAGGTCAATGCCGGTGGCCAACTCGGGCAAGAGATTCGGGTTGCCGGCGCGGTCGGGGTGGTCGTAGCTGTTGGCGCCGCAAGGCTGGCCATCGGGGCAGGGGAAAAAGCTGTTGATCGAGGGCTGGGCGATCAAATCCTGCAAATTGGGCGAGCGGTAGCTGCGCGTCAGGCTGGCGCGAATTTGGTCGCGGCTTTTCTCGTCAAATTTCCAAACGCCATGCAAGAGCGGAGTCCAAACGCTGGAACGGTTCTTCACCTCCTGGGCACTACTCTGGCTGCGCGTGGCAATCGTCTCGCCGCGCAGGCCGGCGTAGAACGACCATTGCTTGCCCAGGCTCCATTCATCCTGCACATAGGCCGCAAAGCGCTGGGTGCTGGCCGACAGCTCGTCGCCAAACTCCAGCTGGCCCCGGCAGGAGGCACCGTTTTGCAGGCAGTCGCGTTTTTGATCGCGCTGGGTGCCTTCGCTTTCCAGGCCGGCCACCAGGCTGTGCTCGTTCTCCAGTTGATGCGAGTATTTGCCGTTGAAGCTCCAATTGCTGTCGCGGCTGTCGGTATGGTCTTGCTGGGTACGAATTGCGGCAGCGCCGGGTGCGCCCAGGTATTCCTGCGTCAGCGTGTCCCCTAGGGCATGGGCGCGGCCCAGACCGGCCCGCAAGTCGATGCGGCGGCTTTCGTCCAAGGTCTTGGTCCACTGGGCATTCAGCCGCGCCATGTCGAAGCGGGTGTCGCTGTGCGTGTTGGAGCGGTCGAAGTAATAGCTGCCATCGCCCGGTTGCGCGGGTGTGCGGCTGAAGGTCTGGGCGTTGTCGCTGCTGCCGCGCGCGGCGTTGACAAAGGGCTGCAGATTGAAGTTCTCACCTTCGCCTAACTTCCACTGCAGGCGGGCATTGAGGTTCAGGCCCTTGCGGCTGGCCTGGGTGCGGCCCTGGGTCAGCAGGCTGGATTCGGCCTGCGTTTTCAGATCGCGCGTCAGACTCAGGCTGTTGAGGTCGTCCAGCGTGTCGCCTTGCTGGGCGTTGATGCTCAAGGTGTAGGCGCCGCCTTGCTCGTCGAGCTTGTCGCTGCGGCTCCAACTGGCATTGGGGCGCAGTTGGCCGCGCTCCGAAGAGACACCCAGCTTCAAATCATTCAGGCGTTTGGCCAGGGCCTCACGCAACACCACATTGATGGTGCCGGCCACGGCGCGGGCGCCGTACTCAGCGGTGGGCGCGCGCATCACTTCGATGCGCTCGACTTGTTCTGGCGGCAGTTGATCAAGCGAGAAGCCCGGCGGCATGCGCTCACCATTGACCAAGATCTGCGTGTAGCCGCTGCCCATGCCACGCATGCGCACCTCGCCGCCGCGGCCTGGCCGCCCGCCGGTGGTCACGCCAGGCAAGCGTTTGAGCACTTCGCCGACGCTGGAATCGCCAAAGCGCTCAATCTCATCGCGGCCGATGACGATCTTGGAGGCGGTGGAGGCGCGCCGCGCGGCCTCATCGCTGGCTTTGCCACTGAGCTCCACCCGATCCAGCTGGGCGGGTTGTTCATTGGCCTTGCTGGCGCTGGCAGCTTTGGCCGAAGGCGGCAGTGTTCTCTTGGCGGCACTCGCTGCAGCACTGGGGGCTTGCGGCGCTTCGTTCGCAGCGCCGCGCTCGACTTGGGGCTGAGGCTGGGGCTGCGCTTGCGCCTGGACCAAGCTTGTTGCCAGCAAGGGCAGCAGGGCGGCGATGCAGCGGCTCAGTCCTTGGGGGTGCGCCTTATTGCGGCGGGCTCGCGAGGGGCGGGGGGTATCAAGATCAAGCATGAGAGTGGAATCGATTCGGCGTAAGGGCTGACAGAGCCTGCGGCGGCGAAACTCTCTATGCCTTTATTCAATGGGGTTGACGATGATGACGGGACCTAGCGCAAAGGGCTTCGATTCAGTTCGCTCGAAGCGAGCGGCCTTCATGGCCTTTGTATGGGCTTGCGCAGGTTCACAGCATCGCATGTTCGAGCCGGATTTTCCGCCAAGCTCGCCCAGGTTTTAACTTCTTTACCCGGCGTGATGCACGGAGGTGGCCCGATTCAATCGGGCGAGAAGAAGTGGACCTCGGCAATCAGGCCGTCACGGCAGCGGTAGATGGCCGCCACCTGCTGGGGCTGGTCGCCGCCGCGGCCATGCACCAACTCATGATCGATTACGGTATTGCCCATCACGATGCGCTGGGCAATCTCGGCCTGCACCTGGGGCTGCGCGAAAGGTCCCTTGCGATAGCTTTCGCGAAAGGCCTCGCGCCCTTGCACGCTCGGCGCTTCGCCCGGCTTGCGCCAGACGCGCACATCCTCGCTATAGCAGGCCACAAAGGCCTCGAGATCCTTGGCGTTATAGGCCAGCAACTGGGTCTGGGCGAGTTCGGCAGGGCTCATCGGTTCGCGCTCCACGGGGGTTGGAAGCGGCGCAGTGTCGCATGCAGGCATGTCGTTTCACCGCGCCGCTTGGCAAGCCCTGGTGTCAGCCGCGCTTGGACTTGATCACGGCACGGCTGGCCCGCGCAATCGTCTTCCACTTGGCCAACGCTTCTTGGCGGTCCAGATGCGTCATCTGCTCACGGCTGGCCTCACGTTGCAGTTTGTGAAAGCTCTTCAGCCGCTGCGCGTTCAGGCCGGCCTGCACCGCGCAACCGGGCTCGCCTTGGTGGGCACAGTTGCGAAAGCGGCAGGCCTGAGCCAGGCTTTGCACATCGTCAAAAGCGCGCAGCACAGCGGCCTCGTCGGCGTCCAGTTGCAAGCTGCGCAGGCCGGGCGTATCGATGATGCAGGCACCGCCCACACAGCGCTGCAAGCTGCGGGCGGTGGTGGTGTGACGGCCTCGGCTGTCGTCCAGGCGCACGCCACCCACCTGCTGCTGCGCTGTCTGGCTGAGGGTGTTGCTCAAGGTCGACTTGCCGGCGCCGCTGGAGCCGAGCATCACCAAGGTCTGCCCCAGGCCCAGCCAGGGCAGCAGGGCCTGGCGGCTGCTCGGCGCGGTGCCGTCGAGCGCCAAGACCTCCAGCACCGCACCGGGCGAGCCGGCCAAATGCGCGCGCACCTGCGCGATGCGCGTCGGCACATCGGGGCATTGATCCGCCTTGGTCAAGACCACCAGCGCCGGCACACCGGCGGAGTGCGTCAGCACCAAATAGCGGTCCAGCCGGGCCAGCTTGAAGTCGTGGTCCAAGCCCATGACCAGCAGCGCCAAGTCCACATTGCTGACCAGGGCCTGGCGGCGGCCTTCGGGGTCGCGCCGGTTCAAGGTGTTGAGCGGCGCGGCACGGGCATGGACCCAGAGCTCGTTCAGTGCATTGCGTCGCGCCAAGACCCAGTCCCCTACGGCCAGGCTCTCGCCTTGGCTTGCCAAGGCTTGGTTCATTGCGGGCAAGACCCGCGCGTTCAAGGTCGCGTTGGACATGCAGTTTTGCAAGCCCAGACGATCGCGGTGCAACTCGGTGATGCGCCAGAGCTGCGCATCATCGCTCCAGTCGAGTTGGCTCAATGCCGGCCACAGGGCGCTGGGGTTCAAGCCCAAAGTGCGAAAGGGCTGCAGGGAATCAATGCGTGTTTCGGTATTGAAGTGAGTGTTGGTGATACTTGTGTTGCTTGTGTTGCTGTTCAGCATGGTGATGAAAAGACGGTCGAACGTTTCCAACACGCCGGGCTCTTGAAGCAAGAGCGAAGCGTGACGAGTCGGCAGCGCAAGGTGGCGCTGTCGGGGCTGCAGGAGGAAAGTCTTGCGTCGGCCGCAGGTCTGGTTGGGACTGCGGGGCTGCTCAGTCAGGAGAGCAGGCTTAGCGGCTGAAGTTCAGTTCAAGGTCCGCTCAGGCTTGGAGTCAGCTTTGATCCAAGAGATGAGGAAACTTCAGCGGCAAGCGCCCATTTGCAGGAGCAGGGCCGACGCATGGTGGGCAATATCAGTTGCATGCATGGTGTGCTCCTTTTCAGTGGGTTGAGGGTGTTAGATGCCAGGGCTGCATCGAATCGAGGGCGCAGTGTGCCGAGTCTGTCTGGGCTCTGTCAAGGCAGATCGCGCAATGCGGCATGCGCGCCACAGGAGGCAGATGACTGAATCAATCGCTCTCGCATGGGGTCTGCGCCAAAACCGGCGCCACAAAAGCAAAGGGCCACCCCCTTGCGGTTTGTGGCCCTGTTGACTTCCGGACACCATGCTCACATGGCGACGGTATTCTCGGCTCTGGTGACGGGTTCCAGAACTCTGCCCAATCTGCAGCCGGTTGTTGTTGCCTCGAATGACCGCTATTGTGCTGATGGTTTGTGACGCTGTTTTGACGAAAAGCAAAGGATTTGCAGTGCATTTCCTTTGCCTCGCAAGGCATGGGCCCAGCGGGTCGCCACACCACCGGTCATCAGAGCCTAACGCGTGATCACGCCGTGCTTCTTAGGGCGGCGCAGCAGAGCCGCAGCCAGACCGAGGCCTGCCACCCACCAGGGCGAGGCAGCGCCACCGCCACCACCGCCGCCCGTCGATGGCTCGGGTGTCGGCGTCGGCGTCGGAGTTGGCGTGGGCGTCGGTGTAGGCGTGGGGGTTGGCTCAGGCGTGGGCACTGGAGGTATGAAGGCGGTGCTGCCTTGCAGCTTGCCGCAGGCCTTCAGGCTATCGCTCTCCACCACCACAGCATTGCGTTTTGGCGCGGTGTAGCTCGTGGGGGCGGCTGCAAACTTCATCGCCTCCTCAGCGTCCAGCAGGCCGACGCCGCAGGTGTCGGCGGTGCAGGTGCAGCGGCTCTTGTTGGTCGCGGTGCAGTAGCCCAGGGCGGGCGCCAGCACATGGGGGCGAGCGCTGGCTTTCAGGCCGGCTTCCACTTGATCCAAGGTCAGCGCGGGGTTCAGGCCCCACATCAGCGCGGCGGTGCCGGCCACTTGGGGTGCGGCAAAGCTGCTGCCGCTGACGGCGGCGTGGTAGGTCGCAGGCGTCACGCTCAGATTTGGTTTGTAGGTCGAGACGATGCCGGTGTCGGCCAGGGTCGAATCGCAGCTGGCGCCGTTGTCCTGGTCGCCGCCCGGGGCGGCCAGCGTGACCTGTTTGCCGAAGTTCGCGTAAATGGCCTTGAAGCCTTGCTTGTTGACCGAGGTCACGCCCATCACGCCGGCGCAATTGGCCGGGCGGCCGACCACACCGCGCAGATTGCCAGCAGCCGCCACGATCAACACATTCTTGGCGCGCAGCTCTTTGATGGTGTCGGTGTAGAGCTTGGCGGCGGCCGCCACGTCTTTGTCGGGGTCGGCGATATCGCAAGAGGTCAGGCCGGCATAGCCGATCACCAGTACCTTGGCCGGGTTTGGGTTGTTCGGTACGCCGGTCACGCTCAAGCCTGCGGCCCAGCGCATGCCGTCCACCATGTCGGAGACGGCCGCGCCGCATTTGCCCGACACGCGCACCGGCATCACCCGGGCGTTCCAGTTGATGCCGGCCACGCCCTTGGCGTCATTGGTGCTGGCCCCGATTTGGCCTGCGATCAAGGTGCCATGCCAGCTGTTGCTGGGGTTGACCACGCAACCATCCCACAGGGCCTTGTTGGCGTCGAACTCGGCTTGGGTCAGGGCGTCACCCGGGTCCACCGTGCTGGCGCCGCGGCCGACGCCGTTGTTCGCGTATTCAATCTTGCTGACGAAGTTGTAGCCGGCCGCCAGCTTGCCGGGCGGCAACTCGGGGTGGTCCACCAGGCCCGAGTCCAAGACCGCCACGATGGGCGAGCCGTTGCCGACGCCGGCATCCCAGGCCTTGGTGAAGTTGGCGGCGGCGGGGTTGCTGCTGGCGTTGACGTCATCCAGCCACCACTGCGCATTCTTGCCGTCGGCCGGGCGGAACAAGCTGTCGTTGGGTACGGCGGCGCGCTGCTCGCGGCCATTGAGGCTGACAAAAGCCACGCGCGCATCGGCGCGCAGGCGCTCGGCCAGGGCGCTGGCTTCGGTGCGCGGCAAAGCGGCTTGCGTGCCTTCCAGCAGATGCCAGCCGTTGCCCAGGCTGCGGCTGTAGTGCAGGGGCAGCTTCAGCTCGGCCAGCAGGCGCTTGATCTCGGCTTCAGGCGCTTTGGCCGAGGGCTGCAGCTGCAAGAGCAGACCCTGGCTGCTGGCTTGCAGTGGCTTGGCGGCCTGACTTGGTGGGCTTGTCCTTGTGGCGGCGGCATTTGCAGCGCTGGGTGAAAGCAGCGCGCTGAGGCTCAACAGAGCCAGGCTTGCGGCCATCATGCTGCGCGCAAAGGTGAGGGTTTTGGCGTGTGAGGTCTTCATCCGCTCAAGGTATCGCCGGCGCGTGAATTGCCTGTGACAAAGCCCCTGTTCATGGTTCCAACGGCTCAAGCGAGCCACCGAGCTTGAGTGATGACGCGTCACAAATCTGTCTTTCATGGCGCAGTCACAGGCTTTTCTTAAGCTGCCTCACTTTCATAGCTCCTTCGGCTCATTGCGAGCAGCCTTTGCTCCCTCGTTTCGCCTCCGCTTCCCAAGACTCATGCCCCAGTATCTGGTCAGTTATCTCGACGCCGCCCGGCGCCCAGCGCAAGCTCAGGTGGAGGCTGCGGATGCGCAAGCCGTGGCCGCCGCGCTGCGCGTGGCGCCGTCGGCGCTGATCTCGGTCCATCCGCTCTTGCCGGCTGGAGGGGCAGGGGCGAGCGAGACACGCCAAGCGCGCGCGGCTCAGCGTTTTCCCCTGCGGCAGTTTGCGCAGCAGCTCTCGGTGCTGCTGAAGGCAGGCATTCCCTTGTTGGAAGCCTTGGTGACCTTGAAGCAGAAGGAAGAGCAGCAACAAGGCAGCGGCGTGACCGAGGCCTTGGACGGCGTGATCGCGCGCATCCAGCTGGGAGAGTCTTTCTCCACCGCTTTGCGCAGCCAGCCGCAGGCCTTTGACGGACTCTTCATCGCGGTGGTCGAGTCCAGCGAGCGCAGCGGCCAGATGGACCGCGCCTTGGCCGAACAGGCCGAGTACCTGGCCTGGACCGAGCAGTTGCGCAGCAAGCTAGTGGCGGCAGCGATCTACCCGGCCACCTTGATCGCGGCGGGCACCGCCGTGGTGGTGTTCTTGCTGGTCTTTGTGGTGCCGCGCTTTGCCGGTTTGCTCGAAGGCGTGGGCGGTGATCTGCCCTGGGCCTCGAAGATGTTGATCTCGGTGGGCCAGTTCAGTGGCGAGCACCCTTGGGCCGTCATGGGCCTGGGTGCTGCGCTCTTGCTGGGCCCAATCTTGGCTTGGCAGCGCGGCCTGCGGCAAGCGGTCTTGTCGCGCTTGTGGCGCTTGCCGGTGCTGGGCGCCAAGCTGCACTTGCTGGCTTTGGCGCAGTTCTATCGCAGTGTCGCCATGCTCTTGATGGCCGGTGTGCCGGTGGTGCCGGCGCTGCAGACGGCGCGCGGTGTGATTGCCGCACATCTGCGCCCGCAGCTGGACCGTTGCATCGAAGGCGTGCGCACCGGCGAGCGCTTGTCGATGACGCTGGAGCGCGAGGGCCTGGGCACGCCGGTGTCGCTGCGCATGTTGCGGGTGGGCGAGCGCAGCGGCGAGATGGGCCCGATGTTGGCGCAAGCCGCTGCCTTTTATGACGAAGAGCTGACCCGCTTGAGCGAACTGGTCACGCGCTTGATCAATCCGGTCTTGATGCTCTTGATGGGCTTGGTCATCGGCACCGTGGTGGTGTTGATGTATCTGCCCATCTTCCAACTGGTGGAGCAAGTCAATTGAGCGCGGTTTTGTCGAGCGAATTGACGGCGCAGGCCGCGCTGGCGCGGCTGCCGCTGGAGGAGGGGCCGTGGAACCTGAGCTTCGAGCTTTGGAGCCAGGCCGAGGCGCAGCGTTGGCGCGCGGTGATGGCCGTGTCGTCACGCGGGCGTTTGGCCTTGCTGGCCGACCGGGCGCTGGACGGCATGCTGTTGCAGCGCGTCGAGGCGCGGCTCAAGCGCTCTCTGCGCTGGGTGGCTTGTAGCGCGGCAGAGCTGGACGCGGCCCTGGGCGCTGGCGAGCTGGATTTCCGCGCCTTGCAAGACCTGGGCGAAGCTTTTGCCGATGGCAGCGAAGGCGCGCAGGCGCAGGAGCTTTCTGCGCTGAACCTGAGCGAGCAGGCCAGCCCGGTGCTGCGCCTCTTGGACGCCACGCTGTACGACGCACTGCAAGACGGCGCCAGCGACATTCATTTCGAAACCCATCTGCGCGGCCTGAAGGTGCGCTTTCGCGTCGACGGCGTGATGCTGGAGGTGAAAAACCTTGAGGGCACCCTGGCGGCCGAGCAATTGGTTTCGCGCCTGAAGGTGATGGCCGAGCTGGACATTGGCGAGCGCCGCCTGCCGCAAGATGGGCGCTTCAAGCTGCGCATGCAGGGCCGCGAGATTGACTTCCGTCTGTCCATCATGCCCAGCGTCTTCGGCGAAGACGCCGTGGTGCGGGTGCTGGACCGAGCGCAGATCCAGGCGCAGGGCGCACTCACGCTCGATTCCCTCGGTTTCGAACCCGAGGCGCGTGCCGCCATCCGCGCCTTGGCGCGGCAACCGCACGGCATGCTCTTGGTCACCGGCCCCACCGGCAGCGGCAAGACCACCACGCTGTACGCGGCGATCTCCGAGGTCAACACCGGGCAAGACAAGATCATCACGATTGAAGACCCGGTCGAGTACCAGCTGCCCGGCGTGGTGCAGATTCCGGTCAATGAGAAAAAAGGCCTGAGCTTTGCGCGCGGCCTGCGTTCGGTCTTGCGGCATGACCCCGACCGGGTGATGGTGGGCGAGATCCGTGATGCCGAAACTGCGCAGATTGCGGTGCAGGCGGCCTTGACCGGCCACTTGGTTTTTTCGACCGTTCATGCCAACAACGCTTTCGATGTGGTGGGTCGCTTCATGCATATGGGCTTGGACCTCTACAACGTGGTCGCCGCCCTGAATGGTGTCTTGGCCCAGCGCCTGATGCGCATCAACTGCCAGCATTGCCGCGCGCCGGTTGAACCCAGCGGCGCGGAGTTGGCTGCGCTTGGCCTGAGCCCGCAGCCGGGCGATCAGTTCATGCAGGGCCGGGGCTGCAGCCATTGCCGGGGCACGGGCTACAAGGGCCGCCGGGCGGTCTCGGAGCTGCTCTGCTTGGATGATGAGTTGCGCGACCTGATCGCAGCACGCGCCGCGATGAGCCGCATCAAGGAGGCCGCGCGCGAGCGTGGCATGCGCACGCTGCGCGAGGCTGCCGTCGCCCTGGTGCGGCGCGGCGAATCCACATTGGAGGAACTCGATCGTGTCACGCTTGCCGACTGAGACTTTTGCTGGCGCGCCAGCCCTTGCTAAACAGGGTTTGTTGTCGCGTCTGGTGCAGCGCTTCCACGCTTGGCAAAGCGCCCGCGCGCTGCCGGTGGCCTCCCTTTACTGGGGTGAGGCGGGGCTATGGAGCTTCAACCCGGCGCTCGCTGATTCATCCAATTCAAAAGGCCAGAGCTGGCCCGACTTTGAAAGCTGGTGCGCGGCCCATCCGGGCCAGCAGCTGCGCATCTGGGTCGGTGGAGCCTGGGTGCACAACGTCAGCGTGCCGGCCGATATGCCGCTGGCCGACGCGCAAGCGGTGAAGGCCTATGCGCGCCTGCAGTTTGTCCATTACTTCGGAGCGGCGGCGCAAGACTGGCCGCTGGCCTTGTGGCAGCCGGGCAGCGGCCCAGCCGCCGGGCAACGCCATGCGGTGGCTTTGCAAGAGCAGGGCGGTTTGAGCCTGGCTGCATTGAGCCAAACGGCACAGCGCTACCGGGTGCGCATCTTGTCGCTGCGCCCCGCTTGGAGCCATGCGCTGGCGATTGCCGCCACGCTGGACCAAGCTTGGGCGCGCGCCGAGAGCTCGGGCCTGGCCTTGTTGGAGGGGCGCATGCTCAGCTGGTTGAGTCTGTCCAAGGGCCAATTGGTCGAGGTTCAGCAACGCTATCTGGACCAGGCCGACAGCCAGGAGTTGCAGGCGCTGATGCAGGGCTTGCAGCCAGCCACCGGCAGCAGCCATGCACCCAAGCTGATGGGCTGGGGCCCACAAGGGACTCGTTGGGATGTGTCGGATGAGTTGGGTGCGCTGCACGACAGCCCGCAAGCGGCCCACTGGTTGGCTTCGGAGGCGCTAGCCTGATGAGCGTGAGCTTCTTGAATCCGCCGGCCCTGCGTGGCTCTCGTTCCGGCATGGCTCGCCCAAGCCGCACAACAAGCTGGCCGCAGCCCGACTTCATGCCGGGGGCGCAAAAGCCCAGCCTGTGGATGTGGGCCTATTTGCTGCTGGCCTCGCTGTGCCTGGGCCTGCTCTTGTTGCAGCAGTACCAGCTGCGCGTGCAGGCGCAGCAGCTGGAGGAGCAGTGGCTGCTCTTGGACCAGCTCAGCGCCCAGTCGGGGGCAGCTCGCGGCACTGCGGCGACGCGTGGCGCTGTGGACGCTAGCAGCTCGGTCAATCGAACACCCGAGTTGCAGGCACGCGCCTGGGTCATTGCCGCAGAGTTGCGGCCCGAGTTGGGCAAGGACTGGGGCAGCCGCTGGCAAGCGCTGGAGCAGGCTTTGCCGCCGGGCTTGCAGCTGCAGGCCATGGACTTGCAGGGCGGCTCGCTGCGGCTGGAAGGCTCGGCCCTGGAGGCCGAACGGGTGATGCAGTTGGTGGACCGTTTGGCCTTGCAAGCGCGCAGCGTGCCGGGCAGCGAAGTGGTTTTGACGCGGCTGCAAAAGCCTGAGGGGCCGTTGGATGGCATGGCCGGCGGCGGCGCCGAGGCGGCCGGGTTGCGTTTCGAAGTGGTGCGGCGCCAAGCCTCGGCTGTGGTGCCCGGCTCGGTCTTGAAAGGTCGGGGATGAGCGCGGGACTGCATCCAGGGCCGGCCGGCGGCCGGTCACGCTTCGATCTTGCTGCCTGGCAAGCTTCGATTCGCCAGCGTTTGAATCCACTGTGGCTGCGTTTGCCCGAGCCCGCACAACGCCTCTTGCAAAAAATGGGCTGGCCGGGTGGCCTGGCCACGCTGCTGAGCTTGGTCGCCATGATTCTGCTGTTTTGGGCCTTGCCGGCACAAGAGCGCGCCTTGGGGCAGCAAAGAGAGGCTTTGAGTGAGCGCCGCCTGGCCCTCAAGCAGCAAGGCCAGCGCCAGCTGACGCAAGACCCGCAGACTTTTTTGCAAAGCCTGCCGCCCGATAGTGCACGGCAGGCGCGCACCGCGGCCCTGCTCGCGCTGGCGACCGAGATTGGCCTGCCTTGGCCGCGCAGCGAGTTTCGCTATCAGGCCGAGCCGGCCCTGGGGCTGGCGCAGTACCGCATCGCCATGAATGCCAATGGCAACTACGAGCAGCTGCGGCGTTATGTGCAAGAGGCTTTGCAGCGCGACCCGGCGCTGAGCTTGGAGTCCATCAAGCTGCGCCGCTTGCGTCCCTCGGAACCCATGCTCTCCGCCGAGCTCAGTTGGGTGTTTTATATGCAGATGCCGCAAACGGCCAAGGCCCATGCGCCGGCGGCTTCAGGAGTCCAGCCATGAGCGCTCCGGTGCACGGCGCCTTGCCGGGCGCGACGAACTCTGCCCTTGTTTCAGCGAGCCAGAGCTCGCGTCAGCGTATCTTGCTGACTGGGCTGGCCCTGACGCTGGCCGCCACCGCCTGGGTCGCCAGCCGCGAGGAGCAGCAGGAAGAGGGGAAAGCTTCCGTATCCCGACCCGCCAGGGCCGCACGAGTCTTGCCCGCCGCAGCAGTCAGTGGCTCAGACGCTAGCCCAGCGCGCGCCGGCAGCTGGCCACCGGCTTTGCAGCCACTGGCGGCCAATGCTTGGCCCGATGCCGAGCCGCAGGTCTTGCAAAGCTGGGGCCTGAGCGCAGCCCCGCCCGTTGCCGCTCCCCCAGTTCAAGCCAAACCCGCACCGCAGCCTGAGGCTGAGGCCGAGTCCGAGCCGCCCGCCGCACCGCCACTGGGCTATCAGCTGGTGGGCCGCATGGATGAAGCGCAGCGGCCCCGCATCGTTTTGAGCAACAACCTGCGCACCGTGGTTTTGGCCGTCGGCGAAACGCTGGACCAGCAATGGCGGCTCGATGCCATCGGTCCCAGCGGCGCCCAGTTCACCTGGTTGGCCGGTGGGCAGAAACAAAGCCTGGCCTATCCCTGAGTACATCTTCGGCCTCCACCGCTTCTACCGTCTTCTCTTCCTCACCATGATTCCTGCTCCCACCCATAGTCGTCCTGCGCTGTCGCAAACCCGCCCCACGGCGCTTGCGCTGGCCTTGCTGAGCGCCTGCCTGCTGATGGCTTGCGCCAACCCGGCTTTGCGGGAGTCCGAGGCCTTGCTGCAACGCGGCGAGCAAGAGGCAGCGTGGCGCATGCTGCGTGACGCTTCGACTGCCAGCCCGCAAGACCAGGCCCTGCGCATGGCCTACGCCCGCCAAAGCGAACGCAGTCTGTTGGCCTTGGCTAACCAGGTCGAGACGGCGCGGGCGGTGGGTCAGCTCGATCTGGCCGAGGCGGTGCTGAAGAAGATGGAAATGGTGGATGCCAACTCCTCGCGCAGCAAGGGTCTCCGCCAGGCGCTGCAGCGGGCGCGGCAGCATGAGGCGCGCGTGCGCCAGGCGACGCAGCTGATGCAAACCGGCCAGTTCGATGCAGCGCGAGCGGCGGTGCAGCAAGTGTTGGCCGAAGACCCGGGCCAGTCGGGCGCCTTGGCCTTGAACCAGCAGTTGCGCCAAAAGTATGCGCCGCCGCTGGTGGCCAGTGGCTTGTCGGCTGCGTTTCAAAAACCCATCAGCCTGGAATTCCGCGAGGCGCCTTTGCGCACCGTGTTCGAGGCCATGGGGCGTGGTGCCGGCGTCAACTTTGTGTTCGACAAAGATGTGCGCGGCGATGCCAAGGTCACCATCTACTTGAAGGACGTGAGCCTTGACGAAGCCATGCGGGTGATCCTGTCCACCCAGCAGCTGGAGCGCAAGCTGCTGAACGACAAGTCGGTGCTGATCTACCCCAACACCCAGGCCAAGCAGCGCGAACACCAGGAATTGGTGACACGCAGCTTTTACCTCAATAACGCCGACGTCAAGCAGGCTCAGGCCCTGGTGCGCATGATGGCCAAGACGCGCGACATCTTCATCGATGAACGCCTGAATCTGCTGGTGGCGCGCGACACGCCCGAGGTCATCGCCATGATCGAGCAATTGATCAGCGGCCTGGACCTGCCCGAGCCCGAGGTGATGTTGGATGTGGAGGTCTTGGAGATCGAGACCAACCGCGACGATCAGTTCGGCCTGAACTGGCCGGCCGAGGTGACATACGGACTGCCGGGCGCTGCCAGCGTGGTCGAACTGGGCCAACGCAGTGCCTTCCGCAGCATGGTGGCCAACCCGGTCTTGACGGCCAAGCTCAAGGGCGGCACGGGCGCCAGCAATGTTTTGGCCAACCCCAAGCTGCGCGCTCGCAACAAAGAGAAAGCCAAGATTCAGATTGGCGACAAGGTGCCGGTCTTCACCAGCACCTCTACCGCCAACGTCGGCGTCTCCACGGCGGTGACTTACATCGATGTGGGCCTGACGCTGGAAGTGGAGCCCAGCATCCAGCTCGACAACGAGGTGGTGATGAAGGTCAATCTGGAAGTCAGCAGCTTAGGCCTGAAGGAAAGCTCGGGCGGCGCCCAGCCGACCAGCGCCTACCGCATCGGCACCCGCAAGGCCAGCACCTCGCTGCGCTTGCGAGATGGTGAAACGCAGGTGCTGGCCGGCCTGATCAGCGACGAAGACCGCAAGAGCATCAACGGCTTGCCTTATCTGTCCGAAGCGCCTTTGCTGGGCCGCTTGTTCGGTGTGCATGGCGACAACCGCAAAAAGTCAGAAATCGTGCTGCTGATCACCCCGCGGGTGCTGCGCAATCTGAACCTGCCGGATGCCAGCCGCACCGTGCTGGCCTCAGGTTTCGACGGCAACCCGGGTGCCGAAGGCTCACGCTTGCGCGGTGCGGGCGCGGTGGCGCTGCCGATGACGGGCGGCGGGGGGCTGGGGGCTGGTGGGGTGGTGGTGCCAGCGCCGCTGCAGTTGGCGCCCGCGGTGCCAAGTGCGGTCGCTCCCGCACCCATCGGCCAGGATGCTGCTTCCAGCTCCGCACCCCAAGGCGAGATCGAGATCCAGACCAGCGCCGAAGCCGATGTGGGCGAGACCTTGTCGGTGACGCTGTACAACAAATCGCCCTTCAAGCTGGAAGGCGAGGCGCGCTTTGATGTGGCCCTGTTCATGTCGGCCGAAGCCAGTAACGCGGGCGGCAATGGCGTGATCGAGTTTGAGCTGCCGCCCCATGGCCACCGCGTCATGGTCTTGCGGGCGCGCCCTGGTTCAGCAGGTAACAGCTCCAGCATTGAGCTCAGCAATCTGCGGGGTAGCAACGCCAAGGGCGAGCCCCTCACTGTGCAGGTCTCCGGGGACCCCAATGTGGCCGTGGTGGGGCGCTGACATGGCCCGGCCGGCGCGTCAGCGCGGCTTCACCCTGGTTGAGATGCTGGCGGTGGTCACCATCGTCGGCATCTTGGCCGCGGCCGCGCAGCCGCTCAGCGTTTGGGTGCACAAGCGCCAGCAAGAAAGCGAGTTGCGCCAAAGCCTGCGCAGCATTCGCCTGGCCTTAGATGCCTACAAACAGGCCGGCTCGGACGGGCGCATCGCGGTGCCGGCCGACGCCAGCGGCTACCCGCCCAGCTTGACTGCCCTGGTTGAAGGCGTGGTCGATCAAAAAGACCCCAAGGGCCGCAAGATCTATTTCCTGCGTCGTCTCCCACGCGACCCGCTGGCCGACAGCAATCTGCCCGCCGCCCGCAGCTGGGGCCTGCGCAGCTATGAGAGCCCGGCCGACTCACCGCAACCCGGTCGTGATGTCTTTGATGTGTACTCGCGCGCGCCCGGCATCGGCCTGGACGGCACGCCCTACCGCGATTGGTGAGCCGGAAATGCACACCTTGCCTCGTGAGCGGACGCAGTCCCAAGGATTCACCCTGATCGAGTTGATTGTGGTGATGGCCATCGTGGCCCTTTTGGCCGGCATTGCCGCGCCGCGCTATTTTGCCAAGGTGGACGCGGCACGCGGCCATGCGCTGCGCAGCTCCTTGAATGTGATGCGCAGCGCGATTGATCACTTCGCCGCTGACAAAGCGCGTTATCCCAACTCGCTGCAAGAGTTGGTCGAGGCGCGCTATTTGCGCCAGATCCCCGAAGACCCTTTGAGTGGCAGCCGTAGCACGTGGCAGCTGTTGACCCCACCGGCTGAGCTGGAAATGCCTGGCCAGGTCTTTGATGTCAAGAGCGGCACGCCCGGCCGCGCGCCGGATGGCAGTTTGTATGCGGACTGGTAACTCACAGTCCTTAGTCAGCCGGGGCTTCACCTATTTGTGGCTGCTCTTCGTGATTGCCTTGGGCGGCGTGGCCCTGGCCGCCTTGGGGCAGCGCCAGCAGACGCTGCAGCAGCGCGAACGTGAGGCCGAGCTGCGCTTTCGCGGCGAGGCCATTGCCCAGGCTTTGGCCAGTTATGCCCGTGCGACACCCGCCGGCGCCAACCCCTTGCCGCAGCGGCTGGAAGATTTGCTGGAAGACCGTCGCAGCGGCAGCACGCGCCGCCATCTGCGCCGACTCTATGCCGATCCTTTTACCGGTCGCCCGGACTGGGCTTTGCAAATGGGTCAGGCCGCAGCGGCGCAAGCGCCAGCCCTGCCGGGTGCACAGCAAGAGGGACCAAGCGATGTGACAGGGGCGGGGAGTGCGGGCCTCCCCGCAAGCCCGCTCAAATCCCATTTTGAAGGCGCGGTCGAGCCTGCCGTCGCCAAGAGCGCCGTCCAGCCCCATGCCGAGGGGCAGGCCTTGATGAGCGGCATTGTTGGGGTGCACAGCCGGGCGCGGCAGCTCTTGCTTTCGACCGGAGTGGCCATGGCGAGCTTGCCCGCCAGTGCGCCAAAACCACGGGTGTCTGACCTGCGATTTACTCCGGTGATATTGCCAAGTTCCGCCTCACTTTCCGGCGCAGAGGGCGCTGCAGCGCCGCCCGGTGAGCCTTGAGCCAAGCCTGAGCGAACCATTGGTCGCCAAGCATGAGCCGAACGGATCATTTTTAGCTGCGCATTTCGCTGCGAGCTTCAACACCCAGTCATATGCGCTCTCTACAGTCCAGCCGCCGGTACCCCCCGCTTTTTGTTCTTCCACACTTTGTCGTCGCGCCCATGCCAATCATGCACCCACACGAATCGAATGACGCCGTGCTGCTGAGCAACAGCCATATCGAAGCCATCGTGCGCGCCGCCGAGTCCGCACTGGATGTGCGGCGCCGCTATCAATTCTTTGTCTGGACGCAGAGCAATCTGCAGCTTTTGATTCCGCACCAGATGGCGATCTGCGGCGCCTACCAGCGCAATCAGCGCGAGCTGGTCTTTGATGCCTTCAACAATGTCACCGTCGCCGATGAGGTGCTGCTGAGCCTGAGTGCGCCGCGCTGTGTGCTGATGCAGCAGTTGCAAGGCATGTGGCTGGAAGCGCGCTGCAAGCCGCTGCGCGTCAAGCTTGAGCAGCTCGAAGGCCAGGCCTTGCAGCCACAGATGATAGGGCTGCGCGCCGCAGGCTTTCATGAGCTGCTGGTGCACGGCGTCTCGCGGCCGCAGCGGCCCAGCGAGATCGAGAGCTTTTTTGTCTTCGCTCACCAGAGCACGCCGCTGACTCAGCAGCATTGCAGCCATCTGGAGCTGCTGATGCCACATATCCACGCCACCTGGCAGCGAGTGCAGGTGGTGGAGCGTGAGGTCAACGCCACGCCCAGCTCGCCGACGCCGGTGTCAGGCTCGCGCCAGAGCGGCATCACCGAGCGGGAGCGCCAGATCCTGTCTTGGTTGCGCGAGGGCATGAGCAATCAACAGGTCGGCGAAGTGCTGGGCATCAGCGCGCTGACGGTGAAAAACCACGTGCAAAAAATTCTGCGCAAGCTCAATGCGGCCAATCGTGCGCAAGCGGTGGCGCGGGCCATGTCCATGAACCTGCTGGACCGCGCGCCCATCGAACTGGTCAAGCCGCCTGCCATGCCGGTGGTTTGAGTTTGCCGGTGAATGCTGGGGCCGGAAAAGACACGCTGCGTACAAGTCCCTAGTCCGTTCGGATTGTGAATTGCTTCACAGCGCGGGTATGCATGTCACGCGCTTCGTTCAAAGTTCGTTTTGTAGGTTGAATCCTCAAGCAGTTCGCTGCTTCTCTATTGCTCTTTGACTTCGGGTCCAAAAGACCCAGGCGCCCATGGCCACCGCCAAATGCGAGTTTTCTTCTCGAAGCTGTATTTCAGGGGATGGCGGTTCAGGCGTAGCGGACCGGTTGCGCACTCTGTTCTCTAGGCAGAGCGCGCCGAGTTCTGGAACTGTTTTGGTTCATTGATTGATTGAAACATTTATCAACCATCTCTTTCTGTACTCAACGGAGAACACTATGCAACTGAAGAAAATCGTCTTGGCCGCTCTGGCTGCCGCCTCTTTCGCTCCGGCTTTCGCTGCTGTGAACACTTCCACCACTCCTGAGCTGGTTTTCATGGCCTGGAACTCCAAGGGTTCTTACTCCAAGGACCTCGGCGTTGAGTTGTCCAGCTTGACCGGTGTCAACACTTTCGATGTGGCCGGCGCCAAGTGGAATGATTTCCTGGCTCTGAATGGCGTGAACACCCAGTGGACCGTCGCTTCGGTCCAAGTGAACAACCCCGACGGTTTCGATCTGGGTGACATTCATTACACCGCCGCATTCAGCACCCTGGACTTCACTGTGTGGAACCAGCGCTCGAATGAAGGTTCGCTGCAATTGCGCGAGCAGTTCAAGTACATGGCTTTGGCTACTCCTGGTCAGGCCAATCACGAGCTCTCCGGTGCTGCCGGTACGCTGGGCGACCTCAGCCTGGGTTGGGCGAACTTCGCAGACGGCGTGCCTAGCAACAACGAAATCGGCACCACTGCCAAGTTGGCTGACCTCTATACCTCCAACGATGACGGCTCCTCCAACGCCCTCATGAACACCTTCAATAACGAAAAGTTTGCCAATTTCACTGGCACAACCTTGACCATCGCTACCCCGGTCGCGGCCATTCCTGAGCCAAGCACCTACGCCCTGCTGATGGGTGGCTTGCTGGCTGTGGGCTTTGTGGCCCGTCGCCGCCAAGCTTAATTCTCGGTAAGACGCTTTGCCTGGCCTGCGGGTCAGGTGACTCCGATTGAAGTGACCTGGCTGCAGCGTTAAAGCTGCGGCTTTTGGTTAACTACGTCTCGATATTTTCTGAACAGAAAGATCTCCAAATGAACATCATTCGCTCCTCCGCGATCGCCCTGGCTTGCATGGCCGCCATCGGTTCCGCACATGCTTTGACACCTGCTGAAATCGACACCGCTCGCGGCAATGGCAGCCTGAAGGAAGTCTATGTGTCCGGCGCCTCCGCCCTGCGTCTGGCCCTGGGTGGCTATATGCAAGAGCTGGCTGATCCTGCCACTTTTGACGTCTTCTATTTCGGCTCGACCGGCGCTGACCACCGCGCTTATTCTTTCAAACTGAACAAGGCCGTCGGCAGCTGGCCGGTCGGCACCTCCGTCTTGGTCGTCAAGAAGGACAAGGGCGGTTCCGCTCAAGGCGTGACCCCGCTGGTCAAGGCCAATGATGCTGTCGTTGCTGGCGTTGATGGCAACGGCGCTGGTCAAGTGCACATGCTGGTCAGCGGCACTTCTTGCGTTGCTAACACGTCCAACGGTGTGCCCATCAACTCGCCTTCGACCGACGTGCAAAAGCCAGGCTTCATCTGCTCGGGCACTCAGCAACGCTTCGCTCACGCCGGTCTGTCTGACGTTGAGCCTAAGCTCTTGCAAGACCCCGTCAACGGTGGCACCAACTTGAATGTGGGTTCATTGAACGCCGCCGGCTTTGTGCAAAACGTCTTCGGCGTGGCCGTCAACAAGAGCCTGTACTTGGCCTTGCAAAAGGCTCAAGGCCTTGACAACGCGGGTGCCATTGACGAAAGCGCAGCTAAGCAGCCTAGCATTCCTGCTGGCTTCGTGCGTGGCGCTTTGACCGGCCAAATCTCCGGCAATCTGAGCACCAAGAAGGGCTGGAACCTGCTGATCCCTTCAACGGTTGATGCCGCTGTGGACACGAAGCAAGTGAACGTCTGCCGCCGTACCAATGGCTCGGGCACACAAGCTGCGTCCAATGTTTACTTTGCTGCCAACCCTTGCGCAGGTGGCGGCGCCTACATTCCTTCTGCCAACACACAAGTTGGTGGCGTGAATGGCACCGTGGCTCAGGTCATCTTGGCCACCGGCCGTACCGGCTACTTTGAAGGTTCGAGCACCCAGTTGGTGGAAAGCTGCTTGGGCACGACGGCCGAAGGCGTTGGTGCTTACGCGCTGGGCATCGTCGGTCGTGAGAACAACCCCCTGGCCAACGGTGGCGACAAGGGTTATCGCTTTGTCAAGCTCGGCGGTGTGGCTCCTGAGCGCGCCAATGTGATCGACACCAGCTACGACTTCGCCTTTGAGTCGTCGATGCAATGGTCGACTCTGGCTGCCAACGCTCCTGCAGCTGACGTCGCAGCCTTCTTGACCGATATGCGCAACAACATGGGCAAGGCCTCGGTGTTGGCCAAGTTGGACCCAGACCTGCAAGCCGGTTTGGTGGCCCTGCCTGGTACCTACTCGGGTGCCTGGGCTCTGCAGACGCCTGAAGTCAAGGCCTTCAGCGCACACGCTGCACGTGCTTCGGGCAATAGCTGCACGCCCGTGCGCATGTTCAAGTAATTGACTGCTTGGTTTTTGATTGACTTAGTTTGATGGTGAAAGGGGAGGGGCATCGCTCCTCCCCCTTCTACTTGGAATACCGGATGCCTACGCCCATGAAGACACTCGACACCTCTTACTCGTCACTGGCTCGTGCCCTGCTATTGTTGGGGGCTTTTGGTGCCGGCAGCGCCCATGCCGCCATTCTCGGAGGTACGAATAATCACGGCAAAAATGGCGGTGCCGAGTTGATCTTGGCGATTTACGACCCGGTGGCCGAAGTCTCCTACACCAAGGATTTGGGCCTGACCCCATTCCCTTATACCGCCGGTGACACGTTCACCGACAACTTCTTTGTTTACGCGCAGCAAGATGCGGGTTACCAGAAGTTTTTTTCACCTTTGAATACTGATGTGAACTTCAAGGAGTTCCTCAAAAAGTCCACCAACGTCGCCAACCAAGTGTGGGGGGTGTATGCGGCCAGTGGGGTGGGTGATGGTTACGATCCGAACTCTCGGCGCATGTTCACAACGTTGAATAGTGAGTGGACCGGAGCTGGAGAGAATCCAGAGTACTCGCGACTGAAGTTGTTGACCAATATTGAAGTGGATTCAAGTGTCGGAGCGATTCAGACTTGGTTATTAAACCTAAATCAGGGAAAAGACCCGTCGACCGGAGCTCAAGGCAATCCCTTCAATACCCATTACCAAAAAGGCAAGGATTTTTGGCCGGACTTTGATGTCGGGGTCGATGGTTCGAGCTTTGACCAAAAAGGGCCCTCCCCCTACTTCGCCAAAGCTGAAGGCATAGAGGCAGGGATGATATTTGGCCAAAAGGTTTTGTCCACCAACAAGGTCGGTTCGTCCTCCTGGTTCTATTACTTGGGCACGAGTGACGATAACGGGTCCAACCCGCCCATCATTGACGAATTCGACAACCTCAAGCACGACGCCTATTGGGGATTGGCCAAGGACGATAAGGGTGACTACATCCTGAGCTTCACCCAGCCCAGCGCCTTGACCCAAGTGGCAACGGCTGCGGGCTTGCAGCGCCGCAGCTGGACCGACTTTGCGGCAGCCTATGGTCAGGCCCGCGTTTTGAGCGCCAGTGCCGAAGAGTTTGCCGGCTGGGTGCCGAGCAGCATCAGCTCGGTCAGCGCCGTGCCCGAGCCGTCGTCCTATGGCTTGATGGCTTTGGGCTTGTTGGCGGTCGCCGTGCGTGCGCGCTCCCAAGTTCGCAGCAAAGCCAGCTCGAATACTGCGGTCGCCTGACCCGTGCACCCCCTGAGTGGGGTGCTTGCATGAGCCGAACGGCTCATGCTTTTTCACAACGGATTCACCGGCCCTGGTGACACTGAGCTCATGGACTTCAACAAGATCCGCGCCCATCGCAGGGCGCGGTTTTACTTTCGGCTGCGTGTGTGGAATCGAGCCGGGCTAACCGCCTGGCTCGGCGGCGCAGCCCTGGCTGTTGCCGGCCCCAGCTTTGCTCAGCAGGCCAGCCAACAAGCTGCCGCTGCCCAAGAGGCGCCCATTGCTGCGCCCAGGTTCGACATCTTGGAATACGAGATCGAGGGCAATACCCGCCTGAACGATCTGCAGATCGAAGCGGCGGTGCTGCCTTTCCTCGGTCTGCAACTGGGCATGAACGAGGTCGAAGCGGCCCGCGCCGCGCTGGAGAAGGTCTATCAAAACGCCGGCTACTTGACCGTGTTTGTAGACATTCCCGAGCAGCGGATCGACGGCGGTGTGATCCGTTTGGTGGTGCTGGAAGGTCGCGTCGGCAGCCTGCAAGTGACCGGTTCCAAATACTTTGCTCAAGGCCGCATTCGCAATGCGGTGGCTGAGCTGGCGCCGGGCACAGTGCCTAACTTCAATACCGTGCAGCAGCAACTGGCCTCGGTGAGCCGCGGCGAAGAGCGCCGGGTTCAGCCAGTGCTGCGCCCGGGCCGGGTGCCGGGCACGGTTGAGGCCGAGCTGAAGGTGGAAGACAGCTTGCCCTTGGGCGGCAGTGTGGAGATGAGCAATGCTGCCGCCGATGGCACCGACCCCTTGCGCATGTCGGCCAATCTGCACTACGACAACTTCCTGCAAAAAGACCACCAGATCTCCTTCACCTGGATGGGCGCGCCGCGTGCGCCCAAACAGTCTCGCGTACTGGTCTTCAACTACCAGGCGCCGCTGGCCGACGGCGACTCCTTGATCTTCAGCGCGGTCGATTCCAGCAGCGATATTGAGTCGCTGGGCGGGGCCCGCGTCTTGGGCAAGGGGACGACGCTGGGGCTGCGCTACAGCACGTCCAAGGCCTTGGCCAACTCCTTCCATGGCCTGAGTTTGGGTTTTGACTACAAAAATCTGACCGAAGACGTGCTCTCCAGCACTGGCGTGACACCATCCCCGCTGCAATACATCCCCTTTCAAGCCAGCTACAGCGGCAATTGGTGGGGTGAGGGTCTGCAACAGCAAGTGAGTGTGACGCTGACCCAAGGCTTGCGTTCGCTGCTGCAAAGAACGCGTCAAGACTGCCCCGTGCCGGGCAGCCCCACGGGTTACGGCGAGGCCGATCAGTTTGCCTGCAAGCAACGTAGCGCGGACGGCGGCTTCTCAACCCTGCGCCTGGACTGGCGCGCCAGTCAACGCCTGGGCGCGGTGGAGCTGGCCGCTCGTTTGAACGGGCAACTCAGCACCCAGGCCTTGACCAGCGCGGAGAAATTCTCGGTTGGTGGCGCCGATACGGTGCGGGGTTATGCCGAAGGCTCGGTGGCCGGCGATCAAGGGCTTTTGGCCTCTTTGGAGTTGCGCAGCCGCAACCTGGGCAGTGTCTTGAGCTCGCTGCGCGAGGAGCCGGAGTGGAGCAATTTGCCGCTCTTTAACGAACTGACCTTTTACGGCTTTGTCGACGCTGCGCGCGTGAGCTTGTTCAACCCCGAGCCCGGCCAGCAAAAGCGCACGCCCTTGCTGGGCGGCGGCTTAGGCCTGCGCTTGGCGGTGCGCCCCGGTGTGAGCTTGTCCATGGACTGGGCACAGCGGCACCGGCCGATTCCGAATCGACCCGATGCGTCCAAGGACTTCGTGCATGTGCGCGCGGCCTTGCGCTTCTAAGCGGAGCTCATAGGCCGCGTACTGCGCAGCAGTCTTCAGCCTTCAACCCCGCTTTTTTGTCTGTCTTGTACGTATTGATCGAACCCAATCTCTGCCATGGCCTCCACCGCACGCTCACAGCCGATCACCAAGCCCGTCCCCAAGGCGTCGCTGCGTCGACCTGCCTGGGGCCAACGTGCCTGGCTCTTGCATCCCTTGGCCGCAGCCCTGGCCAGTGCCTTGCCGCTGCAGGCGATGGCGCAGTCTCGCGTGGTGGCGCCCAAGCCGCCGGCGGCCAATGCGGTGCCGGTGCCTGCGGGCACGCTGTCGGGATGGCGTGTCCATGGGCAGGGGCAGGCGGCTTTGCCGGTGGGCTTGCCGAATGCCCAGGGCGGGCAGGACATGCGCATCCGCCAGGACAGCCAGCGCGCGATCTACCAATGGCAGAGTTTCAATATCGGCTCGGCCAGCTCGGTCACCTTCGACATGGCCCAGCCGGGCGCCAGCGCCCTGAACCGCATCACCGGCGGGGACCCCAGCCAGATTTTCGGCAAGCTCACAGCCACCAATGGCGGCGAACTGCTGCTCTACAACCCGAATGGCATCTTGTTTGGCCGTGGCGCCAGCGTCGATGTGGGCAGCTTGTTGGCGACTACGCTGAAGCCCAAGAATGAAGATTATCTGAACGGCTTTGTCGGCAATATCACCGGGGGCTCTGCCGCCTTCAGATGGGACAAGCAAGACGGCGTGCCCTATCTGGACAGCAGCAGCTTTGTGCAGGTGCAGACCGGCGCAGAGCTGAAGACGGCCGAAGGCGGCCGCATCTATCTGTTTGCCAAGCGGGTCGAAAACGAAGGCAAGCTGACGGCCCCGGGCGGCCAGGTGGTGCTGGCCGGTGGCCCCGAGGTCTATTACAAGCTGCCGCTCGACAAGCGAAGCTCGGAGCCTGAGGCGCTGTATGCGTCTGAGGCCAATCCGGATGTGCCTTCTTTGCGCGGCCTCTTGGTCGAAGTCGGCAAGGCCGGTTTGGCCAAAGGCGAGGGCTCGGTTTGGAATGCCCCGGGCGGCCAGATCAGCACGCCGCGCGGCAACACCACCTTGGTGGGCATGGCCGTCAACCAGTCGGGCCGCGTCAGCGCCAGCACCAGCGTCAGCCAGAACGGCTCGATCTTGTTGCTGGCCCAAGGCGATGCGCTGGACAGCGTGGCGGACTCGGTCTCGCCCAGCGACCCCCGCTACAAGCGCGCTTCGCGCAGCGGTGAGCTGGTTTTGGGGGCCAAGAGCGTCACCGAAGTGACGGTTGAGAACACCGGGGCCGATGGCAAGGTTTTGCTGTCGGATGACAACTCGACCTTTGTGCGTTCGCGCCTGGATTTGGCGGCTGCCAATATCGTGGTGGGTGAGCAGGCCCAGATCATTGCGCCAGGTGCGCAAGCGGAGCTGCGAGCCTTGAGCACGCCCAGCTATATGGGCGGCCTGCTGAATCGCGAGCGATTTGATCCCAGCGGCCAAAGCGGCCGCATTGTGATCGGCGCAGGTGCTCGCATTGACCTGTCGGGCACACAAGACACCGAACTGAGTGTGGCGCGCAACTTCGTCACTACCGAGTTGCTGGGCAGCAATGACCTGAAAGATGCGCCGCTGCAAAAAGACGGCCTGCTTTATCGCAACAAGGTGACCTTGGATTTGCGCCAAGACTCCACCATCCTGGGTGACTTGGGCAGCTATCGCAAGAGTTTGCTGCGCAGCGCCAATGAGCGTCTGGCCGGCGGTGGCAGCCTGCGCCTCTTGGCCGGCGACGCGGTCTACACGAATCAAAGCTCGACTCTCTCGGTGGCCGGGGGACAGGTCCGTTATGTTGAAGCCGAGGTGCGGCCGACCCAGCTGATTGCCAGCAATGGTCAGGCCTACAACCTGAATAGCGCGCCCAAAGATATCGTCTACACCGGCATCAGCAATGCCGGGACGAACCAGACCAAGTACGACCGCTGGGGTCCAGTGGTGGCCTATGGCTCGCTGAGCTCGGCTCGCCTGGAAGCCGGCTATGTGGAAGGTAAATCGGCCGGCAGCTTGACCGTGGTGGCGCCTAACCTGGTGCTGGACGGCAGCTTGGCGGGACAGACCGTCAGCGGCCGCCGGCAATTGGTCGGCCAGGACGCTTTGGCCGGTTTGGGCCAGCTGCGTCTGGGCGCAGTGCAGAACCGCAATCTGTTTGGCGAGGGTAGCTATGGCGGCGCCATTCTGGGTCGCTTCAGCTTGGACACGGCTGGCGCTGCCTTGAATGCATCGCAGTGGGACCAGCTGATGGCTGATCCGGCGATCGCTCTGGCTCCGCTGCGTTCTGGCATGGCGACGAGTCGCTTGCTGAGCTCGGGCTTCCAGGATGTGGCGGTGGCCGCTGAAGGCGATGTGAGCTTGAGCAGCGCCCTGAACCTGCAGGCACGCAGCAGCTTCAGCCTGCTCTCTGAACGCGGCCTGGTGAAGCTGGGCGGCAGCGTTCGCTCGGCCTCGGGCAGCGTCAGCTTGCGCAGCACGGAGGGCTCGGTCGAAGTGGCGCCGGGCAGCCAATTGGACGTGTCGGGTCGCTGGGTCAATTTGGCGCAGGATTCGCAGGCCTCGCCGCTGAATCAGGCCGGCGGGAGCCTGCTGGTGCAGGCCGGCAGGACGGTGAATCTGGGCCAAGGCTCGGTGCTCGATGTGTCGGGCGGTGCGATGTTGACCGGCAGCAGCAAGGTCGGCGATTGCGCGGCGGACCGCCTGTGCGGCGCGGCTGCGGGCAACCTGGTCTTGTCCGCAGGGTCGGCCAATGCCTTCGGCGATGCAGCGAGCCGGCAACTGCAGTTGGGCGGCGCTGAGTTCCGCGGCTATTCGATGACGCAAGGTGGCGCGCTCAAATTGACGGCAGCCTCGGCGCAGATCGGCGGGGCGAGCCCAGCCGCTGCGCCCGCCAATTTGAATTTGGGCACTGAGTTCTTCAGTCAAGGCGGCTTCCAGGACTTTGTCATCGACGGTCGCAGCTTCCTGAACCTCGCCAGCGGGGCGCAAGTCAAGCCGAATCTCTTGCAGTGGCAGGCCAAGGCGGGCGCGCGGGCCCAGGCCTCGGATGTTCCGCTGAGCTCGGTGTTCAGCACCGGCAAGCAAATCAATGGCTTGCCCAAGGCGTTCAAACTGAGCTTGCGCTCCAGCGGTTTTGGTGAAGGCCGCAGCGCTGGCAGCTTGGACATCGGCAGCGCCAGCCAGATCGACTTGCCCGGCGCTTCCACGCTGGACTTGGGCGCCAGCACCCGCCTCAGCATGAATGGCGCTGTGCGTATGCCCGGCGGCACGGTGACGCTCAAGCTGGCCGGTAACGAAGAGACCGATCCCAAGCCTCCAGCCGACCCCACATTGGCGCGCTATTTGTGGCTGGGTGCTGGCAGCAGCATTGATGTGGCGGGGCTGGAACAATCGGAAATCGGCGCCGATGGCCGCAAGACCGGCCGCGTTTTGGCCGGCGGCAAAATCAACCTGGAGGCCGCGGGGACCTATGGCACCAGCCTGGTCTGGCAGCAGGGTAGCAAGATCGACATCAGCGGCAGCAGCGGCGAGCTCGATATTCGTCAGCGTGTCGAAGGCGGCGAGCGCGTGTCGCGCCAGGCTGTGGCCAGCAGTGCCGGCTCACTCACGATCTCCGGCAACCAGGACATGCTCTTGGAGGGCGATCTGCGTGCTCAGGCGGGCGCAAGCTCGCAGGCCGGTGGCAAGGTGGTGCTCAAGCTGAAGGCGGTCCGCAACAGCGCTGACCCCAGCGCATTGCCGCCGATTCAAGACTTCCGTCTGGAGCGCAGCAAGACCGCGCTGACCACAAATTTGAGCGCCACAGACCTGCGCCCGGCCAGCGAGCTGAAGGGCCAGGCCTCGGTCTCCAGCCAGTGGCTGCAGGCCAGTGGTGCTTCGGATTTGAGCCTGACAGCTCAGGAACGTATCAGCATTGGTGAGGGCGTAACGCTCAATTTGAGCGCAGCCATTCAGATCGATACGCCGGTTTTGGCGATGAATCCAGGCGCGGCCAATGCCAGCCTGAGCGCGCCACAACTGAAGTGGGGCAATACCCAGGCAACGGTGTCGGCCACGCTCGACAGACCGCAGCCGCAAGCCAGTGGAGGCATCGCCGGCCTGCAACTGCAGGGCTCGGAACGCTTGACGCTGGAAGGTCGCCTGGTGACCCAGGGTGTGGGAAGCCTGAAGTTGCAGACTTCGGGTGATCTGCTCTTGCAAGGCGGCTTCTACAACGTCGACAAGCGTTTGAGCGGTTTGCTGAGCACCCAGGCGGATGCGACTCTCACGGCCGGCCAGATCGTGCCTGCCACCGATCAAGAGTTTCGCCTGCAGGCACCGGGCCGCAGCTTGGCTTTTGCCAGTGTGGGCAGCAGCCCCGCCTTGCCCTGGAGTGCCGGCGGCAGCTTGATCGTTGAAGCCGATGTGATCAATCAGGGGGGGCGTTTGCGTGCGCCTGCCGGACGCATTGAGTTGCTGGGCACTCGCTCAGTTTCTTTGTTAGCAGGCAGCGAGACCTCGGTCAGTGCGGCTGGCCAGGAATTTTTGTTTGGCCAGTGGGCGGGCGATCGTTGGAACACGCCGGGGAGCCAGTTGGTGCTGGGCCAGGCCTCGGCGCCCGCCAAGGCCATTGTTTTGAATGCCGGCCAAGGCGCGGTGCGCATCGATAAGGAAGCGCAGCTGGATCTGAGCGGCGGTGGCGCGCTGAAGGCCTGGCAGTTTGTGCCTGGACCCGGTGGCTCCAAGGATGTGTTCAGCGGAGCGGACGGCGCTTTTGCGATCGTGCCCAGTCACGCTTCGGGCGGTGCTGCCGGTACCCAAGGCTTGGGCGTGACCAATCTGCCGGCCGCAGGACGTCAAATTACTTTGGGTGAGGGCGGCCCAGTGCCGGCGGGAACCTACACCCTTTTGCCTGCACGTTATGCCTTGTTGGACGGCGCCTACCTGGTTCGACCGGTTTCCGGGGGGGGCAATCCGCTGGCTTTGGGCAACGCGGTGCAACGCGAGGATGGCTCGGTCTGGGTCGGTGCCCAATTGGGTCAGGCCGGCACGGCGGTGCGCGATGCGCTGCCCAGCACCTGGCAAATCCTGAGCCCGGCGCAAGCGCGTAAGTTCAGCGAAGTCCGCATGGCTGAAGCGGACGCCTTCTTCAGCAGCCTGGCCGCCAAACAAGACCGCGTGCAACCGGCCTTGAGCCGCGATGCTGGCAGCCTGGTGGTGGCCGCGCAACGTGCCGATGTGCAAGGTGCCATGCGCTTCACGGCCGCCAGCAATGCGGCCGGTGTGGCCGGTAGCGGCGGCTCGGCTTTCTTTGCGGCGGACCGCATTCAGGTCGGTGGCTCAGCGTCGCAAGCGGGCAGCAACAGTCCCTTGGTTCTGGACGCAGCGCAGCTCTCCGCACTGAAGGTGCAAAGCCTGATCTTGGGTGCGACGCCGGGTGCCGCCGATCAGCCACTCAGCCTCAATGTGCTGAGCCGAGAGTTGCAGGTCTTGAGCGGCCCGAATCAGCCGCTGCAGGCCGAGAACCTCTTGCTGCTGGCCAAGGATCAGCTCAGCCTCGGCCAAGGTGCCGTGCTGAAGACCGCACTTGTGCCCGTCGACCACAAGGACAAGGCGCCGCCTCAAGATGCGGGCCAGAACTGGCGCGTCAACGGCGATGGTGCCGCACTGCTCTTGACCGGCCGCAACGATGGCACTTTGCTGACCCGCAGCGGCGCCAAGCGCGAAGCCGGTCGCTTGCAGCTGGCGGATGGCGTTAGCTTGAATGCTGGCGGAACCTTGCTGCTGGACTCGACCCAAGCCAGCAGCTTGGGTGCCGATGTGAAGCTCGGCGCGGCTCAGATTGGCTTGGGCGTGCCGCGCATTCAAGCCGGCGGCAGTCAAGCGCTGCAGGCCGACAGCTTGTTGCTCAGCAGCGACTTGCTCAAGCAACTCAGCGGGGCCGATCAATTGCTGCTGCGCAGCTATTCCAGCGTCGACCTTTTGGCCGGTCTGGGCCTGGGCTCGCCCGCCTTGGGTCAGCTGAGCCTGGATGCACCGAGCCTGCAGGTCTTGGGGGAAGGCACGGCGACGCTGCAAGCGCAGCGCGTCTTGCTCAGCAACAGCACCGGTCTCGCGCCGCAGGCCAGCGAGAAGGCCAGCAGCGGCCGCCTGAAGGTGGATGCGCGCGCCGGCACGGCCCTTGAGACAGGCGCGGTGCGCCCGGGCACTTTGACCTTGGGCCCCGGGGTGCAGACCTTGCATGCCGCTGCGGTGGATTTAGGTGCCGACCGCGCCGTCTTGCTGAATGGCAAGAGTCAGATCCAGGTCGATGGTGACTTGCAGTTGCGCACGCCGGTCTTGCGAGCCAGCAATCTGGCTGATGCTAACTGGGTGGTGCGCGGTGCCGCGGACCTGAGCCCAGGTGAAGGCGGCGCAGTCGCGACCACCAGCAGCAGCTTGGCTGCGGCCGCAGCACAGCTCAAGCTCAGCGCCGACCGCTTGCGTGTGGCCACGGGCATTGACTTGCCCTCCGGCCAATTGAGCTTGCAGAGCAAGGGCAGCGCAGCCACGGACGCCGCCATCATCGACGCGCAGGCCTGGCTCAATGTGGCCGGTCGTAGCGAAAAGATCGGCAGCACGGTGACCGCCAATTTGGCCGCCGGCCGTATCCGTATCGGCAGCGATCAGGGCGATGTGGCACTGCGTGCGGGTTCCAAAGTGGATGTTTCGGCCGCGGGCTTGGGCGGCAAGGCTGCCGATGCAGGCGATGCTGGTCGCTTGGATCTGAGTGCGCCGCAAGGGCGCTTGTTGTTGGCGGGTGATCTGAGCGCCGCGTCGGCCTCGGTCGAGCGCGGCGGTGTGCTGAGCTTGGACAGTGCACAAGCCATCAATCTTGCAGAGCTGAGCGGCTTGTTGCAGCGGGCGGGCAATTTCGCCTTTGCCGATGCGATCTCGGTACGCAACCGTGCTGGGGATCAAATTTTGCCGGCAGGCGCCAGCTTGCAGGCGCAACACCTCGCGCTGACTTCCGATGGCGGCAGCCTGGTGGTGGACGGCCAACTGCTGGCTGCGGGAAGCCCAGCCAGCGCTGGCTATATCGCTTTGAATGCTCGTGACGACATCCGCTTGCAAGCCGGGTCTAGCCTCGTGGCTCGCGGCGGTGCTGGAGGCACGGTCAGCTTGAACAGCCAGCAAGGCGTCTTGAACTTGCAGCAGGGAGCTCTGATCGATTTGAGCGCGGCGCATGGCAACACGCAGCTCTCGACGGCCGAGCTTTTGCTACGCGCCGCGCGTGAGGGCCAAGATGTGCGCATCGCAGCGATTGGTGCCACCCTCACAGGCGTGAAACGGGTCGATGTGGAGGCCTTCAAGGTCTATGACGGTGTGAACCAGTTGGTCGATGGCCTGGTGCCGATGCCAACAGTCGCCCCGACCGGCGTGCCCACGATTGCGCCTACCGTGGCGCCGACGGTGGCCCCGACGGTAGCGCCGACCGTGGCCCCGACGACGGCGCCTACGACGACGCCCACAACCTCGCCAACGACCACGCCTACGGATACGCCGACGGTCCAGCCCACGGTTCAGCCGACGGCAGAACCGACGACACTGCCAACAGTCAGCCCGACCGCTGCTCCGACCGAGCCCTCGGCCGGCAATGGAGGCAGCACAGGCACTATCAAGCCGCCACCGGCGCCCACCAAGCCGACTTTGGCCCCAACGGCGGCGCCGGTGACCGACCCCTCAGCGGGCAATGGCGATACCACCGGCACGATCAAGCCACCGGCCCCGCCGACGAAGCCGACGGTAGCTCCGACAGCCGGGCCGACCGCTGCACCTACGGCTGCACCGACTGCAGCGCCAACTCCTGCCCCGACTCCAGCGCCAACTCCAGCGCCAACTCCTGCCCCGACTCCAGCACCGACTCCAGCACCAACACCTGCGCCGACACCAGCGCCCACACCAGCGCCGACTGCATCTCCGACCGCTGCGCCGACCAGCCCTTCGAACGGCAATGGCAGTGGCACGGGTACGATCAAGCCGCCGCCGCCGCCCACAGGTCCAACCGCAGCGCCCACGCCAGCGCCGTCGCCTGCGCCAACGCCAACGCCCGCACCGAGCGTGCCTTCGGCCGGCAATGGACCCAGCACAGGCACCGTCAAACCACCGATAGCGACGACGGCACCGGCTTCGCAAGTACGTGTGACGGGTGGACTGGATGCTGGCAGCGTCGATGCCTCGAACGCAACGCAGCCTTCCAATGGCAATGGCGACACCACCGGTGGCGCCAATCCGCCCGCACCGCCGGTGGGGCCAGGACAAACCGCCAAGCCGACGATTGCACCGACGATTTCGCCCACTGTGGCGCCGACGCTGCCGCCGACCGTGGAACCCACGCTCGCGCCGGTTGACCCGACGATCCTGGGCGTAGGACGCGTGGTGTATGACAACGCGCAGTTCATGGGCCCAGACAATGTCAGTGCCCAGAAGATTGCGGAACGCCTTAGTGGCGGCCAAGCCGATCTGCTCGCGTTGATGCGTGTCAGACCGGGCGTTGAGATTCGCAGCAACGGCAAGCTGGAACTTCAATCCAACTGGGCCATGCCAGTCTTGAGCCAGGCGCAATTGCGGGCCAGCCCGCATGCCGCCGAAGCCAGCATCACCTTGCGCGCCGTCGGCGACCTGTTGTTGAAGGCGGATCTCTCGACGGGCTTCAGGCCGTCGCCGGTGGAAGGTGCCGATCGTCTCGGAACTTCCGAGCGTGCGGGTTCGATCCGTTTGGTGGCCGGCGCCGATTTGAGCAGCGCCGATCTGTTGGCGACGCAAGGCTTCAGCGCAATCAATGCAGAGAACTCCGGCTCCTTGCGCATTGGCAGTGACGGCTCACAAGTGACGCCGGTCCGCGTGCGCAGCACCACAGGGCGTATCGATCTTGCAGCTGCGCAAGACATCGAGTTGCTGAACAGCTCGGCCACCGTGCTCAGCCTTGGCGCACCTGCGGGCCTCATGAGTCAAGAGTTTGAGGGAAGCTCTGCGCAAGTGGAGGCCTTGCTGAAAGCCAGCAATGCGCTGCTGGCGCAGGCCAAAGCTCGCGCGGCGGACGGCAGTAGCGATGCGTCCCTGGCGACCGAACCGTCTCAGGGCAATGGCGACAGCACGGGCAATGTGCGACCTCCGAACCCGGAGACCTCGCCGGGCCAGACGGCCAAGCCGACTTTGCCGCCCACAGCGGAGCCGACGACAGGTCCCACAACCGGACCCACGGCTGAGCCCACGCAACAGCCGACGGTGCCACCGGAGCCAGTGGAGGCCATGCCGGTCACTCGCTACCAAAAGATGCTGGACTTGCTGTCCAGCGATCTCGACCCATCGGGCTTGAGCCCCTTCACTCAAGGCGGCCGCAGCATCACGGTGCGGGCTGGACGCGATATCGTGGGCGCCAAGCCCGAGGCGGAACAGCGCTATGTCAGCGATTGGCTGTGGCGCGCTCACACCGAAGACGTGACCGCCAGCTGGTTTGCCCGGCCCGATAAGTTTGCGCAAGGTATTGCGACGCTGGGTGGCGGTGACGTGACGGTGCAGGCTGGTCGTGATGTCAGCCATCTGCGCGCGGCGGCGGCCAGCAGCGGTTTCAAGCTGAACCCGCTCTTCCAGGTAGAGGGTGTCGCCAACGCTGAGCAGTTCGGCGGTGGTGCGGTGCGTGTGCAGGCGGGCCAGGATCTGGTCAGCGGTCAATTCTTTGCGGCCAAGCAAGCACTGTCGGTCAAGGCCGGTGGTGAAGTGCGGGCTGACAGCACGGTCGATCCGCTGCTGGCGCCGCATGGCTTGCAGCTGGTTTATCAAGACGCAGCAATCCGGGTGCAAAGCGGTCGCGATATGGAGGTGGCCAGCGTGCGCAATCTGGCCTACGCCTACGCCCAATCGCAGAACTCGCTCGGTCAGAGCCTGATATTGCCCGGGCAAGATGCCGAGAGCAGCTTGCTGATGCAAAGCGCTGGCGGATCGATCAACTACGCCAGCGCACCGCAACGCAAGCCTGGCGATACCGACGAGCTGGCCAAGATCGTGCCGACCGATCTGCGTGCCTATGCGCCGAACGGTGGCCTGAGCATGGCCTCGGTCACGCAATGGAGCGCCGCGAGTGACCCGGCATCAGCCCGTAGTTCTCTGGCCGCAAAGGGCCAGGTGCAGCTGAACGACTTCAAGGTGATGGCCTTGGGTGGCGGCGAGCCCAATCTGGGGGGCGAACGGCTGGATCTGCTGCAGCAAGTGGCGGAAGCCGCTTTGAAGGTAAGAGATGCTAACGGTCAGCAGCAGCTGGACCACAGCAACCGCGAGCCGGTTCAGGTCGTTTCGGGGACCGGCGATGTGTTCTTGCAAGGGCGCCTGGTTTCCGCACGGCCGGTTGATATTCAGGCAGGTCGAGATGTGCGCTTTGATGTCGCGGGTGTGGTGTCTGTTCAGCATCAGCCGGGCGCCGGTACGGAACTCACGCGAATCAAAGCCGGGCGCGATGTCGCCTTCCAGGAAAATGGCGCTGGCGCCGGCATTGAAGTCGCCGGGCCGGGTGAACTGCTGGTCCTGGCCGGCCGAGACGTGAATCTGGGCGGCAGCGCGGGCATTGTGGCCAGCGGCAATCTTGCTAATAGTGTCTTGTTGCCTGCACAAGGCAGCAATCTGACCGTGGTGGCCGGCTTGCGCGAGGATGGTTCGGACTATCTGGCGGCCACGCAGCAAGGCTTCCATGTGCTGGGGGCTTCGGGTCTGGCCGGCAAGCTGGGTCAAGCCTATGCCTTGCTGGGCGGCAAGAACGCGACGGCGGCTGAATTTGACCGCCTGGGCGGACCCGCCCAGCTCCAAGCGCTCAAGGCTTTGATGAGCCCTGCCAAGTGGGACGCTGTACTGAGCAGTTATGTGCGCGGCTTGCCTGCCCGCGCAGACGCCACAGAGCAACGCTTGCGTCAGGCGATTCTGCTCGGCAAGCCGGTGGGCGATGCGGCGGTGGATGAGGCCTTGAAGAGCCGTAGCAGCTTGGTCGAGCCCGCATGGTCGGCACTGACGCCAGCCCAAGCCTTGGCCGCGTTTGACAAATTGTCGGGTGCACAACAGGCCCAGGCTGTCACCCGCGCTCTGCTGGCGCAGCTGGGGCAACTGCCCGCCAGCCAGCGCGAGACGAGCTTGCGCGCCTTGGCCTCGGCCGATCAATTGAAGGCCTTGGCGGCCTACGTCACTGCGCAGCTCGGCAAGACGATCACTGCTGAACAAGCCCTGGGTGCCTTCGCCGCTTTGCCGGTGGAACGACAGATGCCTTGGCTGAACCGGGTGCTGATGGGCGAGCTGCGCTCCGCCGGTCGTGCTGCCTCGCAGTTGGACGCCGATGAGCGTTGGGCGCGCTATGGCAGCGGCTATTTGGCGGTAGACCTCTTGTTCCCGCAAGACCGCCCGAACGCGCAAATCCTGATGTCGTCCAGCCAGATCAAGTCGATGCAAAAGGCGGACATCACCTTGCTCAACCCAGGGGGTGGCGCCGTGGCTGGAGACTTGGTGGCCAGCACCAAGAAGAAGGCCACCGACCTCGGCCTGGTCACCGTCAGCGGCGGCGATATCAACACCGTGGTGCAGGGCAGCTTTGAGGTCAATTCCTCACGGGTGTTCACGCTGGACAAGGGCAATGTGCTGATGTGGTCGTCGGCGGGCAATCTGGATGCCGGCCGCGGTGCCAAGACGGTCAGCGGTGCGCCAGCGCCGGTGCTGCGTTTGGACTCCGAAGGTCGTTTGGTCTTCGACACCTCGGGCTCTTTCAGCGGCAGCGGTATCGCGGTGCTCAGCGCCGGCAGCGACCTGGACCTGTATGCGCCAACCGGCGAAATTAATGCCGGCGAGGCGGGTATTCGTTCCAAGGGCAATGCCTTCTTGGGCGCGGAGCGTCTGGTCAATGCCAATGACATCCAGGTGTCGGGTGCACGCAGCGGCACGGCGCCTGAGTCGGTGGCACCCGCACCGATTGCTTTGCCCGTCAGCGAAGCCTTGACCCAAGCGGCCACCGGCATCAGTGCCGGTGAAAAAGATGATGACGAACGCAAGCGCCGCAACCGCCGCCGCAATCTGCTGCTGGAGTTCCTGGGCTTCGGCAACAGCTGATTTCGTTTCGATATTTGATTGCAAGACCCTCTCTCATTTTTTGGATCTACGACATGCGTAACGCACAAATTCGTCGGGGCGTTTGCGCCCTCGCATTGATGGGCGCAGTCCTGCCGGGCATCGCGAATGCCTGGTGGAACAGCGAATGGACCGGCCGCACCCGCATCACGCTGAACACCTCGGCGCAGGGCACCGAAACCAAGGAAGCCGCCAGCAATGTGGCGGTGGCGGTGCGTCTGCATTCGGGCAATTTCGACTTCACTGCGGCCAAGGAAGACGGCTCGGACCTGCGCGTCATCGCCGCTGATGACAAGACGCCGCTGAAGTTCAGCGTTGAGCGCTATGACGGTGTCAATGAGTTGGCCGTGCTGTGGGTGCAAGTGCCCAGCGTGCTGCCGGGCAGCGACAAGAACCAGTTCTATGTTTACTCCGGCAATGCCAAGGCAGCCGCGGAGCCGGGCGACTCGGTGGCGGCGGCGGGTTTTGATGCCGGCACGCTGGCAGCCTTTCACTTCAGCGACAAGGCGCCGGCCGGTGCCGACCATCAAGGTGGCGTGAAGCCTGAGGGCGCCATCAGCATCGAGCCGAATGGCTTGCTGGCGGCGAGCGCCAAGCTGACGGGCCAGGCCATCGTCTACCCGCTGAGCGACAAAGCCATTGTGGACGGCGGCAATCAGCTGACGCTGTCGCTGTGGGTCAAGCTGGATGCGGTGGACCGCGCCGGCCTGATCAAGTGGGGCGATTTGAGCCTGGCGGTCAAGGGCGGCAAGCTCAGCCTGAACACCGGCAAGGCCGAACTCTCGGGCGGCGAGATTGCGCCGGCCAAGTGGACCCACCTTGCGCTGCGTCTGGGCTTGGGCAAGGCCACCTTGTTTGTGGGCGGCGCCCAAGTGGCACAAGCCGATGCGGCTACACCGGCTTTGGGCAACAGCCTGCGCCTGGGTGAGGGCGCGACCGGTTTGACGGACGAGTTGCAAGTCTCCAGCGTTTTGCGCAGTGCCGAGTGGCTGGCCGTGTCGGCGGGCGCCCAAGGCGCAGAGAGCCGCTTGGTCGCTTCGCAGCGCGAAACCACGGAAACAGCCGGTGGCGAGGAGCATGGCGGCCATATGGCCATCTTGGTCAAGAATCTGACGACCGACGCCTGGGTGGTCATCATCATTCTGGGCATTATGTTTGTGATCGCCGCCTGGGTGACCGTGGCCAAGGCCATCTTGGTCAGCCGCGCTGACAAGGACAACCGCCAATTCCTGAAGCGTTTCCGCGATGCCGACAAAGACCTGCTGACCCTGGGCCAAGGCGCCAAGCACAAGCATTCGCCATTGTTCCGCTTGTATGAGGCGGGCGTGCATCAGCTCGAGAAGCGCAAGGTCGGCCAGCAAGGCGCTAGCGCTTTGACCGGCCCGGCGATGAATGCCGTCAAGGCCTCGGTGGACGCCGACTTTGTGCGTGAGAACGCGCACCTCAACTCCAATATGGTGTTGCTGACGATCGCGATTGCTGGCGGCCCCTTCCTGGGCCTGTTGGGCACGGTGGTCGGCGTGATGATCACTTTTGCGGCGATTGCTGCCGCCGGTGATGTGAACGTGAACGCGATTGCCCCGGGTATTGCCTCGGCGCTGCTGGCGACTGTGGCCGGTCTGGGCGTGGCGATTCCGGCGCTGTTTGCCTACAACTACCTCGCTGCCAAGATCAAGAACGTGTCGTCCGACATGCAGATCTTCATCGACGAGTTCATCACCCGCGTGGCCGAAGTTCACGGCGCGCCGTGAGTCGCCATCGGCCCTCTCATTGCCTGAAGCGGAGCGCACCCCATGTCGGCTGACGTCAAAAGTGACAACCAACCGTATGACGAGATCAACGTCACGCCGATGTTGGATCTCGCCTATGTGCTGCTGGTGGTCTTCATCATTTTGACCACCGCTTCGGTGCAAGGGGTGAAGGTGAAGTCGCCCACCACGCAGGCCACCAGCAATCTGGCCAAGCCGCAGGTGCGGGCGGTGACCATCACCGCCGATGGCGCGGTGTACTTAGATGCCTATCCGGTCACCATGGATCAGATGCGTGACACATTGGCGCAGTACAAAGCTGCCAATCCCGCGCTGCCGCTGGTTTTGAAGGCCGACGCTGCAGCGCAGTACGAGAAGGTGATGGAGGTCTTGGAGGTGGTGAAGAAGTTGGACATCACCGAGATCGGCCTGGTCACCAAGCGAGCGGCACCGGAATAAAGCCCAAAAAGAAAAGCGAGTCTTGCCATGCAAGTCATCAATGAAGTCAAACCGATTGACACCATCAACGTCACGCCGATGTTGGACCTGGCCTATGTGCTGCTGGTGGTGTTCATTCTGATGACCACCGCCTCGGTGCAGGGGCTCACCATCACCTTGCCCAAGCCCAGCAACAAGCCCAGCGCTGAAAAGCATGAGCTGAAGATCGTGCAGGTGATGCCCGATGGCGGCGTGCTGCTGAACGGTGTGGGCGTGAGCTTGCCCGAGTTGGAGCAACAGTTGCAGCAGGCCAAGAGCCTGGATGCGCAGATGTCGGTGGCCATCAAGGGCGATGCGCGCACCCAGTACGCCAGCGTGGTGGCGGTGATCGATCTGTGCAACAAGTTGCAGGTCAATATGGGCCTGGTGACGGCCAAGATCGGGACTTGAGGGCCACATCATGAGTACAGGTTTGGCCGAAGACCATTTGGATGATTCGCCGCAGCGCGTCTGGCTGATTCGCGCCGGCGTGGCCTTGGGCTTCCTCGCCCTGGTGGGCGCGGGCTATTGGGCCGTCAAGGGCATGAAGCCGACCGAGGCGCCGAAGCGCCAGGTCGCCAAGATCAGCATCCTTCCCGACACGCCACCACCGCCACCGCCGCCCAAGCCCGAGCTGAAGAAGCCCGAGCCGCCCAAGGACGAGCCCAAGCAGGTGATGCGCGAAGACCAGGTCAAGCAGGCTGAGGCGCCCAAGCCGGCGAACGAACCGATCAAGATGGAAGGCGCGGCCGGCGATGGCCCGAGCGCCTTTGCGGCCGGCGGCGTCAGCAAGGAGTACAGCGGTGGTGCCGCCAATACCGGCGCGGCCGGTGCGGGCGGCGGCACGATGGCCGATCGTGCGCAAGAGCGGCTCTATGCCAATAGCGCGCGCCAGATGCTGCGCGACGAAATCGAGCGGCGCCTGAAAAGCGAGGCCGATCAGCTGACTGCCACCTTCGCCATTTGGTTGGACCGCGACGGCGCCATTCAGCGCTTTGAGCTGACGCCTACCGGCGACGCCAGCCAAGACAAGGCGCTGCGTCTGGCGCTGGATGAGACCTCTCGCCAGTTCAAGCTGCTGCCGCCGCCTGCGGCCATGACGCAACCGATGCGTTTTCGCCTCAGCGTGCGGCCGCAGGCCTGATGGCTGCCCGCGCATTAGCTCGAATTTGATTTGAACCTTTTCCTCTTTTTCTCCCTAGTCATGAACACTCAACACAAGAGCCCTCGCAGCCTCGCGCAAACGCTGAGTCTGAGCACGGTCGCGCTGGCGGCAGCGATGGGCTGCAGCCTGCCCGCCCAGGCTCAACAAGGCCAGGCCAGCGCCGATGAGAAGCAGGAACTGGCCACGCTGCGCGCCACCACGCAGGCGCTGATTGAAGCGCTGGTGTCGCAGGGCTTGATCACCCGCGAGCGTGCCGAAACCATCGTTAAGCAAGCACGTCAGTCCGCCTCTGCGCCTGGCGCTTCGGAGCCGCAATGGGGCGCGCCCCTGGCTGCTGGCGCTGCTGGCGCTGCTGGCACTGCAGGTGCTGCCGCCGGCGCTGCTGCCTCCAAGGTGGTGCGCGTGCCCTATGTGCCGGAGTCGGCGCGTCAGCAAATGCGCGAAGAGATCAAGGCCGATGTGCTGGCCCAAGCGCGCAGTGAGCGTTGGGGTGAGCCGGGCGCCATGCCCGAATGGATTTCTCGCGTGAAGATCGGCGGCGACCTGCGGGCCCGTGCGCAAAGCGACAAGTTCGACCATGGCAATGCGCCGGCTTGGCTTTACAACAACCAGACCGGCACGCCGGCCTGGGCCCCCGATCTGAAGAACACCACGCAAGATCGCGAACGCCTGAGCTTGCGTGCCCGCTTGGACATCGACGCCCAGCTCTCCGACCAGGTGCAAGCCGGCTTGCGCTTCTCCAGCGGCGGCGTGACTGGCCCGGCGTCCACCAGCCAAACCTTGGGCAGCAGCAATGGGGGTGGCTTCAATCGCTACACCCTGACCCTGGATCGCGCCTGGCTGCACTGGCAACCGCCCGCCGGCTGGCAAGGCTTGAGCGCCGATTTCGGCCGCATGCCCAACCCCTTCTACAGCAGCGATCTGACTTGGTCAGACGATCTGGCCTTCGACGGGCTTGCCGCCAAGATGCAGCATTACTTTGCCGCTCGCAAGGGTGTCTTTGTTACGGCTGGCGCCTTCCCGGTGCAAGAGCTGGAGCTGAGCACCCGCGACAAATGGCTGCTCGGCGCGCAAGTCGGCGCTGAATTCGAAGTGGCCAAGGGCACGCAGCTGAAGCTGGGCTTGGCCTACTATCAGTTCAAGAACATCGAAGGCCAGCGTGAGAGCGTGCCGCTGCCCAGTGGCCCCAGCAGTGGCTCGGTTGACTACTTTGGCAGCCAGTACCCGAGCAGCTGGCGCTCCAAGGGCAATACGCTGATCAATATCAATGACCCGACGAGCTCGACCGCGCCCACCTGGGGCCTGGCCTCCAAGTTCAAGCCCGTCAATTTCACCGCCGGTCTGAGCGTGGACGCGCTGGCACCGGTGATGCTGAACTTCAGCTTCGATTGGGTGAAGAACACCGGCTTTGACCTGGCCGATATCCGCAGCCGCTCAGGCGCCGCATTGAATGACCCGACAGCGCCGCTTTTGAACAAGACCACGGCCCTGCAAGGTCGGGTGCAAGCCGGTGCCGCCAAGCTGGCCAAGCGCGGCGACTGGCAGAGCTTCCTGGCCTATCGCTATATGGAGCGCGATGCCTGGGTGGACGCATTTGCTGACACCACCTGGCACTTGGGCGGCACCAATTACAAGGGCTGGTCCTTGGGCGGCAACTACGCCTTCGATCGCAATTTCTGGCTGGGTGCACGCTGGACCAGCACCCGCGGTTTGGACGACGGTGTGCGCTTCCTGACCGACAAGAACGACCCCAGCTCGCTCAACGGCTATATGAGCAGCGCGCCGCTGCGCATTGACGTGATCCAGCTGGATCTGAACGCTCGTTTCTAAGGTGGCCACCATGAGTAGCAATACCTTGTTTGGATCTCGGCAGGTGTGGGCGGCCGCGCTGATGGTGTGCGCCAGTGTGGCCATGCCTGCCCATGCGCAGGACGCCAAAGTCTCCAAGGAACGTGAGGCCCTGCGTCGCTCACAAAGCGCCTTGAAGGCCGCGCAAGAGCAGCAGTCCAGCTTGCAAGCAGAGAAAAGCAAGCTGGAGCAAGAAAAGACCCAAGCCGAGCAAGAAGCCAGCAAGGCCCGCTCGCAAGCCCAAGGCCAAGCCGCCAAGCTGAAAGCGCTGGAAGCGCAGACCCAAAAGCTGCAAGCCGACTTGCAGGCCGCCGAAGCCGCTCGCCAAGCGCTGGAGGCCAGCGCCAAGAGCCGCGAGCAAGAGCTGCAGCAACAATTGCAGGCGGCCCGGCGCGAAAGCAATGAGCGTCAGCAAGCGGTGCAAGTGACGACGCGAATGCTGGAGCGCAGCACCCAGTCGCTGGCCGATGCCGAGGAGAAAAACCGCAAGCTCTACGCCATCGGTCAAGAAGCCATCAAGCGCTACTTGAGCCGCTCGCCTTCAGAGATCACCGGCATCGGTGACCCGCTGTTTGGCTTTACCGACATTCGTTTGGAGAATGTGGCCGAAGAGTTGCGCTCGCAAATGCAGGCGCAAAAGGTTCAGCCGGTTGCCTCAATCGGCGGGCAAACGGTGGCTCGTTGATCGCAGGTTCAATAACCGAATCGTGCCTTGTAGCTTGAGGGCGCGATGCGGCGCTGCAGATAGTCAATGCCGCTGAATTCTGCGTAGTCCGCCAGGCTGCGCTCGCGGCCCAGGCCATAAACGCCCAGATCGGCCTGCTCCCATAACAGCGCACTCAAGCGGCGATTGGCGGCCTCGCTCAGCACGCCGGAGCGGACCTTGCGTTGTGCATCCAGCTCCGGCGACCAGTGCATGGGCCGGCCCGAACCGCCGGCGCCGACGTAGTGGTGGTAGAGCGGCACGGCGGGCACATGAAAGATGTCCCAGCCCTGGGTCCAGGCGCGCAGGGCAAAGGACTGCTCTTCGCCGTGGAAGTACAGAAAAGGGTCATAGGGCAGGGCGTTCACCACCGAGCCTGGCGCGAACAAGCAACCGGCCGCCACATGCAGGCCGTAGATGGGCTTGTCGCTGGCCACCGGCACACCTTCAAAGTAAAGCACCGGGTGGGCGGGGTCGAACTGGCAATCGGTCTTGACCACATGGGCCAGCACCTGGGTGCTGACGAGTTGCGCCACCGGCTGGCCGTCGACCAGGGTGAAAGGGTTGGGGTAGGCGGTGATCAGGCAGCGCGGGTTCAGCTTTTGGCAGGCCTGGCCCCAGCGAATGAAACGCTCATCCCAGCCGGGCTCAAACCAGGTGTGCGAGTCCACTTGCAAAAACCACTCTTCGCCCTGGTGCAAGCCCATGGCCAGTGCACGCGCCCAGCAGGGGCCGCGCGCTTCCAAGGGGTGGATGTGGATGCTGCGCACCTGCTGTTGCAGCGAGTCAGGCAACTGCAGCCGCAGCTCGGGCACTTGCTGCTCGACCAGGCCGATGAAAACCCGCTCCGGATGGCTGGCCTGGCGCAGCGCGCTGCGAATGGTAAAGCCCAGCAGCGGATCGCAGAAGGCGGCGATGCTGATGAAGATGCGCTCACGACCTATGGAAGGCGTGATTGATGCAGTCAGCCCGTTCACGCCGGTCGGTAGCTGATCTCGCGCCCATGGTCGACCAGGCGTAACCGCGCCGGCCGCACCACGCTTTGGCGATCATGGAACTCATGGATGGGCAGGCTCAGCGCATTGACGCCCTCCACCACCTGACTCAGCGCCGGCCCCACCGGCAAGTAGCCGCGCAAGAGGTAGAGGCCGACCGAGCGGCAGTTCTCCCAGGCCCAGAGATCGTGCCAGCCCAAGTCGCGCTCGCTCCAGACCGAGACATGGGCTTCTGAGGCCACACCGCCGACCACGCCTTGCACCACAAACTCCGGCGCCAGCACCAGGATGTAGGCGCTGCGGTAGGCCAAGAAATTGAGCAAATCCAGGCCCGCACTCTTGGGCATGTGTTCGATGCAGTCGCCCAAGATGACCAAATCGAACTGAGCGTCCAGCGATTGCGCACGCGCTTGCCATTCGGCGGCGCTGCAGTTCAGCACCTCGGCATACAGCTCGTTCAAGCGGTATTGCTCGATATAGCCCGTTTCGGGCTCGATGGCGCTCCGCCGGCACTGCGGCGCGAGGCGAGCCAGCATCTGGCCGTACTTGCCAGCGCCGCAGCCGATATCGAGCGCGCTGCGCGGGGCCAGCGTGGCGATCAGATGCTCCGCCAAGGAGTCAAAAACTGAGAAGGATCCAGGCATGATGGGCGCAGTCTAGATGGGCCGAATGACCTACAGATGACCACTCAATGACCGGCTGAGGCCGGCTCGCTTGCCAGCTCGCTTTTGTGCGAACACAAGCTCAGATGTGGCTGATGTCCCTTGCAGAGCAGCCACAATCAAGGCCAACAAAGGCCTGTTTGGCCGCTGCAGAGAACGTATCTTCAAGAGCCAACATCAAGAGCAGATCAGGAGACCCACCCCATGACTTCCCCTCAGCGCTTTGATTGGAACAAGAGCTACCCGAGCGTGCGCAGCCCGGTGTTTGCTCGCAACATCGTGTCCACCTCGCATCCGCTGGCCGCGCAGGCTGGCTTGCGCACCTTGGCCCAGGGCGGCAATGCGGTGGACGCGGCCATTGCCACGGCGGCCTGCATGACGCTGGTGGAGCCTTGCAGCAACGGCCTGGGTTCGGACGCTTTTTGCATCCTCTGGGATGGCCAACAGCTGCATGGCCTGAATGCCTCGGGCACGGCGCCGGCGGCCTGGACGCCGGATTATTTTTTCAAGACTTATGGGTCGGAGCTGAAGAATCCGCCCAAGCGTGGCTGGGGCGGGGTGACGGTGCCCGGCGCGGTGGCCGGCTGGGTGGCGTTGAGCGAGCGTTTTGGCAAGCTGTCCTTTGCCGACCTGATGGCGCCTGCCATCGAGATCGCCGAGCGCGGCTATGCGGTGCCGGTGGTGGTGCAAAGCAAATGGGCGATGGCGGCGGCGGTGTCTGAGTTGACCCAGCAGGCCGGCTTTGCCGAAGCCTTTTTGCCGCGCGGGCGGGCGCCAGAGGTGGGTGAGTTGTTCAAGTTCCCGGCCGCCGCGCGCACCCTGCGCTTGATCGCTGAAAGCAAGGGCGAGGCTTTCTACCGGGGCGAGGTGGCCGAGGCAGTGGCGGCCTTTGCAAGCCAGACCGGCGGCGCGATGACGGCGGCCGACTTTGCCGCCTACCGGCCCGAGTGGGTGACGCCCATCTCGCAAAGCTATGCCGGCCATAAGCTGCATGAGATTCCGCCCAATGGCCAAGGCATTGCGGCGCTGATCGCGCTGGGCATCTTGAAGCATCTGGACCTGCCCAGCCATGCGGTGGACGGCGTGGCCTCGCAGCATTTGCAGATCGAGGCGATGAAGCTGGCCTTCGCTGATGTGTACCGTTATGTCGGCGACGCCCGCAGCATGAGCGTCACCGCCGCCGAGATGCTGGACCCGGCCTATCTGGCCGAGCGGGCCAAGCTGATCGACCCGCGCCGCGCGCAAGATTTCCAATGCGGCAACCCGGTCAAGGGCGGCACCATTTATCTGACCACGGCTGATGAGAGCGGCATGATGGTGAGCTTCATCCAGAGCAATTACATGGGCTTTGGCTCGGGCCTGGTGCTGCCGGGCTATGGGCTCTCGCTGCAGAACCGCGGCCACTGCTTTACGCTGGAAGCCGGCCACCCGAACCAAGTGGCGCCGGGCAAGCGGCCCTTCCACACCATCATCCCCGCCTTCTTAACCAAGAACGGGCAGCCGGTGATGAGCTACGGCGTCATGGGCGGCAATATGCAGCCGCAAGGCCATATGCAGACCCTGGCGCGCATGCTGGACTATGGTCAGAACCCGCAGGCCGCTTGCGATGCGCCGCGTTGGCGCTTCAACGAGGGCTTGTCGCTGAATGTCGAGCCGCATATGCGGCCCGACACTATTGCGGGTCTGCAGGCTCTGGGTCATCAGATCGGCGATATCCACGACAGTTATCAAGACTTCGGTGCTGGCCAATTCATCTGGCGGATGGGTGATCCGGCCGAAGAAGGCTATGTGGCGGCCAGCGATCCGCGTCGTGATGGGGCCGCAGTTGGTTTCTGAGTTGACGCGGGTCGAGGGTCTCTCGCTGGGCTGGCAAACCGAGATTGGCTTCGCCCGCTTCGACGGCCTGGTCAGCGAGCGGGCCGATTGCGTGGTGGTCCGCACGCCCAGCAATCCGCTGTTTTACTGGGGCAACTGCCTGATCCTGCCGCAGCCGCCGCGCGATGCAGACTTGCCGCTTTGGCTGCAGCGCTTTGAGGATGAAGTGGGGCGCTTCACGCCCGAGTCCGGCCATGTGGCGATTGGCTTTGATGCCCGTGGGCCGCATGAGCCGTTGATCCAATGGGCGGCGGCGGGCTTTGAGATTTATGCGACCGAGACGCTGGTCTTGCAGGCCGAGTCAACGCGCCCAATGGCTCGCGCTTTGGAAGCGGACTTTCACTTCCGCGCGCTCGATCTGAGCCAGGGCCCGGATTTGCAGCGGGCGCTGGATCTTCAATGCGCCACCATGGAGGCCGGCTTTGAGCCGGGCGGCTACCGGCGCCATCGCGAGCGGCAGCTGCAGCGCTATGCCGCGATGCAGCGGGCGGGGCTCGGGGCTTGGTTCGGTGTTTGGCAAGGCGATGAGCTGCTCGCCGATTGCGGCTTGTTCAAGGCGGGTGAGGCCTCGACCCTGGGGCGCTTTCAGCATGTGGGTACCCATCCGGCATGGCGTCGGCGCGGGCTGTGCACTGGCTTGATCGCAGCGACCTTGCGCCATGGCTTCGAGCAGATGGGGCTGCAGCGCCTGGTGATGTGCGCCGACCCCGAGGATGTGGCGATTGGCATTTATGAATCGCTGAGTTTTCAGCGCGAGTCGCGCACCCTCTCGGCCCAGCGCCGGCCGCCGCGCGATCGCGCTGGCGCGGGCTTGTGAACGCACGGCCATGGCTTTAGTCATGCGCCTGCGGGCGGCGGGCCTGCTAGGATAGAGCCTCATTCCTTGCCCCAACTCATGACCAAGCTACTCGATCGCACCCGATGCAGCGCCCGCTCCGGCGCTGGTGTGCCGATGTGCGCTGCTGGTCTTGGTGGCCACTGGGCCGCAGCGCATTGACGCTTGCACCGGACGCTTGAGCCCAAGCTCTCAGCCCAGTTTTTTGCGAATGCGGTCACAGGACCGTAACGCCCCGAGTTCCAGGATGATTCCACTGACAGCCTTTGAAGGCCGCGCCGGATTCCCTGCCCCAAAAGTTTGGAGTTTTTTCCATGCAACAAACCATGTCCTGGTTTGACCGCCTGCGCAGCGCCTTGACGCTGCCGCCCAATGACCTCTTGCGGGACGCTGTCTACCGGCGCCTGTGGTCGTCCATTCTGATCAGCTCTTTGGGCGGCCAGGTCACCATGTTGGCGCTGCCCTTGACGGCGGCCTTGCTGCTCAATGCCACGCCGACCCAAATGGGTTTGCTGACCACGATGGAGATCTTGCCCTTCGTGCTGTTCTCGCTGCCCTCGGGCGTGTGGCTGGACCGGGTGCGCAAGCTGCCGGTCTACATCTGGGGCGAAACCTTGCTGGCGATTGCGGTGGCCACCGTGCCTTTGGCGGCGGTGATGGGCTGGCTCAATATGACCTGGCTCTATGTGGTGGGCTTTGTGCTCGGCACCGTTTACACCACGGCGGGTAGCGCGGCGCAGATCGTCTTGACCCAGGTGGTCAGCCGCGACCGCCTGGTCGAGGCGCATGCCAAAAACGCATTGGCCTCCAGTGGTGCCGAGGTGGCGGGGCCAGGTCTTGCCGGCATGCTGATCAAGCTGATGGGCGCGCCGATGGCACTGGCGGTGGACGCAGTGCTGGTGCTGTTCTCGGCCATGATTCTGCGGGGCATCAAGGTGCAAGAAGACTTGCGCAAGTCTGATGACGCGCAGTTCTGGCGCGACCTGAAGGCCGGTGTGCAGTTCGTGCGCGAACGCGCCTTGCTGATCGCCTTGGCTTGCACCGTGGGCGGCTGGCAACTCTTCAACAATGCCGCGCAGGTGGTGCAAATTTTGTTTGCCACCCGCAGCCTGGGCCTGAGTGCTCAGCAAGTGGGCTTGAGCTATGTGGCGCTGGGCGCCGGCACCGTCTTGGCCAGCGTCTTCGGCCATCGCATCAGCGCCAAGCTAGGGCCGGGGCCTTGTTTGGTGGCTGGGGTCTCCGTCACTGGTCTCGGTTGGCTGGGCCTGTCGCTGGCGCCGGTCGGGCCTATCGGCATTGCCGCCTTTGCCTTCATGCTCTTCACCTTTGGCGTCGGCGCGGTGCTGATCTTCATCAACTTCTTGTCTTTGCGGCAGGCGGTGACGCCGGCGCCCATGTTGGGCCGCATGACCAGCACCATGCGCTGGCTGATTCTTCTGCCGGCCGGGCCGGGCGCCTTGGCGGGCGGCTGGCTGGGAGAGCACCTGGGCCTGCGCTCGGCGCTGATGTTTGCGGGCGTGGGCACTCTGATTCTGGGCCTGCTGGCTTGGCGCTATCCGGTGCTGCGCAGCGTGCGTGAGTTGCCCAAGCCGGAAAGCGATGACTTCGACGAGCAGCAGCTCGGCGCCGAAGCCATGCCCGGCCCAGGCTTTGAGACGCAGACCGACGCTTTGTCCCAGCCGCGTTCCGACAAGTGAAGCGGGGAGGCCGAGATGCGAGCAAGACCTGACCCCATTCTGATTGAGGTGCCCGAGAGCCTGGAGACTGAACGCTTACTGCTCGCCGCACCCCGGCCCGGCATCGGCCCAGCCATGGCGGTGGCGATCGCCGAGTCCATCGGCCAACTCAGCCCCTGGATGCCTTGGGCGCAGCAAGCGCCGAGCTTTGAAGACTCCGAGGCGGTGGCGCGCCGCCAATGTGCGGACTTTGTGGCCCGGCGCGACTTGGTCTATCAAATCTATGACCGGGCGCCGGAAGGGCGGCGCTTGCTGGGCGGCACCGGTCTCCACCGCATCGACTGGCAGGTGCGCCGCTTTGAGATCGGTTACTGGATACGCGCCAGCGCTCAGGGTCAGGGTTATGTGAGCGAAGCCGTGCGGGCCTTGACCCGCCTGGCCTTCGAGCAGTTACAGGCGCGCCGGGTCGAGATACGCATGGACGAGGTCAACGCCCGCAGCCGGGCGGTGGCCGAGCGCTGCGGCTTCGAGCTCGAAGGCATTCTGCGCCGTGACAGCCTGACCCCGGCGGGGGAGGTGATGAATACCTGTGTCTATGCGCGTATCTCCGTTTGAGTATCTCCGCCTGAGACCCGCGCTGCGCTTCAGTCGGCCTCCAGCTTGGCCTTGTAAAACGCCATAAAGGCTTGCACCTGTGGCGGTTGATGGCGGCCCGGCGGGAAGACCGCATACTGGCCGCCTTCGGGCAAGCGCCATTGCGGCAAGAGGCGTTGCAATCGGCCCGATTCGAGGGCCGCCGCCACGCTGGCATTGTCCAGCGCGGTAATGCCGGCGCCGGCTTCGGCCAGGCTGCGCAGGGTGCCGGGGTTGTCGGTGCGCAGCCGCGAGTGTTTCATGCGGACGGTGACGCTTTCGCCGCGCTTGTCGCTGAACTTCCAGGTCAGGGGCGTGCTCAGCAAGGTCAGCGCCAGCCAGTCGTGCTGCGCCAGGTCTTCGGGCTTTTTGGGGCGGCCGGCGCGCTGCAAATAGTCTGGCGATGCGACCAGGATTTGCTCAAAACGCCCCAGCTTGACGGCCCGCAGCGAAGAGTCGGGCAGCCAGCCTTTGCGCAGTGCAATATCGATGCCGTCGCGCACCAGATCCGCCACCCGGTCGTTGCTGCGCAGGTCAATCTCCAGCTTGGGGTGCAGGGCCGCAAACTCGGCCACATAGGCCGCCAGCTGCTGCACTGCATGCTCCACCGTGCTGGCAATGCGCAGCGTGCCGCTCAGCTCGCTCGGTGCGGCACCACGACTGGCGTGGCTGAGCCCCTCCAGCGCCAAGCGCAACGGCGGGATGCTCTTGTCCAATAGCTGCGCGCCGGCTTCGCTCAGCATCAGGCGCCGCGTGGTGCGGTGAAACAGCTCTTGGGCCAGAGCCGTTTCAAGACGTCGCACTTGCAGACTTAGGCGCGCTTTGCTGCTGTCCAGGCGCTCGGCCGCAGCGGTGAAGCTGCCAGCCTCGGCCACCGCGGCAAAGGCCAGCAAATCATTCAGATCCACATGCGGGGCTGTGTTCATGCGATGAGGCTCCGAGAGTTTGTATTGGATTCAATAACAATCAGTTTAGTTTGTTGCTGTTTATTTATTCAATCGACTCCGGCAAAGTTCAGGCCATCGCAACCTAAACAGGAGTTCAGACATGAAGATTGCATTGATTGGCGCCACCGGCTTTATTGGTTCGCAACTGCTGCAAGAAGCGGTGCAGCGCGGTCATCAGGTGACCGCCTTGGTTCAGCATCCCGAGAAAGTGCCGGCGCTGCCGGGCGTGCGGGCCCAGGCGATAAATGTGCAAGACACCGCTGCGCTGACCCAGGCCTTGCGTGGTCACGACGTCGTGATCAGCGCTTTCAGCGGCCATGCGCAGACCGATGTTTTGGGCTATTTCTTGCAGGGCTTTCAGTCCATCTTGAGCGCCGCCAAGGCGGCACCCGCACCACGCCTCTTGGTGGTGGGCGGTGCCGGCTCGCTCGAGGTGGCGCCAGGCTTGAACCTGCTGGACACCCCGCAGTTCCCTGCCGAATGGAAGGCCTCGGCCGAGGGCGCACGTCAGGCGCTGCGCTTGCTGCAAGCCGAGCCCGAGTTGGAATGGACCCTGCTCAGCCCCGCCGCCATGTTGGCCCCGGGTGAGCGCACCGGCGTCTTCCGCTTGGGGGGTGATCAGCTGATGACCGATGCCGAGGGCCAAAGCCGCATCAGCGTGGCCGACTATGCCGTGGCCATGCTGGATGAGATGGAGAAGCCGGCGCACCCACGCCAGCGTTTCAGCGTGGCTTACTGATGAGGTTCTTGGGCCGGTGAAAACCGGTCCACCGCATCGGTGATGATGCCGTCCACGCCGCGCGCTATCAGGGCCTGGGCGGCTTCTGCATCGTTCACTGTGTAGACCAAGGCCTTCATGCCCGCAGCATGGATGCTGCCGACGGTGGCCTCGTCCATCAGCCGGTAGTTGGTGATGACGGCGGCGCAGCCCAGGGCTTGGGCTTCATTCAGCCAGCCCTCGCGCAAGCTGTCGAGCAGCAGACCGCGCAAGATCTCGGGGGCGGCTTCCTTGGCGCCTTGCAAGGCTTCGGGCTCGAAGGAGCTGAACAGCGGCGCAAAACCTGAGCCGCCCCACAAACGCAAGACCTCGCGGCCGACGACTTTGCCGGTCAGCAAGGCCTGCCCCGGCGTGGGCTTGATCTCGATATTGAAGCCGTAGCGATTGGCCAAAACGAAACGAGCCAGCGCCTCGAGGGTGGGCAGCGGCTCGCCGGCATAGGCGCGGCTGTGCCAGCTGCCGGCGTCCAGGCGCGCGAGCTCGCCCCAGGGCAAGTCGCCGGCCACGCCTTGGCCATTGCTGGTGCGCTCCAGCGTGGCGTCATGAAGCAAGAAAGGAATGCCCTCGCTGGACAGCTTCACATCGCACTCAAAAGCCCGGTAGCCGTGTTGCGCGCCCAGCCGGAAAGCGGCCAAGGTGTTCTCCGGCGCTAACTTGCCAGCACCTCGGTGCGCAATCCAAAAGGGCAGGGGCCAGTGGGGCGCTGCTTGCATCTCTTTCCTCTTACTTCTCCACCCGGCGGGTGGTCTGCGGGTCGAACCAGTGCAGATGCTTGTCGCTGAGCTCCAGCATCAAAGTCGCGCCGATGGCCGGCGGGGTGAGCGTGCCGTCGATGCGCAGGGTGAACATCTCGCTGCCCAGACGACCGTAGACCAGGCGCTCAGCGCCCAGCATTTCGATCATCTCCACTGTGAAGGGCCAGCCGGGGCCGCCGGCTGACTGCTCGTGCCAATGGTCCAAGTGCTCGGGGCGCAGGCCCAGAATCAACTCGCCATCGCGCGGCGCCGCTGCCGGCAGCGGCACGCTGATGCCGCCCACGGTGAAGCTATTGCCCGAGGCCTGGCCCTTCAGCAGATTCATCGGCGGCGAGCCTATGAAGCCGGCCACAAAAGTGGTAGCGGGGCGGGCATAGACTTCTTCGGGCGTGCCGATCTGTTCCATATGGCCGCCGTTCATCACGATCATGCGCTGGGCCAGGGTCATGGCCTCGACTTGATCGTGGGTGACGAACAAAGAGGTCACGCCCAGCTCGCGGTGCAGCTTTTGAATCTCCAAACGGGTGTGGGCGCGCAGCTTGGCGTCCAGATTGGAGAGCGGCTCATCGAACAAAAACACTTGCGGGTTGCGCACGATGGCGCGGCCCATGGCGACGCGCTGGCGCTGGCCGCCGGAGAGCTGGCGTGGCGTGCGCTCCAGCAGGGCGCCCAGTTCCAAAATCTTGGCGGCCTTGTCGACGCGCGTCTTGATCTCGGCCTCGGGCACCTTCTTGATCTTCAAGCCGTAAGCCATATTGGCGAACACCGTCATATGCGGGTAGAGCGCATAGTTCTGGAAGACCATGGCAATGTCGCGATCGGCTGGCTCGACCTCGTTGACCACACGTCCGCCAATGGCGATCTCGCCGCCGGAAATCTCTTCCAAGCCGGCCACCATGCGCAGCAGCGTGGACTTGCCGCAGCCCGAGGGACCGACGATGACGATGAACTCACCGTCTTTGATCTCGGCATTGACGCCGTGAATGACCGGGTTGGCCTTGGGGCCCTGGCCGTAGCGTTTGACGACGTTTCGCAAAGAAATGCTTGCCATATTTCGATTCTCTTAGTGCTTGCGGCTTCAGGCGAATGCTCGACCTCAAAGAACCCGCTCAATCAGTGGGAGCCAGAGCTACTCGCTTCGCTCGGGCGGTCTGGCACGCCAGTCCTACTGTCTTTATTTCTCAGTATCGACCAGGCCCTTGACGAACCACTTCTGCATCAAGATCACCACCAGCGCGGGCGGGATCATGGCCAGCATGGCGGTGGCCATGATGATGTTCCAGTCATTGGCCGCGTCGCCGCCGCTGATCATGCGTTTGATGCCGATCACCACCGGATACATGCTCTCGTCGGTGGTCACCAACAGCGGCCACAGGTATTGGTTCCAGCCGTAGATGAACTGGATGACGAACAGCGCCGCGATGCTGGTGCTGGAAAGCGGAAGCAGCACGTCTTTGAAAAAGCGCATCGGGCTGGCGCCGTCCATGCGCGAGGCCTCGATCAATTCGTCCGGCACCGTCATGAAGAACTGGCGGAACAAAAAGGTGGCGGTGGCCGAGGCGATCAAGGGCACGGTCAGGCCGGCGTAGCTGTTCAAGAGGCCCAGATCCGCCACCACCTGGTAAGTGGGGCCGATGCGCACCTCCACCGGCAGCATCAGCGTGACGAAGATGGCCCAGAAGAAAAAAGGCTTGCCGGGAATGCGGAAGTAAACGATGGCAAAGGCCGACAAGAGCGAGATGGCGATCTTGCCGATGGCAATCGTCAGCGCGCTGATCAGGCTGACCATCATCATCTGGCCCACCGGGGCCTTGGAGCCGGCGCCGGTTTCGGCGCCGAACAGCGCGGCCTTGTAGTTGTCGATCATGTGGCCGCCGGGCAGCAGCGGCATGGGTGCCTGCACGATGGCGTCGGCCGTTTGGGTGGAGGCCACAAAGGTGATGTAGAGCGGGAAGGCGACGATCAAGACCCCCAGCATCAGCACCAGGTGGGACAAGACCGTCAGAGCGGGGCGGCGTTCAATCATGGTGTTTAGCGGCCTCTTCTTCAGTACTGAACTTTTTTCTCGACATAACGGAACTGCACCACGGTCAGCGCAATTACGATGAACATCAAGACCACCGACTGCGCGGCCGAGCCGCCCAGGTCCATGGCTTTGAAGCCGTCGTAATAGACCTTGTAGACCAGGATGGCGGTGTCTTTGCCGGGGCCACCGTGGGTGGCGGCGTCGATGATGCCGAAGGTGTCAAAGAAGGCGTAGACGACGTTGATCACCAGCAGGAAGAAAGTGGTGGGCGAGAGCAGCGGGAACACAATGGTCCAAAAACGCCGCCAGGGGCCAGCGCCGTCGATGGCGGCCGCCTCGATCAGAGACTTAGGAATCGACTGCAAGCCCGCCAGGAAGAACAAGAAGTTGTAGGAGATTTGCTTCCACACCGCGGCCATGACGACCAAGGTCATCGCATGGTTGGAGTTGAGCAAATGGTTCCAAGGGATGCCGATGGCATTGAGCGCATAGGACACCACGCCGATGGAAGGCGCGAACATAAAGAGCCACAGCACCCCGGCAATCGCCGGCGCCACCGCATAGGGCCAGATCAGCAGCGTTTTGTAAAAGCCCGCGCCCTTGACCACCCGGTCGGCCATCACCGCCAGCAGCAGGGACACTGCAATGCCGATGCTGGCCACCAGCAGCGAGAACACCGCCGTGGTCTTGAAGGAGGCCAGATAGCTGGCGTCATTGAAGAGCTCGCGGAAGTTCTCCAGCCCGACCCATTCGGTCGACATGCCGAAGGCGTCCTGGCGCTGCAGCGATTGCAGAATGGCCTGGCCAGCCGGCCAGAAAAAGAACACCGTGATCACCAGCAACTGCGGGGTTAGCAGCAGCCAGGGCAGCCAGGAGGTCTTGAATTGAACGCGTTTTTCCATGGGTGTGTTCGTGCTGGGCGAGCCTGAGAAAACAAGAACCCGCCGGCTCGGTGCTTACCAAGACGGCGGGTTGATTGTGGATCAGCCGGGCTGAGGGCAAGGCTGAATAAGTCCCCGTGCGCCGCGGCAGGGTCTTTGCGGGATGTTGGGCAAGGCGCGCACCGCCGCCCAGACTCGTGTCTGGGCAAGGTTCGCAACGCCGACCAAGGCCCGCAAAGTCCTGCCCCGAATGGGTTTGTGAGAGATGCCGCCCGCTCCGTCGTTGCGGCGCTTGGCGTTCGGGCCACCAGCCCGACCTGCGCGCCGCGCCTAGTTTCGGGCCCCATCTCTCGCAAACGCGACGTACGGGGACTTGTTCAACCTTGCCTTAGCCTTTGTTGGCTTTCTGGAAGCGCTCCAACTGTTCATTGCCGCGTTGGATGGCGGCGTCCAAGCCTTCCTTGGCGCTCTTCTTGCCGCCCCAGACCTGTTCCATCTCTTCGTCGATGATGGTGCGGATCTGCACAAAGTTGCCCAGGCGGATGCCGCGTGACTTGTCGGTGGTCTTGCGGATCATCTGCGTCACCGCCACATCGGTGCCGGGGTTGGCCTTGTAGAAGCCGCTCTTGTCGGTCAGCTCAAAAGCGGCCTTGGTGACCGGCAGATAGCCGGTGCGCTTGTGGCTCTCAGACGCCACTTCGGCCTGGGCCAGGTAGTTGAAGAAGGCAGCCACGCCCTTGTACTCGGCAGGCTTCTTGCCGGCCATCACCCACAGGCTGGCGCCGCCGATGACGGTGTTTTGCGGGGCGCCGGAGACGTCAGGGTAGTAGGGCAGGGGTGCGATGCCGCTGCTGAACTTGGCGTTCTTCTTGATATTGGCGTACATGCCGGAGCTGCCGGTCATCATGGCGCATTCACCTGACACAAAGGTGGCGTCGGCGGCATTGCCACGGCCCTTGTAGACCAGCAAGCCTTGCTTGCTCATATTGGCCAGGTTTTCGATATGGCGCACATGCAGTGGCGTGTTGAAGGCCAAACGTGTGTCCAGACCGCCAAAGCCGTTGTTCTTGGTGGCGTACTCGACGTTGTGCCAGGCCGAGAAGCTCTCCAGCTGCGTCCAGCTCACCCAAGAAGTGGTGAAGGGGCATTTGTGGCCGCTGGCTTTGAGCTTGGCGGCGGCCAGGGCGACCTCGGGCCAGGTCGACGGCGGCTTGTTCGGGTCGATGCCGGCGGCCTTCAATGCGTCTTTGTTGTAGTGGAAGACGGTGGTTGAGCTGTTGAAGGGAAAGCTCAGCATCTGGCCGTTGGGGGCGGTGTAGTAGCCGGCCACGGCGGGCACATAGGCGCCAGCGTCAAACTTGGCGCCTCCCATCTTCATCACTTCACCCACCGGCACGATGGCGCCCTTGCTGGCCATCATGGTGGCGGTGCCGACCTCAAACACTTGCAGGATGTGCGGTGCATTGCCGGCGCGGAAGGCGGCGATGGCGGCCGTCATCGATTCGTCGTAGCTGCCCTTGAAGGTGGGCACGATCTTGACGTCTTTCTGGCTGGCATTGAAGTCCTTGGCCAGATCGGTGACCCAGTCGCCCAGGCCGCCGCTCATCGAGTGCCACCATTGCACTTCTACCTGGGCCTGAGCCGAGGCACTGATCAGTCCGCCGGCCAGCAGCAGGGCCAGGGAGGATGCAAGCTTGTAGGATTTCATTCTTGAAGCTCCGTCGGTAATAGGGATGCGCGATAGACAAACGCAAGATGTTCGGCGCGGATTGTGACAGTTTGGCGCGCTGACTTGCGCGCACTTCGCACCGAGCGAAGCGCTGCTTGCTTGCTCGCGAAGTGCTCGATTTGGCAAGGACATTGCTGGCGCTGAGGCTGGGAAATGCTGCGCTGCGGTAGGATCGCAGCCCGGCCTTGGGTTCATGCCCCGCTGGGCGGGTGACGGTCCAACCCAAGGGCAGCCCCGCTGAAACAAAGCTCCAAGACCGAGCTTTGATCCGATTAGGTTTGTCTCACGATGCCCAGGGCCAAAAGCCCGCCAGCGCCGTTGCAAAATTCCAGCCTTGCGACCGAGGCCTTCCCAGGAGGCCGGGTTGCAGCCAACCATGGGCGCTTTGTCCGCGCCCGGCCGCCATGAATGCACCGCATCCGCTGATGTCTGTCCCCGCTCAAGATCTGCCTCTTGCCAAGCATGGCGCTGATGGCGCACCCGCTGCGCCCCGTCTGCGCGAGATTCCCTACAACTACACCTCCTTCTCCGACCGCGAAATCGTCATTCGCCTGCTCGGCAGCCATGCCTGGGAGCTGTTGAATCAGCTGCGCCAAGAGCGTCGCACCGGCCGTTCGGCCCGCATGCTCTACGAAGTCTTGGGCGATATCTGGGTGGTGCAGCGCAACCCCTATTTGCAAGACGATTTGCTGGACAACCCGAAGCGCCGCAACCTATTGATCGAGGCCTTGGAGCACCGCTTGCACGAGGTGGAGCGCCGCCGCGATCCGGCCAGCGACCCGCAGCGCGACGCCTCGGTGGGCGAGTTGCTGACGGCCGCACGCAAGGCCATCAATCAATTTGCGGCCCAGTTTGATGCGGTGGCCGAATTGCGCCGCCGCACCACACGCCTCTTGGGCAAGACCACGGCGCGCGACAACATCAAGTTCGACGGCCTGGCGCGCGTCTCGCATGTGACCGATGCCACCGACTGGCGGGTCGAGTACCCCTTCGTCGTGTTGACCCCCGACTCCGAGGCCGAAATGGCGCAGCTGGTGAAGGGCTGTATCGAGCTGGGTCTGACCATCATCCCGCGCGGCGGCGGCACCGGCTATACCGGCGGCGCCGTGCCCCTGGTTTGGAACAGCGCGGTCATCAATACCGAGAAGCTCGAAGCGCTGCGCGGCGTCGAGATGCTGACTTTGCCCGGCATGGACCGTGAAGTGGCCACCATTTTCAGCGAAGCCGGGGTGGTGACGCAGCGCGTGGCGGACCTGGCGGAGCAGCATGGCTTTGTCTTCGCCGTCGACCCGACCAGCGCCGAGGCCTCCTGTGTGGGCGGCAATGTGGCGATGAATGCCGGCGGCAAAAAGGCGGTGCTCTGGGGCACGGCGCTCGATAACCTCGCTTCTTGGCGCATGGTCACGCCGGATGCCAAATGGCTGGATGTGGTTCGCCTCAACCACAATATGGGCAAGATCCATGATGTGGAGACGGCCAGCTTTGAGCTGCGCTACTTCGACGCCTCGGGCAAGAAGCTGGAGCGCACCGAGCGGCTCGACATCCCCGGCCGCGTCTTCCGCAAAGAAGGCCTGGGCAAGGACGTCACCGACAAATTCCTCGCCGGCCTACCCGGCATCCAAAAAGAAGGCTGCGACGGCCTGATCACCAGCGCCCGCTGGGTGGTGCACAAGATGCCCGCCCATGTGCGTACCGTCTGCCTGGAGTTCTTCGGCAACCCCAAGGACTGCGTGCCGGCCATTGTCGACATCAAGGACTTCATGTTCGCCGAAGCCAAGCGCCCCGGCGGCGCGGTGCTGGCGGGTTTGGAGCATCTGGACGATCGTTATTTGAAGGCGGTGGGCTACGCCACCAAGAGCAAGCGCGCCAATCTGGCCGGCGCCTCCAGCGGCGGCTTGCCCAAGATGGTCTTGGTGGGCGATATCGTCGGCGAAGACGCCGATGCGGTGGCGCGCGCCACCTCCGAGGTGGTGCGCCTGGCCAATGGCCGCAATGGCGAGGGTTTTGTGGCCATCAGCGCCGATGCGCGCAAGAAGTTCTGGCTGGATCGCAAGCGTACGGCTGCCATCTCCAAGCACACCAATGCCTTCAAGGTGAACGAGGATGTGGTGATCCCGCTGCCGCGCATGGGTGAGTACACCCTGGGCATCGAGCGCATCAATATCGAGTTGAGCCTGCGCAACAAGCTGGGCTTTGTGGCGGCGCTCAAGAAGCTGTTCAGCCAAGGCGCTTTGCCCCTGGGCAAGAGCGATGACGCGGGCGATATCCCCAGCGCCGAGCTCTTGGGCGACCGGGTCCAGCAGGCGCTTGTGCTCTTGGACGAGGTCGGTGGCCAGTGGCAACTGTGGCTGGATCAGCTGGATGTGGCTCAAGCAGACGGCCGCAGCTTCTTCGATCAGTTGCAAGACCACAGCCTGCGCGCCTCTTGGAAGACGCAAATCCTCAAGCCACTGCAAGCCATCTTCACCGGTGGCGCTTTTGCGGCGATTCTGGACGAGTGCAAGCGCATCCATCAGGAGCAGCTGCGCGGCCGGGTCTGGGTGGCTCTGCATATGCATGCCGGCGATGGCAATGTGCACACCAACATTCCGGTCAACTCCGACAACTACGAGATGCTGCAGACGGCGCATGAGGCGGTGGCCCGCATCATGAAGCTGGCGCGCAGCCTCGACGGTGTGATCTCGGGTGAGCACGGCATCGGCATCACCAAGTTGGAGTTCCTCAGCGACGAAGAGCTGGCGCCTTTTGCTGGCTACAAGGCCAAGGTGGACCCAGAAGGGCGCTTCAACAAGGGCAAGCTCTTGCGCTTGGGTGGCCCGGAGTCCATGACCACTTTTGCGGACTTGACCAACGCCTACACGCCCAGCTTTGGGCTGATGGGGCATGAGTCGCTGATCATGCAGCAAAGCGATATCGGCGCCATCAGCGACAGCATCAAGGACTGCCTGCGCTGCGGCAAGTGCAAGCCGGTTTGCGCCACCCATGTGCCGCGCGCCAACTTGCTCTATTCACCGCGCAACAAGATCTTGGCCACTTCATTGCTGGTCGAGGCCTTCTTGTACGAAGAGCAGACCCGCCGCGGCATCTCGATCAAGCATTGGGAAGAGTTTGAGGATGTGGCCGACCACTGCACGGTCTGCCACAAATGCGCGAATCCCTGCCCGGTCAAGATCGACTTTGGCGATGTGACCATGAATATGCGCAACCTCTTGCGCAAGATGGGCCAGAAGAGCTTCCGCCCCGGCAATGCCGCGGCCATGTTCATGTTGAACGCCACCAACCCAGAGACCATCAAGATGGCGCGGGCGGCCATGGTGGGCGTGGGCTTCAAGGCCCAACGCCTGGCGCATGATGTGCTGAAGACCTTTGCCAAGAAGCAGACCGAGGCCCCGCGCGCCACTCTGGGCCCGGCGCCGATCAAGGAACAGGTCATCCACTTCATCAACAAGAAGCTGCCCGGCGGACTGCCCAAAAAGACGGCGCGCGCGCTCTTGGACATCGAGGACAAGGACTACGTGCCCATCATCCGGAATCCTGCCGCCACCACGGCCGAGACGGAGGCCGTGTTCTATTTCCCAGGCTGCGGCTCCGAGCGCCTGTTCAGCCAGGTGGGCCTGGCGACGCAGGCCATGCTCTGGCACGCCGGCGTGCAGACCGTGCTGCCACCGGGTTATTTGTGCTGCGGCTATCCGCAGCGCGGCTCGGGCCAGTTCGACAAGGCCGAGAAGATGATCACCGACAACCGGGTGCTCTTCCACCGCGTGGCCAATACTCTGAACTACCTGGACATCAAGACCGTGGTGGTTTCTTGTGGCACCTGCTATGACCAGTTACAGGGCTATAAGTTCGAGGAGATTTTCCCCGGCTGCCGCATCATCGACATCCACGAGTACCTGCTGGAAAAGGGCATCACCCTTGGTTCCGACAAGAGCTATCTCTACCACGACCCTTGCCATACGCCGATGAAGCTGCAGGAGCCGATGAAGACCGTCAAGGCCTTGGTGGGCGACAACGTGGTCGAGAGCAAGCGCTGCTGTGGCGAGAGCGGCACCTTGGGCGTGACCCGGCCGGACATCTCCACCCAGATCCGCTTCCGCAAGGAAGAAGAGCTGCGCAAGACCGAAGCCCAGCTGCGCGACAGCGGCAAGGTCGCGGCGGCCGAGAATCTTAAGATCTTGACCAGCTGCCCGAGCTGCTTGCAAGGCCTGTCGCGTTACGGCGGCGACCTGCAAAACGGTCTGCTCGAGGCCGACTACATCGTGGTGGAAATGGCCAAGAAGATCCTCGGCGAGGATTGGATGCCCGAGTATGTGGCCAAGGCCAATAACGGCGGGATTGAGCGGGTGCTGGTCTAAGCCGGGCGAGTCACGGAAGGCGTTGTATGGCGCTGTATGGCGCTATATGGCGCTATATGGCGTTTTTGCGCCCTCAGTCGGCTGACAAATTTCGGTTTTTGATCAGGGCGTGCCAGGACTGGGTTTCCTGCTGAATCCAGCGGGCCAGTGCGGGGCCGTCGCTCGCGCTGACTTCCAGACCAAAGTCTTCCAGCCTGGCTTTCAGCTCGGGCTGGGCCAGGGCTTTTTGCATCTCGCTGCTCATTCGCTTGACGATGGCCTCGGGTGTGCTCTTGGGCAGGAACAGCCCTTGCCATGCGGAGACTTCAAGCCCCTTCAGCCCCAGTTCTTCAAAAGTGGGTACCTCGGGCAGTTGCTTTAAACGCTGTGTGCTCAAGACGGCCAAGGCGCGCAGCTTGCCGGCGCGGATCTGCGGCAAGCCGGCGGCGCAGTCCAAGATGGCCATGGGCACGACGCCGCTCATCAGGTCTTGCACGGCAAAGGCCGTACCGCGATAGGGCACATGGACGATGAAGCTCTGCGTCTTCTCTTTGATCATCTCCATGGCCAGGTGGTGCGGGCTGCCGATGCCGGCCGAGGCATAGCTGTACTTGCCGGGATTGGCCTTGACGGCTTGCAGCCATTGCTTGGCGTCGCTGAAACCAGACTGTGGGTTGACCGTCAGGATCAGCGGAAAGCGCGCCATCAAGCCCACCGGCGCAAAGTCACTGGGCGCATAGGGCAGTTTTTTGTACAGCGCCGAATTGAAGACCATCACCCCGTTGTCGCCACTGAGCAGGGTGTAGCCATCGGGCGGGGCCTTGGCCACCGCGTCGCTGCCGATGATGCCGGCAGCACCGGGGCGGTTGTCGATGATGAGGGTCTGGCCGAGTTGCTTGCCCAACTGTGGGGCGATTTGGCGGGCCAGAAAGTCGGAGCCGCCGCCAGCGGGATAGGCCACCACCCATTTGATCGGCTTGCTGGGCCAGGCCTCAGTCTGGGCGTGGCTGAAGCCGCCGAAGCTCCACGTGCTCAAGGCCAGGCCGAGCAGGGCAAAGCGCCGGCCTGGTGTGCACGACTCAAAGGTCTTGGGCGTGGGCTGACTCATGCGGCGCTTTCTCTTGGGGGCTTGTTACAGTCGGCGCATCTTAGCCACGCCCTCGACTTGAAATGAGTTCACCTTTGTCTAGTTCTTCCTGTCCCTTGTGCCAGGAGCCGGGCGGGCTGGAGATTTTGCACACGCCGAAGTGGCGCATCGTGCGGGTCGAGGATGAGAATTTCCCCGCCTTTTATCGCCTGATTTGGCAATCGCATGTGGCCGAGTTCAGCGATCTCAGCGCGGTCGATCGGCTGGCCTGCATGGAGGCGGTGGCGCTCATCGAGCGCGTGTTGCGAGAGGCTTTGCAGCCCACCAAGATCAATCTGGCCACCCTGGGCAATGTGGTGCCGCATCTGCATTGGCATGTGGTTGCCCGTTTCGATTGGGACAGCCATTTCCCCAACCCCATTTGGGGTGCGCCCCTGCGCAGCCTGCAAAGCCCGGCGCGCGAGCGGCTGCCTCTCAGTTTGGAAGAACTGGATGCGCGAGTTCGTTCGGCATTTGAGGCGGCCTGAAGGCCTGAAATATTGAAGTCAGACTGCCGGCATACACTGACTCTTGGCCCAGGCTTGGTGGAGATTCTTGGATGCTGACGCGGCGCGAATTGAACGGCCTGTTCTTGGGTGCGCTGCTGCCGGCTGGTCCTGCTGCTGAAGCAGCGGTTGCCGGCGCTTCGTCGGCCACAGCTTCAGTGCTGCGCGGCCTGACCGAAAACCTGCCGCCCCTGAATTACTCGGGCGAGGCCGGGCCGGCCGGATTCAGCGTCGATCTCTTGCGCCTGATGGCCCGCGAGGCTCAAGTCAAACTCGATGTGGAAGTGCAACCCTGGGTGCGTGCGGTGCGCGCCGCGGCAGAGATGCGCGACTCGGTGCTCTTCTCCTTGGCTCGATTGCCGGAGCGTGAGGCCCAGTACCAATGGGTGGGCCCGATCAGCGAACGCCGCATCGTCATTTACCGCTTAAGCAAGCGCCGCGATCTGGCCTTCACGGGTTTGAATCAATTGCAAGGCAGTCGCTTGGGCGTGGTGCGGGAATCGGCCTCGGGCAAGCAATTGTTGGCGCTCGGACTCAAGTCCGAGGAAGAGATTGAATGGGCCCAAGACGACGCCAGCAATCTGCGTAAATTGCTGGCCAGTCGCATGGACTATCTGGTGATCCTCGACTGGGCGGCCGCCTGGCATTTGCGCCAGCACAAGCTGCCCTATGCGTCGCTGACCCAGGTGCATGAGTTGGACACGCGCTTGGCTTACTGGTACGGCTTGCACCCGAATGGCGATCCGCTGGTCCGGCAGCGCCTGCAATCGGCTTTGGACACGCTCAAGCGCGATGGGCGGTATGCAAAACTTCGACGGCAGTACTTTGAAGATTGAGGGATAGTTGCGGTAGAAATCCAAGAAGGACGTCGACGATGGGTGCATTGAGCGCAAATGCCAAAGTGGCAGCGGCCCTGCCAGGCCTGGAGTCCCAATGCCTTGCGGCGCAAGAGCTGATTCAGGCCGGCAGCCTGGAAGCGGGCTTTGAGGCCATTCAGCGCTTGCTGGCGGCCATTCAGAGCTTGGAGCTCCCCAATGACGCGGGTTTGCGCGAGCTGGAGTTCCGCGTCCGACTGTTGAGCATCAGCGGCCTCATTCAATGGGACCGGTTTGACGAGGTCTTGCGTGAGTGCACCAAGATGCTGGACCTGGTTTCCTTGGATCAGCCTTCCAGCCAGCGCGCTTTGTTGATGAGTCAGCTGGCTTTTGCGCACACCCAATTCGGCATGCCGGAGCAGGCCTTGCGCGCGGCGCAAGTGGCCATACAAGACAGCCTTTTGTTGAAAGATCGACTGTTGGCCTCGCAAGCCTTGGAGCGCGCGGCAACGACGTATTTCTTCATGGGCGACGGAACCTCGGCCGAACGATTCATGTTCGAGGCGCTAGGCTATATGGATCAGCACAGCCCCGTCCATGAGCGACTGCGGCGTTTCTCCAATGCGGTGCACCTGAGTTGCAGCCTGCACGATATGTACCAAGAGGCGGGGCAGGCGCCCATGGCCTTGGCGATTCTGCACAAGGTGGACAGTTTTGCGGATGAGGCCGACAGCTTGGTGCCAGCCCTGGCTGGCGAGTACATCACTTATATGTGGCGCGCCAATCTGGCCCGTTGGCATCGGCGCTGTGGGCGCTTGCAGTTAGCGCGCGGGGCCTTCTTGGCCGCCTTGAGCAAGGCGGAGTCGGCCGGTTGGCATGCAGTGCGTCGGCCGGTCTTGCTGGAGTTGGCCCTGATGGCCGAAACCCAGGGCGACACCCCTGCCGCCTTGGATCTGCTGGTGCGGGTGTTTGAGCCGGGCGAAATCCGTGTGCGCGATGTGGTGGCCATGCCCACCTACCAAGCGCTGGAACGCTTGTACAAGGCCTCGTCGCAAGAGGATCTGGCCAAGATGGCGGCCCAGGGCATGGCCGCCAGGCAAACACGGCGCGACCAGGCGGCACAGGCGGTGCAAGCCGATCTGCCGCAACTCAGCGCACGCATCGTGGCGGCCTTGGCCGAGGCCGATCGCGCCCGGCTCGATGAGGTGATCCGCAGCTTGCGCGAGCAAAGGCGCCAAAGCCGAGGTGGCAATTCGGCCGACTCGGGCTGGGCGCTTTGAGCGAAGCGCAGTACTCCGTTTTCAGCGAAGCGCAGCGCTCCGCTGTGAGCTTCAGGCGGCCAGGCGGCTGATCGTGAATTGCGCGGGCGCGGCCGGTGTACTGCTCAGCTGACCGAACAAGTCCTTGGGATCGGCCATCGAGGGGATCAGGGCCACGTCTTGCCCCAGGCCCAGTTCGCGGGCGCAGTCGCGCAGCAAACGCAGGGCCGAAAAATCTTCCAGTGCAAAGCCGACCGAGTCGAAGAAGGTGATGTCTTGTTCGTTCTCGCGGCCTTGGCTGATGCCCTTGAGCACTTGCCAGAACTCGGTGACCGCAAAGTCGGCCGGCATCTGCTGCAGATCGCCTTCGATGCGCGATTGCGGCTCGAACTCGACGAAGACCTTGGACGCCTCCAACACACCGCGGTGCATCTCGGTCTTGCCGGGGCAGTCTCCGCCGACGCCGTTGATGTGCATGCCGGGCTCAATCATCTCCGGCGTGATGATGGTGGCGTTGGTCTTGTCGGCCGTCACCGTGGTAATGATGTCGGCGCCGCGCACCGCTTCGGCGGTGCTTTGGCAGGGGATCAGTTTCAAGCCCGGGATGCCTGCCAGATTGCGTTGCAGCTTGGCGGTGGCGGCGGGCTCGATGTCGAAGAGGCGGATATCTTCAATGCCCAGCAGGTAGTGGAAGGCCAGGGCCTGGAACTCGCTTTGCGCGCCATTGCCAATCAAGGCCATGCTGCGGGAGTTCTTGCGGGCCAGGGCCTTGGCGGCCATCACCGAAGTAGCGGCGGTGCGGATGGCGGTGGTCAAGGTCAACTCGCTGACTAACTCAGGTCGGCCGGTAGCCACTTCGGCCAGCAGGCCAACGGCCATCACCGTGGGCAGGCCCGACTTGGTGTTCTTGGGGTGGCCATTGACGTATTTGAAGCTGTAGAGCTCGCCGTCGGCGATGGGCATCAACTCGATCACGCCGTCTTCGGAGTGGCTGGCGACACGGGCGCATTTGTCGAATTCGGCCCAGCGCAAATAGTCGGCTTCCAAATAGCCCACCATGCGTTTGAAAACCTCGGCGAGGCCGAGTGTTTGGCTGATGTGGGCGACGTCTTGGGTGGTCAGCAAGGTGGTCATGAAAGTCTCCGTTGTTCTCGTTGGGGAGATTCTTGCCAAGCCGGCTGTTAGCGAGAAGAGCAAAAAGTGCTCAATAAATGATAGAAACTTGCCATTTCGTCAGGAGTAATTGCCAATATGGCAAAATCTACTGGCGTTTGGGCGAGTCTCGCCCAGGCGCTCAAGGACTTGGCCCTGGATCAAAGTCAACTCAGAAACGGACGCGCATGGACAGCTTGGACCAACAACTGATGGCGCTTTTGCGCCTGGATGCCCGCGCCAGCGTGGCCACCTTGGCCAACAAGTTGAAGGTCTCGCGCGGCACGGTCAGCAACCGCATCACCAAGCTGGAAGACAGCGGTGTAATCGTGGGCTACACCGTCAAGCTGCGACCGGATGTGACGCCCAATGAAATCACTGCCTGGACCAGCATTGCGGTGGAGGGCAACAAGACGCGCGAGGTGATCAGCATCTTGCTGGGCGAGCCCGGCGTGTCTGGCCTCTTCGACACCAATGGCCGCTGGGACTTGCTGGCCGAGTTGCGCGCCGCCACTTTGGGCGAACTGGCCGAGGTGCTGGAGCGGGTGCGGCTGATCAAGGGCATAGGCGCGACCGAGACCAGCATCCATTTGCAGAGCTACAAGCTGTCTTGAGGCTGCGGCCAGGGGCTGGCCGGCCGCGCGCAAATCAGCGGGCGGGGTCGGCCGGCTTGGCGTCCAACTGATGGCGGGCCGGGCCAGCCAGCAAGGCGGTGGGCTTGCCTGCGGCCCATTCCGCATGGCCGGCGCCGTAATAGGGTGAGAGGGGGTGGCCGCTTTGCCCGCCGGGCATGGCCATCAAAGCTTCTTCCTCCAGACCGGGCGAGACCACCATGCGCTGCGACTGGCCGAAGGCGGGGTGAGCCACATGCGGCAAATTCGAGTCGCCGCTTTGCGGCAGCGAGGGCATGTCCAGCAGCCATGACAGCGGCGGGATCGCCTTGGACATCACATGCTGAATGCGGCTGGCGTTGTGCTGGCCCCAGGTGGCTTGGGTCAGCGGCTGTTTGCCTTCACGCGTCAGCTCTTTCACCGCCGCATCGACCTGCGCGAGCAGCAAGGCGTCCCAGCTGGCATAGCCCGCCGGCAGCAAATGCGCTGCGCGCTGCTCTAGCGCTTGAGTCGCGCTGTACTCGAAATGTGCCTGCCATTTGAAGCGCAGTTTCTCGTCACCTTGCTGGGCGCCCAAGAGGGGCGTGGTCCATGCGGCCCAGAGCGTGTCGAGCATGCGCAGGCGCACGGCGCGGGCCAGGCGGTAGCCGACCTGATCGGCGTCGGCGCGGCCATTCCATTGCTGCAAGATGCGCTGCACCTCGGCATGGGCCGGGCTGGCCTGTGTGACTTGGCTGATGCGCTGGCTCCAGCTCTTGATGAAGCGCGCTTCATAATCAAAGTGCAGGGCGGCAATGCTGGCTTGGTCGTGCAGCGGCTGCTCAGCCAGACGGTCACGAATCTGCTGAGCGCGGGCGCCAAAGCCGAAGCCACCGTCGCCGATCAGGGCGGCTTGTTCGCCGCCCAATTGGCGGTTGTTGGCGGTCCAGAGTAGGCCATCTTTGGGGTTCAGGATCTTGGGATAGTCCTTGGGCGCCAACCAGCTGGCGGCGGGCAGATCCGTTGATTGAAAGCGGGCATAACTGCTGTCCAGCGAGCGCTGCGCCCAGATCCGGCCGGCCAAGCTCCAGCCGATCTGACCCTGCGCATCGGCCACCAATATGTTCTGGTGCGGAATGCCTGAGAGCGCGGCCGTGTGCAAGGCTAGTTTGATGTCTTTGGCCTGCATCATCCGATCAAGTTCGAGGTTATAGGCCTCGGCCTGATGGGCAATCCAGCGCAGCGCATAGTGCTGGCCTTCATGTTCACGCAGCAGCGGCGAGCCGTCGAATTCTTCGACCGTCAAAGCTTGCGCGACCTTGCCTTTCACCGCGATCAGCTCCTGGTGGCTTTGCAGCCGGCCGCTGGCGCGAAGTGGTGCCAGGTCTTGCGGCAGCTTGATCCAGTCAAACCACTGGCCATAGGCATTGGTGAAGCCCCAGGCCACATGGCCGTTGCTGCCCACCACCAGGCCGGGCATGCCGGGCAGGCTCAGGCCTGCGGCGCGTAGTTGGCGTCGACTCTCGGGGACCTTCAATTCAAACTGGGCGCGGTACCAGATGCTGGGTACGCCCAGACCCAGATGCATATCGTCGGCCAGGATGGCGCGGCCATTCTTGCTGCGGCTGCCGGCCACTGCCCAGTTATTGCTGCCGACCAGGCCGGCTTCATCGCTCAGGCTCAAGCCTGGGCGCGGTGCCCTCATGGCTTGTGAGCTGCCGGGCTTTGTGCGCAGATCCAATTGCTCGGCGCTCGGCAAGGGCGCAGAGGGCAGGGTGCTGCCGTCCAGCGCCGCGTCCCAGCTGCCGCCACGCGGATTGAGCCAGTTGAAAAGCGCATCGCCGCTGCGCTCGCGAAAGCGGGCGAGTTCGAAGCCGGTCTCGAAGCTCTGCCCTTGCAGCATCCAAAACATCTCGCCCACCACCAGCAGCGAGTCCACCGGACTCCAGGCCTGAGGTTCGGCTTGCAGGATCAGGTATTGCCAGGGGCGCAGTCGCAGCGTCTGCAAGCCGGTGTTGACGCCGTCCGCATAGGCTTGCAGCAAGTCTTGATCGACCTGGGGCAGTTGTTTGAAGCGCTCGCTGAGTCGGGCGCGCAAGCGGTGCTGGCGACGCCCTTTGTCGCGCGGCAAGGCCTTTTCACCAAACAGGGCCGACAACTCGCCGGCCGCCGAGCGGCGCGTCAGATCCATCTCAAAGAAACGCTCTTGAGCGTGTAGATAGCCAATGCCTCGGGCCAGGTCCGGCCGAGTCTGAGCTTGCAGCACGGCGGTGCCTAGTGAGTCGCGTTGCAGGCTCAGTGGCGCTTGCAGGCCGGGCAGGGTGAGCTTGCCGTCCAACTGCGGCAGGCTGGCGCGCATCAAGAGCCAAATCGTCAAGAGCAATAAGACCAGTAGGGCCACCAGGCCAAGGAACAGTCGCTTGACCCAGCGGCGGATAGGCGAGGCATGTGAATTCATGGCGCGGATTGTGGCCGCGTGAAGAGAGGCTTTGGATGGGGGTTTTTACGCCGCACGGTGCCGTTCCTGTAGCTACCCAGCTGTGCGCAAGCGGGCCCTAGCTCTGCTGAAAGGAGGCATGAACGGCCCTCTAGAATCCCGCCATGCTTTCTGACCGACTTTCAAAGGCCTGCGGCCAGGCCTGGGTTCTCCGTCTCGTGATCTTGCTCGGGCTCAGTGCTTTGAGCGCCTGCAGCAGTCTGCCTTCTTTGGGGACTTCGTCCCATGCCCCCGCGCAGTCCACGCCGCCTCCGCTAGAGGTTGCCGCGCCTGCCGTGGTGAAACCGGTGGCGCCCCGTGTGCCGCCACGCATTGGCCTGGCTTTGGGCGGCGGCGCGGCGCGTGGCTTTGCGCATATCGGCGTGATTCAGGTCTTGGAAGAAGCCGGCATCAAAGTCGACTTGGTGGCGGGCACTTCAGCCGGCAGCCTGGTGGCGGCGCTTTATGCCTCGGGCATGAGCGGGCGCGAACTGGCCAGCTTGGCTGAGAACATGGATGAGGGCGCCATCACTGACTGGGCCTTCCCCACGCGTGGGCTGATTCGCGGCGAGGCGCTGGCCCGCTATGTGCGCGAGAAAACCGGTGGACGCCAGATCGAGCAGATGAAACTGCCGCTGGGCATCGTCGCCACCGATTTGTCGGATGGCTCGGGGGTCTTGTTCCAGCGCGGCGATGCGGGCGCGGCGGTGCGGGCTTCAAGCTCGGTGCCGGCGGTGTTTCAGCCAGTCAAGATCGGTACGCGTGAGTATGTCGATGGCGGCCTGGTGGCGCCGGTGCCGGTGCGCTATGCCAAGCAGATGGGCGCAGAGCTGATCATTGCGGTGGACATCAGCTCGCCACCCGATGAGAAGCCGGGCGGCGACGCGATTCGCATGCTTTTGCAGACCTTCTCCATCATGGGTCGCAGCATCAATAACTTCGAATTGCGTGAGGCCGATGTGGTTTTGCGGCCCAAATTGGACGGTATTGGCAGCGCCGATTTCACCGCCCGCAAACGCTCGATTCAGGCGGGCCGCGACGTGGCTCAGCAGATGCTCTCGCAGATCCGCGCCCGCATCGAAAGCAAGACCCGTTGACGCCGCTCGAGCGGCTGGCATGATGCAAGTGATGAGCCAGCCGCTGCCCATGTCTTTGCCAAGAACACCGATCTTCCCGCTGCAGTCGGTGCTTTTCCCTGACGGCTATCTGCAGCTGCAGATCTTTGAGCCGCGTTATCTGGATATGGTGGCGCGCTGCCACAAGGCGGGCCAGCCCTTCGGTGTGGTCAGCCTGCTTGAAGGCGGCGAGGTGCGCCGGCTCGACCCGCAAGCCGATGGCGCTTTCGTTCGCGAGCGCTTCAATGAAGTGGGCACGCTGGCGCATATCGAGTCTTTGGAATCGGTACAAGCCGGCTTGCTGCATCTGCGCTGTCGCGGCGGTCAGCGCTTTCGCTTGAGCCGCAGCCATTGCCTGCCCCACGGGCTGTGGATGGGCGAGGGCGAATTGTTGGATGACGATGCCGCGGTCGCCGTGCCTAAGGATCTGCAACCCGCCGCCGAATTGCTGCGCACCCTGCTGCACAACTTGGAGCAAGGCGCGGCCGCCGCCGACCTGCCGCTGCAGCCGCCTTATCACTGGGGCGATTGCGCCTGGCTGTCCAACCGCTGGAGCGAGTTGCTGCCTTTGCCGCCCGATGCGCGCCAGCGCCTGATGCAGTTGGACAACCCCTTGCTGCGCTTGGAGTTGGTAGCCGATCAACTCGACCAGCTGCATATTCGGCCGGTTTGAGCTTTGGCCGGGAAATGGAAAAAGGGCCCGACGCAGTGTTGCGTCGGGCCCTTCTACATTCAAAGCTCGCTGCTTGAGTCGCAGAGCCGACGCGCGCGCCAGCCAGACTCAATCAGACAACTCAAGCAGCGCGCTTGGCGCGGCTGCCGGTTTGCGAAGCCTTGACTGCGGTGTTGGTCGCAGCTTGGAGGTTTGCCGTGGCCACGTCCACGGCTTGCTTGCTGGCCTTTTGCACCGACTCGAAAGCGGTGTTGGCGCTGGCGATGGCAGCCTTGACGATGGCAACGGCGTTCTCGGAACCGGCCGGTGCGTTCTTGGCTGCGGCGTCGATCACCGAGGCGAAGTTGCTTTGCAGCTCAGCCAGTTGCGCTTCGGCAGCCTTGGAGACTTCGGCGCTGGTGCTGCTGGCGATTTCTTGCAGATGGCGGCTGTAAGAGGCGGCCTTTTCGGCGCTGGGTTGCAGCAGGGCCGATTGCAGGCTCAGCAGCTCTTGGGCGTCCTTGACGGACAGCAGGGCTTGGGTCGACTCCACGGCTTCGCCGAGGGCGGTCTTGGCCACTTGCATATTCAGTTCCACCAGCTTCTCAACGCCTTCGAAGGCCTTGTTGGTCAGGCCGAAAAGGGTTTCGACATTGGCTTTGTGGGCGGCGAAGAATTGTTCTGCGGTCAGCATGCTGAGCTCCTTGAAGGGGCTTCTGCCCCGGATTGATAACGATGGAATCGAATCTCGCGGTGAATTGCTGCACCGCAACAAAACCGAGTATACGGGAGCTTCTTGGCAATGCAAGAGATTTTGTTGCGGTGCAGCAAAATGGTCTGGATGCGGGGCAAGTGCTGGTGAGAGTGTGCTTGTAGCGCGGCAATGGCTGGCAGCGCTTGCCCATGAAAAAAGCCCGCTGCGAACAGCGGGCTCGGGTACTGCGGTGAGCTGCAGTCTAGGCAGGTTTCAGTTCAGCACGCGGATGCGTGCCACCGACCTGTGGCGCTCTTCTTCTATTTCAGCCTTTGGACTTAGGCTGCAGCGCGCTTGGCGTTGCGAGCAGCGGTCTGCGTGGCTTTGACAGCGGAACTGGTGGCCGCTTCGAAGTTGGCTTCGGCCACTTCAACGGCTTGCTTGCTGGCTTTTTGCACCGACTCGATCGCGTTGTTGGCGGCGGCCACAGCGGTCTTCACGAAGGCCACGGCGTTTTCGGTGCCGGCCGGGGCGTTCTTGGCGGCGCTTTCCACCACGGCGGAGAACTTGGCTTGCAAGTCAGCGAATTGGGCTTCAGCAACCTTGGCCACTTCGGCGTTGGTGGCGGTGGCGATGTCGTACAGATGGCGGCTGTAAGAAGCGGCCTTCTCGGCGCTGGGTTGCAGCAGGGCCGATTGCAGGCTCAGCAGCTCTTGGGCGTCCTTCACCGACAGGGCGGCTTGGGTCGACTCCGAAGCTTCGCTCAGAGCGGCGCGGGCCACTTGCAGGTTCAGTTCGACGAGCTTTTCGACGCCTTCGAAAGCCTTGTTGGTCAGACCAAACAGGGTTTCGACATTGGCTTTGTGGGCGGCGATGATTTGTTCAGCGGTCAGCATGGTGAGGCACTCCTGGTTCGGGGGGCAACCCCGTTGATTTCTGTTGAAACTCGATCGACAGCAATGATTGTTGCACTGCAACAATTGTCAGTATAAGGACCTTGCGCTGCATTGCAAGAGAATTTTGTTGCGGCGCAGCAAACTAGGGGTGAGGCCTGGAAATCGGCGCGGTCGCCGGTGATGTGCCAAGCGTGAAGACCGGCACAGGAGTTGCAGATTGAGGGCTGCCAGTGACAAGCGCATGACAGCCCCAGGGGCGGCCCGAAAGCGCCAAACCCGCTACGCTTAGGTCCATGCTGGCTTTTCACTCCGATGCGTTCAGTCTGGCCTTGCCGCCGGGCCACCCATTCCCTCAGTCCAAGTACCGCTTGTTGCGCGAGTACTTTGAGCGTGACCCGGGTCTCTTGCGCATGCAGCCGGCCGAGCCGGCCAGCGAGGCAGAGCTGACGCTGGCCCACACACAGGACCATGTGGACGCTGTACTGCTGGGGCGACTCAGTCCCGCCGCGCAGCGTGAGATTGGCTTTCCTTGGTCGCCGCAGATGGCCGAGCGCTCACGCCGCTCGGTGGGCGCCAGCATCATGGCGGCCCGCGCCGCGCTGGCGGAGGGCGTGGCCGCCAATATGGCGGGCGGCACCCACCATGCTTATGCCGATCGGGGCTCTGGCTACTGTGTCTTCAATGATGTGGCCGTAGCGGCGCGCCTGATGCAGGCGGAATGGCACCGCGCCCATCGCCAATTGCTGCGCGTCTTGGTGATTGATCTGGATGTGCACCAAGGCAATGGCACGGCGGCGATTTTTCGCGACGATGCCAGTGTGTTCACTTTTTCCATGCATGGCGCCAAGAACTTCCCGGCGCGCAAGGAAGCCAGCGATCTGGACGTGGACCTGCCCGACGACTGCGGCGATGCTGCCTACTTGGCCGCTTTGGACGAGGCCCTGGAGAAAGTCTGGGCACAGCACGGCGAGCAATTCAGTGAGCAATGGCCGGGCTTGGCGTTTTATCTGGCCGGCGCCGACCCCCACGAAGGGGATCGCCTGGGCCGGCTCAAGCTCAGCACCGCGGGCATGTTGGCGCGAGATCAGCGGGTGCTGCAAGCCCTGCGCGAGCGCGGCATCCCGGTGGCGCTGAGCATGGCCGGTGGCTATGGGCGGGATCTCTCCACCACGCTTGCCTGCCAAGTCAACACCTTGAACGAGGCCGCGCACAGCTGGTGGCTCTGGCAAAGTGCGCAGCCAAGAACGAAGAGCGCGGGCGATGAAAGAATGCGAGGCCGCGATGGAATCCGGAATGCCCCAAACCCTGAAGGACTGATGCCGTGAATTTGTTTGATTCCCCGAGCGCCGAAGCCAGCGCTGCTGTAGATGCCGCCATCGCGACGCGTCGCTCGATGCGGGCTTTTTTGCCCACCCCGGTGCCGCGTGAGTTGATCGAGCAAATCTTGCAGGTGGCCGCGCGCGCGCCTTCGGGCACCAACACCCAGCCCTGGCAGGTGCATGTCTTGAGCGGAGCCGCCAAGACCCGACTCAGCGATCGCATCATGGCCGTTTACGAGAACCCGGTGGAGCTGGCCACGCACAGCGAGGAATACGCCTACTACCCGCAGCAGTGGACCTCGCCCTATATTGACCGCCGCCGCAAGGTCGGTTGGGACCTCTATGGCCTGCTGGGCCTGGCCAAGACCGACCGCGCCGGCATGCACGCTCAACATGGCCGTAACTACCGATTCTTTGATGCGCCGGTCGGGCTGATGTTCACCATCGACCGCGTCATGCAGCAAGGCAGTTGGCTGGACTACGGCATGTTTTTGCAAAGCCTGATGATTGCCGCCCGTGGCCATGGCTTGCACACCTGCCCGCAGGCTGCCTTCACCCAATTCCATCGCTTGATCGCCGAGGAGTTGCAACTGGCGCCCACACAAATGCTGGTCTGCGGCATGGCCCTGGGTTATGCCGACCCGAGCGCAGTGGAGAACAGCCTGCAAACCGAGCGCGCGCCGGTGCAAGAGTTCACCCGTTTCTTGGAGGACTGAGCGATGAGCGCACGTCTCTCCGTGTTGGTGGCCCGGCGGATTTTTCCGGACATCGTGCAGCGCTTGCGCGAGCATTTCGAGCTGGAAGAGCCGCTGGACGATGAGCCGCTGCCGCAGCCCGAGCTGATCCGCCGCCTGCAAGGCAAGGCCGGCATCTTTGCCACCGGCACCGAACTGATCGATGCCACCTTGCTGCAAGCATGCCCCGATTTGCGAGCGGTCTGCTTGATGACGGTGGGCTATAACAATGTCGATCTGGCCGCCTGCGCGGCGCATGGCGTGGTGGTGACGAACGCGCCCGATGTCTTGACAGAAACCACCGCCGACTTTGGCTTTGCCCTGCTGCTGGCCGCAGCCCGGCGGGTGACAGAAGCTGAACACTACTTGCGCGCCGGTCGCTGGAAGCAATGGACCATCGACCTCTTGGCCGGGCCTGATGTGTACGGCAGCACCCTGGGTGTGCTGGGCATGGGGCGCATCGGGCAAGCGATTGCACGCCGCGCGGCCCTGGGCTTCGGCATGCAGGTGATCTATCACAACCGCAGTCGATTAGCCCCCGAGTTGGAGGCGCCCTTGAGGGCGCAATGGGTGGACAAGACTGAACTGCTGCGCCGCGCTGACCATCTGATCATCGTTGTGCCCTACACACCGGCCGCTCATCACTTGATTGGTGCGCCTGAGCTGGCGCTGATGAAGCCCAGCGCCACCCTGGTCAATATCGCTCGAGGCGGGGTGGTGGACGACGCCGCCCTGGCTCAGGCCCTGGCGGCAGGACGCTTGGCCGCGGCGGGCCTGGATGTCTTCGAGGGCGAGCCACAGCTGAATCCGGCTTTGTTGGCGCTGAGCAATGTGGTGCTCACCCCGCATATCGCCAGCGCCTCGGTGCCGACGCGGCGCGCCATGTGCAATTTGGCCGTCGACAATCTGATCGCTGCTTTGACTGGGGGTCAGGTCTTGACATCCTTGACTGCGGTGTGAACCGGCTGACCCAATGTCTCAGGTGAACGCCTCAAATACCCTCGATGAGTTTCGCGGTATTGAACTGCAGTTCACGTTCAATCATCTGATCCAGGGTTGATACCTTTTCTTCGTTACTCAAGGCTTGCCAAGGGTTCAGGCCATCTTGCGGGTTTTGCACCGTGCCGATGATCTTGGATGCGTTGATAGTCTCCTGCCTTAAGACCTTGGCGCTGGAGAGCTCTACCAAAGACAATTGCAAACAAACAAATGGCGCGAGGTATCCGAACGAGTGTTCTCCGCTGTCCAGGTTGCGAGTCTTCTTATGTCGATCGATGTAAAAACCGATACCTTCGAGTTGCCCGGTGCCAATCGTGCCCGTCGTCACTTTGAACTGAGCTTCGTGGCGACTTCTCGTGACCAACACGAGGTGAGTCGCCCCGTCTTTCTTCATTGACGCGGCCAAATCATTCGGTAGCCTTAGTTGATCCCCGTCAAAGAGTGCACCTGGTCGACCAAAAAGCTCTGTCTTTGGGGCTGTGTAGAGCAGAACATCTCGCCCTGCATCCGAGGCACCTATTGCGGATTGAATGGTGCGCAAGGCGGTGATATCAAAAGGGGCGCCCGGTAAATCCGCACTTTGTTTTAAATTGCTGTCGAGCTTTGTACCAACGGTCGGTCGATAGGTGATGACATTGAGAGTATTGCCAATCAATGACAGCGCCGCGAATTTAGGGCGGCTGCTGTCGCCCGCAGCTTTGGCGGGTATGCCGTAAAAATTCAAAGCCAGCAAGCCGCTTGTGGCTGTGAGAAAGGTTCTTCGTTTCATTCAGTGTCTCCCTTGTCTTAGAACCATGGCAGGCGTCTTTGTCGCCCTTGATGAATTGTTGACCATGCCTGCACAAATCTGATGCAGGCATTCCCTTCCCTCTAAAGAGTTCGGCGCCAGTCAAATGTTTGTCATGGCTGCAGTCGGGAAGCCTGCCTCAAGCATTGAACAAGCCCAAGCTTTGCTTGAACAGCCCTTGCGGATCCACACTGGCCTTGATCGCTTGTAGCCGAGCGAGATTGCTGCCGTAAAGGGCTTGCAAGGGATTAGGCAGCGAGGCGTTCAGATAGTTCTGATAGGCCCGACCGCTGCTCCAGGGATTCATTTTTTCGCGCATGCCTTGGGCCCAGGTGTCGGCCTCAGTCAGGCTGCTGGCGGGGCTGCCCGGGAACTGGTCGCAGTAGTACTGGGCGCTGAACTGGGCTTGGCGGTGCACAAAGGCGGTGGCGTCGTGGGCGATGCGGCCAATGGCGCCGCCCATCAGATTCATGATGACGCTGCCACTGCGTCCGCTGGAACGCCGCTCATCCATGGCGCTGCGCAAGACCTCGGCCATGGCCGCGGCGGCGCTGGCGTCCAGGGCCTTGTCAAAGAAATCTGAGCTGGCCGCCATCGCGACTCGCCCCAAGCGGCCGGCCGGGTTCTGGCTGGGGAGGTGGCATGAGGCCAAAGCGGAGCTGACGCAGTCGCCCAGCATGACGTCTTCATAACGACGATTTTGAACGGTAGGCGGCGCCAGCGGTGGCCGGCCGATGCGGGTCAGCAGCGCTTGCCAAGGCGCTTGCAAGAGCGCCTCGCTGCCAACGCAAATACCCCAGACCCTGCAAGTGCCTTGCGGCGTCAGCAGCAGCTGTGACCAGATGGCATCGGGCATGGTCTGGGGCCAGGCGGTCCAGGCCGCCAAGATCGCGGCCAGATCGCTGAGTTGGAAGTCGGCGGAGAACTGAGTCAAGGTCTGGACTGCATGAGTCTGGAAGCTGAACTCGGTGACGATGCCAAAGTTGCCGCCACCGCCGCCGCGCAGGGCCCAGAACAAGTCGCTGTTTTGGCTCTCATCGCAAAGCAGTTCGCGGCCATCGGCCGTGACCAGCCGTGCCGCGCGCAGCACATCGCAGCTCAGGCCATAAGCCCGGTCCAGCACACCAAAGCCACCGCCTTGGGTGATGCCGGCAATGCCTACGCTCAAGCAGCTGCCGGAGGGGAGGCCGCGGCCTTGGGTCAAGAGCGCGCCGTAGACATCGGCCAGCGTGGCGCCAGCGCCGACCACGGCGGTTTCGCCCTGCAAACTCACTTGGTTCATCGCACCGACGTCGATGATCAAGCTGCCGTTGCCTGTGGAGTTGCCGATATAGCTGTGGCCGCCGCCTCGTGCTGCGAGTGGCAGTTTTAAGCGGCGCGCGAATTCGAGGCCGGCCTGCACATCGCTGCTGTTGGCACAGCGCAGCAGTGCCAGGGGGCGAAGGGCGTCATAGCGTGCATTGGCCGGCAAACGCAGTCGCTCATAGTCGGCATGTGCGCTGCGCACCACAGCGCCTTTGAACTGCTGGCTGAGCGCCGTCCATTCGGACTCGGCCGGCCCATTGGGCTCGGGTGGAGTGGGGGGTATGGGATTGGGGGGCGGGGCCGGAGCTTCAGTGCTTCCGCCACCACCGCCGCAGGCGACCAAGCCGCTGGCCAGCGCTCCGCTTAGCGCCGTGCTCGAACTCAGACGCAGAAACTCTCGTCGATCCATGCTGATGTGCCTCCCTTGGCCGCTGCCTGATCCCGATCTTGCTCTTTTTGGTATTGAAACCAGTCTAATACCGATGTTTGGATTCGATATCAGGGAATGCGATGAAGGCAGCGCCATGGGATGAAACACCGACCCGACGTTTTGAACGCTGCGCCAGTCGCCCCTATGCGCAGGTTCGCTTGGGCGCAGCTGAGACAATCGGCGCATGACTCTTGTCGAAGCCTTGATTGTTGGCAGCCTGCTTCTGGTGATCGTGGGCATGCTGCTCTTGCTATGGCGCCAAGCCAGTGCCAAGAATGACGGCGAGGCCTGGGCGGCGCTGGCCGAGCAGGCGCAGCAGTCGAACGTGCGCCTGGAGCGCCTGGAACGCGAAATGCGCGACGAGTTGAGCCGCAGCGCCGCCACCACCCGCCAGGAGCTTCAGCAAAGCCTGGCGCGCTTTCAGCAAGCCTTGAGCCAGGGTTTGCAGAGCAACAACCAGTCGCAGACCTTGCAGGCCCTGGCCACACGCGAGGCGCAAGATGCCGCCGCGCAGCGCCAGACCCAAGCCCTGAATGAAAGCCTGAAGGCGCTGGCGCAGACGGTCGAGCAGCGCCTGGGGCTGATTCAACAAGGCAATGAAGCCAAGCTGGAGCAGATGCGCGCCACCGTGGACGAAAAGCTCCATGCCACGCTGGAGCAGCGCCTGGGCGAGAGCTTCAAACAAGTGGCCGAGCGTCTGGAACAGGTGCACAAGGGTCTGGGCGAAATGCAAGGCTTGGCGCGCGATGTGGGTTCGCTCAGCCGGGTGCTGACGAATGTGAAAACACGCGGTGTCTTTGGCGAGGTGCAGTTGCAAGGTCTGCTGGAGCAGGTCTTTACCCCCGAGCAATATGCCACCCATGTGGCCACCGTTCCGGGCAGCGCCGAACGCGTCGAGTTCGCCATCAAGCTGCCGGGGCAAAGATCGGACGGTGCGCCGCTGTGGCTGCCTATCGATGCCAAGTTCCCGCGCGAGGACTATGAACGCTTGCTGGAGGCGCAAGAGCGTGCCGATGCGCCGGGCGTGGAGACGGCAGCCAAGGCCATCGAGGCGCGTTTGCGACTGGAGGCCAAGACGATTCGAGAGAAATATGTGGCACCGCCGCACACCACCGATTTTGGGATTTTGTTCTTGCCGACCGAGGGCCTCTATGCCGAGGCGCTGCGCCGCCCGGGTTTGTTGGAGGCCTTGCAGCGCGAACACAAGGTGATGCTTGTCGGCCCCACCACCTTGCTGGCCACTCTGACCAGCTTGCAGATGGGCTTTCGCACGCTGGCACTGGAGAAGCGTTCGGCCGAGGTCTGGGAGGTGCTGGGCGCGGTCAAGACCGAGTTTGGCAAGTTCGGCGATGTATTGGCCAAGACCAAGAAAAAACTCGATGAGGCCAGCGCCTCGATCGACGCCGCCGAGACCCGCACCCGTGTCATGTCACGCAAGCTCAAGGGCGTTGAGGCTCTGCCAGAAGTCGCAGCACAAGAGTTGTTGCAGCTCCGCAGTGAAAGCATGGCGGGGGATGATGAAGCAGCGGCTGAGGCCAGCGCGCCGCGCGGCGAGGCTCGGCTTTGACTTCGCCGGTGATTGCAACAGCGAATGCGCCCAGCCCGGCAGAACTGCGTCGCGCCTTTCCTTGGCTGATTGCCACCCTGATCTCGCTGCACGCCTGCATGGCGGTGACGCGCGTGGCCGCCAGCCTCTGGGTGCTGCATCAAGGTCATGGCGAATGGACGGTTGGCGTGCTTTTGAGCCTGTTCGCCGTCACGCCCATGCTCTTGGCCATGTGGGCGGGTCGCCAAGCCGATAAATACGGCATGCACCGGCCGGTGGGTATCGGCGTCTTGATGGCGCTCTCGGGGGCTGTGGTGGCCTTGGGCGGCCAAGGTTTGTGGACCATAGGCCTGAGCTGCTTGCTCAGCGGCGGCGCTCTCAGCGTGGCGGCGGTGGCCTTGCAGCGCGAGGCCGGCATGATGGCGGACGAGCCCAGTGAACTCAAACGCGTCTTCGGTTGGATGGCCCTGGGCCCAGCACTCTCGAATGCCTTGGCACCAGTGGCCGCAGGGCTCTTGATCGACTATGTGAGTTTCCGGGCGGCGTTTGCTCTGGCGGTTTTCTTGCCCTTGTTGACCTGGGCCTGTGCCGTACGAATTCCACGTCATGCGCCGGCGCCGCAAACCGCGGCCCAGCGCAGCCGGCCGGCCTGGGGCTTGCTGAAGAGCCCGGCGCTGCGGGTTTTGTTGCTGCTGAATGTGGTCTTGGCGGCGGCCTGGGACGCGCACAGCTTCGTGGTCCCGGTGGTCGGCCACGCCAAGGGCCTGAGCGCTTCGGCCATTGGCTTGGTGCTGGCTTCGTTTGCGGTGGCGGCCACGGTGGTGCGCCTGGCCATCATCCGCTGGGCCACGCAGTTGGATGAAATGAAGGCGCTGCGCGTGGCCATGTTGATGGCGGCCTTGACCCTGATCGTTTATGCCTGGCTGCCCGGCACGCCCGGCTTGATGCTGGGTTCGGCCCTGCTGGGCTTGGCCTTGGGCTCGGTACAGCCCATGGTCTTGGCCATGTTGCACCAGGTCACGCCAGCGGATCGGCACGGCCAGGCCTTGGGTCTGCGCATGATGGCCACCAACGCGGCCACGGTGGCCATGCCGGCCGGCTTTGGCTTGCTGGCCACGGTGTCAGCGGTGGCCGCCCCGATGTGGCTGATGGCCGGCTTGCTGCTGCTGGCGCAATGGCCAGCGCGCGCCCTGGCGCAATCGCGGGCCTGATCACAGCGGCCAAGGCCCACGCCTTAGGTGCTTGTCAGCCACGGGGAACGTGGCACAGTGCGTGGCGTCCGTATGACGTCCCGATGGCGTTCGCATGGCGGCTGAACGTCCTTGAGCAATCAGCCCGGGACTGGGCATGGCAGCGAAAGGAAGCGCAGTGGCAGCAGGTATTTTCATCAGTTACCGACGCGACGACTCGCGCCATGTCGCCGGTCGTTTGGCCGATGACCTGGCCCAAGCCTTCGGTTCGGACAGTATTTTTCGCGACATCGAGGGCATCAGCCTGGGCTTGGACTTCACCCAGTCACTCGACACGGCACTGGCCTCTTGCTCGGTGATGTTGGTGTTGATTGGCCCCAACTGGTTGACGATACAAAACGCCCAGGGTCAGCGGCGTTTGGACTTGCCCGAGGACTGGATTCGGCAGGAGATCGCCACTGCTTTGCGCCGAAATGTGCGGGTGGTGCCGGTGCTGATTGAAGGCACGCCTTTGCCCGATGCTAGTGATTTGCCGGAGGACTTGAAGCCCCTGGTGCGTCGCCAAAGCATGGATTTGGCCGACGCGCGCTGGCGCGGCGATTTGCAGCGCTTGATCGAGACGCTGGAGCGCGTGCCCGGTTTGCACTTGAAGCCAAGCTCAGCGGACAAGGCCGAAAAACCTGAGCCGGCGCCGATGCCGCCCAAATCAGGGCGCAAACAACTGTGGGTGGGGATGGGGCTGGGCGTGTTTGGGCTTATCGTGCTGAGCTTGTTGGTCGAGGGCAATAAGGCGACAGAGGACACACAGGCGCAAGCCGGCGCCGCCACACAGCAGCAAGAACCCGGTGTTGCGCGGCCTGTGGTGCAGCAAGTCTCTCCGCAGTTGGCGCAAACGCTGCAGCAAGAGGAGGCGGCAAAAACCGCGCCGGCCTTGCCCAATCTGGCCGGCATGTGGCGGTCTTTGAGCGGCGAGATTTATCAGCTGCAGCAGAGCGGCCGGCAGATCCAACTCAGTGCCGAAGTGAATGGTCAGCCTTTTGGCGGCGGACGCGGTGAACTCGACGGCACACTCTTGCGCATTGCCATGACGTTTCAAGTCGCCGGCCAGGCCCCGATTTCTGCCAACTGCAATATGCAGCTGGCCGCCGACCACGCCAGCATGGTGGGGCAGTGCTTGGGGCCGAACGGACCTTTTGCCGCGCAAATGTTCCGTTAGCCGGCGCAAGTCTAGGCCTTTGCGGAAGAAGAATCTGATGATGGCGGTGGAGCGTCCATAAATCCTGGAAAATCGTGGGTCTCTGAATCCACTTCAAAAGAAGAAAGTCCCCGCCATGAGCGAAGTAGCAAGCACCGCAGACCGCCCTGCCATTCCTGATCGTCTGTCCATCGACCCGCGCAGCCCCTTCCATGACACTGCGGTGTTTGAGCATGACATCGGCATCCGTTTCAATGACATCGAGCGCTTCGATGTGGCCGAGTACTGCATCAGCGAAGGCTGGGTCAAGGTGCCTGCAGGCAAGGCCAAGGACCGCAAGGGCAACCCTATGATGCTCAAGCTCAAGGGCCGGGTGGAAGCCTTCTACCGTTGATTTGCCACTGACCTTTCGCTGAAAGGCTCAGCGGGGCTGTGTCATGCGCAGCCGCCTTGCGGCGTCTTCGTCGCGGGCATCGTCAATCTCCCGCATCACGCCGCGCAGATCCACCGGCCGCGCCTTGTGCACAAAGCGGCCGGTCAAAGGCGCTTCGGGTGTCAGCCCGCCGCGCTCAAACAGCGCCCAGATCTCGTGGCCGTAGTCGCTCTGCAGCAAGTCGGGCGCAAACTGGCCGAAGAAGTTGCGCAGGTTCTCTACATCGCGCAGCAGCATGCGCTTGGCGTGGTTGTTGCCCGCCGCGTCCACCGCTTGGGGCAGGTCAATGATGACCGGCCCATCGGCGGCCAAGAGGATGTTGAACTCTGACAAGTCGCCATGCACGATGCCGGCGCACAGCATGCGCACCACCTCGCGCACCAGGGTGGCATGATGCAAGCGCGCGGTTTCGGGCTTGAACTGCACATCGTTCAGGCGCGGCGCCGCGCTGCCCTCCGCATCCACCACCAACTCCATCAAGAGCACGCCTTCGAAGAAGTTAAAGGGCTTGGGCACGCGCACGCCGGCCGCAGCCAAGCGGTATAGCGCATCGACCTCGGCGCTTTGCCAGGCTTCTTCCTGCTTCTCGCGGCCGAACTTGCTGCCCTTGGCCATGGCGCGCGCCTCACGGCTGTTTTTGACCTTGCGGTTCTCGGTGTAGTCCACCGCCTGCCGGAAGCTGCGTTGGGTGGCTTCTTTATAGACCTTGGCACAGCGGGTCTCGTCGCCGCACTGAACCACAAAGACTTGGGCCTCTTTGCCGCTCATCAATTGGCGGGAGACAGCGTCGATCAAGCCTTCTTCGAGCAGGGACTGCAGGCGTTTCGGTGTTTTCATAGAGCATCTATTGTCAGCGCAAGCTTGGCAATAAATACCAAGCCTAGATTCGGACGCGGGTACAGGCCTCAGAATGCCGTTCTCGCAGGCCCGTCTCTCGTGTGTTGGAGGGGCTGCGCTTGATGTCGAACCTGGAGTTTGTATCGCGATGTTGCTTCGTCCCTCTCAACTTTCTAGTCTGAGCCTGACCTTGTTCTTGGCCTTCGCTTCTGCGCAAGCCAGTCCGGCCCTGGCCAAAGAGCGCAAGCCCGCGCAGGCTTCATCCACAGCCCAAGTCGCCGCCATCACGGCGCCAGCGGCCAAGCCTGAGTTTGTACGTGAACTCGGCGGCATCGAGGAGTACCGCCTGCCCAATGGACTGCAGATCTTGCTCTTCCCCGATGAGTCGCAAAGCACCACCACGGTGAACATCACTTACCGGGTGGGCAGCCGGCATGAGTCTCAGGGCGAATATGGCATGGCGCATTTGCTGGAGCACTTGGTGTTCAAAGGCACGCCGACCCACCGCGACATTCCCGGCGCTTTCGCTGCCAAGGGCATTCGCTACAACGGCACCACCACCATGGACCGAACCAATTACTTCAGCAGTTTCAACGCCAGCCCCGAAACCCTGGATTTCGCGCTGGCGCTGGAGGCTGACCGCATGGTCCATAGCTTCATCGCCAAGTCCGATCTGGACAAGGAAATGAGCGTGGTCCGCAATGAGTTTGAGCGCGGCGAGACGGCACCGTTCTCGGTGCTCTACAAGCGCGTGCAAGCCGTGGCCTATGACTGGCACCCCTATGGCAACGCCACCATCGGCCCCAAGAGCGATATCGAGAATGTGCCGATCGAGCGGCTGCAAGCCTTCTACAAGCGCCACTACCGGCCCGATAACGCCACCTTGCTGGTAGCCGGCCGTTTTGACAAGGCCACCACGCTCGCCCAAATCACGCGCCACTTTGCGGGCTTGAAGAAGCCGGTGGAAGCGCTGCCGCAAACCTATACGCAAGAGCCGGCGCAAGACGGCGAGCGCACGGTGGTGGTGCGGCGTGTGGGTGGCCAGCCGGCCTTGCTGGCCTACTACCATGTGCCCGCGATTGCGCATGCTGACTCCGCGCCCTTGCTGGTCTTGGGCTTGTTGATGTCCATGCCGCCCAGCGGCCAGCTTTACAAGGAATTGGTCGAGACCAAGATCGCTCTGCATGCCGCCTTGGGCGGTTTGGGGGGGCAAGCGCCGGGCGGCATCACCGCCATGGCGATTCCGCCAACGCCGGCTGATGTCGACAAGGTTGAAAAACTCTTGCTCGACCTGGTGGAAGGGCGCGCTGGTAAGCCCTTCGAAGAGGCCGAGATGCAGCGGGTGCGCGATGTGGCGCTGAACTCTTACCGGGAGCAGATGAAGAACCCGGAAGGCCTGATTCAGCAAATCTCCAATCTGCTCGGAGCCGGGGACTGGCGCTTGCTGTTCCAACTGATGGAAGACCTGCCGCGTGTCACCTTGGCCGATGTCGAACGGGTGCGTAAAGCCTATTTGCAGCCGGCCAACCGAACCTTGGGTCGCTACTTGCCGGCCGAGGTGGTGACGCGGGTGGAGATTCCCGCCACGCCCGCCTTGGATGAGCGCTTGGCCCAGTTGAAAGGCCCGCCCAAGGTGGAGGAGGGTGAGCGCTTCGATCCCACGCCGGCGCATTTGCAAGAGCGCACGCAGCGCAAGCTGCTGCCCAGCGGTATCGCCTTGCAGACCTTGAATAAGCGCACCCGTGGCAATGCGGTGCAGTTGCAGATGCAACTGCACTGGGGTGAGCGCGATGCCACCTTCGCACGCCGTGGCACCGGCTGGGTGGGTGAGTTGATGATGGAAGGCAGCCCCAGCCTGAGCAAGCAGGCTCTGCAAGACGCCTTGATTCGCTTGAAGGCCGGGCTCTCCATCGCCAGCGGCGACCAGGGCGCCACGCTGCACATCCAGGCTGAACAAGACAGCTTGTTGGAGGTCTTGAAGCTGGCTGCGGATTTGATGAAGCAGCCGCTCTTGCCGGAAGAGGCCTTCAATCGCGACAAGCAGGCCAAGCTGGCGGGCTTGCAATCGTCGCGCCAGGACCTGGGCGTGCTGATGAGCGAAGCCACCCGCGGGCACAGCAACCGCGCCCGCGGCGTCAGCCTGGGGCATCCCGACTATGTGATGAGTTTGGACGAGCGCCTGGCGCATCTGCAATCGGTGCAGTTGGCCGATGTGCGCAGCTTCCACGCCGACTATTGGTCGGCCAATGAGGTGCAGGTGGCCGTGGTGGGTGCCATTCCTCAGGGCCTGGAAGCGGCGCTTGAGCAAGGCTTTGGCAATTGGAAAAAGCCGGCCGCGCCGCGCTTCAAACGGCAGCTGCAAGACTATGTGGCGGTGCCCGCAGCGCGCTTTGATGTGAGCGCCAAAGACAAGGCCAATGCCGTGCTGGCGATGGCGCAGTCCTTCAAGCTCAGCGAGGCCGATGCTGACTTTGTGCCCTTGATGCTTGCCACCCATGTGTTTGGGGGTGGGGCGATGGAAAGCCGCTTGTCAACGCGTGTGCGTCAGCAAGCGGGTCTGAGCTATGGCATTGGCGCCCAGCTGTCGGCGCCTTATTGGGGCAATGATGCGGGCCTGTCCATCGGCGGCAGCTTCGCGCCGCAGAACCGCGAGGCGGTGCTGAGCCTGGTGCAAGACGAGTTGCGCCTGATGGAAGAGGGCGGCATCAGCGAGGCCGAGTTGGCGCGCGCCAAGAAGGACATTGCCGAATCTCGACTGCAGTCGCGAGCCAGCGAAGCTCAGCTGGCCGGCACCTTGAATCTGCTGGCCGATCGCAGCAAGGACTGGGCCTATGTCGCCCAACGCGACGCTGCCATCCAGGCCGCCACCTTGGAGCAGGTCAACGCTGCTTGGAAGCGCTATGTGCGGCGCGATGGCTTTGTGATTTCGACGGCGGGGGACTTCAAAGACAAGCCTTGAGGCCCTCGGTTTAGATGACGAGAAACCGGCTTCGGCCGGTTTTTTTCATTGGAGCCGATTCGTGCTGCGTCTTTCGTCTTGCTGCTTCGGCCCATGATCGGGCGGCCCCAAAAGTGTTTTCAAGACAGCCCCGCTGCTTTTCGCTCCCCACACATCTCTTGCCAGAGCTGCCCAGGCATGGGTGGCGATTTGCAATGGGTTGTAGCTGTACAGCGGCGTGCTCAGCCCATAGCGGATCTCGAGATCCTTGCGCTCCTCAACAAAGCTGCCGAAAAGGCGGTCAAACACGATCAGCACGCCGCCGAAATTACAGTCTAGGTATTCGCTATTGCAGCCGTGGTGCACGCGGTGGTGCGAGGGTGTGTTGAAAACCCACTCGAAAGCGGCGGGCAGCTTGGGTATCCAGGTGGCATGCAGCCAGAATTGATACAGCAGATTGCCGGCCACCGCGGCCGCGACGGCCTGCGGCGAGAAGCCCAGCCAGATCAAGGGCAGAAAAAAGATCGCCGTGCCGCTGAGCTTGCCGGTCCAGCCCAAGCGCAGGGCCGCCGCTAGGCTTAACTCATTGGGGGAGTGGTGCACCGCATGGGTGGCCCAAAACCAGCGCACACGGTGGGCTGCACGGTGATAACCGTAGAAACAGAGCTCTTGCCCCAAGAACAGCAGCAAGTAGTCGAGCGGCTCGGTCAGGGTCAGCGTCTGCAGTCGATGGGCGTAGACCCAATTCAGCAAAGGCGCGGCCAAAGACAAGCCCAGGCCGTCGATGGCGCGGCGGCCGGCAAAATCAGCCAATGAGGCCGCAAACGCCGCCCAGTCATAGGGCAGGCGCAGCACGAAGCTGCGCACCAATCCCTCGAGCGTGGCACTGAACACGACCAGGCCGAGCAGGGCCAGCAACCAGGGCAAGGGGCTGTCCATGAGGCGCCTTTCTCGCGCTCCACCTTGGCCCCTGCTCGGCGCTTCTCTCAGGCCTGCGTCTTGGCGCTGCGCCGGCGTGCCACGAAGGCAATGGCAGCGAGCCCAGCCAGCATCAGAGCATAGGTTTCGGGCTCAGGCACAGCCGTCACCGAGATCGTGCCGTTGGTGTAGAGCTGGCTGTAGTCCAACTGGGTGCCCGCGGCGAGAGTGAGTCCCGAGGCATCGATGGCCTTGAATGTGCCGCTGCTGCTGCCCCAGTCCAGCAGGTCAAAACTCTGGCCGGCTTGTGCCACAAAGCCATTCCAAGATTTCAGCGTCAAGGTGCCGCCGAACTTGAAGGCGCCGCCGATCACCAGCTTGTCAAAGCTGCTGTCCACCAGCGGGGAGCCCAGAGCGCAGGTCACCACGGTGCAGGCAGCGGTGCCGCCAATCTCGGCCTCGTAAAAGTTGCTGCTGGCAAAAGTGACCGAGCCTTGGATGTAGCCGTAGCCTGGCGAGTTGCCCAGCGCCAGGCCACCTTCGAAGAACATCTTGCCATCACCATTGACGTCGGAGCCGGTGCGCTGCTTGACCAGGCCGGCAAAGGTGGCCACCGAGCCTTCGGAGACGCGCAACTCGGCGTCTTTCATGATTTCCACCGTGCCGTAGAAGCTGGTGTTGCTTTGGCCCGAGAGCACGATCTCGCTGCCAGCGCTGGCCACGATGTCGGTGCGCAGCTCTGAAGTGCCGCCACTCAGGAAGATCTGGCCCTTGTTGCTCAGCGTGCCGGCACGCAGGCTGCCGAATCCGTTGATGCTGCCACCGGCCTCGTTGACCAGGGCTTTGCCGTTGTTGTCCAGCGTGCCGCCACTGAGCTGGATCTGGCCGGCATTGCTGGCCAGGCCTTGGCTGATCAGCAGCTTGCCGCCATTGCCCGCAGCCAGAATGCCGCGATTGGAACCGACGATCTGGCCGGCCAGGGTCAGCGTGCCGCCTTGGGCTTCGATGCTGCCGCTGCTGTCGGCTTGGGCGAGGTTGTTGTTGACCTTGCCGAAGCCCTGGATCAGGCCGCGGTTGTCGATCTGGCCGCCGGCCAGATTGGCGGCATTGCTGCTCAGCAAGACCTGACCCCGGTTGACGAAGGCAGCGTCAATCTGGGTGCGGCCGGCGTCGACGATCAGGCTGCCGTTGTTGCTGAAGGCCGTGCTGATGCGGCCGCTGCCGCTGATGCTGCCCTGCGCGCCGTTGACCAAGGCAGCGCTGCCGGTCACGAAGCCGTTGTTCAGATTTAGGCTGCCGCGGTTGTTCAGGTCCGCGCCTTGCAGGCTGAGGTTACGGCCGGCCTGCAGGTCCCAGCTGCCTGTGTTTTCGTTGAGACCGGTGCTGCTCAGAACCAGAGTGCCGGCGCCTTGGCGCAGCAAGCCGGCGTTGTTGAAGCCGCCGCTGCCGGTGATGGTGCCCACGCCGTCCAACACGCCTGCGTTCACCGCCGTGCCTGCGGTGCGCAGCGTGCCGCCGCTAAGGAGCAGCACGCCGCTGCTGTTCATACCCCCGGTACCGACGCTGAGCTCGCTGAAGCTGCCCAGCTCGGCTTGACCCTGCAAGACCAGGCTGCCGGCGCTGGCCTTGCCGCCGCTGAGGGTCAGGCTGCTGGCGGAGTCAATCGTCAGCACCTGAGCCACGTTCAAGGTCTTGCCGCCGGCGAGGTTGCTGAACGAGGGCAGCAGGGCCGAGCCGAGAGCGGCGTTGCCGGTGTAGGCCAGCGTGCCCTGGATCCAGCTGAAGTTGCCCCCACTGTTCACCACAGCGTTGGCGATTTGCAAGGTTCCGCTATCGAGGGTGACCGTGCCTTGACCGCCAATCGTCAGCGTGCGTGCGCTGACCTTGCCGCCGTCGGCAATGCTCAGCGTACCCGAGCCGGCGCCAGCGACCAGCAGGTCGGCGCTGAGGGCCCACTGCGAGCCATTGCCGCTGACCGTCGCCGTGCCTCGGCTGCCTTGCAGCGCGCCCAGTGCGCCGCTGCTGTTGCTGACCACGCCGCCTTTGTCGATCGACAGGCTGCCGCTGCCGGCATGGCCGACCGTCAGGTCTTGCGTGAGCCATTTGGAACCGGTGCCGCTGACCTGGACGGTGCCCTTGCCATTGACGCCATAGCCCAGATGACTGTTGAAGGTGTTGAGCTGGCCGCCGGCCTCGATGCTGAGGTTGCCGCTGCCCTGGTCGCCCACTTCAAAGCCGCCACCGGTGTTGACCCAGCGCGAACCCGCGCCTGTGACCTTGCCCGTGCCGCTGCTGCCCGTGTCGGCGCCCAACTTGCCGATGCCGCTGTTGGTGACCTCGGCGCCGTTCTGCACGGTCAGCAGGCCGGTGCCGAAGCCGCCGATGTCCAGGCTGTTGCTTAGCAGCTTGGAGTTGGTGCCGTCGGCCACGATAGTGCCCTGGCTCAGTGCGGTCTGGCCCACGCTCAGCAGGTTGACGCTGGCCGAGCTGCCCGAGGTGATGTTGAGCGTCAGGGCATCACCCGCCTGCCTGCCCAGGTTGATGGAGCCGCCCTTTTGAATTGCCACATTGTTGCTGAGGGTCAGCTTGGTGTTGCTACCGGAAAGCCAGGCATTGCTGAGCAGCATGCCGTTGCTGCCGCCATTCCAGATCTGCTCGGCGCTGCCGCCCATAGCCTCCACGGCCACGTTGAAGGTCTGCCGCTGGCCCAGATTGCTGATGTTGCCGCTCAGCTTCAGGGTGGTGGGTGCCGATGCTTTCGGCGTCAGGATGAAGTCGGTGGCATCGGCGGTGAAGGCAATGTCCTTCAGTTGCAAGACCTGGGCGGTGGTGCCGGAGATGTCGATGATTTGCAGCGGTGCCTTGTTGCCGTTGAAGATCAGGGAGTCACCGTCCTTGGGCACGCCGGCCGTGGCGCCGCTCCAGTTGCCGGCCGTGCTCCACAAGGCAGTGGGGCCTCCGGGCGTGGTGGTCGCACCGGTCCAGGTCCACACGGCAGCTTCAGCCGGATTTGCGATACCCATGCCTAGCGCTGTGGCCAGAGCCAAGCACAGCGCGGACGGATGAAGTTTGCGCGGCAAGGAAGGATGGACGTGATGGGCGTGGCGATTCCCGATGGAAGGGGTGGTGTTCATGAATGCTCCCTGTAGGCTCAAGATCAATGTGTGAGTGAGTTCGCTGTATTGCCCGGAGCACTCGCCTGACAAAGGGTCAGCATTGGGGTCACCTAGGCATCGATTCACAGCGAAGGCAGTGTCCGGAGATTCGCCCTCGGCGTGTGCGACATAACGCGACAATTCATGACAGCGCTGTCGCATTTGCCGCTGCACTGTCTTGGCGGCTGCCGGCATAGAGTTCAGGCTCTTGCTGGAATTGGTCCGCACTTTCGGTCCAGCGGCATTGCGTGAGCCAGGGGTGAAAACGCGTGGGGCCGGCGGCAGCCGCCTCGGAGCCCTGCTGTGGTTTGGCAGGTGGGGACGATGCATCGTCGGCTGTTCTCGCCCTGAGGAACAGCGATTGGATCGAAGTCGTGCGTTTAGTGACTATGCGTTTGTGCAGCGAGGCGCTGCGCCCTCAGTGGACACAGAGGTGCAGGAGACTGAAGCGACTTGATTTGCTAGTCCTGAGTTTGTGTGGGCTCAGGTACTGCTGTCAGCCAGCGTGACAGGGTCTCGGCCCATGGCGCTCAGCGTGCCGCTATGCAAGCCGGCGCACGGTATCTGCTTGTGTGTCGTTCGCCGTGAACAAGAGATCGCGGTCTTCGATCTAGTGACCCAGCGCTAGGGGCCAGTCGACCACTGGCTTTTGAAGACAAACCTTCATGAACGGTGGACGCGGGGTGGACTGACATTCAGGCGATAAGCCCCGTCCAGCCAAGCTTGGAAATCAGGTTTGGCGGCGTTTGCGTAGCGCCAGACCCGACAGGCCGAGTGCCATCAATGCCCAACTCGCTGGCTCAGGGACCGGTGTGGCAACCCAGCCGCTGTAGTTGGATGTCGTGCCGTCTTGAGTCCAGCCCACAAGTGCGCCGCTATTGTTGAGCCCGTAGCTTCCCATCGAATTGTTGTCGGTGGGAGTGAATACGGCCCAATCGCCGGGTTTGCCGACGATTGCTGTCGCGCCCGCAAAGCCAGAGACCACGCCCGAGTCATTGATGTCGCGAAAACGAGGGACGCCAATGCCAGCAATACCAAAGTACTCGGTGCGAGTCATGGTGTTCAGGTCGACGATAAAGGCCCCGGATCCACCGGCATTGGCTGGGCGAGTGAAACTTCCGGTGACGAGACCCGATGAGTTGGCTCCTTGAGCGATAGAACTGTTGTCGCCCGCCACACTGAGCTTGGTCAAGGTTTGGGTCAAACGGTCAAAGGCGAAGGCATAGACGCCTCCAGTTGCGTTGTTGGCAGTTCCAGTCAGATACCTTGCGTTTGACGAGATGTTTCGAATCGATGTGCCGCTGGAGCCGGCAATCTCAAAGGCCGTGAAGTTGCCAGCCGAGTAGATGAAGCTATGTTGAATACTGGGACCGTCGGGCACCGCCGTCCAGTAGCTGCCGACCAGCGTGCCATCATTAGCGACCCCAGTTAATCCAGTGCTGCTCGCGCCGTCTGGGTGACTGAAGCTGGTAAACGCCCCGGCGCTGTAGAGAAAGCTTTCGTCATCGGATCGACCGACGATGACACCGTTGTCATTGATATCCCAGGGCTGCGTTGAGGCAAACCCGGGTCGATTGAAATCTGCTGGGACGCTGTAGTTCGTGCTGGCCGAAGCCGCGGTCGGACCCCATAGCAAGAGTCCAGTCAAGCCACCCAGGGCGGCACGCGCAATAGACGAAGAATTGATCATGATGTTTCTTCCCTGGCTCCGTTTTAGGAGCTTTGATGGTTGGGATGGAGATCGCAAGAACGTGACATGCAAGTCGAGTGCTTCGATTCACAGCGGTTAAGAAAGTCCAATTTGCGCACCATCTTTTCCCTGAGCATGGTTTTTGAGTTCTCGATCGCTGGCGGACGAACAAGTGACAAAGCTGGCGACTTGCACTGCCGCGCCCCTCGACTTACGGCCCAAGCAGCGCTGCCGAGAGAGTGTCGGAAGATTCGCCCTCGGCGTGTGCGACATAACGCGACAATTCATGACAGCGCTGTCGCATTTGCTGCGGCAATGTCGTACAAGGCTTAGCGCTGTTTGGCTTACGATCGAGCGCTCTGCTGTCTTGGCCTTTACATCTTTTCTCTTCGGCGGCGCTCTTGATGTCTCAGCCTTCTTTGCTCTTGGTCGACGACGATGTCGAGCTCTCCGCCATGTTGCTTCGCCTTTTGCAAGCGGAGGGTTGGGCGGTGCGTGCGGCTCACAATGCCGCCCAGGCGGAAGCAGCGCTGACTGAGGCGCTGCCGGCGGTGGTGCTGCTCGATGTGATGTTGCCCGATGCCAGTGGCATGGATTTGTGCAGGCGTTGGCGGGCGGCGTACCCCAGCTTAGGAATCCTGATGCTGACCGCGCGCGGCGACCCTTTTGACCGTGTGCTGGGTTTGGAGTTGGGGGCTGACGACTACCTGGCCAAGCCGTTTGAGAAGCGCGAATTGGTGGCACGCTTGCGAGCCCTGATCAGACGCCAAACGCCGGTGCCGGCGCAGCCGACCACCACATGGAGTTTCGGCCCGCTAAGCATCAATTTGCTGCGCCGCGAAGTGCTGGCGAACGAGCAAGTGATCGTGCTCACCGGCATTGAGTTCCGGCTTTTGCTGGAGTTGATCCGCACCCCCGGTCAAGCGGTTTCGCGTGAGCAACTGAGTGAAGCGGTGCAGGCGGGCAGCTATCGACCCCAAGACCGGACAGTGGATGTGCAGGTGGGCCGCTTACGCCGTCGCCTGGCTCAGGCCTTGCCGAACAGTGATTGGATAGAAACCGTTCGAGGTGAGGGTTATGCCTTTGTGCCAAGAGGCGCCGCACCGTCACAGAGCCTGGGTGCGGATGATCCCAAAACGCTTTGATTCGCTGTTTCTGCGTTTGGTGCTGGCTCAGGGGGTGCTGCTGGCCGGCTTTGTCCTCGTCTTTGGTGGACTGTTGGTGGTGGAGCGCAACCAATTGTTGGCGCCCCATTTGGCGGCCTCTTTGGCGCCGCAGGTGGTTCAATCCCTTCGTGTCAACAGTCCCATCGAATTGCCGGCATACGGGCTGGTCACTGACATACGGCGTGATGCGGGGCCGCCTGAAGGGCTCAAGCTGCAAGTGAGCGATTGGCCGGCGCCCAGTCAATTCATTCAAGAGTTAGCGCGGCTTGGCGTGGCGGCGGATCAGGTCTGGATCAATTGCAGCAAGGGCCAAATCCGGCTGTGGGTGCATGCGCGCTTGGCGGGCGAAACCTCATCATTTTGGATGAGTGCCGCTGCCACCGCGGCCTTGCCGCATTGGGCGCCTCGGATGACTGTGGGTCTGGTCCTGATGCTGTTGGTGATTGCCTGGGTCAGCAGGAGTTTTGCTCGAGACTTGACGGGGCCATTGGCGCAGTTGCGTTTGCGCATGCAGGCCCATGCGGAGAGCGGTCATCAGCAGGGCACTTTCGAACTCAGTCCGAAAGCCAGCAAGGCACCGCCGGAGTTGGTCGCCATTGCAGCCGCCTACCAAAGCTTGGCCGAGCGCCTGCAGCGCAACGAGCGCGAACGTGCGCTCTTGCTGGCCGGTGTGTCGCATGACTTGCGCAGCCCTTTGAGTCGCATCCGCTTGGCCGCCGAGATGCTGCCGGAGTCGGCCGATAACGCGGACGGAGTGGCCAGCATCACGCGCAATGTCGATCATGCCGACCGGCTCACCGCCAGTTTTTTGGAGTTTGTGCGTACCAGTGCGGTCGATCTGGGTGAAGAGGTGGACCTCGTCATCGCGGCTCAGCGAGCCGTGGCCGGGTTTGATCGCCCAGCGCAGGACTTGGTCTTGCATGCGCCTGAGGTGTTGCTGCTGAGCAAGGCTCACGGCTTGTTGATCGAGCGCTTGATCGCCAACTTGATCGACAACGCGATCAAGCACGGCGGTGCGCCGGTCGCGGTTGAAATTTCTAGGCCTGAGCAGGACTGGGCCTTGCTGATCGTTTCAGACGCGGGGCCGGGACTGCCACCCGGCGGTGATGGCCGCTTGATGGAAGCTTTTGCCCGAGGTGATGCCAGCCGAAACCTGCCAGGCTTCGGTCTGGGCTTGGCCATCGTGCAGCAGACCGTCTTGCGTTTGGGGGGTGAGCTGTCGTTTGCTCAAGTGGACGGTCGACACCAGGTCAGGGCGCGCCTGCCGCTGCATCGCTGACTTGGCTCAACGGCTGCAGAGGAAGGCGGGTTTGACGATCAGCTCATGCCCTGATGCCGCAGCAAGGCGTCGATCTGCGGCTCGCGGCCGCGGAAGGCTTTGAAGCTCTCAATCGCCGGGCGTGAGCCGCCCACTTCCAGCACGTTTTGCAGATAACGCTGTCCAGTGGCGGCATTGAAAACGCCTTCCACCTCGAAGGCGCTCCAGGCATCGGCGCTCAGCAGCTCGGCCCATTTGTAGCTGTAATAGCCGGCCGAATAGCCGCCCGCAAAAATATGCGAGAAGCTGTGCTGGCTGCGGTTGAAGGCCGGGGCGGGGATCACCGCCACTTCCGCGCGCACTTCGTCCAGCAGCGCTTGCACCGCGCTTTCAGAGCCGGGCTCGGCATGTAAGCGCATATCGAACAAAGCGAACTCGATTTGGCGCAAGGTCTGCAAGCCGCTTTGGAAGTTCTTGGCGGCATTCATCTTGTCGAACAGCTCGCGCGGCAGCGATTCGCCGCTGTCCACATGGGCGGTGAGCTGCTGCAGCACCTCCCATTCCCAGCAGAAGTTCTCCATGAACTGACTGGGCAACTCCACCGCATCCCATTCCACGCCGGAGATGCCGGACACGCCCAACTCGTCCACCTGGGTCAACAGATGATGCAGGCCGTGGCCGAACTCATGGAAGAGCGTGGTCACATCGTCATGGCTCAGCAAGGCCGGCTTATCGCCCACTGGCGAAGAGAAGTTGCAAACCAGCTGCGCCACCGGCGTTTGCTGTGCACCTTCGGGCCGCGCCCAGCGGCTGCGCACCTCGTCCATCCAGGCGCCGGGGCGCTTGCCGGGGCGGGCATAGAGGTCCAGGTAGAACTGGCCCACCAGCTTGCCCTCACGCTCCAAACGGTAGAACTTGACGGATTCGTGCCAGACCTCGGCTTCTTGTTCGCTGATCTTGACGTTGAAGAGGCGCTCGATGATGTCGAACAAGCCAGCCAGCACGCGCGGCACGGTGAAGTACTGGCGCACCGCTTGGTCGCTGAAGGCGTAGCGGGCCTCCTTGAGCTTCTCGGAGGCGTAGGCGTTGTCCCAGACCTGCAGATCGCTCAAGCCCAGCTCCTTGTCGGCAAACTCGCGTAGCTCGGCCAGGTCCTTCTCGGCGAAGGGGCGGGCGCGGCGGTTCAGGTCACGCAAGAACTCCAGCACCTGGGCGGGCGAATCGGCCATCTTGGGCACGAGCGAAGCTTCGGCGTAATTGGCAAAGCCCAGGATCGCGGCTTCCTCCTGGCGCAGCTTCAAGAGCTCTTCGATGATGGCCGTGTTGTCTTGCTCGGGCTTGCCGGCCAGCTCGCTGGCACGGGTCACATAAGCGGTGTAGAGGCGCTCGCGCAGGGCGCGGTCTTCGGCGTACTGCATCACCGGCAGATAGCTGGGGAAGTGCAGGGTGAGCTTGTAGCCTTCGTCTTTGCCCTCGGCCTGGGCGGCGCTGCGGGCGGCTTGTTTGGCGTCGTCCGGCACGCCTCGCATCTCGGCCTCGTTGGCGTAGTAGGCGAAGCCATCGGTGGCGTCCAAGACATGTTCAGAGAATTGCTGGCCCAACTCAGCGGCGCGCTCCTGGATGGCGGCAAATCGTTCCTTGGCCTCGCCCTGCAATTCGGCGCCCGAGAGCACAAAGTCGCGCAGCCAGTTCTTCAGCGCTTGCTGGCGCGCCGGGCTCAGGCTGGCGGCATTCGGCGCCGAGGCGATTGCCTTGTATTTGGCGTAGAGATTCTCGTCGGCACCCAGCGCGGTGAAGAACTCGGTGACCGGCGGCAGCATGGCGTTGTAGGCCTCGCGCAGTTCGGGCGTGTTGGCCACAGCATTCAGGTGGCCGACGGCGCCCCAGGCCGCGCCGAAGCGCTCGGTGGCCACGCCCAGGGTGGCGGACAAACGGTCGTAGTCGGCCGGCGTGGCCGGGTCCGTCGCCTCAGCCAGGGCGGCACGAGACTCTTCCAGCAAGGCTTCGATGGCCGGCTGAATATGCTCGGGGCGAATTTGTGCGAAGGCGGGTAAGGCGGCGGTGCTGAGCAAGGGGTTCATAGTGCTTCTCCAAGTCGTCCACGCGCATCAGTGCTGCGTGGACCAAGCCGAATCAATCCGAGTAAAGCCCGCCGGCCTGGCATTGCCAGGCTGCCGGGCTTGCAGCTGGGCGGGCAGGCGCAGGTCAGACGCCAGCCGCGCGCTCGGCCGACTCGATGGTGTTGACCAGCAGCATGGTGATGGTCATGGGGCCCACGCCGCCAGGCACGGGGGTGATCCAGCCGGCCACGTTTTTCACACCGTCAAAGTCCACATCGCCGCAGAGCTTGCCTTCGTCATTGCGGTTGATGCCCACATCGATGACCACGGCGCCGGGCTTGACCATGTCGGCGGTCAAGACATTGCGGCGGCCCACGGCGGCCACCACCACATCGGCCTGACGGGTGTGATAGCCAATGTCCGGCGTGCCGCTGTGGCAAATCGTTACGGTCGCATTGGCCTGCAGCAGCAGCAAGGCCATGGGCTTGCCCACGGTGTTGGAGCGGCCGATCACCACCGCATGTTTGCCGCGCAGGTCGTAGCCGGTGCTTTCAATCAGCTTCATGCAGCCATAAGGGGTGCAGGGGCGAAAGCCCGGCAACTGGGTCATCAACTCACCAGCGCTCAGCGTCGAGTAGCCGTCCACATCTTTGGCGGTGGCAATCGCTTCAATGACCTTGTGCGGATCGATGTGCTTGGGCAGCGGCATTTGCACCAGGATGCCGTGGATGCTGGGGTCGCGGTTCAAGGCGTCGATGCGGGCCAGCAGTTCGGCCTCGCTCATCGAAGCTTCGTACTTCTCCAGCACCGAGTGCAGGCCGGCATCGCCGCAGGCCTTGACCTTGTTGCGCACATACACATGGCTGGCTGGGTCTTCGCCCACCAAGATGACGGCCAGGCCGGGCTTCATGCCTTTGGCGGTGAGGGCGGCGGCGCGCTGGGCCACTTCGGCGCGCAGTTGTTGAGACAAGGCGACGCCATCAATCAGTTTTGCAGTCATGTCAGTGAACTCCAGGTACAGGCTAGGGAGGGATTCTAGAAACGCAAAAGGCCGCTGAGCGATCAGCGGCCTCGTTCAAGCACGCAAGATGCGGCTCGGTGGTGGATCAGTGGGAACTCAAAGACTCAGGCCTAAATTCAAGCCTTGGCGGGAGCCGCCGAAGCGCCCAAGGCGATCTTCAGCAGGTCGGCGACCGTGTTGGCGTTGAGCTTTTCCATGATGTTGGCGCGGTGCGCTTCCACGGTCTTGATGCTGATGCCCAGGTCGTCGGCGATCTGCTTGTTCAAGCGGCCGGCGACGATGCGCTCCAGCACTTGCGATTCGCGGGTGGTCAGGCGCTGCAGCAGGGCGTCGCGGCTGGCGGCTTCTTGGTGGGTGGAGAAGGCATTGCGGGCTTGGTCCAGCATGCGCTCGACAAGGGCCACCAACTCGTCTTCCTTGAAGGGCTTTTCGATGAAGTCCATCGCACCCTTTTTCATCGTGTTGACGGCCATGGGCACATCGCCGTGACCGGTGATGAAGACCACGGGCAGGGGGCTCTTGCGTTCCAGCAAACGGTCTTGCAACTCCAGGCCGCTCATCCCTTCCATGCGGATGTCGGCAATCAGGCAGGCGACTTCACGGGGGTCGTAACGGCTCAGGAAAGATTCGGCGGAATCAAAGCATTTGACCCGGTAGTCCTTGCCTTCCAGCAGCCATTGCAAGGAATCACGCACGGCCTCGTCATCATCGACAACGTAGACATTACCCTTTTTCGGAATCAGACTCATGGTGTCGCAGTTTGGTTTACAGCAGGCCCGGAGGCCGTAGTGTTTTGGATTGTCAGACCGGGCGTCTCGGTACGGGAGATATCTACCGGGATGCTGAAGGCGAACCTGCAGCCCACAATAGCTTCCCCATTGTATAAGTTCTCCGCACGGATCCGGCCCTGGTGAGACTCCACAATAGACCGGCATAACCCTAAGCCGATACCCATGCCATCGGCCTTGGTGGAGAAGAAAGCTTCGTACATTCGCGCGATCACTTCTTCGGGCATGCCGGGGCCCATATCGGTGACCGAGAAGTCGATGTGGCCGCCCAATTCCGGCGTGTGTTTGGGCACCACGCGCAGTTCAATATGGCGACGCGAAGCCGGCAATCCGGCGTTGTCAATGGCTTCAGCGGCGTTCTTCAGCAGATTCATCAAGACCTGTTCGATCAGGATGGGGTCCACCATCAGCTGCGGCAGACGCTGCGCCACATAGGTGTGGATGGCCACATTGCGGCGTCGCAACTCGATGCCGGCCAACTCGACCGCGTCTTCAACGATGTCGCTGGCTTGCGCCGCTTCGCGTTTGGGTTCGCTGCGTTTCACGAAGTTGCGGATGCGGTGAATGATCTGGCCGGCGCGCTGCGCTTGCTTGGCGGTCTTTTCTAGCGCTGCCAGCAGATCGTCTTTCTGGATCGCGTCATTGCGCACCCGCGAGACCATGCCGTTGCAGTAATTGGTGATGGCGGTGAGCGGCTGGTTCAACTCATGAGCTACGCTGGAGGCCATCTCCCCCATGGTCATCAAACGGCTGGTCATTTGCGCACGCTCGGCCTGCAAGGCGGCTTGCGCCTCGGCATGTCGGCGGGTGGTGATGTCGGTGGCGATCAACATTTGCGCCAGGCGGCCGTCGGTCCACTGCAGATAGCGGGCGCGCACGTCAAACCACATCTCCAACGATTCGACATAGACCTCGCGCGGGTCGGAGCCGGTTTCGGTCAGTGCCTGGGCCGGCAGGCCGGAGTAGTCGTCCACGTCTTCATCGGGCTCAGTCTCGGCAACGCGGGCCAATTGGCTGCCGGACAGCAGCGCGTGCCCGGCCGGGTCAGCGCCAAACCAAAGCCGGTAGCTGCGGTTGGCAAACAGCAGCTCGCCTTGCTGTACCGAGAGCACCGACACCGCCGCATCTAAGCCCTCCAGCACCGTGGTGAAGCGTTCATGCGAGGCCGAGAGTTGGTCGCGTACGCGTTTGGCCTCGGTGATGTTGGTCATCGAGGTCATCCAGCCGGTCTGCTTGCCCTTGGTGTCCACCAGCGGCGAGATGTAGACGCGGCCGTCAAAGCTGGTGCCGTCTTTGCGCAGGATTTTGACTTCCACGCCGCCGGCGGGGCTGCGGCCTTGTAACTCTTGCTGCAGCAAGCGGGCGTTTTCTTCGATGCGGTCCGGTGGCCAGAAGGGGAAGGGCGGCTTGCGGCCAATCATCTCGGCCTCTGAGAAGCCGGTCATGGCGCAAAAGGCCGGGTTCACGTAGGAGATGCGCGACTCCATGTCCATGGCGCGCATGCCGGTCAGCATGGAGTTTTCCATGGCGCGGCGGAAATTGGTTTCCGAGGTCAGCGCGTTCTGGATTTGCAGGCGCCGGCGCATATGTTTCCAGGTGCCCAAGAGCATCCAGACGGTCAGCGTGGACAGCGCCACCACCATCCAGAACAAAGTGTTGCTGATCAGGCCGATGGAGGTGCGATAGCCCTCGCCGCGCAAGACCAGGCCGTTCATCGCCGGTGCCAGTGGCACTTCATAGAGAATCGAAGCGCGCTTGGTTTTGCGCCCCGGCATCTGGGTGACGGTGCTGGCCAGCACCTGCTCGTTGGGATTGAGGATCGCCACCACATGGCGCGCTGTGACTTCCGAGCGTACGTAATAGCGCAGCAGCGCCTCGACCGAATACTCGGCGATCAAGACGCCGGAGAAGCCGGTGCGGTCGATCAGCGGCACCTGCACTTGGAACACCGTGGTCGAGTTGTAGTCGTGGAAGGCCGCCGAGTAGGTGGGCTGGCGGCGCTCCTTGGCGGCCAAGAAGGCCAGCTCGGGCGGGCTGGACTGGTTGGCAATTGGCATGGACGGGTCCATGCCATCGGTCTGCATCAAGGCTTCGTCTTGAAAGCCCGCGCCGCTGACGCTGGCCCGGGTTTCGCGCCGGTTGTTGATCCAGCTGACGTGGGTGATCTCGGGCCGTTCGCGCGCAAAGCTCTTGGCCTGGGCGCTGAACTCATGGGTGTCCACCGCGCGCGTCACGATCTCGCGCGCAATGCGCATCAGCTGCTCTTGGTTCTCAATCAGGCGCAGGCGGATTTGTTGCTGAGCGATCTCGGTGTCGCGTTTGACGGCCTCGTCTTCGCGCTCGTTTTCTTCATTCCGCAAATACCAAAAGGCCAGGATGATCGCGGTCAGAAACAGCAAGACGGAGATCAGCGGCCCGAGGGTGGCAAAGCGGTCTTGGCGGGCCGGAGACTGGCGGCGCCACCATCCGGTGGCCAGACGTTGGGTGGGCAAGAGCAGGCGCCTCAAGGCGTTTTTGAGATCGAAAGCATTCGGCATGCCCTCGATTATCCGGGTGCTTGCAGTCGAGCCCGGCCGGCCGCTTCATTCTTGATAATTTCATTATATGAAACGTCTTCGCACAATTTGAGAGTGAATAAAACTTGTGAGACACTCGCGCAAACGCATTTCGACGTGAACCTCTAAACCATGGGGTAGTGCTGCTCGCAAATCCTTGAGTGGCCTGCCTGATTCAACCCAGATGGAGACAAGCAAGATGTCCGCTCAGCCGCAGTCGTTTCTAGGCGCCGCCGCCAATGACACCGATTCATTGGAGACCAAAGAGTGGCTGGACGCGCTGTCCGCCGTCATCGGTGAAGAGGGCAGCGAACGTGCGCATTTCTTGCTCAACCAACTGATTGATCACGCGCGCCAGGCCGGCATCGACGTGCCCTTCTCGGCCACCACGCCTTATGTGAACACCATCCCGGCCGACCAAGAGGCGCGCTGCTCGGGCAACATCGAGATCGAAAAGCGGTTGCGCGCCTATATGCGCTGGAACGCCATGGCCATGGTGGTTCGCGCCAATCGCCTGAACCCCGCGGACGGTGGCGACCTGGGCGGCCATATCGGCTCCTTCGCCTCGCTGGCCTCGATGTTGGGCGCCGGCTTCAATCATTTCTGGCATGCCGAAAATGAAAACCACGGCGGCGACCTGCTTTACATCCAGGGCCACAGCGCCCCCGGCATCTACGCCCGCGCTTTCCTGGAAGGCCGACTGAGCGAAGAGCAACTCGACAGCTTCCGCCAGGAAGTCGATGGCAAGGGCTTGTCCAGCTATCCGCACCCCAAGCTGATGCCCGAGTTCTGGCAGTTCCCGACCGTCTCGATGGGCTTGGGCCCCTTGATGGCCATCTACCAGGCGCGCTTCCTGAAGTATCTGCATGCCCGCGGCATTGCCGACACCGCCAACCGCAAGGTCTGGGCCTTTATGGGCGACGGCGAGATGGACGAGCCGGAATCGCTGGGCGCCATCGGCCTGGCCGCTCGCGAAGGCCTGAACAATCTGGTCTTTGTCATCAACTGCAATCTGCAGCGCCTGGACGGCCCGGTGCGCGGTAACGGCAAGATCATCCAGGAGCTGGAAGGCGAGTTCCGCGGCAGCGGCTGGAAGGTCATCAAGCTGATCTGGGGCAAGGGCTGGGACGAGCTGCTGGCGCGCGACAAGAGCGGCAAGCTCAAGCAGCTGATGATGGAAACCGTCGACGGCGACTACCAGGCCATGAAGGCCAATGACGGCGCTTATGTGCGCAAGCATTTCTTCGGCAAGTACCCCGAGACCGCCAAGCTGGTCGAGCACATGAGCGACGAAGAGATCTTTGATCTGCGCCGCGGTGGCCACCAGCCCGAGAAGGTTTTTGCGGCCTTCCATGCGGCCCATAACAATGAATCCAATCAGCCCACCTTGCTGCTGGTCAAGACCGTCAAGGGCTATGGCATGGGCAAGGCCGGTGAGGGCAAGAACACCGTCCACCAGACCAAGAAGCTGACCGACGAAGACATCAAGTACATCCGCGACCGTTTCGGCATTCCCATCCCGGACAGCGAGTTGCCCAAGCTGCCTTACTACAAGCCGGCCGACGACACGCCCGAAATGCGCTATCTGCACGAGCGCCGCAAGGCCTTGGGCGGCTACCTGCCGCAGCGCCGCGTCAAGGCTGAAGAGAGCTTCACCGTGCCGGAGCTTTCGACCTTCAAGGCCGTGCTCGAGCCCACCGCCGAAGGCCGTGAAATCTCGACCACGCAAGCCTATGTGCGCTTCCTGACCCAGTTGCTGCGCGACAAGGATCTGGGCCCGCGCGTCGTGCCCATCCTGGTCGATGAGGCCCGTACCTTCGGTATGGAAGGCCTGTTCCGCCAGATCGGCATCTACAACCCCGCAGGTCAGAACTACACCCCGGTCGATAAAGACCAGGTGATGTACTACCGCGAGGCCAAGGACGGCCAGATCCTGCAAGAAGGCATCAACGAAGCCGGCGGCATGGCCAGCTGGATTGCTGCGGCAACGTCGTACTCGACGAACAACCGCGTGATGATCCCGTTCTACGTCTACTACTCGATGTTCGGCTTCCAGCGTATTGGTGACCTGGCCTGGGCGGCGGGCGATATGCAAGCGCGCGGCTTCTTGCTGGGCGGCACCTCGGGCCGCACCACACTGAACGGCGAAGGCCTGCAGCACGAAGACGGCCACAGCCACATCCTGGCCGGCACCATCCCGAACTGCATCAGCTATGACCCCAGCTTCGCGCATGAAGTGGCGGTGATCCTGCACAGCGGCCTGAAGCGCATGGTCGAGAACCAGGAGAACGTGTACTTCTACATCACGCTGCTGAACGAGAACTACGCCATGCCGGGCCTCAAGACCGGCACCGAAGAGCAGATCCTGAAGGGCATGTACCTGCTGGACGAAGCCGCTGGCGACAAAAAGCTGACGGTCAATCTGCTCGGCTCTGGCACCATCCTGCGCGAAAGCCAGGCCGCCAAGGCCTTGTTGGAAGCCGACTGGGGCGTGGGCGCTCATGTCTGGAGCTGCCCAAGCTTCAACGAACTGGCCCGCGAAGGTCAGGACGTGGAGCGTTGGAATCTCTTGCACCCCAGCGATGAGCAGCGCAACAGCTTCGTGGGCCAGCAACTGAGCCAGACCACTGGCCCGGTGATTGCCTCGACCGACTATATGAAGAACTACGCCGAACAGATCCGCGCCTTTGTGCCGGCCGGCCGTTCTTACAAGGTCTTGGGCACCGATGGTTTCGGCCGTTCGGACTTCCGAAGCAAGTTGCGCGAGCACTTCGAGATCAACCGCCACTACATCGTCGTGGCCGCTCTGAACTCGCTGGCCGATGAAGGCAAGCTGCCCAAGGCCACCGTGGCGGAAGCCATTGCCAAGTACGGCATCAAGGCCGATAAGATCAACCCGCTGTACGCCTAAGCGCGTCAAACTTTGGCGTTACGGAGCTAGAAACATGGCATTGGTAGAAGTCAAGGTTCCCGATATTGGGGACGTCAAGGATGTGGCCGTCATCGAATTGATGGTCAAGGTGGGTGACACGGTTGCGGTAGAGCAAAGTCTGATTACCGTTGAGAGCGACAAGGCCTCGATGGAGATCCCCAGCTCGGCGGCCGGCGTGGTCAAGGAAATCAAGATCGCCATCGGCGACAAGGTCAATGAAGGCAGCTTGATCTTGCTGGTGGAAGCCGCTGGTGAAGCGGCTGTTGCGGCCCCCGCAACTGCTCCTGCCGCAGCACCTGCAGCTGCACCCGTGGCTGCCGCTGCCCCCGCTGCGCCTGTAGCAGCTGCAGCGAGCGCCCTGGTCGAGGTCTTCGTGCCCGATATCGGCGACTTCGAGTCGGTGTCGGTCATCGAGGTCTTCGTCAAGGTGGGTGACAGCATCAAGGTCGAGCAAAGCCTGATCACGGTGGAGAGCGACAAGGCCTCGATGGAGATTCCGTCCTCACATGCCGGCGTCATCAAGGAATTGAAGGTCAAGCTGGGCGACAAGGTGGCCAAGGGCTCGCTGTTGGCCGTGGTGGAGTCCAAGTCGGCTGCTGCCGTGGCTGCACCGGCACCTGTGGCTGCCGCTGCGCCTGTTGTGGCTGCCAGCGCGCCAGTTGCCGCAGCAGCACACGTTGCAGCCGCATCGCCCGTCGCTGTCGTTCCTGCGCATGACCCGACCGTGCTGAAGACCAAGCTGCCGCACGCCTCGCCGAGCATCCGCAAGATGGCGCGTGAGTTGGGCGTGCCGCTGGAAGAAGTGAAGGGCAGTGGCCCGCATGGCCGTATCCAAGACATCGACCTGCAAGGTTTTGTGAAGTCGGTGATGGCCGGCGCCGTGCAGACGCTGGCGCAAAAGGCTGCCGCACCTGCCGCTGCCTCGACCAGTGGCGGCGCTTTGCCCGGCCTGCTGCCTTGGCCCAAGGTCGACTTCGAGAAGTTCGGCGCCATCGAGCGCAAGGACATGTCTCGCATCAAAAAGATCAGCGGCGCCAATCTGCACCGCAACTGGGTGGTCATCCCGCATGTGACCAACCACGACGATGCCGACATCACCGAGCTCGAAGCCTTCCGCGTTCAAACGAACAAGGAAAACGAGAAGAACCCGGCCGCCGTCAAGGTCACCATGCTGGCCTTCATGATCAAGGCCGCCGTGGCAGCCTTGAAGAAGTTCCCCGAGTTCAATGCCTCGTTGGAAGGCGAGGGCGACGCTCAGAAGTTGGTGCTGAAGAAGTACTACAACATCGGCTTCGCGGCAGACACGCCGAATGGCCTGGTCGTGCCAGTGATCAAGGACGCCGACAAAAAGGGCATCTTCGAGATCAGCGCCGAAATGGGCGAGCTGGCCAAGAAGGCCCGCGACGGCAAGCTGGGCCCCGCCGAGATGAGCGGTGGTTGCTTCACCATCTCCTCGCTGGGTGGCATCGGCGGCCGCTATTTCACCCCCATCATCAATGCGCCCGAAGTGGCCATCATGGGCGTGTGCAAGAGCCAGATCGAGCCCAAGTGGGACGGCAAGGCCTTCCAGCCGCGCCTGATGCTGCCGCTCTCCTTGAGCTGGGACCACCGCGTCATCGATGGTGCTGCAGCTGCGCGCTTCAACGTCTATTTCGCATCGCTGCTGGCGGACTTCCGCCGCATCGTGCTCTGATCGGGAGCTGAGTTATGGCACTAGTGAATGTTCTCGTTCCCGATATCGGTGACTTCAAAGATGTCGCCATCATCGAGTTGCTGGTCAAGGTGGGCGACACCGTGGCGGTGGACCAAAGCCTGATCACCGTGGAGTCCGACAAGGCCTCGATGGAGATCCCGTCCTCGCACGCCGGCGTGATCAAAGAGATCAAAGTCGCCTTGGGCGACAAGATCAACCAGGGCACGGTGCTGCTGGCGCTGGAGAGCGCGGATGGCGCTGCGACTGCAGCTGCTGCAGCGCCCGCTGCAGCGGCTCCGGCACAAGCCCCTGCGCCCGCTGCTGCAGCGCCCGTGGTGGCGCCCACCGCCGCCGCTGCCTACACCGGTAACGCCGATTTCAGCTGCGACCTGTTGGTGTTGGGTGCCGGCCCCGGCGGCTATTCGGCCGCCTTCCGCGCCGCCGATCTGGGCCTGAAGGTCATTCTGGTGGAGCGTTTTGCCACGCTGGGTGGCGTCTGCCTGAACGTCGGTTGCATCCCCTCCAAGGCCCTGCTGCATGTGGCGGCGGTGATGGACGAGGTCTCGCACCTGGGCGACCTGGGCGTTGAGTTCGGCGCGCCGACCCTCAACATCGACAAGCTGCGCGGCCACAAAGAAAAGGTCATCGGCAAGCTGACCGGTGGCTTGGCGCAGATGGCCAAGATGCGCAAGGTCACCACCGTGCGCGGCTATGGCCACTTCATCGACGCCAACCATGTCGAAGTGGAAGAAACCACCGGCGACGGTCAAGCCAAGACCGGAGTTAAGAAGACAGTGCACTTCAAGCAGGCCATCATCGCGGCCGGCTCGCAAGCCGTGCGTCTGCCATTCTTGCCCGATGACGAGCGCATCGTTGACTCCACCGGCGCCTTGGCGCTGAAGGACGTGCCGAAGAAGATGTTGATCGTGGGCGGCGGCATCATCGGCTTGGAAATGGGCACCGTTTACTCGACCCTGGGCGCCCGCCTGGATGTGGTGGAGATGATGGACGGTCTGATGCAAGGCGCTGACCGCGACCTGGTCAAGGTCTGGCAAAAGATGAACGCCAAGCGCTTCGACAACATCATGTTGAAGACCAAAACGGTCGGCGCTTCCGCCACACCCGAAGGCATCAAGGTGCAGTTCGAGGGCCTGGACGGGACCAAGAGCGAAGGCACTTACGACCTGGTCTTGCAAGCCGTGGGCCGCACGCCCAATGGCAAGAAGATTGCCGCCGACAAGGCCGGCGTGGCGGTGACCGACCGCGGCTTCATCAATGTGGACGTGCAGATGCGCACCAATGTGCCGCACATCTTCGCCATCGGCGATGTGGTCGGCCAGCCGATGTTGGCGCACAAGGCCGTGCACGAGGCCCATGTGGCGGCCGAAGTGGCGGCCGGCGCCATCCTGGGCGATGCGAAGTTAGCCAAGAGCCAGTTCGATGCCCGCGTGATCCCCAGCGTGGCCTACACCGACCCCGAAGTGGCGTGGGTCGGCCTCACCGAAGACCAGGCCAAGGCCCAAGGCATCAAGGTCAAGAAGGGCTTGTTCCCCTGGACGGCATCCGGCCGCGCCATCGCCAACGGCCGCGACGAAGGCTTCACCAAGCTGCTCTTTGACGACAGCGAAGAAGCCCACGGCCACGGCAAGATCCTGGGCGGCGGCATTGTCGGCACCCATGCCGGCGACATGATCGGCGAGATTGCCCTGGCGATCGAGATGGGCGCCAATGCGGTGGACATCGGCAAGACCATCCACCCGCACCCTACGCTGGGCGAAAGCATCGGCATGGCGGCGGAAGTGGCACATGGTTCTTGTACGGATTTGCCGCCGACCCGCAAATAAAGTCAGCCGCGCTGACGATACAAAGCCCCGCTGCTCTGCTGCCGGGGTTTTTTTATGCGCCGGCCCTTGGGCTCGACGCCACCCAAGGCCTTAGGGTTCGGGCACTGCCGCCGGGCCCGGTGGAGCCAAGGCGCGCCAGGTGTCGCGAAACACCGTTTGTTCAACGGAGGCGCTTAGTCCGGTCGGGCAGGCGATGCGTATGCTCAGGAATAGATGCTCGGGGTTGGAGAAGTCCCAGGACAGCTTGGTCTTGCCCGAGGGCAGGTCGATGAAGTTCTCGGCCGACAGCTTGCGAAAGTGGGCGATGGCCTCTTCCTGCCAGGCCGCAGTGGCCTGATCGGCGGCGGCCCAGGCGGCGGTTTCGATACGGTCCAGCTGATGCGCCAGGGCTTCGGGGATGGGCAGACGAATCGTGTGCAGCTCATAGCGACCACTGGGGGAGGCATTGAGCACCGACTGGGTCAGGAGCTGGCCATTGGGAAAGGCCGCCAGTCTGCCGGTGCGCTGCCCAGCCGCATCCAGCTCCACCAGGGTGGTGGCGAACATATCGATGTCCACCACTCGGCCTCGCATGTGATTGAACTCGATCACATCGCCGATCTTGTAGGGCTGCACCAGGCTGAGGTAGAGGTAGCCGTGCACACACATCAGCAATTCCTTGCTGACGATCAGCAAGGCGCCTGCCACGGCCGCGAGCGACAATGCGAAGCCGGCAATCGTCGAGGCCCAGATCGAGATGATGAGCAGCAGGGCCGCCAGCCAAATGAGGTTGCGCGCCCAGACCAGGTGAATGCGGCGCTTCTCGGCCGCCATGTCTTCGCTGGAGAGAAAGCGCGCCCAAAGTTGAGCGGCCAGCAAGGCCATGCCGATCAGGACGGCGGTCAGAATGACTTTTTCCCACTGCCCAGGGATCCAGGTGGCGAGGCGTTCAAGCAAGAGCATAAGCAGGTTTGGGTGAAATCAAGACGGGTGGCGGCGCAAGTGTCGCCCAGCCTCGTGACGAGCTGAGCAGTTGGCCCAGATCCTCAGGCAGGGCAGCCGGCTAGCAGGAGCCGGCTCATCCATAACGAGAAGTCTACAGACCCGGCGGCCCCTCAATGGGTGGGATTCAGATGGTCGCGCCCGTGCAGACCGTAGAGGCCATAGAAGCGCTCGCTGGGCACGCCGATCAAGCGGCGCTTGTCGGCTTCGACGCCGACAACCTTGTACTCCGGCTTGCCGGTGTCGTAGCTGATGAAGTTGGGCTTGAGGCGTCCCATGCCGTCGGCCAAGGCCATCACGATGGGGCTGTGTAGACTGGCGCCGCGGCGCACCACCACGGCCAGGTCGCCATTGGCCAGGCGCACCAACTCGCCTGGCGGATACATGCCGAACTCTTTGATCAGGCTGGCCACCATCGGGTTGCTGGGGCCTTGTTCATAGACCTGCCTGGCAGCGGTTTTGATCTCGAGTGCCGGGCGGTTGATGCGCGGACTGATCTTGGCCAGAAAGACATCGACCAGCCGCAGCAACTGGGCCATTTCCTCCACCTCGCTGAGGCCTTTGGGATAACCCTTGCCTCCGGCTTGCTCGTGATGCTGAGCCACGGCCATCAGCCATTCCTCGTCTTGAATGCCGGCTCGGCGCAAGCGGCGAACAGCTTCTTCGGGATGATCGCGCAGCTGCTCCCGTTGCGCCGCGCCCGGGCGCTGGCCGTTGACGGCAAAGGCACCCTGCAAGTCGATGATGCTGGCGTTCATGGTCAGTGCGGCTTTGACGGCCATGCGCTGACGAGCTTCGGTCCAGGCCAGGCGTCGCGCCACCATCCAGCACAGCGTCGCCACATGCAGAGAATGGCTGACGCCGTAAAGCCGCAGCTGCTGTTGCTCTTGTCGCACCGCTTGGTATAGCGCCAAGTCGCCGTCCTCTTGCGCAAGGGCGATCACTTCGCCGCTGACCTCTTCGCAGTTGCCGATGAAGTTGTCGCCCTCGGTGAGTTTTTTCAGCAAGGTGTCGACCGACCAAACCGCTTGGCTCCAGCGGGTGGTCAGTGGTGGCGCTTCGACAGGCGGAGTCTTGCCGGCCTCCAGGGCCAGCAGTTCCTCTTGGTCGGCAAACATGCCGCGCTCCAAGAGCGCATTGAGTTGAGACGCGCTGAGCACGACCTGACCCCGGGCCAGCAACAAACCCCCTTCGGAGTTGCGAACATGGAAGGGCAGGCGACCCCCAATCTGAATCTGCTCCGCGACCAATTTCAACAATTGCATGACATGCGACCGGTTGAATGCCTCATCGGATTGAGACGCCCTAAGGGCGTGCCTGCGGGCCGCTCAAACGCCGCCCGTGCCGACAAGGCTTTTGCAAGATGGATCGATTCACAGCGTTGCATTGGGCCGAGGTAAAGGCTGGCGCTGGGTGGCCAGATATTACCCGTGCAATCGCAGGCCCAACATTCAGGACTAGTCATGTTTGAGCCGCCATGATGGCTTTACGATGCTTGCCGCTGCTGGGTTTCGTGAGTCGCTGGATCTGGCTTCGGCATCGGCGAGACAGAGCAAGGTATGCCAGATAGCAGCAACAATTTGAGCGGTCTTTGCGTCCTGTAGCTTGTGCTTCGGCAGAGACCCTGAAAGGTGCACCGCACTCGCATCTCGGTCCAATAAAGTTCATGGCAAGGGGCAAGTTCGCATGGGCAATGAGTCGATCTATGTCAATGAGCACGGGGACTGTCGTCTGCACCGCAGCGGCTTTGCCTGGTTGGCGGTGTTGAGCTTGATGGCCTGGGCGCTGCAGCGGCGCTTGTACCGGCTGGCTGCGCTGGCTTTGGCCTATGGTTTTGCTTTGCCCCCTCTGTTGGCCGCTGTGCCTATCGACGCCTCCTTTTATCTGCCATTGTGGTTGCTTCAAAGCCTCTTGCTGGGTTTCATTTGCAACCCTTTGCATCAACGTTGGCTCTTGCGCGCAGGTTGGTGCTTGGACGCGCAGTCCGGGAACGCTCGGACCCAGGTGGCGAACTCGCTAGCTGTTACGGAAGGCGGCGCCCGATGAGCCGGTGGACAGCGTCGCGGGCCTGCTTGAAGCACAGCGTGCCTCCGAATGATCGGCTGGCTTCAGAGGGCGCGTTCTTGATGGTGGCCGTGCTTTTGCTGCTGTGTTTGGCAGTGTCGGCTTTGCTGGCACGCTTTTGGCTGCAGAAGCGTTACCGCACGCGGCTTGCAAGCTTGATGAACTTTGAGTCGGTGCGCGAGCGCCCTAAAGCCTGGTGGGATCGCTCGCCTTTCGTTCTGACCGATGCGCCAGGGTCTGACTCTGGCATTCCCCAAGCAGAAGCAGTTAGCGGCTCACCAGACAGCGCAGCGCTCAGGCGCGCCCAGTTGCGCATCACCCTGGCTACGCTGGCTGCGTGGCTGAGCTTTGGGCTGGGAGCCTGGCTGAGCGCGCGGCTGAGCATGGGCCAGCCGAGCGTACCTCTGCAAATGAGCGTGTTCGCTGGAACCTTGCTGGCGACGCTGGGCCTGGTGCTTGCCAATTTGCCGCCGACTGCGGCGCGCTGGAAGACGGCCTGCGTCGCCTTGGGTGCAGCGATAGGTTTGGTGATTGCGATGTGCCAGCCGACTTGGGAAGAATTCGCCTCAGCCTTGCTGTTCTTGGGCGCTTGGATGGCATTGCATCTGCTGGGCTCGCGCAGCCTGCTTCGGGCGCTTTGGCTGCTGCTGAGTTTGGGCTTATTGGGTGCGGTAGTGCCGGCGCTTCTGCTCGAGCCGCTGGGCGGTGATTGCTTGCAGCAGGCGGCGGCAAAGGGCGAGGCCTCGGTGGCCGGCGCGATGGCTACAGGCTTGGTCATGAGTTTGGTGGTGTTGGGGCTGTGCCTGGCGTTTCGCTGCATTTCCGGGCTGGCCAATGCACTCGCGCGCGGCTGGTTGGGAGAAGTCTCGGCGACCGTTTTGTTGGATCTGATCCTGGTGGCCGGGGTCTTGGTCGCCATCCTGCGTTCATCGATTGAAGAGTCGTCGGCAGGAAAGCTGCTCAGCGCGGGCGAGATCCTGGCAGATCTCTCGACGGGTCTGGGCTTGACTCTTCTGTGCCTTGGGCTGGCCGTGGCGGCCTATGCGCTGGTGTTGCGCATGGTGCCGGCGCTGCCTTATGCGGGCCGACATCTCTTGGTGCTGCGTGTCTTCTCAAAAGACGAAAAACAACATCGATTCCTGGATCTATTGCAGGCGCATTGGCGCTATCTCGGGCCGGTCTCGCAGATCGGGGGGCCGGATCTGGCCCCCCGAAACATCGGGATGTTCGTCAGTCTGATGTTTCTGTCCGGTCGCTTGTACGAATTGTTTTTGCCGCAGGCCGCCGAGGCTCAGCGATTGCGTAAACGACTGCAATTGAGCCCGGATGCAGAGGGGCGCTTCCGTGTCAACGAGGTGTTTTGTTTCAACACAGCCTGGCAGGGCACGGTCGAGCAATTGATGCAGTTGGCGGATGTGATTGTTTTGGACTTACGCGGCTTTTGTGCTCAGCGCAAGGGCACGGGCTTTGAGATCGAAGCCTTGCTGCGAGCCGGTCTGCTGCCTCGTGTTTGGGTGCTGCAGGACCGTCACACTTGTTGGGCTGATGTGCAGACGCTGCTGGACGAGGCGTCCAAGAGGGCTGGCGCGGACTCCCCCCTGCGTTTTTCGGAGCAGCAATGCTGGGACTGCGATGCGCGCGCTCGCCCCTATCAGCACAAAGCAGTCCAAGATTTGGTATCTCGCTTGTTGCGCACACAGGCTTGAGCGTGGGGCCGGGGTGTTGGCCTTTTTTTGAGTGACGCTTGTCGGGATTGAACCTTTGCTACGCTCTCGCCCTGAATGACCTTCGGCAGCCAGCGCGCGCTTCGTGCATGGCGCAGAACGAGGGCACCAGAGCCAGGGAGGCTTTGTTCACATGAAATCGATTCCGCAAACTGCCGAGTCCGAGTTCTTAGAGCTGCTGAGCAAGGCTGATGAGGGGCTGCCCGGCAATTTGGTCGGTGCCTTGGAGTGCTTGGACCAGGCAGAACGCTTGCTCGCAAATCAAGTTGATGCTTGCGCTGCCCTCAGGCTGCGGCTGCTTCGGGCCATTGCCGGTATCTATGGCACCGAGCCCTTGCAAGGGCTGGCTGAACTCTACCGGGTGCGTGCGGACTTGTTCGACGGCGTTGACCTGAAACTGCGCAGCCGGGCCGAGCGAGGTTTGGCCAATGCGCACGAAGTCTTGGGGACCTATGAAACGGCGCTGTTGCATGCACAAGCGGCGCGCGATTGGGCTGAACAGGCGGGCGACGAGTTGGAGCAGTTGCATGGATTGCGTTGCTCGGCCATTTTGTTGTCGCGCTTGGGTCGGCCCGAAGAAGGTTTGAAGATCTACCAACAGTTGGCGCAAGCCTATGAGCGCCTGGACCTGCCGCATGCGCGGGTGGCGGTACTGAACAATATCGGCATCAACCTCAAGAATTTGGGTCGCTTCGACGAGTCGGTGCACAGCTACGAGGCGGCGCTGGCTCTGATGCAGGCCATTGGCGACCTGGGGCGGCAGAGTTTCGTGCGCTTGAACCTGGCAGAAGCGCTTTGCAAGGCCGGCCGATGTGAGGAGGCCCTGGCATTGTTGGACGAATTGGCGGCCAGTGCGCAGCTGAACCTCGGCTCCTACACCCAGGCACAGATGCTCAGGGAGCGCGGCTTGGTCTTGTGGCGCTTGCAACGGCAAGACGAAGCGCTGCAGTGCTGGCGTGAGGGGGCCGAAATTACTCGTGGCGCGGGGCTGCGGGGGCTTCTGTCCGAGCTGCTCAAAGAGCTGGCGAATGGCCTGCAGACCCGGACCCAGTACCAAGAAGCCCTGACTTGCCATCAAGAGGCAGTGGCGCTGGACAAGGCCTTGTTTGACGAGCGCGGTCGCCAGCAACTCAACGCCTTGCAGGTGCAACTGGAGCTGCAGAGTGCGCGCCATGAGGCCGAAGTGCACCGGCTGCGCCATGTGGAGTTGTCGGGGGCGCACGAGGAATTGCGTCGCCTGAACACGGCCTTGGAGCAGGCCTTGGCGGAGAAGGACCAATTGTTGCAGCAGCTGGAAGCGCGCAGCCGCACCGACGCGTTAACCGGCTTGGCCAACCGCCGTCATTTGGACGAGCGTCTGCAAATGGAATGCGAGCGTTCGGCGCGTTATGGGCATGGCCTGGTCTTGGCGGTGCTGGATATTGATCATTTCAAGTCCATCAATGACCGCTGGGGCCATGTGCTGGGCGACGAGGTGCTGCGCCAGGTGGCGCAGCTCTTGAGCAGCAATTGCCGCTCCACCGATCTGGTGGCGCGTTATGGCGGTGAGGAATTTTGCCTGCTCTTTGTCGAAAGCGATTTGGCGTCGGCGCAGGCCGCTGTGCAACTGCTCTGTGCCGATGTGCGCGCGCATGGCTGGGCCAGCTTGGTGCCCGATTTGCGTGTGAGGCTCTCGGGCGGTTTGGCCCTGCTGCAGTCGGGCGAGGCGGCTGTGGCGCTCTTGCAGCGGGCCGACCAAGCGCTTTATCAGGCCAAGGCCGAGGGGCGCGACCGCGTGCTCTGCTCGCTCCCGGCTTAGGCCGGCGCTGGGTTTGACGTGATCAAGCCCGCGCAATTGGCCACGCCGTAGCGGTCCACCGGCAAGCGAAAACGCAGGCCCAGTGGCACAGCCTCCCAGCGCGTGCGGGGCAGGCGGCAAGTCCAGGTCTGCCCATCGGCATGAGCCAATTCCAGTTCATAAAACTCGTAGCGTTCGCCTAGGCGCTCAATGCCCAAGGGCGTTGGGCCGTTTGTGATTCCGCCCAGGGGTTCTACCCGCAGCGGCGGTTGCGGCCATTGCGGCACTTGTGGTGCTGTACCTGTGCTTTGGGCTCGCCAAGATGTGCGCCAGCCGGGCGCGCGGTATTTGCAGTGCTCAGCGGCGGGTTGCTCCGGGTGTTGGGGGTCGGGCATCAGGCGGCGTGAGAGCTCGGTGGCGTCGGCGGGCATCTCTGCGCACCAGCTGGAGCCCAACTCTTCCAGCCTGCGCTCCACATCGATCTCTAGGCGCCAAGTCTTGCGCTCCACACTGACCAATTTGCCGCTAGGCCCGAACAGACGCAGTCCGGCTTGAAGCAGGGCCAAGAGCATCAGCAAGGCCAGCGCGATTTGCAGGGGCGGGCGCTGAAACAAAAGTCGGGGCTTGAACGGGAGCGCGAGCGGCATGGCGCGCATTGTCGCGGCTCGGCCTGGGCTTCTGACTGTCACCAGCGCTTCAAATTGGGTCACTAGACTGAAATGCATTCGTCGCAGTTCCGCCTTGTTTCTTGGTTCTTTCTGTGGGCCGCGGCGTTTCTTCCCTTGTCAAAGTCAACACATGGCCGCCAACGCTCAAGGTTTCTTCGTCAGACTAGCTTGGATGCGCCCTTTGGTGCTGGGGGGATTGCTCGCGCTCTTGAGCGCCTGCTCGCCGCGCATGCTCTTGCTGAACGGTGTAGCGGATGGTTTGTCCAGCCAGGGACAGGATGCTCAAGAAGACGATCTGCAACTGGCCCGCGAGGCGAGTGCTTATCACCTGAAACTGTCGGAAGCGGTGCTGCGCCAGACCCCGTGCCATGTGGCTCTGGCCGAATCGGTGGCGGCCGGCTTCACCCAATATGCCTACGCCTTTGTGGCCCAGTCGGCGGACGAACTGGCCACGCGCGACGCCCGTGCGGCGCAGCGGCAGCGCGAGCGGGCGGCGCGCTTGTACTGGCGTGCGCAGCAGCATGCGATGCGTGCCTTGGAGTTGCGCCATCCCGGCTTTGCTGTGGCCTTGGCGGCTCAGGCGAGTTCGAGCGGCTCAACAGCTCCGACGGCAACCGTCTTGAATCTGACCGAGGACGAGGTGGGTCTGGCCTATTGGGCGGCGGCGTCCTGGGGGGCCCATATTTCTTTGTCCAAAGATCGGCCCGATCAGGTGGCGGACCTGCCGCAGGTCGTCGCTCTGGCGAAGATGGCCTGGCAGCGCCAACCGGACTTTGCCGAGGGCGGGCTCAGCTCGCTGCGCGGCACGCTGGAAGCGGCGCGGCCTGGCGGCTCTAGTGCGGAAGCCTCGGCCTTGTTCGAACAGGCTGCCAAGGTGGGTGGGCTGCGCAATGCAGGCATCTGGGTGGCGCGCGCTGAGGCTTTGGCCCTGCCGGCCGGCGACCGTGCTCAGTTCGAGTCTTTGCTCAAACAAGCGCTGGCGGTGGCTCAAAGCCGGCCCGATCTGGCCAATCAAGTGATGCAGGTCCGCGCCCAATGGCTGCTCGACAGTGCCGACGATTTGTTTTGATCCGTTTTCTACAGCGCGCATCGCCCTCCGCATTGAACTCAGGGCATATCGCGCCGCGTCTTCTTTCCTCCCATCCAAGATCGGCCGCTTCGGGCGGCCCTCATGCCATGAAAACCATTTGCCGCAAGCTACTTCTTCCCGCTTTGCTGACTTGGGCAGCGCTTGCGCCAACGGCCGCCTGTTCGCAAGTCGTGCAAGCCGTGCAGCTGCGCTTGGGCACCGTGGTGCCGAAGAACTCGCTCTACCACCAGCAGCTCTTGGAACTGGGTGAAAGCTGGCGGGCGGCTCAGCCGGGTGGGCGTTTTGTCGTCTTCACCGATGGCAGCCAGGGCGGCGAAGCCGAGATTGCGCGGCGCATGCGTATTGGTCAGTTGCAGGGTGCGCTGATGTCGGTGGTGGGCCTGCGTGAGATTGAGCCCAGCATCGCGGCGCTGCAAAACCTGCCGCTGCTGTTCAAGAACTGGGAGGAAGTGGACTATGTGCGCGAGAAGATGCGCCCGGCCATGGAGAAGCGCTTTCTGGACCGCGGCTTTGTCGTCGTCGGCTGGGGCGATGCCGGTTGGGTGCGCTTTTTCTCCAAGGAGCCGGCCTTCGCGCCCGATGACTTCAAACGCATGAAGTTCTTTGCCTGGGGCTCTGAGCCCGAGCAGCAAGCCATCATGAAAAGCTTGGGCTACACCCCGGTGCCGCTGGAGACGGCCGACATCTTGCCCTCGATGCAGACCGGCATGATCAATGTGGTGCCCTCCACACCGTACTTTGCCTTGGCCAGCCAGGTTTACGGCACGGCCTCGAACATGCTGGAGATCAACTGGGCGCCCATCGTCGGCGCCTTGGTCGTGACCAAGAAGGCCTGGGACGAGATGAGCCCGGCGGCGCAGACCGCGCTGCGCAGCGCCGGCGAGAAAGCTGGCCTGCAGATGCGCAACAAGGCCCGCCAGGAAGTTGATGAGGCGGTGGATGCGATGAAGAAGCGCGGCCTCACGGTCAACAAGCCGAACGCCGCCCAAATGCAGCAATGGAACGAGTTGGCCGAGAAGCTCTACCCACGCATCCGGGGCAGCATGGTGCCGACCGAGACCTTTGATGAGGTCTTTGTGCATCTGAAGGCCTACCGCGCAGGCAAGGGACGTTGAGCTTGGGCGCGCAGAACTGGCGGGTTTGGCTGCGCTTTGACGAGGGCCTGTCGGCCCTGGCCCTGGCCTTGATGATGTTGATCCCCATGGTGGAAATCGCCATGCGGCCGCTCTTGGGCCAAGGGGTGGATAACGCCTCGGTGCTGGTGCAGCACTTAGGGCTGGTGATGGCCATGTTCGGTGCCTTGGCGGCCGAGCGCCATGGTCACTTGACCAGCTTGGGGGCCAGCGGCGCAGGGCAGCTGGACGCGTCGCAAACTACTACGCCCAAGCAGCGCTGGATGCTGGCGCTCTCCAAAGGCGGCTCCGCCTTGATTTGCGGTGCGCTGGCCCAGGCCAGCTGGCATTTTGTGCGCAGTGAAATGCAGGCTTCTCAGCCGCTGGCTTATGGGCTGCCGGTGTGGTGGGTGCAGGCCTGCATGCCGCTGGGCTTTGTCTTGCTGGGGGCGAGGTTGGCTTCGCGCTGCGCCCAAGCTTGGACTTGGCGGCTGCTTTTGGCCATGCTGCTGCCGGCATTGGGCTGGGCGGCGGCGGCGGCCTTCGATGGGCGCCCCGTGGCCTTGATGTGGCCGCTGGCCTTGGCGCTGCTGGCCTTGCTGTTTGGCGGCGCGCCTATTTTTGCGGTGCTGGGTGGTTTGGCCTTGCTGCTGTTCTGGCAGGACGGATTGCCGCTGGCTTCGGTGCCGCTTTCGCATTACCAAATCACCGTCAACCCTTCGCTGCCGGCCTTGCCCTTGTTCACCTTGGCCGGGCTGATTTTTGCGCGCACCGGTGCCGCGCAGCGCTTGGGCGATTTGTTCTTGGCCCTGTTCGGCGCCAGTGTGCATGGCACGGTGTTGGCGGCGGCTGTGTTGTGTTCGGCTTTCACCGCGTTTACCGGCGGCAGCGGGGTGACGATTCTGGCCTTGGGCGGCTTGCTCTTGCCCTTGCTGCGCAATGCCGGCTACCCGGAGCAGCGCGGCATCGGCCTGGTCACCAGTGCCAGCGCCTTGGGCGTTTTGTTGGCGCCCTCGGTGCCCTTGATCATGTATGCGGTGATTGCGCGTGTGCCAATCAAAGACATGTTTCTGGCCGGTCTGATCCCGGCGCTGGTGATGGTGGCGAGCCTTTTGTTCGTGGGCGGCTTTTGGCGCACCAAGGGCAGTGTCCCCTCGGCCAGCGTTCGGGCTTCGTTCCATTGGGGCCACTTGGGGCTATGTGCCTGGCGTGCCAAATGGGAAGTTGCCGCACCGGTCGTGGCCATTGGCGCCCTGGTCAGTGGCTTGGCCACACCCACCGAGAGCGCGGCACTCACCGCCGCCTACGCGCTGGCCACGCAGGCGCTGGCTCACCGCGAGCTGACTTGGCGCTCCTTGGGGCGCTGCTTGAGCGGATGCGCGCAGATCATCGGCGGCGTGATGTTGATTCTGGGCATGGCCCTGGCTTTGACGAACTTTTTGGTCGACGCCGGCATTCCGGATGCAGCGGTAGAAGCGGCGCAGCAGTGGATCCCCAATCGCTATGCCTTTTTGCTGGCTTTGTGCCTGTTCTTGTTTGTGGCCGCGGCTTTGATGGAGATCTATGCCGCCTTGGTGGTGCTGGTGCCTTTGCTGCTGCCGGTCGCCTTGAGCTACGGCATTGAGCCGCTGCATTTCGGCATTATTTTTCTGGCCGCGATGGAGGTGGGCTTTTTGTGCCCGCCGGCGGGCATGAACATCTACTTCGCCTCGGCCATGTTCAGTAAATCGCTGCGCTACGTGGCCGCCTCGGTGCTGCCGGCTTTGTTGGCGATCTTCTTGGGCACTTTGTTGATTGCCTGCGTCCCGTGGTTGTCGACGGGCTTGCCGGCGCTGCTGAGGCACTGAGAGGTATCGGAGGGCACTGCAGCCCGCGCCGCCGCCGGGCTCATGGCTCGGGGGCCGGCACTGCGTGCCGACTTCCCTGCGCTGCTCGCAGCTTGAGACCGGCGCAGAACTCACTGCACTCACTGCGCTCGTTACGTTCAAACATGCTGCGCCAAGTCAGAAATTGAAGCGCGCTGCGCTGCTCGGCCCCTCACAAATCGCCCGGCAACGGGCCGGGCTACCGGAGCGAATAGGGTCGCATTCAAACCCTCAAATAAAAAGGCCCGCAGAGGCGGGCCTTTTACGACTTGGCGCTAAGCCGCTTCAGGCTTGCGGCACTGCCTGGCGCTTGCGAACGACCAAGAAGCCCAGACCCAGGGCCAGCATCAGCCAGGTGCTCGGTTCTGGCACCGGGCTGACATTGCGCAGACCCACGGTGTTGATCAGGGTCTGGAACTCGGTGTAGGCGAAGGCGCGGTCCTTGGTGCGCTCGATATTGGGCATGCTGGTCGGCGCGGCACCGGTGGCCATGATGGAGAAGCTCGATTCACCGGGGTTGGCCAGGGCCGCATTGGGGTGCGGCAGGTTCAAGGTATGGCCGATTTCATGGGCGACTGTGCCGGCCAAAAGGTTCAAGCGCTGGGTGTCGTTGGTCGCCAAGCTCAGGAGGCTGGAAATCGAGTCCGTCAGAATGGATCCGACGATGCTGCCGTTGGCAACGCTGGAAGTGCCGCCGCTGCCGCGCACGCAGCCCAGGCAAGCCTGGCCCAGAAAGCCCTGGTTGGGGTTGGCGTCGCCAATCGCCACGTAGTACCACTCGCTGTCGCCATTGCCGGGGCCGGTCAAACCGCTGCTGAACGTGAAATTGATATTCAGCTCTTTGCCATTGGGCAATGGGCTCAGGGCATTGGCACCAAAGCTGGGGTAGCCCAGATAGTCTTTGTTCACCGCCGTCAAGGTGGCTTCACGCAGATTGGCCAGGTTCGCCGCGCTGAAACCCCAGCTTGCAAAAGTCTCAGGCAGGGTGCCGACGCCAAAAAGATCGGTGGTCGCAGCGGGTACAAAGTCCAGCACGATGGTCAGGGCCTGTGCGGAGGGGGCGCTGCCTAAGCTGAGGGCCAGGCTGGTGGCGGCCAAGGCGGCTTGGCCGCTGACTTTCCAGCGCGCAGACAAGCGCGAGGAGATCGATGTTTTTGCTTCATTCATGAGGGCTGCTCTCCAATTCAAAGCCACAGATTGCAAGCAGGCTGTTTGCTTGATGCTTGCCCCTTTGCGCAGAAGGCTGTTTTTGACAGCGCCGGCCGGCTCAGGGTGCTGGGCGCAAGTTTCGCCGCTTCAAATGAGAAATATGTCACAAATTTGTAGCGAAATACCCAGCCCCGATTCCGGGGGCGGGATGCTGGACTCAGGGTTTTCGCGGGGGTGCGACGATGGGCGCGCGAGACGAGGCGCTTCGCTAGACTGCGCAGGCCGCTCCCATCTTTATCTCCATCGCCTGAGGCCTCCATGACCGTCTTGAACACCCAGCGTTTGCGACTCGAACCCTGCACCGATGTGCATTTCGAGGGCTTGTATGCGCTCAATAGCGACCCAGAGGTGATGCGTTACATCACCGGCAAGCCCGATACACCCGAAGACACAAAGTCCATGATTGACCGGGTCAAAGCGCGCTGGGCAGACACCGGTTACTCTTGGTGGAGTTTCATAGACAAAGAGAACGGCCAAATCATCGGCGCGGGCTGCATCCAGCATCTGGGTCGGGATGCGGCCAATCCTTTGGAGATCGGCTGGCGCCTGCGCAAAGACCGTTGGCACCAGGGCTTTGCGTCCGAGGCCGCCCAGTGCATGGCCAGTTTTGCCTTCGAGACCCTGAAGACCAAGCTCTTGGTGGCGGTCTGCGACCCGGCCAATACCGGCTCCTCACGCGTGATGGAACGTCTGGGCATGAGCTACCGGGGCCGCGAGCGCTGGTACGACATGGACACGGCGGTTTATCAAATGAATGATCGCGATTGGTTGGCCCGGCAGGTCTAAGGTCTAAGGTCTAAAGATTGAGGCCTAAGGCGCCAAGCACGGGCCATTTTTTCAAATCCTCAACAGCAACACTCAAGGAAAGCCACATCATCATGACTCGCCAAACCGAATACCCCGTCAATCCGCAGTTCACCGAGCGCTGGAGCCCGCGTGCACTCAGCGGCGAAGCCTTGCCGCTGGACACCTTGATGAGCTTCTTCGAGGCCGCGCGCTGGGCGCCGTCTTCCTCCAATGTGCAGCCTTGGCGCTTTGTCTACGGCTTGGCGGGCACGCCGGGCTTTGACGCCATCTTCGGCAGCCTGGTGCAGTTCAACAAAGACTGGGCGCAAAAGGCGTCAGCCCTGGTGGCCGTGATCTCGGCCAAGAACTGGCCAGCGCGAGAGGGTTTTGAGACCAAGCCATTTGGCTCGCACAGTTTTGACACCGGCTCTGCCTGGATGAGCTTGGCCCTGCAAGCGCATCACGCCGGTTGGGTGGCCCATGCCATGGGTGGCTTTGATGCTGCGGTTTTGGCGCAGGCCTTGGGGGTGCCGGCGGACTATGCCATCGAGGCCGTGGTCGCCCTGGGCAAGCAAACCGACAAGTCCGTGTTGCCGCAAGCCTTGCAAGAGCGCGAGGCGCCCAGCCCGCGCAAGCCCATGGCTGAAATCGTGGCCGAAGGCAAGTTCAGCTTCTGAGTCGGCTTTAGCTTTCGTCGAGCATGGGACGGAGTTGATCGTCCCATTGCTCCAGATCAGCCTGACTGATTTGCAGCCAGTCCAGCACTGACTCGCGGTGCGCGCCCCAGTCGGCATCGTCAGGCAGGCCTTCGTGTTGACGCATCAAGTGCTCGGCGATCAGGCCGGCGGCAATCAGGGTGTGCACTTCAGGCTCGATGCCGCCGTGGCCCAGTGAGCCCAGATCATGGTGCAGGCGAATGGCTGCCATCAACTCCGGCGCCATATTCCAGGCTCGGGTCAACAGGGCACCGGCCACCGCATGGTCGGTGCGGTGATTGGCGTTTTCGGTGGCGACGAAGCTGCGGTCCACCCGGGCCGAGGCTTCCACCATGGTGGAGCCATAGCCGCGCACACATTGCAGCAGCACCGGCATGCCCACATGGCAAAACAAGCCATAGGTGTGCGCCAAGTCGGGCGATAGACCTGGCAACTGGCGTGCGACGAAGGCCATGGCAATGGCCCGTTTGGTCGATCGCTCCCAAAAGCGCGCCAGGTGCGGGCTGTTGACGGGAATCGAGTTCTTCAGCAAAAAGCCGGTCATCACCGCAGCGGTTTCGCGCAGGCCGATGCGGGTCATGGCCTGGCCGACCGTGGTGCAGGGCAGCCCGTCGGATAAATGCATGGGGCTATTGGCCAGGCGCAGCAGGGTGGCCGACATGGCGACATCGCTGGCGGCGATGCGGGCCACTTCGGTCAGGTCGGGTTCGGCGTAAGCCATGGCCTGCTGCAAGCGGGCCAGCAACTCGGGGCAGGGCGGAATCACAATTTGCTTGAGTCCGCCGCTCTTGCGAGATTGCTCAATTTCTTGCTGGACCGTCTGGATGCTCATGGGATCAATGCTTTGGGGCCGGTGTCTGCGCTGCAGGCGCGAAACGAACAAACTAAAACTTGGGGACAGGCGCAGTCTCGCCGCCGGCGGGGCTCATCAGTCTGCATTATCGGCAGGCCGGGCCGGGGCTTGACCCTGGGATGAAGACGGTCAAGCCTAATTGTGAAGGCTGGCTGGCTAGGCCGGGCGTGAACTCATCATCGCTGCCCCTCAAAGTTTTCCCTTGTTTCTGATCGCGCAGGCCGATGGCGGGCTTGTCCAGCCTGTAAAGTGCTTTATATCTTTGCTCGTCGCTCAGGCGCCCCCAATTTTTTCGCATGCCTGCCGGTTTCATCACCCTGAATATGCTCCGGGCCTGGGCTCCGCCGCGTCGGTGGCTGGGGGCTTGGCTGGGTGCGTGGTGCATCGGCGGATTGCTCAGCCTGCTGCCCGCGCCAGGCAGCGCGCTGGACCAGGCGCGCTTGCTGGAGGCCGCTGCAAAATTCAATCAGCGCACGGTGAACGAAGCCCAGGCCTTGTTGCAGATGATTGAAAAAGCAGGCGCCCAAGACGAAGAGGCGCGCCTGAGCACGATCAACAGCTATCTGAACCGCCGCATCGAGTTTCGCGACGATGTCGAGGTCTGGGGCAAGGTGGACTACTGGGCCAGCCCTCTAGAAGCGCTGGACAAGGGGCGGGGCGACTGCGAGGACTACGCCATCGCCAAGTACTTCAGTCTGGTCTCGGCGGGGGTGCCGGTGGCCAAGCTGCGCATGGTCTATGTGCGAGCCACGGTGGGCGGGCGCTCGCTGGCTCATATGGTGCTGGCCTACTATGCCGAACCGAATGCTGAGCCGCTGATTCTGGACAATCTGATTGGCGTGGTGCGGCCCGCCTCGCAGCGGCCCGATCTGCAGCCGGTCTTCAGCTTCAACAGCGAAGGCCTGTGGCAAGGCGTGGGGGCCACCTCGGCGGGCGACCCGCTGGCACGCTTGTCGCAGTGGCGGGACCTGTTGGCCAAGGTCAGGGCTGAAGGGTTTTGAATGAGCGTTGTTGTTTCTTGATCATGAACACTGTCGATTGGGTTTTGTCATGTCCTTGATGCGTCAAGTTTGGTTACTGGTGGTGGGCGCGGTCTTGCTGGCGCTGGCCGGCAGCGTGGCGGTCTCGACCTTGTCGGTGCGCCAGTTGTTGCAATCGCAAATGCAGATCAAGAACAGCGATAACGCGGCCGCTCTGGCCTTGGCTTTGTCGCAGCAGCAGGGTGATGCCGAGTTGATGCAATTGCTGATCTCCGCTCAGTTCGACACTGGCTATTACCAAAGCGTGGTCTGGCGTGCTGCCGATGGCAAGGTGGCGTTTGAGCGCAGCGCGGCGGCCAAGCCCAGCCATGCCCCGGCTTGGTTTGTGCAGAGCCTGCCGATTGCCACCCAGGCCGGCGTGGCCCAGGTCTCAAACGGCTGGAATGCCATCGGCTCGGTGGAGGTGCTCTCGCATTCGGCCTATGCCCATGACGAGTTGTGGCGCAGCCTGACCCGCATCACGGCCTTGCTGGGCGGCGTGGCCTTGCTCGCAGGTATGGGCGCCTATTTGGCCTTGCACCGGATTCGGCGGCCGCTGGACAGCGCCGTGGCCCAAGCCCGCTCTGTGATGGAGGGCAGCTTTGGCCTGATTGAAGTGTCCACCGTGCCCGAGTTGAAAGGCCTGACCGAGGCCATGAATGCGATGGTGATGCGCGTGAAAAGCATGTTTGAAGCGCAGGCCGAGCAATTGCAAGTCTTGCGAGTGCAAGCCCATTGCGACCCGTTGACCGGCATGAGCACGCGCAAGCATTTCCTGGCTGAGCTGGAGTCGGCCCTGACCCGCGATGAAGGCCCGGCGCGTGGCGGCCTGGTGCTGCTGCGTTTGCGTGATCTGGCCGGTCTGAATCAGCGCCTCGGTCGCCCGGCGGTGGACCAAGTGCTGGTCAGCATGGCGGCCGCGGTGATGGCTTACCCCGAGCGGGTGCGCGGCTGCTTGGCCGGCCGCCTCAACGGTGCCGACTTTGCCCTGTGGTTGCCGGCGCCCGATGTGGCGGCAGAAACCGCCCAGGCTCTGGCCGATGCCTTGCGTGCCAGCCTGCCGGCTTTTGGCGGCGGCATTCAGGTCGCTCTGGGCGCGGTGGACTTGCCACGCGAATCGCAGATGGGCGTCTGGTTTGGTGAGGCCGACGCGGCCTTGGCGCGCGCAGAGAATCAGGCCGGCTTTGTGGTCGAGTCCATGACGGCGCCAAAAACCGAGGGCGCCTTGATGCAAAAGGCCCAGGGCGAGCGTGCATGGCGGGCACAGATTGGCGAGGCCTTGAAGGACCGCCGCGGCCGTTTGCTGCAGTACCCTGTCTTGGACCGCGAGGGTCGGGTCCTTCATCTGGAGTGCCCTTTGCAGTTGCAGTTAGATGCGCAGGGCGAGTTCGAGGCGGCCACCCGCTGGCTGCCCTTGGCGGTGCGCAGCCGTTTGACGGCCGATGTCGATTTGCTGGCGGTCTCGCTGGCGCTGGAAGCGATTGCCGCAGACGGCTTGCAGCGCTGCGTCAATATCGCGCCGGCCAGCTTGCTGGATGGCAGCTTTGTGGCCCGCCTGCGTGAACAGGTCTTTCATGCGCCGCAGGCGGCCCGCAAGCTGGGCCTGGAGTTGGCCGAGGGCGCAGCCATCCATCACTTCGATCTCTTGTTCGAAATGGGCCGACAGCTGCGGCCCTTGGGCGTCAAGCTGGGGCTGGAGCACGCCGGCGCCGGCCTGGCTCAGGTGGAGCGTCTTTACCAGGCGGGTCTGGACTATGTGAAGCTGGACGTGGCGGTGGTCACCGGCGTCTCAGGCGACGCCGCCCGTGCCGCCTTCGTGCGCGGCATGTTGGTGATGCTGCGCAGCCTGGCGCTGAAGGTCTATGCCGAAGGCTTGCGCGACGAGATGGATGTGCAAGCGCTCTGGGACTGTGAGCTGGATGGGGTGACCGGGCCCTGGGCCACCTCGCAGCACAAGGGTTGATCCGGGCCGTCAGAGCTACGGCTCGGGCGGATGATTCCTGGCGGTATGGGTCGGCAATGTCCCTGAGCGGAAGCCCGATTGATGCTCTGCTGCGCGCTTTGACTCGGCCCGCCGCCGTGCTCATGGTGCCCGGGCCGGCTCTGGCGAGCCAGCTTCCCTCGGTGCTCACTGCGCGGGTCAGCGGCGGCAAACTCGCTCCGTTCGCTCAAGCTCACTGCGCTCAAACAGGTGCCGCCAAGCTAGACGTTGAAGCGCGCTGCGCGCGCCTGACCCGCTCCGCTGCGCTCTCGGCCGGGCACAAATCGCCCGTCGGCGGGCCGAGTCAAATCGAAGTGGGCGTTGGGCAAGGGTGTTGAGGCAGTACGTTGGCGATGCAAGCGCACGGCAGCCCGGGCCGTTGTTGGGCGATTTGTGAGGGGCTGAGCAGCGCAGCGACTTGGGGCGCGCGCGCAGCGCGCTTCCACCTCTAGCTTGGCTCCGCATGTTTGAACGGAACGAGCGCAGCGAGTGAAGTGAGTTCGGAGCCGGCCCCAAGTTGCGAGCAGCGCAAGGCAGTCGGCCCACCGGGGCCGACCCCCGAGCCATGAGCCCGGCGACGGCCCGGGCTGCCGTGCCTCACACGTAAAACCAAACAGTCCACTCCGGGGACTTTGCCGCTGGTCACGCAGGACAAGGGGCGCTTGGAACAGAGGGCGCAGATGCCATTCGTTCAATTCACGAGGGCGAACGAGAGCCCCATTTACCGAGGTCCAGCGCATACTTGGGGCTCAGGTCGGCTACAACTTGGCGGCTTGCGCTTGAATTGGGCTTTAGCCGATATCGGCACAATGCAAACCGAAGGGGCGGCCGAGTCGGCGGTCTTCGAAGAAGCGCTGCAGGGTCTCGCGCACGGTGCGAAAGGCCAGCTCATCCCAAGGGATCTCATGCTCATGAAAGAGCTTGGCTTCCAGGGTTTCGGGGCCGGGGTTGAATTGATCCGACAGCAGCCGCGCGCGGTAGTAGAGGTGAATCTGCCCCACCTTGACCACATTCATCAAGCAGTAGAGCGGCAGCAACTCGATTTGCGCCCCGGCTTCTTCATCGGTTTCGCGCATTGCACCTTGGGCTGAGGTTTCGCCCAGCTCCAAAAAACCGGCCGGCAGGGTCCAAAAGCCATGGCGAGGCTCGATGGCGCGGCGGCACAAAAGCACTTGCACCGGCCCGCGGTCCGCGCCTTCGGGTTCCCAGATGGGCAGGGTGCCCACCACATTGATCGGGTTTTCGTAGTGGATGCTGCTGCAGACCGTGCAGGTGGCGCGTTCGCGGTTGTCGTCGGCCGGCACGGCGTAGTCGACGGCGGCGCCGCAACTGGGGCAAAACTTGAAGCGTCGAGGGATCCACATAGGCCCAGTTTAGCGGCCCTGTTTGAATCAGCCGTGGCATCATCCGCAGCCATGGAACTCTTCAATTACTTTCGCTCCTCGGCCTCCTACCGCGTGCGCATTGCGCTGGCGCTCAAGGGGCTGGATTACGACTACCGCGCGGTGCATCTGGCCAAGAATGAGCAGTTCGATCCTGCTTATGCCAGCGCCTCCATGTCCAAGCTGGTGCCTTTGCTGCGGGACGGCGATGCGCTGATCAGCCAGTCCCTGGCCATCATCGAATACCTGGATGAAACCCATCCGCAGCCGCCTTTGCTGCCGGCTGATGCATTGGGCCGAGCCCAGGTGCGCGCGTTGGCGCAAGACATCGCCTGCGAGATCCACCCCTTGAACAATCTGCGGGTGCTGCGCTATCTCAGCAAAGACCTGGGTCTGGACGAAGACAACAAGAACCGCTGGTACCGCCATTGGGTGGAAAGCGGGCTGGAAGTGGTGGAAATGCGCCTGAAGCAGGGCGCGGGCCGCTTCTGCCATGGCGATACGCCGGGCTTGGCCGATTGCGTGTTGGTGCCGCAGATCTTCAATGCCAAACGCTTTGAGTGCCGACTCGAGCATGTGCCTGAGGTGATGCGGGTGTTCGAGAACTGCATGGCCCTGGACGCTTTCGCTAAGACGCAGCCGAGTGCTTGCCCCGATGCTGAATGAGGCTGCGGCCTATGCTCAAGACTGGCTGAGGCCGGCATGGGCGCCGGGCTCTGATCTGCCGGTGACGGCCTTGATGAGCACCCGCTCGGGCGGTGTGAGCCAAGGGCCTTATGCCAGCATGAATGTGGGCGTGGCGGTGCACGATGAGCCGGCGGCGGTGGCCGAGAACCGGGCGCGCATCGAGCAGGCGCTGGGCGCACGCGCGGTGTTTTTGCAGCAGGTGCATGGCGCAGATGTTGTGCTTTTGCAGCCGCAGCATGTGCAAGCCGGGGCGCCAACGCTGATTGCGGACGCCAGTGTCAGCGTGACGCCCGGCCTGGGTGTGGTGATCCAAGTGGCCGATTGCCTGCCGGTTTTGTTCGCCGCGCCGGGCGGCGTGGCGGGCGCGCATGCCGGTTGGCGCGGGCTGAGCGCCGGGGTGCTGGAAAACACCGTGGCTGCCTTGTGCGCAGCGGCGCATTGCCGCCCCAATCAGGTGCAAGCCTGGCTGGGCGCTTGCATCGGCCCGCAGGCTTTTGAAGTGGGGCCCGATGTGTTGGCGGCCTTCGGCGCGAGCGATGACCCGATCGATCGCGAGTTCTTCAAGTACCAGCCCAATGCGGCCGGTCAGCCCCGTTGGCGAGCCGATTTGGCTGGGCTGGCGCGCCAGCGGCTGCAGGCGCTAGGCCTGGGCTTTGTCAGCGGCGTCCAAGCCTGTACCTTCAGCGAAGCTTCACGGTTCTTTTCGTTCCGGCGCGAGCCCCGCTGTGGCCGCATGGTGGCTGCTATCAGCCTGCGAGCCTGATTCTGGCGCCGCTGTCTGGGCCATCGCTGCGGCCTGCTCGGCCAGCTCCGCGCGCTTGCGGGCCGCTTTTCTGGGGCCTGAGCCCAAGATATACATCACGATGGAGATGGGCAGAATCCCGTACAGAAACAAAGTTACGATGGCACCCAGGATGGAGCCCTGGCTGCTGGTCGCTTCGGCCAGCGCCATCATCAAGGCCACATAGCCCCAGGCGATTGCAATCAGATACATGGCATGTCATCGGTTGGTAAGGCGAGAAGGTTACAACAGGGCTTAGGCCGAATGGCGAGGCCCCTTCAGTACAGCAGCATTGTTTGAGGAGATTTATGACCCGTAGAACAAGAGCCCCGGCCTCGGCCAGCGAGGGCGCGAGCACCACCGGCCCGGCAGTCAAGAGGCGCAGCCCTCGCGCTACAGCCGCCGCTGCAGAGAAAACCGAGGCCGCAGGCGCTGCTGCACCTCAGGCCGAGACCAAGCCCGGCGATGGTTTTGCTGAGATCTGGAAGTCCTTCTCTGCCTTCTCCGGCCTGCAAATCCCCATGAATGCCCTGGCAGCGCTGCAAAGTGACTACCTCAAGCAGGCCACCGAGCTCTGGAATGCTTCTTTGCACGGCAGCGTGGCCGAAGCACCGCAGGCGTTGAAAGATCGGCGCTTTGCCAACCCTGCCTGGAGCAGCAATCCGGCCAGCGCCTTCATGGCCCAGCTGTATTTGCTCAATGCCAAGACCTTGCAGCAACTCGCCGAAAAGGTCGAAGGCGAAGACAAAACCAAGGCTCGCATCCGCTTTGCGGTGCAGCAGTTTGTGGACGCCGCCTCGCCGAGCAATTTTCTGGCCCTGAACCCGGAAGCCCAGGCCCTGGCCCTGCAAAGCAAGGGCGAGAGCATCGCCAAGGGCATGCAGCAACTCTGGGACGATTTGCAGCGCGGCCATGTCTCGCAAACCGATGAGAGCGCCTTCGAGGTGGGCCGCAATGTGGCCACCACCGCTGGCGACATCGTCTTTGAGAACGACTTTTTTCAGCTGATCGAGTACAAGCCGCTGACCGAACAGGTCCATGAGCGGCCCTTCTTGTTGGTGCCGCCTTGCATCAACAAGTACTACATCCTCGATCTGCAGCCGGACAACTCCTTGATCCGCTATGCGGTGTCACAAGGCCACCGCACGTTCGTGCTGAGCTGGCGCAATCCGGATGATCATTGCAAGACTTGGACCTGGGACGACTACGTCGAGTCGGCCGTGATCCAGGCGATTGCCGTGGTGCAAGACATCGGCGGCGCTAAGCAGATTGACACCCTGGGCTTTTGCGTCGGCGGCACCTTGCTGGCCACCGGCCTGGGCGTCTTGGCGGCGCGCGGCCAGCACCCGGCCGCCAGCATGACCTTGCTGACCACGCTGATCGATTTCTCCAGCAACGGCATTCTGGACATCTTTGTCGACGAAGCCTCGGTGCATCAGCGCGAAACCACTTTGGGCCTGCAATCGCCCAAGGGTCCAGGCTTGCTGAAGGGCCAGGAGCTGGCCACCACCTTCAGCTTCTTGCGACCCAACGATCTGGTTTGGAACTATGTGGTCGCCAATTATCTGAAGGGCGAGGCGCCGCCACCCTTCGATTTGCTGTACTGGAATGGTGACTCCACCAATCTGCCCGGCCCGATGTACTGCTGGTACTTGCGCCACACCTATTTGCAAAACGAGTTGAAGCAGCCGGGCAAGCTGACGGTCTGTGGCGAGAAACTGGACTTGAGCAAGATCAAGGCGCCAGTCTTTATCTACGGCTCGCGTGAAGACCATATCGTGCCCTGGGAAGCGGCCTATCGCTCCACCCAGGTCTTCACCAGTGAGCGCACCTTTGTGATGGGTGCCTCCGGCCACATTGCCGGCGTGATCAACCCTGCCAGCAAGAACAAGCGCAGCCATTGGGTCGCCGGCAATGCCAAGCTGCCAGCCGCGCCCGAGCAGTGGCTGGCTGCGGCTGAAGAGCGTGCGGGCAGTTGGTGGCCGGTCTGGGCCGAGTGGTTGGCGAGCCACGCCGGTGCCCTGAAGCCCGCACCCAAGGCGCCGGGCAACCGCAAGTACAAAGCCATTGAGCCCGCGCCGGGCCGTTACGTCCAACAAAAAGCTTGATCGATGCTGTGCTGATGGCGGCTCTTGGTGGTCGCCCAGCGCCTAACCCTGATTTCTAACGGAGAGTGAAGAGATGAGCGATATCGTGATTGTGGCGGCGGCCCGTACCGCCATTGGCAAATTCGGCGGCACCCTCGCCAAGACCTCGGCCGTGGACCTGGGCGCAACCGTGGTGCGCGATCTGCTGCGTCGCAGCGGCCTGGATGGCTCGCAGATCCATGAAGTCATCATGGGTCAGGTCTTGACCGCAGGCGCCGGCCAAAACCCGGCGCGCCAAACCGTCATCAAGGCCGGCCTGCCTAACACCGTGCCCGCCATGACCATCAACAAGGTCTGCGGCTCCGGCCTGAAGGCAGTGATGCTGGCGGCCCAGGCCATCCGTGACGGCGACTCTGAGATCGTCATTGCCGGCGGCCAAGAGAATATGAGCCTGAGCGCGCATGTGCTGCCGGGCTCGCGCGATGGTCAGCGCATGGGGGACTGGAAGCTGGTCGACACCATGATCGTCGACGGCCTGTGGGACGTTTACAACCAGTACCACATGGGCATCACGGCCGAGAACGTGGCCAAGCAGTACAGCATCAGCCGCGAAGCGCAGGACGCGCTGGCTTTGGGCTCGCAGCAAAAAGCCGCCGCCGCTCAGGACGCTGGCCGCTTCAAGGACGAAATCGCTGCGGTGACGATTCCGCAGAAGAAAGGCGACGCCATCGTTTTCGATGCCGATGAGTTCATCAACCGCAAGAGCAATGCCGATGCCCTGGCCGGTCTGCGCCCGGCCTTTGACAAGGCCGGCAGCGTCACTGCTGGCAATGCCTCGGGCCTGAATGACGGCGCCGCCGGTCTGCTGATCATGTCGGCCGCCAAGGCCGCCAGCCTGGGCCTGACTCCTTTGGCTCGCATTGCCTCCTACGCCTCGGCCGGTCTGGACCCCTCCATCATGGGCATGGGCCCGGTGCCAGCGGCCAAGAAGGCGCTGGAGCGCGCCGGCTGGAAGGCGCAAGACCTGGACCTGCTGGAAATCAACGAAGCCTTCGCCGCGCAAGCCTGCGCGGTGCACCAAGAAATGGGCTGGGACCTGAGCAAGGTCAACGTCAATGGTGGCGCGATTGCGCTGGGCCACCCGATCGGCGCTTCCGGCGCTCGCATCTTGGTGACCCTGCTGCATGAGATGCAGCGCCGCGATGCCAAGAAGGGCATTGCCTCGCTGTGCATCGGCGGCGGCATGGGCGTAGCCCTGACGGTGGAACGCTGAGTTCCAGAAACGACAAAAACGGCAGCACTAGGGGCCAACCCGCTTGACCCGAACTGGGGCTTGCGGGAGCCTGAGTGTGCCGATCGGCCTATTTATTGTGGAGACATCAAAATGAGTCAGAAAGTTGCATACGTTACCGGCGGCATGGGTGGCATCGGGACCGCCATGTGCCAGCGCCTGCACAAAGAAGGTTTCAAGGTCATCGCCGGTTGCGGCCCTAGCCGCGACTACGACAAGTGGTTGTCTGAGCAAGCCGCCTTGGGCTACACCTTCTACGCCTCGGTGGGCAATGTGGGCGACTGGGATTCGACCGTCGCCGCCTTTGACAAGGTCAAGGCTGAACACGGCAGCATTGATGTGCTGGTCAACAACGCCGGCATCACGCGCGACGGCATGTTCCGCAAGATGAGCAAGGCAGACTGGGACGCGGTGATGAACACCAATCTGGACAGCATGTTCAACGTCACCAAGCAGGTGATCGAAGGCATGCTCGACAAGGGCTGGGGTCGCATCATCAATATCTCCTCGGTGAACGGCGAGAAAGGTCAGTTCGGCCAGACCAATTATTCGGCTGCCAAGGCCGGTATGCACGGCTTCACCATGGCTCTGGCTCAAGAAGTGGCCAGCAAGGGCGTGACGGTCAACACCGTCAGCCCAGGCTATATCGGCACCGATATGGTCAAGGCCATCAAGCCTGATGTGCTGGAAAAAATCGTCGCCACCATCCCGATCAAGCGCCTCGGCACACCTGAAGAAATCGCCGCCATCGTCGCTTGGCTGGCCGGCAATGATTCTGGCTTCACCACCGGCGCCGACTTCAGCTGCAATGGCGGCTTGCACATGGGCTGATTGTTGCCCGTCTTGGAACAGCCTTGCCCTAAGGCTCGCTAATGGCTGTAGCTGGCCGAGGACTGCGCCAAGAAACGCAGCCCGGCCTTCATCCACCAAGGCTGAACAAACCCTTTGATCGCTTTGCGAGAGCCACGGCTTGTGCCGTGGCTTGCCGCGCTTGTTCAGCGAGACTCAGATGCGCGGGAGGCGCAAGCAATGAATTTGAAGAAAACGCTGTTGGCTGCCGTGCTGCTGGCCAGTCTGTCGAGCATGGCCGCGCCAATGCCCCGAGAGCAACTGGTGGACCGCCTGCAACTGTTGGCCGAGCGGGGCGATGCGCAGGCGCACTATCACCTGGGCATGCTCTACAACAATGGCATTGGCGTGGACAAAGACCTGCAGCGCGCCTACCGCAGCTTTGTGGCGGCCGCCGCTGCCGGCGATCCCTTGGGGGCTTACAAAGTGGGTTGCTATCTCGCCGGGCAATTCCCGAGTGTGGTGCCCCTGGATCTTGAACAAGCGCTCACCCAAAAGCTGCGCGCCGCCGAGGCGGGCTACGACCTGGCGCAGTTGGACGTAGCCCAGATGTATCTGAAGCGCGCCAAGGGCACCGAGGCTCGAAAGTGGCTCGAAAGGGCGGCCGCGCAAGGGCAGGCACAGTCGCTCTACAACCTTGCAGCGGGCCATAGCAAAGGCTTGTGGCCCGAGGCAGATGCGGCCCTCGGCTACGCCTACTTCAAGCTGGCCCATTTGGCCTCGACGGGGCAGGTCAATCCGCGCGCTCAGAGTTCCTTGGATGAGATGGGGCGCTCGCTGTCGGCTGAGCAGTTGCAGCGCGCTCAAGACTTGGTGGCTGCCTGGCAGCCTCAGCGCAGCGAGCTTTCTCTCAGGGCCAAGAATGGCCTTTCAGAGGCTGAGGCTTTGGCAGCACGCGCCGACTAGCGTGCGCTGCGCTGCAGGCCTGACGATGGGCTTGCTTGGGTCGCAGCAAGAGGTGGGCAACTTTGGTTAGGATGCCGCTCAATGAGTGAGTTGCCAACCGGAGAGAGTCATGGCCATGGATGTAGTCGATTACGAGATCAAGGGCGCAGAGATGCAATTCGTCGAGGTCGAACTCGACCCTGGCGAAGCCGCGATCGGTGAAGCCGGCAGCATGATGTTCATGGACTCAGACATCCAAATGGACACCGTGTTTGGTGATGGCGCCCCGCAACAAGGCGGCTTTTTCGGCAAGTTGATGGGGGCAGGCAAGCGCCTGGTGACCGGTGAGTCGATGTTCACCACCATCTACACCAACCAAGGCTCAGGCAAGCGCCGGGTGGCCTTTGCCGCGCCTTACCCCGGCAAGATCTTGCCCATGGACCTGCGCCAGCTGGGTGGCACGCTGATCTGCCAGAAAGACGCCTTCTTGTGCGCGGCGCGTGGCGTCTCGCTGGGCATTGCCTTGCAGCAAAAGCTCTCGACCGGCTTTTTCGGCGGCGAGGGCTTCATCATGCAAAAGCTCGACGGGGATGGCCTGGCCTTTGTGCATGCCGGTGGCACCGTGGTGCGGCGCACGCTGCAAGCGGGGCAAACGCTCTTGGTCGATACCGGCTGCGTGGTGGCCTACACGCCAAGCGTGAATTTCGAAATTCAGTATGTGGGCAAGATCAAAACCGCGCTGTTTGGCGGCGAGGGCTTGTTCCTCGCCAAGCTGACCGGGCCGGGTGAGCTGTGGCTGCAAAGCCTGCCCTTCTCGCGCTTGGCTTCGCGCGTGTTTGCGGCTGCCCCGCAGCGCGGCGGCAGCCGGGAAGAGGGCTCGGTGCTCGGCGGCTTCGCGGGCGCAGGCTTGTTGGGTGGTTTGCTCGGGGGCGACAGCGACGAGTGAGCCGGCTCCGGGCCGGCTTCACGGCTGGCCCTGGGTCGTCCGAAGCATGAGGCAGCGCAAAGCCCAACTTGGCGCGCGGCACTACACTCGGTCTGAGCGGTGTCGCCTGGCGATGCTGCATTGATTTGCTTTTTTCGGCGCTATCTGCGGCGCCGCCCGACCTCTCTGCTCCGTGTCGTTCAAGGAACTCCCGATGTTTTTTCAGCCCCGGCCGCGCCAACTGCGGACCCTGAGCTTGTACTTGCCCTTGTGCTTGACCTTGCTTGCTTCAGTCGCTACCTCCGGTGTTGCCCAGGCAGCCCCTGCAAGTGAAAAGCCCGCTCGGCCGATTTTTGTGCTGAATTCGCTGGACGCCGACATCAGCGTGGTGGACCCGGTCAGCTTCAAGCAGATCAAACGCATCCCCACCGGCAAAGAGCCGCATCACCTCTACCTGACCCCCGATGAAAAATCGCTGGTGGTGGCCAATGCTCTGGGCGATTCGCTGACCTTCATCAACCCCAGTACCGCCGAAGTTCAGCGGGTACTGCAAGGTATTCACGACCCTTATCACCTGCGTTTCTCTCCGGACATGAAGTGGTTCGTGACCGCCGCGAATCGACTCGATCATGTGGCCATCTATCGCTGGGTGCCCAGCGACGCGGATAAGCCGATGCAGTTGGTGAAGAAGATTCCAGCGCCCAAGACGCCCAGCCATCTGTTCATCGACAGCAAGAGCACCGTGCTCTATGTGAGCCTGCAAGACAGCGATGAATTGCTGGCGGTGGATTTGGCGACTCAGGCGCCGCGCTGGAAGGTGCCGGTCGGCAAGATGCCGGCGGACATCTTCTTGACGCCGGACGACAAGCACATCTTGGTGGCCTTGACCGGCGACAAGCTGGTTGAGGTCTATGACGTCAGCGGCGCCGCGCCCAAGTTGGTGAAGCGCGTCCCGACCGGCGATGGCGCTCACTCCTTCCGCGCATGGGGCGATGGTCGCCATGTGCTGGTCAGCAACCGCGCGGCTAACACCATCAGCAAGATCGATCTGCAGAGTTTTGCGGTGGTGGACAAATTCCCCGGCCCCAGCGGCCCGGACGATATGGAAGTGCTGGGCGATGGCAAGACGCTGCTGGTGAGCTCACGCTGGGCTGGCAAGTTGACCATGATTGACACGCAGACCAAGAAGGTGGTGAAGCAGGTCAAGGTTGGCAAGTCGCCGCACGGCGTGTGGACCTTGGATCATCGGCCGAGGCAGTGATGAGCAAGCGCTGGGCTCCTCTAGCCCTGGCCAAGGTTCTGGTTTTGGCCGTATTGCCGGCATCGATTGCCGCGCAGACCTGCGACAAGCCGGTTTACCTCACTTTTGACACCGGCCATATGGCCGTGGCGCCCTTGATCGCCGAGACGCTCAAGCGCTTTGATGCCCGCGCCACCTTCTTCTTGGCCAATGAGCCGACCAAGGATGGCGGCACGACGCTGGACGAGCAATGGGCCCCATGGTGGCGGGCGCGTGCCCAAGAGGGCCATGACTTCGGCAGCCACACCTGGGACCACGACATCTGGTTGGCCGACTCCAAGGGGGGCGCTGCCTTCAAGGTGCGCACCGTCGCGGGTGAGAACCAGCCGGTCTACCGTGAACGGAGCGCCGAGCAGTACTGCGCCAGTCTCAAGCAGGTGGCAACTCGCTTTGCTGAGATGACCGGCCAGACCCTGGGCCCGATCTTCCGCGCACCGGCCGGCAGGACTTCACCCGCCTTGCAGCAAGCCGCTCAGCGCTGTGGTTATGTGCATGTGGGCTGGGATGCGGCCGGCTTCCTGGGCGATGAACTGCCCAGCGACCGCTACCCCAACGAGCAGCTGTTGCAGCGCGCGCTGCAGAACATCCGGCCCGGTGATATCTTGATGGCGCATCTGGGCATTTGGTCGCGCCAAGATGCATGGGCCCCGGCAGTGTTGGCGCCCTTGATGCAGGGTCTGAAGGACAAAGGCATGTGCTTCGCGCCGCTGCGTGAACATCCGCGCTATGCCTTGTTGTTCAAGGTAGCGGCGGTCTTGCAAAAGCCGACAGCACCGTTGCCCGCAACTCAGGAAACTCGCGAGAAATGATGGAATGGTTCAGCGATGCCTTCGAGCAGGCGCAGCTGTTTTTGTTTGAAGCTGTGGTGCAGCCGCTGGTGTTTTCGCTCGGTGGCGGCAATCTTTTGGAAGACGCTTTTGCCGCCACCGGTTGGCTGCTGGTCGGGCTGATTCAAATCACGGTGATGCTGATCGTGATTGGTGCGCTGGAGCGTTGGCGGCCGGTGGAACCGCTGCAAGACCGCGCAGCGGTGCGCGTCGATGTGATCTACACCTTGATTCATCGCCTCGGTCTGTTCCGTCTGGCGATGTTCTTCAGCATTGACCCGATGTGGGACGCGCTGTTTGGCCAAGCGCGTCTGGCCGGTCTGCCGACCTTTCAGCTCGATGCCTTGTGGCCCGGCGTGACCGATGTGCCCTTGATCAGCTTTTGCATCTACCTCTTGGTCTTTGATCTGGTCAATTACTGGCTGCACCGGGGGCAGCATGCCTGGAACTGGTGGTGGGCGCTGCATTCGCTGCATCACAGCCAGCGCCAGATGACGATGTGGAGCGACAACCGCAACCATTTGTTGGACGACCTCTTACGCGATTCGGCCTTTGTGCTGCTGGCGCGTTTGATTGGGGTAGAACCGGGCCAGTTCGTGGCACTGGTCGCCGTGTCGCAGTTGATGGAAAACCTGCAGCACGCCAATGTGAAGCTCTGGTTTGGACCAGTGTTGGAGCGTGTGGTGGTCAGCCCGCGTTTTCATCGCCTGCACCACTCGATTGGCGTCGGCCATGAGTCGGCCGGGCGGGGCACTTTGGGTGGGCACAATTTTGCCGTGCTGTTCCCGATCTGGGATATTGTGTTCGGCACCGCTAACTTCGATTTGCGCTGGGATGCAACAGGTGTGCGCGACCAGTTGCCGGAAGAGGGCGGGCGTGACTATGGCCGAGGCTTTTGGGCTCAGCAGCGACTGGGCCTTGGGCGACTGCTAGGCCGGCGTTAATTCCGCAAGGCGGCAAGGCGGCAAGCGAAGCAGGCTCTCGCTAAGATAGCCGCGCTCGCCCTGGGCGACGCAAGCGAACAACGAGCGCACAACAAGCGGAGGACAGCAATCGATGGTCAATTCGATGAGTCGTGTGGGTGACGCCTTCTGGCGCGCTGCCGCTTACTGCCTGCACCCACGCGTGATCGCCTTGTCGATCTTGCCGCTGCTGCTGGCGGCCGGTCTGGCCTTCGGTCTGGGCTACTTCTTTTGGGAAGCGGCGGTATCCGGCGTGCGCAGTACCTTGGACTCTTGGCGTTTGGTCGAGACCTTGCTCGGCTGGTTGGACCATGTGGGCGCCTCCGGCTTGCGCAGCGTCTTGGCGCCGCTCTTGGTGCTGGCCCTGGCTTTGCCGGTAATCGTGGTGCTCAGCCTCTTGCTGGTGGCTTTGCTGATGACGCCGACCCTGGTCAAGCTGGTGGCTGACCGTCGCTTCATGGGCTTGGAGCGCAAGCATGGCGGCCCCTGGTGGAAGTCTTTGGCCTGGTCGGCCTGGCATGCGGTGTTGGCATTGTTCGCCCTGGTGGTCAGCATGCCGTTTTGGTTGATCCCTCCGCTGGTGCTGATCTTGCCACCCTTGATCTGGGGCTGGCTGGGCTACAAGGTCTTCAGCTTTGATGCGCTGGCCGAGCATGCCTCGGTGGCCGAGCGCCGCCAGCTGATGCGCGCTCACCGTCTGCCCTTGTTGCTGCTCGGTTTGGTGACGGGCTATCTCGGCGCAGCGCCTGCGGCGATCTGGGCCTTTGGGGTGATGGCCGTGGCGCTGGCCCCGTTTTTGATCTTGGCCTCCATTTGGCTCTACACCCTGGTGTTTGCTTTCTCCACCTTGTGGTTCACTCACTATTGCCTGGCCGCTTTGCAGGAGATGCGTCAGCAGCGGGTGGCGCCCACCCCGCCCAGCTTGCCTACAGTGGATGAAGTGCTGCAGTCGCCTCCGGCGCCCTTGCCGCCATTCCCGCCCTTGCCTTGAGCTTTTGAAAGTGTGGACATGAAAATTGGTTTGATCATCATTGGCGACGAAATCTTGTCCGGCAAGCGCCAAGACAAGCATCTGAGCGCCTTCATCGAATTGCTGGCCGAGCGGGGCATGAGTCTGGATTGGGCGCAATACCTGGGTGATGACCGCGAACACATCACCGCTCAGCTGCAGCAAGCCTTTGCCAGCGGTGACTTGGTGATCAGCTGCGGCGGCATTGGCGCTACGCCGGATGATCACACCCGCCAGGCCGCAGCTGCCGCGCTGGGGCAAGACCTGGCCCTGCACCCGCAAGCTCGGCAACTGATTTGGCAGCGTATCTGCGATATGGCGGCGGAAAAGGGCGAGACGGTGGACCCGGATCATCCCGATACCTTGCGTCGGCTGGAGATGGGGGTGTTTCCGAAAGACGCCGAGATCGTGCCCAATCCCTTCAACAAAATTCCGGGCTTCTCTTATGGCTCGGTTTATTTTGTGCCGGGCTTTCCGGTCATGGCCCACCCGATGATGGCCTGGGTGCTGGACCACAAGCATGCCGATCTGCATCGGGTGCGCGGCGTGCAAGAGAAGTCCTTGATCGTGAAGGGTGCGATGGAGGCCAGCCTGACCCCCTTGATGGAGGCGGTGGAGAACGATTTTCCGGGCATCAAGGTCTTCAGCCTGCCCAGCGTCGATCATCCGCAATGGGGTCGCCATATCGAGTTGGGCGTGAAAGGCGAGGCCGCGCAACTGGATGCGGCTTACGGCGCACTGAAATCGGGCGTGATCGAGTTTGGTGCATCAATAAGCACCGAAATGGTGCGATAAGGTCTCCTGTTTTTACATAGCTTCAGACCCAAAAGGGTGCGAACTTGATCTCAAACGCTGTTGCGCGCCGCTGGGCGGCGCCATAATTCGCCCGCCTGCTCGATGGAAGGCGGTGTAGCGCAGCTTTGGTGCAGATTTTTAGACGAGCCGCAGTGGCTGGTCTTAAGTTGGCACACAAAGTGCTTGTTCTAGATCGCGACGCCTAAAGACGCGGCGCGTGCCGAATTCATTCGAGTCCCCAAAAGTTTTTCCCGCTAGGAGTTTTTGATGGCCAAGACCGTCGCAGACGTGATCAAGATGGTGAAAGAGAACGAAGTCAAGTTCGTTGACTTCCGCTTCACCGATACCCGTGGCAAAGAGCAGCACGTGACCGTGCCCGTCTCGCACTTCGACGAAGACAAGTTCGTGTCGGGCCACGCATTTGACGGCTCCTCGATCGCCGGCTGGAAGGGCATTGAAGCTTCGGACATGCTCTTGATGCCCGATCCGAACACCGCCAACATCGACCCCTTCTTCGAAGAGCCGACCCTGATCCTGTCTTGCGACGTGGTCGACCCGGCCGACGGCAAGGCCTATGAGCGCGATCCGCGTTCGCTGGCCAAGCGCGCTGAAGCCTATCTGAAGTCTTCCGGCCTGGGCGACACCGCCTACTTCGGTCCCGAGCCAGAATTCTTCATCTTCGACTCGATCCGCTGGGGCAATGACATGTCCGGCTCCTTCTTCAAGATCGAATCTGAAGAAGCCGCTTGGAACACCGGCAAGGAATACGAGCACGGCAACTCCGGCTATCGCCCGACCGTCAAGGGCGGCTATTTCCCCGTGCCTCCGGTCGACAGCGGCCAAGACATGCGCTCGGAAATGTGCCTGATCTTGGAGCAACTGGGCATCCCGGTTGAAGTGCATCACCATGAAGTGGCCAACGCCGGCCAAATGGAAATCGGCACCCGTTTCAGCTCGCTGGTGCAGCGCGCTGACTGGACCCAGCTGCAAAAGTATGTGGTGCAAAACGTCGCTCACGCCTACGGCAAGACCGCGACCTTCATGCCCAAGCCTATCGTTGGCGACAACGGTTCCGGCATGCACGTGCACCAGTCGGTCTGGAAGGACGGCAAGAACCTGTTTGCTGGCGACGGCTATGCCGGTCTGTCTGACTTCGCTCTGTACTACATCGGCGGCATCATCAAGCATGCTCGCGCGCTGAACGCCATCACCAACCCCGGTACCAACTCGTACAAGCGTCTGGTGCCTGGCTACGAAGCCCCGGTGAAGTTGGCTTACTCGGCCAAGAACCGCTCGGCGTCGATCCGCATTCCTTACGTGGCTAACCCCAAGGGTCGCCGTGTTGAGGCGCGCTTCCCCGATCCATCGGCCAACCCCTACCTGTGCTTCGCAGCGCTGCTGATGGCCGGTCTGGACGGCGTGGAAAACAAGATCCATCCGGGCGAAGCCGCCACCAAGGATCTGTACCACCTGCCGCCGGAAGAAGACGCATTGGTGCCGACCGTCTGCCACAGCCTGGACCAGGCTCTGGAAGCCCTGGACAAGGATCGCGCGTTCTTGACCAAGGGTGGCGTGTTCACCGATGCCTATCTGGATGCCTACATCGAGTTGAAGATGCAGGAAGTGACCCGTCTGCGCATGGCCACGCACCCGGTCGAATTCGATATGTATTACTCGCTGTAATGCCGGTGAGCGGCGTGCGTGAATCTCACGTGACGTCGCTCGGCCTGCAAGGCGCGAACCAGGGACGACTTCGGTCGTCCCTTTTCTTTGGGCGCGGCAAAGCGATGTTCGACATTGGGGCTGCAAAGAGCGCCTATTTGCGTGCTGCTGTGGCGCGCGATACGCCACAATGCCGCCATGCTGATCCGACTCCGTACCTCACGATTGAGCTTGTTGGCCGCGCTGGTCTTGCTGGCGGCGCAAAGCGGCACGGCTGTGGCCCAGTCCACCGTCTATCGCTGCCCAGGCCCGCCGGTGCTTTACACCGACGCCTTGTCGGCCAAAGAGGCGCAGGACAAAGGCTGTCGCTCCATCGAGGGCACGCCTATCACGGTGCTGCAAGCGCCACCGCGTGCGCGTCCGAATGCCTCGGCGCCGCCGGCGGGGGCAGGTGATGCAGCGCGCGGCAGCGGCGAGGGGCGCATCGACCCCAATCAACAAAAGTCCCGTGACGGCGAACGTCGACGAGTGCTGGAAGCCGAGTTGCGTGAGGCCGAAGATCGCCTCGCGTCTTTGCAGCGCGAGTACGCAGGCGGCGCGGCCGAGCGGCGCGGCGATGAGCGCAACTATCAAAAATACCTGGACCGCATGGCTGAGCTCAAGGCCAGCATCGTGCGCCAAGAAACCGATGTTCAAGCGCTCAAGCGCGAGATCAGCAAATTGCCTTGACGGCCCTCGCACCGCGCAGGTGTTGGGGCTTGAGGCCTAGACACCATGAGCGAGACCCGAGCACTGCCCGCATCCCACAGCGCTTTTGATGCCTTTGACACCCTGGCCACCATGGTCGCGGTGGTCAAGCCCGACGGCGAATGTCTGTTCGCGAATGCGGCTTTTGAGAATGTGATGCGGCTGTCGCGACGTGCGGTGGAGCGCAGCAATCTCTACGACTGGTTTGCCGATGCCAGCCGCCTGAGCGACACGGTGCGCGGCGTGGCTCGCAATGCGTATTCAAGCAGCCGCTTTGACGCCATGTTGCGCCGCGCCGGCCGGCCATTTGAAGATTTGCTGCCGGTGCATGTGATCGTGTCCCAAATGGACTCGGACTCGCAGGTGCTGGTCGAGTTGATCGAGAACGCGCAGCAAAACCGCCAAGACCGCGAAGAGCGCACGCTCGATCAGGTGCAGGCCACCAAGGAGCTGACCCGCAATCTGGCCCATGAGATCAAGAACCCGCTGGGCGGCATTCGCGGCGCGGCCCAGTTGCTGGCCATGGAGTTGGCACCGACCGAGCTGGGCCCCGAGTTGGCCGAGTACACCCAGGTCATCATTCATGAGGTGGACCGGCTGCAGTCGCTGGTCGATCGCTTGCTGGCGCCGCACCGCCATGCGCCGGTCTTGGGCGACGTCAATATCCACGAAGTTTGCGAGCGGGTGAGGGCGCTGATCTTGGTGGAGTATCCGCGTGGATTGAAGGTCATTCGAGACTACGACACCTCGCTGCCCGATTTCCGGGGCGATCGCGAACAGCTGATTCAAGCAGTCTTGAACATTGTGCAGAACGCGGCGCAGGCGCTGCAAGCGCGCATTGCCGAGGCCGATGCCGAAGACCCGGCTTGCATCCGCCTGCGCACCCGTGTGGCCCGCCAGGTCACCATTGGCAAGCAGCGCTGGCGCCTGGCATTGGAATTGCATGTGGAGGACAACGGCCCCGGGGTGCCGGCCGAAATTCGCGATCGCATCTTTTACCCGCTGGTGTCGGGGCGAGATGGCGGCTCGGGTTTGGGCCTCACGCTGTCGCAGACCATCGCCCAGCAGCATCAAGGCATGTTGGACTGTGAGAGTGAACCGGGCCGAACGGATTTTCGATTGACTTTGCCCTTGCCCTGAACCGGGCAAGTCAGACGCGCTGAATTGCCTTTGGAAGCCTTTGCATGAAATCGATCTGGGTTGTAGACGACGACCATTCCATCCGCTTCGTGCTGGAGAAAGCGCTCACCCGCGAGGGCCTACCGGTGCGCTGCTTCAGCAATGCGCGCGATCTGCTGGCGGCCTTGGACGAAGACAGTCCGCAGGTCTTGGTCTCCGACATCCGCATGCCCGGGGGGTCAGGTCTTGACTTGCTCGCCAAGGTGAAGGCGCGGCTGCCGCAGCTGCCTGTCATCATCATGACGGCCTATTCCGACCTGGACAGCGCGGTCTCCGCCTTCCAAGGTGGCGCCTTCGAGTACCTGCCCAAGCCCTTTGATTTGCCGCGCGCGGTGGAGCTGATTCGGCGCGCTCAAGAAGAAAGCCAGCGCGAAGAAGCCCAGGGCGAAGAGTCGGCAGCCGAGGTGCCCGAGATGCTGGGCCAGGCCCCGGCCATGCAAGATGTGTTTCGCGCCATTGGGCGCTTGAGCCAAAGCCATGTGACGGTCTTGATCACCGGCGAATCGGGCTCGGGCAAGGAGTTGGTGGCGCGCGCGCTGCACAAGCACAGCCCGCGCGCCGAAGGCCCCTTCGTTGCCATCAACACGGCTGCCATCCCCAAGGATTTGCTCGAGAGCGAGCTCTTCGGCCATGAGCGTGGCGCCTTCACTGGCGCGCAAGCGACCCGGCGCGGGCGTTTTGAGCAAGCCGATGGCGGCACCTTGTTCTTGGACGAAATCGGCGATATGCCGCTGGAGTTGCAGACCCGGCTGCTTCGGGTCTTGTCCGATGGCCAGTTCTACCGCGTCGGCGGCCACAGCCCTTTGCGCAGCAACGTGCGGGTGATCGCAGCCACCCACCAAAATCTGGAAGCACGGGTGCGCCAAGGCGCGTTTCGTGAAGACTTGTTCCACCGCCTGAATGTGATTCGCCTGCGCCTGCCGGCGCTGCGCGAGCGCCGCGAAGACATCCCGGTGCTGGCGCGCTTCTTCTTGCAGCGCAGTGCCGCCGAGTTGGGCGTGGAGGCCAAGCGCCTGAGCGACGCCGCCTTGGCGCAGCTGACCAGTTTTGACTTCCCCGGCAATGTGCGGCAGTTGGAAAACATCTGCCACTGGCTCAGCGTGATGGCGCCCAGCCAGATGGTCGAGGCCAAGGATTTGCCGCAGGAATTGCTGCAGCCCACGGCTGCGAATCTGCCCGTCGATCTGGCCTTGGTGGAGGAGCCGGATCTGTCCCGCAGCGCTGCAAGCAGCACGGCGCCACAAGCCAGCGCGGTGGCGGCGGTGATGCCCAGCTTTGGTGCGGGCCCGGACGCCTGGGTGGCCGAAATGGCGCGCGAGGCACGGCGCTTGTTGGCTGCCGGTGAGCCCGATGTTTGGGATGTTTTGACGCGCCGCTTTGAGGCCAGTCTGATCTTGGCCGCGCTGGAGCTGACCCGTGGGCGCCGCATCGAGGCGGCACAAAAGCTGGGCATTGGTCGCAACACCATCACCCGCAAAATTCAAGAGTTAGGGCTGGACGCCTGAGTTCGGGTCTCGCTGGAGCTCCGCATAAACCCCAGCTGTCACGGCTGGGACATCTTTGCCGCCTGATTGCTGCCTAGAATCGAACGATCGTTCTATTTTTGCAGGGCAGTTCTGGGCGCGAGCCTCACTGCCTTGGTGTTCGATGGCCCAGCCATCGTCATTCAATCTGTGGGGACTTCAGCGCATGACAGCCAGCTACCAAGTTCGCGGCCCGGTGGCCGTGATCACTTTGAACAATCCGCCGGTCAATGGCCTGGGTTTGGCCACCCGCCAAGCCGTGGCCGCGGCCATTGAGCAAGCCGAGGCCGACGCGGCCGTGCAGGCTCTGGTCATCACCGGCGCAGGCGCCGCGTTTTCGGGCGGGGCCGACATCAAGGAGTTCGGCAGCCCCAAGGCCTTGGCGGAACCCAATCTGCTGAGCTTGGTCTTGCTGGTGGAAGCCTGTGCCAAGCCCGTGGTTGCGGCCATTCACACGGTCTGCATGGGCGGCGGTTTGGAGTTGGCCTTGGCCTGCCACTACCGCATCGCTGCGGCCGGCACCAAAGTCGCGCTGCCTGAAGTCAAGCTCGGCCTGCTGCCCGGCGCGGGCGGTACGCAGCGCCTGCCGCGCGCTTTGGGCGTGGAGCCGGCGCTGAACATGATCGTCAGCGGCGAGCCGGTGCTCAGCGAGTTGCTGGCTCAGGTGCCGGGCCAACAGCTCTTTCACCGGATGGCAAAGGGCGACCTGCTGGAGGAGGCGCTGGCTTTTGCGGCTGAAGTGGCGCAGCAGCGGCCTTTGCCACGGGTGCGTGACTTGAAGGCTCAACTGACAGACCCACAAGTCGACCCGCAGGCTTACTTCCAATTCGCACGCAATATGGTGGGCGCACAAAGCCGCAACTTCCCGGCCCCACTGCGCTGTCTGGAGGCCGTGGCCGCCTCGGTGACGATGAAGTTCGACGACGGCATCCGGGCCGAGCGCGAAGGCTTTGCCGCGCTGATGATGACGCCTGAGTCCAAGGCGCTGCGCCATGCGTTTTTTGCCGAGCGCGCCGCCAGCAAGATTGCCGATGTGCCCAGCGACACACCGCTTCGCAAGATTGAGCGCGTCGCCGTCATCGGCGCGGGCACCATGGGTGGCGGCATCAGCATGAACTTCTTGAATGCCGGCATCCCCGTTATCATTTTGGAAACCCAGCAGGACGCCTTGGACCGTGGCCTGGCCACCATCCGAAAAAACTACGAAGCCCAGGTCAAAAAGGGCAAGCTGAAGGAAGATAAGTTCCAGCAGCGCATGGGCCTGCTCAGCAGCACGCTGAACTATGCCGACATCGCCCAGGCCGATCTGGTGATCGAGGCGGTGTTTGAAGAGATGGGCGTCAAAGAGGCGGTGTTCAAACAGCTGGATGCGGTGATGAAGCCCGGCGCCATTCTGGCCAGCAACACCTCCACGTTGGACATCAACACCATCGCCCAGTTCACCCAGCGTCCGCAAGACGTGCTGGGCTTGCATTTCTTCAGCCCGGCCAATGTGATGAAGCTCTTGGAAGTGGTGCGCGGTGCGGCGACGGCCAAGGATGTCTTGGCCACGGTGATGGCCTTGGCCAAGAAGATCCGCAAGACGGCGGTGGTCTCGGGCGTGTGCGACGGCTTCATCGGCAACCGCATGATCGAGCAGTATTTCCGTCAGGCCGGCTTCTTGCTGGACGAGGGCTGCAGCCCCAGCCAGGTGGATCGCGCTTTGGAGAAGTTTGGTTTTGCCATGGGGCCGTTCCGCATGTCGGACCTGGCCGGCAATGACATCAGCTGGGCGATACGCAAGCGCCGCTATCAGGAGCAGCCGGGCCTGCGCTACTCGGCCAGCGCCGATCGACTGTGTGAACTGGGTCGTTTTGGTCAGAAGACGCAGGCCGGTTGGTATGACTACATAGAGGGCAAACGTGAGGCCTTGCCTTCGGCCGTCGTCGCCGACATGCTGGCTCAGCACCGCTCGGCTTTGGGCATCAGCGCGCGCAGCATCAGCGACGATGAAATCGTGCAGCGCTTGGTGTTTGCCCTGGTCAATGAAGGGGCGCGTTTGCTGGAGGAGGGCATTGCCCAAAGGGCCTCAGACGTGGACATGGTCTACCTGACCGGCTACGGCTTCCCGCTCTGGCGCGGTGGCCCGATGTGCTACGCCGACACGGTCGGTTTGTTCAATGTGCTGCAGGCGATGAAGCGCTTTGCCAAGAACCCGCTGGATGACGCGAAGTTCTGGGAGCCCGCGCCGCTGCTGGCCCGTCTGGTCGCCGAAGGCGGCTCTTTCACCGGCTGAGCCGCATCGCCAAAGGAATCCATACCATGAGCAAAGCACTGATTGCTTCGACCGCCCGTACGCCCCTGGCCAAGAGCTGGAAGGGCGCCTTCAATATGACCCACGGCGCCACCTTGGGTGGCCATGCGGTGGCCGCCGCCGTGGCCCGCAGCGGCGTGCAAGCAGCCGACATCGAAGACGTTTTGATGGGCTGCGCTGCGCCCGAAGGCGCCACCGGCAGCAATATCGCGCGGCAAATCGCCTTGCGCGCCGGCCTGCCGGTGTCGGTCAGCGGTGTCACCGTCAATCGTTTTTGCTCCAGCGGTTTGCAGACCATCGCCATGGCGGCGCAGCGCATCATGGCCGGTGAAGGTGATGTTTATGTGGCCGGCGGCGTGGAGAGTATTTCCTGCGTGCAGAACGAGGCGAACCGCCATATGAGCACCGACCCGGTGCTGCTCAAAGCCAAGCCCGAGATCTACTGGAATATGTTGCAGACCGCCGAGAACGTGGCGCAACGCTACAAGATCGGCCGCGAGCGCATGGACCAGTACGGCGCGCAGAGCCAGCAGCGAGCCTGCGCCGCTCAGGCCGCTGGGCTTTTTAGCGCCGAGTTGGCGCCCATCACCGTGACCATGGGTGTGGCCGACAAGCTGATGGGCTTGATGACGCGTGAAGTGACCGTGAGCGCCGATGAAGGCCTGCGCGAGGGCACCACTTATGAGGCCATCAAAGACCTGCGTTCGGCCATGCCCGGCGGTCTGATTTCGGCCGGCAATGCCAGCCAGTTTTCCGACGGGGCCGGGGCTTGTGTCTTGGCCAGTGAAAGCTATGCCGAGCGCCACGGTCTGCAGCCGCTGGGGCGCTTCCTGGGCTTTGCGGTGGCCGGCTGTGAGCCCGATGAAATGGGCATTGGCCCGGTCTTCGCCGTGCCCAAGGTCTTGAAACGCCTGGGCCTGACGGTGGCCGACATCGACTTGTGGGAATTGAACGAAGCCTTTGCGGTGCAAGTGCTGTACTGCGCCGACACCCTGGGTATTCCGATGGACAAGCTCAATGTCAATGGCGGCGCCATCGCGGTGGGTCACCCTTACGGCGTGTCGGGTCAGCGCTTGACCGGTCATGCCTTGATCGAGGGCAAGCGTCGCGGCGCCAAGCGGGTCTGCGTGACCATGTGCATCGGCGGCGGCATGGGTGCGGCCGGCGTGTTCGAGGTCTTGTGAGCATGCTCAGCCCGGAAGAGTTTTTGGCCATGGGCCGCGCCGTCTTGGCTCAGCAGGGCTTCAGCGTCCTGCTGGGCGCCGAGCTGACGGCGTTTTCGCCCGGCAAGGTGCAGCTGGAATTGCGCTTGACCGATCAGCTCAAACAACAAGACGGCTTTGCCCACGGCGGCGTCATCAGCTATCTGGCCGATAACGCCTTGACCTTTGCCGGCGGCAGCGCCTTGCACGCGCCGGTGCTGACCTCGGAATTCAAAATCAACTATGTGCGGCCCGGTGTTGGGGAGCGCCTGATTGTGCGAGCCCATGCCGAGGCAGTGAGCAAGACGCAAGCCGTGTGCCGCTGTGAGGTGTTCGCGGTGCAGGACGAACTGGAAAAACTCTGCGCCCTGGCCCAGGGCACCATCGTCAAACAGGCCTGAGACCGGAGGTTTTTCCATCATGCGCCAGACCTTGGACTTCTTGCTCAATGACTGGCTGCAGGTGCAAAACCTGAACCAGCGCGATCGTTTTGCCGAGCATTCGGCCGAGACCTTTGCAGCGGTGCTGGACACTTGCGAGCGCATTGCACGAGACAAGTTCGCCCCCATCAATCGCCTCACCGACACCCAGGAGCCGCGCTTTGACGGCGAGCGGGTGCTTCTGCCCGAAGGCACGCTGGCGGCACTGGACGCCTATGTGGCCTCTGGCATGTTGGCCGCCTCGCAGAATCATGAATGGGGCGGCATGCAGCTGCCTTGCGTGATCGAGATGGCCGCCAATGCCTTCTTCAGCAAGGCCAATGTGTCGATCGGCGCCTACGCCATGTTGACCAGCGGCAATGCCAATCTTCTGATGGCCCATGGCAGCCCCAGGCAGCGCGAGGTTTTCGCGCAAGCGCAGTTCGCCGGGCGCTGGTTTGGCACCATGTGCTTGAGCGAGCCGCAAGCGGGGTCTTCGCTGTCCGACATCAGCACTCGCGCCCTCCCAGACGGCGCGGACTTTGCCGAGGAGCCCCTAGGTCCGCGCTACCGCCTCAAAGGCCACAAGATGTGGATCTCGGGTGGCGAGCACGAGTTGCGCGAGAACATCGTGCATCTGGTGCTGGCCAAGATTGCCGGGCCGGATGGCCAGACCATACCGGGCGCCAAAGGCATCTCGCTCTTCATCGTGTCTAAGCGCATGGTGAGGGCCGATGGCCAGCTGAGTGGCGAGCGCAATGATGTGGCGCTGGCTGGCCTGAACCACAAGCTGGGGTTTCGCGGCACCAGCAACTGCTTGTTGAATTTTGGCGAGGGTCAGTTCTTGCCTGGAGGCCAAGCCGGCGCCGTGGGCTATCTGGTCGGACAGCCCGGCGAAGGCCTGAAGTGCATGTTCCACATGATGAACGAGGCGCGCATCGGCGTTGGCCTGGGGGCTGCGATGCTGGGCTATGCCGGCTATGAAGCCAGCTTGGCTTATGCACGCCAGCGGCCACAAGGCCGGCCTGTCGGCGTGGGCGGCAAAGACGCCTCGCAGCCGCAGCGGCCCATCATTGAGCATGCCGACGTCAAACGCATGCTCTTGGCGCAAAAGAGCTATGTGGAAGGCGCGCTGGCCCTGGCCTTGCTTTGTGCGCGGCTGGTGGACGAGCAGCACACCGGCGAAGCTGAGGCTGCAGAAGAGGCCCGCCTGGTGCTGGAGGTCTTGATCCCCATCGTCAAGAGTTGGCCCAGCGAATGGGGCTTGGAGGCGAACTCGCTGGCCATCCAGGTCTTGGGTGGCTATGGCTACACCCGCGACTTTCCGGTGGAGCAGTATTGGCGCGACAACCGCCTGAACATGATTCACGAGGGCACGCACGGCATTCATGGCCTGGACCTCTTGGGCCGCAAGGTGCTGATGCAGGGCGGGCGGGCGCTGATGGCGCTGGCCACGCGCATCAATCGCACGATCGAGGCTGCTCTGCAGCAGCCCGGTCTGGATGAGATGGGCAATGCCTTGGCGGCCGCCATGGCCCGCGTCGGCCGCGCCACCAAGCAAGCCTGGAGCAGCGGCGAGCCGGAAGAAGCCCTGGCCAATGCCACGCCTTACTTGCAGGCTTTTGGCCATTTGGTGCTAGCCTGGGTCTGGTTGGATCTGGCCTTGACGGCCGGGCAGGGCAGTGACTTCGCCCAAGGCAAGCAAGCCGCTTGCCGTTATTTTTATGCTTATGAGCTGCCCAAGATCGAGGCTTGGTTGGCGGTGGTCAGCCGCCGCGAGCCCTTGTGCAAAGACATGGCAGACGCTTGGTTTTGATTGATTTTTGAGAGGCAGGGCATGGCCGGTGAAGAAGAGCTTGGCAAGTCGGGGCGCAGCGCGCAGGCCTTGCTGTGGATGGAGCGGCTGGTTTGGATCTTGGTTTATGGCGGCCTGCTGGTCTTTGTGCTGGGCCTGGCAGTGCTGCAGTTCGGGCCACACAGCCTGGGTGGCAAAGGAGACGGCATGACCGACGCTGAGGTGCTTGGGTACTTCCTCTTGGCCAAAGGCGCGATTGCCGTGGCGGCCGGCGTCGTGGTGATCTGGCTGCGCTCGCGCTGGAAGTGAGACTGAGGCTAGCGGCGCTAGGCCCGCTCGTTTCGGCGATGATAGGAGCTGCACTTGCTGCTGCGCCCTTTGCTCATGCAAGTTGGGCCTGCTCACTCCTTATCGTATTTGATCAAGTCGCCTCATGTCAGACCGCAAGAACGCCAAATCCGCTTTGAAATTCCCGGTGCGCATCCCCTTTGTTGAACAACTGGGTTTGGAGTTGCACAGCATGGGCGACGGTCAGGCCGAGTTGCGGGTCGACCTGAACGAGGGGCATCTCAATTCATGGGAAGTGGCCCATGGCGGGGTCTTGATGACCATGCTGGACGTGGCCATGGCGCATGCGGCGCGCAGCATCCATATGGGCGAGAACGGCATGGGCCCCGGGGTGGTCACCATTGAGATGAAGACCTCTTTCATGCGGCCTGGCGAGGGCGAGCTGCGCGCCATCGCCAAGCTCTTGGATCACACGGTGACCCTGGCTTTTTGCGAGGGCCGGGTGATTGGGGAGGACGGCAAGCTCTGCGCCCACGCCACCGCCACTTTCAAATACCTGAAGGCCTTGCCGGGGCGCGGCCGCAGCATCAAGCCCTTGCAAAGGGCCGAGGACTGAGTACTGCTTCCTCGGCCTGGGCCTCTCAGGCCTTTAGCGCAGCTTGAAGATAGCCACCGCCTGCACCAACTGATCGGCCTGGACACGCAGGCTTTCGGCGGCGGCTGCACTTTCTTCCACCAAGGCGGCGTTTTGCTGGGTGACCTTGTCCATCTGCGTGATGGCCTCGCCCACCTGGGCAATGCCTGAGCTTTGCTCGGAGCTGGCCGAGCTGATCTCGCCGACGATGTCGGTGACGCGGCGGATGGCAGTGACAATTTCGGTCATCGTCACGCCGGCCTTGTCGACCAAGACGGTGCCTTGCTCGACCCGCTCGACGCTGGCATTGATCAAGACCTTGATCTCTTTGGCCGCTTCGGCACTGCGCTGCGCCAGTGAGCGAACCTCGCTGGCCACCACCGCGAAGCCGCGGCCTTGCTCACCGGCGCGGGCGGCTTCCACCGCCGCGTTCAGCGCCAAAATATTGGTCTGGAAGGCGATGCCGTCAATGACGCTGATGATGTCGGAGATCTTCTTCGAGCTGTCATTGATGCCCTTCATGGTCTCGACGACTTCGCCGACCACATCGCCGCCTTGGCTGGCCACTTGCGAGGCACCCAGGGCGAGTTGATTTGCTTGCTTGGCGTTGTCGGCGTTATTGCGTACGGTGGAGCTGAGCTCGTCCATGGTGGCCGCGGTTTGCTCCAGCGCGCTGGCTTGCTCTTCGGTGCGTTGGCTCAGGTCGGCATTGCCCTGGGCAATCTGGCCGCTGCCGGTGGCCACGCTCTCCGAATTGCCACGCACCGTGGAGACAATCTCACGCAGCCGTTCACGCATATGGTCCAAGGCCTGCAGCAATTGCGAAGTTTCATCGCGGCCACTGACGTCAAAGCGCACCGTCATATCGCCGTCGCTCATGGCTTGCGCGCCTTCCACGGCACGGGCCAGCGGTTGGGTGACATTGCGGCTGATGCTCAAGCCCAAGCCGACGCCGACTACCACGCCCAGCACGATCAGCACTACGGTCATATTGCGGCTGCTGTGATAAAGCTCGTCATTGGCGTCTGAGACCGCCTTGGCATCGGTCTCTTTTTGTAGCGACAAGGCGCTGAGCGCTTGGTCGACCAAGATGCCTTGCGGCGTGACATCGGACTTGATGTATTTGATCGCCTCATTGGAGCCACTCAGATCGGTCTTCTGAATCCGGGCCAGCAGCTCTTGGGCGATCTGCTGATCTTTCTCCCACAGCGCGCGCAGCTTGTTGGTGTTGTCGCGGGCTTTGCTGTCGAGTTGCAGCTTAGACGCTTGATCCAGCAGCTCGCCGCATTTCTTGCGCGAGTCGCTCATCAGGCGCAGGGCCTGATCCCGCTCTTGCGCATCGGTGGCCAGCAGTGCCTCGCGCACCGCTACCAGTGCTTGCAGGCGCTGCGCATTGGCTTCTTTGATCAGGGAAACGCCGACCAGTTGTTGTTCGTACAGCTGGGTGTCCGCATCGTTGATGCGCTTCATATTGAAGATCGCGAAGCCGCCGAGTGCGGCGCCAATCAGCGCGACGGCACAGAAGGCGGCCACCAGCTTGGTGGAAATTTTGTAGTCGGAAAGTTGCATGTTGCGGGCTCCTGCGATGCATGCGATGGTTGATTCTGTCTGTTTTCAAGCCCCGCTGCTCGCAGGGTTTGCCGGGGCTTGGCTGTGGTTTTGAAGCAATAGGTGTTTGTCGGCGGCAACGCTGGCTCAGCGTTGCTGGCTGAGTTTGAAGACGGCCACCGCCTGCACCAGCTGAGCGGCTTGTCCACGCAGACTCTCGGCGGCGGCCGCGCTTTCTTCCACCAGGGCCGCGTTTTGCTGGGTGACCTTGTCCATCTGGGTGATGGCCTCGCCGACCTGGGCAATGCCCGAGCTTTGCTCGGTGCTGGCCGAGCTGATCTCGCCGACGATATCGGTGACGCGTCGGATGGCGCTGACGATCTCGTCCATGGTCACGCCGGCTTTGTCCACCAAGGCCGTGCCTTGCTCGACCCGCTCGACGCTGGCGTTGATCAAGACCTTGATCTCTTTGGCGGCTTCGGCGCTGCGCTGCGCCAGTGAACGCACCTCGCTGGCTACCACCGCAAAGCCGCGCCCTTGCTCGCCAGCGCGTGCGGCTTCGACAGCCGCGTTCAGCGCCAAGATATTGGTCTGGAAGGCGATGCCGTCAATGACGCTGATGATGTCGGAGATCTTCTTCGAGCTGTCGTTGATGCCCTTCATCGTCTCCACCACCTGGCCCACCACCTCGCCCCCTTGCATGGCGACCTGCGAAGCGCCCAGCGCCAATTGATTGGCCTGCTTGGCGTTGTCTGCGTTGTTGCGCACGGTGGAGCTGAGCTCGTCCATGGTGGCGGCGGTTTGCTCCAGCGCGCTGGCTTGCTCTTCGGTGCGCTGGCTCAGGTCGGCATTGCCTTGGGCAATCTGGCCGCTGCCGGTGGCTACGCTCTCGGCGTTGTCGCGCACCTGGGTGACGATGTCTTGCAGGCGCTGGCGCATGCTTTCCTGGGCGCGCAAGAGGTCGGCAGTTTCGTCCCGGCCTTGGGCTTGTAGCGGCTGGCTCATATCGCCTTCGCTCATGCGCTCGGCGGCGCCCAGCGCAGTTTGCAGCGAGCTCACCACATTGCGGCTGATCAGCAGGCCCAGGGCAATACCTCCGGCCACGCCCAGCACGATCAAGGCCAGGGTGAAATTGCGGCTGCTCAGGTAGGTGGCTTCGGTTTCATCATTGACGCGCTTGGCATTGGCCTCTTTCAGTTGGGACAGAGTAGTCATTTGGTCGTCGACCTTGTTGACTACGGGGGCGAAGCTCTTGAATAGATAGTCCACGGCCTCCGCATTACCCGCTAAGGAGTCATCCGCTAGCTTTCCGTCCAGCGTATTCAGGACCGACTCATATTCGGACCACATGCCCTTGAGCTTGCCGAACTCGGCTTTGCCCTTTTCGCTCCAGAATAAGGGCTCGGCTTTTCCCATATTGCTCTTGATCAGATCGAGGTTCTTGCGCAGGTTGGTCCGTGCCTTGTTGCGCACCTCCGGCGTGGTAGCCAGCAAGGCGTTTCGAGCGTCTCTGCCGACATAAAGAAGGTCGATATTGGCCTCTTTGATCAGCGAGACGCCGAGCAGTTCTTTCTCGAACATTTCGTCGGCCGCTTGGGCCATGGCGCGCATATTGAAAAGACCCAAAGTGCCAATCAGCGCGCCAAGGGCGGAGATCAGCAAAAACGCCGCGATCAGCTTGGTGGCGATTTTGTAGTTGGACAGATTCATGAAACGGGCTCCTGTCTTATCGGGCTGGCGGAACCCTGTCGCGAAAATTCGCACAAGGCTGGCTGGCAAAGAGGGCACACTTCGGCGCCATGCGAGGGCGGATGTTTCAAACTGCCGCCGCATGAGGCCTCGCGCATCCATCAAGGACGCATGTCGGGCTATCGGCCCCGGCGCGGGGAACTTGAATGCCGAGGCTGGGCGAGGCATCGCCCCTTGATGGGCAACAAAAAAGCACGATCGTGCTGAAATGTCGCCGCCCAGACCTATTTCGGGCCTCCTGCATGATTCAATGCAGGCCTATCCGGTGCCGGATGTCGAAGTGCCTGCCGCAGCGGGTAGGCGCTAATCTGCATCAGGCGGCACCCGCCATTGATCGAGGAGTTTGATTGCCATGAGTGTCACCATCAATCCACAAATTCAGCTGGTCTCACGCCCGCATGGCGAGGCCAGTGCGGACAACTTCAGGCTCGTGGAAGTCGCCATGCCTGAGTTGCAGGACGGCCAGGTCTTGGTGCGAAACCATTTCCTGAGCCTGGACCCCTATATGCGCGGCCGCATGAACGAGGGTAAGAGCTACGCCCAGCCGCAGCCCTTGAACGAGGTGATGTTGGGTGGCACGGTGGGCGAGGTCGTCGCTTCCAAAAATGCCAGCTTCGCCGTCGGTGACAAGGTCGTGGGCATGGGCGGCTGGCAACACTACTTCATCGTCGATGCCAGCCAGCGCGGTATGCTGCAAAAGGTCGATGCCACCCATATTCCTTTGTCGGCGTTTTTGGGCGCCGTGGGCATGCCCGGCGTGACCGCCTGGTATGGCTTGGTCAAGATCATCAATCCCAAGGCCGGCGAGACGGTGGTGGTGAGCGCCGCCAGTGGCGCGGTGGGCTCGGTGGTGGGGCAACTGGCCAAGGCCCGCGGTGCGCGAGTGGTGGGCCTGGCGGGCGGCGCGGAGAAATGCCGTTACGTGCAGGAAGAACTGGGCTTTGATGCCTGCATCGATTACAAGCCGCATGCCGATGTGAAGTCTTTGTCGGCGGCTCTGAAGACCGCCTGCCCGGACGGCATCGACGGCTATTTTGAGAACGTCGGCGGCCTGATCTTGGACGCGGTGATGTCCCGCGCCAACGCCTTCAGCCGGGTGGCCATGTGCGGCATGATCGCTGGCTACAACGGCGAACCGATTCCGATGAGTGCGCCTCAGCTGATCCTGGTGAATCGGATGAAGGTTGAGGGCTTTATCGTCAGCGAGCATATGGAGGTCTGGCCCGAGGCCTTGAAGGAGTTGGGCACGCTGGTGGCCACCGGCCGGCTGAAGTTCCGCGAGTCCGTCAGCGAAGGCCTGGCCAGCGCGCCCGAAGCCTTTTTGGGCTTGCTGAAGGGCCGTAACTTTGGCAAACAACTGGTGAGGCTGGTCTGATGGGCTTGCGTTGGACGTGCGCGCGCCTGCAGGACCTGAGCCCGCTGGCCCTGTATCAGGCGCTGGCCTTGCGCTCGCAGGTCTTTGTGTTGGAGCAGGCCTGCGTGTACCTGGACCCCGACGGTGTGGACCTGTTGGCTTGGCACCTGCTCGGGCATGACGAAGACAGCGGTGAGCTCTTCGCCAATGCGCGCTTGTTGCCGCCTCAGGCCAAAGGGCCGACGCATCTGCTGCCGGAGATCGGTCGCGTGGTCAGCGCGCCGGCCGCGCGAGGCACGGGCGCGGGTCGCGCTTTGATGCAGCAGGCGATTGCAGAGTGCGAGCGCCTCTGGCCGGGCCAGGCGATTGCCATCAATGCGCAGGCCTATTTGCTGGACTTCTACGCCAGCCAGGGCTTTGTGCAGACCTCATCGCCCTATGACGAAGACGGCATCATGCACATCGATATGCAAAGGCCCGCCCGCCAAGTTTGAGGGCGCGAGGGTCGCCTTTCGGTGGCTGAGGGCTTGCTCGTGATTGACTCACCGGTGGCACGTTCTGGCACACTGGCGGGTCTTTCTACCCGCGCTGCGCCCTCATTCACCATGTCATCTTTGTCCGAGCTTCCCCACCATGTCGTCGTCATCGGGGGCGGACCAGCGGGTTTGATGGCGGCCGAGCGCTTGCGCGCAGCAGGCATCGAGGTGGACTTGTATGACGCCATGGCCTCGGTGGGACGCAAGTTTCTATTGGCCGGCAAGGGCGGGCTCAATTTGACCCATTCGGAGGTCGGCGAGGCTTTTGCCAGCCGCTTCAGCAGCGGCAATGGCGAGGCCTGCCCTGAGGTCAAGCAATGGCTGGATCGCCTCGATGGCCCAGGCTTGCGTGCCTGGGCTTTGGGCTTGGGCGTTGAGACCTTTGTGGGCAGTTCGGGCCGCGTCTTTCCGGTCGATATGAAGTCGGCGCCCTTGCTGCGCGCTTGGTTGAGTCGGCTGCGCGCCTCGGGCGTGCGTTTTCATATGCGCCACCACTGGTTGGGTTGGAATGAAGCGCGGGAGTTGCGCTTTGGCCATGCCGGTCAAGAACACAGTGTGGCGGCCAAAGCAGTGGTGCTGGCCCTGGGTGGCGCCTCATGGCCGCAGCTGGGCTCGAATGCCGGTTGGGTGCCTCTATTGGCCGCACGCGGCGTGGACATCGCGGGCCTGCGCCCGGCCAATTGCGGGTTTGATTTGGGCTTGGCCCGCCAAGACGCCGCAAACCCGGGCTGGAGCCCCTTCTTTGTAGAGAAATTTGCCGGTCTGCCGGTCAAGCCGGTGGCCTTGCAGTTTGAAGGGCAGAGCGGCCGCAGCTTTACCCGCCAGGGTGAATTTGTGATTACTGCCGGCGGCCTGGAAGGCTCTTTGATCTATGCCGCCAGCAGCCTGCTGCGCGAGGAGATTGCCGAGTTTGGTGAAGCCTTGATCCATCTGGACTTGCTGCCCGATCGCAGCGTCGACTTCGTGGCCGCCGAGGTGGCTCGGCCGCGCGGCACTCGCTCCATGTCCACCCATCTGAAAAGCCGCTTGGGCATTGATGGTTTGAAAGCGGCCTTGTTGCACGAGGTGCTGAGCAAGCAGGACTACACCGATGTGTCGACCCTGGCCGCCACCCTCAAGCGCTTGCCCTTGCGGCTGCGCTCGGCCAGGCCGGTGGCCGAAGCCATCAGCACCGCCGGCGGCGTGCGCTTGCCGGAGCTGGACGATGGCCTGATGTTGACGCAACTGCCCGGCGTGTTTTGCGCTGGCGAGATGCTCGACTGGGAAGCCCCTACCGGCGGCTATTTGCTCACCGCCTGCATGGCCAGTGGCATGGTGGCGGGCGAGGGTGCGGCAGCCTGGTTGAATGCCAATCCCTGAAAGGCAAGACACACTCTTTTTGTGGTGACCTAGGCCAAATGGCCTAGTTGCGTGTGGTTTGTTGACTTTTTAGCTTTTGAGAATGTGTAGATCGTCACTACACAGGATCTCTTGTCATGTCTGCACACAAATCCACACGCCGCGGCTTCATGGCCGCCAGCGCGTTGGGCCTGGCCAGCTCGCCTAGCTTTGCCAAGACGATTGCGCGCGCCCTGGCCACGCCGGCCAACCAGCGCAGCGGCGGCATCGGAGACATCGAGCACATCGTCTTCCTGATGCAAGAGAACCGCTCCTTTGACCACTACTTTGGGGCGCTGGCCGGCGTGCGTGGCTTCAACGATCCGCGCGCCATCACCCTGCCTTCGGGCAAGCCGGTGTGGTACCAGCCCAGTGGCGCCAGCCATGTGCTGCCCTATCACTTCGATATCAAGAACACCAACGCCTTGCGCGTGGGCCTGAACCATTCCTGGAAGGGCAGCGAAGCCGCGTGGAAGGACTGGAATGCCTGGGTGCCCAAGAAGAGCCCACGCACCATGGGCTACTTTGACCGAGCCGACTTGCCGTTTTACTACGCATTGGCTGACGCCTTCACCACCTGCGACGCCTACCACTGCTCGGTGTTTGGCCCTACCGATCCGAATCGCTTTTACGCCTTGAGCGGCCATGCCGGCGGGGTGATGACGGGCATCTCTGATTCGGCCCTCTACAACGTCACCAACGGCATCTACAACGCCGACATCGCCAATGATTCGGCGACGGCCAAAGGCATCGAGTGGCAGAGTTATGCCGAAGTCTTGGAGGCCAATCAAATCAGCTGGAAGGTCTACCAGGAGTGGGACAACTACGGCGACAACTACCTGCAGTACTTCAAGAACTTCCGTGTCGACGCCCAAGGGCGCAAGCTGACCCCGGACTCGCCGCTCTATCAAAAATGCCGCGCAATGGCGCCTGGCTCCAACGCCGGCAATGCCAAGGGCACCACCGGGCAATATTTGATCGATGCGTTCGCAGCGGATGTGAAAGCGGGGCGCTTGCCGGCGGTGTCCTGGATTTGTGCTCCCACCGAGTATTGCGAGCACCCGGAAGAAACGCCCAATGCCGGCGAGAACTTCAGCGCCCGCCTCTTGGCCGCCTTGGTGGACAACCCAGAGATTTGGTCCAAGACGGCCTTGGTCATCACCTATGACGAGAACGACGGCTTCTTTGATCACATGCCTTCGACCATGCCGCCGCTGGATGCCAATCGGGGCCGCAGCACCGTGGCCAACAGCTTGCAAGGCGAGGTCTATGCCGGCACTGAGCCCATCGGTTTGGGGCCACGCGTGCCGACCTTGGTGATCTCGCCCTGGAGCAAGGGCGGGCGGGTCAACTCGCAGCTCTTCGATCACACCTCCTTGATCCGCTTTGTTGAAGAGTGGTTGGTGCAGGGTAAGGGCCTGCCACGCTCGGCGGTGCAGTGCGCGGCCATCTCGCCCTGGCGGCGTGCGGTCTGCGGCGATTTGCGCAGCGCCTTCAATTTCGCCGAGCCCAACAAAACCTGGCCCGCGGGTGTGCCGCGCAGTGCCAATTACTTCAAGAACTGGGGCAGCAAAGACGCCTTGCCACCGGCGGTGCAGACCTTGCCGCGGCAGGAACGTGTGACGACCGGTCAGCCGCGTCCCGCCTGCGCCATGCCTTACCGGGCCGAGGTGGACGGCGCAGTGCAAGGCACGGCGCGCCAGTTCGCCCTCAGCTTTGGCAATGCCGGCAGCGCTACCGATGCCTTCATCGTCTACTCCGCTTTGCGCAGCGATGGCCCCTGGCACTACACGGTGGAGCCGTCCAAGCGCATCGAGCGCGAGGTCTGGAACTGGACTGGCGACAGCTACCAACTCAACGTCCATGGCCAGAACGGCTTTGTGCGCGAATTCATCGGCAGCTTGGGCACGGCGGCCCGCTTGGGCGAGGTGAGCCTGCGCGAAGACCCGGCAGCCCGCAGCGTGCGTATCAATTTCAGCAACGGTGGTACTCAGGCGCTGCGCTTCAAATTGCAGGACCTGGCCTATGGGGATCGCAGCGAACTGCTGATCGAAGTGCCAGCCGGTCAAACGCGCAGCTATGTGCGCACCCTGGACTACAGCCAAGGCTGGTACGACCTCGGCGTGACCTTGGAGGGCGAGGCGCTGTTCTGGCGTCGCTTGGCTGGTCACTTGGAAGGCGCCGGCCTGGACTACACCGACCCGGTTTTGAACGGCTTGGCGCAAGCCGCGCCGTCCCCGGTGCCGGGCGTGCTGCCGCCGCCGGTCAACACCGTCAAGTTCAGCGCGTCAACGGGCGTGTCCCGCATCGGTGACAGCCTGAACCTGAGCTGGCAAGGCCTGCCCGCTGGCAGCAAGCATTGGTTGGGCTTTTATCGCAAGGGCATGACGCCTGGCGGCCCGGGCTCTTTGAAGTGGAACTATGTGGCCGCGCCGGCCGGCAGCCAGAGCTTCAGCCTGGCCGGCTTTGCCGAGGGCGAGTATTTCTTCGGCCTGTTCTTGAACGATGGCTATGAAGAGGCGGCGCCGCGCCTGAACCTGCGCTTGCTCAAACGCGGCGATATCAATGGCGATGGCCGTATTGACGCCGCCGACCGCGATGCGCAGCGCGCGGCCATGGGCAGTTGCGTCGGCGATACGCGCTATCAGCCGCTGGCCAATTTTGATGCCGACAACTGCATCACCCAGGCCGACTACCGCGGCTGGTACGAAATTTTCAGCAAACAGTGAGTGAGGGGGAAACCATGAAACAGCAAACAAGCAAGACCGCCGTCATGGCCGCAAAGCGCTCAAGCCCGGCGCAGGGCTTTGCCAAGACCGTGCTGCAGGCCGCCTTGAGCCTGGCCGCATTGGCGGCGGCTTCGGCGCAAGCGGCCAGCGTGCAGCTCCAGTCACCGTCTGCCTTGCAGGTCGGCCAGGCGATTGATCTGCAGTTGCAAGTGTCGAATGCCTTTGAGCAAAAGAGTGCCGACGAGGAGCTTTTGTACTTTGGCTTCAAGCTGGACTATGACCACAGCCGTTTGAAGTTCAGCGGCTTTGAGGTGGCGGCCGGCTGGGATGACGACAGCGGATTTCTCGGCGCCGACGAGTTCGGCGGCTCGCACTTCCCTGGCTTGGCCAATCAGGCCCAGGCTTTGCTGAGCTTGGCCAACTTGCGCTTCGAGCTATTGAGCGAGGGGCCGGCCGAGATCAAGCTTTACAGCGCTGCCGGTAATCTCAGCCATGGCCTGGGCTATGCCATTTCAGAGGTTCAGGCTTTCAGCTTGAACCCGACGCTGCAAATCAGCGCCGCCGTGCCTGAGCCGACCACAGCCTACCTGGGTGTGCTTGGCTTGTTGCTGCTGGCTGGCCAGCAACGCCGGCGTTCTCAGGCTGCACTTTGAGCTCAGCGAGCGCTGTGTTTCGCACAGCGCTCGCTTGGCCTCATTGGGATTGAGTGCCTCAGAACAGATAGCTGAAGGCCACCACGCCGCTGGCGCTGTTGTCCTTCTGGCTCAGCGGGCTCTTCTTGGCGTCGCCTTGCAAGGCCCGAGCCGAGAGCACGCCGGTCACGGCCATGCGCTGGTCGATGGCATAGGTCAGCGAGAAATTGGCGCGCACATCGCGCACGCCGGCGGCGGGCTTGTAGGCGGCCCAGCCGCTATTGGCCGATTGCGCTTGGGTAACGCCGAAGTACGACTGCATGTACTCGGCATTGGCCACCGTCATGGCGGCACCCATGCCGGCGCGCCACTGCGGTGCCAGCGCCATGTTGTAGGCCGCGCCCAGATCCAGTTGCAGACCCTTGCGATCATTGCCTGAACCATAGCGAATCGACGAGGTCAGCACAAAGCTGGGGCTCAGGTTGAAGTTCAAGAAAGCGCCGGCCTCGGGGCGGATGCTGATGTCGCCCAGGCTGCGCAGAGCAGGCGACAGGTCTTCATCACGGCCGAAGTCGGCGGTGATGCGCAGGCCATAGCTCATATGGGCCTGCTTGGAGAAGTTGATGCCCAGGCCGTTGCCGGTGCCCGCGAAGAAGCCATTGCTCCATTGATAGTCAATCACCGGCAAGGCCATGACACGGGTTTCCTGCGAACCCAGGAATTTCGGGCCAGCGGCCACGCCCAGACCCATCACACCGCCATCGCGATCGGGCACGGCACCGTAAATGCGCGCGGCGTCAAAGGCTTGGGCCTGTGCTGCCGAAGCGCTCATCAGGCCCAGGCAGGCGATGAAGGTGGCGGCAAAGGTGTGGCGGGCGGTGTTTTTCATGGCTGGCTTGGAGGACTCAGTTTTGGAAGTTGCAGTGAAAGGCCCGGCTCGAATGAAGCAGCGAGGCCTGAGCTAAGGGGGGCACTATGACCGAAGTCTGTGACGCTTGCTGATGGTTGGATTCTCCACGCAAGTGCAGCAGGCCATGCAGTTCTGGGTTGAAAAGGGCGAGGTGAGTGTCGTTCGCGGTGGCTGAGAAGCCGCCGATGGGCCCTGTGGCAAACTGCGCGGCTTCGTGTTTTTGACTGGTTCCCCACGTTTTGGACAAGATCCTGCTACAAATTGCCGCCGAACTGAAAGTTCGCCCGGCCCAAGTCAATGCAGCCGTGGAGCTGCTCGATGGCGGTGCCACCGTGCCCTTCATTGCCCGCTATCGCAAGGAAGTGACCGACGGGCTGGATGACAGCCAGCTGCGCGATCTTGAAGCGCGCCTGGGCTATCTGCGCGAGCTGGAAGACCGCCGCGCGGCCGTGCTCAAGAGCATTGAAGAGCAGGGCAAGCTGACCCCCGACTTGCGCGCCGCCATTGAAGCCGCGCCGACCAAGCAGGAGCTGGAAGACCTCTACCTGCCCTACAAACAAAAGCGCCGCACCAAGGGCATGATTGCCCGCGAGGCGGGGCTGGAACCGCTGGCCGACAAGCTCTTTGTCGACCCGAATCTGGACCCGATGAGTGAGGCGGCGGCCTTCCTCAACCCCGATGCCGGCTTTGCCGATGCCTTCGCGGTCTTGGACGGGGTCCGCGATCTGCTCTCCGAGCGCTGGGCCGAAGATGCGGTTCTGATCGGCAAGCTGCGCGAGTGGCTGTGGGCCGAAGGCCTGTTCCGCTCCAAGCTGATGGACGGCAAGGACGAGAACAACCCGGACATCGCCAAGTTCCGCGATTACTTCGATTACGACGAGCCGATTCGCACCGTGCCCTCGCACCGCGCCTTGGCCGTCTTCCGTGGCCGCACCCTGGAGTTCTTGGACGCCAAGCTGGCGCTGGACGAAGAAGTGGTGGCCGGCCAACCCGGCTTGGCAGAAGGGCGCATTGCCCGCCATCTGGGCTGGACCATGGGCAGCCGCCCCGGTGATGCGCTGATCCGCAAATGCGTGGCCTGGACCTGGAAGGTCAAACTCAGCATGAGCTTGGAGCGTGACCTGTTCGCCCGCCTGCGCGAAGAAGCCGAGCGTGTGGCCATCAAGGTCTTTGCCGAGAACCTGCGCGACTTGCTGCTGGCCGCGCCGGCCGGCAAGCGCGTGGTCTTGGGTCTGGACCCGGGCATCCGCACCGGCGTCAAGGTGGCGGTGGTCAGTGACACCGGCCGCGTGCTGGACACCGGCGTGGTCTATCCGCATGAGCCCAAGAAGGATTGGGAAGGTTCCATCCACACCTTGGGCCGCCTGTGCGCGACTCACGGCGTCAATCTGATCGCCATCGGCAACGGCACTGCCAGCCGTGAGACCGACAAGCTGGCCGGTGATTTGATCAAGCGCATTCAGCAACTGGCGCCCGGTACGCCGATCGAAAAGGTGGTGGTCAGCGAGGCCGGCGCATCGATCTATTCAGCCTCGGAGTTCGCTTCCAAGGAACTGCCCGATCTGGACGTGACCCTGCGCGGCGCGGTGTCCATCGCCCGCCGTTTGCAAGATCCGCTGGCCGAGTTGGTGAAGATCGACCCCAAGAGCATCGGCGTCGGCCAGTACCAGCACGATGTGAACCAAAGCGAGTTGGCCAAGATGCTGGACTCGGTGGTGGAAGACTGCGTGAACTCGGTCGGCGTGGACCTGAACACCGCCTCGGCGCCGCTGCTCTCGCGCGTGTCGGGCCTGTCCGCCAATGTGGCCTCGTCCATCGTGCGCTGGCGCGATGCCAATGGCGCCTTCAAGAACCGCAAGCAACTCCTCGAAGTGACGGGCCTGGGGCCCAAGACTTTCGAGCAGTCGGCCGGTTTCTTGCGCATCCGCGAGGGTGAGAACCCGCTGGACTTCTCCGGCGTGCACCCCGAAACCTATTCCCTGGTCGAGCGCATCCTGAAGACCGTGGGCCGCCCCGCCGCTGAGGTGATGGGCAAGAGTGATGTGATCCGCACGCTGAAGCCCGAGGCTTTTGCCGACGAGAAGTTCGGCGCCATCACCGTCAAGGACATCTTGGCCGAGTTGGAGAAGCCAGGCCGCGACCCGCGCCCCGACTTCAAGGTGGCTCGCTTCAATGACGGGGTGGAAGACATCAAGGACCTGGTCGAAGGCATGGTGCTGGAGGGCACCGTTTCCAACGTAGCCCAGTTCGGCGCCTTCATCGACCTGGGCGTGCACCAGGACGGTCTGGTGCACGTCAGCCAGTTGTCGAATAAGTTCGTCACCGACGCGCGCGAAGTGGTCAAGACCGGCGACATCGTCAAGGTGCGCGTTTTGGAAGTGGACATTGCCCGCAAACGTATTTCGCTGACGATGAAGCTGGACGCTCCGGTGCAGCGCGGTGGCCAGGGTGGCAAGGCTGACAACAGCTACCGCCCGGCGGCGCGCAATGAGCGCAGTGGCGGCGGCGGTGGTGGCGGTGGTGGTGCAGGGCGCTCGGCCGGCCCCGCAGCCGCGCCGGCCGGCGGCGCCATGGCCGCGGCATTCGCCAAGCTGCAAGGCGGCAACAAGCGCTGAGCGGCTTGGGGGCGGCGGCACGCTCGCCCTCCGTCTGTGGCGAAATGGCGGCGATTCAGGCCCGAATCGCCGCAGATCGCCCCATTGATTCCTTGTCTGATCGCTCTGCTGCTGCAAACCAAGCGCAGGCGCGCTATGGTGGCGGGCGTTTTTGCCAAAGTTTTTGTGAGCCCTGAGATGTCCGCCACTGTCTTGAAGCCTTTGACCCTGCGTGCCGTGCCGGCCGCCTGCGCCACCTTGAGTTCTTTGCTTGTGCTGGGCTTAGGCCTAGGCCTAGGGCTAGGCCTTGGCCTTGGAATGGGGGCTGCACAAGCCCAAGACATCCCTCCCGGCATGGGCGACACGCCGCAGCGCCAGTCCAGCAGCCGTCTGGAGCGGGTGGACATCAGTGCGCGCCAAAGCGACACCGATCTGCGCCGCAAGTCGCAGGTGGCCAAGCAGATCTATGGCCGCGAGGAGATGGACAAATACGGCGACACCAATGTCTCCGATGTGCTCAAACGCCTGCCCGGTGTGACGGTGCAAGATGGCGGCCCGCGCATGCGCGGCCTGGGCTCGGGCTACACGCTGATCCTGATCAATGGCGACCCAGCGCCTCCAGGCTTTGCGTTGGACCAGCTCAGCCCTTCGCAAGTGGAACGCATCGAAGTGACCAAGGGCCCGAGCGCAGACCAAAGCGCGCAAGCGGTGGCCGGGGCCATCAACATCATCTTGAAAGACGCGCCTCGCGTCAGCCAGCGGGATCTGCGCCTGGGCACTGGCTACAGCGCGGTGCGGCCCACGCCCTCGGCGACTTTCACCTATGGGGAGCGCATTGGCGATGTGTCGGTGTCGGTGCCGGTGTCGGCCTTTGAGTGGCGCGGCCAGAATCAATTCACCACCGACCGGGTTTTGGTCGCAGCGGACAAGACTCGCCTGAGCTACAGCCGCTTGGGCGAACAAGACAACTGGGGCCATGGCTTTAACACCGCGCCGCGCCTGAACTGGCGCATCAGCGACGAGGAAAGCTTGGCCCTGCAAGCCTTTGTGCAAAAGGGCTACTGGAACAACCGCCAGACCTTCAACAAGATAGCTGCGCAAAACCTCCCTTTTGCCGATGATGATGCGCTGAATCACGGCACCTGGCAAAACATTCGCGGCAATGCGCAATGGATCGATCGTTTCAGCGACACGCAGCGCGTGGAGTTGAAGCTCACCCTGCAAGACTCCAAGGGCACTTTCGACAATTTGAGCTACCGCGAGCCGACACCGGGCGCCGGCCTGCAGCCCTTCCGCAATACGGTGGGTGATAACCACGATCAAAGTGTGATTCAGGGGGGCAAGTACGGGCATCTGCTGGGCGATGAGCACAGTCTGACCGTGGGCTGGGAGCTGGAGTGGCGCAAGCGCGATGAACTGCGCACCCAAACTCAGAACGGGCAGATCCTGCAGCCCAAGTACGACAACCAGCTCTTCTCCGCCAACATCGAGCGCCAAGCTTTGTTTGCGCAGGATGAGTGGGAACTGTCGCCGCAGTGGTCCACCTATCTGGGCCTGCGCGGTGAGCGAATCAAGTCCAGCAGCCGCGGTACCGACCAGCAGTTCAGCAATGTCAGCACCGTGATCACGCCCTTGTGGCACCTGAACTACAAGCTTGACCCCAAGGGGCGCGACATGATTCGCGCCAGCCTGACGCGCAGCTACAAGGCGCCCGATCTGAATGCCTTGCTGGCACGCCCGCTGACCAATAGCGTGAAACCGGTCTTCGGCCCGGACGGCGTGACGCCTTTGCCGAATGACGAGCTCAACCCCGACCGCGCGGGCAATCCGAATCTGAAGCCTGAGTTGGCGACCGGCCTGGACATTGCCTTTGAGAAATATCTGAGTGGTGGCGGCATGGCCAGCGTCGGCGTGTTCTATCGCGGCATCAGCGACCTGATTCGCAACCGCGTGGCGCTGGAAACAGTGGATTGGTCGCCGCTGCAGCGTTATGTCACGCGGCCGGTGAACTTCTCGAATGCCCAGACTATGGGCCTGGAGCTGGAGGTCAAAGGGCGCGCGGGCGAGTTGCTGCCCTCGGTGTTTGACCCCAAGCTAGCGCTGAATTTGCGCGGCAATTTGAGCATCTACCACTCCAATGTTGATGCCTTGCCGATGGCCAACAACCGCTTGGACGGCCAACAACCTTGGTCGGCCAATGTCGGTTTTGACTATCGCCTCAGCAGCCTGCCTCTGAGCACCGGTGTGTCTTTGGCCTACACGCCAGGCTATGTGACCCAGCAGACCTTGACTCAGTCTTTTGATCTGTCCAATACGCGTTCGCTGGATGTGTATGCGCAGTGGGTGTTCAGCAAGTCAGCCTCGCTGCGCTTTTCGGCCAACAATCTGGCGCCGCTGGACTCGCGCTCGCTGACCTTGATCAGCGATGGCGGCAGCACCCAGGTCTTGCGCGAAGGCCGGACCCAGTTTGGCTTGGCCTTGGAATTGAAGCTTTGATGTGATCGGGTGCATGAGCTCTAGCGGTCAACAAGCGCTGCAAATCTACGCCGGCCCCCGCGCGCTGGCGCGTCTGGCGGAGCGGGGTCTGCGCCCCGAAGACATCCGCGTGGTGCCGGCCGCCGCCGGTGGTCCCAAGGGATTGATCCTCGGGCCTTTGGATCGGTATCTCTTTGGCGACTGGTTGGCACGGAGTTCGCAACAGGTGCATCTGCTGGGCGCTTCGATCGGTGCCTGGCGCATGGCCACCGCTTGTTTGGGCCGCTCAGACGCGGATGCTCAAGCCAACTTTGAGCGCTTGGCGCATGACTATGTGCATCAGCGTTACGACAGCCTGCCCGGCAAGATGCCCAAGGCCAAAGACGTGACTCGGGGCTTTGCGGCGAAGCTCGATGAATTCTTTGGTGGACGGGAGGAGATAGCCCTCAGCCACCCGCGTTACCGCTTGCATCTGTTCACTTCACGGGGCCAGCATTTGCTTGGGCGGGAAGGGCGCTGGCGCACGCCTTTGGGTTACACCGGCGCTTTCATGGCGAATCTCCTGCATCGACGGTCTCTTGGGCGTTGGCTGGACCGGGTGGTGTTCTCCGCACCGGGCGAAGCTTTGGCCGTGCCGTTGCATGACTACCGCAGTCATCGGGTCGAGTTGACGCCACAAAACTTTCAGCCGGCCTTGCTGGCCAGTTGCTCGATTCCTTTTTGGCTGCAAGCGGTGCACGACATCCCAGGCGCACCGCGCGGTGCCTACTGGGACGGCGGCATCACCGACTATCACCTGCATCTGGACTATGCGGCCATGGCGGGCGAGGGGCTGGTGCTGTACCCGCATTTCCAGCAGCAAGTCATTCCGGGTTGGTTGGATAAGGCCTTGAAGTCGCGCCATCGCGCCAGCGCCTTTCTCGACAATGTGGTGCTGCTGGCGCCGAGTCAGGCCTGGATCAAGACCTTGCCCCTGGGTAAGCTGCCCGATCGTGCTGACTTTCAGCATTACGGTGATGACGTGAGCGCGCGCGCGACGGCGTGGTTGCGCGCCATTGCCGAAAGCCAGCGCCTGCGTGATGAATTCGCTAAGGCCTGCGAGCAGTCATCGATTCAGGCCTTGCCTTTGTAAACCGCTTGTCTTCAAGCATGGCTACAATTGGCCCATCAGCAACGAACAAGGGCGAGAAAGGCATCATGGTTATGACACCGCGAACTACGACCACACCTTCACAGGGGTGAAGTCGGCCGCGCTTTCGTCACGCCCTATCTTTCCAGTCTGAGCTGCCTCGTCAACGGGGTAGTTTCCAAAAAAAGCGCGGCAACCAGCCGCGTTTTTTTTTGCCCTTGCTCGGCCCCCATTTCAATTCGTTAGACCTGCCGAAACTCGGAGTGCCTCATGATCTCAATTCAATTGCCTGACGGTTCCAAACGCGAATTCCCGCAAGCTGTCACCGTGGCCGACGTCGCCGCTTCGATTGGTGCGGGTTTGGCCAAGGCCGCCTTGGCGGGCCGTGTGGGCAGTGGTGATGCCGCTCGGGTTGTGGATACCAGCTACTTGATGGAGTCTGATACGCAGCTGGCCATCATTACCGACAAGGATGCCGACGGTCTGGAAGTGATTCGCCACTCAACCGCTCACTTGCTGGCCTATGCGGTGAAGGAGTTGTTCCCCGAGGCGCAGGTCACCATCGGCCCCGTCATCGAGCACGGTTTTTATTACGACTTCAGCTACAAGCGCCCTTTCACGCCGGAAGACTTGGCCGCCATCGAATCAAAGATGACAGAGCTGGCCAAGAAGGATGAGAAGGTCACCCGCAGCGTGCTGCCGCGCGACGAGGCCGTCGCTTACTTCAAGAGCATCGGCGAGGCCTACAAGGCCGAGATCATCGAGAGCATCCCGGCTGATCAGGATGTGTCGCTGTATGCCGAAGGCAAGTTCACCGATCTGTGCCGCGGCCCGCACGTGCCCTCCACCGGCAAGCTCAAGCACTTCAAGCTGATGAAGGTGGCCGGCGCCTACTGGCGCGGTGACCACCGTAACGAGCAGTTGCAGCGTATTTACGGCACCGCCTGGGCGACCAAGGATGATCTGCAGAAATACCTCTTGATGTTGGAAGAGGCGGAGAAGCGCGACCACCGCAAGTTGGGGCGTGAGCTCGACCTGTTCCATATCGACGAGCACTCGCCTGGCACCGTGTTCTGGCACCCCAAGGGCTGGACAGTCTGGCAAGAAGTCGAGCAGTACATGCGCCGGGTCTATCGTGACAACGGCTACCAGGAGGTCAAGGGCCCGCAAATCTTGGACAAAGGCTTGTGGGAGAAGTCCGGTCATTGGGACAAGTACCGGGACAATATGTTCATCACCGAGTCGGAGAAGCGCGACTACGCTTTGAAGCCGATGAACTGCCCGGGTCACATCCTGATCTTCAAGCACGGCATCAAGAGCTATCGCGATCTGCCGCTGCGTTTTGGTGAGTTTGGCCAATGTCACCGCAATGAGCCGACAGGGGGTCTGCACGGCATCATGCGGGTGCGCGGCTTCACGCAGGACGACGGCCACATCTTCTGTACCGAAGACCAGATCTTGGAAGAGTGCGCCAACTTCACGACTTTGCTGAAGAAGGTCTATGCCGATTTTGGCTTTACCGACATCGTCTACAAAGTAGCGACGCGCCCCGAAGCGCGCATCGGCACCGATGAGTATTGGGATCGCACCGAACAGGTGCTGATGGAGTCGCTGCGTCGCTCAGGCTGTGAGTTCGAAATCGCTCACGGCGAGGGTGCGTTCTATGCGCCGAAGATTGAGTACGCTCTGAAGGACGCGCTGGGCCGTCAGTGGCAATGCGGCACGATTCAGATTGATTCGAATATGCCGCATCGCCTGGATGCCGAGTTTGTCGATGAAGACGGCCAGCGCAAGACCCCGGTGATGTTGCATCGCGCCATCGTCGGCAGCTTGGAGCGTTTCATCGGTATCTTGATCGAACAGCACGCAGGTGCGCTGCCAGTTTGGCTGGCGCCGACCCAGGTGATGGTGGCCAATATCACCGACGCGCAGGCCGATTACGTCGCGGAAATCGTGAAAGTTCTGCAAAAACAAGGGCTTAGGGTCCAGGCCGATTTGCGCAACGAGAAGATCACGTATAAAATCCGCGAGCATTCTTTGCAAAAGGTTCCGTTCATCCTCGTCGTTGGCGACAAGGAGAAGGCAAATGGAGCCGTTGCGGTGCGCGCCCGTGGCAACCAGGATCTGGGTGTGATGGCTCTGGAAGACTTCATTGCGAAGCTCTCCAAAGACATTGCCGACAAGGTCTGATTCCTGCCATTCAGGCGCGCTTTTGCTTTGTTTGGGCCTCTCGCCTTGGGGCTCGTTGAAAGGTATGCACCATCGCTACTTTTGCTGATCGTCGAGCGATCCCGGAGCGCAAGCACCGGCTGAACCGCGAAATCATGGCTCCCGAAGTCCGTTTGAACGGCCCGGAAAATGAGCCGCTCGGTATTGTGAGCATCCACGAAGCACTCCGCATGGCGGGTGAGTTGGATGTGGACGTTGTCGAAATCTCCGCCACGGCGACACCTCCGGTGTGCCGTTTGATGGACTACGGCAAGTTCAAATACATCGAGCAAAAGCGCGCAGCCGAGGCCAAGTCCAAGCAGAAGGTCATCGAGATCAAGGAAGTCAAGTTCCGCCCGGGTACGGACGAAGGCGACTACCAGATCAAGATGCGCAATCTGCGTCGCTTCATCGCTGAAGACGGTGATAAGGGTAAGGTCACGCTGCGTTATCGCGGCCGTGAAATTACCCACCAAGACATCGGCATGCGTTTGCTGGAGCGTATCCGCGACGAGTTGTCCGATGTGGCCGTGGTGGAAAACATGCCCAAGCTGGAAGGCCGGCAAATGATCATGGTGCTGGCGCCGAAGAAGCGTTAAGCAGCAAGGTCATCGAGACTTCGGTCTCAAAGTTTCAGCCTGCCGATTTGGTCGTCGGCAGGCTTATTAGTCTCCAGAGGCTGGTCAAAGTATTGCGAGGCCCGCAATCGCCCCTGGGACGTACTTAAAAGGAGCAATAACATGCCCAAAATGAAGACCAAGAGCAGCGCCAAGAAGCGCTTCCGCGTTCGTCCGGGTGGTACGGTCAAGCGCGGACAGGCGTTCAAGCGCCACATCCTCACGAAGAAGTCCACCAAGAACAAGCGCCACCTGCGTGGTTCTGCCGCTGTGCACGAGACCAACATGGGCCACATGGCTCAAATGTTGCCCGGCGCTGGCCTCTGATCGACTTCTGAAGGAGAAATACTATGCCTCGCGTTAAACGTGGTGTTACCGCACGTGCTCGTCACAAAAAGGTTCTGGCACTAGCCAAGGGCTTCCGTGGTCGTCGTAAGAATGTCTTCCGCATTGCCAAACAGGCAGTGATGAAGGCAGGCCAATACGCCTACCGTGACCGTCGTGCCAAGAAGCGTGTCTTCCGTGCCCTGTGGATTGCTCGTATCAACGCAGCAAGCCGTGGCCTGGGTCTGACCTACAGCAAGTTTGTGGCTGGCCTGAAGAAGGCTGAGATCGACATCGACCGCAAGGTCCTGGCTGATCTGGCTGTTCACGATCCTGCTGGTTTTGCCAGCATCTTCGCCAAGGTCAAGGCCGCTCTCGCTTAATGCCCGCGAGCCACGCAAGTGGCTCACGGCAGCCCTGGGTCGGCACTGTCTGATCCGGGGTCAGCAACCTCAAGGCCGTGCGCAGCGCTCGGCCTTTTTTTTTGCCTTCCCCCATTTCCTGCATTCAAGACCCGCTTGATGAAAACGGCACCGCGATGAACGAGCTCGATCAACTGCTGCAAACGGCCCAAGGCGAATTCGCCGCCGCCTCCACGCCCGCCGATCTGGAAAATGCCAAGGCGCGTTTTCTGGGCAAGTCCGGTCGCGTGACCGAATTGTTGAAGAGCCTGGCCGCCTTGCCGGTCGAGGAAAAGAAAGCCCGTGGCGCCGAGATCAATGTACTGAAGTCCGGCATCGAAGCCGCACTGACCGCCCGCCGCCAAGCCCTGGCTGACGCGGAACTTGAATTGCAACTCAAGGCCGAGGCCTTGGACGTCAGCCTGCCCGGCCGCCAGCGTGGCACCGGGGGCCTGCACCCGATCACCCGCGCGATGGAGCGCATCGAGGGCATCTTCGGGTCTATGGGTTTCGATGTGGCCGATGGCCCCGAAATCGAAAACGATTGGTTCAACTTCACGGCCTTGAATACGCCGGAAGACCATCCGGCGCGTTCCATGCACGACACCTTCTATGTGGAAGGGGGTCATGTCTTGCGTACCCACACCAGCCCGATGCAAATCCGCTATGCGGTGCAGCATGTCAAGAAGCACAAGGCCTTGATCGACGCCGGTCAGCCCATGCCTGAGATCCGCGTGATCGCGCCGGGCCGCACTTACCGTGTGGACAGCGATGCCACACACTCGCCGATGTTCCATCAGGTCGAAGGCCTGTGGGTGGGCGAGAACATCAGTTTCAAAGATTTGAAGTCGGTTTATCTGAACTTCATCACCAGCTTCTTCGAAACCGATCAGCTGGAACTGCGCTTCCGCCCCAGCTATTTCCCCTTCACCGAGCCTAGCGCTGAGATCGACATCATGTTCGAGTCCGGCCCGCTCAAGGGCCGTTGGTTGGAGGTGTCCGGCTCCGGCCAGGTGCATCCGCAAGTAATCCGCAATATGGGCCTGGACCCAGAGCGTTACATCGGTTTTGCCTTTGGCTCCGGTATCGACCGTTTGGCCATGCTGCGCTATGGCGTCAACGATCTGCGCCTGTTCTTTGATGGCGATCTGCGCTTCTTGACACAGTTCAAGTAAGCCTTGAGATCCATCCTCAAGAACACGTCAAAGAGAAGAAGAGTCACACCATGCAATTCCCTGAATCCTGGCTGCGGAGCTTTTGCAATCCCTCGCTGAATACGCAAGAGCTGGCCGAGCTGTTGACCATGTCGGGCCTGGAGGTCGAAGAGCTGCGCCCGGTGGCGCCGCCTTTCCATGGCATCGTCGTTGCCGAAATCCTCGAAGCCGAGCAACACCCTAACGCCGACAAGCTGCGCATTTGCAAGGTCAATGCCGGCGCGGCTTTCAATAATGGCGAGCCGCTGCAAATCGTCTGCGGTGCGCCGAATGCGCGTGTTGGCATCAAGGTGCCACTGGCGACCGTAGGCGCCGAATTGCCGCCGGGCGAAGACGGCAAGCCTTTCAAGATCGGCGTGGGCAAGCTGCGCGGCGTGGAGAGCTTCGGCATGCTGTGCTCAGCGCGCGAGCTCAAGCTCAGCGAAGAACACGGCGGCCTGTTGGAACTGGCGGCCGATGCTGCTGTGGGCGAAAGCATCCGCGATCATCTGAATCTGGATGACCAGCTCTTCACCCTCAAGCTGACGCCCAACCTGGCCCATTGCCTGAGCGTTTACGGCATCGCGCGTGAAGTCTCGGCTTTGACCGGAGCGCCATTGCTGGCGCCCGCCATCACACCGGCCGCACCCAAGCACGACGCCAAGCTGCCGGTGCGCATCGAAGCCGCCGACCTGTGTGGTCGCTTCTCCGGTCGCGTGGTGCGCGGCGTCAACACGCAGGCCAAGACGCCCGCTTGGATGGTCGATCGCCTGGCCCGTTGCGGCCAACGCTCGGTGGCTCCGCTGGTCGACATCTCCAACTATGTGATGTTCGAGTTGGGTCGCCCGTCCCACATCTTCGACCTCGACAAGATCGACCGTGAACTGGTGATCCGTTGGGCGAAGAAGGGCGAGACGCTGAAGTTGCTGAACGGCAATACGGTCGAGTTGGACGAGACTGTCGGTGTGGTGGCCGATGCCTCGGCACCCGAGTCCTTGGCCGGCATCATGGGCGGTGATGCGACCGCCGTGTCGGACGACACGAAGAACGTCTACGTTGAAGCCGCCTTCTGGTGGCCCAAGGCCGTGGCCGGCCGTTCGCGCCGCTTCAATTTCTCGACCGATGCCGGTCATCGCTTCGAGCGCGGCGTGGATGCCGTGGGCACGGTGGAGCATATCGAGCGCATCACTCAGCTGATTTTGGAAATCTGTGGCGGCGAAGCCGGCCCGATGGACGACCAGATCACCCAGTTGCCCGAGCGCAAGCCGGTGGCGCTGCGCGTGGCCCGGGCCGCCAAGATCATTGGCATGCCGGTGGCGCAAGAAGACTGCGCTCGCGTGTTCAGCCGTTTAGGTCTGCAGTTCACCGAAGCACCCGGCGTGCTGACGGTGACGCCACCAAGCTGGCGCTTCGACATTCAGATCGAAGAAGACCTGATCGAGGAAATCATCCGCGTGATGGGCTACCCCAGCCTGCCTAACACCCCGCCTTTAGCGCCGGTGGTGGCCAAGGTGGCGTCCGAGTCGCGCCGCGCCATTCATGCCTTGCGTCATGCCGTGGCAGCCAGGGACTATTTCGAGACCATCAATTTCAGCTTTGTCGAAGCGCGCTGGGAAGCCGAACTGGCGGGTAACACGAACCCGATCCAGCTGCTGAACCCAATCGCCGCGCCTTTGGCCGTGATGCGCTCTAGCCTGATTGGCAGCTTGATCCAGGCGCTGCGCTACAACCTGAGCCGCAAGGCCTCGCGGGTGCGCTTGTTCGAAATCGGCCGTGTCTTCTTGCGTGACGCCTCGGTACAAGAGAGCGATAGCAGCATTGCCGGCGTGGCTCAGCCGATGCGCCTTGCGGGCTTGGCTTTTGGCCCGGCGGATCAGCAGCAGTGGAGTCAGCGTGATCGCCTGGTCGATTACTTCGACGTCAAGGGTGATCTGGAGGCCTTGTTCGCGCCGCGTCAGCTGAGCTTCAAGGCAGCCTCGCATCCGGCCCTGCACCCCGGTCGCAGCGCTCGGGTGGAACTCGATGGCCAAGACATTGGCGTGATCGGCGAGTTGCACCCGAAGTGGCGCCAGGGCTATGAGCTGCCCAGCGCTCCGGTCTTGTTTGAATTGGATCTGCCCGCCGTGCTGGCGCGTCAGCTGCCGGCGGCACAGTCAATTCCCCGTCAACAATCGGTCCTGCGTGATCTGGCGCTGATCGTTGGCGAGCATGTGACTCATGACGCGCTGATGCAGGCGATTGCCTCGGCACATGATGGCTTGATCCGTTCGGCACGCCTCTTCGACGTCTTCAAACCGACGCAAGCGGGTGGCGAGTTGAAAGAGGGTGAACGCAGCATGGCCGTGCGTCTGGAGTTGCTGGATGACGAGGCGACCCTAACCGACGAGCGCATCGAGCAAACCATCGCCAAGGTGCTGACCGCCTTGTCCGAAAGCTTGGGCGCGCGCCTGCGTGCTTGAGGCTCAGGCAAAGGAGGACTTGAGATGAGCGACGAAGAAGTCAAACGCCCGACCTCAGGCGCTGTGGTTCTGCTGCCCAGTATTGAAACGCCCACGCTGACCAAGGCCGAGTTGGCCGAACTCTTGTTCGACAAGCTGGGCTTGAACAAGCGGGAGTCCAAGGACATGGTCGAGGCCTTCTTTGACATCATCCATGACACCTTGGTGCGTGGCGATGACGTCAAGCTGTCCGGTTATGGCAACTTCAATATTCGCCGCAAGGCATCGCGGCCGGGGCGCAATCCGCGCACCGGAGAGTCGATCCCGATCAAGGCCCGCGACGTGGTGACTTTTCACGCCAGCCACAAACTGAAAAGTTTGGTGCAAGGCGAGGTTTGCGCCGAAGATGACTTCGAGTAGAGTCTGACCTCCCCATCCGAACCTCTTGATTTCAATGGAAATCGCGCTGCCCGCCATCCCTGCCAAACGCTACTTCACCATCGGTGAGGTGAGTGATTTGTGCGGCGTGAAGCCCTATGTGCTGCGCTATTGGGAGCAGGAGTTCACCCAACTCAAGCCGATGAAGCGGCGCGGCAATCGGCGCTATTACCAGCATCACGAGGTGCTGTTGATTCGCCGCATTCGCGGCTTGTTGTACGACCAAGGCTTCACCATCAGCGGCGCGCGCAATCAGTTGCTGGATGGTGGCGGTGTGCCGGCGCGTGGGGAAACGGATGCCATGGCCGACCTGGGCTTCGATGGCGCCTTGCTCGATGAGGAGATGCTCGAAGAAGGCGAAGGGGCAGTCGATGCCAGCGCCCATCATGTGCGCCTCGATGGCATTGAGTTGATGCCTCTGAATGGCTTTGGCTCATCAACGGTTGGTGCAGGCCAAGAAAAGCTGACCATTGAGCAGGTGCGCGCCGAGTTAATCTCGATTCGCGATGTTCTTCTTGCTTGAGAGTCAAAAACTAGGTTATACTTTCAGGCTCAGTCGGGGCGTAGCGCAGCCAGGTAGCGCACTTGCATGGGGTGCAAGGGGTCGTGAGTTCGAATCCCACCGTCCCGACCATTGAATCGAAGGCCTAGTTCAACAATGAACTAGGCCTTTCGGCTTTCTGGGTCTCGCCAATCATTTGAAGCCCCTGAACTTATCAGCCTCAGCATTCTCGGCCTGAGGGGCGGTAGTCTGCACCTCACCAGTGAACGTGGCGCCATGCGTGCTCGCTTTAGACTCTGCCCTGCGCAGCACTTGTGCATGCTTGGGAGGGCAGATGAAACATAGAGCAGCTGGACTCGGGGTCACCTTGGGCCGCCGATTTTCGAGCTTGGTGGCGGGCTTTCTTTTTGCGGGCGCATGCTCGCAGGCCTATGCGACGACCGTGAGCGTTAGCCCGAGCGGCACCGTGGCGCAAGTGCGGCAGATTCGGTTGGCGTTTTCAGAAGCGGCGGTGCCCGGTGGCGACGCGCAGTTGCCAGTTCCTGCGGAGCTGAGCTGTGAGGGCGTGACTAAGCTTGTTGGTTCGGGCCGCTGGTCTCGCCCGAATGAATGGCTGTTCGATCTGAACGAGCCTTTGGATGCGGGCAAGAAGTGCAAGCTTCAGATCAAAGACAGCTTCAAGCCCCTCGGATCGCCTTTGCAGGGCGCGCGTGAATTCAACTTTGCCACCGGGGCAGCGATCGCATTGAATGCCTCGCCCTGGCCGGGCAGCGACATTGAAGAAGATCAGCATTTTCTGCTCCATTTGAACGGGGTGATCGAAGCTGCGGCCGTGGCGCGCCAAGCTTGGTGTGAGGTCGAGGGCGTTGGCGAACGACTGCCGGTACAAGTGGTGACGGGTCCGGTGCGGGACGCCGTGTTGAAGTCTCAGCAGGTCCGCAAGGGCCAAGACCGGGTTTGGCTCTTGCACTGCCAGCGGCCATTGGCCCCTGGGGCGAAGGTGCAATTGCTATGGCAAGCTGAGGGAGCGAACGCACGCGCGGCACAGCGCTTCGAGTACACCGTGCGCAGGCCCTTTACAGTGGACTTCACCTGCGAGCGTGAGCGGGCCAATGCGCCTTGTTTGCCGATCCGCCCCATGCGTGTGGTCTTCAGCGAGCCGGTGCCGCGCGAAGAGGCGCTGAAGATTCGTCTGAAGCCACAACAAGGTGCGGCGCTAGCTCCCAAGGTCGCGCCGGAGGACAAACAGCCTGAACTGAATGAGTTGCGCTTTCCCATGCCGCTGGCGGAGAACGCGCAATTCACTATTGAGTTGCCGGCCAGTCTGAAGGACCGCAGTGGGCGCTCTGTCAGCAACGGGGCCAGCTTTCCGCTCAAGATCAGCACAGGTGCAGCGCCGCCTTTGGCCAAATTTGCCGCTGCACCCTTTGGTGTGATCGAACGAGAAGCGCAAGGGCCCGCCATGCTGCCGATCACCATGCGCCATGTGCAGTCCGACTGGTCGCCATCGGCGGGTGCCCCGTCCAAGCCGGTGCCAGGTGAAATTCGAATCAAGCGTTTGCAAAGCGATGCCGAGGTCTTTGCTTGGTACCAAAAGCTGCGCAAGTTCCATGAGAGCCAACTCAGTGCCCAAGAGGCCGGTTTTCCGTCTTCGCAGTGGGAGGAAACGGTCAAGCTGGACAACGGTCGAGGCCAGCAAGTTGAGCGACGTCAGCCGCGCTATGTCGGCAGCCGAGAAGTCGCTTTGCTGGCGGCAGATGCCTCGGTCCAGGTCCTGCCTCTGCCGGCTCCACAAGAGGGCAAGGGCGGCGAGAGCCGGCCCTTTGAGGTGATCGGCCTGCCTTTGGCTGAGCCCGGCTATCACGTCGTCGAACTGAGCTCGCGGCGTTTGGGCGTATCGCTGCTGGACAAGGCGGCGCCCATGTATGTGCGCACCGGCGTGCTCGTGACGAATCTGGGCGTGCACTTCAAATGGGGACGCGAGAACAGCTTGGTCTGGGTCACCAGTCTGGACAAAGCCCAGCCGGTCGCGCAGGCCGAGGTGACGGTGAACGATTGCCGAGGCAAGCCGCTCTGGACGGGCCGCACCGATGCGCAAGGCCTGGCCCCGGTGCCTCTCGCCCTGAAGCTGCCGGCCTGGAACGACAAAGAGCGCTGCGAATACGAGCAAGGCTTTTTCGTCACCGCGCGCAAGAGCGCGCCTGGCCCAGGCGACAAGCTTCAGCAAGACATGAGCTTTGTCTTCAGCAACTGGAGCCGAGGCATCGAGAACTGGCGCTTCGCTGTGCCGACCGCGCGCGGTGCCGAGTCTGATGCCCGCGCGCACACGGTGCTCGACCGTAGCCTGCTGCGCGCTGGTGAGACCGTGTCGATGAAACACTTCTTTCGATTCGAGAACAGCCAAGGCCTGAGCCTGGCGCGAGCCGATCAATTGCCGACGCGCGTCAGGCTCACCCATGAAGGTAGCGGCCAGCAAATTGACCTGCCACTGAGCTGGCCTTCGCCGCGCAGCAGCGTGTCGCAATGGCAGATCCCGGCCAATGCCAAGCTGGGCCTGTATCGCATCACGCTGGAGAAAGAGCGCGGGACGGGTGAAAAGACGGACATGGGCGAAGAGCGGCAACACAGTTGGCCCAGCGGTGACTTCCGTGTCGAAGAGTTCCGAGTGCCGCTGATTGATGCGCGCTTGAGTGGCCCCAAAGCCATTCCAATAGCACCGCGCGAGTTGCGCTTGTCCGCGCAGCTGAACTATTTGTCTGGCGGCGGCGTCGGGCCGGCGCCGCTGAAACTGAGCGCTGTGATGCGACCGCGCGCCGTCAGCTTTGCGGGTTACGAGGCCTTTGCCTTTGAGCCCCCGCGTTCCGTCGATGCGAGTGCTTCGTCGATGATGGATGACAGCGAGAGCGGCGATGAGGGCAATGGCGGCGCGGCGGTCGGCTCCCGCTTGGTGGTGGACAAGCAGCCGGGCATGACCGACCGCAACGGCGCAGCGGAGCTGCTGATCAAAACGTTGCCGAAGATTGAGCGCCCCAGCGAACTCGTGGCCGAACTTAGCTACAGCGACCCCAATGGCGAGATCAAGACCGCTGCGCGCACGCTGCCCCTGTGGCCCTCCAAGCTGGTCTTGGGTTTACGCAGCCAGGGCTGGGCCAGCAATGTGGGCAAGGCGGGTTTTAGCGTGGTGGCGCTGGACACTGCAGGTAAAGCGCAGGCGGGCCAGCGCATTGAGGTGCAGGCTCGCTTGCGTCAGACCATCAGCAGCCGCAAACGCATGGTGGGCGGCTTCTATGCCTATGACAACCAGCAAGAGCTGAAAGACCTGGGTTCGGTGTGCAGCGGCAGCACCGATGCGCAAGGCTTGTTGAGCTGCGAAGCCAAACTCGATGTCTCGGGTGAGGTGGAGCTGATCGCCTCGGCCAAAGATGCCGACGGGCGCGCCAGCGTGGCCGCCAACAGTGTCTGGATGACGCGGCAAGGCGAGCTCTGGTTTGCCCAGGACAACGATGACCGCATCGACGTACTCGCTGAAAAGAAGCGTTATGAGCCCGGCGAAACCGCGCGCTTGCAAGTGCGCATGCCTTACCGGGAGGCAACGGCGCTGCTCACCATAGAGCGCGAAGGCGTGATCGAAAGCCGCATCGTCAAGCTGCGCGGCAGCGACCCGACGGTGGAGCTCAAGATCGAGAAGAACTGGGCGCCGAATGTCTATGTCTCGGTGCTCGCGCTGCGGGGGCGGATTTTTGAAGTGCCTTGGTACAGCTTCTTCCAATGGGGCTGGCGCCAGCCCGTGGGCTGGTGGCATGCCTGGCGCGATGCCGCCAAGCATTACCAAGCGCCCACGGCCCTGATCGATTTGGCCAAGCCGTCTTACAAGCTGGGTATGGCGGAGCTGCAAGTGGGCCTGGCCGCCCATCAGCTGCAAGTGGAGGTCAGCACCGACAAGCCGCAGTACGGTGTGCGGCAAACGGTGCAGACTCGTATCAAGGTCACGCAAGACGGCCGCCCCTTGGCCGATGCCGAAGTGGCTTTTGCCGCCGTGGACGAAGGCCTGCTGGCCTTGCGCAATAACGCCTCTTGGGAGCTCTTGCCCGCTTTGATTCAAAAGCGCGCCTGGGGTGTTGAAACCGCCACCGCGCAAAGCGAGATCATTGGCCGGCGCCACTATGGCCGCAAGGCGGTGGCCGCAGGCGGGGGCGGCGGGCGAGCGCCGACGCGGGAGTTGTTTGAGACCTTGCTGCTCTGGAAGCCTTCGGTCAAGTTGGATGCCAAGGGCGAAGCCTTGATTGAGGTGCCCTTGAATGACTCGCTGAGCAGTTTCCGGCTGGTGGCGGTGGCAGATGCTGGCGCGCAGCGCTTTGGCACCGGCCAAGCCACGCTGCGGGTGACGCAAGATCTGCAAGTCCTTTCGGGCCTGCCGCCACTGGTGCGTGAGGGCGATCAGTTCCAGGCCATGCTGACCCTGCGCAATAGCAGCAGCCGGGCCATGAAGTTGCGGGTGGGTTTGCAAGCGCAGGCCGGCCAAGCCGCGATGCCGGCTTTGGCAGCCCAAGAGCTGAGCCTGGCCGCTGGCGCTGCCGGCGAGGCGCGTTGGATGGTCACGGTGCCTGACGGTGTCAGCGTTTTGAACTGGGAGGCGCAGGTTCAAGAGCTAGGCGGCGGCTCCGCGGCGGCCGGGAGCGTCGCCCTGGCCGCAGATCGCCTGAAGGTGCAGCAGCAGGTCCGGCCCGCTGTCGCCTTGCAGGTGCAACAGGCCAGCCTCAGCCAACTCGACGGCAGCATGAACCTGGCGATGGCGCCGCCCGCCGATGCCTTGCCTATGCAAGGCGTCAAGCGGGGGGGGGTGAATGTGTTCTTGCAGGCCAAGCTGGGCGGCGATTTGGCGGGGCCGCGGCGCTACTTTGAGAACTACCCCTACAGCTGTTTGGAGCAGCTCAGTGCCAAGGCTTTGGGCTTGCATGACGCCGCCCAGTGGCAAAGCTTGATGACGCGTCTGCCTGGCTATTTGGATGCCGATGGCCTGGCCAGTTACTTTCCGCCGCAGGCGGGCGCGGCCGATCGGGGCAGCGACCGCCTGACGGCGCATCTGCTGGCCGCTGCCCATGAAGCGGGGCGCGAGATTCCCGAGGCGCAGCGGCGTCAGATGCTCGATGGTTTGGCCGCCTTTGTTGAGGGGCGTATTCAGCGCAAAGCCTGGTCGCCGCGCTCAGCGCAGCTGGACCTTGCCGTGCGTCGGGTGGCGGCCTTGGAGGCTTTGTCGCGCTATGGTCGGGCCACGCAGGCGGGCTTGAGTGCCTTGGATACGGCGGGCTTGCCGGCCTGGCCGACGGCGGCGCTGATTGATTGGCTGAATCTGCATCGCCGCATGGCTCAAGCGCCCGACCGCGCTCGCCGTATCGCCGAGGCGCAGTCTTTGCTGCGCAGCCGCTTAACCTACAGCGGCACGCGGCTGGGCTTCAGCACCGAGCAGGAAGACGACTGGTGGTGGCTGATGGACAGCGCCGACGCCAATGCTTCGCGGCTGATCTTGGCGGTGGTGGACGATCCCGCTTGGGCCGCTGAAATGCCACGTTTGGTGCAGGGTACTTTGGCGCGCCAGCGCCAGGGCGCCTGGCGCAATACGACGGCGAATTTGTGGGGCGTGTTGGCGCTGGATAAGTTCTCGGCTCGATTTGAATCTGGTGCCAAGCTCACTGGCAAGACACAGGCGACTTTGGGAGCGCAAAGCCAGAGCCTGGAATGGGCCAGCAAGCCCGAAGGCGGCGCCTTCTTACTGCCTTGGGGCGCCAATGCGACGCCAGCGGCGCCTGCAACCTTGAAGCTGCAGCAAGAGGGGGCCACTGCATCGGCCAAGCCTTGGGTGACGCTGCAGTCCTTGGCGGCAGTGCCGCTCAAGACGGCGCTCAACAGTGGCTACCGCATCACTCGCACGGTGCAAGCCGTGGAGCAAAAAACGGCCGGACGTTGGTCGCGCGGCGATTTGATGCGGGTGCGCCTGGAGTTGGATGCACAAAGCGATATGACTTGGGTGGCCTTGTCTGACCCGGTGCCGGCGGGCGCGCTCATTTTGGGCGGGGGCCTGGGCGGTCAATCGAGCTTGGCCCTGCAGCCCAGCAATGGCGAGCGCAGTGAGCTGGCTGGCATGCGGCCCAGCTATGAAGAACGCAGCTTCGAGGCCTGGCGTGCTTATTTCGAATACTTGCCTCGTGGCAAGCATGTGATGGAGTACACCGTGCGGCTGAACAACGCCGGCCGCTTCATGCTGCCCGGCAGCCGGGCCGAAGCCATGTATGCCCCGGATGTGGCGGGTGAGTTGCCGCAGGCCCTGCTGGAGGTGGCGCCTTGAGAAGCAAGCGACGCCGGGGCGGCTTTGTTTCCTCGGCGCTGGCTTTGGCTTTGAGCTTGACGCTGGCCTGGGCCGCGCCCGCCCAAGCGCAGTTGCCCAGCTATAGCGAGTTGCGCGCGGCGCACCGGGTCTCGGACTTCATCTTGCTGGATCGTCGCGGCGAACCCTTGCAGACTTTGCGGCTCGACCACAGCCGCCGTGCGCTCGAATGGGTGGGGCTGGAGCAAGTTTCCCTTCAGCTCTTGCATGCCTTGCTGCTCGGCGAGGACCGGCGCTTTTATGAGCACAGCGGCGTGGACTGGAGCGCTGCGGCCAGCAGTGCCTGGGCCAATTTGTGGAACCGGCGCACCCGCGGCGCCTCCACCATCACCATGCAGTTGGCCGGGCTCATCGACGCCGATTTGTCGCGGCCATCGGGTGGCCGTTCGGTCGGCCAAAAGCTCGGCCAAGCCGCCCTGGCTTTGCGCCTGGAACGCACTTGGAGCAAGGCACAGATTTTGGAGGCCTACCTGAACCTTGTGCCGCTGCGCGGTGAGTTGCTGGGTCTCAATGCGCTGTCGCAAACCTTGCTTGGCAAGCATCCAGACGGCTTGAGCGCTGAGGAATCCGTCTTGGTGGCCGCCATGGTGCGCTCGCCCAATGCCTCTGCCGTGCAATTGGGCCAACGCGCCTGCGGCTTGCTGCAGCAAATGAAAGCTCCGCTCAAATCGAGTAGCTGCGAGCCGCTGATCGGCCAAGCACAAGCTCTGCTGGCGCAGCGGCCCGGGCGTGCCTTGGGCGAGAGCTGGGCGCCGCATTTCGCCCGCCAGGTCTTGCGCTCGGACGGCCCAGCGCGGCAGCGCAGCAGTCTGGATGCCGGCTTGCAGCGCCTGGCGGTGAGCCTGCTCAAAACGCAACTGGCCGAGCTGTCGGGCCGCAATGTCGAGGATGGCGCGGTGCTGGTCTTGGACAACGCCACAGGCGCTGTCTTGGCTTGGGTGGGCTCCAGCGGCAGCCTGTCGGCAGCGGCCGAGGTGGACGGGGTGTTGGCCCGTCGTCAGCCGGGCTCCACCCTCAAACCCTTTGTTTATGCGCAGGCGATCGAGAAGCGCTTGATCACCGCAGCCAGCCTGTTGGATGATTCACCGGCTCAGATCAGCACGCCCGCCGGCCTGTATCTGCCGCAGAACTACGACAAGGAATTCAAGGGTTATGTCTCGGCCCGTAGCGCTCTGGGCAATAGCCTGAATGTGCCAGCGGTGCGCTTGACGGCAATGCTGGGAGCGGACCCTGTGTTTGAGCGTTTCAATGCCCTTGGCTTGGCCCTGCCGCACACCAGCGGCTTTTACGGCCTGTCTTTGGCGCTGGGCAGTTCGGACCTCAGTCTTTTGGCCTTGAGCAATGCCTATCGCACGCTGGCGAATGGCGGGGTCTATCAGGCCCTGGATCTGAAGGACAGGGGCAAGCAAGACAGTCGGCGCGTGATCGACGCACGCGCCGCCTTCATCGTCAGCGACATCTTGGCGGACAACAATGCGCGTGCGCGCAGTTTTGGCCTGGACAGTGTCTTGGCCACGCGCGGTTTCGCGGCCGTCAAAACCGGCACCAGCAAAGACATGCGCGACAACTGGTGCATGGGCTATAGCAGCCGCTACACCGTGGGCGTGTGGGTGGGCAATGCCAGCGGCGAGGCCATGCACGGGGTCAGCGGCATCAGTGGGGCGGCGCCGATTTGGGCCGGGCTGATGCGCTATCTGCACCAAGACCTTGTTTCGACGCCACCTGTAGCGCCGCCAGGGCTGCTGGCGCAGCGGGTGGAGTATCCAGACCAAAGGGAGCCGGCTCGCCAAGAGTGGTTCATCAAGGGCACCGAGCAAACGCGCTTATTGGCTTCCGCGCAGATGCAGGACAAGACGGTTTTGCAGGGCATCAGCAGCCCGCGCGATGGCAGCATTTTTGCGCTGGACCCGGACATGCCGCCGCAGGCCCAGCGGATTCGCTTTGAAGGCGAGTCCGGCCTCTGGGTCTTGGACGACAAGCCCCTGGGGCGCGGCAAGCGCTACAGCTGGGCGCCCTGGCCGGGGCGGCATCAGCTGCAGTTGATGGATGAGCGGGGTCAGCTGAAGCAGGCCGTCAGCTTTGAGGTGAGGGGCGCTAGCTTGAAGTCAGCCGCCAAGCCGGCTTCAGCGCGAGCGGCTGCGCCTTGATTTGGCCAAAGGTGCATTGAGTTCTTCAGGCAGGGGCGGTAGTGAGTCGCCAATCCAGGCCAGCAACAAGGTGTAGGTCACGGCCAGAATCACCGGCCCAATGAAGAGCCCGACCAGGCCGAAGGCCAGCAAGCCTCCGATCACGCCGGCAAAAATCAGCAGCAGCGGCAGGTCGGCGCCTTTCTTGATCAGCCAAGGGCGCAAGAAGTTATCCATGGTGCCGACCACCAAGGTCCACAGCAGCAAGACCGTGCCCCAGGTGTTGTCGCCATTCCAGTAAAGCCAAACGACGGCCGGCAGCAGGACAGGCAAGGCGCCGATTTGGGCCAGGCACAGCATCAACATCACGGCCGTCAGCAAGCCAGCAAAGGGCACACCGCTGACCCAAAGTCCCAGGCCTCCGAGTACCGATTGCACGAGCGCCGTCACCACAATGCCCAGCGCCACGCCGCGAATGGCTTGGCCGGCCAGGGTGATGACCTGATCGCCTTGCTCGCCAGCCAGGCGGCGGCTGAAACCGCGCACCATGCGCGCCGCGCCTTCACCGCTACTGTAGAGAATTGCGGCCAGCGCCACGGTAAGCAAAAACTGCAGGCCCACCAGGCCCAAACTGCCGGCTTGCGCGGCGGTCCATTTCAGTGCCTCGCCCAGATAGGGTTTGACCATGGCCAGTAGAGGGGTCAGGCCTTGGGTGGCGATGTGATGCCAGTTGTTGGACAAGGTCTCGCCGATCAAAGGGATGCTCGCCAGCCAGGTCGGCGGTTCGGGCAAATGGGTATCGGGCAGGCTGGACGCCAAGTCAATCACCCGGTCCGCATTGGCCACCACCGTGGCCAGGGCAATGGACAGGGGTACAAACAAGACCAGCAGCAGGGCCGTCACCATCACCGCCACCGCCAGCGTGCGCCGGCCCCACAGTCGCTGCTGCAAATGCGTCATCAGCGGCCAGGTGGCGACCACCACCATGGTGGCCCAGATCAAAGCGCCGATGAAGGGGCGCAAGACCCAGAGCGACGTGAAGAGCAGCAGGGCGATGCTCAGCACCGCGAGCAGAGTGCGAGTCAATTCAGTCTTGGCGGTAGGTGGGGTCGTCATGGGGCTTTTCATCTCAAATAGCACTGAGACATGAACTGCTGTCTGCAGGGTCAGACTGTAGGGGCAAAGTGCGAGCGCGATGCTGTGCTTGGGACGGAGCTTCAAAAAGGACTGAAGGACTGAAGGACTGAAGGGCGGAAGGGCGGAAGGGCCGTGCGGCTGAGCGAAAATCTGGAGATGTCAAAAAAACCTGCCCATGTCAGCGAAACCTTGGCGACCCAGTTCTTGCGCAAGCAGGGCATCAGCTTCACCGAGCATGTTTACGATTATGTGGAACATGGCGGCACGGCGGAGTCCTCACGGCAACTCGGCATGCCCGAGCATGAGGTGGTCAAGACCTTGGTGATGCAAGACGAGAAGGCGCAGCCCTTGATCGTCTTGATGCATGGGGACCGGCAGGTCAGCTTGAAGGAGCTGGCGCGGCAGATTCCTTGCAAAAAGGTCGAGCCCTGCAAACCCGAGGTGGCGCAGCGACACAGCGGCTATCTGGTCGGCGGTACCTCGCCCTTTGGGTCCCGCAAGACCATGCCGGTGTTTGTGGAGGCCAGCATTCTGGAATTGCCGCGCATTTGCATTAATGGCGGCCGGCGCGGCTACTTGGTCGGCATTGATCCGCGGGTTCTGCCTGAGCTGCTCAAGGCTCGGGCAGTGCACTGTGCCAGTGCAGAATAGCGCCCTATGCAAGCAATTCTCCAAAACAATATCTACCCTTTGGTGGCGGGTTTGATCGGCTATCTGATCGGTTCGCTGTCTTTCGCCGTCATCATCAGCCGTCTGATGGGCCTGTCTGACCCCCGCAGCTACGGCTCGGGCAATCCGGGGGCGACCAATGTGTTGCGCTCGGGCAATAAGGTCGCGGCCATTCTGACCCTGCTGTTCGATGCGCTCAAAGCATATGTGCCCGTCTTGATGGTCATGCAGTGGGGCGAACGCTTTGGCCTGGGTGAAGGCAGCGCGGCCTTGGTCGGCCTGGGGGCCTTTCTTGGCCATCTGTGGCCGGTGTTCTTCCGCTTTGAAGGCGGCAAAGGTGTGGCCACTGCGGCCGGCGTCATCCTGGCGCTCAACCCATGGCTCGGGGCCGCAGTGCTCGCCACCTGGGTTTTGATTGCCTACACCACGCGCTACTCTTCTTTGGCGGCGCTTGTGGCGGCCGGCTTGGCACCGATTTATCAGATGATGGGTTGGGGCGCGGGCCCAGTGGCCGGGGTCTTGGTGCTGATGGGCTTGCTGCTGGTTTGGCGCCACAGCGCAAATATCAAGAAATTACTCAATGGCACCGAGAGCCGGCTGGGTCAAAAAGCCGCCGGCGCGGTGCCTCCAGCGGAGAGCAGCAAAAAGCATCCGCATGGTGTCGGCCCCCATCCGCATGGGCATTCACACAAGCACCCCAAGTCCGATTCCAAACAAAAAGGCAAGTGATTCCATGAATATCGAACGTTTTGATGTGGGCGCCCGCATGTCCGAGATGGCGGTTTACAACGGCGTGGTCTATCTGGCCGGCCAAGTGCCCGAGGACGCCAGCCAAGACATCACGGGTCAGACGGCTCAAGTCTTAGGCGCGATCGACGCCTTGCTGGCTCGCGCTGGCAGCGACAAAACCAAGATCTTGCGTGCGCAGATCTTCATTGCAGACCTGGCGGACTTCCCGGGCATGAATGCGGCCTGGGATGCTTGGGTCGTGCCCGGCCACACGCCGCCACGCGCAACGGTGGAAGCCAAGCTGGCGCGTCCTGAGTGGAAGGTCGAGATCGTCGTCACCGCGGCGATCTGAGCTCAGCGTTAGCGAGTTTCGCTGCCTCCTTAAGCCCAGCTTCAGCGGCCCGAGCCATGAACACAGATCAGCCCGACGCCGACATCAAGCCGGCACGGGCGAGTGCATTGACTTCGTCGGCCCTGTGGCCCTTGCTGCTGATTGCTTTGGCAGTGGGAGGGTTGATGCAAGCAGCCAGGTATTGGCAAAGCGAGCAGCAGGGCCAGGCCTTGCGTGCTTTGGTGCAGCCGGGTGATTTGCTGATGCTGTCCAGCAGCAGTTGTGTTTTTTGCACGCAGGCGAGGGGCTGGCTCGATGCGCAGCGCATTCCCTATCGCGAGTGCTTTATTGAGAGCGACGCCGAATGCGCGGCCCAATACCGAGCCCAGATGGCGCCCGGTACACCGACCTTTGTGCTGCGCGGGCAGCAGCGCGTGGTCGGGTTTGACAAGGAGAGGATCCGCCAGTTGCTGGCCAGGTCCTGAAGCCGCAGGTCCAAAGTTCGGACCTGGGCTTGGATGCAAAAGCGATGACTGTTTTAGTCTTCGCTGTTGAAGACCAGCTTCAACTCGTGCGTTTGCTTTTCGCCGCTGCCTTCGAAGCGCCATTCCATCAGGGCTTCGATCACCGCCTTGTCAAACACCTTGGGCGGTGTGGACTCCACGATATTGACTTCGGTCACTTTGCCATCGGCTGCAATGCTGATTTGCGCCTTGACCGAGCCGGTCTTGATGCCCTTCTTCACCGCAGTGGCGGGGAACTCGGGCGGCACCTTTTTCAAGACCTTGGGGGCGGCGATGGCGCTTGTTGCAATCAGCAATGCGCCCAGCAGGCCGAGGCCCATGCGAGACCAGCGGGACAGGGTGGCGTTCGTCTTACTCATTGTCTTCCTTGCTCTAAGGTGAGTGTGATGTTGTAGGGGTTGAGGCAGGCGCTCAGCGTGTGCGGAAGAAGCCAACGGCCTCCAGCAAGCGAGAGGAACTGCCGGTCAAGGCTTCGGTCGATTTGGTCAAGGCACTGACCAAACTGGCGTTTTGTTGGGTGCTGCGGTCCAGCTCGTTCATCGAGTTATTCACCACGCCCACGCCGGCGGCTTGCTCTTGCGCGGAGTTGGAGATTTCCTCAATCAGCTGCCCCATATCGTTGACTTCATTGACCACGCTGCTGATGGTGACGCCAGCATTGTTGACCAGATCGGTGCCGTTCTCCACCTTGACGGTGGACTCTTGAATCAGCACCTTGATCTCCTTGGCAGCCGAGGCGGCTCGCGAGGCCAGGGCGCGGACTTCGGAGGCCACCACCGCGAAGCCGCGGCCATGTTCACCGGCGCGGGCCGCTTCCACGGCAGCATTCAAGGCCAGGATATTGGTTTGGAAGGCGATGCCATCGATCACGCCGATGATGTCGCCAATCTTGCGTGAGCTGGCGCTGATCTCTTGCATGGTGGCCACCACCTGCGAGACCACCTTGCCGCCGGCAGAAGCCGAGTTACGGGCCTTGCTGGCGATACCGGCGGCCTTGCGGGTCAGCTCGCTGGCGCCGCTCAGATTGGCTGCAATCTCTTCCACCGAGGCCGCCGTGGTTTGCAGGCTGGAGGCGGAACGCGCGGTGCGATCGGACAAGTCCACATTGCCGCCGACAATTTGATTGGTGCTCTCCGCCACATCGTTTGCGGCCGCGCCCACGCTGCTGACCACACCGGACAGGGCTTCTTGCATGGCCTGCATGGTCTCCAGCATCTGGCCCAGCTCATCGCTGCCGGCGCGGGGGATGTCGTGCGTCAGATCACCATTGCGAATCGCTTCGGCGGCTGTTTGCGCTTGTTTGACCGGGTTGATGATGGAGCGCACGATGGCCAAACCACCCACGCTGCCAATCAGGACTGCGGCGATGACCAAAATGACGGTGACCAGCACCGAGTTGCGGGCCAGCTCGCCACCGGCGACCGCCAAGTCATGGGCGCTTTCAAACTGCAAATCGACCAGGCCCTTGAGTCCATCTTGGTAGGCTTGCTGAGCCGGGCGCACATCGGTGATCAGGCTCTCGCGGGCCTCGTCTGGGCTGCCGTCAATTTGGATCTTGCGGAACTTAGCCACCGAAGCAAAGAATTTGGCTTGCGAGTCCTTCAACTGGCTCAGCAATTCTGCCTCGCGACCCGCAGCGGGCTTTTTGTCCAGCAGGGCGGACAACTGCTTCTCGCTCTCTTGCAAGGCACCGTCCAGCGCAGCTTTTTGCTTCTTGATGGAGCCGGCGGTGTCCAGCAGCAACAAATCACGCGACGCTCGGGCGACCACATTGACCTGGCCTTCGAGTGAGTTGGCGGCGGCAATTTTGACCAGGCTTTGGTTGGCCGTCTGGTCCAAGTCATTGGCCAATCGGCTGGCGCTGTAAGCACCGTAGCTGCCAATGATGATGAGCAGGACGATCAACAGTCCGTAACTCAGTGCGAGCCGCTGGCTGATACGCAACTTGCTGAGGAAATTCATAGAGGCGCTTCCATCAAAGATTTGTCCTGCGACTTCGGGCCACATCCACCCTGTGTGGAAGCGCCCGGCTTCAACTCTTTCGGCAACTCAATGGGCAACTTGAGTACTTTTCCCTTTTGGCTTTTTCGACTTCAAACTGTCTTCGATTTCAATCCGTCAGGATGCCTAGCGCGCGCGGGTCGCCTCGACCTTGCCGCACCAGATGCGCTTCGTCGCCGCTCAGATCAATGACGGTTGTGGCTTCTCGGCTGCAGGCGCCGGCGTCCACAATGACTTGCAACTGACGGTCGTAGCGCTCGGCGATGTCGCGTGCATCGTTCAAGGGCTCATCTTCACCCGGTGGTATCAATGTGGTGGCCAGAAGGGGTTGGCCCAAGAGCTCCAACAAGTCTTGGGTGACACGGTGCTCGGGGACACGCAGCCCAATGGTGCGCCGGGAAGGATGAGAGAGCCGCCGCGGCACTTCCTTGGTGGCTTCCAGAATAAAGGTGAAGGGGCCAGGTGTTGCCAGCTTGAGCAAACGGTACTGGCGGTTGTCCACACGTGCGTAGCTGGCCAGTTCGCTGAGGTCGCGGCAGAGCAGGGTCAGATGGTGCTTGTCGTCGACCCCGCGGATGCGGCGCAAGGATTCAGCGGCCGCTTTATCGTCCAGATGGCAGACCAGCGCGTAGCTGGAGTCGGTGGGAATCGCGGCGATGCCGCCCGCGTGAATGATCTGTGCAGCCTGCTTCAGAAAGCGCTGCTGCGGGTTTTCAGGGTGGACTTCGAAATATTGAGCCATAGGCTCATTGTGTAACGCTTGGGGAAGCTTATTGCAAGCAACTAGGCCAGAAGATGCGGTCTTCTAACGACATCCAAACCGGACGCAGGCGGCCCGAGAGGCTGGGCAATTGCCCCAGATCGGTGCGGCTCTCTTCGGGCGAGTGGAAGTCCGAGCCTCGCGAGGCCAACAAATCAAACTCTATGGCGGTTTCGGTGTATTTGGCTGCTTCGGCGTCACTGTGGCTGCCGGTTACGACTTCAATGCCACGGCCGCCATGCCCGATGAAGTCGGTGATCAGCGCGAACTCCTCGGTGGGCGTGAAACCGTAACGCGCCGGATGCGCGATCACGGCCAGGCCACCGGCTTCCTGGATCCAGCGCAGGGCATCGCCCAGGCGCGCCCAGCGGTGCTCCACAAAACCGGGCTTGCCTTCCGTCAGGTAACGGCGAAACACCTCGGGTACATCCTGGCAATGACCGGATTCCACCAAGAAGCGGGCGAAGTGGGTGCGCGAGATCAACTCGGGGTTGCCCACGTACTTCAGTGCACCCTCATAGGCATCTTTGATGCCCACCTGAGCCAAACCGGCCGCCATGTCGCGGGCGCGTGCTTCGCGTCCGCCGCGCGTGGCTCGCAAGCCGGCCACCAGCGCCGGGTTCTGATGATCAAAGCCCAGCCCAATGATGTGCACCACCCGTCCGGCGAAGGTGACCGAGACTTCTACGCCGGTCACATAAGGCAAACCCAGGGCCTTGGCCGCGTTGATGGCGCGTTGTTGGCCGCCGACTTCGTCGTGGTCTGTCAAGGACCACAACTCCACGCCATTGGCCTTGGCGCGAGCGGCCAAGGCTTCGGGTTCTAGCGTGCCATCGGAAACTTTCGAGTGGCAATGCAGGTCGGCGTGGGTCAAGAGGTTTGTGTTCACGACCTCAGTTTAGCGACCTGCCAAGAAGGCATGAACTGCAGGGCCATTTGCCGGCGCTCAGAGCTTGAAGCTCTGTGCAGCAGCATCCATGCTGTTGGCGCGGCTGCGCAGGGACTCTGCCGCAGCGGCAGACTGCTCGACCAGGGCGGCGTTGTGCTGCGTCATTTCGTCGATGGCCCGCACCGCTTGGCCGAGTTGGGTGGTTTGGCCGGCTTGCGTGCGGCTCTGCTCATTCATGCCTTGCATCATCTGAGTGAGTTCACCGATGCGGCCCAGGATTTTCTGCATGGACGAGCCGGCGTCGCTGGCCAATTGGCTGCCGCTTTCCACCCGTTCGACCGATCGTTGAATCAGCACCTTGATTTCGCGCGCGGCCTCAGCGCTGCGGCCTGCCAAGGAGCGCACTTCGCTGGCCACCACCGCAAAGCCGCGACCCTGCTCGCCGGCGCGTGCCGCTTCTACTGCCGCATTGAGTGCCAGGATATTGGTTTGAAAGGCAATGCCGTCGATCAAGCCGGTGATGTCGGCAATGCGCTTGGACGACTCCTGAATCGAGTTCATGGTCTGCACCACCTGCTCAACCACCACGCTGCCCTGGCTGGCCACCTGGCTGGTATTGCTGGCCAGATCACTAGCTCGGCTGGCGGCGGAGCTGCTGTGTTGCACCGTCTCTTCGAGGGAGTCAACGCTGGATGAGGTCTGCTGCAGGTGGGCGGCGGCCGTCTCGGTGCGAGTGGCCAGATCCTGGTTGCCGTCGGCAATTTCTTGCGCCGCCAAGCGGATGTGTCCCGCGCCTTCGAGGATCTGCTCGATCAGCTGGCGCAAGCGCAGCTGCATATGGGCCATGGCCTGCAGCAGTCGCCCCATTTCATCGTCTTGGGCGGGCGGGATGTCTTGGCTGAGATCGCCGGAGGCAATGCGTTCGGTGATGCTAATCATCTGATGCACGGGCACTAAGAGCTGCCGAATGGAGCGCAGCAACATCCAGCCCAGGCAGGCCAAGAGCAGCGGCAAGGTCAGCAAGAGCGTATTGCGCTTCATGGCCGCCGAGTTGCTGCGCTCGGCCAACTCCTTCTTGAGGGTTTGCAAGGTCGCTTGGGAGAGTTCCGCTTGCAGCCGAGCAGCGCCTGCGAAGCCAGCGGCCAATTGTTCCAAGGGGTAGTTGACGTCGCGTGCGGCGGCTTGCATGGTGTCTTCCACCAGCTTGCGCTGCGACAGTGCTTGCGGAAGCAGAGCGCCGAGCGCCTGCCCAACCTCACCGCCGGCGCGTTGTGCTGACTGCATATGCTCTTGCATGGCCGTGGCGTGTTCGCGATAACGGGTCAAGGCGGCGGAGACCTGGGCCAAATCATCGACCGCCGCAGCCTTGGCAATGGCCTGGAGCTCCGACAGTGCGTTTTCAACTTGGGGGGCCGCCTTCAGACTGGCCAAGATGGCGTGGTGGTTGGCGGGGTCGGGCTCCAGCAGCAGGCCGGTTTCAGCATTGAAGTCGCTGCTGGCGGCAAAAATCTGACCGGCCAAGGCTTGCTGCGCCGCCATCAGCTTGGCCACGTCCAGGCGGGAGGCATCCAGATCGCCGACCAAGGTCTCAAACTGCTGACTCAATGCTTGTACGGCCTCGCGATGGCGCGGCGCTGCTGAGGCTTCATCCAAGGCGGCCAGCAATTTTTGCAAGGCCGCCTTGGCGGCTTGGTGGGTGGCCGCCAGTTCAGCAGTCGCCGCGGGCCGGGTGGAAAGTGACTCGGCGGCCTGTTGGCGGTGTTGTTCAAGCAGATGCGACAACTCACGCCAGGCTTCGTTCACCGGTAGTCCACCGGCCTCCCGTTCGATGCGGGACATTTCTGTGGCATAGCCCTGCAGCAAAACTGCACTGGGCACCAAGCCCAGCAGCATGGCGATCAGGCCGATGCCGCCGAGTCTCGCCTTCAGGCTCATCGGGCGGGAAAAGAAAAAAATGTTCATGGAAATGGATGGGGGCAAAAGACGCCACGCCAGCGCCAGGCAGGATGCGAGATCCAAGAACAGAAGCGCTGGCGCAATGGGCTTTTGAGGCCTTTGCTTGGCGCTTCATCGGCTCTATCTTGTCGATTCGATCGTGCTTTAGCAAGGAATGCGAGCATCGTGCGGCTTGGGCGATGCTGGGACTGATGTGTATTGAAATGAGACAGTTTTGATTGGAGGTGCCGCGAATGACACCCCCGTGACTCGAGGGGGCTCGCTGCAGCGAAGCCATTTCAATTGCGTAGGCGGCGTGAAGTTCTGCACGCGCGATGCGCCAGAAATCCCGGGTACTTTGGGCGCTTGATCCGGATGGACTAAGGGTTTGGAGTCGCAAAAGAGCAGCCGCAGCGTCGTGGCATGCGGCTGTCCTTGAGCCAGTTGTGGCTCTGAGTTCTACTTATGCGGAGGTGCAGGCCTCAACAATCATCTGGATGCGCTCTTGCCCTTGGTAGGTATCCAGGCTCAGCCGATAAGCCAGCCGAGCCGGCGAGGGCAGGGTCTCGATATGCCCGAACCAGATGGCGTCGCGCAGCACGCCCTTGGGGCCGCCTTGGCGCACCCGCAGTTTCAAGTGCTTCTCGGCGACCAAGCGCTGCGAAATGATCTCAACGGTGTCGCAGAACAAGGGCGCTTCGAAGGCTTGGCCCCAAACCTGCGACTCCAGTTCGCGCACGGTTTCCGGTGTGAAGTGCTCGGGCGCCAGCGGCCCGTCGGTGCGTAGCGTGCGTGTCAACGCGGCGGCGTCCAGCCACTCGCGGGCGACTTCTTGCAAGGCCTGGTCAAAGGTTTCAAAACCATCATCCGCCAGCGTGCAACCGGCCGCCATGGCGTGGCCGCCGAACTTCTTCAGCACCTGGGGGTAGCGTTTGCTGATCAGGTCCAAGGCGTCACGCAAGTGAAAGCCTGCAATCGAGCGGCCCGAGCCCTTCAACTGCCCGTCGGCGCCGCGCGCGAACACAAAGCTGGGGCGGTGCACTCGGTCTTTCAAACGCGAGGCGATGATGCCCACCACGCCTTCATGGAACTCGGGCTCAAACAAAGCCAGGGCCGGCGGCGCCTCGCCTTGCAAGCGCGGGTCCTGCATCAGCTGCTCGAGCTTGAACTCGGCCTGCTCGCGCATCTCGGCTTCGATCTCGCGTCGCTCGCGGTTGATGGCATCGAGTTGCCGGGCCAGTTCCAGCGCGCGGCTGGGCTCATCGCAGAGAAGGCATTCGATGCCCAGCGTCATGTCCGACAGGCGGCCGGCGGCATTGATGCGTGGCCCCAAGGCAAAGCCCAGATCAAAGGCATTGGCGCGGCTGATGTCGCGGCCGGCGGCGGTGAACAGCGCGGCAATGCCGGCTTGCGCTCGTCCGGCCCGCATGCGCTTGAGCCCTTGCGCAACCAGGCGGCGGTTGTTGGCGTCAAGCTTGACCACATCGGCCACCGTGCCCAAGGCGACCAGGTCCAGCAAGCCATCGAGCTTGGGTTGGCTGGCGGCGTCAAAGCGGCCACGCGCACGCAACTCGCTGCGCAAGGCCAGCAGCACATAAAACGCCACGCCGACGCCGGCAAGATTCTTACTTTCGAATTCACAGCCGGGCTGGCTGGGGTTGACCAAGGCATCGGCCTGCGGCAACTCGGTCCGATCGTCCACCAGGGCGGGCAGGTGATGGTCGGTCACCAAGACTTGCAGACCTAAGCTGCGGGCGTGGGCCACGCCGGCCAGACTGGCGATGCCGTTGTCCACCGTCATCAAGAGCTGCGGTTGTAGCGGCAGTGCTAAGTCCACGATGGCGGGCGTCAAGCCGTAGCCATGGATGGCGCGGTCGGGCACCACATAGCAAAGCTGCTGCGGCTGAAAGCCCAGCAGGGCCAAACCGCGCAGCGCCACGGTGCAGGCGGTGGCGCCGTCGCAGTCATAGTCAGCCACGATGCAGACGCGTGCGCCACGGCTCAAGGCGTCGGCCAACAGGCGAGCGGCCTCGCCAATGCCTTTCAGTCCTTCAGGGGGGAGCAGCTTGGCCAGTCCTGCATCGAGCTCATCGGCGCTGCGCACACCGCGTGCCGCAAACAGCTGTGCCAGCAAGGGCGAAACACCGGCTTCTTGCAAGGCCCAGGCGGCGCGAGGCGGCACCTCGCGCGTCAACAAGCTTGGCGTGTTCATAGCGCCCCCAAGAGCGCGGCGGTATCGGCCCGTGGCGGCAGCCAGCTTTGCCACAAACGCTGCAGACGCGGGCGTGCGGGCAAGTGCCAACACTGGGCAAATCGTTCGCCACACAAGGTCAGCTTGATGGGCTCTGCATCGGCTTGACGGGCCTGCGCCAGCAGCTGCGCAATCGGACCGGCATCAAGCTGCGTCCAGGCGCGGCTCCAGGCTTGCCAGTCGCCCGCCAGCAAGGGCTCGCGCAGGCTGTGCTCCATCTGCAAACCTTCGGGCAAGGCGCGGCTGCCCGCGTCTACGCCGCAGCCGCTGATCCACACCGAGTTCAGCGCCAAGGCGCCGCGCGCCTCACGCTCTTGGTTCAAAGCGTGCTCGTGCAGGAGCATCTGCACTTCGTTTTGCAGGGCGCGCAAGCGCCTGGGTTTGGGCATCCAGCTGTCCACATGGCGATGCAAGACCCGGTCGAGGCTGGCGCTGCTGAGTCCGGCCAGGCAGGGGTGAGCGATCAGCCAAGCGTTGCTGTTCAGCCAATGGCTGGACCAGCCTTCAGACGCCGGCCAGAGCTCAGCCAAGGCGGCAAAGAACTCTTGCGATTCGGCTTCGCCCAAGGCCAAGCTTTCTGGCGGCAGGGCGGTGATCTGGTCGCTGCCCACGGCTAAATGAATCGGGCTCAGGCGCGCCCAGGCCAACGGCTCTGTGGCGGGCAAAGCCGGCGCATCCCAGGCTGCAGTAGGCAAATGCCCGTCCGGCGCTGTGCAGCCGCGCAATTGGGCCAGGGTCAGTTCCAGCGGGGTATTGAGGCTGAACTCATCGCTGCCCAGGGCCTCGCCCTCGGGTTTGAGCAGGCCCAGCAGTTCGGACAGATGCGGGAGGGGCAGTTCGGCCAGCGTGTGGGTGGCGGCGTCGCCGGTGGCGCTGGCATAGGGAATCAACAGATGCATGGGGCGGATTATCGAGTGAGTGCGGGTTGAGGCGCGTCGCCGTCACGCAAGCTTCACAAAGCTGCCATGCCGCCGACATGGCCGGCCCTCACAGTGCATGCCATGCAGCACGACCACGCCCTGGCGCGAGCCGCCGCCGCCCTCGCCGTTGAACCCGAATCGCCGGAAGCACTTGCTGCAGAAGTAGGCAGCCAGCGCTATCGAACGGTCTGGATTTCCGACGTCCATCTGGGCACGCCTGGCTGCCAGGCAGAGGCTTTGCTGGAGTTTTTGCGCGAGGTCGAGTGCGAACAGCTGTTCTTGGTCGGCGACATCATCGACGGCTGGCAGCTGCGTCGAAACTGGTACTGGCCGCAGGCCCACAACGATGTGGTGCAAAAACTCTTGCGCAAGGCGCGCAAGGGCTGCCGCGTGATCTTCATCCCGGGCAACCATGACGAGTTCGCCCGCAAATACCTGCACCACAGCTTTGGCGGCATTGAGGTGGCGCATGAATGGATCCACGAGACGGCCGATGGCCGCAAGCTCTGGGTCACCCATGGCGACTTGTTCGACGGCGTGATCCAGTGCGCCAAATGGCTGGCCCATGTGGGCGACACGGCCTATGAATTCACCCTCAAGCTGAACAGCTATTTGAACCGTCTGCGCGCTCGCATGGGCCTGCCCTATTGGAGCTTGTCCAAATACTTGAAGCTCAAGGTCAAGCGTGCGGTCAGCTTCATCTCCGACTTTGAGGTGGCGGTGGCCAAAGAGGCGCGCAAGCGCGGGGTGCACGGCGTCGTCTGCGGCCATATTCACCATGCCGAGTTGCGCGAGATCGATGGTGTCTTGTATGCCAATGATGGCGACTGGGTGGAAAGCCTGACGGCCTTGGTCGAGCATGCCGATGGACGCTTGGAAATCCTCGATTGGAGCGCCTTGGACCGGCGGGTCGGCGCTCAGGCTATGGCCCCCAGCGGTCTGCAAGGGGTATCGGTTAGCGCCTCCGCAAGTGCGGCCGTCACGGCCCTAAAATAGGGCGATGACCCTAGAAAGCACTCCCGTCGCTTTGCTCAATCGCGAGCAAGCCATTCTCGAATTCAATCGGCGCGTCTTGGCTCAAGCGCAGCGGCTGGATGTTCCGCTGCTCGAGCGCCTGCGCTATATCTGCATCGTCTCCTCCAATCTGGATGAGTTCTTCGAGGTCCGCTTCGCCGATATGCTGGACGCAGCGCGCGACCCGGACAGCATGGTCAGCAACCGCGACGTGGAGCGGGTGGGGCGTCTGGCCCATGCCTTGATCGACGAGCAGTACGCCATCTTCAATGAGCAGTTGGCGCCCAAGATGCGTGAAGAGCGCATCGTCATCCTCAACCACGCCGATCGCAATGAGGCCCAGCGTGCTTGGGTGGCCAAGTTCTTCGAGCGCGAGGTGCGCCCGTTGCTGGTGCCGGTGGGCTTGGACCCGGCGCACCCCTTCCCCCAAGTGGCCAACAAGTCGCTGCACTTCATTGCCCGCTTGTCGGGCAAAGACGCTTTCGGCCGCGACAACCGCATTGCCATCGTCAAGGTGCCGCGCGTCTTGCCGCGGGTGATCAAGTTGCCCGCCGCGGTGAGCGAAGGTCAGCAAGCCTTCGTGCTCCTGACCAGCGTGGTTCGCGCTCATTTGGAAGACATGTTCTCGGGTCGCAAGGTCGAGGCGTTTTCGCAATTCCGCGTCACCCGCGACTCCGATCTGGAGGTCGATGAGGAAGAGATTGCGAATCTGCGCCATGCCTTGCGTTCGGGCCTGACCACTCGCCACTTCGGTGTGGCGGTGCGACTGGAAGTCGTCAACAGCTGCCCGACCGAATTGGCGCAGTTCCTGCTGGAGCAGTTCGGCTTGCCGGCGGCGGCGCTGTACCGGGTCAATGGCCCGGTCAATCTGGTGCGTTTGAATGAATTGATCGACCAGACCGACGCGCCGGCCTTGCGCTTTGAGCCGCATGAACCCGTCTGGCCGCAAGGTCGGCTGCCGCGCCAGAAGTCCATCTTCGACCGGCTGCGCAAAGGCGACGTGCTCTTGCATCATCCCTTTGAGAGCTTCGACCCGGTGGTGCAGTTTTTGCGCGAGGCGGTGGAAGACCCTGAGGTCATGGCGATCAAGCAGACCATTTATCGCACCGGCAGCAAGTCGGTGTTGATGGACCTCTTGATTGAAGCGGCGCGACGCGGCAAAGAAGTGATGGCCGTGGTGGAGTTGAAGGCGCGCTTTGACGAAGAAGCAAACATCAACTGGGCCGAGCGCCTGGAGGCTGTGGGCGCCCAAGTGGTGTACGGCATTGTCGGGTTTAAGACGCATGCCAAGCTGCTCTTGGTGACGCGCCGCGAAGGCAATCGTTTCAGGCGTTATGCCCATTTGTCGACCGGCAATTACAACCCTAGGACGGCACGCTTTTATACCGACCTGGGCTATTTGACCGCTGACCCCGAGCTGACCTCGGATGCCGACTCGGTGTTCCGCCAACTGGCCTCGCTGGGCAAGATCAAGATGCCGCGTCAATTGCTCTTGGCGCCCTTCAATCTACACAGCCGCATGATGGAGCACCTGGCGCAAGTGGCCGAGGCGGCGCGAGCCGGGCTGCCGGCGCGGGTGGTGGTCAAGATCAATGCGCTGACCGATGCCGAGCTGATCGACGGTTTGTTGAAAGCCGGTCAAGCCGGCGTCAAGATCGATTTGATTGTGCGTGGGGCCTGCATGTTGCCGCCGGGTCTGCCCGGGGTCAGCGACAACATCTTGGTGCGCTCGGTGGTGGGACGTTTCTTGGAGCACACCCGCATCTGCTATTTCCGCTGGGGTCCCAGCGAGGAAAATGAGGCCTTGTACCTGTCGAGCGCCGATTGGATGAGCCGCAATATGTTCCGCCGCATTGAGGTGGCCTGGCCGGTGCGCGACAGCAAGCTGCGCCAGCGCGTGATTGATGAAGGCCTGCAGCCCTATCTGCATGACAGCTTGGATGCTTGGCAACTGGGCCCGGATGGTCGCTCGGCGCGAGTCTCTGAAAAAGGCCAGAGCGCTCAGCAGGCCTTGATGCGTCGCTACTCGGCAGACTGAGTCGAGCCAAAGGGAACTTGCGATGGATCTGATCTTGTGGCGCCATGCAGAGGCCGAGCTCTTGAAAGAAGGCAGTACGGATCTGCAACGTTGCCTCACGCCCAAGGGTGAGCGGCAGGCGCAACGCATGTCGGATTGGCTGAATCAGCGCATGGCGGCGACCACCCGCGTTTTGGTCAGCCCGGCGCAGCGCACCCGCAGCACCGCCGAAGCCTTGGGGCGCGAGGTGCGCATCGTCCCTTCCATTGCACCGGATGCCAGCGTTGATGACCTGCTGGCGGCGGCTCGCTGGCCGAATGCGCTGGAGCCGGTCTTGCTGGTCGGGCATCAACCGACCTTGGGCCTGCTTGCGGCGCGCTTGCTGACCGGGCAAGACCTGGCTTGGTCGGTCAAGAAAGCCGCCGTTTGGTGGCTGCGCTCACGCACCCGCGACGGCCATTCTGAAGTGGTGCTGCAGGCCGTGCAGTCGGCTGACTTTTTGTAAAGCGCACCGGCTGTTGCGGCGGCAAACGCCGACGCGCCCACCGCCAGGCTGATCAGGCCAGCACGAGTTCCAAGATGCCGCTGCGGGTCCAGGCGACCGCTTCTTCTTGCAGCAAAAAGTAGGTGCGCGGGCGTAGCGTCGCCCAGTTCTTGGGCAAGCTCAGTCGCACTCGATGCCCTTGCCGCGTCAGGCTCAGGGCGCTCGGGTCCACCTTGTCGCGGCCATGGCATTTGATTAAGGCCAAGCGCAGGCTGAACAACTGCCAGAGCAGACTCTCGTCGCCCAAGAGGCCGTCTAATTTGCGCAAACCGCCGCGTTGAGCCAGGGCCAGATTGCCCAGGCGCTTGAGCTGGTCTTGGGAGAAACCGGCTGCGTCCACATGGGCCAGCAAATAGGCGCTGTGGCGATGGTGGTCGTGGTGCGACACCATCATGCCGATTTCATGCAGAGCCGCCGCCCAGGCCAGCTCACGCTGACGCTCGCGTGTGGCGCGCGGCTGCAGCTGAGCGTAGACATGTTTGGCCACATCTCCCACACGTTGCGCTTGCGGCATGTCGACCGAGAAACGGCGTTGCAGCGCCAGCACCGAGGCGTCGCGCATGTCGGCGCCCGTCAGACCTAAGGCTGCGGCGTTCTCGGCCTCCAGTCGCTCAACCAGATCGAAGATCACGCCTTGGCGTAGCGCACCCTTGGCCGGCATCAACTCATCAATGCCGAACTGGGTCAGCAAGGTGTAGAGGATGCACAGGCCGCCGCCCACCACGGCCCGGCGGTCTTCTTTCAGGCCGGCCAGCTTGAGCTTGTCCATGCTGCCGGCGGCCAGCGCCTGCTCCATGCACCAGCGCAAGGCTTCAGGGGTGATGCGACCGTCGGTCACACCGCTGGCGGCAAGAATCTGCGCCACGGCGCCCACCGTGCCTGAAGAGCCCAAGGCCTCTTGCCACATAGAGGGTTTGAACAAGGTCAGCGCTTCTTCCAACTCGGCACCGGCTGCCACCTGGGCGGCTCTGAAGGCTTCAGGCGTGAACTTGCCATCCGGGAAGAAACGCAGCGACAGGCTGACGCTGCCGACTTGAAAGGATTCGGCGGTCAGCGGCTTGCGGCCTTTGCCCAGAATCATCTCGGTGGAGCGTCCGCCGATATCGATCACCAGGCGAGTCCGGTTGGACGGCTGCAGGCGTGCGACGCCTGCGAAGATTAGGCGAGCCTCCTCACGGCCCGAGATGATCTCGATCGGGTAGCCCAGGGCTTCCTTGGCGCGCTCCAAAAAGGCGTTGCGGTTTTTGGCCTCACGCAAAGTCTGGGTCGCTACGGCGCGAACGCGCGCTGCAGGGAAACCGACCAGGCGCTGTGCAAAGCGACGCAGGCAATCGAGCCCGCGCTGCATCGCAGCTTCGGTCAGCATGCCTTCGCTGTCGAGACCGGCACCCAAGCGAACCGTCTCTTTCAAGTACTCCATGCGCCGGTATTGGCCCCGCGGCATGTGCGCGATTTCCAGGCGGAAGCTGTTGGAACCCATGTCAATGGCCGCGAGCGGGGCGGCTTGCGTGGGGTTCAGTGCCGGGTTCGGTGTTTTGTCCAGCTTGGTGTGCTGCTTGGGGTCTAGCTCTTGGGCTGACAGCAGGGCAGTGTCTTGGGTCTTGGCGGCGGCAGGCAAATTCATGCGCGCGATTGTCGATGCAAAAGACGTCAAATTTGGGTCAGCGCCCAGCTTTCGATGGCGCTTGCAACACCTCCGGTGGCAGTGCTTGAAGACTTGGGTGGTTTGAGGCGCCTTGAGCGGCTCCGATCGCCCCGAAATGCGGCTGTACTTGACACGATTGATAAGATGCGGACCTGCACCAAGCCTTTGAACCTTCGGGCTTGAGCCAAGACATCCGCGCCGCCTGGGCGCGGTTCTTGTTTTGGCGAGTCGCTCACTGGAAAAACATGACTCTTTTTTACATCGTACTGGCCACCCTCTCGGGCGGGCTCTTGTCGGTACTGATTGCCGCCAGTCTGACGGTCAGCCTGCTGGGGCGCGTGGTCAAAAATTTGGTGGGCTTGTCCACCGGCGTATTGCTGGGGACGGCTCTTCTGCACGTTTTGCCTGAGGCTTTTGAGAGCAAGGCCAGCCCGCATTCTTTGTTCATGGTCTTGCTGGGCGGCCTGATGTTCTTTTTCCTGCTGGAAAAGGCGGAGCTGTATCGCCACAACCATCATCACGAAGGCGATGGCCATCACCACCATCATCATTTCGACAGTGAGCAAGCGGGGCGGGGTGGGATGAGCGTGCTGGTGGGGGACTCCATCCACAACTTCTGTGACGGCATCATCATTGCAGCGGCATTTTTGGCCGACCCCCATCTGGGTTTGGTGACCTCTTTGGCCATCGTCGCGCACGAGATTCCGCAGGAAGTTGGGGATTACATCGTGCTCTTGAACGCTGGCTTTTCGCGCGGCAAGGCGCTTTTGTTCAATGCGATTTCTGGTCTGGCGGCGGTGGCCGGTGGGGTGCTCGGCTACTTTGTGGTCGGGCCCTGGGAGAGCCTGTTCCCCTACTTGCTGGTCGCGGCCAGTTCCAGCTTCGTTTATGTCGCGGTGGCCGACTTGATTCCGCAATTGCAGCGCCGCCTACCTTGGCGTGAAACGGCCTTGCAATTGGCCTGGTTGGCGGGAGGCTTGGGCTTGGTGGTGCTGGTGGTGGCCGTCTCTGGCCACCAACACTGAGGCTAGAAAACAAAACGCCACGCATCGAGGCGATGCGCGGTGCAAAAAAGCTTGGGGCTTAGCGGACGACCAGCACGGGAATCGTGCAGTGGGTCAGCACTTTCTGCGTCTCGCTGCCCAGCAGCAAGGCCTGGACGCCACGACGGCCGTGTGAGGCCATCACGACCAGATCGCATTGCTTGTTGCTGGCGTGTTCGATGATGGCCTCCCAAGCGTGCAGCGCTTCGATGGTGTGGCCTTCGCACGTCACGCCTGCGGTGTCGGCGGCGGCCAAAACAGCCTTGATGCGAGCCGAAGCAATCCGTTCTTGGGCATCAAAAAACTCTTGCGGCGGGGTCGGCTGCATTTCCGATACCGCGCTGTAAGGGAAGGGCTCTTTGACGCTCAGCGCATGCAGGGTTGAGCCGTGGATGCGTGCCATGCCAATGGCAACATCGAGTGCCTTGCTGCTGATTTCGGAACCATCGGTCGGGACAAGAATTCGCTTGAACATGACAAACCTCCTGTTGGAATGGGTTTCGGCTTGAGCGCAAGCCTAACGAGCAAGATCAGTGTCGCGTGGTTTCGCGGCGACGATCTTGCGCTATGTCAAGTTCAAAGGCCAGTCTGCTTAACCCTGGGCGATCGGCCGGGCGGGGTCTGAGGACCACTCACTCCAGGAGCCGGGGTAGAGCAGGGAGCCGCTCAGGCCCGCATGCTCCATGGCCAAGAGGTTGTGGCAGGCGGTCACGCCGGAGCCGCATTGGTGCACCACTTGTGAGGGCTCGAACGGTGCTTGCATGGGCACAAATTCGGCACGCAAGACCTCGCTGGATTTGAAGCGGCCATCGGCTTGCAGATTGTTTTTGAAGAGGCGATTGCTGGCGCCTGGAATGTGCCCCGCTTGTTTGTCCAGCGGCTCGACTTCGCCGCGAAAGCGCTCCGGTGCGCGAGCGTCGATCAGCCGTACCTGGCCCAGTCGGGCCTGCAGTTGCTCGGCTGAGACTTGCTCGACCAAGCTGGCTTTGGGCTCAAAGTTGCCGGGTTCTGTGGTGGGGCGCTCGCTACTCATAGCGCCGCCTGCAGCCAGCCACGCTTGTGTGCCGCCATCCAGCACCGCTACCTCGGCATGACCCAGCCAGCGCAGCATCCACCACAGGCGCGCCGCGTACATGCCGCCTTGGCCGTCATAGGCAACCACTTGGGTGGTTTGGCTCAGGCCCAGTGCTTTCATCCTCAGGGCAAAGGCCTCGCGCTGCGGCAGCGGATGGCGGCCTTTGAAGTGGCCTTTTGCGTCGGTTTTGCTACCGCTGAGATCGCGCTCTAGGTGCAGGTAATGGGCGCCGGGCAGATGGGCTTGCTGGTAGGCGGCTTCGCCGGCCTCGATATCACTCAGCTCGAAGCTGACGTCGATCAAGAGCGGTGCCGGGCTCAGGGCCTGCAGTTCCGCGCTTGAAATCAGGGTGCGAAAAATCTGTGAAGCATTCGTCATGATTCGTTGACCGTGTGTTGACTGTCGGGTGGAGTACTGGAGGCGCGCAGCAAGGTGGCGGCGACGCCGGCGATGATGATCAAGACCATGCCGCCCAAGGCCCAGGGCGTGATCGGGTCTTGGAAGAGCAAGGCGCCATAAAGAAAGGAAAACACAATGCCCAGGTATTGCAAGCAGGCAATCGCCAGGGTCTTGCCCTGGGCATAGGCGCGGGTCATCAATACCTGCGCGGCGGTGGCGAGCAGACCCACCGCCAAGAGCAGCGCTGCGCCCTTCAGGCCGTGGCCATGAGGTGGGCTGTTCTCACTCCAGCTGAGCGCCAGCGTGCTGATGGCGCCGGCTATGGCGCCGCCCAGCGAAAAATAGAACACGATGCGGTATTCCGGCTCGCCGGCTCGGCCCAAGGCTGTTACTTGTAGATAGGCCAGTGCCGCCAGCATGCCGGAGAGCAGACCGGCCATGCCGTGCCAGAGTTGCTGCTGATCCAACGTCGGCCGCAGCACCATGGCGACGCCGACAAAGCCCAGCAGCACAGCAGCGACCAGACGACTGTCCACACGGGCGCTGCCCATCATGATGGCGCCGCCAATCAAAAAGAGTGCCATCCAGACCGAGGACATGTAGTTCAGGGTCATGGCCGTGGCTAGAGGCAGTTTGCCAATTGCATAGAACCACAGCGACAGCGCAAACACCCCCGACAGACTGCGCCAAAAGTGCAAGGCAGGCACGGTGGTGCGCAGGCTTTGGCCACGCAGCAGGGTGAAGGTGCCAATCAGCACGGCGCCGATGAGGCCGCGGTACATCACGATCTCGCCGGCATCGTAAAAGGCCGAAGCAAGCTTGACGCAGACCCCCATGCTGGCGAACAAGAAGGTGGCGCAAATCATCATCAAGGGTGCGGACATGGCGGCATTATGGCCAGCCACTCTAGAGCGACCCCAAAATGAGCAAGGCCCTGGCAGTTTGCTGCGCAGGGCCTTGGTGTCATTGCCTGGCGGACGAGAAAAGTTCAGCCTGGGAACTTCATCTCACGCCGATACCACTGGTGGAAGTGCTTCATGCCGTCTTCCATCGGGCTTTGGTAGGGGCCGACCTCGTTGTCGCCGCGCTCCATCAAGGCACGACGTCCGGCGTCCATACGCAAAGCGATTTCATCGTCCTCCACGCAGGTTTCCATATAGGCGGCCTGGTGGGCCTCTACGAAGTCGCGCTCGAAGGCGGCAATTTCCTCGGGGTAGTAGAACTCGACGATGTTGTCGGTCTGCTGCGGGCCCTTGGGGAAGAGGGTGGAGACCACCAGTACATGCGGATACCACTCCACCATGATGTGCGGGTAGTAAGTGAGCCAGATCGCCCCAGCTTCTGGCGTGGCGCCGCCACGGAACTTCAACAACTGGTCGTGCCAGCGCTGATAGACCGGCGATCCGGGTTTTGCCAGGTCTTTGTGAATCCCCACCTTTTGCACCGAGTGGTGGCGGCCCATTTCCCAGCTCAAGTCATCGCAGGTAACGAATTGGCCCAGGCCTGGGTGGAAGGGGCCGACGTGGTAGTCCTCCAGATAGACCTCGATAAAGGTCTTCCAGTTGTAGTCGCACTGATGGACGTGCACTTTGTCCAGCACATAGCCGGAGAAGTCCAAGTCCTTGGCGACGCTCAGGTTCTTCAACTCAGTGGCCACGTCGTGACCGTTATCCTCGAACAGCAGGCCGTTCCACTCGCGCAGCTTGTAGCGGTTCAGGTTCAGGCAGGGGTCGTGGTCGAAGTGCGGTGCACCGATCAATTCGCCCTTGAGGTCGTAGGTCCAGCGGTGCAACGGGCAAACAATATTGCTGCGCGTGTTGCCGCGGCCTCGCAACATCACCGCTTGGCGATGCCGGCAGACATTGGAGATAAGTTCCAGGCCTTGGGGCGTGTGCACCAGTGCCCGGCCTTCACCTTCTTGGGGCAGGGCGTAATAGTCGCCCACCTCGGGCACTGCCAGGGCATGGCCCAGATAGCGGGGGCCGTGCTGAAAGATTAGTTCTTGTTCTCTACGGAACAGGTCTTCGTCGAAATAGGACGTGACAGGAAGCTGCGTCTTGGCGTCAAGCTGGGTGCTGCGCTCAATCGCTGAGAGGGAAATACTCAGTTCGGACATGATCCAATGGGGTCTCCAAGAATCCTCGCCTGAGGCGCTTGCATGGGCGCTTGGTTGGGCGCCTGTCGCGAGCCCGGATGCGAGCCCGGGGGGGATTCCAGTGCCGGCGCTATGAATTCAGATGCCGGGGTCGCGAAATAAGAAAAGATCCTGTGCCCCAAGCATGGGCCAGCACAGAAAGGGCGCGATTGTACCCGCGGGAAGGAACTTGGCCCAAGCCCACACAGCAGGCTTGGCACTCGCCGTGGCGGCCGGGTGACAGATGTCACAGGGGCTCTGACTACAATCGCAGCTTTCGCCTATCGAAATGACCCGATCCAGCAGCAGCACCAAGAGCGCGTCCAAGGACGCAATCGCCCCCAGCTACGAGCAAGCGCTCGTCGAGCTGGAGCGCTTGGTGGCCGATATGGAGGCGGGGCAGTTGCCGCTGGATCAGTTACTTGAGAGTTACCGACGTGGGGCAGAACTGCTGGGATTCTGCCGCTCGCGCCTTCAGGCCGTAGAACAACAAGTCAAGGTGCTGGAGGGCGAGGGATTGAAACAATGGGGAGAGTCCTGAGCGTGGATGCCGGAGTATTTGAACAATGGATGCAGCGATCACTCGCTGCGTGTGAGGCGGCCCTGGAGGGTTTTGTGCCCATCGATGCGCCTGCGGGCCTGGGTGAGACCATGCGTTATGCGGTCTTGGACGGCGGCAAGCGTCTGCGGCCGCTCTTGGTTTTGGCCACGGCTGAAGCGGTGGCTGGTGACGCCGAGGCTGCGATGCGCGCCGCCTGTGCGGTGGAGTTGATTCATGCCTATTCCTTGGTGCATGACGACATGCCCTGCATGGATGATGATGTCTTGCGCCGCGGCAAGCCCACGGTGCATGTGAAATTTGGCGAAGCTCAAGCCATGTTGGCGGGCGATGCCATGCAGGCTTTGGCTTTTGATGTTTTGACGCCCGACAGTGGCGTTGAGCCTGCATTGCAAGCTCGCCTCTGCGCGCTCTTGGCGCGCTCAGCGGGCCATGCCGGCATGGCCGGTGGGCAAGCCATCGACTTGGCCAGCGTGGGCAAGCAGTTAGATGAGTGCACCTTGCGCGATATGCACCGCCGCAAGACCGGCGTGCTCTTGCAAGCCAGTGTGATGATGGGTGCCGCTTGTGGCCCTTGCAGTGACAAAGCGACGGCGGCCTTGGCCGAGTACGGTGCCGCCCTCGGCCTGGCCTTTCAGGTGGTGGACGATATCCTGGATGTCACGCAAGACTCCAGCGTGCTCGGCAAAACGGCGGGCAAGGATCAAGACGCCAACAAGCCCACCTATGTCAGCATTTTGGGCCTGCAGCCGGCGCGCGACTTGGCCCAGCAATTGCGGACTCAAGCGCAGCAGGCTCTGGCGAATAGTGGATTGACCGGCACGGCGTGGTTGAGCCTGTTGGCCGATATGGTCGTCGAGCGCGACAGCTGAGAGGCAGATTTCTATGAGCTATCCCTTGCTGCACACCATTGACAGTCCGGCCGATCTGCGTCGTCTGCCGCGCAGCGAATTGCCCAAGCTGGCCGGTGAGCTGCGTGCTTATGTGTTGGACGCTTTGTCCAACTCGCGCATCGGCGGCCATCTGGGCTCCAACCTCGGCACTGTCGAGTTGACCGTGGCCCTGCACTATGTGTTCAACACGCCGCATGACCGCTTGGTTTGGGACGTGGGTCATCAAACCTATCCGCACAAGGTGCTGACTGGTCGCCGTGAGGCTTTGAAGACGATCCGCCACGCCGGCAGCATCAGCGGTTTCCCTCGCCGTGACGAGAGCGAATACGACACCTTCGGCACCGGCCATTCCAGCACTTCGATTTCGGCCGCTCATGGCATGGCCATGGCCGCCAAGATCAAGGGTGAGGACCGCAAGGCCGTGGCCATCATTGGCGATGGGGCGATGACGGCCGGCATGGCTTTCGAAGCCTTGAACAATGCCGGCGTTGCCCATGGCGGCGTGATGGGTGATGTGCTGGTGATCCTGAACGACAACGATATGTCGATCAGTCCTCCAGTCGGTGCGCTGAACAAATACCTCGCGCGCTTGATGAGTGGCAGCTTCTACGCCTCGGCACGTGAAGGCGCCAAGTCGGTGTTGAAGAATACGCCGCTCTACGAATTCGCCAAGCGCTTTGAAGAGCACACCAAGGGCATGGTCGTGCCCGGCACCATCTTCGAGGAGTTCGGCTTCAACTATGTCGGCCCGATCGACGGACATGATCTCGATGCCTTGATCCCGACCCTGGAAAACCTGCGCAGCAAAAAAGGCCCGCAGTTCCTCCATGTGGTGACCAAGAAGGGCCAGGGCTACAAGCTGGCCGAGGCAGACCCGGTCAAGTACCACGCCGCACCCGGCATCTTTGATCCCTCGGTGGGCTTCGTCAAATCGGCAACGCCAGCCAAGACCAGTTTTACGCAGGTCTTCGGTGACTGGCTCTGCGATATGGCCGAGGCCGACAGCCGCTTGATCGGCATCACGCCGGCCATGCGGGAAGGTTCGGGCATGGTGGAATTCCACAAGCGTTTCCCGACCCGCTACCACGACGTCGGCATCGCCGAGCAGCATGCGGTGACGGTCGCCGGCGGCATGGCTTGCGAAGGCATGAAGCCGGTGGTGGCGATTTATTCCACCTTCTTGCAACGCGCCTACGATCAATTGATCCACGACGTGGCCTTGCAGAATCTGCCGGTGCTGTTCGCGCTGGACCGCGCGGGACTGGTGGGGGCCGATGGCGCCACCCATGCGGGCAATTACGACATTGCCTTTACCCGCTGCATTCCGAATATGGCGGTGCTGACTCCGGCGGATGAAAACGAATGCCGGCAGGCGCTCTACACCGGCTTCCAACACAGCGGTCCTGTGACGGTGCGCTATCCGCGTGGCGCGGGTGTGGGCACCGAAGTTCAAAAGACCATGAGCCTCTTGCCCTGGGGCAAGGGCGAGGTGCGTCGCGAATCGAGCAAGCCACAACTCAATGGCGCCGCTGGCGCGCCGCGCATTGCAATTCTGGCCTTCGGCACCTTGCTCTATCCGGCTTTGACGGCAGCCGAGCAACTCGACGCGACCGTGGCCAATATGCGTTTCGTGAAGCCGCTGGATGTCGAGTTGGTCACCGAGTTGGCTCGCAGTCACGATGCCATCGTCACCGTGGAAGATGGTTGCGTCATGGGCGGCGCCGGCTCGGCGGTGATGGAAGCCTTGCAAGCGGCCGGCCTCAACCCGCCGATCTTGGTGCTGGGTCTGCCCGATGAATTCGTCGAGCACGGCGAAGTGCCCAAGCTGATGGCCGCTTGCGGCCTGGACGCCAGCGGCATTGAACAAGCCATTCTCAAACGCTTTGGCGCCCGGCCCAGTCTGTTGCGACAAGCCGCCAACCAGTGATGCTGAGAAAGCAAAACCTTGCTCTAGCAAGGTTGGTGGCTTGCTGGCAAGCTGTAGTACCTAGGGTTAGCCCGTAAACACAGCGGCCGCTTCGGCAGGCCGCGCCCCCGATTGCATGAACCAAGTCACCAGCGCTCTCCATATTCCCGACACCCAGAGCGAGCGCGATGAGCGCCATCTCGTCATCCAGCGCGTCGGCGTCAAGGATGTGCGCTACCCGCTGCAGATCTTGATCGGCACGCAGGCCCAGCCGACCGTCGGCACCTGGACCTTGGATGTGAGTCTGCCCGCCGAGAAGAAGGGCACGCATATGTCCCGCTTCGTCGCTTGGCTGGATGCCTTGCAGGCGCCTCTGGACGCAGCCTCGCTGCGTGAATTGCATGCTCAGATGCTGAGCAAGTTGGAAGCCGTCGAAGGCCGCATCGAGGTGGGTTTTAGCTTCTTCATCCGCAAGCGTGCGCCGGTTTCGGGCATTGAGAGTCTGTTGGACTACCAAGGCCGCCTGATTTCGGAAACCCGCGCTGGCCAGACCACGGTTTGGGCCGAGGTGGCGGTGCCGGTCAAGAGCCTGTGCCCTTGCTCCAAAGAGATCTCTGACTACGGCGCCCACAACCAGCGCTCACTCGTGACGGTGCGTGCCGAAATCGGTGCCCAACCGGTCAGTTGGCAAGAACTGGTGCGTTTCGCCGAAGAAAGCGCCTCCAGCGAAATCTGGCCTTTGCTGAAGCGCAGCGATGAGAAGTGGATCACCGAGCACGCTTACGAGAACCCCAAGTTTGTCGAGGATCTGGTGCGCGATGTGGCCCTGCGCCTGAACGCCGATCCGCGTATCGGCCGTTACACGGTGGACGTCGAGAACTTCGAGTCCATCCACAACCACTCGGCTTACGCGCGCATCGAGCGGCTTTGAGTCAGTGAAGCGCTTGCTCCAATGCTCGGCTCAGGCGCTCAGCCTGAGCTTGTAACGTCCGCAAAAAGCTCTGCGCCAGCGGCTGTGCCGGCCGGTATAGCGGCAGCAGGGCCGAAACCTGGAAGGGCACGGACTTGCCGAAGCGCCGCAGTTGCAGGCCTTGTCCAGCCAAGGCCAAGGCCGTCAAGGGATTGACGATGGCCAGGCCAAGCCCTTGCTGAACCAGGGCGCAGACCGCCACCGCGCTGTGTGTTTCCACCCGCAAGCGCCGCTGCACGCCCGTCTCGGCGAACAGGGCGTCGAGTTGCAGTCGATAAGGGTCTTCGGGCGAGAGGCTGATGAAGTCCTCATCCTGAAAATCTTCGGGTGTCAAGACCCGGCGCTCCAACAAGCGGTGGCCCGCCGGCAGCACACACACCTCATCCAGAGTCAACACCGGCACCCGCTGCGTTCCTTCGGCGATCTGCGTTTGCTGCTCACTCAGGCCCAGATCGAAGCGCTGCGCCGCCATCCACTCCTCCAGCAGTGGGGACTCCTGCGGCGTGATCGATAGCTGCGCCGCCGGGTGTGCAGCCAGAAAGTCGGCGCAGGCGGCCGGCAGCAGGGCATGGCTGAGCGCCGGCAGGCAGAGCACGGCCAGCTGCACTTGCTCGTCCCGCCCCAGTTGCGCGGCGCGGCTGCGGATGCGGTCCAGACCCTGGAAGCTGCGCTGCACTTCCTCGAACAAAGCCAGGCCCCGCGCGGTGGCGCGCAGGCGGCCGCGTTGACGCTCGAACAAGGCATAGCCAAGCAGTTGCTCCAGCCGCGCCAGCTCGCGGCTCAGCGTCGGCTGCGAGCTGCGCAGCAGCAGGGCGGCTTCGGTGACGCTGCCGGCGGTCATGACGGCACGGAAGACTTCGATGTGACGCAGGCTGATTTCTGGGTTCATGCGTGAAGCATATCGAAATTGAATGAGTGTTGAATAAATAGATATTTGAATGAATGGACTGAGGCTGGCATCCTGCCCAGGTCGGTGCGAATACTCGCGCCTTTGCAGCCCGTCGACTTCTAGAAAAGAACTCCCATGCCCGCCACCACCTTGACGCCCAGCCGCATTCAATCGCTCGCCGCTCAGTTCGGAACCCCTTTGTGGGTCTATGACGCGGGCACGATTCGCGAGCGCATCGCCGCCTTGCGGGCGTTTGACACCATCCGCTTCGCGCAAAAAGCCTGCTCCAACACCCATCTGCTGCGGCTGATGCGGGAGCAGGGCGTCAAAGTGGACTCAGTCTCACGCGGCGAAGTGCTGCGCGCACTCGCTGCTGGCTTCAGCGCTGGGGCGCAGAAAGATGCGCTGCACAGCGACATCGTTTTCACCGCCGACTTGTTTGATCACGCCACGCTGGACACGGTGGTCGAGCACCAGATTCCGGTGAACGCCGGTTCCATCGACATGCTGCATCAGTTGGGTGAGCGCTCGCCCGGCCATGCGGTCTGGTTGCGCATCAATCCGGGCTTTGGCCATGGCCATAGCAACAAGACCAACACCGGCGGCGAGCACAGCAAACATGGCATCTGGCACAGCGATTTGTTGGCGGCGCTTCATGCGGTTCGCCAGCATGGCTTGAAGCTGATCGGCCTGCACATGCACATTGGCTCGGGCGTTGATTACGCGCATCTGTCCGAGGTCTGCGGGGCCATGGTGGGCTTGGTGCGTCAGACCCAAGCAGCGGGTCATGACCTGCTGGCGATCTCGGCGGGCGGCGGTTTGTCCATTCCTTACCGTGCCGGCGAACCCTTGATCGACACCGCGCATTACTTTGGACTCTGGGACGCGGCCCGCAAGCAGGCGGAGGCCTTGCTGGGCCATCCCTTGGCCTTGGAGATCGAGCCGGGGCGTTATCTGGTGGCCGAGTCCGGGGTGCTGATCACCGAGGTGCGCGCGACCAAGGACGCGGGGAACAATCACTTTGTCTTGGTTGATGCGGGATTCAGCGAGCTGATGCGGCCCGCTATGTACGGCAGTCACCATGAGATGAGCCTTATCCCTGCCGATGGAGGAAGCCGGCCGCAGCGCGCCAGCGTAGTGGCGGGGCCTTTGTGCGAATCGGGCGATGTGTTCACCCAAGGCGATGGCGGCGTGGTGCTGCCGCGTGAACTGCCTGAGGCGCAGGTGGGGGATTTGCTGCTGATCCATGACACCGGCGCCTATGGCGCGTCCATGTCCAGCAACTACAACAGCCGGCCCTTGATCGCCGAGGTCTTGGTGGACGGCGCGAGCGAGCGCCTGATTCGCCGCCGCCAAACGGTGGAAGAGCTATTGGCCCTGGAGTCTTTGTGACGCTTTCGTGACTTTGCTCCACCCATTCATGGGTCAAAAGGCTTCACTTTTAGGCGAAACACTGGGGGCCCATAGGCTCAGGCAATGAGGGTGATTTGATTAATCAAAACTAAGAGCTTCTACTTGCTCATATGATTCACTCATAGCAAGTTTTGATTGTTTTTCTTTTCACCACCAACGCAAAGGGATAGCCATGTCGCTGATCAATACCCAAGTCCAGCCTTTCAAGACCCAAGCCTTTCACAACGGCAAGTTCATTGAAGTCTCTGACGCCAGCCTGAAGGGCAAGTGGTCCGTGCTGATCTTCATGCCGGCCGCTTTCACCTTCAACTGCCCGACCGAAGTGGAAGACGCCGCTGAGCACTACGCCGAGTTCCAGAAGGCTGACGCCGAGGTCTACATCGTCACCACCGACACGCATTTCTCGCACAAGGTGTGGCACGAGACTTCGCCTGCCGTGGGCAAGGCCAAGTTCCCGCTGGTGGGTGACCCAACTCACGCCCTGACACGCGCTTTCGGCGTGCACATCGAAGAAGAAGGCCTGGCCCTGCGCGGCACCTTCGTGATCAATCCAGATGGCGTGATCAAGACCGCTGAAGTGCACTCCAACGAAATCGCTCGCGACGTCAAGGAAACCCTGCGCAAGCTGAAGGCCGCTCGCTACACCGCCGCCAACCCTGGCCAAGTGTGCCCCGCCAAGTGGAACGACGGCGCCAAGACGCTGACGCCTTCGCTGGACCTGGTCGGCAAGATCTAATGATCGACCCCCGGAGCGCCTGCGGCGCTCCTCCCCGCCTAGGGACGAGCCCATTGGGCCGGCAAAGCCGGTGCCAGGGGCTCCGCTCGGAAAACTCCTCCGAGCCACGCTGAAACTGTCCTGGTCTTTTCGGGCAGTTTCAGAGTGGCTTGAAGCGCCACGCCTGAATAAACCCACGAAAGGATCCGCCATGTTGGACAGCCATCTGAAGTCACAGCTGCACGCTTACCTCGAGCGCGTCACGCAGCCCTTCGAGATCATTGCCAGCTTGGATGACCGGCCCGCCTCGGCCGAGTTGCTGAGCTTGCTGCAAGACATCAGCGCGATGTCTGACAAGATCACCTTGAAGACCGACGGTCAAGACGAGCGCCGCCCATCCTTCAGCCTGAACCGCATCGGTTCGGACATGAAGCTGCGCTTTGCCGCCATTCCCTTGGGTCATGAGTTCACCTCGCTGGTGTTGGCTCTGCTGTGGGTGGGTGGCCATCCGCCCAAGGTGTCGGACGAAACGATCGAGCAGATCAAGAGCTTGGACGGCGAGTTCAGCTTCGAGGTCTATATGTCCCTGACCTGCCACAACTGCCCGGACGTGGTGCAGGCCCTCAGTCTGATGGCCGTGCTCAACCCCAAGGTCAAGACCGTGGTGGTGGACGGCGGCTTGTTCCAGGACGAGGTCAATGCTCGCGAGATCATGGCCGTGCCCAGCATCTATCTGAACGGCCAGGTCTTTGGCGCCGGCAAGATGAGCGTGGAAGAAATCGTTGCCAAGCTCGACACTGGCGCGGCAGCCCGTGAAGCGGCCAAGCTGAGCGAGAAGGCCCCGTTTGACATGCTGATCGTCGGCGGTGGCCCCGCCGGTGCCGCTGCGGCCGTGTACGCCGCACGCAAGGGCATTCGCACGGGCATTGCCGCCGAGCGTTTTGGCGGTCAGGTTAACGACACCATGTCGATCGAAAACTATGTGTCGGTGCTGGAGACCGATGGACCAAAGTTCGCGGCCGCGCTGGAAGCGCACGTCAAGGAATACGACGTCGAGATCATGAATCTGCAGCGTGCTGAACAGCTGATTCCCGCAACCGAGCCGGGCGGCTTGGTCGAGGTGAAGCTGGCCAATGGCGGCTCACTGAAGGCTCGTTCGGTGATTCTGTCCACCGGCGCGCGCTGGAGGCAGGTCAATGTGCCTGGCGAGCAGGAGTACAAAAACAAGGGCGTGGCTTACTGCCCGCATTGCGATGGCCCGCTGTTCAAGGGCAAGCGCGTGGCGGTGATTGGCGGCGGCAATTCCGGCGTCGAGGCGGCCATCGATCTGGCCGGCATCGTGGCCCATGTGTCCTTGATCGAGTTTGGCGAGGCCCTGCGTGCCGATGCGGTCTTGGTCAACAAGCTCAAGAGCCTGCCCAATGTCAGCATCCACACCTCGGCGCAAACCACCGAGTTCACCGGCGAGGGCGGCAAGCTCAATGGCCTGAACTACACCGATCGCAGCAATGGCGAAGCCAAGCGCATCGAACTGGAAGGTGTGTTTGTGCAGATCGGCTTGGTGCCCAATACCGAGTGGTTGAAGGGCGTGGTCGAGTTGAGCAAGCACGGCGAAATCGTCGTCGATGCCAAGGGCCAGACCTCGCTGCCGGGCGTGTTCGCGGCCGGGGACGCCACCACCGTGCCCTTCAAGCAAATCATCATCGCCACCGGTGATGGCGCCAAGGCGGCCCTGGGTGCGTTTGACTACATGATGCGCCAGCCGGCGGCGGCCTGAAAGCGGCCTGAAGCGGAGGGCGCGTCTTAGCTCACAGCAGGGCTGCTCTGCCGTGAGCGCAGCCAGCTTTCACCGCTGTAGACCAGCAGCGCCGTCCAGATCAGCGCAAAGCCGACCAAGCGGGCCGGCTGCATGGCCTCGTGATACATCCAAACGCCCAGCATGAACTGAATGCTGGGCGAGATGTACTGCAAGAGGCCTAGCGTCGTCATCGGAATGCGGCGCGCGCCGGCAGCAAACAGCAGCAAGGGCAGGGCGGTCAGCGGGCCGGCCAGCAAAAGCCACAGCAAGGTGCTGGTTTCGCCCTGCACAAAAGCGCTTTGTCCTTGTGATGTCCACCAAAGCATGGCCACTGCAGCCAATGGCGTCAGCAGCAGGGTCTCCAGCGCCAGACCTTCCAGCGCCCCCAGGCTGGCGACTTTACGCAGCAGGCCGTAGACCCCAAAGCTGGCGGCCAGCAGCAGGGCGACCCAAGGCAGCTTGCCGGTCAACACCGTCAGCCAGAGCACACCGGCCGCAGCCAAGCCCACGGCCACCCACTGCCAAAAGCGTGGCCGCTCATGCAGCACCAAGTAGCCCAGTGCCACATTGACCAGCGGGTTGATGAAGTAGCCGAGGCTGGCGTCCAGCACATGGTCGTTCTGCACAGCCCAGACATAGGTCAACCAGTTGACCGAGAGCAGCAAGGCCGAGGCCGCAAAGGCCGCCAGCACCTTGGGGCTGCGCAGCACCGGGCCCAGCCAAGCCCAGCGCCGCAGCAGGGTCAGCAAGCCCAGCATGAAGACCATGCACCAGAGCGTGCGATGGGCCACCACTTCCAGCGAAGGCACCTGCGCCAGCAATTTGAAATAGATCGGGAATAGGCCCCAGACCAGATAGGCCAGGGCGGCGTAGGCAATGCCGGGCTGAATCTTCAATGGCAATCCTTTGATTCGAGGGTCATGCGGGCCAAGCGCTGGCGCTGGATTGTGCCCGCCTGGCGCCCGGCTTGCTCAAGGCGCTTGCCAGGGCGAGTTGGCATCGTGTTGCCAATCGCCCCGCTGGAGCAAATCCGTCCACTCGGGTCCTAGCGATGCTTGCAGCTGCAAGAGCGTTTGCTCGACTGGGTGAGGGATCTGCAAGCTCAGCCCATGCAGCCACATGCGTTGCAAACCCAGATGATTGGCCACGGCGCGGTTGTGTGCGCCCTTGCCGTGTGTGGCGTCTCCGATGATGGGGTGAGCGATATGGCGCAGGTGGCGGCGAATTTGGTGCCGCCGCCCAGTGAGTGGCTGCGCTTCGACCAAGGCATAGCGGCTGCTGGGGAAGCGCCCGTCGACGCTGAAGGGCCACTCCACCCGGGCCAGTCGTTGCCAGTCGGTGCGAGACTCCAGCAAGGTCTGGCCCGCTGACGGTAGCTCAGGGTCGCGCGCCAAAGGGTGCTCGATCACGCCGGCTTCTTCGGGCCAGCCCCGCACCAGGGCGATGTATCGCTTGCGAGCCAAGCCTTGTTCAAACGCCTGACCCAAGCTGGACGCGGCCTCGGCATTCAAGGCGAACAGCAGCAGACCTGAAGTGCCGCGGTCCAGGCGATGCACTGGCCAGACATGGCAACCCAATTGATCGCGCAGCAGTTGCACCGCAAAGACCGACTCTTGCGCGGCGATGCTGCTGCGGTGCACCAGCAGGCCGGCGGGTTTGTTGATGGCGACGAGATGCTCGTCCCTGTAGATGATTTGCAACATACGGCATTGTGAAGTCTTACCTCGGCGGAGCCCAGATTCGCCCCTGGCCGAGCATAAGCACACAGTAACGCCTAATTGCCGCGGATGACCCCATTCAGGGGGGATGGTGTGCTGCGAGGCGCATCGAAAGAATGCTGTCACAAGGCCCGCGCATCATGCCAAGGGTCAGCAGCACACCACGACATCAGCACCCGCCCAAGCCGCAAGGAGATCATCATGCCCATTACCTTCCGCGTTGGATATCGTTCCCCTCTGGTCAGCGCCGTCGCTTGGCTGCTGATGGCTGCGGGCCTCTCAGGCCTGTGCTTGCTGGGCTATTGGATGGGGCATGTGAATGAATTTTCAGCCGCCGGGCACCTGCGCTGGAGCATCGCCGGGCTGCTCGTCTTGCTGCTGGTATCTGGCGCCGCTTTGACCGCCGGCCAAGGCTTGCTGCGTCGCCTGGAATGGGCGCGCCGCTTGTCGCTGGGCTTGCTGGCTTTGTTCCTGGTGTCGCTGCCGGCGCTGCCCTGGTTGGCCGGTTCGCCGGTGGTCTTGGGCATCAGCTGCCTGGTGGTGAGCGCCGGGCTGCTGTGGGCCTTGCGCGCCCTGAACTCGATGTTGGTGCGCCAGGAATTCGCCTGAGCCGACTCAGGCGTTTCAGTTCACCTCGCCGTCGAGATACAGCCAGACGCCATCGACACGCTCAAAGCGACTCAGTTCGCTCATCCGGTAAGCCCGCCCGCCCAGCTTGCTGCGAGCGACAAACTCCACCAAAGCATGTTCAGCATCTTGCTGCACATGCTTTTTTACTTCCAGGCCCAACCATTTGAGCCCTGGCTCGTTGGGCTCAAGCCTTGCTGGGCGGGTGCTGGGGTGCCAGCTGGCCAGCAGATAGTCCAGAAGATTCAAAACATAGGCGCTGTAACGCGAGCGCATCAGCGCTTCGGCCGTGGGCGCACTAGAGGTGCCGCTCAAAGCGCCGGTCTCGGCAAAGTGCTGGTGAAAAGCACCACAGCATTGACCGTAGCGCTGCTTCAGGCCGCAGGGGCAGGGGGAATTGAGGTCCATCATCGTGCCGCGCATCATGCCTGAACCAAAGCAAGGCCTGAGCCTCTCTAAAATGCGGCGATGAACCTGCCCCCGCAAGACGATTTGTTCGCCGCCCCTCCCGTGGCTGTTGAAGGCACAGGCCTTCTGAAGAACCTCAACCCCGAGCAATATGCGGCCGTCACCGCGCCGCCTGAGCCCTGCCTGATTCTGGCGGGCGCCGGTTCGGGCAAGACGCGGGTGCTGACCACACGCATCGCCTGGCTGATGCAAACCGGCCAGGTCACGCCCGGCGGCGTGATGGCGGTGACCTTTACCAACAAGGCCGCCAAGGAAATGGTGACGCGGCTTTCGGCCATGCTGCCGGTGAATGTGCGCGGCATGTGGATTGGCACCTTCCATGGTCTGTGCAATCGCTTTTTGCGCGCGCATTGGAAGCTGGCGGGCCTGCCGCAGGGCTTTCAGATTCTGGACTCCTCTGACTCGGTCTCGGCCATCAAGCGTGTCATCAAGGCGATGAAGCTGGACGAGGAGCGCTTTGTGCCCAAGCAGGTCGGCTGGTTCATTGCCGGCGCCAAGGAAGAGGCGCAGCGCCCCGGCGATATCGAGCCCCGCGACGAGCAGACCAAGACCCTGATCGAGATCTACAAGAACTACGAAGACCAATGCCAGCGTGAGGGCGTGGTCGATTTTGCTGAGCTGATGCTGCGCTCCTACGAGTTGCTGCGCGACAACCCGGCGGTGCGCGACCATTACCAGCGTCGCTTCCAGCATCTGCTGGTCGATGAGTTCCAAGACACCAACAAGCTGCAATACGCCTGGCTGAAGATGTTCGCGCCCCCGGGTAAGGGTCAAGGCGTGGTGGCGGTGGGCGATGATGACCAGAGCATCTACGCCTTCCGTGGTGCGCGCGTTGGCAATATGGCCGACTTCGAGCGTGAGTACCGCGTCAAGAAGGTCATCAAGCTGGAGCAGAACTACCGCAGCTTCGGCAACATCCTCGACTCGGCCAATGAGCTGATCAGCCGCAACAGTCGCCGCCTGGGCAAGACCCTGCGCACCGAGGCCGGGCCCGGTGAGCCGGTGCGTGTGTATGAGGCGGCCAGCGACTTCGCCGAAGCCCAGTGGCTGATCGAGGAGGCGCAAGCCTTGCATCGCCAGGGCATGGATCGCAAGGAAATTGCGGTGCTCTACCGCAGCAATGCCCAGTCGCGCGTGATCGAGTCGGCCCTCTTCAATGCAGGCATTCCGTACCGGGTGTACGGCGGCCTGCGCTTCTTCGAGCGTGCCGAAGTGAAACATGCGCTGTCTTATCTGCGACTGCTCGAGAACCCCAACGACGACACCAGCTTCTTGCGGGTGGTGAACTTCCCAACCCGTGGCATCGGCGCGCGCGCCATCGAGTTGCTGCAGGACGCGGCCCGCATGTCCGGCCGCAGCCTCTACCAAAGCGTCGGCGCGGTAGCTGGCAAGGCGGGCAGCAATTTACAGGGCTTCACCAACCTGATCGACTCAACCCGTAACCTCACAACTGGACTGACGCTGCGCGAGATCATCGAGCAGATCCTGGAAGTCTCCGGCCTGAACGAGCATTACCGTAACGACAAAGACGGCGCCGAGCGGCTGGAAAACTTGGGCGAACTGATCAACGCCGCCGAAGCTTTTGTGACCCAAGAAGGCTTTGGCAAGGATGCCGTGGCGCTGCCCGTCGACGAGCTGTCGCCCGGCGCCATCTCCGAAGGCTTTCCTGCGGCGGTCGCGCCGGCCAACTTCACGCCCGATGCTGAAACCGGCGAGATCATGTCGCCGCTGGCGGCCTTCTTGACCCACGCCTCTTTGGAAGCGGGCGACAACCAGGCGCAGGCCGGCCAGGACGCAGTGCAATTGATGACGGTGCATTCCAGCAAGGGCCTTGAGTTCGACGCGGTCTTCATCACCGGCTTGGAAGAGGGCTTGTTCCCGCATGAGAACTCAATGTCCGACACCGACGGCCTGGAGGAAGAGCGGCGCCTGATGTATGTGGCCATCACCCGCGCGCGCCAGCGCTTGTATCTGGCCTTCAGCCAAACCCGCATGCTGCACGGCCAGACCCGCTACAACGTCAAGAGCCGTTTCTTTGATGAGTTGCCGGAAGCCGCGCTGAAGTGGCTGACGCCGCGCAACCAGGGCTTTGGCTCCGGTTTTGCCAAGGAATATCAAAGCGCTTGGGAGCGGGGCTCGGGCCTCAAATCCATGGTCGGTGCCGGCCGGGTCGAGAAGCCCGTTTATGACACCACCCCGGTGCCCAAGAGCATGAAGCAGGCGGCCGCGCAAAAGGTGGCCGATGAACATGGCGGACTCAAGGTCGGCAAGGGCGTCTTCCACACCAAGTTTGGCGAAGGCGTGTTGCTAACGCTGGAGGGCAGCGGTGCCGATGCTCGGGCGCAGGTCAACTTTGGTCGTCACGGCATGAAGTGGCTGGCGCTGAGCGTGGCCAAGCTGACGCCGATCGACTAAGTTCTGCCGCGCAGCTAGCCGCCGCTCAAGGCCAGCACGATGGCGACGAAATCTTCGGCTTGCAAGGCGTGGCTGATATCACGTACGCCCAAGCCGTTGACGAAGATGCGCATGTTCGCGCGCAGCTGGCCCTGCTCATCAACGACGCGAAAGCGCAGGCCGGGGTAGCGGCGATCGAGCTCCACAAACAGCTGCGCCAGCGTCGCGCCGTCCGCCTCCAGCTGAGAGGCCCCGGTGTAAGACCGTAAGGCAGAGGGAATCAAGACCTTCATTGACCGGCTTTCGAACTGGGTGCCCCGTTCATGCCAAGGCCGCCACTTCCACGGCATAGATCTCCGGCAGATGGCGGGCGATATTGACCCAGTGCGCGCCTTCTTCATGGCCAACCCACAGCTCACCGCTGGTGGTGCCCAAGTACAGCGCCGGGACTTGCATGGCGTCGACCGTCATCGCTTGGCGCTTCAAAGTCCACCAGGCTTGGCTGCGGGGTAAGCCCTGGTCCAGGCGCTGCCAGCTGCGGCCGGCGTTGCGGGTGATGTAAGCCGCCGGTCGGCCCGCTGGGCTGGTTCGTGGCCAGACGTCGGAGCCATCCATGGGGAAGACCCAGGCGGTGTCGGCATCATGCGGATGGACCACCATGGGGAAGCCGATGTCTCCCGCGCTCTTGGGCATCTTGCGGCCTATGCGCTGCCAACGGCCTGTGCCCGGCTCTGCGCTTGACTCGGCGCTGCGGTCGAGTCGGTAGATGCCGCAGTGGTTTTGTTGATAGAGCCGTTCAGGCCTGCTGGGGCATTGGCGTATGCAATGTGGGTCGTGGAAGGTGAGGATATTGGGGTCTAAGCCCTCCACCACCTCCAGGCCCTGGACCAGCGTTGTCCATGTGAGGCCTGCGTCGTGAGACTCATGCACGCCGCCGCCCGACATGCCAAAGATCAGATGCGCGGGATCGCGAGGGTCGATGAGGATGGAGTGCAGCTTGGGGCCATCGGGCGTGCCGTCCTGGGCCGAGCCCATCCATTCGCGCAGTTGCGGGTTGTCATTGACGCCCGGTAGCCCGGACCAGCTGATGCCGCCGTCGGTCGAGCGGAACAGGCCTTGCGGAGAGGTGCCCACATACCAAGCGCCGGGCTCGCTGGCATGTCCGGGGCAGAGCCAAAAGTTGTGATCGACCGAGCGCGCCGGCAAGCCATTGCTGGGCTTGTCAAACGCTGGCGGCCGCTGAGCCTCGGTCCATGTTTTGCCGAGGTCGGTCGAGCGAAAAATCGTCGGGCCGAGGTGACCGGTCTTAGCGGCAGCCAAGAGGGTGCGGCCGTCGCGCGGGTCCAGTTGCAAATGGCTGATGTTGTGGCCAAGGAAATGCGGGCCGTCGACCTTCCAGCGCTTACGGCTGGAGTCGCCGTGGAACAGCCAGGCGCCTTTGCGTGTCGCAAGCAAAATCACCAGGGATTGTGGCGACGTGGTCCTGCGCTTGCTGGCAACAGGAGAGGGGACCGATGCAGGGCTCATGAGCGTCCTCGGCAAAAGTGTGGCTCAGAGTCTATCGCCTGGCTTGGCTTGCCTCTATCCCGCATGACCCCAACTGCAGGCCTGAATGCAAGACGGTATGTAGGCTAAGGCGAGAGCAAAAAGCGAGAGCAAAAAAAGAGAGGCCGCCCACGCGCGATGCGGGGAGCGGCCTCTCTTGGACAGGGGGGTCGGCGACCTTTTCGCATTGGCGAAAAGGCGGCTCAGCGACGATTAGATCTGGCTCAGTTTGACGCTGGTGGTTTCAGCCGTCAGGTAGCCAACGGCGGCAGCGAAGCGATCTTTGTAGTTGCTGCGCACCAGCGGATCCAGCTGGGCTTGCACCTTGCCGTGCAAGCTGGCAACCCAGTCGCCGGGGTGCTGGAAGTTGCTGGTGATGTAGGTCCAGCCATTCAGGTCGTCGACCACGCCCAGGCCGGTGGCTTCCGCGCCCGCAGGCATCGAGACCAGACGCGAGAGCTGCTTGGTGTCGACGTTATAGGCCCAGATGAAGTTGTTGACGTGGTAGGCACTGTCTTCGCCGATGAAGAGTGTGCGCAGCTTCTCCGAGAACTTCAGGTTGTCCGGCGCGCCGATCTTGTCGGGATTGGCCAAATTGCCCAGTGCGTCAGCGGCAATGTCCTCGCCCACCAGCAAGGCCTTAGTCAGCGTCGGCATCCATTCACTGTTGATGGCGCCACCGGCCGTGTCCTTCTGGCCGCCGGCCAGGGTGTGCGCCAAGACGGCGCCGGCATTGACGGCCTTTTCCAGCGTCACGCCATGGGCTTCGTTCCAACCTGCACCATTGCGCACCATGGACTTCTGCATGTTTTGCAGGGCCGAGTAGGCGATCTTGTCCTTGGCGTTGACGGTGGTGCCTTCCATCTTGGTGAAGGCCATGCTGGCGCCGACATAGCTCGCGTAGCGGTGGGTTTCCAAGAAGGCCGCGGCCTTTTCCATGCCCGCCTTGATCTTGATCCACTGGTTGCCGCCGTCGATCCAGATCTTGGTGAAGCTGGCGTCCTTGGGGTCGCTGAAGGCCACGTCCATGATGTCGTTGGGCTTCAGGGTGTTGGCCAGCTTTTCGATCTCGGCGCTGGTGGCGGAGCCCAGCTTGATCCAGCTCAGTGCTGCGCCTGCAGAGGCCGGGTCCAAAGAGAAGCCCGCGCCGATCTTGGCCACATACAGGCTGCCGGAAGACAGGTCTTTTTCCTTGTCAGCCACGAAGACAAACAAGCCACTGTTGGTGGCGTCGTCGCCCATCAGCGCGGTGCGGTTGTCGGGCATGACCTGAATCAGCTCATGCGACAGGCGCCCCATGCAGTAGTGCTTCTTGATGCTGCCCGTGCCGTCGGGATTGACCGTCACTTCGGGCAGGTGGCCGTAGTGGTAGGGGTTGGCCTTGGTTTCATCGCCAAACAGGTTCTTGCTGAAGGCTTTGAATTGGGCTTGGGCGTCGGCTTGGGTCTTGTTGGGAGTCTTGGCCAGCAGGCCGAAGGCGTCGGGTTCGTACTCTTCGCTGGACAGGTGTGTGCCCCAAGGCGAGAGGCTGGAACCGCAAGTGATCCACAAGCCGTGGGCCGAGGAGGTGTCCACATTGTGGTACTTGACCAGGCTCAGCTTGCCGGTGCTCTGGTCTTGATCCAGCGTCAGGACGGCAATCGGCGACGGCAGCTTGCCGTACATATCGGTCTTTTCGTCTTGCGCGCGGGTGGTGTATTCGAACTGCACCACGGCAAACACGGCCTTGCCCTTGATGCCGGCCACTTCGGCCTTGTCCAGGCTCAGCAGCGACGTGCCGTCCGGCGAGTCGGAGAAGAAGTGGCGCTCTTTGCCGGCCACCGTGGTGTCCAGAATAGGCTTGTTGTTGATGTCGTAATAAGCGCCTGCCAAGACAGTGCCGCCCTTGCCATCAGGCACGGTGCTGCCGGTCATGAAGAAGGGCTCGTACTTGAGCTTGAAGGTCTGCTTGCTTTGGTCGCTCAACAGCACTTGCAGGCTGGAGCCGACTTCAACGCGGGCCATGGCATCGGGCGTGCTCAGTGTGGGCGCCGCCATGGCGCTGAAGGCGGCCGACACGAAACTGGGGGCTGGGTCATCGCTGCCACCGCAGGCGCTCAGGCTGAAGCTGGCACCGACACCACCGATGGGGAGCAAAAACGGTGTGCCCAGGAACTTCAGGGCTTGGCGGCGGGAGGGCTGGGAAGGAGTCGACATAGATGCTGCGGTCTCAATACTGCGGGAGTGATGCCGTGTGGCATGGCTGAATCAAACAACAGGTCGGCAAGGGTTTGCCCGCCTGTGTTCAACAAAGCCCGCAATGTAGAGAGCGCATATGTCATCAAGATGACTGTTTTTGTGTGCCCTTGTGGTTTTGGTGGTTTATGGCGTTCTTGTGTGCGCCAGATAGTCCAAATGGATGGGGTGCGCCGGGATCGCGCTCAGGCCAAGGTGTCGGGCTTGTTGCCTGTGGCTTCGGCCGGCAAGTCCTTGGGGGCGCCGAACATAAAGCAGTCGATGAAGGTGAAGTACAGCGAAGCGTAGAACACCGTGGTCATCAAGAGGCCCATGGGCATCAAAACCAGGGCAAGCTTTTGCCCCAAGCCCAATACCGTCATCAGGAGGGTCAGGCCTATGCCCAAACCCATCACCAGGGCAAACCAAAGCAGGGCGTTGTAGGCATAGGCGCCGCGATTGCGCCACAGCCCCAGGGAACTGGAAAACAAGGCTTGCATCACGCCCTGGCCACCCCAGTGCACCAGCGCCGGCGCATGCCAGAAGGGGACCGACAGCAAGGCCGCCAGACCCAGGCGTGTGACAGCGCCCCAAAACAGGCGTGGGTCTGCGGTGGCTTCGGCAATCTTGTCGGCGGGCGCGTTGTCCACCATCAGTTGCTGCAGCGTTTCGAAGCTGCCGCCGTCAATCGCCTCCGACAGCAGGCCGATGCCAACAGTGGCCAAGGCATAGCAGGCGCCCAGCAGCAATTGGCTGTTGCGCCGCTGCGGTGTCAGCTTGAGCGGCGCCAGGAAAACAGCCGCGCTTGGCGTTTGCCCCTGCAAGACCAAATGCGTGGCCAGCATGAAGCCGAGCGACAGCAAGGGCATGGACATCAGCACCAGCATGAAACCCACGCCAGGCAGCAGCATGGTGGCAAAGGCCGCAAACAAAAACACAGACAGCAGGCCCGACAAGACCAGCGGCTTGCGTTGGAACACTTTGAGCCCATGGCGAATCCAGAGCAGGCCGTTGCGGGCGGGCACGGTTTGCAGATGCAGCATCATGGGAGGCAGAGGATCAAAACAGAGGGGTTGCAAAAAGCTGAGCCAGCCGTTCGGGCCTACTCAGCTAGGGTGGCGTGCCAGGGGCGCGCAATGCGCTCCCGCAGCACGCGCTCGAAATGGCTGGGGTCGTGCGGCTTGAGCATGCTGGCCTCTCGCGGCAGGTAGACATCCCACAAGCGCGACAGCCAAAAACGCAGAGCGGCGGCGCGCATCAGGGCCGGCAGCAAGCGGTGCTCAGCGCCGCTCATGGGGCGCACGCCTTCATAGGCGCGCACAAAAGCGGCCGCGCGTTGTTCGTCAAGCCGGCCGCTGGCATGGTCAATGCACCAGTCGTTCAAACAGACCGCCAGGTCAAACAGCCAGCTGTCGACGCCTGCAAAGTAGAAATCGAAGCAGCCGCTCAGGCGCTCGCGGCCGGCTAAGCCTTCGAACATCACATTGTCGCGAAACAGGTCGGCATGGATGGGTCCGCGCGGCAGCTCGGCATAAGTGGCCGAGGCCGCCAGTTGCTGTTGAAAACTCAGCTCGGCGCTGATCAATTCGCTTTGCTCGGGGCTGAGGAAGGGCAGCACCACGGGCACCGTCTCATTCCACCAAGCCAGGCCACGCAAATTGGCTTGTTCAAAGGGGAAGTCTTGCGCTGCTAAATGCATGCGAGCCAGCTCAGCGCCGACTTGCTCGCAGTGGAACAGGTCAGGCGCCAACTGGTGGCCGCCGCGCAGCTTGTTGACCACGGCGGCGGGCTTGCCCTGCAGCTCAAACAAGATCTGCCCTTCGGCATCGGCCTGCGGGTCGGGCACCGCCAAGCCGCGCGAGGCCAGGTGCTTCATCAGCTGCAGGTAAAAAGGCAGTTGCTCAAAGCCCAACCGTTCAAACACCGTCAGCACATACTCGCCCGACTCGGTGGTCAGAAAGTAGTTGGTGTTTTCAATGCCGGCGCTGATGCCGCGCAGCTGCAGCACGGGGCCCAGCTTCAAACGATGGGCGAGTGCTTGCGCTTCGCTGAGGGAAACTTCGGTGAATACGGCCATGTCTTCAGCTAGAGAGAGTTCGGGCCAGGATCAGGAGGAGGGGCTGCCGAGTGCGGCAGGCCGGCCTGGCCATCAGAAATTCAGCACGCTCCACACGCGCCGGCCAGCGGCTCCGCGGCTGGTGCCGGCGCCGGGCGAGAGGTCGCGACTGCCGTCGCCCATGATGATCTCGTAGCTTGGTAGTTTGCTGTTCTTGGGCTGGACCGTGACCTTTTGGGTTTGGCCTCGCACGCGCAGTTCTTCAATGCGGTTGCTGTCATCTTCAATCACCGTTTCGCTCACTTGCGCATCCGGCACGCCGGCCGCGACCACGGGGGCGCTGGCCGGCTTGTCGCTGGCTTTCTCAGCGGCGGGTTCTGCGGCTTGCGCATTGACGCTGAGCAGCAAGCTCATCAGCAAGGCCTGCAACAAGCCAGAAATGCCAGAGAAGGAGAAGTGAGCGTGGGCGGGTGACATGCTGCCATTCTATGCCGCTGGCCTGCACGACAATGTCGCCCATGAGCAAACCCATCATGTTGCTGGTCGACGGTTCCAGCTATCTCTACCGTGCTTATCATGCGATGCCCGATTTGCGCGGCCCCGGCGGTGTGCCGACCGGTGCGGTGCACGGCATGGTGGCGATGATGAAGCGCTTGCGCGATCAAATCGGCGCCGAGCATGCGGTCTGCGTGTTCGACGCCAAGGGCAAGACCTTCCGCGACGATTGGTATCCCGAATACAAGGCGCAGCGAGCGCCCATGCCCGATGCCTTGCGCGAGCAGATCGCGCCGATTCACGAAGTGGTCGCCTTGCTGGGCTGGCCGATTCTGGAAGTGCCCGGCATTGAGGCGGACGACGCGATTGGCACCTTGGCCCGCGTGGCGGCCAATGCCGGCCATGCGGTGGTGGTGTCCACCGGCGATAAAGACTTGGCGCAGTTGGTCACGCATGAGGTGACGCTCATCAACACCATGAGCAACGAGACGCTGGACGTGGCCGGCGTGGTCGCCAAGTTCGGCGTGCCGCCCGACCGCATCATCGACTACCTGACCCTGATGGGCGACACGGTCGATAACGTGCCCGGCGTCGAGAAAGTTGGCCCCAAGACCGCGGCCAAGTGGATCGCCGAATACGGTTCGCTGGACGGCGTGATTGCTCATGCGGACAAGATCAAGGGCGTGGCGGGCGAGAACCTTCGCAAGGCGCTGGACTGGCTGCCCATGGGCCGCAAGCTGGTGACGGTGGTGTGCGACTGTGATCTGAATGGCCATGTGCCGCAGTGGCCAGCGCTGGATGCCTTGGCCTTGAAGCCGGTCGACGAGGAGGGCTTGCGCGACTTCTATGCCCGCAATGGCTTCAAGACTTGGCTGAAGGAACTTGGCGGCGCGCCCGCAGCGGTGGCCCCGGCCTTGGGTGAGAGTGGCGATTTGTTTGCCGATGCGCCAAGCGCAGAGCCCGGCATTGCGCCCATCGCCCCGTTGCCGCGCGACTACGAAACCATTTTGGATTGGGACCGTTTCGATGCCTGGCTCGCTCGCTTGCAAGCGGCGCCGCTTGCTTCGCTCGATACCGAGACCGATTCGCTCGAGCCGATGAAGGCCCGCATCGTTGGCATCTCCTTCAGCGTGCAGGCGGGCGAAGCGGCCTACATCCCCTTGCGCCATGACGGCCCGGATGCGCCGCAACAGCTGCCGCTGGAGGAGGTCTTGGCCAAGCTCAAGCCTTGGCTGGAAGATGCCGATGCGCCCAAGCTCGGCCAGAACCTGAAGTACGACACCCATGTCTTCGCCAACCATGGCATCGCCCTGCGCGGCATCCTGCATGACACCATGTTGCAGAGTTATGTGCTGGAAGCGCACAAGAGCCACGGCCTGGGCGCTTTGGGCGAGCGTTTTCTCGGCCGCAGCGGCCTAAGCTATGAAGACCTGTGTGGCAAAGGCGTCAATCAGATTCCCTTTGCGCAGGTCGATGTGGCGCGCGCGGCCGAGTATTCCAGCGAAGACTCGGACATGTGCTTGCAAGTCCATCAGCGCCTGTGGCCACAGCTGGAGGATGAAGCCGGCTTGCGCTTTGTCTACGAAAAAATCGAGTTGCCCACCAGCGCCTTGCTGGCGCGCATTGAAAGCACCGGCGTCTTGATTGATGCCGCCGTGCTGCAGGCGCAAAGCCATGAGCTGGGTCAGCGCCTGCTGGCGCTGGAGCAAGAGGCTTATGACATTGCCGGCCAGCCCTTCAATCTGGGCAGCCCCAAGCAGATTGGCGAGATCTTGTTCACCAAGCTGGGTCTGCCGGTCGTCAAGAAGACTGCCACGGGCGCGCCGTCCACCGATGAAGAGGTGCTGGAGAAACTCTCGGCCGACTATCCGCTGCCGGCCAAGATCTTGGAGTTCCGCGGCCTGGCCAAGCTCAAGAGCACCTATACCGATAAGCTGCCTTTGATGATCAACCCCGCCACCGGCCGGGTGCACACCAACTATGCGCAAGCGGTGGCGGTGACCGGGCGTTTGTCCAGTAACGACCCGAATCTGCAGAACATCCCGATCCGCACCGCCGAAGGCCGCCGCGTGCGCGAGGCCTTTATCGCGCCGCCGGGGCATTTGATTGTCAGCGCCGACTATTCGCAGATCGAGCTGCGCATCATGGCGCATATCAGCGAAGACCCAGGCCTTTTGCGCGCCTTCGGCCAAGGCGAGGATGTGCACCGCGCCACCGCCTCCGAGGTGTTCCGCACACCGCTGAACGAAGTCACTTCCGAGCAGCGCCGCTATGCCAAGACCATCAATTTCGGTTTGATCTACGGCATGGGCGCCTTTGGCTTGGCGCAGTCACTGGGCATCGACCCCAAGGCCGCGCGCGACTACATTGACCTCTACTTCAACCGCTTTGCGGGTGTGAAGCACTATATGGACGCCACTCGCGAGTCAGCCAAGGCCAAGGGTTATGTGGAGACGGTGTTTGGTCGGCGCCTCTGGCTGCCCGAAATCAACTCCGGCAACGGCCCTCGTCGCACCGGCGCCGAGCGCCAGGCCATCAATGCGCCGATGCAGGGCACCGCAGCCGACTTGATCAAGCTGGCCATGATTGCGGTGCAAGCGGCCTTGGATGCCGAAGGCAAGGCGACCCGCATCGTCATGCAGGTGCACGATGAATTGGTCTTCGAGGTGCCCGAAGCTGAACTCGATTGGGTTAAGACCGAGGTGCCGCGCTTGATGGCCGGCGTGGCGCAGTTGAAGGTGCCGCTCTTGGCCGAGGTGGGCGTCGGTGCGAACTGGGATCAGGCGCACTGATCCTTCTGTCGATTCACATGACAAAAAGCCCGTTCAGGCGTTGACCTGAACGGGCTTTTTACTGCCGGCGGGCACCTGGCTGGCGCCTTTGGGCATCAGCTCGGCGAGTCAGCCTCAGCGCAAATTACTTGCCTGCAGACTTGCGACGACGGCTGGCCAAGAAGGCACCGCCCAGGGCCAAGGGCAGCAGGGCCAGGGTGGTTGGCTCAGGAATGGGGCTGGTCTGAATATTGTCGAAGCGCAGGTAGGCGGTGGACATCCAGCTGGCGCTGCGCAAATAGGTTTCGTTCAGATTGAAGGTTTGGAAGCCAAAGGTCTGGTCCAAGAAGACGGTCTTCTTGCCTTCTTTGCCCGATGCGTACTTGAAAGTAAAGTCGATCTTGTAGTCGCTGTAAGCCGGGCCCCAAAAGCCGTTGTAGACGTCGTCCAACTGAATGCTCAGTAAGTCGAACACCTTGCCATCGTCTTTCTTCAGCGTGGTCCATGAGCCGCCAACATCGGAACGCAAGCTGTCTTTACCGCCTTTGAAGCAAGCATTGCCTGCGCAGTTGTTGGAGAGGGTGTAGCCGCCGTCCTGAATGCTGCTTACCTTTTTGTTGCCGATGTTCTGGAGTTCCGAAAAGTCCAGAACGGTAGGAGCGGCTTGGCTGGCTGAGGCGGCCAAGATCAATGCGGCTGCGGCCAGACCACTCTTCAGAAAATTGCGCTGTGTCATCGAGGTTCCTTGATATAGGGGTTGACTCAACCCTTGTATAGGGTTTCAAACTGATGAACATAGTGTAGGAAGGACCACTTAAATACCAAACCCCGCGCCCACGGGGGGTCTTCGCTGATTTGCGGGTTTTTCCACACTTGGATCGGGGGTGGAAAAATCAATTCATCCCTCTAAAGAGGGGGATTCTCCGAGGCCGGCTCAGATTCAAAGCTCTAGAAAGTAAATGGGCTCCCATCTTTTTTGGTATTTATGTGGTCTTATTTTTGGGTTCGACCGGCCAGCTTGGCGCTCGGATTGATTCGCTGGCCTTGAACGAAGGACTTGCAGGGTCGCCCCTGTCAGCTTGAAGACCCAAGGGATTTCCCTGGGAGCCTAGCTGCGGTCCCTTGTGCCCCTTAGGGGTCAGTCCTCTTGGTCTAGTGCTTGGCGCGTGACAAATTCACGACAGCTCAGGGGGACCCATGGGCAGCTTTCCTACTAACTCAAGCTTTGGAGCTCTGAAATGCATAAGAAAACGCTAGTGGCTCGGCAGTGGATGATCGTGGCGGCAGCGCTAGGCGCAATGGGCTTAGGGTCAGCCCATGCCGGTGACCGGGTGCCGAGCGCAATCCAGGTGCCGGTCTTGGCTGAATATGGCGCGCTGAGCAGTGCGGTTGATCTGTATGCCCCGTCGCCATACAGCAGCTTGGTGGTCGATGTGGCTGGCGCACAAAGCGTGGGCCTCCCAGGCGACCCCGGCAATACGGTGAAGTTCTTCAATGTCGGCGCCAATGCCACCATCGCGTCGGTGGATTGGAACGTCACCCTGACTGCTTTCGGTGAGAGCTGGTTGGCCGACATGCAGGTCAGTTTCAGCAGTTCGGCCGGCAATGACGGCGTGGTCTTCACACCGGGCACCGAGTTCTTCGCCGGCACCAAGACCTATACCGGCTCCGCCAGCTTGACCGATCTGGGCTTGGCCTTCAATGTGCAGGCGGATGGCATCTTGCGCGTTGAGTTCTCCGAGTCTTGGAAAGATGGTGCTCCCGGCGTGGCCGATGGCCAGTGGGACAGCGGCAACATCACCTTCGGCGTGACCGCGGCCGTGCCTGAGCCCTCGACTTATGGCTTGATGGCCGTGGGCTTGATTGCTGTCGGCGCCATTGCTCGGCGACGCAAGACGGCCTGAGCTGCATTGCCTCGATTTCAATGAGTAAGGCCCGCTGAGTGATCGCTCAGCGGGCCTTTTTCTTAAGAGCCCGAGGACCAGACTTTGTTGGACCTTGGGTTTGAAACTCAGATGCCGGAGCCGGCCTCGAACAAACTCAGGCGCGAGGCGCTCAAATGCACGCGCTGGCCGTTTTGCAGATTCAGCGATGCCGCTTGTTCGCGGGTCAGTTCGGCTTCCAGGGCTTGTCCATCCAAGCCGGTCAACTCCACCCGCGCCGCGGCGCCGAAGCTCAGCACTCGCTCGACGGTGGCGGGCAGGCCGCGGGCATCCGCTGCGGTCAGGATCTGCAACTCATGCGGGCGCGCATAGGCCTGGACTTGGCCGACTTTGTCTGTCAGGGACTTGCCAAAGCTCAGGTGCTGATCGCCCAAATGAATCACACCGCCCTCGGCACGGCCTTCGAAGCGGTTCACCGCGCCCAAGAATCCATAGACAAAGGGCGTGGCCGGATGTTCGTAGACCTCTTGCGGCGTACCGATTTGCTCGACCTTGCCATGGTCCATCAGCACCACGCGGTCGGCCACTTCTAGGGCCTCTTCTTGGTCATGGGTGACGAAGACGCTGGTGATGTGGAGTTCGTCGTGTAGACGGCGCAGCCAGCGGCGCAGTTCTTTGCGCACCTTGGCGTCGAGCGCACCGAAGGGCTCGTCCAGCAGCAGCACGCGCGGTTCAACAGCCAGGGCGCGTGCCAGGGCGATGCGCTGGCGCTGGCCGCCGGAGAGCTGTGGCGGGAAGCGGTCGGCCAACCAATCGAGTTGCACCAGGTTCAGCAACTCATGCACCTTGCGCTTGATTTCCGACTCGCTGGGGCGCTCTTTGCGCGGCTTGACGCGCAGGCCAAAGGCGACGTTTTCGAACACCGTCATGTGACGGAACAGGGCGTAATGCTGGAACACAAAGCCGACTTGACGCTCGCGCACATGGGTGTCGGAGGCGTCTTCGCCGTCCAGCAAGACCTGACCCCGGTCGGCCGTTTCCAGGCCGGCGATGATGCGCAAAAGCGTGGTCTTGCCGCAGCCGGAGGGGCCCAAGAGGGCCACCAACTCGCCAGTGGGGAAGTCGAGGCTAACGTCGCCCAGGGCGGTGAATGCACCAAAGGATTTGTGGATGTTTTTGACTTGGATGCTCATGGGGCTTCCTTCAGAACGCGGTGGGCATTCCACTCGACGAATTGTTTGAGGATCAGCGTGACCAGGGCCAGCAGGGCCAGGATCGATGCCACCGCGAAGGCGGCGGCGAACTGGTACTCGTTGTAGAGAATCTCGACATGAAGGGGCAGGGTGTTGGTCTGGCCACGGATATGGCCCGAGACCACCGACACCGCGCCGAACTCACCCATGGCACGTGCATTGCACAGGATCACGCCGTAAAGCAGGCCCCACTTCACATTCGGCAGCGTCACGCGCCAGAAAGTTTGCCAGCCGGTAGCGCCCAGCACGGTGGCGGCTTCTTCTTCGTCGCGGCCCTGGGCCTGCATCAAGGGAATCAACTCGCGCGCCACGAAGGGGAAGGTCACGAAGATGGTGGCCAGCACGATGCCGGGCACGGCGAAGATGATCTTCACATCATTGGCCTGCAGCCACGTGCCAAACCAACCCTGCGCGCCAAACAGCAGCACATAGACCAAGCCCGCCACCACTGGCGACACCGAGAAGGGCAGGTCGATGAAGGTGATCAGCAACTGCTTGCCACGGAAGTCATGTTTGGCCACCGCCCAGGCGGCGCTGACGCCAAACACCAGGTTCAGCGGGACTGAAATCACGGCGGCGATCAGCGTGAGCTTGATGGCCGAGACGGCGTCGGCTTCGACCAAGGCCGCGAGGTAGACCTCCCAGCCTTTGCGCAGCGCCTCGCTGAAGACGGCCACCAAAGGCATCACCAAGAACAAAGCGAAGAAGCTCAGGCCCAGAGTCAGGAGCAGGTAGCGGACCCATGGGGCCTCGCGGGTGGCGGGATTGTTTTGGTAGCGGCCGCCGCTCTTTTGCGGCACGCCCAAGCTTGAAACGATGCCGGCCATTATTTGCGTCCTTCTTGACCGTTACGGCGTGAGCTCCAGGCCTGCAAGCCGTTGATCAGCAATAGCAGGGTGAAGGAAAAAATCAACATCACCGCGGCGATGGCGGTGGCGCCGACATAGTCGTATTGCTCCAGCTTGGAGATGATCATCAGTGGCGTGATTTCGCTGACCATGGGCAGGTTGCCGGCGATGAAGATGACCGAACCGTATTCACCCACGGCGCGCGCAAAGGCCAGCGCAAAGCCGGTCAGCAGCGCCGGCATCAAGGTCGGCAAGACCACCAGGCGGAAGGTTTGCCAGCGGTGCGCGCCCAGGCTGGCGGCGGCTTCTTCCAGCTCGGTTTCCATGTCTTCCAAGACCGGCTGCACGGTGCGGACAATGAAAGGCAGGCCGATGAAGACCAGCGCAATCAAGATGCCCAAGGGCGTGAAAGCAACCTTGATGCCCCAGGGCTCCAGCAACTGGCCCAGCCAGCCGTTGGGGGCATACAGCGCGGTCAGCGCAATGCCGGCCACGGCGGTGGGTAGGGCGAAGGGCAGGTCGATCAGCGCATCGACAATCTTCTTGCCAAAGAACTCATAGCGCACCAAGCTCCACGCCAAGATCAGGCCGAACACCAGATTGATGGCGGCAGCCAGCAGCGACAGGCCAAAACTCAGCTTGTAAGAGGCCACCACACGCGGGGCACTGGCGGCCGCCCAAAAGGCGTCAAAACCGTGCCCGGCCGACTTGATGAACACCGCCGACAGCGGGATCAACACAATCAGCGACAGATAGAACAAGGTAAAGCCCATGGTCGGGCCAAAGCCGGGCAAGACCCGGCGCTTGGCGCGTTTGGGCAATTCATCGGGTGCTGGTCGTGCAGCAGCGGAAACGGCAGAGCTCATGTCGAAGAAAGAATACGCTGAGATGTCGATTTAGCGCTTGATGCCGGCGACGATCTGGTCGTAGGTGCCGCCGTCAGCGAAATGCGTCTTGCTGACCTTGGACCAGCCGCCCAGCAACTGGTCAACGCTGAAGAGCTTGATCGGCGCAAAGCGCTTTTCTTCACGCTTGAACACGGCAGTGTCGCGCGGGCGGAAGTTGTGTTTGGCGATGATGGCTTGCGCCTCGGGCGTGTAGAGATAGTCCAGATAGGCTTTGGCCACCACGGTCGTGCCCTTTTTGGCGGCGACCTTGTCGACGATGGCGACCGGCGCTTCGGCTTCGATGGAGACGCTGGGGTTGACGACTTCGAACAGGCCCTTGCCGAATTCGTTCTCGATCATTTCCGCTTCGGATTCAAAGGTCAGCAGTACATCACCAATGCCGCGCTGCGTGAAGGTGGTGGTGGCGCCGCGGCCGCCGCCGTCCAGCACTGGCACATTGGCAAAAATCTTGGCCACTTGCTCGCGTGCTTGGGCCTCGGTGCCGCCCTTGGCGATCACCGCGCCCCAGGCGGCCAGATAGCTGTAACGGCCATTGCCCGTGACCTTGGGGTTGGGGATGATGACTTGCACGCCGGCGCGGGTCAGATCAGCCCAGTCCTTGATGCCCTTGGGGTTGCCTTTGCGCACCAGAAACAGGATGGTGGAGCTGTAGGGTGCCGCGTTATTCGGGAAGCGGCTGCGCCATTCGGCCGGAGTCAAGCCTTTCTCGGCCAGGGTGTCCACGTCCGTGGCCTGGTTCATGGTCACCACATCGGCTTCCAGCCCGCCAATGACCGAGCCAATCTGCTTGCTGGAGCCGCCGTGCGACTGGTTGATGGTCAAGGCTTTGCCGGTCTTGGCCTTGTATTGGGCGATGAAGGCGGGGTTGATCTCTTTGTACAGCTCGCGGCTGACGTCGTAAGAGACGTTCAGCAAAGTATCTGCCGGTGCCTGCGCCAGCGCTGCCATGGGCAAGGTCGCCAGGCTGGCCAAGGCCGTGGCCAGCATCAGCTGGCGGCGGCGAACGGGGGTAGTCAGCGAGTTGATCTGTGTCATGGCGGCTCCGAATCTAGGTTTGACGCTGGTTCAGCGAAGGCCGCTAGCTTGCCAAGCTTTGCTTATTCTGAAAACAACTGTTTTCGAATTTGCTTATTCAATATGCAGCTTTGCAATGGTCTGTGCCGAGAAAGGGCGGGTCCTGACTTCGTGGTCGTATGGCTGGCGTCGGTTAGCATCCCCGCCCATGAATTGGCCTTATGAGTTGCAAATTGGCTGGCGCTACACCCGCGCCGGACGGGGTGGGCGGCGTAATCGCTTCATCTCCTTCATTTCCGGCGTGTCGGTGCTGGGCATTGCCCTGGGCGTGGCGGCGCTGATCATCGTCTTGTCGGTGATGAATGGCTTTCAGAAAGAGGTGCGGGACCGCATGCTCTCGGTGATCGCCCATGTGGAACTGCTGGAGTTTCAGGGTCAGGCCTTGCCGGACTGGCAAGCCACTGCGGCCAAGGCCAAGCAGAACCCAGCCGTGGTGGCGGCGGCGCCTTTTGTGGCCTCGCAGGTCTTGATCGCGCGTGGCGAGGATATGCGCGGCGCCGTCGTGCGAGGCATTGAGCCGGCGCTGGAAGCCGAGCTAACGCCGCTGGCTGCCAAATTGAACAAGGAAGGTCCGCTGACCCGGCTGCGTCCGGGGGAGTGGGGCATCATTGTTGGCGCCGAGTTGGCGCGCACTCTGGGCGTGCGCGAGGGCGACAAGCTGACCCTGGTGGCCCCTAGCGGGCAGGTCACGCCGGCTGGTGTGATCCCGCGCTACAAGCAGTTCACCTTGGTGGGTATCTTCAATGCCGGCCACTATGAGTACGACAGTGGACTGGCGCTCATTCACGTCGAGGACGCGGCGCGATTTTTCCGCGTGGACGGACCGACCGGTGTACAGCTGCGCTTGAACGATGTGCACCAGGCCCGACAGGTTGGCGATCAGCTGGCCTTGAGCCTAGGCGGCGAGATCCGCGTGCGCGATTGGACCCGCACCAATGCCAATTGGTATGACGCGGTGCAGGTGGAAAAACGCATGATGAGCATCATCCTGACCTTGATCGTGGCGGTTGCCGCTTTCAATCTGGTTTCGACCTTGGTGATGACGGTGACCGACAAACAGGCTGATATCGCGATTCTGCGCACCCTGGGCGCCAGCCCACGCTCCATCATGGCCATCTTCATGGTGCAGGGCGCTTTGGCCGGCGTGTTGGGCACCTTGTCGGGCGTGGCTCTGGGCCTCTTGGTGGCCTTCAATCTGGATGTGATCGTGCCGACCATTGAATGGGCCTTGAACACCCAGTTTCTTCCGGCCAGCATGTATTTGATCAGCCATATGCCCAGCGACCCGCGCATGAGTGATATCGCGCCGCTGGTGCTGATCTCGCTGGTCTTGGCCTTCTTGGCCACCCTGTATCCGAGCTGGCGCGCAAGCCGCGTTCAGCCTGCCGAGGCTTTGCGTTATGAATGAGGTCGGTCGTGATGTGGTCCTGCAAGGCTTGGGCCTTGGACGCCGTTTCTCCGAGGGCGATCTGGATGTGCAAGTTCTGAGCGGGGTGGACCTGACGGTGCGGCGTGGCCAGACTCTGGCCATCGTCGGCGCCTCGGGTTCCGGCAAGTCGACGCTGCTGCATTTGCTCGGCGGCCTCGACAAACCCAGCACCGGGCATGTCAGTTTGATGGGCCGCAATTTGGCCGATATGGCCGAGCCTGAGCTGGGGCGCTGGCGCAATCTGCACCTGGGCTTTGTCTACCAGTTCCATCATCTGCTGCCCGAGTTCAGCGCCTTGGACAATGTGGCCATGCCGCTGCGCATCCGCCGTATGCCGCAAGCGCAGGCACGCGAGGTGGCAGCGGCCATGCTGGCCCGGGTAGGCTTGGGCGCACGGGTGCAGCATCGGCCGGCCGAGTTGTCGGGGGGCGAGCGGCAGCGGGTGGCTATCGCGCGCGCCTTGGTCACCCAGCCGGCCTGCGTCTTGGCCGATGAGCCGACTGGCAATTTGGATCGCAACACGGCGCAGGCCGTGTTTGAGCTGATGCTGACGACCGCCAAGGACATTGGCACAGCCTTCGTCATGGTCACCCATGACCAAGGGCTGGCTCAGCAGTGTCAGGCGCAGTTGCATCTGATGGGCGGCACCATGCAGGCCGCCCCTACTGCTGGTCCTGCCGTTTCTGCTTGACCTCGTTTTGCAGCGTCGGCCTCACTATTGACCCCCCAATTCAACTTCCCTGCGGACCATGACCTCCTCACGTTTCATCCTCAAGCTCAGTTGCCCCGATCAAGCCGGCATCGTCCATGCGGTCACCGGCTTGTTGTTGGAGCAGGGTGGCAATATCCTGACCTCGGCCCAGCATGGGGATGCCGACCATCAGCGCTTTTTCATGCGCATCGAGTTTGAGTGTGGGAGCGGTGCTTCGGTGGAGTCCTTGCGCTTAGCTTTTGAGCCCTTGGCGACACGATTGCAAATGGATTGGACCTTGGTGTCCAGTCAAGCCAAGACGCGCGTGTTGCTGATGGTGTCCAAGCTCGGCCATTGCCTGAACGACTTGCTGTTCCGAGTGCAGACCGGGCATTTGCCGATCGAAATCCCGGCCATCGTCTCCAACCACCGTGACTTCTATCAGCTGGCCGCCTCGCACAACATTCCCTTCCACCACTTCCCGCTTTTGAACTCGACCGAAGAGCAAAAGCAGGCGCAGGAACGCAAGATCCGCGAGGTGATCGCGGACAACCAGATCGATCTGGTGGTGCTGGCTCGCTATATGCAAATCCTGTCACCGGAGTTGTGCCGTGATTTGTCGGGCCGGGCCATCAATATTCATCACAGCTTCTTGCCCAGCTTCAAGGGCGCCAAGCCTTATCACCAAGCGCATGAGCGCGGCGTCAAGCTGATCGGTGCGACGGCGCATTACGTCACCTCCGATCTGGACGAAGGCCCCATCATCGAGCAGGAAGTGGCCCGCATTGACCACGGCCTGACGCCTGAGCACCTGGTCGCCATCGGCCGTGATGTTGAGTGTGTGACCTTGGCGCGTGCCATCCAATGGCATGCCGAACACCGCGTCTTGATGAACGGCCGCCGCACCGTGGTGTTCCGTTGAGTTGATCGCGGCTCTGCATTCAGGGCTGGGCTCCATGTGGATCGACAGCCACTGCCATCTGGACGCGCCCGAGTTCGATCTCGACCGCGAGGCGGTGGTCCTGCGCGCCCGCGATGCGGGCGTCCAGATGCTGGTGATTCCGGCGGTGGGGGCCTTTGATTTCGAAGCGGCCCGCGAGTTGGCGCATCGCCATGGCTTTGCCTATGCCTTGGGCATCCATCCGCTGTATGTGATGCAGGCGAAGGAGCAAGACCTGACCCTGTTGGCGGAACTGCTGGCGCGTCATGCCACCGACCCACGCTTGGTGGCGGTGGGGGAGATTGGCCTGGACTTCTTTGTGCCTGGCTTGAGCCCTGAACGTCAGCAGTTTTTTTATCGCGAGCAACTGAAGCTGGCGCGCCGTTTTGATCTGCCGGTCTTGTTGCATGTGCGGCGCAGCGCGGATCAGTTGTTGGCGGGGCTTTCGAGCATTGCGGTGCGCGGCGGCATCGCCCACGCCTTCAACGGCAGCGAGCAGCAGGCGCAGCGCTTTGTTGACCGTGGCTTCAAGCTCGGCTTTGGCGGCACCTTGACCTATGAGCGTTCGGCGCAGATTCGCCGCCTGGCGGCAGGCGTCCCTGAATCCGCTGTAGTGTTGGAGACCGATGCGCCGGACATCCCGCCGCATTGGCTCTACAAAACCGCCGAGCAACGTGCGGCGGGCGAGCTCTCGGGCCGCAACGAGCCGGCCGAGTTGCCGCGCATTGCGCAGAGTCTGGCGGACTTGCGAGGCTGGTCGCTGGAGCAAGCCGCTCGCATCACTTCGGTCAATGTGGGCGCCGCCTTGCCCAAGTTGCAAGAGTTGTTGGTGGCCCATGGCTGAGGCTTGCGTGGACTTGCCTCGCCTGCAAGGTCTCGCGCCGCATGTGGCGCCCGATACGCGGCTGCTGGTCTTGGGGAGCTTCCCCGGTGTGGCGTCCTTGAAGGCGCAGCAGTACTACGGCCACCCGCGCAATCAGCTTTGGCGCTTGTTGTCGGATGTGTTTGCTCTGCCGCTGGTCGATGCCGACTATGCCGCTCGATTGCAGCTCTTGCGGCAGCATCGCATTGGCCTCTGGGATGTGATCACCGAGACTCAGCGCCAAGGCAGCCTAGACAGCCAGATTCGCGAGCCGCGCGCCAGTGATCTGCATGCACTCCTGGCCGGCATGCCGGCCTTGCGCATGATCGCTTTCAACGGCGGCACGGCGGCGCGCTTGGGCCTGATTCAGTTGGGGGAGGCGGCCCAGCGCTACAAAATATTTCAGTTGCCTTCAAGCAGCCCGGCCTACACCTTGGCCTATGCAGGCAAACTGGCGGCTTGGCAGCAAATGGTTCCCGACTTTTTCAGCGCATCGAATCAATGAATAACAAGAAAACCAAAAAAGTGGCTTGGGCCCCGGCCACGCTGTCCGAGTACGACGGCGTGCGTTTTTTGCACCTGGACTCCATTTGGGTGCAAGGGGCGATGCGCATTCGCAAGCCCCAGCAACTGGAGCTGGAGTACATCCAGCGCATGATGGTGTGGATGCTGTGGCGTGAGTCTGCGCAGGTTCGGGAGGGCCATGCGGTGCAGCTTGGCCTGGGCGCGGCGGCGCTGACCCGGTTTTGCCACAAGGTCTTGCGGATGCAGACCAGCGCGGTGGAACTCAACCCGACGGTGATCAATGCCTGCCGGGTTTGGTTCCACTTGCCCGAGGACGACAAACGGCTGACGGTCTTCAACGCCGACGCAGCGCGTTGGGTGGCCGAGCCGGAGCGGGTGCAAACGGTCGATGTCCTGAATGTCGACCTCTATGACCATGACGCTGCTTCCCCGGTCTTGGACGATGAGGCCTTCTATGCCAACTGCCACCGCATCCTGGCCGATGGCGGCTTGATGACAGTGAATCTGTTTGGCCGCGATGCCAGCTTTGCGCGCAGCGCGGCGCGTATCGCTGCGGTCTTTGGCAGCGATCAGGTCTGGAGCCTGGCGCCAACCAAAGAGGGCAACACGATTGTGGTTGCCGCGCGTGGCGTGCAAGTGCCGGAGCGTGAGGAGTTAGAGCGCCGAGCGGCTACCATCGAGGCAGAGTTTGAACTGCCGGCGCGCAAATGGCTGCGGCTGGTGCGCCCCTTGCCGTTGAGCATCATCAATCAGCTGAGATCTGAGCCGCAGACATGAATGCCAAGCCCAAAACCGAGAATTCGGCTGCCGTGACTGCCAAGTCAGAAGGGCGGCTGGAGTGGCGAGCCCTGCTGAATTGGTTGCTGGAAGATGGGGTCATTGACCAGGAACAGGTGCTGCGCACCCAGCAGCGCTTCGCGGCGGGCGACAGCTCCTTGCACCCTTTGGTGCGCTTGGCCCATGCGGGTTTGAGTCGGGTGGGCAGCAGCGGCAAGTCGCTGGATTTGGATGCTTTGACTGAGTGGCTGGCGCAGCGCGCTAAGCTGCCTTATCTGCGCATCGACCCGCTCAAGGTCGATGTGGGGCGGGTGTCCGATGTGATGTCGGTCGGCTATGCCGAGGCCAAGCGATGCCTACCGGTGTTGGTGGGGCTGAACGAGGTGACGATTGCCACTTCGGAGCCTTTTGACACCAGCTGGGTAGCGCAGATCGAGTCGCATACCCGTAAGCCCATCAAGCTGGTGGTGGCCAATCCGCTGGAGATCTCGCGTTACACCACCGAGTTCTTCACCTTGGCGCGCTCGGTGCGCGCTGCGGCCAAGACGGGCGAGTCGACCCAGGTGGCCAGTTTCGAGCAGTTGGTTGAGCTGGGCCGCAGCAACAAGCAACTCGACGCCAATGACCAGGGCGTGGTGCAGGTGGTGGATTGGTTATGGCAGTACGCCTTTGACCAGCGCGCCAGTGACATCCACTTAGAACCTCGCCGCGAGATGGGCGTGATTCGCTTCCGCATCGACGGGGTTTTGCACACGGTCTATCAGCTGCCGCCAACCGTGATGAACGCGATGATCTCGCGTATCAAGCTCTTGGGTCGTATGGACGTGGTGGAACGCCGCCGGCCGTTGGACGGCCGCATCAAGACGCGCAACCCGGCCGGCGATGAAGTCGAAATGCGGCTCTCCACGCTGCCGACCGCCTTTGGCGAAAAAATGGTGATGCGGATCTTTGACCCCGATACGGCGGTCAAGGACCTGGCCATGTTGGGCTTTTCCAGCCACGACACCGAACGCTGGGAAAAGCTGGTGACCCAGCCGCACGGCATCATCTTGGTGACGGGGCCGACGGGCAGCGGTAAGACCACAACGCTGTACTCGACGCTCAAGCGCCTGGCCACCGACGAGGTCAATGTCTGCACCATTGAAGACCCGATTGAAATGATCGAGCCGGCCTTCAACCAGACCCAGGTGCAGGTGGCGCTGGATTTTGGCTTTGCCGAGGGCCTGCGCGCTTTGATGCGGCAGGACCCGGACATCATCATGGTGGGTGAGATTCGCGATCTGGCCACCGCTGAAATGGCGATTCAGGCTTCGCTGACCGGGCACTTGGTGTTCAGCACCTTGCACACCAATGATGCGGCCTCTGCCATCACTCGCTTGACGGACTTGGGCGTGCCTTCCTACTTGATCAGTGCCACAGTGATTGGTGTGTTGGCGCAGCGCCTGGTGCGGACTTTGTGCCCGCATTGCAAGGCACCGGACCCAACGGTCACTCGCGACACCCTGAACGATATGCTCAAGCATTGGCGCATGAATGGCGGCGTCAAGCCCTACAAGCCCGTGGGCTGCTTGGAGTGTCGACACACCGGCTACCGCGGCCGTGCCGGCTTGTATGAACTCTTGACCGTGGGTGAGTCGATCAAGACCCATCTGCATCCCTCGCCGGACATCTCGGCGCTGCGCCGCCAAGCCATGCAAGAAGGGTTGCGCCCCTTGCGTCTGGCGGGGGCGATGAAGGTGGCGGAAGGGGTGACGACCCTGGAAGAAATCCTGCGTAGCACGCCGCAGTGGCAAAGCTGAACGCCGCAACCCTCCGTAAAACTCTGGGGCTGGGCATGGGAATGCTTGGCCCTTACGTGTAACCCACACTCGCGCGGTTTCTGCCCCTGCCTAGAATGCGCCGTCCATAGAGCGCAATAGATCGCAACAAGGGGTTTGCAATGAAGATCAAGAGTCAAAGAGACTTCTGGTCAGGGTTGATGTTCGTGTTGGTGGGGCTGGCATTTGCGGTGGCCTCGAGCGAATACAACTTTGGCTCATCGGCCCGGCCGGGGCCGGCCTACTTCCCATTCGGACTGGGCGTATTACTTGCCGTCCTGGGCGGCATGGTTTTGTTCAAGGCCCTGACCATCGAGTCTGAGGGGGGCGATCCGATTGGTGCGATTGCCTGGCGCCCCTTGCTGGTCATTGTGGCGTCGATCGTGGTTTTCGGGCTAATGCTGCCTCGCTTTGGCTTGGCCATCACGTTGCCGGTCTTGATCACCTTGTCCGCGATGGCCAGTGATGAGTTTCACTGGAAAGATGCTTTGCTCAACAGCGTGATCCTGACTGCTGGCAGTTGGGTGATCTTTGTTTGGGGGCTGAAGCTGGTGATCCCGGTTTGGCCGACTATCTTTGGCGCTTGAGGGCTGACGCATGGAACTCTTGAATAACCTAGCCCTCGGCTTTCACGTGGCCATGACGTGGCAAAACCTGCTCTATGCCTTCGGTGGCGCAGTGCTGGGTACTTTGATTGGCGTGTTGCCCGGCTTGGGGCCTGTGGCCACCATCGCCATGTTGCTGCCTTCGATCTACGCCTTGGATGCGACGCCCGCTTTGATCATGTTGGCTGGTATTTATTACGGGGCCCAATACGGTGGATCGACGACGGCGATCTTGATCAATGTGCCGGGGGAGTCCAGCTCGGTGGTGACTGCCATTGATGGCTATCAGATGGCACGTCAGGGTCGGGCTGGTGCGGCGCTGGCCGCCGCCGGCTTGGGCTCCTTTTTTGCCGGTTGCGTGGGCACGGTCATCATTGCTGCCTTCGCTCCGCCCTTGACCGAGTTGGCCTTCAAGTTCGGCCCTGCCGAGTACTTCTCTTTGATGGTCTTGGGACTGGTTGGCGCCGTGGTCTTGGCCTCAGGCTCGCTGGTCAAGGCCATCTCCATGATCTTGCTGGGCTTGTTGCTGGGGCAGATCAATACCGATGTCATCTCGGGCACGCCCCGCTTTTCGTTCGACATTCCCGAACTGACCGATGGCATCGGTTTCGTCGTCATCGCCATGGGCATCTTTGGCTTCGGGGAGATCATTGCCAACCTGGGGCAACCAGAAGAACAGCGTGAGGTGTTCACCAAGGATGTGAAGGGTTTGTGGCCGACCAAGCAGGACTTCAAGGAGGCCTGGCCATCGGTGGTTCGCGGCACGACCTTGGGATCGGTGTTGGGTGTCTTGCCGGGCGGCGGTGCTTTGCTGGCCTCCTTTGCGTCCTACACCTTAGAGAAGAAGATCGTCAAAAACCCGCGCATTCCTTTCGGCAGGGGCGCAATCCAAGGTGTGGCAGGTCCAGAAGCTGCCAATAACGCGGGTGCCCAAACCAGTTTCATTCCCATGCTGACCTTGGGCATACCGCCCAACGCGGTGATGGCCTTGATGGTGGGGGCCATGACGATCAAGGGAATTCAGCCGGGCCCGCAAGTGATGACCAGCAATCCAGAGTTGTTCTGGGGCTTGATCGCATCGATGTGGGTGGGCAACCTGATGTTGGTTGTTTTGAATCTCCCCTTGATTGGCGTCTGGATCAAATTGCTGACGGTCCCATACCGGTTCTTGTTCCCGGCCATCGTGACCTTCTGCTGCATTGGGACCTACACCCTCAGCAATAACAACTTCGACGTCTTCATGACGGCAATCTTTGCCCTGGTGGGTTATGCCTTCTACAAGCTCAGCTGCGAACCCGCGCCCTTATTGCTGGGTTTCATCTTAGGCCCCATGATGGAAGAGAACCTGCGTCGTGCTCTGCTGCTTTCGCGCGGCGACTGGGGGACATTCATGAGCCGTCCCTTGTCTGCGGGCCTGTTGATTGCGGCCTTCTTGATGGTGGTTGTCGTGATGTTGCCCTCGATCAAGAGCAAGCGTGAAGAGGCTTTTCAAGAGGAATGAAGTAGGGGCTTTGTGGGTGCTGCTGGACATCGTTTGATCCAGTTGGCCACAGGCCCCAGCTTGGCAGGCCCCATTTTTGCAAGGTGGAGCCGTGCGCTGCCAATCTCCGCCATGCGGCTCGATGGCCCCGTCTTTTTGGCGGTATCCATCCCCTTTTTGCCTGACTCAGTGCGGACGTTTCCAGCCCCTCAGGCGATTGAGCAAGAATTTTTCCAAGAAGTTCTTACTAGGCTACAAACTCAATGCTATAGTAGTGGGCTGCGCTGACGAGAGCTTGCTTTCTGAGGTCTGCGAGATAGAAGTTGAGAGTTGAAAGAAATTTCGAAACGCTTGACGAGATTGAAGAAAATCAGTCATAATCTCGCTTCTGTGCTGCTGACGCCAAGTCGGTAGCTGCAAGTTGAGCTG
>NZ_JAJIRO010000001.1 GCF_025717535.1 Paucibacter sp. Y2R2-4 | reverse complement strand
GCTTGCCTCCAATCAGCAGCACGCAGTCAGCCGTCGGGCAAACCACGAAGATTTAGCCAGTTAGGACTGGCAAACTGCCGGTGCCGCATTTGCCAGATTTGATAGTGCTGTATAAATACACATATATGCAACGCAAACCCAGACTTGGCGCGCCCTGCAGGCAGGTTGGGGGTGCCGTATTAGGGAGACAGGAGGCCGTGATAAACGGACACGGCTGTCTCCCTACAACACGTTGGGCGTCATGATGTTCCCCTTCCGATCCGCAACACTTGCTTTGGTACTGTTGTGCCTTCCGCCTTCTGCGCTTGCGTCCGAAGCACCGATTTGCGGGGTCGCTCTCGGGCATCGATTTGAAAATGTGCGCGGCGCACTGAACGTGAGTAGCGTCGGCTTCAAAATGTTCAAGAACCTTGAGGCTCCGAACCGCACAGTGCGCGCTGAGAGCTTCGAGGGGCGTTTCATTGCGCCTTGTTCGGAGGTTGCCGCTCAAAGTGTTCCCGAGCCAACTATCGTGGTGGCGGTAGCTGTGCGCAGCCCGCGAAACGTTCTCGCAATCGCCTTCCGTCCGCGAGCAGCCTGCGCCGAGGCAGTATCGACGCTCACAAAGGAATATGGTGCCGCCACATCAACGTCGAATGAGATCACCGAGTGGCGTGTTCCATCATTGAAACGCCATGTCATGGTCTCAAACCAAGACGGGCAATGCTGGGTTCACCATCTTCCCTTCACGCTCAAGGGTGTGCGGCCATGACGCCCAACCCTTCAGTCAACCGGACCTGCCGCATGAAGATGCGGCAGGCCAGTTACTTTGAACGTTAGACGTCACGAAATGCAGCCCGATCCACTGGCTTGGTGGGAATCCACTTTCGGAAGCATTGCCCCTGTTGGACATGCCCTCAGGCGCTACCTGCCGTCAAACTGGACTCGCTTTCACTCACTGCCTGAGTCCAAACGCTATCCCGACTCGAAGAGTGAAGTAGAAGAAATTGTGTCGCGCCACACTCAGGTGGCGGCAGAGTTGTTCGCACCTGGCGAGCCGCTGTACGCTTTCCAGTCTCGGTATTCGACAACCCGTCGAAAGCTCAAGGAGAAGCGCTCAATTTCTGGAAGACAACTTCGTCAATCCATTGTGATGCTCCCAGTCAACACGGGAGCGGTAGCCAGGGAAGACGACGACATTCTGGTTACACGCGCACTAGTGACAACGTGGAAGCCAGACTTCTTTGACCGTCTCGTCAGAGAAGTTGCCAACGAGCAAGAGTCCTTGGTCGCATTCGCAGCGCCAGGCTCCCAAAACGTCTATTGCCCGTACGATGGAGGAATGGACATCTTTGTCTTCTCAACAACACCCGTACAGCTCGAGAAGAAGTTTCCAAATTGGTTGTCGGATAGGCAGGACAAGCTGTGACGTCTAACCAGTCGCTCGAGTGGACCTCCACCAGCTGGCCGCGCTACGCTCAGCAGTTCATCATCGCTTCGCGCGGCCAGCCGGTTCCGGCCCCTCAGCTTCAACGTTAGGGCTCTAGTGCACATGCTACCAACTCACTGGCTACAGTTCGTCGATTCCAATCACCTGGCGGGCAAATCCGCTAGCTTTTCCGAAGACGTTGACTTGTCTACTCTGGGCGCAGATATGGGGTTTCTCAACGAGACACAATCTGCCACCGAACTAACAGACTTCTGGCCTGGCATCGGCGTTGCTAAAGACGGGTACGTTCCAGTTGCCTGGTGCTCCGAGGGCAGTGGGGATTACTACTACATCAATACGAACGACGGGCCAAACGGACCTTTGTATCGCATCTATCACGATGCAGTGGGTCCCGACGGCTACAGCGCTGAGGATGCCGTGGTCAAGGTACTCAATCACTATGAAGAGCTGCTTGTCCATGTCGATCCCTAACCATTCCATCGAGGGGACAAACAACGGCGGTTCAAGCTTGTGCTCGTCGCGGGGGTCGGTGCCGCCGCTGTTTGCCCCTCATGTCAAACGTTAGGCCTCACATGACAAGTGGCTCATCACAGTCCGGAGTATTTGCCTTCAGGCCGCCTACGCCTGCTGAGGTGGATCAACTCGCGACAATCAGCGCGATAAGCTCCATTTTGGGTTTCTTGGCATTTCTATGCATTGTGGGCGCCGCAATGGCGGTAGCGCTTAAGACAAAACTCCCTGGGCGCAGGTCTGTTTTCCTCAGTGTCGTGCTTCTGTTCGGTTGGTGGGCCTTGGTCCAGTTCATGGGCGGCGATCTTGAGATGATTTTTGGTCCAATTGCGCTCCTAGTTACCTACTCGGTGTACTCAGCAATTGCAATTTGCTTCGCACTCGGCTACGTGCGAATGAGTTTTTCGGTCCTCAGGCAAGTCGCTGCAAAGGCTACAAGTAATGAGGCCTAACCATTCGCTCGAGTGGACCTACACCGGCTGGCCGCGCTACGCTCGCCAGAACATTTCCGCTTCGCGCGGCCAGCCGGTTCCGGCCGCTCAGCTCAAACGTTGTGCAGCAGGCTAATCCTTCTTCAAAGAGCCGTGGCCGGTTGCGCATTTGGCCCGATCACGCGGAGCAATTTCCGCAGCGGTTTGCCAGTTCGGTCGTCACTCCATTGGTGTCAGGCTTTGCCAGCAGAGATTTCGCCAGTTCAGGCAAAGTCGGGCGTGCACTTTCCATGGTGCGCGACGAGTCTTTGAGTTTGCGGCCAGCCTGTCGCCTCGGGCGTTCGCCACATGGGTGTGGCTCCGATGTACAGTTTTTGCATTCAACCCGTGGGGCTTTCAATACGGCTCCGCACAACAGGTCGCTGCAGCGGACGGCTTCGCCGCCCGCTGAGCTTCAACGTTATGCGTCACTACCCACACGCTAGACTTATCCGCTGGGACGCTTTAGTCGTCGTGGTGGCCTGGGCGCTGCTCGCGGTTTCTGGCGGCGGTGTTCTGCTGGTCGGATTGCTGAAACCGGCAGCCCTTCAGTGGGCCATGTGGGCGCTTTATGTCGCGCTTGGATTCTCAGCGCTGCATGTACTTCTCGCGTTCATTCACAAGTGCCCGGTTTGCGCAAAGCGTCCAATGATTGAAGGATTCACCCCGGTTCACCCTGACTCGATTTCACAGGCAAGATTAAATGGATGGGCAGGAGTGGCGTGGAATGTGCATCGCCACCGCCGCTTCATTTGCATCCACTGCGGAACTGAGTTCACATGCGACCGGTGACGCATAACCTGTCATTGGAGCGGTCCGCCTTCGGCGTCCGCTCACTTTCACGTTAGGCCTCACATGACAAGTGGCTCAACACAGTCCAAAGTATTTGCCTTCAGGCCGCCTACGCCCGCTGAGGTGGATCAACTCGCGACAATAAGCGCGATAAGCTCCATTTTGGGTTTCTTGGCCTTTCTATGCATTGTGGGCGCCGCAATGGCGGTAGCGCTTAAGACAAAACTCCCTGGGCGCTGGGCTGTTTTCCTCAGTGTCGTGCTTCTGTTCGGTTGGTGGGTCTTGGTCCAGTTTATGGGCGGCGATCTTGAAATAATTTTTGGTCCAATTGCGCTCCTAGTTACCTACACGGTGTACTCAGCAATTGCAATTTGCTTCGCACTCGGCTATGTGCGAATGAGTTTTTCGGTCCTCAAGCAAGTCGCTGCAAAGGCTAAAAGTAATGAGGCCTAACCATTCGCTCGAGTGGACCTACACCGGCTGGCCGCGCTACGCTCGCCAGAACATTTTCGCTTCGCGCGGCCAGCCGGTTCCGGCCGCTCAGCTCAAACGTTAGGCATCACCAAATGGGCTTGGGCCGACTACTCGCCTGTATTGCTGCATCGCTATTTGTGATCGCAAGGGCGCTTGCCCAAGATACGAGTGTCCTCAAGCTGAAAGAGCTTCCACTGAAAGCCCCTGACTATGTGCTCATTGAGTCCGTGTCGGAAGGAGATGCCTACGGCCCCGTAAGCCAAGAGGTTCGCGGCCGCTTTCATCGGCTGGTAGTTTTGCGAGCGAGCGTCGCCTATGACAGGCCAGTCCTTCGCCTAGAGACACTGACTTATGGCGACGAGGGCTGTTGCACTCGCCTTGTTGGGGCGAAGGAGTTGCCAATAGAGCAACTCAGCGAACACGGTATTGCGCTTCCGGAAGCCACAAAATCCGAGTTCAAACTAGTTCGCTGGCTCGACCCGCGCGCTATCGAGTTCAAATACGGTAACCTCGTTTGCAGGCTATCAGGCCTAGGCAGGCCGCAGCCCACGCTGACATGCAAGCAGTGACGCCTAACTGGTCGCTCGAGTGGACCTCCGCCAGCTGGTGGCGCTATGCCGCCTGTATATTTTCAGCTCCGCGCGGCCAGCTGGCTGCGGCCCCTCAGCTCGAACGTTAAGCATTTATGACCAAGTCCGTGAAAGGATGGCGCACGCAGGTTGCGTCGGACGTCGTTCGCGACGGTCTTGGCGTGGAGTTGCTTGACTGTGAGGATCAAGTCGTCGCAGAAGTCTTTCGATGCGATGCGGACCACACAGTTCTCTTTGCACAGTTTGTAGAAGCAATCCCTTTGCACGCTATCGAGACTTTGATTGTCCGAGCAAAGGAATGCCTTGATCCATTTGAGGACGGAACGCCCTTGGCTTCCAGCAACAGCGATGCTTAACCGTTCGCTCGAGTGGACCTCCGCCAACTGGCCGCGCTACGCTGCCTGTATATTTTCAGCTTCGCGCGGCCAGCTGACTACGGCCGCTCAGCTCGGACGTTAGGGCGCTTCAAGTGAAGTCCGTGATTCGGCTGATGCTGCTGTCCTCGCTTAGTTTTGGTGTAGGCCAAGTTCAAGCCACGTCGGACCTCGGCTACGGCGCGGTTCGGTACGGCAAAGGTCTCTCGTTCTCCACAGGCGTCTTCAGTCCAATCCTCATTGGGTACTTGGCCAACCCTGGCAAAGAGCCCTTTCTGATATTCACTGGCCGAGGCTGTACTGAGTGTGACGCCGGCACGAACATATACATACATTCGCCATCAAATGGCGAAATGAAGGGATCAGAGCAAGACCCAAGGCATTTGATTCCAGGTGATTTTTATCATTACGAGACGCGGGAACTGATCGAACGAGTCTGGTTTTTTTGGGGGCGTTGCTTAGCTGATCAATCAGAGGCTGCTGTTTGGTTGCACAGAGCTAAGGTAACCAATGGGGGCTGGGAGCAGCATGTAGTCGTGGCTTCCCAGAAAGACAACAAGCTGAACGTCAAAGTGGACCCGATTCGAGTTCCAACGCTGGTGGCGCTCCGCCGCGCTGTGAGCCTAGGGGCTTGCAATGAACTTGGCCGAAAGAAGCACATTTACACTGAGCCATGAGAAATCGCCCTAACCCTGCGCTCGAGTGGACCTCCGCCAACTGGCAGAGCTGCGCTGCTGGTGTGTTTTTAGCTCCGCGCGGCCAGCTGGCTCCGGCCGCTCAGCTCGGACGTTAGGCCTCTGAATCTTCTATGCACCAGAGTTTCCTCTCGCCGAATCGTGAACTGGCGCTGTCCCATCTGTCAACGCAGCATCCGTCGCGCCTCAGAGTGGTTTCACAAACCTTCGAACAGATCGATGGTTGCTTGGGTGCGTTTGAACGCCATTCACCCGCGGGTCCGTTTGCAACTGCCTGTGGTGTCGCTCTTGTCAAGGGTAAAAACTTCGCGGTTTGCTCCTTCGGATTGATAGCCGATGGGTACGGTCAAGAGAGCGGTGTGCTGCTTCGGCTCTTGGTCGAACACATAGAGCTCTTGAACTATCTTGAGAAGTTTCCTGACGAGGCGGGGCGCGCCCTCGAGAACAAACTTCCAACCGCAGGCGCACGCGCGATGCGAATCAATGGCAAATTCAAGTTTCTCCGTGACTTCCTGAATGAAAACTCCTCGCACGGTAGCTTTTCAGACCACTCCGTGGGGCATGTGCGAAACCGCGATGGCTCCATCAACAAGCGCCCCAACTTTGGAGCGACGACCTTCGACGCGAACTTCAGACTCACTGCCGTTTTCACAATCTTCCTACTTCGGGCTGCGGTTGAATGCATTAGGCCAGTTGATGGTCCGTCGTTCGATGACCATGCAAAGTTGTTCGATAAGTTGATTGGGAGGGCTCGAGATGTATTCAACATTTCCGCGAACGAAGAGGCCTAACCATTCGCTCGAGTGGACCTCCGCCAGCTGGCCGCGCTACGCTGCCTGTACATTTTCAGCTTCGCGCGGCCAGCTGACTACGGCCGCTCAGCTCGGACGTTGAACGACAGCATTCGGGCGCTGCAACACAGGCGGGCAACGTCAGCTTTCGGGTCTCAACTTCCTAGTGATGTTCTGACGCGAGTTTCCGCTCCGGGCACTTTGCAGCGACTGCCGACCGCAGGCTCGCTGACGCCTTTGGGTATGAGACCAGTCATTGACGCGGCATCGGTCTTGCGCAAGCCGTAGCAACTTTGGCGGCCAGGGGGAGTGAACGGAGTGGGCTGAGGCCGACAGGGCGACAATTGGCACCTTCGCGCTTTTTGGCGACGCCCTTTTTTCTATTCCCCCGCCCCATGCTCAGCTTCGACACCGCTTTGACCTTTTTCACCCTGGCCATGCTGCTGGGCTACACCCCCGGCCCGGACAATGTGTTCGTGTTGATGCAGTCCGCCATGCAGGGGCGTCGCGCCGGCTTTTATGTGGTGCTGGGCCTTTGCACCGGTTTGCTGGTGCACACGGCGGCGATTGCGCTGGGTTTGGCGGCCGTGTTTGCCGCCTCGGCCTTGGCCTTCACCGTGCTCAAGCTGCTGGGCGCGGCCTATTTGGCCTATCTGGCTTATCAGGTCTTGCGCGCACCGGTCGGGCCCTTGGCGGACCAAGCGCAGCTGCGTTTGAGCCCCTGGAAGATGTACAGCCGCGGTGTGGTGATGAACCTCACCAACCCCAAGGTGGTGTTCTTCTTCTTGGCCTTGCTGCCGCAGTTTGTGGACGATGCCGCCACCGCGCAAAAAGGCCCGGTGGCCTGGCAAATCGCCCAGCTGGGCCTGATCTTCATCGTCGCCACGCTGATCTCTTTTGGCTCCATCACCTACTTTGCTGGCGCGCTCAGCCAGGTGCTGAAGCGCTCCACCCGCGCTCAGCGCGGCTTGAATTGGTTGGCAGGTACGGTCTTCATTGGACTGGCACTGCGTTTGGCTTTGGCTGAACGCTGAGATTGCAGGCCCATCAAGTAGAAGCAGCTGCCGCGCTACGGGGCACGCCACTCTCTCGCTTGGTAGGGGGGCTTTTGCGATTCAAAGCACCGCTGCTGATGGACAGCTGCAGCGGCGTCTGAGGCGCCGCCACAAGTTCGCGCTTCTCGAACTTGGCCAGCAAATGGTTCAGCAGGCGCCGGTACACCTCGTCGCCGAGGATTTTGTCTTCGGCGCCGACATCGAGATTGGGGTTGTCGTTGATCTCGATGACGAAAACCCCGGCCTCGGTCTGTTTCAGGTCCACGCCGTAGAAACCATCACCAATCAGGCGGGCCGCGCGGATGGCGGTGTCGAGCACCGCGATAGGTGTGTCTTGCAGGGCCACCGCTTCGGTGCGGCCTTCGGTGGAGGGGCCGTCGCCAGCGTGTTTGATGATTTGCCAGTGGTCGCGCACCATGTGGTAGCGCGCCACGAACAGGGCTTCACCGCCGAGCACCCCGACTCGCCAGTCAAAGGCGGTGTACATAAAGTCTTGCACCAGCACGATCTCGGAGTCCTTGAACATGGCGTTAGCGATCTCTTGGAACTGTGCGTAGTTCTGGGCCTTGCGGACCTCCCGGCTGAAGGACCCATCGGGCACCTTCAGCACCACCGGGTAGCTCAAGGTGTCTTTGAAGCTGGGCAAGCTGCGCCGGCTGACCAAGCGGGTGCGCGGCGTGGCGATTTCATGTTCGCGCAGCAACTCGGCCAAAAAAGCCTTGTTGGTGCAGCGCAAGATGGAGCCCGGGTCGTCGATCACCGGCATGCCTTCGGATTCGGCCTTTTTGGCGAACTTGAAGGTGTGGTGGTTGACCGCCGTGGTTTCGCGGATGAAGAGCGCATCAAACTGGGTCAGACGCGAGAAGTCTTTTTTGCGAATCAATTCGACGGCAATGTCCATGGACTGGCCGATCTCGACCATGTGTTGCAGCGTCGCCAAGTTGGACGGCGGTAGCGGGTCGCTCGGGTCATGCAAGATTGCCAGATCCATCTTGGGTGCAGACGGCACTAGCGCCGGGCTCCAGCGTCGCCGTGAGAACTCATCGAGCGCACCCATGAACAAGGCGTCGCGCGAGGCATCCACCTCACGTGGGTCCAAGGCCCGCACAGCGGCGGTCTTCCAGCCGTTCAAGCCATCGGGCCGCTCCAACTCGATCTGCAGCAGCGGGCAGCGGAACAACTCGAAGGCCTTGCGCGCCAGATCGGCCAGCTCCGGGTCTTCGATGTGGCCGAAGAAGACATGGAAGCTGAGCGTATTGACCGAGCGCGGCACCTCGTCCAGCCCGGCAATCAGGCGGTCCAGGCGCTCCAGCGAGCTTTGCTGGTTGCTGCGGTGTTGCAGATCGAGAATGGTTTCGACGCTGGGCGTGACCCGGTCGCCGCGGGCCTCGGCCAGCAGGGAGCAGTAGTAGCCCAGGCTCAGATAGTCATAGCTGCGGCAGAGATTGATGAGTTTGCGTGGCCGCTTGCCGGCCTGAATCTTTTTTGATTCATCGCTTTCGGCGCTGCATTCGGAAATGAACTCCTCGGCCGTCAGCACGCGGGTGTCGGCATCGACCCAGCGAAAGTCAGCGAGTCGTTCCACCACGATCAAATGATCGGAAGCCATATCAAGTTCCTTTGGAGAGGATGACGGCCGCGCCTTGTCGGCGCCGCCCATAGCGCGCCATGCGCTTGAATTCGTCCACGCTGACCGAGAGGCCGGGGTCGGCGCCAGCCGGTGCAGGGGCAATCGGGTCGAGGATGCGAAAGACCTGGCCATCAAAGCCGGTCACCACCACCCAGTGCGGTCCTTTCTCGCCGTGCAAGCGCCACAGGCTGATCAAGACCAGGGGCACGCCGCCCTGACGCAGATGCTCGGCCAGACGCTGCGGCGTCAGCGCGGTGTTGACCCATTCGGCCTTGGAGGCGAGCAACTCGCTGCGGAAGTCGGCCTCAACCAAAGCGATCACGTCTTTTTTGCGCGGGTCGCGCACCGACTCGATGAACATCGAGGCACCGGCCGGCGCGTAAACGGTGGCGCCGAAGCCGCGCTGCAGGGCCGCCAGAGCCAGGCCGAAAGGGCCGCAGCCGCCATGGCCCGCCGCCATGAAGACGGTGGTGGCTTCGCGCCAGAGCCGGATCTCGGCGGCGCGGTCAATCACCGTGCTCGGGTCCAGCGCGGCCATCGCCATCAAGAGGGCGCAAGGGCCGCAGGTGAAGTCCAGGGTTTGGCAATAGAAGGGCGCTTGCAGGGCGACGGCCTGATTCGCCCGGCCGCTGTCCCATAGCGATTTTTGAAAGCGCAGTGCGTCGGCGCCGTCTTCGTAATAGGCCGGCTTGCGATCCAGCGCGCTGAAGCCATGGCGTTTGAAGAGGCGCTGGGCCGCATGGTTGTGAAGCCGGGTTTCCAGCCTCAGCACGGCCGCGCCGCTGTCACGCGCACTGTGCAGCACTTCGCCCAGCAGCCGGTCAGACAGACCGCGACCGCGTGCGCTGGCTGCCACCGCAATCGAGTACAGGCGTGCGACCGAGCTTCGGGCTCGGCGCAGCACCACCGCAGCGCCCAGCAACTCGCCGCCACCTTGGCCACCGCGCGCCACCAGCACCATGGCCGAGTCGCTGCGGATCAAGTGCTGCCAACTGCGCGCCGAGATGCGGTCGCCGCTGAAGGCCGCCTGCTCAAGTTCGGTGAGCGCCGCCAGGTCCAAGGGCTGGGCAGAAGAGATGCGTATGGGGCCGAGTGAGTCGGCTTTGGCAGTTCGGCGCGGCCGCCGTGTTGGAGATCGGGGAACAGGTTCTGGCATGGAGTCAAACGGGGCACGGCCAAAACGCGGCCGCTTGCTTTCGATTGCGTTTGATTGGACGCCGGGCTCTGCAAAGATCGCATCAAGCTTGTCCGCGGGCCTGTAAAGAAACTGTCTAGAACCAGGGAAAGCCTGGCCGTCAATGCGGAGCGACACCTCCGCATTGACGGCTTCAGTACGCGGGGAAGGCTGATCTCTACAAGTTCTTGAGGTCCGGCTCGCTACAAATGGAGCCCATGGAAAAACTCAAACATCGCTGCCCCAAGTTTCCTAACTGTCCGCCCCAGCAGGCCTCAGGCCAAGCGGGCGAATCGCGCCAGTCGGCATGTGAGTCGTGTGGCCTTCGGTCAGGTCCGTCAGCACGGTCCTTTCTTGCCAGCCTGGAAGCCAAGCTTTTATTCTTCTCTGGAGCGCTCTTGCTGGGCACCCAGATGCCTAGCCTCAGGCTGGTGCTGGGTCTGGATGAATACAGTTTCTGGCGATTCGCCCTCGATGGTCTGTTTGCGACTGCGTACTACAAGCTGTGGCGCCATGCCTATGCAATTTGCATGCGTCGGCAGCGCGGTTTGAAGTGGCCGCCTTGAGGCCTATCCGCTGAAAAGTTGGCCTCAGACCGGTAGCTTCAAAGACATGCGAAAGGCGTTGTGGAAGACGCCGTCGATCAGCATGGCGTCGCGCACGATGGAATCCATGTTGAAGCCGAGCGAGCGGTACAGATTTAGCGCGCAGCGATTGTCGGCTCGCACCTCCAGTTCGATGCAGGCGATGCCCTTGGCCCCAGCCGCACCGATGCAGCTCAGCAAGAGCTGCTTGCCTAGACCGCGGCCTCGGTAGGCCGGGCTCACGCCCATGCCCAGATCGCCGCGATGGGCCACCACAGCGCCTTGGCCGCGCTGAATCTGGGCCCAGCCGACCACGCGCTGCTGGTCGCGCGCCACGATCAGCACCGAGTCATCCTCCAAGCTGCTGCGAATCAGCTGCGTCAGCTGGTGTGGCGGAGGTGCTTGGGTGATGGCCAGAAAGTTGCGCTCACGGGCAACGGCATCGATGCACGCGCGATAGCTGTCGACATCGCTCAGCGCGATGGGGGCGAAGGAAATTGACATGAAAGATGAAATGCGAGCAGGCCTGAAGACAGGCCTTGCGAAAGGGGGGGGCGGCGTGGCTAGGGTGCCTGAGCCTTGGAGGAATGCCAATCAGCGCCGATGCGGCTTGTGGAGCCACTCTTGCATCCAGTCAGAGCCGGACGCCAGTCGGCGTGACCACCAGAGTTCCTCGCGCATATTCATCGCCCCATCGGTTTGGAGCTTGGGGTGAAGCGCGACTTCGCGCGCGGCAGGCGGTGCGCTGAACTTGGCCTGCATGATGCTTTTCGACCGTTGCATGAGCTTCTCCTCATGGCCTTGTCGGTGTCGGTTGGCACCGTTCTGACCATGGCTAGAACTCTAGGAGGGTCGATCTCAAGAGACTGGAAATCTGCGGCTCTGAAGTATCAATTTCCTGTCAAGGCGAGGGAGGAGCCTTGTCTCGTGGGGAAAACCAAACCCGCAGGTGGCCCGGCCTGCCGACGGGCGATTTGTGCGCGGCCGAGGGCGCAGCGCAGCAGGTCAGGCGCGCGCAGCGCGCTTCAAGGTCTAGCTTGGCGGCACCTGTTTGAGCGCAGTGAGCCAAGCGAACGACGCGAGTTTGCCGCCGCTGACCTGCGCAGTGAGCAGCGAGGGAAGTCGGCTCGCCAGAGCCGACCCGGGCACCATGAGCACGGCGGCGGGCCGGGTCATCGGAGCGACCCCTCACCAAGCTCTGCAAAACTCTTGCTCAGGCCTGCGGCGACTGATGCTGCAACAGCGCCTGCCCCATGCGAATCTGCGTGCCGGTGCTGATGCCGGGGCAGAGCTCAAAGCCCTTGGGCACGAAGACGATGATGGTGGAACCATGCTGGAACCAGCCCATCTCCTCTCCCTTTTTGAAGCTCGCTTGGCAGGGCAGTTCATTGGCGCCTTGGTAGTCCACATGCAACAAGAGGTCGAGGAAGTGCAGGCGCAGGCTGGCCACCAAGATGGCGGCCACCGGCACGATGGCAATCGGCTCGCCGCCTTTGAGCCGGGTGCGCAGCACCGCCCGCTCATTGCGGCAGAACAAACGCTCGACCCGCTTCAAGGCGATGGGGTTGACGTTCCAGGTGTCGCCGGCGATGTGGGTCACATGCTCGACCGTGCAGTCCTGCGGCGCATGGAAGCGGTGGTACATGGCCGAGGTCAGGCGCAGGGTGATGAACATGCCGTCTTGAAAGGCGGAGGTGTCTTGGCTTGGCCCGAACAGGTCTTGCATCGAATAGGGGAAGCCTTTGGCCTGAAAGACCTGGCGGCCTTCCACCCGGCCGCAGGCGCCGACGATGGCGTCGCAAGGGCTGCTCAGCACGTCCTCGCGCATGTCCACCTTTCGGGCGCCTGGCACTAGCTCGCGGGTGAAGCAGTCGTGCAGGCTGTCGAAGCGCTGCTTCTTGGCGTCGCTCAGGTCCAGGTCGGTGAACAAGCGCCAGACGGCGATGGACATCTTGGCCAGCAGCGGGCTGCGGATCTGGCTGAACTTGCCCATCAAACGGGTCAGCGCAATGCGCGGAATGCGGTTGGTGAGCAGGAAATTGAGATCCTCCTGTTGGAGCATCTTTCGCACAGAAATTGTCATATTCATGAGGCTGTCAAGCAGCGCTGTTTAGATAAGGGACTGGACTTCTTGCCCATCCCATGGAACATCAAACTTTTGCACTTTCCGCATTGGCCCTGGCCGCCTTGGCCTGGACCTTGCCGCGCGCCAAGCGCCGCCTGGAGCTGTCGCGCGCCAAGCATCGCTCGCTGGCCGGGCACTCGCGCATGGCCAAGCGGCTGGCCGGCTGGATTCCGGGCTACGCCTACGACGAGGCACGGTTCTTCAATTCGGACGGCGCGCCCGACGACGTCGTCAGCCGCCGCCGCGTCGGCTTCAAGCGCCTGGCGGAATCCTTGGCGCAAAGCAGCCCCAAGAGCATTGCCATGTCGGCCCAGGCCCGCGAGGCCATCTCCGACCTGCAGTTCACCGGCAGCTACCGCGTGCCCTTCCAGTACAGCCCCTATCTGCGCCAGCATTTGAAGACCGGCAGCTTTTTGCAAAGCTCCTCCGGCGTGCAGGTGGTGGATCTGGACGGCAACGCCTTCTACGACCTCACTGGCAGCTACGGCGTCAACGTCTTCGGCTACGACTTCTACCGCGAGTGTGTGGACGAAGGCATTGCGCTGACCCACCAGCTCGGCCCGGTGCTGGGTGCCTACCACCCCTGCGTTGCTGAGAACGTGCAGCGCCTGAAGGCCATCTCCGGCCAGGACGAGGTGTCCTTCCATATGTCGGGCACCGAGGCGGTGATGCAGGCCGTGCGCCTCTCGCGCTATCACACCCGGCGCAAAAACCTGGTGCGCTTTTGCGGCGCGTATCACGGCTGGTGGGAGGACGTGCAGCCCGGCATCGGCAACCCCTTGCCGCCGCGCGAAACCTACACCTTGCAAGACATGGACGAGCGCAGCCTGAAGGTGCTGCGCACCCGCAAGGACGTGGCCTGTGTCTTGATCAACCCGCTGCAAGCGCTGCACCCGAATGCCGGCGCGCCGGGCGACTCGCAGCTGCTGGACAGCAGCCGCCGCGCCGGCTATGACCGCGCGGCCTACACCGCCTGGTTGAAGAAGCTGCGCCAGGTCTGCACCGAGAACGGCATCGTGCTGATCTTTGACGAGGTCTTCCTGGGCTTCCGTCTGGCGCCCGGTGGTGCGCAAGAGTACTTCGGCGTGCGCGCCGATATGGTCACTTACGGCAAGACTCTGGGCGGCGGCCTGCCAGTCGGCGTGGTCTGCGGCAAGGCCGCGCTGATGAAACGCTTCCGCGAACAGCGCCCGGCCGACATCTGCTTTGCCCGCGGCACCTTCAACGCCCACCCCTATGTGATGGGCGCCATGAAGGTCTTCTTGGACCGGCTGCAGACGCCGGCGATTCAGGCCATCTACGCCGGCTTGGACGATCGCTGGAACGCCCGCGCCGCGCGCTTCAATGCGGCGCTGAAGGATGGCGGCGTGCCGGTGCAAGTGGCGCAGATGCAGTCGATCTGGACGGTGTTCTACACCCAGCCTTCGCGCTACAACTGGATGCTGCAGTTCTATTTGCGTGAGCAAGGCTTGGCACTCAGTTGGGTGGGCACGGGCCGGCTGATCTTCAGCTTGAACTACAGCGACGCGGATTTCGATGAGGTCACGCATCGCTTTGTGAAGGCGGCACAAAAGATGAAGTCTGAAGGCTGGTGGGATGCGGATGCGGCCCTGAGCAACAAGGCCATCAAGCGCGGTCTGCTCAAGGAGATGTGGCAAGCCTTCAGGTCGGGCGGCAAGGCTTGATGGCTGGACTGAAGCGAGAGCGCTGAATCAAGATTCAAAAAGAGGGCTTCGCAAGAAGCCCTCTTTCTTTCTTTGTTCGTTCGCTCGCTTGCTTCAGCGATCTAGGCTTTAGCGCTTCTTCGCTTGCACCTCGTGGGCCACATGCTCCATCGGGTCGATCAGCTCGCCGCGCAGCAGATAGAGCGGGGCCTTGTGATACAGCATGATGTCGTGGAAGGGGTCGGTCAGGATCTTGGTCATCCAGGCCACGCCGGTCATCAGGTCTTGCTGAATCCACAGCTGCAGAACGCGGAAGATCAGGCCAGCCGCGCCCAGCGCCAACCAAGCCATGCCGACGTCATGCACAAAGCCATTGAAGTCGGTGGCGGGCTGAATCAGGCCGAAGGCCGAAGGCTGGAACCACAGCAGCGCGGGGATGGCCACCCAGATCGCCAGCAGCACAATCTTGCGCTGGATGTTGTAGCCGATCTTGATTTCTTCTTTGTGCTCGTCGGTGGCTTGGTTGACATGGTCATAGCCGCGCGGCTCGAAGAAGAAGTGGCCGGCCTGGCGGCTGGTCATCGAGACGCACCAGGCCAAGATGGCGGCCATGGCCGGGTCAAAGTACAGCATGCCGTAGGCGATCACAAAGCAGACCGCGCTCAGCAGGTGCAGGCTTTGGTTGATGCGGCTGTGGTGGTAGTAGCGGTGGTCGTCCCAGCGCTGCTCTTTCAGAGTGGCAGCGAGAGTGGGCAGGAAGGGTTTGTTCACACGCGTCCTCGAAAGATAGAAACAATGAAAAGGGCAAACCAAAAAGACTGCCCGCCAGGCCGAAAGCAGCAAGACGCAAACACATGGGCTTGCCGGCCGCTTTGGCTTCGGTGGCGCGATGGTGACGGCCCTGCATGAAAATTCCGTGACGATGGCGGCTCATCGATGCTTTGAAAAGCGCCGGGCTGCTGGCATCAGACCCTTGCTTGCAATTAAATAGTCCGCTGTCATCGAACTGTTATGCGTGCTGGGCACCATGCAGGCATGAAGCACGACACACCGGACGGCATCCTCGTTGACAACTACCCGGCGGCGCATCGCTCCTTGCGCATTGCCTTCGTCACCGAGACCTACCCGCCGGAGGTGAACGGCGTGGCCATGACCATCGCCCGCATCGTGGAGGGTCTGCACGCCCGTAACCATGATGTTCAGCTGATCCGGCCACGTCAAGACGCCAATGACTCAGCCGAAACCGCGGTGCGTTTTCATGAAGTGCTGATGCGCGGTCTGCCGATTCCGCGCTACCCGAATCTGCGCATGGGCGTGCCGTCCAAAAAGGCGCTGGTGCAGCTGTGGTCGGTGCACCGGCCCGATGTGGTGCACATCGCTACCGAGGGCGCGCTGGGCTGGTCGGCCCTGCAAGCGGCCACGCATCTGAAGCTGCCGGTTTGCTCCGACTTCCGCACCAATTTCCACGCCTACAGCCGGCACTACGGCATTGGTTGGCTCTACAAGCCCATCATGGCCTATCTTCGCAAGTTTCATAACCGCACCCAAAACACCATGGTGCCCACCGAAGCCCTGCGGCGCGATCTGGAGGCCGGTGGCTTCAAGAACCTGACCGTGGTTTCGCGCGGGGTCGACACCAAGCAGTTCACTCCTTTGCGGCGCAGCCAAGCCTTGCGCGAGCAATGGGGCGTGGCGCCGGATGATTTGGTCGTGCTCTATGTGGGCCGCATCGCGCCCGAGAAGAACTTACCCGCCCTGATCGCCGCCTTTGAAGCCATCAGCCAAAAAGATGCGCGCGCCAAGCTGGTGGTGGTGGGCAGCGGCCCGCAGCAAGAAGAACTGCAACAGCGCCTGCCGCAAGCCATCTTCGCCGGCCAGCGCAAGGGCGAAGACTTGGCTGCGCATTACGCCAGCGGCGACTTGTTCTTGTTCCCCAGCCTGACCGAGACCTTTGGCAACGTCACCACCGAGGCCATGGCCAGCGGTTTGGCCGTGCTGGCCTTCAACTACGCCGCCGCCGCGCAGCTGATTCGCAGCGGCGAAAACGGCATGTTGGCGCCCATGGACGACACCGCCGCCTTTGTGCAAGCTGCCGCCAGCTTGGCTGCCGATCTTCAAGGCCGTCGGCGCATGGGCGAAGCCGCTTGCCAAACCGCCAGCGCGCTGGACTGGAGCAGCATCGTTGCCCGCTTCGAAGGCGTGCTGGACTCTGTCATCCATCGCGCTGAAGTGCCGTATCGGTCGCCGATTGTGGGGGTGAGGCAGGGGGCGGTTTAAGGGCGAGCGTCTAAATCTCATGCGTTTGAGGTTAGTGCGTACGGCCTGTTGGTGAAACGGGATCGCGTCTGCCCGCACCGTGCCGGGAGTTCGGCCCGGCGGCCGACCCACTTTCTTGTGCGCACAAGAAAGTGGGCAAAGAAGGCGCCCCTGCCGCATGGCCCTTCGGGTCCGCTCGGATACTCAAATTTGCCGGGCCGCGCCCAACTCACTTCGCTACGCTACGTTCAAACAGGGGGCGCGAAGTCAGTGCTTGAAGTCGCTGCGCGACGCCCGGCAAATTCTCCGCTCCTCGCCCATGCAGAAGGGGAAGCCCCAAAGAATACGGCTCGCTGCGCGTCGCCTCGATGGATGCTGCGCTGAGCGGAAGCTACCTGGTGGTTTTTTGGGGGGGGGCAGGTCTTGCCTATAGATTAAAGACCTGACCCCGATCCATGCACTTCGGATCCTTATTCTCGCTGGACTCGCACACTCTGATGCCGGCCAATCAAACCAACTACGCCCAGACCACCTAGCAGCAACGCATAGCTCGATGGTTCTGGCACTGCGGCAGCCACAGACAGATCAAAGCCCGAGTACGACCTGTAAAGCAGGGTGTAGTTCTCGGCAACGTTGGTAACGTAATTGTTGGCAATGAAGAACACTCGGTAGCCATGACCAGGCGTTAGCAATGCGCCATCAATGAAACTCAGTTGATCAGCCTGAGTCGATGTCGCACTGTAGACGTACGACTGATTGAGGGGGTCCCACACCCATAGGTTGTAGTTGTCTGCCTTAGATACTGCTTGTCCACTGATGCTGAAACCCAGCCCAGTCCACACGTACTGGACCTCCGGCATTTCCATCTCTTCCGAGGGTTGAAATCGGACAGAGACTTCCGCACGCTGTCCTGCCGTGTCGGTAGCGCGGACGTTCAGCATCCCATCAACCGGACCGGTGTCTTTCGGAAAATAGTTCGATAACGGCGAATAGGCGTGCCAATACGCGACTTTGTCAGTCAGCGCCCAGGAACCAAAGCTGTTTGTCGACGATCCTTGGTGGTCTGCTGTAACGCTCACCAGAGGAAGATCAGACGTCACATTCGCTTCAACACCCAGAGAATAGGTTGCGTTGTATGAAGGCTTGTCGACGGTCACGACAACTTTTAATAGTTGCGGGTTCGCTGATGCGGCGGTGCTCATTGCGCACGCAAATATTGCGGCGAATGGCTGAGAATTGCGTAATATTTTTTTCATAAACTTCCGTGCTAGTTGGTAGTTATGTTGGGCAAATTGGTTTTCGATGATAGGGGGGGCAAAAAGCGCACGGGTCCCCCTCAACCAAAGGGGTAGTGCGGCCGTTTATGCGCATAGAAAAGACACAAGGGTATTGACCTCCTTTCATGTTTTTGGGTTGCTGCTCGTCTCCCTTCCCATCAATAGCCCCATCGCCAACGCAATCGCCAAGCCAAAGCCCCACATCAAGGCCACGATAGGCACATCCAGGGCGAGCAGGGCGGCGTAGGTGGCCAGCATCATCAGGACGCTGGCGTTTTCATTGAAGCCTTGCACGGCAATCGAGCGGCCGGCGCTCAGCAGGGTGTAGCCGCGGTGCTGCAACAGGGCGTTCAGCGGCACCACCATCAGCCCGCCCACCGCGCCGACCAAGACCAGCAGCGGGATCGCCCAGGTGAGGCTCTGTGTGCTGGCAATCGCGGGGATGAACAGGCCTAGCAGCACGCCGAAAACCAACATGCGCTTGGCCGCGTGCAGCGGCACCCAGCGGCCGGCGGCAGCGGCGCCGACGATCACGCCGACCGCCACGGCGGCTTGCAGATAGGCGGATTGCGAGAGCGGCAGTTGCAAGACATCGGCCGCCCAGCGCAGCACCGCCAGTTGCAGCGTGGCGCCCACGCCCCAGAATAAGGTGGTGACGGCCAGCGAAAGGCCGCCGTCGGCATCGGCCCAGAGCTTGCGGTTGGCGCACCAAAAGTCGCGGCTCAAGGCGATGGGGTGAATGCCGCTGGCCGGGTAGCGGGCGCCGCTATTGGGCACGCCCAGATTGAGCAGGCCGGCCAAGGCGTACACCGCCATCAAAATCAAGATGGATACGCCCAAGCCGCTGGCGCTGAAGCAGCCCAGGTGGCTCAGCCCCTCTCGCAACTCGGCGTACGCGCCTTGGCTCAGCAGCCAGGGGCTGACCAACAAGCCCCCCAGCACCGTGCCGAAGAGGGCAGCGCAGACGACCGAGACTTCTAACCAGCCATTTGCGCGCACCAAGCGATCGGGCCCGACCAGTTCGGTCACCAGCCCGTATTTGGCCGGCGCATAGGCGGCAGCCCCAAAACCCACCAGGGCGAAAGCGGCAAAGGGATGCACGCCCCAGGCCAGGCCGCCCACGGCAAGCAGCTTCACGCCGTTCATCCAGGCCATCAGGCGCGCCTTGGGGAAGGCGTCGGCCAGCGGCCCGACAAAAGGCGCCAGCAGCACATAAGACACGGTGAAACCAAACTTCAACATCGGCGCCCACCAGCCCGGCAGGTTCAGCTCTTGCAGCCGGGCGATGATGACGATGAGCAGGGCGTTGTCGGCAAGTGCGGAGGCAAACTGGGCCGCGATCAAGAGGTGAAAACCGGTGGGCATGGCGGCGTATGCCTCTTCTTGGGGGTGTCGAAGTCAAAAGCGTGACAGGCCGGCATGAAACGGCAGTGACAAGCCAGGAGCGCTTGCCGCCCACTGCCCTAAGATTTGCGCCATGAACATCGATTGGATTCACTTCACGCCTTGGCAGGCGCTGGGCGGCGGGCTCTTGATTGGCCTGGCCAGTGCGCTCTATTTGCTGGGCAATGGCCGCATTGCCGGCATCATCGGCATCGTCGCCGAGCCTTTGCTGGCGCTGCTCAAGCCCAGGGCTGGGGCGGCCTCGCAATCAGTCTCGCAATCGGCGCGCTTGTTTTTCATTGCAGGTTTACTTCTGGCGCCCTGGCTGTGGCGCTGCTTTGCGCCTTGGCCGGAGGCGCAAGTGGATGTGGGGCCGCTGGGCTTGGTGCTGGCGGGCGTCTTGGTGGGCTTTGGCGCGCGCCTGGGCAATGGTTGCACCAGCGGGCATGGCGTTTGCGGGCTGAGCCGGCTGTCTTTGCGCTCGCTGGTGAATGTGATGATCTTCATGGCGGCCGGCTTCGGCACCGTTTATCTGATGCGTCATGTCTTGACGCTGGGAGTTTGAGATGCGCGCCGTGTGGGCCTTGCTCGGTGGTTTGATCTTTGGTCTGGGCCTGATGCTGGGCGGCATGAGCAATCCGGCCAAGGTCAAGGCTTTTCTCGACCTGGCCGGCGCTTGGGACCCCAGCCTGGCACTGGTGATGGGCGGCGCGGTGGGCGTGGGCCTGCTGGCCTTTGCCTATGCCAAGCGTCAAAGCCGAGCCTGGAGTGGCGATGCGATGGAGATCCCCAATAGCCGGCGCATCGATGTGCGCTTGGGCGTCGGTGGCGTGTTGTTTGGTGTGGGTTGGGGCATTGCCGGTTTTTGCCCGGGCCCGGCCTTGGTGGCTTTGGGGCAGGGCATGGAGGCGGCCTGGATTTTCGTGCCCGCCATGCTCTTGGGGATTTGGCTGCACGACCGTTTCTTCGCGGCGCGCGGCTCATCGCTTGACTGATTTTTGGAGGCGCTTGCCATGTTGATTTTTCGTCAGTTGTTTGACCCCACATCGTCGACTTACACCTATTTGCTGGGCGACTCGAACAGCGCCGAGGCGGTGATCATTGACCCGGTGTTCGAGCATGAGCGCCGCGACCTGGCGCTGCTGCGCGAGCTGGGCCTGCGCTTGGTCGCCACGCTCGACACCCATGTGCATGCCGACCATGTCACCGGCGCTTGGCTGCTGAAGCAGCGCTGTGACAGCCAGATCATGTTGGCCGCCGCCTCGGGCGCGGCCCATGCGGACCGCTTGCTGCAGCATGGCGACCGGGTCGCCTTCGGCTCGCGTTACTTGGAGGTGCGCGCCACGCCCGGCCACACCAATGGCTGCCTGACCTATGTGCTCGATGATTTGAGCCGCGCCTTCACCGGCGACAGCCTTTTGATCCGTGGCTGCGGCCGCACCGACTTCCAGCAGGGCAGCCCGTCCATGTTGTATCAATCGGTCAAGTCGCAAATCTTGAGCCTGCCGGCCGCTTGTTTGCTTTACCCCGGCCATGACTACCGCGGTCTGACGGTCACCAGCGTCGCCGAGGAGTTGCGCTTCAACCCGCGCCTGGGTGGCGATGTCAACGAGGCCGACTTTGCCGGCTATATGAACCATCTCGGCCTGCCGCACCCCAAGCTGATGGACAAGGCCGTGCCTGCCAACCTGGTCTGCGGCCGGCCGGATTCGAATGGCGCGGCGCTGGACGAAGGCGAGTGGGCGCCGCTGACGCTGGCCTTCAGCGGCATCTGGGAGATCCAGGCCAATGCTTTGGCGGAGTTGCGTGCGGGTGAGGGCGCGGCTGGGAAACTGCAGCTCTTGGATGTGCGGGAGCCGGCGGAGTTCATCGATGCGCTGGGTCATATCGAGGGCGCGCAGCTCTTGCCCTTGTCGCAACTCGCGGCGCGGGTTTCAGAGCTCGACCCACAGCGCCCGCTGGTGGCGGTGTGCCGCTCCGGCGCTCGCTCGGCGCAAGCCACGGTGCTGCTGCAAAAAGCCGGCTTCAAGCAAGTGGCCAACTTGAATGGCGGCATGCTGCGCTGGCGCGCCGAAGGCCTGCCGGTGGTGGGCGGTAGCGAATAAGTGGAATTGGTGCAGTCATGTTGGCTGCATTGTTTTCTTGATTTCGGGCTGCCGCGCTCAGGTGGCCCAGCCCGCCGCCGTGCTCATGGTGCCCGGGTCGGCTCTGGCGAGCCGACTGCCCTCGGTGCTCACTGCGCGGGCCAGCGGTGGCCAACTCACTTCGTTCACTGTGCTCACTGCGTTCAGACAGGGGCCACCAAGCATGATGTTGAAGCGCGCTGCGCGCGCCTGACCCGCTCCGCTGCGCTCTCGGCCGGGCACAAATCGCCCGTCGGCGGGCCGGGCCACCTTCGAGTTTGGCTATCGCCATCGTCGCGGTCGCCCATCGCTCGCTATGCAAGCGCACTGCAGTTCGGGCGGCTGCCGGGCGATTTGTGAGGGGCTGAGCAGCGCAGCAGCTTGGGGCTGCGCGCGCAGCGCGCTTCAACGACTGACTTGGCGCAGCATGTTTGAACGAAACGAGCGTAGCGAGTGCAGTGAGTTCTGCGCTGGCCCCAAGCTGTGAGCAGCGCAGGGCAGTCGGAGCGAAGCGAGGACCCCCGAGCCATGAGCCTGCCGGCTGACCGGGCTGCAGTGCCCGGCCAACTGGCGCTGTCTGATGCGCCATACCCGCTCCCCGTGAACTTTCCCCGAAAGTGCCTGTGCTTTCTCAAGCTCTGGTTTCACACCCCTCTGCAAGTCCTTATTTTTGAACGATATTTGCTTTTAAAAATTCTGAGAAAGCCTCCCTAAGTACTTGATTTGAAAGAGAAATTCCACGATTTGCCTTGACCCAGTGCCTTTCGGGTATTAAAGTGTTGAAAAGTGCAATTTGGTGGGTCGCCGTGGCGAATTTTGTGTTTCAGGGGGCTTCAGCCTTGGCAATGGATGCCAAGGGGCGTTTGGCCGTCCCAACACGCCACCGCGAGGTCTTGCAGGCGCTGTGCGCCGGCCAGCTGACCATCACCAAACACCCCGAAGGCTGCTTGATGGTCTTTCCTCGTCCGGCGTGGGAAGGCTTTCGTGACCGCATCGCCGCGCTGCCCATGTCGGCGGCCGGTTGGAAGCGGGTCTTCTTGGGTAATGCCATGGATGTGGAGATCGACGGCGCGGCCCGCGTGCTGATCTCGCCCGAGCTGCGTGCCAGCGCCGGATTGCAAAAAGACGTGATGCTGCTCGGCATGGGCAGCCACTTTGAGTTGTGGGATGCGGCTGCCTATGCCGCGCATGAAGCCCAGGTCATGGCGTCCGACATGCCGGATGCCCTCAAGGACTTCAGCTTCTAATGGCTCACTCCAATAACACCCCGGACAACGCTGCCAACGCAGAGTCGGCACCGCTGTTCTCGCACACCACGGTCTTGCTGCATGAGACGGTGGACTCGGTGCTGACCTCGCCCGACGGCATTTATGTCGACGGCACTTTTGGCCGCGGCGGGCATTCGCGCTTGCTGCTGTCCAAGCTGGGCGCTCAAGGCCGGCTGATCGCGATTGACCGCGACCTAGAGGCGATTGCCGCCGCCACCGCCGGTGACTCGCGCATTGACGACCCGCGCTTTGCCATCTGCCACTCGCCCTTTGCCGATATGCAAGCGCAGCTGGCCGGTTTGGGCATTGAGCAAGTGCAGGGCGTGTTGCTGGACCTGGGCGTTTCTAGCCCTCAGATTGACAACCCCGAGCGTGGCTTCAGCTTCCGTTTCAACGGACCGCTGGACATGCGCATGGACACCACGCGCGGCGAAAGTGCTGCTGACTTTTTGGCACGCGCCGATGAGCGCCAGATTGCGGAAGTGATACGCAACTATGGAGAAGAACGGTTTGCTGGGCAGATTGCAAAGGCGCTTGTGGCTCGCCGCGCAGACGGCCAGCCCGTGCGAACAACCGATGAGCTGTCCGAAATCGTGGCTCGTGCGGTCAAGACTCGCGAACCGGGTCAAAACCCCGCCACGCGTACCTTTCAAGCTCTTCGGATTCACGTCAACGGCGAACTCCAAGAGCTGGAACAAGGGCTGAACGCGGCCCTGCATTTGCTGGCCCCGGGCGGCCGCATGGCCATCATTTCCTTCCACTCGCTGGAAGACCGCATCGTCAAAAACTTCATCGGCGCCCACAGCAAGCAGGTGGTGGACCGCCGCGCGCTGTTCGCCGAGCCCAAGCCGCTGGCGCTGCAGGCCATCGCCCGCATCATGCCCAGCGACGCCGAAGTGGCGGCCAATCCGCGCGCGCGTTCGGCGGTGCTGCGGGTGGCGCAGCGCACCGAGGCGCGGCTGCCGGAAGTGCATGTGAAGAAGCGCCATCGGCGCGCTGAGTGATTGCCGGATCGATTCGCGAGTAAGTTCATCATGTTCGGGCGCCTCAATCTCTTGCTGATCATTGCCGTGCTGGCCAGTGGCCTGGTGCTGGTGCGCAGCGCCTATGAAGCACGCCGCCTGTTCACCGCGCTGGACCGGGCTCAGGCCGAGGGCCGCCGTCTCGAAGCTGACAACCAGCGCCTGCAGGCCGAGCGTCATGCGCAGGCGACCAATCTGCGGGTGGAGCAAGTGGCGCGCGAGCGTTTGCAGATGCGCGCCATCACCCCGGCCGTGACCCAAAGCGCCGAGGACCACGGGCCTAGCGGCAAGGGGGCCAAGGGCGGCAAGGCAGTTGCCGCAACCGCTGGAGGCACGCAATGAGCTGGCTGAGCCGTTTTCGCAAGCCCAGTACTTCGGGGGCGACCCAGGTCAAGCGGTCCAAGCGACCGCTGGCCGGCGCCGGCCGGAATCCGACAGCGCGCAGCGTTAGCTATTCCAGCAGCCCTTTGTTGGCTTCTAAAACACCGCCCTGGCGCTCGCGCTTTTTGGTGGCACTGGTGGGTCTGGCCTTTGCCGGCTTGCTGGGCCGCGCGCTCTACATCCAGGTGATCGGCACCCGCTTTTATCAAAAGCAGGGCGAGGCCCGATTTGTGCACCAGGTCGAGTTGCCCGCCAGCCGTGGCCGCATCAATGATCGCAGCGGCCAGGTCTTGGCCGCCAGCGTGGCTGTGCCTTCCTTCTGGGGCATCCCCAAGGAAATGGACACTGACCCGGCCAAGCGTCAGGCGCTGGCCAAGATCTTGGGCTGGTCGCAGGCCGAGATGGAGCGCAAGCTCGACCCGAACAGCCGCTTTGTCTGGTTGCAGCGTCAAGCCGATGAGCATGTGGCCGCGCAGATTAAAGAGCTGGGCCTCAAAGGCGTGTTCCAAGACCGCGAATACAAGCGCAAGTACCCCGAAGGCGAGGCCGCCGCCCATGTGGTGGGCTTCACCAATATCGAAGAGCGTGGTCAAGAAGGCATCGAGCTGGCCTTCCAAAAAGAGCTGCAAGGGCGGGATGGCACTCGATCGGTGGTGCGCGACCGTTTGGGCCGGGTGGTGGAAGACATCGGCGAGCGCGTGCCCGCCGCCAATGGTCGTGACATCGACTTGTCCATCGACTCCAAAGTGCAGTTCTTCGCCTACCAGCGCATTCGCGATGCGGTGGCCGAGCACAAGGCCAAGGCGGGCAGCGTGGTGGTTTTGGATGTGAAGACCGGCGAAGTGCTGGCCCTGGCCAACTACCCCAGCTACAACCCCGGCGAGCGCAAGAACCTGAGCGGGGCCCAGCTGCGCAACCGCGCGTTGACCGACATCTTCGAGCCCGGCTCGACGATGAAGCCTTTTGTGGCCGCGCTGGCGCTGGAGACCGGCCGGGTTACGCCCGAAACGCCGATTCAAACGGCGCCCGGCAGCATCGTTATCACCGGCTCCAAGATCACCGATGCCCACCCGCACGGTGTGCTGAGCGTGGCCGAGGTGATTCAGAAATCCAGCAACGTCGGCACCGTCAAGATGGCCATGAGCATGCAGCCGCGCGAGCTGCATGAGATGTACACCGCCATCGGCCTGGGCCAGCGTCCGCAGATTGACTTCCCCGGCGCTATCACCGGCAAGCTGCGGCCTTACAAGAGCTGGCGCCCGGTGGAACAGGCGACCATGAGCTTTGGCTACGGCTTGTCAGCCTCGCTGCTGCAGCTGGCGCGCGCCTACACCGTGTTTGCGCGTAATGGCGAGGTGATCCCCGTCACCATGATGCGGCAAGACGCGAATGCCAACCCGGCCGGCATCAAGGTGTTCTCGCCCAAGACAGCGCATGACGTGCGCATGATGCTGCAGATGGCGGCTGGCCCCGGCGGCACCGCCCCCATGGCTCAGGTCAGCGGCTACAGCGTGGGCGGCAAGTCGGGCACCGCGCACAAGCAAGAAGGCAAGGGCTATGCCGGCCACAAGTACCGCTCTTGGTTTGTGGGCCTGGCGCCGATCAGCAACCCACGGGTGATCGTGGCGGTGATGGTGGACGAGCCCAGCAACGGCGTCTACTTCGGTGGCGCCGTGGCCGGCCCGGTGTTCAGCCAGGTGGTCTCGCAAAGCCTGCGCTTGCTGAATGTGCCGACCGATCTGGAAGTGAAGCCGCAAATCGTGGCCAGCCAGAACAACAAGGCCAAGCCGCAGCCGCAAGCGGTGGAAGAAAGCTTCTGATCATGGGGACGAAGCGCTTCAGCAGCAAGAATCGCCAAGACGGACTCAGCGGACTCAGTCATACGCAGAGCCCCTTGCTGGCCACCCGCACGCCGGTCTGGCGTTCGCGTTTGCTGCTGGTCTTGGTGGGCACCGGCTTGGCCGGTTTGTTCGGCCGCGCGCTCTATGTGCAGGTGATCGGCAGCGACTTTTTTCAGCAGCAGGGCGAGGCTCGCTTTGTGCACAAGCTGGAGCTGCCGGCCAGCCGCGGCCGCATTCATGACCGCAGCGGCCAGGTGCTGGCCAGCAGCGTCGCGGTGCCTTCGTTCTGGGCCATTCCGTCCGAGATCTTGGCCCTGCCTGTGGACCAATTCAATGCCTTGGCCAAGGCCTTGAGCCTGAGCCCGGCAGAGCTGAACAAAAAGCTTGACCCGAGCAGCCGCTTTGTCTGGCTGCAGCGGCAGGCCGGTGAGCGCATGGCGGCAGACATCTTGGCCTTGAAGCTGAAGAACGTTTATCAAGACCGCGAATACCGCCGCAGCTACCCTGAAGGCGAAGCCTCGGCCCATGTGGTGGGTTTCACCAACAGCGAAGAGCGCGGCCAAGAGGGTATTGAGCTGGCCTTCCAAAAGAGCTTGCAAGGCCAGGACGGTTCGCGCTCGGTGATGCGCGACCGGCTCGGCCGTGTGGTCGAAACGCGCGGTGAGACCGTGCCGGCCATCAATGGCGAAGATGTGGACCTGAGCCTGGACGCCAAGACCCAGTACTTTGCTTACCAAGCTATTCGTGACGCCGTGGCCGCCAACCAGGCCAAGGCCGGCAGCGTGGTGGTGCTGGATGCGCGTAGCGGCGAGATTCTGGCCCTGGCCAACTTCCCCAGCTACAAGCCCGATGAGCGCAAAAAGCTCAGCGGCGAGCAACTGCGCAACCGCGCGCTGACCGATGTCTTCGAGCCCGGCTCGACCATGAAGCCCTTCATCGCTGCGCAGGCGCTGGAGACCGGCCGCGTCACGCCTGACACCGTCATCCAGACCGCGCCGGGCCGCATCACCATCACAGGCTCCACCATCAGCGATGCCCATCCCAGCGATGCGCTGACGGTGGCGCAGGTGATTCAAAAGTCCAGCAATGTCGGCACCGTCAAGATGGCCATGCAAATGCCGGCCAGCGAAATGCACCAGCTCTATGCCTCCATCGGCATGGGCCAGCGCCCGCAGATCGCCTTCCCCGGCGCCGTCACCGGCAGCTTGCGCCCTTACAAGAACTGGCGCCCGATCGAGCAGGCGACCATGAGCTATGGCTACGGCCTGTCGGCCTCGCTCTTGCAGCTGGCACGCGCCTACACCGTGTTTGCGCACGACGGCGAGCTGCTGCCGCTGAGCATGACCAAGCGCGCTGAAGGCGAAGTGGTGCAGGGCCAGCGCGTCTTCTCCGCCAAGACGGCGCAGCAGGTGCGCCAAATGCTGCAAACCGTGACCGCAAAGGGCGGCACCGCGCCGATGGCGCAGGCCGAGGGTTATAGCGTGGGCGGCAAGTCCGGCACCGCTTACAAGCAAGAAGGCCGCGGCTATGCCCGCAACAAATACCGCGCCTGGTTTGTGGGCCTGGCGCCAATCAGCCAGCCGCGCATCGTCGTGGCGGTGATGGTGGACGAGCCCACCCAGCAATTTCACGATGGCGGCAAAGTGGCCGGCCCGGTGTTCAGCAAGGTCGTCTCCAAGAGCCTGCAGCTGATGGGTGTGCCGGCCGATCTGGCCGTTAGCCCGCAAATCCTGGCCCAGCAAGCCGCCAGTGGCAAGGAAGTTCTCTGATGTTGACCCGTTTGAAATCCCCCGAAGCCGCCGCCCGCTGGCTGCAAGAATGGACCACCGGCGTGCTGCGCACCGACAGCCGCGCGGTGCAGCCCGGTGATGCCTTCATCGCCTGGCCCGGCTATGCCCGCGATGGTCGCGAGTTCGTGGCCCAGGCGCTGGCGGCCGGCGCCGCCACCTGCTTGGTGGAAGACGAGGGCGTTGATGCCTACGGCTTTGTGGACGCTCGTGTGGCCTCGCTGCCCGGCCTCAAGGCCAAGACCGGTTTGATCGCCGCGGCCTACTACGGCCAGCCGTCCAAGGCCTTGCCCATCATTGCCAGCACCGGCACCAATGGCAAAACCTCCACCGCTTGGTGGTGCGCGCAAGCGCTCTCGCTCTTGGGCCAGCGCTGCGGCGTGGTAGGCACCCTGGGCGTGGGCGAACCGCCGCTGCCCGCACGGCCCGGCCATGCGGCGCGCGCTGCCAATATCGACTACACCGGCCTGACCACGCCGGACCCGGTGCTGCTGCAAGCCAATTTCCGCCGCATGCTGGACGAGGGCTACGGCGCTTGCGCGATTGAAGCCTCCTCCATCGGCCTGAAGGAATTCCGCCTCAGCGGCAGTGAGATCCAGGTCGCCCTGTTCACCAATTTCACCCAAGACCACCTCGACTACCACGGCTCGATGGAGGCCTATTGGGCCGCCAAGCGCGAGCTCTTCGACGTGCCGGGTCTGCGCGCCGCGGTGCTGAATATCGACGACCCCAAGGGCGCCGAGCTGGCGGTGGAGCTGGCGTCGCGCCTCGACGTTTGGACTTGCTCGCTCAGCAGCGCTGCCCGCCTGCAAGCCAGTGACTTGCATTACCGCGCCGGTGGCTTGGCCTTCACGCTGCGTGAGGGCGAGCAGGCGATCTTGGTTGAGACCGGCTTGATCGGCGAATACAACGTCGCCAACTTGCTGGGTGTGATCGGCTGCTTGCGCGCGCTGGGCCATGGCCTGGCCAAGATCGCCGCCGTTGCCGGCAGCGTCACGCCGGTGCCGGGCCGCATGCAGCGCGTGGGCAATGGCTTGGAGTTGCCGCAGCTGGTGGTGGACTATGCTCACACGCCCGATGCCTTGGACAAAGCGCTGAGCGCCCTGAAGCCGCTGGCCGAGGCGCGCGGCGGACGCTTGCTCTGCATGTTTGGCTGCGGTGGCAACCGCGACCGCGCCAAGCGTCCCGCCATGGGCGCGATTGCGGCTCGCTTGGCGGATCGCGTCATCATCACCAGCGACAACCCGCGCCATGAAGCGCCGGAGCAGATCCTGGCCGACATCGAAGCCGGTCTGGCCGCTGAGGCGCCGCGCCTGGTGGAAGTGGACCGCCGCCATGCGATCGAGCGCGCCGTGCGTGAAGCTGGCCCGCGCGATGTGATTCTGGTGGCCGGCAAGGGCCACGAGGACTACCAAGAAGTGGCCGGCGTGCGCCAGCCTTTCTCGGATGTGGACGAAGCCCGCGCCGCCTTGATCGCGAGGGCCGGCCTGTGAGCGCTTGCCTGATGACCCTGGCTCAAGCCCATCAGTTGCTGCTGGCGGCAGTGCCGACGGCGCGGCTGATCGGCTCGGGTGAGACCTTGATTGCTCGCGTGCACAGCGACACCCGCAGCCTGGCTGCTGGCGATTTGTTTGTGGCCTTGCGTGGCGAGCGTTTCGACGCGCATGAGTTCTTGCCGCAGGCGGCTGCAGCCGGCGCAGTAGCGGCGCTGGCCGAGCGGGGCTTGGCCGAAGCCGGTCTGCCCGGCATTGAGGTGCCCGACGCAAAAGCAGCGCTCGGCCACCTGGCCGCCGCCTGGCGTGCCCATTGCCAATTGCCGGTGATTGCCGTCACTGGCAGTAACGGCAAAACCACCGTGACCCAAATGATCGCCAGCATTCTGCGCGCCTGGGTGGGTGGCGGCGCCTTGGCGACTGAAGGCAACTTCAACAACGACATCGGCGTGCCACTGACGCTGCTGCGCCTGCGTCAGGACGAGCAGCAATGGCACAAGGCCGCCGTGGTGGAACTGGGCATGAACCACCCCGGCGAGATCGCCCCGTTGGCGGCCATGACCCGCCCGACCGTCGCCTTGGTGAACAACGCCCAGCGTGAGCACCAGGAGTTCATGCAGACGGTGGAAGCTGCTGCGCGCGAGAACGGCGCGGTCTTTGAGGCTTTGGCTTCCTCGGGCGTGGCGGTGTTCCCGGCCGAAGACGCTTGCGCACCAATCTGGCATGAGATGGCCGGCAGCCGCCCGCATCTGAGCTTTGCCCTGCAGGGCGAGGCCGATGTGACCGGCAGCGCGGTCTGGGTCGAGTCGGACAGCAGCGTGGGCCACTGGGCCCTGGAGCTGCACACGCCGGCCGGTGTGGCACCGGTGGCGCTGGCCGTGGCCGGCGTGCATAACGTGCGAAATGCACTGGCCGCTGCAGCCTGCGCTTTGGCTGCAGGCGCGCCCCTGGCGGCGATTGCTCGCGGACTGGAGAGCTTTGAGCCGGTCAAGGGCCGCTCGCAGCTGAAGAGTTTTATGCAAGGCGAGCGCCGCGCCACGCTGATCGACGACAGCTATAACGCCAACCCCGATAGCGTGCGCGCCGCCATCGATGTTCTGGCCGGCCTGCCAGGCCCGGCGTGGCTGCTGCTGGGCGATATGGGTGAAGTGGGCGATCAAGGCGAGGCCTTCCACCGCGAAGTCGGTGCCTATGCCGCCGAGCGCGGCATTCAGTCGCTATGGACCGCCGGCACGGCGGCCGCGGACATTGCCGCGGCCTTTGGCCCCGCGGCACGTCATTTCAAGACCACGGCCGAGATGGTGGCCGCGGTGAGTGAGGCCAGCGATCGACCGCTGGCTCACAACGTTCTGGTCAAGGGTTCACGATTCATGCAGATGGAAAAAGTAGTTGCGGCCATGCAGGCCAACACGCAAGGGGGCGCAAACCATGCTGCTTAGTCTGGCTCAATGGCTGCAGGGGCTTTACCCCGATCTCGGCTTCTTGCGCGTTTTTCAATACATCACCTTCCGCGCGGTGATGGCGGCCATGACCGCGCTCTTGATTGGCCTGGCTTTTGGCCCTTGGGTGATTCGCCGCCTGACCGAGATGAAGATCGGCCAGCCGATTCGCGAGTACGGCATCCAACAGCATTTGGCCAAGAACGGCACGCCAACCATGGGCGGCGTTTTGATCCTGATCGGCATTGGCGTCTCTACGCTCTTGTGGTTTGACTGGAGCAACCGCTTCGTCTGGGTGGTGATGCTGGTGACCATGGGCTTTGGCGCTGTGGGCTGGGTGGACGACTGGCGCAAGGTGGTCGACAAGAACCCTGAGGGCATGAAGAGCCGTGAGAAGTTTTTCTGGCAATCGCTGATCGGCTTGTTCGCGGCCATCTATCTGGCTTTCAGCGTGTCTGAGAACTCCTTCCTCGGCGTGATCGAGTTGTTTTTCCGCTGGATCAGCAGTGGCTTCTCGACCGACCTGCCGCCCAAGGCTGATTTGATCGTGCCTTTCTTCAAGACCGTCAGCTATCCGCTGGGCGTGTTTGGTTTTATCGCGCTGTCTTTCTTTGTGATCGTGGGCGCTAGCAATGCGGTCAACTTCACCGATGGCTTGGACGGCCTGGCCATCATGCCGGTCGTGCTGGTGGGTTCGGCGCTCGGCCTGTTCGCCTACCTGACCGGCTCGACGGTGTATGCCAAGTACCTGCTGCTGCCTTACATCCCGGGCTCGGGTGAGCTGCTGATCTTCTGCGCCGCCATGGCGGGCGCAGGGCTGGCCTTTTTGTGGTTCAACGCACACCCGGCCCAGGTCTTCATGGGTGATGTGGGCGCGCTGTCTTTGGGTGGCGCCCTCGGTACGGTGGCGGTGATCACTCGGCAAGAAATCGTGCTGGGCATCATGGGCGGCATCTTCGTGGCCGAGGTGCTGTCGGTGATGTTGCAGGTGAGCTGGTTCAAGTACACCAAGAAGAAGTACGGCGAAGGCCGGCGCATCTTCAAGATGGCACCGTTGCATCACCACTTCGAAAAATCGGGTTGGAAAGAAACCCAGGTGGTGGTTCGCTTCTGGATCATCACCATGCTGCTGTGCCTGGTTGGCCTGGCCAGCTTGAAGCTGCGTTGATGGTTTTGTGATGACTGAGATGATGAACTTGCCCACCACCACTGACGCCGGCGCCGACATCGCGCAGCCGCAGGCTGAGCTGCGTCAGGCTGTGGGGGCCAGTTTTGCCGGCCGCCAAGTGCTGGTGCTGGGCTTGGGGGACTCGGGCCTGGCCATGGCCGCCTGGGTGGCGCGCTATGGCGCGCAAGTGAAGGTCTGGGATTCGCGCGAGCAGCCACCTCAATTGGCGCGCCTGCAATCGGACTTGCCCGAGGCGAGTTTCATCAGCGGTGAACTGCCCGAGTCGGCTTTGACGGGCGTGCACCTGGTCTTGAAGAGCCCCGGTTTGTCGCCTTTGGATGCGCGCCTGCTGCCGGTGTTGAATCTGGCGCGCCAGACCGGCGTGCCGGTGCAAGGCGAGTTGGACCTGTTCGCTCAGGCCTTGGCCGAGCTGAAACTGGAGCGCGGCTATGCGCCGGCGGTGCTGGCCATCACCGGTACCAATGGCAAGACCACCACCACGTGCATGACCGGCCTCTTGGTCGAGCGCGCCGGTAAGCGGGTGGTGATGGCCGGCAATATCGGGCCGAGCATGCTGACGACCTTGAGCCAGGCTTTGGATTTGGAACCTGCGCCGGCAGTTGCTGAAGCCGAAGTGGTCGGCGAAGTCGTGGCTGAGTCAGCGGAACTGCCTGAGCCTGAATCAGCCTCAGCCCCCAACTTGCTTGAAGCCGCTGCTGAAGCGCCCGCAGAAGTTCCGGCTGATGAACCATCGGCACTTGCGACCGAGGTCGCTGCAGCAGCCACGACCACGATGGAAATGGTCGATGCGCTGCTGGACGAAGCGCCGCTGCCGATCAAGCCGCCGCCGCCCAAGGCGCCAGTCTTTGAGTACCTGCCCGAGGTTTGGGTGCTGGAGTTGTCGAGCTTCCAGTTGGAAGGCGTGAAGGGTTTCGAGCCCACCGCCGCGGCTGTCTTGAACATCACCCAAGATCACTTGGACTGGCATGGCGATATGGCCGCCTATGTGCGCGCCAAGGCGCTGATTTTTGGCGAGCAAGCGCTGATGGTCATCAACCGCGACGACCCGGTGGTCGAGGGCATGGTGCCCGCCGCAGTGATGGTCAAGCAAGGTCGCGGGCGCGCGGCCAAGTCGGTGAGCCGTCGCGTCAGCCGCTTTGGCTTGGACGCCCCGGACCGGCCCGGTGACTTTGGCTTGGTGCAAGAAGCCGGCATGGCCTGGTTGGTGCGCGCCCGTGAGCAAGACGAAACGCTGAAGCGCAAAAAGGGTGATGAGGAAGAAGAGATCACCCTGCAACGCTTGATGCCGGCCGACGCGCTGCGCGTGCGCGGCCGCCATAACGCCGCCAATGCACTGGCGGCTTTGGCCTTGGCCAGCGCTGCCGGTTGCGCCTTGGCGCCGATGTTGCATGGCTTGCGCGAGTACCGCGGCGAGCCGCATCGGGTCGAGCATGTGATGAGCATTGACGGGGTCGATTACGTCGATGACTCCAAGGGCACCAATGTAGGCGCCACCGTGGCCGCCATCAGCGGCCTGGGCGCGGATCGCGCACCGGCCAAGCTGGTTCTGATTTTGGGCGGCGACGGCAAGGGTCAAGACTTCAGTCCGCTGGCGGCCGGCGTGTCCCGCCATGCGCGCGCCGTGGCCTTGATTGGCCGAGATGGCGCGCAAATTGCCGCCGCCTTGGCCGATTGCGGTGTACCCATGCAAGCGCATGAAACGCTAGAAGCCGCCACGGCTTGGTGCCAAACCCAGGCGCAAAGCGGCGACACCGTCTTGCTGAGCCCGGCTTGCGCCAGTCTCGATATGTTCCGCAACTACGGCCACCGGGCCGAAGTGTTTGTGGGCGCCGTCCAGCAATTAGCGCAAGACGGAGGGCTGGCAGCATGAGCGGAGACAGCTCCGCGAGCTCCGCCTTCAAGGGCTTGGGCGAGCGCCTGAGCGCTTGGTTGGGCAGCCGCAAGAGTGAGTCGGCCGATGTGCCGGTGCGCGACTGGGTCTCGCCCTCGGCCGGCCAGCCCACGCGCATCCAGGGTTTTGACCAAACCTTGGTCTGGGTCGTCTTGGTTTTGATGGCCTTGGGTCTGCTGATGGTCTATTCGGCCTCCATCGCCATGCCCGACAACCCGCGCTTCGCCAAGTATTTGCCGACGCACTTCTTGACCCGTCACATCGTGGCCATCGTGTTTGGCTTGGTGGCTGGACTGCTGACGGTTCAAGTGCCGGTGGCTACTTGGGAGCGGGTGGCGCCCTGGGTTTTCGTCGTGTCCTTGGTGCTCTTGATTGCGGTGCTGATTCCGGGTGTCGGCAAGGTGGTTTATGGCGCAAGGCGCTGGCTGCCCTTGGGCGTGATGAACTTCCAGCCCTCGGAGTTGGCCAAGATGGGCATCGCCATGTATGCCGCCAGCTATATGGTGCGCAAGATGGATGTGAAGGAGAACTTCTTCCAGGCGGTCTGGCCGATGGCCGTGTCGCTGGCCATCGTCGGTGTGCTCTTGCTGGCCGAGCCCGATATGGGTGCCTTCATGGTGATCGCGGCCATCGCCATGGGCATCTTGTTCTTGGGTGGCGTCAACGGCCGCATGTTCTTCTTGATCGTGGCGGTGTTGGTCGGCGCGTTTGTGCTGATGATTACATTCAGCGAGTTCCGTCGCGAGCGCATCTTTGCTTATCTGAACCCCTGGGATGAGAAGTACGCCCAAGGCAAGGCCTACCAGCTGACCCACTCGCTGATTGCGCTGGGCCGTGGTGAATGGTTCGGTCAGGGCTTGGGCTCCAGCGTTGAAAAACTGCACTACCTGCCCGAGGCGCACACCGACTTCTTGCTGGCGGTGATCGGCGAAGAGCTGGGCTTTGTCGGCGTGGCCCTGGTCATCATCGGCTTCTTCTGGCTGTCGCGCCGGCTCTTCCACATTGGCCGTCAAGCAGTGGCTTTGGACCGTGTGTTCGCCGGTCTTTACGCGCAAGGCATAGGCATTTGGATGGGCGGTCAAGCCTTTATCAATATGGGCGTGAACTTGGGGGCACTGCCCACCAAGGGCCTGACCTTGCCCTTGATGAGTTTTGGGGGATCGGCGATTTTGATGAACTGCATCGCCCTCGCCATCGTCCTGAGGATTGATATTGAGAATCGGCAACTCATGCGAGGAGGCCGAGCATGAGCACGAAGCACTTGGTCATCATGGCCGCCGGCACCGGCGGTCACATCATTCCCGGCCTGGCCGTCGCAGAAGAGATGAAGCGTCGCGGTTGGTCCGTCAGCTGGATGGGGACTGAGCAGGGCATGGAGAACAAGCTGGTGCCGCCGACTGGCATCCCCTTGGACCGCCTGGCTTTTGGTGGTTTGCGCGGCAAAGGCCTGATGCACAGTGTCAAGGGCGTCTTCAAACTGGTGCAGGCTTTTGTGCAGAGCCGCTCGGTTTATGGCACACGCAGCGCCGATGCGGTGCTGGGCATGGGTGGTTATGTCTGCTTCCCCGGCGGCTTGATGGCTTGGCTGATGCGCAAGCCCTTGATGCTGGTGAACGCCGACGCGGCCATGCTTTTGAGCAACCAGGGCCTGAAGCCTTTTGCGCAAAAGATCGCTTTTGGATTCGATGGCGCTGCGGCAGCGTCCACCGCCAAGTCGGTGGTGACTGGCAACCCGGTGCGCAGCGAGATCGAGAACCTGGCACCGCCGGCCGAGCGCTTTGCCGGCCGCAGCGGACCGCTGCGGGTCTTGGTGGTGGGCGGCTCTTTGGGCGCGCGTGCCATCAATGAGGTCTTGCCCAAGGCCTTGGCCTTGTGGCCGCAGGAAAGTCGTCCGACCGTCGCGCACCAAACTGGCCAAGCCAATCTGGCGGTGGTGCAGGCGGCGTACAAGGCGGCGGGCTTGGTGGACGGTGTGGCCGTCTTGCCCTTTATCGACGATATGGCCGCGCAGCTGGCGCAGGCCGATTTGATTCTGTGCCGCGCCGGTGCGGTGACGGTCAGCGAAATCTGTGCCGCCGGTGTTCCCGCCGTACTGGTGCCGCTGGTGGTCAAAACCACTTCGCACCAACGCGACAACGCCCGCTTCATGGCGCAGCACGGCGCGGCCATCCATTTGCCGCAAGAAGACTTGTCAGCCGAAGGGCTCTACCAACTGCTGAAGAGCATGGACCGTGAATCGCTGCTGAGCATGGCCGAGAAGGCGCGCAGCCTGGCCCGCCCGCGCGCTGCCTCCAAGGTGGCCGATGAAATTGAAAAAATGAGTGCCGCCCAATGAAACACGCTTTGCAACGCATTCACTTTGTGGGCATCGGCGGCGCCGGCATGAGCGGCATTGCCGAGATCCTGCAAGCCCAGGGCTACCGGGTTTCGGGTTCGGATCAGTCCGATAGCGCGACTTTGCAGCGCCTGGCCAGCTTGGGCCTGATCGTGCACATTGGCCATGCCGCAGAACATCTGGGCGATGCGCAGGTGGTGGTCACTTCCACCGCGGTGCGGGCTGACAACCCCGAGGTCTTGGCCGCACGGGCACGCCATCTGCCGGTGGTGCAGCGCGCCGTCATGCTGGCCGAGCTGATGCGTCAGCAAAAAGGCATTGCGATTGCCGGCACCCATGGCAAGACCACCACCACCTCGCTGGTGACCGATGTTTTGATCGAAGCCGGCCTGGACCCGAGCTTTGTGATCGGCGGCAAGCTGGCCAGCGCCGGCGCCAACTCGCGCCTGGGCCGCGGCGACTTCATCGTGGTGGAGGCGGATGAGTCGGACGCTTCCTTCTTGAAGCTGCTGCCCATGGTGTCGGTCGTCACCAATATCGACGCCGACCATATGGACACCTATGGTCACGACTTCGCGCGCTTGAAGCTAGCCTTTGTCGAGTTTCTGCATCGCATGCCGTTTTATGGCGCAGCCATTTTGTGCGCCGACGATGCGGGCGTGCGCTCCATCCTGCCTTTGCTGTCGCGGCCAGTGGTCACTTATGGCTTTGATGAAGGCTTGGACGTGCGCGCCGTGGATATGCAGGCCTTGCCCGGCGGCGGCATGCAGTTCACCGTGCAGCGCAAAGGACATGCCGATCTGCCGGTGACTCTGAATCTGGCCGGTCGACATAACGTCTTGAATGCACTGGCTGCGATTGCGGTGGCGGACGAGTTGGAGCTGGCCGATGCGCCGGTGCAGGCGGCGTTGGCCAAGTTTGGCGGCGTGGGTCGGCGCTTTCAGCGTTATGGCGATTTGCCTGCGCAGGGCGGCGGTGAGTTCAGTCTGGTGGATGACTACGGCCATCACCCGGTGGAAATGGCCGCCGTGCTGGCCGCCGCGCGTGGCGCGTTCCCGGGGCGCCGCCTGGTGCTGGCCTTCCAGCCGCACCGCTACACCCGCACGCGTGATTGCTTCGCCGAATTTGTGCGGGTGATCGCCGGCTTTGATGCGGTGCTGCTGACCGAGGTTTATGCCGCTGGCGAAGGCGTGATTGCCGGCGCCGACGGTCGCGCTTTGCAGGCCGCGCTGCAAGCCCAAGGATTTAGCGCATTGCAATTCATTGAAGACGTGGCCGTGCTGCCGCAGGCGATTGCCGCGGCCTCGCGCGCTGGCGACGTTGTGATCGTGATGGGCGCAGGCTCCATCGGTGCCGTGCCGGCACAAACCAAGTCCATGCTTTTGAAGGAAGTCCAGTCATGAATCTGGATCTGAATATCGATCCCAAGTCGCTCGGCAAAGTGGCCGTGCTGATGGGCGGCGCCTCGGCCGAACGCGAAGTCTCGCTGACCATGTCAGGCCCCGGTGTGCTGAAGGCCTTGCGCTCGCAAGGGGTGGATGCCCATGCTTTTGACCCCTCCGAGCGCGGTCTGCACGAGCTCAAGGCCGAAGGTTTTGATCGTTGCTTCATCGCGCTGCACGGCCGTTACGGCGAAGACGGTACGGTGCAAGGCGCTTTGGAACTGCTGGGCATTCCTTACACCGGCTCCGGCGTGATGGCCTCCAGCATTGCCATGGACAAGATCATGACCAAGCGCTTGTGGCTGGCCGATGGCCTGTCGACGCCGCGTTATGTGAAGCTGCAAAAGGCCGACATCAGCCGCGAGCGCTGCATGGCGATTCCCGATGATCTGGGTTTGCCGGTGATCGTGAAGCCGCCGCATGAAGGCTCGACCATCGGCATCAGCAAGGTGCAGGGCTACTCTGAGATCTTGGATGCGGTGAACCTGGCCGCCCAGTATGACGACGAAATTCTTTGCGAGGAATTCATCGACGGCCCCGAGCTGAGTTGTCCGGTGCTGGGGGAGGGCGACGCCGCCTTTGCCCTGCCGGTGATCGTGATCGAGGCTGAAGGCGGCAACTACGACTACCAGAACAAGTACTTCACCAACACCACCCGCTACCTGACCGGTAGTCTGAGCCCGGAGCTAGAAGCCGAGATTCGTGATCTGGTCTTGCGTTCCTACCGTTCGCTGGGTTGCCGCGGCTGGGGCCGCGCCGATGTGATGCTGCGCAAGAGCGATGGCAAGCCTTTCCTCTTGGAAATGAACACCTCGCCCGGCATGACTTCTCATTCCTTGGTGCCGGTTGCGGCCAAGGCGGCCGGCCTGAGCTATGAGCATCTGTGCTTGTGGCTGCTCTCGCAGGCGCGCTTGGACGGTCAACCCAAGCCCATGCGGGCCGCGCAAGCCTGAAACGGAGCCCATGATGCGTGCCGCCCGTCAACCCAGCCTGGTCACCTTGCCGCCCGACGTCCGCCTGATGAATGCGGTGTCGGCGCTCTTGGTGGCGGCCGTGTTGGTGTTCGCGGCCGGTTTAGCGCTGCGCTGGGTCGCGCGCTTGCCCTTGTTTGCGATTCAGGCGATCGAGGTCGAAGGGGAAGTCAGCCGCAACAGCGCCGCTTCACTTCGGGCCAATGCGCTGCCGAATCTGTCGGGCTCCTTCCTCAGCATGAATCTGAAGCAAGGTCGCGAAGCTTTTGAAGCCGTACCCTGGGTGCGCCTCGCGGTGGTGCAGCGGGTTTGGCCGCACAAACTGCGGGTCAAGCTGGAAGAGCATGAGCCCGCCGCTTACTGGGAGACCAAGGTCGAAGGCGCCGACTCCCAAAGCGACGCCAGCGTTGAGCGCCTGTTGGTGAACAGCTTTGGCGAGGTGTTTCAGGCCAATTTGGGCGATGTCGAAGACGAAGACCTGCCGATTTTGGCCGGCCCGTCCGGCACAGCTGGCGCCATGTTGCAGATGTGGCAAGGCCTGCAAGCGCTCAGCCGCGGCTTGGATGAAAAGGTGGAACGCCTCGATTTGTCGGGCCGCGGCTCCTGGCGTTTGGCTCTGGAGCGCGGTGCGGTGATCGAGCTGGGGCGGGGCAGCGAGGCCGAGATATTGGCTCGATACGGCCAGTTTGTCCGTTCCATTACCCAGATTACCTCGCTCAATAGCGCCCCTGTGTTATCCGCCGATCTGCGTCATGCCGATGGGTTTGCGGTGCGCTTGAGCGGCATATCAACCACGCCGAATCCGGTGAAACCCGGCTTGAATGGCCGAACGAAAAGAAACTAAGGACAACATAAATGGCCAAGGAATACAAAGATCTGGTCGTCGGCTTGGATATCGGCACCGCCAAGATCATGGCAGTGGTGGCAGAGGTACTCGGCAATGGCGAATTGCGCATTGCGGGTTTGGGCGTCGCTTCATCGAATGGTTTGAAGCGCGGCGTGGTCGTCAATATTGATGCCACGGTGCAGTCGATTCAGCAGGCCCTGAAAGAGGCCGAAATGATGGCCGACTGCAAGATATCCCGCGTCTATACCGGCATCACTGGCAGCCATATTCGCGGCCAGAACTCCACCGGCATGGTGATTGTTCGCGACAAAGAGGTCACGCCGGTCGATGTGGCGCGGGTGGTTGAAACCGCCAAAGCCATCAATATTCCGAACGACCAGCGCCTCTTATTGGTCGAACCGCAGGAATTCGTGATCGACGGCCATGAGGTGAAAGAGCCCATTGGTATGAGCGGAGGCCGCCTTGAGGTCAAGGTTCATATTGTCACAGGCGCCCAAAGTGCCGCCGAAAACATCGTCAAATGCGTGCGCCGCTGCGGTTTAGAGGTCGATCAACTGGTTTTGAATTCCAGCGCTTCGAGCCTGGCGGCCCTGACCGCCGACGAGCGCGACCTGGGCGTCGCCCTGGTCGATATCGGCGCCGGCACTACCGATGTGGCGATCTTTACCGGCGGCTCGATTCGCCATACCGCCGTCATCCCCATCGCTGGCGACTTGATCACCAGCGATATTGCAATGGCCTTGCGCACACCGACCAAGGATGCGGAAGAAATCAAGGTCGAGCATGGGGTGGCCAAACAAATGCTGGCCGACCCGGCGGATCAGGTGGAAGTGCCTGGATTGGGTGACCGTGCGCCGAGAATGCTTTCAAAACAAGCACTTGCGGGCGTTATTGAACCTAGAGTCGAGGAGATATTCTCGCTGGTGCACCAAGTTATTCGCGAAAGCGGGTATGAGGAACTGCTGTCTTCGGGGATTGTTTTGACCGGTGGCTCGGCCGTCATGCCGGGTATGGTCGAGTTGGCCGAAGACATATTCCTGAAACCTGTTCGGCGCGGCAACCCAACCTATGGTGGCGGCCTGTCCGATATGGTGGCCAATCCTCGTTCGGCCACCGTGATGGGTTTGTTGGAAGAGGCCAGCCTGTCGCGCACCCGGGGTTTGAAGGCGGCCCAGCAGGCCGGTTCCATGAAGACCATGTTCGGTCGCGCTAAAGATTGGTTCTTGGGCAACTTTTAATAAGAGGCCCTGGCCTCGAAGCCGAGCCAGGGCGCCAAAAAACGCAGACAACTGGCCAAGCGAGTGAGTTTCTTACCTTTGCTTGCAAGCTCAGGCCAAATAAATGTCTGAAAAAGGCGGCTTCAGTAAAAAAAGAGGGTCATCCCTGTAGTTTTTAACGCTTGTCGGCGGCACAATTGGGCAAGGAGAATTGAATATGCCAATCGAAATGATTGAAGAGTTTGACCAAGGCACCCAAATCAAGGTGATTGGCGTGGGCGGTGGTGGTGGCAACGCGGTTGAGCACATGATTGCTCAAGGCGTTCAGGGCGTGGAGTTCATCTGCGCCAACACCGACGCTCAGGCGCTCAATCGCTCGAAGGCAGACCAGTTGCTGCAACTGGGTACCTCAGGTCTGGGCGCTGGCGCCAAGCCTGAAATGGGCAAGTCGGCCGCCGAAGAGGCTGAAGCACGCATTCGCGAGTCCATCCAAGGCGCGCACATGCTGTTCATCACTGCCGGCATGGGCGGCGGCACCGGTACCGGCGCTGCCCCCGTGATCGCTCGTGTGGCCAAGGAAATGGGCATCCTGACCGTGGGCGTGGTGACCAAGCCTTTCGAATTTGAAGGCGGTCGTCGTTCCAAGGCGGCTGATGCCGGCCTGGCCGAGCTGGAAGCCAATGTCGATTCGCTGATCGTCGTTTTGAACGACAAGCTGCTCGACGTGTTGGGTGACGATGTGACCCAGGACCAAGCTTTCGCACACGCCAATGACGTGCTGAAGAACGCTGTTGGCGGCATTTCGGACATCATCCACATGCCCGGCTTGGTGAACGTCGACTTTGAAGACGTCAAGACCGTGATGAGCGAGCCTGGCAAGGCCATGATGGGCACGGCCGTGGCCAGCGGCCCTGACCGCGCCGCCAAGGCTGCCGAAGCCGCCGTCGCTTGCCCGCTGTTGGAAGGCATCGATCTGTCCGGCGCGCGTGGCGTGCTGGTGCTGATCGCGGCGAACCGCAGCACCTTCAAACTGGCCGAAAGCCGCAATGCGATGAACGCTGTCAAGCGCTACGCCGCTGAAGATGCGCACATCATCTACGGCACGGCCTACGACGAAAGCCTGGGCGACACCTTGCGTGTGACCGTGATTGCGACCGGCCTGTCCTCGCAGCGCGCTCGTCAGCAGGCGCCGCTGTCGGTGGTGCAGCCGCAAGTTCAGCTGCGCACCGGTACCGACAATATGCCAGTGCTGACCCAAGCCGTGAGCATGGGCGCCCATGCGGCCCAGGGCGGCAGCGGTCTTGGCGCAGCCCAAGTGGGTGGCGGCAATGACTTCGCCGGCATGAGCGTGCCCAGCGTCTGGCGCCATGGCCGCACTGCAGCGGCCAAGGTGGAAGCCCTGTCGTCGAACGGCATGGACGAAATCGAGATCCCCGCCTTCCTGCGCAAGCAAGCGGACTGATCGCGCTGGCCCTGCGGCCAGATGAAGGTCGGTTGAATGTCGGTTGAAGCCCGACTGAATATTCAAGGCCTATTGTGGAGAGTCCAACTCACCACAATAGGCCTTGCTGCTTTTTGATAGCCCTTGTGTCCTCGTCTGTGCCCTCTCTACCCCGCACAAGCTTGTGGCATGCTGCAGTCCAGACCGCGCTTTGTCCGAGCGTACAAGATGCTGAGAGGCTATTTCTTTGTGCAGATGTGATGTCGCCGCGATTGCCCAGGCCCAGCTTGCCAAGTACCGGCAAGCCCTGAGAGTTGATGCCGGACTGCTGGGCCTGGTCTTGTTCTTCTGCCTGAGTCTTGCTCCTGCAGGCAGCTGGGCACAGATGGCTTCGGAACCTGAGTCCGCTGCCGCCTCCTTAGCTCCCGCAGCAAGTACAGCATTGCGGCACCAGGCGGCCGAACTCGCAGTAAGCCAATGGAGCTGTGGCGACCTTGAAGCCTGGCGCGGCGCGCTGCGCCGTATGGACCTGGGGAGTGCCAATGCGCATCCTCGCGCGAGCAGTCTGCCCGCCCATTTATTGCCCCCTGAAAAACGGGAGGCATGGAGCTCGGTGCCATTGCCCGATGTGCGAGCGGCGAGCGAGGGTCGCAATGCCGATGCGAGTGCTGCGCCCTATCAAATGCGCTGGTACCGATTGCGCTACGCCCCTGACGGCACTTGGCCTACCAGTGTGGCGCTGTATATGCCGCGTCTGGTCGGCCTCGCTGCTGCGGTGTTGGTGCGTACGGAAGAAGGTTGGCAGCCGGTGTTTGACAACCAAGCCGGAGCTCGTGAGCAATGGGTGCGGCCGCTTTGGGCGCTGATCCCATCCGCCTTGACCGATACACCCAAAGACCAGGGCCTGGACATCGTCTTGGCCGTGCCGGTCGCTGCGGATGAGCCCTACTCGGTGCCCACGGTGTGGCTGGGCGCCAAAGAAGAGTTGGAGGCTAAGCAAGGTCGCCGTTGGACGCTGCAAATCGCCGTGCCTCAAGCGACCGGCTTGTTGCTGGTGGTCTTGGGCTTCTTCTCCTTGTCGCTGTGGCTGCGGCGTCGCGATGAGCCGGCCTATCTGCTGTTTGCCTTGCTGACCTTGGCCTGGCTCTTGCGCAATCTGCATTACTACCTGGCCACGCCGCGTACCCCTCTGGGCGAGGGCTGGTTTTGGTGGATGAGCAATGCGGCCTTGTCTTGGGTGATGCTGCTCACCTTTATGTTCGCCTTGCGCTATGCCCAGCGGCGTTTCAAGCAAATGGAGCGCGGCATGGTGGTGTTCGTCGTGCTCAGCAGTGTGTTGACTTTGCCTTGGTGGCATCAGCCCATCGCCGCGCCGGTCTTGCAGCATTCGGCCAATGCCGTTTTGGGTCTGGTGTGTACCTTGTTTCTGCTGGGCTTGGCTGTGCGAGGCGGCCGGAGTGCTGTGAATAGTGAGGACGGTTCTCGCCCATTACCCGGCCTCACCGAGTTGCGTGTGATCGCGGTGAGTTTGGTGATTTGCGTGGTGCTGGGCCTGCACGATCTGGTACTGATGGCCGGTTGGGCTTGGCCCGAGCATCTGTATTTGCTGCCCTTTGCCACCTTGATCTCGGTGGCCACCTTTCTCTACGCGGTGCAACGTCGCTATCTCGGCGCCTTGAATGAAGTCGAGTTGCTGAACACTCAACTGGCCGAACGTCTGTCGCAGCAAAGCATGGAGTTGAAAAGCCAGTATGAGCGGCTGCGGGAAGTCGAGCGCCAACAAGCGCTGCTGCTGGAGCGGCAACGCCTGATGCAAGACATGCACGACGGGCTGGGCTCCGCGCTGCTGTCCGCCATGGTGGCGGTGGAGCAGGGCAGCATGGATCAAGACAAAGTGGTGGAGGTGCTGCGCGAATGCGTGGACGATCTGCGTTTGGTCATCGACTCGCTCGAGCCGGTCGCGCATGATCTGGTGGCCCTGCTGGCCACCATGCGCTATCGCCTGGGCAAGCGATTGCAAGCCGGCGGTTTGATGTTGGAATGGGACGTGCAAGACCTGCCCATGCTGGAATGGCTAGAGCCGCCCGACGCCTTGCATGTGCTGCGCCTGATGCAAGAAGCGCTCAGCAATGTGCTCAAACATGCCCGGGCCACGAGGGTGCGTATGGTCACCCGCAACCATGGCCACTATGTCGAGATTCGTGTGGAGGACGATGGCGATGGCTTTGACTTGGCCACCGCCCAACGAGGCCGGGGCTTGAAGAGCCAGCAGCGGCGTGCTCAGCGCTTGGGCGGTGTGGTGCGTATCGACTCAAGTCCGGGCCAGGGCACCAGGCTGAGCCTGCGCCTGCCGGTCAAGCGGCCACAAGCCCCAGGGCAGCAAGGTCCTGCCGAATCACGGACAATTTGAAGCTTATGTTGCAACAAAGAACCCTCAAGTCCTTGACCAAGGCAGTTGGCGTCGGCATCCACAGCGGCCAACGTGTTGAATTGACCTTGCGTCCGGCGGCGGCCAATACAGGCATCGTGTTCCGCCGCGTCGACCTGAATACGCCGGTCGACATTCCGGTGCGCGCCGATACCGTCTGCGACACCCGCATGGCCACCACCGTCAGCCCAGGCGGCGACCCCGGCGGGCCCAAGGTGCAGACGATCGAGCATCTGCTCTCGGCTTGTGCGGGTCTGGGTTTGGACAATCTGTATGTCGACATCAACGCCGACGAAGTGCCGATTCTTGACGGATCGGCCGCCAGCTTTGTCTACCTGCTGCAAAGCGCGGGCATCGAGTTGCAAAAGGCTGCCAAGAAATTCCTGCGGGTGAAGAAGACCGTCGAAGTGCGCCAAGGCGAGGGCAAGCGCCTGATGTGGGCCAAGCTGGCGCCCCACCATGGTTACACCCTCAGCTTCGAGATCGAGTTTGACAACCCGGCCGTCTCGGCCACCGGTCAGCAATATGTCTTTGACATGGGCAGCGGCCAGTACAAGCGCGAAATCGCCCGAGCCCGCACCTTTGGCATGACCAGCGACATCGAACTGATGCGCTCACGTGGCCTGACCCTGGGCGGTTCGATGGACAACGCCATCGTGGTGGATGACTACCGGGTCTTGAACGCTGATGGATTGCGTTATGACGATGAGTTTGTCAAACACAAGATCTTGGATGCGATTGGCGATATGCAGGTCGTGGGTTATCCGCTGCTGGCCGCCTACACCTCCTTCAAGGGCGGGCATGCGCTCAACAACAAGCTCTTGCGCGCGCTCCTGGCCGATGAGACGGCCTATGACATTGTCAGCTTCGAAAACGAGGCCGACGCGCCGGCCGGCTTTGCGCAATTGGCGCCGGCTTGGTAAACGCCTGCTACAAAAAGACCACTTAAAGGACTGCTTTCGATGCTGATCTTTCGCCTGGTCGTTGGCCTGCTGCTGTTTGCGGGTGTGCTGTGCTTTGCCCTTTATATCGGCAGCGGCCAAGTCATTTGGCGCCAACGCGGCGTGCTGATCATCAAATGGACCGTACTGGCGGCGCTGGGCTTTTTTGCCGTGCTGATTCTTGAGCGCTTGGCGATGATGCTCTAACACCTAGAACCGAAGTGCTGGCGCGCCTTCGCGCCATGATGGGTCGTGCTAACCTCATGTCTACTCAGATTTTGCGCAAGGCTGGGTCATGGGTTTACCGATGATGTCCTTGTCTGCGTGTCCGTCTGCATGTCTGTATCGAATGCTTGAACATCAATGAGCAAGGAGCGTCACATGATTTTTTCAAAGCGCCTGAACTTCGTGGCCTTGGCTTGCGCCGCATGGCTAGTCGCTATGCCGTCCGTGCAGGCCAATCCAAGCCTTTCTGCCATTTCGAGCGCCAACGCCGGTGTGGGTTCGGCGAGCCCCGTTTCGGGCGGTGATGCCGATTTTGTTTACAGCCGGAGCGTCATCAGTAATAGCGAGGGAACTGGCCAATCAAGCGGGTTTGCTCGATCCAACGGTTCCTATGCCGTGTCCAGCCAGGCGACGGGCGTCAGCAATAGCTCGGCCCATGCAGGGTTCAGCTACGACTTGCTGAATGACAGTGGCGCTGCGCAAACCTATTCGCTGCACTTCAAGATCTACGGCGGCTACATCGGCTCTTTTCTGTCGGATGGTGAGACCTTCGGCGATGGCGAATTCAGTCGTAGCGATTACTTGGCAACCATCGGTCTGAACGGCGACAAAGTTTTCAGCAGCAGTGCAACGATTCGTGGTGACAAATCGGGCTTCAGCATGACGCACGAGGGTGTCCGATTGAATGCAAACAATGACGGCAGCGACGGCGAGTACTTCTGGGACTATGTCTACGTCAATATGGAGCGCACGCTGGCCGCTGGCGAAAGCCTCAGCATTGTGGCCAATATGGACATCAGCTCTTTCTCGCAGGTGGGGGCTGCAGTCAACGGTTGCGCCGCGCCGCCTACTGCCCAGACAGCGCTTTCTTCGCTAGCAGGGGACTGCTTCAAGGCTGAAGGGCGAGGCTTTTATGGCGACCCATTCATTGCGGACGGCGAGGGCTCACCCGGCTTTTTCTTTACCGCGGCCCCCGCGAATCAAGTGCCCGAACCGGCCAGTTTGGCGCTGGTATTGCTGAGCCTGGGTTTGTCTTGGGGTATGGCCAAAGGTCGTCGCGCCTGACCTGCGCATATGTGACCTGCGCGTATGTAGCCTGCGCGTATGTGACCTGCGCATATGGCCAGGCTGAAAACCAGTTTCAGCCTGGCCTTTTTTAGATCGCCTTCAGCGTCTGCGCATTCAGCTTTTCTTGACGACGTTGCTCTTGTGCCAGCGTTTGCTCGCGCAGGGCGGTAACGCGTGAGGGCAGTTGGTAGCTGAGCAGAAGCTCATTCGGGCCGTCGCGGCGCAGTTCAATCTCGATGCCGTCGCTGGTGCGCCAAAGGCTGGGCATATTGGTTTCGGCATTGCGCTGCTGAGCTTCGCCGTATTTCTTGCGCAGGCCATCGGTGATGCGCTGCTGAGTTTGTGCCAAGGCCAGCGCATCTTGGTTGCTGAAGCGATAAGACAGGATGGCCGGCTTGAGCAGGTAGGAGGGCAGCTCGCGTGCATATTGCAGGCTCAGTTGCTTGGCGCCCGGCAGCAAGTCGCCCAGATTGAAGACCTCGCGCTCGCTGCCCGCTTTTTCTTCCTGTTCTCGCAGGCCCAAGCCCTTCAAAGCCAGGCGCAGTTCGCCGCGGTTCATGCAAAACAGCGGCAAATCGAACATCTGCACCTTGGCAGTCTCGCGGCATTGCTGGCCTTGCTTGAGGTTGTCGAGCAAGAGCGAGGCTTTGTCCACGCCACCCTTTTGAGCGTCCACCAGCAGCTTCGCGACCTGCTCGGAGCTGAGCTGGTTGCCGCCATAGCCGTTCAGGGTGTGGAAGGCCCAAATCATTTGTCCCAGCGGATCCTTCAGTTTGGCCGCTTGCTCGGCATGCTTGGCGCTGACCATTTGTTCGCTATTGGCGCGGCCCTCACGCAGCATGCTGGCGACGGCCATGCTGGCATAGGCCTTGGCGGCGAGGCTCTCCACTTGCGTGAAGGTCTGGCACAACTCGAGGGCCTGCTCAAAACGACGTTCACGAACCGCCTTCTCGCACACATTGGCATAACGCTGCAGCGCTTCTTCGGGGCTTTCTGCGCGCGTGGCGCTGGCGGATGCTGGGGGTGCCAGCAGAGCCGTGCTGCTGGGCGAAGGCGTGGAAGAAGGCGTCGACGAGGCCTTGGCTTGCTTGACCCAAATCACCGCAGCCGCGATGCAAATCACGGTGCCGGTAGCGATTGCAATGGGCAAGGCCAACTTGCCGAATTGATGCCTTTGCTCTGGTCTCATGGCGCGATCCGTTCGAGTTTTGTCAGAGCCCGGACTTTCGCAGCGCATGGTGACGCAGCCATGAAGCGTGTCACTCTGACTCAGGCCATATGGACTATCGCGGGCATGAACCTCGCCGCCGCCTGGTCATGAGTGAGGGTTTCCTGCAGGGTCTTTGGGCGGTTCAACGCCGGCTCAAGCTTCCAGCGCCTGCAAGGCCACCAAGCGTTGATAGATGCCATGTTCCAAGGCCATCAGCTCCTCATGGCGGCCGCGCTCACTCAGATGACCGTGGTTCAAGACAATGATCTGATCGGCTTCGCGGATGGTGGAGAGTCGGTGCGCAATCGCCACCACCGTCACCTGGCCGTGCAGCGCTTGCAAGGCCTCGCTGACCAGTTGCTCGGTGGCGCTGTCGATATTGGCGGTGGCCTCGTCAAGGAACAAGATGCGCGGCGAACCGGCCAGTGCTCGGGCCATGGCGATCAGTTGCTTCTGACCGGTGGAGACGCGGGCGCCGCCTTCGCCCAGCAAGGTCTCATAGGCTTGCGGCAAGGCGGACAAGAAGTCATCGATGCGGGCCGCGCGTGCGGCTGCACGGATTTGCTCCATGCTGATCTTGCGGCCCATGGCGATGTTCTCGGCGGCGCTGGCCGCCATCAGATAGGGCTCTTGCGGCACCAGGCCGACGGCGGCGCGAAATGCCTCGTCTGGCAGGCTCGCCAGCGCATGGCCGTCCATGCGGATGCTGCCTTGCTGCGCGGAATAGAAGCGCAGCAAGAGCGAGAGCAGGGTGGACTTGCCGCTGCCGGTATGGCCGACGATGCCGACGAATTGGCCGGCCGGAATGTCCAGGCTCAGGTCTTTCAGCACCGGCTTGCCGGCGTCATAGGCAAAGTTCAGCGACTCGATCTGGATATGCCCGGCCGTCACGGCCAGGCCGGCCTCCGTCGAACTCACCGGCGCGGTCTCTTGCAAGAGGCTGCGCACGCGTGAGGCCGCCACCATCGATTGCTGCAATTGCCCGAACTGCATGGTGATCTGAATCAGCGGCTCCACCACGCGTGAGATATAGCTGAGGAAGGCGAACAGCAGCCCTACTTCCAGGCCCGACATTTCACGGCGTCCAAAGCCGTAAATCACCGTCACCAGCAGCAGCACATTGAGCAGGTCCAGCGCTGGCCGCAAGAGCCAGGCATTGGCGCTGAGCTCGGCCACGCGTGCCTTCAAGTGATCGCCATTGGTGCGCCCAAAGCGCTGAGCAAAACGAGGCGCCGCGCCGGCCGCTTGCAGCATCGCCATGCCGGCCATGCTCTCGGCCATCTGGGCATTGATCTCGCTGCGCAGCTGGCGGGCGCGGGCCACGGCGGGCGCGCTCAGGCGTTGATAGAGCGCAATGATCAAAAGCATGGCCGGCACCAACATCGCCACGATCAGCATCAAGCGCCAGTCCAGCCAAGCCATTGCGATCAGAGAGCCGATGACGACGATGCTGGAGTCCAGCATCACATACAGCACCTGGCGGTACAAGGTGTTCACCGCTTCGCTGTCATTGGTGACGCGGCTGACCAATTGGCCGGTGATGGCTTTGTCAAAAAAGGCCATGGGCAGGGCCAGCACATGGGCATAGACCTGCTCGCGCAGGCGCAGCACCGAGCGACGCGCCACGCCGGCCATGCGCGAGAGCTGCGCAAAGCGAATCCAGCTGGCGCTCCAGCCGCACAGCAGCAGGCCCAGCAAGAGTGCGCCCATGGCTTGCACATCAAACTGGCGTGGCTGCAAATAGGTGTCGATGAAGTGCTTGCTGATGATGGGCCCCAGCGCTTCAATGCCAGCGGCCAGCAGCAGCCAAAACACGCCGCGCAAGAGCGTAGGTTTCTCAGGCGCTGCCGCCGTCATCAAAAGGCCGACCGAGGCCCAGGGCCGCTCCACTGCTTGGGGCTGCGCTTGCGCCTTGTGTTCAGAGCTCGGCATCGATGCTGGCCTCCAGTTGTTGATAACGCCATTGGCTGGCGTACCAGCCGCCTTCCAGGGCCAGCAGCTCCGCGTGGCTGCCTTGCTCGGTGATGCGGCCGTTCTGCAAAACGATGATGTGATCGGCCTCCATCACCGCGCTGAGCCGGTGGCTGACGATCAGGCTGCTGCGCTCCGGTCGGCTGCGGCGCAGCTCGCGCAGGTGTTCAAGAATCTGCGTCTCGGTGCCGGTGTCCACGGCCGACAGCGCATCGTCCAGCAAGAGCAAAGGCGCATCAGACAAGAGCGCTCGAGCAATCGCCACACGCTGTCTTTGCCCGCCCGACAAGGTGACGCCGCGCTCGCCAATCTCGGTGGCGTAGCCCTGCGGCAGGCGCTCAATGTCCTCATGCACCGCGGCCATTTGGGCAGCGGCTTGAATTTCGGCTGCGCTGGCGTCGGGCTTGGCCAGCGCAATGTTCTCGGCGATCGAGGCGGAGAATAAGAAGGGCTCTTGGGGCACCCAGGCCAGGCCCAGGCGCAGCGCTTGCAGGCTCAGGTTGGGCAAGGCCTGCCCACCAATGGACACCTGCCCACTCAAGGGTTCGAACTGGCGCAACAAAAGCCGCAACACGGTCGACTTGCCTGCACCGGTTGGCCCCACCAGGCCCAGGGTCTGGCCGGGTGGCAGCTGCAGGCTGATCTCGTCCAGCGCTGGGCGCTCGGCCTCTGGGTACAGAAAGCTGACCTGCTCAAAGGCCACCCGCGCCTGATCCGGCAATGCTTGCTGACCGCTGTCCAGCAGCGTCAGCGGCGCATCCAGCACGGGCGCCAGCCGGTCCCAGGCCGCCCGGCCGCGCTCCAACAGCGAGAGCACCCAGCCGGCCGCAAACATCGGCCAAATCAACTGGCCCAGGTACATGGTGAAGGCGGTCAGTTGGCCGATGCTGAGTTCTTGGCGCGCCACCAGCCAGCCGCCCAGGCCCAAGGCAATCGTCATCGCCGCGCTCAGCGTCATGCCAACGGCGGGCTCAAAGGCCGCCTCCCAGCGCTGGGCGCGATAGCTGGCTTCGCCGGCGCTGTCCGCTAACTCGCTGAACTGACGGGTATTGCGTGGCACCAGACCCAAAGCGCGCAAGGTGCGCACGCCGGCCAAGCCTTCTTGCACATGCTGGTTCAGTGTGGAAAACCGCGACAGCGAACTCTGCCAAGCCAGGTGCACCTGATTGGAAATGCGCCAAAAAGCGAAGGCCATGAAGGGGAAGGGGATCAGCGCGGCCAGGCCGAGCCGCCAGTCGATGCCCAGCGTCATCATGCTGAGCACCAGGATCAGCGTGAGTGAGCCATCAAAAGCGGCCAGCAAGGCCTCGCCGGCCGCCATTTCCACCGCGTCAATGTCATTGGTGGCCAGCGCCATCAGGTCGCCGGTGCGCTTGCTTTGAAAGAACACCGGGCCTTGCAGGGTCAGGCCTTGATAGAGCCGGGTGCGCAGCTCTTGGCCCAGGCGATAAGCCGCGGCAAACAGCGCCAGTCGCCAGCCCACGCGCAGCAGGTAAATCGCCAGACCGCAGGCGACCAAGAGGCCCAGCTCTTTCAGCAAGGCGGGGCCGCGCAGCGAGCCGGCCACCAAACCGTCCACCACATGGCCCACTTGGCGCGGAATCCAGACGGTCAGCAGTGCAATGCTGGCCAACATGACGGCGGCGGAGGCATAGGCCGTCCAATGCCGGCGCACGAAGCCGACAAGCATTTGTTTCAGGGTCATGGGGGCAAGTCTCGAGGGCTGCGCAGGGCGAACCGGCCTAGGAATGGCGCTGATTCTATGTGGGGGCCAGTATTTGGCTCGGGCTCGAGTTGCCGTGGTGCGAGGGCCGAACTCACGCCGATCCGGTGTGCATTTTCGCGCTAGGTGTTTGCCCGTGGGCGGTGCCTGTTAGCGCGAGGGGGCGATGTCACTCGAAGCGGCTTTTGTTTCAGATTGAATCATTTGTTTGACATTGATCTGAAGGGATCATGGGTAAACCCCTTGAATATCGGTGACCGCAGGAGGTGGGTCTGCTAACCCCCCGCAAATGCGGTGGCTCAAGCTGTCACATTTTCTCGCTAGCATTCGTCGCAACGGGTCGCAGAGCAAGGCGATAGTGGGGAGGTGCAAACGTTTGCCACCCGCCAAACGCAGCTTGCTGAAAAGGTCCGGTATTTCGTGGAGCCCGTCCTGTTTCAGGATCTCAACAAACCCTTCCTTTCCTTTTGGAATCAGCATGAAATTGAAAACTCTCGCCGCCCTCGTGGCCGCGGCTTTTGCAGTCCCTGCGGTCATGGCTTCTGCCAGCGGCATCGTCATCAGCCAGGTTTATGGCGGTGGCGGCAATACCGGCGCCACGATCAAGAACGATTTCATTGAGATCTTCAATGCGGGTCAGAGCGCCGTGAACATCGGCGGCTGGTCGGTGCAATATGGCGCCAAGGCCGGCACCAGCTGGCAGGTCACCGCGATTCCTGCCAACACCGTGTTGGAGCCGGGCCGTTATTTCCTGATCGCCCAAGGCGCAGGCACGGGCGGCACGCTGCTGACCGGTGACGTGAACGCCGGCATCCTCATGTCCGGCACCGACGGCAAGGTCGCCCTGGCGTCTTCCATCACCCCCTTGAACGGTGCCAACCCCAGCGGTGGCAGCTTGGTGGATTTGGTGGGCTATGGCGCCGTCAATGGCAGCGAAGCCAGCGCGACGCCGGCACTGAGCAACACCACCGCCGCCCAGCGCAAGAACGCGGGTTGCCTGGATACCGACAACAACAGCGGCGACTTCAATGTCGCCGCCCCCACACCGCGCAGCCTGGCCACGCCGGCCAATGTCTGCGGCGGCGTGGTTCCGCCGTTGGACAAGCCCATCGTGCCGGTCTGCCCCGACACCAATGTCACCGCTGGCACCGCCACCCGCTTCAGCGTCAGCGCCAGCGATGCCGACAGCATCGTCAACTCGGCGGCCATCAGCGGCAGCTGGCCCGCAGCTTTCACTTTGGGCCGTTTCACGCCTGCCACCGCCGATGGCGGCACGGCCACTCAAGAAATTGAAGTCGCCAGCAGCGTGGCTGGTGGCAGCTACAGCCTGAACCTGAACTGGGCCAATAACGAAGCGCAAACCGCCAGCTGCGCCATCAAGGTGACGGCCGCCGGCTTCACACCCATCTACAGCATCCAAGGCAGCGGCGACAAGAGCCCGATGGACGGCGCGACCGTCAGCACCGGCGGCATCGTCACCTACCTCACCTCGACCGGCTTCTACATGCAAGACCGCCTCGGTGATGGTGACCCTGCCACTTCGGACGGCATCTTTGTCTACACCGTCAGCGCGCCCTCCGTCAGCGTCGGCCAAGAAGTTCGCTTGAGCGGCTTGGTGACCGAGTTCACTTCGGGCAAGAGCTCCATCACTCAGCTGAAAAACATCACCGGCTTGTCCGTGGCCAGCAGCGGCAATGCCGTGGCACCCATCGCCGTCAATTTGGCCACGCTGCCCAGCGGCGGCCTGGAAGCCTATGAAGGCATGCTGGTCAATCTGACCGGCCCGGTGATGGTTCAGCAGAACTACTTCCTGGGTCGCTATGGTCAGCTGACCTTGGCCGCCGGTGGTCGCTTGTTGAACCCCACCAATGTGATGCGCCCCGGACCGGATGCGCAGGCCCTGGCCAAGGCCAATCTGGACCGCGCCATCATCTTGGACGATAACAACGGCGCTCAGAACCCGAACCCGGTGCCTTTCATCGGCGAGGACATGACGGTGCGCGCTGGCGACACCATCGAGTCGCTGACCGGTGTGATCGACTACGGCCCAGCCACCAGCAACACCAGCACTGGCGCGTATATGTACCGCCTGCAGCCGGTCGGCAAGCCAGTGTTCGCACGCAGCAACCCGCGCTCGGCCACAGCCCCTGCGGTCGGCGGCAATGTGCGCATCGCCAGTGCCAATGTCTTGAACTACTTCACCACCTTCACCAACGGCCAAACTGCTGACGGCAAGACCGGCCAAGGTTGCAGCCTGGGCGGTGCGGTGTCGGCCGCCAACTGCCGCGGTGCCGACAACCTGAATGAGTTCAACCGTCAGCGCAACAAGCTGGTGGCTTCGATCAGCACCATGAACGCCGATGTGGTGGGTCTGATGGAGATCCAAAACAATGGCAATGTGGCGCTGCAGAACCTGGTCGATGGCCTGAACACGGCCATGGGTGCAGGCACTTACGCCGCAGCCCCATTGCCTGCAGACACCGGTGACGACGCCATCCGCGTGGCCATGATCTACAAGCCCGCCAAGCTCAAGCTGATTGGCTCGACCTTGTCGGACACCGACCCGGTCAACAACCGCCCGACCTATGCCCAAGGCTTCCAGGCGCCGAACGGTGAGCGCTTCGCGGTGGTGGTCAATCACCTCAAGTCCAAGAGCTGCAGCGGCGCTGCCGGCGTGGACGCTGACCAGGGCGATCTGCAAGGCTGCTACAACGCCCACCGCGTCGAGCAAGCCAAGCGCCTGCGGACCTTTGTGTCTCAAGTGCAAGTCACGGCTGGCACGCAAGACGTGGTCTTGCTGGGTGACTTCAATGCTTATGCGCAAGAAGATCCTATCCATCAACTGACCAGCGATGGCGCCATCGTCGATCTGGTCGGCCAGTTTGACCCGGCCGATTACTCCTATGTGTTCGACGGCTTCGCTGGCCGCTTGGACCACGGTTTCGGCACGCCGTCCATCGTCTCCAAGGTCAGCTACGCCACTTCTTGGCACATCAATGCGGATGAGCCGACGGTGATTGACTACAACACCGAGTTCAACCCCGCCGGCTACTACCAGCCGACAGCGTTCAAGTCCTCTGACCATGATCCGATGGTGCTGGGCTTGAATCTGGTCAAGAACATCAAGGGCACGAATGCCAATGATGTGATCGTCGGCACGCCCGGTGATGATGTGATCGAAGGCGGTCTGGGTCGTGACACCCTGACGGGCAACGGCGGTCGTGATCAGTTCGTCTACAACACCGGCGCCGATGGCCTAGACACCATTACTGACTTCAAACCGGGCGTCGATCTGCTGGTCTTCACGGGCTTGTTGCGCAACGTCGGCATCAACAGCAACGATCCATTGGCCCAGGGCTTTGTGACCTGCTCGACATCCGCCGGTGGCGCGCTGATCGGTTATGACCCCGATGGCTCGGCTGGATTTGCCAAGTCGCGTCCGGTGGTTACGCTCAAGGGTGTGGCATGCGCTGCCGTGCAAGCCAATAGCTTCAAGTTCTAATTCGAGGAGAACCCATCATGATGTTCCGCAAATCCACCATCGCCCTGGCCTTGGGCCTGGCCAGCCTGGCAAGCCACGCCGCCAGCTTCAACTTCAATGTCTCGCTTGACTCTGGACCCTTGCTGGGACAGAGCTTCAGCGGCGAGTACAGCTACGCCGAAGCCGCGCCAAGCGGCACAGGCTTTCAGAGCCTGCTGCTCACCAGCTTCAGCCTGAACTTTCTGGGCCACAACTATGGCTTGGCTGACGCCACTGCGGCGCCGACGGCTGACTTCCAGAATGGCGTGTTCCTGGGTCTGAGCTATCAGTACGATACGCCCGCTGCGGTGCTGACCTTGAACTCGGGCAGTGAAGACGTTAGCGATGCGTACTTCTTCTACAAGCCCGCACTTGGCGATGCGAGCGGAGGTAGCTTCGCCATCAGCGCCGTGCCCGAGCCCTCGACCTGGGCTCTGGGCCTGGCTGGTTTGGCCGTGGTGGGCAGCATCGCTCGCCGTCGTCGCCAGCAAGCCTGATGTGAGCGCCCGAGAGGGCGCTTTGCTGAACCACCGAACTAACGATCGGTCACGGCCGGAACGCTCTTGCAGCGCTCCGGCCGTTTTACTTTTCGCTGGGCCGAGTTCAGAGTCTGCTGCTGCTGCGCAAGGCATCCAGGCGCAAGGCGATGCGCTGCTGCAAATCGCTCAATTCGCGCATCAGCAGCTGTCGCTCGGCTTCGTCGCTGCACTGCGTGATCGAGTCTTGCAAGGCCGCACGGCGATGAAAGAGTTCGACCTCGGGCGGCGCCATGCCGGCGTTCTTCAAGACCTTGAAGGGCATGCGCAGGCCATCCGGCGTGGCCTCCCAGCCGGCGTCTTCCTGCAGCGGCTTGCCGAAACTCTCGGCCAGTTTCAACTCCCCAGACTTCAGCGCTTCTTGGAGATGGCGGGCAATCTCATCGTCTTGCATGGCGGGCTTTTGCGGTGACTCATCAATAGGTGCGTCCGCCCTTGAACTGCGCGTGCTGGCGGCGCTGCAAGGTGGTGCTGCGGCTCATGGCCGCGAAGCTGACGCTAGCGTGGGCGTGCATGATGGCCAGACCCAGGGCGTCGGCCGCGTCCTTGCCGGGCTCAGACGGCAAGTTCAAGAGCCTTTGCACCATGTGCTGCACCTGTTCTTTCTTGGCATGGCCGTTGCCGACGATGGCCTTCTTCATCTGCAAGGCGGTGTACTCCGACACCGGCAGATCCTTGGACACCAAGGCGGTGATCGCCGCGCCGCGCGCTTGGCCCAGCAATAGCGTCGACTGCGGGTTGACGTTGACGAAGACGATCTCCACCGCCGCGCACTGCGCCTGGTAGCGTTCGGTGACTTCCCGGACGCCGTCAAAAATGATCTTCAAACGGCCCGGCAGATCGCCAGTCGCCACCGCGCTGGTCTTGATGGTGCCACTGGCCACATAGCTCAGCCTCGGCCCATCAGCGTCGATGACGCCAAAACCCGTTGTTTGTAAGCCGGGGTCAATGCCGAGGATGCGCAAGGGAGTGAGTCCGAAAAAGGGTGAGACAGTGAAAGGGTTTCAGTGGCGGCTCATGTCCGCGCAGCGGACGTGAAGGCGCGCCAGCGCCGGGCCAAAGCTAAAACCCGTTGTTTGTAAGCCGGGGTCAATGCCAAGAATTCTCATGCCGCAAGTGTCGCAGGCTGCGGCCGTGAATCAGAGCGAGAGCTTGAAATACCAGCGCACCGAATGGAAGAACACCGGGGCGGCGAAGCAGAGCACGGCGATGCGGTCCAAGAGCCCCACGGCGCCGGTGATGGAGCTGAGGTTGCCCCAGCTGCGCACGCCCGCGTCGCGCTTCAGCGCCAGCATCACCAGGCCGCCAAAGCTGCCGGCGCCGGCGGCAATGAAGGCCATGGCCATGGCTTGCAGCGCGTCAAAAGGCGTGATCCAAAACAGCGCCGAGCCCATCAAGGCCGCACCCAGGCTGCCCAGCCACCAGGCTCGCATGGAGAACTCTCGGCTGATGTGCCGGGCCACTGGGCGGCGGCGCAGGCGCCGGCTCGCCGCCAACTGCACAAACTGGCCAAAGGCCACCACCGCCACCAAGAAGAACAGCAAAAAGGCGCCGCGCCCCAAATAGCCCGGAAACTCCAGCAACAAGAGCGCCGGCGCATGCGAAAGCCCGTAGACGCAGACCATGATGCCCCACTGGATCTTGGCGTTACGTTCCAGATAACGTGCTGGGTCACCGGCCAGCGCGCTGGCCACCGGAATCGCCAGAAAGCTGTAGACCGGAATCAGCACCGAGAACAAATCAAAGTGCCGCCCGCCGGTCAGCGCGTACTGCAGCGGCAAGATGAAGAAAAAAGCCAAGATCAGGCTGCGGTGGTCGCCGCGCCGGGTGTGCAGCAAAGTGATGAACTCGCGCAGCGCCAAAAAACTCAAGATGCCGAAGAGCAGCGTGGCACCCAGCGGCCCCGACACCCAGGCACCCCAGAACACCGTGGCGCCAAACCACACCAGCTTCAACTCGCGCGCAAAGCGTTGGCGGCGTAAGTGCCTGGCTTGGCTTGCGGCGTCATCATCGTCAAGCTCGGCCTGCGTTTGCTCGCGCAAGCCGTTGATGAAGCTGCCGATGCTGGTCAAGAGCAAGAGGCCGAACAGGGTCACAAAGAGCAGGCCGATTTGCTCGGTGGCCGTCCAGCGGCTCAAGGGGTTAGGGGCGGTCAGCCAGCCGGGCATGGTGAGCGAGGTAAACAACATCAGTCCCAGCCTCCGCCCGGTTGCTGGGCCAGCACGGCGGCGCGGGCGCGTTCCAGAAAGGCGCGCTTGTCTTCGCCGGGCTGCAAGTGCAGCGGCGCGCCGAAAGTGACGGTGCACAAAATCGGCACCGGCACCACCTCGCCCTTGGGCATGACGCGCTGCACATTGTCGATCCAGGTGGGGATCAGCTTGACCTGCGGGAACTGCTCGGCCAAGTGATAAAGCCCCGCTTTGAAGACCTGCGGCTCACCTTTGCTGGAGCGCGTGCCCTCGGGGAAGATCACCAGCGAGTCCCCCTGGCGCAAGGCCTCGACCAGCGGCTCCAGCGGGTCTTCATCGGGCGTGGAGCGGGTGCGCGACACATAAATGGCATTGAACACCGCCGAGGTGATCCAGGCTTTGAGTGGGCTGCTGGTCCAGTAGTCGCGGGCGGCGATGGGGCGGGTTTGCGCCCTCAGCTCGCTGGGCAAGGCGGCCCAGATCAGCACCCAGTCAAAGTGGCTTTGATGGTTGGCAAAGTAAATGCGCTGCTCCGCCATCGGCGGGCAGCCTTTCCAATGGCCTTGTGCGCCAGTGATCAGGCGGGCCAGGGCGGCCAGCAATTGGCCGGTGGCAGAGGCGAGTGACATGGCCCCATATTAGTCGAGTCCATGTGACCGTTGCCACCGACTTGCAGCATTAGGGCCAAGCCCCAAAGCTCAGCGCTTGACCGCGCCAAACGGGTCGCCTGGCTTCCAAGCCGGCAGGGCCTCGGTGTCCGCGATAGCGCGGCCCAGATTGAGGGTGTATTGGGCTTGCTCGCGCATACCTGAGAGGTCCCAAGTCGGGTCGTAGGTGTCGCTGGCCTGGTGGTAGCGCGCGCCATAAGCGCGGCGCTTGGCGGCCAGGCTCTCGGCGTCGCCGATGTACTGGCTGCCGCTGCTGACCGAGAAGGCCGGCACGCCGGCCTTGGCGAAGCTGAAATGGTCGCTGCGGAAGTAGTAGCCGCCGGTGTCGATGCGTGGCGGCGCCACACTCAAGCCCATGTCGCTCGCAACGCGGCGGGCCACATCGATCAGATCGCTGCGCTCGCTGCCGCTGGCACCGATGTCGCGGGTGCGGCCGACGAAGTTGAGCGTGTCCAGGTTCAGCGCCGCCGCGGTCTTGGCCAGCGGCCAAAGCGGGTGCGCCGCATACCAGGCGCTGCCCAGCAGGCCTTGCTCCTCGGCGGCCACCCACAAAAACAACTGGCTGCGCCGCGCCGGCTGGCGCACCGCCGCCTGGGCCATGGCCAAGAGTGCTGCGCTGCCTGAGGCGTTGTCCACAGCACCATTGAAGATCACGGTCTTGTCGCCCTGCACCTGCTTGCCCAAATGGTCCCAATGGGCGCTGTAGATCAGCAACTCGTCTTTCAGCTGCGGGTCGGTGCCGGGCACGAGGGCGGCGATATTGTCTTGCTGCAGCGTGCGGCTGCGGGCCGCCAGCTTGCCGCTGAGTTTGAGTGCTAGGACCTGGGGCTTGAAGTCGCGGCCTTCGGCGGCGGCGCGTTGCTGGGCCAGGTCCAGGCCAGCGGCGGCAAACAGCTTTTGTGCGGCGCCTTCGCTCAGCCAGCCTTGCAAGGCCAGGCCCGGTTCTTTGCCGGCCAGCTGGAACTGCTCGGCCAAAGCGCCCTGGCTCACCACCGGCCAGCTGGTTTGGGTGGAGGCTTCGCTGTGGATGACCAGCACACCCTTGGCGCCACGCCGCAGTGCTTCCTCATACTTGTAGCCGCGCCGGCCATAGATGGTCATGGCCTTGCCGCCAAAGCGGTTCGGCTCGGCCTCGGTGGGGTAGGGGTCGTTGGCCAGCACGATCAGAATCTTGCCGCGCACATCCAGGCCCTTGAAGTCGTCCCAATTGCCTTCTTCCGGCGCGCTGATGCCGTAGCCGGCGAAGACCAACTCCGCATCTTCAAACACATTCAGCGCCTGCCCATTGCCGGTGGAAAACACCCAGTCCGTACCAAAGCTCAGGGGAAGGGCCGGCTTTTGATGAGCTGTTCTGACGCTCAGCTGGCTCTGCTCCAACAAGGTGCTGACCCCGATCAGCTGCACCGGCTGGCGGTAGCTCTTGCTTTGGCGGTTGCCCGGCTGCAGGCCCAGCGCTTGCACCTGAGTTTCCAGATACGCCACGGTCAGATCGCCGCCGCGTTGCCCGGTGCCTCGGCCCTCGAACAGGTCCGAGGCCAGCAGCGCCAGATGCGCGCGCAGCGGAGCTTCCTCCACTTGTGGCTGCGGGGTTTGACTTTGCGCCCAGCTCGGCGCCAGGCTCATGCCGAGGCAAGAAGCCAGGCTCAGTGCCAGCGGCCATGAGCCAGAAAAGAAGCGAGAGGTGTGGTGCATGATCCGTGCAAGTTAGCCGCTAGGGATTTGAAACATATCAGCTTGGCATTAGAGCCTGTGAAGTTCTGCTGGGTCTTGCGGGCTATCCCCAGTTCTGGCTTTGAGCGCTGGCCCTGCATTCCTGCACCTGTTTGTGACGCCTTCAATGCCTGCGCAAGGGCAAGTTGTGCGCAACTGCCCACAAAAATGCCAGAAACGCAAGGACAGTGGTGTGATTGGCACGCATCGAGGCTTTCACTCGCGCGATCCAAATGACACCATGGTTTCCACCAGGTGCTCGGAGTGCGCGACGCGTCAAGCAGTTTCGACGGGCCTCCATGCCCTGGCTTTGGGTGTCTCGCTTTTGGCGGCTTCGGTCGCCCAGGCGGGCTAGGCCTAGCCCTGGATACGTCCTCCCGGCGACCTTTGTAGATGGCAGATCGTGGCCCACAAGGGCGTTAATCTGCAGTACCGGGGCACTCTGGGTGGCGTGTCGGTCTCGGCAAATGCCTGGGCTGGCACCGAGACCGACAAAGACAATTGCATGCCCGACCAGGTCTATTGCGGCGACAAGACCGAAGTGACCTGGCAAGGCATCATGGGTGCTTACCTTGAATTCTGCACCGACTGGGGCTCGCTGCGCCTGGTGGCCTTGTCGAACTTGCTGGCTTGCGCGGCACAGGCCGAGCCCGTGGTCGTTGTCAAACCGCAGTTGAACAACAAGGCCAAGGCGGAAGAGGCCAAAGCCTTGTTTCTTGGCCAGACCATTTCTTTGCTCGGAGGGGGCGGTCCAGGTCGGGCTGCCAAGAGAGGGCAAGCTGCGCGAGGATTTTGTGGCCGGCTATGTGGGCAAGAACGAAAAGCAATACAAGGCCATCTGGACTCAGCTGATCTTCACGGGCAGGGCTCAAGCCCCCCAGCAATTTGACAATGAAGACGAGCTGAAGAAATGGGGGGCCAGCACGCCCAATGGCATGGGCATCCTGGACAGCAGCAAGGTCGACTCGACGGTCAAGGTTATCGACACCCAATAGTCCGGGCTGATCGGCCCCGGTGTTCGAGAGAGGTGAGGCCTTGTCGTGGCCTCAGTACTGCACGTTGTAACGCGCCCGTATGGCGCGCAACGCGCCCCGTGTTTCCAGCCGCTCTTGCGCAGCGTTGAGGCGCTGCACGTCCTCTTCGCTGACAGTTTTTTTGCTGAACATCAGATGGACGGGCGCGTTGGATGGGTGATAGGGCAGAGGCGCTAACTCCATCTTCAAGCGGCTGGCTTCCAAGAGCAAGGTTGCGTGGTCGGCCATGATCAGCTCGCCGCGCTCGCGCATCAGCATCAACAGGCCTTTTTCAAAAGTTTCGAAAGTTGAACTCAGCCGGGCCTCTTGCAGCCGGCCGATGTACTGCTCGTACTCGGGGCCAAACCAGCCGGCGTTGAGGCTCAGCAGGGCGATGCGCCGGCTCAGCAGGTCTTGAAATCCTGTGATGTCGCGGTAGAGCGCGAGCTTGGCGGGCAGTGTGAAGAAGCTCACCGTTTCCATGCGATAGGCGCGGCCGAACCAGGCAAACTCGCGCCGCTCCGGCGTGTCTGAGGCGCCGGGAATGATGTCGAGTTCGCCCGCTTTGAACATGGCATAGCGGCGATTGCGCGGCACGATTTCTGCCAGTTCCAGGCTGCAGCCGGCCTCCTTGAACACGGCGCGTATCAGCTCGATATCGGCGCCAACCGCCTCGCCTTTTTCATTGGGGTAAAAGTAGGGCGGCCATTCCATCATGGCCATACGCAGCGGTCGCGCGCAGGGCGCGGCTTGCGCCGCCAACGCCCACTGACACAGCAGCAAGGTCATCACCCCAAGCCGCCGCCATTGCCCAGAGATGCTTCGCGGAATGCAGTTGCTCGTGAACCCTGGCATGTGCCGGCTCCTGAAAGGGTAGAGATCGACGGTCCGCCCTATTTTGCATGGCCGACCCACCGGGGTCCACGGCCTTTGGCGCTATGCCTTGAAGCTGCGGGTTTCTTGGCCCTGGGGTTCAGCGGTGAGCGTCAAGCAATTGCGCAGCGGCCCAGCGTGCGTCGCTGGCCCGCTCAGGGCCGTCTTGCTCTGCCGCGGCGAGAGCCCCGTCAAACAAAACGGCCAGGGCTCGGGCGGTTTGCTTCGCGTCGCTAAGCGCGGCTGCTCCGCACCAGAGTTCCAACTGCCCTTGCAGCCACTGGCGCTGCAGGTTTGCCTGCTGGCGGGCCGGATGCCCGGCCTCCGGGAACTCCGCGACCAGATGTTGCACCGGGCAGCCGCGAAAGGTGTCTTGATTGACCCAATCCACCAGAAAGTCAAACAGGCGCATTGGCCGTTGCTCGGGCTCAACCGCCTCGACATAGGCCAGGATTTGCGCTTTGGCGTCCAAAGTTCGCCGCTCTATGCAGGCGGCCACCAACTCATCTTTGCTGCCGAAATGGGCGTACAGCGAAGCCTTGGCGGCGCCGGCCTCGGCCAGCACACGGTCGATGCCAACCGCCCGGAAACCCTCTTGGTAGAAGAGCCGGTCGGCACTGTCGATCAGTCGCTGGCGAACGCTGGCGGCATCTTTGTCTGTAGTGTTTTTTGAAGCCATGTGTTGACAATACAGACAAGTCTGTCTAAAGTCAAAACCAGAAATAGACAGACCGGTCTGTTTTGAATTGAACTTGATCGTGACAGAGGACTGAAAACATGGGATTCCAAATTGAAGGGGCCGTGGCCCTGGTGACGGGTGCCAACCGCGGTATTGGCGAGGCCTTGGTGGACGCTTTGTTCGCCAAAGGCGCGGCCAAGGTTTACGCCGGCGCAAGGCAGGTGTCTGAATTGGCGGCCTTGCAAGCCCGGCATGGAGACAAGCTGGTGCCTCTGCGTCTGGATGTGACGCAAGCAGCCGAGATCCAGGCTGCCGCCGAGCGCGCGCAAGATGTGACGCTGCTGATCAACAACGCCGGAGTTGCTGCGCATATGAGCCAGGACTTCGCGGACCCCAGTTGGCTGAGCGCCGGCCGGGTCGAGATGGACGTCAACTACTTCGGCACTTTGCAGATGATGCAAGCCTTTGCTCCTATCCTGGGGCGCAATGGTGGGGGCGGCATTGCCAATGTGAGCTCGGTCGCGTCCTTGGTGAGCTTTCCGCCCTTCATGTCTTACAGCGCGTCCAAGTCGGCCACCCACTCGGTCACCCAGGCTACACGCCTGGTGTTGGCCGCCCAGCGGACCCAAGTGTTCGGCATCTACCCAGGCCCTGTGGATACCCGCATGGCTGAGCATGTGCCATTTGAAAAAGCAAGCCCAGCCCTCGTTGCACAAACCATGGTGCGCGAGATCGAAGCGGGCGTGCAAGACATCTTCCCGGACCCGATAGCTCAAGAGTTCGGCCGCATTTGGCGTGGCGAGCCCAAAGCCTTGGAAGCCCATGTGGCTCAAATGATGGCGGCTTGAGATTCGAGCTTTGAACTGGAGTCTGCAAGCGTAGCTGGCCCAAGCTTATTGAGTTTTGCATGCTTGCTGAACTCGGCGGGGTCCGAAGCGGCTTGGCTAAGCGCTGGCAGCTGAGGCTGTGAGGGGTCAGGTCTTGCCTTGAGATTTAAGGCCTGACCCCGGCTGTGTTTTTAAGGCCTGACCCCGGCTGTGTTTTCACCCCGGCTGTGTTTATGCGGGCGACCTTGGAATCGAAAAGGGCCGATGTTGGCCCCCGAATAGGTTAAAGCTGCTGCACTGTAGGCAAGGCGCGTTCCTTCCTCAAGCCACCGAAGACAGACTGCATTTGGGTGTGACAGGCTGCGCCAAAGACGGCGCAGAGGCGATGGCGAGGGAATTCAGGGACAGGTCTTGTTTTTGGATTTAAGACTTGCTCCCGAGTTCATAGCAATGGGGTTTGCGCCTTGACTGCCGAGACTTGGCCAGCCCGGTTCAGCGCGCCTCTGCCAAGCCTTCCGCCAGCGCCTCAAACACCGCCCGAATCCGCCGCGAGGTGCGCAACTCGCGGTGCGTCACCAGCCAGACGGGGAAGCGCACCGGCGGCACTTCATCCAACACGCGAACCAAGCCCGGCGTGCTTTGGGCAATCTCGTCCATCATGACGCCGATGCCCATGCCCTGCTGCACCAGGGCTAGGTGGGGGATGGAGTGATCGCAGTAGCAGCTGAAGTTGGCCTCGGTGAGCGGCAGGCCGTGCTGGCGCAGATAGCCCAAGAACTGGCCGCTGCGATCGGAGCCCACAAAGGGCAGGCGGGCGGCCTCTTCGGTGCTGCGCGGATGGCCGTTTGCCTGGACCCAGTCTTCGGAGGCGTAGAAACCGGCCGTCGCCTCGCGGATCAGGCGCGCGATCAGGTCGGGCTGATCGGGCTTGACGTGGCGAATCGCGATATCGGCCTCGCGGCGCAAGAGGTCGCTCAGCGCATTGGATGAGATCACCTCAATGGCAATGCCGGGCACCTGCTTGCGCAACTGCCGCACCAGTGGCGGCAGCAGGTGCGCGGCCACCGCGTCGCTGGCCGAGACTGACACCACGCCCTCAATGGCCTGAGCGCGGCCGGTGGCCGCCAAGCCCATGGCCTCGGCCGCAGCGCCCATGGCGCGGGCATGTTCGAGCAGTTCCATGCCGGTGGTGGAGAGCACCATGGCCTTGCCCACCCGTTCGAACAAGGTCACGCCCATGCGCTGCTCAATGGCCGCCACCTGGCGGCTCAGCGTCGGCTGGGTCAGGCCCAGCTTGCGCGCCGCTGCCGACAGCGAGCCGGTCTCCGCCGTCTCCAAAAAGGCCCTGAGCTGGTTCCAATCCAGTTTGTCCATACGCCAATGTATATGTCCTGTGCAGATTTCGGCGTTTTCAGCGAACTGATGCATAGATAGTATGCAGCGGTCTTCTCCATCCCGGATTCCGTCCGCAGCCTCTATGTCGTCTCCCACCCTTGCCCCGCGCGCCGAAACGGGTGCGACAGCGCCCGCCAATCCCGCCGCTGTCGCCCGCAAAGCGCGCTTTTGGGACCGCATCGCCCGCAAGTACGCGACCGACCCGATTGCCGATATGGCCGGCTACGAGGCCACGCTGGCCCGTGTTCAGGGCTTGCTCTCGGCCGAGCAAACGGTCTTGGAACTGGGCTGCGGCACCGGCAGCACCGCGCTGCGTTTGGCGCCCGGCACGCGGCACTTCCTGGCGACCGATGTGTCGAGCCGCATGATTGAGATTGCGCGAGAGAAGCTGGCCTCCAATCCTGTGCCGCAGCTGAACTTCGCGCTGGCCGATGCCGACGCGCCCGAGTTCGCGCCCGGCGCTTATGACGCGGTGCTGGCCTTCAATCTGCTGCACCTGGTGAGCGACCTCGACCAGGCGCTGAGCGTCGCGGTGCAAGCCCTGCGGCCGGGCGGCCTCTTGATCTCCAAGACGGCCTGCATCGGCGAGATGAACCCGCTCATCCCCTACCTTGCGTTGCCGCTGATGCGCGCCATCGGCAAAGCGCCGCATGTGCTGTGCTTCAAACAGCCACAGCTGCTGGCGGCCTTTGCGCGCCAGGGCTTGGAGGTCTTGAGTGTTGAGCGGCACGGCACGCGGGGCAAAGACATCCGCGCCTTCATCGTGGCGCGCAAGCCGAGCTGATACCGCCGGCGTGTTGCGGGCTTCAGCCCGCCTGTCTATCGGGGCAATGGCATGTCGAGCTGGTCCCAGCCGTAGGCCGCAGCCACTCGGCTGCGGATCTCACCGATCGCCGCGCCGCCTTGGTCGCCGTTGGTCATGATGACCACGCCTTAGCCCTTGAGCACATGGCCGGTCAGGTCGCACTGAAAGCCCCAGTTGGAGCCGCCGTGCATGAAGTACCAGCCCTGGCCGCGCATCTCCAGCTGCAATCCCACGGCAAACGGGCCGCTGCCCACGGGGCTGCTCATCTCGAGCGCGCCATGTTGCGTCAACACCTTGCCCTTGGGTCCGCGCCGCGCCTGCTGCACTTCGATCATGTAGCGCGCCAGATCCGAAGGCGTGGTCCACAGCCCCGCCGCCGCTTGCTCCGGGTAGACATGCCAGGGCGCACCCATGCGCTCACCTTTGTGGTTATGTGCATAGGCCAGGCGCGGCGCCCAATCGGCGCGCGGCGGCTGCTGAAAGCTGCTGCCCGTCATCCCCAAGGGCGCAAGCACCGTGCTTTGCATCAGCTCGGCAAAAGGCTGGCCCGACAAATCGGTGAGGGCCTGCTGCATGATGAGCGAGCCGCCGCCGGAATACTTCGCCGCTTGGTAGGGTGGGCGGCTGAAGCGCACACCGCTCACATTGGCGAGCTTGTTGTCCCCTTGAATGATTTGCACCACGCTGGGCAGGGGCGCATCGGGCGCATAGCCGGGGAAGCCAAAGCCATCGTCCGAGCCTGAGGTGTGGCTCAAGAGCGCGCGCGGCGTGACCGGCTGCGTGCGGGTCAGCTCTGTTTGCGGCACCTTCCAGGCGCGCAGCATCGTGTTGACATCGGCATCCAGCGATAAGCGGCCGTCTTGCGCCAGCTTCACTGCTGCCATGGCCATCACCGGTTTAGAGATCGACGCGGCCTGGAAGGCCGTGTTCACATCCACCGCCCGCCCCGTTTCCACATCGGCCACGCCATAAGCCTTGGCCCAGTGGATTTTGAAGTCCTTCACCACTGCGATGCTCAGGCCCGGCACGCCAAACTTCTTCATGACCTCTTGCAGCGTCAAGCCATCAAGCTTGCCGCGGTTCGAGGCTTGTGCGGATTCGATTTGGGCGATCAGCGGGGCGGCGGCAGCAGCAGTTGCTGATGCTTCTGACGCTTCAATAGCTGGCGCGGCCTGGGCTGTGGAAAGTGTTGCCGTCGCGGCCAGTGCGAGCAGAAGAGCCAGGGGCTTGTGTTGAGGCATGAAGGGCACTCCGAGTGATGGCGAAGTTAGATCGAAAGCAGCTCAAAAGGGCAGGGGCTGCGGCCCAGCGCGAGTCTATCGATTGAAGGGCTGGCCCGCGCCGAGCCTTGCCCCCCCTCAACAACAAATGAACGCTCGCAGCCAGGCACTCAGCGCGGCTTCACTTCGGCTGAAAGCCCGGCAGGCCTGCTTGCCAAAGGAAGAAGGCCCAACGGTCGGCCGTGCGTTGCTGGCCTTGGATGCGCGTGGAGCCCACGCCGTGGCCGGCGTCGTATTCCAGGCGCATCAGCACCGGCTTGCCTTCGGGGTTGGCGGCCGCAAAACGGCTGCCCACCTTGGTGCTCATCCACACATCCACGCGGGTGTCGTTCACTCCATGCTCAAACAACAGCGCCGGGTACTTGGCGCCTGGCTGGATGTGCTCATAGGTGCTGTTGTTGCGAAGGGCGTGGAACTCCTCTTCGATCTTCACCGTGCCGTATTCGGGGATGTTGCCCGCGCCATTGGCGCGTGTCTCGCTGCGAATCTGGTCGAGATTGCCCACGCCCAGGGCGGCGGATGCAAACAAATCGGGCCGTTCGGTGACGATGCGGCCCACAAAGATGCCGCCCGCGCTGCCGCCATACACCGACAGCCGCGCCGCCGAGGTGTAGCCCTGCTGAATCAGCCATTCCGCGGTGGCAATGCCATCGCGCCAGGTGTTGAACTTGCTGGTTTTGTGGCCGGCCTTGTGCCACTCATCGCCCAGGATGCCGCCGCCTCGCGCATGGCAGATCACCATCACCCCGCCTTGCTCCAGCCAAGCCAGGGTGCGCAGGTTGAAGCTCGGCTCTTCCACGGTGCCATAGGCGGCGTAGCCATAGAGCAGGGTGGGGTTGCGGCCGTCGAGCTTGATGTCGCTGCGCGAAATGATGGACACCGGCACTTCCACGCCATCGTGGCTCTTCACTTTGACCTCGCGCGCCATCACGCCGGGCGGCACGTCAAACTTGCCTTGGGGCGCCAGGCTCAGCGCTTTGGGCGCGCTGTCTTTGGCGGCTAGGAAGTAGTGCTGGGCGGTGCGCGTCCAACTGGAGAGTTGCAGCACCACGCCGGGCAGGTCGGCGTCGCCGTTGGTGTCGGTGTTGGCCAGGGTCACATTGCCTTCAAAGGGCAGCTTGATGGCTTGCGCTGCAGCAGCCGCGGCACCCACTTTCCCGCCGTGCGGCAGGCGGTACAGCTTCTTGGCCGCGCCATCACGGCGGGTGAAGTACAGGCCTTCTGGGGCCGAGGCCATGCTTGTGATCACTGCCGCGCCACCGGGCACCAGCAGCTCGGCACGGGCCATGTCCGCCTGCGGCAGCGCCAGGCGCAGCAGCTTGTAGCGCGGCGCCTCCTTGGCCGAGCGCAGGTACAGCCAACCCTGATGGGCGCTGACCTGGCCCACCTGCGCGGACTGGTCAAACACCTTGCGCCATTGCGGCTTGCCGGCCAGCAGCGCCGCAGTGTCCGTCATGTACAGCGATTGGTAGCGGCTCACGCCGTGTTGCACCACGGCCAGGGCCACGCCTTGCCCGCGCAGCAATTGAATGCTGGCGTTGTCGGAACGGTCCAGGCCCAACTCCGGGTGCACCGTGGGGCCAAACACCGCCACATCTTGGCCCGGCTCGGCCAAACGCCGCAGGTAGACCGTGTTGTCCATGAAGCGCTCGGCCCGCGGGCGCTTCTCCCAGTCTTGCGCCAAGCGGGAGTAGAAGAAGCCCGAGCCGTCATCCAGCCAGCTCGCAGCACCGCCGCGAATGCGGTCAATCGCAGGCATCACCTCTTGGCCGGTTTCGGTGTTGATCACATGCAGGGTGCCGATCTCGGCACCGCCGGCCGAGACGCTGTAGGCCACCAAGGCGCCATCGCGGCTGTTGCTATAGCCGCCAATGGCATGCGGCTTGCCCGTGGCCTTGGCTAGTGCTTCAGGGTCCACCAGCAGCTTCTCGGCGCCGTCAAAGCCTCGGCGCTTATAGAGCTTGAACTGGTTGTCGCTGGCCAAGCGCTTTTCGTAGAACAAATTGCCCTTGGCATCGCGGTTCACCTCGCTCACATTGGCCGGCACCTCGGCATCCAACTCCTGAATGCGCTTGAGCAGCTGCTCCCGGCCCGGCAGGCGCGCGAGCACCTTCTCTGTGGCCTCGGCCTGCGCCTTCATATAGGCCTGCACGCCGGGCTCGCCCAGGTTTTCCAGGCAGCGGTAGGGGTCTTCAATCTTCACGCCCCAGTAAGTGTCGGTCACAGGGCATGGGGCATGCACAGCGGGCATCTCCACGCCAGCCACCGTGGCTGCTTGAACAGCAGCAGGGAGTTGCGCGGCGCTCAGCGCCATGGCAAGGGCAAGGGTTCTATTCAAAAGGCTTCTCCAGCGAGGGGGCGTGGAATGTAAAGAAGGGCTGAAGCGTAACCCAGCGGTGGATTGGCGGTTGGTGTGGCTGGAGCCTAGGACGAGTAGGGCGCTTGCTTGCGCATACAACAACGGTCAGAGCGCGCCTGCCGTTGAGGTGCGGAGGAATGCCAGGTGGCAATACATCAGGGTCAGGTTTTGACTACAGATTAGAGACCTGACCCCGTCTGCTAACCTGACGTTGTAGAGATTGCAAATGGAAGGAGAACTCTGGTTACCAATTGTGCAAGTACTGACAAAGGACTGCGAGTACAAAGCCCACATCCCTTAAGTTCATAATTGCCAGACTTTACGGCTGCCCGCCAGTGAGGGCCCGAAGACAGATCGTATGCTCCAGAGTTGTACGTCACAGACACTCTGCGTCTTGTGTTTCCGTCCGATTGCAAAGTGTGCCGAATTTGAGAAGAGCTTATGGCGCGCTTTCCAATTTCGATTCGGTGCGAGCAGAGCACTTGACAAAAAATAACTATTTATGAATCCATTGTTGCGCTGGGCCGGAAGCAAGCGAAAGTTGCTCCATGAATTACGCGAGTTAGCTCCGCATTCATACAAACGATACATAGAACCCTTCGCCGGTTCAGCTGTACTTTTCTTCGACCTTCTTCCTTCAAAGGCTGTGCTTGGCGACCTAAATGCTGAAGTAATCGCCACATACCTAAGCGTACGCGATGACCCACTAGATGTAGCTCGGCATCTCTACTCGATCCCGCAAACAAGAGATGCGTACTACTTAATGCGTCAACTAGATCCAACTGGATTGAGTAACTCGCAGCGAGCGGCGCGCCTTATTTTTCTCATGAAAAGCTGCTTTAATGGCGTCTATCGCACTAATAGAAGCGGTGTATTCAATGTGCCTTTGGGGAATCGATTTTTTACCCTGCCATCAGTGAGCGCTCTTGAATCAGCATCCGAGGCTTTACAAAAAGTTGAATTGATCACTGGTGACTTTTCAGCATCAATAGCCACTGCATCAGACGGAGATTTCGTTTATCTCGATCCGCCATACAGTGACAGTACTCGGTTTCGCGGAGAGTACAGCTATCAAGGAGCATTCCAGTGCGCTGATTTAGAAAGATTGATAGACACATGCAAAATAATATCGGGAAAAGGTGCAAAAGTGCTCCTTTCTTTCAAGGAGTGCGATAGCGTATGTGATTCACTGCCCGACTGGAAAATAAAACGTCTAGATGTCAGTCGTAGTGTTGCAGGTTTCGCAGGCTCGCGCCGTAGCGCGCGGGAAGTTTTGGTATATAACTACTAATTGCGCATGGCCGAACGAAGAATTCGAATTGCCCTTCTAAGTGATTTGCATGCATTTCAGAAAGGGCACGGCAGTGCAATGGGCAGCTCGTACTTACCAGCGAGCCCTCGGCCTAGTGATCCAGATCCGTTCGGTGATCTTGATCAACTAATTTCACGTGAAAAGCTGACTTGCGACTTGGTTATGTGCCCGGGGGATATTTGCGACAAAGCTGATGTTGGAGGCTTTCAGTATGCATGGACAAAGTTGCATGCACTGAAGGAGGCACTAGCTGCGAGGCAACTTATTGCTACGTGCGGCAACCATGATCTCAATTCAAGGCTGCTCGAATCGGACGAGGACCCGGACCCTAAGGGCGCCCTACAAACCGTCCATCCTCAGTTTCCATTCGAGGACACCGAGTTAACTGACCATTTTTGGTCGAGAAATTTCGCACTATTCAAGCCAATGGATGGAATAGTGACGCTTGTTTTGAACACTAGCGCATACCATGGCGGAAATTCTGATGAAATTCACCATGGACGAATATCCCAGCGAACGATTTCTGCAATTGAAAAGAAGCTGGAGAGTTTTGGTGATGGGAATATAAACATACTCCTCTGTCACCACCACTTGCGCCCACTTCAAGGGCTATGGGGAAAAGCACCCGATGGGGAGTACATACGAAAAGGGCCTGAGCTTCTAAAGACTCTGACGAAATGCACTGCTTCGCCCTGGCTTATCTTGCACGGACACCGACATATACCTAACCTCGAACATTCTTATGACCCATCCTGCATTATTGTTGGGGCATCGAGTTTTTCTGCTCAAGTTCAAGGGAAGCACAATCAATTTCACATACTTGACCTCACCCAGGATGAAAGTCGTGCACAACCAGTAAAGGGGGTCATTGATACCTGGAGTTGGAGCGTCACGGGCGGCTGGCAACGGAGGCATATAGGGCAAGGCGAAGATGGATTTCCTCCGGAGTGCGGTTTTGGATCCGACTCCCACCCTCGACTAATGGCCAATGAGATATCCAAGTCTTTCGAGGGGGATCCAAAATACCTAGATTGGTCCGCTGTAATATCGCAAAATCCGGAGGTTCGATTTCTGACGCCTGAACATTTCAGTCAAGTCGAAGATCTATTATTAAAGCGTGGCATAAGCCTAAATCGAAGCCGTGATGGCCGAGTATCACAAGTCGGAAAATCAAAATGACTACCTCGCCCCCGGCATCTCCGTTTTTTGGAGCCTACAACGCTCGCCACATTAATTCAGAGGAAGTGGCTAGGCAGTTTGTCCCCTCTAGAAAATTTTGGGAATTAATTGCACTTAGAAACTCCTTGCTCATTGGGCCAAGAGGCAGTGGAAAAACTCATCTGTTGAAGATGCTTCAACCTAAGGCATTGGCTGCGTGGTCGGGGCCGGATGCATCGACAGCTCGTTCGAAGATCTCATTTTGGGCAGTATTCACCCCAGCCGATATCAATTGGAAAACACAAGTAGACCAGCGGGCGCGCTCATTAGACCCCGAGGTTAGAAAAGGTTTTGTTAATGCAGTATTTCTGTCTCATTTCCGAGAGGCATTCATCTCTTGCATACTTCAGCTGACTCGTGATCGCCCTGCGGTCGACCATGGAAACGGGGAAAGTCGAGTTGAACTTTCGAAAGAAGACGAAACCACGCTCTGCATAGCATTGGCAAATGCTTGGGATCTACCACTTGGTGTACCCTCTTTAGGCGGCCTTAGGGTTTCCTTGGTGCGAGAACTTGCCAACCTTGGATCTCCTGCTTTCCTTACTTCGCTAACGCCGTACATGACTCGTTTGACCTCCATGACCGTTTTGGGGGTTGCGAGAGAAATCGCCGAGCATTTTGCAAACGTTACGGGCCGGTATGACGGGCGGTGGGCACTTTGTTTCGACGAACTTGAGATTGCGCCGGTATCCATTCAGAATGATCTTTTCCAATATCTTCGCTCTACTGATCAGAGATTTGTATTCAAACTTGCTATTAGCCCGTCAAACGATGCCTCTGCCCTGTTAAATAATCAAGAGACTGCATCTGCGGGCAATGATTACGACCCTATTCCCTTATGGTTTGTAGACCAGGGCGAGCGCGACCAGTTCTGCCTACGGCTTTGGGAAAAGCACGCCGAAGGCACCTTGGCCGCACCTATATCACCCCAATCGATTTTGCAACGTTCGCGCTTTCAGTTTGCGAATGAAATAGCAACATCCGGCCCACGTCGCTATTCTGAAGCTAGCGGATGGAAAAGAGACTTCGAATATTTGGAATCAATCGATGCAAGTTTTGCAAGCTATCTTGCCGACAGAAGAATTTCCACGGCCGCACTCAATTCAACGCCTAGAGACTTTATGGACAAGGCTGTTCGCAAAGTTGCGCCTATTGTTGGATTCAGGGCGGCGTATCTTGAGAAATCAAAGGATGCAAAGACGCCTTGGCCAGTTCGCAGAAAGTTAAAGACGGCCTCGCCAGATATATTTTCAGGATGGGAGGCTGTCTGTACCGCCACAGAGGGTAATCCGCGTTGGTTTAGTGGAATTGCATCGCGCCTAATATTAAAGTGGTCCCAAAGCGTCAGTTCAAGGTCACTTACACGTGAACAACAAACAAACGAACTTCAGGCTTCTGCAAAAAAGTTCTTGGCGTGGATTAATGCAGTGCCCGTTGAACCGCAGGCTATGAGCATCAATCATCTAAGCCTGTATGACCTAATTACTTCCCTTGCTAGATATTTTGAGCAGAGCGTGCTTGGCAGAAAATTCACAGCGGACCCCGTTCTCGCATTTGTTGTAGACAAAGGTACGCCTATACATATTCAACGATTGGTTATGACGGCACTAAATATTGGTGCAATTGTAATTGTCGACGACGAAGATATAAATTTTACTGCTGCTACACCTGTGGGGCGTAGTTTTCGTCTTGTTCATTTGCTCGCTCCTCACTTCAACTTGCTTATGCGGAAGGGGAAGGCGGTGAATTTGTCTACAATACTAAAAGTTAACTTAGACAGGCAACTTGGTCTTTTCTCATAAGCATATGAAGAACGTTCGACCAATTTTTCGATCAATCGATTCGAGTGCCTTTCAGCAGTCAGACTACGATTTGTCGATTTTCGCTTTAGGTTTCGAGTCAAGAGCTACGAACCTATTGAGCGATGTAGCTGCGCGGTCCAAGAAAGTGGTGGCTCTCGGATTCGACCACGGTCATGAGCTTTTCTACGCCAAGAATACTGAGAATTTCGAGCGGTCCGGCGGGTTTGTTTTCAATAATTTGACTGACGAGCAATTTGAAGAGAAATTTCAAAACCTAGTCAGCGAACTTGACTGGAATGCTGGGAATACTGTTTTTATTGACATATCGTGCTTTAGCCGCTTCAGGCTCGCTGCTATTGTTCACGTTCTTTTCGAGAGCTTAGGTGCCCAGAATGGCGCACTCAACGTGGACTTTGGCTATTCCGTGGCCGAATTTTGCAAACCAAGCACAGATCGAAGCCCTAATACAGTTGTCGGCCCAACCCATGCAGCGTTTGCTGGGTGGTCACAAGATGGATATTCGACTACTGCTGCAGTGCTGGGATTGGGTTACGAGCAGGATCAAGCACTTGGTGTCGTGGAATACCTGCAGGCAGGTGAAGTTTGGGCCTTTACACCACACTCACCGGTTGTAGAGTACGAGAATGAAGTGGCTATGGCCAATGACCTCTTGATAAACGAAATTCCGGAGAACAGAGTTCTAAAATACGACGTCCAAAGCCCGGCCAGAGTTATATCTACAATAGAATCTGTCGTACGAGGATTATGCGAGGCTCACAGCGTAGTGCTTGTCCCGTTTGGACCCAAGATTTTTGTTTTGTGCGCTTTGCTCGTTGCCGCAATGCGCCAAGATGTGGCAGTTTGGCGAGTAAGTCAAGGGAGTAGATTGGTCCCTTCCGATAGGCGCCCGAGTTTAATAAAGATTGGGCTCCGGATGGAGTTCCACAGGAATTTCGACATGACTGATGCTGTGTAAATATATAGTCTTGAAAAAGGCTATTCCATCTCCATTGGAATCGATAAATCACTATTCTCGGACTCGTCGTGGTGCAGGGTAGGTAATCCGAAATGTCAAATATTGCGGTGCAGGGTTGCAGGCATTAGGTTTTAGGCCCAAATCTCCCCAACCTTTTTGAGTCGACTGTCCATAACGGATTAGTTCAGCTGTTTTCATTCGGTCGTGGAATGGAGATTCTTGTAGTCAAGACCTGACCCCAGGTATCTCCGCCACTAGTTTGTATCGCAGCAAGCCGTCGTGTAGATGTGGCTTAGCTAATAGGCTTAACGGTTGTGTCTATGCCAATGTGTGGGGTCCTGAGCAATTCATCTCTGCTGGCATGATGCCCCCAGTTTTCTTTCTACCCGCCTGCCACCCATGCTCACCCCCCAACCCTTCGCCACTCAAGCTCGCCGTCACGTCTTGCGCACCTTTGTCACCGGCTTTTTGACGGTGCTGCCCTTGGTGGCCACGCTGGTGCTGCTGGGCTGGGTGATGTCTTTGTTGATGGACTATCTGGGGCCCAAGAGTGTGTTGGGCCATACGCTGGGGCGCCTGGGGTTGCCGCTGACCGAGTCGCCGTTTGCTGCCTATCTGATCGGCCTGGGCGTGGTGCTGGTGTTTGTGTATCTGCTGGGCTTGCTGGTGGAGACGCAGTTGCAGCGGCGGGTGAAGGCACTGCTGGAGAGCCTGATTGCGCGCATTCCGGTGATCAGCACGGTTTACGACTTGCTCAAGCGCATGATCGAGATGATGTCCAAGCGCGACGAGGCCGGCGTGCGGGCAATGGCGCCGGTGTGGTGCCATTTCGGCGGCGTCAAACCCGAGGGCGGCGCGCTGGTGCTGGGCCTGTTGTCCAGCCCGGAGCCGGTGGACATTTGCGGTGTGGCTTACCTTGCGGTGCTGGTGCCCACCGCGCCGGTGCCAGTGGGCGGCGGCTTGTTCTATCTGCCGCAAGACTGGGTGCGCCCGGCCGAGATTGGCATGGAAGGGCTGACCAGCTTGTATGTGTCCATGGGCGTGACCACGCCCGAGGTCTTGGGCAGCGCTAAGAAGGCTCGCTGAGGCTGAGCAAGCAGCTAAAAAAGCTCAGGCCGGAAACAAGTGCTGCCGCAGGCCTTCGCAAGCGTCTTCAACAATGTCCAGCACCTGCTCAAAGCCCTCGGGGCCGCCGTAATAGGGGTCGGGCACGGCTTCGGCCGATGCGTGCAGGCAGAACTCGGTCAGCAGGCGCAGCTTGCTTTGCGTCTGATCGGCCGGGCAGCGCTGGCGCAGCAGGGCGAGGTTGTTGGCGTCCATGGCCAGCAGCAGGTCAAAGTGCCCAAAGTCGCTGGGCTGCACCTGGCGGGCGCGCAGGGCCGACATGTCGATGCCGCGTTGCCGCGCATGGGCTTGCGAGCGCGGGTCGGGCGGCTCGCCGATGTGATAACCGTGAGTACCGGCGGAGTCGACTTCGCAGCGATGCGACAGGCCGTGGGCGCGCAGTTGTTCGCGGAACACCGCTTCAGCACTGGGGCTGCGGCAGATATTGCCCATGCAGACAAACAAAACGCGGATCGGACCAGGGCTCATGGCAAGGCAAAACAGGAGGCTTGGGAACAGCCGGCATTGTGCCTAGCCGTTCCGCCCTTGTTCTCTGCTTAGCCTTCAGCCACCAAGCGCACGGCGCGGCCATTGAGTCGCTGGGCCAGCGCGGTCGCCATGCGGGCGGCCTGGCTGTATACCGTCATCTGCGGATTGGCGCCAATGCTGGTGGGGAAGATGGAGCCGTCGTGCACCGAGAGGTTGGTGATCTGCCAATGCTGGCCGTCCGGCCGCACCACGCCCAGCTCGGCAGAGCCGGCCATATTGCAGCCGCCCATCACATGGGCGCTGCCAATGGTGGTGATGTAGGGCCGGTAGGGCAGGGCTTGGATGGCGGCTTGGGCTTCCTTCCAACTGCCGTAGGCGCTGGCCATGTCGTGGGCCGGGCGCACGCTCTTGGCGCCGGCAGCGAACTGGATCTCGGCCATGGTCAGGTGGGCGCGGCGGGCGCCGTCGAGCAGGTAGTCGGTGATGGGGTAGTCCAGCACCGGGCTGCCGTCGCTCTTGAGCTTGACGGTGCCGCCAATGGCTTGCGGGTGGAAACCGTCACGCAGCAGGCCGATCAAGACGCTGGTGTGCGGGAAGTCTTTGGCCTTGTCCACCAAGGTCTGGCCCAGGCCACCGAGGTTGGTCATGGCAAAGCCGGGGTGCACCGGCGCGGTTTCCAGCTTGTAGCCAATGGGCCCATTCATTGCCTGGGTGTGCAAGAAATGGTCGGAGAAGACCGCCAACGGTGCGCCGGCCCAGCCGTTCACCGCCTCGGGCATGACGCCGCTGCTGGCCACGGTGGGGTGCAAAAAGGTGCGCTTGCCCAAGAGTTGATGCGGGTCAGGCAGCTTGGAGCGCATCAAGAGCGCGGGCGAGTTGATGGCGCCGCCCGCCACCACATAGTGCTTGGCCTTGACTTGCAGGGCCGGGCCAGCCGCGCTGCCATCCGTGTGAATGGGCAGGCAGCTCAGGCTTTCGATTTGTTCGCCGCTCCAGCTGAAGCGCTCGGCGCGGGTCTGCACCAGGAGGCGCGCGCCGAGGTCGAGCGCGGCTGGAATGGTGGTGACCAACATGGACTGCTTGGCATTGGTGGGGCAGCCCAGGCCGCAAGAGCCCAGGTTCCAACAGCCTTTGACATTGCGGTTGATGACGGGCGCCGGAATGCCCAGCTTCACCGCACCCCGCTGAAGCACGCTGTTATTGCCGTTCGGCTCGGTCAGCCAGGGGCTGATGTTGAGGCGCTTTTCGACTTGATCGAACCAGGGCGCCATGCTGGCGGCGCTGATGTCTTTGAGCCCGTAGTTTTGCGCCCAGTGGTCCAGCGTGTCGGCCGGGGTGCGGAAGGAGCCGGCCCAGTTCACCGTGGTGGAGCCGCCCACGCAGCGGCCTTGCAGCACCGGCATGGCCTGGTCAGCGGTCTTGCGGCCTCCGCCTTCTTGGTAGAGCTGCGAGTAGGCATCGGACTCGCGCTGACGAAAGTCGCTGCTGGACTTCAGCGGCCCTTCTTCAATGATCAGCACCTGCAAGCCGGCCTTGGCCAGCAGCTCGGCGGTGATGCCGGCACCGGCGCCGCTGCCGATGATGGCCACATCGCAGTCGATGCGCTCGGGCAGGGCTTTCTGTCCGGGGCCAAAGACTTGCCAGCCGCGCGCCAGGCCTTCTTTGATGGGGTCTGCAATCGAGCTCATGGAATGGTCCTCGGTCCGGGGTAGCCGACCAGCGCCCAACTGCTCGGGTCATTGAAAAAGATCAGCGTGTTGAGATCGCGCAGCGCGTGATAGACCTGCTGGCGCAGGCTCACGCTGGACTGGCTCATGCCCTGCAGCGCGGCTTGCACTTCGGCCACCGAGGCCTTGGCCCAGTCGCTGCTCAAGCCGGTCAGGCCCAGGCGCCCAGGGGCCGTGTCCAAGAGCATCAAGACCTGCGACAACTCGGCCCGCAAGGCTGGCGGAAAGCCTGCAATGCCGGCTTCGAGCTGGCTCAGATGCAGCGTCAAGCGGGCTTCGCGGGCGGCGGCCTCTTGCGGCAGCAGGCCGTCGAACAAGGCCACGGCCACGGCGCGCATCAGCTGGCGCGCCGGTTCGCCCAGTTTTTTGTTGTCATCATGCAGGCCGGGCTTCATCAGCAACGCGGCTGCGCCGCCGGCCACCGCCAGCACCACACCGGCGCCCAGGCCCAGTTTGAGAAGGCTGCGTCTTTGCATATCAGGCGACCTTTTTCAGCAGACCCAGCAAGCGGCTGAAGGTCTTGCCATACGGGGGGTAGAAGAGCTTTGTGCCGGCGAAGCGGGCTTGGCTGAAGATGGGCTTTTCTTTGCTGAAGGTGCGAAAGCCCCACTCGCCGTGATAACTGCCCATGCCGCTGGCACCGACGCCGCCAAAGGGTTGCTCTTCTTGGCCCAAATGCCAGATGCAGTCATTGATGGTGACGCCGCCGGCATGGCTTTGCTCCATCACGCGCTGCTGCATGGCGCGGTCTTGGCCGAACCAATACAGGGCCAGCGGGCGCTCGTGTCGGTTGATGTAGGCCAGCGCTTCGTCCACCCGGTCATAGGGCACGATGGGCAGCAGCGGGCCGAAGATTTCTTCGCGCATCACCGTCATCTCATCGTTCACATCCAGCAGCAAATGCGGCGTGAGCGCGCGGCCGCTCAGTGGCCCTTCATGCGAGGGCAGCAGGCGTGCGCCGCGTGCGCGGGCGTCGTCCAGCAGGCCTTGCAAGCGGGCGCGGTGGCGTTCGCTGGCGATATGGGTGTAGTCGGCATTGCCTTCCAGCGCGGGGAACATCTTGCGCATCGCTTGCAGGATGGCTTGCGCCAGCGGCTCCACCATCTCGCGCGGCACCAAGAGGTAATCGGGCGCGACGCAGGTTTGGCCGGCGTTCAAGAGCTTGCCGTAGGCCAGGCGCTCGGCCGTCATTTGCAGGTGGCAGCTGCGGTCCACCAGGGCGGGGCTCTTGCCGCCCAGCTCCAGCGTCACCGGGGTCAGGTGTTGCGCGGCGGCTTGCGCCACATGGCGGCCCACGGCGGTGGAGCCGGTGAAGAACAAATGGTCAAAGGGCAGCTGGCTGAAGGCGCGGCCGACATCGGCGTCGCCGGTGATGACTTGCATTTCTTCGGGGGCGAAGAACTCGGCCACCATCTTGGCCATCAGGGCCGAGGTCGCGGGCGTCAGTTCCGAAGGCTTGATCATCACCCGGTTGCCCGCCGCCAGCGCGGCCAGTGCTGGGGCCATGGCCAGGTAGAAGGGGTAGTTCCAAGGTGCGACGACACCGACCACGCCCAGTGGCTGCCGCAGCAGTTGGTTGCTGGCCGGCAAGAAATGCAGGGCGGTGCTGACGCGGCGCGGGCGCATCCAGCGGCGCAAGTGCTTTTGCGCATGCTTGGCGCCAGACTCGACGGTGAATACATCGGCCAGCAAGGTTTCTTGCCGGGCGCGGTTGCCAAAGTCTTGGGAGATGGCGTCGGCCAATTGATCGGCGTACTTGGCCGTCATATGGCGCACCCGCTGCAGGCGGTCATGCCGGATGGCGTAGCTGGGGTACATCTCGGCTTGATAAGCCGCACGCTGCAACTCCAGCGCCAAATGCAGACGCTCTTGCAAGGTCTGGTTCATCGCAGTCTCCTAGGTGTTCTTTCTTATGCCCCGAGGCTAAGCGCAAACCCGCCGCTGGCCAAGGGTGTTGGCCCTCGGCTAGAGGCAGCTGCCTAGGAATGGTTGGAGGAGGGCTGGCGTGGTCCGCGGCGGCAACTGTCACTTCTGCTCGCAGGGTGGCAGCAAATCGTGCGTGCACTTTGTGGCCGGTGGGGCTATCGTGCGGCTTTGCTCATCCGCCAAGGAGATCCCATGATGACCCAGACGATGACTCGAAGCCTTTGTGCCCTTGCCTTGCCCTTGTTTCTAGGCGCTTGTGCCGTTCATGTGCATGACCGTGGGGCTGGCAAGCCCATGGACGCCAAGGACGGTATGCATGAACACATGGCCGGGATGATGGGCAAGGTAGGCGCGGCGAGCTTGTCGCCTGCTGCCTCCGGCGCGCAGGTCTCGGGCTTGGTGGTCTTTCATCAGATGGACGGCCATTTGATGGCCAATGTACGGATTCGCGGCTTGGAGCCGATGAGCGTGCATGGCTTCCATGTGCATGAGAAATCATCTTGCGCCAGCGCCGACTTCAGCAGCGCCGGTGGCCACTTCAATCCCGATGGCAAATCGCATGGCGAGCAAAGCGGCGAGCGCCACGCCGGCGATATGCCCAACCTCACCGCCGATGCGCAAGGCATGGTCGACCAGAAAATCATGCTGCACGGCCTGACCCTGGCCGCCGGTGAACGCAGCATCGACGGCCGCACACTGATCTTGCACGCCAACCCCGATGACTTCAAATCGCAGCCCGCCGGTAACTCCGGACCGCGGATTGCATGCGGTTTGATTGCGCGTTATGGCTGATTGCTTGGATTAGGCGCAAAAAAGCCCGCAGCTGCGGGCTTTTTCTTTGATCGGTGGGGCCAAGCGGATGGCGCTTGGCGACCGAACGATCAGTGACGGAAGTGACGCACGCCGGTGAAGACCATGGCCACGCCGCGCTCGTTGGCGGCGGCGATCACTTCTTCATCGCGCATCGAGCCACCGGGCTGGATGACGCAAGTGGCGCCGGCATCGGCCAGCACGTCCAGGCCGTCGCGGAAGGGGAAGAAGGCGTCGCTGGCGACGACTGAGCCCTTCAGTTCCAGACCGGCGTTGGCGGCCTTGATGGCGGCGATCTTGGTGGAGTCGATGCGGCTCATCTGGCCAGCGCCCACGCCCAGAGTCATGCCGCCGCCGCAGAAGACGATGGCATTGCTCTTCACATACTGGGCCACGGTCCAGGCGAACATCAGGTCGTCAAGCTGCTGAGCGCTGGGCTGCAGGGTGGTGACGATCTTCAGGTCTTCGCGTTGAAGGAAGTGGTTGTCGGCGCTTTGCAGCAGGATGCCGGAACCGATGCGCTTGCTGTCGCCGAGGTTGCGGCCTTGCAGCCAAGGGGTTGCACCGCCGGGCGGCAGGTCGATCTGCAGCAGGCGCACATTGACCTTGGCCTTGAAGATCTCCAGCGCTTCGGCGCTGAAGCTCGGCGCCATCAGCACTTCGACGAATTGCTTGGAGACGTGGGCCGCAGCGGCGCCATCCACCTCGCGGTTGAAGGCGATGATGCCGCCGAAGGCGCTGGTCGGGTCGGTCTTCAGGGCCTTGGCATAGGCTTCGGCGGCGTTGGCGGCCACGGCCACGCCGCAGGGGTTGGCATGCTTGACGATCACGCAGGCGGGCACGTCGAAGCTCTTGACGCACTCCCAGGCGGCGTCGGAGTCAGCGATGTTGTTGTAGCTGAGTTCCTTGCCTTGCAGCTGTTTGCCAGTGACCAGCGAGCCGGGGGCGGGGTAGAGGTCGCGGTAGAGCGCGGCGGTCTGGTGGCTGTTTTCGCCGTAGCGCAGGTCTTGCACCTTGACGAAGCTGCTGTTCATCTGGCCGGGGTACTCGGACAGCGTGCCTTCTTCGGTGCGTGCGCTCAAGTAATTGCTGATTGCAGCGTCATATTGAGCGATGCGGTTGAAGGCAGCCACGGATGCCGCAAAGCGGGTCTTGTCGCTGGTCTTGCCGTTGGCCTTCAGCTCGGCCAGCACTTGGGCGTACTGGCTGGCGTCGGTCAACACGGTGACGTCTTTCCAGTTCTTAGCGGCGCTGCGCACCATGGCCGGGCCACCGATGTCGATGTTCTCGATCGCGTCTTCCAGCGTGCAACCGGGCTTGGCCACGGTGGCTTCAAAGGGGTAGAGGTTGACGGCCAGGATGTCGATCATGGTGATGCCGTGCTGAGCGGCGGCGGCCATGTGCTCGGGGAAGTCGCGACGCGCCAGCAGGCCGCCGTGCACCTTGGGGTGCAGGGTCTTGACGCGGCCGTCCAGCATCTCGGGGAAGCCGGTGTGGTCGGCCACCTCGGTCACGGGCAGGCCGGCATCCGCCAGCAGCTTGGCCGTGCCGCCGGTGGACAGCAGGCGCACGTTCAGGGCGTGCAGCTCTTTGGCGAATTCGAGGATGCCGGTCTTGTCGGACACGGAGATGAGTGCGGTCAGTTGGGACATGGTCTTCTATCGGATGGGGAAGGGGGAGGGCGCGCGCGAGCTCAGAGACTCAGAGACTCAGAGCAGCTTGTGCTCGGTCAGCTTGCGGCGCAGGGTGTTGCGGTTGATGCCCAGCCATTCGGCGGCCTTGCTTTGGTTGCCGGCGGCGCGTGCCATCACCACTTCCAGCAGGGGCTTCTCGACGACTTGAATCAGCATCTCGTGCATCGAGTGCGGTTCTTCGCCGTCCAGATCGCGGAAATAGACTTCCAGGTTTTCGCGCACGCAGGCATCGATCGGTTTCGGGGTCATGCCTGTAGCCTCAGTTCTTCTTCGTTGTCATTGGCAGTGATTGTTGAATCTTCTTGCCGCTTGGCAAGATAGGGCAAGCGCTCATATTGCGCCGCCAGCTCGTCAAACCAGGCGCCCAGGGCCTGGACTTGCGCCGCGCTGCTCTCCAGGCGGTTCATGGCTTGACGGAAATCTTCACCTCCGGGCAGGTCGACCACGGCCCAGCCGATGTGCTTGCGCGCGGTGCGCATGCCGGTCAACTCGCCGTAAAGGCTGTAGTGGTCGTGCAGGTGTTCGATCAGCCAGTCGCGGGCCTGCAGCACGGTGGGGGCGGGCAGGGTCTCGCCGGTGGCCAAAAAGTGTGCCATTTCGGCAAAGATCCAGGGCCGGCCCTGGGCGGCGCGGCCAATCATCACCGCGTCGGCGCCGGTCTCTGCCAGCACTTGCTGGGCTTTTTGCGGGGAGTCGATGTCGCCGTTGGCGACCACCGGAATCTGCAGCGCCGCTTTCACCGCCGCGATGGTGCGGTACTCGGCCGAGCCTTTGTAGCCCTGCTCGCGGGTGCGGCCATGCACCGTCACCAGGGCCACGCCGGCGCCTTGGGCGGCCAGGGCCAGGCGCAGCGCGTTCTTCTCGGTTTCACACCAGCCGGTGCGCATTTTCAGCGTGACTGGCACGCCATGCGGCGCGGCGGCTTCGACCACCGCTTCAATGATTTGCAAAGCCAGGGGCTCGTCTTGCATCAGGGCCGAGCCGGCCCATTTGTTGCAGACCTTCTTGGCCGGGCAGCCCATATTGATGTCGATGATCTGCGCGCCCCGGTCGATGTTGTACTGGGTGGCTTCGGCCATCATGGCGGCATCGGTGCCGGCGATCTGCACCGCGATGGGCCCGGCTTCGCCGTCGTGGTTGGCGCGGCGCGAGGTCTTCAGGCTGCTCCACAAGTCTTTGCGCGAGGTCACCATCTCGCTGACCGCATAGCCCGCCCCCATGCGCCGGCAGAGTTGCCGGAACGGCCGATCGGTGACGCCGGCCATGGGCGCCACAAACAAACGGTTCGGCAATAGATGAGGGCCAATCTGAAGGATTGGCGGCTGAGCTTGCATGGGTGGGGGAGACCCGGAGGAGGGTGGTCGTGCCTAAAAAAGAGGCAGAAGTATACCTTTCTTGCGCCGGCCGTCCTGGGTGGGTTCGGTTGGTGGACTTGCTGGCCCAGACCTAGCGGCCAGTTCGCTCGCCATAATCGCGCCAATGGAAAGTTATCTCGAAGCCGCGATTCACGGCCTGCTGGCCTTTCTGGCCCTGCCGAAAGTAGGCCTCGTCAGTGTCTTTCTGATCGCCCTGGTATCGGCAACGCTGCTGCCGCTGGGCTCGGAGCCGGCGGTGTTCTTGCTGATCAAGGCTGACCCGACGATGTTCTGGCCGGCGGTCGTGGTGGCCACCGTCGGCAATACTTTGGGCGGAGCCATCAGTTGGTGGATGGGTTATGGCGCCGAGCGTGCCTATGAGCGCGCGACGCACCGCAAGCCGCCGAATCCGCGGGCCTTGGCTTGGCTGAATCGTTTTGGCGCCAAGGCTTGTTTGCTCAGTTGGCTGCCACTGGTGGGCGACCCCTTGTGCGCCGTGGCCGGTTGGCTGCGCCTGCCTTTTTGGCCCTGTGTGGCCTATATGGCGGTCGGCAAATTCGCCCGCTATGTGCTGATGACGGCCGCCTTGCTGTGGGTATTCCCTGGGGGGCTTTAACCCCCCAAAAGGGCGGGGCCGCCGTGCTTGCGTGGACAATGGCCGCTTGCCCACCGCAAAACCATTTCACTCATGAGCACACCCGCTTACACCGAGCTTCATCAACGTCATCAACGTTTGCATCGTCTGGCGCATTTGCAGTCGATCGCGCAATGGGACCAGTCGGCCAATATGCCGTCCAAGGGCAACGAGGCCCGCTCGCTGGCGCTGGCCGAGATGGGCGGCCTGCTGCATCAGCTGGCCACCGAGCCGCAACTGAAGGGCTTGTTGGACGCCGCTGCGGCCGAGCCGCTGAGCGCCGACCAAGCCGCCAATCTGCGGGAGATGGGCCGCGCCTGGCGCGCTTCGAACGCCTTGCCGCAAAGCCTGGTGGAAGCCAAGTCGCTGGCCAACTCGCGCTGCGAACACGCGTGGCGCGCCCAGCGCCAAGCCAATGATTGGGCTGGCTATCTGCCTTTGTTGAAGGAATGCGTGCGCCTGGCGCGTGAAGAAGCGCGCTGCTTGTCTGAAAGCAGCGGTCTGGGCCTGTACGACGCCTTGATGGACCAATACGAGCCGGGCATGCGCTCGGCCGAGGTTGACCGCGTGTTTGGTGATCTGCGCAGCTGGTTGCCGCAGCTGATCAAAGAGGTGCAGGCCAAGCAAGCGAGCGAAACCGTGCTGCGCCCGCAAGGCCCTTTCACCAAGGCCGCACAACGTGCGCTGGGCCTGGACGCGATGCAGCTGATGGGCTTTGATTTCGAAGCTGGCCGCTTGGATGAAAGCGCTCACCCCTTCTGCGGCGGCGTGCCCGAGGATGTGCGCATCACCACCCGCTACCGTGAAGATGACTTCCTGCCCAGCCTGATGGGCACCATCCACGAAACCGGCCATGCGCGCTATGAGCAAAACCTGCCGCAGGACTGGCTGGGCCAGCCGCTGGCGCAAGCGCGTTCCATGGGCTTGCACGAGAGCCAAAGCCTGAGCTTCGAGATGCAATTGGGCTGCCACCCGGCCTTTGCCAAGCTGCTGAGCCCGCTGATCGCCAAGCACCTGGGCGCGCAAGAGGCTTTTGAGCCAGCCAATCTGAACCGTTTGTTGACCCGGGTGCACAGCGGCTATATCCGTGTGGATGCCGATGAGGTGACCTACCCCGCCCATGTGATCCTGCGTTACGAGATCGAGCGCGCCCTGATCGAAGGGCAGATCGAGTGCGAAGACATCCCCGCTCTGTGGGACGCCAAGATGATGGAGCTGCTGGGCGTGGACACGCGCGGCAACTTCAAAGACGGCTGCATGCAAGATGTGCACTGGAGCGGCGGCCTGTTCGGCTACTTCCCTTGCTATACCTTGGGCGCCATGTACGCGGCGCAGTGGTTTGCCACGATGCGCCGGGCCCGCCCGAATCTGGACGCCGACATCGCCGCCGGCAATCTGGCGCCGGTGTTCGACTGGCTGCGCGCCAATATTTGGCACCAAGGCAGCCGCCTGGAAACGCCCGATCTGGTCAAGGCCGCCAGCGGCGAAACGCTCAATCCGGCGCACTTCAAGGCGCATTTAATGAGCCGCTATCTGGGCTGATGCCTGGGTGCTCAAGGCAAAAGAAAAGGCAGCTCAATGAGCTGCCTTTTTGTTGTGACCCTCGTAGGAGGGCTTGCTGGCTGAGCGGCGTCGTCCGGTCTCTACCCCTTTCGTCGCCTCAGCCCGCGTCCGAGGCCTCAGCCTTGGTTCTTGCGGCGCTTGATCAGGCCCATGGCCAGCAAACCACCGGCCAAGAGTGCCAAGCTGCTGGGCTCAGGTACTGCGTTCAAAGCGACTTTGTCCAGCGAGGTGCCGTAGCCGTCAGAAACGCCGCGAGCGGCGAAGCTCAGGGTTTCGATCTTGCCGGTGCCCTGGAAGCGGGTGCTGAAGGTGTCCCACTTGGTCACCGTGCTGTTGCCCACCACACCGTTGTGGCCGGCAAAACTCCATTCGATGCCATTGCTGGCGGCGCCCTTGTTGCTGTCAGCGCGGTTGGCGAAGCTGAAGCTCAGCTCATACCACTGGCCGGCGATGGTGGCGATGGCTTGGCTGATGCTGGAGTTGCTGTAGACGTCCAACTCGGCGAAATTCTTGCCGTCGAAAGCGCTGCCGGCAGAGTTGTTGCGCAGTTCGATCTGGTTTGCGCCGACCGTCCAGCCAGAGAGGCTCTTGTAGGTGGTCCACTGACCCGCGGTCAGGCTGTTGGCTTCAAAGCTGCCGTTTTGCACCAGGTTCGGGCTCAGGCTGGGGCCGGCGGCGGCCAGCACTGGGGCGAGGGCCAAGGCCAGAGAGATGATTTTTTTCATTAGAGAAGTACTCGTGATTGCTTGATTCGCAATGCCTGGAACATTGCTGTCGACATCGCCATTGATTTTGCTTGGCTCGCGGTTTTCGGTCAGCCCCGCAGGCCGAGGGGGCTGGCACAGCGTTCGTGAATTTGTGCGCAGAAAAAACACCCAATGACTGGGCTTTTCTGGTTTTTGAGCGCGCGGGTGCGCTAGGGCAAATGAAGGCGCGTCGCCTCGTCGTGGCGCTTAAACTTTGCGCAAACGGCTTTCGATGCGGTCCAGCGCGCGCCGCAGGCGCTTCAAAGCGCCCGCCGTGCGGGCCTGGGCACCGATTTCGAGCTCGCCCAGCAGGCGGCTGTCGAGGTCGGCCAACACCTCTTGATTCAAGCTCAGGCCGTGGCGGGCCAATTGCGGGCCCAAGGTATCGGCGCGGGCCCGCAGGGCGGCGCGGGTGGTTTGGTAGGCATGCTCGGCCAGATGGTGGCGCTGTGAGTAGCTGAAGGTGTTGGCCATGAACATCTCGGCATCCCGGTGGTCCGGTTCGAATAAGGCGATGTCGGTGTTCGGGTGCGTGTGTTCGTAGCGCTTGATACCTAACTCCAAGCGCGAGTGGATCAGCGAGCGGAAGGTCTGGCTCATCACCAGCGGGAAGCCGCCGTCCACCAGGTGTGGAATGCGGGCGCGCTTGGCGCGGGTGGAATTGGCGGGGTCAGACTCGTAGGGCACCAAGGGGTTGAGGCAGATCAGCAGATCCAGGCCTTCCTTCAACAGCACTGAGGCATGCAGCGTCTTCTTCAGCGCGCCGTCTACATAATGCCGACCTTCGATGGCAACCGGCGGGAACAAGCCGGGCAGGGCGGCGCTGGCTTGCACGGCTTGGGAGATGGGAACGTGATCCCAGCCCGGCAGACCGAAAGGCGTGGCTTCGCCACTGTCCAGATCGGTGGCGACCAAGACCAGGCGTTTGTTCAGTTGTCGGAAATCATTGCTGCGACCGGGTTGGCTGAATTGCAGCTGCAACTGCGCAGCCAGGGCGTCGCCCGAGAGCAAGCCGGTCGGCAGGGCAGCGCCGAGCCGCTCGAAAGCGCCCAGCACCGAGCGGCCTTGCACCAGGGTGGCCCAGCTGGCTTTGGCCAGCAGGCTGGGCAAGAGCTGCAGTCGATCGAAGTATTCCTGCCAGGCAGGTTGCAGCAACTCCGCCGGGTCCACGCTGTCAGGAGCCGGGGCGCTGTTCTCGATAAAGGCCGCGCACAGCTCGCGCGGGCCTAAACCATTGGCCAGACCGGCGGCGATGAAGCCTCCGGCGCTGACGCCGATATAGCTGTCGCAGTCGGTGAAGGTCAGGCCATCGATGGCCTCTTCGAGGGCGCACAAAGCGCCAATTTCATAGATGGCGCCGAGCGGGCCGCCACCGGCCAAGGCCAAGCCGATGCGTGGGCTGACTTTGGCGGGGCGCCGCTTTGCGGGCGACGCCTTGGCGATGGCTTTTTGCAAACTCAATCAGCCTTGGTCTGGGCTCAAGCCTGCACTGCGGCCGTCACGGCCTCGTTCACCGCTGCCGTGGTGGCGGCGACACTGGCGCTGGCCTTCTTGACGGCCTTGGTGGCAGTCTTGGCCACGGTCTTGGCGGCGGGCTTGGCGGCCGCCTTCACGGCGGCGCCGGTCTTGGCTGCAACCTTCTTGAAGGGCGTAGCGATCGGGGCAGCGGCAGTCTTGGCAGCGGGCTTGGCCTTGGCGACCGTTTTTGCGGCGGCTTTGACAGCAGTTTTAGCCGCAGCCTTCACCTCAGGCTTGGCCTTGGCAGCCGGCTTGGCTGCTGCCTTCTTCACCACGGCAGCCGGCTTGGCCGCAGCCTTGGCGGTCTTGCTGGCCTTCTTGGCGGGCGGCTTGATGCCGACGGCGGCGCTCAAAGCGTCGATGCGTTCGATCAACTCGGCCACGTCCTTGGCCGAGGGTACGCCCAGGCGATTCAGGGCGCGGGCAACGCGGTCTTCAAAAATCGATTCCAGCTTGTCCCAGTGTTGGCCGGCCTTGCTGCCCACATCGCCGGCCATGCCGGTGACCTTGCTGGCCATGGCGCCGAGCTTTTCTTCGGCAGCTGATTGGGTTTTCTTTTGCAGGCTCATGCCTTCTTTCACCAGGGCTTCAAACACTTTGCCGCCTTCGCCTTGTGCCTTGGCAAAAGCGCCCAGACCAGCCGCCCAGATGTGCTGGGCCGAATCCTTGATGCCTTGCGCCAGATTGCCTTCCAGCAGGCCAGCCGGCAGCGCGCCGCCGAAGGCTCCATTGGAAGCGGTGTTCTTTTTGGCAGCCATCTTCTGAAGCTTCTTGACCATGTTGTCAGTCCTTTTGCGGTGGTTGGCGCACGGTTTGTGCGGAGAATGGTTTCACTATAGATCGCTCTGCAGCCGCTGTAACGGCCGAACCTAGACAGTGTCCCCTACCTAGGGAGGCCTCACCACCGGGGTTTCGAGCCCTTGGCGCGACTTTTTCAAGTGCCCATCCGCGTCGGATCTCTGCGGGTAATCGCGCAGCGATGGCCTTGCTAGGATGGACAAGAATCACAGACAAATCAGTTCTAACAGGAGACCTCAGCATGCAATATTTCGTCACCGGCGCGACGGGCTTTATTGGCAAGCGCTTGGTCAAGAAGTTGCTCTCTCGTCGCGGCAGCACGGTTCACTTTTTGCTGCGCGAAGAAAGCCGCGACAAATTGCCTGAGCTGCTGGCCTTCTGGGGGGTTAGCAAAACCCGGGCCTTGCCCGTGTTTGGTGACCTAACGGGCAAGAAGCTCGGTGTGGCGGCGGATGATATCAAGCGGCTGAAGGGGCAGATCGACCACGTGTATCACCTGGCAGCGGTCTATGACCTGAAGGCCGACGAGGCCAGCCAGATCGCCGCCAATGTGGATGGCACCCGCAGCTTGGTCGAGTTTGCGCAAGCGATTGATGCGGGCCATGTGCACCATGTGTCGTCGATCGCTGCGGCCGGCTTGTACGAAGGCGTGTTCCGTGAGGACATGTTTGACGAGGCCGAGGGTCTCGACCACCCCTACTTCATGACCAAGCACGAGAGTGAAAAAATCGTGCGCAAGGAGTGCAAAAAGCCTTGGACGGTTTACCGGCCGGCCATGGTGGTGGGTGACTCCAAGACCGGCGAGATGGACAAGGTTGACGGTCCTTACTATTTCTTCAAGCCCATCCAGCGCCTGCGTCAGATCTTGCCGCCTTGGATGCCCTCGATCGGCCTGGAGGGTGGGCGCGTCAACATCGTGCCGGTGGACTATGTGGTGGATGCGCTGGACCACATCAGCCATCTGAACAGCAAGGTGTCCGGGCGCTGCTTCCATTTGGTGGACCCGGTGGGCTACCGCGTCGGCGATGTGCTGGACATCTTCTCCAAAGCCGCGCATGCGCCGAAGATGAACCTCTTCATCAACGCCGCCTTGCTGGGCTTCATCCCGAAGAGTGTCAAAAAGGGCTTGATGGCGCTGGCACCGGTGCGGCGAATCCGGCACGCGGTGATGAAGGACTTGGGCCTGCCCGAGGACATGTTCACCTTCATCAATTACCCGACCCGTTTTGACTGCCGCGAGACCACGGCGGCGCTGAAGGGCTCGGGCATTGCCTGCCCGAATTTGCACGACTACGCCTGGCGGCTCTGGGACCATTGGGAGCGTCATCTCGACCCCGACCTCTTCATCGACCGCAGCCTGCGCGGCGCTTGCGGCGGCAAGGTGGTGTTGGTGACCGGCGGCTCCAGCGGCATCGGCTTGGCGGCCGCGATCAAGTTTGCTGAAGCCGGCGCGATCACGGTGATTTGCGCGCGTGATGAGATCAAGCTGGCCGAGGCGGTGACGGAGATCCGCAGCAAGGCCGGTGAGGGCGCGCAGGTGCACAGCTTCTCGGCCGACATCGCCAATGAAGAAAGCTGCAAGGCCATGATCGACTGGCTAACGCAGACCTTTGGCGGGGTGGACTTCCTGATCAACAACGCCGGCCGCTCGATTCGCCGCGCCATCGAAGGCAGCTACGACCGCTTCCATGACTACGAGCGCACCATGCAGCTGAACTACTTCGGCTGCTTGCGGGTGACCATGGGCTTGTTGCCCGGCATGGTGGCCAAGAAGAAGGGCCATGTGGTGAACATCTCCAGCATCGGCGTGCTGACCAATGCGCCGCGCTTCTCGGCCTATGTGGCCAGCAAGGCGGCGCTGGATGCCTGGACGCGCTGCGCGTCCAGCGAGTTTGCTGACCAGGGCATCACCTTCACCACCATCAATATGCCTTTGGTGCGCACGCCGATGATTGCGCCGACCAAGATCTACAACAATGTGCCGACCCTGGCGCCCGAAGAGGCCGCCGACATGGTGGCGCAGGCTTGCATCGCCAAGCCGGTGCGCATCGCCACGCGTTTGGGCATCACCGGCGAGCTGATCCATGCGCTGATGCCGCGAGTGGCGCAGATCGTCATGAACACCAGCTTCCGCATGTTCCCGGACAGCGATGCGGCCAAGGGCGAAAAGTCCGGCAAGTCGCAACTCTCGCCGGAAGCGATTGCGATGCAGCAGATGATGAAGGGGATTCATTTCTGAGGTCAGGCTTGAACTTCGCGCCACAAGCGCCCCGCTGGCAAGTTCAGCTGGGCGGCTTGTCTAAGCGAGCGCTCTTGGAGGAGCTTGCGGTTCAGCAGGTTCAGCTGAACCCCATGGCGCGTGAGCTGTTCGAGAGCACCGCCTTTCCAGAAGGCACGGCTGGCTCGGTGCTGAACTTGGTGGCGGTGACGGTGGCTGACTTGGGTTTTGCCGCTGGCGCGACCCTGCCTGAGTTGCTGGCGCAAGCAGAACGCTTGGGCCTGAGGCCCTGTCCTGTCGAGACGGCGCCTTTCTTCAGACTTCAGTATCTGGATCAGTCAGAAGACCCGACGGGCCAGACCCAAATCAAAGGCCAAGCGCCACCGGGGGCTCTGACTGTGATTTCCCAGCCCTTGGATTCCAGTCCGGATTTTCCAAAAGGCTTTTACCTTCGCAAGGCGGAGGGCTGCTTATGGCTGCGTGGCTATCGCTCCGACGATTTGCACCGTTGGAACGCGAGCGATTGCTTGGTGTTTGCTGAATAGTGGCAAGGGTGTCCGGCTAAGCGAGACCTGAGCACTCGATCAGTGATGCCACATCAGCAGGCGGGTGCCGGCGGTGTCGAGATTGCCGATGGCAATTGAACCCATGGAGGCGCTGCTGTTGAAGCTGCCGGCGCCGGCGGAAATTACATCCGAGAGCTTGAGCTGCGCATTCAGATTGCTAGCGCCCAAGGTGACCACAGTGCCGCCTTGGCCGTCGTAGCCCAGCTGCAGCGCGTTGCTGAAGCCGGCAGCCTTGACGGCGGCCGCGAATTCGGCGGGCGAGAGCTTGGACTTCTCGGCGTTCAAACGGTCCAGGCTCAGCAAGTCTTGCAGCAGCGGCAGGGGCAGTCCGGGCAGGCCGGCGCTCAGCAGGTTTTGTTGTTGGCCCCCGTTGACGCCGCGCATTTCATCGTCGGCGAGCGGCTGTGGTGCGGCCCAAGCTGCGCTGGCCATGACCAGGGCTGAAGCGCACAGCAGCAGAGTCCGGGTGAGGTTTGGGGCGTGCAGCATGAACATGGTGAGGACGTCCTTGGGCTTGAGTTTGCGAGGCCACAGTCGACCTCTGGATGCAATTCTCAAAGCCGAACCCCCGGCTGAACAGGGCTTGGCGGGCACGTAAGAGCCCGGTTCGTGACATCCTCAGCAGTCCGTTTGATTTGCTGCGAAGGCGCTGGCGGCGGGCTTGGGGCGCGCCTTCGCTCAATCGTGACGCAGTTCTCGAACTCAGAAGGCTTCGGCCATCGACAGCACCTGCAGTCGCGTCGCGACGGCGCTCAAAGCGATCTGGTGCAGCATCTCGCTGACGGTGCAGCAGCAGTCGCCCAAGATGCTGACCTTGGCGTAGCGATCGGCCGAGCGCGAGATCGCGGTGTGGGTGACGCAGTTGTGCGTCATCATGCCGGCCACAAAGAGTTCGCTCACACCCAGCTGGGAGAGCGTGGCCTCCAGCGTGGTGCCGACAAAAGCGTCCGCATGCCGCTTGATGACGATGGGGGCATCGGGGGCAGCGGCCAAGATGCGCGGGTGAATCGCCACGCCTTCGCTGTCGGCGTTGAAAAATGGCGCCGGGCCGCGTGCCGGGTCGACCACATGTTGGATGTGCACGATGGGCATACCGGCGGCGTGCGCTTTTTGGATGGCTTGCTCGATGCGGCTCAGCGTGCCCTCGGGGTCGTGCAGCGGGAACATGCCGCCGGCGAAATAGTCCATTTGGATGTCGATCAGCAAGAGGGCTTGGTGGGAATGGCTCATGGTGTGGGTCTCGGTGGCTTGAATGAAGTGAATCGATGCCTGCATTGTTCGCAGCCAGGGCCTGGGTGACGAGTGGCCTGAGTGACATTGAGCGATAGGATCGGGCCAAAGGTGGGCATCGTCCTGCTCAATGCCGAGGAAGCAGCTTTGAAATCCAAAAAACACTCGATTGCGGTGCTGGCCTTTGACCAGATCAGCCCATTCCATCTGTCCGTGCCTTGCGCGGTGTTTGGCGAGTCGCATCCAGAGGCCCCGGCCTTCGACTTGCGGGTCTGCGCTGCCGAGCCAGGCCTGTTGCGCACCACGGCCGGCTTTGATCTGAGCGTCAATGCTGGGCTGGAGGCGCTGAAAGGGGCGCAGACCATCATCGTGCCGAGTTGGCGTGATCCACTGGAGCGCCCTTCGGAGGCCTTGTTGCAGGCCTTGCAGCGAGCGCACCAGCGCGGCGCGCAACTGGTGGGGCTGTGTCTCGGCGCCTATGTGCTGGCGGAGGCCGGCTTGCTGGATGGCCGCAGCGCCACCACCCATTGGGCCTATGCCGAGGACTTTGCGGCCCGCTTCCCGCGCGTCAAGGTCGATGCGGATGTGCTGTACATCGACGAAGGGGATGTGCTGACCTCGGCCGGCACGGCCGCGGGCATTGATGCCTGCTTGCATCTGCTGCGCCGCCAGTATGGGGTGGCGCCGGCCAACCGGGTGGCGCGCCGTCTGGTGGTGCCGCCGCACCGGCAGGGCGGGCAAGCCCAGTTCATTGAGCAGCCCCTGCCGGCGCGCACCCGCGACAGCCGTTTGTCGGTGGTGATCGACCAAGTGCGCGCCAATTTAGAGCAGGCGCACAGCCTGGATAGTTTGGCTGACAGCGTTTTGATGAGCCGGCGTACTTTTACTCGACGCTTTCGCCAGATGACCGGCAGCACCGTGGGCGAATGGCTCTTGAGTGAGCGCTTGGCGCGCAGCCAGCAACTGCTGGAAGGCAGTGATGCCTCCATCGAGCAGATTGCCGAGGCAGCAGGCTTTGGCTCGGCGGTTTCGCTGCGGCAGCACTTTCGAGCGGCGTTTGGCGTCTCACCGAGCGCCTGGCGGCAGACCTTTCGTGGCGGAATTGGTGAGCGTTAGTAGCAAGTTAGGGGGACGGATCCTCCGCGATGTAGGACACACTGACGACATACCGATGCCGAGAATGAGGAGACATTCGCGATAGCCGGCTTTTGCAGTCCAGGTGGCTGTGAAGTCCGGCTGAGGGTGTCACTTCAAGGAGGCCTGGTAATGGCGAAACGAAGCGTGATGTCGGTCTGGGCCGGTGGCCTGCAGCGCAGCCTCCAACAGGCCGCACGGCGCCAGATGCAGTTGGGGGCAAAGGCCTTGAGTCGCTCGATCAAGAGCGCGTCAAAACCGAAGGTGGCAGCTGCGAGTGCTGCTCCGGCCCCAAAAGTGCTTGGTGATTGGCTTTCCGGTGTGGCCATGAGCACGGCCGGTGCCCGGCGTTTCAAGCTGTATCGCCCACCGTTGCTGCTGCCCGGGGAACGCTTGCCCTTGCTGCTGATGCTGCATGGCTGCGGCCAAACGGCCAATGCATTTGCGATCAGCACCCGCATGAACAGCTTGGCGGCACGCGAACGTTTTATGGTGCTCTACCCGGAACAAGACCGATTGGCCAACCCTCAGGCATGTTGGAACTGGTTCGATACGGCCTCGGGCAAAGCCTATGGCGAGGCGGGTTTGATCCTGCGCGCGCTGGACCAGGTTTGCGCACGCCATCCGGTCGACCGCAGCCGGGTGGCCGTGGCGGGCTTGTCGGCAGGTGCCAGCATGGCGGCCCTGCTGGCTATTCGTCACCCCGAGCGCTTCAAGGCGGTGGTGATGCATTCGGGTGTGCCGCCCGGTACCGCGCACTCGGGCATCACGGCTTTGGGTGCGATGAAGGGGAGGCGCGCAACCCGGTCTTTGGCGGTCTCGGCCGCCGCCATGGGTTTGACGCCCGGGCCGATATTGCCACCCTTGCTGGTGATTCATGGTGGGCGCGACTTGGTGGTGGCTGATGACAACGCCCATGCCGCCGTACAGGCCTGGGCCGAGGCCACTGGCGCGCGCGCAGGACTAGCCCGGCAACAAGGGCGCGGTAAGCGCTACCCCATGCAGGTGACGGACTTCAAGGCCGGTCCGCGCATCGCCGCGCGCTTGGTGGAGGTGGGCCTGCTGGCGCACGCCTGGAGCGGCGGCGCTAAAAGCCAGGCTTTTAGTGATCCGCAAGGGCCCGATGCCTCGCGTCTGCTGTGGCGGTTTGTGCTGCGGCAGTTTGCGTGCTGATCTGACCCCTAGCTTGAAGATTGAGTGTCCTCATCTGCGATGCAATACTGAGTTGGCCCTAATTGCAAGATTTAGCGCATTGCGGGGCGATCTGTTTTGGACACTGGAGATATCCATGCAAACTTTGCGACGCTTGCGGCAAGTGTTGAGTGCAGTGTTCTTTGCTGGCTGCTTGATGTCCGGCTCTCTGACTCAGGCTTCAGCGATTGTGACCTTTGATGATCTGATTCAAGGTCAAGTTAGCTATGGCTTCGATGGGGATGCCGATGGCATCAATGATGTGGTGTTCTCCACCTCAGACCCCGCGGGCTTCAACACGATCGGGCCTGGCGTAGAGCAAAGCTTTGTGCATGAGCCGGGCTTGGAGGGGACGTCTTTGTTGAACCCCGACTTGCGCGTTGATTTCCTTCGCGGTGCAACAGGGAACATCAAATTCGGTTTTGCCCTGCTTTCGACATCTGAAAGTCCAGACTGGTTTGCCAGCTTCAAGGTCTTTGATGCCAATCATGTGCTGCTTGGTAGTGTCAGCGCGGCTGGGGCTTTTTCAGTCATCGGGTCTGGGCAAAGCTCATTCCCTGAAGGGCAGATTTCGCTCAGTTTTGCCGGTGTTGCTGCGTATGGGCTTTTTGATTTCGCTTCACAAGGGGGTCGTTTCATCATGGACGACTTTGCCGGCGACTTTGGCAGCGTGGTTCCTGAGCCCTCGACCTGGGCTCTGCTTTTGTTGGGCTGCGGGATGCTGCTGCTCTTGAGGCGCCGCCCTCAGTTCTGACTAGCGGAAGTCCCGGCTCTTCTCCAGGCCCAGGCGCCCCAGCAGCGGCGTCAAGTCATCAAACGTGCGCGCGATCAAGTTGCGCACGCCGTTTTCAAACTGCCAGATACCGTGCACCGCCAAGAGCTTGGCGGCCAGCACGGTGCGGCGGTGTTCGGCGTAGACATCGGGCCAGACGATCACTTGCACGCTGCCGCTTTCGTCTTCCAGGCTGATGAAGAGCACGCCCTTGGCGGTTTGCGGCCGTTGCCGCACGGTGACGATGCCGCAGACATGGGCGCGCTTGCCATTCGGCCAGTCTTGCATTTGTTCGGCGCTTTTCAGCCCTAGGCGTGCCAGGCGAGGGCGCAGCAATTGCAGCGGGTGGCTGCGCAGGGTCAGGCCCAGCGAGGCGTAATCCCAGACGACTTCCTCGCCTTCGGGGGCCTCGGGCAGATCGAGATCGGCCTCGGCGCTGAAGGCGCTTTGCAAGAGCTTGGGTTGGCTGCGCAGGGCCGAGGCCTGCCAGACCTGTTGCCGGCGCTGGCCGGCCAGCGACATCAAGGCGTCGGCAGCGGCCAGTTGCTGCAAGTCTTGTTGGTCCAGGCCGGCGCGCAGGGCCAAGTCTTGCGTGTCGCGAAAGGGCGGGCCTTGGCGTCTTGCGTCTTCGATGCGCGTGGCCGCTGCGGTGCTCAGGCCCGAGATCAGATGCAGGCCCAGGCGCACGGCGGGTTGCTCACGGCCCTCTTGGCTGCCTGCTCGCGGCTCCAGCCGGCTCAAGCGTTCACTTTCATTCACATCGACGGCGCGCACTTCGATGCGGTGCCGACGTGCGTCTTGCACCAGCTGGCTGGGGGTGTAAAAGCCCAGCGGTTGCGAGTTCAGCAGGGCGCATAAAAAAGCCGCTGGCTCATGCCGCTTGACCCAGCAGCTGACGTAGGTGAGCAGGGCAAAGCTGGCCGCATGCGACTCCGGGAAACCGTAGGAGGCAAAGCCCTTGATCTGGCGAAAAATGGCCTCGGCGAACTCATCTTGGTAGCCGTTCTTGCGCATGCCGCTGAGGATTTTTTCGTGGAAGCGGGCCAGATCGCCGGGGCGCTTCCAGGCTGCCATGGCGCGGCGCAGCTGATCGGCCTCGCCGGCCGAGAAGCTGGCCGCAATCATGGCCACTTGCATCACCTGCTCTTGAAAAATCGGGATGCCGCAGGTGCGGGCTAGGGCCTCGCGCAGCTCGTCCTTGGGGTATTTGATTTGCTCGGGCGGCAGGGCGCGGTTTTTCAAATAAGGGTGGACCATGCCTCCGGCAATCGGCCCCGGCCGCACCAGCGCCACCTCGATCACCAGATCGTAAAAACAGCGCGGCTGCAGGCGCGGCAACATCGACATCTGCGCGCGCGATTCGATCTGGAACACGCCTACCGTGTCGGCCTGGCAGATCATGTCGTAGGTGGGCTTGTCGCCCTCGGGCACATCGGCCATGCCAAAGGGGCGGCTGCGCAGTGTGCTGATCAACTCAAAGCTGCGCCGCAGCGCGCTCAGCATGCCCAGGGCCAGCACATCGACCTTCATCAGGCCGAGCGCGTCGATATCGTCCTTGTCCCATTGGATGACGGTGCGGTCCGCCATGGCCGCGTTCTCGATCGGCACCAAGTGCGAGAGCGGCCCTTCGGTCAGCACAAAGCCGCCCGGGTGTTGGCTGAGGTGGCGCGGCATGCCCATCAGCTGGCGGGCCAGGCGCACCAGCTGGCGGATCTTGATATTGCCGGCGTCCAGGCCCAACTCGTCGAGCAGCTGCTGCAGGCGCTCATCGGGCAGCACTTCTTCGCTCCAGCCGCTGTGGTCTTTGGCGAGTTTTTCGACCAAGGCCTCGTCCATGCCCAGCGCGCGGCCGACGTCGCGGATCGCGCTGCGTGGGCGGTAGCTGATGACCACGGCAGTCAGCGCGGCGCGCTCGCGGCCGTATTTGCGGTAGAGGTACTGGATCACCTCTTCGCGCCGCTCATGCTCAAAGTCCACATCGATATCCGGCGGCTCATTGCGCTCGCGGCTGATGAAGCGCTCGAACAGCACGGCGCTGCGCGCTGGGTCCACCTCGGTGATGAACAAGCAAAAGCAAACGGTGCTGTTGGCGGCCGAGCCGCGCCCCTGGCAGAGGATTTTTTCGCTGCGCGCAAAGGCCACGATATCGGCCACGGTCAGAAAGTAATGCTCATAGCCGAGCTCATGGATCAGGCTCAGCTCATGCTCGATTTGGGCGCGCAGTTTGGCGGTGAGGCCGCCGGGCCAGCGCTTGGCTGCGCCGGCCTCGGTCAATTGGCGCAGATGGCGCGCCGGGGTGCTGCCGGGCGGAATCACCTCGCTGGGGTAGTGGTAACGGATCTCGTCCAGCGAGAACTGGCAGCGCGCCGCCAGCACCAGCGTTTGCTCCAGCAGATCGGGCGGATAGAGCTGGGCCAGGCGCAAGCGGCTGCGCAGATGTTGCTCGGCATTGACTTGCAGATCGATGCCGCACTGGGCGATGGGGCGGTTCAGCCGGGTGGCCGTCATCACGTCTTGCAGCGGCTTGCGCGAGCGGCGGTGCATCTGCACATCGCCACAGGCCAGCAGCGGCAGCGCGGTCTGTTCGGACAGCCGGCGCATGCGCAGCAGCCACATCTCATCGCTCAGCTCGCGCAACAGGGTCACGCCGATCCAGCTGCGGCCGGGGCAGTGGCGCAGCAGCCAGCGTGCCGGGGCCAGTAGAGAGTCTTCGTTCCCGCTCAGCGGCGCCTGCCGGGGCGGCAGCAGCACCATCAGGCATTCGCTCAAGGCCTCGGCGCGCAGGGCGGAGAAGCGCAGGCAGTAGCTGCCCTTGTCGGCGGCGCGGCGCAGATCGGTGATGAACTGGCAGAGCTGCTGGTAGGCGCGTAAATTCGGCGTCAGCACCAGCAACTTGAAGAGTGGGTCGCCCGTCTCATCGAGCACGCTGAACTCGGCTCCGATGATGAGCTTCAAGCTGCAGGCCTTGGCCGCCACATGGGCGCGCACCACGCCGGCCAGCGAGCATTCATCGGTCATGGCCAGGGCGCTATAGCCCAGCTCATGGGCGCGTTCGACCAGCTCGGCTGGGGTGGAGGCGCCGCGCAAAAAGGAATAGTTGCTCAGGCAGTGCAGCTCGGCGTAGGCGCAGCTGAATCCGGCGGTGGACCGTGGCGTCATGCAAACACCCCGTGCAAGAACCAGCCATGTTCGGCGTCGGAGAGGCGCTGCTGAAACACCCACAGCACGATGTGGCCAGCGCTCAGGGCCAGGAAATAGTCGCGCTGCATTTGCGCGGTTTCGGGCTGGCCCTGAGTCGCCTTGGTGGTTCGGGTGGATGGTTCGTCCAGGGTCTGCCACCAACCGCCTTCAATGCGCTGTGGCCCGGCCAGCAATTGCAGCGCCGCTTGTTGGTACTGCGGCTGGTCCTGGCGCACAGCCAGGCGCAGCGGCGGCTCCAGCAGCCAGGTGGGTTGCGGGTAGCTGGCGGCGCGCACCGCGGGCGCTGTGGCGTTTGCGCTCGCCTGGGTCCAGGGCAGCCAGTGCTGCATGGCCTCCAGCCGGTGGTCTTCTTGCAGTCGCCCGCAACGCACCCGGTCGGCGCCCAGACGCACCGACAGCCGCTCCAGCAGCTGCGGCAGCGGTTCATGGGCTTGCTCGGGTGCGGCCGGCAGCAGGCTGGCCGTGCTTTCTTGCAGCGGCAGCACCTCGCCCGCTTGCAGGCGGATCTCGCCGGCCGGCGCGTCCAGGGTCTGCAAGGCCAGATGCTCGCCCAGCAGGCGCGAGAGATGGCCGAAGTCGCGGGTGGTGCAGGCGGTGTGCAGGCTCAGGCTGCCGCCCCGGCCCGCGCTGCGGGCGCGCATCGCGTCATGTTCCCAGTGCAGGCTGAGTTGCTGGATGCCGGCATGGCGGGCTGCCAGCCAGGCGCAGAGTTGCCGCAGCAAATGCTGGGCATAGTGCAGCAGCAGTGGCGCATGTTCGACCCGGAAAGGCAACTCCAGCCGGGCCTCGAACTGCGCCGGCGCTTGCAGCCAGACATGGGCCTCGGCGCGTTGGCCATGGGCTTGGTCCAGGGCTTGCTGCGCCGCCGGCCCGAAGCGTCGCGACAGGCCGGCACGCGGCAGCCGCCGCACATCACCCAGCGTGCGGCAGCCCAGTCGGGCCAGCATCGGCGCCTGCGCTTGCACCGCGCTCAGGCTGTGCAGCGGCAGACCGTCCAGCAGCGGTGCCAGCGCCTGGCTCAGGCCGTCGCGCTGCCCCGCACGGGCCAGTGCCAGGGCGGCCAAGCTGTTCGGCGCCCAAGCCATGGCGGCGAGCCGCAAGCCACTCTCCGCGGCCTCGCGCTGGATGCGGCGATGCAGAGTGGCCGCGCCCCCAAACAGGCGCAGGCAGGCGGCCACTTCCAGCACCACGGCGTCTTCCAGCAGAGCCACCTTGGGCGTGAACTGCAGTGCCCACCAAGCCAGCGCCTGCTGGACCTGTTCGGGTGCTGCACTCCAGCCCTGGGCTTCATCCGGGGCTGCGGGCGGGCAGAGCAGGGCGAGCCAATGCATGGCGGGCCTCCGCGGTGGCGTGCAGGGTCGTTGCGACCGGCACTGGGATGGCGGTGGGCTGGCGTGACGCTGCTCGTGACTGCTGCGCCAGGTGCAGCATCTGCGGCGTCAGCACCCGGCCCAGATCGGCCGGCAGGGCGGGCAAACTCAACACGCCTTCATGCAGCGGCCCGCGCCGCTTGAGGATGTTCAACTGCAGGTTCCAGCCCGGCCCGGTGCTCAGGCTGACGCGCAGCGGCGCGGCCGAGGATTGCCCAGCCATGGCCAGCGGACGAAACAGAAACACCGGCGCTTGCATGGCCTGGGCGCAGCTTTGCAGGCGCCGGATCTGCTCGGGCCGCGCCTGCGGCAGCCAGGCCAGGATGGCGGCGCTGGCATTGGCCTTGATGGCCTGTTCCAGCGCCCAAAGCTGCTGAGCCGGTGTTTCTGGTGCCACCCAGATCAGGTGCTGGGCTGGCAGGCCGCAGGCGTGCAGGCCGGGCAAATGTGGGCTGAGAGGCGGGTTGATCAGCAGCAGGGGCTGTTGCGGGCTTGCTGTGGCATTTGCTGCGGCACTTGGCCGCTTGAGGGGCGGCGCGCCCGCCTGCATGCGTGCGCGGCTGCGGCGTGCGCCAGCCGCCGTGCGCAGGCCCGTGCCGGGCGCGTCGGCCAGCAGCAGGCGCAGCGCGGGGGCGAGCAGGCGCCATTCCAGCGTGGCCACGCTGTCGCAGAGGATTTCGCTCAGGCTTTGCAGGGGCCAGCCGCCGCCGGGCAACTCGGCATCCAGGGCTGCAAAACCGCTGCTGACTGCAGGCACTTGGCTGGCTGTGCTGCCTGCCCCTAAGCTGCTGGCGCGCCAGACCTGGGCTTGCAGGCGGGCGTCCAGCTGGGCTTCCGGGCGTTGGGGGAGGGGGCTTAACATGGTCATTTAACTGTATTTTTATACAGTATATGGGTGCGCCGTTTTCTTGCAAGCACCGGGTTTGCCGCGTCGCTGCCTTTGGCGGGTATGCGGGCATGTGGGCTTGGGGTGATGGGACTGATTTTTTGTACAGCCGCACTTTTTGAGGTTTAGCATCCCCCGTATCTGCGGGGCTGCTGCTCGCCAAGCCCCCCGCATAGAATGATGTGGCATTGATTTCGGATGGGTGGCGCAGATCGCAAGGGTGACGAACAAGCACGGACTTCAAGGTCTGCTGTGGCTGGCATGCCTGATTTCAGGCCCGGCCGCGTATGCCATGCCGGTGCTGATTTCATCAGGCCAAGAGTCGAGCGAGCTGAGCCCGCTGAGCGCCAGTCTCAGTGCCAGCGCCAACAGCCATGGCCACGGCCACGGCCACGCCCACGCCCACCGGGTTCAGCCTGCGGCTGCGAGCCACCTGTCTGCCAAGCTGCAAAACCTGGACGAGGCCAGTTCGGTGGCGCCGATGAATGAGCTGCTGGGCGATGTATCGAAGCATTCGCATGCGACTGCTGCCGCTGCAGAGTCAGTGTTGGGCGTAGGCGCAACACAGTTGCGGCGCGAGCAGGGGTCTGAACATGAGCTCATGCGCAGCGCCGTGAAGGAGCTGGAGATCGTCGCCGATGTCAAAAATGTCTTGCAAGGGGTGCGCGCTGAGTTGCATCAGGTCACCGGCGGGCATTTGGCGAGCATTCAAGACGACCATTCAGCCGAACTGGCGAGTCTGAGCCGGCGCATCGAAGAGGGCCAAAACAAGCGCTACGGGGATAGCTCTGCGAATGACCGCCCTCGCTCGGATGCAGAAATCAGGGCGGACTCCATGCGAGCCTCTCTGCTGGTGAGCCAGCTGATCGACGAGATCACACCCTGGGCGATTGGCGCGGGCGTGCTGCTGGCTCTGTTCCATGCGACCCGAGCGATGCTGCGCCTGCAGGCGGGGCGGCAATTGAAAGCGGTGCGGGCGGCCGGCGAGTCTCGGCGCGCTTCCAGTCGCTCTAGCTCTAGTTCCAGCTCCAGCAACTCGCTCACAGATACCGCCGCGCGGATCGGTGTGCGGCGGTCCGAGCGTTCCGGGACTCATTCCGGGATGCGCTCCAGCTCAAATTCAAGCTCGCGATCTAGCTCCCGCACAGGCAGCCGATCGCGGCGCAAATGGATCTAGGCGCTAGGCTTTAGCGCCTCTTGATTTACTGCGGTGTCGCGCGCTTGCGCCGCAGCCCCGCCAGCAAGCCCAGTCCACCCAGCAGCAAGGCGTAGCTTTGCGGCTCCGGCACAGCGGCGGCGAGCTGGTAGTGGTAGAGGTTGACGTGCAGATTCGGGTTGCTCAGCGATTGGTCGCTGCGATCTGGGTCGACGATCAACTCCACATACATGTCCAGCGAGCCATTGCTGTTCTGGCGTAGGGCAATGCCCTCAATCTCCAAGTCGCCCTCGGGCTTAGGAATGTTCAACACTTCTTCGACATGGCCGGTCAGCAGGTGGCTGCGGTAAATGGTTTGATTGGCGTTGTCCGAGGCCATATAGAGCCAGTCGCCCACCACCTTGGCCCCTTGGATGCGGCTCAGCGAGCTGTCCAGTTGGAGGGTGTGGCTGAAGCTCCAGTCGTTCAAGTTGTAGACATTGATCGTGTTGCCATTGCGCCATTCCTTGCCATAACCATAGCCTCGCGCGGCATCCACCGCGACCCAGCTGGCCAGATCATCATTCGGGTTGGCGGCCGTGCCGGCAAGCTGGTAGCTTTTGCCGGTGTAGCTCAGATCGGCGGCGTTGAAGAGGGCGACATGGGGCTGCTTGTAGCCGTGGGTGTTGTCCAGCGAGGCGTAGATGATGCCGTCGTGCACATCGATGTCGCCGATATGGTCCAGGCCTTGGGCCAGCAAGGGCATTGGGATGCCTGGGCTCAGCTGACCGGTGATCGACAGGTTGGAATTGCGCTGCAGCGAATTGAAATTGGCGTCGCTGCGTTCCAGCCCGTACTGCCAGGAGAACACAAACTCATTGCCATTCACCGCCATGCCCTGGCTGCGGTAGATGCCGGTGAATGAGCCCGGCGGTTGATGCAGATAGAAGGCCTGCACATCAGCAAGTTGCCAGTTTTGCGAGTCTTGGGCGGCCAAGGCCGGGCTCATGGCCGTGGCCAAGGCCAGGCCGACAACAGCGCCAAGCTGTTTGGCAGGGTTGAGTCGCGATGGGCAGGGGGAAGTCGAGCGGCTGTGCATGATGAAAAGGCCTCCGGTTGAGTGCTTAGGACAAAGTTGAACCCTAGGCCTTGGCGATGACAGGGTCGCGTCGCTTGAAGCGCCGGGCATGAGCCCGTCGGCTCAATGCGGGCTCAGTGAGCGCTCATTGCAGACTCACGCGGGCGATTAGCGAGTCAATGCATGTCTCGGCAAGCGATAGCATGTGCCTTTCATCGAGTGAGACCTGCTGTGATGCCTGAAACCTCATCCCCATCCACCTCCTCTTCATCTTCGTCGTCCTCCCGTTTGATCCTGGGCTGTATGGGCTTAGGGGGCGGCTGGGACTCGCAGCCGCTGAGTGAGGCCGATATCGCCAAGGCGCAGGCCGCCGTGGAGGCCGCCTTGTCCGTGGGCATCACCCGCTTCGACCATGCCGACATCTACACCTTGGGCAAGGCCGAGCAAAGCTTTGGCGAACTGTTCAAGCGTCAGCCCTCCTTGCGCGCCCGCCTGCAACTGCAAAGCAAGTGCAGCATCCGTTTTGCCGATGCTACAAGCCCGCAGCGTTATGACTTGTCGTGCGCGCACATCCTGGCCAGCGTCGAGGCCAGCCTGAAGCGCTTGCACACCGATCACCTCGAGGTCTTGCTGCTGCATCGGCCCGACCCCTTGATGGAGGCAGCCGAGTTGGCCGAAGCCTGGACGCGCCTGAAGGCTGCAGGCAAGGTCGGGCGGCTGGGGGTGTCGAATATGCATGCGGCGCAGATGCGCATGATCAGCGCCGCCATCGGTGAGCCCTTGGCGGCCAATCAGCTGGAGATGAGCTTGCTCAAGCGCGATTGGCTGGACTCTGGCACCTGCTTCAACGATGGGCAGGCTGTGCCTGCCGCCTCGGCGTGGGGCGACACGCTGGACTTCTGCCAGCGCGAAGGTGTGGAACTGCAAGCCTGGGGCGCCTTGGCGCGCGGGCTTTACAGCGGTGCCGCGCCGGCCGATGCGCCCGTCGCGGTGCAGGCCACGGCGCGCTTGGTGGCGGACTTGGCGGCGCAACAAGGTGTCTCCCGCGAGGCGCTGGTGCTGGCTTGGCTGCTGCGTCATCCGGCCGGCATTCAAGCGGTGATCGGCAGCAGCGATCCGGCCCGCATCCGCGCTTGCGCCGAGGCGCAGCAGCTTTCGCTCAGCCGGGAGCTCTGGTATCAGCTCTATTTGTCAGCACGAGGTCGTGCGCTGCCCTGAGTCGGCTCAGGCCGCATTCAGCGGCAAGCTCAGCTCCACCCGGCAGCCCGAGCCGGGCGCGCTGTGCAGTCGGATCTGGCCCTTCAGGCTCTGGGTCACCAAGCGATAGACCATGTGCAGGCCCAGACCTGAGGAACCCTGACCGAGGCGGGTGGTGAAAAAGGGATCGAAGACCCGCGCCAGATGTTCGGCTTCGATGCCTTTGCCATTGTCTTCCACGCACAGCACATAACCTTGCTGATCAACGGCGCCTGAGATCATCAAACGGCGCTGCGCTGCGCTGTTTTCAAAGCCGTGAACAAGGCTGTTCTCGATCAGCTGGGCCAAGACCTGACCCAGTGCGCCGGGGTCGCCGCGCAAGGTGAGCGTGGGCAGTTCCTGGCACTCAAGCTCGACTTGTTGGGCGCGCAGGGCGGGGGCCATCACGGCCAAGGTGTTGTCGATCACCTGCTGTGGTTTGAAGTCCAGCACCTGCGCGCTGGACTGTTCGATCGCCAGCGCCTTGAAACGGCCGACCAGATCGGCCGCCTTGACCAGGCTGCGGTCTGCAATGTCCAGGCCCAGGGCCAGTTCCTTGTGCAGTTGCGTCAGGTCTTGGCGGCGCAGTCGATTCTCTTCAAACGCTTGTCGATGACTGTGCAGGCTGTCGCTCATGGTGCTGGTGGCCAGCAGCGCGTTGCCGATGGGGGTGTTCAGTTCATGGGCCACACCGGCCACCAGATGCCCCAAGGCCAGTTGCTTCTCGCGTTCCAGCAGCAGGCGCATGGCGTGTTCGAGTTCCCGCCCGCGTTCCTCGACCTTGATCTCCAAGGCATCGCGGGCTTCTTGCAAATCGGCTTCAGCCCGGCGGCGCACTTCAATCTCACCCTGCAGGCGCAGCAAGCTGGCGTTGAGCTGGCGGTTGCGCTCGGCCAACTCCAGCTCCAGCTGATTGCCATGTTTGCGCAGGTATTCGTTCTGCGCCTGGGTGCGGGCGTGGTCCAGCATGCCCAGCATGCTGTTGCTGTTGTTGATGCGCATGGCGCGCAGCTGCGACTGCGTCAGCTCCAACTGTTCCTTGCGTGCGCTCAGGGCTTCTTCCAGAAAACCGGCCTCCTCGGCGCATTCGGCGCGGCGGCGCAGGGCTCGGCCCAGAATTGGCCATTGCGACTGGGCGCGAGCGTTGTCTCGGGCTTGGTGAAATAGCGCAATGGCCTCGCTGTACTGCTTGGCCTTCCAGGCGATCAAGGCCTTGTTCTGCAGCAAAAAGGTCTGCTGGTCTTTGCTGATGGGGTGAGCGCTGTGGGTGGCCTCGGCCACGGCCAGCAGGCGGCGGGCTTCGTCCAGATGCCCGGTCCACAAGCGTTGATTGGCGAGGTTGACCGCGTCACGAAAGAGTCGGGCCGGTTGCTCCAGCGTCAAGGCCTCGGCATAGAGAATTTCTTGCCAGTAAGTGGCCTCGGCGGCGCGATCCAGGAAGGAATACGCGGCCGCCAAATTGACCAGCAAGCTGTAGCGCTGCTCGGTACTGAGTCGAGCCAGTCTCTCTGCGTCGCGGGCCCAGGGCTCCAAGCGGTCCACCGCCTCTTGGTACATCTCAGCGTCATGCAGGATCTTGGCCGTCAGATTGAGGCAGCGAAACAGCTGCTCTTGGTCTTGCAGCGACTCGTACAGCGTTTCTGCTCGACCCAGCGAGGCCAGGGCCAAAGCGCTCAGATGCGATTTGCTTTGCAGGCGTGCCAGACAAGTCAAGACGTCGGCGAGCGGGTAGGGCGCATGCTCACGTTCATGCAATTGCTCGGCCCGGTCGACCAGTGCAAAAGCCTGGTCGACCATGGCTTGGTCGATGTCCTGGCTCAGCTTGTGGCGTAACTCGCGGGCCTCCAGGCGGATGAGATTGCCGGGGCTGCTGGGCGGGTGTTGCCGCAGGGCCTGCAAGGCGGCCAGAACCTGGGCCTGCTGGCCGCTATCAATATCGGCATCCAGACACCGGAGCGCGTCTGAAAAACTGTCTTGTGGATGGCCCGACGAGGGCTTGTCCATGGGGGCAGCCTGTTCTTCCATGCTTTTGCAAACGAGGCCCGTGTGATCGGTCGCTTGAATCGATCTGGTCGATCTTAATGTCCGCCCTGTCGGGAAGGATAGCAGCACTGCGCAGGCAAAAGCTGCGCGAACAGCCAGAACTGCGGCGCCGGCTCAGGCGACTGTGGCGTCGCTCGACCCGGCGCAGGACTGTGGCCTCAGGGCTTGCTGGCCAGCAGGGTTTCGAGCTGATCCATCGCCCGGTTCATGCGCCGCACCAGGGCGCGGTAGGGCTCGGGTGAGGCCAGGTCCAGACCGGCAGCGCGGGTCAGCGGATAGGGGTCGGCCGAGCTGCCGGCCTTGAGCATGGCGAAATAACGCTCACGTAGATTGGTGTCGCCCTTGGCGATGCCTTCGGCGAAGAAGGCCGCCGCGCTGACGCAGGTGGCGTACTGATAAACGTAGAAGTCGCGGTAGAAGTGCGGGATGTACGCCCACTCGATGCCGTAGAGCTCATCGATTTTGACCACGCCTTGGGCGTCACCGTGGTAACGCTTGAGCAGGTCCAGATAGATCTTGCTCAAGCCTTCGCCGGTGATGGGCTCGCCCTTCTCGGCGGCTTCATGCGAAGCCAGTTCGAACTCGGCAAACATGGCTTGGCGGAAGAAGGTGGAGCGCAGGTTCTCGAGCTGCTGGCTCAGCGCAAAGATCTTCTCGTCGCGAGTTTTTGCGTTCTCCACCATGTAGTCGGCCAGCAGCAGCTCATTGGCAGTGGACGGGATCTCGGCGATGAAGGTGGCGTAGCCCGAGGTCTCGAAGGGCTGCGAGTTCGAGTACACCGTGTGCATCGCGTGGCCCCACTCATGCGCCAGCGTCGAGACGCTGTTGTAGTCGCCGTTGTAGCTCATCAAGAGATAGGGGTGCACATCGTAGGCCGAGCCGTTCATATAGGCGCCCGAACGCTTGCCGCGCTGCGGCAGCGAGTGCATCCAGTTCTGCTTGAAGGCGGCGCCCAGCTGGCGGGTGTAGTCCTCGCCCAGCGGCTTCAGTGCGGCCAGCGTCAGGGCCTCGGCCTCGGCCTGGCTGTACTGCCCCGAGGGCTTGGCCAGCGGCACATACATGTCTTGGTAGCCCGCTTGCTTCAGCTTCAGCACCTTGCTGCGCAATTGCAGATAGCGGTGCAGGGCCGGCAGGCCGGCATTGGCTTCTTGCACCAGGGTGCGGTAGACCGCCTCGGGCACGTTGTATTCGGCCTGAGCCATCGCCACGCTGGAGGGGTAGTTGCGGGCCTTGGCGTTGAAAACGGTGCCGCGCAGATTGGCGGCATAAATGGCGCCCAGGGTGCGCTCATAGGATTTGTAGACCGGCCAGAAGGCGTTGAAGACTTGGCTGCGCACCTTGGCATCCGGGTCGGAACGGTAGGCGACGTATTGTTCTTGGTCCAGCACCACGGTCTTGCCGCGAATCTTCAGCTTGGGCCAGGGCAGGTCGGCATTGGTCAGCAGGTTGTAGATCTGGCCGGGCTGTTGCAGCGCTTCGCTGGAGGCGGCCAGCAGCGCTTCTTCCTTGGGGCTCAGCGTGTGCTCGGCCATGCGCAACATGGTCTGCAGCGACTGGCGGTGCTTGGTCAGGCCCGGCTCGGCGGCGATGAAGGCCTCCACCTTGGCGCGGCCGATGGCGGCGACTTCGGCGTTCACAAAGGAGCTGGCTTCACCGTACTGGTTGTAGGTGGAGTCGGCCATCTGGCGGCGCGACTGGTGCTCGGTGAGCTGGGTGTTCTCGTCCGCCTTCATGCTGGCGTAGGAGTGCAGACGGGCCAGGCGGCGCTGCAGACCGGACAGCAGGTCCAAGCCGGCCAGCATGGCCTTGGGGCTATTGCCCAGCGTGCCTTGCACCGCTTTGACCTTGGTGAACTCGGCCACCAAGGCTTGGCGCTCGGCTTCCCATTGCTGCTCGTTGGCATAGAGCTGGCTCAAGTCCCAGATCTGCGCGCTGGGGGCCGGGGTGGTGGCTGCGGCGGCCGGCGTGGTGGCAGCAGTGGATGCGGGGGCGGCACTAGCGCCAGCGGCGCTCAGCAGCGTCAGCGCTGCAGCAAGGGCAATTGCGGAAGGTTTCATCGGCGGTCTCTTCGCTTGTGGCTGAGGTGTCAGAGGTCTTCTTGTCTTGTGCCCTGAGCCTCGGCTTGAGGGCCTGCAGGGGCGTGTGATTGTGCCGCGTCCGCGCGCAGCCACCGTTGGTCATGCTGACGCGTTTTTTTGCCTACTGCGCGCTGCTGGGTGCGCCGGTGATCAGCGTGACCCAGCCCGGCGCGGCCAGCGCTTGGCGCAAGACCCGCAGCACTTGGGCGGGCGTGACTTGCAGCAGCTGTGCTTCCTCGGCGCCTTCTTCGCTGAGAAAGTTGCGCTGGGAGTCGAACTGCGCCAGCAGGCTGGCGGCGAGAAAACCGTCTTGACTGCGCTGCTGGCGCAGATCGGCAAGCAACTGGCGGCGCACACGTTCGAGCTCCGCAAGGCTCGGGCCCTCTTGCAAGAGCCGCTGGATCTCCTCATGCATGGCCGCTTCCAGCCGCCCCGCCATGGCCGGCGCGCCACTGGCCTGAATGCTGAAGCGCGCCCGGTCGCCTTGAGTGGGCACTTGCAGATGAGCGCTGACCGAGTAGCTGATGGCTTCTTGCTGGCGCAGGCGCTCGGCCAAGCGCGAGCCATTGGCCTCGCCTTTGCCGGCCAGCACTCGCGTGCCCAGCAGCAGTGCGCTGTAGTCCGGGTCATGGCGCTTCATGGCGAAGGCCTGCTGCATCAGAATCTGGGCCGAGCTTTCCTGCGGCGCCTGGCCGGCCGCCTGGGTGGCGATAAAGCGTGCGCCCATCACGGCCCGGTGCGCCGGGCGATGGGCTTCATAAGGCGTTGAATCAGCGGACTGCCAGTCCCCGAACAGGGTTTCAATTTGCGCCGCCAAGGCTTCAGTGAGAGGCTCAGGCAGAGCGCCCACCACCGCCACCTGGGCCTGCTTGGCGGACCAAAAACGGCGATGGAAGTCGCGCACCTGCTCGGGCTGCAGCTCACGCCAGATCTGCAGCAACTCGGCGGCTGAAGGCTGATAGTCCGGGGTGCTGGGCAGCAGACCTTGCTGTTCGTTCAGATAGCGGCGCAGCCGCTCTTGCACCGTGCCCACCGATTCGCGCGCCGCGGGCTCCAGCGAGGCCAAGGCCGTCTGCCGGGCGCGCTCAAAAGCGGCGTCATTCAAGCGCGGCTCGCGCAGCAAGTCGCGCACCAATTCCAGGGCCGACAGCAAATGGGCGCGGCGGGTGCTCAGGCGCAGTTGTAGACCCTGCGGCCCGCTTTGCACCCGGATGTCGGCCTGCAGTTGCTGGCGCAGCTGGCGGATCTCGGCCGCATTGCGGCGGCCCGCGCCATCTTCCAGCATCGCTGCCAGCGGCCGCCAAGCCTGCAGCCTGGCCATATCTTCGGCCCGGCCCCAGCGCAGTTGCAGCAGCAGCGTTACTTCGTCAAAAGGGTTGGCCTTGGGCAGCAGGGCCAAATGGATGCCGCTGGGCAGCTGCAGGCGCTTCACCCGCTGTTCAAGCGCCGCCGGGTCGGTGTCAAAGGGCTGAGCCTCGGCAGCGGTGGCAGGGCGGCTGTTGCTGGGCGAGAGCAGGGCGCCGCCGGACTTGATGCGCTCCATGCCTTGCGAGGGATCCTTTACCGTGGTCACTTCGGCGGGCTTGGCAAACAGGCTGGCGAAAAAGCCCTGCGGTGCGTCCCCGGTTTCGCTGCTGCGCAGGCTGGCATCGGTGACGGCACGCACCAGCATGCGGTTCTCCGGCCGCACATAGTGGGCGGCGACACGGCGCACGTCATAGGCGCGCAAGCCCGGCAAGGCATCCAGCAGCTTGAAGGGCAAGCGCCAGTCGCCCGCGCCAATCGCATGGCTGATCAGCTGGGCCGCCTGCTCCGGGTCTTGCAACTGGCGGCGCAGCTGGCTGGCCGTCTCCAGCGCGACGCGCTGCACCAGCGCGTCGCCCAGGCGCTGCGGGTCGGCGAACTGACCCAGGCTGAGCAGCCAGCGGTCCTCAATGCTCTCCAGCTCACGGCGGCTGGCGGCCGAGTCGCTGGCGCTGTTTGGCAGCAGCAGGGCCAAGCCCAGCAGATTCGGGTCGCGGCTCAGCGGCATGGCTTGCAGCAGGCGGGCTTGGCCGCTCAGCGGCGGCTCTTGCACCCAGCGCATGCTGGCAGCCTGCAGCAGCTGGCCCAAGACCATCAAGGCCGCTGCATCGGCGTGCGCCATGCCGGGGGTGCGAAAGCCCACGGCCAGTGCGGTTTGGCCGCTGCGCACGGTGCTCAGACGCGGCGCTTGCTGGGTGGGCTCGGCGGCGATTTCCTCGGGGTCATCGTCAGTGCGGGAGGTATCGGCGAGCGAACCAAAGGCCTGCCCCGCAGCCTCCAGCGCGGCGACCGGGTCAAACGCGCCGGAGATCATCACCACCGCTTGGCTCGGGCGGTAGTGGCGCGCGTAAAAGGCCTGCAAGCGTTGCAGCGACAAGGTCTCGATGTCGGCGCGAAAGCCAATCACCGGCCGGCCATAAGGGTGCTGGCGAAAGGCACTGGCCTGCAGCGCGTGGTTCAACTGCTGAGGTAGGGCGCTTGCGCGCAGCCCCATTTCGTTCAGCACGATGGGTTTTTCTTTCTCGAAGTCTGCCGCGTTGAGCAAGGCGTCTTGCATGCGGGCTGCTTCGAGCTGCAGCACCCGACGCAGCGTGGGCGTGTCGGGGCTGAAGCTGCTGAGGTAGTTGGTGCGGTCCAGGGTGGTGGTGCCATTCCAGCGCACTTGCATCTGCTGCAACTCCGCCGCCAGCTCGGGTGCCTGCCGGCTGCCGCGGAAAGTCAGGTGCTCCAGCAAATGGGCCATACCGGCCTCGCCCGGCCCTTCGTGGCGGCTGCCAACGCGGTAGGTGACCGTCACCCGCGTCAGGGCGTGTGCGCTGACTGGCATCAAAAGCAGGCGCAAGCCGTTGGCAAATTGGTACTCGCTGATGCCTCCGACTGTGCGCAGCTCGCGCGGCGTTGGGCTCGTGCTGATTTGCGCCTGCAACAGGCCCGGTACCGCGCCCAGGCACAGAGCAAAAAACAGGGTCAGCCCAGCAGTGGCGGGTCTGGCACGGCGCTCGCGGTGGGGGCCTGCCTTGGGCTGCATTGGCTGGGTTATCGGCGTCATGCCCTGCATTCTGGGGGTGAAGTGTTGCGCCAGAACCGCAGCCGCCCTTTGGATAGGGGGTAGATCAAGCCCGGCCTTCGGGACTACCCTTAACCTAGGGTTTTCACTAGATTTTCACAGTTCTGGGGGAGGAGTGTTCATGGTCTTGAACGAGTTGCGTGGGGCGAAGCTGTTTTCGCCGGACACCGAGCGTCTGGTCTTGCGCCCACCTCAAGACAGCGATCTGGAGGCCATGTTCGAGATTCAGGCCGATCCCACGGTCAATCGCTTCAACGCCGCCGCCATGCTGAGCACTCGCGAGGCCGCCCAAGAGCTCTTGCAGTGTTGGCAGCGCCATTGGCAGACCGAAGGCTTTGGCTACTGGGCGATTGCTTTGCGCACGCAGCCCGAGCAGGTCTTGGGCTTTGGCGGCCTGATGTCCAAGCGCATTGACGGCCAGCAAGGCCTGAGCCTTTACTTCCGTTTCCGTCCGCAGGCCTGGGGCCAGGGCTACGCTTCGGAGATGGCCTTGGCCGCGCTGGCCTTGGCCTTTGAGCATTTGCGGGCGCCGGCCGTGCTGGCCCTGGTGCAGCCGGCCAATATGCCCTCGCGCAAAACTTTGGAGCGCATCGGCCTGCATCTGAAAGCCTCTTTGGCCGATGTGCCGGGCCAAGCGCCCAATCTGCTTTATGAAATCACGGCCGCCGCCTTTGCCGCCGCGCCTAAGCTCAAGCCTGAGCCCACGCCTTTCGGCGCCTAAAGCAAAACATCAGCGCTGCCCGGACTCAGCGGAGGCCGTCTGCCGCAGCAGACGCCGCGCCATCCAGCCCAGTCCCACTACGCTGAGGATCAGCACCGCCCACAGCGCTCCGCGCCGCAGGGTTTCTGCCTCGGGCTTGGCGAGTTGCGCCAGCCGCTCCTTCATGCCGGGTTCCGGCTGTGGCTGCAGCGCGCCGTGCTGGGCTTCGGGCAGTTTGAATTCATCGCCGTCTTGATAGCCGGGAATCAGGCCGACCAGCGGCCGGGCCGCGGGCGCGGCAGCTTCGCGGCCGACGCTGAGCCGCAAGCCTGGCGCCGCATCGGCCGGCGTCTGAGCACCGCGGGCGAGCAAGACCAACTGCGGCGCTTGCCACTGCCATTGCAGGGTTAAAGGCTGGGCGGCCAGCGCGCCGGCTGAGGCATCGCCCATCAAGCGCCAGTAGCGCGCTGGCTCAGCCTGCAGCGTGTGGGCCGGAGCGCTGCTGTCCACCCCCGCGCGCAGCAAGCGCCAGGCGACGAACTGGCTCACTGGCCGCCAGGCTTCGTCTTCCCGATTGCGTTGCTCCAGGCGCAGGTTCAGCAAGCTGTTCACTTCCGGCAATGGCACGCTCAGGGCCAGCGGCGCCATTCGGCCCTGCAGATCGCTCGTCCATTGCGGGGCTTGGCCAGGCTTGGCCGCCACCGGATCGAAGCGAACCATGGCTTGCTGCGGCGCGGCCGCGGGGTGGCTTCGGCTCAGCGTGATGTCGCTGCGGCTCAAGCTGAGCGCGGTGTCGAACTGCAGACGCAGATAACGGGGCAGGGCGACGGCATTCGGCTGTAGCGGCCAGCTCAGGCTTTTGATGCTGAAGCCTGCATTTGTGCTGCTTTGTGGAATGCCTGGCGGTAAGTCCAGCAGCCGTGCCTCGGTGATAGCCTGCCACTGCTGCGCATCCGCGCTGGCTTCGACCCTCAGCTGCGTGCTCAGTCCGCCAGTGCGCGTCGGCCAGTCCAGGCTGAGGCGGCTGATGTGTTCATCGGCTCTTGCGCTGGACTGCAGGGCGCTCAAATCCAGCAACCAGGTCTTGGCCGTGGCGGGCTGACCGCTTGGGCTTTGCTGGGCGGTAGCAGGCACGCTGCTGGCGCCGGCTTGCACGCTCAGCAGCGTGCCTTCGGCATTCGAGTGCAGGCGAATTTGCAGCTCGCCCTGGCCCGAGCGGCTGGCCGGGCTTTCCGGCCAGGCAAAGCGTGGCAGGGGCAGCTCGCGCTGCAGTTCTGCGGCCGGCGCGGTCTTGGCCCAGGCCATGGGCAAGACCTGCCCCTGGGCATCAAAAATTCGCACATCGGCCAAGCCTGGGCTGCGCGAAGCCTGTAAGACGGCCCAGGGTAGGCTGAGCCTTTGCAAGCCTTCGGCCGGCGCCAAGCGGATGGCTGCATGCTGGGCGTACAGGCTCGGTTGATCGCTTGTGCTGGGGCCGACGGCCCCGGCCGTTGTCGCCACGAGAGCAAAAACCCCGGAAGAGAACTTCAGCAGAAATCGAGAAGCGGGCTTCATGGTGGGCTGGCTTTGGGTGCAGATTTGGGGGCAGGAGGCGCTGCGCTAGGTGGCAGCGGCGAGACATAGCCGATCACCAGCATCAAGCCCCCCACCGCCAGGAAGGAAATGATGCGCTGCAAGCTGCCCAGGTGGGACAAGTCGATCAGGAAGAGTTTCAGCACCACCACGCCCAACAAGACCGCCCCCGCCATCCAGACCGGGCGAGCCAGGCCGCTTGGCGCGCGGCGTGTGGCCCAGAGCATGGTGAGCAAGGCGCAGATCGTCCACAAAACGCTCAAACCGGTTTGCACCGGCGCGGATTCGAGTGCGCCGTAGAGCCACATCGGCGTGTCAGCCCAGTGATGCAGGCTGCGCACCAGCAGCGAGTTCAGCCACCAAAAGGCCGCGCCCAGGGCCAGCACTTGCATCAAGCGCGCGGGGCTAGGGCCTAGCTGTCGCCACAGCTTCAGCCCATAAATCAGCACCAAGCCATGGGCCAGGTCGAGCGGGTTCAAGAGCGGCAGATAGGGCAGCGGTGCCATGGCGGCATCACAAAAGACATTGACCAGCCAGACCCAGATCAAGAGCAGCAGCCAGCCCGGTTGCAGCAAGCCGCGCTGGTAGGCGGTTTGCAAGCCGTCTTGCGCGCGCATCGGCCAGCGCTGTGCATGCAGGCGCGCCAGCAGGCCCAGGCCGAGTAAGGTGGGCAGCACGATGGCGGCCGCCGGCGTCCAGCCCTCGTGGCGTTTGATCAGCTCCGAGGCCAGGGTGTAGAGGAAGAAGCCCCCTTGCAGCACGGCATACCAGGCCAGCAGCAGATGTTCCAAAGCCAAGCTGCGGCGTTCGATTTTGCTTTCAGAAGACGCTTGCGAAGCGGCAGCCAAGCGCCACAGGCCCAAGGCCAAGAGCAGCAGTGCTTCCAGCAGACCCCAGCCCTGGAAGTAGCGATTCCAAGCCATATGGGGCCCCGGCATATCCAGCAAGGCCGCGCCGGAGTAGAGCAGGGCGATGGTCATCAAGCTGCGTTCCACCCAGCGCAGCCCAGGCCAGCCGTGCAAGCGCTGGCTGAGCGCCAGGCCCAGCACCAGCAAGCCGCTCCACAGACAGGCCAAGGCTGGCGTATCCAAGCGCCCTTGATCCCAGGCCAACAAATCCGCCAGGCCGAAGCGCCACAGCGTTGCCGCGGCAATCGCCAGCATCAGGCCTTCGAGCATGGGGCTGCGCAGCCCATGCGCCAGGCCTTTGCTCTTGCTTTCGACGCCTTCTGCCGCGCTCTGTTGCCGTAAGCGATGCAAGCAAAAAGCACTGAAGCCGCAGGCTAGCGTCAGCAAGAGCGCGCCGAGGAATATGCTGTTGAAGAACACATGGCCGCCGGCCGCGCTGCCTGATTGCAGCTGGGCCAGACCCAAACTGAAGGCCGCGCCCACCTGCAGCAGCAGGCCCAGCACGGCCGCCCACCAGCGGCGCTGCCGCAAAGCGATCCAGAGCACCCCGGCGCCTTGCAGCGACCAGGCCGCGCTGCTCCAGCGTGCGTCCAAGGCCAGCGGCGTGACCAAGGCGAGGAAGATCAGGCCCAGAGCCACCATGCCTTCAATCAGCAACAAGAGCCGGCCGCCAGCGCGCTTCCACAAGGTCTGACCCACCAGGAGGTAAATAGCGGCCAAGGCGGCGGCGCTGAAGGCCAGGGCCATGGGCTGCCCGCGCAGCAAGGCCGCTTGCAGACCGAAGGCGACGATGGGCAGGCCGAAGAGCAAGCTGCCATCGACCAGCGCAAGCGCGGGCTTCTCGGGCGCAGCGTCCTGCGCTCGTGCCTCGGTCAAGCGCAGCGCGTACTGCACCGTGATGTAGAGGTAGAGCAGAAAGTGGGCCAGCAAAAAGGGCTCGGTGCTCCAGAACAGTTCGGGCTTGTAGGCCGAGTAGCCCCAGGCGGCGCCGATGCCAAAGGTGAACACAAAGCCTTCCAGATTCAACAGCTTCCAGGCCTTGTGGCGCGCCATCCAGGCGATCGCCAAATTCAGCAGCAGTTGGTAAGAGAACAAAGCGCTGTGGCTGCCCTGGCCGGTGGAGGTCAGTACCGGCGCCAGAAACGCGCCACCAAAGCCCAGGGCCGCCAGCACCAGCGCGTCCTGCCGCAGCGCCAGCACGGTGGTGACGGCCGCCAGCGCCGCCAAGAGGCCAAAGCTCAGCCCAACCGGCAAGACACCATAGATTCGGTAGGCGGCAAAGAGCAGCAGATAGGTGAGGCCAACGCCAGCGCCTTGCAGCGAGAGGCCATAGCCGCGCCGTTTGGGCGTTAGGCGCAGGCCCAAGCCCGTCAGCGCCAGGCCCGCTAGAGCCACTCCGACCAGGCGCAGCTCAATCGACAGCTGGCTGTGCTCGGCCGCATAGCGCAGCAAGAAGGCCACGCCGATGAAGAGGATCAGCACGCCGACGCGGACGATGGTGTTGCCGCCGCGGAACCAGGCGAGCAGCGAGGCGCCCAGGGAGCTGGTGATGCTTGCGCTTTGCTCTTCAACGGCCTCGGCTACGGCCGGCGCAGGCGCCATGGTGGGGGTAAGCACCCTGGGTTCGGGAAATTCGGGAATAGCTTCTGCGGGCAGGGCTTGCGGCGGGCTCGTGAGTGCAGTGAACGGTGCCTTACTGGGCTGAGGTGTTGCCGTGACGACGGGCGGCGCCAGAGGAATGTCCTGGGCTGAAGCGCTGGCTTGTGGCGAGGCAGACGCTTTCTTGAGCGCCGCCAACTCGGTCGCGAGGCGCTCCAAGCGCTTGTGAATCTGGCCGAGAAAAACACCGCCCAATCCGCCCAGAACCACCAAGCCACCCAGGGCGCCGAACAACTGCCCGACAAACCAAGCGACGGCCAGCCCCGCAATCAATGCAAACCAGTTCATCCGGCGGCCTCCCAGCTCTTTTGGATTGAAATGATTCTAGGGGTCTCGCCTGGGCAAGAAAAAGCCCCGCCGAAGCGGGGCCTGGAGGCATTTCTGCAGAAGCTAGAGTCGGCGATCAAGCGTCTGCGCGGCGACTGCGAGCCAAGCCGCCAAGCATCACCAGCCCCACGGCCATCAAGGCGTAGCTAGATGGCTCGGGTACGGCGGCGGTCAACATGGCGGCCGCGATCAATTGATGGCCTTTGGCGCTGGGGTGAAGGCCATCCCAAAACATGGCGGTGGCCGGGTCGCAATTGTTGATGGCTGCACCGCAGGCATCCGTCACGTTGACCAGCCCGTAGTTGGCAGGGGCAGCCTTGACCTGGGCGGAGAAGCTGTAGAAGTCAAAAGTCTTGACGCCGACCTCGTCCGCCAAACGGTAGGCCAGCGCTTCGTTCATGGTGGTGGCCAGCAAATCAAGCGTGTCTTGAGCGCCGTAGACCGAGGCGAAGGGGGCTAAGCCCACATTGGGCGAGTTCCAGACCACAAAATTCTTGGCGCCGGCTGCTTGCAAACTGTCCACCATGGCACCGATGTCGGTGGCGTAATTACTGGCGTTGCTGGAAATGATCTTGATGCGCTGGCTCGGCGTCAGCGTTGGGTCGCTCATGGCTTGCAGCGCGATCTGGGCGTTGATGCCTCCGCCGGCCACGATGTAGAGCGCATCGCTATCGGCCACATTGTGGGTGTCGTTCAGAAACAGGCCGATCTGCGTTTTCATGCTGATGGGGCCGGGCACGGTCAAGCTGGTGTGGGCGCCTCCATGGGCATAGTTGGTGCCGCCCGCCCAAGAGGGGGCAGCACTCAAACCCAAGCTTGCCGCAAAGGTGGTGGCCCAGACGGGGCCGTTCGAGTATGTGCCGAGCGGGTAGCCGCCGGCCGGAGCGTAGGTATTGCCCGGCAGGTAGCTGTTGCCGGTGACCACTTGGGTGGGATCAAAGGCGCCGAGGATGGAGTTGTTGCCACTGTCCGACAAACTATCGCCAAAAACATAGACCTTGCTGTAAGCCAAGGCCTGAGTGGGCAGGATGAGAATAAGACTGCCCAGCGCAAGCGCCGAGAGTCCAAGAACACGTGTGAGTAGATTGGATTTCATGGCGCTCCGATCAAAGACTTGGACAGCAAGGATGTAACGAGATGTGTAGTTCTCAAGTTAGCATAACTTGGTATCTGCGCCTACCGGTAAAACATGCAGACAGCTCACCCCCTCAGAGGGGATGGCTGCTTTGGCAAGGGTACGGCGGGGAAATTCCTGAGCCCATTCAGATCAAGTACCCGCACACCGCCATATTCCACACGGATCAGCTGCTGGCTGGCCAAATGGTTCAGGGCTTGGTTGACCCGTTGCCTTGACAGGCCGACCAGATAGCCGAGTTCTTGCTGGGTGATGCGCAAGTGGTCGCCCACCCGGGGGTAGAGCTGTGGATGGAACAAGGCGGCCAGGTGGCGGGCCACGCGGAGATCGGGGTCGGAGATGCGGTCCATCTCGCGGGCGGCGATGAATTGGCCGACTCGCTCGTTCAGCTGGTTCAGCATATAGCGATTGAAGCTGATGCTGGTTTCCAGCAGCTGATGAAAGGCTTCGATCGGCAGGCCGGCCACCACGCTGCGCCTCAATGCTTGGATGTTGTAGCGGTAGGCTTCGCGCTTGAGCAGGGTGCCTTCGCCAAACCAGCCGCCGGGCGGGATGCCGGTGAAGGTGATGGCCGGGCCGCTGGAGTCGTCGTTGCTCATCTTCAGCAGGCCGTCAATCACACCAAACCAGAAGTTAGCCGGTCGACCAATTTTGCAAACTCGCTCGCCCACCTCAGCGTCGGCCACTTGCAATTGGGCGATGGTGGCTTGGCGCTGCTCGGGCGTCAGCACCAGCAGCCAGGGAATGGCTTCCAACTCCTGTGCTGATGCGGCGCGTGCGCGTTGACGCAAAGGGGCTTGGCTGGAGTCTGGGGCGCTCATGCCTCAGTGTCGATGCCAAAACATGACGCCAGGCTTACGAGGCACCTTTTAGGGGCTAGGGGAAAGCACGGGGCGGGGAAGTCCCTTGGATTGTCATTGCAACGACAACATGGCGTCAAAGTCCAGCCTAGGATCGCAGCGTGTTGAGGCGGCGGGTGCACCGGTTTCGAGCAGAGTGCGCTGTCAGTGACGGCCCCAGCACCGATCACCGATCAGGAGACAAACAAGGTGGTGAGCACATTCCCCCGGCTCTTGTTAGAGCATGCGGCTCAGCGGCCCGACGCCGCGGCATTGCGTGAGAAGGAATACGGCATCTGGCAGGCGCTGAGCTGGAGCCAGCTGGCGGCCTTGGTTCGCGAGATGGCGCATGGCTTTGCGGCGGCCGGTCTGCGCCGGGGTGATCATTTGGTGGTGGTGGGCGAGAACCGGCCGCGCTTGTCGGCAGCCATGTTGGCGGCCCAGTCGCTGGGGGCGATCCCGGTGCCGCTCTACCAAGATGCGGTGGCGGCCGAGTTTGTCTTCCCCATCAATAACGCCGAGATTGCGTTTGCCGTGGTGGAAGACCAAGAGCAGGTCGACAAGATGCTGGAGTTGCGCGACTCTTGCCCGCAGCTCAAGACCATCTGGTTTGATGACCCGCGTGGTCTGCGCAACTATGCGGAGACGGGCCTCGCGTCTTTGGATGATTTGTGCGCCCGAGGCCGAGAGCATGCTTTGTCCGCCCCAGGCTTTTTCGCCGCCGAGGTGCAGGCTGGGCAAGCCGAAGATGTGGCCGCCATGTTCTTCACCTCCGGCACTACCGGCAACCCCAAAGGTGTGGTTCATACCCATCTGAGCCTGATCGACCGGGCCCAGGCCGGCGCCCGTTTTGACCATTTGACACCGCAAGAAGAGGTGCTGGCCTATCTGCCGCCGGCATGGATCGGCCAAAACATCTTCAGCTTTGCGCAGTGGCTGGTCTGCGGCTATGTGGTGAACTGCCCTGAGTCGGCCAGCACGGTCAGCATCGATCTGAAAGAAATCGGCCCCACTTATTACTTCGCGCCGCCGCGGGTGTTTGAGGCCTTGCTGACCAGCGTGATGATTCGCATGGAAGACGCCAGCGCGGCCAAGCGCTGGCTGTTTGGGCGCTGCATGGCCCTGGCCCGCCGCGTCGGCCCCGCGCTGATGGACGGCAAGCCGGTGAGCCCCATCGACCGCTGCAAATACGCATTAGGCAATCTGGCCATTTACGGCCCCTTGCGCAACACCCTGGGTCTCTCCAGGGTGCGGGTGGCTTACACGGCGGGTGAGGCCATAGGGCCAGACCTGTTCAGCTTCTATCGCAGCATCGGCATCAATTTGAAGCAGCTTTATGGGTCGACCGAGACAGCGGTTTTCGTCTGCTTGCAGCCCGACCATGAGGCCCGCGCCGACACCGTGGGTGTGCCGATCGAAGGGGTGGAGATCAAGCTGGCTGAGAGCGGCGAGATCCTGATCAAGTCGCCCGGCTTGCTCAAAGGCTATTACAAGAACGAGGCGGCCACGGCCGAGGTCTTGACGCCCGAGGGCTGGTACCACAGCGGTGACGCCGGTTTTATCGATGGCCATGGGCACCTGAAGATCATCGACCGCGCCAAAGACGTGGGCCGCATTCGCGGCGGCGCCCACGACGGCGCGATGTTTGCGCCCAAGTATGTGGAGAACAAGCTGAAGTTCTTCGCCCACATCAAGGAGGCGGTGGCTTTTGGCGATGGGCGCGAGAAGGTCTGCGCCTTCATCAATATCGACTTTGACGCGGTGGGCAATTGGGCCGAGCGCCGCAATCTGCCCTATGCCGGTTACACCGACCTGGCGCAAAAGCCCGAGGTGTATGAGTTGATTCGCGACTGCGTGGAAAAGGTCAACGCCGATCTGGCCGAAGACGCGATGTTGGCCGGCAGCCAGATCAGCCGTTTTCTGATCCTGCACAAAGAGCTGGACGCGGACGATGGCGAACTGACCCGCACCCGCAAGGTCCGGCGTGGCGCGATTGCAGAAAAGTATGGCGTGCTGATTGACGCGCTGTACGGCGGCAAGAACTCGCAGTTCATCGAGACCGCGGTGAAGTTCGAGGATGGGCGCAGCGGCTCGGTTTCGGCGGATTTGAAAATCACGGACACCCAGACCTTCCCAGCCGTTCGGAGGGCAGCCTGATGACCGAGCGAAAGATTGGCGAGGTCATTCTCGAGGTCGAGAACATCTCCTTGAGTTTTGGCGGGGTGAAGGCGCTGAGCGACATCAGCTTCAATGTGCGTGAGCATGAGATCCGCTCCATCATCGGCCCCAATGGCGCCGGCAAGAGCTCGATGCTGAACTGCATCAACGGGGTGTATCAGCCTCAGCAGGGCGAGATCACCTTTCGCGGCCAGCACTTCAAGCATATGAACTCACGGCAAGTGGCCGAGATGGGCGTGGCCCGGACCTTCCAGAACCTGGCCCTGTTCAAAGGCATGAGCGTGCTGGACAACATCATGACAGGCCGCAATCTGCACATGAAGTGCAATCTCTTCTGGCAAGCCCTGCGCGACCCCTTCGGCTGGGGCCCGGCCGAGCGTGAAGAGATCGCCCAGCGCGAAAAGGTCGAACGCATCATCGACTTTCTGGAGATTCAGGCCTACCGCAAGACGCCGGTGGGGCGCCTGCCCTATGGCTTGCAAAAGCGCGTCGATCTGGGCCGCGCCTTGGCCATGGAACCCAGCGTGCTGTTGCTGGACGAACCCATGGCCGGCATGAATGTGGAAGAGAAGCAGGACATGTGCCGCTTCATCTTGGACGTCAATGATGAGTTCGGTACCACCATCGTGCTGATCGAGCATGACATGGGCGTGGTGATGGACATCTCCGACCGGGTGGTGGTGCTGGACTACGGCAAGAAGATCGGCGACGGCACACCCGATGAGGTGCGGAGTAACGAAGACGTCATCCGTGCCTATTTGGGCACCAGCCACTGAACAGAGGCGATAGCGACGATATGGGATTCTTCCTCGAAACACTGATGGGTGGGCTAATGTCCGGCATGTTGTATTCGCTCATCGCCTTGGGCTTTGTGCTGATCTACAAGGCCTCGGGCGTGTTCAATTTCGCTCAAGGGGCCATGGTCTTGTTCGCCGCCTTGGCGATGGCGCGCTTTGCTGAGTGGATTCCGCAGTGGACCGGGGTGCAAAACCAGCTGATGGCCAATCTGCTGGCCTTTGTTGCGGCGTTTGCGGTGATGGTGTTGGTGGCCTGGGTGATTGAGCGACTGGTCTTGTCGCGTCTGGTGAACCAAGAAGGCATCACGCTTTTGATGGCCACTTTGGGCATTACTTATTTTCTCGACGGATTGGGTCAAACGCTTTTTGGCAACGACATTTACAAGATCGATGTGGGCATGCCCAAGGACCCCATCATCGTGGCCGAGTCGCTGTTCCAAGGCGGCATTCTGCTCAGCAAAGAAGACCTCTATGCCGCCTTGATCGCCGCTTCCTTGGTCGCGCTATTGGCCCTGTTCTTCCAGAAGACGGCCACCGGCCGTGCGCTGCGCGCGGTGGCCGATGATCATCAAGCGGCGCAGTCCATCGGCATCCCGCTGTCCACCATCTGGGTCATCGTCTGGAGCGTGGCTGGCTTTGTCGCTCTGGTGGCCGGCATCATCTGGGGCAGCAAACTGGGCGTGCAGTTCTCGCTCTCGCTGGTGGCGCTGAAGGCCTTGCCGGTGGTGATTTTGGGGGGGCTGACCTCGGTGCCCGGCGCCATCATCGGCGGGCTCATCATCGGCGTGGGCGAGAAGCTCTCCGAGATTTATGTCGGCCCGCATTTGGGCGGCGGCATTGAGATCTGGTTTGCCTATGTGCTGGCGCTGCTGTTCTTGCTGATCAGGCCTCAGGGCCTTTTCGGCGAGAAGATCATTGACCGCGTCTGAGCCGAGAGTCGGAGAACAAGATGCTCTATCGCGAAAACGGCCAGTTCAAATCCAGTTATCACGCCGACCAGCAAATCTTGCCGATTCGGCAGGACCGCATGGCGATGGCCATGCTGCTGCTCATCGCCTTTGTCGTGGTGCCTCTCACCGCGCCGGAATACTGGTTTCGAGCCATCCTCACGCCCTTCTTGATCCTCTCCTTGGCCGCGCTGGGCCTGAACATCCTGGTCGGCTATTGCGGCCAGATCTCGCTGGGCACCGGGGCCTTTATGGCGGTGGGGGCCTATGCGGCCTATAACTTCCAGGTCCGCATCGAGGGCATGCCGCTGATTGCTTCGCTGTTGCTGGGCGGCCTGTGCTCCACCGCGGTGGGTGTGATTTTTGGTGTGCCCTCATTGCGCATCAAGGGTCTCTATCTGGCGGTGGCCACGCTGGCGGCGCAGTTCTTTGTCGATTGGGCGGCGCTGCGCTTGAAGTGGGTGACCAATGGCTCGGACTCCGGTTCGGTCAGCGTGGCGGGCTTGCAGGTGCTGGGGGTGCCGATTGAAAGCCCGGTGGCCAAGTATTTGTTCTGTCTGAGCTTTGTGCTGGTGTTTGCGCTGCTGGCCAAGAACTTGGTGCGCTCGAATATTGGCCGCGAATGGATGGCCATGCGCGATATGGATGTGGCGGCGGCGGTGATCGGCATCCGCCCCATTTACGCCAAGCTCAGCGCTTTCGCCGTCAGTGCCTTCATCGTCGGCGTGGCCGGCGCTTTGTGGGGCTTTATCCACCTCGGCGCTTGGGAGCCGGCGGCCTTCAATATCGACCGCAGCTTCCAACTGCTCTTCATGGTCATCATCGGCGGCCTGGGCTCCATCATGGGTGGATTTTTGGGCGCGGCTTTCATTGTGCTCTTACCTTTGCTGCTGGAGCGGGCCCCGCATTGGCTGGGCATCCCGCTGTCTACGGCCGTGTCCTCGCATCTGACCAGCATGGTTTTCGGTGCGCTGATCGTCTTTTTTCTGATCGTTGAGCCGCACGGGCTGGCGCGCCTCTGGGCCACGGCCAAAGAGAAGCTGCGGCTGTGGCCCTTCCCGCACTGAGTTCCCTTTACTGTCTTTTGACCCCAAAACGTACAACACCGGAGACCGCCATGAAACTGAAGTCGCATGCCATCGCCGCCACCTTGCTGGCCGCCGGACTCTCCGGCTGGGCCAGTCAAACCCTGGCTCAAGCCAAGGAACAGTTCTTCCCGCTGCTGGTTTACCGCACCGGCGCCTATGCCCCCAACGGCACGCCCTGGGCCAACGGCAAGCAGGACTACCTCAAGCTGATCAATGCTCGCGACGGCGGCATCAATGGCGTGAAGTTGACCTTTGAAGAATGTGAAACCGGCTATGCCACCGACAAGGGCGTGGAATGCTATGAGCGCCTGAAAGGCAAGGGCGCAACCCTGGTGGACCCTCAGGCCACCGGCATCACCTTCGCGCTGACCGATAAAGCTCCTAACGACAAAATCCCGCTGATCACCTTGGGCTATGGCCTGTCGGCCGCGCAGGACGGCAATGTCTTCAAATGGAACTTCCCGCTGATGGGCAGTTACTGGACGGCGGCCGATATGTTGATCCAGCACATTGCCAAGAAGGAAGGCGGCTTCGACAAGCTCAAAGGCAAGAAGATCGCCATCGTTTATCACGACTCCCCCTTCGGCAAGGAGCCGATGCCGTTGCTGGATGAGCGGCAAAAGATGCACGGCTTTGAGCTGGTAAAGATCCCGGTCACCGCGCCCGGCGTTGAGCAAAAGTCGGCCTGGTTGCAGGTGCGCCAGCAGCGCCCCGACTATGTGCTGCTCTGGGGCTGGGGCGTGATGAATTCCACCGCGCTGAAAGAAGCGCAAGCCACTGGCTATCCGCGCGAAAAAATGTATGGCGTGTGGTGGTCGGGTGCCGAACCGGATGTCAAAGACGTGGGTGAGGGCGCCAAGGGCTATAACGCGCTGGCGCTGAACGGCTATGGCCAAAGCTCCAAGGTCGCGCAAGAGATCCTCAAGCATGTGCATGGCAAAGGCCAGGGCACCGGCCCCAAGGACGAAGTGGGTTCGGTGCTCTACACCCGAGGCATGATCATTCAGATGCTGGGTGTCGAGGCCGTGCGCCGCGCGCAGGAGCGTTTTGGCAAGGGCAAGGTCATGACCGGCGAGCAGGTGCGCTGGGGCTTGGAGAACTTGGCCCTGGACCAGAAGCGCCTGGATGCGCTGGGTTTCAATGGCTTGATGCGACCGATCAGCACCTCTTGCGCCGACCATATGGGCTCCAGCGCGGCGCGGGTGCACACCTGGGACGGCGCCAAGTGGAACTACAGCTCCGACTGGCTGCAGGCCGACGAGCAAATCATCAAACCCATGGTCAAGACGGGCGCGGACAAGTACGCGGCGGAGAAGAAGCTGACCCGTCGTAGCCCGGAGGATTGCCAGAGCTGATTCGGGTATGGGCGGGTGAGGCGCTTCGAAAGAGCGGGCCGGCGGCGCGTTCTGCTACGTGTCATTCCGGCGTGACCTGGGGTCACGCCTCCCTTCTTTACCTCCGCAGAACGCACCGCCGACCCGGTCCCCCGTGCGCAACAAGTCGGTTCGGTCAGGCACAGGAAGATTTATGAGTACCCCAAGCATTCTTCTCAACGTCAACGGCATCGAGGTCATTTACAACCATGTGATCTTGGTGCTCAAGGGCGTGTCGCTGCAGGTGCCTGAGGGCGGTGTGGTGGCGCTGCTGGGCGGCAATGGCGCGGGTAAGACGACAACGCTGCGGGCGGTGTCCAATCTGCTGGCTGGCGAGCGCGGCGAGGTCACCAAGGGCAGCATTGAGCTGCGTGGCGAGCGCATTGAAAAGCTCTCCACCGCCGAGATGGTGAACCGCGGCGTGATCCAGGTGATGGAAGGGCGGCATTGCTTTGCCCATCTCAGCATTGAAGACAACCTGCTGACCGGCGCCTACACCCGGCGCGATGGCAAGGCGGCCGTTGCCGCCACCTTGGAGAAGGTCTACAACTACTTTCCGCGCCTGAAAACGCGGCGTAGCTCGCAAGCCGCTTACACCTCGGGCGGCGAGCAGCAAATGTGCGCCATCGGCCGAGCGCTGATGGCCAACCCCAAAATGGTTTTGCTGGATGAGCCTTCTATGGGCCTGGCGCCGCAAATCGTTGAAGAGGTCTTCGAGATCGTCAAAGACCTCAATAGCAAAGAAGGCACCACCTTTTTGCTGGCCGAGCAAAACACCAATATGGCTTTGCGTTATGCCGACTATGGCTACATCTTGGAGAACGGCCGGGTGGTGATGGACGGCCAAGCGCAGGCACTGCGCGAGAACGAAGACGTCAAGGAGTTTTACCTCGGCATGGGTGGCGGCGATCGCAAGAGCTTCAAAGACGTGAAAAGCTATAAGCGCCGCAAGCGCTGGTTGGCTTGATTTGAGTCGCGTTGAGCAGGAGTGTTGCCATGAATGATGACTTTTTTGCCCCGCCCACCTTCAAGCCGGATGAAGCCCTGCTGCAGCTCAAGCGGGCGCTGCGCGACATTCGATCGCTCAGCGAGCGTGCCAATGCCTACAGCTTGCAGGGTCAGGTCGTGCTGGCCTTGAGCGTGGCGGACGGCAAGCTGTGCGCTCGTTTGGCCAAGCGCCCCGCGCACAGCCCGGAATGGGAGAGTCGCGAGTGCAAGTCCAGCGCCGAGGTGCGCAGCCTGCAAGATGAAATCAAGCGCCGCGTGGCGCGCTGGACGGATGAAACGCCATGAGCCTGAGCAGCAACAGCCCTTTCTATGACGCCTTGGAAGCCCGCGATCCGCAGGCGCGCGAGCAAGCCTTGATGTCGGCCTTGTCCACGCAGGTCGCCCATGCGCAAGCGAATGCCAGCGCTTATGGCGAAGTCTTGGCCGGTGTGGACGCACAGCAGGTGAACAGCCGCTCGGCCTTGGCGGCGCTGCCGGTGACGCGCAAGGCCGATGTGCTGGCGCGCCAGCAAGCCCTGCGCGGGACCGAGGCCTTTGGTGGTTATGCCACGGTGGGTTGGGGCAGCTTGTTGCGTCGTGGGCCGGTCAGGCGCGTGTTCCAGTCGCCCGGCCCCATCTATGAGCCCGAGGGCCAGGCCAGCGACTACTGGCGGGTCGCGCGCGCCCTATACGCCGCCGGCCTGCGCGCTGGCGATCTGGTGCACAACAGCTTCAGCTACCACCTCACACCAGCGGGCTCGATGATGGAAGGCGGCGCACATGCGCTGGGCTGCTCGGTGTTTCCTGGCGGTGTGGGCAATACCGAATTGCAGCTGCAAGCGATCTCGGACTTGCGCCCGCAAGCCTATGTGGGCACGCCCAGCTTTTTGAAGATACTGATGGACAAAGCAGCGGAGCAAGGCAGCGAAGCCATGCGCACGGTGAGCAAGGCCTTGCTCAGCGGCGAGGCTTTTCCGGCCGCGCTGCGCGACTGGTTGGCCGAGCGCGGGGTGAGCGCCTACCAGTGCTATGCCACCGCCGACATCGGCCTGATCGCCTATGAAACCATGGCCCGCGAAGGTCTGGTACTGGACGAAGGCGTGATTCTCGAAATCGTGCGGCCAGGCAGCGGCGAGCCGGTGCCGGAGGGTGAAGTGGGCGAAGTGGTGGTGACCACGCTGAACCCTGATTACCCGCTGATTCGTTTCGGCACCGGTGATCTTTCGGCGGTTTTGCCCGGCGCCTGCCCAAGCGGCCGCAGCAACACCCGTATCAAGGGCTGGATGGGCCGTGCCGATCAATCGGCCAAGGTGCGCGGCATGTTTGTGCATGCCAGCCAGGTGGCGCAGATCGTCAAGCAGTTTCCCGAAGTCGCCCGCGCTCGTTTGCTGATCGAGGGTGAGATGGCCCAGGATCAGATGCGCTTGCAGGTAGAAGTGGCGGCGCCGATTGAAGGGCTGGCCGATCGACTGGCCCAGGCCGTTCGAGATTTGACTAAGTTGCGCGCCCAAATTGAACTGCTGGCACCGGGCAGCTTGCCCAACGATGGGCGGGTGGTCGAAGATCGGCGCCGCATCGACTGAGCTACGTGTTTCCCGATATGGCGGGTCGTGGCGCAGGTTCTAGCATGGGGCATCAACACATCCCCTTTGCGAGGACGCCGATGAAAAAGCTTCTGACCCTCAGCCTGCTGGCGCTGGCCGCCGGAACCGCTTGTGCCGACTACCCGGAGAAACCCATCACCATCGTCGTGCCTTTCTCGGCAGGCGGCCCCACCGACAAGGTCGCGCGCGACCTGGCCGAGGCGTTGCGCAAGCCGCTGAACGCCACCCTGGTGATCGAGAACGTCGGCGGTGCCGGCGGCACCTTGGGCGCCACCAAGGTCGCCAAGGCCGCGCCGGACGGCTACACCCTGCTGCTGCACCACATCGGCATGGCCACTTCGCCGGCGCTGTACCGCAATATGCAGTACAAGACCTTGGAGGACTTTGAGTACCTGGGCCTGGTCAATGAAGTGCCGATGACGCTGATTGGCCGCTCCACACTGCCAGCCAACACCTATGCCGAACTGGCCAAGTGGATGGATGCCAACAAGGGCAAGATCAATCTTGGCAATGCCGGGCTGGGCTCGGCCTCGCATCTGTGCGGCTTGCTGTTCCAAAGCACCATCAAGCTCGACATGACCACGGTGCCCTACAAGGGCACTGGCCCGGCCATGACCGACCTCTTGGGCGGCCAGATCGATCTGATGTGTGACCAGACCACCAACACCACCCAGCAGATCGAAGGCGGCAAGGTCAAGGCCTACGGCGTGACCTCGGCCAAGCGCCTCACAGCACCGGCCCTGGCCAAGCTGCCGACGCTGGATGAGTCCGGCCTGAAGGGCTTCAGCGTCGGCATCTGGCACGGCGTCTACGCGCCCAAGGGCACGCCCAAGGTGGTGCAAGACAAGATCAGCGCCGCTTTGAAAGTCGCTTTGAAAGATGCGGACTTCCAAAAGCGCCAAGAAGCGCTGGGCGCCGTCATCGTGACCGATGCGCGCACCAATGGCGCCGAGCACAAGAAGTTTGTTGAGGCCGAGATCGCCAAGTGGGGCCCCATCATCAAGGCAGCGGGTCAGTACGCCGACTGAGGACAAAAAGGCTGCCTGCGCAGCCTTTTTCGCCTCAGGAGGGGCCGGAGCTCTGCGACGGCGCGCCCTGCAAGGGGACTGAGGACAAAAAGGCTGCCTGCGCAGCCTTTTTCGCCTCAGGAGGGGCAGGAGCTCTGCGACGGCGCGCCCTGCAAGGGGATTGATCGAAGTGTCTGAAGTCTCGCTCAACAAGATTTGAGCTTGAACGCAAAACGCCAGGGTGCCGCGAGGCCCCTGGCGTTTTGATTTTCAGATGATCAAGCCTGCTTCTTGGCAGGAAGGTTCGTCTTGGGGCGCAAAGGTAAATCACGCAGGCGTTCACCGCTCAGGGCAAACAGCGCATTGGCCACGGCTGGTGCAATCGGCGGCGTGCCCGGCTCACCGACGCCGCCCGGCGCGGCGCTGCTGGGCAGGATGTGAACTTCGATCTGCGGCATCTGTGCCATGCGGATGGCCTCATAGCTGGGAAAGTTGCTCTGCTCAACGCGGCCCTTCTTCAGCGTGATCTCACCAAACAGCGCGGCGGACAGCCCGTAAACGATGGCGCTTTGCATTTGGGCCTCCACCGTGTCGGGGTTGACCACCACCCCGCAGTCGATGGCACAGACCACCCGGTGCACCCGGACTTGGCCGCCTTCCAAAGACACTTCGGCCACCTGCGCACACCAAGAGCCAAAACTCTCATGCACTGCGATGCCGCGCGCGCGGCCGGCCGGCAAGGCCTGAGCCCAGCCTGCCTTGGCTGCCGCTAACTCCAAAACCTGGCGGTGGCGTGGCTTGTCGGCCAGCAGCGCGCGGCGGTATTCAAACGGGTCTTTGCCTGCCGCGTGAGCCAACTCGTCGATAAAACCTTCGGTGAAGAAGGCGTTGTAGGAGTGGCCGACGCTGCGCCAAGAGCCCACAGGCACCGGCGTCTTCACCCGCAACTGCCGCACGCTCAAGTTCGGCACGGCATAGGGCAGATCGAAGGCGCCCTCGATATGGTTTTTGTCTGGCGAATCGGCAGCGAAGGAGGGCAGCAGACGCTCGGTGGTCGACAAACCGATGGACGGTGCCGCCACCCGGTTCAGCCAGGCGGAGGGCTGGCCTTGCTCGTCCAGCGCGGCGGCAAAGCTGGCCAAAGCGGCCGGGCGGTACATATCGTGCTGCATGTCTTCTTCGCGCGACCAAACCAGTTTGACCGGGCGGCCCTGCGTCTGTTTAGCGATCAAGACGGCTTCCTCGATCATGTCCAGTTCCAGCCGGCGACCAAAGCCGCCGCCCAAGAGCGGCACATGCAGCGTCACTTGTTCGGTCTCCAGGCCTGCCACCTTGGCGGCTCGCCAGCGTGCCAGCGAGGCCACTTGAGTGCCGCACCAAACCGTCAGATGGCCGTCCTTGAACTGGGCCGTGCAATTGATGGGCTCCATGGCCGCGTGGGCCAGGAAGGGGGCTGAATAGGTGGCCTCCAGCTTGAGCTTGGCCTGGCTAAGCGCCTTGTCGGCGCCACCCTGGCTGCGAAAGCCGGTGCCGCTGTCGCTGCCTTGCAGCGCGGCCTGCAACTGGGCGCTGATCTGGGCCGAGTCCAATTGAGCATGAGGGCCGTCGGCCCACTCGATGTCCAGGCTCTCTATTGCGGTCTTGGCGCGCCAGTAGCGGTCAGCCAGCACCACCACCGCCTGCTCCTGGATCACAAAGGCATCGCTGACGCCGCGGCTGGCCTTGGCCTTTGCCGCATCAAAGCGCGCGACCTTGCCGCCAAACACGGGGCTGTGGCGAATCGCCGCATACAGCAGGCCATCTGGCCGCACATCAATGCCGAACTCGGCGCTGCCATTCACCTTGGCCGGAATGTCGGTACGGGGCGTGGGTTTGCCAATCAATTGATAGGCGCGGGGGTCTTTGAGCTTGACCTCGCTGCGCGGTGCGATCGTGGCCGTTGCCGCGGCCAACTCACCAAAGCTGGCTTTGCGGCCGCTGGCAGCATGGCTGACCACACCGGCTTGCACGCTGCAGCTCTCAGGGCTCACGCCCCAGCTTTGCGCGGCGGCGTCTACCAGCATGGCGCGGGCGGTGGCGCCGGCCAAGCGCATCGGCTCCCAGGCGTCTCGCACGCTGGAAGAGCCACCGGTGACCTGAAGGCTCAGCGCATAACCGACCTTTTGCACGGTGCGCCTCGCGAGGCGGGCCAGTGTGCTGTCGTCATCGGCGCTGAAGGGGATCACATTGATCAGCAGGGCGGTGTTGGCATAGATTTGCGCGACCGGTGCTTGCTCGGTGCTGACCTTGGCCCAGTCGGCATCCATCTCTTCCGCCACCAGCATGGCCAAGGCGGTGTGTACCCCCTGGCCCATTTCGGCGCGCGGCGAGGCGACGATGACGCGGCCGTCCGGCATGATCTTGACCCAGCCGTTCAGCGCCACTTGTTCGCCGCTGGCCGGGAAGATGGTTTTGTCACCCAGACGCGACTGAGCTGAGGGTGGGGTAGAGAGGCTCACGCCCAGCAGCGCGCCGCCACCGAGCAAACCGCCGGCAATCAGAAAACCACGGCGCTTCATGCGGCGCTCCCTTTGAGTTGCGCGGCGGCACTGTGAATACCCGCTCGGATTCGCTGGTAGGTGCCACAGCGGCAGATGTTGCTGATATGGGCGTCGATCTCGGCGTCGCTGGGCTGTGGGTTGCTGCGCAAGAGGCTGGCGGCGGCCATGATCATGCCGCTTTGGCAGTAGCCGCATTGCGGCACTTGGTGTTGGATCCAGGCCGCTTGCAAGGCGGCGACGATGCGGTCCGGCTCGGCCTCAATGGTGTGAATCTGCTTGCCCTCCAGCGCCATGATGGGCATCACGCAAGAGCGGGTGGCGACGCCGTCCACCGCCACGGTGCAAGCGCCGCAGCTGGCCACGCCGCAGCCAAACTTGGTGCCGGTCAGGCCCAGTTCATCGCGCAAGACCCATAGCAGCGGGGTTTCAGGCTCGATGTCCAGCGAGCGGCTTGTGCCGTTGATGTGCAGAGTGATGCTCATGGGGGTGGGCTTTCCTTCTTTGTTCTGTATGGCTTGCTTTGTAGCGGTGTTCAGGCGGCGACGCCAGTTTTCCAGCGGCGATAGCGTTTGATCATCTGCTTGCTGACCCACTGGTCGCAAAGCAGGGTGAAGAGCGGCGAGGCCGTGGGTTTGGGGCTCAGGCCCTTGGCCATGCGGTGCAGTTGTCGGCGCACCAAGGCCATGGTGGCAATGCCGACCAACACCTTGTCCTTCCAGGCGATAGCGGCCAAGGGCGCGTTGACCGCTACTCCGTGGGCCCATTGCTGGGGCAGGTCGGGGTCCATGGCCAGGGCGGTTCCCATGCCCACCACAGCAACGCCGCTGGCCAGCACCTGGCAGGCCACCTCAGGCCGGCTGATGCCGCCGGTGGTCATCAAAGGCATGCGGGCGTGAACCGCGAGGGCCTTGGCGAACTCCAGAAAGTAGGCTTCGCGCGCCAAGGTGCGGCCGTCAGCGGTGCGGCCCTGCATGGCCGGGCTCTCGTAGCTGCCGCCGGACAGCTCCAGCAGGTCCACACCCTCGTCATTCAGCATTTGGACGACGGCTTGCGCATCGCTTTCGCTGAAGCCGCCGCGTTGGAAGTCGGCCGAATTGAGTTTGACCGCGACACTGAAGCCCGGCGAGACCTTGCGTCGCACGGCGCGCAACACTTCGATCAACAGCCGGGCGCGGTTTTCAATACTGCCGCCCCAAGCGTCTTGGCGCTGATTGCTCAGCGGCGACAAGAACTGCGAGATCAAATAGCCATGCGCAGCGTGGATCTGCACGCCGTCAAAGCCTGCGTCTTCGGCGCGGCGGGCGGTGCTGGCGAAGCGCTCGATCACCTCGGCGATCTGCGCTTCGGTCATTGCGCTGGGTTGCCCAAACAACTTGGAATGTTTGCCCAGCTGCAGCGCTACCTCGGAGGGCGCCCAGACCGTGCCGCCCAAGGCCGCAAAGACTTGGCGGCCGGGGTGGCTGATCTGCATCCAGACTTTGGCACCCTTGGACTGTGCCGACGCAGCCCAGGGTTTGAAGCCGTCCAAGGGTGTGTTGGCTTCCAAGGCAATGCTGGCCGGGCCGGTCATGGCGCGGCTGTCCACCATCACATTGCCGGTGATCATCAGGCCGACGCCGCCTTCGGCCCAGCGTTGATAGAGGCGTGCGATGGCGGGGCCAGGCAACTGCCCATGCTCGGCCAGGCTTTCCTCCATGGCGGCCTTGGCCAGGCGATTCGGCAGCAGCTGTCCATGGGGCAGCTGCAGGGGCTGAAACAGGGCCGAAAAGGGTTTTGTGGTGTTTGGAGTGGCTTGCATGGTCGGCATGCTAAGCTTCAAGCCAACTTGAAGGTCAAGTGCTTTTGAGTCCTTTTGAGCCTGTTTGATTGACCCTGGAGCAGCGATGAAGATTGGAGACCTGGCTCAACGCACCGGCATGGCCGCCTCGGCCATTCGCTTTTACGAATCCAGCGGTCTGCTGCCCGCCGCCAAGCGGGGCGCCAATGGCTACCGGGTCTATGACGAGGAAACCTTGCAGCGCCTGTTGGTGATTCAAACCGCCCAGCGCCTGGGCTTCTCGCTCGACACCATGCGGCGCTTGCTGCCCCATGGTTCTGGCGACATGCCGCATGATTTGATTCTGCAAAGCCTGCAAGACCGGCTGAGCGAGATTGATGCCATGCAGGCAAGCTTGAGCCAGCAGCGCGAGGAGACGGTCGCTTTGATGAATAACTTGCAGACCCAGTGGCAGCTAGGACGATGCCTAGAGCTGGCGCCACCGCCGATCGCCGCTCAAAGCCGGCAGCGTGCCAATCAAGAAGCTTCGTAAAAACAAGAGCTTCTTTGATGATTTGCCTGCTTTATTGGAAGTAATTCTGCCGCCATCATGCGAGCGGATTCTTCTTTCCCGTGGTTTTTCTTGAGACTGAGAGGCTGTTCATGAAACGCATTGCCTTGTTTTTATTGACCAATTTGGGTGTGATGCTGGTGCTGGGCGTGGCCGTGCATTTGCTCGGCCTGAATCGCTTCCTGACTTCGAATGGACTTAACCTCACCAGCCTCTTGGGCTTTGCAATGGTGATGGGTTTTGGCGGCGCCTTTATTTCGCTGCTGATCAGCAAGCCCATGGCCAAGTGGACCACCGGTGTGCAGGTCGTCAACAACTCGGGCGACGCCACCCACATCTGGCTGGTGACCACGGTGGAGCGGTTTTCCGAGAAGGCCGGCATCAAGACGCCCGAGGTTGGCATCTATGAAGGCGCACCCAACGCCTTTGCCACCGGCGCCTTCAAGAACTCGGCCCTGGTGGCCGTGTCGACCGGGCTTTTGCAGTCCATGAGCCGAGAAGAGGTGGAGGCCGTCATCGGCCATGAAGTGGCCCACGTCGCCAACGGCGATATGGTCACCATGGCACTGATCCAGGGCGTGATGAACACCTTTGTGGTCTTCCTCTCGCGGGTGATTGGCTATGTGGTCGACAAGATCGTGCTGCGCAATCAAAACGATGGGCCAGGCATCGGCTACTACGTCACCACCATCGTCTTGGACATCGTCTTGGGTGTGGTGGCTGCCATCATCGTGGCCTGGTTCTCGCGTCAGCGTGAGTTCCGCGCCGATGCCGGTGCGGCGCAGCTGATGGGACGCAAGCAGCCCATGATGAACGCCTTGGCACGCCTGGGCGGTCTGGACCCCGGTGAGATGCCCAAGGCCATGCAAGCCATGGGCATCAGCGCTCGCCCGAATGGCTGGATGGCCTTGTTCTCTAGCCACCCACCGATGGAGCAGCGCATCGCGCGCTTGCAGCAGGGCAACTGATCCTTTTGCCCTTCAGCCGGTGATCAATTGATCCGCAGCGGGATGGTCACCGGCCCGTCGTTGAGCAGGCTCACCTGCATATCGGCGCCGAACTCGCCGGCTTCGACTTTGGGGTGCTGCGCGCGCGCCAGGCGCAAGCAGGCCTCGTAGAGCCGACGGCCTTGCTCGGCGCCGGCGGCGCCGGTGAAGCTGGGGCGCTTGCCGCTGCTGCAGTCGGCAGCCAGGGTGAACTGAGAGACGATCAAGAGGCCGCCGCCGATGTCTTGCACGCTGCGGTTCATCTTGCCGGCCTCGTCGCTGAAGATGCGCAGCTTCAAGACTTTGGCGATCAGCTTTTCGGCCTGCAACTCGGTGTCGCTGGGCTCGGCGCAAACCAGCATCAAAAGCCCTTGCTCAATGGCGCCAATGGTCTGGCCGGACACTTCCACTTTGGCGTGGCGAACTCTTTGCAGTACGGCAATCATTTTTGTTCGGCCACTTCGTCAAAATGCGCTTCCACATCACTGGGCAGCAATTGAATGCTGGCGCGCAGCCCCGGCACGGCCTTCATCAAGGCCTGCTCCAGCGCATTGCGCACCGCGGCGGCGCGGCCCAGGCTCCATTGCGCCGGCATGTGCATGTGCAGATCGATGTAGTGTCTTTGCCCGGCGCTGCGGGTCACCAGATGGTCAAAGCGGATGTGTTGATGCGAATACTCATCGAGTACCTTTTGCACCGCTTGCATGGAGTCGGCATCCAGAGCTTGGTCCATCAAGCCATCGCTGGACGCGCGCACCAGCTGCACGCCTTCGCGCAAGATGTTCAGGGCCACCAGCATCGCCAGCAGTGGGTCCAGCCACAGCCAGCCGGTGGCCATCACGCCGATCAGGCCCAGCACGACGCCGGCCGAGGTCCAGACATCGGTGAACATATGGCGGGCATTGGCCTCCAGCGCCATCGACTGGTGTTCGCGGGACTTGCGCAGCATGGCCCAGCCCAGCGCACCGTTCATGGCGGAGCTGATGACGGCCAAGGCGATGCCTATGCCTAAGGACTCCACCGGTTGCGGATCCAGCAGACGTTGAGCGGCCGCCCAGATGATGCCCATGCCGGCAGCGATGATCAGCACCCCTTCGAAACCGCTGGAGAAGTACTCGGCCTTGTGGTGGCCGTAAGGATGTTCCGCATCGGGCGGTTTGGCAGCGATGGTGACCATGGCCAGCGCAAACATAGAGCCAGCCAGATTGACCAGGGATTCCAGCGCATCGGCGGCCAAGCTGACCGAGTCGGTCCACCACCAGGCGCCGGTTTTCAAAACAATGGTGGCCAGGGCAACGGCGACGGATAACTTCAGGTAGGAGCTGACTTGCATCTGCTCATTGTCTCAGGGGCCGCACCTACAATGCGGCGCAAGACTTAGCCTCAGGCACAACCGGAAATTTCTCGTCATGAAAAACGACAGCAGCGCCGCTTCCAACACCACCGATGTTTCTCATATCGCTCCGCGCGAGAAGGCCGAGATCCTTTCGCAGGCGCTGCCCTATATCCGTAAGTTTCACGGCAAGACCATCGTCATCAAGTACGGCGGCAATGCCATGACCGACCCCGAGTTGCAAAAGGACTTTGCGGAAGACGTGGTGCTGCTCAAGTTGGTGGGCTTGAACCCGGTGGTGGTGCACGGCGGCGGCCCGCAAATCGAGGGCCTGCTGAGCAAGCTGGGCAAGAAGGGCGAGTTCATCCAAGGCATGCGCGTGACCGATGCCGAGACCATGGACGTGGTCGAGTGGGTGCTGGCCGGCGAGGTGCAGCAAGACGTGGTGGGCCTGATCAACGCCGCCGGCGGCAAGGCCGTGGGCCTGACCGGGCGTGACGGCGGCATGATCCGCGCCAAGAAGCTGATGGTGCAGGACAAGGACGACCCGAACAAAGAGCACGACATCGGCCAGGTGGGCGATATCGTCTCCATCGACCCCAGCGTGGTGAAGGCGCTGCAGGACGACCAATTCATCCCGGTGGTCAGCCCCATCGGCTTTGGCGAGCACAACGAAAGCTACAACATCAATGCCGATGTGGTGGCGGCCAAGCTGGCTACCGTGCTGAAGGCTGAAAAGCTCTTGATGCTGACGAACATCCGCGGCGTGCTGGACAAAGAAGGCCAGTTGCTGACCGAGCTGACTCCGCGTCGCATTGATGAATTGGTGGAAGACGGCACCATCAGCGGCGGCATGATCCCCAAGATTGCCGGCGCGATTGACGCGGCCAAGAGCGGCGTGAATGCGGTGCACATCATCGATGGCCGCGTGCCGCACGCGATGCTGCTGGAGATCTTGTCGGACCAAGCGTACGGAACCATGATCCGGTCGCACTGAGTCTGGGCTTTGGCGAAGCGGCTGATGGGCCCGTCTGCGAAGGACCGGGTCTGGTTCTTCGACCTGGACAACACCTTGCACAATGCTTCGGCCCATGTGTTTGGCGCTTTGCATCGGTCCATGGGCGATTACATCGAAGAGCACCTGGGCGTGCCCCAAGCCGAGGCCAGCCGTCTGCGGGCTCTGTACTGGCAGCGCTATGGCGCCACCTTGCTGGGCTTGGTGCGGCATCACGGCGTGCGGGCCGATCACTTTCTGCACCAAACCCACAAGCTCGACGGTATCGAGCCCTTGCTGCACACCCACGCGCATGACTTGGCGGCGCTCAAGCGCTTGCGCGGCCGCAAGTTCTTGTTGACCAATGCGCCGCAGGCTTATGCGCAGCGGGTGTTGGAAACGCTGGGCATGCAGCATTGCTTCGAGGCCATCATTCCCTGCGAGCAAATGCGCATGTTTGGCCATTGGCGGCTGAAACCCGATGCGCGCATGTTCCGCGCCTTGTTGGCTCGCTTGAAACTGCAGGCCCGTGACTGCGTCTTGGTGGAAGACACTTTGGTGCATCAAAAGTCGGCGCGCCGCGTCGGCATGCGCACCGTCTGGATGCAGCGTTGGGTGCACAAGGCCGCAGCAAAGCATGGCCCCGAGGCAGGCATCGGCCTGCGACGTCGGCCGGTGTATGTGGATCAACGCATTCGCGCCTTGAGCCAGCTGCGTTTTTGATTCGGGGCGGCAAAGTGCCCCCGCGCGGCTGTGCCAGAATCGGCCGCCGGTCCGGTAATGTGCTGTGGCAGTTTTCCGGCGCAGCTCCGCCTTAACCCTCCAAGCCGCTACCCCAATGCCAGCCCCAGAGACTGAACTGAACGTTGAAGCAGCCGTCGAAGTCAGCGCGCCAGAAGCTGTGGCCAGCACGCGCAAGCGACCTCGTCCGGGCGAGCGTCGGGTGCAGATCTTGCAGACCCTGGCCAGCATGTTGGAGCAGCCCGGCGCTGACCGTGTGACCACGGCGGCGTTGGCCGCCAAACTGTCGGTCAGCGAGGCGGCGCTTTATCGGCACTTCGCCAGCAAGGCGCAGATGTTCGAGGGCCTGATCGAGTTCATCGAAGGCAGCGTCTTCACCTTGCTGAACCAGATCATCGAGCGCGAGGGCAGCTCGGGCCTGCTGCAAGCGCAAAAAATCGTCTCGGTCTTGCTGCAGTTCGGCGAGCGCAACCCCGGCATGACGCGGGTGATGGTGGGCGATGCCTTGGTCTATGAGAACGAGCGTTTGGTGCTGCGCATGAACCAGTTTTTTGACCGGGTCGAGGGTGCTTTGCGCCAGGTCTTGCGCAAGGCTGCCGAGGCCAATGGCTCGACCACACCCACCGTCGAAGCGAACGCCCAGGCTTCGGTTTTGGTGAGCTTCATCATTGGCCGACTGCAGCGCTATGCGCGCTCGGGCTTCAAGCGCAGCCCCATCGAGCAGATGGAAGCGGCGCTGCGCATGTTGGTGGCACCCTAAGCCATCTCAAGGTTTCAGTGCGAAGAGCTGCAAGGTAAGCGGCAGCGCCTGTTCGTAAATTTGTTCCGAACCGAGCTTGGCGGTCAGAGGCTGAGTCGGCAACTGGGCCAGCGCCGGAATCTTTTCTGCCAACTGACGGCTGGGCAGCAAACTCGGCTCTGCCGCTGGCGTAGCGCCTAGCATGACCAGACCAATCCAACGCCCTGATTGATCAAACACCGGGCCTCCCGATGATGCTTGCGGCAAGGCGATGCCCAGGGCCTGCTTGGCGGGATCGGTCGCGAGGGTGCGGCCCAAGAAACCGCTGTGCATGGCGGGCCAGGCAGGCGCCGCTTGCGGGCTGCTCGGATGGCTGAAGGCGCTGGCCACGCTGCCGGCAAAAGCATCGCGTGGGGCTAAGCTCAAGGCCCGGCTGGTCTTGCCCAGGGGCAAGGCTTGCTCCAAGCTCAGCAGCGCCAGGCCGAGCTCGGGAAAGCGCTCGCGCAAGCGTGCCTTGCTGCCAAAGCCCAGGCCATTGCAAACCCAGAGCTGGGCGGATGGCTCTGCTGCAGCCAGCGCGCTCATAGGCACCAAGGCCAAGCGGCCTTCGTCGATCAGCAGGCCGCTTGCGAGCAGCTGCAGAGCCTCGACTTTGATGGGAGGCTCTTGGCCTGCTACAAGCCAGGGGCCGGGCCGGGCCGCAGCCAAGGCGCTGGAACTTTCGGCTTCGGCCTTGGCGTTCAAACGGCTGAGCTGGGTTTGCAGGGCCAGGAGGCTGGGCTCATCGGGCATGCGCCGCAGGCCTTCGCTCAGCAGGCGCTGGGCAAAGCTGCTTTGCTCACCCAGGGCCAGCAACCAAGCGTAGAGGCGCAGCGCTTGCGGCTCATACAAATGCGCACCGGCGGTGTGCGAGGCAAAGCTCAGGCCGGGCCGGAACTCGCCTTGCTGCAGCTGCGCCTGCACGATCAGCATTTCGGTGTCGGCCGCGTGGCTGAGCGCTGCCGCCGTGTCCAGATGAGCAAGCGCCTCGGCGCTGCGACCTTGATCCAGCGCCTGGCGAGCTTGCCGCAGCAAGGCCTGGCGCTGGGCCTCGGTCTCGGTCTCGGGCGTCATCGGCGTTGCGAGCGCGGCGCGTTCGCGCATTCGCTGCGCGGCCAAGGCCGTCAGCGATTGAACTTGCGGCGCCGCCTGCGTAGTCTGAGTTGCCTGCGTTTGGGGCTCGGCTGGGCTTGGCCCTTGCGCCCAAGCCGCCATGCCGCACGACAGGGCCGCTAGGCCCTGCACCCAGCGCTTCAGTCTCATCAAGGCAGCTTGTTGATGCGCGGCTTCTTCAATGCGGCTTGGCTCGGGTCATAGGCCGAAGCCGAGCCCTTGTAGCCAGCCAGATAAGCGATCAAGGCATCGATGTCTTGCGCGCCGCCCAGCACATTGCTGCCGCCCACGAGCGTGGTGTAGCCGTCGCCACCGGTGGCCATGAAGTTGTTGACCGTCACCCGGTAGGTCTTGTTCGGGTTTTGGACCACGCCGGCAATCACCAGCTTGTCAACCGCACCCGTGGCGACCGGGGGGTAGACCGTCACGTCCGTGGGCGTGAAGTTAACGTCAACAATCTTGGCGCAGGCCGGCGCGGCATCGCTCCAGCTGTATTGCAAACCATTGGAGATTTGCATGATGCGCGTCGTGCCCTGGCCCTTGCAGCCTTTGAACTGCTGTTCCAGCACGTCCTTGATCTGCTGGGCGGTCAGCGTCATGGTCACCAGGCTGTTGCCGAAGGGTTGGACCGTGAAGGCATTGCCGTAGCTGATGTCGAAGGGGGCAGTGGCGCCTGCGGGCTTGACGAAGCCGGGCGAGCGCACGCCACCGGCGTTCATGAAGGCCATCACAGCGCCGCCGAGTTGGGCGGGCTGGGTGGCTTGCAGCTGTGCGTCGGCAATCAGATCGCCGGCTGGCATTTCGCCAGCGGCATTGGCGGCGTTGCTCAGGTCGGCAGTCAAGGTGCCCACCACTTGGTTGGCCAGCGGCGACACCGCATTGAGGTAGCTGCTGACCAGATTCTTCACCGTTGGATTGCTGGCGATCAGCTGATTCGCCGTGGCGTTGTTGCGGTCCACCAAGCGATTGTTGACGCTGACATCCACCACGTCGCGGGTCTTGGGGTCGATGCTCAAGTCGATCTCCGACAACACGCGTCCAAAGGCGCTGGCGCTGGTCACCGGCACCAGGCGACCGGTCTTGTTCGGCAGGCCGGCGGTGCGGGGGCTGTTGCCGTTATCCACGGTGGTCTTCGAGCAGTTGTAGGCCGCATGGGTATGGCCGCTGACCACCAGGTCCACCGCGTTGTCCAGGCGGGCCACGATTTTGCCCAGATCGCTGTCGCTGCCGTCGCTGTTCTTCAGATTGTTCAAGCAACCATTGATGTCCTGGTTGTTGAAGCCGCCGGCCACCGCCGGGTTCTGGAAGGCACCCTGATGCACCAGCACCACGATGGACTCAATGCCCTGGGCGCGCAGCACCGGCACGATCGCGTTGACGGTGTCTGCCTCGTCCTTGAAGCTCAGGCCGGCCACGCCGGTGGGGGTGACGATGTCGGGCGTGCCTTTCAGCGTCATGCCGATGAAGGCAACTCGGACGCCGCCAAAGCTCTTCACGCCGTAGGGGGGCAGCAGGCTGCGGCCGGTGCCGGTGTCGATCACATTGGCCGACAGCCACTTGAACTTGGCGCCGTCAAAAGTGCCCGGTGCGGAGGAGCCGAAGCCCTTGCAGCTGTTCGGGTCCGGCTGGCCGGCCACCAGCTTGCAGCCGCCCATTTGCAGGCGGCGCAGCTCGTCCTTGCCCTTGTCGAACTCGTGGTTGCCGACCGAGCTGAAGTCCACACCGATCTTGTTCAGCGCTTCGACGGCCGGCTCGTCAAAAAACAGCGAGGAGATCAGCGGGGTGGCGCCGACAAAGTCGCCAGCGCCGACCACCACCGTGTTGGGGTTCTTTGACTTCATGTCCGCCACATAGGCGGCCAGGTATTCGGCGCCGCCGACGAGTGGCCGGTTGGCCGCAGGCACCGAAGTGTTGACGCCAAAGGTGCCGGGCGACTCCAGCGTGCCGTGGAAGTCATTGAAGCCAATGATCTTGACCTTGATGGCGGGTGCTGGCGTTTGGGCTGAGGCCGGGGTGCTCAGGCAGAAGGCGGCGCTCAGGGCCAGCAGGAGGGGATTGAGTTTCAACATGGGGATCATCCTGGAAGGGTTTGCTTCTTCTTACTTGCCGTCTTTGCCGTTTTTGCGGCGCAGCATCACGGTCAAGAGGCTCAGGCCGGCCAAGAGGGTGGCCACGCTGGCAGGCTCAGGTACGGCCGACACTTGCAGGCGCACCGCGCCGATGGTGCCTTCATCCGGCGATAGAAAAGAAGTGGACAAGAAGCCGCTAATGCTGTGCTGACCGGCGTTCAAGCTGTAGACGCCACGGCTGAAGTTGCTGTCGGCAAAAGCCTCGTCAAAGTCGACGATGGCCGGGGTGCCCTGATTGCCAAGGACGGCGACGCTGGTGGTGCCGATTTCTTGGCCCGAATTGGTGACGGTGAAGCGGTCACCCGACCAGCCGGCATCCACCACGCTCAAGGTGGCGACAAAACCTTCGGCGACGGTGAAGTCGAAGCTCAAGGCTTGTCCGTCAAAATTGGACCAGCCGAGATCGCCGGACATGAGCCTGGAGACGGTGAAATCAACCCACTGACCATCGGCATTCAGCGTGTCCGCGTGTGCGGCGCTCAGGCTGGCTGCGAGGGTCAGGGCGACGAAGGCCGCGCGAGAACTGAGGCGTTGGGGCAGATGCATGATGGATGGCTTCCAAGAATGAACAGCGGGTTGAAGGGGGCGGGCGGATCAAGGCATGTCGATGCGGCCGAAGCATGCAGGGCCGCAGTGACCCGGTGGTGACGCCAAATCCTTTGGCCTGGGTCGAATGGACCACCCGTTTGCAAGCGCGGGCGCGAGTCTTGGGTCGGCCGCTACACTGGCCAGCCCTGAATGGCAGTGAGACCATGAGCGACTCTTTGCAAGCATTTCTTCAACGCGCCGAGGGCTTGTTGGCCCGGGTGGAGGCCTTGCTGCCCCCGACCTTGACGGCCCCTGATTGGCAAGCCGCTGCGGCTTTTCGTTATCGCCGCCGCCGCGGTGTGCCGGTGCTGGAACCGGTGCGCCATGCAGCCTCGATCCGATTGAACGAATTGCTGGAGGTCGATGCGCAAAAGCAGCGTTTGCTACAAAACACCGAGCAGTTCGTCAGCGGCCGGCCCGCCAACAATGTCTTGTTGACCGGCGCACGCGGCACTGGCAAAAGCTCGCTGATCAAGGCCTGCTTGAATGAGTTTGCCGCTCGCGGCTTGCGCCTGATTGAGGTGGACAAGAGCGACTTGGTGGACTTGCCCGACTTGGTGGACTTGGTGGCCGAGCGCCCCGAACGCTTTGTGATCTTTTGCGATGACCTCAGCTTCGATGAGGGTGAGCTGGGCTACAAGGCTTTGAAGTCCATGTTGGACGGCTCGGTGGCCGCGGCCAGCGACAACGTCTTGGTCTATGCCACCAGCAACCGCCGCCACTTGCTGCCCGAGCAGATGAAGGACAACCTGGGCTACAAGCACCAGCCCGACGGCGAAGTGCATCCGGGCGAGGCAGTGGAAGAGAAGATTTCGCTCTCCGAACGCTTCGGCCTGTGGCTGAGTTTTTATCCCTTCAGCCAAGAAGAGTACTTGGCGATTGCCGCTCAATGGTTGCGTTACTTTGGCGTGGCCGACGAGTTGATTGCGGCTTCGCGGCAGCCGGCCTTGGTCTGGGCGCTGGAGCGCGGCTCGCGCTCGGGCCGTGTGGCCTACCAGTTTGCGCGGGACTTGGCGGGTCGCGGCGCGCTGGAGGCCATGCCCGTTGCGCTGAAGGACAGCTCTGCGCCTGAGGGGCTGGACCATGTCTGAGCACAGCAGGGAGCGGGTGCCGGTGGATGTGGCGGTGGGTGTCCTGGTGGAGCGCGATGCCCAAGGTCAAGAGGGGCGCTTTTTGCTGACCTCGCGCCCGGTGGGCAAGGTCTACGCGGGCTATTGGGAGTTCCCGGGCGGCAAGTTGGAGGCGGGCGAGAGCGTCGAGCAGGCGCTGCGCCGCGAACTGCAAGAAGAACTGGGCATCACGATTGAATCGGCCCATGCCTGGAAAGAGCTGGTGATGGACTACCCGCATGCCCGGGTGCGTTTGCACTTTTGCAAGGTCTACGCTTGGTCGGGCGAGTTCGAGATGCGCGAACAGCAGGCCATGGCTTGGCAGACTTTGCCGGTGCAAATGCAGCCGGTGCTGCCGGGAACGATTCCGGTGCTGGATTGGTTCGCCGCTGAGCGCGGCTTTGTGGGCCCGACCCATATCGCCTGAGCCCACTACACTGAAGCGCATGGACTGCTTGAATCAAATCAAATGGGATGCTGACGGCCTGTTGCCGGTGATCGCGCAAGAGCGTGACAGCGGTGATGTGGTGATGTTTGCCTGGATGAATCGCGAAGCCTTGGCGCGCACCATCGAACTGGGCCAGGCGGTCTATTGGAGCCGCTCGCGTGCGCGCTTGTGGCACAAGGGCGAAGAGTCAGGCCACACGCAGACCGTGCATGAGATGCGCCTGGATTGCGACAACGATGTGCTCTTGTTGAAGATCACCCAGAACGGGCACACGCCGGGCATTGCCTGCCATACCGGGCGGCATTCCTGCTTCTTCCAGCGTTTCGAAAACGGCGCTTGGGTGGCCGTTGACGCGGTCCTGAAGGACCCGGACCACATTTACAAATAAGCACTGATAGAGCAGACGAGCATGCCCAGCAAGGACATTTTGGCCCGTGTGGCCGCGGTGATTGAATCGCGCAAACCCGCCAATGGCGGCGACCCGGCCACCAGCTATGTGGCCAAGCTGTTCGACAAAGGCCTGGATTCGATCTTGAAAAAGGTCGGCGAAGAGGCCACCGAGACGGTGATGGCTGCCAAGGACGGCGATCCGCAAAAAGTGCTTTATGAGGTGGCCGATCTGTGGTTTCACAGCCTGATCGCACTCAGCCACTTCGGCTTGAAGCCGGAGCAGGTCTTGGCTGAACTGGCTCGGCGAGAAGGGCTGTCGGGCTTGCAAGAGTTTGCGCAGCGCAGCCCAGCCAAGGTGGAGGATGAGCCGAATGACTGATCAGCGTGGGGAAGTGATGGCGGCTGCTGAAGTGAGCATGGACCCCGAACGGCAGCAACAACTGCGTACCGTCGGCATGATCAGTTACATCCTGCATGCCGTGGTGGCCATCGGCGCCGTGCTGCCGGGGGTGCAAGCCAGTGTCTTTTTGCTGCTGGTCGCGGTGCTGATCGACTTGGTCAAGCGAGGCGATGCGGCGGGGACTTGGCAAGCCAGCCATTTCAGCTGGCGCCTGCGCAGCGTGGCCTGGGCCGGCGTGCTGTATCTGCTGACCAGCCCTCTGTGGCTCTTGTTGCTGGCGCCGGGCTGGATCGCCTGGGGCTTGATTTCGATTTGGTTCCTCTACCGCGTGCTGCGCGGCTGGGGCGCGATGAATGCCGGCCGTGCGATGCCGCTTTGAATGACTGACTTGCCTTGAGCTTTATTTGCTATGTCTCACGATCCCAACTGTCTGTTTTGCAAAATCGTTGCCGGCCAAATCCCCAGCCGCAAGGTCTATGAGGATGAGCAAGTGCTGGCTTTTCATGACATTCACCCTTGGGCGCCGGTGCATGTCTTGATCATCCCCAAGCTGCACATTGCCAGCATGGCCGATCTGGGCGCCGAGCATGCCGGCCTCATGGGCCATATGTCGGTGCTGGCGCCGCGCTTGATGCGCGAACTGGGTGTCACAAATGGTTTTCGCACTGTCATCAATACCGGGCAAGATGGCGGGCAGGAGGTCTATCACTTGCATATGCACGTGATGGGCGGCCCGCGCCCTTGGGCAAAGGGCTGAGGATAGGGCGTAGTGCCCGGGCGCCCTTTGTGACAGCGTTTGTCACATGGCGCCACTAGAATGACAGCTTCGATTCTTGGAGAGAAATTATGGGTTCGCTGAGCATTTGGCACTGGCTGATCGTGCTGGTGATTGTGGTGCTGGTCTTTGGCACGAAAAAGCTCAAGAACATTGGTAGTGATCTGGGCGGTGCCGTCAAAGGCTTCAAGGACGGCATGAAGGACGGCAGCGCTGCTGCCGACGCTGCGCCGGTGCAACAGGTCGCCAACAAGGCGAATGACGCCAACACGGTTGACGTTGAGGCCAAGACCAAGTCTTGATGGCTTGCCGGTCTGACGCTGCATGATTGATTTTGGTTTTGACAAACTCGCGCTGATCGGTGCGGTGGCTCTGGTCGTCATCGGCCCTGAGAAGCTGCCGCGCGTGGCGCGCACGGTCGGGCATTTGCTGGGCAAGGCGCAGCGCTATGTCTCGGATGTGAAGGCCGAGGTCAGCCGTTCGATCGAGCTGGAAGAGCTGCAGAAGATGAAGACCGAGATGGAATCGGCGGCGCAGAACATGGCGTCCACGGTTCAGCAAGAGGTAGCCAGCGCCAACAAGGCCTTTGATCAAACCTGGGCTGATGTCAGCAATGCCGCCAGCAGCGAAACCAGTTTGAGTGGCTACAGCTATGACAGCAGCGCGCTGCATCCGCCGGTCTACAAGCCGCCGAAGAAGAATTGGCGCTTGAAGCGTGGCGCCACCCCTCAGTGGTACAAGCAGCAGGCGGGTGTGCGTCGCCATGCGCAGTCTGGTGCGGCCCGTGTGGCGCGTTTTCGCCCTCCATCCCTTCGGCCTGGCCGAATGCTCTGAGTCACCATGAGTTCAACTCCCAAGCCCGACGATGAACTCGCCGGCACCGAACAACCTTTTGTCTCGCATCTGATTGAGTTGCGCGACCGCTTGGTGCGTGCCGCTATCGCGATCGGTATTTGCTTCGGCGTGCTGGCTATTTACCCCGGCCCTTCTGCTCTGTACGACTTGTTGGCCGCGCCTTTGGTGGCGCAACTGCCACAGGGCTCGACGCTGATCGCCACCAATGTGATCTCGCCCTTTATGGTGCCGCTGAAGATCACGCTGTTGGCGGGATTTTTGATTGCCTTGCCGGTGGTGCTGTATCAGGTGTGGGCCTTTGTGGCGCCGGGCCTGTATTCGCACGAGAAGCGTCTGGTCTTGCCGCTGGTGGTCTCCAGCACCTTGTTGTTCTTTGTCGGCGTGGCCTTTTGCTATTTCTTCGTTTTTGGCCAAGTCTTCAAGTTCATTCAGAGCTTTGCGCCCAAGAGCATCACGGCGGCGCCCGATATTGAGGCCTATCTGAGCTTTGTGATGTCGATGTTCATCGCTTTTGGTGCGGCTTTTGAGGTGCCGGTGGTGGTGGTGGTGCTGGCTCGCATGGGCTTGGTGACGGTCGAGAAGTTGCGTGAATTCCGTGGCTACTTCATCGTGGTGGCCTTCGTCATCGCCGCGGTAATCACGCCGCCTGATGTGGTGTCGCAACTGGCCTTGGCGATTCCGATGTGCATCTTGTATGAGTTGGGTGTTTTTGCGGCCGGCTACTTCATCCGTTATTCCAAGGCGCCTGACGAAGGCGCTGAGCCGAGCTGAGGTCCAAGTTCTTCGGAACTTGACTCTGCAATGAAAGACGGCGCTCTAAGAGCGCCGTTTCTTTTTTCCGAGCGGCTTGTTTGCCTCAGTTGCGTTCCGCCTGGGGCTTAGGCCTTTGCGCGACGGTGATGGGCAATTCGAGTTTTTGTGCGCCACGCAGAATCGCCACCGTGGTGGCAGTGTCCGGCTTGAGCGCGGCCACGGCACTGAGCAACTGGGCCGGCGATTGAATGGCGGTGGCACCGACCTGGGTCAAAACGTCGCCCGGTTTTACGCCTGCCTTGGCGGCCGGCGCATTCGCCAGCACACCGCTGATCAAGACCCCTTCGCTGACCGGCAATTTGAAAGCCTCGGCGAACTCGGGTGTGAGCTCACGGGTTTGCACCCCGATCCAGCCGCGCGCTACCTGACCGTTCTGAACCAAAGCTTCCATCACCTGGCGGGCCGAGCTGATGGGAATGGCAAAGCCAATCCCTAAGCTGCCGCCACTGCGCGAGTAAATGGCGGTGTTGATGCCAACCAGATTGCCCTCGGCATCGACCAGCGCCCCACCCGAGTTGCCGGGGTTGATGGCCGCGTCGGTCTGGATGAAGTTCTCGAAGGTATTGATGCCCAACTGGCTGCGGCCCATGGCGCTGACAATCCCTGAGGTGACGGTTTGGCCCACATTGAAAGGGTTGCCAATCGCCAGCACCACATCGCCCACCGCCAAGGTGTCGACATTGCCCAGACGTATGACGGGCAAGCGATCCAGGTCGATCTTGAGCACGGCCACATCGCTCTCGGGGTCGGTGCCCACCACGGTGGCGCGGGCTTGGCGGCCATCGCTGAGCATGACTTCGATGTCCGATGCCCCCTCCACCACATGGTTGTTGGTGAGCAGATAGCCATCCGGCGAGACGATCACGCCCGAGCCCAGGCCGGTTTGCGGGTTGGCGTCTTCTTGGCGGCCGCGTTTGCCGAAGTGGAATTTGTACCAAGGGTCTTGGCCGCCGGCATTGCGTGCTGGGGCTTTGCTGGCGGTGATGCTGACCACTGCGGGCGCGGCGCGTTTGGCGGCCAGGCTGTAGCCGGCGCGCGGTGAGCCAGTCACTGCGCTGCTGCCTGCCGGCAAGGGCTCAGCGGCTGCCAGGATGGGAATGCGGGCGACCGGGCCATGCTTCTCGCTTGAACTCTGCAGCCACTGCGGCTTGAGCGTGCTGATGACAAACAGCAGCGCCAGAATGACCGTCGTGGCCTGAGCGAAAATCAACCAAAGTCTGCGCACGTCCTCACCCTTTTTTGAATACATCTCTAAGTCAAAGCCCATGACTCACCGTCAAGACCTCCAAACCCACCTGAATCAATTGCTGCAGGTGGATCGGTTCAAGGATTATGGGCCGAACGGTTTGCAAGTGGAGGGGCGGGACGAGATCAAACACATCGTCTGCGGGGTGACCGCCAGCCTGGCTTTGATCGAGGCCGCGATTGCCGCTGGCGCCGACGCCATTCTGGTTCACCATGGCTTGTTCTGGCGCGGTCAGGATGGGCGTGTGACGGGTTGGATGAAGCAGCGCCTCGCGCGCCTTTTGCAGGCCGATGTCAATTTGTTTGCCTATCACCTGCCGCTGGATGCGCATGCCGAGCTGGGCAATAACGCTCAACTTGGGCGTATCCTTGATTGGCAGGCCGAGGCCCGCTTCGGGGAGCAAGACCTGGGTTTCATTGGTTCGCAGCCTTCGCCTTCAAGCCTGCAGTCCTTGGGTGAACAGATTGCCAACAAGCTGGGGCGCACGCCTATCTTGCTGCCAGGTGACGGTCGTCCGCTGAAGCGCCTGGCCTGGTGCACGGGCGGCGCTCAGGGGTATTTTGAAGCGGCCATTGCCGCGGGCGCTGATGTGTTCCTGACCGGGGAAGTCTCAGAGCCTCAGGCGCATCTGGCCGCCGAAACCGGCGTGGCCTTTGTGGCCGCTGGTCACCATGCGACAGAGCGTTACGGCGTCCAAGCCTTGGCGCAGGCGCTGGCGATGGACCTGGGCGTGACGCAGCAATTCATAGAGATAGAGAACCCCGCATGAGTACCCAGCCTGGCTCAGAGATCTTGTTACTCACCATGGGCGATGTTTGCGGCATCGGCCCCGAAGTCCTGGCGGCAGCCCTGGCTGAGGAGCACGACCCAGGGCTTTGTGTGGTGGGCGATGTCGGGGTGATGCGGCGAGCACTGCAACAGGTGGGTGTGCAGATGCCGGTCTTGCGGGTGGAGGCTCCCGCAGATTGGTCGGCAGATCGCAGCCTGCCGCCGCATTGTTTGCCCGTATGGCAGCCCGAAGGCCTGCCCGCGGACTTGCTGACTTGCCCGCTGGGCCAGATCGATGCGCGCGCTGGGGCGGCGGCGGCCCGCTGCATAGAGGCAGCGGTCGGCTTGATTCAGGCCGGCCATGCTGCCGGCGTGGTGACCGCGCCCATCCACAAAGAAGCGCTGCATGCTGCAGGGGTGGACTTCCCAGGGCATACCGAAATGCTGCAGGCCTTGGCTTCGGGCCAGGAGGGTCTGTTGCCTGTTCGCATGATGTTGGCCAATGAGGAGTTGCGCACCGTCTTGGTGACGATTCACTGCTCTTTGCGCCAGGCCATCGAGCAAATCAGCTGCGCCAATGTTCTGCAGACCGTGCGCATCGCCGAGGCCGCGATGCGGCGCTTTGGCATTGCCAAGCCGCGCATCGCGGTGGCGGGCTTGAATCCGCATGCGGGCGAGGGGGGCTTGTTCGGTGATGAGGAGATCTTGCATATCGCGCCGGCTATTGCCTTGGCGCGCGCTGAGGGCATTGACGCCAACGGTCCTTTTGCGCCAGACACCGTGTTCATGCGTGCACGCCATGCGCCGGGCCACCCGGGTGCCTTTGATTTGGTGGTGGCCATGACCCACGATCACGGTCTGATTCCGGTCAAGTATCTGGGCGTGGAGCAGGGCGTCAATGTGACCTTGGGCCTGCCTTTTGTGCGCACCAGCCCCGATCACGGTACGGCATTTGACTTGGCTGGCAGTGGCCGGGCGGACCCGTCCAGCATGCGTGCGGCGATTCGAATGGCGCGGCGCTTGCTGGCCTGATCAGTTGCTTTTGCTCGTACCCAAGGCGGCCAACTGCTTGCGGGCGCGGGCAATGGCCCGCTCCATCAAATAGGCGTTTTCAAAAGCGCGCATGCGCTTGGACTCGCACAGGCGTTTGAGCATGCGCGCCGTCATGGTGACGGTTTCTTGATGCTTGGCGCCTTGGGTGAAGATGAAGAAGCTGCGGCCGGCGCTGATATGGGCGAGGCGCACCTTGTGCCAAGCCTCTTCCCCCTTGTTGCCGGTGTACATCTGGTAAGCGAAGCCGAGTTGCAGATGCTCGATCAAGAGCTCGCCTTCGCTGGGCTCGGGCGCTTCTGTGGCTTCGGGCAGGCCTTCGATGCTGATGTCAACCGCCTGCAGCGGCGCTTCGGCGCTCAGGTCGATGTCGATCTCGCCAGTCCAGTTGACGCCCGATTCGCTGATCAAGCCCAGGCTCTTGGCTTCGGCCGCCGAGAGGCGCTCGCTCAGGTCGAGGTCTTGCGGCAGGCTGGAGGTGGCCTCGGCGCCCAAGTCCTGCTCGGTCGGAGGCGCGCTGCCGAACACGCTTTCGAGTTGCTTGATCAGCAGATTGGTTTCGAGCGCACTGAGGGCTTGGCCCTTCAGCGATTCGGCGTGCGCAGGCAGGAGCAGGGCAAAAAACTTCTTGCGAGCCGGCTCGGGCCAGGCGATCAAGTCCAGCCCTTCATTCAGCGTCTTCATCAGCGAAGGCAATTGGCCGAGGAAGGCTTGTCTTTGCGCGCTGCCGGCCTTGGGCTGCACGCTCATCACCAAGTCTTTGCCGAACTGCCGGATGCGCTGGGTGCGCTCGGGCGAGCTGCCGGCATCGCGCATCACCAACACAATCGCCTGGCTCCAGATCTGTGCCAAGAAGTCGCGGATGAAGTCTGGCATCGGCACCGGCGCCAGGGCCGATTGCATTTGCTGGGTGTAGCGCTGCTGCAGGCGCAGATCGGTCTCTTTGCGGGCCAAAAGGCTGGCGGCATCGACCCGGCTGGCTTGCGTGTGTTCACTCAGCGCGCGAGCGACCTGCTCGTTGATGAAGGCTTCGAGGGCATCCAATTTGCCTTCGTAGACATCCATGCGGTCGAAGTCGCCGTTGGCGACGTCTTGCACCAGGTCGCGCACATGGGACAAGAAGGCGCGGCCAGGGTCTTCGCTGAAATCTTCATAAGCGCAAGCCAGCGAGGCCATGCGGTTGATGAAGCGGCGCACCGGGTGGCGGCGCGAGGAAAAGAAGCTCGGGTCACCCAGGGCGGCTCGCAGCACCGGCAATTGCAGCCGCGCCAGCAAGCGCGCCATTTGTGGCGGCACTTTGGGGTCGGACAGCACCTGATCGAACAAGCTGCTGACCACGTCGATGACCATATGGTCCAGGCGCCCGGTGGCGGCCTGACGTAATTCTTCGCGATGCTGATGGATCAGATTGGGTGGCGCCACGCCCTGCCAATGGGGCGCATTGAAGTCTTCGGCCCACTCGGTGGCCGCTTGGGGGAAGGATCCGCCCAAGGTTCCGCCTAACGTCCCGCTCAAGGCGCCGCCGGAATTGCCGGTCAGCGATTGGGGGAGGGCGCCTGTCTGTGAATAGCCAAATTCGGCCGTTCCCTGGCCTGCGGGACCAAATCCGGCTGCGGGCATCGCAGGGGTGGCATGACCGGGGCTGGGCGCTTGATGCGCCAAGCGTCGCAGCAGGTCCATCAATTGCGCATCAACGGCCCCCATGCCGCCGCTGGAGGCTTGGCCTTGACCGCCAAACCCACGCGGCCCCTGGCTAGCTCCTTGCAGACCACCCCAATTGGACGATGCGCCGTGCGAACCTCCGTGTGAACTTCCATGAGGTCCGCCATAACGAGCGCCGCCTGCAGCACCTTCGGACAATTCGGCGGCCATGCTGTGGCCACTGTGGCTGCTGTTGCCGGACAGCGATTGCGAGCGGGTGGAGTAGCCGTGGCTGCCGGCTGCTGAGTCGTGAGCGCGCACCCGCAAGTCTTGCGGACGCAGGCCGCGATTGCGAAACAACTCGGCAATGTCGGCATAGCAGGCGCGCATCTCTTGGGCCAGCGCGCGTGTCAGCTCGTCGATCAGGATTTGCCTTGTCTCCGCTTCTTCGCTGACGGCATGGACCGCCGCCAGCAAGGCTTGGCCGATCAACTCTGGCCTCAGTGGGTTGCGTTCGCCGCTGCTGAGGCCAAAGATGTAGGACTCAACTTCGCGCAACTCCCACTCGCTTTGGTGGCCGATGGCAAGACCGATACGGTCGGCCACCACCAGGGCGTCGACCTGCTCGTCTTCCATCAGCGAGAGTTCGCCCCAATCCTTCTTTTTGGCGCCGGCGGTTTCAGGCGTTTTGCCGGCTTGTTCTTGCACCAGTTGCTCACGCAGATGCTGATGAAACTGCTGGCCAAACTGGGCTTGCTGCTTGCGGAACAAAAATTGCGCAGCCAACAAGGCATCTCGGCGTTTGGCTTGTCCGGCGGACAAGGCCGACAGGCCCAACCCTTCCGCGCAACGCTCGGCGGCCTGCTCGGCGGCCGTGCGAATGCGCTGGACGGCAGCGTCCAGGTGCGGGTTGAGTTTGGGTTCGGGCGAATTCATGGTCGCAAAACGCAGCGCTGTAGCTTGATTACCACAGTCTATACGGCCTCTAGTATCAGGCCAAAGACGCCGGGTCATTGCGTGGAAAACCGGGTATTGCCCTGTACGACTGTCAAATAGCTAACGAATCGTTGAGACGTAACTTTTGCTTACAGCAGAGCGGCTCGCACGGAGCGGCTCTGACTGCGGGGTGAGGCGGCGCCTCAGCGTTTCAAGGAGTCCCGAATTTCGCGCAGCAGCACGATGTCTTCGGGTGTGGCTGGCGCTGCCTCAACGGGTGTGGGCTCGATGCGCTTGAGTCGGTTGATCTGCTTGATCATCATGAAAATGATGAAGGCCAGAATGATGAAGTTCAGCAGCACGGTGAGGAAGCTGCCATAGGCAAACAAGGGCACGCCGGCCTTGGTCAGGGCCTCATAAGTCATCGGGCCTTTGAAATCTGCCGGTGGGTTGGACAGCAGCACGAAGTAGTTCGAGAAATCCAGTCCGCCCACCACTTTGCCCACCAGGGGCATGATCAGGTCTTTGACGACCGAATCAACGATCTTGCCAAAAGCGCCGCCAATGATGACGCCGACGGCCAAATCGACCACATTGCCCTTGACGGCAAATTCTTTGAATTCAGACAAAACAGACATTCAGTGCTCCCATGGATGGCCTGCGGCCGGTGGAATGTTTTCAAGCCAAGCATCAAAAGCTTGATTTGAGTGATGCTTGGCGCTTGAAGGAGAGTAAAACGCCGATATTGTGGTGTCAAAATGCGCCGGCAGGACCAAGCTCGTCTGAACAGCGGGTCTCGTCCGTTAGAATCCCGGGTTGCCCCCGATCAGAAGTCTCGTTTGAGGATGCTCATGAGTGACCAGCAAGTGGACCACGGCAAGCGTACCTGGCTCATCGCCACAGGATGCGCAGGCGCCGTAGGCGGCGTAGCCACCGCCGTACCTTTCGTCAGTACTTTTTCGCCATCCGAGCGCGCCAAAGCGGCCGGTGCAGCGGTGGAAGTCGATATCAGTGCCATCAAACCCGGCGAGAAATTGACCGTGGAATGGCGCGGCAAGCCGGTTTGGATCGTGCGCCGCACGCCCGAACAGCTGGCCGCCATGAAGGGCACGGAAGGCCAATTGGCTGACCCTATGTCCGACCGCAAGGCCTATCCAACGCCCGAGTACGCCAAGAACGAGAACCGTTCGATCAAGCCCGAGTACTTTGTGGGCGTGGGCATCTGTTCACACCTGGGCTGCTCGCCAAGCGACAAGTTCCAAGCTGGCCCGCAGCCATCGCTGCCGGATGACTGGCATGGCGGCTTCTTGTGCCCTTGCCACGGTTCGACCTTCGACTTGGCCGGACGTGTGTTCAAGAACAAGCCGGCGCCCGACAACCTGGAAGTGCCGCCGCACATGTATCTGTCCGACACCAAGCTCATCATTGGTGAAGACAAGAAGGCCTGATTTTCAACAATCAGACCCAACAAGGCTAAAGGACAGAGGTCAATATGGCTGCTGAATTCAAAGAAGCTCCCGCAGGCGCACCCTTGGGCGAAAAGCTCCTGACTTGGGTGGACAGTCGCTTCCCGGCGAGCAAGCTCTACAAAGAACATCTGTCGGAGTACTACGCTCCGAAGAACTTCAACTGGTGGTACATCTTCGGTTCGCTGGCACTGTTGGTGCTGGTGATCCAGATCGTCACTGGCATTTTCTTGGTGATGCACTACAAGCCGGACGCAGCACTGGCTTTTGCTTCGGTCGAGTACATCATGCGTGATGTGCCCTGGGGCTGGCTGATCCGCTACATGCACTCGACAGGCGCTTCGGCCTTCTTCGTGGTTGTGTATCTGCACATGTTCCGTGGTCTGCTCTACGGTTCTTATCGCAAGCCGCGTGAGCTGGTTTGGGTGTTTGGTTGCGGCATTTTCTTGTGCCTGATGGCCGAAGCCTTCATGGGCTATCTGCTGCCCTGGGGCCAGATGTCCTACTGGGGCGCTCAGGTGATCGTGAACCTGTTTGCTGCCGTGCCTTTCGTCGGTCCTGATCTGGCCTTGCTGATCCGTGGTGACTTCGTGGTGGGTGATGCCACGCTGAATCGCTTCTTCAGCTTCCACGTGATTGCTGTGCCTTTGGTGCTTTTGGGCCTGGTGGTGGCACACATCATCGCGCTGCACGAAGTGGGCTCGAACAACCCTGATGGCGTTGAAATCAAGGGCCCCAAAGCTCCGAAGGATGCAGCTGGCCATCCGCTGGACGGCGTGCCTTTCCACCCGTACTACACGGTGCACGACATCTACGGCGTCTCGTTGTTCTTGATGGTGTTCACCTCCATCATCTTCTTTGCCCCTGAGCTGGGTGGTTACTTCCTCGAGTACAACAACTTCATTCCGGCTGATCCGCTGAAGACGCCTGCGCACATTGCGCCGGTCTGGTACTTCACGCCTTTCTATTCGATGCTGCGTGCCACCACTGACACCATGGTGAACGTGCTGGTGGTCATCATCGGTCTGGGTGCTGTTTTGGCTGCCTTGAAGGGCAACTTCAATGGCAAAGCCAAGTTGGCGGTGCTGGTGATTGCTGCTGCAGCCTGCTTCATGCTGAAGATCTTCGATGCGAAGTTCTGGGGTGTGGTGGTGATGGGTGGCGCGGTTGTGATCCTGTTCTTCTTGCCATGGTTGGATCACAGCCCGGTCAAGTCGATCCGTTATCGCCCGGACTGGCACAAGTATGTGTACACCGTGTTCGTGGTGTTCTTCCTGGTGCTGGGCTATTTGGGCATTCAGCCGCCGACCGATGCAGGCACGCTGGTGTCGCAAGTGGGCACTCTGTTCTATTTCGGCTTCTTCTTGTTGATGCCTTGGTGGAGCAAGCTGGGTACGCCGAAGGCTGTGCCTGACCGTGTGACCTTTCACGCCCACTGAAGCCGGGAGTCAACAGAATGAAAAAACTGATCTCTAAGGTGCTGGCCAGCTTGCTGATCGGCTTGAGTCTGGCTTCCGGTGCGCAAGCTTCCGGTGGTGGCATCGAGTGGGACAAGTTCCCCAAGGAGAAGATGCAAGACATGGCCGCCCTGCAAAACGGCGCCAAGCTCTTCGTCAACTACTGCTTGAACTGCCACTCGGCGGCCTTTATGCGCTACAACCGTTTGCGCGACCTGGGTCTGACGGATGTGCAAATCAAGAGCAATCTGATGTTTGCCGCCGACAAGGTGGGCGACACCATGAAGGTGTCGCTGGACGCCAAGCAGGCCAAGGACTGGTTTGGTGCCACGCCGCCTGACCTGACCGTGATCGCTCGCTCGCGCGCCGATGGCGCCAAGGGTTCGGGTGCAGACTATCTGTACACCTATCTGCGCAGTTATTACCGCGACGAGACCAAGGCTACAGGCTGGAACAACCTGGCCTTCCCAAGCGTGGCAATGCCGCATGTGCTGTGGGAACTGCAAGGCCAGCGCGCAGCCAAGTTCGCTGAAGAAACCGATCCGCATGATCACAGCAAGAAGATTCACGTCTTCAAGGGCTATGAGCAGCTGACTCCGGGTTCGATGGATGCTCGCCAGTACGACAGCGCCGTGGCTGATTTGGTTGCGTATCTGCAGTGGATGGGTGAGCCGGCTCAGGCGCAGCGCTTCCGCCTCGGCGTGATGGTCCTGCTGTTCTTGCTGGTCTTCACCGTGTTTGCCTGGCGCTTGAATGCGTCTTATTGGAAAGACGTGAAGTAATCACTTCGGACCCGGCATGCGCCGGGCCCAGAACGCAGTGGGATGCTCAAAAAGCCTCCCGCTGCGTTTGCGTTTTGAGCGTTCCGACTCAGCTCGGGGCGCAATCGTTTTTTCTCACCCCTTCGGGAGCTTGCCGCCATGATGGTGCTTTATTCTGGAACCACCTGCCCTTACTCGCATCGCTGCCGCTTCGTGCTGTTCGAAAAGGGTATGGATTTCGAAATCCGCGATGTGGACTTGTTCGCCAAGCCCGAAGACATCGCCTTGATGAACCCGTACAACGAAGTGCCGATTCTGGTCGAACGCGACCTGATTCTGTATGAATCGCACATCATCAATGAGTACATCGACGAGCGCTTCCCGCATCCACAGTTGATGCCCGGCGACCCGGTGGCGCGTGCACGCGTGCGCCTGTTCCTGCTGAATTTCGAGAAGGAATTGTTTGCTCATGTGAACGTGCTTGAAGGTCGTAGCCAAAGCGTCAAGGCGACCGACAAGCAGCTGGAAAAGGCGCGTTCGCAGATTCGCGACCGTCTGACCCAGTTGGCGCCGATCTTCTTGAAGAACAAGTACATGTTGGGCGACGACTTCTCGATGTTGGACGTGGCGATTGCACCTTTGCTGTGGCGTCTGGACTACTACGGCATCGACATGTCGAAGAACGCCTTGCCGCTGCTGAAATACGCTGAGCGCATCTTCTCGCGCCCCGCCTATATCGAAGCGCTGACTCCGTCTGAAAAGGTCATGCGCAAGTAAGCAAGCGCTTGACTTGAGCAGTAGGCAGTCTCCAGCATGGAAAAAAGCAGTGACAAGACCGGGGCAGGGAGCCCCTCGACCCGGCCTTATCTGATTCGCGCTTTGCACGATTGGTGCACGGACAATGGCTTCACGCCTTACATCGCCGTCCACGTCGATCGTTTCGTTCAAGTGCCGATGGAATACGTCAGCAACAACGAAATTGTCCTGAACGTCGGCTTCGATGCGACCAGCAGCCTTGATCTGGGCAATGAATTCATTCAGTTCAAGGCCAGGTTTGGCGGTACAGCGCGTGAAATCATGGTGCCGGTCGACCATGTCGTGGCTATCTACGCCCGCGAAAATGGACAAGGCATGGCTTTCCCTGCGCCGGAACTTCAGTCCTCGGTGGATAAGACTGTGTCAGAAGTGCCAGTTGCTGCAGAGGCAGCTCCTGCTCCTGCTCCTGCTCCTAGCGAAGCTCGGGTGAATCCTTTGCGCGCGGTGCGTTTGGCGCCGACTTCAGAGGCAGGAGTTTCCCAAGAAGCGTCTGCAGCTGAACAGTCGTCGGATGTCGCGGATGCTGCGTCCGGGGGCCCGGCGCCTGATGACGAACCTGACAGCCCAGGGCCAGTTTCGGGTCGCCCCGCATTAAAACGCGTCAAATAGTCTGAGTCACTAAAAATTCAGGCTATACTAGCGGACTGGTGTCGCCGGCTTAGCTCAGTTGGTAGAGCAACCGCCTTGTAAGCGGTAGGTCATCAGTTCGAATCCGATAGCCGGCACCAAAGTTTGAAAATACCGCCTCCAGGCGGTATTTTTTTGCCCAAAATTTTCCTTGTTCGTACTCTTGCCATCGCTAAGTTCACATGATTCTGTGGAATCGATGGCAAATTGCACCGACTACGGCTGCTGAACTTTGATTCGCACTCTGTAGGGTTGCAGCCCAGACTCCTGCAGCAATTCCTCGAGCCGGGGGTGCAAGTGCCGCAACTTGGCGCCTACGGCAGCGTTGGACGCCAGCAGCGTCCAAGCCTCTTCATCGATCGGCCCCGGCTTTACAAATCGCACCAAAGCGCCGGGCAAGCAAGGCTTGACGAGTTCCATGCGACGGTTCGATTCCATCAACAAAATGCCGAGCCGAGCCAGGCCATCGTGCTGACTCAAGGCTTGCGCGATAGGCAAGGGGTCTGGGACTTGCCGCTTTGGCGCGGGAGCGGGTTTGTAGCGCGGGGCGGAACTCATGTGTGGCAGTGTAGTGGGGCGTTGCCAGCGGCTCTCGCTCAGTAAGTCGGGCGGTGCAAAGTAAGAGTGCAAACGAGCGGATGCTAAACTGCCAAGGTTTTGCGCTCGGGCGCACCAATGGCAGAAATTTAGGCGCTGGGCTCTTGCAGCCGGCCTTGCTCGCCCCACATGCACCGAACGCTAGAAAGTAGAAATTCATCGAGGGCCAAGCTTAAGGCAAGTCAATCTGCCGGCAGCAAACGCCGATTCAACGGTGCCAACCTGGGTTGACGCCGGACCTCCCAAGATAAAACCATCACGCTGCATGTTGCCCAAGCTTCTCACCCAGATTTTCGGTAGCCGTAATGAGCGCTTGCTTAAGGGCTATCGTCGCGTTGTCCAACAGATCAATGCGATGGAGCCTCAGTTTGAGCAGCTCGACGACGCAGCGCTGAAGGCCAAGACTGACGAGTTCAAGGCGCGTGTCGCCAATGGCGAATCGCTCGATGCATTGTTGCCCGAAGCTTTTGCGGTGGTGCGCGAAGCGGGCAAACGCGTCTTCAAGATGCGTCACTTTGATGTGCAGCTGATCGGTGGCATGGTTTTGCACGACGGCAAGATCCCCGAAATGGGCACAGGCGAGGGCAAGACTCTGACCGCTACATTGCCGGTCTACTTGAATGCGCTGACCGGCAAAGGCGTGCACTTGGTGACCGTCAATGATTACCTAGTGCAGCGTGACGCCGAGTGGATGTCTCAGCTCTATAACTTTCTCGGCCTGAGCGTCGGCGTGAACCTACCGCAGATGCCTCGTGAGCAAAAGCAAGCGGCCTATGCGGCAGACGTCACCTACGGTACCAACAACGAATACGGCTTTGACTACCTTCGTGACAATATGGTTCACGATGTGGCGGACCGCGTTCAGCGTCCGCTGGCTTATGCCATCGTCGACGAGGTGGACTCGATCCTGATCGACGAGGCGCGTACGCCGCTGATCATCTCGGGCCAAGCTGACGACCAAACCGACGTGTATCTGGCCATCAATAAAGTGGCCCCGTTGCTGAAGAAGCAAATCGGTGAATTGGACCTCCGCACCGGAGAAGGTGTCATCGAGCCGGGCGATTTCACCGTCGATGAAAAGTCGCATCAGATCTATCTGACCGAAGATGGCCACGACAATGCCGAGCGCTTGTTATCCGAAGCGGGCTTGCTGCTGGAAGGTGCCAGCCTCTACGACGCCGGCAATATCACGTTGATGCATCATTTGTACGCCGCCCTGCGTGCGCACCATGTGTATCACCGCGATCAGCATTACGTGGTGCAAAACGGCGAGGTCACCATCGTTGACGAGTTCACCGGACGTCTGATGACCGGTCGCCGTTGGAGCGACGGTCTGCATCAGGCCGTTGAAGCCAAAGAAGGCGTGGCCGTGCAGAGCGAGAACCAGACGCTGGCCTCGATCACCTTCCAGAACTATTTCCGTATGTACGGCAAGTTGGCCGGCATGACCGGTACCGCCGATACCGAAGCCTATGAGTTTCAGGAAATCTACGGCCTGGAAACTGTGGTGATCCCGCCGAATCGTCAGCGTCAGCGCAAGGATGAGCAGGATCTGGTCTACAAGACCACGCGCGAGAAGTTCCTCGCCGTGGTGGCCGACATCAAAGATTGCCACGAGCGTGGTCAACCGGTGTTGGTGGGCACGACCTCGATCGAGAACTCCGAATACATCTCCAAGCTGCTGGAAGCCGAGAAGCTGCCGCACGCTGTGCTGAACGCCAAGCAGCACGCCAAGGAAGCCGAGATCGTTGCGCAGGCCGGTCGACCTGGTGTGATCACCATCGCCACCAATATGGCCGGTCGCGGCACCGACATCGTGCTGGGCGGCAATGTCGAGAACCAGATCAAGCTCTTGGAGGCCGATGCCTCCATCGCGGATGCCGATCGCGCTGTGCGGATTCAAAAGCTGAAGGATGAATGGCAAGGTCTGCACGATGCCGTGAAGGCAGCAGGTGGATTGCGCATCATCGCCACTGAGCGTCATGAGAGCCGTCGCATCGACAACCAGTTGCGGGGTCGTGCCGGTCGTCAGGGTGACCCAGGTGCTTCACGCTTCTATTTGTCACTGGACGACCAGTTGATGCGCATTTTTGCGGGTGACCGTGTGCGCGCCATCATGGATCGCTTGAAGATGCCAGAAGGCGAGGCCATTGAGGCGGGCATCGTGTCGCGCTCCATCGAGAGCGCGCAGCGCAAGGTCGAAGCTCGCAACTTCGATGTGCGTAAACAACTGCTCGAGTACGACGACGTGTCCAATGACCAGCGCAAGGTCATCTATCAGCAGCGCAACGACATTCTTGAGGCGCAGAGCTTGGTGGCTCAGATCGCTAATCTGCGTTCTAGCACCATGGCTGATGTGGTTCGAACTTTTGTGCCGGCAGACAGCTTGGAAGAGCAGTGGGATTTGCCAGGGCTGGAACGTGTGTTGCGCGACGAATGGCAATTGGACATCTCGCTCTCAGCTTTGGTGGAGAAGAGTGACTCCATCACCGACGAAGAAGTCCTTGAAGCCGTCGTCAAGGCTGCGGATGCCGCATTTGAGGACAAGGTCGAGCGGGTTGGTCTGGAGCAGTTGACGCCGTTCATGCGCATGGTTTTGCTGCAGAGCATTGACCAACACTGGCGCGAGCATCTGGCTTCGCTGGACTATCTGCGCCAAGGCATCCATCTGCGCGGCTATGCGCAGAAGAACCCCAAGCAGGAATACAAGCGCGAAGCCTTTGAGTTGTTCTCGCAACTCTTGGATGTAGTGAAGATGGAAGTCACCCGCACCTTGATGAATGTGCGCATCCAGTCGCAAGATGAGGCCGATCGTGCGGCTCAGGCCATTGAGGCTCGCGCCGAACACGTCAGCAATGTGACTTACACCCACCCGAACGAAGACGGCTCGGTTTCTCAAGAAACAGACCCCGCCACTCAGTTTGGCCATGTGGGCCGCAACGACCCCTGCCCCTGCGGCAGTGGCAAGAAGTTCAAGGCCTGCCACGGCAAGCTGAGTTGACTTAGACAGGGTTGATGCCGTCGAACCGCTTGCTAGCAGGCGGTCGAGTGTCAAGACAAGGGTTGCATTCCTGGGTGTTTGCAACCCTTTTTTCTTGTCCCGACGTGTCTTGAGAATCCACTGGCTGCTCTCCCTAATAGCAACCCCTCGAACAGGGCGGTCTTTCTCGTGTTTTTCACACGTTTGGCCTTGGTGAGCCCCGGCTTGAGGGGGCTGCTTTGCAGGGGTACTGCCCTAGGATTCTCACTGTGTTCAAAGCCAATGGCCCCGCGCCGATTGCAGAGGCGATGGCTGGCGTAGGACTCTATCCAAACGAGGGTGAGCAATGAATAAATTGAAAACAACGGTGATGGGTCTGGGAGCGGTCGCGGTGCTTGCTGCGATGAGCTCGGCTGTGGCTGGGCCCGTCAAGTTTCAGTCCGGCGGTCAGTTCGTGGAAAGCGTGGGCGATGATCGCGCGATCAAGAATGAAGAATTCAGCGACAGCTACAAATTTCACTTGATTGCTGCACAAGTGATCTCGGGTACCTTGCAGACCCAAGGTCAGCAAAAAGGCGAGAGATTTCTTGACCCACTGTTGGACATTCGGAACGTCTATTTCAGCAATGAGCAAGGGGCCAAGGTCTTCCTGACCCCAGTGGCCGGGACTGAGCTTGCGGGCTCAAGGACCAAGGGCGTGGAGCAATGGGCAGTAGCCCCCGGACAGAAGCTTGAAGCTGGCGATTGGACCTTGAATATTGAAGGTAAGGGCGGAATCGCTGCAAATAAAAAGGACGCTGACCGCTACATCGTCCGCTTGGACGGCGTGAACGCTGTGCCTGAGCCGCAAAGCCTTGCCTTGAGTCTGTTGGGCCTGGGGGCCGTGCTGTATGTCCGCCGCGGCCGTCGCGTCTGACTTGATCAGAATTCATTGATCTGAATTAGAAGAAAACTGTCAAAGGACTTTCCATGAGTGTCAGTATGAAAAAGATTCTTGTCGCCACGGCCGGTGCCTTGTTGCTGAGCGCCAATGCTTCTGCTGCGATGGTTGATCTGGAATTTGTAGGCAATGGCCCAGGTGAATTGCTCACCACGACTTTCAGCAGCAACTATCTGACCGGTGCGATGGAGTTTCGCAACAGCCAGAGCGGCCAGAGTTTCTATGCCTATTGCGTCGATCTGATGCAAGACCATGCCGAGGCCTCAGATCTCACGCAAGCCTATTCCCTGGGTAGCTTTTCGGCTCGCGAGACAAGCTTGTTGCAAGGGCTGTTCAGCACCAGCTATGCCGGCTTGAAGACTTCCACCGATCAGGCCGCATTTCAAACCGCCATCTGGGAAATTACCCATGAGAGCGATTTGTCCGCTCTGAATGTGCAGAAGAATGCCGGCGTGTTTGCTGTCAGTGGTTCGAGTGGTTTGGCCAGTGACTCGGCCTTTGTCGAGCAAGTCAATTCCTACCTGGGCTTGGCCTCGCAGTACAAGGGCCCGGACCTTTACAGCCTGACCCGATTCAATCATGAAGAGTTTCAGGATCTGTTGACCGTGACTGCGGTCCCTGAGCCCAGCAGCGCTTTGTTGATGGGCCTGGGGCTGCTGGGTTTTGTTGCCTTCTGCGGCCGCCGCCGCAACGGAAAGGGCACGAGCCTGTAAAGGCTTGCCTTGGGCCGAGTGGCCTGAGCTTCGCCAAGAAGTCATTGATAAGGGCGCCTAAAGGGCGCCCTTTTTCGTTGGTGCTCGCGCGAGGCCTCCTTGTGATGGTGTGCTTGGCGTCGGTGGGTGCAGCGCTTCTCCTGGGTCAACGGTAGTTGGCAAACGGCGACTGAGCTTGCTGGGCACTCTGGTCCAGTTGCGCTTCTGTGGACCACCGGGCCTGAGTGATTTCAAGTCTTGAACAGCAAGACTCGAGAATCCCTTTCGCGGGTGGTGGTGAATCCGGCTCTGCAATGAGAAAGGGCTCCCGAAGGAGCCCATTGCTAGCTAGTGTGACTTGCGGTCGAGCGGAGCAATCAAGTCGATTTGCGGCGGCGCGCGACGAAGCTGATAGCGCCCAGGCCAGCCAGGAACATGGCGTAGGTTTCGGGTTCGGGGACGGGCGAAGTGGGCACGAAGGGCTCGTAGCCGATTTCGATCGTCGAGTAGTTGTTGTTGGCGATCACATTGCCTTCCCAGTGCCCGCTGCTCGCGCCCAGGATGTCAGCCTTGGGGGCCACCAAGCTGCCGTAGCCAGAGTGCAATTCAATGCTTTGCGCGTTGGTGACGTTGAACAGCAGACGGTCTTTGAACGAGTCGAGATTGCTGCCCAAGTAGTCGCTGCCAAACTTGATGGTGCCGCTGGCGGTCAGGTTCACAACGATCCAGTCCTTGGCGCCAAAGCTGGCCTTGTCCAGCGTGAGTGCCTTCAGGTTGTTGTCACCGATGTTGAAGACATGCACCTGCGGCGTGGCCGATTTGCTGCTTCCTGACAGCGTCATGTCCCAGCCTGTGCTGATCTTGCCGGTGCTGGCCTGGGTCGCGAGGCTTTGCTGGAAGCTGGTGAAGTAGCTAGCGCTGTCGGCAAACAGCTTGTTGATGGCAGCGGTGTCACCTTTGCTGAAACCCAGCGAGGTATTGCCCAGATTGCTGCCGCCGTAAATGCCGGTGCCAGCCACGGTGCCTGCGCCCACCCAAGGTGCGGTGGAGGGGCCCATCGACTGGTTGGTGTTGATGGAGGAGTCCTTGGGGCCGTTGTAAATGGCGCCGTCCTTGACGTTGACATTGCCGCCAACCACCACCGAGGGACCGGTGCTGCCGTAAGGGTTGCGGTAGCCGACTGAAATGCTGGCAATGCTCAGGTCACCCTTGACAGCCATGCGGCCTTCGATGTCCGAGTGCTGAGTCACGTTGCCGAAAAAGAAGCCGCTATAGGCGCTGGCGGCGCCGAGGTCGAGCACGGGAACCGCTTGGGCAAGGCTTGCTGCCAGCATGGCACTTGCGAATGAAACCAATTGAATACCATTCTTGCGACTGATCATCTTGTGCTTCACTTGAATCCCTTTTTTGAGCGAATTGATGCGGAGGTATCGCCACGAAAAGCTGTTTTTCCGTGTTGCAGTAATTCTTAGGGAAGCAGAAGCGGAAGGGAAGTCGGTAGGCAAGTGGTATCTATGGGGCTTGTGTGAAATACACGGATTCGCCGCAGTCCATCGTTGGAAGAGGGGTTCATTTCCCGTTCAGTCGTTCAGGACTGCTTGTTCTGGGCTTGGGCAGGCGGCTGGTCCGTCGCGTTCAGGCCGGTCAGGGCTCTTTGCAAGCTGCTGCGACTGGGTTTGTCCACAAACACGCAGCGCTTGCCCAGCCGCTTGCAATGTTCCTTGACGCGCCAGTAAGCATCATGGCTAATGCAGCCGGTCTGGCAAATGACAAGGTCGGCGGCCGCCAAGCTAGCGTCGAGCTTGCTGGTGGCGTCTTCTTCGCCGCCATCGTGGTGCAGAAAGCGTCCACCGATCTTCTCGATCAGCTGGCGATAGATGGGCACGGCGGCCTGCCTTCCGCCAACACAGAGTACCGCTTGGTTCATTTTCGGCAGCTCGGATTCGCTGGGCCGGATGGGTGGAGCTTCTGCCTTCGGCGCGGTGCTGGCCTGCGAGTGGTGGCTAAGAGGCTGCTTGCGTAGGCGTTCCTCAACTAGTTGCTCTTGGGTCTTGTGCAAGCGCTGTTCAAGGTCGGCGATACGCGCCAGATGTTGACGAATTTGTAGCGCTTGTTCCTGGCGTGATTTGAGTGCCGGCGAGGCAGCATGCAGTTCTTGAATCTCGGCCTGGAGGCTTTCGATCAAGGTCTCGCGGCCCAATAAAGCAGCGCGCAGGCGCAATAGCTCGGCGGCTTGTTGCTCAATCGTTAGGCTGCGCTCTTGCAACAGTCGGGTGCTGCGAAGCTGAACCTGTGCAAGTTCTCGAGCCAAGACGCTGTTTTCGTCGCTGAGTGCGCTGAGTTTTTGCAAGTCAGCTCGATTGGCGCTGCCGAGCTGATGCTGAAGCATGTGGATGTCTTGCAGCACTTGCTCTTGCAAGGGGGCATCACAGCGGGCATGCGTCAAAGTGGCCCAAAGGCCAGCGGCGACCTCATGACTCTCTCGCGCTTCAGACCACCAAAGCTCGAGCGCCTTGGTGGTCTTGTGTTGATTGGCCAGGCGAATGGTGCGAATGAAGCGCTGTTCGAGTTCGCGCTGCAAGCTTTCCGCGATCGGGCTGCGGCTTTGGCATTCCTTGATGGCGCCGCAATGCAGCTCATAGTCATTGGCTTGCAATGAGCCGCCCAACACTTTGCCCAGTCGGCGCCGCAGCAAGGGCATGGGCAAACAGACCCCGATGACGGGGCAAAGCGCTTGCGAGGGTAGATCCCAAAGGCGGCGGCGTCGTGAGCCGAGGGACTCAGCTGCGTTGGGCAGGCTGGAGTTTGAGACGGTATTGCTTTGCATCGTGTGCGCCTTCTTCTTGAAAGAACAGCTGAGGCACGGTGCTGGCAATCAGGCTGGCGGGTGCGAAGGATGGGTCGAGCCGCAGGGCTCCCCGAGTCTGGGCGGAGATTGGCCTTACTTGGTCAGGATCAATTTACCCAAGGCGGTGACGCGGAGACGGTAGATTTGACCGGCATGTTCAATTTCAACCTCTCGCTGGTCTTCCAGCAAAGAGCGGCTGCTGATTTGCTTGCGAGGCTGTAGCGCTGCAGCCGGGATGCCGGAGGCCAGCTTTTGCAGCGTGGCGTCGGGGCTTGTTGGGAGTTCGGTGATGCTGTGCATGCCTACATCTTAAATGAGAATGATTCGTAATGGCAATGATTTTGATGCAGGCCTTTGGCGTGCATGCGAACGCTTCCTATGCCGACTCAATATTTGCGGATTTGCGCCAGCGCCGCGCGGAGCCATTCACAATCGATGCTGTTGAATGACAAAAAGGAGAGCGAGATGAAGGGCGATGCCAAGGTTCTGGAATACCTGAATGCGCAACTAAAGATTGAATTGACGGCCATCAATCAGTACTTCCTGCATTACCGCATGTTGAAGAGCTGGGGCTTTGAGAAGTTGGCCAAGCATGAGCACGATGAGTCCATTGAAGAAATGAAGCATGCCGACAAGCTGATGGACCGCATCCTGATGCTTGAGGGCCTACCGAATCTGCAGGACCTGGGCAAGCTCTATATCGGCGAGTCCGCAGTGGAAGTGCTGCATTGCGATTTGAAGCTCGAGGCAGGCTCACAGCCGGGCTTGAAGGAGGCCATGGCCTATTGCGAAAGCGTGCGGGACTTTGTTTCTCGCGATGTGCTGGGCAGCATCCTGAAAGACACTGAAGACCATATCGACCACTTGGAAACGCAGATCGGCTTGGTCGCCCAGGTGGGTGAGCAGAACTGGTTGCAATCGCAGATGGGCGATTCGGCTTCTTGATCTGGTAGTGGGGCTTGCGGAGGCGCAAGGCAAGCCCCGCAGCCTCACAAGGGCTTGTTGCGAACAGTATTGAGAAACATTCTCGTTTGCGATAAAGTGAGAGCGTGCTCAAAAAGAGCGCGTTTCCATCTGTCCGAACATGATTGTTTGTCTTTGCCGCCGAGTTTCAGATCGCGACATCCGCCGCCAGGTTGAGGGTGGTATTCTCAATTTTGATTTGCTGCAAGATGAAACCGGCGTGGCCTCGGCCTGCGGTTGCTGCCATGACTGCGCCCGCGAAGTCTTTGAAGAGGCCATGCTGAAGCAGTCGGCTTGTTCGGCTTGCCCTGGGGCATGCGCCGCCCCAACGGTGAGCCCAATCGCCATTTTCGGAACTTGATGCGGCCGTAGTTGTTCCCGCGACGCTAGAAATGCAAATGCCCTGGTCGCAATCGGCGAGCAGGGCATTTTTGTTTGTACTTGCGCGGTGCTAGTGCCGACCGCAGTATCGACTTGACGCGATCAACTTCAATTGGCGAAGCGTCCTTGCAAGTAGGCATTGATGGCCTTGGATTCGCTCAACCACTGTGATTGACCGTTGGCATCGCGAATCCGCAAGCAAGGCACTTTGCTCGCGCCTGTGGCTTGCAGCAGCTCGGCGCGGTGTTGTGCGTTGTGTTGTGCGTCCAGCAATGGGATGGGCAATGACAGGCGATGGATTTCTTGCCTGACCCTGATACAAAACGGGCAAGTCTTGAATTGATACAAGACCAGGCCTTCGCACTCGCGATCAATACGGGCTTGTTCTGCAGGCTGACGTTGCAGGCCCTGAGGGCGCGTCAGGCGTTCTTTCAAAAGCATCACGGGGCCAAGCAGCAGGCGCAGCGTGCGAAAGAACAATCGAATGAGTGGCTTCATGGGTGAATGGAGGCAGGGCTAGGTGGACGCCATGAAAAAAGCCCCGATGCTTGCGCATCAGGGCTTCTTCATTTGGCTCCCCGTTTCGCGCTTGCTGCGAACCGCCACATTGACGATTACGCGGAGTGAATGGATGGAGCCAACCGGGCGGGTGGTTTTGCGTGCGGCCTAGATTTTACGGGCCTTTCGCGGGCGTCTTGAGCTAACTGCGAACCAAAACGGCGCTTTTCGGGGTTGCCCTGCCGGCTGCAAATGTCCGGGCATAACCTCTCCAATCTCTAGCAGCGGCGGCACTTTCGTGCCCTTTACTGTTGCTGGAGATTGTTATGGCCAAGGTCTGGGTGGAGAACAAGGCGAGCGGCCCTCGCGTCATTGGCGGTGAGTTGCTCCAGCCAGGTGAGGGCACATGGGTTGAAGACGGCGCCGCACCTGGGTTGCCACCTCTTCGGGTGGCCGTCAACTTTGACCCAGTAAGTGGATCGCTGAATGAGCCCCGTTTGCAATCTATCGTGGCAGGTTCTGGGAATCTGCTCAATATGTGGACTCCTGACCTAGCGCTGCAGACAGCAGCCCTAGTCACCAAAGAAATTCGGGCTGCCCACCTGGCATTCACAGCCGAGTACCCCTGCACCCATTTTTGCGATCCAAGTGCGATGGTGGATGGCAGCGGTACTTTCGGTTCGCCCTTTCAGATTCCACAGATCCCTACTTTTGCCAAAGGCCGCAAGAATAAAACCACCCTGGGCATGAAGCGCGGCTCTGTTTACCGTGGCATGTTGGACTTGCAGTCGAACGGCGGCGTGGGCGGCATGACATACGACGGCGGGTATTTCCGCATCGTGCCCTACGGCGACAACCCCCGCCTGCCGATCATTTCAGCCAATGCGGTGCGCAAAGACTGGAATTCGCTTGGCGACGGCACATACGGAATCGCCATCACAGGTCTTGCGAACCAGGGCTCCGGTGAGGTCGACGTTTTTCAGAATAATGCGCGCTTGCTGCGCCTACTGAGCGCCAATGCCGTAAAGGCCAGCAGCGGCGGAACCATGTTCACCAGCTACTCGGCTGGAACCCTGACGGTCATCATTCGACCATTCAGTAACGAAGACCCGAATTTGGGGCAGGTGGAAATCAACGCATACCTGCCCAATGCGCTGCGGTTAGGCGTGTTTGATGACGGCGGTGTGTCGGGCAACGTGCAGATCATGGGTCTGCACACCATTGGTGGACGCAACACTTCCTTCTCTGTTGTTGCGATGGGCAATGCTGCAGACGGCATAACCGTGTCGGGCTGCATCGCCGGGAACGCGGGCGTGGACAGCGCGGTCGAAAACCGGGCAAACGACGCTTTCCTGTTCTACGGGCGAGACGATGGTGCGCGAATGACCAACCTCACGGTCACCAATAACTACGCCTATAACTGCATCAACAACGCTTACGAGTTTTCGTACATCAACGGGGCCCTGCTTCAGAGCTGCAGGAGTCGCAATCCTGGCGGCGCCTCAATTGCAGAACTGTGGTCTTCGGTGTCGAACTTGAAGGCTCGGTACAACATCGGCTACAGCGACCCACAGGGCTCGATCCGGCAGATGGGTTCGGGTGTGGCGGGCTGCGCTTTCTGGAGTGCGGGCCTCGCCACGCAGTCGGAAACATTCGACAGCACCAACACAAAAAACATCAACAACGAGTTCGCGTTCAATCTGGGCGTGGACATGCCCGTGCGCGGCTGGGCGCTCGTCAGCGGCACGGGTCTGAAAGTGCATAACAACACATTCCGGTGGTTGCGTGACCTGAACGTTTCGGGCGGTATGCAAGGCGGGTACACAGCCAACAACTACGCGACTAACCCGACCATTGAGCACAGCAACAACTTGTACCTCGTGGACGGTCAAGAGGGGGCGTCTCAGACAGCGCTGTGCCTGCAGTCGTACACCGGTATCAGCGGCAATAGCAACTACTACATGATCGGTAGCGGCGCACTGTCATCGCTGAACCAAAGCAACCCCAAGTTTGATCTTGCATCTCATAAGGCGGCGATGGTTGGGGGCGCGGACTCGAACTGCCAAGCAGGACAAAACCACAACGGCATAAACATCAATAAGTGCGCTCTTGATGATGTTGGCCGCCCCCTGGTTGGATCGGCGCTGCGCGGCAAGGGAGTGCCTACGCTGACCTACGTCGAGAACGGTGTAACCATGCAATACACCCGAGACATTGAAGGCAAGCCGATGCTGCTCACAGCTCCGACAGTTGGCTGCTACGCCTGATTTCAAGACCCTGCCGGTGACTATGAAAGCGCTCCAAAAACAACAAAGCCAGCTTGTGCTGGCTCTGAGGTTGTGGCCGGTGCTGATCTCCGGCTTCGGTGTTTCTCGCGGCTGGGCGTTTTACGTCACCCTCGGACTGGCCACCTTTTCGTCGTCGCCCTCGGCTCTGGTGCTTTCATCCGCGATTGATATTTGCGCATCAGCACTGCGCGTTCACAAGCGTCCATTGTCCCTCGGACGAGCCTAACTTCCAAGACCCTGCCGGTGGGGCTAGAAAAACTCAATGGGACGGTCTGCCTGGTCGCGCGAATGCACCAAGGTGGCTAAGTGGATACACCTCCAACCCGCCCGCCTATTTCCAACTCGTAAAAACGAAGGCAAATCATGACCAAGCAAGTCCGCATCGAGAACGCCGACACCAGCAACTGGCCGGTGCGCGTCACCGTGCAACACAAGAACGCCGAGGGCCAGTGGATTGATCAGCCGGGCTCTGTGCAGATCAACAATCCCTGCCAGATCACCGAGCAGTACTTGACCAGCACGCGGCGCGTCGTGATTGAAGAAAAGGGCGCTGACGCTCCAGCAAGCCAAGCCTAACTCTCAGCATCACCACCCTCGCCGCCTCGCATCATGTGGCATCTACAGCCCGTGCTAACCCCGGTTGCCTACGTGGCTCGCCATCTAGGGCCAGGGCTTGTCTATGGCGATCCCTATGAAGCGATCGCCCTAATCAGCCCCAGCCATCCGGACTCGGTGCTGATCCACGGAACCTTGTCGAAGCGGGGCGATATCTCCCGTGATCAGTGGAGAGATCTGCTGCTCAAGGTGGTGCAGGAATGCGGCGTGACTCGCATAGAGGCTGATCGCAAGAAACAGCGCTGTGAGTTCACGATAGAAGGTGGCGTGGTCAAACTGCGCCACCTTGGCCCCTCTCGATTTTGATCGCTATGGACCTCTTCAAACTCCTGCGCCTGATTGGTATACCTGAGCCTCTAGCCAGCAAGTGGGTGCCGCTCCTTCAACCGGTATTGCAACTCTATGAGATCAATACTTCAGGCCGCCAGGCGGCGTTTCTTGCTCAGATCCTGCATGAGTCTGCCCGCCTGCAGTTCACCACTGAGATCTGGGGCCCGACCGTTGCGCAGCGCCGCTATGAGCGCGCCCCTAGCGCGCCTTGGCTCCGTGGGCACAAGATCAACAGCTTGGCTTACGACCTGGGCAACACCCAGCCCGGTGACGGGGCAAAGTTTCGGGGCCATGGGCTGATTCAAGTCACCGGCCGCTTCAATCATGCGCAGATGCGTGACTGGCTGCGCCTGCGCTGCCCAGGCCTGACTGTCCCCGACTTTGAGGCCGATCCTTTGCGCCTGGCCGAGCCAATCTGGGCGGCGTACTCGGCAGGGGAGTACTGGGCTCAACATGGATTGAATGCACTGGCTGACGCTTGCCAGTTTGACGCCATCACCCGGGCTATCAATGGCGGGCTGAATGGCCAAGACGATCGCCTGCGTTTGCTGCGACAGCTGACGGCGGTATTACTAGATTCCGAGCCCGAGGCCTTGGAGGCAAGTGATGCGCCATTGCCCACACCAGCCCCTGAGATGCTGACCCCATCACCCGCTCTTCCACCCCCTCAGCACCCTGACCCTGAGCCAGCGCCGCCGGCCGAGTCAACACCCTGGAGGCTACCCGCCATGTCCGCCTTTCTTCCGCTCGCCTTTGAGGCGGTGGCACAAGCCGTGCCCTCGCTGATCCGTTTGTTTGGCAGCTCAGCCGTGACCGAGCGCAATGCCCGCGCTGCCGAGCTGGTGGTGCAGGCCGCCAAAGACGCCACCGGCGCCCGCAATGAGCAAGACCTCATCGAGACACTCAAGACGGCCGATCCCGGCACGCTGCAGGCCGTCAACAACGCCGTGCAGTCGATTTGGTATGAGATCACCCCTGACAGCAGCGGCATCCTTGCCGCGCGCCAGGCCGCCGCCGAAGCTGCAGCTGCTGGCGCCAAACCATGGCTCAATCCAGCCCTGTGGGTGTCTGGCGCTCTGTTGCCTTTGGTGTACTTCACCGCCTGGGCTGTGCTCACCCAGCCGGGCTTTTCTGCTGAGGTGCGCTCCATGGTGGTGGCCAGCGTGATCACTGGCGTGCTCACTGGGCTGACGGGTTACTGGCTCGGCACCAGCTTCTCCAGCGCCCGCAAAACCGAGCTGCAAAACGGCAAACCGAGCCCCGCTTAGGGCTCTGTCTAGCGGCTGCAAATGTCAAGCGTGGCGCCTGAAGATGGGCGCCACTATGAAGCCATCTCCTTCTCCCTTCGCCGGGTTTCTGGCGCGCCAGCTGGCAAGGCCGGCGCGCCACTTCTTTTTGTCAGAAGGTGCGGCGCCTGAGCGCGTGCGCTTTCTCTCGGTACCGGTGGAACTATCAGAAGGGGCGCGGTCAAGCTGGGTCACTGTCACCCGCACGGGTACCTTCACAGATCCGCGCTATGGCACCTTTGATATCACCCCCTACATGCTGGCCCAGATGGTGGCCAACTTCAAAGCGGGTGTGCAAGGGCAAGATGTATTCATTGATGTAGACCACAAACCCTCCAACGGCGCCGCAGCCAAAGTGCTGCAGCTGGCGGTGGAGGGCAACAAGCTCAGAGCCCTGGTTGAGTGGACGGACTTCGGGATTGAAGCCGTTCGCAAGCGTGGATTCGCTTACCTCAGCGCAGAGTTTCATGAGGCCTGGAGTGACAACGAAGGCGGCCCGGTGCGTGGATGCGTGCTGTTAGGTGCTGGCCTCACCACCCGACCTGTCATCAAACACCTGGACCCGGTGCGCCTCAGTGAAGGCGAGACCACCAACCCGGCCACCAAGCTGGCCGTGCATCCCACCCTCATCAAATCCCTGGAGCTCGAATCCGCCATGAACTACCTCGAACAACTCAAGAGCAAGCTGCTCTCTCAAGGTCTGACTCTGGAGCAGATCGCCCCCATCCTCGCCGCCGCTCAGAAGCAACTTGCTGACGCCGGTACCGACGAAGCCAAGTGCCTCTCCGTGGTCGACTCGTTCGCCGCCGCCGGCGAAACCCTGGTGGCCCATCTGCGCACGCTCAGCGCCACTGGGCAAAGCGCCGGCCCCATCACCCTGACCGTGGGTGGCGGCCTGGATGCCACCGGCGTGGCCAACGAAGTGCAGCGTTTGCTGTCCGCCCAAGCTGCGGCCGCTGCTGCTGATGCCACCACGGTGGCCAACAAGGTCAAGCTGCTGAGCGACACCATCCAGGCTGACAAGGTATTGAGCGAAGACGAGAAGACCGCCCTGATCGGTCAGCTTTCGCCCCTGGTCACCAAAGAAGCCCCCGACGCTCAAATCACCAGCATGGCCACCGTCATGCTGAGCCAGGCGCACAAGACCAGCGCCGCTGTGCAGCTGGCTGGCTTGGGCTATCGCTTGCCCGAGGGCACGGTGCACATCAGCGTCGACAGCTCCAACCAGATCAAGTCCCTGCAAGAGCAGATGGACCGCCGCCTGGGCATCACCACATTGTCTGAGCGTGAGCGCTTTGCCCGTACCGGCGGCACTCTGCTGGCGGTGAACAAGGCCTTTGCCGAGAAGGCTTTGGCCCAGTTCGATGCTCAGCATGGCCACCGCCTGGCGCAAGAGCACAAGATGCTCTCGGGCGGCGTGGGCAGTATTGGCGATACCGCCGTGCCGGCTTCGGTCGAGCGCACCGTGCTGCGCGAGCAGCTCTACCAGGTGGTGGGCCTGAACTTCTGCGACGTGGGCACCTATGAATTCGCCAACGTGGTCACCATCCCGTATTCCTACCGCGACACCAGCGCGGCAGGCACGGCCCAGTTGCGCACCTATGAGCTGCAAGGCATCAAGCGCGCCGGCGTGATCCAGACCACGGAAGAGGCTCGCCCCATCCCGCAAAAGCTCGCTTTCCAGCTCAGCAATGAAATGCGCTACCTGCTGGGAGCCAGCCCCATCGACTTTGAGCCGGTCGCAGAGAACGTGCGCAATATCACCCGCATCGTCTCGGAAGACACCGACCGCACGATTCAAAACGAAATCCTGCGCGCCACCGATGAGGCCATGGTGACCCCTTTGAACGACACGCTCACCGGGCAAGTCAACGGCACCAACCGCATCTTTGTCACCTCGCAGTTCCCCATCGTCCGCCCCCGCCGCATCTTCGACATGAAGGGCAACCAGGTCGGCTCGACGCTGAATCCTCTCACCATCACGCTCAACGGCACGCAGCGTGCCGAATACACCGGCGGCACGCTATCTGCAGGCCTTTACTGGGTGATGGACTACAACCTGGGCGAGTTCCGCTTTGTGAACGAAGCAGGCGTGCTCCAGACCCCGACCAGTGGCTGGACTCTTACCGTTGTGGGCTCTTCCACCCTGAACGCGGCCAAGTTCAATCTGGATGTGGGCAACGCCCCTGACACCCTTGCCGATGTGTACGACCGTGGTCTAACTCTCATTGGTAGCCGCAAGGTCACTATTGAAAACGACCGCTACTACACCGCCAACATGATGCTGATGAGTGGTGCTGTGGACAACGCCTTCGGCCAAGCCAAGACCTTCCAAGCCAACAGCTCGCGCCCGGGTTACGGCTTGGCCCCTGACGGTAGCGTGGCCATCATCAAGAACATCCCTGCCTTCAACACCAAGGCGCCGGGCTTGGATATGGCTGATTCGCGCATCATCATTGGCGAATCGCGCAATACCCGCTTCCGCATGTTGCGTGCCTTCAGCATGAACGCCATCGAGCAGGCCCGCGACACCAACGGCCTCTTTATCGGTGCCGGTGAAAGCTACGGTGAGCAGTTCATTGCCTGCCACACGCCAACCATGCGCCGTAACGCTTGCACGTCCCTGGTGCTGTACAGCCTTGCCGGTCGCGTGCCTCGCGCCTCCTAACCATCGGACACCTCCCCGCGCGAAAGCAGCCCCCGCCAGGTCACGCCGACCTGGCGGGTTTGTGCAAAGCGACAGCAGGACACCACCATGCCACCGAACAAGCGCTATTTCCACAACGACTCCGACCAGCCCCGCATCATTGGCGGCGTGCTGGTACCGGCCCATGACGGCCGCGAAGTCGATGCCCAGTTCCACCCAGATCAAGAGGCTGAGTCCACCGGAGACGGCTGGCCTGAGCAAGACTTGCCGCTGCTGGAGCCCGACGAAGAGTCGGCCCTCTTGGCGGCCATCGAGGCCAATCTGCTCGACCTGCTCAAGGGCAACGTGAAGTCCATCGTGGCCACGCTGCCCGAGTCCAGCGACGAGACCCTGGCGCACCTGCTGCGCCTGGAGCAGATCAGCGACACCCCGCGCAAGAGTTTGCTGGCCGAGATCACCGAGCTGCAGCTGCAGCGCGCCCAGGCCAAAACCGGCGCACCGGAGTAATTGGCCATGGCCGGCGGCATGACTCAAGCTGATGTGCTGGACGATCTCCAGCGCTCGCTGCATGACGCCGCCTCCGTTTTCAGTGCACCCGACCAGGCCGACTGGAAGCGCCATCTGCAAACGGCGCTCGCCGCTTTCAGCCGGAAGCGCCGGCGCACCTTGCTGGGCACCATCACGCTGCAGGCAGAGCAAGACATTTACCCCTTGCCTGCTGAAGTGCAGGCCGAATTTATCGACTACAAAACCCATCTGTGGGGCAACAAGCCTTGCAAGCCTTGGTCAAAAGGCTATGCCGGCGCCTTGCCCCGCGTGAAAGAACAGGCCGGCGCGCTGGTCTTCGACCCAGCCCCCAGCGCCGCCCATCTGGCCGCTTTCGGAAGTAGCTTCCGCTTCTGGTACTTCGCTCAGCACCGTCTCGACGCCACTGGCAGCACCGTGCAGGCCGTCGACCGCCCCTTGCTGCTGCTGCGTGCCCAGGCCGAAGCCCTGCGCGAGCTCAGCATGCGCAACATCAACAAGCCGGTAACCGTCAGGGACGGTTTCAGTGGCACACCGCGCAACAGCACCCCCGCTGCGCTTTACGCCCAGCTGCTGGCCGAATTTGAGGGGGCGACCTGATGAGCGGCATTCAACACAACGCGGCCCAGGTGGCCTTTCGTGTCAAAGCAACCGGGCGCGCCATCCATGCCGAGCTCAGCGCCGCGCTGCCCACCTTGGCCCAGCAGGTGACCGCCACCATGCGGCAAAAGGCCCCCAAGGATCTCAGCCTATTGGGCAATACCATCAGGGCCACCCGCCGCAGCGCGCTCGAGTACTTCGTGGAGCCCACCCAAGACTATGCGGTGTATGAGGAGAAGGGCCGCAAGCCCGGCAAGGGCCTGCCGCGCTTTGCGCTGGGCCTGCCTGCTGTTGAGTGGCTGCGCCGCCGCCTGGTCAACGCCCAGCAGGCTTTGAACCCCAAGTACCGCAAGCCCAGAAAGGGGAGCCGGCGCGCCTCTGAGTTTGAGCAGGAGCTGGAGACTCGCTATCTCGCCTGGTCTCGCCATGTGCGAGCCTGGGGCATCAAGCCTCAGCCCTTCGTTAAACCCACCGCCGAGCATCACCGCCAAGACGTGCACACCACCTTGGTGGCCGCCGTGCAGCGTGGCATCGCCAGATCTCGGGGGGCTCAGCCATGACCGGCTCCAACCGTCGCGCGCTTTTCATGGCCGCCGCCGAGGCCTCGCTGCAGGCCCTGTACCCAGCGCGCCTGGTCGATCGCGGTATGCAAGACCCCGCCGAGGTGGGCGACCAGGCGCTGCGCCAAGGCCTGCACACCTTCATTGCCGAGGGCCGGGGCGACTTCAGCGGAGTCGTGGGCAGCGAGTCCGACGACAGCACGCTGCGCTTCGCCATCGTCAGTTATGGCCGCCTGTCGGATGAATCGGCCGCAGGCATCACCCGCCGCGTCGAGCAGCTGGAAGAGCAGCTCGAGCAAGAAATCATTGAATGGTGCCAAGCCCGCAAGAGCGCGCCGCTTGACACCGTCTACATCACCAAATCCACCTACAGCCGCGGCCTGGACGCACCGGTGGCCTGGGTGGTGATGGAACTGGAGGCGCTCTATGTCTGAACCCAATAGTCGCGCCTTGCAGAACCTGCAAAACGCCATCGATGACACCAGCCTGTGGCTGGTCTTTGCCCTGATGGGCGGCGCCGGGGCCTCCATGCTGGCCTTGGGCATGCTTCTGCGCAGCAACCAGGCGCTGACCTGGCGGGTGGTGCTGGGCTCGGTGCTGCACAGCCTGGCTTGGGGCTTCGCCGTGTTCCTGATGGCCTACAAAAAGCTCGACGGCGAGCTGCCCTTGCTGCTCGGCTTGAGCATCTTCAGCGGCCTGGGCACCGCCTCATTCATCGACCTGGTGCTGCTGCTGGTGAAACAGCGGCTGGGCATCAGCGTGACCATCAACCCGCCGGCGTCCGCCGATCTCAGTAAGGAACCGTGAGCCATGGCCTCCACCAAAAAAACCACCGCCGTAGCCTCCACCCAAAAAACCACCGCCGTAGCCGCCAGCAACAGCCAGCCGCAAGAGCCGCAAGAGCCGCAAGCCCAGGCACCGGCCGCGCTCGAAGTGCCTCGCACTGGTGGCTGCTTCGTCCGCAACTCTGACGGCAGTCTGTCCCCAGACCCGGATGAATCCACCCCCGCAACTCAGGAGTAAGCCCCCATGAAAGCCAAACTGCAGATGCTGCTGGCCAAGAACGAAGCGACCTATAACGTCGACCCGGTGCCCACCGCCGCGGCCAACTGGTTGGCGGTGCAAAACATCGATGTGAACCCGGTCGAGATGGAGACCGATGACCAGGCCACCGCCTCTAACACCTTCGGCCAGGATGAAAAGATCGTGGGCGCGGTGTGGAGCACCATCAGTTTTGAGATGCCGCTGCGCGGCGGCGGTATGCCCTTGGGCAGCGCGTCCACCGTGCCCAACTTCGACCCAGTGCTGCGCTGCTGCGGCATGGCCCGCGTGCTGACCAATGCCGTCAGCTGCGTGTACAGCCCCATCGATACCCTGGACGAAAGCGCCACCTTCTACTACTACCTCGACCAGGTCATGCAACGGATGACGGGTGTGCGCGGCAGCTGGGAGCTCAAGTTCAACGCCAAGAAGCAAGCGCTGCTGGCCTTCAAGGGCATGGGCCTGCGCAACCCCATGGTGGATGCCAGCATTCCGGTTCCCACAGAGCCCACGATGCCCCGCCCGATGGCCTGCAACAAAGCCAACACCCAGGTGACTTTTGGCGCACTCACGGCGCTGCTCAGCAGCTTCAGCATCAACCAAAACAACGATGTGCAGTACCGCAATCTCACGGGCCGTGAGGATGTGAGCATCATCGACCGCAATACCTCGGGCTCCATCTCCATCGAGCTGCCCACCGTGGCCCAGAAAAACTTCCTGGGCACCGGCGGTGTGATGAGCGAGGCACTGACCGACTCCCTCACCATCGTCCACGGCACCACCGCGGGCAACATCGTCACGGTGGCCGTGCCCAAGGCCCAGCTCTTCAAGCCCAAGCTCAGCAATGAGCAGGGCGCCGCCATGCTCAGCGGCGAGCTGCATGTGGTGCGGAACAAGCTCACGCTGACCTTCACCTGAGCCACGGCCGCGCAACCCCCCTGAAAGCACCCACCATGAACAAAGACCAAGCCCCGCCCATCGCCTTCATCCTGGGCGCTGCACTGATGAATTTCACCTGGACCGTGAACGTGCCGGTACCGGGCCAAGACCAGTACCAGTTTGCCAAATTGCCGCTGGAGTTTGTGCAGGTCGACCAGGCGCAGCTCGACAAGTTCCGTGGCATTGGCCTGGCTGAGGGCGAGGCCTTGCCGAGTGATGCCGATATCGTCCGCCGCGTGGTGGTGGGCTGGCCGGATCTGAAAAACGCCGCCGGCGAGCCCGTGCCCTTCAGCCCCGAGGCCCTGGAGCAGCTGATGCTGGCGCCCATTGTGCGCAGCGCCATCGTGGCCACCTATATGGCGGCCATGAGTGGAGGCGCAGCCCGAAAAAACGGCTAGACGCTGCTCGGCGCTGGGTGGCCGAGCAGCGCGGCCGGCAGCAAGCCCCGGCCGCCGAAGACCTGCGGCCACAAGAGCTGGCCCAGCTGGGCGCGAATCCACAAGCCATCGAGGCCTGGCTGGCGGCCCAAGAGGTAGACGGCGAAGAGCCCGAAGACTCAGACGCTCAAGACCTTGGGCCTAGTACCGGCCCTCTGGAGATCTGGCCCGAAAACTGGACCGTGCTGCAGCTCTTCTTGCGCCTGCAAACCCAATGGCGCTTCAAGCCCTGCGGCACGCTGCAAGGGTTGCGCTATGACGCCGTCGAGGCAGTCATGCGCTTGGGCCAAATGAAACGCAGGCGCCGCCTGTTTGAGCATTTGCAGGAAATGGAAACCGCAGCCCTGGAGGCCTGGGATGAGCAGCAGCAACATTGAAGAACTGGGCATCCGCCTCAGCGCCTTGGGCGTGCCTGAAACCACCGCTGGCGTGGCCTTGGCCGGCCAGGCGGTGGAGGACTACGGCAAGAAGGTCGAAGCCGCAGGCAAACCTATGGGTGGCACCACTGCCGCCATGGGCCAGATGGGCAAGAGCGCCAAAGAAGTGCAAGCCGCCTGGCGCTTGCTGCCGGCGCAGATCACCGATGTGGTCACCAGCTTGGCCAGCGGACAACCGGCCTGGCTGATCGCCATCCAGCAGGGCGGCCAAATCAAAGACAGCTTTGGCGGCGTGGGGCCCATGTTCCGCGAGATCACGGCAGCACTCGGCCCGGCCCGCTTGGCCGCCGGCGGTGCGGCTGCGGGCGTGCTGCTCTTGCTCATGGCTCATCAGCAAGGGGCTCATGAGGCCCAGGCCTACAACCAAGCGCTCATCATGACCGGCAACGCAGCCGGCACCAACGCAGGGCAAATGGCCGACATGGCCCGCAGCATTGCCCAGGCCGTGGGCACGCAGGGCAAGGCCGCGCAGGCCTTGGCCGCGATGGCTTCAACAGGCGAAGTGGCCCAGCGCAATCTGCAGGGCTTTGCAGATCTGGCCATCCGCATGGAGCGCACGCTGGACCAACCCTTGAGCGAAACCGCCCAGCGCTTCACCGACCTGGGCCGCGCGCCGCTGGAGGCTACGCTGCGACTCAATCGCGGGGTGAACTACCTCACCGCTGCGCTGTACGAAGAGATCCGCGCTCTGATGGCCGCCGGCCGGGAGGCTGATGCCGGCGCCTTGGCTCAAAAGGCCTATGCAGAGGCCATGAGTACACGCACAGCCAAGGTGGCATCGAACCTCGGGCTTCTCGAGCGTGCCTGGGTTGGCGTCAAAGATGCCGCCAAGAGTTCGTGGGATGAAATGCTTAGCTACGGCCGAGAAGACACCCTCAGCCAGCGGCTTGCTAAGGCAAAGAGTGATATCGAACGATTCCGCGCTCTACCCAACCAAGGCGGTGGCGGCTTGCTGGGCATGTGGGAAGAATCACGCTACGAAAAGGCACTGCAAGCCGTTGACCTCGCTAACAGAGACCTCATTAGGGTTCAAGAACGAGGCATGGAAGCATCTGGCGCTGTAGCCCAGGCTCAAGAGGCGCTTCGCCAGCTTGACCAGTCTCGCGTAGAAGCAGCCCTCGCTATCGAGTTGGCACAAGCCCGTGCAGCGGCCACGCAGCGCGAGGCCATCATCAATCGAGATCTGGCAGTCAGCCAAGCAGCTGCACGGCAGCGCGAGGCTCTACAGCAACGCCAAAGCGCCACTCTGGAAAGCCTGCGCGATCGGGATAGCGTAGGCACGGCGGACTACTTTGAGCGCCGTAAGACCCTGGAGCAGCAGGGCCTGCAGTCGCAGATCCAGGTGGTTGATGCGCAGATCAGCGCTGAGGCTCGCCTGGCCCAGAGCCGCGCGGCTGTCATTGATGCCGAGATCTCGGCCGAGGCGCGCCGCAAGCCTGAGAACGCCGCAGACGCGAGCCAGCAACAAGCTCGACTCATCGAGCTCGCCGCGCGCCGCGGCGAAGTCGAGATCCAGCAAGAAAGCAAGATCATCGAGCTCAAGGCTCAGCGCGGCAGTCTGGTCGCTCAGCAAGCTGCAGCCGAAGTTGCTGCCGACCGTGCGACCGAGAGTGCCGGCGCTGCTGCGCAAGATCGTTTCATTGATGATCTGAACCAGCGCCGCCAAGCGCTGAGCCAATTCAGCGAGCAGCTGCGCTATGGCAATGCGTCTGCGGCGGTGGACTTGATTGCCGACCCCTACAAGCGTGCGACCGAGCGGGCCAAGCTCGACATTGCCGAGCTCAACCGCTACTACACCGAGCAGGCGAAAGGCCTCAAGGCGCGGCTGGCCATAGCCGAGATCTTGCAGCCCGATGCGGTCGATGGCATCAAGACCGAGATGACCCAGGCCGAGCAGAGAAAGGCCGATGCCATCGATCTCATCAATCGCCGCATGGTGCAAGACCTCAAGCCTGAATGGCAGCAGATGCTGGAGGCATGGAAAGACAACACTCGCCTCATGCGCGAGGCCTACGACGACTTCCAAACCGGCTGGCTGCGCGCCGGTGAAAGTGGCTGGGTCGAGTTCATCAAGACCGGCAAGGTGAATATCGAAAGCCTCACTGACTTTGCGCTGGGCGAGTTTGCCAAGCTGACCTATCGGCAGCAGGTCGCGCCGATGATGCAGCAGGCCGGCGACACCGTGGCCGGCTGGATGGGAATCGCCAAACCTGCCGCTGAAGCCCTAGGTGATGGGGCCGGCAGCGCAGCCAAGAGCGCAGAGGCCGCAGCTGTCACCAGCAATACGGCGGCGGTTACTGCCGGCACTGCTGCCGTTACCGCCAACACAGCGGCTTTGGGTGCGGCAACATCCGGTATGGCGGCCCAGGCCACAAGCCTGACCCTCGGCACTGTGGCGCTGGACTCTCTGACCTCCGCCGCCACTTCTGCCGCTTTGGCGCTCAGCACCATGTCATCTTCAGGCAGTGGTGGCGGTGGTGGTGGAGGCGGGTTCGCGGGCATGTTGGCCAGCCTCTTCAGCAACGGCGGCGGTGAAGCTGCAGCCACGGTGGCCCACACCGGTGCCATCATGGGCGCAGGAGAAGGCCGCGCGGCTAGCTTCCCTGTCAACACCTGGGCAGGCGCTCGCCGCTATCACACGGGAGGCCTGGCGCACGACGAAGTGCCGGCCATCTTGCAGCGCGGCGAGGGCGTTTTCACCAAGGGTCAAATGCGGGCGCTGGCTCCAGTCGAAGCGGTGGCCAAGGCCGGCGGCAGCAGCCGCCCCAGCATCACCCAGCACGTCACCATCCACATCGACGCCCGCACCGACCAGGCGCAAGTGGCCAGTTTGGCCCTCATGGCGGTGCGCCAGGCCAAGGCTGAAATGCGGGATGAGATGGAGCGTGGAACGGCATGAAAGGCGCAGTACAGTGCCGAATCAAAAAATGCTGAGGGGCTCATGCAAAAGTTGTTTTTCACGCTGCTTGTTGGCTGTCACATAGCTATTTGTTTGGCCGCCGGTGAGCCTGAATGCACTCACTCAAATTGCGAAGGAGAAAGGCGTGCGCTTCAGGCGGAAGCCCGTGGGCAGACCTATATCCAAAAGCAGTACTGGATTCGTCCTGAGCAAGAAAGGAGCCTGGGTGCACCTGGCGACTCCCGCCATTCCGTGCTGGATAAATCTGACCCTCTTAGCCCTGGATTCAAGTTTTTGGTCGAGCCAAGAATTGCTCTTGGTACGGGTCGCATGTTTTCAGTAAAAGAGCCGCTTAGTTTTGTGGTTACAGCAATAGTTGTAGACCCTAGATTTGGCTATGCATTCGAAGAGAATCGTTTTCTTAAAGTTGCTCTGTCAAATGGGCAAATAGGCTTTCTTGCTCAAGATGACTTTGAGCGGAAACTTGAAAGAAGTAGAGATGAGAATTTTCTGATTGATAGCAATAGCCACATCTACGCAACTGATCCAGCAATCAAGATGCGAGAGGCAAGAGCGAAGGCAGCGAAAGCAAACGCTAACGCTGCAGCAAAGAGGAAGCAGTACGACGATGAGAAAGCACGGGAGAGGGCGCTGTTGGTGGCTAAGCCGGTGCCAAAAATTGGCATGACCCCCCAAGAAGTTTTGGCCTCGCAGTGGGGGCCACCAAAGGACTCAATTCGGACTCAAACCGAACGACAAACCAGCGAGGTTTGGATTTATTCCCGAGGGCGTATCCACTTTGCCCAGGGGCGTGTGACGATGATCCAGGATTGATTTTGGCCTTGCGCACTGCGCCTTTCCTGATGTAGAGTGATCGCACTGCAGAAATGCAGTTGGGTTTAGCAGCCCTTTGCGAATCGCGGCACAGAAGCCGCAGTACCATGCGGCTTTGCCGTTTCTGGACCTTGTTCGTCCCTATACGATCAATGGTGGCCCAGACGGGGAGCCGCAAGGCTCGCCGGTTACTCGCTCCGCGATTCGCCCGGTCTGCTAACCCGTCCTGGGCTGCCGCCCTTTAGCAGGGGTGGCAGCTTCATGTTCGATAGCGAATCTGGAGCAACAAATGGCTACTTACTCAGCAGGCGCAGCCGCGCTCGTCTTCCAAGATACCGAATTTGATATCGTTGACTTGCACGGCTCTCCGTGGCTAAGGGGTACGCAAATTGCGGACGCCTTGGGGTACTTAAATGGTCGCCAACGCGTCCAACAGGTCTACCAGTCCAACGCCGACGAATTTACTCCCGACATGACCCAGGTCTTGGAGCTGCCCACCGCTGGCGGCATCCAGCCGGTGCGCATCTTCAGCCTGCGCGGCGCTCACCTCTTGGGCATGCTCTCTCGCACCGAGCGGGCGGCGGCCTTCCGGCGCTGGGTCTTGGATGTGCTGGAGGGGCGCGAGGCCCCGCAGCAGAGCGGCACCATGACCTACCCCCAGCGCTTGGCCTTCTTGAAAGAGCGGCGCAGCCTGGTGCGCGAGCTGGGCGGCGCCACCCAGCGCGCCGCCGCTGAAGAGTTGTATGAAAACCTGCGCCAGGTCAGCCGGCTGCTGGGCATCCAGCCCCGCGCCTTGCGCAGCTTGGCCCCAGGCATGCAGCAAGAGCCTTTGCCGGGCGTTGGCGGGGAGGGTGGCGCAGCCGGTACAGCAGCATGAGCGCCGCGCTTGATCAAGCCATCTTGGCCACCGACATGATCACGGCCCTGTCCGACGCGCGAAGCGCGCGCGATGGCGTCGCCTTTTTGGTGAGCCTGCTGCAAGGCGCGCAGAGTGCAACGCTGGAAGGTGGTGGACTCGTGGCCTTGCTCGACGGTGTGCGTACGCGGCTTGACCTGGCGTGTGACGGCTTGACGGCGGCGGCGCTGCAGCTGGGCCTCGAGGTGGAGCCATGATGCCCGCCCCACCGTTGGCGCAGCCTTTGGCGGCTGTGCAGCGGGTGTACCGCGCTCGGGCTGAAGGCCTGCGGCGCTTGCAAGCGGAGCTGGAAGCGCTGCTGGACCTCAAGGCCCGGCTGGTTGCGGGCGATGACGCGGGCACCATGCTGGATCAGATCTTGGCGCTGTTTGCTGACTTGGGCGATGCCCAGGCGGTGGCTGACTATTGCGCCGAGCGGGGCTGGCAGGCGCTTCACGACGATGGGCAACAACACCCGTTTTCTGCCGAAGATGTGAAGCGCGTGGTGGAGTGGGATGAACTGCCCGGCTGCGGAGTGCTGCGCACTTTGGCTCAAGCGCGGCTGATGAACTGAGTCCGCTCAGAGCGGGGGGCGGGCTGGGCCATTTCGGCGCTGTCTTGGCCCCGCCTCGCCCCTGCAATCGTCCAAGCGCCCAGCCCACACTGAGGGCATGGCCGAGTACATCGACTTCCCCCTGTCCCTGCGCCCCGCTGAGGTGGAGTGGGGCCTGTACGTACCGCAAGAAGTGCAGCGCGGCATTGATGGCTCGCCGCAAATCGACATAGTGGGCGCGCCTCGCTGGATGGTGCAGGTCACTACCGGCCCGCTGCGCCGCGAGGAAGTACCCGAGTGGGAGGCCTTGCTGGGTCGGCTGAATGGCAGTGTGAACCGCCTGCGCTGCTGGGACTGGCGGCGCGAGACCCCGCTGGGCCCGGCCTCCGGCACACCCCAAACCCGACTGACGGCCCCGGCCGCCACGGGCAACACCCTGAACACCGATCTCTGGGCGGCTAATGTGCCCGGCGTGCTCAAGGCGGGCAGCTGGATCGGCGTGAACGGTGAGCTCAAGCGCCTGCTGCTCACAGCCAATAGCGCAGCCGATGGGCGCGCCGACCTGGTGGTGGAGCCGCCGCTGCGCGCGCCGGTACCGCCTGGCACGCCGCTACTGCTGTTCAAACCCACTGCCCTGTTCATCTTGAAGGGCCCTGTTCCACCCATGAAGCAGCAAGGGGCGCGCTTTCCTGGCGTGACCTTTGCGCTGGAAGAGGTGTTTTCGTGAGCACCCACAGCGAGCAAGTCGCCGCGCCCACGGCAGGCTTGGTCTACCTGGTGGAGATGCAGTTCACCACCGGTACCGTGCGCCTGTGCAGCTGGAGCCACAGCTTGGAGGCCTTGGGCCAAAGTTGGCAAGGCGCGGGCCGACTGATGAGCGTGAGTGGCTTGCAAGATGCGGAGGGCCTTCAATACCCCGCTGTTGACTTGGGCCTGGCAGTACAAGACCCCTCGCTGCTGGCCTTGTGCCGAGGCAGTGTGAACACCTACCGGCGCCGGCCGGTATTGATCTATTTGGGCGCCATGAACTCGGTGCTGCAGCTACAAGGCACACCCGAGCTGCTCTGGAGCGGGCTGATGGACCAGGTGCGGCTGCGCACCGGTGACGGCGCCGACCAGGCCGCGCAGGCCGTGATGCGCTGCGAGCTGCAGGGCCGCGACAAGCGGGCGCCGCAGTCACTGCGCCTCAACAACGCCCAGCACCAGGCTCGCTTTCCGGGTGACACGTTTTTCGCCCGGGTGGAAGAGTTTGGCTCCAAGCCCCAGCCCTGGCTGAGCATTCGATTCCAGCGCCGTTGATGATCATGAGCACCCTTCCCAAGCGCCTGCCCGATTGGCCCCACCGCCTCGATGCCCTGGTGCGCGAGCGCCTGACTGAGCCCTTTGCCTGGGGCCGCAATGATTGCTGCAACTGGGCGGCTGACGTGGTGCGGGCCCTGCGGGGCGACGACGCCTTGCAAGAGTTCCGTGACACACCACGCCGCAGCGCGGCCGCAGCACTGCGCCGGATCCGCCAGCGAGGCGGCATTGCAGCGGGTATGGCTCGCGCCGGCCTGGAGCCGGTTTTGGCGACTTTGGCCACCCGGGGCGACTTGGTGCTGCTGCCGCAGGGGCGCTGGCCTGTGCTGGCCTTGTGCGAGGGCGAATTTGCGCTGGCACCTGGCGCCGCAGGCTTGGTGCTGCTGCCGATGAACTACGAGGCCGAAGCATGGGCCGTATGAAGCCTTGGGTGAGCTGGGGCCTGACCCTGCTTGGCGTGCTTGCGCAGGCGGCATGGGTCTGGTTCTTCCCGCCGGTTCCTGATGGCCTTTGGCTGGCGATGCCGCAGGCGATCCCAATTCTGATCGTGGCGGCCATGCAGTACGGCGCCTATTACGTGGCAGCGGTCTTGATCGTGGCGCAGATCGCCTATGGCCAGGATCAGGCCCGCAAGGCCGCCAATGCCGCCAAAGATGCCTACAACGAAGGCTTGCGTGATCGCAATGTGACGGTGCAGGGCGCCAGCTCGCCCTGGCAGGTAATTTACGGAGAAACCTGGGTCACGCCGGTCTTGGTGGCCGCCGTGCTGACCTCGGGCGACAAGGACCAGTACAAGTACGTGGTCTACGTCTGGGCGGTGCATGAGTGCGAGGCCATTGTGGACTTCACGCTGGCCGGCAAGAGCGTTGGGGGCTTGGACACGGGCGGCTTCTCAAACGCCGAAGCCTGGATCTCGGCCAACCCCGACACCGTGACCGAAACGGTCAACCTCAACGCGCAGGGCGCCGGTGAAATGTCGCACCGGCCCACGCGGATGCTTGTCATCAGCGACAGCCAGGACCGCACCCGCACCTTGGCCCCCGGCCAGTTCAGCATCATGCCGCACGGCCCCGATGGCGGCGCCACCTTGCGGGTGAATTCGGAGTTTGTGACCGCTTGGGCGGGCAAGACGGTGCTGGCCAGCTATGACGAAGAGCTGCCGGCCTCCACCTGGTTGCAGGTGAGCCACCACTTGGGCGGCGCTGACCAGGTGGCCGACGCTGTCTTGATGGCCGCTTGCCCGGTTGACTGGAAGGCCAGCGACCGTGGGCGAGGCATTTGCTACAGCGTGGTGCGCTATGACCTGAACAATGAAGAATTCCAGGGCGGCCCGCTGCCGGCCCGAGCTCGCATTCGCGGCAAAAAGGTCTATGACTACCGCACTGGCGTCACGGCCTGGACCAATAACGCTGCGCTGTGCACCGCTGATTTCATCCGCGCCGAATTCGGCAAGAACGCAGCCGCCACGCAGATGCTCACCAGCTCGATGATCACCGCGGCGAATGACTGCGCCCAGGTCATCACCCCGGTGGTGACCCTGCCTGGTGGCCAAACTCAGACCCTGAGCGCGCCGCGTTACACCATCAATGGAGCCTTCCACACCGACACCGACCCAGATGCCACGCTCGAGCAGCTCTGCCTGGCCATGGCCGGCAACGCCATCCGATCGGGCGGCATGTGGTCGCTGCAGGCCGGGGTGTACAGCCCGCCGGTGATGGACCTGGTGGACGCCGACTGTCTGGGCAGCATCGAGACCTTGGCTGGCTCGCCGGGCCATGAGGTGGTGAATAGCATGCGCGGCCAGTTCTATGACCCGCTGCAGCTGGGCGAGCTCACCGACTACCCACCCTACCAAAACGCAGCCTTCAAGGCCGAGGACGGCGGCGATTTGCTTTGGGCCGATCGCAGCTACCCCTTCACCGACGAGATCTGGCGCTGCTGGCAACTGGCCCGCATCACCGTGGAGCAGAGCCGCGGGGAGGCGATGGTGTTTCCCGCCAAGCGCCGCGCGCTGCAGCTCAAACCTGGCCAACGGGTGCGGCTGAGCAATAGCAAGCTGGGCATCAACCAGGTGGTGTTTCGGGTGGTCAAGCGCGACTGGTCCGTGGGTAAGCCGGTGCTGCTGACGCTTCGCCAAGACGCGCCCAGCGTGTATGACCTGACCGACGCCCAAGCCAGCCTGCCGCCCACCAGTACCACGCTGGTGGATCCATGGAAGGTGGATCCGGTGGACTACTTGGTGGCCACCAGCGGAACCGCCACGTTGATCCGCCAGACCGATGGCAGCATTCTGAGCCGGGTCAAGCTCAGCTACCTCGACAGCTCAGACGCTTTGGTGCGCAGCAGTGGCGCATTGCAGATTGAGTACCGCCGTGACAGTGACTCTGTGTGGCAGCGTGCCCCTGATGCCGCAGGCACCAGCAACCATGCCTACATCCTGGGCCTGGAAGAGGGTTCGGTCTATTTGTTCCGCGCTCGCTGGATTAACGGCATGGGCGCAACGGGCGATTGGCGCAGCGCGGCTGTGCTGCACCTCGGCAAGCTGCAGCCCCCAGGGCCTGTGGTCTTCTTGACTGCCAGCATCAAGCCTGGCGTGCTGCGCGTGCGATATGACACCTGCCTTGATGCCGATTACAAAACGACTTACCTGCGCGTAGGGCCGAACTGGGCCACGGCGACCTCGCTGCCAGGCGAAGGCGATGCCACCGGCTACGACTGGGTATGGCCAGCACCCGGCACTTACACCGTGTGGGCGGTGCATGTGGACACCTCGGGCAATGGGAGCAACCCGGTCAGCACGCAAATCACGGTGAGCAATGCGATCAATGTGGGGGCTGGGTCGATCACGCCGGATCCAGGGTGGTTGAATAGCAATGTGGGCCTTCCGCGTGGCGGGGCATTAAATGCCGACCCTGAGTGCTCTAAGCCTTCAGCGTGGGAGGGCGGGGCTGGAACTCATTTTATTAAGGATGTGGTTGGAGTTCCGGGGGGTACTTGTGTTGGCTCTGCGGTCGGAACCGCGCCGCAAATCCAGAGTGCGGAAATGATCCCGTACACACCGGGCAGGACGTACAAAGTTTCGGCCAAGGTGTTCTCGACTGACGGCAATGGGCGAGCTTACCTGGGGGTAATGTGGATTCGTTCGGGCGGGGTAGTTGTCAACTCCAATGAAATTGGCGGTACGGCGACGGCGGGCAATGACCCTGCTGGATGGAGTAACGGTTCCTACTCTTACTTTGGGCTAGTCAACGGTATTCCGAACATCGCAGTCACTGACTATTCAAACGTATTCGGGGCCGCCGGAGCCGTTGTACCTGCCGGTGTCATTGGCATGAAGCTGGTGTTTTTGGCCAACTACGGAGGGGGCTCGCCTACCTCGCGCCACTATGTCAGCGACTTCAAAATTTCGGACATAACCGATGTGTCGGCGGCAAAGAAGGCAGCCGATGATGCTCAAACGAGCGCTGTCTCAGCGCTGAATATGCTCGCAGACATGCGCAGCAACGGAATCATCGATGCCGCCGAGAAACCCGCGCTGCTGAAGGAATGGCAACTCATCCGTGATGAGCGCTACACGCTCTACAACCGAGGCACGGCAACGCCCAATGCGGCGGCGACGCGAGACGCATACGAAGCGGCCTATGGTGCTTTGAACAGCTACATCGGGACGCTGGCTGACTTCTACGACACAACGAAGAACACATCGATCACACCCGCAACTGACGCGGCCAAATGGCAGGCTTACTACAACGCCCGCCGTGACTTGCTCGATTTGATCTATCAGGAGTCTGCGAAGACGGCGACCTGGGCTGGCACATCGGGAGCGGGCAAGCCCCGTTTCTTCACATTGAGCAGCTTTGGCTATCAGTCAACTAAGGCGCGTCTTGGCATCGGCTTGTGGGAAGGAGTAACGCAGCTAGATGGCTCGGGGGCATGGTGGAACTTCCGGTTCATCAACCGCAACACGGGCGCGCTTGACATTACGCGGACTTGGATGAACGGCGACCCTCAGAGCAAGGCCGACGAAATTGCAGGCGTTCTGAATGGCAACTCAAGCGATTGGATCGTCTGCGTTTGGACGAACGATCACCCGAGTGGCAACATGCTGCCGCCAAATTTGTTGGAGGCGATGTACGGGATCGGAGCAAGCCGGAACCGTCTGCCTACCCTTATCGGCAAATACCGCGCCTGCTACGCACTTGTCGGTATTTGCAGACAAGGCGAGGGCAAAGGTCTTGAAATGCTATCCACCACCCAGTCGGACGCAATTGAGCTTCCATGGATTTTGCAGAACGGGCAAGTGAGCGGAGGCGTTGGCTGGACAGGGTTCACTGGCGATTTGGACGCCACCAAAAACGAGGTGGTCTATTCCAGCTCTGCGCCCGGCTCGCCCGCGCTCCGCACCCTCTGGATCGACACCAGCGTCACGCCTCGCACCATCAAGATCTGGCTGGGTAGCAGTTGGGTGCTGGCGGGTACCTATGTCAATGGCACGGCCTCAATCACAGATGACGCCAATCTAGGGCTGACAGCACTCTGGACCGGTATCCCTGGCGGTACCGGCAAGCCGGAGGATTACGCCACAAGAAACCCGTACTACTTCCAAGATTCTGAGCCTAGCGGTGCGCCTGATGGTGCCATATGGATCAGTAGCACCAAGGCGTTCCAAAGGATCAGCGGCGCCTGGCGCCCCTATGTTGGCCAAGGTTCTGTTGGCACCTGGGAGCTGGAGAACGAAGCCGCCACCGGCGTGGCCACGGCGAGCTTCCCGGGCTTCACTTTCAGCAACATCACCTGACGGCCATGGCAGCGCAAACCATTGTTTATGCGAGGCCGCAGGCGGGGCGGCTTGAGGTCATTCTGTCCGGGGTTTACTCGGCCAACCTCAGCAACGATGCGGGCTTCCCGATGAGCGGAAATGCGACGATCACGCTCGAGTGTCAGGTGCTTAACGGCGGCGGCGGGCAGATGGCCCGAGTGTTCATCGACCGTATGGCCGCCACGGCGCATGTGTTTTTGGACTACCCCGGCGGCAACACACCTTGGACCGTGTCTGTGGATGTGGTCCGTTACACCTATGGGGGCGGGTTGGGCAGCATTGGCGTGACGCCCAAGGTGAGTTTCATCTTGATCAAGAAGTAGGGCGCGCCGTGACCATGCAGACTTCCTCCCATTCGCAATTTGCCCTGGCCACGGGCGAGCTCACCGGGCTTTGCATGAGCGCAGACTTGCTGGCGCTCAACACGCCGCCTGGCCATGCGTGGCTGCTCGGCGTCTATGACCCCAAGACCCATATCGTGCAGCTGATCACAGACGATTTTGGGGTGCAGCAAGCAGTGGCGGTGCGGCGCACGCCGACGCGCCCGGCCGATTCGGTTTATCAGACCTGGGTCTGGGATGAGTCCGCCTGGGACTGGCTGGCCAAGCCCACGCTGGCCTACCGCAAGCATGGCCGAAAAGCTCCTGTGCTGGAGGCTTTGGCGGCGCTGGACATTGAGGTGAGCCGACCCACCAGCGAGATCACGCAAGCGCAGCTGCTGGGCGAAGCGCCACCCGCTGCGGCGGTACTGCGCCTTACTGAGGTGCTGACAGAAAAGGCGGCCTGGCGTCATTTGTGGCGCCAGATCGAGGACGCTACAAACGAGGCCGAGCTGGCGGCCGTGCCTCTTGCTCCAGCGCCGCCCACCCCTTCAGCCCCTTGAAACGGAGCCTCGCATGTCTACCCCATTCATCACCGCCTGGCGTCTTTGGCTCTGCCTGGCCTTGGCTTTGCTGCTAAGTGCCTGTGGTGGCGGAGGATCTGATGCCGAGGACGAAGAGGCCCTGCGCAGCGTGCAGCCGGTGGTGTGCAAGACACAGCCGCAAGCCTGCATCTGATTCACACCAGGCTCCAACAAAAAAGCCCGCCGGTGCATAGCCGGGCGGGCTTTTTCTTTGGGGCGATGGTCAGGGCTGACTGATTGATCAGCGGCGCAAAAGGGTCAGAAGGCTGAGCTGCTTTTCTGGTGGCATGGTGGCGAAGAGCACCAGCAGCATCCGCTCTGAATCACTGAGTTTTTGAGTCGCAGGTGACTCAACACCATGCATCACTTGGTTGCGTAGATCACGCAACTCTTGCTGCATGGCCAGGGCCCCCGGGTCACCCGGGCCAGGGTCCGTGCTCAGCTTGAGCCGGATCATGATTTCCTGGTTCAAAGAGCGGCCGTTGATGGTGGCCTCGCGCAGCAATTGGTCGCGCAGGTCAGGCGGGAGCCGCAAGGTGGTGGGCGGAATGTCGCTCACCTTGATTTTGGAAATGGTGTTCACGCAGCAAATTTTACGCGTTAGGTATTGCGTGATTCAGATTCATGATGCATCATGATTCATATCTGATTCACACCCGGTAATACCAAAACATGCGAGCCACCAAAAAGCCCGACCCGCACAAAGCCATCGTAGCCAAGTTCCCTCTGGCCTTGGTGAAGAAGCTGGACGCTGCGGCAAAAAGTTCCGATCGCAGCCGCAGCGCAGAGCTGCGCGTGCGCCTGGAAGCCTCCCTGGCGCAGGACTTCCCGCCAGCCCTGGTGTCTGGCCGAGGTGCTCGGTGATGTGCGCGCTGATTGATTTGAGTGCATGGCTGGCAGTTTCGGCGCGCCAGCTGCTGGGCACCAATGAAAACAACTGGGGGAGCCGCTCATGAGCAACAAGAGCGCAATGCGGCGCAGCCTGGACCCCAATGTGTACGAGGCCTTCCGCCAGCTGGTCTATCTGGACGATGTGGCTGAGTTGGCCGCTTTCATGGGCATCAAGACCGGCACCCTCTACAACAAGGCCGATGCCGGCGAGGAAACCCACAACCAGCCCACGCTGCGCGAGCTGGTGCTGGCGACTCATTACCGGGGTGACCTGCGGGTGATCGAGGCCCTGAACCGCATGTTTGGCCGCGCCAGCTTTGACTGTGCGCAGTACGCGGGCACCTCGGATGAGGCCCTGCTGGAGCTGCTGGCCAACTTCGGCAAGGAAACCGGCGAATTCAACAGCGCACTGCTGCAGGGCCTGGCTGAAAAGCGCTTCAGCTTGGACGCGGCCCGCCGGGTTCGTGCTGAAGCCTTTGATGCCGTCAGCGCCCTGATGAGCCTGGTGAAGCGGATTGAGGACTACGTCGATGCCGACGATCAAGCCGCCCTTTGAAGGCGCCACCGTGCGCCATCAGCTGCCAGCAGGCCAGCTGCCCGGTGGGGCCGCCTTGGTCGAGCGAATGGTGTTTCTGTTTGGGCCGCAGCTCAAGAAGGCCCTGGATGCGCAAAGGAAAGTTCCCGATGCAAACAGCCAAGCGACCGTATCCGCTGATTCAACGCGGCCGACATGCGCAGCGCGCCCTGGCCCTGGACCCCGCCCCCGAGCAAGTGCTGGAAGAAGCCGAAGCGCTGCGCTGCCGCAGCAGCTACTGGCGCCAGCGCTACCGGAGCCTGGACGAAGTACTGGCCGACCCTCGGTCAGCCCAAAAGTTATTGATCTGCGCACGCGGCGCCCTTATTGCCCGCTGGCGACAGATCAAACCCTGACCTTGAGCACATGCACCCCATGAAGGCGTGGCTCAGTCGTGTGGCGCTGGCAGTGCTTTTCTTCACTGCGCAGGCCATTTCTTTCAACGGCGAAGACGAAGGAGAGGTGTTTGATGATCAAGTATTTGAGCGAATCCCAGCAGAAGGCTTTGCTGGATGCGGCCAAGAGCCGGCGCGACCCACTGGCGCAGCGCGACTATCACTGGATGGGCCTGATGCTGAGCACGGGTGCCCGCGTGACTGAGTTCAGCCTGTGGACCCTGACCCAGGCCGAGGCCGCGCTGGCCACTGGCTGGCTGGTGTCAACGCCCGACCAGCGCAAGGGCAAGAAAAAAGCTCATGAGTACCTGGTGACCGAGACGGTGCGCCTGCACCTGCAAGCGCTGATCATGATTTCGCGCCAAGAGCAGACCCCGGCCCTGGGCGAAGAAGCCCCGTTGATCTGGGGCCGCGAAGGCCAGCCGCTGGCCGTGCGCAGCTACCAGTCGCGCCTCAAGCTCTGGGTGAAAGAGGCGGGGCTGGATCCACGCTTCACCGTCCACAGCCTGCGCCACAGCCGGGCCATGAACATCATGCGCCGCAGCCGCGGTGCCAGCCCGCTGAAGACCACGCAGCGCGCTCTGGGCCACACCAGCCTGGCCAGCACTGGCATGTACACCGACTGCGCCCGAGAGGAATACGCGCAGGAGCTGCGCCAGGTCGACGGCCGCCGCATGCCCAAGGCCCAGGCGCGCAGCCTGGCGATGCAACAACAAGCAGGGGGGCGGCAATGAGCAAGGTCCTGATCAAACCCCGAGTGCTGGCTTACTTGGAATCTGACGGATCTGGCGTTAACCAGCTCTTCTACCTGGGCAAGGACTGCGTGAAGCCTACGAGCGAGACCCACGCCACCATCGAACTGACAGATGAGACACGGCCCAAAGAGGGCCCAGCAGCACGGGCCCAAGTGTTTCGATTCAAGGACTGGGACAGCGTGCAGCTGTCGCTGATTCTGAGGCAGAACCACTGGACTGAATCAGTGTTCAGTGTGAGCTTGGGTATCGACAGCATCAGCCAGTTGATTACCGCGCTGAATGATGCCCTCATCGATGCCAAAGAAGAGGCCGATCGCCAAGCGCTTAGCGCCTCGCTGGCCGAGATCCGCGAAGAGCTGCGCGATGCAGGTGATCGCGGCACCGGCGTGTATTACGGCCACCCCTGGGTGTTCTACGTTGCACCTGGCCAATCCGCGGCGAAGGCCAAAGAACTCAGCGCGCAGGGCATGGCCGAGTTCGTCGTGTTGGAGGATGAGAGCTTTGCCACGCCTGAGCCTGCGGAGGCCTCCGCATCATGACCTTCAAAGTCACCCATGTGGACCACTATCAGCGCCGGCGCCAGATGGTGGTGGAGGCCAAGGGCCGCAAGGCCGCAGAGGCCATCGTCTTGCTGAAGCTCGGCTCGGCCCGCTACTTGGCCGTGATCGCGCTCCGAGGAAGGGGCATCTGACCATGAGCCACCCCATCACCCGAGCCCGTGCGGCCGCAGCCAACTGCCTGCCCACTGCCGAATGTGCAACAGCCAATTGCCAGCACTTGGTGCAGCCCGGTTTTCTGATGTGCCTGCCGCATTGGCGGCAGGTGCCCCGGGTCATGCAGCGCGATGTGTGGACCTGGTACCGGCAGATCGGCCGCCGGTCTGACGCGGCCCGGTCCTACCAGGCGGCCGTGGCTGCTGCGGTGGAGGCGGTCTATCAAAAACAGCTTGCGGCTGAGGCCTCCCGCAGCAAGCGCAACGCGACCTTGTTCTAGGCCGCAACCCTCACCCAACACGCAAGCCCCTCACCAGCAGGCACAGCTGCTGCATTGACTGACCCATGAAAACAACAGACGCCAGCCCACCCTCTCTGTACGAGCTGATTGACCAGAAGATCGACTGTGAAGATCTGGCCATCCGGCTAAGCCTGCCCCGCCCCGGAGACAAGGGCAAGTTCTTCAACCCGCGCCGCAAGACGGCCACGCCCTGCATTCGCTGCTACGCCCGCACTGCTGAGAGCCTGAGCCGCTTTGAGGACGAGGACCACACCGACGATGAGGGGCGCTGCATTGGCGGCGGGCCGCTCGAGCTGGCGATGTATGTGCTGGACCTGAAGGCCATCGATGCGCTGATGAAGATCGTCGAGCTGTACGGGGAGCTGCTCGGCCCGGTGAGCCCAGACGCTGCCCAGCCTGAGCCCACCCGCATGGACTTTGCGGCCCAGCGCAGCCAAGACACCATGCTCAACGGCGAGCAGCGGCTGATTCTGCAGGGTTGGCTGGCCGATCGCGGCATCACTGAGCGCACCTCGATGGCTGCGATTGAAGCCGGCACGCTGGGCATGAACGACTACACCAGCCCGCGCCTGGCCAAGGGCGAGATGCACTATGGCGGCGAGGCCCTGGCCGCCATCGTGCGCAGCCCTGACGATGGCGCGGTGCTGGCGGTGGATCTGGAGTACTTGCACCCCGAGGACAACGGCGGCTTGTCTACGGCCAAATACGGCGGCCATGTGGGCGCGCTGTGGTGCAGCGATTGGAAGCGCTTTGCCAAGGCGCACAAAGTGGTGGTAGTGCTCAGCCCGCTGGATGCGCTGAGCATCGACGTTTGCAACCTGCCCAGCACCGTGGCTGTGGCCATTCGCAGCACCTGGACCGCCCACCAGGTGGATTGGCGGCTGATGCGCGGCAAGCAGGTGGTGATTTGCATCTGCCCAGGCAAGCCCATTGAGTCTGGATCGGGCAAGGGCTATTGCCCTGGCCAGCAGGCCGCGTGGGCAGTGCATGAGGCCTTGATTGGCTTGGACATTGCGGCCTTGATGGTCGACCAGGACGAGTGGCTTGACGATGACGAGCAGCCCATGGCCAGCGTCAACGCCTACCTGCAGGACGCCGGCGCGGAGAAGCTGGCCGGCTCGGTCAGGCGCTTGGAGCCGTGGCTGATACCCGGCATGCCGGGCAAAGACCAGCAGGGCAAGCCGCGCCTGTATTTGCCCTTTCACGACCAGCAGACCTATTGGCGCTATCGCGTCAAAGAGGACTTCACCAGCTGGATCAGCAAGTTTGAGAACGACGAAGACAACCCTGAACAGAAAAATATCCTGAGCATGGAGAACGTCTGCGGCTTTCGGGTCGCAGGCCTGAGCCGCGTCACCATCGCCAGCCCCACCAGCACCATGACCGGTGATGTGGACACCAGCCCGCGCACGATCTTTGCGCTCAGCGTGCAGGTGCCTCGCCATGGCTCCAAGCTGCTGCGCCGCGTGGTGACCGATGAGCAGCTGCACAACATCGAGGTTTGGAAGCGCCTGGGCCCCGTGTTTTCCGCGCCCAACTTTGGCCGCATGCTGAACATCATGGAGCGAGCCGCCGATATCGGCGCCCGTGATGCGGTCAACTTTGTGGGCCTGGCCTGGCGCAATGGCCAGGCGGTGGTGAACCAGGGGCCTGACTGCTATTTCAATGACCCGGCGCAGCAGTGCCCTTATGCGGATCTGGTGTTCCCCTCGGGCCCGGCCGCCAATGCGCGCAAGGTAATCGACGCCTACCAAAGCACCTTTGGCGGCAACTCAGCGGCGCAGATGCTGGTGTGGAGCCTGGGCGCGCACCTGAAGGCCTTTCTGGGCTTTTGGCCGCACTTTGTCATGCAGGCCGACAAGGGGGTGGGTAAAGACACGGTGATCAAGCGGCTGGAGCGCAGCATCGGCATGACGGTGTTCAGCCGCCAGACCATGCAAACCGAGTTCCGCATCATGACCTCGGTGAGCTACACCAGCCACCCCGTGGGCTGGGGCGAGCTCAGCGCCAACAAGCAAGACCTGATCACCAAGGCCGTGGCCAACTTGCAAGAGTGCTACCAGTACAGCCACACCCGCCGCGGCTCTGACCTCAAAGACTTCTTGCTCTGCGCGCCAGTGCTGCTGGCCGGTGAGGATGTGCCGGTGGACACGCTGGCCGGCAAGGTGGTCCGCAACATGATGACCAAGGCTCAGCGCGGCAAGCTGATGCCTGAAGACTTGCCGGTGTTTCCGGTGCGGCAGTGGATGGAATACCTCTGCACCATCCCCAAGGCGCGGGTGCAAGAGCTGCACACCCGCTGCATGGCCGAGCTGCGCCGCAGCTGCTCAGCCGCTGATGACGATGCCGGCGCCGCCCGCATGTTGACCAACTACGGCGCCGTGCGTGCAGCCTGGACGCTGCTGTGCGATTTTGCGGGCATCGATGTGTCTCAAGGTGATTTTCTGGGCGACCTGACGCGCCAGATGAACCTGCACATTGCCGACACCGAGGGCGATCGCCATCCGTGGGTTTGGATCGTCAAGAGCCTGTTGAGCGAGATCGCTCGCGGCAACTTCCGCTACCCCTTTGTGTTCAAGAAGGTGGAAGGCGTGGAGGTCTTGGCTGTTCGAACGGCCCATGTCATGGACCACCTGGCGCGCGAGCCCTCGCTTCGCGCTTTCTGGGATGACTTGCCCGTGAAGAGCGATCGCGTCTTCAAGCGAGCCCTGGCCAATGCCGGCGTGGTCTTTGTCGAGCAGATGGAGTGCACCCATGCGGGCAAGCGCGTGGGCCACATGGTGGGCTTGTCCCTCGAGGCCATGGAGCAGTACGGCCTGCATGCCACGCCACCGGTGGAACACCCCGAACCCGTGATCTGAAAGGAGCACCCCGTGAACCCACAAAGCACCCCAAGCAATTTCAAGAACCCGCTGTACGAGCTGGCCTCCCAGCTCGGCAGCGCGGAGCAGGCCTTGCGCCAGGCCGCTCATCAATGCCCCGGCGACCCGGCCTTGCAGGGCGAGCTGCTGGCTCGCGCGGCCTGGTGCAAAGACAAATTCAACACGGTCAGCGATCGCATCACCCACGGGTTGGCGCGGCGCCTGGCTGACAACCCAAGGAGAAGCTGAGATGGATACCCAAGAAGTGACGAAGAGCGCGCCCCTGCCTTTGAAAAGCACGCTCACCCCGGCCGAGGAATTGGGCCGCAACACCAGCCGCCTGAGCTGGCTGGCAGCACAAGGTGATGTGAGCATTCAGTGCTTTGAGCTGGTGTTTGGCGGCGGCCCGGTGGTGGAGCTGGTCGAAGAAGACGGCACGGTGATGGGCCGCGGCTCTGACCTCTACGCCGCCTTGGATGATGCGATGGGGAGCACCGGGCTATGAGCAGCACCAAGACCACCGCGCGCCAACTGGTGCTGGCCGCCGTGCAAGCCGCTGGCCCCTTGGGCCTTGGCCTCAACGACCTGGAGCGCCAGCTGGCCAACCCCGACACCGGCCTGACCCGCCACCAGCTCAACCTGACGGCCAACCGCCTGGTGAGCGGCGGTGTGGCCTACAAGGTGGGCGTGGGCGCCAAGAGCAGCGCCGAGCTGCGCTGGTTTGCCAACTTGGCCGACGCCCAAGCCTGGGTGGCCCGGCCCGATGTGCGCCCCGGCCTGCATGTGGGCCAGCGTGCGCAAAAGCCCGCCGTGACCCGCAACACGCGCCGCGCGCCGCGCGCTTCGCCCAGCACCTTGAGCCGAAACGACAAGACCTTGTCTGAAGTCTTGTTCAAGCGCCGCGAGACCGAGGCCCGAGACGCCGCCGGCCGCGCCGCCAAGCGGGCCGCCCTGGACGCGGTGGAGCCCATCATCACCCCTCACACCAAGCGCACGGTGCTGCCTTCGCCGCCGGCGCACCGCTATGCCGTGACCGGCCCCGTGGTGGGTGGCTTTGCCTCTGCACCGATCGGCTGTCATGAGCAGCCGGCGAGCAGCTGGGTGCTGGCGGTGACTGGGGGTCGGGTATGAGTACCGAATCAAAGCGCTACGGATGGTCTGTCAGCATCAATCGCAAGGACGGGAGTGGCTACCTGTGCGCATCGGATCGAGGAATTCTTCCTCCGGTCTGGACGCTTTCTCAGCGCAGATTTGCCGTCTCCCACAAGCGCGCCTTGATCGAGGCGGGATTCAAGGCCAAGGTCGTTCGCGTCGAGTTCACCGTTCCATTGGAGGTCCAACCATGAGCGAAGCAACGCGGATGCCCGCAAATCTTCAGGAAAACGCTTGGTGCTGGGTTCGCTTCGAACTCTCTGACGGCACTCCTTCAAACTGGATGCCAGCCCGCCGAAGCGGCACCTGCATGGAGACGCCCGGATGGCGCACTCCGAATGTGCTTCAGTATGGCGAACTGATCGAGAAGCCCCTTGGTGCGACTATCGCCCATGAGCATGCGGCTGAGCTTGCGGAGCTTTCTGTTAATGCTGAGGCTCTGTACCAAGCGTATCTGCGCGGCAAGTCTGAGCGAACGGCCCAGGAAATGCCCGCCAAACTCACCAAAGAACAGCATGTTGCTGCCTGTAAGGTCTTGCTGCGCGCTAGCGGGCTGGACGGCACGCCCCAGCGCATGGTTGACGCGATGCTCGCTGCCGCACCCCAGGCACAGCCCGTGCAGGCCCAGGTAGTGCCAAGCGTTGCCGAAAACGCAAAAGCATTTGCCAAATATTTAGCCGAGTGCGACGACTGCGCCATCGTCCCCGACATTGCCGGGTCGTTCAATGCGGGATGGACTTCCGCTGCCGCACCCCAGGCAGAGCCCCAGCAGGCCCAGGGAGTTCCGGCCGGGTGCGTCCAAGTTGACCGGCGCGATCTTTTTGATGCGGTGCGTGCCGCGTATGTGGAAGGCGGAACGACGGACGAGGCCGATGTAGCCGCCCTTTGGGGTGATGCGACCGACTACGCTAGACGTAATCCTGTTGTGCAGGCCATGCTCGATGCATCGAAACCACAGATGCCGACCGTCCGCCCCGATTGGTTGGATGAACTGGAAGATCGTGAGCGCCTACACGCGGCCAGCGACAGCGAAGAGGATCGTCAATACGCAGCCGGCATCCGCGATGCAATGACGGCATACACGCTCGCTGCCGCACCCCAGGCAGACCCCGCGCAGGCCGAGGGAGTGCCGCAGCAACCCGAGCATCAACCGATCCGGACCTGCGCAGCCGCCAAGGAGCTCCGCGCTCAAATTCAGACCACCTGCGGCGGCTTGCTGAACACTATGTCTGGGCTTGTCGAGTTCATTGATGGCGATGAACTGGATCAGGCCTTGACTGTCTTGAATGGGTTCCTGGGTGAACTTACGGCCTTGCTTCAAATGCTGCTGCGGGCGGAAGCCTCTGGCATTTCTTTGGTGGGGGAGTGAGGCCATGAGCAGCATGCACCAAATCAAGCCCGTCACCCGCATGACCGAGGACGCCTGGCGGGCCCAAGCTGTTGAGCGCTTTGGCGCTGACCCTTTGAAATGGCGATTCGTCTGCCCGAGCTGTGGCCATGTTGCAGCCGTGCAGGACTGGCGCGCAGCTGGAGCGCCCGAGGGTTCCGTGGCCTTCTCTTGCGTGGGCCGCTACACCGGTGACCGGGCCGCAGCTGCTGCGGCGGCCTTCAAGTACTCCGGCGGCCCTTGCAACTACACCAGCGGCGGGCTGTTCATCATCAACAAGGTGTTCGTTACCTTGAAGTCCGGGGAAGAGTGCCCGGTCTTTGAGGTGGCCGAGATTGAGCAGAAAGGCGGTGCGGCATGAAAGAGCGGCCCATGCTTTTCAGCGCGCCGATGGTGCGCGCAATCTTGGCCGGCACGAAGACACAGACGCGGCGGGTGGTGCCCACGATGCTCACGCTGGGTCGCTTGGAGTTTCCCGGTCGACGCGATCGCAAGGGGTTCAATCAGGTGAACTGGCTTGATACCGTAGAAGGCCAGAGCGAAGCAATCCGATGGTGCCGCTACGGCCAGCCGGGCGATCGGCTGTGGGTGAGAGAGGCCTTCGCCAGGATCGACGGGCAGACGCGCCCCTGGATCGAGACCGACTACAGGGCAACTTACACGCATGGCGATCGACTTGGTGACCTGCTTGGCGAGAAGAAGCGTTGGACGCCTTCAATCCACATGCCACGCCACGCCAGCCGCATCACCTTGGAGATCACCGGCGTGCGTCTGGAGCGGCTGCAGGAGATCAGCAACGATGACGCCCATGCCGAAGGTGCAGCCGATTGGGCGGCTGAGATTGTCAGCAACGGCAACAAGTTCCCCAGCACCCAGCGCGCATTCCAGGCGCTTTGGGAGTCCATCAACGGCGCCGAGGCCTGGGCACTGAACCCTTGGGTCTGGGTGGTCGAGTTCAAGCGGCTTGAACAGAACGGCGGTGCGGTATGAGCGCTCAGCAGATTCTGGATCCATGCTGCGGAAGCCGGATGATGTGGTTCGACCGGAAGAACCCCAATGTCATCTTCGGAGATCGCCGCAGCGAAACGCTGACCGTCACCGACCGAAGCCATGGGAATGAAAAAGGCACGCGCACGCTGCACATCCAGCCTGACGCTCTGATGGACTTCCGCCAGATGCCGTACCCAGACGGCGCCTTCAAGCTAGTGGCCTTCGATCCGCCGCACCTGGTGCGAGCTGGGCCACGCTCATGGCTCGCAGCCAAATACGGGAAGCTCGGCCCCGAATGGCGCGATGACTTGCGGCGAGGTTTCGCTGAATGCTTCCGCGTGCTGTCTACCGACGGCGTGCTGGTTTTCAAGTGGAACGAGACCCAGGTGAAGCTCAGCGAAGTGCTGGCTCTGACACCCCATCGGCCGCTCTTTGGCAATACATCGGGCAAGAAGGCGGGCACGCATTGGCTGGTGTTCATGAAGGCCACTGAAGGCGGTGCGGCATGAGCACATCCACAGAGCTCATCACCTGGAACCACTTGCCGGAAGCCGGTTTCCCAGACTCAGACACCACCGTGTTGGTTGCTCTTGAAGGCGCTGATGAGCCGACTTGGTTTGGCTACTGGGACACCGAATCGCTCTGCTGGCGAGACGCGGCCACCGGCGGCACGTTCACCAGCCGGGTGACCAAGTGGGCGGATATGCCCACGGCTGGATCAACCCTTTGACTTGAAGAGAAAGGCAGGACTTCAATGAGCACGATTCAAAGCGAACGGCGATACACCAGCCCGAGGTACACGGGCTCGATCAAGCAGCGGGTGCGATCGCAGCTGAACAAACCCCGCCGGATCCCGGAGCTGGTGGCGGCGTTGAATCTAAGCGCTAAAGCGATCGGCAACACCATCTACATGCTGGTGCGAGACGGCGAGGTGGTGAACCTGGGCGATCGGGTCGGGGGCCACGGCCGCGCGGGTTTGTTTGTGAACAAGAAGGCAGTGCCCGAGCAGCAGGTGCAAGAGGCCGAGGCAGCAGCTCAGCGCTTTGATGCTACGGCCTTGCTGCAGGCCTGGAGGCACTGAACCATGCCCCGCCTGATCGACGGCACCGAGGTGGACAGCGCCTCCGAGGCTTGGCGGCACCAGTGTGAGGCCCAGACCATTGCGGCCTTGCCGACGCTGGCTCAGCGCCGTGCCTGGCTGGAGTCGCTGGCGCATAAGCGTGGGCCTGAAGAAGTGGAGCGGCTGCGCCGCACGATGAAGGCGCTGTGGGAAGAGAAGAAGCATGCTTAAAACTTCAAAGCAGGCCGCAGCGCCTCGCCGCCACTGCCCGCAGGGGAAGCGGCCATTCCCTTCCTTGGACGCGGCCCAAGCTGCTGCAGCAGCCTTGACGCGTCAGCGCGAGCGGCAAGGCAATCGCATCGTGAGCTTTTTGCGGGCCTATGGCTGCGGCTGCGGTGCGTTTCACTTTGGCCGCACGCGAAGCATTGATTGGTCGAAAGTGAAATGAACCGTGCGTCAGCCGCACCGGCGTTTGATTACCGCTCGCCCAGACCTCGGCGCACCGCGTTTTCGATCAAGTCTTGCAGGGCCTCTTGGGCGGCAGGCGGGTCAAAGCTGGCTTGCAAGCGGGCCACCAATTCAGCGTTGACGCTGCGCTGGTTCAGGCGGGCAGCGTGCTGGAGCTTGTCGTGTAGATCGGTAGGCAACCGGTATTGGCTGCGGTGCTGGTCAGTCATGACACTACTCTGACACTATGGCGCACCGTCTGTATAGTGACACGGTGTCACTACGAACCTAGGGGGATGCCTTTTGAAAGACATCATTGGGCTGATGACCAGGCTGCCGCAGCCTCTCCATGCGCAGGTCAAAGAGCTTGCCGAAAAAGAGGACCGGAGCCTGAATTGGATGTTGGTGACTTTGGTGAGGTTAGGTGTGGAGTCTTGGCTTGAGCGGCGTGGAGAAATTGGTGGTCCCGAGAGAAATCTGAGGCGTGAACCGTGAACGAATCCCGCAAAAACGGTCTCCCCCCCCTGTTTAAGTGGGGGGAGGCTCATCTGGCGAGCGAGCGCGCCGTTCATTCTTGGTCCAGACTGGAAAAGATAGTTCGTAGTAGTAGCTGAAAGCCAAGAAATGCACACAGAGAACAAGCAGCCGGCGAAGGAAACGCACGGCTCTGACAATGGATGCAGCAAGGCTGGCCCTTTTTCACGCTTGGGCCAGTTTTCGCGCTGTTTTTGCTCGGGCTTGCCGCCGGGCTTTCCTGCCTACGGCAAGCCCGCCCGGGATGCCGAGGCGCTGCAGCTAAGGCATGAGCGCAGCCAAGAGACGCTGGCCGATCTGGAGGCTGGGCTGAATCAGGCCCATCAAAGCCTCCAGGCGGTATTGGATGTGTTGTCTGCAGCCGCGCCGGGAGGCGTGGTGTCTGTGGCGGCGGTGCGGCATTTGCTCGCACAGCCCGCCGATCAGGTGGAGCAGAGCCTGGCAGCGGCAAGAGCGGCGCAGATGCCTTGATCGGCTGGCCGCCCCTGAGCGGCCCCGTGCCCCCTCTGCAATTGACCTGAGCACGCCGGTAGTCTGCCGGCACGATGCGCAGAGGTACAAGAGATTGGTCGGCAGAAATGGACCGGGTGACTTTCCGTTGCCTGGTGTGTCGTCACGACTGGGCCGCCCAGCCCGACCTGGTGGAGCCTGACCCCGACCCGGCCGCGGCTCACCACCCCTTCCGCTACTACGGCAACTGCCCCGCCTGCGACGAAGAGCACCAGCCGCAGGCCCCGTGGGAGCGCGCCTTGCTGAAGGCGCACCAGATGAGCACCGGCCCCAAGACGCCAGCCGGCCAGGCCAACAGCGCCGCCAACCTGGAGGGCCACCCCACGCCGGAGGAAGCGCTGCGCACCCGCTTTAATGCCATGAAGCACGGGCTGAATGCCCGGGTGGCCCACTACTTCCCGGCCAAGCCGGATGGATACGCCTTCTGCTCGGGCTGCGAGGTGAACCGGTATTGGTGCGGCGAGCAGCCGGCCTGCGTGAAGCAAACCGAGCTTTTCATGCTGCACAGCGCGGCGTTTGAGCAGAAGAACCCCAAGGCCTTGGCCAAGATCCACGGCGACTTGCACGCGGCCTTGGTGGCTTCGCTGCAAATGTGTTTGCAGGCGGTGCTGGGTGATGGCGTGGTGCTGAAGGTGCCCAAGGTGCATGTGGACAAGGAGGGCAATTGCGTCACGCTCACCTATGTGGATGAGCATGGCCAGCTGCGCAATGTGATGGAGTACTCGGCCAACCCGGCCTTCAAGCCGATTGCCGACCTGGTCAGCCGGCTGGGCCTGAGCCTGAGCGACCTGGGCATGACCATCAAAGCGCAAGAGGACGAAGAGGCGCAGCTGCGCGGGCGCCTGGGGGCGGATGCCAAGCCGGTGGAGATGCTGCAAGACTTCAGCAACCGCATGGCGGCTGCGCTGGAGCGCATGCCGGCGCTGGTGGAGGCCTCGCGTAAGGCTGCGGCGCAAGACCCGGTGCTGCTCGAGCATGAAGCGCAGACGGGCAGGAGCAGCGCCAAATGAGGGTGACAGGCGCTGAGCGGGTGAAGCATGCCAGCGTGGCTGAAACCGAGATCATGCGTTATGCGCAGGTGGACCCGGCCACGGGCCTGCGGCCGCATGTGCTATGGCACAAGCATGTGCACAACGTCGAGCTCGATCCGGTGCAGGCGCTGAAGATGGTGGAGATGGACCAGCACCGCAACACGGCGGACTTCTCTTGCCGGCGCACGGGCAAGACGGCCGTAAAAGAGATGTACAACCTGGAGCGCCTGGCCACCGAGGGCTACCAGGAATGCGGCATCGTGGCGCCGCGGCTGCAGCAGAGCCAGAACAACCTGGACTACATGGTGGAGGCGATTCGTCGCAGCCCGATGCTGAGCGCTTATGTGGCCTACAAGCAGGGCCGGCCGCAGCTGAAGGACACCGGCTTTGAGTTGGCCAACCACAGCAAGGCGGGCGCGTACGGAATCATGAGCCAGATCGACGGTGACGCGATCACGATCGCCAGCATCGAAGAGGTGGACGATATGCCGCAGGATCGGCTGATGAGCCGTTTTCTGCCGATGCTGGGCGCGGCACGGCGCCTGGGCGTGGACGCCGGCGTGGCGAAGTTCAAGCCGGAGATTCGCATCTGCGGGGTGTTCAAGGGCGCGGGCGTGTTGCAAAGCCTGCTGAACACCGGCGAGTACAAAATTCTGACCACGGTCGATGTGCACCTGGGCCAGCTGCTGGGGGCGATCGACAAGGGCTGGGCCGAGAGCATGCGGATCCAGCTGCCGGCGGATGAGTGGATCCGGCAGTTTCTGTGCAAGAACATCCAGGCGCGCAACTGGATCTGGGAAGAGCACATCCGCCGCGCACTGGCCGTGGGCCTGGAAGCGGGCCTGACACGCGCCGGGCCGCTGCCGGGGGAGCGCTACAAGAAACGCGGCTTGCTCAGCTTTGGCTATGACCACACTGGCCACGGCGAGAACCCGGCCGCCTCCAAGAGCAGCTTGGTGGTGACCGAGACAGTGGGCAATTGGGTCACGGTGCCGTATGTGAAGCTGTGGGCGCCGGGCGTTAGCGACCAGACGCTGCGGCGCGACTTGGTGGCGGCGTGGGACTACTTCCGGCCGGATTACGCGATTGGTGACGCCTACGGCGTGGGCATGCTCACCGCGGTGAATGATGACTTGTTCAACCAGGGCCTGACGCACATCAACCGCGAGACGGTGGATGACGGCAACAGCACCGCCAGCGCGTGGAACAAGTGGGCCTTTGCGCCCATGCGCTTTGAGGGCATGACCAAGCATGTGATGGCCAGCGCGGTGCGCGAGCTGTTCCACCACGGCCGCATGGCTTTGCCCTATGTCGACACGGGCTGGGCTCAGGAAGACCCGGAGTGGCTGGCCTTTGTGCGGCAGGTCGGAAACATGAAGGCGCTGCCCACCAAGGCGAGCTACAGCAGCTTTCAGATGGCTGACCAGAAGATCGGGGATGACTTGTTCGATGGCCTCTGCGCCGCCGTGTATGCGCTGGTGACGCGGGGGCTGGAAGACGCGCCCGCTGTGGTGCAGAGCCGGCGCGTGGGGCGCGAGGATTTGCTGGGGCAGGGCGGGCGCCTGGCCCTGGGCTGACCAAAAAGGAGATGGCCATGGGCTACTGGAAAGAACTGGCCGGCACGGCCAAGACCGCAGGGGCAGACTTGCTGCGCCAGGCGCTGGCGCCGCTGTATTCACGCCCAGCGGGGGAGCGAGGCTCGCGCACGCCAGCGGATGTGGCGATGCAGCGCTTTTATCGGCAGTTTGCGGTCAGTACCGAGGTGCGCGAGAAGATCGTCATGCTGCGCGAGATGGAGGTGCGCGACGGCCGCGTGAAGCGGATCCACGGCCGCGTGGCCCGCGACACGATTCGCGGCGGCCTGCTGATGCAGTTCCAGGAATCCAGCAGCGCCGAAACCCTGCGGCGCGAGTGGATGGACTTTGCCGAGCGGCTGCAGCTGACGCGGGTGCAGAAGCTGCGCAGCGATGCGCGCGGCCTGGTGAGCGAGGGCAATTTGCCGCTGCAGCTGGTGTTGGATGAGCGCCAGCGGGTGGTGGCGGCGGTGCGGATGCCGGCCGAGACGATCGTGCCGATCGTGGATGCGAATGGCCGGTTCAAAGACCCTACGAGGGCCTATGAGCAGCGCGATGTGTTGACCGGCGAGGTGCTGGCCACCTTTGCGGCCTACCAGCTGCAGATGGCCCGCTTCGACCCGCTGAACTATGACGATATGGGCGAGATGGGCCGGCCCATGCTGGACTCGGTGGCCGAGACCTGGCGCAAGCTGGTGATGACCGAAGAGGACATGGTGATCCGCCGCCGCCAGCGCGCGCCAATGCGGCTGAGCCATGTGCTGGAGGGGGCCACGACAGAAGACCTGGAGATCTACCGCAAGAATGTGGAGGGCGAGAAAGGCGAGATCACCACGGACTTCTACAGCAACCGGCGCGGCGCCGTGAGCCCGGTGCAAGGGGACGCCAACCTGGACCAGATTGCCGACGTGGTGCACCTGCTCGACAGCTTCTTTGCTGGCACGCCGCTGCCCAAGGGCTTGATGGGCTACACCGAGGGGCTGAGCCGCGACATTCTGGAGGACTTGAAGCGCGACTATTACGACGAGATCGACAGCCTGCAGGACACGCTGGCCTGGGAGTATGAGTCGATCTTTCGGATCCACTTGCTGCTCAAGGGCATTGTGGCGGGGCCTGAAGAGTTCAGCCTGCGTTTCAGCGAGCGCCGAACCGAGACGCCGAACCAGATCGCGGACATGGGCCTCAAGCTGCAAGCGCTGGGCTTGCCCCCGCCGATGGTGTGGGCCGAGATCGGGCGTGACCCGGTGCAGGTGGCGGCGGCGGCTGATGAGTGGGCGCAGCGCAGCAACCCCTATCCGGGGGATGCCCCCACGCTGGAGGGGGGCCAGCCGGGCATGCCCCCTGTTGGGGGCGGTGCAGGCAGCGCAGCCCCCCAAGGTGGCGCCCGAGTCAGCATCACCCCCGGCAATGCCCCCAAGGGGGGTAGCGCCACCAGCATTGGGGTGAAGGGCAGCAATGGCGGCCGAGGCCGGGGCGGCTGATGCCGGCGGGGCTTTACTCGGATGCCGTGGGTGCAGCGATTCGCCGCGCCAGCTCAGCGGCGCAGGCGGGCATGCAGACGCTGGATGAGCGCATGGTGGAAGACTTGCGGCGGATCTACACCGATGCAGCGCAGCAGGTGCGGGCGGCCATCGAGGGCGCGGCCGCCGGCGCGGCCCGGGTGAAGCTGGACCAGCTGCGCGGCTTGCTCGAGCGCATTGACCATGTGCTGGATGCGCTGGCCTCGGCGCGCACCCAGCTGATCATTGACGCGCTGCGCGAGGCGGCCGGCCTGGGCGTGGAGCCTTTGACGGAAGAGGGGATGCGGGCGGCCGGCGGGCATGCGGGCCTCGATGCCATGGGCCATGCGCCACATGGCGTATTGAGCCGTATGCAGGCGCTGGAGCAGGTGGACGCGGCGGTGCTGTTCACTCGCAACTTCAGGGCGGCCGATGGCTTGAATCTGAGCGATCGGCTGTGGCGGGTGGACCGGGGCGCGCGGGAGGCGATTCACCGTGGCATTGAGCAAGCGGTGGTGCAGGGCTGGGGCGCTGACCAGGCGGCGCAAGAGCTGATGATGCGCGGCCAGGCCGTGCCACCTGACACGCAGCGCGCCCAAGGCGCGGCGGATGTGGGCAAGGTGGTGCAGGCCGGCGTGGCCACGCTGGAAAACGCGGATTCAGGCGCCCTGGCCAACAGCCTGCGCGTGGCGCGCACCGAGATCAATCGGGCGCATGGCGAGGCCTATATGAGCGGCGCCGCGGCTGCGCCTGGCGTGGTGGGCTTTCGCTTCCTCTTGAGCCCTCGCCACCCCAGGGTGGACATTTGCGACTTGTACGCCAAGCAGAACCTGTACGGCCTGGGGCCGGGTGTGTACCCCGATCGCGCCCGCTGCCCTTGGCCCCCGCACCCCAATGTGTTGAGCTTTGTGGTGGCGGTGTTTGCCCCGGAGATCTCGGCTGCCGACCAGGCCGGCAAGGAAACGACGATGCAGGCGCTGGAGCGCCTGGGGCCAGATCTGCGCGCCGGCGTGCTGGGCCCGACCAAGGCGACCTACTTCGACCAGGGCGTGTTGACGCGGGGCATGGTGCGGGCGACGGTGGGGGCGGTGAAGCGGCGACTCAAGCAGAGTTAGGGCTGAACGCCATACTTGCGAACAAAATCGTCGCGCAGTCGTTCACACATCCAGCGCGCAGCCTCTCTTGTTTGAGCTGGCTTCAGCGGGTCTTTCATGTCAGACATGCAGACGTCGATCACGGCCCTCGCCTGCCGCTTTGCGTCAGCATCAGGGCTGTTGCTGCCCACTATTGCGAAGAACACGAACAAGGCCAAAGGGGCGCCCAATACCCACATCCAAACTTTGCTCTTGGGTTTGGTTCGAGCGCCGCAATGCGGGCATTTAGAAGCATCAGTGCTGACTTGTGCCTTGCAATCTGGGCAAGTGATGAGCGCCATGGATTCCCCCTTTTGTTTGATTGCGCCTTTGCATGAAAGGCGCAGTAGGGTAACGCATAAGGTCAGCGGTGTTTTGCAGGGCTAAAGCCCACCACATTCCGGAGTAGTGCTCGGGGTGATTCCGGAATGGTGCTAGGGGTCAGATCGGCCCTTTTTGCCTCCCGGCAGGGGCTCAGATCGACCGGGCGAGGGCCTCGAGGGCTCGGCTCACGGCCTGGTCAATCGTCAGGCCTTGGGCCTTCAGCTGGGTCAGTGCGTTAGCGGCTGCGGGGCTGAGGGTCACACCGCTGATTTGCCGCTTGCCCTCTTCGGCCAGCTTGGCGCGCCGGAGTCGGGAGCGATCGGCGCCGCTGAGGGCTTTGCCGGTGACCGGGCGGCCGCGGGTTGCAGGGGCTGGGGATACTGCCGCGCTCTTCGCCATGGGCTTAGTGTCTGTCATTGAGGGCCTCTTTGTATATCTGCCCGGCCTCACGCATGAGGCGGGCCATCATTGGGCCGATATTGTGCGGGCCGTGCTTTGCGATCAGCGCTGCATGCACCGCAGGATCTGGCAGCAGCTCACCATCCCATGCAGCCGGGTCGGCGGGGTCTTGGGTGTATTCCACGATCAGGCCGCTTTCGTGCACGGCCTGGCGCGCGGCCAGATCCACGCGCCAGCGCTTCTGCCATCCGTAGTGTTTGCTTGTCATCACGACCTCATGAGTTAACAGGTCAAAAGCCCGCACGGGGCGGGCTTGTGGGGTGATGGTTTTTTGGGGGGGCTCAACTAGCAGCCGCAGTGGGATTCATGAGTTTGAGCCACTATCCACGACTCCCCAGAACCCACCATCAGCACGGCGGGACCGGCCAAACTGACGGAAGAGGCTCAAGTGACGCGCGGGAATTTCTGACGCCTTTACGGCCTTCGCTGAGTTCTTGTCGCACCATTCATCGCGCCCAGTCTTGGTGGGGAACTGGTGGAGTTGCAGTTCCTTGTAAACCGCGGCGCCAGATGAATCCGTTTCTTTCTTGTAAGCGTAAAAATTTGCCATGGTGATCTCCAGTTGGTTTGTGCTGCCTGTTCGGCAGTGGAGAGCCGGCTACCGGCCGGCGGCGGGTCGCGGTGGGCGACTGTGGGTTTATATCACTGCGCCTTTCTGATGCCTGACCAGGCCGGGAGGGCTTGGCCAGGCGGTGGGCTTAGGCCTTCAAGCGGCGCATTTCTTCGGCCAGGGTCCACAAAGCGCGATTCAATTTCACGTCCTGGTCAATGCCGTTGACTTCACGCGTGCGCCGCACTTGACGGCGGCCGTTCGCGTCGACCGTCGCCCCACGCAGCCCGCCCCGGATCACGTTTTCTTGCACGCGGTTGAACGTGGTCCAAAGGTCGCCGGCGCGGTCTTCGGTGCGGCGTGCTCGGTTGACTTGCTCAGGTGTGACGGGCAGCGCTTCGGTGCCTTCGGCGGGTTCAAATCGCAAGAGCGCCGCAGCCTGAGCGAATGCGCGCTGTTCGCCTTCGTTGAGTGTCAGCGCCCGCATTTCATCGCGGCTGCCGATGACTCGAGTGAGACCGTCGAGCACCTCATATGCGCCCTCCGTGACTCGGTCCAGAATCTTGCCAGAGTGCTGGACGCGCACGGTTTGGCAGACGCCATCGGGCACCATCAGGCCGTTATTGCAGGCCAAGCGGTACATGCCGCCCATCATCTGATAGGAGCTGCTGCCGTCGTGCGAGTTAATCAGCACGATTTCGGGGGCCGAATCACCCACGGCCAGGGCCTGCATGGAACGATGGCGCAGGCGGAGCATGTGTTTTGTATGGCCGGCCTTGTCGGCATTGCGGGCCGTGGCTTGCTTGGCGCTGTAGACCTCAAAGCCCTCGCGGGACAGGCCGCGCAGAATTTCCATTGTGGCCACGTAGGCGTAGCGCTCGCTGCGGCTGTCATGGGCCGACTCAGCAAACACAGACGGCGCGATTTTGCGCAGCATGTCCTCAGTCAGAGGCTGTTGTGCGCGGCGAAGTTGGGCGCCAATGGTGAAGTCGTGGGCGAGTGTAGAAACAAACATGAGGAAATCTCCGTAGAGAACCGGCATCCGGCCGGCGTCGGTGGGCTGCGTTCTTGCTGCCCATGGCCTGTATTATCGTTACGCGAAACGAAAAAGCAAGTGTTATTTTTACCGGAGTGCGCTTTTCTGTAGATCGCCCCGGATCTCGCGCGCTGGCCAGCTGCTGCCTGAGCCTCGCCCCTCTTGCTCCAGGCCCGCCGGCGGCCGCCTGGAGGCCTTGCCTCCCCTCTTGACCGCAGGCCTACAACTTGAGCGACCAGGCCGGCCGCACCCTTCGGCCCCTTTCCCCCGCACCCCCCAATGCGATTTAGAACGCGGGTCAGCCCCTGCGGGGAGGAAAACAAGGGCAAAGCCGGGCGCTGTGTTCAGTTTTACAAAATGGGAGCGGTGGCGGCTGCAAATATCCGTGGACCCGTGGATGGTTATAGCTTTTGCCTATGTTTCCTCTATGAGCGGGCCGAATTGGTATTACTTTTGCGTCCACGGGTTGTTATGTTTTTTCCACGGGTTGACCTGTTTTTTACTCGGGTCTTGGTTTTGATTGGTTTTTGATTTTTTGATCCTTCTATATCTCTATCTCTTTGATTTAATTAGAGAAAGAGAGAAAGAGAGGGAAAATAAAAGCAAAAGTAAATCCACGGGTTGGGGAATGCTGTAAGTTTTGTAACCACGGGTTGGGGCGGTCATCCACGGGTAACCCGTGGTTTGGGAAAAGCCCGCAAACCCGCATGAATACTGGGTTTGCATGGTTATAAAATGGGGTGTCCACGCATCCACGCGTGAAATACGCCACCCCTCCCGGGAGATTGATTAAATGGCCGAGAAAATGAGTGACCTGGAAGCGGTCGACGGGTTCTGCACGTATCTGCAAGGCTCACTCGGGCGCAGGCCTAGGACGGTCGAGGCCTATCGGATGAGCCTGGCCAAGCTGCAGGAATTCCAGCAGGGGGAACCCTTGCTCGAGATCACGCCGGAAGCGCTGGAGGCCTTTTGCGGCATTTGGCTGCATAAGCGCGGCGTGGTGGCGCGATCGCGTAAGCCGTATATCAGCGCCGTGAAGGGCTTCTATGACTGGGCCCAGCTGCGGGGCCAGCGCACCGATAACCCAGCGGCAGAGCTGCGGCACCCGAAGACGGCCAAGCCGCTACCGGAACAGCTCAGCTTGGCTAACGCGGAGCGGCTGATGTGGGCGCCAGATCTGAATACGCTGGCCGGGATCCGTGATGCGTCAATCTTGGCTCTTTTGATCGGCTGCGGGCTTCGGGTGTCGGGCCTGGTCAGTCTGAACGAGAGCGACTTGCGAAACGCTGAGATATCGGGCGCGGTGCGTTTGGTCGTGCGCGTGATCGAGAAGGGCGAGAAAGAGCGGCAATTGCCGGTGCCCAAAGAGGCCGAGATGCTGCTGCGGATCTATTTGGATCATGAGGGCCTGCGCGGATTTGATCGAGATATAGAGGCGGCCGGCAGGCCGGATAAGGTGCTTTTCGTCAATCTGCGCAACACCCGTGTACCGGCTGACGAGTACCGAGGCGAAGCGGTGCGGATCTCGCGCCAGGCGGTGTGGCGAATGATGCAGGCCTACGGGGAGGCGGCCGGCATCCCTGCGCATGAGCGGCACCCGCACGCCATCCGGCACTTGTTCGGTGTGGAGCTGAGCGAGGACGGCGTGGACGTGATCATGCGGCAAGAGCTGCTCGGGCACGCTGACCCCAAGTCGACAGGCATCTATGACTCGATGGTGATCAGGCGCAAGACCAAGGCGCTCGACCAGTCAGGCCCGCTGGGCAAGATCAAGTCGCCAGTTTCCGAAGTGCTGAAAAGGCTGTAGGAGCTCAAGACATGCGGCCGTCCATCGCCCCGACTGGATTACACAACGCCTATTCCGTGACCCTGCGCCTGCGAGCAATACACAGTGTTTATCGATGGCGTGAGACGTTCTCGCGTGTCGCCCAAAACTGTAACAAGAGCGGGCTAACTCGGGGAGGTTTACACATACTCCCCGCGCTTGCGCACTGCGTGGTCTATCAAAAGGCGCAGTCCATGGGGTGGTGCTGCTCTATGACAAGGGGGATGCAATGACACATCAAACACGCAGTGCTTTACCTGCTGGAGCAAATCTTGAGCTCTGGCCTGAGCTGCCTGGTGGCCCTGCCGCCACCCCCGCACCCCGGGTGGGGGCTCGGCAGGCCCGCCCCGTCCCCCCTGGTGGGGGAGGTGGGTACCAGGATGAATGCACCCCTCCAGAATTTTCGAAAATCGCGCCCGGTGCGCTTGAGCCGCGCCTGGTCGAGTTGACCGAGATCGGCTTGTCGGAAATTTGGCTGGCGGCCGCCCAGCTGCTCGGCTTTGACCGGTTCATGGCCTTGTGGCGGCACCTATCCGCCGACAAGAGCGTGCTGACCGAGGATGGCCAGATCCTTCTGCGCCTGCGCGACTTCTTTTGGTACGAGCGCATGCAGCGGGATCTGTACATCCGGCGGCTGGCCGGCATGGGGCTGACGCCGATCGAGATCCATGGCCTGGTGCGCTCACACCTGGGCGACCATGAAACGAGCTATACGGCCGTGAAAAAGGTGGCGAGCTCAGGCTGGTCAGACAAGCGCTTTGCGGCCTATGGCGACACAGGCTTGAGCCCTTATTTACAAGATCGGCTGCGCCGCACAGCCCACTCTCCAGACAAGCCTGACCTATTCCCAGGGCATCTGGAGCGAGCCATCGTCGCGCAGGCCTGCAAAACAGGCCCTGGCGCCCCTCAACGCGGCCAAGCTGACCCGAGGCATGCCGAACTGGTCGACATAGGCTTGAGCGCCTCTTGGCTGTCCGTGGCTCGCTTGGTTGGCTATGACGACTTTGTGGCGCTTTGGCGCGCCTGGTCCTCCGACCCATCGCTGCGCGATCGAAACCACCAGATCGAGCTGCGCCTGCGGTCTGTTCGCTCATTCGATCGATATCAACGAAACCGCTACATCGAGACACTGGTGGCCGCAGGCCTGAAGCCGCGCGAGATCTACGCCATGATCAAAACTGAACTGGGTGAAACCTTGAGCTATCGTCATCTGAAGCGCCTGGCCGCGGCCGGTAAAGTGCCCGCATGAAGCGCGCCGTCATTTACGCCCGAGTCAGCACTGACCGGCAGGCCGATGAGGGCCTATCCATCGACAGCCAAATCCAGGCCTGCAGGACAAAAGCGGAGGGCCTTGGCGCTGCCGTGCTGCATGTCTTTCGGGATGAGGGGATATCGGGCACCACAGATGCGCGGCCGGGCTTCCGGACAGCCATCAATCGGTGCGCGCTTGGTGATGTGGATTACCTCATCTGCTGGAGCTCCAGCCGTTTCGCGCGAGATCAGCATGACGCCATCAGCTACAAGCGCGAGCTGGTCAGCTACCGCACCAAGCTGATCTATGCCCAAGGCAACATTGACCTCGAGTCGCATGAGGGCTGGATGCTTGACAGCTTTCAGCAGGTGGTCGATGAGTCTTATAGCCGCCAGGTCAGCGCCGACACCAAGCGCAGCATGATGAAAGCAGCGCGAGAGGGGTATTGGATGGGTGGACACGTACCTTTTGGCTATCAGGCCGTGGCGGCCATAGACGGCAAGCGCCGAAAACTCATCCCGATCGAGCCAGATGCATCGATCGTTCGCAGCATCTTCGACAGCGCGCAGCGCGGCATTGGTGCCAAGCTGATCGCACTGGATCTCAACGCACAAGGCCTCAAGATGCGAGGCCGGCCCTGGTCCAAGGGCACCATCCTTTACATGCTCAAGAGCGAGGCCTATATGGGGACCGTCATTTACAACCGCATGCACAAGAAGACCCGCTCCCCCCGGCCCGAGGAAGAGTGGATCCGCGTGCAGGCCCATGAGGGCCTGGTGAGCGCGGAAATCTTCAACCTGGTGCAAGCCGGCCTGAGTGGACGCGCGCCAACACCCGAGACCGGCTCGCCGGCCAGCATGCACGTTTTCACAGGCCTGCTGCGCTGCGGCATCTGCAATTCATCGCTGCAAGTGCAAACCGGTACCGGCCGCGGCGCCAAGCTGTACAGCTACTACGCCTGCCGGGGCCATCTCCAGGGCAAGCGCTGCGAGTTCAAGAATGTCAGGGCTGACAAATTCGACCCCTGGCTGCTGGACCAGTTGCTGGACAAGCTGCTGAGCCGCCAGACCATCCAGGCCGTGCTCGACCAGCTGGACGATGCTGCCGGCCGCTGGGTCAAGGATCGGGCCGCCCGACGCACGGCGCTTGTCCTCGAGCTGCGCACAGCCGAGAACCGTCGCTCAAAGCTCTATGACGTGATCGAAACCGGCGGGGCTGACGCGCCTGGCGTCAATGAGCTGGGGCCACGCATCAAACAGCTCAATGAGCAAATCGCCAAGATCGAGGCGGCGCTGGTCTCAATTGAGAACGAAGAAGAACCTATGGTTGGCACGATTGAAGTCAGTGCAGAAGACGCGGCGGAAATCTTCCGCGCGACCGTGACTCAATGTGATGACCCCAAGATCCTGCGGGCTTTTGTGGCCTCGATCGCTGAAATGATCGTGGTGCAGGGGACTGAGGTGATAGTTCACTACAAGCCCGAATGCCTCATCCAGATGGACGGGAATTCGGTTCGCAGTGAGCATAGTTGGCTCCTCGACCTGGGCTCGAACCAGGGACCTACGGATTAACAGTCCGGCGCTCTACCGACTGAGCTATCGAGGAATTATTCGGTGTGTAGGGCTCTTCTCAAAAGAGTAGGCCTACATAAAAAGGGAAAAGCCGCTTGACCTTGCGATCAAGCGGCTTTCTCTTTTTCTGTGGCTCCTCGACCTGGGCTCGAACCAGGGACCTACGGATTAACAGTCCGGCGCTCTACCGACTGAGCTATCGAGGAACAGAGCCTCGCATTATAGACCGGATTTTGCGAGGCTTACAAGCTAATTTCCAAACTTGCTCTGAAAGTTCTTGGCGCCATCGGATAGAGGTAGACGTGGTCGAACTGGAAGGGTGATTCCTTCCAGGCGCGCCGGTTCGTCAGATTGTCCACGCCGACCCGCCAGATCAGCCATTGACGGCCCAGGCTTTGGTCAAAGCGAGCGCCAGCATCCAGCCGCGTCCAGCCAGGAATGCTGATGCTGTTGTCCGGCAAAACGGCGCGAGGGCCCTCATAGCTCAGGCCGGCTTGCAATTGCAGGCCAGGCAGGGCCGCGATGTTTTGGCGGCCTTGCAAGCGCAAAGTGGTTTCGGGCACATTCTCGGGCTTGAGTCCGTTGACGCTGGCTTCGGCGCTGCCGCTGCGACGGGCCTTCAGCTTCATGGCGCTGGCGATCACGCCGCCGCTGCCCCATTTCAAATCAGCCTGGGCCTCCAGGCCTTGATGATGCGCCTGCCCGTCGGCCCGCCTCACGCAGCTGCCGGGCCTGCTGTCTGAGCATTCGCCGAAATCGCGCCACTTGGGGCGATTCACATCAAACCAATTGACCGACCAATCGACGGTGTTCGAGCCGGCCTTCAGGCCGATCTCGTATTGCTGGCTCTTCAGCGCGTTCAATGCGCGGCCGGCTTGATCGCCATAGCGCTTGCGGTTGGGCGTCACCTCAGATTCCATGCCCTCGCCCCAGCTGGCATAGGCCATCAGTTGCGGGCTCAGGGCATAGCTCAGGCCCAACCAAGGCGTTGTGAGGTTTTGGCTGTAGCTGGTAGGGCGGGAGCCGTCGGTGCGTACGCTTTCGCGCTTCAGATGGGTGGCACGCAGGCCCACCCACGCTTGCCAATCGCTGCTGAGTTGGATGGCATCGCGCAGATACAGCTCGGTGCTGCTTTCGTCGCGATTGGTGTTCTCATCGGTCAAGCTGGGGTCGGCAGTGGTGATCGACTTGCCATCAATCGTGCCCGTGCCGGCCCAGTTGTAAGCCTGCTTTTGAAAACGGCTATTGAAGCGGGAGAACAAGACGCCGGTGCTGATCTGATGCTGCAGGCTGCCCGTTGCAAACTTGCCGGCCAGCGAAAGGTCCAAGGCGTCGCTGTTGCGTCGCTCGTTCTCGCTGCGGAAGTCGTACATATCAAAGCTGCCGTCCGGGCAGTAGCGGTCGGCGTAGTAAGTGCCGTCCGCTGCTGTACAGCCATAGGCATAAGCCAGCCGGTCATCGGTCTTCAGGCGCTGAATGCCCAGGTGCGCTTGCGCGCGCCAGTCGGCACTGAGCTTTTGCTGCAGTCGGATCGAAGCGTGGGTGTTGTCAAACACCACCGGCTGCGACCAGGGCTGGTTGTTCAGGTTGATGCGCGGATCAATCGCATTGGCGTCGGGCAGCTTGTTGCCCAAGAGGCTGAAGCCCGCTTGGCTAGGCTGGCTTTGCTTGTTCCATTCAAACTCGGCCTCGATCAAGGTGTCCGGGCTGAGGCGCCAATCGCCGGCCACGGCCAGCATAAAACGCTTGCCCTCAGCGTCACGCAGTTCGGGCTTGAGTTGGCTGGCGCCGGCGTTGACGCGCAAGCCAAAGGCTTCGCCTGCGCCGAAACGTTGGCTCCAATCCAGAGCGGCTTCGGTCGTGCCACGCTCGCTGATGCCAAGGCTGACGGACGTCAAATTAACCGTGGGGCGCTTCACCACGGTGTTGACCAAGCCGCCCGGCGAGCTGGTGCCGGCTTGAATGCCGCTGGTGCCTTTCAGCACTTCGATGCTGCTCTTGTTACCCAGGCTGATGGCGGTCTCGGCGTTGATGGGCAGGCCATCGCGGCGGTAGTTGAAGCGGTTGTCCAGATCGAAGCCGCGGATCTTCAGATAAGACACATAGCCCGTCGAGTTGTAGGCATCGCTCAGGCTGGCGTCCAAGCTGGTGATGCCGGCGAGCGAGTGCAGGCCCAGGTCCTGCAGCCGTTCGCTGTTCAGGATATTGGCTTGCATGGGCAGCTTGGCGATCGGCGTTTCGCCGAAGCCGCCGACCAAGACCGGCGTGTCGGCCGAACGGCCACTGACCGAAACGGTAGGCAAGGTTTGCGCGGCGGCGCTGATGCTGCAGAGCAGGCCAGCGGCGCTGGCGAGTAAAGAGATTTTCTTAGGAGCGTAGGTGGTCATCGTGGTTCAAGGCGATGACAGGGCTGCAAACAGCAAGGCCGAAACGTCAGGAGAAAGAGATCCAAAAATGACGTGGCCAATGAAGGCTTGCTTCCCTGCGCGAGCATTACCTCGGGACCGGACGGGCAATGACTCGCATTGCGCCGCTCGGCCTCAATCAGGTTCAAAGGGACTTTCTCAGCCGAACGGGTTTCCCCCATCCAGCACCCCTAGCGAATGCGGCAGATCCTGGGATCTGCCGCGCTTGGCATTGTATCGGCTCGGCCAATGAAAACAGCCCGCGAGCAGCGGGCTGTAAGGTCATTGCCGAGCGACAACGGCTGCGACAACTAATGCGTCGACTGGCAATCAGTCAAACACTGGCGACTCAACGCCCAGCACCTTGTGCAGCTTGGGGCTGGTGGTGGTGTATTGCAGATGGACGCGCTTTTCCGGGTTGATGTAAGGCATGGCGCCAAAGGCGGCCAAGGCGCATTCATGGAAGCCCGACAGAATCAGCTTCTTCTTGCCCGGATAGGTGTTCACATCGCCCACGGCGAAGATGCCGGGCACGCTGGTCTGGAACTTCTCGGTGTCCACCACGATCTGCTTGCGCTCGAGGGCCAGGCCCCATTCGGCGATTGGGCCCAGCTTCGGGCTCAGGCCGAAGAACACCAGCAACTGTTCGCAAGGCATCACGCGGGTGACGCCGTCACCGCCGGTCACCTTGATGTCGGTCAGCACGCCGTCCGATTCGACGATGTCGGTTACCTGACCGACCATGAACTGCATCTCGTAGGCGTCGCAAAGCTCGCGCATCTTGGCCACGCTGGCCGGTGCGGCCTTGAAGCCATCACGACGGTGCAAGAGGATCACGCTTTCGGCCTTGTTGGCGCTGCCATCGGCATTGCCGGCGCAGAAGTTCAAGGCCCAGTCCAGCGCCGAGTCACCGCCGCCGACGATCACCAGGTTCTTGCCGGCGAACTTCTCAGGGTTGCGCACACGGTAGTGCAGCTGCGAGCCTTCGTACTTGTCAATGCCGTCGACCTTCAGCGTACGCGGCTGGAAGGAGCCCACGCCGCCGGCGATGAAGATGGTCTTGGTCAGGAACTGGGTGCCCTTGGAAGTCTCGACGAAGAAGCGGCCATCTTCCTGCTTGAGGACGGTGGTGACTTCCTGGCCCAGATGGAAGGTCGCGCCGAACGGCTCGATCTGCTTGAGCAGGTTGTCGGTCAACTCTTTGCCGGTGCAGATCGGCACGGCCGGGATGTCATAGATCGGCTTGTCCGGATACAGCTCAATGCACTGGCCGCCAGGGTAGGCGAGCGAATCAATGATGTGGGCTTTGACTTCGAGCAAGCCGAGCTCGAACACCTGGAACAGGCCGACCGGACCGGCGCCGACGATGACGGCATCGGTTTCAATCGCGTCGGGTCCGGGGACGGGTAGGGCGCCGGCCGGCGTGGCAATCTCTGCGTTCAATTGATCTTCCATTCTCTTTCGGGCCTAGGCACTTGCGAGCCCAAGCGTCACTTCAATAATCCAGCACTTCAGCGGATCAGCTGATCGAGCTTGTCGGTGCGGTCTTTCCACTCGTCAGCGTCGGGCAGGGCTGCCTTGCGCTTGGTGATGCTGGGCCACTTCTTGGCCAAGTCAGCATTCAGCTTGATCATGTGCTGCATGTTTCCGGGTACATCTTCTTCCGGCACGATGGCGTTGACCGGGCACTCGGGGATGCAGACGGCGCAGTCGATGCACTCATCGGGGTCAATGGTCAGGAAGTTCTGGCCTTCGCGGAAGCAATCGACGGGGCAGACATCGACGCAGTCGGTGTACTTGCAGCGGATGCAGTTTTCGAGGACGACGTGGGTCATGGTGCAACTCTGTTGTTGTTGGGGCCGGAATCGCCAGCAATTACGCGGGTGCGCAAAATATCGGCAAAACGCGGATTTTAATCGTTCAAGGTCTCTAAACGTGTTTGATGCGAAGCAAGACCTGAATTGATGCTGGAAATTGTTGGCAATGCATCGCTGTGCGCAGGCTGGCTTTGCACCGGGCGGGCGCCTGCGCCCACCGTCACCACCGTCGGCCGTCCCTTGTGCAGCAGCGAGGCCGCGCCCAAGGTGTCCAATCGGTGGTCGCTGCACAAGGCATCAATGCAGCCTGCCTTGGAGACCACGCTGATCGGTGTTTCAGCGGGCCAGCCGGCCTCGGCGAGCTTGCGTGCCAGCGCTCCCAATTGACGACCGGCCATATAGAAGACCTCGGTGTCGGCCGAGCGTGCGGCTTGCAACTCACCGGCCTGGGTCATCGCGGTGGTCAGGCTGACGCTGCGGCCAATGCCACGGCGGGTCAGGGGGCGCTGGGTTTGCGCGGCGGCGGCAATGGCGGCGGTCACGCCGGGCACCACCTCGCTGGCAATGCCGGCCTCAGCCAAGGCCAGCAACTCTTCTTCCAAGCGGCCGAAGACGCTGGCGTCGCCGCCCTTCAGGCGCACCACCAGCTCATGCGCTAAAGCCTGTTTGACCAGGGCGGCATTGATGGCGGTTTGCTTGGTGCTGTGGCAAAAGCCGCGCTTGCCCACATCGATCCACACCGCATTCGGCGCCAAATCGCGCAGCGCCGGGTCGGTCAAGGCATCGAACAAAACCACATCAGCGGCGGCCAAGGCGCGGGCGCCGCGGATGGTGATCAAGTCGGCGGCGCCTGGGCCGGCGCTGACAAAGACAACGCGACCCATGATCAGCTCGCTTGCTCCGCAGCGGCGCGCACCAAGAGCGCGCCGCTGGTGCGGTTGCTGGTCGGGTCGACCACGATCAAGGCGCCACCAATGCGGTTGACCGCATAGGGCTCCACCGGCAGCGCGCTTTGCGTTTCGATGCGCACATGGCCGATCTCATTGACCTGCAGGGCCTCGGCGTCTTGCTCGGCCAGGCTGTGGATGTCCAGGCGGTGCTCAATCGCGCTGATGCGCGCTTGCACCCAGCGGTTGCCGTGGCGCAGCCAGTATTTGCGGCCGGGCACGGCCGGTTCGGTGTCCAGCCAAGCCAAGGTGGCTTCAAAGGATTGGGCCGAGGTGGCCGAGCCGGGGGTGACGATCCAGTCGCCGCGCGAGACGTCGAGCTGGCGGTCCAGCACCACGCCTGCCGATTCGCCGGCCACGCAATGCGCGACCGTTTCACCTGCGCGGCGCACTTCCGCCACGATGGCGGTCTGGCCGCTGGGCAGAATTTGCACTTCGTCGCCGGCCTTCACCTGACCATGGGCAATACGGCCCCACAGGGCGCGAGGTTGGTAACCCGTTCCTTCACCTTGCTCACCCGGGTCACGGGCCACGTACTGCACCGGAATCGAAAGCTGGCCTTCCACCTTCTCTTGCACGCCCGGCAGGCTTTCCAAAACCTGCAGCAGCGAAGGCCCTTGGTACCAAGTGGCCCATTCGCCATCGAGCGGCTGGGTGACGTTGTCGCCCCGCAGTGCCGACACCGGCACGATGGCGCTCACCTCAATACCCGCTTGCTCGGCGAAGGCGCGCAGCGCCTTGCTCACCGCGGCAAAAGCCGGGCCGGGTTGTGCCAGTGCGTCCAGCTTGTTGACGGCGAAGACGATGCTGGGCACGCGCAGCAAATGCGCTAACAAGCTGTGTCGACGGGTTTGCGGCAGCAGCACCACCTCGTCCACCGAGGTGTCCAGCTTGGTGATGTCCACCAGCACCACGGCGGCATCGCTGCCGGCGGCGGCGGTGACCATATTGCGGGTGTACTGCTCATGGCCGGGCGCGTCGGCAATGATGAATTTGCGCGTCTTGGTGGCGAAGTAGCGGTAGGCCACATCGATGGTGATGCCTTGTTCGCGCTCGGCCTCCAGGCCGTCGGTCAGCAGGCTCAGGTCGATGGGCTGACCGGCGGCACGCTTTTCCAGCGTGTCGAGTTGGTCAGCCAAGATGGCGCGGCTGTCGAACAACAGGCGGCCGATCAGGGTGCTCTTGCCATCGTCGACGCTGCCGGCGGTCAAGAAGCGCAGTGCGCGGTGATGGGTGTCGACATCGCTGTCGTGGATGACGGTGCTGTCATTGGAGTTCAAGGCGGTGCTCATCAGAAGTAGCCCTCTTTCTTGCGGCGCTCCATCGAAGCTTCCGAAGTTCTATCGTCCATGCGGGTGGCGCCGCGTTCGCTCACGGTCACGGTGAGCGTCTCAGCCACGATGTCGGCGGCCGATGCGGCCGTGCTTTCCACCGGGCAGGTGCAAGTCATATCGCCGACGGTGCGGAAGCGCACGGTGGCGGTTTCCACCGTCTCACCGGCTTCGGGTGGCGTCACCTCGGTCAGCGGCACCAGCAAGCCCTTGCGGCGAATCACCTGGCGCTCATGCTGGTAGTACAGGCTGGGCAGCGGGATGTTTTCGCGGGCAATGTAGAGCCACACATCCAGCTCGGTCCAGTTGCTGATGGGGAAGGCGCGGAAATGCTCACCCGGGCGGATGCGGGTGTTGAACAAGTTCCAGAGCTCGGGGCGCTGTTCTTTGGGCTGCCATTGGCCGAAGCTGTCGCGGTGGCTGAAGATGCGCTCCTTGGCGCGCGCCTTCTCTTCGTCGCGACGAGCGCCGCCAATCAGCACGTCAAAGCGGTGCTCCTCGATCGCTTCCAGCAGGGTCACGGTCTGGTGGCCGTTGCGCGATTCCAGCGGATGGGCCAGGCGGACGGTGCCTTTCTTGATCGACTCGTCCATGTGCGCGACGATCAGGCGCTCGCCCATCTCGGCCACGCGCTTTTCGCGGAATTCGATCACTTCGGGGAAGTTGTGGCCGGTGTCCACATGGACCAGCGGGAAAGGCAGCTTGCCCTTGAACTCATTGCCAGCCACGCGTTGTTTGAAGGCCTTCTCGGCCAGGCGCAACACCACGCAAGAGTCCTTGCCGCTGGAGAACAGCAGGCCCGGGCGCTCAAAGCCGGCGGCCACTTCACGCAGGATGAAGATGGCCTCTTCTTCCAGGTGATCCAGGTGGCGTTGGTCCACCGTGGCGGCCAGCGCTTGCAAATTGACGGGGGCGTTCATGCCGTGGCTCCTGACTTCAATTCTTCGTTCGAATGGGCTTTGTGCAGGCCGCATTCCTTGGCGTTTTCGTCCTCCCACCACCAGCGGCCGGCGCGGAAGTCCTCACCCACGGCGATGGCGCGGGTGCAGGGGGCGCAGCCGATGCTGGGCATGAACTGGTCATGCAAGGCGTTGAAGGGCACTTTGTAGGTGGAGATGTATTGCCAGACATCGGCCCAGCTCCACTCGGCCAGCGCGTTGATCTTGCTGCGGCCGTGGTTATCCAGCTCGGTGAAGGGCACATCGGCGCGGTTGCTGGACTGCTCTCGGCGCAGGCCGGTGATCCAGCCAGTGCGGCCATCCAACATGCGGCCGAGCGGTTCGAGTTTGCGGATGCTGCAGCATTCTTTGCGCAGGGCCAGGCTTTCGTACATGGCACGATCGCCGCGCACCCGCACGAAGTTGATCACGGCGTCGTGCACCGGGCTGAAAACTTCGACCTTACGCCCGTATTGGGTTTCGATCTGCGGCAGCAAGGCCAGGGTTTCGGCGTGCAGGCGGCCGGTGTCCAGCGTGGCGATGGCAATCGGCAGCTGGTGGCGAGCGATCAGATCGGTGATGACCATGTCTTCAGCGCCCAGGCTGCTGGACTGCACCAGGCTGGCGCCATGGGCATACACGGCTTCTTGCAGGATTTCGACCGTCTTGGCCACACGCTCCGCAAAGCCGGCGGTTTCGCGGGCGTAGAGCTGGATGGCCGAAGCTGAAGCAGCAGCCGCAGCGCCGGGCAAGGCCGACACCTCAGGCAAGCTGGAGACTTCTCCGCTCATGCCGCACCTCGGGCAAAGACCGGCTGGGTCGCGTCCACATCACCTTGGTAGTGGGCAGGGAAGAAGGCCAGCGCCCGCTCGGCGGAAGCGCGTGACTGGTCAGCGCCGAGCTGCACCGCGTCAAAGCCGGTGCGGGCCAGCAGCGGCAACATATCGACCAAGACTTCGCCAGTCGCGCGCACTTCACCGGCAAAGCGGTAGCGGGAGCGCAGCAGGCGGGCCTGGCTGTAGGCGCGGCCGTCCACCCACTTGGGGAAGTGCAGGGCGATCAAGCTCAGGCGCGGCAGGTCGGCGGCCAGGTCTTCGATGGCAAAGTCGTTCGGTACTTCCACTCCGGTGGCCAAGCCAGCCGGCCAGTGGTCGCGCACGGCATGCCACTGCTCAATCGTCAGCAGCAGGTTGGGAGCTGGATCAGGGTGCGGCATCGGGCCGTCTTCGCCGACCACGCGATGCCATTGCTGATGATGGGTGTCAATGAACTTCATGATGAGGGGGACCTGATTCAGTTGGCGTTGGCAGCGGGCGTGCCGGTCAGCGTGCGGACGGCGTTAGCCGGCGCCTTGAAGGGCTCCAGGCCAATGCGGCGCACGGTTTCGATGAAGCGCTCGGCGCTGCTGCTGCGCTGGCTGCGGTAGGTGTCGATGACCGACTCGATCACGTCCGCCACTTCGTCGGCGGCAAACGAGGGGCCGATCACGCGGCCGGCCACCGAGTTGCCCGACAGTGTCGAGCCGTCCGAGCCGCCCAGCGAGACCTGGTACCACTCCTTGCCGTCTTTGTCGACGCCGAGGATGCCGATATGGCCGCTGTGGTGGTGGCCGCAAGAGTTGATGCAGCCGCTGATGTGCAGGTCGATATCGCCGATGTCGTAGAGCTCGTCCAGGTCTTCAAAACGCTCGGTGATGGCCGCCGCCACCGGGATCGAGCGCGCATTGGCCAGGGCGCAGAAGTCGCCACCGGGGCAGGCGATCATGTCGGTCAAGAGGCCGATGTTCGGCGTGGCCAGGCCGAGGCCGCGAGCGGCTTCAAACACCGCCGGCAGATCGGCTTCACGCACCCAGGGCAAGACCAAATTCTGGTCATGGCTGACGCGCAACTCCGACGCGCTGTAGCGGTCGGCCAGGTCAGCCGCGGCGTCCATCTGTCCGTCGGTGGCGTCACCGGGTGCAATGCCGGCGCGCTTCAGCGACAGGGTCACCGCGCGATAGCCCGGCACATTGTGGCGATGCACATTGCGCTCCAACCAGCGCTTGTAGGCGCCGTCGGCCACGCCGGCCAGGATGTCGCTGCTCACGCCGGCCTGCACGCCATTCGGGCGCACAAAGCAAGCGGCCACGCGGTCCAACTCGGCTTGCGGAATCAGGTGCTCGCGGCCACCCTCGTCAAGTTCCAAGATCTGTTTGAACTCGGCGTTCACATCGTCAAAGAACTGCTGGCCTTCGGCCTTGACCAAGATCTTGATGCGGGCTTTGTACAGATTGTCGCGGCGGCCGTAGCGGTTGTAGACGCGCACGATGGCTTCGATGAAGACCAGGATTTGCTGCCAGGGCAGGAACTCATTGATCACCTGGCCGATGATGGGCGTGCGGCCCATGCCGCCACCGACCAGCACCTTGAAACCGACCTCGCCGGCCTCGTTCTTCAGCAACTGCAGGCCGATGTCGTGCCAGGCGATGGCGGCGCGGTCCTCCACCGTGCCCGAAATGGCGATCTTGAACTTGCGTGGCAAGAAGGCGAACTCCGGGTGCAGCGTGCTCCACTGGCGCAGCACTTCGGCATAGGGGCGGGGGTCGACGATCTCGTCATGCGCCACGCCGGCGAAGCAGTCGCTGGTGATGTTGCGGATGCAGTTGCCGCTGGTCTGGATGCCGTGCATGTCCACAGCGGCCAGGCGGTCCATCACATCGGCCGAGGCGGTCAGCGGAATCCAGTTGTATTGCAGATTTTGGCGGGTGGTGAAGTGGCCATAACCGCGGTCGAAGTCACGGGCGATGCCGGCCAAGGCGCGCAGCTGGCGGGCGCTCAAGGCGCCGTAGGGCACGGCCACGCGCAGCATGGGCGCATGGCGTTGCACATACCAGCCGTTTTGCAAGCGCAGCGGACGGAAGTGATCGTCGCTGAGCTCGCCGGCCAGGTTGCGCTCCAGCTGATCACGGTACTGCGCGGCACGCGCATGGACGAATTGGCGGTCGAAGTCGGTGTAGGCGTACATAGTTCTACGAGAGGGAATTCAGTGAATGACTTTCCAGCCAGCGAGCAGCAGCGAGCCACAGAGCAGGCCGCGTACCACGCCATCAGGGAGGCGACGGGTCAGTTGAGCGCCCAGCCAGATGCCGGGCATGGATCCGAGCAGCAGCGGAACCAGCAGGGACCAATTTACATTGCCCAGGGTGGCGTGACCAATACCCGCGACGAGCGTCAGGGGAACGGCATGGGCGATGTCACTGCCGACGATGTAGCGGGCTTCCAGGCGGGGGTAGAGCAGCAGGATCAGCGTTGCGCCGATGGCGCCCGCGCCAATCGAAGACAAAGACACCAAGACGCCCAGCAAGACGCCACAAGCCACCGTCAGCGCCGGCTTGCGTGATTCCGGGATGAAGCGCTCCAGACGCAGCCCCACCACCTGCCAAGACTTCTTGAAGGCGACCACCAGGGCAGTCAGGAAGAGGGCGATGCCCAGCGAGAAGGTCAGGGTGCTGGCCCAGCCCTTGGTGATGTCAGTGGCATGCATCAGCGCCACGGTGCCAATCGAGGCCGGAATGCTTCCCAAGAGCAAGAGCCCGGTCAGGCCCCATTTCACATGGCCATGGCGTGCATGGGCAACGGAGCCCGAAACCTTGGTCAGCGCGGCAAACCAGAGGTCGGTGCCAATGGCGACGGCGGGGCTCAGCTTGAACACCGACAGGAGCAAGGGCGTCATCAGCGAGCCGCCGCCCACGCCCGTGATGCCGACAATGATGCCGACACCCAAGCCACTTGCCACCGCGATCCAGTCCATGGAACTCCTCAGGGAGCAGCCACCATGACTACCCTAGGGGCCGGACTTTAGTGGGCCTCCATAGATATGCAAAACATAGATTTGTAAATTACATATGTGAAATTGCATATATGAAATTCGCCTGAGTCGGGCGAGGGGCAAGGACGCGGTAAGCTCAGGACGTCGCGGCAGCAGCGCGCGCCAGGTGTCCAGGGCCTAGGAATGCGTCGCACCTGCTGTGTTGCTAAGCGCCGTGGGCTTGGCTCGCGCTTTTACTGCCGCCTATTTCAGGCTTTTGTTCTTATCTCCCCGACTCCCATGCCCCAGTTCACCTCTTTCCGCGCCGAAGCCACCAAAGTAGCGATTTACTGGGATTTCGAGAATCTGCATGCCGTGCTGGCCAATGTGGCCCATGGCGACGGCGCCTACCGCGACAACCGGCTGAAGCTGCAGCCGGTCTTTGTCGACCTCAAACCCATCCTGGAGTACGCCGCCTCTCTGGGCGACATCATCATCAACCGCGCCTATGGCAACTGGCAGTTTTTTGCCAACTACCGCCATGCCTTGAATGAGGCGGGGGTGGACTTGATCCAGATGTTCCCGCGCGGCTCCAACATGAAGAACAGCGCCGACATCCGCATGGCACTGGATGCCTTGAGCGATGTGCACAACCACCCGCACCTGACCCATGTGGTGGTGATCTCCAGCGACAGCGACTTCATCAGCCTGGCGCAAAAGGTCAAGCAAGCGGGCCGTTTCATCGCCGGTGTGGGCGTGGCGGGCTATAGCAATCGTTTCTGGACCGCCAGTTGTAACGAGTTCAAGTTCTATCAAAACCTGCTCGGCCTGCCACTGGAGGCAGCACCGGCCGAGTTGGCGCCGGTGGTCGAGGACGCCGAAGCGGTGGGTTCGCCCTCGCTGGACGAAGCCCGTCAAGCGCTGCAGCGAGCACTCAAGCAGTTGGTGGACCGCAATGGCGAGAACTATGTGTCGCGCAGCGCCTTGAAGGTTTTCATCAAGCGCTTGCTGCCTTCATTCGACGAGCAGGCCCTGGGCTGCACCAACTTCTCGGAGTTCTTGCACCGCTTTCCAGAGTTGGTGGTCGAGGTGGATGCCATCAGTGGCGGCCATGTGGCTTTTGCCGGCCAGCCTGTTGGGCAGTCCAACTCTGAGACCGACGCGCCTGAGTCTGAGTAACCCTGGGCGAGGCTGGCCTCTGTTCAGTCGCGGGCCAGTTGGGCCAGTACGCTCACTTGTTCCTGAATGCGCGGCGGAATATCGCTTTCACCCGCCAACATGGCCTGAATCAAAGCCGCGTTGGCGCCCGCCTCGCAGGCCTCGGACAGCGGCCAGTCCAGATCTTCGCTGTCGGCGGCATGCAGTTCATGCCGCTCACCGTTGATAAAGCCGTAAAGCTGCGGTTTGCGTCGCAGATGGGCATAGGCCTCGCCTTCGCTGGCCTTCATCAGCAGCGCGCGGCCTTCAGGAGCGGTGGATCGCTGCAGGGCCTCGCCCATGCTGATCAGGTACTCCGGATGCGTGACGGCCACCACGCGCACCGAGCGGCCCGGTGCGGCGTCCAGCAATTTGGCGACGCTGTGCCCGCTGTTGCGCACCCCAAGCCGTGGGCGCAAGGCCATCAAAGCGTCTAAGCCCGGGTTCAAGCGGGCCAGTGGCAAGCAGGCCAGGCGACTTGAGGCCAGCTGCGCCGAGGCCTCTTGCACCGAGTCGGCCAGTGGCAGGCCCAAGGCTGCCAGCAGCTCAAACGGGCTTTCGCGGCTGTCGAAGTCATGCCGGCCGTGGATCAAGACAGGAATGCCTTCGCGCGCCAGCAGCAGCGCCACCAGCGGCATCAAATTGGCTTGTTTGCGGGCGCCGTTGAAGCTGGGCAGCAGCACGCAGCGTGGGCCGGCGGGCACATCAATTCGTGCAGTTCGGGCCTGCATGGCGCGCTCAAAGCCCGCCAACTCGGCCGCGCTTTCGCCCTTGATCCGCAGCGATAGCAACAGGGCGCCCAACTCCATATCGGGCACTTGACCGTCCAAGATGGCTCCGAACAAAGCCTCGGCCGTGGCCGCATCCATATCGCGCGCGCCTTTGGTGCCGCGGCCGACTTCTTTGATCAAGGGGGCAAATTGCATGGGCCGCAGTTTAGGGGGGCGTTGCCTTCCTGAGTTCTTTGCCTAGGCAAAGCCGGACTTCGGCAAAAGTCATGTCAGCCTGCCAGAATGGCGGCCTCTTAGAACTTTGGGAAATCAATCATGAGCCAAGTCATGTATCAAGCCTCGGTGCCGGTGTTCAAGCAAATGTTGGGAGGCTTGTCCGACGTGCTGGCCAAGGCGGAAGCGCATGCCAGTGCCCGCAATATCGAGGCCGCGGCCCTGCTGCAAGCGCGCTTGTTCCCCGATATGTTTGCACTGACCAAGCAGGTGCAAGTGGCTTGTGACTTTGCCAAGGGCGTTTGCGCCCGCCTGGCCGGTGTGGAAGTGCCCAGCGCGGAAGACACCGAGCAGAGCTTTGCTGACCTGCATGCCCGCATCCAGAAAACGCTGAGCTTTATTGAAGGCCTGGACGCCGGCCAATTTGAGAGCGCCGCCACGCGCGACATCGTCACCCGCCCCGGCACCCCCAAAGAGCGCCGCTTCAGCGGCCAAGACTATTTGCTGCACTACGGCCTGCCGCAGTTCTTCTTCCATGTGACCACCAGCTATGCCATCTTGCGGCACAACGGGGTGGAACTGGGCAAGAAGGACTATATGGGCGTGTATTGATCCCTGCCGTCAGCAGGCGCGGTTCATGTCAAACTTGCGCAGGCAAATAATTTCATATTTCAACAACAGGTGCTGACCCAGCACGCAGAACAGGAGAAGCTCATGGCCAAAGGACAGCAGAAAAGCAATAAGGAAGCCAAGAAGCCCAAGAAGGACAGCTCGCCTCCGAAGCCCATGTCCGGTGAGCCGGTGATGCCGACGCGGGTGACCGTGGTGCCTGACCGCAGCAAGAAGGCCAAGTAATCGGCTTCAGCAGCGCTAGGCGCAATGAATAAAAAAACGGGCCCCTCGGGCCCGTTTTTCTTGGTGTGACGTTCTTCGCTGAATCAGGCCGAGCGTGCGCGACGCTTGTTCATGAAGCCGATGGCACCCAGGCCGGCCAGCAGCAGAGCGTAGCTGCTTGGCTCGGGGACGGCCGTCACCGCATTGAAGCGCAACAGGTCTTGCTGGTAGTCGTTGCTGAGCTTCTCAATTTGGTAGAGGCTGCTGCCCTGGTAAGCGGCGCCAGCAGTCAAATAGCTATTGGCCAAGTCCTTCAGGGTGGTGTAGTTCGTGGTGCTGTTGTTGAGGTTGAAGTACTGGGCGTCGCCGTTGAGTTCGGTCACGCTGGCCGGGCCGCTCAGCTTCTCATGCGTCAGCTCCCACACGGCCAGCTGGAAGGCGGCGCGTTCGGTGTTGGTGTCCACGCTGGCGTAGTTCGCCGAGAACAGGTGTTGCAGATTGCTGGCTTGGGTGCCCGAGAAGCTGCCCACCGTGTAGGTGGTGTAGTTGGTGGAAGTGAACTGGCCCAGCTCGACGCAGTAGGCGCCGAAGCTGGCGCCATTCTTGATGTCGAAGTTCAGCAGACCGGCGGAGGTGTTGTCATTGATGCCGCGCTGCTCGATGTCCACGTTCACGCTGCTGCCGACAAAGCCGTTTTGGCGAATCGAGATGGTGTTGGCTGCTTGGGCGGCACCTGCCAGGCTGAAAACGGCGGCGGCGATCAGTGAGAAATGGCTGGTCTTCATGTCTGTTTTTCAGGAGCTTTGGGCTCCGTCCCTGTGTTAGCTGTTGCTGAGGATTTGGACTGTAGGGGTCAAACCCAGGGCACGCCTCCCCCCATGCACAGGGCGCAAGAGGGCTGGCGTGAAGCTATTCACAGACATGGCGCTAAAGAATCAGCGCGAACGGTTTTGCATGGGGTCAGGTGTTGCCCCAGCGCTGCAAAAGCTGCCTGCCGATGGCAGGTTTGCGGCTCAGCGCCTCTACTCAGGGCAGCTTGAAGGCTGACACCGAGTCCACCAATTGCGTGGCTTGATCGCGCAGGCTTTCGGCCGCTGCGGCGGACTCTTCCACCAGTGAGGCGTTTTGCTGCGTCATTTTGTCGAGTTGGTTGACGGCTTGGCTGATCTCGCCCAGGGTCAAGGCTTGCGCCGAGGTCGAGGTGGAAATCTCCGCCACGATGCGCGTCACGCGTTGCACGCTCTGCACCACCTCGCCAATGGTGCCGCCGGTGTCTTGCACCAGGCGCACGCCAACTTCCACCCGCTCGACCGAGGCTGAAATCAGCGTTTTGATCTCACGCGCTGCCTGTGCGCTGCGTTGGGCCAGGGAGCGCACCTCACTGGCCACCACCGCAAAGCCGCGCCCTTGTTCACCGGCACGCGCCGCTTCCACTGCGGCGTTCAGCGCCAAGATATTGGTTTGGAAGGCAATGCCGTCAATCACGCCGATGATGTCGGAGATCTTGTTGGACGACTGCTGAATCTCATTCATGGTCTCGACCACGCGACTGACCATGGCGCCGCCGCGGTCGGCCACCTCGGCGGCGGTTTGCGCCATGCTGTCGGCTTGGCGGGCGGCCTCGGCATTGCTGCGCACGCCTTCCCCGAGTTGCTGCATGGCGGCACCGGTTTCTTCCAGGCTGCTGGCGGCCTGCTCGGTGCGGTTGGACAGGTCCATATTGCCGGAGGCAATCTCAGTCGAGGCGATGCGAACCTGCTCGGCCGCGCTGCGAACTCCGGTGATGGTGCCGGCCAGTTGCTGCTGCATGCGCTGCAGCGATTGGGTCAGCTCGGCCAGCTCGTCACTGCCTTGACTGTGCACACGCAAGGTCAGGTCGCTGTCGGCAATGCTGTGTGAGAGCTCTTGGGCTTGTTCGACCGGCCCGGTTACGGAGCGGGTGATGGCGAAAGCGATCAGTATCCCCAGCGCTGTGGCGAGGGAGGACAAGACCAAGACAAGGTTGCGGGCAAAAATGGCTTGTTCACTGGCTTCCACGCGCGCCACTTGCAGGCGCTCGCGGCTGTGTTCGGCATAGGCGTTGATGGCGTCCAGATAGGTCTCCATCGCCGGAATCAGCTCCGCCACCACGCGGGGCTTAATGTCTTGGCCGTCTTTCTTGAGCTTGCCCAACTCGTCGCGCAGGGTTTGGTACTGCTTGCGGGTGCTGCCGATTTGGTCGCTCAGTCGGTCGGTCTCAGGCGTTTTGCTGAGCTTGTCGATTTCTTCTTGCACCTTGTCCACCCGCGCCGATGTCTCTTTGGATTTGCGGGTGAAGGCCTTCACGAAGTCGGCGTCATCGACCACCATAGTCACGATGCGGCGTTGGATATTCGCTTCGGTCAAGCCCGACCAGGCACGCGCCAAGTCCAGGGCCTGCATATCGGCCGAAACCAGGTGTTCGATGCGGGCATTGAGTTGCTGAACTCGCATCACGCCCACCAGCGAGGCCACCAACATCAAGCTCATTACCAGGGCAAAGCCCGCCAAGACGCGTGCACGCAGGCGCCAGTTTTGAATTGCAGCAATCATGCTTTGCGTCTCCCCGGACCGCGTCGGGCGCGGCAACTTGTCTAGAAAACAGGCATGCTAGGCGACCCTCGGTTTTACGCTGGGTGGATAAGCCGGGTGAATCCCTGGCTAGTCGGAGTCAGGGGCGGGTAGGGGCTTGGCACTGCCGCTGAGGCAGACAGCTACACTGACGGCCCAGCGCATTGCGCCCCACCAGGTTTTATTGCTTCCTCATGGCCGGACTCTCCGCAGCGACCTCCAGTCCCACCGAAATCACGGTGCACCAACAGTCACGCGTGCTGGAAGTGGCGTTCTCGGATGGCGCACGTTTTCGCATCCCTTTTGAATTGATGCGCATCTACAGCCCTTCGGCCGAGGTCAAGGGGCACGGCCCCGGGCAAGAAGTTCTGCAGACCGGTAAGCGCGAGGTGCTGATGACCGGGTTGGAGCCTGTCGGCCACTACGCCGTGCGACCGGTGTTTTCTGACGGCCACGACAGCGGTCTGTTTGACTGGGCCTATCTCTACGAGTTGGGCGCCAATGAGGCGCAGCTGTGGCGTGACTATGAAGCTCGCCTGGCAGCGGCCGGTGTCGGCCGCGACGACCCCATGCCCGGCAAGAGCAGCGGCGGCGCTTGTTCTAGCCACTGAGCATTCAAGATTGATCCGGGCGCAAGCCCAAACCAGATTTGTGAGACGACCATGAGCAGCACCCATTTCGGCTATCAAACGGTGGACGAGCGCGAGAAAGCCAGCCGCGTGCGCGGCGTGTTCGACTCGGTCGCCTCCAAGTACGACATCATGAATGACCTGATGTCCATGGGTATGCACCGCGCTTGGAAGGCCTACACCGTGGCAGTGGCCAACCTCAAGGCTGGTGATCGGGTGTTGGACATCGCGGGCGGCACCGGTGACCTCTCGCGTGCTTTCGCCAAGAAGGTGGGCGACAGCGGCATGGTGGTGCATACCGACATCAACGAAGCCATGCTGCGCCAGGGACGCAACCGCCTGCTGGATGAGGGCCTGATCCTGCCCACCAATCTGTGCGACGCGGAAAAGCTGCCCTACAAGGCAGGCAGTTTCGATCTGGTCAGCGTGGCCTTTGGTCTGCGCAATATGACCCACAAAGACCAAGCCCTGGCCGAAATGTGCCGGGTGCTCAAGCCGGGCGGCCGATTGCTGGTGCTGGAGTTCTCCAAAGTGGCGGCGCCGCTGCAAAAGCCCTACGACTGGTACTCCTTCAAGGTCTTGCCCAAGCTCGGGCAAATGATTGCCGGTGACGCGGAAAGTTACCGTTATCTTGCCGAATCGATCCGCATGCACCCAGGGCAGCAGGAATTGAAGGCGATGATGAAGACGGCAGGCTTTGGCCACGTCGACGTCCACAACCTCAGCGGCGGGGTCGTGGCCTTGCATGCCGGGATCAAGTGCTGAGGCGTCATTCGTCCACCAGGGCGCATGACTGCTAGTCGCACACTCGGTGTTTGATCTCCCCCTGATTCACGGGGGAAGCACTGTCACAAAGCCCGGCCCTTGCCGGGCTTTCGTCCAGAATGGGTTGAAATTTGAGGGGGATCAGTCACCTTCAACTGCTTCGCGCGCAGGCGGGTTCAGCCCTGCCAAGCGCTAGAAGAAGCAGCGGCTCCAAGGGCATTCCCTAGCCGGGGTGACATGTGTTCAAAAGAGGCACAGAAACCGCGGGTAAACCGTAGTCACACAGTGCCGGCGAGGGCGGTTTTGAAGGGGAGAATTGTCATTTTCCAAAGTTACACTCGCTCGTCCTGAAAGGGTGAGGATGCCTGCTGCATCGCAGCAATTGATCTGAGCCGCCAAGGTTGGTGACTCTCGAAGAAGAAGGAAAGACACGCCATGAATGTTGTGAAGAATCAGCAAGAATTCCTGTCCACCAGCTTGCGCGTTGCGGCCATCGCTGCCGCCGCCGTGACGGTGTTGTTGGCCGGTTGCGGAGGGGGCTCCAAGAGCGAAAAGGCCTCCCAAACTGCGGCCAAGGTCAACAAGGAAGAGATCACCGTTCACCAGATCAACTTCGTGCTGCAGCGTCAGCAGGGCCTCAAGCCCGAGCAAGCCGAAGCCGCCAGCAAGCAAGTGCTGGAGCGTTTGATCGAGCAAGAATTGGCCGTGCAAAAAGGCCAAGAGCTGAAGATCGACCGCGACCCCAAGGTGGTCCAACAGATCGAAGCCGCCAAGCGTGAAATTATCGCCCGCGCCTATGTGGAGCGCATTGGTGAGTCGGTGGCCAAGCCCACCGCCGAAGAAGTCAGTAAGTATTACAACGAGAAGCCGGCCCTGTTCAAGGACCGCCGCATCTTCAGCCTGCAAGAGCTGGCCATTGAAGCCAAGCCCGAGCAGTTCGCGGCCATCCGAGACAAGCTGCAATCCTCCAAGAACATGGCCGAATTTGCCGAGTTCCTGAAGGCCAATGAAATCCGCTTCCAAGGCAATCAAGCCGTGCGTGCCGCCGAGCAACTGCCGCTGGCTGGCCTGGACGCCATTGCTCGCATGAAGGACGGCGACTCCGCCGTGACTCAAACGCCTAACGGCCTGACTGTGCTGTTCCTGGTCGGCTCGCGCAGCCAGCCGGTGGACGAGGCGCGTGCTCGTCCGGCCATCGAAGCCTTCTTGGGCAATCAGCGCAAGGCTGAGCAAGTGCAAAAAGACATCAAGGCTTTGCGTGCTGCCGCCAAGATTGAATACGTTGGCAAGTTCGCCGAAGGCGCACCGGGCGCGGCTGCCTCCGCTCCGGCTGCTGCAGCCACGACCACTGCTCCGGCAGTGCCAGCTGTCACTGCGCCTGAAGCGCCGGCCGCCGTCGCACCTGCTGCCAGCGGTCTGGATGCCAGCGCCATCTCCAAGGGCATGGGCCTGAAGTAATGAGCAAATTGATCGGATTGAAGATGACGATGATGACGACTCGAAGCCCATCTTGGCTGAGCCTGGCTTCTTTGGCCTTGGCCTGTGCAACGGTCGGCCAAGCGGCAGTTGCCGCCAGCCCTGTGGCACCGGCCGCTGCAGCCGCATCGGCACCAACGGCGGAATACCGCCTTGGTTCCGGCGACGTGGTTCGCATCACCGTTTATCAAAATCAGGACTTGACGCTGGAAACCCGCGTTTCTGAAGTGGGCGTGGTGTCATACCCGCTGCTGGGCAATATCCGCATCGGCGGATTGAGCGTCACGCAGGCCGAGCAGTTCATTGCTGACGGCCTGAAGACCGGCAACTTCGTCAAGAACCCGCAAGTCACCATCGTCGTCTTGCAGGTCAAAGGCAACCAAGCCAATGTCCTGGGCCAGGTCAATCGTCCTGGCCGCTATCCGATCGAAACCGCAGACATGCGTCTGACCGACCTGATCTCCAACGCAGGGGGTGTTGCTCCTGGTGGTGCCGAGATTCTGGTCCTGACTGGCAAACGTGAAGGTAAGCCTTACCGCGTTGAAATTGACCTGCCCGCCATCTTTGCCCCCGGTGGCAGCGACAACGATGTCTTCATCCAGAACGGCGATGTCGTCTGGGTCGACCGTGGCCCCATGGTCTACATCTACGGCGAAGTGCAGCGCCCGGGCCCGATGCGCCTGGAGCGCGGCATGACCCTGATGCAAAGCTTGGCTACCGGCGGCGGCATCACCCAGCGAGGTACCGAGAAAGGCATCCGCGTGCATCGCAAGAACGCCGAGGGCAAGGTCGAGGTCATTCAACTCCCGATGGACGAGAGCTTGAAAGACGGCGATGTTGTGTATGTCAAAGAGAGCTTGTTCTGATTTGAGATCGAGAAAAACATGACCCTAAGCCAGTTCCTTTCGATCCTGCTCGCCCGACGTTGGATCTTTCTCGCTGTACTCCTTGGAGTGTTGATTCCGACCATCGTGGTCAGCATGTTGTTGCCAAAGAAGTACTCCTCATCGGCAAGCGTTGTGATTGATGTCAAGGCCGATCCTTTGTCCCCCATGGCCTTCCAGTCCATGATGACGCCGTCCCTGATGGCGACACAAATTGACATCATTCAGAGCGACCGTGTGGCGCGTCGCGTCGTCCGTACGCTGAAGTTGTCAGACAACCCGCAGATTCGTGCGCAGTGGCAAGCTGAAACACAAGGCTTGGCTGATATTGAAACTTGGCTGATCAAGAGATTTCAGAAGGAACTCAGCGTTGTGCCTTCGCGCGAATCTAGCGTGATCGAAATTGCCTATTCCGCGGTTGATCCTCGTTTCTCTGCCGGCTTGGCGAATGCATTTGCGCAGGCTTACATCGACACGGTGCTGGAGTTGCGGGTCGACCCTGCTAAGCAGTACAGCGCTTTTTTTGACACCCGTGCTAAAGAAGCGCGCGAGACACTCGAGCGCGCACAGGGCCGCTTGAGCGCCTTCCAGCGTGAGAAAGATGTGGTGATGACCGATGAACGTATGGACATCGAGACCCAACGCTTGAATGAGCTGAGCTCTCAGCTGGTGGCCATCCAGGCTATGAGTTCGGATGCCAACAGCCGCATCGCTCAGACTAACGCGGGTTCTGCAGACAAATTGCAGGAAATTTCCAACCACCCAGTGGTGGCGGGCCTGCGCTCGGATCTTTCTCGTCTCGAAGCCCGACTGCAGGAAATGAGTTCCAAGTTAGGAGACAGCCACCCTCAAGTGATCGAAGCGAAGGCCAACATCAAGGAACTGCGTATCAATCTGGATGCTGAAATCAAGCGCTTGTCGGCGGGCGTGGGTATCAGCGGCAACATCACGCGTCAGCGTGAAGCTCAGGCTCGTACCGAGCTTGAGGCTCAGCGTGCCAAGGTTCTGCGCATGAAGGAAGTGCGTGATGAAGGGGTCATGATTTTGCGAGACGTCGAGAACGCACAACGTGTGTATGACGGCATCATGCAACGCTTGAATCAGACCAGCCTGGAAAGCCAAGCCACCTCTAGCAATGTCAGCATCCTGAATGCTGCCGTTCCGCCGCTTGAACATTCGTCGCCGAAGATGCTTCTCAATACCGCGTTGGGTGTGTTTGTTGGTCTGCTGCTCGCGACGGGTACTGTGCTGGGAATCGAGTTGCGCAATCGCCGTGTGCGTGGCGTGCACGACATTGAAGAATTGTTGGGCTTGCCCGTGATTGGAACTTTGCCGGACCCAAGTGCGCGGCGAGGCTTTGGCAAAAAGCCTGCAACTGATATTCAATCGCGCCTGCTTGGGCATGCCCCCGCGACTTCTAAAGCCTCCTAAATCATGGCCAGCTTCGAAAACACAATGCAAGACGCGGACGACGTTTCCAAAGAGAGTGGAACTGCACCACAAGAGCGTTCCATTGGCCTGATCATCGCCGAGGCCAATAATCTGAGCGCTGAACAAGTGGAGCGTGTGCTGGCTCATCAGCGAACCAGCGGCCTCAAGTTCGGTGAAGCCGCCATAGCTTTGGGATTGGTCAAAGGTGAGGACGTGGTGTGGGCGCTGAGCCAACAATTCCACTACCCCTATTCGGCCTCGGGCAGCAAGCAGTCCAACGCTGAGTTGGTTATGGCTAACCAGCCATTCGGTGAACAGGCTGAGCGATTCCGGGTTCTGCGTCGTCAGATCATCATGCGCATGTTCAGTGGCGAAGCACCTAAGCGAGCGGTCGCCGTGGTGAGCCCTGACAGCGGCGATGGCAAGACATTCTTCGCTGCCAATTTGGCCATCGCCTTCAGTCAGTTAGGTGGTCGTACGCTGCTCGTTGATGCCGACATGCGCAGTCCGCGCTTGCATGAGATCTTCGGTATCAACAACAGCAGCGGTCTGTCTGGAATCTTGGCAGGACGGCCTGAGTCCAATGTGATTCATCCGCTAGCTGATCTGCCGAGCCTGTTTGTTATGCCAGTCGGTACGCAACCGCCGAATCCGACGGAATTGCTCGAACGCCCAGCCTTCGGACTTCTGATGCAGGAGCTGGTCAACAAGTTCGACTATGTGATCGTTGACACGCCGGCTGCGAGCTTTGGCGCAGACTTCGCCGTCATTGCTGCGCGCTGCGGTGCGGCTTTGGCCTTGGCACGCAAGGACAAGACCAGCGTTGATGCCTTGAAGGACATGTCAGCAGTTTTGAACAACACACCCGGAAGCCTGGTCGGTGTTGTGATGAACGAGCACTGAGGGGCGAACGGTGGCCTCCACAGCGGGTGAAGTAGTGCCCACGGCTAGGCGCGCATATCTGGAGTTCCTGGCGCTGGTCGGTTTGGGCTTGGCTCTGATGTACGTGCCAGTCATCTTGGGGCTGGCTCAGGGGCTTTGGAAGTCAGATGACCAGGGCCATGGCCCCATCATCCTTGCTCTGACGGCGTGGAGTTTCTATCGCCGCAAAGAGCAGCTTGCAGCTTGTTTCTCCCCGAGAGGGGGAAGCTGGCAGGCTTGGTGCTTGATTGGCTTCGCTTGCTTGATCTACGTCGTCGGTCGTTCACAGCATGTGACGATCTTCGCCGTGGGCTCGGCCATGCCTCTGTTGGCTGGGCTGATCTGGCTTGCCTTCGGGCGCGACGGCCTCAAGCTGTCTTGGTTCCCTATCTTGTTCCTGTTCTTCCTGGTGCCGCTGCCCGGGGCAGTCGTAGATGCCTTAACCCAACCCATGAAGATGGGCGTGTCATGGGCTGTTGAGGGACTTTTGTACCAATTGGGTTACCCCATTGCTCGAATCGGCGTCATGCTGCACATCGGGCAGTACCAACTCTTGGTTGCCGACGCGTGCGCTGGCTTGCACACCCTATTCACCGTTGAGGCTTTGGGTTTGCTTTACCTCAACCTCATGGGTTACACGGACCGTGGTCGCAATTTCTTGATGGCGGTGTTGATAGTGCCGATCAGCTTCTTTGCCAATGCAGTACGAGTCATCGTGCTGGTCTTGGTGACCTACTATTTTGGTGATGAGGCGGGGCAAGGTTTTGTGCATGGCTTCGCGGGGATGGTGCTTTTCATGGTTGCCCTGTTGTTGACAGTCTCAGTCGACGGCATCTTGGGACGCACTCTGTTTAAGAAGAAGGCCGCCAAATGAGCGAAGCGCCAAATAACGCCAACAGAAGAATCGCTCTTTTTGCATTGGCCGCCATGGCAGCGAGTGCCGCGCTTGGCGTTGCATTGAAACCTACCAGGTTGCTTGCCAAAGATCGCAAGCTTGGATCCTTGGAAGTTCTGATTCCAAAGGCTTTTAGTGATTGGCGCCTCGATCCCTACTCCATGCCTTTGCAAGTCAGCCCTGATCAATTGGCCTTCGTCAACACAATCTATGCTCAGACGCTGTCCCGCACCTACCTGAACTCAGCCGGAGCGCGGGTGATGCTCTCGCTTGCGTATGTCGAGCAGCAAAGTGATGAGTGGGGTGTGCATTTGCCTGAGGTCTGCTACCCGGCCCAAGGATTCAAGATGCGCGATGCTTCGATATCGCCCTTGCATGCAGCAGGAGTTGCAATGGAGGTGAATCGTGTGGTTGCCACATTGGGCGCACGAATTGAACCCATTACTTATTGGGTAACTGTTGGCGATCAAATCAGCACTCGAGGCAGCGAACGTAAATTGATGCAGATGCGATATGCATTGAAAGGTGTCATACCTGACGGCATGCTTGTTCGCATCTCGTCAATTGACACCGATGCTTCTCGAGCCTATGCGCTGCAGGCTAACTTTATAGAGGCTATGCACGGAGCTTTGAGCAGTGATATCGAAGCTCTTATGTTTGGGGTCGGCCAGAGGGCTAAGACATGACAGTGCTCGCTGCTCGGTCAAAAGCAGCGGACCTGATGGTCCGTTTTGCGTCTGGCATAAAGTTTCAGTACTACCAATTTAACTGGGGGCAGTTTTTTTGGTTACTGGCTGCAATGTTTGTCGCAGTTGTTTGCGGTATGGCTGTGCCGATATTCGGTGTGATAGTTCCAGCGCTGGTATCGGCAGTAGTGGTGAGTCTTGTTGTTTTGGCCGCGTCGCCACTGGTCATCGTTTGGATGATGATGATCCTGGTGTACTTGGTGGTGGGGCAGTTAACGTTTTTTGCAGGTATATCGCAAGCTGCCTGGTTGCCCTACTTGGCCTTGTTGCTGATCGCTCTCAAATACTTGATGGAGCAATTTGGTCGCAAGGCTGCAGTTTCAAATTCCCGGCAGAAAAGCGCTTTGCCAGTCTTGCTGCTGCTTTTTGTATTGTTTTTCTTTGCTTCAGCGTACCTGAATAAATCAGGGCTGAGTTCGACCGGAGTGGCCGCCAAAAACTATGTATTTCCATGGTTTTTAACTTTGCTTGTATGGCAGTGCATCAAATCTCCCGAGGATTTGCGCTCGATGTGGCGCTTCATGCTGTGGTTGGTCGTCATTCAAGTGCCGTTTGCTTTGGTTCAGCATTTCTATTTCGCCAAGCAGAGTGGCGCGAGTTGGGATGCGGTTGTGGGTACATTTGGCGGTAATTTCTTGCGCGGTGGTTCCAGTGGCGCAATGGCGATATTTATTGCATTTGCTTTGCTCTTGTCTGCTGCCATGTATCGGGCTAAGCAATTGAAATTTTCCAACTTAGCGGTCCTTTGGCTCGCTGGACTCGCCACGATTGCTTTGGCAGAAGTAAAAATATTTTTCCTTGTATTACCCTTGGGTATGGTTCTGTTGTTCCGACGAGAATTGATTGCTCGACCATTTGCTTCTTTGGTCGTGGCCAGTTTGCTCGCTAGCCTTTTGTCGGCTTTGGTCTGGATTTACCAGCAAGGCTACTCTGAGACAATTAGCGGTGTAAATACGACCAAAGGCCTCTTGGAATATTCTATTGGGGCAGAGAAAGACCCTTATTTCTTTAACCCAATCACCAAGGAAACTTCTCGAGCCAGTGCAATTTGGTTATGGAATCGCCATAACCGCCCGGACGACCATCAGTACTACATTGGCCATGGAGCGGCTGCCAGTCGGGCCAGTGCTACGCTTGGTCAAGGAGTAGCAGCCAAAAAGTACCCGTTCACATTGACGACATCGTCTGCTTCGACAATGTTGTGGGATGGCGGCTTGGTGACCTTGGCGTTGTTTGGCTGTAGCTTGCTGACGACAGGACTTGGAGCTTTTCGTTTGGCAAGGTGGCTCGCGCCTTTTGAACGTGCGGCTCTGGAAGCTGTGGGCGTGACATGTCTGTTGAGCATCCCTTTGCTTTTTTATAACCGTGACGCCATTGATGGCGCGTCAACGCAAACGCTGTTGGCATTCTTTTTTGGCTACTACTTGCTATGTTTGAAATCAGTCTCGAAGGCTTCGAATTTGAGTACCTTCGGGCATAGATGAAATTTCATATATGGCTATATTGATTCCTCGTGTTTTCCATCAAATTTGGATAAACAGCAAAAATCCAGAGCTGCCTTCTGAGTACGCCGCTTATCGAGACTCATGGCTGAGGCTTCATCCAGGTTGGGAGTACAAGCTTTGGAATCTAGATAATTTGGACTTTACGCCGCAGCGCCAGGAGCTTTTGCGAATGGCCGGGAGCTATGCCCAGATGGCGGATATTCTTCGATATGAGATACTTTTCAGGCATGGCGGTGTTTATCTGGATACCGACTTTGAATGCCGTAAGAATATAGACGGTATTATGAGTGGCGTGAAGAATTTCGCGTGTTCAGAAGATGGTAGCAGTGTTACAAATGCGATCATCGGTGCGATCCCAGGGTCTGTTTATATGCAAAGGTGCATTCAATCGATGCCAAAGCAAGTAGGCTTGACATCGCCCACGATCGAAACTGGGCCTGGTTTTTTGACGAAGGTATTGCTTGGCCAGGGAATAGCTTCTGATTTTACTTTGTATCCGACGGCTTGGTTTTATCCTTATGGGTGGAATGAAACCCATAGGAGCGCGCAGGAGTTCCCTGAGGCTTATGCCATTCACCGTTGGGCGCATTCTTGGGGGGACGGCGAGCGAGGCTTGTTGCTACGCATCAAGCGCAAGCTCAGGACTTTGTCGGGCAAGTGATGAATGGCCGCGCGATGGAGGCTCTGCCTACAGTCACTGTAGTCATGCCCGTCTTCAATGGTGCAGCCTATTTGGCGCAGGCCATTGACAGCATATTGGCCCAGACTTTCGAGCATTTCGAGCTCTTGGTCATTGACGATGGCTCGAGCGACAAATCGGCAGCCATCGCAGCAGCATATTTGGATCCCCGTCTTAAGCTGGTACGGAATGAAGGTAACAAGGGCCTCCCATATACACGCAATCGCGGTATCGAGTTGGCCCGTGGTGAGTTCGTTGCATTTTTGGACAGCGATGACGTTGCATTGCCGGCTAGATTGGAGCGCCAAGTCGAATTCTTGCGAGCAAATCCTTCAATTTCGGGGATCGGTGCCAGCGCGCAACCGATCAATGCAGACGGGACGGTAAGTGGGGCTGATTGGGTGTGCCCAGGAGACTCCGCCTATTGCAAGGCATCTTTGTTGTTCAAGGCCTATATCAACACATCGACTTTTTTTGTTAGGCGGCATATTCTCGAGCATTGCAAATTTGACCCTGAGATTTTATTGGCTGAAGACTACGATCTTTATATTCGCTTGAGTGAGCGATGTAATTTGCTGAATCTTCCAGATAGATTGGTGCAATGTCGAGTTCATACTTCAAATATTACGCGAACAAAAAAAGAACAACTTATCCGCTCCCAGTTGGTAATAAATCGACGACAGATTGAGCGGCTTGGAATAATTCCCACTGACGAGCAGGTTCTAATCCATCGCCATATTGAACGGCTGTATGCAGACCCTACGCCGCAGCTTTTTTCTGAAATATCGGACTGGATCAAGTTGGTGTTGGCTACCAATGATAAGCTTGGTATTTACGATCCTAACGCCCTACGACTTGTTGTGGGTGAGCGCTGGCATTCGCTTTGTGAAGATGCATTGAGGGCTGGAGCGACATGGGCTTGGAAAAAATACTATAGCGATAGTTTGAGTCAATTTCACCCGATGGGCATTAAAGAACATTTGAAGTTGGCAGTAAGACTGTTTAAACCAAGACGCTCTACGTCTATATGACTTCGCATATTGGCAAACTTGCGATACTCAGGAATATCGCATGGCATTCCAGCGAAAAAATACTGCGGCTATTCACCGGATTTTTTGTCGGTCTTTGGATGGCGCGCTATTTAGGACCTGAGGACTTTGGCAGCTTTAATTTCGTAATGGCGTGGCTGGGCTTGTTCAATGCGATTGCCTGGCTAGGCGTAGGCGAAACCATAATGCGAGACATGGTGCGCGACCGCGCAGACGAGGGCTATATTCTTGGAAGTGCCTTCATGATTCGCCTGAGCGGCTCGCTACTGGCATGTGGCTTGGCGCTGGGTGTTGGTGTGGTAGCCGGAAAACTCAGTCACGAGCAACTGCAATTGCTCGCCATTTTATGCATAGGTGTACCCTTTTCCGAATTGCCGGCGGGTGTTTGGATGTGGTTCGCCTCGCATACCAATATTAAACCTGCAGTACTTGGCAAGAACCTCGCAATGCTGCTTGGTGCTTTGTTGAAAGTAGCGGTTATCTTGGCATCGGCTGGCTTGTTGAGTCTCGCTGCTGCAACTGCTGCAGAATCAACGCTTCTGTGCATCTTTTTATTTGCCGCCTACCGATTTCAGGGGCAGACGTTTGCAAATTGGCGTTTCAATTTTAAACATGCCTGGCAGATGTTGAAGACCGGTTTGCCAATTGTTTTGAGTGCGCTAGTGATATCGCTGAACGCGCGAGTCGACCAATTGGTATTGGGCTCGATTAGTGGCATGTCTGAGGTCGGAATTTACAGTGCAGCCTTGCGTTTCTCAGAGATTTGGTGGGTGGTTCCCCCAATGATTGTGCAAACCTTAGCTGCAAGGTACATCTACCCCAAGGATCTACTTGGCTCGCAATTAAAACTTAACATGGCACGCATAGTGTCCGGCATGGCGCTTTTGGCAATTGTACCCTGTGCTGTGCTCGGCCTTGCTGGGCCAGAGTTGATCGCAAAGGTATTGGGAGACCGATATTTGGGCGCAGGTGCTGTGTTGGTCGTGCATATCTGGACTGCCGTCTTTGTCTTCATTGATGCGCCTGTAAGCCAATACCTATTAGCCACGGATAGGCAGCGTGCGCTGATTGTCAAAGCGGTGTTGATGCTGGGAATAAATTTTTGTTTGGCTATATTTCTCGTGCCGCGTCTCGGCGCAGTTGGTGCAGCGTATGCGACTTTGGTTGCTCAAGGTCTGGTACTGATTCTAATGCCTGTCGTATTTTCTTCAGTTCGGGACTTGAATGGAATCTACTTGACCGCATTAATGAATGTTCCGGACGCGCTATTGAAGTTTTTTGATGGCAGAAAATACAAATGAAGACCGCGCTACTTTTGGTATGGTTTTGAAATTTTAAGTTGATTTCATGCGAATTGTCTCACTCGATGGTTGTCGAGGTTTAGCAGCCATAGTTGTAGTGGTTTTCCATCTGCCATGGTTGTTTGGTCTAGGTGTGCCTCATGGGTATCTTGCTGTAGATTTCTTTTTCATTTTAAGTGGATGGGTTTTGGCGCTGGCATACGAGCAAAAAATTCTCGGAGGTCTTAGTTTTAAAAAATTCATCGTCGTGCGCTTGGCAAGGTTGTACCCACTTTACCTTATTGCTTTATTGCTTGGCGCCCTCGCATTGCTACTTAAGCAAGCCGCGGGAGAAAAACAGCCTGCACTTACATGTGTATTCCAAAACATGGCTTTGGCTCCGTGTTGGGCTATGAAAGAGGCGTTCCCCATCAATTCGCCGAGCTGGTCTATATTTTCAGAAATTTTTGTCAATATTGTTTGGTTTTTTGTAGTTTCATTTGGATTGACTAGATTTCGGCATAAATTGGCTGTGAATTTTTGCCTTATTGTTTTGATGTGGGTATTTGTGGGTTCAATAGGTAGATACCTTTATGGTTTTCAAAGTGAAACCATTTATGAGGGCTTTATACGGGCTATGGCCGGTTTTTCATCGGGGGTGGTGCTCTATTCTGCACGCGGGGATCGTCGTTTAGTTTGGTACTTTAGCTTTATGGCCTTGTTGATTTTGGCGGGGTTATCGTGGCTGGGCAATTTAGTTCAATCTGCCATTCTGATTGATGTGTTCTTTGTTGTTTTTCTATTCCCAACACTGTTATGGTTGATGGCAGGCATGGAGCTGCAAAGTAGGTTTTTTGAATGGTTGGGTGATATTTCATTTTCGGTGTACCTATTGCATGTCCCTTTGTCGGTTTGGAGTCAGCCTATATTGAAGAGGTTGATAGCACTGGGTGATTTTGGGCAGTTGACAGCTGTTTTACTCTATTTGGTTGTTTTGTTCGGTGTCTCCGCCCTATTTTTTTCGAAGTTCGAGTTGCCTGCTCGATCGTATTTTCTTGCTAGGTTTTCTGGAGCCAAGATCTAGTGATGGCTTGGCCTTGTTATTGTTTTGAAAGTTGTCAGTCTGTCGGTGTTGTGAGTTGTTCTATTGATGATTTCTGTTTTAATTATTGGTGCTTATATAGTGACGCTGATTCCGTGGTGGCCGAATATTGAGGTGGATCTCTGGTGGTCTTTCGTTGGTTGATGGTATTTCCTTCAATTTCTCTGTGAGTAAAATTTTTGCTGTTGATGTATGGCCTATTTGGTGATGCCCCAAAATTGCGAATGATGTTTTTTCGTTAGTCCGACGTCAGATTTTTTGAGGTTTGGATTGGTCCATAGGCGGTAGGTATAGGCAACGAAGCTGGTAGCCAATTTGGCGAGCTTGCTCGCTGCCGTCATTTGGCTTCGGAATTAGACCGTTGTCTGATTGGCGTTTGGTTCCGGTGTTTTGTAACAAAGAGTAGTTGCACTGTTGGTTTTGTGCTCAAAGGGAACGTTTAAACCGTCAGTCTTTGCTTGTTTAATGTTGGGAATATGTTGTGATTTCCTTGTTTCGCCTGGCGCATTGGCTTCTCTCCCATCGGGTACCAATTTTGCCGCGACTGCTTTATGTCTTAAACCGGATTGTTTTTTCTATTGCGTTGCCGCCCAGCGTAAAAGTCGGCAAAGATGCTTTGTTTGGCTATAGCGGATTGGGCGTCGTCGTGCACGCCCGTGCCGTCATCGGTGATAGGGTCAAAATTTCGCAGAATGTCACCATTGGCGGACGCTCTGGTTTTTTCGAAGTGCCAATCTTGGAGGACGACGTGGAAGTCGGTGCAGGTGCCTGCGTGTTAGGGCCTGTGCGAATTGGTCGGGGTGCCAAGATCGGCGCCAATGCCGTCGTGCTGATCGATGTGCCGGCTGGTGCTATCGCGGTTGGAGTGCCGGCCAAGCTCTTGCCTGGTGTCTCCAAGCCAAAAGAGCAGCCTTAGGCCACTTGGGCATGCGTTTGTTTTTTTTGATGTACGACTATTTGCCAGCGGGGCGTCCTGATGTGTCCGTGCTGTTTGGCAAGGAGTTGAAGCAACTCGGCATCGAATCTGATTTATTTGGCCAACTGAAAGCCGGAAAATCCTTGGCAGAGGGTAGGGCTTGGCCCGCTGGCGTTGCGCATGTCCATGGTGGCGAGGAAACTGAACTGGCCGGGCAATTGCGTCGCCCCCTGCACGACTTGGCGCTGTTGCGCCTGCTCGAGCCTGAACATCGCATCATTCAGGTCCGAGACAAGATTCGAACTGGCCTGCTCGCGCTTTGGATTGCCCGCCTGACGGGGCGTAAGATGACTTATTGGATGTCATTTCCCTTTGCCGAGGGTTTCAAGGTGAGGGCGGAACAGGTAGGGGCGAGTCAGGGTTTAGGCAAGCAGCTCTTTTATCGACTTCGTGCCGCCTGTGCGGGGCACATCTATTACAAATGGCTGGCTCCACGGGTTGACCACCTCTTTGTTCAAAGCGATGCCATGCTGGAGTTCATGGCGGTTAAGGGCGTGCCTCGCGGCAGAATGACTGCCGTGCCGATGGGGGTGGACCTCGCGTTGTTTGCGCAGGGGCAGAATTTGAAGCCCAGGCCCCCTCAAATGACAGACCGCAAAGTCTTGGCTTACCTGGGTACTTTGGGCCAGTCCCGGCATTCCCAGTTTTTGCTTGAAGTACTTCAGCAGGTCAGGCTGCATGAGCACAATGCAATGCTGCTCTTGGTCGGAGATGGGGCGAGCCCTGACGAGCAGCAGTGGATACGGCGTTCGATCGCTGACAGCGGCTTGAGCGAGCACGTATGGCTGACCGGTTGGCTGCCCCAGTCCGAAGGACTGGCTTTGCTCCGCCATGCGGACATTGGTTTGTCGCCTATTCCGCGTGGTGAATTGTTCGATGTGTCGTCACCGACAAAGGCGGCGGAGTATCTCGCGCTGGGTCTACCTTGCGTAGGCAATGACATTCCTGATCAACGCTTGGTGATCGATGCTAGTTCCGGTGGTATTTGCGTGCCCATGGATGTCGATGCGTTTGCGGCCGCTTGTTTGAGAATTTTCAATGACCCGGTATATGCCCGCGCGTGCGGCGAAGCCGGCAAGCGCTGGGTGGCCGAACACCGTTCGTACGAAACTTTGGCCAAGAATGTGGCCTCGGTCTATGAGGGTCTCTGTAGGCGCTGACTTCAGCGTCACAAGAGCCGGTCATGATCCAGAACTAAACAAGAGTGAGAAGTAAGGTAGGGGAGGACGTAGACGATGTGCGGCATAGTGGGAGTGATACAGGCTCGAGAGAAGCCGATAGTCGCCAATGAGGTGTTGCAGGCCTTGCGCCATCGCGGCCCCGATGGTTCGGGCGAAAAGGCGGTGACTGTTGGTGATAAAACAGTTTGGTTCGGTCATACCCGACTGGCGATTCAGGATCTCACAGAGGCCGGTGCTCAGCCCATGGCTAGCGCAGACGGGCGCTGGTTGCTGACCTTCAATGGTGAGATCTACAACCATCAAGAGATGCGCCAAGACTTGGATCGCCAATGGCGAGGGCACTCTGACACTGAGACCCTGGTCGAGGCCCTGAGCGCCTGGGGTGTCGACGCGACCATTCGCCGCTTGAATGGCATTTTTGCGTTCGCAGCATTGGACTTACTCGAACGCAAGTTGTATCTGGTCAGAGATCCTTTCGGTGTAAAGCCTTTGTACTTTGCCGATACGTCTTCAGGTTTTGGGTTCTCCTCAGAGATTCGGGCCTTAGCTGCAGTCACTGGCCAGCGTTTTGGCTTGGATAAAGAGTCATTGAGTACTTATCTGAGTCTGCGATTTGTGCCTTCGCCTCACACTTTGTTGAAGGGTGTGCAGCGCTTGCCAGCGGCGCATGTGCAATGCCGGCACTTGGACAGTGGTGAAGCCCATACGCACTGTTATGCCCAGGCTGGGCAATCGGTCTACGGTGGCAGCCTCGACGAAGCCACGCAGCTCTACCAGTCTGCTGTGAGTACGGCAGTGCGGCGGCAGTTGCTATCAGATGTGCCGGTGGGCATCTTGCTGTCGGGTGGCATTGATTCGGCCTTGGTGGCCGCCATGGCGGTCGATGCAGGGGTCAAGACGCCTTGCTTTACCGTCGGATATCAAGAGGCGGGGCCTGCTTGTGAGATCGATGATGCGGCGCACACCGCCAAGACTTTGGGCCTGCCTCACCACGTAGTACGCCTTGGGCACGAAGATCTCTGGGGCGCCTTGGAGTTGGCCGTTAGTTCCACTGAAGAGCCGTTGGTGACAACCTCGGCCTTGCCCATGTGGTTCTTGTGCAAACGGGCCCGTGAGGATGTCGCTGTTGTGTTGACGGGTCAAGGGAGCGATGAACTTTTGGGTGGCTACAAACGCTACCAGGGTGAATTGGTTCGCAAGCTGCCTTTGTTCAGTTCCGCCATTTCATTGTTGCGCCCATTGCTGGATAGCCTGCCGGGTGTGTCAGATGCTGTTTTGCGTAGTGCACATTCGGCATCCATTGCCGATGTAGCACAGCGTTTCGAGCGAGAGTACGGCGTGTTTTCTGCGGCCAGCAGGCTCGGCCTTACTGGTCGGGCGGATGCTGGGCGAGCCTTGCAGTCAATCCAGCACTGGCTGGACTGGGCGGCGAAAGGGCGGCCTTTGACCGATGCAGAACGGATGATGAGCATTGATATGCGAATGGGTCTGGCCGACGATTTGCTCCTCTATGGCGACAAAGTCAGCATGGCTCACAGTATTGAAGCTCGCGTGCCACTTTTGGACACTGACCTTGTGCGTTTGCTTGAATCTTTCCCTGCGCACTACAAGTTGTCACTTGGCAAGTCCAAAATTGTGCACAAACGCATGGCTGAGCGCTATTTGCCCGAGGCGATTGTCCATCGCCCCAAAAAGGGATTTCAGGTTCCGGTCGGAGAAATGGTGCGCGGCGCTTGGCGCGAACGATGTGAAGCCTTGCTGTTTGAGGGGGCGACCTTGGCTGAGCTTGGGGTCGAGTCCCGCGAGTTGAGGCGATTGTGGGATGAACATCAGCGACGATTCCGAGATCGTTCCCGCGAGATATTTGCCCTGCTTGGCTTGGTCGTATGGCGTCGGGGAATGGCAGATTTGATTGCCTAGTGTGCGGTCTAGTAACAATGCGAATTCTATTTCTTGAGATGTCCAGAGGGTTTGTGAAGAAGCCTTCTGCATATTGATAACAAAACAAGATGACTGAACGACAAATTTGGATGGTCGGGACGGCGCCTGATGGCAAAGGCGGCATTGCGACGGTTATTCGTCAGTATCAGCAGGCGGGCTTATTCGAAAACGGGGCCATGCGTTTTCTCGCAAGTCACCACGATCGTTCATCTTTGGGGCGAGTATTGCCCTTCATCCAAGCTTGTTGGTCGTTGTGGTTGGCAATGTGCATGCAGCGCGTCTCTTTGGTTCATGCGCACACCTCGCACAACGGCAGTTTCTGGCGTAAGTTGGTCTTGCTATGGCCAGCGCTCTTGCTGAAGGTGCCCGTAGTTGTTCATTTGCATGGCAGTGACTTTGAAACGTTTTATGCAGATGGGAGTCGTTGGCGGCAAGCATGCATTCGATATCTGTTTCGGCGTTCGTTTCGCGTACTGGCATTGTCAAAAGAATGGCGCTCTTGGGTACTCAAGGTTGAGCCCCAAGCGACGGTAGACATCGTTTTCAACTCACTGTCGGCCCAAAGAAATGGTAATTCGGCCACGACCTTGCCGATTCAACCCGCTGTTCTGTTTCTGGGTCGTATTGGTGATCGAAAAGGGACGTTCGACCTACTAAATGCTTTCGCGATTGTTTTTCAGCGTATTCCGGATGCCCGTCTCCTGGTCGGAGGAGACGGTGAAGTCGAGAAGTTACAGGCTGAAACACTCCGCCTTGGTCTAAGCCAGGCAGTCCATTACGTTGGTTGGGTAAACGCCGAACAAAAAGAAGAGCTTTTCAAACGAGCCTGGGTATTTGCGCTCCCTTCGTATTATGAAGGCTTACCAATGGCCATATTGGAGGCTATGGCTCGTTCTCGTGCAGTAGTGTCCTGCCCCGTTGGCGGTATCGCTGAAGCTGTTGAGCATGAAGTTTCTGGGCGATTAGTTCAGCCTGGCAATGTAAACGAATTGGCTGAGACACTAACACTAATGCTTAGCGATAGAGACTTGGCTCACCGCTTAGGCCAAAATGGTCGATTGGCATTCGAAGCCAAGTTCTCGAACGATGCTAATTTGCCTACGCTCCTGAACATATATCGCCAAGCGGGTGTCAAGAAATTACCTTTGTTGAAAACTGATTCAACGAGCTCGTTAAAAACTGGCCTCTCGTGAAATGGCGTCTTTGGGTTGATACTCTTCTATGGCACTCTTGAACAAGCAACGCCTGGTCTGGCTTTGTCGGCGCCTTAGTCGAATTAGTCCTGCCGAGATCCCTTACCGTATTCAAAGCCTGCTGCGAATAACTGCGCAGTCTCATGGCTTTTTTGATGCGCGCCGTTGCCCACCTTTGCTTTCAGCAAGCCCGGTAGCCTTAGCTTGGGTCAGGGTTCCGACTCTAGATTCGCATGAGCGAGAACAATTGATTGCTTCGGCAGAGAGCCTGCTCAGGGAGGGCGTTCCGATCTTTGATATCCGCGCCCCCTTGGGGCTTGCCGGACCGGAATGGAATTGCGACCCAAAAACCGGGAAGCAGATCCCTATGACGTTTGGTCTCGCAATTGACTTCCGCGCCATAGAGGGCGGGGTCGATATCAAATACCTTTGGGAGTTGAGTCGCCACTTATGGCTGGTTAGGCTCGCCCAAGCCTATGCCGTCAGTGATGACAAAGTGTATTTGCACGCGATTGGCCGTTTTTTGAAAAGCTGGTTGAATGCGTGCCTTTATCCGAATGGACCAAACTGGTCATCGCCAGTTGAGCACGGTATTCGCCTTATCAACTGGAGTTTGACGTGGCATCTGATTGGTGGGGAAAAGTCACCCTTGTTCGAAGGAGAAGCTGGGGCTGCACTGCTTGCAAGTTGGCGGACAAGTATCTATCAGCACATCAGATTTGCAAGCGACAACTATTCGCTGCACTCTTCCTCCAATAACCATTTGTTGGGGGAGGCAGCAGGAGTTTTTGTTGCTGGGCAAACGTGGGACTATTGGAGCGATGTTCGAGAACTACGGCAGCATGCTAAATCATTGTTGGAAAACGAAGCACTCAAGCAGTTTGCAACTGATGGGGTCAATTTAGAACAGGCTTTTGGTTACCATCATTTTGCCTTGCAGTTCTTGCTCGCGGCTGGCCTTTGCGGGCGAATGAATGCAAATGAATTCAGTTCTCACTTCTGGGGGCGAATAGAATCAGCTATGGTTTTTATGGCTGCCATGTTGGACTGTGCTGGCCATGCCCCTTCGATTGGTGATTCAGACGATGGTGAAATTTTCTGCCTGGGATATAGCCCTATGCGCAATAAGTACCACTCTATGCTGGCGCTTGGTGCAAAACTATTCGATCGGCCTGATTTGCAAGCTAAGGTGCAGCAAGTGGGGAAGGCAGTTGACTGCCAAAGCGCTTGGTTTTTAACCACTGCCGCCCCAAGTGCCACTTCGAGCGACTTACTCGAACTACCCTCGCAATTTAAGGCTGGTGGTTACGCTATCTTGGGTCATAGGCTACATACCCCTGATGAGTTCCGCATCACGGTAGATTGCGGCCCATTGGGGTACAACGGTATTGCCGGGCACGGTCATGCCGATGCACTTTCAATCTTGGTTAGTGCCCGTGGTGAGGAACTCTTGGTAGACCCCGGTACGTACTGCTACAACTCCTCACCGGAGTGGCGGCATTTTTTCAGGGGAACGAGAGCGCATAACACACTGACGGTTGACGGTCAGGATCAATCGATTTACGGCGGAAGTTTTTTGTGGCTGCAAGACATAAAAACGAAAATCTTTACAGATCAAAGTTCTGAGCAATTTCATGCCTGCCACGATGGGTATCGACGGCTTGCCGATTCCGTAATTCATCACCGACGTGTAACGCTTGCACGTGATGGTGATGCTGTTGAGGTTGAAGATTGGCTGGAATGTAAGGAGGCTCATTCGGTGGAACTGCATTGGCATGCAGCTGCAACGGCTAAATTTGTCGAATTGCCCGGAGTCGAAAATGTTTATATGTTGGAGGCGGTCAAGAATTCTCTGCGAGTAGAGATTGATCCGGGTGAGAAGAGTATTGGTACTTTCGAGTCGCTTATTAAGACTGGAGCGTGCAATCCAATACAGGGCTGGGTTTCTAGCGAATTTTACAAAAAAACGCCAGCGCCTGTGCTATGCATTCGAGCGTTACTGTTTCCAAATCAAGTGATAAGAACCCGTTTCATTTGTGAATGTAGGGAACCTAATTGCTAAGGATTTTCACGACATCGCAGGCGAATCTTTAAATTGACTGCTCGCTTCGCTCACGGAGTGATCGTTGTGGCCTTTTTATCAAATGCCAATGAGTTGGAGGTATTGTTGATTTGTATTGTTGCGGCTGTTCCAGAGAAGTTTACTTTTATTGGCATTTGATTGCAGTCTTCTCTCACTATCGTCAGGCTCGCAAACTCCTTGCTGGCTGATGCTACATTGAATCGCGCTTGATATTGGGTGGGTTGACTAACCTCAGGCGCTACCGGGAATCCTGAGCTCAATGTAAAGGATCCGGTCGGTCCAAAATTCTCAATGCACGCCGATGCCGGTGAATTCACAATTTTAATTGTATTGCCAACTTTGGTGAATTCAGTTGGTGCGTTAAAGTTGAGTTCCCATTTGCGGGCCGTTGCGCTGGTTGCCCAATCATAGATTAACAATAACTTAGCCTTGCTGTTGTAGCTTACCGTGCGAACACTCGCCGAAAGCAAAGGGCTCCAAGCCTGCGACGTCGGATTTTTCCCACGATAGGCTAGAGTAGCGTCGCCGGTGACGGTCGTCCAGTCGCCGAGGGTTTGGGAACTAATTAACTCACCGCGCGGGTCTGAGGAGAATACCGGATTGCCAGGTTTTACCGGATCATTCGTTGGCTCCGCTTGCCCAATTCCACCATCGAAAGTCAACGCGTTTTTAAATCGTGTAGCGCGTGTAACCGCCAAATGGTGAGGCGAGGCGAAGTACGGGTAATACCCGCCCGAGATAAGAATGTCTCGACCTTGTGAAACGAAGTTGAACGAATTTTGATCAGCGTGAGAGTGATTTAAACTTCCCATTCGACTGGATTTGAAATACAAACTTGAGCGATTTGAAGAAGTAGCTGATGAGTGGATTGCCACCAATCCAGCATCGCGAAATTCACTGACGAGTTGTGTTGGTGCTGCCGCAGTCGCTTTTGTCAGGCCTTCACCCAGAATGAAGAAGTGCAGTGGACTGATGGCTGACGACCGATTGATGTTGGAGGGTTTTGCCCGCCAATACCATTCGTATGATGCTTGTCCCATCATTGCTGCGTACAGTCGGAAGTTATCAAAGCTGTAGGCGTCGTACATCTGTGGTGTTTCTACACCGTCGCCAAAAGAATTTCGAAGATTTGTGTTGGCCGGAGTAAAGGCGACAAAGAATTCTCCTGCTCGCTTGACTGGTTCCCATTTGCTCAGATCAACTCCAGTAATTAACCTCGCCGTTGCCAAAGTTTGAGGTAGTACTGAGAAGTCATACCAAGCGTAGGTGTTCCCATTGCCATATCCCCCATCGCTTCCTGCCCAACTGCCTGTGGTTGTTACCCAAAGTTCCCAGACTGTTTCTAGCCAGGCGCGAGCTTCTGGTATTTCACTGCGCCCACTGCAAAGCATCAATGCTTGAACCAAATGGTGCAACGATGCAAGCTGATGTGAGTCGTAGGGCACGCCGTCAAGACTGTTTATATTGGCTATGACCTGAGATATGCGATCTTTAAGAGCATCGGCCACTGTCACCCGCTCAACAGGACTAAGCTTGGGGCCAAGGTAATCAAGGCCTTTGGCCAAAGCTACATAAATGATTCTGTTAGCTTGGTCGGCATTTGCTTCGCTTGAATCTCCCCGTGTAGGCACAGCTGCGAGAGCAAGTAGTCGCGCGATGGCGGCCTGCTCATACGCTGATTTACCAGTAAAGTTTGATGAAATTGCAAGTATTTCTAAAGCACTTGCATCGGCGCTGGCAGCATCTTGAAGTGCCCGAATGCTAGCTACGGATGCGGTAGTGTATTGACCGTTTACGGGTTGAATTGATCGGGGTAATTTGTTTAAAGACGGGCCTGCTGAACTAAATTCTCGGGCTGCTTGCGCGTTGTATTCCATATAGGCCGCAGCATATTCGCCGGATGAGGCTAATTTCCCAAGGCTTGCATATGTGCTGCCCACAGGAATTAGTCGGGGGCTAGGCTTTTGGGCAGCCTTCGTGGCAACAACTGCTCCGCTAGGTAGTAGGACGCCAGATGCCTGCGGAGTGATATTGAATCTCCGCCATCCGCTTGACTGGGGTTTCCCAAGGCTGTCTATGAAAGTCACTTGCCATTGGTAAGCGCCGGCACTCAAGGGCAGGTCGTGCAGGTAAATCCGCGGGATTGGAGTGCTGCGCGTAAGTACAGCTTCGCCTGAGGCTTTCTTGAGCACAAAAGACCAAGGCTTGTTGCGGTCGCGATTCTCAGGCTGTGGCCAAACAAATACCGGAGTTGAGACGTTGACAGCTTGGCAGTCTGCGGGGAGAAGTCGACGGTAAGTCCAAGAAATGGTGTCGACGAAGTCTGACTGTAGTGCGGCGGTGCAATTTGCGGCTGCCGCGGGTGTGGGCGAGATGGTGGCTTTGATCGGCGAGGTGACGACCGCGTTCACTACTGAAGGGGCGGGCGGGGTAGGTGCAGGCGTTGGCGGTGCAATCAAAGGCGGCAAGTTGGGTAGCACCTGTGAGGGCCCAGTCGCCACAATTCTGGGTGCCACTGCGGCTGTTGTGGTGGCTGTAGGAGCCGCACTTGGTGTTGGCGTTGCTGGCACTAATTTGCTAGTGACAGCTGCAGTCGGAGCGGCGGCGTTGATCGCTGGGATGGGCTCGGCTGTTTTTGTGGCCGCTGCTGCCGGATTGGGTGTGGCAGCTATCTTGGTGTTGGTGTCGAGCGTTTTCGCGGCTAGAGCTTGGGCGTTTGGTCCACTGGCCGCCCCGTTTGATCCCAATGCGGAGGCTGGTGCCTCTGGCACTGATGCGGCTGATTGGGCCGGCTCCGAGGCGCTTGGCGCTGCAGCTATTGCCCCCGATGCTTCACCACTCGGTGCGATTGCCGCTATGGACCTATCGGTACCGCTGTCACTTCCCGCTCCGCCGCCGCAGGCGCTGATAACCGTGCAGACAGTTAGAACATTGATCAAGGGTGTAACTCGACGGAGCTTGAAAGGGGGCTGGTACTTCATGATGCTGGACGACTCGCTGGCTACTACCTTGCACGGCGCAGTCCATGGTTGGGGCAGCGAGCTCATCTCATCCGCTCACCAAGGGTTAGGCCGTAAGGGCATTGTCGGCATTTGCTGCTTTGGCTTTAGTGATGGAAATCTCAGATCGCCACGTCAATATGCAAGCAATAGAAACAATGGTCGGCGTTGGGCAGGCCAGGCGGTTCATGCGAAGAGCGTGCAGGCAATCGAGCCGTTCGGACTCAAAAAAGGGCTACAGCAATACATGCTGTAGCCCATTCGGTGGTCTTTGAGCGTTGCCGGGGCCTGCGTTTGGCCCTAGCCTTTTTGACGCCACTCTTTCAGCATCAAACCAAAAAACGCCACGTCGTCGATAAAGTAGCGCTTGAACATGCGACGCGGTTCTTGCAGGAAGCGGTAGAACCACTCGAAGCCGGTTTTTTGCATCCAAACAGGCGCGCGTTTGACCTTGCCAGCCGCGACGTCAAAAGTACCGCCCACGCCCATGGCGAACGGGATCTTCATTTGTGACTGGTAGGCCCCCAGGAACTGCTCTTTCTTCGGCGAACTGATGGCGACAAAGAGCAGGTCCGCTTTGGCTGCGGTGATTTGCTCCACCACGGCCGCTTCTTCTTCGGGCTTCCAATAGCCATTGCGGTATCCCGCAAACACGAGCTTTGGATATTTGTGGCTGTAGATGTCTCGCACCCTGGAAACGATCTCCTCCTTGGCGCCCAGCAAATAGACTCGCCAGCCTTTTTCGGCAGCGCCCGCCATCAGGGCTTCGAACAAATCAACGCCTGCCACACGCTCTTTCAAGGGCTTGCCGAGCAGGCGCGAGGCCCAGACGACGGGCATGCCGTCGGCATTGATGAGCGCGCAATCGTTGATGATTTGCCGCAACTCTGGGTCATGTTGGGCTTTGACCAATTTATCGACATTGACGACCACATGCTGATGAGGCTTGCCGCTGGCGATGAAGCCTTCAATGGTCTTCACCGTTTCAGCCATGGTCAGGTTGTCGATGGTGCAACCCATCATCTGGATGCGTGGCCGGCTCATACCAGCTTCTCAGCCAAGATCTTCACGATCCGCTCCGCCGACTTGCCGTCCCACAGGGCGGGGCGACGACCACGTTTGCCGCCGTTTTTGATGGCGTCCATGGCCAGCGGGATGATGACATCGGGGTCGGTGCCGGCCAGCACATTGCTGCCTTCGTCGACGGTTATGGGGCGCTCGGTGTTCTCGCGCATGGTGATGCAGGCCACGCCCAGGGCGGTGGTTTCTTCTTGCAGGCCGCCGCTGTCGGTCAGCACCACGACGGCGTCTTTCCACAGGTGCAAGAAGGACATATACGCTTGCGGGCCCATCAGGGTGACGTTGGCGCCGAGGTCGACGCCGAACTTCTCAATATTGGCGCGAGTGCGTGGGTGTACCGGGAACACCAGTGGCAGCTCTGGCGAGACGGCGCGCAGCACGGTGGCGATGCGCTCCAACGCTTCGGCGCTGTCCACATTGCTGGGGCGGTGCAGGGTGACGACGCCGTAGCGGGCGTGCTGACGCTTGTAGGCGTCGGTTTCATAACTGCTGGTGTCGGCGGTTTTGCTGAGCTTGTCGGCTTGGTAGAGCACGTTGTCGGCCATCACATGGCCAACGTCGTACACCACATTCATATCGCGGCCTTCGCGCTTCAGGTGCTCGGTGGCGCTGGGCTCGGTGACGAAGAACCAGTCGGTGATGGCGTCGGTGACCAAACGGTTGATTTCCTCGGGCATGCTCATGTCGCCGCTGCGCAGGCCGGCCTCAACGTGGGCCACCGGAATGCAGGCCTTTTTAGCAACGATGGAGCAAGCGGCGGTGGAGTTGACATCACCAACCACCAAGCAAGCGGCGGGTTTGTCGGCGGCGACCAGGGCCTCGTAGGCCACCATGATCTTGCCGGTTTGCTCGGCGTGGCTGCCGCCACCGCAACCCAGGCGCACATCGGGGGCGGGGATGCCGAGTTCTTCAAAGAACACATCGTTCATATCCCGGTCGTAGTGTTGACCGGTGTGAATGATTTTCCAGGCCAGGCGCCCGTCGGCCTGCAGCGCTCGCACGATGGGCGCGATCTTCATGAAGTTGGGGCGTGCGCCGGCGATCAGGTGAATGCAAGGCTGGGTCATGGGCTGGTGTTCTCGCAAGGTGCGGATGCCTGCATGGGCATCAGGTTGTTGTATAGGTTGGTCTTTCCTCTTAGAGGTCCATTCTATGGGGGGCTTGTGTAGGCTTGATGGCAATGACAAACCTGCCTGCGTGATCGGCTTCACGGCGTAGGGGCGAGCTTGTGTGCCGACAGCGGGGTCGCAGTCATGCTTCTCGGCGAGAATGCCGGGCTGCGACACCCCATGGCGTTGCACAGGGCAGGCGGGCGAAAAAAGACAAAGCCCATGAACCAGGAGATTGCGTGAAAGTTCTCGTTACCGGCGCGGCCGGCTTTATCGGCATGCATGTCAGCCAGCTCTTGCTGGCCCGCGGCGACCAGGTGGTCGGCCTGGACAATCTCAATGATTACTACGACCCACAACTCAAGCATGACCGCCTGGCGCGCCTGACGCCGCTGCCGGGCTTTAGCTTTGTGAAGATGGACGTGGCCGATAAAGACGGCATTGCCCAGCTGTTTGCCTCCGAGAAGTTTGACCGCGTGGTGCACTTGGCGGCCCAGGCCGGGGTGCGCTACTCGATTGAGAACCCGCACGCTTACATCGAGAGCAATATCGTCGGCTTTACCAATATCTTGGAAGGCTGCCGCCACAACAAGGTGGAGCACTTGGCCTACGCCTCCAGCTCCAGCGTGTATGGCGGCAACACCTTGATGCCTTTCTCCGAGCATCACAGCGTGGACCATCCGGTGAGCTTGTACGCGGCCACCAAAAAGGCCAATGAGCTGATGGCGCACACCTACAGCCATTTGTTCCGCCTGCCGACCACCGGCCTGCGCTTCTTCACCGTCTACGGCCCCTGGGGTCGGCCGGACATGGCCTTGTTCTTGTTCACCAAGGCCATCATTGAGGGCAAGCCCATCAATGTGTTCAACCACGGCAAGATGATTCGTGACTTCACTTACATCGACGATATCGCCGAAGGTGTCGTGCGCGTCCTGGACCGTGTGGCCACGCCCGAGCCCGGCTATGACCCGGTGAAGAGCGACCCGGCGCATTCCGATGCGCCGTACCGCGTCTTCAACATTGGCAATCACGACCCGATCCAGCTGATGGGCTTCATCGAAGCCATTGAAAAGGCGGTGGGCCAAGAGGCGCAGAAGAACTTCATGCCGCTGCAAGACGGCGATGTGCCCGCCACCCATGCAGACGTGGAAGAGCTGGCCGCCTGGACCGGATTCCGCCCCGCCATGCCGGTGCCTGACGGCGTGGCCAAGTTTGTGGCCTGGTACCGCGAGTACTACAAGGTCTGATTTGCTTGGAGTGACACGCGGCAAACGCCGCGTCGTCGCTCAAGCCAAGTTCAAGCGGGCTGCTTGTCCAGCCACACCGCCAGCCCCTGGGCATTCAATTCGATGTCCATGGCCAATAGGTCTAGTTGCGCCTGCTCAGGCAGGGGGCAGCCATGGGCTCGCAGACTTTGCAGATAGATTTCTTGCAAGCCGAGCTTGAGTTGCGTATGGCGCTCGCTTGCGCTGCGCAGCGCAAGGCCTAGATCCTCCATCTGCTGCACCTGCCCCAGCAGCAGCGTGGCCAAACGCTGCACGTCTTCTGCGTTATGGCCAATGCGGCCGTAATGCGTCAACAACATGGACTGCGGTGCGTAGCTCAGCAGGCGCTGCACGGAGGCGCGCAAGGCCTCGGGCTCGAACTGCACCGGCGTGCTGGTGGGCAAGAGCCAGGCTCGACCGTCTTGATCAAACTCCCGGTAGCTCAGACCAAAGGTGTCGCCAGTGAACCAGGACTGGCTGCGAGCATCCCAAATGCAATGGTGATGGCGAGCGTGGCCGGGGGTGTCGATCAACAAGAGCGGCCGGCCGGCCAGGTGAATGGTTTGCTCATCAAAGCTGGCCTGCGCTCGCTCCGCCGGCACCGGCTGCAGCTCACCGTAAGAGCGCTGCATTTCCTCGGCGCCATAGACCGCCAAGGCGCCCTTGAACAAGGCCGAGGGGTCGATCATGTGCCGCAGGCCGCGCGGATGCACCAAGACTTGGGCATGGGGCAGAGACTGCATCAGCAAGCCGACGCCGCCGGCATGGTCCAGGTGCACATGGGTGGGGATGACCCAGTCGACACAGTCTGGCGTCAGGCCCAGCGAGGCCAGGGCCGCCAAGAGGCGCGGGACCGCGTGGTTGGTGCCGGTGTCGATGAAGGCGGCACGCCCTGCCTCAACGATCAGGTAGGCCGCATCAAAGCGCGGGCGCTGAAAACCGGTATCGATGGCGTAGATGCCTTCGCCCAGCGGTTGGAGAAAGTCCTCGGGAATATGGTGCACAGGGCGGCTCCTTAGAATCCCTCGCACGATAGCTCAGAGGGCAGATGATGGCCGTACATGAAATCCTGAAGATGGGCGATCCGCGCCTCTTGCGCGTGGCTCAGCCGGTGACTGAATTCGGCACGCCGGCCTTGAAGGCCTTGATCGCCGATATGTTTGAAACCATGAAGGCGGCCAACGGCGCCGGCTTGGCGGCACCTCAGATCGGCGTGGATTTGCAGCTGGTGATCTTTGGCTTTCAAAGCAATGAGCGCTACCCCGAGGCGCCGCCGGTGCCGCCGACGATTTTGATCAACCCGCTTGTCACGCCCTTGTCGGATCAGCAGGTCGAGGGCTGGGAGGGTTGCTTGTCGGTGCCGGGCTTGCGCGGCGTGGTCGATCGTTTTGAGCGCATCCGCTACAGCGGTTTCGATGAAATGGGCCAGCTCTTTGAGCGCGAGGCCGAGGGCTTTCATGCCCGCGTGGTGCAGCACGAATGCGATCACCTGCAGGGCCTGCTGTACCCGATGCGCATCAAGGACTTCAGCCGTTTTGGCTACACCTCGGTGCTGTTCCCGGCGCTGGACCCGAACGTCGACGACTGAGCCTCTCGGGATCCCTCTTTAGAGGGGAGCCGTGCAATAGTTTGTAAAGCTGGTCGGCGCGAACGAGGGCCTGGGCGTTGAACTCCACGGAAGGAGCTTGCCATGTTTGCTGCCGCTTGGAATCAACGAATCGCCTCTTGGGGCCGAGGCTTCGCGCTAGCTGTGGGCCTTATTGGCCTTGCGGGCCTGTTGGGCCTGGCTGCCCCCAGCGCTTGGGCCGACCCGCCGACGCGCGCGGGCCGTGTGGCCGAAGTCACTGGGGACGCTTGGCTGTTTGATGCCGAGACCAAGGAGTGGGTGCGTGTCACCCGCAACCAGACGGTGGCGGAGGGCGATCGCCTGCGCACCGATGAGCGATCTCGCATCAGCCTGCGTATTGGCTCCACCAGCTTGTGGTTGGACGAGCGCAGCGACTTGGAGTTCACCCAACTGGACGAAGGCCGCGTGTTGCTACAAGTGGCCAAAGGTGATTTAGGCCTGCGTTTGCGCTCGCAAGAAGCGGTGAATGAATACAAGGTTCTGACTCGTGAAGGCACGGTGTTTGCAGAGCGCGAAGGCCTGTACCGGGTTGAGCAACTCGATCGCGGCAGCCGTGTTTACGCGATGCAGGGCCGCAGCCGCTTCGAATTCAAGCGTGGTGAGCAAAGCCAGCCGGTTTGGCTGCAAGACGGTGAACAGGCCGAGTTCTGGTGGGCCGGCGGCCCGCGCACCGAGCGCCAAACCTTAAGGGGTGATGGCTTTGGCGACTGGGTGATGGCGCAAAGCCGTGCCGAAGGCGACATCTTTGCCTCCGGGGTCAGTCAACGCTATGTTTCGCCAGAGATGACCGGCGCTGAAGATCTTGATCGGCATGGCCGTTGGGAGCAGTCGCCTGAGTACGGCAATGTTTGGATCCCGACCGTGGTGGCGGTGGGCTGGGCGCCATACCGCCATGGTCGTTGGGCTTGGTCACGCCATTGGGGCTGGACCTGGGTGGACGACGCGCCCTGGGGCTTTGCGCCTTTTCACTATGGGCGTTGGGTCAGCTGGGGTGGCCGCTGGTGCTGGTCGCCAGGTGTGTATGTGAGCCGACCGGTGTATGCGCCGGCCCTGGTGGCCTGGGTGGGCGGGCCGTCGGTCAGCATTGGCGTCACGATTGGCGGAGCACGTCCCCCGCGCCCTCATTACGGCTGGTACCCCTTGGCGCCGCGTGAAGTCTATGTGCCGCACTATCAGCACAGCCCGGCCTACAAGCATCGCATCAATATCGACCCCGATCCGGTCACAGTGCGGCGGCCGCGCAGCAATTTCGAGGTGCCCGGTGCCGTCAGCTATTTGCCGGGGCAGGGCGGGGCTGTGCAAGCCATGCCGGCCAAGGAAATCGGTCCGGCACGGCCGCTGCCTGCGCCTCCCGCTCGGCAAGAGCTTGCTACCGCGCTGCCGGTTCGCCCGGTGACTGAAGCTGTCGCCCCGCAACGCCCTGCGCCCGATATGGCTTGGCGCAGCGAACAGCTGAGCCGACGTGAGCGTGAACGTGAGCGTGACCGCGATCAGCCTCGGCCGGGAGCCGGGGCGGTAGAGGCTGGGCCGCAGCGCCCTGGCGCTGTGAGCACTCAGGCTGCGCCAACGGCCCCGACGCCGCAGGGCCTGGCTGTGATGCGCGACGAGTCGCGGGAGCGCCAGGACCGAGTGGAGCGGCTGGAGCGTGCGCAGCGTGTTGAACGCGAAGAGCGTGAGGCGCTGGCAAGGCGCGCATCGGAGCGAACCTCGGATCGTGCAGCGGACACTGGCCCGGATCGCAATATGGGGCCGAGCCGTAACCCTGGATTTGAGCGGCCCATGGAACGATCGGCTGAACGGCAAGTGGAACGCCAAGTCGAGCGGCCCAGGGCGATGGAAATGCCCTCAGCGCCTCAGATGCCGCGACCCCAAGCCGAGCCGGCCCGCCCGCAAGCTCAGGCCCCTCAGCCACGCGCTGAGGATGCTGGCCCCAGGCGCGGTCGCGCCGAAGACTCCGCTCGTCCTAGCGGTGAGCGCCGTCGTGGCGAAGCTGAGCGCTGAGCTTGAGACTTAGTTCTTGAGCAGTGGCTGCAAGGCAGGCCAAACCTGATCCAGCATGATGGGATGGGCCTTGGCCAAGGGGTGGATGCGATCGGCCTGAAACCAGTCCATGGCATCTGGCCGGTCGGCCACGCCTTTCAGCAAGAAAGGCACCAGGGCCGTCTTTTCTGCCTTGGCCACTTGTTCGAACAGGCCGGCAAATTCGCGGCCGTAGCTGGCGCCATAGTTCGGCGGCACCTGCATGCCCGCAATCAAGACCTTGGCCCCGGCGGCCTTGGCGGCTTGGCTCATCGCCAGCAAGTTCTCGCGCGTTGAGGCGAGCGGCAAGCCGCGCAAGGCGTCATTGCCGCCCAGCTCGATGATGACGATGGCCGGCTTGTGCTGCTGCAGCAGCGCTCCCAGCCGAGCACGGCCGCCTGCCGTGGTATCGCCGCTGATGCTGGCGTTCAAGACCTGATGGGGATGCTTCTGCTCGCGCAGTCGCTGCTCCAGCAGAGCCACCCAGCCTTGACCGCGTGACAGCCCGTACTCGGCTGACAGGCTGTCGCCCACCACCACGAGCAAGGGCGCGGTTTTGGCCGCGGTGGCCTGGGCAAGACCTGACCCGGTGCTGGTGAATACGGCCGCTAGGGTCAAGGCGCTAAAGTAGGCGCCACAATCTCGTCGTCTCAGTGTCTTCACCAGGGTTCCCGTTCAATGGCAGTCAATATTGTTGAAGTCGATCAGGTCAGCAAACGCGTACAAGACGCGACCGGCGAGTTGACGATTCTCCACGACATCTCTTTTACCCTGGCGGCGCAGGAATCGGTGGCCATCGTCGGAGCTTCGGGTTCCGGCAAGAGCACCTTGCTGGCAATTCTGGCCGGCTTGGACACGCCCAGCAGCGGCACGGTCCGTCTGCGCGGCCAAGACCTGTTTGTGCTGGACGAAGACCAGCGTGCCGCCGTGCGCGGTGCCGAGCTGGGTTTTGTGTTCCAGAGTTTTCAGTTGCTGCCCAATTTGACGGCTTTGGAAAACGTGATGCTGCCGCTGGAATTGCGTGGTGACCGAGATGCGCGGGCCCTGGCCACGCAGATGTTGGGGCGCGTGGGGCTGTCGCAGCGTTTGAGCCACTACCCGCGGGTGTTGTCCGGCGGTGAGCAGCAGCGTGTGGCGCTGGCGCGCGCTTTTGTCATGCGGCCCGCTTTATTGCTGGCGGACGAGCCCACCGGCAGCTTGGACTTTGCCACCGGCGCAGCGGTGATGGAGTTGATGTTCGAGTTGAACCGCGAGGTGGGTACGACCTTGGTCTTGGTGACGCATGACATCGGCATCGCGCAGCGTTGCCAGCGGCAGTTGCGCATCGAGGCCGGCGGTTTGGCCGCCGAAGTTGTCGACGCTACCGGTGTCTGAACACCAGAAGGCGATATTGCGGGCGGCTATCGACGACGGCGCAGCCGCCGCCAGCGCTCGCCCTTGATGACGGCCCACCAGCCAAAGTAAACGAGCAGATAGGCCAGCGCGCCCAGCACCAGGCCCGCGAGCGGCAGGCCGATCAACAGCGGCTCCCCCAGCGACTGGATGCCGGCCCAAAGCGAGGGCCACCAACTGGCGGGTTGGGCCCAGTCAATCGCCAGCATCTCCGGCGTGGCGATCGGGCCGGTGTGGCCTGAGGCCATACGGCCCAGCGCTATCGCCAAGCTCCAGATCGGCACCAAGGTGAAGGGATTGGTCAGCCAGGTCGCTGCAATCGCCGCCGCCACATTGGCGCGGCAAACGATGGCCAGTAGGGCAGCCAGCACCATTTGCGTCGGCAGTGGGATCACGCCAGCAGCCAGCCCGACCGCAACGCCCAAGGCCACACGCCGGCGATGCGCCACCCACAGCCAAGGCCGCGGGGCCAGATAGTGCCCTAACCACTTCAAGCCCTTGGTTTGAGCCAAGGTGTCGGGGTGCGGCAGTATTCGACGAGCCAGGCGGGAAGCAGACACGCGAAATGTCCTTGGGCTATGCAATCAAAAAAGAAACCCGCGCCGCCATCAAAGGCGCTGCGCGGGTTGGCAGTACGAGCTAGTTGAGGGTGGCCTCGTGTTCGACAAGACGCGGCCCTCAAATAAACCGTCCAAAGGCTCGGAGCATCGAGCCAGCAATACGCCGGCTCGCTGCCCTCGAGGCTTTAGTTGGCGAACTTGTAATCGGTCTTGGCCTTGGACTTCAGCTCTTGCTGGAAGCTGCCGACCTTTTGTTGGTTCAGGCGCTGCACGATCTGCGCCTTGACATCGTCAAAAGCGGGGAACTGGGCTTCGCGGGTGTCTTCCAGCTTGATGATGTGATAGCCGAACTGCGACTTGACCGGCTCTTGGGTCATCTCGCCCTTTTGCAGCTTGCTCAGCGCCTCGGTGAATTCCTTCACATAGCTGTTGCCATTGGCCCAATCCAGATCGCCACCATTGGCGGCCGAGCCGGGGTCCTTGGAGTTTTTGGTGGCAAGGTCTTCAAACTTGGCGCCGCCCTTGATCTGAGCGATCAAGGCCTTGGCTTCGTCTTCCTTTTCCACCAGGATGTGGCGAGCACGGAATTCTTGGCCGCTGTTCTGGGCCTTGAACTTGTCGTACTCGGCCTTGGCATCGGCATCGCTCACCGGGTTCTTCTTGGCGAAATCGGCGAACAGCTCACGAATCAGAATGCTCTGACGGGCCATTTCCATTTGTGCCTTGTAGTCGGCGCTGGCAGGGATACCGCGCTTTTCGGCTTCTTGCAGGAAGATCTCGCGCAGCACGACTTCGTCCTTGACCTGGGCTTCCAGCTCAGGCGTGCGCTGCTGCTGGCCACTCTTGGTGACCTGGGCAATCAACTGCTCGGCGCGGGCCTTGGGCACCGGCTTGCCATTGACGATGGCGATGTTTTGCGCACTGGCCAAGACGGGCAGCAGGGCGGCGGACAAGGCCACAACGGCGAACAAATTCTTCTTCATGGAGATGGCGCTTTATTGGGCTAAAAAAATGGCGCCTGTGAGGGCGCTTAAGGGTAAGTACGTGGAGCGGATTTGCTGGGCTCAGGCTTCTTCCGGCGCGCGGGCATCAACCGCCAGCGCATGGATGCCTTGCTGCATCAACTCTGCCAAGCAATGATATACGAGCCGATGCCGTGCCACTCGGTTAAGCCCTGTAAAGCGGGCGCTGACGATGCTCAGGCTGTAGTGGCCGCCTTCTTTGGCGCCAGCATGGCCGGCGTGTTGATGGCTGTCGTCTTGCAGCTTCAGCAGCGTGGGTTCTAGGCTGGCGCGCAGCCGGGCTTCGATCTCAGCCAAGCTGGCCTTGGGTGTGCTTGTCGGTGTACTTGCGGGTGTGGTGCTCATGGCTTGCTGCCTTCTTCCTTGCCTGCGGCTTCGTCCTTGGCGGGCAGCTCGGGCAGGTGCCGGCTTAGGTAAACGCCTTGAGCTACGGTGAAAACCAAGATCAAGCCAGTGGTGCCGAAGGCTTTGAAGTTGGCCCAAGCCGACGTGGAGTAGCTGTAGGCCACATAGATGTTCAAAACCCCCATGAAGGCGAAGAACAGCACCCAAGCCCGGTTTAGGTTTTGCCAGACTTCGGTGGGCAACTCGAGCTCGGCGCCCAGCATGGTCTTGATCAAATTCTTGCCCCAGAAGGCTTGCGAGGCCCAGAAGGTCAAGGCCATGGCCCAGTACAGGCCGGTGGGCTTCCATTTGATGAAGGTCTCGTTGTGGAACCAGATGGTGGCGCCGCCCAGGGTGACCACCAGGCCCAGGCTGATCCACAGCATCAGATCGATCTTCTTGCCTTGCAGCTTGATGACCAGGGCCTGGGTCAGCGTGGCCAGCATGACGACCAAGGTGGCGAGCAGAACTGGGCCTTCTTCCAGGCCCACCACGCCGCCGGAGACCATGAAACCGAAGTGCTCGCTGGCGAAGGCTGAAGCCCATTCCTTGTGCGATTCCGCGTATTTGAAGGTGCCAAAGAACAGAATCAGCGGCAGGAAATCGAGAAAGAGCTTCATTCGGGGCGTCTAGAAAATGGGGTCGGCATGAGGTATGAACACGCGCAAATTCGCGCTTGGGCGATCTTGACCCACATAGCCCTCAGGGTTCGGAGCCGAAGTCTATCGCAGCCGAGTTAATGCAAAAGCGCTCGCCCGTGGGCTCGGGGCCGTCGGGGAAGACATGGCCCAAATGTGAGCCACATTGATTGCAGCGCACCTCGACCCGAACCATGCCGTGCGACTGGTCGACCACTCTCTCGATCACCTCACCATTGATGGGCGCCCAGTAGCTGGGCCATCCGCAGCCGGCGTCGAATTTGGTGTCGGGCTCGAACAGCGGCGTGCCACAACCCACGCATTTGTAGAGGCCGTTCTTTTCAAAATGGTCCCAATACTTGCCGCTGAAGGCGCGTTCGGTGCCGGCGTGGCGGGCCACTTGGTATTGCATGGGGTCCAGTTCGGCGCGCCACTCGGCGTCGGTTTTCTGAACCGGGTATTTTTTGTTGCTTTCACTCATGATGAACAGCTGACCTCTAGGGTTTGCGCCCAGTCGGGCGGGAGCGCGGCATCGCTGGGCCGCTCAGGTTCGTCGAAGGGATGCTGCAAAACTTTCAGCAAACGTTCGGTTTCGCTGAAATCACCTGCTCGAGCCTGGCGAATCGCCACCTCGGCCAAGTGATTGCGCAAAACTACCGCCGGGTTGACGGCGCGCATGCGTGCAGCGCGTTCGGCATCCCTGCTGTTCTCCGCCTGCAACCTTGCCTGGTAGCGCTGCAACCAAGCGCCTAGGGCTTCTCGGTCGATGAAAAGGTCGCGGAGCTGGGCCGGGTCTTCGCTTGGAGTCAGGGCGCTCAAGCGTCTGAAGGACTGGGTGTAGTCGGCGCGCGAACTGGCCATGAGCTTCAGCCAGTCGTCGATCAAGCTGCGGTCGTCCTGCTGCTGCATTTGCAAGCCCAGCTTGGCGCGCATGCGACTGAGCAAACCTTCAGCGAACTCGGTTTTGTAGGGCTCCAGCGCTTGCAGCAAGGTTTCGCCCGCCGCCTCTGGCGCACCAGGCATCAAGGGCATGAAGGCCTGGGCCAGTGCATGCAGATTCCAAAACGCCATATTGGGCTGGCGCGCAAAGGCATAGCGGCCTTGGTGGTCGGAATGGTTGCAAACATGGCCAGGGTCAAAGCCGTCCATGAATCCGAAGGGGCCGTAATCCAGCGTTAGGCCCAGCATCGACATATTGTCGGTATTCATCACCCCGTGGCAAAAGCCCACCGCCTGCCAATCGGCCATCAAGCGAGCGGTCTGTTTGGCGATCTTTTCCAGCAAGGCGGCATAAGGCGACTCTGCTTCTTGGCATTCGGGCGCGTGCAGCTGGATGAAGAAGTCCGCAAGGCGGCGCAACTCGGCGTGCTGGTCGGAATGCGCAAAGTGCTCGAAGTGGCCAAAGCGGATGAAGCTGGGCGCGACGCGGGTGACGATGGCGGCGGTTTCCAGGCTTTCGCGACGGACCGGCAGGCGGCTGGCGGTGAGGGCCAGCGCGCGCGTGGTCGGAATGCCCAGGCCGGCCATGGCTTCTGAGCAAAGAAACTCGCGGATTGAGGAGCGCAGCACCGCGCGGCCATCGCCCATGCGGGAATAGGGCGTGAGCCCGGCGCCCTTGAGTTGAATCTCCATCGGCCCTTGCGGGGTGGCCACTTCGCCCAGCAGATGCGCGCGTCCATCGCCCAATTGGCCGGCCCAAACGCCAAACTGATGGCCGCTGTAAACCGTCGCCATGGGCTGCATGCCGGGCCATAGCGTGTTGCCGCTGAAGACTTGCAGGGATTGCCAGTCTTCGCGCTGCCACCAATCCTGCGGCCAGCCGAGTTGCTCGGCACATGCCGCGCTTTGGGCAAGCCATGTCGGCGCGGGCATGCCTTGCGGCGCCAACTCGGTGAAAAAGGCGGGCCCCAAGCTTGCAAAACGGTTCAGCCAAGGGCTTGGCGTGGCAAGGTTGTCGGCTTCACCTGAAGCCGTAACGATCGCTGGGGAAATGTGCATCGCGGCAGTGTAGCGAGCGCTCCTCGGCCTTGTAGGCACTGGGGTATTGCGCGATTGAGGGCTGCGCTGGCCCGGCTTTGAATAATGGCCAATTTGCGCGGATGGCGTCCAGCGGCGCAGCGATGTGAATTGTTGACGCCCGAATGGCCAATCTGCGGCGCGGGGGCGACAAGTCGCCGCCTATACTTTTCGGCTGCCATCGCTGGCCAGAGTTGCTCAGGCTTGGCGTCCGTTTTTTTGACCTTGTTCACTGGACACGATGAAACCCTTCTTGCTCAAAAGAATCGCTCCCAGCCTGCTCGCCGTCAGCCTCTTGGCCGCTTGCGGCGGCGAGAGTTACGACAAGTTGATGAGTTCCGCCAAGACCTTGCTGGACAAGGGCGACAGCAAGGCCGCGATCATTCAGCTGAAGAACGCGCTGCAAAAGAGTCCCGAGGCCGGCGAGGCGCGCTACCTCTTGGGCAAGGCCTTTTTGGATGTGGGGGACCCGCGCTCGGCCGAGGTGGAGTTGCGCAAAGCGATGTCGGCTAAGTACGAGCCAGCGCGCGTGGCGCCGGCTTTGGCGCGGGCTCAGCTGGCGCTGCAGGCCTTCAAGCCGATGATTGAAACCTTTGGCGAGACTCAGTTGGAGGATGCGGCAGCACGGGCTGATCTGCAGACCTCGCTGGCAACTGCCTATTTCAGTACCGGCGCGCCGGAAAAAGCCAATGCCGCATTGGAGCAGGCCTTCAAGGCGGTGCCGGACTTCACCCCGGCGGTGTTGTTGCAAGTGCGCCTGAAAATGCGTGATGGTGATGTGCCGGGTGCGCTGCAGGCGCTGGACGCCTTGCTCAAGCGCGAGCCCAAACAGGCCGAAGCCTGGCGCATGAAGGGCGATGTGGTGCTGGGCAGTCTGAAGTCGGGCAGTGCCGGCTATGAGGCCAAGGACGGTGTGGCGGCCTATCGCCAAGCGCTGCTCTTGAGCGCGACTGATGTGGGCGCGCACGCCGGCTTGTTGAATCACTCGATCGAGAACGGTGACTTTGAAACCGCCGCCGCTGATCTTGAAAAGCTCAAGCAAGCTTTGCCCCAGGATCCGCAGACCCATTACTTCGATGCGCTTTTGTCTTACTCGCGCAAAGACTATGCGGCGGCCAAGGCGCCCGTGCAGCAGCTGTTGCAGCTGGCGCCCGAGAGCCCGCTGGCTTTGCAGTTGGGCGGTGCGATCGAATATGAACTGAAGAATTACAGCCAAGCGGAAGAGTGGCTGGCCAAGGCTTTGAAGCTGGCGCCTAACTTGTCAGCGCCACGGCGCATGTTGACGCAGATTTATCTGCTGAACTCCAGCCCTGCCAAGGCGGTGGCCGCGATTCAACCGTTGCTTTTGAACGGGGCCCCGGACGCGCAGGTTTATTCCTTGGCCGGCGAAGCCTATCTGCAAAACGGTGACAGCAAAAAGGCCGAGGGCTATTTCGCACAAGCCGCCAAGCTCAACCCCAAGGACAGCCGCAGCCGCACACAGCTGGTGCTGGGCAAGGCGAACAATGCCAAGGCCGACGAGGTGTTCGCGGATCTGAAGGCCATCTCGGACAGCGACCCGAGTTCGGTGGCCGATATCGCCATCATTCGTGCGCATCTGCAGCGCCGCGAATTGGACAAGGCGCTCGCGGCCATTGATGTGCTGGAGCGCAAACAGCCGAAGCGGCCCATTGCTGCCAATTTGCGGGGCTTGGTACAGCTGGCGCGCAAGGACACGGCGGGCGCTCGCCAGAACTTTGAGAAGGCCTTGAGCCTGGACCCCGGTTTTTATCCGGCTGCCGCGCTGCTGGCCTCGCTGGACATGGCCGACAAAAAGCCCGATGCCGCCAAGGCGCGCTTTGAGACGCTGTTGAAGGCTTCGCCCGACAACGTTAAGGCGCATTTGGCCCTGACCGAGTTGAAGGAACTGGGCGGCGCCAGCAAAGAAGAAGTGGCTGGCTTGATCGAAAAAGCCATCAGCATGAAGCCCACCGATGCGGCGCCACGCGTCGCTTTGGTGGACCACCATCTGAAACACAAGGACTTGAAGGCCGCTCAGATCGCCGCACAAAAAGGCATTGCGGCTATGCCGGAGGCGCCGGAGTTGCTGGAGGTGCAGGGTCGGGTGCGCATGATGGCGGGTGAATACAACCAAGCCACCGAATCCTTCAATGCCTTGGCGCGTGTGATGCCTCGCTCGCCCATGCCGCATATGCGTGTGGCCGAGGCTTATGTGGCGCTGAAGAACCTACCTTCGGCCACGCAGAGCCTGAAGCGAGCATTGGAACTGGCGCCAGACTACTTGGCGGCGCGCAAACGCCTGGGTGAGGTTCAATTGGCTGCGGGTGACTACAAGGGGGCGCAGGCCACGGCCGCCTTGATGCAAAAGCAAGAAGCCGGCAAGGTTGCGGGCATGAGCATGGAGGGTGATGTGCGTGCAGCCCAGAAGGATTGGGGCGGAGCCGCCACTCAATACCGGCAAAGCTTGGCCGCAGCGGGGCCGGATGCCAATGCTGACCTGACGGCAGCCTTGGCCAGCAAGCTGCATCACGCTTTGGTGCAGGTTCCCAACAAGGCGGAGGCCGACAAGTTCGCCGCCACTTGGGTCAAAGATCACCCCAAGGATGCGGTCTTCAATTTCTATTTGGGTAGCGAAGAGTTGCGATTGGGCCAGTTGGAGTCGGCAGAGTCCCGTTTTGCCGTGGTTTTGAAGCTGCAGCCCGAGAGCTCACCCGCTTTGAACAATATGGCCTGGTTGCTGATGAAGCAGGGCAAGCCGGGTGCTTTGGCCCTGATCGAGAAGGCCAACCAAATTAGCCCTAAGCAGCCGGAGTTTCTCGATACCTTGTCCTTGGTGTTGGAGGCAGAGAAGCAACTGCCGAAGGCCGTTGCGGCTCAAGTTCAGGCGCTGGAGTTGCAGCCAGAGAACCATGAGATGCGTTTGCGCTTGGCCAAGCTGTACTTGAAGGCCGGCGATAAGACGCAGGCCAACACCGAGTTGCAGCGTCTGGCCAAAGCGGGCAAGCAATTCGGCGGCCAGGCCGAGGTGCAGCAATTGCTGCGTTCGCTCTGATCCAGGCCTTAAATCGGCGCTTGGCTGGGGCTTGAATCCGACTGCAGCCAGGCCTTGATTTGGCGCGTGACCTGAGGGTCCTTCAGCAGCGCCATATGGTTCATGCCGTAAAAGACTCGCTGCGCTGACGGCGCAAAAGCGAGCGTGCGGCGCGGGTCTGAGTGTTCACCCAGTGCGCTGTGCAATGGGACCAGACCATCGCCGATCAGTTGATTGGCCAGACTTGCGCGTTTGCTCGCCAGCGTGGCTGCGATGGCAAAGCAGTTCACGCCTTCAGGCAATGGCGTGATCACACGCGAGTCGGCCTTGCGTTGAAAACGGTCGCTGCCAGACCAGTCTTCATCTCGTACATAGCCATGGCGTAAGTCGGTGATGCCCGCGCTGCGCAGTTGGCCGAGTTTGGCCAGCGGGGCAGTAAAGGGGGTGCTGCCCAACAAGACATCGATCCAATTGCCTGCGCGCTCCAGCGGTGCGCCGTGGTGGGGTGTGCCCAGGAAGACGACGTTCTTCAGTTGCTCGAGCCAGTTCAAGCCCTGCTCTGTCGCGATCTGACAAGCACTGCGCGCCAGCAGGCCACCCATACTGTGGGCAATGATGCTGATTTCTTCCAAAGGCACGGGCCAGTTGTCCTTCAGCGTCTGCAGTTGCTGCGCCAACTCACGGCCGTTTTGCGAGGTGTGCAAGCCCGAGTTGTAGCGCAGATAAAGCGGGCAATAGCCCAGCGCTTTGGCCAGCGTTGTGCCCGGGGCGACCGCCTGGCCCGGGTGTGGACCGGCCCACTGCAATTCGTTCATGCACAAACCGTGCACCCACAACAAGACCTTATTCTGTGCAGGCAAGTCTTGAGGCGGCTGATGCCAGTCCAGGGCTTGCCCCTGCCAGCGCAGGCTCATCTCGGTGGCCAGAGGGTTGTGGCTGGCGCGCAGGTGATCGCCCATCACCCCGTTCAGTGCTGCAAGCCAAGCCGCGCGTTGCGGTGTTTCTTCGTCGATGGCGGCACCGGGTTCAGGCTTGAACAAAGACTCGACGCCGCTTAGCGTGATGTCCAAGCCGCGTCCGACCCAGTGATTGACACCACGGACACTGCGGTAGGCCAAGCCGGTGAGGCCACGAGCTTGGCCAGGCTGAGGGCCGCCCGGCAGTCCGAAGCGGTCCCAGATCGATTGGTGTACCCCTTCAACCATGCGTGAGACGCCAGCGGTAGCCTGTGTAGCCAGCTGCGCGATGCCGCGCAGGTCCGAGGGCCGCAGGTGCCGGGTGCGTTTCTTCGGGGGAGGTGCAATCATCGCGTTGGCGCCCAGGTTGAAAGCTCAGCAAGCTCGGGTGATTGTGGGGCCACCGCTTGCGATGGGCCCCCGCCACTTGCTAGGGGCTCCGGTCTATTCTCAAGCCGCTAGCGCTGCCAGCGGTCCCTGCTTCATCACGTCAGCAAGGTCAGCAGCGCAAAGCTGGACAGCACCAAGGCGATGCTGCTGATATTGAGGATGGCCAGCACAAAGGTTCGCAGCAAGGTGCTCCACCACCGGGCTCGGTAGACGCGGTGCACAGCGATCAAAGGGTAAAGAATGGCCGCTATCGCCGCGATGGCCGACAACGGCTCCCAGTTGATCAAGAGCAGCAACATCATGGCGAACCAGAAGGCGTGCAGGTGCAGCGCAAAAATCATGTGTTCGGTGTAGTGCAGGCCTTTGTCCCAGAACAGCAGCTTCAGCCACACCGCGAAACAAGGCAGCAAGATAAACATCGTGGCGCCCAGATTGTTGAGGGCGCGTTCGGTCAATTGCACCATCTCCTTGCCCAGACTGACGTGATCCAAAGTGAGGCGACGTTCGAGCCGCTTGCACATGCTTTCGGGGAGTTTTTCGCAAAAAAACTCCCCGTCCTTCATGCCGGCTTTGAGTCCCCATAGGCCGCCAATCTGGATGTTTTTGGTGTCGCCGTTTTTCAAGTCGATGGCGCGCGAGGAGCTTGTTTTGTCGATGACGGGCGCTTCGGCTTCGATCTTTTCGCTGGTCACCACACGCAGGGTCAGAAGTGCCAGCACGCTGATCGTTAGGTAGAGCCGCAAGGGCAAGACATAACGTCGCCGCCGACCGGCCATGTACTCCAAGGTCAACTGACCCGGCAGCAGCAAGAGACGCCAGAGCGTGCGCCACAAGGCCCCTTCGGTCGAGATATAGGCGCCGCCGAGTTGCTGAATGAACTCCAGCAAGCTGGGTGCGCGCAGCTTGGACTCCTGTCCGCATTCACCGCAGTACTTGGGGCGAGGCTCTGCGAAGGTGGTACCGCAATTGGGGCAGGCGGGGGGGCTATCGACGAGCAGGGGGGCTTGACTGGCGGGCATGGCGCATTGTCGAAGCAAACCGGCGGCGCATCTTCCCTGCCACAGAACTTGCTGTTTCATGGCCGCTACACACAGTACGGCTAGGCTGTGAGGAATTTTGGTCAGGCCGTGCCTTGCCCTTCAGTTTCGAGCAGTTCGAACTGCCTGGAGGGTTACCATGGCGCCATCCAGCAAAGGGAATTGAGCAATGAAGGTTACCGCCATTGGCACCGGTTATGTGGGTTTGGTTACCGGCGCATGTCTGGCCGAAATGGGCAACCATGTGGTGTGCCTGGATGTCAACGAAGAGAAGATCCGCGTGCTGAATGCCGGCGAGATTCCCATCCATGAGCCAGGGTTGCTTGAGATCGTGCGGCGCAATGTAGCGGCCGGCCGTCTGCAGTTCACCACCAATGTCGATTTGGCGGTTCAGCATGGCACCATCATGTTCATTGGCGTCGGAACGCCACCGGATGAAGATGGGTCAGCTGACCTGCAGTACGTGTTGGCAGCTGCGCGATCGATTGGCGCCCGCATGACGGATTACAAGGTCATCGTGGACAAGAGCACTGTGCCCGTGGGCACGGCCGACAAGGTGCGTGCAGCGGTAGCGGACGAGTTGGCCAAGCGGGGTGCTGATGTGGCCTTCTCGGTGGTCTCGAATCCTGAGTTCTTGAAAGAGGGCGCCGCGGTTGAAGACTTCCTGAAGCCAGATCGCATCATTGTGGGCTCTGATGATGAGCAGGCGACCTTGTTTATGCGGGCTCTTTATGCGCCGTTCACCCGTAACCACGATCGCATGATCGTGATGGATCTGCGCAGCGCCGAGTTCACCAAGTACGCCGCGAATGCAATGCTGGCCACTCGCATCAGTTTCATGAACGAAATGGCTTTGTTGGCCGAAAAGGTCGGTGCTGATATTGAGCTGGTGCGTCGAGGGATTGGATCAGACCCTCGTATCGGTTACAGCTTTCTTTACGCGGGCGCGGGCTATGGCGGCTCTTGCTTCCCCAAGGATGTGAAGGCTTTGGTGCAAGCTGCGCAAGGGGAGGGGATTCCGCTGCGTGTGTTGACTGCCGTTGAAGAGGCCAATGAACGGCAGAAACTGCTCTTGGTCGACAAGGTGGTGGCGCGCTTCGGCGCCGATCTGAAGGGTCGTCACTTTGCAGTCTGGGGCTTGGCCTTCAAGCCCAATACCGACGATATGCGTGAGGCCCCGGCCTTGGTGATTTTGCGTGAATTGCTGGCCCGTGGTGCGACAGTGGCAGCTTATGACCCAGTGGCCATGACCGAAGCTCGGCGAATTTTGGGTGACACCCAAGGTCTGCGCTTCTGCGAGCGCGCCGAACAAGTGTTGGATAGCGCAGATGCCCTGCTGCTGGTGACTGAATGGAAAGAATTCAAGAGCCCCGACTTTGAAACCATCAAGGCCAAGCTCAAGCAGCCCGTGGTCTTCGATGGTCGCAATCAATACGAGCCTAGCTTGATGAAGGCGCTCGGCATCGAACACTACGGTATTGGGCGAGGCTTGTTGCCGCAATGAAGGCAGTGGAGGCGCGCTGCTGCGCGTTTGCTACTTTGCGGTGATTCAGGCCTGATGAATCGAGCGCCAACTGTTCAGGCGACGCTTGGTTTTTCGAGCGAGATTCAGTCGAAGACGCGAGCATCGGCTAGCAAGGCAGCCTTGGCATCTTTGTCTGCCAGCAAAGGGGGCACGCCGGTGCTGGGCCATTGGATGCCAATGGCCGGATCGTCCCACTTGACCGCGCCCTCGCAAGCGGGGGCGTAATAGTCGGTGGTTTTGTAGAGGAAGTCGGCGGTTTCGCTCAGCACCAGGAAGCCGTGCGCGAAGCCCGGTGGAATCCAGAGCTGCTTGTGGTTCTCGGCGCTCAGCTCCACGCCTTCCCAGCGTCCAAAGTTAGGGCTGGAACGACGGATGTCCACCGCCACATCAAAGACCGCGCCGCTGACTACGCGCACCAGTTTGCCTTGCGTGTGTGGCGGCAACTGGAAATGCAGACCACGAAGCACGCCGCGCGCCGAGCGCGAGTGGTTGTCTTGCACAAATCGGATGTCATGGCCCACCGCCTTGTTGAAGGCGGCTTCATTCCAACTCTCGGTAAAAAAACCTCGGGCATCGCCAAAAACACGGGGTTCGACGATCAAGACTTCCGGCAAAGAAGTGGGTGTGATTTTCATCAGAAAGCTTGTTCGGTAAGCAGACGCTGCAGATACTGGCCGTAGCCGTTCTTGGCCAGCGGTTTGGCCAAAGCGGCGAGTTGCTCGGCATTGATCCAGCCTGAACGGAAGGCAATTTCTTCCGGACAAGCAACCTTCAATCCTTGGCGCTTTTCAAGTGTGGCAATGAACTGCCCGGCTTCGAGCAGGCTGTCATGCGTACCGGTGTCCAGCCATGCATAGCCGCGCCCCATGATTTCGACTTGTAGCTGGGCTTGGCGCAGGTATTGCGCATTGACGTCAGTGATTTCCAATTCGCCGCGCGGGCTGGGCTTGATTGCCGCGGCAATATCGCAGACCTGCTCGTCGTAGAAATACAAGCCAGTGACCGCGTAATTGCTCTTGGGCTGGGCGGGCTTTTCTTCGATGGACAGGGCGTTTTTATGCTCGTCAAAAGCAACCACGCCATAGCGCTCGGGGTCGGTCACATGGTAGGCAAAGACTGTCGCTCCGCTAGTTTGATTGTTGGCCGCGCTCAGCAGCCCTTGGAAGTCATGGCCGTAAAAAATATTGTCGCCCAGCACCAAGGCGCTGGGAGCGCCATCGATGAAGTCCCGGCCCAGGATGAAGGCTTGCGCCAAGCCGTCGGGACTGGGTTGCACGCAGTAGCTGATGTTCAAGCCCCAGCGATGGCCATCGCCGAGCAAGGCTTCAAAGCGAGGCAGGTCTTGCGGCGTGCTGATCAACAAAATGTCTCGAATGCCGGCCAGCATCAAGGTGGCCAAGGGGTAGTACACCATTGGCTTGTCATAGACCGGCAGCAGTTGCTTGCTCAGGGCCAGAGTCGCCGGGTGCAGACGGGTGCCCGAACCGCCGGCGAGGATGATGCCCTTGCGTGGTTTCTTGCTCATAAAGGGCTCCTTAGTTGAGGATCTCGGTCAGCATGCGCTCCACTCCCTGCTGCCAGGGCGGCAGTTGCAGGCCAAAGTTCAGGCGCAGTTTTTCGCAGGACAGGCGGGAATTCAAGGGCCTGCGCGCGGGCGTGGGGTAGTCGTCGCTTGATATGGCGTGGATTTGGTCCGCCGCTACCTTGATGGGAGTCCCTGCGGCCCGAGCGAATGCAATCACATGCTCAGCATAGTTGTGCCAACTCGTTTCACCGGCTGCAACAGCGTGATAAGTGCCGCTCAGTTCGGGGTTTCGCTGGCATGCAGGTAGCATTTGGGCCGTCAGGTCTGCCAACAAGTCGGCACCAGTTGGGGCACCAATTTGGTCGGCAATCACTCGCAGTTGCTCACGTTCAGAAGCCAAGCGAAGCATGGTCTTGGCAAAGTTGGCGCCGCGAGCGGCATAGACCCAGCTGGTTCGCAGAATCAAGTGCTCGCATCCACTGGCTCGAATGGCTTCCTCGCCGGCCAATTTGCTGCCCCCGTAGACTCCCAAGGGGCCGGTAGCCTCGTCTTCCTGGCGGGCATGTGCGCCGCTGCCATCAAAAACATAGTCGCTGCTGTAGTGGACCAGCCAAGCGTTCAAGTCGCGCGCCAACTCGGCAAGCAAGCCAGGCGTTGCGGCATTGATTTGCCAGGCCAGGTCCCGGTCAGACTCCGCCTTGTCCACAGCAGTGTAGGCTGCGGCGTTGACGATGATCTGCGGTGCGAACTGGCGTACGCGGCTAAGCAAGGCATCGCTTTGAGCCAAGTCGCCCCCGTTCAATCGGTCCAAGGCCAGCACCTCGCCCAGCGGGGCGAGTGAGCGTTGCAGTTCCCAGCCGACTTGGCCGTTCTTGCCCAGGAGCAAGATTTTGGGGTAAGGCCTCATGCCTGGTATTGCTGGGCAAGCCAATCTCGGTAGGCGCCGCTTTGCACGCGAGCCACCCATTCAGGATTCGCCAAATACCATTCAACGGTCTTGCGTATGCCGGTGGCGAATGTTTCTGCCGGACGCCAACCCAGCTCACGCTCAATCTTGCGTGCATCGATGGCATAACGACGATCATGGCCGGGGCGATCTTTCACATAGGTGATCAAGCGCTTGTAGCTGCCAGCCGCATCAGGACGCAATTCATCGAGCAATTCGCAAACCGTGTGCACGATGTCCAGATTGGTCATCTCATTCCAGCCGCCGATGTTATAGGTTTCGCCAACACGACCACCCGCCAGAACGGCGCGAATCGCCGCGGCGTGGTCGGTCACATACAACCAGTCCCGAACGTTCTTGCCGTCGCCATAAATCGGCAAGGCCTTGCCGGCCAGAGAATTGACGATCATCAGCGGAATCAACTTCTCGGGGAAGTGAAAAGGACCGTAATTGTTCGAGCAATTGGTGGTCAGCACCGGCAGGCCATAGGTGTGGTGCCAAGCTCGAACCAAATGGTCGCTGGCTGCCTTGCTGGCGGAATAGGGGCTGTTGGGTTCGTAGGTCTTGGTTTCAGCGAAGGGCGGATCCTGTTCCGTCAGTGAGCCGTAGACCTCATCGGTCGACACATGATGGAAACGGAAACCTGCTTTGGCTTCGGCGCTCAGTTCGCTCCAATAGGCTCGGGCGGCTTCCAGCAAGGTGTAAGTGCCTTCGATATTGGTGCGCATGAAGGCGCCGGGGCCGCTGATGGAACGATCCACATGGCTTTCAGCGGCGAAATGCACCAAGGCTCTGGGCTTGTGCTCGGCCAAGAGTTGGGCGATCAAAGGACCGTCGCAGATATCCCCTTTGACGAAGAGATGACGCGCATCGCCTTCCAGGCTGGCCAAATTTTCCAGATTGCCGGCATAGGTCAGCGCGTCTAGCGTGACCACCGGCTCATCCGAGGCTTTCAGCCAGTCGAGAACAAAGTTACTGCCGATGAAGCCGGCACCGCCGGTCACAAGAATTGTCATACCGGGCCTTCTCGGTTGCTCTTTGCTTGATCTCTACTCTGTTACAGACGCCAAACGCGAAGTCCTGCGCTTTCCAGAGCCTTTTGGTCGAACGCGGCCTTGACGTCAATAAAGGCTCCGCCCGGCACCAGCTTGGCTGCGAGGTCCTTGCTGCTCAATTGCTTGTAGCTCTTGTGAGCCACGGCCGCCACAATGGCATCAGCCTTGGGCAGTTGCTCCCAAGTGACCGGTCGCACCCCGTATTCATGCACGGCCTCGTCGGCATCGGCATCCGGGTCAGTGACGATGACCTCAACGCCATAGCTCTTCAATTCGGTGATGATGTCGATCACCTTGGAGTTGCGAAGATCTGCGCAGTCTTCCTTGAAAGTCAGGCCCAGCACATTGACCTTGGCGCCTTTGATCGGAGATCCTGCGGCGATCATCTGTTTGATGGTTTGCTCGGCGATGAATTTGCCCATGCCGTCATTGATGCGGCGCCCGGCTAGGATCACCTGGGGGTGGTAGCCCAACATATCGGCTTTGTGGGTCAGGTAGTAGGGATCCACGCCAATGCAGTGGCCGCCCACCAGACCCGGCTTGAACTTCAGGAAGTTCCACTTGGTGCCTGCAGCTTCCAGCACTTCAGAGGTGTCGATGCCGATCTTGTCGAAGATGATGGACAACTCGTTCATCAGGGCAATGTTCAGATCGCGCTGGGTGTTTTCAATCACCTTGGCGGCTTCGGCCACCTTGATGCTGGCGGCACGGTGCACGCCGGGAAGAATGATTCGCTCATAGACCTTGGCCACGGTATCCAAGGTTTCAGGCGTGTCACCCGAGACGATTTTCAGAATCTTGGTCAGCGTGTGTTCTTTGTCGCCGGGGTTGATGCGTTCGGGCGAGTAGCCGATGAAAAAGTCTTGCTTCCATTTCAGGCCGGACTCACGCTCCAGCACCGGAATGCAAACCTCTTCAGTGGCACCCGGGTAGACCGTCGACTCGTACACAACGATGGCGCCCTTCTTGAGGTTGCGGCCCACGCTGGTGCTGGCGCCGACCAAGGGGCGGAAGTCAGGGATATGGGCTTCATCGACGGGCGTGGGCACGGCCACGATGATGACGTCGGCTTCGGCCAAGCAGGCGGGGTCAGAGCTGTACTCGGCGTGCGGCGAGTGGCTCATTTCTTCATCGCTCAATTCGCGCGAAGGGTCGGTGCCGGCTTGACATTTGGCGACCTTATCTTTGGCAATGTCAAAGCCGATGGTCCGACCATGTTTACCGAATTCAATGACCAAAGGCAGGCCGACATAACCCAAACCAACGACGGCGATGACGCTCATGAATCTATTCCCTAGCTAATGATGAAATGATCAATCAGTGTGGCGGTCTTCAATTGCGACCGTATGTGTCTTCAAAACGCACAATATCGTCCTCGCCCAAGTACGAGCCAGACTGGACCTCAATGATTTCCAGCGGCACCTTACCCGGATTGGCCAGCCTGTGAGTCTGGCCAAGTGGGATGTATGTGCTTTGGTTCTCGCTCAGCAACAAAACTTTGTCGCCATTGGTGATTTCGGCAGTGCCAGAAACCACAATCCAGTGCTCGGCGCGGTGATGATGCATTTGCAAGCTCAAGCTGGCACCTGGTTTGACCATGATGCGCTTGACTTGGAAGCGCTCACCCGAGTCGATGCTGTCGTACCAACCCCAAGGGCGGTGCACCTTGCGGTGCAGTGTTTGCTCGCCGCGCTTCTCGGCATCCAGCTTGGCGACAATTTTCTTGACCTCTTGGCTGCGCGAACGGTCGCTAACCAAAATTGCATCCGGTGTTTCCACCACGACCACGTCTTGGAGGCCCACAACGCTGACCAAGCGACTGGTGGCGTGCACCAAGGTGTTTTGGCAGTCGCTGAAAATGGCGTCGCCCTGGGCTGCATTGCCTTGAGCATCTTTTTCGGCCACCTGCCAGACCGCTTCCCAGGCGCCTAAATCGTTCCAGCCTGCATCCAGTTCCACCATGCGCAAGGCGATGTCGCTGCCGGGGCATCGCTCCATCACTGCATAGTCCACTGACTCCGACGGGATGGCTGCGAACTCTTCTTTGCCGGGGCGAACGAATTTGGCGTCCACCTTGCGTTGCGCCCAGGATTTACGGGTGGCCTCAGCGATATCCGGCCGGAAGCGTTCCAGGGCTTTCATCCAAACACTGGCGCGCAGCACAAACATGCCGCTGTTCCAGAAGTAGTGGCCGTCGGCCACATAGCGCGCAGCCGTCTCAGCGTCAGGCTTTTCTACGAACTCCGCGACAGCCACTTCGGCGCCTTCGGCCTGTGAGCGGATATAGCCATAACCCGTTTCGGCTCGGTCCGGTGTGATGCCGAGAATCACAATGGCTCCACCGGATGCTTGACGAATGGCCTTCTGTAACGCCGAGGTGAAGGCCTCGCCGTTACCAACAGTTTGATCGGCCGGTGTGACCACCAAGACAGGGTCTTCGCCACTTTCAAGCGCCTGCAAGGCGGCGAGAGTCAAGGCCGGCGCGGTATTGCGTCCCATGGGCTCAAGCAGCACGCCGCAGGGTTCGATGCCGGTTTCACGCAGCTGGTCCAAAACTAGGAAGCGATGCTCTTCGTTGCCAACAATTTCTGGAGGTTTCAGCTGGATATCGTCGGTCGCCAGTTGATTCAAGCGATGAGCGGCTTGCTGAAACAAGCTACTGTTGCCAGCCAAAACCAAGAACTGCTTCGGATAGCCAGCCCGCGATAAGGGCCAGAGCCTAGTGCCGCTTCCGCCAGCCATGATGACTGGTTGTACTTGAATAGCTGTCATGACGTGCTTTCTATACTCGACATGAATCAGTTGGCATTGAATCCATTCGGATTCAGGCTCTGCCAACGCCAGCTGTCCTCACACATCCGGGCCAGTCCATGCTGGGCCTCCCAGCCCAGTTGGGAGCGGGCCAAGGTCGGGTCTGCGTAACAAGCGGCCACATCCCCGGGACGGCGAGCGACGATGTCATAGGGCACAGGCCGGCCGCTGGCCGCCTCATAAGCCCGCACCAAGTCCAGCACGCTATAGCCCTGACCTGTGCCCAGATTGGTGGTGATGGATTGAGAGCCCGCCAACAGGAAGTTCAAAGCTGCCACATGCCCTTCGGCCAAATCAAGCACATGGATGTAGTCGCGCACGCCGGTGCCGTCGGGCGTGTCGTAATCATTGCCAAAGACCTGCAGGCGAGGGCGACGGCCAACGGCCACTTGGGCCACATAAGGCATCAGGTTGTTCGGTGTGCCGCGCGGGTCTTCGCCGATCAGGCCGCTTTCGTGGGCGCCCACCGGATTGAAGTAGCGCAGGGCGGCGGTTTGCCAGCTTGGGGCTGAAGCCCCCAGGTCGCGCAGAATCGTTTCGCCCATCAGCTTGGTCGCGCCATAAGGGTTGACGGCGGACAAGGCCGCATCCTCCCGCAAGGGCAAAGACTCGGGCACACCGTAAACCGTGGCGCTGGAGCTGAAAACAATGCGCTGACAGCCATGCCGCCGCATCGTTTCGCAGGTGTTGACCAGCCCGCCCAAGTTGTTGCGGTAGTACATCAAGGGCTGGCTGGTGGATTCGCCCACTGCCTTGAAGGCCGCGAAATGCACCACGGCGGCCGGTTTGTGGCGTTCAAACACACTGTCCAAGGCGGCTGCATCGCAAACATCGGCTTTCTCGAACTCTGGCGTTTGGCCGCTCAGGCGTGTCAAGCGATTCAAGACCTCGGGCGAGCTGTTGACGAAGTTGTCAACGCCGACCACGCGGTAGCCTGCGGCTTGCAACGCCAGCCAGGTATGGGAGGCGATGTAACCGGTGGCTCCGGTCAGCAAAACGGTAGCTTGGCTCATGACTCAGTACAAAATGATTTGGCCATAGCAGCCATAGCTGTTGGCGTCATAGACGTTGAACAAACGGTCACTGTCGCGCGAGGACTTGTTGTACTGGCAGCCCGCCGTGATGCCCCGCGAATACTGCCAGCGCAGGCCCAGATTGAAAGACTTGTCGCGGTCGAATTCGTCGACCGCTTGGCTTTGGCCGCTTGAGTTGGTGATGTCACTCTTACTGAAAGCCACCCCGGCGCTGAGGAACAATTTGCCGGTCAATTCGTAACTGGCATTGACTTGCAAGGCATTGGTCAATCGATCCCGGTCGGCGCTGGTATTGGTGTTGATGAAGGAGGTTTCCAAGCCGGTGTCGCGACTGATCGAAGTAGAGAGATTGAGCTTGGCCGTAGGCTGCCAATTCCAGCTCAGTGCTCCCGTAACGCCGGAGAAGTCGTATCCGCTGCCTGCCTTAACTTTAGAGCGACCCGTGCTGACGCGCCCATCCAAGCTGCTGGCTCCACTCAAGACCCAGCGACCAGTGAAGTCCAAGTCCTTGCGTTCGAACTCGTGAGCTTCGACTGGGATGGACACGATGGTGGGCTTGCCATTCAGCAACACCAAGCCTTCGCGCGCATAGGCGGGGTATCGGTCATTGGTCAGGCGGCCGGCAAGACCCAGGCGCAGATCAGGGTTGGCTTGGTAGACCAAGCCCAGCGAGTAGCGATGCTGGGTGAATTCATAGGCATCGTATTCGGCGGCACTGTAGCTGCGAGTCCTGTAGCCGGCGCCAACTTCGAGCGAAAAGCGCGTGACCAGTCCGATGCGTGCCACGCCGTCGAGTTGGTTGTTGTTTTCGATGTTCTGTTTGCGAATTGGCGTGGCGCCGCGCTCGGTATAGGTACTCAGATTGCGGCTGCTGTTGACACTGATGGTGCCTGACAGGCGTTCAATGGTCGACCAGTCCAAGCCGCCTTTGACCGAATAGCCGAGGTAGTTCAGGTCGGAATTCTTGCTGTAGCGATTGGTATTGATGGAGGCATCGCCAAACAGGCGTTGCCGGCCGAAGCTTTGGTTGATGCCGGCCAGCAGACTGGCCGTGGCCACGTTGTCGTCGTTGGGCGCGCCTGCCGTGCGATAGATGTTTGACACATGGTTCAGGGCCAAGGAACCGCCAACGTAATAGGGGTTGGAGTCGGCAAGGACAGCCGTGCTGCCCGCGAATCCTCCGACCATTAAGGCGGCCAGTCGTGTCAAAGGTACTTTTGCAAAGGACATGAATTTCCTAGGAAATAGGGGGCAGCGGCCAAAGGGTCAAACGCCGAAACTGAAATCATCAAGCCATCAACAACGGGTGGTCAGTAAGCGTTGCGATCAAAAAGCATCAAGCGGGCGGTGCGCACAATAATCTGCAAATCAAGCGCCAAGGACCAGTTGCGAAGATATTCCAGGTCATATTCAACGCGCGCCTTCATTTTATCGATGGTGTCGGTCTCGCCCCGCAGGCCGTTGACCTGGGCCCAGCCGGTAATGCCGGGCTTGACTTTGTGCCGAACCATATAGGCCTTGATCAGCTTTCGATACTCTTCGTTATGTGCCACGGCGTGAGGGCGCGGACCCACAATGCTCATGCGTCCTTGCAACACATTGATGAATTGCGGCAATTCATCCAATGAAGTGCGTCGAATGAAGGCGCCGAACTTGGTGATGCGGGCATCGTCCTTGGTCGCTTGCTTGACCACGGGTCCGTTGTCCTGTGCTTTCATTGAGCGAAATTTGTAGACGATGATTTCTTCCCCATCCAGACCATTGCGGCGCTGTTTGAAAATAATGGGGCCGGGTGAACTGCGCTTGACGCCGATGGCGATCAACAAGAGGATGGGCGAAATCAAGACTAGGATCAGGCTGGCCAAGACAATATCGCTGATCCGCTTGATCAAATCGTTGGTGCCGGTAAACGGAGTTTCACAAATACCCACCACCGGCACGCCATTCATGTCTTGCAAGCGGCCTTGAATAATGCTGATGCCGAAAACATCCGGTACGAAAAACAGTGAAGCTGTGGTGCCCTGAATTTGCTCCAGCAACTGCACGATGCGCGGCTGCGAACCCAAGGGCAGGGTGATGTAGACCTCGCGCACGCTGTGCTGGCGAACATAGTCGCTCAAGTCTTTCAGCATGCCCAGCAGGTGGGGTGTGGCTTCGGGATGCAGGCGCTCGTCTTGGCGATCGTCAAAATAACCGAGGAAGTCGATGCCCTTGTCTGGGCCGTCGCGTAGCGCCCGAGCCACCTTGGCGCCCAAGGGGCCGCCGCCCACAATCACCACGCCACGCCGAGTGGCGCCGGCGCGTCGTCTGCGCTCAAAACGGCCCAACTCAATGGCAAGGATTTGCGCAACGGGGGTCAGCCCCGCCCACCAATAAAGCACCTGATCTTCGAAATAGCCCATGCTGTTAGTGGCGTAGCCGCACAAGGCCAGGATCACCAGCAAGGCCATCCAAGAGCCCAGCACATCAATGATGGCGCTGGTCCTGTTTTCGGTGAAACGATTGCGACCCGGAAAGGTCAGGGCGAAGACCAAGAGGCACAAGGTCAGGCTCGAACGCAGGATGGGTTCGCCAAAGAAAGTGCTTACAGCCAGGTAGCACAGCACGATGATGCTGGGCTCCAAAAACGCGGCAATCAGGGACTCGACGGACTGAGGTGCGCTGTAAAACGTTCTTTTGTAACTTCTATCCTCGAACATCGTTCCCCTCGCTCCTTGCTGCCTGTTTGGCTTATGTGCTGATTGGTGCGCTGATGACTGCGCCAACGGGCGTGCTTACTACTTTTCTGAACAATAGACTCTTTGGCATTGGGGTCAGCCCCAGCACCAGTCCCTTCGGAAGTGGCGCTGATTCTCGCTCAACTATGTGAGCCCTCTCTTCACCAATGACCCCTAGTTCAGAAGAACTGACCGACTGCCTACAATCCCCGAATGCTTCAAACTTGGATTGCCTCAATGACGCCGGCCGTACAGGATCGCATGATCCTGTTGCTCAATCATGTCATTTCCCGCGAAACCCATGCGATGGCCCGTTTGCGGCCATTTGCAGGGCGGCTTGTTGTTTTCCACCTGCAGGGCTGGCCAGCGGCCTTGCCTCCCGCACCAGATTTGGTCATGGGGCTGACACCCGCCGGACTGTTTGAGCGTCTCGATGCGACACATCTTGCCGGCGGCGAGGTGCTCACCATCGAATTGGATGCCTCCAACCCGGCCTTGATGGCTTTAGGCTCTTTGCTGGGTGAGCGACCGCGCGTGTCGGTTCAAGGCGATGCAGCGCTGGCCGGCGAGATCAGCTGGCTGATGGAGAACCTGCGTTGGGATCTCGAAGATGATCTGGCCGGCTTTTTGAGCCCAGCCGCGGCCCATCAACTGGCCGCATGGGGCCGAGCCACCGCCAGCGCAGTGGCGACGCTGGCGCGCGGCATCAAGGCCCGCGGTCCGGTTGGACGCGGCGCCGCATGAGGTACTTCGCCCGCCTGTTCGTCATTGTTTGGACGATTCTGCGCTTCGGGCTCGATGAGTTGGCCTTGTCGGGGCTGCGGCGGCGGCGTTTTCGTTTGCTGCGCCGCGCCATCTCGGTGGGCCGCAGTTGGGATCAGCCGCGTGGCGTGCGTCTGCGTTTGGCCTTGGAGCATTTGGGGCCTATCTTCGTCAAATTCGGCCAGGTCTTGTCCACCCGTCGCGATTTGGTGCCGGAAGACATGGTCGAAGAACTGGCCAAGCTGCAGGACCGGGTGCCGCCGTTCCCGGCCGCTGAGTCGCGAGCCTTGGTTGAGAAGGCCTTCGGGCGGCTCGTTGAGGAGTTATTCGGCAGTTTCGATGCTGAGCCGGTGGCCAGTGCCTCAATCGCCCAGGTTCACTTCGCCACCCTGAAGGACGGTCGGGAGGTCGCGGTCAAGGTCTTGCGGCCCGGCATGCTGGACACCATCGATGACGATTTGGCGCTGCTGCGCACCGTGGCAGTCTGGGTGGAGCGTCTTTCGGCTGACGGCCGACGCCTGAAGCCGCGCGAGGTGGTGGCCGAGTTCAGCAACTATTTGCACGACGAGTTGGACCTGGTGCGCGAGGCGGCCAATGCCGCGCAACTGCGCCGCAATATGACCGGGCTGGACCTGGTCATGGTGCCCGAGATGATGTGGGATATGTGCAGCTCCGACGTCATCGTCATGGAGCGTATGCACGGCGTGCCGATTTCGCAGCTGGAGCGCCTCAAGGATGCCGGCATCGACATTCCCAAGCTGGCGCGTGACGGCGTCACCATCTTTTTCACCCAGGTGTTTCGCGATGGCTTCTTCCATGCGGACATGCACCCCGGCAATATCCAGGTCAGCTTGAATCCGGCCACCTTCGGCCGCTATATCGCGCTGGATTTCGGCATCATCGGCACGCTCACCGAGGTCGACAAAGAGTATTTGGCGCAGAACTTCATTGCCTTCTTCCAGCGGGACTACAAGCGGGTCGCCGAGTTGCACATCGCCTCGGGCTGGGTGCCGGCCGGAACAAGGGTCGATGAGTTGGAAAGCGCGGTGCGCGCAGTTTGCGAGCCGCATTTCGACCGCCCCTTGAAAGACATCTCCCTGGGCCAAGTGCTGATGCGCTTGTTCCAAACTTCGCGTCGCTTCAATGTAGAGATCCAGCCGCAGTTGGTGCTCTTGCAAAAGACCTTGCTCAATATTGAAGGCCTGGGTCGGCAGCTGGACCCGGAGTTGGATTTGTGGGCGACCGCCAAGCCATTTCTTGAGCGTTGGATGAATGAGCAGGTCGGCTGGCGTGCTTTTGTGAATCAGATCAAGAAAGAAGCACCGCGCTATGCACAGCTCTTCCCCGAGCTGCCGCGCCTGCTGCATGACGCGCTGAAACGCCAGGCCTCGGGCGATGAGGCTCAGGCGATGCGGCTCTTGATTGCGGAACAACGCCGCACCAATCGGCTCTTGCAAGCCCTGCTCTATGGTGCTGTGGGCTTCACTTTGGGGCTTTTGGGGGCCAATGTCTTGATGCGGGTCCACCCGCTGTTTTGAGGTCGATGGAGGGGCCTGGAAAGCGGCCCTGATCGCGGCCTTGAAACGGCGGCGAGCCTTTAGAGGCCTTAGCTTGGTCTGATGCGCGGCGCTTCTTGCATAATCCGCGCCGATCCGTTTTGCCGACCCCTATCCAACCCCAAGAGTTCTCCCCATGAACACCACGCTGATCGTCTTCGTTGTGATTTACCTCTTGGGCACCTTGGCGCTGGGTGTTTGGGCTGGCACCCGCATCAAGAACACCAGTGACTTCGCCATCGCCGGCCGCAGCCTGCCGCTGATGATGGTGATCACCACCACCTTCGCGACCTGGTTTGGCGCAGAAACGGTGATGGGCATCCCCGCCAAATTCGTGCAAAGCGGGCTGGGCGCTATTGTGGAAGACCCATTCGGCGCCGGCACTTGCCTGATCCTGGTGGGCTTGTTTTTTGCCACCAAGCTGTACCGCCAGAACCTGCTGACCATTGGCGACTTCTATCGTCAGCGCTACGGCAAGGGGGTGGAAGTTGCCTGCTCCACCGCCATCATCCTCAGCTATCTGGGTTGGGTGGCCGCGCAAATCACGGCTTTGGGCCTGGTCTTCTCAGTGCTGACGCAAGGCGCGATGAGCGAGACGGCCGGCATGATCGTCGGCACCCTGGCGGTGCTGATCTATGTGGTGGTGGGGGGCTTCTTGGCCGTGGCCTGGACCGACTTCATCCAGATGATTGTCTTGGTAGTGGGCATGTCCATCATTGCGGTGTTCTCGGCCGATCTGGCAGGCGGAACCGACAAAGTCTGGGCCATGGCGCAGAGCCGCGACCTGTTCCGCTTCTGGCCTGAACCCACCTTCACCGATGTGGCCATGTTCGTCGGCGCGGCCGTCACCATGATGCTGGGCAGCATCCCGCAGCAAGACGTGTTTCAGCGTGTGATGTCGGCCAAAGACGAGAAGACCGCTCGCAATGGCGCGGTCATCGGTGGCATCAGCTACATCTTGTTTGCTTTCGTGCCCATGTTCATCGTGGCCAGCTCGGTGATCGTGATGGGCCAAGAAGCCCTGGATATTGCCCGCGATGACTATCAAAAGCTCCTGCCGGCCTATGTCCTGTCCAAGATGCCCTTGGTGATGCAGATTCTGTTCTTTGGCGCTTTGTTGTCCGCTATCAAGAGCACTTCTTCGGCCACTTTGCTGGCGCCGGCCACCAGCTTTGTTGAAAACATTCTGAAGAACCTGCGCCCACAGATGCGTGATCGCGAGCAACTGAAGGCCATGCGCTTGACCATCGTGGTCTTCGCGGCGCTGGTCTTGGCTTATGCCATTGCGATGAAGGGCACCTCGATCTTTGAATTGGTGGCCTCGGCCTACAAGGTGACCTTGGTGGGGGCGTTTGTGCCGCTGGTGTTCGGCCTGTACTGGAAGCGCGCCAGCACCCAGGGCGCCATCTTCTCCATGGCAGCAGGTATCGGCACCTGGATTGCCTTCATGCCACAAATCAATCCGCTGGGCGAGGTGTTCCCCGAGCAATTGGCCGGCTTGCTGGCCAGCGTCCTCGGCATGCTGCTGGGCAGCCTGGCGCCGCAATGGCTGCGCAATCGCCAAGAGCACAAGGCCCACGTGGCCGGTTTGCCCGACGAAGCCTCGGCTTGAATTGGGCCTATTTGCCCAGACATCTGCCTAGGTTCGCGGCGCATCGAGATCGCAGGATCCGGCGCTTGACGGGCTCGCCTCTATAATTTCGCCTTTTTGTTGATCAACGGGTTCTAAGACCATGCCGATCTATGCCTACCGCTGCAGTACATGCGGTCACGCCAAAGATGTGCTTCAGAAGATGTCTGACGCACCGCTGAGCACCTGCCCGGCCTGTGGCGCTGAATCTTTCCAAAAGCAAATCACTGCTGCCGGCTTCCAGCTCAAGGGCTCGGGCTGGTATGTGACCGACTTCAAGGGCGGCGCTGGTGCCGGCGCAGCCACAGGAGCGGCGACCGGGGCCACCGCGGCCGCGCCGAGCGCAGCGGCTGAATCGGCGGCTCCGGCTGCTGCGCCAGCCGCCGAGGCTTCGTCGTCATCGTCCTCCGGCGGCGGCACGGCCTGTGGCGGCTCTTGCGCCTGCCACTGACGCTTTTCTCTCGCTAGGACCCTTGTGAAAAAATACATCATCACCGGCCTCTTGGTCTGGCTGCCTTTGGCCATCACCATCTGGGTGCTGTTGTGGGTGTTGGGCTTGATCGACGGGGTGTTCACCTCTTTGTTGACGGCCTCGCAAGCGGTGCTGCCGGCCTCGATGTCGCACAACATCGACGAGCTGCGCCACATTCCCGGCCTCGGGCTGCTGATCTTGGTGGGCGGCATGGCTTTGACCGGCATGTTCGTCGCCAATATCTTCGGCCAGTGGTGGCTGAAGCAATGGGACCGGCTGCTCTCCAACATCCCCATCGTCAAGAGCATTTACAGCTCGGTCAAACAGGTGTCCGACACCTTGTTTTCCAGCAGCGGCAATGCTTTTCGTGAGGCCGTGTTGGTGCAGTATCCGCATCAGGGCAGTTGGACCATTGCTTTCGTGACCGGCAAGCCCGGTGGCGAGGTGGCCGAGGCCTTGGGTGAAGAGCATGTCAGCCTGTATGTGCCGACCACGCCCAACCCCACCTCGGGTTTCTTTTTGATGATGCCGAGGAGCAGCGTGCGGCCCTTGAAGATGAGTGTGGACGCGGCACTCAAGCACATCATCTCGATGGGGGTGGTGGCGCCCGAAGGTGCAGCTGTCGAAGGCCCAGAGCACGCACGAAATTAGCCGGGTTGAGCGCCCCGGCACGCGCTCAACCCTGAGGGCTTGGAACACAGCCTGCCAGCGCCTCCCTACCGAATGAAGACGGCTCAAGCGCAATCCATGAAGCGCTGAGCAGAAAACCAAGACACTGGAGAGATCCCATGAGAACCTGCTACGCCGGCCAAGTCAGCGAGAAGCTGCAAGACCAGACCGTTACCTTGATGGGCTGGGCCCATCGCCGCCGTGACCACGGCGGCGTCATCTTCATCGACCTGCGCGACCGCGAAGGCCTGGTGCAAGTCGTCTGCGACCCCGATCGCGCCGATATGTTCAAGGTGGCTGAAGAGGTGCGCAACGAGTTCTGCTTGAAGGTCGTGGGCAAGGTGCGCCTGCGCCCCGCCGGCACCGAGAACAACAACCTGACCAGCGGCAAGATCGAAGTGCTCTGCCACGAGCTGGAAGTGCTGAACCCCTCGGTGACGCCCCCGTTCCAGATCGACGACGAGAACCTGTCCGAAACCACGCGCCTGACCCACCGCGTGCTGGACCTGCGTCGCCCCTATATGCAAAACAACCTGATGCTGCGCTACCGCGTGGCGATGGAAGCGCGCAAATTCCTGGACGAGCATGGCTTCATCGACATCGAAACGCCGATGCTGACCAAGAGCACGCCCGAAGGCGCGCGTGACTACCTGGTGCCTAGCCGCGTGCACGACGGCATGTTCTTCGCACTGCCGCAAAGCCCTCAGCTGTTCAAGCAGCTGCTGATGGTGGCCGGCTACGACCGCTACTACCAGATCACCAAGTGCTTCCGTGACGAAGACCTGCGCGCCGATCGCCAGCCTGAATTCACCCAGATCGATATCGAAACGAGCTTCCTGACCGAACAGGAAATTCGTGACATGTTCGAAGGCATGATTCGCCACGTCTTCATGAAGGCGCTGAATGTGGACCTGGGCACCTACCCGGTGATGAAGTACGCCGATGCCATGCATCTCTACGGTTCGGACAAGCCCGACCTGCGCGTCAAGCTGCAGTTCACGGAACTGACCGATGTGATGGGCGATGTGGACTTCAAGGTCTTCTCGACCCCCGCCACCACCAAGGGCGGCCGAGTCGTCGCTCTGCGCGTGCCCGGCGGTGCCTCGATCAGCCGCGGCGAGATCGACGCCTACACCGAGTTCGTCAAGATCTATGGCGCCAAGGGCCTGGCCTGGATCAAGGTCAATGAAGTGGCCAAGGGCCGCGAAGGTCTGCAAAGCCCTATCGTCAAGAACCTGCACGACAAGGCCGTGGCTGACATCCTGGCCCGCACCGGCGCGCAAGATGGCGACCTGATCTTCTTCGGTGCCGACAAGGCCAAGATCGTCAATGACGCCATCGGCGCCCTGCGCCTGAAGGTGGGCCACAGCGAATTCGGCAAGGCCAATGGTCTGTTCGAAGACCGCTGGGCACCGCTGTGGGTGGTGGACTTCCCGATGTTCGAGCACGACGAAGAGAACGACCGCTGGGCGGCCGTGCACCACCCCTTCACCGCGCCCAAGGATGGTCATGAAGACCTGATGGTCACCGACCCCGGTGCCTGCATCGCCAAGGCCTACGACATGGTGCTGAACGGCTGGGAACTGGGCGGCGGCTCCATCCGTATCCACCGCGCTGAAGTGCAGAGCAAGGTCTTCGACGCGCTCAAGATCAGCAAGGAAGATGCTCAAGTCAAGTTCGGCTTCCTGCTGGACGCGCTGCAGTACGGCGCTCCGCCGCACGGTGGCCTGGCCTTTGGCCTGGACCGCATCGTCACCATGATGACCAAGGCCGAGTCCATCCGCGACGTGATTGCCTTCCCCAAGACCCAGCGCGCCCAGTGCTTGCTGACCGGCGCACCGAGCAATGTGGACGACAAGCAGCTGCGCGAGCTGCACATCCGCTTGCGCAACGCGGCAGCGGCAGCACCGCAGGCTTGAACTCGAGAAGGCCGCCCCTAAGCCAGCGTTTCTAACGCCGGCTTCTGACGGCTCCACTTGGGTGCCTCGCGCACCCCAAAAGGCAGCTTAGGCTGCCTTTTTTTCGACCTGATTTTCTTGCGGCCAATCAGCAGTGAAGTGCAAGGGCCAAGTGCGAAGGTCATCACCGACCGAGCCTCTCTCCGCTATGCTTTGGGCATGAGTGTCCAAGTCCTTGCCCCTGCGATGAGCCGTCCTTACAAGATTCCTGAATCGGTGCTGGTGGTGATCCACACGCCGGATCTGCAGGTCTTGATGCTGGAGCGAGCCGACCAACCCGGCTTCTGGCAAAGCGTGACGGGTTCTAAAGACGCCGAAGACGAAGTGCTGCTCGAAACGGCCCGGCGCGAGGTGCTGGAAGAAACCGGCATCAACTCGCCCTTGGAGAACTTTCACGATTGGCGCTTGGCCAACCGTTATGAGATATACCCGGTGTGGCGGCACCGCTATGCCCCCGGCGTGACTCACAACACCGAGCATGTGTTCGGTCTGCAGGTTCCAGCGGGCACGGCGGTGCGCCTGGCCCCGCGCGAGCATCTGCAGTACCGCTGGCTGCCTTGGCGCGAAGCGGCCGATTTGTGCTTCTCGCCGTCCAATGCCGAAGCCGTGCTGCACCTGCCGAATCAGCTGAGTCAGGAGTCTTGAGATGAGTGCAGGCAATGCCTTCAGCCATTCGGTCCTGCCCACCAACAGCCAGTTCAGCCGGCCGCATCTGCGTGTTGCGACCTACAACATCCACAAGGGTGTGCGCGGCATGGGGCCGCAAAAACGCTTGGAGATTCATAACCTCGGCATGGGTGTGGAGGCCTTGAAGGCCGACCTGGTGTTTCTGCAAGAGGTGCGCCATTTCCATCACCGCGAAGCCCGGGAATTTCAACGCACCTGGTTCGGCTGGCCCGATCAAGGCCAGGCGGAGTTCCTGGCGCCAGATGGATACGAGGTGGCCTACCGGACCAATGCGGTGACCAAGCACGGCGAGCATGGCAATGCCTTGCTGTCGCGCTTTCCGCTGGGTGATGTCGGGCACCATGATGTGTCGGATCATCGTTTTGAGCAGCGCGGGCTCTTGCATGTGCCGGTGCAATGGCAGGGCCTGGAGGTGCACACCGTGGTGGCTCATCTGGGTTTGATGCACAGTGGCCGGGTGCGTCAGGTGCAGCGCCTCGGCGAGTTCATCGCCAAACATGTGCCGGCCGATGCCTTGCTCTTGGTGGCCGGTGATTTCAATGATTGGGGCGAGCGTCTGGATGCGCCCATGCGTGAGTCCGGCTTGCAGCGCGCCGTGCCACCGCAGGGCCGCGGGCGCCATGCGACCTTTCCATCGCGGCTGCCGTTTTTCTCACTGGATCGCATCTACACGCGGGGCTTGCGCTGCGTGAGCATGCAGGTGCCCAAAGGCCCCGCCTGGGCGCGCATGTCCGATCACCTGCCGCTGCTGGCCGAGTTGGAGCTTGAGTAAGTCTGGTGGGTCTGCGCAATTGAGCTCCTTGTCCGATTCCGATCCGTTGCTGTCCTGGCACGCCGTGCCCAAGGCCGAGTTTGTCGGCGGCAATGAGGTCCAGTTGCTGCGTGGGGGTGATGAGTTATTTCCTGCGCAGGCGCAGGCCATCGCTGGGGCGACCCATGAGGTCTGGCTGGCCACTTATATCTTTCACTTCGACGCGGCGGGCGCTGAAGTGGCGGCGCAATTGGTGGCCGCAGCCCGGCGCGGGGTACGGGTGCGGGTGGTGGTCGATGGCTTTGGTTCTCGCGCCAGTCTGCCCTGGCTGCAAGCGCAGTTTGAGGGCAGCGGGGTGGCCTTGGCGGTGTTTCGCCCCATCGACCGCTGGTACAGCTGGTTGCAGCCAGGGCAGTTGCGGCGCCTGCACCAAAAGATATGCGTGGTGGACGGCGAGCATGCCTTTGTCGGCGGCATCAATGTCATTGGGGACCGGGTCGATCTGAACCATGGTGATACCGAGCAGCCTCGGCTGGATTTCGCTGTGGCTGTTTGCGGGCCCTTGGTCGCGTCTGTCGCTCAGGCGGTGCGGGCGGTTTGGAGCCGCGCCTGGTTGGGGCGAGACTTTGGCGAGGAGTTGCTGGCCTTGGTGCGCAGTGCCGAGCCGGGTGTCCGGCTGCGCCGGCTGGTGCAAGGACTGCGCTTGCCCAGAGCTGGGCGTCGCTCTTGGCTGAAACCAAAGGACGATGCGGCAAGCGATGAGCCTGCACTAGCTCCGGTCTGCGCGGCCTTTGTGCTGCGCGACAACCTGCGCCGGCGCCGCACCATTGAACGCGCCTACATCGACGCCATTCGGTCCGCTCAGCGCCGGGTCGATCTCATCACGCCATACTTTTACCCTGGTCATGCCTTTCGCAAGGCCTTGCGGGATGCTTCACGGCGCGGCGTGCAGGTGCGTTTGCTGCTGCAGGGCAAACTGGACTACCGCATTGCCGGCATGGCCGCGCAGGCCTTGTATGCCGAACTGCTGGGCCACGGCGTGAGTATTTATGAGTACACCCCGGCCTATTTGCATGCCAAGGTCTGTGTCGTCGATGAGAGTTGGGCCACGGTCGGCAGCTCCAATATCGACCCGCTCTCGCTGCTGCTCAATCTGGAAGCCAATGTGATCGTGCAAGACGCTGAATTCGCGCGCCATGTGGCGGCTGAATTCGATACGGCGGCACAGGTCTCGCGGCAGGTGGATATGGACTCGCTGGGTGGCGTCGGCCTGCGTGGCGTGCTGCGTCGTGCCTTGGTGGCTTGGGCCGCCTATGTCTATTTGCGAGTGGCAGGGGCCACCGGGCGTTACTGAGGCCTGATTCGAGGCGCTACTTCAGCCAGGCCTCGATGCCGAAGCTGTAGCGCTTCAGTTGGGGGTTCAGGTGCTTGCTGTGGGGGCGAAAGTCCAGCTTGCCCAGGTCAGGGCTCGAGCCCTGACCGAAGCGAGTCAGAAACTGTCCTGCTTGCGCCGGGTCAAACAAGACAAACATCGGCCGCACTTGCTCCAGGCCTTCGTCGCTGAAGTCGCGTCCGTGGGCATGGTCGTAAATCATCACCAGGGCCCAAGCACCGGTCATGAAATGGCCTCCGGCCAGTGCGCTGAAGCGGCCGTCAATGCGTGCTTGGAGTGCTTCGGTCGAGGTGTTGATGGACGACACCAGCAGGTCCCGACCCGGCCTGAGGCCTTGGGCCTCCATGGCATCAACGGCGCCCAAGGCCATTTGATCGCTGGCGGTCCACAGCAGTTGAACCTGCGGATGGCGCTGCAACAGCGTTCGTATTTTGCTCTTGGCCAGATCGCGCCGCCAATCGGCAAAAACGGTTTCCTTCAACTCCACTTGCGGGTATTCGGCCACCGCTTGGCGCAGCCCCTCGTTGCGTTGAATCGATGTTGGTGTCGATCGGTCGCCGGCGATTGCCAGCATTTGCAAGCGGCTGCCGCTCGGTACACGCTTCTCGTCCAGCGCTTGCTGGATCAGCGCGCGCGCCGTGAGGTAGCCGGCGTCGCGACCGCGCGGCTCCAAGCTGCCCAGCAGCAGGGGCAGGCCCTTGCGCGGCGCCCATTGCGAGCGCTCTTGCGGCAGCAAGCCGCTATAGGCTGCAAAGGTCTTGATGCCGACCGCTCCTAGGGTCTGAGCATTCTCGACCAAGGTGCCTTTTTCGTTCACCAGGATCACATAGTCAGGCCGCTGGGCGCTGGGTCTTTGGGCAATTTGCTGCGCAATCAGGAGCGCCCGTGCCGGCTCGCGTTCGGCATACAAGACTTCAAGCTTGACCCCCAAGCTATCGGCAGCCGCCTGCGTGGCCAGGCTGGCGGAGAGCCAAAACGCTTCATCCGAGCGCCCGGGGTTGATCATTGCGACGGTCAAGGCCTGCGACCACGTCGCCATGCACGGCAGCAGCAAGAGCAGCAGGGCGGCGCGAAGCATGCGCATAAGGGCAGGTCCAGTACGGCGTCGGCGGGCCTGTATTGTCAGCCCAATGTGCTGCTGCTCCGCCGCTACCGCGCTGCCTCCCTACTGGCTCAGGAAAACACCACCAAGCCGCCGACGTCTTGCGTCAACTGGCTCAGCTTGCCGCTGCCAACCAAGTCAAACGCATGCTCGATATCGGGTGCCAGATAGTGGTCGGTCGGCATGGCCGGGCATTGTTCGCGTACCAAGGCATAGACCTGCTCCAAGGCAGCCGAGCTTTGCAGCGGACGCAGGAACTCGAAGCCTTGGGCGGCGGCCAGCAATTCGATGCCGATGATGTGGCCGGTGTTGTCCAGCATCTGGCCCAGACGGCGCGCGCCGAAGGTGGCCATGGAGACATGATCTTCCTGGTTGGCGCTGGTGGGCAGGCTGTCGACGCTGGCCGGGTGGGCCAGGCTCTTGTTTTCGCTGGCCAGGGCGGCGGCAGTCACGTGCGCAATCATGAAGCCCGAGTTCAGACCGGCGTTGGCGGTCAAGAAGGGCGGCAGGCGCGACACGCCGGCGTCGATCAACATGGCGATGCGGCGCTCGGCAATCGCGCCAACTTCGGCGATGGCGCAGGCCAGCGCATCGGCGGCCAGGGCCACCGGTTCGGCGTGGAAGTTGCCGCCGCTGACCATGGTGCTGGAGCCGTCTTCATTGGCAAACACCAGCGGGTTGTCGGTGACGGCATTGGCTTCGCGCAAGAGCACATCGCGCACATAACGCGCTTGGTCCAGGCATGCACCCATCACCTGCGGTTGGCAGCGCAGGCAGTAAGGGTCTTGCACGCGCTCGTCGCCCTCTTGGTGCGAGGCGCGGATGGCGCTGCCGGCCAGAATCTGGCGATAGGCCGCGGCGGCCTCGATCTGGCCGGGTTGGCCGCGCACCTCGTGGATGCGGGCGTCGAAGGGGCCGTCGCTGCCGCGTGCGGCGTCCAGGCTCAGGGCGCCGCTGACGATGGCCGCGGCATAGACGACTTCAAAGCGCAGCAGGCCTTCCAGGGCCAGGGCGGTGCTGGTCTGGGTGCCGTTGATCAAGGCCAGGCCTTCCTTGGCCTGCAGCACCAGCGGGGCAATGCCGTGCTTTTGCAGCTCGGGCAGGGCCGGCACGCGCTGGCCGTCGACCAGCATCTCGCCTTCACCCAGCAGGGCCAAGGTCATGTGCGAGAGCGGCGCCAGGTCGCCCGAGGCGCCCACCGAGCCTTGCGCGGGTACATAGGGGATCAGGCCGGCGTTGAAGACCGCCAGCAGGCTGTTCACCACTTCTTCGCGCACGCCGGAGTGGCCGCGCGCCAGCGAGGCCGCCTTGGTGGCCAGCATCAAGCGCACCACCGAGGGCTGCAAGGGCGCACCGACGCCGACGCAGTGCGAGCGGATCAGGTTGAACTGCAGCGTGGCCAGGTCGGCCTTGCTGATGCGGGTGGAGGCCAGCTTGCCAAAGCCGGTGTTGACGCCGTAGACCGGGGCGTCGCCGGCGGCCGCGGCCTGCACCACGGCGGCGCTGCGGCGGATGATGTCGGTGGCGCTGGCGTGCAAGCTCAAGCGGACATCGCCGTTACGGATGTGGCGCAGTTGGTCCAGCGTGAGGTGGCCTGGGGTGATTTCGATATTCATGGGTCAGCTCTTTGTTCGCGTTATGGGATGGCTTATTGATCGAGCATCGGCATGTTCAGGCCACGCTCGCGAGCGGTGGTCTTAGCGATTTCGTAGCCGGCATCGGCATGGCGCATCACGCCGGTGCCAGGGTCGTTGTAGAGCACGCGCGAGAGGCGCTGCGCGGCAGCGTCGGTGCCATCGGCCACGATGACCACGCCGCTGTGCTGGCTGAAGCCCATGCCCACGCCGCCGCCATGGTGCAAGCTCACCCAGGTGGCTCCGCCGGCGGTGTTCAGCAAGGCGTTCAACAGCGGCCAGTCGGAGACGGCGTCCGAGCCGTCTTGCATGCTCTCGGTTTCGCGATTCGGGCTGGCCACCGAGCCGCTGTCCAGATGGTCGCGGCCGATGACGATGGGGGCTTTGAGCTCGCCGTTCTTCACCATCTCATTGAAGGCCAGTCCGGCGATGTGGCGCTCGCCCAGGCCCAGCCAGCAGATGCGTGCCGGCAGACCTTGGAAGGCGATGCGCTCCTTGGCCATGTCCAGCCAGCGGTGCACATGGGCGTGGTGCGGGAACAGTTCCTTGATCTTGGCGTCGGTCTTGTAGATGTCTTCCGGGTCGCCAGACAGCGCCACCCAGCGGAAGGGACCACGGCCTTCGCAGAACTGCGGGCGCACATAGGCGGGCACGAAGCCGGGGAAGTCAAAGGCGTTCTTCACGCCTTGCTCCAGCGCGACTTGGCGGATGTTGTTGCCGTAGTCGACGGTCGGGATCCCCATGGCCTGGAACAGCAGCATGGCTTTCACATGTTCGGCGCAGCTGGCGGCGGCGGCCGCCTTCAGCTCGGCGTGCTGGGCCGGGTCGACGGCGGCGGCCTTCCATTGCTCCACGCTCCAGCCGGCCGGCAGGTAGCCGTTGATCAGGTCGTGGGCGCTGGTTTGGTCGGTCACCAGATCGGGCTTGACGCTGGGGTCGGTTTTGCAGCGCTCGGCCAACGCGGGCAGGATGCGGGCCGCATTGCCCAGCAGCGCGATCGAGATGGCCTTGCCCTCGGCGGTGTACTTTTTGATGCGGGCCAGCGCGTCGTCCAAGTCGGTGGCCTGCTCGTCGACATAGCGGGTCTTCAGTCGGAAGTCGATGCGGCTTTGCTGGCACTCGATGTTCAGCGAGCAAGCGCCGGCAAAGGTGGCGGCCAGCGGCTGCGCGCCGCCCATGCCGCCCAAGCCCGCGGTTAGCACCCAGCGGCCCTTCAGTGAACCGCCATAGTGCTGGCGGCCGGCTTCGGCGAAGGTTTCATATGTGCCTTGCACGATGCCCTGGGTGCCGATGTAAATCCAGCTGCCGGCTGTCATCTGGCCGTACATCATCAAGCCCTTGCGGTCCAGTTCGTTGAAATGATCCCAGTTGGCCCAATGCGGCACCAGATTGGAGTTGGCGATCAGCACGCGCGGGGCGTCGGCGTGGGTCTTGAACACGCCCACCGGCTTGCCCGACTGCACCAAGAGGGTTTCGTCGGCTTCGAGCTTCTTGAGCGACTCAAGAATGGCCTCGAAGCAATCCCAGTTGCGCGCGGCCTTGCCGATGCCGCCGTAGACCACCAAGTCATTCGGGTTCTCGGCCACCACCGGGTCCAGGTTGTTTTGGATCATGCGGTAGGCGGCTTCGGTCAGCCAGCTCTTGCAGCTGAGTTCAGTGCCGGTGGGGGCGCGAACGACGCGAGCCTGGGCGGGAGTCTTGGACATGAGCTTCTCCAAACGAGTGAAATGGGCTTGGTGGGAGGGGGCTTGGTGGATGGGCAGGCATGGGTTTTGAGGCCCAGGGCGCTGCGCTGAAAGTGCGCGAACTCTACTTGTCTATACAAGTACAGTCAAGTACGATCCAAACCATGGTCAGAAAATCTCCCGCCGGCCCCGAGCCGCAGTACCAGAAGGTGCAAAACCATTTGCGCGAGCGCATCGCCAGCGGCCATTGGGTGGCTGGCGACCTGCTGCCTTCGGAGGCGGAGTTGGTGCAGACCTTTGGCGTCAGCCGCATGACGGTGAACCGGGCGCTGCGCGAGTTGCATCAGGAAGGGCTGATTGAGCGGGTGCAGGGCGTGGGGACTTTTGTGGCGCAGCTGCACCGCATCTCCTCCACGCTGACGGTGCGCGATGTGCATGACGAGATCGCCGAGCGCGGCCATCGTCATGAGGCGGTGGTGCATGAGTTGAAGCAGGTCGCGGCCAACGCCGAACAGGCACAGCTGTTTGAGATAGCCGAGGGTGCGCCGCTGTTCCACAGCTTGATCGTGCACCTGGAGAACGGCGTGGCCATTCAATGCGAAGACCGGCTGGTTAACCCGGCCAGCGCGCCGGACTATCTGAGGCTGGATTTCACCCAGACCACGCCCACCCATTACCTCTTGGAACTTGCGCCCTTGAGCGAAGCGCGTTACACCATCGAGTCCAAATTACCCAGCGCCCAGGAAGCCAAGCTCTTGGGCATTGACCGCCGCGACCCCTGCTTGGTGCTCTTGCGCACCACTTACAGCCGGGGCCGGACGGTGACCACGGTGCGATTGACCCACCCGGGCTCGCGCTATTTGTTGCAGGGGAGTTTTCAGGCATGAGTTGGAGTTTGATCAGCGCGGATGATGTGGCCGCGCAGGCTTGGAAGAATGGCGGCGGCCAGACTCGCGAGCTGCTTGCTTGGCCGCATCTCAGCGATTGGATCGTTCGCATCAGCGTGGCGGGCATTGAACGCGATGGCCCGTTCTCGGCCTTTGACGGGATCGAGCGCTGGTTCGCGGTGTTGCAAGGCGAGGGTGTGCGGCTCGGTGATCTGGATTTGCGTGCCGGCGACGGCCTGCATCAGTTTGACGGTGCGCTGGCGCCGGCCTGCAGCCTGCTCGGCGGTCTGACCCGCGACTTCAATCTGATGCATCGGCGCAGCCGCGGCCAGATGCAGGTGACCCCCGCCAAGCAAGACCTGACCCCAGCCGCCGGGCATTCTCATTGGGTGGGCCTCTTCAGTGCCGAGGGCGGCCGCCTGATTCACGGCGGGCGAGCCATGGCGCTTAAGCCTTTGAGCTTGGCCTGGTGCGAGAGCCCGGTCGCGCAGCTCTGCCAGTTCGAGGGCACAGGCGCAGCTTGGTGGATGGTCTGGAGCGAATCCTCTTCAGGAGCTTAAAGCGATGAGACGTACCAAACTCTGGCGCAACGCCAAACTGGTGACCCTGGCCGGCGATCAGCCCTGGGGCTTGTTGGAGCAGGGCGCTTTTGCCTCGCAGGGCGAGCATCTGCAATGGGTGGGGCCCCTGGCGGATTTGCCTGAGGAACTGCGCGCTTCGGTCGTCAGCGAAGTGGACTTGGGCGGCGCGGTGGTCACGCCCGGCCTGATCGACTGCCACACCCATCTGATCTATGGCGGCCAGCGCGCTCATGAGTTCGAGATGCGCTTGAATGGCGCCAGCTACGAAGAAATTGCGCGCGCCGGCGGCGGCATCCGTTCCACCGTGTCCGCCACTCGCAATGCCACCGAGCACCAGCTCTACGCGCAGGCGGCGCACCGCGTCTTGAAGCTGCTCGCCGAGGGCGTGACCACCTTGGAGGTCAAGTCCGGCTACGGCCTGAGTCAGGCGGCCGAGACCAAGATGCTACGCGTGGCGCGGCGCCTCTCCGGCCTGGGCGTCGATGTGCGCACCACTTATCTGGGCGCGCATGCCTTGCCGGCCGAGTTTGAGGGCCGGCAAGATGAATATGTGCAGGCGGTGTGCGACTGGCTGCCGGCCTTGCGCCGCGACGGCTTGGTCGACGCGGTGGATGCGTTTTGCGAAGGCATAGGCTTCAGCCCGGCGCAAACGCGCAAAGTCTTTGAGGCGGCACGCGCCTTGGGCCTGCCGGTCAAGCTGCATGCCGAGCAATTGAGCGACCAGGGCGGCACCCAGTTGGCGGCCGAGTTTCAGGCCCTGTCTTGCGATCACTTGGAATACCTGAGCGCTTCCGGCATCCAGGCCATGGCCGCCAGCGGCACGGTGGCGACTTTGCTGCCCGGCGCCTACTACTTCCTGCGTGAAACCCAGCTGCCGCCGGTGCAGGCGCTGCGCGATGCCGGCGTGCCGATTGCGATTTCTACCGACCACAATCCTGGCACCTCGCCGACCTTGTCTCTACTGCTGATGCTGAACATGGCCTGCACCCTGTTCCGCTTGACGCCGGAAGAAGCGCTGCGCGGCGTGACCGTCAATGCCGCCAAGGCCTTGGGCCTGGCCGACCGAGGCCAACTGGTTGCGGGCCAGCGCGCCGACTTCTGCGTCTGGGACATCGAGCACCCGAACGAGCTGTCTTACTACTTTGGCCGCAATCCGTTGCGCCAGGTGGTGCGGGGCGGTGCCGAGCGAAAGTAAGTTTGTCTGTCCGTCTGTCTGTAGCGATAAGCCAAGAACCATGAGCGACCATCCCGTCTTTCAACTCAGCCAGGGCCGTACGCCCTTGCTGATCAGCATGCCCCATGTGGGCACCGCCATTCCTGCCGATCAGGTCTCGCGTTATCAGCCGCGCGCCTTGGCCACCGAAGACACCGATTGGCATTTGGAGCGGCTCTACCGCCCTATCGCTGAAAGCCTGGGCGCCAGCGTGATCGTCCCGCATTACTCGCGTTTTTTGATCGACCTGAATCGCCCGCCTGAAGACACGCCTATGTATCCGGGTGCCAGCAATACCGAGCTGTGCCCCACGCGCTTCTTCAGCGGCGAGCCGCTCTACCTGCCGGGCCAGGAGCCCGACGAGGTCGAGAAGCTGCGTCGCCGCCAGTTGTATTGGCTGCCCTATCACCGGGCCTTGAACGCCGAGCTGCAGCGCCTGAAAAACCTTTTTGGCTATGCGCTGCTGTTTGACGCGCACAGCATCCGCTCCGAGCTGCCCTGGTTGTTTGAGGGCCGTCTGCCAGATCTGAACCTGGGCACGGTAGAGGGGCGTTCATGTGATCCCGCCATCACGCAAGCTTTGGGCGCGGTGCTGGCCGGTCAGGGTGACTACAGTCAAGTGGTCAACGGTCGCTTCAAGGGTGGCTACATCACCCGCCATTACGGCCAACCCGAGCAGCAGCAACACGCGGTGCAGCTGGAAATGTGCTGGCGCTGCTATATGGAAGAGGCGCCGCCTTACGTTTATGAAGAAGCCCATGCGGCCCAGGTGCGACCCTTGCTGCAAACCTTGTTGACCGAGTACTTGAAGTGGAAGCCGCAGGCATGAGTGAGCGTTTCTTTTGGGCCGAACAAGCCTGGGTCGAGGGCCGTTGGCAGCGCGATGTGGCGCTCACGGTCGGGGCTAACGGTCACTGGCAGCAGATCGAAGCCGGCCGGCCTTTCGCCGAGGGCATGCAGCGCTTGGCAGGCCCGGTGCTCCCCAGTCTGGTCGACACCCACAGCCACGCATTTCAACGCGCCTTCGCCGGTCTGGCCGAGCGGCGCGAGGCCGGGGACGATGATTTCTGGTCCTGGCGCGACCGCATGTACGGGCTGGCGCTGAAGCTCAGCCCCGAGCAGCTGCGCGATGTGGCGGCGCAGCTCTATCAGGAGTTGCTGGCCGGCGGCTACACCCAGGTCTGCGAGTTTCATTACCTGCAGCACGCGCCGGACGGCCAAGCCTATGCCGACGAGCTGGCCATGAGTTGGGCCCTGGCCGATGCGGCCGCCGAGGTCGGCATCGGCTTGACGCTGCTGCCGGTGCTGTACGCCCGCTCGGGCTTTGGCCAGCCGGGCCTGCGGGAAGATCAGCGCCGCTTCAAGACCGATGCCGCCTGGGTCTGGGCTGCCAACCAGCGTATCAATGCGGCCCAGCGGCCCTTGTTGAATGCCGGTGTGGCCCTGCATTCCTTGCGAGCGGCCAATAGCGACGATATCGAAGCCCTGCAGGCCTTGGTGGGCGAGGCTGACATTCCCATCCATATCCACATCAGCGAGCAGCAGCAAGAAGTGCGCGACTGCCTGGCCGCCACCGGCCAGCGCCCGATGCAATGGCTCTGCAGTCGCTTCTTACCCGACGCCCGCTGGCATCTGGTGCATGCCACCCACAGCACCCGGGACGAGATCGCTCAAGTGGCGGCCTCGGGCGCCAGCGTGGTGATCTGCCCCGGCACCGAGGGCAATTTGGGCGATGGCCTGATCGACCTGCCGGGTTGGCTGGCGGCCGGGGTGCCGATCAGCATCGGTTCGGACAGCCATGTCACCCGTAACTGGGTGGAAGAGTTGCGTTGGTTGGAGTATGGCCAGCGCCTCGGCCTGCAGCAGCGCAATGTGGCGGCCGCGCCAGGGCGCCAGCCCAGCACCGCGGCGCGTCTGTTTGAAGCGGCGCGCCAGGGCAGCGCGGCTCCGGCCGGGTTCAAACAATGGGGCCTGGAGCAGGGCGCCCGGGCCGATTTTCTGGTTCTGGACCCGCTGGCCAGCGGTGTCGCCGGCCTGCCGGCCGAGTCGGCGCTGGAAGGCCTGGTCTTTGCCTCCCAGGGTCAGGTCTTGCGTGAAGTCTATGTGGCGGGCTGCCTGCGCTGGCAACCGGCGCAGCCCTTGGCGCCCACGGCCCAGAGCGCCGTGACCGAGCGATTCATCCGCACCATGCAAGCGCTGGTCTGAGCCGCGCCCCGGCTCCTGCTTCTGTTGCAATTTGGCAGGTTTCTCCGCTGTTTATCTCTTTTGTGCGAGCAGCGTATCGAATATATTGGTCGATCAAGAGGGCTGTTCGCCCCAGGAGCCGACGATGCTGAATCTTCAGGATTTCACGGTACGCGCCCGCTTGTATGCCTTGGCCACAGTGTCAATGCTGGCCTTGTTGCTGGTGGGCGGTATGGGTTTGTACAGCCTCAACGAGTCCACGGCGGCCTTCAAGCATTTTGTCGATAACGATAACCAATCCTTGGTCTATGTCTCGGTGCTGCGGGCCGAAGCCGGCAATTTGCGGCGTTATGAAAAAGACATGGTCATCAATCTTGAAGACAGCACGGCCATCGCGAAGTACCGCGCCGACTGGGCCAAGTCTTACGACAAGTTTCTGAAAGCCGAGCAGGACATGGAGAAGCTGGATCTGCCGCCGATCGAGCGCGAGCTGATGAAAGCAATTGAGGCGGGCTTGAAGCAATACCGGGCCGAAATGGAGCCCTTCATGAACAAGGTCGGCGAGAAGGCCTTCAGCGACCCTGCAGAAGCCAACAAGGCGCTGGGCGCGGCGAAGAAGGCGATACGCCCCTTGGAAGAAAAGTTGGCTGAACTGGTGGTGGCCATCGACAAAGATTCAGATGAGGGCATCGCGGAAATCGCTGCCCATGAGAAAAAGATCCGGCTGAGCTTGATGCTGATTGTGGTGGGCAGTTTGGTGCTGATCGGGTTTTACACGCTCTTCAACATCCGGTCGATCTTGCAACCGCTGAGTGAGCTGCAAAGCTCTGCCGAACGCATTGCCGGTCAAGACTTGAGTGAATCCATCGTTCCGCGCGGCAAGAGCGAAACTGGTGATTTGATGCGTGGCGTCAAGGCCATGCAGGACTCTTTGCGCGAGGTGGTGGGCAATGTGCGCAATGCCACCGACAGCATTGCGACGGCCTCGGCCGAGGTGGCGGCGGGCGGCCATGATTTGAGTCATCGCACCGAGCAGGCTGCATCTAATTTGGAAGAAACCGCTTCGGCGATGGAGCAACTGACGGCCAGCGTCAAACACAATGCCGAATCAGCCCGGCAAGCGAATCAGCTCGCCAGCGAGGCGGCCAGTGTGGCCCAGCGTGGTGGCGATGTGGTGGGCGAAGTGGTCAGCACCATGAGCCGCATCAGTGCTTCGTCCAACAAGATCAGCGACATCATCTCCACCATTGACGGCATTGCCTTCCAGACCAATATCTTGGCGCTGAACGCGGCGGTGGAAGCCGCACGCGCGGGCGAACAAGGCCGAGGCTTCGCGGTGGTAGCCAGCGAGGTGCGCTCCTTGGCGCAGCGCTCGGCCGAGGCCGCCAAAGAGATCAAGGGTTTGATCACCGCCAGCAGCGAAAGCGTGGAGGCCGGTGCGGCCTTGGTGGAGCGTGCCGGTGGCACCATGCAGGAGGTGATTGCCTCGATCGGGCGGGTGGGCAGTATCGTGGCCGAGATCAGCCATGCCACTGCGGAACAAAGCACCGGCATCGGCCAGATTGGCCAGGCGATCAGCCAGCTCGACACCATGACCCAACAAAACGCGGCCCTGGTGGAACAGTCGGCGGCGGCGGCGCAAAGCCTGCAGACTCAGGCCGACGAGTTGGCCAAATCGGTGGCGGTCTTCAAGCTCTGACGCCCGGCCTGAAGCGTCATAGAGCGGCATAGAGCGGCATCAAGCGGCAGCCAGCGGCATCTAGCGCCCTTCAACAAGAATCGCCCTGAGTCGAGTGAGCCCTGGCCATGAGTCACGAAGCTCGGCGGATTTTTCGAAATCTGTTGCTGATTGCCGCCTTGGCCTTCGGCCTGATTGCGGGCGCGACCGTGTATGGCGCTCATGGCCTTTTGCAAGCGCTGGAGCGTTTTAACCTAGAGGCTTTGCCCGACCATGAGCGTGCCGAGCGCGCGCTCGAAGTGGCCATCGAATTCAAATGGCAGGTGCAGGAGTGGAAAAACCTGCTGTTGCGCAGCAGCGATAGCAGCAGCTCCGCCGAACATTGGCTGACCGTGCAATCGCATGAGCAGGCGGTGCAGGCCGGCCTGCAAGCCATGTTTGATGCTGCAGCGGAGGAAGACCGGCCGGATATTTTTGCTGCGATTCAAGCGCACCATGCCCTGGGCCAGGTGTATGCCCAAGCCAAAGTGAGGTTTGAAGCCGATGGCTTCCGCCCGCAAAGGGTTGATGCCTCAATTCGTGGCGCCGATCGACACTTGCTCGCTGCTTTGGATGTCATCGCGGACCGGGCCGTCCAAAGAGCCAAGCGCACCGATGCCGAAGCCAAGGCCAGTGCCAAGCAGGCGCTGCTGCTGGCCATGCTGGGTTTGGGACTCGGAATTCTGGCTGGCATGGTGAGCTTTTTTGTGATGATCCGCCGGGCGGTCTTGCGTCCGACAGAACAGGTGTTCACCCAACTGGCCGCCACCTCGGAGGCGCTGCTGCAGTCCGAACGCTTGGCCAGCCTGGGCAGGCTGGCAGCGGGGATGGCGCATGAGATCAAAACGCCGGTGGCCAGCAGCTTGAGCTGCGCCACCGACTTGCAGCGTGCCAGCCAAGCGCTCAGCCAGCAGATGGCCGCCGGACCTGTCACGAACGAGGTGATGCAAGACTATTTGCAGCAGGCCGCGTCAAGCAGCGAATTGCTGGCCTCCAACGCCAAGGCGGTTGAGCAGCTGATGCGCAGCTTGGAGCAGGTGGCGGTCGATCAGACCGGCGAAGCCCGTCGTAAGTTTCGCTTGCGCACCTATCTTTTGGAGCTCATTCAAAGTCTGCAAAGCGAACTCAAGCGCAGCGCCATGCAGATTGAAGTGCGCTGCCCAGATGGCATTGAGATGGACAGTTATCCCGGTGCATTGGCCCAGGCCCTGACTCAATTGCTCTTGAACGCGCAGCGTCATGCCTTCGAAGAGGGGACCCCGGGCTCGGTCGCAATTGAGGTCTCGCAGGTGGGCGAACAACTGGAGATGTCGATCACGGACAAGGGCCGCGGCATTGCGCCCGAACATTTGGACAAGGTGTTCGATCCCTTCTTCACCACCCTGCGCCATGCTGGAGGCAGCGGGCTGGGTTTGAACAGGGTCCATCAACTGCTGACTCACACTCTGGGCGGCCAGGTGCAGGTGCGCAGCCAGCTGGGGCAGGGCACGCAGTTCTTGATCACTTTGCCGCGTGTGGCCCCGCCGCTGCACGAACGCCCGCCAAAGCTCTGAAGCGTTTGGGGGCTCGTCAGGCCTCGCCCTCGTGAGCATTGGCCCTGTGACTCAATCTGCCTGCGATGCCCCGGCTCAGGCGAGCTTAGAGCGGGCTGGCGCGCACAAAGTCGCGCAACTCGGCCGCCATGCGGGCCAGCGAAGGCGGGTGGATGTACATCATGTGGCCGGCCTCAAAGTAGCTCACGCTGATATTGCTTTGCAAGCTGTCGCGCAGGCCCAGGTGGCTGAGGGTGTAGTCGCCGGCCGCATGCGGCGTGGCCAGGTCGTAATAGCCGCTGGCCACATAAATGCGCATGCTGGGGTTGGCATGCATGGCGCGGCGCAGGCTGTCGCCCACGTTCACATACTTGTTCTCAAAGCCCTTCCAACTCCAGGTGTTCCACAGTGGCGCCATCACCAGATAGGGCGCGTCACTGTCGAACTTCAAGGTCTCGTGCAGCAGTCGGTTGATGCCGACCGCATAGGCGCCCACCAGATTGTTCATGCCGGCGTCCTCTTCTGGGTGCTCGCCAGCATCATCGCGGTCCAGGCCCAGGAAGCGGCTGTCCAAGCGACCCACGGTTTGGCCGCGCTCGCGCAGCAGCTCCTTGAAGAAGCGGAACTCCGTGGGTCGCAAATCGCTGCGCAGCAAATAGGCGCTGCTCAGGCCGCTGTACAGCGAGAGCTTCTCTGCAATTTTCTGGCGTTGCTCGGCGCTCAGGCGCGAGCCCTGCATCAGCGCCACCCAATAGTCGCCATTGGCAAACGCCTCGGCCTCGGCGACCACTTCGGCCACCGGCTTCTTTTGCTGCGCTGGCTTCAAGGCCTTGTGGTACCAAGCAGTAGCGGCATAGGTGGGCAGGTAAAGCGGGTAGGGCAATTCATTGCCATGATCAAAGCTTAGGGTCTGGAAGTCCACCGCCATCGAGACCAGCATCAGGCCGTTCAGATGGATGTTGTGCTTTTCCTGCAAATGGCGCGAAAGCCCGGCTGCACGGGTGGTGCCATAGCTCTCGCCAATCAAGTATTTGGGCGAGGACCAACGGCCGTTGCGGCTGAGGTAGAGGCGGATGAACTCGCCGACCGAATCCAGATCACGCTGGTACTCGTGGTACTCGGCTACTTTCTCTCCTTCGGCCACGCGCGAGTGGCCTGTGCCCACCGGGTCGATGAAGACCAGGTCAGACTCGGTCAGCAGCGTGAACTCGTTAGTGCACAAGTCGTAGGGAGGCTGTCCGCATTGGCCCATCTCGTCGGTGGGCACCCGTTGCGGACCCAGCAGACCCAGATGCAGCCAGACGCTGCTGGAGCCCGGCCCACCGTTGAAGCTGAAGGTGAGCGGGCGGCGCTCGGTCTTTTGCTTGGTCTTCAAGGTGTAGGCGATGAAGAAAACCGAAGCGCGTGTCTTCTTGCCTTTGTGTTCGCCATTCTTGGCGTCAACCTCCCGCAAGAGCAAGGTGCCGCAGGTGGCGGTGTACTCGAGCGTCTTCTTGCCGATTTGAATCTTGTGATCGGTACTGACCAGGCGCTCCACCGTGGGCTCGCTGCTCTCGTTGCGGCTGTTCTTGTCGGCGTCGGGCTTGGCTTCGGGTTCGGCCATGGTCTGTCTCCAAAGATGTTCAAGGCTACATTGGCGAGCATGCACTCTAGCCCGACAAAACACAGCCCACCTCTTATGGGGGTGGATTTCAGCAGCGCACCGAGCCAGCGCAAGTCCATTGTGGCCGCATTGGGTGAGCTTCAAGGGGCGCAGGGTCAGGTCTTGCGTCTGGAACAAATCCAGAGCTTTGCCAGCTTGGATGAGTTCGGGGCATTTCTGCTTGAACCGGCAGCTTGGATTGGCGGTTTCGACCTTCCCTTCGGTCTGCCCAGAGAACTGGTGGAGCATCTCGGCTGGCCGCAGCAGTGGGCGGCCCTGATGCAGCACTACACCCAGCTGCCGCGTGAGGAGATTCGTCGCTTGTTTGCCGCCTTCTGCGCTGGCCGGCCGGTCGGTGCCAAGTTCGCGCATCGCGCCTGCGATGGGCCGGCGGGCTCATCTCCCAGCATGAAGTGGGTCAATCCGCCGGTGGCCTATATGCTTCACGCCGGCGTGCCGCTCTTGTTGCAGGCGGGCGCCACATTGCCCGGTCTGCATCAGGGCAGAGATCCAAGCAAGCTCGCCTTGGAAGCCTATCCGGGTCTCTTGGCTCGTGAGATCTTGGGGCGGCGCAGCTACAAAAGCGATGACAAGGCCAAGCAAACGCCGGAGCGCTTGATCGCCCGCAAAGACCTGATCGATGCGCTAGAGCAGGGCCGCAGCCGTCTGGGACTGCGCCTGAAGCTCAGTCATGCCCAGCGTGAGCTCTTGATTGATGATGCGCGTGGAGACCGCTTGGATGCAGTCTTATGCCTGATGCAGGCCGCCTGGGCCAGCAGGCAGCCGAACTTCGGCTTGCCCGCGGCCATCGATCCTTTGGAGGGATGGATCGTGAGTGCTTGATTTGCCGTCTGCCGCAGGCTGGGCAAACTCACTTTCTCATCAAGGTTGATTTGCCAAACAAGGATTCAATCAAGTCCACTGCCACCTTGGCAGTCTTGTTTTGCAAGTCCAGCGCTGGGTTCAGCTCCATCACGTCGAGCGAGGCCAGATAGCCGGTGTCGGCAATCATTTCCATGCAGAGCTGGGCTTCGCGGTAGGTGGGGCCGCCGGGCACGGTGGTGCCCACGCCGGGGGCGATGTCGGGGTCCAGGAAGTCGACGTCGAAGCTGACGTGCAGATGGGTGTTGGCGTCCAGCGTGGCCAGGGCTAACTCCATGGTGTGACGCATGCCCATCTCGTCGATGTAGCGCATGTCAAAGACTTCCAGCTCCTGCTCATTGACGAAGCGCTTCTCGCCCGCATCAACGCTGCGGATGCCGATCTGGCGCACCCACTTGGGGCTGATGGCCGGCACCTTGCCGCCGATCTCGATCAACTGCTGCGGGCCGAAACCGCACAAGCAGGCCACCGGCATGCCGTGGATATTGCCGCTGGGGGTGAGGGCGCTGGTGTTGAAGTCCGCATGGGCATCCAGCCAGAGCACGCGCAGCTTCTTGCCGGTGTCGCGGCAATGACGGGCCACGGCGCTGATCGATCCCAGGCCCAGGCAATGGTCGCCGCCCAGCAAGATGGGCATGCGGCCGGTCTTCAGCTCGGCGTAGACCGCGTCGTGCACGGACTGATTCCAGGCGGTGACTTCGTTCAGATGGCGGTAGCCGTCGACCGGCGGCAGCCAGGGGTTGGAGGGGCCGCTCAGATTGCCGCGGTCCACAACGTCAACACCGTGGCCTTGCAAGGCGGCTGCCAGGTCGGCCACACGCATGGCTTCGGGGCCCATGCTGGCGCCGCGTGCGCCGGCACCGATGTCGGTCGGTGCGCCAATCAGGGAAACTTGTCTCAATGCGGTCATGGCCGTCGTCCTTCCTTGTTGCTTTGTGTCGTTACTCGGCGTTGTTCGCGCCGGGGTTCATGTCGTATTCGGATTCCAGCAGAGCCCAGGCTTGCTCGGCGGTGTCGACGAAGTGGAAGAGTTTCTCGTCGCCGGGGCTGATCATGCCGGTTTCGATCAAAACTTCGAAATTGATCAGCCGGGTCCAGAACTCGCGGCCGAACATCAAAATGGGGCGCGGCCGGCATTTGCCGGTCTGGATCAAGGTCATGGTCTCGAACAACTCGTCCAGCGTGCCGAAGCCGCCGGGGAAGCACACCAGCGCCACCGAGCGCATCAGAAAGTGCATCTTGCGCAGCGCAAAGTAGTGGAAGCGGAAGCACAGCTCCGGCGTGATGTAGGGGTTGGGGTGCTGCTCATGAGGCAGCACGATGTTTAAACCTATGCTCTTGCCGCCCACTTCGTAGGCACCGCGATTGCCGGCCTCCATGATGCCGGGGCCACCGCCGGTCACCACATAAATCGGGTTGTCGCGTTCGCTGGAAACGCGGGTGACGATGCTGGCAAAGCGCCGCGCCTCTTCGTAGTAGTGGCTCATCGTCAGCTGCATCTCGGCGCGCTTCAGCGCCTCGGCGTCGGCGCCCTTGCGCGCTTGCTCGACCAAGGCCTGCGCCTTTTCTTGCGAGGGGATGCGGGCGCTACCGAACATCACGATGGTGGCAGTGATGCCAAGCTCCTGCTGTACCAGCTCGGGCTTGAGCAGTTCTAGCTGCATGCGCACCGGCCGCAGTTCCTCGCGCAGCAGGAATTCGCTGTCGTCAAAGGCGAGGCGGTAGGCGCTGCCCGGCTGGTCATAGTTCGGTTGCGGGGCGAGGGCTTCGGTTTCTTCCTTGGCGCTGGGGAAGTTGCGTGCGGTCAGCTGTTTGCGCTTGTGGCTCATGGTGTCGTGGCGGGCGCCTGGCGTTGAAGAAGGGACGGACGAAAGAAAAAACCGAGAAGCGGCGCAGTTTCGAGGGCTCGGCCGCAGCTTACGAGAGGCGGCTTAGGATTCTGTTCGGAATTTTGCTGCAATTCAAAATTTCATTCGGTGCTGATGTGAGAGCCGTGGTCGGCATTGGGGCCGCATACGCTGCATTGCGGGTCTTGTTGGGCGCGGATCTCACTCCACTCCATGCGCCGCGCGTCCAAGATTTGCAAGCGTCCCGCCAGGCTGTCGGGCATGCCCAGCAGCAGCTTCAAAGCCTCGGCCGCTTGCATGCAGCCGATGATGCCCACCAGCGGCGCAAACACGCCCATGGTGGCGCAGCGGGCCTCTTCCATGGCAGTGTCAGGCGGGAACAGGCAGGCGTAGCAGGGTGCGCCTGTTTGGCGGCGGTCATAAACGCTGATCTGCCCATCGAAGCCGATCGCCGCACCGGCCACCAAGGGCTTGGCCTGCTGAACACAGGCGCGGTTGACGGCTTGGCGGGTGGCGAAGTTGTCGCTGCAGTCCAGCACCACATCGGCTTGGCTCACCAGTTGCGCCAACAGTGCGGCATCGGCTCGAGCCTTCACCGTGTGGATGTTCAGGTCCGGGTTGATGGCGCGCATGGCGATGGCGGCGGATTCCACCTTGGGGCTGCCGATGCGGTCTTGCGCATGCGCAATTTGGCGCTGCAGATTGGTCAGGTCCACCTCGTCATCGTCGACCAAGGTGATCTGGCCGACGCCAGCTGTGCCCAAGTAGAGCGCGGCCGGTGAACCCAGGCCGCCGGCGCCAATGATCAGGGCGCGTGACTGCAAGAGGCGTTGCTGGCCTTCGATGCCAATCTCGTCTAACAAAATATGGCGCGAATAGCGCAGCAACTGCATATCGTTCATGGGCAGAAGCATAGCCCTTCACCAAAATTCGTCACAAATAATCGGCCCAAAACAAAACAGCCCGCTGAAGGAGCGGGCTGCTGTGTGCTGCGGTGGGGTCAGGTCTTGCGCGAGGCTGTTGGCCTTTGCGGCCTTACTCGACCTTGGCTTCGGCCTTGCGTTCCACGGCAGTCTTGGAGACCAGCACCGGCTTGCCCTTGAACTGGTTCAGGGCCTGGGACAGCTGGAAGTCTTCGGCGCTGCCGAACTCGGGCAAGGGCTTGGGCGGCTCATTGCGCTTGGCGAATTCGGCCTCCAACTTCAGGCGCGCTTCTTCGCGGGCCTTTTCGCGGGCCTTGTCAGCGGCTTCGTCTTTGACTTCATCCTTGCCGCCCAGGTGTTTCTCCAGATCGGCTTCGCGGGTACGAAGCGCGGCGAAGACATTGCCCTCGGCGGTCTCGTCCAACAAGACATCGGGCACGATGCCGGTGGCCTGGATGGAGCGGCCGCTCGGCGTGTAGTAGCGCGCGGTGGTGATCTTCAGCGCGGTGTCCGGGCCCAGTTGGCGCACGGTTTGTACCGAGCCCTTGCCGAAGGTCTGGGCACCCATGATGGTGGCACGCTTGTGGTCTTGCAGGGCGCCGGCGACGATTTCGCTGGCTGAGGCCGAGCCTTCGTTCACCAGCACGATCAGCGGCACTTTCTTCAAGGCAGCCGGTAGCTTCTTCAAGGGGTCGTTGCCGCCGCGGCGCAGATAGTAGTCAGGGCTGGCCTTGAAGCTGGCCTTGGAGTCTGCGATCTGGCCATTGGTGCTGACCACTTCGAGGTCTTTGGGCAAGAAGGCGGCGGAGATTGCCACGGAGGCCTCCAGCAAACCGCCCGGGTCATTGCGCAGGTCCAGCACCAAGCCCTTCAGATTGGGCTCTTGCTTGTAGATCTCTTCCAGCTTCTTGGCGAAGTCTTCCACCGTGCTGTCTTGGAACTGGCTGACGCGCAACCAAGCATAGCCAGGCTCCAAGACCTTGCCACGCACGCTACGGTTGTGGATCTCTTCGCGCACGATGGTGACCGGGAAGGTGCGGTTCTCGCTCTTGCGGTAGATGGTGAGTTGAACCTTGGTGTTCAACTCACCGCGCATGCGCTTGACGGCTTGGTCCAGGCCGAGGCCGCGTACCAAGGTGTCGTCGATCTTGCTGATCAGGTCGCCGCTCTTGAGACCGGCGCGGAAGGCGGGCGAGCCCTCAATCGGCGACACGATCTTGACCAGACCGTCTTCCATGCCGATTTCGATGCCGACGCCGACAAACTTGCCGGTCGTGCCTTCACGGAATTCTTTGAAGTTCTTCTTGTCGAAAAACTGCGAGTGCGGATCTAGGCCCGACACCATGCCGGCGATGGCATCGTTGATCAGCTTCTTCTCGTCTACCGGCTCGACATAGTCAGACTTGACCATGCCGAAGACCGCGGCGAGTTGCTGCAACTCTTCGAGCGGCAGTGGCGACAAGCTGCTGCGGGCGTTCGCTTGCAATTGCATCGTGGTCAGCGCGCCGGCTACGGCACCCAGGGCCAGCCAGCCTGCAACTTTCAATTTGGCACTCATGATGCTTGCCTGTCCTATCGGTCGGAAAAAATCGGCTGTCTCCAGCATTTGCGCGGCTTCCAGCCCGTTTGCGGGACGGAAAATCGCAGGCCCAGTATAAGCGTGCCCTTGGTGCGCAAAGTGAGTAGACACCCCCATTTGGCGCCCCAAATCCTTGGATTCAAGTGCACAAAGAGACGAAAGCGCCGTCTTTACCGTGGCTTTACTTTGGGCTGCCCGACATCGCGGGCTCGGCAGGCCTTTGCGGGAAGGTCACCACATGGTCCACATGGGCCCGTATGCCTATCCACTCGCCGACCTGATGGTCGTGGTGCGAGGGCACATGGGCCATCAGCCGCTCGCCCGTTTCTAAGCGCAAGGTGTAGAGAAAGTCCGCGCCGCGGAACACCTTGCGTTCGATCTGCGCTTTCACCGGCGCGAGGTCGTCGTGAATGATGTCATCGGCGCGCAAGAGCACATCGCAGCGCCCCTCGGGGTAGGCGCTGGCCAAGGCGCAAGCCTCGGCGTCGATCAGGCTGCCGACCGGTGTTTGCACCTCCGGCCCCTCACTGCCCTGCACGATGCGGGCGGGGGCAAACACGCCGTGGCCGATGAAGTCCGCCACAAAGCGCGTCGCCGGGCGGTGATAGACGGTGTAGGCCGCATCCCATTGCTCGAGCCGGCCCTGGTGCATCACGCCCACCACATCGCCAATGGCAAAGGCTTCGGCCTGGTCGTGGGTGACGAACAAGGCGGTCGTGCCGCTGTCTTTCAAAATGGCGCGCAACTCTTGCGACAGGTGTTCGCGCAGGTCCACGTCCAGGCTAGAGAAGGGTTCGTCCAACAAGAGCAAGCGCGGCGCCGGCGCTAAGGCACGCGCCAGAGCCACGCGCTGCTGCTGCCCGCCCGAGAGCTGATGCGGCGCGCGTTTGGCGGCGTGGGCCAAGCCAACCAGGTCCAAGACCTCGGTGATGCGTGCCTCGCGGGCCTGCCGGCTCAGGTGGCGCAGGCCAAAGCCGACGTTGTCCGCCACCGAGAGATGCGGGAAGAGGGCGTAGTCTTGGAAGACCATGCCGATGCGGCGTGCCTCCGGGCTCAGGTGCAGGCCAAGAGCTGCATCGGCCAGGGATTCGCCGGCAATTTGAATGCGGCCGCTGTGCAGACGCTCCAGCCCGGCGATACAGCGCAGTAAAGAGGTTTTGCCGCAGCCGGAGGGGCCGATCAAGACGCCAATTTGGCCGCGTGAGAGGCTCAGGCTGACGTGGTCTACCGCGCCGCTGCGCTTATTGGGCACCGAGCCCGCAGTGCCCGCCGCGCTTGCAACAGGGCTGCCGGGGTAGCGCAGCCCGATCTGGTCGAGTGCAAGAAACATGGCCCGTATGATAGCGAGTTAGCCTTGGCGGCCCGCTGCAGGCGTCTTGAACTCCTCACCTCTTTCTCTCGCATGCTGCGTCTGATCACCGTTGTTTGCCTGCTTTTGGCCGTGCCGGTGGCCGGCGTACTCGGTTCCTGGTTGGCCTTGGACACGCAGGCGCTGGCCATCTTGCAGCATCAGTGGGCGACGGTATTGCCTGAGTACGCTTGGACCTCGCTGCTGCTGTCCTTGAGTGTGGCGCTGGGCGTGGCAGCGCTGGGCGGAGCGACCGCGGCGGCCGTCAGTCTGTTTGACTTCCCGGGGCGGTCTTGGTTTGAGTGGGCCTTGCTTTTGCCCATGGCCATGCCGGCCTATGTGGCTGCTTATGCCTACACCGATGCCTTGCAATACAGCGGCGCGCTGCAGACTTGGCTACGTGCCGCCACCGGCGCGAGTGGGCCGCTGTGGTCCGATGTACGCAGCCTGCCGGGTGCGGTGCTGCTCTTTGTGCTCTGCCTCTACCCCTACGTTTATCTGCTCACCCGCACCGCCTTGCTGGAGCGCGGCGTCACCCTGATGGAGACTGCACGCATCCTTGGCGCAGGCACGCTGCGGCGGGTGCGTGAGGTGGCCTTGCCCTTGGCGCGCCCCGCGCTGGCGGCGGGCGTGGCCTTGGCGCTGATGGAAACCTTGGCCGACTATGGCGTGGGTTCTTACTTCGGATTGGCGACCCTGACCACCGGGATCTATAAGGCTTGGCTGGTGATGAACGACCGCCTCGCAGCTGCGCAACTGGCCTCCGTTTTGCTGCTGGCCGTGGCCGGTTTGCTGTGGCTGGAGCGACGCGCCCAAGCCAAGCTGCGCTTCACCAGCAGTCGCGCTGGGGCGGTGCACGCGGCCGAAGCCCGGCCTTTACGCCTGCACGGTTGGGCCGCAGTCGCAGCCATCGTGCTGTGCGCGCTGCCGGTCTTGCTGGGCTTTGTGCTGCCCCTGGTGGCTCTCGTGAAGCTGATGATCTTGGAGGCCCGCTACGGCGAGTTTGGCCTGCCCTTGGCGCGCTTCGCTCAATGGGCCTGGACCAGCTTGCAACTGGCCAGCATCTCAGCGCTCTTGGCAGTGGCGCTGGCGATGGCGCTGGCCTATGCGGCACGCATGGGCAGTGGCGGGCCGCTTTTGAAGTCGGCCCTGCGCGTCGTGTCCTTGGGCTATGCGGTGCCTGGCGCGGTCATCGCCGTGGGCATCTTGATGCCGCTGGGTTGGCTGCAGCAGCATGCGCCGCAGCTGGGCCTGACGACCATCGTCACCGGCACCATCACCGGTTTGATTTATGCCTATCTGGTGCGCTTCTCGGGTGTGGCCCTGCAGTCGGTGGAAGCTGGTTATGCCCGCATCTCGCCCACTGTGGACGAAACCGCGCGCCTGCTCGGCGCCTCGCGCGGCCGTTTGTTCCGGGTCTTGCATGCGCCGCTGCTGGCGCGCTCGGCCATTGCGGCGGCGCTGCTGGTGTTTGTCGATGTGATGAAGGAGTTGCCCGCAACCCTGGTGCTGCGCCCCTTCAATAGCGACACGCTCGCGGTGGTGGCCTACCAACTGGCGCGCGACGAGCGGCTCGGCGAAGCGGCCTTGCCATCGCTGGCGATTGTCTTGGTCGGCTTGGTGCCTGTGCTGATGCTCTCGAGGGCGATGCGGCAGCGCTGAGGGTGTGGACGCTGGCGCTTGAATGCGTCACTGATGGGCCTAGAGCCCACTGGGCTCCAGGCCCATCAGTGGTCCCTCCGACAGGAATCGAACCTGTATTTGCCGCTTAGGAGGCGGCCGTTCTATCCATTGAACTACGGAGAGATGCCCGGTTCAGGGCGGGCCGAATTCTCGCACGACTTCGAAACGCACCACCTGCGCTCATTCCCACTTCCACTGCCAGATCAGGTCCAGCGCATTGTCGTCACCCGACTGAGCGCGCAGCGTGAAGCGCTGGGCCAGGCGGTAGACCAATTGCCAGCTGCCGGTGGTGGCGTTCAGGCCGCGCTCATAGCCAACATACCAGCGTTTGGATAACTGTTTACCCAGACGCACCACGGTGCCTTGGGCTTCCACCCCGCTGTCGCTGAAGGACAGCTCATCCAGACCCACCGACTTGATGAGTTTGGAGGTGGTGCTTTCACCTTGGCCGCTGAGCAAGGCCAGAGCGGCGCTGCTGAGCAAGGCATTGTCCTGGCTGCCCAATTCGCTGGGTGCACGGCCGAGCAGAAGCCAAGACAGGGTGCTGCGCTCGTCCAACGCCGGCTCGGAATAGAGCTTGACGCGCGGCTTTTGCGCCGTGCCGGTGATGGTGACGCCGACGCGTTGCTCCTCTTGGCTGGGTCGCAGGGCCAGCACATCCAGGCGCGGGTTGTCCATCACGCCGCTGAAACTGATGATGCCTTTCTCGATCGCCAGCTTCTGGCCATAGGCGTCAAAAGTACCGCTTTCGGTGCTGATGCGCCCGTGCAAGGCCGGGCCGCTCGCGGCTTGAGTCAGTTGCAAATTGCCGGCCAGCAAGGTATCCAGGCCATAGCCTTTGACGCGCAGTTTCTTGCCCAGGTCGATGTCCACTTTGACTTTGATCTTGGCGCGCGGCTTGTTGGCGGCCGCCGCTTTCGATTCGGCTTCTTGCTTGTCGGCTTGCGGCCGTCGCACGGTCACGTCCTCACTCAATTCGGGCGCATTGCCGCGCGAGAAGTCGAACAAACCTTCATGCACATCGAGCTTGCCCTGCACATCCATCAGCTCCGCATCCAGCGCCACATCGACCCGGCCATTGACCGCCAGACGTTGGTCCACCCGGCGCAAGACCGCAAACTTGTCGGCCAGCAGATGCAGATCGATGCGCGGCTTGGCGCCGAATTGCAACTCGCCTTGGGCGGTCAAGTCGCCGTCTCCGGCATAGGCTTTGAATCGCTCCAGTTTGGCCTGCCCGCCGTCGAGGCTGAGGGCAAACTCGCCGCGCTGCAGGTCCACGCCCATCAAAGGGTTGCGCAAGACCAGATCGGAGCCGCCGGCGCGGCCCTTGATTTCGGGCGCCTTCACGCGGCCGCCCAAGCTGGCGCTGGTGAAGACGCTGCCGCCCATGCGCCAGCCGGCCGGCACCCAAGCGCCCCAAGTGCTGAGGTTGGCCACCCGGGCCTCCAGCACGCCTTCGAGTTTGGATTCGGGGCTGGGCCACCATTGCGCAGGGTCCTCGTTGCGGGCAGTCAGGGCCGCGGCGAGCACGCCGACATTGCTGCCGGCCAGCGCATGGGTCAGGTGCCACACACCCGGGCTGCCGATCAGGCCGAGCCTGAATTCGCTGAGCTCGAGCTTTTGGGTGCCGCGGTCGTCACTGACGACCAGATCGCCGCCACTGCGCTCTAGCGCCACGTCAACTTGGAACTGCGGCGCGCTGCGCACCTGGGCGTGGCCGACGACGACCAGATCGCCGCTCCAGCCGAAGTCGGGCTGCCAGCGCGCCAACAGCGGTGCCACGGCCAGGGGTTCTAGGCGCAGATCGACATTGAACTCGTCGTTCAGACCCTTGCCGGGCTGTGCATCTCGACCTGCCGAGGCCCATTGCAGCTGCTTCCAACTCAGGCCGGCGCCCAGGACTTCAAGCCGGCCCGGTTCAATCTGCAGCTGCTTGGGCTGCGCAAGTGGACCCAGCTCCAGGGCCAGCTTGAGGTTCTGTGCTTTCAGCCAAGGGCCCTTGACCCGCTCATTCTTGGCTACGTCGGGGCTGCTTGCGGCGGTGGCCGCTTTGGGTGTGGCGGGTTGCGGCTGAGCCAGCAGCTTGATGTCGCTGAGCAGCCATTGGGTGCCCTCGCGCCAAGCCAGGTTGGGGGCTGCACTCAGCCCGCCGTTCAGACTCAGCGCTAGCGGGCCGCGCAGCAGTTGCTCGGTCGGCTGGCCGGGCGGGATCAAGGCGCTGGGCATCTTGCCCTCGGCCATGGCCTGCAGCTCGAGGCGGTGCTTGGCCCAGCTGCCGGTCCAGTTGGCGCTGGCGCTGGGCAGTTTCCAGTCTTTGCCGCTGAGCTGATCCAGGCGGGCACGCAGTTCCAAGGGCGCCTCATGAGCGCTGTCCACATCCCATTGCAGGTCGGCGGAGCCTAGCGTCAAGGCCTGTAGCCCCGGGCTGCCGCCGAATTGCAGTCCACGGGCCTGCAGCTCGGCCTTGCTGTGCCAACGCCAGGAAGGCGTGGTCACGCTGTTGCTGGCTTTCGCGCTGGTCTTCTGTGCTGAGGCGGTCTTTTTGTTCCTCGCTTCGTCCGAGGCAGGCATCAGGCCGGCTTGCAGCTTGAATTGCCCCTGCAGACTGCCCTGCAACTGCGGCGTTGCTGCGACCTTGGCCGCCTTGGCGGGTTTGGCGCTGAAGGCGCTCAGCAAGGGTTGCAAGCTCGCCAGCTCGGTGAACTGCAAATCAGCATTGGCTTGCATCTCGCCAGCGGGGCTCAGTTCGCCCTGGGCTTGCAAGCGGTTGTTGACGCCAGCGTTCAGCAGACCACTCAGCTTGGGCGATTGATTGCGCTCAAGATGGGTGTAACGGACATCGGCACTCACAGGCACGCCAGCCAGCTGCGTTGGCATCAGCAGCAGATGCGCTGAGCCTTGCGGAGCATAGGCATAGAGGTCTTGCGCTCGTGTTTTGCCGCCCGCCGGCAGCGGCCCGGCTTCGAGATTGGCTTCAAACTGGGCCGACAGCGCTTGCACGTTTTGCTGCCAGGCGCTGTCTTCCTTGCCGCGCCAGAGGCGGCGCAGGTCCGGCACTTGGGCTTGCGCCTTGGCCTGCGCTTGCCAGCCCTGGGCCAGACTGGCGGCTTGTTTGAGGGCCAGCTGACCGCTCATCTCCAGAGCCGCGTCGTCAAAACGCAGCTTGAAACTTTGCAGCGTCATCTCGGTAGCCGAGACTTGGGCCAGCGCATTCAAGCTCAAGGGGGCCGAGCTCGGCAACAAAGCCGAGGCGGAAGCGGAATTCATGCTTGATGCCGCGCCAGGCTTGCCGCCGTTCGCTTTCGCCATGCCTTGCAGCCGACCCTCAAGTTTGGCCACAATTTTCAAATGAGCGGGCGGCAGGCCTTGTGCCCCCAACTGGTTGACGGGCTCGGCGGTGCTGAGCTCAATCTCACCGGCCAACTGCAGTGCACCCGCGCGGGCGTCCAGCGCCTCACTGTTCAAATCGCTGATGGCAATCGTCAGTGCACTGCCTTTTTCCTTGCTGCTCTGGCCTTTGGCATGCACCCGGCCCGCGGGTTGCTGCGTGCTGCCCAGCAGCAGCTCCAACTGCTTGACGCTCAAGGCCGCTGGATCGCCGGGCGCAAAACTCAGATCCAGATTCAAGGCTCGCACCGGCAGCAATTGCTCGTTCCAGCGGCCGGCCAGGCTGTTGCTCAGCTGGCTTTTGATGTCCAGGCTCTGGCTGCCTTGTTTTGAGCCTGAGTTTGGCGCCTGGGCTTGTAACTCGGCCTGGCCGCTCAAGCTGGTGCGCGGCAGGCCTGAGACCAGCGCAGAGAGGTCCAGCTTTTGGGTTTTGACTTGCAAGTGCGGCAAGGGCCAATCCGCAAAGGGCTGCACCTGGGCCTGAGCTTGCAGCTCTTGAGATTCGGCTTGCAGATCGGCCTGGAGGGCCAGGGTTTGCAGCGGCCCCTGCGCTTGGATCAAGGCCTGCCAGGCAGGTAAATGCTCTTCTCCGTCGGCCTTGGAACGCAGGTCGAGGCGGGCTTGCAAAGCCATCTCTCCCTCGGTCTTGATGCTGGCTTTGCCGCTGAGTTGCAGCAAGTCCCAGTGCAGACGGTCCAGTTGGATCTGATGCTCGGCCCCGCCTTGGGCGCTGAGCTGCACACTGCCTTGCAGATCGCGCAAAGCCTTGTCACTGGCGCTCGGGATTAGGACCTCAGCCGCTTGCAGGCGCTCGATCTGAACCCCAATCGGCAGCTTCAGGTCGCTGGGGGCGTGAGTCGGCTCGGTGCTCGGCTCCAGATGCACTTGCAGGCGGCGCAGCTGTAACTGATCGATATGCAAATCGGCCCACAGATGGGGCGAGCGGTTCCAGCGTAGCGACAGGCCGCGCCAACGCAAGTCTTCAAAGTCGAGCCTGTCTTGCGAGCCCGGCAGCACATAGCTGAGATGCTGGGCCGAAAAGTCCCCAATCAAGCTGCCTTGCGGCTGCGTCACTTGAAGGCCGGGCACGTTTTGCAACAGCCATGTGGTGCCGGCTTGGGTGGCGACACCCCACCAAAGTCCGCAGCCCAAGGCGCCACCGAGCAGGGGCAGGGCCAGGATGCTGGGCAGCAGGCCGGGACCACGGCGCCACAGCGGGACTTTCTTGCTGGGGCTGTTTGGCGGGGAGGCTGCCTCTCCGGGCACCCCGGAGTCTGGCAGCTTCGAAGCGTCGTCTGGGGCGGCGTCGGGTGCGTCTTGCATGGGAGAGGGCGTGGTCACAGGGCAATGCCCACGCTGAAGTGCAGGCGCCAACGTTGCAGCGCGGTGGCGCGGGCATAGTCCAGGCGCAGCGTGCCCAGCGGGCTGCGGTAGCGCAGGCCCAGGCCTAAGCTGGTGGTGGGCTTGAAGTCCTTCCAGTTGGGCGCGGCTTGGCCGGCGTCGGCAAACACGGCACCTAACAAGTCAGGCAGGCTCGGCATGAAGGCGTGGGCCAGCTCAACGCTGCCGTTCCACAGCACCCGTCCCCCGGTGGGGTTGCCTTGCGCGTCCGTCGGCCCCAAGTCTTCAAAGCCATAGCCGCGCACCGACTCATCGCCGCCGGTACGAAAGCGCAGCTTTTCTGGCAAGCCCACGCTTTGCGCGGCAAAGATCTGGCCCCATTCGGTGCGGGCCGAGCCATACCAGCCGCCCGGCAAGGGGTAGTAACCATAGAGCTTGATCTGGCTGCGACCGAAGTAGCCGTTGTCATAGGTCGAGCTGTCGGCGTAGCCGGCGCCCACCAGCACCGAGGCGGTGTAGCCCTTGGTAGGGCGCAGGGTGTTGTCCACCCGGCGCCAAGTCCATTGCACATTGGCGGAAACCGCGCCGGCATGGGTATCACTGCCGGGCTTGTCTTCAAAAGCGCGCAAGGCTTCCAGGTAATAGGTGCGGTCTTCACGCTCGGTTTCGCGGATGCGGCCCAGACGGGCCCGCACGTTCACCGTGACCGTGTCGTCATGGCTCAGGCGTTCGACAAAAAAGGCGCCCAGATTGCGCTGCATATCGCTGAGGGGATGCGAGCTCAGCTCGATGTCAGCCGAACTTTCTTGGCTGCCGAGCTTGAGCTTGGTGCGCGAGCGCATGTCCAGGCCGAAAGGGTGACGGTTGGTGTAGTCGGCGCCAATGCGTGGACCGGTGGCGGTGTCAAAACCCAAGCTGAGGGTGACCTGTTGGCGCGGCGACTCTTTGACCTGTACATACACAGTGCTGGCCGCCGCATTGCCCGGATTTTCGGCATCGGGGCGAATGTCGACATTGGCCGAGTCGAACAAAGTGGTCTTGAGCAAGCGTTCTTGGAAGTCCAGCATCGTGCGTTCGTTGTACGGATCGCCAGGCTCAAAGCCCGCCAGTCGTTCCACCACGCTGGCCGGCTGATGGTTCAGTCCGGTGATTTGAATCTCACCCAAGCGGAACAGCGGCCCGCTGTCCAGGGTCAAGGCCAATTCCACGGTATTGCTTTCGGCATCGACTTGCGCGGCGGTGTCGCTCCAGCGGGCCAGTGGATAGCCCTGGGTGCGCACCCGGCTCAGCAAGGCCGACTTGGCATTGCCCCAGGCCTCTTGGCTGAAGTTTTCGCCGGGGCCTAAATCCCAATCGCGACGCAGCCGTTCGCGTTGCCGGGTCTTGCGGGCCAGGAATTCCGGGCTGGGCTCTGTTCTCGTCGCCGTCTCGGGGGCGGGTTCCAGCAACTCCCCTGCAAAGTTCAGCTCCACGCCGCTGATCTTGGCCTGTGGGCCCGGCTGCACTTTGACTGTGACGGTGGGGCGTTCCGTGCTGCTGTTGCGGCTGCCTTCCAGGCTCTGTAAATCGCTGCGCTCCACCTCGACCTGGGCATTGAAATAGCCTTCGGTCTCCAGCAAGGCGCGCGCCTGCTGAGGCGCGGCTGCGCTCAGACGGCCAAGCTCTTGAAGGCTCAGGCGCTGATCTTCCGGCGCTCGGCGAAAGCGGGCCAGGTCCAGATGCTCCTCCAACAAGTCTTTCAGTTTGCCTGGGGCCTGCACTTGCAGTGTGTATTCGGCAATCAAACGCGCGCCGCTGGGATTGGCTACCCCACTGGCCTTGGCGGCTTCATCGGGCTTGATCGTTCGCCCGAGCTCTTGCAGCGCACTGCAGCCCGAGAGTGCCAGGCCGGCGCTGATCAGCAAGCAATTGCTCAGGCTTCTCAGCAAAGGGGCTCGCCGCTGCGCCACTTCTTGGCGATGCAAAGTGAAATCCAAACGCTTCATTTGCTCAGCAAACGCATGGCGCCTTCCAGCCCGGCGAGCGACAGCGGGAACATGCGCTGCTGCATCAATTGCTGAATCAGGGCCACGCTTTGGCGGTACTGCCAAACGCCCTGCGGTTCGGGGTTGATCCATGCGTATTTGGGGAAGGCATTGGTGAGCCGCTGCAGCCATTCGGCGCCGGCTTCTTCGTTGTTGTATTCGACGCTGCCGCCGGGCTGCAAGATTTCATAGGGGCTCATGGTCGCATCACCGACGAAGACCAGCTTGTAGTCACGGTTGTATTTGCGAATGATGTCCCAGGTGGCGGTCTTCTCTGCGAAACGGCGGCGGTTGTTTTTCCACACAAAGTCATAGACGCAGTTGTGGAAGTAATAGAACTCCAGGTGTTTGAACTCGCTCTTGGCGGCCGAGAATAACTCTTCAACTCGGTGGATATGCTCGTCCATGGTGCCGCCCACATCCATCAGCAGCAGCACCTTGACCTTGTTGTGGCGCTCCGGCTGCATGCGAATGTCCAAGAAGCCGGCGTTGGCGGCGGTCTTGTGGATGGTGTCGTCCAGGTTCAGCTCCAGCTCCGAGCCTTCGCGCGCAAAGCGGCGCAGGCGGCGCAGCGCAACCTTGATATTGCGGGTGCCCAGCTCCAGCTGGTCGTCATAGTCTTTGTATGCGCGTTGTTCCCAGACCTTGACGGCACTCTTGTTGCGGCTGGCCCCGCCGATACGAATGCCTTGCGGGTTGTAGCCGCTATTGCCAAAAGGACTGGTGCCGCCGGTACCAATCCACTTGTTGCCGCCCTCGTGGCGTTCTTTTTGTTCTTCAAAACGCTTCTTCAGCGTTTCCATCAACTCGTCCCAGCCCATTTTCTCGACCGCCGCTTTTTGCTCCGGCGTGAGCTCCAGCTCCAAATGGCTGCGTAGCCATTCCAGCGGCAGGTCCTGGCTGAAGTCGGTCAACAGCTCTACGCCCTTGAAATAGGCGCCAAAAGCACGGTCGAACTTGTCGAAATGGGCTTCGTCCTTGACCAAGCTGGTGCGGGCCAGGAAATAGAAGTCATCGATGGACGGTGGCCCATCGGCGCCTATCACCCCGGCCTTCAGCCCCTCCAGCAGCGTCAAAAACTCCCGGACCGAGACCGGAAGTTTGGCAGCGCGCAGGGTGTAGAAGAACTTGATCAGCATGACAGCCCGGTCGGGAACAAAGCGGCCTCGCGGGGCCAGTGCAAGGATTATCCACGGGCCTTGGCGCTGCACGATTCAGGCCGGTGCGGTCAAGTCCGAAATGGTGTCGTCAAGGCCGGCTGTTTTCGAAATCAAGCAACTACTGAGCAGAAAACACTCAAGGATCATGAAATTTTGCCGATATGGCGAGTTGCAAGTGCACGCGCACTGCCGACTTTGGAGCCTTCAATGAACGATCGAAACGATGCGGCCTTGAGCGCCGCCCTTGTTTTTAAAGCGGAATTGGGGGCCAAAGGCCTAGGCGGCCGCCGCGCATGCCGCCGGTCCCAAGCACCGAATCGCTTGCGCGATCTGGTGCTTTGCATGAGTGCTTGCTTTGCGGCGGGCATGGTCAGCGCCCAGGCGACTGGTTCGGCTTCGCTGCCCAGTGGCGCCCAAGTCGTGGCCGGTCAGGCGCAGATCAGCCGTGTCGGCAATGTTCTGACGGTGCAGCAAAACAGCGCCTTGCTGGCGACCGATTGGCGCAGCTTCAATATCGGCGCAGGTCATACGGTCAATTTCGTTCAGCCTTCGAGCAGCTCGGTGGCCTTGAATCGCGTCATTGGGAACGAGGTCTCTCGTATCCAGGGTGCCTTGAACGCCAATGGCCAAGTCTTCTTGCTGAACCCCAACGGGGTCTTGTTCACCCCCACAGCGCAAGTCAATGTCGGCGCGCTGGTTGCCAGCACCTTGCAGTTGGATACCCCAGACTTCCTCGCGGGCCGCTATCACTTCAGGGGTAACAGCGGCAACGCCATCATCAATCAAGGGCGGATCAGCGCCGCGCCTGGCGGAGCCGTCGCTCTGATTGCAGCCAAGGTGAGCAATAGCGGCAGCATCGCTGCGCCGGGCGGCCAGGTGCTGGTCGGGGCGGGCTCAAAAGTCGTGCTCGACCTGGGTGGGCCGGTCAAGTTGAAGGTGGATGAAGCGGCCATCGATGCCTTGATCGAGCAAGGCGGGGCAATCAAAGCCGACGGTGGCTTGGTGTATTTGACTGCCAAGGCTGCGGGTCGCCTGGCCAGCACGGTGATCAATCACACCGGGGTCACTGAAGCGCAGACGCTGGCTACCGGCGAAACAGGCCAGATCTACTTGATGGGTGGGATGGAAAAAGACCGCATTCTCGTGGGCGGGCGTCTCGATGCCAGTGCGCCGCAGGGCGGGGCTGGCGGTTTTGTGGAGACCAGCGCGGCGCGGGTTGATTTCCATCAAGGCCGTGTCGTCACAACCTACGCTGCCGCCGGGCGCAGTGGTACTTGGTTGATTGACCCCAATGACTACACGATTGCTGCCAGCGGCGGCAACATCACGGGTAGTCAACTCGGTACCGATCTGGCCAGTGGCAATGTGACGATCTCCACCGCCACCCAGGGGAGCGCGGGTGGCAATGGAGACATCTTTGTCAATGATCCGGTGAGTTGGAGTGCGAACACCACACTCACACTGACCGCTCAAAACAATATCAATGTCAACGCCAACATCAGCTCTTCCAACGCTTCTGCCGGCGGCGTAATTTTCTTGTTTGGCCAAGCTGCAGCGGACGGCGGCAGCAGCGTTTATACCCAGGCCGGTGCCGCCTCGGTCACCGGTTGGTCACAGCAATGGCGCAAGGGCAGCGCCGCCAACGGTCTGCGCTATGCCAGCGTCAACGGCGATCTGTTTCTCGGCAATCAATACATCGAAATCGGCATCAACAAAGCGCTCGGCGGCAAGCTGGGCGCAAGCAATAAACCCAGTCTGTTTTTCGGACGCAAGCCGGGCTTATCGGGCATCGGCATGACCGGCGATGCCGATGGCTTCGGCGTCGGCACCGACCTGCGCATCGACTACTTTCTACCGGGTTCTCCTGAGGAGCGTTTCACCGCCGGTTATGACATTGCTGGCACCGCCACCTCGGGAGCCAACTTCGCCACATCAGCCAATGGGGCAGTCTATCGATTGCTCGGTGTCGGCAGCGATGGTGCAATTGGCACCGAAGTGAGCGCGACCTTGGCTGGCAATTTAAAGGTCACGCAGACGATGAAGCTGGTCTCGGGCCAACGATATTTCACCAATGATGTGGCTTTGGAAAATGTCGGCAGCGCCACCTTGAACAATGTCACCTTCATTCGCAGCTTTGACCCCGACAACACCGTCGACCAGGGCGGCGGCTACACCACCAAGCAATCGATTGACAACACGCGCGCCGCTGGCGACGCCTACAACGTGGTTTCGGCCACCAGTGCCGCGGGTGATGCCTATGCCACCCTGTCCGGCGGCAGCACGGCGAAGATCTTTTATTACTCCAGCAACGCGAACTCCAGCGTCGGCTTTGGATCGCAGTTTTTCGGTGGCACTTTGGCGGGGATGGTGACCCGTGCCGCCTCGCAAGTGAAAGGCAATAACGAGACCGCGGACACGGGCATGGGCATCTTGTTCAAACCCGGAACGCTGGCCCCAGGGGCTAGCTCCAGTTTCAACATCACCACCGGACTGGACAATCGGCCCATCGATGTCGCCGTTGGTGGCATTAGCGCTCCGAGTGTGATCGCCGTCAGTTACACGTTGGCGCCTCTCAGCGTGGTCTACAAAGGCGGGGCATACGATCTGTACAGCTTGTGGGCCCCTGGCGTTGTGTTCGGAAGTGGCTACACCGGCTGGGTCGCAGGGACGGACTACCAGTTCAAACTCGGCGGTTCGGTGGTCTCAGGTCTGGCCAATGCAGGGAGTTACACAGGTCTGTCGGTCGAAGTCCTGAAATCCGGCTACTCCACGGCAGCCTCCGGCAACACGCTGGGCAGCTTGTTGATCAGTCCGGCACCGCTCACGATCAGCGCCAATAATGCCCGCAAGACCTACGATGGCGCCAGCTACAGCGGCGGCGCGGGCGTCAGCTACAGTGGCTTTGTGGGCTCAGAGACGAGCAGTGTGCTCTCGGGCACGCTGGGTTATACCGGGACAAGTCAAGGCGCCATCAACGTGGGTAGCGCCTACACGATTCGGCCGCAAGGCCTGAGCAGCGCGAACTATGCGATTCAATTCCTTGATGGCGCTCTGACCATAGATCCTCGGCCGATCACGGTGACGGCCGATGCCAAGAGCAAGGTTTATGGCAATGCCGATCCGGTGTTGACGTATGCCGTCACGGTGGGCAATTTGGTCGGCAGCGACAGCCTGTCCGGTGCCTTGACGCGAGCACCCGGCAGCAATGTCGGCAGCTACACCATCGATGCCTCCAGCCTGGCGAATGGCAACTACCTGATCACCGCGCAGAACGGCGTGTTGAGCATCACGCCGCGCCCGATCACGGTCACAGCCGATGCCAAGAGCAAGGTCTATGGCAATGCTGATCCTGCGTTGAGTTATGCCGTTACGGCAGGAAATTTGGTTGGTGACGACAGCTTGTCGGGTGCCTTGACGCGAGCACCCGGCAGCAATGTCGGCAGCTACACCATCGACGCTTCGGCCCTTGCCAATGGCAACTACCTGGTCACCGCGCAAAACGGCGTGTTGAGCATCACACCGCGCCCCATCACGGTGACCGCCGATGCCAAGAGCAAGGTCTATGGCAATGCCGATCCGGCGCTGACTTATGCCGTGACTTCGGGCGATCTGGTCGGCAGCGACAGCTTGTCGGGTGCTTTGACGCGCACCGCCGGCAGCAATGTCGGCAGCTACGCCATCGATGCCTCCAGCCTGGCGAATGGCAACTACCTGATCACCGCGCAAAACGGCGTGTTGAGCATCACGCCGCGCCCGATCACGGTGACCGCTGATGCCAAGAACAAAACCTACGGTGAAGCGGACCCCGCTCTCAGTTATCAAATCAGCAGCGGAAACTTGGTGAGCGGCGACCGCCTCGGTGGGGCGCTCAGCCGGGCCGCCGGCGAGAGTATTGGCAGCCATGCCATCAGCGCCCAAGGCTTGAACAATGGCAACTACGCCATCACTGCAATTGACTCGAGCTTGGTGATTGCGCCGGCGGTCAATGCCAATGTGATTGCGGGCAACACGCCCTCAGCCACCAATGTCATTTCCATGCCTCCGGCGCTGACCGTGCCAAATTTCGGCAACGGCGCGTTCACCATGATCGACGTGCCTGCCGCCCCAACGGGCAGTACTGCCGGGGATTCCAGTGGAACGAGCACCCGCAGTGCTGGCGCTGCGCCTCCATTGCCTGACAACACCGCTTCGATGGGCTCGACGGGCAGCTTGCGAATGCTGGTGGTCGGCGGCGGTATCAAGCTGCCGGAAATCCGTATCACTCCAGCGAACACTCAAGAAGGCGGGAAAGAATAATGAGAAAAGCCATCAAACCTATCAGCAGCATTGCCTCTGAAGACCGAGGCGTGCAACTCCTTCGCTTGGCCAGTTTGGCCTTGATCGCAAGCATGGCCGCTCATGCCGCGCGCGCGCAGACACCGCCTGATGCCGGGCAGCTTTCTCAAGAGCTCAAGCGAGTCCCAGAGCCGCAGCGGCAAGCCCCTAGGCTCACGATGCCGACGCCCCGCAGCGATCTTGTGCTGCCCGGCGGCAGGCAGGTGCTGATCAGCGGTGTACAGATCGCGGGCAACACAGTGATCGACAGCGCCACGCTGGCAACATTGCTTGCCGATGCGCCAGGCAAATCATTTGATTTGGCGGGTCTTCGTGACTTGGCTGATCGAGTCAGCAGCTTCTATCAGCAACGCGGCTTTTTGTTTGCGCGGGCCTATTTGCCGCCCCAAGATGTAAGCGACGGGCTCTTGCGCATCCAGGTTTTGGAAGGGGAGTACGGCCAGATTCGCGTCGTCGCTGCCGACCCCGCGTGGGCCGCCCAGGCCGAGCAATTTCTGAGCGCAATTCAAGTGGGCAGTGTGATTGCCAGCGCTCCCCTTGAGCGCGCCACCTTGATTCTGGGCGACCAACCGGGGCTGCGGGTTACGCCCTTGATGCAACCCGGCAGCAAAGTCGGCAGCGGGGACTTGGAGGTCGAAGTCACGCGAACCCAGGCTTGGGCCCTCAGCCTAGGCGCCGACAACCACGGCAATCGTTATAGCGGTCGCAATCGCCTGCAATTCAATGTCGACTGGAACAGCCCCTTGCGGCTGGGTGACCAGATCAGTCTTCGTACCTTGGTCAGCGATGAGAAGCTGTGGCTGGGCAGCTTGGCCTACAACACGCCGCTGGGCGACAAGGGTTTGCGCGGCACCCTCAGCTATGCCCATACGGACTATCAACTGGGCAAAGAGTTCGCCAGTGCCAATGCCACCGGCACCGCCAAAGTCAGCAATGTGGGCCTGAGCTATCCCTTGCTGCGCTCGAACCAAGCCAATCTGAAGGCCTCTGCGGCATACCAGCACAAACGCCTGCAAGACAACAAGGGCAACATCAGCGAAGGCAAATCCACCGATGCGGCGGTTCTGGGCTTTGACTTTGATCTTCGTGATGGCATGGGTGAAGGCGGGCTTAGCTTTGGCAATGTGACGCTGACCCTGGGCAAGCTCAAGTTCGCTGGTCCACAAATTCCTGTGGACGAAAATCGCACGCTGGGTCGATTCTCGAAAGTCAACTTTGACCTGCTGCGCTTGCAGAATCTCGGCATCGCGGGCCTGAGCTTCTATGGCCGTGTCAGCGCTCAAATGAGTGACAAGAATCTTGACTCCAGCGAGCGCATCACCTTGGGTGGCGCCAGCGGCGTGCGCAGCTACCCGAATGGCGAAGCCACCGGTGATCAAGGTTGGATGACGCAAATGGAACTGCGCTACGCATTGGGCAGCGTGGTGCCCTATGTGCTGTATGACGCCGGCAAGGTCCAGATCAACAAGACGCCGACGCCGCAAACCGCATCCAACAGCCGCATGCTCAGCGGTGCCGGTCTGGGTGTCAGGGCGCAATTCCAAGGGTTTGAGTTGGACGCCAGCTTGGCTTGGCGTGGCCATGGCGGAACGCCACAGGCCGACACCAGTTCGAACAAACAGCCGCAGGCTTGGATCGGAGTGAACTACCGCATCTGAGCTCGCGGCCTCGCGAGTGGCAAAGGCGCTCCAACGAGGCTCTGCGGCATGCGCTTGCGCGGCAGCCCAGTGAACTCTGGGTTGCATTGGCAGCTTCTGAGCGCGAGGCCGCGCGCCGGCCCATCGGTTTTGATTCCCCGGCGCCGCCACATGCTCTTTCTCTTGTGCCAGACTGCATGCACTGCAAGAAAGGGCGATGCATGAATCCAGAAGTCGAGCAGATGTTGACGGCGCTTTATGGGGCGATGGCCGAAGAGCCCGATCAGCCCGGCCGTTGGCAGGCCCGCCATGCCGATCAGGTCTTGCGCAGCCATTTCCAGCCGATTTACAGCTTTCCGCACCGCCGCCCGGTAGGGTACGAGGCCTTGATCCGGGTCAGCGATGCACAGGGTCAGGCCTTGTCACCGCTGCATGCCTTTGAGCGTGTGGGCAGTTTTGAAGAGCAGGTGCATCTGGACCGTCTGTGTCGTCTATTGCATGTGCATAACTTCGTGGAACAGCGCATACCCGACTGCTGGCTGTTCTTGAATGTGCACCCCGCCGTGTTCGTGCATGCGGCGCGCCATGCGGAGATGCTGACCCAGGCGGTGGAGGTGGTGCAGCAACTGGGCCTGCCGATGAACCGCCTGGTCTTTGAAGTGACCGAAGACGTGATGGCGCAGGATGAAAAGTTCGAACATGCCGTGGAGGCGGCGCGGCGTACCGGTTGTCTGCTGGCGTTGGATGACTTTGGCGCGGGGCACTCCAACTTTGATCGCATCTGGCGCATCAAGCCAGAGATCGTCAAGCTTGACCGCGGCCTCTTGCAGCAAGCCAGCCATTCGCACCGCATGGCGCGGGTGATGACGCATATGGTGTCTTTGCTGCATGAGTGCGGCGCCCTGGTGCTGCTGGAGGGCATCGAGACCCGCGAAGAGGCGCAGCTGGCACTGGATGCCGACATCGATCTGGTGCAAGGCTATGCCTTTGGGCGGCCGCAGGCGGACTTGCGCGCCGCGGGTGAGATCTCGCCCTTGATTGAAGATGTCTGGGAGTTGTTTGATGCCACACATCTGCAAGGGCGGCAACGCTATGAAGAGCGGGTGGCGCCTTACCGAACTGCGATGGCTTTGGCGCTTTTGCCCTTGCAACAAGGGCGCGAACTGCGTGTCGCCTGCGAAGCCTTCTTGCGTTTGCAAGGGGCTCAGCTTTGCTATCTGCTGGATGAACAGGGCCGGGAGTTGGGCCTGCGCGAGTTGCCGGACGGTGTGGTGCAAGCGACCGAAGAGCGCTTTGCTCCGCTGGAACGGGCCGGAGATGCTCGCTGGGCGCGCCGGCCTTATTTCCGCCGCGCGCTGGCCAGCATTGGCGAGGTGCAAGTCACGCGCCCTTACTTGAGCCTGCATGGTGCCCGCCTGTGCATCACCGTTTCGGTGGCGTTTTGGCAGGACGGGCGCTTGCGGGTGCTGTGTGGGGATGCTGATTGGGGGCAAGCCGAGTAGCTCGGCCCGTTTCAGCTCTTTTTGCGCTTGGCTTCTTTGGATCGCCTGGCCTTGGGCTTGTCCGCCTGGGAGTCGTATTTCTTCAGCCAGTCAAAAAACTCGCCATACCAAAGCCGGCTGTTTTGCGGCTTGAGCACCCAATGGTTCTCGTCCGGGAACCACAGCAGGCGCGCATCGACGCCGCGCGCTTTCAAGGTGTTGTAGTAGGCCAGGCCTTGCGCATCCGGCACTCGGAAGTCTTGCGCCCCGTGAATCACCAGCGTTGGCGTGTGCATATGCTGGGCAAAGCTGTGCGGGCTTTGCGCCGCAATCTTGGCAGGGTCGTCCCAATAGTTGGCCCCCAGCTCCTTGGCATGCCAGGTGTAGGCGTCGTCGGCAAACATGGCTTGCCAGTCGTAGCAGCCGGCATGGCAGACATAGGCTTGATAACGCCCTGGCTCGACGTGCCCGTTCATCCAGGCCACCATGAAGCCGCCATAGCTGCCGCCCGTGGCGAAGACGCGTTGTTTGTCAGCCCATGGTTTTTTCAGCAGATAGTCGGTGGCGGCTTCGATGTCTTGCAACTCCAGCTCGCCCCAGCGGTGGGTGATGGAGTCGAGGAAGGCGTGGCCGAAGCTGGAGGAGCCGTGGTAGTTGACGTTGGCCACCACATAGCCCTCGGCGGCGAAGAGCTGTGCGTTCCAGCGCCAATGCCAAACATCGCCCGCGGCCGTGTGCGGGCCGCCGTGGATGACGTGCATCAGTGGATACTTTTTCTTGGCATCGAAGCCGGGCGGCATGCTGAGCCACATCTGCACCGAGTCGCCCTGCGCGCCCTTGAAGAATAGCTCCTCAGCCGCGGGCAGCTCAAAGGCAGCCAGCAACTCATCATTGAAAGTTTCAATGCGCTGCGGCACCTGCTGCTCGTCCAACACCGACAAGCGCGCAGGAAAGCGCACGCTGTCGTGATTGACCACGATCACGCCGGCTGCGGCGGCAAAGCTGGCCGCATGACCGCCTTCAAATTCGATCTGCGCTTGGGGCAGGGCGCCATCAATCGGCAGCGCAAAGCGCCAAAGATGGCGGCGGCCTTTTTCTTCGGCACAAAACAACAGGGACGCATCGTCATCGGCCCATTGCAGCGGCGCGGTCACTTCGCGGTCCCAATGTTCCGAGACCGCGGCCCAACGGCCATGGGTGTCGAGAATGGCCAGCTGCGAGGGCATGGTGTGCTTCAGCCCTTGATGGCTGGCCAGAAAGGCCAGATGCTGGCCCGCATGACTGTAGCGCGGCGCCTGGAAGGTCCAAGCCTGGTCTTGCAACAGGGTGCGGAAAGTCCGGCTCTTCAGCTCGACTTCGGCCAGTGCGAAGTTGTTGCCGACCTTTTTTTCAAGGGCTGGGTCATAGGCGAAGACGATGCGGCGGCCATCGGGCGAGATATCAAAGCTAGTGGCATCGGGGTCGGCCCGGCCCAGCTCGAAATCCGTGCCCTCGAACAAGTCCTGCACCTTGCCGCTGCGCACATCAACAATCAAAAGATGGGCGACGCGTCCCATGGGGATTTGGTGGTCCCAATAGCGGTAGAAGGTCTCGCTGGTGACGTATCCCGTTTCTTTGCGGGCCTTGAAGGCGGCCATGGCCTGAGCCTGCGCCTTATTGCCTTTCAGCTCGGGCCAGACCCAAGAAATGCAGGCGATTCGGCGCCCATCGGGGAACCATTTGAAGGACTCCACGCCGGTGGCGACGTCAACGATGCGTCGAGCCTCGCCGCCGTCCGGGGCAATCAGATAGAGCTGGGCTTCTTCGTCCTTGCGGCCTTCTTGCTCGCGCTTGGCGATGAAGGCGATCTGGTCGCCGGCGGGGCTCCATTGCGGCGCGCCATCTTTATCGCCGGCGCTGGTGAGTCGACGCGGCTCGCCGCCAAAGGTGGACAAAAGATAGAGGCTGGACTGGCTTTTGTTGCTGTCCATCGAATACTGTGTGACGCCGGCCACCACCTGCGCGCCGTCGGGCGACAAGCTAGGGGCGCCAACCCGCAGCATCTGCCACAGGGCTTGCACATCAAACGTCGACTTCTTCGAGGCTTTGTCTTTCGCCATGGTCCGCAGTGCTCCAGGAGTAGGGGTTTGCCAATCAATCAGGCCAGCAGGCGCCGGAACAGCCAGCGCCCTGCGCCGCATCCGAGCACGATCAAAATCAAACCGATGATTTGCGGCATCGCCCAGCCGGGCGTATTGATGCAATCAAAGCCGAGCGCGGCGCCGAGTTGCCAACCGGCCAAGGCGCCCAGCACAAAGCCGGCCGCGTCCGCCAAGCCTTCAAGCGCAGATTTTTTCAATTGCGGTTCCATGCGCCGGGCCTTCAGCGGTTGTGGCGCTGCATTTGCACCAGCTTCTCAAACAGGGTCAGGTCTTGCTCGTTCTTCAGCAAGGCTCCCACCAGGGGCGGCACCGTGACCTTGTCATCCTTGAGCAAAAGCGTTTCGGTTGGAATGTCTTCGGCCACCAGCAGCTTCAGCCAGTCCAGCAATTCCGAAGTGGAGGGCTTCTTCTTCAGGCCGGGCAGGCCGCGCACTTCAAAGAAGGTGCGCAGCGCCGCCGCCAGCAAGTCTTGCTTCAGACCAGGGAAGTGCACATCCACGATGGCTTGCATGGTCTGCGCCTCGGGGAACTTGATGTAGTGGAAGAAGCAGCGGCGCAAAAAGGCGTCGGGCAACTCTTTCTCATTGTTCGAGGTGATGAAGACCAGGGGGCGGTGGCGCGCCTTGACCAGTTGGCGCGTCTCGTAGACATAGAACTCCATGCGGTCGATCTCGCGCAAGAGATCGTTGGGGAATTCAATGTCGGCCTTGTCGATCTCATCGATCAAGAGCACCACCGGGCGATCGGCCTCAAAGGCTTGCCAGAGCACGCCCTTGACGATGTAGTTCTCGATATTGCGCACCTTTTCGGCGCCTTCAATGCCCGAGAGCTGGCTGTCGCGCAGTCGGCTGACCGCGTCATACTCATACAGGCCTTGTTGGGCCTTGGTGGTGGACTTGATATGCCATTGCAACAAAGGCATGCCCAAAGCGCGCGCCACTTCCTCGGCCAGCATGGTCTTGCCAGTGCCGGGTTCGCCCTTGATCAACAAAGGCCTTTGCAGCGTGGCTGCGGCGTTGACGGCCAACATCAGGTCGGGCGTGGCGACGTACTGTTCCGAGCCTTCAAATTTCATGGTTTAGATCAAACTCTAAAAGGTGATGATTCAGTATAAGTGCCCCCCTATAATGCCCGTCGGTACAAGATCAAGACCCCCGGGACCATGAAAAAACTGCTGCAGATCTCGCTCGCCTTGGCCACGCTGTTGGGCGCCGCCGCTACCGTTCAAGCCAAGGAGGCGGCATCGACCGCGCCGGCTGTGCAGACCAAGATTGCCATGTGCATCGGCTGCCACGGCATCCCGGGCTATCAGGCCAGCTTCCCCGAAGTGCACAAGGTGCCGATGATTGCTGGCCAAAACGCCAAGTACATCGCCTCCGCGCTGACGGCTTATGCCAAGGGCGAGCGCAAGCACCCCACCATGCGCGGCATCGCCCTGAGCCTGACCGAGCAGGACATCACCGATATCTCTGCCTTCTACGAAACTCAAGCCGGCGTGCCGCCGGTGGCTGAGACCGTGCCGGCTCCTTCGGCTCAAGTGGCTGAGCTCTTGACCAAAGGCGCTTGCGTATCCTGCCACGGCGCCAACTTCAGCAAGCCGATTGACGGCGCCTACCCCAAGATCGCCGGCCAACACGCCGACTATCTGAATGTGGCCCTGAAGTCGTATCAAACCGAAGGCCAAGCAGTGGTTGGCCGTAGCAACGCCATCATGGCGGGTCAGGTCAAGCAATTCAGCGCTGCTGAATTGAAGGCACTGGCTAAATACTTGGCCTCCTTGCCGAGCGAGTTGCGCACCGTGCCGCAAAACAAGTTCCGTTGATTCGAGTGGGGGCAAGCCCTTCGTTCGAAACAATGAAAAAGAAAACCGCCCTTGAGGCGGTTTTTTTGTGCACTCTGGCACGAAGCACGGGCGATGATCGGGTGATACTTGGACCTGGCCCCTGAGTTGAAGATCTGAGTTTTTGGCGAACAATGCTCAAGAGAATTCCTACTGAACAAGTCGAGCTGGGCATGTATCTCCAGTCGATGGAGGGCTCTTGGCTGTCACATCCATTCTGGAAGACCAAGTTTGTCTTGCGCGATGCGGCAGACTTGGCGGCGCTGAAGAATAGTGGCGTGCCGGCGGTGTGGATCGACGTCAGCAAGGGCGGCGATGTTGCAGCCGAAGCCCCGCCGGCCAGTGCGCCCGCTGAAGCCGTGGCTGCAGCGGCCCCCTCTGAATCAAACGCTGCGCCACAAGTTGCCGCACCGCAGATCGAACTCAAGCCGCCAGTCCCCCCCAAGTTCACACTCCCCATCGAGCGACCCAAGCCGCAGACAAAAGTCAGCCTGAGTGCGGAGATCGAGCATGCCACGCAGCTGATGAACCGCTCGCGTGAACAGGTGATGGCGCTGTTCGGCGAGGCGCGCATGGGCAATTCGGTCAGCGCCGAGCAATGCCTGCCGCTGGTGGAAGAAATCGCCAATTCGGTGTCGCGCAATCCTTCGGCCCTGATCAGTCTGGCCCGGCTCAAGACCAAAGACGATTACACCTATATGCACTCGGTGGCGGTCTGCGCCCTGATGGTGTCCCTGGGCCGTCAGCTGGGTATGGACGAGCAAGAGATGCGTGAAGCCGGCATGGCCGGTCTGCTGCATGACATCGGCAAGATGGCCATGCCGCTGGAGATTTTGAACAAGGCCGGGCAGTTGACTGACGCCGAGTTCAATGTGATCCGTTCGCATCCGGTGCGTGGCTACCAAATCCTGAAGGACAGCGGCGGAGTGCCCGATGCCGCGCTCGATGTCTGCCTGCATCACCATGAAAAAATGGATGGCACCGGCTACCCCAAGCGACTCAAGGGTGAGCAAATCAGCTTGCTGGCACGCATGGGGGCGGTCTGTGATGTCTATGACGCCGTGACTTCGACGCGGCCTTACAAAACCGCCTGGGATCCCGCCGGTTCCATCCAGCGCATGGCGCAGTGGACCGGGCAGTTCGATCCGGTGGTGTTCAAGGCTTTCGTTATGTGTGTGGGCATCTATCCGGTGGGGAGCTTGGTCAAATTGGAGTCCGGCCGTTTGGCGGTGGTGGTCGACCTGAATCAGCAGAACCTGGCGGCTCCGGTGGTGCGGGTGTTTTTCTCGACCCGCTCCAAGCTGCCGATCTCGGTGCAGACCCTGGACCTGTCCGAAGCTTCGGCCGGCGACCGGGTGATCTCGCGTGAGTCCCCGCAAGATTGGGGCTTCACCCATCTGGACGATATCTGGCGCAAGTCTTGATTCAGTTCTGAGCGCGTCCTGAGCCCGCCCTAAGCAATGGGCCGGGCATCCCGGAATGAGCCCTCACAAACAGCGCTTGATCCGGTCTTGCATTGGTCTGGTGCCAAGGGATACTGCGCGGCTCAAGCTCGCCAGAGCTACGGCTTCTCGTCCCTCACATGCTGAAAAAAATACCCACCCAACAAGTCCAGTTGGGCATGTATATCCAGTCCCTGGAAGGGTCGTGGCTGTCGCATCCTTTTTGGAAGACCAAGTTCTTGTTGCAAGAGCAGGGCGATCTGGAGCTCTTGTTGACCAGCGGCGTGGCCATGGTCTGGATCGATTGCAGCAAGGGTGACGATGTGGGCGCGGTCAAGACGGCTGCTGCACCGCTGCCGTTTGAATTGCCCGTGCAGGAGATGGTGGCGACGTCGGCACCTGCCGCCCCGGCCGCGGCCCCTCAAGCCCGCCTCAGCATGGGCGCCGAAGTCGAACGAGCCGCGCAGGTGGTGAACCGTTCTCGTCAGGCGGTCCTGTCCTTGTTTGGCGAGGCCCGCATGGGGCGTGCCGTCGATACCGAGCAGTGTCTGCCCATTGTGGAAGAAGTGGCCGACTCGGTGGCTCGCAACCCCTCCGCCTTGATCAGCCTGGCGCGGCTGAAGACCAAGGACAACTACACCTATATGCACTCGGTGGCGGTCTGTGCCTTGATGGTCTCGCTGGCGCGGCGTCTCGGCCTGGATGAGGCGCAGTCGCGCGAGGCCGGTCTGGCCGGGCTCTTGCACGACATTGGCAAGATGGCCATGCCACAAGACGTGTTGAACAAGCCGGGTCAGCTGAGTGAGTCGGAATTCAATGTGATTCGCACCCACCCAGAGCGTGGTTTCGAGATGCTTAAGCAGGGCGCTGCCGTGCCGGCGGCCGCGCTCGAGGTGTGTTTGCATCATCATGAAAAGATCGACGGCAGCGGCTACCCACATCAACTGCAAGGGGAGCAGATCAGCTTGCTGGCGCGCATGGGGGCGGTCTGTGATGTGTATGACGCCATCACCTCGACACGCCCTTACAAAGCAGCCTGGGACCCGGCGGGTTCCATCCAACGCATGGCGGGCTGGAAAGGGCATTTCGATCCCGCCATCTTCAAGGCCTTTGTGGCCAGCGTCGGCATCTATCCGGTCGGCAGTCTGGTGCGGCTGGAGTCGGGGCGACTGGCGGTGGTGACCGATCTGAACCCGCTCAACCTGGCCGCGCCGGTGGTACGGGTGTTTTATTCGACCCGCTCCAAGATGCCCATCCCGGTGCAGACGCTGGACCTGTCGGCCAGTGGTGCTAAGGACCGAGTGCTCGGGCGCGAGTCGCCGCAGGAATGGGGCTTTCCGCATCTCGAGGACATCTGGCGTCAGGCCTGATGGCACTGGCTTCTCCTCGGCACTCTTGCGCTGAATAGACCCGCCACAGGGTAAGCCCAGGCCCAAGGCCCGAGGCGCATGCCTAAACTCGGCCTCAATCGATTGGAGGGAGTCCGGCCATGGGGATGAGGAAGCGGCAAGAGAATTCGATTCTGCTGGCGGCTGCGCTGTGTTGGGGCTTGATCGCTGTGTCGATGCCGACGCAGGCGCAAACCCTGCGCTGGGCCAGCCAGGGCGATCCGCAGACCATGGACCCACACTCGCAAAACGAGAGCATGACCAATATGGTCAATGGCCAGGTCTATGAGCGTCTGACCCGCCGCGACCGCAATCTCCAAATCGTGCCCGGTCTCGCCAGTGAATGGACTCAGGTTTCGCCCTTGCTGTGGCGCTTCAAGCTGCGGCCCGGCGTCAAGTTCCACGACGGTCAGCCCTTCACGGCAGACGATGTGCTGTTCTCGATCCAGCGCGCTGCGGCGCCGACCTCGCAAATTGCGGTCTACGCCAATGCCGTGGGTACGCCGCGCAAGCTCGACGAGCTCACGGTGGAGTTTCAACTCAGCAGCTATAACCCGATATTTCTACAGCATCTGGACACGCTCTGGATGATGAGCAAGTCTTGGTCCGAGAAACACCGAGTCACTCGCCCCTTGGACTACAAAAACAAGGAAGAGAGCTATACCAGCATGAACGCGAATGGCACCGGGCCCTACATCCTGGTGTCGCGCCAGCCCGGTGTGAAAACCAGCTTCAAGCGCAACCCAGCTTGGTGGAATAAGTTCGAAGGCGATGTGCAGGAGGTGGTGTTCACGCCGATTGGCAATGACGCCACACGCTTGGCGGCCTTGGTGTCAGGGGAAATCGACTTCGTACTCGACCCGGCCCCGCGCGATATTCCCCGGCTGCGCAACACCAGCGGCGTCAAAGTGATCGATGGCCCGGAGAACCGCATCATCTTCATCGGCATGGACCAGCAGCGCGACAAGTTGCTCTACGCCCAGCTGCCAGGGGCCAACGCGGACAAGAACCCCTTCAAGGATGTTCGCGTGCGGCGAGCGCTTTATCAGGCCGTTGATGTGGAGGCCATGCGGGTCAAACTGATGAATGGCCTGAGCCTGCCCACCGGCAGCCCAACACCGTCCGCCGCGGCCAGCTTCAATGACGCAGCGTTGGAAGCGCGCTATCCCTTTGATATCACTGCGGCTCGAAAGCTGATGCAGGAAGCGGGCTATGGGGAGGGCTTTGAAGTCACACTGGACTGTCCCAACAACCGCTACATCAATGACGAAGAAATCTGCCAAGCCTTGGCCGCCATGTGGGCGCAACTCAAAATCAAAGTGCGCGTTTCCGCCATGCCGCGGGTGACTTTCTTTCCCAAGCTGGAGAAATTCGATACCAGTCTATTCCTCTACGGTTGGGGCGGCGCCATCAACGACGCTGAATCCATCATGACCCCGGTTTACCGCAATCGCGGCGAGAAGGGGGTCGGTGCCTACAACTATGGCGGCGTGCATAACGACAAATTCGATGCATTGGCAGCGCAGTCCACGGTGGAGCCCGATGCCAAGAAGCGCGAGCAATTGATCAAGGCCGCACTGACGGAATACAAAGAGCAGTTCCATGTGCTGCCGCTGCATCGCCAGATGATCCCCTGGGCCGCGCGCAGCTCGGTCACCGCGATCAACCGGGCCGATAACTGGCTTGAAATCTCCTGGGTCAAACTGGGCAAGTGAACGAAAGCGCCGAAAGCCTCGCTGTTTTTGAGGTTTGGATAGGGCGGACAGGCCCTTAGCATCAAGAGGCCTAGCTTTGTGTCGAGCCTCCTATGCCCATTCTTTCTCCGCGTCACTCCTTGCAGACTTCGTTGCAAACAACTTTGCGCCGGCCACCATCTTGGGCATGGTTGAGTCTGCCCCTAGGTTTGGTCTGCAGCTTGGTCTTGAGCGCATGTGGCGGAGGTGGTGGTGGCTCCGGCGGCACGGATGCCGGTTCTGGAACTACCGGCACGGCTATTGTCTTCACCAACTCGCCCACGCTCAGCGGTGTGGCTGCGGTGGCCGCGCCACTGACAGGTGCGCAGATCAAAGTTATTGACGGTACGGGCACGTCCGTGGGCAGCGCGACCACGCTGGCCAGCGATGGGTCTTACTCGCTGACTTTAAGCAGCAAGAGTTTGACCGCGCCTTTGTTTGTGCAGGTTCGAGGGGTGGATGCTGCCGGCGCACCACAGGTTTTGCACTCCGCTGTGCCGGTCATGAGCGCCGCCAGTGCAGCCATGGTGGCCAATGTCACGCCGCTGAGCGATGCTATCGTGGCACTTTCCATGGGTGGCGACCCGAAGCCAGTGTTTTCCGCCGCTGATCAAAACAAAGCGGTGATCGCCCAGGTGGCCACTGCTGCGAGTGCGGCCGGTGAGTTCGTCAAAACCTTGGTCAAGACTCAGCTGACCGACTTGAAGATCACCGACCCCAAGACCTTGGACCTTTTGGGTGATCCTGCTTTTGTCGCCAACAAGGGAGCGCAAGATCTTTTGCTGGAATCCTTGCGCGTTGATCTGGCCAAAAGCAGCAAAGGCGTGGCTCAGCTGCAGCTCTCCAACAAATTGATGGTGGGCACCGCGGCCGAGGTGGTGGTGGAGCTTCCCCAGGCTCAGACCGAACTGCTTAAAACAGCAGATGGATTGCCCGCCAATGCCATCAGTTCGGTTTTGAAAGTTGCGACCAGCCCGACCGCCACCTTGGCCAATATGGGTTCCTTGGATGAGCTCAGTGCGGCTTTGAACCAGCTGATGCTGCAGACTCTGAGCGCCACAACGATTGCGGCGCATCCCTTGCTGGCGACTTATGGACAGCACAATGGGCGGCAAAAAGCAGATCTCGCCGCCTTGTTGGCCAGTTATGCCTCGCGCGGTCTGCAGGTCGGCCGGGTGCAGGCGACCGGTTGCGCGGACGACAGTGTGACCGCCGGCCTATGCCTGAAGGTGCTGTTCTCTGCGCTCGTAACCGACAACAAAGGCTCGGCGGTGGCGGTACTCAGCGACGCGATCAGTTACAACAAGAGTTCCACTACGGGCAGCAAATGGAATCTGGTTGGCAATGGCAAAAAGTTGGATCTGGCGGTCTATCCGATGGCCTTCTTGGCGCTGGAGGGCAGCGGTGCACTGAGCATCAGCCAGGTGCCCAACCCCAGCCTAGGCTTGCAATTTGAAATCCAGGCGCAAAAGCCTGCAGTCGGCGATGCGTTGCCGACCAAATTGATGGACAGCGCGACCGTGCAGACGCCGGGAGGCTTCGGCCTGGGCTTTGCCTACTGCCGGCGAGCCTTGCTTTGCTTGTCCAAAACGCCCGGCGCAACTTTGCAAGATCCCACCGGCGACATCACCGACACCGCGGTGCAAAAAGCCAATGTTGCCTGGATTGGCCCAGCCGATGGCCAACGCGGCGGGAAATACACCGTGGCCTACAGCATCGCTGGCGCGTCGGAGACACGACCGGTTTATCTGCGCGCGGATGTGCTGTCCGATGTAGCTCAGTCGCGCTTTCCAGTGCTGGACGGTGTCAGCGCCGACAAGCCGATCCGCTTTGAATCATTGAAGACGGACCTGACCCTGAACTGGAGTGCTTGGGCCGCGGCCAACCCCGATCTGCGCTTGATCAATGTGCGTACCGTAGTCAATGGCGGCGTGGTGCCCTGGATTGTCGATACTGCGCCAGCCGTGGCCAGCAAGACCAGCATGGTATTAACGGCACTGGCGCTGCCAGGCAACTTCACGCCGATACGCAGCGAGATCTGGTTGTATGCCCAAGACGCAGGCGGCCGGCGCTTCTATACCCGCTACACCATGGTTCTCTGAGGCGTATTCCGGTGGCACAAGGCGCAAGGCAACCCAAGCCAGGTGAGCGCACCGGGTAGTTTTTACCCATGAAAAGCTGCTAATCTACGCCCGCCTAACGTTCAATCAAGGGTGAGCAGTAGTGAAAGACCTCTTCAAACGAAGCAAGTGGGTGTGTGGCTTGACGGCTGCAGCAGTCACCTTGGGGGCGGCGCCTGTGCGTGCTGCTGAGCAAAGCATGGAATTGCGCTCGCGCGGTGCTTATGAGTCCACCCGCTTGCCCAAGGGCACCACCGAAGTCGAATTGGAACAGCAGCTGTCCGGCACCTGCCGATTCAATCGCAGCTGGGGTTATGACCTGAGCAATCTGGAGCTGTGGGTCAACAGCGGTTGCGCGGCTAAGTTCAAGGTCAGCACCAGCGGCGACTCCAATGAGTCGTCCAGTGGCTCGAACACTGGCGCCGCAGTGGCGGCGGTGGCGGCCATTGCCGGTCTGGCTTTGATCGCCAGCCACGCGAACAAAGACCGCGACCAGTCGGACAACAACTACTACCCCGACTACAACGACAACAACTACCCGCAGCGCCCCTACCCGAACCGCCCGAATGGCAACGGCAATGGCTGGGGCAGTCAGGTCCGCGGCATGAACAATCTCTGCCTGGACATCGAAGGCGGTGTGCGCCAAGGCAATGGCTTGATCGTCTACCGCTGCGCGGGAGGTGACAACCAACGTTTCACCTTTACTCGCAATGGGGAGATGCGGGTTGGCAATATGTGCCTCGATATCGATGGTGGCAGCCAAAACGATGGTGCCAGGGTCTTGGCCTGGCAGTGCAGCGGCGGCCCCAACCAGCGCTGGATGCGCAGCGGCAACCAGATTCGCAGCCAGATGAACGGCAAGTGCTTGGACATTCGTGATGGCAATGCGCGCCCCGGTCAGCAGGTCCTGATGTGGCGCTGCAGCGGCGGACCCAATCAACGTTGGTGGTGGTAAGGCGAGGGCATCAGAGATGAATACTTCTTTCAAACCGATGCGCGCCTTGTTGGCTGCAGCTGTGGCTTTGGCTCTGGGCACGGGTGCTTCTTGCGCTCTGGCTGAGGGCAGCGCCAAGGTGGCGCATCCCCAGGGTGCAACGAGCAAGGACAAAGCGAACGAGAAGGCTATCGCCAAGGTTCTGGGCGCATCGTCGCCCAGCGCCGCCAAACAGGCATTTGCGGCCGCAGACCTGGACAATGACGGCGTGGTTAGCCTGGACGAGTTCCACAAAGACATCGTCAAGTCTTGGCATGCCCTGGATCTGGACCATAACGGCGAAATCACTCGGTCTGAGCTGGAATCCATTCCGGACCGAGGTGCGGTGCGCGCCATGTTGCGCATGCTGCAGCGCAGCGACAGCAATGGCGACATGAAGCTCAGCTTCAAAGAGCTGGTGGAAGCCCGCATGGCATTTTTTGACGAAGCCGATGCGGATCATGATGACCGCTTGACGCTGAGCGAAGCGCTGGCTTTTGAAGCCAAGCATCACCCCAAGGCAAGTGCAGCGGCTTCCGCGAAGGCGAGCAAAGCTGAACCTGCGGCTGCCGCGGGCAAGTAAGTCAGCTCTGAGTGTTCCAGCCGCAGCTCGGATTTCCGGCTGCGGCTTTTTCTTGTTGGGTGGGATTCGCAAGCAGTTGGCGGCGCCCTCAAGGCGCCGCTTTGCATTTGTTTAGATCTCGAACCCGGTGATTTCATGCCCAAAGCTTTCAAGATTCGTGACGCCGTCGAGGCCGATCTTCCTGGCCTTTTGCATCTGTTCGAGACCAGCGGCTTGGATGCGCCGGGCCAAGGGGATGTGGACAGCCTTCGCAAGGCTTGGCGCCAACTGAGTCAATGGCCGGGGGCCCGAGTGCGCGTGGCCGAGAGCGGCGAGCGCATCATCGGCACGCTGACCCTGTTCATCCTGCCCATGCTTTCGCATCAGGCCACGCCCTGCGCCGTGGTGGAAAGTGTGGGTGTGGATGCCGCCTTGCAAGGCCAAGGCGCCGGCCGCGCCATGATGGAAGACGCCATGCGTCTGGCCGCTCAAGCGGGTTGCTACAAGCTGGCGCTGTCGTCCAATTTGCGACGCAGCGATGCTCACGCCTTCTACCAACACCTGGGCTTTGATCAACACGGACTGAGCTTCAAGGTGGCGCTGCCCGAAGTGGCCCAGTGAGTTGTTTGATGGATTAGCTCAGCTAATCCATGCGCATCGAATTCTCGTTTGTCAGCCGCGGTGATGCGGCGTGAAATGCAGGCCTTGCCCCGCTATTCACTGACCTCGAGAAACGAAGCGCCGCGATGAGAACAGCCAAGCCCCAGCTCGTCTACCCCTACATCCCCAACTCGGTGCCGGCCGTCAAGGCCGCCATGTTGGCCGCTACCGGCGCCGCCTCGGTCGAAGAGTTTTATGCCGATGTGCCGGCCGACTTGCGCCTGGATCGGCCGATGAATTTGCCTGAGCCCATCCATTCGGAGGCGCGTCTCAAGCGCCATGTGCAGGGCATCTTGGCGCGCAACCAGCATTGCGGCGAGGTGCTGAGCTTTCTTGGCGGTGGCTGCTATCAGCACCATGTGCCTTCCATCTGCGATGAGATCAATGGCCGCAGCGAGTTCCTGACGGCTTATGCCGGCGAGCCCTATGACGACCACGGCCGCTTCCAGGCCCTGTGGGAGTACTGCTCGATGATGGGCGAGTTGCTCAATCTCGACGTGGTCAGTGTGCCCACCTTTGACGGCATGCAGGCTGCGGCTACCGCCTGCTGCATGGCGGCACGGTACACCGGCCGCCCTCGGGTCCTGTTGGCGGGTAATACCAGTGCCGACAAGCGCTCGCACATCCAGACCTATGGCCGCAGCGCGATCGAATTCATCGAGGTCGGCTTCGACCCGGTGAGCGGCCTGCTGGACCGCGCCGATCTGCGCGCCAAGCTGAATGATCAAGTCGCGGCCCTGTATCTGGATGTGCCCAATTACTTCGGCGGCATAGAAGAGGGCGGGGCTATTGCGGCCCTGGTCAAGTCGGTTGGCGCGATGCTGGTGGTGGGCGTGGACCCGCTGTCCCTCGGCGTGCTGACTCCGCCGGCCGACTATGGCGCCGACATCGTCTGCGGCGACATTCAGCCGCTGGGCATGCATATGAGCTATGGCGGCGGCCACGGCGGCTTCATCGCCAGCCGAGACGAAGAGGCCTTGGTGCTGCAATACCCCTCACGCCTTTTTGGTTTGGCGCCGACTTCGGTGCCGGGCCAATACGGCTTTGGCGATGTGGCCTACCACCGCACCTCCTTTGACAAGCGCGAGCAGGGCAATGAGTTTGTCGGCACCGCCGCCGCGTTGTGGGGCATCACGGCCGGGGTCTTTCTGGCCTGCCAAGGGCCGCAAGGCATGCAGGAGTTGGGCGAGGGCATCATGAAGCGGGTGGCTTATGCACGCCAGCAACTGGCGACCGTGCCGGGCCTGCGCTTGATGCATGCGAATACGGTGCACTTCAAGGAGTTCGTGCTGGACTTTTCGCCCAGTGGCAAGACCGTCAACGAGATCAATGCGGCGCTGCGCAAGCGCGGCATTTTCGGCGGCCATGATCTGTCGGGCGCTTTCCCTGTGCTGGGTCAGGCGGCGCTCTACGCCTTCACCGAAGTGCACGCCCAAGCGGACATCGATGCCTTGGTGGCCGCTCTGCGCGAGGTCTTGTCCCAATGAACGCCCACAGCCCTAACTCTTCAGAGCCCCGCACGATGGAAAACATCTCCGCCCACCGCTTCACAGAAGGTCAGCCCAATCTGCGCCGCTACCAACAAGCGCGCTGGGATGAGCCGGTGATCTTTGAGCTCAGCCAGCCCGGCGAGCGCGCCATACTGACGCCCGAGTTGGAGCCAGCTATTGAGGCCGCCGCCCATGACGTCTTGTTCACCCTTCCGCCCGGCATGCGCCGTGCCAAGCCGCCGGCTCTGCCTGAGTTGAGCCAGAACCGGGTGTTGCGCCACTATCTGCGCCTCTCGCAAGAGACCCTGGGCGCCGACTTCAATGTGGACGTCGGTCAAGGTACGTGCACCATGAAGTACAACCCCAAGGTCAACGAACATCTGGCCCGCGATGCCCGCATGAGCGAGTTGCACCCGCTGCAAGACGAGAGCACGGTGCAGGGCATCTTGCGGGTGATGCATGAGATGGAGGGCGTGCTCAAAGAGGTCTCGGGCATGGACGCGGTGAGCCTGCAGCCGCGCTCAGGCTCGCAAGCGATCTACGCCAATATCGCCATGATCCGCGCCTGGTTCGAGTCGCGCGGCGAGGCCGGTGAGCGCGACGAGATCATCACCACCATCTTCAGCCACCCCTCGGACGCAGCCTGCGCCAAGGTGTTGGGCTACAAGGTCATCACCCTGTATCCCGATGCCCAGGGCTCCCCCGATCTGGCCGCCATGCAGGCGGCGGTTGGCCCGCGGACTGCTGCGCTCATCATCACCAACCCCGAAGACACCGGCATCTTCAATGCCAAGATCCGCGAATTCGTGGCGGCTGCGCATTCGGTGGGCGCGCTGGCCTGCTATGACCAGGCCAATGCCAATGGGCTCCTGGGCATCACTCGGGCGCGTGAGGCTGGCTTTGATCTGTGCCACTTCAATTTGCACAAGACCTTCTCCACCCCGCATGCCTGCGGCGGCCCGGCGGTGGGGGCTTGCGCGGTGACGCAAGCGCTGGCGCCGTTCTTGCCTCGCCCGCGCGTGGTCAAAGAGGCCGACGGCCGCTACCGCATCGACCAAGGCGATGCGCAGTCCATCGGCAAGGTGGCGGCTTTTATGGGCACGGCCGGCATCGTGCTGCGCGCTTATGCCTGGGTGATGAGTCTGGGTGCGGCGGGCTTGCGCGAGGTGGCGGAAGTTGCGGTGCTGAACAACAACTACATGATGAGCCAGCTGCTGAAGATCCGCGGCCTGTCGGCTCCCTATGCGCCGGGCAAGCGCCGCATCGAGCAGGTGCGCTACAGCTGGGCCGAGCTTTGCGCCGAGACTGGTGTGCATTCCGGTGATATCGGACTGCGTGCTGCCGACTACGGCGTGCACTACTGGACCAGCCATCACCCTTATGTGGTGCCGGAGCCGGCCACCATCGAGCCCACCGAGTCCTACTCGCGCGCCGATCTGGACGAGTTCGCGCAGATCATGAGCCGGGTGGCCGATGAGGCTCGCAGCGACCCGGAGCTGCTGCGCAGCGCGCCGCACAACTGCCCGACACGCCGGGTGGATGAGTCTTATCTGGAAGACCCCAAGCGCTGGGCCATCACCTGGCGCGCGTGGAAGCGCAAGTTGGTTGAGCACGGGGCGGACTGAGATGCCTGCGCAGCGCGTCGGCTTGATCATCAACCCCATGGCGGGCGCGGGTGGCGTCTTGGCCCGGCATGGCAGCGATGGACTGGCCTTGGCCTCCACTTGGTCGGCAGAGCGGGCCTTGGTGGCGCTGGGCTGCTTGCGGGAAAGCCAGGCGCTGCAATGGGTTTGCGGGCCGGGGGCCATGGGTGAGGAGGTCTTGCGTTCGAAAGGGCTGCAGCCCCAGGTGCTGAGGCTGGCGACTGCGGGCCCCAGCCGAGCACAAGACACACAAGACTTGGCGGGGCAGATGGCCGCCTTGGGACTGGACCTGCTGCTCTTTGCCGGCGGCGACGGCACGGCGCGCGATGTGCTGGCGGGTTTGGGGGATTCATCCTGTCTGCCGGCGCTGGGCATTCCGGCCGGAGTGAAGATGCAGTCCGCCTGTTTCGGCGTCAGTCCGGCGGCTGCAGGGCGTTTGGCCGCCTCTTTCTTGGCCTCGGCTGCGCGGCCGCTAGAGCTGCGCGAAGTGATGGATCTGGACGAAGAAGCGCTGCGCGGGGGCCAGGTCTTGCCTCGCTTGTTTGGCTATCTGGCCTCGCCGGTGGACCCGCGCTGGCTGCAAGGGCGCAAGACCCGCAGCCAGCCTGGTGATGCGCAAGCCGCCGCAGCTTTGGCCCAAAGCCTGTGTTCGGCGCTGGCTTTTGGCGTGCACCTGATCGGGCCGGGTTCAACCACCTGGGCCTTGAAGCAGGCGCGGCAGTTGGATGGCAGTCTGATTGGTCTGGATGTGGTGGTGGACGGTCAGCTCTGGTTGCGTGATGCCAGCGAGGCGCAGTTGCTGGAGTTGCTGCAGGCCATGCCGGGAAGGGCCCGCTTGTGGTTGACGGCCATTGGCGGCCAAGGCCATGTGATCGGTCGCGGCAATGCGCCGCTGAGCGCACGCGTCTTGCGGGCCTTAGGGCCGCAGGCCTTGACGGTCTTGATGACGCCCGCCAAGCTGCAAAGCCTGACGGCCAGTTTCGGCGGCATCTTGCGGGTGGACAGCGCTTGTGCCGAGGTGGATGCCTTGTTTAGCGGCCCGGTGCAGGTCTTGACCGGCCCGCGCGACCGGGCGGTGATGCGATTGGTGGCAGAGTAGCCGCTGGCTGCGGCCATGGACAAAAACAAATGGAGATGAGGATGACGCAATCGAATGTGAGCAAGCCCGCAGGTGAGTTGCGCGGCAAGGTGGCGCTGATCACCGGCGCGGGCTCGGGCATCGGCCGCGCCACGGCTTTGCTGTTCGCCCAAGAGGGGGCGCAGGTGGTGGTCTGTGATTTGAATGCCGAGAGTGCGGCAGCCACAGTGCGCGAGATCGAGGCTGGCGGTGGCGTGGCCCTTGCGCTGCAAGCGAATGTGGCGGTGGCCGCCGATTGCCAGCGTAGTGTGGCTCAGACTTTGGCGCGCTTTGGCCGTTTGGACGTCTTGTTCAATAACGCCGGCATCACGCGGCGTGCCAATGTGGTGGACACCAGCGAGGCCGATTGGGACGCGGTGATGGCGGTCAACGTCAAGTCGATTTTCCTGATGAGCAAGTACACCGTGCCTGTGATGGCCGAGCAGGGCGGCGGCAGCATCATCAACTCGGGTTCTGGCTGGGGCCTGGTGGGCGGCAAAGACGCCGTGTCTTACTGCGCCTCCAAGGGTGCGGTGGTGAATATGACGCGCGCCATGGCGGTGGACCATGGGCCGCAGCGCATCCGGGTCAACAGCGTTTGTCCGGGCGATACCGACACCGCCATGCTGCGCAATGAAGCGCATCAACTTGGTTTGGCTGAGTTGGCCTTGGTGGAAGCCGGCAATGCGCGCCCGTTGATGCGCGTGGGTCAGGCTCTGGAGATTGCGCAGGTGGTGCTTTTCTTGGCCAGCGATCGCTCGTCTTTCGTCACCGGCTCGGCCTATGTGGTGGACGGTGGTGGGTTGGCGGGTTCGGCGTGAGAACGCTCGTTTCACCTGTTATGGATGGCGCCTTGCACGGGGCGCGGTTTCTTTGCTCGATGCGCAAGCGCTCTGCCGCCATGAGGGGCTTGGGTGTTCTGCGCGGCGAAGTAAAGAAGGAGACCGGTGCGCAGCGCCGGTCGGGTGACATGAGCGGCGCAGAGCACCCAAGGCTCTCACGAGCCCGAGTTGCTCTCGGCGATTCCAGTAATTCGGTCCGCCGGACCCTGGATCACGGGGGCACGGTCTCGCTCCTGTCCCCCGCCGCTCGCAGCGCTCGCGGCTCCTCCTTTACCTCGCTCAACCGTACCCCCGTGACCCAGGGCGATTGCTCGTTCTTGGTCGCGTTGCAAGAGGTGCTCGGGTTTAGGAGCCATGCCTCCAGTCACAGCGGGTTTCTCCCCCTGTTCTGAAGTGCATGCCGAAAATATATTTGCTTTGTTCGTAAATCATAACGTTTCAATTTACACATCATGCTCAACTGGGGAATCATCGGCGCCGGGAACATCTCGGGCGCTTTCGCAGCAGGTCTGAAGCAGACCGACAGTGGCGCTTTGGTGGCGGTGGCCAGCCGTGATGCGGCCAAGGCGCAGGCTTTTGCCGAGCAACACGGCACGCCCGCTTGCCCGCCCAAAGCCCATGCCTCCTATCAAGCCTTGCTGGCCGATCCGGCGGTGCAGGCGGTCTACATCGGCCTGCCGCATACCGAGCATTTGCATTGGACGGTGCAGGCCCTGCGCGCCGGCAAGCATGTGCTGTGCGAGAAGCCGCTGGGCTTGAACCATGCCGAAGCCATGATCGCCTATGACGAGGCCGAGCGTGCCGGCCGCGTGTTGATGGAAGCCTTCATGTACCGCTGTCTGCCGCAAACGGCCAAGCTGCTGGAGTTGCTGCGTGCTGGCACGATTGGCGATGTTCGCCATATCCAGGCGTCCTTTTGCTACAGCTCCACGCCGCGTGCCGGTTCGCGCACCTGGGAGGCTTCATTGGCTGGCGGCGGCATCTTGGACGTGGGCTGCTACCCCGTGTCGATGGCGCGGCTGATCGCCGGTGTGGCGCGAAACTTGCCCTTTGCTGAGCCGACCGAATTGCAAGCCATGGGCCAGCTGTACCAAAGCGCCAGCGGCCCGGTGGATGAATGGGCGACAGCGACCTTGCGCTTCCCCGGCAATATCGTGGCGCAGCTCAGCACCGCCGTGCGCTTTGAGCAAGAAGAGTCGCTGCGCATTGGCGGTAGCAAGGGCGCCTTGGTCGTGCCCAAGCCCTGGTACGGCGCGGGCGCCGAAGCGGGCGAGAGCCGCATCGAGCTGTATGTGGATGAAGCTCTGACCCAGACGTGGACGATCAGCACCGACCGCGGGCTCTATGCCTACGAGGCCGATGTCTTTGCCCAAGCCGTGCAGGCCGGTGCGGTGCCGCACCCCGCCATGAGTCCGGCCGATTCGCTAGGCAATCTGGCGGTGATGGACCGCTGGCGCCAGGCGATTGGCCTGAGCTACCCCAAAGAGGCCGAGGCCGCCATGCAAGGGCGCCTGAGCTTGGCCGGCTTGCCGATTGCGCGCCGCGCCGATGCGCTGATGACTTATGGCCATGTGCCAGGCCTGGAGGGCAAACAGGTGTCGCGCCTGATCATGGGTGTGGACAACCAAGAAACGCTGCCCCATGCCGCAGCCTTGTTTGACGACTACATCGAGCGCGGTGGCAACACCTTTGACACCGCTTGGGTCTATGACTTTGAGGGCGGCCACAGCGAGGCCATCCTGGGCCAATGGCTGAAGGCGCGCGGCATCCGTGACGAAATTGTGCTGATCGCCAAGGGCGCACACACCCCCAACTGCACACCCGAGGGCATGCGCCGCGAACTGGCCGAAAGCCTGGAGCGCCTGCAAACCGACCATGCCGATCTCTACATCCTGCACCGCGACAACCCCGAGGTGCCCGTGGCCGAGTTTGTCGAAGCGCTGAACGAGCAACGCCGCCTCGGCCGCTTCCAGGCCTTTGGTGGCTCTAACTGGTCGCTTGAGCGGGTGATGGAAGCAAACGCCTACGCGGCCTCCAAGGGTTTGCAAGGCTTCTCTTTGCTGAACAACCAGCTCAGCCTGGCGCGCATGCAGGCACCCATCTGGCGCGGCTGTGTGTCGGCGGGAGACCCGGCTTCGCGCCAGCTGCTGGCCGAGCAGGGCCTGGCCTTGTTTGCCTGGTCTTCGCAAGCACGTGGCTTCTTCACCGACCGGGCCGGCCCGGATCTGCGCGAGGACGAAGAGCTGGTGCGCTGCTGGTACAGCGCTGCGAACTTTGAGCGCCGTGCTCGCGCCCAGAAGTTGGCGGCCGAGAAGGGCGTGCAGGCCATCAATATTGCTCTGGCCTGGGTGCTGGGCCAGCAATTCCCGGCCTTCAGCCTGATTGGGCCGCGCTCGATTGCCGAGACCGCCAGCTCCATGCGCGGCTTGACGGTGCAATTGACGCCCGAGGAAATGGCCTGGCTGGACCTGGCCGAGCAAGGATCGCCGGCATGAAGATGAACGATCTCCATCTCAAGCCCGAGGGCAAGGCCATGCAGGCAGCCGCAACGCCGGTGGCCATCATCGGCGCCGGCGACATCTTCCCGGCCTATGTGGCGGGTCTGGCGCAGTTTGGCAATCTGCGCCTGGTCGGCGTGGCCGATGCGCGACCCGAGGCGGCCGCAGCGCAGTCTCAAGCCCAGGCTGTGCCCGCCTTCAGCGTGGATGAGTTGTTAGCGGGTGAGGCTCAAATCATCATCAACCTGACCCCGCCGCAAGCGCACCGCGCGGTGGGCGAGGCGGTGCTGAAGGCCGGCAAGCATCTCTATACCGAGAAGCCGCTGGCCGGCAGCTTCGCTGATGGCGCGGCCTTGATGGAACTGGCCAGCGCGCAAGGCCTGCGCATCGGCTGCGCGCCCGACACCTTCTTGGGCGGCGCTGGCCAGCTGGCGCGCACCCTGGTGGATGGCGGGCAGCTGGGCCGCATCGTGGCCGGCCAGGCCACCATGATGGAGCGCGGCCCGGATGACTGGCATCCCAACCCCGCCTTCTTCTACCGCCCCGGTGCCGGCCCTTTGATGGATATGGGCGTGTACTACCTGACCCAGCTGGTGCAGCTGCTGGGGCCCATCACCCGGGTCAATGGCATGGCGCACACCAGCTGGCCGATCCGGCAGATTCCACGCGGCCCGCGCCAGGGCGAGAGCATCCAGGTCGAGACGCCGACCCATCTGGTGGCAGGCTTGGAGTTTGAGCAGGGCGCCTTCATCACGCTCAGCACCAGCTTTGATGTCTGGAAGCACAAGAGCAGCCATATTGAGTTGTATGGCGAGCGCGGCAGCCTGGTGCTGCCCGATCCGAATCAGTTTGGCGGGGCGCTTGAGAGCTGCGAGGCCGATGGCGATTGGCAGTCGCAGACGCCGCAAGTCTTCACCGGTCGGCATCGCGGCCTGGGTGTGGCCGATATGGCCGAGGCCTTGCGCAGTGGCCGCCAGCACCGTGCCAATGGCGAGATGGCCTTGCATGTCTTGGAGGCCATGGATGCGGTGCTGCGCGCTGCAGAGAAAAAGGCGCCGGTTTCGCTGCGCACCCGTTGCGCAAGACCTGACCCCGTCAACCCCGGCTTTGCCGAAAGCCTGCAATTCCAGGCCAAGCCTGCGGCCCAGGAGCAAAGCGCATGAGCGGTAGCAAGAAAATCAATGCGCCGCGCATCGCGCTGCAGCTCTACACCGTACGCAGCGCCGGTGACTTGGCCGCTCGCCTGCAAGTGGCCAGCCAAGCCGGCTTTGCCTGGGTGGAGAGCGAGGCGCTGCACGGCCTGAGCGCTGACGCCTTCCTCGCCACGCTGCGCGCCTCCGGCCTGGGCCTGGCTTCCATGCATGTGGAGATGAGCGATCTGGCCGAGCGCATGGAGGAAGTGCTCGCCGCCTTGAAGGGCAGCGGTTGCAGCCAACTGGTGATGCCCTGGCTGGACGAGGCCGAGCGGCCGACGACCCGTGCAGGCTGGCTGGCGCTGGCGGCGACTCTGCAAAGCCATGCGCTGAGCCTGCAGTCGCAAGGCATCACGCTGGCCTATCACAACCATGCCTTCGAGTTTGAGCGGCTGGCTGAAGACGGCCGTACGGTGCTTGAAACGGTGTTGGAGGCTGCACCAGCCCTGCGTTGGCAGCCCGATGTGGCCTGGGTGGCGCGTGCTGGCGAGTCGCCACTGCCTTGGCTGCAGCGCTATGCAGATCGACTGCAGTCGGTGCATGTGAAAGACCTGGCCAAACCCGACGCTGAGCTGGCTCAAGTTGAGCAAGGCTGGGCCACGCTGGGCGAAGGGCGCTTGGATTGGCCGGCCTGGCTGCCCTGGCTGCGTCAGGTGCTCAGCACCTTCATCGTTGAGCATGACCAGCCCAGCCAGCCGGCCCGCACGGCGGCGGCAGGGCAGGCCTATCTGCAAACCTTGTTGTTGAACTGAAACCAGCGAACAGGAGCCCCCACCTCACCATGGCTGATCTATCGCTGCGCGGCTTGCGCAAGAGTTACGGACCGGTCGATGTGCTCAAAGGCATCGATCTGGACATTGCCGACCGGGAATTCGTCTGCTTTCTCGGCCCCTCGGGCTGCGGCAAGTCCACGCTTTTGCGTTGCATCGCCGGCCTGGAGGCGGTGCAGGGCGGTGAGCTCTTGATCGGCGGCGAGCGCATGAACGATGTGGCCCCGGCCGAGCGTGACCTGGCCATGGTGTTCCAGAACTACGCGCTCTATCCGCATATGACGGTGCGCAAGAACCTGTCCTTTGGCCTCTCGCTTCGGCGATTTTCCAAGGGCGAGATCGAGACCCGCATTGCCGAGGCGGCGCGCATGTTGCAACTGGAAGCCTTGCTGGAGCGCAAGCCCAAGCAGCTCTCCGGCGGACAGCGGCAGCGGGTCGCGATTGGCCGCGCCATCGTGCGCAACCCGCGGGTGTTTTTGTTCGACGAGCCGCTCTCCAATTTGGACGCCGCCCTGCGCGAGAACACCCGCGCTGAGCTGGCCCGGCTGCACCAGCAGCTGCAAGCCACGATGATTTACGTCACCCACGACCAGGTGGAGGCCATGACCCTGGCCGACAAGGTGGTGGTCTTGAACCAAGGCCGCATCGCCCAGGTGGGCCGGCCGCTGGAGCTGTACCACCGGCCTGCCGATCTGTTTGTGGCCGGCTTCATCGGCACGCCGCGCATGAACTTTTTGGCGGCGGCGTCCTCGGGCGTGCACGACGGTCTTTTGCAGCTGAGCGTGCCCGGCGCCCTGGCCGAGGCCCGGCTTTCAACCCTTGCTTTGGCCGAGCTAGCGCCGCAAGGCGCGGCGCTGACCCTGGGCATACGCCCCGAGCACATCCGCCTTTTGGCGCCGGACGATGCGGCGGCGCAACTCAGCGCTGAGGTGCAGTCAGTGGAGCGACTCGGCGCCCAAAGCATGGTGCATCTGAAGCTGCCCTCGGGCGAAATGTTGACGGTCTGCGTTGACGGCTCGCAGCTGGTGCAGCGTGGTGAGCAACTGGGCTTGGGGCTGGAGCTGGAACATCTGCATGTGTTTGCAGCCGATGGCCGCGCCTTGACGCGGCGCTTGAGCGCAGCGGTGGAAAAGGCCTTGGCGCAATGAAGCCAATCCTAGGCTCCCAACGCGCCAAGCTGGGCATTCTGGCTGTGCTGGGCCTGCTCGGTGCGGGCGCCTGGTGGGCGAGTGCGGGCGCCAACCCTGAGCAGACCGCGCCGGCGCCACGCGTCTTGCGCTTCGCCACCTGGGACGGCAGCGAAAGCCTCTTGATCCAGCAGCGCATTGCCGCCGCTTTCGAGGCCCGCCATCCCGGCGTCAAAGTGCAGGTGGAGGCCTATGGCGGCGGCTACAACCAAAAGCTCTCGGCCGCTTTTGGCGCGGGCAATCCGCCCGATGTCATGTATATGTGGAACTTCCCGCAGTACCAGCGGGTGCTGGAGCCACTGGACGCCTACCTGGCCCGCGATGCGCGCATCGACAAGGGCGACTTCGTGCCCGGCTTGTGGCGCTTCTCCACCGTCTGGGATGCGGACCAAAAGCAGTCGCGCATCTACGGCGTGCCGGCCGGCTTCACCGCCCAAGTCATCTACTACAACAAAGACATGCTGGACCGCGCCGGCCTGGCCTATCCGCAAGAAGGCTGGACTTGGGGCGAGCTGCGCCAGATGGCCCAGCGCCTGCGCAATCCGGCCGCCAAGGCCTACGGTTTTGGCCTGGATGTGAACCCGGATCCCTATGACTTCCAAAGCTATCTCTGGAGCGCTGGCGGCCGCATGTTGGGGGCTGATGGCGTCAGTGTGCAAGGCCATCTGAACAGCCCCGAGAGCAAGGCCATGTTCGCCTATTTGCAGGAGCTTTTGCGCAGCGACACGGTGGCCACGCTGGGCGTGGGCGATGGGCGCAATCAGCGCCAGATGTTTGTCTCCGACAAGGTGGCCATGCTGCTGGACGGCAGCGCCTTCCGCCTGGAGCTGGCGCAAGACCGCAAGCGCTTTGGCGTGGTGGGTCTGCCCAGCTTTCAGGGCCGACCGGCGCAAAGCGTGCTCAGCGTCTCGGCCCTGGCCATGGCCAAGAGCAGCCAGCAAAAAGATCTCGCCTGGGACTTCATTCAGTTCTTCAGCAGCGCCGAGGCGGTGCGTCTGCGCGGCAACGACCTGCCGGTCTTGCTCAGCGTAGCGGCCGAGCAGGGCTTGGCACAGGACCCCTTGGTGCGGCCTTTTTATGCCATGGCCGAGAGCATGAAGGAGAGCCCGGCCCATCTGCTGAACCCGCGCTGGATGCGAGCTCAGGATGTCGTTCGCGACGCCATCCAAGAGGTCTTTCTCAGCAAGCAGGGCGACAGCGCGGCCATTCTGGACCGTGCTGCCCTCAAGGCCGAGCGGCGTCTGCGCTGAAGACCGCTGAACACCGCTGACCATGCACAAGTCTCAACATATGGATGCCCAAAGCGAAATGCTGATGCCTATGAATGCGGCCAAGCAGCAGCAACAGCAACAGCCGGCGCAAACCCAGCAAGGGCGCTCGCGCTCTTGGGGGCAGGTCTTGCCCTATCTCTTCATCGCCCCTTGGGTGCTGGGTTTCTTGGCCTTCACCGTCGGGCCGCTGCTGTACTCGCTCTACATCAGCTTCTTTGATTGGCCCTTGATGGGCGGCGAGCGCTTTGTGGGCCTGCAGAACTACCAGCGCATCCTGACGCAGGACGAGGACTTCTGGGAGGCCTTGGGCGTGACCGCGCGTTTCGCGCTGTTCTACGTACCTACGCATCTGGCAGGCGCCCTGGGCCTGGCCCTGCTGCTGAACCGGCGCTGCCGGGGTGAGGGCTTCTTCCGCACCGTGTTCTATCTGCCCTCCATGCTTTCAGGCGTTGCCCTGGTCAGCATCTGGTCCTGGATCTACAGCCGCGAGTACGGGCTTTTGAACTATCTGCTCTCGCTCGTGGGCCTGCCGGCCATCGACTGGCTGGGCAGCCCAGACTGGGCCATGAGCGCGGTGGTGATCGCCAGTCTGTGGAGTTTGGGCGGCACGATGTTGGTCTTTCTGGCCGGGCTCAAGGGCATTTCGGTGGAGCTGTACGAGGCGGCCGAGATGAGTGGGGTCTCCAAGCTCAAGCAGTTCACCCACATCACGCTGCCACTGCTGTCGCCGGTGCTTTTGTTCAATTTGGTCACCACCTTGATCGCGGCCTTCCAGCAGCTGACCATGGCCTTGTTGCTGACCGGCGGCGGGCCGATGAAGTCCACCTACATGCTCGCCATGTACATCTACGACACCGCCTTCAAGTACTTCGACATGGGCTATGCCTCGGCCATGTCTTGGCTGATGTTTGCGCTGATCTTGCTGCTCTCGGCCTCGGTGATGCGCTTCTCCAGCCTCTGGGTCTTTTATGAGAACGAGGTCAAGGCCGATGAGACCAAACCCGGCAAGAAGGGAATACGCCCATGAACAGCAGCCTGCAGACCCGCAGCCGCCGTTTGGCTTTTTACAGCCTGATGCTGGTGCTGTGCTTTGCCTTTGCCGCGCCGCTGTACTGGACGCTGCTCACCGCGCTCAAGGCCAAGAGCGAGCTTTACGCCTGGCCGCCGGTCTGGTGGCCGGCCGAGCCGCGCTGGAGCAATTTTGTCGAAGCCTGGCAGGCCCAGCCTTTCGCGCTGTTCTTGCGCAATTCGGTTTGGGTGGCGTTGCTTTCCACCGTGGGCCAGATCTTCTCGTCCAGCTTGGTGGCTTACGGCTTTGCGCGCTTTGATTTCAAGGGCCGCAATGCGCTCTTCATGGTGGTGCTGGGCTCGATGATGATTCCTTGGGACGTGACCATGATTCCGTTGTACATGGAATTCAACGCCCTGGGTTGGATCAACACGCTCAAGCCGCTGATCGTGCCTAACTTCTTTGCCGCGCCCTTCTTCATCTTCTTGTTGCGCCAGTTCATCATGAGCATTCCGCGCGAGCTGGACGAGGCGGCGCGCATGGACGGCGCCAATGCCTGGCAGATCTACTGGCGCATCCACTTGCCGCTGATGGCGCCGGCCCTGGTGCTGGTGGGCACCTTCCAGTTCCTGGGCAGCTGGAACGACTATCTAGGCCCGCTGATCTTTTTGAACGACCAAAGCCAATACACCTTGCCCCTGGGCCTGGCCCAGTTCAAAGGCCTGCATTCAAACAATGTGACCGCGATTGCCGCGATGACGGTGCTCTTGTGCCTGGCTCCGCTGATCCTGTTCTTCCTGGCCCAGCGCCACATCATGGACGGCGCCACCAGCGCCGCCGTCAAAGGTTGATTTGCATGAACGACGAGTTTGAATGGATGGATCCGCAGCGCGTGCCCTTTTCGCGGCGCGAGAGCTGGCTGTGCGTGTCTTACTTGGCCGAGGAGCAATCCCTCTGGCTGCGCAATCTGCGCGGTGGCGATGAACACACTGATCTGGGGCGCTTGTTCCGGCTGACGCCTATCGACGCTGCCGGCCAGCCGCTGCAAGGCACTTGGCGCTTGAGTCCTGAAGCGCTGAGCTTTCACTGCGCGGCCGGCCAGCTATCCTTGGCTTTTGCTGACGCCGACACCTTGGCACTGTCGGCCCAAGGCATCGGTCTTTCTTTGGCCCTGCAATCGAAACGTTATGACTACGCCCAGCGCCTGCCTGATGCCCTGCACATCAGCTGCGCCAGCCAAGACCTTTCGGCCCGCCTGACGCTGGCCGAAGGCGCTTCGCAGCTGGACGCGCCCTGGCAAGGCCAGCGTGCTGAACGCATTGCCTGTGCCTTGCTGCCCGGCGATCAGGGCCGGCTCCGCGCGGCGCTGCATCTGTACCGCGTTGCCCCACAGCGCCTGGATTGCCCTGCATTTGAAGAAGCCAAGCAAAGCGCTGCCGCCGACTTCGCCGACTGGCTGGCCCTTTGCCCGCCGGTCTTGCCCGAGCTGCAGGCCGCGCGCCGCCTGGCGGCCTACATCACCTGGTCATGCCTGGTGCCAGCCGAGGGGCAGCTGGCCTATCCCGCCATGTATATGTCCAAGAACTGGATGACCAATATCTGGAGCTGGGACCATTGCTTCAATGCCCTGGCTCTGGGCGCGGCTCAGCCCGAGCGGGCCTGGCAGCAATTGGCTGTGCTGTTTGCGCATCAACATGCCAGCGGCCGGCTCCCCGATTTTGTGAACGACCGTTTTGCCTATTGGCGCTTCACCAAGCCGCCGGTGCATGGCTGGACCGTGGCCCAACTGCGTCGCATGGCGCCGAGCTTCTGGACGCCCGAGCGTTGCGCCCAGGCCTATGACTGGCTGGCTGCCCAGGTCGAGAGCTGGATGGCCAGCGCGGGTCAGCATGGCTTGCCCGCATACGACCATGGCAATGACGCCGGCTGGGACAACGCCACCAGTTTTTTGCCCGGCACTCCGCTGCAAAGCCCGGATCTCAGCTGCTTCTTGATTCTGCAAATGGAAGAGCTGGCGGCTCTGGCCACCTTGCTTCAAAAGCCCGAGGCCGCCCAGCAATGGTTGCAGCGCGCCGATGCCTTGTGTGATCGTCTGATGAGCCAGCTCTGGGATGGCGAACGCTTCATTGCCATCTGCGATGGCGGGGCCACACCCGAACCCGGTGCCGACAGCCTGATCGCCTTCCTTCCGCTGATCCTGGGCCCTCGCCTGAGTGAGGCGCAGCGCCACACCTTGCTGCAAGGCCTGATGGCGCCGGGCCGCTTCTTGAGCGCGCATGGCCTGGCCACCGAATCGCAGCACAGCCCCTTCTACCGCGCCGATGGTTACTGGCGCGGCCCCATCTGGGCGCCGACCATGCTGCTCTTTGTCGATGCACTGGACCGCTGCGGCCGCAGCGACCTGGGCGACGAGCTGGCGCGCCGCTTCACCGCCATGGCCGCCCGCAGCGGCATGGCCGAGAACTATGACGCGCAGACCGGCGCCGGCCTGCGCGACCCCGCCTTTACTTGGACCTCCAGCGTCTTTCTTTTGCTGGGGCAGCGTTTGCTCAAACAGCAAGAGATGACCGCAGCTCAGGAGCTTGCTGATGTCGAATGATTTGGACGCCACGGCCCTGCCGGTGGCCAATCCCAACGTCACCCTGAAGACTTTGGTGCGCCACACCGGCTTGTCGCTGGGCACGGTGTCGCGGGCCTTGAAAGACGCGCCCGAGGTCAAGCCCGAGACCCGTGAGCGCGTCAAGCGTGCCGCCGCCGAGCTGGGCTATAGCGTCAATCTGGCCGGGGTGAAGCTGCGCACCGGCAAGACCTATACCTTGTGCATCGTCTTGCCGGTGGAAGACGCGCAGCAAGACTTCAGCGACAGCGGCTATATGGCCCTGGTCTCGGGCCTCTATGCCGCACTGGCGGGCAGTTATTACAGCTTGGTGGTGCACCCGCAGCTGCCGGGTGTGGACCCGCTGGAGGGCCTGCGTACCCTGGTCGAGTCGCGCCGCGTGGATGGCCTGATCTTGACCCAAACCCGCCCGCAGGACGAGCGCATCCAGTACTTGCTGGCGCAAGATTTTCCTTTCGTCAGCTATGGCCGCAGCGAGCTGGCGCAAGCCCACCCCAGCTATGACACCGACCATGAAGACATGGCCTATCAGGCGACGCGCCGCTTGATTGAGCGTGGCCACAAACGCATTGCCATGCTCAACCCCAGCCCTGAGCTGATGTATGCCCAGCACCGCGAGCAGGGCTATCGGCGCGCGCTGGCCGAGGCGGGCTTGGACTTTGAGGCCGCGTTGCTGCGCAGCTCCGGCCTGTCAGCAGGCGACGGTCGCCGCATCGTGCTGGACCTGGCCCAGCATGCAAAGCGTCCCACGGCTTTCGTCTGCGCCAATGAATTCACCGCCTTGGGTGCCTTGTCGGCCTTTGCCGAGCTGGGCTGGCAGGCCGGCCGCGAGGCGGTGGTGGTGGCCACCGATGACAGCAATATCAGCGCCTTCTTTGTGCCGCCCATCAGCACCTACTTTGCCTCGCTGCACCGGGCCGGGCGCCAGCTCGGCAGCCTCTTGCTGCGGCGCCTGGACGGTGAAGCGCCGGAGCGTTTGCAGCTCTTGGAGCGCGCCGAGTTGATTGAGCGCCAAAGCGATCAAGCCCCTGAGAAGGCCCACAAACCATGATGACGACGACGATGAGAACCCTGCAAGGCCCCGGCCTCTTTCTGGCGCAGTTCGCGGGCGACAGCGCGCCCTTCAACAGCCTGGACAGCATCGCCCGCTGGGCGGCGGGCTTGGGCTTCAAGGCCCTGCAAATCCCCAGCTGGGATGCGCGTTTGTTCGACCTGGCTTTGGCCGCTGAGAGTCAAAGTTACTGCGACGACCTGCGCGGCCGCTTGGCCGAGCTGGGCTTGCAGATCAGCGAGCTGTCCACCCATTTGCAAGGCCAGTTGCTGGCGGTGCACCCGGCCTATGACCGGCCGTTTGACGGCTTTGCCGCCGCGGCAGTGCGCGGCTCGCCGGCCGCACGCCAAGCCTGGGCGGCCGAGCAGCTGAAGCTGGCGGCCAAGGCCTCGGCTCGGCTGGGCCTGAAGTCGCACGCTACCTTTTCTGGCGCTTTGGCCTGGCCCTATCTCTACCCCTGGCCGCCGCGCCCGGCCGGCTTGGTGGACGAGGCCTTTGCCGAGCTGGCAAGGCGCTGGACGCCCATCCTCAATGCGTTCGATGAGGCGGGCGTTGATGTCTGCTACGAGCTGCACCCGGGCGAAGACTTGTTCGATGGGGTGACCTTCGAGCGCTTCTTGGACGCAGTGCAGCAGCATCCGCGCGCCTGCATCCTCTACGACCCCAGCCATTTCCTCTTGCAGCAGCTCGACTACTTGGCCTTCATCGATCTGTATCACTCCCGCATTCGCGCCTTCCACGTCAAGGACGCGGAGTTCCGCCCCAATGGCCGGCAAGGCGTGTACGGCGGCTATGCCGACTGGGCCGACCGGGCGGGGCGCTTCCGCTCGCTGGGCGATGGGCAGATCGACTTCTGTGCCATCTTCTCCAAGCTGACCCGTTACGGCTACCCCGGTTGGGCGGTGCTGGAATGGGAGTGCTGCCTCAAGCACCCGGAAGACGGTGCGCGTGAGGGCGCAGCCTTCATCCAGCGGCACTTGATCCGCGTGGCTGACAAGGCTTTTGATGACTTCGCCGGCAATGGCAGCTCGCGCGAAGAGCTGCATGCCTTGCTGGGCTTGGGCTCTGCAATGGTCGGAGCGGACGGGGAGGCGCGGCCATGAGTGCCAGCTTTCAACGCCCCTTGCGTCTGGGCATGGTGGGTGGCGGCCAAGAGGCTTTCATTGGCGCGGTGCACCGTATCGCGGCGCGTTTGGACGGTGAGTTCGAGCTGGTGGCTGGCGCCTTCTCCAGCACGGCCGAGCGCAGCGCAGCCAGCGGTGCCGCTCTGGGCCTGGCCAGCGAGCGCTGCTACGCCGACTGGCGCGAGATGGCCAGGCGAGAGGCGGGCCGGCCCGATGGCATCGAGGCGGTGACCATCGTCACACCCAACCATTTGCACGCGCCGGTGGCCCAGGCTTTTTTGCAGGCCGGCATCGATGTGATCTGCGACAAGCCGCTGGCCATCTCGGTGCGCGAGGGGCGCGAGCTGGCGGCCTTGGCTGAGGCGCGCCAGCGGTTCTTGGCGGTGACCTACAACTACAGCGCCTACCCGGCGGTGCGCCATGCACGTGAGTTGGTGCGCGCCGGCGTCCTGGGCGAGCTGCGCCTGGTGCAGATGGAATATGCCCAAGACTGGTTGGCCGAGCCGCTGGAGCAGCAGGGCCAAAAGCAGGCCAGCTGGCGCTGCGACCCGGCCCTGGCCGGGCCCGCCGGGGCGCTCGGCGATATTGGCACGCATGCCTATCAGCTGGCCTGTTTTGTCAGCGGCTTGCGTGCCGCATCCGTGTGTGCCGAGCTGAGCAGCTTTGTGCCGGGCCGGCGCCTCGACGACAACGCCCAGTTGCTGCTGCGTTTTGCCGGCGGTGCTCGCGGCGCGCTCTGGGCCAGCCAGGTGGCCAGCGGCTGCGAGAACGCCTTGCGCCTGCGCCTCTACGGCAGCAAAGGCGGTTTGGAGTTTGACCAAGAGCAGCCCAATCAGCTGCGCCTGAGCCGCCAGGGCGGCAGCAGCGAGATCCTGACACGCGGCCGGCTGGACAGCGCCGCCGCGCGCGCCGCCACCCGCTTGCCTCCCGGCCATCCGGAAGGCTATCTGGAGGCCTTTGCCCAGCTTTACCGCGAGGCCGCTGAGCACATCCGGGCGCGCCAGCAAGGGCGTGCGCCAGCGGCGGAGAGCTTGGGCCTGCCGCAGGTGGCCGATGGCCTGGAGGGATTGCTCTTGGTGGACGCAGCCTTGCGCAGTCATCGCGCCGGTGGCATCTGGACGCGCGTTGAAACGACTTGAGGAGATCAAGGAATGATTGAGATTGGTGTCAAACCTCATCGCGGCTTGGCGCAGGCCGGCCCCAGCCTACTGGGTGATGTGGGCGGCAGCAATGTGCGCCTGGCTTGGCAGGGCGGGGCAGGGGCGCGCATCGAGCGGGTGCGGGTCATGCCTTGCGCGGACTTTCCAAGCCTGACCGCTTGCATACAGGATTACCTGAGCGGCCTGGGTCGTGACGGACTGGCGCCGCCCAGCCAAGCGGCTTTGGGCGTGGCCACGCCGGTCTTGCAAGACCAGATTTGCCTAACCAATCGTGACTGGAGCTTCTCGGCTAAAGCGCTGCGCAGCGAGCTGGACCTGCAAAGACTGGTGGTGATGAATGACTTCACCGCCTTGGCGCTGGCGATTCCGGCGCTGCCGCAAGCGGACTTTTGGCATTGCGGTGGGCCGAGTGCTGTGGCCGCCGTTGCCGACTTTGGGACCCTGGCCTTGCTGGGCCCTGGTACCGGCCTGGGCGTCTCGGGTTTGGTGTCCACCGGCGACCGGCAATGGACGGCGCTGCAAACGGAGGGTGGGCATGTCAGCCTGGCGGCTCACAGCGAGCGCGAGCACCGCCTGGTGCAGCAGCTGGCGCGGCGCTTTGGTCATGTGTCGGCCGAGCGGGTGTTGTCGGGGCCGGGCCTGGTGCATCTGGTCGAGGCCTTGTGCGAGCTGGACGGCTGCACATTGCCCGCGGGCACCACGCCCGCCGCGGTGATCGAACAGGCACAGGCGCAAAGCCAAGCGCAGTGCGTCGAGGCCTTGGATCTGTTTGGCGCCTTCTTGGGCGATGTGGCCGGCGACCTGGTGCTGTCGCTGGGCGCGCGTGCCGGGGTTTACATCGGCGGCGGCATCGTGCCGCGACTCGGGCGTGAATGGATTCGGGCTTCGCGCTTTCGCGAGCGCTTTGAAGCCAAGGGTCGCATGGCGGGTTATCTGGCCGCCGTGCCCAGTTATGTGATTGCCAGCCAGGAGCCGCCGGCCCTGCTGGGTGCGAGTCGAGCGCTATGACGCCGCCTCACTGGAAGCAAGCGCAGGGCCGCCCCAAGTGCTTCCTGCCGCCCCCTCGGGGGGGCTGACGCCTTTTGGCGTCAGCGTGGGGGCCACCTGACGCGGCGCGCCTGGACGAGGCGCGACCGTTTTTAAGCAAGCAAAACCGCAACGCGCAGCGCAATTCCGGCCGCGTGCTGGGTGGCTTTTTTCGTCCGTTTTTTTCTCTCGTTCCTACCTTCCTTCCTAAAAGCAAAACCTCTGGAGACATGGAGATCATGATGAGCAAGACAAGCAAGATCGGGCAGACCTTTTCCTCAAGCCCCGCAGCGCGACTGCCGCGCCGCCTGCAGCCCAGCGCTATTTGTATGGCTGCACTGCTGTGCCTGGGCGTTGTGCCCGCGTTGGCGCAGCAAGCCGCCACGGCCGACAGCAAGGCCGACAAGAAAGATGAAGCCAGCCAGCTCGACCGGGTGGTCGTCACCGGCAGCACCGGCCTGAACCGCACGCTGCGCGACAGCTCGGTGGCCGTGACTGTGGCCGACCGTGACGAGCTGGATCGCAAAGCGCCGCGCTCCACCGCCGAGGCCATGGAGCTGATCCCCGGTATGTATGTGGAAGCCTCGGGCGGCGAGATGTCGAACAACTACTCGGTGCGCGGCATGTCGGGCGGCAACCAGCGCTGGGTGCAGCTGCAAGAAGACGGGCTGCCGGTGTTTTACTACCCCAGCTGGACGGCCGACGGCCTGGTCAAGCAGGAAGTCGGCATTGACCGCCTGGAGGCGGTGCGCGGCGGGACCTCGGCCATTCTGACCACCAATGGCGCGGGCGCCACCATCAACTTCCTCACCTACCGCAACAAGGGCGCGCCAGAAGGCGCGGTGCGCCTAACGACTTCAGACTACGGAACCCGCCGCATTGATCTGCGCTACGCTGGCGGCCTGGGCGATGGATGGTTTGCCGGTGCCTCGGGCTTTTATCGCCGCGACGACGGCGTGCGTAACCCCGAGTTCACCGCCAACTTCGGCGGCACCTTGCGCGCCCATGTGGGCAAGAAGATCGAGGGCGGCGAGTGGAGCATCAACGCCAAGCTGGTCGATGACCACAACACCTTCTACCTGCCGATCCCCGTGCAGGGCAAAGACAATCCGCGCAGTCTGCCAGGCATCAATGCCAATTACGGCACCATGATCGGCCTGGATTCGGGCGTGCAAAACGTGCGCACCTCGCTGGTGCCCGGCAGCTTCAGCCAGCTGAACGATTCGCGTGAGGGCTATCACGTCAAGGCCACGGCCATTGGCTATAGCTTCGAGAAAGCCTTGAGCAAAGAGCTGACCCTGCGCTCCAAGGGCCGCTACACCGACAGCGATGTGACCGCCAGCGTGGTCTTCTCCTCCAGCAACAACAGCCTGCGCCCGGCCGTCAACCGGCTCGACCCGGCCAAATTCGGCTATGTGCAGGAAATGCTGGATCGCTTCGCCGGTTCTTGTGGCGGGCAATGCACACCGGCGCTGCGGGTGGTGTCCACCGGCGAGATCTTGTCGACCCCAGCCCAGCTGAATGCGCTGAATGGCAATGGCCTGCTTTCCGACAATGTGCTGCAGGCCGACAAGCAGGCGCAGCGCGAGGCGGTGAACGATTTGTCGCTGAGCTGGAATACGCCGAACAACAGCCTGACGGTGGGCCTCTTGGCCTTTGACACCCGCATCGGCCCCAACGGCAGCCCGGCCACCGCGCGCTTCGTCACCGATGTGCGCACGCACGCCCGCCGCATGGATATCGTGGCCTTGGACCCCGCCGGCAAAGTGGTCGGCGCCTACACCGAGAACGGCGTGCGCGAGTACTCCACCTGGGGCGATGGCAACTCGACCTTTCACAACAACTCGACGTCCATCTACCTGAACAACGAGTACAAGGTGAACGAGCGCCTGCGTCTGGATGCTGGCCTGCGCATCGAACAGTACAAATACCGCGAGCAGCGCAGCGGCTACAACGAGTACACCGCCATCCCTGGCGCCTTCAAGCCCGGCTGCGATGTCGACAAGCTCGGCGATGCCGCCTGCGATGTGGACAACATCATTGCCAACAACCGCTGGGCCTATCCGACCAACGGCCAATACGAGAGCATCCGCAATGACTGGCGCGAACCGTCCTGGACCGTCGGTGGCAACTACCTGCTGAATGACAATATGGCCGTCTATGGCCGCTACGCCAAGAGCTATCAGGCCACTGGCGACCTGCCGGTCACCCGCATTCAGTTCGCCGAAGCCGGCTTGCGCTACCAAACGCGCGGCTTCACCGGCACCTTCACCTATTACAAGGCCGACTTCCAGGGTGACCCGAATGGCGCCGAGGTGGGGGACTCGCAGGTGGAGATGCTGCAAGGCGTGAAGTCCAACGGCCTGGAGTTCGAAATGAACTGGCGTCCGCTGAAGTGGCTGCAGCTGAATGCCGTGGGCGTGGTGCAGCGCTCGCGTTTCAGCGTCAATGATTTGCGCGTGCTGCGTGGATCGGGCCAAGAGCTGGAAGACCTGCGCAAAGAAGCCACCAGCTGGAACGGCAACCGCCCGGAGCGCACGCCGGAGCTGAACTACACCATCGCACCGACGGTCTACTTCAATGACAACAAGGGCGAACTGACCCTGAGCTATCACCATATGGGCCTGCGATACGCCGATGTGTCCAACTCGGTCAAGCTGCCGGCTTATCAAACCTGGGATTTGAGCCTGCGCTATGAGCTGACGCCCAAGCTCTCCCTGAACGCCAGCGTGCAAAATCTCACCAACACCATCGGTCTGACCGAAGGCAACCCGCGCTCAGGCTTTGTGCAAGCACCGGGCGGCAGTGACTACTACTATGCACGGCCTATCCTGGGCCGTAACGCCCAGTTGTCGCTGACCATGGCCTTCTAAGGAAACGGAGTTCTCATGACAACACAGCAACACGACAGTTCGATCTGGTCCCACCACGTTGAAGCACCCGGTGCACCTGAGGGCTTCACCGTGCGCACCTGCGTTCCGGCCAATCCCGATGGTGTCGAGGTGATGCTGGAGCGCTGGCAGGCCGGCAGCAGCGAGCCGCCGCACAGCCACCCCGGCAATGACATGACGGTGGTGGTGCAAGGGCAGATGCGCATCCAGTTCTTCACCCGCGACGCGGACGGCGCCTTGCATGCCGATGGCCCGCCGCTGACCTTGAGCGAAGGCGAAACCGGCTATGTGGCCGCGGGCCGCATCCACGATGCCCAGTACCTGCAAGACTGCAAGCTGGTCTATGTGCATGAGCGTGCCTTTGGTTTCAAGGACGAAGGCTGAGGGACTTGAGGCCGGCCGAGGCGGTCCTGCCGCCTCGGTCCGGTCCGATTCAAACCACTGAAACATGGAAGAGAGGGCGGCGATGGCCGTGTTTCGATCCGAACGCACCAGCTTTCCTGCCCGGCGGGCCTTGGCCCGTTTCGGCGCACTGGTGTTGGGGGGCTTGTTGAGCGCTTGTGCCAGCCTGCCCTTGCCAGCGCCGACAGCAAAACCCGTGGCCGCGGCTGATGCGGTTGCGACCGAACCCAATATCGCTGTGTACGTGGCCAGCCTGGATCTGGCTACCGGCCGTCTCGGCGCCCCGATCAAGATCACGTCTGGCCCGGGCAGCAATTTTCAGCCTGCCTTTTTGATGGACGGGAGCGGCTTGCTGTACGTTTCTCAGCGCAGCGGCACCCCCAATATCTATCGCTACGACTTTGTCAGCGCGCAGACTCGCGCGATCACCCAAAGCACGGAGAGCCTGTATTCCCCAACGCCCATGGCCGATGGGCGAGGCTTCTCCGTCATTCGAGTGCAAAGCCCCGACCCTTTTTATGGCGCCGAGGCCAAGGCGCCGCCGGTATGGAGATTTGGCTGGGACGGCCAGCCCCTCGAAGCCCTCACGCCGACGCTGAGGGTGGGCTACCACGCCTGGATCAACGCGCAGCAAATGGCGCTCTTCTTGGTGGACGATCAAGCCGAGCGCAATGCACATCGGCTCGTGTTGGAAGATCGCATGATCGGCCGACAGGTGCTGCTTAGCGAGAAGCCGGGCAGTGGTTTTGCGCGCATGCCGCAGGGCGATCGCGTCAGCTTCATCGACAAGCCAGACCCGCAGCGCTGGGTCTTGATGGCCATGGGCCTGCAGGACGCACAGCCTCAGGCATTGATCGACTTGCCGTTGCCCCCGGCCGGCGAGGGCGAGGCCGGTCGCAGCCATTACTTTGTCTGGTTGCCCGATGGCTCATTGCTCTTGCCGCAAGGTGGGCGCCTGCTGCGTTGGGACGGCCGGCCGGGCACGGGGTTCAAGCCCTTTGCCGACCTGCGCCATTTGGGCGGGGTGATCAAGAACTTGGCGCTCAGCCCGGATGGTGCTCGGTTGGCGTTTTCGCTTCTGCTTGAAGAAAAGCCGCCAGCGCCTTGAAGCGGGGCTGTTCGGCCGTCGTCTGCGAGGCGATCAGCCAATAGGCACCATCGGCTTCGATGCTGCATTCGAAAGGCCGTATCAAACGGCCACTGCGCAAGTCATCGGCCACCAAGGCCAGGCGGCCCAGGGCCACACCGCGGCCACTCATGGCGGCCATCAGCAAGGCATTGCTGTCGTCGATGACGGGGCCCTGCTGCACCCGCGCATCGGCCACGCCGGCGGCCTGCATCCAGCGCTGCCAGTCCTCAAAGCTGTCTTCATGCAGCAAGGGGTAATGGCGCAAAGCTTCAGGCTCGCTGAGGGGGGCATCAGGCCGCGCCAGCCCTGGAGCACACACCGGGCTCAAGGCGGTGCCGAAGAGACGTTGCGCCCAGAGGCGCCCCGGCTTCTCCGGACTGCCGTGGGTCCAGATGATGGCGGCGTCTGCAGCGCCGCGAGCGAGTGCGTCTGCCTGCGCGGTATGGTGCAGGTGCAGCTCGATATCCGGGTGCGCACCCCAGAAATGCGGCAAGCGCGGCATCAACCAGCGGCTGGAAAACGAAGGCGTCACCGCCAATTGCAAGCTGCTGCTACCTTGGCGCTTCAGCTCATCAAGCACCGACTCGATGTGATCAAAACTGCTGGACAAGACCGCCAACAAGCGCGTGCCCGCCGGGCTCAAATTGACTTGCCGAGGGCGCCGCTCGAAGAGTTGCAGGGAGAGGGCTTCTTCCAGTGCGCGTACCTGATGGCTGACCGCCGCCTGGGTCACGCATAACTCTTCAGCCGCGCGGGTGAAGGACAGATGCCGAGCTGCCGCCTCGAAAAATCGCAGGCCATTGAGATGATGGGCAAGATTGCGGCGCATGGGCGGGCATGCTAATGCATGCTGAGGTGAGCCGCGGCCTGAGCGCGGCACACAATGGGGTTTGAACTTGGCTTGATGCTGATTCGCCGAATTGCTGCGCTCCGGGCGCAGGCCTCGACGCGAGGGGTTTTCGCTCTTTTTTCTTTTTCTCAATAGACGGACACGATGGCATGGCGCTGCACTCACTGATGACTGGCTTGGCCGGTGTTTTTTTCATGACCCTGGCCCTCGCTCAAGCGGACAGCGCGGCGCTGGCGCCAGAAAAGTTGGACCCTAACTTTTCGGTCACTCAGCCCGGTAGCGATTTGCGTTGGTACTCGGCCCTGCAACTCAGGCGCAGCAGCGCCGGTTGGCCTGTCAATGAACTGGCCAAGCCTTGGGATCGCTTGCCTGCGCGAGCGGAAAAAATGGTTCGGCCCGAAGTCTGGAGCTTGAGCCGCCACAGTGCCGGCATCGAAATCAATTTCTCCACCGATGCCAGCGAAATCGGCGCACGCTGGACCCTGATCAACCCGGGCCTGGCCATGGATCACATGCCCGCCACAGGCATGAGTGGGCTGGACCTGTATGTGCGCCATGAGGGCCGTTGGCAGTGGCTGGGTGTGGGCCGGCCTACCGAGAGCCCGAGCAATCTGGTCAAACTGGCCAGCGTGCCGGCCGGCGGCGGCATGCGCGACTATCGCCTCTATCTGCCGCTGTACAACGGCATTGAAGACCTGCAGATCGGCGTGCCCGCAAGTGCCAAGCTGGCGGCGATGGCGCCGCTGAGTGCACAAACGGTGGTCGTCTACGGCACCTCGATCACGCAGGGCGGTTGTGCTTCCCGGCCGGGCATGGCCTACCCCGCGATTCTGGGTCGCAAGTTCAATCTGCCCGTCATCAACCTGGGCTTCTCGGGCAATGGCAATGCCGAGATCGTGGCGGCGGATTTGGTCTCAGAACTGAACCCAAGCGTCTTCATCTTGGACCCTTTGCCGAATATGACGCCGCTGCAGATTGCCGGACGCATCGAGCCTTTTGTGGCCCGGCTGCGCACCCGGCATCCGCGGATACCCATCATCTTGCTTGGCAATATCAGCTATCAGCAAGCGGGACTGGGGCCCTTGAATCAAACGGATCATGCCGTGAAGAACGCGATCTTGGCTCCCATCGTGGCGCGGCTGATGACCAAGGACGATCGCCTCTTCTTCGTGCCTGGTGATTCCCTGCTGGGTCAAGATGGTGAAGCCACGGTCGACGGCACCCACCCCACCGACCTGGGTTTCTTGCGCATGGCTGAGGCCATCAGTCCAAGTTTGAAGAAGGCGCTGGACTTGTCGCGCTAGCGAATTTGGGGCGCGGAGGGATAGGGCCTAACGGCTGATCCCCGTACACTCGGGTCATCATGGCAAAGCGACGCTCAGACTGCCGGATTCAAGCCTTGGGCCTGCTGCTCCTGAGCGGGCTTTGCTCTTGGGCTCTGGGCGCGGAGCCAGAGGCTCGCCCGCTGCGCATGGGCATCAGCCAATCCTGGGCCATGCCTTTTGCGAGTTATGAGAAGGGGCATATCAAGGGCGGCATTCTTTTGGAGCTTGCGCAAGAGATTGCCAAGCGCTTGGATGCTCCACTACAGATTCAAGTGATTCCGCCTCGGCGAGTGGAGGCCATGTTGAAGGACAGTGCGGTGGATCTGCATTGCCTGGTCAGTCCTGAGTGGCTGAACGAGAAACTACCCAGTGAGCGTTGGACCGAGCTGGTCTTGCGCATGGACGATGTTTTGCTGGCGCCGGCGACTTATCAAGGCAAAACCCTGGACCTGGACCGCGTGGCGGGCGGCGTCACGGTAGGCTTGGTGACGAGCTATTTGTATCCCGCCCTGGATGAAGCCTTGAGCAGCGGCCGAATGCTGCGCGAAGACGCGCCATCTCAGGCCCTGGTGTTCGAAAAAATGCTGCGTGGGCGCAGCGACTTTGCCGTGAGCAATCGCCTGATCGCCGATTGGTTCAACAAGCAGCAGCCGCAGCACCAGCGCCTCAAATTTCTCCAAACCCTGGCCTCGGTCAATACGGCTTGCGCGCTGGCGCCCAAGCCAGGGCTTGAAGCCTCTCGCATCAAGTCTGCGGTGAAGCAGATGGTGAAGGATGGCGCAGTCGAGCAGGTTTTGCAGCGCTATCGTTGAACTGAGCAGGCGCATGGCCTGGGCGGGTGGCCAGAGCGCGCGACAATCGCGCCTCCCTCCGTTTTTCGACACCGAATTTTTCCGCATGCACACCCTTGCCCAATTGCGCGCCGGCGAACTGGCAGGCATCCGCCGCCTGGACTTGAGTTGCGCCCTGACTGAGCTGCCGCCCGAGGTGTTTGACTTGGCGGACAGCCTGGAGGTGCTGAACCTCTCGGGCAATCGCTTGACCGATCTGCCGCAGGACCTGCCGCGTCTGCACAAGCTCAAAGTGCTGTTTTGCTCAGACAACCGGTTCAGCCGTGTGCCCGAGGTGCTGGGGGCCTGCCCTTCACTCAGCATGGTGGGCTTCAAGGCGAATCAGCTGACCGAGCTGTCCGCCGCGGCCTTACCCGCGCAGCTGCGCTGGTTGATCTTGACCGACAACCAGTTGGAGCAGTTGCCCGAGGCCTTGGGCGAGCGGCCGCAGCTGCAGAAACTGGCCCTGGCTGGCAATCGACTCAGCAGCCTGCCGGAGGCTATGCAGCAGTGCCAGCAGCTGGGCCTGCTGCGCATCTCGGCCAATCGCTTCGAGCGCATACCGTCCTGGCTGCTGGCCATGCCGCAACTGGCCTGGCTGGCCTTGGGGGGCAACCCCTGGGGGGCAGCGCGTGAGTCGGCCGTCTTGGAGGTGGCCGATCTGCCCGAGTTTGCTTGGGAGCGACTCTTGGTGAGCGATGTACTAGGGCAGGGGGCTTCGGGTGTGATCTATGCGGCCCAAGACCCCAAGGCGGCGCCCGAGTTGCGCGAGCTGGCGCTCAAGGTCTTCAAGGGTGAAGTCACCAGCGATGGCTGGCCGCACAGCGAATGGGCGGCCAGCTTGGCGGCGGGTTTGCATCCTCACCTGATCTCGGCCTGCGGGCGTCTAACGGCTCACCCGATGGGCGCCGAAGGGCTGGTCATGCCGCGCATCGGGCCGGACTTCAGCACTTTGGCGGGCCCGCCCAGCTTGAGTAGCTGCACCCGCGACGTCTATGCGCCCGAGATCCGTTTCACGGCCGAGCAACTGTGGCGCATGGCCCAGGGCGTGGTCGATGCGGCTTGGTATCTACACGGTCGCGGCATCTCGCATGGCGACCTCTATGCCCACAACCTGATGTGGAACGGCCGTGGCGAAGTCTGGTTGGGCGATTTTGGTGCCGCCACGCTCTTGCCTGAAAACCTGAGTCGCGCCGAGCGCGAGGCGATCGAGCGCCTGGAGGTCTTGGCTTTTGGGCATTTGCTGGAAGAGTGGCTGGCTCGTTGCGATGACACTGCCGCGCAGCCCATGGTGGCGCTGCAGGGCCTGCAGCAAGCCTGTACTCAAGCCGATGTGAGCGCCAGGCCCTTGTTTGCCGATCTGGCGCGGGCTTTGCGCGCGTGAACCTCAGCCGGCGCGCATCAACCGTTCAAACCTCGCGAACGTAGGGGTTGCTGCGCCGCTCGCGGCCGAAATTGCTTTCCGGGCCATGGCCGGGGATGAACACGGTGTCATCCCCCATGGGCCAGAGGCGCTGCTGGATGGAAGCGATCAAATCGTCATGGTTGCCGCCCGGAAAGTCGGTTCGGCCTATGCTGCCCGCGAACAGCACATCGCCGACAAAGGCGCGCTGAATACTGGGCGAGTGAAACACTACATGGCCGGGCGTGTGGCCCGGGCAATGGCGCACATTCAGGGTTTCATGGCCGATGCTGACGGTATCGCCATCGGCCAACCAGCGCGTGGGCGTGAAGGGCAGCGCTGGCGGGAAGCCAAACATCTGGCTCTGCTGGGCCAGGCCATCGATCCAGAACTGGTCGCCCGGATGCGGGCCGATGATGGGCAGTTGCAGCTCTTGCGCGAGCTGCCCGGTGCCGCCGGCGTGGTCGATATGGGCATGGGTCAGCCAGATCGCTTTCAGCGTGAGGCCAAGCGCCTGCACCGCTTGCTTCAAACGCGGCAAATCGCCTCCGGGGTCGATCACTGCAGCATCCATCGTGGCATCGCACCAAACGAGCGAGCAGTTTTGCGCAAAAGCGGTCACGGGAATGGTTTGGTAGCGCAGGGTCATGATGGGCCGTTGCTTGCTGGGGCATGAGGGCAAAAAAAAGGGCTCGCCTGAGCGAGCCCTTTGATTGTGGCGGAAGCTGTGAGATTCGAACTCACGGAGGGGATAAACCCTCGCCGGTTTTCAAGACCGGTGCCTTAAACCGCTCGGCCAAGCTTCCTAGAATCATCCATCATGGTGTAGACCATGGCAGGGTCGAGATTCTAACCGGGCTTTTGCGCCTGCTCGCATTTCACCGAAATCAACTCCAGGGCGCGGCCGTTTTCGACCCGAGCGGCGCTCAGTCGACCGCCCCAGACGCAGCCGGTGTCCAAGGCCAGCAGATCCGGGCGCTGCAGCAGGCCCAGGGTGGACCAATGACCGAAGGCGATGGGCGTGTCGGCACTTTGGCGGCTGGCCACTTCGAACCATGGCATGTGGCCGGGAGGGGCACCGTCGGCGCCGTCTTTGGTCTTCAAGTCCATCTGGCCGCTGGCATCGACAAAGCGCAGGCGGGTCAGTGCATTGACGATGCATCGAAGGCGAGGCAGGCCGCGCAATTCGTCCAGCCACAGCGCGGGTTCATTGCCATACATCTGTTGCAAAAACTCGCCCAGATCGGGGCCGCGCAGCAGGGCCTCGACCTCGGCGGCCAGGGCCAAGGTCTTGTCGCGTGTCCATTGTGGCAGCACACCGGCATGCACCATCAGCCAGCCCTGTTCATAGCAGGCCATGCGTTGTTGTCGCAGCCAGTGCAGCAGCGCTTCTCGATCAGGGGCGTCGAGGATGTCGCTGAGGGTGTCATTGCGGTGCGCCTTTTTGGCCCCATGGGCCACGGCCAAGAGGTGCAAGTCATGGTTGCCGAGCAGGCAGGTGGCCGAGCCCTCGAGCGCGATCAAGCGCCGCAGCGTGGCCAGCGATGCGGGGCCCCGGTTGACCAGATCGCCTAGGAGATAAAGCTGGTCACGCGAGGGTGAGAAATCGATTTTGCTGAGCAGGCGCTCCAGCGCGTGGCAACAGCCTTGCAGGTCACCGATCAGATAGTTCATGCCGGGATTGTGCTGCTTCCATCGTCATGTCCTTCTGATACCCTTGCGCCTTTCGTCAATCTGCATGCGCAGCCCCTGGGGAAGACCCTAGGCATCGGGATGCGCTCTCCATGGATACCGCCTTACTTATTTTTCTGTTGTTGTTGAACGCCTTCTTCGCCATGTCGGAGATGGCCTTGTCGGCCAGTCGCAAGGCGCGTTTGCAGGTCTTGGTGGAGGCAGGTGAGTCAGGCGCCCAAGCGGCCATGATGCTGCACGACAACCCGACCAAATTTTTGTCGACCGTGCAGGTCGGCATCACCTCGATTGGTTTGCTCAACGGCATCGTCGGTGATGCCGCCTTCTCGGGCCCTTTGGCCGAATGGCTGGGCCGAGAGTTTGGCTGGGACGGGCGCTGGTTGAATGTGGCGTCCACCGGCATCGTGGTGGTGGTGATCACCATGTTGTCCATCATCTTTGGCGAATTGGTGCCCAAGCGCGTGGGGCAGATTTTCCCGGAGATGGTGGCGCGGCGCGTGGCGCCGGTGATGAATGTGTTGTCGGCCGCCACCGGGCCTCTGGTGAAGTTTCTGAGTTTCAGTACCGAAGCGGTCTTGGGCCTGTTTGGCCTGGGTGGGCGTCGCGCGCGCGGCGTGACCGAAGAAGAAATCGCCGCCAGCCTGGAAGAAGGCTTGGACGCCGGAGTGATCGAAGAACACGAGCATCAGATGGTGCGCAATGTGTTCCGCCTGGACGAGCGCGAGATCGGTTCGATGATGATCCCGCGTGCCGAGATCGCCTGGCTGGATGTGAACGACAGTGCCGAGCAGGTGCTAGAGGTTGTCAAAGCCCATGGCTACAGCCGCTATCCGGTGTGCCGCGGCAGCTTGGGCGAGGTGATGGGCGTGGTGGCCGCACAGGCTTTGCTGCAGCGCGCACTCAGTGGCCAGCCCCTGTCTTTGGCTGAGGATTTGGAGGCCGCGGTCTTTGTGCCCGAGACCCTGTCCGGCATGGAGTTGCTGGAGCAGTTCCGGGTGTCGGACGCGCCCTTGGTCTTTGTGGTGGATGAATACGGCGAGGTGCAGGGCGTGATCTCTGTGCGCGACGTGCTGGAAGCAATCGCGGGCGAGTTCAATGCGCCCGGTGATGGAGATGCCTGGGCGGTGCAACGCGAGGACGGAAGCTGGCTGCTTGATGGCCTGATTCCTGTGACGGAGCTGAAGGACCGCTTGGAGCTGAAGGAACTGCCCGAAGAGGATCGTGGGCGCTACAACACCCTGGCCGGCATGGTGATGCTGCTGCTGGGGCGCTTGCCGCGCACGGCCGATGTGGTGGAGTGGAATGCTTGGAGATTCGAGGTCGTGGACCTCGATGGCAAGCGTGTGGACAAAGTGCTGGTCAGTCGACTGGCTGTTGATGGAGATAAAGAATGAGTACGACCCCCCCGCTGTATGGCAATCTGGTGCCCCTGGACCGCGAGGCTCACAAGCATCTGCGCCTGAAGACCGAGCTGTCGACGATTGATCGCGTGCAAGGCATGAACTCTTTGTTCCTGGCCGTGGTCGAGTTTGCTGAAGCCTGCAAGGAATACCCGATCGTGTTCGTGCGCGTTGGCGAGCCGCCGGCCGAAGGCGCCAAGCCGACGATTGCGCCCCTGGCCGTCTTGGGCCTGAAGCCCGGTACCAATTTGTTCGTCAAAGATGGCGTGTGGACAGGCAACTATGTGCCGGCCTATCTGCGTCGCTATCCCTTCGCCATGGCCCGCATTGAAGAGAACTCCGACACCGTGGCAGTTTGCTATGACAGCGAATGGCCTGGCTTCTCGGTCACCGAAGGCACTTCGCTGTTCGCTGCCGACGGTCAGCCGACCGAGTTCTTGCTGAATGCTAAGAACTTCCTGGAAAGCTTCGAGCAAGAGTCCGAACGCACCCGTGCTTTCTGCACCCAATTGGTTGAATTGGACTTGCTGCGCGATATGCGCTTCGAAGCCACGCTGAGCAATGGCGAGAAGATCGACGTCGAAGGTTTCCTGGCCGTCGATGAGCAAAAGCTGGCCGAACTGGCCGACGACAAAGTGGTGCAACTGCATCGCAGCGGCGTGCTCGCCTTGCTGGAAATGCACCGCGTGTCGATGGGTAATATGAATCGCCTGGCGACTCAGCACGCGACGGTGGCCTGAATCTAGGCGCATGCGTCAACGCTGATCAGGCCTTGACTGGAGTCGTGGCTCAACGGTGGGTTTGCCGATCGGTCGATTTGGATCGAGTCGGGCTTGCCGGCTGATGCTCGCTTCCTGACGGCCCAGCTCTTGCGAGTTGGGCCGTACCCCACCCCCCTTTTTCCCTACAGAAGCGCCCACGGTGAAAGTGTCGGCGTGTGGGTTTTCTTTGCCTGCTTGTGCCGCTGAAAGTACAGGACTTGTGAGTTCCAGCATCAAACGTAACGGTCTGTTTCAGCGTGAATTTTTCACGCTTTGGTCTATAGACTTCGGGCTTCTTTTGGTGCCCCCTGGTTTGGGTGCTTGACAAGCGGCTGGAGTGACATGAATTCGATCGAAGTGACAAGCTATTCGCGGGCGCAGCCCCAGCTGGCACTTGCAACGGCCTCGGCCTCTGAATGGGAGAGCGCGGGGCATTTGGTGAGCAGGCGCTATGCCGAGCGCGGCTATGTTTGCAAAGACTTGAGTACCCATCTTGAAGAGGGCTCGGTCGTGGTCTGCTCTGCTTTTGAAGGTGCGACCACCGTGGGCACGATTGCGGTTCGATTCGATTCGCCACAAGGGCTCAAGGCTGATTTGGTGTTCGCTTCGGAGCTGGCAGATTTGCGCGCCAGAGGCAAGGTCCTGTGCGAGTTTGGCCGATTGGCAGTGGATCACCAGGTCAGTGGCAGCAAAGAGTTATTGGCGCGACTGTTTCACCTGGCCTATTTGCATGCGCACCGTTTGAGTGGCTGTGAGATGGCCGTGATTGAGGTCAATCCTCGCCATGTGCCCTTCTATTGCAGGACGTTGGGCTACAAGCTTTTGGGCGAGGCGCGAATGAATCCGCGCGTCAATGCGCCTGCCGTGCTGTTGGGTCTGGATTTGAACTATGCACGCGAACAAATCGCGCGCTTTGGGGGTGACGAGGCGAGTGCCGCGTCTACCCGCTCGCTCTATCCCTACTCCTATGGTGCGGCCGAGGAAACGGCCATCTTGGCCAAGCTGCGTCAGTAAGCCCCTTGGCTTGAAACAGCGGCAGGTTTTATGGTCCGCTGGGGCGCCAGCCCAACTGCCGAGACAACTCAGCTCCCGCCAGCTTCAAAGCGCAAGCGACTGGGCCGGCTGGATCAAGATCAAAGCTGCCGCTGGGGCCGATGGCGGTCAGCGTTAGCACCAAGCGGCTCTGATCATCAAAGACCGGCGCGGCCAGTGCGCTGACGCCTTGCACCACGCCGTCATGCGAATTGGCCAGGCCCTTGCTCCGCACGCTCGCGAGCAAGGATTCCAGCGCTGGATCTGCGCTGCTCGCGCCCTGCGCTTGCTCCGCATTCAGCAACTCTTGAATGCGTTCGCGGGGCAGATAGGCCGCAAACAATCGACCTGAAGCCGTCCCCGTCAAGCTCATCACCGTGCCGTGGCGCATGCTGATATGCACCGGGCTGGGAGCTTCGGCGACCCGCACGATGGTGGGGCCGCGATCGCCCCAGACGGTGATGGCCACCGTGTGACCCAGTTGCAGAGCGAGTTCTTCGATGCGCGGCGTCGCCAGGCGCACCGGTTCGTATTGCTGCAAGCTGATCAAGCCCAGTTGCAGGGCCAAGGGGCCCAGGCCGTAGCGGCCGCTGCTGCCGTCTTGCTCGACCAAACCAATCTTGATGAAGCTCACCAGATAGGGGTGGGCTTTGGCAGGCGCCATGCCGGCCTCGCGCGCCAGGTCTTTCAGGGCCAAGGGGCGGCCTTGGTGCGCCAGGGCAATCAGCAATTGCCCCCCGACTTCAATACTTTGGATGCCTCGGGGTCCGCGTTCGGCGGCTTCGCTGGGGAGTGGGCTTTGCATGAGGCGTGATTAGAACCGAATCCGCGCCGCATTTCCCCGCCCAAACTGCGGTTAAAAATTCAAAATAGACAAATCAATTTGACTTTGGTTAAATCCGGGCCTGGCGCCAGCTCGGCGCAAAATTGCGTCACTGCGCCACCCCGAGGCCGTTTTCATGAGTCAAAACAGCAAGAGCTTTGCATCCCAGGCTGATCTGGAGGTCAAACGCGTCAGCTTTGATCGTTTGTCCGAGCATGCTTATGCCTACACCGCCGAGGGCGACCCCAATACCGGCATCGTGATTGGTGACGACGCGGTCATGGTGATTGACACCCAGGCCACACCCGCCATGGCGCAAGACGTGATTCGGCGGGTCCGCGAGGTGACGGACAAACCGATCAAGTACGTGCTGCTGAGCCACTATCACGCGGTGCGTGTGCTGGGTGCCTCGGCCTATCAGCCCGAGCACATCATCGCCAGCCAAGACACCTATGACTTGATCGTGGAGCGCGGTGAGCAAGACAAGGCCAGCGAGATTGGCCGTTTTCCGCGTTTGTTCAGCAATGTTGAAACCGTGCCGCCGGGGCTGACTTGGCCGACCCTGACCTTTTCGGGCCGCATGACGCTGTGGCTGGGGCAGTTGGAGGTGCAAATCCTGCAGCTGGGTCGCGGCCATACCAAGGGCGACACGGTGGTCTGGTTGCCCAAGGACCGTATTCTGTTCTCTGGCGATTTGGTCGAGTTTGATGCCACGCCCTATGCGGGCGATGCTTATTTTCAAGACTGGCCGCAAACGCTGGACCGCTTGGCCGCTTTGCAGCCCGCCAAGCTGGTGCCCGGACGCGGTGCCGCGCTGCAAACGCCCGAGCAAGTGGCGGCGGGTTTGAGCGGTACTCGCGCCTTTGTCAGCGAGTTGTACGAGAGCGTGCAGGCGGGCGCCCGCGCAGGCGCTGATTTGAAGACCGTTTACCGCGAGACCTACGCCAAGCTGGCGCAGCGCTATGGCCACTGGGTGATCTTTGCCCATTGCATGCCTTTTGATGTGACCCGCGCTTACGACGAAGCCCAGGGTCACGCCGACCCGCGCATCTGGACTGCCGAGCGCGACCTCGAGATGTGGCGCGCCTTGGAGCGTGACTGATCGCCCTTTGCGCAAGCGGCCTCTGTGCTTGAAAACTTGATTCCTGTTCTGAACGAGAACCCACACCATGAGTGAACTGAACTACCTTGCGGGCTTTGGCAATCAGCATCAAAGCGAGGCCGTGCCCGGCAGCTTGCCGATCGGCCGCAACAGCCCGCAGCGCGCCGCCCATGGCCTCTATGCCGAGCTGCTCTCAGGCGCGGCCTTCACCGCGCCGCGCAATGAGAACCTGCGCACTTGGCTGTACCGTCGTCAGCCCTCGGTGGTGGTGGGTGGCTACCAGCCGATGGCGCATGCCTTTTTGCGAACCGGTGCCAAAGAGGGTCAGGTCTCGCCGCCCGACCCGCTGCGCTGGGCGCCAACCGCCATCCCGGCAGAGCCCACCGATTTCATCGAAGGTCTGCGCACCATGGCCGTCAATGGCGACCCGGACGCGCATCTCGGCATTGCCGCGCATCTGTATGTGGCCAATCGCAGCATGGAGCGCCGCGCCTTTGTGAATGCCGATGGCGAGATGCTGATCGTGCCGCAGCAAGGGGTGTTGACCTTGACCACCGAGCTGGGCCTTTTGCGCGTAGCGCCGGGCGAGATCGCCTTGCTGCCGCGCGGCATGGCTTTCAAGGTGGCGGTGGACGGCCCCTCGCGCGGCTATATCTGCGAGAACTACGGCGCCGCTTTCCGCCTGCCCGAGCTGGGCCCGATTGGCTCCAACGGCCTGGCCAATGCGCGTGACTTCCAAGCGCCGGTGGCGGCCTTCGAGACCGAGCCGGGTGCGTACGAGATCGTCAAGAAGTATGGCGGCAGCCTGTGGCGCGCCGAGCAGGGTCACAGCCCCTTCAATGTGGTGGCCTGGCATGGCAATCTGGTGCCTTACAAGTACAACACTGCGCACTTCATGACCATAGGCTCGATCAGCTTTGATCATCCGGACCCGAGCATCTTTACCGTGCTGACTTCGCCGTCCGACACCGCCGGCTGGGCCAACTGCGACTTCGTGATCTTCCCGCCTCGCTGGATGGTGGCGGAAAACACCTTCCGTCCGCCTTGGTACCACCGCAATGTGATGAGCGAGTACATGGGCCTGGTGCTGGGCCAGTACGACGCCAAGCCCGAGGGCTTCAAGCCCGGTGGCTCAAGCTTGCACAATGCTTTTGTGCCCCATGGCCCCGATACCGAAGCCTTCGCCAAGGCCTCCAGCGTCGACTTGAGCCCGCATAAACTGGACCACACCCTGGCCTTTATGTTCGAGACCCGCTGGCGCTTGCTTCCCACCGATTTCGCCCTGAATGGCGGCGCCCTGGAGCGCAGCTATGCCGACTGCTGGGCCGGCCTGAACGATCAATTCACCCCCGACACGAAAGCCTGAACTCGCCATGAGCTTGATTGACCACACCCATCGCCCCGACGCCTTGAGCTGGGTGGCCAGCGCCAACGCGGCCGATACCGATTTCCCGATTCAAAACCTCCCTTACGGCCTGTTCCGCCGCGCCGGCTCGAACGAGAGCGCCCGCGTCGGCATCGCCATCGGCGAGCAGATCCTCGATCTGAAACTGGCCGCTGCGGCGGGCAAATGGAGCTCGGCCGTGCAGGTCTTGCTGCAGCCGCTGGCGGACGGCGACTTGAACACCTTCATGGCCCAGCCTTCGGCGCAGCGCCGCTTGCTGCGCCATGCCATCTTTGAAGCCTTGCTGGAAGGCTCCAAGCAGCAGGCGGCTCTGAGCGCTTGCCTGTTGCCGCAGGCCGCTGCGCAGATGGCCGTGCCTTGCCGCATCGGCGACTACACCGACTTCTACACCGGCATCTACCACGCCACCACGGTGGGCAAGCTGTTCCGTCCGGACAACCCGCTGCTGCCCAATTACAAATGGGTGCCCATCGGCTATCACGGCCGCAGTTCTTCCATCGGCGTGAGCGGCGGCACCGTGCGCCGCCCCCTGGGTCAGCTGATGCCGCCAGGCGCCGAAGCACCGGTGCGCGCCGCCTGCAAACGCCTGGACCATGAGTTGGAGCTGGGCCTGTTTGTCGCCGGTGGCAACGCGCTGGGCGAGCCCATCGCCATGGAAGACGCCGACGAGCATATGTTCGGCGTGACCCTGCTGAATGACTGGTCGGCGCGCGATATGCAGGGCTGGGAATATCAGCCGCTGGGCCCCTTCCTGGCCAAGAACTTCGCCACCACCATCTCTCCCTGGATCGTCTCCATGGACGCGTTGGAGCCTTTCCGCACCGCGTTTGCGCATCCTGAGAGTGACCCGCAGCCGCTGCCCTATATCGACTCTGCCAAGAATCGTGCCGAAGGCGGCTATCAGATTGAACTGGAAGTTTGGCTGCAGACCGAAGCCATGCGCGCCAAGGGCGAGTCGGCCACGCGTTTGATGCGCTCCAACTTCAAGCATGCTTACTGGACCCTGGCGCAGATGCTGACCCACCACGCCAGCAATGGTTGCAATTTGCAGCCCGGCGATTTGTTGGGCACCGGCACGCAATCAGGCCCCGAAGCCAATGAAGGCGGCTCGATGCTGGAGCTTTCAAATGGCGGCAAGCAAGTGCTGACGCTGCCGAATGGCGAGACGCGCAGCTTCTTGTTGGACGGGGATGCCGTCGGCCTGCGGGCTTATGCGGTGCACGAGGGCGCACGTCGCATTGGTTTTGGCGAATGCGTCGCCACCATCGTGCCGGCACCCTCGCTCTGATCTCAAGGTAAACCCGGTGGACTCTGTGCGGGAGCTCAGGGTCTACCCGAATGTTTGGGCCGCTGAATCTTGCGCGAGACGGCGGCTATGTAACTTGCATGCAATGAAGTCCGTCAAAACGCAACGCGCTGAGTCAAGCGCAGGTGAGAGCGTTAAATTGCCGCTGTCGAGAAGGCTTGCGATGCTGCTATTGCGCAGCGTTAGCAAGAGCTCCAGTCCGGCAAAGTCGGGTGCATCTTGAATGCATGCCTCGCAGAGGTCATCAACTGACCTTAGGCTTTGTGGCTGAGCAATCCCTCCCAACGCCGATTTCCCAATAATTCCTACGGAGATATGCCATGACTCAGCCGAGCTTCAAGAAGAAAGTCTTGCCCCATCTGATCACCCTGACGCTGGGTTCGCTTGCCTTGCAAGCCGCTCATGCACAAGAAGCCGATGCCAAAGCCGGCAAGAAGTCTGAGCAACTCGAAACGGTGGAAATCCGCGGCATTCGGGCCACGTTGAACAAGAACCTCATTGAGAAGCGTGAGAACTCCAGCATCGTCGATTCGATCTCGGCCGAAGACGTGGGCAAATTCCCCGACAAAAACGTGGCTGACTCGCTGCAGCGCGTGCCAGGCATCTCGGTGGATCGGACCTGGGGCGAAGGCCGAGATATTTTCGTGCGCGGCACCGACAAGAACCTCAATATGACCCAGTTGAATGGGCAGTCGGTGGCTTCGGCGTACTGGTGGAAGAACGACTCGCAAAGCCGCGGCTTCAACTACGACATCCTGCCCTCGGAAATCGTCGGCAGTCTGGACGTGTACAAGAGCCCCTCGGCCGATCTGGATGAAGGCAGCATCGGCGGCCTGGTAAACGTCAAGACACGCAAGCCGCTGGACTTCAAGGATCGGCTGACTGTGCAAGGTTCAGCCGAAGCGACTTACAGCAAATTGCCCGGCAAGACTGACCCGCAATTGGCAGGCCTGTTGAACTGGAAGAGCGAGGATAAGACCTTTGGTGTTTTGCTCGCCGTCAGCCAGCAAAAGCGCACCATGCGCCGTGACGGTCTGGAGAACTTCACCGACGCGACCAAGTACGATATCGTCGATCAGAAGGGCGCGTCGACACCGGCCTATGCTTCTTGGGGCGGTGGCTCGGCCATCTTCCGCCAAGACCGCGAGCGCACTACCGGCAATCTGGCTCTGCAGTTCCGCCCCAATCAGGCCACGGACATTGTTCTGAATTACATGAATTCAGACATGAGCATGAACAACAACAACCAGAACTACCTGTGGCAAGCGGGTGGTGTGGCCAAGGCCGGCAAGATCGCCGTGACCGACCCGAAGTTCATCACCACCAGCGATGGCACCAAGGCTTTGGTCGGCGGGACCCTGGATGGCGGCGTGTCCTTCGAACCGATTTATCGTGAGGCCTACATCAAGTCCAAGGTGCTGGACCTTGAAGGCACTTACAACGCTGACAACTGGCACCTCCATGGCCAGGTGGGTACCACCTCCGGCTCTGGCGGCAGCAAGCACGATCGCAACTTCTGGTTCGAGGGCAAGGGCCAGACGCAAATCGACTTGGCCAAGGATCAGTACAACGTCAAGTACATCGGCATGAACCCGCTCGACCCCAAGGCTTTGACGCTGATGGGCACGCGCGACTGGATCCGCAAGATGGAGAGCACCGAGAACTATGCGCAAGGTGACCTGACCATCGACATCAATGGCTCGTTCATCTCTGCCGTCAAGGTGGGCCTGAAGCTGCGTGACAACACGGTGCAGAACCATCGCACCATCCTGACCAATGGCCCTGGCGGCACCGGCTGGGAAGTCCTGACCCTGGCCGATTTGTCGACCGGCGCCTCGCCCCTGCTTAGCCAGGCTGCGGCCACCTCGGGCTCTTTGACTCAGTACGCCTGGGTGGATGACGGCTTGGCCGTCAGCAAGGGCTTCGCCATGTTCGACAAGGGCATGAAGGGCGGCGAGGCCAAGGCCGAGTACTACAAGATCAAGGAACAGATCACTGCAGCCTATGTGAAAGCCGATTTCGCCGCCAACCAGTGGCGTGGTGATTTCGGTGTACGCCTGGTCAAGACCAAGCAGACTTCGGAAGCCAACCAGGGCAATGACGCCGCAGGTTGGACCTTGGCCAGCACCACGCGCACCTACAACGACGTGTTGCCCAACCTCAATGCGGTGTATGAGCTGAACAAGGAGTGGCTGATCCGTGGTGCCGTGTCCCGCGTGATGGCCCGGAACACATTCAGCAACTTGAGCGCCAGCACCGAGTTGAGTGGCACGACCAGTTCCGCTACGGCTGGCAATCCAAACCTGAAGCCTTACCACGCCAACCAAGCTGAAATTGGTGCGGAGTGGTACTTCGCCGAAGCCTCAATGTTGTCGGCCACCTTGTTCACCAAGCGCCTGGATACCTTCATCTACGACACCACATTGCCTGAGACCATCGGCGGTGTGGTGCGCTCGGTGACCCGCCCGAACAATGCTGACAATGGCGCCACCATCAATGGCCTGGAAGTGCAATGGCAACAGCCGTTTGCCAAGACGGGCTTCGGTACCGTGGTGAACTACACCTACTCCGACGCCAAGGCCGGTGCAGTGGCCGGCCAGCCGCGCCTGGGTGTGGTGGGCAACTCCAAACATCAGTTCAATGCCAGCGTTTTCTATGAAAAGCACGGCCTGAACGCCCGCTTGTCCTACAACTACCGCTCCGCTTACTTCGGCGGTTTGGACATGGGCGGTCAGGACCAGACCAGCGCTTACGGTCAACTGGACGCCACCCTCGGCTACGACCTGACCGACAAGATCACGGTGTACGGCTCTGGCGTGAACCTGACCAATTCGGTCAACCGCATGAACACCACCGATGGCATCCCGGTGGGTGTGTACGAGAACGGGCCTCGCTACACCATCGGCGTGCGCGCCAAGTTCTAAGGCCTAGCCGCTGACTTGCCTTGGCCCGGAAGTCTCCGGGTCAGCACCTTGTGTCACAAGCCTCCCCCCAGTGCTGGGAGGGAGGCTTGTCTTTTTCGCAAGTTTCAAGGTGAGAACAAGCCAGCGCAACCTCACTCTCTATGGAAGCTGTCATGGGCAATAAAGTTCAATCGGCAGGATCGGCACCCAGTGTGGTCCTGGCCATGTTTTTCATCGGGATGATGTTCTTCATCCTCGGTTTCGTGACCTGGCTCAACGGAGCCTTGATTCCTTTTCTGAAGATCGTCTGCGACCTGAATAACTTCCAGGCTCTGTGGGTGACCTTCGCCTTCTACATTGCCTACACCATCATGGCCCTGCCTTCGGCGGCGGTCTTGAGTCGCACCGGTTACAAGAAGGGCATGGCGCTGGGCTTGGGTGTTATGGCTGTGGGGGCTTTGCTTTTCATCCCCGCCGCCAAGAGCAGCCAGTACGGCTTGTTCTTGCTGGCCTTGTTCACCCTGGCCACCGGCATGACCTTGATGCAAACCGCCATCAACCCCTACATCGTGTGCATTGGCTCTCGCGAGAGCGCTGCCATGCGCATCAGTATCATGGGCCTGTTCAACAAGGGCGCGGGCATTGTGGTGCCCTTGGTGTTTTCGGCCTTGATGTTGTCCGGCATCGACCAGTTCTCCGACTCTGCGCTGGCCGCTATGGACGAGGTGGGTCGTGCTGCCGCGCGCTCGGAGCTGGCTTCCCGTTTGATCTTCCCCTATCTGGCCATGGCCGCTGGGCTGCTGGTCTTCATGCTCATCATCTTGTTCTCCTCGCTGCCGGAGCTGGCACTTGAGGAAGAAGCCAAGGCGGATGCGGCAGGCGGTCGTGGCGTTTTGCAGTTCCCGCAACTGGTCCTGGGCGCATTGGCTTTGTTTGCCTATGTGGGGGTCGAGGTGATCGCCGGTGACACCATCGGTCTGTACGGCCGCAATCTCGGAGTCCAGAACTTTGCGGTGCTGACCTCCTACACCATGGGCTTTATGGTGCTGGGCTATCTGGTGGGTGTGGTGGCGATTCCGAAGTTCCTCTCGCAAAAGGGCGCACTGATCCTGTCGGCTGTCAGTGGCATTCTGTTCTCCCTGGGAGTCATCACCGGCTCCTCTGGCGATAGCGGAATCTCTCAGGCCTTGCTAGACTGGCTGGGCGTTCCCGCCGTGCCGAATACGGTGATGTTCCTGGCCTTGCTGGGCTTTGCCAACGCGCTGGTCTGGCCGGCCATTTGGCCGCTGGCTTTGGAGGGCCTGGGTAAATTCACCGCAGCCGGGTCAGCTTTGCTGATCATGGCCATCGCTGGTGGCGCCTTGCTGCCCATGGTTTACGGCAGCTTGTCCGATGCCAGCAACTCCCAGCATGCCTACTGGATCATGCTGCCCTGCTATGCCTTGATCCTGTACTACGCCTTGCATGGCCACAAGCTGCGCAGCTGGGGCAGTTCGGCCAAGACCTTGAAGCAGGCCTGAGTCTTCAAAGTCACTCTTGAATGAGCAGGGCGCCGCATCATGCGGCGCCCTTTCTTAGTGCTGGGCCAGCAGCTGCAAATACTGCCGGTGCCCGTAGAACTGCTGAGCCATTTGTTCTAGAGAGCGCCGAGCAGGCTCTTTGCCAAGGGGCGCTGGGCTTGCTTTGCTGGCTTGCAGCCGAGCCGGGAAGCGTCCCATGCCGGCCAAGAGGCAGTACCAGGAGGGGCGGATGTACATCAAATCATCGCCATGCCGGGTCAGCTCGGATTCGAAGTCACCGCCGCGGTCCCAAACCTCCAGAATGCTGGCCAATCGGTCCGAGATCTTGCGATTGGCGCGGTTCTCGCGCCAGTAGTCGCTGTCTTCGCGGGTATTAAGTTGGTAATGGGTGACGACATAGTCGCGAACCCCCTCAAACATCTGATTGATGCGCCGGTTGAAGGGCGCTTGCCGTTGGCGGCTGAACTGCCCTTGCTCCATCTCGGCGATGAATAGCTCCACAGAGAACTGAATCAGCATCAGGGCGGTGGCTTCGAGCGGCTCGATAAAACCTTGCGATAGGCCGATGGCCAGGCAGTTATTGCGCCAGTGTTGCGCCACCCGGCCGACACGCATTTGCAGGCGGCGCGCCGTCTGGCCTTCGGCTGCTGGCCCGAGGAATGCGCGCAGCTCCCGTTCAGCCTCCTCATCGCTGACAAAGCTGGAGGCATAGACATAGCCATTGCCAAAGCGGTGGCTCAAGGGAATCTGCCAGGCCCAGCCATGCTTGAGTGCACTGGAAACGGTTTCCGAGGGAATGTCCTCGTCCTCAGGCAAAGCTGTGGGAATCGCGATGGCTCGGTCGTTGAAGAGGTTGTCGGCAAAAGACAAAAAGGGCTCGCCCAAGGTCTCATTGATCAGCAGGCCGCGAAAGCCACTGCAGTCAATGAACAAGTCGCCGTCCAGCACCGTGCCATCGGCCAGCTGCAGGGATTGAATGTCGCCGTTCTCCAGCTGCCGTACCTGGTTCACGGTGCCAATCAAATGACTGACGCCGAGTTTGAGCGCATGTTTGCGCAGGAACTGGCCCAGCAGCCCGGCGTCAAAATGGTAGGCGTAGTCGGTCGCCTGGCTGGGTTTGCCGTCCTTGCGCGGGAGGTAATGCGGCGCACGACGCTGCCGAGCCAACTCGGCGGCGATGAAGAAATCTTGCGGATTGGCATCGACCTCGCTGCCGCGGCGACGCAAGCAGGCATTGGTGAAAAACTCGCTGCCAATCGCCAGATCCGCCTGGTTGAAAAAGGGGTGAACATAGGACTCATAGCCCTGCACCTCCGACCAATTGGGGAAGCGAATCCCGCATTTGTAGCTGGCATTGCAGGCCGGCATCCATTCGGCCTCGCTGATGTTCAGCCGGGCGAAGAACTGGCGCAGATAAGGGGTGGAGCCCTCGCCGACGCCGATGATGCCGATGTCACTGGACTCCAGCAGGGTGATGCGCGCACCGCGCGGGCCCCATTGATGGGCCAGCATATTGGCGGCCATCCAGCCGGCGCTGCCGCCGCCTACGATGACGATGTGTTGCAGAGGAATGGGATTCACGAGACTGGGCTGATTGAGGGCTGCTTCAATGGCTTAGCTGGCACGGCTGGGCAGAGCCAGGCGCACCTCGAAGCCGCCTTGCGGATGGTTGCGAAAGCGCAGGCTGCCGCCATGGTCAGCCACGATGTCACGCACGATGGACAGGCCTAGCCCCAAGCCTTCGGCGCGCAGCTTGGCGCCATGGGCCAAGCGGGTGTAGGGCTGGCCCAGCTTGGCCAGCGCGCTTTCTGGCACGCCCGGGCCGTGGTCGCGCACTGTCAGCAAGACCTGACCCTCTTCCGGGCTGCCGGGCTCGCCCTCGTCCATCAGCAGCTCGGCCTTGGGCACATCATTGCCGGCGCCATAGAACATGGCGTTGTCCAGCAGATTGCCCAGCGCGCGCTTCAGGGCCAGTGGCTTGCCAAACACTGTCAGCGGCTTCTCTCTCAGCTCGATGTGCTGGCCGGCCATACGGGCGTCGCGCACCATTTTTTGCAGCACCAGGTCGATGCGCACCGGCACGCGGTTCTCGTGGATGTCGGTGTCTTTGACGATTTGCAGAGCGGTCTTGACCATCATGTCGAGCTCGTCCAGATCCTCATGGAACTCGTCTTGTACGGCCAGGTCGTCAAGCAATTCGCTGCGCAGGCGCAGCCGGGTGATGGGGGTGCGCAGATCGTGCGAGATGGAGGCAAACAGGCGCTCCCGGTCGCTCAAATAGCGCCGGATGCGCTCTTGCATTTCATTGAAAGCCTGGATGGCGCGGCGCACCTCAGACGTGCCGGTCACGCGCAGCGGCTTGGGCGTGGACTTGTGGCCCATGCGCGCCGCAGCGCGGCTCAGGCCCAGCAGGGGCCGCGTCAAGGCGCGCGCCGTGGTCAGGGTCATCAGCAAGGCCAGGCCCAGGGTCAGCAGCTGCGGCGCCATGCGCTGCCAGGTGAAGAACTCCAGTTGTTCCAAAAAATAGGGGTCGGGCATGGCGCTGCTGAGGTAGAGCCAGTGCCCCGGCTCGGTCTCGGCCTGGATGACCAGGAAGGGCGCGGGCCTGTCGGGCGACAGCAGCGAGGGGTCGACCCAGCTGTCGGGCAGATCGGCCAGTAGCGCGCCGTTGGGGGACACCATCAAGTCAAGCGGCGAGGCCAGAGTCACGCTGAGTTTGGCGTTAGCGGGCAGCTGCTGACGCAGCTTGTCTTGCACCTGCGTTTCCAGCTGTCGGGCCAGCGCCTGGCTGGGCAAGGGGCGGGTGGGCACTTCAGCATTGTTGAAAAAGACCAGGAAGCGGGTGCCGCCCATGGTGCGCAGCTGCTGCAGCACCAGCTGCCGCTCGGGCGGCGGTAGCTCGCGCACTGCGCGCAAGACGCCCAAAGCGCTGCTAGCCACATGGTGGGCCGCCATTTCGGTCTGACGGCTGGTGCGCTGCTCGATCTGCTTGTACCAAAGCAGATTGATCAAGAGCTGCAGCAAGACCATGCCGCCCAACATGGCCAGCACAAAGCGGCCCTGCAGGCTGTCAAACAAAAAGGCGGTAAAGCGCTGCGACCAGCCGCGGCCCACTCGGGTACCTTGGACACTCATGGCTCCGGAGCGGCCAGGCGCGAAACCTTCCTCAGCCATCAGAGCGTGTGCCCGGCGCTGACCGTGGTGGCAAACACATAACCCGAACCGCGCACGGTCTTGATCAAGGCCGGCTGCTTGCCGTCATCTTGCAGGCGCTGGCGCAGGCGGCTGACCTGCACATCCAAGGAGCGGTCAAGGGGGCCCAGGTCGCGTCCGCGGGTGACTTCGGCCAGGCGGCTGCGGTCCAAGACCTCGCCGGGGTGTTCGACCAAGAGTTTGAGCAGCTGGAAGTCCATGCCCGAGAGCGCGGACACGGCGCCATCGGGGTCGATCAGGCTGCGTTCCAGCACGTCCAGGCAAAAGCCATTGAAGCGGAAGTAGCGCGGTGTGTGGCTGCGGTCTTGGCCCGACCGGCGGTGGATGGCCTTGATGCGGGCCAGCAGTTCGCGCGGATTGAAGGGCTTGCCGATGTAGTCATCAGCGCCCAATTCAAGACCGACGATGCGGTCGGTTTCTTCGGCGCTGGCGGTCAGCATGATGACGGGCACATCGGAGCGCCGACGCACCGATTGGCACAAGGCGAAGCCTTCGGTGTCCGGCAGCATGACGTCCAAAATACACAGACTGATCTCATCCCGAAAGCGCTCAAACTCCGCCAGAAAGCTGGCGCCGTCGTGGGCCAGGCGGACTTCGTACTGATTCTTTTCCAGATAGGTCTTCAGCAGCGTGCGGATCTTCTGGTCGTCATCAACAAGCAAGATGGTGCGGGTCATGCCAGGGCTTTCATGGGGCGGCTTTCACAGCAGACTTCGGACCCAGGGCGCGCAAAAGGCCCTGCAGTTTGCGCTGCGCGGCGGCCGGTGTTTGATTGGGGTCCAAGGCGAAGCGATGGACGGTTTCGATGACGGCGTTCTTGCCGACTTCTTCAAAGGCCATGCGGTGCACCAGGCTGGGCACGCGCGGGGTGTTGGGGTTGGCAAACAATTTGAAGGACTGCTGGGCGCAAGGGTCCAATTCGTCCACCGGCACATCGCGGCGCACCGGCACCGAACCCTTGATGCGGTTGTAGCCCAGCTGCAGCGCGGCGCTGCCTAGCAGCTCGGCCATTTTTTCTTGTTCAGCTTGTGAGCTCAGATTGCCCGCCAGCATGGCCAGCGTATCGATGCTGTACAGGTGCGCTTGGGCGGTGCCGGGCACGGCCTTGCATTCGAAATCGCGCCCGCCTTCCAGGCCCAGGGTGCCGAGCTCGCCGCGGGCCCAGTCGCCAGTGATCAACATGGCTGCCCGGCCGGCGGCAAAGTCGGCGACCAACTCGGTCCAGGGGCGCTCTCGCGGTGTGCCGCTTTGTGCGGCGCTGGCAGGCCCCGTGGCCATATTGCGCCAGTCGCGCAGGCGTTTGAAGGTGCGCTCCAGCGCCGGGTCGTCAAAGGCTTGCAACTCGCGCTGCACCATCATTCGTCGATACAGCGCAGGCCCGGCCTCGCCCAGCAGCAGGGTTTCAAACACGGTAGCGACCTGCCAAGGCTCGTCGCTGAAGGCCACTGGCGTGACGCCGGCCGCCCGCAAGGCCACGGCTGCGCGCTCCAAGCCGGCCCAGTCGCTGGGCAACTCGATCTTGTGCTGCTTGAAAACCGCTTTGTTCAGGTAGAGATTGTTGATGCGGTGGATGCCCAGCGGCGCGGCCACCACATGGTCTCTGACGGTCAACTGCGCCATCACTTGAGGGAACATGGTGCGCGACCAATTGCGGCGCTGCGCCACATTGTCCAAGTCCAGCAGCAGACCCATATCGGCCCATTCGCTCATGGACTGGCCATTCAACTGCGCCACCTTGGGTGCCATGCGGCGCAAAGTACGCTCGTTCAAAACCTTGATGGCCGCGCCACCACCGCCGCCAGCCACCGCGCCGTCCACCCAGCGTAGACCAATCTCCGCCATGCGCGCCGCCACATGGTCGGCCGCGGCGCGCTCGCTGCTGGAGGTCCACCAATGCAGCACATTGAGCTCATTGCTGCCGTCGGCGCTCACCACAGGCGGCGCCGCACGTCCGGGCGTGGTCAAGGCCGCAGCAAGCGGAAGCAGGGCGAGCGCACACATGCGCTGAATCTTGCCTTGCGATTGAGCTCTGCAAATCAATGAACTGTTGGACTTCGGTGATGTTGTGTAAGTCACGGATGGAGGCGCTAGCGCTGTTGTGACAATTCTGGGAGGCCAAACTCCGCTTGGCGATTGGGGGTTTCGCTGGGCAAGCGGGCTTGAAAGCGCCCTGGCGCCTGTTCTCCCTGGGGCGGGAGCTCGGCAAGCCATGTAAGAAAAGGTAACACGAGGCCTTTGCGCCACAGAATCGCGATGCCTAGTGGCATTTCTCAGTCATTCCGCGCAAAGGCCGAAGAAGACTTGGCTCCGTCCAATCAGCGGGCTTTGCGCGTTAGTTTTTTGCGGCCGCGCAGTCCAGCTGGACATGCAGGGCTGGCCTTGGCTTGTGTTACACGGCGGGTACATCTATGGTTCGACTGCTGCAAACCCCATGTGGGACAAGCTTTGGCCGCTCGTTTGGGCATCAAGGCGGTGGTTTCAAAGGGTTTGGGCACCAATGAAAGCTAAAAGGCGCTCTGAGTGCCGATGCGAAGCGAACCCTGAAGGCTCTTGGGCTCGCTCTTGTTTTGAAATTCCTCGTTCCCTGCAAGTTGACTCAAACACCAATGCGGGTCGGCTTGCAGGCTTTTCTTTTCGGGGACTGTGCTTGCATAGTCGGTGCTGGCTGAAAACGGCTGCGCAATTCATCTGCGATGCGATGAATTGCGCCGTTATTGGCCCTGGCGATGCTCGTCGCCAAGCAAGGCTTGATACTTTGAATGCCGAGTTCGTGCCGCTGAGGGCACGAACTCACTTGCGGGCGTGGCGGGTCGCTGAGCTTCAGCTGACCAATTCAGTGTCCAGGGCGTCGTTGTCGAGAGCCGCGATTTCCGCATACTGCACGGCATTCAGCTGGTGGCGGTAGGCCAGATAAGCGTGGCGAGCCAGGGACTCGATGTCGCCTTCGTCGTCAGCAGCGGCCGCCGCGAGGTGGTGCTCGGCGGCAGCGCTGAAATGCTGCGCCGCGATGCGGTGTAGGTCGCCAATGGACTCGCTGTCTTCGTCCAAAAACTCATTGTCGATCTCGTTTTCAGCGGGGGTGTCCAGCGTCTGATGATCGTTGCTCATGGCCTGTGCTTCCTGAAGATGAGGTGACTGCACGGCGATATGCCGCAAGCGCAGCATTGCCGACTTGCGTGAAGCCTTGGTGACATCGTCAGAACAACGAAAGTGGCACTCCCGAGCCACTTGCGCTTGAGCGCACTTGGTTTAGCGCTTGGCTGGAGTCAATGCCGCAAGCAAGCGCAAGATCAGCATGGCCAGCAGCAGACCGGCCACGATGCCACAACTGTCGGCAAACAGATCGGCCCATTCGCCGCTGCGGCCGGGTACATGCAATTGCAGCAATTCGATTGCGCCCCCAAAGACCAACAAGGCAGCCGGCACGCCCACATATCGTTGCAAGTGCGTACCCCAGCCCCAGTGGCCGCAGAAGGCCAAAGCCGCAAAGGCCAGCAGGTGGTTGGCCTTGTCCCAGCCGGTGTCCATGCCCTTGGGCGGGTGAGGAGTCAGTGCGAGATAGCTCACGATACAGAGCAGGGCCAGCAAGAGCAGTCGTCCCATGGTTTGTGCCTGGCTGCTGTTGAGTCGTGCTGCGAGTGTTGATGTCTTGTTGTGAATCACGAGAGCGGAAGAAGTTTGATAGAGCTTGAATGCGTTTGAAAATGGCCCGCAACGAGTGCGGACTCTTCAAAGAAGAACTAGGGGTGCTGTGCCTGCGGGGCTTTCCGCCTTGTGGGTGGGGTGTCGCGAAAAGAGCAGGGTGCGAACGCCGCACCCCAATTTCGAACCATTGCGCGAAGCACTGTGCGAGACACTGTGAGAATCACAGTGCAAGACACCGCCAGGCAAAAAGCCCAAGCGTGGCAGTGCCCGCGTTGCCGAGAAATTACTGCCAATGCACCTGGCCAGTGCCGGTGTCGTACACCGCGCCGACGATCTTGATTTGGCCGGCCGCTTCCATTTCCTTCAGGATAGGACTGGTGTTGCGAATCTTCTCGACGGTGAGTTTGACGTTCATTTCGGTCACGTCTTTCACAAAGCTGTAGTTCTTGGAATTGCGCTCGCCCGGTGTCGAACTGGCTTCGACGGCAGGTTTCAGCTTAGCCAGCAGGCCGGTCAGATTGCCCATCTGGACATCGTCGCAAGCCCCCTTGATGGCGCCGCAATTGGTATGACCCAGTACGATGATGGCGCGCGAGCCGGCGACTTTGGCGGCGTATTCCAGGCTGCCGACCATGTCTTCATTGACGGTGGCGCCCGCCACGCGGGTGGTGAAGATGTCGCCAACGCCGGTGTCGAAAACCTGCTCGGGCGCTGAGCGTGAGTCGATGCAGGCCACCACGCTGGCAAAGGGGAACTGGCCCAGCGCGGTCTGGCGCACATGGCGCTTGTGGTCGTACTTCAGTGAGCGGCCGGTGGCGAAGCGCTGGTTGCCAGCCTGCAGGATTTTGATCGCTTGTTCCGGCGTGATGGAAGCTTGCACGGACTTGCTCAGCGTCACCCCAGGTGTGTAGGGCTTCGGCGTCACCGGACCGCCGTGATCGTCGGAGGCTTGGGCGGAGCCGAGGCCGAGGGCAATGATCAGAGCAAACGACTTCGAAATTACGGTCATCGGGGTCTCCTGGTTGATGTGCACGAGGGGCGCGGCGGCCCGCGCCTAGTGTCTGATAGTGAGGCTCGGCCGGCAAGCCAAAAGGCCTCAAAGAAGGGCTAACGCAAGCGTCAATCAGACCGTGCTGAACTTCGGAGTCATCGGCAGTTCGAGTGCTGCATGCTGAGACGGAGCACGCAGAGACGAGGCCTGACTGCTGGGTCACAGGACTGCGACATGATCCCCAGAAACAACAAAGCCAACCCTTGAGGGGTTGGCTTTGATATTTTTTGGTGCCGGAGAGATGAATCGAACACCCGACCTTCTCATTACGAATGAGCTGCTCTACCGACTGAGCTACACCGGCGACAAGCGCAAAATTATAGCGGAACTTACTGGGCCGCTTCGAGGTGGTAGGCGGTCACGCGCTCAACTTCGTTCTTGGAACCCAAGACCACTGAGACTCGCTCATGCAGCTGTGTGGGCTGCAAGTCCATGATGCGTTGCTTGGCATTGGTGGCGGCGCCGCCGGCTTGTTCAACCAGGAAGGCCATGGGGTTTGCTTCGTACATCAGGCGCAGCTTGCCGGCTTTGTTGGGCTCGCGTTTGTCCCAGGGGTACATGAAGACGCCGCCACGGGTCAGGATGCGGTGCACATCGGCCACCATGGAGGCGATCCAGCGCATATTGAAGTCTTTGCCGCGCGGGCCGGTGCTGCCGGCCAGGCACTCTTCGACATAACGCTGCATCGGTGCGTCCCAGTGGCGCATATTGGACATATTGATGGCGAACTCTTTGGTGTCCTCGGGGATCTTGACTTCGTCCGAGGTCAGCACAAAGGAGCCTTGTTCGCGGTCCAGTGTGAACATGGCCACGCCCTGGCCGAAGGTCAGCACCAGCGTGGTCTGCGGGCCGTAGACGCAGTAGCCGGCGGCGGCTTGTGCCGAGCCCGGTTGGAGGAAGTCTTCTTCCGACACGCCCTTGCTGCCCTCGGCCTTCTTGAGCACCGAGAAGATGGTGCCAATCGACACGTTGACGTCGATATTGGATGAGCCATCCAGCGGATCGAACATCAGCAGGTACTCACCCTGGGGGAAACGGTTCGGCACCAAGTAGATGCCTTCCATTTCTTCGGACGCCATGGCCGCCAGATGGCCGCCCCATTCATTCGCCTCGATCAAGACCTCGTTGGCGATGATGTCCAGCTTCTTCTGCACCTCGCCTTGCACGTTCTCGCTGCCGGCCGAGCCCAGCACTTCGCCGAGCGCGCCTTTGTTGACGCTGATGGCGATGCGCTTGCAGGCGCGCGCCACCACTTCAATCAAGAGGCGCAGCTCTTGCGGAATCGCGCCGTGCTGGCGCTGCTGTTCGATCAGATACTGGGTCAGGCTGATACGTCGTGTCATGGTGGTGAAGCTCGAAGTTAGAAAACTGGGGCGCCGGTCCGCCTGAATGCCTTAAGCGGTGACGGACGCCAGCGCGCGGCTGATGACCTCACGCACGTCATTGGACAGGTCCGACTTGGCGGCCACGCGGCGGATCGCTTCCAGCGCGGCGCTGCGATAAGGCTCGGCCAAGGTGGTCCAGCGGTCCATCACGCGAGCCAGGCGGCTGGCGACTTGCGGGTTGATCGCGTCCAGCGCCAGCACCTGCTCGGCCCAGAACACATAACCTGCGGCATCAGCACGGTGGAAGGCGGCCGGGTTGAACATGCACAGCGAGAAGATCAGGCTGCGCGCGCGGTTGGGGTTCTTCAGCGTGAAGTCGGCGTGCTGGGTCAGCGCCTTGACGCGGGCAAAGGACTTGCCGTCTTGCTCGGGCGTGCGGCCCTGCAGGGCAAACCACTTGTCCACCACCAGCGCGTCCTGCTTGAATAGCTCGTAGAAGCGTTCCAGCGCGGCCTCGGCCAGCTCGGCGTGATTGTTGACCAAGGCACTCAAGGCGCCCAGGCGATCGGTCATATTGCCGGCGTCCTTGAAGCGCTGGTAGGCGCGGCCCGGCCAGACGGTGTCGCCTGCGCGCGGGGCGTCCATCACCAGCATGCTCAGGGCCAGATTGGCCAGCGAGCGCTTGCCCGAAGAAACCGGGTCGGGCGTGTAGCCACCCTTGACCTGATTGGCTTCAAAGGCGGCGATCCAGTCTTCGCGCAGCGCTTGCGCCAGTTGTTTCTGGGCTGCGTCCACCACCGCGTGGATGGCTTGTGGGTCGACCAGATCCAGCTGTTCGGCGATATAGCTTTCAGCCGGCAAGGTCAGGGCCAACTCCTTGAAGGCGGAATCCAGCTGCGGATGGCGCAGCACGGCGCGCATTGCGTCCAGATAGGCTTCGTCCAATTGCAGGGCGGTGCCGCTGCGCAGCGCCGCCAGAATGCGGTTCAGCGCCAGGCGTTGGCCGGCTTCCCAGCGGTTGAAGGCGTCGCTGTCGTACTTGAGCAGCACCAGCAGATCGGCGTCGCTCAGACCATCGTCCAGCACCACCGGGGCCGAGAAGCCGCGCAGCAAAGAGGGCACCGGGATGCTCGCCACGTTGATGAAGACAAAGCTCTGTTCGGCCTGGTCCAAGACCAACACGCGATCAGCACTGGCGGCTTCCGCTTCGCCTTGCAACTGCAAAGGCAAGGCCTGACCCTCGGCACTCAAGAGACCCATGGCCACCGGGATCACTTGCGGCAGCTTGTGGTCTTGGCCCGGCGTGGCGGGGGTGTGCTGGCTCAGCGTCAAGGTGTAGGTTTGAGCGGCGGCGTCATAGCTGCCGCGTGCCTGGACGCGGGGCGTGCCGGCTTGCGAGTACCAGCGCTTGAAGGCGTCCAGGCGCACCGTCAGCTGCGAGCCGGGGTTGGCATCGGCGATGGCGGCGGCGAAGTCGTCGCAGGTCACGGCCTGGCCGTCATGGCGCTCGAAGTAGAGCTTCATGCCCGCCTCAAAGCCGGCGCGGCCGACCAGGGTTTGGTACATGCGCACCACTTCCGAGCCCTTGTCGTAAATGGTCGAGGTGTAGAAGTTGTTGATCTCGACGTAGCTGTCCGGGCGCACTGGGTGGGCCATGGCGCCGGAGTCCTCGGGGAACTGCATGGCGCGCAGGCCGCGCACGTCTTGGATGCGGCAGACGGCGCGCGCGCTCGGCGTGGCGGCCATATCCATGCTGAACTCTTGGTCGCGGAAGACGGTCAGGCCTTCTTTCAGCGAGAGCTGGAACCAGTCGCGGCAGGTGACGCGGTTGCCGGTCCAGTTGTGGAAGTACTCATGCGCCACGATCGATTCGATGCGGCCAAAGTCGGCATCGGTGGCGGTGGCGGCGGAGGCCAGCAGGGCGCTGGTGTTGAAGATATTCAGGCCCTTGTTTTCCATCGCGCCCATATTGAAGTCGGACACGCCGACCACCATGAAGCGTTCCAGATCCAGCGGCAGGTTGAAGCGCGCTTCATCCCAGACCATGGAGGCGATCAGCGAGTTCATCGCGTGCTCGGTCTTTTCCAGGTCACCACGGCGCACATAGACCTGCAACAAATGGTCTTTGCCGGCGCGGGTGCGCACGCGCTGCTCGCGCGCCACCAGGTCGCCCGCCACCAAGGCGAACAAATAGCTCGGCTTGGGGAAGGGGTCATGCCATTTGGCGAAGTGCTTGCCGTTCTCGAGATCGCCCGACTCCAGCAAATTGCCATTGCTCAGCAGCACCGGATACTTGGCCTTGTCGGCGCGCAGCAGCACGGTGTAGACGGCCATCACATCGGGGCGGTCCAAGAAATAGGTGATGCGGCGGAAGCCTTCGGCCTCGCACTGGGTGAAGAAGCTGCCGCCCGAGGTGTAGAGGCCAGACAGCGTGGTGTTCTTCTCCGGTGCGCAGGTGTTGCGCAGCTCCAGCGCAAAGTCGGCGTCGGGCGCGTTGTCGATCACCAGCTCATTGCCGTCTTGGCGGAAAGACACGCTCTCGCCATTGATCAAGACGCGCAAGATGTTCAGCTCTTCGCCGTGCAAGCGCAGCGGGCCGTGCGCCACGGCGCTATTGCGCTCGAGCTGCATCTTGGCGGTGACCAGGGTCTTGGCCGGGTCCAGATCAAACGTCAGATCAACGGTGCGGATCCAAAAAGCGGGCGCGACATAGTCTTCGCGGCGAATCAGGGTGGCAGAGCCTTCACGCATGGCGGGCATCCTTGGGTGTCAATCAATGGGGAATGAAAGAAACCCCATGCCGAGGCACGGGGTCATGAGGGCGTCTTAGACGCCTTGTTTCAGGCTTTCGGTGATGAACGGGTCGAGATCGCCGTCCAAGACTTTCTGTGTGGCCGAGGTTTCGTAATTGGTGCGCAAGTCCTTGATGCGGCTCTGGTCCAGCACATAACTGCGAATCTGGTGGCCCCAGCCCACATCGGTCTTGGTGTCTTCCAGCTTTTGCTGTTCTTCCATGCGCTTGCGCATTTCATGGTCGTACAGGCGCGAGCGCAGACGCTTCCAGGCCACGTCGCGGTTGCTGTGTTGGCTGCGGCCGTCTTGGCACTGCACGACGATGCCGGTCGGGATGTGGGTCAGTCGCACCGCCGAGTCGGTCTTGTTGATGTGCTGACCGCCGGCGCCAGAGGCGCGGAAGGTGTCGGTGCGCACATCAGCCGGGTTGATGTCGATCTCGATCGAATCATCCACTTCCGGGTAGACGAACAGCGAGGCAAAGCTGGTGTGGCGGCCGCCCGAGCTGTCAAAGGGGCTCTTGCGCACCAGGCGGTGCACGCCGGTTTCGGTGCGCAGCAAGCCAAAGGCGTACTCGCCCTCGACCTTGATGGTGGCGCTCTTGATGCCGGCCACATCGCCCGGGGTTTCGTCTTCCAGCGTGGCCTTGAAGCCCTTGCGCTCGGCGTACTTCAGGTACTGGCGCAGCAGCATGCTGGCCCAGTCGCAGGCTTCGGTGCCGCCGGCGCCGGCCTGGATGTCCACAAAGCAGTTCAGCGGATCGGCCGGGTTGTTGAACATGCGGCGGAACTCCATCTGCTCGACGGTTTCCTGCAGCTTGGCGGCGTCGCCCTCGATGGCGACCAGGCCGTCGAAGTCTTCTTCGGCCTTGGACATCTCGTACAACTCGCTGTTGTCAGCCAGATTGCTTTCGAGATGGTTGATGGTCTCAACCACGTTTTCCAGGGTGCGCTTTTCTTTGCCCAGTTCCTGAGCCCGCTTGGGCTCGTTCCAAACGTTGGGGTTCTCGAGCGCGGCGTTGACTTCGTTCAGTCGCAGTGCTTTGCGGTCGTAGTCAAAGATACCCCCTTAGCGCGGCAGTCCGCGCTGTCAGATCGGCCAGGGTGGCGCCGATGGCGTTGATGTGTTCGATGTCCATGATTTGTCCTTGGCGGGCAGACCGGTCGGGCGGCGCAGAGTCGTAATGCGGGCTTCGGTCGCTCAGAGCCCGCTATTTTCACATGCGCGGCGCCCTCGGCAAGGCGGGGACATTTTGAGCGCCGCGCCTAGGGGAAGAGGAGGGGCTGAGCGGAGCCGCTTTTGCGGCACACTGGCGGCCATGTGGCTGCTTATCGCTTCCTCTTTGAAGATGCTGGTCGAGATTGCGCTGATGCTGGGCGTGGCCCAGGCTTTGCTGGCGTTGGTGCTTGGGCCGGCGCGCTCAAACAACCCGGTGTTTCAGCTTTTGCAGCGGCTGACTTTGCCCTTGCACCAGGCGGTGCGGCGCCTGCAGCCAGCTGCTGATGAGCGCCAGGTGCAACGCCGGCTCTTGCTGAGCTTGGCCCTGCTCTGGATCTTGGCTGCCGCCGCCAAGGTGAGTTTTTATCGCGATTGCGTGCGCCAGGGCCTGTGCGGCTGATCGGCAGAGTGGCTGGGCGCATCGAATGAAGCTGGAAGCCTGTCACTGATGCCCCAAGAGTTCGAGTCCATACCGAGCCAGGCCGAGGCCCGAGAGAACCGTGAGGCCCGCAGGCTGGCCCTGTATTGGCAGCGCAGCCGGCGTTTGAGCTTGGTTTTGCTGCTGGTGTGGGCCGTGGTGACCTTTGGCGGCACTTACTTCGCCCGCGACCTGAGCTTCAACTTCTTTGGCTGGCCTTTCAGCTTTTGGCTGGCTGGCCAAGGCGCTTTGCTGGTGTATTGCCTCATCGTGGCCTACCACGCCTATGCGATGCGGCGCTTGGATGAGGTGTCGCAGCCTGAAGAAAGCTGATCCGCCGGGAGGCCGGTTTCAGCTCACGATTCAGCTCAAAAAGGTTTCCAGCACCTCGGCCAGCGCCTGCGGCTGGTCGTGGTGCAGCATATGGCCGGCGTCGGCCAGCACCTGGCGTTCAATCTGCTTCACCACGCTCAGGCGCGCTTCAAAGTCGGCTCTGGGGTAACGGTCGCCCCACCAAGCGCTCAAGTCGGTGCAAGCGCCTTCCACCCACAAGAGCGGCGCTTGAATCCGTGCCCAGCCCGCCACGATCTCGTCTTTGCGGTAAAGGATGGGATTGCTGCGCTTGTGCACCGGGTCGCCCAAGATGTGCCAGCTGCCGTCCTCAGCGGGGCGTGCCCAATGGGCGGCCAGCCATGCGGCCTTGTCTGCGGGCAAGCGCGGGTTGGTCTTCATCAGGCGCGCCGCAACCGCTGCTTGGCTGGGGTAGCTTTTCAAGCTTTGCGGGGCTTTCAGCTGATCCAGCCATTCGAGCAGGCGCTCGGGCGCTTGCTCCGCTCGGGTTTCGGGCAGGCCAAAGCCTTCTAAATTGATCAGGCGGCGAATCCGCTGCGGGCGTAGCGCGGCATAAGTCATCACCACATTGCCGCCCATGCTGTGCCCCAAGAGGTCCACGGGCACCGAGGGGCTGATGAGGTTCAGCAAGGCATCCAGATCACCGAGGTAATCGGGGAACCAGTAGGCATCGGCGCCGCTGCTGTCGCTCAGACCAAAGCCGCGCCAATCGATGGCAAAAATCTGCCTTTGCGCACTGACCTGCAAGGCATCCACCATGAACTGGAAGGAGGCGCCCACGTCCATCCAGCCGTGCAGCAGCACCAGCGGCGGATTGCTCGCGGCTGCTGCAGCATCATGCGCATCCCAGCGCAGCAAGTGGTGGCGCAGGCCGCGCAATTGAATGAACTCGCTGCGATGAGGGCGCAGGACTTGATATGAAGCGGTGGGGTGGTCGGCAGGGGCGTTCATGCGCCGCACTGTAGCCGCGCGGCCCGGTTCAGCGCTGTCGGCTGGGCGACAGCGCTGAAGCCCTGAGTAAGGTGCAAGATCGACTGACATCTGGCGGACGTCTAAACCCGTGCAGAATGCCCGCCATGATTGCCTACACCACCCGAGCCGCAGAGCCGCGAGACATCCCCGCCATCGTCAAGCTGATTGAGGAGTTGGCCGCTTTTGAGAACCTCAGCCACACGCTGGCGCTGACGGCCGAGAAGCTTGGCCCTTTTCTCTTCGGCCCCAAGCCGGTGATCGAGGCCTTGGTGGGTGAGATTGACGGTGAGGTGGTCGGCTATGCGCTGTTCTTTACCAACTTCAGCAGCTTCCTGGCCAAGCCGGGCCTGTATCTGGAAGATCTGTTTGTGCGCCATGCGCACCGTCGTAGCGGCCTGGGCAAGGGCTTGTTGACGCGCTTGGCCGAGATCGCGGTGGAGCGCGACTACGGCCGCTTTGAGTGGACCGTGCTGGACTGGAACGAAGACGCGATCCGTTTCTACGAAAAACTCGGCGCCAGCGTTTTGCCCGAATGGCGCATCTGCCGCATCAGCGGCGAGGCGCTGGAGCGCTTCCGGCCCTGAGCTTGGCTCAGCTCAAAGAACGCTGAGTGCCAACTCCGGCGGCCGCGCTATCACGGCGCGATCCCCGTTGACGACGATGGGGCGTTGCAGCAGCCGCGGGTGTGCGGCCAGCGCGGCCAGCAGTTCGGCGTCGCTCAACTCTGGTGCGCCCAGGTTCAAGGCCTTGAACTCATCCTCATTGCTGCGCAGCATCTCGCGCACCGGCACCGCCAGTGTCTGATGCAAGGCTTGCAGTTGCGCGAGGCTGGGCGCTGTCTTCAGGTAGTCGATCACTTCGACGGCTAGCGTTTGCCCCTGCAGCAGTGCCAAGGCCTCGCGCGATTTGGAGCAACGGGGGTTGTGAAAGATTTGAATCGTCATGCTTTCAGTTTAGTGGGGGCAAACGCGAACCTCTGACTGAGTGCCTGCTGCTCCTCGAGGCCGAGGGGAATCCATAGGTGCGAATGAGGGGCAGTTGACTACCATCGGCGCCTTGCTGGCGAGTCGCTGGCAGCTTAGTCCAGGTAAGCAAAGGTCATGATGGCAACAGCTCCGGTTCAAGATGCCTATGCGGCGGTGTACGCCGACTTTCGTTGGCAGGTCCCTGCAGACTTTTCCTGGGCTGAAGTCTGTTGCGCGCGCTGGGCTCGCGACACACCGGATGCGCTGGCGTTGATTTTTGAATCCGAGGCGGGATGTCGCGCCCAGTACAGCTATGGTCAGCTGCAGCGCGCGGCGCATCGGCTCTCGAATGCCTTGCGCAGCCTGGGCGTGCAGCGCGGTGACCGGGTCGCCTTGGTCTTGCCCCAGCGTTTTGAGACCGTGGTGGCCCATATCGCCATCAACCAAGTCGGCGCAGTGGCCATGCCTTTGTCCCTCTTGTTCGGGCCCGAGGCTTTGGAATACCGTTTGCAAGACAGCGCAGCGGTGCTGGCCATCGTCGATGAAAGCTCCATGCCGGTTTTGCGTGGCTTGCGCGCCAGCTGCCCGGCCTTGCGGCAGCTCATCACCATCGGCGGTTCGCCGCAGGGCGAGCAAGAGCTCTGCTGGATGGCGGCGCTGCAGGCGCAAGCGGCACGCTTCAAGCCGGAGCCGCTTTCTGCCGAAGACCCGGCGCTGCTGATCTATACCAGCGGCACCACCGGAGCGCCCAAGGGTGCCTTGATCCCGCAACGCGCCTTGATTGGCAATCTGAGCGGATTTGTGGCCAGCCAGAACTGGTTCGGCTTTGACCCGGAGAAGCCGCAGCAGCAGTCCAACGCCGTTTTCTGGACCCCGGCCGATTGGGCCTGGACCGGCGGCTTGATGGACGCCTTGTTGCCCACGCTTTACTTTGGCCGCCCCATCCTGGCCTACCAGGGGCGCTTTGTGCCGGACCGCGCTTTTGCGCTGATGCAAAGGCATGGCGTCACCCATTGCTTTTTGCCGCCAACGGCGCTCAAGGCCATGATGAAGGCAGTGCCGCAGCCGCGCTCGCAATTCAAGCGGCTCAAGCTGGAGGCCATCATGAGCGCCGGCGAGGCCTTGGGCGATGCGGTGTTTGCCTATTGCCGGCGTGAGCTGGGCATCACGGTGAACGAGATGTTTGGCCAGACCGAAATCAACTATGTGGTCGGCAATTGCGAGCGCTTGTGGCCGGCGCGGCCCGGCAGCATGGGCCGGGCCTATCCGGGGCACCGAGTTGCAGTGATTGATGAGCAAGGCAAGACCTGTCCCCCCGGCGTGCTGGGCGAGGTGGCGGTGCACCGCCTGGATGGGCATGGCGACCCCGACCCGGTGTTCTTTCTCGGCTACTGGGGTCAGGCGGCCGCGACTCAGGCCAAGTTCAGTGGTGACCCGGCCGACAGCTGGTGCCGCACCGGGGACCTGGCCAGCATGGATGCCGAGGGCTACTTTTGGTACCAGGGCCGCAGCGACGATATGTTCAAGGCGGCGGGCTACCGCATCGGCCCGGGCGAGATCGAAAACTGTTTGATCAAGCATCCGGCCGTGGCCATGGCGGCAGTGGTGCCTAAGCCTCATGCCGAGCGGGGTGCCTTGGTGAAGGCCTATGTGGTGCTGGCGCCGGGGCATTGGGAGTCCGAGTCCTTGGTGGCCGAGTTGCAGGCCTTTGTCAGCGGCCGCTTGGCGCCCTATGAATACCCCAAGGAGATCGAGTTCATCGATGCCTTGCCGATGACCAGCACCGGCAAGCTGCAACGCCGCGTGCTGCGCTTGGCCGAGGAAGAACGAGCCCATGCGCGAGCGACGCTGCCGCGCTTTGCAAACTCGCCTCCTGCTTATCGGCCGCCCGAAGCTGAGTACCAAGCCGCTGCTTCGGCCTGAGACCCCGGAGTCAACCCGGTTCGATCAAGAGGCCTGTCTTGCGCTGCTCAGCTTGATGCTGAGACGCGTATCGGCAGGCGCTTGCAAGCGGGCGTTGTCGGGCCAGGCTTCTTGCCCGCTCAAGACAGTGCAGAGTTTGCTCGGTGGCTTTTGGCCGGCAGGCGCTTTATTTTTGCCGGCGAACTCATTGGGGTCGCGGTCCTTGGGGTCGGCGACCAGGGGCACGCTCAGCAGCTGACCCGCTTGCGCAGGATTGGGCCAGTCCAAGGACCAGGCGGCTTGCGAGCTGCAGACCCTCACGCCTTCAATTTGCGGGAACAGCCAGCGCGCATACCAGGGCAGCAACTCATTGCGCAGTTTGTGTGCGGTGCTCATCAATTTGCGCACGGTGGCCATGTCCAGTTGCTCGGGCGTTGTCGTCAGGTTGAGCACGCCCCGCAGCCCTGCTGAACCTTTGGGGATATTGCTGGCCAGGTCGGCGTCTGCGGCTTCCTTCTCAGGCAGCACGGGCAACTCAAAGCTGCCGTCCGCCTTGAAGGCGATGGGCAGGTATCGGTCGGCCGTTTGAATCGCGATCTTGGGCGGCTCGGCCAGCGGCTTGTCCTCCTTGGGCTCGATGAAAAAGTCCATACGAAAGAGACCTTGGCCGTAGCGTTGCAGGCCGCTCAGCACGGTGTTCATTTGTCGGTAAGGCAGCATGGAGCTGTCGCGCTTGAGACCGTTGACAGCCACCGGCTCCAAGACCTCGGTGGGTGTAGCCGCGGGTGCATCCTGGGCCATGGCCGCGCTCGTGCTGAGGCAAAGCAGGCCGATCAGGCGAATTGAAAGGTACTTGAACTTCATGGCTTCGGGTCAGATTCCGGTGATTGGATGGGAAGGCGATTCGAGGTGATAGGGGAAGGGCCGTGCTACTTCTTGCAAGGCGAGATCAGCTTGTTGCCGCGTGTGCGCTCGTCAAAAGGGTTGATTTGCGAGTCTCGACTGTCCTGCACATCAAAGCAGCTGCTGCCCTTGCGAAAGCGGCGATGGCCGGGGGCGATGATTTCTTCGCGCAGGCTGGGGTCGCTGCCCAGTGCGATCGCCATGCGTTCACCAAAGTCGGGGCGATGTGTATTGCTGCGCGGGTCGCGCAAGGCAGCGAGGGCCGGCGCGCGGTCCAAGCTGGCCGAAGGCAGGGCCAAATTGAGCGGGCTGCTGGCGGCTGGCGCTGGCGCCTCGGCAAGCGACTTCGGGGCGCTGATGTTGGTGTTTGCAGTGGGCTTGCTTGCTGCGGTGCTCTGTTCGCCCTCGGCCTGCCGACTTGGCGAGAGGGCTGGGCTCAAACTTGAGCGCGAAGGCAAAGGCATAGGCAAAGAGCGGGGCATCGCGGTCGGTTCGGCTTTCTTGCTTGCAACAGTGCGCTCTTGTTTGCTCGCCGACTCGGCCAACCAGGGAATCAAGCGCAGCTGCACCAGGCCTTGAGCGGCTAGAGGTTTGGGGCTCTTCAACCGGGCTGACATCAATAGACCCAAGACCAGCAGGTGCAAGAGCAGCACCAGCAACGCACCCCAGGGCTTGCTACGCCGGGCACTGAGCGCGTATGGGCTTTTCGAACTCAGGGTCTGCATGGGTTTCGGTGCTTGTTCAGCGAGTGGCTTGGGTGGGCTTAGAGCGGCGCTGTGCCGGCTGCAGTCTCGTCTTCAGGGCCGTCCACATAAATGAACAGCTCACCGGGCTGGCACTGCAGTGCTTTGCAAATAGCGGCCAGAGTGTCAAAGCGCACGCCGCGCACCTTGCCGGACTTCAATAGCGAGAGGTTGGCCTCGGTGATGCCGACCGCCTCCGCCAACTCGCGAGAGCGCATCTTGCGCTTGGCCAGCATCACGTCCAGAGTGACGATGATGGGCATCTCAGATGAACTCCGCGTTCTCTTGAGCCATGCGGGAGGCTTCCTCCATCACGATGCCGATGACCAAGATGGCCAGACCGAGAAACAGGCTCAGGTACTGGTCCGTGCCCAGACCAAAGTAAAGCCTGCGCTGTCCCGCCGGGTTGCCCAAGGTGAGGGCCAAGACACTCAAGGTCACGCCCAACGGTTGAGCCAGGGTGTAAGCCATCAAGGCCGCACCCAAGCGTCGCAAATGCAGGGCTGGGCCGCTGGCAAAGAACTCGCTGCGCCGGTAGTAGCCAAACAAGGCCCAGATCTGCCAGAGCGCGAACAGCATGACCAAATTGGGCAGCCAACTGAACGCCCAACCCAGCAGGCGGCTGCGCGGGTCCAGATTTATCGTGGCTTCACTTAAGCCCCAGCGATCTTGCGCGACCGAACTCAGCCAACCGGGCCGACTCCAAAACAGGGCCGTGCCGACAAGCAGTCCTACAGCGGCGAAAAGGCTGAGCAGGCGCACCCACCAGGCCAGTCGGCGTATGCGCCGCAAACGCAGGCTGGAGCTGCTGCTTGGCGTGTCTTGATTCGTGTTCATGGCGCGGCGTGTCGCTTATCGCAAATTCAAAAAAATTACTGTAAAACAATAATTTATTGATGTTAAGCGAAAAGATGGCGGAAGGCATCCCTCTGTCGGGGGGAGGGCGCCAAAGTTGGCCCAGCTTGCGCTGCCGCCTTAGGGCGCTTCGGTATCGCCCCAAGAAGGGTTCAGCAAGGCGAACACCTGGTGGTCGCGCCAGGCGCCGTCGATGAACAAATAGCGCAGGCTCAAGCCTTCCAAGGCAAAGCCCAGGCGCTGCAGTACCGCCAGGCTGGGCTTGTTTTCAGGGCGAACCGCGGCCTGCAGGCGATGCAAGCGCAGCGGGCTGGCGAAAGCCTGGTCTATCAAGCTGCGCAAGGCTTCAGTCATCAGCCCAGAGCCCTGCGACTGCGCGTCCAAGCTATAGCCCAGCATGGCATTCTGAAAAGGCCCGCGGCTGATTTGCGTCAGATTGACCTGACCGATCAATCGCGTGGGCTCTTCATGGCTGGACAGCCAGTAGCGCAGCGCCAGTCCGGCGGCTTGCTCTTGCTCGGCGCGCGCCAAGCGCTGCTGAACCGATGCCAGCTCAAAGTAGTCTGCCGAGAGGCGCGGAGACCAGGGCGCCAAGTGCTCTTGGTTGCGCAAGTCAAAGTCGAGCACGGCGGGCGCCAAAGCGGCGCTGGGGGCGCGCAAAAGCAGGCGGGCGCTGCTGAGTTGTTTCGGGGCTTCAAGGCTCATGGCTGAGTGCGCAAGGGCTCGCGCAACTGTTCTCGCAAAAAGTCCAGCAGGGCGATGCGGGATTGCGCCAAGGCCTCGGTTTGGCCACCCACATGCACGCCGGCGCCGGGTTTGACGCCGTTGGGCACGTCCGCTCGCAGCCGCACCGGCGTCTTGGCGTCAAAGCCATGGAAAGCCCCGGCATAGGACACCGACTTGGGCGGGGCGATACCACTGCTCGGCTGGGCTTCGCGCGCCAGCGCTTCGCAAGGCGCGGCCGGCGTCCAGTCGTCGGCCGCGCCGGTCAGCATCAAAAGCGGTGCCGTGGGCGCATAACCGCGCTTTTGATCGGCTTCGCAGCCGGGGTAGAAAGCCGCCGCAGCGCGTGGGCGCAGCGGGGCCGCTTTGACTTCGGTGTGCTTCAGATTGGTGCTGGCCAGCACGGTGCTGCCGCCGTTGGACCAGCCCAGCAGGGCCAGGCGCGAGGCGTCCACATCGGGCCGCGCAGCCAGCCATTGCAGGGCGCCCAGCGCGTCACGGCGCCGCTCGGTCATGGTGATGGCGCGGGTGCCGATTTTTTGGGTGCACAGCTCGCGCTCGCCGCGCGGCGTCAGCGAGTCCAGCACCAGCACATGCCAGCCCTCGGCATTGAGCGTGTGGCTGTAGTCCTGCATGCGTTCGGACAGTTCGCCCTTGCGTCCGTAGGCGCCGCCGCAGCCGTGCAAAAGCACGATGGCCGGCGCGCGCGCGGCAGTCTTTGCGCCGGGCGCTGCGGCGAACCAATGGCCCAGCAGCGGCAGCGGCTGGCCAGCGCGCAGGTCGAGGCTGGGGACTTGGACTTTTTCAGCCTCAGCCTTGGCCTCAGCTGCGGCCAGGGCTGGGGCGCATTGCAGGGCCAAGCCACAAATCAAAACACTCAGCAGAGTGGGGGCGAGCGACCTTGTTGTGGTTCGGCTTGTCCGGAGGATGGAGTTCATGAAGGGGGCGAAGAGCAAGGTGTTGGGGTGCTGGTGGGGCTGCGAGGGTGCTCCAGCGTCGCCGCGATTATTGACGGCTTGTTGGGGCCGCAGGCCGTGCCTGAACTCATGGCCTGCGTATCAGCGCTGGCGCGGCGACCCCGTCAAAGCCCCGCCGAGTCAGTCTTGCATTTGCTGAATTTTCAGTAATTACTGAAAATTGGATAAACTTTGCGCCAAGTCAAACACCGCCACGCTCAGGTTTGCGCCAGGGCAAGGCAATCAACAGAAGTAGAAGGCAGTTCATGAATGCAATGAGTCCGCTTGTTCGAAGCTTTGTGGCCCATTTCGGCGAGATGGGCAGCCGCTGGGGCATCAACCGGACGGTGGGGCAGATTTATGCCTTGATCTTTGTCTCGCCGCAGGCTTTGAACGCGGACGAAATCGCTGAGTGCCTGGAGTTCAGCCGCTCCAATGTGTCCATGGGCTTGAAGGAATTGCAAGCCTGGCGCCTGGTGAAGCTGCGTCATCTGCCCGGCGACCGACGCGAGTATTTCGAGGCACCCAGCGATGCCTGGGAGATCTTTCGAACCCTGGCCGAAGAGCGCCGGCGGCGCGAGATTGAGCCCACGCTGTCCATGCTGCGCAATGCCTTGCTGGAGACGCCGTCGATCGAGGAAGACCGCATCGCCCAAGAGCGCATGCGCGGCATGCATGACTTGATCGAGCTGCTGTCGACCTGGTTTGACGATGTGCAGAAGATGGATTCGCAGACCTTGGGTCAGCTGATGAAGATGGGCTCCAAGGTGCAAAAAATGTTGGAGCTGCCGGGGCGCATTGGGCGGGCCGTCACGGGCAAGAGCGCCCCTGAAGAAAGCGCAGGCTGATCATGGACGCCGTCGTTCTGGCGCGCATGCAGTTTGCAGCCAACATCACCTTTCACATTCTTTTCCCCACCATCAATATTGCCCTGGCTTGGGTGCTGCTGTTCTTCCGCTGGCGCTGGTTGCGTACCCAAGATACGGCGTGGTTGGGGGCTTACCGTTTCTGGACCAAGGTGTTTGCGCTCAGTTTTGCGCTGGGCGTGGTCAGCGGCATCACCATGAGTTTTCAGTTCGGCACCAACTGGCCGGGCTTTATGGAAAAAGCCGGCAATATCGCCGGACCACTCTTGGGTTACGAGGTGTTGACGGCCTTCTTCCTAGAGGCGAGTTTTCTGGGGGTGATGCTGTTCGGCCACGGCCGGGTCAGCGAGCGGGTGCATGTGTTGGCCACGGTGATGGTGGCTTTTGGCACCACGCTCAGCGCCTTTTGGATCTTGAGCCTGAACTCCTGGATGCACACGCCGCAGGGCTTTGAAATCATCAATGGCGAGTTCCATGCGCTGGACTGGTGGGCCATCATCCTCAACCCCTCTTTCCCATACCGCCTGGCGCATAAGCTCTTGGCTTCGGGTTTGACGGTGGCCTTCTTCCTGGCGGGCTTGAGCGCCTGGCAATTGCTCAAGGGCAAGGCACAGCCGCACACGGCCAAGGTTTTGCGCGTCGGTTTAACCCTGGGCGCGCTGCTGATCCCGGTGCAAATCCTGGTCGGCGATATGCACGGCCTGAACACCTTGAAGCACCAGCCGGCCAAGATTGCCGCCATGGAAGGGGTGTGGCAGACCGAGCGCGGCGCACCGCTGCTGCTGTTTGCCTGGCCGAATGAAAAGACGCGCAGCAATGACTTCGAGATCGGCATTCCCAAAATGGCCAGCTTGATCCTGACGCATCAGGCCGACGGTGAAATCAAAGGCCTGGACGACTTCAAAGGCGTCCATCCCCCGGCCGCGCCGCTGTTCTTCGGCTTTCGTATCATGGTGGGTACCGGCCTCTTGATGCTGGCCTTCAGCTGGCTGGGTTTGTGGCTGTACCGGCGCCAGGCTTGGTCTGCGCAGGCTTTGCCCAGGTGGTTTTTGCAAGGCTTGGCTTGGATGAGCTTTTCCGGTTGGTTGGCCACGGTGGCGGGCTGGTATGTCACAGAGATCGGGCGCCAACCCTTCCTGATCTATGGCCTGATGCGCACCGCCGATGCGGCCTCCACCACGCCCGCGCCCACCATCGCCTTGACGCTGGCCGCCTACATCACCCTGTATCTGGCTTTGATTGCGGCCTATGTGTCGGTCATCAAGTACATGGCGGGCAAGCCGGTGGATGTGAGCCCATCGCAAGCCTTGCCCAAAAATGAAGCGGGGAGGGTCGTCGCATGAACGCCGAGTATTGGATGCCGCTGGTCTTTATGGGCCTGATGGGCCTGGCCCTTTTGGTCTATGTGGTGCTGGATGGTTATGACCTGGGGGTCGGTCTGCTGATGCTGGGCGCTAGCGAGGAACACAAGGACCGCATGGTCGCCTCCATCGGGCCCTTTTGGGATGCGAACGAAACCTGGCTGGTGCTGGGGGTGGGCATTTTGTTGGTGGCCTTTCCCAAGGCCCATGGCCTGATCTTGCAGGCGCTCTACTTGCCCGTGGCGGTGATGCTTTTGGGCTTGACGCTGCGCGGCGTGGCCTTTGACTTTCGCGTCAAAGCGCAGGCGCAGTGGAAGCCGCTGTGGGACCGTGCTTTCATGGCCGGTTCGGCCTTGGCCTCGCTCTCGCAGGGCTGGATGCTGGCGCGCTACATCACCGGTTTTGCCGAGGGCTGGGCCTACACCTTGTTTGCCGTGCTGATCGCGCTGGCGCTGGCCGCCGCCTATGCCTTGCTGGGCGCGGCCTGGCTCTTGATGAAGGCCGAGGGTGAGTTGCAATTGCTGGCTCGGCGCCGCGCCAAGCTGGCTTGGCCGGCGGTGGTGATCGGTTTGGCCTTGGTGTCCATCACCACGCCTTGGGTTAGCGCGACGGTGAGTGAGCGCTGGTTCACCATGCCGGCCTTGATCGCCTTGCTGCCGATTCCTTTGATGACGGCGCTGGCCTTGCTGGGTTTGCGCGCCTTGCTGAATTCGCACCGGGTGCTGGGCAAGCTGTGCTGGTTGCCTTTTGCCTTGATGGTCTTGGTGATGCTGATGGGCTTTATGGGCTTGGCCTACAGCCTCTATCCCTATGTACTGATCGATCGCATGACGGTCTGGCAAGCCGCCGCGGCGCCCAAGTCGCTGCAGTTCTTGCTCTGGGGTGTGGCCGCGACGGTGCCGGCCATCGCGGTCTACACCGTGTTCGCCTACCGGGTGTTTTGGGGCAAATCGGGGGAGTTGCGTTACGCCTGAGTCGCCCCTGCCGGCTTTCGCTCCCGGTTTCTGCCGTTTGATCGCAAGAAACGGCAGTTCGTCACTTCAGCCTTTTGAACGAAGGGCTCGCTGGTGATACTGCGTGCACTGAATGAATCGCTCCACCGGGAGCAGGGAGAGCCACCATGAACCAGCAGCGTTGTACTCAAATTCCAAAGCGTCGCAGCGTCGCGACGCTTGCTGGCAGCCTGGCGGTGGCTTTTTTTGCTTTCCTGATGCCCGCCGGTCCGGCCCAGGCCAGCGAGGTGGTCAAGTTGGCGCGTTTGGTCATCACCGGCAAGCGCCTCAGCAGCATGCCGCAAACCCGCCCCGCGCCCCAGCAACTTCCAAGGGTAATGGTCGAAGGGCGCCAGTCTCCCGCCGAGGTCCGCGTAGCCGAGGATCGCCGGGCACAGTTTCAACCGATTTAGTTTGAAGAATGAGCTGGCCCTGTAAGTTTGGTCGTAAGAGTCAAGCCGCGACGCTATTGCCTCGCGGCTTTTTTTTGCCCCTTGCGACCTGATGACCAAGATCAGGCCACTTGGGGGCTCTGTGCCGCTCCTGTCCCCCGTCCCAGGCTTTGCCTGGGTCTCCTCCTTTACCTCGCGTCACAGAGCCCCCAAGTGTCCTGATCCAGAACGGCCCTGCTATTACGAAGCGTGCGCACAGCGATAGAACTGCCGAGTGGCGTCGGGGGTGTGATTCCGCGAGGTAAAGGAGGAGCCGTCGCCAGCAAGGCGACGGCGGGGGACAGGAGCGGAATTACGCCCCCGGCGACGCTTGGCACCGGGCCATCAATTCAGGTCGCAAATTTCTTCCTGCAGCCATCGCTGTAGAGAAGAACTTCAGTTCCACGACGGCGGTTTCGGGTGCAAGCGCGCCATGGCCAAGGTGTCCACATAAGCGCCATTGCGCAAGGCATAGGCCTTCATGCGGCCTTCTTGCACAAAGCCGAAGCGTTCATACAGAGCAATGGCGCGCGCGTTGTCGGCGTAGACGGTCAACTCGGTGCGCAAGACCTGACCCCAGTTGTCGGCGTAGTCCAGCAGGGCCGCCATCATGGCTTTGCCGACCCCTTGGCCTTGAGCGCCATGCGCCACCGAGATGCCCAGCCCCATAGCGTGGCGACGGCGCAGCGGCGCACCGACGCTGAACAAGCCGGCGCTGGCGAGCAGCTTGCCCTCGGCGTTCAAGGCCACCAAATGCAGGTCGACCTTGCCCGGTGCGGCGCCGTCTTGCAGGCGCAGCTTCCACATGTCCTCCGTCGGGTAGGGGTTTTGCAGCAAAGCACCGAAGACCTCGGGGTGTCTCATCAGTTCGGCAAACCCGGCGGCATCGCTGACTTGGGCGCGGCGTATGGTGATCTGCATGTCTCTCAAGCTCCTTGTGGGTTGGGGTGGTGGACCGGTGGGGACGGAAAAACAAAAAAGCCCGCAGGGTCAGCGGGCTTTTTCAGGGGGAGAGTGGGGGGCTCTGGTGGGCCGCGCCTCAGGTGTGCCGCTGCGGGCCTGGGGCGAGTTCTTCGTGGGCGGCCATCATGGCCACCAGCTCTAGGTGGGCCTGAACTAGGTGTGCCTGAACCACGTGTGCCTGACGCAGGGCGCGCACGGCCGCAGCACCTTGTGGCTGGGCGCCAAAGTGGGTGTTTGTGCTGGAAGTGAAACTGGCGGCTTGCATCGGTCCAGTATGCGTGGAGGTTGAAGGGCAGGTCAAGCGCAGCGGCGCGCCTTGTTGTCGTCTGACCTCACACACGGGCCCGGCTGGCTCCGCGGCGACAATAGCCGCACCATGCCGCGTTTGATTGAAATCCAAGCCCCGACCGAGCCTCAAGTTGAGGCGCCTGCGCCTATCAAGGGGCAGCGCCAGCCCGCCGAGCGCTTTGCGCTGAGGGTGGGGGAGAGCACCATCGATGGTCTAGGAGTCTTTGCCGCCGAGCCCATCCCGGAGCGCCGCAAGCTTGGCGAGTTACGGGGGGAGTCGATCTCGGTGCGTGAGGCGCGCCGTCGCGCCAAAGGACGCGAGCGCATCCATATCGTCGAAGTGTCGGAGACAAGAGCTGTCGATGCCACGAACGCCACCGACGCCCTGCGCCACATCAACCACAGCTGCGCGCCCAATGCCAAGCTGCGCATCAGCCAAGGTCGGGTGGAGTTCTACGCCCTGCGCGATATCGAGGTGGGCGAAGAACTCTGTTGCGATTACGGCGAGAGCCACCACGAGGGGCGGCTCACCTGTCGTTGCGGCGCGCCCAACTGCAGCGGTCGCCTTTAGGACTTTTCAGTCGCTCGCTTGTTCAATCAATCAGTCAGTCGTCGAGTTGACCCGAACCGACAGCCTGATTGACCGCCTGCTGCAGCCAGAAGGTGCGCAGGTCCTGCACCGAGAACAGCGCGTCGTCCAGTAAGACGTTCTGGTCGACTTCTTCGTCTTCGTCGTAGGACTCGTCGATATAGGCTTGCAACTGGTCGCCCGGCGGCATCGCCACGGCGGCCACGCCCATCAGCATCGCATCCAGCATCTGTGCTTCTTCGCTCTCGTCGTCGAAGACGTACCAGTCTTGCTCATTGTCTTCAACGGCTTGCATAAAGCCTTCGACCCACATCAGGCCGGCCGGAGGCAACTGCTCCAACTGTTCTTGAGTCAACACGCCTTGGCTCAAGAGGCTGGCCTTGGTGGCTTCGTCGAACTCGGTGATCAGCGGTTCCAGCAGCATGGCTTCCGGATCGGCGGCCAAACCTTCGGGGTCCAGCGCTTCGCCGATTTCGTTCCAGCGCTCATGCAGCACGCTCATGAACTCTTCGGTGGCGTCTTGTTCGTCCAAGGCGTCGGCCCAGTCGTCACCAAACAGCGCGTCCATCGCTTGCAGCGGGCCGCTGTCGCCAGGGCCGCAAATCAGCGCGGTCAGGTAGCCGTCCAGCGTGTCGATGGGCACCGCGTCTTCGTCTTCGGGGGTGGCCGCGACCAAGATCTGGAGAAGGGCGGCCAAACGCTCGGCGTTGGCGTGGTCAATGGTGCTTTCGTTCATAGCAGGCTCCTGAAAACCGGTGGGGAATGAGTTTGCAAAAAAGAACAAAGGCCCTCGGGTGTTGACGTCCCGAGGGCCTTTGTCGTGTTCATAAAAAATTAGAGCTTGTCGCCGACCCAGCCTGCCACGCTGGCCAGAGCGCCGGGCAGGGCCGCGGGCTGCGTGCCGCCGGCCATGGCGAGATCGGGCTTGCCGCCGCCCTTGCCACCGCATTGCTGGGCCACAAAGCTGACCAGCTCGCCGGCCTTGAGGCCGCGGGCGATGTAGTCGGCAGTCACGCCGGCGGAGAGATTGACCTTGTCACCGTCGACCGAGGCCAAGACGATGATGGCCGAGTGCATCTTGTCGCGCAGCTTGTCGATGGTTTCGCGCAGTGTCTTGGCGTCGGCACCGTCGAGCGTGGCGGTCAGCACCTTGGCACCCTTGATCTCAACCGCTTGCGTCATCAAGTCATTGCTCTGCGCGGCGGCCAGGCGGCTCTTGGCGCTGGCCAGTTCTTTTTCCAGCGCCTTCACTTGATCCAGCACCGCATGCAGGCGCGGCTCCAACTCGGCGGGCGAGGTCTTCAGCGTGCCGGCGGCGCGGCTGAGCGTGCCTTCGAGTTGCTGCAGATAGGCCAGGGCGTTGTCGCCGGTGACGGCTTCAATACGGCGCACGCCAGCGGCCACGCCACCTTCAGAAACGATCTTGAACAGGCCGATATCGCCGGTGGCCTTGACGTGGGTGCCGCCGCAGAGTTCCTTCGAAGTTCCGATGCTCAGCACCCGCACGGTTTCGCCGTACTTCTCGCCGAACAGCATCATGGCGCCGCTCTTTTGCGCATCGTCCAAGGCCATCACTTCGGCCTTGGCGCCGGAGTTGGCCAGGATTTCGGCATTCACGATGGCTTCGATCTTGGCGATTTCTTCAGCGCTGACCGGGGCGTTGTGGGCAAAGTCAAAACGGGTGCGCTCGGCATTCACCAGCGAGCCCTTTTGCTGCACATGGCTGCCCAGCACTTCGCGCAAGGCCTTGTGCATCAGGTGGGTGGCGCTGTGGTTGCGCACGCTCTTGATGCGCTGCTCGGCGTTGACGCGGGCCACAAAGCTGTCGCCCACCGAGATCGAACCCTCCATCACGCGGCCATGGTGACCGAACACATCGGCCTGGATCTTCAGCGTGTCTTCCACGGCGAAGCGGCTGCTCGGGTTGCGCAGGTCGCCGGAGTCGCCGGCCTGGCCGCCGCTCTCGGCGTAGAAGGGCGTGTGGTCCAGCACGACCACTGCGTCGTCGCCGGCATTGGCGGAAGTCACGCTGACACCGTCGATGTAGACGGCAGTGACCTTGGAGGTCTCGCAGACCAGGTGCTCGTAGCCGTGGAAGGCGGTGGGCACGCCGCTATAGGCCAGACCTTGGGCCATCTTGAACTTGCCGGCGGCGCGGGCTTGTTCGCGCTGGCGGGCCATGGCGGCGTCAAAGCCGGCTTGGTCCACGGACACGCCGCGCTCGCGGCAGACGTCGGCGGTCAGGTCGACCGGGAAGCCAAAGGTGTCGTGCAGCTTGAAGGCGAGTTCACCGTCGAGCTGCTTGGTTTCGGACGTCAGTGCGCCTTCCAGGATTTCCATGCCATTGGCGATGGTCTGGAAGAAGCGCTCTTCTTCTTGCTTGAGCACTTCTGTGACGCGCTTCTCGGCTTGGCGCAGCTCGGGATAGGCCTCGCCCATCTGGTTGACCAATTCGGCCACGATCTTGTGGAAGAAGGGCGTACGGGCGCCCAGCTTGTAGCCGTGGCGGATGGCGCGGCGGGCAATGCGGCGCAGCACATAACCGCGACCTTCATTGCCAGGGATCACGCCGTCGACGACGGTGAAGCTGCAGGCGCGGATGTGGTCAGCGATGACCTTCAGCGAGGCGCTGTCCTTGTCGCAATCTTGAGCGCCGGAGCTGTCCACAGCCGCCTTGGCCGCGGCCAGCAGGGCCACAAAGGTGTCGATCTCGTAGTTCGAGTGCACATGTTGCAGCACCGCAGCCAAGCGCTCCAGGCCCATGCCTGTATCGACGCTGGGCTTGGGCAGCTTGTGCATCACACCGTCTTCGGTGCGGTTGAACTGCATGAAGACGTTGTTCCAGATCTCGATGTAGCGGTCGCCGTCTTCGTTCGGGCTACCCGGAGGGCCGCCGGCCACATCGGGGCCGTGGTCGTAGAAGATCTCGGTGCAAGGGCCGCAGGGGCCGGTGTCGCCCATCATCCAGAAGTTGTCGGACATGTAGCGGCCGCCCTTGTTGTCGCCGATGCGCACGATGCGCTCGGCGGGCACGCCCACTACCTTGTTCCAGATCTCGTAAGCCTCGTCGTCTTCTGCGTAGACGGTGACCCAGAGTTTCTCGGCCGGCAGCATGAATTTGGTGGTCAACAGCTCCCATGCGTAGGAGATGGCGTCATGCTTGAAGTAGTCCCCGAAGCTGAAGTTGCCCAGCATTTCGAAGAAGGTGTGGTGACGTGCGGTGTAGCCGACGTTGTCCAGGTCGTTGTGCTTGCCGCCGGCGCGGATGCATTTCTGGCTGGTGGTGGCGCGGGTGTAGGCGCGCTTGTCAAAGCCCAGGAACACGTCCTTGAACTGGTTCATGCCGGCGTTGGTGAACAGCAGCGTGGGGTCGTCGCCCGGCACGACCGGGCTGGAGGCCACGATCTGATGACCTTTGCTTTCGAAGAACTTCAGAAAGGTCTGACGTATTTCTGCTGCTTTCATTCCCGGGCTTTCTGCTGGAACCGCGCCTTGGGTAATCACCTTTGGACGCAGTAAATACTTGATTTTTCGGAGCTTTTGATTATAGGGGTGGGCCCTTCGCTGAGGCCCTGTCGAAACGGTTAGAGTCTTGTCTCAAGAACCGAAGCCAGAACTGAGAGAACCCTTCATGGATGCCAAGACTTCACCGCTGAGCCAACTCGAAGACGCCAGCCTGCTGCGCACGCAGGCTTTGATCAATGGCGAATGGGTCAGTGGCAATGAACGATTTGCCGTCAACGACCCCGCCACCGGCGCCATGCTGGCCGAGGTGGCGAACCTGGGCGCCAGCGAAGCCGAGGCTGCTATTGCCGCCGCGAACCGCGCCTTAGGCCCCTGGCGCAGCAAGACCGCCAAAGAGCGCGCTGGCATCTTGATGCGCTGGCACCAACTGCTGATGAAGCATGCCGATGACCTGGCCCGCATCATGACGGCCGAGCAGGGCAAGCCGCTGGCCGAGGCGCGCGGCGAGGTGGTTTATGGCGCCAGCTTCATTGAATGGTTTGCCGAAGAAGGCAAGCGCGTTTATGGCGAAACCATTCCCACCACCGACAACAACAAGCGCTACTTGGTCATCAAGCAGGCCATGGGCGTTTGCGCGGCCATCACGCCCTGGAACTTCCCGGTGGCCATGATCACCCGCAAGGTAGCGCCGGCGCTCGCAGCCGGCTGCACCGTGGTGATCAAGCCGGCCGAGGCCACGCCTTTGTCGGCGCTGGCGGTGGCGGAACTGGCGCAGCGCGCCGGCATGCCGGCCGGCGTCTTGAATGTGTTGAGCGCCGATGCGGCCAACTCTATCGCCATCGGCCATGTGTTGTGCGACAGCGATGTGGTGCGCCATCTGTCCTTCACCGGCTCCACCGAGGTGGGTCGCATCCTGGCGCGGCAATGCGCGCCCACGGTCAAGAAACTGTCGCTGGAGTTGGGCGGCAATGCGCCTTTCATCGTGTTTGACGATGCCGATCTGGACAGCGCGGTGGACGGCGCCATCGCCAGCAAATACCGCAATGCCGGCCAGACCTGTGTCTGCGCCAATCGCCTCTATGTGCAAGAGGGCGTGTACGAGGCCTTCATTGAAAAGCTGGCGCTCAAAGTTGGGGCGCTGAAACTGGGCAATGGCTTTGAGCCGGGCGTGAATGTGGGCCCGTTGATCGATGAGGCGGCCATGGCCAAGGTCGAGTCGCATGTGGCCGACGCCATGGCGCTGGGCGCGCGGCTCTTGGTGGGTGGCAAGCGAGCCGTAGAAGCTGGCGCGCAGTTTTTTGAACCCACACTCTTGGCCGATGTGACGCCGGCCATGCTCTGTTCGCGCGAAGAAACCTTTGGCCCGCTGGCCCCGGTGTTCAAGTTCTCGACCGAGGCGGAAGTGATTGCCCTGGCCAACAACACCGAGTTCGGTCTGGCCAGCTATTTCTACAGCCGCGATATTGGCCGCGTCTTCCGCGTCGGCGAGGCGCTGGAGTACGGCATGGTGGGCGTCAACACCGGCTTGATCGCCAGCGCCGAAGTGCCCTTTGGCGGCGTCAAGCAAAGCGGCCTGGGCCGTGAAGGCGCACACCAGGGCATGGACGACTATGTGGAGATCAAATACCTCTGCCTGGGCGACATCCAGAAATGAGGATTTGACGCGTAAAAAAAGCCGCAGAGCGCGAACGCTTTGCGGCTTTGAGGAGCAAGTGAATAGAAAGACCGGCGCTTTGTGGCCCCGGTCTTTTTTCTTGCCTGTGCTTAGTTGAAGTCGGCGCTCAGGCTGACCGAGACGAAGCGGGGGGCGCCCAGGTAGTAGCTGGGGGTGTCGACCGCCTTGTTAGGCAAGGCCAGCGCATTCACACGGGTACCACCGTTCGGGCTGCGGTACTGAGCATTCAACACGTTGGCGATGTTGAAGCGCAGCTGGGGGTTGCTCATCCAGCCCACATTGTTGAAGGTGTAGCCGGCTGCAAAGTCCACCAAGTTGAAGCTCGGTGCCGACTCGTCGTTCATCAACGTGGCGTACTGTTTGCCAGTGTGCTTGATCTTGAAGCGGGCATAGACCGGGCCAGAGGCGTACTGCAGCGAAGCGCCAACCATCTTCTCAGGCGTCAGGGTGTACTGCTTGCCCTTGGTTTCCAAGGTGACGGGCTTGCCATCGGTGCCGGCCACGATCAGGTTGTCCTGGATCTCGCTCTTTTGCAGCGTAACCGAGGCGTAGGCCGTGAAGCCACCCAGGAAGGGTGCGCTGCCCGCTTCAAATTCCAGACCGCGAGTGTTCACACGACCGGCGTTGGTGTAAGTGCTGGTCTGGGTCGACGAGTCAAACGCATTGGCCTGACGATCCTTGAAGTCGGCATTGAAGAAGGTGCCGGACAGCGAGAAGTTGCGGGTCTGCAGACGGTAGCCCAGGTCCGTCATGATGGCGGTTTCGGCCTTGGTGGCTGAGACCAGATCCACGCCGCCGGAGGCATTGGGCTTCACATTGCTGCCGGTGAAGGCGAAGTTCGGCGGTGCGCGGAAGTTCTTGGCCACGTTGAAGAACACTTGCTGCTGAGCGTCCAGCATGAAGCGGGCGCCGATTTGCGGCAGCACTTCGCTGTAGGACTTCTGCAGGGTGTAGCTGATGGTGCCGCCTTCGTTGGCGGTGTTGGTCACATCACGCTTGACGGTCGGGGCGCGCAGGCCCAGCGACAGCAGACCACGGTCGCCCATGAAGCTGATGTTGTCGCTGACGTAGGCCTGGTAAGCAGTGCTGGTGGTTTCCCAGTCACGGCCTTGGTAGGTCGAACCATCGGGGCGCAGGATCTGACCGTTTTGCAGCCACACATCGGTGGAGCTGCCATCGTCATTGACCTTGACGGCCGGCTGAGTTTGACGGTGGGTGGCCTTTTCGAACCAGAAGCCGACGCGCAGCTGGTGGTCACCGATGGTCTTGTTCAACTCGGTGGTGATGCCAGGGCGCGAAGTCTTGGTCACGCTGGCACGCGCCACGATCACCTTGTCCAGGGTGTCGCCGTCGCCGTTCAGGTCAACGCCGGCACCCGTCTTGCCCGTCACAGGGTTCAGGAAGGCCGTCTCAGACAGCACCACTTGTTGTGTGCCACCGTTGCCGAAGCCGGTCCACAGATAAGGCTGGACCTTCAGGTAGGTGTTTTCGGCCAACTTGAACGAGCCGGACACCGAGTAAATCGCGTTCTCGAAAGGGTTCTTCGACAGCTTGTAGTAGGCCGGGTTAGGGCCTGTTTCGTTGTCGGCCTTGCCCTTGGTGCCTTTGATGTGGCCGGGGGTGAAGCTGGCGGAATAGTCCCAGTTGTAGCCGTTGTCGTTCAACTGCTTCAGGGTCGGGGCCAGGAAGTTGTCGTTGATGGCGCGGTTGTAGAGCACCGAGCCGAGGATGGTGTTTTCGTTGCCCAGATCCCAGCGGAAGGCCGCATCGACGTGGTCCTTGGTGGCGCTGCCTGGGCCCTTCCAGTGGTCGCCCTGGGTGTGCGAGTAGCTCAGGAAGACCTTCAGCTTGTCGTCGGCGAAGCGGCCGCTGTCAAAACGCACATAGCTGCGGGTAAGGTTCAGCATGCCCAGCGTTTGGGCGAAGCGCACGCGACGCTTGTCTTCCGGGTCGCAGGTATTGATGCTGACGCTGCCGCCGGTGGCGCCGGCGTGGGGCGACTCGACTTCAGGGGCGCCTTGGGCCACGCTCTGGGTGCAGAGGTTTTCCTGGTCCACGTACTCTTGCGGATACACAGCGAAGTTGCCCGAGTCATTGACTGGCACGCCGTTGATGGTGAAGCCCAGCTGGTCAGAGCCGAAGCCGCGGATGGTCATGCCGCCACCGTACAGGCCGGTCGCGTCATGGCTGAAGGTGTTGATGCCAGGGAGCAGGGCCAGGGCCTGGAAGGGGTTGCCGGTGGCGATGTCTTTTTCGGTCGAGGCCTTGGTGATGGTGCTGCGACCCTTGACGGTGTCTTCGTTCAGCATCAGGCCGGCGCCCAGCTTGTTGCCTTCACCGACGATGGTGATGGTGCCCAGGCGAACCGAGTCTTCCTTGGCACGGGGCTGGCCTTCGTTGGCCTTGTCGGCTTCAGCGGCAGCAGTTTGCGCCAGCACGGGGCCGGCGATGACGATGGCCACGGCGGCGCTCAACGCCGACTTGGAAAAGCTCATCCATTGTTTTTTATTCACGGGATTACTCCAAAAAGTACGCGACCCAACGCGCAAAACTGATCAACCAAACACAGACACCAAAGACTTCGCAAACGTTTTCGTCCCGACTCCAAAAACAGCCGATGTATTCGGCTGCTGCACCAACTCAGGGCGACATCCTGTTCAAAATTAGGGCGTAAACGTTTGCGTCATTCGACTTTGGCAAAGAAATTATGTGAAGCAGAGGCATTGTGCTGTTTTTGAACTCAGCCCGAAAACCCCCTGAATAGGTCGCCGGGCCTAAGTCTGCCCGTCTTGACCTGCCAACACTGCCTAGCACTTACCCGAGAACGCACAAAAAAACACAGGGCAAGGCGAGGCTTTGCTTCGGGGCCGGAGTGTGACAAGGCTGTGTTGAAGTTCCGTGACGGTTTTCGTTGGCGCTGAAACTCTGTTGTATCGCGGCTACAAAATGGTCTTGAGTCGAGGCCTGGATGCGGCGCTAAGATCGCCCGCCCCGCTGGTGCCACGGTCGATTGGGTCGCCAAATGTTTGCCATGCCGGCGCATGCTGGACGCCGCAAACGAGGCGCACTTGCCTGGTGCAGCGTGTCCGCAGGTCGGTTGTCATTGCTGTTTTGACTCTATTTTTGAAGCCCTCACGGGCCAACACTTCCATGAAAAAACCTTCGTCTGACAGTCGATTCTTGGGTCTTCAGGGCTTGGCCGAGACCTCTGGGCGCACTCCAAGCCATCGGGTTGCGGTGATGCTTGCGGTGTTGGCGGTCTTGCAAGGCTGCGCGACGCCGCAGACCAAGGAGCCGGAATTGGCAGCGCCCGCTGTGCGCGAATTGAGCATTTTTTCGATCAATGACTTCCATGGCCACATTCAAGCCAAGTCACCCACGCCGCTGATGCCGCGTTTGCCAGACGCCCAGACCGGCGAGATCAAGCCCCAGCCGGCGGGTGGGGTGGCCCACTTGGCCTCGGCCATGGGCAAGCTGCGGGCGGGTCGGGAGCACAGCGTGTTTGTCGCGGCCGGTGACTTGATTGGTGCTTCGCCTTTGTTGTCGTCTTTGTTGAAGGACGAGCCGACCTTGGCCGCCATTGGCGAGCTGGGCCTGGTGGCCAGTGCCTTGGGCAATCATGAGTTGGATGCTGGATTGCGAGAGCTGCAGCGCAAGGCGCAAGGGGAATGCCCGGCGGAAGGTTGTGCATGGCCGGGCTTCAAAGGCCCAGGGTTTCCTTACCTGGCAGCTAATCTATTAGATGCACAGACGGGCAAGGCGATGTTGCCGTCGCATGTGATCAAAGAGGTGGGCGGCTTTAAGGTCGCATTTGTGGGCGCGGTCACCCGTGACACGCCGCTGGTGGTGGTGCCCAAGAGCATTGTCGGCTTGCGCTTTGCGGATGAGGCTGACACCTTGAACGCCTTGGTGCCGAAGCTGCGGGCTGAGGGCGCTCAAGTGCTGGTGGCAGTGATGCATGAAGGCGCCACCCACACCGGCGGCGCCATCGATCCAAGCTACAGCTGCCCAACTTTGCAAGGGCGTGGTGTCGACATTGCCAAGCGGCTAGACCCTGCCTACGCCATCATCATCAGTGGCCACACCCACCAGGCCTACACCTGCAAGATCAATGGCCGCCTGCTCGTGCAGGCAGGGAGTTATGGCGGCTGGGTGACGGAGAGCCGATTGAGCTTGGACGCACAAGGCAAGGTCTTGAGCGCCGAGGCGGTGAATCATCCGGTGCTGCAGTCGGTGTACGCCCCGAATCCGGCCTTCGTGGCGCTGGTGCAGCGGGCCGCAGAGCTGACCGCGGCGGTGCGCAACAAGCCGGTGGCCATGCTCGAGCGGGGCGCTCAGCGCAATTCTCAGGCGCCGTTTGGCGACTCGCCGCTGGGTAATTTGGTGGCCGATTCGCAACTGGCCTATGCCAAAAAGCGTGGCCCCGCGGATCTGGCCTTGATGAACCCGGGCGGCATTCGTGCTGACTTGACCGTGGAACCGGGCCGGTCCGTCACCATGAGTGACTTGTTTGCCATCCAACCGTTTGCCAATGAGTTGGTGGCGATGACGATTAGCGGCGCTCAATTGCGTGAACTGCTGCAAAAGCAACTGCCCAAGGGCGACGCGCCGGCGCGTCTGCTGCAGGTGTCCAGCAGCTTGCGCTATCAATGGAGCCAGAGCGCAGACGGTGTGTCGCAATTGGGCGATGTGACCGTGGGTGGGCTGCCGCTGGACGATGCGCGCAACTACCGTTTGGTGGTCAATAACTTCATGGCTGAAGGCGGCGATGGCCAAAGCGTGCTGCGTCAGGGCAAGGAGCGGGTCAGCATTGGCGTGGACATCGACGCCATGGTGGAGTGGTTGAGTGAGAACCCTGCTGCCGCGAACCAGATCCAATCCGGTCGAATAGTGCGCAGATAGTTGCGGCATGCGCCCAGCTCTGGGTGACGGCCTGTCGGCACTGACCGACAATCCGGCCTGAACTGAGGAGATGGTGCACGTGCATAGAAGGCTGCGAGGTCTGCCCGGCGGCTTGGATGCCAGCCGCCTGCGGGCCTTGATCATTGATGAGGGCGAACTGACGCGTTCGGTGCTGAGCACCATGCTGCGCGATATCGGTGTGCAGCATGTGCATTCGGCGCGCCGACCCGAGAGCGCGCGACGCATGATCAAAGATGCGGTGCCGGCTTACGACATCATCATCACCGACTTTCATTTCTCTCGGCACAGCGCTCATGACCTGACCGGGCAAGATCTGTTGGACGAGTTGCGCCAGGCCAAGGGCCTGCCGATGCAGACCGCCTTCATCATGGTGACCGATGAAGCGCGTTACAACCATGTGGCCGACGCCGTCGAAGGCGCGCTCGACGACTATCTGCTCAAGCCCTTCACGGCACGCCAGTTCGAAGAACGGCTGCAGGTGATCCTCGAGCGCAAGCATGCGTTGCGTGAGGTGTTTGCCGCCATCGAGTCGGGGGATTTCGCGGCCGCGGCTCAGCTCTGTGAGGCGATTTTTGCTGCCAGCACTACCTACAAGGTGTATGCGGCGCGGATTGGCTCGGAGCTTTATCTGCGCTTGGGTCAGATCGATGCGGCGAGACGCATGTTCGAAGCGCTCTTGGCCTTCAAGGCGGTGCCCTGGGCTCGTCTGGGTCTGGCCAAAATCGACTTGGCCAATTCAGACACCCAAGTGGCTTGTCGAACGCTAGAAACCCTGCTCGCCGAGAACCCTGCCTATGTGGACGCCTATGACGTCTATGGCCGGGCCTTGTTGGAAGAGATGGACTTTGCGGCCGCCGTGGAGATGTTCGGCAAAGCAGTTCAGATCACGCCGGGCAATGTGGCTCGCCTGCAAAAGCTCGGGTCCTTGCAGCTGTTTTTGGGCTACAGCGACGCGGCCGCGAAGCATTTAGGCGCAGCGCTGAGCATCGGGCAGTTTTCGCGCACCTTGGACTATCAAGGGGTGGTAGCGCTGGGCATCGCCTGTGTTGATCAAGCCGATGCCGATGAGTGCGAACGAGCTCTCAAGTGCTTGCAAGAAGCGCTAGCGCGCTACCCGGCTTACAGCTTTCGCTTGCAGACGCTGCAACTGACGCTGGAATGTGCCCTGGCCTTGATTTTGCGTCGCTCGGATGCGGTGCTTGCTGGTTTGGCCAAGCTCGGCTCGCAGCTCGACAACCCCGAGTTCACCTTTGAGATGGCCTGCAATTTGCTGCAGCTCTTGGCGCGCTCGGCTGGCCAACAAGGGATTCCCGATGCCCTGCCGTGGGCGCAGCGGGCGGCGCGCCGCTTTGCTATTTCACGTCCGCGCACTCGCTTGCTTGAGATGGCCGCTTCGCCTCTGGTGTCCCTGGAGTCTGCCGTTCACAAGGCCTCGGCCCAAATCAATGAAGCCGCGCGCGAGGCCATGTCGCATTTGGTCAGCAAGCAGCATCAGCGCACGCTCGATGCCTTGATGGAGTTGGCGCAAGCCAGCTTGAATATGCGCATCATCAATCTGGCCCGTGCTACTTTGGCCCACCATGGCCAACACCTGCCCAAGCCGGATGCTGAGTGCATGCGTGAAGACATTGAGGAGTTGCATGCGCGCTATGTCGATGGCGGCCGGCGCATTGTGGAGCGTAAGGGCTGGTAATTGGGCGCCTCGATCTAGCAGAGGCCAGGGTGACCCTGCAAGATCGAGGGCGCCCCACGTCACTGAAACAAACAGCACGGCACAAACTGGCCTTCACCCTGCTGTGCCGTCCGTCAGCGGAGTTAGCGCGCGACCCAGGCTTCTTGCCAATGGCTCCCCAGGCCCGGCTCAAAGTGCGGCGCGCCGGTGCTCCATTGCGTGCAGTAGCCGCTGTTGGGCCAAGGACGGCAGGTGTAGACGACGCCGTTCTTGGGTTGCAGCACACGGGTGCCTGCCTTGTAGCTCTTCAGCCCATCCGGGAATCGATAGTCATAGTTGCCGGGCTGGGGCGGCTGCGGTTCTCCCGCGACGAACATCAGGTCATAGGTCTTTTGAATCAAGGCACCGCTGCCCTTGACCACGCCCTTGATCACCAACTGATGGTGGCCGGGCATGGCCTTGTCGACTGTGATACGCAAGGCTTGCCCACTGTTATTGAGCTTGGCCGTGGCCACGCCCTTGGTTTGGCCGCCGTGATCAAAGACGCTGGCATTGACCTCGATCTCGCCGACAGCGGTGAGCGTAAAGCTCAAATTCAGCGGGCCGGAACTGGGAATGACATGCTGTGAGGCCAAACCTGCCACCATCAAGTCAGCGGCAATTGGCGGTGCCGCCTTATCGATTTGCACCTCGACGCGTTGCAGGCCGCTGTCCTTGCGCGCAAACACCTCGTTTTGCCCCTGCACTGGGGCAATCGTGCCATTGGCCGCCATCTGCCCGGCGCGCAACAATGCTTGTTCGGCGTTCACGCGATTGGCCAGCAAATAGGGCCAGGTGTTGCGTTCGCCTTCGGCGTCGGTGTTGATGACAACGCGAGTCTGCAGGTCGGCACGCTCGCCGTTGGTGTCGAAGACGCGGGTGGCCACTTTGTCACCCGCCTTCAGATCCACCGAGGGAAAGATGGTGCCCTTGGGCAACCAGTTCGCCACCGGCACCGGGGGCGTTGGCCCGCCGTCCTGGAACATCGCATCGACGATGTTGTAAAAACTGTTGGGGGTATCGCCCACTTCCCAAACGCCCAAGATCAGCTGATAGCCGCTGCGCTGCGGTACCTGGCATTGATGCGTCACCACTTTGGCCGGTTGGCGCATGCCGCCATCCACCACGCAAAAAGGCTGGCTTTCAAAGGCGGCGCGGCTGAGGCGCAGATTGGGGTTCCAGCCTTGCTTGGTGATGTAGTAGCGCCAATTGCGAGTCACATGATTGGCGGTGAATGTCCAGCTGAAAGACTGCGCGCCAGCTTGCATGGGGCGCTTGGTCCAACGTGTGGCTGTTTGCTCGTCCATTGGCGAAAACTGCACCAGCCCCGCGCTTGCGAGTTGGCCATCTGCAGGCCCACGCTCTGGGAAGCCTGATGGCCCCTCCAAACTCTGGGGCTCCCACTGAATGGCGCCGCATGCACTATTGCCGCCACTGCGACACAAGGCGTTGCGCGACTCCGGTACGCTGATATAGCCATGCGCCCATGCCGGCATGCTCTGGCTCAAAGCCGCCAGAGCGCCAAAGGCCAAGGGCAGGAACTTCATCTTTGTCATTGCAATCCCTCACTCACCATCAAAGAAGGCGCGATTGTGAAGTTAATTGGTCTGCAATTGGTCCGCGCTAACGATTGCTTACAGCGGAGATGAATACGACACATCTGGCCTGTGGCCAATGCCGTTCGGCAGGGCCTAAGAAGCCCAATGAAAAAAGGCCCGAGAAGACTCGGGCCTTGAGCAAACTTATTTATCCGGTGGAGCGGGTGATGGGAATCGAACCCACGTATCGAGCTTGGGAAGCTAGCGTTCTACCATTGAACTACACCCGCACAGGGCAGATTATAGGGCCGAGGCATCGCGTATCAGGGCGGCCAAACGCTCAGCCTCGGGGCCAAAAGCATAGGCGTCCATGCCGAGTGAGCCGAAGGTTAGGCTGGCATGGATCCGCTGTGGAGCGTCCGTCAGGCCGGCAGCACCGGCGGCAATGAACCAGGGCAAGAAATGCTCGTCACTGGGGTGCATGGCTGCCGCAAAAGGGGCTTGGGCGCGGTAGTCGAGCAGGGCCGGCCAGTCGCGGGCAGCGCTACGTTCCAGCAGCCAATTTCTGAATGTGGCGGACGCAGGTAGTTCGGCGGCGTCAATCGCCGGTGGGGGGCCACCTGCGCCGAATACCAGGCCCAGGTTGTGGGTGATGCTGCCGCTGCCCATGATGAGCACACCCTGATCTGCCAAGGGTGAAAGTACTTGCCCCAGTGCAAACTGCTGGGCAGGGCTGGCATGCGGGTTGAAGGCCAGCGGCAGTACCGGCACTTCGGCATCGGGGTAGACGTAGCGCAATGGCGTCCAAGCGCCATGGTCCAAGCCTCCTTGGGGCCGGCTCTGCATGGCAAGGCCAGCCTGCCGCGCCAGATGTATGACTTCTTCGGCCAGTTCAGGAGCGCCAGCTACGTCATAGCGCAAGCTGCGCAGCCGGGGGTCGAAGCCTCCGAAGTCATAGATGGCCCGGTGCTGCGATGCCGTCCATAGCGTCGGGGTCGCAGCCAGGCTGTGGGCCGAAATGCTCAAGATCGCGCGCGGCCGCCCAAATTGTTCGTCTAGAGCGTGGCCAAGGTCTTGCATAAAGCGTCCGGCTTCGCGCGGCTCCAGGGCCGTCATCGGTGAGCCATGGGAGATGAATACGGGCGGGAAGCGGCCGCCAGCGCTTGGAGTGTGCTGCGTCATGGTGTTTTGATTGGACGCTGAAACGCCTGCTTGAGGGTGGCAAATGACTGAACGAGACATTCAGGACATTTGCACCGTGGCGACGTCTGCTTGACAGAGTCGCTACAGTGCAGGGCATGAGCACATCCAGCATTGAGCGCGCAGCTTTGGCTGCATCCCCGAAGCCCGGTCGCTTACAGCCGCCCAGCGTCTTACGCATGGCCTGGCGGCAATTGTTGCGAGATTGGCGGGCAGGGGAGTTGCGATTGCTGATGCTTGCGGTGGGCCTTGCGGTGGCTGCGGTATGCGCGGTCAGCTTTATGTCGGACCGCCTGGACCAAGGTTTGCGTCGCGATGCAGCGCAGTTGATGGGGGGCGATGCGGTGCTGATCAGCGATCAGCCCACGCCAGAGCCCTTGCTGGCGCTCGCGGATCAGCTGGGCTTGGCGCATGTGATCAGCGCTAATTTCGCCAGCATGGCTCGCGCTCCCGATGCGCAGGGTGGCGCCAGTCGTCTGGTGGCGGTGAAGGCCGTAGGTGCGGCCTACCCACTGCGTGGGCAGTTGGGGCTGATGGATGGCCGCTGGGTGGCTTCACCCAAGCCCGGCGAGGTTTGGGTTGATCCTGGTGTTTTGACGGGTTTGAATCTGAAGCTCGGGGACAGCTTGCAATTGGGGGAGCTTGGTCTGCGCATTGCTGGCGTGATCGCCACCGAACCGGACCGCGGTGCGGGCTTTTTGAATTTCGCGCCCCGGGTCATGTTGGCCGAGGCTGATTTGGCCGCCACGCAGTTGGTGCAAGCGGCCAGCCGGGTGAGCTATCGCTTGGCGGTGGCGAGCAAGCCGGGCGATGCCCGGTCGACCCAGCGTATTGCTGATTTCACTCGCCAAGCTCAGGCTTTGATTGAACGCTCGGCCTGGCGTGGGGTACGCCTGGACTCTTTGGAGAGTGGCCGCCCCGAAATGCGCCAGACCCTGGACCGAGCCAGCAAGTTTTTGAATCTGGTGGCGATGTTGGCGGCCTTGCTGGCTGCCGTTGCCGTGGCCCTCGCCGCACGTGACTTTGCGGGTCGTCATTTGGATGACTGCGCGATGTTGCGGGTGCTGGGCCAGCCGCAACGGCGCATCGCTTGGACTTACGGCTTGGAGTTCGCCTTTGCCGGCTTGGTGGCCAGCGTGCTCGGGGTGGCCGCTGGTTTGGCCTTGCATTTTGGCTTTGTCGAATTGCTCGCCGGACTCTTGAATGTCAGCTTGCCCGCGCCAGGTTGGTGGCCGGCGGCGCTCGGGCTTGGCTTGGGGCTGAGCCTCTTGCTGGGCTTTGGTTTACCTCCCGTGCTGCAGTTGGCCGCTGTTCCTGCCTTGCGGGTGATTCGACGTGAACTGGGTTCATTGAATGCGGGGTCGGCCTTGGTGCTGGGCGCAGGTGTGCTGGGCTTTGCCGCCATCTTGCAAGTGTTGGCCGGTGACTTGGTTCTGGGCTTGATTGCGGCGGGCGGCTTTGGCGCGGCCGTCTTGCTGTTCGCCTTGTTGGCTTGGGGCGCGGTGCACTTGCTGCGCCGCTTGGTACCTTTGAATTCGGGCGGCGCCACCATGCCGCGCAGCTTGCTGCTGGCCACGCGACAGGTGGCCGCAAGGCCGGTGTTTGCGGTGGTGCAGGTGTCGTCTTTGGCAATAGGTCTTTTGGCGCTCGCCCTGTTGGTCTTGCTGCGTATTGATCTGATTGACAGCTGGCGAGCCGCGACGCCGGCGAATGGCCCGAATCGTTTTGTCATCAATATTCAGCCCGATCAGGCCGAGCCGTTTCGGGCGCAGTTGGCTTCAGCAGGAGTGAAGCGTTATGACTTCTACCCCATGATTCGTGGCCGCCTCTTGGCCATCAATGGGCAAGACGTCAGTGCGCAGAAATTCAGTGATGATCGAGCCAAGCGTTTGGTCGAGCGAGAGTTCAATCTGAGCCACGCCGCCAGCCTGCCTGATCAAAACCAGATACGTGCGGGGAAATGGACCGCCGATGAAGCTGACGGCCTCAGCGTGGAAGAAGGCTTGGCTTCGTCTTTGGGTTTAAAACTGGGCGACCGACTGCGCTTCGATGTGGCCGGCATGCCGGTGGAGGGCCGCATCAGCAGCTTGCGCAAGGTGGATTGGGCGTCGATGCGGGTCAATTTCTTTGTGCTGTTTCCGCGTGCGGACATGCCCGAGCTGCCGCGTAGCTATGTAGCCGCTTTTCGTGCGTCTGATGGCGAGGCCATGGACCGGCGCATCGGCCACGAGTTTCCGAATGCCACGGTGGTGGATGTCTCGGCCCAGCTCAATCAGGTGCAGGGGGTTTTGAATCAGGTGATTCAGGCGGTGCAGTATCTGTTCGCCTTCTCGCTGGCGGCGGGCTTGGTGGTGCTGCTGGCCAGCGTCAACAGCACGCGCGACGCACGCACCCGAGAATTTGCCTTGATGCGCGCCTTGGGGGCGAGCTCCAAACTGCTGGCGCAGGTGCAACGGGTCGAACTCTTGGGCGTGGGCTGCTTGGCCGGCCTGTTGGCGGGCGTGGTCGCTTTGCTGTTGGGCGGACTGCTGGCCCACTTCGTGTTTGGTTTCAACTGGACGCCTAATCTTTGGGTGCCGCTGATCACCACTGTGGTCGGCGCCGGCTTGGCTTTGCTTACCGGCTGGTGGAGCCTGCGAGGGGTCTTGCAACGGCCCGTGACGCAGACGCTGCGCGAGGCCGATACGCAATAAGTGTCTGAATGAAAAACCCGGCGGGGCTCGAAGAAGCCCGGCCGGGTTTGACGATTCTTCGGTTGTGATTTCGCGCTGTCTTTAGAACGATTGCCAGTCGCCGTGATCGTCCGAGCTGGCTGATGGCGCGGGGGCCGGCGCTGGGCGAGGGCTTGGGGCAGCCGAGGCCGCTGGAGCGCTGGCTGAGGAAGACGCCGCTCCGCCGGATGGCGATTTTGCGGCGCTGCTCGCCGCTGGCTTCGCGCTTGATTTGAACGAAGAGCCGCCCAAGCCCGACGAAGGTTTGTTGCCCCCCTTGGCGCTGGAGCTTGACTTGGCCGGGGCCTTGTACTGCGTTTGCCCCTCATGGCTGCTGAGCTTGAAGACCGACACGACTTCGGTCAGCCGTTGGGCTTGGTCTTTCAAACTCTCGGCAGCGGCCGCAGATTCTTCGACCAGGGCGGCGTTCTGCTGCGTCATCTGGTCCAGTTGAACCACCGCGCCATTGACCTGGCCGATGCCTTCGCTCTGCTCACTGGACGCTGCGGTGATCTCGCCAATGATGTCGGTGACCCGCTGCACGCTCGACACGATATCGTTCATTGAGGCGCCGGCCGCTTCCACCAGCTTGGAGCCCACTTCCACGCGATCAACGCTGGCTCCGATCAGGCCCTTGATTTCTTTGGCGGCTTCAGCACTGCGTTGTGCCAAAGAGCGCACTTCGCTGGCCACCACCGCAAAGCCGCGGCCTTGTTCGCCAGCGCGAGCGGCTTCAACGGCTGCATTCAGCGCCAAGATATTGGTCTGGAAGGCAATGCCATCAATGACGCCAATGATGTCACTGATCTTCTTCGAGCTGTTGTTGATCTCGTCCATGGTGGTGACCACCTGGCTGACCACTTCACCGCCTTTGGCTGCGGCGGATGAGGCCGACGAGGCCAGCTGATTGGCGGTCTGGGCAGCGTCCGCGGTCTGGCGCACGGTGCCGGTCAATTGCTCCATCGAGGAGGCCGCTTGCTGCAGATTGGAGGCTGTCTGCTCGGTGCGCTGCGACAGGTCTTGAGCACCCAGCGCAATCTCGCTGGACGCGGTGGTGATGGAGTTGCTGGCCGAGCGCACATCCAGCAAGATTTTTTGGATCTTTTCAGTGAAGAGGTTGAAGGACGCTGCGATTCGTGAGATTTCATCGCGCCCGGCTTCGGGCAGGCGTTGAGTCAGGTCGCCGCCACCGGCACTGATTTCGTCCAAGGCACTGCGCACGCGTTCCAAACCTCGGAGCATGGTGGTGATGACGCCGGCCATCAACAAACCCGCCACCAGCATCACAAGCACCAAAATCACCGCAGCAGCTCGCAGCAAAGCGCTCAGCGAAGCCAGCGCTTCGCTCTTGTTGGCCGCGGCGACCAGAATCCAGTCGGTGTCAGGGATGGCCACACCGCGCAGCAAATAGTCCTCGTCGCCGATGCGGGCTTCAACCCAATTGGCGCCGGTTTCCTGAATCTGCTTCATGGCCTTGCCGTCGAGCTGAGGCGACAGGTCGGTGATGGGTTTGAGGGCCAGTTTGGCGTCCGGGTGGGCGACGATATTGCCCTTGGTGGAAGCCAGAAAGGCGAAACCATTGGGCGTTGGCTTGATTGCCTTTACCGTATTCACCACCTCGTTCAGGAACACATCGGTGGCCACGACGGCCTTGGTTTGGCCGCCTTCCTTGATGCCCAGTGCAAAAGTCACCACCAGTTGTTGCCGGGCCGCGTCCACATAGGGTTCCGTCAGTACAACGCCTGAGCTGGCTGCGGCTTGGGTGTACCAAGGCCGGCCAGTGGGGTCATAGCCTGGGGGGAGATTCTGAGGTGTGTTGAACAAAATGCGTTTGTCGGCGTGGCCCACATAGGCCGCTTCCAAGGCGCCGGACTTCGCAGCTTGTACCAAGAAGGGCACGGGCTCGGCCTGCTGCACCACAGGGCTCAGCGCGGTGACGATGTCGCGTTGGGAGCGGATCCATTGGCTGATCGAGGCGGCCCGGGCGGCCTCCTGCTCATTCAAATTGGCCAACACGGCGGTCTGGGTGTGACCCCGCACAATGATGTAGTTAGCGATGGTCGCAATGCACAAAGTCACCGCCACAACGGCAATGCTCAGGGCTATCAGACGGGTCTTGATCGAGTCAAACATCGATGGGGTCTCCTCAACGAACTTAGATGGCGCTAGGCGCCTAGATCAAAAACTCTCCCAGTCACTCTCATTGCTGGCTGGTGCGGATGGGGTTGCCGAGGCTTTGCTGACGGCAGGTTCAGGCGCGGCCGACGGTGTTGAACGTGCCGGTGCCGCTTTTTTGGCAGGCCTGGGCTTAGGACTTGAGGCCTTAGCAAAGGGCTTGGCGCTGCTGGCGTGAAGCGCCAGACTTGGGGCGGCGGGGGGCTGCGGGTGGCGTTGAGCCGATTGAGCCACTTTGAACATGGCCACGGCTTCCACCAGCAACTGAGCTTGCCCCTTGAGACTTTCCGCAGCAGCGGCCGACTCTTCCACCAAAGCCGCGTTCTGCTGCGTCATTTGATCGAGTTGAACCACCGACTGGTTGACTTGGCCAATGCCTTCGCTTTGCTCGCTGGCTGCGGCGGTGATTTCGCCAATGATGTCTTGCACGCGCTGCACACTGGAGACAATCTCGTTCATCGAGATACCGGCCTCTTGCACCAGTCGAGACCCGACTTCGACGCGTTCTACGCTCGCGCCGATCAGGGTCTTGATTTCCTTGGCGGCCGCTGCACTGCGTTGCGCCAGCGAGCGAACTTCGCTGGCCACAACGGCAAAGCCTCGTCCTTGCTCACCGGCGCGCGCGGCTTCGACGGCGGCGTTCAGGGCCAAGATATTGGTCTGGAAGGCGATGCCGTCAATGACGCCGATGATGTCGTTGATCTTGCGCGAGCTGGTGTTGATCTCGTCCATGGTGGACACTACCTGACCCACCACCTGCCCGCCCTTGGCGGCCGCACCGGAAGCGGAGGACACCAATTGATTGGCGGTACGCGCGGATTCCGCGGTCTGCCGTACCGTGCTGGTCAGCTCGGTCATCGAAGAGGATGCCAACTGGAGGTTGGAGGCGGTCTGCTCGGTACGTTGACTCAAGTCTTGATTGCCGGTGGCAATTTCCGCGCTGGCCGTGCCAATGGAGTCCACTGACAGGCGCACCGTGCCTATGGTCTCCGCCAAACGCTGTCGCATGGATTCGGTTTGTTGGATCAACAAACCAATTTCATCGTTACGTTGGCTGTCGACAGCATGTGAAAGATCGCCTTGGGCGATGGTGCCCACCGCCTGGGTCAAGGTTCCCAGGGGTTGCGCCACCCAGTGGCGCATCATCCAAAACAAGCCGTAGGCCAAGCCTGCAGTGGTCAAGCCCAGCATGATCCAAAAGGGGATCAGCGTGGCCCAGTGGGAGGCCATGGCCTCTCCGCGTGACACCTGGGCAATCACCCAGACGCCGGATTTCTCGTTCTTTCGAACTACGGCGAAGTTATCGTCACGAGGGGAACCCAAGACATTCGGTACATCGGCGAGGTAGCCATCCGGGCTCTGCCCCAATTCGGCGAGCACCTTGTCAAAACCCGGATAGGCTTCGCGGACCAACTTCCCCTTGGCCGTTGGGTGGGCGAGAAAAATCGCTTGGGCCGGATCCCCCTCGACCGAAACCAGATAAGTGCCGCCGTTTTCAAAGAACTTTGCCTTTTCGGCAAGGGTTTGCATGGCGACCACTGAAGCATCGAGATCGAATCCAACAAAGAGCAGACCAATAAGCTTGCCGTCGTCGTTCTTGATCGGCTCGTAATGGGTCATATAGGCCCGGCCGAACAAGACGGCTCGCCCTGAAAAGGGCTTGCCGGCTTTGGCCGCTTCATAGGCTGGGTGATTCTTGCCCAGCATGGTGCCCATGGCGCGTTCGCCATTGGGCTTCTTCAGGGAGGTGGTGATGCGCTCAAAGTCGTCGCCTTTGAGGGCAAAGACGGTAGCTACGCCTCCGGTTGCGCCAGCGAATTTGTCAACTTGAGTGAAGTTGCCATTCAGCTTGGGGCCCCAGTCGCGCAAGTCACCGGTGGCCTCGTCGAGTGAAAAGCTGGGGCCAAACTCTTGACGCAGGGAGCCGAAATTTCGCTCAACCAGGATGCGAGAAGACTCGTCCATCACCTGCATGGAGTCGACCAGCGACTGTGCTTTGTCGCCCACCCAGGTGAGTACACGTTGGTGAGCATCGCGCGTCAGCATGACACTGACGATGCCGCTGACGCTCAGCAGCACCAAGGCGAGCGCGATTCCGCCTAGGGTTGAAACCCGCCTGGCGATTGATGTGGAGCCCGTTGCCATAACAACTCTTTGCCTTTCAGATCAGCAAAACACATGTCGCTGCTATTTGCACCTGCAGACTCTCCAGGGCACATGTAGCGCGGGACTCGATCCGACGACTTACATGGTCAGAGAATCCATCAGGCCCATGTCGGCACTGCTCATCAGGCCTTCGATGTCCATCAAGATCAACATGCGGTCATTGACGGTGCCAATGCCGGTGATGAAGCTGGTGTCCACCGAAGCCGAGCTCAGCTCGGGCGCTGGGCGGATGGCATCTTTGTTCAGCTCCAAAACATCAGAGACTGAGTCGACCACAGCGCCAACCACGCGATTGCGGACGTTCAGCACGATCACCACGGTGAAGCTGTTGTACTCGGCCGAGGGGCAGCCCAGTTTCAAGCGCAAGTCGACGATAGGCACGATCACGCCGCGCAGATTGACCACGCCCTTGATGAAATCCGGCGCATTGGCGATGCGAGTTGGCGGCTCGTAGGAGCGGATCTCTTGGACTTTCAGAATATCAATACCGTACTCTTCGGCGCCCAGCCGGAAAGTCAGGAATTCGCCGCTGGCCGGGCCGCGGCTGCGCAAGGCGAGATTGCCCGTTTCTTGGCGAATGGCCGGCACGTTTTCTCGGGTCGTTTCCATGGCTTACCTCGTTATGTGTGCGGAATGGAAGAAATGAAAGGGCAGGGTGTCAGAACGACTCCCACTCGGACTCAGATTGGCTTGGGGCCGGCGAAGGTGAGGGCTTGGGGGCTGCCTTGGCGGTCGCAAATGAAGCGGTGCTCGCAGCCGGCGACGCGCCACTCTTGGCCCCGGAGTAGGCCGGAGCTTTGAAGGGTGCCTTGGCCGATGAGGGTTTCGGGCTGGGGGCCCTGCTGGCGGCGAAACCGGCGGACGTCCCGTGCTTCATGCTGTGAGAGCCGCTCTTGATGCTCTTTGCGCTCGTTGCACTGATTTTGAATTTATCGACAGCCTCAGCCAAGCGCTCGGCCTGGTCCTTCAGGCTTTCCGCTGCTGCAGCCGATTCTTCAACCAGGGCCGCGTTCTGTTGGGTCATTTGATCCAGCTGAACCACCGACTGATTTACCTGGCCAATGCCATCGCTTTGCTCGCTGGCGGCTGCAGTGATCTCGCCAATGATGTCCGAGACGCGCTGCACACTGGAGACGATGTCGGTCATCGACTCGCCTGCCTCTTGCACCAAGCGTGAGCCGGTCTCAACTCGCTCGACGCTGGCGCCGATCAGAGTCTTGATTTCACGTGCCGCTTCGGCGCTGCGCTGCGCCAAGGAGCGGACTTCGCTGGCTACCACGGCAAAGCCACGACCTTGCTCGCCGGCGCGAGCCGCTTCAACTGCGGCATTCAAGGCCAAGATATTGGTCTGGAAGGCGATACCGTCGATCACGCCAATGATGTCGCTGATCTTCTTGGAACTGGTGTTGATCTCGTCCATGGTCGAGACCACTTGGCCCACGACTTCACCCCCCTTGGCCGCTGCATGCGATGCCGAGGTGGCCAATTGATTGGCCGTGCGGGCCGAGTCGGCGGTTTGCTTGACTGTGCCTGTCAATTGCACCATCGACGATGCGGCCTGTTGCAGATTGGAGGCGGTTTGTTCGGTACGACCGGACAAGTCCTGGTTGCCCGTGGCAATTTCTACCGATGCAGTACGGATGCTGTCGGCCGAGGTGCGCAACTGACCCACCAGGCTTTGCAAGGCTTGCTGCATGTGCTGCAGCGAGCGCATCAGATGCGAGGCTTCGTCCTGCCCGACCACATGCACAGAGGAGCCGGTCAAGTCACCCTTGGCGATTGCGTCTGCCAATTCCTCGGCCTCGGCCAAGGGTTTGCAGATGCTGTGCATATTCAGCAGCGTCAACGGCACCACGATGGCGGCACTGAGGGCCAGCACGATGATGAAGATCGTCAGCATGCGCTCTTGCGTTGCTTGTGCCTGCGCTTGGGTTGCTGCGGAGGCCTTGTCCAGTTCCGCTTGCAACTCACCCAGCAGCTTGTCGGCTTGCCAGATGCTGTCTTTGGCCCCGTTCAAGAGCTTGTCGGCAAGGGCGGCGTTGTCATAGGCTCCGGCTTCAAGCTGAGCCAAGATGGGCGCGGCCTTGCTGGCGTAATCTTCCATCAAAGGCATGATTTGCTTCAGCACTGCAGAGCTGCCGTCCTGCTGGCTGGTTTGCAAGCTGCTGATCAGCTTGGCAAATGCCTGTCGCGACTCATCCCACTTGGCATGCTCGGCCTTGACGGTCTCGGGCTTGTCGTAGTTGATGATCATGTCCTTCTCGCGCCGGCGCAGATCGCCCATGGCCTTAACCAACCCTGCAGAGGCATTGGCTTTGGCGACCGAATTTTCAGCGAACTGGTGGGTCTGGTCGCGCATCGAATTCATGCCCAGTAGGCCGACACCGCCCACGATGACCAGAAGCGCCAACACCATGGCGATGGCACCAATCATGCGTGTCCGGATACTGAACTGACGGAGCATCTCGCTCATATTCATCGAAGGCTACCTTTGTGTAGGGAAGTGAAGTCCACGCCGACTTCAGTTGCGCGAGCGGCGCACCAAGCTGCCCACATCGAGAATCAGTGCGACTCGGCCATCGCCCATGATGGTGGCGCCCGAAACGTCCGTCACCTTGCGGTAATTGGCTTCCAGGTTTTTCACCACCACTTGTTGCTGGCCGAGCAGTTCATCCACCAGCAGTGCGACACGTCCACCTTCAGCCTCGACCACCACCATGATGGTGCTGACATGTTCAAAATCGAAGCGAGGCACATTGAAGATGGTTTCCAGGCCGATCACCGGCATGTACTCATCGCGAACCTCGACGACCCGGCCTGAGCCAGCCACCGTCTTGATGGTGTCGGCTTGCACTTGGAAGGACTCGACTACGGAGGACAGCGGCAAGATGTAAACCTCATCGCCCACGCCCACACTCATGCCGTCCATGATGGCCAGCGTCAGCGGCAAGCGCACCGAGACCTTCATGCCGTAGCCTTCGGCCGAATCGATCTCGACCGTGCCACCCAGCGAGGTGATGTTCTTCTTCACCACGTCCATGCCGACGCCGCGGCCCGACACATCGGTCACTTGGTCGGCGGTCGAGAAGCCTGGCGCGAAGATCAGATTCCAGACCTCGGAGTCGGTCATGGAATCAGGCGCGTCGATGCCTTTTTCTCGGGCTTTCTTGATCAGCTTGTTGCGGTTCAGGCCGTTGCCGTCGTCGCGCACCTCGATCACGATGGAGCCGCCCTGATGTGAAGCGACCAGGGTGATGGTGCCGTGTTCGGGCTTGCCTTTGGCCAGACGATCGGCAGGTTGCTCGATGCCGTGGTCGCAGCTGTTACGAACCAAGTGGGTGAGCGGGTCGGTGATCTTCTCAACCAAGCTCTTGTCCAACTCGGTGGCTTCACCCTGGGTGACCAGTTCGACCTTTTTGCCCAGCTTGGCGGCGAGGTCACGCAACATGCGCGGGAAGCGGTTGAAGACGACCGACATCGGAATCATCCGAATCGACATCACCGATTCCTGCAAGTCGCGGGTGTTGCGCTCCAGATCGGCCAGTCCCGAGGTGAGTTGCTGGTACAGGCCCGGCGCGACATCACGGCTGTTCTGCGCCAACATGGCTTGGGTGATCACCAACTCGCCGACCAGATTGATCAGCTGATCGACCTTCTCAATCGAGACCCGCAGCGTCGACTGTTCCATGCCTGCCGCAGCAGGACGGGCTTCCGCACGCGCGGCAGCTTGCGGCACTACAGCGGGCTTTGGCGCTTCCGCTTGAACTTTCAGTTCGTTGCTGGCGGCGCTGCCTTCTGGGATGCCGGGCGCATTGTCAAAGAAGCCATAACCCAGGTCCGCTTCTTCCTTGGCGGCGGGCGGCGAGCCGGGGGCACCGTCGTGGAAGCCAAAGCCGGGGCCGAAGGGCAAGAGCTTGACTTGCTCTCGTGCCACATGGAAGGTGAACAGATCCAGCAAATCGCTGTCGGTGCTGCTGGTCAGGACCTTGAAGCGGCGAATGCCTTCGGCCGGCACGCCGCCGTCGAGCGGCTCAATCGTGCCGAGGTCGGTGATCTCTTTGAACAAGTCGACCAGGTTGTCGGTCAGACTCATATCGGTCAGCGGACCGACTTGCAATTCCAACTCGCGCACGCCGGGTTTGGCGGCGGTTTTGGAGGCGGCCGCAGGACTCGGTGCCGGGCTGCTGGCCTTGGGGGCTGGTGCCGGCGTTGGGGCAGAGAAGTCGCCCTCAGATTCGCCTTCGACAAAGCCGCGAATGCTGGTCAGCAAATCGCTGGTGTCCACCGCATCGGCACCGGAACCCTGGTGACGACCGAGTTGCGCCCGCAGCGCATCGCCCGATTGCAGCAAAGTGTCCACCATCGGTGAGGTGGCTTTCAACTCGTGGCGACGCAGCTTGTCCAGCAGCGTCTCCATCTGGTGGGTCAGCTCGGCAACATCACCAAAACCAAAGGTGGCGGCGCCGCCCTTGATGGAGTGTGCGCAACGGAAGATGGCATTGAGTTCTTCGTCGTCGGCCGTCTCGACATTCAGGTTCAGCAGCAGCTGTTCCATATTGTCGAGGTTCTCGCTCGCTTCTTCGAAAAAGACTTGGTAAAACTGGCTCAGGTCGATGCCTGCACTCAGGCTGGCGCCTTCAGACGTCATTTCTCCCATGCTTTGCTCCAGAGTTGACGAGGCTTCAACGAATCACTTTGCCGATCACTTCGATCAGCTTGGCCGGGTCAAAGGGTTTGACCAGCCAGCCAGTGGCGCCTGCAGCGCGACCCGCTTGCTTCATCTGGTCGCTGGATTCCGTCGTCAAGATCAGAATAGGTGTGGTCTTGAACTTGGGGTTGTCACGCAGCTTTTTAGTCAAGCTGATGCCATCCATGCGCGGCATGTTCTGGTCCGTCAGCACCAGGTCGAAATCTCGTGTGCCCGACTTTTCCAAGGCGTCTTGCCCATCAACCGCTTCAACCACATTGAAGCCGGCGTTTTTGAGTGTGAAGGCGACCATTTGGCGCATCGAGGCCGAATCGTCCACGGCAAGGATTGAGTGCATTGTTGTCTCTCCGGGGTATCAAGCTGATTTCGGGAAATTTCTGGGGATCTTTAGAACAATTCGATTGAACCTGCGTCCATCTCATCCTGAGTGACTGGATTTGGCCGCAAGGGAGCGATTTCGACAATCGTTTCGCCTTCCTCGTCGTCGCCAAAAGTGTCACGGGCGAGCTGATCGGCACAATTTCGCAGTCTTTGACTGGTGTGGGCAATCAATTGAGTGGCCATGTCTTGGAATTGCAGGGCGGTGATGGCGCCGGCAATGTCCTCGATCACCTTGTTCAGTACCGGCGCATCGGGTGCGTTCGGGTCGCGGCGCAGCAGGCCGCTGACATGACTGGAGGCGCTGTAGAAATGGGTCGAGAGCGCTTCGCCCGCATCATCGAGCAAGCGCTGCAAACGCTCCAGATCATTGGTCACCGTCATCAGGTGATCCTGAAGCTCAGCGGCCACCAGCAACGGAATCATCCCCTGGTCGGAGGGGTCTGGTGTTTCATTCATCAGCATCTTTGCTCCACACTTTTTGTTCCCCCGGAAGGCAAAACCTGGCCCCACTCAGGGCTGGCCCATTTTGCGCATCGCGGCGACCATTTGCTTGCCTGCATCTTCGGCATTTCTGGCGTGCGTGTCGACAAGACAATGCGGACAGAAGCGGGCTATTTCTGGGGATCGGCCTTCGTGTTGTAGCAAGAATAGGGGTAAACCCTTTCTTTTGCTCGGTTTCGCCGAAATTTGCAAGAAAGAGACGGTATCCCCCCAGGGCGAGGGTCACGCAATGCCTGCATACTTCGCCCCCATGTCGATTCCAACCGCCGATCGCCGATTGCGCGTCCTCCATATAGAAGATTCCGAGCTCGATCATCAGCTGATCATGGCTCAATTGCGCCGTGCCGGCCTAGATATCGAACTCGAGCGCTTGGACACCTTGCCCGAGATCAAGCAGGCGCTGACGCAGCCCTGGGACGCCATCATCTCGGACTACAACTTGCCGGGATTCTCCGGACTCTTGGTCCTTGACCTTTTGAAGGAAAGCAAGGTCTTGCTGCCCTTCATCTTGGTCTCTGGCGAGATTGGTGAAGACACCGCCGTTGCGGCGATGCGCACCGGCGCCTCTGACTACTTGTTGAAAAAAGATTTGGCGCGTTTGGCACCGGCTTTGTTGCATGCGATTGAAGCCAGCGAGTCGGAGCGGGCGCGCATCGAGGCCGACCGGGAGCTACTCAAGTCCAAGCAACGTCTGCATGAGTTGGCCGGCCATTTGCAGACCAGCGTTGAGATGGAGCGTGCGGCGATTGCGCGCGAGATCCATGATGATGTGGGTGGCTCGCTGACGGCCTTGAAGTTTGATTTGGCTTGGATCAATCGCCATGCCAAGGATGCAGGCGTGCTGCAACGGGTCGAGTCCGCACTTGAAACCGTGACCGCGGCCATCGAGGCCAGTCAGCGCATCATGCAAAACCTGCGTCCGGCCATTCTTGAGCAAGGCTTGGTGGCGGCGGTGCAATGGATGGCAGCACGCTTTGAGCGGCGCACCGGCATCACGGTGGTGCTGCGCACCAGCAGTGAACAAATGAATTTACCGGCCGGCGTGCCTTTGGTGGCTTACCGGACGGCGCAAGAGGCGCTGACCAATGTTTCCAAGCATGCCCAGGCCAGCCGGGTCGACATCGACCTGAGCATTGACTCTGGGGTGCTAACGCTTGAAGTCAGCGACAATGGCTTGGGGATTTCACCCGGTGCCTTGGCCAAGGCGCGCAGCTTTGGGATTCGCGGCTTGCACGAGCGCGCGGCAACGGTAGGAGGATGGGTGGACTTGAGCAGCAATAGCAAGGGCGTGAGCCTGATACTTTCGGTGCCGCTGCGTGCCGAAGAGGGCGGTTTGCTGGGGGATGACAACCCGGTGCCCGCTCAAGAAGGCTCGGCCTGGGGCAATTCATGATCAAAGTGATTCTTTGCGACGACCATGCGCTGATCCGGCGCGGCATCCGGGACACCTTGTCGGATGTGGCTGATATCGAAGTGGTGGGCGAGGCCGGCGACTATGGTGAGTTGCGCAGCCTGCTGCGCGACTTGGGGCCGAGCGGCGGTTGCGATGTGCTGGTGCTGGATATCAATATGCCGGGACGCAGCGGCTTGGACGTCTTGCATGTGATGAAGGATGAGGGCACCACCATCCGCACCTTGATCGTGTCTATGTACCCGGAAGACCAATATGCCATTCGGGCGCTCAGGGCCGGTGCTTTTGGCTATGTCAACAAGGGTGGTGACCCGCAGGTGCTGGTGCAAGCGGTGCGCACGGTGGCGCAGGGGCGCAAGTATGTGACGCCTGAAATCGCCCAGATGCTGGTTGAGAGCCTGACAGCGCCGGTCAATGAGTTGGCGCACCAGAAATTGTCCGACCGGGAATTGCAAACTTTGGTGATGATCGCTTCCGGCAAGCGCTTGAGCGATATTGCGGAAGAGTTGATGCTCAGCCCCAAGACCGTCAGCGTCTACCGCGCCCGTGTCTTGGAAAAATTGGGCTTGGCGAACAATTCCGAATTGACGGTGTACGCGATTCGCAACGGCTTGGTCGCCAGCTAAGTTCTGCGCCAGGCCCAGCTGCTTGTTGGGGGCGGGGCGCTGAATCGCGTCACTCGCCAGGCTTGCGCGCTTTTGACCCGGCTATTTCAGCCGACCGGTCGCATAGGTCCATGGTAGAAACCGGGCTGTGCCAACTTCGTCGTGAAGTTGGCTCGCTCAGCCCACGGTTTTATCGCGCGTGACAAACATCGAGTCGCCCAAGCTTGTCGGAGCTCATTCTTCTCTTCCCCCGAGCAAGAGCGCGGCGGTGGAAGGCGGGGATTCTTTGGTCGAGCGCCTGACGCGCTTGAATTTGTTGGCGCTCTCGGCCACCTTGCTGGCCACGTTCGCACTGATTGCCATTGCCTCTTTGCTAGCGGCACGCGATCTGCAGGCCGAAGCCGCCGAGCACAGCGCCGAGCTCTTGGCCAATAGCCTGGCGCCCATGCTGGTGTTTGAGGACCGAGGCGCCGCCGCTCAGGAACTGGCTTCGTTTGCGCTTCAAAGCGATGAACGCCTCATGCGGGTCAGTAACGCAAGCAAGCAAGTCTTTGCTCAATGGCCGCCTCAAGGGGTCAGCGCCCTGGCGTTGCTGCCCAGCCAGTTAGCGACCTCAGGCACCTTGCGCACCATGCATTGGCGTGAGGTGGAGGTCTGGGTTCCGATTCGCTTCAAGCAAGAGTTGGTCGGCTATCTGGGCATGAAAGAGGGCTTGCAGCGAGTGCAGTTGGCCGTTCTTCGCATGGTGGCGCTGGCCGCGGCACTGATCGGCCTGGCCATCGTGCTGGCGGGTCGCTTGTTGCGCTGGGTGCAGCGCAAGGCCCTGGCGCCTATCGTGGAGCTGTCGGATCTGGCTGAGCAAGTGGCACTCAACCAAGACTACAGCCAGCGTGCCAAGGTGCATCGCTTTGACGAGGTGGGGCGCCTGAGTGAGCGCTTCAATCAAATGCTCAAGCGGGTGGAAATCAGCCAGGCCGAGCTGAACCAGCAACTGCGTCAGGAGCAGCAAGCCGGCCAGCAGTTCGAACTGCTGGCGCATCGCGACAGCCTGACCCAATTGCCGAACCGGCTTTACTTCCAATCGGCCTTGCAGCGTCATATGGCGGCGAGCTGCCAAGAGGTTCATTTAATGGCCTTGATGTTCATTGATCTCGATAACTTCAAGACGGTCAATGACCGCCACGGTCATGATGCCGGTGATGCTGTCTTGCTCGAAGTAGCGCAGCGCATGACGCAGGTTTTGCGTGCCGGTGATGTGTTGTGCCGCTTGGGGGGCGATGAGTTTGCTTTGATCCTGCCGAATCTTCCCGATGAAGGTTCGGCAGAGCAGCTGGCCCTGCGCCTGATCGCTGCGATTCGCGAGCCCATGGTGATTGGTGGGCATTGGATGCCGATTGGCGCGACCGTAGGCCTGGCGTTTTGCCCGACCGATGAGGTGGATGCGCCTCAGCTCTTGAGCGCGGCTGACGTGGCCATGTATGCGGCCAAGCGCGCCGGTAAAAACACCTACAGGCGGGTGAATCGTGGCGGCGCTTGAGGGCAGGGGGCCTTGGTTCTTGCGGCCAATTCTGGTCGGCATCGGCCTGTGCCTTTGGGGCTGCAGCGCACTGGCTCAAGGCACGGCGGTCACAAGCGCTCCGCCGGATGTCGAGCTCGGCTTGGAAGAGTTGTTGCGGCAGCCGCTCAAGCAGGTGCCGAGGGATGTCGAAGTGAGCACCGCTTCGCGTTTTTCGCAAAGTGCAGCACAAGCGCCCAGTACCACCTATGTGCTCACGGCAGAGGACATCGCACGCCATGGCTTCCGGTCCATGGCCGATATTTTGCGGGCCATGCCCGGCCTCTATGTCACCAAGGGAAGCAGCTTCAACTACATCGGGGCGCGTGGCTTGGGGCGGCCTGGGGATCTGAACACCCGGCTCTTGTTTCTTATTGATGGCATGCGCATCAATGAGAACGTTTATGACGCGGCTCAGATTGGCGAAGAGTTCTTTCTCGATATTGACCTGATCGATCGGGTCGAGTTCGCGCCCGGGCCGGGTTCGGCCTTGTACGGCAATAACGCCTTTTTGGGCGTCGTCAACGTGCTGACCAAAAGGGCGGACACCTTGGGCGGCCTGCAGATACGGACCGGTTTGGACTCACAAGGGTTACAGCAACTGCGCGCGAGCTGGGGCTACCGCTCAGAAGCAGGCTGGGAGGGCTGGTTGTCTGCCAGCGGCGCACGCCAAGATGAGCGGCCCTTGCCTTATGCCGTGCCGAGCGAGTTTGAGAAAGACATTCGCGAGCGACTCTGGGATCGTAGCAAGCGCCTCACAGGCAGCTTCAACGCGGGCGCTTGGGCCTTGCGCTTCGGCGCTACCGATTTGACCCAAGGAGTGCCCAGTGCTCTTGAAGGTAGCGAAGAGGATGTTCTTTCGCAGGCCTATCTGCTGTACTACAACCGCTTTATCAGCCTGAGTCATGAGCGCAGCCTAGGCCCAGACTGGGACTTGTTTGCCAGCGTCTCAGCCAAGAGCCACACCTATCGCGAGCGCTATCCCTTTTTAGATCCAGTCACGCATCAGCAGCGTTTCTTCGGTGCGACCTCTTTGGGCCGTTGGACGAACTGGGATCTCAGGCTGAGTACCCGGCAATTTGAGCGGCATGTGCTGATGGCGGGCCTGGAGGTGCAAGACGATCGCGAGCAGCGCATCTTGCTCGGCGACGAAGGGGATCCGCCGATTCAGGAGTACTACGGTGTCAATCGCCGGACCGCTTGGTTCATCCAGGACGAATGGCAGCTCAGCGAGTCGCAGCGCCTGATCTTTGGTCTGCGCCGCGATGCGTCGAATGTGGCCAAAGCGCGCCTGAACCCCCGCTTGGCCTGGGTTTGGAGTGGCATCCCCGACGCCACCTTGCGCCTGATGTACGGCAGCGCGTTTCGAGCAGCCAATCTCAATGAGTTTGCTGTGAACGCTTCTTGGGAGGCCCCAACACCGAAGCCTGAGCAGATCAAGTCCTTTGAGCTTGCTTGGGAGCAGTCCTTGACCTCGCAGCTGCAGTACCGTGCGTCCCTATACGCCTCGCGCTTGACGGATCTGATCGATCAGAACCAGGTGGATCTGCCCATTTATGAGAACAATGCCAGCATGCGCACCTATGGCGCCGAGCTGGATGTGGAACGGCGCTGGGATCAAGGGGCGCGTTTGCGTCTGGGCCTATCCTTGCAGCGCAGCAAGGATGCGAACGGTGCGCCGCTGAGCAACTCGCCGCGCTCCTTGTTCAAGTTGCTTTACAGCCAGCCCTTGCTGGGCGATGCCCTGCAAGTGGCCTGGCAGAGTTTTGCGATGAGTCGGCGCGACACCCCGGCGCAGTCCTTGCCTGGCTACGCAGTGCATAACCTCAATTTGCTGTGGCGTCCCAGCTTGGACTGGGAGTTCAGCCTGGGGGTCTACAACCTGACGGACCACGCTTATGTGGATCGCCCCCGCACTTCGGAGCCTGAGGTGCGCCAAGAGCGGCGCACTTTGCAGCTGGGCTTGAGCTGGAGGATGGGGCGATGAGGCGGGCGGCCTCCTTGGCGACGAGTTGGTTTTTGCGCTGCTTTTGGCTGTTGGCGGCAATGTCTGCCGTTGTGATGTCTGCACATGCCGCTCCAGCACCTGCTGGCCTGATGGACGATGCCCAGCTCAAAGCAGCTTTTGTCTACCGCTTTGCTCAGTTCACCCAGTGGCCGCCGCCGCCACTGCAGGAGTTCACTTACTGCGTGGCCGGCAGCCAAGGCATGCAAGAGTCCATGCAGGCGCTGACCCAAAAGGCGCATCAGGCGACGCAAGTGCGCATGCGCTATCTGACCGACCCTCAGCAGTTGGGGCAATGCCAGCTGCTGTTCCTGGGCTTTGTTGAGCGCGCCGACTTGCAGCGCTGGCAAGAGGCCGCCGGCAACGGTCCCTTGCTGGTGGTGGCCGACAATGTGGAGGCCTTCCGCAGCGGCGCCGTGATTGGCTTGATTGCCGAGCCGAATGGCCTGAGCTTTCGTATCAATCTGACGGAAGCCAGGCGTCGTGGCCTGTCGCTCAGTTCGCAGATGTTGAAGCTGGCCCGCGAGGTCAGGTGAGTCAGAGGACGTCGTGTGCCAGATGGCGCGAGGTCTGAACTTTTTTTAAATCAACAAGCCGCTGGCGCTCAATGGCCAATGCAAGGCTTGCTGCACAAAGCGGCTTAGAGACTCGGCGTCCCCGGTGGTTTGCAAGAGGGGAGCGGCTTCTGGCGCTGAGGGCAAGCCGAGTGCTTGCCATTGCCGCGCCGCTTGTTGCGCCACCGCCGATTCGATGTTCAGCAGCTTGACCTGCGAGCCCAGCGTCTCTTGAAGCTGCGTTTGAATCAGCGGGTAATGGGTGCAACCCATCAGCACCGTATCCACCTCGGCTTCGATCAAGGGTTGGCACAGATGAGCGAGCAGCGCGCGCAACTCCTCGGACTGCAAGTCGCCGCGTTCGATCAACTCCACCAGCCCCGGGCAAGCCCGGCTGAAAACCTGCACGCTGCCGGCGTGTTTTTGAACCAGGCCGGCAAAGCGCGCGCTGGCGATGGTAGCGGGCGTCGCCATCACCCCGATGCGACCAACACTGCTTTGGGCCACGGCAGGCTTGATGCCGGGTTCGGTGCCGACGATGGGCACATCAGGCCAGCGCTGCCTGAGCGCCGCAATGGCATGGGCCGTTGCCGTATTGCAGGCCACCACCAAGACGCGCGCACCTTGGTCGATCAAATGGCCGCCTACCTTCAGGCTGCGTTCAATGATGTAGTCCGCGTCGCGCAGGCCATAAGGGGCATGCGCAGTGTCGGCCACATAGTGCATGGCGACTTTGGGCAGCTGCTGGCGCAACTCGCGCAAGACCGTCAGGCCGCCTACGCCGGAATCGAAAACGCCCAGGCGAGGCGTTGAAATAGAAGGGAGGGAACTCATTGAGTGCGGCAGTCTAGCTTTTGCGCTGGACCGCGCCGAGCGCGTGGTTAAAATAGAACGATCGTGCTTTTTTCGTCGAAGTCGGCGATGATGGCGCAGGGCCTCGGGGCCACCCCTTTAGAATCTGATTAACGTTAACGTCAATTCGTCTTGGAGTAATCGATGAAAGTCTTGGTCCCAGTCAAACGCGTGGTCGACTACAACGTCAAGGTGCGCGTCAAGAGCGACGGCACGGGCGTGGATATCGCCAATGTGAAGATGTCGATGAACCCCTTCGACGAAATCGCCATTGAAGAGGCCGTGCGCCTGAAGGAAAAGGGCTTGGTCACCGAGGTGATCGCCGTTTCTTGCGGCGTGACCCAGTGCCAGGAAACCCTGCGCACCGCCATGGCCATTGGTGCCGACCGCGCCATCTTGGTGGAAACCGATGCCGAGTTGCAGCCGCTGGCCGTGGCCAAGCTCCTCAAGGCCCTGGTCGACAAAGAGCAGCCAGGCCTGGTGGTCTTGGGCAAGCAAGCCATTGACGACGACTGCAATCAAACCGGCCAGATGTTGGCGGCCTTGACCGGCATGCCGCAAGGCACATTCGCCAGCAAGGTGGAACTGAGCGCCGATGCCGTGGCCGTGACCCGTGAAGTTGACGGTGGTTTGGAAACCGTCAAGCTGAGCCTGCCTGCCGTCATCACCACCGACTTGCGCTTGAATGAGCCGCGCTATGTGACGCTGCCCAACATCATGAAGGCCAAGAAGAAGCAGCTCGACGTGGTCAAGCCCGCCGATTTGGGCGTGGACGTGAGCCCGCGAATCAAGACGCTGAAGGTGGAAGAGCCGCCGAAGCGCAGCGCCGGCGTCAAGGTGGCCGATGTGGCCGCTTTGGTGGACAAGCTGAAGAACGAAGCCAAGGTCATTGGCTGACCCCAGATCAGAAGAATTCGGAGAAAACACAATGACTGCTCTCGTTATTGCTGAACACGACAACGCCTCCATCAAGGGCGCAACGCTGAACACCGTGACCGCTGCGCTGGCCGCAGGCGGCGATGTGCATGTGCTGGTGGCAGGCTTCAATGCTGCCGCTGCCGCCGCTGCTGCTGCGCAGATCGCCGGTGTTGCCAAGGTCTTGCACGCTGACGCCGCGGGCCTGGAAAACGGCCTGGCCGAAAACCTGGCCGCCCAGGTGCTGGCGATTGCTTCCGGCTACAGCCACATCTTGTTCCCCGCCACCGCCTCGGGCAAGAACGTCGCCCCGCGCGTCGCCGCCTTGCTGGACGTGGCGCAACTGAGCGATGTGACCAAGGTCATCAGCGCCGACACCTTCGAGCGCCCGATCTACGCTGGCAATGCCATCGCCACCGTGCAAAGCAGCGATGCCACCAAGGTGCTGACCGTGCGTACCACCGGCTTTGACGCCGCTGCCGCCAGCGGTGGTAGCGCCGCTGTTGAAACCGTTGCGGCTGCCGCCGACAGCGGTAAGAGCAGCTTCGCAGGCCGTGAAGTGACCAAGAGCGATCGCCCTGAGCTGACCGCTGCCAAGATCATCGTTTCAGGTGGCCGCGCCCTGGGTTCGAACGAGAAGTTCATGGAAGTGCTGACCCCGCTGGCCGACAAGCTGGGTGCTGCACTGGGTGCCTCGCGCGCCGCCGTGGATGCGGGTTATGCCCCCAACGACTGGCAAGTTGGCCAGACCGGCAAGATCGTCGCACCTCAGCTCTATATCGCCGCCGGCATCAGCGGCGCCATCCAGCACTTGGCCGGTATGAAGGACTCCAAGGTGATCGTGGCGATCAACAAGGACCCGGAAGCGCCGATCTTCTCGGTGGCCGACTACAGCCTGGAAGCTGATCTGTTCACCGCCGTGCCGGAGTTGGTGAAGAGCCTCTGAGTGGCTCCAATACCGGGAAGCTCTCTGATTGAGTGAGCCCCAGGGCGCCCGACTTCACGGTCGCGGCGCCCTTGTTCCATCTGAACGTCGATTGACGTTCAAGAACGCCCCTGAATTCGTAATGCTGGAGACATCACCATGACTTACCGCGCCCCCGTCAAAGACATGCTGTTCAATATGCAGGAGCTGGCTGGCCTGCAGTCGCTGACCGAGCAAATCCCCGCCTTTGCCGATTACGGCATCGACACCGCGCAGGCCGTGTTGGAGGAATGCGCCAAGCTCAATGAAGACGTGATCGCGCCCCTGAACTGGGAAGGCGACAAGAACCCCTCCTACTGGAAGGACGGCCAGGTCTTCACCACGCCCGGCTTCAAAGAAGCCTTCAAACAGTTCGCCGAAGGCGGCTGGCAGGGCTTGCAGCACCCCACCGAGTTTGGCGGCCAAGGCCTGCCCAAGATCATTGGTGCTGCTTGCGGCGAAATGATCAACAGCGCTAACGTCAGTTTTGCGCTGTGCCCGCTCTTGACCGATGGAGCGATCGAAGCGCTGTTGACTGCGGGCTCGGATGAGCAAAAGAACACCTTCATCCCCAAGCTGGTCGATGGCAGTTGGACCGGCACCATGAATCTGACCGAGCCGCAAGCCGGTTCGGACCTGGCCCAGGTGCGCACCCGCGCCGAGCCGCAGCCTGACGGCACTTACAAAATCTTCGGCACCAAGATCTTCATCACCTACGGTGAGCACGATATGGCCGAGAACATCGTCCATCTGGTACTGGCCCGTGTGGTCGGTGCGCCTGAAGGCGTAAAGGGCATTAGCCTGTTCCTCGTGCCCAAGTTCATGGTGAATGCCGATGGTTCCTTGGGCGCGCGCAATGATGCGCACTGTGTCTCCATCGAACACAAGATGGGCATCAAGGCCAGCCCCACCGCCGTGCTGCAGTTCGGTGACCATGGCGGCGCCATCGGTACGCTGATCGGTCAAGAGAACCGTGGCCTCGAGTACATGTTCATCATGATGAATGCCGCCCGCTTTGGCGTGGGCGTGCAGGGCATTGCGGTGGCTGATCGGGCCTACCAAAAGGCTGCGGCCTTCTCGCGCGATCGCATCCAGTCGCGCCCGGTCGATGGCTCGCTGCCCACAAGCGGCGCCATCATTCATCATCCCGATGTGCGCCGCATGCTGATGACCATGCGCTCGCTGACCGAAGGCTGCCGCGCCATGGCCTTGGTGGGTGCCAGTGCTTATGACACCGCCCATCACCATGCCGATGCCGAGGTGCGCAAGCAGGCTCAGGCCTTCTATGAATTCCTGGTGCCGCTGATCAAGGGCTACAGCACCGAGATGAGCCTGGAAGTGACCGACTTGGGCGTGCAGATCCACGGCGGTATGGGCTTTATCGAAGAAACCGGCGCGGCCCAGTACTACCGTGACGCCAAGATCCTGACCATTTACGAAGGCACGACCGCCATTCAGGCGAATGACCTGGTGGGCCGCAAGACCAGCCGCGATGGTGGCGAGTTCGCCCGCTCGGTGGCGGCCCTGGTGGAAGCCACCGAGGCTCAGTTGCTCGCACGCGGCAGCGCGGCCGCCTTGGCGGTGCACAAGCGCCTGAGCGCCGCACGACAGGCCTATCTCGACGTGGTGGGCTTCATCGTGGCTAACGCACGCAGCAATCCGAATGCGGCTTATGCCGGCTCGGTGCCTTATCTGATGTTGGCCGGCAATTTGGTGGCCGGCTGGCAGTTGGCGCGCGCTTTGTTGGTCGCGGAAGACAAGCTGGCCGCCGGCGAAGACGCCGCCTTTATGAGCGCCAAGATCGCTACGGCTCGCTTCTACGCCGAACACATCCTGACGCGCAGCAGCAGCCTGCGTGATGCCATCGTGGACGGCGCCGACAGCGTCACCGCCATGGCCTTGGATGCCTTCTGAGCCAACTAGAAAATAGAACGGAGACTCACGTGTCCTTGCCCCCGATTCTGCAAAACCTGCCGCTGCCCATCATCGGCTCGCCGCTCTTCATCATCAGCAACCCCAAGTTGGTGATCGCCCAGTGCAAGGCCGGCGTGGTGGGTTCCATGCCGGCGCTGAACGCGCGCCCGGCCGAGTTGCTGGATGAGTGGTTGAATGAAATCACCACCGAGCTGGCGGCCTACAACAAGGCCAATCCGGACAAGCCAGCTGCGCCTTTTGCCATCAACCAGATCGTGCACAAGAGCAATGAACGGCTCGAGCACGATATGGCGGTGTGCGCCAAGTACAAGGTGCCCATCATCATCACCTCGCTGGGCGCGCGTGAAGACGTCAACCAGGCCGTGCATGCCTGGGGCGGCGTGGTGCTGCACGACATCATCAACAACAAGTTCGCCAAGAAGGCGATCGAGAAGGGCGCCGATGGCTTGATCGCCGTGGCCGCTGGCGCTGGTGGCCACGCGGGGGTGAAGAGCCCCTTTGCCTTGATCCAGGAGATCCGCGAATGGTTCGATGGCCCGGTGGCTTTGTCGGGCTCCATCGCCAGCGGCGACGCGGTCTTGGCGGCTCAAGCCATGGGCGCCGACTTTGCCTACATCGGCTCGGCCTTCATTGCCACCGAAGAGGCGCGCGCATCCGATGCCTACAAGCAGATGATTGTGGATAGCAATAGCGATGACATCGTCTACAGCAATCTCTTTACCGGCGTGCACGGCAACTACCTGCGTGGCTCCATCGTCAATGCGGGCATGGATCCGGACAAACTGCCCGAGAGCGACCCCAGCGCAATGAACTTTGGCGGCGATGCCAAAAAGGCCTGGAAAGACATCTGGGGCTGCGGCCAAGGTATTGGCGCGGTGCGAGAAGTGCTGCCGGCAGCTCAGTTGGTGGCGCGCTTGGCGCGTGAGTACCAGGCCGCGCGTGAGCGCTTGGCTCTGCGTTGAAGTCGCACGGCAGCTAAGCGCTGCCCCATGACATGAAGAAAGCCCCGGCTGCGTGCGCACCGGGGCTTTTTTTCAGTAGGACCCTGATCTAAGCCTTCAAATGACTGTTGACGCGGTCCAGTACCTGTTCAGGCGCTTCCGCTTCCAACTCGGTCTCGTTGTTCAGATGTCGCTGCATGCGGGCCATGTCCAAATCGCCGGTCCACTTGGCCACCACCAGAGTCGCCACGCCATTGCCAATCAGATTGGTCAGCGCGCGCGCCTCGCTCATGAAACGGTCGATGCCTAGGATCAGCGCCAAGCCGGCCACGGGCACACCACCCACTGCGCTCAGCGTGGCGGCCAGCACGATGAATCCGCTGCCGGTCACGCCCGCTGCGCCCTTGGAGGTCAGCAAGAGCACGGCCAGCAGGGTCAGCTGCTGCGTCAGCGTCATCGGCGTGTTGGTGGCCTGCGCGATGAAGACCGCCGCCATGGTCAAGTAGATGGAGGTGCCGTCCAGATTGAAGGAGTAGCCGGTCGGGATCACCAAGCCCACGGTGGACTTTTTGGCGCCCAGGTTTTCCATCTTGGCCATCATGCGTGGCAGCACTGATTCTGATGACGAGGTGCCCAGCACGATCAGCAGCTCTTCTTTGATGTAGCGGATGAACTTGAAGATCGAGAAGCCATGAAAGCGCGCGATGCCGCCCAAGACGATGATGATGAAGAGCAAGCAGGTCAGATAGAAGCTGCCCATCAGCTTGGCCAACTGCACCAGCGAGCCCAGGCCGTATTTGCCAATGGTGAAGGACATGGCGCCAAACGCGCCGATCGGCGCCAGCTTCATGATGTAGCCAACGATCACAAACAGCACATGGCTGCTCTTCTCGATCAAATCAAACACCAGCGTGCCGCGGCCGCCAAAGCGATGCAGGGCAAAGCCGAACAGCACCGCGATCAACAGCACTTGCAGCATCTCGCCCTTGGCAAAGGCATCGACCACTGTGGTGGGGATGATGGCCAGCAGGAACTCGGTGGTGCTCTGCATCTTGCCGGGGCCGGTGTAGGCGGCAATGCCCTTGGTGTCGAGATGCGCCGGGTCCACATTCATGCCGACGCCGGGCTGCAGCACATTGACCACCACCAGGCCGATGACCAAGGCGAGGCTGGAAACAATCTCGAAGTAGAGCAAGGCCAGGCCGCCGGTCTTGCCGACCTTCTTCATGTCTTCCATGCCCGCGATGCCCACCACCACGGTACAGAAGATGATGGGGGCGATGATCATCTTGATCAGCTTGATGAATCCATCGCCCAGCGGCTTCATCGCCGCGCCGCTCTCGGGGTAGAAGTGACCCAGCAACACGCCAATGACGATGGCGCTGATGACCTGGGCATAGAGGGATTTGTAGATCGGCTGTCTCGCTTGCATATGAGCTCCAATGTCTGCTTGGGCTTATCTTGCGCGCTGAAAACCCTGTTTCATATGAGGGGAATTGCAGATGGGTGGGGCTGGAATGGCATTGGGCGGCGCGACCCGGGCTATTGTGTTTCACTGGCCGATGCCCTCGGGCATAAGGCTCCGCTCATGTCCTCCGGGTCTGGCTGTGCCAGACCCTCCCCCTTGACTTCGCTTCACCGTACACCCGACGCCTTCGGCGATCGCTCATGTGCGAAAGCCGATCCTGCCGGAGCAGGACGGCTTGTACCTAGCGAAGGGCTAGGCCGCTGGCCCAGACAGGAGTGGACATGCGCCCGCGACGACGATTGGCATTCGCCGGACCTCTACGGTTTGTGAGTAGAGGGCTCATACGTGCCCCTTAGCCTGGGTCTTAGGCGCTTGCTGAAAGTGCGGGTCTGGCTTTTGGATATCGCTTCAATTGACCCGACTCGATCTTGGCCAGGAACTGCTGATATTCAGCCTTGACCACCGGCGCCAGCAGATACACACCGATCAAATTGAAGATCGACATCGCGAAGATGGCGGCGTCTGAGAAGTTGATGACCGCGCCAAAGTTGATCGAGGCGCCCACCACCACAAAGCTGCAGAACAATAGCTTGAAGGCTGCAGCGCTGAGCCGGCTTTCACCCAGCAGATAAGTCCAGGCTTTGAGGCCGTAATAGCCCCAGCTGATCATGGTGGATACGGCGAACACCACCACCGCCAAGGCCAAGGGATAACGGAACCAGGCCGCCGTCTCTTGGAAGGCGGCCGAGGTCAGCTCGATGCCACTCAGACCTGTGGGGTTGGGGTAGGGCCCCATATTGATGCCGGCGATGGTGATCACCAAGGCGGTCATGGTGCAGATCACCACCGTGTCAATGAAGGGCTCCAGCAGGGCCACCAAACCTTCGGTGACGGGCTCCTTGGTCTTGACCGCGCTGTGCGCGATGGCCGAAGAGCCTACGCCGGCTTCATTCGAAAACGTGGCGCGCTTCAAACCTTGGATCAGCGCGCCCAGCACGCCGCCGGCCACACCTTCAGCGCGGAAGGCGCCTTCCAGAATGGAGCTGAAGGCTTGTGGGATGCGCTCGAAGTTGACGATCAACACGGCCGCTGTGAGGCCGATGTAGAGAAAGGCCATCCAGGGCACCAAGCGTGCGGTGACAGCGCCTATCTTGGGCATGCCGCCCAACATCACGCCAAACACCAGCAGCGCCAGGATCAATCCGACTACCCAGCCATAGCCGGTGGGCAGATCGAAGGTCTGGACAATCATTGCGTTAGCCTGATTGCCCTGGAACATATTGCCGCCGCCCAAGGCGCCCAGCACTGCCATCAAGGCAAAGCCCGCCGCCAGCAGCTTGCCCAGGCGGGGCAGACCCCGCTCAGCCAAGCCGTCACGCAGGTAGTACATCGGCCCACCCGAGATGGCGCCGGAGGGCAGCACGGTGCGGTATTTCACGCCCAGCGTGCATTCGGTGAACTTGGTGGCCATGCCGAGCAAGCCGACGATGATCATCCAGAAGGTGGCGCCCGGCCCGCCGATGGCCACGGCCACGCCGACGCCGGCCATATTGCCCAAGCCGACGGTGCCAGAGAGTGCGGTGGTCAGGGCCTGAAAGTGGCTGACCTCGCCGGGCTCGCGGTCCTTGGGGTTGCTGTAGCGGCCGCGCACGATGTCGAGGGCCAGCTTGGCTTTGAACAGTTGCGGAAAGCCAAAGTAGACGCTGAAGATCAGCGCCGCCAGCATCAGCCAGCCGGCGATCAAGGGGAACTGGGTGCCGGCGATCGGCACCGAATAGAAAATCAAATCAACGAACCAGCCAAAGGTATTGGCGAAGAAATGATCAACGGCTTGGTCAAAACCTTGGGCATGAGCCCAACTGGGTAGGCCCAAGCCGAGCAGGGCAATGAAGGCCGCGCTGCGACCAAGGCTAGCGCAGCCTGGGCGCGCCGGATCGGCTTGAAAGGACTGCCCTTTGACAGGGACAAATGAGCTGCGCCTTTGGCGACAACTTTCGGGCATACGGACTCCTTGGTTGTTCGCACCCTCAGTCTCGGTTCAACGCAGGGGGCGGCTGAGGGCACAAGGTCCGACGCAATACGCTTTTTAGATATATCTAAAGTATTCCCGATCTTCAATCGTAGCAAGTGAATACGTCTGTCAATGGAGGCGGCTCTCTAAAAAGGGCGGGGCCGCGCTTCCATAAACCTCAATTTGAGCGCATCCCATAACGCGCGATCAGGGCGGATTTTCTGCTGGGCTCGAAGTTGATGCGCTGAGGGTCACGTCCCACCACGGCCAGCAGGCGCTCGTCCATCACCTTGAACCACAGCGGCGGGATGTAGGCAATGCTGAACATGCCAAAGTAGCCACTGGGCAGTTGCGGCAGGTTTTCAAAGTGGCGCAGTGATTGGTAGCGGCGCAGCGGATGGGCGTGGTGGTCCGAGTGGCGCTGCAAGTGGAACACCGCCCAGTTTGAGAAGATGTGATTGCTGTTCCAGGAGTGATGCGGCTGGCAGGGCTCGTAGCGGCCATTGGGCAGTTGCTGGCGCAGCAGGCCGTAGTGCTCGATGTAGTTGGCGGAAGTGAGTTGGAAGTTGGCCCAGAAGGCAGTGGCCAGAATAAAGGGCAGGACTTGCGGACCTAGCCAAACAGTCAGCGCACTCCACAGGGCCAGGGTGATCAGCGCCGGTTGAAGGATCTCGTTGTTCTTCAGCGACCAAACCGGCAGGCTGGCCTTTTGCAGGCGGACGCTTTCCAGCGCCCAGGCTCGCTTGAAGGCGCCCGGCATCTCGCGCAGCACAAAGCGGTAAATCGACTCCCCCATGCGCGAGGAGGCCGGGTCCAACGGTGTGGCCACATCCCGGTGGTGACCGCGGTTGTGCTCGATGTAGAAGTGTCCATAGCCGGTGGTGGCGAGCACCAGCTTGGCCAGCCAGCGCTCGAGCGCTGTTTGCTTGTGGCCTAACTCATGGCCCAGATTGATACAAAAGCCGCCGACCGAGCCGGTGATGATGACCATGGCCAAGACGCCATGCCAGGGCAGTTCATGCGTGGCCACAAACCAAACGCAGTAGATGAAGGCCAGCCACAGAATGGGCACCAAAGCGTAGGTGATGCGGCGGTAGTAGTGATCCGCGTCCAAGGCCGGCACTGCCGACTCGGGCGGATTGCTGCGATCGGTGCCCAAGAGCCAGTCGATCAGCGGCACGATGCCGTACAAAAAAGCCACGGGTAACCAGAGCAGGCGGGCGTCGCCGCTCCAGACCAGTAGAGCAGGGCCCAGCGTTACCGAGGCAGGCACCAGCAAACTCATCAGCCAAGCGTAGCGCTTACGGTCGCGATAGGGCTCTGCTTGTTCGGGTGGCGTGCTCTTAGGCGAGGGAATGGCGAGGCTCATGGCTTGTCTCCTTGTGTTTGTCGCAGTTTGGCTGCGTCACCCCTGCGCAAACACCGAGGCAAGTGGCAAGTTCTCGTCATAAAGTGCCAAGCGATGAAAGCCACTCGTCCGTTGCCCATGACTGCGTCCGCCGAACTTGGTGCGACCCAGCCCTTGGGCACCGCGCAAGTGCACCCCACCTATGCGCGCTTGCTGTGCATGTTGTTGCGCAGCCTGGGGGCGGATGTGGAGGGCAGCCTGGCCTCGGCCGGGCTGAGCTGGGACGAGCTTTCGGTGCGGGATCAGATGCTGGACTTTGCCGTCGTTCACCAGTTGGTATTGGCGGCTTTGGCGGCCAGTGAGCGGCCGGCCCTGGGCCTGGATCTGGGTCAGATGGCGCAGATCTCGGCTCATGGCGCCATGGGTTATGCGATGGTGGCCAGCCGTGACCTGCGTCAGGCCTTGGAAACCGTGGCCCGATTTGCTTCGCTGCGCAATGGCCTGTTGCGTTTTGAGTTGCAGCAAGGCGAGGCCGGGGCAGTCCTCTTGGTGCATGAGTGCTGCGACCTGGGCCACGCGCGAGGCTTTGTTTTGGACATGGTGCTGGGCACGGCGCTGCGTCTGATGGAGTCGGTGGTGGGTCATCGCGTACAGGGCATGCGGATTGACTGGCCCTTTGCTCAAGCACCGGACCCGAGCTGGTTGGCGCGGCTGCGGCAATGCTTTGAGGGGCCGATCGCTTTTGATGCGCCGCTGCTGGCCTTCCATCTGAGCCTCGTGCAGCTGAGCCTGCCTTGCCTGACCGCCGATCCGCGCGCTTTTGAGGCGGCTCGGCAGGATTGCGAGCGCGAATTGGCGCAGGCGCGTGGCGGCCAGGGGCCTTGGGCCTTGCGCGTGCAGCAATTGCTGCTGCAGCGATCACCGGGTGAGCCCTTTCCCGGTGTGGCCGAGGCGGCAGCCCACTGCCATGTGTCAGTGCGAACCTTGATCCGCCATTTGCGCGCCGAGGCTTGCAGTTATCAATCGGTGCTGGACGGTGTGCGCCAAGAACAAACCTTGCGCGCTTTGCGGCAGGGCAAGAGCTCAGTGGAGGTGATCGCCGCTGAGTTGGGCTTTGTGGATACCTCCAATTTCAGCCGCACGGTGCGGCGCTGGTTCGGCCTGACGCCTTCCGCTTTGCGCGCTCGCTTGCGAGGGGACATCGCAGCCCAATGAAAATGGCCACCCGTGGGTGGCCATCGCTGCTGCAAGAGGGCTTTACTTGATATGGGTCAGGCGCGCCTCAGGGCGATCGTCCGAGCGATGGATGGTCTCTACATTGGCGCGCATGGCCCAGGGGCGCATTTGGTGGTGCAGGGGGATGAAGAGGGTCTCGTCGCGCACGCGTACCAGCGCCTCGCGAATCATGGCGTTGCGCTTGGCGACGTCGACTTCCACCTTCATGCCGTCCACCAGTTGGTCAAGCTTGGCGTCACTGAGTTTGGCGAAATTGAAGTTGCCATCGGCGCCGGTCGCCTTGGTGCGCGCCACGGCTTGAAGGAAATACTGCGCGTCATAGGTGGCCACGCCCCAGCCCAGCATGAAGAGCGGTGCCTCAAAGCGTTGGAAGGTTTGGCTGTGCTGCGCAAACGGCAGGGCGGCCAGCTTGGCCTTGATACCAATCTTGGCCCACATGGCCACCACCGCCTGGCAGACCTCTTCGTCGTTGACGTAGCGGTTGTTGGGGCAGTTCAGTGGCACTTCAAAGCCGCCGGGGTAGCCCGCTTCGGCCAAGAGCTTTTTGGCCTTTTCGGTGTCGGCCTTCAGCGGTGCATCCAATTCGGGCGTGTTGCCGTTGACGCCCGGCGCCACCATGACGCCAGCCGGAATGGACAAGCCGCGCATGATGGTGCGCTTGATGGCCTCGCGGTCAATCGCGACACTCAGCGCCTCACGCACCCGCTTGTCTTTGAAGGGGTTTTTGCCCTTCACATTGGAGCCCAGCAACTCTTCGCTGCCTTGGTCCATCACAAAGAAGATGGTGCGCACCTCGGGGCCTTCAATGACCTTGAGCTTGGGATCGCTCTTGAGCTTGGCCACGTCCTGGGTGGGCAGGTCGGTCAGCATGTCCACATCCCCCGACAGCAGCGCGGCAACACGCGTCGGGTCGGACTTGATCGGCAGGTAGCTGACCTCGGTCACATTGCTGGCGTTCTTGGCGTCCCACCAGTCCTTGTTGGCCACCATGCTGACTTTCTGGTCAGGTTGCCAGCCGGTGATCTTGTAGGGGCCGGTGCCCATCACATTGCGAGAGGCGTAGTTGTCCTCTTTCGCTTTGTAGTCCTGCACATTGGTGGTTTTGTTTTTCTCCGCCCAGGTCTTGCTCATGATGCGGAAGTCGATGATGTTGCGCAGCAGGATGGGGGTGGGCGCGCTGAGCATCACATCGATGGTGAAGTCATCGATCTTTTTGATTTCCTTGATGCCGGCTACGTAAATTTGCATCGTGCCTTGCGGTTGGCTGATGCGGCCAAAGGTGAAGATCACATCATCAGCGGTGAAAGGCGAGCCGTCGTGGAACTTAACGCCGCGGCGCAATTCGAAACGCACCTGGGTCGGGGAGATGTAAGTCCATTTGGTCGCCAAAGCGGGCTCGACTTGGTACTTGTCGCCATAGCGGGTCAGGCCCTCATAGGCGTGCATCAAGATCGCATTGGTGGTCGAGTGGTTTTGCGAATGCGGATCCAGGGTCAGGATGTCATTTTGGGCCGCCCAACGCAGCGGGGCTGCTTGTGCATCTTGGGCCGAGAGGCTCATGCTTAGGCCAATCGTTAGGCCCAGTGTCAAGGCCAGTGCTGTTCGCTTGATCTTGCGCATCTTCATCCCTTGGAGTGTGGTCAAGTGGCGAAGATGCTAGCCCTTGCAGAATCAAACTGATCTAGTGGCTTGCCCGGAGTCAGAAGGGGCCACGGCCTCAAGGTCGGAGTCGCAGCCGATGCCGGCTGCAATCCAGCGTCGGCAGGCGCGCGCGAGCGCACGAGACAGACGTCGGCCGATGAAAGAGCTAGGCTTGCGCCAGCCGATGAAGGGAAGCGGTTCGGCCAGCATGCCGCAGACGTAACGTTTTTGCAGCGCTGACCATTGCAATGCCTTGCAGGCGCCGCGACGTTTGCGGCTGACCAGCACCCCAATTGGGCAGGGCTCACTCAGGCAGCAAATGCCGCATCCATTGCAGGTTTGGCCCTCGGCCGGCTTGGTCGGGGCTTCCGGATGAATGTGAATGACGGTGTCGGGCCGGGCAGACATGGCTGCAATGTAGCCGGCCCGAGGGAGGGTCAGTTCTTGACGCCCAACTCGCGCAAGCGCTCTTGCAGATAGTCGTGCGCGGTGTAGCGGTCTGACAGCACGACCTCGTTGCGCGGGTGCAAGAACAGCGGCAGCGAGATGCGGCTGCGCTTGGCGCCCTCGCCGCTGGGGTTGACCACCCGGTGCTGGGTGGAGGGGTAATAGCCTTGCGAGGCTTCTTGCAGCATGTCGCCGATATTGATGATCAGCATGCCGAAGTCACAGGGCACATCAATCCAAGCGCCGTTCATGTCTTGCACCTGCAAGCCCGGCTCATTGGCGGCCGGCAGGATGGTGAGCAGATTGATGTCGCCGTGGGCGGCGGCGCGCAGCGAGCCGGCGGGCTCCTGGCCGGTCAGTGGCGGATAGCGAAGCACGCGCAGCAGGGTCTGGTGGCTGTCTTTGATCATGTTCGACAGCGGTTCGCGGTAATGCTGGGCGATTTCCGCCGGTGTGTACTGCTCCACCCAGCCCAAGAGTTGCTGGGCCAAGGCATTGGCCTGCTGGTAATAAGCCTGCGCATCGGCTTCCAAAGTCTTGGGGATGCGGCCCCAAGGGTAGTAGTGGAAGTACTCCTTGATGTCCTTCAGTGCGGCGCCTTTGGCGGTCTCTGAGATCTCGGTGGAGAAATAGCCGTCTTGGGTTTCCTTGGAGAAAGCGAATTGATGCTTGTCCTCGGTGTTGAAAAACGCCAACCAGTCGGCGTAGATCTTTTCGACCAGCGACTGTTGAATGGGATGGTTGACCAGCACACCGAAGCCGGTTTCGTGCAATGAGCGGGTGAATTGCTCGGCGGCATCTGCGGCCAAATAGTCGACGACGCGAACTTGCATGGATGGGATCTCCTGATATGTCCCAACGCCAGGCCATTCAATCGCGGGGCATGGCGTTCAAGGGCAGAGTCTAGGTCATGTCCTTGGACTTCGCAAACGTTTGCCTACATCACTGGTCTGGCCAAAGCTTGCCGGCTTTTTTCCGCCTGCTTGAAAATTTATTGCCATCCGGGCCTCAGTTTTCGTGGCTTGCTACCGAAAAGCCGGAAGGTCTGCGGGCTTGGCGAAACGGACAACGGTGATAAAGTCCGCCCCTTGGAGACTTCAGGTCCTTCCCGTCCCCTTCGCTGGCAACAGCTTAGGCGGGTCGCAATCCGCCAACCGGTCGAGCCGTAACGCGGAAGGTTTATCAACCAGCCAATTCCCTGGAAGCCGGGGCTAGAGGTGAGCGAAGATGATGCAGCAACACAGGTCAAATTCTTACCTGTTCGGGGGCAATGCCCCTTATGTCGAAGAGATGTACGAGGCCTACCTCGACAACCCGGGTTCCGTGCCCGACAACTGGCGTTCGTACTTCGATGCGCTCCAGCATGTGCCGGCTACCGATGGTGGTGACGGGCGCGACGTGCCTCATGCGCCGGTGATCGAATCCTTCGCTCAGCGCGCCAAGGCGAATGCCTTCGCCGCCAAAGCCTCCAGCGCCGACTTGGCCGTTGCACACAAGCAAGTGCATGTGCAAAGCCTGATCGCCGCTTACCGCTTCCTGGGCAATCGCTGGGCCGAACTCGACCCGCTCAAGCGCGCAGAGCGCCCCAAGATTCCCGAACTCGATCCAGCGTTTTACGACCTGACCGAGTCCGATATGGACATCAGCTTCTCGGCCTCCAACACCTACTTTGGTGGCGAGACCATGAGCTTGCGTCAAATCGTGCAAGCCCTGCGCGAAACCTATTGCAGCTCGGTGGGTTCCGAGTTCATGCACTGTACTGACCCCGGCGAAAAGCGCTGGTGGCAAGAGCGCCTGGAAAAGGCCCGCGGCAAGCCCAGCTTCACCGCCGAAGAAAAGCGCCACATCCTCGACCGCCTGACCGCAGCCGAAGGCCTGGAGCGCTATCTGCACACCAAGTACGTGGGCCAAAAGCGTTTCTCGTTGGAAGGTGGTGAGAGCTTCATCGCTGCCATGGACGAGTTGATCCAGCGCGCCGGCCAACGCGGCGTGCAAGAAATCGTCATCGGTATGGCCCACCGCGGCCGCTTGAACGTGCTGGTCAACACCCTGGGCAAGATGCCAGCCGACCTGTTCGCCGAGTTTGAACACAAGGCCGCCGAAGATCTGCCGGCTGGTGACGTGAAGTACCACCAAGGCTTCAGCTCCGATGTGTCGACCAAGGGCGGCCCGGTTCACTTGTCGCTGTCCTTCAACCCCTCGCACCTGGAAATCGTCAACCCGGTGGTCGAGGGCAGCGTGCGCGCTCGTCAAGAACGCCGCGGTGACAAGAACGGCAGCCAAGTGCTGCCCGTGCTGGTGCACGGCGACGCCGCCTTCGGTGGCCAGGGCGTGGTGCAGGAAACCCTGTGCATGGCCCAGACCCGTGGCTACGGCACCGGCGGTACCGTCCACATCGTCATCAACAACCAGATCGGTTTCACCACCAGCGATCCGCGCGATCTGCGTTCCACGGCGTACTGCTCGGACGTCGTCAAGATGATCGAAGCGCCGGTGCTGCACGTGAACGGTGACGATCCAGAAGCGGTGGTGTGGGCCATGCAACTGGCCATGGATTACCGTGCTGAGTTCCGCAAGGACGTGGTGCTGGACATCGTCTGCTTCCGCAAGCTGGGCCACAACGAGCAGGACACCCCCTCGCTGACCCAGCCGCTGATGTACAAGAAGATCGCGGCTCACCCCGGCACCCGCAAGGTTTACGCCGACAAGCTGGCCGCTCAAAACGTGGTGGACGCTGCCGGTGCCGATCAGATGATCAAGGCTTACCGTGCCGCCATGGACGAAGGCCGTCACACGGTCGATCCGGTGCTGACCAACTTCAAGAGCAAGTACGCCACCGACTGGTCGCCCTTCCTTGGCAAGAAGTGGACCGACAGCTGCGACACCGCGCTGCCCGTTTCTGAGTGGAAGCGTCTGGCTGACAAGCTGACCACGCTGCCCAAGGATCTGGTGGCTCACAATTTGGTGCAAAAGCTCTACGCCGATCGCGCTGCGATGGGCCGTGGTGAGATCAATGTGGACTGGGGCATGGGTGAGAGCATGGCTTTCGCCTCGCTGGTGGCGAGCGGCTACCCGATCCGCCTGTCGGGCGAGGATGCCGGCCGCGGTACCTTCACCCACCGCCACGCCGTCATTCACGATCAAAACCGCAGCAACTGGGACGAAGGCGCCTACATTCCGCTGCAGAACGTGGCCGACGGACAGGCTCCCTTCGTGGTCATCGACTCCATCCTGAGCGAAGAGGCGGTCTTGGGCTTCGAGTACGGCTATGCCGCTGCTGAGCCGAATACGTTGACGATCTGGGAAGCGCAGTTCGGCGACTTCGTCAACGGCGCGCAAGTCGTCATCGACCAGTTCATCGCCTCCGGCGAAGTGAAGTGGGGCCGCTCCAACGGCTTGGTGATGATGTTGCCGCACGGCTATGAAGGCCAAGGCCCTGAGCACAGCTCGGCGCGCCTGGAACGCTTCATGCAGCTGGCCGCTGACAACAATATGCAGATCGTGCAGCCGACCACGGCCAGCCAGATCTTCCACGTTCTGCGTCGTCAGATGCTGCGCATGTTCCGCAAGCCTTTGGTGATCATGACGCCGAAGAGCTTGCTGCGTGCCAAGGACGCCACCTCGGCGCTGAACGAATTCACCAAGGGTGAGTTCCGCACCGTCATCGGTGAGCAGGATGCTTTGATCGCTGCCGACAAGGTCAAGCGCGTGATCGTCTGCTCGGGCAAGGTCTATTACGACCTGGTGCGCAAGCGCGAAGAGAAGAAAGCGAGCGACGTGGCCGTCATCCGCGTTGAGCAGCTCTATCCCTTCCCGCACAAGGCTTTCGCTGCCGAGATCAAGAAGTATCCCGGCGCGACCGAGTTGGTGTGGTGCCAGGACGAGCCGCAGAACCAGGGCGCTTGGTTCTTCGTTCAGCACTATGTGCACGAGAACATGATCGACGGCCAGAAGCTGGGCTACGCGGGTCGCCCCGCTTCGGCCTCGCCGGCTTGCGGTTATGCGCACCTGCACCAAGAGCAACAGAAGTCGCTGCTGGACCAGGCTTTCGGCAAGCTCAAGGGCTTCATCCTCACCAAGTAAGAGCAGGGCGGCGCTGGAAGGCGCCGCTTTGTTCTCGGTCGTTTGATCGTCAGGCAACAAGCCCGATCAGCTCTCCGAACAAGTAGAAAGTTAGAACATCATGGCAATCATCGAAGTCAAAGTCCCCCAGCTGTCTGAATCTGTGTCCGAAGGCACGCTCTTGACCTGGAAGAAGAAGCCCGGCCAAGCCGTGGCCATCGACGAGATCCTGGTTGAAATCGAGACCGACAAGGTCGTGTTGGAAGTGCCCGCGCCGAGCGCCGGCGTGATGGCTCAGATCGTCAAGAACGATGGCGAGAGCGTGGCCAGCGAAGAAGTCATCGCCCGCATCGACACCGAAGGCACGGCCCAGGCCAGCCCGCTGGAAGTCAAGGCTGTGGCCGCGCCTGCCGCTGCTGCCGTCGCTGCGACTGCAGCCAGCAAGGGCGATGTCGCCATGCCCGCCGCTGCCAAGATCCTGGCTGAAAAGGGCTTGTCTGCCACCGACGTGGCCGGCTCCGGCAAAGACGGCCGTGTCACCAAGGGCGACGCCCTGGCTGCTGGCGCCAAGCCGGCTGCTGTGCCCGCACCGGTGGCCGTGGCTGCCGCGCCGTCGGTTGCCAAGCCGCTGCCCGCCGTGGCAGCGCCTGCTGCTCTGAACCTGGGTGACCGCCCCGAGCAGCGCGTGCCCATGACCCGTCTGCGCGCCCGCGTTGCCGAGCGCCTGCTGCAATCGCAAGCCACCAACGCCATCCTGACCACGTTCAATGAAGTGAACATGGCCCCGGTGATGGAAATGCGCAAGAAGTTCCAAGAAAAGTTCGAGAAGGAACACGGCGTCAAGCTGGGCTTCATGAGCTTCTTCGTCAAGGCCGCAGTCGCGGCCCTGAAGAAGTACCCGGTGCTGAACGCTTCGGTCGATGGCAACGACATCGTCTACCACGGCTACTTCGACATCGGTATCGCCGTCGGTTCGCCACGCGGTCTGGTGGTGCCCATCATCCGCAATGCGGATCAGCTGAGCTTTGCTGACATCGAGAAGAAGATCGCTGAATTCGGCCAAAAGGCCAAGGAAGGCAAGATCTCGTTGGACGACCTGACCGGCGGCACCTTCTCCATCTCCAACGGCGGTACCTTCGGCTCCATGCTGTCCACCCCCATCATCAACCCGCCTCAATCGGCCATCCTGGGCGTGCACGCCACCAAAGACCGCGCCGTCGTCGAGAACGGCCAAGTGGTGGTGCGTCCGATCAACTATCTGGCCATGTCTTATGACCACCGCATCATCGACGGCCGCGAAGCCGTGCTGGGTCTGGTGACCATGAAGGAAGCGCTGGAAGACCCAGCTCGCCTGCTGTTCGACATCTAAGTTTGTCGACGGCGCAATGACTCAAACCATGGCCTGGGTCTACCTGCTGCTGGCCGGTGTCTGCGAGATCGGCTGGCCTCTGGGCTTCAAGCTGTCTCAGCAAGCGGAGTACCGGGTCAGCGGCATCGTGGCGGCCGTAGCGTCCATGGGTTTGAGTGGTTGGCTACTTTGGATGGCGCAGCGTGAGATTCCCATCGGCACGGCTTACGCCGTCTGGACGGGCATCGGCGGCGCCGGCACTTTTTTGATCGGGGTGATGTTCTTTGGCGATGCCGCCACGCTGTGGAGATTCCTCGGCGTGGCCATGATCGTCGGCGGCGTTGTCACCCTCAAGCTCGCCCACTGAAACGCGGGCGCAGGAGCATTTGATGAGCACAAAACAATTTGACGTCGTCGTGATCGGCGGCGGCCCCGGCGGCTATATCGCTGCTATCCGTGCGGCCCAGCTGGGCTTCAACACCGCTTGTATCGACGAGTGGAAAAATGAAAAGGGCGGCCCCGCACCGGGCGGCACCTGCACCAACGTCGGCTGCATTCCTTCCAAGGCCTTGCTGCAATCGTCGGAGCATTTCGACCACGCCAACCACCACTTTGCCGAACACGGCATCTCGGCCGATAACGTCAAGATCGATGTGGCCAAGATGCTGGGTCGCAAAGACACGGTGGTGAAGCAGAACAACGATGGCATCTTGTATCTGTTCAAGAAGAACAAGGTCACGTTCTTCCACGGCCGCGGCTCTTTTGTCGCTGCCAAGGATGGCCTGTACGAGATCAAGGCTGGCGAGGAAGTCATCCTGGCCAAGCATGTGATCCTGGCGACCGGCTCCAACGCCCGTCAGCTGCCCGGCGCGGCGTTTGACGAAGAGATGATTCTGTCCAACGACGGTGCCTTGCGCATCGGCGAAGTGCCTAAGAAGCTGGGCGTGATTGGCTCCGGCGTGATCGGCCTGGAAATGGGCTCGGTCTGGCGTCGTCTGGGTGCTGATGTGACGGTGCTGGAAGGTCTGCCGACTTTCCTGGGCGCGGTCGACGAAGGCGTGGCCAAGGAAGCCGCCAAGTTGTTCAAGAAGCAAGGCTTGAAGATCGAGCTGGGCGTCAAGATCGGCGAAGTCAAGGCCACGAAGAAGAGCGTCACCGTGAGCTATGCCGACGCCAAGGGCGCCGAGCAAAAGGCCGAGTTCGACAAGCTGATCATCTCGATCGGCCGTGTGCCCAACACCATCGGCTTGAATGTCGAGGCGGTGGGCCTGAAGCTGGACGAGCGCGGTGCCATCGAGGTGGACGGCGACTGCAAGACCAATCTGCCCAATGTCTGGGCGGTGGGCGATGTGGTGCGTGGCCCGATGCTGGCGCACAAGGCCGAGGAAGAGGGCGTTGCCGTGGCCGAGCGCATTGCCGGTCAACACGGTCATGTCAACTTCAACACCATTCCTTGGGTCATCTACACCAGCCCTGAGATCGCCTGGGTCGGCCGCACCGAGCAGCAGCTGAAGGCGGACGGCGTGGCGTACAAGGCCGGTCAGTTCCCCTTCATGGCCAATGGCCGCGCACGTGCGCTGGGTGACACCAATGGTTTCGTCAAGTTCTTGGCCGATGCCACGACCGACGAGATCCTCGGCGTGCACATCATCGGCCCCTTCGCCTCGGAGTTGATCTCTGAAGCCGTGGTCGCGATGGAGTTCAAGGCCTCGGCCGAAGACATTGCGCGCATCTGCCATGCCCACCCGTCCTTGTCAGAGGCGACCAAGGAAGCGGCCCTGGCCGTGGACAAGCGTACTTTGAACTTCTGAACGGGCCCCTGGCCCGGAGTTGAGGAAAGGGCGGCGAATCGGTCGCCCTTTTTCATTTGAGATTGAGCAAGAGCGGGAATGAGTTCAGTGACTTCAGTGACCGAGTTGTATCAGCAGACCTTGGCCGAGCGCGGCTATACCGCGGACCCCGCGCAGCTGCGCGCGGTAGCCGCCTTGCAACGCTGCCAGGATGAATGGGCTGACTACAAAGCCCGGCGCAGCAATGCCGTGACCAAGCTGCTGGTACGGCCACCGCTGCCGCGCGGCGTCTACATGTACGGCGGCGTTGGCCGTGGCAAGAGCTTTCTGATGGATTGCTTTTTCCAGGCCGTGCCTTTGACGCGCAAGACGCGCCTGCACTTCCATGAGTTCATGCGCGAAGTGCACCGCGAGTTGCAGGACCTGAAGGGCATTGCCGATCCGCTGGAGGAATTGGGCAAGCGCATGGCCAAGCGCTTTCGCCTGATCTGCTTCGATGAATTCCATGTGGCCGATGTGACCGACGCGATGATTCTTCATCGCCTCTTGGATGCGATGTTCAAGAACCGCGTCAGCATCATCACCACCTCTAACTTCGAGCCCGATGGCCTGTATCCCAACGGTTTGCACCGCGACCGCATCCTGCCCGCCATCGAGTTGCTGAAAGAGAAGCTCGAGGTCATCAACGTCGACAACGGCTTCGACTATCGGCGTCGCACGCTGGACCATGTGGCTCTGTATCACCAGCCACTCAGCGAGGCGGCCGATCAGGCCATGACCGAGGCCTTTACTGCTTTGGCCGAGGCCCGCGAAGAAAGCCCCTTGTTGCACATCGAGCAGCGCCAGATCCGTGCGCGTCGTCGCGCCGGTGGCGTGGTCTGGTTTGACTTCAACAGCCTGTGCGGCGGCCCACGTTCGCAGAATGACTATCTGGAATTGGCCACGCAGTTCCACACGGTCTTGTTGTCCAATGTGCCGGAGATGCCTCCGCGTTTGGCCAGCGAGGCGCGGCGTTTCACTTGGCTGGTGGACGTCTTGTACGACCGGCGCGTCAAGCTGATCATCTCGGCTGCGGTGCCGCCGGAACAGCTCTATACCGAGGGCCCCTTGGCGCATGAGTTCCCGCGTACCGTGTCGCGCCTGCAGGAAATGCAGTCCAGTGAGTACCTCGCGCTGGAGCGGCGAGATGTGGATACTTCGCTGACTTGATTGATGAATCCAAGATGCCCGATATGAGTCCTAACGCTGGTCTACCGCGGATTTTTGCAGTGCTCGCCTGGGCTGCTCTGCTGGGCGGCGCGTCGCAGGCCCTGGCGGCGGATGCAGCCCAAGCCACAGTGCAAGAAAGTCAGATGGAGTTGCAGCAATTGGGCCAGCAGCGCGCCGAGATCGAAGCTCGGTTCAAGGCTGAATCGCTGCTGTGTGAGGAGCGCTTTGCCGTCAACGATTGCCTGAACCGCGTGCGAGCCGAACGTAGCCTGGCCTTGAAACCCATTACGAGCCGTGAGCAAGAGATCGACAAGCTTGAGCGACGCGCGCGTGCCGAGGCTCAACGGCAGCGCGTGATCGAGCGTGAGCAAGAGGCGGCAAAGCTGGAGGCGCAACGTCGTATGTCGGAACTGTTGGCTGCGCAGCGTGAGGCCTTGCGGCAAAGTGAGCCAGCAGGTGTTGCTCCGTCGAATGCCTCGGCAGGGGTGGTCAAGCCACGTCCTTCGGTTCAAGAGCTGGAGCAGGCCCAGCGTGCCAAGAAGCTTCGCGCGGATCAAGAAGCCGAGCGACGTTTGGCCCAGAGGCAAGCCTTTGAGCGCCAGCAGGCCGCGCATCAGCGCGAAGCTCAGCAGCGCATGGCGCAGCGGGAAGCGCAATCCAAGGGCAAGAAGGCGGCCGCAAGCTTGCCGATTCCGAGTGCAGCGGAGATTGCTGCAGCCAGCCAGTCTGCCGCTTCTGCAGGCAAGCGCTAAGCCTGGCTGCGTAGCGAGGCTCACGGGGCGCTACGTCAGCCCAGGGCTTGGACTTGAACAATGGCCAGTGACAGGTTGTCGCCACCGCCGCGTGCGCGCTGGCGCGCCTTGCTGATCAGCAACTCGGCGGCTTCGCGCGGGGGCAGGCTGTGCAAGACCGTGCCCAACTCGCTGGGGGTGAAGTAATGCCAGAGTCCGTCGCTGCAGCACATCAAGGTGTCGCCGGCTTGTAGGTCGTCCACCGTGGCCAGCGTGAAGCTGGGCTCTTGCACGGTGCCCAAGCAGCCGGTGAGCAGATTGGACTGCGGGTGCGTTGCTGCCTCGTCTTCGCTGATCTGGCCTTCGTCGACCAGTTTCTGCACATAGGAATGATCCAGCGTGCGCTTGACCATATTCGGACCTCGAAACAGGTAGATGCGCGAATCGCCGGAGTGAATCCAGTGGCAGCGCCTATCCCCGCCGATCAAGAAGGCAGCAACCGTGCTGTGCGGCTCTTCTTCCGCTGACAGGGCGGTCAGCTTGATCATCAGATGCGCCTCTGAAACGATCTGCTGCAAAAAGTCTTCGGTCTTTTCTTCGCTAGGCGTGAAGCGCTCGAACAGTTGCTGTGCCGTCAGCAGCACCTGGTCGGCAGCTTTGCGCCCACCACTTTTGCCGCCCATGCCATCGGCCACCAAAGCCAGCAAACAATTGCTCAGGCGCGCGTGGGTCAAAACCTCGACTTGATCTTGTTGGTAGAGCCGGTCACCACGATGGGTGCCGGTGGCGGCGCTCAGGCGAAAACCTGTGGGGGTGCGAGTCATGGGGAGCCTGGAAGTTCCTCAAAACTATAATCCCGAAACTGCAGCCCATCCTCTCGGCTGGGGCCACTATGGATGAACAACTTCACTCTCTGTCGCGTCGTTTGATTGAACTGCGGATGGAGCACGCCGATCTCGACGTCTTGATCGACCGCGTGGCACAAGAACAGCCCGTCGATGAATTGAGCTTGCGCCGATTGAAGAAGCGGCGCTTGGGCTTGCGTGACCTGATTGTGCGCATCGAGCAGGCCTGCGACCCCGATGAGTTGGCTTGATGCCGCTCGCCTTTGAGCTCAAAGCTCAGTTCTTGAACCTGTTTCCTGTGCCCTCGCTTTGAGCTCAAATTCCCCGCCTTTGATTGACGAATTCAGCGACGAGTGGATCGCCGCATTTGAAGCCGAGCCGGCGCCGCCTGTTGAGGCGGCCAGCGAGCTCGAGCAATGGGTGGCGGCAGCCTTTGACGAGGGTGGCCCCTTGGCGCGCAGCGACGCCGGCTACAGCCCGCGGGAGCCGCAGCTGGCCATGAGCCAGGCGGTGGCCCATGCCATCGCGCACCGAGAAACCCTGGTGGTGGAGGCCGGTACCGGCGTGGGCAAGACTTTTGCCTATTTGGTGCCCGCGCTCTTGTCCGGCGGCCGGGCCTTGATCAGCACCGCCACCAAGAATCTGCAGGACCAGCTCTATATGCGCGATCTGCCGCGCTTGCGCGAGGCCTTGCAGGTGCCGGTGCGCGTGGCCTTGCTGAAAGGGCGCAGCAGTTACCTTTGTCTTCATCGCATGCAGCAAGCGCGCCATAGCGCCGAGCTGCCCGATCGCCGCTCGGTGATGGCGCTGTCGCGCGTGGAGATTTGGGCGCAGCAAACCCAGAGCGGCGATCTGGCCGAGATGGATGGTTTGGATGAACGCTCGCCGGTCATCCCCTTGGTGACCTCTTCGCGTGACAACTGCCTGGGCAGTGAGTGCCCGGAGTTCCGCGCCTGCCATGTGGTCAAGGCGCGGCGTGAGGCCATGGAGGCCGATGTGGTGGTGGTCAATCACCATTTGTTCTTTGCCGACATGACGCTGCGCGACAGCGGCGTGGCCGAATTGCTGCCCAGCGTGGACTTGGCGGTGTTTGACGAGGCGCATCAATTGGCCGAGGCCGGAGTGCAGTTTCTGGGCACCATGCTGGGCAGCGCTCAGCTCTTGGACTTTGCGCGCGATGTCTTGGGCCTGGGCTTGGCGCAGGCGCGTGGTCTGCAAGATTGGCAGGATCTGCACTTGCGGCTGGAGCGTGCGGCGCGTGAGCTGCGGCTGGTTTGCGCCGGCCCGATGCGCGAGGTGCGGGGCATGTTGAAGCTGGCGTGGAACGAGCGCGCCAATCGGCCGGGCTTTGCCAAGGCCTTGGACGATGTGGCGGAAGCCGCCGAGTTGGCCATCGAGATGCTGGCGACGGTGACCGAGACCTCGCCAGACTTTGTGCGTCTGCATGAACGCGCGGTCGAGCTGAGCCGCTTGGCCCATGTGTTTGCCAATGCACCCGATGATGCCGATGTGCGCTGGATTGACCTGACGCCGAACCAAGCGCGCTTGATCGAGTCGCCGCTGGATATTCGTGAGGCCATGAAGGAGCAGCTCGCCGGGCCTCCCAAGGCCTGGATCTTCACCTCGGCGACGCTGGGTGATGATGAGCGGCTGAGCTGGTTTACCGAACCCGCAGGGCTTGACGATGCCACGGTGCTGCGGGTGGGCAGCCCCTTCAATTACGCGGAGAACGCGCGGCTCTATATTCCTCGCAACTTCCCCAAGCCGAGCGAGCCCACGCATCCGCAAGAAGTTGCGGCCTTGGCCGCTCGTTGCGCGCGCGCCTTGGGCGGCCGAACCTTTGTGCTCACCACCACCTTGCGTGCCCTGCAAAGCATTGGCGATGCGCTGCGTTCTGAGTTCGAATCGGCCGGTGATGCCTTGATGGTTTTGCAGCAAGGTTTGGCGCCAAAGCGTGTGCTGCTGCAGCAGTTTTTGGATGATCCGCGCTCTGTCTTGGTCGGCTCCGCCAGCTTCTGGGAGGGCATCGATGTGCCCGGCGACAGCTTGCAGTGCGTGTTGATCGACAAGCTGCCATTCCCTCCGCCCAACGATCCCTTGGTCGAGGCGCGCGTCAAGCGGCTCGAAGCGTCGGGGCGCAATGCCTTTGCGCATTACTTCATTGCCGAAGCGGCGATTGCCTTGAAGCAGGGCGGCGGTCGCTTGATTCGTACCGAGCAAGATCGGGGTTTGCTGGTGGTGTGCGATCCGCGCATGGCGGGCATGAACTATGGCCGGCGCCTGCGCGCCGCCTTGCCGCCGATGACGCGCGTGGCCGAAGAGGATGAGGCTTTGGACTGGCTGGCGCTGTTGGCCGAGCTGCGCAGCGGCACGACCTAAACTCAGGTTTCATCGGTGCACAAATGAAAAAGGCGCGTGAAGATCACGCGCCCTTTTACTAATCGTTTATCGACTCAGTGGCTGAAACTCACCAGAGTTCCCACCAGGCCTTCTTGCCGAAGGCATTGCCGGCCACATATCGACTGCTGGGGAAGCTTTGCTTCAACACCCGTTGAGCATCGTCGCGCAGCGGGATTAAGCCCAGCTTGTCGTAGCTTTGCGTCATGATGTAGAGCGCCTCTTCAACCGCAGGGGCGTTTTGGAATTCCACCGTGGCCTGCTGGGCCCGATTGGCCGCTGCCACATAGGCGCCGCGGTTGTAGTAGTAGCGGGCCACATGGACTTCGTACACCGCCAGGGTGTTGGTGATGTAGTCCACACGCAGCTTGGCGTCGGCCGCATAGCGCGAGTCCGGGAACTGCTCGACCACTTGCTTGAACGAAAGCAGGGCATCGCGCGAGGCCTGCTGGTCGCGCTCGGAAATGTCTTGGCTGGCCAGGCGCCCGAACAGCCCCAGGTCTTCATTGAAGTTGACCAAGCCCTTCATGTAGACCGCATAGTCCAGCGCTGGGCTGGAAGGGTTCAGCTTGATGAAGCGGTCCAGCGTGGTGACCGCCTGGGCGCGCTCGCCTGTGCGGTGGTAGGCCCAAGCCAAATCCAACTGGGCTTGCTGGCCCATCACCGTGCCAGCGGCGCGACCTTCGATGCGCTCCAGAGCCTTGATGGCTCGGTCGTAGGCGCCGGAATTCAGGTCGTCCTTGGCCTCTGCGTACAATTTGTCCAAATTGGCCTGCGAATTCGGATCATCCTTGGGGTTGGACGAGCAGGCTGCCAGCGTCAAGGCCATCACGGCTGCAACTCCGAACATCCAGCCGGAGCGGCGCGAACTCTTGTGGGATGAACCCCGGCCTTGGCCCGAAGACGCGGCAAGCTCAGCTTGCGGCGCTGTTGACGGGTGGCGTTCCACGCATTTTTCTATCATGATTCCTTGATCTCGGCAGGGGCGGCGCAGCGCGTCGACCTCGCCTTTGATTCTGCTGATTTCGCTGAAGACGGAGCTTTGATTATATGGTTCAGGCCCAGCCTGTTATTGAGCCCATCGACCCGGCTGTGGGTGACGATGAATGGTCCGCCGAAACGGAGTCGCTGGAAGCATCGGCCGACTTGGGCGAAGTCGAGGTCAGAGAAGCGCAAGTCGATGCCGAGTGGCATGGCAAACGCTTGGATCGCTGGTTGGTCCATCTGGCGCCAGAGTTCTCGCGCAACCATCTGCAAAGCTTGATCGAACGCGGCTGCGTCAGCATCAATGGCGCGGTGGCCAGCAGTGCTTCACGCAAGCTGCAGGCCGGGCAGAACATGCGCATCGAGTTGCAGCCCACGGCAGAGAGCCAAGCGTTTCGCGCCGAAGTGCTGGACTTGGACATCGTCTATGAAGATGAGCATCTCTTGGTGCTCAACAAGATCGCCGGCATGGTGGTGCATCCGGCTTCGGGTAACTGGTCAGGCACGGTCATGAATGGCTTGTTGGCCCATCACCCGGCGGCGGCCAGCTTGCCGCGTGCCGGCATCGTGCATCGCTTAGACAAAGACACCAGCGGCTTGATGATGGTGGGCAAGAGTCGCGAAGCCGTGACCGCCTTGACGCGCATGATCGCCGCCCGCGAGGTGCATCGCGAGTATGTGGCGCTGGCCTTTGGTCGCGTGCCGGAAGAAATGACCGTGGATGCGCCGCTGCGGCGTGACCTGATCTCGCGCATCAAGATGGCGGTGCTGGCCACCGGCAAGCCTTCGCGTACGGATGTTTATTTGCTGGGTGTGGGCGAGCAGGGCGTGCGCAGCATCAGCGCGGTGCACTGTGTCTTGCACAGTGGGCGTACCCATCAAATTCGCGTCCATTTGGCCTACAAGGGCTATCCCTTGGTGGCGGACGCCTTGTACGGCGGTGTGCCGGCCTTGGGGCTGACGCGCCAGGCCTTGCATGCCGCTCGTTTGTCCTTCCAGCATCCGATCAGCGGCAAGCCACTGCAATTTGACGCGTCTTTGCCACAGGATTTGGCATCTGCCTGGGCTTTGCTGGGGCTGGAGGCACCGAGCCTGCCGGTTTTGAGCGATTGAGCAGGCTACAATAAGGCCTGCTTGATGGTGCAGTCGCACGACGGATCGCAGTTTTAGCCCGGTTGGCGCGCATCAAGCCCGCTGTGCAGCTGGTGTTTGGACTTGAGGTGAGTCCGCCCTGCCGCACAACCCTCCCGCCTCTCAAGTCCAAGACATTTGCTCGCTCGGTACGGCCGAGTAGCCCAGGTCAGCTCCAGAGGTCTGGATTGCAAAACACCCGCTTGAATCGGGACAAATGACGAAAGTCAATGAATACACAGGATGCTAAGCGCGTCCTCGAGACCGCGCTGATTTGCGCCCAGCAGCCTTTGACCCTGCGCGAAATGCGTAGCCTGTTTGCCGATGCAGTCGGGCCAGATACTTTGCGTAGCGTCTTGGATGAGTTGACCCGAGACTGGGAAGGTCGCGGCGTTGAGTTGGTGGCGGTAGCTTCGGGCTGGCGTTTTCAAAGTCGCCCTGAGTTGCGCGAGTATTTGGATCGGCTGCATCCCGAGAAACCGCAGCGCTATTCGCGGGCGGTGATGGAGACCTTGGCCATCATTGCTTACCGCCAGCCGGTGACGCGGGGCGATATTGAGGACATTCGAGGCGTTGTGGTCTCAACGCAGATCGTCAAGCAATTGGAAGACCGGGGTTGGATTGATGTGATTGGTCATCGCGAGGCACCGGGTCGTCCGGCGCTGTACGCCACGACCCGTCAATTCCTCGACGATCTGGGTCTGAACAGTCTTGAGCAGTTGCCGACACTGGAGTTTGGTGTGGCGCCTGCGCAGGCCCTGGCTGAAGCCTCGGCGCAGGCCGATGCAGCTGGCCTTCAAGGCGTTTTGATCGAGCCCGAAGAGGCCGGTGAGGGCTTGGCTCAGGTGGCTGAGCAGCCCGCAACACAAGACTCTCAAGAGTCAAGCATGGAATCAGGCGAAGAGCCTGCGTCTATGGAGTCGTCACCAACGCTGGGTGAAGGCGTCGAGCTTCAATCATCTTCCAGCGAAATTTCTACCGAATCTTTCCAAGCGCCTATCGTCAGCGATGCAGGCGTATCCGTTCCGGCTCAGCCGGATCCTTTGTCTGACGCCGCCGAACAGGTGCAAACCAACGCATGAATTCAAACGATATTGACCCCGACGCCCAAGCCCAATCCGGTGCTCCCCTGAACGAAACGCCTGTTGAGGCGGCACCGAAGCGCAAGCGCGCGCCGGCCAAGCCGAAGGCCGAAGTTGCGGCGCCGGTGGATGCAGTGGCTGAGGTGAAGGCTGTGAAGCCGCGCGCCCCGCGCAAGACTGCGGTCAAGAAGTCTGAGGTCGAGAACGCCGTGGAAGAGGGCGCCTCCGCGCCAGCGACAGCGGCAGCGATTTCAGCCGAGCCAGCGATGGCAGTCGATGCGAGCGATGCGCCTGTGGCGCCCAAGCGCCGTGCGCCACGAAAAACAGCGGCTGAGAAAGTGGCTGCGGAGTCCCCGGCCACCGAGCAGGCGCCCTTGTTCACGCTGGCACCCGAGATGACTGAGTCTGCTACGCCAGCGTCTAGCGATGCTCAGTCGGCGGAATCGGCGAGTGACTCTGAAGGGACTTCCGAGCAATCGGCTGACGCGCAAACCGGCGAAGGCCAAGAGCGCTCGGGTCGCAATCGCAATCGTCGCCGCGGTCGCAAGGACTTTGCCGAGGGCGGCGAAGAGCGCGCACCTCGTCCGGTGGCTGAGCAAGCTGCGCCGGCGCCCGAGGTGTTGGCGGCTGTGGGTGAGCGTTTTGCCGAAGTCTTGGCCGGTGACTTTGACGCCGAGGACGAAGAGCTGGTCGAGCCGAGCCAGGATTCGGACGAAGAGGTCGAGACCAAGCGTGTGCTGGCCCCTGAGCCGGATGCACCTAAGCTGCAAAAGGTTCTCGCCCAGGCAGGTGTCGGTTCGCGTCGCGATATCGAAGACATGATTGCCGAAGGCAAGATCGAGGTGAATGGCGAAGTGGCCCATATCGGCCAGCGCATCTCCTATGGCGACAATGTGCGTGTGGCCGGCAAGCCGATCCGCGTTCGTATTTCGCCGCCTGCGCCGCGCATCCTGGCCTATCACAAGCCGGCCGGTGAAGTGGTGACCTTCAACGATCCCGAAGGCCGCCCGACGGTGTTCCGTCATTTGCCGCGTTTGCAGCAGGGCAAGTGGCAGGCCGTGGGTCGTTTGGACATGAACACTGAGGGCTTGCTCTTGTTCACCAACTCCGGTGAGTTGGCCAATCAATTGATGCACCCGCGCTTCGGCGTGGAGCGTGAATACGCCGTGCGCGTCTTGGGCACGCTGGCGAATGATCAGAAGGCTCGCCTCTTGGAAGGCGTGATGATTGAAGGCCAAAAAGCAGCCTTCAAGAGCATCGAAGAAGGCGGCGGCGAAGGCATCAATCGCTGGTATCGCGTGGTCATCACCGAAGGCCGCAATCGCGAAGTGCGCAAGCTGTTTGACTCGATGGGTCTGACCGTCAGTCGCCTGATCCGTATCCGGTATGGCACGGTGGTGCTGCCGCGCGGCCTGAAGCGCTGCGTCTGGATTGAGTTGGGTGAGGACGATGTACGCATCATCCGTCGCTTGGCTGGCAATGATCAGTCGCGCGGTGGGCGCGAGGATCGCGCTGAGCGTGGGGAGCGAGGCGACCGTCCTGCGGAACGTGGCGCAGAGCGTGGTGTGGAGCGAGGCAATGAGCGCAATGCCCGTGGTGGCGAGCGCGGCAATGAGCGCGGCGAACGCAACCGGGGTCGTCGTGCCGATGGCCGGCAAGCCGGCGTGGGACCACGTCCCAGCCGAGCGCCCGAGCGCCCAGAGCGCAATGAGCGTAATGAGCGCAACGACCGGCCGCAATCGCGTGGTCCGGAGCGTGGCAATGATCGCTCCTTTGATCGTGCCAACGAAAGACCGAGTGACAGGTCCAACGACAGGCCCAATGATCGCGGCGACGATGACTTCGACGATGTGATCCCGCGCAATATCAATCCCTTGGAGCAAACCTTCGATCGCCGCTTTGCGGGCAAGGGCCGAGGCATTCCTTCTGGCTTTGGTGCCGGCGGCAGCGCGCCTGATCGTGGTCCTGGCGGCGCTGGTGGTGGACGTGGCCGCTCGCAAGGCGGCAAGGGTGATGGCCCGCGTCAACCTGATCCGCTGCAGACTTCGGTCGGCTATATCGGCGCCGATGCCTTTGTGCGTCGAGGTGGCCGAGGCGGCGGCGGTGGTCGCGGCGGCCAGGGTGGCGGTGGTGGCGGCGGCCGTTCCGGCGGCGGCTACGGTGGCCGCAGCCGCTAAAGCTTGAGGTCTCAAGCCGTTTGAGTCCCCAAAAGGGTGGATTGCGTGGGTCTGCTGCGCAAATCGCCCTTGTTGATAAAAATGGTGACGATGTTGGCGAGGGTGGGCATGTCCACGATCGTCAGCCTGACACCAGCACACAGTACAATTCTTGGTTTTGCCAAGCCCTCAGATTTCAGGAGAAATGACCATGGCTATCGAACGCACCCTTTCCATCATCAAGCCCGATGCCGTGGCTAAGAATGTCATCGGCCAGATCTACGCCCGCTTCGAAGGCGCCGGTCTGAAGATCGTCGCTGCCAAGATGACTCATCTGTCGCGTGGCGAAGCCGAAGCTTTCTACGCCGTGCACAAGGCTCGCCCTTTCTTCAATGACCTGGTCAACTTCATGATCTCCGGTCCCGTCGTGATCACTGCTCTGGAAGGCGAGAACGCCATCCTGAAGCACCGTGACCTGATGGGCGCCACCGATCCTAAGAAGGCCGAGAAGGGCACCATCCGTGCTGACTTCGCCGACAGCATCGACGCCAACGCCGTGCACGGTTCCGACGCCGCTGAGACTGCCGCTGTTGAAGTGGCATTCTTCTTCCCCGGCATGAACGTTTACAGCCGTTAATTCGGACTGTTTCGGTTTTGCCTCTTGTGCTCTCAGGCCTTGAGGCCTGATCAGCAAGAGGATGACAAAAATGGACGCGGTCAACCTGCTCGGTTTTGATCTTGAAGGCCTGGCCGCGTACTGCGAACAGCTGGGTGAGAAGCGCTTCCGCGCCACTCAGCTGTTTCGTTGGATCCATCAAAAAGGCGCCGCTGATTTCGATCAGATGAGTGACCTGGCCAAGTCGCTGCGCGACAAATTGGCCTCCCGGGCGTACATCAAGGCGCTGCCGGTTATTTCTGAACATCTTTCCGCCGACGGCACGGTCAAGTGGCTGTTTGACGTCGGTGCGGGCAATGCGGTTGAGGCGGTGTTCATTCCCGAGACCGACCGCGGCACCCTGTGTATTTCCAGCCAGGCCGGTTGCGCCGTGGGCTGCCGGTTTTGCTCCACCGGACATCAAGGATTCAGTCGCAATCTGGAAACCTGGGAAATCATCGCCCAGCTCTGGTTTGCTGAGCACACCCTGCGCAAGAAGTTCGGCAGCAGCGAGCGCGTCATCTCCAATGTGGTGATGATGGGCATGGGCGAGCCGCTGCAGAACTACAACGCCTTGGTGCCCGCCCTGCGCATGATGCTGGACGACCATGGCTACGGCATGTCGCGTCGTCGGGTGACCGTTTCAACGTCTGGCGTGGTGCCAATGATCGACCGGCTGCGCGATGATTGCCCGGTGGCTTTGGCGGTGTCCCTGCATGCGCCGACCGATCCGTTGCGCGATCAGTTGGTGCCTTTGAACAAAAAGTACCCGATCGCCGAGTTGTTGGACGCCTGCAATCGCTACTTGGACAAAGCGCCACGCGACTTCATCACCTTCGAGTACTGCATGCTGGACGGCGTCAATGACACGCCGGAGCAGGCGCAGGAGTTGGTGGCTTTGTTGCGCGGTCATGTGAACTGCAAGATCAATCTGATCCCGTTCAATCCTTTCCCGGCCTCTGGTTTGAAGCGCAGCTCGCGTGAGCGGGTGATGGCCTTCTCTGAGGTCTTGCTAAAGGCCGGTTTGGTCACCACCGTGCGTAAGACCCGCGGTGACGACATCGACGCCGCCTGTGGGCAGTTGGCCGGCGAAGTTCAAGATCGGACCCAAGTTCACGTGCGCATGGTGCGTGCGCCTGTGGTGGTAAAAGGCGCAAATCCTTCCTGAATGCCCTTCTGAATGCTAACGACGAGTTCGAGCCGCATGAACGACAGCAAAGTTTTGCCCGCTAGGCCTGTTTTGGGGTCTGAAAAGAGCTCTCGATTGCAGGGGCGCGCCTCGGGTTTCATTACCCTGGTTTTCGCTGCTTTGCTGGCCGCTTGTGCCGCGCAGAGTACATCCGACCGTTCAGTGCCGCGCACTGACTCTGATCAAACCGATGCCGATCGACGTGCGGGCGTGCGCCTGGAGTTGGCGGCCATGTATTTCTCTCGCGGCCAATTCAATACGGCTTTGGACGAGATCAAGCAAGTGCTGACGGTCAAACCGGATATGCGCGAGGCGCTGAACCTGCGTGCCTTGGTGTACGCGGCCATGGCCGAGCCCCAGTTGGCCGAGGACAGCTTCAAGCGCGCTTTGGCGCTTTACCCGAATGATCCTGACACCCTGCACAACTATGGCTGGCTGAAGTGTCAGCAGCAGCGCTGGGCGGAGTCAGACGCGCAATTCAACCTGGCCTTGGCCCAGGGTAGCTATCGTGCGCCGGCTCGCACCTTGATGGCGCGCGGCGTTTGCGAAGCACGCTCTGGCCGAATGGCAGAGGCCGAGCGCAGCTTGGCCAAGGCATTTGAGTACGACCCCGCCAGCCCGGCTGTGGCTGTCAATTTTGCGGAGGTCTTGTACCGTAACGGGCAGTACGAGCGGGCGCAGTTCTACATCAAGCGTGTCAATGCACAGGCCGATCAAAGCAATGCCCAAAGCCTCTGGCTGGCTTTGCGAATTGAGCGGCGCCTGGGCAATACCAAGACCGTGGATGAGCTGAGCCAATTATTGCGACGCGGTTATCCGCAGTCGCCCGAATTGCAAGCCTTGGACAGCGGGCGATTCGATGAGTGAGGGAGAACGCATGTCTTCTATCTTGAGCGAGGCCGCGCCCCAGTTGAGCGAGCCGGCTTCGCCTCAGACGGCTGGCGCTTGGCTGCGTCAGCAGCGGCAGCAGCGCGGCTTGCACATCGTGGCCTTGGCGGCCATGTTGAAGGTGCCGCAAAGCAAGTTGGAAGCCCTGGAAGCTGATCGCTTGCAAGAGTTGCCCGACGCGACCTTCACCCGTGCATTGGCCACGGCCATGTGCCGCGCTTTGAAGGTGGATGCGGCGCCGGTGATGGCGATGCTGCCACGCAGCAACGAGCCTGAATTGAATGTGTCACGAGGCTTGAACAAGCCCTATCGCGAGCGCGACAGTCGCACCGAGGGTCTGAGTCTGGATGGTTTGAAGCGACCCATGTTTTGGGGGCCGGCCTTGCTCTTGGCCGCCGCCGCCGCGGTTTATTTCTTGCCGGCCGATGTGTTCGATCGTTTTCAGAAGCCTGGTGGCGATACCTCATCGGGCGCCGCTTCGGCGGAGGTGGCACCGGTGCTCTCGACCGAGGCACCATTGGCCGTTCCGGCTGCCAGTAGTTCGGATGCCAATATGTCGTTGACCGCTGAAGCGGCCTCGGCTGTTCAAGCAACCCTGCCACTGTCTGCCTCGAAGGCCGCTTCCGCCGTTCTTGCGCCGACAGGTCAGAGCGCAAGCGCAACAAGCGCAGCAGGAGCCAAGTCTGTGGTCAATGCGGGCGTCTCTCTGCCAGCAGCTGCAACGGCCGCTTCGTTGCCGCCCGCTCCCGTCGCTGGCGGTGTGCCCTTGGTCGTCAAGGTACATGCCGAGTCATGGGTGGAAGTGGTGGATGCACGGGGTCAGACCTTGCTCTCCAAGCTCTTGCGTCCGGGCGATGTGCAGAATCTGTCGGGTTTGCCCCCGCTGAAAGTTCGGGTGGGCAATGTGTCCGGCACTGAACTGGTCTTGCGCGGCGCCAGCGTGGATCTGGCTTCGCAGTCACGCGACAACGTGGCTCGCATTGAGTTGAATTGAATCGCTTTTTTGATAGACACCCGCATGAGCGCAAACATGATCGACACAAGCACTACGCTGGAACAAGCCATTGCGGCGGCTAAGCCGGCGGCACGCCGCTCGCGCCAAGCCCGTGTGGTCTGGGGTGACCGTGTGGTCACCATTGGTGGCGACGCGCCGGTGCGCGTGCAGTCCATGACCAATACCGACACGGTCGACGTGATCGGCACCGCCATCCAAGTCAAGGAATTGGCGATTGCCGGTTCCGAGATGGTGCGTATCACCGTGAACACCCCCGAGGCCGCAGAGGCCGTGCCGCATATCCGCGAGCAACTCGATCGCATGGGCATTGACACTCCCTTGGTGGGCGACTTCCATTACAACGGCCACCGCCTGCTGACCGACTTTCCGGCCATGGCTCATGCCTTGTCCAAGTACCGCATCAACCCTGGCAATGTGGGCAAGGGCGACAAGAAAGACCGCCAGTTCGCCATGATGGTGGAGGCTGCTGCCCGCTACGACAAGGTCGTGCGCATTGGGGTGAACTGGGGCAGCTTGGATTCTGAACTGCTGGCCCAGATGATGGATGAGAACGCGGCACGCGCTCAGCCCTGGGATGCGCAGCAGGTGATGTACCGGGCCTTGATTCAGTCTGCCCTGACTTCGGCCGAGTACGCGCGTGAACTGGGCCTGAACCCCAACAACATCATCATCAGCTGCAAAGTCAGCGGTGTGCAGGATCTGATCTCGGTCTACCGAGCCCTGAGCCAGCGTTGTGACTACCCCTTGCATCTGGGTCTGACCGAAGCCGGCATGGGCACCAAGGGCACGGTGGCATCCGCCACGGCGCTGTCCATCTTGTTGCAAGAAGGCATTGGCGACACCATCCGCGTTTCGCTGACGCCTCAACCCGGCGAAGCTCGCACCCAAGAGGTGGTGGTGGCGCTGGAGATTCTGCAATCGCTGGGTCTGCGTGCTTTCAATCCCAGCGTGACCGCTTGCCCCGGATGTGGCCGTACCACCAGCACCACCTTCCAAGAATTGGCCAAGCAAATCGACGATTTCTTGCGCGAGCAAATGCCCGTCTGGCGCGCCAAATATCCCGGCGTGGAGAACATGAAAGTGGCGGTGATGGGCTGCATCGTTAACGGCCCCGGCGAGAGCAAGCATGCCGACATCGGCATCAGCCTGCCCGGCACCGGTGAGGCCCCGGCAGCGCCAGTCTTCATCGACGGCGAGAAGGCCCTGACGCTGCGTGGCGAGAACATCGCCACCGAGTTCCAGACCCTGGTTGAAAACTATATTGAAAAGCGCTTTGGCACCGCGGTGCCGGCCTGAGCAAATTCCAGCATGACAGAAGAAGTAGCAAAAAAGAGCGCCGCCAAAGTTGAGCCGCTGCGTGCCGTCAAGGGCATGAACGACATCCTGCCGCCGGAATCGGCGCGCTGGGAGTGGCTGGAAGCCAAGATGCGCAGCGTGTTGCAGCGCTATGGCTACCAAAATGTGCGCACGCCCATCGTGGAGCAAACCGCCTTGTTTGTGCGCGGTATCGGCGAGGTGACCGATATCGTCGAGAAGGAGATGTACGCCTTCGAAGACCGCGCCGACAAGCATGGTCAGGCCGAGCATCTGGCCCTGCGCCCGGAGATGACGGCCGGCGTGGTGCGCGCAATGACCGAGCACTCCTTCCTGCGTGACTCGGGTCGGCGTCTGTATTACTTCGGCCCGATGTTCCGCCGCGAGAAGCCGCAAAAAGGCCGTTACCGCCAGTTCCATCAGATGGGTGTCGAGGCTCTTGGTTTTGCCGGCCCCGATGTTGATGCCGAAGTGATCCTGATGGGCAGCCGCCTGCTGCGCGAGTTGGGCCTGGTGGAGGGCGAGCACTTCACTCTGGAGCTGAATTGCCTGGGCGAAGCGGACGAGCGCCGCGCCCACCGCGAGGCCTTGATCGCCTATCTGGAACAGCACAAAGACTTGCTGGATGAAGACAGCCAGCGGCGTCTTTACACCAACCCTTTGCGCGTGCTGGATACCAAGAACCCCGCACTGCAAGACATGGCCAATGGCGCGCCCAAGCTTTTGGACTTCTTGGGTGAGGCCTCGCTGGCCCACTTCAACGGCGTGCGGGCCATTCTTGATGCGATGGGCGTGGCCTACCGCATCAACCCGCGCCTGGTGCGTGGCCTGGACTATTACAACCTGACCGTGTTTGAGTGGGTGACCGACAAGCTCGGCTCGCAAGGCACGGTCTGTGGCGGTGGCCGTTACGACGGTTTGATCGAACAACTGGGTGGCAAGCCCGCGCCAGCGGTCGGCTTCGGCATGGGCATCGAACGCATGCTTTTGTTGTTGGAAGAAGTGGGTGTCGTGCCAGCCGCGCCAGTCCCGCATGCTTATGCCATCGTGCCTTCAATCAAGGGTCTGCCGCAGGTGATGGTGGCTCTTGAAGCCTTGCGCGGTGCTGGCGTTTCCGTGGTCTTGCATCCGGGGCAGAGCAGCATGAAGTCGCAGTTCAAGAAGGCCGATGCCAGTGGCGCCACTTTTGCGCTGATCTTCGGCGAAGACGAGCTGGCTCAAGGCATGGTGGCCGTCAAGCCATTGCGAGCTGAGGGCGGCGAGCAGGTCATGCGCAGCATTTCAGCGGCCGCTGATTGGGCCGCCGACTTGCTCAACGCATAATCGCGCCCTGCGTCACCCGAATTGCACGCACGTCGCACTATCTTTTCTAAGTACTCCTGAAACATTCATCCATGGCCTCGCATCTCGACCTCGAAGAACAAGAACAACTGGATCAGCTGAAGGCTTTCTGGAAGCGCTGGGGCAATCTGATCACCTGGGGTATCACCCTGGTGCTGGCCGTGTTTGCTGCCTGGAATGGTTGGAACTGGTGGCAGCGCGATCAAGCCGCTAAGGCGGCCGCCATGTACGACGAATTCGATCGCGCGGTGCAAGCCGCCGAGGCCGACAAGGCCGGCCATGTGTTTGCCGACCTGAAAGAGCGCTATCCACGCACCAGCTATGCCGCGCAAGCCGCCTTGCTGGCCGCCAAGCTGCAGTTCGACAAGGGCCAGGCTGACACCGCTCGCGCCAGCTTGGCCTGGGGTTCTGACAATGCCGCCGAGGATGAGTACCGTCAGATCGCGCGTTTGCGTTTGGCGGGTTTGCAGATGGATGCCAAGCAGTACGACGAAGCCGGCAAGACTTTGGACAAGGTCAATTCGATCGAATTCTCGGCCTTGCAGGCAGACCGCCGCGGTGACCTGTTGATCTTGCAGAACAAGCCTGAACTGGCGCGTGCTGAATATCAAAAAGCTTGGGCCGCAATGAGCGACAAACAAGACTATCGGCGCCTGATTGAGGCCAAGCTGGCCACGCTGGGTGTGGCTGCTGCACCCGATGCGGCCGCTTCGGCAAGCGCTAAGGGAGCAGGCAAATGAGGACGATTCGACTGCTCGGCGCTTTGCTCGCCGCGGGCCTGGTGTCCGGCTGTTCTTTGTTCAGTTCATCCAACACGGCCAAGCCGGCTGAGTTGGAGCAAATCACGCCTGCTATCGCGGGTCGCGTGGTTTGGACCGCGCGTGTCGATAACGTCAAGTTTCCACTCGCCATCGCGGCGCGTGGTGAGCAGTTTGTGGTGGCGGGTGGCGACGGTGTGGTGCAGTCGCTGCGGGCCAGCGATGGGCAACTGAACTGGCGCGCCGATGTCGGTCAGAAGTTGAGCGCAGCCGTCGGCAGCGACGGTCGCTTTGCCGCCGTGGTGACACGAGACAATGAGCTGGTGCTGATCGACAGCGGTCAAGTGCTGTGGCGCAAGACCTTGCCGACGCCGACTTTCGCCGCGCCTTTGGTGGCCGGTGAGCGGGTCTTCGTGCTGACGGTGGACCGTCAAGTCCACGCGTTTGATGCCCAAGATGGCCGCAAGCTCTGGGTGCTGCGCCGTCCGGGTGAGCCTTTGACGCTGGCTCAGCCTGGCGTGATCGGTGCTTACAAAGACACCTTGATCGTCGGGCAGGGCGCTCGTCTGACCGGCGTCGATCCCCTGCAAGGCAGCGTGCGCTGGGAAGCCAGCATCGGCAACGCCCGTGGCACCAATGAAGTGGAGCGTTTGGCCGATTTGGTCGGCCCGATGCAGCGAAGTGGTGAAATCCTGTGCGCTCGCTCCTTCCAATCCGCCTTGGGCTGCGTCAATGCCGAGCGCGGCAGCCTGATCTGGAGCCGCAATATCGGTGGCAAGCTGGGTGTCGGTGGTGATGCCAAGCAGTTGTTTGCCGCTGATGCATCCGATCGTCTGAGTGCCTGGAACATCGCCAACGGCGATGTGCAGTGGACGGCTGAACAGTTCCTGAACCGCCAATTGACGGCGCCCCTTAGCCTGGGCCAGACCGTGGTGGTGGGGGACTATGAAGGTTATGTCCATTTCGTTTCGCAAGAAACCGGCAAGACTCAGTTGCGCTTGTCCACCGACGGTTCGCCGGTTGCGGCCACGCCGGTCGCGCTGGGCCAGACCATCTTGGTGGCCACACGCAATGGCGGGCTGTTCGCCATGCGGCCCGAATGAGGGTCAAAATCGGCGCCTGAATCGCCCTTGAATCCTTTGCTTTAGAGAGAATAAAAACAATATGAAACCCGTCATCGCACTCGTAGGCCGCCCCAATGTGGGCAAGTCCACCTTGTTCAACCGCTTGACCAAGACGCGAGATGCGATCGTGGCCGACTTCGCCGGCTTGACGCGCGATCGCCACTACGGCGACGGACGCATTGGCAATCAGGAGTTCACCGTCGTTGACACCGGCGGCTTTGAGCCCGATAGCACCACCGGCATCGTCAAAGAAATGGCCAAGCAGACTCGCCAGGCGGTCGCTGAAGCCGATGCAGTGATTTTTGTGGTGGACGTGCGCTTGGGTCTGTCGGCGCAAGACTCCGACATTGCTCGCTATTTGCGCCAGTCCAGCAAGCGCATCTATCTGTGCGTAAACAAGGCCGAGGGCATGAGCGAGTCGCCGCTCTTGGGCGAGTTCTACGAACTTGGCTTGGGTGAGCCGCATCCGATTTCGGCCTCACATGGCCAGGGCATTCGCAGCCTGATGGAAGCGGTGCTGGAGCCTTTCGAGTTTGATGAAGACGAGGTGGCCAGCGATGTGCCCGATGGGGTGATTCGCCTGGCCGTGGCCGGCCGCCCGAATGTGGGCAAGAGCACCTTGATCAACACCTGGCTGGGTGAAGAGCGCTTGGTGGCGTTTGACATGCCGGGCACCACCCGTGACGCGATCAGCGTGCCCTTTGAGCGCAATGGCCAGCAGTTCCAGTTGATCGACACTGCCGGTCTGCGCCGCAAGGGCAAGGTGTTTGAAGCCATCGAAAAATTCTCGGTGGTGAAGACGCTGCAGGCGATTGCCGATGCCAATGTGGTGCTGCTGCTCTTGGATGCGACCCAGGGCGTGTCGGACCAGGATGCGCATATTGCGGGCTATATCTTGGAAAGCGGCCGCGCCGTCGTCTTGGCCGTCAACAAATGGGATGCCATCGACAGCTACCAGCGCGAGCAGCTGCAGCGCTCCATTGAGCAACGCTTGGCCTTCTTGAAGTTTGCACCCATCCACAATATCTCGGCGCTCAAACGTCAGGGCCTGGGTCCTTTGTGGAACGCTCTGGCGGATGCCTATTCTTCGGCCTACCGCAAGATGACCACGCCGGTTTTGACTCGCTTGATTCAAGAAGCGGTGGAGCATCAAACCCCCAAACGCAGCGGCCACTTCCGTCCCAAGCTGCGCTACGCGCACCAGGGCGGCATGAATCCGCCCCTGGTCATCGTGCACGGCAACTCGCTGGAAGGTGTGACCGAGGCCTACAAGCGTTATCTGGAAGGCCGCATTCGGGCGCACTACAAACTGGTAGGCACACCGATGCGTATTGAAATGCGATCGTCCAAAAACCCATTCAGTGACAAAGACTGAAAGCGTTTTTGTCACAGACCTCACATCGATGCGGGCGCCATCCCTGTGTTAAGGTCGAAACTGTTACTTAGAAACCCTCTCACAACACGGAGCATATCGTGAGCAATAAAGGCCAACTCTTGCAAGATCCCTTCCTGAACCTGCTCCGCAAAGAGCATGTGCCGGTCTCCATCTATTTGGTCAATGGCATCAAGTTGCAAGGCCAGATCGAGTCCTTCGATCAATACGTGGTTTTGCTGCGCAATACCGTGACGCAGATGGTTTACAAGCACGCGATCTCCACCGTGGTGCCGGGCCGCGCGGTCAATTTCCACGCGGCCGATGGTGCCGACGACGCAGCTTGATCCTCAAGCTGCGCGCTCTCTGACTGGCCTCGGCCCGCCCAACACACCTTGACATCCTCTTCCTCTTTTCAAGCCGCCCATGGCGCGCAGTCACCTTCCGAGGTGGCTCGCGCCATTTTGGTAGGTGTTGATTTCGGCCGCACTTCCAAAACGTCGACGGCCTTTGATCCCACTTTAGATGAACTGGCCTTGTTGGCCGAATCTGCTGGCGATACCCCGGTCGCGCGAGTGATTGCGCGTCGACAAGCGCCAGACGCTGCCCTGTTTGTCGGTTCCGGCAAGGCTGACGAGATCAAGCTCCTGGTGCAGGCTCATCAAGCCCACACCGTGCTCTTTGATCAGGCCATCTCTCCTGCGCAGCAGCGCAATTTGGAGCGGGTCTTGGGTGTGCCGGTGGCGGACCGTACGGCCTTGATCCTGGAGATTTTTGCCGCCCGCGCCAAGAGTCATGAAGGCAAGATGCAGGTCGAGTTGGCTCGGTTGCAGTACCTGGCCACGCGCCTGGTGCGGCGCTGGAGTCACTTGGAGCGCCAAAGCGGCGGCATCGGCATGCGCGGCGGCCCGGGTGAGGCGCAGATCGAGTTGGATCGGCGCATGATCGACGACCGCATCAAGAACATCAAAGACAAGCTGAAGAAGGTGGAGCGTCAGCGCAGCACCCAGCAACGAGCGCGCGCACGTAACAGCGTATTTCGTGTGTCCTTGGTCGGTTACACCAATGCCGGCAAATCGACGCTCTTCAATGCCTTGGTGAAGGCACGCGCTTATGCGGCGGACCAGTTGTTCGCCACCCTGGATACGACCACACGATCACTCTACTTGGAGCAGGCCGGCACCAGCGTTTCGCTGTCAGACACCGTGGGCTTTATCCGCGATCTGCCGCACAAATTGGTGGTGGCTTTCCGCGCCACCTTGCAAGAAGCGGCCGATGCCGATTTGCTCTTGCATGTGGTCGATGCTGCCTCGCCCTTGCTGGACGAGCAGATGCAAGAGGTGGAGCGGGTGCTGGACGAAATTGGCGCCGCAGCCATTCCTCAAATCCTGGTCTACAACAAGCAAGACATGCTGGAGGAGAGCCAGCGTCCGCGCGAGCCCATGGACTGGGTTGAGCGCCAAGGCCAAGGTTTCGGCGGAGGTCAGCGTGTGCCTCGCGTCTTTGTCAGCGCCATTGATGGTGATGGCCTTGACCTGCTGCGTAGCCAGATCGTCGAGGCGATGCAAAAAGAGCCCCGTCCGCAGTTCGAGTCAGAAGATCCGCGTGGCCTGGACTTGAATTCCTTCGAGACTCCCCCAATTGAAGGGTCGGAGTTTGATCCCGAGAACTCTGCTGTGAATCCGGACGAGGATTCCGCAGCCACCCACCCCACACAGGCATGAGCATGAATACCTTTGAGCCAGTGAGCCGCGAGCGGCGCCCCGAAAGCCAGGCCGCCGGTCGTTTGAAGCCGCTGGCCCAGGCCACCTTGGCCTTGTTGAGTGGCTTGATGCCGGCCGGTTGGCGCGCCGGGCGTCACCTGAACAATGGCCGCAATGACGGCCCGCCCGATTTGGATGAGCTGTGGCGTGATTTCAATCGCAAGCTGTCCGGCATGTTCGGCGGCAAGCCTTCCGGTGGCAATGACTCCGGCGGCAATGGCAGCAATGGCGGCGGCAACAATTTCCAACCCGATATGAAGAGCGCCGGCATTGGCGCCGGCTTGATCGGCGGTGTGGTCTTGCTGGGCTGGTTGGGCAGCGGCTTCTTCATCGTCCAAGAAGGCCAACAAGCCGTGGTGACCTCCTTCGGCAAGTACAGCAAGACGGTCGAAGCAGGTTTTCAATGGCGTCTGCCTTACCCCTTCCAGGCCGACGAGATTGTGTCAGTGACGCAGCTGCGCCAGGTTGAAGTGGGCCGCAACTCGGTGGTGCAGGCCACAGGTTTGCGCGACTCTTCCATGCTCACCCAGGACGAGAACATCGTCGACATCCGCTTCACGGTGCAATACACCTTGAAGGATGCGCGCGATTACTTGTTTGAGAATCGCAACCCGGATGAAGCGGTGGTGTTGGCGGCCGAGTCGGCCGTGCGCGAGATCGTCGGCAAGAGCAAGATGGATTCGGTGCTTTACGAGCAGCGTGATGCGATTGCGGTGGACTTGGTCAAATCGGTTCAAACGCAGCTCGACCGTTTGAAGGCCGGCATCCAGGTCAAGAACGTCAATGTGCAGAACGTGGCCCCGCCCGAGCAGGTGCAGGCCGCGTTTGACGATGCCTTCAAGGCGGGCGCTGACCGTGAGCGTTTGAAGAACGAAGGTCAGGCCTATGCCAATGATGTGATCCCCAAGGCCCAAGGCACTTCGGCACGTTTGCTGGAAGAGGCGGAAGGTTATAAGTCTCGCGTTGTCGCGCAGGCTGAAGGTGATGCGCAGCGCTTCAAGAGCGTCTTGAGCGAGTATCAAAAGGCGCCCGGCGTGACGCGTGATCGCCTCTACACCGACACCATGCAGCAGGTGTACTCGAATGTCAGCAAGGTGATGGTGGACAGCCGCAGCGGCTCCAATCTGCTGTATCTCCCGTTGGACAAACTGATCCAGCAAAGCACCGGCACGGTGACGGCCTCGCCGCCCGTGGTTACGCCTGCGGCCGAGAGCACAGCGCCGGCGGTCAGCAACGATGTGCGTTCCCGTGACGGCTTGCGTAGCCGCGACGTCCGCTGATGAATCAGGGAGTTATGCAGATGAATCGTATTGCCGCCGTTGTTGCTGGAGCGCTGGTCGCTTTGATGCTGGCCAGCTCGATGCTGTTTGTTATTGACCAGCGCCAGTTCGCCGTTGTTTACGCCCTGGGTGAGATCAAGGAAGTGATCACTGAGCCGGGCCTGAAGTTCAAGTTGCCGCCGCCGCTGCAAAACGTGGTCCTCTTGGACCGTCGAGTGCAGACTTTGGATAGCCCCGAGTCGCGCCCGATTTTTACGGCCGAAAAGAAGAGCCTGGTGATTGACTGGCTGATCAAATGGCGCGTTGCCGAACCCCGTCAATTTATTCGGAATAACGGCTCGGACATGCGCAATGTGGAGAACCGTTTGAGCCCAGTGGTGCAGGCGGCCTTCAATGAAGAGGTCACCAAGCGCACCGTCTTGTCGGTGTTGTCGACCGAGCGCGAAAAGGTGATGAACGATGTGCGCAAGCGCCTTGAGGATGAAGCCAAGCAGTTCGGTATTGAGATCCTCGATGTGCGGATCAAGCGCGTAGATTTTGCCGCCAACATCACCGATTCGGTCTATCGCCGCATGGAGTCTGAGCGTAAGCGCGTTGCCAATGAGTTGCGTTCGACCGGCGGTGCTGATGGCGAAAAAATTCGCGCCGATGCAGATCGTCAGCGCGAAGTGATCGTGGCTGAGGCTTACCGCGATGCTCAGAAGATCAAGGGTGAAGGCGATGCCAAGGCTTCGGCCTTGTATGCCGACGCATTTGGTCGCGACCCGCAATTCGCGCAGTTCTATCGCCAGCTGGAGGCTTATCGCAGCAGCTTCCGCAACAAGACGGATGTGATGGTCGTCGACCCCAGTAGCGACTTCTTCAAGTCCATGCGGGGTTCCGGTGGTGGCGCTGCCGCGGCGCCCGCGCCGCGAAAATAAGGCGGACGCGCCTTGTCGCAAACCCTGCTCTTGGCGCTCAGCCTGATGCTGGTTGTCGAAGGGCTTTTGCCCTTCCTCAACCCGCAAATGTGGCGGCAGGTGTTTGCGCGTATGTTGGCCATGAACGATGGACAGATCCGGTTCATCGGCTTGGCCAGCATTCTGGCTGGACTGCTGGGTGTGGTTTTGGTGTGGCGTTAAGGGGCTGAGATCACTCAAGTCGGTGCTAAAAGCTGGCAGCCGCGCGTGACGCCGGTACAATGCCGTTTTTAACCGCTCCCAATACTCACATGCCTTCTGCCTGGCTGCTGCCTGAGCATATTGCTGACGTTTTGCCGTCCCAGGCGCGCCGTATCGAAGAGATCCGTCGTGAGCTCTTGGACATGGCCCGCAGCTACGGTTGCGAACTGGTGATGCCTCCGCTGCTGGAGCATCTGGAGTCTCTGCTCACCGGCGCGGGTCACGAACTCGATTTGCAAACCTTCAAGCTGGTGGACCAGCTCTCTGGCCGCAGCCTGGGAGTCCGTGCCGACACCACGCCGCAAGTGGCCCGAATCGATGCTCATTTGCTCAACCGCCATGGCGTGACTCGGCTTTGCTATTGCGGCCCGGTTTTGCGTACCCGCACCAGCGGCCTGCACGCCACTCGCGAGCCCTTGCAGTTCGGTATCGAGATCTACGGTCACGCAGGTCTTGAAGCCGATCTTGAGGTGCAAGAGTTGGCGCTGGATGTGGTCAAGCGCGCCGGAATCAAGCATGCCGTCATGGATCTCGGTGATGCCCGCTTGCTGCGTGGCGTCTTGGCCGATGCCGCACCTGCGCCAGCCGTCATGGAGACCTTGATCGCAGCATTGGCGAGCAAGGATGGCGCAGCGCTTAGCTTGGCCAGCCAAGGCTTAAGCGAGGAAGTTCAGCAGGGCTTGATGCAACTGCTGTCGCTCTATGGCGGCACCGAGGATTTGGTGCGTGCGCGTCAGCAACTGCCCGCCCATCCGCTCATCACCGCGGCCCTGGATGACCTGGAGTGGTTGAGCAAGCATCTGCAGCAAACTCACCCTGAGGTTTCGCTTGGCGTCGACCTGGCCGACTTGACCGGGTTTGCTTACTACAGCGGCGTGCGCTTTGCGCTTTATGCGGAAGGTGCGAGCGAAGCTGTGTTGCGCGGTGGCCGCTACGACGAGGTGGGCGCAGTCTTCGGCCGGCGCCGCCCTGCGGTTGGCTTTAGCCTGGACTTGAAGGTCTTGGAGGCCTTGAGTCCGGCCACTCCCTTGCGTGCAGCCGTTCGGGCACCATGGGGTGAGAATCCTGAATTGCGCGCTGCGGTGCGCAAGCTCAGAGAAGCGGGCGAGACGGTGGTCTGCATATTGCCTGGCCACGAGCATGAAGGCGAAGAATTCGACTGCGACCGTGAGTTGGTGCGGGTCGACACTCAGTGGTTGGTGCGCGCGCTTTGAGCGTCGCCCGACTGACATCACTTTTTTGATCATCGGATTATCAAGATGCAAAGCGAAATCACGCGCGGCCGGAATGTGGTCGTTGTGGGCACCCAGTGGGGTGACGAAGGCAAGGGCAAGGTCGTCGATTGGATGACCGATCACGCTCAAGGCGTCGTTCGTTTTCAAGGCGGCCATAACGCCGGCCATACGCTGGTCATCAAGGGTGTGAAGACGGCCCTGCAGTTGATTCCGTCGGGCATCATGCGTGACGGTGTCGCTTGCTATATCGGCAACGGCGTGGTGCTGGATCCGACCCACTTGCTGGGCGAAATCGAGCGCTTGGAAAAGGCTGGCGTTGAAGTGCGCTCGCGTCTCTTCATCAGCGAATCTTGCCCGCTGATCCTGCCCTTCCACGTGGAAGTGGACAAGGCTCGCGAGGCGCTGCGTGAAAGCAGTGGCGCCGGCAAGATCGGTACCACCGGCAAGGGTATTGGCCCAGCTTACGAAGACAAGGTGGCTCGTCGCGCCTTGCGTGTGCAAGACCTGAAGCATCCCGATCGCTTCGCCAAGAAGCTGCAAGAGTTGCTGGCCCTGCATAACTTCGCACTTGCGGGTTACCTGAATTCCAAGGCTCTGGAATTCCAGCCCATCTTCGACCAAGCCATGAAGATGGCCGAAGTGATCAAGCCGATGATGGCGGACGTGGGCTACATGATCCACAAGGCTCATTTGGCGGGCGCCAACATTCTGTTCGAAGGCGCGCAAGGCACGCTGCTGGACATTGACCACGGCACCTATCCCTATGTGACCTCGAGCAACTGCGTGGCCGGCAATGCTGCTGCTGGCGCGGGCGTGGGGCCGCAGATGCTGCACTACATGCTGGGCATCACCAAGGCCTACACCACGCGCGTCGGTTCGGGCCCGTTCCCAACCGAATTGGAGTGGGAAAAGGAAGGCACGGTGGGCTACCACCTGTCCACGGTCGGTCAGGAGAAGGGCACTGTGACCGGCCGCGCTCGTCGCTGTGGTTGGTTTGATGCGGCGGCGCTCAAACGTTCGGTCATCATCAACGGCATCACCGGCCTGTGCATCACCAAGCTGGACGTGCTGGACGGCCTGAGCGAGATCAAGATGTGCGTGGGTTACAAGCTGGCCGATGGTCGCGTGCTCGACATCTTGCCGCTGGACGGCGACGAGATCGTGGGAAGTGAGGCGATTTACGAGACCTTCCCAGGCTGGACTGAAACCACCTTCGGTGTGACCGAGTGGGACAAGCTGCCGCTGAATGCGCGCAACTATTTGGCTCGCATTCACGAAGTCATCGGTGCGCCGATCGATATGGTTTCTACAGGCCCTGATCGCGAGCACACCATCGTGCTGCGTCACCCTTACCTAGCTTGATTCGCCCTCGGCGGTTCACAAGCTCTTTTTTCACCTGACAGGAGTTGCCCTCTATGTTGACTGACGACGGCAAGCATTTGTACGTGTCCTGGGACGAGTACCACATGTTGACCGAGCGCCTTGCGCTCAAGATCCATGCATCGGGCTGGGAATTTGATCAAATTCTCTGCTTGGCGCGCGGCGGTATGCGACCTGGCGACGTGCTTTCGCGCGTGTTTGACAAGCCGCTGGGCATCATGTCCACCAGCTCTTACCGTGCCGAGGCCGGCACGATCCAAGGTCGTTTGGACATCGCCAAGTACATCACCATGCCCAAGGGCGAGTTGGCAGGCCGGGTGCTGCTGGTGGACGATCTGGCGGATTCGGGCGTCACGCTGAAGGCGGTGGTTGAGCGTTTGCGCAGCATGCCCGCGATCAGTGAACTGCGCTCGGCCGTGATCTGGACCAAGGGTGTCTCGGCCTACACGCCGGACTACTATGTCGAAATGCTGGAAACCAGCCCCTGGATTCACCAGCCTTTCGAAGAGTACGACGATATGCGGCCAGATGCTTTGGCCAAAAAGTTTGTGGTCTGAAGCGCTGGAGCGGCTTCAAGGCATGCAAGTCAAACAAGCCGGCAGTGTGAAAACCTGTCGGCTTGTTGCGTTGAGGGCGCAGCTTTTTCGAGTGAGCGTTCGCGCTGCGGGGAATTCGCCGACGGCCCATTCAAAAAGATCGGTTGAAAGTTTCGAAATTCATTCGAACTTCGTACCGCACAAAGCAAAATGGCCACATGCATTTCGACATGTGGCCATCTCTTTGGATTTATTTCAATCTTGGTGCCCAGGAGAGGACTCGAACCTCCACGGAGTTACCCGCTAGTACCTGAAACTAGTGCGTCTACCAATTCCGCCACCTGGGCATTTCAGGAAAGCAAGGATTCTATCATCAAAAACATTAAGAACACAAGTACGCAGGGTCAGCAAGAAATCGGCTCGCTCTTGAGCGAGGTCGAGGGCACCGTGCAGGGACATCGGGACGGGCATGGCTTCTTGCAGCCCGATGTGGGGCAACAGGACATCTATCTGTCATCGCAGGAAATGCATGCGGTCATGCATGGCGACCGATTGCGGGTTCGCATCGTCCGTATGGACAAACGTGGCCGGCCTGAGGGAAGGGTGCTCGAAATTCTGGAGCGCAAGAAGAAACCCATCATCGGGCGCCTGCTCTTGGAGTCGGGCATTTGGCTGGTGGCGCCCGAAGACAAGCGCATGGGGCAGGACATCTTGGTTCCCAAGAATGGCTTGGCCAATGCGGTCGCAGGTCAGGTGGTGGCCGTGGAATTGATTGAGCCACCGTCCCTTTACTCGCAGCCGGTAGGCCGTGTGGTTGAGGTGTTAGGTGAAATCGATGACCCCGGCATGGAGATCGAAATTGCGGTGCGCAAATACGAGGTGCCGCATCGCTTCAGCGCCGAGACTCTGGCGCAAGCCGCGAAACTGCCGGACAAATTGCGTGCAGCCGACTTGAAGCATCGTATCGATCTGCGTGATGTGCCCTTGGTGACCATTGACGGTGAAGATGCACGAGACTTTGACGATGCCGTCTATTGCGAGCCGCACAAACAAGGGCGCGGCAAGACGGCCTTCATTGGTTGGCGCTTGTTGGTGGCGATCGCTGACGTTAGCCACTACGTCAAGCCGGGTGATCCTTTGGATGCCGATGCCTACGAGCGCGCCACCTCGGTGTACTTCCCTCGGCGCGTCATTCCGATGTTGCCGGAGAAGCTCTCCAACGGCCTGTGCTCGCTGAATCCCTATGAAGACCGCTTGTCCATGGTCTGCGACATGTTGGTCAACGAGAGCGGGGAGGTGCAGGCCTACCAGTTCTACCCGGCAGTCATTCGCTCACATGCGCGATTCACCTATAACGAAGTCGCGGCCATTCTGGGCAACACCCATGGTCCCGAGGCGGCCAAGCGCAGCGATCTGGTGCCGCACTTGCTGCATCTGCACGAGGTCTATCGTGCCTTGTTGGCTGAGCGATCACGCCGCGGTGCGATTGACTTTGATACGACTGAAACGCAGATCGTTTGCGATGACAACGGTCGTATCGAGAAGATCATCCCGCGCACCCGTAACGAGGCGCACAAGCTGATCGAGGAGGCCATGTTGGCCGCCAATGTCTGCGCGGCTGACTTCATTGCGCAGTCCAAGCATGGCGCCTTGTTCCGGGTTCACGAGGGGCCGACGCCTGAGAAGCGTATTGCGCTGCAAGCCTATCTGCGCGCCTTGGGTTTGGGTCTTTCGATCAGCGACGACCCGAAGCCGGGTGAATATGCTGCGATTGCGGCGGCGACCAAGGACCGGGTTGACTCGACGCAGATCCACGCCATGCTGCTGCGCTCCATGCAGCAGGCCATTTACACCTCGGCCAATGCTGGGCACTTCGGTCTGTCCTATTTGGCCTATACCCACTTCACCAGCCCGATTCGTCGCTATCCCGACTTGCTGGTGCATCGCGTCATCAAGGCCATCTTGGCCGACAAGCGCTATCACCTAGACGCCGGCAAGATGGAGGTGCCCATGGCCGCCAAACGGCCGGGTCGTGCGGCGCCGATTGATCCCGCCAAGGCGTCCACCGAGACTGAGCGTTGGGAAGTGGTAGGCGCGCATTGCAGTGCCAATGAACGGCGCGCTGACGAGGCCTCGCGCGACGTCGAGGCTTGGCTGAAGTGCCGCTATATGCGCGAACACTTGGGCGAGGAGTTCGCTGGCACGGTCAGCGCGGCGACTAGCTTCGGATTGTTTGTGCAGTTGGATGCGCTGTATGTCGAGGGCTTGATCCACATCACCGAGCTGGGCGGTGAGTACTTCCGCTTCGATGAGGTTCGCCAAGAGCTGCGCGGCGAGCGCACCGGTATTCGTTACGCCACCGGCGCGCGGGTCCAGGTGCAGGTCAGCCGTGTTGATCTGGATGCGCGCAAGATTGACTTCCGACTGGTGCAGGACAGCGGCGAAGCCAAACTGGTCGCGCGTGCGCAGCGAGACAAAGCGGGATTGGGTGCACAAGACAGGCAGCCTTTGTCGGCGGTGGCTGAACTGGAGCAAGTTCGGCGCGATGACCGTGCGGTGAAAAAGGCCGCCAAGGCCAGCAAAGCTGGGCGCAAGGGCAAGCCAGGGCGTGCGGCCAATCCCGCGGCGTCGGGTGCATCGGGGGCGGCTGCAGCTCATCCCATCAAGGCGGCCAGGCAGGCGGCGCGGGGTAAGTCGGAAGTCAAGCCTTCGGCGGCCGGCTTGGAGCCTCGGACGCGCAAGCGTCGGTGAAGTTGAGTCAGCTTTGCTGGGCTGTTTGTTAGCAGCGAAGTTAAGCGGTGCTTGGGGTTCTTGATCCCCATTCAGGCGCCAGTGTCAGACGGTGGAGGGCATGCATGCGCTCCACCAAATCGGCCGCACGCAAGGGGCCAGCCTCTTGCTCGTCGGCCGCGCGGCCGTGCCAATAGCAGGCGGCGCTGGCCAGCAGGGCTGGCGGTGTGTTTGGGTGTTGAGCCCACAGCCCCCCCAACCAGCCAGCCAAGACATCGCCGCTACCTGCTGTCGCAAGGGCGGCATTGCCGCTGCTATTGATGGCAAGTCTGTTTGATTCTGGGTCGGCGATGATGCTGCCCGAGCCTTTCAAGATCACCTGACAGTTGAATTGAGTGGAGAGGTTGCGAGCCGCCTTCAGGCGATCCGCCTGAACATCGGCGGTGGAGCAGCCCAGCAGGCGCGCGGCTTCGAGGGGGTGCGGGGTGAGTACCGTGGCCAGACCTTGCGCCGCGCGATCGGTCAACAGGGGCCGCAAACTTGGGTTGTTGGCGACGGCATTGAGGGCGTCGGCATCCAAGACCAGTCGCTTGGCGTGGCGCAACACCATGGGCAAGCACTCGCTGATGGCATCGCCCCCGCCGCAGCCACAAACCAAGACCTTGTCTTGCCATGAGGGGGCATCATGCAGGCGCTGCTGTGCAAACTGCATCAATTCCGGCCGCATGGCATCGGCTTCGGCTGCGCTTGATGCCTCGGATTCCAGCAAGCAAACGTAGACGCGTCCGGCGCCCGAGGCCAAAGCCGCTCGCGCTGCCAGCCGAGCGGCGCCGCGCAAGCCGGGCGCACCGCCCAGAACCAGGGCATCGCCTTGGCTGCCTTTGTGCTGCGCATGGCTTGCCGAGCGGGACCGAGCAATGGTTTGCAGTGCTTCGGCGCCCAGCAGCAATGCATCGGGCGCTGCCTCGTGCTCTACGCCCAGCGAGTCAAACCAAATCTGCCCGCAATGGGCGCGTCCTTGCGCAGTGAAAAGGCCGGGCTTGAGCGTCAGCAGGCTCAGTGTGTGCTGCGCGTGCACCGCAACCGAGCCCGCCAAGTTGCCGGTGTCGGCCAGTAGACCGCTGGGTAGATCCAGTGCCAATACCGGTGATGCACAAGCGTTCAGGCAGTTGATGGCGGCAGTGATTTCGCCTGTGGGTGCGCGGCTTATTCCCAGGCCCAACAAGGCATCCACGGCGAGGCTTGTGGATTGCGGCGGGTGCAGGCCTTCGCTGATGTTCACGCCGGCCTGTTGGGCGGCGGCCAATGCGGCCTGTGCGTCCGGCGGGAGCGGGCGCCCCGACTCATGCCCGATCAAGCTGACGCTCACATCCATGCCGTGGCTGTGCAGCAGTCTCGCGGTCACCAAGCCGTCTCCGCCATTGTTGCCGGGGCCGCAGAGCAGCCAGATGCTGAGTCTGCTCGAACTCAGGGCTAGGCACAAACGCGCGGCACTCAGGCCGGCGCGCTCCATCAAGGTGTGTGGGGGTAAGGTCGCCAGAGCTTCGCGCTCGATGGCGCGGCTGCTGGCTGCTGAGTGCAGGGGCCAGTTGTGCTCTGCGGGCAGGAGTTTGTGCATGGCCCCAGCTTGTCAGGCCAAGCGCGCGATGTCCAGACCTGTGATCTCCGGGGCTTCGGTGTCGGTCTTGCGTTTGCTGACTTGGTCGGCCAGCAGTCGCGCTGCACCGCAGGCCAGCGGCCAGTCCAGGCTGTGGGCGGCGCCCTGAGCCAGGTTCAGCCAGATGCCGGGCAGGCCGCTGGCGCCGAGCAGGGGCAGGCCATCCGGCAGCAGGGCTTGGCAGCCAGTCCAACGTTGCTCTTGGCCGACTTGCATGGCGCCAGGGAACCAGTCGTTCAAGACCCGGTGCAGCGAAGCAAGCGTTGAGGGCTTGAAGCTTTTCGGGGCGGCGCCCGGCTCGATGCGGCCGGCCACACGCACACGTTGTCCGATGCGGCTGATCGAGACTTGCTCGCGCAGATCGAAAACGCCGGCTCTGGGGCCAAGGTCGGGGTGGGCCTCCAGCTGTCGCAAAGGCGCGGTGATGGTGTAGCCATGGACCAAGCCCATAGCGGGCTTGAGGCCTAGCGGCTGCAAGAGATCCACGGCGCTGGCGCCAGCGCAGATCAACACCGCGTCAAAGCTATCTTGCACCGGCCCAAGGGGCGCGGGCTGGGTGTCGCCCGCGTCTTGCTTTTCTGGCGCGCGCGTCGCTGGGCCCAAGCCTTCGGGCGGTACGGTGTGTTCGTGAATCAGCGTGGCGACGCTACCGGGCGTGAGGCTGCGAACCGTGGTGTGAAAGCGGAAGCGCACGTCCAGGCGCTGGGCCTCGATACGCATCAGGTGACTGAACTGGCGGCAATTGCCGACCTCGGCCGGGCTCAGTTGGATGCCGCCATGCAAAGCAGTGTCCGGGTTCAAGCCGGGCTCGAGAGCGAGGCATTGCTCGGCGCTCAAAAACTGTTGCTGCAGTCCCAGGCTTTGCAAAAGATCCAGCTGTGCTTGAATCGCGCGCAAATCGCGTTCCTGGCGCAGCAGTAATAACTGCCCTTCGGCGCGCTCAAAGTCCAGCTGCAAGCGTATACGAAGCTCTTGCAGGCGGCTGTGGCTGTAAACGGCCAATTGCAGCAAGCGGGCTTGTTGCTCGGCTCGGTTTTTGCTGCGCTCGGCGCGCCAGCGGCGCCATTGCCAGCTCAGCGAGCCGGCGCCTGGCCTGGGAAATGAGGCCTGGGTCCAGGGCAGGGCCATGGCGGGGGTGGCCAAGCCGGTGTTGGCAAAACTGCCTTCGGCGGCCACGCTGCCGCGACGCTCGAAAACGGTGACTTGGTGGCCGTCGGCTGCGCACTCGAAGGCGCTGGTGACGCCGGCTATTCCGGCGCCGATGATGGCAATACGCATGCGCTCAGGGTCTCGCGTTCAAAAGGGGTTCAATCTGTAGCGCAAGGCTCAGCAAGAGGTCGTCCTGAGCTGCGGTGCTCCACAGCATCAGTCCGACCGGCAATTCTCCCTCCTCTTGGCAGGGCAGCGAGATGGCGCAGCCATCCAGGAGGTTCACAACGGAGGGATTGCGCAGCAATAGCGCGTTGCTGGCGAAGAATTGTTCGTCGCTGGCAAGCAATGGTGCCAGCAAGGGCGCAACGATGGGCACGGTAGGGCTGATCACCGCATCAAAGCCGGCCAGCGCGGCTTCCATTTCTCCGATCCACTGGCGACGTCGATTCAAGAGGTCGATGTAGTCGGCGGCACTGATGGTCTCGCCGCGTCGAATGCGCACGCTGACGCGTGGGTCGTATTGCTGGGCTTGCTCGGGGTTTTGTAGATGGTGGCGATGCCAGGCCCAACTCTCTGCTGCGGCAAATCCGCCCTGCGCTTGCAACTCAGAGATTTGGTTCAAGGCGGTGAGATCGATGTCTTCGATGCTGCAGCCGGCCGCGCGCAAGCGCTTCAGGCTGCGCTCGAAGGCTCGGCTTACGGTGTCGTCCATACCGTCTTGAAAAAGTGGTTTGACCAGGGCCAGGCGCATGGCCCTCAGTGGCCGCGGGCTGATGCGAACCTGGCGTGCCGCCAGCACCTCGTGCAGCAAGATGGCGTCGCGCACCGACAGTGTGAGTGCGCAGGCTGTGTCCAGCGTGGTGGACAGCGGAATGCAGCCTTCGGTCGGGGTCAATCGCGCCGTGTTCTTGAAGCCGACCAAGCCTTGCAAGGCGGCCGGGATGCGAATCGAGCCGCCGGTGTCGGAGCCGAGTGCGGCCCAGGCGGCGCCAGTGGCTACGGTGACCGCCGCGCCCGAGCTGGAGCCGCCCGGGATGCGGGCCTGCCCATCAAGTGCGAAGGTGACGGGGTTCAAAGGCGTGCCGTAGTGCGGGTTGATGCCCACGCCCGAGAAGGCGAATTCGCTCATATTCGTGTGCCCGGTCAATACGGCGCCGGCTTGGCGCAAGCGTGCCACCGCAGGGCAGTCAATCGAGGCTGGGGGCGCTTGCCTGAGGACGCTTGACCCTGCGCTGCTCACCGTGCCGGCCACATCGAACAAGTCCTTGATGCTGATGCCCAAGCCCCCCAGTCGAGGGCGAGGAGCGCCAATTTTCGCTATGGCGTCGATGGCTGCAGCGCTGGCCAGGGCCGATTCGGAGAACTCGCGCACATAGGCGTTTCGGCAGCCTTCCGAACGGGCCTGGCGCTGGTTTTCCTGCGCAGCTGCGGCGGCGCTGAGGCGCTCGTCTTGCAGCTGCTGCAGGGCGCTGCTCAGGTCATGGCTCATGAATCGTGTATACTCTTTGGGTTTTGCCGGGCGGCACTGGGCATTTTGCTCAGCGCAGCAGGTGAAATTTTGAAATGTTTCGCAAGACTTTTGCGAACAAATCGCAAACCGGCCACTGAGAGGTGTTGCTGCTGTATTCGAACTCATTTGCCTAAGGGCAATTGAGGGTCACTGCGCAGAGCAATTCGGGCCGGATTTTAGACACAACCTTCGGAGTAAAGAATATGTCCGTCACTATGCGCGAGATGCTGGAAGCCGGCGTCCACTTTGGTCACCAAACCCGTTTTTGGCACCCCAAGATGGCCCCGTACATCTACGGCCATCGCAACAAGATCCACATCATCAACCTCGAAAAGACGCTGCCTGCGTTCGAAGAGGCGATGAAGTTCGTGCGCCAGCTGTCGGCCAAGCGCGGCACCATCATGATGATCGGCACCAAGCGTCAAGCGCGTGAAGTCGTCGCTCTGGAAGCCCAGCGTTGCGGTATGCCTTATGTCGACCAGCGTTGGTTGGGCGGCATGATGACCAACTTCAAGACGGTCAAGACTTCGCTGAAGAACCTGAAGGACATGCAAGCTCAAGTGGATGCCGGCACTCAGCCCGCCATCAAGAAAGAAGCTTTGATGTTCCAACGCGATTTGGCCAAGCTGGAAAAGAACATCGGCGGCATCCAGGACATGAACGGTCTGCCTGACGCCATCTTCGTGATCGACGTCGGCTACCACAAGATCGCCATCGCCGAAGCCAAGAAGCTGGGCATCCCCGTCATCGGCGTGGTTGACACCAACCACTCGCCTGTCGGTATCGACTACGTCATTCCTGGTAACGATGACTCGGCCAAGGCCGTGGCTCTGTACGCCCGCGCTGTCGCTGACGCCGTGCTGGAAGGCCGTGCCAACGCCGGCAACGAAGTCGTGCAAGCCCAGGCTCCTGCCGGCGACGAGTTCGTTGAAGTGAGCGAAGGCGCCTGAGTTTCAGCTGCCTAACAAAGGGGCTGATTCAGCCCCTTTTTTTCAAATTTTTTTGAGCGGTAGCGCGGATTCCTCGGAGTCTTCTACTGCTAAACCCTGACAAACACCGGAGATTCAAGATGGTTGCAATTACCGCAAGCATGGTGGCCGAACTGCGTGCCCGCACCGACGCCCCGATGATGGAATGCAAGAAGGCGCTGACCGAAGCCGGCGGCGACCTGGACCGTGGTGAAGAAATCCTGCGCGTCAAGCTGGGCAACAAGGCCGGTAAGGCTTCTTCGCGCGTGACCGCCGAAGGTGTGGTGGCCGCTGCTGTGGTCGGTACGACCGGCGCGCTGCTGGAAGTGAACTGCGAAACCGACTTCGTCACCAAGAACGACGCTTTCTTGGCTTTCGCCAATGCTTGCGCTGCTTTGGCTGCTGAGCACGGCGTGGCCGACGTGGCCGCTCTGGGCAATCTGCCTCTGGCGCAAGAAGGCTTTGGCCCGACCGTGGAAGAAGTGCGCCGCGGTCTGGTCGGCAAGATCGGCGAAAACATGTCGCTGCGTCGCGTCAAGCTGTACAACAGCGGCGCCAAGCTGGCTTCTTATCTGCACGGCACCCGCATCGGCGTGATGGTGGAGTTCGACGGTGACGAAGTCGCCGCCAAGGACGTCGCCATGCACGTGGCTGCGATGAAGCCTGCCGCTCTGTCGTCGGCTGAGGTGTCGGCTGAGCTGGTTGAGAAAGAGCGCAAGATCGCTGCCGAAAAGGCTGCCGAGTCTGGCAAGCCTGCCGACATCGTCGCCAAGATGGTTGAAGGCTCGGTGCAGAAGTTCCTGAAGGAAGTCTCGCTGCTGGATCAGGTCTTCGTGAAGGCTTCTGACGGCAAGCAAACCGTCGCCGCCATGCTGAAGGACAAGGCCACCACCGTGAAGAGCTTTACGCTGTACGTGGTGGGTGAAGGCATTGAGAAGAAGGTGGATGACTTCGCTGCCGAAGTGGCCGCGCAAGTGGCCGCCGCCAAGGGCCAATAAGCCCTGAAGGAAAAAAAGGGCGCCTCTGGCGCCCTTTACACTTGTGCCGCTGCATGGGTCTGCTCACGAGGTGGAGTCTGCGCGGCACTGTTTTAAGAATACCGCAGCAACACAGCATCAAGAGGTTCCTATGCCCGCGCACAAACGCATCCTGCTCAAGCTCTCCGGCGAAGCCCTGATGGGCGATGACGCTTTTGGCATCAACCGCGCCACCATCGTGCGCATGGTGCAAGAAATTCGGGAAGTCACGCAAACCGGCGTTGAAGTGGCCGTTGTGATCGGCGGAGGCAATATCTTCCGCGGCGTGGCAGGTGGCTCGGTCGGCATGGACCGTGCGACCGCTGACTATATGGGCATGCTGGCCACCGTGATGAACTCGCTGGCACTGGCTGACACCATGCGTCAAGAAGGCATCGTTGCTCGCGTGATGTCGGCCATCGGCATCGAGCAGGTGGTTGAACCTTATGTGCGCCCCAAGGCACTGCAGTATTTGGAAGAGGGCAAGGTCGTCGTGTTTGCCGCCGGCACCGGCAACCCCTTCTTCACCACAGACACGGCCGCGGCACTGCGTGGCGCTGAAATTGGCGCCGAAATCGTGCTGAAGGCCACCAAGGTCGACGGTGTCTACACCGCCGACCCCAAGAAAGACCCGAGCGCCACCCGCTATTCGCGCATCAGCTTTGATGAAGCGATTGCCAAGAACCTGCAAGTGCTGGACGCCACTGCCTTCGCGCTGTGCCGTGACCAGAAGCTGCCGATTCGTGTGTTCAGCATCCTCAAGCCGGGTGCTCTCAAGCGCGTGGTGATGGGTGAAGACGAAGGCACGCTGGTCCACGTTTGAGTGGCCTCATGCGTTAAGGTGAATCAGCTTTTCAAGGTTTAGAGATATGAGCATTGCAGACATCAAGCAGAACGCCGAAACCAAGATGGCGAAATCGGTTGAGGCCCTGAAGAACGAATTGCACAAGATCCGCACCGGGCGCGCTCACCCGGGCATTCTTGATCAGGTCAGCGTTGACTATTACGGCTCGATGGTGCCGATCTCCCAGGTTGCCAACGTGACCTTGCTGGATGCCCGCACCATCAGCGTTCAGCCTTGGGAAAAAGGCATGGGCGCCAAGATTGAAAAGGCAATCCGCGAGTCGGATCTGGGCTTGAACCCGGCCTCGCAAGGCGAGTTGATCCGCGTGCCAATGCCGCCGCTGAATGAAGAGCGTCGCCGTGACCTGACCAAGGTGGTGCGCAATGCCGGTGAAGACGCCAAGGTTGCAGTGCGCAATCTGCGTCGCGAGGCGAATGAGCAAGCCAAGAAGCTGACCAAGGACAAGCTGATCAGCGAAGACGACGAGCGCCGCAGCCTCGACGAAGCGCAAAAGCTGACCGACCGCACCATCGCCGAGATCGATCGTTTGATCTCCGCCAAGGAAGCCGAAATTCTGGCTGTTTAAGCGCTGACGCCCTGAGCACGAGAGACAAGACGCAGTGAGCAATGACAACAAAATCGTGCCGCGCCATGTGGCCATCGTCATGGATGGCAATGGTCGGTGGGCCAAGAAACGCTTCTTGCCGCGCTTTTTCGGCCACAAGCAAGGCGTGGACACCTTGGTCAAGGTGGTGCAAGCCTGCATCGACCGCGATATCGAGCATCTGACGGTCTACGCCTTCTCTTCCGAGAACTGGAAACGTCCGAGCGATGAGGTCTCTGGCCTGATGGGTTTGGTCTTGGCCGCGGTCTCTCGCTACCTCGCGCGCATGGGCTCCATGGGCGTGCGCATCCGCATCATTGGCGACCGTGAGGCCGTCTCTGCCAAGCTGCGCAATGCTTGGAACGAAGCCGAGTCCGCCACCGCGCACAACAGCAAGCTGACCTTGTCGGTGGCCTTCAACTATGGCGGCCGCTGGGACATCGTGCAGGCCTGCAAGTCCGCCATGCAGGCGGGTGTGCAACCGCAAGATTTGACCGAGGCCAAGCTGTCCGAGTTCATGGCCATGAACTACGCGCCGGATCCGGATCTCTTCATCCGCACCGGCGGCGAGGTTCGCATCAGCAATTTCTTGCTCTGGCAGGTGGCTTACACCGAATTTGTGTTCTCCGATTGCCTCTGGCCTGACTTTGGCGAGGCGCAGTTGGATGCTGCCATCGAGGCCTTCCGTGAGCGAGATCGCCGATTTGGCGGTGTCAAAGAGGCGCCGGCTGCGGCCGAGGCCTGAGCGCGAAACATGCTGAAAACGCGCGTCATCACCGCAGTGCTGTTGCTCTTGGCTTTGTTGCCCACCTTGTTGGCGGGCACGGCTTTGCCATTTGCCTTGTTGACCTTGTTGATGATTGCTGCCGCAGGATGGGAGTGGTCGCGTCTGAACGGCGTAACGGGTCCATCGGCCCTGATCTTTGGGGCGCTCACCGGCAGTTTGGCTTGGGGCTTGCATCTGCTGGTGGGTTGGGAGGCAGCGCCGCCTTGGTGCTGGTTCATGGCTTCGCTGCTCTGGGTGCTGGGTGGAAGTTATGCCTTGCGCGGCGGACCTGAACAATGGCCGCATGCCACCAAGACGGCGCGCATGGTGCTGGGCATGGTCGCCTTGATCGCCGCTTGGTTGGCCATGGTGGAGGCCAAGAGTACCGGTATCAATTTTCTGCTGTCGATTTTTTGTCTGGTCTGGGTGGCTGACACCGCCGCCTATTTTGGTGGCCGCGCCTTCGGCCGTCGCAAATTGGCGCTGTCCATCAGCCCCGGCAAGAGCTGGGAGGGTGTTTGGTCGGGCATGCTGGGCGTGATTGGCCTGGCCTTCTTTTGGGCGAACTACATCGATGTCCATTTCGCCGTGGATTCGCCCAGCCTTTACCAAATCCTGCTGCAGCGGAACGCCCTGCCATGGGGCCTCTTGGCCCTGGTCTTTTTGGCCAGCATGAGCGTCGTTGGCGACTTGTTTGAATCCTTGATCAAGCGCGCCGCAGGCGCCAAGGACAGCAGTCAATTGCTGCCCGGCCACGGTGGCGTGTTGGACCGTGTGGATGCCTTGTTGCCGGTGTTTCCGCTGGCCATGGCCTTGAGTTCTCTGAGCCCTCTTCAATGACAAGTTACTCCCGTCCTCAGCGCATCACAGTGCTGGGTTCCACCGGCTCCATCGGCGTCAACACGCTGGATGTGCTGGCCCGCCACCCGGAGCGTTACGAAGTCTTCGCCCTCACGGCCATGAGCCGAGTGGACGCCTTGCTGGCGCAATGCCTGACATGGAAGCCGCGCTTTGCGGTGCTGCCGGATGCGGCGCTGGCTCAGCAACTGCGGGCTTTGTTGCGCGATCAGGGCAGCAAGACCGAAGTCTTGGACGGCATGGACAGCCTCTCGACCGTGTCGGCTCATGCGGACGTCGACATGGTGATGGCCGCCATCGTCGGCGCCGCCGGTTTGGCGCCTTGCCTTGCCGCTGCGCGCGCCGGTAAACGGCTGCTGCTGGCAAACAAAGAGGCCATCGTCGTCGGTGGTGCTTTGTTCATGCAGGCGGTGGAGCAGGGCGGTGCGACCTTGCTGCCCATCGACAGCGAACATTCGGCCATCTTTCAATGCCTGCCTGAAGATCGAAGTACCTGGGCGCAGCGCATCGATCACATTGTGTTGACGGCCTCCGGTGGTCCCTTCCGACAACGTGATCCCGCCACGCTGGCCGAGGTCACGCCGGAACAGGCTTGTGCCCATCCGAACTGGGTGATGGGCCGCAAGATTTCGGTGGATTCGGCCACCATGATGAACAAGGCCTTGGAAGTGATTGAGGCGCGCTGGTTGTTCAATCTGACGCCAGAGCAAATCAAGGTCATCATCCATCCGCAAAGCATCATTCATTCGATGGTGGTGTGTCGCGATAACTCGGTGCTGGCCCAGTTGGGCACGCCCGATATGCGGGTGCCGATTGCTTATGGCCTGTCGTTCCCGGAGCGCATCGAGGCAGGAGCGAGCCGACTCGATCTCTTGACCGGCCCGTCGCTTGCTTTTGAAGAAGCGGATGAGGCGCGATTCCCAGGCCTGTATCTGTCATGGCAGGCCTTGCGTGGGCCGGAGGGCGCCACGGCAGTCCTGAACGCGGCCAATGAAGAAGCCGTCGAGGCCTTCCTCGCGCGCCGCCTGCGCTTTGATCAGATTCACCGCGTCAACAGCCAGAGTCTGGCGGATCTGCAACCTGAGCGTGGCGAATGCAGCAGTGTTGAAGGTCTCTTGGGCCTCGATGCTCGTGCCCGTCGATATGCCCGTGATTTGATTGCCGGATTGGCTGCATGACAACCTTGCTGGCCTTCTTGCTGACCCTGGGCGTGCTGGTGGCTGTGCATGAGTACGGCCATTACCGAGTTGCTCGTGCTTGCGGCGTGAAAGTGCTGCGCTTCTCGGTCGGTTTTGGCAAAGTGATTTGGCGCCGCCAAAACGGGCCCGACGCCACCGAATTCACGCTCTGCGTCTTGCCTCTGGGTGGCTATGTGCGGATGCTGGACGAGCGCGAAGGGCCGGTTGCGCCTGAGTTGCGCGATCAAGCCTTCAACAATCGGCCGCTGCGCCAACGCGTCGCCGTGGTAGCCGCCGGGCCGCTGGCCAATCTTCTGCTCGCGGTGCTTTTGTTTGCTGCCGCGATGTGGGTGGGGACTCAGGAGCCGAAGGCCTTGCTGGGTACGCCCACGGCGCAGTCTCTCGCTGCCCGTGCCGGCTTGCAGGCTGGCGATTTGGTGCGAGCGACATCCTCTGATGGCCAGAGCTGGCGTGAGATCCAGTCCTATTCGGAACTGCTGTCGCGTGCGTCCGAGGCCATCGCGCAGGGTGAAGCGCTGCATCTGGATGTCGGGGCGCGCAATGGCCAAGGTCATCGCAGTCTGATGCTGGAAACCGATCGCATGGCGGCGCATGAGTTTGATGCGTCAACGGTGCGCAAGCTGGGCTTTTCACCCTTGGGCGAAGCCGTGCTGGGCAAGATCTCGCCCGGCGGCGCAGCCGATTTGGCCGGCTTGCAAGCCGGAGACCGCGTGCTGGCAGTGGACGGAATGGCCATCGCGGACGCTTCAGGTCTGCGTGAGTTGATTCGTCAGTCCTTGCGCGACGGGCAGGTTCATGCCTCGCTTTGGCGGATCGAGCGTGCCGGTCGTACGCTTGAAGTCGAGGTTACGCCCAAGCGGGTCGATGAGGGCGGCAAGCCGATTGGCCGCATCGAGGCCATGGTGGGCGGTGCGCCGGAAATGGTCAAGGTCAGCCGAGGCTTTTTTGAAGGTCTGCTGGGCGGGGCGCAGCGCACCTGGGATGTGTCCAGCATGACCTTGAAGGTCTTTGGCCGCATGCTGGTCGGCGAGGCTTCGCTGAAGAATTTGAGTGGCCCGCTGACCATTGCCGACTATGCCGGACAGTCGGCTCGCTCGGGCTTGGCGCAGTACCTGAGTTTTCTGGCCTTGGTCAGCGTCAGCCTTGGCGTGCTCAATCTGCTGCCGCTGCCGATGCTCGATGGCGGACACCTGATGTATTATCTTTTCGAGGGTTTGAGCGGCCGCCCCGTATCGGAGTGGTGGCAAACGCAGCTGCAGCGCGCAGGTGCGTTGATCCTGATGCTGATGATGGTCCTCGCCCTTTCCAACGACGTGGCCCGCTTGACGGGCCTGCATTGACTCTATCTGCATGTCCTCATCTCTAAGAATGGGCGCGCGTATGCGCCCCACAGCCCTGACCTTGGCCCTCGTGGCCGCCCTGCAGTCAGGCGCCGCCTGGGCGGTGGATCCCTTTGTGTTGAAAGACATTCGCGTTGAGGGCCTGAAGCGTACGGACCCCGGCACCGTCTTTGCTTCTCTGCCTTTCCGAATCGGCGACAGCTACAACGATGACAAGGGCGCGGCAGCGATTCGCGCGCTCTTCGCCACAGGTTTGTTCAAGGATGTGCGCATCAGCGTCGACGGCGGTGCCGTGGTCGTGATGATCGAAGAGCGCCCCATCATTGCCAACGTCAGCTTCGTTGGCTTGAAAGAGTTCGATACCGAGGCCCTGACCAAGTCCTTGAAGGACGTGGGCATTGGCGAGGGCAAGCCTTTTGACAAGGCCTTGGCCGATCGTGCTGAGCAAGAGTTGAAGCGCCAGTACCTGACTCGCAGCCTTTACGGTGCGGAAGTCACGACGACCATCACGCCACTGGAGCGCAATCGCGTCAACGTGAGCTTCACTGTGAGCGAAGGTGAGCCCGCCAAGATCGGTGAAATCCGCATCCAAGGCAGCTCGGTCTTTTCGGAGAGCACCTTGGTGGGCCTGCTCGAGCAGACCAGCAGCGGCTGGCTGACTTGGTACACCAAGACCGACCGCTATTCGCGCGCCAAGCTGAATGCCGATTTGGAGACGCTGCGTTCGTATTATTTGAATCGCGGCTATCTGGAGTTTGCCGTCACCTCGACGCAGGTGACGATCTCGCCAGACAAGCAAAGCATCAATATCGCCATCACCGTCAGTGAAGGCCAGCAATACACCGTGACCGGCGTCAAGCTGGAAGGCGAGTTCCTCGGTCGCGAAGAGGACTTCAAACGCTTGATCGTCCTCAAGCCCGGCCAGCCCTACCAGGGCGAGGCTGTGGCCCAGACCACCCGTGCTTTCTCTGACCTCTACGGTACCTTTGGCTACGCCTTTGCCCGCGTGGACTCGCGTCCGGAGATCGACCGTGCAACCGGCCAAGTGGTGGTCACCTTCACGGGTGAACCGCAGCGTCGGGTGTATGTGCGCAAGGTCATCGTTTCTGGCAACACACGCACCCGCGATGAAGTGATTCGCCGCGAGTTCCGTCAGTTCGAGTCGGCTTGGTATGACGGGCAGAAGATCAAGGCTTCGCGTGACCGCGTTGAGCGTCTGGGTTACTTCAAGGAAGTCACCATCGACACCAGCGAGGTGCCGGGCGCGCAAGACCAGGTCGATGTGGTGCTGAATGTGGTGGAGCGCCCGACCGGCAACATCCAGGTCGGCGCGGGTTACTCCAGCCAGCAAAAGCTGTCCTTCACCGGTGCCATCAAGCAAGACAACGTCTTCGGCTCGGGCAACTACTTGGGCGTGGAAGTCTCGACGGCCTCGACAGGGCGGACCTTGGTGGTCAGCACCGTGGACCCGTACTTCACCGTGGACGGCGTGTCCCGCGCGCTGGACCTGTTCTATCGCACTCAAAAGCCGTACAACAATTTGGGCGAGCAATTCGAATTGGTGACGCAGGGCGGTTCGATTCGCTTTGGCGTACCTTTCTCGGAGCTTGACACCGTGTTCTTCGGCCTCGGTTACGAGCGCACGAAGATGACCACCTCGGCCGGCCTGCCCAATAGTTATCTGCTGTACGGCCGATTGTTCGGTCAAGACAGTGTGTCCTACCCCTTCACCATTGGCTGGCAACGAGACAACCGCGACAGCATCATTTCCCCGACTGCCGGCAAGTACCAGCGGGTCAATATGGAATTGAGCGCTTTGGGTGATGCGCGCTATTCACGACTGAACATGCAATACCAGCAGTTCATTCCGATCACCAACAAGATCACCGTGGGTGTGAACGGTGAATTGGGCTGGGGTGTGGGCATGGGCAGCAAGCCTTATCCCATCTTCAAGAACTTCTATGCCGGCGGCTTGGGTTCGGTGCGGGTGTTTGAGGCCGGCTCGCTGGGTCCGGTGGACGTGACCGGCACGCGCATTGGTGGCAATCGCCGCGTCAACCTGAACGCTGAGTTGTACCTGCCGGTGCCAGGCAGCGGCAATGACAAGACCTTCCGGATTTACACTTTCATTGATGCGGGCAATGTGTGGGGCCCGAATGAAAAGCTCGACTTCGACACGGTGCGCTCCTCGGTGGGTATCGGTCTGAGTTGGATCTCGCCGATGGGCCCACTTCGCCTGAGTTATGGCAAGCCCTTGCGCAAGAAACCCACAGATAGAATAGAACCATTCCAATTCCAGATCGGGAACGCATTCTGATGAAGAGCAAGCTGTTGAATTTGGTGGCATTGGCCGCCCTCATGTCTGTGTCGGCACTGGGCGTGCAGGCACAGGAGATCAAGATCGGCTATGTCAACAGCGAGCGGGTGCTGCGTGAGGCCAATTTGGCCAAGACGGCTCAGCTGAAGTTGGAAGCTGAGTTTGGCAAGCGCGAAAAAGACCTGAAGGATCAGGAAAACAAGCTCCGCGTCTCGGCTGAGAAGCTGGAGAAAGATGCCCCAACGCTGGCTGAAGCCGAGCGCAACCGTCGTCAGCGTGACCTGGTTGAAGTGGACCGTGATTTGCAGCGCAAGCGCCGCGAATGGCAAGAAGACCTGAACCAGCGCAAGAACGAAGAGTTGGGCGCTGTGGTTGAGCGTGCCAATCGCGTCATCAAGCAAATCTTTGAGTCCGAAAAGTACGATCTGATCGTGCAGGACGCGCTGAACGTCAGCGCTCGCGTGGACATCACCAAGAAAGTGATCGACACGCTGAACGCCCAGAAGTGATCGGTGGCCGCCGTCACACTGGCTGAAGTTATCGCCGCCTTGGGCGGCGATCTTCATGGGGCCTCCGAATCCGCAGGACAAGTCCTGATTGAGCGGGTGGGGCCGCTAGAAGGGGCCACGTCGACGACCTTGAGCTTCTTGGCCAACCCGCGTTATCAGTCACAGTTGGCGACGTCAGCTGCAGCCTGCGTGATCGTGGCGCCCGCCTTTGCGGAAGTGGCGGCCCAACGCGGCCCGGCCATCGTGACCGCGGACCCCTATTTGTACTTTGCGCGCCTGACGCAGTGGTGGGCCGCCAGGGTTCGGCCGCCAAGTCCAGCGCGTATACACCCCAGCGCGGTGATCGATCCCAGCGCTCGTTTGGGCCAGGGTGTGGATATTGGCCCGCTGGCGGTGATCGAAGCCGAGGCTCGCATTGGCGATGGCGCCCGCATCGGCGCCCATTGCGTGATCGGGCGTGGCGCCGTGGTCGGTGCATCCACGCGATTGGCGGCGAGCGTGACGGTGGGTTTTGATTGCCAGATCGGTGAGCGCTGCATCATTCACAGCGGTGTGGTCATCGGCGCCGACGGCTTTGGTTTTGCGCCAACGGGTGCTGCCGGCGGTGGCCGCTGGGAAAAGATCGAGCAGCTCGGCACAGTGCGCATCGGGAATGAGGTTGAAATCGGTGCCAATAGTTGCGTAGACCGTGGCGCCTTGGACGACACGGTTTTGGAAGATGGCGTCAAGATCGACAATCTGGTGCAGATCGCCCATAACGTACAAATTGGCCGCCATACGGCGATTGCGGGTTGCACCGCGATTGCAGGCAGTACGCGGATCGGTGCGCATTGCACGATCGCCGGTGCTGCCAATATCGTGGGGCATTTGACGATTGCTGACCATGTCAATGTGTCGGCCGCAACCCTGATCAGCCGCAGCATTCACAAGCCTGGCCTCTACAGCGGCGTGTTTCCCTTCGACGACAATGCGAGTTGGGAAAAGAACGCCGCTACTTTGCGAAATCTGCATGCCTTGCGCCAGCGTGTGCAGGGCCTTGAAAAAGCGCTTGAACAGGCGCAAGAAAAGAAAAATTCATCATGATGGACATTCACCAAATTCTCAAGAAACTGCCACACCGCTACCCCATCTTGCTGGTGGACCGTGTGCTTGAGATCGAAAAAGGCAAGCGTATCCTGGCGCTGAAGAATGTCAGCATCAATGAGCCCTTCTTCTTGGGGCACTTTCCGCATCGCCCGGTGATGCCTGGCGTGTTGATGCTGGAAGCGATGGCTCAGGCCGCCACTTTGTTGGCGCTGGAGAGTTCGGACATCGTCTTGGACGACAGCACTGTGGTCTATTTCGCCGGCATTGATAACGCGCGTTTCAAGCGTCCGGTCGAGCCTGGCGATCAGATTTTGTTGGACGTGACCTTGGACCGTGCCAAGGCCGGCATCTTCAAGTTCTCTGGCAAGGTGATGGTCGGTGATCAACTGGCAGCCGAAGCACAACTGCTTTGCACCATGCGCCGCATCGACGGCTGATCCTTCGACTCCTAGGCCTACAGCATGACGATGATTCACCCCAGCGCGATCGTTGACCCGGCGGCCGAGCTAGACAGCTCGGTCAGCGTGGGTGCTTTCAGCCTGATTGGGCCGCATGTGCGTATTGGCGCTGGCACCCGCATTGGCTCGCATTGCGTGATCGAGGGGCACACCACCATTGGGCGGGACAACAAGATCTTCCAGTTCAACTCGATCGGGGCCGCGCCGCAGGACATGAAGTACGCCGGTGAGCCGACACGTCTGGTGATCGGCGACCGCAACACCATTCGCGAATACTGCACCTTCAATACCGGCACGGTGCAAGACAAGGGCGTGACTGAGCTGGGCGATGACAACTGGATCATGGCCTATGTGCATCTGGCTCATGATGTGCTGCTCGGCAATCACAATGTGCTGGCCAATGGCGTGACCTTGGCCGGCCATGTGGAAATTGGCGATTGGGTGACTGTCGGCGGTTTGACCGGCATGCTGCAACGCATGCGTGTCGGTTCCCACGCCATGATTGGCTTCCAGGCCCATGTCGCCCAAGATGTGCCGCCCTATATGACCGTGGATGGCAACCCGCTGACGGCGCGTGCCGTCAATCAGGTGGGCTTGCGTCGGCGCGGTTTTTCGGCCGAGCGAATCGGCGTGATCAAGCAGATGCACAAGCTGCTGTATCGCTCGTCCTTGACCTTGCAGCAGGCGCAAGAGTCCATGGCTGAGTTGCGCGCTGGGAATGCCGAGCCCGAGGCGGATGCCGACATTGATTTGATGTTGGCCTTCCTGGCTGCCGCCTCGCGCGGCATTGTGCGCTGACTTGAACGCTGCAGTGATGAGCATGACCGCGCCGCGCTTTGGCATGGTGGCCGGCGAGGCCTCCGGTGATCTGTTGGCCAGCCTCTTGCTGGGCGGCATGCAGTCGCGTTGGCCGGAGTTGAGCGCGCAGGGGATAGGCGGCCCCAAGATGATGAGCCAGGGTTTTGAGCCTTGGTGGCCGAGCGAGAAGTTGTCGGTGTTTGGCTATGTCGATGCCTTGCTGAACATCCGCGAACTGCTCTCGATCCGCAAGCAATTGGGTGACCGTTTGCTGCGCGACAAGCCCGACGCTTTCATCGGCATTGACGCCCCCGATTTCAATTTTGGCCTTGAGCAGCGCCTGCGCGAAGGCGGCATCAAGACGGTGCATTTTGTCTGCCCCTCGATCTGGGCCTGGCGGGCTGAGCGCGTTGAGAAAATCAAGCGCTCGGCCGATCATGTGCTGTGCCTGTTTCCTTTTGAGCCCGAACTCTTGAAGGCGCATGGCATTGGGGCCAGCTATTGCGGACACCCCTTGGCCGATGCGATTCCGCTGACGCCGCCCAAGACCGAGGCGCGCCTTGCTTTGGGCTTGAGCGAATCCGATACCGTGATCGCCTTGTTGCCGGGCAGCCGCCGTAGCGAGATCGCTTATATCGCCGAGCCCTTGCTGAAGGCCGCGGTGCTGATGAGCAAGGCGCGGACTGATCTACGCTTCGTGATGCCGGTGTCCCCGGGCTTGCGCAGCTTGATCGATCCTCTCGTGCGCCAGCATGCGCCTGCGCTGAATTTGCATTTGCTGGACGGGCGCTCCCACGAGGCGCTGGCCGCCTGTGACCTCACCTTGGTGGCCAGTGGCACCGCCACCTTGGAGGCTGCCCTGTTCAAGCGCCCGATGGTGATTGCCTATCGTATGCATGCGCTCAACTGGTGGCGCATGAAGGGCCGCAACTACCAGCCTTGGGTCGGTTTGCCCAATGTCTTGGCGCGCGAGTTTGTGGTGCCTGAATTGATCCAAGAGGCCTGCACGCCCGAGGCGCTGGCACGCGAAGGCTTGGCCTGGTTGGATGATGGCGCACGCTATGCGCGCGCGCAGCAGGTCTTCGAGCAACAGCACCATCTGCTGCGTTGTGACACCGCCCAGAAAGCTACCGATGCGATCGCGCAAGTCATTGGCAGCGCCTGAGCAACTCGGCCTGGCCTGGAATGTCAGCGGGCTGATGGCGGGCGTCGATGAAGCCGGGCGTGGGCCCTTGGCGGGGCCGGTGGTGGCCGCTGCGGTGATTCTGGATGACGTCAACCCGATCGCGGGCTTGGCCGACTCCAAGGTGTTGACCGAGAAGAAGCGCGAGCGGCTCTTCGACGAAATCCGCGCCAAGGCTTTGTGCTGCTGTATCGCCGAGGCCAGCGTCGAAGAGATCGATGCCTTGAACATTTTGCAGGCTACCCTGCTGGCCATGCGGCGTGCGGTGGAAGGTTTGCGCTTGAAGCCGAATCTGGTGTTGGTGGATGGCAATCGCTTGCCCGTTTTGAAGATTCCGGCTGAAGCGATCGTCAAGGGCGATGCCAAGGTGCAGGCGATCTCGGCGGCCTCCATCTTGGCCAAGGTGACGCGCGATCGGCAATGCCTGGCCATGCATGAGGCCCACCCTGAATATGGATTCGCCGGCCACAAGGGCTACCCGACGGCCGAGCATCTGGCCGCCTTGCGTCAGCATGGTGTGACAGCTTGGCACCGCCGTACCTTTGGCCCGGTGCGTGAGATTTTGTTGGAGAAACTATGAGCCAGGTCATGCACATCACCTCGCGTGACAACCCGGCCTTGCAGCGGCTGCGCAAGCTGAGCCAGGACGGCGGCGCCTATCGCAAGCTGGGCTCGATCTGGCTAGAAGGCGATCACCTGGTGCGCGCTTGTCTGCAGCGTGGCTACCCGGTTACCTTGGCGGTGCTGACCGAAGCGGCCGCTGCCGACCCAGCGCTGCGAGCGCTGGCCGATGCGGCGCCGCGCCAGTTGGTGGTGCCGACGGACTTGTTCAAGAGCATCAGCGGCCTGGAGTCGCCGGCGCAGATCGGCTTCGAGGTGCCGCATGACGCCGAGCAGCAGCTCAGCCCCATGGTGGACTCGGTGGTGCTCGATCGCCTGCAGGACGCCGGCAATGTGGGCACCATTTTGCGCAGCGCGGCGGCCATGGGTTTTCGTCAGGTCTTGGCCTTGAAGGGCACGGCGGCGCTGTGGTCGCCCAAGGTCTTGCGGGCCGGCATGGGCGCGCATTTCGGCCTGCGTTTGATCGAAGGCCTGGCCCCGGCCGATCTGGCCGCCTTGCAGGTGCCGATGGTGGCCACCAGCTCCTACGCCGAGTCGCAGCTGCACCAAATCCGCCTGCCCAGCCCCTGTGCTTGGGTGATGGGTCACGAGGGGCAGGGCGTGCAAGCCGACCTGATGCAGCGCTGTGCCTTGACGGTGGGCATTCCTCAGCCGGGCGGTGAGGAGTCGCTCAATGTGGGCAGCGCTGCGGCGATTTGCCTGTATGAGTCGGCGCGGCAGCGTCTGCTGCCCTGAACGATCAGTAGATCAAGCGATCAGGCCGCAAGTCGCGCAGGATGGTGGTGGCGATCTCTTCGATCGATTTGTGCGTTGACGACAGCCAAGAAATGCCGTCGCGCTTCATCATCGTTTCGGCCTCGTTGACCTCGTAGCGGCAATTCATCAGGTCGGCGTACTTGCTGCCGGGGCGGCGCTCATTGCGGATCTGGCTGAGGCGTTCCGGGTCAATGGTCAGGCCGAAGCACTTGCGCTTGTGCGGCGCCAGCGTGTCGGGCAGACGACCGCGTTCAAAGTCTTCCGGGATCAGCGGATAGTTGGCCGCCTTGATGCCATGCTGCAAGGCCAGATACAGCGAGGTGGGCGTCTTGCCACTGCGCGACACGCCAACCAAGATCACATCAGCCACATCAAGATTTTTGGCCGATTGGCCGTCGTCATGAGCGAGCGAGAAGTTGATCGCCTCAATGCGGTCGTGATACTCCTGGCTGCGCGCCACATCAGAAAAACGCCCGACTCGGTGGTTGGACTTGACCTCGAACTCTTCTTCCAGCGGCTCAATAAAGGTGCCGAACATATCGAGCACCCGCGCTTGGCAATGGTCGCGCACGATCTTCAGCACCTCTCGGTCCACCAAGGTGGCGAAGACGATGGCGCGCTTGCCTTCGCGCTCGCCGGTCTCGTTGATTTCACGCACCACGGCATAAGCCTTTTCGGGGGTGTCAACAAAAGGGCGGCGCACATGGCGCGGTTTGTTGGGGAATTGGGCCAGTATCGAGTTACCGAAGGTTTCAGCAGTGATCCCGGTGCCGTCCGAGACAAAGTACACGGTGCGATGGGGCATGGTTGAGTCGCTCTAGAGTGTTTGTTCATCATACGGCGATGTAACCCGTAGAATCCTTGGCAATCAACCGCCAGCCGTCATGCGCAGTTTTCAAACACTCAAGCCCGGGCTAGAACAAGAATGCAGAATTCTTGGGCTGAGTGACTGTGTGGACGACAGGGGCAGCGCTCGAGCCGAGACTCCAGACGCCGCGGCGGGACTCAGGAATTTTCAACATCACGGAGTATTCCCATGTCCACACGCTATGAGCCGACCGCCCTGGTCGTTCCCTTTGAGAATCTGAGGATGACCGACGTCGAGGTGGTTGGCGGTAAGAACGCCAGCCTCGGCGAAATGATCTCAGAGCTTTCAAGTTCTGGCGTTCGCGTGCCGGGTGGTTTTGCCACCACAGCGCATGCTTTCCGCGAGTTCCTCAAGCACGAAGGTCTGGACAAGCGTATCGAAGCGCGTCTGGCGACCCTGAATACCGACGATGTGCGCGCCCTGGCCGAGGCCGGTGCCGAAATCCGCGGCTGGTTGGAGGCGCAGCCTTTCCCGGCCGATTTGGAAGCGCAGATTCGCAGCTCGTTTGCGCAACTGACTGCCGACAACCCCGGTGTGTCCTTTGCCGTGCGCTCCTCGGCTACCGCCGAAGACTTGCCCGACGCGTCCTTCGCAGGCCAGCAAGAGACCTTCTTGAATGTGATCGGCATTGAAGAAGTGCTGCACAAGATGAAGGAAGTGTTCGCCTCCCTCTACAACGACCGCGCCATCAGCTACCGCGTGCACAAGGGCTTTGCCCACGCCGATGTGGCCCTGAGCGCCGGCGTGCAGCGCATGGTGCGCTCCGACCTCGGCTCTGCCGGTGTGATGTTCACCATTGACACCGAGTCCGGCTTCAAGGACGTGGTCTTCATCACCTCCAGCTACGGCTTGGGTGAAACCGTGGTGCAAGGCGCCGTCAACCCCGACGAGTTCTATGTGCACAAGCCGGCACTGGAAAAGGGTCGCCTGCCCATCATCCGCCGTAACTTGGGTTCCAAGCTGATTCGCATGGAGTTCGCCACGCCGGAAGAAAAGGCCGCCTCGGGCCGCTTGGTCAAGACGGTGGACACCGCACCGGAAGCGCGCAACCGCTATTCCTTGGCGGATGCCGAAGTCATCGAGTTGGCGCGTTATGCCTTGATCATCGAGAAGCACTATGGTCGCGCCATGGACATTGAGTGGGGTCGTGACGGTGTCGATGGTCAGCTCTACATCTTGCAAGCTCGCCCTGAAACGGTGAAGAGCCAGGCCGAAGGCCAGGTCGAACACAGCTACAAGCTCAAGGGTCACAGCGCCGTGCTGGCCGAAGGTCGCGCCATTGGTCAAAAGATTGGTACCGGCCCGGTGCGCCTGGTCTCGCACATCAGCGAGATGGATCGCGTCCAGCCCGGCGATGTCTTGGTGACCGACATGACCGACCCGAACTGGGAGCCGGTGATGAAGCGCGCTTCGGCCATCGTCACCAACCGCGGCGGCCGCACCTGCCACGCGGCCATCATTGCGCGCGAGTTGGGCATTCCGGCGGTGGTCGGTTGTGGCGATGCGACCGAGAAGCTGAAAGACGGCCAGTTGGTCACCGTGGTTTGTTCGGAAGGCGATACCGGCTTCATTTATGACGGCCTGCTCGAGACCGAGATCAGTGAAGTGCATCGCGGCGAGCTGCCTTACTGCCCGATCAAGATCATGATGAACGTCGGCAACCCACAGCTGGCCTTCAACTTCGCGCAAATGCCCGGCGCAGGCGTCGGCTTGGCTCGCCTTGAGTTCATCATCAACAACAATATCGGCGTTCACCCCAAGGCCATCCTCGACTATCCGAACATCGATGCGGATTTGAAGAAGGCGGTCGAGTCGGTGGCACGCGGCCATGCCTCACCACGTGCTTTCTATGTGGACAAGCTGGTTGAAGGCGTGGCGACGATTGCCGCGGCTTTCTTCCCGCGCCCGGTGATCGTGCGCCTGTCGGACTTCAAGAGCAATGAGTACCGCAAGCTGATTGGCGGCTCGCGCTACGAGCCCGATGAAGAGAACCCGATGCTGGGATTCCGTGGCGCTTCGCGCTATATCAGTGGCGAGTTCTCGGATGCCTTCGCGATGGAGTGCGAGGCTCTGAAGCGCGTGCGCAACGATATGGGCCTGACCAATGTCGAAATCATGGTGCCTTTCGTGCGTACCGTGCGCCAAGCCGAGCGCGTGGTGGCCATGCTGGCGGAGCGCGGCTTGAAGCGCGCAGCCACCGGCGGCCAAGATGGTTTGCGCGTCATCATGATGTGTGAAGTGCCCAGCAACGCGATCTTGGCGGATCAGTTCTTGGAACATTTCGATGGCATGTCGATCGGCTCCAATGACTTGACTCAGCTGACCTTGGGTCTGGATCGTGATTCGGGTCTGGAGCAGTTGGCGGGCGACTTTGACGAGCGCGACCCGGCCGTCAAGGCCCTGATCTCGCGCGCTATCGCGGCTTGCCGCGCTACCGGCAAATACATCGGCATTTGCGGCCAAGGCCCAAGCGATCACCCGGATTTCGCCGAGTGGCTGGCGGGTGAGGGCATTGTGTCCATCTCCTTGAACCCGGACTCGGTCATTGAGACTTGGCAGCGTTTGGCCAAGCGTTGATCTAGGCAAGAAAAGGCGTCTCTCTGCGCTGGTTTCAAAGACGGCCCGCGAGGGCCGTTTTTTATTGGCCTTGCCAGATGCGGGTTCCTTGCTATCGACAGGCAGTGAGGGGCCTCGCATCATGCCTGGTAGACCTTTGTCGATCGATATGACCCCGCTACCGCAAGCTTCCAGCAGCGTTCGCTCAGACGACTCGCTGAATCGCCGCCTCAAACGTATTTATGCCTGGTACACCCTGGGCTTCGTGCTGTTTGTGTTGCTGCTCGCAGTGTTGGAGCATTGGGGCTTGGCCAAGACTTGGATTGGCTTTTCATTCATGGCGGCGACGGTCAGCATTTATGCGGCCATCGGCCTTTTGTGCCGCACCACCGATGCGGACGAGTATTACGTGGCAGGGCGTCGCGTACCCGCCATGTTCAACGGCATGGCGGCCGGCGCGGACTGGATGAGCGCCGCCTCCTTTCTTGGCCTGGCCGGCACCTTGTATTTCAGCGGCTATGGCGGACTGGCCTTTGTCCTGGGTTGGACGGGCGGCTTTGTTTTGGTGGCCTTGTGTCTGGCGCCCTATCTGCGCAAATCGGGACAGTTCACCATTCCAGATTTTTTGGGCGCGCGCTATGGCGGTGTGGCGCCGCGCTTGATTGGCGCCATGGCGGCCATTCTGGTGTCTTTCATTTATGTGGTGGCGCAGATCTATGGCGTTGGCCTGATCACCTCACGACTGACTGGGCTGGGCTTTGAGGTGGGTGTGTTTGTCGGCTTGGGCGGCGTTCTGGTCTGCTCTTTTTTGGGCGGCATGCGAGCCGTGACCTGGACGCAGGTTGCGCAGTACATCGTTTTGGTGATCGCCTACTTGGTGCCGGTGGTCTGGCTCTGCGTCAAGCAGACCGGCATGCCATTGCCGCAACTGGTCTATGGCCAACAGTTGGCCAAGTTGAGTGTGCGTGAGCAGCAGCTGATCGAAGACCCTTTGGAGCTGCAAGTCCGAGAGGTGTTTCAGCAGCGTGCCGCGGTGTTTGAGGCCAAGCTGCGTGATGTGCCGCTGTCGCTGGCGCAGGACCGCAGCCAGGCAGCGCGACAGGTGGCCGAGTTGAAGGCGGACGATGCGCCCTTGGCCGAGATTCAGGCTGCCGAAAAGCGTCAGTCCAGTCTGCCGCGTACGCCCGTGGAGGCGCAAGACCAATGGCACAAAGCTCAAATGGCGAATGAGGCTCGCGCCCTACCGTTGGGCGGGATGCCGCCGCATGCCCAACAGTTCAGCGGTGACCCACAGGGCACACCGGCCGAGCGGCAGCAGTTTGATGAATCGCGGCGCAATTTTCTGGCCTTGGTCTTCTGCCTGATGGTGGGTACCGCTGGGTTGCCGCATTTGCTGACGCGCTACTACACCACGCCCTCGGTCGGCGAGGCGCGAAGTTCGGTGGCGTGGTCGCTTTTCTTCATTGCCTTGTTGTACTTCACGGCGCCCGCGCTGGCGGTGATGGTCAAGTTCGAGGTTTTTACCCAGTTGGTGGGCACGCCGATCGATCAGTTGCCGACCTGGATTTCTCAATGGGCGAGGTTGGATCCGGGGCTCTTGTCGGTCAGTGACGTCAATGGCGATGGCGTCTTGCAACTGGGTGAGCTTCGAATCAGCAGCGACATCATCATGCTGATCACGCCCGAGTTGGCGGGCTTGCCCTTTGTGGTGTCGGGCATGGTGGCGGCCGGGGGCTTGGCGGCGGCTTTGTCGACGGCCGATGGCTTGCTTTTGACCATCTCGGCGGCGCTCTCTCACGATGTGTATTACAGGGTCTTAAGCCCGCAGTCCTCGATGACGCGCCGTGTCACCTTGTCAAAGGCTTTGCTGCTGGCCACCGCGCTTGCCGCTGCGGCGGTGGCGGCCTATCGGCCTGCCGACATCCTGTATTTGGTGGCATCTGCATTCTCGGTTGCCGGCGCTGCCTTCTTCCCGGCCTTGGTGCTGGGCATTTTTTGGCGCCGCGCCAATGCCTGGGGCGCCATGGCGGGCATGCTGACGGGCCTGGCTGTGAGCATCTACTATTTGGTGACGGCCAATCCGTCTTTGCGCGCAGCGTTTGGCATTCCCGGTGAGCCGCAGCTCTGGTGGGGTATTCAATCCATCTCCGCCGGCCTGTTCGGCATTCCGGCAGGCTTTTTGGCTCTGGTCTTGGTCAGCCTTTTGACGCCGGCCCCGACTTCGGCTGAATCCAGGCTGCTGAGCGATTTGCGTCGGCCGCCGGTTTTGTAGAGATCAAGACCCGGCAGTCTCGGGCATTGCCCTTCGCCACCTCTTCAAGTATGGCGCTTCTGGTTTTGGGCGATGGAAGGGCCTGCCCCAAGGCCTCGCAAACGCTTCGCTAGGCAATCTTTCAATCTTGGGCTACAATCGCGGGTTCCCCCTTGCCGTGACCACGTGTAGACGCTGTGGCACGGCTTCCTCAGCGCTAGGTCGGGTTGTCAACTGGAGACGACGCGGCTCGCTGGAATCCACAAGGAGTACTTATGCGTCACTATGAAATCGTTCTGCTGATCCATCCGGATCAAAGCGAACAAGTTCCGGCCATGCTGGAGCGTTACAAGAGCCTGATCACCACCGGTGGCGGCACTGTGCACCGCGTCGAAGATTGGGGCCGCCGTCAAATGGCTTACCTGATCCAGAAGCTGGCCAAGGCCCACTATCTGTGCGTGAACATCGAGTGCAGCAAGGAAACCCTGGCTGAGCTGGAAACTGGCTTCCGCTTCAATGACGCCGTGCTGCGTCACCTGACTGTGCTGAAGTCCAAGGCTGAAACCACCCCTTCGGTGATGATGAAGTCTGTGGACCGCGAAGACGCTCGCAAGGCGCCTCAGGTCGCGGCAGCCTAATTCAGCTTTCGAGCTGAGTTGGCTAAAGCTTGGTGTTTGAATCGGTATTGATTGAGATAAAAAAGGCCTGCTTCGCGCAGCGAGCAAGCAAGAGTCGGTGGGTTCTTCGGTGAATCACTTGATCTTGCAAGCCAGTGTGCTGGAGTTGGGACTTGTCAGATACACCCCGGCCGGATTGATGGCCCTGGACTGTTGCTTGAAGCATGAGTCCCAGGTGCAAGAAGCCGGCAGACCCCGCAAGGTTTCCATGGAAATCAAAGCGGTGGCGATCGGTGAAATCGGCAAGCGCCTGCAGGCCTTGGGTGTTGGTGGAACGGCTTGTTTTTCAGGCTTCCTCAGTGCTCAGAAAGCAGGGCGTGGAACGGTTTTCCACATCACTGCGATCGATACCAGCCAGACGCCGAATTGTTCGAATCCGGATTAAATTAAAGAGGTCACACGATGGCACCACCACGTGGAAAAGGTCGCTTCTCTAAAGACAAGAAGCCCAAGCGCAATACCCAATCATTGCTGTTCCGTCGCAAGCGTTTCTGCCGCTTCACCGTTACCGGTGTTGAGCAGATCGACTACAAGGACATCGACACGCTGCGCGATTTCGTCGGCGAAAACGGCAAGATTACGCCCGCTCGCCTGACCGGCACGCGCGCATTCTTCCAGCGTCAGCTGACCGTGGCGATCAAGCGTGCTCGCTTCCTGGCCATGCTGCCGTACAGCGACCAGCACAAGGTCTGAGGAGTAGGCAACCATGCAAATTATTCTGCTTGAAAAAGTGGCCAACCTCGGCAACCTGGGCGATGTCGTCACGGTCAAGAACGGTTATGCCCGCAACTTCCTGATCCCGACTCGCCAGGCACGTCGTGCCACCGAAGCGGCCATCAAGGAATTCGAAGCTCGCCGCGCTGAGTTGGAAAAAGCGGCCGCTGAAAAGCTGGCCGCTGCTCAAACTCTGGGCGAAAGCCTGACTGGCAAGACCGTGCGCATCAGCCAAAAGGCTGGCGTGGACGGCCGCCTGTTCGGTTCCGTCACCAACGCCGATGTGGCCGATGCCCTGAGCAAGCTGGGCTTCGCCATCACCAAGACCCAAGTGCGTATGCCCCTGGGCCCCTTGAAGGCGGTTGGCGAGTTCCCTGTGAACGTTGCCCCCCACACCGATGTGGTCGTGGAAATCAGCGTGCAAGTGGTTCGCGAGAACGACTAAGCGCTGCGCATTGAACTGACCTGCAAGGGTCAGCCAATAGAAAAGCCGACGTTGTCAAAGCCGTCGGCTTTTTGCGTTTCTGGGGATGATGTTATACAGAGGCATCCCCCGCCTTTCCACAGACTTGTCCACAGCTCCTGCCAGCTAACCCGTCCAGGGCAACACCATCCATGAGCGCAACTTTTTCCTCCACGCCTCTCCCGGGCTCTTCCATCGGCGCCGACCGTCGCGATGATGAAGTGGCGCGTCTGCGCGTGCCGCCGCATTCGATCGAGGCCGAGCAAAGCGTGCTGGGCGGCCTCTTGATCGATAACTCGGCCTGGGACCGAGCCGGCGACTTGTTGACCGAATCGGACTTCTACCGCTTCGAGCACAAGCTGATCTTTGTGGCGGTGGGCAAGTTGATCAATGCCGGCAAGCCGGCGGACGTGGTGACCGTCTTCGAAGAGCTCACCTCCCTGGGCAAGGCCGAGGAATGCGGTGGACTGGCCTATTTGAATGCCTTGGCGCAGAGCGTGCCCAGTGCCGCCAATCTGCGCCGTTATGCTGAGATCGTGCGTGAGCGCGCCGTGCTGCGCAAGCTGGTGACGGCCAGTGATGAAATTGCCAGCGCCGCGATGAATCCGCAGGGCAAGGCGGTGAAGGAAATCGTTGACGAGGCCGAAGGCAAGATCTTCCGCATCAACGAAGAAGGTAATCGCGGAGGCCAGGGCTTCCACAGCATGGACAACCTGGTGGTGGCGCTGATCGACCGGGTCAACGAGCTCGCCGAAAACGGCGCCGAAGACGTCACCGGCGTGCGCACCGGCTTTTACGATCTGGACAATATGACGGCCGGTCTGCAGCCCGGCGACTTGATCATCTTGGCCGCACGCCCTTCCATGGGAAAAACCGCGTTCGTGGTCAATATCGGCGAGAACGTGGCCATCAACGAAGGCTTGCCGGTCGTCATCTACTCGATGGAAATGGGCGCGGCCCAGTTGGCGTTGCGTATGGTCGGCTCGGTCGGCCGCATCGACCAAAGCCGTTTGCGCCTGGGCCGCTTGGCCGATGATGAGTGGGGGCGTCTTTCAGAGGCCGTGGACAAGCTCGGTAAAGCCGCCATCTATATTGATGAGAGCCCTGGACTTTCGCCCAGTGAGGTGCGCGCTCGTGCGCGCCGCCAGGCCCGTATCAGCGGCCAGTTGGGCCTCATCATCATCGACTACCTGCAGCTGATGAGCGGCAATGGCGGCAATGAAGAAAACCGTGCGACCGTGATTGGTGAAATCTCGCGCGGCTTGAAGGCGCTGGCCAAAGAGTTGAAGTGCCCGGTGATTGCCCTGTCGCAGCTGAACCGCTCGGTGGAAACGCGGCCCGACAAGCGGCCGATGATGTCCGACTTGCGGGAATCCGGTGCCATTGAGCAGGATGCCGACATCATCATGTTCATTTACCGCGACGAGTACTACACCAAGGAAGAGTGCAAGGAGCCGGGTGTGGCCGAGATCATCATCGCCAAGCAGCGGAATGGCCCGGTCGGCACGGTCAAGCTGGCCTTCCAGCGCATGCACACCAAGTTCGAAAACCTGGCGCCGGGCTATGTTGGCCCTGGTGGCGACGAGTACTGATTGCTGTTTTTCTTCTTCGCCCCAGCTGCCTCAGCGAGCTAAGCCTGCCGATGTCCGATTCGATCTTTGCCCCGAGCAGCTTCCGCCCGACGGACGAGCAGGTCACCATTCAGACGACACGGGCTCGGCATGTGCTGATCGAGGCCAATGCCGGTGCTGCCAAGACCACGACCTTGGCCTTGCGCATCGCGCAGGCGCTGCAGCGCGGCGCACAGCCGAGCATGATTCTGGCGCTGACCTATACCGAGCCTGCCGTGCAGGCTTTGCGTCAGCAGCTGCGCTGGGTTGGCGTCTCGGGTGAGCAGCTTCAAGAGATCCGCATCCACACTTTTGAGTCCTTCAGTGCATGGATGCTGGCCTCGGTGGAGGGTGAAGGCGTCTTGCAGCTGCGCTCGGAAGAACAGGTCAAGCCCTATGTGCTGCGCGCGATCGAGCGTGCCCAGACCTTGCCCCAAGAGCGCTATCCCGATGAGTTGCTGGTCGGTGCTGCACCAACGGCCATGGTCGAAGGGCTGCTGCAGTCTTTTGCCGTGCTCAAAGGCCGCATGCTGATCGAGCAACTGCCAGCCGAGGCCCCCATGAGCCCTGATTTGGCAGAGGACTTGGGCTTTGATTACCTCACGCTGCGGGTGCGCAGCGCCTATGAATTCATTCGTCGCGGCGGTCACCCCGATCGGCCGGCCTTTCGATTTGAAGGCGATGCTACCTACGACTTGGCGCGCGCGCTCAGCGCGGAAGAGGGCGAGCTCGACAGCGCGTGCCTGGCGCTGGGCTTGGCCCTGATCGTGGTCGATGAAATGCACGACACCAACCGGGCCATGTTCACCGTGTTGAAGGGCTTGCTGGATCAGAACCGGCGCGCGGCTTTTGTCGGCGTGGGGGACCGCGACCAGGTGATCCACTCGCAGGCCGGCGCCGAGGCGGCCTTTATGCATGCGAGCTTCACTCAAGAGGTGGGCCAGCCGATACGCCTGCCTTTGACGGCCAGCCACCGGTTCGGGCCCCAGTTGGCTCGAGCCGCAGGCGCGCTGGCCGGTGGCAAGCCTTACGCTGCGTTTCAACAGCGCGAAACCGAAATCCGCAAGCTTGCCTGTGAGTCGCACCGCATCATGGCGCGCTTGGTCGCCGAGACGGCGCGAGAACATTTGCAGCAAAAAGAGCAGCATGAGCTGCGTATCTTGCTGCGGCAAGCGGCTCATTCGATCTTGATCGAAAGCGAGTTGCTCAAACGCGGTGTGGGCTATCGGGTGGATGGCTTTGAGTCCTTTCTGCGTCGGCGCGAGGTGCTGTTGGTGCGCGGGCTTTACGCCTTTTGTTTCGATGACTTCAGCGGCTTTGCATCGAAAGCGCTGCGAGCCGAGACCTTGGCCGCCATGATGCAGTTTGCCGGTGCCTTGATTGACAGCACCGAGTTGCGACACCTGGACGCTGTGACTGCGCAACGGCGGGCCATCGAGGAGGCTTGCGTGCACCCCGACGGCATGCGGGCTCTCATCGAGGGTCAGGTCTTGCGCAACGCGTCTGGTGTGGCTTTGCCGCGGCTGCGCGCCGCGATGGCCGTGCTCAAGTCGCAAGACCTGCACAGCTTTTCGGAAGGTTTTTTGAAAGCGCTGGATCCGGTGGGGCTCGCCGGCGCTGTGTTGGTGCGGCAGACCGATATTCACCAGGTGCGCGACAACATTGCGCAACTGGTGCAGTTGGTGGCGGGTGAAGACGAAGGCTTGGACGGAGGTTTTCGGCTACTGCAAAAATTGCAGGAGGGGCAAGCGCGGACGCAAGCGAACCCGCGTGTCACCTTGTCGAGCATTGAGTCTGCCAAGGGGCTGGAGTTCGACCATGTGCTGATCCCGCATCTCTCGCGCGGCGAGTTTGTGGGTGAGGTGAGCGCGGCTGAAAACCGCAACCTCTTGTACGTGGCCATCACCCGCGCGAGGCAACGCCTGACTTTGGCTTTTGACCCCGCCAAGCCCTCGCGCTTTTTGCAAGAGGCGGGGCTTCTTTAGGCCTCGGTCTTCTCGCTCTGGTCAGCACCTCAGGCAGCTCTGGTGCTTGAGTAAAATACTGTATACATTAACAGTATGTCATTCAGGCCGAGCACCCATTGCAAACCCAGCCAGGCGCAGCCGCTCTACATCGATGCGGGCACGCTCAAGGGGCGCGGCAGTGCCTGGGCGATTGCGCACCGCTTTCAGGGCGAGTTGCGGGAGCAATTCGACGATGGCTGGGGCTCATTGGATCAAGAAGCGCAGCAGGAGCTTTGCGCGCCTAGCACTCAGATCATTGAAGAGCAGGCCGGCCGCATTCTCTCCAGCAATCAGTCGCCGGACATCAGCTTTGATTTGTCTATCAACCCTTACAGAGGCTGTGAACACGGTTGCATTTATTGCTTTGCCCGGCCGACGCACAGCTATTTGAATATGTCGCCGGGCTTGGATTTTGAGACCCGCATCGTGGCCAAGGTCAACGCGGCCGAGCGCCTGCGCGCCGCTTTCGCAAATCCGCGCTATCAGCCTCAGTTGCTGTGCCTGGGCACCGCGACCGACGCCTACCAGCCGGTGGAGCGCAAGCTGGGCATCACTCGCAGCTTGATCGAGGTCCTGAGCACCCATGCGCATCCCTTTTCCATCGTCACCAAGTCGGCCGGCATCTTGCGAGATCTGGATTTGCTGGCGCCGATGGCCAAGCAGGGACTGGTGGCGGTCTATGTGTCGGTGACGACTTTGGACACTGAACTTTCAAGACGCTTGGAGCCACGTGCGGCCGCGCCGCCGCGGCGCTTGCAAACCATTCAAAGCTTGGCCGAGGCAGGCATTCCGGTGGGCGTCAGTGTTTCGCCCTTGATTCCGTTTTTGAATGAGCCCGAGTTGGAGCAGATTCTTGAGGCCGCGGCCGCTGCGGGCGCGCGCGCGGCCTTCAGCATTCCGCTTCGCCTGCCTTGGGAGGTCAATCCTTTGTTTCAGGATTGGCTGCAACACCATGTGCCGGAGCGGGCGGCGCGCATCATGGCCCGGCTGCGCGATATGCGCGGTGGCCGCGACAACGACGCACGCTTCAATACCCGGATGAAGGGCGAGGGGCTATGGGCCGAGCTGAATCAGCAACGCATGGCCAAGGCTTGCGCGCGCTTGGGGCTGGTGCGCGAGCGCACGGCCCTGGACCTGAGTCGGTTTCAGCGTTCAGCCATCCCGGAGGATGCCTCGGCGCCGACTTCTACTTCAACCCAAATCGAGCTGTTTTGAAGTCAGTGCAGACTGCAGGCAGGCTCAAACACGCAAGGCAATGCTGCCGGCGGCGCGGTTGCGGTTGATGGTCGCGCCCAGCGGCACGACATAGCGACTTTGGAGTTGCGAGATTTGCTCCGACAACTCGTCCGCGTCCTCGATCTTGTCGGTATGCCGCTTGAGCACCAGACTGGCCATGTCGATCAATTTGGCATTACGCGTGGCTTCGCCTTGTTGGATCAGCAATTCGACGCCGGTGCGCGCCGTGCCTCGCATCGAGTGACGCATGGCCGTCTCGGCAATGCCGAAGATGCTTGCATGGCAGTTGCGCAGTTCTTCCGCCACGGCTTCGTTGCCCTCGCACATGGCAATCAGCACTTCGGTGCTGGATTTGGTGGTGCAAAAACGCAGGCCGATCTGTTTGACCAATTGCCCCATTTCTTCCAGCTCGATCATGGCGGCCAGACGCACCCACAGCGCCAACAAGAGGCTGGCGGCTTCGAAGTCGAAGTCCTCTTGGTCCATGGCTTGGCGGCTGAATTGTCGCGTCAGCTCCAAGGCATCGGCGACCCGCTTGTCGGCCATGAAGCGCAGGCCTTGCATGACCTTGTCGAAGCGCTGCAGGCGCTTGGAGTTCGGGTGCCGGTCCAACTCGCTGAACATGGTGTCTTGCGCGTACTTGAGGCCCTTGCTGTCCTTGTTATCAAAGCGCATGAGCGCAATCAAGATCAGGCTCAACATATCGAAGAGCTTGGAGCGCAGACCTTGGGCCATGGCGCGTTCCAACATGCGCATGGCTTCCTCGCGCTGGCCGGCGTAAAAGGCCAAGCTGCCGGCGCGTTGGGCGCGCAAGAGGCAGCCTGGTGTCAGATTGACGGCCGTGCGATAAGTGGCGAGCGCGGCTTCAATCTCGCCTTGCTCCATCTGAACCCGCCCCATCACATCGTAGGAGTCCGCATGGTCGGGAATGTCGCCGATCAAGGTTTCCAAGGTGCGCCGGGCCGCCGTTAAGTTACCGGCGCTGAGTTCGGTGCGCGCCACGCCCAGCCGTGCCCAAGGCACGGTCTTGGCTTCGATGATGGCGTCATAGAGCTTGCGGGCGTCATCAAACCGATTCAAGCGCAGCAGCAGTTCGGCGCCGATGCGGGCCGCGTAGAGCCAGAACTGCGAGCGAGACTCAAAACGTTTCAGGCAATGTCCGGCGGCAGTTTCGAAATCTTGCTTCTCGATGGCTTCAAAAATGTCTTTGAGCACCCGCTTGCGGTGGCGTGCACTGGCCAGCCGATCGGCTAAGGACGTGGTGGTGTAGGGTTTGACGAGATAAGCGTCGAGCGCGGCCTCTGCGGCCTCGGCCACCTTGGCATAAGAGGCCTCGCCAGTGACCATCACGAACACGGTGGAGTAGGGCAGCAATTGCTCACGGCGCAATTCGTCCAACAGGTCTTGCCCCGACATTTCGGTGCCGTCGAAGTGGTAGTCGCACAGCACGATGTCGTAGGCCTTGTGCTCCAGAATCACCCGCGCGTCATTGATGCGCGTGGCTTGGCGGACATGGGCGACACCGAGGTCGCGCAGCTGCGCCGCCATCAGGCTACGCGAGGTGGCATTGCTGTCGATCACCAGAGCGCTGGCATGCTGAATCTCAGCATCCATCATCGTCGCCATTGCCGCTCCAAACTGGGTCTTGTCATGTCTCGCCGGGGTCCTAGGGGAGGAGGGAAAGAGGGGGCCTCTCTTCCGGCATATCGACCATAGTGCGGCAAAGCTTTAACTTCTGCACTTCAAGTGTTTGATTCGCGCCGCAAAAGCGTGAAAAAAAGCGCCAGAACCGGGGCGGTTGTGGCGCTTTTCAGGGGCGATCTTGGGACTTCGCTTACTTGAAGATGTCCTTGACCCGATCGGTCCAGCTCTTGGCATTGGGGGAGTGGCGCTCGCCGCCGTCGCGGAAGGACTTGTCCAACTCCTTCATCAGCTTGCGTTGGTGCTCGGTCAGCTTGACCGGCGTTTCCACGCTGATGTGGCAGTACAAATCTCCGGGGTAGCTGCTGCGTACGCCCTTAATGCCCTTGCCGCGCAGGCGGAAGGTCTTGCCGTGCTGGGTGCCTTCGGGCAATTCGATCTCGGCCTTGCCGCCCAGGGTGGGCACTTCAATCGTGCCGCCCAAAGTGGCCGTGGTCAGGCCCACCGGCATGGTGCAGTGCAGATCGTCGCCGTCGCGCTCGAAGATCTCGTGCTGCTTGATGCGGATCTCAATGTAAAGATCACCCGCTGGGCCGCCATTCACACCGGGTTCACCATTGCCGGCCGAGCGGATGCGCATGCCTTCGTTGATGCCGGCCGGGATCTTGACTTCCAGCGTCTTGCTCTTCTTGACCTTGCCTTGGCCGTTACAGGCGGTGCAGGGGTCGGGAATGATCTTGCCGGTGCCGTGGCAGTGTGGGCAGGTTTGCTGCACCGAGAAGAAGCCCTGGCGCATATGCACCGTGCCCGAGCCATTGCAAGAGCCGCAGGTCTTGGCGCTGGTGCCGGGTTTGGCGCCGGAGCCGCCGCAGGTTTCGCAACCTTCCCAGCTGGGAATGCGGATCTGCGACTCCTTGCCGCGCGCGGCTTCTTCCAGCGTGATCTCCATGGCATAGGACAGATCGCTGCCGCGGTAAACCTGCTGGCCGCCGCCACGGCGTCCCGCGCCACCGGCGCCGCCATTGAAGATATCGCCAAAGATGTCGCCAAAGGCCTCGGCGAAGCCGCCGAAACCTTCCGCGCCTGGGCCGCCGCGGCCGCCCATATTCGGGTCGACACCGGCATGGCCGTACTGGTCATAGGCCGCGCGCTTTTGCGCGTCCGACAGCATTTCGTAGGCCTCTTTGACCTCCTTGAACTGCTCTTCGGCCTTCTTCGCACCCTCGCCCTGGTTGCGGTCCGGGTGGTACTTCATGGCCAGCTTGCGGTAGGCCTTCTTGATCTCGTCCTCGTTGGCGCTTTTGGCCAGGCCGAGAACTTCGTAATAGTCACGCTTTGCCATGGGCGGGGTCCGTGCTTGTCAAAACAACAGCGCCGCGTCGAGCGTGGGAGGCTTCACAAAACCTCTTGGCTGCGGCGCGGCGGCGAAACGCGGCCGGATCTTTACTTCAATCCGGCGCGCCTGAAGGACTTACTTGCTGTCCTTGACTTCCTTGAACTCGGCGTCGACGACGTTGTCGTCCGCAGGCTTGGCCGACGCTTGAGCGGCTTGCGGCTGCTCGGCGGCGCCTGCTGCAGCACCGGCGGCGGCTTGAGCGGCTTGCGACTCGGCGTAGACCTTCTCGCCCAGCTTCTGGCTGGCGGTCATCAGCGCTTCGGTCTTGGCTTCGATGTCGACCTTGTCGTCGCCCTTGATGGCTTCTTCGGCGTCCTTCAAGGCGGCTTCGATCTTTTCCTTTTCGCCGGCTTCGAGCTTGTCGCCATGCTCACCCAGGCTCTTGCGCACCGAGTGGATCATGCCGTCAGCCTGATTGCGGGCCTGCACCAGTTCGACCTTCTTCTTGTCTTCGCCGGCGTTGGCTTCGGCGTCCTTGACCATCTTCTCGATCTCGGCCTCAGACAGACCGGAGTTGGCCTTGATGGTGATCTTGTTTTCCTTGCCGGTGCCCTTGTCCTTGGCGCCGACGTGCAAGATGCCGTTGGCGTCGATGTCGAAGGACACTTCGATCTGCGGCGTGCCGCGCGGTGCCGGTGGGATGCCTTCGAGGTTGAACTCACCCAGGCTCTTATTACCGGAGGCCAGTTCTCGCTCGCCTTGGTAAACCTTGATGGTCACGGCCGGCTGGTTGTCGTCGGCGGTGGAGAAGGTCTGGCTGAACTTGGTCGGGATGGTCGTGTTCTTGGCGATCATCTTGGTCATCACGCCGCCCAGGGTCTCAATGCCCAGCGACAGCGGAGTCACATCCAGCAGCAGCACGTCCTTGCGCTCGCCACCCAGCACCTGGCCTTGAATCGCGGCGCCCACGGCCACGGCTTCGTCAGGGTTCACGTCGCGACGTGGCTCCTTGCCGAAGAACTCCTTGACCTTGTCTTGCACCTTGGGCATGCGAGTCATACCGCCGACCAAGATCACGTCATCGATGGCGCTGACGGCCACGCCAGCGTCCTTGATCGCAGTGCGGCAAGGGGCGATGGTGCGCTCGATCAGCTCGTCCACCAGCGACTCCAGCTTGGCGCGGGTCAGCTTGACGTTCAAGTGCTTGGGGCCGGTCGCGTCAGCGGTGATGTAAGGCAGGTTGACGTCGGTCTGGGCCGAGTTCGACAGCTCGATCTTGGCCTTTTCAGCGGCTTCCTTCAGGCGCTGCAGAGCCAGCACGTCCTTGGTCAGGTCCACGCCTTGTTCCTTCTTGAACTCGGCCACGATGTAGTCAATGATGCGCTGGTCGAAGTCTTCACCGCCCAGGAAGGTGTCGCCGTTGGTCGACAGCACTTCGAATTGCATTTCGCCGTCCACGTCAGCGATTTCGATGATGGAGACGTCGAAAGTGCCGCCGCCCAAGTCATACACAGCGATCTTGCGGTCGCCCTTGCCATGCTTGTCCAGGCCGAAGGCCAGAGCAGCAGCGGTCGGCTCGTTGATGATGCGCTTGACGTCCAGGCCCGCGATGCGGCCGGCGTCCTTGGTGGCTTGACGCTGGGCGTCGTTGAAGTAAGCCGGCACCGTGATGACGGCTTCGCTCACTTCTTCACCGAGGTAGTCCTCGGCGGTCTTTTTCATTTTGCGCAGGATTTCGGCCGAGACTTGCGGAGGCGCCAGCTTCTTGCCGCGCACATCCACCCAGGCGTCGCCGTTATCGGCAGCAGCGATGGTGTAGGGCATCAGGTCGATGTCCTTTTGCACTTCTTTCTCGCTGAACTTACGGCCGATCAGACGCTTGACGGCGTAGATGGTGTTCTTGGGGTTGGTGACGGCCTGGCGCTTGGCCGAGGCGCCGACCAGGATCTCGCCATCTTCTTGGTAAGCAATGATGGACGGGGTGGTGCGAGCGCCTTCGGCGTTCTCAATCACGCGCGTCGTGTTGCCTTCCATGACGGCCACGCACGAGTTGGTGGTGCCCAAGTCAATACCGATGATCTTTCCCATTGTCTTTCTCCTGAAGATTTGTCTGTGACCGGCGGCGGTCAGCACTCGCTGTGCCGTCGCGGTCGTTCAAAAACTGATGCTTATAAGCTGTGGATAACTCCAAGGCTTTCAAGCCCTGCAAGTCAAATTTATTTCGGTGAGGTGACCGTCACCAAGGCGGGGCGCAGCACGCGCTCGGCGATGGAATAGCCTTTTTGCAGCACCATCACCACCGTGTTGGGTTCTTGCTCGGCGGGCACCACCGAGATGGCTTGGTGCTGGTGCGGATCGAACTTGGTGCCGGCGGCCGGGTTGATTTCCACGACCTTGTTGCGCTCCAAAGCGGAGGCCAGTTGACGCTTGGTGGCGTGCACGCCTTCCAAAACGGTCTCGACCTTGGCGTCCGGCAGGGCGATGGCGGCTTCCATGCTGTCCATCACCGGCAGCATGGATTCAGCAAAAGACTCGACCGCAAATTTGCGGGCCTTGGCCATTTCTTCTTCAGAGCGGCGGCGGATGTTCTCAACCTCGGCCTTGGCGCGCAGGTAAGCGTCCGACATTTCCGCCAAACGGGCTTCCGTTTCGGCCAATTTGTCGACCGCTGGTGCGGCTGCGACCTCGTCAGGAATGCTTGGCTCTTGGGGTGGGGTGTTGGATTGGGTCATGATGCAAAAAGAAGCAATGGCGTCCATATGAGCGCCATACCTGGGATTTCAAGAGGGCTTTTTGGAAGGATTGATGCGGAAATCTGTGAATTAGTCTGCATCGGCGGCGGCCGACCAGCGATTCCAGTCCGCCAAGCGGCGTCGGTCCTGTTTTGTGGGGCGGCCCTGAGCCAGGCTGTGAGCCGGCTCGGGCGCCAGGCGGCGGGCTTCACTGAGCTTTTCGCGCAGCGAGACGTTCTCCGGCGTTTCTTCATACAGCGCTTGTGCCTGCGGGGCCGGGCCCCGGATATGGCTCAAACCCCGCACCCAGACTTCGCGCGGCACCTCCCCTTGGCGGAACTTGAGCAAATCGCCCAGCTTCAGCTCCCGCGAAGCTTTGGCGACTTGGCCGTTGACCTGCACCCGGCCATGGCCGATGTCCTCGGCCGCCAGCGAGCGAGTTTTGTAAAACCGCGCCGCCCACAGCCATTTGTCCAGACGCAGACCAGCGTCTTGTGTGTCGGGCTTTGACTTGGCAGGTTTCGCGGATTTCATCAGACGTGATTTTCCTGGATTCGGCTCATGGCTCGCTATGTTCGAAGCTTTGCCCGGGCCTAGCGGCGCTCACTGGCAAGTCGACGATGGCGTTCAAGCCCTCCATCTGCGCCCCATGGACTCGGTTTTCAAGGGCAATTTTTCCGCCTAGCGATTGCACGATGCCTTGGCAGATGGCCAGGCCTAAACCCGAGCCCTGACTGCCCGGCCCGGTGGCAAAAGGCAGAAAAAGCCGGGCTTGCTGTGCGGCCGAGATGCCGGGGCCGGTGTCGGCAATCAGCAGCCGTGCCCAGGCGTCTGTTTTGCTGAGCGTGATGCGCAGGCTGCCGCCGCTGGGGCTGTGTGAGATCGCGTTGTGCAATAGATTCCGGGTCAGCTCGCGCAAGGCCCAGGCATGGCTGTCCACCCAGGCAGTCTCGGTTTCAATGTCGAAATCCAGCTGATGGTCGGCAATCAAGGGCGCCAGGTCGAGCGCCACGTCGCGCGTCAGCGCTGCCCAGTCCTGGGTCGGCAGCGGTTCCAACTCTTGGTGCAACTGCTCCACCTTGGCCAGAGCCAACATTTGATTGGCGACCTGGGTGGCCCGGCCGACGGTTTGGTCGATCTCCGCCAGGGCTTGCATTGCATCCACATCGCCAAGGCGTGCAGATTGCACCTGCAGCTTCAAGACGGCCAAGGGCGTTTTCAATTGGTGCGAGGCGTCGCGCACAAAGCGCTTTTGTGACTCGAGCAAATGGGACAGGCGCTCCACTACCTGGTTGGTGGCTTCCACCAGCGGCTGCCATTCGCGCGGGGCATCGGGGGCTTGCACGGGTGACAAATCGTCCTCGGTGCGCTCCAGCAGCTGCCGGCTCAGATGCCGTACCGGCGCCGTGGCTCTTTGCACCACCACGACCACGACGACGCCAATCACCAGGACCAGCAAGGCCTGACGCCAGACGGTTTCGATCAGAATTTGGCGTGCCAGGGTGTGGCGCAATTCCAAGGTCTCCGCCACTTGGATGGTCGCCATGCCCTGGCCGCTAGCGCCCGCCACCGGCTGCAAAAGCACCGCCATGCGCACCGGCTCACCACGAAACTGCGCATCAAAAAAAGTGACCAAAGCCGCATAAGGCCCTTGGTTGGGCAGCTTGCCCTGCCAGGCGGGCAAGTCCTCAAAGCCCGAGACCATCTCGCCGGCAAAGCCACTGACGCGGTAGTAAATGCGGCTGCGGTTGTCGGCTTCGAAAGGCTCCAAGGCCGAGTAGCTCAGCTTGGCCAGCAGTTGTGGTTTGCCGCCTGCTTCGCCGTCTTTGCCGGCATCGCTGACTTCCAGCAATTCACCAATCGACTTGGCCGTGGCCAGCAAGGTGCGGTCGTAGGCCGTGTCGGCCGCTTGAAGCGCTTGGCGATACAGGCTGACGGTGTTGAAGCCAATCAAGAGCATCACCGGCAGCAAGATGCCGACCATCAGTTGCCGGCGCAGCGAACTGGCGCGAGGCAAGGGCTGGCTCACGCGGGCGCCTTCAGCAAATAGCCCAAGCCGCGCAGGCTCACCAGCTGCGCCCCGGTGGGCGCGATGCGTTTGCGCAGCCGGTAGGCCACCACCTCGATGGCTTCCAACTGAACCTCGCTCTCACCAGGAAAGACCAGATCGAAGAGTCGCTCTTTGGCCATGGCGTGGCCTGGGCGGGCCAGCAGGGCGCGCAGCAAAGCACCTTCGCGGGGCGTGAGTTCCAGCAATTGCTCTTGGTGGTAGACGGCGCCACTGTCGGCGTCCACCCGCATGCCGCAAAACATTGGGGCGGCCGAGGGTGAAGAGAAGCCAGCTTGTTTGGCTCCGGCGCGCCGGCCCAGGGCTTGCACCCGGGCCATCAGTTCATCCAAATCAAAGGGTTTGGGCAGATAGTCGTCGGCGCCGACATTGAGGCCCAAGATTCGGTCGCCCACGGTGCCGCGGGCGGTCAAGATGAGTACCGGCGTACTCAAGCCCGCTTTGCGAGCCTGCGCCAAAACGTCCAGTCCATCGACATGGGGCAGGCTCAGGTCCAGGAGCACCACGTCCGGCAGGCTGGACTGCCAGCGCTGCACGGCCAGGGCGCCATCGCCGCAGGTCACCACTTGCAGGCCGCGGCGCTCGAAGCTGCGCGTCAAGCTCAGCTGCATGGCGGGGTCGTCTTCGATCAAGAGCAGTTTCATGGGCGATGGATGGGCGGGTTTGTCCTAGGGTTTTGGACAGCGAACTGACAGGCTTGACGGCGACGATAGCGAGGCAGATCAATAAAACAGGAGACAAGCCCATGCGTCGCGATACCTTTTTGAAGTCCCTCGCTGCTCTCGCTGCTGCGGGCGCGCTGCCATTGTCGGCCCAAGCCGCCGCCAATTTGAAGATGATGATCCCGGCTAACCCCGGTGGCGGTTGGGACACCACCGGCCGCGCCCTGGGCAAGGCCTTGCAAGACGCCGGCCTGGCGTCCTCGGTGCAATTCGAAAACAAGGGCGGCGCAGCCGGCGCCATCGGCCTGGCCCAGTTCGTCAACGCCGCCAAGGGCGACCCGAATGCCTTGATGGTGATGGGCGCGGTGATGCTGGGCGGCATCATCACCGGCAAGCCGCCGGTCAGCCTGAGCCAAGCGACGCCAATTGCGCGTCTGACCACCGAATACAACGTCTTTGTGCTGCCGGCCAATTCGCCGCTCAAAACCATGAAGGATGTGGTCGAGCAGATGAAGAAAGACCCAGGCAGCGTCAAGTGGGGGGGCGGCTCGCGCGGTTCGACCGAACATATCGCTGCCGCCATGATTGCGCGCGCCACCGGTGTGGATGCGGCCAAGATCAACTACGTGCCTTTCCGTGGCGGTGGCGAGGCCACAGCGGCCATCTTGGGCGGCAACGTCACTGTGGGCGGCAGTGGCTACTCCGAGTTTGCGCAGTACATCGAGAGCGGCAAGATGCGCGCGATTGCGGTCACCTCTGATCAACGCATGAAGGGTGTCGAGGTGCCCACCTTGCGCGAAATGGGTATCGACGTAGTGATTGGCAACTGGCGCGGTGTTTATGCCCCACCTGGCATCAGCCCAGAGCAGCAAAAAAACCTGACCGACATGATCGCAGCCGTGTTCAAGAACAAGAGCTGGATCGAGGCTTTGGAGAAGAACAACTGGACGCCTGCGTTGATGACGGGCAAGGCCTTTGCCGAGTTTGTTGATCAGGAGTTCGCCATGCTGCGCGCCATCATGGTCAAGTCCGGGATGATTTGAGATGGCGGCAACTTCTTCCGCACAGCGCTACCAGTCCTTGGTCGGCGTTGGCGCTTTGGCCGTCGGTGCGCTGATGGCTTATGGCGCCGCTTTTATTTCATCCGATGCCGGTTACGCTGGCATCGGCCCGAATGCCATGCCTTGGCTGGTCAGCGTGGTGCTGATGATTTGTGGCGCGTGGCTGGTTTGGGAGGCGCGCACCGGTGGCTATCGCGAGATGGAAGTGCCTTCGGGGTCCGTGGACGCCGACTGGCGCGCCGCGGCCTTTGTGATCGCGGGCGTGGTGCTCAATGCCGCGCTGATCACGGTGGTCGGCTTTGTGCTGGCCTGTGCCCTGTGCTTCGCGCTGGCGGTTCGCGGCCTGCGCATGGCCGAAGGCCGAGCAGGCGGCAATCTGCGTCAAAGCCTGCTGGACGCCCTGACCGGCTTGATCATCGCCGCGCCGGTGTTCTGGCTCTTCACCAAGCTGCTGGCCATCAATCTGCCCGGTTTGACTGCTTCCGGCTGGCTCTGAAAGACACACCATGGAACTCTGGAACCAATTGCTGGGTGGCTTTGCCACGGCCGGCACTCCGATCAATTTGCTTTGGGCTTTTTTAGGTTGCGTGATTGGCACCGGCATCGGCGTGTTGCCGGGGCTGGGTCCGGCGGTGACGGTGGCGATGCTGCTGCCCATCACCTCGCAGGTCGAGCCGACCGCTTCGATGATCTTTTTTGCCGGCATCTATTACGGCGCCATGTATGGCGGCTCGACCACTTCGATCTTGCTGAACACCCCAGGTGAAACCGGCACCATGGTGACGGCGCTGGAAGGCTTCAAGATGGCCAAGAGCGGCCGTGCCGGTGCGGCCTTGGCCACCTCGGCGATCGGCTCTTTTGTGGCTGGCACCATCGCAACTGTGCTGGTGACGCTGTTTGCTCCGGTGATGGCCGACTTCGCCGTGACTTTGGGTCCCCCGGAATATTTCTGTCTGATGCTGCTGGCCTTCACCACCGTCAGCGCGGTTTTGGGCAAGAGCACCTTGCGCGGCATGACGGCGCTCTTTATCGGCTTGGCGATGGGCTTGGTGGGGCTGGATCAGATCACGGCCCAAGTGCGTTATACCGGCGGCGTGCCTGAATTCATGGACGGCATCGAAGTGGTGCTGGTGGCCGTGGGCCTGTTCGCTGTAGGCGAGACTTTGTACAACGTGATGTACGAGGGTCGCAGCACGCAAGAGATCAACAAGATGAGCTCGGTGCACATGACCCGCAGCGAATGGCGGCGCTCTTGGCCGGCATGGCTGCGCGGCACGGTGATTGGTTTTCCCTTCGGCACCATTCCAGCGGGCGGCTCAGAGATCCCGACCTTCTTGAGCTATGCCGCAGAGAAGAAACTCTCCAAGCATCAAGAGGAATTTGGCACCGTGGGCGCCATCGAAGGCGTGGCCGGACCTGAGGCGGCCAATAACGCAGCGGTCACCGCCACCCTGGTACCACTGCTGACGCTGGGCATTCCGACCTCGGTCACAGCGGCTATTTTGCTGAGTGCCTTGCAGAATTACGGCATCCAGGCCGGGCCGCAGCTGTTCCAGACTTCGTCGACCTTGGTTTGGGCGCTGATCGCTTCGCTGTACATCGGCAATGTGATGCTCTTGGTGCTGAATCTGCCGATGGTGGGCCTGTGGGTCAAGCTCTTGAAGATCCCCAAGCCGCAGTTGTATGCCGGCATCTTGATCTTTGCGACCGTCGGGGTCTATGGCATGCGCCAGAGCTCCTTCGATCTGTTCTTGATGCTCTTGATTGGCCTCTTGGGCGTGCTCATGCGCCGCTTTGACTTCCCCACCGCGCCCGTGGTGGTGGGCATGATTCTGGGGCCGATTGCCGAGGCGCAGTTCCGCAATGCGCTGTCGATTGGCGAGGGGCATTGGGGTGTGTTCCTGCAGCGGCCCATGTCGGTGGGCTTGCTGGTGATCGTCGCCTTGGTGCTGATCTTGCCGCGTGCCTGGCCCTGGGTGGTGCGCTGGCGCGAGGTGCGCCTGGCCGCACAACGCAACGCCGCCCACTGAGGCTGCCTGAACAGGGTGAGGCGCTGCGTTGCAGGCCTTCCCCTTAGGTGCTGGCGCCGAGGGCCAAAGCGCGTTCGCGCTGGCTCTGAAGTTCAGCGGCAGGCTGCGCCGCGCCTTGCGTTGGCCAGCCCTGCAAATGGCGTTCGGCCAGAGCGGTCAAGGCGCGCATGCCGGCTGGGCTGTCGTTCAGGCAAGGGATGTAGCTGAAGTGGCTGCCGCCGGCGTGCAAAAAGGCTTCGCGTGCTTCCATGCTGATTTCTTCCAGCGTTTCCAGGCAGTCGGCGCTGAAGCCGGGGCAGATCACCGCCACGTTTTTGACGCCTTCGCTGGCCAGCTTTTTCAGCGTGGGCTCGGTATAGGGCTCCAGCCATTTGGCTTTGCCAAAGCGGCTTTGGAAGGTGACGACATAGTCGGTCTTTTGCAGGCCCAGCGCTTCGGCAAGCAGGCGGCCGGTCTTCAGGCATTCGCAGTGGTAGGGGTCACCCAAGGTCAGGGTGCGCGCCGGCATGCCATGAAAGCTCATCACCAGCCGCTCGGGTCGGCCATGCTCGGCCCAGTGGGCGCGCACGCTGTCGGCCAGTGCCGCGACGTACTGCGGGTCGTCGTGGTAATGGTTGATGAAACGCAACTCCGGCAGATGACGGGTCTTCAGTGCCCAATGGGCCACATCGTCCACCACGCTGGCCGTCGTGGCGCCGGAGTACTGCGGATAGGCCGGCAGCACCAGGATGCGGGTGGCACCTTCTGCGCGCAAGGCGTTCAAGGTGTCGGCAATCGAAGGTGAGCCATAGCGCATGGCATAACGCACCGTCACCGCGTGCCCGCGCTCACCCAGATAGCCTTGCAGCAGTTTCGATTGCTTTTCGGTCCAGACCTTCAGCGGAGAGCCCTCAGAGGTCCAGACGCTGGCGTATTTGGCGGCTGACTTGGCCGGGCGCACCCGCAAGATGATGCCGTGCAGGATGGCCTTCCAGACGATGCGTGGGATCTCTACCACGCGTGGGTCGCTGAGGAACTGCGCCAAATAGCGGCGAAGCGCGGGCGCCGTCGGGGCATCGGGCGTGCCCAGATTGCAATAGAGCAGGGCGGTCTTGGTGGAGCTGCCGTGGGAGTAAGGCGCTTCGGGGCGGGGGCTCATGCGTCGATTCTTTGCTTGTTGTTCTTGGTGCGGATCAGCCGCTGCGTGTTCGTGGGTGGCCAAAGCCCAGCGGCTCGGTGTCTGCAAAATGCAGCACTTCAAAGCTGACGGTAGGCGAGGTGGCGTCAATCGGCGGGCTGCCCAGACCAATGACGCCGCGTCCATGCAAGGTGCAACTGCCGCGCTTCAGGCTGACGATGTCGCCGCTATTGCCGAAGCGCACATAAGTGCCGTTGTAGCTGAGGTCGGTGACCGAAAAGCTGCCGCCATGCCAGTCGATGCGTGCATGCGAGCGTGACACGCGCGCATCGGTAATGCAGTAAGTGGCTTGCACGCTGCGGCCCAGGATGATGGGCATGCTGACGATATCGAAGACCCGGTCCAGGTCCAGCCAGATCAGGCGGATGCCATCGGGTTCAATCGCTTGCTGCACTTCGCCAAACTGGGTGGCGGCTACATCGCCTTGCATCGGCTGGTCCAGCACATGCACATGCACCGGCTCGGCGCGGCCCCGAATGGCAATCAGATCCAGGCTGCGAAAACGCAGCTTCTTGCTGCTGGGCAGGCCGGCCAAAACTTCCGCCGTGATCAGCGTTTCGTTATCGCCCGCATGGTTGAGCAAGCGCGCAGCGACATTGACGGCATCGCCAAAACAGTCGCCATTCATTTCCACCACTTCACCGCGCGCCAGGGCGACTTGCATGCGCAAGGCGCGCAGGCCCGGCGAGGCGCCGTGCTGCTTGCCGCGCGCGACCACACGTTCCAGCATTTCATGCATCAGCACGGCGGAGTTGACGCCGTCACGGGGCGTCTCAAACACCGCCATCAAGCCATCGCCCAAGGTCTTGATCAGCTTGCCGCCGCACTCATCCACCGCCTGCCCGATCAGCCCCACCGTGTGCGTTACCACCGAAGTGGCTTCGGCATTGCCAAGCGTTTCGAAAAGCGCAGTGCTGCCACGAAGATCGGCAAACAAAACAGTGCGCTCCCGGATTTGGGTCATGGCAAACGGCAAAGGCTTGGGCTGTGAAATTGTTGGCAGTGTAGCCGCGGCTGAAGTCGGTCTTGTGCTGTAGGGCCAAGCGGTACGCGCAAATGAAAAAGGGGCTGGATTGCTCCAGCCCCTCGGGGTGCCTTGAGTCGGCGCTAGAGCGCCGAAAGTCAGCTATTTTTCCAATCAGAGATTGTCCAGATACGTACGCAGTTTGTCTGAACGGCTTGGGTGCTTGAGCTTGCGGATGGCCTTGGCTTCGATCTGGCGGATGCGCTCGCGGGTGACGTCGAACTGCTTGCCGACTTCTTCCAGCGTGTGATCCGTGCTCATTTCGATGCCGAAGCGCATGCGCAGCACCTTGGCTTCGCGCGGGGTCAGGCTGTCGAGGATGTCCTTCACCACATCGCGCAGGCCGGCTTGCATCGCTGCTTCGATCGGCGCGGTGTTGTTGGTGTCTTCGATGAAGTCGCCCAGGTGGCTGTCGTCATCGTCACCGATCGGCGTTTCCATGGAGATCGGCTCTTTGGCGATCTTCATGATCTTGCGGATCTTGTCCTCAGGAATCTCCATCTTCTCGGCCAGGGTCGGCGCATCCGGCTCAAAGCCGAATTCCTGCAAATGCTGGCGCGAGATGCGGTTCATCTTGTTGATCGTTTCGATCATGTGCACCGGGATACGGATGGTGCGGGCCTGATCGGCGATCGAACGGGTGATGGCCTGACGGATCCACCAAGTGGCGTAGGTCGAGAACTTGTAGCCGCGACGGTATTCGAACTTGTCCACCGCCTTCATCAAGCCGATATTGCCTTCCTGGATCAGGTCCAGGAACTGCAGTCCGCGGTTGGTGTATTTCTTGGCGATGGAGATCACGAGACGCAAGTTGGCCTCGATCATTTCCTTCTTGGCGTCGCGCGAGGCCTTTTCGCCCTCGTTCATCTTCTTGTTGATGTCCTTGAGATCATCAATCGGCACGACGGCCTTGCTTTGGATGTCGATCAGCTTTTGCTGCAACTCTTGCACCGGCGGCAGATTGCGCGCCAGCACATTGGAGTAAGGCTTGCCAGCGGCGACTTCCTTCTCGGCCCAGGCGCGGTTCAGCGCATTGGGCGGGAAGGTCTTGATGAAGTACTCCTGAGGCATGCCGCACTTGTCCACCACGATCTTGCGCAGTTCGCGCTCGTAGCGACGCACATCGTCCACTTGCGAGCGCAGCAGATCGCAGAGCTTTTCAATCGTCTTGACGGTGAAGCGGATGGTCATCAGCTCGGCGCTGATGGCTTGCTGGGCCTTGTTGTAGGTGGCCGACTTGTAGCCGTCCTTCTCAAAGGCTTTGCGCATCTTGTCGAAGTTGACGGCCAGCGAGTCCAGCTTGACCAGGGCGGCGTTCTTCAGCTCTTCCAGCTTCTTGGTCAGCGCCTTGGAGCCGCCATTGCCGTCGTCGTCGTCTTCTTCGTCGAATTCGTCGAAGTCTTCTTCGGCCACATAGTCGTCGGCCTCATCGGCGGCGACGAAACCGTCCACCACTTCCGAGATCGTCTTCTCGCCGGCGCGGATCTTGTCGGCCAGGTCGATGATGTGGGCGATGGTGGTGGGCGAGGCCGAGATGGCCAACATCATGGCTTGCAGGCCACCTTCGATGCGCTTGGCGATTTCGATTTCGCCTTCGCGGGTCAGCAGCTCGACCGTGCCCATTTCGCGCATATACATGCGCACCGGGTCGGTCGTCCGGCCGAATTCCGAGTCCACGGTGGACAGGGCGGCTTCGGCGGCTTCTTCGGCTTCTTCTTCGGTCGAGGTGGCGGTGGCGCTGCCCTGGATCAGCAGGGTGGCGGCGTCAGGGGCCTGCTCGTAGACCGCGATGCCCATGTCGTTCAACATGGAAATGATGGCCTCGAGGATTTCCTCGTTGACCAGCTTTTCGGGCAAGTGGTCGTTGATTTCCTGGTGCGTCAGGAAGCCACGCGTCTTGCCCATCTTGATCAGGGTCTTCAGCTCGTGGCGGCGCTTGGCGGCTTCTTCTTCCGTCAGCGCGGTTTCTTCCAGGCCGAATTCACGCATCAGCGCGCGCTCTTTGGCGCGGCTGACCTTCATGCGCAGGGGCTTGGCCTTGGGCTTGTCTTCAGCGGCCTCGGCCACCTCAGCTTCGGCTTCGGGTTCGCCTTCCAGATCGGCTTCGAGGTCGGAGAAGTCCTCTTCTTCGACTTCAGTGGCCTTCTTGCCAGCGGCTTTCTTGGTCTCGGTGGCTGCCTTGGGCTTGCGGCCGCGCTTGGGCTTGTCTTCGCCGCCGGCGCCTGCTTCAGCAGCAGCCTTGGGGGCCTTGACGGCTTTCACGGCCTTGGCAGCGGGCTTCTTGAGCTCTTCGGTCTCGGCGGTGGCGGTGGGCGCGGTCTTTTTGGCAGTCATGCAGATCCTCGGGTGAAAGTTGGGCGGCAGGCCGGTGAGGGATTTGAAATATTTTTCTTGAACGGATCAAGCGAACAATGCAGCAGCCACCTGGGGCCGTTTACTGCGCTTTTCAAGGCGGAGCTCGGCCCAGGTGGCATTCATACGCCCGGAGCATGGCTGAAAAACAACCCGTTCCAAGCGCGGCGCGTGCAAGTTAGCGTGAACGTTTGAGTCTGCAAACTTGGCGGATACAGGTGGCCTTGATACCCGCTGTGGGGTGCCCAGTGTCGCTGGGTGGCCGGGTCCGGCAATATTTGCCGTCACTCTTGACGCGCGCGGAAACCCTTAATTATCGCCCAATTGAAGGGCGCTGAGGCGAGTGCTTTGAAAAATTAGGCGGAGGCCACCGTCAACGCGGCCCTGAGCCCTTGAATCTGGGCTTGCAATTGCTTGAAGCGCTCCAGATCCGGGCCTTGCGGATTGGCGGCCGCAATGCGCTTGGTCTCGGCCACCAATTCTTCAATCCAGAGTTTTTTGATGACGTTTTGCAAGTCTTCGAGCAGCGGTTCTTCTTCGCTGTGCAAGCCGCCCACCAAGCCTTGGGCCTGATCTAGCAAGCCGTCTTCGGCCAAAGCAGCCTCCAGCACCGACCAGGCACCGGCGCCGTGGTTGAGCAAATGACGCTCTAGCCAGTGAATCAATTGGCCGTGCAAGCCAGGCAATTCGTGCAGCATGTGCTGATCGTCAGGGCTTAAAGCCTCCCACCACACACTGTTGAGCAGCAGCATGCGCAATGCATGGTCAGCCTGGATCTTGGGTGCGCTGCGCGGTGTGCCCATGGTTTCGTCTTCGGGCTCGCCACGGCGCTTCCAGTTGCCGGCCTTGCCTTTCCAGTCCTTGGCGGGAACCCATTCCTTTTTGGGTTTCCATGCTTTGCGCTCTGTGGGTTCGACAGGCGCTTCACCGGCGATCGACGGTTCATAGTCGGCCGAGGGCCCATAGTCCAGATGATCGTAGTCCGGCGGCGGCTCATGGGCGTAGCCGTTATCGTGACTGGGGCGACGCGACTGCGGCTTGCGTGGTGAGGACGCCTCAGGGCCGCCCACCTGCCAGGCGCTGATCAAATCTTGATCGCCGAGTTGGGCCTGCTTGGCCAACTCGCTCAGCAAGGCTCGCTTGAGCAGGCCTTGGGGGAGTGCTTGCCACAAAGGGCGAGCATTCGACAGCATGCGGGCGCGCCCCTCGACGCTGCCCAAATCGCAGCCCTCTGCGCTTGCGTCCATCAATTGGCGCGACAGCGGCACAGCGTCTTGGACGCAGCGCTCAAACGCCTCCGGCCCAAACTCCCGTACATAGGAGTCCGGGTCATGCTCGGCGGGCAAGAAGAGGAACTTGACGGAGCGGGTGTCGGTGGCGTGGGGCAGGGCGGCCTCCAGTGCGCGGCCGGCGGCGCGGCGCCCAGCGGCGTCGCCGTCAAAGCTGAAGACCACCGATTCGGTGAAGCGAAACAGCTTGTGCACATGTTCTGCCGTGCAGGCCGTGCCCAAGGTGGCCACGGCGTTGCCGAAGCCGCTTTGGGCCAAGGCCACCACATCCATATAGCCTTCGACCACCAGTGCGTAGCCGCGTTGGCGAATGCCGGCGCGGCCCTCAAACAGGCCATACAACTCGCGGCCCTTGCTGAAGACCGGGGTTTCGGGGGAGTTCAGATACTTGGGCTCGCCCTTGTCCAAGATGCGCCCGCCGAAGCCGATGGTTTCACCGGTGACATTGCGGATCGGGAACATGATGCGGTCGCGGAATCGGTCGTAGCGCTTTTGCTCTTCGCCTTCTTCGCCCGAGACGATCACCATGCCAGACTCCACCAGCAGCGGGTCTTCATAGGACGGGAAGGCGCTGGCCAGGGTGCGCCAGCCTTCGGGTGAATAGCCCAGGGCGAACTGCGCGGCGATCTGACCGGTCAGCCCACGCTTTTTCAAGTATGAGACGGCGCGCTGCGACTTCTTCAGTTGAGCGCGGTAGTGGTCGCTGGCCTTGAGTAATACATCGTTAAGTGTGGCCTGGCGCTTTTTCTGCTGCACGGCGCGCTCGCGCTCTTCGGCCGAGCGCTCGTCCTCCGGTACTTGCATGCCGGCCTGTTGGGCCAGGTCTTGCACCGCTTCGACGAAGCCCAGCCCGCTGTGCTCCATCAAAAAGCCCACGGCATTGCCGTGCACGCCGCAGCCAAAGCAGTGATAGGTCTGCCGGGTCGGGCTGACGATGAAGCTGGGCGACTTTTCGCCGTGGAAGGGGCAGAGGCCCTTGTGGTTGATGCCGGCTTTTTTCAGCTCGACATGGCGCCCCACCACCTCGACGATGTCGGTGCGGGACAGTAAATCTTGGATAAAGCCAGGTGGAATCACCGGGGCGAGTCTAAAGCAAGGCGCGCGCCTAACCAGCCAAGTGCAAAGACGTGCCGTGCTTTATGCGTTCATGTGCTGGTGCCAGTGTGAATGGCCAAAACTTTCGATCCAGGCCTGCACCTCTTGCGGCGGCATGGCGGGCGCGATGCCATTGCCTTGGCCTTGAAGACAACCAAGCTTCAGCAAAGCTCTGGCGTGCGCGGCAGTTTCCACGCCTTCGGCCACTACGGCGCATTCAAAGGTTCGGGCCAGACCGATGACACCCTCGACCAAGGCGCTGTCTTGCTCGTCAATCAGCATGTTTTGCACGAAGGATCGGTCGATCTTCAATGCGTTGACGGTGAGGCGCTTCAAATAGGTCAGCGTTGAATAGCCGGTGCCAAAGTCATCCAGCGCGAAGCGGACGCCGAAATCACGGCAGCTCTGAATCAATTGATCGGTGTTGCGAACATCGGCCAGTGCGGCTGATTCCAATACCTCCAGGCACAGGTGCTGGGCCACCGGTTCTTGGTGGCGCTGAATCAGCTCCTGCAGGCGCAAAGCGAAGTCAGGGGTCTGCAATTGACGGGCGGTCACATTGACGCTGACTTCGAGTTGTAGGCCTGCGCGCAACCATTCAGCACTTTGCTTCAGTGCTTGTTCGATCACCCAATCGCCTACCTGGATGCCCAGGCCCGTAGGCTCAATGAGTGGCAGGAAATGCAGCGGCGCCAGCAGGCCTTGGTCGGGGTGTTGCCAGCGCAGCAGGGCTTCCACGCCCAAGACTTGGCCGCTCGACATATCAATCTTGGGTTGATAGTGCAGGCGCAGCTCGCCCGCATCTAGTGCTTGCTGCACCCGGGCGAGTGCCAGCAAACTGGCTTCATCGCGCAAATGCTTGGCGGTATCAAAGAGCTGGAAGCCCTTGCGGCCGGCATGCTTGACGCGGTAAAGCGCGTGGCCGGCGTGGCGCATCAAGGTTTCGGCATCGGCTTTGTCTTGGGGAAAAACCGTGGCGCCAATGCTGGCGCTAATGCTCAGGACGAGCTCTTCTTCCTCGGCCAGATCTGCACCTTTGCGTCTGGAGGGCGCAAAGCGGAAAGGTTGCATCAGGATCTTTTGGATCCGGTCCATGGCTCTTTGAGCCTCTTCGGGACTGCTGCTGCGCAGTAACAAGGCAAACTCATCGCCGTGCAAGCGTGCTACAGCGTCCGACCATTGCTGCGCGCTGCGCAATGCCGCCTGCAGGCGCTGTGCCAATTGCTGCAAGAGGGCGTCCCCGACCTCGCTGCCATATTGCTGGTTCAATTGCTTGAACTGGTCGAGATCGAGGCGACACACGCTGAGCCGGAAGTTTTCGCGCTCAGCCATCAGCAAGCCTTGGCGAAGGGTTTGCATGAAGGCGGCCTGATTGGGCAGGCCGGTCAAGGCGTCGGTGCTGGCTTGACGTGCCAGCAGCTCTTGTTGCTGCAGCAGCTGAGTCAAATCATTGACGGTGACCACGCGATAGCGCAGCGGGCCATCGGGCTCGGGAATGCTGGCCACCGTGAGTTGTAGATGGCAGCGGCTGCCATCGGCTCTTTCCGTTTGAACGCGGCCTCGCCAAAAGTTCGTTTCTAGCAATGCCTTTTGAACCTGCTCAGGGGAGTGGCCCGAGCGTCGCAGGCAATTGGGCTCCAAAGCCGCCATGGCTTGGCCGAGCAGGACTTCTCTGTCTTGACCCAGCATCTGGCAAAAGCTTGGGTTGGCGTCCAAAACCCGGAATTCGGTGTCAGTGACCAACAAACCCTCTTGCAGATGCTCAAACAAGCTGACGCTCATACGCTGGCGCTCTTCGGCTTCGAGTCGCTGGCTCACATCTCGCAGCGTGCAAAGGAGGCGCTCGGCTTGCCCGCGGGAGTCGCGTGCAAGCACCTGGCAATGGAGCTCATAGCTTGCCCAAGCGCCTGAAGCGCTGAACAGTCGCAGCAGCTCTTGGCCCATATCCGGCCCCATGCCAGCGATTTGCGCTTCGAGGCTCAGGCTGACCCGCTCCCGGTCGAGCGGATGCGCCCTGCTGAGCCAGTCCAGCGGTCGCGTCAAGTCAGCCGGCGTTGGGCCCATGCGTTGCTGCCAAGCTGCAGACGCAAACAAGGCTTGGCAGCCTTCGGCGCCGACCCGCCACTCGGATGAGCCCTGGCCCAAGGCCTCGAGCGCCGCGTGAAACTGCTGCTTGTCTGTGTCTTGCCTGCGCTTGAAAAACAAGGTCAAGATCGGCAAGGCGGCAGCGCAGCTGCTCAGACCCATCCACAAGACCAGTTGTTCGAGTTGGCTTAGTCTGGCAAACGGCCCGACGCTTTGCGCTGCGGCCCCGGCTGCGGTCAGCGCGAGCAGCAGGGCGTTGATTCCGCTGACTGGCAAAGGCATCAGCAGGCTGACAGCACCTAGCAAGAGGAGCGGCAAGAACAATTGGACGCCGGCAGGGATCGATTCCTGACCTGGCGGCCCGACCAGCAATGCCAAACTGCAAAGACTCAGCCCAACCAGAGCCCAAGCAATGAGGGTTTGGCCGGTGGACCTCCAGGGGAAAGGCCGGTTCTTGTGGCTTTGCGGCGCCAAGCTGGGATCAGTCTCTTTTGCGTTTCGCCAGCTCATCAAGACCGGCGCTGCGGCCAAAATGCATCGGACTTCGCCGCCGAACAAGACGCGAAGAAACTTCATTCCCTTGCTCGCTGCGGCGAGGGGTAACCATGCAGACACATCGGTTGGGACAGCTGCACACAGCCAAAGAGCGGCCAGCAGGAGCACCAGCATGAATGGCGTCAAATCCCACCGCAGGGGCCGAGCTGAGGCGAGACCGCGTGTCCAGCCCACAAGAAAAACCCAGGCTGACGTGAGGTGCGCACTCAACGAAGGCCATGCTGGCGAGAGTGCCGGCGAGGAATCTGCCTTTGGCAATAGCCAGGCCCCGTTCGACTTGTGACAAGGCGAATCTGGCGTCAAGGAGCGAGCGGGAATTGGCTCAAAGGCTGAAGCGCACAAAGTAATCGAATGATTGGGCGATTGGCGTATTGCTAGCGCAAATTAGGACATCGGGTTCGAAAACCTGATCGGGTTCACTTGTCGAATGGGTTGCGAGTTGTTCTTGAAAATATGCGGGCCGATGCTAGCAGCGGCTTCTCCTCAAAAGCTTGCCGGCGCCCCTTCATTCAGGTGGGTGCGCTGCGCCCGAATACAAATATCTGGCCCAAACTGAAGCTGTGGATAGGCCAAAGGAATCATGGGGCGAAAAAAAAAGCTGCCTGAAGCAGGCAGCTTTTTTGAGACATGGGCTTTTTATTGATTGTGAATCCCTGTTGGCTGAACGTTCAGACGTGGAAATCAGCCAGTGACGCGCCAGAAGAAATGGCTGCCTTCAGCCATTTGGGTTGCAGGCCGCGGCCGCTCCAAGTTTCTCCAGTCGCTTGATTGCGATACTTGGCGGCCACTTTCGAGGTTTTGGCTGCCTTGGGCACGCGGGAACTCAGGTCGGCTGCGGTCAAACCATAGTCTGCCATCAAGGACTTGACTTTGGCGATGGCTTCAGCCCGCTCGCGGTCCTTGGTTTGAGAGATTTGTTCGTCGAGTGCAGCCCGTTGGGCCAAAAGGTCTTTAAGCGATGCCATGTGTAAATCCTCGCAAGGTTTAGCGTTCAGCCAAATGGGAACGGAGTAATTATAGGCACAGAAAATAAAAACAAGTGTTGCCGCAATTAAACGCATGGCGGCAACACCATTTCAAATAAAACTAGGCCAGTTCATCCTCTACCCATCACTACGCAGGCCTCGCGCCTGACTTACTTATAGCCCACCCGATCAAGCATTTTCTGCACCAGGGGCTGGTTCGCGCCCACTGTGGCGATCGGGATGGTTTCACTCTTGAAATTGCCGAATGATTCCAGCGCTGCATTGCTCAGGCGCACGCCCGTCACGGCCGGCCATTCATTGTTGCCGTTGGCGAAATAAGCTTGCGCCTCATTGCTGCTCAGATACTCCAAAAACTTGATGGCGTTGTCGCGGTTCTTGGCGTGACGCGCCACGGCGCCGCCGGCGATATTGATGTGGGTGCCCCAGGACTGCTGATTAGGGAAAACCACGGCAATCTTTTCCATAGCGTCGCGGTCTTCGGGTTTCTCCGATCGCATCATTCGCGCCAGATAGTAAGTGTTGCTAATTGCAACGCCGCATTCACCACTGGCCACGGCCTTGATTTGATCGGTATCGCCGCCCTTGGGCGCGCGCGCCATATTCGCGACCATGCCTTTCAACCAGGCCTCGGTGGCTTCGGCACCCATATGCTCATACACCGAGCCAAACAAAGACAGGTTGTAGGGGTGCGAACCCGAGCGGGTGCACAGACGCCCTTTATTCTTCGGATTGCCGAGATCCTGGTAGTTCAGGACATCGTCTTTCTTGACGGTTTGTTTGTTGTAAACAATGACGCGTGCCCGGGTTGAAAGGCCAAACCATGCACTGCCTTTGTCGCTGGGTTTGGCGCGCAGCTGGGCGGGAATACGCTCTTCCAGTCGCGCGGATTTGACGGCTTGAAACAAACCCTCTTCTTCGGCCTGCCAAAGGCGGGCCGCATCCACCAACAAAATCACATCGGCCGGGCTGGCCGCGCCTTCGCTCTTCAATCGCGCCAACAAGCCGGCATCATCGGTATCCACCCGGTTGATTCGAATCCCGGTGTTCTTGGTGAAATTGGCGTAGAGCGCTTCGTCGGTTTGGTAGTGGCGGGCGGAATAGAGATTCAGAACCTGTTCCTGGGCCGTGGCAGGCGTCAAGCAGCTGCCCAGCAGGGCGGCAGTCAGGATCGATGAGGAGAAGACAGTAGAAACTCGCATGGGACTCCCGGCCAAAACTGGATAGTGAAGTGAAGGAGTCTAGCGTAACAAGAATTATTCCTGTTTGCGGGGGCTTTCAGCCCTTGCCCTGATTTCAAGCGAACTTGATTTGATGAAGCGCAAATGAAAACGCCTCCAAATTTGGAGGCGTAGGTGCGAAGCCGTTGAACTCAGGGGCTTGAGGTCAGGGCCGAGTCCAGACGGTGCATGGCATGGGCAGATCAGGCTGCCGGCGGCACATAGCCCGCCACCGCTTCTGCACCTTCGCCGAAGAAGAACTGCTCCATCTGGCGGGCCAGGTATTGGCGGGCGCGCAGATCGGCCAGATTCAGGCGGTTCTCATTCACCAGCATGGTCTGGTGCTTCATCCAGAGCGCCCAGGCTTCCTTGCTAATGTTTTGATAAATGCGCTTGCCCAGCTCGCCAGGGTAGGGAGCGAAGTCCAGGCCTTCACCTTCCTTCTTCAAATATGTGCATTGAACGCTGCGTGCCATGGCAAAACCTCTTCGATGGAAATGGGTGAAAGCGCCGCGACAAACTTGTCGTGGTGCCGAGGGAAATCAGAAATCAGCTCAGTTTTTTGACCAGCACTTGCGAGCGCCGGTCCCAGTTGTATTTGCGCTTGCGCTCTTCGGGCAGCCATTCGGGGTCGACCGTTCGGAAGCCGCGCTTGATGAACCAGTGCATGGTGCGGGTGGTGAGCACAAAGATGCTGCTCAGACCCTGGGATTTGGCGCGCTGCTCGATGCGCTTGAGGATGCGGTCACCGTCGCCTTGCCCCTGCACATCGGGCGACACAGTCAAGGCCGCCATCTCCGCAGTACGCGCTTCCACATAGGGGTAGAGCGCGGCGCAGCCAAAGATCACTCCGTCGTGTTCGATGACGGTGTAGAGGTCGATATCGCGCTCGATCTCGGTGCGGTCGCGTTTGACCAGGGTGCCGTCGCGCTCCAGCGGCTCGATCAGGGCAATGATGCCGCCGATATCGTCAGCATCGGCCTCGCGCAAGCTTTCCAGCTTTTCGTCCACCACCATGGTGCCGATGCCGTCATGGGTGTAGACCTCCTGCAGCAAGGCGCCATCGACCGCGAAGGGCACGATGTGCGAGCGCTCCACGCCGGCCTGGCAGGCCTTCACGCAGTACTGCAGATAGAAGTCCACATCCACCGTTTGCATCGCCTCGGCGGGCTTTTTGTTCTGGGCCAAGAGGCGCACCGCGTCGGCCAGCGCCAATTCGGTGTCGACTGGGCTTTCAGGGTCTTTGGGGTCTTCGCGCACGCCGGCCACTTCGCAGACGAACAGCAGCTTGTCGGCCTGCAAGGCAATGGCCGCATTGGTGGCCACGTCTTCCATCGACAAATTGAAGGCTTCGCCGGTGGGCGAAAAGCCAAAAGGCGAGAGCAGCACCACCGCGCCGCTGTCGATGGCCCGCTGAATGGCAGCCGCATCAACGCGCCGGACCAGGCCGCTGTGTTGGAAATCCTTGCCATCCACAATGCCGACTGGGCGTGCGGTCAGGAAGTTACCCGACACCACCCGCACGGTGGCGTTGGCCATGGGCGTATTCGGCAGACCCTGCGAGAAGGCCGCTTCAATTTCGAAACGCAGTTGTCCGGCAGCCTCTTGGGCGCAGTCAAGTGCGATGGCATCGGTGACACGCATGCCGTGGCTGTACTGCGGCGTCTGACCCTTGGCGGCCAGTTGCTCGTTCACTTGGGGCCTGAACCCATGCACCAGCACGATCTTGATGCCCATGGCGTGCAAGATCGACAGATCCTGCACAAAAGCATTCAGCTTGCCTGCTGCCACCAACTCGCCCGGCATGCCGACCACAAAGGTTTCACCGCGGTAAGCATGGATATAGGGTGCCACCGAACGGAACCAGGGCACAAAAGTGTGGGGGAAGACAAGACTCATGACCGCAATTGTGCCGCAGGCCATCGGTGGCCCGAACGCGTGGGGACATGTTTGCGGCGCGCCCGCCCCGGCAATCAGCGCACCTGCCGACCGGTCTGAAACGGCCGGCGCGCTTGAAAGTTCGGCGGGCGCGGATAATCCGCGCCTCGTGAATGATTCGACCACTCCCCCATCGCGGCCCGCTCAAGCTCCTAAGGCGCAGCGGCCCCAGCCATCTGTGCAAGCTCAGCGGGCTCCCAAGCCACCCCGGCCAGGCGGTGTGGCCGAGGCGCGGCGCCCGCCTGTGCCGGCCAATCCACTGCCGCCCATCACTTTCCCCGAGTCCTTGCCGGTTTCCAGTCGGCGCGAGGACATTGCGCAGGCCTTGGCCGAGCATCAGGTCATCATCGTCTGCGGCGAAACCGGCTCCGGCAAAACCACCCAGTTGCCCAAGATTGCGCTGGCGCTCGGCCGTGGCCGCGCCAACACCGGCAAGCTGATTGGCCACACCCAGCCGCGCCGCATTGCCGCCAGCAGTGTGGCCAAGCGCATTGCCGATGAGCTGAAAACGCCGCTGGGCGAAATCGTCGGCTACAAGGTCCGCTTCCAAGACCGGCTGCAGCCGGGCGCCAGCGTCAAGCTGATGACGGACGGCATCTTGCTGGCCGAAACGCAGACGGACCCGCTGCTCAAGGCCTACGACACCATCATCATCGACGAGGCGCATGAGCGTTCGTTGAACATCGACTTCCTGCTCGGCTATTTGCGTCAGATCCTGCCGCGCCGGCCCGACCTGAAGATCATCGTCACCTCGGCCACCATCGACGCCGATCGTTTCGCCAAGCACTTTGAATCGATCAAAGGCCCGGCCCCGGTGCTGATGGTTTCCGGCCGCACCTTCCCGGTGGAGCAACGCTACCGTCCCTTTGAGGAGAGCCGCGAGTACGACTTGAATAACGCCATCTGCGACGCGGTGGATGAGTTGTGGCGCGAGGGTGGAGGCGATGTGCTGGTCTTCCTGCCCGGCGAGCGCGAGATTCGCGAGGCGGCCGAGGCGCTGCGCAAGCATCACCCGCCTGGCGTCGAGGTGCTGCCGCTGTTTGCGCGTTTGTCTCAGCAAGAGCAAGACCGGGTGTTTGAGCCGCATGGCCAGCGTCGCATCGTCTTGGCCACCAATGTGGCCGAAACCTCGCTGACCGTGCCGGGCATTCGTTATGTCATCGACCCCGGCATGGCCCGGGTCAAGCGCTACAGCTATCGCAACAAGGTTGAGCAGCTGCAGATCGAGCCGGTCAGCCAAAGCTCGGCCAATCAGCGCGCCGGTCGTTGCGGGCGGGTCAGCAATGGCATCTGCATCCGGCTCTACGAGGAAAAAGACTACCTCGCCCGGCCGCGCTTCACCGACCCTGAAATCCTGCGCAGCTCGCTGGCCGGCGTGATTCTTCGCATGAAGACGCTGGGTCTGGGCCAGGTGGATGACTTCCCCTTCTTGGAGCCGCCGCCGCGCAAGGCCATCGCCGACGGCTACCAGCTGCTCACCGAGTTGGGCGCGGTGGATGAGGCCAATGAGCTCACCGCCATGGGCCGCGAACTCGGCAAGCTGCCGCTCGACCCGCGCGTGGGGCGCATGATCCTGGAAGCGCGCAGCCGCGAAGCCTTGGCCGAGATCTTGGTCATTGCCAGTGCGCTGAGCGGTCAGGATGTGCGCGACCGGCCGATGGAACAGCAACAAGCGGCCGACGAAAAGCACAAGAAATTCGACGACGAAAAGTCCGAGTTCCTGGGCTATCTGAAGCTCTGGAAGTGGATCGAAGAAGCCAAAGGCGGCCACGGCGAGCACAAGCTCAGCAACCGTCGTTATGAGCAGCTATTGCGCGAGAACTTCGTCAGCCCGCGCCGGGTGCGAGAGTGGCGCGATGTCTACTCGCAGCTGCACACCGTGGTGGCCGAACACGGCTGGCGCATCAACGGAAGCCCAGCTACTTACGAGCAGGTGCATCTGTCGATGTTGGCCGGCCTCTTGGGCAATTTGGGTTGCAAGAGCGACGAGGACGAGTGGTATCTGGGCGCGCGTGGCATTAAGTTCTGGCGCCACCCCGGCGCGCACCTGAGCAAAAAGCCGGGCCGCTGGATCGTGGCGGCCGAGCTGGTCGACACCACGCGTTTGTTTGGTCGCGGCATTGCCGCCATCGAGCCCCAATGGCTGCCGGGCATTGCCGGCCACCTGATCAAGACCCAGCTGCTGGAGCCGCATTGGGAGAAGAAGGCGGCCGAAGTGATCGCGCTAGAGCGCGCCACGCTCTACGGCATCGTCATTTACAACAACCGACGCGTCAATTTCGGCAATGTGGATGCGGCGGCGGCGCGCGCCATCTTTATCCGCGAGGCCCTGGTCAATGGCGAGTGGGAGTCTCGACTGCCCTTCCTGGCGCACAACCAGCGTCAGATCCGCAAGGTCGAGGAGTTAGAGCACAAGTCTCGCCGCCAAGACGTCTTGGTCGATGACGAGTTGATCTACGCCTATTACGACGAGCATCTGCCGGCCGATGTTTACTCCGGCGCGACTTTCGAGCGCTGGTACCGGCATGCGTCCAAGACCGAGCCCAAGCTCTTGCAGCTCAGCGTTGAGGAGTTGATGCGCCACGAGGCGGCCGGCATCACCAGCAGTGCCTTCCCCAAGACCATCCGTCTGGGCGGCGTCGATTGCCTGGCTACTTATCTGCATGAACCGGGCGATGCGCGCGACGGCCTGACCGTCAGCGTGCCCATTTATGCGCTGAACCAGGTGAACGAGGATCGCTGCGAGTGGCTGGTGCCCGGCATGCTGGAAGCCAAGGTGCTGGCCTTCGTCAAGAGTCTGCATCAGCGCCCGCGCTCGCGCCTGGTGCCGCTGCCCGACTTTGTGGCTGAGTTTGCGGCCACGCATCCCTTCGGCCAGGGCGCCTTGATTGAGGTCTTGCTGAAGGCGGTCAAGGAGCGCACGCAGCTGGCGATTCAACGCAATGACTTCAAGCTGGAACAGTTGCAGCCGCATTTGTTCATGAACTTTTTGATCGTCGATGAGCATGGCCGACAACTGGGCATAGGGCGCAATCTGGCCGCCTTGAAGGCCGAGTTGGGTGGGCAGGCGCGCTCGGCGTTTCAGGCCTTGGCAGCGCTCAAGCTGCCGGCTTCGGCTCCCTCAGCTGCTGCCGGCAAGGCCGAAGCGCCTGCGCCTGTCGCCAACGGGGGCATCCGCGCCGAGGTGCAGCCCAAGAAGCCCGTGCAGGAACAAGCCAAGACCTATACCGGCTGGACCTTTGGCGAGCTGCCCGAGCTGATGGAGGTGAGCCGTGGCGCGCAAACCTTGATCGGCTTCCCGGCCCTGATCGATCGCGGCGCCCATGTCGAAATCGAGGTGTTTGATGAGCCCGATGTAGCGGCCGCCAAGCACCGCCTCGGCCTGCGCCGTCTGGTGGCTTTGCAGTTGAAAGAGCCGCTGAAGTTCCTGGAAAAGAATATCCCCGATCTGCAAAAAATGTCGGTGCTGTTCATGAGCCTCGGCACGGCCGAAGAGTTGCGCGAACAGATCATTGGCGTGGCCTTGGAGCGGGCCTTTCTGGCCGAGCCTTTGCCCAAGGATGAATTCGCCTTCAAGGCACGGATTGAGGAGGGCCGCTCCCGCCTGAACCTGATCGCTCAGGAAGTCGCGCGTCAAACCGGCGTGGTGCTGCTGGAGTTTGCGGCGGCCAGTCGCAAGCTCAAGGATGCGCGCGCCAGCAAAGAGGTCGGAGAGGACATCACGGCCCAGTTGCAGCGATTGATCGGCAAGCGTTTTGTCACCGAGACGCCCTGGGCGCAGTTGCAGCATCTACCGCGTTACTTGAAGGCCATCAGCGGTCGCTTGGACAAGTTGCGCGCCGACCCGGCCCGCGATGCCAAGCTCTTGGCCGAATTGCGGCCTTTGGAGCAGCGCTATTTGCGTCGCGTCATCGAGCTGAAGGGGCAGCAGGATGGTCGCTTGAATGACTTCCGCTGGCAGCTGGAGGAATTGCGGGTGAGTTTGTTTGCGCAGGAACTGCGCACGCCGCAGCCGGTCAGCGTCAAGCGCTTAGACAAGGTCTGGGCTCAGTTGCAGGGCTAATCGAGGGTCTGGGCGGATTGAGGCGGACCTTGGCGGAGCCCTTGGCCTAGTCTGTTGAGGGGCAGGACCTGCAAAACTTGCTGAAATTCGTAGTCTGCATGCTGGCAGTAGGGATAAGCCGGGTGAAAGCCGTCTAGCTCCCTCTATCGCCTGGGCTGATGTTTGGGTCAAATAGGGATAAACCCAGACCCTGGCTCTTGAGGCCAGCCATGCCCGTGTCCGACGCCTCTTCATCTTCTGCCGCCCCACCTCCCGCCCAAGCAGGCAAGGCTGCCGCTCCAGCGGCGCCGATGCGCCGGTTCGGGCGATTCGAGTTGCGTGCGCTGCTCAACAAGAGCACGCGCAGCATGTGTTGGCTGGTGTTTGACCCGCGCTTGGGGCAAGAGTTGATGTTGTGTCTGCCACGTGTGGCGCCCAACAGTCCCTCAGCCACCGAGCATTGGCTCAAGATGGCGAATGCGGCCTCGCGAGTGCAGCACCCGAATCTGGCCCATGTGGTGGAGATCGGCCAAGTCGAGCAATGGCCCTTTATCGCCTATGACCGGGCGCTGGGCGAAACCTTGGATGAGCGTTTGGCGCGCCAGGCCTCACCTTTGCCTGTGGACGCTGCCGAATGGGTCTGCCAATACCTGGAAGGGCTGGCTTTTGCACATGAGGCCGGCCATGTGCATCGCGATGTGCAATGCGCCACCCTGATCATCAGCCCCAGCAATCAGGTTCGAGTCATCGGCCTTGAGGTGGCGCAAGAGGTGTTTCCGGCCCATGTTGACTACAACTCGGTCACCCGCCGTGCCGTGCGCGAAGCCGCAGCCGAAGACATTTTGTGCGTTGGCCTGATGCTGCATCGCATCCTCAGCGGCCGCCCGGTGCTGGAACAAAACGATCTGCAGACGGTGGTGCAGCAGATGCAGCCCATTGGCCATGAATTGGTGCGCATGGGTTGGGAGACGCCGCACCCCATCCCTGAGCCGCTGCGTGCCATTTGCAATCGCGCCACCGACCGGCAGGCCAAGCAGCGCTATCACATCGCTCGCAGTTTTTTACGTGCCCTCGATGGCTGGCGCACCGCGGCCGCACATGCGGAAGATGGGCCCATTGTCTTATTGATGGACAAGCTGCAGCGGATTGGTCATCTGCCCAGCACTTCGACAGCTTTGCAGCGGGTGGGTCAGTCCTCCGCCATGGAGCGGCAGCACACCAGCGCTTTGTCCGGCTTGGTCTTGCAAGACATGGCGCTGAGCTTGGAGCTGTTGCGACGGGTCAATAACTCGCTGAAGCAAAGCGGCGCGGCGGTGGACGGTACCGTCTTGAATATGCGCCGCGCCATTGCCATGCTGGGCCTGGAAGGGGTGCAGCAAGCGGCGCGGGCCTTGAAGCCTTGGCCGGGGCCGCTCAATGAGGTGCAGGCGGCCATGTTGCAAAGCCTGATGAAGCGGGTGCAGCGCGCCGGCCAGATCGCGCAGGCGCTGCGCCCAGCCGGCTATGACGCCGAGGTGGTCTACCTGATCACGGTGATGCAAAACCTGGGTCGGCTGCTCTTGCAATACCACTTCCCCGATGACGCGCAGCAGATTCGCCAATTGATGCAGCCGCCTGAGCCCACCTCAGACCAGCCGCATCCGCAAGGCATGAGCGAGCAGGCCGCCGCATTTGCGGTGCTGGGCTGTGATCTGGAATCCCTTGGCGCTGCTGTTGCCAAGCATTGGAGTCTGGGCGAAGAGTTGCTTCACATGATTCGTCGGCAAGCGCCCACAGCGGCGCTGCGCGCCGCCGACAGCGAGGCTGATTTGCTACGCCTGACCTGCAGCTTGGCCAATGAGTTGGTGGACGCCTTGATGCTGCCCGAGGCCAAGCGCCAAGCCGGCATTGAACTGGCCACTCGCCGCTATGCGCGCACTTTGGGGCTTGGCTTGCGCGAAGTGCACCAAGCCATGAATCCGGAAAACCCCGGTGCCGGCCCCGAGACGGCCAATTCCTCGTTTGCTCAGCTGTCTGCGCATGGGCCGCTGGATGCGGTGGAGCCCAAGCCCTCGTCCTTGCGGGCTCGCTTAGCGGCCAAGTCGGGAGAACGCCCCTCTTGATGGGGTGGGCGGCTTGACGCGATACGACGGATTCGACACCTTTTGCCTTGACGCGAAGCCAAGCCTTGATGCCCTCTGACGATTGGTCCACCCCTTCCGGTTTGATGCCGCTGGCTTCCTTGCCGGAGCTGGGCCGTTTTCGTTTGCTGAAGAAATTGGGCGAGGGCGCCCAAGCCACCGTTTGGTTGGCTCACGATCCGCGTCTGGACCGCGATGTGGCCCTGAAGGTCTTGAAGCCGGGAGCCGACCCGCTCAGCGTCGATGAATGGCTGCACGAGGCCCGTGCCGTCAGCCGACTTCATCATCCCAATATCGTGCCGGTCTTTGAGGCCGACAGTCAGGCGGGCCAGTTTTACTTGGTGTTTGAATATGTGCCGGGCGGCACCTTGGCCGATCGCATGCGTGCGTGGCGCTCCAGCAGCGCTGATGCTGCCATGGATGCGCGCGCGGCAGTGGAGCTGATGCTGGGAGTGCTGGACGGTCTGCAGGCTGCGCATCTGGCCGGTGTGGTGCACCGTGACCTGAAGCCGAGCAATATCTTGTTGGATGGCCGTGGTCTGGCGCGTGTCATGGACTTCGGCATTGCCGCGCGTTTGGACAGGAACGCATCGTCGCCGGGCTCGGCGGCTGCGGCCACTTCGCAGCGCATCGTCGGCACGCCCGGCTACTTGTCGCCCGAGGTGGCCGCCGGCGCTCCGCCCAGCGCGCAAATGGACGTATTCGCGGCTTCTGTGGTGCTGGCCGAGTTGCTGAGTGGCCAACGCCTGAATTACGACCCCGATCCCTGGGCCGCGGTGCAGAAAGTGAAGAGCCAGGACCTCATCATGCCGTCTGCCTTGGGCCCGGATGTCGACGATGCCCTGCGTGCCATCGTGCAGCGCGGCCTGGCGCGCGAGCCCGAGCGGCGCTGGCCCAGTGCCCAATCCATGCATGAGGCTTTGTCCAGGTGGCTACATCCGGAGCAACAGGAATCGGAAGAGGGCGGCGACGGCGTGGCCTTGGAGTTTTTGCTGCGGCGCATGCGGCACAAGAGCGACTTCCCGGCCATGTCCGATGCGATCAACCGCATCCAGAACCTGACGGCCTCAGAGAACGGCAGTCTGGCCAGCCTGTCCAACGAAATTTTGAAAGACGTGGCGCTGACTCAAAAACTACTGCGCCTGGTCAATACCGTGCAATACAGCCATGCCGGCGGCGGCAGCATCAGCACTGTGTCCCGTGCGGTGGCCTTGGTCGGTTTCGCCGGCATACGCAATCTAGCCTTGTCCTTGATCTTGCTGGAGCGCATGGAAAACAAAGCCCATGCGCAGCAACTGCGAGATGAGTTCCTGCGCTCTTTGATGGCCGCGTCTTTGGCACGCGAGTTGTGCCTGAATCCGCGCGAAAGTGAAGAGGCCTTTCTTTGCGCCATGCTGCATCATTTGGGGCGTGTTTTGTGTGAGTTTTACTTCCCAGAGGAGGCGCAGCAGGTCCGCCGCATAACGCGGGCCGAGCGAGACCCTCAGGCGCCAGCGGGATCCACGACTCACAAGGCTCCGGTCAGCGAGACCGTCGCCTCCACCCAGGTTTTGGGTATGAGCTATGAACAGCTGGGCCTGGGCGTTGCACGCCATTGGGGGCTGCCCGAAAGTCTGCAGCAAAGCATGCGCCGCCCCAGCGGCGACCCCCCGACACGATTGGTCGAGAGCCCGACCGAGCGGCAACGTTGGCTGGCTCACGCCGCCAATGACGTGGCCGATGTGATTTTGCGCACCGACCCGGCCGAGGCTCATGGCCGCATGAAAGCCATGGCTCAACGTTATGCCCGGGTGCTGGGCGTGACGGCGGAACACTTCGATGTGGCGGCCGACCAGGCCCGCCAGCGTTTGGCGCAGGTGGCCGATGCCATGGGGATTCGGCCGCCGAAAAGTTCGCCGGCGCAGCGGCTGCTGGCGCCCTTGACGCCTTCTCTGAGCGATTCTTTGACGCCACATGAACTGCAGGCCACCCAGGTCCTGGAGCCGACGCTGGGTTTGAGCGGCCAGCAGCTGACGCGCGAGCAAGCGGTGGAGATGATGGCGGCTGGCATCCAGGACATCACCAATGCGATGGTGGAGACCTTCAAGCTCAATGAAGTGCTGCGCATGATTTTGGAGACGATATTTCGGGCGCTCGGCTTTCGCCGAGTGGTGTTTTGCCTGCGCGATCCCAAGACCGAGTGCTTGACGGGCCGCTTTGGCCTGGGCGAGGGGGTGGAGCAGATCGTGCCGTATTTCAAAGTGCCCTTGCGCGTGCCCGCCAACGGCCAAGCCGATTTGTTCGCTGCCGTTTGCCAGAAAGGTGCCGACACCTTGATCACCGATGCTTCGGCAGCCAATATCGCCGAACGCCTGCCCACTTGGTACCAAGGTGGTGTGCGGGCACCGAGCTTCTTGCTCTTGCCGATGTTGATGAAAGGCCTGCCTTTCGCCTTGATCTACGCCGACAAATCGCAGCCGGGAGGCATGGATCTCGGCGAAAAAGAGTTGTCGCTGCTGCGTACCTTGCGCAACCAGGCCGTGATGGCCTTCAAACAATCGGCCTGAGCGCCACAAAAACTGCTCAATTTCGAGCCCGACCCCACTCGAAGGGGTGATGGTTTGTAAATATTTGTAGTTTTATGATTGCGCCCGAGTAAAGCAGCCGGTGCGCATCATCCCTCCATCGCTTGGTTTTGGGGCGTCGCAACCGGGCGAAGTGGGGCCTTTGGGGCTCCACGCGGTGGTGGGCCCGAGTAGTCCCATCGGGCCTTGGGAGGCCTTGCGAGGGATATTTCAATGTGGACGAATCGACCTGCCATGCCAGGTCTTGAATTGCCGCGTGGGCTGCAGCCTGCGGGCCCAATTGACTCAGCATCGCCCACCTCGGGCCCTTCGGCGAAGCAGGTTTTGCCCTTTGGCCTGGATGCCGCCAATGCCCAGCACATGGCCTGGCTCACCTGGGGCTTTATGGCATTTCATCTGCTCATGTGGACGGTGCTGGCCTCTTTGAGCCACCGCGCGCCGCCCTGGGACAACGTCGAGCAACTGGTTTGGCAGCAGTCGCTGGAATGGGGCTATTACAAACATCCACCGTTCCCGACTTGGTGGGTTTATGGCTGGACCAGCTTGCTAGGTCGCTCGATGTGGGTGACCTTTTTTGCCGCCCAACTCAGCGTGGTCCTGATGCAGCTCTTCATTTGGCGCATTGCCTTGCTGGTCACCACGCCGGCGCGTGCCTTTGTGTCGGTGGCGCTTAGCAGCTTGCTGATCTATCACGGCGTGCACGGCATCATGGCCAACCACAACACCATCCAGCTGATGCCAGTGGGGCTCTTGTTGTGGCTGAGTTTGTTGGCGGTGCGCTCGCAGGGGCAGGCCGGTCAGGTCAGTCAAATGGAGCAACTGGGCCGCTGGATTCTTGTCGGTGCCGCTGCTGCTTTATGCCTGTTGTCCAAGTACAGCGCCTTGATCTGGTTGGCCGTCATTGGCGCCTGGATGCTGCAAGACCATCGCATGCGCAGCTGGCGCGCCTGGGCCGGCGTTGGGCTGGCGCTGTTGGTTTGTGCGGCCTTGATGCTGCCGCATATTGACTGGTTGCTGCGCGATGGCTCGCCCGGTCTGGCCTATGCTGACCGCGCGGTTCACGGGCAAAACGATGCGGACGACATCGATCACTGGGGCCGCTTGTTCAAGTTCCTGGTGATTCAGCTGGGTCGGGTCTTGCCCTTGCTGATTGGGCTGGGCTTGTTGATGGCCTGGCTCAAACGGGGCGCCAAGACCACTGCAGCTGAGGCGCCAGCCCAGACTGTGGCCGCTGAGCCAAAGTCGGAGTGGACTTTTGTGCTGTTTATGACGCTTGGGCCGGTGGTGCTGACCTCGCTCGTCGGTGTGGCCGGGGTTCGTTTGGGTTCCGCCTGGGCGGCCACCTTTTTTGTGATGGCCGGTGTGCTGGCGCTTTATGTGCTGCGCCGCCAGTCGGCTACCGATCAGCTGGTGCGCAAAGCCTTGTGGGTGTGCGTGGGCATGGAGTTGCTGCTGGCGCTGGGCATGGTGATTGGCGGTGCCTGGGGCGCTGACCGCATCGGCCATGCCGCGCGTTCCAATTTCCCTGCGGCGCGTCTGGCGCGCAAGCTCGACGTGGTTTGGAAAGAGCATGCGCGCACCCCCTTGCGCGTGGTGATTGGCGAAACCTGGCTGGCCGGCAATGTCTCGGTGCGCAGCAAGACGCAGCCCATGGTGTTCATTGACGCTGACCCGCAAAAGTCACCCTGGATCAAACCTCATATGGTGAGCGACTGCGGTGCCTTGCTGGTGATCGATCGGCGCGATATGGCCAATCCGCTGGATCCGCGTGTGGCGGCCTTGCTGGAGCAAGCCTCGTCTACCGGCACCTTGAGCCTGCCGTGGTCCCGACGCGGCAATGCGCCCAAGCTGGAGGTGCAGTGGGCGATCTTGGAGGCCAAGAATCCGAGTGCCTGCCCGCTCTGAGATCTGCGCGAAAGGGTGGGCTGAGGCTTGCTGAAGTAGACGTCGGCGCTGTGAGGGTAAGGGCGCTGGGCTAGACTTCGCGGCCATCACCGGGCCTGTTTGGGCCTCGGCCTTTGTTCACCACGATTGCCTCATGCCTGCCATCCAAGAATCCGCGCTGCTGCAAGCGCTGCAAACCGTCGTCGACCCGAACACCGCGCAGGACTTCGTCAGCGCCAAGCAGCTGAAGAATCTGCGTCTGGATGGTGGCGATGTGTCCTTTGATATCGAGTTGCCTTACCCTGGCGCCAGCCAGCAGGCCGAGTTGCGGCGCGCTTTGGTGGCGGCGGCGCGCAGTGTCGAAGGCGTGAGCAATGTCAGCGTCAACATCCAAAGCAAAATCGTCGCCCATGCGGTGCAGCGCGGTGTGCAGTTGCTGCCTGGGGTGAAGAACATCATCGCCGTAGCTTCGGGCAAGGGCGGTGTGGGCAAGAGTACGACGGCGGCCAATTTGGCGCTGGCGCTGGCCGCCGAAGGCGCACGCGTTGGTGTGTTGGATGCCGATATTTATGGCCCCAGCCAGCCCATGATGCTGGGCGTCAGCGGCCGCCCCGAGAGCGAAGACGGCAAGCTGATGGAACCGATGGTGGGCTACGGCCTGCAGATCATGTCGATCGGCTTCTTGGTGGAAGACGACCAAGCCATGATCTGGCGCGGCCCCATGGCCACCCAGGCGCTGGAGCAATTGCTGCGCCAAACCCGCTGGCAAGACCTCGACTATTTGGTGGTCGATATGCCGCCCGGCACCGGGGACATTCAGCTGACCCTGTCGCAGCGGGTGCCGGTGACCGGCGCGGTGATCGTCACCACCCCGCAAGACATCGCCCTGATCGATGCCAAGAAGGGCTTGAAGATGTTTGAAAAGGTCGGCGTGCCGATCTTGGGCCTGGTGGAGAACATGGCCGTGCACATTTGCACCAATTGCGGCCACGCCGAACATATTTTCGGCGCCGATGGCGGGCGCAAGATGGCCGAGGCCTATGGTGTCGACTACCTGGGTGCCTTGCCCTTGGCCATGTCGATCCGCGTTCAGGCCGACGCCGGCCAGCCGACCGTGGTGGCCGACCCCGATGGCGAAGTGGCGGCCCTCTACAAGGCCCTGGCCCGCCAAGTGGCGGTCAAGATTGCGGCTCAGTCCAAGGACTATTCGTCCAAGTTCCCCAATATCTCGATCTCCAAGAGCACCTGAGCACCTGAGCACCTGAGAGTCTGGTCGTGGCTTCGGCGCTGGCCCGGCCGCTGAGTTCAAAGAGGGCTCGAAGGTGAATTTGCACATTCAAGGCTGTTAGTGCGCATCCGATAGCCCACAGGTGCCGGTAGAAAGGCGAGGCGAACAGCAGGGCTCGAAGGCTCTGCGCATGACCTCCTGCCCGGCCTGCGTGGTCGCGGCTTGTCGCGATGGGATGCACGCGCCGAGACCGGGTGAACTGCGGGCCTGCGGGTGATGCCTGACGCGGTGTGGACGGTGGATTTGACGGTGCAGCAGACCTCTTGACCTGTGGCGACCTGGGTGAATCGGATTCGCTTTGCGGATCTTCTCAGGGGACACATCGATGAAAACCGTCAAGCAGATGTTCAGTGCGGCCTTGCTCGCCATGGGGGCGGTCGTGCTGCTGCTTCTTGTTGCCATTTCCAGATTGAGTGCGGCGGGCGATGCCGTTACCGCCGCCGAGGGCGCGCGCTATCTCTCCTCCATATTGGCCGATGAGTTGCGCCAGAGTTCTGACGATCTGACCCGCTTGGCTCGCACCTATGTGATGACCGGGGACCCCCAGTGGGAGCAGCAGTACTTTGAGGTGCTGGACATTCGCAATGGCAAGAAGCCGCGGCCCAGTGGCTATGAAAAGATCTACTGGGACTTTCGCGCAGCAGGCGTCACGCCGCCGGCAGGCAAGGGCAGCAGTACCAGCCTGCCCTTGCTGGACATGATGAAAGCCGCCGGCTTCACCGACGCCGAGTTCGGCAAGCTGAAGGAAGCGGCGGGCAACTCAGACGACTTGGTCAAGACCGAGACCGTGGCCATGAACTTGGTGAAGGGCCTGTACGACGATGGCAGCGGCAAGTTCACCAAGCAAGGCGAACCTGATTTGGCCAAAGCCCAGGCCCTGATGCACGACAAGAACTATCACCAGTTCAAGGCCAAGATCATGAAGCCGGTGGATGAGTTCTTGCGCATGTTGGATGCGCGTACCGAGTCGGCCGTGCGCGAGGCGCAAGCCGCCCAAGACCGCTGGTTCAAAGCCGTGGTACTGATGGCCCTGCTGACTGCCGGCACCGGCCTGGCTTTGCTCTGGTACGCCAAGCATTGGGTCAGCCGCCGCTTGGGCGGCGAGCCTTATCAAGTGGTGGAGGCTGTCAAGGTGATCGCTGGGGGCAATCTGGCGCAACAGCTGAAGAACGACAGCAGCGATCCGAACAGCGTAATGGGTGTGCTGGCCGAATTGGTGGAGCGCTTTTCTCAGGCCGTCAGTCAGGTCAGGCATGGCACGGATGGCGTCGTCAATGCCAGTGCCGAGATTGCCCAAGGCAATAACGATCTGAGCACCCGCACCGAACAACAAGCCAGCTCATTGCAGCAAACTGCCTCGTCCATGGATATCTTGGGTGGCACCGTGCGGCAAAACGCCGACAACGCGCACCAAGCCAATCAACTGGCGGTCAACGCCAGTTCGGTGGCCGAGAAGGGCGGGCAGGTGGTCAGTCAGGTGGTGGACACCATGAAGGGCATCAATGACAGCTCGCGCCGCATCGCCGACATCATCAGCGTGATCGACGGCATCGCGTTCCAGACCAATATCCTGGCCTTGAACGCGGCGGTCGAGGCCGCGCGTGCTGGCGAGCAGGGGCGCGGCTTCGCGGTCGTCGCCAGCGAGGTGCGAAGCTTGGCGCAGCGCAGCGCGGAGGCCGCCAAGGAGATCAAACAGCTGATCAATGACAGCGTCGAGCGGGTCGAGCGCGGCACCAGTTTGGTGGACGAGGCAGGGGCCACCATGGAAGAAATCGTGGCCTCCATCAAGCGTGTGACCGACATCATGGGTGAGATCAGCAGTGCGAGCAGCGAACAGAGTGCTGGCGTGGCCGAGATCGGCGATGCGGTTAGCAAAATGGACCAGACCACCCAGCAAAACGCCGCCTTGGTCGAGCAAAGCGCGGCCGCTGCGGAAAGCTTGCGTCAGCAGGCGCAAACATTGCAGCAAGCGGTGGCGGTGTTTACCCTGCGCTGAGCGCAAGATGGAGTGGGTTCAGAAGGCCATCCACTGCCAGGGGCTTCGCCGACCGCTAGACTGCGGCGATGGACGACGCTGTGGATTCATCGCAAAGGCAAACGCACTCGCAGGCTCAGGACCCACTGCCTCCGGGTCGCCCCTCGGTGACGGTGGCGGTCTTGTTGCAGCGCGAAGCGCAGCCCAATCAATGGGAAGACTGGCGCTTTTCTGTCGTCGATGTGGTGGCGCATCAAACAGCATTTGGGGACCAGCCTCGCGTCTTGCGTGATGACGGCAAGTTGCAGACTCGGCTGCATCCGAACTTTGAGCTGACGCTCTATCCCGACGAGGCGGAAGGCTACTTTCTCAACCTCAGTTCGGGGGCGCCGGTTTGGTTTGTGGTGTGGCGTGTCAGCGATGAAGACCCGTCTGTGGCCTGGGCCGAGCGTGTCAGCCTGAGCTATACCGAAGCCGGCCGCTGGTTGGATGCGCAAGAGCGGGTCGACAACGTGCCTTTGCCGGCGGACCTTGCTGCTTGGTTGCAGAGCTATGTCGAAGTCTATTACCGGCCAGAAGTGAAGAAAGAACGTCGGCGCCCGCAGTCTTTTGTCTCGCCCGGAGAGCGCCGCTGATGGCTGAAGCAAGCGATGAGGCTCCCGCAGGATTCCTGGCGCGCTGGGGACGGCGCAAGGCTTTGGCGCGGGCGGGGCAGCCGCTGCCGGAGTTGCCACCCGCCCCTGCCGTGCCCGCCATCCCGGTGGCGATGCCGCGTGCTGCTCCGCAGACCACGGCCGCAGATAGCCCGGAAGCTCCCGTGGTGCAGGCGATGGACCCGCCCCCCGAGCTTGTCGCGGCGCCAACTTGGTCGGATGTGGCCGAACTGAAGGCCGACTCCGACTACACCCGCTTCATGGCCCAAGATGTGGACCTCGGCGTGCAGCGCGCAGCGATGAAGAAGCTGTTTTTCTCCGACCCGCACTTCAATGTGATGGACGGACTCGATACCTATATCGACGACTACAGCCAGCCCGACCCAATTCCGCTCGCGATGCTGCGGCAGATGAACCAGTCGCGGGCTTTGAACTTGTTTGCGCAGGAAGAAACCACGCCTCCGGGTGACGCGCAAGATCTGACCCTTGATGCCCGCACTGAGCCGGCATCGCCTCCCCCATCCTCAACGCCAGCAATCGAAACCTCGAGCCAGCCCGATGACGACGACCCTGATTTGCAATTGCAACAAGACCCTGCCGCTGGACGGCCCGGCGCTGCAAAAAGCCCTGGGACCTGAGGCCAGCCGGGGCCTGGAGACGGTCCACACCTTGCTCTGTCGCAGCCAGGCGGGCGACTTTCAGCGCGCAGCCAAAGCCAGCACCGCGGCCGGGGGTGATTTGCTGGTGGCTTGTACCCAGGAGAGCCGGCTCTTTCTGGAGTTGAATGAGCAGACGGTCGGCGCCCCCTCGATCAGCGAGCGACCGATTCGCTTTGTCAATTTGCGTGAGACCGGCGGCTGGTCCAAGGACGCGGCGAAGGCAACGCCCAAGATGGCCGCTTTGCTGGCGCTGGCGCAATTGCCAGACGCTGCGCCGGTGCCGACGGTCAGCTACCGCTCCCAGGGCCGCGCCTTGTTGATCGGATCGCCCGAACGGGCCGGGCGTGCCGCCGAGATGCTGGCCGACAAACTGGACTTGAGCCTGCTCATCCAGGGCCCGGGCCAGCTGCCGCAGCAGCGCAGCTTGCCGGTTTTTGCGGGCGAAGATGTTCAGGTTCGCGGCTGGCTCGGAGCGTTTGAGGTGAGCTGGTCACAAAACAATGCCATCGATCTGGATCTGTGCACCCGCTGCAATGCTTGCATCGACGCATGCCCCGAGTCGGCCATTGATTTCAGCTACCAAGTCGATATAAGCCGCTGCAGCAGCCACCGCGACTGCGTCAAAGCCTGCGCGGCGGCCGGCGCGATTGACTTTGACCGGCCGCCGCAGACGCGCAGCGAGACTTTTGATTTGGTCTTGGACTTGAGCGACTTGCCGTTGATCGATCTGCATCAGCCACCGCAGGGCTATTTCCATGCGCCTGATGACGCTCGCTTGATGAAGGCAGTGCTGCAGATGCGCGATGCGGTGGGCGAATTCGAGAAGCCCAAGTTTTTCAACTACAAGCAAAAGCTTTGCGCGCACAGCCGCAATGAACAGATCGGCTGTTCAGCCTGCATCGATGTGTGCTCGGCGCAGGCCATCCGCAGCGATGCCTCGCGCAAGGGCAAGCCGGGCGGCGCGGCGTTGGCCGGCATCGTGGTGGAGCCGCATCTGTGCGTGGGTTGCGGCGCCTGTACGACGGTTTGCCCAAGTGGCGCGATCAGTTACGCCACGCCTTCGGCCGATGCGCAGGGCCAGCGCATTCGCACCTTGCTGAACACCTATGCGCGCGCGGGCGGCAAGGATGCCGCGCTCTTGATCCACAGCCAGGCGGCAGGCGCCCAACTGATTGGCGCCCTGGGTCGCGCGGCGCGCACCGAGGCGGGTGTGCACGGCGTGCCTGCGCGCGTCTTGCCCATTGACGCTTGGCATACCGCATCGATGGGCATGGAGCTCTGGCTCTCAGCCTTGGCTTACGGTGCCGCCAACGTCTGGGTCTTGATGACTGAGGAAGAAGCGCCGGCTTACCGTGACGCGGTGAAGGCGCAAATGGCGGTCGCCCAAGCTATCTTGAGCGGCCTGGGGTTCAAGGGGCAACACCTGACCCTGATCGAGGCCCGCTCGGCACAGGAATTGGACGCTGCGCTGCAGGCCCCGGCGGGGCAAACCGTTGCGCAAGCGGCGAGCTTTCGCGTCCTGGCCGACAAGCGCGCCACCTTGGAGCTGTGCTTGGAGCACTGGATGAGCCAGGCTCAGCAATTGCCGGAAGAGTTGCCTTTGCCCGAGCAGGGCTCGCCCTTCGGCAGCCTGAGTGTGGATGCCGAGCGCTGCAGCATGTGCCTAAGTTGCGTCAGCGCCTGCCCGGCCGGCGCCTTGGCCGACAACCCCGACAAACTGCAACTGCGTTTGATCGAAAAGAACTGTGTTCAATGCGGCTTGTGCGCCAGCACCTGCCCGGAGCAGGCCATCAGCCTCGTGCCGCGCCTCTTGCTCGCCGATGGTGGGCGCACTCGCAAGCAAATGCAGGTGCTCAATGAGGTGGAGCCTTTTTGCTGCGTGCGCTGCGCCAAGCCCTTTGCCAGCCCCAAGGCGATTGAGCTGATGCTGGCCAAGCTGGGCGCGCACCCAATGTTTCAAGGCGCAGGCGCGCGACGCTTGCAAATGTGTGCGGACTGCCGCGTGGTCGATCTGCACAGCAACCCGAATGAAGTCAGGATTACCGATCTATGAGCCAAGCCCCAGTTCAAGCTCCAGCCCAAGCCATCCATTGGACCGGCGCCGCCGAACATGCCGATGGCGGCCTGGCCGAAGAACTGGCCCGCGCCGAGGTCTATGGTCTGCTGGCCGAGTTGTTTTATGCCCCGCCCCGCGCCGACTTGTTTGAACAATTGCGTGTGGCGGTGACCGAAGCGCCCAGTGCCGGTGCCTTTCTGGAAACGCACTGGTCGGCCTTGGTCGGAGCCGCCCGGCGCCTGAGTTTGCAGGATATCAATGATGAGTTTGTGGCTTTGTTCGGCGGGGTGGGCAAGCCGGAGGTCTGTGTTTACGGCTCCTTCTACCTGACTGGCTTCTTGAACCAGCAGCCTTTGGCCGCCTTGCGTCAAGACTTGCTGGCCCTGGGCCTGGAGCGGCCCCAAGCGGTCTTGGAGACCGAAGACCATATTGCATCGGTCTGTGAAGTGATGCGTTACTTGATCGCGGGTGAGGATGCCGGGGTGAGCAATCTCGCGGGGCAACAGCGCTTTTTCAATGCACATCTGCGGGCCTGGGCGCAAGGTTTCTGCGAGGCCCTGGCTCAGCATCCGCGGGCAGATTTCTATGGAGCTCTTGCCGTGTTTGCACAAGATTTCTTCGCGGTTGAGATGCAGGGCTTTGATCTGTTGGAGCTTTGATTTTTTGGCGGGTCGCCACAGCCAGCTTGCTGCAGGCTGACAAACTGGGGATTGCGCTCGGTGCGAACTGCGGGTCTGGCCACAATGCAAAGGCGGCTCAGCGGGGATATATTCGAACGGCAGGCGTTTTTCGGAGCTGATGACCATGAGCAAAAAGCAATTGACTGAATCCCAGGCCAAAGCCAGCGAGGGTCTGAGTGAAAAGGCGACAGCTGAACCTGGGGCGCGGCGCGGCTGGCTCTTGGGCCTCGGAGCGGCAGGCGCTGCGGCCGTCGCAGTCAAGGTCTTGCCGGGCGCGCCGGTTGAAGAGGTGGTGGCGGTCAGCAAGGCTGCGCCCGCTGAGGCCAGCGGTGGCTATCAGCTCAGCCCGCATGTCTTGCGCTATTACGAGACCGCGCGCTCGTAAGTCGGCGAGTGCGGCGCGCGCCGCGCAGTCAAGTCAAAGAATTCGTGCCGGGCTTTGTTGAGACCGGCCAGCAGGAGACGATATGTTGCTCACTCGCAAAAACTCTGGGTCTGCCAGCGCCAGCCAGTCTGGCATGGTCAATAGCTTGGTGCGCGGCCTCGACAGTCAAAGCCGCCGCGCCATCCCCACCATGGACCGCCGTTTGTTCCTGCGCCGCTCGGGTTTGGGCTTGGGCGCGGGCTTGGCAGCCTCGCAGCTGAGTCTGGTGCAGAAGAAGGCGCATGCCGCTGATGCAGCCCCAGCCGCGGCCGGTGGCAAAAAGGTCGAAGTCAAGCGCACCATTTGCGGCCACTGCTCGGTCGGTTGCGCGGTGGATGCGGTGGTGGAGAACGGTGTTTGGGTTCGCCAAGAGCCGGTGTTTGATTCGCCAATCAACCTCGGCGCGCACTGTGCCAAGGGCGCGGCCTTGCGCGAGCATGGCCACGGTGAGCATCGCCTGCGCACTCCGATGAAGCTGGTGGGCGGCAAGTATCAAAAAATCAGCTGGGATGAAGCGCTGAACGAGATCAGCGCCAAGATGCTGGAGCTGAAAAAGCAAAGCGGCCCCGATTCGGTCTTTGTGGTCGGTTCCAGCAAGCACAACAATGAGCAGGCCTATTTGCTGCGCAAATGGGTGAGTCTGTGGGGCAGCAATAACTGCGACCACCAGGCCCGGATTTGCCACTCCACCACGGTGGCCGGTGTGGCCAATACCTGGGGCTACGGAGCCATGACCAACTCGTACAACGATATGCGCAATGCCCGCGCTGCGATGTACATCGGCTCGAATGCCGCCGAGGCGCACCCGGTCTCCATGCTGCACATGCTGCATGCCAAGGAAACCGGCTGCAAGATGATTGTGGTGGACCCGCGCTTCACCCGCACGGCGGCCAAGGCGGACGACTATGTGCGCATCCGTTCGGGCTCCGACATCCCCTTCGTCTTCGGCTTGATCTATCACATCTTCAAGAACGGCTGGGAAGACAAAAAGTACATCCACGACCGCGTCTACGGCATGGACAAGGTGCGCGACGAGATCATGGCCAAGTGGACGCCGGACAAGGTCGAGGAGGCCTGCGGTGTTGATGAGGCGACCTGCTACAAGGTGGCCAAGACCCTGGCCGATAACCGCCCCAGCACCATCGTCTGGTGCATGGGTCAGACCCAGCACACCACCGGCAATGCGGTGGTGCGGGCCTCTTGCATCTTGCAGCTGGCGCTGGGCAATGTGGGGGTGAGCGGCGGCGGCACCAATATCTTCCGTGGTCACGACAATGTGCAGGGCGCAACCGACGTCGGCCCCAACCCCGATTCACTGCCTGGCTATTACGGCCTGGCGGAAGGCGCATGGAAGCACTTTGCCAAGATCTGGGATGTGGACTTCGAGTGGATCAAAAAGCAGTACGCCCCCGGCATGCTGACCAAGCCCGGCATGACCGTGTCGCGCTGGATCGACGGCGTGCTGGAGAAGAACGAACTGATCGACCAAGAAAGCAATCTGCGCGGCTTGTTCTTCTGGGGTCATGCGCCGAACTCTCAGACCCGGGGTCTGGAGATGAAGAAGGCCATGGACAAGCTGGACCTGTTGGTGGTGGTCGACCCTTATCCTTCAGCCACGGCCGCGATGGCGGCCATGCCCGGCAAAGACGAAGATAAGAATCCGAACCGCGCGGTTTACCTTTTGCCGGCCTGTACGCAGTTCGAGACCAGCGGTTCTTGCACCGCCTCGAACCGCTCGATTCAGTGGCGCGAGAAGGTGATCGAGCCGCTGTGGGAATCGCGCACCGACCACATGATCATGTTCCAGTTGGCGCAAAAGCTGGGCTTCGACAAAGAGCTGGTCAAGACCTACAAGATGGTGCCGGGCAAGGGCGGCATGATGGAGCCCGAGACCGAGTCCATCCTGCGCGAAATCAACAAGGCCTTGTGGACCATTGGCTACACCGGCCAAAGCCCAGAGCGTTTGAAAGCGCATATGCGCAATATGAATGTCTTCGATGTGAAGACGCTCAAGGCCAAGGGCGGCATCGACAAGGAAACCGGCTACAAGCTCGATGGCGACTACTTCGGCCTGCCATGGCCTTGCTACGGTACGCCCGAGCTCAAACACCCCGGTTCGCCGAATCTGTATGACACCTCCAAACATGTGATGGAAGGTGGCGGTAATTTCCGAGCTAACTTTGGTGTTGAGCGGGAAGGGGTCAGCTTGCTGGCCGAAGACGGTTCTCACTCCAAGGGCGCCGAGATCACCACCGGCTACCCGGAGTTTGACCATCTGCTGCTCAAGAAACTGGGCTGGTGGAATGACTTGACTGAGGCCGAGCAAAAGCTGGCCGAGGGCAAGAATTGGAAGACCGACCTGTCGGGCGGCATCCAACGCGTGGCAATGAGCCATGGCTGCCATCCCTTTGGCAACGCCAAGGCGCGTGCCGTGGTCTGGAATTTCCCCGACCCGATCCCGCAGCATCGTGAAGCTCTTTACTCGACCCGCCCAGATCTGGTCGCCAAGTACCCGACGCATGACGACAAAAAGGCCTTCTGGCGCCTGCCCACGCTCTACAAGAGCGTGCAGGAGAAGAATGCTGACATCGGCAAGACCTTCCCGCTGATCATGAGCTCGGGCCGCTTGGTCGAGTACGAGGGCGGCGGCGAGGAGACTCGCTCCAACCCTTGGCTGGCCGAATTGCAGCAAGAGATGTTTGTGGAGATCAACCCCGCCACTGCCAATGACCGCGGCATCCGCAATGGCGAAGACGTGTGGGTGACCACGCCGACCGGCGCCAAGATCACCGTCAAGGCCATGGTGACCGAGCGGGTCGATCGCGGCACGGTCTGGCTGCCTTTCCACTTCTCCGGTCGCTGGCAAGGCGCGGACATGTTGGCCTATTACCCTGAAGGCGCGGCACCGGTGGTGCGCGGTGAAGCGGTCAACACCGCCACGACCTATGGGTATGACAGCGTGACGATGATGCAAGAAACCAAGACGACGGTGTGCCAAGTCACCCGCGCCACGGCTTGATTGGAGTGCTGACATGGCAAGAATGAAATTCATCTGCGACGCCGAGCGTTGCATCGAGTGCAACGGCTGCGTCACAGCCTGCAAGGCCGAGCACGATGTGCCCTGGGGTGTGAACCGCCGTCGCGTCGTCACCTTGAATGACGGTGTGGCCGGCGAGAAGAGCATCTCGGTCGCCTGCATGCATTGCTCGGATGCGCCTTGCATGGCGGTCTGCCCGGTCAACTGCTTTTACCGCACCGACGAGGGTGTGGTCTTGCATGACAAAGACATCTGCATTGGCTGCGGCTACTGCTCTTATGCCTGCCCCTTTGGCGCGCCGCAGTTCCCCAGTAATGGCACCTTCGGCCTGCGCGGCAAGATGGACAAGTGCACCTTCTGCGCCGGCGGGCCCGAAGCCAATGGCAGCCAGGCCGAGTACGAGAAATACGGGCGAAATCGCCTGTCTGAGGGCAAGTTGCCGGCCTGTGCCGAGATGTGCTCGACCAAGGCCTTGCTGGGTGGTGACGGTGATGTGGTGGCCGACATCTTCCGCAACCGCGTTTTGGTGCGCGGCAAAGGCAGCGAAGTCTGGGGCTGGGGCACGGCCTATGGCAAGCCCAGCGATGGCGCTCAAACGCCGAAGGCCGCTGCTGCCAGCGAGGTGAAGTCATGAGCGGCGCACGCGTGGGCTTGCTCTGCCTTGGCGCCTTGTTGGCCTTGCAGGGCTGCGGTGAACGCAGCCAGAAGCTGGATGGCAAACAGGGCGGCGACACCACCGTGTGGAGCGTCAGCGAGGCCGCCAATCCGGCCTTTGTCGCGCCAGGTTGGAAGGCAGGGGACAAGGCCGCCTGGGAGGCCCAGATCCGCCATCGCAATCAAGCGCAAAACGACTATTCGCGTTGAGTCCTCGGGGAGCCACCATGCGAAGTTTCATTGTTTCCCTGCTCGCTGGCTTGAGTGTCAGTTTGGCCTGTGCGCAAGCAGCGCCGGAGCCTGCGGCGTCGGCTCAGCAAAGCGCCGCGCCCGTCGGCTTTGTGGCACCCTCCGCTCCTCAGCCGGACGAAAGCAATGCGCAACGTGCCAAGACGCAACCGGGCAATAACGCACCATTTTGGCGGTCTGTGCACGAGTCGGGCGTTCAGCATGGCGTGACGAATTTGCCCGGCGCTGAAAAAGGCGTCTTGATCCAGCCCATGGTCCAGTATCCCGGCTCGCGCTTCACGACAGCGGGCGAAGCCTGGCGGCAGGTGCGCAATCAATGGATCATTCCTTATGGCGGCTCTTTGATTGTCATCACCGTCTTGGCCTTGGCCTTGTTCTACTTTTCCAAGGGAACGCTGGGCGGTCATGAGCCTTACACTGGCCGCTTGATTGAGCGCTTTACCTATTTCGAGCGCGCCGCGCATTGGTGCAATGCCATCGCCTTCAGCGTGCTGGCTATTTCGGGCTTGGTAATGGCGTTCGGCAAGTTCTTGATGCAGCCGGTCTTGGGCGGCACCCTGTTTGGCTGGTTGACTTATGCGCTGAAGACGGCGCATAACTTCGCCGGCCCACTGTTCGCGGTCTCCTTGCTGGTGGTGTTCTTTACCTTTGCGCGAGACAACCTGCCGAACCGGCATGACCTGACTTGGCTGCTCAAGGGCGGTGGTTTGTTTGGCGGGCATGAGGTGCCGTCTGAACGATTCAATGCCGGCGAGAAAGTGGTGTTCTGGGCCGGGGTTTTCTTGCTCGGCTTTGTGGTGGTGGCGTCCGGCCTGGTGCTGGATCAGCTGCTGCCGGGTCTGGCCTATCTGCGCGGCGATATGCAAATCGCCCACATGATTCATGCGGTGGCGACCATTTTGATGATGGTGCTGTTCATTGGCCACATCTATATGGGCACCATAGGCATGAAGGATGCTTACCGCGGCATGAAGACCGGCATGGTCGATGAAGGCTGGGCGCGCGAGCACCATGAGCTTTGGTATGACGACATCAAGGCCGGCAAGATTCCGGCCCAGCGCTCGACGGGCGCGTCTGCCGGCACTGCTGCGGCGACCAAGCCTGCCGCCCAGCACTGAACCGCTGCACTCCAAAAGGAAAGACATCATGCGTCTGCTGCGTCCCATTCATTTCTCCGGCCTGAGCCTGATCTCGGGCTTGCTCGGCTTGGTGGTCTCAACGGCTGCATTGGCCAAGTTGCCTGCGCCCAGCGATGAGGCCAAGGCCAAGGCCGCTGTGACGGCCGCTAAAACTGCCTGGACCGACAAGGTCTCGGCCTATCAGCTGTGCCAGGCCATGAATCGCACGGCCGAGGGCTATCGCAAGAGCGCCAAGGCCGCAGGCAAAGAACTGCAACCGGTGGTGGAGACGCCGGCTTGCACCGACCCTGGACCTTTTGTCCCGCCGGAGCCGGCGGCCAGCGCGGTAGCCGGTGGAACAGTTGCACCTGCGGCCACTTCGCCAAGTGCGGCCAAAGTGGCCACCGCGTCGGCGCCCCCAGCCTCGCCCGCTCAGCAGCCCAAGAAGTGACACGGATTGAATCGCCCTGTCTCCTTGCCTGCTGAATCCATGGCCTCGTTCGAGGCTGATGCACTCCCCGCCAATCCCCTGCATGTGTTCTGGCATTTGGGTGCGAGCTCGGCCTGGTCGCTGAGCCCGCAGGGCTGGTTGCGGCCGGATGCGGCATTCTTCGCGCTCATTTTTCGCCGCCCCGAATTGGCCTTGGTTCCGGAATCCTGTGCTGCAGAGATTGCGTTGCACAAGGTGCTGTCTAAAGAGGCTTTGGCGCCAGTTGGATCGGCCGAGCTTGCTGCGATAGAGGACGAGGATGCCCGCGCCAACTTCGAGATGTTTCTGGCTTTTCGCGAGGCTTTGCTGGCTGCTGGGAGCTTGGAAGGCTACTACCTGACGGTCTTGCGCAGCGCACGCATCCAGGTGCCACCGCTGTTTCTCGATGCCCTGGTGGCCACGGTGCTCGGCTACCTGCAGCGAGACTCCGAGGATGCCTTTCAGGTTCGTGCGGCGCAGCTGCTCTATCGCGAGCAGCGAGTGAGCCTGAGCGAAGGCCGTGCCTTGTGCGCTGATTTGGAGGCCCTGGACAGTCGCCAGCAATTTGCCCATTCAGCGGCGGGACTGCTCGACGTCTTGAGCCCTGAGAATGCCTCTGATTTTTGGCGTCAGGGTGAGTCGGCCTTGTATGCGCTGGATCTGACCCATGAGCTGAACAAAGAGTTGGCTCATGGCTTGAGTTTCAAACTGATCCGCAGCCACTCGGGCCTGAAAGCCTTGAGCCAGGTGTTGACTCAGTGGCTGGGCCATTTCCTGCAGGGGCCGGACAAGGAGGTCTTGACCATCGAGCCTTTGCCTCAGGTGGACGACTCTGCTTGGCGCTGGCACATCGGCTTGGATGCGGAGTCCATGAGTCTCCTGAATGATTTGTATGAGGGCAAGGCGGTCGACAGTGAGCGTTTGGGGCGTTTGCTCAGCTTGTTCCGCCTGCATGCACCGGCGCGCTCCGACAAGCCGATTTATCTGGGCTTGGCAATGCGCCCCGACGGCAGCTTGAGGCTCAAGCCTCAGAACCTTTTGCTCAATCTGCCCACCGATTGGGTTTTGCGCGGGTGAGTCGGGCTTGAGTGCGTTTGCAGAAAGCCTGAGCAAGGCTTGGGAATTGGTGCTGAGCGCGGACCCGGTGCTTTTGCATACGGCTGGCCTGTCCCTTTACGTCAGCGGCATCGCCAGTCTCTTGGCTGCGGCGCTGGGTTTGGCTTTTGGTGCTTGGCTGGCCGTGGCTAGCTTCCCGGGTCGGCGCTTGCTGCAAGGTCTGATGTCCACCTTGCTGGCCCTGCCTTCGGTGGTGGTGGGCTTGGTCGTCTATTTGCTTTTGTCTCGCAGCGGGCCTCTGGGCAGCTGGGGCATTCTGTTCACGCCCAAGGCCATGATTTTTGCGCAGACCCTTTTGGTCTTGCCGGTGATTGCGGCCTTGTCGCAGCAATTGGTCGGCGACGGCCTGCGCGAAGGCGGCGATCAGCTGCGCTCCATGGGAGCGAGTCGCTTCACCGCCGCTTGCTTGATGTTGATGCACGAGCGCTGGGCGGTGCTGACGATTTTGCTCACCGCTTTTGGCCGTGCCATCTCCGAGGTGGGGGCGGTGATGATTGTGGGCGGCAATATCGACGGGCTCACCCGCGTGATCACGACCACCATCGCGCTGGAGACCAGCAAGGGCGATTTGCCGCTGGCCTTGGCCTTGGGCCTGGTCTTGCTGGGCATGGTTGCGGTGGTGAATGCGCTGATCGCTGGCGTGAAGACGCTGCAGCGCCGCCAAGGGATGCAGGGGAGGTGCCAGGCATGAGCGCTGCACTGGGCGAAAAGGTCTTGCTGCGCCTCGAACAAGTGGGCCTGCGTTTTGGCGATGTGCAGGCCTTGAGTGAGGTGTCATTGCAAGTTCATGCCGGCGAGTTCATTGCCTTGATCGGCGCCAATGGCTCGGGCAAGACCAGTCTCTTGAGCGCCTTGCACGGATTGGTGAAACTGTCGGGGCGGCGCGAGGTCGCGCCTGAGGCGCTCGCAGCCCAAGTGATGGTGTTTCAGCGGCCCTTCATGCTGCGCCTGTCGGTGTGGCGCAATCTCTTGATCGCCCTGTGGCTGGCGGGAGTTCCTCGACAGGAGCGCCGGGCGCGGGCCGAACAGGCTTTGCTGCGCGCCGGTCTGGCAGGGCTGCGCGACCGCCCGGCTCGTGCGCTGTCGGGTGGGCAGCAGCAACGCCTGGCCCTGGCGCGGGCTTGGGCCAGGCAGCCCCGAATACTGTTCTTGGACGAGCCCACGGCCAACCTCGATCCCTCGGCCAAGACCGAGATTGAATCCATGCTCGCCAGTTTCAAAGCCGAAGGCATGACCTTGGTGATGAGCACCCACAATCTCGGCCAGGCCAAGCGTTTGGCCAGCCGCGTCATCTATCTGGACCGTGGCAAGATTCGCGTCGATTTGCCGTGCGAAGAATTTTTCAATACGCACGATCTGGACCCGCGCACCGAACTGTTTCTCAAGGGAGAGTTGAAATGGGACATGACTTGAATCGCAGCTTTGCAGGCCCGCGTCGCCACTTCGCCCGCGCCTTGTTCGCCTTGGGCTTGGGGGCCGCGCTGAGCATCTCCGCCTGGGCGCAGGATCGCAGCATCGTGATGGCCTCCACCACCAGCACCGAGCAGTCCGGCTTGTTTGCGCACCTGCTGCCGGCCTTCAAGCGTGCCAGCGGTATCGATGTGCGTGTGGTGGCCTTAGGCACGGGCCAAGCTCTGGACGTGGGTCGTCGTGGTGATGCGGACGTGGTCTTCGTTCATGACCAAGCGGCCGAAGAGAAATTTGTGGCCGAGGGCTTCGGCTTGCAGCGTCGCCCGGTGATGTTCAATGACTTTGTGCTGATCGGGCCTAGCACTGACCCCGCCAAGGTCAAAGGGCGCGATGTGGTCGCGGGCTTGAAGAAGCTGCAAGACAGCGCCACGGTCTTCATTTCTCGCGGCGACAAGAGCGGTACCCATGCGGCGGAGCTGCGTTTTTGGAAACAGGCCGGTGTTGACGATCCTGCCGTCAAAGGCAGCTCCAAGCTGGACTACCGCGCCTGTGGCTGCGGTATGGGCCCGGCCCTGAATATGGCCGCCAGCAGCGAGGCCTACACCCTGAGCGACCGCGGCACTTGGTTGTCGTTCAAGAACCGTGCCCAGTTGACGGTGCTGGTCGAGGGCGACAAGCGCTTGTTCAATCAATACGGCGTGATCGTGGTCAACCCGGCCAAGCATCCGCACACCAAGACCGCTTTGGCGCAAGCCTTCGCGGACTGGGTGGTGTCGCCCGACGGTCAGGCGCAAATTGCGGCCTACAAAATTGGCGGCGAGCAGTTGTTCTTCCCTAACGCCAATCCTTGATGGCTTTCACGGTTTTGATGTCAGGGCGCTGCGCATGATTTCTCCTCAAGACATCACCGGCTTGGTTTTGGCCGGTGGCCGCGGCAGCCGCATGGGCGGGGTCGACAAAGGTTTGCAAAATTACCAAGGAGTGGCCTTGGCCCTGCATGCCCTGATGCGGCTTTCGCCGCAAGTCGGCGCCTGCCTCATCAATGCCAATCGCAATCTGAGCGCCTATGAGTCCTTTGGCGCGCCGGTTTGGCCCGATAGCCTGCCCGATTTCGCTGGCCCCTTGGCCGGCTTCATGGCGGGCTTGGAGCATTGCGAAACGCCTTATCTGGTGACCGTGCCTTGTGATTCGCCGCTGTTCCCTGAAGACATGGTGGCTCGCTTGGCGGCGGCGTTGGAGGCTGAGCAGGCTGAGATTGCGCTGGTCGAAACCCTGGCCGAGATCGATGGAGAGACCCGGCGCCAGGCGCAGCCGGTGTTTTGCTTGATGAAGGCGAGCTTGCTGGAAAGCCTGGTGCGCTTCACCCAAAGCGGGCAAAGCAAGATCATGGCTTGGGCCGGTCTACATCGCTGTGTGCGGGTGCACTTTGACGATGCGCAGGCCTTTGCCAATGCCAATACCGTGGATGATTTGCAAAAGCTGCAGCGGGGCGAAGCCTTGTCGCATGGCGACTGAGGCGCATTGATGTCGCTCAATTCAACGCTGTTGCCCCGTCTGACCCAATGCCTGGCGCCGCTGACTCAAGAGGTGATGGTGCTGGATGAATTTGGCCAGCGCCGCAGCATGAGCATTCCGGCCGAGCGGCCTTTGACCGTCTTCGTGGACAAGCGCGAGCTGGTCACTTTGATGACCTTGGGCCTGGCGCCAGAGTTGCTGGTGCTGGGTTATTTGCGCAATCAGCGCCTGGTGGAAAGCGCCAGCGAGGTGGAGTCCATCACCGTGGACTGGGAGGTGGGCGCGGCGGCGGTGCGCACCCGAGCCGGCATCGCGCAGATCGAGGCCAAGACGGCGCAGCGCATCGTCACCACTGGCTGCGGCCAGGGCACGGTGTTCGGGGCCATGATGGCCGATGTGGCCGAGCTGAGGCTGCCCTCAGCGGCAGACTCACGACTGAGCCAGTCGGCGCTCTACGCCATGCTCGAGACGGTGCGCAAGATCGACAGCGTCTACAAGAAGGCCGGTTCGGTGCACGGCTGCGCCCTGTTCAGCGGCGAGCAGATGCTGGTGCATATGGAAGATGTCGGCCGCCACAACGCCATTGACAGCATTGCCGGCTGGATGTGGATGAATGCGGATGAGCTGGCCTGCGTGGGCGCTAGTCATCAATGCTTCTACACCACCGGCCGTTTGACCAGCGAGATGGTGATGAAGTCGGCCCAGATGGGCGTGCCCATCATCGTGTCTCGCAACGGCATCACCCAGATGGGCCATGCCTTGGCCACGCAGCTGGGCCTGACCCTGATCGGCCGGGCCAAGGGCCGGCATTTCATTTGCTACAGCGGCTTCGATCGCTTTGACAGCGAACCCGAAGCGCCGCGCATCAATAGCATCAATAGCGCCGCTGAAACTGCGCCTTAGCCGGCCAAGCCCACATAGACGTTTTGCACATCGTCTTGGCCGTCGATGGCATCCAGAAAGGCCTCTACCTCGGCCATTTCCGCCTCGCCCAGGCTGACCGGGGTTTTGCTCTTGTAGCCAATCTTGGCCGAGAGCACGGTGAATCCGAAGTTAGGCAGGGCGCGGCAAACCAGGTCCAGATCGGCGGGGTCGGTCAGGAACAAGCTGGCGCCGTCCTCGGCGGCTTCAAAGTCCTGTGCACCGGCTTCGATGGCAGCCAACTCGGCGTCTGACTCGGCATTCACCGGCGAGGCTTCGATCATGCCCAGATGGTCAAAGTCCCAGGCCACCGAGCCGGCGGCGCCCAATTGGCCCTTGCGGAACAGCACGCGAATCTCAGACACGGTGCGGTTGACGTTGTCGGTCAGGCATTCCACGATCAAGGGCACCCGGTGCGGCGCAAAGCCCTCGTAGGTGACGCGCTCAAAATGCACCGGGTCGCCCAGCAGGCCGGCGCCTTTCTTGATGGCGCGCTCAATCGTGTCGCGTGGCATCGAGACCTTTTTGGCCTGCTCCACCACCAGACGCAAGCGCGGGTTCATATCGGGGTCGGCGCCATTGCGGGCCGCCACCATCAGGTCTTTTGACAACTTGCCAAAGATGCGTCCGCGGGCGTTCGCCGCCAGATCTTTGTGTTTAGCTTTCCACTGCGCGCCCATGGCATCTCCTTGAATTGAAGGCGAGGGTTATACAGCACCCGCCGCCTGAACTTGTTGTTGCAGGTCTAGCCGAGGTTTAGATGAGGCCTTCAAAGGGCAGCACATCAACTTCCTCGCCGCTGGCCACATCCCCTTGCTCATGCCCCAGCACCACCAAGCCATTGGCTTGGCTCATGCTGGACAAGATGCCCGAGCCCTGATTGCCGGTGATCTCGACCTGCCAGCCGCCATCAGACTTGCGGCTGAGCACGCCGCGCTGGTATTCGGTGCGACCGGCTTTCTTGCGCAAGGGCTTGACGCTGGCGGCGCGCAGCATGGGGAGCGGCTCAGGTCTTGCTCCGCTCAGGCGCAAGAGGGCCTCGCGCACAAAAGCGTAGAAGGTCACCATCACCGCGACCGGATTGCCGGGCAGGCCGAAGAGCAGCGCCTCTCGTTCGCCGCTACGAATCTTGCCAATCGCCATCGGGCGGCCGGGGCGCATCGCGATCTTCCAGAACAGCACTTCACCCAACTCGGCCATGACACGCTTGGTGTAGTCGGCCTCGCCCACGCTGACGCCGCCGGAGCTGATGATGGCGTCAGCCTCGCGCGCCCCGCGCTCGAAGGCGAGTCGCAAGGCTTCGGGCTGGTCCGGCACCAGGCCGAGGTCGATCACCTCGATCATGCCCAGCCGCTCCAACATGGCCCAGAGCGTGTGGCGGTTGCTGTCGTAGAGGCAGCCTTCCGGCAAGGGCTGCGCTTGAGCTTCTGTGCCGACGGCGCGCAACTCGTCGCCGGTGGACATGATGGCCACTCGCGTTCTGCGCCACACCTGCATCTGCCCCAAGCCCAGCGAAGCCAGCAGGCCCAGATCGGAGGGCGTCAAACGTCGCCCGGCGGCCAGGGCCACGCTGCCCAGGGCCAGGTCTTCGCCGGCCAGGCGCCGGTTGTCGCCAGCGCGCAAAAGCCCCGGCGGAATGAGGACCCAGCCGTCCTCCATTCGGGTGAACTCATGCGGCACCACCGTGTCCAGGCCGGCCGGCATCAAGGCGCCGGTCATGATTCTTTGGCATTCGCCCACTCCCACAGGGCTCGCCGCTCCGGCGCCGGCCAGGCTGGTGCCGACCACGCGCAGCCGGGTTTCTCCCTGCGTATTCAGATCGCTGGCGCGCAGTGCATAGCCATCCATGGCCGAGTTGTCATGCGCCGGCACCTGCACCGGCGAGACGATGTCGGCAGCCAAGACGCGGCCGAGTGCTGCGCGCAAGGGCAGCGTCTCACGGTCGGTGGGCTGCGGCAGCAGTTGATGGATGAAGTCTTGCGCCAGTTCCACGCGCAGCGCTTGCAGGTCATAACCGGCCAAGCTTGCGGCAATTTCGTTCAAGGAATTGGTCTTGTTCATCATGGGGGCTTGTCTGCCGGAGATGCGCCAAGAAGTGGCACGCCGTGCGGCTTCAATCTCAAAGAGTCGTGGGTGCCGATGGGCCTGCTTGAGTCTGCGTACGGGTCAATCCAGCGATGGGCAAGTCCGAGAGTGGGCGATTCAAGCCCTCCAGCACGCGCAGCGCCACATAAGCATCATTCGCCGCATACAGCAACTGGCGCTCATTCAAGCGAGCTTCGGCCCAGTTGGAGGTGGTGATCTTCTTGGACTTATGGAACTTCTGCTGAAAGACGATGCCGACAGCCGCGCGAGCGCCGGTGGAGTTGGGATAGCCTTCTTGCCGAAAGATGCGATCCAAGTCGAGCACCGCGGCGATCTGAACGCCGAGTCGGCTCTGAACTTGCGCATGGTCCGACTCCAGCCCGAAACCGACCTTGAGCAAGGATTCGGCTTGCAGCAAGTCGACCAGCACCTCATGGCTGAATCGGTGATGCAGCTGAAAGATATAGGCCTTGTCCTGCAGTGCGAACTGCATGATGTGCGGGCCTTGGCTTTTCTCGTCCTTCAAGAAGGTGGGCTTGGACTCGGTGTCGAAGCCAACCACGCCGGCCGCCGCGATCTCGGCCGCGGCACGCTCAAACTGAGCCGGAGTCTCGGGCACCACAATCTGCGCCAGACTCAAGCAAGGGAAGGGCGGCAAGAGGGCGGTTTCGTCTTTGCTGGGGCTGGCTTTTTTGGGAGGGCGCATGACGGAGGAATAGTGGGTTAGCGCAGGCAATGGCGAGGGCAATAGCGAAGGCACTAGCGCAGGCGTAAGCACATCAAGTCTTTGTCGACCAAGCGCCCATCGGGCAGTTTGATGGCCCCTTCAAGACGCCCATAACGCCGAAAGCCGCAGCGTTCATACAGGCGCACCGCAGCGGTATTGCTGGCGGTCACGCTCAAGGTGACCAATTCCAAGACTGGCTCGCCGCGCAGCATTTTCAAGGCGCGCTCCAACAGCTGCCGTCCAACGCCCTGGCCTTGCAGGCGGTCGCTGACCATCATGCCGACGATATGCGCCACATGCCGCACCTTGACTCGGGCTTCGTGCTCGCAGCTGATGGCGCCGACCATTTCGGCTTGGCGCGCATCGCTGCCTTGCCAGGCCACCAAGGTGAACAAATTGGCTCCGCCGCCGCCCCCGCTCAAACGGCCGCGATAGCTTTCAGCGTCGCGGCTGAGTTCGCTGGCTGCGTCCGAGGTAAAGGCCTCGGGATGGCCGGCCAACATGCCGTCGCGCAGCTTTTTGTAGGCGGCTAGGTCGGTCTCGCGCAGCAGCCGGATGGCGCAATCGATCAAGGGCGGGTGCGGGTTTGTGAGGCCGGGGTCTGTCATGGTTCTGCGTGGGCCTCAGCCTCCGATGTAATGCATTTCAACTCGACGCTCAGCGTCGCGAGGCAACGAGGAGTCTGCCGCCATGGCGCCGCGCAACTGCGAGTAGCGGTCGGCGCGCGTATTCCAAACTTGGGCGATGGCGCTGCTCAACTCGGCCGCATTGCTTGAAGGCGCACGCAGCAGTTGACGCAAATCATGGCCGCGGTGCGCAAACAAGCAGGTGTAGAGCTTGCCCTCGGTGGACAGGCGGGCGCGATTGCAATCGCCGCAAAAGGCTTGGGTGACGCTGGAGATCAGGCCGATCTCGCCTTGGCCGTCCGCATAAGCCCAGCGTTCGGCGGTTTCGCCCGGCGCTGCGGCGGAGAGCGGCTGCATCTCAAACACCTCGCGCAAGCGCGACAAAACCTCTTTGGAGGGCAGCACTTCGTCCATGCGCCAGCCATTGGTGGCGCCCACGTCCATGTATTCGATGAAGCGCAAGCTGATGCCGCGACCTTTGAAGTAGCGCGCCATCGGCAGGATCTGGTCTTCATTGACGCCGCGTTTGACCACCATATTGACCTTGATCGGCCCCAGGCCTGCGGCTTGCGCGGCCTCAATGCCTTGCAGCACCTCGGCAACCGGGAAGCCCACATCATTCATGCGCTGAAACACGGCGTCCTCCAGGCCGTCCAGACTGACCGTCACGCGTTGCAGGCCGGCGGCGCGCAGGCTTTTGGCCTTGCGGGCCAGCAAAGAGCCATTGGTGGTCAGGGTCAGGTCTAGCGGTAGACCCTCTGGCGTGCGCAGCTCGCTGAGCATTTCGATCAAGGCTTCGATATTGCGCCGCAGCAGCGGTTCACCGCCGGTCAAACGGATTTTTTGAACCCCGTGCGCCACAAAGACGCGGGCCAGAAGAGTGATTTCTTCAAAGCTGAGCAGGTCTTTGTGCGGCAAAAACTCGTAGTCTTTGTCAAACACTTGCTTGGGCATGCAGTAGCTGCAGCGGAAATTGCAGCGGTCGGTGACCGAGATGCGCAAATCTCGCAGGGGCCGGCCCAGTGCATCCTGCAGCAAGCCCTCGGCTTGATGGCTGGTCCCTGGCGCCGCAGCATGGCCCGCTTCTCCCCAGGGGGCCAGGGGCTGTTCGAGGTGCCGCAGGTCGGCAATAGGGATGACTTTTTCTGCCATGGGTGCATTGTGCCCTTTGGGTGCGCCGGCTTCAGGCGCAGGCCTATTCAGGGCAGCTTTTTCGAGACGCGCCGCCGGTGCTTTGAACGATGGGGCTTGCGGGAGAAGCGCAGCCGGGTTTGAATGCGGTCATGAGTTCTGGCGTCTTGCACCCTGATCTTCCGCACTTTGTCTCATTCGGCGAAGTTCGTATCGATTTGCTGCGAACTGCAGGCGAGCAATGGCGCAGCGCTTGCGCGGGCTCGCCCTGGCAGGTGGCGATGGCCATGTCCAGCTTGGGAGAGCTCAGCGCTTTTGCCGGAGCGATCAGCCGCGACCTGTTCGGGCGCGAGATCTGGCAGGCCTGCACCGAGGCGAATCTGGATTTGCGCTTTTTGCAGCAATTGCCCAAGCCGCCGCTCTTGAACTTCATCTCTGTGCCTGGCGCAGCCGGCGAGCCCGGGCTGGAGGCCACAGAAAACTTGCTGATCGGCAGCGATGCGGCGGACTTGTTCTTCAGGCCCGAGGGGTTGCCGGCGGGCTGGGTGAAGGCGCTGCGCTGGGCGCATTTCGGCGGGCTGGGCTTGGTGCGCGAGCCCTTGGCTGCGCGCTTGGGGGCTTTGGCCCAGGGATTGAAGTCCGAGGGCAAGAGAATCAGCTATGCGCCGGGCTACCGTGCCGCCATGGATTCTCGTTACGACGATATGTTGGAACGCATGTGTCGCCTGGCCGATGTGATCGAGGTGACGCAGTCCGAGCTGTGTGCCTTGTTTCGTTGCGCCGATTACCACCTGGGCCTGGCGCAGATCAGTGCCTGGAATCCTGCGGCTGTTTTGCTCTTGAATGCGGACGGTGGCCGCATCTCGCTGTATGCCGGCGCCCAGGAATGGAGTGCTGAACTACCGGCCCCGGCCGCCGATGAAGACGCGCCACTCTTGGACGTTTGCGATGCCAGCCTGGCGGGCCTTTTGTTTAGCCTGATTCGTCAACCGAAGGCCGGCCCTGATTTGCATCTGCGCTGGTCAGTGGCCGCCGCAACGGCTGCGCGCTCGGCCAAGCCCGAGTACCGCTTGGCCCATGCGCAGGCCTGTACCTTGCCCCAGGCCCTGGTGGCCACCTTGGCGGCTGCCGTCAGGCCGGAGGCGGGCGTTTGAGTGCAGGTGTTTGATTGCTGGCGTGGCTTTGCTCACGGCCAATCGTGCTCAATCCCCGCGCTGGCTGGCGATCTTTGTTTTTGGGCCTTGCACTTGCAACTTCGGTCGGTCGGCTTCGACCTCGGACAAGGCCTGAACCTCCACCATGGAGGCCTGGCAGCGCAGGGTCAGGTCTTGATAGGTGCGGGTGCCTTCCAGTTTCCATGCGATTTCTTGTTCGCTGAGCGGGCGCATCACCTTGGCGGGCAGGCCAGCAATCAATGACTTTTCCGGCAGCTTCAGCCCGGCGCGCACAAAGGCGCAGGCGGCCACGATGCTGTAGGCGCCGACCTCGGCTTCGTCCATCACCACCGCATTCATGCCGACCAGAGCGTCGTGGCGAACCACGCAACCGTGCAGCACCGCACCATGGCCGATATGGCCGTTCGCCTCGACGACGGTCTCTGAATCTGGAAAGCCATGGATCACACAGCTGTCCTGCACATTGACGCCCTCGTGCAGCACGATGCGGCCAAAGTCACCGCGCAAGCTGGCCAGCGGCCCGATATAGCAGCCCGCAGCAATGATCACATCGCCGATCAAGACCGCGGTGGGGTGTACATAGGCGCTGGGGTGGACGACGGGAATGACGCCGTCAATGGCATAGCAGGGCATGGGGCGGGCAACTTTCTGGCTTTGGGCCTCGGAGGTGGGCAAGTTGACTTTGCCTTGCAGGCAGACCTAGTCTTTTAGGTAGTCCTGTTTGCGGGTTTGCCCTAGGTCTCGCCAACTTGCGCCAGATCAAGTCGCACCTTACGATCTACCGACCGGTCGGTCAAGAGTGTTTGGCCTGTCAAACCCGGTTCAGCGAGGCCTGCCATGCAAGAAGACTCCCAGCTATTGATTCAACAAGACGGTGCGGTGCGCACCCTGACGCTGAACCGCCCGGCCGCTTTGAATGCCTTTACCGCCGGCTTGCTGAGCCAAATGCGCGCTGCCTTGAATGAGGCGGCTGAAGACACGACGGTGCGCTGTCTGGTGGTGACCGGGGCCGGGCGAGCTTTTTGCGCCGGCCAAGACTTATCGGACCCCTTGGTCAACCCGCAGCTTCAGCCGGGCGAGGCACCCAAAGATATTGGTCATTTGCTGGACGGCTACTACATCCCGCTGGCTCTGCGTTTGCGCAGCATGCCGGTGCCGGTGATCGCCGCCGTCAACGGCGTGGCGGCAGGTGCCGGGGCCAATTTCGCGCTCGGTTGCGACCTGGTGCTGGCCGGGCAGTCGGCGTCTTTCATTCAAGCGTTTTCCAAGATCGGGCTGATTCCCGACTGCGGCGGCACCTGGTTGCTGCCGCGCTTGGTGGGCCGCGCCCGCGCTTTGCAACTGGCCTTGTTGGGCGAGAAGCTCCCGGCCGCCGAGGCGCAAGCCATGGGCTTGATCTACCGCTGCGTGGCCGATGAGGAACTCGCCGTGACTGCGCAAGCCCTCGCGCAGCGCATCAGCCAGATGCCGGTGCAGGCGATGGCGCAAACGCGACGCGCTTTCGACCAAGCCGGCTTGATGGACTTTGAGCAAGCGCTCAAGCAAGAGGCCGTGCTGCAAAGCCAGCTGGGTTTTGCGAACGACTATCAGGAGGGCGCAGCCGCCTTTTTGCAAAAGCGCGCGCCCAAGTTCAGCGATCGTTGAGACCAACGAAGACCATGACTTCACAAGAAATTGCCGAGGCCGTGCTGGCCGGCATGTGGGCGAATGACCGCGCCAGCAAGGCGCTGGGCATGGATGTCTTGCACATTGGACCGGGCTCGGCCACGCTGGCGATGACGGTGCGCGAAGACATGCTCAATGGCTTCGAGATCTGCCACGGCGGCCTCATCACGAGCTTGGCTGATTCCTGCTTCGCTTTCGCCTGCAACTCTTATAACGAGCTGACCGTGGCCTCGGGTTTCTCGATCGACATCGTGGCGCCGTCGCGCCTGGGAGACCGCTTGAAGGCGGTGGCCAAAGAGGTCTCGCTCGCCGGCCGCACCGGGGTCTATGACATCACCATCACCAATCAGGCGGATGAGTTGATCGCCGTGTTTCGGGGCCGCTCTTATCGCATCAAGGGCAAGCCGGTGGTGGCCTTGCACGGCCCTGATGAATGAGTCGAGGTCGTCACCCGTCCGATTTGCAAACGCAGCGGCATGAGCAGCCGCCTGCAATGAGCTGAGGAGTTTTTCAAGATGTACACCCAAGCCATGAGTGTGGGCCCGCAAGATGCGGCCGCCCAGGTCAAGAGCGCCGAGGATGCAGCCCGCGAGGCGGCCTTCGAAGCCCGCATCGACGCGGGCGATTTCATCGAAGCCAAGGACTGGATGCCCGAGCACTACCGCAAGACCTTGGTGCGCCAGATCAGCCAGCATGCGCATTCCGAGATCGTCGGCATGCTGCCCGAAGGCAACTGGATCAGCCGTGCGCCCACCTTGAAGCGCAAGGCGATTCTGCTGGCCAAGGTGCAGGACGAAGGCGGCCATGGCCTCTACCTCTACTCGGCCGCCGAGACTCTGGGCACCAGCCGAGATCAAATGCTGGACGCCCTGCACAGTGGCAAGGCCAAGTACAGCTCCATCTTCAACTACCCGACGCTGACCTGGGCCGATGTCGGCGTGATCGGCTGGCTGGTCGATGGCGCGGCCATCATGAACCAGGTGCCGCTGTGCCGCTGCTCCTATGCGCCCTATGCGCGAGCCATGATTCGCGTTTGCCGCGAGGAGAGCTTCCACCAACGTCAGGGTTATGAGTCCCTGCTGGTGATGATGCAAGAAGGCACGGCCGAGCAAAAGGCCATGGTGCAGGACGCGGTGAGCCGCTGGTGGTGGCCGTCTCTGATGATGTTCGGCCCGGCCGACAAGGATTCACCCAACTCCGAGCAATCGATGCGCTGGGGCATCAAGCGCATCAGCAACGACCAGCTGCGCCAGAAGTTTGTCGATGCCACCGTGCCGCAGGCTCAGATTCTGGGCATCACGCTTCCGGACCCCGATCTCAAATGGAATGAAGAACGCGGCGAGCATGACTTCGGCGCCATCGACTGGGCCGAGTTCTGGCGCGTGGTCGGCGGCGACGGCCCCTGCAACCGCGAACGCCTGGCCACCCGCGTCAAGGCCTGGGACGAAGGCGCCTGGGTGCGCGAAGCTGCACTCGCCCACGCCCGCAAACACATGAACAAGAAGGAGCAAGCCGCATGAGTTCGATCAACAAAGAATGGCCCCTGTGGGAAGTGTTCGTGCGCAGCAAGGCGGGCCTGGATCACAAGCACTGCGGCAGTCTGCACGCCCCTGACGCCAAGATGGCGGTGCAGATGGCCCGCGAGGTCTACACCCGGCGCCAGGAAGGCTGCAGCATCTGGGTGGTGCTGTCCAACCAGATCGTCGCCTCGGACCCGGGCGAGAAGGGCATGTACTTCGATCCGGCCGAAGACAAGGTGTACCGCCACCCGACCTTCTATCAACTGCCCGATGCCATCAACCACATGTAAAGAAGCCGCTGGTATGACGCAAGCATCGATTCAAGTGGGCAGCAGCCCGCAAGTGCAGTACCTGCTGCGCATCGCCGACAGCTGCCTGATCCTGGGCCAGCGTCTGGGCGAGTGGTGCGGCCACGGCCCCATCCTCGAGGAAGACCTGGCCCTGGCCAATATGGCCCTGGACCTGATCGGCCAGGCGCGCGCGCTGCTGACCCATGCCGCGCATCTGGACGGGCAGGGCCATGACGAAGACCAACTCGCCTTCTTGCGCGAGGAGCGCCAGTACCTGAACCCGGTGCTGATGGAGCTGCCGCGCGGCGATTTCGCCTTCACCCAGGTGCGCAACTTCGCCGTCGCCACTTGGCTGCAGCTGCTCTGGGGCCGCCTGGCGTCCAGCAGCGATGCCGAGGTGGCAGCGATTGCCGCCAAGGCCGTCAAGGAGTCGCGTTACCACCAGCAGCATGCCGCCGACTGGGTGGTGCGCCTCGGTGATGGCACGGATGAATCCGCCGCCCGCATGCGCGAAGCCCTGGCACAGCTCTGGCCCTTGTTCAATGAGCTCTTTGACGCCGACGCGGTCGATGCCGCCGCTGTGGCCCAGGGCCTGGGCCCGGCCTGGTCGGAGCTGCGCGCCGACTGGCAGGCGCAGATGGACGAGGTCTTGGCCGATGCCACCCTGGCTCATCCCAAGCCAAGCGCCTACGTCTCCGCCGGCCGCCGTGGCGTGCACAGCGAGCATATGGGCCATCTGCTGGCGGAGATGCAGTACCTGCAGCGCGCCTACCCCGGGGGCAAGTGGTAATGAGTCTGCCCTCCAGCAGCGCCTGCGGTAGGCTGGAAGCCGCCTGGGAGCTGCTGCGCCAGATTCCCGACCCCGAGGTGCCGGTGATCTCGCTCTGCGAGCTCGGCATCGTGCGCGATCTGCGCGTGCGCGAGGACGGGGTCGAGGGCCTGGAGGTGGTGCTGACGCCCACCTACAGCGGCTGCCCGGCTACCGAGCTGATCCAGGACGATGTGCGCACGGCCCTGTCCGCCTTCGGCGCGGTCCAGGTCACCTTGCAGCGCGCACCGGCCTGGACCACCGACTGGATCACCGCCGAGGGCCGCGAGAAGCTGCGCGTCTACGGCATTGCGCCGCCGGGGCCGGCGGCGGCGGGGGCCGAGCAGCCGATCCGCTTGGTGCACCGCGCCTCGCTGAGCCAGTTGGCCTGTCCGCGTTGCGGCAGCCTGCAGACCGAAAAACTGTCTGCTTTTGGCTCCACCGCCTGCAAGGCCCTGTATCGCTGCTTGAGCTGCCGCGAGCCGTTTGAGCATTTCAAACCCATCTGAGTACAAAAAGACGGATCCCTGCGATGAGTCTCCACTTTCACTCTTTGACCGTACGTTCGGTGACTCCCGACACCGACGACGCCGTGATCCTCAGCTTCGAGGTGCCAGCCAGCCTGCAAGCCGATTTCCAATTCGTGCCCGGGCAATACCTGACCCTGCGCCATGAGGTGGAGGGCCAGGACCTGCGCCGCTCCTATTCCATCTGCGCCGGCGCCGATGATGGCGAGCTGCGCGTGGGCGTGCGCCGGGTGGAAGGCGGCGCCTTCTCGACCTGGGTGCATGGCGAGCTCAAGGCCGGCGCGGTGATCGAGAGCTATCCGCCCCAGGGCCGCTTCGGGGCCCAGGCCCTGGCCGGGCGTGGCGAGCACCATGTCGGTATCGCGGCCGGTTCAGGCATCACGCCCATCCTGTCCATCATGAAGACGGTGCTGGCGCGTGACCCCGAGGCCCGCTTCACGTTGATTTACGGCAACCGGGCCCAGGCCTCCACCATGTTCAGGGAGGAGATCGAGGACCTGAAGAACCGCTATATGACGCGGCTGTCTTTGCACCCGGTGTTCTCGCGCGAACAGGTCGATGCGCCGCTGCAAGCGGGGCGCATCGATGCGGGCAAGTTGGCGGTGTTCCTGGCCACGGTCTTGCCGCCGTCCAGCATTGACCAAGCCTATATCTGCGGGCCTTTCGAGATGAATGAGGCGGCCGAGGCCACCTTGCGCGCCTCGGGCGTGGCCGAGGCGCGCATCCATATCGAGCGCTTCGGCACGCCCGAGATGCAAGCCGGCCAGCCCGCGCCCCACCAAAGCCTGGCCGGCGATGCCGACAGCGCCCGCGTGACGGTGATTCGCGACGGCATCAGCCGCGAGATCGAATTCGCCAAGAGCGATGCCAGCCTGCTGGATGCTGCGGCGCGTGCCGGCATGGATGTGCCCTTCTCCTGCAAGAGCGGGGTCTGCTCGACCTGCCGCTGCAAGCTGCTGGAAGGCGAGGTGCGCATGGACAAGAACTTCGCGCTCGACAAGCATGAAGTGGCTGCGGGCTTCATCCTCAGCTGCCAGGCCCATGCGCTGACGCCGCGTGTGGTGATCTCTTTCGACGAACGTTAATCCAGCAAGGCCTGACCCCAGATGGCAAGAGGACGAGCCCCAGGCTTTGAAAATCAACGCGGTGAAATCTTGCGCGAGGCCGCGAGGCTGTTCGCCAACCTCGGCTATGCCGGCACCTCGATGAATGCAGTGGCCGAGGCCTGTGCGGTCAGCAAGCCCACGCTCTACCACTATGTGCGCGACAAGCATGAGCTCTTGATGCAAATCTGCGAGACCCATGTGCAGTGGCTGGAGAGCTTGGTGATGGAGGTGCAGGCCCAAGAGCAGGCACGGGGCGCGAGCCCGGAGCAGCTCTTGCGCGGCTTGATTGCTCGCTTTGTGCAGGCCTATGGCGAGGCGCAGAACGAGCATCGCGTGCTGACCGAGGACGTCAAGTTCCTGAATGATGAAGACCGTGCCCGGCTGCTGGAGATCGAGCGACGGGTGGTGTCGGCCTTTGCCGATGCGGTGGCTGCTGTTCGGCCCGAGCTGCAGGCCGCCAAGCTGCAAAAACCGCTGACCATGCTGCTGTTCGGCATGATCAACTGGACCTTCACCTGGCTCAAGCCGGATGGCGAACTCAGTTACGAATCGGTGGCGCCCATGGTGGCTGACCTGTTTTTTGGTGGACTAGGCGCGGTGTCTGCGCCCGCAGCGCTGGGGCGCTGAGCCACTCACCCCTAACCCTTGATTGACCCGGATTCCATCATGACTGCAACGCTCCCTCTGCTGCAAAGCCTGATCGCTGACCGCTGGTTTGGCGCCGAGCCCGGCCGTGCCTTGCACAGCGCCATCAACGGCCGCGCCGTGGCCCTGACCCATGCCGATGCGCCGGATTTTGGCGAGAGCCTGGCCTATGCGCGCGGCAAGGCCTTGCCCGCCTTGCTGGCTCTGGACTTCCAGCAGCGCGCCGCCCGCCTCAAGGCCCTGGCCAATTACCTGATGGAGCGCAAGGAGGGGCTGTATGCCATCTCAGCCCACACCGGCGGCACGCGCAGCGACAACTGGATCGACATCGAAGGCGGCATCGGCACCTTGTTCGCCTACGCCAGCATCGGCCGGCGCGAACTGCCGTCCAGCAATGTCTTCCATGAAGGCCCGGCCATCCCACTGAGCACGGAAGGGCAGTTCATTGGCTCTCACATCCTGGTGCCCAAACGTGGCGTGGCGGTGCACATCAATGCCTTCAACTTCCCCATGTGGGGCATGTTGGAGAAGTTCGCGCCCAGCTTCCTGGCGGGCATGCCTTGCATTGTCAAGCCGGCCACCGCCACCTCCTTCGTGGCCGAGGCCTGCGTGCGTTTGATCCATGAAAGCGGCCTGTTGCCAGCCGGCAGCTTGCAGCTGATCGTCGGTGGCTCGGGTGATTTGCTGGACCGCCTGGAAGAGACCGATGTGGTCACCTTCACCGGCTCGGCCGACACCGCCGCCATGCTGCGCGTCAACAAGAACCTGATTGCGCGCTCCATCCCCTTCAACGGCGAAGCGGACAGCCTGAACTGCGCCATCCTGGCACCCGATGTGGAAGTGGGCGACCCTGAGTTCGAACTCTTCGTCAAGGAAGTGGCTCGCGAGATGACGGCCAAGACGGGCCAGAAGTGCACGGCCATTCGCCGCGCCATCGTGCCCGCCCGCCACATCGATGCGGTGGCCGAGGCCCTGCGTGCGCGCCTGGGCAAGATCAAGGTCGGAGACCCGGCCGTGGACGGCGTGCGCATGGGCGCGCTGGCCTCCAAGGCCCAGCAGGCCGATGTGGCCGAGCGCGTGGCTTTGCTGAGCGCCGGCAATGAAGTCGTGTTCGGCGCCAAAGATGGCTTTGCGCCGGTGGGCGAGGGCGTGGGCGAGGGCGCCTTCTTCGCGCCCACTTTGTTGCTTTGCCGCGATGCCTTTGCCAATGAGCAGGTGCACAACTTGGAGGCCTTCGGACCGGTGTCCACCTTGATGCCTTACCAGGAGCTGGATGAGGCGTTGAGCCTGGCCGCCAAGGGGCGCGGCAGTCTGGTCGGCTCGGTGGTCACCAAGACACCGGCGATTGCCGCGCAGGCGGTCTATCACGCGGCGGCCTTCCACGGCCGCCTGCTGGTGCTGGACCGCGATGCCGCCAAGGAGTCCACCGGCCACGGCTCGCCCTTGCCGCAACTGAAGCATGGCGGCCCGGGCCGCGCTGGCGGTGGCGAGGAGTTGGGCGGCATCCGCTCGGTCAAGCACTATCTGCAGCGTTGCGCGGTGCAGGGCAGCCCGACCATGCTGAGCGCCATCACCGGCGAATACCAGCGCGGCGGCAAGGTGCAAGAGGATGCCGTCCATCCTTTTCGTAAGCATTTCGAAGAGATCCAGGTCGGCGATTCCCTGCTGACCCACCGCCGCACCGTCAGCGAGGCCGATATCGTTAATTTCGGTGGCGTCTCGGGTGACTATTTCTACATGCACTTCGACGAGGTGGCGGCCAAGGACACGCAGTTTGGTCAGCGTATTGCGCACGGCTATTTTGTGCTCTCGGCCGCGGCCGGCCTCTTCGTGTCGCCGGCCCCAGGCCCGGTGCTGGCCAACTACGGTCTGGACACCTTGCGCTTCGTGAACCCGGTGGCGATCGGCGACACCATCCAGGCCCGTCTGACCTGCAAGCGCCGCATCGACCGTGGCAACCGCCCGGACCAGCCGCCGCAGGGCGTGGTGGCCTGGGATGTGCAGGTGATGAACCAGCGTGGCGACTTGGTGGCCAGTTATGACATCTTGACCTTGGTGGCCAAGAAGGCGGCTTGAGCCTCTGCTGACAAGCTTTGGCCGGCCGCGTGATACCGTGCCGGCCATGAACACGCATTTGAAAGCCGCCGAGGGCGTGCTGTTGAACGAAGAAGAGAGCTGGGTGCAGAGCGATCTGCTGTGGCGCGATGAGCGCTGGACCGCCCAGGTGATCAAAAACGAAGACGACGAAGGCTGGGCTGTGGCCATGACCCTGGCTGGTGAAGCCGAGCCCGCGCTGGTCGGGCCCTGGACCATGGGCCGCGACAAGAAGAACCCCAAGCCTTTATCAGCGCCGGCCTTTCACACCTTGGTGAAGACCGCCTCCGAGGTGCTGCGCCGCCATGAGCAGCAACTGCATGCACAATTGCACAAGAGCTTGCGGGTGGACAGCGAACAGGGGCGGGTGCAGGTGATGCTGGACATCGTGCCCGATGAAGACAACCCTTATGCGCTGCTGAGCGCCAAAGACTTGAGCGGCGAGCTCTTGGCACAAGTGCGCGTGTCGGCCGGCTTCAAGCTGAGCGAACGCAGTGCGCAGGCTTGGGTAGATGGGGACTTCGCCAAACCAGCGGGAGCTGGCGGGGACTGAACGACGCCCAGCGCTTCAGCGCTGGGCTTTTGGTGAATCGACCGAGGCGTTCAGGTCAGCGCGCCGGGCACCGGTGAAGCGCTTGTCCCAGTAGGCTTCGCGCATGTCTTCGACCCGCACGGCGCCGCCGACGCGGGGTGAGTGGATGAACTTGCCTTCGCCCACATAGATGCCCACATGCGAGAAGGTGCGTTTCATGGTGTTGAAGAACACCAGATCGCCGGGCTTCAGCTCTTCGCGTTTCACTGTCAGCAGATTGGACATGCGGGCCTGCTCATCGGCCCGGTGCGGCAGCACCATGCCCACGCTCATCTCGAAGATGTGCCGGGTGAAGCCGCTGCAGTCAAAACCGCTTTCGACCGAATTGCCGCCGCGCGTGTAACGCACGCCGAGGAAGTTCATGGCCGAGACCACCAAGCCGGAGGCGGCGTCACGCACCTGTTCCATCATGCGGCTGGGTTCGCCCTGGGCTTGCGGCAAAAGGCCGCGCTCCTGCAAAAACTTGCTGACCGGATCAGTTGCCGCGCCCAGCGTGGGCAACTGCGGCTTGGTGCTAGCGGCTGCTGCGTTGGTGTTGCTGTTGGTGTTCGTTAGGCCGGTCTGCGCCGAGGCAAGCAAGCTGGCAGCGGCCTTCTCGGCGCTCTTGTCGCCACTCTTTTCCACCGCGTTGGTAGCAGTTGTGGCTGCGCGGTACTGCTGCTGACTTTGACCCCAAGCCCCGGTGACCATGCCCGCAGGCGGCGTGCTTGACGCCTGTTGCGCATGCGCTGTCGCGGCCAGCGCCAAGCCCGCCGCGCAAACCGTCAAGCGGCAGACAGACAGAACAGGGGATTTGGCAGAGAGGGAGCGGAAGCGGATGGCGCGCATGGTGTTCGGCGCGCAGCTTAGGCGGGGGGTGTTTCGAGTGTCAAGCAAATAGGCGGCTCAGCAAGGGTAAGTCCGCCTGAATCAAAGCTCAGGCGGCGGTCGCGGCTCAAGATGGGTGGGCAACCTAGGGTAACCCCTGATCTTAACGCAAGCGCTTTCCGAAAAGGCATCGGCCGCGGCCGACAAAAGCTGCGTTAGCGCAAGCAATGCACGATTTTGTCGCCATCTGTTGCGGCCTTGGCTCAAGCGGAGGGTGGGGTCAGGCTGTCGTCAGTCGCTGCTTTTGAAATGGTCTGCATCGCACAAAACGAATGGAGACTTGTATGCCCGCCCAAAGCTATGCCCAGTTTCATCAGCATTCGCTGGATCAGCCAGAGCAATTCTGGGCCGAGCAGGCGAAGCTGATCGAGTGGCGCAAGCCGGCCGAGCAGGTCTGCGACAGCAGCAACCCGCCGTTTGCGCGTTGGTTCGTCGGCGGCCAAACCAATCTTTGCCACAACGCGGTGGACCGGCATGCGCGCAGCCGGCCCGGCGACAAGGCGCTGGTCTGGGTGTCGACAGAAGTTGAGCAGGAGCGCGTCTACAACTTTGCTGAGTTGCAGTCCGAGGTGGAATGCATGGCCGCAATCCTGTTGGCCCAGGGTGTGAGCGCTGGCGACCGGGTCTTGATCTATATGCCGATGATTCCCGAGGCGGCCTTTGCCATGCTGGCCTGTGCCCGCATCGGCGCCATCCATTCGGTGGTGTTTGGCGGCTTTGCCAGCCACAGCCTCGCCAGCCGCATTGATGACGCCACGCCCAAGCTCATCATCAGCGCCGACGCCGGCAGCCGTTCGGGCAAGGTTGTGCCCTACAAACACTTGCTGGATGAGGCTATCACGCTGGCACAGCACAAGCCCCAAGCGGTGCTGTTGGTGGACCGCGGCCTGGCGGCGATGGAGAAGGTCGCCGGGCGCGATCTGGACTTTGCTGAACTGCGCAGTCAACACGCCGGCGCGCGCGTGCCCTGTGTCTGGCTGGACGCCACCCATCCCAGCTACACCCTCTACACCAGCGGCACGACCGGCAAGCCCAAGGGCGTGCAGCGCGACACCGGCGGCTATGCCGTAGCCTTGGCCGCCAGCATGCGGCACATCTTTGGCGGTCGCGCCGGCGAGACCTTTTTCTCGACCAGCGATATCGGCTGGGTGGTGGGGCACAGCTATATCATCTACGGCCCGCTCTTGGCAGGCATGGCCACGCTGATGTTTGAAGGCCTGCCGACGCGGCCCGATGCCGGCATCTGGTGGAGCTTGGTCGAGCGCTATCAGGTCAGCCTGATGTTCAGCGCGCCAACGGCGATCCGCGTCCTGAAGAAGCAGGATCCCGGCTATCTGAAGCGTTATGACCTGAGCTCGCTGCGCGGCCTTTTCTTGGCCGGTGAGCCCTTGGATGAATCCACCAGCGCCTGGATCGCCGACGGCCTGGGCGTGCCCATCATTGACAACTACTGGCAGACCGAGACGGGCTGGCCGATTCTGTCCCTGGCCAATAGCGTCGAGGGCGTGGCGCCGCAAGCCAGTCGCCTGGGTTCTCCCGGCCTGCCCATGTATGGCTACAAGGTGATGCTGCTGGATGAAAACACCGGCGAGGAATTGCTAGGACCCAATCAAAAAGGCGTGTTGGCGATTCAGGGACCGCTGCCGCCTGGTTGCTTGCAAACGGTGTGGGGCGATGACGCCCGCTTCGTCAACACCTACTGGTCCAGCATCCCCGGTCGGCAGGTTTACTCCACCTTTGACTGGGGTGTGCGTGACGCTGATGGCTATTACTTCATCCTCGGGCGCACCGATGATGTGATCAATGTGGCCGGCCATCGCCTGGGCACACGCGAGATCGAAGAGAGCATTGCCAGCCACCTGAATGTGGCCGAGGTGGCCGTGGTGGGCGTGGCCGACGCCTTGAAGGGGCAAGTGGCCATGGCTTTCGCGGTGCTCAAAGATGCCAGCTTGGCGGGCACGCCTGAGGGCGCCGCCAAGCAAGAGGCCGAGATCATGAAGCGGGTGGATGAGCAACTCGGCGCAGTGGCGCGCCCGGCGCGCGTGCGCTTTGTCAGCGTGCTGCCCAAAACGCGGTCGGGTAAGTTGTTGCGCCGCGCCATCCAGGCGGTCTGCGAGGCGCGAGATCCGGGTGACCTGACCACCATCGAAGACCCCAGTGCTTTGCAACAAATCAAGGCGCTTCTCTTGGCCTGATGGCGGCCTGAGCCCCGGCTGACGTTCAAATTACCCGTTAGAAAGAAACCCTTGAAATTGTTGTCTCCCTGACAATCCGAAGCGCGATGAAGTTCCTCATCGAGTCACGGTTCGAGACATCAGGGAGATTAAAAATGAGTTTGATGGATTCTTTGCTGGGTGTGGCCCAACAGGCTTTGGCGGGTCAGGGCGGTGCAGCAGGCGGCAGCGGCCCTGATTGGATCGGTATCGCTTCGAGCTTGCTGGCCAATGGCTCGGCCCATGGCGGCTTGGCAGGCCTGGTTGAAAAGCTGGCCGGTGCCGGCTTGGGCGAACAGGTCAAGTCCTGGGTTTCGACCGGCGCCAATCTGCCGGTGTCGGGCGAACAACTGAGCTCGGCCTTGGGTGGCGATCTGGTCAGCCAGTTGGCCGGCCAAGCCGGGGTTTCCCACGGTGAAGTGGGCAATGTGCTGAGCCAATTGCTGCCGCAAATCATCGACAAGCTGACTCCGCATGGCGAATTGCCTGCCGCAGGCGCTGGCAATCTGGGCGATCTTGGCGGCTTGCTGGGTAGCTTGCTGAAGGCCTAAGCGCCTCCAGCTTTTGGAAGGGAAGCGGGCCGGCGGCGAATGTCTTAGCGCCGCCAGTCCGTTTCAATAAAGCGCAGCACGCTGTCTTCGTGGTGGGGGCCTATCACCTGATGGGCTTCTTCCTTGACGGCGGCAATCGCGTTGCTGACGGCAATGCCGCGATGCGCGGCACGCAGCATCTTGATGTCGTTGACGTGGTCGCCAAAGACCACCACCTCGCGGTCTTGCAGGCCGTAGCGCTCGGCCAGCGTCTTGATGCCCTGGTCCTTGGTGGCGCGTCGGTCATGCACCGTCAGCCAGGGCCAGCCGGGCTTGTAGAGGTCTTCCGCCAGATGCGTTTCAACCGCGTCGCCACACAGCGCGTCGATTTCGGCCTGTAGCGCGGCCAAAGGCGCCTCTCGCTCCACCACCACAAAAGTTACCGCCGGATCATGCAGCTCGTCTTGCAATCGCGCGCTTTGGCGCAGCCGTGGATCGGCGTTGCGCAGGCGCTCGTCGACAAAGCTCTGCTGTGCCTCGTTGTGCACCGACTGGTAGAACAACTGATCGCCCTTGGGACCGTGGGTTGAGATGAAGGGCATCAGGCCATGGCCTTGGATGAGCGCGAGCACGGCACGCGCCAACTCGGGCTCCATGGCGTGCACCAACTCATGCTCACAGCTTGCCATCTCGCTGATGTAGGCGCCATTCGATGAAATCACCGGAAGGCGCAGCGGCAAGTCGCCGAGGATGTTGCGGATCGAGCTGACATGGCGGGCACTGGCCACGGTGAACAGCAGGCCTTCGTCGAGCAGGCGCACTAAGCCGGCGCGGGTGCTGGGGGCAAGGCGGCCTTGGGCGTCGAGCAAGGTGCCGTCGAGATCAGAAACGTAAAGCGTCATGAGGGCTGCAATTGTCGCAAACAAGAAAGAACAAGGGCGGCCCGCAGGCCGCCCTTGGATGAAGTGCTCTAGCTTCCTGCTTAGAGCACTTCGGAGGCAAAGTCCGCCAGGCGTGAGCGCTCGCCGCGCGCCAGCGTCACATGGCCGCTGTGAGCCCAGCCCTTGAATCGATCCACGGCAAAGGTCAGGCCGGAGCTGCCTTCGGTCAGGTAGGGCGTGTCGATCTGCGCCAGATTGCCCAGGCAGACGATCTTGGTGCCGGGGCCGGCGCGGGTGATCAAGGTTTTCATCTGCTTGGGCGTCAGGTTTTGCGCCTCGTCGATGATGACGAACTTGTTCAAGAAGGTGCGGCCGCGCATGAAGTTCAAGCTCTTGATCTTGATCTTGCTGCGCACCAGATCATTGGTGGCGGCGCGGCCCCATTCGCCGGCGGCGCTGTCGCCACGCGCCAGCACTTCCAGGTTGTCGTCTAGCGCGCCCATCCAGGGGCTCATCTTTTCCTCTTCGGTGCCTGGGAGGAAGCCGATGTCTTCGCCCACCGGCACGGTCACGCGGGTGACGATGATTTCGCTGTAGCGGCGCTCGTCCAGCACTTGCGACAGACCCGCAGCCAAGGTCATCAGCGTCTTACCGGTACCGGCGGTGCCGGTCAGGGTGACGAAGTCGCAGTCCGGGTCCATCAGCAAGTTGAGCGCAAAGTTCTGCTCGCGGTTGCGTGCCGTCACACCCCAGACCGAATGCTTCTGGTTGCCGTAGTCCTTCAGCGTACGCAGCACGGCGGTCTTGCCGGTGATCTCCAGGACCTTGGCGTAAAGCGGCGCAGCGCCGGGCGCTTCCAGATAGACCAGCTCATTGACCAGCAGCGAAGGTACGAGCGGCCCGCTGATGCGGTAGAAGGTCAGGCCGCCTTGCTGCCAGCTTTCCATGGTCTTGCCATGGCGCTCCCAGAAGTCGGCCGGCAGCGCCTGCACGCCGGTGTAGAGCAGGTCGGAGTCTTCCAGCGTCTTGTCGTTGCGGTAGTCCTCGGTGGGCAGGCCCAAGGCGCGGGCCTTGATGCGCATATTGATGTCCTTGGACACCAGCACCACTTCGCGGCCCGGGTTCTTCAGCTTCAGCGCCTGCACCACGGCCAGAATTTGGTTGTCGGCCTTGCCCTGCGGCAAACCGGCCGGCAGCGGGGTGTCGATCAACTCGGTCTGGAAGAAGAGCTTGCCGCCGGCTTCGCGGTGGCCGGTGTGGTCCAGCGGCAAGCCCTTGGCCATTTCCTCGACACCGCTGCTTTTCAGGCCGCCCGCGAGGTTGTCCAGCTCACGGCTGACCTGGCGCACATTGCGCGCCACTTCGGTCATGCCCTTTTTGTGGCCGTCCATTTCCTCCAGCGTGATCATGGGCAGATAGATGTCGTGTTCCTCAAAACGGAACAAGCACATCGGGTCGTGCATCAACACATTGGTGTCCAGCACAAACAATTTGGTGGCCTCGCCATTGGCCGGCTTGGCCGAAGCTTTGCGCGTGCTGGGTTTGGCGGGCTTGGGGGCCTGCGTTCTGGCGGCCTGCACAGCGCTGGGTGCGAAGGTGGTTTGCACCGCTTCGACCTGTTTGGTGGCAAGCGTAGGCGACGTCGCCTTGCTGGGGGCCGAGGGGGCTGAGGGGGGCGACTTCTGGCGAGCTACTGGTGCTGGCGGAGCAGCAAGGGCTGGAGCGGGCTTGGCGGCGGCCGCACTCTTGCGGCTCGTGTCGGGCTTGCTGACAGTCAGCGTGGTCTCAAATGCGTTTGACTCTAGACGGCTGGCGCGTTTTGTCGGGGCTTTGGGCAGAGGCATGGCGTGGTGTCAGGCAGCGTTAGATCGGCACGAAGGCCGAGGGCTTGGAAACAAGAAGGCGATGAAGAAAAAAGAAAAGCCGCACAGGCCAGTGTGCGGCTTTTGATTTTGGCTTCAGGACTCTCGAGCATGGAACCATTATGCACAAAGCCCAGTGACACATTGCGCGGCTGAGCGCCAAGACATCAGTGCGAGTGCAAGCCTCTTGTTCAAATGCAAAAAGCCGGTTCGGGGCCTAGGCCCAACCGGCTTTTTTGGCGACTCGAGGTCTTGAAAAGACTTAAGCGGCTTCTTTCTTCAGGGCGCTGACTTCTTTCAGCACTTCGTCCACATGGCCGGCGACCTTGATGCCGCGCCATTCGGCGCGCAAAACGCCAGCCGCGTCGATCAAGAAGGTCGAGCGCTCAATGCCCTTGACCTTTTTGCCGTACATGATCTTGTTCTTGACCACGCCGAACATATGGCAGAGCTTCTCTTCGGTGTCGGCGATCAGCTCAAACGGCAGTTCCAGCGTTTGCTTGAACTTTTCGTGCGAAGCCATGTTGTCGCGTGACACGCCGAGCACAACTGCGCCAGCTTTCACGAAATCCTTGTGCCGATCACGGAATTGCATGGCTTCCGTCGTGCAACCTGGTGTATTGTCCTTCGGGTAGAAGTACAGCACCACCGATTGACCCAAGAAGGTATGGGGTGTGAACTTCACGCCTCCGGTGGCAAGGGCTTCAATTTCCGGGAGAGGTTTGTTGAGCGCTGGCGTCATGTGGCGTTTTGTATATGATGCGCCCGGGTAGGCATAGCCGTTGATTATACGTTGATCGGCCGACCCCTCCGGCGAGCCCGGATTCGCACCTTAGGGGGATTGCATCGGCCAAGGCCTTCTTGCCTCTGTTCTTCCCTCTGTTCTCCCCTCTGAAATCGCGCTGAATTCGCGATCAAACCGCCTCGATCAAGAGCGCAGCCAAGACTGATCGCCCTTCGCTGGCCAGTACGTTGTAAGTGCGGCAGGCGGCCGCCAAATCCATGGTTTCTATGCCGATGCGGGCTTGAATGAGTTGCTGATAAAGCGCGGGCTTGGCGAATCGGATGCGCGCCCCGCTGCCGAAAATCACCAGCTCAGGCTTCATCGCCAGGATTTGCTCGAAGTGGGCTTCGCTCAAATCTTCAAAACGGGTCAGCGGCCACGCTTGAACCTCGCCGCGCCAGGGCACCAGCAAGCTGGACTGATGCACTTCGCCATTGACCCAAACGCGCGAGCCGTCATGGCGCGAAATGCTGTTGCCGCCTTGCGGCTCATCGAGTTGAAATTTCATCGGGCTTCGCCTGGGGGAAAGTGAGCTTCTTCGGATTGCGGGAGGCCGGGGTGCTTGGCATTGGCCTTGGGGCCGGGGTATCCCTGCTACCCTGTGATTAAATTGTATGTTTTGCGGCGCAGCATTTCGCCCGCAGGCCTATTCCGAGCCCATCCCTAAAGCTTTCCCTCTGAGGAGACCACGTCTTGTTGAAGCCCACGCTCAAGTCCCGCAAGCTGGCCAATGTCTGCTATGACATTCGCGGACCCGTGCTCGACAAGGCGCGACAGATGGAGGAAGAAGGGCACAAGATCATCAAGCTGAACATCGGCAATATCGCCGCCTTCGGCATCGAGCCGCCGGAAGAGATCGTGCAAGACATGATCCGCAATCTGCCCGCGGCGGCCGGCTATACCGACTCCAAAGGCTTGTTCGCGCCGCGCAAGGCAGTGGTGCACTACTGCCAGGAAAAGAAGATCGCCGGCGTCACCATTGACGATGTTTACCTGGGCAATGGTGCCTCAGAGTTGATCGTGATGGCGCTCAATGCCTTGCTGGACACCGGCGACGAAGTCTTGTTGCCCGCGCCAGACTACCCGCTCTACACCGCCGCAGTGGCCTTGTCCGGCGGCACGCCGGTGCACTATGTCTGCGATGAGCAAAGCGACTGGATGCCCGATATCGAGGACATCAAGCGCAAGATCACGCCCAATACCCGGGCCATCGTGGTCATCAACCCGAATAACCCGACTGGCGCGCTCTACCCCGACAGCGTGCTGCAGCAAATCGTTGAAGTGGCGCGTCAGCATCAGCTGATCATCATGGCCGATGAGATCTACGACAAGACGCTGTTTGATGGCAACACCCACACCAGCATCGCCTCCCTGGCCGACGATGTGCTGTGCCTGACTTTCAATGGCTTGTCGAAGAATTACCGCTCCTGCGGCTATCGCGCTGGTTGGATGGTGGTGTCGGGCGAGAAGCGTCACGCCAAGGACTACATCATGGGCCTGAACATGCTGGCCTCGATGCGCTTGTGCGCCAACACGCCGGGCCAGTTGGCGATTCAAACCGCCTTGGGCGGCTACCAAAGCATCAAGGATTTGGTGGCGCCGACCGGGCGCCTCTGCCGCCAGCGCGACCTGGCCTATGACCTGCTGACGCAGATTCCTGGCGTTAGCGTGGTCAAGCCGAAAGCGGCGCTCTATATGTTCCCCCGCCTGGACCCGAAGATCTACCCGATCGAGGATGACCAGCAGTTCGCCTACGAACTGCTGGCCGAGGAAAAGGTGCTGATCGTTCAAGGGACGGGCTTCAACTGGATTGCCCCCGATCATTTCCGACTGGTGTTCCTGCCCAACTCCGACGATCTGCAAGACGCGGTGGGCCGGATCGAGCGATTCTTGAGCCACTACCGCAAACGCGCGGGCCGCTGAAGCGGCAGGCAGGACACCCCATTCCCCAAAGCGAATTCTGAAGAAGAGACTGAAGCCATGAAACCGATCAAAGTCGGCCTGCTGGGCCTGGGCACCGTGGGCAGCGGCACATTCAATGTCTTGCGTCGCAATCAGACCGAGATCAAGGGCCGTGCCGGCCGTGGCATTGAAGTGGCCATGGTGTGCCGCCGCAATGTGGCGCTGGCCAAGCAGATCGTTGGCGACTCGGTGGCCGTCACTGCCGACCCTTTTGAGATCATCCGCAACCCCGAGATCGACATCGTGGTCGAGACCATCGGCGGCTGCGATCTGGCCCGCACCCTGGTGCTGGAAGCGATTGCGCAGGGCAAGCATGTGGTCACCGCCAACAAGGCTTTGCTGGCGGTGCATGGCACCGAAATCTTTGCCGCCGCGCGCGACAAGGGCGTGATGGTGGCGTTTGAGGCGGCCGTGGCTGGTGGCATCCCCATCATCAAGGCCTTGCGTGAGGGCCTCACCGCCAACCGCATTGAATGGATCGCCGGCATCATCAACGGCACCACCAACTTCATCTTGTCGGAGATGCGCAGCAAGGGCTTGGACTTCGGCACCGTGCTGAAAGAAGCGCAACGCCTGGGCTATGCCGAAGCCGACCCGACTTTTGACGTGGAAGGCGTGGACGCTGCGCACAAGCTGACCATCATGTCTGCCATTGCCTTTGGTGTGCCGGTGCAGTTCGACAAGGCCCATGTGGAGGGCATCAGCCAACTGCAAGCGGCCGATATCAAGTACGCAGAGCAACTGGGTTATCGCATCAAGCTGCTGGGCCTGACTCGCCGCCGGGACAATGGCATCGAACTGCGGGTGCACCCGACCCTGGTGCCCATCAGCCGCCTTATCGCCAATGTCGAAGGCGCGATGAATGCGGTGGTGGTGCAGGGCGATGCTGTCGGCACGACGCTCTACTACGGCAAGGGCGCGGGTGCTGAGCCCACCGCCTCGGCCGTGATCGCTGACCTGGTGGACATCACCCGCCTGCACACCGCCGACCCGGACCACCGCGTGCCGCATCTGGCCTTCCAGCCGGATGCAATGAGCGACACCGCCATCCTGCCGATGACGGAGGTCTTGACCAGCTACTACTTGCGCTTGCGCGTGGCCGATGAGGCCGGTGTGCTGTCCAGCATCACTACCATTCTGGCCGAGGGCGATATCTCGATTGACGCCGTGCTGCAGCGCGAGTCCGCCGAAGGTGAGCGCCAGACGGATCTGATCATCTTGACGCACCAAACTCAAGAAGGCGGCATGAACAAGGCCTTGGCCCGCATGCAGGGCTTGCCGACCGTGCTCGCGCCCATCGTGCGCCTGCGCAAGGAAGAGTTGGCATGAGGTATATCAGCACTCGCGGTGATCAAACCGAGCGTCGCTTTTGCGAAATCTTGCTGGAGGGCCTGGCCCCTGATGGCGGCCTCTACCTGCCGGTGAGCTATCCGCAGATTGACGCGGCCACGCTGACGCGCTGGCGCGGTCTGGCATATGCCGACTTGGCGTTTGAAATTCTGTCGCTCTATATCGACGACATCCCGGCCGAAGACCTGCGCGCCATCACCCGCCGCACCTACACCGAGGCGGTGTTCGGCACGCCCGAAATCACGCCGCTCAAGACTTTGGAGCCGGGCCTGGCGCTGCAGGCCTTGTCCAATGGCCCGACCCTGGCCTTCAAGGACATGGCTATGCAACTGCTCGGCCAGTTGTTCGAGTACGAACTGGCTCGGCGCGGCGAGACGCTCAACATCCTGGGCGCCACCTCCGGCGACACCGGCAGCGCGGCCGAGTACGCGATGCGCGGCAAGGCCGGTGTGAATGTGTTCATGCTGAGTCCGCACGGCCGTATGAGCCCCTTCCAGCAGGCGCAGATGTTCAGCCTGCAAGATGCCAACATCCACAACATCGCCATCGAAGGCGTGTTTGACGATTGCCAAGACATCGTCAAGGCGGTGTCCAACGATCTGGACTTCAAGCGCAAGTACAAGATCGGCACCGTCAACTCGATCAACTGGGCGCGTTTGTTGGCCCAGGTGGTCTATTACTTTGCGGGTTACTTCCAGGCCGCACGCTCCAATGAGGAGCAGGTCAGCTTCACCGTCCCGTCTGGTAATTTCGGCAATGTCTGCGCCGGCCATGTGGCGCGCATGATGGGCCTGCCGATTGCGCATCTGGTGGTGGCCACCAATGAGAACGATGTGTTGGACGAGTTCTTCCGCAGCGGCGTCTACCGCGTGCGCGGCAGTGCCGAAACGCATGAGACCTCCAGCCCCTCGATGGACATCTCCAAGGCCAGCAATTTCGAGCGCTTTGTGTTTGATCTCTTGGGACGCGATGGCGCGCGGGTGAAGTCACTATTTGCCGACGCCATCAACAGCCAAGGCCGCTTCGAGATCAGCGTGGCCGAGCATGCGGCGATTGCACGTTATGGCTTTCAGTCCGGTCGCAGCGACCATGCGGATCGCCTGAACACCATCCGCGCCACATACCAGCGCTACGGTGTCATCGTGGACACCCACACTGCCGACGGGCTGAAGGTGGCGCAAGAGACCCGTGATGCTGGCGTCACCATGCTGGTCCTGGAAACCGCGCTGCCTGCCAAGTTTGCGGCGACGATTGAAGAGGCCTTGCAGCTCACGCCGCCGCGTCCAGCGGGGCTGGAGAACATCGAAGCCCTGCCCAAGCGGGTCACGGTGCTGCCGGTGGACACGCAGGCGGTGAAGTCCTTTCTTGCAGCCCATGTCTGAACCTTCTCAGCCGCGTGCGCCGATGCAGAGTCTCGATGAGGCTTTGCAGCGCCTTTTGAGTTCCGTCGCGCCACTGGCGCAGACCGAGACCCTGTCCACGGCGGAATGCCTGGGCCGTGTCTTGGCCGCCGATGTGGTCTCGCAGCTCGATGTGCCCCCAGCCGACAACACCAGCATGGACGGCTATGCCCTGTGCGCCGCCGATGTGACGCAGGCCGGCACGCTGCTGCCGGTGGCGCAACGGGTGCCAGCCGGGGTGGTGGGCGCCGTGCATCAAGCCGGCACGGCGGCACGCATCTTCACCGGCGCGCAGATTCCGATTGGCGCCGATGCGGTGGTGATGCAAGAACAATGCGAGTCGGTGGCCGGAGAGGGCCTGGGCAGCGTGCGTGTCAATGCCGCGGTGCAAGCCGGGCAGTGGATTCGTCGCCGCGGCGAAGACGTGCAGCAAGGCCGCGCCGTCATGGCTGCCGGAGCCCGCTTGGATGCGGCTGCGCTGGGACTGGCCGCCACCGTCGGCGCGGCTCAGTTGCAAGTGGCGCGGCGTCCGCGCGTGGCCTTGTTTTCAACCGGCGATGAGTTGGTGATGCCCGGCGAGCCACTCAAGCCGGGTGCCATCTACAACTCGAATCGCTTCACCTTGCGCGCCATGCTGCAAGGCTTGGGTTGCGAGGTGGTTGATCTGGGCATCGTGCCCGATCGCTTGGACGCCACCCGAGCCGCCTTGCGCGAAGCGGCGGCGCGCTCCGACCTCATCATCACCTCGGGCGGCGTCTCGGTCGGTGAAGAGGATCATTTACGTCCCGCAGTGCAGGCCGAAGGGCTGTTGGACCTCTGGCAGATCGCCATCAAGCCCGGCAAGCCCCTGGCTTTCGGCCGGGTCAATTCGGCGGAAGGGGGCGCTTGGTTCATGGGCCTACCGGGCAATCCGGTGTCAAGCTTTGTGACCTTCGCCTTGTTGGTGCGCCCGGTGATTCTGCGTTTGCAAGGCGCGACGCGCTTGGCGCCGCGTGGCTTCATGCTGCGGGCTGATTTCGCCTGGCCCAAGCCGGATCGTCGGCGCGAATTCTTGCGGGTTCGCTTGAATGAGGCCGGTGGGCTGGAGCTGTTCCCCAATCAAAGCTCTGGAGTTTTGACCTCCACCGTTTGGGCCGACGGCCTGCTCGACAACCCCGCTGGCCAAGCCATTGAGCCCGGCCAGATGGTGCGGTATCTGCCGATGTCGGAGTTGTTGCAATGAGCTCCACTGCGTTGATCAAGGTGAACTTGCGTTTCTTCGCCTCCTTGCGTGAGCGGCTGGGTACTGCTGAAGTGTTGGAGCTGCCTGCCGGCACCACGGTGGGTCAATTGCGCGAGCTTTTGCAGAGCCGCTCCGCCGATCATGCTGAGTTGTTGGCGCGGGGGCGCGCGGTGCGCAGCGCGCTGAATCAGCAGCTCTGCAAAGAGGATGCCGTGCTGAGCGACGGCGCCGAAGTGGCTTTCTTCCCGCCTGTGACTGGCGGCTGAGGCAGCGTGCAAGGTTTGCACCTGACGGCGGATCTGCGCGGCGTCCGCGCCGACTCGCCATTGATGTTGGACCCGGCTGCGCTGAGAGACTTGTGTCTGGACGCTGTCCTGGGGGCGGGTCTGGGGGCCGTGGCCGAGTTGTTTCATCGCTTCGAGCCCTTGCAAACCACCGCTGGCGGCCAGGACCAGTCCGGCATCACCGGCGTGGTCTTGCTGGCCGAGTCGCATTTGGCGGTGCACACCTGGCCCGAGTTGGGTGGGGTGACCCTGGATGTCTATGTCTGCAATCTGGGCGCCGACAACAGCGAGCGCGCTGAAGCGCTGATGCTGCGCATGATCAGCGCTTTTTCGCCCGAGCAGGTGCAGCGCCAGGCCTTGCAGCGCGGCTTGAGGCCGGGGCCGGATCAAGAGGGCTGAGTTCCGCCAGCACTTCTTGTGCGCGATCTCCCAAGAGGTAGCGGGCGCCGGCGCCGCGTTGCGCTGCCAGGTCGCAGGGGTTGTAGAGCTTGCATTTGCTCAAGGACAGGCAGCCGCAGCCAATGCAAGAGCTCAAGGTGTCGCGCAACTGAACAAGCTCCGCGATGCGTTGGTCGAGCAGGGGGCGCCATGATTTTGACAAGCGTTCCCAGTCTGCTGCCGTAGGCGTTCGAGACTCTGGCAGCTGATCCAGTGCCGCGCGAATATCGTCCAGGCTCAGACCCACCGTTTGCGCGGCTCGAATGAAGGCCAGCCGGCGCAAATCACTGCGTGCATAGTGGCGGCGCCCGCTGTCGCTGCGCAGGCTCAACAGAAGGCCAGCCTCTTCGTAAAAGCGCAAGGTGCTGGCCGCAATACCGCTGCGCCGCACCACTTCACCGATGGGGAGTCGGTCTTGGGCTTGGGCAAGTTCACGAATACGCGCGGCTGGATTGGACGGGGATTCGGTGTTCTTCACGGGGCAGCAATTTTTGCTTGACTTCAAGTTCACTTGAACTTTCAGTATAGAGGCCTTGTATTACTCAAGCCCATCCCATCATGAGCGCTTCAATCCACGCTTGCCTCGCCGTTCAGGCTCCGGCCACTCCAGCAGCCAGCGATCTGCACGCGTGGCTGCAGCGCAGTTCGATCTACCCGCCGGAGTACGACGATCAGTTGAGCAGCCATCTGCCCATGGCCTTGCAGGCTTTGCACAGCATGGGCGCTGATGAAGCGCAGATGCAAGTGTTCTTTGAGCTCTACATCCAGCGCTTCCAAGGGCGCTTGGCGCCGGCGCAAGGCCGGGCGCTAGAGGATTGGCGCTTGGCACTCGGTCGACCCGAATGTTTCGCCGATCTACGGGCCAGCTTCGAGCGGCAGCTGGCGACGCAAGGCCTTGATGAAGTCTTGAGTCAGGCGCTTCCGACCTTGTTGCCGGGACTGACGGCAGTGGCTTTTCACGGGGCCATTCGAGTGGCCCATGCGGTGGAGGGTGGCGACTTGTCAGGCGCCGAGCAACGGGCCGAGTTGGCTTCGGCTCTGGCCTATTGGGCCAGCCGTTGGCAGCGCTTGCCCGACGCTGTGGCGCCTGCCCGGCCTGAGCCTTTGCTGAGTCTTTCAGACTGGTCCCAACAATTGCAAGAGGGCAGTCGGGGCTGGCGCAGCGAAGCGCCGCTGATCTTTTTGCGAATGATGGAGGCGAGTGCTCAGCCCCTCTATTGGGACTTGGCGCCGCGCTTGCCGCTTCGGGCCGATTTGCGCGCCTTGGTGGCCGATTTGGCGAGTCTGGCCTTGGGCTACTACCTGGTCAGTGGCAACTTCACCGTGCTGCACATGATCACGGGTCTGCGCGCCTTGCGGGTCTTGATGGCTTGGCTGCCTTCGGGCGTACAGGACGATCCAAGTGTGCAGCACCTGCTGGTTCAAGCCTTTGTGGCGGCCTATATGGCCGGCCGCGTACAGCAGCGCCCATCTCTCGAATCATCGTTGTCAGACGAAGAGCTCAACTGGCCTGTCTTGATCCGCGCTGCGCTCGCTTCAAGCGACGACCACGCTATCAAGTTGGTTCATGCCTGCCGTGAGGAAATGCGAGTCTATGGCGATGCGCGTTACTTGCGGGCCGCGGCTTTGGTCTTGGCTTGAGTTCAGTCTGACCATCCCTGTCGTCAGTTGTTACTGCTTGGCGGCCTGAGATCCGTTCGACATGCTGAGCCAATAGGTGCAAAGACCATGAAAAAGGGCCCCATCGAGACGGGGCCCTTCGACTTCATCAAGCTCGAAAGGATCAGAAAGCGTAGTTCACGCCCAGATTGAACTGGCTGATCTTCACTTTCACTTCATCTTTGCCCGAACCAATTTTGTTCTCGCCAAGGTAGCTGTACTCAGCGCGCGCGCTCAGGTTCTTGGTGAAGTGATAGGCGGCGCCAGCGCCGACCAGGAACTCATTGTTGTTCACTGAGATATTGGTCTTGGCGTAGCTGACGTCCAGCGAATTGCGACCATAGCCCAAGCGGCCATAGACGGAGAAGCCGTTGGCAATCGGCAAGATGCCCAGAATCGAGGCCTGAACGGCATTGGCCGTCACGGTCGAGCCCTCGATCTTCCACTCGCCAAGGCGGCGAACTTGCAGTTCAAAAGCGACGTTGTCGTTGAGCGTGTAGCCCAAAGTGGCGCCGAAGCTGGTCTTGTTTTCCGACTCGCCGCCGGATTCGAATTTTGTGGAGCCGATGTCACCACCGACATAAATGCCTTGTTCAGCGGCAGATGCGGTGGCGGCGATCAGGGCCAGTGCGGCCAGAGCAATAATTTTTTTCATGATTTGTACTTCAATTGAGTGAACTCCTCCCTTTGAGGAGGTGCGCATACTACCAAAGGGTTTTTACGGGGTTCGCCGAGTCGCTGCAGAAAAGCGACAACTCAATTCATGCCTGCGAGGAGCCGTGAAATTTGGTTTTGAGTCGGCTCGCAACTCGGTGGCCAGCGCTGTAGGCCTCCTCAAAAACCGAGTAGCTCGCCAAGTCGCTGTGGGCGAAGTGAATCCGTCCATGGGCTTCGCACAAGCTGGCCAAGGCCTCAGAACTTCGCAGGCCGGGCACCGGAATGCTCATCGCATGACCCCAGCGCATCAAGTCCGCGCGTTCGAGCTGCTGCAGTAAGTCCGGGTGGGCATCACTCCATTGCTGCAGCAGTTGCCAAAACCAAAAGGACCAGGGCTGTTGATAGAGCTCCGTTCGGCGGGCTTGGGGCAGGGCCCAGTAGGCCGTCAAGACGGTGGGGCCGGGCTGCGGCCGCAGGCTTTGGTGCATGGCGTCCACATAGCCCAGACTCTCTCGGCCGTAGATCACATTGTCCCAAGCCGGTGGCGCGCCCACGCGCTGCAGCAGCGGGCCTTTGAGCTGCAGATTCGCCACCAGCCAAGGGGCATAACGCAGTTGATCGGCGGCGCTGCGAAGTGCTGCTGGCGCGGCATCACCCAGCAATCGCTTGGCGACGAAAAGCGGCGTGGCCAGCACCAACGCTTGGGCGACCCAATGCTCCGGGCTCTGTGAGGCCTCGTTCCACACCAGAGCCCGCACTTCATGCCGAGCGGACTCGACGCGCAACACGGTGAGCCCGCAATGGATGCGCTCGCCCAGGGCCTGTGCCATGCGACGTGTCAACCAAGCATTGCCTTCGGGCCAGGTCAGCACCGCTTCACGCTCGGTGCTCTCATCGCTGCCGGGTGGGTGAAAGCCGTGTCGGCTGGCGAAGTAATGAATGCCGGCCCAAGCCGAAACGGTGGCCGCGTCGGCACCAAAGTCGTCGCGGCAGCAATAGTCCAGATACCAACGCAGGCCGGCGTCGACCAGGCCTTGTCCGTCTAGCCAATGGGCAAAGGTCTGAGCGTCCAGATCAGCGTGGCCAGGCTGCCAGCGCTGGCTGCGGCTGGGGATGGCAAAGCCCAAGTGCTGCTTGGCCTCGGCAACGGCGCGAGCAAAGCGTTGGTACTGCGTCTTCGCCTCGGCAGTTTCGGCAGGTGGCAGCAGGCCCTCCAGCCATTGGCCTTGAAAGAGAAGGCGCTCCTGCGGGCTGTGGCAGAGATGGCGCTCATCAAAGACGGTGCGGCCCAGGTGCTGGCGCGAAAGGCCTAGCTCCTCAAGCAACTGGCTGATGGCGGGCGCCTCCGGCCCGGGCAGGGGCAGGTAGTGAGCCCCCAGAGGGCAGGCCATGCCGCCCATCTGGTGGCCGCGACTGTTGCCGCCGGCTTCGTCTTCCAGTTCCAGAATTGCGACATCATCGATGCCGGCCTGCGCCAAACCACGCGCGCAAGCCAAGCCCGCCACGCCGCCACCGATGATCAGCGTTTGGGTACGTCGAATCGGGCCGCCTTGCAGCGCGCTCAGTTCAGGCTGTGATTGGCGCAAGCGATGACCGCGCTCCACCTTGGCCCCGACCCACCCCCCCTTGAGTTCAAAGGCGCTTGAGCGCGGCGCACAGGCGGCGAGCAGGGCGCTGCCGGCGCCGGCTTGCAAGACATCGCGCCGCCTCATTCAGTGCACCTTGCCCCATTCGACCTCGAACTCATGCACCAGTTGTTGGTTGGAGAGTCGGTTTACGCCGGTGGGCAGGCGCGCCATATCGGGGGGGAAGTTCATCAGCGCCGGCATGCCGCCCAAGTCCAAGAACTTCAGGCCCGGCGGCAGGGCAGAAGGCTGCCCCCATGGCCGACGGCCGGCCAAGACAAAGCCCCATTCGCCAAAGCTCGGCACATGGGCGTGATATGGCGTGGTGCTCAGCCCTGCAGCTTCCAGCGTGCTCACCACGGTCCAGAAACTACGCCGCGCGATCAAGGGTGAAGTGGCTTGTACGACGGCGAAGCCACCGGCCGCGAGGTGCTGGTCCACCAGTTGATAAAAACTGGTGGTGTAGAGCTTGCCCAGAGCGAAATTGCTGGGGTCAGGGAAGTCAATCACGATCACATCAAAGTAGCTGTCGGCTTGTTGTTCCAGCCAGCCGAAGGCGTCGGCGTTGACGATCGTCAGCTTGGGGCTGAGCAGGGCCTCGGCATTGAGCTTGCGCAGCAGCGGCATGCTGCTGAAAAGACGTGTCATGTGCGGGTCCAGCTCCACGAGGGTGACGGACTCGACGCTGGGGTACTTGAGAATCTCGCGTATCGCCATGCCGTCGCCACCGCCCAGCACCAAGACCTTTTTGGGCGCGCCGTGGCCGGCCATGGCTGGGTGCACCAAGGCCTCGTGATACCGATATTCATCCTTGGAGTGAAACTGCAGGTTTCCGTTCAGAAACAGGCGTACGCCGGCATTGCCCTGAGTGAGCACCACACGTTGGTAGTCCGAACTTTCGCGCAGCAAGATGTGCTCGCCGTAAAAGCGTTCTTCCGCCCAAGTGGTCAGCTGATCAGCGCCCAATATGGCCAGCAGCAAAACGGCTGTGGTCACTGCGCAGGCCCAGGCATGGCTGCGCCACGCACGTAGCTGCGGCCTGAACAAAAAGAGCGCCCACACCGCCACCAAGGCGTTCAGCAAGCCAAAGAACAAGCCGGTACGCACCAGGCCCAAGTGCGGCACCAGCAGCAGCGGAAACGCCAAGGCCACCACCAAGGCGCCTAAGTAGTCAAAGGTCAAGACCTGCGAGACCAGATCGCCCAGCGCATAGCGTTGGCTGAATTGCTTTTTGAGAATGCGCATGACTAGCGGGATTTCGAGCCCTACCAAGGCGCCCACCAGCAGCACCAAGCCATAGAGCAAGACCCGAAAGGCCGCCAACTGTCCAGGAGGCAAGAGGCTGTGCGCTAAAAACAGCGCGGCCGGCATCAGCCCGCCGACCAGTCCTACCAGCAGCTCAATCTTCAGGAACTGCGCCACCAGCTGCCGCTTCAGATAGCGGCTCAGCCATGAGCCCAAGCCCATCGCAAACAGATAGGTGCCAATGATGGTGGAGAACTGCAGCACCGAGTCACCCAGCAGGTAACTGGCCAGCGCGCCGGCTGTGAGCTCATAGACCAGGCCGCAAGCCGCGACCACAAAGACGCTGGCCAGCAGCAGTAGCTCGTGCAGGGAGACGCGCTCGCTGAGGGCGGCGCCAGCGTCGACTTCGGAAGAGGAGGTGCTCATGGGGGATGAAGTATCAGGCCCTACGGGCTTGCTCTGATCTGATTCGGAGCAGGGCGCCGAGTTTTGCCAAAATACGGCCCGTTTTTTGTTTAATCGACGGTCTTTTCATGAGTCAGGAACGCTCACCGACCTTCAACCCTTGCCAGCAATGTGGCGCCTGTTGCGCCAGCTTCAGAGTTTCTTTCTATTGGGCAGATGCGCCCGATGTGCCGCCGACATTGACCGAGCGGCTGACGCCGCATCTGAGCTGTATGGCCGGCACCAACCAAGCGAAGCCGCGCTGCCTTGCCCTGCACGGCGCGGTCGGGCAATCGGTCAGTTGCACCGTCTACACCGCTAGGTCCAGCGCCTGTCGTGAGGTGGTGGCCGGAGACGAGAAATGCCAGCGCGCCCGGCGCGCTCATGGCTTACCAGAGTTGGCGGGCTCAGCACTCTGAGTTCAACCATGTATCGCCGCGGCGACGATTTGCCCGATGGAGATGCACATGGCCGCGACCACGATGGCCAGTGCGAGGTTTTTCTCCTCGACGATTTGCTCCCAGAGCTTGTAGGGCGTGAGCTTGTCGATGATGACGAAGCTGATCCAGAACACCAAGACGCCGATGACGGCGTAGAGGATGGAGCCCAGCACGACGGCGGGGCGCAACCATTCAAATCCACTCATAGTGATCTCCTTGTTTGTGAGGGCCTGCAAGGTCTTGCAGCAAGGGCTGAGGCTTCATTTGTGACCGCCTCCGCTGCTGCCGGAGCCGCCATAAGAACCGCCATAGCCGCCATAGCCGCCCCCCGAGTGCACGCGGGGGCCGCCGCTGCGCTTGCATTGGGCGTATTCAGCGCTGCTTTCGCCGTAGTTGTCTTTGTAGCTCTGGCAATCATCCTCGGCGCATGACTTCAGCAAGATGAGCAGCATGATCAGAAAGAAAACGCTGAGCAGCACATTGCGCAAGACATGGGGATCGCTGCCGCTCAGGCTCAGCATCGGGGTGTCGCGTGACAGGGCGGCCATCTGATCGGCTTGCAGCCGGAAGGCTTTGGCCACCTCGCTGGCCTCAAGGCGGCGGCCCAGGCTCCAGGTGATTTCGTTCTCGGTTTGTTCTCGACTCAAGACGACGCCAGGGTTGCCCAGTGCGCCCTCGTAATCGGTCACTTGAGCGCGCTGTTCTCGCTGCACCTGCCAATAGAACTCACCCAGCACATGGGTCACCTTGGCTTCGTAGCTCCAGCGCTTTTTGAAACTCTTGCCTTGCCATTGCACCTGGCTGCCCTTGCCCTGAGGCGTGCCGGTCAAGGTGCGGACCAGGCTCCAGCCTTCGTCGGTGTCGACCAAAAAGGCAAAGCCTTCGACTTGGTTGAACAAGAGATATTCGCGCCAAAAGCTCTGTTCATCGTCACTGCCGGGGGCGGGCAGGTCGCAGCGTTCTTGATAGCCCACCACCTGCCAGCTCAGCGGCGCTCGGCCCCCTTCGGCGGCCAAAACACCGCTGCGGCCGAGCGGAATTTGCGGCTCATGGCCGGCCTCGGCGCCGGTCGCTTGCGCAAAGTGATGCAAGGCCTCGCCGTCAGCCGGACTCAAGTCCACCACGGCACGGCATTGCCCGCAAACGATGCTGAGCGAGTTGCCCAGCCTGGGTGTCAATGCGGCGCCGCAGTTGGGGCAGGCGAGGCTGCGCGCGGCCAGGGTTTTGTCTTGGGCGTCGCGCAAGCCCTGCATGGCCATATCGGCAAAGCGAACCGGCCGCCCCAGCGACCAAAGCGGCGACGGGCCGCCGCTGTAGTCCAAAGTGCCGACTTCGTTCTGCGCGTTCCTGAGTTCGGCAATCAAGAACTCAGTTTGCATTTGGGGCGGATGCGGCAACTCGCCCTGCGCTGCCAACACTCGGCTCAGGCTCAGCGCACTGACTTGCCAGCTTTGGCCCGCCAGTAGCACTTGATCACCCAAGACCAACTCATGCGCTTGCGGAACGGTTTCGGTCAGCGTAGCTTCAAAGCTGATGACGAATTGCCCGTTGTCTTCGGCCAGCCAGGCGCTGCGGCCGGAGTCGAACAGCGCATGCCATTCGTTCCAGGTGTTGCCGGCGCTGATGCTCTCGGCCTCGCCCGAGCCCAATTGCAAGCGGCCGACCACGGTGAAGGGCTCGCCCGCATAGCGGCCGCTAGCGCCCAATTGCAGCGGTGAGTAGTCGTTCAGCAGCTCGGCGCTGATGCCGATCTTGCGCAGCGCATCGCCCTCCCGCAGCAAGCTGCTGCGGCAGAAGGAGCAGACGGCGCTGGCCGAGGCGGCCGAGGCGAACTCAAGCGGCGCGCCGCAATTCGGGCACGCCGCGCGCCAGCGACGTTGAGTGGAGGCTTGCTCGGTCAAAGGGGGAAAAGGCGCAGGGGAAGGGGCTTAGCCCAGCTTCTTCAGCAGTTCGGCCTTTTTGCTGGCGAACTCGTCGTCGGTGAGGATGCCCTTGGTCCGAAGGTCGCCGAGCTTTTCCAGCAGCGTCATGATGTCTTCGGCGCTTGGGGCAGCAAGCGGTGGAGCGGGCTGGGCTGGCGCGGCCAGCGGAGCGCTTGTAGTTGAAGCACCCGCAGAACCCGCTGCACCGGCCATGGCACCTTGCAACTGTTGCGCCAGCACTTGGCCCATGGCCAGGCCAGCGCCCAAGCCCATGGCATCGCCGGCCACGCCGCTGCCGCCGCCTTGGCCCACGCCTTCGGCCAGTTTGGGGATGGCCTGCGCGGTCTGGTACTGCATGAACTGGCCCATGTTCTGGCCGATCATGCCCATGCCGATCTTTTGGTCGAGGATTTTTTGCAACTCATCGGGCAGCGACACGTTTTGCAGCGTCACAGCCTCAAGCTTGAGTCCGATCTTGGCGAACTCAGCCGCAGTGGCCTCTTGCAATTGGCGGGCGAACTCAATCTGGTTGGCGGCCAGATCCAAGAAAGGGATGCCGCTTTGCGCCACTGCATCGCTGATGTGTTGCAACATCAGGCCGCGCAACTGGCCGTCCAGGTCTTCGACGCTGTAGCGCTCGCGGGTGCCAGAGATCTCCGTGTGGAAGAGCTTGGGCTCGGCAATGCGGTAAGAGAAATTGCCAAAGGCGCGCAGGCGGATCGCGCCAAAGTCTTTGTCGCGAATGGTGACCGGCTGCTGGGTGCCCCAGCGCTGGTCGACCTGTTGCCGCGTGCTGAAGAAGTAAACATCGCTCTTGAAGGGCGACTCGAAGAGCTTGTCCCAGTTCTTCAGATAGGTCAGCACCGGCAGGGTCTGCGTCGTCAGCTTGTAGGTGCCAGGGCCGAAGACATCGGCCACCGTGCCCTCGTTGACGAAGACGGCCATCTGCGATTCGCGCACCGTCAGCGAGGCGCCGTTCTGAATTTCCATCTCCGCCATGGGAAAGCGCCAGGCCAGCGTGCCTTGGCCGTCTTCGGTCCATTGAATGATGTCTATGAACTGCTTTTTGATGAAATCCATCAGACCCATGGCTGCGTCTCCTCGCAATTGTTTGGTCGGCATGTTACGTAACTTTACTCAGCGCGACCGCAAGGGCGAGTATCGACGCCGAGCGGTAGCGATTTGGATGCGCCGGATGGGTCATATTCACGCCCGGTGCCACAATCCCTGACCATGAAAAACGCTATGCCCAGAGTCAGCATCCAGACCCAGGATTTCAATCTCGCCACCGAAACCGAGGCCTTGCGTGCTGGTGACGGCGGCGTGGGGGCGGTCGTGGCCTTTGTGGGCACGGTGCGCGACGCCAGCCACGGCCAAAGCGTCAGTGCCATGGAACTGGAGCATTACCCCGGCATGACCGAGGCCGCCATCGAGGCCATGGTGGACGCCGCGTTTGCCCGCTTTGACATCCGGGCCGCTCGCGTCATTCACCGCGTGGGGCTTTTGCAGGCCTGCGAGCAAATCGTTTTGGTCTTGGTGGCCTCGGCCCACCGCGGCCAGGCGTTTCAGGCCTGCGAGTTCTTGATGGACTATCTGAAAACCCAGGCGCCGTTTTGGAAGAAGGAAACCACGCCGGCGGGCGCCCAATGGGTGGACGCTCGTGTGGCCGATGACGAGGCCTTGGCGCGCTGGGGCTTGGCTTCCAACAATGCGGCCGATGGGCTTGTGGCGCCATGAGCATGCCTTGGCTACAGGCCACGGCTGTGGCGGGTGGGGCGGCGCTGGGGGCGCTGGCACGTTGGGGCGCGGGGTTGTGGCTGAACGGCAGCTATGCCGGTTTTCCACTCGGGACGCTCACCGTCAATGTGATCGGTGGCCTCTTGATCGGCCTGTCGCTCCAGTGGTTTGGGCGCTTCCCTGATGAGCTGCTGCGTCTTTTGTTGGTCACCGGCTTCTTGGGCGGATTGACCACCTTTTCGGCCTTCTCCGCCGAGTCTTTGACGCTCTTGCAGCGCAGCCACTATGGCCTCGCCCTAGGCCATGCAGCCTTGCATGTGCTGGGCGCCTTGGCATCAGCCGCGGTCGGGATGCGGCTGATGCAGTTCTGGCTGGACTGAGCCTTTCAGCTCAGCTCCGCTCAGTTCATTTCCGTACGCGCGATTACTTTGTGGCTGACTTGCGCGCCCTCAGCGCAGGCAGCAAGAGCAGTCCACCCAGCAGCAAGACCGCGCTGCTGGGCTCAGGCACCGCAGCGGCCATACCCAGTTGGAAGTTCTCCACCGTGGGGAAGACCGACAGGCTGCTGCTGGAGACCGCGATGTCCAGGCTCAGCAAATGGCTGCTGCTGACAAAGCCCAGAAAGCCAATGCTGGAGGCGCCGCTCAGGTCCAGCTCTTGCGTGGTGCTGCCCTGGGCATCGGTCAGCGTCAGGGTCAGCCGAGCGGCCGGCCAGGCTTCGCCGGTGTAGGTGGTGGCCAAGAAGTTGCCGCCAATGGCGCGCAGATTGCTGGCGAAGTTGTCGAACAGCAGGTGCGCGTCGACGCGGTTGCTGCCCAACCACACAGCGCCGTTCTCGCCTGCGGTGGCGTAGAACTGGTTTTCGAGGCCGTCCAAGGCGCTGACACGGTAGGAGTGGCCGCCGGCTTGGCGCAACAGTGGGCCGTCCAGCGCTTCATTGACGCTCAGGTCTTGAAAACTGTCGGTGCCCAGCTGGCTGCTGGCGGCTTGAAAAGCGCTTTGAGAGGTGAAGACCTGGACGCTGGCTTGAGCGGCCAGGCTGCTCAAGACCGTGGTGGCCAGGGCGACGATCAAGGTGCGGATTTTCATGGTGTGGGTATGGAGTGTTAGGTGAGTGAAACCCAAGCCCTGGCCCCGAGGGACCAAGGCTTGGAATTTGCATCAAGGGTTGGTCGCGAGTTCGGCTTCGTGGCTGGCGCTCTTGCGGCTCAGGCGGGCGCTGCCAGCGGGGAAGGGTAAGTCGCTGAACATGCCGCGCAGCGTCGCACTGGCAAAGCCGCTGCGGGGCACCACGGTCACATAGCTCCAGCCGCCGGGGCCGGTGGGCAGTTGAATGCTGACCTTGTCGCCGTGGCTGCTGGCCATCACCTCATAGCTGCTCGGGCTGGCCCAGCCAGAAGCGCTGGCATAGATGTCGGCATTGCCACTGACCTGGCTGAGGGTGAAGATGGTTTGCGGCCAGCTGCTGGCGGAGATGTAGAACTGCATCGTCGCGCCAGGAGCCAGGGTCTTGGCGCAGCCATTGGCCAGACGGTTGGCGGCACCTAACTTGCATTCCCCCAGCACAGCCGGTGTGAGCAAGGGCAGGGTGCCCGGTCGCAGGCTCTGGCAACGAGGCGAGTCAATCTTGCCGCCGGCCACGCATTCGCTCAGCCACTGCGAGAAGTCACCGTCAAGACTGGTGCCGATCTGGCTGATCTGCTGGCTGTAGGCCGCGTAGTCACCGGCGCGCATCTGGGGCAGGAAGCTGCGGTCCTTCTCAGGTTGGCGCTCCAGCATGTAGCGCACCGCCAAATAGCCCCAGTTGTAAACACGGGTCTGGCCGCTGCTGTAGGTGTTCTTCAACACGGTGCTCAGCGCCTCGGGAGCGGTTTGGGCGCGCGAGGTGGCGTCGGCGTAGTAGGCGCGGCGGTAGCTGTAAGACACATATTCGGCCAGGCCCTCAATCCACCAGACGGCCGAGTTTGCGATGCCGCCAGCGCCCAGTTCCAGCGGATAGTCCCAGAAGGCACCGCGCAGGTTGTAGCGTCCATCGAGGTAATGGGTGAACTCGTGGTTCAGGTTCCAGATCTCGAAGTCAGCCAGCCAGTCGGCACGGTAGGCCAGGAAGCGCGCTTGGTTGTCCGGGTCAGCGGGGTCGCCCTCCAGATATATGCCGCCGTTGTTGGTGTTGTTGCCAAACAGATAGCCCGAGAAACGGCTGTACTGGTCGTAGTTGTCGAACACCACCACTTCCAAGCGGCTGTTGTGATCGTCTGGCACCGGCTGTTCCGCTTGCGTGCCCATCAGGGTGTGGAAGTAGCCGGTCTGCTGGCTGATGCTGCTGCAGGTGCCGTCCAGCTGAGCCGGCGTCATCGCTTGGGCGCGAATCACATACTGGCTGCCGCAGGCATAGCGAATCGGCAGTTTCAGCTGCGCAATCGTGTCGTAGCCATTGCAGGTGCCGTAGGCGCTGCAATGATCGGCGTCGTATTGATCCACCATGGCGGCAGCACGCATCCAGACCTCAATCGTGCTGTCTTGGCTGACCGGGAAGTTCGCCAGCTGGCTCACGCCCAGCGAGCGCACCTGCGTTTGCAAGGCCGGGTATTGCACAAAGCGAATCATCTCGCCCATGGCATTGGCCAGGTGGTAGCCCTCATTGCTACCGGCCAGTGACTGATTGCGCGTCAAAAAGTCGTTCAGCGTTTGGGCGTAGTCGAGCTTGGTTCCTGCCCAAGCCCGGTAGTCGGCCTGGTACTCGCCGTAGTACAGCACGTTCATGGCGCCCAAGATGGCGTCATTGGTCCAGTAGCCAATCTTGGTGGTGGCGGGTTGCACTTGGTTCAGCCAGCGCTGGGCGACCGGCGCATAAGACTTGGCAAAACCGGAAGAGACCGTCTTGAAGAATTCGCTGACGAAGTAGGCGTTGTCCTCCGTCTGATCCATGAAACGCGGTGACGCGCTCAGCTGCAGCAAGGCGGATAAGGCCGCGTTCATCATGCTGCGGCTGCCGGCGGGGATGCCGCTCGACGGGTCCCCATAGGTGGACATATAACTCCAATACCCAGCGGTGCGCAGGTAGGACAGCAAGTTCATCGCCTTGTTGCTGTCATTGCCGGGGTATTGGGCCGCGCGGGCCTTCAGTGCCTTGGAGACATTGATGATGTTGGCGTCAGAAAAGACGGTGCGGTACTCCGCTGCGCTGCCGTAGTAGAGCTGGTACATGCAGTTGCGCAGGTCCGCAGCGTCAATAAAATTGATCAAGGCCGCGCCACTCTTGCCGACGAAGTCTTGGCCGGAGCAGGAGGCTCCGGCAGCCGCCGTCTTGAGGGCGCCCAAGTTCTTGCTTTGCACCTGCAGCGCGGCACGTGCCCATTCAGGGCGCTCGCTGAAGGGCAGGTCAGTTTGGGTCTCGCCCAGACGCTGCTTGTAGTTCACCAGGTCGTCGGTGCGGCGCGGCGGCAGTTGGGCTGGGTGCAGCCCGACCTTGGCGGTGTGTTCGCCGGGCCGCATATTGCCAGGGTCGGTGGGCAAAAGGGCCTGGCGTTGCAGCTCCGCTCGAGCCTGGGTTTGCTCGGTATTGAGCGTCCCGCCAGGGCTGGCCTGCGCCAAGCCACTGAGTGCTGCCATCAAAGTGATGGGCAGCGCCAGGGCCTTGAGAAAGCCTTGCGATTGCTGGGCATGGCCAAGCGGGGCCAAGCCTTGGCGGCGCGAGGGGCTTTGTAGACTACGGCTCTGGGCCGTATCGGATTGCGAAGACATGGACTCATCCTCCTGTGCTAGGCGCGAGCAACAGGCCCCGCCATGGATGCGCATTAGAGAATGTTTACCGGAAAGATGCTGTAAATATATTGAAGAAATATGGAAACTACTGATCGGGTTTTTCTGGAGCTGTATTGCCCTGACTCATCGGGCATTCAGTGAAAAGAAAAGGCCCGGCGGGGCCGGGCCTTTCTGGGGCTTGAACTTGGGCTGCCCGGAGGCTTGGCGGTGAAGGGGCGACAGCCCAAAGTTTCAAAACCTATTGCATCTAAGACCGCTGCTTGGGTTCAGCGCTTTGCTTTGCGGCGCGCAACAAAGCCCAGGGTGCCAAGGCCGGCGAGCAGCAGAACCCAGGACTGCGGCTCGGGCACGGCAGTCACGCGCAAAATGATGTTGTTGCTGGTGTACTCCACCGCGAACTGATCGGCGCTCAGCCCGTGCCAACTGATGCTGCTGAAGCTGGAGTTGGCTTGGCGCTTGCCGAAGCTGGCGATGGTGTAAACGTCGCCCAGGTGCAATTCGGTGCCAGGTGTTGCCCAGACCGACAACTCGCCATTCCACAAGGCGTCATCGGTGACGATCAATTGGTCCGACAGTCCGCCGGTGGCGAGGTCGATGTGCAAGACGCCGTTTGTGCCAGCGGCAAAGTCTCCGGTGATGGTCAGAGAGCCCAAGCCGCCGTCCGTTCCTGGATCAATCGTGCCGTTATTCACCAGCGCATTGTTGATTGATCCCGTGTCAACCCGGCCCGTTCCTTGGATATGACCTGCATTCGTGAATGAAGTTCTCAGTGTGCCCTTGTCAGCGATTTGGACTGTCCCGGTGTTGCTGAAGCCTTCTTCGGCAGCAAAGGTCCCGGCTTCGATTTGGAGCAGTCCCGCGTTTTTGAAACCATAGGTTCGCGTTTCACCCAGCCCGTCTCTTACATAGCTCCCCATGTTCACAAAAGAGCCGCCTCCGCCCGCGCTGGAACTGCGAAGGCTCTTGCTGGAATTGGCTGCGCTGGAGCCCGTGCCGAGGTCGGTGAACGTAGCGTTGTTGATGATGGCGCCCCCGTAAGGCGTGCCATTGATTGCGCCCCCTCCCGCTGTCCAAGTGCTCTTGCCTTGCAAGGTCAGCGTGTGATTGGCGCCTACGCTTTGACCCTTGGCTCCATCGAAAACTGCAGGGCCTGTCACGGTGGTGAATCCGGTGGGATAGGTATTGGCCAGCGAGCCTCCGCCCAGAATGCCGGACTTGAAGTCAAGGTTTGTCACCGTGAGGTGGCCGGTGCCGGTGATTTGTCCACCGGTCAGTGACAAGGTATTGAGCGTGTTGATGCTGTCGTTTCGGACAATGCCGCCGAGGATGTTTACATCCCCATTCAATGTCGCTGTGTTTGTGAGGAAGACGTTGCTTCTGTCGAAGCTCACTAGGCCTTGATTGATGATGCTGCCGCTGACCGTGGCAGAGCTTTCGTAAAAGGATAGTTCGGTGCCCTTGTTGACCTGGAGTTGGCCGGCGGAACTTCCAGAGTCCCGCATTTGGAAGGTACCGTTCAGTATCTGCACCTTGCCGGAGTTCTCGAAGCCATAGGCTCGGGTCACGCCCAATCCATCGCGCAAATACATGCCATTGTTGACAAAGGAGCCGCCTCCCGCTGCGTCGGGGCTTCGAAGACTCTTACTGGAATTGGCTGCGCTGGAGCCCGTGCCGAGGACGGTGAACGTGGCGTTGTTGATGATGGATCCTCCGTAAGGCGTGCCATTGATGGTGCCTCCGCCGGCCGTCCATGTGCTGCTGCCCTTGAGGGTCAGGGTGTGTTGGTAAGCCACCTCTTGACTGCGAGTGCCGTCGAACAAGGCGGTGCCAGTGACAGTGGTGAAACCGGTGGGATAGGTGCTTGCGAGTCCGCCGCCTCCAAGAGTCCCAGTACGAAAGTCGAGGCTGCCGCTCGTCAAATCGCCATCACCCCAGAGCCGACCGCCGGAGATTTTCAGGCTGCCGACTGCGCGCGTGCTGGATAGCCAACTCGCGCCGCCTGCCAGCTCTACTGAGTCACTGGAGCCAGGGACGCCAAGCAAGGTCCATTGATTGGCGTCCTCCCAATTGCCCCAATTGCCTTTCCAGAGGTAGTCCACTGCAATTGCTGGCGATTGCATCGCCGCCAAAGCGAGGGCAATGCTACCGAGCCTGAGCGCTGACTTTATGGGCTTGCGCAGTGAGTTCGTTGACCCAGTTTCACGAGCAAATTTCTTCATATCGAAAGTCCTGTTGGGTGATGACAGCGTGTGGTGTTTGTTTTTGTGTCGGGGTCAAGCCAGCTCTTTGCGGCCGCTATGACTTTGCTTGCGGAGCCAGCCCAGCAGGCCGATGCCGCCCAGCATCAGCACCCAGCTTTGTGGCTCCGGCACAGCCGATGTGAACTTGGCCGAGACGCTGTGATCGCCGTAGATGATGGCGACGTTGTATCGAATGCCAGTTGTCCAGTCACTGGCATACGCGTTGGCGCTAGAAAACTGGCCGAATCGGACACCGCTGAAGGTCAGGAACGTGACTTCTGAATCGGATGGAGCACCGTCCACCGTGAACGCAACGTTGCCGTCCAAGGTCACATCGCCGGTCACAGCCAGTAGCCCGCTTTGTAAGCCGGCAGCGCCTGGAGAGACACTGACCCCGAGCATGGAGTCGTGGCCCAGCATCAGCGTGCCATCCAGGGCCAGATTCGACCAATAGGGGCGCATCGTGCCGTCGATGGCGTTTGTTTCCCCGTGGCCCAAACTGATCAGGCCATCGTTCGTCAGCCCTTCGTCGGGACTGGCTTGGATGCTGAGTTCATGGCCGACATTGATGTGGCCGGTGTTGTGCACGCTGATGTCGCCTTGGCCTAACTGACCGCCAAGGCTCCAAAGCTCGCCAGAGATGAGCAAATGGTGGCCGTTGCCTTTGACCAATGCCCGCTGATTGCTCCAGCCCGACAGGAGGACGTAGCCGCGGCCGCCTGTGGCCGGGTCATTGGCAAACTCCGTGTCAGCGGCAAGGCTGATAGGCCCGTTGTCTGAAGCTAACAAACTGGCATCGTCACCGCTCCATTGCTGGTGCCCGGTGCCCAGAGTGATTTTCCCGGCCAAATTCAGGCTTTGTTGGTGATATCCAGTCGTTGCGTTGCCGTCAATTCGCACGTCTCGAAGCACGCTGCCAGTTGCGGTGAATATCGCGGAGTTCCGCCCGACTTTCAGCGTGCCTCCTCTGAGCTCACCGCTGAGCAGCCAAAGAGGGCCGCCGGAGAAGTTGCCAAGCGCAGAACTGTTCAGGTCGATCACGCCGCTGCTGTTGTCGATGCGAGCGTTCCGGCCGGGGTCCAGGGTCAATACTGCCCCTATGTCGCTCGCAGCGGGCGTCAGCAAGATCGTGCCGCGGTTGATCAAGGGAAGGTCGCCTGCGCCGAGAGTCACGAGGCCTCTTGCTTCCAACGTGTGCCCAGTATCGATGGTGAGCGTGAAGCCACCGCCTGGCGTTATCAAGTTCCAGTAGGTGGAGCCGTCAAAGTCGGCCACGATGGTCTTGCCCTGACCACTCAGTGTGGTGTCCCCCGCCAATGCCAATTGCCCCCCTCGATTGGCGGGGTCGGCAGCAAAAAGAAGTTGGCCCTGGTTGACGATCTGGCCGGCCAGCGCGATGCGGCTATCGCCAACCACGCTGAAACTGCCTTGCAAGGTGAGGTCACGTAAGACCGAGTTTTGGCTGCCGTACAGACTGGTCACCTGGCCGTCGCTAATCAAGCTTCCGCCGCTCAAGCTTGCGTCGTTCCAAGCTTGAAAGCTCAGCGAGCCGCCCGCGCTGAAGGTAATGTTGCCTTGGCTGTTGTTGGAATTGCCGTAGCCCAGCGAAAGCGTACCTCCCTTGACGTGAATGTCGCCTTTGTTGATCAGCGGAGGTTCGCTGCTCCAGCCGCCACCCGAAAGCAGCAGATGACTGCCGAGTTCCAGCACATTGCCTGGGCCTACTCTCAGTCCCTGAATCTGGGTGACCACATCTGGTGCGGACAGGCGAACCACGGTGCCCATCTCGGGCGGCTGTTCGATGAACGCAAGGTCCCAGAACGACGGCGCTGACCCATAGCCCCAATTGCTGGCCTCGTACCAGTCGCCGCTACCGCCCAGCCAAGTCACTTGCCAAGCCTGGGCCGGCGCTGATGCTCCAACGAGAGTCAATGCTGCCAGCGCAATGGCGGAAAAAGCTGGGCCGAGGTTGCGCGCTTGGATGCGGCGGGGACTTGCGGGCGAATTCTTTGCGAAGGCTTTGGGCGTCATGATGCTCGGCGTTTCCATGGGTTCGAAGTTCATCGTCAATTGCGGAGAGGACGTTTGAAGAGCGCAGGGAACAAACTCAAGCAGCAAGACGCGATATTCGTCAGGCTTGTGCTGCTTTTGAAACTCACTCCTTGGTCGGGGCGCAGCATCTCCGGTACCGCGTTACTGGCGCGTTACTGGCACGGTGTCTTCTTGTAAAAACGCTGTGCTAACCTTCAATCAGGGGGGTGTCATGGCTCGTGTCGCCTCATTTGTGACGCTTGTGTTGCAGGGGTTTCGTCGATGTCAGTCCATATGGCTCAGACCGTTTCTCTTGAAGACTGTGAGTTGCGATTGCTGGGCACGCCGCGGGTTCTGCGGCCGGGTCGGGCGGACTATTTGCTGGAGCGGCGGGATGCGGCTTTGCTGACAATTCTGACCTTGCGCGGAGCCATGTCCAGGCGCAGCATGGCCGAGACCTTGTGGCCCGATGTGGCCGAGAAAATGGCGCAGACCAATTTGCGGCAGCGCTTGTTTCGGCTGCGGCGCAATCTGGCGCTTGACTTGTTTGAAGAGGGTGAAATGCTGGCGCTGCGCTCTGGCTTGCGGCATGACCTGGACGCGCTGGCAGCGCCGCATTTGCTGGCCATCGAGCCTGTGCCCTTGGGTGCGATGAGTTATCTGGACTGCGAGCCGCTGGCCGAGCAGGTGCAGCATTTGCAGCAGCAGTGGTTGGATCAGCGTCGCCGCTTGGTCGCCGATCAGGCCGAGGCCTTGGAGGCTCAGGGGCGTTTGGCCGAGGCCTTGACTTGGGCGCAACACCTGACCCTGAATGAGCGCAGCAGCGAGCATGCGCACCGGCGTCTGATGCGCTTGCACTACCGGCGCGGCGATCGTACGGCGGCCTTGGCGGCCTATCGCAGCTGCCAGGAAAGCATGCAGCAGGAACTGGGCTTGCAGCCCAGCAGCGAAACCCGCGCATTGGCCGAGTTGATTGAGCGCAGCGAGGGCGCAGGGCCTGCCAGCGCATTGCCCGAAAGTGCGTACGCTTTGACGGCTGTCTTGGACACAGCATCGTCCGACCAAACAGTCGTCCATGCACCGGTGGGTGGCTCTGGTGCCGAGCTCCGCGTGCCGCAGCCCGCCAAGCGTCGTGCAGCCCACGCTCCGGCTTTGGCTGCTGCGCTGTGGCGGCCTCCGCGTCTGGTCGGGCGCGAAAGGGAATGGCTGGCGCTAGAGGATGCGGCCCAAAGAGGGCAAGTGCTCTTGCTGCAAGGGGAAGCTGGCATCGGCAAGACGCGGCTGGCCCAGGACTTTTGTGCTGCGCAAGGCTCAGGCTTGTTGATCAAAGCAACAGCGGCTGACATGGCCACGCCTTATGCTTTTCTGGCCCGTTGTCTGCAAAGTCTGTGGCATTGTTTGCTGGCAGCCCATGGCTCCTTGCCGGCGTGGGCTCAGGAGGAATTGGCGCGCATCTTGCCGACCTTAGGGGTCGCGAGCAATGAGCTGCCTGCGACACCGCTGCAGCCCTTGCGCCTGCAATCGGCTTGCTCGGCATTGTTGCAAGCGTGTCGGGTCGCGTCGCCTCCCGCGCCACAGCCTGCCGCTTTGAGTTGGCTGTTGCTGGATGACCTGCAGTGGATTGATTCGGCCTCTTTGGAGTGCTTATTGCCTGTTCTGAGTCAGGCTCAAGAGGCTGCGCCTGCCGGGGCACCTGCGTGGCTGTGTGTCTTGACCTTGCGCCGCGATGAGGCCTTGCCCGAAGCGCTCAAACAATGGCTGCAGCGCGAGACCGAGGGCTTGTTTGATTTGACCCTAGGCCCCTTGCTGGGCGAGGACCTGGCAGCCTTTGTGTCCTCTTTGGCATTGCCGCAGTCGCCGGCCAGCGATGCTGCGGCTGGGTTGACCAGCGAGGCCGAACTGCTGGCCAAGCTGCAGCGCCGTACCGGCGGCCGGCCGCTGTTCATCTTGGAACTGCTGCGTGCTGCGGCCGGCCAGTTGAGCCACGCGGTGGCCGAGCACGCAAGCGTTGCGCCGCCGCTGCAGACCTTGATCGCCAAGCGCCTGGCGACGCTGAGTGCACCCGCCCAACGCCTGCTGCGGGTGGCGGCGCTCTTGGGCCCGCGCTTTCGGCTGGACTGGGTGGCGGCCGTGTTGGCTCAGCACCCGGTCGATCTGGTGGAACCTTGGCTTGAGTTGCAGGCAGCGCAGTTCATGGATGACGAGGGCTTTGCCTTCGATCTGGCCGCCGAGGTCGCCGCGCATTCGGTGCCCGAGCCCGTGGCCCGCCTCTTGCACACCGCGATTGCGCCGGTGCTGCAGGCGGCCGGCGTGGCCGCGCCGGTGGTGGCCGAGCACTGGCAACAAGCGCAGCAATGGGCCGAGGCCGCGCAGCAATGGCGGCTGGCGGCAGAGCAGGCGCGCTTGGCTTCGCGCCGGGTGGAAGAGCTGGGATTTCTGGCTCGCGCAGAGTTGTGTTTGCAGCGCATGGGCGCGCAACAGCCCGAGTGTTTTGAGTTGGCGTGCTTGGCCTTGCAGGCGGCCATGGTGGTGGAGTCGCCGGAGCAGGTGCATCGGCGTCTGGCGGACTTGCTCGCTCAATCGCAGGGCGATGCGCAGCGGCTCAAGGCCTTGCTTTTGCAGGCGCGATATGAAGTGGCGGTGAGCGGGCAGGGCGAGTTGGGCTTGGTCGCGAAAGAGGCCTTGGCCCTGGCTCAGCAACTGGGTGAAGCTTCGGAGGAGGCCCGTGCCGCCGCCTGGCTGGGCATTTCAATGGTGCTGCGAGAGCAGGCCGAAGCCGCCTTGAGCTTGTTTGCTGACCGGCTTGACGCCGTGCAAGCGCAGACCGATGCACGGCTCAAGATCGATTTTCTTGGCGCTTATGGCTATGTCTTGCATGGCGCAGGCCGCTACGCCGAGGCGGTGGCGCCGCTCACCCAGGCGGCAGCGCTGGCCGAGGAACTTGGCGACTTAAGCGAGGCCGCGGATCAGCTGGGCAATCTGGCCATTTGTCAGCAATTTCTGGGGCAGCGCCAGGCCAGCCAGGAGATCTACCGGCGCATCAAGTCGGTGTGGGAGCGCATGGGGCGACCGGGTGGGGCAGGCACGGCCGCCAACCTGATGCATGTGGCCAGCAGTGACTTTGGCCAAGGGCGGTACGCCGAAGCCTTGGAACTGCTGGAATGGTGCTTGAAGGAGTTTCGGCAGGGCAGCGCGCCGGTCTGGACGGTGATCACCGAGAACCGCTTGGCCTTGGTGTTCCTGCGTCTTGGGCAATGGGCGCGGGCCCGTCAGGCGATGACGCCGCTGCCCGAGGGCTTGCGGGTGGGCAATCGCATTGCTCGCCTGAGTCTGGAGTGCCGCTTGGATGCCTTGGCCGGCCAGCGGGTCTTGCCTCGGCTCTTGCAGGCCGAGGCCGAGTGGGTGGATGAGTCGGTGGATTTGATGGACCGTTGCCTGCTGGCCCTGAACATCCTGCGCTATGAGGCGGCTGAACGGGCTCTGGTGCGATGTGATCGGCTTTTGGCCAGTTTGCCGCAGGACCTCATCAGCGTTCAGCTCAGTGTGAGCATTTGGCGTGCAGATGCCTTGCGACGCTTGAGGCGCGGTTCTGAGGCAGCGCAGCAAGTCAGGCAAGTATTGCATTGGCTGGAGCGTTGCCTCCCCGTGGACATGGAACTTGTGGAGTTCTGGTGGATGGCAGCGCAGGCTTTGACGGCCAGTACAGACGCGAGTGATCGTGCTTTAGCTCAGCAGCTTCTGACGCAAGCCCGTGAATGGACTGAGGCGGCGGGCCCGCATGTGCCGGCAGCCTTCGTTCGTAGCTTTCTCGAGAGCAAGCCCTTCAGTCAGAGCGCCCAGCTGAAGCCTGATGCGTCACAGCCCATGAAGGTGTGACGCATGAAAAAAGCCCGTCAGTGACGGGCCTTCATTCGCTCAGTGCAGAATCAATCCGCTCAGGCGCGGCGGCGCTTGGCGCTCAAGCCCAGCAGGCCCAAGCCCAGGCTTACCAGGGCCAGCGATGCGGGCTCGGGCACCACGCTGACGTTCAGATTGCGAAAGCTCACGCTGTCGCCTGCGTCCAGATTGGCGGTGCGAAAGCCCAGGCTGCTGATGGTGCTGAGGCCGGAGTTGTCGAGAGACACGGCATCTGCTCCCTTCAAGCTGAAGGTCTCGTCGGCTGTGGGGTCGATCCAGAGCGAGAAGCGGTTGTAGTTGCTGCTATTGACCTTTTCCAGCAGGCCCATCAAGTGATAGCTGGTGCCAGGGGTCACATTGCTGCCCAAGCCGAAACTTCCGGCGCTGCCGCTGTTGCGAACGAACAGATCGTCGGTGCAGCTGCCGCAATCCTTATTGCCCTTGATGCCCATATTGGGACCCTGGTAGCTGTTCAGCCACAGGGCGGCGAAGTCATTTTTGTCAACGTTGCCGGTGAAGCTGATGTCGAAGTTGATGAGCAAGCTATTGCTCAGCGACTGGACCAGATTGATCTGACCCTGGTTGTCGCCATTCTTGTTCAGAAGCAGTTGATCAAAGGAGGCGACCGTCATCATGGACGGGGCGGCGGAAGCGAGGCTGCTGCTGAGCAGCAACGCAGTCACGGCTGCAAGAGTGCGAAGTTTCATATTGTGTTCAATGCCTTGGGGAGAGAGGGGGCGCAGGAACTTGGGTGGCCAGGAACGCGAGGCCTAGGCGACGCAGGGATTCAAGCGCTCACCCCCAAAGTTCTTTGCTGCGCGCGATTATGAAAGTCTTGTGTGGCCGAATAGTCCATTCGGCCCCCTGGCTTGCGGGGGAGAACCTGCCTTCGAGGGCCCCGCAAATAGGGGGCAGACTGCTCTTCTTTGCGGCAAATCAAGTTCGAGGCTGCGCAGGGCGCTGCCCGCGAAAGACAGGCAAGGGACGGGCATCAGCCCTCAACGCCAGCGATGCAGCCCGTCGAAGTCTTGCTTGCTCAAAGGCACCCCCTGCTGGCGCAGGATGGCGTAGGCACAGGTGAGGTGAAAAAAGAAGTTAGGTAAGGCAAACTGAAGCGCGAAGTCGACCGCCGGCAGCTCGATTTGAGCTTGGCCGGCGTCGCTGCGAATGAGGCGGTGTTCATCCTCTGCTTGGAACTGGCTGGGCTGCAGTCCGGCCAAAAAGGCCATTCGGTCTGACAGCATCTGTTGCAAGCCGGCCAGGCTGCTTGGGTAGTCGCCAAACTCGGGCACGGGCTGACCCAGCAGGGGCGCCATTGCCCGCAAGACAAAGCCGCCGGCCACTTGCACCTGGCTGCTCAGCGGCAGCATGTCGGGCGCGAGGCGAGCGTTCAGCATCTGCGCCTCAAGTTCGCGCGCTGGCGCGGCGCTCAAGCTGTTTTGAGCTTGCTGGAGCAGATGTACTTGAGCCAAATCAAGGATCAATCGCAATTGCTGGAGGTAGCGTTGAAAAACCGGCACGGTGGCCGCATAAAGGTTCAAGCTCATTGAATGGATCGTTGTTGCTCAGCACAGGGCGAGAGATTGTGACCGAGCGCTCAGCGCTCGCAGCCCAGCTCTTGAAAACCCTTGGCCCGGGCCTCATTTCAGTTTTGTCTACGGAGGATTCACGCCATGCGACCCGATAAATTCACCACCCGTTTCCAAGAAGCCTTGGCCGAAGCGCAGAGCATGGCCATCACCCGCGACAACCCCTATATCGAGCCCGCCCATCTGCTGCTGGCTATGTTGGCTCAGGAAGATGGCCCCAAGGCCTTGATGGAGCGCGCCGGGGTCAAGACGCCTGCGCTCAAGACGGCCTTGGACAGCATCGTGGCCGGCTTGCCCCAAGTGCAGGGCGAGGGCCAGCAGGTCGGTGCCGGCCGCGATCTGGTCTCGCTGCTGCAAGCGGCCGAGAAAGAAGCCTCCAAGCGGGGCGACCATTTCATTGCCAGCGAGATGTTTTTGCTGGCTTTGTGCGATGCCAAAACCGATCTGGCCGGCATCGTGCGCGGCCATGGCTTGAGCCGCAAGGCCTTGGAGACTGCCATTGAGGCGGTGCGTGGAGGACAAAAAGTGGACAGTCAAGAATCCGAGGGCAACCGTGAAGCCCTCAAGAAATACACGCTCGACCTGACCGAGCGCGCCCGCGACGGCAAGCTCGACCCGGTGATCGGCCGCGATGACGAGATCCGCCGCGCCATCCAGGTGCTGCAGCGCCGCTCCAAGAACAACCCGGTGTTGATCGGCGAGCCCGGCGTGGGCAAGACCGCCATCGTCGAAGGCCTGGCCCAGCGCATCGTCAATGGCGAGGTGCCCGATTCGCTGAAGAACAAGCGCGTGCTGGTGCTGGACATGGCCTTGCTGCTGGCCGGCGCCAAATACCGTGGAGATTTCGAGGAACGTCTGAAGTCGGTGCTGAAGGAAGTGGCGCAGGACGAAGGCCAGACGATTCTTTTCATCGACGAGATCCACACCATGGTCGGCGCCGGCAAGGCCGAGGGCGCCATCGACGCCGGCAATATGCTGAAACCTGCCTTGGCCCGCGGCGAGTTGCATTGCATCGGCGCGACCACGCTGGACGAATACCGCAAGTATGTGGAAAAAGACGCCGCGCTGGAGCGCCGCTTCCAGAAGGTGCTGGTCGATGAACCGACGGTGGAAGCAACCATCGCCATCCTGCGCGGTCTGCAAGAGAAGTACGAGGTCCACCATGGCGTGGAGATCACCGACCCGGCCATCATCGCCGCGGCCGAGCTGAGCCATCGCTACATCACCGACCGCTTCCTGCCCGACAAGGCCATCGATTTGATCGACGAAGCCGCGGCCAAGATCAAGATCGAGATCGACTCCAAGCCCGAGGTGATGGACAAGCTCGACCGCCGCATGATCCAGCTGAAGATCGAGCGCGAAGCAGTGCGACGCGAGAAGGACGAAGGCTCGATCAAACGCTTTGATTTGATCGAAGAAGAGTTGCTGAAGCTGCAACGCGAGTACAACGACCTGGAAGAAATCTGGACCGCCGAGAAGGCGCAAGCTCAGGGCAGCGCCCAGGTCAAGGAAGAGATTGATCGGCTCAAGCAGCAGATCGAGGACCTCACTCGCAAGGGCGACTTCAACAAGGTGGCCGAGTTGCAATACGGCCAGCTGCCGGGCCTGGAGAAGTCTCTGAAAGAAGCGCAGGCCAAAGAAGCCGGCAAGGCGGGCAAGGCTGGCCAGGCCGGCTACAAGCCCAGCCTTTTGCGTACCATGGTCGGCGCCGAAGAAATCGCCGAAGTGGTGGCGCGAGCCACTGGCATCCCGGTTTCCAAGCTGATGCAGGGCGAGCGCGACAAGCTCCTGCAGATGGAAGACAAACTGCACCAGCGCGTGGTCGGCCAAGACGAGGCCATCACCGCGGTGGCGGATGCCATCCGCCGCTCACGCGCCGGTTTGTCGGACCCGAATCGCCCCTTGGGCAGCTTCCTCTTCCTGGGCCCAACCGGCGTGGGCAAGACCGAGTTGTGCAAGGCCCTGGCTGGCTTCTTGTTTGACAGCGAAGAGCACCTGATCCGCATGGACATGAGTGAGTTCATGGAGAAGCACTCGGTGTCACGCCTGATCGGCGCGCCCCCGGGCTATGTGGGCTATGACGAGGGAGGCTACCTGACCGAGGCGGTGCGCCGCAAGCCCTATAGCGTGCTGCTGCTCGATGAGGTCGAGAAGGCGCACCCGGATGTCTTCAATGTGCTGCTGCAGGTCTTGGATGATGGCCGCTTGACCGATGGCCAGGGCCGCACCGTGGACTTCAAGAACACCGTGATCGTCATGACCAGTAACCTCGGATCTCAGCAGATCATGGGCCTGGTGGGCGAGTCGTCTGAGGTCATCAAGGATGCGGTCTGGGGCGAGGTCAAGGCGCATTTCCGCCCCGAGTTCCTGAACCGCATCGACGAGACCGTGGTCTTCCATGCCTTGTCGGCCCAGCACATCGCCTCGATCGCCAAGATCCAGCTGCAGATTCTGGAGACTCGGCTGGAGAAGATGGAGATGAAGCTGGACGTCAGCGAAGCCGCGCTGGCCGAGTTGGCCAAGGTCGGCTTCGACCCGGTCTATGGCGCGCGTCCACTCAAGCGCGCCATCCAACAGCGCATTGAGAACCCGCTGTCTAAGCTGATCCTGCAGGGCCGTTTTGGGCCTAAGGATGTGATTCCTGTCGATGTGCTGGACGGCGAGTTCAGCTTCGGGCGGGTGGTGCACTGAGGCGAGCAGCCCGGCGAGCCCCATGTGGTGGATGGGGCTTGCTTGGCTTTCGCATAAGCAAGCGCTTTTTTAGCGCTTGGTTGTGCGGGCTTGGTGGGGGAGCATGGCCGGGTTCTCCTCCGATGAGCCCTTCCAGATGTCCCTCCCTTCAAGTTTCCTGTTCCGCGCCGGCCGTCATGGCCTGGCGGTTCTGCTAATTGCCTTTGTGTCCTTGGGGGCCCAAGCCCAGCCAGCTTCATCCTCTTCTTCAGCACCCGGGAGCGACTTCCCCAGCAAGCCGGTGCGCCTGCTGGTGGGCAACACGCCCGGCAGTGCTGCCGACGTGGTGGCCCGCTATGTGGGCCAGCATCTCGGTGAACAATGGAAGCAGCCGGTGCTGGTGGACAACCGTGCCGGGGCTGCGGGCGTGCTGGCGGTCGATGCGGTGACCAAGGCGCCGGCCGATGGCCACACCTTGCTGCTGGGGGCGGACGGCCCCATCACCATCCTACCCAGCCTGCAAGCCAGCCTGCCTTATGACCCGGAGCGTGATCTGGCCCCGGTGGCCTTGCTGGCCGAGACCGACTTTGTGCTGGTGGCTCACCCTAAGACCGGCTTTCGCACGCTTCAGGACTTGATTGCGGCGGCCAAGCGCCAACCGGGCAAGCTGAACTACGCCTCCGCCGGCAATGGCAGCCCGCAGCAGTTTGCGATGGAAACGCTGAAGCAGCGCGCCGGTATCTTTTTGACTCATATCCCTTATCGCGGCGGACCGCTGGGCCTGGCCGATGTGATCTCGGGTCAGGTGGACGTGATGTTCATCGCGGTCGGGCCGGCCTTGCAACACATCAAGACCGGCAAGCTGGTGGCGCTGGCCACCGGTGGGCGCCAGCCGCATGCCTTGCTGCCGCAGGTGCCGCCCGTGGCGGATAGCTTCAAAGGCTTCAAGGCCGGCACTTGGTTTGGCCTGTTTGCGCCGGTGAACACGCCCAAGCCGGTGCTGGACCAACTGCGCGCCGATGTGCAGCGCCTGCTGAGCCACCCGGCTGCCCGGGAAGATCTGGCGGCCCAGGGCGTGCAGGTGGTGGTCAGCGATGTGCAGCATTTTCGTGAGCAGCTGCGCGCCGATGCCAGACGCTTCCAGGATCTGGTCAAGACCGCCTGCATCAAGGTCGAACTATGAGCAAGCAAGACGACAGCAAGCGCAACAGACCGAACCAGGGTTTGGCGCCGAGCCCGGCACAGCAGGCCTACGAGTCATTGCGTGAGCGCCTGGGGCCGCATTTCGCTCCGCAAGGCCTTTATGTGCAGAACAAGGCCTTGCCGTTTGAAGGGAGAGTTAGCAGCAGCCATCAAGTGGTGCAGGCCGGCAGTTGGCAGGAGCTGGTGATCGACTACGAGGTGGGTGCCTCGGGTTTGGCCGACGGCGCCTGGATCAAGCTGTGCTTCAAGTTCTATTCGGACTGGGCCTTGTTCCAGACCAGCGAGCCCGGCGCCGCCAACTACATCAGTGCCGAATACCAGGCCGGGCCGCTGCTGCCGGGGCAGTCACCGGCCACCGTGCAGGCTTTGCAAGTGCGCTTTGACCAGAAGGGTCATGAGCGGCCCTATCAAAAGGCGGTGATCGTCGACATCGTCGATGGCTACTTGAACGCCGGTGACCACATCATCATCCGCCTGGGCGACCGTCGTGCCGGCGGCCCCGGCACGCGGGTGCAGACTTTTGTTGAGGATGGCTTTCGGTTCCGGGTCTATGCCGATCCGCTCGGCACCTCGCGTTTCTATGCCGTGCCCGGCGATATCGGCCTGAAGATTGCCCATGGACCGGCCGCCAAGCTCTTCCTCAACGCACCCCGCTTTGCCAGGCCCGGTGAGCCGCTGCGGGTGCGCGTTTCGGCGCTGGACCGCTGGGGCAATATCGTGCAGGGGCTTGACCAGCCCTTGAGCCTGAGCCTGTGGCGCGAGGGTCAGAAGCAAGACACGCACACGCTGGCTTTTGCCGCGCAGGGCTGGGCCAGCACCGGCCTGGATGATTTGCGTCTGCCGGCCGGCCGCTGGCGGCTGAGGGCGGAGCTGGGGCCGCAAAGTGCTGCGGGCGAGGGCAGCCAGACGGCGGCGCCGGCGCGCCTGCCGGCCGCCGAGTTCGAGGTGGAGGTGGTGGAGGACTTTCCGAGCGCGCGGCCATTTTATGCCGATTTGCATGTGCACGCGCATGACACCGTGGGCACCAACAGCCCCGCTTATAACGCCGCCTATGCGCGCGATATTGGCGGCATTGATGTGTTCGGCTACACCGCCAATGATTTCCAGATCACCGACCAGCATTGGGCCGAGGGCCTGGCGGCGGTGCGTGAGTTTGACCGCCCCGGCCATTTCCTGGCCTTGCCGGTGCAGGAGTGGTGCGGCAGCTCCACCGCAGGCGGCGACCACAATGTGGTCTTCTTGGGCGAACAAGCGCCGGGCTTCCCCTACAACGCTGCCGGCCAACATAACCGCAGCCTGCAGTGGAACGATTCCATGCAGGGCAAGAATGTGCACACCGGGCGTTGGCCGGTGGAGGAGTTGTGGGATGCCTATGTGGATCAGGCCGACACCCATCTGGTGATGCCGCATGTGGGCGGGCGCCGCTACATCCCGGACTGGCACCATCCCGAGCTCGAACGCCTGGTCGAAATCGCGTCCACCTGGGGTCATTTCCCCTGGCTCTATCAGGATGTAATCAGCCGCGGCTATCAGCTGGGCGCCGCTGCCAATAGCGACGAGCACCGTGGCCGCCCCGGCGGCGGCGCGCCCGGCGTGCAGGTGTTTGGCGTGCACGGCGGTGTGACCGGCGTGCTGGCCGACAGCCTGGACCGCAAGGCAGTGGCTCGCGCGCTGCGTGCCCGGCACACCTGGGCCAGCACCGGCGAGCATTCGGCCGCCCTGGTGCGATGTGGTGACCATGTGCAAGGCGACGCTTTCCGGCACAGCGGCCCGGCGCGCTTGGACTACCGTTTCTTGGGCCAAGCCGGCTGGGAGTATCTGGCCGCCTACGACCACAGCGGCCTGATCTGGGAGCGTGATCTGCATCGCGAGTTGGGCTATTCCGCGCGCCGCATTCGCCTGCGCTGGGGCGGTGCCCGCATCCGCGACCGCTACCGCTGGGCCGAATGGCGCGGTCGCTTGCAGGTGCTGAATGCCAGCATCCTGTCTTTTGGCGCACATGGCTTTGAACACGATGAGGAGTCGGCCTGGCGCAGCGGCGCTACCGACATCTGCTTCCGCAGCGATACCTATGGTGATGCCGACAGCATCGAGCTGGAAGTCAGCGACCTGGCGGCCTTGCGCCTGCGCATCAGCGGCAGCATCGATGCCTATGCCAAAGTCGGTGACCCGCGGGAACGGCATGGCTTTGTGCATAGACCCGATTTTGATTGGCAGCTGAGCGGTTCCGACTTGCTGGCGCAGGGCAGTCTGCGCCTCGATTTGGGCGGCACCGAGCTGTTCCTGGCGGTCGAGCGCCTGACGGATCAGGCCTTGCCGACGGTGCTCGCCGGTGAGCTGGAAGTAGCGCCGCATAACGCCGAATTTGGCTGGCGCCCTATCTACTTCCACGGCCGGCAACGAGACGACAGCAAGGTCTGGAGCTCGGCCCAGTTCATTGAGTTCGCTGAGCTTGTTGCGCAGGGCTGAAGTCTCCCCTTAGATCACGGCCTGCCGCCGCTCGCCTGCTATCCGGCGGGGGCGGCGTGATACCTATTTCTTCCTTGAAGACGACGGTTGGCACCGATCTGCGCGCCTTGCATCTTGACCTGAAGCAGCTTGGCGCGTCTTGATCAAGCCAAGCGTGAGCTCAGGCTCACCAAGTCGAGCGGTGATCCTCGGTGACTCCGAGCAATTGCTCGACCCGCTTGGTGGCTGCATTGACGCTCGACTTGACCCAGCCGCTGAAGCAGCCAATCGGCTGCACATAGTGGCTGGCGGCAATCAGCAAATTGCGGTCTTGCTGACGTGCGCCTTCAGGGGTGAATTGCAGATCCAGCAGGCCATCGGCGGTCCAAACCCGCCAAGGGCTCAGCGGCTGCTGGGCGTCAAACTCAAAGTGAGCGGCGCCCAGCGGGATCAACTGCCCGTCCAGCCAGAGCGCGTTCTCGTTCGCGCCAAAGTAGCCGCTTTGCAGATTGAAACCCACATCGGCGCGGTGCGCGCTGGCCCAGCGCCAATCGGTATGGCGTGAGAGCAAGCCGTTGGAGGCGTCCAAGCAGGCGGTGGCGTCGTCCAAGGCATAACTCTGCCCTTTGACGTGCAGCCGCCCGCTCAGCGCCAAGGCCGAACTCTTCTGGGTGGCGTGGGCCAGACCGCCGCCTTGCTCGATGGGGCCAATGGCCAGCAGCAGGGGTGCGGCCTGGGCCATGTCGATCTCGGCTTGCAATTGCAGGCCAGGGATCTGCACGTTCAGCGCCATGCGGTTCAGGTCGACATGCTGGAGATCGAGCTTGGCGCCCAAGCCTTTGAAGTGGGCCTTCGCACCCAAGACCGGCGCGTCCGACATCTGGCATTGCAGGCTGGGCAGGCCGTCCTGACTCCAATCGACCAGCAATTGGCGGCTGCGTCGATCGAAGAAGTAGGCAAACGCGGTGCAGGTCCAGCCGACATCCACGATGGCCAGGCCGATGAAGAAGGCCTCATGGCTGATGCCCACATATTGCCAGCGCTTGTGGTGCAGGCGCCGCCAGAGCGACGATCGTTGCTGGGCTGCCGTCAGGCCCTGCCAGTCGATGCGCTCCATGCAACCGGCATAGCGGCCGCTGGCCGGCGAGCCGTCTACGTTGACGACCTGGGGAGGGGGGCTGGGCAAGGAGCGGGGGGCGTTCGAGGGCATCGGTGCGCGAGAGTCTGTGTTCAAGAGCTTGAGGGAGATGATGCAGCAAGCGCGCAGGAGCTCGTCTTGATGAAAACGCGGGCCCTCTGCAAATTGGCTCGCAAAGTCAGTGTCATACAAATAGCCAGGGCTCCCGGCGGCGGCCGCTGCAGTCCTTAGAATCGCCGCTTCACCTCAAGACAAGGCTGCGCCCCAGGGGCGCAGACAAGCACCGAATGAATGCTGCTGTTTCCGCCGCTGTTGCTGATGCTCACGCTGGCCACGCTGCGCCGCCTGCCGCGCCTGTTGTGATCGTCGGAGCTGGCTTGGCCGGTTTAACGGTGGCCCTGCATCTGGCCGACAGCGTGCCGGTGGTGGTGTTGGCCAAGCGCGAATTGAGCGAGGGCGCGACCGCATGGGCGCAGGGCGGCATCGTCGGTGTGCTGGGTAGTGATGACAGCATCGAGTCCCATGTGCGCGACACCCGCGACGCCGGTGCCGGCTTGGTCGATGAGGCCACGGCCCGCTTTATTGCCGAGCGCAGCGCCGCGGCCGTGGAATGGCTGGTCAAGCAAGGCGTGCCCTTCACGCCCGACGACGACGGCCCGCTGGGTCTGCACCTGACCCGCGAGGGCGGCCACGCGGTGCGCCGCATTGCCCATGCGGCCGATGCCACCGGCAAGGCGATTCATGAGCAATTGCTGGCGGCCTGCCATGCGCATCCGAACATCACGCTGCGCCAGCGCTGGATGGCTTTGGACCTGATCACCTCACGCCATGTGCAGCGCGAGGAAGAGCCGCGTTGCTACGGCATCTACGCGCTCGATATCGACAGCCAACGCGTCGAAGCCTTGCCTGCGCGCGCGGTGGTGATGGCGACCGGCGGCGCCGGCAAGGTTTACCGCTACACCACCAATCCCGACACCTCCACCGGCGACGGCATCGCCATGGCTTGGCGCGCGGGCTGCCGGGTGGCGAATATGGAGTTCATCCAGTTTCATCCGACCTGCCTTTATCACCCGCAGGAACGCAGCTTCTTGATCACCGAGGCCTTGCGCGGCGAGGGCGGGCATTTGAAGCTGCCCGATGGCACACGCTTCATGGCCGCACACGATGAGCGGCTGGAACTGGCGCCGCGCGACATCGTCGCCCGTGCGATCGACTTCGAGATGAAGAAGCATGGCTTGGACCATGTCTGGCTGGATGCCACGCATCTGGGTGAAGCCTTTTTGAAAGAGCATTTCCCGACCATCTACGCTCGCTGCCTGAGCCTGGGCATTGATATCGCCAAGCAGATGATTCCGGTCGTGCCGGCGGTGCATTTCACTTGCGGCGGCGTGGTCACCGACCTGTCGGGCCGCAGCGATCTGCCGGGTGTCTATGCGGTGGGGGAGACGGCCTACACCGGCCTACACGGCGCCAACCGTTTAGCCAGCAACTCATTGCTGGAATGCGTGGTGCTGGGCCAAACCTGTGCCGATCACATCTTGAGCCTGCCCGAGGCTGGGCCGGCGCCCTTGCCGGGCTGGGACGAGAGCCAGGTGGAAGATGCCGATGAGCAAGTGGTCATTGCGCATAACTGGGATGAGCTGCGGCTCTTGATGTGGAACTATGTGGGCATCGTCCGCACCACCAAGCGCCTGGAGCGCGCCCTGCATCGCATCGCTTTGCTGCGCGGTGAAATCGACGACTACTACGCCAATTTCCGCGTCAGCCGTGATTTGCTGGAGTTGCGCAATCTGGTCGACTGCGCCGAGTTGATCGTGCGCTCAGCCTTGCTGCGGCATGAGAGCCGTGGCCTGCACTACAGCCGCGACTATCCGCTGACGCTGCCGGTCAGCTTCCCCACCGTCCTGATGGCCGAGCGGGGCTTGCGCAAGCTTTGACCCGATGAAGTCGTAGCGCCAGCGGGCGCTACGCAAGCCTCAATCGCCGCAGGCCTCAGCCCTGCGCGCGCAAGGCCAGGCGAGCTTCCACGAAATTGAAGGCGTAGGTGACCGCTTCGTCGATGGCGGAGTCGATCTCGTGGCGCTCGTGCTCGGTCAGGTAGAACAAAAAGTCCACCGCGTGGCGGATGTAGCGCGGCGGCAGGCGGTTCAGGGCGACGCAGGCCACGTCGCAGAGCAGGTCGCCATCGGCTTCGATGGCGGGGTACTCGGAGGCCTTGGCCATGACGGCGCCCAGCACCTCACGTTCGTGGTGGTTGTAGATTGAACTGAAGTCTTGATTCATGGCGTGCAGCCTTTCGGTGATATCCCCAAACGATAAACGCTTTCAAGGGCTTCAGGGCAGCGGAATAGCCCGACTCTGCCGGGCTATTTGTGGGTCACTCAGGCAGCGCCGATGCCGGGCACCAAGGCTGCTTTCTTTTTCAGCGCCGCCGTGAAGTCCAACATGCGCTGGATGCAACCCAGCGCCTTGACGCGCGTGCCTTCTTCCACCTGAACTTCCCCCAGGCCTTGCTCCAGGCAGTCGACCAGGTTTTGCAAGCCGTTCATGGCCATCCAGGGGCAGTGGGCGCAGCTCTTGCAGGTGGCGCTGTTGCCGGCGGTGGGGGCTTCGATCAAGGTCTTGCCGGGCGCCAACTGGCGCATGCGATGCAAGATGCCATTGTCGGTGGCGACGATGTACTCCTGCGCCGAACCCTCGACCACGGCCTTGATCAGCGCCGAGGTGGAGCCCACCACATCGGCTTGCGCCACCACGCTTTGCGGCGATTCGGGGTGCACCAGAATCATCGCCTTCGGGTGTTCCTTGCGCAGCAGGTCCAGCTCCAGGCCCTTGAACTCGTTGTGGACGATGCAGTCGCCTTGCCACATCAGCATGTCGGCGCCGGTTTGATCCTGGATGTAGCGGCCCAGATGGCGGTCCGGCGCCCAGAGGATTTTTTCGCCGCGGGCTTTCAGCTCCGAGACGATCTCCAGCGCGCAAGAACTGGTCACCATCCAGTCAGCGCGTGCTTTCACCGCAGCGCTGGTGTTGGCGTAGACCACCACGGTGCGGTCCGGGTGGGCGTCGCAAAAAGCGGCGAACTGATCGGCCGGGCAACCCAGGTCCAGCGAGCAGGTGGCGTCCAGATCGGGCATCAAGACGCGCTTCTCGGGACTCAGGATCTTGGCGCTTTCGCCCATGAAACGCACACCCGCCACCACCAGGGTGGAGGCCGCGTGATCGCGCCCAAAGCGCGCCATCTCCAGCGAGTCGGACACGCAGCCGCCGGTCTCCAGGGCCAAGTCCTGCAGGTCCCCATCCACATAGAAATGCGCCACCAGCACTGCTTTGTGGGCCTTCAGCAGCTCGGCCGCGCGCGCTTTGAGCGCCTGGCGCTGCGCCGTCGTTAAGGGGGCTGGGGTCTTGGCCCAGGCTTGGGCGGTGCAGCTTTGGCCCTCGTCACTTTGGCGGGTGTAGTCGAAAAGAACTTGTTCCATGGGCGGATTTTAGAGGGGGAGGGCAAGGCCTTGCTTTGGCCCGGTTTGTGCGCAGCGCTCGCCTCAAGCTTCGGCGAAGAAACGGCTGGGCGGCATGCCGACGGTGCGAGTCACCATGGCGGTGAAGGCGCTGGCGCTGGCATAGCCCAACTCGGCGGCGATCAGGCCCATGGGCAGCTGGCGCGCGGCCAGCGTCAAGGCCTTGGCGAGCAGCACTTGGGAGCGCCACTGTGCATAGCTGCTGCCCAGCTGCTCGCGAAACAGGCGCGAGATGGTGCGCTCGCTGGCGCCGACCTCGGCCGCCCAATCAGCCAAAGCGGCGTGGCGCTGCGGCGCCTGAAGAATTGCCTCGCACAGGCGCCGCAGGCGCTTGTCTTGCGGCAGGTCCACGCCCAAGCGCAGCCGCTTGGCGCGCTGCAGTTCGTCCAGGATCAGGCTGGCAATCCAGTGCTCGCGGGGCTCGGGCGTGGTGGCCTCGGCGGCTGTGGTGCCAGCGGGCTGGTTCAGTCGGGCCATTTGCAAGACCAACTCGCGCAGCAAGGGCGTGACCTCCAAGACGCGCGGCTCCAGCCAGTCCGGGCGAATGTTGCTGCCCGCTTGCGCGTCGGCCCCTGGCGCCTGATGCAGATAAAGTGTTCGTAAATCGGCCCGCTCCACCGCCGTGACCGCATGTTCACGCAAGGGCGGAATCCATAGCGCCCGCGAGGGCGGCAGCAAGAAGGTAGCGTCCGGCGTGTTCACCCGCACCACGCCGCTGATGGAGAAGACCAGCTGGCCCCAATCGTGATGGTGGGCGTGGATCTCCATCCAGTTTTCCATCAGCCGCGCCTTGGCCTGCACCGGGCGAGCGGCGCTGGGCGCATAGCGCTGCGGGTCCAGTGGCGGCAGGCTGGTGCGGCCCCGCGTGCTTGGTGGTGGGCTCAGGCTTTGCTTTGGCTTGGGCATGGCTGAAATTCGACATTGTTTGGCGAACTATCGTAACTCGGCCGCGTAGGCCCGGCCTACATTGAGGGCATGAACACAGCCACACTCCACTCACAAGCCGCGGGTCCCGCGGCATCGGCGACCGAGCAAGCCCGCCAGCAGCGCAAGAACGATGTCCGCACCATCAGCCTGATCGGCCTGGCGCATGGCACTTCGCACTTCTTCCACATGCTCTTGCCGCCGCTGTTCCCGGCCTTCATTCGCGATTTCGGCCTGAGTTATTCCCAGCTCGGGCTCTTGGTCACCACCTTCTTTGTCATCTCCGGCCTGGGCCAGGCCTTGGCCGGTTTCCTGGTCGACAAGCGCGGCGCGCGGCCGGTCTTGTTTGCCGCGCTGTCTTGCTTTGTCTTGGCATCCTTGGCGGCGGGCTTGGCCACCGGCTTTGCGGGCTTGATGCTGGCGGCGGCCTTGGCGGGTCTGGGCAATTCGCCGTTTCATCCGGTGGACTTCACTATCCTCAATAAGCGAGTGTCCTCGGCGCGGCTGGGCCATGCCTTCTCGGTGCATGGCATCACCGGCAATCTGGGCTGGGCCTTGGCACCGGTGTTCTTGATCGGGCTCTCTGGCCTCTTCGGCCACTGGCGTTATGCCTATGTGGGCACGGCCTTGGTGGCCTTGTCGGTGATGGCGGTGCTGTATTGGCGCCGCGACGCGATTGATGACAGCCAGGGCGCTTGGACGCATGAGAAGCCGGGCGCTGCCGCCCTGCAGCAAGAGCACCCCTTGGCCTTCTTGCGCCTGCCCTCGGTGTGGCTGTGCTTCTCCTTCTTTTTCTTCAGCACGGCGGCCCTGACTGCGATCCAGAGCTTTGCCAGCCCGGCGCTGAACAGCCTCTACGGCCTGCCGCTGAGTCTGAGCGCTTTTGTGGTGACCGGCTATATGTTGAGCGGTGCGGCCGGCATGGTGGTGGGCGGCTTTTGGGTGGCGCGCTCCACGCATCTGGAGCGCAATATCACCATCGGCCTGCTCGCAGCCGCTGCCTTGCTAACCCTGGCCGCCAGCGGCTGGGTGACGCCCCTCGCGGCCGCCGCGGTGGTGGCTTTGGCGGGCCTGGGAACCGGGCTTGCAGGCCCATCTCGCGATATGTTGATCAAGCGCGCCGCACCTCCGGGCGCCACCGGGCGGGTCTATGGCACCGTCTACTCCGGGCTGGATCTGGGGTTCGCGCTGGCCGCGCCGATCTTTGGCGCCCTGATGGACCGCCATCAGCCGGCCGGCATCTTCTACGGCGCGGCCCTGGCCTTGCTCTTGGCGATTGCCGCCGCCAGCCTGGTGGGGCGCTTCAAAAAGAAATGAGGCGCGCACTCTAGCCGCCGCAGCGCTGCGGGCTGACTCTGGGACAATTGAGCCCATGCAAACCTTAGATTTCGAATTGCGCGGCGAGTACATCGAGCTGGATAAATTGCTCAAAGCAACCGGCTTGGTGGAAAGCGGCGGCCGCGCCCGCGTCCTCATCAGCGAGGGCAATGTGCAAGTCAATGGCCAAGACGAGTTGCGCAAGACCGCCAAAATCCGCGCCGGCCAAGTGGTGGCGCTGCATGGCGTGCGCATCACCGTTTTGGCTGATCCTTTGGCTCCTTTGACCCCAGCGACACCGGAGTAAGCAGCGCATGAGCGAGCTCGAATTTTCAACTTGTGATTTTTGCGACGCCCACAAGAGTGATGAATCGGGTCGTTTGCGTTGGCTGCCCGCAGGGCTGAGAAGTTATGGCGGCCTGAGCCGCTTTGCCGGCCCGGTGCGCACCGTCAAGTGCTTTGAGGACAACAGCCTGGTCAAGGCCGCGGTGGAGTCCCCCGGCGAGGGCCGGGTGCTGGTGGTCGATGGTGCCGGCTCCTTGCGGCGCGCGCTCTTGGGTGGCCAGCTGGCGATGGCCGCGGCTCACCACGGTTGGGCCGGCTTGTTGATCCATGGCTGCGTGCGCGATCTGGCCGAGCTGGCTCAGGCCCAGGTAGGCATCTTGGCCCTGGGCCATGTGCCCATGCCCACCGACCGCAAGGGTCAAGGCCAGGCCGAGGTGGCGCTGCAGATCCAAGGCGTTCACATCCGCCCCGGCGACTGGCTGTATGCCGACGCCGATGGTGTGGTGCTTTGCGATCAGCCGCTGCATGCACCTTGACACCTTGATACCTTGCACCTTTTCTGAGCCGCAAGCCCTGCTTGGGCCTGATGGCCCAGCGAAACCATGCCCGTGCGTGAAATGCTGTGGTTTCAGCCTTGCTGCGTGCGTTTGAGCATCGTGAGCCTAGGCTAAGCTGAGTGTTCATCGGAGCAAGATTGGGCGGAGATGGCGATGGGGTGGATTCGATCTTGCCGGGCTTGGGCCTTGGCTCGGGCCATATTGCTTGGCTTGCTCAGCCTGCTGCCGAGCCTGAGCATCGCTCAGACCTACCAGTTCTACACCCATAACGTCGCTGATCAGGTGGAGGTGCAGGGCCAGACCCTGCAAGGCAAGCCGCATGGCGGCAAGCGAGCCTTCCATGTGGAAGTGATTCGCACCTTGTTGGCCGATCTGGGCTATGCGGACGCTATCTCGGTCGTCCCCTTTGCGCGGGGCATGAGGTTGGTGCAAGACGGGCCGCGTCGCGCGCTTTTCAATGTGGTGCGCACGCCGGCTCGAGAGACTCAGTTCAAGTGGGTGGGTCCCTTGCTGATTGATAGCGACTGGTTTTTTGAGTCCAGCAGCACGGAACGCCCCTTGCGCAAGCTGGAGGAGGCCAAGTCTTTGCCGGTCTGTGTGGCCAACGGCACGGCCTACGAAGAGCTATTGAGCCGGCAAGGCTTCACCCGTTTTGAGCGAGGGGTGTCTTATGAGGCCTGCTTGCGCATGCTCAAGGCCAAACGGGCGGCTTTGATGGCCTCATCGGAAGAGAATTTCCGAGGGCTGCTGCAGGCCACAGGGCTGGAAGCCTCGGACTTTCGGCGCACCCCAGTGGAGGCTGGTTTAAGCCCCGGTTACATCGCGTTTTCGCTGGATACGCCCGATGCCGAATTGCAGCGCTGGCAGTGCGCCCTGGAGCGCTTGCGGGCGAGCCCGCAATGGCAGCAGCTCTATCTGCGCTTTCACGAATGAGGCCTGCTTAAGCGGCCACGGCAGGTTCAGTTCAGCACTTCCAGCAAACGCTGCAGCCCACCTTCGTTGATGGCCACCATGGCCTGCTCACGCACCTTGGGCTTGGCGTGATAAGCCACGGAGAGGCCGGCCGCACCCATCATGGGCAGGTCGTTGGCGCCATCACCCACCGCGATGCATTGCTCGGGCAGCGCACCGATCTCGGCCGCGCATTGCAGCAGCATGCGGCGCTTTTCTTCACCGTCGCAGATATCGCCCCAGGCTTGCATCACCAGGCCGCCGGTCAAGGCGCCGCCTTCAATTTCCAGCTCATTGCTGCGCACCCAGTCCATGCCGAGTTCGGCCGCGACATAACGCGTGAAAAACGTGAAGCCGCCCGAGACCAAAACCAACTTCAGGCCGGCGGCCCTCAGCGCCGCGCACAGTTCGCGCGCACCGGGGTTGAACTGCAGGCGCTCTTTCAAGACCGCTTCCAAGGCCGTGACCGGCACGCCTTTGAGCAGGGCCAAGCGGCGACGCAGGCTGTCTTTGAAATCGGTGATCTCGCCGCGCATGGCGGCTTCGGTGATGGCGGCCACCTCGGCCTTCCGGCCGGCGGCATCAGCGATTTCATCGATGCACTCGATGCTGATCAGCGTCGAGTCCATATCGAAGGCGGCGAGGCGAAAGTCCGCCAGACGCAGAGGGGGCATGAAGCCCTGGGTGACGAGTGCGCTCATATCAATCTTGTTTGATGGGGCTGCCGAGAAGCCTGAGCACTTCTCGGATGGCATGCGCGCGGTCCTTGGGGTCGGACAGCGCTTTGTCGATGCGCAATTTGTCATTGCCCACCAGCTTGATGCTCTTGTTCTTTTGCACCAGCTCAATGACCCGCATCGCGTCGATGGGCGGATTGGGTCGGAAATTGATGTTCATCACCATCGGCGCAGCGTCGATCTTGGCCACGCCATAGGGCTTGGCCAGAACGCGCAGGCGATGGGTGTCGAAGAGGGTCTGGCCCTGCGCCGGCAGCTTGCCGAAGCGGTCGGTGACTTCTTCCAGCAGCTTGTCGATCTGCTCGCTCTTCTCGGCCGTGGCCAAGCGTTTGTAGAGCGAGAGACGCTGGTGCACATCGCCGCAATAGGCGTCGGGCAGCAGGGCGGGCGCGTGCAGATTGATCTCGGTGGTGGCGGCCAGCGGGCTGAGCAGATCGGGCTCTTTGCCGGCCTTCAGCGAACGCACCGCCTCGGCCAGCATCTCGTTGTAGAGCTGGAAGCCGATCTCCATCATATTGCCGCTCTGGTTCTCGCCCAGCATCTGGCCGGCACCGCGAATCTCCAGATCGTGCATGGCCAAATAGAAGCCCGAGCCCAGCTCTTCCATGGCCTGAATCGCGTCCAGGCGCTGGGTGGCTTGCTTGGTCAGGCCCTCAATATCGGGCACCATCAAATAGGCATAGGCCTGATGGTGCGAACGGCCGACGCGGCCGCGCAGCTGGTGCAGCTGAGCCAGGCCGAACTTGTCGGCGCGGGCAATGATGATGGTGTTGGCGCTCGGCACGTCGATGCCGGTCTCGATGATGGTCGAGCACAGCAAGACATTGTGTTTGCCGCCGACGAACTCGCGCATCACCCGCTCCAGCTCGCGCTCGGGCATCTGGCCGTGGGCAATGATGATGCGAGCCTCGGGCAGCAGCTCTTCGAGCTTCTGGCGCCGGTTCTCTATGGTCTCAACCTCGTTGTGCAGGAAGTAAACCTGCCCACCGCGTTTCAGCTCGCGCAGCACCGCTTCGCGAATGGTGCCGCTGGTCTCGCTGCGCACAAAGGTCTTGATGGCCAAGCGGCGCTGCGGCGCGGTGGCGATCACGCTCAGATCGCGCAGGCCTTCCAGCGCCATGCCCAAGGTGCGCGGGATGGGCGTGGCGGTCAGCGTCAGCACATCGACCTCGGCGCGCATGGCCTTCATCGCCTCTTTGTGACGCACGCCAAAGCGGTGCTCCTCGTCGATCACCAAAAGCCCTAAGCGCGCGAACTTCACATCCGGGCTGAGCAGCTTGTGGGTGCCGATGACGATGTCGATGGTGCCGTCGGCCAGGCCGGCCATGGCGGCCTTGATTTCCTTGGCCGAACGGAAGCGGCTCATCTCGGCCACTCGCACCGGCCACTTGCCGAAACGGTCGGCAATGTTCTGGTAATGCTGCTCGGCCAAGAGCGTCGTCGGCGCCAAGATGGCGACCTGCTTGCCGCCCATGACGGCCACAAAGGCCGCGCGCAGGGCGACCTCGGTTTTGCCAAAGCCCACATCGCCGCAGACCAGGCGGTCCATCGGTTTGGGGCTGATCATGTCCTGGATCACCGCATGGATGGCGGCGCGTTGGTCCGGCGTTTCTTCAAAGCCAAAGCTGGCGGCAAAGGCCTCGTAGTCGTGGCCCGAGTAGCGGAAGGCATGGCCTTCGCGAGCGGCACGGCGCGCGTAGAGATTGAGCAGCTCGGCGGCGGTGTCGCGCACCTGCTCGGCGGCTTTGCGCTTGGCCTTTTCCCATTGGCCGGAGCCGAGTCGATGCAGCGGCGCTTCTTCCGCTGAAACGCCGGTGTAGCGGCTGATCAGGTGCAACTGCGCGACCGGCACATAAAGCGTGGCTTCATCGGCATAAATCAGGTGCAGGAACTCCGAGGGGCCGTCGCCAATATCGATATTGATCAGGCCCTGGTAGCGCCCAATGCCGTGGTTGTTGTGTACCACCGGGTCGCCAACCTTGAGCTCGGACAGATCCTTGATCAGCGCATTGACATCGCTGACTTGCTCTTGCTTGCGGCGCCTGCGGGTGGTGGGCGTCGTAGCGAAGAGCTCGGTTTCGGTGAAGAACTGGATCAGCCGACCTTCATCAGGCTCATGCCAGAAGAAACCGGCGGCCAGTGGCGCTGCCGCGATGGCGAACTTCTCCGGGCTGGCTTCGAACTCCGCCAGACTGCCGACCGAGGGCGGGTCGATCTTGTTGTCGCGCAGCAGTTCCAGCAAGCTCTCGCGCCGGCCTTCGCTTTCGGCCAGCAGCAGCACGCGATGCGGCGTGGCGTGCAGATGGGCGGCCAGGCGCGCCAGTGGCTCTTGCGCACCGCGCTCGACGCTGACATCGGGCAGTGGGCGGGCGAAGTCGCTGGGCTCTTGGCCGCGCACGGCCAGCACCGCATGGCTGTGGGTCAGCGAGAAGAACTCTTCGACCTTCAGATAGATTTCTTCCGGGGCCAGGATGGGCCGCTCGGGGTCATGCTGCAAGAAGCGGTGGCGCTCGCGGGTGTCGGTCCAAAAGCGCGTCAGCGCCTCATCCACCTCGCCGTGCAGGGCCAGCGCGCATTGCTCGCCCAAAAAATCAAAGATGCTGGCCGTCTGCTCGAAAAAGATCGGCAGGTAGTACTCGATGCCGCCGGTGGCAATGCCTTGATCGATGTCTTTGTAGAGGCGCGAGCGGGTCGGGTCGCCCTCCATCTTTTCGCGCCAGCGCGAACGAAAGGCCTTGCGCGCCGCTTCGTCCATCGGGAACTCGCGGCCTGGCAGCAGTCGCACCTCGGGCACTGGGTAGAGGCTGCGCTGGCTGTCGGGGTCAAAGGTGCGAATCGAGTCGACCTCGTCGCCGAACAAGTCGACTCGGTAGGGCACCAGTGAGCCCATGGGGAAGAGGTCGATCAGGCCGCCGCGCACCGCGTATTCGCCCGGCGACACGACTTGCGAAACATGGTTGTAGCCCGCCAGCGTCAGCTGTGACTTCAGACCCGCTTCATCAAGGCGCTGCTTTTGCTTGAAGTTGAAGGTGGTCGCGGCCAAGAAGCTCGGGGGCGCCAAGCGGGTCAGGGCGGTGGAGGCGGGCAGCAGCACCACATCCAGTTCGCGCTGGTCGGCCGGCTTGCCGCGGCTTTGCAGCAATTGCCACAAAGTGGCCAAGCGCTCGGAGATCAGGTCCTGGTGCGGGCTGAAGGTGTCGTAGGGCAGGGTTTCCCAATCGGGAAAGACGCCCACGCGCAATTCCGGCGCGAAGAATTTCAGCTCATCTTCCAAGCGCTGGGTGTCGCCCGGCTCGGCGGTGATGATGGCGGTGATGCGACCGGCGGCCATTTGTTGGCTGGCAAACCGAGCCAGCAGCAAGGCGTCCGCCGAGCCCGTGGGGCGCGGCTGGGTGAATTTCTTACCGGGAGTGATCAGAGGCAAATTCAGGGACGACGGCATGGGGCACAAATGGAAACAGCCCCGGAGTGGGGCTGGTGCGATTGTAGGCAGTGGCGGCTCATGGGGCCGAGTGAGGTCTTTGGCGCGGTCTGCGTATGGGTGGGATGGATCAACCCCTGCCGATCATGGCGCCACGCAGGGCAAGACCAGGGTGAATCGCGTGCCTTCATTGACGACGCTGCTCACCTCAATGCTGCCGCCCAAGACGCCGCACACGATGTTGTAGCTGATGTGCAAGCCCAGGCCGCTGCCGCCTTGCCCGAGCTTGGTGGTGAAGAAGGGCTCGAAAATGCGCTTCAGGTTGTCGCTGCTGATGCCGCAGCCGTTGTCTGAGAACAGCAGTTGGACACTGGGTTTGCTCCTGCCTTCGTTCAGGGCCTGAACTTGCAGGCGCAGCAGCCCGTGCTGGCGGCCTTCTAGGCCATGGACCAGGGCGTTGATCACCAGATTGCTCAAGACCTGGCCCAGCGGGCCGGGGAAGCTGTCCATGCGCACCTCGTCGGCGAACTCCAGGTGCAGCTCATGCTCGCCCTTGCGGAGTCGGTTCCCCAGGGTCAGGGCCACCTCTTCACACAGGGCGCGCAGATCGAATTGCCGGCGCTGTTCCGAGGTTTGGTCCACCGCCAGTTGCTTGAAGCTGTTGACCAGATTGGCCGCCTGCGCCAGGCTGCGCACCAACAGTCCGGCGGAATCGACGGTGCTTTGGCAGAACTGCTCCAGCTCAGAGCGGCGCAGGCCGCCGGTGTCCAGGCGAGATAAAAAGTTGGCGCTGGCGTCTCGCAAGGTGCTGGCCATCAGCACGCTATTGCCCAGCGGCGTGTTCAGCTCATGCGACACGCCGGCCACCAAGGAGCCCAGCGCGGCCAGCTTGTCTTGCTCGACCAGCTTGGTCTGGGTCAGCTGCAACTGCTTGTAGGCCTCGGCATTGTCCAGCGCCACGGCGGCATAGGCCCCCAAGGTCCGCAGAATGTCGAGGTCGCTGGTTTGAAAGGCATCCTCCTGGTCGCTGAGCACGCTGATGACGCCCATCACTCGACCTTTTAGCAGCATGGGCACATACATGCCGGAGCGGGCGACTTGCGGGTCTTCGCCGTTTTGCAACTGAACGCGGCCGCCACCCTGGATGCCGATGAGCTCCCGGTTGTCGGTGCTCAGAGCCGCAATGCGCAGTTCCTCTGCTTGCAGCGCGCAGCGTACGGCGGGTTGCTCCGTGGCGTCCAGGCTGCGCTTGTAGGGCTTGAAGGCCTGGCCACGTTGCATCACAAAGTCGAAATTCAGCACGCGCTCACGCCAGTCCAAGAGTCCAACGCCGAACACCGTGGCGTTGACCAGCTCCTTGACATGCTTGTAGAGGGTTTGCTGAATCGCTTCGACGTCCAGCGAGGCTGTGATCTGACGGCCGATCTCGCTCAGCAAGGCGATGTCGCGGCGAGCCTTTTCGGCCACTTCGCGTTGTTCCAGCGCTGTTTGCTTTTCAGCGGCCAATTGCTGGGTCCGGGAGGCCACTTCTTGGGCCAAGCGTTGCTTGGCTTCTTGAAAGCCCTGCACGCGCCGGCGGTACATGGCAAACAACAGCAAGGCCGCTGCCAGCGCCACACCGGAGCGCCACCACCATGTGCGCCAATAGGGCGGCGAGACCTCGATATCGAGCAGGGTTTGGGTCTCGCTCCAAACGCCGTCGGGGTTGGCCGCCTTGGCCAGCAAGCGGTAGTGCCCCGGGTCGAGATTGGTGTACGTGGCCAAGCCCAGCGAGCCCTGGCCATAGATCCAAGCCTTGTCAAAGCCTTCGAGCATCCAGGCATAACGGTTCAGCTTGACGCGGTCGAAATGAAGGGCGGCCAGCTCAAAACTCACCATGCTCTGGTCCGGGCCCAGGCGCAGCGTTTTGGCTCGGTGCAAGGGGCCCTCGATGCCCAGGTCAGCCAGGCTCAGGTTGGGTTTGGTGCTGGCGCTCATCAAGGCTTGTGCCGGGGCTTCGAGCTCGTCCAGCAACAAGGATCGATTCAGGATCAGCAAGTCGCTCAAGACCAGCTGAGGCGCAGAAGGGTTGTCTTTCAACTGCTCGGGCCAGAAGCGCAACAAGCCAGGGCCGCCAAAGAACAGGCTGCCGTCAGGGCCGCGGTTGGCTGCGCCGAAGTTAAAGCCGCGTTCGAAGGCCCCTTGCCCACCAAAAAAGCGTGCGATCTTTTGCTCGGGCCGCACGCGCGTCAGTCCGCGCTCGCTGCCCAGCCAAATCTCGCCATTCAGCGCATCTTGGATCGAGTCAAAGCCACCGCTGGGCATGCCGGGCAGGTCTTGCCAAGACTTCATCATCCAGCTGCTGGCCTTGGTGCCGTCCTTGGTGCCGTTCTGGGTGGCGCTCTGAGTGGAGGTCGGCTTCAACTCAAACAAGCCTTGGCTGGTGGCCAACCAAATGCGGCCTTGCGCGTCTTGGCGCATCGCATGGATGGACGGCCGTGCGTGCCCATTCGCGGCTGGGACGGAGGCTTCGATCACCGCTGAGAACTGTTCTCGGTCGCGCTCCAGGTATTGCAACCCCCCCTTGCTGCCAACCCACAAGTGACCTTCTCTATCCATCAAGAGGCAGTCCAAGATGCCGTTGATCAGGGCGCCTGGGCGCTTAGGGTCGGCGCTGTAATGCCGGATGTTTTGTTGGGCGTCAATGCGGTAGAGGCCTTGTGCTGCACTGGCCCAGAGTTCCTCACTGCCCGCAGGCTTCAACAGCGCACTGATGGAGACGGCGGGGCCGCCCATGCCTTCGAAGTTAAGCCGTTGGCTGCGGCCGAGCCTGGGGTCATACAACACCAGACCGCGATCGCCGCCCACCCAGACGCGGCCATGTCCATCATGAGCCAGAGCCTTCACATGGCTGATCGGCATGTCGCTCAGCGCAATCTGACGCACTTTGCCGCTGGGGATGTGTAAATGGTTGAGCCCGCCGCCATAAGTGCCCACCCAGGCGTGAGTGTCATCCTCGAACAAAGTAGCCATCACCACCTGCGAGGACAGGCTTTGTTTGTCGCCCGGAATGCTCAGATAGTTGCTGAAGCTCCTGCCGCTGAGGTCGACGAGGTTGACTCCGGCATCGCTGGTCCCCACCCACAAGGCTCCGGTGCGGTCTTGCATCAGCGAGGCCATGGTTTCGCTCGACAGGCTGCCGCCCACTCCGGGGATTTGCCGGAAGGACTCCAGTGCATGGGAGCCCGGGCGCCAGCGGTAGAGCACCGCTTTTTCGCCGCTGCCTATCCACATCGTCTGCTCGCGGTCGAGTAGCAGGGCGTGGACCATTTGTCTGGGGAGTTGCAGCTCTTGGGCCAGCGGGTCGGCCACCATGCCTGAAGCTTCGCGACGCCAGATCTGCACGCCCCCATTGGTGCCGACCCAAAGCCGCTGCGTAGCATCCAAGGCCAGGTGGGTTGCGACCATGGCATTGGCCGAGGCCTGTCGAAAGGCCGGGGCGTCCGCGGTGCTGAAGCTGCGCCCTTCGGTGGAGCGCTGCGCGCCCGCGGCGATGTGCATCAGCTTGTCGCCGCGGGCCAGCCAGACACCGCCATTGCCGTCGGAGATCATGGCGGTGATGGCGCGAGGCTTGCTGGCGCCTGGCTGCAAGGTGTCCGCGGCCGCGGGCCAGGCCGAGAATTCAAAGCGTTCGCCGTCAAGCAGATACAAGCCGCCCAGAAAAGCCACCCATACGCGTCCGTCTGCCGCGGGTGCCAGGGCCAAGACGCGGCGTTCTCTGGCGCTCAACTCTGGCGGTAGGCTGATCCGTCGTGATTGCTGGGTGCGCAAATCCATGCGGTCAAGTCCGCCATGACTGCCGATCCAGAGCCACTGGCGAGCTTGATCTTCCAGCAGCGACTGGATAACGGGGTGGCTGAGCGTGTTGCTCTGGTGAGGAATGGCAGTGAAAGACTTGATGTGGCGGCCGTCATAGCGGGCCAATCCATTGGTGGTGCCGAGCCAGATCAGTCCGTCGGCGTCTTGCAGGGAGCTCAAGACAAAAGGGCTGGGCAGGCCGTCGTCCATGCCCAATTGGCTGAAGCGAAGATTGCTCAAGGCCTGTGCGCGGCCAAGGCTTGGCAAGATCAGAATGGCCAGCAAAACCAGCAGTAGCCATGGCTTCGCCCAAAGAAGGGCTGCCCTTGATCGCCTTAATTGAGCAAGTGGGAAGTCGGGGCTCGCGCCTTCGAACGTTTGAAACCGAGAGCAGAGATCATTCCGGTCCATCCTCGTCGCAGCCCATCCGCATCTGCTTTGCTGGGGTTTGAGTATGCACGGATTTGCAGGGCGAATCGGGCTGAATTGATGCACCGTTGATTGACGCAGGTCGCCTCAAGGACGCTGAGCGCATATCCCCCATATTCCCCCCAAATTAGATGAAGGCCCAGAGAGAAACCCTAGAGGGCTGGAAGAACTGGCTACCTAGAATTGGGCTCCCTCATCGGGGAGTGAGCGGCCCGCCGATAGAACGCTGTCGGACCGAATGGCGATTTTTGGATACTTCTGGTCCCTGTCAAAGGGCATTGGAGCGCCGGATTTTGCTAGGGGCCACGGAATACTTAGGCAATTAGGGAGTGAGTTATGTCTGCAAAAAATAGCGCCGCGCTGTCGGCAGTATTGGCCGTGGCGGCCTTGTTGAGCGCTTGTGCCAGCGGTCCGGAAACAAGCACGGATCAGGCGTATGAGGAAAAGGAAATCCGCACAGGCTCGATGATTCCCCGCAAGGCGGGCGCCAGCCCCACCTCAAACGTGAGCAAAGATGCGTTCAAGGACGTCCGCGCGGGCGCCATCAAGGACCCGATGGGCGGTCGCTGAGTCAAGCGTGACCCTCAGGTGCCTTGTTCTTTGGCGTCCGGTTTGGCCGGCCGCTTTTGAAACCGCAGCACCTGTTCTGAGGACTGCAGGCTTCGGGCCCTCAGCTGCCCGCAACCCCCATCCACATCTTGGCCCGCGGAATCTCGCAGTTTGGTCAAGATGCCGCGCTGGTGCAGGGTTCGGGCGATCTCAGCGGCGCGTTCCCAACTCGGACGTTTGAACTCCAGGCCGGGAATGCTGTTGTAGGGGATCATGTTCAGGATGGCGTACTTGCCTTTGAGCAGGCGAACGATGCCGTCCAACTCGTCCTCGCCGTCATTGACGCCTTCCAGCAGCGTCCATTGGTATTGGATGGGGTAGGCGCTTTGGCGCGCGTACTGTTCGCCCAACTCGACCAGTTCATCCGGGCTGATGCGCGGTGCTCGCGGTAGCAAACGCTCTCGCAAATCAGCTTTGCTGGTGTGCAGCGAGAGCGCCAGCGCCGGCTTGACGCGCTCAAGCGGCAGGCGCTCAAACACCCGTGGGTCACCGACGGTCGAGAAGACCAAGTTTTTGTGCCCGATATTGCCCTCGCTGCCGAGCAAATCGATGGCCTCGAGCACATTGTCGAGATTGTGGGCAGGCTCGCCCATGCCCATGAAGACGACCTTTTTAACCTCGCGCTGCGTGCGCGCCAAGGCGACTTGCGCGACGATTTCGCCGCTGCTGACCTGGCGTATCAGACCACTCTGTCCGGTCATGCAAAACTGACAGCCGACCGCACAGCCCACCTGGCTTGACACGCACAAGCCGTCGCGCGGCAAAAGCACCGACTCCACCGTCTGCCCATCGTTCAAGCCGACTAGCAACCTTGCCGAGCCATCTTCACCGGGATGGCTGGAGATCAAGCGCGCCAGGCCTTGTAGTTCCGCATCCAGGTCCTGCAGGGCGCTGCGCAGGGCCAAGGGTAGGAAGTCATCTGGCTTGCGTCGCCCCTGGGTATGCGGTCGTGCGCGGACCCAGTCGCGCAAGAGCCGCTGTTCATGGGGAGTTTTAGCACCGAGGGCCCGCAGGCGTTGGCGAATGGCTTCAATTTGCATGGAGGCGCGATTTTAGGTCGCCCCTAAAATGCCCCGATGACGAACTACACAATCGGGCAGCAGCCGCGCAGCTTTGCCTTGGTACCGGCCGCTGGTATTGGTGCACGTTCAGGCGCCGAGGGCCCTAAGCAATATGTGAAGCTGGCGGGCCAAGCCATGATGGGGCATACCTTGCAAGCACTCAGCGAGGTCAAGGGTTTGGTCGGGACCTTGGTGGTCTTGTCGCCGCAAGATGATCAGTTCGAGTCGGAAGTGCCGGGGTTCAAGGGCGAGGGCGCGTGGGTGGCGCGCTGCGGCGGCGCCAGCCGCGCCGAGACCGTGGCCAATGGCTTGCGTGAATTGCAGGCCTTGGGTGCTCAGCCGCATGACTGGGTTTTGGTGCATGACGCGGCGCGCTGCTTGCTGCGCCCAGAGTGGGTCGAGCGCTTGATGGCGGCTTGCGCCTCCGATGAGGTGGGCGGTTTGCTGGCTTTGCCGCTGGCCGACACCCTGAAAGCCTCGCAGCAAGGCCGCGTGGCCGCGACCATTTCACGCGCCGAGAAATGGGCGGCGCAAACGCCACAAATGTTCCGCCTCGGGCTTTTGATGCCGGCGCTCGCTCAGCTGGATGAATCCATCACCGACGAGGCCAGCGCCGTTGAGGCGCTGGGTCATCAGCCCTTGCTGGTGGAGAGTTCGATGGAGAACTTCAAGGTCACCTGGCCGGCTGACTTCGCTTTGGCCGAGCGCTTGCTGCTCAGCCGCGCCTGATCAGAATCGATATTCAAAGCCTGCCGACAGCAGGTTCAGCTCGGACTTGAACAGGCGCATGTACTCCAGCTTGGTGACGATGCGGGGCGTGAAGGCATAGCTCAAACCGATGCCCCCAGAGCCCTCGGTGTCGCGGCGCGAGCCCTGGCTCTTGGCAGACACCATGCGGGTGCTGCCCACGCCGAGTCGGCCGTACAGCCCCAGCTTGTCGCTGATGGGCAAGTTGCCTAGCCAGGAGACGCCGATGTGGTCTTCGGGGTAGTAGTAATCCTGGGGCTCAAACAGACCCTCGAAAAAGGCGAAGTTCAGGGTTCGGGCGTAGAGCTCAACCGATTGATTGGGCGTAAATCGATAACCCAGTGTGAAGCCGAGGGACGGCTCCTTGCCGCGCTCATAGACCTTGGATTTGCCATTGGCGGCGCCAAGAGAGGCTCCCAAATACACACCGCTTTCTTCGATGCCGCTTGGCGCCGCGCGAGCCAACAAGCTTGAAGCAAGGCCGCTGCAGACGATGGAAGCAGCAGCGAGGCCGCGAAGGATTTTTTGCATGGGAGTCTCCTTTTCTTGTGCTGGCTGGAAGTGGCGGGCGGCAGCTCGCTAGGCTGCCGCCCTAGGGGCCGGGCCTTAGAACTTGTAGCTCATGCCCACAGAGAACATATTCACATTGGCTTTGTCGCCAGCCTTGTTGTACTTGGCGCTCAGGTAGTCATAGTCGGCATTGACGCTGAGGGTCTTGCTGATGGCATAGCTGAGGCCCGCACCGGCCAGCAGGCCGAAGCTGTTTTTGCTTTCGCTGCCGCCGGCGGTGTAGTTGGCCACGCCGCGGGTGTAGGCACCGCCCAGCTTGCCTTTCAGCGTGAAGTCACCGAAGTTCAGGGGCAGGGTGCCGACGACACCGAGGCCGCCGATCTTGACCGTGCCTTGTGCATCTTGTCCGGCTTGGCGCAGGCGGCCTTCGCCCTTGCCTACGCCAAAGGCCAGCACTTCCACACCGAAATTCTCGTAGTTGATGCCGCCATAAATCTTGCCGCCGAGGCTCGCCGTTTGGTCGCACTTTTGACCGCTATTGCATTTGATGTCGTACTTGTCGTAGAGGCCAATATTGGCGCCGACATAGGTCTCGGCTTGAGGGGCTGCGTGTGCGCTGCCAGCGGCAGTTGCAAGAGCGAACAGGGCCACCAAAGTGGCAGGCAACGAGCGGGTCAGACGGAAGAACTTCGACATGGTGAAACAACTCCTTGGGTTTACTGCTGTGTTGTCGCCGCCTGCTTGGGGCCGGAGGACCCGCTTGATCAGCGACGACGGAACGGAGTGTTGACTCGCAGGCCGTGAATTGCCAGGATCTTGGACTTTGTCGCGATATCAGACCTCTTTGGTACTACCATGCGCTACCAAATCAGCAATGCCGAGGGAGGCTCATGAGCAGTCCGGAAGTCATCATTCAGGTCCTGCGCAGCGAAATGCGCGCGGCTGGCGTGACCTATAAGCAATTGGCGACGCGCTTGGACATGAGCGAGTCCAGCATCAAACGCGTGTTCTCACAGGGCGATATGAGCCTCACCCGGCTGGAGCAAATCTGCAAGTCGGTGGGCGTTGCGATGGAGGATGTGTTGCGTCAGTCGGCCGACGCCACGCCGCACGCCGACACCTTGACCCTGGACCAAGAAAAGTCGCTGGTGCAAGACCCCAAGCTGCTGCTGGTGGCCATCTGCTGCCTGGGCCATTGGTCCCTGGAGCAGATCATCGAGGTTTACGATATTTCAGTGACCGAATGCATCCGCTATTTGGTGAAGTTAGATCGCTTGGAGTTGATCGAACTGAAGGCGATGAACCGCTATCGCATGCGCGTGTCGATCGCCTTCCGCTGGCTGCCCGATGGCCCGGTGCAGCAGTTCTTCCGCAAATATGTGGTGGACGATTATTTCGGTGGGCGTTTCGATGGCGCCGGCGAGACCTTGTTGTGCGTGCATGGCAGGCTTTCCAACCCGAGTGCTCAGGAGTTGGTGCAAAAAATCCGCCAATTGGCCGCCGACTTGGCCCGCCTGCATCAGGATGACCAGCGCCTGCAGCCGGCTGAGCGCGATGGCTTCACCTTGCTGCTGGGGCTGCGCTCCTGGGAGTTCGCGCAGTTCACCGCGATGCGGCGTCAAAAGTCCTGAGCGGGCCTTACCAGATCGGGCCGAGGAAGAGGTAGAGCGAGGACTGGCCTTTGTAGGTGCTGCCGGCCGCCAGATAGAAGGGGCCGAAGCGGGTATCGATGGAGATGAAGCCGCTGCCGGCCAATTTGCTCTCCGGCAGATCCAACAAGGCCTTGTCATTGGCCTTCAAAACGGCGCCGGCCTCGGCCGAGAAGCCGGCCCGTATCGCGCCGCCAAATCCCACCGGCATCAGCCCGATCTGGCGAGCCATTACCAGTCGTGTCATGCCGACGGAGCTGCCGTTGAGCGAACCCTGTGGCGAGCCCGAGAGGCGCAAAAATCCGCCCAACTGACCCGCGTTGCCGCCAATCGCCGTACTGGCCGCTTCTGCGTAAACATGGCCGGCCCAGCTGCCGAGCCGGAAGGCGGCCAGACCCCGAATGTCGAAATAGTCCTTCGATGACTCCAGGCCTTCCACGGTCTGGCGAACCAAATGAGCCTCGAGCAACAGACCTCGGCTGGGGAAGGCCAATGAATCCAAGGTATCGGCCCGGAACGAAAGGCTGTGCTGGGTGATGGAGTTCTTCAGTTGCAGTCCGGGATTCTCCGGAATGGCCAAACTCAAACGCTGCCGACCGCGCGTGGTGCCTAGGCGAATATCGCCCCAGTTACCCAGCTGGCGTCCAAATGCGAGGGCTGCGCTGGCCAGGTTCACATTCAGGCGGGCGACGCGCTGCCCCTGGTCGTTGTATTGGTCTACGGAATCAGCACCATAGCTCGCGCCAACTGCCGCGAACCATGGGGAGCCAGCGCCCAGCGGTTGAAAAAACTCGGTGCCCAACTTGCGTTTGGCGCCGATGGTGCCGATGGTGCGTAACTCCGCACCCCAGCGGTTCAACCAGGTCCAGACATGCATGACCGAAAGCGAAAAGCGATTGGCTTCGTCGAAGTCGCTGTAGAGCTCCAGGCCCACCCGCAGGCGGCTGCTGGCCCAGTCGGCCTCGGTCAGATTCAGCGTGACTTGGCGGCGGCCGTTCTCGTCACTGATCTGGGTGTCGATGCGTTCAAAGTCGCCGCGGCCATAGAGCTCTGCGGCAGCTTTTTGAATTTCGGGCAAGCCGGTGGGCTTGCCAATGGGCAGGTCAAGCTCGGCCGTCAAGGCCTCGGCATTGGTGTGCTTGGTGCCGCGCAGGGTCAGGCTGGCCAGGGGCAGTTGCTTGACCAGCTGAATCGGCTGCTGGTGCCGACGCAACTCTTGTTCTGCATAGGCTTCGGGCGACAAAGACAGGGCGCGCAAACGCTCATGGGCAGCCATGGCGCCGCGCTGGCCCGAGGCGATCGCCTCTTCGTAACGCGTGAAGTCCATGAAGGCGATATTGCCCAGGTCCGGGTCGATCAGCACATCCTCGGGCCGCAAGTCTTTCAAGGACTGCGCGACGTTTTGGTTGGTGAGGATCTGGATCATCTGGTTGGCCACACCGACAGCGCTGGTGATTTCGCGCTCCTCCAGCAGCGGTGAACCGACGTTCACCGCGATGATCACCTCGGCGCCCATCTTGCGGGCGATATCGATGCCCAGATTGCGCACCAGTCCGCCGTCCACCACCGAGCGGCCATTGATGCGCACCGGCGTGAAGACACCAGGAATGGCCATGGAGGCGCGCATGGCCAGAAACAGCGGCGTGTCCACCATTTCCAGCATGTCGCCGCTGAGCAAATCGGTGGCCACGGCCCGGAAGGGCAGGTTCATCTGGCTGATGGGCGACTCGGCTTGCAAGGGCGGTACCAAGCGCTCCAGCGCGAACTCCAGCGAGCTATTGCCGGCCGCTGCTGGCGGCAAGCTCACGCCGCTGTCGCGGTGCAGGCCCAGCTCAATCCGGGAAGGCAGGATTTGGTCTTCCTCGCGGCGCCTGAAACTCAAGTTCTGCCGTGGTGGACGATCGGCCATGATGGCGGGCCAATCGGTACGCCGCACGAAGTCTTCCAGCTCGTCGATCTTGCGGCCCGAGGCAAAAGCGCCACCGACCACGGCGCCCATGCTGGTGCCCACGACCATATCAACCGGTACACGCAACTCCTGCAACACTCGCAAGACACCAATATGGGCCAGACCACGTACACCGCCGCCGGAAAGCACCAGGCCAATCTTGGGCCGGCTGGCGTCGGCGGGCGCGGTGTTGGTCGATGTACTTTCGGGTGCTTGTGATGGAACTTGCGCCTGTGCCGGACGGGCGTGCAGACACAAGCTGCACGCCAGCAACAGCGCGCTCATCAATGGAGAGAACAGCGCAGGCCTTTTGGGCGGCGCCAGCCGTGTGGAGAGGTTAGACATGGTCAGCCATCAATCAAGGCCGCCACCATAGCGCAGCTTTGTGCATGCGCTAAGCTGGCAGCGAAAATTGATCGTTCCTGTCTTTTGTACTTGCAAGGTTCTCGCACGCATGGCTTCTACTTCTGCACTCCCTCCGATCCGCATTGGTGAAGGCTGGGATACCCACGTCTTGGTGACCGGGCGGCCTTTGATTCTGGGCGGCGTGACCATCCCGCACACCCATGGCCTGCTGGGCCACTCGGATGCGGACGCCTTGGCTCACGCCATCACCGACGCCCTGCTGGGCGCCGCAGCGCTGGGCGATATCGGCAAGCTTTTCCCCGATACCGCGGCCGAGTTCAAGGGTGCCGACTCGATGGTTTTGCTGGCCGAAGCCTACCGCCGGGTGCAGGCCGAAGGTTGGCAACTCATCAATATCGACTCCACCATCAAGGCGCAAGCGCCCAAGATGGCGCCGCATATTCCGGCCATGCGCGCCCGTCTGGCCGAGGTGCTGGGCATTGATATGGGACAGGTCAATGTCAAGGCCAAGACGGCTGAGAAGATGGGACCGGTGGGCGAGTGCCTCGCGATGGAGGCCCATGCGGTGTGCCTCTTGGTCAAGACTTGATCGAAGAGCTTTGAGGCGAAGGCCGTCGCGCGCGACCGCGACGGCATCAGAGGCGCTTCGTACGAGTTGGGCTTACAGCCACTTCTTGATCAAAGCCTCGAACTCTGCCGAAGTCAGGGTCTTGGTGGCGATCGGGCTGCCGCCGCCGATGCCTCGCAATTCCAGCGTGTAGCTCTTGCCGTCGCTGCTTTCAATCACGGTCACCGAGGAGCCATCGCCTCGGCTGGAGATCTTGACGGTCTTCTCGTCCGCGCTGATGTCGATCGCCAGCTTCTGAGGGAAATTGGGCGTTTGCACTTCGATGAACATCTGGCCATTCGCTTCTTGGTTGAGCGCCAAGGTGTCGGTGCGGCCATTGCGGGTGTAGCTGAAATCGGCTTTGACGGCGCTCAGTGAGCCATCAGGCTTGAGCGTGGCATTCATGCTGCCATTGAGGGTCTGCATGGTCAGGTCGGTGTCGCCGACTCGAAAACTCAGGTCCTTGATCTTGATGGCATGGACTTGGCCGGCCGCCGTGGTTTCGCTGGTGTCGGTGATGGCGCCAGAAGCGACGAATACATTGCCCGACTTGCAGTTCAAAACCGTCAGATTGTTGACCTTGTCGACCAGGGCCATATTGACCGTTCCGCCGTCCTTGCAGGCATAGGTGCCCGGCGTACCTTGCTCTTTCAATTCGAAAACCGGCGCTGCTCCCGCGCTCAGTTGATCGCCACCATGTTGTGCGCCGGCAGCCGCAATCCCGGTTGCTTCGAGAAAATTGCTGCTGTTGATGTGCGCTTCGGGGCTAGGAGGAATCGGGTTGTCGCCGCTGCCGCCGCCCCCGCAGGCAGTGAGTGCGATGCAGGCCGCCGCTGTTGCGGCCAAAAGGAATTGCTTCAGTAGTGCATTCATGAGGTGTTTCTCCCTGTTTGAGGCCTGAGATGACAAGGCCGACGTAAGTGGATGATGAGGATTCGTGCCTTGAAGGGGCGCCGGGCGCTGCCCCGACGCGGGCCGCGGCACCGGCAGCCCTTGAACGGATCGAAAAGCGGGCTTCTTGTTGCGCCGTGTTCTTTCTTGCGCTTAGAAGCTGTAGCTGGCCCCCAGAGACACCATATTGGCGACGGTGCTGCGATCCGTGAAGCGCACCGGGATGCGGTCCCAATCGAGATTCAAGGCCCAGTGCTTGCCCAGAAGCAAGCCCGCCGAGGCTCCCACCAAAAACTGGGTGCTCGACTTGTCGAAGGTTTTGGAGTTGTCATGGTTCACCAATCGGCCTGTGACGTAGGCAAGACCGAGCTTGCCTTTGAGCATGAAGCGATCCGCCTTCAAGGGCAGCACCAGGTAGACGCCCTCGCCGCCATAACCGTCGAAGCGTGCTTCCCCTTTGTTCACACTGAAGTTGCTGCCGCTTGCACCAAACACCATGCCTTCGACCCCGACATGCTCAAACAAATAGCCACCGTAGAACTTGGCGCCTAGGCGAGTTTTGAAGCCGCAGTCTTTGCTATTGCTTTGCTGGCTGCCGCAGTCAGACTCGGTCTTGACGGCGGCGCTCAGGCCGCCGCCTACATAGGGCTGGGCGCAGGCGCCGCCGGCTGCGACGCAAAACAAAAGCAGGGTGGCAAGTTGGCGCGTGTTTGACATGTGAGCTCCTTGTTGTGAAGGCGCCGCTTGGGGCTGTCGACCATGCCAGGGGTGCGGCTGGGGACTGCGCCTTGCGGTGTGCATGGGCTGAATGCGGCGCAGTGTCATGCCGCACTGACGGCGGCGCCAGCAGGATCAAGGGAGTATCAAAATTCGCAACGCGGCGTAGCTTGCTTTGCTACTGTTGCCATTCACCAGTCACCCACAAGGGGGAGGCTTGAGGCTGGGGCTCAGCCGGCCTTTTGCAGTCGAATGATGGCGAACAAGCCGCCACCCTCGGCATTGCCGATTTCCAGTTGTCCGCCCAGGCGCTGGACCGACTTTTCAACAATGGCCAGGCCCAGGCCGGCGCCCGTGGCGGCGGTGCGGGCCGCGTCGCCGCGGAAGAAGGGCGTGGTCAAACGAGCCAGCTTGTCAGCCGGCACACCGGGCCCGAAGTCGCGCACTTGCAGGGCGACCCACGGGCCGCTCTGGCTGCAGCTGACTTCGACGCGTGCGCCTTGCTCGGGCTCATGGCCGTAGCGGCGTGCGTTCTCGAACAGGTTCAGCAACACCCGGCCCAGCTCGGTTTCATCGGCCCAAACTTTCAAGTCCGAGGGCAGCTCGACGCTGATGCTCAGTTGTTGCGGATTGCGAAAGCCCAGGGCTTCGCGTTCCACCAAGCTGCGCAGACCCACCGGTTGCAGTTGCAACTCGGAGGGGCGGGCGTAGTCCATGAATTTGTGAATGATGGCGTCGAGTTGGTCGATGTCTTGCGCCATGAACTGGCGCGCCTGCTCGTCCGGCACGCTCATCTCAGCCTCCAGGCGCAGCCGGGCCAGCGGCGTGCGCAGGTCATGCGAGATACCGGCCAGCATCACGGTGCGGTCTTCTTCCATCTTGGCCAATTCGCGGGCCATGCGGTTGAAGCCCATATTGACGTCGCGAATCTCGCTGGTGCGGGTGCTCTCGTCCAGGCGCGATTCGTATTCCCCTTCGCGGATGCGGTGTGCCGCAATGCTCAGCTCGCGCAAAGGTTGGTTGATCAGCCGTGTGATGGCGGCCGAACCCAAGACCGTGGCCACCAAGGCGATCAGCAGCCACAAGACATTGCTGGAGCTGGAGATACTCAGCGGCGTGGGGCTGGTCTGCAGCCAATAAGCCTCGTCGCCGATGCTGAAGCGCACCCACAGACCCGAGGCCCCGTTGACGCTGCGTGCCACCAAGGTTGAAGGCCCCAGCTTGCTGCGCAACTCCGCCGCCAATTGCTTGGCGAAGGCATTCATGTCATAGGGCTGCCAGCTGTCATGCGCTTCGGCCAGGCGCACTTGCACCGCTTCGCTGCGTGCCAAGCTGCTGAGCACGGCCACGCGGTTGATGCTGTCGGTGTCGGCCAGGGCCACCCGGCTCAGGTTGACCAGTCCAGCCAGTTGTTGGGCGGCCTCGAGCGCGCGTGGCTCGGCCTCCAGCACTTTGAAGGTTTGTTGCCAAGCCAGCACCCCACCCAGGAGCAGCAAGGCCAGCAGGGCAAAGGTGCGCCAGAACAGATTGAGCGCGATTTGGGGGCGCGGCATGGCCTCAGTTCACCCAATCAGACGATGGAGACAAGCTCAGCCTTTCTCGTCCGGCACGAAAACGTAACCCACACCCCAGACGGTCTGGATGTAGCGCGGCTGCGCGGGGTCGGTTTCCAGCAACTTGCGCAAGCGCGAGATTTGCACGTCCAGGCTGCGGTCAAAGGGTTCGAAGTCGCGGCCGCGGGCCAGTTGCGCCAGCTTGTCGCGGCTCAGCGGTTGGCGCGGGTGGCGCACCAGGGCTTTGAGCATGGAGAACTCGCCGGTGGTCAAGGGCAGGGTTTCGCCATCGCGCGAGAGTCGGCGCAAGGCCAAGTCGAACTCGAAGGGGCCGAAGCTCACCGTCATCGGCTCTTTGGAAGGCGCGCCGGGTGCCTCAATAGCCGGTCGGCGGCGCATCACGGCGTTGATGCGAGCCAGCAGTTCGCGCGGGTTGAAGGGCTTGCTCAGGTAGTCGTCGGCGCCGACTTCCAGGCCCACGATGCGGTCCACATCTTCGACCTTGGCGGTCAGCATGATGATGGGCGTGGTGTCGTTGGCGGCGCGCAATCGGCGGCAGATGGTCAGGCCGTCTTCGCCAGGCAGCATCAAGTCCAGCACGATCAGGTCGACGGTTTCGCGAGTCAGTTGCTTGTTCAGGGCGCGGCCGTCTTCGGCCAGCAGGACTTCAAAACCTTCTTGGCTCAGGTAGCGCCGCAGCAGGTCGCGGATGCGGGCGTCGTCATCGACAACCAGGATGCGGGTAGTCCGGGTCGGGCTCTGGCTGGTGCTGGACATGGCAGTTTCTCTTTCTTGGAATTCGCGGCTGCGTGCAGGGAGGGCCGCCGCAAACGAATTTGTAACAAACGCATTGTCAGTGGGTTTTGCCTGGATTTCTACGCGCACAGCGCGACGGTTACAGCTCATTAACAACTTGGCGGGTCTGCCACGCAGCAGCTTCCGGCGAGCTGCGAACTACTTCGCACTTTGTCCTGTCAACGCTTGAAGGACGGCGTGCGCTAAGCTGAGGGTTTTCACCGACAGGAGTGTTATGAAAAAGAAAGTCCTGATGGCTGGCTTGAGTGTGATGGTGGCCAGTGGCTTGGCCGCTGCTGCGGAACCGATGCCCCGCGATCGGCTCAATCTGAGTGCGACGGCCAGTATGGAGGTCACCCGTGATGTGTTGAGCATCGCCTTCTCGACCACCAAGGAAGGCAGCGATGCCGCCGTGGTGCAGTCCGGCTTGAAGCAAGCGCTGGATGCCGCGCTGGCGGAGGCCCGCAAGGTGGCCAAGCCGGGCCAAGTCGAGGTGCAGACCGGCAACTTCTCGCTCTACCCCCGCTATGCCCCCAAAGGCGGCATCAATGGTTGGCAAGGCACGGCCGAGCTTTTGGTGGAAGGGCGCGACGCGGCCAGCATCGCCCAGCTCAGCGGCCGCATCGGCAGCATGAGCATTGCGCGGGTGGGCTACAGCCTGTCCAAGGAAGCGCGCGAGAAGGCCGAGGCCGAGGTAGTGGTGCAGGCCATTGAGCGTTTCAAGGCGCGCGCCAGCGACTACGTCAAGCAGTTCGGTTATGGCGGCTATGCCATCGGTGAGGTCAATGTCAGCAGCTCGGAGCCCGGCATGATGCCCATGGCCGCTCCGCCGATGCGCTTCAAGGCCATGGCGGCTTCGGCCGACGAGGCTTTGCCGGTCGAGGCGGGCAAGGCTTCGGTCAACGTCACCGTCAATGGCTCGGTGGTGATGACCGCGCGCTAAAGGTAAAAAGCCGCCCCAGCTTGAAGGCTCAGGGGCGGCCTTGGTGCTTACTGCGCCGTCCAACCCCCATCCAAGCTCCAGGCCTGACCGCAGACATTGCTGGCAGCCTCGGAGCACAAGAACACCGCCAAGTCGCCCAATTGCTCGGGTGTGGTGAAACGCAAGGACGGTTGCTTTTCGGCGAGCAGGCGGCGTTTGGCCTCTTCTTCGTCGACTCCATCGGCGCTGGCGCGTGCTTCCACCTGCTTTTGCACCAATGGCGTCAGCACCCAACCTGGGCAAATGGCGTTGACGGTAATCCCGCTGGCCGCAGTTTCCAGGGCCACGGTCTTGGTGAAGCCGACCAGGCCATGCTTGGCCGCCACATAGGCCGACTTTTGTGCCGAGGCGACCAGCCCGTGGACCGAGGCGATGTTCAGAATTCGACCCCAGCCGCGCTGCTTCATGCCCGGCAGCACCAGGCGGGTGGTGTGAAAGGCCGAGCTGAGATTGATGGCGATGATGGCGTCCCAGCGCTCGGCCGGGAAGTCTTCAACGGCGGCCACGTGCTGGATGCCGGCGTTGTTGACCAAGATATCGCAGGCGCCGAACTCGGCTTCGACATAGCGCATCATGGCTTCAATTTCTGCGGGCTTGCTCATGTCAGCACCGTGGTAGCCGACCTTGACGCCCAGGGCTTCGACTTGCGCGCGCGGCCCGGCCACATCGCCGAAGCCGTTCAGCACAATATGGACGCCCTGAGCCGCCAGGCGCAGGGCGATGCCCAGTCCGATGCCGCTGGTGGAGCCGGTTACGAGGGCAGTCTTGCCTTTCAACATCTCGGATTCCTTTCGGGGTTGCTAGGATGGACTATAGAAGGAAGAACACCATGAGCGAAGCGCAACTGAAATTCGTCAACTGTGTGGGTCAAGCGGGTCTGCATCGCATGGCCTATTGGGAGTGGGCTTGCCGCTCCCCCTTGCCTGCGGGGGACGTGGCCCCAGTGTTGGTTTGTGTGCATGGCCTGTCCCGGCAGGGGCGAGACTTTGACGTCTTGGCCCGTTCTTTGAGTTCGCATTACCGCGTGATTTGCCCGGATGTTGCGGGGCGTGGGCATTCAGACTGGCTGGCCAATCCGGCGGCCTATCAAATACCCAGTTATGTGGCTGACATGGTGAGCTTGCTGGCCCGGCTGGATGTGGAGCAGGTGGATTGGGTCGGCACCTCGATGGGCGGCCTGATCGGCATGGGCCTGGCGGCTTTGCGAGGCGGATCCGCCAAACCCATGGTGCGGCGACTGGTGCTCAATGATGTGGGGCCGGAGATTGCGTACGCCGCCTTGCAGCGTATTGCCAGCTACCTCGGGCAAAAAATGCAGTTCGACAGCTTTCAAGAAGGCGTGGATTACCTTTCGAGCATCTCGTTGGGCTTTGGCCCGCACAGCCCCGAGCAATGGACGGCCTTGTCGAGGCCCATGCTCAAGCCTGAGGCCGACTCCAATCGCTGGCGCTTGCATTACGACCCGCGTATTGCGCAAGCATTTGCTGCCGTGACGCCTGAGTTGGCGGCGGCCGGCACCGCAGCGCTCTGGCAGGTCTATGACACGCTGCAATGCCCAACCTTGCTTTTGCGCGGCGCAGAGTCTGATCTCTTAACCGCCGCGACCGCCCAAGCCATGGCCGGGCGAGGGCCGCGCGCCGAGGTGCAAGAATTGGCAGGTGTGGGTCATGCGCCGACGCTGGTTCAGCCCGATCAGATTGAACGGGTGAGGGCCTTTCTTGGAGTGGTATGAAGACGGGTTTGATTGCGGGGCAGGGTGAGCAGCAGGCAGCGCCTATCGTGGCGCTGATCGATGTCGATTTGCAGCCAGTGGGATTGACGGAGGGTGCCGGCATGCCGGGCGCAACTCAGGTCTCGCAAGATGCTGTTGCTCCTGTCGCGCGTGCGCGGGCCTTTGCGGAGCCGCTGCTGAGCGGCCAATGCTTGGACACGGGCGAAGACGCGCTGGTGCATGCCGATGGGGTGTCCGCCATTCTGGCCGGCATCGGGGCGGCGCCAGCCATGCAGGCCGCGGCTTACCTGGTCTATGCCGGTGACTTCTTGAACAAGCCTGAGGAAGTGGTCACCAAGGCCTTTGGCGAGTCGTACGCCAGCTTGGTGATGCACACCCGCCGCTTGGTCCAGATCCAGCGGGCGGCTCGCGAGGCGCGCGTGGAAGCGGCACAGCGCAGCGAACAGACCGAGCGAGTACGCAAGATGCTGTTGGCTTTCTCGCGCGACTTGCGGGTGGTGTTGTTGCGGCTGGCCTCGCGTTTGCAAACCTTGCGCTACTTCGCTGCGTCAAAGCGTGAATGCCCACAGAGCCTCGCCGCTGAATCTCAGCAGGTGTTCGCGCCATTGGCGAATCGACTGGGCATTTGGCAGATCAAGTGGGAACTGGAGGATTTGTCATTTCGCTTCATGCAGCCGCAGGCTTACCGTGACATAGCCAAGGCCTTGCTTGAAACCCGCGTCGTCCGCGAGCAAAGCATTGAAGCAGCGCGCCATGCCCTGCACGAAGACCTGGCCGCTTTTGGTTTGCAAGCCCAGGTGCAGGGGCGACCCAAACATCTCTACAGCATCCATAAAAAGATGCGCGGCAAGCATTTGGCACTGGAGCGGGTGTTTGATTTGCGGGCGCTGCGGGTCATCGTGCCCACGGTGGCGGACTGCTATGCGGTGCTGAGCCGTTTGCATGAGAAGTACAAGCCGGTGGAGGGGGAGTTTGATGACTACATCGCTCGCCCCAAGCCGAACGGCTATCAATCGCTGCACACGGTGGTTTTGGGCGCCGATGGACGTGCCATGGAGGTGCAGATCCGCACCGCGGCCATGCATGAGCATGCCGAGCATGGCGTGGCTGCGCATTGGGCTTACAAAGAGGCGGGCGCTCGCGGCTATGCCGGCGTCAGCGCCGCAGGGGAATTCGAGGATCAGGTGGCGCAGGCCCGCAAGGCGGTGCTGCGACAATTGTTGGCCTGGGAGCGCGACTTTGTTGAGGGCGACATTCAGTCCTCCGTGGCAGAGGACGGCGCTGGCCTGATTGCGAAGCGTCAGAGTCCGGCTGCGAGCGGTGAAACGGCGCCTGGGGCCTTCGATGAACGCATCTATGTGTTCACTCCTCAAGCCTCCATTGTTGAGTTGACGGCGGGCGCGACGCCGATCGACTTTGCTTATGCCGTCCATACCGATTTGGGTCACCGATGCCGCGGCGCCAAGATCGATGGGGTCATGGTGCCGCTGAACACGCCGCTGAAGAATGGCCAAACGGTTGAGATCACGGCCATCAAGGAAGGCGGCCCCTCGCTTGATTGGTTGAATGCCGAGTTGGGCTTTTTGCAAAGCCAGCGTTCGCGCACCAAGGTGCGCGCTTGGTTCAATGCCCTCGCGCAGCGGCAGACGATTGCGCGCGGCCGCGAGTCGGTGGAAAAGCTGCTGCAGCGCGAAGGCAAGACCGCCATCAAGCTGGAGGATTTGGCCGGCCGCCTTGGCTTCAAGAATGCCGACGCCTTGTTTGAAGTGGTGGGCAAGGACGAGTATTCGCTGCGCAATATTGAATTGCTCTTGCGCCCACCAACGCCTGAGCCGGACACCGACGAGTTGCTGGCACAGCGCCGTAGTCGGGGCAGTAGCAGTGCGCCGCGAGGCGGCGTGTTGGTGGTCGGCGTGGACTCTTTGCTGACCAATCTGGCGCGATGCTGTCGGCCGGCGCCACCCGATTCGATCGGAGGTTACGTCACCCGCGGCAAGGGCGTGGCCATTCATCGTTTGGACTGCGTTAACTTCCGCCAAATGGCCGATCGCGCCGCTGAGCGAGTCATCGAAGTTGAATGGGGTGGTTCCGCGTCAGGCCCCTTGGACCCCAAGGGCAAGGGCCGCGGCCCCGCGCTCTACCCGGTCGATGTGGTCGTAGAGGGCTCGGACCGCCAGGGCCTGTTGCGCGACGTGCTGGAAGTCTTGGCCAAAGAAAAGATGAACGTCATCGCGGTGAATACGCAGTCGGTCAAGTCGGCTCGCAGTGACACCGCGTGGATGAACTTCACCGTCGAAGTGGCCGATTCAGGACGCCTTGCCCAGGTGCTTCGACTGCTTTCTCAGATCAATGGCGTGCGCAGCGCCAGAAGAAAATAAAGAAGTTTTCATCAAAGTGTAGACAGCGCCAAAAAATGCGTGCTATACTGCGAAGCTCTTGAGGCGCGTAGCTCAGCTGGTTAGAGCACCACCTTGACATGGTGGGGGTCGTTGGTTCGAGTCCAATCGCGCCTACCAAATTAGGTAGGCGTTACCTTCAAGTAACGTTGAAATAAGAAGCCCGGTAGATCGCAGATCTGTCGGGCTTTTTGCTTTTCGGCGCGTCCATCCAGTGGCCGATGGATTGACCGTCGCGTGTCGAGGATCGGCTTTGCGTTGAAGAGCGTCGAAAGCGGATCTTTGTTTGATGTGCGTGGCGATGCCGCCTCGCAACGCCGGGGTATTTCCCCTCGGTTGAGCCAGTTCCTAGCTTCTAAAATGTTGCTGCACCCGCACAATAACAATGAGCCTGCAGGGGCAGGGCGTTTGAGCACGAGGCATTGGGTCACGCTGCCGGACGAAACGACTAGGAGTTCTGCATCATGGTGACTGCCCGCAAGAGCACGGCAGCTGATAAAGCGGCCAATGCGCCAGAGCAAGGTGGAGCTGAGTCGGCAGTCGATGTGCGTGTTTTGAAGAAGTACCCGAATCGGCGCCTCTACGACACGCAAACCAGCAGCTACATCACGCTGGCCGATGTGAAGAAGATGGTGCTGGTCGGGCAGGCCTTTGAGGTGCGCGATGCCAAAACCGCCGAAGACCTGACGCGCAGCATCCTTTTGCAGATCATCTTGGAAGAAGAAACCGGCGGCGTGCCGATGTTCAGCACCAATGCCCTGGCGCAAATCATTCGTTTTTATGGCCATGCCATGCAGGGTGTGATGGGGGATTACCTCGAGCGCAATGTGCAGACCTTTGGCGAAATGCAGTCCAAGTTTGCCGAGCAAAGCAAGGGCCTGGCTTTCAGTCCCGAGTCGTGGGCGCAGTTCCTGGGGGCTCAGTCGCCGATGCTGCAGGGCTGGATGGGTGGCTACGCCGAGCAATCCAAGAATCTGTTCACCCAGATGCAAGAGCAGATGCAAGAGCAAATGAAGGAACAGCTGCAAAAAGCGAGCACCCTGTTCCCAGGCATTCCGGGTATGCCTGGTTTCCCGCCGAAGAAGTAATCTGGGCGGGCTTTTGCGCCCGTTCTTTGATCGCTGCCGCGCCAAATGAGCGAAAATCGGCAGATGAGCGAAACCATCACCCCTAGCCCGACTGCAGCTGCGGCGGGCGCCGCCCCCAAGATCGGCTTTGTATCCTTGGGCTGCCCCAAGGCCTTGACCGATTCGGAACTGATCCTCACCCAGTTGCGGGCCGAGGGCTATGAAACCTCCAAGACTTTTGCCGGTGCCGATCTGGTGATCGTCAACACCTGCGGCTTCATCGACGATGCCGTCAAGGAAAGCTTGGACACCATCGGCGAGGCCCTGGCCGAGAATGGCAAGGTCATCGTCACCGGCTGCTTGGGTGCCAAGGCCGGCGCCAGCAGCAGCGATGCTGGCAGCCTCGTGCGCGAGATGCACCCCAGCGTCTTGGCCGTGACCGGCCCGCATGCGACCCAAGAGGTGATGGACGCGGTGCACACCCATGTGCCCAAACCGCATGATCCCTTCATTGACTTGGTGCCCGAGTCGCGCGGCATTGCCGGTATCAAGCTGACGCCCAAGCATTACGCGTACCTGAAGATCAGCGAGGGCTGCAACCATCGCTGCACCTTCTGCATCATCCCTAGCATGCGTGGCGACTTGGTTTCGCGCCCGATCGGTGATGTGCTGAACGAGGCGCGCGCCCTGTTCGAGTCGGGCGTCAAGGAGTTGCTGGTGGTCAGCCAGGACACCAGCGCCTACGGCGTGGACGTCAAGTACCGCACCGGTTTCTGGGACGGCAAGCCGGTCAAGACTCGCATGCTGGATCTGGTGGCGCAAATGGGCGAGATGGCCAAGCAGTACGGCGCCTGGGTGCGTCTGCACTATGTCTATCCCTATCCGCATGTGGATGAGGTGCTGCCGCTGATGGCCGAAGGTCTGGTGCTGCCTTATCTCGACGTGCCGCTGCAGCACGCCCACCCTGATGTGCTCAAGCGCATGAAGCGCCCGGCCAGCGGCGAAAAGAATATGGAGCGTATTCTGCGCTGGCGCGAGACCTGCCCGGACATCGTCATCCGCTCGACTTTCATCGCCGGCTTCCCCGGCGAGACTGAAGAAGAATTCCAGTACCTGCTGGACTTCATGAGCGAGGCTCGTATCGACCGCGCCGGCTGCTTCGCCTACTCGCCGGTGACCGGCGCCACGGCCAATGACTTGCCGGGTGCGCTGCCGGTTGAGTTGCGTGAAGAACGTCGTGCGCGATTCATGCAGATTGCCGAAGCCGTTTCTATCGACAAGTTGCGCGCCCGCGTCGGTGCCACCATGCAGGTACTGGTCGATTCCGCGCCGGCCCTGGGTCGCAAAGGTGGTGTCGGCCGGACCTATGCCGATGCGCCTGAGATTGACGGTACGGTGCGCCTGCTGCCGCCTGAGAAGGCCAGCAAGACGCTCAAGGTCGGCGAGTTCACCCGCGCGCGTATCGTTGCGGTGGAAGGACATGACCTGATCGGCATGCCGATCTGAGAGCTTGGAGTTTTCTACTGCGCGACCGCCATGCGTCGTTGGTCCGGTGCTCGGAATCCTCACGTACAGCAAGTACGTTCCGGTTCCTGCGCTCCGTCCGCCTAGCTTGGCAGCCGCTCGCTACGAAAACTTCTCAAGCTCAGACTAGGCATCGATCTGAGTCAGAATCAAAGCGGGCTTAGGCCCGTTTTGTTTTTTCAGTGCCTTTCCAGGATCCCACCGTGAGCAAACCCGAACCGGCCGCAGCCCAAGCCCTTGCCTTGGCAACCCAGCAGATTCACCACCCTTATCAGCCGCCCGAAGGCTGGGCTGCGCACCCGGTCGGCGTCTTCAAGGCCTCGACGGTGCTGTTCAAGAACACCGCCGATCTGCATCAGTTCCGCCCGCGTGACGGCAAGAGCTACCGCTACGGCTTGCACGGAACGCCGACCAGCTACACCCTGGGTGCACGCATCGCCGGCTTGGAAGGGGCTGAGCATTGCCTGCTGGTACCCAGCGGATTGGCGGCCGTGACCCTGGTGTCGCTCAGCTTGCTTCGGCCCGGCGATGAGGTGCTGGTGCCGGACAATGTCTATGGACAAAACCGTTATTTGAGCGAATCACTGCTGCCGCAGTTTGGCATCCAGCACCGTTTTTACGATCCGCTCGATGTGGCCGGTTTTAGCGCTTTGATCAACGAGAAGACCAAGCTGGTTTGGCTGGAGGCGGCAGGCTCCATCACCTTGGAATTTCCTGATCTGATTGGCTTGCTGCGCTGCTGTCGAGAGCGCGGCATCACCACGGTTCTGGACAACACCTGGGGCGCCGGCGTGGCCTTCAAGGCCTTTGATTTGCTGCCTGACAGTGAGCCGGGCTTTGGTGTGGACATCTCCATGCACGCGCTGACCAAATACCCCTCGGGTGGCGCCGATGTGCTGATGGGCTCGGTTTGCACCCGCGACCTGGCTTTGCATGAGCGCATGAACTATATGCACGAGCATCTGGGCTATGGCCTGGGGCAAAACGATGTGGAGTTGGTGCTGCGCAGTCTGCCGACGATGGAGTTGCGCTATCGTGCCCAGGATGCGACCACGCGTGCGCTGGCCGCTTGGATGCAGTCCCAGCCGGCAGTGGCCCAGGTCTTGCACCCCGCTCTACCTGGTTCACCGGGCCATGCGCATTGGCGCGAAGTCAGCAGCGGCGGGGCGGCTTGCTTGTTCTCGGTCGTGTTCCAGCCGCAGTACAGCGCGGCCCAGGTGGATGCTTTTGTCGATGCGCTGCAGTACTTCGGCATCGGCTACTCCTGGGCAGGCCCCATGAGCCTGGCCGTGCCCTACAACATGAGCCGCAGCCGCTCGCTAGGCTTGCCCTACAGCGAGGGGCATCTGGTACGTTTTGCCATCGGTCTGGAAGCAGAGGCCGATTTGCGCGCCGACCTGGCGCAAGCGCTTGAGGTCTTGAAGGCCTGAGGCGACTTCAGCTGCGCGACTTGGTCGCGTGGCGCATCAGCTGCCCTTTTTAGCGAAAAGGGCAGCGAGTCGCTGCGCGCCTCAGCCCCGCGACTTTGTCGCGTGTCTCATGAGCTGCCCTTTTTCTCGCTCCCAATCGCGTTTCTTCTCGGTGTCGCGCTTGTCGTGCTCGGCTTTGCCCTTGGCCAGGCCGATCTCGGCCTTCACATAGCTGCCTTTGTAGTGCAGATTCAGCGGCACCAGGGTGAAGCCGCGCTGCTCGACTTTGCCGACCAAACGCCGGATGTCGGCCTTCTTCATCAGCAGCTTGCGGGTCCGGTCGGCCAAAGGGCTGACATGGGTGGAGGCGGTGCGCAAAGGGTTGATGCGGCAGCCGATCAGGAAAAGCTCGCCGTCCTTGATCAACACATAGCCGTCAGTCAGTTGCACCTGACCGGCGCGGATCGCCTTGACCTCCCAGCCTTCCAGCACGATGCCGCACTCATGCCGCTCTTCGATGAAATAGTCGAAGCGGGCGCGGCGGTTCTCGGCGATGGGTGCGGTGCTGACGGCGGGCTTGGCCTTGGGAGGCGGCCGGTTGGAGCTCGAAGATGTGGACATAAAGGCTTGTTCTTTTTTGGGCTGATTGGCGGGGCGAGCTTTGCTCGGAGCAGGGCGCTGGTCGCCAATACAATCCGCCCATTGTATGAAGCACGTCAAAAAGTCAGTTTTACTCTGGTACTCGCCCCGCGAGATGTACGACCTGGTGGTCGGGGTGGAGCGTTATCCGGAGTTCTTGCCATGGTGCGAACGGGCGGAAGTCCTGGCGCAGGATCAGGATGAAGTCACGGCGCGTTTGTCCTTAGCCTATGCCGGAGTTCGCCACGCCTTCACGACCCGCAACACCCATGAATTGAATCGCCGCGTCGGCATGCAATTGGTCGATGGCCCGTTCTCCGTCTTGGATGGCGACTGGCGTTTTCTGCCTTTGTCCAAACCCGGTAGCAGCGCCGAGGAAGGCGAACTGGCCTGCAAGATCGAGTTTGAGCTTCGCTATGCGTTCTCCAGCGTGGCGCTCGAGGCGGTGGTGAGCCCTGTGTTTGATCGGGTGGCAAATACCTTTGTCGAACGCTTTGTCCAGCGTGCTGAATCCGTTTATGGCCCCCGCTGAGGCGCATGAGCTCATCCAGCTTGAGTTGGTCTGGAGTCCGCAGGCGGGCGATGTGCGCCATCTTTGCTTGAGCGCACGAGCGGGTGACACGATCGAGGCCGTGCTGCGCGCTTGCCCAGCATTTGCGGATCAACTGCCGCGCTTGGCCGAGTTGAAGATTGGCGTCTGGGGCCGCCTCAGGCCCTTGGAGACGCCGCTGCGAGAGCGGGATCGCATTGAGGTTTACCGCCCCTTGACCGTGGACCCCAAAGAGGCCCGTCGGCAGCGCTACAAAGACCGCGGCCAGCGCATCATTTCGCGCCACCGTCCGTTGGGCGGCAAGACCGGCCCCTGATCCGGCCCCTGAGCCTTCAGCGGCACTCGCTAGCGGCCACGGTGCGGCTGCGTTGGATTTCTTCAGCGCGCTGGCGCTCATCCAGCACCACGGTTTCACCGCGTTCGTTGCTTCGGGTCAGGCGAACGCCGTCTTGCAGCAGCTTCAAGTTTTCTTGGGCGCGCTGGCAGTTTTCGCGCCGCTGTTCGGCCAATTTGGCGTCCTCGGCCTTCTTCTTGGCTTCGGCTTCTTTGTCTTGTTGTTTTTGCTTGGCTTGGCGGTCGAGTTCTGCCTTGTCTGGGCTTCCCGTCGCTTTGCTGGCTGGGGCTGGGGTGCTGGCCGCCTGGCCATAGGGCACGACGATGACGTTTTGTGTTTGCTTCGCGGGCCGCTGCAGGATGTCCTTCTCCGGCGTGCCTTGAGGGGGCGGCAAGTCGCTGAATTGCAGCTTGCCGCTGGCGTCGCGCCACTTCCATTGCGCCTGAGCTGGCGTCGCAGCGCACAACAAGGCCAAGAAGACCGAGAGGGCTAGGCCAAGGGGTCGAAGGGCAGAGGGGAAGCTTGTTTTGAGCATGTTTTGAGTGTATCCCTGCGCCGGCTTGCCATGGGGTCGGCTCGGCTTCCGTATAATGCCGCTTTGCGTCTGGAGCTTCCCTTATGCGCCTACTCGGAAAAGCGCTCACCTTCGATGATGTGTTGTTGGTGCCAGCGTTCTCCCAAGTGTTGCCTCGCGACACCTCTCTTGCCACCCGGCTTTCCCGCAATATTCGCCTGAATTTGCCCCTGGTCTCTGCGGCCATGGACACGGTGACGGAGGCGCGTTTGGCCATCGCCATCGCGCAAGAAGGCGGTATTGGCATCGTCCACAAAAACCTCTCGGCCGAACGCCAGGCGATTGAAGTCGCCCGCGTCAAGCGTTACGAGTCGGGCATTGTGTTGGAGCCTTTCACCATCACCCCCAGCACCACGGTGCGCGACGTGGTGGAATTGCAGCGTCAGCACGGCGTGTCGGGCTTCCCGGTGCTGGACGGCAAAAAAGTCGTCGGCATCGTCACCGGCCGCGATGTGCGCTTTGAAACCCGCATGGACCTGGCCGTGCGCGAGATGATGACCCCGGCCGAGCGCCTGGTCACCGTCAAGGAAGGCGCTTCGCTGGAAGAAGCCAAGGCCTTGATGCATAAGCACAAGCTGGAGCGTGTGGTCGTCGTCAACGACGCCTTCGAGCTGCGCGGCCTCATGACGGTGAAAGACATCACCAAGCAGACCAGCTTCCCCAACGCCGCCCGCGATGCCCAAGGCAAGCTGCGCGTCGGTGCTGCCGTCGGCTTTGGCGATGACACCGAAGAACGCGTCACTATGCTGGTCAAGGCCGGTGTGGATGTTTTGATTGTTGACACCGCCCACGGTCACAGCGCCGGTGTGCTGGAACGGGTGCGCTGGGTCAAAGAGAAGTTCCCAAGCGTGGACGTCATTGGCGGCAATATCGCCACCGCGGCGGCTGCCTTGGCCCTGGTCGAGGCGGGTGCTGACGGCGTCAAGGTCGGTATCGGCCCTGGCTCCATCTGCACCACGCGTATCGTGGCCGGTGTGGGCGTGCCTCAGATCACGGCGATTGACAATGTCGCGACCGCTCTGCGCGGCACCGGCGTGCCGGTCATCGCCGACGGCGGCGTGCGCTACTCAGGTGACTTGGCCAAGGCCATCGCTGCTGGCGCTGATTGCGTGATGATGGGCGGCGCCTTCGCAGGCACCGAAGAGGCGCCTGGCGATCTGATCTTGTATCAAGGCCGCAGCTACAAGAGCTACCGCGGCATGGGCTCCATGGGCGCGATGGCCAAGGGCTCGGCCGACCGCTACTTCCAAGACACCTCGGCCAACAACCCCAACACTTCCAAGCTGGTGCCCGAAGGCATCGAAGGCCAAGTGCCTTACAAGGGCTCGGTGGTGCAGGTCATCTTCCAGATGGCCGGGGGTCTGAAGGCGTCGATGCACTACTGTGGTTGCGCCACCATCGAAGACATGCAGAACAAGGCCGAGTTTGTGGAGATCACCTCCGCCGGCATGCGCGAAAGCCATGTCCACGATGTGCAAATCACCAAGGAAGCGCCGAACTACCGTTCGGAATAAGCTGACAGTGCAGCGCAGAACAGGGGCCTCGGCCCCTGTTCCACATTGAACAGCAAGCAGCCAAGCAAGGATTTCGATTGAGCGAGCAGCAGCAAGAAGGCAAACCAGCAGTGCCGGCGGCTTCGGCAGCATCGGCGGCCAAGGGCCGGTCGGCGGGCATGGGCTTCATCATGGTGGCCGTGTTGATCGACATGATCTCGATCGGCCTGATCATCCCGGTGCTGCCGCCTTTGGTGGGCACCTTCACCAGCTCGCAAGCCGATCATGCTTTTTGGTATGGCGCCGTGGCCCTGGCCTTTGGCTTGGCCAATTTTGTGGGCTCGCCGATTTTGGGTTCGCTGTCTGATCACTTTGGCCGTCGACCGGTGATGTTGATTGGCTTTTGCGGCCTGGCCCTGAGCTTTTTTGTCACCGCCATGGCCACCGCGCTGTGGATGTTGATTGCCGTGCGTCTGGTCAGCGGCGCCATGCAGGCAAATGCCTCGGTGGCGAATGCTTATGTGGCCGACATCAGCGCCCCGGATGAGCGTGCCAAGCGCTTCGGCATGCTGGGCGCCGCCTTTGGCATGGGCTTCATCCTGGGCCCGGTGATGGGGGGGCTGCTTGGCTCCATCGATCTGCATCTGCCGTTCTATGTGGCCGGCACCATGGCCTTGATCAACTGGTGCTACGGCTTCTTTGTATTGCCGGAATCGCTCAAGCCTGAAAACCGCCGCAAGTTTGAGTGGCGCACCGCCAACCCGGTGTCCGCCATCAAGAAGCTGAACAAGCTCAAGGGCGTGGGTCCCCTGGTTTTTGTGATCGCCTTGTCCGGCTTGGCACAGCTGGTGCTGCAAACCAGCTGGGTGCTCTACACCGACTTCAAGTTCGGCTGGGGCCCCAAGGAGAACGGCTTGTCGCTGTTCGCCGTCGGCGTCATGTCGGTGCTGGTGCAGGGCTTCTTGCTGCCCAAGCTTTTGAAGGCTTTTGGTGCGCAGCGCTTGGTGGTGTTTGGTTTGCTGTCCAGCGTCTTGACCAACTTTGTCTGGGGTGCGGCGACCGAGGGCTGGATGATGTACGCCATCATCGGCTTCAATGTGCTGGGCTTTGCGGTCAGCGCGGCGATTCAAAGCTTGATCTCCAATGCTGCGGATGCCAACAACCAAGGCGAAACCATGGGGGCCGTGTCCTCGCTGAACAGCATGATGGCCGTCACCGCCCCGGTGGTGGGTGCTGGCTTGCTGGGCTTGGTGTCGGGTCTGCCGCGTGGCGATTGGCGCATTGGCGCGCCGTTCTACTTTTGCGCAGCGCTGCAGGCCCTGTCTTTGTTCTTCGCGTGGCGGCATTTTTCGCGTACGCGTGCGGTGGCCGCAGCGGCCCCGGTTTGAGTTCTATTTCAAGTCCGATTTCAAGAGAGTTCTTCCATGCATGACAAAGTCCTGATCCTCGACTTCGGCTCCCAAGTCACCCAGCTGATCGCACGTCGCGTGCGCGAGGCGGCGGTGTTTTGCGAGATTCACCCCAACGATGTGAGCGATGAGTTCATCCGCTCGTTTGCGCCCAAGGCCATCATCTTGTCGGGCAGTCATGCCTCGACTTATGAGGACCACGAACTGCGCGCGCCGCAGGCCGTGTGGGACCTGGGCGTGCCGGTGCTGGGCATCTGCTATGGCATGTTTGCGATGTCCGTGCAATTGGGCGGGCAGGTCGAGCCTAGCGATCACCGCGAGTTCGGTTATGCCGAGGTGCGGGCGCATGGTCATACCCGGCTGTTAGACGGCATTCAGGACCACGCCACGCTGGAAGGCCACGGCATGCTGAAGGTTTGGATGAGCCATGGAGACAAGGTCACCGCCATGCCTCCGGGCTTCAAGCTGATGGCTTCCACGCCCAGCTGCCCCATCGCCGGCATGGCCAATGAAGAAAAGGGCTACTACGCCGTTCAGTTCCACCCCGAGGTGACCCACACGGTCAAAGGTCAGGAACTGCTGACCCGCTTTGTGCGCGAGATCGCCGGCTGCAAGGGCGACTGGATCATGGGCGACTACATCGAAGAAGCGGTCGCCAAGATCCGCGAGCAAGTCGGTGATGAAGAGGTCATTCTGGGTCTGTCGGGCGGCGTCGATTCTTCAGTCGCAGCGGCCCTGATTCACCGCGCCATCGGCGACCAACTGACCTGTGTCTTCGTCGACCATGGTCTCTTGCGCCTGAACGAAGGCGATATGGTCATGGACATGTTCGCCGGCAAGCTGCACGCCAAGGTAATCCGCGTGGACGCCAGCGAGTTCTTCCTGGGCCAACTGGCCGGTGTGACCGACCCCGAGAAAAAGCGCAAGATCATCGGCGGCCTGTTCGTCGATGTCTTCAAGGCTGAGGCCGCCAAGCTCAAGGCAGCCAATGCCGATGCCAAGGGCGCCAAGTGGTTGGCCCAAGGCACCATCTACCCCGATGTGGTGGAAAGCGGCGGCACCAAGACCAAGAAGGCCACCACCATCAAGAGCCATCACAATGTGGGCGGCTTGCCCGAGCAGCTCGGCTTGAAGCTGCTGGAGCCGTTGCGCGAGCTGTTCAAGGACGAGGTCCGCGCCCTGGGTGTGGAGCTGGGCTTGCCGGCCGAGATGGTCTACCGCCATCCCTTCCCAGGCCCCGGCCTGGGCGTACGCATCCTGGGCGAAGTGAAGAAGGAATACGCCGACCTGCTGCGCCGTGCCGACGCCATCTTCATCGAAGAGCTGCGTGGCTGGAAGGACGAAGCCACGGGCAAGAGTTGGTACGACCTGACCAGCCAGGCCTTCACCGTCTTCTTGCCGGTCAAGAGCGTGGGCGTGATGGGTGATGGCCGCACCTATGACTATGTCGTGGCCCTGCGCGCCGTGGTCACCAGTGACTTCATGACTGCTGACTGGGCTGAGCTGCCTTATGGTCTGCTGCGCAAGGTGTCGGGCCGCATCATCAATGAAGTGCGCGGCATCAACCGCGTCACCTACGACGTGTCGACCAAGCCGCCTGCCACCATTGAGTGGGAGTGAAGACGCGGTGCGTCTTCGCTGTTGCAAACAGTCATTGACTCGGCGTCAAGCATGCGTGCTGCACTGAGCATTCTGGGCTTGGTTGTCGTGCTGGCCCTCGTGCTTCAGCAGATGAAACGATCGGCCAGCACACTCGCGCCGCCTAAGCCGGCGGCGAGTGCGGCTGGCGCTGCCCAACCGCCGGCGGCGGCCACCGAGGCCGTGCGTCAGCAGGTGCAAGATGCCTTGAACCAAGGCTCGCAGCGGGCTTCGGAGGCCACGCCTTGAGCGCTGATTCCCCCCTCACCGAGGCGATGCAGCCCTGGGTGCCGAGTGCGGCAGATGAGAACGCGATGCGCATCGCGCTGGATCAGGCCCATAACGCCTGGCTTGCCGGTGAGGTGCCGGTGGGTGCCGTGCTGATGCGCGGTGGCCAGGTGATCGCCACCGGCTATAACCGGCCGATCACCACCCATGACCCGACGGCTCATGCCGAGATCGTGGCCTTGCGCCACGCGGCCACCTTGCTGGGCAATTACCGCCTGCCCGAATGCGAGCTGTTCGTGACCTTGGAACCTTGCGCCATGTGCGCGATGGCGATGATGCATGCGCGGCTCAAGCGGGTGGTGTTTGCCGCCCCCGACTCCAAGACCGGCGTGGCCGGCTCGGTGCTCAATCTCTTTGATCAGCCGCAACTGAACCACCACACCTGCATTCAGGGTGGCGTGTTGGCTGAGGCCTCCGCCAAGCTGCTGCGCGAGTTTTTTGCGCAGCGGCGCGAGGCGGCACGCGAGCGCCGCGCGGCGCTGCGGGCGCTGGCCCAAACGCCTGACGAGCCCATACCCACCGGCGACGTCACCCATCTCGATCTCCCACCGGATTTCATTTCAACGGACACCTCCTCATGAGCCACAGCAACACCTTGACCCTCTACACCCCGGCCGGCGTGCTGCTCAAGTCGCAGCCCATCAAGCGGGCCGCCAAGCGCCTGGCCAAGCTGGGCTTTGAGGTGACGATCGACGAAGCTGCTTTCGACAAGCAACAGCGTTTTGGCGGCGATGACGAGACCCGCCTGAATGCGATTCACCGAGTGGCTGCGGCCGCGCCCAGCGTGGCCTTTGCGACGCGCGGTGGCTACGGTCTGACCCGCTTGCTGGACCGCATCGACTGGAAGCTCTTGGCCAAGAGCGTGGAGCAGGGTACCCGCTGGGTCGGTCAAAGCGATTTGACGGCCTTGCAACTGGGCCTGTTGACCCATGCCAAGGCGCAAAGCTGGGCCGGCCCACTGGGCGTGGACTTCGGCCGCAGCAATGACGAAGGCGGCGTGGACGATGTCACCCAAGACTGCTTCACCGAAGCGATGAGCGGCTTGCTGGAGGCTGTTGGCTTTCGTACCGAAAAGGGCTTTGACGGCCTGACCGTGCGCGGCCAGCTGTGGGGCGGCAATCTGTGCATGGTGAACTCGATGTTAGGCACCAAGCATTTCCCGCGCATCAAGGGCGGAGTGCTCTTCCTGGAAGACATCAACGAGCACCCCTACCGCGTCGAGCGCAGCCTCTTGCAGTTGGCCCAGGCCGGCGTGCTGGATGCGCAAAAAGCCATCGTGCTGGGTGACTTTGGCGGCTGGCGCGAGTCGCCGCTGGACCGAGGATACGGCCTCAAGTCGGCGATTGAAGCGGTGCGCGCTGTCACCAAAACGCCCATCTTGACCGGCCTTCCTTTTGGCCATGTGGACACCAAGGTCTGCCTGCCGGTGGGTGCCAAGGTGGATCTGGTGGTTCAGGGGCGTGATGTCTTGATGGGTTGGCAAAATGACCCGCAACTCAAGCATGACCACGAGTCGCATGCGTCCCAGCAGCCGCACGAGCCCCACGAACATGATGCAGGGCACGCCCACAGCCACTGATGGGCTTTGATCTACAGGCTGCGCTTCGCGGCCTTTTTTTTCTCTTCTTGCTGGCGCTGGGCGCTTGCAATAACAGCCCGCACCCGGCCGGTGCCGAGGGCGAGAACACGCTCTTTACTGCTTTTGATGAGCGCTCGCCGCGCTATCTGGATCCGACCTCCTCGTATAGCGCACCGGAGGCGGCCTATGCCTTTCATATCTACGAGCCGCTCTACAGCTATCACTATCTGAAGCGGCCCTACCAGCTGACGCCGCGCGCCGCCGCTGCGGTGGTGCGGCCCTATTACCTCGATGCCCAAGGCCGGCGTTTGGCCGACGATGCCGCGCCGGCCTTGATTGCGCAAAGCGTCTATGAAATTCCGCTGCGCCCGGGTCTGCGGTATGCGCCGCACCCGGCTTTTGCGCGCGACGCGAAAGGGCAGTTGCTCTATCACGCGCTGACGCCTCAGCAAATCGCGGCCAAGCACTCCCCCTTGGACTTTGCTGAGCGAGGCAGCCGCGAGTTGGTGGCGGAGGACTTTGTTTTCGCCCTCAAGCGCCATGCGTCGCCGCGTCTGGAAGCGCCACTCTTCGCGCTTTTTTCTGAGCATGTGCTGGGCCTGAAGGAATACGGCGAACTGCTAAGGGCCGAGAACGCCAAGCTGATGGCCGGCCTGCCCGAGAACCTGCCGGACAAGCCTTTTCTGGACTTGCGCCGCTGGCCCTTGAGCGGCGCCGAGGCCGTCAATAGGCACCTGCTGCGCATTCGCATCAAGGGCAAGTATCCGCAGTGGCAGTACTGGATGGCCATGACCTTTCTGGCGCCTGTGCCTTGGGAGGTGGATGCTTTTTATGCGCAGACCGGCATGAACGAGGCCGGCCTGGGCTGGAACCAATGGCCGGTGGGGACGGGCCCCTTCATGATGACCGAGTACGTGCAGGATAGGCGTCATGTGATGAGCCGCAATCCAAACTATCGGGAAGATCTCTACCCTTGCGAGGGCGCGGCGTCCGATCGCGCCCAGGGTCTGTTGGAAGACTGCGGCAAGCGCCTGCCTTTTGTGGACAAGATCGTTGCCAACTTGGTGAAGGAGGGGGGCGCGCGCAAAGAGCTCTTCAAGCAGGGCTATCTGGACATGCCAGAGATAGACCGCACCGACTGGGGCGTCGAGTTCTTGGTCGACAAGAGCGACTCCGCTGAAGTCGCGCGTCAGTTTGACGAGCGAGGCTATAAGTTTCCCATCGATGTGGACATCAGCAGCTGGTACATCGGCTTCAACTGGCTCGATCCGGTGGTGGGGCGTGGTGACACGCCCGAGCAGCAAAAGCGCAACCGCAAGCTGCGGCAAGCCCTGTCCATCGCCATCGATTGGGAAGAGGGCTATGGCCAGATTTTTCGCAGCAAGGGCGGCGTGGCCGCGCATGGCCCGGTGCCACCGGGCGTGTTCGGTTCGCGCGAAGGTCAGGCCGGTCAATTCAATCCGCTTACCCATGAATGGGTGGCCGGCAAGCTGCAGCGGCGCAGCATTGAGCAGGCTCGGGCCTTGATGGTCGAAGCCGGCTACCCGGATGGGCGCGACGCCAAAACCGGCAAGCCGCTGGTGCTGAACTATGACTATCAGCGTGTGATGCGTCCGGAGTTGAAGGCCGAAACCGATTGGATGGCGCGTCAGTTCGCCAAGCTGGGCGTGCAGTTGGAGGTGCGTGCCACCGACTTCAACCAGTTTCAAGAAAAGGTCTTGAAGGGCAAGCATCAGGTGTTTTGGTGGGGCTGGTTCGCGGACTACCCGGACGCCGAGAATTTCCTCTTCTTGCTTTATGGGCCGAATGCCAAGTCCAAGTTTGAGGGCGAGAACGCCGCCAACTACGAGAACCCCGCGTATGACGACTTGTATCGTCGCTTGCAGACGCTGGACGACGGCCCCGAGAAGCAGCGGGTCATCGATCAAATGGTCAGCATCGTGCGCGAGGACGCGCCCTGGTCCTGGGGCTTTTGGCCTTTTGTGGGCATGGCTTACCAGCCCTGGGTCTACAACGGCAAGCCCAGCATCGTGGTGCGCGATGTGCTGCGCTATGCCCGCCTTGATGCGAAGCAGCGCAGCCGCAAGATCAGTGACTGGAATCACCCGATCTGGTGGCCCCTGCTACTTTTGGCCCTGGGCAGCGGCTTGATCGTCTGGCGCACTCGTCACGCATTTGCGCTGCGCGAGCAGGCCCAGGCACCGGGCTATCAGCCGGAGAAGGGCGCGCCATGATGGCCTACTTCTTGCGCCGCTTGGGCTATGGCCTCTTGATCCTGATCGGGGTCAATGTCTTGACCTTTTTTTTGTTCTTCACCGTCAACACGCCGGACGATATGGCGCGCCTGAACATCGGCGGCAAGCGGGTCAGCCAGGCCCAGATTGAGCAATGGAAGACCGAGCGCGGCTATAACAAGCCGCTGGTCTGGGACGCACATGCCTCGGGCACGGACAAACTCACGCACACGATTTTGTGGGAGCGATCGGTGTCGCTGATGCTGTTTGACTTTGGCCGCTCGGATGCCCGCCAAGCGGTTCAGATTGGCCATGAAATCAAAACGCGCATGCTCGTCAGCCTGCAACTGGCGCTGCCGCTCTTCCTGCTGCAAATGCTGGTGAGCATTGCGCTTGCCTTGCTCTTGGTGTTCTTTCGCAATTCGGCGATCGACTTCTGGGGCGTGGTCTTGTGCGTGCTGATGCTGTCGATCTCGAGTCTGTTTTACATCATCGTCGGCCAGTTTTTTTTCTCACGCGTCTTGCGTTTGGTGCCGATGAATGGCTACGCGGAAGGGCTGGATGCGATTCGCTTCTTGTTGCTGCCGGTCATCTTGTCGGTCTTGTCGCGTTTAGGGGGCGAGGCGCGCCTGTACCGCGCCATGCTCTTGGAAGAGGCCGGGCGCGACTATGTGCGAACCGCCCGAGCCAAAGGGCTGAGCGAGCAGCGCGTCTTGCTCCGCCATGTCTTGCGCAATGCCTGGATTCCTATCCTGACCAGTGCCGGCAGTTATCTGCCCTATGTCTTCATGGGTAGCTTGGTGTTTGAGAGCTTTTTTGGCATTCCTGGTTTGGGCGCCTTCACCATCGAGGCCATCAGCGGCCAAGACTTCGCCATCGTGCGAAGCATGGTCTTCTTGGGCGCCATGCTTTTTATCGCCAGCAATGTGTTGATCGACCTGGCCTACACCTGGGTGGACCCACGTGTGCGCCTGGGCTGATTGATTCACCGAGGGACGCACAGGCATGGCTTTCAAACTGGTGCTGTTGTGGACGGACGCGGCCCTTTGGGGTTTGCTGTTCGGGCTCTGCGCTTACGGCTGGCGAATTCGTCGGCATGCCCATTTGCGAGCCAACTGGGCCAAGGTCTTGCGTGAGCCCATGGCCGCCAGCAGTGGTTTGGTCTTGGCCTTTTTTCTCGTGCTGACGATGTTGGACAGCGTGCATCTGCGCAGCCAGTTAGCAGCGGCCGCACCAACTTCAGTGGCGGCAGATGAGGTTCAGGCAATCGAGGCGCAGCCTGTGTTCGACACACGCACTTTGTCCGTATTGGACCTGCTTTTGTCGCGCCAGATGCTTATGCGCGAAGTCAGCTATTCCGCGCCGCTGGCTTACCAAGCTTTCAGCAAGGGGCCCGCACCCGATGCCGGGAATGCAGGCAAAGCCGAGGGTGCGGCAGACAACAGCCGCGCATTCCCTCGTCTGGCCCATGGCGGCGCGCATTTGAGTCAGCCCGAGCAAGACTGGGCTGGGGATGTGACTCGCCGCGCAGGGGCAGGGCTTGCCTGGGCTTTTCTGCTCGTCACCGTGAGTGCACTCTTGCTGGCTCGCGGTTTGGCGGCCTCGCATGGAGGATTGCGGCGCGCTTGGGGTGACTTGGTGGCAGACCGCACCCATTACCCTTGGCGCGCTTTGCTGCTGACCTTCGCTGTTATGGCCCTTGTCTGTGGCCCTGTTGCGGCCTTGATGGACCACTACCATGTGCTCGGGACCGACCGTACCGGCAATGATGTGCTCTACCAAACCCTGAAAAGCGTGCGCACCGCTTTTGTGATCGGCGCCTTGTCCACGCTGGCGACCTTGCCTTTTGCCCTGATCTTGGGTGTGGCCGCGGGCTACTTCGGGGGCTGGGTGGATGAGCTGATTCAGTACTTCTATACGACGCTGAGTTCGGTGCCCAATGTGCTCTTGATTGCGGCCTGCGTGCTGATGGTGCAAGTGTTTCTGGACAAGAACCCGGAGATTTTTGAAACCGGCGTGGAGCGCGCGGACCTGAAGGTCTTCATGCTCTGCTTGATTCTGGGCGTGACCGGCTGGGCCGGACTGTGTCGCCTGGTGCGGGCGGAGACCCTGAAGCTGCGTGAGTTGGACTATGTCCAAGCGGCCACGGCTTTTGGCGTCAGCCCGTTGCGCATCATGGCCCGCCACATCGTGCCCAATGTGATGCACCTGGTTCTGATCTCGGTGGTCTTGAGTTTTTCGGAGCTGATTCTTTACGAGGCGGTGCTCACCTATGTGGGCGTCGGCGTGGACCCCAGCATGAACAGCTTTGGCAGCATGATCAATTTGGCGCGCACGGAAATGTCGCGCGACCCGCTGGTGTGGTGGAACTTCTGCGCCGCTTTCGTCTGTATGCTGGCCTTGGTGCTGGCTGCCAATTTGTTCGCCGATGCGGTGCGCGATGCTTTTGATCCGCGCGCGCGCCGCTTGCGGACGATGGCGCCCAAATCCATCAAGAGCGAGGCCTGAAGCGCCATGCTGCAGCTTGATCAGCTCAAAGTCAGTCTGGAAACCGAGGCCGGCTTGGTCCGCGCCATTGATGGCATCGCCCTGGCGCTGAAACGCGGTGAAACTTTTGCGCTCGTCGGTGAGTCCGGTTGCGGCAAAAGCATGACGGCGCTGGCGTTGATGCGCTTGTTGCCGCAGGGCGGGCGCGTGACGGCGGGGCGCCTGCAACTGGATGGCGTCGATGTCTTCGGTCTGCCCGAGGCGCAGATGCGTGCAGTACGGGGAGGGCGCATCGGCTTGATTTTTCAAGAGCCCGCGACGTCTTTGAACCCGGTCATGCGTGTGGGCGATCAGATCGTCGAAGCGATTGAGACGCATACCGCCTTGCGTGGCGCGGCAGCTCGCGAGCGGGCCATCGAGTGGCTGGCGCGCGTCGGCATTCCAGAGCCGGCGCGGCGCGTGGACGACTACCCCTTTCAAATGAGTGGCGGCCAAAAGCAGCGGGTGATGATCGCGATGACGCTGGCAGGCGAGCCCGACTATTTGATTGCCGATGAGCCCACCACCGCACTCGATGTGACGGTGCAGGCGCAGATTCTTGCCTTGCTGAAGGATTTGCAGCGCGAACGTGGTCTGGGCATTTTGCTGATCACCCATGACCTGGGCGTGGTGGCAGGCATGGCGCATCAAGTGGCGCTGATGTATGCCGGCCAAATTGTTGAAACGGCCGCTGCCGCCGACTTCTTTGCCGCGCCTTTGCACCCTTACGCTCGCATGCTGCTGCAAGCCCTGCCCAGTGCCGCCAAGCGAGATGCACCTTTGGCGGCCATTGCGGGCAGCGTGCCACCGCTTTCGACAGAGTTTCAAGGCTGCCGATTCGCAGCGCGCTGTGACCGAGTGATGCTGCAATGTACGGTGCTCGCGCCTGAGTTGATGACTCCCGCCCAGAGGCCAGCAAACCATCAGGTGCGGTGCCTGCTGTACTCACAGCCCTCACAGCCCTCACAGCCCACCCAGCCAGCTAGCAATGCATTCGCTCCGAACGTAGCGGCGGATTTGAAGTCTGCGCAGGCCCCAGTCGAAAGCCCGCTAGGCGCAGCGCCCTTGTTGGAGGTCAACGGGCTGTCCGTGCACTACCCCTTGCGCCGTAAGCTGTTCTCGAAAGCTGCGCCTGCGGTTTTCAAGGCCGTGGATGGTGTGTCCTTCAGCCTGGCGGCGGGGCGCACCTTGGCCTTGGTCGGCGAATCGGGTTGCGGCAAAAGCAGTATCGGCAAGGCCGTGCTGCAACTCTTGCGCGGCAAGGCTCTGCTGCAAGGCCAAGTCTTGCTGGACGGGCAAGATTTGGCGGCGATGCAGGGCGCGCAACTGCTGCAGGCGCGCCGCTCGATTCAGATCATTTTTCAAGACCCCTTTGCCTCTTTGAACCCCCGCATGCGCGTGCAGGACTTGCTGGAGGAGGGCTTGCTGGCGCTTCGGCCAGACCTGGATGCACGGGCTCGCATGAGCCGAATGGGCCATTTGCTCGAGCAAGTCGGGCTCGGTACAGCGGCCTTGCAGCGCCTGCCGCATGAGTTCTCGGGCGGCCAGCGGCAACGTATCGCGATTGCCCGCGCCTTGGCGGTCGAGCCTCGCTTGATCGTCTGTGATGAACCGACCTCCGCACTCGATGTGTCGGTCCAGGCGCAAATCCTCAACCTGCTCAAAGCGCTGCAAAGAGAGCAGGGCTTGGCCTATTTGTTCATCACGCACAACATCGGCGTGGTGGAGTACCTGGCAGACGATGTAGCTGTGATGCAGGGCGGGCGCATTGTGGAGGCCGGGCCTTCCGAAACCGTGCTTCGTAGCCCGGAGGAGTCTTACACGCCCGGACTCTTGCAGGCGGTCCCCAGGGTTCCTCACTCAGGGACTTAACCACTACGCCACGCATCAAGGTGCGCCGCCGTGCTGTTGCCATTGAGCAACGAGGTATGACATTCGTCGGATTAGAGCCCGGCACCTGTTCTTATGCCTTGGACGCAAGGCCCGCTTCAACAGGGTCTGCCTTTCCTCATGAAATCAATGACTTGGGAATTCCTTCTTTAGGGTGTGCATGACCATCGGCACTTGCTGCGCCGAGTGAGCGCTAGGACTTCCCCTAGCCTCGCTAGCGCCCTGCGCCATCAAGAATGTCGTCATGCGAGTGTGGGATTGGCTAACCGTAACCAACGGATGTCGCTGAATTCTGCTTGCACCGTGTCTATCGACTGATTCCGTCATCGAAGGAGTTTCAATGTTCAAGAAGTCCAAAGTCTGCACAGGCGTATTGCTCGCCCTGGGCAGCGCCAGTTTCCTGGCCGCCAGCGCTCAAGCTCAAGAGCAACTCAACCGTGTTGAAGTCACGGGTTCGTCCATCAAGCGGGTTGCCGCTGAGGGCGCACTGCCGGTTCAAACCTTTACGGCCAAAGAAATCGCCAAGTCCGGCGTGACCACCGTTCAAGACTTCATCCAGCAGTTGCCTGTGATGCAAGGTTTTGCAGTGGCTGCTGACTCGGTCGGTGGCGGCGGTGGCGGCGTGACAACCGCGTCGATCCACGACGTGGGCGCTCAATACACTTTGGTGCTGCTGAATGGTCGTCGCGTGGCGCCCTCCAATTCCGGCACCACGATTGACTTGAACAGCATTCCGTTGGCAGCTGTTGAGCGCATCGAAGTGCTGACTGATGGTGCATCCGCCCTGTATGGCGCTGACGCGATTGCCGGTGTGGTCAACTTCATCCTGAAGAAGGGTGAGGCGCCCCTGACCATTGATGCGCGTTTTCAGCGCCCGCAGCACACCGGTGGCGAAAGCTACAACCTGGGCATCAGCAAGGGCTTCGGTGATATCGAGCGTGATGGCTATTCGATCTTTGCTGCTGTCAGCTATGACAAGTTCAGCCAGTTGAAGGCCAAGGACCGCGAGTTCGCCAAGACCGGTATCATCGATTTCACCAATGACGGTCGCAATTTGGAGTTCTTCAACGGCTCCTCGCGCTCGGTGCCGCCAAACGTGGACGTGACTTACAACCGCACGCCTACTCCGGACAATCCTGCCAAAACATCCAAGGTGTCTTTCAACCCCTACTTGGAGAAGAACGGCAAGTGCCCAGACGCTCACGTAGTTGGCGGTCGCCAGTGCATTTTTGACTACACCTCTTCGGTGGAAATCTTCCCGGCGCAAGAACGTACTAGTTTTTTCTCTTCGGGTGAAGTCAAGCTGGGTAGTTCCGGTCTGAAGTTGTTCGGTGATTTGGCTTTGACCGATGCGCATATCCGTGCACGCATTGCGCCGTATCCCGCTGAGTTCGGCCTGAAGACCGACCACCCGTACTACACCAAATACATCCTGCCTTACCTGACTCCTGCTCAGGTGGCGGCCGGTGTGACTTCGGTCAACGTCAAGTACCGTCTGTACGATATGGGCAACCGTGCGTACGACTACCAGACCAAGGCCAATCACGCCGTGATCGGTTTGGATGGTGCGCTGCTGGGTTGGGATTTCAATACCGCTTTGACTTATTCGACCCAGAAGCAGTTGCAGAACTATGAAGGCGGCTTCCCGCTGGCCGATAAGTTCAATGCAGCCATCCAGGCGCAGAAGTTCGATCCGTTCCCATACACCCTGGGCACCATGCCGCCCGAGATGTTGCAGGCGCTGAACGACACCCAGTACAAGGGCAACTACAACACCACCGACATCAAAATGTACGGCGTGGACGCTCGCGCTTCGCGTGAGTTGTTCTCCATGTCGGGCGGCGCTGCAGCGATTGCTGTCGGTGCTGATTTCCGCAAGAACTCCTACGATGTGCGCGCCAATCAGGCCGTTGCCAATGCGGAAATTCTGTTTGACGATCCTCAATCCGAATTTGGTCTGAAGCGCTCCAACTGGGGTGTGTTCTCCGAGTTGGTGTTGCCGGTGACCAAGCAATTGGAACTGTCGGGCGCCGTCCGCTATGACTCGGTTTCGGGTGTGGATGACACGCTGAACAACAAGAAGTTCGGCAATACCGAGTCGGCTTCGACTTACAAGTTGAGCTTCAAGTACCGCCCTCTGACCAACCTGGTCACCCGTGGCTCCTACGGCACAGGTTTCCGAGTTGCCACGATGTCCCAGATTGCTCAACCTTTGGTTGACTTTGGCGTGACAGGCGGTTCTTATGCTTGCCCTTTCAAGGCCTCCTATGACCCGCTGGGCTACTTCGCTAAGGGCTATGGCTGCGATCGCCAGATGGAAGCCTTCCAAGGTGGTAACGGTGATCTGAAGCCTGAGTCGTCGAAGCAGTGGACCTTGGGCTTTGTGTTCGATGCCGCTGACAACTTCTCTATGGGCATGGACTACTGGTCGGTGAAGGTCAAGGATGCGGTGACTTCGGTCAGCGAAGACTTGATCATCAACAATCCTGCCAAGTATTTGGATCTGTTCACGACCAAGACCAAGGCCTCCAACGGTCAGACCTACGTCGCAATCAAGCTGATGCCGATCAACATCGGTCAGATTGAGAACGAAGGTATCGACTGGAACTTCGTGCTTCGTAACAACCTGCCGATAGGTCGCTTGACGACACGTGTGGCTGGTACTTACCTGGTCAAGTCGCGCTATACCACGCCGGGTACTTCGGATCAGTGGGAAGACAGCATGGACCACTGGGGCACTAACAGCGCCGTCAGCTTCCGCAATGTGATGAATGCTTCGGCCACCTTGGATTCGGGTGCCTGGAGCCACACCTTGAACTGGAACTACCGTAACGGTTACAAGGACATCCATCACAACGAAGACAACTGCGCTGTGAGCGATGTCGACACCGGAGATTGCGTCGATACCCAGTTGACGGTGAAGTCTTACTACACCTTTGACTGGCAGACTCGTTACGCCTTCAACAAGAGCCTGACTCTGGTGGGTGGCGTGACCAATATCGGCGACATGAAGCCGCCACTGTCGTTGCGTAACGTCGGTAGCCACCAGTTGGGCTACGACCCACGTTATGCCAGCCCGATTGGCCGTGCTTTCTATGTGAGCGCACAGTACAAGTTCTAAGTGCTATGAGCGAGAGGCGGGCTATCCAGCCTGCCTGGTAAACCCCTTGCGGCGAAAGCGGCGAGGGGTTTTTTCTTGCTCGTTCGGGTATGTAAATTACAGTGACAACTTGGTGAAAACCCTAGTGCGGCGCGAGTACTTCCTTGGTCTGATACCAGTAAAATACCAGACACAAAGATGCGGAGAAACCGTCTCGTAACTTGGGTCAAGGCTCATGCTTGCATCGGGAAATCCCCATGGGCGAGTGGCTTTGGAACTCGTTTATGATCCGGGGCGCTGAAGTTTTGGGTGGTGCGCTGCAAGGTGCATGTAAGTTCCGAAGCATCGGCGTGGCCCGCGGCCTCAAGCTGTCGGGCATTTTTGTTTGATGGACGTGACTTGTGTCTTTGGGCACGTGTTGCTGTAGGTTCGAGACGGGCGCTGCGCAGGGATGAATGTCCCGACGTGTCTTGATGAAAGAATTTCGCAGTCTTAAGAAGGAGCGCGCATGAACTTTGCGCAGGAGAAGAACGGCTCGTCACGCCTGGTGGGTTTCGGCATCGTGGTGCTGATTCACATCTTGGTGGTGTGGGCAATTGCCAGTGGTTTGGCACGTGAAATCGTCAAGGCAGTGGCCGGGCCGATTGAAACCAAGGTGATTGAAGAGAAGGTCAAGCCGCCGCCACCGCCCGAAAAGGTGGTGCCGCCGCCACCGGATCTGAAGGCTCCGCCGCCACCTTTCGTGCCTCCGCCTGAATTCCAGGTGACTGCACCGCCGCCTCCGATGGCTACGCCGATCGCGTCGACGCAAGTTGCGCCGCCGGCTCAAGCTGCCAAGGCAGCACCTCCGCCAGCAGTGGCAGCGCCACCAGCACCTCCGGCGCCTCCGCGCACTGGCCCGACTAAGGCCGGTATCGCTTGCACCAAGATGGCTAAGCCTGAGATGCCGTCGGTGAACTGGAGCGGTGAAGCCTTGTTCAAGGCCACGGCAACGGTGAAGGCAGGTCGCGTGGTGGATGTGAGTGTTTCGAGCCTGCGCGGTGGTGTGGACCGCAAGGCATTGCGTGCACTGTCGGCCGCTATCGAAACCACGATGCGTGAAGGCTACGAGTGCCCGGGTGACTGGGTGATCGAGCAGGAATTCCAGTTCCGCATCGACTGATCGCTGCACCAAGATTTTTTCAAACATGGGGCCGGGCGAATCGCCCAGCCTCGTTTCTCTCAAACTGTTCCAGTTTTCTTCCGCAGGAGTTGACTCCATGATCTCTCGTATTTCCGGCCTGATCGCCGCAGTTGCTTTCGCTGCCACTCTGGCAATCTCGCCCGTCCACGCTCAAGAAGCCAAGCCTGCTGACGCTGTTGCATCGGCTCCCGCTGAAGCTGCTCCTGCTGACGCTGCCGCTCCTGTGGCCGCTGCCGCTGCCAAGCCCGCTGACAATCCTTACGGCCTGAAGGCCATGTTGGAACATGGCGACTTCGTGTCCAAGGGCGTGTTGGCTCTGTTGGTCATCATGTCGATGGGCAGCTGGTACATCCTGATCACCAAGCTGTGGGACACCCAGAAGCTGTCTAACGAAGCCAAGGAAGTTCGCGCTTCCTTCTTCAAGAAGGCCAATTTGGCTGAAGGCGTCAAGGGCCTGAAGGCTGAGAGCGCTTTCCGCTTCATCGCCGGTTCGGCCATTGAGGCTTCTGAGCACCACGAAGGCGCGTTGACCGAGAACATCGATCACAGCACCTGGGTGACGATGAATGTTGAACGTAGCGTTTCCGAAGTGAACAGCCGCGTGCAAACTGGCCTGGGCTTCCTGGCTACCGTGGGTTCGACTTCGCCGTTCATCGGCTTGTTCGGTACCGTGTGGGGTATTCTGCAAGCGCTGACCGCCATTGGCGTTGCTGGCCAAGCTTCCATTGACAAGGTGGCCGGCCCTGTGGGTGAAGCGCTGCTGATGACTGCTTTCGGTCTGTTCGTGGCTGTGCCTGCTGTGCTGGGTTACAACTGGCTGGTGAACCGCAACAAGCAAGTCATGGGTCAAGTGCGCGAATTCGCTGCTGACGTCCACGGCGTGCTGATGGGCAACCGTCAAGTCAAGCGCTAATCAGCGCGAGTCCGGAGAACCCATTATGGGAATGAACGTCGGATCCTCTTCCGGCGATGACGAAGTGGTTTCGACCATCAACACCACGCCCCTCGTGGACGTGATGTTGGTGCTCTTGATCATCTTCCTCATCACCATTCCGGCGGTGATCAGCACGGTGAAGGTGGAGCTCCCCAAGGAGACCAACATCCCGCGCGTCACCAAGCCGGAGAATATTGAAATTGCCGTGACCCGTGATGGCGACATCTACTGGAACACGACATTGGTGCCGGATGCTGATGCCCTGGTCAAGCGCCTGGGCAAGGTGGCGGTGCTGAATCCTCAGCCCGAAGTGCACGTGCGCGGTGACGACAAGTCCCGCTACGAGTCCGTCGGACGTGTGGTTTACGCTTGTCAGCGTGCTGGCATCATGAAGGTCAGCTTTGTCACCCAGCCGCCCGAGCGTGGTGGTTGAGGCGACGAGGAGATAAGACATGGGAATGAATGTTGGCAGTTCGTCCGGTGGAGACGAACCCGAAGTGATGATGGACGTCAATACGACGCCCTTGATCGACGTGATGCTGGTGCTGATCGTGATGTTGATCATCACGATTCCTATCCAGCTGCACTCGGTGAATCTGGATATGCCACCTCCAAGCAACCAACAGCCGGACAAAGAGCCGGTGACGCACGAAGTCTTCATTGACTTTGACGGCACGGTCAGCTGGGATGGCGTGGCACTGCCCAATCAGGGCGCTGTTGAAGCGAAGCTGATGGAAGTGGCCGCTGAGCCGGATCAGTCCGAAGTGCACATCAAGCCGAACAAGCTGGCCGAGTACGGCGCCGTTGCAGCCGTGATGGCTGCTGCGCAGCGACTGGGCGTCAAGAAGATGGGCATGGTCGGTAACGAGCAGTACGTCAAGTGACGCTTTGAGCAATGACGAACGCGCTGCCCGCGAGGGCTGCGCGTTTTTTTTCGTGAAATTCGAAGGGAAGAAGACATCATGAAGTTCAAAACGCTGGCCTCAGTCGCGATTGGCGCTGCGGCGTTTGCCTTGGGTTCCGCGCCAAATGGCGAGATCGGTTTCACCCAGGCCCAAGCTCAAGCCGAAGGCGTGCGCCCTGAAGTGGGTAAGCATCTGAAGGACGCCGGCGCCTTGATCAAGGCCGGCAAGCACAAAGAAGCTTTGGCCAAGGTGCGTGATGCCGAAGCCGTCGGCGGCCGCAATGCCACCGAGAACTACACGATCGAAGGCATGCGCATGGCTGCGGCCTCCGGTGCGAGCGATGCAGATTCCATGGTCAAGGCTTTTGAAGCCATGAAGGCCAGCGGCAAGCTGGCTCAGCCGGATCAGCTGCGCATGATTGAAGGCATTGCAGGCACCTACCTGCGCAACAAAGACAATGCCAAGGCCTTGAGCTGGGCGCAGCGCTACTTCAAGGAAGGTGGCAACAGTGCCACGATGAAGACCGTGCTGACGAACGCACAGTTCCTGTCTGGCGACATGACGGCCATCATCAAGGAAACCAGCGAAGACATCGCTGCCGATGAGAAAGCGGGTCGCACGCCTTCGCGTGACAAGCTGAACCTGCTGCTGAGCGCCGCTCAGAAAAAAGGCGACGGCAATGCTGAAGGCCTGGCAGTTGAAAAGCTGCTGAACTACTACCCCAGCAAAGAGCTCTGGACTCAAGTGCTGGGTGGTCTGCAAGCCAAGAAGGGTTTCTCGGATCGCTTTGGTCTGGACGTCTATCGCTTGAAGCTGGCGACCGGCAATCTGAAGGACGCCAACGACTATATGGAGATGGCGCAGCTGGCGGCTCAAGCCGGCTATCCTGAAGAAGGCAAGATGGTGGTCGACAAGGGGCTGGCTGCTGGCATCTTGGGTCAGGGCGCCGAAGGTGCCCGCCACAAGCGTCTGCAAGACCTGATGACCAAGCGCATCGCCGAAGCCAAGGCTGCATTGCCTGAGGCTGAGAAGGCTGCTCTGGCTTCGAAGAATGGCGATCTGCTGGTGCCGCTGGGTCTGGCTTACGCTTTCCGTGGCGAAGCCGCCAAGGGTGCCAAGCTGATTGAAGAAGGCATCGCGAAAGACTCGCTGAAGCGCCCTGAAGACGCCAAGCTTTACCTGGGCTTGGCTCAATCCATGGCCGGCGAAAACGCCAAGGCTTTGGCCAGTTGGAAGTCGGTCAAGGGTGGCGAAGGCGCCGGCGATCTGGCTCGCCTGTGGAGCCTGCACACCCGTAGCGCTAAGCGCTGAGATTGAACAGCCAAAGCCTGGCTTTGGGTTGTTTGGGCTCCTTGAGCGACTTTGAATCGCTCAAAAAAAAGGGCCTCGACTTGCGTCGAGGCCCTTTTTTCTTGCGCCGCGTAGTTTCAGATTACTTCGGTGCCAAACGAATCGCGCCGTCAAGACGGATCACTTCACCGTTGAGCATTTCATTGGTGATGATTTGGTGCACCAGCTTGGCGTAGTCGGCCGGCGTGCCCAGGCGGGAAGGGAAGGGCACGTTCGCGGCCAGAGCGTCTTGCACCTCTTGCGGCATGCCAAAGAGCATGGGCGTGCCAAAGATGCCGGGAGCGATGGTCATATTGCGGATGCCATTGCGCGCCAGATCTCGCGCGATCGGCAGCGTCATGCCGACCACGCCGCCCTTGGACGCGGCATAAGCGGCTTGACCGATCTGCCCGTCATAGGCTGCCACAGAGGCTGTTGAGATCAACACGCCGCGCTCACCGGTTGATTCTGGCTCGTTCTTGCACATGGCTTCTGCGGCCAGGCGAATCATATTGAATGAGCCGATGAGATTGACAGTAACGACTTTGCTGAAGGCGGCCAGAGCGTGAGCACCGTCCTTGCCCACCGTCTTGGCTGCGGGGGCGATGCCGGCGCAGTTCACCAAGCCGAAGAGCTTGCCCAGGCTCAAGGCCTTGGCGACCACCGCTTGGCCATCGGCTTCCTGGCTGACGTCGGCTTTGACAAAAGCGCCGCCGAGTTCTTGCGCCAGCGCTTCGCCGCGCTCCACTTGCAAATCGGCAATCACGACCTTGGCGCCCTGCGCCGTCAACATCCGGGCCGTGCCTTCGCCGAGGCCCGAGGCGCCGCCGGTGACGATGAATACCTTGCCTGCGATTTCCATGCGTGATCCTTTGAAGAATTGGTTGACGTTGACGTAAACGTTAATTGTCGGGCAAAAACAAAGCCGCGATCAAGCGGCTTTGGATTTCTCGCATTGGCGGCTCAATGCCGTTGATGCCGAGGGTTAGCTCAGGGCTTCCAGGGCGCGCTGAGTGATTTCTTCTACCGTGCCGATACCAGCGATGCAGCGGTACTTGGGTGCGTTGGCGTCGCCGGCGGCGGCCCACTGGGAGTAGTAGTCCACCAGGGGGCGTGTTTGCGCTTGGTAGACTTCCAGGCGCTTGCGCACGGTTTCTTCCTTGTCGTCCTCGCGCTGCACCAGGGCTTCGCCGCTGACGTCGTCTAGGCCTTCGGCCTTGGGCGGGTTGAACTTGACGTGGTAGGTGCGGCCCGAAGCCACGTGGACGCGGCGGCCGCTCATGCGCTCGATGATGGCGCTATCAGGCACATCGATTTCCAACACCAGATCCAGCTTCACGCCGGCTGCCTTCATGGCGTCGGCTTGAGGAATGGTGCGGGGGAAGCCATCAAACAGGAAGCCATTGGCGCAGTCGGCTTGGGCGATACGCTCTTTGACCAGGCCAATGATGATGTCGTCGCTGACCAAGCCGCCGGCGTCCATCACCTTCTTGGCGGCCAGACCCATCTCGGTGCCGGCCTTGACGGCGGCACGCAGCATGTCTCCAGTGGAGATTTGCGGAATCCCGAATTTTTGGCAAATAAAGGCTGCTTGGGTGCCTTTGCCGGCGCCGGGGGCGCCCAGAAGAATCAGTCGCATGGGTCTCCTTGGTACTTTCAATGCTTTCGATGCCTGATGCCGAGCCCGTGCTCGTCCATCAGCGACTGGGGTTTCGCCTTCGTTTGCCCCAGTGTTTTGTCATCGGATAAGGGCAGCTACAAGCCTCATCAACAGCGGGCGAGGATAGCATGCGCAGGCCTACGCAAGCCTGACGATGGGCCACTTGGTACCCCTGTGTAACCCTAGTGTGATGCCGCTGACTTCTATGCTTTGGCTGCGCCGCGAACGAAGGCGCGGACGCGCTCCAGATCTTCAGGCGTGTCGACGCCCGGTCCGGGCTTTTCATTGCTGAGGTGAACGGCGATGCGTTCGCCATGCCAGAGCACCCGCAACTGTTCCAGCGATTCAATCTGCTCCAGCGGGCTGACAGCCAGCGTGGGGAAGCGGCGCAAAAAGCCGGCGTGATAGGCATACAAACCGACATGCCGCAAGGCCGAGCCGGGCTGCGCTTTCGGCAAGGCAGCGCCTGCCGAGCCGTCGCGCCACCAGGGGATGGGGGCGCGTGAGAAGTACATAGCCAAGCCTTGCGCGTCGGTGACCAGTTTGACCACATTCGGGTTGGCGAAGTCAGCCGCGTCTTCCAGCGCATGGGCGACAGTGCTCATCACACATTGTGGTTTGGACACCAGCAAGTCGGCGCAGGCATTGACCATGCTGGGCGCAATCAGCGGTTCATCGCCCTGAACATTGACCACCACCTCTTGGCCGTCCAGCCCCAGCAGTTCGCAGGCCTCGGCCAAGCGGTCGCTGCCCGAGACATGGTCGGCGCGTGTCATGACGACTGAGATGCCATGCTGTTGGCAAGCTTGCAGCACCTGCTCGGCATCGGTTGCTACCACCACTTGGCGCGCCTTCGACAGCGCTGCGCGTTGTGCAACGCGCACAATCATCGGCAGACCTTCAATGTCTGCCAGTGGCTTGTTCGGCAAGCGAGTGGAAGCCAGGCGGGCTGGGATGATGACGCTGAAGCTCATGTCGAGGCTTGGCTGCTCGACTCAGCGGCTTGCTTCATGCTGGTCACGGCTGCGGCCAACTCTGCGGCCTTTTGAGCCTCGGCTTCGGCTGCAGCGTCGTAGGCTCGGGCTTCGTTCTCCAGCATGACGGGAATACCGTCTCGGATCGGGAAAGCGAGTCGGTCCGCATGGCAGGCCAGTTCTTGTACTGCGCCATGGCGCAGCATCTCCAGCGGGCCCTTGCAAATCGGGCAGACCAGCATGTCCAGCAATCGGTTATCCATTTTTTATATCCTGCGGCAAGCGCTTCGGTAGCAGCTTCAGCGCGTGAAGATGTGACTCGAGCGCTTGCCAAAAAGCGAGTTCGGGTTGGAAGTCTAGCGCCACCACCCAGACTCGCGTGCCTGCGCAGCGCTGCGGAGTCAGTTTGACTGCGTCCTTTTCGGTCAGCAGCACATCGGGCGTATCGGCGGGCCAGGGCAGTTCTTTGAAATCAAAGTGGTCGGGCAAGGGCAGGGCCTGAAAGCTCAGGCCCTCAGCCTTGAGCATGTCAAAAAAGCGCTGCGGATGGGCCATGCCGGCTGCGGCCAGCAAGTGGCGGCATCGCAAATCATGCAGGGTCTGCACCGTGGCGGCCTGTCCTTGCCACCAGGCTTGCAAGCCGACGGCGCCGGCAAGACTTCGTTTGGCGAGAAAGCCTGGCAGCGCGGTGCTGGGAGTTGGCGCGTTATACAGAACCAATTCATGCGCTTGCAAATGCTGAGTTGGCCGCTGACGCAGCGGCCCGGCCGGCAATAGGCGGCCATTGCCCAGGCCGCGCTCGTCGAACAGCAATACCGACAGCTGTCTCGGCAAACGCAGGTGCTGCAGCCCGTCATCACTGATCAGCAACTGGAGCTGCGGATGGGCATCCAGCAAGGCCTGTGCAACTGCCACGCGGTCTTGCCCTACGGCCACCGGTGCGCCGCTGCGCAAATGGATCAGCAAGGGCTCATCGCCCACCTCGGCCGCGCTGTGATCAGCCGTGACCAAGCAAATGCCTTCGCCGTTGCGGCCATAACCGCGAGACACCACGCCAGCCTGCAGGCCCAGCTTTTTGAAATGTGCCAGCAAGGCCAAGGTGGTGGGTGTCTTGCCGGCGCCGCCGACGATCCAATTGCCCACCACGACCACCGGCACGCTCAGCTTGCCGGTGTGCATGTAATTGCGGCGGTAGAGCAGGGCGCGCAGGCTCAGCAGCGCGCCATACAGCCCGGCCAGCGGGCGAAACAGTTGCGCCAATGGGCCGTCGGTGATCCAGTCGCGTTGCAGTCGATCTGCAAAGCTGTCTGGCTCTTGGCCATGCGCCTTGCTCATGTTTGAGTTCGCCCGCTGCTTACGGCGTGTTGCTTTGCGCCGCGAAGGTCAATTTGGACAGGCCGGCGCGCCGCGCGGCATCCATCACATTGACCACTGATTGGTGGGCCGCGGCTGCATCGGCCGACACGATCACCACGGTCTCGGCTTGTCCGCCGGCCGCTTGGGTCAGTGCGGCGCTCAGCAGCTCAACCGCGCGGCCGTCAACGGCCTGACCGTTGACAACATAGCGCCCGTCCGCCGCGACCGAGACAATGATTTCACGCGGCCGGTCTTTGAGCTTTTCAGCATCGGCCGTGGGCAGCGTGATCTGCAACTCGGTGAACTTGGAATAGGTGGTGGACAGCATCAGGAAGATCAGAATCACCAACAAGACGTCGATGAATGGGATGAGGTTGATCTCGGGATCTTCGCTGCGGCGTTGCCTGAATTTCATGACTTCGGGTTCCTCGCCGCTTCAGCTGGTGAAGCGCTGCAGATGGCTCAGCATGCGGTCGCTGGATTGTTCCAGCTCCAGCACATACTCTTCCACCCGGCCCCGGAAATAGCGATAGAACATCAGCGAGGGAATCGCCACCATCAGGCCAAAAGCCGTGTTGTAAAGGGCGACCGAAATCCCGTGTGCCAGTTGCGCTGGATTGCCGCCGCTGGGGGTTTGTGCGCCAAAGATCTCGATCATGCCGACCACGGTGCCGAGCAAGCCCAGCAAGGGCGCCGCCGTCGCAATCGTGCCCAGGGTGTTGAGGTAACGCTCCAGCTGATGGATGGCGCGCCGTCCGGCCAGCTCAAACACCTGCTGCAATTTGGAGGCGGGCATGCGGGGCTCGGCCGTGACCGCGCGCAGGCCGGCGGCCAACACTTGGCCCAACAAGGAATGTTCGGCCAGGCGGTTCACCACGTCGGGGGTGGGTAAGTTCTGGCTGCTGATGCCCAGCACCTCATCCAGCAGGCGGCGCGGCGCCACGCGGCTGGTGCGCAGGCTTGAAAACCTCTCGATGATCAAGGTGAGCGCGATGACAGAACAGATCAGCAAGGGCCAAATCGGCCAACCGGCGGCTTGTATGATCGAAAACAAGGACAACCCCTGGTGAAAGAAAAGTGGCGATCCGGCCCCTTGAAGGGCTTGCGCTGGCCTCAGGCTTGCGGTCAGCGGGATCTGAACTGCGGGCGATTATGGCCTGAACTGGCGAGTCGTCCAGACGATGGAAACCAGTGTCCCGCCGATGCGTCTTGTTGGGGCGATTCTTGGCTTTTTGACAGTCGCGTAACAATCCACTTTCGCTGTGGATAACTTTGTGGGCAAGCGGCCCTGACGGATGGCTAGACCCAGAAAAATCAAGGCTTTGGACACATTGCCTCATTCTTGGGCAGGAAAAATAACTTGAAAAACAAGCGTTTATATGCGTGTGACAGTGGCGTGACGCGAACAATGTCCGTTCGAGCCAGTCTGGCTGCGCTTGTGGACTTCCAGGCCCGCGTCTTCATTGGGCTGGCGTATGAATGAGCCTCTGCAGGCCGCGCCACAGCGTCGTGTCTGGGGTGTGGCCGCGCTCTTGATGGCCGTCAGCGACAGCCTCTCGGCGCGGTTTTCCGTTTGCGTGGTCGGCGGCGAGTTGTCGGGTTTTACTCGTGCCGCCAGCGGGCATTGCTACTTCAGTTTGAAGGATGCTGACGGACAGTCCGCCATGTTGCGCTGTGCGATGTTCCGGCGTGCGGCCAGCTTGTTGGACTTTTCGCCCGCCGATGGGGCGCTGGTGGAAATGCGCGGGCGGCTCACCCTTTATGAACCGCGTGGCGAATTGCAGTTCGTGGTCGAAGCCATGCGTCGGGCGGGTGCGGGGGCGCTGTACGAACAGTTTTTGCGCTTAAAGGCCAAGCTGGAGGTGGCCGGTTTGTTCGACGCCGCGTCCAAGCGAGCTCTCCCCGCGTTTCCGCGCCGACTCGGCGTGATCACCTCGACCGCTGGTGCGGCCTTGCATGATGTGCTGACCGCCTTGGCGCGGCGTGCACCCCATGTGGAGGTGATCATCTACCCCAGCCCCGTGCAGGGCGAACAGGCGCCTCCCGCTTTGGTGGCTGCTTTGCGAGTTGCCAATGAACGCGCCGAGGTCGATGCGCTCTTGCTGGTGCGTGGCGGCGGCTCCTTGGAGGACTTGTGGGCCTTCAATGATGAGCGGGTGGTGCGGGCCGTGGCGGCATCAAACTTGCCGGTGATTTGTGGTGTGGGCCATGAGACCGATGTGACCTTGTGCGATTTGGCCGCAGATTTGCGCGCCCCCACGCCCACGGCTGCGGCCGAGTTGGCGGCTCCCTCGCGCCAGGCCAATCTGGATGCTTTGGCCGCTTTGTCCGCTGCCTTGACTCGGCGGCTGGAGCAGCGCCTGGACATGGCTGCGCAGCGCTTGGATCGTCTGGGGCTGCGCTTGGCTCGGCCCACTGAAATTTTGACCCGTCAGCGTCGCCAACTGGCCTTGCTGGCGCAGCGCTGGGGTCAGGCCTTGCCCAAGCTGCAGGCCATGCAGATTCAGCGTTTGAACAATCTGGAGCAGCGCAGTCGCCATGCCGCGCCGGCTGCCTTGCGGGCGCAAGGCATGCGCTTGGATTCATTGCAGGCGCGTTTGTCGGCGCTAGACCCCCAGCGTGTCTTGGCGCGGGGTTATGCCTGGCTTGACGATGGGCAGGGTCGGGCGCTGACTTCGGTGGCGCAACTGAGTGTCGGTCAGCAGGTGCACGCCGTCTTGGCCGATGGCGAGGCGCAGATGCAGGTCCTGGCCACCGAAGGCTCAAAGACAAGCCCGCACAAGAGTAAGGGCACGCGCACAAGGCCATCAGCAAAGACCTAGAATCGCGCCCGATCCGCAGGGCTTGCGCCCCACTTTTTTACGCACCGAGGAGTTGACATGGAACATACCCTTCCCGCCTTGCCTTATGCCAAGGACGCCCTGGCCCCGCACTACAGCGCCGAAACGCTGGAGTTCCATCACGGCAAGCATCACAACGCCTATGTGGTGAACCTGAATAATCTGCAAAAGGGCACTGAGTTTGAAGCCCTGTCGTTGGAAGAGATCGTCAAGAAGTCCAGCGGCCCGATCTACAACAACGCTGCTCAGATCTGGAACCACACCTTCTTCTGGAACTGCATGAAGCCCAATGGCGGCGGCGCACCGACCGGCGCTTTGGCCGACGCGATCAACGCCAAGTGGGGCAGCCTGGATGCCTTCAAGGAGGCCTTCACCAAGAGTGCCGTGGGTAATTTTGGTTCCGGCTGGACCTGGCTGGTGAAAAAGGCCGACGGTAGCCTGGACATCGTCAACACCGGCGCCGCAGGCACCCCGCTGACCACCGCTGACAAGGCTTTGCTGACCATCGATGTGTGGGAACACGCCTACTACATCGACTACCGCAATCTGCGCCCCAAGTTTGTCGAAGTGTTCCTGAACAACCTGGTCAACTGGGACTTCGCTCAGGCCAACTTCGCCTGAGTTTTTCCGCATTGACGAAAGGCCGGTCTTGGACCGGCCTTTTTTTGTTTGGATGCCTCGGATGGGGCATTCATGGGCTTTGGAGGTGGTGTTTGCTGCTGAGAGATCGATGCTGAGCGAGGGGGTGACTGAAAAGAGTGCGGCGCCGCAAGGGTCTTGATCTATATCATTCCAGCCTGTGCCGAGTTCGCCTAGATTACGCTGCCGCCCCCTAGCAAGATGACTTCAGCTTCGAACCGACTCCGCCCCCCCGCAGCCGCGACTCTTGCAGGCGCCATGCTGCCGGACGACCCAGCCCTGCTGGCCCCCTTCACACGCTGGTTGAGTGGGGCGGGTGAGGCGTCGAGCTCTCTTGTCGGCGCGCAGTCGCAATCTGCTCGTCTGCTTGTTGAAAGCGGCACTGAAAGCGGCATTGAAAGCGCGGCGATTGCGGAGTCTCAGTTCCAGCTGTCCGGGCTGCACTGCGCGGCTTGCGCGGGCATCATCGAACAAGCTTTGTGTGAATTGCCGGGCGTGCAGAACGCCCGAGTTAACGCAGCCAGCGCGCGGCTGACGCTGCGTTGGCAACCGGCGCGCTGCACTCTGGCCCAGGTTCTGGCACGCGTCGAGCGGGCGGGTTATGGCGCGGCACCAGATGTGGCCGCTCCTGCGCGGCAGTTGCGCGAGCGTGAGCACCGCCAGGCCTTGTGGCGCTTGTTCGTGGCTGCTTTTTTGATGATGCAAGTGATGATGATGGCGGCGCCGTCCTACTTCGCTGCGCCTGGTGAAATCAGCCCTGACCTGGTGCGCTTGCTGCAATGGGCTTGTTGGGTCTTGAGCTTGCCAGTCCTGCTCTTTTCGGCTGGGCCCTTCTTTCGGGGCGCGTGGCAGCAGCTGCGATCCGGTCGAATGGGCATGGATGTACCGGTGGCACTGGGGCTGACGGTCACTTTCGTCGCCAGCAGTGGCGCCCTGTTCGAGCCTGGTGGTTTTTTTGGGGACGAGGTCTTTTTTGACTCGCTCACCATGTTCGTGGCGTTTTTGCTGGGTGGGCGTTATCTTGAATTGCGAGCGCGCCACCGCGCGGCAACGGTGCTTGAACAGGCAGCGAACCGCCTGCCCGATGCGGTCGAGCGCATCCTGCCTGACGGCTCTCTTGAGCGGGTCGCCCCCAGCCGCCTTGGTGTCGGTGATCGGGTGCGGGTGTTTGCGGGTCAGGCATTTCCTGCCGATGGCGTGGTGGAGCGCGGTAGAAGTACCGTCGATGAGTCCTTGCTCAGTGGTGAGTCTTTGCCTGTGGTCAAGCTGGAGGGCGACGAAGTGGTGGCTGCCAGCATGAATTTGCAGGCGCCGCTGGAAGTGCGCGTTTTGCGCGTGGGCGCCGATACGCGGCACGAGTCCATTGTTCGTTTGATGCGCGAGGCGATGACGCAGCGTCCAGCGGCCACTGAGTTGGCGGACCGTGTGGCCGGCCCTTTCTTGTGGGCGGTCTTGTTCCTGGCGGCGGTCGGCGCCTTGGCTTGGCACTTTATCGACCCGGCGCGCTCGGTCTGGGTGGCGGTGTCGGTTCTGATCGTGACCTGTCCTTGCGCGCTTTCTCTGGCCGCCCCCTCGGCGCGTTTGGCTGCCACGGCTGCGCTGGCCAAGCGCGGCTTCTTGCTGGTGAAGTTGGATGTGCTGGAAACGCTGTGTCGGGTGGACACCGTGGTGTTCGATAAAACCGGCACCCTGACCGAGGATCGGATGGCGCTGTTGGAGGTCCGCGCTGCAAGCGGCGCGGCCCCTGATGTAAAAGTCGAGGCGCTCTTGCACCTGGCCCGTGATCTGGCAAGTCACTCGCAGCATCCTTTTTCGCGGGCTTTGGTCGAATCGGCTGGCGCTGAGGCTGCCTCGGTTCAATGGCAGCAGATCAGCGAGCAAGCCGGCTTGGGTTTGCAGGCAAGGGACGAGCAAGGGCAGCTGTGGCGTCTTGGCGCGCCAGCCTGGGTGGCGGAAGCTGCGCCTGAGGGTCAGGTCTTGCCTGTTGAGGTGCAATTGGCTTTTGGGCGCGCCGGCGCCATGATTGGGCTCCGTTTTGGTGAGGTGTTGCGTCCTGATGCCGTCGCTGCGATCGAGGCCTTGCATCGCCAGGGCTTGAAGACGGTCTTGTTGTCTGGCGATGCCCCCGATCGGGTCAGCCGTTTGGCTCAGACGGCGGGCGTGCAGCAGGCCCAAGGGGGCGCCACGCCGGCCAGCAAGCTGGCATTGGTGGCCAAGTTACAGGCTCAGGGGCGTTGTGTGCTGATGGTGGGCGACGGAATCAACGATGCTCCGGTGTTGGCGCGCGCCGACGCCAGTGTGGTGATGGGGCAGGGCGCCATGCTGGCGCGTGCCAGTGCCGATGCCTTGCTGCTCTCCAATCGGCTGGCGGATTTGGCTTCGGCGCGTGTCCTGGCCCAGCACAGTGCCCGTGTGATTCGGCAAAACTTGGCCTGGGCTGCGGCCTACAACGCCGCTTGTATTCCTTTGGCTCTGGCGGGCTTTTTGCCGCCTTGGGCTGCAGGTCTGGGCATGGCCTGCAGTTCGCTGTTTGTGGTCTTGAATGCCCAGCGCCTGGCGTTCTCAAAGCAATGAAGGCCTGCGCATGGATGTGATGTATTTATTGATCCCCGTTTCGGTGCTCTTGGTCCTGGTGATCGTGGGCATCTTTGGGTGGGCAATTAACAACGGTCAGTTGGAAGATTTGGAACGTGAAGGGGGGCGAATCTTGGAAGATGCTCCCGAGGTTGACCAACATCAAGTTTTCACCCGTGACGGTCGCGAAGAATCGCAATCGTCTAATTAGAAGCTGCAAGGAGCCAAACAAATGGCAAATACTGCTGCGCCGGTCATGTCGACCGGAGGCGTGTACGAAGACGGAGTGGTGCGGGCCTTTGCGCTCGCCGCCGTTCTATGGGGTGTTGTGGGCATGCTGGTGGGGGTGGTGATTGCCGCTCAGCTGGCCTGGCCCGAACTCAATCTGGGCATTCCATGGCTCAGTTACGGTCGATTGCGACCTCTGCACACCAATGCGGTGATTTTTGCTTTTGGTGGTTGTACTTTGTTTGCCACGGCTTACCACGTGGTGCAGCGCACCGGTCAGACGCGCTTGTTCGCGCCCGGCTTGGCCTGGTTCACTTTCTGGGCTTGGCAGTTGGTCATCCTCTCGGCCGCGATCACTTTGCCCTTGGGCATCACCAGCGGCAAAGAGTATGCCGAGCTGGAGTGGCCGATCGACATCCTGATCACGCTGGTCTGGGTTTCGTACGCGGTGGTGTTCTTTGGCACCGTTGGCACCCGCAAGGTCAAGCACATCTATGTGGCCAACTGGTTCTTCGGCGCCTTCATCATCGCCGTGGCCCTGCTGCACTTGGTCAACAGCGCAGCCATCCCGGTCAGCTTGTTCAAGAGCTACTCGGCCTACGCAGGCGTGCAAGACGCCATGGTGCAATGGTGGTACGGCCACAATGCGGTGGGCTTCTTCCTGACCGCCGGCTTCCTGGGCATGATGTACTACTACATCCCTAAGCAAGCAGGCCGCCCGGTCTACAGCTATCGCCTGTCTATCGTCCACTTCTGGGCGTTGATCTTCACTTATATGTGGGCGGGCCCACACCATCTGCACTACACCGCGCTGCCTGACTGGGCGCAATCGGTGGGCATGGTGTTCTCGCTGGTGCTGCTGGCGCCGAGCTGGGGCGGCATGATCAACGGCATCATGACCTTGTCGGGCGCTTGGCACAAACTGCGTGACGACCCGATCCTGAAGTTCCTGATCGTGTCCCTGTCTTTCTACGGCATGTCGACCTTTGAAGGTCCGATGATGTCCATCAAGACTGTCAACGCGCTGAGCCACTACACCGACTGGACCATTGGCCACGTGCACTCCGGCGCCTTGGGCTGGGTGGGTCTGATTTCCATGGGTTCGCTCTACCACCTGATCCCGCGCATGTTCGGTCGCACCGAGATGTACTCGAAGAAGGCAATTGAGTTGCACTTCTGGGTGGCGACGCTGGGCATCGTGCTTTACATCGCTGCGATGTGGATTGCCGGTGTCATGCAGGGTCTGATGTGGCGTGCGGTCAACCCGGACGGCACCTTGGTCTACACCTTTGTCGAAAGCGTCAAGGCGACCTATCCCTTCTATGTGGTGCGTTTGGTGGGCGGCTTGCTCTACCTCGGCGGCATGTTGGTGATGGCCTGGAACGTGGTCAAGACCGTGCAGGTGGGTCGTGCTGTGAAGGCACCGATCCCCACCCTGGTCAACGCCTGATCCGCTGAACGCGAGAACGAGGAGAAATTTATATGGCATCCACAGAACACAAGGCCAGCGGACATCAGCGCATCGAGACCAGCAATTTCTTGATGATCGTGCTGACGCTGGTGACGGTGCTCGCCGGTGGCGCAGTTGAAATCGTGCCGCTGTTCTTCCAGCGCTCCACCACCGAAGCGGCACCTGGGCTGAAGCCCTACACGCCGCTGCAGTTGGCGGGTCGCGACGTCTACATCCGCGAAGGTTGCTACAACTGCCACTCGCAGATGATTCGCCCCTTCCGCTCGGAAACGCTGCGTTACGGCCACTACTCCACCGCCGGTGAGTTCGTCTACGACCACCCCTTCCAATGGGGCTCGAAGCGTACCGGTCCTGACCTGCACCGCGTGGGCGGCAAGTACAGCGATGAGTGGCATCGCATCCATCTGAACAATCCGCGCGACTTGGTGCCGGAGTCGAATATGCCGGCCTACCCCTGGTTGGTCGCGGCTCAGCTCAACCCTGCGGACATGGCGCCTAAGCTGAAAGCGCTGCGGACCGTTGGCGTGCCCTACAGCGACGCCGACATCGCCGGCGCCGGCGAGGCCGTCAAGGGTCATACCGAGATGGATGCCGTGGTGGCCTATCTGCAAGTGCTCGGCACTGCGCTCAAGTAAGCGCAAGGAGACTTCGCAATGGATATCAATGCTTTAAGAATCGCAGTGACGGTGCTGTCGCTGCTGGTGTTCCTTGCAATCGTGGCCTGGGCCTATTCCAGCCGCAACAAGGCACGCTTCGATGAATTGGCAGGCATGGCGCTGCAAGATGAAGCCGATGGGAGGCCTCAATGAGTGATTTTTTCTCTGATGGTTGGTCCATGTTCGTGGCCGGTGTCACGATCTTTGGTCTGGTGTTTTGTATTGTTCTGTTGCTGGTCGCGGCACGTCACCGCGTCATGGCCAGCGACAACAGCACCGGCCATGTCTGGGACGAAGACCTGCGTGAAATGAACAACCCCCTGCCGCGCTGGTGGGCGATTCTGTTCGTGCTGACGGTGGTGTTCGCCGGTATCTATCTGGCCATGTATCCAGGTCTGGGCTCCAGCAAGGGTTCTTTGAACTGGAGCAGCAAGGGCCAGTACGAAGCCGAGCAAAAGGCCGCGCATGAAGCCATCAGCAAGGTCTATTCGGAGTTCCAGGGCAAGACGGCCGAGCAACTGACGCAGATGCCTCCCGCCATGGCCATTGGTGAGCGCTTGTTCGCCAATAACTGTGCGGGCTGCCACGGCTCGGATGGCAAGGGCAGCAAGGGCTTCCCCAACTTGACCGACGGCGACTGGTTGTATGGTGGCGAGCACGAGACCATCGTCAAGACCATCACTGAAGGCCGCAACGGCGTGATGCCTCCGATGGCTGCGGCGGTCGGTGGCCCGGAAGACGTCAAGAACGTGGCCAACTACGTCTTGAGCCTGTCGGGTAGCGCGCACAACGCCATTGCTGCTCAGCTGGGCAAGCCCAAGTTTGGTGCTTGCGCTGCCTGCCACGGCATGGACGGAAAGGGCAACCAAGCCTTGGGTGCTCCAAACTTGACCGACAAGATCTGGCTGCATGGATGGGGCGAAGAAGCGGTCATCAATATGATCAACAACGGCAAAAACAATATGATGCCGGCCCACGGCACACGTCTGAGCGCTGAGCAAATCAACGTCTTGGGTGCGTATGTGTGGGGTCTGTCGCGTGGCGCTTCGTCGACCACGGCTCAAGCGCGTTGAAGATCAGTGGCTGTTGAATGACTGATATTGCGTCCACGCAGCGCGGCACCGCCGCGCTGTCCAAACCCGGCCCCGATGGCGATGCGGTGATTGAAATCGTGTCGCTGTATGCGGCACAGAAGAAGATCTACCCGCGCGCCGTCAGCGGCCTGTTCGCGAACTGGCGCTGGGGCCTGGTTTGGTTCACGCAGATCTTGTTTTACGGCCTGCCTTGGCTGGATTGGAACTCGCGCCAAGCGGTGCTCTTCGATCTGGCCAGTCGGCGCTTCTATATCTTTGGCTTGGTCCTGTATCCGCAGGACTTTATTTACCTGACGGGCCTGCTGCTAATTTCGGCATACGGCCTGTTCTTGTTTACCGCCGTAGCCGGGCGGCTCTGGTGTGGCTTTGCCTGTCCGCAGACGGTCTACACCGAGATCTATATGTGGATCGAGCAGAAGTTTGAAGGCGACCGCCAGGCTCGCATCAAGCTGGACGGCGGTCCCTGGAATTTCAACAAGCTTTGGCGCAAAAGTGGCAAGCAGTTCACTTGGATTGCGCTGGGTTTGTGGACGGGCTTCAGTTTTGTCGGCTACTTCACGCCGATCAAACAACTCTGGGCCGAGGCCTTCACCCTGGGCTTTGGGCCGTGGGAATGGTTCTGGGTCCTGTTCTATGGTTTTGCCACCTACGGCAATGCAGGCTATATGCGCGAGCAGGTCTGCAAATACATGTGCCCCTATGCGCGCTTTCAGAGCGCCATGTTCGACAAAGACACCCTCATCATCAGCTATGACGCCGAGCGCGGTGAGCCGCGCGGTTCGCGCAGCCGCAAGGCCAGTGTTGATGAAGTGAAGGCCCAGGGCCTGGGTTCCTGCATCGACTGCACCTTGTGCGTGCAGGTTTGTCCCACCGGCATCGACATCCGCAAGGGCCTGCAATACGAGTGCATTGGTTGCGCGGCCTGCATTGATGTCTGTGACGGCGTGATGGACAAGATGAATTACCCGCGCGGTCTGATTCGCTACGACACGCAAAACGGCCTGGCCCAGCACCTGAGCAAGGCGCAAAAGCTGCGTCGCATGTTCCGGCCCCGCGTGGTGCTGTACACCGTGGTGCTGCTGGTCTTGTGTGCGTCACTTCTGGGCAGTCTCTTGTTCTTGCGCAGCCCGGTGAAGCTCGATGTGGTGCGCGATCGCGGCGTGATGGCGCGCTTGGTGGAAGACGGCTATATCGAGAATCTGTACCGGCTGCAGGTCATGAACGCCTCCGAGCAGGTTCGAAGTTATACCCTGACGGTCAGCGGCATGGATCAGCTGGCCTTGGCCAAGCCGGTCGAAATGACGGTGCAGCCGGCCGAGGCCCGCTGGGTGTCGGTGGCTTTGCGGGTGCCGCCTGAGGTGGCCGCCAAGGCTGGTAGCGGTGCACACGCCATTCAGTTCCAGTTGAGAGGCGCCGAAGTGGCGGGCTCTGTCTCCAAGGCAGGCCTGGCCGTGGAAGAGAAATCAACCTTTGTGGTGCCGCGCTGAGCGGTACCGGATCAGCCAAGCAAGAAGTGCGGCGACGGAGACAAATCATGAGCACACAAGAAGCAGCCCAGCAGGCGCTGACCCCGGCCGAAGGCAAAAAGTCGAAGTCCTGGTGGCGTGAGCCGATGATGTGGTTGGTGGTGGGTGGACCTGCCCTGGTGGTGGTGGCCAGTTTTGCGACCCTGAGCTTGGCTTTGTCGCACCCCGATCCGGTGCTGCAAGAGCAGGTCTCAACGGCCAAGGCCAGTGGATCTAAAGCCTTGGTACCGGCGCGCGAGGCGCGCAACCATGCCGCGACGGGTGGGCAATGAATTCGCCGATCGGCTCTTCGACTGCCGATCTGCCTGAAGTTCAGGGCGACGGTAGCAGCCGGCTCAGCCGCATGGCCATGGCGGTGGTCTGGCCATCATTTCTGATGGCCGGGGTGATGGAGGCCTTGGTGTTCGCGGTGGTCGACCCCACTGACTTGACCTGGTTCGGCGGGGCGCCGATGGACTTGCCGCGGCAAGCGATCTACACCTTGAGCTTTTTGCTCTTTTGGTTGGTCATCGGCCTCAGCTCCAGCTTGACCTTGTTGCTGGCGGCGCTGCCCGACCAGCCCGAGAACACTCACCCTCGCGCTTGGCCGCGCTGAATAGCGCGGACTGATTCGAATTGAAGGTGCCGACTCAGGCCCAGCTTGAGTCGGACGACTGGATCAGCAAGCGGTGTTGTTGACCAGCTTTTGCAAGCCCGCTTGATCCAAGATGCGCAGATGGCGCTGCTTCACTTCCAGCAAGCCTTCGTCCTGGAACTTGGAGAAGGTGCGGCTGACGGTTTCGAGCTTTAAGCCCAGGTAGCTGCCGATCTCTTCCCGCGTCATTCGCAGGACCAGGGCTGCAGCGGAGAAGCCGCGCGCCTGCAGGCGTTGCGTGAGGTTCAGCAAAAAGGCCGCCAGGCGTTCTTCTGCGCGCATGCTGCCCAGCAAGAGCATCACGCCATGGTCGCGCACGATTTCGCGGCTCATGATCTTGTGGAACTGGCGCTGCAAATCGGTGAACTCGCGCGACAGTTCTTCCAACTGCTCGTAAGGGATCACGCAAACCGAGGAGTCTTCCAGCGCGACCGCGTCGCAGCTGTGACGATCGGTGCTGATGCCGTCCAGCCCCAGCAATTCGCCGGCCATTTGAAAGCCCGTGACTTGATCGCGGCCGTCTTCCGAGGCCACGCAAGTCTTGAAAAAACCGGTGCGCACAGCGTACAGCGATTGAAAACTGTCGCCGCTGCGAAACAGGGTGTCGCCGCGATTGATCTGACGGCGGGTGGCCACCAGCTTGTCGAGTTGGGCCAGATCGTCCGAATGCAGGCCGACCGGCAGGCACAGCTCTCGCAAATTGCAGCTGGAGCAGGCGACTTTCAACGGTTCGATCTTGATCGGCAGGGGGGCATTCATCATGGGCCTTGTTTCAAGCCGGCCCGACGGCCGGTTGGCGGTCTCGCCCTGCGAAACGTAAGCAGACGAGTCCTTGGAGATTTGCGAAGTTTTGACGGACATGAGCATGATGCACCTCAAACGATGCCGCATTGTTGGTGCGGACAAGCGCGGGAAGCTTGATCCTGATCAAGTCAAACAGCCAAAGCCTTGGCACAGTGTGCGCCATGGTACAGAACATTCATGCCGGCCCCGCCTCCGTCGAGGCCAAGGCCCCCGCCAACATCAATGAGGATTTGTTGCGCCGCTTCGACGTGTCCGGGCCGCGCTACACCTCCTATCCCACGGCGGATCGCTTTGTTGAGGCCTTTACGGCTCCGCAATATGAGCAGGCGCTGTCGCAGCGGGCCAGTGGCTCTTTGGTGGGCGGCGCGACCCCTTTGTCGCTGTATCTGCACATTCCATTTTGCGAATCGGTTTGCTATTACTGCGCCTGCAACAAGGTCATCACCAAGCATCACGACAAGGCCGCCGAGTACCTCGCCGCCTTGATCACCGAGATGGACCTGACCTTGGTGCATCTGGGACGAGGCGCTTCTGTTTCTCAGCTGCATTTGGGCGGCGGCTCGCCGACCTTCTTGAGCGACGCCGAGTTGACGCAGCTGATGCAAGCGCTGCGCGAGCGCTTCAAGGTGGCCGCCGGCGCTGAGGTGTCGATTGAGGTCGACCCCCGCACGGTCACCATCGACAGGCTGAAACATCTGCGTGAATTGGGCTTCAATCGCCTGAGCTTTGGGGTGCAGGATTTTGATGCCGATGTCCAAAAAGCAGTGCACCGGATCCAGAGCTTTGAGAGCGTTGAGCGCTTGATGGTGGCCTCGCGCGAGCTCGGCTTTGAATCGACCAATGTTGACTTGATCTATGGCTTGCCACTGCAAACGCCGGCCTCCTTTGCTCGCACGATTGAGCAAGTGGGTGCTTTGAAGCCGGACCGAATCGCTCTGTACGGCTACGCCCATTTGCCGCAGCGCTTCAAGCCACAGCGTCGCATTGATTCGGCGCAATTGCCGCCCGCGAGTGACAAAGTGGTGATGTTGGCCGCCGCCATTGCAGGCTTCCAAACCCATGGCTACAGCTATATCGGCATGGACCATTTCGCCTTGTCCACCGATTCGCTGGCCGTGGCCAAACGCCAAGGCCGCTTGCACCGCAACTTCCAGGGCTACAGCACGCAGCCTGACTGCGATCTGGTGGCACTGGGCGTGTCTGCCATTGGCCGGGTTGGCGCTTGCTACAGCCAAAACGCCAAGACCTTGGATGAGTATTACGACGCCTTGCGCCAAGGGCAATTGCCGGTCAATCGCGGCCTGGCGCTGAGCCGTGACGACATCGTGCGGCGTGCCGTCATCATGGCCTTGATGTGCCAAGGGCGCCTTGAGTTTGAGTCGATTGCCTTGGCGCATCTGGTCGATGTGAAGGCCTATTTCAAGCCTGAGCTGGAGCGCATGAACGAGCTCGCCGAGCAGGGCTTGGTGATCGTGGAGCCGGAGGCGATTCAGGTGACCACCATGGGTTGGTATTTCGTCCGCGCCGTCGCCATGGTGTTTGACCGTTATTTGCAAGCTGACCGGAGCCGTGAGCGATTCTCTAGAATCATCTGATGCTTGATCTTGCACTGGCCGGCTCGGCCTTGATGATGGGCGTGGCTGGCACGCCCCATTGCCTGGCCATGTGTGGTGCTTCATGCACCGCGGCGGGCGGGCGCTCGCCTTTCGCATTTCAGCTGGGACGCTTGCTGGGCTACGGTGTCGCTGGCGCTTTAGCGGCCGGCAGCATGCAGATCCTGAGCCAGTTGGGACAGTCCACCGCCCTATTGCGTCCGGTTTGGGTCTTGGTTCAGGTGGCGGCTTTTCTTTTGGGTATGGCGCTGTTATTGCGCGGGCGCCAGCCGGCTTGGCTCGAGCGTCTGGGGCAAGATGTGGCTCGCCAAGTAGAAGTGCCGGTGAAGGATCTCCGGCGTGGCGGGGTCAGTCTGGCTGGCTCCAAGCGAGTGGCGGTCGCTGGCTTTGCGGGCTTGGCTTGGGTGGCCTGGCCCTGTGGCCTTTTGCACTCGGCGCTTTTGCTCTCTGCTCTGGCCTCTGGCCCGGTGCAGGGCGGTTTGGTGATGGCGGCTTTCGCCCTGACTTCTGGGGCTGGCCTGGCATTGGGACCCTGGCTCTTGAGTCGGTTGCGCCGGAGCGGCAATGACGGCGCTAGCGCCGTGCGCCTGTCGGTGCGGCTTGGCGGGCTGGGCTTGGCCTTGGGTTCGGCTTGGGCTTTGGGTCACGGTGTGTGGGATCAGGTGGTCGCCGTCTGCGGCCAGTGGACCTGATTCTTCGCATGAGTTTTCTAAGACTTATATAAGACTTGAGTCCGCAGGCGGCGCCGCTGACTTAGAATTGGCGCCCTAATCGTTCCACTCCTTGGGCCAGAAGATGGCCGATCTGGAAACCACATGACAACATCGCAGCCGACCATCATCTACACCCTGACCGACGAGGCCCCGCTGCTGGCGACGGCGTCGTTCCTGCCCATCGTGCAGGCCTTCACGGCGCCAGCAGGCGTTCGCGTCGAGACCAGCGATATCTCCGTGGCCGGCCGCGTCCTGGGTCAGTTCCCAGAATTTCTGAGTGAAGAGCAGCGTCAGCCCGACCGCCTGTCTGAGTTGGGCAAGCTGACCCTGAAGCCTGAAGCCAACATCATCAAGCTGCCCAATATCAGCGCCTCGGTGGCTCAGCTGAAGGCCGCCATCAAGGAACTGCAAGGCAAGGGCTACCCGATCCCGGACTATCCGGAAAGCCCCAAGACCGACGAAGAGAAGGACATCCGGGCCCGCTACGGCAAGTGCATCGGCAGTGCGGTGAACCCGGTGCTGCGTGAAGGCAACTCCGACCGCCGCGCACCCAAGGCCGTCAAAGAATACGCCCGCAAGAACCCGCACAGCATGGCCGATTGGAGCCAGGCTTCGCGCTCGCATGTCTCGCACATGCATGGCGGCGACTTCTATCACGGCGAAAAGTCCATGACCTTGGACCGCGCCCGCAACGTCAAGATGGAGCTGATCACCAAGAGTGGCCAGACCATCGTGCTCAAGCCCAAGGTGGCGCTGCTGGATCGCGAAGTCATCGACAGCATGTACATGAGCAAGAAGGCGCTGCTGGATTTCTATGAAAAGGAAATCGAAGACGCGCGCCAGACCGGTGTGATGTTCTCGCTGCACGTCAAGGCCACCATGATGAAGGTCTCGCACCCCATCGTCTTCGGTCACTGCGTGAAGATCTTCTACCGCGAGGCCTTCGACAAGCACGGCAAGCTGTTTGAAGAGCTAGGCATCAATGTCAACAACGGCATGGTCGATCTCTACAACAAGATCGCCACGCTGCCGCAGAGCAAGCAAGACGAAATCAAGCGTGATCTGCACGCCTGCCACGAGCACCGCCCCGAGTTGGCCATGGTTGATTCGGCCAAGGGCATCACCAACTTCCACTCGCCCAACGACATCATTGTTGACGCGTCGATGCCGGCCATGATCCGCAATGGCGGGAAGATGTGGGGCGCAGATGGCCGCTTGAAGGACGTCAAGGCCGTGATGCCGGAGTCGACCTTTGCCCGCATCTATCAGGAGATGATCAATTTCTGCAAGTGGCACGGCGCCTTCGATCCCAAGACCATGGGCACGGTGCCCAATGTCGGCTTGATGGCTCAGCAGGCCGAAGAGTACGGCTCGCACGACAAGACCTTCGAGATCTCGGAAGACGGCGTGGCCAATATCACCGATCTGGACACCGGCGAAGTGCTGATGAGCCAGGACGTGGAGCAGGGCGACATCTGGCGTATGTGCCAGTGCAAGGACGCTGCCATCCGCGACTGGGTCAAGTTGGCCGTGAACCGCGCCCGCAACTCCGGCATGCCGGTGGTGTTCTGGTTGGATCAGTACCGTCCGCATGAAGCGCAGCTGATCACCAAGGTCAAGATGTACCTGCACGAGCACAACACGGCCGGTCTGGACATCCAGATCATGAGCCAAGTTCGCGCCATGCGTTACACCTTGGAGCGAGTGATCCGTGGCTTGGACACCATCAGCGCCACCGGCAACATCCTGCGCGACTACCTGACCGACCTGTTTCCCATCATGGAACTGGGCACCTCGGCCAAGATGCTGTCCATCGTGCCCTTGATGGCCGGCGGTGGCATGTACGAAACCGGCGCGGGTGGCTCGGCGCCTAAGCATGTTCAGCAGTTGGTGGAAGAAAACCATCTGCGCTGGGACTCCTTGGGTGAGTTCCTGGCCTTGGCCGTCAGCCTGGAAGACCTGGGCCTGAAGAACAACAACCCCAAGGCCAAGCTGCTCGCCAAGACGCTGGATGCTGCCACCGGCCAGCTGTTGGACAACAACAAGAACCCCAGCCCCAAGACTGGCCAGCTGGACAACCGTGGCAGCCAGTTCTATCTGTCCCTGTACTGGGCCCAGGCTTTGGCTGCGCAGACCGAAGATGCTGAGCTGGCCGCGAAGTTTGCACCTTTGGCAAAGGCTCTTGCCGAAAAAGAAACCGTCATCGTTGCCGAGTTGGCCGCGGTGCAAGGCAAGCCTGTTGATATCGGGGGTTACTACAAGCCCGATGCAAACAAGCTGGCTGAAGTGATGCGTCCTAGCGCCAGTTTCAATGCCGCTTTGGCGACCGTGCTGGCCTGATTGGGGCTAGTCCAAGAAGAGTTTTCTTTGAGATTCTTCTTTTACTCAAACTGAAAAAGCCGGCGCCCAGCGTCGGCTTTTTTCTTGGCGCGTTTTGCTGTTTAAAGTCGCTAGAATTTTTGGCGTTTCGAGCGGCGCCCTCTCGACTATTTCCGGAGAACTTCCTTCATGTTCCAGCATATCCAGATCCCTGCGAAGGGCTCCAAAATCACCATCAACGCGGATCACACATTGAATGTGCCGGATCAGCCCATCATTCCCTATATCGAAGGTGATGGCACTGGCTTGGATATCACGCCGGTGATGCTCAAGGTGGTCGACGCCGCGGTGGCCAAGGCTTATGGCGGAACCCGCCAAATTCACTGGATGGAGATTTTTGCCGGTGAGAAAGCGACCCAGGTGTATGGCCCGGACGTCTGGCTGCCGGCTGAGACCCTGGAGGCGTTGAAGGACTATGTGGTGTCCATCAAGGGGCCGCTGACCACGCCCGTGGGTGGTGGCATTCGTTCGCTGAACGTGGCCCTGCGTCAGGAATTGGACCTTTATGTGTGCCTGCGACCCGTACGTTACTTCCCTGGCGTGCCCTCGCCGGTGAAAGAACCGCACAAGACCGATATGGTGATCTTCCGCGAGAACTCGGAAGACATCTACGCCGGCATTGAGTTTGAAGCCGAGAGCGAGAAAGCCAAGAAGCTGATCAAGTTCTTGCAAGAGGAAATGGGCGTCAAGAAGATCCGTTTCCCCGAGACTTCGGGTTTAGGCGTCAAGCCGGTGTCGATTGAGGGCACCGAGCGCCTGGTGCGCAAGGCCATTCAGTACGCCATCGACAATGACAAGCCCAGCGTGACCATTGTGCACAAGGGCAACATCATGAAGTACACGGAAGGCGGCTTCCGTGACTGGGCTTATGCGCTGGCGCAGAAGGAGTTTGGTGCTGAACTGATCGATGGCGGCCCCTGGTGCCGTCTGATCAATCCGAAGAACGGCAAGCCCATCACTATCAAGGACTCCATCGCCGACGCCTTCTTGCAGCAGATTCTCTTGCGCCCCGCCGAGTACTCGGTCATCGCCACGCTCAACCTGAACGGCGACTATGTGTCGGACGCGCTGGCCGCTCAAGTCGGCGGTATTGGCATCGCCCCCGGCGCCAATCTGAGCGACTCGATCGCCATGTTCGAGGCCACCCACGGCACCGCACCGAAGTACGCTGGTAAAGATTATGTGAACCCTGGTTCTGAAATCCTCTCGGCCGAAATGATGTTGCGCCACATGGGCTGGACCGAAGCGGCCGATCTGATCATCGAGTCCATGGGCAAGTCCATTCTGAGCAAGCGGGTCACCTATGACTTCGCCCGCTTGATGGAGGGCGCGACTCAGGTGTCTTGCTCCGGCTTTGGCCAGGTCATGATCGAGAATATGTAAGAGGGCGCAGTGCCGAGTGCAGGTCTAGTGCTTGATCTCGGCCATCGATCGCCCGCGCCTCGCAAGCAAAAAGGCCCGCTGTTCGCGGGCCTTTTGTTTTTTTTTCAGGCGCTGGCGCTGATATCAGGCCGCCACACTCATTTCCGCCTGGGCTGCCTGTTGATGCGCCTCAACCGGCGTAATGTTCTGTGCCAGCTGACCTTTGGGGCCATCGACCAGATCAAAATTCACCCGTCCGCCCTGTTGAAGGGTGCGAAAGCCCTCCATCTGGATGGCTGAAAAATGCGCGAACACATCGGCGCCGCCCGATTCAGGCTCGATAAAGCCAAAACCCTTAGCGTCGTTGAACCATTTGACTGTTCCTGAGGCCATTCCAGACTCCTTCCTCAATTCTGCTGTGCTTGCTCTTTTGTGCCGCCTTTGCAGCACGCGGCGCATTTTTGAATTGAGCTCAAGATGTGTCAATTTGGGACCTGCCCGGATGGGGTGGACCCTGATGCCGGCCTAGCTTGAGAAAAAAGCAGCGGCCTGCTGCCATTTCAATGCTTGCAATTGGCCGCTTCGGCGCAAGATGCATAAAAGGGTACTGTGTAGCGTGCCAACGTTGCCGGCCCTCAATGAATAGAATCAGGACATGCCAGATCTTCCCCGCCAACCCCCTGTACCGCCGGCCGGTCCGCCAGGTCGAGATGAATTCGATGGCACCACCACCGTCGAGCGTCAGACCCAGAAAACGGAGCCGCCGCGGCTCTACCAAGTCCTGCTCCTGAATGACGATTTCACGCCAATGGAATTTGTCGTGATGGTCTTGCAGGAATATTTCCGCCATGACCTGGATACTGCGACCCAGATCATGCTCAAAATCCACCACGATGGGCGTGGGGTCTGTGGCGTCTTCAGCAAGGACGTTGCAGCGACGAAAGTCGAATTGGTGCTGGCAGCCGCAAGGCGAGCCGGCCATCCTTTGCAGTGCATTATGGAGGCCGCATGATTGCGCAAGAGCTTGAAGTCAGCCTGCACATGGCGTTCGTCGAGGCGCGCCAGCAGCGCCATGAGTTCATCACCGTCGAGCACTTGCTGATGGCCCTGTTGGACAACCCGTCTGCCGCCGAGGTGCTGCGCGCATGCTCGGCCAATTTGGATGATTTGCGCAAGAGCTTGGCGCAATTCATCAAAGAGAACACGCCCACGGTGGGCGGTGCGGATGAGGTGGATACCCAGCCCACGCTGGGCTTCCAGCGCGTGATTCAGCGCGCCATCATGCATGTGCAGTCCACCGGCAGTGGCAAGAAAGAAGTCACCGGCGCGAATGTGTTGGTGGCTATCTTTGGTGAGAAAGATTCGCACGCGGTCTATTACTTGCATCAGCAAGGCGTCACTCGCCTCGATGTGGTGAACTTCATCGCTCACGGCATCAAGAAGTCGGATCCGCCCGAAGCGCCTAAGGGCCAGGACGGCGCCGGTGGTCCCGAGGCTGAGCGTGAAGATGCCGAAGGGCAGGGCAAGGGCTCGCCGCTGGAGCAGTTCACCCAGAACCTGAATCAGCAGGCCAAGGACGGCAAGATCGACCCCTTGATCGGCCGCGAGTTGGAAGTTGAGCGGGTGGTGCAGATTCTGTGCCGTCGTCGCAAGAACAATCCGCTGCTGGTCGGTGAGGCCGGTGTCGGCAAGACCGCCATCGCCGAAGGTCTGGCCTGGCGCATCACCGAAGGCGAAGTGCCCGAGGTCTTGGCTGAGGCTGTGGTCTATTCGCTGGATATGGGCTCTTTGCTGGCCGGTACCAAGTACCGCGGTGATTTTGAGCAGCGCTTGAAGGCGGTGCTCAAGCAGTTGAAGGAGCAGCCCAACGCGATTCTCTTCATCGATGAAATCCACACCTTGATCGGTGCGGGTGCAGCTTCCGGTGGTACGCTGGATGCGAGCAATTTGCTCAAGCCGGCTTTGTCCAGCGGCGCCATGAAGTGCATTGGTGCCACCACCTTCAGCGAATACCGCGGTATTTTTGAGAAAGACGCTGCACTGTCACGTCGCTTCCAAAAGGTCGATGTGGCCGAGCCCTCGGTGGAGCAAACGGTTGAGATCTTGAAGGGCTTGAAGTCGCGATTTGAAGAGCACCACAGCGTCAAGTACGCGCTGGGCGCTTTGCAAGCCGCGGCCGAGTTGTCGGCCAAGTACATCAATGATCGTCATCTGCCGGACAAGGCCATCGATGTGATCGACGAGGCCGGCGCGGCCCAGCGCATCCTGCCCAAGAACAAGCAGAAGAAGACCATCACTCGCAACGAGGTCGAAGACATCGTTGCCAAGATCGCGCGCATCCCGCCCGCCTCGGTGTCCAGCGATGATAGAGGCAAGCTGAAGACCCTGGATCGCGATCTGAACAGCGTGGTGTTCGGCCAAGAACCGGCGATCGAAGCCCTGGCTGCCGCCATCAAGATGGCGCGCTCAGGCCTGGGTAAACCAGACAAGCCGATCGGCAGCTTCTTGTTCAGCGGCCCCACCGGCGTCGGCAAGACCGAGGTGGCCAAGCAGCTGGCCTACATCTTGGGCATCGAGCTGATTCGCTTCGACATGTCCGAGTACATGGAGCGTCATGCGGTCAGCCGCTTGATCGGCGCGCCTCCGGGCTATGTGGGCTTTGACCAAGGGGGCTTGCTGACCGAGGCCGTTACCAAGAAGCCGCATGCGGTGCTCTTGCTCGACGAAATCGAGAAGGCGCACCCAGATGTCTTCAACGTGCTGCTGCAGGTGATGGACCATGGCTCGCTGACCGACAACAACGGGCGCAAGGCCGACTTCCGCAATGTCATCATCATCATGACGACCAATGCGGGCGCCGAGACGATGAACAAGTCGACCATCGGTTTCACCAACTCGCGCCAGCAGGGCGATGAGATGGGCGATATCAAACGCTTGTTCACGCCCGAGTTCCGCAATCGCCTGGATGCCATCGTGTCCTTCCGTGCGCTGGATGAGGAAATCATCATGCGCGTGGTCGACAAGTTCTTGCTGCAACTGGAAAGCCAGTTGCAAGAGAAGAAGGTCGAAGTCACGTTCAGCGACGCCTTGCGCAAGCACTTGGCCAAGAAGGGCTTCGACCCGCTGATGGGGGCGCGCCCGATGCAGCGCTTGATCCAGGACACGATCCGTCGTGCCTTGGCGGACGAGTTGCTGTTCGGCCGTTTGGTCGAAGGCGGGCGTCTGAGCGTGGATGTGGACGACGCCGGCGAAGTTCAGCTGGATATTCAGCCGCTGAAGGTTCGCGACAACAAGCCCAAGGCGGAGCCGGCAACCGCCAACTGATCTCGCGGCAAGGCCGCTGCAAAGTAAAAACAGGCCCGAGCGGCCTGTTTTTTTATGGCCGCGGATCTTGTTGAAAGAAGCCTGAGAGCAATTGGTAAACACCAGGGTGCGCGGCCCACAGCGCCTCGGGAGCCACGAAAAACGCTTCGCTTGCGACTGCAAAGAACTCTTCTGGGCTCTCGCTGCCGTAAGCGTCGATGGGCGAGGGCAGGTCTTGCTCAACCTGTTCGCAAAATGCCTGCCATTCCGTATCCAGCACTTGTAGCCATTGCTCGCGCGCGGCGCTGCTGGGCATCGGTGGGACGCCGTCGGCGAATCCGTCTCGCATATCGATGATGTGGGCAAATTCGTGGATCACCACATTGAAGACGCCTGCTTCATGCGGATCCATGCTTGCGATATCTCCCTCGTCCTTGATGGACGCCCAGGTCAGCATCAAGGGCCCACCTTCCATCGCCTCGCCGGCAAGGGCTTCTTCATAGTGATGAACAATGCCATCGTCGTCGACGACTTCGCGTTGTGCCAGCACTTCATCGGCATGCATGACGATGCCGACAAAGCCCGAGTACCAGTCCAGCCCGAGTCGCAGCACCGGCAGGCAGGCCTGGGCGGCGACCGCGACGGCCACTTCGTCAGTCACCACAAAGCCGGCGGCGCCGTGAAACTCTTTCTCGGCCAGAAAGAGTGAGCACAGGCGCCGCAGTTCTTGCAGCTCAGTCGGGCTGCGGCGGGCCAAAAAGGGGTAACGCAGCAGCGTCAGTTGCCAAAGCGCTTCGGGGATGGCGTGCCGGCGCAGGGCCTGAGCTTCACGGCGCCGTCGCCAGGACTCCCGAAGCCAATGCCACATCAGGCCAGCGCGATCCGGCGCAGGCCGGCTTGCCGCAGTCGCAGCACATCGCCGCGCGGCGCTTCTTCGGACTCGAAGTCCCAGTCGCTCAGCACATGGCGTTGCAGGCCATCAGACAGCTGATGCGTGGTGGGGCGGTGGGTGTGGCCGTGAATCATGGCTGAGCACTGCGTGGCTTGGAGCCAATCAATACAAGCCTGGGCGTCCAGATCGCCCCATTGTTCTTGCATGGCTTGTTGGTTTTGGCTGCCCTCGCGCATCTGCTGGGCCAATGCCCTGCGCACAGCTAGGGGCTGAGCCAAGAATTGCTGCTGCCAAGCGCTCTTTCGTACCTGCGCTCGGAAGGCTTGGTAGGCCACGTCAGAGAGGCAGAGCGCATCCCCGTGGGTCAGCAGCCAGCGTTGCCCGAAAGCAATCAGCACGGTGGGGTCGGACAGGGCTTGAATGCCGCAATCGGCCAGCATGTCCGGGCCCAGCAGAAAGTCTCGGTTGCCAGCCATAAAGGCCAGGTGCAGTCTTTGGCTGGCGGCGCGCAAGATCTCGACGCAGCGCGACTCAAAGGGATCAAAGCGAGCATCGTCGCCAACCCAGACCTCGAAGATGTCGCCCAGCAAGAAGACCGCGTCGGCGCTGGTTTCTTGCAGATGGCGTTCCAGGGCCGCCAGGGTGGCGGGTGTCTTCTCCGAGAGATGCAAGTCCGAGAGGAACTCGATGCGGCGCCATTCGGCGGGTGCCGTCAATTCATCAAAGGAGAGCAGGGGCGCAGCCAAATCGCTATTGGAGTTGGCCTGCCCCTTCAATTCACCGGAAGAGTCAGGCAAGTTCAACGGCGCGCTCGATCACCACGTTTTCGAGTGGCACATCGTCGTGACCGCCGGCGCGACCGGTGCGAACCTTCTCGATGGCATCGACCACTTCCTTGCCGCTGATGACTTTGCCGAACACGGCATAGCCCCAGCCCGAAGGCGTTTCGGACTTGAAGTTCAAGAAGCCGTTGTTGGTGGTGTTGATGAAGAACTGGGCCGAGGCCGAGTGCGGCGCGCTGGTGCGGGCCATGGCCAGGGTGTAATGCTCGTTGGTCAGGCCGTTATTGGCTTCGTTCTTGATCTCGCCGGTGGTTGGCTTTTGCTTCATGCCGGCTTCGAAACCGCCACCTTGGATCATGAAACCCTTGATGACGCGGTGGAACACCGTGCCGTTGTAGTGCCCGCTGCGCACATAGGACAGGAAGTTCTCAGTGGTCACGGGCGCTTTGGCGTCATCGAGTTCGACGACGATCAGGCCGTGGTTGGTGTGCAGTTCGACGGTTTTGCTCATTTCTTGGGCTCCAGAATGGCTTTGTTGATGATGATGGGGGTCAGCGGCACGTTTTGTTGGCCGTTGCGATCGCCGACGGGCTGGGCGCGGATCTTGTCCACCACGTCCATGCCTTCGATGACTTGGCCGAACACGGCATAGCCTTGGCCGTCGCGCGAGTTCTCGGCGTCGAGAAAGGCGTTGTCGACGGTGTTGATGAAAAACTGCGAGGTGGCCGAATTGGGGTCATTGGTGCGCGCCATGGCGATGCTGCCGCGCACGTTTTGCAGGCCGTTGCGCGACTCCAGCGGAATGGGCGGCCGGGTCGGCAACTGCTTCATGTCTTTGGTGAATCCACCACCTTGGATCATGAAGTTCTCGATCACGCGGTGAAAGATCAGGCCGTTGTAATGGCCGGCTTTCACATAGGCGATGAAGTTGGCAGTTGATTTGGGCGCCTTCTCGGCGTCCAAAGCGATGCGGATGTCGCCTGCGCTGGTGCTCAGCTTGACGGTTTGCGCCTGGGCGCTGGCCGCCAGCACGAGGGCCATCACACTGATGCCGCCAGCTGTTGTGATCCGGCGCAGCAGTTGCTTTGCAGACAGCTTAAGAGTCGCTTGCATATGTCTTCTTCCTGAAACTCAGAACTTCAAGGGGCGTGGGCGCGGATTGTCACTCAATCACTGCAATGCCGCCTTGTCGAGGGGCCTTGTCCCTTGAGTTTGGCTTCCTTGAGTTTGGCTCAACAGTTCCTGGGTGAGTTTGAGCTTCTGGGTGAGCGACGCGCTGGGCGCTGTTTGCGCTTGCTGGGCGCTTTGAAACGCGCGCGCTGCCTGCCGTAGCAGCACATCGCCGAGGTTTTCAAGGGCTTGGGCATGGGCCGGCTGCAAAGCCAAGGCTTGCTCCAGGCTGTTTTGGGCCTGGGTCAGCTCGCCCCGCGCGGCTTGAATCACCGCCAAGTTGTTGTAGGGCTCAGCAATATCGGGAAAGTCTTGCGTCAAAGCGGTGAACAACTTGGTCGCCTGATCCAGCTCTCCCAGTTCCATACGCATCACGCCGAGCGCAAATCGCAGCTTTAACTCGTTGGGGTTGGCGCTCAGCGCCTTTTCAATGGTGGCCACGGCTTGCTGACGTTGACCGGCCAGCCACTGACGTTGAGCGACGTCCAGGTCGGCCGCCTGCGCTGCGCCAGATAGGAGGATTGCCAGCGGCAGTGCTCGCTTCAAAAGTGAGCTGAGGAGCTTAAAAAGGGGGCGGCTTTGCATCGGTGCTTTATCGGTGCTTTGGGCAATTCGTTGGGCTGCCACCGGGCGCTGGCGAGTGTCAGGGCAGCCTGGGGGAGGGTCATCGCGGGGGCGGGCGGCCCGGGCCAACCGCTATACTGAGGCTCATTCTACGGCGCCCTGCCTGAAGCTGGACCGCTCGCGGCTCCAACGCTAGGGCTCGTGCCGATGTCTCCCTGTGAACCGCAGCTGATTGTTTTGATGGCCGGGTGATTGACGCCTTATCGTCTGCATCTCGCCTCAGAACAAGCCTCGATTGCTCCATGTCCCTTCGCATCTACAACTCCTTGAGCCGTACGGTTCAGCCCTTCACGCCGCTTGAGTCGGGCCATGCCCGCATGTATGTGTGCGGCATCACCATTTACGACCTCTGCCATGTCGGCCATGCCCGCATGATGGTGGCCTTCGATCTGGTCTACCGTTGGCTGCGTGCGAGTGGTTACAAGGTGAGCTATGTGCGCAACATCACCGACATCGACGACAAGATCATTCGTCGCGCTCTGGAGCGCGGCATTCCGATCCGGCAATTGACCGAGGAAATGGTCCAAGCCATGCATGCGGATCTGGATGCGCTGGGGGTGGAGCGGCCGACCCATGAGCCTCGCGCCACGGAGTACGTGCCGCAAATGCTGTCGATGATTGGCAAGCTCGAGGGCAAGGGCCTGGCGTATCGCGCCAGCAATGGCGATGTGAATTACTCGGTGCGCGCCTTCCCTGGTTATGGCAAGTTGTCGGGCCGGTCGCTGGATGACTTGCGTGCCGGTGAGCGCGTGGCGGTGGACGACGGCAAGCAAGATCCGCTGGACTTCGTGCTCTGGAAGGCCGCCAAAGTTGAGGAGCCTGAGGACGCCAAGTTTGCTTCCGACTTTGGTCCAGGTCGCCCGGGTTGGCATATCGAATGCTCGGCCATGGCCTGCGCTTTGTTGGGTGAACAGTTCGATCTGCATGGCGGCGGCGCGGATCTACAGTTCCCTCACCATGAAAACGAAATCGCGCAAAGCGAAGGTGCCAACGGTGTGGGCCCTGCCACGATCTGGGCGCACAACGGTTTGCTGAATGTGGACCATGTGAAGATGTCCAAGTCCTTGGGCAACTTCTTCACCATCCGCGAAGTGCTGCAGCGCTATGACGCAGAGACCCTGCGTTACTTCATGCTGCGCACGCACTACCGCAGCCCCTTCAATTTCAGCGATGTGAATCTGGACGATGCCCGCAACTCGCTGCGTCGCCTGTACACCGCCTTGGATGGACTGGATCTGAGCGGTCAAGCTGCCGAAATTGATTGGACTCATCCGCAGGCGGCCGCTTTCCGCGCCGCCATGGACGACGACTTCAATACGCCTGGCGCAGTGGCGGTCTTGTTCGAGTTGGCCGCCGAGGTCAACCGCAGTCGCACTTTGGCCGATGCCCAGTTGCTCAAGCAATTGGCAGGCGTGCTGGGCTTTTTGCAGCAAGCGCCGCGCGACTATTTGCAAGCCGGTTCTGGCGTGGATGAAGCGGCCATCTTGACGCAGATCGAAGCCCGTGCTGCTGCAAAGGCTGCGCGCGATTTCGCTGCGGCCGATCGCATCCGCCAAGAGTTGCTGGCCCTCGGTATTGCCTTGCAAGACTCGCCCAGCGGCACGACTTGGACGCGGGCCTGACGTGGCGCGGCCCTCAGCAACCGGGGTGACCCCGGACTATTGGGACGAGGCTTGCCGCCACTTGGTCAAGCGAGACCGGGTGATGAAGAAGCTCATCCCGCAGTTTGGCGAGGCGCGCCTGCAAGGCCGCAGCGATGCATTCACGACGCTGGCCCGGTCCGTCATCGGCCAACAGATCTCGGTCAAGACGGCGCAGGCGGCCTGGGAGAAGTTCGCGGGCTTGATGTCCGCCTCTTCATCGGCGCGGGTTCAGCCGGCGGCGGTGCTGGCTTTGCCTGAAGGCGCTTTGAAAGGCATTGGCCTGCCGGCGCGCAAGATCGAGTATTTGAGTGATCTGGCCCAGCATTTCGAGGCGGGCACGGTTCACGTTCGTCAGTGGACGCAGATGGATGACGAAGCCATCATCGACGAACTCGTCGCAATTCGCGGCATCGGTCGTTGGACCGCCGAAATGTTCCTGATCTTCCATTTGACCCGGCCCAATGTGCTGCCGCTGGACGACCCGCGCTTGCTCAAAGGCATCAGCGAAAATTACTTTTCGGGGGAGCCGGTATCGCGTGCCGAAGCTCGCGAACTGGGGGAGGCCTGGGCACCTTACCGCTCGGTAGCCACATGGTACATTTGGCGTAGCCTCGATCCGCTCCCGGTGGAGTAGACATTTGCCCTCGCTGGACGGCCTTTACAATAGGCAGTCCGGTCCAGGACCTTCCTCACTGACCAAGAATCGCAGGATGAGCAAGAAACATTTTCTCGAATTCGAGCAGCCCATCGCCGAGCTCGAAACCAAGATCGAAGAGCTGCGCTATGTGCAGAGCGAGTCCGCTGTCGACATCTCGGAAGAGATTGACCGGCTCAGCAAGAAAAGCCAGCAGCTGACCAAGGATGTCTACGCCAATGTGGCGCCCTGGCAGGTCTATCAAGTGGCCCGCCATCCGCAGCGCCCCCAGACGCTCGACTACTGCGCCGAGGTCTTCACCGATTTCCAAGAACTGCACGGTGACCGTCACTTTGCAGATGACGCCGCGATCGTCGGCGGCCTGGCTCGCTTCAATGGCCAAGCCTGTATGGTGGTCGGCCATCAGCGCGGCTCGGACGCCAAAGAGCGCACCTTGCGCAACTTCGGTATGCCGCGTCCCGAGGGCTATCGCAAAGCCCTGCGCCTGATGAAGCTGGCCGAGAAGTTCGGCCTGCCCGTCTTCACCATGATCGACACCATGGGCGCCTACCCCGGCATTGGTGCCGAGGAGCGTGGTCAGTCGGAAGCCATCGGCCGCAACATCTTTGAGATGGCGCAGTTGGAAGTGCCCATCATCGCTACCGTGATTGGCGAGGGCGGCTCCGGCGGCGCTTTGGCCATCGGCGTGGCAGACCAGGTTCTGATGCTGCAGTTTTCGGCCTATTCGGTGATTTCTCCGGAAGGCTGTGCCTCCATTCTTTGGAAGTCTTCTGAGCGCGCGCCCGAGGCGGCCAGCGCGCTGGGCATTACTGCCCATCGCTTGAAGGCCATGGGCTTGATCGACAAGATCGTCAGCGAACCAGTGGGCGGTGCCCATCGCGACAACAAGCAGATGGCCTCCAACCTCAAGCGTGCGCTGGGTGAAGCGCTGCGCCAGGTCAGCGACTTGAAGCCCAAGGAATTGCTGGAGCGCCGCTATGAGCGCCTGCAGGCCTACGGCCGCTTTGGTGATACCAAGAGCCGCTGAACCCCGGCCTGAGTCGTCCTTGAGTTGTCCTTGAGCCGCTGTATTGCTGTTGCTTACAGCGGTGGACGCGATTCCACCGCGCTGCTTCATGCGGCGGCCCGCCAAGCCCAGGCCCTGAACCAAGAGCAGGGCGCAGGTTTAGAGGTCGTGGCCCTGCATGTGCATCACGGGCTCAGCCCCAATGCCGATGACTGGCTTGATCATTGCCTAGCGCAATGTGCGGCTTGGGCTGAGGGCGGCCTGCCTTTGCGCTTTCGCGCGACGCGCCTGACGGGCGCTCCTTCTCCTGCACAAAGTGTCGAAGCTTGGGCGCGCGAGCAGCGCTATGCCGCACTCAGCACCATGGCTCATGAGGTCGGGGCGACCTTGCTCTTGCTGGCGCACCATCGGCGCGACCAGGCTGAAACTTTGCTTTTGCAAGCTTTGCGTGGCGCTGGCGTGGCGGGCTTGGCCGGCATGCCCGCGCAGCAATGGCGAGAAGATGATTTGTGCTGGGCTCGACCTTGGCTGGATCAGCCTCGCGAGGCGGTGCAAGCTTATGTGCAGCAACATGCGCTCAGCCACATCGAAGACGACAGCAATCGAGACACGCGCTTTGCACGTAACCGTTTGCGCTTGGATGTGTGGCCTGGCTTGTTGCAAGCGTTTCCGCAAGCCGAGGCGAGTTTGGCTCAAGCGGCCACTTGGGCCCAGCACGCCGCAGCGCTGCAGGATGAGGTGGCTCAGGAAGACCTTGATGCGCTGGCGGATGGACTGCCTGGTCTTTGCTTGCCTGCGCTGTTCAAGCTCAGTGAGCTTCGCGCTCGCAATGCCTTGCGAGCTTGGTTGGCTGCGCAAACCGGTCAAGTCGCTCCGGCCAGCCTCTTGCTCCGCTTAGCGCATGAGTTAGTAGGATGTCAGCCGGCGACATGGTCCTGCGCTGGCGGGCTCTTGCGACGCTATCGCGGGCGATTGACTTGGCAGCCAAGCGCGAGCCGCATCGTCTCGGAATCCTTGGGTTCAGTCGAACTGGATTTGTCGCAGCCGGGCATCTATCCCCTGGCCGACTGGGCGGGTGCTTGGCAGGTGGAGCCTAGCCTGAGTGCGGGTGTTAGCCAGGAGGCGCTGCGGGCCTTGGTCATGCGTTCACGCAGCGGGGGCGAGCAGTTCCAGTGCGCGCGGAACAGTTGTTTGCGCAGTCTCAAGAAAGCCTATCAAGAGGCCGCCGTGCCGGCCTGGCAACGCAAGGGGCCGCTCTTGTTTGCAGGAGATGAGCTGGTCTATGCCCCTGGCTTGGGGCTTGATGCGCGTTGGCTGGCCAAGCCAGGCGAAACGGCCTTGAGCTTGACCTGGAAGCCCGATTCCATGCTTGTTTCGTAACTCAATTGATCGTCATATTGCTGCAATGCAGCAGCTAGAATCGAAGGTTGCGACCGCGGCGCAGCATTACCCGTCCCGGGACCTTGACCCCCGCGCAACCACTCTTCCTATGGCCTTGATTGTTCACAAGTACGGCGGCACCTCGATGGGGTCGACCGAGCGCATCCGCAATGTTGCCAAGCGTGTCGCCAAATGGGCGCGTGCGGGCCACCAAATGGTGGTCGTGCCCTCGGCCATGAGCGGCGAAACCAACCGTTTGCTGGGTTTGGCCAAAGAGCTGTCGCCCTCTGTCGGCAGCGCTGAACTGAATCGCGAACTCGATATGATTGCCGCCACTGGCGAGCAGGTGTCGGTGGGCTTGTTGGCGATTGCATTGCAAGCCGAAGGCCTGGAGGCGGTGAGCTATACCGGCTGGCAAGTGCCCGTCGCCACCGATTCCAGTTACACCAAGGCACGCATCGAGAGCATTGATGACACCCGCGTGCGCGCCGATCTGGCGGCCGGCAAGGTCGTGGTTATTGCCGGCTTCCAAGGCATTGACGAGGACCACAACATCACGACTTTGGGACGTGGCGGCTCGGATACCTCCGCCGTAGCGATCGCGGCAGCGATGAAGGCCGCCGAGTGCCTGATCTACACCGATGTGGACGGGGTCTACACCACCGACCCTCGCATCGTGCCCGAGGCGCGTCGCCTGCACACCATCAGCTTTGAAGAAATGCTGGAAATGGCCTCGCTGGGCTCAAAGATTTTGCAAATCCGCTCGGTTGAATTTGCCGGCAAATACCGGGTGCCCCTGCGCGTGCTGTCCAGCTTCACGCCTTGGGATATCGCCATCGAAGAAGAGGCCAAGTCTGGCACGCTGATCAGTTTTGAAGAGGACGAGAAAATGGAACAAGCCGTCGTTTCGGGTATTGCCTTCAACCGCGATGAGGCCAAGGTGACGCTGCTGGGCGTGCCGGACAAGCCGGGTATTGCATTCCAAATCCTGGGCCCGGTGGCCGATGCAAACATCGACATCGACGTGATCATTCAGAACGTTTCGCACGACGGCAAGACCGACTTCAGCTTCACCGTGCACCGCAACGACTATGCGCGCACCATGGAGTTGCTGGAGAAGACGGTGGGTCCGGCCACCCAAGCCTCCAAGGTCATGGGCGATGCGCGCATTTGCAAGGTGTCTATCGTCGGCATCGGCATGCGCTCACATGTCGGCGTGGCCTCCAAGATGTTCCGCGCGCTGAGCGAAGAGGGCATCAACATCCAGATGATTTCCACCAGTGAGATCAAGACCAGCGTCGTGATCGACGAGAAGTACATGGAGTTGGCTGTGCGTGCTTTGCATCGCGCCTTCGAATTGGAACAAATTTCTGCATAAGTCTTGAAAGCTCTTGAATACTTAGTATAGAATTCAAGGCTGCGCTGGAGTCGTGACCGAGTGGCCGAAGGTGCTCCCCTGCTAAGGGAGTATGTGGGCAAAACCTGCATCGAGAGTTCGAATCTCTCCGACTCCGCCAAGTAATGCAAAACCCTTGATCTGCAAGAGAAATCTTGTGAATCAGGGGTTTTTGCTTTCTGGCTCAAAGAATGAGGAATCGAAGGCGCCGCGCTCAAACGGATGAGGCAGATGGTTTGCCTAGGGCTCAGTGGGATCGTTTTGGCGAGTGCTAGCGTCAGCCCACTAAGACCAAGGAGGTGAGACCTGCGCCCCGTACGTTTGGAGCGTTAAGAGCAGCTAATTAAGAACTGCTAAAAACGACGCGGTTGCGTCCCTCGGCCTTGGCTTGGTACAGGGCTTGATCGGCCGACTTGACCAATTGATCGGCCAGTTCCTGAGCTTCCGTCTGAATTCGCTCGGTCGGCAACATGGCCAGGCCCACAGACACACTGGCGGTGATCACTTCGCCGCTAGGCAAGCTGAAGGGCCGTGCGGCAATGCCCGCACGTATGCGCTCGGCGATCTCGCGTGCATGCAAGGCGGGCGCTTGTGGCAGCAGGACGACAAACTCTTCGCCGCCGAATCGGGCAATCGTGTCCCCCGCGCGCAGCTGAGTCTGGATGTTATGGCCGACGGCCCGCAACACCGCATCGCCGGCCGGATGACCATAGCGGTCATTGATGGCCTTGAATCGATCCAAGTCCAGGAAGAGGCAGGCCAAGTCGTGCCGATAGCGGCGGGCCTGGGCAATCTCGATCAGGCAGCGGTGTTCAAAGTAGCGACGGTTGTGCACGCCGGTCAGCGCGTCGGTCAGGCCGGCCAGTTTCAAGCGTTCTTGATTGAGCGTGCTGTCCAGGCAAACCGAGACGATGGCGGCCAGCCGCTCCAACAAAGCAGTGCCCGCCTGAGCTTCATAGCGTTGCTCATCCACGCTGCCGAAGTGCAGGCTGCCAATCAGTTCTCCGTGTCGACTTAGGGGCAGCAGTGCGAGCGAGGCAACATCCGCCGCCCGGGCTTGGCCCCTGAATAGCTCAGCATGTGCGCTGGCCTTGAATGGCCCCAACCAAGGCTTCAGGTCAGCATGCAGGGCCAGCAAGGGCGCGTCGGATTGCAGTAAATGCAGGCCTTGAATGGGCCCATCCGCGCCCAGTTCCGCGTCCAGCATGCGGCTGGCTTCATGGTCGCGGTCCAGCAAAGACAGCGCGACGCAGTCGATACCAAAGGCCGACTTGTAGTCACCTAACAGCAACCGCACCAAGTCCAGTAGCGAGCGCGTGGCGATCAGCTTGTGTTCCAGCTGTTCGAAGCGCCGTATCTTCAATTCGTTATTGCGCGCTTCCCTCAGGATGGCTTCGAGCTGCTGGCGCAAAGCCAGGTTCTCTGCCTGGATTTCTGCGTGGCTTTGCTGGTGAAGGTCGCTGCTGTCCATGCTGTGCTGAAAGAGGTGTTAGGGCCCGACTGTAGCGACAGTTAGGCCTCAGCCCTGTGACTGCGCGGCAGCCAGCTCTTCCCGCAGCCGCTGGTTCTCTTCTTTCAAGGCTTTGTTTTCAGCAGTCAATTCAGCCACCGTGCTTTGCAAGAGTTGCAACTGGGCCTGCCGATTGCGTTCTTCAGCGCTTTCGGCGCTCTCGTCCGGCGCGCCTTCGCCCGCACTTGCGTCGCCACCTTCGGTCTTGCTTGCGCGGCTGCCTGATTTGCTTTCGCGCACCCGCTTGGCCGCCTGCTGCAGCTCTTTCTTGCCGCCGGCAACGGCAGCGATCTGCTCTTCCTTGTCCAGGCTGGCCACGGCGGCCGCCGCATTGATCGAAATGGTGCCGGCCTTGACCGCCTCCACCAATTCAGGCGCGGCACTTTTCTGAATCTTTTCGATCTGCACCACGGTATTGCTGCTGATGCGGGCGGCTTTGGCAATTGCTTCGCGGCTGGTCAGCGGCTCGGGCTGTGGCAGGGCGCCAGTGGCTTCGGAGCCAATCTCGCTGGGGAATTCGGTACCGATGGCTGTGCCAGCTTCGGCCAGAGCGGCCACGGCCGCTTGCGCGCGGGCGCTGGTGATTTCTTTCTTGCGCAGAGCCAATACGCCGCGTTGGAAGTCAGACACCGAGCGACGGCCCAAATGCTGGTCGATCATCCACAGATGCACGTCTTCCATCGATTGGAAGCGGGTGTTCTGTACGGTGTTGAAGGGCAGGCCGTGTTTTTGGCAGATGCCGTAGCGGTTATGGCCATCGACCAAGATATCGCCCCACAGCACCAGGGCATCACGGCAACCTTCGCTCAAGATGCTGCGCTCCAGGGCCTGGTGTTCGTCCGGGGTCAGGGGGTCGATGTAAGCCTTCAGTTCTTCGAGGACGGTGATGTTCATGGGGGCGTGAATGCAAGAAAAAAGACCCGGCCAGGCGATGGCAGACGAGGGGGAAGGGTGACGTTCACGATGGCCCGCGTAAAGGCCCGTGCATTCGCCGACACCAGGGCTGGTGCCGCGACATTTCGTTCTGCTTTGTATTTTATCGGCTGAGCGGCGCCGCTTCGCCGATCCGAGGTCGCAGGGGTCTTCTGGCGGCTGAAACGGCTTTGACTGCGGATGTTTTGTTGGGTATTGCGTTTCCAAATGTGACGAGGGGTGCACCCGCGCTAGCTTCTGCGCGTTGATTGAGTCAACACACAACGAATGGGTCGATTCAGACCTCTCAGGAGTTTGGCGATGAGCAAGAAGTTCTTTTTGACGGCTTGGGTGCTGGGCTTGGGGTACATGGCGCAGGCTCAAGCGGCCGATGTCGGGGTTTCGATCAATATTGGGCAGCCGGGGTTTTATGGCCAAGTTGACATTGGCCATGCGCCGCGGCCACGGCTGATCTACTCGCAGCCGGTCTTGATCGAGCGGGCTCGTGTGCAGGCCGCGCCGGTCTACATTCGTGTGCCGCCGGGTCATGAGAGAAACTGGCACATGCACTGCAGGCATTACGAAGCCTGTGGGCGACCGGTCTACTTTGTGCGCGACGACTGGTACCGTGATGAGTTCGTGCCGCATTACCGGCACAGTCATAGCGAACTGCATGGAGACGGCTGGGGTCGCGAAGGTGAACGTGGCTATGAGCGTGCTCATGGACGCGACAGAGAGAGGCATGGTCATGGCCGGGATCGCGACTGAGTTGGCGCGAGTCGGTGTCCGGTCAGCTTGGTCCCGGGCCACAGCTTTTGCGCTCGGTCGTATAGCCAGAGCGCAAAAGGCTTAGTCCTCTGAGCCCGGCTGCCTTGGGATTGCCTGAGAGAATGCGGGCATGAATGTTCTTAATGAATCGATCCTCGACGCACAAGTGCCAGCGCAAGCGCAAGAGCGGCCCGAGGGTTTTCGTCGCGTGCAAGGTGCACTGAGCGAGCGTCGACATGCGCGTGAAGCCCGTTGGTTGGAAGTCGCCGCGCGAACCTCGCAAGAAGCCGCCGATGCGCTCGGCGTCAGCCTGGGCCAGATTGCCAAGTCGGTGGTGTTTCGGCGCCGTGCCGATGAGGCCGCGGTGATGGTGATCACCTCTGGCGACAAGCGGGTAGACGAAAAAAAGCTCGCTCAGCACACCGGGCCGCTGGGCCGCGCTGATGCTGATTACGTGAAGACCCGCACGGGCTTTTCGATCGGCGGCGTTTCGCCGCTTGGATTTGCGCCTGCCGATGGCTTGCCTCAGCCCTTGCTGTTTTTGGACCGCGAGTTGTTTCGATTTAACTTGATCTGGGCTGCGGCTGGCCATCCGAATGGCGTCTTTCCAATGACGCCGGACGAGTTGGTGTCTCTGACGGGGGCGCCGGTGATCGACGTGGTGCAAGCATGAGCGGCGTGATCACATCTCAGGTGAAGTCGCCTTGCACCAATGTTTGCCGCATTCATCAGCCGACCGGGTGGTGCGAAGGCTGCGCCCGCACGATTCCTGAAATTACAGTTTGGTCCAAGGCCAATGACGAGACCCGCCTGGAGATCTTGCAGCGCTTGCCAGCCCGGCGCGAGCAACTCCTGGACCTGGGCATCTTCACTGCTGCAGAACCTGGCTCCTCCATTTAAAAGGCCTGAACATGAAGCATTTGACGTTTTACTTTGATCCGATTTCTCCGTTTGCAGCTCTGGCCTTTGATCGCTTGCCGCAAGCCTTGGAAGGCTTGAACTACAGCGTGGAGTACCGGCCCATCTTGTTTGCCGCTTTGCTGCACGCGCTGGGTCAAAAAGGCCCGGCCGAGATCGAGCCGAAGCGTCAATGGACCTTCCGTCAGATCGCTTGGACGGCCCATCAGTTGAAGATCCCGCTGCAGGTGCCGGCCCAGCATCCCTTCAACCCTTTGCCGCTCTTGCGCTTGGCCTGGGCCTGCGCGCCAGCTGGCGGTACGCCCAATCGCTTGCAAGTTGAGAAGATTTTTCATCATGTCTGGCGCAGCCAGAGCGCTGATGCCAATGAGGCCGGCCGCTTGGCCGCTTTGACGCAAGACCTGACCCCGGCGCGTGACCCCGGCAGTGAGGAGATCAAGGAAGCCTTGCGCGTCGCCACCGAAGAGGCGCTCGGCCTGGGCGTGTTTGGCGTGCCGACTATTGCCGTGGACGGCAAGCTGTTTTGGGGCTTGGATTCGCTGGAAATGTTGGCCGCTTATTTGCGCGGCGACCCCTGGTTTGAGCAGGGCGACTGGGAGGCGGCAGCGCGCTCGCGCCCCGGCGTGCGGCGAGTTTCGCCCTGAGGCCGTTGAGGGACATGGGCTGAGCCGGGGCCGGGTGCGGAGCCCGGCCAGCCAACGGCGAGCACGAAGCCGCTGAAAATCGTCGTCAGCAAAGCGTGACGGGGCACTTTGGGACTTACCCTTGATGCGGCTCAAATGCCGCATTGCGAAATTTTGACTGCGGGTTGCAGTCGGTTTTGTCAGTTTGGCTTAAGTCTGGCGTCAGAGTCGGGTCAGAGGCGGCTCCCATAGTTCGGCCAAGAGCTACCGGGCGGTGGTTCTCGTGCAAAAACTTCCGGAGACATCCCACCATGGCAACTGCAAGCGCAGTCTCCACGACCAACACGCCGATGACGGCTGAGGAAAAGAAGGTCATCTTCGCTTCCTCACTCGGCACCGTGTTCGAGTGGTACGACTTCTACCTCTACGGTTCTTTGGCGCCGATCATCGCCAAGCAATTCTTCTCGGCCCTGGACCCACAGGCGGCATTCATTGCCTCGCTGTTGGCCTTTGCTGCAGGCTTCATCGTGCGCCCCTTCGGCGCGCTGGTGTTTGGCCGTCTGGGCGACATGATTGGTCGCAAGTACACCTTCTTGGTGACCATTCTGATCATGGGTCTGTCGACCTTCATCGTCGGTGTGCTGCCTTCTTACGCCACCATTGGTGCCGCGGCGCCGGTCATCTTGATCGGCTTGCGCATGCTGCAAGGCTTGGCGCTGGGTGGTGAGTACGGTGGTGCCGCCACCTATGTGGCCGAGCATGCCCCTCCAGGCAAGCGTGGCGCCTACACCTCCTGGATTCAAACCACCGCAACGCTGGGCTTGTTCCTGTCGCTGATGGTGATTCTGGGAACCCGTACCGTGATCGGTGAAACCGAGTTCGCGGCTTGGGGATGGCGTGTGCCTTTCATCGTTTCGATTCTGCTACTGGGCATCAGCGTGTGGATTCGCTTGTCGATGAATGAAAGCCCGGCCTTCCAGAAGATGAAGTCGGAAGGCAAGACCTCCAAGGCGCCTTTGTCGGAGTCCTTCGGTCAGTGGAAGAACCTGAAGATCGTCATGCTGGCCTTGTTCGGCTTGGTCGCGGGCCAAGGCGTGGTTTGGTACTCGGGCCAGTTCTATGCATTGTTCTTCCTGACCAGCGTCTTGAAGGTGGAAATGTCCACCGCCAACATCATGGTGGCCGTCTCCCTGCTGCTGGGCACGCCGTTCTTCGTCATCTTCGGCACCCTGTCTGACAAGATCGGCCGCAAGCCCATCATCATGGCGGGTCTGCTGCTCGCGATCGTCACTTACTTCCCGCTGTTCAAGGCGCTGACCAATGCGGCCAACCCTGATCTGGCCAAGGCTCAAGCCTCTGCCCAAATCTCGCTGACGGTGGATACCAGCACTTGCTCCTTCCAGGGTAGCCCAATCGCTCGTGAAGTTGACTTCACCAGTTCTTGCGACATCGCCAAGCGTGCTCTGGCACAAGCCTCAGCCAGCTATGAAACCGTGGCCGGCCCGGCGGGTTCGGTGGCCGTGATCAAGGTGGGCGACAAGGTCATCAACGGCCTGAATGCCACCAAGGCCACAGAGCACAAGTTTGATGAAGCTTCGACCAAGGGCATCGCCGCCTTCAAGAAGGAATTGAGCGAAGCGATGAAGGCCGCTGGCTATCCCGCCAAGGCTGACTCCGCCAAGATCAACCAGCCGGTGGTGATTGCCATTCTGTTCGTGCTGGTGCTGTACGTGACCATGGTTTACGGCCCGATTGCTGCCATGCTGGTGGAAATGTTCCCGACTCGCATCCGTTACACCTCGATGAGCTTGCCTTATCACATTGGTAACGGCTGGTTCGGTGGACTGCTGCCTTCCATCACTTTCGCGATGGTGGCTCAAAACGGCAACATCTATCACGGCCTGTGGTACCCCATCGGCGTCGCAGCGATGACGCTGGTGATCGGCCTGCTGTTCGTGCGCGAAACCAAGGACGTGGACATCTACGCCAATGATTGAGCGCCCCTGAGGGCTAAAGCCAAAGCGGCACTGACCGCTTGGTTTTGAGAAGGGCGGCCTTGGGGCTGCCCTTTTTTCATGGGCGTGCGCCAAAGCGCGGGTCTTTGCTCAGTCTGCAGTCAGCTTGGGCAACCACAATAAGCGCTTGTTTCTTTCAACTACTTTTGACGGACTGGACCTGAACCATGTGGAAATTGCTCGTCGGCTTTGCTCTTTTTGCTGCCTTGGCCATTTTTATCTTGATGAAAAGCGGTGGCGGCATCGACATGAGCGGCGAAAAGCATGATGTGGCCGCACCTCACGCAGAATCGGCTTCGGACGTGGCGGCATCAGCGCCCGCAGTGCCCGCCTCACTGCCCGAAGCTGCCAGCGCTGCGGCGTCCGCTGCTTCGAACTGAGCGTAGTCTGAGTCCTGCCTCCTAGCCTGCTGAATCAGTTGGCGAGGCATGACCCGCTTTTGATTCAGCTGCCGCAGCGTTCGTGGCGGCTTTTGCGGCGGTTTTCGCAGCGGGTTGAGCTGCTTGAGCTGCTGACTCTTTGAATGCCACTCTGGCCCAAGCGGTGGTCAATTGCGTGCGGCCCAGGCCATGGCCTCGATGAGGAAAAGCCCGCGGCAGCATTGGCTGCAACGGGCTCTTCGGCTCTCGGAATGGGGCTCGGGGCGCTGCGGCTTTTGCTTTGCCGCAGATGGCTCCCTGGAGTGGCGCTCCTCGTCCCGGCCGTTTGTCTCCCCCAGCCTCTCGTGCTTAAGGATTCCTTGGGTGGCTAAGGCGCTTTAGAAGCGGTAGTTCACGCCCACGTTCCAGCTATCCAGGGTGTTGCCGAAGGTGCTGGTGGTCGGCACGTTGTTGTAGCGTGTCAGCTCGGTACGCACCGACCAGTTCTTGTCGATGGCGTAGTCCGCACCCAGGCCCACCTTGAAGCCTGCGGCATGGTTGCCCGAAGCGGCACTGTAGTTACGCTCCATATGAGCGGCACCCAAGCGGCCATAAACCGAGAACTTGTCGCTCACCGGCAAACGGCCAATGGCATCCAGCGAATAAGCGGTGGTGGTGGCCTTGTTGTCGCCGATCTTTTGGGTGCCCAGGCGGGTCACGCCCAGCTCGGTGGCGAAATACTTGTTGAACTGATAACCACCGTGCATGCCGTAAGCAGTGTCCTTCTTATCGAGGCCCACGGCAGGGCTGGTGGGGCTGGTCAAATTGTTGCGGGCTTGACCGATGTCCGCTCCCACATACCAGCCGGTTTCGTTGGCGAAGGCGCTGCCGGCGACCAGGGCCAGAGCGAGGGTAGCGGTCTTGGTGAAAGTATGCTTGTTCATCGACTTGCCTTTCTTCTTGGTTGAGTCAATCTCGCTGCCTTGCCGATTCGCTTTTGAATCGGCTTTTCTTGCTGCGATGGACTCATTGTGTCGATGAGAGGCCGTCGAGTCAGTGCAAACCCTGTATGGCTTGCGTGACGGTTTGTGACGGCGAAAGGCTCGCCCTCAGAGGGCGCTGCAGGCCGCTTAGTGCAGCGATCCTTCGGCGCCGCCGCGCTCGGGGGCGACGGTGGGCAGGCGAATCAACATGCGGGCACCGTGACCGGGCGCGCTGAAGACTTCAATCTGGCCGCCCAGCACATTGGTGACGATGTTGTGCACGATGTGCATGCCCAGGCCAGAGCCCCCGGTGCCGAGCTTGGTGGTGAAGAAGGGGTCGAAGATGCGCCGCCGCACCGACTCATCCATACCGCGGCCGTTGTCGATGATGCTCAGTTCCACCTCATCAGGGCTGAGTTGAGCGCAGTGCACCCGCACCTCGCCCTCGGTACGGCCTTCAAATCCATGCACCAGCGCATTGATCAGCAGATTGGTCAGCACTTGGCCCAGCGAGCCGGGGTAGCTGTTCATCGAGATGCCACTGCCCAGATCGGTCTTGATGAGGAAGGGCGTGTGCTTGAAGCTGGGCTCGACCATGATCAAGACATCTTCGACCACGCGGGCCAGATCAAAGTCGCGCCGCAGGTCGGTGGTTTGGTCGATGGCTACTTGCTTGAAGTCACGTACCAAGTCGGCGGCTTTTTGCACATTGCGCTGCAAGATGTCCTGGCCGCGACGGGTGTCGCGCACCAAGTCTTCCAGCATGCTGCGCCGCATCGGTGTGGCACTGGACAACATTTCGTCCAAGGCCTTGTAGCGGTCTTCCAGTGAGGACACGACCGTCAAAGAGTTGCCCAGCGGCGTGTTCAACTCATGAGCCACCCCGGCCACCAACCGGCCCAGAGAAGCGAGTTTTTCAGATTCGACCAATTCATGTTGCGCCGTCTTCAGATGCGCCAAGGCCTGGGTCAGATCTTCATTGCTGGTGGTCAACTCGGCGGTGCGCTGCTCGACTTGCTCTTCCAGCGTGTTGGCATGGTGGCGCAGTTCCTCAAAGGCTTGCAGCAAGGACTGCCGCATGCGCTCCATCGCCAAGCTGACGCGGGCGATCTCATCGCTGCCGACCAGATCCAGCGGCTTTTCCAGTTGACCGGCGGCGAGGGCCTCGGCGGCCTGAGTCAGCTGTGTCATCGGCAGCAGCACGCGCCTTCGCATCACCCACAGAATCAGCAGCGAAGACATGGTCAAGGTGACCACGCTGCGCCACAAGGTTCGCACCATATCGGCCCGCTTGGCGGCCAGCAACGGCGCGGCGCTCATCTCCACAGTCAGCTCGGCGATCTGTCGACCATCGCGCAGCACCGGGCGGCTGGCCTTGAGGGTCAGGTCTTGCTCGTCCGAGCTTTGAGGGCGGCGCACTTCTTGGAAGGCAGTGGTGGTGGACTGTTCGCGCACCACCACGGAAACAAAACGCGGGTCATCGAACTGCGCCTTGATCATGGGCTCGGCCAAGTCCGGCGAGACCTGCCAGACCGGTTCGGCCAAGGACAGCGACATCACTTCCGTGGTGCGCGCCAGATCTCGTTTCAGGTCTTCCAGGGCCGTGTGACGGGTGGCTTGGGCATCCCATAGCGAGGTGACGGCCGTGGGCACCAGCAGCCCGACCAAGAGGGCCACGATCACTGCATATCGAAGCGAGGCACGCTCGAACATCAATAGCTCCCTTGCAGGGCCAGCGGGGGCGCGGATCGGTGCGACAGTGCGCTTCTTGTGCTGGATGACATTGTTTGGACGATGCTCCTGAAGAAGCCAGTGTATAGGCCCGGGCGGCCCTTGGGCGGCCCTGAAAGGCTAGAACTTATACCGAATCGGCAGCGCGGTTGCGAGGCCTGCCCTGTGCCAGCATGATGCAAGGGGGCTTCAGCCCTGGATCACGAGCGGCCATCAAGCGGCCAACACGGTGACGCAGTTGCGTCCGGTGCGCTTGGAGGCATAAAGCGCGCGGTCAGCGCGGGCATAAAAACTGTCGGCAGTTTCGCCCTTGGCCATCTGGGTCACCCCGATCGAGATGGTGACGCGCTCAATCTCGCCCGCCGTTGTGCCGCGGCGGATGCGGCTGGCAGCCACGCTGGCGCGCATGGTTTCCGCCATTTGCTGGGCTTTTTGCAATTCGCCATTCGGCAAAAGCAGGGCAAATTCTTCTCCGCCGATGCGTGCGGGCAGGGCGGCGTTCGCTTCATTGGCGTCTGCCGTGCTGGCCGTCGAGGGGCTGCCTCCGCCGGTGCCCGCCACGCCCTTCAGCGTCTGCGCCACTGCACGTAACACTTGGTCCCCAAAAGCATGGCCATAGCTGTCGTTGACGCGCTTGAAGAAGTCGATGTCGCCCAAGACCAGGCAGGGCGCACGGTCCCGGTCAGCGTGCGGGGCTTCGATGCACTTTTGCATCTGCAGATCAAAGGCCCGGCGATTGGCCAGGCCGGTGAGGGCATCCAGCAAGGCTTCGCCGCGGGCGCGCCGCACGTCTTCACGCAGGCTGTTGATTTCTTCTTGGCTGCTGTCCAGCCTTTGTTGCAGATGGCTCAAGGCGCCGCGAATTTCACGGGTGCCGCTGAGCAATTCTTGCAGCACCTGGGCCTGAGCTTGTTGCGGAGGGTTGTCCAGCAGGCGTTCGACCCAGCTGGTCAGCGATTGATCAAAGCGCGCCGATTGTTGGCCGGCTTCAGCGGCTGAGGCGGCCATGCCCTCCAGCACTTGGCTCAGCCCGGCGCTGATGCGCTCGCCGGTGGCGGGGTCCAGCTCGCACACGTGTTCGCGATACAGCGCCCAGGTCTGTGCTTCATCCAGCGTCTGGCCGCCGGCTGTTTTGGCATTCAGCGATTGATTCAGGGCGGGATTGATGCCGCTGACGAATTCATACCAAACGGCGTAACTGGCCGGATGCAGCGCGGCGCGCTGCTGAGTCATCAAAGGCAATGCGGCTCGCAAATGTTCGGCACTGCGCGCCATGCTGTCGCTGTATCTCATGAATGCTTCCTTTTTCCCTTGTTCTTTGCCATGCGGTCTTAGCGCTGCTCTGGGCCAAGAATCCTTGGCTGGCACCGGCCTGTATCGGTCGACTTGCGTTCGGATAAAGGCAATCCTCTTTCTGAAAACTCCGAAAGTTCGAAAGCTGTTGAATAGTGCCGGTTTTGCATTGGGCTAGGACTGCGCTGTTTAGAATTTGCGCCGATGCCTGCTCCCTCCGCCATGCCCGCCGTCTCTCCTTCCTCCAGCACGTCGCAGCGGGTTTTATGGCCGGGCTTTGTGTTGGCGTCTTTGGGGGCGGTGGCCTTCTCGGGCAAGGCCATCATCGTCAAGCTGGCTTATCGACATGGCGTCGATGCGGTCACCCTGATCATGCTGCGCATGCTGTTCGCCTTGCCCTTGTTTGTGGCCTTGGCCCTGTGGGCCGGGCTTGGCAAGCCGGCTCTGACGCGGCGTGACTGGCGGGTGATCTTTGGCCTGGGTTTCAGTGGCTACTACTTGGCCAGCTTTTTGGACTTTGCCGGGCTGGCCTATATCAGCGCCAGTTTTGAGCGTTTGATCCTCTACCTCAACCCGACCTTGGTGTTGCTGCTCAGCTGGCTCTTGTTCAAACGACGGGTGACAGGGCGGCAATTGCTGGCGCTAGCGATCAGCTATGCCGGCGTGCTCTTGGTGTTCGGTCAGGAGCTGCATTTGCAAGGCCCCGATGTGCTGTTGGGCGCAGCCTTGGTCTTTGGCAGTGCGCTCAGCTATGCCTGCTATTTGCTCTTCAGCGGTGAGGAGGTGCAGCGCCTCGGATCTCTGCGCCTGACGGGCTTGGCGAGCTCGGTGTCCTGCTTGCTGTGCATCGGGCAGTTCTTCATCTTGCGGCCTGCTGCTTCGGCTTTTGCGGTCGCGCCCGAGGTCTTGTGGCTCTCGGTCTTGAATGCCACTGCCTGCACCTTTGCGCCGGTCTTGATGGTGATGATGGCGATTGAGCGCCTAGGCGCCAGCCTTGCCGCGCAAACTGGCATGATCGGGCCGATGTCCACGCTCTTGATGGGCGTGCTGGTTTTGGGTGAGCCGTTCACCCCTTGGGTGGCCGCCGGCACGGTGCTGGTCTTGTGCGGCGTTTGGCTGCTGGCGAAGTGGCGCTGAAGTCACTCAATGAATGTAGCTCAAGGAATGTCGCTCAAGGAATGAAAGCTGCGTTGCCTGCGGCGTTGAACACAAGGAAGTAAAGCAATGGATCTTGGACTGTCAGGCCGGTGGGCCCTGGTGTGCGCGGCCAGCAAGGGCTTGGGTCGCGGTTGTGCTGAGGCATTGGTGAAAGAGGGCGCCCATGTCGTCATCACCGCGCGCGGCGCAGAAGCCCTGGAGGCTACCGCGGCGGATCTGCGGCGCCTGAACCCTGCCGTGCACGTGGTGGCGGTGGCGGGCGATATCGCAACAGTCGAAGGCCGCACGGCGGCCTTGGCCGCTTGCCCGCAGGTCGACATCTTGATCAACAACGCAGGCGGCCCACCGCCTGGAGATTTTCGCGATTGGGACCGCGCCGCCTGGTTGGCCGCAATTGACGCCAATATGCTGACGCCCATCGAACTGATCAAGGCGACCGTGGACGCCATGGCCGCGCGCGGTTATGGCCGAGTGGTCAATATCACTTCGGGCGCGGTGAAGGCGCCGATCGACGTGCTGGGTCTGAGCAATGGCGCGCGCTCCGGCCTGACGGGTTTTGTCGCCGGCTTGGCCCGGCAATCCAGCTTGGCGGGCCGCAATGTGACCCTCAACAACCTGCTGCCTGGTGCTTTTGATACCGAGCGTTTGCACAAGACTTTGGCCGCCGGTGGCGCAAAGACTGGACAAAGCAGCGAAGAGTTCGCCGCCAAACGGCGCGCGGCCATTCCTGCGCAGCGCTTTGGCACGGCCGCAGAATTCGGCGCCATCTGCGCCATGCTGTGCAGCGCCCAAGCGGGCTATCTCACCGGGCAGAATATCTTGCTGGATGGCGGCGCGTATCCCGGTGTGTATTGAGTGGAGCGGGCGACGCTGCTAGCTGCGGCGCCCCGCCATTCCCCCGGCGACTGAGACGGCGATGCCCGCCGCAATCAAGGCAAAAGCAGCCCCGTGATACCAATGCGGCCATTCGCCCAGCAGCGCGGCCGACATCAAGGCGGCGAAAACCGGGGTGAGGTTGCCAAAGAAGGCGGCCACGGCGGGTCCGGCGGATGCCACACCTAAGCCCCAGCAGCGATAGGCAATCAAAGAGGGGCCGACCGCCACATAAAGCAGCGCCAAGGCAAGACCCGGCCCCCATTGAATTGCTTGTGGCTGCAGGCTTATTTGTTCCAAGCCGGCCATGCCGCCGGCAAACACCAGGCCAAACAGCAGCTGAGCCATCAGTGTGGAGGCCCAGTCCCAGTTGGGGCGGGCTTCGCCCTGCATGGAGGCCGGCGGTCTTGCCAGCAGCCAGCTGTAAATCGCCCAGCTGAAGATCGCCAAGAGCATCAGCAAATCGCCGCGGACGAACTGCACCTGCGCCAAGGTTTGCAAATTGCCGCGGCTGATCACCAAGGCCACGCCGGCCAAGGAGAGGGCGGCGCCCCAGATCTGTTGACGACGGGGCTTCACGCCAAACATCAGCGCGCCCACCGCCAACATCCACACCGGCAGGCTGGCCGCAATCAAGGTCACGTTGAGCGGGCTGGAACTGCGCAGCGCCTGGTACTGCAAGGCGTTGTAGCAGCCCATGCCCAAAAAACCGCAGAGTGCCAAATAGCGCCAGCGCTGCAGCAGCAGACGGGGCTGCAGCATCAAGCGCCAGGCCCAGGGCAAGAGCAGCGCAGTGGCCAGACCCCAACGCAAGGCATTCAAGGCCAAAGGCGAGATGCTGCCGACCATCAAGCGCCCAACGATGGCATTGCCCGCCCACATCAGCGGCGGCAGCGTCAGCAGCAGGGCCATGCGGGGCGACAGCTTCATGCGCAAAGAGTGGGCTGATCAGCTGTTGGCTTTGGGGGGAGTTTGCAGTGCCACTTCAAAGCTGAAGCAAGAGCCGGTGCCGGGTTGGCTTTCAACCTGCACATGGCCACCCATCAGGCCGACCAAGCGCTGCACGATGGTCAGGCCCAGACCTGTGCCGCCATAGCGGCGCGTGATGCTGCCATCGGCTTGGGTGAAGGGGTCGAAGACTTGTTTGATCTGGTCGCGGGTCATGCCAATACCGGTGTCATGCACGCTCATGCGCAAACGCAAGGCCGAATCAGCGTTCGCATTGACGCCAGTGTCTGCATCCTCGGCGCCGGCATCGTCTTCAACCAGTTGCACCTCGACGCGCACCTCGCCTTTTTCAGTGAACTTCAAGGCGTTGCCGACCAGATTGACCAGCACCTGGCGCAGGCGCAGCGCATCGCCCAGCACATGTTGCGGCACGCCCGGCTGTACTCGCGCATGCAGCTGTATGCCTTTTTCATGCGCTTGCAGCAGCAGTGGGTGAAGCGCCTCGCGCAGGCAGTCGTGCAGGGAGAAGGGCGAATGTTCGATCACGACGCGGCCGGCCTCGATCTTGGCCACATCCAGCAAGTCATTGATGATGACCATCAGGCCTTTGGCCGAGTTGTGGGCCAGCTCGATGAATTTGCGTTGCTTGTCGCTCAGCTCGGTTTGCAATACCAGCTCGGTCAAGCCCAGCACCCCATTCATCGGTGTGCGGATTTCGTGGCTCATATTGGCCAAGAAACTGCTCTTGGCCTGACTGGCCGTTTCAGCGGCTTCGCGGGCGGCTTCCAGCGCAGCTTGGCTGGCTTTCAGGTCGGCAATGTCTCGGGCGTTGAGCAGCAGCACCGGCTCTCCGGTCACCGGGTCGCGCATGGGGCTGGCATTGATGCCGTGCCAGCACAGCCCTTGCTGGGTGTGCAATTGCACATCCACCTTGACGCTGATGCCGGCACTGACCTGACGGACGATGTCCTCGGCTTCCTCGGCTTGGGCAAACAGGGCCAGCAGCTCGTTGCGCGGTAGACGGGGATTGGTGCCGCTCGTCTTGCTCGCGTCTTGGTCGGCGGCGCCCGTGGCCGAGGGGGGCTGAAAGGCCAAGGCTGCGGCAGGATTGCGCATCAGGCAACTGCCGTCCTTGAGGCTGAAGACACCGATGCGCACCGAGGTGTGTTGCAGCGCCTCGACGCCGCGCAAGACGCCCAGATCAGCGCCGCTGGCCAGGGAGTCGGCTGCGAACAACATCACCTGGCGACGGTCTGGGGTGAGGATGCCGCGCGAAACCAGCATGGCGGTGACCGGTTGGCCCTTGGGGTAGAGCGTCCACTGCTCGCGCACGATCTTGCCTTGGGCGTGGTCGGTGGCGGTGACGGCCAGGCGCTCGCGCACTGCTGAGGTGGTGTCTGAGAAATCCCGCGCCAAAAACTCCTCAGCACTGGCCGCACGCCAAAACCGCAGGGCCGCAGCATTGGCCCAAAGATTGCGCTGGCGATGGTGATCGAAGACCCACATGGGGACGTCGAGCCAGTCGTAGTGCGTCAGGGAGGAGAAGTCGAGCATGTCAAAAGCGAAAGGGGAGCTACTTGGCTGCCTCGTCCTCAGACGCTAAAGGCAGCAAGAAAAACGCAGTCCGCATTGTGGCCCGATCGGCTCAGTTCGCCTTCTGTTCTTGAGCGAGTTTCAGAGAATATTTCGGCAAAAGTTTCAGCGGATTTCTTCTGCCTGATGAGCTTCAGTCGTGCACCGCAGCGCGGTAGGCATGCCAGCTGGCATGGCCCAAAATCGGGCCGACGATCACCAGCCCGGCAAAGCCCGGCAAGAGCGCCAAGACGACACCCACCGTGATCAAAAAACCCCAGAACAACATCACCAAGGGCTGCGAGAGCACCAGTCGCAAACTGGTCAGGCCGGCGGTGACCGCATCGGCTTCGCGGGCCAGCAGCATCGGGATGGAGATCACGCTGATCGCATAGATCAGGCCCGCGAAGATCGCCCCAACGGCCAAATAGGCGACGATGAAACTGGCGTTTTGTGGGTCCAGCAATTTGCTGATCGAGCCGGCAAAGTCGGGCATGCCGTCAAAGCTGACCGCGAACACAATCAGCGCAGCGCGGCCCCAGATCATTTCAAGAATCAAGAGCACGCCGCCGAAGATGGCAATTTGCGAGAGGCGCTGGTTCCAGGCCAAGAGCGAGTCCAAGAGACGCGGCGGCTCGCCCATCTCCAGTTTCATGCTGACGCGGTAAAGGCCCAGGCACAGAAACGGCCCCATCAGCAAAAAACCCGCTGACAAGGCCAGGGTGTAAATCGGCGCATGTTTGAACACCCCCAAAAGCGCCCAGCCCATCAGCATGAAGCACAGGCCGTAGAACATGCCGATCAAAGGCGCACGGCGAAAGTCGCGCCAGCCGGCCGCCAGCCAGCACAGCGGGTCGCGCAGGCGCAGCGGGTGTAGCGGGATGTTGAAGGAGTTGTCGCGCGGGGCCTCGTTCTCACTGGGGGGCGAGGGCTGTGGCGAGGCTTCTGTGGCTGGCTCGGCAGGGCTGGCGACGGGTGCGTGGGTTTCAGGCGTCATGCCCGCAGCTTAGGCCGGCATGAGTCCCGAAACCAGCGGAGTTTCCTGCATGGGTTCAACCCGAGGTTGAGCCCGGCAGGCGTGACTGACTCAGCCGCGTGGAAATCAACCGCGCCGAACGCGGCGAATTTCGTCCCAAATCAGCAGTACCGCGCCCACGCTGATCGCGCTGTCGGCGATATTGAAGGACGGGAAGTACCAGCCGGCCCAATGCACCTGGATGAAGTCGACCACATAGCCGTGCAGCAAACGGTCGACCACATTGCCGATGGCGCCGCCCAGAATCAGGCTGAGCGCGGTGGCGAACAGGGTTTGTTGGCCGTGCTTGCGCAGCATCACCACGATGAAGAGGGTGGCCAGCGCACCCAGCCCAACAAAGAACCAACGCTGCCAGCCCCCGGCGCCGGCCAGAAAGCTGAAGGCTGCGCCGGTGTTGTGCACCCGCACGACGTTGAAGAAGCTGGTAACGAAGCGGCTGTCGCCGAGCTGGAAGTTGCCCAGGATCAGCACCTTGGTGAACTGATCCAACAGGATGATCACCAGGGCAATGCCCAGCCACAGGCCCAGCTTGTTGCCGCTGCCCGCGCCGCTTTTCTTGTAGGAGCTCGCCATCGCTCAGGCCACCGTGCGGGTTTCGCCGCTGCCGTGCAGATTGCTGTCGCAACGGCCGCACAGGGTCGGGTGCTCGGGGTTGGCGCCCACGTCTTCGCGGTAATGCCAGCAGCGCTCGCATTTCTGCTGCGCCGAGGGCGTGACGGTCACGCTCAACCCCGCCGCTTCGCTCAAGCTGGCGGCCGAGGTGATGAAGACAAACTTCAGGTCGTCGCCCAGCGACTGCAGCAGGGTCAGGTCTTGCGCATTCACGCCCAAGGCCACTTCGGCCTGCAGAGAGGAACCGACACCGCCGTCCTTGCGCACGTCTTCGATGGCCTTGTTGACCGCTTCGCGGATCTCGCGGATGCGGCTCCACTTGGCCAGCAGCGCTTCATCGGGCGCGGCGAATTGCCAATAGGTCTCGACAAAGATGCTCTCGCCGGCCGGCTTGCCGCTGAAGATGGGCCAGGCTTCTTCGGCAGTGAAGCTGAGGAAGGGGGCCATCCAGCGCAGCATGCCGTGGGTCAGGTGCCACAGCGCGGTCTGGGCCGAGCGGCGCGCCAGGCTCTTGGGTGCAGTGGTGTAGAGGCGGTCTTTCAGCACATCGAGGTAGAAGGCGCCCAGGTCTTCCGAACAATAGACCTGCAGCTTGGCGACCACCGGGTGGAACTCGTAGCGCTGGTAATGCGCCAGGATGTCGGCCTGCATCTGCGCCGCGCGGGCCAGGGCGAAGCGGTCCACTTCCAGCAGCTGATCCAGCGGCACGGCATCTGTGGCCGGGTCGAAGTCGCTGACGTTGGCCAGCAAGAAGCGCAAGGTATTGCGGATGCGGCGGTAGGCGTCGACCACGCGGGCCAGGATCTTGTCGTCCAGACCCAAATCGCCCGAGTAGTCGGTCGAGGCGCACCACAGGCGGATGATCTCGGCGCCCATCTTCTCGCTGACGGTTTGCGGCGCCACCACATTGCCCACCGACTTGCTCATCTTGCGGCCGGCGCCGTCCACGACGAAGCCGTGGGTCAGCAAGCCCTTGTAGGGTGCGCGGCCGTAGAGCGCGCAGCCGATCAGCAGTGAGCTGTGGAACCAGCCTCGGTGCTGGTCATGGCCTTCCAGATACAGATCGGCCTCAGGGCCTTCGGCATGCGCCGCGCCGGCATGGCTGCCGTTCAACACATGTTGGAAGGTCGAGCCCGAGTCGAACCAGACGTCCAGGATGTCGCTGCCCTTGCTGTACTCGGCCGCTTCGGCGCCCAGCCATTCGGCCGGGTCCAGCTTGGCCCAGGCTTCCACACCGCCGGCCTCGACGATGACGGCGGCGCGCTCGATGAACTCCAGCGTCTTGGGGTGCGGCAGGCCCGAGTCCTTGTGCAGGAAGATTGGCAGCGGCACGCCCCAGCTGCGCTGGCGCGAGATACACCAGTCGGGGCGGCCGGCGATCATGTCGCGCAGGCGGGCGCGGCCGGTTTCGGGGTAGAAGCTGGTGGCGTCGATGGCTTCCAGCGCGGTCTGGCGCAAGGTCTTCTCGGCGCGGTCCACGGCGAACAGGCCTTCGCCTTCATCCATGCGCACAAACCACTGGGCGGCGGCGCGGTAGATCACCGGCGTCTTGTGGCGCCAGCAATGCGGGTAGCTGTGGGTGATCTTCACATGCGAGAGCAGGCGGCCGGCGTTCTCCAGCGCCTCGGCGATCACCGGGTTGGCCTTCCAGATGTGAAGGCCGCCGAACAACGGCAGTTCGGCCTCGTACTGGCCATTGCCTTGCACCGGGTTCAAGATGTCCTTGAAGGCCATGCCGTGGCTGATGCAGCTCTGGAAGTCGTCCAGGCCGTAGGCGGGGGCCGAGTGCACAACGCCGGTGCCGTCTTCGGCAGTGGCGTAGTCGGCCAGATAGACCGGGCTGCTGCGGTCGTAACCGGCGTCCACATGGGCCAGCGGATGCTTGAACTGCAGCATCGCCAGGTTCTTGCCGACGGTGGTGGCCAGCACCGAGCCCTCCAGCTTCCAGCGCGCCAAGCACTTCTCCACCAGCGCTTCGGCCACCATGAAGATGCCGCGAGGCGTGTCCACCAAGGCGTAGACCAGCTCCGGGTTCAGGTTCAGTGCCTGGTTGGCCGGGATGGTCCAAGGCGTGGTGGTCCAGATGACGGTGAAGGCTTCTTTGTCCAGCTTGGGCAAGCCAAAGGCAGCGGCCAGCTTCTCGGGCTCGGCGCTCAAGAAGGCGACGTCCACCGCCGGGCTCTGCTTGTCTTGGTATTCGATCTCGAACTCGGCCAGCGAAGAGCCGCAGTCAAAGCACCAGTAGACGGGTTTCAGTCCGCGGTAGACAAAGCCGCGCTCGAACAAGCGCTTCAAGACGCGGATCTCACCGGCCTCGTTCTTGAAGTCCATGGTGCGATAGGGGCGGTCCCATTCGCCCAGCACGCCCAGGCGCTTGAAGTCGGCGCGCTGCGCATCGATCTGCTCGCCGGCATAGGCGCGGCTCTTAGCCTGCACCTCGTCGCGCGGCAGGCCGCGGCCGAAGGTCTTTTCGATTTGGTTTTCGATCGGCAGGCCGTGGCAGTCCCAGCCGGGGATGTAGGCCGCGTCAAAGCCTTCCAGCTGGCGCGCCTTGACGATCATGTCCTTGAGGATTTTGTTCGCGGCGTGGCCGATGTGGATCTGGCCGTTGGCATAGGGTGGGCCGTCGTGCAAGACGAACTTGGGCGCGCCATGGCGGGCGTCGCGAAGCTTCTTGTAAGTGCCTTGCTCTTCCCAGGCCTTCACCCAGCCCGGCTCGCGCTTGGGCAGATCGCCGCGCATCGGGAAAGGCGTGTCGGGCAGATTCAGGCTGGCGCGGTAGTCTTTTTTATCGGTGCTCATGAGGGGTCCAGAACTTGTGCATTCGAGGGCGCTGCGCGCACTTGCGGGGCGCCTTTGCGGGGAGGGGGAGCAGCTCAGGCTGCCGGTGCGGGCGGCCCGTTTTGACTTCGAGGTGAATCAAAACCAGGCCCAAAAAGGCGGTAGGAAGGGGCGGCAAGACCCCGCCAGCGTCAAATTCGATCGCGTGTGGTCTGGCGCCGCATGGCGGCATGGGTGGCCAAAAAGGCTCGCGCGTCCGCCACATCCTGCCGGATGGCGGCCGTCAGTGCGGGCAGCCCGTCGTAGCGGGCTTCGTCGCGAAGTTTATGCAGCAGTTCCACACGCACGAGTTTACCGTAGGCCCCGTTGCTGCCGAGCTCTTGCGGCCAGTCCAGGCAATGAACTTCCAGCAGCACACGTCCGGCGTCCTCTACCGTGGGGCGCACGCCCAGCGAGGCCACGCCGTCAATCGGCTGATCTAGCAGGCCATGGGTGCGCACCGCAAAGATGCCATGGGCGGCGGGCTTGTCATGCGCAAAGCGCAGATTCAGGGTGCGAAAACCATCCATCGCGCCGGGGCTGGATTCGCCCAGGCTGCGGCCGAGCTTTTGCCCATGCACCACATGACCCGAGATCGCATAAGGGCGGCCCAGCAAGCGCGCGCTGGCGGCCATATCGCCGGCGGCCAGCGCCTCGCGCACGGCGGAGCTGCTGACGCGCGAGCCATGCACCTCGTAACTCATCATGCGGGCCACATCAAAGCCCTGCTGGCGTCCGGCGGCGTCCAGGGTGGCGTAGTCGCCCTGACGCTTGGCGCCAAAACGGAAATCATCGCCGACCAAGATGTAGCGCGCATTCAGCCCTTGGCGCAGCACCATTTGGATGAAATCTTGCGCGCTCAGCGAGGCCAGCCTTTCGTCAAAGCGCAGCACCACGGCTTGGTCGATGCCGCAGCGCTCCAACTCGCTGAGCTTGTCGCGCAGCGTGGCGATGCGGGCGGGTGCCAACTCGGGCTTGCCCAGCTTGGCGGCGAAGTAGTCACGCGGATGCGGCTCGAAGGTCATCACGCAAGACGGCAGCCCGCGGTGCGAGGCCTCGGATTTCAACAAGGCCAGCATGGCCTGATGGCCGCGGTGTACGCCGTCAAAGTTGCCAATGGTCAGCGCGCAAGCGGGCGCGATGCCGGGGTGATGAAAGCCGCGAAAAACATGCATGGCCGCGATTATCCTTCGCCCGCTCATGCGCTGAGCTTGGTGGCTTTGGGCAGGTGTTCAGGCCAGCTCAGCGACCTGCAGATGCCGCTGCACCACGGCCACCAGATCGTCCATCTCGAAAGGCTTGACCAGGTAGTCATCCATGCCGCATTGGATGCAGCGTTCGCGATCCCCGTTCACCGCGCTGGCGGTCAGGGCCACGATGGGCACATGGCCCTGGAAACGGCTGCGCTCCAGTGCACGCCAGCGACGGGTCGCCTCAAAGCCGTCCATCTTGGGCATTTGGCAATCCATCAGCACCAGGTCGTAGGCCAAGGTTTCCAAGCGCTCCAGCGCCTCGACGCCGTTCTCGGCTTGATCGACCTGTAGGCCGCAACTCTCCAACATGGAGGAGGCGACCAGCACATTGACCATGCTGTCGTCGACCAAGAGCACGCGGCCCGACAGGCGTGGTGGCTTGGCTGGCGCGGCCGATGGTTCCGGCTTTGCGGCCGAAGTGGGGGGCATGAGTTCAAGCGCTTCAAACGGCACATCGGGCTCCACATTTGCCGTTGCGTGCCGCATTGGCGCTTGCGCCTCCGGCCGCGAAGCCCGCGAGACGCCCATATCGGCGCAGGCCTGCAGCGGCAAAGTGAACTCAAACAGCGAACCTTGGCCCGGCACCGAGCTGCAACGCAGATCGCCTCCCATGGCGCGCGCCAGTTCGCGAGAGATGGTCAGGCCCAGGCCGGTGCCGTCCTGGCGACGCGGACGGCGTTCTTGGCCCATGGCCTCGGCCTGCTCGAAGGGCGCGAAGACGCGTTCCATCTGGTCGGCGGCGATGCCTTCGCCGGTGTCTCGCACCGCAAAGCGCAGCAGCGTGCCGGCGCGCATGTCCAAGGTAGGGCTGACTTCCACGCTGACTTGGCCGCGCTCGGTGAACTTGATGGCATTGCCAATCAAGTTGTGCAGCACCTGCTTGATGCGTGAGGCGTCGCCCAGCGCATAGCGGGGCAGGGCGGGGCTGAGGCTGAGTGCAAAGTCCAGACCCTTGTCGCGGGCGGTTTCGCCCAGCAAGCGGCAGACATCGTCCACCGTCTCGCGCACATTGACCGGGCCGGCGTCCACGGCGAGCTTGCCGGACTCGATGCGGGCCAAGTCCAAGATGTCGTTCACCAGCGCCAACAAGTGTTGGCCTGAGCGCCGCATGATGTCGACCTGTTCACGCTGTTGCGCGTCCAACTGCGTGCGTTCCAGCAGCTGGGTCATGCCCAGAATTCCGTTCAAAGGCGTGCGGATCTCGTGGCTCATCACCGCGACAAATCGGCTCTTGCTGCTGCTGGAGTGTTCGGCGGACTGCAGCGCCTGCTGGCGTTGTTGGGCCAGCCAGTCGGTGGCGAAACGCAGTCGCAGCAACTCGGTGGTGCGGCTGTCGATCTTGCGCGACTCTTTCAGTGCCACGACGATGAAGAGCATCAAACTCAGGCCCGTCAACGCGCCTTGCTGGCTGCCTTGGCACAGGTGATAGGCGGCCAAGGGCCCCAAGGCCAGGACGCTGAACAGCAGGTTGGCGCGCAAGCGCCCTCCGAGCGAGAACATGCCGATGGCACCCAGACCGACCATAGCGGCCAGCATCAGGCCTTCCAGTTGTGGGAACTCCGGGGCATGGAAGAACCAGCCCATCAAGCCCCAGGTGAGTGAATCCACGGCCAAGAGCGCGAGGAAGCGAGTCCGCCAGGGTTCAACTTGGGCGTGGCTGGGTTTGCTGGCCCAGAAGCGGCGGAAGCGCAACAGGTCGACGCAACGCGTCAGGCTGATCAAAAGCCGTACGCCCAACCAGCTCAGCAGCAGGCTGTGCGGCAGGTGGGGCCAAAGCAAGATGACCGGAAAAAGGCTGAACAGCGCTCCGACCGAGGTGGGCGTTAGGGTGCGTTCGTAGAGCGAAGCCAATTGCTCCGATCTCACCTGTTCGGCGATATCGGGGCCCGTGTCTTCTCCGACCCGTGCAGCGACAGGTTCAGCGGTGTTCAAAATGTTTTCCCTCGGCAATCGGCCACCCCTCAAGAGGTGGCTCATGGGCGGTGAGTCTGGTGCTCCCGCTGGTCAGCCGAGGTTCTACATGCACTTTGTTACAGATTGATCAGGATCTACCCTGAACGTCGCGCTAACGCCGCAGTTTTGCGGGCAAACCCCAATCATCTTTGACCGTCATCAAACTTTTACTTAGGTGTGATTTGGTCTGGGCTATCGATCCAGATCCACTCGCCGGGCTTGAGATCGGTGGGGATGGTCAAGGCGCCGAATTGGGGGCGATGCAGGCTTTCCACCCGGTTGCCGATGGCCGCCACCATGCGTTTGACTTGGTGGTACTTGCCTTCAACCAAGGTCAGGCGCAAGCCATGAGTGCCGAAGCTCTCGGCCCCCTCGGCGCGCACCGTCTCGGGCACATAGGGCGTGCTGCGCTCGGACTTGCTATTGGGTTTTCCGGCGGGCTTGGATGCACTTCGCCCGGAGGCGCCAGCCACGACGACCGGCTTGCTCGGCTCGGGCTCGCGCAACTCCACGCCGGCCAGCAACTGGGCCACCATTTCTGGCGTGACCGGGTGCTTGCAGGTGGCTTCATAGACCTTGGGTACATGGTGCTTGGGGCTGGTCAGCTTGTGGATCAAGGCACCGTCATCGGTCAGCAGCAGCAGGCCGGTGGTGTCTTCGTCCAGGCGGCCAATAGGTTGCACGTCGCGCTCGCGCAAAGGTGCGGGCAAGAGGTTCATCACGCTGGGGTGGTGCTTGGGTTTGCGTGAGCATTCATAGCCACTGGGCTTGTTCAGCAGGATCAAGGCCTTCTCGTGATAGGGCCAGGTCTGGCCGCCGACTTCGAACTCCAGGCCTTCGGTTTCGAACTCTTCCCAGGGATCGTTCAGGATCTCGCCCTTGATGCTGACCTCGCCGTTGAACAGCAGGCCGGAGCAAAGCCGGCGACTGCCGAAGCCTTGGGTGAACAGAATTTGGGCAATGTGCATCTTCATGCCGGTATTGTCCCTCAGCCGATCTTGGGCCCCTTTTTGCGCAGGAGCGAAGCGCTGCTCAGGGTTTCCCTGCGCACGCAGGTCAGCTGGGTGGTGAAAGAATGTTTTCAAGTTATTCGGATTTCTTGAAAGCAATCTTTCAAATTGAAACCTCGTTCTTCCAAGCCAAGCGGCCCGTCTTCGCGCACAGCAGCCCTTGCTGGCCAGCCTGTGTTGCAGCAGATTGCCCAGCGCGCGCCGTCCATGTCGGGCGTGCAGCAGCGCATGGCGAGTGCCGTCTTGGCCCACCCCTTTCGCGCGGCCACCGCATCGATTGATGAGTTTGCCAAGGAGGTGGGCGTCTCCATCGCCTCGGCGAATCGCTTCGCCGTGGGGCAGGGCTTTCGCGGTTATGCGCAGTTTCGGGCCGAGTTGGCGCGAGCCTTTGAGTCGACATTGGCGCCAGTGGAGCGCTTGCGCAGTGGTTTGGCGCAAGTGGCGCTCAACAGCGCGGAGCTGATGGCGCGCTCACTGGATGAAGATCAGCGCAATTTGCAACTCACACGTGAGGGTCTGCAAGACGCGGCCTGTGAACAAGCTGTCGACTTGATTCTGGCCGCTCGCCGTATCAACACCTTGGGTTATGGGGCCAGCGCCTATCTGGCGGGCCTGATGCACCATGAGTTGGATGCGTACTGCGGCGATGTGGCCACCTTGTCCCAGATGCCCGGTCCCAGCCATGCGGCACGGCAGATCTTCAAACTCGGAAAGCTGGATCTCTTGGTGGCCATCGCCATGCCCCGCTACAGCGAAGACACGATGATGCTGGCGCGCATGGCTCACGAGCGTGGCTGCAAGATTTTGGTCTTGACCGATCGGCCCAGTTCGCCCTTGGCCGCCTTGGCCGATGTGGTCTTGTATGTGCACGCGGCCAAGCAGATGTCGGCGACCTCCAATGCGGCGGCGTTGGCGTGCATTGAAGCCTTGTGTGCGGCGGTGGCGCGGCGCACCCCGCAGGCGGTGGAGCGCGCCCAAGAATTGGCGCGTTACGTCATGCCTTGGTTGCATATGAACAAGGCGGGCCTGCGCGCCGGGCCTTCGGTCAAAGGGGCGGACCAGTCTGTCGAAATCACAAAAGGGAGGCCGCGATGAATGCAGGCGCATCAAAACACTCGCAGCCGGTCTTGGCTATTCATGGCGGTGCCGGCACCTTGCTGCGCAGCCAGATGAGCGAAGCCAAAGAAAAGGAATACCTGGCGGCCTTGCACTCGATTCTGGAAGCCGGGCAAGCGCAGCTGGCTGCCGGCGCCACTGCTCTGGATGTGGTGGTGGAAGCGGTGCGCCGCCTGGAGGAATGTGAGCTGTTCAATGCCGGGCGCGGCGCGGTCTACACCGCAGCAGGCAGCCATGAGCTGGACGCCAGTGTGATGGACGGCAGCAATCTGCAAGCCGGCGCTGTGGCCGGGGTGACGCGCACGCGCAACCCGGTGCTGGCCGCGCAGGCGGTGATGCAGCACAGCGAGCACCTGATGTTTATTGGCGCGGCGGCCGATGCTTTCGCAGCGGCGCACGGCCTGGAGCAAGTCGAGCCCAGCTGGTTTGGCACGACCGCACGCTTGGAACAATTGCGCCGCGCCCAGCAAGCGCAGGCCGGCGCGCTCTTGGACCATGACGGCCAGCAACTCGCTGCAAGTTCGGCCGCCAGCGGCCCCATCGACGAGCGCAGCAAGACCGGCACGGTGGGAGCGGTGGCGCTGGATGCCCAGGGGCATTTGGCCGCCGCCACCTCTACCGGCGGCATGACCAATAAGCAGGTCGGCCGGGTGGGCGATTCGCCCATCATCGGCGCCGGCTGCTATGCCAATGATGCGACGGTGGCCGTGTCTTGCACCGGCACCGGCGAGGCCTTTATGCGCAGCTGCGCGGCCTTTGATGTGTCCGCTCAAATGGAGTATTTGGGCCTGGGCGTGGTGGCCGCCGCCGAGCGGGTGGTGCACCACAAGCTGCCGCAGGTGGGCGGCAGTGGCGGCTTGATCGCAGTGTCGGCCAACGGCGAGCTCAGCCTCTGTTTCAATTCCGATGGCATGTACCGGGGCTATGCGCGGGTCGGTGAGGCGCCGGTGGTGGCGATTTACGGAGACCAGCCCGCATGAGTCTCGCCAAGCAAACGCCGGTTTTGGACGTTAGCGATCTGACGGTCCGCTTCAAGACCGAGGCCGGCCCCAGCGATGTGGTGCGGCATTTGAGCTTTCAGGTCGGCGCGGGCGAGACCCTGGCCATCGTGGGGGAGTCGGGTTCAGGTAAATCGGTGACCTCGCTGGCCCTGATGCGCTTGATCGAGTATGCGGGCGGCCAGATCGTCAGCGGCAGCCTGCGCTTTCAGCCCCGGCACGGCGAGGCGCTGGATTTGGCGCACGCCGACGAGGCGCGCATGCGCAAGATCCGCGGTGCCGATATCGCGATGATTTTTCAGGAGCCCATGACCTCGCTGAACCCGGTCTTCACCGTGGGGGAGCAGATTGCCGAGGCCATTCGCATCCACCAGGGGCAGAACAGCGCGGCCGCCTTGGCCGAGGCGCTGCGCATGTTGGAGTTGGTGCGCATCCCGGCAGCGCGCCAAGTCCTGACACGGCACCCGCATCAACTCAGCGGCGGCATGCGCCAACGGGTGATGATTGCCATGGCGCTGGCTTGCAAACCCAGCCTCTTGATTGCCGATGAGCCGACCACCGCGCTGGACGTCACCATCCAGGCGCAGATCCTGCAGCTGATTCGCTCGCTGCAGCAGGAGATGAAGATGGGGGTGATGCTGATCACCCACGATATGGGCGTGGTGGCCGAATGCGCCGACCGTGTGGCGGTGATGCTGCGCGGCGAAAAGGTGGAAGAGGGCGAGACCCTGGCGCTGTTTGAGGCGCCCAAGCATCGCTACACCCGTGCGCTGCTGTCGGCCGTGCCTCGGTTGGGCGCCATGGCGGGCAGCGATGCGCCAGCGAGCTTCTCTTTGATGAATGCCGAAGACGCACAGATGAGTGCGGTGCGGGTACAAGACAAAGCGCCCGGCGAATTGCTCTTGGAGGTCAAACAGTTGACGACTCGCTTTGACATTCGTGAGGGCTTGTTGAACCGGGTGAAGAAACGGGTGCATGCGGTGGAGCAGGTGTCCTTTGAGCTGCGCGCCGGCGAGACCCTGGCCTTGGTGGGGGAGTCGGGTTGCGGCAAGTCCACTACTGGGCGCAGCTTGTTGAAGCTGGTGGAGGCCAATGCGGGCCAGATTCTGTTTCGGGGCCAAGATCTGACCCGTTTGTCGCGCAGCCAGATGCAGCCGCTGCGGCGCGATATCCAGATGATTTTTCAAGACCCCTATGCCTCGCTGGACCCGCGGCTGACGGTGGGCTTCTCAATCGCCGAGCCGCTCTACATCCACAAGCTCGCCACGCCAGTCCAGGCCGAGGAGCGGGTGCAATGGCTGCTGCAGCGGGTGGGCTTGCCGCCCGATGCCGCCCATCGTTATCCGCATGAGTTTTCGGGTGGCCAGCGGCAGCGCATTGCGATTGCCCGCGCTCTGGCGTTGAACCCCAAGCTGATCGTGGCGGACGAGGCAGTGTCGGCGCTGGATGTGTCGATCCGCGCCCAGATCGTCAATCTGATGCTGGACCTGCAGGCCGAGTTGGGCCTGAGCTACTTGTTCATCTCGCACGATATGGCCGTGGTCGAGCGGGTGGCGCACCGGGTGGCGGTGATGTATCTGGGGCAAATCGTCGAGATTGGCCCGCGGCGGGCGATTTTTGAGAACCCGCAGCATGACTACACCAAACGCTTGATGTCAGCAGTGCCGGTGGCGGATCCGCGTTTGCGCCGCGGCCCGACCGAATTGCTCAGCGGAGAAATCCCCAGCCCCATGCGCGGCTTGGGCGACCCGCCGACGGTCGCGCCGCTGGTGGCCGTGGGCTTTGATCATTTTGTGGCTCGACATGAGGTGGGGCTGAAGAAGGGGGCCTGATTGTTTCAGTGCCCGCAGGTTTGAGAGCTTGAGTTTTCTTTTGAACAGGGAGATCGACAGGATGAATGCCAAACTATTTGCCGCCGTGGCTTTGGCCGCCGCGCTTGCCACCGGCCTGAGCAGCACCGCTGCGCTGGCTCAGGACAAGACCGCAGTCTTTGCGGTCGAGAACACCTTTGCCTCGCTGGACCCCTACGACACCAATGTCACCCTCGACCTGTCGGTGTGCAAGAGCTTCTACCAAGGGCTCTATACCTTTGACAAAGACCTGAAGGTGACGCCGCAGCTGGCCGACAGCTACGAGACCGCCAAGGCCGGCCTGATCTATACCTTCAAGCTCAAAAAAGGCATCAAGTTCCACGACGGCACGGACTTCAATGCCGCGGCGGTGAAGGCGGTGTTTGACCGGGTCACCAATCCCGAGAACAAGCTCAAGCGCTACAACCTGTTCTCGAACATCGACAGCACCACGGTGATCGATGACTACACCGTCAAGATCACGCTGAAGCGGCCGTTCTCGGCTTTCATCAATCAGCTCGCCCACCCCTCGGCGGTGATGATCTCGCCAACGGCCTTGGCCAAGTACGGCAAGCAGATCGGCATGAACCCGGTGGGCACCGGCCCCTTCAAGTTCGTCGAGTGGAAGCAGCCCGACTATGTGAAGGTGGTGAAGAACGACAAATATTGGAAGGCCGGTTGGCCCAAGCTGGACGCCATCATTTGGAAACCGGTGGGTGACAGCAATACCCGCACCGCCATGCTGCAGGCCGGCGAGGCCCATTTCACCGCGCCGCTGCCGGTGGAACAGGCCGAGAACCTCTTGCAAAACCCCAAGCTCGACGTCGTCAGCGGGCCGGGCATCTTTGCCCAGTACCTGTCGATGAACACGTTGAAGAAGCCCTTCAACGATGTGCGGGTGCGCCACGCGATCAACTACGCGATCAACAAGGAGGCGCTGGCCAAGGTGCTCTACAAGGGCTATGCCACTCCAGCCGAAGGGCCAGTGCCGATCGGCGTGGAGTACGCCGTCAAGACCGGTCGTTACGAGCACAATCCGGCCAAGGCGCGCGAGTTGCTGAAGGCGGCCGGCTACCCGAATGGTTTTGAAACCGAACTCTGGGCGGCCAACACCAGCATTGCGCAAAAGGGCACGCAGTTCTTGCAGCAGCAACTGGCCCAGGTGGGCATCAAAGCCAAGATCACTTTGATGGAAACCGGCCAGCGGGTGCAGCAATTGGAGAATGTGCAAAAGCCGGAGGATGCCGCGGTGCGCTTGTACTTCGCCGGTTGGTCCTCTTCCACAGGCGAGGCCGACTGGGGCCTGCGCCCGCTGTTCGCGACAGAGTCGCAGCCGCCCAAGCTGCAGAACTTTGCTTACTACAGCAATACCGAGTTTGACGACTTGCTCTACGAAGCTCTGGGCACGGCCGACCGCGAGAAGAAGGCCAAGGCCTACGCTCGTGCGCAAGAGATCGTCCACAAGGAAGCACCCTGGGCCTTTTTAGTGACTCGCAAAGTGGCTTACGCCAAGAGCAAGACGCTGAAGGGCATTTACCAAATGCCGGACAACAGCTTCTTCTTTGAAGATGTGCAGTTCAGCAAGTAAGCCGCCAATCGGCGCACTCACCAGGACTTGAGCGCTCGCCCATGTTTCAGTACCTCCTCAAGCGCTTGGCAGGCCTCTTGCCCACCTTGCTGATCGTCGCCGTGTTTGTGTTCTTCTTCGTCCACCTGCTGCCCGGCGACCCGGCGCGGCTGGCGGCCGGAGCTGAGGCCGACCCCGAAACGGTGGAGCTGGTGCGGCGCGATCTGGGGCTGGACAAGCCGATGCTGGAGCAGTTCACCCGCTTCGTCGGCGGCGCGCTGCGCGGCGATTTTGGCCATTCCATTCGCACCAAGCGGCCGGTGATCGATGAGATTGCCGACCGTTTCCCCTTCACCTTGAAGCTAACGCTGGCGGCCATGGGTTGGTCGGTGCTGTTCGGCTTGGTGATTGGGGTGGTGGCCGCCGTCAAGCGCAATCGCTGGCAGGACCGATTGGGTATGACGCTGGCTGTGTCGGGCATCTCCTTCCCGTCCTTCGCCTTGGGCCTGCTTTTGATGATGGTGTTTGCGGTGGGCTTGGGCTGGCTGCCCACAGTGGGCGCTGACAGTTGGCGGCATTACGTCTTGCCTTCACTGACCCTGGGGGCGGGTGTGGCGGCGGTGATGGCGCGCTTCACCCGTTCATCCTTTGTGGACATCTTGCATGAGGACTACATCCGCACTGCGCGGGCCAAGGGGGTCTCTGAGACCGGCGTCGTGCTCAAACATGGGCTGCGCAATGCCTTGATTCCGGTCGTGACCATGATGGGGCTGCAGTTCGGCTTCTTGCTCGGCGGCTCCATCGTGGTGGAGAAGGTTTTCAATTGGCCGGGCATGGGCCGGCTCTTGGTGGATGCCGTCGAGATGCGCGATTACCCGGTCATCCAGGCCGAGGTCTTGCTGTTCTCGCTGCAGTTCATTTTGATCAATCTGATCGTGGACCTGCTCTACGGCCTGATCAATCCGACCATTCGTTACAAGTGATATGAGCAGCCCAAGTCTTCCTCTTTCAGCAGCTGGCGGCTCTGCAGCCAAGGTGCGCACGCCGGCCTCGGAGTTCTGGCGCAAATTTAAAAAGCAGCGCGTCGCGATGCTGGCCCTGGGCTTTGTCTTGGTCTTGATCGTGCTGGCGCTTGCGGCGCCTTGGATCACACCCTATGACGCCGAAAACTATTTTGACTACGACCGCATCAACGCCACGCCTTCGGCCGAGCATTGGTTCGGTGTTGACGCTTTGGGCCGGGATATCTTCAGTCGCATCTTGATGGGCGCGCGAGTGTCATTGACAGCCGGTTTGGTGTCGGTGGCCGTAGGCTCGGTGTTAGGCACCAGCTTTGGCCTGCTGGCGGGCTATTACGAAGGCTGGTGGGACCGGGTCATCATGCGCTTGTGTGATGTCTTGTTTGCCTTCCCTGGCATCTTGCTGGCCATCGGCATCGTGGCGATTCTGGGCGGCGGCATGACCAATGTGGTCATCGCGGTGGCGGTGTTTTCGATCCCCACCTTTGCCCGCTTGGTGCGCGGCAATACGCTGGCGCTGAAGCACCTGACCTATGTGGAGGCGGCCCGCTCGATTGGCGCTTCCGACTGGACCATCATCACCCGCCACATCCTGCCCGGCACGGTTTCCACTGTGGTGGTTTTCTTTACTATGCGTATCGGCACCTCCATCATCACCGCCGCCAGCCTGAGCTTTTTGGGCATGGGCGCGCAGCCGCCCACGCCTGAATGGGGCGCAATGCTGAATGAGGCGCGCAGCGATATGGTCAATGCGCCGCATATCGCCCTCATCCCTAGCATTGCGATCTTCCTGACCGTGCTGGCCTTCAATCTGCTCGGTGACGGCCTGCGCGATGCGCTGGATCCAAAGCTGGACAGCGTTCGCTGAAGGCTGAACCATCATGCAGTTGAAGGCCCCTGGCTTTCCTCGCATAGGCGTGCTGCCCAGCGGCCCGCTGGACAGCCTGGCCGATGTGGCTGGGGTCATGGTGGGCCATTGCACCTTGGATGCCGGCGCGGTGCAAACCGGCGTGACGGTGATTCGCCCGCATGCAGGCGATGTGTTCATGCACAAGGTGCCGGCCGGCTTGGCGGTCTTGAATGGCTTTGGCAAGAGCATGGGCCTGCTGCAGTTGCAGGAGTTGGGGCAATTGGAGACGCCCATCGTGCTGGGCAGCACTTTTGCCGTCGGCGCCTTGGCCACGGCCTTGACCCGAGAGACCATCGCTCGCCACCCTGAAATTGGGCGAGATTGGCCCACTGTCAACCCGTTGGTGTTCGAATGCAATGACGGCTTTCTCAACGACGCACAAGCTTTTGCGGTGCAAGAGCAGCATCTGACTCAAGCCATGGCCGATTTGCGTTTGGACTTTGCTCAGGGCAGCGTGGGGGCAGGGCGGGGTATGAGTGCCTTTGGCCTGAAGGGAGGCATCGGGTCTGCTTCTCGGCGCGTGCGCGCCGGAGCGGAGCCTTGCACAGTGGCTGCACTGGTCTTGGCCAACTTCGGTCGACCCGAGGCCTTGACGATTCAGGGCCGGTGTCTGGGGTCCATACTTCAAGAGCGGCTGAAGAACTCCAGCCGGGCTGAATCAGTCGAGAAAGGCTCCATCATCTTGATCATCGCCACCGATGCCGCACTGGACTCGCGTCAGCTCAGCCGCCTAGCGCGCCGTGCCGGTGCTGGGCTGGCTCGAACAGGCTCAGACTACGGGCACGGCAGTGGTGACATCGCCTTGGCCTTCTCCAGCGCCTACACCTTGCCGCAGCGGGCTTCCGAGCCCATGCCCGCCATCGCGATGGTGCATGAGGCCAGCCTTGATCCCTTGTTCCAAGCCTCCGCCGAAGCTTGCGAGCAGGCGATCGTCAAGGCTTTGTTTGCCGCATCTACGGTGAACGGGCGGGATGGGCATGATCGAAAAGGGTTGGCAGAGGTCGCGCCCGATTGGCGGGATTTCTTGGGCCTTGCTTCTTAATTTAGGGATCCGTGCATCGACCGTATCCAGGCTTTCGCTATCGGCGCGCCGGAATGCAAAAAGCGGCCACATGGGCCGCTTTTGATTGAGAGCTGCAGACGCTGGGATCAGCGCTTCGTGCTCTTGCCTTGACGGCGTGTGTACACCACACCAAACAGGGCCAAGCCTGCCAATGCGAGCGAACCAGGTTCTGGAACACCATTGCTTTGCGGTGTTACGCTGACCAAGGTTTGGCTGGTCGCTGAATTGAACACGGTGAAGGTGTAGTTGGTTGCCTTGCCGCCACCAATGCCAGCCCAGTTGCTGGTGTTCAAGGCCGTCAGGTAGGTGTTGATCTGGGTGCGCAGGCCAACGTCCAGAATGTCGTTGGCACCGGTAGCCGATTTGGTGCCTTCGCGCAGACCGCCGGATGCTGCGTTGTAGTCCGCATAGCCGCTAGGCGTAGCAGCAGTCTTGGTATCGCCCAAGATTTCCCACAGCGCGTATTGGAAGGCTGCGGACTTGGTCGAGTTGTTGCTCAGCGTTGCATCCGCGTAGGCATAGCTGAACAGCTCGGTGATCTTGCTCAAGACTCGTGAGGTGCCCGGGCTTGTTGTCAGATCATCGTACTTGTTGCTGCTTACTGCAGAAACCGTCGCATAGTCACCGCCTTTGGCGAATTGCTCGTTGTACGTGTTCACAGAGGCAGCGGCACCGTTGCCGGTGATGAACTGACTCAGGGCTGCGTTTCCAGAACCCGTCAACTTGGTGTAGTTCATCGGGTTGGCGATCGAAGTCAGCGGATCCAGGCAGTACACCCAGAACGATGAGCCGTTGCTCGACTCTTTGTAGCTTCCGGCCCCCAAAGTCGCGGGCTTCTGTACCAAGGTTTCACCGTAGGTCAGATTCTCAGACTTGTATTGGTTGGTCCCGCTACCCGCTTGCAGCGTCACGTTTTGAGCGTGGCTCAGGCCAGCACTGAGGCTCAGCAATGCGACTGCGTGGCAGATCAGGGCGGTCTTGGCGGCAGGGAAAGTGAGTTTCATAGTGGTAGAGCCTGTTGACGCTTTATCGGCGTGATTTTGATTCTGGGTCGAATCGTAACGGCTTGTTTCTGGCTAGCAACCCCGTGAACGCGGGGTCAGGCCAAGTTCTTGCGGCAAATCGCCTGCGGTGTGACGGAGTGCAGGTTTCCCCTGTGCTCCCGTTCGCTGATTTCGTTAGCTTTGAGCCTTGCCTAAGGGGGAATTAAAGCCCCAACTCAAGCTTCAAGGCGCTCAACTCCTTGGAGTCACCTGGTCGACTGCTCGCGTTCAGGGCCGCCGACAGTTCTTCCTTGGCCTCGGGCTTGCGACCCGATTTCGATAGCGCATAGGCCAGGTGAAATCGTATATTGCCATTGCTTGGGTCGCGCAGGCGGGCTTCACGCAGATGCCGCAGCGCTAGGTCATATTTACTTTGCAGTGCCAAAACCCAACCCAGTGTGTCGGCAGCCTCAGCGCTGGATGGCGCGAGTTGCAAAGCCTGCTCAGCTGTGCTGAGCGCCTTTGCATCGCCCATGCGTTGAAGCAAGATAGCGTAGCTGCTCATCGCCCCCACATCTTTGGGGCTGAGGCTTAAGAGTTGGACAAAACTCTTGGCGGCAGCTTCGTTCTTGCCCATATTGACTTGCAGTTCTGCGCTTGCGCGCAGCAAACCTGCATCTTGAGGCGACTTTTTGGCCTGAGATTCAATCAGAGTGAGGGCCTTGTCTGCTTCGCCTGCGGCCATGAAAGCCCGAGCCAACAGCATGGCGTGGTTGCTGGAGGGGGCTTTGTCAAGAACCTGTCGGTAAGCGGCTTGCGCCGCCGGGAACTGCCGCCGCAACATGGCGACATTGCCGTTGGCCAGCAATGCGGCAGTGCTACCGGCATGCTTTGTATTCAGTGCTTTCAGGGCGGCATCCAACTTGGCTTGATCGCCTTTTTGAGCCTCAATCTCTACCTGAAACACGAGCGCTTGCAAATCATTGGGATCCGCCTGCAGGGCTTTTTGCGAGCTGTAGGCTGCGCCTTCCAGGTTGCCGGCCAGGATTTGTAGGCGGCCAATGTGCACTTGTTGGTTGGCGTCAAAGTCGGCCAGTCGGCCCGCGTCTTGGAACAAGGTTCGGGCACTGGCTTTGTCGCCGGCCGCGAGATAGGCCCGGCCTAGGGCCAGCACAACTGGGGGGCGATTGGGGAGTTTGGCGTTCAGGGTTTTGCCAGTGGCAATGGCCTTATCGGCTTGCTGTTGGCTCAGGAAGAGCTCAATCAAGGTCAAGCCTGGCCGGGGGTCATTTCTTTGCAATTCGTTGGCGCTTTGGAGCAGTTCCTGAGCCTCAGCTAAGCGTCCGGCGCGAACTTCAAGTACCCCCAGTTGGAAGAGCAGGTCGGGGTCTTTCTTTTCGCGATTGAGCCAAAGCTTCAGCCGCGTACGCGCTTCGTCATAGCGCTGCTCTTCCATATCCAGCCAGCTCAAATTGACTGCAGCGGGCTTGAAGTTTGCGTCCTTGACCAAGATTTGCTGGAAGGTCTGTCGGGCCGCCTTTTTGTCGCCCACTCGTCCCTGGATATTTCCCAGGAAGTTCTGCATTGTCAGATTGCCAGGGTCCGCTTTGGTGAGGCTGAGCGCCGTTTGCAAGGCCTGGTTGGACTTGCCCTGATTGATCAAACTCATCGCCAACTGAATGCCTGCTCGAGCATCTGCGGGGTTGGCGGCAAAAACGCTTTCCAGGTTGGAAACGCCGAGTCGGGTTTGTCCCAAACCGAGCTGGCTGAAGGCCAGTTCGCGCTTGGCTTCAGGTGTTGCGCTGGATTTGGCGGCCTTCTCAAAGAACTCGCTGGCGCGCAGATATTGCTTGCGCGCCATTTGCAGGCTACCGAGCAGCATCAAGACCTGTGGGTCATCGGGTGCCACCCGTTGCGCGCCTTCGAGCAAGGTGCTTGCACGAGAGTAGTCTTTGCTGTCGATCAGAATGCCGCCCAGCAACAACTGGGCGCTGAAATGCTTGGGGTTCAGTGTGAGCAAGGTGTCGAGATAGGCCTTGGCCTTCTCATTGTTGTTCAAGGCTTTATGAGCCAAGGCGCCGGCCATCAAAACTGGGTCATTGCCCGCTAAAGAGGCGGGCTTTTGGGCGTCCACCAGTTCTGCGGCCTTGGTGAAGGCTGCGCGGGCTGCGTTGGCATCGCCGCGCTGGGCGGCCAGTACGCCTCGCACATAGGATGCCCGCGGGTCCATCACGCCCCAGCCGTCCAGCAGATCGATGTCTTTTTCTGCCTCTTTTTCTCGGCCTAACATCAGTAGCAGCGAGGCCCGTGCGACCCGCGAGTCCACTTGCTTTTCATTCAAAGCCAGGGCCTTCTCGTGCGCGGCCAGCGCGCCCTTGCTGTCTTTCAGGCCCAGCAAAATACTGCCCAAGGTGTACCAGGCGGCTGCATTTCGAGGCTCTAACTCAACCGCTTTGGTCGCCGCCGCGCGGGCTTTTTCGCCTTCGCCCTGGCGCATCAGCAAAGGCGCTTCGGCCATCCAGGGGGCGGCCAGTCCGGGCTTGAGGGCACGGGCTTCCGCAAAGGCTTTGCTGGCTTGCGCCACATTGCCCAGCCCAGCGTAAGCCGAGCCCCGCATGGTCAAAATGTCCGCATGAATAGCGCTTGGCATGCCGGTCACCTGGATTTCATCCAGCAGTTTTTTGCGCTCGCCGGTAATCAAATACAGCTGTCCTTGTGAAACCAGCACTTCGCTGCGGCTAACGCCTTGCTTCTGCGCCTCAGCCAGCGCGACTTCTGCCGCAGCGTATTCCCCTTTGGCCAGCAAGACCTTGCCGAGCAAGAGATGCGCGGCCAACATCTTTTTATCCTGCTGCAGACTGTTCTTCAGTTGGATGCTGGCGCTATCCAAGTCGCCGGCCTCAAACCGCTTCAGCGCATCTTCGTAATAGCTGGCAGCTTTTTCGGGCGTTGCCCAGGCGGACATGGACAAGACTGAGAAGCCCGCGATGAAAGTGGCCAGCAAAGTGGGGCGAAGGCCATGAGGTTTTGAGGGCATGGCGTGTTCGCGGCTAGAGGAGAAGGAATTTTTGAGGCGCATCTCGTCAGTATCGGGAGTTCATGCGGGCTTGTTGAGCCGACAAACGGGGGCAGCGGTGAATTTGTTCATGCTGCTTGCCATTCAAGGGCCTTGGCTGCAATTTCAAGAGGGCAGTCAAGCGTCCAGAAACTTTCAGTAGCGTAAATCCAGCGTCAGCACGTCGTTGTCCCGCTTCATCTGAAAGCGGGTCAAAAAACTATTGCCCAGCAGCACATGGCTCATTTGACCCGGCACCACGATGGCCTCTACATTGCGCACATCAACATCGCCAATGCGCACCGAGGCTAGCGTCAGGACGTGTGCGGGAACCGTGCCGTTAGCGGTTTGCGTCATGATGCGGCGGCCTGTTGTGAACTTCAGGCCGAGGCGCTCCGCCTCCAATTGGCTGATGGAGATGGCCGTGGCGCCGGTGTCCACCAGGAATTGAGTGCTCTGACCGTTGATGCTGCCGCCGGTGGTGAAATGCCCCCCTTGGCCGGAGCTCAAAACTATTCTTCGCCCCGAACCGCTGGCTGCTGTAGCTTCGCCAATGCGTCCGGGCGAGGCGCCCATTTGCAGGGTGTAGCGGCGGCCGCCGGCCTCGATTTGGGCTTGGCCGTCGACGAGCGAGAGCAGGCGCACACCGCGCACGGTTTCGCCCACCGGCACGGTACGAGCTTCGCCGTCAATCATCAAAAGCGCCGCTTTCGCCCCCAGACTGCCATTGAAGGCGACGATGGGGCCCTGCGTCTGCGCCATGGCGGCGCAGGTGCAAAGCAGCAGCCCAGTCAAGCCGCTGAAGGAGGCGAGGCGCGCGGCGCTCATGAGAGACTCAGTCGCGGAAGTTGCCGTAGTCCAGCGGCACGTCGGCAAACTCTTTTTTTAGCAAGGCGATGCCGACTTGCAGATCATCACGGTTCTTGCCGGTGACGCGCACCGTGTCGCCTTGAATCGAGCCTTGCACCTTGAGCTTGGCGTTCTTGATGGCGGCCACGATCTTCTTTGCCAGATCGGATTCGATGCCGTTCTTGATTTTGTAGACCTGACGCACTTTGTCGCCGCCGAGTTTTTCAATCTTTTCCTGCTTGTCCAGGAAGCTGATGACCACGCCTTGCTTGATCAGCTTGGAATAGAGCACGGCCTCGATTTGTTCCAACTGGAACTCACTATTGCCGACGGCGTGGATTTCTTTCTCTTTGTCTTTCAGCGTGACTTCGGCCGGCGTGCCTTTGAAGTCAAAGCGGGTCGAGATCTCTTTGGCGCTGGTTTCAACGCCATGTTTGATCTTGACCATATCGGGTTCGAGGGTGGTGTCAAAGCTGGGCATGTTTATTTATGAGTTGTGGGCGTGTCCGGCAAGGATAGCCCGGTTGATCTGGGAAAATTCTGCCATGCAGGAACAAGCTGTAAATCCCCCCACTGAACCGCTCAAGCCCGGCAGTCAAGAACTGCGGCTGGAGCATGCGGTCAATTTGAAGCCCTTCAACACTTTTGGCTTGCCGGCCACCGCCCATTGTCTGGTGCGGATTCGCGAGGTAGCCGATGTGCGCAGCGTGGTTGATCATCCGAAGCTGGGCCGCGCACCCAAGTTTGTCTTGGGGGGGGGCAGCAATATCGTTTTGACCAAAGACATCGAGGCCGTGGTGCTGAAGATGGAGATTCCTGGTTTGCGTCTGCTGGAAGAACGTGCTGACGCCTGGATTATCGAGGCTGGCGCGGGCGTGCCCTGGCATGAATTGGTGCAGTGGTCGGTGGACTCGGGCTATCCGGGCCTGGAGAACATGGCGCTGATCCCCGGCACCGTGGGCGCTTCGCCGGTGCAAAACATCGGGGCTTACGGCCTGGAATTGAAAGACCGGCTCGATAGCGTTGAAGTGGTGGACCTGACGACGGGTCGCACCGTGCTTTTGCCAGCCTCGGTCTGCCGCTTTGGCTATCGTGACAGCGTCTTCAAGCAGACTGATTTTGGCGGCCTGGCCGGCAAATGTGTCATCACCCGGGTGCGCTTGGCCTTGCCCAAGCCCTGGCGGCCGGTGCTCGGCTATCTGGAACTCGAGCGGAAGATGGCCGAGACCGGCATCAATGAGCCCAGCGCGCGGCAAATCTTTGATTGGGTCTGCCAGGTGCGGCGCGCCAAGCTGCCAGACCCGGCGGTGATCGGCAACGCCGGCAGCTTCTTCAAGAATCCGGTAGTGACGCCGGAGCAATGCCGCGACATCATCGGCCGCGACCCCGGCATCGTGCACTACCCCATGCCCGATGGCGGCATCAAGCTGGCGGCAGGCTGGATGATTGACGCCTGTGGCTGGAAGGGCAAGACCGTCGGCGGCGCGGGCGTTTATGAAAAGCAGGCCTTGGTGCTGGTCAACCGGGGCGAGGCGCGGGGCGCCGAGGTGGTGACGCTGGCGCGTGCCATCCAAGAAAGTGTTTACGGGCGCTTTGGCATTCGCCTGGAGTCTGAGCCCGTGATGTTGTGAGGGCGGTTCTGGGCTTCTAGACTCAGCAAGCGCCTCAGAAATAGAAAAGGGCTCAGCGATTGCTGAGCCCTTTCTTCAGATCAAGGACCGAAATCAGCTCTTGTCGGCAGCGGTAGCGCCGTCTTGCAACTGCGGCAGGCTGTTGGTAGTAGCCGGCGACAGCAGGCCCACCTTGGCGTAGTTCATCAGCTTGTCGCGCGTGTCCACGATGTCCAGATTGCGCATGGTCAACTGGCCAATGCGGTCTTGCGGCGAGAAGGGCGCATCCTCAACCTTTTCCATGCTCAAGCGCTCGGGCTTGTAGGTCAGGTTGGGGCTCTGGGTGTCCAGCAGCGAGTAGTCATTGCCGCGGCGCAGCTCAATCGCCACTTCGCCGGTGATGGCGCGCGCCACCCAGCGCTGGGCGCTTTCGCGCAGCATGATGGCTTGCGGGTCGAACCAGCGGCCTTGGTAGAGCAAGCGGCCGAGCTTCATGCCGTTCATGCGGTACTGCTCGATGGTGTCTTCGTTGTGGATGCCGGTGAGCAGGCGCTCGTAAGCGATGTGCAGCAAGGCCAAGCCGGGCGCTTCATAGATGCCGCGGCTCTTCGCCTCGATGATGCGGTTTTCGATTTGGTCGCTCATGCCCAGGCCGTGGCGGCCGCCGATACGATTCGCTTCCAGCAGCAGCTCGACCGGGTCCTTGAACTCCACACCATTGAGTGCGACCGGCTGGCCTTCTTCAAAGCGCACGGTGACGGTCTCGGCCTTCACCACGACATCGTCCTTCCAGAAAGCGACGCCCATGATGGGGTTGACGATCTTGATGCCGCTGTTCAGGTGCTCCAGATCTTTGGCTTCGTGGGTGGCGCCCAGCAGATTGGAGTCGGTGGAGTAAGCCTTCTCGGCCGACATCTTGTAGCCAAAACCGGCCTTGCTCATGAAGGCCGACATCTCGGCGCGGCCGCCCAGCTCGTCGATGAACTGCTGATCCAGCCAAGGCTTGTAGATCTTCAGCGCAGGGTTGGTCAGCAAGCCGTAGCGGTAGAAACGCTCGATGTCATTGCCCTTGAAGGTCGAGCCATCGCCCCAGATATTGACGTCGTCCGCTTGCATGGCGGCCACCAGCATGGTGCCGGTGACGGCGCGGCCGATGGGCGTGGTGTTGAAGTAGGTCACGCCGGCGGTGCTGATGTGGAAGGCGCCGCTTTGCAGCGCGGCAATGCCTTCGTGCACCAGCTGGGCGCGGCAGTCCACCAACACGGCTTTCTCGGCGCCGTACTGCATGGCTTTGCGCGGAATCTCGTCATAGTCCGGCTCATCCGGCTGGCCCAGATTAGCGGTGTAGGCGTAGGGGATGGCGCCCTTGTTGCGCATCCAGTGCAGGGCGGCGCTGGTGTCCAGGCCTCCGGAGAACGCGATACCGACCTTCTGGCCGACGGGGATTTGCTGAAGAATGGTTGACATGGGCTGCTTGTTGGATCGGACAGGACGCTCAAAACCCGGCGCTTGGCACCGAGGCTTGGGCGTATTTTCTGTCAGTTTTGAAATGCCTCGATCGGCCGGCCTTTAAAAGCCCGAACCCGGCAGCGCCAGATAGGCCAATTCCGCATCGCTGGACGCGCGCCCGAGGATGGCGTTGCGATGGGGATAGCGGCCAAAGCGCTCGATGACCTCGCGGTGCTTGTGGGCGTAGTCCAGCGCACCACTCAAGCGTGGATCAAGTGCTGCCAACTGGGTGAACTCACTGACCGAGCGGTCTTGCATGGCCATGTCTTCGGCGTGCTCCAGCGGCATCAGCGCAAACCAGCGCTGCAGCGGCGCCAGGGTCAGGTCTTGCGCCTGCGCCAGCAGATGCAAGGTGTCTTGCAAGGCCAGGGGGTCTCCGGCAAAAGAGCGCGCTTGGCCGCGATAGATGTTGCGGGTGAATTGGTCCAACAAAAGGATGCGAGCCAGCCGGCCCAGGGCGGTCTCTGACCAGTCTTCCAGGCGACCGGCCAAGGCGTCTTCCACCAGGGGTTCAAAGCGCGCCTTGATCTCGGCGTCAGTGGTCTCGCTCTTGACGAACCAAAGCGAGCGGATCTGGTCTTGCTCGCTGCTGCCCAGGGCGCCAAACCAATAGTTCAGCACCGATTGAATGGCCGGTTTGAGCGTCAGAGCTTGCCATTGCGGATGACGATTCAAATAGCTCGCCACATAGCTGCAGGCCGGCACGACTTGCAGACCTTGTGGGGCGACCCAGTTCAAGGCGTGGAGCACCAGTTGTGCCGCCAAGCCGCGACCCTGCAAAGCCGGCGCCACGCCGGTATGGGTAATGACCAAGGTCTCGCCCACTTGGCGATAGTCCAGCTCCATATCATGGCCGTCGATGCTGGCGCTGAAGCGGCCCAGGCGGGCGTCGTGGTGGATGTTCAAGGCTTCACTCATTGTTCTGGGCTCCCAATTGTTGCCAGAGATAGCTGTACTCCAAGGCTTGCAGCGTGGCTCTTTGCTCATTGTCGGCCGCGCCCCCGTGGCCGCCTTCGATGTTCTCGAAGTAGAGCAAGTCATGCCCTTGATCCAACATCCTGGCCGCCATCTTGCGCGCATGGGCCGGGTGCACCCGGTCATCGCGTGTCGACGTGGTGAACAAGACCTTGGGGTAGCTCACCTGAGGATCGACGTTATGGTATGGGCTGTACTTGGAGATGGTGGCCCAGTCGCTGGGTTGATCTGGGTCGCCATACTCGGCCATCCAGGAGGCGCCGGCCAAGAGCCGGTGGTAGCGGCGCATATCCAGCAGCGGCACCTGACAGACCACCGCTTGGAAGAGTTCCGGGCGTTGCACAAAACAAGCGCCGACCAGGAGCCCGCCATTGCTGCCGCCCATGATGCCCTGTCGACGCGGACTACACACCTTGCGCTCGCTCAAGTCTTCGGCCACGGCGATGAAGTCTTCATAGCTGCGCTGCTTATGGGCCTTGACGGCGGCCTGGTGCCAGGCGGGCCCGAACTCGCCACCGCCACGGATATTGGCCAGTACCAGCACGCCGCCACGCGCCAGCCAGCCGCGACCAAAAGCGGCCGAATACCAGGGCAGCAGCGAAGACTCAAAGCCGCCGTAGCCGTACATCAAGGTCGGGTTCTCGCCATCGGCCTGGGTACCTTGGGGCCAGACCACAAAGTAGGGCACGCGCGTGCCATCGGCGCTGATCGCAAAGTGCTGCTCGGTGCGCATGCCTGCGCTGTCGAACTGGGCCTTGCGCGCTTTCAGCACCTGGCGCTCGTCGCTGCCGGCGCGGGCCAGAAGCAGCGTGTTCGGGGTCAAAAGATCCGCGTAATTGAGCAGGTAGTGATCGCCGAGTTCGTCATCTTGCAACTCGTTGTCGTACAAGCTCGACAGGCTGATCGCGCCAGGGAAGGGCGCTTGAATGTGGCGATGGTCCGGCTTGGCGGGATCGATGAACGACCATTCTTCCAAGCGGCTGGCGACGGTGTCACTGATGTTGAGGATCACATGTTCGCGGGTCAGCGTGTAGCCGGCTAAGGCCCGTGTCGGCGTAGGAGCAAACAGCAACTTCATGTCGCGCTTGCCGGCCAGAAAGTCTGCCGCGTCGCTGATCAGCAGCGAGCCGGCTGCAAAGCATTGTTCGCCCATCGCCCAGTCGCTGCGCGGCTGAAGCAAGAGCCAACGTCCCCAGAAGCACTCTTGCAAATCCTTGGGCAAGTCCAGTCGCATCAGCGAGCCATCGGCCTGCAGCAGGGAAACCTCTTGCCGGTAGAAGTCGAGGGCGCGTACCAAGCTGCAGCGCTGATGGCCGGGCGTGTGGTCCACATGGACCCAGGCCATCACATCTTGCGGCTCGGCCTCGAACACGGTTTTGGCCATGCTCAGCGGCGTGCCGCGCGTCCAGCGTTTGATCACGCGGGGGTAGCCTGAATCGGTCAAGCTGCCGGGACCAAAGTCGGTGCCCACAAAGATGTGATCGGCATCGATCCAGGTGACCGAGCTCTTGGCCTCGGGCAGCGCAAAGCCCTCGGGTAAGAACCGCAGTGTTTGCAAATCGAATTCACGGACCACGCAGGCATCGGCGCCGCCGCGCGACAGTGAGATCAAGCAGCGCTGATAGTCCGGCCCCAGGCTGCGGGCGCCGGCAAACACCCAGTTCTCGCCCTCGGCGGCGGCCAGGGCATCGAGGTCCAGCACCGTCTGCCATTGGGGTTCGGCCTTGCGGTACTCCTGCAGCGAGCAGCGGCGCCAGAGGCCGCGTTGGTGCTGCTCGTCCTGCCAAAAGTTCATCAGCCAAGGCCCCAATCGCTCAATGGATGGGATGCGGTCTTTGGCGTTCAAGAGCTGGAGAAAATCGGCCCGCAATGCCGCGTAGTGAGGCCCGCTTTGCAGCGCCCTCAAGCTATGGGCATTTCGCGCTTTGACCCAGGCCATGGCCGGCTCGCTGTCGATTGCTTCGAGCCAAAGGTAGGGGTCTTCGCTGTCTGAATTCATGTCAAAGCGGCTGAGATGGGCAAGCCCAGCTTGTACACCGAGCCGCAAAGACCGGCAGGCGCTTCAGCCTTGCGCGGTTTTCAGCGCGATGGGGGTGATTTCCAGCGAGTCGGCGCTGGTCGACACATAGATGCCGCCGTCTTGCACCGTGATCTGCATCTGCATGCTGCGCTCGGCAAACTTGGCCAAGGCTTGGGACTGCTCATGCGGGATCTGCCAAACCGCCAGTCGCGGCGCCCGCACCAACTTTGACTCGATGCCGGCCCACCAGATCGCGCTGCTGTAGCTGTAGGTGTAGACGCTGACCCGCTCGGCCCGGCCATGGGCTTTGAGCAGGCGGCGGTCATCGGGTTGGCCCAGATCGATCCAGTGGATGATGTCACCGGTCAGGTCGCGCTGCCAGATTTCGGGCTCTTCCACATCGGCCAAGCCCTTGCTCAGCTCCAGCTTCCCGCGCATTTCATCGGCCGGCACATTCAAGGCAAAGGCCAAGATGCGAATCATCATGCGCTCGTCGGTTTCCGAGGGCTGGCGGGCGATGGTGAGGTTGTGCTCGCCGTAGACATTGCGGTCCATATCGGCGATTTGCAGCTGGGCTTTGTGGATGGTGGCTTTGATGGCCATAAGGTCGGGGCTCGGGAGAACAAAAAAGATGGGGCCGAGACGGCCCTGGATCGCCGCATTATCGACGGGCCTGTGTTTGCACTCGGGCCAAGCGGTGGCTGGGGGACAATCGCTCGCTTCTATTCCCCCTTGCAGGTCTTCAAAAACATGAGCATGAAAAAAACCGACCTCGACCGCCTTGCCGGCCTGAAGCTTGACAGCCAGATGCGCGGTGCCGCGGTGCCGGGCCGCTTCGGCCAAGGTGCGGCGCAGCTGCCGGACCGCAAGGAACAGCGCCGCCTGGACAGCGCGGCCGGCCTGGTGCCCTTTGCCTGCAAATTGCCGGCCGATGTGGCCAAGACCTTGCGCGAGCGCGCTGATGCGCATGACGGCGGCATCAACGGCCTGATGGCCGACTTGCTGCAAAAAGCCCTGGCCTGAGCCGCCGGGGATCGCCCTGATCCTGCGGCCGTTGGGCCGTGGCATGATTCGGGCGTGGCGCCGCATTCGGGCGCCTTTCAATTTTTGCCGGGCCGACCAGCGGCTGCGGGTGTTGTCGGCGCCAAAAGCTGGGCGCTATCTGCATGAAAGAAAGTAAGAGCTTTGCCATGAAACGAATTCTTGTCTCCTTGCTCGCCGCTGCGCTGATGCCGGTGTTTGCCCAGTCCACTGTCAATCCGAATGCCAAGGTGGACCCGAAGAACAACAAGGTCAGCAAGCCTGTGGTCGACAAACCCAAGCAAAAGCTGATGACTCGCGATGAATTGCGCAATTGCATGAATGCCAATGACGCCAACCGCGTCGAAGGCGAAGCCATCAAGGCAGCTCAAGCCGCTCAAACCAAAGAGCGCAATGAGCTGTTGAAGGAAAAGGATGAGCTGAGCAAGGTGGGCGATGTTTTGACGGCCCGCACCAATGAGTTGCTGGCTGAACGTGCCGCACTGCTCAAGCTCAATGAGGAGCTGAAAGTCTCCCTGCCCAAGGCCAAAAAGGAAGAAGCCGAAGCCCTGAAGAAGGACTACGACGCTAAGGCCGAGGCCCATGGCGTGCGTATCGATGCGCTGAACAAAGACAAGCTGGACTACAAGGCCCGCTCGCCCGCTTTTGACGCCAAGGCCGAAGCCCACAACCAGGCCAACAAGGCCCTGGAAGCGCGCGCTGAAAGCTATTTGGACAAGCTCGACGAGTGGAAGGCCGAGTGCAGCAACAAGCCTTACGACGAAGCTGATGAGCTCGCCATCAAGAAGGAAAAGGCAGCGGCAGCCAAATAAAGTGCCAACAGCAGCTTTGGCTTCAGAACCAGGCAGAGCCGTCCACGCGGACGGCTCCCAGCCCCTGACCCCAGCCCTGCCTCGCTAGACAAGGCGCCATCCTCACCCGGACGGCGCCTTTTTTCGTTTCAGGCCTGACCCATAAGGCCACCCCGGAGATGCAAGAGATGAACAGCCCCATGCCCTCAAGCTCAATCGCGCCCTCGCAAGACAACCCCTTGCTCCAGCCCTGGACCGGCCCTTACGGTCTGCCGCCTTTCGCCCAGATCAAGGCGACTCAATTCGCCTCGGCTTTCGCAGTCGCCTTGGCCGAACATGCCGCCGAGCTCGACGCGATTGCCAATCAAGCGGCGGCCCCCGATTTCGACAATACGCTGGCGGCCTTCGATCGCAGCGGCCGCCTGCTTGGCCGCATCGAGACCGTGTTCTATTCGCTTGCGGCCTCCGCCACCTCGCCCGATATGCAGGCCGCACAGCGTGCCATGGCCGCCCCCCTGGCCGCGCACAACAACCGCGTTTATATGCACCAGGCGCTCTTCAAGCGGGTGGACGCGCTGTATCAAGAGCGCCAAGCCTTGGGCCTGTCTTCCGAGCAACTGCGTTTGCTGGAGCGGGTGCATCTGGACTTTGTGCGCGCTGGCGCCAAGCTCGATGCCGCAGCCCAAACGCGTTATGCCCAGGTGATGGAACGTCTGGCTGAGCTCAATACCCAGTTTGCGCAGAACGTGCTGGGGGATGAAAGCAATTACCGCCTGGTCTTGTCTGACGAGGCGGATCTGGTCGGCTTGCCTGACTTTGTGCGCGCCAGTGCCGCGCAGGCCGCCACTGAACGTGGCTTGGCCGGCCAGCATGTGATCACGCTCTCGCGCTCCCACATCGTGCCCTTTTTGACCTTCAGCGAGCGTCGCGATCTGCGCGAGCAGGCCTGGCGAGCCTGGGTGGGCCGCGGCGAAGCGGCCGGCGAGACCGATAACCGGGCCATCGCCCAAGAGATCCTGACGCTGCGTAAGGAGCAGGCTCGACTGCATGGCCACAGCTGCTTTGCCGACTACGCCTTGGCCGACACCATGGCCGGCACTCGCGCGGCGGTCTCAGGCTTGTTGGACAAGGTCTGGCAGCCGGCTCTGGCCGCAGCCGAGCAAGAGCGCGAGGCGCTGCAGGCCATTATGCTGTCCATGGGCCATGCGTTCACGCTGGAAGCCTGGGATTGGCGCTTTTATGCCGAGAAGGTGCGCAAGGCCCGTTACGACCTGGAAGAGGCCGAGGTCAAGCCTTTCTTCCCCTTGGATGCAATGGTGGCGGCGGCCTTTGATTGCGCCGGGCGCTTGTTCGGCCTGAGCTTCGAATACAAGCCCGAAGTCGCCGGCTACCACCCCGATGTGAAAGTCTATGAAGTGAAAGACGCCGATGGCTCGCTGCGCGGCATCTTCATGCAAGACAACTTTGCCCGCAGCAGCAAGCGCAGCGGCGCTTGGATGAATGCCTTGCGCTGGCAGGCGCGCAATGGCCGCGAAGGCATGGACTGCTTGCCCGTCATTCAAAACAATAACAACTTCGCCAAGGGCGCGCCGGGTCAGCCCACGCTCTTGAGCTTTGACGATGCGCGCACCTTGTTCCATGAGTTCGGCCATGGCCTGCACGGGCTGCTTTCCGAGGTGGAGTACGAGCGCTTGTCTGGCACCCAGGTGCTGCGCGACTTTGTCGAGCTGCCATCGCAAATCTTCGAGCATTGGATGAGCGAGCCCGAGGTGCTGAAGAAGCACGCCCGCCATTACCAGACCGGTGAAGTCATCCCCGATACCTTGTTGGCCAAGCTGAAGGCCGCCGAGCTGTTCAACCAAGGCTATGAAACGGTGCGCTACACCGCCAGTGCTCTGGTGGACTTGGCCGCCCACTCATTGACCGATGCGCAGGGTCCCGCCGTGGTGGACTTTGAAGCCAAGACCATGACGGCCTATGGCCTGCCCGCAGCGATTGGTATGAACCATCGCCTGACGCATTTCCAGCATCTGTTCTCGGGCTCCAGTTATGCCTCGGGTTACTACGTTTATATGTGGGCCGAGGTGCTGGACTGCGATGGCTTTGACGCCTTTGTCGAGGCCGGCAGTGCGTTTGATCCGCAGGTGGCGGCACGCTTGCGAGAGTGCATTTTGTCGAGCGGCAATAGCCGCGAACCCGGTGCGGCCTTCCGCGCCTTCCGCGGCCGCGATGCGCGGGTGGAGCCGATGCTGAAAAGCCGCGGCCTGCTGCCTGCTTGATCAGCGTGGCTCGCTGAGGCTTTGAGCTGAAGCTTGGAGGCTGGGTGCGAAAAAGGCATCCAGCCCATCCAAAAAGGCCTTGAAGTCGATCGGCTTGGTCCAGTAGGCCAAGAAGCCGGCGGCCAAGGCACGGCGATGATCCTCTTCCTTGGCCGTGGCCGAGAGGGCAATGCAGGGGATGTGGGCGGTTCGAGGGTCGGCGCGAAGCTGCTTCAAGACCTCGTAACCATCGCAGTCTGGCAGATGCATGTCCAGCAAGATCAGCTCGGGTGGCTGCGTTTGAGCACTTTGCAAGCCGCGTGCGCCGTCTTCCTCGCAGCTCAGACTCAGGGCAGGGCGGCGGCTCAAGAGCTCTTCCACCACCAAGGTGTTGATCGCGTTGTCTTCGATGTAGAGCAGTCGCCTCTGGGTCGGTGTTGCCATCGAAGCTGTACATGCCCCGGCAATGGGATGCGTGCAAGTCGGCGTGCCCTGCGGCAGGGGCAGCTGCAAATCGAGAAGCACATCGAGGTGCTGGAGGGGCGCGGACGACATGCCGGCAGTCTAAGGGCTGCCTTATGGGTTTACCTGGGCCAATTGAGAGTGTGGGTGACTTTTGGCTTCAGTGTTTGCCCTGCTTGACTTCTGGTCTCGCGCCCCCAATTGTGAGTTTTCGACTTGAACTGATACGGCCTCGGCCGCTGCTTTCATGACTGAAGCTTGCAAATTTGCGCTGGTGACCGGTGCCGGTTCCGGCATTGGCCGTGCGGCGGCCTTGGCCTTGATCCAGGCTGGTTACCGGGTGGCGCTGGTAGGGCGGCGGCGTGAGGCTCTCGAAGCCACCGCGGCCCTGGCCAGCGACTCGGCGTGCGCCCTGGTGCTGCCGGCCGATGTGACGCAGTCCACTGAGGTGGCTGCACTGTTTGATCGTGTGCGCCAAGAGTTTGGTCGCCTGGATCTGCTGTTCAACAATGCAGGCATGGGCGCACCGGCCGTGCCGATTGATGAGCTGAGCTTTGGGCAGTGGCAGGCCGTGGTCAATGTCAACCTTTCGGCCAGTTTCTTGTGCGCTCAGGCGGCGTTCAAGCTGATGAAAAGCCAAAGCCCGCGCGGCGGCCGCATCATCAACAATGGCTCAATCTCGGCCCATGCGCCGCGGCCGAACTCCGCGCCTTACACCGCCACCAAACACGCCATCACCGGCTTGACCAAGTCTCTATCGCTAGACGGTCGCGCCTTTGATATCGCCTGCGGGCAGTTGGACATCGGCAATGCGCTGACCGAAATGGCCCTGCCCATGACTCGCGGTGTGCCGCAGGCGAATGGCGAGATCGCCGTGGAGGCGACAATGGATGTCAGCCATGTGGCCAGCGCTTTGCTTTATATGGCGGGCCTGCCCATGTCGGCCAATGTGCAGTTCATGACGGTGATGGCGACCACCATGCCTTTTGTGGGCCGGGGTTGAATCGGGCCGGTTTTGAATTTGCCAAGAAAGGAATTGTTTTGCTGTCTGCTTTGCTAACTTTTATTGCCCGCGTGCTGTTCACCGTGGCGACCGTGGTGCTGGTGCTTGGGTTGATGGCGGTCGCGGTCGTGACCATGATCGGTTTGCTGATCTGGAGCTTGCTGCGCGGCCGCCGGCCGGTGCTAGATACCTCGGGCTTTGCGCGTGCGCGCAGCTTCCGCCCTGGGCGCGGCGCAGCGCGGGCGCCGGTGCAGCCCGTAGGCGAGGTCATCGATGTGGAGGCACGCGAGGTCAGCGGCGCGGCGATTCGCCGCGATTGATTGGCGCGGCTTGATTTACCAGCGCTTTTTACCAGCGCTTGCTGCTGAGTTCCGCCAAGATTTCACCGTAGATGCGGTAGCGGCCGGCACTGATGGCGCCGGATTCAACTGCGTCGCGCACACCGCAGCCCGGCTCATGCTGATGGGTGCAGTTGTAAAAGCGGCAGTGGTCGGCATGGGCGCGCAGATCCGGCATCAAGAGCGGCAATTGCGCCGGCTCGATCTGCTTGAGGCCAAATTCTTGGAAGCCAGGCGAGTCGATCAAGGCGCTTTGGCGCTCAGCATCCACCCAGTACCACTGCGTCGTCGTGGTGGTGTGGCGGCCCGAATTCAGCGCCACCGAAATATCCCCCACCTGCGCCTTGGCGTCAGGGATCAGCAGATTGATCAAGGTGCTCTTGCCGGTGCCGCTGGGGCCCAGCACAAAGCTTCGTTTACCGCTGAGCCAAGGCGTCAGCAGTGCGCGTGAGCCCTCGGGGTCAGCCTTCAGGGCCAGCTCCATCATCTTCAAGCCCATGGCCCGGTAGGGCGCCAGGCGATCGCGCGCTGCGGCCGCGCCGGGGAGATCGGTCTTGTTCAAGGCAATGGTGGTTTCAATGCCCGCTGCCTCGGCCGCAATCAGGGCGCGGCACAGCTGGCTTTCGCTGAACACCGGCTCCACCGCGACCAGGATCAAGAGCTGATCAAGATTGGCCGCAAAGCTCTTGGTCTTCCATTCATCCTGGCGGAACAGCAGATTGCGGCGCGGCTCCACCGCTTCGATCACGCCCTCGTCACTGCTGGCCGGGGCCCAGCGCACTTCGTCGCCGACCACGCAGTCGCTCTTCTTGCCGCGCGGATGGCAGACTCGGCGTCGGCCGTCGCTGTCTTCCACGATGTAGTGGCGGCCATGGCCGCGCACCACCAGGCCCAGGTCCAAATCACCAAAGCGGCTCATGCCTGCTGACCCTTGAGCTCGGGGAGCGCCCCGACCTGCGCCGCGCAGATGAAGTCATTCAACGTCAAACCCGAGGCGGAGTGGGTGCTGAAGCCGATGCTGCAGTGCCCGTAGCTGACCCTCATTTCTGGATGATGGTCTTGTTTGTTCGCCACCGCCGCGACAGCGTTGACGAAGGCCATAGTTTGCGAAAAGTCGGCAAAGCGAGCTTCCAACTCGATGGACTTGGCGTCGCTGCTCAAGCGCCATTCGGGGACCTGAGCCAGCCAGGCTGGCAGCTCTTCAGCGGCCAGGGTTTCACGCAAGCCAGGCGAGCAAGGTTGGGTCAGCAAGTTCATCGGGTGGCTTGGCTCAAGATGGCGCCCAGGCGCTCGCTGGCCGGTGGGTGAGAGTAGTAAAAGCGCGCAAACACCGGGTCGGGCGTCAGCGTGCCGGCATTGTCCTCATGCAGCTTGAGGAGGGCCGAGGCCAGGTCGGCGCCGCGTGCGTTGGCGCAAGCGTAGGCATCGGCCTGGAACTCATCGCGGCGCGACATCAAGCTGCCCAGAGGGGTGAAGAAAAAGCCAAACACCGGTACCGCCAGCATGAAGAGCAGCAGGGCCAGCGCGTCATTCGGCGCCGCCAAATTTGGCTGCACCGCAAAGGCGAGGTAGAAGCCAGGCTGCGCCGACAGCCAGCCCAAGAGCGCAAAGCCGGCCAAGCTGATGGCGAACATGGTGATCATGCGTTTGAGCACATGCTTGTGCTTGAAGTGGCCGAGTTCATGCGCCAGCACCGCCTCGACCTCAGGGCCGTTCAGGCGCTCCAGCAGGGTGTCGAAAAATACCACCCGCTTGGCGGGGCCAAAGCCGGTGAAATAGGCATTGCCATGGGCCGAGCGGCGGCTGCCGTCCATCACAAACAAGCCCTTGGCGGCAAAGCCGCAGCGCGCCATCAGTCCTTCGACGCGGCTTTTCAGGGCCTCATCGGGCAGGGGCTCGAACTTGTTGAACAGCGGCGCGATGACGGTGGGGTAGAGCACCAAGATCAAGAGATTGAAGCCCATCCAAGTGCCCCAGGCCCACAGCCACCAAAAGCGCCCGGCGGCGCCCATCAGCCACAGAATCAAGGCGGCGATCGGCAGGCCAATCAGAAGGCCAACGACGGCGCCTTTCAAGGCGTCATTCAGATAGAGCTTCCAAGTCAGGCGGTTGAAGCCAAAGCGTTGTTCGATATTGAAAGTGTTGTAGAGCTCCCAGGGCAGATCCAGCAGCGAGCCGATCAGCACAAAGGCGAACAAGAGACTCAGCTGATAGGCCATGGGGCCAAAGCGCTCCGCGGTGGCTTCATAGACCCAGCCGTTCAGCAGATCCAGGCCGCCCAGCAAGGTCCAGCCCAGCAGCACCGCGCTGCTGAAGGCCAGGTTCAGCAGGCCGAAGCGGCTGCGCACCACGGTGTAGTCAGCGGCTTTTTGGTGAGCGTCCAGCGGCACGGTGGCGGCAAAGGCCTCGGGCACGGCGTCGCGGTGCTGCATCACGTGGCGGATTTGCCGGTTGCTGAGCCAGAGCTTGAGCAGCAGGCCCAATAGCAAGGCGGCGACAAAAGCCAGGCTCAGCGCGCTCGGGTGGAGAGCGGGCAGGGCGGGTACAGAAGAGAAAAGGCTTGCGAACATGGGCGAAGTGTAGGGCTGCGACAATGTCGCCGATTCTTTTGGATAGAAAGCCCTGTGAATGAACACCGAGACCGCTGCCGCCCCCGTGTTGGCCCTCAATGATCAAAACCTGATCTGGATCGATCTGGAAATGACGGGTCTCTACCCCGACTCCGACCGCATCATTGAGATCGCGGTGGTGGTGACCGATGCTCAGCTGACGGTGCGCGTTGAAGGCCCGGTGTTCGCCATTCACCAAAGCGACGAGACTCTGGACAAGATGGATGCCTGGAACAAGGGCACCCACGGCAAGAGTGGCCTGATCGATCGCGTCAAGGCGTCCACCGTCACGGAGGACGAAGCTGTCGCCAAGACCATTGAGTTCTTGAAGCAATATGTGCCGGCCGGCAAGTCGCCGATGTGCGGCAACAGCATCTGCCAAGACCGCCGCTTCTTGGCCAATTACATGCCCAAGCTGGAATCCTTTTTCCACTATCGCAATCTGGATGTGTCAACGCTCAAAGAGCTGGCCAAGCGCTGGAAGCCTGAAATTTTGGACGGCTTCAAAAAAGCCCAGGCCCACACCGCCCTGGCAGACATCATCGAATCCATCGACGAACTGGCCTACTACCGCCAGCATTTCTTGAGCCTGTGATCCTTCGCTTCACTACCCGGTCTCACTGCGAGTTGGCAGGGTGACAAGAACTCCCACATCGACAAGCCAGCTTTGGGCTGCTTTTGATTTCCCCCGCCATCCCTTGGCGCGGGATGACGGCGAACGGGTGCGCGGCGCTTTTTATTGCCCGCCAACCCGCTGGCTGCGCGCCCATGCGGCGCAGGAACTGGCCGCCGTTATCGATGCAGCGCATCAAGCCAGCCGCGAGGGCGCTTGGGTGTTGGGTGGTCTGCGCTATGAGGCAGCCGCCGCGCTGGACCCGGCCCTGCCGGGTCGATGCGGCGAGGCGGGCTCAGCAATGAAACCCGCCTTGGCCGAATTTGCGATCTATGCAGGAGCGCCCGATCCCTGGCCGGAGATCGACCCGCTGGGTGATGTGGGAGCAGCTTCTTTGTGCGCGCCCTGGGTGGATGAGCAAGCACCCGCCGACGAAGCTCGCCAAATCGAAGCCATCCGTGAGTGGATACGGGCGGGGGACTGCTATCAGGTCAATTTGACGACCCGCTTGCGCTCAAGCCTCAGCGGCCAGCAGGACTTGGCAGCCTTGTTCCTGGCGCTGCACTGTGCGCAGCCGGGCGGTTTTTCACTGTTTTTGCGCGAGGCGGGCGTGGCCAGTGTGTCGCCCGAATTGTTTTTTGATTGGCGGCCGCTGCCTGGGGCGCAAAGCACTTGCTTGCTGGCCGCCCAGCCGATGAAGGGCACCACGTCGCGCGGCCGAGATGCGGCTGCCGATGAGGCCGCTCAAGCCTATCTGCGCACCAGCGTGAAAGAGCGTGCCGAGAACCTCATGATTGTGGACTTGCTGCGCAATGACCTGAGCCGCGTAGCAACGCTGGGCTCGGTGCGGGTGCCGCGCTTGTTTGAACTCCTGGCGCTGCCCACGGTCTGGCAGATGACGTCCACCGTCACGGCGGTGAGCCGGCCACGCCTGAAGTTGTCTGAGGCCCTGGCGGCGCTGTTTCCTTGTGGCTCGGTGACCGGCGCGCCCAAGCAGCGGGCCATGCAAATCATTGAAAGCCTGGAGCCCGGCCCGCGCGGCTGGTACTGCGGTGCGCTGGGCCTGATGCAGCCGGGCGGCATCGTCACCTTCAACGTGCCGATTCGCACCGTCGAAGCATTGCCCATCGAAGAGGATTCGCTTGGGTCTGAACAGCGCTTGCAGGTGGGCGTGGGCAGCGCGATCACACTGGATTCCGTGGCCGCCGCTGAGCTGGACGAGTGGCATGCCAAAACGCGCTTTTTGCTGCGTGCTCAAGCGCCTATTGCCGCCCTGGAAACGCTCAGGTTGGATGACGGTGTATTGCAGCGTCTACCCGGTCACTTGGCGCGTTTGCAGCGCACCGCTCAGCACTTTGGTTTGCCGCTGTCTTTGAACGAGGCCAGATCCACGCTGGCGGACTTGGCGGCCCAGCATGCGCAGGGGACTTGGCGCGTGCGCCTGACCCTGTCGGCCCGAGGTGTGCTTGAGACCGCGATCATGGCCTTGCCACAAACCCCGGCTACAGTCGCACTTGTGGTGGCCCATCGTCCGATTGAAACCCGCGGCCCAGGCGCCGAGTTCATCCTTCATAAAACCACCCGCCGCGAGGCCTATGAGGCCTTTTCTCAAACCAAGCCAGCGCAGGCTTTTGATGTCTTGCTCTGGAACGAGGACGGCGAGTTGACTGAATGCACGATAGGCAATATCGCCTTAGAAATTGAGGGCCAGTGGTTGACGCCACGGCTGGAAGCCGGGCTTTTGCCCGGTGTTTACCGAGAAGAATTGTTGCAGCTCGGGCGTTTGCGGGAGGCGCGCCTGATGCGCGCCGATCTGGCGCGCGCCACCGGGCTTGCTTTTATCAACAGTCTGCGCGGCTGGTGTCCTGCCCGCCTCGTACCCACGATGTCGGACGCGCCAGACGCCGCAGCGCTGCCCAGCGCTGACTAACCTGAAACTGATTTCCATGGCCACGAGTCCAAAGAAAGCACGCCTAAGCGTGCCAGCCAGCCCTGCTCTTGCCGACGAAAAGCTCGTCGAAAAAAAGCCGGCTGCAAAAAAGCCGGCTGCAAAAAAGGCGATCGCGAAGAAGACGGTTGCCGAGCCGGTGACACCAGTGACGCCGATTGAAGCCCCAGCTAAGACCAAGGCAGCGCAGGCCAAGCCCGCCGCGAAGGCGGCTGCAAAGTCGGCCCCGGCCAAGTCTGTCAAAGCCAAAGGTGAAGCTGCACCTGCAGCAGCCGCAGTAAAGCTCAGCGAGACGTCCAAGGCCGCGAAATCTGCGAAGCCCGCGAAGGCCACGAAGCCCTCGAAGGCATCCAAGCCGCAAGAGAAGCCAGCAGTTCTTGCGCCCGTGGCCGAAGCGGCCAAGCCTGCGGCAAAAAAAGCATCCGCCGCCAAGACCAGTCCGGCACGCAAGACCAAGACCACCCAAGCTGCGGTGCGCGATATCTTGAATGGGGTCGAACTTGCCGCAGACGAGGCCGCAAGCGCGCCCGCTGAAGCCGAGAAGCTCAAGCCGGCGGTGGCAGCAAAGACGATCAAGCCCTCAAAAGCAGGCGCGGCCGGCAAGCTCAAGAAACCCGTGGCCACCGCGCCGGCTTTTGAGCCTGTGGTCGAGGTCAAGCGGGTGCAGGCTCCAGTTCCTGAACAAAACTCGGTCCAGTCGGCCAATGAGACAAAAGCTGCAGCCAAGTCGCCCAAGGAGCGGGGCACGAAAGCTAGGACCCCAGCTCCGGTGGCCGAGCGTGCAGCCAAGCCCGAGGCGGCTCGGCCTGTGAAGCCCAGTGCGCCAGCCAAGGCGCAAGCCGCTCGCTTTGATTTGCAACCCTTGGATGCCGGCAAGCCGACGGTGTTTCGTGATTACCAGGTCAGCGAGCTACTGGGTGCGGGTACTTGGCGCGTTAGCGTGCGAGGCAGCAACCCGTCTGAGTGCCGCTGCAGCTGTGAGGAGTTTTTGTGGGGCGAGCGCGGCAGCTGTGAGCACATCGAGTTCGCCTTGGGCCGATTGCTGGACGACGCCGCGCAACGCGCTTTGTTGGAACAGGGCTACCAGACCGAGTACAGCGAGATCCGGCTCGGCTATGGTGCTCGCCGCCACCTGCGCTGGCGCCAAGGGCGTGCTTGCCCCGAGGCTTTGGTCCAAGCAGCGCAAGCCTTGCTGGATGGTCGCGGCCGTTTGCAGGTCGAGGCGGATGAGGATCTGCCCGCACTCTTGGCCTTGGCGGCAGAAGCGGGACATGAGCTACGAGTCGAGCCCGGCGTGTGGGATTTGCTGGCGATTGCCCGCGATGCGCGGCGTCGCGTCTTGCGTATCGAGCAGGCTTGCCCGCAAGGTCTGGAAAGCCCAGCCCTGCGCAATTTGCTGAAGCTGCCTTTGCCGATCTACCAAGTGGAGTCGGCGATCTTCGCGGCCTGCGCGGGCCGCAGCCTGATTGCCGATGATTTGGGCTTGGGGCTCTATGCACAGGCTTATGCCGCTGCGGCCTTGTTCCATACGCAATTTGGTTTGGAACGGGTCTTGGTGCTGTCCGCCGAGTCGGCGCAAGCCCGCTGGTTGAGTGAGGCCCAAACGCTGTGCACGGCGCCGGCCGAGATGATTTGGGGTGATGCGGAGGCGCGCCAGCAGCAATGCGCCGTGCTGCCAGAGGGTGGCCCGGAGATCAAGATTGCATCCCTAGCCTCGCTGGGCCAAGACTTGAATCTCTTGAAGGGGTTTGCGCCGGAGCTGATCATCGTGGACGAGGCACAGCGCTTGGATACCGCAAGCTTGGCCTCGCTGCGCCAATTGGATCAAGGCTTCATGCTGATGCTCAGCGGCCAGTTGCTGGATGAGCAGCCACAAGCGCTGATGCCTTTGCTGGAATTGCTGGACCGCCATCGCAGCGGTTCCTTGGAGCGCTTTTTGAACCGCCATGTCGTGCGTGATGTGCAAGGCCGGGTGAGCGGTTTCACGGCCTTGGAGTCCCTGGACAAGAGCCTGGAACAAGTGATGTTCAGCCGCAGCCGTGCTGACTTGCAGCCGACCTTGCCCTTGGCCTTGGTGCAGTTGCGCGCTGTCACCTTGAGCGAGCAACAGCTGGAACTGCAAGCCCCTTTGTTGGAACGCTTGCGCCAGGGCGTGGCGCGCTGGCAGCGCAGCGGTTATGTGTCGGATGCCGATCAGTTGCGTTTGCAAGCGCTGCTGCAGGACATGCGTCGTTTGGCCATTGCGCCGCAATTGTTGGATGCAGCTGATACATCGGCCGACGCTCCCAAACTGAGTGCTGCGGCCGCCGTCTGCCGTGAGACCTTGGGTCGCGCCGTAGATCGTTTGGTGGTGTTCTGCCAATGGGACGATGCGCTGCAACTGCTGGCCGCGCGTTTGCAGGCTCAAGGCATCGCGCATTTGCATCTGCAGGCCGATGCCTCACAGGCGCAGCGCCAAGCTGCGGCCAGCCAATGGCTGGCGCAGTCCAGGCCGATGGTGCTCTTGTGCAGTGATGCTGCCGCTCAGGGCTTGAGCCTGGACGCAGAACGCTGCGGTCTGCTCAATCTGGAGTTGGCCTGGAGCGAGACCTTGCTGGAACAACGCTTGAGCTGTTTGGCCCAGGAGCACAGCCGCGGCTTGCCGATGATTCAGCTGCTGACTCAGTCGGGTCTGGAGCAGGCCCTGCTGCAAACCCTGGACGCTCACGCCGAGGCACCTGCTGCCGGCCTGGACGGAGACCTCAGCCAGCAACTGCTGCAGGGCGAGGATTTGCAGCGATTCATGCAGCTCTTGCAGGATTTGACACAGGCTCTCGCCAGCTGATGAACTGGAGCGCGGTCCCGCGCTGCCTTCGGGTGGCGCGGCTGCTGCTTGTGTGCATTCAATGTGACTTCCCGCACAGACGGGGCGCGGGGAAGAAGAGCTCCTCTAAGTTTTTCATTCCGTAAAAACCCTAGTGTGCTATAGTCGCAGTCTTGCTTCAGCAGAAGTACCTGTTGATTGAAGCTGAAGCATTTCGTACGTCTCCTCTGACCTCGTTCAGGCCGCTGCCCAGACTCTTGCGCGCAGCGACGCAGCCTCCACCTTCGGGTTGAGAGCGGCGCACCCCTTCCGGGTGAAGCGCTGAACATCCTTCGGGTTCGGTCGGCGGCGATGCCGTCGCTTTGACTGTTCCCCCGGCGCCGCACCTGGCACCGCTCGGCATGCTTTTGCCGCCCTCCAAGACCCGGTGCACGACGCGAGCTTTCTCCCAGCGACTTTATTGGCTTGACGCGCTTTCATTGCTGCGCTTCAAGCACGTGTGTTCGTCCCATTTTTTGCGGGGCGGGGCACGGCTTTGTTGAAAGAAGATATGAGTTTCGAAAATCTAGGCCTGAACGAATCCCTGTTGCGCGCTGTCAAGGACGCTGGTTACGAGAACGCCACTGAGGTGCAATCGCTGGCCATTCCTGCAGGCATCAAGGGCGTTGACCTGATGGTGTCTTCGCGCACCGGCAGCGGCAAGACCGCCGCTTTCATCTTGCCCGCATTGCAGAAGGTTCTGGAAGGCCGTGCGGCTGTGGCCGCCGCCGCAGCCGCAGCTGTTGCCGCCGGTGGCGAAGCCCCGCGTCGCGAAAAAGGCAAAGTGTTCGGCCCCCGCGTGCTGGTGCTGTGCCCAACCCGCGAACTGGCCATGCAAGTGGCCAAGGCCGCCCAGACTTACGGCCGTCATGTGCCTGGCCTGAAGCTGTCGACCGTTTTGGGCGGCATGCCTTACGCCTTGCAGCTCAAGCAATTGAGCGGCCCCTTGGACATCCTGATCGCCACGCCTGGCCGTTTGATGGACCACATCCAGTCCGGCCGTGCCGTGCTGGAAAACGTCGAGATGTTGGTGCTGGACGAAGCCGACCGCATGTTGGACATGGGCTTCATTGATGACATCAAGTTCATCGCTGATCGCATTCCCGCCACGCGTCAAACCGTGATGTTCAGCGCCACCTTCGCTGGCCATGTGGGCCGTTTGGCACAAGACCTGTTGCGTGACCCGCAGCGTGTGGACGTGGCTTCGCACACCGACACCCACGAAAACATCACCCAGCGTCTGCACTGGGCTGACAACAACAACCACAAGGACCAGTTGCTTGAGCATCTGCTGGCCGACAAGGCTGTTGACCAAGCCCTGGTGTTCACCAGCACCCAGCGTGATGCGGACTGGCTGAGCGAGCGCCTGCAGGAACTGGGCCACGCCGTGGCTCCTCTGCACGGTGGCATGCCGCAAGGTCGCCGCAACCGCGTGCTGATGGCCCTGCGCCGTCGTGAAGTGCGCGTGCTGGTGGCGACCGACGTCGCCGCCCGCGGTATCGACGTGCCCACCATCACTCACGTGATCAACTACGGTCTGCCGATGAAGGCCGAGGACTATGTGCACCGTATTGGCCGTACCGGCCGTGCCGGTCGCGAAGGCCTGGCGGTGACGCTGGCCACGCGTGACGATGTGTCCATGATCCGCCGCATCCAGCAGTTCACCACCCAGACCATTCCTTCGGCACAGATCGAAGGTCTGGAGCCGAAGACGCAAGAACCGCGTATCTTCCCGCCACGGCCCGCTGGCGCCGGTGGCTTTGATGACCGTGGTGCCCGTCCGAGCTGGGGCGGCAAGCCTGGCTTCGGTGGCAAGAGCTTTGGTGGCGGCAAGCCATTCAACCGCGATGGCGGCCGTCCTTTCAATCGCGAGGGTGGTCAGCCTTTCAACCGTGATGGCGGCGCACCGTCCTTCAATCGTGACGCCGGTCGCTCGGCTGGCTTTGAGCCGCGCGGTGACTTCCGCCAAGATTCGCGCCCTCAGTTCGATCGTGGCAACGACCGCCCGCAGTTCGACCGCGGCAATGATCGTCCGCAGTTTGACCGTGGCAATGACCGCGGCGGCGAGCGCAGCTTTGCTCCGCGTGGTGATCGCCCGGCTTTCGCGCCGCGCAATGACCGTCCGGCCTTCGGCGACAGCAAGCCTTCCTTCGGCGGCAAGCCCAGCTTTGGTGGCGATCGTCGCCCAGGCGGCAGCTTTGAATCGCGCGGCCCTGGCGGCCCAAAGCGCAACGGTCCGCCTTCGGGCACCCGTCGCAGCGGTTTCGGCCGCTGATCTAGCGGCATCGCAGCCCGGCCTGAGATAAAGGCCGGCTCGAGCCGACAAGCCCGCACTCTGTTTCATCAGAGCGCGGGCTTTTTTGTGTCTGCGCCCGGATGTGGCAGAGTGCGCGACCAATCAATCAAGGCCAGGGACCATGCGACAAGTCGGAACTTTGAGTCAGTGGGACGATGCCAAGGGCTATGGCTTCATCACGCCGGCCAATGGCGAAGCCAAGGTCTTTGTCCATATCAAAGCCTTTGAGCTGCGGGTGGAGCGCCCGCGCCAGGGCGAAATCCTGGACTTCGAGTTGGGGCGGGACGCCCAGGGCAAGCGCCGCGCGACGCGGGTGCGCGCCAAGCACAGGCCTGCGCCAGCGCTGCGCAATCCCAGTGGTCGGGCTTCGCTCAGCAGCCTGGTCTTGGTGCCGGGGTTTGCCTTGCTCTTTCTGGCTGGTCATTTGATGTGGCCGATGGCGCCGGGCGTTTGGGGGGCGTATATGGCCATGAGCATCGCTACTTTCATTGTTTATGCCGGAGACAAGCGAGCGGCGCGCCTGGGTCATTGGCGGGTGTCGGAGCGTACTTTGCATGGCCTGGCCTTGGCCTGTGGCTGGCCGGGTGCCTTGCTGGCCCAGCAAATCCTGCGCCATAAATCGGGCAAGTCCAGCTTTCGGCGGCTCTTCTTCTTGACCGTGGCACTCAATGTGCTGGGCTTTTTGGTTGTGTTCACGCCGCTGCACAAGGTCTTGCTGAAGCCTTGGCTTTGAGGGAAAAGGCAGTCTACAGGCGGCCAACTTTTTGTACCTGAGCCTGGCTTGCAACCAGATAATCAAGAAAAAGAAGGGAACTTTCGCGTATCCCGAAACTTCCCTCTAGGGTGCCTATGCCAGCGAATGCGGCAGGAGTCGAGATGAGTTTGCTTCATTCGGATCAGTCCGCCATCGTGCAACTGAGCCCGCTTGTTTGGATCGCTGGGGTGGCCTTGGTTTCAGGCCTGCTGCTGTTTGTCGGGGCAGAGGTCTTGTCGCAGCGCGAGCTCGGGCGCAAGCAACAGGTGAGTGGCAGTTGGTGGGCTTCGGCCCTCTTGTTGGGAGCCGGCCTGTGGTGGCCTTTTCAGGCCTTGTCTGAGCGAGGGCAGGGGCCTGCAGCGGGTTTGGCTGCGGCCTTGCCGCTCCTGGGTCTGGGACTGAGCTTGGCGGTGGCCGAAATGGTCTTGGAAGCGCTGCGCCCGCAGCGTGCGCGCGCCATGAACTCCCGGCTTTTCATGGGCGGCGCGGCGATTGTGTTGTTCATTCTCTACGGTGTCTTGAGCAGCTTGGACCTCGGGCTGAGCTGGTCGCAAAAGCTGCAAGACTTGCTGGCAGCGGCCTTGCTGCAGATCGGGCTGCTGGGCTTTTTGCTGCTGCCGCAGGGCAGACATTGGCGGGCGCGAGCCCTGCGAGGCGCTTGCGCATTGGCGGACGCTGGCTTGCCCCTGCTGGCCTTGTATGCCCTCAATCCCGTTTGGTTGCTGGCCGCCGCTCCCTCGGTGCCGCAGAGCTTGGCCTTGCTCATGCTCGCCGTGGTGGGCGCGAGTTTCGCCTTTGGCTTGAACCATATGGCGCAAATATCCTCCGATGGAAGTGAACTGGGTGCTGGGCTGGATGCCGCCTTGGTGGACCCGCTGACCGGGCTTTCGACCCGACTCGGCCTGGAGCAATTGCTGAGCCAAGCGGTGATCGAGTGCGACAAGGACGAGGGCTCGCTGGCCCTGCTGATGTTTGACCTCGATGGCTTCAACCCTGTCAACAGCAGCCTGGGGCACGATAGCGGTGATGCCTTGCTGCGTCAGGCCGCTGATCGCTTGCGTCAATGCCTGGGCGAAGGCGGTGTTGCGGCGCGCATTGGTGGTGATGAGTTCGTGGTGCTGCTACGCGCGGTGTCGGGCAAGGATGTCTTGGCCGAGTTTGCCAAACGCACGCTGGCCGAGTTGGCTCGCCCTTATGTGTTGGATCAGCGCGAGTTGGCCATTTCGGCCTCGGCCGGTATTGCCCGATATCCCTTGGACGGCGGCAAAGCACGTCTGCTCGGTTGTGCCGACGCGGCCAAGAACGCCGCCAAGCGCTTGGGCGGAGCCTGCTACTGCTTTTTTGCGCCGGGCATGGAAAGCGACACCCGCGAGCAACTCGACATCTTGCGCGACCTGCGCTTGGCCATCGAGCGCAATGAGTTGGAGCTTTTTTATCAGCCCAAGATCGATGCGCGCAGCGGCCAGATCACCGCCGCTGAGGCGCTGCTGCGCTGGCACCATCCGGGCCGGGGCATGGTTTCGCCGGCGGTTTTCATCCCGGTGGCCGAGCGCTTTGGTTTTATGCGTGAGTTGGGCAACTGGGTCATTGACGATGCCTGCCGGCAAGCGCGCGTTTGGCGCGAAAGCGGCTTGCGCATGCGGGTCGCCATCAATTTGTCGGCGCATCAGATGCGTCAGGACGACATCATCGAGCGCATCGAGCGTGCGCTGGAGACCTACAGCGTTCACCCCTCTTTGCTGACCTGCGAGATCACCGAATCGGTGGTGATGGAGAACACCCAGGCAATTCAAGACACCTTCAAACGCCTGGGCGATTTGGGCGTGCACCTGTCGATTGACGACTTCGGCACCGGCTACTCCTCGCTGAGCTATTTGCGCCAACTGCCGGCCAAGGAGTTGAAGGTGGACCGTGCCTTCATCACCGACATCGTCACCAGCGTGGATGCGCGGGCGGTGGTCGATGCCGTGGTCAAGCTGGCCCATGCCTTGGGCCTGCGGGTGGTGGCCGAAGGGGTGGAAACGCAAGGGCAGCAAGCCATTCTGGCGGGCATGGGCTGCGACGAGTTGCAGGGCTTCTTGTTCGCTCGGCCGATGTCGGCTCAGGCCATCTTGCTCTGGGCCACCGAGGACAAACACAACGCCCCGGCCTTTCGCCCCTCCTTGTTTGGTGAAACCTCCTATACCGAAAAACTCTAATTGGGCGGCTTGGCGCCGGAGTCCATCGCTGCAGCGGGGATAATCGCCCCCATGCGGGAGAACCCAAACCCAGCGAGCGAAGACGAAGCTCGCTTTGAAGATTATTTTCGCGATGCAGTGGCGCCCAGCGAGGCCCAGCTGCTGTGGCAACTGGAACGCCAGGAGGGCTTGACCGCCGCCTTGCGCGCGCTCTTTCACGGCCCGGCCAGCTTGGTGAAGCTGCGCTTGTGGGTCTTCATGGAAGTGATGGCCATGCCGGCCTCGCGCATCAGCCGCGAGGCGCTGAACCAGCATTTCCATCAGCTGCGCGATGAGCCGCTGGAGTTGGTGCTCAAGCGCCTGCGCGAGGCCGATCTGCTGGCCTGGGACGGCTCCAATCAACAGTACGGTGTCACGCCCTTGGCGCAGCAACTGCTGGGGGTCTTGTCGCCCTTGGTGACCAGCAGTGCGCAAGATGCCGATCTGACCTCGCTGCTGGCCAATGTGGCTGGCGCCCATCAGCTGGGCACCCTGGACCCGGCTCAGCTGCAACATTTGCAAGCGCAGCTCTCGCGCCTGTATGACGAGTTTGCGGACGCGATTGCCAGCGGCTCCGAGTTCCATCTGCGCCGCGCCCGCCAGCGTTTTGGCAAGGCGCTGAGCCTGGTGGAGAAGGCCAGCGAGGCGCTGTCGGCCATCATGGTGCAGGCGCAGGAGCAGGGCAATGCCAAGCTGGAACGCTTGGCGCGCGAACTGGGCCTGGCGCAGGCGCGGCTTTTGTCCATGGCCAGCCAGTTCAACCGCGCGCTGCAGCAGGCGGACCGGCAGCGGGTCACGCTGGGCTCCACCGGCATCACCACCACCGATGTGCGGCGCTGGCTGCAGAGCGTGCACTTTCTGGAGAATTTGTCGCTTGGGGCCTTGTCGCGCCCGGTGCATCCGGTGCTGGTGGCTCAGCATGAATTGCTGGACACGGCCGAGGCCGAGTTTGAACGTGATCGTCCCAAGCCCAAAGAAATGGAGGCTCTGCCCACTGCCCAGCCGGCGCCTGAGGGTGAGCTGGCGGTGATGAGCTTGCCGCCTGAGATGGGGGTCATGCAAGCCTTGCTGACGCGCTGGAGCGAGGCGGGCGAGATCGAACAAGACCTGGCCCCCGCCGTGCTGGGGGGCAGTTATGCCCGGGCTTCTTACCGGGCGCAGTTGCTGCCCTTGCTGGGCGACAAAGAGGCCCAACACTTGACCGGTGCCACCGGCGATATGGCGCGCCAGCCCTGGCGTGTGCACTGGACCGCCGAGCAGGGCGAGGTGGACGATGAATACATCCGCTGGATGAGCCGCGGCGTGCTGCGGGTTGCCGGTGCAAAAGATCAAGTGCCGGATCAAGGCCATGAGCAAGACAAGAAAGATGAGACCCAAGCATGAGCGCAGCTCTTGATGATGCCGCCGCGCTGGCGGCGCAATTGCTGGCGCGCCGCTGGCTGCCGCGCAGCCACCCCTTGGTGCGCCGCGCCCTGATCGACAACGAGGTCTGGACCGCGCTGGGCCAGCGCCTCGCCGCCGTCGGCCTGCGGGTGATCGACAACCTTTATGCCGACCACATCAGCCTGGCCATGTTGCGCCCGGCCGAGGTGGCGGTGTTTGGCGAAACTGGCTTGGCCGCCAACAACAATCTGGACCTGCCGCGCGATGGCGTGGCCCTGCTGGTGGTGCTGTGGTCGCTGATCGTATTGCCTAAGCGGCAGCGCCAGGTGGCGCGGGCCGATGCCAAGGAGTTGGGTCAAAACGAGATGTTCGCCACCGACAAGCCGCTGCCCACGGCCGCCAGCGTCAGCCCGACCTTGAGCTACCGCAGCCTCTTGGCCGACTTTGGCAACCAGCTCGGCAAGAAGATGCGCCTGGACAGCAATTTGAAGCTGCTGGAACGTAACGGCTTCATCACACGGCGTGGCGAAGACATTGCTGAAGGCCCGCTGCTGGACCTGCTGCTGGACTACGACACGCTGGCGCCGCGCATATTGGACGGCGCGCTGGGCGATGTGATGGCCCGCACCACCGATCCGGCCGTGGCCGCCGCCATTGGGCTGGCGCGCCAGCCAGAGTTGATTCCCGAAGAGGCTGTCGAAGAAGACGCACAGCCGCTACAAGACCAAAGCGAGACCTGATGTTTCACCTGCAATCGCTTGAACTGCTGCACTGGGACTATTGCCAGCGCGTGACCATGCCGCTGGACGGCGCCATCATCACCATTGCCGGCCCGAATGGCTCGGGCAAGACCACGCTGCTGGATGCCATGCGCACGCTCTTGGGCCTGGAATGCTCGGGCGGCCGCACCTACAAGACCTATGCGCGCCACGCCAATGCCGAGAGCGCCTGGCTGCGCGCCTTGGTGGACAACCGCCCGCGTGGGCGCCAGAACAGCTCGCGTCCTTTTGCCAGCTCGCTGTTTTATTCCGACCAAGTCACCTTGGCCTGCCGCATTGAGCGCCATGGCGGTGACTGGCAACGCCGCTACCTGATGGTGGAGGGCGTGCAGACCATCGAGCAGATGGCTGAGTTGGCCGAGAAAGAGTGGATGGGCATCGAAGCCTGGCGCCGCCGCTTGGAAGCGGCCGGCCTGACCCGCGCCATCGGCCGCGTGCTGGCGCTGGAACAAGGCCAGACCGACCGCCTGTGCGAACTCTCGCCCAAGGAATTGCTGCGCCTTGTTTTCGAGGTGTTTGGCGACCAGGAGGTGCTGGACCGTTACGACCAGGCCCGCAGCCACCAGCAACATTTGCTGAAAGAGGTGGAGCAGGCGGCGCATGAGTTGTCGCACACCCAGGCGCAACTCTCCGATTTGGCGAACCGGGTCACCAGCTATCAGCAGTACCAGCTGCGCTTGCGCGAGCGCGAGCGTTTGTCGACCGAGGTTTTGCCGGTCTTGCAGTGGAGCGAGTCGCGGGCGCGCACCGCGCAAGGCTTGCGTGAGTTGCACCGACAACGTCTCTTCGCCGGTGCCGATGCGCGCAGCCATGCGGCCAAGCGCGCCGAGCTGTTGAAGTTGTTTGAAGCCTCGCAGCAAGCCAAGAACCGCCTGCTGGAGCTGGAACAAGAGCGCAAGAACAACCGGGCAGCCTTTGACGCTGCGCGCGAGGCCGAGCGGCCGATGGAGCTGCTGGCCAAACGCGAAGAAGAACTGCGCGGCCTGGCGGCCGTCGAGACCGATGCCCAGGAATTGGCCCAACGGGTCGAAGACCTGAGCGGCCGCCAACACCAGTTGCGCGAGAGCTTCACCCGCAGCAATGACCAGCGCAACAAGGCGCAAGCGGCGATGGACGCGCTGGCCGGTCAACGCCTGCCGCCGCCCCCCGTGGAGGTAACGCGCTTCCGCCGCGCACTCGATGAAGCCGGCGTTGCCCACCATGTGCTGGCCGACTGCATCGACATTGCCGATGAAGCTTGGCGCGCCGCTGCCGAAGGCATGTTGCGGCCCTCGCGCTGGGTGGTGGTGCTTGAGCGTAGCGGCGATGAGGCCCATGCCTTTGCGCTGGCTTCGCGCGAGCGCTACCGCCATTACGTGGTGGCCGATGCCGAACATGCGCCGGCGGTCGTGCCGCCTGATTCCTTGCTGGCCGCACTGAAGATCAATGCCAAGCTGCCGGGCTGGCTCTTGCGTCAACTCGGCGCCATCCGCCGTGTCAAAGACACCGAAGCTGGCGCGCGCACCGGCGGCGAATGGATCACGCCCGATGCCTATTACCGCGACGGCCGTGGCGGCCGCAGCCTGTGGGTGGAGCCGCGCGACTTCCAGTTCGGTGTCTCGGCGCTGGACTCCCGCCGCAAGGCGCTGGAGAACGAGCTGGCTCGCTATGACGCTGAGTTGACCCGTTTGGCCAAGGAGCAGGCCGAGGTCGAGCGCCAGTTCAAGGACGCACAGCGTGCCGCCCAAGGCCACAAAGCGGCCAAGGAGCTGGGCGAACGTGCCGACGAATTTGCCGCCGCGCGTGAACGCCTGCCGGCGCTGCGCCAGGCCCGTACCGAGGCCTCGGCTCGCATGACCTCGCTGGAAGCCGAGCACGACCGGGCCTTGACGGCCCACACCCGCAGCGAGCGCGACTACGAAGCCGCGCAACAGAGCCTCAAGGCCAGCGAAGACAATGTCGGTCGGGTGCAGCGCGAACACGCGGCCAAGCTGGCCGACCTGCGTGCCCAGGCCAAGGCCTCGCGTGAAGCCAAAGCCCGCTTTCCCGCGGCCTGGGTGCAAGCGTCCACGCTACAGGCCTTGCGCGATGAATTCGAGAACGCCAAGCAGGCCGAGATTGCCGGCCGCCATGTGCAGGCCGAACTCGAGAACGGCGTTTGGGAAACCGACCCGCAGGTGCAAGAGCGCCACCACCGCATGAATGCGTCGGTGCTGGAGCAAACCACGCAACTGGAGGATCGCCGCGCCAGCAATGAGATGGCGCGCATCGCCGCCTTCAATGCGCGCGAACGCTATATCGACGTCTTGCGCGCCACCGTGCGGCGTTACAAGAAAAATGTGCAGGAGCTGGGCGAGTTGGCCGGCGTGATGGCGCAGGCCGAGCTGCCGCATCTGGACAACGACGATATGGTGCTGGCCCAGGCCGGGCTGCAGGTCAAGTTCAACTTCGACGGCAAGGGCGAGGTGGGCCTCAACGACGGTGAGGCTTCGGGCGGCCAGCAGGTGCTGAAGAGCCTGATCCTGCTGGTGGGCCTGATGAAGGACGACGACTCGCCGGGCGGTTTTGTCTTCATCGACGAGCCTTTCGCCCACTTGGACGTGCGCAATATTCAGCTGGTCGGCCACTTCCTGCGCTCGACCCGCGCGCAGTACTTGCTGACCACGCCGATCACGCACAACGTCGAGGTCTTCGAGCCCAGCGAGATCACTTTGGTGACCAGCAAAAAGCCGCGCGGGGAGCGCTGGGCGCCGCCGATTGCGGTGCTGGCGCGGCGGCCTGAGAAGTCGATTTACGGCTGAGCCGCGGGCCTCTGACGATGTCTCGTGCCGCGCGTTTGCTGGACCTGATGCAAGTGCTGCGCCGCCACCGTCAGCCCATTCAAGGGGCGGCGCTGGCGCAGCAGTTGGGCATCAGCCTGCGCACGCTGTACCGCGATATCGCCACACTGCAAGCCCAGGGCGCACAGATCGAGGGCGAGGCCGGCCTGGGCTATGTGCTCAAGCCCGGTTTTGTATTGCCGCCTTTGATGTTCAGCGCCGATGAACTGGAGGCCTTGGTCTTGGGCTCGCGCTGGGTAGCGGGGCGCTCCGATGATGCGGCCCTGGCCGAGGCGGCACGCAATGCGCTGGCCAAGATCTCGGCTGTCTTACCGCCCGATTTGCGATTTGAGTTGGACAGCTCGGCCTTGCTGGTCGGGCCCGGAAGCTCCTTGGAGGCTTCGTCGAATGCGCTGAGTTCGCTGAGCGACGATTCTGTGCAGGCCACATTGCGCAAAGCCATGCGCAATGAACGCAAGCTGATGCTTCACTACCTCGACCTCAAGGGCGCGGCCAGCGAGCGCATCGTCTGGCCTTTTGCCTTGGGTTTTTTTGACTCGGCGCGGGTGCTGGTGGCCTGGTGCGAGTTGCGGCAGGCGACACGTAACTTTCGACTTGATCGCATCGAGTCGATGCAGGTCTTGGCGCAGCGCTACCCGCGGCCGCGCCAGGCCTTGTTGGCTGAATGGCGTGCGGCAGAAGGCATTGCCCCACAATAGTCTGAGGTCCAGCGGCTTTGGCCACTAGCGCTGAGCGCTGCTGCCAGAAATTGACAGTGCTGATTTCTACGATGCGAGGCAGGTCAATCAAACGACCGCTTCTTCACTCTGGAGTGCATCGCATGAATCAACAGCCCAATTTCATTCTTCTCTATGTCGCAAGCCCCATCGAGAGCGCCGCGCTCTATGCCCGAATTCTGGAGCGCTCGCCGATCGAAAGCTCGCCGACCTTTGCCATGTTTGCGCTGGATTCAGGATTGAAGCTGGGTCTGTGGGCGCGCCAAACGGTGGCGCCGACGGTGGAGGCTGCAGCGGGTCCAGCTTGCGGCGAGTTGGCATTCGCGCAAGCCTCAATTCAGGCCGTGGATGATTTGTTTCAAGCCTGGCGCGACATGGGCCTGCCCATGGTTCAGTCGCCAACGGTGATGGACTTTGGCTACACCTTCACCGCCACCGACCCGGATGGTCATCGCCTGCGCGTGTTCGCGCCGAATGGCCAGTGAGCGTGGGTCCCGCGCGGGAAAGCGCTTGTTTGCCCGGCTTCGAGTTCATAGCGCCGTCAGTTGCAAGGTCAGCAACTCGGCCTCAGCGCAGCTGGCTTGCGGTGGCCAGTGCCGATCATGTGCGGCTGGGCCAAGCGCAGGGCTTTATGCAGGTCTGCCATGGCAAGGCTGGGCCACTCAAGCGCTTGCGGCCCGGCGACCGGGTGGTCTATTACTCGCCCAGTACCGAGTTCGGTGGCAAGGATCGACTGCAGTGTTTCACTGCACTGGGAGAGGTGCTGCCTCGCGAGCCCTATTTGTTTGATATGGGCGGCGGCTTCACGCCTTGGCGACGCGATGTGGCCTGGCAGACCTCACAGCACTGCCCGATTCGTCCGCTGCTTGAGAGACTGGAGTTCTCCCGTGGCCAAAAAAACTGGGCCTATCAGTTGCGCTTTGGCTTGTTTCAGATCAGCGGGCTCGATATGGCCCTGATCGATCAAGCCATGGGGGTTCAAAAGTTCGAAGTGCTCAGCTCAGGCGGCTGTTGAGAAATACCGCCGGTCTTGGGCAGAGCCTCGATAGCGGCGGTGGCGACACAGATCAAGTTGAATGGGGTGCTCATGCGCTCATTCTCTTCTTGCCGCCGCCTCGGGCCAAGAGGGCAAGCACTCCCACAGCCATTAATAAGAGGGTTTGTGGTTCAGGCACCGCAGCCAACATCGATTGGCCCAAGATTTGATGGGTGACTGCCGACGGATGGACCCGGTCCCAATACATATAGCTTTCAGGGCTGCTGCATGTATTGCCGGCGACACCCACATAACCACTGAAACAGGCGTCCTTCACATTGCTGAGCCCGTAATTCGCTGGGTTGTCGACCAAGGCTTGCTGCTCGGCCAGAGTGTCAAAGAAGCTGATCTGCGCTCCAGGCAAGATACGCAATTGCTCGATGTTCGCTTTCAAGCCTTGGTTGTAACTGAGGGACAGTTGATGCAAGAGGGCCGAGCCTCCAGAAGTCAGTCCGCCGGGTGTTAAACCTAGATCGGGCAGACCGGGCAGCAAAAAGTTGCGGGCGCCGAGCGAGTACAGCGTGCTGACACTGGTGCTGAGGTTTTGCAGTGCGGTTTGAGCCGTGCTCGAGGTGTAGCCGTGGTACTGAAAGTCATTGGCTCCCGCCCAGACAAAGTACAGCGCATTGGCATCGGCCGAGGCCGCACCCAATCCGGATTGAAACGAAGCAATTTGAGACAGCACGCCGGTTTGCAGCAAAGGCCCACCTTGGCCGCTGGCCTCCACCGCGCCGTTCAACAGTCCCGACATGGCGCCGCCGTAGGCGTAGTCGTTGAGACCGACACCCAGGCCTTGTGCCAAATGCTCCACGGCGACCGGCCCGTTGGAGAAACGGCCCTGGTAGTAGTCGCTAGGCTGGGGCACGGTGCCGCCGGTGGCTTGAAAGAAATTGCCCTTGTCTGAAAGGCTGTCGCCAAAGGCGATCAACTGTGAGTAACTGGCGGCTGTCGCGCTGTGAGCGGTGAAAGCCAAGCCTGCGCAGAGCAAAGTCGTGCGCAGGGCGCGGTGATGCAAGAAGTGATGCATGCAGCTGCCTCGTTAGTCCATGGAATGCGGCGCAGCATAGCCGAGGCGTCAGGCTGAAGCGAGAGTTGCTGGGCTTTGACTTAGGGGTTTGCTGCCGCGCGAAGACGCGTGCAGCGCTCAAAGAAAAAGGCCCCGATTGGGGCCTTTGAGCAAACCGGTCGTTTGAATCAAACCGCCAGCAACTCCACTTCAAACAGCAGGGTGGCATTGGGCGGGATCACGCCACCGGCGCCGCGAGCGCCGTAGCCCATATCGGCGGGGATCACCAGCATGCGAGTGCCGCCCACCTTCATGCCTTGCACGCCTTCGTCCCAGCCGCGGATCACTTCGCCGCCGCCCAGGGCAAAGCGGAACGGATCTCCGCGGTCCTTGCTGGAATCAAACTTCTTGCCCTTGCTGCCTTTTTTGTAGAGCCAGCCGGTGTAGTGCACCGTCACGCGCTGGCCAGCCTTGGCTTCCGCGCCTTCACCGACCACGGTGTCTTCAAACTGCAAGCCGCTGGGATTGCTCGTCAGGTTCAATTCGACCGGCGTGTCGCCGCCGCTCAAGCCCAGCAGTTCCACTTCAAAGATCAGGGTGGCGTTCGGAGGAATCACGCCACCGGCGCCGCGTGCGCCATAGCCCAGCTCTGCGGGGATGATGAGGGTACGGCTGCCACCGATCTTCATGCCTTGCACGCCTTCGTCCCAGCCGCGGATGACCATACCGCCATCCAACTCAAACTTGAAGGGCTGGCCGCGATCCTTGCTGGAGTCGAACTTGGCACCCTTGGCGCCGTCCTTGTAGAGCCAGCCGGTGTAGTGCACGCTGACGTCGTGGCCGGACTTGGCTTCGGCGCCGCTGCCCTCGACCGTGTCTTCAATCTGCAAGCCGCTTGGGGTGGTAATCATCTGGTGTCCTTCTGCCATCAGGGGTCGTTGTTCAATTGCCGGCTGCGATTGTCGCAGGCGGCGTGGGCGGCATCATGCCAGCATTCTTTCGCGCCAAGCGGTCACCGCCTGGGCGAGTTGCTCGGCCACGCTGTGGCCTTCAATGCGCAGGCCCAGCATCGCGGCGGCCTGACCCAGCGCTTGCTCGGGCTGACCCAAGTCGAGCGCTGCGGCCCCGTTTTGCTTGGACAGTTTTTGCCCGTCTTGGCCCAGCACCAAGGGCGTGTGCAGATAACGCGGCAGCGGCAGGCCGAGCAATTGCTGCAGGCGGATCTGACGTGGCGTGTTGTCGGCCAAGTCTTCGCCGCGCACGATGTCGCTGATGCCTTGCTCGGCATCATCGACCACCACCGCCAACTGGTAGGCCCACAGCCCGTCGGCACGTTTGAGCACAAAGTCGCCAACCTCTTGGCTGAGGTTTTGCTCTTGCGCGCCGAGGCGCCGGTCCTGCCAGCGCAGGGTCAGGTCTTGCGTTTGCGCTTGATCGGCCGTGCTGCGCAGGCGCCAGGCTCGGGCCGCTTGGCCCTCGGGCAGGCCTGTTCGACAGGTACCGGGGTAGACCAACTCGCCATGCCGTTCGCTCAAGCGCCCGCGGGCAGCCAAGGCCTCGCTGATTTGCTTGCGCGAGCAGGCGCAGCCATAGACCCAGCCCGTGTCTTGCAAATGCTGCAGGGCCTGGGCATAGCGGGCCTCGCGGGTGGATTGCCAAAGTGGCGGCTCGTCCGGAAACAGGCCACAGCGGCTCAGCTGATCCAGAATCAGCCGGTCCGTGCCAGGCGGGCAGCGCGGCCCATCAATGTCTTCGATGCGGATCAGCCAGCGCCCGCCGTGCGCCCGGGCGTCCAGCCAACTGGCCAGCGCCGCCACCAGGGAGCCGGCATGCAAGGGGCCGGTCGGGGAGGGCGCGAATCGCCCGATATAGGGCCTGCGGGATTTCATGAACTCAAAACACTCAAAGAATCAGACCCTCATGCTGTTCAAGCAAGGCTTGGCGGGTGCTGGGGCTTTGCAGCTGTTGCAACCACCAGGCCAAGGCTTGCCCCGGCAATTGCGCTCCATTGCCGCCACCTTTGCGCCAGGCGTAGTGCATAGGAAAACGGTTGGGCGCCTGCTTGCGCGACAGCTCGACCAAGCGGCCGGCTTCAATATGGCGGCGCACCATGGCGCGCGGCAAATTGCCGCAACCAATGCCGCGCAACATGGCTTCGAGCTTGCTGGACATGCTGGGCAGGGTCAGCACTTCCTGGCCGGGCATGACGCCAATCGTCATCGGTGCCAGGCTGCGGGCGGTGTCGGCCACGGTGATGATGCGGTGCTCGGCAATCGTGCTCAGCTCCAGCGGCTGGGCCTGCTGCGCTAAGGGGTGATGCGGCGCGGCGCAGAACACCATCTCCATCTCACCCAAGAGCTCGCAATGCACCGCGCTGCCCGGCGGCTGGGCCGAGGTGCCGATGGCCAGGTCGGCCTGGCCCGAGATCAGCGCTTCCCAGGTGCCGGACAAGACATCGACGCGGAGCTTCAGACGCGTTGGCGGGGCGCTGGGCGAGTCTGGGCTGCCCGCATTGATTTGATAGAAGGCTTCCATCAGGTCAAAGATGGCGCGGCGTGCAATGGCGTCGTCAATGACCAGCGTGAGTTCGCTCTCCCAGCCGGTGGCGATGCGGCGCACCCGGTTCGCCACTGCATCGATCTCCTGCAGCAAGCGGCGGCCTTCCCTCAGGAGTTCTTGGCCGGCGGCCGTCAGCTCCGCTTGGCGCGAGCGGCGGTCAAAGAGCAGGACATCCAGCGCCTCTTCCAATTGACGCACGCTGTAGGTCAGCGCCGAGGGCACTTTGCCCATCTCGCGTGCGGCCGCCGCAAAGCTTCCGGTGCGGGCGATGGTGTCCATCATGCTGAGCGCTTCTGGGGTCAGCGCCCGGTATTTTTCCGGTTTGTGCATCGGGTCAAAGAATCGAATGGGGTTTCATCTTATTTGAATGATGCCTTCAAGGCCCGAGGACCATGAATCGACTGGCTTCCCCTACAGTGAAGCCATGCCGCAAACGCTGTGGCCCACCACCAAGGAGTCGAGTCATGCTTGAACTGATCAAATCTTCCGAACGCGGCTACGCCGATCATGGCTGGCTGAAGTCCTTCCACAGTTTCTCTTTTGCCGACTACTTCGATGCCAAGCGCATGGGCTTCGGCGCCTTGCGCGTCATCAATGAAGACCGCATCGCTCCGGGCACCGGCTTTGGCACCCATGGTCACCGCGATATGGAAATCATCAGCTATGTGCTGGAGGGTGAACTGGCGCACAAAGACAGCATGGGCAATGGCACGGCCGGTGGCGCCCACAGCGGCGTGATTCGGCCCGGCGATGTGCAGCGCATGAGTGCGGGCACGGGCGTGCGCCATAGCGAGTTCAACCATGCCGAGGGCCGCAGCACCCATTTCTTGCAAATCTGGATCCAACCCGACCAACTGGGCCTGGCGCCGGGCTATCAGCAAGAGCATTTTCCGGCCAGCGAAAAGCGTGGTCGCCTTCGCTTGATCGCCTCGGCGGACGGCGCCGAAGGTTCGGTGCGCATGAATGCCAATGCCAAGTTGTATGCGGGCTTGCTGGACGGCAGTGAAAACGCCTCGCTGGAGTTGGCACCCGGACGCCTCGCCTATGTCCATCTGGTGCGCGGCAGCTTGCAGGTGAATGGCCAGACTTTGGCGGGCGGCGACGCCTTGCAGCTGAGCGATGAATCGCGCGTGCAGCTGGAAGCCGGCCAAGATGCTGAGGTGCTGGTCTTTGATTTGGCCGCTTGATCGACTGACTCGTTAAAGCCGCTTCTTTGATCTTTGGGCGGGCTCTTCTGGCACTATCCTTGCGTCTGTTTGTTCTGACCCTTGTGCCGACCCTTGTAAGTTGAGCCCCACCTGCCATGAAGAAGCTGCTTGATCTTGTCGCCTTTTTGCCCTTGTTGGATTGGTTGGCGCTGCTGGTGTTTTTTGCGGCTTGGTTGGGCTATGCCAGCTTTGCCAAGCGGCGTTCGCAGCATGATGGCTCGCTCCTAGCGGCCACCAATCTGGAGCGCTGGCGCTGGATGTATCAGGCCACTTTTCGGGATGTGCGCGTGGTCGACGGGGTGGTGGTGCAAAACCTCTCCACCAGCCCCTCCTTTTTTGCCTCCACCACCATTCTGATCATCGGTGGCTTGCTGGCCATGTTGGGGGCCGGCGAGAAAGCTTCCGAGTTGGTGCGTGAGTTGCCTTTCACGGTGCGCACCTCTGAGTTGGTCTTCGAGCTCAAACTGGTCTTGTTGACGGCGATTTTTGTCTACGCCTTCTTCCGCTTCACCTGGAGCATGCGGCAATACACTTTTGGCGCTTTGCTGGTGGGCTCGGCCCCGGATCACACCCGTTTTGAAAGTGGTGAAGCTTCACGCGAGGCGTTTGCGGACCGCGCCGGCCGTGTCATGGGACTGGCGGCCGAGACCTTCAATGACGGGCTGCGCGCCTACTACCTGTCCTTTGCGGCTGTCGCTTGGTTTTTTTCGCCCTGGGCGTTTCTGGTGGCGACCTTCGGCGTGATCTATGTGCTGTACCAGCGCGAGTTCCACTCGGACGTTTTGAAGGTGCTGCGCTCCGAAGTGGCTTGAATATCGGCCCCTAGGTCTTGGGCCGAGGCGCGATCAAGGGCAGGGTGATGAAGACCGAGGTGCCGCGTCCCGGTGCTGACTCGATTCTCAAGACGCCGCCCAAGGTCTTGCTGACCAGGTTGTCCACGATGGACATGCCCAGACCGCTGCCGCCGCGACCGATCTTGGTGCTGAAGAAGGGGGTGAAGAGCTGTACCAGCGTCGCCTCGTCCATGCCGCGCCCATTGTCCTGGCAGATGATCTGCACATGCTCGGCGCCGGCCCAGTCCGCGCTGATCAAAAACTCGCCGTCTTGGTTCAGTCCTTCAAAAGCGTGCAGATAAGCGTTGTTGATCAGATTGGTCAGCACCTGCTCGAGCGGGCCAGGGTAGCTGTCGAAGCGCATGCCCTCGGGGATGTCCACCTTGATGCGAATCTTGTCGTGCTTCTGGCGTTTCAGTCCCGGCGCCAAGGCGTCCAACAATTCCTGCACCACCAGGTTCAGATCGAAGGGGCGTCTTTGTTCGCTGGCCTGATCGGTGGCGACCTGCCTGAAACTCTTGATCAAGTCGGTCGCGCGCTCCATATTGCGCACCGCCAGCTCGCTGCCTTCAATCATCTGATTCAAAAACTGGTTCAGCTCGCTGCGGCGCATGCCTTCGCCCTTGGCCAACTGCTGCTGGAACTCTTGGGCCAGCGCGGCCAAAGTGCTGGCGCCAATCAGGCCATTGCTCATGGGGGTGCTGAGTTCATGGGAGACACCCGCCACCAAGGTGTTCAAGGTGGCCTTGGCTTCGCTGCGCACCAAGGCTTCGCGGGCCAGGCGCAGCTTTGACATGGCCTCTTCGAGCTCGGCGCTGCGCTCGGCAACGCGGTGTTCCAAGGTGTTGTTGAGCTCCAGAATGCGCGCCTCGGCCTGCTTGCGGGCTTCGATTTCCACCATGGTGCCGGCAATCAAGAGGGCCTGGCCTTGGCTATCTCTTTGCAAAACCCTGCCGGAGTTCGAGACCCAAACCCAGCCGCCTGAGGCGTGCCGACGCCGGTAGTCGACGCTGTAGGCCGGCGTTTCGCCGCGCAGGTGTTGGTGCAGGGCTTGCTCGATCAGGGCCACATCGTCCGGGTGGCAGTCGTTTTGCCAGCGATAGTTCGGCCTTGCACGGAACTCCGCCGGGTCCAGCCCGCCAATCTCGGCCCAGCGATTATTGACGCGGATCTCACCGCTCAAAAAGTTGTACTCCCAACTGCCCGCATGGGTGCCGTCGATGACGTTTTGCAGGCGCTGGCGTTCATCCATCAGCGAAAGCTGGGCGTTCTGCAGCCTGCGTCGGTCTTGCAGTGTGCGCCCCGCGGCCACCATCAAGAGCAAGGTGCACAGCAGACCGGCGGCAAGAATCCAGCCGGCAAAACTGGGCGGTAAGGCGGCAAAGAACTCAGGCCGAGGGCGCAGCAAGACATGCCAGCTGCGTTGGGCCACGTTCAGGGTTTTGGTCCGATCGCGGGCATGGGGCTCGCTGAGTTCGACGGCGCGGCTGGCGTAAATGGGCTTGCCCCGCGTTGCGGCCTCGTCAAACATCAGCAGGTCCAGATGGGCGGCCTCGGCCCGCTCGCTGGCTTGCTTGAGCAGCGGGGGCAACTCGATCACCAGGGCCAGATAGCCGCGCAGATGGCGCGGGCTCGCGCTGAAGCCTTCAAAGTAGACCGGCGCAGTGATGGCAAAGCCAAAGGCCGTGGACGCGTGGATGTCACCGTGCAAGACCCGAAAGCTCTCTGAGGCCACAGGCTGGCCCAGGGTGGCCGCTTGCAACTTGGACTTCATCCGCAGCGCATCGGCGGCCAGATTGAAACCAAGAGCCGCATTGCTTTCGGGCCAGGCATACAGGACCGGCAGGTATTGATCGCGCGGCGGGGCCGGCAGCCAAGTGCCAGTCTTTTCGTCAGGTTCCACCACGCGGAAGCCCTCCAGCCCCTGCGCCCGCGCCTCTTTTTCAAACTGAGTCCGCTCGGTCGCCGTGACGATGGGCTGCCATTCCAGTACTTTGACGCTGGGCAAATGCTCGATCAGGCCTTGGGCATAACGGCTGAACTCGGCGCGCTGAAGCTGCGGCTTTTGTTCCAGCATCAGGCTGGCGTTACGCGCCGCTTCGGCGGCACGAATCAGCTCCAGCTCCACCGAGCTGAGCACCGTGTTCACCGCCGCGTTGAGGATTTCTTCCTGCCGTAAGGCTTCGGCATCTCGGAGAGCGCGGTAGCCCATGCTGCACATGCTGCCGCCAATCAGGGCAATGGCAGCCAGCAGTAGGCCGTCCTGTACCCAAGTGCGACGCAAAATAGGCCTGTGAGTTGGCCTCTCGGCCGAGGCGCGGTCGGTCTGGGCGAAGGCGGAGGGTTCCATCAATCAGCCCCGGCCTGCCCTCGGTTTACTTCAGCCCGCCGCTCAGAAATTGCTGAAGCCGCTGGCTTTGCGGCTTCAGCAAAACCTCGCGCGGATTGCCTTCTTCTTCGACCCTGCCCTGGTGCAAGAACAAGGTGTAGTTGGAGACCTCGCGGGCAAAGCCCATTTCGTGGGTGACAACGATCATGGTGCGGCCCTCGGCCGCCAGGTCGCGCATCACCTTCAGCACTTCGCCCACCAACTCCGGGTCCAGCGCTGAGGTGGGCTCGTCAAACAGCATCACCTCGGGCTCCACCGCCAAGGCGCGGGCAATCGCCACCCGTTGCTGCTCGCCGCCGGAGAGCTGGGCGGGATACACGTCTTTGCGGTGGCTCACACCGACGCGCGCCAGCAGCGCCTCGGCCTTGGCGATGGCCTCGGCACGCGGCACGCCCAGCACATGGATGGGGGCTTCGATGACGTTTTCGATCACCGTGCGATGGCCCCAGAGGTTGAAGTTCTGGAACACCATGGCCAGGCGCGAGCGCCAGTGCTGCAGCTGCTTGGCGTCGGCGGACTTGAGGCTGCCGTCGCGGTCGCGCACCAGCTTGAGCTCTTCGCCGTTCAGCGACAAGCGGCCTTCATAGGGCTGCTCCAACAGATTCAGGCAGCGCAAAAAGGTGCTCTTGCCCGAGCCGCTGGAGCCGATCAGGGTGATCACATCGCCGGTCTTGGCCGACAGCGAAACGCCCTTGAGCACCTCGCGTTCGCCGTAGCGCTTGTGCAGGTTTTCAACAATCAAACTGGCTTCAGACATGGCTCAACTCTCTCAGGCGCCCAGCAATTTGCCGGTGCGGGTGGCTTGCAGGCCGGCGACCTTGGCGATTCTCATGCCAGCGGTGGCGAAGCGAACAAAGTCGCGGGCAAAGAACAGGCCATCGACCGGGCTTTTCAGCTCGGTGACGCTGCCGCTGAAGGGGCAGATCACATGGGCCAGCACATCGCCGGCCGCCACGGTTTCGCCCGCTTGGCGCAAAAAGGTCAAGACGCCCGCGGTCTCGGCCTTGATGGGCATACAGCCGGCCAGCGGGCGGGCGTCGCCCACCGCAGCCGGCATGGCCGGGGCCGGGCCGCTGATCAGGCCGCGGTAGTTCAAGAAGTCGATGATGTTTTGCGCGTCGGGCTCGGCCAGACCATGCTCCACATCGGCAGCACCGCGCAACTCCACCGTCACGGCCAAACAGGCTTGCGGAATGGGGAAGCGACCGGGGAAACGCTCCGAAAAGCGCTTGTCCCATTTCCACCAAACCTGCGAGCAGGCCTCGTCGAAAGGGTTGTCGCCCGAGTCCTGCGCCAAGAGGGTGACGCGCGAGCCCAGATAGTTGGACAGCGCTTCGCACTCGGGCCAGCAGGGCGTCTCGGTGTAGAGATGCATGACGGCCTGGGCATCGCAATGCAGGTCGAGCACGATGTCGGCGTCGCAAGACATCAGCATCAAGAGGCGGCGCAGCGACTTCAGTTCGGTGTCCACCGGTGCGGCGGTGATGGCCTTGACCAGTTCGCGCCGCAAGATTTTGACGTTAGCTTCAGCGTCCGGCCCCAGCTCGGCTTCAGCCGCCAAGGCGGCGGCTTCGATTTGGTCCGGGTAATGGCGATTGAAGTTTTCGCCGGTGGTGGACTCAAAGCGACCCAGGTGCATGTGCAGCGCGTACTGCGATAGGCCAATCGGGTTGGCCACCGGCACCAAGATGATCTCGCCGTCGATGCGGCCGGCATCTTCCAGCGCCTGCAGTTTTTGGCGCAAATGGTGGGCCACCAGCATGCCGGGCAATTCATCGGCATGCAGCGAGGCTTGGATATAGGCCTTTTTACCGCCGGGCTTGCCGTAGTGCAGCGAGATCAGCTCGCGCTGCGTGCCGGGGGCGGGGGAGATCAGGGGGTGGTGTTGGATTTGCATCGAGAACGGGTGTCAGGTCGGTGCGGCAGCGCTGCCTTGAAAGCTCTTGCTCAGGTGGGCAGCGCAGGGCCGGCGGATCAGCGCGGCATCAAGGGCTTGAGCCAGCGGGCTTCGGCCTTGTGGAACAGGCCCACCAGGGTCAAGGTCATCAGGAAGTAGAAGACCGCCGCGGTGATGAAGGCCTCGAAAGGGATGTAATAGGTGGAGTTGACTTGGCGCGCCGCGCCGGTCAGGTCCAAGATGGTGACGATGCTGGCCAGCGAGGTGCCGTGCAGCATGAAGATGGCTTCATTGCTATAGGCCGGCAGCGAGCGGCGCAGGGCCGAGGGCAAGATGATGCGGCGAAACATCACCCAGCGGCTCATGCCGATGGCCTTGGCGGCTTCGATCTCACCGGCCGGCAGCGCCTTGATGGCGCCGGCAATGATTTCGGTGGTGTAGGCGCAGGTGTTCAAGACAAAGCTCAGGCAGGCGCAGAACCAAGCCGAACTCAGATAAGGCCAAAACACACTCTCGCGCACCGCTTCGAACTGGGCCAGGCCGTAATAAATCAGAAACAGCTGCACCAGCATCGGTGTGCCGCGGAACACATAGGTGTAGACCCAGATCAGGCGCGACACCATGCCGCCCCAGCCGCCGCTCAAGCTGCGCAAAACGCCCAGCGGCACGGCAAACAAAAGGCCCAAAACAAGCGAGATCACCAGCAACTCAAAGGTTGCCAGCGCGCCGTCCAGATAGAGCGGTAGGTTCTCAACAATGGCTTCGAAATTCATAAAGCACTCTTTCGCACGCCGGTCGAGAAGCGCTTCTCCAGCCAGTTGAAGAGGAACTCACTGGCGGTGGTGAAGAGCAGGTAAATCAGTGCCACCGCCAGATAGAAGACAAAGGGCTCGCGGGTGGACCCGGCGGCTTGCTGGCCGCGCGTCATCAGGTCAGAAAGACCGATCACCGACACGATGGCGGTGCTCTTGATCAGCACCAGCCAGTTGTTCGACAGGCCCGGCAGCGCGTGACGGAACATCTGCGGCCAGGTGATGCGCCAGGCAATCTGCCAAGGCGTCAGGCCGTAAGCCAGGCCGGCTTCCCGCTGCCCCGGCGGCACGGCCAAAAAGGCGCCGCGGAAGGCTTCGGTCAGATAGGCGCCGAAGATGAAGCCAATCGTCAGCACACCGGCGACATAGGGGTTGATGTCGATGTACTCGTCGTGGCCCAGGCTGGTCGCGATGGTGTTCACCGCCACTTGGCCGCCGTAGAAGATCAGCAGCATCAGCACCAGGTCGGGCACCCCGCGGATCAGCGTGGTGTAGGTGTAAGCGAGGGCACGGGCGAAACGCCACTTCGACAGCTTGGCCATCGCGCCCATCAGTCCCAGCGTCATCGCCATGGCCAAAGAGGCCAGGGCCACGCTCAGCGTGACCCCAGCACCCTCCAGCAGGCTGGGCAGGAAGTCAATCAACAGTCCTTGCAAAGCCATCAGGTCTTATTTCTTCGGAGCGATGTCGTAAGGGAAGTACTTGTCATTGAGCTTCTTGAACGTGCCGTTGGCGGACACAGCAGCAATCGCGTCATTGAACTTCTTGCCCAGGGTCTTATCGTCGGCCTTGCGCATGCCCACGCCCGAGCCGGTACCGAAGTACTTCACATCGTCGTAGTTCGGGCCAATGGCGGCGAAGCCCTTGCCTTCGGGCTTGCTCAGAAAGCCTTGGTCGATGGCCACCAGGTCAGCCAGGGTCAGTTCGATGCGGCCCGACTTCAGGTCCAAAAAGGCCTGGTCTTGGGTGGCGTAGCGAACGATCTCGCTTTGCTTGAACATCGCGGCGGCGAATTTTTCATGGATGGTGGCGCGCTGCACACCGATCTTCTTGCCCTTCAGGCCGGCGGGCGAGAAGTCCAGCTTGGCGTCGGCCTTGCCGGCGAACTTGGCGGGGGTGTTGTAGTAGGCGTTGGAGAAGGCGATGGTCTTCTTGCGCTCGTCGGTGATGGACACCGAGGCGATGATGGCGTCGACCTTCTTGGCTTGCAGGGCGGGGATCAAACCGTCGAAGTCTTGTTGCACCAGGGTGCACTCGGCCTTCATCTCGGCGCAATAAGCCAGGGCCAGGTCGATTTCGAAGCCCTTGAGCTTGCCGTCGGCGCCGACTTCAGAGAAGGGAGGGTAGGCGCCTTCAACGCCAATGCGGATCTTCTTCCATTCCGGGGCCTGGGCTTGAGCGGCGAGGGCGCTGCAGCCGAGGGCGATCAGGGCAATCAGTTGACGTTTTTGCATGGCATCTCCAGGGAAGTGGTGAGTAATGAAACCGAAGCAAGCATCTTGCTATGGATGCGAAGCCTCGGCACCTAGGGTTTGAGCGTAGTCAGAAACGCTTGCACCGGCGCCAGGCTGGCGACCGGATCTTCTTCATGCGGCACATGGCCCAGGCCGGGCAGGGTGTGTAGCTGGCTGCCGGCAATATCGCGGGCGAAGGCCTGGCCGTTCACCGGCGGGATCAAACGGTCGCGTTCGCCCCACAAAATCAAGGTGGGCAAGCGCAGCTGCTTGATCCGGTCGACATGGTTGCCGAACTGCATTTGCTCCAGGCGTTGGCTCAAGGCTTTGCGGTTGCCGGCCCGCAGGGTGAGTTCAAAGTAACGGTCAATCAGCTCGGGCGAGACTTTGGCGGGGTCGCCATAAACACTGCGCACACTGGCGGCCACCACCTGGCGCGGCAGTAGGTAATGGCTCAGCCAACTCGCGCCCGGCAGCCGAGCCATATAAAAGCCCAGCGGCACCGCCTCGGGTTTGAAGTCATAGCCACTGGCATCGACCAAAACCAGGCCGGCAGCCAGCTCGGGACGGTCGGCCGCCACCGTCCAGGCCACTTCGCCGCCCAGCGAATTGCCGGCCAGCACTGCGCGCTGCACTTTCAAATGCGCCAGCAGCTGGCTGACAAAGGCGCTGTAGGCCTCGATGCTGTAGTCGCCGCTGACCGCCGGGCCAGTCAGACCAAAGCCGGGCAGGTCGAAGCTGATGACGCGGCGGCTTTTGCTCAGCTCCGCCACCCAGCCTTTCCAGGTGTGCAAGCTGGCCGAAGTGCCATGGATGAGCACGATGGGCAGCGGGTCGTCAGCCGGGCCCTGGTCGCGCACATGCACCAGCTGACCCTTCAGGTCGATGAACTCGGAGGGCGGCGGCGCCCATAGCGGCAAAAGGCTTTCCAGGGTTCGGTCTTCGGCCTTGGTGGCCGCAAAGCCCAGGGCCGCAGCCAGCAGCAAGACGCCCAGCAGGCGCAGCAGCAGGTCCGGCAGGGCCAGGCTTCGTCGCCCACTCATCCGGCGCTGACCTTGCTTTCTGTCGTGCTTTCTGTCGTGCTTTCTGTCGTGCGGTTCGGCTTGGCCCGGTGCGCCTCGCTGGCCGGGCGCTGGATCTCGCTGGCGGCGTGCAAGCCGGCGTCCAGGGCTTCGCGCTCGTCAAACACAAAGCAGCTGCCTTGGTAGTGCGGGCCGCCGGTTTCCTCGAAGTATTTGAGGATGCCGCCTTCGAGCTGGTAGACCGGGCCGTCCAGACCTTGTTGCTGCAAATAGATAGCGGCCTTTTCGCAGCGGATGCCGCCGGTGCAAAAGCTCACCACCGTCTTGCCCATCAGTTCTTCGCGGTGTGCTTGCACGGCCTGGGGGAATTCGCTGAACTTGGCAATGCGCCAGTCGATCGCACCTTCAAAAGTGCCGTAGTCCACCTCGAAGGCATTGCGGGTGTCCAGCGTCACCACCGGGCGGCCCTCGTCGTCATGGCCTTGTTCCAGCCAGCGTGCCAGCGTCACCGCCGGCAGGGCCGGCGCACGCGGCTGCGCATCGGGCCGGATCGCTGGGTGGTTCATGCGGATGATTTCGTTCTTGACCTTGACCAGCAGTTTGCGAAACGGTGTGCTCTCGCTCCAACTCTCTTTGGGCGCCAGGTCAGCAAAGCGCGGGTCTTGACGGAGTGCGTCGACCCAGGCGTTCACCGCTTCGCCGCTGCCGGCCAGAAAGAGATTGATGCCTTCCTCGGCCAGCAAGACCGTGCCCTTGAGCTCCAGGTCCAGCGCGCGCTGATAGAGCGTTTCGCGCAGCGCTGCACAGTCCGGCAGGCTGACGAATTTATAGGACGAGATGTTCAGGACGGGAAGAGTTGCGTTCATGTTCGGGGTCAGGGTCAGGCTGAATTGTAGGCAAGAGCCAGGGGCTGCCCTTCGGGCCGAGGCGATTCGATTGGCGGACGCGCTTCAAGATGCAGTCCAATACGGGCATGAATTCCACTCCCGACACCGAGCAACGCCTGATCGATTTAGAGATCAAGGCCTCCTTCAGCGAAGACTTGCTCGACCAGCTCAATCAAATCATCACCCGCCAGCAAGACCAGATCGATGCCTTGCGGCGCGAGGTGGCGGCGCTGCGCCAACAAATGCCCGAGGCCGGCGGCCCGGCGTTTCGCAGTCTGCGGGACGATCTACCGCCGCATTACTGAGCAGGCTCAGACGCTCAAAAGTTTGTGGATCAGCTCCGGCGTTGACGCGGCGCCGTACTTTTTCATCAAGCGGCCGCGGTAGACATCGACGGTGCGGGGGCTCACGCCCAGGCGGCGTCCGATCAATTTGCTGGTCAGGCCCTCGATCAGCAAAGCGGCAATTTCGCGCTCGCGCGGGGTCAGCTCGGCCTTCAGCTGACGGTGGGCCGACAGGTCTTCAAAACTCCAAATCCCCTCGGCATGGGGGTCCGCCGGGTTCAGCGCGCGGCCGGACACATGGCACCAAAACAGCTGCGCCGAAGCTAGCCGCTTCATCACCCGCTCGTCGGCATAAAAGCCCTGCGCATCGAGGCGGGCGGCAATGCGCTCCCCGGTGCGCTCAAACTCGGCCGGGCTGGGGTAGAGCACTTCGAAGCTCTGACCGATCAATTGCTCACGGCTGGCCGCAAACATGCTTAGCAATTGCTGGTTGCAGTCCACGATCAAACGGCGGGCCGAGATCACCAAGCCGATGGGGGCCAGATCGAAGGCGCTGCGGTAGTCCAGGTTCATCGGTCGTGGGCCAGCGTCGGGAGGCGAGGAGTTTGGCGAGAGGCTTTAGGCGATTCTACGTAATCACTACTTAAGGCATTACGTAGTACGCTTCGCGGATTGCATTTGGCTTGACGGAGACTCACGCATGAACAAGGTATTCCCCAGCGCGGCCGAAGCGCTCCAGGGCATCGTCAAAGACGGGCAGTTGCTGGCGGTGGGCGGTTTCGGCCTCTGCGGCATCCCCGAGGCTTTGATTGCGGCGCTGCGCGACAGCGCGGTCAAGGACCTGACGGTCATCTCCAACAACGCCGGCGTGGATGGCTTTGGCCTCGGCCAATTGCTGGAAACCCGCCAGATCAAGAAGATGATCTCCAGCTATGTGGGCGAGAACAAAGAGTTCGAGCGCCAATACCTGGCCGGCGAGTTGCAACTTGAATTCACGCCGCAAGGCACGCTGGCCGAGAAGCTGCGCGCTGGCGGCGCCGGCATCCCGGCCTTTTACACCCGCACCGGCGTGGGCACCATCGTGGCCGAGGGCAAGGAGCTGCGCGAGTTTGATGGCCACACCTATGTGCTCGAGCATGCGCTGTGCCCTGAGGTCGCCCTGGTCAAGGCCTGGAAGGCCGACAAGAGCGGCAATCTGGTCTTCCGTCGCACCGCCCGCAACTTCAACCCGGCCGCCGCCATGGCCGGCAAGATCACCGTAGTGGAAGTGGAGCAGCTGGTCGAAGTGGGCGAGATCGATCCCGACGCCGTTCACCTGCCGGGCATTTATGTGCACCGCATCGTCGTCAATGCGAACCCGGAAAAGCGCATCGAGAAGCGCACGATTTCCCAATAATTTGGTGGGGCAGAGCGCTCGCTTGAAACACGCAGCGCTGCCCTCAACGACCTGGAGAGAAGATCATGGCCTGGACACAAGACCAAATGGCGGCGCGTGCTGCCCAAGAGTTGGAAGACGGCTTTTATGTGAACCTGGGCATCGGCATCCCGACCCTGGTGGCGAACTTTGTGCCGGCAGACAAAGAAGTCTGGCTGCAAAGTGAAAACGGCATGCTGGGCATTGGCCCTTTCCCGACCGAAGACCAGGTGGACGCCGACCTCATCAATGCCGGCAAGCAAACCGTGACCACGATTGCAGGCTCGTCCATCTTTGGCAGCCAAGAGTCCTTCGCGATGATTCGCGGCGGCAAGATCAATCTGAGCATCTTGGGCGCCATGCAGGTCAGCGAGAAGGGCGACCTGGCGAACTGGATGATCCCCGGCAAGATGGTCAAGGGCATGGGCGGCGCCATGGATTTGGTGGCCGGCGTCAAGCGCGTGATCGTGCTGATGGAGCATGTGGCGCGCAAGAAAGACGGCACGACCGATATGAAGATCTTGCCCGCCTGCACCTTGCCGCTGACCGGCGTGGGTGTGGTGAATCGCATCATCACCGACCTGGCGGTGATGGATGTGACGCCCGCTGGCTTGAAGCTGGTGGAATTGGCCGAAGGCGTGACGCGCGAAGAAGTGCAGAGCAAGACCGGCGTGACTCTGATTTGAGTTTGATCAGAACTTGATCTGATTTTGACCGCCTCGGGCGGGGCTCGGTTCAGGCGGATCGAGCGCCCGAGAACATCCGCTGAACCCAAGGGCCTAGCTTCCACGCTGAGGCCCTTTTTTCTTGGGGCACATCTTGCGCCCCCATTTGCAGCAGCCGCTCGGCCAGCACCTTGAGCTTGGCTTGGCGTGCCGCTTGCAGCGGCGTGCATGCGTCGAACTCAGACGCTAGGTCGGGGTTGGCGCCGGCGTCGAGCAGAAACAAGGCAATTTCTTCTTGCCACGCCAAGGCACTGGCCACCAAGGGTGTGGACAGAAACTCGGGATGGGCGTAATTGACATCCACGCCGCGCCTCACGTGGTAGCGGACCAATTCGAGATCGCCTTCACAGGCCGCGTTGAACATCTCTTTCCAGTTGCCGCCGTCCATGGTTGCCACCTGCTTTGCATGTATGTGGGCGCAATGTAAGGGCAATCCATGCTGAGCAGGCTTAGGCCAATCCCGACAGGGATGGGCGTTCTTGCGCTTGTGTTGGTCGCTTGGCTGGCAGGACTTCCCTTAGCATTGAGCAAACTTCTGGAGCCACCATGCCAAGACTGCCCTTGCTCAAAGCGCTGACGCTTTGCCTTGCATCAGCTTTTTTGCCGGCTTTTTCGCCTGTCTTTGCGCAGCAAGCCTTGCCAGCCCAGCCCGTCTTTGATGCCGACTTGGCCCAGTCCGTCGGCGCAGACGATTACGGCATGCGCAAGTATGTGTTGGTGGTCCTGAAAACCGGCCCCAAGCCCATGCCCGCCGGGCCGGCTCGCGATGCAATGTTCAAAGGGCATTTCGCCAATATCAATCGACTCGCTGCCGAGGGCAAGTTGGCGCTAGCCGGGCCTTTTGATGGCGTGGACGGTTGGCGCGGCCTCTTCATCTTGGCGGTGTCAGACATTGAAGAAGCCAAGCAGTTGGCTGCCACCGACCCGGTGATCAGCAGCGGCGAGATGGTGGCCGAGTATCACAAGTATTACGGCTCGGCCGCGCTGATGCTGGTCAACCCGGCGCATGCCAAGGTGGCGAAGAAGAGTTTCTAAGCCCTGGGCTCGCGCCTCAGGTCTAAGGCGTCTTGGCCGCCGAGCGCTTGCCCAGCACCCAGATGCTGAGCAGCAGTAGGGCGCCGCCCAGCCATTGCTGCGCGTTCAAGTGTTGACCCAGCAGCAGGGCTGACAAGAGCACTGCCGTCAGCGGCTCCAGCAGAGTCGCCACGGTCAGCGCGCTGGGCTTCAAGCGTGCTGCACCCCAGCTGAAGGCCAGCAGCGCCAAGGCCGCGGTGACCACGCCCAGATACAAAAACCAGGCTTGCGGTGGTACGTCCTGAGGCCATGTGAGCGGCCGGTACAAGCCAAAGAGTCCCATGGCGGCGGCTGCGACCGTGGTCAAACAAGCGGTGGCTGGGCCAGCGCCCAAGGCAATGGAAATGCGGCCGCTGATCATGGAAAAGCCGGCATACAAAAAGGCCGAGGCCATAGAGAAGAGCACGCCCAGCCCCAGGCTGCCCGTGCCCTCGCGGGCAGGCTCCGCGCCATGTCGAGCCACGATCAGCACAGTGCCCAAGAGCGCGCCACCCAGGACCAAGAACAGTTGTAAATCGGCGCGTTCTTGTCCGCGTGCCACCGCCCAGGCGCTGACGATGACCGGCGGCAAGCACAGTGCAATCAAAGTGGGAATGGCAGCGCCGATTTGCTCGATGCCCAGAAACCACAGCAAGACATAGGCGGCCATGGCGACCCCGGCCAAGAGCACAGGCCCCAGCACCGGGCGCAAGCGTTGCCAACTGATGCTTCGCCCAAAGATTGCCAGCAGCACCACGGCGCCCACCAGAAAGCGCCAAAAAGAAATGTTCTCCGGCCTGAAGCCATGCCGGCTCACCAAGACATTCACCACCAAAGCCCCCGTGCCCCACAGCACACCCGCGGCGCAAGCTGCCACGAAGGCCAAAGGTGTGGTGGAGGAGGGTGAGGTCACAGAGGGGCTGCTGAGGCTCATGGAGATGGTGGGTCGGTGGAGGGTAGAGCCCGAGGGAACTCAAATTGGGCCGAGCAGCCAGCGGAGCAGCCTCAGCTCATCTTAGGCGGCTTTGTGCGCTGGCTCCTGCCCTTGAGTGATGAGTGAACGATTCTGTGAGGTCAAACTCCCGCCCCGCGGAAGTGGCGGGGCCTAAGGACGCATGCCAATCAACCAAGGCCGGATTTCAACCCGCAGCAAGCCGCTTTTGACGGCGGGGTCATCCATGGCGAAGGCTCGAATCTCTTGTTCGCTCAAGCCGGCGGCGGGAATCATCATCCCGCCGGCTTGCTCATCGAGGTGCGGCCCACCCAGCGCCAGTTTCCCTGCTGCCAACAACTGGCGGTAATGCGCGATATGGTCTTGCAGCCCAGGCTGTTCAAACAAGCTCTTGTCGGCTTGCCAGTTGGGCCCTGGGCGATGGAAGACCACATAGCGAATGTCTCGCGCTGGCACCGTGACATGGGGCTTTGGCGGCTCGGCAGTGGCTTGAGCCTGCAGCAAAGGGGCACTCAGCAACAGCGCGAATGCCAGGCCGCATTTGAAGGCTTTCTTGCTCACGGTTGAATCTCCTTGTGAGGCCGACCTATTGCGGCGCCATCCAATCGGCAGGCGGGCGAGCAAAGTGGCGGACGCGCCAAGCTGAGGCGATGCCGATGTCGTAACCGTGGACCAAACTGACCTGGATCACATCCAACGCTTTTGCCCCTTGGTGCTTGTCCAGCGCCAAGCGTGCCAGGCGCTGTGCACGCTCAGGATTGTCAATATCCTTGTCTTTGCAAAAAGCGGTGATGCTCAAGAAATGACGGTTCTTTTGGCCTGAATCCACCGAGGAGTTAGAGACAGAAAAGCTCTCTCCTTGGTTGAGGCTTGCAGTCATGAGCCAAGGCTCCGCACTCAAGGCCTGTTGAACTTGCATCAGTTGCGCAAACGGTGAGCCCGCCGACCATGGGCTCAACAAGACAGGCGCGAGGCCCGCGAGTGCGAGCAAGCTTGCGCACGCTGCGAGGTGCCGCTGCTTAGGGGCGCAGGCCACGAGCGTGGCTCGCGGCTGCGCTTCGACGCTGTTGACCACAAAAGCGCCGACCAGCAGATCGTGCACAGACTGGCGGCTGGGGCGATTGAAAACCAGCAAATACAGCAGGCTGAGACCCAGACCAAAGACAGCCATAGAGATCAGCGACACCCAGGGCTGGGCATACATCGAGGCTGAAAACTGTGCATTGTTCGGAAACCAAGCCAGGCCCAGCGGCATGAATCTCAGCAAAGAGCGCCCGACCGAGAGCGCCTCGCCCTCGGCATCTTGCACTCGGATTTTCAGCAGCCGTTTGCCCGGCGTCTGGCCTCCGCTGAGTTTGCTGTCCAGCAGGCCGAAATAGACCAAGGAGATGAAGAAGCCCAGCAGTCGACCCCAGGGACCCAGAGCCACCAGTTGTTCGGTCAAGAGTGAGCCCAAGGCAATGCCGATGCAGCCGAGGATCAGGCAGTCGATCGCAAAAGCGCCAACTCTTCGCCAAAAGCCAGCGAAGCCCACAGCAGAAGGTGCGGTGTTCTGGGCGACAGCCAGGGTTGGTGTGAGTGAATCCATGGGCCGTCAGTTTCCAGCATTAGGGTTACAGGCGCACTAGGGCGAGACCCGGGCTGAAAGTGCCTTGAAGGGCGGTCGGAGTGGCGCCTTGAGTCTCAGCGATTGGCTTCTTTGATGAAGCCGTCTTTTGCTGCTATTGCGATGCCGGCCGCGGCGGCAATCGGATCTCAAGTAGCTTGGGCCAGATTCCGCCGGAGGCACAGTGCAGTGTTCGGCCCCGTACAGTGGACGCCGTTGAAAAACGCTAGCTCCGCTATGGGAATCGCCGGCCTTGCTAACAGCCCCTTGAAAAGCCGAGGCACCTGCGGGGAAATACCCAGTTAGATTTCGCCAAAACTTCATCGCCGCCAAGGTCAATGCTGGCAACATAGCGGGCCACCCAGCTCAGTGCCCAGCCCCTTTTCGGGTTTGTAACAAACGTCGCTTTTGTCGGCAAGAATAATGCGGTACGAAACAGCAGCTCATCAGAAGAAAAGGCTTTGCCATCAAGCACTTGCCTCTGCTTTCGCGGAGCCGGTTATGACGACACCGGCTTTGTTATGCGGCGTTGGGCTGCGATATACAACACGTTAGGCCTCAATTTCAGCAGGCGCATTCGTAGCGAGTTCAGTCTTTCACCTATTCTCATGGTCGAAAATTCAAACAAGACCCCGCCGCGGAAGATGCGTGCTATTTTGGGTTTGCTCGGTGGGGCATTGGTTGCCGCCATAGCGGGAATCACAATGGAAATGCTCGGCAGAAACATTGGTGGAATCCGAGAAGACCCGTTTAGATTTAGCGCGCTGGTTCCACTCGTATTCGGTGCTTTCAGTTGCCTTGTTTTTCTGCCAATTGTTTGCGCCATTCATTCGAGAGTGAGGCGCGGAAGCGGGGCAGTTTGGCTGCCAACAATCCTGATATCCGTGATTACGACAGCGATTCCATTGATGTTTCCTGGCAAACAGACAAGTCTCGTTGTTCTAGGCATTTCCACTTTTTTTACTGTCGCAATTCCACTATCACTTTCCACGCTTGCGGCAGTCCGTATTTGGCGACTTCCATGAGCTGCGTATATGGTCAATACCTGAGGCCTAACCGGTCACTCGAGTGGACCTCCGCCAGCTGGCCGCGCTACGCTGCCTGTAAATTCTCAGCTTCGCGCGGCCAACTGGCTTCGGCCGCTCAGCTCGAACGTTAGGCCGCACAGTCTCTGGAGGTGCTCATGCAAGAAATCTTTTCTCTTCTCGGTATCGCCAGCGCGCTGGCCATTGGAGCAATCAGTCCAGGGCCTAGCTTTGTCATGGTGGCAAGGGCTGCGGTCTCAGCATCGCGGTCAAGCGGTGTCGCCGCTTCGCTTGGCATGGGGTGTGGTGCCGTCCTCTTCGCTTCGGCAGCGCTGCTGGGGTTGCAAGCAGTTTTCTTGGCGGTGCCAGCTCTGTTCATAGGCCTCAAGGTTCTAGGCGGTCTGTATCTTTGCTACCTCGGCTACCGCATCTTCTCTGGCGCCAACGAGCCACTCCAAGTCAATGGCAAATCCTCCAGCCAGAAGCTCTCTTTGCGCCGCCACTTCTTGCTTGGGCTCACCACACAAGTGAGCAATCCAAAAACCGCGATCGTCTATGCCAGCGTTTTTGCGGCTTTCCTACCAAGTAACTATTCAGCGCCGTTCGCGCTCGCACTGCTTTGCACCATCTTTGTCGTTGAGGCTGGCTGGTACGCCATAGTCGCAATACTTCTATCCTCGTCAGGGCCTCGTCGTGTCTATCTTCGAGGCAAGGTCTGGGTCGATCGAACGGCCGGCGCTGTCATGGTGGGTTTGGGGTTAAAGCTCATTTCCTCTATGCATCGCGGGTAGTGCCGAGTGCGGCCGAAAACACGTTAGAGCGCACCAAGACTGGCCCTGAATGCTCTCCAAATTCATCCTTTTTTCGGCGGAACGATCGCTATGTCGCTGACCTGGCTCTTTGCAGCAGTGTGGCTGACAGCGGCATGTTGCGACCTGGCAATGCAGGACGGCATGCTAGCTTCTGTCTCTTGCGTATTGCTTCTTGCGGCTGCCGTGGTTTCTTGGAAGCTCTTCGTTAAGCAAGGTGCGGACAGTAAAAATGCGCTCTAACTGGTCGCTCGAGCGGACCTCCGCCAGCTGGCCGCGCAACGCTGTCTGTATGGTTTCTGCTCCGCGCGGCCAGCTGGCTGCGGCTCCTGAGCTTCATCGTTGGCCGTCATGAGAGTTCCGATCACAGTTCCGACCGAGCATCTGCGGGCCAGAGTATGTGCGCGCCCAGTTTTGGGTGCGATTAATTCCGGACTTTGGCTGGCAGTGCTCAGTTTGGCTGTGTCCGTGCTGACGCTGCTTTTTCTTTCCGTGGTGCTTCCTCGTGAGGATTGGGGGCCATCGGCCGGCTCGGCTCTAGGGACGCTCTCTCCGGGCCTTCTGTTTTTCGTCGCCGTCCTCTGGGTGCCGGTCTTCGAAACATTGCTTGGTCAGGTGGTTCCGGTGGAAGTTGCCAATCGCTTCGGCGGCAGCTCCCTTGTCTGCATCATCATCAGTGCCGCGTTGTTTGGGGTGGGCCATTGCGTCAATGGCGGGCTGGCGCACGGCGTCGCGACCTTTTCCACCGGGCTGGTCTTTGCAGGCAGCTATCTGCTCGCCCGGCCAAGTGGCATGTTTCCCGCCTTCCTTGCCGCGTTTACGACCCATGCTGCACATAATTTCATGTTGCTGTTCGTTGTTGCCAGCTTGTTTCCGCAGTGGGCTTAGGCATGTTGGCTATGCTGTCTTTAAGGACAGCCCAGCAATGCAAGCTCCAATAGCAAGACCTGACCCTGGGGGGCTTTTGGGCACCCGTCAAGCGGGGCTGTTGGAAGAGCCTGGTGTTTGGGCTGGCTCACCCGCTAAGGCTTGTAGCGCTTGACCCGTCAGCCGGTAGTAGACCTTCTCGGTCACATGCTCGGCACCCAGGCGCTGATAGAAGGACATGGCGCCGGTGTTGCTGGATTCGGTGGTCCAGTCGAAGCGAATGCAGTTTCTTTGCAAGGCATAAGCGGCGAGGTAGCGCATCAATTGCTCGCCCAGGCCCCGCGAACGCCAACGCTGGCGAGCAAACAGATCCATCATGATGAGCTGGCCTCTTTGCTGCCGCGCAGGGTAGAGCAAGGAGAAAGTTGCCAGCGCGGCGACCTCATCTCCATCCTGCGCGACGACGATCTGAACCCCTGCATCCGCTGCCAAGATCCCGTGCTTCAGGCTCTGCGTGAGCGCTTCGATGCTCGCGCCTTGTGCGCCGAAATAATGCTAATCCTGTTCGCGCATGGCTTGCACCAGAGCTGGGAACAGACTTTGATCAAAGGCTTGAATGTGCACCGGCAGTTCCTCGAAGATGCTTGCAAGCTTTATTGCGTCAAGGGCCTCGGCAGCAGCCGAATCTCAAACAGCTTGGGCCAGAGTTTGCCGGTGACAAAGAGGCGTTTTTTGGCCGCGTCATAGGCGATGCCGTTGAGCACATCTTCGCTGCCGCGGGCCGCACCAGAGCGCTTGAGCAAGCCGCTGAGGTCGATGACGCTGTGGACCTGGCCGGATGCTGGGTCGATGCGCACGATCAAGTCGCTTTGCCAGACATTGGCATAGATCTGGCCCTCTACCCATTCCAGTTCATTGAGTTGCTCGACCGGGCGGCCGAGGGCGGTGACGGGCAGGCGTTTGACTTCCTTCATCGTGGCCGGGTCGAAGAAGCGCAGGGTGGCCGTGCCGTCGCTGAGAACCAGGTGCTTATCGTCGTGCGTCAGCCCCCAGCCTTCGCCGCTGTAGCTGAATTGGCGCTTGAGCTTGAAGGTCTTGAGGTCCCAGACAAAGCCGGTTTGCGACTGCCAGGTCAGGCTGAAAAGCTCGTCCTTCCAAGCTGTCATGCCTTCGCCAAAGTACTGCTGAGGGATGTCGGCTTTTTGCAGCACTTTGCCGCTCTCCAGTGCCACCTTGCGGATCGAGGAGCGGCCGTTCATGCCAGTGCTTTCATACAGCACACCGTCGCGGAACAGCAGGCCTTGGGTGAAAGCGTCTGGGTCATGCGGATAGCTGTTCACCACCACTGCATCAAAAATCGGCAAGCGCACGCGTTGGGCTTGTGCGGGCTGCGCTTGCAGCAGCAAGGCCGCGATGAATGCCAAGCTGAGCTTCCAGGGCAGGGCCCAAAGTTGGCTTGTGTTGAAGCGGGGGAGGTTGATCAAATCTTGCAATTGAGGCGTCCGTTCAGGGGCTGCGGGCAGCCGGGCTGGTGCAAAAGGAGGGCGTAGCGGCGCGTATTTCACCATCTCTGGTGCGGGGCTCTGTTCAGCTTCGGGCCAAGCGAGGCATCTCGGATGCTGGCGGGGAGTGGGCAGTGATGCGTTGCGGCTACAGATCGCACCAATTTTTCAGTCCTACTTAAATTTGTAAATGAGAACGGTTATTATTTAGTTCTTGTCGAGAGAGTCAACCCAGGTCGTCCCCAGGTAAGGCGCGCAAGGCGCCAGCGCTCGAAGTTTTCACTATCCATTCGTTTGCCGGGATCCGACCTCATGTCCGCATTTATCAAGAGCCGCAAGCACGCGGCTTCGTCTCCTTCTCTGTCTCCGTCTTTGTCTGGCGTTAGCGCCGCAGTGTCTGTGTTGGCGCTGAGCCTGCCCTTGGCCGCCATGGCGCAGCAGGCCGCAGCATCCAAGACAGAAGAAGCCTTGCCCATCGTGCGTGCCAAGGCCAAGGCCATCACCGAAAACGAATTCAAGGCCGAAGCCGCCTCCAGCGCCAAATTCGTCAAGCCGCTGCTGGAAACACCGCAGACCATCACCGTCATCAACAAAGAGTTGCTGCAGCAACAAGGCACCGCCTCTTTGAGCGACGCGCTGCGCAACACCCCCGGCATCACCTTCACCCTGGGTGAGAACGGCAACACCAACACCGGCGACACCGTCTTCATGCGCGGCTTTGATGCCAGCGCCAATATCTTCGTGGACGGCGTGCGCGATCTGGGCGGCATCACCCGCGACACCTTCAATGTAGAAGCGGTGGAAGTGGTGAAGGGCCCAAGCGGCGCCGACAACGGCCGCGGCTCGCCCAATGGCTATATCAATATGGTCAGCAAGAAGGCGCAGCTGCGCGACTTCGCCGAAGGCTCGGCCCAAGTCTCCAGCGGCAGCCGCGTGCGCCTGAGCGCCGACCTGAACAAAAAGCTGGACTTGGGTCTGCCCGGCGCCGCCTTCCGCCTGAATGCCTTCAGCGACCGCGGCAATGTGCTCGGCCGCGATGTGATCGAGCGCAATCGTTGGGGCGTGGCGCCCAGCCTGACCCTGGGCTTGGGCACTTCGACCCGCGCCACGCTGAGCTATCTGCATGTGAGCCAAGACGCCACGCCCGATGGCGGCGTGCCCGGCGTGGGCCTGATGGGCTTCACCAGCGCCCCGGTCTACAAGACCTTGGCCGGCGCGACCGCCACGCCCGCCACCGGCGCGGTCACCGTGACCGACATCAAACCAGTTTCGCGCAGCAATTTCTACGGCAGCGCGAGCGACTTCGACAAGACCACCGCGGACATGCTGACGGTGCAACTGGAGCATGACTTCGCGCCCGGCAGCACCTTGCGCAATACCACCCGCCTGGGCCGTACCCAGCAAGACCTGGCTCTCACCAACACCATCATCAGCTCTGGCAATTGGGCCATCGTTGGCGATGCGGCCAAGCCGGAAACTTGGACCGTCGGCCGCCTGCGCCTGGGCCGCGACCAGCGCAACCAGATTCTGGCCAACCAAACCAATCTGAGCACCGGCTTCACCGTGGCCGGCATCAAGAACAATATCAGCACCGGGATTGAGCTGACGCATGAGCAGCAAAACACCGCCGGCTTCAGCTACACCAACACCGACGGCGACCGCGCCAACTTGTATGCGCCCAAGGCGAGCGACAAGTTCGCCGTGCTGAGCCGCAATGGCGCCAGCACCGAAGGCAGCACCACCACGGCCGCAGCCTATGTGTTTGACACCCTGGACCTGACGCCCAGCCTGCAGCTGAGCGCCGGCCTGCGTTTCGAGCGCTATCGCACCGAGTACACCAGCATTGCGGCACCTGCCACGCCGGCGGTCGCTTCGACCACCTATGCCAAGAGCGACAGCTTGAGCAGCGGCAAAGTGGGTCTGCTCTACAAGCCCAGCGAGAACGGCAGCGTCTATCTGTCTTACTCCACCTCGCAAAAGCCTCCAGGCAGCGACAACTTCGCCCTCAGCAGCGCGGCGCCTAGCGGCAGCACGAACTCGATCAGCATCAACGCGCCGAACCTGAAGCCCCAAGAAGCTAGCAATCTGGAGCTGGGCACCAAATGGGATCTGCTGGACAAGCAATTGCTGCTGACCGCCGCCTTGTTCCAGTCAGAAAACAAGAACGAACTGGCCCGTGCCAGCAATGCTGCAGGTGATGTGACCCAATACGGCAAAAAGACGGTCAAGGGCCTGGAGTTGGGCGCGGCCGGTGCGGTGTCCAACAATCTGCAGCTGCAAGCCGGTCTGGTGTGGATGGACAGCAAGGTGGACCAGGCGGCCGTGGTCGCCCCCGGCAGCATTGACACCCAAACCGGTGCCGAGCTGGTCTACACGCCCAAGCTGAGCTTCACCTCCTGGGTCAACTACCGCTTGAGCGAAGGCGTCTTGCAAGGCCTGAGCCTGGGTGGCGGCGCGCGCTACACGGCCAGCCAGACCACCCAAGTCAATAACGGCGCGGCTCCTGTGAGCGGTATGGACGGCATCCCCAGCTACTGGGTGTTTGACGCCATGGCCGCCTACGAGATCAACAAGCAGATCGGCCTGCAGTTCAACGTGGCCAATCTGACCGACAAGTTCTACTTTGCTGCCGTCAACAGTGGTCGCAACCGCTTCACCGTTGGCGCGCCGCGCAGCTATAGCTTGTCGCTGAACGTCAAGTACTGATCGGCTCAGGCGGGCAATTCGCAAGTAAAGAGGCAGGGTCCAGATGTTGCTGCATATCGAGGGCGTTCTCAGCAAGGCCGAGGTGGGCGAGTTCCGCCAGAAGCTGGCTGCTGAGGGCGAGTGGGTGGATGGCCGCGTGACCGTGGGCCAACAAGGCGCGCAGGTCAAGCGCAACCAGCAGCTGCGTCCGGGCTCGGCCCTGGCGCAGGAGCTGGGCCAGCGCATCCAGCAAAAGCTGGCGGCGCACCCGCAGTTCTTCTCGGCGGCGCTGCCACTGCGCACCCTGTCGCCTTTGTTCAATCGCTATGCCGGTGGCGGCCATTACGGCCTGCATGTGGACGGGGCGGTGATGAACCAGCTGGGCAGCATGCAACTGCTGCGCAGCGATGTCTCCACCACCTTGTTCCTGAGCGAACCCGACGAGTACCAAGGCGGCGAGCTGGAGGTCAAAGACACCTATGGCCTGCACGAGGTCAAGCTGCCCGCCGGTGACTTGGTGCTGTACCCCTCCACCAGCCTGCATCAGGTCTTGCCGGTCAGCGAGGGCGAACGGGTGGCGGCCTTTTTCTGGACGCAGAGCATGATCCGCGACGACGCTCGCCGCGCCATGCTGTACGAGCTGGACCAGTCCATCCAAAGCTTGCGCGGCCGCTACGGCGAGATCGAAGAGGCCGTGGCCTTGAGTGGCCACTATCACAACCTCTTGCGTCAATGGGCGGAGTTATGAGCAGCGGACTGAGCACCCGGGTGGCGGATGTGCCAAACCAGCATGCCGCGCCTGCGCAGCATGCCGCGCAACAAGCCCTTCAGCAAGCTGAGAAGGCCACGAAGAAGAGCCAAGCGGCTTACCTGAAGTCCTTGCATCTCTGGCACTGGGTCAGCTCGGCCATCAGCCTGGTGGCCTTGCTGATGTTCAGCGTGACCGGGGTGACGCTGAACAACGCAGGCTTGTTTGAGTCCAAGCCCAGCGTGCAAAGCGGTCAAGGGCAACTGCCCGAGCCGCTGCTCCAAGAACTGCTGAAGCATAAGCCGGCTGAGCGCCGCGCCGAGCTGCCGCAGGCCAGCCGCCAGTGGTTGCGTGAGCAATGGGGTTTCAAGTTGGACGGCGTGGCGGCCGAATGGTCCACGGATGAGGTCTATCTGCCAATGCCGCGCGCTGGGGGCGACGCTTGGCTGCGCATCGCTTTGCCCGATGGTGCGGTCGAGTTTGAGCGCAGCGACCGGGGTGCGATTGCCTATCTGAATGACTTGCACAAGGGCCGCCACACCGGGCCGGTGTGGAGCTGGTTCATCGACCTGTTTGGCCTGGCCTGTTTGGTCTTCGCCATCACGGGTTTGTTGATTTTGAAGATGCATGCCGCCAAACGCCGCAGCGTTTGGCCTCTGGTGGCAGCAGGCCTGGTCTTGCCGGCTCTGTTGCTGATGGTTTTTGTTCACTGAAGTGAAACCATGAAAACACAAATAAACTTCTCTCAAGGTCTGCTGCTGGGCGCAGCGGGCTTGGTTTTGCCGTTGAGCTCGGCCTGGGCGGCTGATTTGCAGCTGAGCTTGGAGATCCCGCGTCTGAATGTGGCCGAGTACCACCGGCCCTATGTGGCGGTCTGGCTGGAGAACTCAGAAAAAGCGGGTGAGGCGATTCCTCTGGCCGTCTTGTACGACCAGAAAAAAGCCAATAACGCCGGCATCAAATGGCTGCCTGATTTGCGCCAGTGGTGGCGCAAGGGCGGGCGCGATCTGAGCATGCCCATGGACGGCGTCAGCGGCGCCACTCGTGCAGTGGGCGAGCACAAGCTCAACCTGAGCAAGCAAGTCGCCAATTTGCCGGCCGGCAAGTATGAGGTGGTGGTGGAGGCCGCACGCGAAGGCGGTGGCCGCGAGGTGCAGCGCCTGGCCTTGCAGTGGCCGCCGAAAGCGCCAAACCAAGTGAGCGCTCAAGGCGAGCATGAGTTGGGCGCTTTGGCCTTGCAGTTCAAACCCTGAATTTCTACGCCTGAATTTCGACGGAAAGAAGCCGATGAAAACAATGACTAGCAAGCTCAGCATGAGCGCCTGGGCCGTGCTCTTGGGTCTGGCCCTGCAAGCCCCCGCGCAAGCGCACCGCACTTGGCTGCTGCCGCAAACCGCGCATATCAGTTCCGCCGGCAACGCGGCCAGCCGCCCTGCGATGGTGACGGTGGACGCGGTGGCCTCGGAGGAGTTGTTTGAGTTTGAACATGCGCAGCAACTGGGCACGGTCTTGATCTTGGCGCCGGACGGCAAGGCGATTGCGCCCGAAGGCACCAGCAGCGCCCGCCACCGCAACAGCATCGACATCAAGCTGGAGCAAAGCGGCAGCTACCGCATCAGCAACAGCGCCGAATCGGTGTTCGCTAGCTACAAGCTGGGCGGCGAAACCAAGCGCTGGCGCGGCAAGCCGGCCGATATGGCCGCGCAAATCCCGGCCGAGGCGCCAGAGCTGCAAGTGACGCAGACCTTGATGCGCAGCGAGACCTTTGTCAGCAAAGAGCGCGCCACGCTGCCGCCTTTTGCCCGCCAAAGCCAAGGCCTGGAGTTGCAGGCCCTGAGCCCGGTGACCGATTTGAGCGACGGCGACAGCGTGCATCTGCGGGTACTGGCCGACGGCAAGCCACTGGCCGGCGCAGATGTGACCGTGCTGCGCGGCGGCAGCCGCTACCGCTACAAGCTCGGCGAGATGAGCTTCAAGACCGATGCCAATGGCGAGCTGCGCATCACCTGGCCGGAGGCCGGCCGCTACTGGCTGGGGCTGGGCCATGAGGTGGCTGCCGTCAAGGCTGAGGGCGACAAGGCGGCACAGCCGGCCAAGCGCTACCGCTACAGCGCCACTTTTGAGGCCTTGCCGAAGTAAAGCGATTCCTGTGCAGAGTTTGAACGTCAAAGCCGCAACGCAGGCCGGTGCTTCGCCGCGCTGCGTACTGATGCCCCGCGAAATCGATCCAGCGGGCCCCATGCTGGGTGAAGTGCTTTACCAGCTGCAGGGCCGCAGCATGGGCACCAGCTGGTGCGTCAAGTTCTACGGCCCGCGCGGTCTGGACATCCAGCCGGTGCAAGCCGGTTTGGAAGCCGGTCTGGCCGAGGTGGTGGCACGCATGAGCCCCTGGGAGACCGAGTCCGATTTGAACCGCTTTGCGCGTACACCCTCGGGCGCCTGGCTGAGTTTGTCGCAGAGCACCTGGGAGGTGCTGGGCCATGCCCTGCACGTGGCGCGTGCCAGTGGCGGCGCTTTTGATCCGACGGCGGCGGCGCTGGTGCGCGCCTGGGGATTCGGTGCCGGCAAGCGCCATGACGAGCCCGGCTTTGTGGAGCCTGAGGAGCCCGCCTGGGGCGAGCGCTTGGGTCAAGCTTTAAGCTGGCAAGACCTGACCCTGCGCGAGGCCAGCCGCGAGCTCTGGCAACCCGGCGACTTGGAGCTGGACTTCTGTGGCATCGCCAAGGGGTATGCGGTGGATCGTCTCTCGGCCTATTTGCTGGCCTGCGGGCTGCCGCATCATTTGGTCGAGGTGGGCGGTGAGTTGCGCGGCTGTGGCCGCAAGCTGGACGGCCAACCCTGGTGGGTGCAACTGGAAGGCGTGCCGGACTCCTGGGGCCTGCCCGAGACGGTGCTGGCCTTGCATGGCCTGTCGGTCGCCACCTCGGGCGACTATCGCCGCGGCTATGTCGACGCCCAGGGCCAGCGCCGTTCGCACACGCTGGACCCGCGCCGCCGCGCGCCGGTGGCCCATGGCCTGGCCAGCGTCAGCGTGGTGCACAGCAGCTGTTGCCTGGCCGATGCCTGGGCCACAGCCTTGCTGGTCTTGGGCCCACAGGCCGGGCCGGCCCTGGCCACGCAGCAAGGCTTGGCGGCCTTGTTTGTGATCCGCGAAGAAGGCCCCAGCTGGGAGCAGCCCCATCATGGCGAGCCGCATTGGCGCGAGGTGCAAAGCCCGGCCTTGCGCGCCATGGTGTGTGATTGAGAAGAAAACTCCGCTGACTACGTAGTCCAGCGGAGTGTCGGGGCCCGCGACTGGGTCTAGGATTCCTGAGCTACCCACTCTTGGCGCCTCGACATGTCCCTTTTTGCTGCTGCTGCCGCTCCTCTCAAGCCGCTTAGGCCAGCTTTGCTGGCTTTGCCGCTGATCCTGCAGCTGACGGCCTGCAACACTCAACCCAGCGTACCGGACTCCGCAGCAGCAAGAGCCGCCGCCGTGCCGGTGCAGCCCGAAGGCCCCAGCGGATGGAATCAAAAGCCCGGGTGGACCGTGCAGCGATTTGCCGTGGCCGCCGCCCATCCGCTGGCGGCCGAGGCCGGCTATGAAATTCTCAAGGCTGGCGGTAGCGCGCTCGACGCAGCCATCGCCACCCAACTGGCCCTGACCCTGGTCGAGCCGCAGTCCAGCGGCATTGGCGGCGGCGCCTTTTTGATGCACTGGGACGGGCAAAAAGTGCAAGCTCTGGACGGCCGCGAGACCGCGCCCGCCGCTGCCGATGAAAAGCTCTTTCTGCTGCCCGACGGCAAGCCGATGAACTATCTGCAGTCCGTGGTCGGCGGCCGCTCGGTGGGCACGCCGGGCTTGTTGCCAATGCTGGAGCAGGCCCATCGTCAGCACGGCGTGCTGCCTTGGGCGCGGCTGTTCGAGCCGACCATTCGCTTGTGTGAGCAGGGCTTTGAGCTCAGTCCGCGCATGCATGCCATGTTGATGGGCGACTCGCATCTGGCCCGCGACCCGGTGGCCGGCAAGTACTTCTTCGGCGCGGATGGTCAGCCGCTGCCGATCGGTACCAAGCTGCGCAACCCGGCCCTGGCGCAGGTCTTGCGCCAGATCGCGGCAGGCGGGGCCAAGGCTTTTATGCGCGGCCCGGTGGCGGCCGATATCGTGCGGCGCGTGCGTGGCCACGCCGGCAACCCCGGCCTCCTGAGCGAGGCCGATATGGCCGCCTACCGCCCCAAGGCGCGTGAGGCGATTTGCACGGATTGGCGCGAGACTTGGCGCATCTGCGGCTTCCCGCCACCGTCCAGCGGGCATCTGACGGTGATGCAAATTCTGGGCATGCTGCCGCAGCAAGACCGAGGCCAAGCGCTGGCTGCTGGCATTCCGAGTACCGCCTGGCTGAATCGTTATGCCCAGGCCGCCAATCTGGCCTATGCCGACCGGGCGCAATACATTGCCGACCCTGACTTTGTGGCTGCGCCGGCCGGTGACTGGCGTAGCCTGTTGGCGTCCGACTATTTGCGCGAGCGCGCCGGCCTGATCGGCGAACGCAGCAGTGGCCCCGCCAAGGCGGGCCAACCCGGTCCGCTGCGCGTCAGCTATGCGCCGCAAGGCGCACAGCCGGAATACGGCACCAGCCATCTGAGCGTGGTGGATGCCCAAGGTCGCGCGGTGTCGCTGACCACCACCATCGAGTCGGTGTTTGGCGCCCGCATCATGAGCGACGGCGGCACCGGCTTGGCCGGCGGCTTCATGCTGAACAACCAGCTGACCGACTTCGCCCTGAACCCGCGCGATGCCGCCGGTCGGCCGGTGGCGAATCGCCTGGAGCCCGGCAAACGGCCGCGCTCCAGCATGTCGCCGACCTTGGTGTTCGACCGGCGTGATGGGCGACTCTTGATGACGCTGGGCGCGCCGGGCGGCTCGGCCATCATTCACTTTGTGGCCAAGAGCTTGATCGCCAGCCATGACTGGGGCATGGACTTGCAGCAAGCCTTCTCGCTGCCCAATTTCGGCGCTTTCAATGGCCCGACGCTGTTGGAGAAAGACCTGTTCCCGGCCAGCACCGCAGCCGGTCTGCGCGCCTTGGGCCATGAAGTGCTGGAGCGCGACCTGACCAGCGGTCTGCACGGCATTCAGCGCAGTGATTTGGGCGCGCCCGGGCAAAAGAAGAACAGCGGCTGGTTGGGCGCGGCCGACCCGCGCCGCGAGGGCGCGGTCAGGGGCGAGTGAAGCCTTGAGTTTGGTGCTTCAGCGCTGCTGCACCAGGCTTTGCAGCTGGCGCAGCAGGGAGGGTTGGCGCCCGGTCAGTTGCGCGGTGATGGCGCTCTTGAGTGGCGGCAGATGCTGCGCCATTTGCAGCACACCGCGGCGCAGCAGGCGCGCGGCCGGGCGGTCGTCGGTGAACAGCTGCACCACCGCATTGGTGCCTTGATAGATCGCCCAAGTCTTGCGCCGGTGTGCGCTGGCATAACGCTCCAGCAGCGCTGCGTCGCCGAGGTCTTGGCCGGTTCGGTGGGCGCTGGCCAAAAGCTGAGCCAGGGTGTCCACGCCGTAAAGCCCAAAGTTGTAGCCATGCGCCGTGACCGGGTGCATGCCCACGGCGGCATCGCCAATCAGGGCAAAGCGCGCGCTGCTGAATCGGTGGGCATAGCTGGCGACCAAGGGGTAGAGGTGGCGGGTGCTGGCCAAACGCAGCTCGCCCAGCCTGCCTCGCACCTCGGTGCGCACCCAGGCCATGAATTGCTCTTCGTCCCACTGCAGCATGGCGTTGGCGCGGTCGGCCGGCAGGGTCAGCACCAGCGAGCTGCAATCGCCGTTCAGCGGCAGCAGGGCCAGGGTGTGGCCGTAGTGAAAGCACTCCAGCGCAATGCCCTGATTGGGCTGGCTGTGGTGCAGCCGGCAGACCAGCACGCTGCGGCCAAAGTCGCGCATCTGCGCGCCAATGCCGGCCTGGCGCCGGGTGGCGGAGAAGCGGCTGTCGGCGGCAATCACCAGCGGCGCACCCAGGCGCTCGCCATCGGCCAGGCTCAGATGCGCAGCGTCTGAGTTCAGCGTCAGCTGGCTGACGCGGGTGTCGGCGCGCAGGGTGATCAAGTCAGAGCGTTTGAGCGCGCCTTGGTAGGCCACGCGGCGCAGCCAGTGGTTGGCCACCAAGCTGCCGAGCTGCTCGCGGCCCGAGCCTTGGGCATCAAAGCCCAGATAGTCGCGGCCCTCGCCGTTGAAGACATGGGCGCGTTTGAGCGGGGCGATTTCGCTGGGGGGCAGGTCTTGCCATTGGCCGAGCTTTTGCAAGACGGCCATGCCGGCGTGGGTCAGCGCGATCTCGCGGCCGTCTTCTGCGGGCTCGGCCAAGGCGCTCAGCGGCGCGGCTTCCAGCACGCAACTCTTGATGCCGGCATCGGCTAGCGCGCAAGCCATGCTCAGGCCGGCGGGGCCGGCGCCGACGATCAGCACATCGGCGCGCGTGGGGTAAGAAGGGGTCATGCAAAGCACTCATCAAGCTCAATCCCGCCAGCCTAGCGGGACTGAGTATCTAGAGGCTTGATCTGAGTCAGCGACGCGTTCTTAAGGCCAAGAAAGCCAGCACCGCGATGCCCAGATAGAGCAGGCCGCTCCAGATCTCGTAGCCCAGGCCCAAGAGCCGGTATTGGGCCGCATCGGCGCAGGTGGCGGTGACCATGAAGACCGAGGGCCACAGGGTTTCCAGATCCAGGCCGCTGACGATGCGGTCGGCCAGGGTCAGGTCGCACGAGGCCAGCTTGTTGGCCACTTCATGTTGAAAGCCCGCCGCCGCCACGCCCGCCACGGCCAAGGCCAGCACCAAAATCAGTCCCAGGCTGCGTAGCAGGCGTTGGCCTCGAAGCAGCCAGGCCAGGCCTGCCACCAGGCCGATCAGCAGGAACACGCCGCGCTGCATCACGCACCAGGCGCAGGGACGAATGCCGAACTGATGTTGGGCGATCAGGGCCGCGCCCAGGGCGGCCAAGCTGCCCAGGCTGATCAAGGCCAGAGCTTGGGCTGGAAACTTCGAGGGCTTGAGGAACATCAGTCGGCCGCCAGTTCCACGATCAGGTCGATCTCAACGCAAGCGCCCATCGGGGTCTGTGCCACGCCAAAAGCGCTGCGCGCATGGGCGCCAATCTCGGGGCCGAAGACTTCGGCCAGCAACTCGGAGGCGCCATTGGTGACCAGATGCTGTTCGGTGTAGTCGGAGGTGCTGTTGACCAAGCTCATCAGCTTGACGATGCACTTGATCTTGCCCAGATCGCCGGTGGCGGCGTGCAGGGTGCCCATCAGGTCGATGGCAATGGCGCGTGCGGCGGCCTTGCCGGTGGCGGTGTCGGTATCGCGGCCGAGTTGGCCCACCCAGGGCTTGCCGTCCTTCTTGGCGATATGGCCCGAGATGAAGAGCTGGTTGCCACTGCGCACAAAAGGCACATAGGCGGCCACCGGCACGGCCAGCGGCGGCAGTTCAATGCCCAGGGACTGAAGCTTGGCGTAGACGGGGGAGGTGCTGGTGCTGCTCATGATGGACGACTTTCGCGTGAAGGCTCTTAGCCCACAAGGGGCCACGCCTGTGTTGAATGGGGCTCGAATCGCAGCGAACGAATGGCTACGATCGGGTGGCGCGCATCCTACACCGAGCGCTGCTTGCCGCCGATCCTCATCCATCGCCTTCTCCATGGGCACAGCCACGTCAGACAAGCCTCTCGGCCAGGTTCAACTGGCCATGGCAGGCTGCGCCTGGCTCTTGGCTTTGGGTCTCTTGCTGCATTGCGAGCGCTTGCCGAATGCGGCCGAGTGGGCGGGCTTGCTGCTCGTCTTGTTCGTGCTTTTCGTGCTCTTGAGTGCGAGCTGGCTTACGGCTCGGCGTGGGCTGGCTTTTGGGGCGGGCCTGTGTCTAGCGGCGGGTTTGGCGGCCTTCACGCAAGGTGCGTGGCGGGCCGAGATGCGCTTGGCCGAGCATTTGCCCGAGGCCTGGGAGGGGCGAGACCTGCGCTTGATCGGTCGTATCGATTCGCTGCCCGCGCAGGTTCTCGGTGTGACCGGCTTGCCTGGTTGGCGCTTTGAGTTCGAAGTGATCGCTGCAAGAGATAGCGGCAAGAGCGATGCCGCCGGTCAAGACTTGCGGGCCGTCTTGCCGAGTCGCCTGGCACTGTCTTGGTATGGCGAAGAGGCCCGCCCGCCGCTCTTGCGGGCCGGCGAGCAATGGGAATTGACCGCTCGGCTCAAACGTCCGCACGGCCTGATGAACCCGCATGGCTTTGACACCGAGTTCTGGCTGTTTGAGCAAGGCCTGCGTGCCACCGGCGTGGTGCGAGGAGCGAACCAGGGCGAGCCGCCGCGGCGCTTGGCCGCTTCCCCCTGGTGGGGCTGGGATGTCTGGCGCCAGCGCCTGCGCGAGGCCTTGCTGCGCCAGGTGCCCGACCCCGCGGTGGCCGGTGTGTTGGCGGCGCTCAGCCTGGGGGACCAGGCGGCGATCTCCAGCCAAGACTGGGCCTTGTTTCGCAACACCGGGGTCAGTCATTTGCTCAGCGTCAGCGGCCTGCATGTGACCATGTTTGCTTGGTTGGCTCAGATGCTGGTGGCGAGTTTGTGGCGGCGCAGCGCCCGGCTTTGCCTGCGTTGCCCCGCGCCCACGGCGGCGCTCTGGATGGGGGCGATGGCGGCCTTGGCCTATGCCTTGTTCTCCGGCTGGGGCGTGCCGGCCCAGCGCACCGTTTGGATGCTGCTGAGTCTGGCCTTGCTGCGCAGCTTGGGCCTGCGCTGGCCCTGGCCTTTGTGCCTCTTGGCGTCTGCGTTGCTGGTCACGCTGATCGACCCTTGGGCGCTCGGGCAAGCGGGCTTTTGCTTGTCGTTTGCGGCGGTGGGTTTGTTGATGGCGGCTGGCGATGGCGAAGCTCAGCCGCGCCACTGGAGAACTCAGCTGCGCCAGGGCCTGCGCAGCCAATGGGTGGCCACCTTGGGTTTGGCGCCTTTGAGTCTGCTGTTCTTTCAGCAGATTTCCTTGGTGGGCCTCTTGGCCAATCTGGTGGCCATCCCCCTGGTCAGTTTCGTCATCACCCCGCTGGCTTTGGCCGGGGCGTTGCTGCCGGGCTTGTGGTGGCTGGCCGAAGTGGCGGTGCGGGCCTTGATGCTGGGTTTGCAGACCTTGGCGGCCTGGCCTTGGGCGGTCTGGTTTGTTGCCGCTGCGCCGCTTTGGGCACAGGCCTTGGGGCTGGCTGGCGGCAGTCTCCTGGTCCTGCCACTGCCTTGGCGCTTGCGTTTATGCGGCTTGGGCCTGGCCTTGCCCTTGCTTTGGCCCGCGCCGCCGCGCCCGCCGGCCGGCGAGTTTGAACTGCTGGCTGCAGATATCGGCCAAGGCACGGCCGTGCTGCTCCGCACCGCGAGTCATCAGTTGCTCTATGACAGCGGCCCGGCTTATGGACCGGTCTCAGATGCAGGGCAGCGCGTGCTCTTGCCCTTGATGCGCGCGCTCGGCGTGAATCATCTGGACACCTTGTTGCTCAGCCACCGCGACAGCGACCATGTGGGCGGCGCCGCCTCCATCTTGGCCGGCATGCCGGTGCACACGCTGCTGAGCTCTTTGGAGCCCGGCCATCGGCTCTTGAGCGCTGCTCAAGCACGCTCGCAGCGCTGCGAGCAGGGCCAAAGCTGGACCTGGGATGAGGTGCGCTTTGAAGTCTTGCACCCGCCGCCCGAGTTTTACGAAGCCAGCCCCGCGCACAAGAGCAATGCCATGTCCTGTGTGCTGCGGGTGAGTTCTAGCAGCGGCCGCAGCGCCTTGCTGACCGGGGACTTGGAAGCGCCGCAAGAGCAGGCGCTGGTCGCGGAGCAATCCAAGGGGCGAATCAATTTGCAGAGCGAGGTCTTGATCGCGCCCCACCATGGCAGCAAAACCTCCTCCAGCGAGGCCTTCTTGGCCGCCGTGGCGCCGCGTGTGGCTGTTTTTCAAGCCGGCTACCGCAACCGCTTTGGCCACCCGGCGCTGAGCGTCTTGGCGCGCTATCAGGCCCAAGGCATCGCGACTCGGCAGCAGGCCGCTTGTGGCGCCTGGACTTGGCAGAGTGGCTCAGGCACCGAGCGCTGTCAGCGCGAGGAGCGGCGGCGCTTCTGGCACCTGAGCCCGGTGATTTCTCAGCCCGCCGAGCCCACGGTGGCCGGCCCATGGCCGCAAGTGATGCCTGCTGAGGAAGCCGAACTGTTGAGCCCGCCTTAGTTGCTGGCTGGCGCCGCCCGCATCGTCTTCAAAGCCCGCCCCATCTCGATCACCGCCATCGCGTAATAGCTGGACCAGTTGTAGCGCGTCAGGGCATAGAAGTTTTCGGTGCCCAGCCAATAGCTCGGCGCCGCGCTGCCGTTTTGCAGCTCGACCACGGCCAGTGGGCCGACATGCTCCTGCGCGGCTTCTGAGGGCAGGGCGCCGTTTTCGCGCAACTGGGCCACGCTGAAGGTCGGCTTGATATCGGGCGCCAAGAGCAGGGCGCGCGCCGAGGTTTCCACCGGTAAGGCCACGCTGTAGTGCGTGGGCATGCCACGCTGCCAGCCGAAGGCGGCGAGGTAGTTGGCGACGCTGCCGATGGCGTCTTCTGCGCTCTGGATCGGGTTGGCGTGGCCATCGCCATCAAAGTCGACGGCATAGCGGTTCCAACTGCTGGGCATGAACTGCGGCCAGCCCATGGCGCCGGCGTAAGAGCCCTTGACGGCCAGCGGGTCCAGGCCTTCGCGGCGGCAGAGCTTCAGGAATTCGACCAACTCATTGCGGAAAAAAGCGCTGCGGTCGCTGCGTCCGCTGGGGAAGTCAAAAGCCAAGGTGGCCAGCGCATCCAGTACATGAAAGCCGCCGGTGATCTGGCCGTAAAAAGTCTCCACGCCGATCAGGCCGGCGATCAGCTCGGCGGGCACGCCGTAGCGGGCTTCAGCGCGCGCCAGCGGGGCGGCGTATTGCTCCCAGAATGCCAAGCCGGCCTGCAGGCGGCGGGGCTCGACAAAGCGGGCTCGGTAGGCGGCCCAGTCTTTGGCCGTGCCGGCCGCGGCCGGCATGATCAGGCGCTGCACCGCGGGCACGCTGCGGGCCTGGGCCAAGGTGGATTGCAGCTCATGAAGCTCCCAGCCTTGTTCATGGGCCAGGGTGGCTGCAAAAGCCATCAAGTCCGCGCGTTCGCCAAAAGGTTTGGCCGGAGCGTCTTTGCTGGTCTTGTGTGCGGCCTTGGCGTTTGTCTTGGCCGCCGATGCCTTGGGCTTGGCGCTCTTCTTCTTGACGGCACTAGGCGGCTTGTTGGCTGCGGGCTCCGCATGGGCGCCGGGGCTAAAAAACAAGCTGGCGCTCAAGAGAGCGGATGGGAAAGAAAACAAAAAAGCAGAAGGTTTCATCAAGGCATCGACACGATCACTGAGGGAGCTTGCCGCGCAGCATACGGCCTGCCGCACGGAATTCTCGCCACCAGCGTCGCCGCTCGGCATAACTGAGGCCTTGGTCGGCGCCCGGCGCATAGCGCGACCGCTCCAATTGCTGCAGCAACAAGGCGGCCGGCAAGGCCGCTTGGCCATGGCGCTGCTGCAGCAAACTGGCCCAGTGCGCTGGACCTTGGTGCGCGGCGGCCTCGTTCACGCCCAAGCGGCGCAGATCCGCCAGAATGCGCGCGCGCTGGCGGCTCCAGGCGTCGTGGGGTCTTTGTTGCCAGGCCGACCAGGCGGCGCCCAAGATGGCGATCAGGCCGATCAGCACCGCGCTGACCTGACCCAAGAGCTGCCAGTCGGGCGACTGAAAACCGGCGTTTTTCAGCAACTCAAACTGGCTCTGGCGCGAGTAGTTCAAGACGCTTTGCTGCCAGCGGTTGTCCAGGGTCTCCCAGGCGCGCCGCAAGCTCAGCCACAGCGTGGGATTGAGTTGGCCGAGTGCCCCTGCGAAGGCGCCGGGCGCGGGCCGCAGCGCCAGTCCTTGCTGAATGCGTTCGGGTGCAATCGCGGCCGTGGGGTCGGCACGTTGCCAGCCTTGTTGGGGCGACCAGTACTCGGCCCAGGCATGGGCATTGCTGTTGCGCACGATCCAGTAGTCGTCTTGTGGCTGCGGGTCCATGCCTTGAAAGCCGGTGACGATGCGCGCCGGCACACCCATGGCCCGCATCACCACCACAAAGGCAGCGGAGAAATGCTCGCAAAAACCGAGTCGGCGATCGAACCAGAATTCGTCAATCACATGCGGAGTGACCTCGCCATAACGGCCAGGCGCCAGGGTGTAGATGAAGTCGGCGCTGGCGATGTGCTGCATGACCGCCTGCGCCAGAGCCGGCGCGAGCTGGCTTTCATCCAGTGCGCTGAAGCGAGGCTGGCGGCGAAGATCAGCGGCCCAGGCCAGCGTGCGCGGGTTGAAGCCGGGCGGCAAGTCCAAATAGTTTTGCAGCACCAAGGCGGTCTGCCCGGATTGAGTCAGCGGGCCGTGGTGATAGCGGCTGTAGGCGCGTGTGTTCAGGCGCAGTCGCTCGGTGATGGGGCGCTCCGCGGTCCATTGCAACTCGGGCGAACGGCGCACTTTCAGGCCGTCCAGCAGCAACTCGGCTCCGGCGGGCTCGGGGCTCATCTCCAGCAGCGGCAGCACGCTGATGCGCAGTGGCTCCAGCGTCAGTTCGTAGCTCAAGGCCTCGCCCTGGGTTCGCAGTGGATCCGGGCGGCCGGGCCAGAGCAGCGGGCTGGGGCGCCAGGTCTTGCCATCAAACTGGGCCAGTACCGGGCCGCGGAAATAGCGGGACTGCGGCGGCGGCGGCGGGCCTTGAAAGCGCAGGCGCATGGCGATGCTGTCGTCATTGGCAATCTCGGACATGGCGCCGAAGTCCATGCGATTGGACAGGCCGGTGCGACCCACCGAATCGGCCGGTACGCCCCAGAGCGGGCCGATGCGAGGGAACAGCACAAACAAAAGCACCATCACCGGCAAGCCATACAGCGTGGTGCGCGCCGCTTGCTTGGCGGCCAGGGCCAGGCTGGGCTGGCCCACTGGCATTTGCGCCAACACCACCGCGCTGAGCAAGGCCCAGACACTCAAGAGCGTCCACAGCGCGGTGAACAGCGACTGTGAGTAGAGAAAATTCGTCAGCACCAAAAAGAAGCCGAGGAAGAAGACCACAAAGGCATCGCGGCGCGCGCGCAGTTCCAGCGTCTTCAAGGCCATCAGCATCACCAAGAGGGTGATGCCGGCCTCTCGTCCCATCAGGGTGCGGTGGGTGATCCAGGTCAGGCTGGCGCCGACCAGCAAGACGGCCACCAGCACCCAGCGACCCGGTAGCGGCTCAGAGCGCCAGGCCAGCCAGCCGCGCCAGGCCAGCATCAGGGCGGTGATGGCGCTGGCCCAGAGCGGCAGGTGTCCACCATGCGGTGCCACGATGGCGGCGATGGTGGCCAGCAGGAACAAGGTGTCGCGGCTTTCGCGGCCGAGTTGGCTCAGCTTGGGCCAGACTTTGGGCCGGGTGTTTGATTGGGTGCTGTCCGTCATGGCGCCCGACTCAGCAGTTCCAGGCAGACCTGGCGATGCATGCCGTCCAGCTCAGGCGCTATTTCCTGAGCGCCCAAACGCAGGCCATAGGGCACTTGCAATTGTTCGGCCGCCAAGACCCAGGCACACAGGCGCGAGAGCTGGGCCTCGTCGGCGATGCCGGCGCATTCGCGGCGGTCCAGCCAGAGCGTGCGCGCCACCGGCGCTTGGGTCTCGCGCACCCAAAGGTTGCCGCCTTGCTCCAGGCTCAGCGCGGCTTTTTTCCACAAGACTTGGCGCATGGAGTCGCCGCGTCGGTAGGCGCGCACGCCCTCGAAGTCTTGGCCTTGTTGCGCGCTGCGGGCCAGGGCGGGGCGGGTGTTGCTGTCTTCACCGGCCTCTGCGGTTTGGGCGGGGAAGGGCGGCGCTGGCTGCTCCGGCTGTGGGTAGACCCAAACCTGGCTGGCCGGCCGCCAAATGCTCCAGGCTCTGAAAAGGCCCAGCGGAAATCGGGTGATGATTTGCAGCACTGGTAGCGCATGCTGGCCGCGCTGATTGGCGGGGTAGCGCACCTGCAGCAGCGCATGGCCCAGCGCTGGCACATCGGTCCAGGCGACTTCGGACAGCGGCTGCCCGAGCACATGCACGCCAATGCCAAAGCGGGCGGCGCCGGTGTTGTGCAGGCGCAGTTCCAGTTGCACGTCTTCACCTTTGAAAACGGCGGCGGGTGGCTTCAGATCGAGGCTCAGGCCGCGCAAATTGCCGTGGGTGCTGTGCATCGATGCCAGGCCGGCGCCGGTCAGCAGAAAGGTCAACATAAAGCCCAGGCTCAGCTGATCGTTGATGGAGGCGAGCAGCAGCACCAGCAGCGTGGCGCAAAAAGCCAGACCCGGCCGGCTGGGCACGATGTAGATATTGCGCTGGCCCATCAAATGGGAGTCGCTGCGCGGGTGGCGCGATGTCCACCAGGCTTGCCAGCGGGCCTGTATCGCCTTCATGAAGCGCTGAATCAGGGCAGGGCGATCGCTTCGACCATGGCGCGCACTTGCTCGCGTGGGCCGCGGCCGGCGCCGGCCTTGGGGCGCAGGCGGTGGGCGATGGTTTGCGGCAGGATGGCCTGAATATCATCCGGCGAAACAAAGTCGCGCCCTTGCAGCAGGGCACGCGCCCGCGCGGCACGCAGCACGCCCAGGCCGGCGCGCGGGCTGAGGCCTTCGGCAAACCATTGGCCCGAGCGGGTTGCGGCGATCAGGGCTTGCAGGTAGTCCAAGAGCGCCGGCGAGGCATGAATGCCGCGCACTGCGTCTTGCGCCGCCAGCAGGGCGGCGGGGTTCATCAGCGGCTTCAGTTCACGCAGGGCCGCGCGGCTGTCTTGGCCGCTGAGCAACTCACGCTCGGCCGCCTGGTCGGGGTAGCCCAGCGAGATGCACATCAAAAAGCGGTCCAGCTGCGACTCGGGCAGCGGATAGGTGCCCAACTGCTCGCTGGGGTTTTGGGTGGCGATGACGAAAAAAGGCTGGGGCAGCGGGTGGCTGACCCCGTCCACGCTGACCTGGTTTTCTTCCATGGCCTCCAGCAGTGCGCTTTGAGACTTGGGGCCGGCGCGGTTGATCTCGTCTGCCAGCAAGACCTGGGCGAATACCGGCCCGGGGTGGAAGACAAAGTCACCGCGCTCGCGCTCGTAAATGCTGACGCCGATCAGGTCCGAGGGCATCAGGTCCGAGGTGAACTGCAGGCGCGAGAACTTCAAGCCCATGGAGATGGACAGCGCATGGGCCAGCGTGGTTTTGCCCACGCCGGGCAGGTCTTCAATCAAGAGATGGCCGCCGGCAATCAGGCAGGCCACGCAGTCAGCGATCTGCGCTGCTTTGCCCTTGATGATCGTGCTAACCTGCTGTTGCAGAGCCGTCAGTTGTGCCGAGATTTGCTGCGTGGAATGTGGCGTCATAGGACCATCTTAGGGTGATGCGGGTCAGCGCGATCCTTTGAACAAAGGCGCGTCTGACGGCATTTGATCAAGAACGAGAGACAGCGTGGGGCCTTTGCTGCATTGACCCTGCCGACCCTAAGAACTATGTCTACAGCCTATTTCAGCCACCCCGACTGCCACCGGCACGATATGGGTCCCGGCCATCCCGAATGCCCACAGCGCTTGGACGCGATCGAGGACTGGTTGCTGGCCACCGGCATCGACCTGGCGCTGGACCGGCATGAGGCACCGCGCGTCGACATGGCGGCGATTGAGCGTGCGCATACCCATGGTTATGTGGCCGAAATCAGCGAATTGCTACGCGGCTGCGCCGAGCGCGGCGATACCCGGGCGGTGGACCCCGACACCGTCGCCAACCCCCACACCTGGTCGGCGGCCTTGCGCGCGGCGGGTGCGGCAGTGCAGGCCACTGATTTGGTCTTGGATGGCGGTGCCGAGAATGCTTTTTGCGCGGTGCGCCCGCCGGGCCACCATGCCACCCGTGACCAGAGCATGGGCTTTTGCTTCTTTAACAATGTGGCGGTGGCGGCGCGCCATGCGCTGGATGACCGTGGCCTCAAGCGCGTGGCCATCGTGGACTTTGATGTGCACCACGGCAATGGCACCGAGGACATCATTGCCGGCGACGACCGCATCTTGATGGTGAGCCTGTTCCAGCATCCGCTCTACCCCTACAACGGCGCGGTGCCCAAGGGCGAGAACATGGTCAATGTGCCCATCCCAGCCTATACCAAGGGGCCGGAGATCCGCGAGATCATCGAGGCCATGTGGATGCCGGCGCTGGAGCGCTTCAAGCCCGAGATGATCTTCATCTCGGCCGGTTTTGATGCCCACCGGGATGACGATTTAGGCCAGTTGGGCCTGGTCGAGGCGGACTATGAGTGGATGACGATGCGCATCATGGATGTGGCGGCGCGCCACGCCAAGGGCCGCATCGTGTCCTGCCTGGAGGGCGGCTACCACCTGGACGCGCTGGCGCGCAGCGTGGGCGTGCATCTGCGGGTGCTGGCCGGCATTTGAGTTTTGCTGCACTTCGGTCGCGGCGTAAAAAGCGCTGGGCCGAGCTTCTTTTTGTGTGTTTTTTGTGTGCTCTTGATCGATGAACAAGCCTTTTGACTTTGCTGAACTGCGGGAGCTGCTGGCCGCCTTGGTGTCACCCGCCGCCTTGATGGGCTTGGCCGTCTTGCTGGCCTGTCTGGCGCTGTCCTGGCTGGTGGTGCGGGTGATTCATCGCCATGTGCCAACCCAAGAAAAATCCATTCTCTTTGGCCGCCGTGTGGTGGATGGGGTCTTGTTCCCGGTGCTGGCGGCTTTGCTCGCCGTGTTGGCACGCAAGCTTTTGCCCAGCTTCGGGGTCTCGCCCGCGGTGTTCAAGCTGGCGGTGCCGGTCTTGTTCTCTTTGGTGATGATTCGGCTGACGGTTCAGGTGTTGACGGTCGCCATGCCCAAATCCGCCCTGGTGCGTTTGATCGAGCGCACCGTATCTTGGCTGGCCTGGGGCGGTTCCATTTTGTGGGTGACTGGCATCCTGCCTTGGCTCATGGAAGAGATGGATGCGGTGAGCTTCAAGCTGGGCGCCAGCCGCGTCACCTTGCGCAATCTGGTCGAGGGCTCCTTCAGCGCCGTGGTCGTGATGGTTTTGGTCTTGTGGCTTTCCTCGGTGGTGGAAGCTCGGCTGATGCGCGGCACGGTGATGGATCTGTCATTACGCAAGATTGCTGCCAATGCAGCGCGAGTGCTTTTGCTTTTTGTCGGCTTGCTGGTGGCTCTATCGGTGGCCGGTATCGATTTGACGGCCCTGGGCGTGATGGGCGGTGCGGTCGGCGTGGGCATTGGTTTGGGCCTGCAGAAGCTGGCGGCCAACTATGTGTCAGGCTTTGTGATCTTGGCCGAGCGTTCGCTGCGCATTGGCGATATGGTCAAGGTCGATAACTTTGAGGGGCGCATCAGCGACATCACCACGCGCTACACGGTGATTCGCGCGCTCAATGGCCGCGAGTCCATCGTGCCGAACGAATTGCTGATGACGCAGCGGGTGGAAAACTCTTCGCTGGCCGACCCTCAGGTCTTGATCAACACCGTGGTGCAAGTGGCTTACGGCACCGATTTGGATGCCTTGATCCCCGAGTTGGTGTCGACCGTGCAATCGGTGGTTCGGGTTCTGCAAGACCCCGCACCCTCGGTTTTGTTGAGCAACTTTGCCGCCGACGGCCTGGAGTTGTCGATCAACTTCTGGATCAATGATCCGCACAATGGCCAGGGCGGCGTGCGCTCGGAAGTGAATCTTGCGCTATTGCGCAGCCTGAACCGTTTGGGCGTGGAGATTCCCTTCCCGCAGCGGGTGCTGCATCAGGCCGTGCCGCAACAAGGCCTTGCGCAGCAGGCTTGAGCGTTCAGCGTCGGCTGGAGCTGTGGGCCGAGCCAGACTTGCCGGCTTCCTCGTAGCGGTAGCTGTAGCGCCACCAAGCGGTCAGCGCCGCAGCGGCCATGAACAGCGTGGCGCTGAAGGCGCCTGGCCGACCCAGCAATGCCAAGCAAAGTAGCGCCATGACGGCATAAATCATCGGCAGCTTTTCGTACCAATACTTCGAAACCCACATAACCCGCTCCCTCATCGCTTCTCTTTGATTCGGGAGACGGGCTTCGTGTCGAAGTCCTGGATTCTTTTGCGCCCAACTTTTTTCTTGCGCCTCCCTGGCCGCGATTGTGGAGGGCCTGGGTGTCGGGCGCTAGCCGCTTGAAGCGGGGGGTGTCCTTGGTCATGCCGGGGAAACCCTGGCACGCCATTCATCCGTCAAGCGAACGCGATGTCCTCGGCGCGCTCAGCGCGGATGCTGGGCCCAAAGCTGGTGATGCCGGGCAGGGTGGCGTTGTGGTGCGCCCGGATCTGCGCGGCCGTGGCATGGGCCTTGTCATGGGTGGTGTGGGCGTCTGCGGCCAAGGTCACCTCATAGCCCAAAGCCGCAGCGCGCCGGGTGCTGGTGTCCACACAAAACTCGCTGGCATAACCGCAAATCACCACATGCTTTACCTGTTGGCGCTCCAGCAGTTCTTGCAGGTCGGTGCGCAAGAAGGAGTCGGGCGTGGTTTTGCGCGACACCTGATCTTGCGGCTGGACGATCAAGCCACGCTCCAGCTGCCAGCCCTCGCTGCCGAATTGCAAGGCGCTGGCTTCACGTTCATGCTGGATGAAGATGACCGGCGAAGCTGCCGCGCGCGCCCGATCGGCCAGCGCATTGATGCGCTGAACCACGGCCTCAGCCTCAAAAGGGCGCGGCTCGGCGTCGAACAGACCGCGCTGCACATCGATGATCAGCAGAGCGGTTTTGTCCTTCGCCATGCTCATCTCAGACTGCCTTGACCGGGATGGCCTTGGCTGCACCGCTGGCAATGCGCTGCTGCCAGTCGGCGGGGCCGGTGATGTGGGCGCTGGTGCCGCCGGCGTCGACCGCCACGGTCACCGGCATGTCGACCACGTCGAACTCGTAGATCGCTTCCATGCCCAGATCGGCAAAGCCAACCACCGGTGCGGCCTTGATGGCCTTGGACACCAAATAGGCGGCGCCGCCGACGGCCATCAGGTAGGCGCTCTTGTTGTCCTTGATGGCTTCAATGGCGACCGGGCCACGCTCGGCCTTGCCGACCATGGCGATCAGGCCGGTCTTTTCCAGCATCATGCGGGTGAAGCCGTCCATCCGGGTGGCGGTGGTGGGGCCGGCGGGGCCGACCACTTCGTCGCGCACCGGATCGACCGGGCCGACGTAATAGATCACGCGGTTGGTGAAGTCCACCGGCAACTTCTCGCCCTTGGCCAGCATGTCGGCAATGCGCTTGTGAGCGGCGTCGCGGCCGGTGAGCATCTTGCCGTTCAAGAGCAAGGTGTCGCCCGGCTTCCAACTGGCGACTTCTTCCTTGGTCAAGGCGTTCAGATCCACGCGCTTGCTCTTGTTGTAGTCGGGCGCCCACTTCACATCGGGCCAGAGGTCCAGGCTGGGCGGGGTCATGAAGGCCGGGCCGGAGCCGTCCAGCACAAAGTGGCCGTGGCGGGTGGCGGCGCAGTTGGGGATCATGGCCACAGGCTTGCTGGCCGCGTGGGTGGGGTAGGTCTTGATCTTGATGTCCAGCACCGTGGTCAGGCCGCCCAGGCCTTGGGCGCCAATGCCCAGGGCATTCACCTTCTCGTAGAGCTCGATACGCAGCTCTTCGAGCTTGTTCTGCGGGCCGCGTTCCAGCAGCTCGTACATATCGATGTCTTCCATCAGCGACTCTTTGGCCATCAGCATGGCCTTCTCGGCGGTGCCGCCGACGCCAATGCCCAGCATGCCCGGTGGGCACCAGCCGGCGCCCATCAGCGGCACCGTCTTGAGCACCCAGTCGACCAGGTTGTCGCTGGGATTCATCATCACGAACTTGCTCTTGTTCTCGGAGCCACCGCCCTTGGCGGCCACCATCACGTCCACGGTGTTGCCCGGCACGATGGACACGCTGATGACGGCCGGTGTGTTGTCCTTGGTGTTCTTGCGCTCAAAGATCGGGTCGTTCAGCACCGAAGCGCGCAGCTTGTTGTCGGCGTTGTTGTAGGCGCGGCGCACGCCTTCGTTGACCGCGTCTTCCAGCGAGCCGGGGAAGTCTGCGAAGCGCACATTCATGCCGACCTTGAGGAAGACATTGACGATGCCGGTGTCCTGGCAGATCGGGCGACGGCCTTCGGCGCACATCTTCGAGTTGGTCAAGATTTGCGCAATCGCGTCTTTGGCGGCGGCACTTTGTTCGCGCTCATAGGCACGGGCCAGGTGGGCGATGTAGTCGGCCGGGTGGTAGTAGCTGATGTACTGCAGAGCGGCGGCAACGCTTTCGACCAGATCGGCGTAGCGGATGTCGGTGGTAGCTGAACTCATGGTGTGGGGCCCATTCGAGGAGAGAGGGGGGAAAGATGCCGTGGGGAAGCAGGGGAAAACTCTGAGAAACTGCCGCCAGTTTACAAAAGGCCGAGGAGGAAAGCCGATGACACCCGGATTGAAGAAGTTTTTTGCCAGCGAATCGGCTGGCGGAATTGTGCTGGCCTTGGCGGCTGTTTTGGCCCTGGTCTTCAGCAATTCGGCCTGGAGCCCGCTGTATGAGGCCTTCACCCGCATTCAGGGCGAGCTGCGTATTGGTGGTGATGCCTTGGTCTTGGCCAAGCCGCTGGTGGTCTGGGTCAATGATTTGTGGATGGCGGTTTTCTTCTTCCTGGTCGGGCTTGAGATCAAACGCGAGATCATGACGGGCGAGTTGGCCAGCCGGCGCCAAGCGATTCTGCCGGCCGTGGCCGCGCTGGGCGGCATGGTGGTGCCCGCGTTGATTTACTCAGCCATCAACTGGGGTGATGCGCAGGCCCTGCGTGGCTGGGCCATTCCGGCGGCCACCGATATTGCCTTTGCCATCGGCATCGTGATGCTCTTGGGCTCGCGGGTGCCGGCTTCGCTGAAGGTGTTTTTGACCGCAGTGGCCATCATTGATGACTTGGGCGCCATCGTCGTGATCGCGCTGTTCTATACCCATCAGCTCTCGCTGCCCATGTTGCTGGGCGCGGGCCTGTGCCTGCTGGTGCTGGCCACGCTGAACCGGGCCGGCGTGCGCCGGGCCGATGTCTACATCCTGGTGGGTCTGCTGATGTGGTTGTGCGTGCTGAAGTCCGGCGTGCATGCCACGCTGGCCGGCGTGGCCACGGCATTTTTCATCCCCATCGACAAGGTCGCCGGTGAGCCCCACTCGCCGCTGGAGCAGCTCGAGCATGGCCTGCACCCCTGGGTGGCCTTTTTGGTCTTGCCGATGTTTGCTTTTGCCAATGCGGGGGTGTCACTGCAAGGTCTGACCCCGGCCGCCTTGCTGGAGCCGTTGCCGCTGGGCATTGGCCTGGGCCTGCTGCTGGGCAAGGCCATCGGCGTGTTTGGCAGCTCTTGGCTGCTGATCAAGGCCGATCTGGCCGAGCGGCCCAAGGGGGCCAGCTGGACTCAGTTCTTCGGCGTTGCCGTCTTGTGCGGCATTGGCTTCACGATGAGTTTGTTCATCGGCGGCCTGGCCTTTGAAGGCTTGGACCCGAGTTTCGAAACCCGGGTCAAGTTGGGCGTACTGTGCGGCTCGGTCTTGTCGGGCGTGCTGGGCGCCTTGATCTTGGCGCGCGCTCGACCTCACTGAGCCGCAAACAGACTGCGTTCAGTGCTTGTCGTCGTGATGGGTGCTGGACAGCAGCTTGTCGGTGTAGGCAATCGCCAGCGCCGAGAACAAGAAGGCCACATGAATCAGCGTCTGCCACATCAAGGTCTTCTCGGTGTAGTTGTCCGCATTGATGAAGGTCTTGAGCAGATGGATCGATGAGATGCCAATGATGGCGGTGGCCAGCTTGACCTTCAGCACCGAGGCGTTCACATGGCTGAGCCACTCGGGCTGGTCGGGGTGGCCGTCCAGATCCATGCGCGAGACAAAGGTTTCGTAGCCGCCGACGATCACCATGATCAAGAGGTTGGAGATCATGACCACGTCGATCAGACCTAGCACCACCAACATCAGGATGGTTTCGTTGAGCTTGGCAATCGGCTCGAAGCCGATCACCAGTCCGTTCGCGTCCTTGATGGCCGTAGCTTTGTAGCCAATGCTCTTGACCAGCAGGTTCAGCGCCTCGCTATTGCCAAAGGCAGCTTCGATCAAATGGACCAACTCGGTCCAGAACTGAAACACATAGACCGCTTGTGCCAGGATCAGGCCCAGGTAGAGCGGCAGCTGCAGCCAGCGGCTGGCGAAGATCAGCGAGGGCAGGGGGCGCATTCTGCGCTGACTGGGAGTGGGAAGGCTCATAGGGTTTCTCTCTAGAACTGCAGGCGAAGTCAGGGCCCATCCGGGCGGATGCCGGATTCTAGGGGCCTGAGCACCTAGGGCCTTCCCGGGGTACGTCGAGTTACGAGGCTAGAGTAAGCGCTTCGTCAGAGACGGGACGCACATTAGCGAGGAAGTGCTGCGTTTGTCAGTCCCGCGTTTCTATATTGCTCCCGTCAGAGGAAACACATCATGAGCCAGAACGAACTCTATCTGCCCAGCCCCGAATGGCAGGCACAAGCCAACGTCAAGGGCATGGCGGGCTACAACGCCCTGGTGGCCGAATCGGAAGCCGATTACCAAGCCTACTGGGCCCGTCTGGCGCGCGAGTTCGTGACTTGGCAGACGCCGTTCACCAAGGTGCTGAACGACAGCGAAGCGCCGTTCTTCAAATGGTTTGAAGATGGCCGCCTGAATGTGTCCTACAACTGCCTGGACCGCAATGTCGAACGCGGCTTGGGCGACAAGGTCGCGCTGATTTTTGAAGCCGACGATGGCGCGGTGACCCAGGTCACTTACAGCGAGTTGCTCGCGCGCGTGTCGCAGCTGGCCAATGTGCTGAAGGCCCGCGGCGTGAAGAAGGGCGACCGCGTTGTTATCTATATGTCGATGTCGATCGAAGGCGTGGCGGCCATGCAGGCCTGCGCCCGCATCGGGGCGATTCACTCGGTGGTGTTCGGTGGCTTCTCGGCCCAATCACTGCGCGACCGGGTGCAGGACGCCGGCGCCGTGGCCATCATCACCGCCGACGAACAACTGCGCGGCGGCAAGGCCTTGCCCCTGAAGGCCATCGTCGACGAAGCGCTGGAAGGCGGCAGCTGCCCGACGTTGAAGGACGTGATCGTCTACCAGCGCACTGGCGGCAAGATCGGCTGGGTCGAGGGTCGTGACCATTGGCTGCATGAAGAACTGGCCAAGGTCGGCACGACTTGCGAGCCCGAGTGGGTCGAGGCCGAGCATCCACTCTTCTTGCTCTACACCTCGGGTTCCACCGGCAAGCCCAAGGGCGTGCAGCACTCCACCGGTGGCTATTTGCTGCATGCGGCGCTGACCACCAAATGGACCTTTGACCTGAAGGACAACGATGTCTTCTGGTGCACCGCCGACATCGGCTGGGTGACCGGCCACAGCTACATCACCTATGGGCCCTTGGCCCTGGGCGGCACCGAGATCGTCTTTGAAGGTGTGCCCACCTATCCAGATGCAGGTCGCTTCTGGAAGACCATTGAAAAGCACAAGGTCACGATTTTCTATACCGCACCGACGGCGATTCGCTCCTTGATCAAGGCGGCTGAAGGCAATGAAGCCGTCCATCCGGACCGTTCGGACCTGAGCAGCCTGCGCCTGCTGGGCTCGGTGGGCGAACCCATCAACCCGGCCGCCTGGGAGTGGTACCACAAGCATGTCGGCGGCGGCCGTTGCCCGATTGTGGATACCTTCTGGCAGACCGAAACCGGCGGCCACATGATCACGCCGCTGCCGGGTGCCACGCCGCTGGTGCCGGGCTCTTGCACCTTGCCCTTCCCGGGCATCACCACCGCCATCGTGGACGAAATGGGCAATGATGTGCCCAACGGTCAAGGCGGCATCTTGGTGGTCAAGAAGCCCTGGCCTTCGATGATTCGCACCATTTACGGCGACCCGGAGCGCTTCAAGAAGAGCTACTACCCCGAGGAGTTGAAGGGTTACTACCTCGCCGGCGACGGTGCCATCCGCGATGCGGAAACGGGTTACTTCACCATCACCGGCCGCATCGACGATGTGCTGAATGTGTCGGGGCACCGCATGGGCACGATGGAAATCGAGTCCGCCCTGGTCAGCTGCACCGAGCTGGTGGCCGAAGCCGCGGTGGTGGGTCGCCCCGATGACACCACCGGCGAAGCCATCTGCGCCTTCGTGGTGCTGAAGCGCCCACGCCCGACCGGCGACGAGGCCAAGGCGATTGCCAAGCAATTGCGTGACTGGGTGGCGAAGGAAATCGGGCCGATTGCCAAGCCCAAGGACATCCGTTTCGGCGACAACTTGCCCAAGACCCGCTCCGGCAAGATCATGCGCCGCTTGCTGCGCTCGGTCGCCAAGGGCGAAGCCGTCACCCAAGACACCAGCACGCTGGAAAACCCAGCCATCCTCGATCAATTGTCGGAAGCCAATTGATCGAGTGAGCGACGCAAAGCGGCGATCAGCGCCGCAGGCGTTTGCCGGGTTCGGTGAGCACTCATGCAGCTCCGCTGCGTGATGGGCTCACCAAAACCCAGCCATCCTGGACCAGTTGTCGGAAGCCAAAGATTCAGGAGAGGCCTGCACCCGCAAGCCTCAGCGCCTGGGGCGCGTGGCTGGGTTGGGGATCACTCATATCGCGCAGCGATGTGGGTGATCACAGAATCCTGGCCACAAAACAAACAGGCCCTTGATTCCTCAAGGGCCTGTTCTCATTCGTGCAGCGAGCACATTGGCTCGCCTTGCCAGATCACTTGACCGACAGCACCCACTTTGCCAGCGTTTCCGCTTCGGCAGCGTTCACCTGGGCATTGGCAGGCATGGGCACTGGGCCCCAGACGCCGGAACCACCTTTGACGATCTTTTCAGCCAATTTCTTGGCGGCATCCTTGTCCTTGGCGTACTTGGCGGCCACGTCCTTGTAGGCGGGGCCGACGATCTTCTTGTCGACGGCGTGGCAAGCCATGCAGTTTTTCTTCTGCGCCAATTCAGCGTTGGCAAAAGCGGAAGGGGCCAGCGCGGCGGAGGCCAGGACGGCAGAAACAGCAAAAGCGAGGGAGAACTTCATGGCTTCCTTTCAAGGTCTTACAACGGGGATGTCGACAAGCCTCGGATGTGAACTACAGTTTGCTCCGAGTGGCAACGGATCGATTCTAGAGGTCTGATCGCCCGTCCCCAACGAGGAGCGTTTCATGTGGCTGGTTGTCGTCGGTGTTTTGTTGATTGGGCTCAAGCTCCTGGCTGTGGCTCCGGTGGCGGATTGGGGCTGGTTGGCGGTTTTGAGTCCTCTGGGTTTGGCAGTGGCCTGGTGGGCCTGGGCTGATTCCAGTGGCTATACCCAGCGCAAGGCCATGCAAAAGCTCGACGACCGCAAAGCCGCGCGGCGTGAGCGCGCCATGGAGTCATTGGGCCAGATCGATCCAAAGAAAAAGCGCCGCTGAGCAGGTGTGTGTGTGAAGCCGGCGCTCCGCTACCGACTCAGTCTTCGTCTTGGAAGCGATTTCTGATCGCCAGCACCTGCTCCCAATGATCGAAAAACACCTGCACGCAGGCCGGATCAAAGTGGGCGCCGGACTGTGACTTCAGATGCTCGGCCGCCCGCTCCAGCGACCAGGCGGGTTTGTAGGGGCGTTCCGAGGTCAGGGCGTCAAACACATCAGCCACCGCCACGATGCGGCTGAAGATCGGAATTTGCTCGCCCGACAATCCTTGCGGGTAGCCGCTGCCGTCAAATTTTTCGTGGTGACCCAGCGCGATTTCCGCGCCGGTCTTCAGCACCTTGGAGGAGCTGTCTTTCAAGATCTCGTGGCCAATCTGGGCGTGGCCTTTCATGACCTCGAACTCTTCGGGCGTCAAGCGGCCGGGCTTGAGCAGGATGGCGTCGGTGATGCCGACCTTGCCGATGTCATGCATGGGCGCCGCTTCCAGCAGCAATTGCTGATCGTCCTCCGGCAGGCCCAGGCCACGTGCGATCAACTCTGAGTAATGCGCCATGCGCAAGATGTGCGCGCCGGTTTCGGGGTCGCGGTACTCGGCGGCTTTGGACAGGCGCAACACGGTCTCGCGCTCGCGCTGCAAAATCGCGGCGGTGGCCTTGCTCACTTCCTCGGCCAAGGTGTCAGCGCGCAGGGCCAGCTTCTTGCGGGCGATCTCCAGATCGATCAGCGCCGCATTGGCTTGTTTTTGGGCCCGATCCGCCATGGCGTAGGCCTTGGCGTTGTCCAGGGCGATCGCACCGTAAGAACACAGGGTTCGGCAAATGGCGCTTTCGCGTTCGCCGTAGGCATGCGACTGCTGCGATTGGACCGACATCACGCCCAAGAGCCGCTCGCCGATCAGGATGGGCACGAACAAGAGGCTGACCACTTCCAGCGGGCCTTGCAGCGGCTCCGCGCGACGGCGTTCCGGCGCGATGCCGATGGAGAGCTCTTGCCGCGTTCTTGCGCAGAGGGCGGTGTAGGACTCGGGGTGATCCAGCGCGATGGTGGGCGAGGGGAATTGTTCTTGCCCCTGGCTGCCAAAGGCTGCGCTCAAAGTCTGGCTGCTCTCATCGAGCAGGTAGACAAAGAAGGCGTCTACCTCCATCAGCTGTTGGATGTGGCGGTAAAACGTGGCGAAAACCGCGTCCTGGTTCAAATTGGCGGTGAGTTCCAGCCCGATCTGGCCCAGGACCTCCAGCGTGGCGCTGAGCTCTTGCAAGGCTTGCGCACGGTGCGCCTCGGCCTCGGCTTGGCGACGCTGCAACTGCGCCTCGGCGCGGGCCCGCTCGCTGTCTTGCCGAATGATCATGGTCTCGGCGCGGCTGCGGGCATCGTCGAGCTTCTTGCTGGCACGCGCCTGCGCTGCCAGTTGGCCGTACTCCTGCGCTTGTTTGTCGTCACCGCTGGCCGCATAGGCGCTGGACAATTCATCCAGCAGTCCGCTGGGGACCACATAACCCTCAATGCTGGCGGCCACTTGCAAGGCTTGTTGCAGGTAATGCAGGACAGGGCCGGTCTCGGTGATTTCGGCTGGCGTGGGTAGGGCGTAGCTTTGATAGATCTCGGCATGCACCCGCAAGGTTTTGATTTGTTCGTCAGCACTGCCTTGATCGCGGGCCATTTGCAGCGCAGCCGCCGCCTTGCTGAGGGCTTCCTGGGGTTGACCCAGGCGGCACAAGGCCAAAGCCTGGCCACCCCAAGACAGCATCAGCTGCGAGACATTGCCCACCGGCGCGGCGCGATCTTCGGCGCGGCAAAAGTGCACCAGGGCGGTGGCCGGCACGCCCATATCAATGGCGAGATCGCCCAGATACAGCTGGGTCAGCACATGGCCTTGTGAGCCAGGCAACTGCTCCAACTCGGCCAGCGCTTCGTTCAAGGAGCTGCGGGCATCGGCAAATCGGCCCAGCAATCGCTGCACCTTGCCGACCTGCATCAGGGACAGGCCGGAGCTGGGCGGCCAGTCGCAGCGTCGCGCCAAGGTTAAGCCGCGTTCGCCCCAGTCCATGGCAGCGTCCAAGTCGCCGAGTGTGGCCAGCGCATCTGCGGCATTGCACGCCGCGTAAATGGCATGGCGCAGCTGCCCCGAGGCGATGGCGGCGTTATAGGACTCAATAAAGTAACGGCTCGCCCCACCGGGTGAGCCGGTCAGGCTGCCGACGATGGCACGGGTGCTGGCCAGCCAGGTTTGCACCGAGGGGTCGGTTTGGGGTTCGCTCTCCGGTCCAAACAACTGGTTGAGTGTGGCCGCGACGGCTTGCGGCTCATGAAAGGCATTCAGAGCCAGTGAGCGCGCTTGTGCGGCCAAAAGACGGGACTGTTGACCCGCAGCTCGGTAGTCTTCGATGGCCAGAGCAATCGCTTCATCGCGCAAGGGGATATTGCCTCGCTCCAGCCACACCGAGGTCAAGGCCAACCGGGCGTCGCCGGCGCCGCAGCGCTCGCCAAACTGCTCATAAATGCTGAGGGCGTTCTCGGCCAATTGCTCGGTGGCGTCGATATGGCCGTACAGCCAGCTGATCTCGGCGCTGAGCAATTGCAAGCGGGCTCGCATCAGCTGCACCGCTTCTTGATCCAGGTCCAGCGGCGCCAGCAGGGCCTCGGCCTCGTTGGCCAGAATCAGCGCGCGGCGACAGTCGCGCTGGCGTAGATTCCAGGCCAGGGCGAGCAAGTCAGGTAGACGTTCCAAGCCTTCTCGGCTGGCCAAGGCCTGTTCCAAGCGGGCCATCTCATCGTCCAGCGCAAACCAATCCATGGGTGACCTTGAGTGAAAGACTCGGCAAGACCGAGTCGCAATAAAGGAATCAGAGCGTGAGCAAAACGGATCTTCTACTGTCGGCGCAACTTTTTGTTTTCAAGCCGAAAAGTAGAGGGCGCATTGGCGCTTAATTTTCAACCCTTATTCGCTTCCGTCGCACAGCGACAATGCCGGCCGAATGAAACGAGAAAAACATTTTCTGATTTGGACCGCAGCGGCCGCTGCGCTTGTGCTGCTCACGCTGTCGCTGGTTTGGCTGCAAGGCACCGGGCTGTTCCGTCCAAGCAGTTCGGAGCCCAAGCCTGCCAAGCCCGCAGACTCATCGGCGGCCTCCCCAGCCCAGTCCCTGCCGGCACCGCCGGCTCCGCCCGTGCCGACGCGACTGGGGGCCAGGGCTCAAATCAGCTTGCTGGCCGGTGATGGCCATGCCGGTCTGCACGATGGCCCTGGCGCGCAGGCGCGCTTTGCCGACCCCTATGGCCTGGCCCTAAGTCGTGCAGGGCTGCTGTATGTGGCCGATGGCGGCGCCAACAACCGCATCCGCAAAATCACGCCGACGGGGGTGGTTAGCACCCTGGCGGGCGGAGAAGAGGGCTTCAAAGACGGCCTGGGCGCCGCCGCGGCCTTCAATACGCCCTCTGGCCTGGCCATGGATGCGGCCGGCAATCTCATCGTCGCCGACACCGGCAACCATGCGATTCGCAGAGTCAGTTCGCAGGGGCAGGTGACGACTTTGGCGGGCACAGGCCAAGCGGGCTTTCGGGACGGCCCGGCCGCGCAGGCGCAGTTCAATGGCCCGATCGGCGTGGCCGTTGATGGGCAGGGGCGCGTCTATGTGGCCGACACCTACAACGACCGGATTCGTGTGATTGGCGCCGATGGCCAGGTCAGCACCCTGGCCGGCGGGCGCTTCTCTGGCGACCAAGATGGGCCAGGTGCCAAGGCTCGCTTTGACAATCCGACCGCTCTGGTCGTCGATACCCAAGGCCTGGTCTGGGTGGCCGATAGCCGCAATGATGCCGTGCGCCGCATCAGTCCCGAGGGTCAGGTCAGCACTTGGGCGCGCGGCAATCCCGAGGATGAGAAAGATCCTTTGCGCCGACCGCTGAGCCTGGCGCTCAGCCATGACGGCTATGTTTACCTGGGCGTGATGCGGCGCGGCGCGGTCTTGCAAATTGCGCCCAGCGGGCAGCTGCACATCCTCAGCCAGGGGCCTGCGGCGCAGATGGCGCGGCCCTCGGCCATGGTCTTGTCCGAGCAAGGACTGATGCATGTGGCCGACGCGGCCAGCTACCGGATTCATCGCTTGCAGCTGCAAGCGCCGGGCACGCCTGAGCCGCTCAACACTTCAGCGATGGGCCCGGCCGCGGACCTGAGTTTGCCGGCCACGGCCGGGCGCTGGCCGCTGCGGCCGCAGCAGCAATGGCATGAGGTGGTGGGCACGCCCGGCGAGGTGCGCGGCCGCCATCAGGGTGACAGCCGCGACCATCTGCACGAAGGCTTGGACGTCAAGGGCGTGATGGGCAGCGAGGTGCTGGCCATGGCCGATGGCAAGGTCAGCAGCCCTATGGCCGCCTGGGGCTTGGGACAGAACAGCGAAGGTCTGTCGCTCGATACGCTGAGCTATATCCATATGCGTGTCGGTCGCAATGCGCGCGGGCAGGTCTTGGACCCGAGTCGCTTTCTGCTGCAAACAGATGAGCGCGGGCGTCCCGAAAGCATGCGGGTGCGCCGTGGCACCCGTTTTGCAGCCGGTGAGGTCTTGGGCAGCATCAACACCATGGCCCATGTGCATGTGGAGTTAGGGATCAACGGCTACAAACGCAACCCCTTGCTCTTGGGCTTCAGCGGATTTGCTGACCATGAGGCACCCCGCATCGAGGCCATCGAGCTGTTCAGCGCCGACGGCCGCACGCGTTTGCAGCGCAAGCAAGCCGGCCGATTGCTGGTGCCGCGGGACGAGGCTGGCTTGCAGGTGGTGGTGGATGCCTGGGACCGTGTCGATGACAACGAAGACCGTCGCCGGCTGGGCGTCCACAGCTTGGGCTATCAGATCCTTTCAGCGGATGGACAGCCGCTGCCGGGCTTTGAGCAGGAACGGATGGAGTTTGAATTCACACAGCTGCCGGTGGACACCGAGGCAGTCAAAACCGCTTATGCGCCGCGCAGTGGCGTGACCGTGCACGGCAGCGCCGTCACTCGGTTTCGTTATGTCATCAGCAACCAAGTGCGTGAAGGGCGTGCCCGAGTGGGCCGCTGGCCAAGCGCGACCTTGCCGGTCGGCGATTACGTGTTGCGTATTCACGCCCGAGACTTTGCCGGCAACCAAGCTCGCCAAGGGCGCGACCTGCCACTGCGTGTGTACTGATCTCCTCGTGATCGGGGCCGCTAGAATCCGCCCCGATCCGAACTGATTCGGCCTGCAACTTCCGGGAGAAACTTCATGTCCAACGACAACCAAGACAATAGCGAGCGCATCGCCCTCTGGCTGGTCGGCCTCGTGGTCGCCTTTGTGCTGGTCAGCGTGACCGCATTTGTGATCATCAAGCAGCGCCACCACGCGCAAGCGCCGGTGGCTGTGGCCGCTGCCGTTGAAGAGGCCTTGTATGACGCGCCGCTGAGCGGCGAGTTGGTCGGCGTGGTTCTGTTTGCTTACGCTGAATCCGCCGTGCCCTCGGAGGCCGCCCCTGAGTTGGCCAAGGCCCTGGCTGCCTTGATCGCCGCCAATGAGCGCAAGATCGTGATCGCCGGCTTCCATGACGCCAGCGGCGACGCCGCCAAGAACGCACTCCTGGCCAAGGAACGTGCCAAGGCCACCCGCGCTGCTCTGACGGCTGCCGGCATTGACGCCGGCCGCGTGCTGCTGCGCAAGCCCGAGTCCACCTTGGCCGAAGGCACTTCGGAAGAAGCCCGCCGCGTTGAGATCCGTCTGCTGGACTGATTTCTCGCCACCAAGCTGCAGGGCCTCATTCGCAAGGATGGGGCCCTTTTTCTTTGTCAACTGATATGCAGCTGGCCGGGCAGGTCTCTCGAGGCCTCGATGCGTCCAATCACCGTCGCAGCCTCAAAGCCATGGCGACGGAACAGGGCCAGGACTTCATCGACACTGGCTGGCGCGCAAGACACTAAGAGGCCACCGCTGGTTTGCGGGTCGCTCAGCAGCGCCTGGGCTTCGGGCGGCAAGACCGCTGCTGGGGCTGCGGGCAGGTGAACATCTTGACCATAGGCTGCCCAGTTGCGCCCTGAGGCGCCGGTGACCAGGCCTTGCGCGGCCAAGGCTTGCACGCCCGGCAGCAGCGGCACCCGCACCCAGTCGATATGCACATTACAGACGGCGCCCCGCGCCAGCTCCAGTGCATGGCCGGCCAGGCCAAAGCCGGTCACATCGGTGAGGGCATGCACGCCGTCCAGCGCCGCCAGGTCCGGGCCAGGCGTGTTCAGCTGCGTGGTGGTGGCGATCATCTGCTGATAGCCGGCAGCGTCCAGGCGGTCTTTCTTCAGCGCCGCCGACATAATTCCCACGCCCAGCGGTTTGCCCAGAATCAATACATCGCCCACCTGAGCATCGGCATTGCGCTTGACGCGTTTGGGGTGCACCAAGCCCAGTGCCACCAGACCGTAGATGGGCTCCACCGAATCAATCGTGTGGCCGCCCGCAATCGGGATGCCGGCGGCCCGGCAGACCGAGGCGCCGCCTTCCAGGATGCGGGCGATGGTGGCGGTGCTCAGCACATTGATGGGCATGCCGACCAGGGCCAGCGCCATGATGGGGCGGCCGCCCATGGCATAGACGTCGCTGATGGCATTGGTGGCGGCAATGCGGCCAAAGTCGAAGGGGTCGTCGACGATGGGCATGAAGAAGTCCGTGGTGGCGATCAGCGCTTGTTCTTCATTGAGTTGGTAGACGGCCGCGTCATCGGCGGTTTCAATGCCGACCAACAATTCGGGTGGCACCGGCAGGGCCGTGCTGCCTTTGAGAATCTCGGACAAAAGCCCAGGCGCGATCTTGCAGCCACAGCCGCCGCCGTGCGAGAGTGAGCTCAGGCGCGGTTCGGTGGCTGACGTTGTGGCCTTGGGGGTGTCTGATGTGGCGCTCATGAGGGCTGCTCCATGATGGGTTTGATGCTTGACAGGCGGACCTGCCGATCCGAGCTCTGTCTCTGGGGCGGGAGCATAGCGGGCCGGGCGCTCTGGCCAAGCCGGCAAGCCTTCTTCGCGCGCCTTATCGTTGATCGTCTCAGACCGGCTAGGATGCGAGGGCTTTGCGCCCGGCAGGTCCGCCGGCGAGCCCATTCGGAGATTTCTGATGTCCCAATTCCGCTTGAATTCTTCTGTCTTGACGCTGGCACGTCGTGGCTTTTTGTTCGGCACTTTGGCCCTGCTGGCTGGATGGAGCCAGGCGCAGCAAGTGTTCCGGGTCACTGCCATTCCCGATGAGTCGCCCACCGAATTGGCCCGCAAAGCCGCGCCCTTGATGAAGTATCTGGAGTCGCAGCTGGGGGTCAAGATGGAGTTCACGCCGGTGACCGACTACGCCGCAGCCGTGGAAGCCCTGGTCAATAAAAAGGTCGACTTGGCTTGGTTCGGTGGCTTCACATTTGTGCAAGCGCATGTGCGCTCGGGCGGCAAGGTCTTGCCCTTGGTGCAACGTGAGGAAGACACCAAGTTCCGTTCGGTCTTCATCAGCTCCGATCCTTTGATCAAGAGCTTGGCCGACTTGAAGGGCAAAGACGTCTCTTTCGGTTCGCAAAGCTCGACCTCCGGCCATTTGATGCCGCGCAGCTTTGTACTGCAGGCCGGTATGAATCCGGACAAAGACTTCCGTCGCGTGGCCTATAGCGGCGCGCATGACGCCACCATTGCGGCCGTGGCAGCCGGCAAGGTGCAGGCCGGTGCGCTGAATATCTCGGTTTGGGAGAAGTTTGTGGCCGAGAAGAAGGTGGACACCGAGCGAGTCAAGGTCTTCTTCACCACGCCGGCGTACTTCGATTACAACTGGACCGTGCATGCCGATATGCCGGCAGCGCAGCGCGAGAAAATCAGCAAGGCCTTTTTGAGCCTGAGCCGTGACGACGCGCAGGGCAAAGAAATTCTTGAGTTGCAGCGCGCCACCCGCTTCCTGCCCAGCCAGGTGGACAACTACAAAGGCATTGAAGCGGCCGCACGCAGCGCAGGCCTGCTTTGATGGGTGGTGTTGCGGGTGCCTGATTTCAGCCGTGTTTTCAGCCTTGAGTTAAGCCAACTCAGCGCTGCGCCTTGCGCGCCCGGCAGCGATGGGGCAGGGCTCAGCGATGTCTTGCATGACCTGAATCTGCGTTTTGAGGCGGGCGAGCAGGTCGCCTTGATCGGCCCTTCCGGCGCAGGCAAGACCACCTTGCTGCAAGTGCTGGCCTGCGCACAGCGGCCCAGCCAGGGCGACTACCGTTTGCAAGGCCAGCAGCCTTGGCAATCGCCGCGCCGCGAGCTGCAAGCGCTGCGCGGCCGCTTGTTTTTGGCGCCGCAGTTGCCGCCGCTGCCGCCTCGGCAACGGGTGATCACGGCGCTGCTGGCGGCACGCCTGCCCGCCTGGAGTTTGTGGCGCAGCCTGCGTTCACTGGTCTATCCGGTGGATATTGAAGCGGCCCATGCCGCGCTGCAGCGCTTTGATCTGGCTGAAAAGCTGTTCGAGCGGGTGGACCGTTTGTCCGGCGGCGAGCGCCAGCGCGTCGGTCTGGCCCGGGCCTTGCTGGCTCCGGCGCGGCTGTGGTTGCTGGATGAGCCGCTCTCGGCCTTGGACCCGCAGCGCGCCGCGCAGGCGGCGCAAGTCCTGAGCCAAGAAGCGCGCGCCCGTGGCGCCACGTTGATTGCGTCCTTGCATCATGTGGACATGGCCCTGGCCCACTTCCCTCGCATCATTGGTTTGCGCCAGGGGCGGGTCTTGTTTGACCTGCCGGCTCTTGCGGTGAGCCCCGCATTGCTGGCTGAGCTTTATGCGCAAGAGGAGGGCAAGATCGATGTGGTGGCGCCCCCTGTTTCGCCGCATGAGCTGGCGCCAGCGCCTGAGGTGGGCTTGCAATGTCGATGAGCGTGCCGCCCGCTCAGGCCAAAAGTTCGCGGCGTGATCCGGCATGGCGTGCTCGACTTATGTGGATCTCGGCCGCCGCTTTCTTGCTGTGGCCTTTGTTGAGGCTCACCGAGTTCAAGCCGGGCTTGTTGTTCGAAGAACAAAGCCTGCGTGTCACCGGCCGTTTTTTGGCTGATTTTTTCCCACCTCGGCTGGACGGCGAGTTCTTGCTGCTGGTCGCTCGAGAGGCCTGGCGCACGGTGGCCATGGCCACGGCCGGCGTCAGCCTGGCACTCTTGTTCGCCGTGCCTCTGGCGCTGGCGGCCACTCGGGTCCTGTCGCTTTCGGCCTTGGCCGGAAAGATGGCAACCGGCCCGGCATGGCTGCGGCAAACGCTGCGCGCAGTCTTGATTGTTTTGCGCAGCGTACCCGAGTTGGTCTGGGCTTTGATTTTTGTGCGGGTCGTGGGCTTGGGGCCGAGTGCCGGGGTGCTGGCGATTGCGCTGAGCTATAGCGGCATGTTGGGCAAGGTGTTTTGCGAGGTGCTGGAAGGGGGCGATGCGGAGCCGACGAGAAGCCTGATGCGCAATGGCTCAGGGCGCCTGCAGGCCTTCGGCTTTGCCTTGTTGCCCCAACATGCCGCTGAGCTGAGCAGTTACACCGTGTACCGCTGGGAATGTGCGGTGCGATCTTCGGTGGTGCTGGGTTTTGTGGGTGCCGGCGGCTTGGGGCAGCAGCTGGACTCGGCCATGAAGATGTTCAATGGCGGCGAGGTGGCGACGATTTTGATGGTCTTCATCGCTTTGGTGGCCCTGGCCGATGGTTTGAGCGCTGGTCTGCGGCGGGTCTTGTCATGAAGCGTGATGACGCTTTGACAGCAGCGGCGTCGCTGCCGGGCGTGATGAGGTCGCGTCTTCTCGGCGCTCTTGGGCTGCTCGCTTTGTTGCTCTTGGTGGTTCTGAGCTTTTGGAGTTTGGACCTGCAATGGGCGCAGCTCTTTTCCGGCGAATCGGCGAGCAGCATGGGGCGCTTCTTGGCGGAGTTCTTTCCGCCTGACTTCAGCCCCGAGTTCTTGAAGCTAGTGACTTGGGCCAGTGTGGAGACCTTGGCCATGTCGAGCTTGGGCACGGCCCTGGCTGTAGCTTTGGGTTTGCTCTTGGCCCTGCCGGCGGCGCGATTGCACCGAGGCGATGCGGCCTGGGGGCGGCGTCCCGCGCAGTGGCTCTTGAATGCGCTGCGATCTATTCCTGAACTGGTGTGGGCCAGCTTGCTCTTGATTTCAGCCGGCCTTGGCCCTTTTGCCGGGACTTTGGCCCTGGCCGTTCACACCAGCGGGGTGCTGGGCCGTTTGTTCGCCTCGGCGATTGAAAGCTGCCCGGAGGGGCCAGGTTTTGCCTTGCGGGTGCAGGGCGCGAGCTCTGTGCGCGTGTTCCTCTATGCCACCTTGCCGCAGTTGCTGCCGCAGCTGATCAGCTACAGCCTGTACCGCTGGGAAAACAATATTCGCGCCGCCGCCGTCTTGGGTCTGGTGGGGGCGGGCGGCTTGGGTCAGCTGCTGAGTTTTCATATGGGCCTCTTCCATATGAACAAAACCGCCACGATCTTGGCTGCGATGCTCTTGTTGGTGGCCTTGGTGGATTGGAGCAGTGATCGTTTGCGCCGGGCATTGAGTTGACGTGACGGGCAGGCCATCGAGTCGATGGTTTTGGGGTTGTATTGAGTACCTTTCTGACATCCGAAGCCGGGAGGTGCCGATTGCCGCCGGGGGCGCAATTCCGCTCCTGTCCCCCGCCGTCGCCTTGCAGGCGCCGGCTCCTCCTTTACCTCGCGGAATCACACCCCCGACGCCACTCGGCAGTTCCACCGATGTGCGTCCGCGTCGAAGGAGCAAGGCCGTGGTGGATCTGGACGCTTGGGGGCTCTGCGACGCGAGGTAAAGGAGGAGACCCGGGCGCAAGCCCGGGGCGGGGGACAGGAGCGGCGCAGAGCCCCCAAGTGGCCTGAGCACTGCCAAACCGAAGGGCAGCAGCGCTCCGGCTCTCGATCCGCAGATGCTCCCTGAATCGCTGAATACAGCCTCCTTCGGGCTTTCCCGCCTCTCCAAATGGAGGGTGTGCAAAACCAATAGCTTGGCTTGCAAAGTCAGTCATGTCTTGGGCTTCAAAGCCATCATCGGCGCCATGCCGGAGGCTCCGGTGCGCAGGGCAAGACGAGGGGACATGGATGGGTCAAGAGAGCAATCGGCAGGGAGGAACGAGTCAAGCCACGATGAGCCGGCGGGACTTTTCCTGGTTTCGCATGGATGGGCGGCACAACCTGATGGTCATCAACAGCGTGTTGCTGTTTGAGGGCGAGCTGGACTTTGCGGTTTTGCGCGCCACGATTGCTGAGCGCTTGCCGAACTATCCGCGCTTCACCCAGGTGGTGGGGCGAGGGCGCTGGGGTCGGCCTATTTGGCATGCCGATGCGCATTTCGACATCGATCAGCATCTGCTCTTGGACGAAAGTCTGGCTGACTTGAGCCCGGAAGCGTTTCAAACCTTCTTGGCCAATGAAGCGCCGCGTGCCTTGCCGGTGGATCGCCCGCTTTGGCATATGCGGGTGATCCGGCGTGCCGGGGGCGGCTTTGCCATCGTGTTTCGATTGCATCACTGCATCACCGACGGGCTGGGTCTGGTTCATGTGCTCAAACATCTGACCGACGACACCATGGACGCGGGCCAGGCACCCGCGCTGGAGTGGCACCCGAAGCATGCCAAAGTGGCAATGGCTTCACGGCTCTTGTGTTCGCGGCTGCAGCGCCTGCTGTTTTGGTCGCGCATCAGTGCGCAGTTGGCGCGCTTGACGCTGTTGATTCCGGATCGTCGCAGTTCCCTCAAGAACCCCTTGGGCGGCGAAAAAGCCCTGGTGCAGCTGCCGCCAATGAATCTGAACCTGGTGCGCAGCATCGCCAAACGCATGAACGCCACCATCAACGATGTCTGGGTGGCTGCGGTTGCCGGGGCTTTGCGGGCCTATCTGCTGGAACAGGGCGAGCCGGCCGCGCACCGCGCCTTGCGGGCGGCGGTGACCTTCAATCTGCGCAACAAGGGAGATGCCTTTTTGCTGGGCAACCACTTTGGCTTGGTGGCAGTGAAGCTGCCCAGCAATGAGGAGGACGTCGTGACACGGCTGGAGCAGACCCGTTTGCGGATGAATGCCATCAAGGCCTCGCACCAGCCGCACGCGACCATGTTCTTCTTGACCTTGACCGGCTTTCTGCCACGCTGGATGCAGGCCTTTTTGTTGAAGGTCTTCACCGCCAAGGGCTCAGTGGTCTTGACTAATGTGGAAGGGCCGCCGGAGCCTCGCTACCTGGCGGGCGCCCGCCTGCAAGACGCACTTTGCTGGGTGCCGCAAGCGGGCACCATGGGCGTGGGCTTTGCCTTGATGTCGTATGCCGGGCAAATCCAGATCAGCATGTTTGCCGATCGACAGCAGGTGCGCGAGCCGCAACGCCTGATGGACCTGGTGGGTGAGGCCTTTGCCCAAATGGATGTTCAAACACGGAGCAGCACCGTAGCTGCGACAAGTGCGGCCGCCAATGGCGAGGCTGCAGAGTTGAGCACCCATGGCTTGGGCTTGAAGCTAGAGTCAGGCCCAAAGGTTGATGCCTGAGGAGCGGCTTTTGCTTCTCCCCAGACCGGAGCCTCAAAAAGTGCTCAGCGCTTGACGACGGCTCCCGACATGAGTCGTTCCAACTCGTTGCTGTCCACCGCCCCCAAACTCATCTTGCCGCTCTCGAATACGGTGGCAGGGGTGGCGGTGATGCTGTGTTTTTTGGCCAAGGCCAGATTGCGGTCGATGGCGGAGCTGTCGCAGCTGGCGGCGGCCGCGGGCAGTGGCTTGTTGTCAATCATCCAATCGACCCAAGTCTTGCCGGCATCTTTGGCGCACCAAGCATTGCGGCTTTTCACCACCGAGTCGGGGCCCAGAATCGGGATGATGAAGCTGTAGATGGTCACGTCTTTGATGTTGCGCAGGTCTTTCTCCAGGCGCTTGCAATAGCCGCAATTGGGGTCGGTGAAGACCGCCAGTTTGCGGGCACCATTGCCTTGCTTCCACACGATCGCATCTTTCAGGGGCAGGCTGGCGAATTCCACCACGCTCAACTCGTCCAGGCGCGCTTGGGTCAGATTGGCTTTGCTCTTGGTGTCGAGCAAAGCGCCTTGCATCAGGTAGTTGCCCTCGGCGTCGGTATAGAACAAGTCCTTGCCGACGCGAATTTCGAACAAATGGTTGAAAGGCGTTTTGCTGATCTGGTCTATCTTGGGGAAGGTGGGCAGGCGCTCGCTGATGTTCTTGCGAATCAAAGCTTCCTGGGCGAGGGCGGCGTTGGAGAACAGGGCCAGGGCCGCGGTCGCGGTCGCGGTACACAACAAACGCGTCATCAAAAACTGCATGATTAAATTTCGGTTGATTTCAAAGAGAGGGCGCTTCAGGGCTTGGTACGAATCGGCGCGCTGACGCCGCACAAGTCCACATGCTGAGGGTTGTAGACAAACCAGCCGCCCCGATTGCGGCGAGTCTCCAGCCACAGGGGCCAGGTCTTGCTCTCGGTGCGCAGCACTTGCAGGGCCGGCCGCTCGGCCTCGGGGATTTGAGCCAGCAGCCGCACCCTTTGAATCCCATGGTGCTGCTCAGGCTTGTCGTAGAAGCCCATATTGGCGCCGCCACGCGACAAGCTGGCCAAGTGCTCTATGCCCTTCAGGACGCGACCGACCGTGGTGATATTGAGGTCCAGCCCGCGCGGCGCCTGGCCGATCACCGCATAAAGCTCGGCGCCAGTGCTGGAGTCCACCGCATCGCTGCGGCCGGCGCCCACCGTGGCATAGCAATGCGCCAACCAGGCGCGGCCTTTTTGGGGGTCGGCAGCGACCGGGAAACCATCGACAAAGCCAGTCAGCGTGGCCCAGCCGTCGCGGTCCGGCAGCCGGGCGAAGTCGGCCTTGGGAATGCTCTTCAAGGGAATCGAGAACTCGGCTGGAATCTTGGCGTTGGCGCCGGCGCTCAGCGGCTTGGCCTTGGCTGCGTCATCACCCAAAGGGTCGCCCCACTGCGCCACGAAGTTGTCTTGCACTCGCACGATGGCCAAGCCGTCATAAAAACCACCGCGCGCCAGCGCACGGATATTGGCCACATGGGCCGGCGCGAAGCGTGGCGCCAGTTCGATCAAGACCTGACCCTGGGGCAGCTCCATCAACAAGGTGTTCTCGGGGTCGAGTGGGCGCCAATCGGTGGCAGGAGATTGGGCCAGCACCTCGGCGCCGGTCTTGGGCTTGGCCGCATGGGCTGAGGCCAGCACTGTGGCGCCGGTCGCGATAGCGGTAAGGGACGCAAAGGTCAGGCGCCGCAAGACGCTGATGTTGAAGGGGGTTGATTTTTTCTTAGCCATTTTCGGGTCTCCATCCGAGGGAGCTCAGCATACGGCCAACAAGTGACAGTTCGCCGTGACAGCCTCCCAAAGAGCTCTCCAATGAGTTCCCCCAAAGCCATCAGGACTAGTGCGCTTCGTACAATGCGTCGATGGCTTTTGTACATCTGCGCACCCACACCGAGTTTTCCGTCGTCGACGGCACTTTACGCATCGAAGATGCCGCCCCGCTGGCGGCCAAAGATGGGCAGGTGGCCTGCGCCATCACCGATCTGGCCAATATGTTTGGCGGCATCAAGTTCTACAACGCGATGCGTAAAAAGGGCGTCAAGCCCATCCTGGGCGCTGACTGCTGGCTGGAACCCGAAGGTTCGGACAAGAACCCCAGCCGCCTTTTGCTGCTGGTGCAGAACAAACAGGGCTATTTGAATCTGTGCGAGTTGCTGTCGCGCGCATGGATTCAAAACGTGCAGCGCAATCAGGCCTGCTTGAAGTGGGAGTGGATGGCCGAGCTCAGTGAGGGCTTGATCTGCCTCTCGGGCGCGCAGTTCGGCGGCCTGGGCCAGGCCCTGCTCAGCGGCGACAAGGCGCGCGCGCTGGATTGGGCCCAGCGCTTCACCGAAATTTTCCCTGGGCGCTTTTATATCGAGCTGCAGCGCGCCGGTCTGCCCGGCCAAGAGGCCTTGGTGCAGGCCAGCGTTCCTTTTGCCGCCGAGCAGGGCTTGCCGGTGGTGGCTACGCACCCGGTGCAATTCCTGGGCCCGGATGATTTCGAAGCGCATGAGGCGCGCGTTTGCGTGGCCGAGGGCGAGACCCTGACCAACCCCAAGCGCATCAAGCGTTTCCTGCCGGGCCAGTACTTCCGCAGCCAGGCCGATATGGAGGCGCTGTTCGCCGACATCCCCTCGGCCATTGCCAACACGGTCGAAATCGCCCGTCGCTGCTCGATCAGCCTGGTGCTGGGCAAGCCGCAGCTGCCGAACTTTCCCACGCCGCTGCTGGAAGATGGCACGCCGATGCCGATGGAGCAGTACTTCCGCCAGCTCTCCTTTGAGGGCCTGGAAGACCGACTCAAGCTGCTCTTCCCCGACGAGGCCAAGCGCGACGCCGAACGGCCGCGTTATGTCGAGCGCCTGGAGTTTGAGCTGGGCACCATCATCAAGATGGGCTTCCCAGGCTACTTCTTGATCGTGGGTGACTTCATCAAATGGGCCAAAACGCACGGCTGCCCGGTGGGCCCGGGCCGGGGCTCGGGTGCTGGCTCCCTGGTCGCTTATGTGCTCTTGATCACCGACTTGGACCCGCTGCAGTACAACCTGCTGTTCGAGCGTTTCTTGAACCCTGAGCGGGTTTCCATGCCCGACTTCGACATTGACTTCTGCCAGGGCAACCGCGACCGGGTCATCGACTACGTCAAGGACAAATACGGCCGTCCGGCGGTGAGCCAGATTGCCACCTTCGGCACCATGGCCGCGAAGGCGGCCTTGCGAGACATTGGCCGGGTGTTGGGCATGGGTTATGGCCAGGTGGACTCGATCGCCAAGCTGATCCCGGCGCCGCCCGGCAAGACGGTGACCCTGGCCAAGCTGCCAGAGAACTTTGATCCCGACAAGGAGAAGATGATCTTCGCCCGCCATGAGGCGCCCGAGATCAATGAGCGCGAGGCCCAGGAAGAAGAAGTGGCCGAGTTGCTCAAGCTGGCCGCCCGCGTGGAAGGCATGGTGCGCAATATCGGCATGCACGCCGGGGGCGTGCTGATCGCGCCGGGCAAGATCACCGACTTCTGCCCGCAGTACCAGCAGCCCGGCTCCAACTCCGCCGTCAGTCAGTACGACAAGGACGATGTGGAGGCCATCGGCCTGGTGAAGTTCGACTTCTTGGGCCTGGCCACGCTCACGATTCTGGAATTGGCGAAAGACTTCATCGTCGCCCGCTACCCGGATCAAAAGAACTTTGCCTTCGAGACCATCCCGCTCGATGACCGCAAGACCTACAAGCTGTTTTCTGAGGGCCTGACCGAGTCGGTGTTCCAGTTTGAATCCAGCGGCATGCAGCGCATGTTGAAGGACGCCAAGCCCTCCCGCCTGGAAGACCTGATCGCCCTGAACGCGCTCTATCGCCCAGGGCCTATGGACCTGATCCCCACCTTTGTAGCGCGCAAGCACGGCAAGGAAGTGGTGGAGTACCCGCACCCGCTGACCGAGCCGGTGCTGGCCGAGACCTACGGCATCATGGTCTATCAGGAGCAGGTGATGCAGACCGCCCAGGTGCTGGGCGGCTACTCCCTGGGCGGCGCCGACATGTTGCGCCGCGCCATGGGTAAGAAGAAGGCCGAGGAGATGGCCGAGCACCGCGCCATCTTCCGCAAGGGTGCGGCGGTCAACGGCTTGGATGAAAAGCAGGCCGACGAAGTTTTTGACTTGATGGAGAAGTTCGCGGGCTACGGCTTCAACAAGTCGCACGCCGCCGCCTACTCGCTGCTGGCCTATCACACTGGTTGGCTCAAGGTGCATTTCACGGCCGAGTTCTTCGCCGCGAACATGACCATCGAAATGGACGACACCGACAAGCTCAAGGTCTTGTTGAATGACGCCAAGCTCTTCGGCATCGATTTTGAGCCGCCTAACGTCAACCTGGGTGTGCACCGCTTCGAGCCCATCATGCCGGGCGACGGTGTCTTCCCGCATTGGGTGGCGCCGGGTGCCGGCGTGCGGCCCAAGCGCATCAACTACGGCCTGGGCGCCATCAAGGGCACCGGCAAGGGCGCGATCGACTCCATCGTGGCGGTGCGCGAGAAGGGCGGACCCTTCAAGAGCTTTTATGACTTCTGCTGCCGCATCGACCGCAAGGCCTGCAACAAGCGCGTGGTCGAAGCGCTGATCAAGGCCGGCGCTTTCGATTCATTGCAGCCGGACCGTGCTCGCCTCTTGGCCAGCGTAGCGCGCGGCTACACCCATGCCGAGACGCAAGAGGCCAATGCCGACCAAGGCGGCTTGTTTGACTTTGGCGACAGCCACGCATCCAGCACCGCGGAACCCGACTTGGTTGATGCCGCACCTTGGACCATCAAGGAAAAACTCAGCCTCGAGAAAACCGCCATCGGCTTCTACTTGAGCGGCCATTTGTTTGACCAAAGCGGCGAAGAAGTGCGCCGCATGGTGCGCCGTCGTGTGGCCAATGTGGAAGACGCGGCGCAAAGCCGTGAGGTGGTGATGCTGGCCGGCATCGTCAGCGACTTGCGAGTCATCAACGGCAACCGCGGTCGGGTGGCCATCTTCAAGCTGGACGACAAGAGCGATGTGATCGAGGCGGTAGCGAACGAAGAGCTGCTCAATCTGCACAAAGAGCTCTTGGTCGATGACGAACTCCTGATTCTGCAGGGCAAGGTGCAGATGGACCGGTTCGCCGGAGGCTTTCGCTTCAATGTGCAGGCGGTCTGGGATCTGGCTGCGGCCCGAGCGCGCTTTGGCAAGTACTTCTATGTGCCGGTGAAGCAGGAACTGCCGGCGCTTCAAGAAGTGGTCAAGCAATGGCCGGCGCGCCAGTTGGAGACGGAGCAGGGCATGGTTCGACAAGGCCTGCGCATGCAGACCCATCACTTCCTGAGCGGTGAGAACCAAGGTGCCGAGTTCAAAATCGACCTGGGCGAGGACAGCAAGTTCTGGCCCTGCGATGAGGCCCTGGCCAAGCTGGGCCTGAGTGTGGGCCTGGCCTCCACGGGCGCGGTCGTGGCCGAGGCCAAGAAAGGACCCGTGCCGCAAATCATCTATGAGGCCGGGGCTTGATCACTTCAGCTGGGTGGGTGGCTTGCAGCATTGGGGCAGCACATAGGCAGCCTAGGGCCTGTGATGGGTCGATCAAAAGAATTGCTGGTGAATGAGCTCATCCAAAGCTTGTTTGTGGCTTGAACTTTCGCGCTTTTTCTCTGAGGTGAAACCTCTAAATTCAACGATGATGCGAAGGCTGTAAACCTTGGCCGTTCTGACTTGAATCCATCCTCCCGCCCCGCCAACGAATTGACCACCGGTTTGATCTTGACCGGCGGTGGCGCTCGCGCGGCCTATCAGGTGGGAGTGCTTGCCGCCGTGGCTCAGTTGCGGCGTGATGCCGGCCTGCAAGGCGCCACGCCTTTTCCGGTGGTGGCCGGCACCTCGGCTGGCGCCATCAATGCGGCAACCCTGGCCTGCCATGCCGATGATTTCGACGGTGCCGTTGATGGGCTGGTGCACCTCTGGCAAAACCTGCATGTGGATCAGATCTACAGTGCGGACGCCTTCGGCATCATCCGCACCGGGGCGCGTTGGTTGTCCATGATGAGCTTGGGTTGGGCCGTGGCCCGCTGGCGCCGCACAAGGCCGCGCAGCTTGTTGGACAACGCCCCCTTGGGCCGTTTGCTGCGGCGCTGGATCCAGATGGAGCGGGTCGAGCAGATGCTGGCGGAAGGCCATATGCAGGCCCTGGCCATCAGTGGTTCCAGCTACACCTCGGGCCAGCATGTCACCTTCTACCAAACCCACAAGCCCTTTGAGCCTTGGTTGCGCTCGCAGCGCATTGCGGTCAAGGCCAAGCTGACGGTTGAACATTTGTTGGCCTCCTCGGCCATTCCCTTTATCTTCCCGGCCGAAACCTTGGATCTGGACGGACAGCCCGAATGGTTTGGCGATGGCTCGATGCGCCAGAGTGCGCCGATCTCGCCCGCCATTCACCTGGGTTCAGACCGGATCTTGGTGATCGGTGCGGGCCGCATGCATGAACCGCCCGGCAGCCGTCGGCCTGCCTTGATTACCGGCCACCCCAGCATGGCGCAGATTGCTGGTCATGCCCTGTCTAATATTTTTCTGGATGCGCTTGCCGTCGATGTAGAGCGTTTGCAGCGTATCAACAATACGCTGGGCTTGTTGCCTAGTGCCGCGCGTGAGGCCACGCCTTTGCGGCCGGTTGATGTGCTGGTGATTGCACCGAGCCGGCGCTTGGACGATTTGGCAGCCGAGCATCAAGGCAGCTTGCCGCCCGCCATCAAGGGCTTGTTGCGCAGCGTCGGCGTGGCGGGCGAAGGCAAGGGCGCCAGTGGCTCGGCCCTGACCAGTTATCTCTTGTTTGAGCCCTCGTTCACGGGCGAGCTGATCAATCTGGGCATGAGCGACACGCTCGCCCGCCGCGCCGAGGTGCAGGCCTTTTTTGGCTGGCCCTCGCAGGCGCCGCAGATCGATCCGGCGGCAATGCGGCGTCGCAAGGCCGGCTTTGCCGAATCGGCGCCTGCGCCGCTTTGAACGCTTTGACCGCTTTGACTTTTTGGCGGCGCGGCCTCAGCGAGCTTGCTTGATGGAGCTGGCGCTGGCGGCCTGATCCGGCGGCAACGCAAAGGTCTGCCCCGCGACTCGCAAGCCTTGCTCAGATAGTTTTAGCAAGCTGTTTGGCCCCAGCCCTCGCACCCGGGTGCGCAAGTCCTGCCAGTCTTGAAACAGGGCTTGTTGGCGAGCCAGCAAGATGCGCTCCACCAAGGCAGGCCCCAGGCCCGGCAGTGACTCCAGTTCGGCGCGGCTGGCGGCGTTGATCTCCAGCGCAACGCTCAGCGGATCGGCCAAGCTGGGTTCAAGCCATGCATCGAGGCCAAACAACGCTAACAGGCAAGTTCGGCGTCGCATGAGGAGGCTCTTGACCGAGCTTGACCTGGTCTATCGCTTGCGACCTCAATCGCCGTGCTGGGCCCGCACCATGGCGGCATAAGCGCCGTCCAGCGCGCTCAGCTCAGCATGCGAGCCGCTTTCCAGCAGGCGGCCCGCGCCCAGCACATGGATGGTGTCGGCATTGCGCACGGTGGACAAACGATGGGCAATCACAATCAAGGTCTTGCGACCGGCCCATTGTTCCAGCGCCTGCTGGACCGCGCGTTCGCTCTCGGTGTCCAAGGCCGAGGTGGCCTCGTCAAACACCCAGATGGGCGCGTCTTTGTAGAGAGCCCGGGCAATCGCCAAGCGCTGGCGCTGGCCGCCGGAAAGCTTGCTGCCATTGGCGCCGATCTGCGTCTCCAGCCCTTGCGGCAAGCTGCAGGCGAAGTCCCAGAGATTGGCGGCCCGCAGCGCGGCTTCGAGCTTGGCTTCATCGCGCGGCTGGGCGTAGGCAATATTGTCCGCAACCGAGGCGTCGAAGAGCACGATGTCTTGGGAGACCACCGCAAACTGGCGGCGCAAATTGCTCTTGCTCAAGCCTTGGATGTCCTCCCCGTCCAGCAGGATCTGGCCTGCATCGGGCTGCCCAAAGCCCAGCAGCAAGTGGATGATGGAACTTTTGCCCGCGCCGGAGGATCCGACCAGGGCGGTGGTGCGGCCAGCCGCAAAGCTGAGTGACAAACCGTCCAAGGCCGGCCGCTCGGCGCCGGGGTATTGCAGGCTGATGTGCTGCATGGCGATTTCACCTTTGCAGTCCTTCAGCTCCTTCGTGCCGGTATCCGGCTCCACCGGCATGTCCAGCAAGCTCATGCAGCCTCGGGCAATCACCATGGCGCTGATGATGGGCTGCATCAAATCGCTCAGATGGCGTAGGCGTGAGGTCAGCAGCAGCAAGGCAGTCACAAAGGCGGCAAAGTCGCCAACGCCGGTCTTGGCCTCGCGGGCTTGCAGCAGGGCCAGGCAAACAATCAGCGACAAGCCCCAGCTGGCCACAAACTGTGAAAGCGGTTGCGACAAAGCGCCTGCAGCGGCTTGCTTCAAGGAATTGCGCTGCACCTCACGAGCGCGTTCGGCGAAGCGGGCGCGTTCGTGGTCGGCGGCGTCAAAGCTGCGCACGACTCGCCAGGCGCGGGTGACGTCATCGACTTTGTTGATCAGGTGCAGTTGTGCGTCATAGGCCAGGCTGCCCATTTTGCGGACCCGGCTGTTGACGGTGCGAATCACAAAAGCCATGGCAGGCGTCGCTACCAAGGACAGCAAAGTCAGCTTCCAGTTCAGCACGATCAAGTAACCGAGCATGGCCACGGCCGGCAAGCCATCGCGTAAAACGCTGATGAAGGGGCCGCTGATCAGGTTCATCACCTGCTGCGGGTCGTTCACGACTTTGCTGACGGCGGTGCCGGGCTGCAGGCTGGTGAACACCCGAGCATCAGCTTTCAGCAAAGACTCCAGCAAGGCGCAGCGCATGTCCATCACGGTGCGCGACACCGACCAATTCAGCAGGTACTGGCCTAAGAAACCAAACAAGCCGCGGACGGCGAACAGACCGATCAAGACCACCGGCACCCACCACACGGAGAAAGACTGGGTTTCGAAACCTTCGCCAAACACCGTCTTGATCAACTTGGGGATCAGCGGCTCGGTGGCGGCCACGGCGGCGTAGCAGAGCAGGGTGAGCGCCAGCCCGCCACGGTAGGGTTTGACAAAGCGCGCCAGGCGCCGCGCCACGGGTCGGATCTCGGATGTTTCGCTCGTCATGGAGCGGGATTGTCGCCGCTGTTTCTATACTGCCGGCCATGACTGCAAGAACAAATTCGCCCGATTCCTTGGGGGACATAGAAGCGACTCGCGCAAGCGGCACAAAGCGCATCAAGGTGCTGCACTTCGTCACTGGCGGCTTCTCGGGTGCGACTCAAGTGGCGCTTGATTTGTGCTTGGCGAGCTTGCAAAGCGAGCGCATCGAGGCGGCCTTGGTGCTGCGCCGTAAGCGCACGACCGATGACGCTCGCGTCCAAGCCTTGCGCGACAAAGGCTTGCAGGTTTGGGTGCTGCCCGGCTGGTCACATCTGGCCACGATCTGGGTTTTGCGTCAGCTCTGTCTGCAGTGGCGACCCCAGGTCTTGGTCGCGCATGGTTTTCCTGAGCATTTGCTGGGTCGCTGGGCCGGTTTGTGGGCCGGAGTAAAGGCGCTGGTGCAGGTGGAGCACAACTCACGAGAGCGTTATAGCTGGTGGCGCTTGACGCAGGCTCGCTGGCTCAGCCAGCGCAGCACGCGGCTGATTGGGGTTTCTGAAGGCGTCAAGCAGCGACTCTTGCAGATGGGCATGCCGCCTGAGAAAACCATGGCCATTCCGAATGGCATTGATCTGGCGCGTTATGAAGGGGCTACGCAGCAAGACTTTTTGCAGCGCCAGCCCGACCTTGTGATGTCGGCCCGCTTCGCAAGGCAGAAAGACCAGCCCAGTTTGATTCGTGCCTTGGGCCTGCTGAAGGCGCAAGGCTTGAGTCCCAAACTCTATCTGGCCGGCAGCGGCAAGGCCAGTTACCGAGCCGCGGCCCAGACTTTGGTCAGCGAGTTGGGGCTGCAAGAGCAGGTGGTTTTTCTGGGGCATCACGGCGATATGCCGGGCTTGCTGATGTCGCAGCAGATCTTTGTGCTCTCGACCCATTACGAGGGTATGCCGCTGGCCTTGGTGGAGGCCATGGCGGCCGGCTGCGCTTGCGTCGCGAGTTTGGTGCCGGGCGTGGAGGGCGTTCTGGAGGACGGGGTCAATGGCTTGCTGGTGCCTGAGAGTGATCCTCCAGCGCTGGCCCAGGCCTTGGCGCGATTGCTGAAGTCGCCTGCCTATGCCGCTGAACTGGGGCGTCAGGCGCGGCAGCGCGCTTTGCAAGCGCATGGACGGGAGTTGATGACGCGGCGTTACGAGGATTTGTTGGCCTCGCTCTGAAGCCGGACCACAATCTGCTTACCGCCCAGCGCGCCAGACCCAGTAGTGCAGCTGCATGGCCCGCAGCCAGAGACCCCGTTTCAGATAAGCCCGGCTCAAGGCCTGCGCGTTGAGAGGCGACGAGGCCTGCCAATGCCTGGCGAAACGAGCCAGGGTTTGTGAGTCTGTTGCCTGGCCGCCCAGTTTGACAAAGCGTTTGCAGGCTCGGATAAAGGTGCGCGCATTGAAATGTGCGACCTGGAATACCGCTTCCTCAGGCGCTGGCAATTGGGCCGCATTCAACTGCTGGCCGAAGCCCACCATGGCCAGCATCCAATCTTCGATTTTGACTGCGCTCAGCTGGGCCAAGATGCTGCCCGCTCTTTGTCGGTAGGCCAGCCAGACCTCGGGCATGTGCACAAAGCTCTGCGCATGCAAGGCCAGGCCTGGCGATACCGCCAGGTCCTCAAAAGTCCGCCCCACCGGAAACAGCAAGCCCTCGGGCCACGCCAAACGTTTGACGATCTTGGACCAGGAGTGCAGCTGCCCAGCTTCAAACAAGCCTGCAATCAAGGCGCTGCGATCGCGGCTCAAGCTTCGGCTTAGGCCCTTGAAGGTCGGGATATGGGCATAGCGCGGCTGGCTGCTGCAGTCGGGGTTGGCTTCGTCATCGAAGGCCCTGAAATCACACAAGATCAGGTCCGGCGTATCGGCCTCAATCACCGCTTTGAGTGAGGCCAGCGCGCCGGGTTCCAGCAGGTCGTCGGAGTCAACAAACCACAGATAGTCGCCGCGTGCCGCGGCCAAGGCCGTATTGCGGGCAGCACTCAGGCCTTGGTTTCGCTCATGCCGAATCACTTGCACTTGGGCCTGATGGCTCGCCTGCAAATCGGCCAGGATGCCGGCCGAGCCGTCGGGTGAGGCATCGTCGACAAAGATCAATTCCACCCCGGCATCGGCCTGGCTGAGGATGGACTTGGCGCAGTCTTCAAGAAAGGCCTCCACCTTGTAGACCGGCAGCAGGATGCTGAGCCAGGGAGATGACGTGAGGCTCATCCGCGATTGTTTTGATTGGGCATGCCCAGCAAACGCGCCAAGGCGCTGCCGCGGTAGACGCGGCCGAGCTTCCAGCCTTGTTCCACGACGCGGCGATCACCGCCGCGCAGCTTGATCAAGACCGGCAGACGTTTGGGGCAGGGGCTCAGAGCTAAGCGGGCATTCAGGTGGCGTTTGCGCCAGCGCAGCGCGGAATGAAAGCCCAGGGCGGAGTCTTCGGCGCGCAGCAAGGCCAGGCGGTAGGATGCTTTGGGCTCATCCAGCAAAACAGCAGCGGCCATGTGCATGATCAGATAGGCCTGATCCTTGGGTCCCAGGCCTTGTGCTACGCGCTGCAACTTGCCTTGCGCCTGCAAGGCCTGCAAATAGGCCTCTTCGCCGATGCTGAGGGCGTGGCCAAACTCTTCGGCCAGATCGTGCACAAAGGCGCTGCCGGCAGGCGCGGCCATGAACCAGTTCTCCACAATGGGCTGCTCGGGCCGGGTGGTGAAACGGTCGATGTAGAAACCGACGAATTCGGCCTGGCTTTGCTGCTGCAGTTGATGGGCCCAGTCCAGGCTTTCGCACAGCAGGGCGGAGGCATCGATCCAAAAGCCGCCATGCTGGGCCAGTAATTGCAGGCGCAGCCAATCGGCCTGCCGGTAATGCGGCAACTTCTGCAATCGGTCTTCAAAGGCCTGGGTGTCCACCCAGTCGTGGATATTGCCCTGGTGCAGAAGGCGCACCTCATGGTCGGGCGCAAAGCGTTGCCAGTTGGCTTGGCAGCGGGCGATGAAGTCCGGTGGCGGCGTTTCATGCCAATAGGCCCAAATCAGCTTGGGAATGGCCTTGGGCGAACTTGCTGGCGTCTCGCCATGCGGCATCACCAAGACCGTCTTGGGATAGGCAGGCACCCGGGCGAACAGGATCTGCGCGCCTTCCCATAGTACGGCGAGCAGCAGCACACCCAGCACTGCCAGCGCAATCGTCAAAACCAAGGTGAATCCACTAGCCATGCCGAGCTTGAGTCTCGCTACTCATTCGCGCCAGTGATCGGCAATCCAATGGGCTGGACGGGCATGCCGCCAGTTGCCATTGTTGCGTCCAGCCAAGGCATCGGGCGGGTTCATCACCCCGTGGAAGATCAAGATGCGTGCGCCCTTGGGGATGATGGGGTCGCGCCAGTAGCTGCTCGGCCAGGTCGGGATGCAGTGGTATTTGTAGCTGGCGCACCAGCTTGAATCCCAGTACTGCACCTTGCCCTGCTTGTGCAGTACATCGGTCAGATAAGCCTGTTCGTTACGGAAGTCCGCCTTGGCCTGGGCCTGGTTTTGCCGGAACTTCTCCAGCACATCGGCATGGGCGCCAAGTTGGAAGCGGTAGACCGAGGAATTGCCGGTGATGCGCCAGGGGCGTTTCCAGTCATGGATGATCAAGAACTCGCCCGGCACTTCAAAGAAGGGCGTGATGTCGCCCACGATCACCACATCTAGATCGAGGAACAGGGCCATGCCTTTGAGGCCGTAAAGGTCGGCTTCAAAGGTGGTGAGCTTCTTCCAGCCACGCTCGGGCTCGCCGTTAGGCAGGGTCAGCTCAGGAATTGGCAGGCACTGAACTTCGTCGCGAATGCCTTCGTTGCGGTCCGTCAAGCAGACAAACTTGATTTCGCCCTTGAGGTGGCGGCGCACCATGGCGTAGAGCCGGTTGACGTATTCGGGGCCGTATTTGGTGCCCCATTTCATGCAAAGGATGACGCGCTCGTCCATGGTCCTGGCTTTCTTAGAGTTCTTCCACGTGGCGCGGTGGGTAGGTGTCCCAGTTCAGGCAACCGGGGCACTGCCAGAAATAGTGCTGCGCCTCGAAGCCGCAGGCGGCGCAGCGATAGCGCTGCAGAGGGCGCACGGCGCGATCAATGGCACCGGTGACCAAAGGCGCTTCGGCTTCACTCAGCTGAAACTGGCTTTGGGTCAACAAGGTGCGCGCGGCTGACAGACTGGGTTGCTCGCGCAAGTGGCGGCACAGGCGTTCGCGTTGCTGCGCCGCGGCGGGCTCCAGCTTGGCGATGGCTTGCAGCAAATGCATGCCGGGCGTGCGGCTGTATTGATCGCTCAAAATCGCCAAGGCTCGCTCTTGGCAGCCACAGGCCAAGGCCGCGTCAGCAAAGTCTCGCGCCACCAAATTGAAAGCTTCCGGGTTGACGGCCAGCAATTCGGCATAAGCCGCCATGGCGGCACGGTGCTCGCCCAAGCGGGCTTGCATTTGGCCCAGCAGGACATGGGCGCGCGCCGACTGCGGCGCCACTTTGCGGGCTTCAGCCAGCAAGTCCTTGGCATCGCCGTCTTGGTCTCGGGCCTGTGCTTCGAGAGCCAGCTCGCACAGGTAGTGTGCAATCCGAGCGGCAAAGGAGGCGGTGCCGGTTTGCTCTAGGTGACGAGCAACTTCGGCGGCTTTGCGCCAGTCGCGGGTGCGCTCATAGAGCGCCAACAGGGCCAGCTCGGCCTCGTTCTGGAAGGGGGTGTCGATGAGGGCCTGAAACGCAGTCTCGGCGCGGTCAAACAGCCCGGCCTTGTAGAAGTCTTGCGCCAGCGCATGCTGGGCGCGGTCGCGTTCGCTGCGTGGCAGGTCGCCCCGCTGCAAGAGGTGTTGATGCACCCGCACCGCGCGTTCATATTCACCTCGGCGGCGAAACAGATTGCCCAGAGCGAAATGCAGCTCGGAGGTGTCGGGGTCGTGCTGAACGGCTTCGATGAAGGCATCGATGGCCTTGTCTTGCTGTTCGTTCAGCAGCAGGTTCAGACCTTTGAAATAGGCCTTGGGCGCGCTCTTCTGCTCACGTGTCCACTGCCGAGTGTCCAGCTTGGAGGCCAGCCAACCCAGGGCAAACGCTGCAGGCAGCACGAAGAGCAGCCAACGCAGGTCAAAGTCCATCGTGGATCACAGGGGGAGGGGTCAAGGGAGCGGCGTTGCCGTCTGTTTCAGCTGGGGTGTTGCCTGTTGCCGGTGCACGGTTGGCCGCGATGCGGCGGTGGTGCCACCAGGCCGGCACCATGGCCAGGACGCCCAGGGCGCAGCCCATGCCAAAGGCGATCAAGACGACGATCACCAATGGCGAATGCCATTCGCGCCCGAAGAACCAGCGAACGACGACCTCGTCGCTGTTGTTCAGCGCAAAGGCGAACAGCGCAAAGAAGAGGAAGGCTCTAAACAGCCAAATGAAGATGCTCATGGAGCGGCGATTCTAGTGCCGCCGTTGGCTGCACCCAGCAGACTCAATCCGCAATCTGTTGCTTGGCCGGCACTTCGCCCATGGCTTGTCCGCTGGCGTCCACCGCTTCGCGCAAAGCCTTGCCCGGCTTGAAATGGGGCACCAGCTTTTCCGGAATCATCACCTGCGCGCCGCTGCGCGGGTTGCGGCCGGTGCGGGGCGGACGGCGGTTGACCTGAAAGCTGCCAAAGCCGCGAATCTCGATCCGATGGCCGCGCGCCAAGGCATCCGACATGGCGTCAAGAATGGTCTTGACGGCAAATTCGGTGTCGCGCTGCGTCAGTTGACCAAAGCGGTCGGCCAGCAAGGCAACAAGGTCGGAACGGGTCATGGAGGCGGTTCAGAGTGGGCAGAAGGTTCTCATAAAAAAGGCCCGCGCTCCTTGCGGAGGCGGGCCTGTTCGGCATTGCGCAGCCCCCGAAGGAGCTGAGGGCAATTTTTAGCCTTGGTTGTCCAGCTTGGCGCGCAGCAGGGCGCCCAGGCTGGTGGTGCCGGCGTTTTCACGCTCAGACGTGGCCGACAGGCGCTGCATCGCTTCCTGGTTGTCGGCGTTGTCCTTGGCCTTGACCGACAACTGGATGTTGCGGGTCTTGCGGTCGATGTTGATGATGACGGAAGTGACTTCGTCGCCTTCCTTCAGCACATTGCGGGCATCTTCCACGCGGTCACGGCTGATTTCCGAAGCGCGCAGGTAGCCCAGCACTTCGTCGGCCAACTCGATCTCGGCGCCACGGGCGTCCACAGTCTTGACCTTGCCGGTCACCGTCATGCCGCGGTCATTGACCGTGGTGTAGGTGGTGAACGGGTCGCTGTCCAGCTGCTTGATGCCCAGGGAGATGCGCTCGCGCTCGACGTCCACGGCCAGAACCAGGGCTTCGACTTCTTGGCCCTTCTTGAAGTTGCGCACAGCAGCTTCGCCGGTTTCGTTCCAGGACAGGTCGGACAAGTGCACCAGACCGTCGATGCCTTGAGCCAGGCCAACGAACACGCCGAAGTCGGTGATCGACTTGACGGGGCCCTTGACGCGGTCGCCGCGCTTGACGGTTTCAGCGAAATCTTCCCAAGGATTGGCCTTGCACTGCTTCATGCCCAGGGAGATGCGACGCTTGTCTTCGTCGATTTCCAGGACCATGACTTCGACTTCGTCACCCAGAGTGACCAGCTTCGAAGGAGCAATGTTCTTGTTGGTCCAGTCCATTTCGGACACGTGCACCAGACCTTCGATGCCCGGCTCGATTTCAACGAATGCGCCGTAGTCAGCGATGTTGGTGATCTTGCCGAACAGGCGGGTGCTGGTGGGGTAGCGGCGAGCAACGCCGAACCATGGATCGTCGCCCAGCTGCTTCAGACCCAGCGAAACGCGGTTCTTCTCAGCATCGAACTTCAGGATCTTGGCGGTCAGTTCCTGACCGACAGTGACCACTTCGCTCGGGTGACGGACACGGCGCCATGCCATGTCGGTGATGTGCAGCAGGCCGTCGATACCACCCAGATCCACGAAGGCACCGTATTCGGTGATGTTCTTGACCACGCCTTGAACGATGGCGCCTTCGGCCAAAGTTTCCAGCAGCTTGGCGCGCTCTTCGCCCATCGAAGCCTCAACCACAGCACGACGCGACAACACGACGTTGTTGCGCTTGCGGTCCAGCTTGATGACCTTGAATTCCATGGTCTTGCCTTCGTACGGGCTCATGTCCTTGACCGGACGTGTGTCCAGCAGGGAACCCGGCAGGAAGGCGCGGATGCCGTTGACCAGAACGGTCAGGCCGCCCTTGACCTTGCCCGACACGGTACCGGTCACGAAGTCGCCCGACTCCAGTGCGGTTTCCAGCGACAGCCACGAGGCCAGACGCTTGGCCTTGTCGCGCGACAGGATGGTGTCGCCGTAGCCGTTTTCGATGGCGTCGATGGCCACGGAAACGAAGTCACCGATTTGAACTTCCAGCTCGCCCTGGTCGTTCTTGAATTCTTCGATTGGCACGTAGGACTCAGACTTGAGGCCTGCGTTCACGACGACGAAGCTGTGCTCGATGCGCACGACTTCGGCGGAAATCACTTCACCGGCGCGCAGGTCGGAGCGCTGCAGCGACTCCTCGAACATGGCGGCAAAAGAGCCGGCGGCGAAGGATGTGGTTTGGGTTTGGGACATGGTGTTTCCTGGCCAGCTGATCAAGGCGTTTGACCGGCGGACGATGGGTGCTTGGCCTTGCGGCTTCGCGGGTTAGGTTGTGGACAAGACCGGTCTTGGTGAACTGACGTTCGAATGGAAGACCGGCCCGGCGTGTTACTGAGCTTTTTGCAGATCAACGCTGGTCTGCAAACGGCCCCGCTTGAGCCCACCAAGCCAGCACCAAATCCTTTGATTCCTCAATGGACAGGGCCGAGTTGTTGAGCTCGCGCGCATCTGCGGCAGGGGCTAGTGGCGATGCCTTGCGGGATTTGTCCTGCAAGTCACGCGCCTCCAAATCTTGACGCAAGCCCGCGATACTAGCCGAAATCCCCTTGGAAATCAATTGCTTGTAGCGACGCTCGGCCCTTGTGGTGGCGCTTGCCGTGAGAAAAACCTTCAGTCCGGCATCGGGAAAAACGGCCGTGCCCATATCGCGCCCATCGGCCACCAAGCCGGGAAGGCGGCGGTAGTCCAGCTGCAATTGGTTGAGGGCGTGGCGCACCTCGGTGTGGGCGGCGACCTTGGAGGCCAAGAGGCCGGTGGTCTCCAGGCGCAGGGCGTCGGTGATGTCATCTTCGCCCAGGGTGACGCGGCCTTTGCGGAAGTGCAGGTCCAAGCGCGCGGCCACGGCAGCCACGGCTTGGCCATCATCCAGATCGACACCGGCGCGCTGGGCGGCCAGGCCGCTGGCCCGGTACAGCATGCCGGAGTCCAGCACCACATAGCCCAAGGCGTGAGCGACTTCATCGGCCAGGGTGCCCTTGCCGGAAGCGGTGGGCCCGTCGATGCAGATCACCGGGATGTCCTTGCTGCGTGCCTTGCTGACCTCGAACAGGGTTTCGAAGTAATCGGGGAAGGTCTTGGCGACGCAGTGCGGCTCCAGAATCCGCACCGGTACCGAGGCGTGGGTTTTGTCCGCGACCAGGCCATTGAAAGCGGCGAGCGAGAAGCACATGGCGATGCGGTGATCGTCATAGGTGTGGATGGCGGCGGCTTGCCAGGCCTTCAGCGGATGAACGCGCAGCCAGTCCGGGCCTTCTTCGACGAGAGCGCCGAGCTTGCGCAATTCGGTCGCCATGGCGGCGATGCGGTCGGTTTCCTTGACGCGCCAGCTGGCGATATTGCTCAGCAGCGTCGGCGCATCGGCGTACAAGGCCATCACGGCCAAGGTCATGGCGGCGTCGGGGATGTGGTTGCAGTCCAACTCGATCCCGCGCAGTGGCCAGGCGCCACGGCGCACTTCCAGCCAATTGGGCCCGGCTTCGACCTTGGCGCCCATGGCCTGAGCCGCTTCAACAAAGCGCACATCGCCTTGCAGCGAGGCGCTGCCTACGCCTTCGATGCGCAGCGGGGCGTCCACGGCCGCCAAGGCGCCCAGGGCCACAAAGTAAGAGGCCGAGGAGGCATCGCCTTCCACATGCACCGTGCCTGGCGAGCGATAGCGGCTGCCGGCCGGGATGGTGAAGCGCTGCCAACCCTCGCTTTGCACCTGGATGCCAAAGCGCTTCAACAGTTCCAGCGTGATGTGGATATAGGGTTTGGAGATCAGCTCGCCGATGACCTCGATGACCACGTCTTGCTCGGTCGCGACCAAGGGCAGCGCCAAGAGCAGCGCGGTCAGAAACTGGCTGGACACATCGCCGCGCACCTTGACGGGCTGGCTCAGGTCAAGGGCCGAGGGGCCGCTCAGCTTCAAGGGCGGATAGCCTTCTTGGCCCAGGCAATCGATCTTGCAGCCCAGCAGGCGCAAGGCATCGACCAAGTCTCCAATGGGGCGCTCATGCATGCGGGCCACGCCGCTCAACTCGAACTCGCCACCTTGGGTGGCGGCCAGCACCGCCAGTGCGGCGGTCAGCGGGCGCATGGCCGTGCCGGCATTGCCCAGGAACAGCTTGGCTTCGCCAACGCTCAAGCGTCCGCCGATGCCGGTGACCCGCAGTTTGCCGTGATCCGAGGTTTCCAAATGGCAGCCCAAGGCCTTCAGCGAGTCGAGCATGACGGCGGTGTCATCGCTGTCGAGCAGGTCGTGGACTTCGGTCACGCCCTCCGACAAACCGGCCAGCAGCAAGACCCGGTTGGAGATGCTTTTGGAGCCCGGCAGGCGCACGGTGCCGGCCGCACTGCGCAGTGGCGGGAGGTCGAGAAAAGGAATCTTGAACATGGTGTCAGCAAAAAAAGTTGCGGTAGAGGGCCGCGCGCGGCAGGCGCCTGCGCTCTCGGTCTACTTGGGCTGGCGCGGTGCCGCCAATTGCCACTGAGCGCGGGCTTCCGAGATCAGTCGGATGCGGGCTTCCAGCGCTGCAGCGTCATCGTTTTTCAACAGCGCTTCGATGGCATCCAAGGCCTGTCGGAAGCGTTGCGACTGCACCAGCACCTCGGCCTTGTTGGCCATCAGGATGTCGCGCCAGACCGAGGGTTCGCTCGCGGCGATGCGGGTGAAATCACGGAATCCCGGGCCTGCAAGGCTTAGGAAATCACGGCCGGCCGGTTGTGCGGCGACCGATTGAAAGTAGGCAAAGGCTAGCAGATGCGGTAGATGGCTGACGGCGGCAAAAGCGGTGTCGTGGTTCTCTGGCGTCATCTTCAAGACGCGGGCGCCGAGCGCAGACCAGACATCGGTGGCGCGCTGCACCAGGCCTGCATCGGTCTGCGGCAGCGGCGTCAGGATCACCTGGCAGTCTTGATAGAGCGTCACGTCGGCGTTTTGCACGCCACCCGATTCCTTGCCGGTGATAGGGTGCGCCGGCACGAAGCCATTGATGTGCTTGCCCAAGGCGCGCTGCGCCGCGGCCACCACATCGCCCTTGGTCGAGCCCACGTCCATCACCAAGACCTTGGGCGTGACCAGATGGCGAATCGCCTTCAGGGTCGACTCGGTGGCCGAGACGGGTACAGCGATCAAGACAATGTCGGAGCCCGAGACGGCCAACAGCGCCGATTCGGCCGCCACATCGATGACGCCCAGGCGCTTAGCCATGTCAGTGGTGGAGGGCGACTTGCTGTAGCCCACCACGCGTTTGACCAGGCCGGCTTTCTTCAGTGCCAAGGCGAAGGAGCCGCCCATCAGGCCGCAGCCGATCACGCCAAGTTGGTCGAACATCGCCGGTCTATGCCTTCAGAGGGTAGGAGCCAATCACCTTGAAAAAGGCGCTCAGCTCGCGCAGTTCGGTCAGTGCCGCCGCCACATGGGGCTGCGAGGGGTGGCCGTCCAGATCGATGTAGAAATAGTAATCCCACTGGCCGGTGCGCGCCGGGCGAGACTCCAGGCGCGTCATCGAAACGCCATGGGTCTTCAGCGGCACCAGCAGATCATGCATGGCGCCGGGCTTGTTGGGTACCGAGACGATCAGGCTGGTGCAGTCATTGCCGGTGGCTGGTGGCGTGGCCATGGTCTGCGGCAGGCAGATGACGGCAAAGCGGGTGCGGTTGTAGGCCTCGTCCTGGATGGCGTGGGCAGCGATGTGCAGGCCAAAAATGGTGGAGGCACGCTCGCTGGCGATGGCCGCCCATGCCGGATTGGTGGCCGCCAGGCGCGCGCCTTCGGCATTGCTGGAAACAGCGCGACGCTCGGCATTGGGTAGATGCTTGGCCAGCCAGTTCTGGCATTGCGCCAGCGCCTGTGGATGGGCCAGCACGGCTTCAACACCGTCCAGCGAATTGTCCAGGCGCATCAGGTTGTGGCGAATCAGCAGGCTGACCTCACCGACCACATGGGTGGGCGTGTGCAAGAACAAGTCGAGCGAGCGAGTCACCACGCCTTCGGTCATGTTCTCCACGCCGACCACGCCGTACTGGGCGCTGCCCGAGGCGGTGGCATGGAAGACTTCGTCGAAGCTATTGCAGTAAATCAGGTCGGCGGCGCCGCCGAAATACTCGATGGCGGCTTGCTCGCAAAAAGTACCCAGCGGCCCCAGCACGGCGACGCGCTGCGGCGACTCCAGCGCCAAGCAGGCCGACATGATCTCGCGCCAGATGGCGGCCACATGTTCGTCCTTCAATGGGCCTTTGTTGGCGGTCTTGATCTTCTCGATCACCTGGGCCACACGGTCCGGGCGGAAGAAGGGCGAGCCTTCGCGGCGCTTGATCTCGCCGACTTGCTCGGCCACATGGGCGCGATCATTCAGCAGGCTCAGGAGTTGGGCGTCCAGCGCGTCAATCTGCTGGCGCAGCGCGAGTAGTTCAGGAGCTGCGGTGCTGACGCCCGCGCTCTCCGCTGGTTTCTCAGCCATATTGGGTCTCAAAGTCCTTCAGATAGGCCACCAGGGCCTGCACGCCTTCGAGTGGCATGGCGTTGTAGATTGATGCGCGCATGCCGCCCACGGACTTGTGGCCCTTGAGTTGCAGCAGCTGTCTCTCTTTCGCTCCGGTCAGGAAGGCTTGAGTGAGGGTGTCGGTATTGAATGCGCCGCGCAGGTAGAAGGGCACATTCATGCGCGAGCGGCAGTCGGCCGCGACGCGGTTTTCAAACAGGGGCGAGGCATCCAGCGCCGCATACAGCAACTGCGCCTTGTCGATATTGCGCTGCTCAATCGCAGCAAGGCCCGTCTTGCCTGCGTAGCTGAAAGTCTTCAGCCACTTGAACACCAGGCCGGCCACGTAAATGCCAAAGGTGGGCGGCGTGTTGTACATGGACTTGGCTTCGGCCACGGTCTTGAAGTCAAAGGCCGAGGGGCAGATGCTCATGGCGTGCCCCATCAAGTCTTCGCGCACAAAGACCAAGGTCAGGCCAGCGGGGCCGATGTTTTTCTGCGCGCCGCCAAAGGCCAGGCCGACACGCGACCAATCGATGGTGCGCGACAGCTGCTGCGATGAGCAGTCGATCACCAGCGGCGCATCGCAGCCCAAGGCTTTCAGGTCGGGGAGTTCATGAAACTCCACGCCATCGATGGTTTCGTTGGAGCACAAGTGCACATAGGCTGCATCCTGGCGCAACTGCCAAGTGCTGGCCGCGGGCAAAGCGGTATAGCGGCTGGCCGCTCCGTCGGCGGCCACTTGGACGTCGGCATAACGGCGTGCTTCCTGGGCGCTTTTCTTCGACCAGGAACCGCTCACGACCACATCGACCTTGCCGCCGCGCGACAAGTTCATCGGCACGATGGCGTTCTCGGCCAAGCCTCCGCCCTGCATGAACAAGATGCGGAAGGTGGCCGGTACCTGCAGCAGCTCGCGTAGATCGCGCTCGGCCGCTTCGGCAATCGAGGTGAACTCGGCGCCCCGGTGGCTCATCTCCATCACGCTCATGCCTGAGCCTTGCCAGTCCAACATTTCAGCGGCGACCTGCTGCAAAACTTCTTCAGGCAGTGCGGCGGGGCCGGCAGAAAAATTGAACGGGCGCTGGCTCATCGATTCAAGGCAGAGTGGACAAAGTGAGGGGCTGTAGGGACGGCCGAGTGGGGTTTACTTCTTAGGCGCGGGTGCGGCCGCCGGGGCGGAGGCCGCAGGCTTGGGCGTGATGCCCAAGTTCTTAGCCGTGGCTTGCTGCAAGGTTTTGAACTTGGCGTCCAGGGTCGGGCCGGCTTCAGCCATCAGCTTTTGACCCAAGGCGTTTTGCATCTCGGGGCTGACCTGCTGGTACTTCTTGCTCACCGGGTTGTCCAGCCAGGCAATGATTTGCTTGAGCTCTTCTTCGCTGAACTTTTCGTCCAGAATCGGGCCCCAGGTCGCGGCCGACAGCTTGGCGCCCTTGTCCTTCATCAGCGGCACAGCTTCGTCAACGAACTTGCGCACGTCGGCTTCAATCGCCTTGGCGGCGGCTTCGCGCTTTTCGGCAGGAACCTGGGTTTGCAGGGCCTGGCCGGCGCCTTGCATCATCTGGCCGACCGGCTGCTGAATCAGCATGCGAGCGATGTTCTCAACGCCGGGTTGCTGCAGCTGGATCATCTTGGCGATCAGCTCCTTTTTGGCGGCGCTGGGAGTGGACGTCGAAGCGCCTTGCGCAAAGGACGTGCCGGCACACGCAATCAGAGTTGCTGCGGCCAAAATCTTAAGGGACTTGTTCAAGCTCATTCCTTGTTAGCGTCATCGGCAGCACCGGAATCGGTGCCTTCTTCGTTCGGGGTTTCGGCTTCAGCCGAGCCTTCGTTGGCATCGTTTTCGACGATGCGTTGCAGGCCGGACAGTTTAGAGCCGTCGTCCAATGCGATCAGGGTCACGCCTTGGGTGGCGCGGCCCAGTTCACGGATCTCAGAGACGCGGGTGCGAACCAGCACGCCGCGGTCGGTGATCAGCATGATTTCGTCGTCGGGGCGCACCAGCGTCGCGGCCACCACGCGACCATTGCGCTCGCTTTGCTGGATGGCGATCATGCCCTTGGTGCCGCGGCCGTGGCGGGTGTACTCGAGGATGTTGGTGCGTTTGCCGAAGCCGTTTTCGGTGGCGGTCAGCACGCTTTGCGATTCGTCCTCGGCCACCAACATGGCGATCAGGCGCTGCTCAGGCTCGAGCATCATGCCGCGCACGCCGCGAGCCTGACGGCCCATCGGACGCACATCGTCTTCGTCGAAGCGAACCGCCTTGCCGCCATCGCTGAACAGCATCACATCGTGCTTGCCGTCGGTCAGTGCTGCACCGATCAGGTGGTCGCCATCGTCCAGATCCACGGCGATGATGCCGGCCTTGCGCGGGTTGCTGAAGTCTTTCAGCGAGGTCTTCTTGACCGTGCCCATGGCGGTGGCCATGAAGATGAAGTGATCTTCCGGGAAGACGCGGAACTCGCCGGTCAGCGGCAGCACCACGGTGATCTTCTCGTCCTGCTGCAGCGGGAACATGTTCACGATCGGCTTGCCACGCGAAGCGCGCGAGCCCTGTGGCACTTCCCAGACCTTCAGCCAATAAACGCGACCGCGATTCGAGAAGCACAGAATCCAGTCGTGCGTGTTGGCGATGAAGAGTTGGTCGATCCAGTCGTCATCCTTGGTCTGCGTGGCTTGCTTGCCGCGACCACCGCGTTTTTGCGCACGGTATTCGCTCAGCGCCTGGCTCTTGATGTAGCCGGTGTGCGAGAGCGTCACCACCATATCGGTGGGGGTGATCAGGTCTTCGGTGCCGAGTTCTTGGGCATTCGGCTCGATGGTGCTGCGGCGCGCGCCAATCTTGGTCTGGCCGAATTCTTGGCGGATATGGGTGAGCTCGTCGCCGATGATGGCGGTGACGCGCTCTGGGCGGGCCAGGATGTCCAGCAGATCAGCGATCTGCGCCATGACTTCCTTGTACTCGCTGACGATCTTGTCTTGCTCCAGGCCGGTCAAGCGTTGCAGACGCATCTGCAGAATTTCGCTGGCTTGGTCGTCCGACAGGCGATAGAGGCCATCTTCTTGCATGCCGAATGCAGCGGGCAAGCCTTCGGGACGGAAGGCATTGCGGCCGCCAGGCGTGTCGCCCTCGGCACGGACCAACATCTCGCGCACCAGCGAAGAGTCCCAGCTCTTGCTCATCAGGGCGAGCTTGGCGACAGGTGGGGTCGGCGAGTTCTTGATGGTGGCAATGAACTCGTCGATATTGGCCATGGCCACGGCCAGGCCTTCCAGCACATGACCGCGTTCGCGGGCCTTGCGCAGATTGAAGACGGTGCGGCGAGTCACGACCTCACGGCGGTGCTCCAAGAACACCGTGATCAGGTCCTTCAAATTGCACAGCTTGGGTTGCCCATCAATCAGGGCCACCATATTCATGCCGAAGGTGTCTTGCAGCTGAGTCTGCTTGTACAGATTGTTCAGCACCACCTCGGGCACTTCACCGCGCTTGAGCTCGATCACCACCCGCATGCCGGATTTGTCCGACTCGTCTTGGATGTGGCTGATGCCTTCGATCTTCTTCTCATGCACCAGCTCGGCAATGCGCTCGAGCAGGGTCTTCTTGTTGACCTGATACGGGATCTCGTCAACGATGATGGACTGGCGCTGGCCGCGATCGATATCCTCGAAGTGCACCTTGGCGCGCATCACCACCTTGCCGCGACCGGTGCGATAGCCATCGCGCGCGCCGGTCAGGCCGTAGATGATGCCGGCGGTCGGGAAGTCCGGCGCCGGGATGATTTCCATCAACTCGTCGACCGAGGCTTCTGGATTCTTCAATGCATGCAAACACGCATCGACGACTTCATTGAGGTTGTGTGGCGGAATATTGGTCGCCATGCCCACCGCAATACCGGTCGATCCGTTCACCAGCAAGTTGGGAATACGCGCCGGCAGCACCAAGGGCTCTTTTTCGGAGCCGTCGTAGTTGGGCCCGAAATTGACGGTTTCCTTGTCAATATCGGCCAGCATTTCGTGGGCGATTTTGTCCAGGCGGATTTCGGTATATCGCATGGCCGCGGCGTTATCGCCGTCCACCGAGCCGAAATTACCCTGACCGTCCACCAACATATGGCGCAGCGAAAAGTCCTGCGCCATACGCACAATCGTGTCGTACACCGCGCTATCACCGTGTGGGTGATATTTACCAATCACATCGCCAACGATGCGGGCCGACTTCTTATAAGGCCGGTTCCAATCGTTGTTGAGTTCGTGCATCGAAAAGAGCACGCGGCGGTGCACAGGCTTGAGGCCGTCACGGGCGTCAGGCAGGGCACGGCCAACGATCACGCTCATGGCGTAATCGAGATATGAACGCCGCATTTCCTCTTCGAGGCTGATGGGCAATGTTTCCTTGGCGAACTGGGTCATGCGCTTGTGCTCGGCTCGCACCCATCAGGTGGGCCTGCATCGTTGGGGACTGGAATTGCGATTCTAAGCGGCGCCGGCTGTAGCAGCGGCGCAACAAAGCTGAGATCAGAGTCGCGAAGCACCGCCACAATACGAAGTTATCGGTGCCCTATGGCACAATCGATGAGTCCCTAGGAGAAACCCGCATGTGGGGTTTTTCTAAGGTTTTTTGTTCAAGTACTGGGCACTCGCAGGGCAACTGCGGCATTCCTTGAGAGGAGAATCATGAAGAAATTGAACCAAGTGGCGTCGCTTATCTCCGTCGCCGCAGTCGCTGCCTTCGCTTCGTCTGGCGCGTTCGCACAGACCGTTGACAACTGGCGTGCGACCGATGGCACCGTTTGGAAGAACGGCACGAACGAACTGTGCTGGCGCGATTCCAACTGGACCCCGGCAACTGCCGCTCAAGAGTGCGATGGCGCGCTGAAGCCAGCTCCTAAGGCTGCTCCTGCTCCCGCCCCGGCTCCTGCTCCGGTGGTTGAGGCTCCTGCAGCTCCGAAGCCTATCGTTGTGCCTCCGAAGCCCGTGAGCGAGAAGGTCACCTTCGCTGCTGACGCATTCTTCGACTTCGACAAGTCGGTGTTGAAGTCTGAAGCCAAGGCCAAGTTGGACGATCTGTACAGCAAGACCAATGGTCTGAATCTGGAAGTCATCATCGCTGTTGGCCACACCGACTCGGTGGGTAGCGATGACTACAACCAGAAGCTGTCGGTCCGCCGCGCTGAAGCCGTCAAGGCCTATCTGGTGAGCAAGGGTGCTGAGAAGAACCGTGTTTACACCGAAGGCAAGGGCGAGAAGGCTCCTGTTGCTGACAACAAGACCGCCGAAGGCCGCGCCAAGAACCGCCGCGTGGAAATCGAAGTGGTCGGTACACGCGCTAGCAAGTAATCAAGGGTCAAGCGCCTCGGCGCTTGCCTTATTGGATTGCTAGTAAAAGCCCCGCTCGTGCGGGGCTTTTTTATTGGCGCATTCCTTCTTGCAAACCTCATTTTTCATAGCACTCCGCCATGACCAACGCTGACCCTCAAGAACTCGCCAAGTTTGGTGATTTGGCCCACCGCTGGTGGGATACCGAGAGCGAATTCAAGCCCCTGCATCAGATCAATCCGCTGCGCCTGGACTGGTTGTCCAGCCTGTGCCCGCTGGCGGGCAAGCAGGTGCTCGATGTGGGTTGCGGCGGCGGCATTCTGTCGGATTCGATGGCGCGTCGTGGAGGCCAAGTCTTGGGTATTGATTTGGCGACCAAGGCGCTGCGCGTGGCCCAGTTGCACGCCATGGAGGCGGGCACTGAGGGCGTGGAGTACCGGGAAATCGCTGTCGAGGCCTTGGCTTTGGAGCGGCCCGCTTCCTTCGATGTCGTGACCTGCATGGAAATGCTGGAACATGTGCCCGACCCGGCCTCGGTGGTGCGGGCTCTTGGTGAACTGGTCAAGCCGGGCGGCTGGGTGTTCTTGTCCACCTTGAATCGCAACCTCAAGTCCTTTCTGTTTGCCATCGTCGGCGCGGAGTATTTGTTGAAGATGATTCCGGCCGGTACCCATGAGTACGCGCGCTTTCTGCGCCCATCGGAGTTGGCGCAGTTCAGTCGCGACGCCGGCCTGGAACTTCACTCCAGCCGCGGTTTGAGCTACAACCCGCTGACCCAGCGCTATTCCATGGGTACAGACACCGACGTCAACTATCTGCTGGCCTGCCGTCGACCGCTATGAACTTGACGGCATCGGAGTCTTTGCTCGAACTGCGCTCGGGTGTTCGTGCGGTCCTGTTTGACTTGGATGGGACTTTGGTTGATAGCGCTCCTGACTTGGCGGGTGCAGCCAATGAGATGCGCCTTCTGCGCGGCCTGCCGGCGCTGGACTTGGCGCAATTGCGGCCCATGGTGGGAGCCGGCGCGCGGGGCATGCTGGGGCTGGCTTTGCAAGTCCGCCCGGAGGATGCGCAGTACGAAGCCTTGAAGGACGAGTTTTTGAGCCGCTACGAGGCGCGTCTGTCTCTGGAAACCCGCTTATTTCAAGATGTGCAGACCCTGCTCGATGCCTTGGTCGCAGCGGATATGGCCTGGGGCATCGTGACCAACAAGGCCGAGCGTTTTGCCTTGCCACTAACGCGGCAGTTAGGTCTGCATGACTCGGCGCGAGTTGTGGTCGGTGGAGACACCACGCCGCATTCCAAACCGCATCCCGCGCCTTTGCTGGAAGCTGCCAAGCGCGCGGGCGTCGCTCCCGAGCATTGCATCTACGTGGGGGATGACGAACGCGACATCGTGGCCGGTCGTGCGGCGGGCATGCGCACGGTGGCTGCAGCCTGGGGATACCTAGGAAATGGCAAGCCGATTGAAGAATGGCGCGCAGATATTGTTCTTTCTTCGCCCGCGCAGCTCTTGCAAGTGCTCGGACTACCCTAAAATAGTGAGTTCTGGGACCGACCAGGTTTCGACGTGGGTGCGGATCCGGAGTAGGGCATGTCGAGCACCAGTTCGCTCGTAAAACCACTGGAAACAAAGTAACTGCAAACGACTCTACGTTCGCACTCGCCGCTTAATTGCGCGTGAGCTTCTCAACGGTTGGCCAATGGGCCGGGCTTAAGTCGCAAGATGGACAGCTGAGAAGTCATTCACATTGGCTGGTTTCTTGCCGGGTCACTCGGTAGGGAACAAGATTTAGTGACTGGCGGGAAGGATAGCGTGCCACTGCGCGATTCAACCGTGAGATTCAAACCAGCCGGCTAAACATGTAGATCTGCCCGGTGATGGCTTGCGGACGGGGGTTCAATTCCCCCCGGTTCCACCATTACAGCCTCCGACAAGGTGCGGAGAAGTCCAAAAAGCCCTAAGTAATCAACGACTTAGGGCTTTTTTCTTGTCCGTTGAAGTGCGCCAAAGGTTGGGGGCATCCGGTCAAGCGTGGGGGCAACATTGGGGGCAAGCCTAGAATTGGGGGCAAGCGGTTCAGGAAGTTGCCCCCAGCAAAGGAGATGCCCCCATGGCCCAAGACAAACTCACCGATGTGCTGATTCGCAATGCGAAGCCCGGCGAGAAGGCGCAAAAGCTCTTTGATGGTGGCGGCCTCTATCTGGAGCTGCGGCCGAATGGGGCCAAGTATTGGCGCTTGAAGTACCGGGTTTCAGGCGTTGAGAAGCGGCTGAGCTTGGGGGTCTATCCGGCCACGGGCTTGAAAGATGCCCGAGCCAAGGCGGCCGAGGCCCGCAAGCTGGTGGCGGAAGGGGCAGACCCGAGCGAGCAGCGCCAGGCGGACAAGGCTGATTTGCAGCGCAAGCGAGAAGCTGAGCGCTTGGCGGATGCTGGCTTGCCGCCCGTGGATTCCTTTGAGGCTGTGGCCCGCGACTGGCTCAAGACCGTACATGAGGTCAAGGTAAGCGCCGGCCACGCGGAGCGCACCCGTATTCGCCTGGAGCAAGACGCCTTCCCTTGGATCGGGCGCCGGCCCATTGCTGAGCTCGAGGCGCCTGAGCTGCTGGAAATGCTGCGCCGGGTCGAGGCGCGGGGTGCAGTTGAAACCGCCCATCGCATCAAGGACGCTTGCGGCCAAGTGTTCCGCTACGGCGTGGCCACGGGCGCATGCAAGCGCAACCCGGCCGCCGACTTGAAAGACGCCATGCAGCCGGTGCAGACCCGCCACCATGCGGCCATTGTTGACCCAGTGCAGGTGGGCAAGCTGCTACGCGACTTGCGCGGCTATTCGGGGCATGTGGTGACGCGGGCCGCTTTGGAGTTGTCGGCGCTGCTGTTGCTGCGGCCCGGAGAGCTAAGGCATATGGAATGGGCCTGGGTTGACCTGGCCGGGGCCATGCTGACCTTGCCGCCTGAGGTGATGAAGCGCAAAAAGGCTGACAAAGTAGACGGCCCGCCTCATCTGGTGCCCTTGCCTTTGCAGGCGGTGGAGCAGTTGACGGAGCTGGAGCGCTTGACCGGATCGGGGCGGTTCGTGTTCCCCGCATTGACCAGTGGGCAACGCTGCATGAGCGAAAACACGGTGCGCAGCGCCTTGCGGCGGCTGGGTTATGGCAATGAGGACATGACCGCGCACGGCTTCAGGGCCACTGCCCGGACCATGATTGCTGAGCGCCTGGGCATCGCCCCTGAGGTGATCGAGGCTCAGTTAGCGCATGCCGTGGGTGATGCCCTGGGGCGAGCCTATAACCGCACCCAATACCTTGCACAGCGCCAAGCCATGATGCAGACCTGGGCGGATTACTTGGACAAGCTGAGGCAGGGTGCCGAGGTGGTGCCGATACAGGGCAGGGCCGCATAACTGAGGGCCGTCCTGGGCGATTCAATCAAGGGCCGCAAGGCCCTTTTTGGAGCCTGCGCGGGGTGGAGGTGGTGCCCGGCATCCTTTCGCGCCGTGTGTGCCATGGTCTTGCTGAAACAGGGGGGAGAGTGCCACGGTCGTGCCGAAACAGGTCAGGGCCGCTTGATTGCGGGCAGTTAGCAGGAAGTTTCAGTCAAGGGCCGCAAGGCCCTTTTTGCTGCCTGCGCGGGGTGGGGGTGGTGCCCGGCATCCTTTCGCGCCGTGTTTTGAGGTGTCCGCCTCCAGAAAAATGGCTGGGGACACAGAAAACTCACGGGAACGCGGGAACAGGCGGGCAAGCTGGCCGGTGATTCTTAGCGGAAGCCAGCAACCATGCGGGTTAGCGGGCGGCCAGGTGCGCCAGGAGAGTACGGGAACAAGAGCGGGAACAGAGCGGGAACACGGGAACAGAGAAGAGAAGAAGAAACATATTCATTACTTCTTTCTGATCTATTGAGGCAGTCGATCGCTTGGCAGAGCTGACGGCGGCGCAAGGTCTTGGGTCCTTCCGGCCTGGTTCGCTCTGCGGGTGATTTAAGCCGCAGCATGCCTCTAGCTGATGGCCCCTATAGATAGGCAACACGCAACAGTCCAAGGGATTCCGCTAGCGTCCGCCAACGTGCGACGCACGACGAGTACGGCAGCCGTTGGAAAGGTCCGCGTCGGCCGTGTTGCGTCCGTCTGAGACGGTGCCCAGCTCGTTTGGGCCGCATCTTCCTTGGCGCTTTACGGACGCGGGCGGAAGCGTGGCGCGGGTGGCAGCTCCCCGGCCCCTTACGCCGCCGCCCGGAACAACTGGGCGTCACTTGTTCCGCACATTTCTGCAGGATCGCGGCTGCACCGCGCCTCCGGCTGCTAGCTACAGCCGGCAAGCCTGAAACCCTGCCAGGCGGCGCGGTGCTTTTTCGGCAGGGGCAGGGGGACCTATGTTGAAGGAATATGACTTGCCCGCGCTGCAGCGTCATGCGCAAGGGGCGGTGCGGCAATACCTCAGAGCCTGGCCCTGTGCCACTCCTGCCAGCGAATTGCAGGAAGCGAAAGCGGCTGCGGCTGAGGCGCCGCGCTGGTTCGATGGCAAACCGGCGCGGCGACTGTTGGCTTACTTGCAGCCAATGGGACAGGCGAAGCGGGCGGCCCCGCTTGATGCGATGGCCGAGCTGCTGGCGGCGCTGGCGGAAGAAGACTCTTCATCTTTGCTGGTGCTGCATCCCGTAAGGCCTGCCGAGAGGCTTTCGGCCTACGCATTACGGAACAGTCATGCCCATGGGTGGGGCATGGCCTCGCCGGGTCCTGTTTTGCCATGTGACGAAGCGCCGCACTACTTGAGCCCGAATCCGAGCGCCAAACGAGTCGGCAAGCTGCGTTTGAACTTGAATGACTCGACGGCAGAGGATGCGGAACGGAACGCCAATGCATGGCTGCTGAATTACTGGCTAGAGAACCTGAAGGCTGGCCGTATCAATGCTGTAGACCGGCCGCCAGGCTTAGCCCCTGGGGCGGTGTTGGGGGTGTCGGATGCGGACGCGGTGCGGCTGTGGCCAGCGCTGATGCCGGCCCCGGTTGTGCGTGTGGACTCGGCGGCGATCAAGGCTAGGCAGGTTGCGGCCCTTGCGACGGCCTCGCCGCCCGATGGCTTTGTCATCGGGAAGACCTGGAGGATAGCTGACGCCGTGGCTTTCATCACCGCCTATGACGCGCTGATAGCTGCTGGCTTGGGCAAAGAAGCGGCCTTGTCCGAGCTGGCAAACAAGGGCTGGGCCAATGCCTGGCGTACGTTGACGAAGCGCATCACCCAAGGCAACGAAGCCCGCGAAAGTCTCAATAAACAGCGTGTGCCCTCTTGGCCAGTAGAGGCCGGAACCCGGAACGGAACCGGAATCTGCTAGCCCGTTCCGGGCATCCTCGCCGAGCATTCCGTCATTGCCCCTCGGGGTCTTGATGGAGTCAACAAAGTGCAACTCGTATCCGAAAACCGCCCGCAGATCAAACGTGACCGCCTCTTGCGGCTTCCTGATGTGGAAACCGCTTCAGGCATGAAGAAGTCCACCATTTACCTACTTATGAAGCGCGGCCAATTCCCGCGCTGCGTGCAGGTCACGCCCCGCTGCGTGGCTTGGCCGGAATCCGCCGTCCTGCAGTGGGTCCAAGACCGTATCGCCTCAGTTTCTGGGGTGAACGCACAGAGCGGCGGCAATGCCTCTGTGCTTGGTGTATCCGGCGGCGAGGGTGCGCAGCAATGAGCGCCGCTCCGGTCCAAACCCACGGCCGCCGTCTTGATCCGTTGGCAATCCTGAGCAGTATGGATACTGCCGTTGATCTTCCAATTGCGCGGGATCTCATTGTCTTGCTTCGGGCCTCCTACTCTGGGATCGCGTTGCTGCAAGCGGCCTGCGATGCATTGGAGCGGAACCCCGATGCCGGCTATCTTCCTTTGTTCCCAAAAGGCTATGACCCTGGGCCTCAACCATGGCCCTTGTCGGATGCGGCATTGTGTCGCCGGCTGCTGAACCTGATTGGCGATGCGCTCAAACGCGACCCAAGCCAGGCTAGGGGCTGGGCCTGCTTCCGTGCGCTCTGTGATGGGGCTGACTTCCTTGCCAATGCTGCGATTCTGGAGCCGCGAGACGGTCACGAAATGCGGCGGCCTGGTGGCCTTCGTCTCTCGCCTGCGGCATTCAATGGGGAACGCTTGCGCGCCCAAGTCCTGACTCTGCCGCCTTCGCCTGGCGTACCTGGCGGCGAGGTCTTGCGCATCACTTGGGAGGACACCGGCCGCCTCGTTGTTCAGAGCAAACCGGGGCTTTTCTGGCAGGCAGACAGTACGGCAGAACCTGAGTGATTGCACCTCGCCCAGCTTGAGCCATCTCAGGCCCAATGCGCCCGCGCTACTTGAGCGCGACTCGATGAACCAGACCATGAAAAGGCACAGCGTGCTACATTCCCGACAGGTGCTTGAAAACACCTCAAATCACGCGGTTAGCCGCCCCGACAGAGCGGCTTTGTCACGTCCAGACTTCCAAGTTATGGGCGGGATGGGCCTATCCGTAAGGGTGGCCGCACGACGTGATTCGTGTTTTCAACATCCCGCCCACCCCCTGCGCTTGAAAACGTGGGGCGGTGGTTTCCAGCAGCTCATCACGGAGCCTGAAACCATGACTACCAAAGCCAGCGGCATGCTTGCCGCTTTGCCACGCCCTACCGAGGGTGCCCCCGCTCATTACTTGCGCCGTGTGGCGCGTCGAATCGTCCTCAAGGCGGCCTTGCGTGGCCGCATGTCTTGGCAGGTGGCCTTGCCCTTGCTGAACCGCTTGGAAGGCCAGGAGGTGCAGCCATGAGCGCCCGGCGTATTGCGGCCGAGAGCCAGCGAGTGAAGCGCTTTCTGGCGTCAAAAGGAAAAGCCGGCGCCTTGAGCAGTGAGATTGCCAAGGCCTGCCGCGTGTCTGCTGTGGCTGAAATCGTCGCCCGCTTGGCTGCGGCCGGTGAGCCGGTGGACTCCAGCTTTGATGCCTTTGTTTACGCGGACGGCTACACCACCGAGCAGCGGTTCTTTCTGTTCCCTGAGGCGGTTTGCTGGGACTTCGTTCCGCACTTCCATGCCATGCCCGGCAGTCCTATTGCCTTGAAGCTCAAGGGTTCGGAGGTGCAGCCATGAGCGCCCGCAAGCCGAGTCACGAAAAGAACACTGGCCGCAAAGCTTCCCCTGCTTTGGCGTTTTCTTCAAACCCATTCATTCGCCAGATTCGCTTGGCAATGAGTGCGCCGGCCAAGGCAAGGGTTGGAGTTTTGGATTTGAGCGAGGCCCAAGCTTGGATGCGAGCAAGGGGATTCATGAAAGGCGGCGGCTCATGACAGAGAAAACAGCCGGGCGGGTCATTACGCCTGCCCTGGTGCGTGATGCCCTGGCCTGCATCCCTCCCGATGTAGACCGCGAAACCTGGGTGCGCTTGGCCATGGCTGTGAAAGCCGAGCTGGGCGCCGATGGTTTCGAACTGTGGGACAGCTGGAGCCAGCAGGGCAGCGACTACAGCGCCACGGCGGCCAAAGATACTTGGCGCAGCATCAAGGCAGGCGGGCGCGTCACGGTGGGCACATTGTTTGGCATCGCCAAAGACCATGGCTATCGCTTTCCAGATGCGGACAACATGCAGGCGCATGCACAGCCAAGCCCAGAGGCCCTGGCCGAAGCAGAGCGCCAGGCCGAGCGCAAGCGCAAGCAACGCGAAGCCGAGGCGGCCGATTACCGAAAGCGGGCCGAGCAGGCGGCCAAGGATGCGGCCGAGCTGTGGGGCGATGCGCTGCAAACAGGCGTTAGCCCGTACTTGGCCCGCAAGGGTGTGCAGGGCTTCGGGGTGCGCTATCTTGCAGACGGCATGCTGCTGGTGCCCATGCGCAATGCGGCCGGTGAACTGCAGAACGTGCAGCGCATCGCCCCGGCCAAGCCTACCCCTGAGCAAGAGGCGCGGGGCTGGCGTGAGAAGCGCTTTCTCTCAGGCGGGCGCAAGGCCGGCATGCTGCATTGGTTGGGTGAACCGGCCGGCGCTGCAGTGCTGTGCCTGGCTGAAGGCTACGCCACGGCGGCCAGCATTCATGAGGCTTCGGGGCGACCTGTGGCGGTGTGCTTTGATGCAGGCAACCTTGTCGCAGTAGCCAAGGAGCTGCGCACGGTCTACCCTGGCGCGGCCTTCTTGGTGTGCGGTGATGACGATACGGCCACGGCTGAGCGGACCGGCAAGAATCCGGGCAGGGTTGCTTCGGCTCAAGTATTGAGAGCCATGAAAGCGGCCGGCGCAGTGGCCGGCGAAGTGTTCCCGGACAGTGGTTGTAACGACTTCAACGACTTGCACGCGGCGGCCGGTTTGGAGAAGGTGGCTTCGCTGGTGAATGCGGCCGTGGAGTCTTTGCCGGTCGCTGCGGTGTCGAATGCGCCCGCAGAGGCGAGCCTGGCCCCAAGGCCTGATGCAGCGGACCCAAGGCCTGATCTTGAGTGCCATGCTACGGCGCCTGAGAAATCGGCCGCAGCGAGAGCGAGCAAGGGGACCAGCAAAGTAGTGCATCTGCCGAAGCGCCAGGCTGACAGCGCTGCAAGCGCGGGCGGTTCTTCTGGTGGGCATGGGGGGAAGGGTGGAGGCGGCCAAGATGGGCAAGACCCTGCGGACCCCTTCCACTTGTCGGCCGAGGGCTTGTTTTTCGTGTCGCGTGATGCTGAGGGAAACGAGCGCAAGCCCGAATGGGTGTGCGCCCGCCTGGAAGTGATCGCAAAGACTCGCAACGATGGCGCGGAGGCTTGGGGCTATCTGCTGGAGTTCAAAGACCCGGATGGAAATTCCAAGGCCTGGGCAATGCCTGCGCAGATGCTGGCCGGCGAGGGTAGCGAGTGGGCTGGCTATCTTCGGGCTATGGGTCTACAGATAGCGCCAGGAACCAAGGCCCGCAATCTGCTGGCCCGCTATATCGACACCCGGCGCATTTCGGCCCGTGCGATAAGCACGGATCGGGTGGGCTGGCATGGTGGCGTGTATGTCTTGCCTTCGGGGAGCATCGGCCAGGCCGAGGGCCAGCGCTATGTTTACCAAAGCGAGGGCGGCATTGATGACCAGTACAAGCAGCGGGGCGAGCTGGTGGCCTGGCGTGATGCCGTGGCGGCGCTGGCCGTAGGTAACTCCCGCCTGATGTTTGCGCTGTGCTGTGCATTTGCTGGGCCGCTGTTGCGCCTGGCAGGTGTGGAGAGCGGCGGCTTCCAGTACCGGGGCGACTCCAGCGGAGGCAAGACCACGGCCCTGAAGGTGGCGGCCAGCGTGTACGGACCGCCCGCCTATATGCAGCGCTGGCGCACCACGGATAACGCCTTGGAGGCTACGGCCGTGCAGCACAGTGACTCACTGTTGATCCTTGATGAGTTCGGCCAGCTCGACCCCAAGGTAGCCGGCGAATGCGCCTACATGCTGGCCAATGAGCAAGAGAAGGGGCGGGCCACCCGTGGCGGCCTGGCCAAGCGGCGGCGCACCTGGCGGCTGTTGTTCCTGTCTTCGGGCGAGCTGGGCCTTGGTGACCACATGCGCCAGGCTGGCAAGGACATGCGGGCAGGGCAAGAGGTCCGCTTTGTGGATATACCCTTAGACGCGGGCGCTGGCATGGGCGGTCTTGAATGCCTGCATGGCTTCAGCTCTGCACAGGCTTTGGCCGATGGCATCGCCCATAACGCTGGCCAGCACTACGGCTCAGCCGGCCGGGCCTGGGTGGAATGGCTGGCCGGGTGCTTCGATACACTGCCGGCCGAGCTGGGGCCGCTGATCGAGGCTCAGAAGTCGGCGCTTGTGCCGGCTGCAGCGGCGCAGCAGGTTTTCCGCGTTGGCAATCGCTTTGCGGTGGTTGCTGTGGCGGGCGAGCTGGCAACGCGGGCGGGCATCACGGGTTGGCAGGCAGGGGAGGCCTCGGCTGCCGTGCGGAAGTGCTTTGATGCTTGGCTGGGTGCGCGTGGCCACATGGATAACGGCGAAGAGGCCTCAATGCTGCGCCAGGTGAAGGCCTGGCTTGAGAAGAACGGAGATGCGCTGTTTACCTGGAGCCATCGGGCCATGGATGACCACCGGGGGAACACACCCTACCGGGCCGGTTTCAAGCGGTTGGTGGACGAATGTGGAACACCACTGAAGTTCGATGCAGCTACCGACTACTTGGAGCGTCACAGCGCCCCCGAATCAAACGAGCGGCTTTCAGCTCAAGTTGAATTCATGGTGCTGCCTGAGTCCTTCCGCCAGGAAGTAGCCAAGGGCTTTGATGCTGGGGCGGTGGCGACTTTACTGAAGCGGCGCGGGCATCTGCGCCATGAGAAAGACCGGACGACCAGCAAACAGCGCTTGCCCGGAATGGGCCTGGCGCCGGTCTATCACATCAAGCCAAGCATTTTTGCGGATGAACTGTGAACTAGGTAGGCCAGTTTTTTATGATCTGCAGCCGGGCAATATGCCCGTTTGGAGGTCATTTGAACAATCGAAAAGAACATCGGCCGAGGCATGTTTTTAAGTACCTTAGCCTTGATGAACGGAGCATTGAGTTCACTCGCCAAGCCCTGGTGTCACAGAAGCTCTACTACCAGAGTCCTTTGAAGTTCAACGACCCGTTCGACTGTTCGCCAGTTCATGACGCCAGCGGTGTTACGCCAGCCCGCCTACAAAGGCGCCTGGTCGAAAGCCTGAGCCGGAGAGGGTTACCGGCAGACCAGGTGAAAAAACTGACTCAAGAAGACCTAGTCAAGTACTTGCAGAAACTTCAAGAGCCATCTACCAGGAGGGCACAGAATCAACTTCTAAGGGAGGCTGTTGGCACGATTGGCGTGCTGTGCTTATCTTCGCGCGGTAAACATTCCCTCATGTGGGCGCACTATGCCTCAAAGCACCAAGGCATAAGCTTGTGCTTCGACGGCAGGCACGAGTACTTCGAAAAACTGCATCGAGTTCACTATTCGCCGCTACGCCCAAAAATTTGCGGTCTGCAGGATCCTGCGGACGACGAGGCGCAACAAGAACGTATGCAGCAAGCGCTTTGTGTAAAACATGATGTGTGGCGATACGAGGACGAATGGAGAGACTTTCGATTTCCGACAGATGCAGGGAGTGAGGCAGTCCGGGTTCAAACTTACCCTCTACCGGCACTGAAGGGTGTTTTATTGGGTGCTGACATAGGAAACAATCAACGGAAGCAAGTCGCCGAATGGCTGGCGGAAGCTGCCCCAAACATTCACGTTTGGCAACTCCACCTTGACAACCTTTCCTTCGCTTTAAAGGCCGAGCGGGTGCGACTCACCAAGACCGACTCCTGGAGCTTCGTCAGCGCATGAGACGCCTTGAGTTGTTCCCGTGCATGTATTGGCGGGAACAGCCTTCAGCCGGTGACGGGAACAGAAAACGCCAGTGTTCATGCGGGTTTGCGCCTTGCCGTTCCCGTGTTCCCGCTGTTCCCGTTGATTTTTAGGGCAGGGCAAACTCGGAGAGTTTCGGAGGTAGCATCCGGGCCGCTGCGAAGCGGTGCAGCATTGTGTGTCTGGGGGCAACTTTGGGGGCAACTCGGCATTGAAAAAAGGCGTTTTCATAGGAGAGTTCAAGTGACCCCGGTCCATTGCAAGCTCTGCCTCGCGGCAGAGTTCCTCATCAAAAAGCCCTAAGTTTTCAAACACTTAGGGCTTTTTTCTTGTTCAATACGATGGCGATAGCTGCTTGTGCCTCGCCTCTCTTCAATTGGTGCGCCATGAAATCCATTCTTCCCTTGCAACTGCTGATTGCTCCGTCCAAAACGGATCCGCAGCCTTTGGTTCTGTATCACGGCAAAGGCTGTTCCGATGGCTTTGCTGCGGCTTTGGCGGCGTGGATCTATTACGAGGGGAAGGCGGAGTTCATCGGCCTGGATCATGGCCAGGTTCAAAGCGTGGCTGATTTGCCTGCGTTGGCTGGGAGAGCGGTTTACATCCTGGATTTCTCCTTCCCGCAAGAGATTTTGAGCGCCATTGAAGAGGCGGGGGTGGCCAAACTGGTGCTGCTGGACCATCACAAAAGCGCGGCCGAAAAGCTGAGCGGCTATGCCTGCCGCTGCGGTGTTTTGCACTTCGACATGAGCAAGTCTGGCGCTCGCCTGGCCTGGGAGTTTTTCCATTCCGAGGGCGAGGTTCCTGCTCTGGTGCGCTATATCGAGGACCGTGATATCTGGGCATGGCAATACCCGGAGAGCGGCGCCTTTTTGTCTGCCCTCGATATGGAGGAAAAAGACTTTGTACGCTGGCAGGCCTTGGCGGCTTTCACGCCAGAGCAACTCACGGCCTTTATGGCGCGCGGCGCAGCCATGGACGAAAAGTATCGCAAGCTCTGCGCCGATTTGGCAGAAGGGGCTCAGCCCCTGGTCTTCAATGGCATTGAGGGTTTGATGGTCAATGCGCCTGGCATGTTCCACAGCCTGGTGGGGGATTTGCTCTCCGCCAAGTCAGGCACGTTTGCCTTGATGTGGAGTGCCGGGCAGGGCGGTGCGGTGAAGTGTGGGCTGCGTTCGCAGCGCCACTTTGATTGCATTGCGCTGGCCGAAAGCATGGGCGGTGGTGGGCACGCCCAGGCCTGCGGTTTCCGAATGGGTGTGGAGCGCTTGCCTGCCTTGCTCAGTGGTCGCTTTGAGGCTCAGGCCCCATCTGAAGCCTGAGTTAGGTCCTTACTTATTGAATGTCAGCAAGTCGCTGGGCAGGACCTTGATGGCGGCCAGGCACTTGCCCTTGGCCTCGGTGAACTTGTTCAAGTCGCCGACTTCGCAGCGGTCCGCGCCATGCACTTGTAGGCGAGCAATATCCCAGCAGGCGATGCCATTGAATTGCACAGTTTTATTGCGAACTTCGCTCGGCTTGATCCAGGCAAAGCTGGTCAGTTGCGTTGAATGAACCAGGCCGTTCGCCCGGTAAGCGGAAAAGTCTGGCACCAGATTGCGCACCTCGAACGGCAGCTTGTTGGCCAGTGACAACTCGAAGCTGCAACCGCCAGGGCTTTCTACGCGACGGGTGATCTGCAACTCGAGCATCTCGTCGAGTTTGACTTCCGGTTTCTTTTCCTCGGCGGCCGAGGCGGTGTTGTCGGCAGCATCGACATAACGCCAAGTGCCGTTGTCTTTCAACACGATGCGGCGGCCTTTTTTGTCCACCAGTTCGAAGTCGGCGCGTGCGGGGGCCGTGAATGCCAGGGCCAAGGCCAGCAGTCCAGCGCTGATAAGAACGGGGCGACCCATGCTTGATATCCTTCAGAGATTGATTGCAGACAATTTTGCTTGTTTGATGCTCGTGCATTTTTCGAGCATTTGGCCGGAATGATTGAATCGCTGCGTACGCTATCCGGACGTTCGCCAATCGAAGCCAAGCAGGGTAGCGATTGTGCCGCCAATCAGGGGCTGGCTACCAAGCCCTGCTCTTGCTGTTGCCGTTCTTGTCGATCAAGTCGCAATAAATGGTCTTCGATGAAGTCCTTCTCGATCAGGCTGCGTTCCAATCTACCTTCCAGCGTCTGCAACTGTTTGCGCAGTTTCTGCAGCTGGCTCTCTCCGTCTTCGCTGCGCAGCAGGGCTTCTTGCAGCTGTGATTGAGCATGCTGCAGCAGTTGACGTTCGCGACCATTGGGCTCGCTGCGGGACTCGGAGTTGCTGCCAGAACGGGATCGGGAGTGGTGCAGCAGGCGTTCGGCCTCTTGCTGACGTTGCAATGCTGTGGCCAGTTGGTCTTGCAAGCGCCGGCGCTGTTGCAGCACGCGATCCAGCTCCACTTGGTGCAAACGGCGCCATTCCGCATAAGCCTCGGGCTGCATGCTGGCGGGTGAGTCGAGCGGGCGCAGCCTTTGCATATCGGGCTCGGGGCCGATGTCAGCGCTGGGTTCCGCATCCCAATCGGAGGAAGAGTGCCCCATGGACTCGCTGGATCCACCGCGTTGCCACAGGCGCATGCGTTCGGCCCGCTCCATCAGTCGGGCCAGCTCTCGTGCCACGCCTTTCAGTTCACGGCCGCTGTCGCGCGTGTCATTGAGCGCGCGCACGATGAACTGTTGTCGCCGCTGCTCGTGCGCGTTCATGCGCAGATAGCTCGCCACTGAGACGACGATGAAGACCGCATTGGCGCACAGCACCGCAATGCTGGCAAAGTCCTCCAGAGACATCGACGCGCTCATGCTCAAACCGTCAGCATGAAGCTCAAGCGCGCTTCGCCATGCACCCCCAGCGAATGAATGCGCAGGTGCAGGTCGGTGCGGCCTGCATTGGATTCGGTCAAACTGGCGAGCCGCTCCAGGGCTTGGCTGGACAGCCTTGCGGTGTTCAACGTTGGCTCGTCACTCGGACTGCGCTTCTTGAGCAAAGGCCCCATTGCGCGCATGAAGCGAGTTGCTTGCTCGATTTGTTTGTTGCTGGGTTTGCCGGCTTCGCGGGTACTTTGCATTTCCTGTGGGCTGCAGCCCGCGGCGAGGCCGCCCAGCATCCAGCAAGCCGGAAAGTCCAGCAGCCCCACGGCATAAACACCTTTGCGGCCGGCGCTGCCATACAGCGCGATCAGCTGCGGTCCCTTTTGCACAAAGGCCTCTTGGCTTTCTGCGCGAACCAAGTCGAAACCGCGCATGCCCAGATGGGCAAACAGGGCATGCTGTGCTTGAGCGAGCGATTCGATGGCTGCTTGCTCTGCCTTGTTTGTTGCGGCGACTTGCGTCTTGGCCGGGCTGTCGCTTGCGATCTTGTGGGTCGCAGCGGAGGTAGGAGCCAAGGCGCTTCGACCCAAACCCATGGCCACGGCATTGCGCAAGGCCTGGTTGTCAAAAGGCTTGTTGAGCACGAACAAGGCGCCATTGCTGCGCGCCTGCGCCTGGCATTCGGTGGCGCGGTCCGTGGTGACAAAGCCGACGGCGATATTGTTGTGCCCGGTTTGCCGCAAGGCTTGCAGCAACTCAATGCCGGAAACGCCCGGCATATGCCAGTCCGACAAGACCAAGTCGGGCTTGAAGGCCTGGACCTTGTCCAGCGCTTCAGCGCCGTCGTTGGCGGTTTGAAAATCCAGCTCACCCAGTTCTTCGCATTCGAGTACCCGGCGGATGATGGCCTGGATGGCTCGACTGTCGTCGACGATCAAGATGCGTTTGCCGACCGCATTCGCGCTAGCAGACATGATGGTGCCCTCGCAGTCATGGGTTCACCATGACTCCACTGTTCTTTCTTTGATTGGCTCCCTGATCCCCGCATCGTTTTTGACGATGGCCTGAGGTGGCCCATAACTGCTGAGCTCGATGGCTGCGGAGTGTCAGCGTAGTGGCGCTTGGCGATCGCTCAAAAAGCGGGGTGTTTCGCCGACACTTTGGCTCCCGAGGCCTATCTTGTGCGCAGGGCGCGCAATAGTTGGCGAAAGCTGGGGTGCAGGAAAGTTTCGATTTGTCTTTTTGCTCGGCGGCCCAGCGGCGATTTGTGGCGTGCATCGCACAATAGGCTGATGGAAAAAGTTGATGCAGTGGTGATAGGCGCGGGCGTGGTGGGCTTGGCTGTGGGGCGGGCTTTGGCGCAGCGGGGCATGGAAACTTTGGTTCTCGAGCAAGACAAGCAAATCGGCAGTGGGGTGAGTTCGCGCAATAGCGAGGTCATCCATGCGGGCCTGTATTACCCGCCGGGGTCTTTGAAGGCCAAGCTCTGCGTAGCCGGGCGTGACCTGCTGTACGGTTATTGCGAGGCGCACCAGGTGGCGCATCAACGTTGCGGCAAGCTGGTGGTCGCAACCGGGGTCGATCAACTGCCCGGCCTTCAAGCGTTGGCCGCCAAAGCCCAGGGCAATGGTGTGCATGATTTGCAATGGCTGTCTGCCACTGAGGCGCAAGCGCTGGAGCCCGCCTTGCGATGTGAAGCAGCCTTGCTGTCCCCGTCTACCGGGATTGTGGACAGTCACGGTCTGATGTTGTCTTTGCAAGGGGAGCTTGAGGCCGCAGGCGGAGCTTTGGCCCTGTGTTCAAAGGTGCTGCACATGCAACCTGAGGCTGGCGCCTGGCGGCTGACGGTGGAGTCCGACGGTGTCGAGATGGAGTTGTTGGCGCAACGAGTGATCAACGCAGCGGGCCTGTGGGCGCCGCAGTTGACTCAGCAGACCGAAGGTCTTGGCTCGGCCCATCAGCCCCAAGCGCACTTCAGCAAGGGCAGCTATTTTTCTTTGGCAGGACGTTCACCTTTTGAGCATTTGATTTACCCCTTGCCTCAAGACGCGTGGCTGGGCGTGCATTTGACGCTGGACTTGGCCGGGCAGGCGCGTTTCGGCCCTGATGCCGAATGGTTGGGCGAAGAAATCCGCAGCCCCGACCAACTGGACTACCAAGTTGATGCCGGCCGCGCACAAGCTATTTACGCGGATGTTCGGCGGTATTGGCCCGCTTTGCCGGACGCCTCGCTGCAGCCGGCCTACAGCGGCGTGCGGCCCAAGATTCATGGCCCGAATGAGCCCGCGCCAGATTTCCGTGTCGATGGCCCGGCCCAGCATGGTCTGCCGGGACTGGTGAACCTGCTGGGCATTGAGTCCCCGGGCTTGACCAGCTGCCTGGCCTTGGCCGAAGAGGTCGTGCAGCGCTTGGAGCTTGCCTGAGCTGAATCTCTGCGGCCCTGGTTGCCTAAGCCTCGGCCCAAGGAGGGCAAGACCTGACCCTGGACCCGCCCACCTTGGCGTCGCTGGCCTGAAGCCTTGGTTTCGACGCAATATGCTTAAGCCCCTGATTTATTGAGTTTTTTGTGTGTTGGCCGAGCAGTTGAGGCGCTAGAGTTGCCGGGTGTTCTTTGAACCGGGCCCATGATGCCGAAGCGCGTGTTCCGTCGCCTTTCGATTCGTCAGCGGATCTTTCTGCTTGCCCTGGTCGCTTTCTTGCCGGCGGCTTTGCTGCTGGTCGGTACGCTGCTCGCTGATTTGCAGCGCAGCGAGGCCGCAGCCCAAGACCGTTTGCGCCTGATGGCCGACGATGTGGCGGGGGGCTTGGAAAACACGCTTCAGCGAGCGCAAGCGCAGCTGACTCGCATTGCTGCCCGGCCACAGGTCAGGGCCTTGGACCCCACCAATTGCGATCCAGTGATCGCCAATTACGCGCAGATCAACACAGAGTTCAGCACCCTGGTGGTGCGAGATCTGGAGGGGCAAGTCGTCTGCTCCTACTTGCCGCGGGCCGCGCCGAGTCTGCCGCAGGCGAATGCCGCGTGGTTCAAAGAGGCGCTGGCGAAAGATGGTTTTGCGATGTCCGGCGCTGTGCTCGGGCAAATCAGTGGCCGTTGGATCTCTTCATTGTCGATGCCCATCTACGGCGACAGCGGTAAACGTGCTGGCCTGCTGCGCATCGCACTCGATTTGCTGCAAGTGAATGAGGAGTTGATGGCGGGCCAACCCCGGCACGCCCTGATCACCGTGGTCGATCAGAAAGGCAAGGTGCTGTTGCGATCCGAGGACTTGGCTCAGCATGTGGGCAAGCCCTTGTCGCCATCTGTTTTGCTTCCTGCTGAGGCTGCGGGTTATGGGGCAGGGCTCGCATCGAACGAGGCTGCAAGCGCCCCAAGGGGTTTAAGCAGTAGTTCGTACTCAATGCAGGCGGCGGGCTACTTCCATGCGCAAGACCAAGTTGGCCTGTCGCGTGTTTTTTACAGCCGACCCGTGGCCGGCGGTGAGTGGCGTTTGTTTGTGGGCTTGCCGGTGGACGAACTGTTCGCCGAGCATCGCAGCCGCCTGCAGCGCAGCGTGCTGCTTTGCGGTCTGGCCTTGGGTTTGGCCTTGGCGCTGGCTTTGCAACTAGGGCGCAGCATCATCCGGCCGCTGGTGGCGATGTCCAAGGCCTTGGATGCCGAAGCGGGCAAGCAAGGGGTGGTTCCTGCAGAGTTGGCGCATTGGGGCGAGATTGAGCGGGTCGGCTTTCTCTTGCAACAAGTGCTAGAGGCGCGACGTGATGCCGATGCTGCCTTGCGAGACAGCGAGGCCAGCTATCGCGTCCTGGTGGAGCATTCGCCTGATTTGATTGCCAGCATCGACAGTGCGGGCCGTTTTACATTCGTCAATAGCGCGACCGAAGAGGTCTTCGGTTTGCCGGCAAAGGACTGCATTGGACAATCGGCATTGAGCTTTGCTCATGCGGACGACCGTGAGCCGATGTTGCAAGCCTTGCGGGCGTGGCTGGATGCTGGCGCGGCCACGGGTCTGCGCTGGGAGAACCGCCAAGTCGGGCGGCATGGCCGCGTGCACTGGCTGCAGTGGCATATCTCGGCTCTGCGCGACGCGAGTGGCCATGTGCAAAGCCTCAGTTGTATAGGTCGAGATGTCAGTGCGGTGCGCGAGCAGCAGCGCTTGCTGAACGACACCCAGGCGATTGCCCACATCGGCAGCTGGCGCCTGGACGTCCGAAGTGGTGAGCGGACCTGGAGCAGTGAGACCTACAAGCTCTATGGCATCGAGCCTGGCTCGCCTTTGCCCTCTGCCTTCGGGCAGGAATATCAATCACTCTTGCATGTGGATGATTGGGAAGCGGTGCAGTCTTGGTTTGCCGTTTGCTTGTCGGGCCGCGACCCAGGGGGCATCGAGTTTCGGGTTCGTACTGAGGGGGGCGTCAGTCGTTGGCTCTTGGGCTATGGGGCGCTTGAGCGCAGCGCGGATGGTGAGCCCTTGAGTCTTTACGGCACGGTGCAAGACATCAGCGAACGCAAGTTGGCGGAAGAGCGATTGCGTCAAGCACAGAACTTCAGCGCCGCGGTGATCGACGCACTGACCGAGCATATTGCCGTCTTGGATGCGCATGGGGTGATCATGTCGGTCAATCGAGGCTGGGAAGAATTCGCCCGGCAAAACGGCTCGGCCACGTTGGCTACGAGCTCCATCGGCATCAACTATCTTGAGGTCTGCCGCGAGGCTGATCATCACCTTCAAGCCGATGAAGCCTTGCCGGCGCTGCGCGGTATTGAAGACGTGTTGGCGGGGCGCCGGACCGAGTTCAGCATGGACTATCCCTGCCACTCGCCCTCGCAAAAACGTTGGTTTCGTATGCGTGCCTTCACGCTGAAGCAGCAAGGCGGCGGTGCCGTGGTCAGTCATGAGGACATCAGTGCGCGTTGGTTGGCCGAGGAGGCGCTGGCGCAAAGTGAGGCCAGCTTCAAGAGTGCTTTTGAATGCTCGGCCATCGGTATGGCCTTGGTTTCGACCGAGGGCAGCTGGCTGCGGGTCAATGCCAAGCTCTGTCAGATGTTTGGCTATGCCGAAGCCGAGATGATGAGCCTGGACTTCAAGCGTTTGAGCTTGCCCGAAGACCTCGATTTGGACCTGCGCGAGATGCGCCGCACATTGCGCGGTGAAATCGATTCATACGTGATGACCAAGCGCTACTTCCACAAGGACGGTCATGTGCTGTGGGGCTTGTTATCGGTGGCTGGGGTGAAAGATCCGGCGGGGCATGTGCTGCATTTGGTGACACAGCTCAATGACATCAGCGAGCAAAAAAAGGCCGAACAGCAGCTATTGGCGGGCCGGGCAAAGTTGCGAGAGTCCGCTCAACACACGCAAGCCATCCTGGATCATATGAAGGATGGTGTGATCAGCATCGATGCCTCAGGCTTGATTTTGTCTTTCAGTCGTGCTGCCGGTGAAATGTTTGGTTATGCCGCTGAAGAGCTGATTGGGCGCAGTTTCTCCGTGTTGATGCCTGAGCCTCAGCACAGCCTTCAAGGCGAGCAACTGGTCGCTTACATCCGAGATGAGGCCCCCCATGTCGTGGGGCGCTCCTGCGAGCTCGAAGGACTGCGCAAAGACGGTAGCTTGTTCCCGGTGCTTTTGAGCGTTTCTGAATTGGCGACTGAGGGACAAGACACTTTCATGGGCTTGGTGCGCGATCTCTCTAGCCAGCATCAACATCAGGAGGAAATGCACCGCCTGGCTTTCTATGACCCGCTGACGGGCCTGCCGAATCGGCGCCTGCTGCTGGATCGGCTGGCGCAGGTTTTGCAAAATTCTGGGCGCAGCGGCGAGCATTCGGCCTTGCTATTGCTCGATCTGGACCACTTCAAGCTGCTCAATGACAGCCTGGGCCATGAGACTGGCGATCAACTGCTGCAGCAGGTGGCCGAGCGCCTGCGTGCCCAGGTTCGTGATGGGGACATCATCTCCCGTTTTGGCGGCGATGAATTCGTGGTCTTGCTGGAAGCCTTGGGGTCGAACAGCGAAGAGGCGGCCAAGGCCGCCGAGAGCGTGGCCGACAAGTTGCTGCAAATCTTGGCGCAGCCCTATGCCTTGCGCGGGCAAGAACATGTGTGCACGCCCAGCATTGGCATCGTGGTGTTCAAGGGCGAGGCGGAAAGCCGCCAAGAACTGCTGAAAAAGGCCGACGTGGCGATGTACCAGGCCAAATCGGGCGGGCGCAATCGGGCCTGTTTTTACGACCCGGTCTTGCAAGCCTCGGTGGCGATGAGGCAGAGCTTGGCCCACGATATGCGGCGAGGCTTGGCGGCGCAGGAGTTCACGCTGTACTACCAGGTTCAGGTCAATGCCTTGGGCGAGCCCGATGGCGTGGAGGCCCTGGTGCGCTGGCGTCATCCCACACATGGCTTGATGTCACCACTGTTCTTCATTCCTTTGGCGGAAGAAACCGGCCTGATCCTGCCGCTTGGGCAGTGGGTGTTGGAGACTGCCTGCGCCCAGCTGCGCAACTGGGCCGATGACCCGATGACCGCACCTTGGACCATGGCCGTCAATGTCAGTGCTTCTCAGCTGACCCAGGATGATTTTGTGGAATCGGTGGCTTCGGCCCTGCGGCGCACGGGGGCCAGCCCTTACCAGCTGAAGCTTGAGTTGACCGAAAGCATGCTGATCCACGACGTGGAAGACGTCATCACCAAGATGCGCGCCGTCAAGGCCTTGGGCGTGGGCTTCTCCTTGGATGATTTCGGCACCGGCTATTCGTCCTTGTCCATCTTGAAGCGCCTGCCGCTGGATCAGCTGAAGATTGACCAGTCCTTTGTGCGCGATCTGCTCACCGACCTGAACGACGTGGTGATTGCCCGGACCGTGCTGGCCCTGGGCCAGAGCCTGGGCTTGAAGGTGATCGCCGAAGGCGTAGAGAACGCCGGGCAGTTGGAGGTTTTGTCCACCATGGGCTGCCAGGCCTTTCAGGGCTACTACTTTGGCCGGCCGGTGCCCGCGCAGGAACTGCCGGCCAAGGACGATTCGCAAACCAAGCCCTCAAATTGAGTGCCGCGCGCGAGTGGCGCCATGTAAAAAATCAGCGGCTCGGATGGGCGCTAGGCCACTGAGTCCAGGCTAGTCCAACTGCCATCTTTCAACAGTTGGTACGGGCGGAAGCTGGTCTTGTAGGCCATCTTGGGGCTTTCGGCGATCCAATAGCCGAGGTAGAGATGGCTGAGCTTGAGATCGCGGGTCTGCTGGATCTGCCACAAGACGTTGTAGGTGCCGAAACTTGCATCTTCCTCGGGTTCATAGAAGGTGTAGACGGCTGAAAGCCCATCGTTGAGGATGTCCAGAATCGACACCATCTTCAAGACCAGGCTGCCATCGGCTTGGGGCTCGCGGAATTCCACCAGGCGCGAATTGATGCGGCTTTGCAGCAGGAATTGGGTGTATTGATCGACGCTGTCGTGGTCCATGCCGCCGCCTGAGTGGCGGCCAGTCTGGTAGCGCAAATACAGCTCGTAATGCTCTTGGCTAAAACCCAGCCGCATCACCTTGGCTTGCAGGTGTTGATGCTGCTTCCAGGCCCTGCGCTGGCTGCGCGAAGGCGCAAAGTCGGCCACCGGGATGCGCATGGGCACGCAGGCCTTGCAGCCTTCGCAAAAAGGCCGGTAGGTGAACAGGCCGCTGCGCCGAAAGCCGGCCGCCACCAAGCCGGAATAAGCGTCGGCGTGGATCAGATGGCTGGGCGTGGCCACTTGCGAGCGCGCCCTACGATCAGGCAGATAGCTGCAGGGGTAGGCCGCAGTCGCGTAAAACTGCAGTTGCGCCAGCGGAAGTTCCTTGGGGTAGGTCACGGTCAGAGAAGGGTTTGCCGATTGGTTTCGGCCGTATCAGTGGTCTTGGCGGTTTTGTCGGTGTCTGCGGCTTGATGCGTCGCAGCGGCTTCGCCTTCAAGCGTCAGTTCAGGTCTCATATCTTCGCCGCGCAAAGCCCACAGCGCCGGATGAAACTGCCAGTTGCTCGGTGCCGGCTGTGCAAGCACCCTTTGCAGATACGCCTCAAAGTCAGCCCGTGGCAACTCAGCAGCGCCCAGAGACGCCAGGTGTCGGGTGTTTTGCTGGCAATCAATCCAGGTGATGCCGTGGTGGCGGCACAGGCAGACCAGGGCGGTCAGTGCAATCTTGGAGGCATCGGTGCGCCGCATGAACATCGACTCGCCAAAGAACATGCGCCCCAGATTGACGCCGTACAGCCCACCGACCAGCTCGCCGTCGATCCAGGTTTCGATGCTGTGCACGCAGCCCTGCTGTGCGTTCCAGGCCAAGTAGGCCTCCTGCATCTCAGGCAGTATCCAGGTGCCTGATTGCCCCTCGCGCGGCGCGCCGGCACATGCCCGCAAGACTTCGGGCAAGGCGCTGTCGACACGGATTTCGCAGCCCGGTGTTCGAATGAAATGCTGCACCGTTTTGCGCAGCGAGCGCGCCAGTTTGAAATTGGCGGTTTGCAGCACCATGCGAGGGTCGGGCGCCCACCACAACGGCGGCTGTTGCGGCCCGTACCACGGGAAAATGCCACGCGAATAAGCAGCCCGCAGACGCTCGGGGCGCAAGTCACCGCCAGCCGCCAGGAGCCCAGGCGCATCAGAGTCTGGCCCCAGCGCGCTGTCGCTGGGCGGGAAGTCTTGCCTGGGGTCGTCGATCCATTGAATCATTGGCAGTATGGTAGCGTGACGCTTATGAAAATCACGGTCTACGGTATTCCCAATTGCGATACGGTCAAGAAAGCCCGCACCTGGCTCAGCGAGCAGGGGGTGGACTTCGACTTTCATGACTTCAAGAAACAAGGCGTGCCTGAAGCCCGGTTGGATCACTGGCTCGACGCCGTGGGCTGGGAAACCCTGGTCAACCGCAAAGGCACCACCTGGCGCGGCTTGGACGATGCCAGCAAGGCGGCGGTCGTCGACGACGCCAGCGCGCGAGCGCTTTTGCTTCAGCATGTCAGCGTGGTCAAGCGCCCGGTGGTGGAGTGGCCTGACGGCAAAGTCAGCGTCGGCTTCAAGGCTGAGGCCTTTGCTGAACATCTGGCCTGAAGATCATCGCCAGCGGCTCATCCCATGACTCAGCGTTTCGCGTCCTGCAGTTGCGGTCAGCTCACGGCGATGGTCGTCGGTGAACCGGTTCGGATTTCAATTTGCCACTGCTTGGCTTGCCAGCGCAGAACAGGCAGTGTCTTCGGCCAACAGGCCAGGTTTCATCGTGCAGACGTGTCGCTGGCAGGCGAGTCTCGCGAGTACCTGCGGGTGGGTGATGAGGGCTCCAGCATCCGCTTCCATTTTTGTCCTCAGTGTGGCGCGACCGTCTATTACGAGCTCGAAGGCCTGGCGGACTTTCTGGCCATCCCCGTCGGGGCCTTTGCGGACCCGAGCTTTCCTGCCCCATGGGTCTCCGTCTACGAGGACCGCAAGCATGCTTGGGTCACGCCTCCCGCCGATGCAGAGCACATTCCCTGAGTGGGAATAGCTCAACTGTTAAGCTCCGCGCACTTTTCTTCGCTCTCTTTTTTGCTCGCGCTCCATGTTCACAGGCATTGTTCAAGGCGTGGCCACAGTGGCCGCCATCTCCGACCGGCCCGGCCTTCGCAGTTTCACTTTGCAGTTCCCGCCGGGCTTTTGTGCTGGCCTAGAAATCGGTGCCAGTGTGGCCAGTGACGGCGTCTGCCTGACTGTGACCCGCCTTGAAGTGGAAGCTGAGCGCGCAGACTTTGATGTGATGCAGCAAAGCCTGAACCTGACCACCTTGGGGGCGCTGAGCTTGGGCAGCCGCATCAACGTCGAGCGCGCGGCGCGCGATGGGGCGGAGATCGGCGGTCACCCCTTGTCTGGCCACGTGGATTTCAAAGCGCAACTGCTGTCCATCCGTCAGCCAGAGAACAACCATGTGCTGCGCATTGGCGTGCCTGCGCCGTGGATGCGCTACATCTTTGCCAAGGGCTATATCGCCATCAATGGCGCCAGTTTGACGGTGGCTGAAGCCGGCCGTGAGCCGGGGGGCTCAGGCTGGTTTGAGGTCTGGCTGATCCCCGAGACGCTGCGCATGACCACCTTTGGCGACAAAGCCGTTGGCGCATCATTGAATATCGAAATCGAGCGCCAAACCCAGGTCTTGGTGGACACGGTTCGCGATGCGGTGGATGAGCGTCTGGGCCCCTTGTTGCCTGCACTCGAGAAGCTGCTGCTGCAACAGGGTTTGGACCTTGAGGATCTGGCTTTGGCGCCGGGCCTGCGCAAAGACGCTTGAATGCAGAGTGCCGCAGGGCGATAGCGCAAAAGGGGCGCGGCGTCTGCCTCGTGTCCCTTGAGTATTGCTCCAGTGCTGCCGGTCTCAGTGCGTATCGTCGGCCTGCGCCGGCCACACAATGCTGATCAAGACATCGGTGTGCTGAGCTTGGCTTGGGCCGATGCCGGCACCCACCAAGGCCAGTCGAGTGGCGGCCCCGCCTGCGAGTTCTCCTTCAAGCCGCAAGCGGACGGCTGCCGATTCTCGCTCTGCCATCGGTTTGCACAGCAATTGCAGGCTCAGCCCATGCGCCAGGGTGCTGATCCTGAGACCTGACAAAGCATCCGGACAGCCGCCCAGCAAATGCAGGGTCACCTCGGTCAAAGTGCGCGCCACGATGCGCGGCAATTCCGGCAAGGGGCCCTGGTGCAAGACCGGCAAGGATTGGACTTTGGGGTGGGTGCTGATCGCCATTTGCCGGCGCAAGTTCAGCAATAGTTCGTGATTGGAGTCCGCCGACGAGGCCGCGTCTCGTAAGTCGGCTTTGCTGGGTTCCGGAGCGCGATGCATATCGGCCAACAGCAGCTGCGAAGTTTCCAGTGCCGATTCGACGAACTCCTGGGCTTTGCGCTGTGCAAGGCGCCCGCGCTTGGAGCCAGGGCGACCCAACAACTCAAGCTGACTCAGCGCCAGCGACAGGGCCTTGGTCAGCTCCTCTTGCAAGCCCTTGGCCAAGCTGGGTGCGACTCGTTGCGGACCGGCAGAAATGGCCGTACGTGGGCCGTGTTCTTGCTGCATCGATGGCATGTGCTTCTCCCCTGAGGCCCAGTCCCGCGAGCTATTGAGGCCAAGCGCATCAACAGCAGGCAGCCTGAAAGCCAGGGGGTTGATGCTATCGACCGCCTGGCCGCGCTGTCAATCGATATGAATTGTTTTGAGTCAAAGTGATCGGCGTTTTGCTCAGTTCAAGGCGTAAAAACCTGAGGCGATCCAGACGAGGGGCAGGGTGAGGCCTAGGGTTTTCGGCAGGAGTTCGTTCAGCGTGGCCTCCTCCCCAAAAAGCAGAAAAGTTTGATGTGAATTGATCACAAAAGCGAGGCGGGCTCCTACACTGCGCTGCCATTCGGTCAAGCCGTTTATTGATTGAGCTTGGCCCGTGAGGAGTTTTATGGAAACACCGTCGCAAGCATCGAACACTGCTTTTTCCGGTCCTTTGCAAGCGCCCGCCTTGTCCACGGCGCAACAGCTGCGCGATTGGTGGGTCCATTCGGGGGCGGAGCAAGCCGCCGCGCTCGACGGTGTGCCGATTGGCCAACTGTTGAACCATTGTTTGCAAAGCTTTGAATGCGGCCATCCGGCAGCACAGCAGGAGATGGACTTTTTGCTGGTGCTGCTTGAGCGTTGGTTGCTTCGTTTTGAGGCCGATATCGCAGCCTTCCCCGAAGCTGCGGTGCCGGTGCTGCAGCGTCAAAAAGCACAGCTGCAGGCCACACGTTCGGCTCTGACCCAGATGCAGCAAGCCTTGCAAGGCTTGGCCGGCGAGTCGGGTGCATGCATGAGCCCTGCGGTAGACGAGGCGACAGCTGCAATAGCTTCCGCAGCGTCGCCAAGCGGCGCTTGGCTGCGCCACCGTGCACCTGTGCTGACCTGGGCGCTGCGGCGGCGCAGCGCCTCACATCCGGCACGCGGCTAGGTCTCGAGTCGGAGTCACTCAGTTTGCACTTGAGTCACTCAGCTGCCTCAGCTGCTTTGCTGTACCTTGGCGTGGATGCGCCGGCTGGTGCGCCAGACCATCCAGAGCACGGCCGGCATCAAGGCGCCGGCGCAGAACTCGGGATTGATCGGTAGCCCGGCTGATTTCAAGGCCTTGGCGACATAGAGCAAGAGACTGACCACATAGTAGGAAATCGCCGCAATTGACAAGCCTTCCACCGTGGTCTGCAAAGTCAGTTGCAGGTCTTGGCCGCGCGTCAACTTGGCCAGCAACTGCTGGTTTTGGTGTTCGGTGGCAATGTCCACCCGGGTGCGCAGCAAGGCGCTGACCCGCTCAATCCGCTGCGACAAGGAGGCCAGCCGCTGGCTGGTCGCCGCCACGGTGGCGATCGCGGGTGAGAGCCTTCGCTGCATGAATTCGCCCAAGGTTTGGGTTCCGGGAATGGGCTTTTCGCGCAGTTCGATGATGCGCTGGCGCACCAAGTTGGCATAAGCCTCGGTGGCCGCGAAACGATAGGCATGCTCGGCCGTGGCGCGCTCCACGCGCGCCGCCACATGGATGAGGGTGTCCAGCAGGTCGCCCTCAGAGGCGAGCCTGGCTTCCAGCTTCAGCGTCACCTCGGCCAGCTCGGCCTCGGCCTGCGCCAGCACGGGCGCCAACTCCTTGGCCACAGGCAGGCCACGCAAGGCCATCAGGCGGTAGATCTCCAACTCCAGCAGTCGCTGCGAGATGCGGCCGGCTCGGGTCGGGCTGGTGCCCTTGGGGGCCAAGACCAACATACGCTCAAAGCCGCTGGGCCGCAGCCGGAAATTGCTCACCACCATGGAGTGGCCCAGACCCGGCGTTTCTTCCGAATTGCCCATCATCGAACCCAGCACCGTGCGGCCACCAAACCATTGCTGGGCCAGTGCGAGCGCGGCTTCCGGTGGCTTGATGTCGTGCTCCAGCATGACGAGCTCGACGGCGGCCACCGTGCGACCGGGCAGGGTGCGCAGCCAGTCTGAGGCCACGGCCATACCGCTGAGTAGCTCGGGCTCGGTCGCGCCGAGTTTGGCGTGTTCGGGCAGCGCTTGGACGATGGCATAACGGGTGAATTCGCCGTGTCGCTCCCATTTGACGGTATGGCCTTCACCGCGCAGGCGCAAGAAATTGCCTTGCATCTCGCCCAATTGCAAACCCTCCTGGCCAGGCAGGCGCCGCAGGTGTTCGCATTCCTGCTCGCGGCTCACGCCTTCATTGAGCAGGGCCACCGTGATGACCAAGGCCGGCAAGCGGATCCGCGCGGAGGGGCGGGCGTGAACTTCGTCGTGAAGGATCAGACGCAGGGCGTCGTCGGGTGGCAAGACCCCGGGCTCAGCGAGTGGGGGCTTGTGCGGTAAAGCAGGCGAGGGAGCTTGAGTGGACATGGCGAAGCGGCTTCATGTGGGGACCGAGGGAGAAAACTACCGGCGGGCGGCGCGAGTTTCTTGATTCGCCTTGTCGCAAACATGGGTGCGCCGGCAGGTGATGCCGGCGCACAAAGCCAATTCGCCGAGCTTGCTGTGTCTTGGGTGAACGCAGCAAGCCCCTGGGGCCCAGTTTAGGCCAGGTTGCGCAACTCGCGCAGCGCCACCGAGAGCATGGCCAGATCCACGCCCTGGGCCTCGCTCAGTTCGGCGAGCAGCTTTTGCGCGCGCTCCAACGCATCGTGGTTGCGTTGGTCCCAGTCGGCCAGCATGGCGCTTGCATCAGCCTGCGCCTCAGCGTTGGACCCGTTGCCCAGCACATCAAGCGCAATCGAGCGCTGCAAGCCCGAGAGATCATCGCCCAGCGCGGCTTTGGCCTGGGTCTGCCAATAGCTGCCGGCCGGCAAGGCTTCGATTTGCTGACGCAGGCGCTCCAGGCCCAGGCGTTGACCCAGGCTGGCATGCACCTCGCAAACCACCTCCAGCGATTGCTGGGTGGCGTCGGCGATCTCGGCAATGTCCAGGGCCGCAAACAGCGAGTCAGCACTGACCACTTCTTGCGCAATCTCGGCCGGCACGCCGGCGGCAATCCAGGCTTCGGCGCGCGCCGACATGGCTTGGTCGGCCACCAGGCGGCCGCGCAGGGTTGCCACTGCGGGCGCAAAGCGTTTGAACAGCGCCTCCATCGGTTCGTTCAGGCGCCGCGAGCGCAAGAACCAGATGGTGGCGTGGCTGCCCAGGCGGCCCAGATCATTGATCATCTCGGCTTGCACTGCATCGGGCACCTTGTTGTCCAAGGCCTCGATCTTCAGCCACATCGGCACATAACCAAACACTTCCCGGGTGGCCAGATAAGCCCGCACGATCTGCGCCGGCTTGGCGCCGCAGGTTTCGCTGAGGCGGTGCACAAAGGTTGAGCCCACCCTGTTCAACATGCTGTTGAGCACATGGGTGACGATGATCTCGCGCTTCAGCGGGTGGCGTGGGATGTAGCCGGCGAACTTCTCGCGCAGCAATCCGGGGAAGTAACGCTCCACCGCGGTGCCAATCCAGCCGTCTTCGGGCAGGTCCGACGCCATCAGCTCATCTGACAGCCACATCTTGCTATAGGCCAGCAGCACCGCCATCTCAGGCCCGGTCAGGCCCACGCCGCGCGCCTTGCGTTGCTGGATTTCTTCATCGCTGGGCAAGAACTCGATGGCCCGGTTCAAGAGGCCAAGCTTTTCCAAGAAGCGGATGAAGCGCGCTTGCTGGTCGATCAAGGCCACGCCTTGGCGGCCGGCGATCGACAGGGCCTGGGTCTGGAAGTAGTTGTCACGCAGCACCAGCGCGGCGACCTCGTCGGTCATCTGCGGCAGCAAAGTGTTGCGCTGCTTCAGCGTCATCTCGCCGTCGCCCATGGCCAAGCCCAAGAGGATCTTGATATTGACCTCATGGTCGGAGGTGTCGACACCGGCGGAGTTGTCGATGGCATCGGTGTTGATGCGCACCCCGTGCAGCGCGGCTTCCACCCGGCCGCGTTGGGTGCAGCCCAGGTTGCCGCCTTCGGCGACCACCTTGCAGCGCAGCTCCGCACCATTGATGCGTAAGGCGTCGTTGGCGCGGTCGCCCACATCGGCATGCACCTCGCTGCCGGACTTGATGTAGGTGCCAATGCCGCCGTTGTAAAGCAGATCAACCGGCGCCTTCAGAATGGCGCTGAGCAACTCATTTGGCGGCAGCCGATCGGCGGTGATGCCCAAGGCCTTTTGCGCTTGCGGCGAGATCGGAATCGATTTTTCTGAGCGCGCCCAAACGCCGCCACCATCCGAGATCAGCGAGGCGTCGTAGTCGGTCCAGGCCGAGCGGGGCAGCTTGAACAAACGCTCGCGCTCGGCAAAGGAGGTGGCCGCAATCGGGTTCGGGTCGATGAAGACATGGCGGTGGTCAAAAGCCGCCAGCAAACGGATATGGGGCGACAGCAGCATGCCGTTGCCGAACACATCGCCGCTCATATCGCCCACGCCGACGACGGTGAACTCTTGGCTTTGGGTGTCGACGCCGAGTTCGCGGAAATGGCGCTTCACCGATTCCCAAGCGCCACGCGCGGTGATGCCCATGGCCTTGTGATCGTAGCCGACGCTGCCGCCGGAAGCGAAGGCATCGCCCAGCCAATGGCCGTACTCGGCGCTGACCGCGTTGGCGTAGTCAGAGAAGGTGGCCGTGCCCTTGTCGGCCGCCACCACCAAATACGGGTCATCCTCGTCCTTGCGGATCACTTGCGGCGGCGCCACCACTTGCGAGCCGGCGTAGTTGTCGGTCAGGTCGAGCAGGGCGCGCAGATAGTCTTGGTAGCAGCTGATGCCTTCTTTCATGAAAGCGTCGCGGTCCGAAGCGGGCGGCGCCTTCTTCAGCACAAAGCCGCCCTTGCTGCCGACCGGCACGATGACGGTGTTCTTCACCATCTGCGCCTTCACCAGGCCCAGCACCTCGGTGCGGAAGTCTTCGGGCCGGTCCGACCAACGCAGGCCGCCACGGGCGACCTTGCCGCCGCGCAAGTGAATGCCTTCAAAGCGTGGCGAGTAGACAAAAATCTCATACAGCGGCCGGGGCTCCGGCAGGCCCGGCACCTTGCGCGAATCGAGCTTGAAGCTGAGGAACTGACGGCGTGGACCGGCTGCACCGCTGTGGCCGACGCCGGTGCGCCAGAAATTGGTGCGCAGCGTGCATTGGATCAAGGCCAGCAACTGGCGCAAGACCCGGTCTTCCTGCAGATTGGAGACCTTCTCCAGCGCGCGCTCGATGCCATTGACTTGGGCGTTAGCGCCCAGCTCATCATGGGCTTGCGGATCAAAGCGCAGCTTGAACAAAGTCACCAGCATGCGGGCGATGCGCGGGTGCGCGGCCAGCGTGGCCTCGATGGCCGATTGAGAGAGCGCAAAGCCGATTTGACGCAGGTATTTGGCGTAGGCGCGCAGCACCACGATCTCGTCGTTGGACAAGCCCGCGCGCAGCACCAAGCGGTTGAAGTCGTCGTTCTCAACCTCGCCGTTGAAGACCCGGGCGAAGGTGTCTTCAAACAAGCGCGCCAGGGCTTCGGGTTCGATCTCATCCGAGACGCTGGCTTGCAGCTCGAAGTCATGCAAGGACACGGCCGCGCCGGCGTTGCTGGCGTCGGCAATGCGGTGGTTGTGCTCGCCCAGCACTCGCACGCCCATATGTTCCAGCATCGGCAGGCTGTCGGACAAGACCACGGCGCCGCCCATGCGGTAGACCTTGAAGCCCAAGGTGCCGGGCTCGGCCCCAAGCGGCCGGTAAAGGGCTAGGGCCAGCGGTGATTCGGGGCTCAGGCTGGCGAGCTTGACCACATCGGGTACGGCGGCGCGGGCGCTGATGCGCTCGCGGTAGCCGGCCGGGAAGCCGGCACTCCAGCGCTTGAACAATTCCAGGCCGCGGGCCTCGCCTTCGGCGTCGATCAGCGCATCGCGCAAATCGTCGTCCCAGCGGCGTGCCGCGGCGGTCAGTTTGGCCTCCACATCCTTGCGGTCAAACACCGGCACCTGGCCCGGCGTGGTGCGCACGGTGAAGTGGATGCGGGCCAAGACGGCGTCGCTCAACTGCACATCGAACTCGGCGCTGCTGCCGCTGAAGACCTGCATCAAGATCGCTTGGAACTTGATCCGCATATCGGTCGAGTAGGCCTCGCGAGGCACATAGACCAAGCAGCTGAAGAAGCGGTCAAAGGGGTCGCGGCAGACGAAGAGGCGCAGGCGCTGGCGCTCACCCAGGGCCAGGATGCCCAGCGAGGTTTCGAACAACTCATCATTGGAGATCTGGTAGAGATCGTCGCGCGGATAAGTCTCCAAAATGTGTTGCAGGGCCTTGGCCAGGTGGCCGCCCGGCGGCAGACCGGCGCGCTGGGTGATGGCGTCCACGCGCTGGCGCAGCAGCGGCGTCTCGGAGACGCGGGCGCTGTAGGCGGTGGAGGTGAACAGACCGATGAAGCGATGTTCGCCAATCACCTCGCCGGCGGCGTTGTATCGCTTCACGCCCACGTAGTCGGTGTAACCGGCGCGGTGCACTGTGGAGCGGGTGTTGGCCTTGGTGATGACCAGAATCGGCGAGGGCGCACGCGCCAGAGCGCGGGCATTCTCGGGCAGGGCCGAGAAGCTGGCGGAGAGCTTTTCTTGCTCGGTTTCACGCAACAGGCCGAGGCCACTGCCGGGCAGCAGGCGCAGCGCATCGGCGCCCTTGTCCACAATCAGCTCATGGGCGCGGTAGCCCAGCAAGGTCATGTGGTCATCGGCCAGCCATTGCAAAAAGGCCAGGCTTTCTTGCACTTCGGCGGGGTTCAGCGAGGCGGGCGCTTTTTCCATCTCGGCAATGGCGGCGCGCAGCTGGCCCACCATGGGTTGCCAGTCTTGCACGGCGGCGCGTACATCGCCCAGCACTCGCTCGATGCCGGCCAGCAATTCGGCGCGCTGCTGCGCGTCGATGATGCGATCCACCTCGATATGCATCCAGGATTCGCGTTTGACATTGGCGGCTTCGGCGCCTTCGCTGCGCGGGCCAATTGCCTTGAGTTGGCCAGCCTCGTCACGCTCGACCGCAAAGATCGGGTGCACGATCAAATGCAGGGTTAAGCCCTGGCGGTTGATCTCGATGGTGGTGGTGTCCACCAAGAAGGGCATGTCGTCATTGACGATGTCGATGACCGAGTGGCGTGAGGCCCAACCGTTGTCGGCCACGCTGGGGCTCAATACCCGCACCAGGGTCTGGCCCGGCTGGCGCTTGGCGCCGAACTGCAGGTGTGAGAGCAGGGCGCCCAGCAGGTCTTCCGGCGAGCGAGACAGCAAGTCCTCGGCATCGACACGGCGGAAGTACTCGCGCCCAAAGTTTTCGACCAGGGCCCGTTGTTCGGGCGCTTGTTGACGGGTGGCGGCCAGGGCCATTACCGCATCGATCCGTTCGCGCTGTAGCGCGTTGAGAGGGTCAGTCATTGCTTGTCTCCTTGGAACCATGAGTGTGCCTCAGCGTCACGACCTCAAAAACAACAGCTGGCCGAAAAGACCGGCCTTCTTAAATTTCATTGCCCGGTCTGTGGCCGTGTTTGTTGCGCCGTGATCCAGGCGTCAACCTTGCGATCCAGCAGGTCCAGCGGCAGCGCGCCGCCGTCCAACAACATATCGTGATAGGCCCGGATATCAATGCTCGGGCCTAGCGAGGCCTCCGCTCGGCGGCGCATGTCCAGTACCCGCAGCTGGCCGATTTTGTAGGACAGGGCTTGGCCCGGCCAGCCGATGTAACGGTCGACTTCGTTGACGATATCGACCTCGGTCTTGGCCGCATTGGCGCGGAAATAGTCAATCGCTTGCTGGCGCGACCAGCCCAGCGCGTGCAGGCCGGTGTCTACTACCAAGCGCACGGCGCGCCACATGTCGTAGGTGAGTTGGCCAAAGTGGGAGTAGGGGTCTTGGTAGAGGCCCAACTCAAAGCCCAGGGTCTCGGCATACAGGGCCCAGCCTTCGAGGTAGGCGTTGTAACCGGCAAAGCGGCGGAACTTGGGCAGGTCTTGCTGCTCTTGCGCCAAGGCGATCTGCAAGTGATGGCCGGGCACCGCCTCATGCACCGTCAGCACCTCGATCTCGTACTTGGGTCGCATCTCGGGGCGGTAGAGATTGACGTAGTAGAAGCCTGCGCGCAGGCCGTCGTCCGAAGGGCCGCTGTAGTAGGCGGCCGTGGTGTTGGGCGCGCTGGTCATCGGTATGGCCCGTAGACCATAAGGCGTACGTGGCAGCTTGCCAAAGAGCTTGCACAACTCGGGCTCGATCTTCTTGGCGCACATCACATAGGCCGCAAACAGCTCTTCGGCCGATTGGCAATAGAACTGCGGATCGCTGCGCAGGAATTCAAAGAACTGCGCCAGGCTGCCCGAGTAGCCCAGGCCGTCCATCACCCGCTTCATCTCGGCATGGATGCGGGCCACTTCGTCCAAGCCAATCTGGTGAATCTCTTGGGCGGTGAGCCGGGTGGTTGTGTGGAACTCGATGCGGTTTTGGTAGTAAGCCAAGCCCTCGGGGGTGTCGCTGATGCCCACCGAGTCGCGGCAGGCCGGCAGGTATTCGTTTTCAAAATAGCTTTTGAAGGCTTGGTAAGCGGGCAGGACGGCTTGCGCGATGACGGCCTTGGCCTCGGACTGCAGCCGCGCAATGGCGGAATCACCCAAGCGAGCCGGCAGCCGAGCGAAGGCGCTGAAAAACGGGCTTTGGCTGGGGTCGGCCTGCACCTTGGGATCGACCTGCATCTGCAACTGCGGCAGCACCCGCTCCATCAGCAAGCGCGGCTGGGTGCGGCCCTCAAGAGCGGCCTGGCGCAGCAGGGCGCTGTACTGCTCAAGATAGCGGGGCAGGCCACGCAAGCGCTGCAGCCAGACTTCCACATCGGCCACGCTGTCCAGCGGCATGATCTCGGCCAACTCATTCAGGCTTTGCGGCCCTTCACGCGCGCTGATGGCATAGGCCAGCGGCTGAAAAGGCAGCACCGCCAAGCGCGCTTGCAACTCATGCTGGAAGAGATCGAAGTTCAGCTGCTCCTCAGCCGGCAGGGGTTCGCGAGGTAATGCTTGCAGCCTCGCCAGCGCATCGCGGTTCGCGGCCTCGCTGGCGGCCAGGGCGGAGGGGCTCAGGTCGGGCCACAGGGCGTTGAATCGAGGGTCACCGATATAGCTGGCGGTGATGGGGTTCTCAGCCAGCTCGCGCTCCCAGCATTCGGCAAAGAGGGCGTGCAGTTGCTGGACCGCTTGAGAAGTTTCGGAAATGGTTTGAAGCATGGGCGAAGGGGACATCAAGAGGAGCTGGGGCAGCGCTTCACAATATTTTTCAATCAGGCAACACCTGGCCCCCAGGGCGAACGGCATCATCCTAGGCATGAAAAGCCTATCCGTCTATGGGAGCGCTGCGCCGAGCCGCCGACTGTTGCTACAGGGTCTGTTGGCGGGCCTGAGTCCGGCGTTGACCTGGGCCGCCAGTGCGCGCGCTGTCAGCGCACCCATGGAGGTCTTGAGCGCCGAAGAGCGGGCCTTTCACGCGCTGAACCGGCTGGGCTTCGGCCCCAGCCCGGCTGAGGTGAGCGCTATGCGACGGCTGGGTCCCGGGCTTTGGCTAGAGCAGTTTCTGCAGCAACAGATGCAGTCGGCGTCCTCCTTGCCGCAGGATCTGCAAGCGCAGTTGCAGGCGCTGGAGACCTTGAGCCTGAGCCAGGCGGCCCTGCTGGCTCGCTTTCGCCAAGCGCGCGAGCTTGGCAAGAAGAGCGGCAAGGATGGGGAGAAGTCCGCGCCGGCTGCCGCGCAGCAAGAACAGGCGATGAAGTCGGCGGAGCAAAGCCGACGCGACTTGATTCGGCCCCTGGTCTTGGAGGCGTCCAAGCAGCGCCTCTTGCGGGCCTTGGCTTCTCCGGCGCAGTTGGAAGAAGTGTTGGTGGACTTCTGGTTCAACCACTTCAATGTCTATGCCGGTAAAGGACCTGTTGGGGCCTTGGTGGGCAGCTATGAGCGCGAGGCGATCCGGCCTTTTGTGTTCGGCAAATTCCGACAGATGCTGGGCGCCGTGGCCAAGCATCCGGCCATGCTGATTTATCTGGACAACGCGCAAAGCGTGGGGTCGGATTCGGCCGCCGTGGCCCGCGCCCAGGCGCGGCGCGCCCGCATGGGGGATAGCGCCGCGCCGCGTGCCTCGGGCCTGAATGAAAACTATGCCCGCGAGTTGATGGAGCTGCACACCTTGGGCGTGGACGGCGGCTACACCCAGCGCGATGTGACTGAACTGGCTCGCATCTTGACCGGCTGGACGGTGGACTACCGCGCGGTGCTGCGCGCTGGCGAGTCTCAGCGAGCTTCCTTGTTCATTTTTGACGCGGCTCGCCATGACGGCGGCAGCAAGCAATGGTTGGGCCGACAGGTGCAGGCTGCCGGTCAGCAAGAGGGCGAAATGGCGCTGGATGTGTTGGCTGCCCATCCCGCTACGGCGCGTCATTTGGCCTTTAAATTTGCGCAAGCCTTTGTCAGCGATGTGCCGCCGCCGGCCTTGGTCGCGCATCTGGCTGAGCGTTTTTTGCAAAGCCAGGGCGATCTGCGGGTGCTGGTGCAGAGCTTGTTGGATTCAGAGCAGTTCTGGAGCCGAGAGGCCTTTCAGAGCAAGATCAAGTCGCCTTACCGTTACCTGATCTCCAGCCTGCGCGCCAGCGGCGTCCAACTCGATGACGCACCGGGTGCGCTGGCCCATCTGGCTCGGGCCGGCATGCCTTTGTACGGCGCGGCCACGCCGGATGGCTACAAAAACACCAGCGAGGCCTGGATGAACCCCGAGGCCTTGGCGCAACGCATGCAATGGGCGCAACGCCTGATCCGTGCTGGCCGCAGCGCCGGCAGCGGCCAGCTCAGCAGCAACGATCTGCAAGTCACCTTGGGCGCCAGCCTGTCTGAGCGCAGCCGCCAAGCTCTGGCCTCCGAGCCGGCGGATTTGCGTCTGGCCCTGCTGCTGGGCAGCCCAGACTTCATGCATTTTTGATGAGAGGCCTGCCTTCATGACTACACGGCGTCGGTTTCTGGGGCAAGCCTCAGCGTTCACCACGGCTTCCGCATTTGCTGTTGGCGCGGGCTGGAGCTTCAAGGCCTGGCCGGCAACGCAAGTTGGCGCCCCGGCCTCGGGCGGCGGTGCGCGCAAGTTGGTGGTATTGATGTTGCGAGGCGCGATCGATGGCCTCAGCGTCGTCGTGCCTTTTGAAGACCGCGACTACCAGGCGTCGCGCAGCAACATTCGCTTAGGCAGACCGGGCGAGCCGGGCGGCGTGATGCGCTTGAATCGGCAGTTTGGCCTGCACCCCGCCTTGGCCCGATTGCTGCCGCTGTGGGAGTCTCAGAGCCTGAGCTTTGTGCACGCCAGCGGCTCTCCGGACGCTAGCCGATCGCACTTTGATGCGCAAGACTATTGGGAGAGCGGTACGCCTGGTGTCAAAAGCACGCCGGATGGCTGGATGAACCGCCTTTTGGCCACGCTGCCGGGGCCGGCCTCGCCGACGCGGGCGCTCAGCATGGGGGCAACGCCGGCGCGCATCTTTTCGGGCACGGCGTCGGTGGCGAGCTTGGGCCTGGGGCCACGCGCGCTCGACAGCAAGGCGATCGACGACCCGCGCTTGCAGGCCGGCTTGGCCAAGCTTTATGCCCAAGACCCGGGCTTGTCGCGCAGTTTGCAAGACAGCCGCGAAGGGCGAGCCGAGATGCAGCGCAGCATGGCCAAGGCCAGCCTTGACATGGGGGCGCATGAAGGCTCGCGCGAGGGTTCGAGTGATGTTTCCAGCGCCCGAGCCGCGCAATTGGCCTCACAAGCCGATCAAGGCGCTGCGTCGGCGCGCTCTTTTGCCGCCGATGCCCGGCGCATGGGCCAGCTGATTCGCCGTGACCCGCACACCCAGCTGGCCTTCACCTCGGTGGGCGGCTGGGACACCCATGTGAACCAGGGCGGCGCCGAGGGCCAGTTGGCGAACAAACTGGCCAGCCTGGGCGAAGGGCTGGAGGCGCTCAGCCAGGGTCTGGGCGATGCGATGCGCGACACGGTGATCGTGGTTTGCAGCGAATTTGGTCGCACCTTGCGGCAAAACGGAACCGGCGGCACCGACCATGGCCGCGGCAATGTGATGTGGCTGATGGGCGGCCCCGTGGCGGGCGCTCAGGTGCTGGGCGAATGGCCGGGTTTGGACTCGGCCGCCTTGGTGGAGGGGCGCGATCTGGCGGTGACCAGCGACTTTCGCCAGGTCTTTGCGGCCCTGCTGCAGCGGCATCTGGGTGTGCCGGATGCCAGCTTGGCTCAGGTGTTCCCCGGGCTCAGCGGCAGCTGGCGTGATGGTGGACGGATTCTGCGGGCTTGAGACTTTTTGCTCAGTTTTTGCGGCGGGGAAAATCCCTAGCGCAGGCTGGCCAGGAATCTGCCGCTGCTGACCTAGACTGCCCTGATGCAAGAAGCATCAGAAAGCAAAGCAAACCTTTTGGCTCGACGGCGTTGTTTGGCTACGGCCACGGCACTGGGTGTCGCTGGGCCAGTTTGGTCTTTGGGCCTTGCCGGCGCAACTGCAAACACCACAGCGAGTGCCGTTACTAGCGGCGCGGCCAGTGCCTCTGCGTCGGGGGCGCAGAGCAAATCGGCTGCGATGATGACGGTGCGGCACGATATGCAGCCCTTGCAAGGCGAGGAAGATTCCTTTGCGCTGGCGGTGCTGACCTTGCTGCTGAACAAGACGGTGCCCAGTCATGGCCCCTATCGTTTTGATCCCGTACCGCCGCGCGACAACATCACCCAAAGCCGCACCATGCTGGAGTTACGCAGCGGTGAATTGGATGTGGTGGCCAGCATGAACTCGCGCGCCCGAGAGGCCGATGGCCTGCAGGTGCGCGGCTGTTTGCGTCGCGGGCTGAACGGTATTCGCCTGCCCATCTGCCTGGCGAGCCGCCAGGCGGAATTTGAAGATGTGCAGACGCTGGCGCAGGCGCGCCGTTTCAGCATTGCTCAGGTAGCGCATTGGCCGGATGCGGCGGTGCTGGAAGCCAATGCCTGGCGCGTGCAGCGCCTTCCCAAGCTGTCGATTTTTCAGGCCATGTTGGAGCGGCGGCGCTTTGATTTGTTCGCGCTGGCTTCGGACGAGGCTTATGGCATCGTGGATGCGCTGCCGAATCTGGTGGTGCTCAAGCAATGGGCGATTGCCTATCCCTCGACCTTTGCTTTCATGGTCAGCCACAAGCGCCCCGAGTTGGCGGCCAGGCTGCGCCAGGGATGGCGAGTGATTCAAGCGGATGGCAGCTTTGAGGCCCTGCATGACAAGGCGGTCGGCTGGCAGGTGCGCAAATCACAGCTGGCCGAGCGGCGCTGGCTGATCCTGGACAACCCCGACCAGCCGCCCGAGAGCCTGCAGCAAGACCCGAAACTCTGGCACCCGCTGGTGCGGCAACGGCTGATTCAGCCGCTGCTGCGTAAATCCTGAGCTCAGGCCCGAGCTAAGGCCTGAGCTTCAGCCTCAGCCTAGGCGGTGCCCCGCAGCGTCAAACCAATGCAGGCGCTGGGCATCGAAGCCAAATCGCACGGCATCGCCCGCAGCCAAATTGGCTTGCCCCGGCAAGACCGCGCAAACCGTGCGTTCTCCCGCCGACATCCACAGCAGATGCTGGTTGCCCAGCGGCTCCACCAGATCGACCACGCCTGCAAAAGGCTGATCAGGCCCAATCAAGACATCCTCGGGACGCACCGCCAGGCTGATGGCGCCGGCATCGACCGAGGGGCCGGCCAGTTGCAGTGGACCGGCGCAAAACTGGCCTGCGCGCAATTCACCGGGCAAGTGGTTGATGCTGGGTGAGCCGACAAAGCTGGCCACGCGCAAGCTGCTGGGGCGCTCGTAGACCTCGGCCGGGCTTCCAATCTGCAAGATCTGGCCTTGATACATGACGACGATGCGGGTGGCCAGCGTCATGGCCTCGACCTGATCGTGCGTCACGTAAATCATGGTGTTGCTCAGGCGTGCGTGCAACTGCTTGAGCTCGCGCCGCAGCTCGGTACGCAACTTGGCATCCAGATTCGACAGCGGCTCGTCCAGCAGCAGCAAGTCGGCTTCGCGCACCAGCGCACGGCCGATGGCCACACGCTGACGCTGGCCGCCCGAGAGCTGCGCGGGGCGGCGCTCCAGCAAGGGTTCCAGCTGCAACATGGCAGCGGCTTTGGCGATGCGGCGATCTTTCTCGTCTTTGGGCAGGCCGGCCATGCGCAGCGGAAAGCCCAGGTTGTCGCGCACGCTCATATGCGGGTAGAGGGCATAACTCTGAAACACCATGCCCAGACCGCGCTCGCTGGGCGGCGCGGTGCTCATGTCTTGGCCGCCAATCAAGATGCGGCCGCCGCTGATGGGATTGAGGCCAGCAATGCTGTGCAAAAGCGTGGACTTGCCGCAGCCCGAGGGACCCAGCAGCACCAGAAATTCACCGGACTTGACCTCGAGATTGAGCTTTTGGATGACCTCATTGCCGCCAAAGCGGATGTTCAGGTCTTGGATGAGAACTTGGCTCAATTCATGCCCCTTGTCATGGCGCTTGTCATGCCGCTCGTCTTGTCACTTGGGCTGTGCAGTGCTGAGGCCAAGTCAGTTCTCCTTGTAGATGCGAACCCAGTCCACGCTCATCTGAGCCGGGAAGACGGTGCTGGCATCGGGCGAGCCGGGCCAGTCGCCACCCACGGCCAGGTTCAAGATCAGGAAGAAGGATCGCTCGAACACCCAGCTGCCGCCGGCGGGCAGGGTGGCGGGCGTCAGGCGGTGGTATTCGACGCCGTCGACCAGCCAGATGATTTCATTGGGCCGCTTGATGATGCTGAAGACATGGAAGTCGTCTGCCACCGGCTGTTTGAAGTCAAAGGGCTTGCCAATGCCCTGGGCGCCGGAGTAACCCGGACCATGGGCGGTACCGTAGGCGCTATTGGGCGTCTTGCCCACATACTCCAGGATGTCAATTTCGCCGGCGGCCGGCCAGGGCAGCTTGTCGGCGCCCAGACTCCAGAAGGCCGGCCAAATGCCTTGGCCACTGGGGACCTTGATGCGAGCTTCGATCTTGCCGTTGGTGAAGGTGACCTTCCCTTGGCTGAGGATGCGGCCCGAAGTGTAGGCGCAGGGCTTGCCATTCCAGCAGGGGCCAGCATTGGGCTGAGCCTCGGCCTTGATGATGAGCGAACCTTTACCGTCCAAGAAGGTGTTGCGGGTGGAGGCGGTGTAGTACTGCAACTCGTGGTTGCCCCAGCCATTGCTTTCTTGGTTGCCGAGGTCATAGCTCCAGTGGGAGGCATTGGGGGCGCTGCCGGCCGGGCCGTCGAATTCGTCGGACCAGAGCAAGGTCCAAGTCGAAGCGGTCGGCGTGGCCGGCTTAGCGTTCGTTTCGGCCGTGGCAGCCACGCTGCCGCCTCCGCCGCAACCGACCAAGAGCGCCAAGACCGCCGGCAGCAGTGGCTTGGGCAGAGCGAGGCCTGCGCCTAGCTTCTTGCTTGGCTTCATGCCTGGCCTCCGTCTTTGCGCCATTGCTGCAAAAAGTCGCGGTACCAGAGCGCGCTGGCCTTGGGTGTGCGCTTGAGCGTGTCGTAGTCCACGTGGACGATGCCAAAGCGCTTGGAGTAGCCAAAGCCCCACTCGAAGTTGTCCATCAAGCTCCACACCATATAACCGTCCACTTGCACGCCACGCTCGCGTGCCACCGTGACTGCGGCCATATGCTCTTGCAGATAGCTCAGGCGATCCAAGTCTTGCACCGGGCCTTCGGCCGGCGTTTTGTCAGGGAAGGCGCCGCCGTTTTCGGTGATGAAGACGGGGGGCAGATGGGGGTAGTCGGCCTTCATCTGGCAGAGGATGTCGGTCAGGCCCTCGGGGTAGATTTCCCATTCCATCTCGCTCACCGGCAGACCGTGGGCGCGGGCGCTCCAGTGCTGGCCCGAGGCCTGCGCCACATGGCGGGTGTAGTAGTTGATGCCCAGATGGTCCATTGGCGTTTGCAGAATCGCCATATCGCCGGCTTCGATCTTCGGTGCGTCGGCCCCGAGTTCTTCGATGATTTCTTGCGGGTACTGGCCGCGCAGCAGCGGGTCGCTGTACCAGCGGCGGCTCAGGGCGTCGGCGCGGCGGGCGGCGGCAATATCGTCGGGCATGGGCGTTGCCGGCACGCTGGGGCCCATATTCAGCACGATGCCGAGGTTGGCGGTGGCGCCGTCGGCGCGCATCGCTTGCAGAGCCAGGCCATGGCTCAGCATCAAGTGGTGCGAGACCTGCGCGGCAATCGCGCGGTTCTTGATGCCCGGCGCATGGATGCCGACGTCATGCCCCAGGGTGGCGGCGCACCAGGGCTCGTTGTGGGTGGAGATCATGTGCAGCCGGTCACCCAGGTGCTTTTGCACATGGCGGGCGTAGTCCACAAAGCGATGCACCGTCTCGCGATTGGCCCAACCGCCCTGGTCTTGCAGTGCTTGCGGCAGGTCCCAGTGGTAGAGCGTGGCGACCGGCTTGATCCTCCGCTTGAGCAGGCCGTCCACCAGGCGCTGATAGAAGTCCAGGCCTTGCTCGTTGAAAGCGCCGTGGCCCAGGGCTTGCACTCGTGGCCAGGCGATCGAGAAGCGATAGCAGTTGACGCCCAGCGAGGCAATCAGGTCCAGGTCTTCTTCAAGGCGATGCACATGGTCGCAGGCGATGTCGCCATTGCTGGCGTCGCTGATGGCGCCGGGTTGGCGGCAAAAGCGGTCCCAGATCGATTCGCCGCGGCCGTGTTCATGGACGGCGCCCTCGATTTGAAAGCTGCTGGTGGCGACGCCAAACAGGAAGTCGGAAGGAAATTTCTTGTGCATGGGAGTGGCTTGCATTACTTGACGGCGCCAGCGGTCAAACCGGCGATCAGTTGGCGGGATGAGAGGACGAAGAGGACGATCAGGGGCAGGGTCGCAATGGCCGAACCGGCCATGATGGCACCCCATTCGGTGTTGACAGTGGCTTGCAGGCTGCGCAGCGCCAGCGGCAGGGTGTAGTTGTCGCTGTTGCGCAAGACCACCAGCGGCGCCATGAAGTTGTTCCAGGAGGCGATGAAGGTGATCAGCCCCAAGGTGCCCAAGGCGGGGCGCATCAGCGGCAAGGCGATATGCCAGTAGATGCCGAGTTCGCTGCAGCCATCAATGCGCGCGGCCTTCAGCAACTCGGCCGGCACCGAGGCGGCGGCGAATTGCCGCATCAGATAAATACCGAAGGCGCTGGCCGCGCCAGGGATGTAGAGCGCACGGTGGGTGTCGATCCAGCCCAAAGCGTCCATCACCATGAAGTTCGGGATCATGGTCATGAAGGGCGGCACCAACATCGTGCCCATCACCAGCAAGAACAGCGGCTGTTTGAAGCGGAACTCCAGCATCGCAAAGGCATAGCCGGCCATCGAGCAAAACAGCAGGGTCAGCGCAGTGGACATCAGGGCCACATAAAGGCTCCAGCCCAGGTTGCGCCAAAAAGGCAAGCGGCTGGTCAGCGTGGCCATGTTTCGTTCCAACTCGCCGCCAAACCACAGTGGCGGCGGCACGTTGAAGATGGCCGCGTTCGACTGCGTGGCGAACACAAACATGAAGTAGAAGGGCGCCAGCATCAGCAAGGCACCGAAGCCGACCACCGCGTAGGCGGCGAGGCGGGAGGGCGTGGCTTTCATGCTTGACGTTCCTTGAAGGCTTTGTTGGTCAGCCAGGTCATCAGCACCAAGAGCGCGAAGAGCAGCCAGGAGATCGCATTGGCGGCGCCAAAGTCACTGAAGTCAAAGGCCAAGCGATAGACGTACATGGCCACCGTCATGGCCGCTTGGCCGGGGCCGCCGCGGCCGCTGGTGAGGATGAAGGGCTCCTCGAAGAGCTGCATGCCGCCGATGATGCTGAGGGTGACACCAAACAAAATCATCGGTCGCAGCGCAGGCAGCGTGATGAAGCGGAACTGCGACCAAGCACCGGCGCCGTCCAGCCGAGCGGCTTGATAAAGCTCGCGCGGAATGGTTTGCAGCGCGGCCAAATAAAGCACCAGGTTGAAGCCCAGATAACGCCAGAACACCACCATGGCCAAGGCCGGCTTCAAGGTCTGTGGCTGCCAGAGCCAGTTGATCGGCTCCATGCCAAAGACGCTGTGCAGCAGCACATTGATCAGGCCGTAATCGGTGGACAGCAGCGAGGTGAACATCATGGCGATGGCCACCGTCGAGGTGATGTAGGGCAAGAAGTAGGCGGCCGACACCGCATGGTCATGGCGCCCAAAGGCTTGGTTGATGAACACCGCCAAGGGCAAGGCCACCAGGTGCTGGGGAACGCCCGAGACCACAGCCAGCCACAAGGTGTTTTTCAAAGACTTCCAGAACCAGGCGTCACCGAGCACGAACACGAAGTTCTCGCTGCCGACGAATCGCATCGCGTCCAGGCCGGCGGTGGGTTCCCAGCTCTGGAAGGCCATCCACAAAGAGAACAGCAAGGGGAAAAGGCCGAACACAGCAAACAGCAACAAGAAGGGGCTGAGCAGCAGATAGGGCGCCCATTGAGGGGGCAGCAGCGGGCGGCGAGAGGCGTTCTTCATCTTCAGGGCCGCTCTCATCGGGAGGCGCGATGCACCAGCAGCGCTTGCGCGTCGGCCAGGGCTTGCGGGATCGGTTTGCCGTAGATCAGCACGTTGTCGAGTTCGCCATTGACGACCTCTTCTGCGAACTTGTTTTGCCGGTGCAGCGGCCGTGCCGGAATGCGCCGGGCGGCCTCACGCCAGAGCTGGCGGGCCCGCTGGCCGCCAAGGAACTCCACCGGCTCATCGAAGAAAGGGTCTTCATGAGCCGAGAGCAGGGCCGGGAAGGCGTCCTGGCCTTTGAAGCCTTGCAACTGCAGATCCCGGTTCAGCGTCAGGTATTGAATCAAGGACCAGGCCAACGACTTCTTGGCCGGGTCGGAGCGGCGTGGGATCGAGTAATAAGTGCCGCCCCAGCCGGCAAAACTCTGGCCTGGCAGCTGCGACACCCGCCACAAGCCCTTGGTGGAAGGTGCCACGCTATTGGCCATTTGCCCGGCCATCCAGGCGCCCGATAACTCGGTCGCCAGACGGCCACGGCGCAGATGTTCGCTCCAGTCATTGCGCCAGGTGTCGACGATGGCGTCCAGCCCCAGCTGACGGCTTTGCTGCGCCAGTTGAAAGGCACGCTGAAAATGCGCCGAGGTGATGCTGGGCTTGCCCTGGGCATCGAAGTAAATGCTCTGGCCGGCCGGCGTGCTGGCGAAGAGCACGATGTCTTTCAAATAGCGGGCATGGGCGAACAGATAAGCGCCGGTGCGCGCTTTCAGCTGCACGCCGGCTTGCACATAGCTCTCCCAGCTTTCGCACAGGTCCTTGATGTTCAGGCCGGCGCGCTGCAAGAGGTCGTGACGGTAGAACAGCGAACCGGGGCCGATATCGGTGGGCAGGGCCACCACAGCGCCATCGCGGTTGCGCGCTTGCTCAAAGGCGAAGGGCACAAACTGCTCGCGCAGCGATTCAGCCTGATAGGGGGCAAGCGAGAGGTTTTGCAGGCCGGCGCCGAGCGAGAATCGGCCCATATACATGGTTTCCAGCGCCATCACATCGGGCAAGTGAGCACCGCCGCTCGAGGAAGACAGGGCGGTGGTCATGGCCGTATGGTGGTCGTCGTACTGCCGGCTGATGACCTCGACCTCGATACCGCCCTGCGCTTTTTGCCAGGCGGGCAGGGCGCTTTTGATGATCTGGTCCACCATCGGAAAGGCGGCGACCACCAAGCGCTGCGGCGCTGCACTGTTGCTGCTGCTTGCCTCGGCCTGACTTTCTGGAGCGAGGCCTGTGACGGGCGCCAGAGCGGCGGCAGCCAGCAATCGGCGTCGGCGTAAATGGGGCATGGATGTCTCGGGTCTTATCGTTATGAAAGCGCTTGAAAGCGTTTTCATAATTCTGAGTGCAGACCCTGGACGCGCCCAACAGCGTAAACCCTAGCATTTGCGCGCTTGCTAGGGGCAAGCGGCTCGCCGGGCTCGTTTTACACTGCGCCACCATCGTCCCGAGGAGTTTGTGTGCCCAGCAAAATGCCAGTCAAGAAAGCGCCTTCAAGTCGCTCAGAGGGTCGCAGTGATGGGGTTGTGACCCTGGAGCAGGTGGCGCAGCGAGCCGGCGTTTCGCCGAGCACGGTGTCACGCATCCTGAATGGCACCGCCATCGTCAGCGAGGCTAAAAAGGCCGCGGTCGATGAAGCCATTCGCACCTTGGGTTTCAGGCCCAATCCGGTGGCGCGCGGCTTGGCGGGCGGCCGCACCATGAGTGTGGGCGTGGTGACGCAGCGCATCGCCAGCCCCTTTTACGGCGAAGCGCTCAGCGGCATTGAGGTGGCGCTGGAGGCGGCGGGTTATGTGCCGCTCTTCGTCAGCGGCAATTGGAATGAGGTGGATGAGCGCAAGGCCATCGAGTCGCTGCTGTCGCGTCGGGTGGACGGCGTGATCGTGCTGGCCGGACGGCTCAGCAATCAGGACTTGAAGTCCTTGCTGTCCAGCGTGCCTTCCTTGGTGGTGGGGCGCCAGCCCAGTGGCAGTGGCCTGTTCAGCTTTAGCTTTGACAACCGCGCCGGGGCGCGCTTGGCCACTCAGCATTTGATCGATCTGGGCCATCGCCGCATTGCGCTGCTGCAGGGTGATTTGATTCACGAGGATGCGATCGAGCGACAAAGCGGCTACTTGGACGCCTTGTCGGCGGCAGGCATCACGGTGGATCCGCGCCTGATTGTGCAAAGCGACTACACCGAAGCCGGCGGCATGTTGGCGGTCAGCCACTTGCTAGAGCGCGAGGCCGGCTTCAGCGCCATCTTCAGTTCCAACGATCAGATGGCCTATGGCGCCATGCTGGGTTTGTCGCGCCGCAATCTGCGGGTGCCGGATGATGTGTCGGTGGTCGGTTTCGATGACTTGACCATGTCGCGCTACACCATGCCGCCGCTGACCACCGTGCGCCAATCGGTCTACGAGACCGGCACCCAGGCCGCCACGGCCATGCTGGCCTTGCTGCAGGGCGCACAACCCCAGGTGAGCCTGCCGGCGCCAGAGTTGGTGCTGCGGGAATCGGCGCGCCGCGCGGCACGGTGAAACCGGGTTCTGATCCCTTCGGCTTGGGTAGAAAGGACTGAAGGCCCAAGGCGGTTCGCACCTCAGCCTAGGGAGGCGCCGGCAAGGGCGTTGCTCAAACCCGCCAACCTAGGGTGTGTCCCAATTTGAAAGCGCTTGCAGATGCGCGATTCTCTGATTTGATGAAAGCGCTTTCAGTGCTATTCATTCGATAAAAGCCCAAATTACATCGGAGACAAGCCCATGAGAAACACTCGCCCCGTCTGCCGTCTGTCCCTCTTGGCCAGTGCGGCCGGCCTTTTGGTGGCCGGCATGAACGCACAAGCCCAGCAGAGCGCAGCAGCACCCTCGGCCGCCGCTTCAGCGCCCGCCGCCCGCTCGCAAGACGCACAGCAATTGGATGCTGTCGTTGTGACCGGCATTCGGCAAAGCTTGGAAACCTCGCTGAGCCTGAAGCGCAATGCGCGCGGCGTGGTGGACGGCATCGTGGCCGAAGAGATCGGCAAGTTTCCTGACGCCAACTTGGCTGAGTCCATGCAGCGTATTGCCGGCGTGTCGATCGACCGCAGCAATGGCGAAGGCTCCAAGGTGACGGTGCGCGGCGTGGGCCCCGACTTCAATTTGGTACTGCTCAATGGTCGGCAAATGCCGGCGTCCAGCCTCGGCGCCACTTACGCCTCGAACTCGCGTTCTTTTGACTTTGCCAACCTGGCCTCTGAAGGCATTGCCGCCTTGGAAGTCTTCAAGACCAGCCGTTCCGAGAATCCGACCGGCGGGATTGGCGCCACCATCAATATCAAGACCGCGCGTCCGCTGGACAACCCCAAGCAAGTGGCCAGCCTGGGCGTCAAGTTGGTCAGCGATGAATCGAACAAGCGCCTGCCCGACTCGATGAAGGGCACCCAAGCCACGCCCGAAGTCTCCGGCATCTACAGCAATGTGTTTGCGGATGGCACCTTCGGCATCGCCCTGGTTGGCAGCTACCAAAAGCGCAACGGTGGCTACAACCAAGCGGCGGTGGATGCCGGCTGGCGCACCTTCAAGGGTGATGAGCAGAACTGGGGCACCATCCCGCTGCCGGGCCAGCCGGGTGCAGACAAGATCACCAACCGGCCCAAGCCGACGGATTTGTATGTGGTGCCGCAAGAGCTGCGCTACAGCCTGAACGCTTTCGAGCGCACCCGTACCAATGGACAGCTGGTCTTGCAGTTCCGCCCCATCAAGGATTTGACGGCGACGGTCGACCACACTTATTCGGAAAACAAGATCCACTCCAAGCGCGCCGAGTTGTCGGCTTGGTTTAACTTTGGCCCCTCGTCCTCCAGCTGGACCAATGGCCCGATCGCAACGCCCACCAGTTACACCGAAACCTATCCCGCCAGCGGCCCCGCTGACGTGGCGATGGCGGGCAGCATCTACGGTACCAAGAACACCAATCAGTCCACCGGTGTGAACCTGGCTTGGAAGGCTTCGAACACGCTGTCCTTTGACTTCGACGCCCATCATTCCACCGCCACTTCCGGCGCGGACAGCCCGTATGGCAGCAACTCCACGCTCGGCGTGTCGATGCAAAACCGCGCCTTTGCAACGGCGGACTTTTCGAACAAGTTCCCGATCCTGAGCATCGGTCTGCATGGCGACCCGGCGACTGCGCCCAGCTTGATGCAGGTGACCGGCTCGTCTTTCCGCAACAGCTATATGCGCAATGAGATCGATCAGGCGCAGCTGAAGGGCAAGTACGTGCTGTCCGACAACTCGGGCTTGGACTTCGGCGTTGGCTTCACCAAGGTGAACAACCGCACGGCTTTTGCCAATGTGCAGCAGGATGATTGGGGCGGCCACAACAAACCGTCCGACTACGACGACGCGCTTTGGAAGGCGGCCAAGTTGCAAGATTACTTCGCCCATTCCTTCGGCTCGGCGAATGGTTCGGCCTTGTTCAATAACTTCTATTTGTGGGACTTTGAGGCCGTGCGCGCGGCCGCGATCAAGGCCGACAAGAGCGACAAGTGGTTCGTGCCTTCGTCAGACTTCACCGATGACCGCCGTACGCAGGAGAAGTCCACCAGCGCCTTTGTCCAGTACTTCAGGGACTGGGAGTGGGGCGTGCCGATGAATGTGGCCATGGGTGTTCGCTATGAGCGCACCACGGTGAATTCGCAGGCCTTGGTGCCCATCGTCAAGGGCATCAACTGGGTGAGCGCGAATGAGTTTGCACTCGTCAAGGGCGCGTCGGACTTCACCGCACTTTCTGGCAGCTACAACTACTTCCTGCCCAGCATCGACTATGAGGCTGAGTTGAGCGACAAGCTGAAACTGCGGGCCAGCTATGGCGAGACCATTGGCCGTCCGGGTTGGGGTGCGATTCAGGGGGGCGTGACCTTGTCGGACTTCCGTGTCAACGGCGGCTCCGGCAGCCAAGGCAATCCAGCCCTGAAGCCGCTGCTGTCGAAGAACTTTGACCTCTCGGCCGAGTTCTACTACGCCAAGGCCAGTTATGCGTCGCTGGGCTTGTTCCAAAAGAACATCAGCAACTTCATTGGCTCCAGCACGCTGCAGTCCAAGCCCGCCGGCTTGACGACGCCGATCAACGGCCCGCTCTACAACGAAGCGGTGGCGAAGAACTGCGCGACCAAGGATGCGGTCTGCATTCGCAACTACATCTTGAACACCTACAACGGCACAAAGGGTGTGGTTCGCACCGGCTTTGACGGCACCGGCAATCCGGTGGGTACGATTGCCGGCCAGCCCGGAGATCCAGAAGCCGTGTTCACCATCAGCGCCCCGAGCAATCAGCGCAGCGACCACATCAAGGGCTTGGAGTTCAATGTCCAGCACGCCTTTGGCAGCAGCGGCTTTGGTGTTGCAGCCAACTACACCTTGGTGAAGTCCGGACTGAAGTACGACAACAGCAATCTGACCGAGCAGAACGCACTCTTGGGCTTGGGTAACTCCGCCAACTTGGTGGGCTTCTTTGAGAACTCGACCTTCAGTGTTCGCGCCGCCTACAACTGGCGTGATGAGTTCCTCAGCAGCACCACGGCCGACGTCTTCGGTTCCGCAGGCCCGGCTTACACCGACGCCTATGGTCAGTGGGACCTCAGCCTGGGTTATAAGTTCAACAAGAACCTGAGTGTGAACTTCGAAGCGCTCAATCTGAACGACGGCCTCCAGCGCGTCCGCGGTCGCTCCAAGGATGAGACGCTGTACTCGACCCAGACCGGCCGTCGTTACAGCTTGGCTGCCCGTTACACCTTCTGATCCTTTGCTAGCTTTTTTGAACGGCGAGACGACCTGATGCGCGCTGCACTGCTTGATAACGTGAGCCACCGGGATCTGCGTTTGCAGACCCGGCTGGATGCTGCTTGGGGTGATGCTGCGAGTGCCGTGCCCACGGTGCCCGCAGAGTTCAAGCGAGTGCAGGCGCATTTCCCCATCGTGTTCCAGCAAAGTGCCGATGCCGGCGGTTTTCAGCCGGTGGCATTGCTGGGCTTGATGGAGTCGCGCAACAGCTTTTTGGGGCTGCGCGAAGGGGGGGCTTGGGAGGTGGACCATTTGCCTTGGGCCTTGGAACGCCAACCCTTGCTGGTGGGTCGAGACGGTGAGGGCTGGGTCGTGCACATCGACCTGGACAGCCCGCGATTGAGTGAGAGCCAGGGCGAGCCCTTGTTCTTGCCCAATGGCGGGCAGTCGCCCTTGCTGGAGCGGCGCGTTTCGGTCTTGCAAGCGCTGCATGAAGGCATGCAGGCGCTGCCGGACTTCATCGGCGCGCTGCTGCAATATCAGTTGTTGGAACCGATGAGCTTGGACATCGAGCTAGCCGATGGCTCGGTGCGCCGACTCGCCGGCTATTACGTCATCGACGAAGAACGCTTGGAGGCTTTGCCAGGGAGCGCCGTGGCCGCTTTGCATGAGGCCGGCTATTGGTTCCCCATCGCCATGGCGGTGGCCTCACTGGCGAGGATTCCTGCCTTGCTGGCGCGTGAGCAGCGGCTTGCGCGGGCTTGATCTGGTTTTGGGCTGATTCCCATGCAGGCGGTCAAAGAATGGAGGCTTGAAACGCCTGGCCAGGTGCCGCCGGAATTGCTCGTCAGCGATGAACCCTGCGTGCTGCGGGGCTTGGTTTCGCATTGGCCTTTGGTGCGGGCCAGTATTGGCGCGGCGAATGAAGCTGCTGCAGCTTCTGCGGCTGCGGCCAGTTTGAAGGCGATGTGGCGCGATGCCACGGTGGGCGTCTTCCAGATGGAGCCTGCCACCCAAGGCCGCATCGCCTACAACGCGGACTTCAGTGGCTTCAATTTCAGCCGCGAGTTCATGGCTTTTGATCAGCTCTTGGCGCAGCTTTTGGCCTGCCGGGAACAAAAGCCTTCGCCTTATGCTTATATGGGCTCCACCACGGTGGAGACCTGTTTGCCCGGCTTTCGTGCCGAGCATTCCTTGGCTTTTGCTACCGAGGAAGAGCCGCTGGTGAGCTTGTGGCTGGGCAATCAAATCCGGGTGCCTGCGCACCAAGACTGGCCATCGAATCTGGCTTGTTGCGTGGCGGGCAGGCGGCGCTTTACCTTGTATCCGCCCGATGCGGTGGCCGACCTCTACATTGGCCCCCTGGACCTCACGCCGGCCGGTCAGCCCATCAGCTTGGTGGATGACGCGGCGCCCGATCTGCAGCGCTTCCCGCGTTTTGCCCAGGCGCAAGCGCGCGCCCAGGTGGTGGAGTTGGCGCCGGGTGATGCGATCTACATCCCCAGCCTTTGGTGGCATCAGGTCGAGGGCCTGGATGCCTTGAACGGCCTGATCAACTACTGGTGGCGGCGCAGCCCGGCATGGTCGGATTCGCCGATGCATGCGCTGTGGCTGACCCTAGCCACGGTTCGAGACTTGCCGCCGTCCGAGCGCGAAGCTTGGCGGGCCTTGTTCAATCACTATGTGTTCGAGGCCGATGCCGAGACCGCGGCCCATGTGCCGCCACAAGCGCGCGGCTTGCTCGCGCCTTTGGATGAGACCGGCATGCGCCGAATGCGTGCTTGGTTGATGAAGAAACTGAATCGATGAGGTGCTTATGAGCGTGCAAGCTTTCCCGACCGACTCCGCCCGAGCTGCCAGCCCGGTGCGCCGTGTCGTCATCGCTGGCGGCGGCACCGCCGGCTGGATGACGGCCGCCCTGATGGGCAAGCTGATGGGCAAGCAGCTGGACATCCGTCTGGTGGAGTCCGATGAAATCGGCACCGTCGGCGTCGGCGAGGCCACTATTCCGGCCCTGCACATGTTCCACGAACTGCTGGGTATCAAAGAAGCCGAGTTCATGGCTGCCACCCAGGCTACTTTCAAGCTGGGCATTCAGTTTGAAGGCTGGAAGGCACCCGGCCAGGACTACATCCACTCCTTCGGTTTGACCGGCCAAGACCATTGGAGCGCGGGCTTCCAACATTTCTGGCTGAAAGGCCGCCAGCGCGGTCTGGCGCAGCGCTATGGCGAGTACTGCCTGGAGTTGCGCGCTGCCGAAGAAAATCGTTTTGCCCACCTGCCGCAGAACGGCATGAACTATGCCTATCACCTGGATGCCACGCGTTATGCGCGTTATCTGCGCGGTATGGCCGAAGCCAACGGGGTGCAGCGCATCGAAGGCAAGATCACCGAGGTCTTGCGCCACTCTCCCGATGGCGACCTGAGCGCGCTGCGCCTGGCCGATGGGGCCTTGGTGGAAGGGGATTTGTTCATCGATTGCACCGGTTTTCGTGCGCTCTTGCTGGGCGAGACCTTGGGCGTGCCGTATGAGGACTGGACCCATTGGCTGCCTTGCGACCGGGCGGTGGCGGTGCAGACCGCCTCGGTGCGCGAAGCCCCGCCTTACACCCGCTCCATCGCCCATCCCTTTGGCTGGCAGTGGCGCATTCCGCTGCAGCACCGGGTCGGCAATGGCCTGGTTTACAGCAGCAAGGAGTTGTCGGATGCCGACGCGCCGGAGGTCTTGACTCGCCATGTTGAGGGCGAGCTGCTGATGAAGCCGCGCTTGCTGCGCTTCACGCCCGGCCAGCGCCGTGAAGTCTGGAGTCGCAATTGCATCGCCGTCGGCCTGTCCAGCGGTTTCATCGAGCCTTTGGAGTCCACCAGTATTCACTTGATTCAACGCGCGGCAATTCGCCTGATGCGCCTGTTCCCGGCCGGTGGCGTGCGCGAGGTGGACCGGGTGGAATTCAATCGCCAGACCCAAGACGATTTGGAGCACATCCGCGACTTCATCATCCTGCACTATCACGTGACCGAGCGGGATGATTCCGATCTGTGGCGCCATGTGCGCAGCATGGCCGTGCCCGAGACGCTGCGGCACCGGATTGAGCTCTTCACCGAAACCGCGCGGGTGTTCCGGCCCCTGGATGAGTTGTTCGCCGAGAATTCATGGATTCAGGTGATGCTGGGGCAGGGCATCATGCCGCGCCAGCACCACCCGGTCGCCGACCTGATGGGGGATGTGGAGTTGCAGCACTTCTTGGACAACATCCGTCGCCAAGTGGCGCAGCGCCTGACCACGCTGCCTCCGCATGCTGCTTATGTTGAGCGTTTGTGTGCGCCTTACCGCGCTGCGGCTTGAACTGCTTGACCTGCTTGCCCCGCTTTTTTCTTTCAACCTCAAGACTTTGACGACTGGCCATTTGCAAGTGCAAACCGTGATGACTGAAACCTACCCCCGTTTATTGGGTGATATCGGCGGAACCAACGCCCGCTTCGCCTGGGCCGAGGCGCCCGAGGCCCCGGTGGCGCGTTGCGTCAACTACCGCTGTGCCGATTACCCGACCATTGCCGATGCCATCTCGAGTTATGTGGCGGAGCATGCGCCAACTCGGCCTCAAGCGGCTGCCTTGGGCATTGCCAACCCCATCGACGGCGACCAGGTGCGCATGACCAATGGCAATTGGTCCTTTTCGATCCAAGCGCTCAAGCGCGATATGGGCTTGCAGCGCCTGTCGGTGGTGAATGACTTCACGGCGCTTGCCTTGGCCTTGCCCAGTTTGGAGGCCAGCCAGTTGCATGCCTTGGAGGGCGGTAAATCGGTGGCTGGCGAGCCTTTGGCCGTCTTGGGCGCTGGTACCGGCCTGGGGGTGGCGGGCTTGTTGCCGCTGCCGAATGGAGCGTGGCGTCCTTTGTCCGGGGAGGGCGGTCACGCCAGCCTGGCCGGCCAAGATGCGTTTGAAGATGCGGTGATTGCGCGGCTGCGCCTGCGCTTTGGCCATGTGTCGGCCGAGCGGGCTTTGTCGGGGCCGGGTCTGGTCAATCTCTACCTGGCCAGCGCCGAGATCGCCGGCCTGCCGGCGCCTGAGTTGACGCCACCCGAGGTCTTGCAGCGCGCTGAACAGGGCGATGCCTTGGCCAAGCAAGCGATTGCCTTGTTCTGTAGCTTCTTGGGCAGCGTGGCCGGCAATCTGGCGCTGACCTTGGGCGCGCGCGGCGGCGTTTACATCGGCGGCGGGATCGCCCCCCGCTTGCTCAGTGAGTTAGGGCAGTCGAACTTCCGGGCCCGTTTTGAGGGCAAGGGTCGTTTTGCCGACTATCTGTCGGGGATCCCTTGCTTTGTGATTGATGCAGCGGTGTCACCCGCTCTGGACGGGGCTTCACGGGCCTTGGATCTGGGTTTGTAAAACAGCCCGTTCAGGGTCTCAAGCCGCCACGCCGAGGATGACGCTGGAGGCCTTGAATACCGCGGTGGCCTCCATGCCGGGCTTGAGCTCCAGCGCTTGCGCACTGATCGAGGTCACGATGGCGGCGATGCTGCCGCCCCCCGGCAGCTCTAGAACCACCTCGCTATTGACGGCTCCATCGGTCAGCCGGGTTACGCAGCCCTTGAGCTGATTGCGGGCCGAGAGTTTGACCTCGCCATCCCCGGTCATCAAGACAATGCTGGAGGCCTTGACCAGGGCGAAAGCCTTGGCGCCCAAGTCCAGGCCCAGCTCCGTGCGGCTGGCACGGGTGACGGTGGCGACGATGCGCTGGCCGCCGATGATTTCAAGCTCGATTTCGTCATTGACCGCGCCGGGGCGAATGGCGCTGACCGTGCCGGCGAATTGATTGCGTGCGCTGGTTTTCATGGCGAGGCTGCCGATCAAGGAATAGTCGGCCTGCAGGCCTTGGGCTTGTTGATTGAGCCGGGCGATGAAGCGGGCGTGTTCTTGTTGAATCAGGCCGAAGTTGCGGACCAACTGTGCACCGCGCTCGGTGAGGCGGGTGTAGCCGCCGCCCTTGCCGCCGGCCACGCGCAGCAAGAGGGGCTCGCCGGCCAGATTGCTCATGTGCTCAATCGCGTTCCAGGCGCCTTTGTAGCTGAAGCCCACCGTCTTGGCGGCATGGGTGAGCGAGCCCTGCCGTTCGATCTCGGCCAGCAGCGCCAGATGGCGCGCGCTGGCCATGTCCTGACCTTGCATGCTCAGGCGCAAATCGGCGTCGAGTTGCATCGTGATGGGTGCCTCAGAGCTCATTCAGCGTGGCCTCGTTCGTCCTGATGGTCTTCATGACAGATCCGTCCTTGCTTCAACAGCAGACGGGCGTCGCCGAACCGCCGCAGGTCTTCGGGGTCATGGGTGATCATCAGCATGGGGATGTCGATGCGATCGAGCAGGGCATGCAATTCATCGCGCATGCGCTCGCGCAAGGCCGGGTCCAGCGAGGAGAAGGGCTCGTCCAGCAGCAGCGCTTGCGGCTGATTGACCAAGGCACGGGCCAGGGCGGTGCGCTGGCGTTGGCCGCCCGAGAGTTCATGCGGCAGTTGCTGGGCCACCTCATTCAACTCGAAAGCCTGGAGCCAGCGTTCTATCGCCGGGCTCGAGACCTCGCGAGCCGGGTTCAGCAGCCCGGTGCTCAAACCAAAGGCGATGTTCTGGCGCACATTCAATTTGGGGAACAAGGCGTAGTCTTGGAATAAGAAACCCAGACCGCGGTTTTGCGCCGGCAGATTGACGCCCGAGGTCGAATTAAACAAGGTCTTGCCTTGGACCAAAATGCGTCCGCTGTCCGGGCGCAGCAGTCCGGCAATCGCTTGCAAGCACAGGCTTTTGCCCGCGCCAGACGGGCCGTAAATGACGGTGCGCTGAGCTTGGCTTGCAAAGCTGATCTGCAAGTCGAAGCTGCGCCCCGCGCTCTTGAGCCGCTTTTGGAACTCAATCTCAAAGCTCATGATTTCTTCTTCATGCCGCGTTGGGCTCGCGGGCGCGCGACAAGCGTCCTGCCGCCAGCAAGACCGCTACACAGGTGATGGAGGTGATTAGCACCAAGGTGTTGGCCACATCGTCCTGGCCGGCTTGCACCGCCTCGTAGACCGCAATCGACAAGGTTTGGGTTTTGCCGGGAATGCTGCCGGCCACCATCAAGGTGGCGCCAAACTCGCCCAGCGCGCGGGCAAAGGCCAGCAAGAGGCCAGCCAACACCCCATGCCAGGCCATGGGCAAGCTGATGCGAAAGAACACCGCGGCTTCGCTCAAGCCGAGCACCCGCGCGGCCTGCTCGAGCTGCGGGTCCACGCCTTCAAAAGCGGCCCGCGCTGACTTCAAGACCAAGGGAAAGGACACCAGGGTCGCCGCGATCACGGCGCCTTGCCAGGTGAAGATCAGGTTGATGCCGAAGTGTTGATCCAGCCAGGCGCCCAGCCAGCCGCGCTTGCCGATCACGACCAGCAGGTAGTAGCCCAAGACCGTGGGCGGCAAGACCATGGGCAGGGTCAACATCGCGTCCAACAGATCTCGCCCCGGGAAGCGCTTGCGGGCCAGCAGATAGGCGGCAGCTACGCCCAAAAACAAATTCAGCGCCGTGGCCCAGCCCGCCACTTTCAGTGACAGTGCGAGTGCAATCCACGCCGAGGAGTCGAGGGCCATTCAGTGACTCAAGGGCTCAGGGTTTATGGAAGCCGAATTTGGCCAAGACGGCCTGGCCTGCGGGAGCGCTGAGATAGTCCACAAACTTGCGAGCCGCCTCTCGATTCTGGCCCTCGGCCAGCACCGCAACTGGGTAACGGATGGGGGTCTCGGTGGGCACGGTGAAGGCGACCTTGACCTTTTCTTTTTGCACGGCGGCATCGGTTGCATAGACGAAGCCGGCCTCGACCTCGCCACGTGCCACATAGTCCAAGGCCTGGCGCACATTGCTGGCAAAGACGGCCTTGGGCTCGATGATGGGCCAGAGCTTGGTGGCCTCCAGCGCCCCCTTGGCGTAACGGCCGGCCGGCACGGTTTCCGGCTTGCCCAAGGCCACTCGTTTGAACTCGGGCTTTTGCAGATCGGCCAAGTTGCTCAGGGCTAGTTGGCTGTCCGCAGGGGTGATGAGCACCAAGGCATTGCGGGCAAAGTCGCGCCGGCTGCCTGGCAGCACAAGCTTCTGGGCCTGCGCTTTGTCCATGGTGTCCTGGTCGGCAGAGGCAAACACATCGACCGGCGCCCCCTTGGCGATTTGCGCCAACAAGGCGTCGGAGGCGGCAAAGTTGAACAAGAGCTTGGTGCCGGGATGCTGGGCTTCAAAGCTGGGCGCCAGTTCCTTGAAAGCATTGCTGAGGCTGGCGGCGGCGGACACGGTTAAATCGCCGGCCTTGGCCACCGAGGTCAGCAGACCGAGCGCAGCAAATGCCGCGATCAGGCCAAGTTGCCGAGTGATTCTTTGAGCCTTCGAAGCAAAAGCCATTCCGGGGTGTCCTTGATATGCACGTCTTACCTGGCGCGGGCCTGCAGTCCTTGATTGGAACGGGCGCCGCCGGGTAGCGAAATATATAGCAATACACAACGGGTGGCGCCGCCAAGCCTGGGGTGCCTCCGAGGGCTGTTCCTTCTGTAGGGGATCGTGTGAACGGGAGCGCCGGCTTGGCTTGAGCCGCCAAGCCGGCGTTCTTGGGCTTACTCGAAACGGTCCAACACCGCGCCGGAGCTGGCGCTCGAGGCGTTCTTGGCGAACTTGGCCAGCACGCCACGGGTGTAGCGCGGCGCGGGCTTGACCCAGGCGGTCTTGCGGGTGGCCAGCTCGGCGGCATCGACATGCAGCTCCAGCAGCAGCTGATGGGCGTCGATGGTGATGCGGTCGCCCTCCTGGACCAGGGCGATCACGCCGCCTTCATAGGCTTCAGGTGCCACATGGCCGACCACCATGCCCCAGGTGCCGCCGGAGAAGCGGCCGTCGGTGATCAGGCCCACGCTTTCGCCCAGGCCTTGGCCGATCAGGGCGCCGGTGGGGGCCAGCATTTCGGGCATGCCGGGGCCGCCCTTGGGGCCAAGATAACGCAGCACCATGACGTCACCGGCGACGATCTTGCCGGCCATGATGGCGGCCAGGGCCGATTGCTCATCGTCGAAGACGCGCGCCGGGCCACTCATCACCGGGTTCTTGAGTCCGGTGATCTTGGCCACGCAGCCCTCGGGCGAGAGGTTGCCCTTGAGGATGGCCAGATGGCCTTCGGCGTAGATCGGGTTCGTGACCGGGCGGATGACTTGTTGATCGGCGCGCAGATCGGGCACCTCGGCCAGGTTCTCGGCCACGGTCTTGCCGGTGATGGTCATGGCGTCGCCGTGCAGCAGGCCATGCTTGAGCAATTCCTTCATCACGGCCGGGATGCCGCCGGCGTGGTGCAGATCAATCGCCAGGAACTGACCGCTGGGCTTCAGATCGCAGAGCACCGGGGTTTTGCGGCGCACGCGCTCGAAGTCGTCGATGCTCCAGTCCACCTCGGCCGCATGGGCAATCGCCAGGAAATGCAGCACGGCATTGGTCGAGCCGCCGGTGGCCATGATGACGGCCACGGCGTTTTCGATGGCCTGCTTGGTGACGATGTCGCGCGGCTTCAGGTCGGCCTTGACGGCTTCGACCAGCACGGCCGCCGCCTTCTTGACGCTTTGAACCACCTCGTCCTCGACATTGGCCATGGTTGAGGAGTAGGGCAGGCTCATGCCCAGGGCCTCAAAGGCTGAGCTCATGGTGTTGGCTGTGTACATGCCGCCGCAGGAGCCACTGCCGGGAATGGCTTTGCGTTCGATGGCGCAGAAGTCTTCCTCGCTCATCTTGCCGGCGCTGAATTGGCCCACGGCCTCGAACACGCTGACGATGTTCAGATCCTGGCCCTTGTGCTTGCCCGGCAGGATGGTGCCGCCGTAGACGTAGAGCGAGGGCACATTGGCGCGCAGCATGCCCATCATGCCGCCCGGCATGTTTTTGTCGCAGCCGCCGATGACGATGACGCCGTCCATCCACTGACCGCCGACGCAGGTTTCCACACAGTCGGAGATCACCTCGCGCGAGACCAGGCTGTACTTCATGCCCTCGGTGCCCATGGCCATGCCGTCGGAGATGGTGGGGGTGCCGAAGATTTGCGGATTCGCGCCGGCTTCTTTCAGACCGATCACGGCTGCATCGGCCAGCTTTTGCAGGCCGGAGTTGCAAGGCGTGATGGTCGAGTGGCCATTGGCCACGCCGATCATGGGCTTGCCGAAGTCACTTTCTTGGTAGCCCATGCCGTAGTACATGGAGCGGTTCGGCGCGCGGGCCACGCCCTCGGTGATGTTTTTGGAACGACGATTGGCAGGGGTCTGGCTCATGGGGTCTCCTCAGTTCGCTGGCAGTATCTCTGCTGGCTACCTGCTGATCAAATATATTATTCAGTTCTCATTCATACGTTTGATGAATCAATGATCGACTTACGCAGCCTGCGACAGTTCCTGGCCGTGGCTGAGGAATTGCACTTTGGCCGCGCCGCCGAGCGCTTGCACATGACCCAGCCACCGCTGACCCAGGCCATTCAAAAGCTCGAGCAGTCGCTGGGCGCGACGCTGTTTGAGCGCAGCAGCCGCAGCGTGCGCCTGAGCGCGGCCGGGGCGGCCTTGTTGCCCAATGCGCAGGCCTTGCTGACCCAGGCCGAAGGCTTGCCGGCCTTGGTGCAGGCTGCTGCCGATGGGCGCCGGGGGCGGCTGAATCTGGGCTTTGTTTCGACCGTGGGCTTTGGGGATCTGCCGCGCTGGCTGCGCAGCTTTCGGGAGCTTTACCCGGAGGTGGCCCTGAGCTTGCGCGAGGCCACGCTGGATGTGCAGCTGCCGGAGTTCGAGCGGGGCGAGTTGGACGCGGGCTTCATCATCCATGCGCCAGGCTCGCAGCCCGCCGGCTTTGAGCGACTGAAGATTGCCCGCGAGGCCATGGTTTTGGCGCTCAGTGCCGATGAGGCAATGGCCTCTGGGCCAAGCCTGGATGCCGCTGAAGTGGCGCGTCAGCCCTTGGTGATCTTCCCGCGCGCGATTGCGCCCTCATTGTTTGAAGCAGTGTTGGATTTTTATCGCCAGCAGCAGCGCGAGCCGGGCATCGTGCAAGAGGCCATCCAGATGCAGACCATCGTCAACCTGGTGTCGGCCGGCATCGGTGTGGCCTGGGTGCCGGCCAGCGTGATGGCGTTTCAGCGGCCCGGTGTGGTGTACAAGCCGGTGCAGGGCGCAGTGCCCACCTGCGAAACCAGCTTGATTTGGCGCTCCGACGCCGCACCCGCAGTGCAGCGGTTTGTGGCCCATGTTCGGGCACAGTTGCCGCAAAACTTAGCGCCAAGCAAGTCAGCCGTTTGAATCTGCATCTCGTCGCAAGCCGATCTGCAGAATGAGTGCCGCTGCTCACAATGCGCCACAGTTTCTTTTTCCTGCAATCCAGGCTAGGTGGACCATGCAACAGCGACCTTCTTTCACTCTTCGTGCTCTGACGGCTTTTGTGTTGGCAGCGGGGTTTGGGGCGGCCCAGGCTTCAATCTTCAAGGACCCGCAGTTCGACAGTCTGGCTGATGCGAACAAGTACGCTGACTTGGAACAGCTGGCTCAAGCGCGCTTGAAGGCCAACGCGGCCGATGTGGAAGCCAACGCGGCGCTGGCCTTGGCGCTCTCGGCCCAAGATCCGGCCGACGCCAAGCGTATGGAAGCCGGGGCCAAGCAAGCCAAGCAATGCGTGGAGCAACATCCAACGGCGGCCGTCTGCCAGCTGGTGCGGGCGCAAAACCTCTATCTGCAGATGGGCGAGGCGGGTATGTTCAAGGCCGTGAGGCTGATGGATGGTGTCAAAGAAGCCTTGAACCGAGCCTTGGAGCTGGACCCGAGCAGCTTTGTCGCTCGCGTGCAGCTGAGCAAGCTCTACTTGTTTGCTCCCGGCATGCTGGGCGGCAGCACCGCCAAGGCCAAAGAGCTGGAGGCCGCAGTGCGTAGCACGCAGCCGGAACAGGCCCGTTTGCTGCGCGCCTATATCGCCGCGGATGCCAAGAAGTGGAGCGAGATGGAAAGCGAACTCTTGGCGCTCAAGCCCGGCAAGGATGCCGCGCTGCTGGAGGAGGCGCGCGCGGCCTCCATGCAACTGGCCACGCATTACCTGAAGGACGCGAAAGACCCGGCCAAGGCCAAGACCGTGTTCGAGAACCTGCAGCGCGAACAGCCCAACTACGCCCATGGGCCGTACGGCCTGGGTCGCGTGTTGGCGGAAACCGGGCAGACCGAGGAGGCTGTGCGTTACTTTGAGCGCGCCAAAACCTTGGCCGGCGCCGATGAATTGCCGATCGATCACCGACTCGGCGACGCCTTGCTGGCCAAGGGTGACAAAGCCCAGGCCAAGGCTGCTTACGAGCGCTTCTTGAAGACCAAGCGCGCTAACCCCAACAATGTGGAGGCAGCCCGCAAGAGCTTGGCTTCGCTGGGCTGAGACCTCGCTGGCGGTAAGCCGTCGATAATTTGCGCGCCTTCTTGTCTTTTATGAAAGCCGCCCTGTGAGTCTGATTTCAAGCCTGAATCCAAGCCTGTCTTTGTTGCATCGCAAGTCCGCTGTTCGACGGGCCCCGCATTCGGCGCGTGCTTTGGGCTTGCGTCTTCCTGCGCTGAGCTTGGCGGCTTTGCTGCTTTCTTTGGCCATGGCGCCTAAAGCTCAGGCCGAGGTTTTCAAAGATGCCGCCCTTCAACAGGCCCTGGCGGCAGGCAGCATGTCGGAGCTGGAACGCTTGGGACAACAGCGCTTGGCTGCGGCGCCGGATGATGTGGAAGGCCTGGTGGCTCGGGCCTGGGGTTTCAGCCTGGGTTACGACAGCAAGGCCTTGGAGGCGGGGCAAAAGTTAGCCGAACAGTGTCTGGCCCGCGCGCCCAACGAGGCTATTTGCCATTTGGCTCTGGCCCAGGTGCAGGGCAAGCAGGTCTTGGTGGAAAGCCGCCTCAAGGGCATGAGCTTGCTGCCCAAGGTGCGTGCCAGCCTGGGCCGAGCCCTTGAGTTGAACCCCGACTTGTTTGAAGCACGCAGCAAGCTGGCACAGATCTATTTGCTGATCCCTGAGTTCCTGGGCGGCAGCGTCAGAAAGGCGCGCGAATTGGAGCAGGCCATTCGCAGCAAGCAGCCCGAGCAGGCGAGGCTGCTGCGATCCTTGATCGCGGCCCGTCAAGACGCCTGGGACGAAGCCGAACGCGAACTGATGGCAGTGCGTGTGGGCAGCGATGCAGCCCTGGCCGACGATGTGCGCAACGCTTATGGCGAATTGGGCCGCCACTGGATCAAGGCGCAGCAGTTTGACCGGGTCAAGCGCCTCTACGAGCAATTGCAGAAAGACCAGCCCACGCAAGCGGCTGCGTCTTACTATTTGGGCCGCTTGGCGCAGGAGCTGGATCAGAACGCCGAGGCTGTCCGTCATTTTGAGAAGGCCTTGAGCCTGGCGGGCGCCGATGGCTTGCCCATCGATCACCGCCTGGGCGATGCCTTGGTGGCCACCGGCCAGACCGACAAGGCTCGGCTGGTCTACAAACGCTATATCGAGAGCAAGCGGGCCGAGCCCGGCCATCTGAAGGATGCGCGCAAGAGCTTGGCCGCACTGAGCTAACGCGGCCTCGGCCCGCCGCCCGGACTTATGATGCGCGGCTTGTTCTCTAGGCGGCATGCCCTCATGTCTGCCGTTGCTCCCAAGGACTTCTGATGTGGGTTCATCCCCAATTTGACCCGATTGCTATCAAGCTCGGCCCCTTGGCCGTGCATTGGTATGGCTTAACTTATCTGGCCGCATTTGGCATGTTCTTGTGGCTGGCCAATCGGCGCGTGGCGAGACCCGACTTTGCCAAGGCGGGCTGGAGCAGCCGGGATGTAGATGACCTGCTGTTCTTTGGCGTCTTGGGCGTGGTGCTGGGCGGGCGACTGGGCTATGCATTGTTTTACAAGCCTGACTACTACCTGCACCACCTGGGCGAAGTTCTGGCGGTGTGGAAGGGCGGCATGTCCTTTCATGGCGGGCTCTTGGGCGTGTTGGTGGCCATGGCCTTGTTTGCCAAGCTGCGCGGCCGCACTTTCTTTGAAGTCACCGATCTGATCGCTCCTTGCGTGCCGACCGGCTTGGCGGCAGGCCGGGTGGGCAACTTCATCAATGGTGAGTTGTGGGGCCGTGTGGCCGATTCGAGCCTGCCCTGGGCCATGGTGTTTCCGCAATCGCCGACGCTGGAGCCGCGCCACCCCTCGCAGATCTACCAATTCATTGGTGAGGGCCTGTTTCTGTTCACGCTCTTGTGGCTGTATGGGCGCAAGGCGCGCCTGACCGGGCAGGTCTCGGGCTTGTTCTTGATCGGTTATGGCGCGCAGCGTTTTGTGACTGAGTTCTTCCGTCAGCCGGATGATTTCTTAGGTCTGCGCGCCTTGAATTTGAGCCAAGGTCAATGGCTGTCGCTGCCCATGGTGGTGGCGGGCATCGCCATCTGGCTGTGGGCCAGTCGTCGCAAGGCCTGAGTTTGTTTTTTTGAGTTTCTAGAGTCCCATGCGTCAAATCTTCTTCGACACCGAAACCACCGGCCTGGCCGCCGAGGGCGGCGACCGCATCATCGAAATCGGCTGCGTCGAGATGATCAACCGGCAGCTGACCGGCAACAACTTGCACCTCTACATCAACCCGCAGCGCGCCAGCCATGAAGATGCGCTGCGCGTGCACGGTTTGACCGAGGCCTTTCTGTCCGACAAGCCGCTTTTTTCGCAGATTGCCGAGCAGTTGCTGGAGTTCCTGGCCGGTGCCGAATTGGTGATCCACAACGCGCCCTTCGACATTGGCTTCGTCAATGCCGAGCTGCGCCGCCTGAGCAAGCCGCCCATCACCGACATCGTCGGCAGCGTGCGCGACACCTTGCTGATGGCGCGAGACCTGTTCCCAGGTAAAGCCAATTCGCTGGATGCGCTGTGCCGCCGCTTGGAAGTGGACAACTCCAACCGCAAGCTGCACGGCGCGCTCTTGGATGCGGAGCTGCTGGCCGAGGTCTACATCCGCCTGACGCGCGGACAAGATTCCTTGGTGATGGACGATGCCGGTGAGAGCAACCAGTCCAGCGAGTTCAAGCTGGCCGCCGTGGACCTCAGCAGCTTTGCCTTGCCGGTCATTGCGGCCAACGATGCCGAGTTAGAGATGCATGAAAAAGTGCTGGGCGAACTCGACAAGGCCAGCGGTGGAAAAAGAATCTGGCAAGAAGCTTGAGTTCTTCAAAAGATTCATGGCATAATCGTGGGCTTCCCGGTTAGCGAAATAAGCAATTGATTCGCAAGCGATAAAAAGCAAACGGAAAACAAACAACCGGGCGGTTAGCTCAGTGGTAGAGCACTGCCTTCACACGGCAGGGGTCGCAGGTTCGAACCCTGCACCGCCCACCAGAACAGCACTTCGGTGCAGTCTTGGCAATCGCATCAAGACGCTCTGGTTGAATGTTTGTTGGTTCGTTTGCTGAGCTCGTTTTTTGACCAAAGTTACCGGGCGGTTAGCTCAGTGGTAGAGCACTGCCTTCACACGGCAGGGGTCGCAGGTTCGAACCCTGCACCGCCCACCAAACAAGTCTCGGCAATCGCATCGAGGCAGCCCTTTTCAAGGGGCGCAATCAATCCACCCGCCTTCATCGGCGCCGGTGGATTTTTTGTTTCCGAAACAGCCCGAACGACGAGTCTTGACGGTCTGCCAATCCGCTGGTTGTCGCAGTTTTGCTGCGCTCATTGGCAGGAAAGGGCGCTGTAGTGGCGAGTGATGAGGAGTTTGGGCGACACTTGTCCTCAATCCCTCGTGCAGGTCATTTCAAGGACACTTCATGCGCCAACGCAGCCCCGACTGGTTTGATGCTCAGTACAACAACCGACTGCGGGTGAGCCATAGCGCGGTCTTGCTGGATCGCTGGGCGCGCGCATCGCAACTGGTGCGCGAGAAGATGTTCTGCAAGCTCAACCTGGCCTATGGCGAGGGGCCGATGGAGCGGCTGGACTTGTTTCCGGCCGATGTTCACAAAGCGCCGATTTTGGTCCTGATTCACGGTGGCTATTGGCGCGCCTTGGACAAGTCTGATTACTCATTCTTGGCCAGCGCCTTCGCAGATGAGGGGGCCATGGTGATCGTGCCGAATTACTCGCTGTGCCCGGAGGTGGGGATTGATCGCATCGCCCTGCAACTGGTGCAAGCGCTGGCTTGGGTTTGGCGCCATGCGGCCGAGCATGGCGGCGACCCCAATCGCATCGTCCTGGCGGGTCATTCGGCCGGCGGACATTTGGCCACCATGCTCAGTTGCTGCGACTGGAAGTCGGTCGCGCCGGATCTGCCGCATCATCTGGTCAAAGGCGTGCTGTCCATCTCCGGCGTTCATGATTTGGCGCCGATTCGGCAGGCGCCTTTTCTGCAGGCCGATCTGAACTTGGATGCCGACGCTGTGAGGCGGCTCAGCCCCGTCCATTTCCCCGCACCGGAGGCACCGGTCTACGCCATCGTGGGGGGTGACGAGAGCGAGGAATTCAAACGCCAGACGCAATTGCTCCGGCAGGCCTGGGGCCAGCGTGCCGTGCCGATCTGCGAGGAAATCCCGGGCTTCAACCACTTCGATATCTTGCATGATCTGGCCGACCCGGAAGGGCGCAGCCACCGCTTGGCTCGCAAGTTACTTGAGCTGCGTTGGTACAGCGCTTTGCTCTGAGTTTCTTGCCTTGACGGCAATGGACTGCGGGTTTCTTCGGGTGAAGTCCGACACTTTGGCGGGCTGTGGATGGGGCTGAGAATTGGGCTCAACCGCATGGTTAGCGGATTGATACTCTCAGAAAGCCCTACATGAAGATTCGCTCACTCAGTCTTGCCATTCTGTTCGGCCTGACCCTGTCTCTCGGCGTGCAAGCGCAAGTGCCGGTGCAAGCTAATACCGACCATGCGCAAATGCTCGCCGCAGCGGACCCTGTGGCGGCGGCCAATAAGCGTCTGGTTTACGACTTCTGGCGTGAGGTCTTTGAAGGCGGGCAGTTGGACCAGGCTGGCAAATACCTGACTGAGGGCTATATCCAACACAACCCTAGCGTGCCCACGGGCCGCGAGGGTTTCGTCAAATTCTTTGCTCAATTCAGCAAGCCCAAGCCGCTTGAGGCTCGCATCAAAGCGCCTTTGGTGGCGGTGCTGGCCGAGGGGGATAAGGTGGTGCTGGTCTTTGTGCAAACCTTGCCAGAGCCTGAAGCGCCGGGCAAAACCTACACCAGCACCTGGTTCGATATGTTCCGCATCGAGGGCGGCAAGATCGCCGAGCACTGGGACCCCGCGACCAAGCGCTGAGCGATTCTTTTTCAGACCGCCAAGTAGCGGCCTGGCCGGTGGTTCACGGCCAGGGCCGCATTGATGGCCAGCATGCCCAGCAGGGACATGCCGACCTTTTCAGCCGGCACAAAGGCCAAGGCGCTGAGCAAGATGACGCCGTCCAAGACGGCTTGCACATAGCCCGCGCGCCAGCCACGTTTTTCTTGTAGCAGCATCACCACCACATTGAGCCCGCCCAGAGAGGCGCGGTGGCGGAACAAGATCAGCATGCCCGCTCCGATCAGCAGGCCGCCGGCAATGGCGGCAAACCAGATGTTCAGTTGCGCGAACTGCAACCAGCGCGGCAAGACTTCGGCCAATACCGCCATCAGGCTGACCGCGCAAATCGTTTTCAGCGTGAATGGCAGGCCCATACGCCGGTAGGCCAGCCAATAGAAGGGCAGATTGATGGCGAAAAACAGGGCGCCAAAAGGCAGGCCCGAGGCGTAGTGGATCAAGAAGGCAATGCCCACGGTGCCGCCAGTGAGCAGCCCTGCTTGCTTGAACAAGGCCACGCCAATGGCCACGAACAAGGTGCCGGTGAGGACGGCCTGCGCATCTTCCAGCCAAGAATGCCGAAACGTGCGTGTGGCGGTCTTTCGAATGCTCATGAGCCCAGGCCCGACATGAACCACTTGATCACGCCCTTGGCCAAAAAGCCCACCAGGCCGAAGCCCAAGCCCAGCAAGAGAATGAAGGTGCCGAAGCGGCCCGCCTTGGACTCTCGGGCCAGCTGCAAGATGATGAACACCATGTACAGCATGAAGGCGCCGACGCCCCAAGTCAGCCCCATTTGGGCGATTTCTTGTTCGCTGTATCCAAACATCCTGCGGCGTCTCGTGGTTCTTGGCGTTTGATTCAGTCTCGGGTGGAGACCAGGTCGCGGTAAGCGTGCCAGCTGGCGTGGCCCAACCAGGGCATCACAACGATGAAGCCCAGCATCAGCGAGGCCATGCCGGCCAGGGTCAGCAGCATGATCAAGGCGGCCCACAGGGCCACCGGCGCGGGGTACTCCATCACCACGCGCCAGCTGGTGAACACGGCGCCCAGCACACCAATTTGGCGGTCCAGCAGCAGCGGCACCGCAATCATGGTGGAGGCAAACATCGGCGCCGCCAGCAAGGCGCCGAGCGCCAACCAGGCCTCAAACAGATGCGACTCTTCGTTCAGCACCACATGGCGCAAGAAGTCCATCGGCTCATGGATGGGCGTGCTGGTGAATCCGGTGACCAGCGAGGCCGAGGTCATGACCCAGCCGGTGCCGGCAAAGGCCAGCAGCACACCAAACACCACCAAGCGGCCGTCGCGAGGCCGCCAAGCGCGCAGTACGGTGGAAAAACTGGGTTTCAGGCCGCGCTCTAAATCTCGGCTAATGACGTAGAGCCCGGTAGCCAGAATCGGCGCCACCAGCAAAAAGCCGCTGAAGGCGCCGGCCAGGAGCCAAAAGCGATGGCGGGCCAGAAAGAAGATCGCAACCCCAATCAAGGCCAAGATCAGGCCATGCGCCAGCGATGGACCGGGGCAGCGCAGCAGATCAGACCAGCCGCGCGCCAGCCAACCCAAGGGGCGCAGCAAAGGGATCGGCTTCACGCCAAATTGGCGCGATTGCTGAAGTGCCTTCTCGGTTTGTAGAAATTGCATGGGGTCTCGAGTTTCAACAGAAATGTTCTCATGCTCGCATGAGCAAGGCCTTGATGGGCATCAAGACAAACACCTGTTTGCCTCAATCTTGCCCTGAAATCGGATGTTCCGCCGGGACCAAGCTTTTCAGCATTTCGTGCGCACAGGCCTCCAGGGCCGCGTCCCCAGCATCCTTGAGCTGCAGACGCTGAGCCTGGGCCAATTGAGGGTAATGGTTGGCCAAAGAGCGTTCATAGCCCGGGTCGTAGTGCTCCACCATCAGCTCGCGGAAGGCGCTGGCCCAGTCGCCGCTGCGGGCCTGCGCTTGCCAACGTTTGACGCGTTCATGCCCGCGCATCGGAATCAATGCATCTAGCCTGGCGCAGAACTGCTCGGCTTGGGTCATGAAATGCGCATAGTCTTGCAGCAGCAATTGCACCCGCGCGTCCTCATCCATCTGCAGCCAGTAAAGATGCTGGCTGTCGCGCAGCGCTTCATACAGCGCGGCCGGCATGCGCAGCTGGCCGATCTTGCGGCTCTCGCTTTCCACAAACACTGGTCGGGCCGGGTCGAAACTGAGGAATCGCTGCCACAGCAGGCTGTCAAAGCGCTTCTGGCTGGGCTGCGGCTGATCCGGCAATGCGCCCAGCACCGAGCCGCGATGCAAGGCCATGCCTTCTAGGTCCAGCACCTGCGCGCCAAGTCGTTCCAGTGCATGCAAGAGTCGCGTCTTGCCGGTGCCGGTGCGGCCACACAAGACGTGGAACTGCAAGCCCTGAGGCTGGGTCTCCAAGGTCTCACGCACCTGGGCTCGGTAGGCCTTGTAGCCACCTTGCAGTTGGCGCGCTTTGAAGCCAATCTGACCCAAGAACCAAGTCATGGCGCCCGAGCGCTGGCCGCCTCGCCAGCAGTACACCAAGGGCCGCCAGCCGCGCGACAAAGGTTCGGCATGCTCGTCCAGATGGCGGGCGATATTGCGCGCGACCAGGGCCGCGCCAATCTTGCGGGCCTCAAAAGGCGAGCTCTTGTAGAGCAGGCCGACCCGGTGGCGCTCTTCGTTGTCCAGCACCGGCCAGTTGAGCGCGCCGGGCATATGGTCTTCCGCAAACTCGGCCGGCGAGCGCACATCGATGATGGCGTCAAACTCGCTCAGCTGAGCCAGGGCTTGCTGAACCTCAATCAGGATGGATGGTGGCTTCATAACTGCAGCGAGACGGCGTCCAGCAACTCGCTCTCGATCTGCAGCTGCGCCTTGTTGTGCTGCAGCGCCGCGCCGTCGACCAAGAAAGTGTCCTCCACCCGTTCACCCAGGGTGGAGATTTTGGCTAACTGCAGATTGATGCCGTGGCGCGCCAGCACGCGGGCAATCGCGTACAGCAAGCCGGCGCGGTCACTGGTGCTGATGGACAGCAGCCAATGTTGGGCGCGCTCGTCCGGACGCAGCGCAATCCGCGGTGTGAAGGGGAAGGACTTGACGCGACGGGACAGGCGCCCGCGACGCGGCTCGGGCAATGGGCCGTCCGTCATCAAGGCCTGGGTCAGTTTGGCTTCGACCAAGGAGACCAGGTCGCGGTGATGCAAGTCCAAGTCAGGGCTCAACACCTGGAAGGTGTCGAGTGCGAAGCCCTGGCGGGTGGTGTGCACCTTGGCGTCCAGGATGTTGAAACCAGCGCCGTCGAAGTAACCGCAAATGCGAGCGAACAAGTCCTGCGCATCGGGCGAGTAGACCAAGACTTGCAGCCCTTCGCCGATGGGCGAGGGGCGCGCGCGCACGATGGGTTTGTCGGATTGCACATGGCGCCACAGCGAGCGCGCATGCCAGGCCAAATCGCTGGCTTCGTGGCGAGCAAAGTAGCTGAGCTGCAAGGTCTCCCACAGTTCCGCTTCGGTGCCGGGCAGCATGGAATGCAAGGCCAGCGCTTGACGGGCCTCTTGTTTGCGGGCCTCGATGTCCGCCGTCAGATTCGGTTGTGCGCCGCCCAGTGCGCGCAGGCTGATGCGGTAGAGGTCTTCCAGCAGCTTGCTCTTCCAGGCATTCCAGACCTTGGGGCTGGTGCCGCGGATATCGGCCACCGTCAGCAAATAGAGCGCGGTGAGGTGGCGCGCATCGCCCATTTTTTGGGTGAAGCGCTGGATCACATCGGGATCGGAGAGGTCTTCTTTTTGCGCCACCCTGGAGAGCGTCAGGTGATGCTGCACCAGAAAGACGGCCAACTCGGTGTCTTCCTTGCTCAGGCTGTGATCGCGGCAGAAACGTCGCGTTTCCACCGCGCCCAGATCCGAGTGGTCGCCGCCTCGGCCTTTGGCCACATCATGGAAGAGCGCCGCAATATAGAGCAACTCCGGCTTGTCCCATTGCGCTGCCAGCTGTGAGCAAAACGGGTACTCGTGCGCATGCTCTGGGATGAAGAAGCGCCGCACATTGCGCAGCACCATCAGGATGTGTTGGTCCACCGTGTAGACGTGGAACAGATCATGCTGCATCTGCCCGACGATGCTGCGGAACACCCACAAATAACGCCCCAGCACCGAGGTCTGATTCATCAGACGCATCGCATGCGTTTGCCCTTCGGACTGGCGCAAGATCTGCATGAAGGTGGCGCGATTGGCCGGGTCGCGCCGGAAGGCGCTGTTCATCCACTCGCGCGCGTTGTAGAGCGCACGCAGGGTGCGGGCCGAGAGACCCTTGATGCCCGGCGTTTGTTGATAGACCAAGAAGGTGCGCAGGATGGCGTGCGGTTCGCGCTGGTAGAGGTCATCGCTTGCCACCTCCAGCATGCCGGCGCGGTCGAGGAAGTGATGGTCAATGCGCCGCATCAGCTGTTGCTGCGAGCCATTGACCTGTTCTTCCAGGTTCAGCAGCAAGATCTGATTCAGCTGGGTGACCGCCTTGGCCGCCCAGTAGTAGCGCCGCATCAGCACCTCGGAGGCCCGATGGCCCTGACTGGCCTGGTAGCCAAAGCTCTCGGCCACGGCGTTTTGCAAGTCAAAGACCAGCCGGTCTTCGCGCCGCCCGGCCACGCTGTGCAGGCGCGCGCGAATCAGCTTCAGCAAACCCTCGTTGCGCTGCAGCTGCCGGCTTTCAAAGGCGGTGATCAGGCCGCGGTCGGCCAAGGCCTTCCAGGTCTTGCCCAGGCCAGCAGCGCGGGCGATCCAGATCAGCACCTGCAGATCGCGCAAGCCGCCGGGGCTTTCCTTGCAATTGGGCTCGAGCGAGTAGGGCGTGTCGTCGTACTTGGTGTGGCGCTGCTGGGCTTCCAGGGTCTTGGCGCGCAAAAAAGCGCTGGCGTCCATGGCAGCCATCAGCGCCTGTTCCATCAGCTTGAACTGGGCGCGTTTGCCGGCCAGCAGCCGAGCTTCCAACAAGGCGGTTTGTACAGTGACATCGCCCGCCGCTTCTTGAACGCATTCGCCCAAGGTGCGGACCGAGGAGCCGATCTCCAGGCCGATGTCCCAGCAGGAGGTGATGAAGGCCTCGATCGCGGCTTTGACCGGGCAATTGGTGTGGGCTTCGACGCCGTCGGGCAGCAGCACCAACACATCCACATCGGAATGCGGGAACAGCTCGGCGCGACCATAGCCTCCCACGGCCACCAGGCATGCGCCGGCCGGCATTTCTGCACGCGCCCACAACTGCTGCAGATAGCCGTCGACATGACGGGCCAGTTGGCGCAGCAGCCGAGAAGCGGCCAGTTGTGTGGGCGGTCCGGCGCGGAAGGCGTTGATCAAGGCCAGCTTGCCGGCCTTGAAACCCTGGCGCAATTCCGCAAGGCTGGGCTGTGGGGGCACTGACTCTGGCAAGGCCTGGCTGCCCATCAGATCAGGTGTTGATGAAGGCAGGCGGTGGCGGGCTGCCGTCCGACAAGGTGAAGACCTCGTAGCCGGTTTCAGTCACCACCAAAGTGTGTTCCCACTGGGCCGAGAGCGAACGATCCTTGGTCTTGATGGTCCAGCCGTCGTTGTGCTCGCGCATATGGCGTTGGCCGGCGTTCACCATGGGCTCGATGGTGAAGACCATGCCGGGCACCAAGACGTCCAGCGTGCCGGGGCGGCCGTAATGCAGCACTTGCGGCTCTTCGTGGAAGACCTGGCCGATGCCGTGGCCGCAGAACTCGCGCACCACCGAGAAGCCGGCGTTTTCGACGAAGGTTTGAATCGCATGGCCGATATCGCCCAGATGGGCGCCGGGCTTGACCTTGGCAATGCCCTTCCACATCGCTTCGTAGGTGAGGGCGCACAAGCGCTTGGCGGCGATCGAGCCTTCGCCGACCACAAACATGCGGCTGGTGTCGCCATGCCAGCCGTCTTTGATGACGGTGACGTCGATATTGACGATGTCACCGTTCTTCAAGGCGCGGCCATCCGGGATGCCGTGGCATATCACATCATTGACCGAAGTGCAGATGGACTTGGGGTAGGGCGTGTAGCCCGGTGGTTGGTAGTTCAACGGCGCCGGGATCGCGCCTTGCACATTGACGATGTAGTCATGTGCCAGCTTGTCGAGCGCTTCGGTGGTGATGCCGGGTTTGACATGCGGCGTCAGCATGTCGAGAACCTCGGAGGCCAATCGGCCGGCTATGCGCAGCGCTGCAATGTCGGCGCCAGTTTTGATCGTGATCGTCATGCGGACATTTTAGCTTTGAGGCTGAAGCCGGCTGACTGCTCACCTCTCAAAGGCTGGCGCCTGCAGGGGCGATCAGTCCGCCCACACCACCAAGCCGCTCCAAGCGGTGGCCAGCACCACGATGCCGAAGGCGATGCGGTAGTAAGCAAAGGGCACGAAGCTGTGGCTGGAGATATAGCGCAGCAGCCAGCGCACGCAGATCCAAGCGCTGATGAAGGAGAACAGCAGGCCCACGCCGAACATCGGAATGTCGGCGCTGCTCAGCAGGGCGCGCTCTTTGTAGAGGCTGTAGGCGCCAGCGCCGATCAGCGTCGGAATGGCCAAGAAGAACGAGAAATCTGTGGCCGCCTTGCGTGACAGGCCCATCAACATGCCGCCGATGATGGTGGAGCCCGAGCGGCTGGTGCCGGGCACCATGGCCAAGCATTGAATGACGCCGACCTTCAGCGCATCCAGGGGGCTCATATCGTCGACCGTCTGGATGCGAACCTCGGCTTGTTGACGACGCTCGGCCCACAAAATGATGAAGCCGCCCAGAATGAAGGTGGTGGCCACCACGGTCGGGGTGAAGAGATGCGCCTTGATGGCCTTGCCGAACAGCAGGCCCAGCACCACGGCCGGGAAGAAGCCAATGGCCACATTGATCACAAAGCGGCGCGCCCGTGCGTCCGAACCCAGGCCGGCGGCCACTTCGCGCAGGCGTTGGCTGTAGACCAGGATGACGGCAAAGATGGCGCCGGTTTGGATGGCGATGTCAAACACCTTGCTCTTGGCGTCATCAAAGCCGAGCAGAGAACCGGCCAGGATCAAATGGCCGGTACTGGAAATCGGCAAAAACTCGGTCAGGCCTTCGACGATGCCCATGATGGCGGCCTTGATCAGCAAAATGGCGTCCAAACGCTACTCCCTCAAAATGAATGGCCGCGATGATAGCCGCCGCGTGTGACCGCACTCGGCGGCAGTGCCTGAGCTCATGGTTTGACTGGCTTGACCGGCTTGATGCGGGGCGCATACATTACTGACCAGTTAGTCATTAACGCCATCGCGCCACGCAGCTGTTGAGCACCGCCCCCCGTCAAAGACGCAAAGAAGCCCGCCCGCAGGAGTTGCTGGCGGCGGCGCTCGCCTTGTTTGTCGAGAAGGGCTTTGCGGCCACGCGTTCTGAGGAAGTGGCTGCCCGCGCTGGGGTTTCCAAAGGCACGCTTTATCTCTACTACCCCAGCAAAGAAGAGCTGTTCAAGGCGGTGGTGCGCGAGAACCTGTCCGCACGCATCGCCGAGGCGGTGGAGTTGGCGGCTCAGCACCAAGGCCGGGTGAGCGATTTATTGAGCCATGTGATGAAAGCGTGGTGGGAGCAGGTCGGCCTGGGCCCGGCCGGCGGCATCACCAAGATCATGATGGCCGAGGCGCGCAACTTTCCGGACTTGGCGCGCTTTTATGTAGACGAGGTGGTGCAACCGATACATCGCTTGCTGGCGGGCCTGATCGAGCGCGGCATTCGCAGCGGTGAGTTCCGTGCGGTGCCGCCGGCCGAGACGGTGCATGTCTTGATCGGGCCGATGTTGCACATGATTCTTTACGAACACTCCCTGGGTGCTTGCCGCCTGCATGGCCCCACAATCGACGCGCCCGCCGTGCTGGCGGTGCAAATGGATCTGGTCTTGCGCGGCCTCTTGGCCGAGCCGGCAGGACTTTGAGACTTCTCCTCCCTCCTACGTTTTTTGCGAAAGTTTCTGTGCGATGAAGCCTTGGTTGAAAGTGACGCTTGCGGTGCTGGCAGTGGCCGTGGTGGCGGGGGCGGGGATGAAATGGTTGAAGGGCCGTCAGGCGCCAGCGCCTGTGACGTCCAAGGCGGCCGCGGGTCTGGCCTTGGCGGACATTGATGTGCTGCGTGTGCAGCGCCAGCGATTCGCCGGCAGCTTGGAAATCTCAGGCAGTTTGCGGGCGGTCGAGACCGCCATGATCAAGGCCAAGGTGGCAGCCGAACTGGCTCAGTTGACGGTGCGCGAGGGCGATGCGGTGCGAGCCGGCCAAATGCTGGGCCGGCTGGAGACCTCGGAGCTGGATTGGCGTTTGAAGCAGGCCGAGCAAAACGCCTCGGCTGCCAAGTCGCAAGTGGACATTGCTCGGCGCACCCTGGATAACAACCGGGCCCTGGTGTCGCAAGGCTTTATTTCGGCCACGGCTTTGGATACTGCGGTGGCCAGCGCCGCCGGTGCCGAGGCCAGTTTTTTGGCCGCTAAAGCTGCGGTGGAGTTGGCGCGTAAGTCGCAGGGCGACGCGGCTCTGATTGCGCCGATCTCGGGCCAGGTCTCGCAGCGCTTGGCTCAGCCGGGTGAACGGGTGGCGATCGATGGCCGCATCCTGGAGATCGTCAATCTGACGCAGATGGAACTGGAAGCCGCGATACCCGCGGAATTGGCGGCAGGCTTGAAGCCGGGCGCCCAAGCGCTGCTCTCGGTCGATGGCCTGTCGGCCGAGGTGCCGGCGCAACTGGCGCGCATCAACCCGGCGGCCCAGGCGGGTTCGCGCTCGGTGTTGGTCTATTTGAAGGTGCAAGGCCAGCCGGGCCTGCGTCATGGCATGTTCGCTCGGGGTCGCATCTTGTTGGATGAAGCCGAAGGCCTGGTCGTGCCACCGAGCGCGGTGCGCGTGGAAAAGGCGCGGCCTTATGTGCTGCAAATTTTGGACGGCAAGACTCGCTCACTGCCTGTGACCCTGGGGCGCAGCGGTGAAGTGGCGGGGCAGCCGGTGGTCGAGATTGTGTCGGGCGCTGCGGTGGGCGATTTGCTCTTGTCGGGTGCGGCCGGCCAAGTGGCGGATGGCACGCTGGTGAAATTGCCGGCGCCAGCAGCTTCGGCTGCATCGCGCTGAGGCGAGGGCGCTCGCCATGTGGTTCACCCGCGTTTCGATTCAAAACCCCGTCATGGCCGTGATGGTCATGCTGGCCTTTGTGGTCTTGGGCCTGTTCAGCTATCAACGGCTGTCGGTGGACCAATTCCCCAATATCGACTTTCCGACCGTGGTGGTGCAGCTGGACTATCCCGGTGCCTCGCCCGAGATCGTCGAGAGCGAGGTCACCAAAAAAGTCGAGGAGGCCGTCAACACGGTGGCCGGCATCAACACCTTGACCTCGCGCTCCTACGAAGGTGCCTCGGTCGTCATCATTGAGTTCAATCTCGATGTCGATGGCCGCAAGGCGGCCGAGGATGTGCGCGAGAAGGTGGCCTTGATGCGGCCCACCTTGCGCGATGAAGTGAAGGACCCGCGCATCTCGCGCTTTGACCCGCAAAGCACGCCCATCTTCAATGTGGCGGTGCTCTCGGACGATGGCCAGCGCAGCACCCAGGAGCTGACCACCTGGGCCACCCAGGTGCTGCAAAAGCGTCTGGAAAACGTGCGCGGCGTCGGCTCGGTCAGCGTGGTGGGTGGGCTGCAGCGCCAGGTTCAACTGCGGCTGCGTCCGCAGGCCATGGAGTCGCTGGGTGTCACGGTGGATCAGGTGTTAGCGGCGGTGAAGAGCGAGAACCAGGAGCTGCCGCTGGGCTCGATCCGCTCGGCCGAGCAAGAGCGGGTGGTGCAAATCAATGCGCGACTGAAGAAGCCGGAAGACTTCCGCGACATCGTGGTGGCGCGCAAGGTGGGCAACTCGGTCAAGCTCTGGCAGGTCGCCGATGTGGTGGACGGCCCGCAGGAAGTCGAAAGCCTGGCGCTTTACAACGGCCAGCGCACGGTGCTCTTGAGCGTACAAAAAAGCCAGGGTGAGAACACCATTGAGGTGGTGGACGGCTTGATGCGAGCCTTGAAAGAAGCCGCCCCCATCACGCCCAAAGGCATCAAAACCGAGATCAACCGCGACAACTCGCGGGCGATTCGAGTCTCGGTGGCGAATGTGCAACGGACCTTGTTCGAAGGCGCGGCGCTGACCGTGCTGATTGTGTTTTTGTTCTTGAACTCCTGGCGCTCCACCGTCATTACCGGCCTGACCTTACCGATTGCCTTGATCGGCACTTTTCTCTTCATGTATTTGTTTGGCTTCACTATCAACAACATCACCATGATGGCCTTGAGCCTGTGTGTGGGCTTGTTGATTGACGATGCCATCGTGGTGCGAGAGAACATCGTGCGCCATGTGGCCATGGGCGCCAGCCCCAAGCAGGCAGCGCTGGATGGAACGGCCGAGATTGGCTTGGCAGTCTTGGCCACCACCTTGTCCATCGTGGCGGTGTTTTTGCCGATCGGCTTTATGGGTGGCATCGTCGGCAAGTTCTTTCATGAGTTCGGCATCACCATCGTGGCGGCGGTGCTGATCTCGATGTTCGTCAGCTTCACGCTAGACCCGATGCTGAGCAGCGTTTGGCACGACCCGCAGGCGCACGGTGTGCATCGTGGCCCGCCGGTGACGCTCTACGACAAGACGCTGGGCCGCATCACGCTGAAGTTCGATGACTTCACTGAGTGGCTGTCCGAGGCCTATCAAAAAATTCTGAGCTGGTCCTTGGCGCACAAAGGCGCGACGCTGGGCATTGCTCTGGCAAGCTTTCTGTTCAGCTTTGTCTTGCTGGGCGGTGTGGGCAAGGAGTTTGTGCCCAAGGCCGATTTGTCCGAAACCCAGATCAATTTCTATACGCCGGTGGGCTCGAGTTTGGAAGTCACCGAGGCCCGCGCCAAGCAGATCGACTTGCTGCTGCGCGAACTGCCCGAGGTGCGTTACACCGTCACCACCATCAATAGCGGCTTTGCGGCCGGCAAGATGTATGGCGCGATTTATGTTCGCCTGGTGGACCGCAAAGACCGCCAGCGCTCGGTCGCCGATCTGGCCCAGCCCATCCGCGAGAAGCTCGCCACCGTGCCCGGCATCACCGTCACCAATATTGGTCAAACCGATCTGGGCGGGGGCAAGAGCTTGCAGTTTTCCATCCAGGGCACGGATTTGGGCGAGTTGGAGCGCTTGTCCAAACAAGTGCAAGCTGAATTGATCAAGATCCCTGGTTTGGTGGACTTAGACACCACGCTCAAGCCCAACAAGCCGACCGTCTCCATCGAGGTCAAGCGCGATGCCGCTGCCGATGTGGGCCTGAACGTCAATGCGCTGGCGACCTCCTTGCGCACCTTGTTCGCCGGCACCACGGTGGGCAACTGGCGCGCGCCGGACGGCGAGAACTATGACGTGGTCGTGCGGCTCGGGCCGGATGGTCGTAACGCCTTGTCTGATCTGCAGCGCTTGCCGCTGAATGTGGCGCCAGCGGCCGATGGCTCGGCGCGGGTGGTGCGCTTGTCGCAGGTGGCGGATGTGCAGGCGTCCACCGGCCCGAACCAGATCAATCGACGCGATATGAGCCGCGAGATCACCATTGACGCCAATGCTCTGGGACGCAGCTCGGGCGAGGTCTCGGCCGACATCAAGGCGGTCTTGGACGGCATTGCCTTCCCGCCAGGCTACCGCTACAGCTTTGGCGGCTCGACCAAGAATATGAACGAGTCCTTCCAGTACGCGGTGGGCGCTCTGGGGCTGGCGGTGGTGTTCATCTACATGATTCTGGCGAGCCAGTTCAAGAGCTTTTTGCAGCCGCTGGCTTTGATGAGCTCGCTGCCGCTGACCTTGATCGGCGTGATCCTGGCCCTGCTGATGTTCCGCTCAACGCTGAATATGTTCAGCATCATCGGCATCGTGATGCTGATGGGCCTGGTCACCAAGAACGCGATTTTGCTGATCGACTTTGCGATCCGCTCGCGCCAGGGCGAGCATGCCCATGGCGTGGACGCCGAGCCCATGGGCCGCGAGCAAGCGCTGCTGCATGCCGCCAAAGTGCGTCTGCGGCCGATTTTGATGACCACGCTGGCCATGGTCTTTGGCATGGTGCCGCTGGCTTTTGCGCTCAGCGAAGGCTCGGAGCAGCGCGCGCCGATGGGGCAGGCGGTGATCGGTGGTGTGATCACCTCGTCCTTGTTGACGCTGGTGGTGGTGCCGGTGATCTATTGCTATCTCGATGATCTGGCGGTCTGGGCCAAGCGACGCTGGTCTGGAAATAGAATCGCCGGAGAGTGAATGAATGTGTTGCCGGCCTGTTGGCCTGCGCCGCTGAATGTCAAGGAAACGACAAGATGAATATCGAACAAGCCCGCTTCAATATGATCGAACAGCAGATCCGTCCTTGGGACGTGCTGGATGCTGGCGTTCTGCAATTGCTGGCCGTGGTCAAGCGTGAGGACTTTGTGCCTGCGGCGTACCGTGGCATCGCCTTCATGGACACCGAGGTGCCGCTGCCAGGTGGCCAGAAGATGCTGGCGCCACGCGTGGAAGCTCGTCTGCTGCAAGAACTGAAGGTGGCCCGCCACGAGAAGGTGCTGGAAGTCGGCGCCGGCAGCGGTTTTATGGCTGCGCTCTTGGGCCACCGCGCACAAAAAGTGTTCTCGCTGGAGATCAACCCGGAGCTGGCCGCATTGGCTGCAGCCAACTTGAAGCGTGCCGGGGTGACCAATGTGACCGTGCGCGAGCAAGACGGCGCCCAAGGTTTCGCTGCCGAAGGTCCGTTTGATGTGATTCTGCTGTCGGGCTCGGTGCAAGAAGTGCCAGCGGCACTCTTGGCTCAGCTGAAGGTGGGCGGACGCCTGGCAGCCATTGTGGGCGCTGAGCCGGTCATGCAAGCGCAGCTGATCACTCGCGTGGGCGAGAAAGACTTCCGCACCGTCAATTTGTTTGACACCGTGGCGCCGCGTCTGCAGGGCTTTGCTGCGGCCCAGGCCTTCAGCTTCTGAACCCCCATCGGATCGCGACTCAGGCTTATGTCAGTCCAAATCGGGGTGGGCGACTTGCAGGCGATGTGCCAATCGTCACCCAGGCCCTTGCTCTTGCTGGACGTGCGCGAGCCCTGGGAGGCGCAGCTGGCCTCGATTCAAATCGACGGGGTGCGCAGTCTGCTGATGCCCATGGGACAGGTTCCCGCTCGCTTTGAAGAGTTGGACGCCACGCAGCCCATCGTCTGTTATTGCCATCACGGGGTGAGAAGTCTGCAAGTCGTCGCATTTTTGCAGCGCGCGGGTTTCGAAAGCGTCTATAACCTCGCCGGTGGCATCGATGCATGGTCGACCGAGCTTGACCCTGCCGTGCCGAGATATTGAAGTCATGATTGAAACGCTGAGCGCCGAAGTCGAAAGTACAACAGGCTGCGGGATGTTCAGTGCTCCAAACCGTCAACACCAACAATCAAATCCCAAATGAGGAAGCTCATGCCAGTCCATCAAGCAAACAAATTGCGCCGCCCCTTGAGCCAAGTCGGTATGGCGTTGCTGATGGCCTTCGGTGCCGCCGGTGTGGCGCGCGCACAAAGCCTGCTGGAGCTCTACGACACCGCGCGTGCTTTTGACCCGACCTATCTGTCCTCGCGCGCGCAAGCGGAGACGGCCCAATACCGTCTGGGCCAAGCTGAAGCGCTGCTGCAACCGACACTGGGCTTGGGCGCGAGCGCCAACACCAACCAGGTTGACATGAAGAAGTTTGGTTGGACCGGCACCAACTCTGTGCAGGCCGGCCTGAGCGGCAGCTACAGCGTCTACAACAAGAGCAACCGCCTCACCGTCGAGCAAGCGCGTTTGGGCTTGGATCTGGCCGCTGCTGATTTGGAAACCGCCGAGCAAGACCTGATCGTGCGGGTCTCGCAGGCTTATTTCGATGTCTTGTCGGCCAAAGATGCCCTGACCACGACACGCGCCGCCAAGGCTGCCTTTGCCGAACAACTGGCCTCGGCCAAGCGTAATTTCGAGGTGGGCACGTCCACCATCACCGACACCCGTGAAGCGCAAGCCAAGTTTGACTTGGCCGTGGCGGCAGAAATTGGGGCCGACAATGATTTGCAGGTCAAGCGTCTGAAGCTGAACCATTTGGTCGGCAAAGTGGTCGATCCCAAGCCTTTGGCGGTGCCGGTGGCCCTGCCCGCGGTGGCGCCTGCTTCGGTGGAGCCCTGGGTGAATTTGGCCGAGGAGCAGCACCCGCTCATCCGTAAGGCCAAGGCAGGCGTGGATTCTTCTGTTTTGGATACCGGCAAGGCACGCGCCTCGGACGGCCTGACGGTGGATCTCACCGGTAAGTTGGGTGCCGTCAACTCGCGTGGCGCTGGCGCAGATTTGGCCGGCAGCACGGGCACCACCTCCAGCGGCAGCCTGGGCCTGTCGGTGACCCTGCCGCTCTACACCGGCGGTGCTAGCCAGAACAAGGTCAAGGAAGCCTTGGTCTTGGAAGAAAAAGCCCGGCAAGATCTGGCCAATGCGCGCCGTGGTGTCTCCGAAGGCACACGAACTTTCTTCTTCGGCCTGGTGTCCCAAGCCGCGCAAGTGAAGGCCCTGGAAGCCGCTGAGGCCTCCACCAAGCTGGCCTTGGATGCGACTCAGTTGGGCTACAAGGTCGGCGTGCGGGTCAATCTGGATGTCTTGAACGCCCAGACCCAACTCTTCACCACCCAGCGCGACCTCTCCAAGGCTCGCCATGACGCCGTCTTGCTGAACTTGAAGCTGCGCCAAGCGGCGGGCGTGTTGAAGCCAGAAGATGTGGCTGCCACCAACCAATTGCTGGCCAAGTAATCAGCCCTTGCTTTGATCTCTTTCCAGAAAGGCCCGCATCTAGCGGGCCTTTCTTTTTGTGGAGCTTGCTTGATGCCCCTTGAGCCCATCGGGCGTACTCAGAGCGGCGAGAATAGGGCGCATGCTTTATCTGATCTCTCCCGCCAAATCGCTCGATTACGAAACCCCAACGCCAGCGCCGCTGAAGGACTTGAGCACCCAGCCCCAGTTCGTGCCGCAGTCCAGCCAATTGATCAAGCTCTTGAAGAGCAAATCACCGGCCGATATCGCCGCCATGATGGCGTTGTCGGAGCCGCTGGCCGAGTTGAATGTGGCGCGCTTTCGGTCTTGGCGTCCGGAGTTCAGCCACAGCAATAGCAAGCCGGCGGTGTTGGCCTTCAATGGCGATGTCTACGAAGGCCTGGCTGCAGCCAGCTTGGATCTGGAGCAGATGCAATGGGCGCAGCAGCACTTGGCGATTTTGTCGGGGCTTTACGGCGTTTTACGCCCCCTGGACTTGATCCAACCCTACCGTCTGGAAATGGGCAGCCGATTGGACAACCCGGCCGGCGGGAATCTCTACAAGTTCTGGGGCGACCGTTTGGCCGAACATTTGAATGCTCGCGCGGCGGCGGCCCAAGTGCCGGTGATCGTGAATCTCGCCTCTCAGGAGTATTTCAAGGCCGCAGATCGCCCCAGCCTGAAGCCGCGTGTGATCGAGTGCGTGTTCGAAGATTGGAAGAACGGCCAATACAAAATCATCAGCTTCTTTGCCAAGCGCGCGCGTGGGCTGATGGCCCGTTACGCCATCACTGAGCGGATCGATACCCCCGCCGGTTTGCAAGACTTCAAGGCCGAGGGCTATGGCTTTGAAGCCGGTTTGTCGACGCCGGAGCGCTTGTTGTTCCGCCGACGGATGGCCTGAAAACTTCTTGCCGCGATCAAGCAAAATATTGGCATGAGTGGACAGCAACAAATCACCCCGGACCTGCGGCGATGGATCGATGCCCAAATGGCCGAAGGTTTCAGCCATGAGCAGATTTTGGCCGCCATGGTCAGCAGCGGTTGGCAAGCGCTGGTGGCGGCGCAAGCCTTGGAGCAAGCCCGTTCAGCCAAGCTTGGCCTGCCGGATTTGCCCTTGCGGCCAGCGGGCCAGGGGCTTCCGACCATTGATTTAAGCAGTGGCGCACCGAGCTTGTGGCTGGGCGATCGTTGGGTTCATGTGCTGATGAGTCTGGGGCATCCACGCGTCGTCTTGCTGGGCGGCTTGCTGTCCGAAGAGGAATGCGATGCGATGGTGGCTGCGGCCAAGGCTCGATTGGCACGCTCGGAGACGGTGGCCGCCAATCCGGTCGGCAGCGAAGTGAACGCCGCACGCACCAGCGACGGCATGTTTTTTGAGCGCGGCGAGAGTGAGTTGATTCAGCGCGTGGAAGCCCGACTCGCGCGGCTGATGAATTGGCCGGTTGACCATGGCGAAGGCCTGCAAGTGCTGCGTTATCGCCCTGGAGCCGAGTATTTGCCGCATTACGACTACTTCGATCCGGCCATGCCGGGTTCGGACGCCATCCTGGAGCGCGGGGGGCAAAGAGTGGCCACGCTGGTCATGTACCTCAACACGCCAGCAGCGGGTGGTGCAACCATCTTTCCGGACGTCAAGCTTGATGTCCTGCCCCTCAAGGGCAATGCGGTGTTCTTCAGCTATGAGCGCCCCGATCCCTCAACGCTGACCCTGCATGGCGGCGCCCCGGTTCAAGAGGGCGAAAAATGGGTGGCAACCAAGTGGTTGCGTGAGGGCGTTTTTGTTTGACGCGCCCTTGAGCGCATCCAAGCGGAGACAGTGTTCTCAGCGCCTCAAAGGCAATTGGCTTTGTTTCAATTGCCTGAGCACAAAGCTGGACTTGCTGTGGCGAATGCCGGGAATTTTGTAAAGCCGCTCGCGTAGCAAGCGCTCGTAATCGCGGGTGTCGGCCACGGCAATGCGTACGTAGTAGTCGTAGTCACCTGAGACCAAAAAGGCTTCCAAGACCTCAGGAATCTGCTCCAAGGCTTGGCCGAATTCAAACAAGGCTTGGTCGGAATGGTTGTCCAGCGTGACCTGCACGATCACGGTATCCGCCAAGCCGATCTTGGCGGCATTGACGCGTACCGAATAGCCTTCGATCACGCCCGCTTCCTCCATTCGCTTGATGCGACTCCAGCAAGGTGAACTGGTCAAACCCACTTGCTGGCTGATGTCTTGCAGGCTGATGCGGGCGTCTTGTTGCAGGGCATGCAGGATGGCGAAATCCAGTTTGTCGAGTTTCATTTTGTGAAATTGGATGGGAAAAGGAAAATTTGCTGAAATTTCTTGAGTTTAAAGAAATTTCAGCAGCCTTTGCTGCTTGGATTTGGGCACAGTGATGGCATGAAAGAACTGCTCGCTGACGCTCCCCTCTCAAGCCAGTCCCGCATACAAAAGCCGGCCATCGCGCCGCTCAACGGTGCCCAAGCCTTGATTGCCACCCTGTTGAGCCTGGGCGTGGATACCGTGTTTGGCTACCCCGGTGGCGCTGTGCTGCCGCTCTACGACGCTTTGCATGCCGAGCCCCGCTTGCGCCATATCTTGGTTCGACACGAGCAAGCGGCAGTCCATGCGGCCGAAGGTTATGCCCGCAGTTCGGGCAAGGTGGGGGTGGTGTTTGTGACCTCGGGCCCAGGCATGAGCAACACCACCACCGGCTTGCTGGATGCCTTGTGTGACTCGGTGCCGGTGCTGTGCATCAGCGGGCAGGTCGCAACGACGGCGATTGGCACCGATGCCTTTCAAGAATGCGATGCCTTGGGTATCTCTAAACCGGTGACCAAGTGGAATGTGCAGATTCGAGCCGTGGAGGAGGTCGCCGGGACGGTGCTCAAGGCCTATGCCTGTGCCGCGGGTGGTCGGCCGGGGCCGGTCTTGGTGGACTTTCCCAAGGATTTGCAATTGGCGAATATGGCGGATGTGGAGCGGGTGGCGGAGCGTGCCTCCGATCAAGCCTTGTCTTGTCCTGAGCCGAATTCAGTCAATGCGCACGCACAGGGCCAAGTCTCCCAGAGCGCATTGCTGGCTCGTGCTGTCGACTTGCTCAGCCAAGCACGCCGCCCGGTGTTTTACGGCGGCGGCGGTCTGATCAATGCAGGTGAACTGGCCTGTGCGGCCTTCAAGCGCCTCGTCCATCTCAGCCAAGCGCCTTGCACCTTGACGCTGCTGGGCCTGGGCGCCTTCCCGGCCTCCGATCCGCAATACCTGGGCATGCTGGGCATGCATGGCACCTTGGAAGCCAATCTGGCCATGCACCATGCCGACTTGGTGGTTTGTGTGGGCGCGCGTTTCGATGACCGGGTCACCGGCCGCCTCGATGGCTTTTGCCCTGGCGCCAAGATCATTCACTTGGACGTTGATCCGCGCTCCATCGGCAAGGTCGTGCCCACCGAGGTTGGCTTGGTGGGCGACTGTACGGCCAGCCTATTGGCGCTGGAGCAAAGCTGGGCCGAGCGCGGCAGCAAGGCCGCAGACTTGCGGGATTGGTGGCGGCGGATCCAGCGTTGGCGCGCCGAGGACTGCCTGGCTTTTGAAGATACAGCCCAAGGTGAGATCCTGCCGCAAGCCTTGATGGCCGGCGTCCAGGCGGCGATTGCCGGGCGCGATGCCATCGTGGCCACCGATGTCGGTCAGCACCAAATGTGGGCCGCACAGCACTTGCGATTGGAGCGGCCGCGCCGCTGGTTGAGCTCGGGTGGCGCGGGCACCATGGGCTATGGCTTGCCGGCGGCCATCGGCGCGCAGATTGCGCATCCGGACAAGTTGGTGGTTTGCGTCAGCGGCGACGCCTCGGTGCTGATGAATATTCAGGAGTTGTCGACCGCCATTCAACACCGTACCGCGGTGAAGTTAGTGCTTTGCAATAACGGCCGTATGGGCATGGTCAGGCAATGGCAAGAGCTGATCCACGGTGGCCGCTACAGCCACAGCTATACCGAGGCCTTGCCTGACTTTGTGGCCCTGGCGCGGGCCTTTGGCTGGCAGGCTAGTCGAGTTGAGCGGCGCGAAGATCTGGTATCAGCCTTGCAGGAGTGCATGACGGCACAAGGCCCATTCTTCCTTGATGTCCAGGTGCAGGCCGAGGAGAACTGCTTTCCGATGATCCCGGCGGGCGCCGGCCACCATGAGGTCTGGCTGGGCAAGAACCGGGTTTACCGCGAGACCTCGGTTTGAGCCTGTGAGCCCTTTAGTCATGCATGCTGCATGGGGGGCGGCTAGAAGCGATAGCGCATCGGCCAGGTTTCGCAAATCGTCATGAAGCCCATACTTTCCAGAATGGGGCGGCTCATGGGGGAGGCGTCAACCGCCATCCACTCAAAGCCTCGCGCTTTGGCCTCAGCAAAACGGACATCAAACAAGGCGGAGTAGACGCCTTGTCCGCGCCAATCGGCCAAGACTGCGCCGCCATGCAACTCCGGGAAGCGTGAGCCCGGTGGGTAGTCGGTCCAGCCGGTGCCTATGGGGCGACCATCGGCATAAGCGCAGAACATGCTCATGGATTCGGGGTGGCTGAGTGCGATGGAGAGTTTGTCGCGTAGCCATTCAAAGTCGCGCCCCCAGATCTGGGCCTGAACCGCCAGCACATCATCCAGGTCCCGGGCATCCACAAGCCGGCGCAGTTCAAGCCCTGCCGGCAAGGATCTTCGCGCGCTGCAGCCCTGCAGCGCGCTGCTTTGTAAGGGGTAGAGCATGAACTGCTCGCCTTCATCGGCCACAAAGCCTTCGGCCTCCAGCAAGGCTTTCAGTGAAGATGGTTGCTCCAAGGCATAGACCTTCCATTCGAAATCTTGGCGGCTGCGGCGGAAATGCCCAATTTGCTCGCGGATTTGGGCCAGTTCATGACCAGGGCTTAGGCGAGAGAAGCACAGCAAGGATTCGCCACCGCCCGGAGGCGCCGTGTGGCGGCGCAGATGCGGCAAGCACTCGAGCGCAAAGCCGTCGATCGTCAAATCTTGCCGGTCAAGGCGGAAGGCATCGAAGAGTTGCTGTGGGCTGAGGCTCATGGTCGAGCAGGTCCAATGTTGGGTGACGGATCGAGGGCGAGAAAGCAACTGGCCAAAGAAAAAGGCACCCGCAGGTGCCTTTTTTGAATCCGCCGCGATTAGACGCGCTTGCGGTACTCGTGGGTACGAGTGTCGATTTCGATCTTGTCGCCTTGTGCCACGAAGATTGGCACGGGGATTTCGAAACCGGTGGAGATCTTTGCAGGCTTCAGCACCTTGCCCGAGGTGTCGCCCTTGACGGCTGGCTCGGTCCAGGTCACTTCACGCACCAGCGAGGTGGGCAGTTCGACCGAGATGGCCTTGCCGTCGTAGAACACCACTTCCACAGGCATCGCGTCTTCCAGGTAGGAAACGGCGTCGCCCATGTTTTCGGCTTCGACTTCGAACTGGTTGTACTCGGCGTCCATGAACACATACATCGGGTCAGCGAAGTAGGTGTAGGTGCAGTCCTTCTTTTCCAAGATGATTTGGTCCATCTTGTCATCGGCCTTGAACACGACTTCGGTGCCGGAGTTGTTCAGCAGGCTCTTGAGCTTCATGCGCACGGTTGCGGCATTGCGGCCACCGCGGCTGTATTCAGTCTTCAGCACAACCATCGGGTCCTTGCCGTGCATGATCACGTTGCCTGCGCGGATTTCTTGAGCGATCTTCATGAGTGTTCCGTTTTGGAAAAAAGGTTCTTTGGGGCGGCCGATTCAAAATTTTGAATTTTCAAATCGTCTGGCTCGCCTGATGTTTTCGCTTGAAAGCTTGGAATTCGATCAAGCCGGCGCAGACAAATGAATCCAGGGGGCGCGAATTCGAAAACTCAGCGAGCCTGAATCAAGGTCTGTCCAAATGACGTTGCAAGCTCACGCCGAAAGCTTTCGCGGCGCAGCAAAGCTCTGGATTTTAGCTTGTTTTGCGGCTCAGCTTGAGCAGTTGGCTGCTCAAATCCTCCACTGATACCAAATGCTCACGCCAGGCGAGGGCATGGGTCTGGGCTTGGTGGAGGTCTGGCAAGCTCAATCGTGCGTCTTGTTGCGCGTCTTGTCGCGCGTCTTGCAGACCATTCCAAGCGCGCCAAAGTGTCCGCCATTGGCCTGCTGGTTCGGGCTTGGCTTGGCTCAGCCACAAGTCCATAAAAGCTTCCAATTTAGGCCCATGGGCGCCATCGGCCTGCGGATATATCTGCCAGACAAAGGGCTTGCCGGCCCATTGGGCGCGCACGAAAGAGTCTTCGCCGCGTACAAAATTCAAGTCGCAAGCCCAGAGCAGTCGATCGAACTCGGGTTGACTGAGGTAGGGTAGGGCGTGCCAGCGTAAGTTGGGTCGCGGTGAAGCCTTCAGCAGCGCTGGCACCTGCTGCTGCGCGGCGCCTGGGCAGACCAAAAGCAAGGTGGCCTGTTCGCCCAGCGCTTGCAGTAGTTCATTCAGCCTGGGGTTGGGGTAGGCGAAAAGGCTAACGACTCGCTCGCCCGCGCGGCGCTGCAGGCCCAGTTTCGCCAGCCAGGCCTCCGCGTCAAAGCTGGCTTGTTCTGCAAGCATTTGAGGTTCGCGCAGCAGTCCGCCCGTGCGCGCCGTGAAGCCTGGGTAAAAGAACTGCTTGTTCAAACCTTGGCCCGCACCACTGAATTGCGGTGAGTTCAGGCCGTGGCTGCGTTCGACATAAGGCTCGGCGCTGAGGTATTCCAGATTCAGCCAGAGGGGCGGCTGCGGTCGGCGGCCCGCCATGCGCGCGACAAAGGCTTGAGGCAGTTCGCAGCCGAAGGTCTCGATCACGACATCGCCAACCTCGGGCTCGTCGAGGCTATCAGACCAGCGGCGAATCGCCAGTCCTGCGGGCGGCGCACCAGGGGCCATCCACTGCAGCGCGCTGGGGTCGTCGATCCAAAAGCGGACGGTTTCGCCGCGCGCGGCCAAATCGCGTGCCAGCCGCCAACCGACGCCGACGTCGCCGAAGTTGTCAATCACCTGACAAAACAGATCCCACCTCAATCCCACGAGTTTCCTTGTGATGCACGCATGCCGGAATTATCGATGCCGCCTCGCGGCACAATCGCGCACCATGCAAGAGTCTGATTCCAGCAAATCTTTGAAAGCGCCGAAAGACGGTGAGGCGAACCTGGCGGATGCCGTGGACGCAGAGCGCGGCGCAGCAGAACTCGGCGCTCAAAAGCAAGCCGAGTGGGCCAGCGATCGCCAAGCCATCGAAGCTGCTGAGGCTGCGCGCGTGGTCGAAGTGGAGCAGGCTGCGAGTGCCGGTCGTGAGCGCTTGTTGCAAGAAGTGGCAGCCTTGCCGGGCCTGCCGGGCGTCTATCGCTACTTTGATGCGCAGAACCAGGTTTTGTATGTGGGCAAAGCCAAACATCTGAAGAAGCGGGTGTCCAGCTACTTTCAGAAAGACCACGGCGGCACTCGCATCGGCATGATGGTGGCCCGCATTGCGCGCCTGGAAACGACGGTGGTGCGCACCGAGTCCGAGGCCTTGCTGCTTGAAAACAACCTGATCAAGACGCTGAACCCGAAGTTCAATATCTTGTTTCGCGACGACAAAAGCTATCCCTATCTGAAGCTCAGCGGACATGAATTTCCGCGCATCAGCTACTACCGCGGCGCGGTAGATAGACGACATCGCTTCTTCGGCCCCTTCCCGAGCGCCTGGGCGGTGAAGGAGTCGATTCAGCTGATCCAGAAAGTCTTCAAGCTGCGCACCTGTGAAGACACGGTCTTTAACAACCGCAGCCGGCCTTGCTTGCTGTACCAAATTCGGCGTTGCTCAGGGCCTTGTGTCCCTGAAGGGCAGGGCGAAGACTACGCCCGCAATGTCAGCAATGCAGAGCGCTTTTTGCTTGGCGAGACCGAGGCGGTGATGGAGGGCTTGCAGGCGCAGATGATGGCCTATGCCGACAAGCTGCAGTTCGAGTTGGCCGCCGAGGTGCGCAATCAGATCAGCGCCTTGGCGCGCGTACTGCAGCAGCAGTCCATGGATGAAAACAGCGCCACCGGCCGTGACCGCGATGTCGACATCATTGCGGCCAAGGTCCAAGGCGGCCGGGCTTGTGTGAACCTGGCCATGGTCCGGGGCGGTCGTCACTTGGGGGACCGGGCCTTCTTCCCCAAGCATGTTGAGGAAGCAACAGCGCTGGCTTTGTCAGATTCCTCGACGGATGCGGACGACGATGAGCTGCAAGCGCAGCTGATCTCGCCGGAGCGGCAGGTCCTGGAGGCCTTCATTGCGCAGCATTATCTGGACGCACAAGTGCCGTCATTGATTGTGCTGAGCGAGGCGGTGGATGAGTCCTTGTGCCAGGCTTTGACTGAGCAAGCTGGCTACAAGGTGACGACTCAAGCGCAGCCGCGCGGGCAGCGGCGCATCTGGCAAGAGATGTGCATCAAGGGTGGGGAATTGGCCCTGGCTCGACTCCTGTCCGAAGAGGGCTCGCAGCAGGCGCGCACGCGGGCCTTGCTCGAGGCTCTGGATTTGTCGGTGCCGGATTTGGATGCCTTCCGCATCGAGTGCTTCGATATCAGCCACACCGCGGGTGAGGCGACCATGGCGTCTTGCGTGGTCTTCGAGTCGCATCAAATGCAGAGCAGCCAGTACCGGCGCTACAACATCGAAGGCATTACCGGTGGCGATGACTATGCGGCGATGCGCCAGGTGCTGACACGGCGCTACAGCAAGATGGCCGAGGCGGCGCAACTCGGAACCGGGCGCTTGCCTGATTTGGTGCTGGTTGACGGTGGTCGTGGGCAGGTGTCGATGGCCCGTGAGGTTTTTGAAGAGTTGGGCCTGGATCTGGGCTTGATTGTGGGTGTAGAGAAGGGCGAAGGGCGCAAAGTCGGCCTCGAAGAACTGGTGTTTGCCGATGGCCGGCCCAAGGTGTATCTGGGGCGTGACTCCGCTGCGTTGATGCTGGTGGCACAGATTCGCGATGAGGCACACCGATTCGCCATCACCGGCATGCGAGCTAAGCGGGCGGCGGTGCGGACCGGCGGTTCGCGGCTTGAGGATGTGGACGGCATCGGCCCGAAAAAACGGGCGCAGTTGCTGCAGCGCTTCGGCGGTGTGCGAGGGGTAGAGCAGGCGAGTGTGGAGGAAATTGCAAGTGTCAAAGGCATCTCAAAGGAATTGGCAGAGGAGATCTATCGTGTCTTGCATTGAATCGGCGGTGTCTGATGCTGGGGTCAGGTCTTGCTTGCCTCGTGTGGCCCTGTTCATGGGTGTGGGATTGGCTGCGCTCTTGGGAGGCTGCTCCAATTCGCCCAGCTTGCCTAAACCCGGGGCGGCACCCGCTCAACCGACCCAAGTCAGGCCTGAGCCGGTGCCGGCGGATCGCAGTAGTCCCGCGGCTCCGTCCGTACCGCAGGCACCCAAGGTGACCGGACTGGCGCCGCCCAAGCAGCCGCGCACGCACGCGGAGCTTCGAGTCCAGGCGGCACAACGCTTGATCGAGGCCAACCCCGATATGACCTATTTGGGCGAGGTTCCACCGATCTTGCTGGCCATTCCGGTGCTGGAGGTGGAACTGCGGCACGACGGCAGCATCAAGCACATTCATGTCTTGCGCCGACCTGGCCAGGCGCCCGAAACCTTGCAAATGGCCATCGATGCGGTGCATCGCGCAGCGCCCTTTGGCAATGTGTCTCGTCTGCCTGAACCCTGGAAGTTCAGCGAGACCTTTTTGTTCAATGACCAAAGGCGCTTCAAGCCGCGTACCTTGGATTGAGCTCGTGTCTGGGGCTGGATTCGGAATCACCGCTCCGACCGCTGCGGCGCCTATCTGAACTGGGGATGAACTGTGGAAGGGACGCAGCATTTACGCCACCACTGGCACAGCTCAAGCTTGCTGCGACATTAATGCGACATTGTTTGGCGCTATGAGCGGGAGGCGCCCTATTGTTGGGCACAATGCCTTCTATGTTTTTCAATCTGCCAACACTGTTCACCTGGGCACGCATCGTGGCCATCCCATTGATTGTTGGGGTGTTTTACCTGGACCTGGACAAGCAGACACAAAACCTATTCGCCACAAGCCTGTTTGTCGTGATTGCGCTGACGGATTGGCTTGACGGCTACCTGGCCCGCAAACTCAACCAGACTTCAGCCTTTGGGGCTTTTCTTGATCCGGTAGCGGACAAGATCTTGGTCTGTGCAGCGCTGCTGGTACTTCTCGAGTTGGGGCGCGTCAACGCCCTGGTCGCCCTGGTGATCGTGGGGCGCGAAATTGCCATCTCGGCCTTGCGGGAATGGATGGCTCAGATTGGTGCCTCCGGCAGCGTCGCCGTGCACATGGTGGGTAAATTAAAGACCACAGCGCAGATGATCGCCATCCCCTTCTTGCTGTTCGATGGTGTCTTGTTTGGCTTGATTCCTACCCGGCTCTGGGGCACCTGGCTTTTGTTCGCCGCCGTCGTGTTGACGATTTGGTCCATGGTGTACTACCTGCAGAAGGCCTTGCCAGAGATCCGCGCCAAGGCGCGATGAAAGGCTTCGCGGCAACTGGCTTTTTGGGGTCAGCGACGCTGTTTGGCAGGCGCCCAAAAGTGCGAATGATTTCGAAACAATATCGGGCTTTCACCTGCACTTTGGGGCAATTGAATGCGCTTAGAATGCGCTTCCCCTCGCGTATCGAGTCCAAGTTTCAGGTCGGTCCTGGCGCTTTTTTGATTGGCGATGTGGCCCAAATTCAATGGCTATCTCCGGTGCTTGCCGGCAAGTCTTTTTGAGAGGTATCGAAGTGAACAAGTCCGAACTGATCGAGCACATCGCAACGCAGGCTGACATTTCCAAGGCGGCAGCAACTCGTGCGCTGGAGGCCTTGATCGGTGGCGTGAAGACCACGCTCAAAAAGAATGGTTCGGTTTCTCTGGTAGGCTTCGGCACCTTCAGTGTGACCAAGCGTGCAGCTCGCTCGGGTCGTAACCCACGCACCGGCGATGCCATCAAAATCAAGGCAGCCAAGGTGCCCAAGTTCCGTCCCGGCAAAGCGTTGAAGGACGCGGTGAATTAAACTACGCGCTGTCACCGAAATACCGGTTAATCCGGGTGCTTAGCTCAGTTGGTAGAGCGTCGCCTTTACACGGCGCAGGTCGGCGGTTCGAGCCCGTCAGCACCCACCAGATTTTTTGCCCAAGTCCAGCGATGAGTTGGATGTGGGCCATGGCCACAGTGCCACCCCACTCAAAGGCGAACCCCGGTTCGCCTTTGTCGTGTCTGCCCGTCTGAGGTTTTAGAAGATGTTTGAATTCGTTCGCAAGCACAACCGACTGTTTCAGCTCATCCTGCTGATTCTGATTCTCCCGTCCTTTGCTTTGGTCGGGATGCAGGGCTACACCAGCTTTATGGATTCATCCAATGCAGGCGTGGCCAGCGTGAATGGTCGCAAGATCACTCAAGTGGAGTGGGATGCGGCGCATCGTCAGCAGGTGGACCGCATGCGTCAGCAAATGCCTAATCTCGACGCCAAGCTCTTTGATTCGCCAGAAGTGCGCCGCGAGGCCTTGGATGGTTTGGTGCGTGAGCGCGTGATGCAAGCCGCGGCTGCCGAGCAGCATTTGATGGTCAGCGATGAGCGACTGAATGTCATCTTCCGTAATGACCCGCAGTTTGCTTTTTTGCGCAACCCAGACGGTACCCTCAACAAGGGTTTGATCGCTGCACAGGGCATGAGTTCGCAGATGTTTCTTGAGCGTCTTCGGCAAGACCTGACCCTGCGTCAAGTGACTGCCGGTGTTGGTGGATCGGCCATCGCATCGTCGGCCAATTCGGCCGTGGCGTTTGATGCCTTGCTGCAGCAACGCGAAGTGCAGATGCAGCGATTCGACGCCAAGGATTTCATTGCGAACATCCAGCCCACAGAGGCGCAGATCGAAGCTTTTTACAAAGACAGCGCCAATGCAGCGCAATTCCAAAAGCCTGAGGCGGCTCAAATCCAGTATGTGGTTTTGGATCTCGAGGCCTTGAAGTCGGGCGTTAGCTTCACTGAAGATGATTTGCGCAAGTACTACGCTGAGAACGCGTCGCGCTACTCGGTGGCCGAAGAGCGCCGTGCCAGCCATATTTTGATCAAGGCTGAGAAGTCAGCGTCAGCAGAAGCGCGTAGCAAGGCCAAAGCTCAAGCTGAAGAGCTTTTGGTTCAGGCCCGCAAGACGCCCGCGGCTTTCGCGGAGTTGGCGCGCAAAAACTCCCAAGACGAAGGCTCGGCGGCCAATGGTGGCGACCTGGATTTCTTCGGCCGTGGCGCAATGACCAAGGTTTTTGAAGATGCGGCCTTTGCGCTCAAGCAAGGTGAGATCAGCAATGTCGTCGAGTCGGAGTACGGCTATCACCTGATTCAGCTGACCGGTGTTCGAGGCGGCGACAAGAAGAGTTTTGAGGCGGTTCGTCCTGAGATCGAAGCTGAGGTCCGCAAGCAATTGGCCCAGCGCCGTTATTCTGAAGTGGCCGAGCAATTCAGCAACTTGGTTTACGAACAATCAGACAGTCTGCAGCCCGCTGCGGACAAGCTGAAATTGACGGTGCAAACAGCGACTGTGCAACGCACTCCTCAAGCTGGGGTGACGGGCCCTCTGGCTTCAGTCAAATTGCTGGATTCGGTGTTTGGCAACGAGTCCTTGCGTAACAAACGCAATACCGAAGCGCTCGAGACCGCCCCCAGCCAGATGACAGCGGCACGCGTGGTGGAACACAAGCCTTCGCACCTGCAGCCTTTGGCCGAAGTGCATGACAAGGTGCGTGCGCAGTTGCTGCGTCAATTGGCCACTGCAGAAGCCGTCAAGGCGGGTCAGGCTCGTTTGGCTGCGCTGCAGAAGGGCGGCGATGACGCTGGCTTGTCCGCGCCCACCGTAGTGTCGCGTGCCTTGGCTCGTGAACTGCCGCGCAAGGTGCTCGATGCGATCTTGGTGGCTGACGCAAGCAAGTTGCCATCAGTGATCGGTTTGGATGCGGGTGACGGTGTCTATGTCGTCGCTCGCTTGAGCAAAGTCTTGCCTCGTGATCCGGCAGTGGTGGATGCCAAGCGTGCGGCCGAGCAGTATGCGCAAGCTTGGAATGGTGCTGAGGCCGAGGCCTTTATCGGTGCCTTGAAGGCTCGGTTCAAGGTGAGTGTGAAGGCGCCAGCAAGCGCGGCCAGCGCATCACTTTGATCGTCTGAACGGGACTTGAGTGGCGTTATAATTGTGAAAATTTTGAGGCGGTGATTCCGTCAAGTAGTGCTTCAGATGAGCGGCCTCAAAAAGATTTTGACGAACTACTTGCAAGCACTATAAAAGTCGTTCTATAATCTTAAGCTCTGCGGTGGTTGTAGCTCAGTTGGTAGAGTCCAGGATTGTGATTCCTGTTGTCGTGGGTTCGAGCCCCATCAGCCACCCCAAAATTGGAAGCCCTAGAAGCGAAAGCTCCTAGGGTTTTTTCAATTTCTGAATCTCCCGCAGGCGAGTGATGCCGCTATGGCAGTCTGCCCAGGCAATCAGATCGTTCCGCGGAAAACAAAAAAGCCCACCATCGGTGGGCTTTTGTATTGGGTCCTGCTTCTCTTTTGAAGAGGGGGGTCGTCAGACGAGTCCCTGTTTGCTGGCTAGCACTGCGGCTTCGGCCCGACTCGAGACATTGAGTTTCTTGTAGATACTCTTGATGTGGTCGTTAACGGTGAACCATTTGATGCCCATCAGATTGGCGATTTCCTTGATGGTGAAGCCTTTGCTGAGATAGGTCAGTACTTCGCTCTCGCGAGGCGTCAGTCGCTCCCATTCGGGGGGCGGGTCCAGCACGACGCTGCGCCCGGCGCTGAATGTGGCGCTAGAGGAGAGGGCGCCAAAACCAGAGTTCAAGGCCATCGGCCCGGAGTCGCCGCTGGAGGCGGGGCGAAAGTGCGAGAGCAGCCTTCGCGCGATGGCGGGCGAGAGCGGGGGTTGCCCTCGCACGATGCGTTGCAACTCCTCGACCAGGACTTCAAACCGATCCTCTTTCAGCAGGTAGCCATCCGCACCGCATTGCAGGGCCGGGAAGAGATGGTCGTCGTCCGAATAAAGCGTGGTGACAATCTTCAGCGCGGGAGTGCCTGCCAACTCGGCCAGAAACTCCATGCCATTGCCGTCGGGCAACTCCAGATCCACAAGAATCAATTTGAATCCGGCATCGGGAGAGGTTTCAGCGAGCTTGGCTACATGGCGGCGCGCGCCCTCAAGGTCTCCGGCTTCAGTGATCTCCATGGGGTCACTGAAGCTCTCTCGCACGACACGGCACAAGAAACTTCGGGCGACAGGATTGTCTTCAATGATCAGTACTTTTACGGCCATAGCATGGAGTCCAAGACAGCTTCCATCCTATCGCACAAAGCCCTGACCAAGGCCGGTCGAACCCTAGGCTCACTCTCCGAAACGACGTTTGCACATGCCTGAGGTCACTTCGAGTTAGGGGTTGGCCGGAGACAAGTGTGTTGAGTGTCTCCTTTGTGTAGTTGTCCGATGGCAAGCGGCTTTGCCGGCGCAGGCTTGGTCCTTTGTTTTGTTGAGTCCCTCGGGTCTTGTTTGCCAGAGGCCTTTTTAGTTGCCAACTTTGAATTTGGGAATTTTTACGCGGCTTGCATTTGGAGATGAGGGGGAGCCCAAATGCTGAGGGCGCTGGAGACTTTGAAGTTGTTTGAATGGGTCGGGTTGAAGCTGGGGTGCAGGAACGACGCTGATGCCTACAATGCCCGGATGCGTATATTGATAGCCAATGACGATGGGTACCTGGCGCCCGGATTGCATGCCTTGGTCAAGGCCTGCGAGGGATTGGGGCAGATCGAGGTGATCGCTCCGGAGCAAAACGCCAGCGGCACTTCTAACTCTTTGACGCTGGGCCGTCCCTTATCGGTATACACCGCTAGCAATGGATTCCGTTACGTTAATGGCACGCCGTCGGATTGCGTGCATGTGGCTCTTACCGGGCTCTTGGGCTATCGGCCGGACTTGGTGCTGTCGGGCATCAATAACGGGGCCAATATGGGTGATGACACGCTTTATTCCGGCACCGTCGCTGCTGCGACCGAGGGCTATTTGTTCGGCATTCCATCGATTGCCTTTTCCCAAGTGGAAAAGGGATGGGGGCATCTCGATGCCGCTGCAGCGGCGGCGCGTCAGTTGGTCGAGCAGGTGTTGGCGGGAGGGCTGACTCAGGCCTTCTTGCTGAATGTCAATATCCCCAATCGCGCGGATGCGAGTCACTTGGTTCAGCGTGTGACGCGTTTGGGTCGTCGGCATGCCAGTGAGCCGGTGATCTGTCAACAAAGCCCGCGAGGCGAAACGATTTATTGGATCGGCCCGGCGGGTGATGCGCGCGAGGCAGGGGAGGGTACGGACTTCCATGCGACAGCTGCCGGCGAGATTTCGATCACTCCTTTGCAGGTCGACCTGACGCATCACGCGGACTTGGGGGCTTGGACACAGCGCTTGGGGCGGGGTGAATGAGCAATACGCCAGAGCGGCCGTCAAGGTTTCCGTTGCCCCTGGGTAAGCTGGTCAAAGGGCAGGCCGCAGGTTCGACTGGAGGTGCGGCGCGAGAAGTACTGATGCCGCAGCGACATTTGCGCGAAGCCGCGGCCGATGCGGCCAGGCAGTCTGCGCCTCGTGGTCTGGGCCTTGATTCCGATATGGTGCGACGGCGCATGGTGCAGCGCTTGCAGCAAGAGGGACTCAGTGATGAGCGCGTGCTGCAAGCCTTGATCACGGTTCCGCGACACGAGTTTGTCGACAGCGCCTTGGCTATTCAAGCTTACGAAGACACTAGCCTGCCGATTGGGCATGGGCAAACTATCTCGAAGCCCTCGGTGGTGGGGCGAATGATTGCCATGCTGTTTGGTGGCGCTACGGCGCGTCAGCAGGGGCGCTTGGGACGTGTGCTTGAGATCGGTACGGGCTGCGGCTATCAGGCGGCGGTTCTTGCCGAGTTGTCTCGGCAAGTCGTCTCGATTGAGCGCCTGCGCCCTTTGCATGACAAAGCCCGCCTCAATTTGGCCAAGATGCGCTCGCCCTCGCAGATCCGTTTGATTTACGGGGACGGTCGCTTAGGTCATTCGCAGGCCGCCCCCTTTGACAGCATCATTGCCGCGGCCGGTGGTGAGGATTTGCCTCCGGCATGGTTGGCGCAATTGGCCCCCGGCGGTCGTTTGATAGCGCCGATGGTTTCGCCTGGCGGTCGTGGTCAGATCTTGGTGGTGATTGATCATTTGGTTGAATCGGGCGTCAGTCGCTTTGTTCGTACCGAGCACGAGGCCGTCTTGTTCGTGCCTCTAAAATCGGGTGTGATGTGATTTGCAGGAGTGCGAGGCGCTCTCACATTTCGCAATCACCATCACATCGCAGAGAACTCGAAATCGAGTTTTTGCAACAGCCTGTCACTTCAGTCTTAGCGACGCATGCATAAGAATCTTCCTAGTTTTTCCAAGACCGTCCTGATCACGAGCGTGCTGTTGAGTCTGGCGGCTTGCAATTCGACGCCCAACCGTGCGCCGATCGAGGATCGCAAGGTTGGCTCAGCGGCCAAGACGGTGCCAGCGGCAGCGAGCAGTGCGCCAGCAAGCGCAAGCCAGCAGCCGGAAGCCAAGCCTTTGCCAGGGGCAGAAAACGCTGGCAAGCCCGGTTATTACACGGTGAAGCCCGGCGACACCTTGATTCGCATTGCCTTGGATAACGGCCAAAATTGGCGGGACGTGGCCAAGTGGAATGGCCTGGACAACCCCAATCTGATCGAAAAGGGTCAGGTCTTGCGAGTGCTGGCGCCCGGCATCGATGCTGCCGCAGTGACGACCAAATCCGTCACCAGTGCCAAGGTGGAGACACGGCCATTGGACGGCAAGCCGGTTGCCGCGGGCGCGGCGAGCTCGGGCGCGTCGGTGCCGACAAGCTCCACCAGTGCCTCGGCTTCCGCTGCGAGTGCGCCGGCACCGACCTCGGTAAGCCCAGCGAATGCGGCTCGGGAAAACGACGAAGATCCGGTATGGGCCTGGCCCGTGACCGGCGCAGTCAGTGCCGGATTTGACGAGCAGCGCAACAAGGGCTTGGCCTTTGCTGGCAAGGCCGGCGATCCTGTGATGGCGGCGGCCGATGGTCGCGTGGTTTACGCGGGTTCGGGCTTGCGCGGATACGGCAATCTGGTCATCATCAAGCACAACGCTACTTACCTCACAGCCTACGCGCACAATCAGGCTTTATTGGTCAAGGAAGACCAGGCGGTGCGCAAGGGTCAAAAAATTGCTGAGATGGGCTCCAGTGACGCTGACCAAGTCAAGCTGCACTTTGAGGTGCGCAAGCAGGGCAAGCCGGTCGACCCGGCAAAGCTGCTACCCAGTCGCTAGAGTCTGATCGGCGCAGCCAGATCGAGTCCATGAAACGTCTTGCGCCGCATCATCAAGAAACCTCGGGTCAGAATGGAAACGGCCGGCCGCTGGTCGACCCTTCCCAATCGCTTGACCCCGACGAAGCACAGGCGGCTCAACTGGGTGTCTTCGCCCAAGGAGAGGTAGAGCTCGGCAATGCCTTGCAAGCCTATTTGCGCGACATCCGCCGCACGCCGCTGCTGACGCCTCAAGAAGAGTTTGATACCGCCGTTCAGGCGCGCGCGGGCAGCTTTGAGGCCCGCCAATCGATGATTGAACACAATCTGCGCTTGGTGGTCAGCATCGCGAAAAACTATCTGGGTCGAGGCCTGCCGATGAGTGACCTCATCGAAGAAGGCAATTTGGGCTTGATGCATGCCATTGGCAAGTTCGAGCCAGAGCGCGGATTTCGTTTTTCAACCTATGCCAGTTGGTGGATCAGGCAGAGCATTGAAAGTGCGCTGATGCATCAGGCGCGGCTGGTGCGTTTGCCGGTCCACATCGTGCGCGAGTTGAATCATGTGTTGAAAGCGCGCCGTGCCCTGGAGGCGATGCAGAGCCAGAATGGCGGCGAAGCCAAGGTGAGGGCGGAGGATATCGCCGCCGCTGTGGGGCGACCTGTGTCCGAGGTGGCGGAACTGTTGGCTTTTGCAGAGTTGCCCAGTTCCTTGGATTCGCCGGCCGATCGCTCGACCGAAGGCGGCGAATCGGTGGTGGACTTGGTTGCCGATGATCAGGCCGTTGATCCGCTGGGCTTGAGGCTCAGCCATGAGATGGATGAGTTGCTGGATCATGGACTGGCTGCGCTGAATGAGCGCGAGCGAGAAGTGCTCGCGGGTCGTTATGGTCTGGCCGATCGAGAGCCAGAAACACTGGATGTGCTGGCCCTGCGGCTCAATTTGACGCGAGAGCGAATTCGGCAGATCCAGATCGAAGCGCTGGCCAAGCTGAAGCGAAACATGATGCGGCATGGCATCAACCGGGACTCGATTTTCTAGCTTGCCACAGCGCGTTTGTTGATGAAGCGCTTGAGGCTGGGATAATCCGGCCATGACTCAAGTTACAGAATGGCTCAAGGTCGAATCACTCGACCTGGAAGCGCAGGGCGTGGCCCACAACACCGAAGGCAAAGTGGTTTTCATCGAGGGCGCATTGCCCGGTGAAGAAGTCCAGGTTCAGGTGGGCCGCAAGAAAAGCAGTTGGGAGCAGGCCACTTTGACGGCGATGCGCCGTGAGAGTTCGCAGCGGGTGAGACCTGGATGCCCGCACTTTGGCTTGCATGCGGGCTCATGCGGTGGCTGCAAGATGCAGCATTTGCATGCCTCGGCCCAGGTGGCCGTCAAGCAGCGGGTCATGGAAGACAATCTCTGGCACCTGGGTAAGGTCAAGCCTGAAATGCTCTTGCGCCCGATTGAGGGGCCGACTTGGGGCTACCGCTACCGTGCTCGTTTCTCGGTGCGCTATGTCCCGAAGAAGGGTCAGGTCTTGATCGGCTTTCATGAGCGCAAGAGTCGCTATGTGGCGGATATGCAGGTTTGCAAGGTTGTGCCTGAAAAGGTCAGCAATCTGCTGATGCCGCTGCGCGACTTGATTGCTGGCATGGCCGAGCGCGACCGTTTGCCGCAAATCGAGTTGGCCATGGGGGATTCTGTCATCGCCCTGGTGCTTCGTAATCTGGCGCCGCTGCCAGACTCTGACAAAGCCATGCTGCGCGAGTTCTCTGCCCTGCACGGTGTGCAATGGTGGCTGCAGCCCAAAGGGCCGGACACGGTGCATCTTCTCGACGAGGGCGGCGAACAGCTGTCCTACAGCCTGCCGGAGTTTGGTGTGGTGATGCCCTTCAAACCCACGGACTTCACCCAGGTCAATCCGCACATCAACACCAGCCTGGTGGGTCGCGCTTTGCGCTTGCTGGATGTGAAGCCTGACGAACGAGTGATTGACTGGTTCTGTGGTCTGGGGAACTTCACCTTGCCGCTGGCGACGCGGGCTCGCGAGGTTCTGGGCATTGAAGGCAGCGAAGCTCTGGTGCAGCGTTCCCGCGAGAACGCTCGCTTCAACGGTCTGGCTGACAAGACCGCTTTTGTCGCGCGCAATTTGTTTGAGATGACGCCCGCCGTCTTGGTGGCGGATGGTCAGTCAGACAAATGGTTGGTGGATCCGCCGCGTGACGGAGCGCACGCCTTGTCTCAGGCCTTGGCAGATATTGTTCAAGACCCGAGCCTGGCGCCTGGCTGGCAGCCGCCCAAGCGCATTGTCTACGTCAGCTGTAACCCGGCAACCTTGGCTCGAGATGCGGGCATCTTGGTCAATCAAGGGGGCTACCGTTGCACGGCGGCCAGCGCGGTGAATATGTTCCCACATACCTCCCATGTGGAGAGCATTGCAGTCTTTGAGCGAGCCTGACGGCTAGTCGCGTGCAGGTACAAAAAAAACGGGGTCCTAGGACCCCGTTTTGCATTCCGTCCTAGGTCGAATAGCGATCAGTCGCGTTCGCCACCAAAGATGCCCAGCAGCGACAGCAGGCTCTGGAACACGTTGTAGATGTCCAGATAGATAGCCAGCGTAGCGCTGATGTAGTTGGTCTCGCCGCCATCGATCACGCGCTTGATGTCATAGAGCATGAAGGCGGAGAAGACGACCATGGACAGAGCCATCATGGTCAGCATCAGCGCCGAAGACTGGATAAAGATATTGGCCAAGCCCACCACCAACAAGATGATGGCGCCAACGAACAAGAACTTGCCCATCGACGAGAGATCGCGCTTGATCACCGTGGCCAGCGAAGCCATCGCGAAAAAGATGGCGCCAGTGCCGCCGAAGGCCAGCATGATCAGGCTGCTGCCATTGCGGAATCCGAGGATGCCGGCCAGCAAACGGGACAACATCAGCCCCATGAAGAAGGTGAAGGCGAGCAGGGCGTAAACGCCGGTGCTGGAGTTCTTGGTCTTTTCAACCACGAACATCAAGCCGAAGGCGCCAGCAAAGAACACCATCATGCTCAGGCCCGAGCCCATGGCGGCCATGATGCCCGTCGTTACGCCAACCCAGGCGCCAAGCACTGTGGGCGCCATGGACAACGCGAGCAGCCAATAGGTGTTGCGCAACACACGCTGGCGATCAGCGGCCAAGCCGCCATTCAAGGCGCCGCCGTATTGGGTTTGCAGGGTTTCGTTCATCGTCAATCCTCCTAACAAAATTGGGTGCGGCCTTGTCGTTTGGCCTCGTGCACCTCAGGCTGAACTGTAGCGTGAGTTCGCCAAGCGCATTCAAAGTCCACTGAGACGCTGTTTGGCCGCAATGTTTTCAGTTTGCTGAGGCGAATCGGCTAGGTTCAGTCACCGATTAAAGTGCGGGCTTTCCTTGGGATTTCAATGTCATGAAGCAAAAACCATTCTTGGGCCTGGATGAAGTGAAGCGGATTGCCGCGGCAGCAGAGGCCGAGGCCTTGGCCAATCAGTGGGCCGTCTCGATCGCTATCGTGGACGATGGTGGTCATCTGCTGTGGTTGCAGCGCTTGGATGGCGCTGCCGCGATCTCTGCGCAAATTGCGCCTGCCAAAGCGCATACAGCGGCTTTGGGGCGTCGTGAATCCAAGGTCTATGAAGACATCATCAACCAAGGACGAGTTTCTTTCTTGAGTGCCCCTGGCTTGAGCGGTCTTTTGGAGGGGGGCGTGCCGATTCTGGTTGATGGCTTCTGCGTTGGTGCAGTCGGGGTGAGTGGGGTCAAGTCCACCGAAGATGCGCAGATTGCTCGGGCAGGTATCGCTGCATTGACTTGAGTTTGGTGTTTTGAGGAAGGGCCAAGCCCTCAGTCGAGGCCGGGCTTGCCGAGGGCTTTATTTCCTGACGCGGCGTTTCGGCTGACATCAAGTTGTCAAATAAAAGCGGGAAGGGGTCTCAGTGATAACCCTGCTCGGTTATACTTAGCAGGTTTACCCGCTACCCAACGCACCCAGCGAAACTCAAACCAGTTTCCCCCTTCCGGACTCAGGCAACTTGGCATCCCGCCCAAGTTTTGCAGCAGAGCTGGGCGCGCACATATTGGAGTTTCCCGTGCTGCCCGATCTGCTCAATTCCCCCAAAGCGATTCTTGCCCTGGCAGACGGCACGGTCTTCAAAGGCTCCTCCATCGGTGCTGCTGGCCATACGGTCGGCGAAGTGGTGTTCAACACCGCACTCACCGGTTACCAAGAAATCCTCACCGACCCCAGCTATTGCCGTCAGATCGTGACCCTCACGTATCCGCACATTGGCAATTACGGTGTCAACGAGGAGGACGTCGAGGCGCAGAAGATTCATGCCGCAGGTCTGATCATCAAGGAACTGCCCATCCTTGATTCCAACTTCCGCAAGACGCGTACTCTGGCGCAATACCTGAAGGACGAAGGGACGGTGGCGATTGCCGACATCGACACCCGTCGTCTGACTCGTGTGCTGCGCACCACCGGCGCGCAAAACGGCTGCATCATGGCGCTGGCTGCGGGTCAGGCCATTACCGATGAGCTGATTGCCGACGCAGTGGCCAAGGCCAAGGCCGCGCCGAGCATGGCCGGTTTGGATCTGGCCAAGGTCGTCAGTGCTGCTGAGAGCCACAGCTGGACCGAAACCGAGTGGACGCTGGGCAAGGGATACGGCAATCAAACCCAGCCACGCTTCCACGTGGTGGCTTATGACTTCGGCGTCAAGAGCAATATCTTGCGTATGTTGGCCTCGCGGGGTTGCAAAATCACGGTGGTGCCCGCCCAGACGCCGGCCTCGACGGTGTTTGGCCTCGAGCCGGATGGCGTGTTTCTCTCCAATGGCCCCGGCGACCCGCAGCCATGTGATTACGCGATCGCCGCAGCCGCGACCTTGATCGAAGCCGGCATCCCGACTTTCGGTATTTGCCTGGGTCATCAAATCATGGCCTTGGCTTCGGGCGCCAAGACCTTCAAGATGAAGTTTGGTCACCACGGCGCCAACCATCCGGTCAAGGATCACGACAACCAGCGCGTCAGCATCACCAGCCAGAATCACGGTTTTGCGGTGGAGCCCGATAGCCTGCCCGCCAATCTGCGTGTGACGCACACCAGCCTGTTTGACGGCACCATCCAGGGCCTGGCCCGGACCGACAAGCCCGCTTTCTGCTTCCAGGGTCACCCCGAGGCAAGCCCTGGTCCCCACGATATCGCTTACCTGTTTGACCGCTTCATCGGTCTGATGGCCAAGTCCTGATCAAGGCCTGATGGAGTAAAGACATGCCAAAACGTTCTGACATTAAAAGCATTCTGATCATTGGGGCTGGCCCCATCATCATCGGCCAGGCCTGCGAGTTCGACTACTCGGGCGCTCAGGCTTGCAAGGCGCTGCGCGAAGAGGGCTACAAGGTCATCTTGGTGAACAGCAATCCGGCCACCATCATGACGGACCCGGACACCGCGGACGTCACTTACATTGAGCCCATCACTTGGCAAGTGGTCGAGAAGATCATCGCCAAGGAGCGCCCCGATGCAGTGCTGCCGACCATGGGTGGGCAGACGGCGCTGAACTGCGCTTTGGATCTGCACAAGCATGGCGTGCTGGCCAAGTACAACGTAGAGATGATCGGTGCCAACGAAAAGGCGATCGACAAGGCCGAAGACCGCCTGAAATTCAAGGACGCGATGACCAAGATCGGCCTGGACTCGGCCAAGTCGGGCATTGCGCACTCGATGGAAGAGGCGTTGGCGGTGCAAAAGCGCATTGCGCTCGAGACCGGCAGCAATGGTTTCCCGATGGTGATTCGCCCCAGCTTCACGCTCGGCGGCAGCGGCGGCGGTATTGCTTACAACCCGGAAGAATTCGAAGAGATTTGCAAGCGCGGCTTGGATCTTTCGCCGACCAATGAGCTTTTGATCGAAGAGTCGCTAATCGGTTGGAAAGAGTATGAGATGGAAGTGGTCCGCGACAGCAAGGACAACTGCATCATCGTTTGCTCGATCGAAAACCTCGACCCCATGGGCGTGCACACCGGTGACTCGATCACCGTGGCCCCGGCGCAGACCTTGACCGACAAGGAATACCAGCTGCTGCGCAACGCCTCGATCGCGATTCTGCGCGAAATCGGCGTGGACACCGGTGGCTCCAACGTGCAGTTCTCGATCAACCCGGTCAATGGCCGGATGACGGTGATCGAGATGAATCCGCGTGTCTCGCGTTCATCGGCGCTGGCCTCGAAGGCGACCGGCTTCCCGATCGCCAAGATCGCCGCCAAGCTGGCTGTGGGCTACACCCTGGACGAACTGCGCAACGACATCACCGGTGGTACGACGCCGGCCTCGTTCGAGCCCAGCATCGACTACGTGGTCACCAAGATCCCGCGCTTTGCCTTCGAGAAGTTCCCAATGGCGGACTCGCGTTTGACCACGCAGATGAAGTCGGTGGGCGAAGTGATGGCCATGGGTCGCACCTTCCAGGAAAGCTTCCAGAAAGCGCTGCGCGGTCTGGAGACCGGCATTGATGGTCTGAGCGAGCGCTCCGACGATCGCGAAGAAATCATCCAGGAAATTGGCGAGCCCGGTCCCGAGCGCGTGCTGTTCGTGGCGGATGCTTTCCGTATCGGCATGAGCTTGGCCGAAGTCTTTGAAGAGACCGCCATCGATCCCTGGTTCCTGGCCCAGATCGAGCAGCTGGTGAAGATCGAGCTTTCGCTCGTTGGCCGCAGTCTGGATTCTTTGAGTGCGGATGAGTTGCGCTTGCTGAAGAAGAAGGGTTTCTCGGACAAGCGCCTAGGCAAGTTGCTGGGGTCTAACCAGCACGATGTACGGCGTGCGCGTCACGCCTTGGCCGTGCGTCCGGTCTACAAGCGTGTGGACACTTGCGCTGCCGAGTTCGCAACGCAAACCGCCTATATGTACTCGACCTACGAGGAAGAGTGCGAGGCCGAGCCCAGCGACAAGAAGAAGATCATGGTCTTGGGCGGTGGCCCAAACCGCATCGGTCAAGGCATCGAGTTCGACTATTGCTGCGTTCATGCCGCACTCGCGATGCGCGAAGATGGCTATGAAACCATCATGGTCAACTGCAATCCTGAGACCGTGTCGACCGACTACGACACCTCAGATCGCTTGTACTTCGAACCGGTCACCTTGGAAGATGTGCTGGAAATCGTCGATAAGGAAAAGCCAGTCGGCGTGATCGTTCAGTACGGTGGTCAGACACCGCTGAAGTTGGCGCTCGATTTGGAAGCCAATGGCGTGCCCATCATCGGCACCTCGCCCGAGAGCATTGACATTGCCGAAGACCGCGAGCGCTTCCAGAAGCTGCTGCATGACCTGGGCTTGAAGCAGCCGCCGAACCGCACCGCGCGTACCGAAGAGGCTGCGCTGGTCTTGGCGCGCGAAATTGGCTACCCCTTGGTGGTTCGTCCGAGCTACGTCTTGGGCGGCCGCGCGATGGAAATCGTGCACGGCGACAAAGACCTGGAGCGCTATATGCGCGAAGCGGTGCGCGTGTCGGACAAGTCGCCGGTGCTGCTGGACCGCTTCTTGGAAGATGCGCTGGAAGTCGATGTGGACTGCATCAGCGATGGCGTCGATGTGATGATCGGCGGCATCATGGAGCACGTCGAGGCGGCCGGCATCCACTCCGGTGACTCGGCTTGTTCGCTGCCGCCTTACACCTTGTCGCAGGCCTTGCAAGACGAATTGCGCAAGCAAACCGCAGCCATGGCGCGCGGACTGAATGTGGTGGGATTGATGAACGTTCAGTTCGCCATCCAAGGCAATGTGACCGGCGGTCTGGAAGGTGCCACCGTTTACGTACTGGAAGTGAATCCACGTGCTTCGCGTACCGTGCCTTTTGTTTCCAAGGCCACCGGCCAGCAGCTGGCCAAGATTGCCGCTCGCTGCATGGCGGGCCAAAAACTGAAGGACCAGAAGGATCGCAAGGGCCGTGTGCCTGCCGAGGTGATTCCGCCTTACTTCAGCGTCAAGGAAGCGGTCTTCCCCTTCAACAAGTTCCCCGGTGTGGATCCGATCCTGAGCCCAGAAATGCGTTCGACTGGAGAAGTCATGGGCGCGGCCAAGACCTTTGGCGAAGCGATGTTGAAGAGCCAGTTGGGTGCGGGTTCGCGCCTGCCGCGCCAAGGCAACATCCTCATCACCGTGAAGAACGGTGATAAGGCGCGCGCCGTGGCGGTGGCCAAGGATCTGCATGCCTTGGGCTTCGGTGTGGTGGCGACCAAGGGTACCGCGGCAGCCATTGCCGAAGTAGGTGTGCCGGTTCGTGTGGTCAACAAGGTCAAGGACGGCCGCCCGCACATCGTCGACATGATCAAGGGCGGTGAAATCCAATTGGTCTTCACGACCGTGGATGAAACCCGCACCGCGATTGCAGACAGCCGTCATATCCGTCAGGCTGCATTGGCTGCGCGCGTCACCTACTACACCACCATGGCTGGTTGCGAGGCTGCGGTGGAGGGGATGAAGCACCAGAACGGATTGCTGGTGCAATCCCTGCAAGAACTGCACGCCGAACTGCACTAAACTTCGGTCTCAAGAATTCCGCCGCCGCGCTTCGGGAAGCCCCGAGCCGCAGCGGCGGATTCATTTTGTCTTTCAAGGTTTACGAAATAAATCATGGCCACGATTCCATTGACCAAGCGCGGTGCTGAAAAGCTCAAAGAAGAATTGCATCGCCTGAAAAGCGTCGAGCGTCATGCGGTGATCAATGCGATCTCTGAGGCGCGCGCCCAAGGTGATCTGTCTGAGAATGCTGAGTACGAGGCGGCCAAAGACAAGCAAGGCTTTATCGAAGGCCGCATCTTGGAAATCGAAGGCAAGCTGGCCGCCGCACAGGTGATCGACCCCTCAGAAGTGGAAGCGGGTGGCCGTATCGTTTTCGGTACCACGGTGGATCTGGAAGAGGAGTCCAGCGGCGCTGAAGTGACTTACCAAATCGTCGGTGACGACGAGGCGGATTTGAAGCTGGGCCTGATCTCTATCAGCTCGCCGATTGCCCGCGCTTTGATCGGTAAAGAAGCCGGTGACGTCGCCGAGGTTCAGGCGCCCGGAGGCGTCAAGCGTTACGAAGTGGTTGAAGTTCGTTACGTCTAAAGCGAGCGCATCAGTTCGGCATGATGAACCGATTCAGAGCCTTGCTGGCCGCCCTCTGGGGCGGCCTTTTGCTGTCTGTGGCTTGGGTGGCGGCACCTTCGGCCTTTGCTGTGCTCGAACGTGCTCAGGCTGGTTTGCTGGTTGCGCGCTTGTTTTCTTTGGAGGCGCAACTGTCTCTAGCTGCAGGTCTGCTCTTGATGTTGATGGAGCGGCGTTTGGCGCGAGACCGCGGCTTACCCGCTATTTCTGCTGAGTTTTTATTGCCGGCAGCGGCTGTGTTTTGCACAGTGGCGGGCTACTACGCGCTGCAGCCCATGATGGCTGCGGCCAAGAGCGGGCAGGGGCCTTGGAGTTTTGGCGCCCTGCATGGTGTGTCTTTGGTCTTTTATGGGATCAAACTTTTGCTGGTGCTGGCCTTGGCTTGGCGCAGCACGGCAGCAAAAGTGCAGGCTCCGATCACTGATCCTGCGAGATCTTCTTAACGCTGGTCAGGCGGCGCTTGGCACGCTTGATCTCGCCGCCTTGGGCGACGCGCTCATTGCCAAGTACGCGAAGTTTTTTCACCTGAGGGCGATGATTGCCACTCTTGGAGAACTTCACAATCTTCACCACACGCGGGCCGGCTTTGCCGTCTTCACGCTCAGCGTCGACCTTCTCGGGCATGGGCCGCCAGATGATCAGCAGCTTGCCGATGTGCTGAATCGGCGCGGCGTTCAGTTCGCCGCACAGAGAGGCAAAAATGCTCTCGCGGTTGGCGCGATCGTCAGAGAAGATGCGCACCTTGATCAGCCCATGGGCATTCAAGGCGGCGTCGGTCTCTTTGACGACGGCAGGGGTGAGTCCATCCGCGCCTATCATCACGACTGGGTCAAGATGATGAGCTTCGGAACGTTTTTCCTTGCGCTGGGCAGGAGTCAATTGAATCGCAGGCATACGCGTATTATCCGTGCAACATGAAGTTCACAACAAAAAGCAAGAAACTTAATAAGGCGTGGTTGCATGATCACATCAACGACCCCTACGTCAAGATGGCGCAACGGGACGGCTACCGTGCGCGCGCAGCCTACAAGCTGAAGGAAATCGACGAAGAGCTGAAGCTGATTCGTCCTGGACAAGTGGTCGTTGACTTGGGCGCATCACCCGGTGCCTGGAGTCAGTATCTGCGCCGTTGCTTCGCGCCCAAAGAGGCGGGCGTTGGTGGTGCTGCGGTCGGCGCACTCAATGGCACCATCATTTCCCTGGATTTGCTGCCCTGTGAGCCCATCGAAGGCGTGCAATTCATTCAGGGAGACTTTCAAGAAGAAGCCGTGCTTCAGCAATTGGAGCAGGCCTTGGGCGGGCGGCCTGTGGATGTGGTCGTGTCCGATATGGCGCCGAATCTGTCGGGCATTGAAGGTGTTGATGCGGCGCGCGTGGGTGGTCTGATTGAGTTGGCCATCGATTTCTCGATTCAGCACCTGAAGCCCGAAGGCGCTTTGGTGGCCAAGGTTTTTCATGGCAGTGGCTACAGTCAGTTGGTGGAGTTGTTCAAGGCAACTTTTAAGAAGGTGAAAGCGGTCAAGCCCAAAGCGTCCCGGGATCGATCGTCTGAGACTTTTCTGGTGGGCATAGGCTTGAAGTCCCCCGCCAAACCACGCTGAAGCAAGGGCTTTGCGCGCCTGCGCAGCAGACTCGGTAATGTCTGGCATTGTCCTTAGGGTCATGGCCTCAAGCAAAAGCAGATGCCCCCTTGACTGCAATAGAATCAACCCCATATGCCGTGCACAAGGCCGCCATTGGTGCGGTCGGGCGAATTGAATGAAGGAGTCGCGGTGAACAATCAGTGGTTCTCGAAGGTGGCTGTTTGGATAGTGATTGCCCTGGTGCTGTTCACTGTCTTCAAGCAGTTCGACCGAGGTGCATCCCAGGGGAACCAAATCGGTTACTCGGAATTTCTGGACGAGGTTCAGGCGCATCGCATCAAGCAAGTCACTTTGCAAGAAGGTGGGGCGGGGACTGACATCCTGGCCGAAACCAATGAAGGCAAGAAACTGCGCGTTGCAGCGACTTATCTGGATCGTGGCCTGATCGGTGACCTGCGCAATAACGGCGTCAAGTTCGATGTCAAACCGCGTGAGGAGCCTTCCTTCCTGATCAATATGCTGATCAGCTGGGGCCCGATGTTGTTGTTGATTGGCGTTTGGGTGTATTTCATGCGCCAGATGCAGGGCGGCGGCAAGGGCGGCGCCTTCAGCTTTGGCAAGTCCAAGGCCCGCATGCTCGATGAGGCCAACAACACCACGACCTTTGCCGATGTCGCTGGTTGCGACGAGGCCAAGGAAGAGGTCAAGGAATTGGTCGACTTCCTGAAGGATCCGCAGAAGTTCCAAAAACTGGGCGGACGTATTCCTCGTGGCGTGCTGTTGGTTGGCCCTCCGGGTACCGGCAAGACCTTGTTGGCCAAAGCCATTGCGGGTGAAGCCAAGGTGCCTTTCTTCGCCATCTCGGGTTCAGACTTCGTCGAGATGTTCGTTGGCGTTGGCGCAGCCCGCGTGCGCGATATGTTTGAGCAGGCCAAGAAGAGTGCACCTTGCATCATCTTCGTGGATGAAATTGATGCTGTTGGTCGTCACCGCGGAGCCGGCTTGGGTGGCGGCAATGACGAGCGTGAACAGACGCTGAATCAGATGTTGGTCGAGATGGATGGTTTCGAGACCAATCTTGGCGTCATCGTGATGGCGGCCACCAACCGTCCTGACATCTTGGACCCCGCTTTGTTGCGCCCCGGTCGTTTTGACCGTCAGGTCTATGTGACCTTGCCTGATGTGCGCGGCCGTGAGCAGATCTTGAACGTCCATATGCGCAAAGTGCCGGTGGGCCAAGACATCCGTGCCGATATCTTGGCGCGCGGAACACCTGGCTTCTCGGGTGCTGACTTGGCCAACTTGGTCAATGAAGCCGCCTTGTTTGCCGCACGTCGCAATGGACGCGTGGTGGAGATGGTTGACTTCGAAAAGGCCAAAGACAAGATCATGATGGGCCCAGAGCGCAAGTCCATGATCATGCCGGAGGAAGAGCGCCGCAATACGGCCTATCACGAAGCTGGCCATGCTTTGGTTGCCCGACTGATGCCCAAGACCGACCCGGTTCACAAGGTCACGGTGATTCCTCGTGGGCGTGCTCTGGGTGTGACCATGCAGTTGCCTGAAGGTGATCGCTACAGCATGGACAAGGAGCGCATGCTCTCGACTATTTCGGTGCTGTTCGGTGGCCGTATCGCCGAAGAAGTGTTCATGAATCAAATGACCACCGGTGCCTCTAACGACTTTGAGCGCGCCACCGCGATTGCTCGCGATATGGTCATGCGCTATGGCATGACCGACGAGTTGGGCCCGATGGTCTATTCGGACAATGAAGGCGAAGTGTTCTTGGGTCGCTCGGTGACCAAGACCACCAATATGTCGGAAGAGACCATGCGCAAGGTCGATACGGTCATTCGTCGCATCATCGACGATCAGTACGGTATCGCCCGCCGCCTGATCGAAGAGAACAAAGACAAGATGCACGCGATGGCAACAGCCTTGTTGGAGTTCGAGACTATTGATGCTGATCAGATCGAGGACATCATGAGCGGCAAGCCCGCCCGTCTGCCCAAGGACTGGACGCCTTCTGCCAACAGCAAGTCGGACGGCGGCGGTTCGCCACCGGTGTCGACCGATGGTGCAGCGGCCGTGGTGTGATGCCAGAGCGGGAATGAGTTGGCTCCGCCCTGGGATTTGAACTCTTTCCCGCCAGTTATGTTTGAGCAGAGCTGAGGCTCTTGTTCGCCAAGGGGCCTGTCTGCAAAGACTGGCCCTTTTTTCATGGACTTGCACATGAGCAGCAAGCAATTTGTCGCGTCAACGGAGCCTCAGGTCTGGCAGACGACTCGATTCGACATTGACCTGAGTCGCCCCGTGGTGATGGGGATCGTGAATGTCACGCCGGACTCTTTTTCGGACGGCGGTCAGCATGCCAATGCCGAACTTGCGGCCGCCCATTGCAGGCGTTTGCTTGACGAGGGCGCGGATATTCTGGATATCGGCGGGGAGTCCAGTCGGCCGGGCTCAGTCGGCTTGAGTCTTGACGAAGAGTGGGCGCGCATCGCACCGGTGCTCGAAGTGGCGCTGACGCTGGGCGTGCCGGTCTCGGTCGACACCTGCAAGGCTGGCGTGATGGCGCGTGCGCTGGATATGGGCGTCGACATCATCAATGACATCAAGGCGCTGAGAGACGAGGCGGCCTTGCCTTTGCTAGGCAGCCATGCCAAGGCGGGGGTGTGCTTGATGCATATGCGGGGCGAGTCAAGCACCATGCAGTCCATGTGTGACTACGTCGATGTGCTTGCTGAAGTTGCCGATTTCTTGCGCGAGCGCGCGGATTGTGCGTTGGCTGCTGGCATTGCTGCCAGTCGAATCGTTATGGATCCGGGCTATGGATTTGCCAAAACCACACCGCAGAATTTCGACTTGTTGTCCCGGCAGTCGGAGCTTTTGAAGCTTGGGTTTCCGATCTTGGCAGGTTGGTCGCGAAAGCGCTCATTGGGAGATGTCACGGGGAGGGCGGTCGATCAACGCCTGCCCGCAAGCTTGGCCGCTGGTTTGGTCGCTTTGAGCCATGGCGCAAAGATCTTGCGTGTGCACGATGTCGCAGCCACTGTGGATGCCGTCAAGGTTTGGTGTGCGGCAGGCGGATTGCCGGCGATTCCGTCACGCTGCTGATGGACAATGGTGAAATAGTTATTCAGGAGGGTGCTCGATATGAGCCGTAAGTATTTCGGGACTGATGGTATTCGCGGTACGGTGGGTCAAGGCCCTATCACGCCGGACTTCATGCTGAAGTTGGGGCATGCGGTGGGTCAAGTGTTGCGCAAGACAAGCGCGCGTCCGAGTGTGTTGATTGGCAAGGACACGCGCATTTCTGGCTACATGATCGAATCGGCTTTGGAAGCTGGATTTGCCTCTGCTGGTGTTGATGTGCTGCTGACTGGGCCCTTGCCGACGCCAGGCGTTGCTTACTTGACTCGCGCTTTGCGGCAAGATCTGGGCGTGGTGATCAGTGCTTCACACAATCCTTTTGCTGACAACGGTATCAAGTTCTTCTCAGCCAAGGGTGAAAAGCTACCTGACACCTGGGAACAATTGGTCGAAGCCGCGCTGGAAGAGTCGCCCACATGGATCGATTCTGCGAATCTGGGGCGCGCCAAGCGCATCACCGATGCTCGTGGCCGTTATATCGAGTTTTGCAAGAACAGCTTTGGCTCCGACCTGACGCTCAAGGGCTTGAAGATCGTGGTCGACGCAGCCAATGGCGCTGCCTACCATGTGGCGCCTGATGTGTTCCACGAACTGGGTGCTGAGGTCATCTCGATTGGCTGCAGCCCAGACGGCTTCAACATCAATGCGGGTTTTGGTGCGACCTCACCAGCGGCCCTGGTCAAGGCGGTGCAGGAACATGGCGCTCACTATGGCGTAGCCCTGGATGGCGATGCCGACCGCTTGCAATTGGTCGATGCACAAGGGCGTCTCTACAACGGCGATGAGTTGCTGTATGTCATGGTTGCTGATCGCCTGGGTCAGGGCCAGCGTGTTGCGGGCGCCGTCGGTACCTTGATGACCAATATGGCGGTCGAGTTGGCGCTGAAGTCCCTGGACGTGGACTTTGTTCGCGCAAAGGTCGGGGACCGCTATGTACTGGAAGAATTGAGTGCACGTGGCTGGCAATTGGGCGGTGAGGGCTCTGGCCACTTGTTGGCCTTGGACAAGCACACCACTGGCGACGGTATCGTCAGCGCGCTGTTGATCTTGCAATCGGTGTGCCGGACTGGCCGCAGTCTTGCCGACCAGCTGGCGGAGGTGAGCCTGTTCCCGCAGACGCTGATCAACGTGCGTTTGCAGGCGGGGCAGGACTGGAAGAGCAATCCGCATCTGGCTCGCGAGCAGGCTGAGGTCACTGCCGAATTGGGTAACCGAGGTCGGGTGCTCATTCGTGCCTCGGGCACCGAGCCTTTGTTGCGCTTGATGGTGGAAGCCAGTGATGCCGGGTTGGCCCAGCGCTGCGCCCAACGTTTGGCCGATGCGGTCAAGTTGCCTGCCTGATCTTTTTGGCTGACCATAAAAAAGGCCCGCTGCATTTGACTTGCAGCGGGCCTTTTGCGTTCTAGAGTCGGTTTTACGTATCTCTGAACTCTTAAAGCTTTAGCCTTACTTCTTGGGTGGAGTCAGCACCCGATCGATCACATGGGCGACGCCGTTGGTGGCGGAGATGTCGGCCTGTTGGACCATGCCGTCTTCAACGGTCACGAAATCGCCGGCGCGGCTCAGTGCCAGATTGCTGCCTTGGACGGTCTTGACATTGCCATTCTTCACTTCGGCGGCAAGCAACTTGCTCGGCACAATGTGGAAGCTCAGCACGGATTGCAATTGCGCCTTGTCGGCAGTCAATGCTTCCAGGGTTTTGGCGGGAACTGCCTTGAATGCCTCATCGCTGGGCGCGAAGACAGTCAGGGGGCCGGCGGCTTGCAGCGACTCTTTCATGCCAGCCTGCTCAACCAGGCGGTTGAAGGTGCTGAGTTGCGGATTGCGAGCCAGTGTCTCTGCCAGATTGGCGGGGGCCGGGGCTGTAGCGCAGGCGCTCAGTGCCAATGTGGCGGCAATCAGACCAGAGACGGTCAGCGCGCGTCGAATCGTGTTCATGTCGAGAATCTCCACAGATTTTGGGGTGTTCGAGGAGCTTAAGCAGTCAATATGACGCTTCTGTGAAGCTTGTATTGCAAAAATCTGCTTTGTGACATGATCCGTTGGTGCTTTTCGCGGCAAAAGCATCGTCACCGTCGTGTCATATTGAAGTCATAACATGGCGGCTCTTGTCACTCCAAGCACCGATAGGACGCTCATGAAATTCAATTTGCCCAGCACTGGATTTTTCTTCGTGGCCGGTATGGCTGTTCTGCCTTTGGCTCATGCGCAAGACGTGACCGGCGCAGGCGCAACTTTCCCTGCCCCTTTGTATGCCAAGTGGGCGGATGCATATAACAAAGCTTCCGGCGCTCGCATCAACTATCAGTCGGTGGGCTCGGGTGCCGGTATTCGCCAGATCAAGGCCAAGACCGTTGACTTCGGCGCGACCGATATGCCGCTCAAGGACGAGGAGCTGGCCAAGGACGGCATGATTCAGTTCCCGACCGTGATCGGTGGCGTGGTGCCCGTCGTGAACATCAAGGGCATCGCCCCGGGGCAGATTAAGCTGACCGGCCAAGTGTTGGGTGATATCTATTTGGGCAAGATCAGCAAGTGGAATGATGCCGCGCTGACTACATTGAACCCTGGCGTTCCGCTCCCTGATGCGGCCATTTCGGTGGTTCGTCGTGCGGACGGCTCCGGCACTTCCTTCATCTTCACCAACTATTTGTCCAAGGTGAATGAAGAGTGGAAGAGCAAGGTCGGTGAAGGCACCGCAGTGAATTGGCCTACCGGGGCGGGTGGCAAGGGCAATGAAGGCGTGGCCGCTTTTGTTCAGCGCCTGCCGAACTCGATTGGTTATGTCGAGTACGCCTATGTGAAGCAGAACAAGATGACCTACACCTTGCTGCGTAACAAGGATGGCAATTTTGTCTCGCCTAGCGAAGATGGTTTCAAGGCTGCCGCCGCAGGTGCTGATTGGAAGAAAACCTTCTATCAAATCACCACCGAGCAGCCTGGCAAGGATGCTTGGCCCCTGGCTAACCCAACCTACATCCTGATGTACAAGACACAGGATAAGCCGGCCAATGCAGCCAATGCGCTGAAGTTCTTTGACTGGGCTTTCAATAATGGCGACAAGAGCGCCGATGAGTTGGACTATGTCGCGCTGCCAGCCGTTGTGAAAGACCTGATCCGCAAGCAGTGGACAGACAACGTGAAAGACGCTTCGGGCAAGGCCATCAGCTACAAGTGAGTTTGAGCTGATGTGATGGACAACAGCCCAGCAGCTAAAAAGCGTGCTGGGCTGTTGTCAAATCAGCCGCCTCGATTTTTTTAACGCCGACCAAGCGGAGGCCCTGTGGCCGCAATACTTCCAGCGAATTCTTATGACTCCGGGCAGCCGGGTGCTCGCGTGCAGCCCATGGCCAGTCCGCCAGCGCGCCGCGCCGTGGCGCCTTGGGCAGACAAACTGTTTTCAATCTTGGCGCATGGGGCCGCCTGGCTGACCCTGGGTTTGTTGGTGGGCATCATCGTCTCCTTGATCATCGGTGCCGCGCCAGCGATCAAACAGTTTGGCCTGGCATTCTTGTGGACCAGCGAATGGGATCCGGTCCAAGAGAAGTTCGGCGGCTTGGTGATGATCTACGGCACCTTGATGACGTCTTTCATCGCCTTGGTGATCGCCGTGCCGGTGAGTTTTGGTATTGCGCTCTTTTTGACCGAGTTGTCGCCGAGTTGGCTGAAGCGCCCACTGGGTGTGGCCGTTGAACTCTTGGCGGCTGTGCCCTCGATTGTTTACGGCATGTGGGGCCTCTTGGTGTTTGGCCCGATTCTGTCGACCTATGTGCAGCAGCCTTTGCAGCGCTTGCTGGGTGATGTTCCCTTCCTTGGCACGCTGGTGTCGGGGCCGCCCGTCGGCATCGGCATTTTGTCGGCCGGCATCATCTTGGCCATCATGATCATTCCTTTCATTGCCTCGGTGATGCGGGATGTGTTTGAGGTCACGCCGGCCATGTTGAAAGAGTCGGCCTACGGATTGGGTTCGACCACCTGGGAAGTGGTGTCTCGCGTCGTGCTGCCCTACACCAAGACCGGTGTGGTCGGCGGCATCATGCTGGGCTTGGGCCGTGCCCTGGGTGAAACCATGGCGGTGACCTTCGTCATCGGCAATATGAACCAACTGAATTCGCTGTCGGTGTTTGAGGCGGCCAACAGCATTACTTCGGCCCTGGCCAATGAGTTTGCCGAGGCGGGCGAGGGCTTGCATCAAGCCTCGCTGATTTACCTGGGCTTGGTGTTGTTCTTCATCACCTTTGTCGTCTTGGCCTGCTCCAAGGTGCTCTTGTCGCAGTTGAAGAAGAATGAAGGAGCGCGTTCATGAGCAGCGGCGCAATGACTCGGGATGCCGGCTTGAACGCCAAGCGGCTCGCCATGCACCAAAAGCGCAAGCGCGTGAATGCCGTGGCTTTGACACTCTCTCTGGGTGCGATGGCTTTTGGCTTGTTCTGGCTGATGTGGATTCTCTTTGAGACCGTTCGGCTTGGTTTCGGCGGCTTGAACTTGGCCACCTTCACCGAAATGACCCCACCGCCAATGGCGGAAACCGGCGGTCTGGCCAATGCGATTTTCGGCTCGCTGGCCATGGTGGGCTTGGCGACACTGTTGGGCACGCCGATCGGCATCATGGCCGGCATCTATTTGGCTGAGTACGGCCAAAAGACCTGGTTGGGTTCTACGGTGCGTTTCATCAACGACATCTTGTTGTCGGCACCGTCCATTGTGGTGGGCCTGTTCATCTACGGTCTGGTCGTGGCCCGCATGCACAGCTTCTCGGGTTTCGCCGGTATTTTGGCCCTGGCCTTGATCGTGATTCCCGTGGTCATCCGTACCACCGAGAACATGCTCAGCCTGATCCCGAACGCCCTGCGTGAAGCGGCATACGCTCTGGGGACGCCGAAGTGGAAAGTTATTTTGTCGGTGACGCTGAAGTCTGCCCGTGCGGGCGTGTTGACCGGTATCTTGCTGGCTCTGGCGCGCATCTCGGGTGAAACGGCTCCTCTGCTGTTTACGGCGCTGTCCAATCAATTCTGGACTTCCGACCTGAGCCAGCCGATGGCCAGCCTGCCGGTCACCATCTTCAAGTTCGCCATGAGCCCCTATGAAAACTGGCAAAAGCTGGCTTGGGCCGGTGTCTTCATCATCACCATCGGGGTGTTGGCGTTGAACATCTTGGCGCGCGTACTTTTCAAGAATAAGCATTGATTGAGTGGAGTTCACCATGGACGCAAAAGTTGATATGCCTGTCACCGAGCGGGCAAAGCTCTCGGTTCGGAACCTGAACTTCTACTACGGCAACTTTCTTGCCCTGAAGAACATCAATCTGGACATTCCAGAGAACAAGGTCACCGCCTTCATCGGCCCCTCGGGCTGCGGCAAGTCGACCTTGCTGCGCACGCTGAACCGCATGTTCCAGCTTTACCCTGAGCAGCGCGCCGAGGGTCAGATCTTGCTTGACGGGCAAGACATCCTGACCAGCAAGGAAGACGTTTCCTTGATCCGCGCCAAGATTGGCATGGTCTTCCAAAAGCCTACGCCTTTCCCAATGTCGATCTACGACAACATCGCTTTCGGCGTGCGTTTGTTCGAAACACTGCCGCGCGTGGAAATGGATGAGCGCGTTGAGTGGGCGCTGAAGAAGGCCGCGCTGTGGGGTGAGGTGAAGGACAAGCTGAACCAAAGCGGCTCAGGCCTCTCGGGTGGTCAGCAACAGCGTTTGTGCATTGCACGTGGCATCGCGATCAAGCCTGAAGTTTTGCTGCTGGACGAGCCCTGCTCGGCGTTGGACCCTATCTCCACCGGCAAGATCGAAGAGCTGATTCACGAGCTCAAGAATGACTACACCGTGGCCATCGTGACCCATAACATGCAGCAAGCGGCACGTTGCTCGGACTACACCGCCTATATGTATCTGGGCGACCTGATCGAATTCGGACCCACGACCGAGTTGTTCATGAAGCCCAAGCGCAAGGACACCGAGGACTACATCACGGGTCGCTTCGGCTGACGAGATTGCGTCGAACCAGCGAAATTCGGTTCGACGCACTTCATCACCAGATAAAAAGACGAGCAGTACCTCTTTCAACGAAGCGGCGCCATTGATTGGGCGGCTTCACCGCGATATCAGGATCAAGCCATGGGTGACAAACATCTTTCCACGCAATTCGACACCGAACTGAGCGGCATCTCCACGCGAGTGCTGGAAATGGGCGGTTTGGTCGAATCTCAGGTCGCTCAAGCCGTTTTGGCTTTGACCTCCTTCAGCGGCGATATTGCCAGCGTGGTGCTCAAGCAAGAAGAGCAGGTCAATGCCATGGAAGTGGAGATTGATCGCGACCTGTCCGGCATCATCGCGCGCCGCCAGCCGACCGCTCGCGATCTGCGCTTGCTGATCGCCATCTCCAAGACCATTGCCAATTTAGAGCGGGTCGGCGACGAGGCCGCGCGCATTGCGCGTACCGTGCAGCGCCTGATCAATTCGGGTGTTTCCAGCCGCTTGCGATTGCCCATGTCTGACTTGGCTTTCGAGGCCGAACTGGCCACGGCCTTGTTGCGCAAAGCCTTGGATGCGTTTGCGCGCCTGGACGTTGAGAAGGCCGTCGAAGTGCTCAAGCAGGATGACCAGATCGACAAGGAGTTCGACGGTCTGATGCGCAAGCTGATCACTTACATGATGGAAGACCCTCGCACGATTTCGTCGTCGATTGATTTGGTCTTTGTGGCCAAAGCGATTGAGCGCGTCGGCGACCATGCCAAGAATTTGGCCGAAGTGATCATCTATGTGGTGAAGGGCACCGACGTGCGCCACAACACCCCTGAAGCCGTGGAAACCATGGTCCGCTGAAGCGGACTCTCTTCGGCCTTTACTGTCAATACCGTTTTAGCCAAGGCGTGTTTCGCCTTGGTTCGCTGAGCTTAGGAGCAAGCGCATGAGTCGAGTTCTTGTGGTGGAAGATGAGTCTGCAATCGCAGAACTGATCTCCATTAATTTGCGTCACGCTGGATTTGAAGTCACGCTGGCTTCCAGCGCCGATCAGGCTCAGTACGAAGTCGACCGAGTTCTGCCTGACTTGGTGGTTCTGGATTGGATGCTGCCAGGTCAATCGGGCTTGGCTTTGGCCCGTCAATGGCGCGGTGCCAGCCGTACCAAAGAATTGCCCATCATCATGTTGACGGCGCGTGCCGAAGAGACCGACAAGGTCTCGGGTTTGGACGCTGGCGCCGATGACTACCTGACCAAGCCCTTCTCGACCAATGAGTTGCTGGCCCGTATCCGTGCGGTGTTGCGTCGCAAGGCGCCAGAGGCCTTGGATTCTTTGGTGGAAGTGGGGGGATTGAGCCTCGATCCCGGCACTCGTCGGGTGAGTCGTGATGGTTCCGAGGTCAAGCTGGGTCCGACCGAATTCCGTCTGCTGCATTTCTTCATGACGCACCCGGAGCGGGTGCACAGCCGTTCGCAGCTCTTGGACCGCGTCTGGGGTGATCATGTCTTCATTGAGGAGCGTACGGTCGACGTGCACGTGAAGCGTCTGCGCGAAGCGCTGGAACGCGTGCAATGTGCGCGCATGATCGAGACCGTTCGGGGCGCAGGCTATCGTCTGACACAACAGGTCACCGCTCTGCCTGCATGAAGCAAGGAACGGGTCTTTCCGACAGTCGGGAGTGGGTGTGAACTGGTTGCTGCCGCGTTTTGTCTTGGCCGTTTTGGCGGTGTTATTGGGTGCGGCAATCGGTATCTGGATTGAGCATTGGCTCAAGCTGTCCATGTTGTCGGAACTGCTCAGCGCGTCTTGCGCGGTCGCGGCCTTGGTTCTGGTCGATGCGATCCGTGGCCATCGATTGCTGCAATGGCTGCGTGGTTCGCAGCTCGATACTGCGCCTCGCGATAGCGGTCTTTGGGGCGAACTCGCCTATCGAATCGAGCGTGCCGTGCGTGATCGCGACAAGACGATCGCGCGCGAACGCACGCAGCTGGATCAGTTTTTGTCCGCCATCGAGGCGTCGCCCAATGGGGTGATGATGTTGGACGAGCAGGATCAAATCCATTGGTGCAATCGTGTCGCTGCTGACCATTTCTCGCTGGATCCTCAACGCGACTTGCGCCAGCGCGTCACCAACTTGGTCCGGTCTCCGGCTTTCGTGGCCTATATGCAAGCCGGCCAGTTTGAAAAGGCGCTGATTCTCAACAATGTGCGCGGACTCGGCACGCTATCTGTCGTGGTGCGGCGTTATGGCGAGGGCATGACGCTGGTGCTTTCGCAAGACATCACCGAGCGTGAACGCGCAGACGCCATGCGCCGCGACTTCGTCGCCAATGTGTCCCATGAGATTCGCACGCCCTTGACGGTGCTCTCTGGCTTCATCGAGACCATGAGCTCTTTGCCCTTGACTGACACCGAGCGGCGTCGGGTTTTGACCTTGATGGGTCAGCAAACACAGCGTATGCAAGGTTTGGTCAGCGATTTGTTGACGCTGGCCCAGTTGGAAGGCAGTCCGCGGCCCGCACCTGATCGTTGGGTTGCGTTGGATGGCTTGTTGGCTCGCATCAATTCGGATGCCTTGGCGCTGTCGGCCGGTCGCCATCAGATCGATGTGCAACTCGACACCCATATCGAATTGGCCGGTGTTGAATCCGAGCTGCTCAGCGCCGCCGCCAATCTGGTGACCAATGCGGTGCGTTACACGCCCGAGGGTGGCGACGTCGACGTCAGTTGGCGGCTTTTGTCCGATGGCTCGGGTGAACTCAGCGTCATCGATACTGGCCCTGGCATCCCCCGCGAACATCTGCCACGCTTGACTGAACGTTTCTATCGAGTGGACGGCAGCCGTTCACGCGAGACGGGTGGAACGGGCCTGGGGTTGTCCATCGTCAAGCATGTGCTGCAGCGCCATGGGGGCGAGCTGCAAATTTCCAGCGAGCCTGGCAAAGGCTCTAAATTCAAGCTGGTGTTTCCTGCGGTGCGGGTGCGCCTGATGGGCGAAACGCCGCTGGGCGTTGAGTCGGCGATGTCGTCTTCATTGCCCAACTGATAGAGCGCTCAGCGGGCGCCTTACGCGCACCGTGTTGTACTCTAGCGGTGGTCTAAAGGCGTTTCAACACCGCGAAACCGTAAGCCCGCTCTGACGGTCGGCGCACATTGGCGATTTGCATCCAGCCTTCCGGCATCTCGTTGATCGGGCCGTTCAAGAAGGCGTATTGGCAAGCACTGCCCTGCAAGGGGTGCAGGCCGTCAACTTGCCATCCGCCTTGAAACTCAAGGGCGGCCAAAGTGTGCAAAGCATGGTTTGGCGCTGCAATACAGTTGGCATCGCTCGGAACATAGGCTTGCAACCGTTCGACCAAAGGGCGATCGCTGCGTGCATAGTCCAGGGCGGGAAGCATCAAGCTCATTGCTAATAACCAACTGAGGGCAACACCACTTGCCGGCAACACCAGACTCTTCCATAAGGCGGCTTGGTGGCGAGCGGTGCGCCAACGTACCAAGGCCAGCCATGCCAGGCTTGCAAGCACCGCCAAAATCAAAGGGGCTACATTGAAGCTCGGCTCAAATCCACTGGCCAGGCGGCGCATATTGGCCATTGGCGTTGCCGGCCAACCAGTGTGCATAGAGCTGTAATAGATCCAGAAGAAAAGAGCGCTGGCACTGAAGAAGAACACCGAGAACCAGTCCATTGCGGCGGCAATCCCTCGCTGCAAAGTCGGCAAGGCAAAGGCTGCGAGTGGGGCTAAAGCGGGCAAACTTAGGAGCAAGGCGCGGTCGGATCCCCCCATCAGGGTACAAGTGGTCAAAGAGACCAAGGCGCAAGACAGTGGCACCAGAATATGGCGCCGTTGCCAGTGGATGCGCCAGCGCCAAAGTGTCCACAGGGCCAGTGGCCAAGTCGGCCAGCAGAACCAGCCAATCAGGCTGAGCATGGACAAGAGCAAAGCCAGACTCGGCTCGGCAGTCACGCGCCAAGCCCAAGCATTGAAGCCCCAGGCACTTGCTCCTGCCAAAGCACCGGCGGCCAAGAGCCACCAGGTCAGTGTTCGCACTTCTTGAAAGCTGGAGCGTCGGCACAAGACGGCGCCAACAAGGGCGAGGGCAAGAGCCACGGCAGGGGCCCCGCTCGCGGCCAGCATGGGCAATGAAAGCAGGGCGGCCCAGCGCGCCTTCGTCCGTCTGAACGGCGCCGCCGTCATCGCATACAGGTACAGAGAGACGGCGCCCAGTTGCAGCATTTCCGGCGTCGTTTCGTGCCCCAGCTGCAAGAGGCCGAGGGAGGCGATCAAGGCCAAAAGCGCACCATCTGCAAGCGCTCTTGCATAGTCGATCGAATGGGCTTCTCCGCCGAAGGCAAAAGCCACGGGCTGCGCAGCATCAGTGCTGGCCAAGTGGAAACTGCTGTACCAAACCAGCATCAGCACGCAGACCAAAATCGCAGCAAAAGGCAAGCGTGCCGCCAAAGCTGGATCTACAAAAGGTAGTGCCTTGATGGCCAACGCACCCAGCCAATAGGGCAGGGGGCCGCCTGCAGCAGGAATGCCAGCGATGGCCGGTTCCCACCAAGGCGCGTGGCCTTGGGCGATGCTGGCCATGAAACCAAAGGAGCTCAGGTCCGCATTGCGCCAGGGATCTCGGCCGAAGAGTCCGGGCAGCACATAGGCTGCGCACAAAAACAAAAGAGGCAGACGCGGGAGGCGTTGAGCGCCTCGAACGGCAACAATGGCTGGGCTGGGTAGATTCACGCTGGGATTGGTGGAGGCGTCGTGTCGTTCAGCCATCATGCCGCAGAAAACGGCTCTTCTGCTTAGGCTGTATTCAAAAGCGCTTGGGCAAAAAAAAGGGCAGCCGAAGCTGCCTTTCTTTCTTCAGCCGATGAAGGCTTACTTCTTGGCGAAGCCTGCAAACTTGTTGCGGAACTTCTCGACGCGGCCGCCCAGATTGTCGATGCTCTTTTGCTGGCCGGTGTAGAAGGGGTGCGATTCGCTGGTGGTTTCCAACTTGACCAGCGGCATTTCGCGGCCGTCTTCCAACGTGATGGACTCTTTGCTGCCCATTGTCGAGCGAGTCACAAACTTGAAGCCGTTGGATTGGTCCACGAAGCAGACTTCGCGGTAGTTGGGGTGAATGCCGTCTTTCATGAGAAACCTCTCGCTCGATTTGCGCTGACGTGCCGGCAGCTTCTCGTCACACCATGTGACGCACTTTCCGACAGCGACAAAAACGCGGATTATAGCCAGGAAACGAGGGCTTGGCTAGCCGAGCCCTCGCGAGGCGCCCAATCGCAGAGATTTGGACGCCGTGAAGTCCGATGAATCAACCGCCTCGACGCATCATGTCGAAGAAATCCAGGTTGTTCTTGGTGGACTTCATTTTGTCCAACACGAACTCCATCGCCTCGATCTCGTCCATGTTGTAGAGCAGCTTGCGCAAGATCCAGCTCTTTTGCAGGATCTCGGGCTTGAGCAACAGCTCTTCGCGGCGGGTACCGGACTTGTTGATCAAGATCGAAGGGTAGACGCGCTTTTCGGCCATGCGACGATCCAGATGGATTTCGCAGTTGCCGGTGCCCTTGAACTCTTCGTAGATCACTTCGTCCATGCGGCTGCCGGTGTCGATCAGCGCGGTGCCGATGATGGTCAGCGAGCCGCCTTCTTCGACCTTGCGGGCGGCGCCGAAGAAGCGCTTGGGGCGCTGCAGGGCATTGGCGTCCACGCCGCCGGTCAAGACCTTGCCCGACGAGGGCAAGACGTTGTTGTAGGCGCGAGCGAGGCGGGTGATTGAGTCCAGCAGGATGATCACATCCTTCTTGAGCTCGACCAGGCGTTTGGCGCGTTCGATCACCATCTCGGCCACTTGCACGTGGCGGGCGGCGGGCTCGTCGAAGGTCGAGCTGATCACTTCACCGCGCACGGTGCGAATCATCTCAGTCACTTCTTCGGGGCGCTCGTCCACCAGCAGCACGATCAGGTGCGAGTCGGGATGATTGGCCACCAGCGCATGCGCGATGCTCTTCATCATCTCGGTCTTGCCGGTCTTGGGCTGCGCGACGATCAGCGCGCGCTGGCCTTTGCCGATGGGCGCGATCAAATCAATGATGCGGCCGGTGACGTTTTCTTCGCCCTTGAAGTTGTCGCGTTCGAGCTTGAACTGTTCGCGCGGGAACAGTGGCGTCAAGTTCTCGAACATGATCTTGTGCTTGCTCTCCTCGGGCGTCAGCTGATTGACGCGGTCCACCTTGACCAGGGCGAAGTAGCGTTCGCCGTCCTTGGGGACGCGCACTTCGCCTTCGATCATGTCGCCGGTGTGGAGATTGAAGCGGCGAATCTGGCTGGGGCTCAGATAAATGTCGTCGGTCGACGCCATATAGCTGTCGTCGATCGAGCGCAAAAAGCCAAAGCCATCGGGCAGCACTTCGAGCACGCCGTCGCCGAACACCTGTTCGCCGCCCTTGGCGCGCTTTTTCATGATGGCGAACATCAGCTCTTGCTTGCGCATGCGAGCGACGTTGTCGATTTCCAAGGCCTCGCCCATCTTGATGAGCTCGGAGACGTGGAGTGCTTTCAGTTCTGAAAGATGCATGGGTGAACACCCGGTAGGTCGTCAAAAGTCCTGCCAAGGACTGGGGACAGATACTTCGGCAGCCGGCTCATCCGCTGATGATGGGCGATGGCGCATGGCCGGTGAGGGCGGGCGTTGTCGCGGAGCAAGAAACAATGCGGGAGCTTGGGCGCCGAGTCCACGCGTCGCAGCCGTCAAAAAAGGCCTGGGGCGTGTTGGCAATACGCTGCTGAAGCGGGATGCAAATGCTTGAGAAGTGCATCCCGCCGTAGCAATCTGCGTTGATTATAGGTTGGCGTCCAGGAAGGCCGTCAACTGGGCCTTGGACAGGGCCCCAACTTTGGTGGCGGCCAGTTGGCCGTCTTTGAAAAGCATCAGGGTCGGAATGCCTCGAATGCCGTACTTGGCGGGCACTTCGCGGTTCTCGTCGACGTTCATCTTGGTGACTTGCAGGCGATCGCCATAGTCCTTGGACACTTCATCAAGGATGGGAGCAATCATCTTGCAGGGGCCGCACCACTCGGCCCAGTAGTCCACCAGCACGGGCTTGCCTGCTTGAATGACATCGGAATCGAAAGACGCGTCGGAAATGTGTTTGATCAGTTCGCTACTCATGGAGTGTCCTTGGGCGGGCCGGATGCAGGGCCGGCAGAGCGCCAGTCATGGCTGGCATTGATGCTGAATGATTTTGACACAAAGACCGACTCCGTTTGAGGGAGGGGCTTTGGGTCGAGTCTTGTGGATGTGCGAGGGCTGAATGGGATGCTGAAGTGAACTTATTTCAAATATTTTGCAAAAGGCTTTACACAAGCTGAAAAGTCAGGCTAGAATAGTAGTCTTAGTCGGGGCGTAGCGCAGCCTGGTAGCGCATCTGCTTTGGGAGCAGAGGGTCGCGAGTTCGAATCCCGCCGCCCCGACCAAGACCCAATTGGATAACCCGCTGTGAGCTCTCGCTTGCAGCGGGTTTTTTCATGTCGGTTTGTTTTTGGCTGTGCGACTTTTGTCCCGTGCCTCTGGCGAACAAGGGTAAAGGCGTGCGAAAAGCGCCTCTGTGCTTCGTGCTTTCTCCCTGGGTATCCTCGGCTGTTGCGGTGGCGCGGTGGCGCAGAGAATTCCCAACGTAGTCTTATTCAGCTTGGCGATTGACTGCGCAGCGTCGCTGCTTACCGCTGCACATTGCCGCACATCGCCATCAACGGGCTTACCCAGCTCTTAACTTTTTCCCATCTCTCATGGCTATTCAATCACTGACCGACGAGCAGATTCGCACCTGGACTCGGGCGCAAAAAGACGAATGGTGGTTCAAGAATGTGTACCGCGGCGACATGCCGCAGCTCACCTTGCGCTCTGCGCTAACGGGCTTCTTACTCGGTGCGGTATTGGCGGCGACTTCGCTCTATATCGGCGGTAAGACCGGCATCGGCATTGGTGTCGGACTGACTTCGGTGATCATGTCTTTTGCGCTGTTCCGCGCCTTGCATGGCGCCGGTTTGGCGGCGGATTACACCATTCTGGAAAACAACTGCACGCAGTCGATAGCCACGGCCGCAGGTTATGTGGTTGCGCCGCTGTATTCCAGCTTGGCCGCCTATATGTTGATCACCGGTCGCATCATTCCTTGGTGGCAGATGATTGTCTGGATGGCGGTAATTTCCATCTTGGGGGTGCTGGTGGCCTTCCCGATGAAGCGTCGTTTCATCAACGAAGAGCAGCTGCCTTTCCCAGAAGGGCGTGCCAGCGGCGTGGTGCTGGACTCGCTCTACACCGGTGATGCGGGTGAAGGCGTCTACAAGGCTCGCTTGCTCGGTCGCGTGGCGATCTTCACTGCGATGTACCAGGCTGTGGTCAGCGATGGTTGGATGAAGCTCTTGCAATTCAAGCTCTTGCGCATGGATCAGTGGGCTGGCATGAAGGAGCCCTGGCATATCCATGAGCGTCTTGATAGCTACTACTACCAAGCCGCCGCCAAGGCGGAGTTGTGGATTCCCAAGATCATGGGGGTCGATTTCCGCGTCCTCGGTCTTCGTTTGACCTTGGATGCTGCGATGCTGGGCGTGGGCGGTTTGATGGGCATTGCGGTGGCCACCAGCTGCATGTTGGGCTCTTTCATCAACTTTGTGATCCTGGCGCCCATCATGATCAATGCGGGTGATATTGCTCAGCGTGTCTCTCCCTCGGGTGCCGTGGTGCCAATCTCGCGCGCTGAGATCGTCAATCAATGGTCGCTGTGGTGGGGTGTGGCGATGATGGTGGTGGGTTCTTTGGTGGGCTTGTTGGCCAAGCCAGAGCTGTTCACCAGCATGTTCAAGTCCTTCGGCAAGAAGAAAGATGCTGCCGCTGCAGGCCCAGACTTGCTCGCAGGCATTGAGGTGCCTTTGTGGATTTCTTACGTCGGTGTGCCGGTGTTCAGCGTTTTGGCAGCTTGGGTCACGCATGTTTTCTTCGGTGTGCCGATGTTCCTGGCGCTGGTGTCGCTGCCTCTGATCTTCATCTTGACCGTGATCTGCACCAATGCCATGGCGCTGACCTCTTGGACGCCGACCGGCGCGCTCTCCAAGATCACCCAGTTCACCATGGGCGCCATCGATCGCAGCAATCCGGCCAGCAATCTCTTGCCTGCCGGCATGACCTCGGAGATCGCCTCCAATGCAGCCAATCTGCTGTCGGACATCAAGCCGGGCTATATGTTGGGCGGCAAGCCGCGCCATCAGGCGATTGGTCATGTGATCGGTATTTTTGCGGGCGTGATGGCCTGCGTGCCCTTGTACTTCTTGCTGTTCCTGCCGGCCGACGCGAATGGTGTTCGCTCAACGGCGACTCTGGTGTCTGAGCAGTTTGCGATGCCGGGCGCCTTGCAGTGGAAGGGCGTGGCTGAGTTGATTGCCAAGGGCTTAAAGGAACTCCCTAGCTCGGCCCTGGTGGCCATGGCTGTGGCTGCGGTATGCGCCGTAGCCATTGAAGTGGCGCGTATCGTCACGAAGGGGCGCTTCCCCTTGTCGGCGGTGTCGATTGGTTTGGGCGTGGTTTTGCCTCCAGAGTCCGTCTTTGCCATGTGGATTGGTGCCTTGTTGTTCGCCATCATGGGTCGCAAGAACAAGACGCCTGGGACGGTAGGTCATCGCCTCTGGGTTGAGGGCTGTGAGCCCATCTGTGCGGGCTTGATTTCTGGTGCGGCCCTGATGGGCATCGGCAACGCCATCGTCAATGTGTTGATCGGCTGACGGAGCACTCGACAGTCCGTTTGGGCTGTCGGGTTCGCCGCGCTTGGGCTTCGCTCATGTCACAATGCTGCCCCTGTCGAGGTCTTGGGTGTCAAGATCTCGGCCTCTGACCGACCATAGCTCAACTGGATAGAGCACCCGCCTTCTAAGCGGGCGGTTGCAAGTTCGATTCTTGCTGGTCGGGCCACTTCATGGTCTTTGAGTTGGCCTGTTGTGAACAGTTTCGGAACCCCTGCGCCTTCTCAGGATTGAGTGCCCTTGGTTTGGCGCTTGCTTGAAGCGCAGTGCGCTCACCGAGATCCGGGGCGCTTGTACTGTCTAGCACCGAACAAGTTTTCGCGCGCCGCATCGTTGGTCAGGGGTTTGCGCTGTTCCGACAAGACGTCCACACCTCGTTGCACCGCTGGTCGGGCGCCAATTTCGTCAAACCAGCCTTTCAGGTGCGGGTAGTCGCTCATGTCGACGCCTTGGTTCTTCCAGGAGCGCAGCCAAGGGAAGACGGCGATATCGGCGATGCTGTAGTCGCGGCCGCCGAGGTATTTGGATGCGGCAAGCCTCTTGTTCATTACGGTGTAAAGACGTTGCGCTTCACTGCTGTACCGCTCAATTGCATACGGCACTTTCTCCGGCGCGTAGATTCGGAAGTGGTGGGCCTGCCCCAGCATCGGGCCCACTCCGCCGACCTGAAACATCAACCATTGCAGCACTTCGTACTTATTCGCCGTTTCTATGGGCAAAAGCTGCCCTGTTTTCCCCGCCAGATAGAGCAGAATGGCGCCGGACTCAAACAGAGAAATCGGTCGTCCATCCGGTCCATCGGGGTCGATGATGGCTGGAATCTTGTTGTTAGGGCTGATGGCCAAGAAGCGGGGGTCAAATTGAGCACCGCTGCCGATGTCCACGGGGATCACCCGATACGGCAAGCCACATTCTTCCAACATGATGTGAACCTTGTGGCCGTTGGGTGTAGGCCATGAATACACTTCGATCATTTGGATTCCTATCGATCAAGGCTGCGGTTCACGCCGCACCGGCTTCAGCGCATTCTCCTAGCTCATGTTTTTTAAGCAAGTAAAACACTGGTTTGTGGCGCGAGCGAATGCCGCGCGCTGGCGTCCCATTCATGATTGGGCTGAGGCCCGCAATGGTCAATTTCGTATGGCGCGCGATGGCCAAGGCTTTTTGATCGAGCAGCCCAAGGCCTTGCCGGGCAGCTTGCGAATTGAATGGGGTCGCTCTCAGCGGGCCTATATCGAAGGCCATGAATTGCGCATGCGCTGTGAGCTCAGGTTGCACAGCGATTTACAGCTCTTGATTCTCTGCCGCCAGTTGATGGAGAAACTGGAGGCTTCGGTCTTCGAGGCCTATACCGATACGCTGAAAACCCGTGTCGATACTGATACGCCGGAAGAGATGCGCTGGCTGGTGATGTTCCCCAAGTTCAGCCAGATCAGCTCCAAGTTGGTACGCCAGCGTTTCGGGGCATTGGGCGTGAACAAGGAGTTGACGGCGGCGTGGTTGGAAGGGGAGTTGAGTACTTTGCTCGCTCAGGCGAGCTTGGATCTCTTGCCCGAGGGCCAGCCTTTTGTTCTGATGACCATGCGCGGCAATGTCTACCTGCGTACGGCGATGGCAGAGCCTTCATTGAGCAAGATCCAGGCTCTGGTCAAGGTGCTGGAGCTGGCTTGCAAAGAGGCGCAGGCGGTCAACGCTCGTTTGTCTGATCGTGGCGCATGGCCCACCACCACCTCCGTGGCTTGGCAGAGTTCGCGGCCCGAGGAAGATCAGGCGCCGGCCTGAGTGGGTTCCGTCCTTTGGCTTGGGTCGAAGGCTTTGCCCGTTTGACCGTCAAGCTCCGGAACTAGAGCGTTCGGCGAATTGCCAGCCCAGCGCGGCCAAAGGTGCGGCGCCGGCAGCGGCTTCCCGAGCCTGCGCGCTAGACGCGGTACCTTCCTCAACTCGCTTGGCAATGCCTTGCAAAATTGCTGCGATGCGAAAGAGGTTGTAGGCCAGGTAGAAGTTCCAATCCCGCATCAGGGTTTCTACATGACTACGACCGCTGCGCTCGCAGTAGCGACGCACATAGTCCAACTCGGACGGAATGCCCAGGATTTGCAGGTCCAGCCCCGCCAAGCCGCGCGCTGCGCTTGTGGTTTTGATGTGCCAGCTCATGCAGTGGTAGCTGAAATCCGCCAAGGGGTGGCCCAAGGTCGATAGCTCCCAATCCAGCGCGGCGATCACGCGCGGCTCTCGGGGGTGAAACATCAAGTTGTCGATTCGAAAGTCGCCATGCACGATGGCAACCTCACGCTCGTCGAGGGCCGAGTCCGGCATGTGATTGGGCAACCAGTCAATCAGTCGCTCCATGGCTTCGATCGGCCGGGTGATCGAAGCGCGGTATTGCTTGCTCCAACGCGCAATCTGGCGTTCGAAATAGTTGCCTGGCTTGCCATAGCTCGCCAGGCCAATTGCCGCGGGCTCAATGCGATGCAGGGCGGCCATGACGCGGTTCATTTCGTCGAAGACGGCATGCCGCTCTGAGGGCGGCATGCCAGGCAGGGCGGGGTCCCACAGCACGCGACCGTCCATGAACTCCATGACATAAAAGGCGCGGCCGATGATCGATTCGTCCTCGCACAAGGCCAGCATTTTCGGGACCGGCACCGTGCTGCCTGCCAAGGCGCTCATGACCGCGAACTCGCGCTCAATCGCATGCGCCGAGGGCAGTAGCTTGGCTGCCGGCCCGGGTTTTGCGCGCATCACATAGCTGCGGGAGGGGGTGATCAGTTTGTAGGTCGGATTGGACTGACCGCCCTTGAACTGCTCGATGCGCAGCGGCCCATCGAAATGATTCAAATGCGCGCTGAGCCAAACACTCAGCGCCTCGCCATCGATGGCATGGTTGGGGCTGATGGTTCCGGTGAATGCGTCCATGGGGCTGATGGCCTTGTTAGCTTGTCGAGGCAGGGTTGCACTCAATGTGCCAAGGCGTGTCCGTCAGCCGCTGGCAATACTCAGGAGTTTTTCTTTGCTCAGGACGACCAAGCGCGTTGGCTCGACGCGCACTGCACCATCGCGCTCGAAGCTCTTCAGCTCTTGGTTGACCCGTTGGCGCGAGGCGCCCAGCAGTTGCGCCAGGTCTTCTTGCGCTAACTGCAGGCCAATGCGGATTTCTTCGCCTTGTTGCACACCGTACGACCGGGCCAGCAGCAAAATCTGCTTGGCCAGGCGCGAAGCCAATGGCAAGGTGTTCAGATCTTCCACCACATCGAACATCAAGCGCAGACGACGGCAGTTCAGGCGCAGCAGCGCTTCGTAAAGCTCGGTGTGGGCCTGCAGCAGCGCCCGGAAGTCGGGCTTGCGGACCACCAGCAAGGTGGTGCTCCCGTGCGTGTAGGCATCGTGCGTCCGTGGCAAGCCGTCGAACAAGGCAATGTCGCCAAACCAGGTGCCGGGCTCCACATAGGTCAGTGCAATCTGCTTGCCCGCCAGCGAGACCGAACTGATGCGCACCGCGCCGAGCGCCACACCCACCCATTCTTCGGCAGCCTCGCCGCGGCAAGTGAGCAGCGCCCCATCTCCCAAGCGGCGCACCGCGGCCCGCGAGAGGATGTCGGCGCGCAGCGGCGCAGAGAGTTTGGAGAACCATGACCCCGATTCGATATTGTTGCGTTCGGGCAGTGTAAGAACCGGACTGTTCATGCTTTGTCGCTGACGTGACAGCAGGACGCTGCTGTGTGAAGGGCATTGTCCACGAGCACGTGACAGGGCTTTGGCTGGTGCTTGTTTGAGGCCCTGTATCGCTCGTGTTTGCCCTGGATGTGCAATGCTGCTGACGCATTAACAACGCCGTGAGATCCCTTGGATTGGAGTGCGGCCCGCCATGCTAGAGTGTGCGAATTAACATTTGCCCCGGCATGTACCGAGATACTGCAGCGCCATTCCCTGTCTTGCGCACCACCTCTGTGGCTACCCTATTGCTGTGCGGTCTGGCGCTGGCTTGGACCGACAGCGCGCAGGCTTTGGGCTTGGGTCGTCCTCAGATGCGGACCGCTCTGGGTCAGTCTCTCAACCTTGAATTCCCGCTCAGTCTGAGCGCAGGTGAATCGCTCTCTTCAGAATGCGTCTCGGCCGAGGTCATGGCGGGTACCAACCGCCTGCCCGCTGCCGTCGTTCGGGTGCAATTGCAGGGTGCGAGTGACACTTCGGTACGCGCGATTCGGGTGCTCAGTAGCATCAAGATCGAAGAGCCCATTATTTCGGTGACCTTGAGCCTGGGTTGCCCGACCCGGTTGACACGGCAGTACAGCGCTTTGCTGGATCCGCCCAATGCGCAAGGTCAATACAGCAGTTCGGAGCTTGCCGAGTTGCCGCAGCAGGCTGTGCCGCCAAGCTACACACCGGCAATGAGGGCCGCTTTGGCGACCACGGGTGCTAAAGCGCAAGATCTATTGGCAAGTGATGAGGCCGATGCTTCGGCCGCTGAGCGCTTGAGCGCAGGCACTGCGCCTGTTGCCAGCCCAAAGCCAGATCAGGGTGCGAGAGGGTCGAGCAAGCCAAAGAGCAAGCGTCCGCAGGCATCTATCAATAATGAGCCAAGCCCGGCCCCTGTCTCTAGCGCAAGTTCGCTTCCGTCTAGGTCTGCGAACGCGACGAAGACGCCCCAAGCCGTAGATCTCGCGAATGCGCCGAAGTTGCGCCTCGAGCCTTTGGATTCGGTGGTGTCTGCGGCGGTAGTGGTGCAAGTTGCGGCCAGTGCGGCGCAAGCGGAAGCCGCGATTCAGCGATTGCAGACCTTGGAAGCTGGCCTTGGCAAACTTCGCGAAGACAAGCGCGCGTCCGAGCTGAAATTGAACGAAATGCGCGCACGCTTGGTAGCTGAGGGCGCCACAGGTGCCAACGCGTCCAGTTCGTCGGGCGCCGCTGATTTTTGGCTCTGGGGCTTGGGTGCGCTCAGCCTCGGTCTGGGTGGCGCTTGCGCCTTCCTCTGGCAGAGTCGTAAACGCGCACAGCAAGGGCTGGATGGCAATTGGTGGGCCGCAACGGGTTTGGGGCGTGACGAACCCGAAGAGACAGAACGGGGTTCGCAAGAGGCTGTGCCAGTCGCATCTCAATGGGCGGCACCTTCGTCCACGGTAAGTCCTGTGAGTCAATCTCCGCAGCGGGTTGAGTCATCGGAAGTCGCGGAGCATTCGTTCAAGTCGGACCGATTTGACAGAGGTGATGAGCACACTCTGTCGTTGGCGAAGGTGAGTGACGGTGATCACATGCTGGACTTTGCTCATCCGGGGCCGACGGTTCCCGGCGCATTGTCATCTCAGCCCGAGCTCTCGCTTCATGAGAGTTCGTCGAACGCAAGCGATGGTTTGACGTCAGCTAGTTTGAGTTTCCCGGCGTTTGCACATGAGGCTCAACACGCCGAACCGCTCAGCGTGCAGTTTTTGGATGCCTCACATTTCGCAGCGGCTGCGCCTGCATTCGCCGCAGATCTGGCGCAGAACGCTTCAACGGAAACAGGCTTGGTCAGCGTTGAGGCTTTGATCGACCTGGAGCAGCAGACTGACTTTTTCTTGGTATTGGGCCAGGAGGATGCGGCAGTCGATCTGCTGCAAGAGCGCATCAATAGCAGTATCGAGAGCGCCTTGCCCTACCTGAAGCTGATGGAAATCTGCCAGAAGCGCGGTGAGGCCCTGGCATTTGCCGACCTTGCCGGGCGTTATGCGCTGCGTTTCGACGCGATTGCGCCGACTTGGGATCAAGATTTGAGCTTAGGGCGTGAGCTGGAGTCCTATGCCGAGGTCATGCGAGAAATCCAGGGGCGCTGGTCGGACAGCGGCGCCAGCATGAGCCTTTTGCAAAAGCTTTTGTCTAATCAGGGTCTGCGCGGTGTCAATCTGGAGTTGCCGGCACTGCGTGATTTGCTGCTGCTTTACAGCGTGGCGCGAGATCGCTCAGAGCACGAGGTGCGTGGCCAGGAAATTGACCTCTTCTTGCCGCTTGAATCAGAGGTCAGCAGTCAGACCGGTTTCGGCATGATGGCCACCATGGTTTGGCAAGCCTCCCATTCCGGCGACCCCGCCACGACACAGCCTGTGGATGTGGACATCGTCTTGGACGAATTGCCTGCGCCCAAACCTTGAACATAGGCGCTGCGGCGCGGCTTAGAGTTGTCGTAGCAGGCTGATGGCTTTGTCCAGGGTCTGATCTTCTTTGGCAAAGCAAAAGCGGATGACGGTTTGATCGCTGCCCTGCGCATAGAAGGCCGACAGGGGAATTGCCGCAACGCCTTTTTCGCGGGTCAGCCATTCGCAAAACTCACGGTCGTTCATCGCGCCGACAGCAACCAAATCGCTGTAGTCCACGCACTGGAAGTAGCTGCCTTCGCAGGGGAACAGTTTGAGCTTGCTGCCTTGCAAGCCGGCCCGAAAACGATCGCGCTTGGATTGGTAAAAACTCGGCAATTCCAGGTAGGGGCGGGCATCCCCCATATAGCTGGTCAAGCCGTACTGCATCGGCGTGTTGACGCTGAAGACGTTGTATTGATGGACCTTGCGGAACTCCATCATCATTGCAGCAGGTGCCGCTACATAACCCACCTTCCAACCGGTGACATGGTAAGTCTTGCCAAAGCTTGAGACGATGAAGCTGCGGCAGAGCAAGTCCGGGTAACGAGCCACGCTTTGGTGCTGCTGGCCATCGAAGACCATGTGTTCGTACACCTCGTCGCTGATCACCAAAACACTGCTGCCACGCAGCAGTTCAGCCAGGCTCAGCATCTCCGCGTCTGTCCAAACGGTGGCGCTTGGATTGTGAGGTGTGTTGATGATCAGCAGCCGGGTGCGAGGTGTGATGGCTGCTGCGATCTTCTCAAAGTCCGGCCTGAAACTGCCGGGCGCTAAGGGCACAGGGACGGCAACACCGCCGGCCAACTCGATATTGGGCAGGTAACTGTCATAGCAGGGCTCCAGAACGATGACCTCGTCACCTGGGTGCACGACGGCGAGCAAGGCAGTCAAGATGCCTTGCGTGGCGCCAGCAGTGATGGTGATTTCCGAATCGCGGTCATAGCCGTGGCCATAAAGCGTTTGGATTTTCTTTGCAACCGCTTCGCGCAACACGGCCACACCCGGCATCGGAGGGTATTGGTTGTGCTGTGCTTGCATGGCCGCCGTCACCGCGGCAGGCAAGGCGGGGTCACAGCCAAAGTCCGGGAAGCCCTGACCCAAATTCACCGCCCCATGCGCCTGGGCCAGCGCTGACATGGTGCTGAAAATAGTGCTTCCAACTTGCGGTAGGCGGCTCTGCAGCGAAGGGCTGCTTGGAATTGCTGCGAATTGTCTTGGCTCGAGAGCGGTGGGTTCGGACATCGGGTGCAAGGTCAAAGGCTGTAGTCGCTGGAGTCACCATTCATGGCACGTTCCAGCAGATGTCGGTTCAGGCGCTCCGACAGCAACTCAGCAAAGCTGTAAACATAATTGCGCAGATAAGCGCCGCGTTTGAAGGCAATGCGGGTCACGTTTTGACCAAATAAGTGTCCCAGCGGGCGAGACACCAAGTCACCGCCGGGAGGGTCTTCGCGTACCGCCATTTCGGCCACGATGCCGATGCCCATGCCTAAGCGCACATAGGTCTTGATCACATCGGAGTCAATCGCCTCCAGCACGATATTGGGGTGCAGGTGGCGTGCCGCGAAGGCTTTGTCAATGCGAGTGCGACCAGTGAAGCTGGGGTGGTAGGACACCAGCGGCTCGGCGGCCAGTTGCTCCAGGGTCGGGCGCTCCACTTGGGCGAGCGGATGATCGGCCGGGACCACCAGCACGTGTTGCCATTCGTAGCAGGGCAGGCTGACCAAGTCTTCAATCTGTGCCAAAGACTCCGTGGCCAGCCCCACATCGGCACTGTCGTCCAGCAGCATGCGAACCACTTGGTCGGGTGTGCCCTGGTGAAGACTGACGCGCACCAAGGGCAGTTGTCGACGCAACTGGGCCACCGGCCCAGGCAGTACATAGCGGGCTTGGGTGTGCGTGGTGGCAATCGACAAGGTGCCGTTGTCTTGCTTGGAGTATTCCTCGCCGATGCGCTTGAGGTTACCAACCTCGCGCATGATGATTTCAATCGCTGCCAAGACCTGTTGGCCCGGCTCGGTGATGCGGCGCAGGCGCTTGCCGTGGCGCGAGAAGATATCGATGCCCAGTTCTTCTTCCAATTCCAAAATGGCCTTGGAGACTCCGGGCTGGGAGGTGAAGAGCGCCTTGGCGGTCTCGGTCAAATTGAGGTTGCGCCGGGCAGCCTCCTGCACAAAGCGGAATTGGTGAAGATTCATGGGGACGGGGCTCGCGGTGTGTCTCGTGCTGGCATGTCCGAGGGCAGCCAAGACAGGCTGGCCTCGGTCATGGCCTGCACCACACGCTCTTGGTCGCCGATGGCGGGGCGCAAAAGCCATTCCACCGTGGTGCCGTATTGCGCCGTCAAGCGCTCGATCAAAGGCGGAATGTCACGTCGCACATGACCGCCTGTGCCTAAGAACATAGGCACGATATGAATGCGCCGACAGCCTTGCGCGACAAGCTCATGGGCGGCCTCTTCAAGGCTGGGCTGCATAAACTCCAGGAAGGCCAGTGTCAGAGGCATTTCCGGTCGTTCAAGCCTGATGCGCCGTTCCACTTCTTTGAAGGGGCGAGCCCAGTCCGGGTCGCGTGCACCATGGGCAAAGAGCAGCATTGCGTTCATTCAGAAATCCAGCGCAAGAGATAAAGGGGCTTAGCGGTAGCGAACCAGCCAGGTGAAAGCGGCCATGGACAAGGCGAGATAGGCCAAGCTTGGTGTGGCGGCCACCATCCAGGGCGTCCAGTTTTTCAGAATGCCGATATGGCCGGCCACATTGTTGAGCAAGACAAAGCTGATGCCCAACATGATGCCGCCAAACACCTTCAGGCTGATGCCACCTGAGCGACCATGCAGATAGGCAAAGGGCAGGGCCAAGGCCACCATCACAAAGCAGGCAAAGGGGTAGAAGGCCTTGCGCCAAAACTGAATGTTATGCGCCTGCGCCGATTGCTCCTGCGCCGAGAGGTGTTTGGTGTAGCGATAGAGCTCGATGGTGGACATGGAATCCGCCGGCAGCACGGCTGCGGCGATCACGCCGGCGTGCAAGGAGCTCTGCCAATTCAAAGATGCGAGATGGCTTTCCTTCACCACCGCGCTCCGCTGCGGGGTCGCCGCCAAGGTTTGAGATCCAACCGGCGCTAGCGCTTGCCACTCAGACATCTGTACGTCCTCCAGGCGCCATAGCCCCTGGTTGTCGACAGTGGCCGATTTGGCTTCAACGCGCGACTTCAGGCCGCCATGGGTGTCGAACTCGAAGATGCGTACACCCAGCAGGTGGCCCCGCGCATTGGCTTGGCTGACGTTGATTGAAAAGCTGCGGTCTTGTCCGTCGATGACCTGATGATCTTTCAGCCAAGCTCCGCGTTGGCCTGAGCTCTGGTCACCGGTGAAGCGGCCGCGCATCAGGTCAGTTTGAGCATCAAAGTAGGGTGCGGCGAAGTCGCCAATCAGAAAGGTCAAAGCAGCCAGAACGGCAGCAAGACTGGCCAACAGGCCCAATGCTCGGCGTGGCCCGAGGCCGCCGGTGCGCAAAATCGTGAACTCGCTGGATTGGGCCATGCGAGCCAGCGACAAGATGCTGCCAATCAAGGTGCCGATGGGCAAGAGCTGATAGGTGTGACCAGGCAATTTGAGCAAGGCGACCAGGGCCGCTTTGGCGGCGCCTGCGCCCACGCGGTTCATCCGTTCCAGCTCCTCGACAAAGTCTATGAAATAGAACAACGCAAGGAAGGCCACCGACACGAACAGGATGGATCCGATGATGTCGCGGTAAAGCAGTCGGCGAACGGTTTTCATGCGCTGGCTGCTCCTGTGCTGACTTCTGCTTTGGTCTTGAAACGACGCCAAGGCAGGCACAAGCGATTGCCTTGCTCTCGCAGCCAAAGTACCGTCATGGCGAGCAGGAAAACGCTGCCGTGCACCTGGGCGAGGCCGGCGGCCAAACTCATCTTGCCAGTGCCCACCCAGGACTGACTGAGGCTGAGCAAATTGAAATACACGACGAAGCTGAGCAGGGCGAAAAGCAAATTCCAACTGTTGGCGCGGCGCGGATTGGTCGCGGCCAGCCCCAAGCCCAGCAAAGCCATATTGAAACAAGCCAAGATCATGCCAAATCGCCAAGCCAACTCGCCGTCGTTGCGAGGACTGGGGTCGCGCAGCAATTCCAATGTGCCGGTTGCTTTTGGTGGCGGCTTTTCCGCGCTGCGCAGCACTTGGCTGTCCGCCAAAATCTTGTATTGCTCGAATCGGGCGAGAGACTTCTCACCACTCTCGTGATTGCTCTCATTGCGTTGGCCTCGGTCCAGCACCAGAAAGCGGTCGGTCTCGGTCAACTCAATATGGCCTTTCGCAGAGGTGGTCACTGCCTCGGCTTTGCCTTGCTGGGTGAGGATGAACACATTGCGGCCGGTCCGACCATCGGCGCTGTCGCGGTCGATGAAGAAGACACTGCTGCCGTCGCGCGAGGACTGGAATTGGCCTGGCGCCACGCGCGACAAATCGCCACGCTTTTGATACTGTTCACGCAGTTGGGCGCTGTTCTCATTGCCCCAGGGCCACAGCAGCAGTTCCAGCACGATCACCGCCAGCAAAACAGGCAGAGCCAGTTGCAGCACCGGCTTGATGAAACGGCGCAGGCCGATGCCGCTGGCAAACCAGATGGTCATTTCAGACTCGCGGTACATGCGCCCCAGCGAGGCCACGATGCTGATGAATAAAGACAGAGCCAGCATGGTGGGCAGCTGCGCCAGCGAGGCATAGCCCATCAGCAGCAGCACATCTTGGGGTGCGACATTGCCCCCGGCGGCTTGGCCGAGGGTATTGATCAACATCATCGTCAGCACAATGGTCAGGATGACCACCAGGGTCACGCCGAAGCTGCGAGTCAGTTCGGAACGTACGGAGGAATCGAATAACATCCGGTCACTTTATCTATTCGGCGACATTATGGACTTCCGTACACAGTCTGCGTCTTTCGACGCATTGGCCGGCTTCAATGCCGATGCTCTGATTCTGGTTTTGGCCGGCGATGAGTTGCCCGCTGGACTCGATCCGGTAGTGGCTGCGCTGCTTAAAGATGCCATCAAGCTGGGCGACTTCGAACTCAAAGCAGGCAAGGTTTTGAGCTTGCAGCGCGCAGCCGGTGTCAAAGCACCTCGCCTGGTTTTGGCCGCTGCGGGCAAAGCTTCCTTGAAGAGCGCACGCGCGGCTTTTCAAGCAGCCTTGGCACAGTTGAAGGGCCGTGGCGCGGTTCATGCGGCGACGGCCTTCGTTGGCTTTGAGGGCATGACTGAAAGCTTGGCTGAGCAGTTCGTACTGGCTGCCGGTGACGCGAGCTATGTTTATCGTCACACCAAGCCGAGCGCACCCGCGCCGGCCAAGTTGGACAAGCTGAGCTTGTTGCTGAACAAGGCCGACGAAGGCGCGGCCAAAGCGGCCAAGGTGGGTCTGGCTCGGGGTCAAGCGATTGGCGCGGGGATTGAATTGGCCCGCGAATGCGCCAATCGCCCGGGCAACTACGCGACGCCCACCTATTTGGGTGAGCAGGTCAAGGCCCTGGGCAGCAGCCATGGCTTGAAGGTCGAGATCCTCGACCGCAAGGCGGTGGAAAAGCTCGGTATGGGCTCCTTCCTGTCGGTGGCTCAGGGTTCGGATGAACCTCTGCGCTTCATTGTGGCGCGTTATGACGGCGCACCGAAGTCGCAAGCGCCGGTGGTGCTGGTGGGCAAGGGCATTACCTTTGATTCGGGTGGTATTTCCTTGAAGCCCGGCGCCGAAATGGACGAGATGAAGTTCGACATGGGCGGCGCCGCCAGCGTCATCGGCACGCTGCGTGCGGTCGCCGAATTGAAGCCCAAGCTGAACTTGGTCGTGTTGATCGCTGCCTGCGAAAACATGCCTAGCGGCCGCGCCTTGAAGCCAGGTGATGTCGTGACCTCGATGTCGGGCCAGACGATTGAGATTCTGAATACCGATGCCGAAGGCCGCTTGGTCCTGTGCGACGCATTGACTTACGCCGAACGCTTCAAGCCTGCGGTGGTGGTTGATGTGGCGACTTTGACGGGTGCCTGCGTGATCGCCTTGGGCGGCGTGCGCAGCGGCATGTATGCCAGCGACGACGAGTTGGCTGCCGCTTTGTCGGCCGCCGGCGATGCGGCCTTGGATCCTTGCTGGCGCTTGCCTCTGGATGAAGAGTACGAAGAAGGTCTGAAAACCAACTTCGCCGATGTGGCCAATGTGGGCTCGCGTGCGGGTGGTTCCATCACTGCAGCCAAATTCTTGCAACGTTTTGCGAGCAAGTTCCGCTGGGGGCATCTGGATATTGCGGGTACAGCTTGGAAGGGCGGGGCTGCCAAGGGCGGTACCGGTCGTCCGGTGGGCTTGCTGACGCATTTCGTCTTGTCGCAAGCGAAGTGATGTTGGTGCAAGAGGCCGAGCGAGCATGACCGAGGTTTCGTTTTACACCGGAGTCCCAGATCGCTTGGCCTATCTCTGCCGACTGCTGCGCAAGGCTCAGCAGTCGGGTGCTCGCATGGGGGTGATTGGCCCCCCCTCAGTCTTGCAGCGCTTGGACGCTGCCTTGTGGTCTTTTGACGCGGTCGAATTTGTGCCGCATCTCCTCTTGAGCGAAGAGGTCGTTGATCCAGGTCTGTTGGAAGCGACGCCCATTCTTTTGGCGCCCAGCAGTGCAGCCTTGCCGCATCGTGAGGTGTTGCTGAATCTAGGGGCCGAGATCCCATCGGAATTCGCAGAGTTCAAGCGAGTGCTGGAAGTAGTTTCGACTGAGCCTGAACAGGTACAGGCCGGACGCAGGCGATACAAACAGTATGAGTCGCTGGGCCATATCGTGAAGCACCACAAGGTGAGCAATTGAGTAAGCACGCGATGACCAAGCCCCATCGAGTCGTGCCGACACTGACCGAAGTCTTGGATGAGTCAATGCTGGTGCCTGTGGCCGCCAAGGCTTCAGATGTTTTTCTGGATTTGGATCTTGAAGACTTGGGGGGAGAAGAGGGCTCTCCAGCGGTGAATGGGTCCCAGGCGGCTTTGAGTTCGACTGCTGAGCTTCTTGTTTCACAAGGCGAGCAGTCAATCGAGCTCGACCTCTCGTCGAACTATGCCCTTGAATTAATGCCTGAAGATTTGAGTGCGGGCTTGCCGGTGGACCTCGCCTTGGATCTTGAACATGATCGAAGTCAGGATCTGGCCCAAGGGCTAGCCCATGCTGTTGCCCAGCAGCTACAGGCCGTATCAACGCCAGACCTAACGTCGCAGCTAAAGCCACAGTGCACGCCGGCTGTGCAGGTCATGATCGAGACTGCAGTCGATGAGGTGCTGGCCGACTTGCGAGAGAGCCTGCTCACGCGTGTTGAAGCGCTGGTAAGCCAGGTCATGGCTGAGCAACAAGCCTTGGAAGCACGTCCAGAGCAAACGGATCCTCCTTGGGGGTCAGCGCCTCAACTGAATGGTTGATGGTGGTACGCGACAACGCTGACAACATCTCTTTGGTTTTCCATGCTTTCCCCATGTAGGGAAGCCCAGGTTTTGAGTTATGTTTGACGGGTTGAGATTTCAACAGCCAAAAGCTCTCCTTCTTCCAACTCGGAGGTAATTCATGCAAGTTAAGTTGAATGTTGTCGTCGGCGCTGTTGCGCTGTTGATGAGCGGTACAGCCATGTCCCAGGATCTGGTTGTCAAGATCGGTCACGTCGGCCCAACCAGTGGCGCCATCGCCCACTTGGGTAAGGACAATGAGTTGGGTGCCCGTATGGCCATTTCCGAGCTGAACGCCAAGGGCGTGATGATCGGTGGCAAGAAAGCAAAGTTTGAATTGCTGGCTGAAGATGACGCCGGCGATCCGAAGCAGGGCACAGCCGCAGCTCAAAAGCTGGTCGACTCCAAAGTCAATGGCGTGATTGGCCACTTGAACTCGGGTACCACGATCCCTGCTTCCAAGGTTTACAGCGATGCGGGCATTCCGCAAATCTCGCCTTCAGCAACCAATCCGAAGTTCACCCGTAACGGCTACAAAACCACCTTCCGTGTGGTGGCCGATGATGTGCATCTGGGTGGCACGCTGGGCAAATACTCCGTCAAAGAGTTGAAGGGCCAGTCAATCGCCGTGATCGATGACCGTACAGCCTATGGTCAAGGTGTCGCGGACGAATTCGAAAAGGGCGTCAAAGGCGCTGGCGGCAAGATCGTCGGTCGTGAGTTCACCAATGACAAAGCCACGGACTTCACCGCTATCCTGACCTCCTTGAAAGCCAAGAAGCCCGATGTGGTCTTCTTCGGCGGTATGGATGCTGTGGCCGGCCCGATGCTGCGTCAAATGAAGCAACTGGGCATTGAAGCCAAGTTTGTCGGCGGCGACGGTATCTGCACTGGTGAGTTGCCGAAATTGGCTGCTGGCACCATGGGTGACAATCAGGTCTATTGCGCTGAAGCCGGTGGCGTTGAGGGCGAGTCCAAGGTGTCGTCCGACGCCTTTAAGGCCAAGTTCAAGGAGCAGTACAAGGTTGACGTTCAGATTTATGCGCCTTACGTCTATGACGCCGTCAAGGTGATGGTGGCAGCCATGGAGAAGGCTGGTTCTGCAGATCCAGCCAAGTATCTGCCGGTGCTCGCAAAGACCGAAGGCTACAAGGGCGTGACTGGCACTATTACCTTTGATAACAAGGGTGACATCAAGAACGGCGCGCTGACTATGTACACCTACAAGGGTGGTGCCCGCTCGCAAATCGCAGTCGTTCGTTGATGAATTGACCACTTCCGTTTGAATGAATAGCCCGCTTTGGCGGGCTATTTTTTTTCCTTTGAAGATCTGATTTCGAAGCGCAGACGCCCGCAGGGCGTGGCATTCAGACCATGGATTGACCCGATACGTTGGAGTGCTGTGGAAAACGCACGATCGGATACGCAATGAAGTGAGGCGATCGATGCGTCATCGGTTCTACTCACGCCTGATTTGTAATTCGAAACGTTGGCGGCGCATGCTGGTGAGCGCCTTTGTTTTCTCAAGCTTGACGCCCCCTTCAAACGGGGGGCTTTCAAGAGTCGTGGCTACAGGCATCATCGGGCCGCGATCAAGATGAGTGAGGCAGAGGTTGGTTGAGGTTGAGGTTGACGTTGATGGTGTTGGTTGGCGCATGTCTTTGCAGTTCAAGGCAACTCTGCAAATCAAGAATCCATGAGCAGCTCAAACCGCATTTGCGCAGTGAAATAAGTCTTAGTGATCGGGGAAAAAATGGTCAGAATTTTCAGCCACTATTTGCATAAGCAGACCCTGCTCCACGTCTTGTTCGACCTGGGCTTGATCCTCTTTGCAGTTGTTGCGGTCGTGTTGAGTCAAGGGGAGTCCGCATCCTCGGTGATGCCCTTTGTGGCTTCCCATGGCCTTTCTTTGGCTGGTTGCATGTTTGTCATCAACTCGGCCAGCGGCTTGTACCAACATGTGCACAACCGTTCCATCACTGAATCCTGCGCTCGCGCTTTGTTGGGTTTGCTGTTCGGCCTGCCTTTGGCTTACGCAATCTTTAGTTTGCTTCCAGTCAATGCAAACCATCGCGAATTGATCACTTTGGTCGCCATGGCCGCTGTTGCCGCCGTCATGGTGCATCGTGTCTACGCCGCCCATGCAGGCGCCCAGTCTCGTCTTCGGACTCGAATCCTGATTTTCGGCTCAGGCTCAGTTGCGAAGACTGTGGGGGAGACCTTGCGCGCAGCAGATCCTCATGCCTTGATCGTCGGCTATTTGCCTGGTCCGAACGAAGAGCAACAAGAAGTCCCGCAGGCGGAGATCATTGCGTCCCGCGGCACTTTGACAGAGACGGCCAAGAGCTTGGGTGTGGATGAAATCGTCGTGGCCTTGTCTGAGCGTCGTGGCGGCAGCATGCCCTTGCGACAGCTGCTGGATTGCAAGCTTTACGGGATCCGTGTTGTCGATATCGCTACGCATTTCGAAAAGACCCTGGCGCAGATCAAGATCAGCCATGTCAATGCGGGTTGGCTTGTCTTCGGCGACGGATTTAACCAGGGCGTGGTCCGCACAGCTTTCAAACGCCTATTCGATATCGTTTTTGCCGCAGCTATTTTTCTGGTGTCTTTGCCGGTCATGGCAGTCACTGCGCTAATGATCAAGCTGGAATCGGCGGGTCCAGTGTTCTACCGGCAAGAGCGTGTGGGACTGAATGGCGCCCCCTTTCAGGTGATCAAGTTCCGCAGTATGAGGACGGACGCAGAGAAAGACGGGAAGCCTCGCTGGGCGACAGTCAATGATGACCGGGTTACCAAAGTTGGACGGTTTATTCGAAAGGTGCGGATTGATGAGTTGCCACAACTTTTGAACGTCCTGCGTGGTGAGATGAGCTTGGTCGGACCTCGTCCTGAGCGGCAGTTCTTCGTTGATGATTTGATCAACAAGATCCCCTACTTTGCGGTTCGGCATAGCGTCAAGCCTGGGGTTACGGGTTGGGCGCAAGTGCGGTATGAATATGGCTCCACGGTCGAGGATTCGATCGAGAAGTTGCAATACGATCTCTATTATGTGAAGAACAACTCGCTGTTTTTGGATATGTTGATCATGTTGGAAACGGTGGCGGTTGTGCTGACAGGTAAGGGCGCTCGTTGAAGTTCTAGGTTGAATCGGCGCATTTGCCGATTCTTTCCCCATGCTTGGCATGGTTCAATACACCATGGAATTTGGCGTCTTGAATCTTGCTTTCTTGGGTGACGGGCTCGCGCTCTGCTTATATGCGGCGTTTGCCCTGTATTTCGCTTATCGCGTCTGGTGGCGAAAGTCCGCGCCCGCGAATGGGCTCTCCTATGTATTTGCCGCCGCGCTAGTTGGCACGGCGGCTTGGGCGGGACTCGGTATCGCGTCTGGCTTGAGGCTTCTCCCTGCAGCCACGCTTGCATGGATGATTCCGGCTGCAGATTTGCTGCGCTATGCGTTGTGGTTCGGATTTCTTTTGCTTTTGCTTCGACCTAAAGTCGACAGCGAGCAGAATGGAACGAGCGCTCAACCTCGTTTCGCTGACTTGGCCTACGCCTCACTCGGCAGCGCGCTTTTGATGCTCATTTTGCGTGAGTCCAAGGCTGAAGTTGCAGTCGATTTGCTTCGCCCTTCTTCATTCACTGCTTTAGGCCTGGCAGTCGTTGGCTTGATTCTGGTAGAACAGTTGCTCCGGAATTCCTCTGCGGACGCACGTTGGAACGCCAAGCCGGTGTGCCTCGGTCTCGGCGCATTGTTTGCCTTCGACCTTTTCGTTTTTTCGCAAGCAGCCCTATTTCGGGAATTTGATGGCGACGCGCTAAGTGTTCGCTCGCTGGCTCATTGTTCAGCCTTGCCTCTGCTATTTTTGGCTTCGAGAAGGCGTACGGACTGGTTAGAGAAGCTCCACGTTTCTCGTGCGGCAGTTTTCCATTCAGCCACATTGCTGCTAGTCGGCTTGTATCTATTGCTTATATCGGCGATCGGATACTACGTCCGTTACACCGGTGGTGAATGGGGACGGGCACTTCAGTTGGCACTGGTTTTTCTGGCCCTGCTTGGTTTGGCGATCTTGGTTTTATCAGGAGCCTTGCGGTCGCAGTTGAAGGTCTATATCGGTAAAAACTTCTTCAGTTACCGCTATGACTATCGAGAAGAATGGCTTCGTTTTACCGCGACCTTATCGTCAAATAACTCACCGCAGATGATGGGTGAGACTGTCATTCGGGCATTGGCCAATTTGGTGGAGAGCCCCTCAGGAGCGCTGTGGATGCAGCAGGGTGATGCTGCTGTTTATTCACAAGCTGCTCGCTGGAATTCCCCTTTTCTGGATGAGCCTGTACCCGCAAACTTAGAGTTCTTCGAATTTTTGCAGGCGCGAACCTGGATTATTGACTTGGAGCGTCTCAGGCAAGGCGCCCCTGAATACAGGGAGCTTCACACTCCAGCTTGGTTGCTAGAGGATGTACGTTCTTGTTGGCTGGTGCCTCTGCTAGTCGGAGAAAAACTCTTGGGCTTTGTCCTTCTTGGGCGGCCGCGAGCCGCCATTGAATTGGACTGGGAGGTGCGAGATCTGCTAAAGACTGCTAGCAGACAAGCATCTAGCTATCTGGCGCAAATGCAAGCAACCGAAGCCCTGCTTGAATCAAAGAAGTTCGATGCTTTCAACCGCATGTCGGCCTTTGTTGTTCACGATTTGAAGAACATCGTGACTCAACTCTCACTGATGATGAAGAATGCCAAGCGCTTAAAAGATAACCCTGAATTTCAGCAGGATATGCTGGATACTGTGGAAAATTCGCTCGAGAAGATGCGCCAATTGATGTTGCAACTTCGCGAGGGGGAGAAGCCTCATGGCTTGTCTAGCGGTGTCGACCTAGAGGTAATTGTGAAGAGGCTTGCAGCTGCCGCGTTGAGCAAGGGGCGAACGCTTGAATTGAACATTGAATCCAAAGTCAGCACGCGCGGTCATGACGAACGGATCGAGCGAGTACTTGGCCATGTTGTGCAAAACGCATTTGATGCCTCGGATGCTCGAGACTCTGTCATGCTTGCCTTGGATCAAGCCGGGAGTTCGGCTCGTGTTGTGATCACCGATCGAGGCTGTGGCATGACAGAGGAGTTCATTCGTCAAAAGCTGTTTAGACCTTTTCAGACGACAAAAGATTCAGGGATGGGGATTGGAGCTTATGAAAGCTACCAATACTTGAAGGAACTTGGCGGCTCAATCAAGGTTGATAGTCAGCTGAATATTGGGACGGTTGTGACTATATTGTTGCCGCTATTTCATGCAAAAAATTGATAAATATAAATGGCAATCACTAATAATGAAACAGCGCCGGATCCGCGTCAATTGATGCTGATCGTTGAAGACGATCTAGCCTTGCAAAAGCAGTTGAAATGGTCGTTGGACCGGTTCGAGTCTGTGGTTGCGGATGACGTTCCGAGTGCGTTGTTGCAGTTCCGCAAACACAATCCGGCAGTTGTTACCATGGATTTGGGGTTGCCGCCAGATCAGGATTCTGTCGCTGAGGGTTTCAAGTGCCTTGAAAAGATACTTGAATTGAATCCTTCCGCTAAAGTAATTGTACTGACCGGTCAGAATGATCACGACAATGCTTTGCGTGCAATTCAAATGGGCGCATATGATTTTTGGGCCAAGCCGGTTGACCCCGATTTGTTGTCGTTGACCGTAGAGCGTGCTTTTCGACTCTATGAGTTGCAGGAAGAAAATCAGCGACTGTTGAATGCCAATCGCCTGGACGTGTTTGATGGACTGATCACACGTGACGGCGGAATGCAGCGAATATGTAGGACCATCGAGCGTGTTGCTTCGAGTGACTTGACTGTGCTTTTGCTTGGGGAGAGTGGTACGGGCAAGGAGGTGCTTGCCCAAGGTCTGCATGCGGCCTCAAAACGTAAGGGCCGATTCGTTGCGATTAACTGCGCCGCTATCCCAGAGAACCTGCTAGAAAGCGAGTTGTTTGGTTATGAAAAAGGTGCCTTTACAGGCGCGACAAAGACAACAATTGGACGTTTGGAGGTTGCTCACGGCGGCACCTTGATGCTCGATGAAATCGGAGATTTGCCGCTTCCCTTGCAAGCCAAGTTGCTTCGCTTTTTGCAGGAGCGGGTGATCGAGCGAGTGGGCGGACGGCAAGAAATTCCCGTAGACGTCCGCGTCGTAGGGGCCACCCATCGTGATTTGCAGGAGCAAATTGCTGCGGGAGGTTTCCGGGAGGACTTGTATTTTAGATTGGCGGAAATTGTGGTTGATATTCCGCCATTACGTGATCGAGTGGGCGACCCTGTCCTCTTGGCCAATGCGTTCGTCAAACAATTGGCGGCCGATCAAAGACGCAAGCCGCTGGGTTTCAGTCCCGATGCGATGCGTGCTCTTGAATCTTACAACTGGCCAGGAAACGTGCGGGAGTTGCAAAACCGCATCAAACGTGCCTTCATCATGGCCGATGGTGAACGATTAACCAGTATCGATCTTGGTTTGTTGGATCCCGATCGTGAAGAAGATTCAGTCGATGAGACTTTGGACTTACGTGTGATTCGAGAACGCGCTGAACGACAAGCTGTACTGACGGCGATGTCCCGAGTCGACGGCAATGTGGCGAAGGCTGCTGAGTTGCTCGGCGTCAGTCGACCCACTTTGTATGATTTGATGAACAAGTTGGAGATTAAATGACTCAAGGTATTTCGCAGTCGAATGCTATGCGCTTCCCCGTTGCCAAGATCTCGTCCTTTGTTTTGGCCGTTAGCACAGGTTTTCTACTCAGCGCATGCATGGGCGACAGTGCCGGCGAGTTGGTGGCTTCGGCTCGAAAGCATGTACAAGCCAATGATAAAAAATCGGCGCTGATCGAATTGAAAAGTGCGCTGCAAAAGAGTCCAGGCCTGGCTGAAGCTCGCTTTTTGCTGGGCGAATTGCTGTTTGATTCTGGAGATTATGTCGGGGCGGTGGTTGAACTGCAAAAGGCTCAAGAGCTTGGCTATTCTCAGGATCAGGTGGTCCCGCTGCTCGCGAAAGCTATGTACGCAAAGGGCCCAGCGGAAAAAGTGATTGAGCAGTTTGCTTCGGTTAAATTAACTGAGGCTGGGCCGCAAGCCGAACTTTTGTCCATTATTGCGGCTGCCCAAATGTCGACAGGTCAGGCGATAGAGGCGAAAAAAGCGGTAGATGCCGCACTTGCGGTCGCGCCCAACTCAGCGCAAGCGCAGCTGGCTCAAATTAGGCTATTGGCGACCAACAAAGACTTTGTTGGGGCATCGGACTTGCTGGAAAAAGTGCAGAAGAGCCAGCCTGCAAACAGTGAAGCATCTCGACTGAAAGGTGATTTGCTGTTGGTTTCCGGCAAGCGGAAAGAAGCGGCTGAGGCCTATAAAGAAGCTATCAAGCTCGACCGGCTCAACTATGGCGCCCATACTGCAGTTCTGAATATGTATTTGCAGGACAAGGATCTGAAAAGTGTTGAGAAGCAGTTGGCTGAATTCAAAGCCGCAGCGCCTTCGCGACCCGATGTTAAATGGTTTGGTGCCATGTTGGCCGTTCAGCGCGATGACTTTAGATCTGCGGGAGAACTGACGCAGCAATTGTTAAAGGTTGCTCCAGAAAATCCACAGGTCTTGCACCTTGGTGGTGTTATTGATTTGAAGTCTGGAGCCTTGGTCCGTGCCGAAGCAAAATTGGGCCGCGCGGTGCAAATGATGCCGGATAACGCACAAGTGCGTTTTACACTGGCCCAGACCTATTTGAGTATGGGCGATTCGTCGAAGGCCATCAAGGCTCTCCTGCCACTTGTAAGCAGCGGCAGTCCAAGCTGGGAGACTTCAGTGCTGATGGCTCAGGCTTACATGATGCAAGGAGAAATGACTAAGGCCGAAGCTTTTTATGAGGCTGCTGCAAAACTAAATCAGACTGACTTCAATAGCCGTACTGCATTGGCTTTGGCTCAGTTTGATAGAGGTCGTACCGAACAAGGCTTGAGTAAGCTGAGTGCCTTGACTTTGAGTGATGCAGGGGTGACCAGTGACTTGGCCTTGGTCGGCGTGTATTTGCGGAAAAAAGACTTTGATGGCGCCTTGGCTGCTGTTGAGCAAATCAAAAAAAAGCAGCCTAACTCGGCGATCGGCAGCAATTTGCGAGGACAAATTGAATTGCAGCGCGGCAAATCGGATGCAGCACGTCAGTCTTTTGAAGAGGCTTTGAAAATTGATGCGGGATTTGTTCCCTCCGTGCTTGCGCTCGCGACGCTGGATGAGCAAGGGGCCAAGCCCGCAGCGGCACAGACCCGTCTGGAAAAGTTCGTTGAGGCCAATCCACAGAATGTGCGAGTGGCGATGGCCTTGACGGCGCTGCGAGCTAAATTGGGTGCGGGCAAAGACGAGTTGGGGGATTTGCTGCAGAAAACGATTAAGAACAATGCAGGATCTGTAGCGCCCCGTTTGGCGCTGGTTGACCTATATTTGCAAGCCGATGAGCCAAAGCTCGCCTTGGCTGGGGCTCAACTGGGCTTGGCGCAAATTCCCGACAATGCAGAGTTATTGGATGCTCTTGGGCAAGCGCAGTTCAAGCTCGGCGAATTGAATCAAGCCATTTCCACTTACAACAAAATCGCAGTACTTCAGCCTGGTCAACCCGAGCCGCACTTCCGGTTGGCGCAGATTCATCTTGAGAGAAAAGATGAAGCCGCTGCCGCCCAAAGCTTGAGGAAAGCCTTGACCGTCAAAAAGGATTACTTGCCGGCATTGCGAGCGCTGATCGGCCTGGAGTTGGCAATGGGCAAGAATGTGGAAGCCGTTGCACTGGCCAAGTCTGTTCAGAAAGATCGCCCTTCCGAGTCTCTGGGCTATTCATTCGAGGGAGACATTGCTGCGACGCAGAAGGATTGGTCCACGGCTGCCCGGGCTTACCGAGCAGGTTTGGATCGACAGAACTCGACTGAGCTGGCGATCAAATTGCACAAAACCCTGCTGGCAGGTAGCCCGGTGCCGGAAGCTGAAACATTCGCACAGCAGTGGACGAACAAATATCCTAAAGATGGCGTTTTCCGCACCTACCTGGGCGATCGTGCAGTTCTGAAAGAAGATTGGGAGACGGCTTCAAAGCACTATGAAGCGCTGCTGGCCATGAGTCCGGACAGCGCCTCAGTTCTGAACAATCTTGCTTTGATTCAAAATCGCCGCAAGAAGGGGGCGGGCTTGGAGCTGGCTTTGAAAGCCACGAAATTGGATCCCGCCAATGCGTCTTACAAAGATTCCTTGGCTGAAATCTATTTTGAGGGTGGAGACCTCGCAAAAGCCATTGATGTTCAGAAAGCTGCGTTGGCAGCAGCACCGAACCGAGCTTGGTACCGGTTGCATTTAGCAAAGTACTATCTCGCATCGGGTGAACGAGGCAAGGCTTCGAGTGAGCTGTCAACCTTGGCTGCGTTGGGCGAAAAATTCCCCGCTCAAAACGAAGTCAAGGCTTTGCAGGCGAAGCTGTAAGCTCAGGGCGTAGGCGGCATCGCCCGTCGGATTTCATTCCGAACGTAATTTCGCTCGCTGTTTGGCAGCTTGATTCAAAGGAATAATGACGATGAAGTCCGTGCGCAGATCAGGCCTCAAAAAGAGTTTCCACCAATTGCTGAGGCGCGTGCTGGGTTCATTGCCTAGCACGATTCGTTTTTCGTTTTATCGGTCGATGGTCGATTGCGACCCCGAGCCCTCCAATCGTTTGGAATTGAAGATTGCGAATACAAAGTCCGAGTTGGAGGACTGTTTTCGAATTCTTCATGATGCTTATGTAGCCAGTGGCTTTATGAAGCCAGATCCCTCGGGTATGCGCATCACGCCCTATCATGCTTTGCCCACTACGACTACTTTGTGTGCCAAGTATGACGGTAGAGTCGTAGGAACGATGTCCATGATTCGTGAGGGTGTTTTTGGCTTCCCTTTGCAACGCATTTTTGATTTGGAAGCGGTCCGTGCTAAAAGCGGCCAGATTGCCGAGATTTCTGCTTTGGCCGTTCACCCGGACATGCGCAAGACGGGTGGCGCCATTCTCTTTCCTCTGATGAAGTTTATGCATCAGTACTGTACAGAATTTTTTGACACCCGACATTTGGTGATTGCCGTCAATCCCGACAAGATTGAACTCTATGAGGCCCTATTGTTTTTTGAGCGCCTGCAGGAGATGCCCGTCGATAAGTATGACTTTGCGAATGGCGCACCCGCTGTGGGGGCGACACTCGATTTGCATCATGCAGCTGAACTTTTCAAGGTGGGTTACAAGGGGCGCCCGCCAAGAAAGAACATGCACCGATATTTCTTTTTGCAGGGATTGTCAAATATTCAGCTTCCTCAGCGCCGTTATCACACGACCAATGACCCAGTCATGACGCCTGAATTGCTTGATCACTTCTTCAACCGTAAAAGCAAAGTATTCGAAGAGCTGGATGACCGGAATAAGGCGCTGCTTTGGCAAATCTACAATATGGCAGAGTATCGTTCGGTGTTGCCGATGTTGACAGGAACTGCTTTGGTTTCCCATCCTTTGCGGCAGCATCAGAGGTATTCCATTCGATGTCCTGGTGTAGTGAAACTGAAGACAAGTGGTTCTGAAGTTGAGCGAGCCTACGTATTACATGTGATTGAGGTGTCGCTTGGTGGCTTTCAAGCCGAGTGCAAATTGGAAATTCCAGTGGATGCCATCGGTCATGCGGAAATTGATTTGGGTCGCTCAGAGCGCTCTCTTGTCTCTGTCAAAGTGATGCGTCGAAAGGATGTTGAAGGTAACCTCTTCTTCGGCTTCAAATTGGAGGAGCCGGATCGCTGTTGGCGAGATTGTGTAGCAGCGTTAGAAGTCGGGGTCACGTCTGGAGATCTTTTGCATTGACTCGCTATCATTGCCATAGAAGCCAAATGGATTGTGGTCAGTGGCGTCGATCCCTTGCCGTTTTATTGGCGTTATCGATCTGTGTCTTTTTTGTGTCGCATTGCCGCGCTGATTTGCCGGCAACAATCGCTCGATTGAAGCCCTCAGTGGTTCTTGTTGGTATTTACGGCGCTACCGACAATCCCAGGTTTACTTTTCGAGGGACTGGATTTGCAGTCTCGTCTGGACTGGAGCTTGTTACCAATGCCCATGTCTTGCCAGAAACCCTGCCTAATGGGCCGGGGCAACAACTTGCGGTCATGACCTGGTCGGGAGTAGGTCAATGGAACCTCAGGAAAGTGAACGTGGTAACACTTGATCGTTCCAGGGATTTGGCACTACTTCGCATGGATGGCCCGGCTATCCCTCCCTTAAAGATTGCTGAGGTTCCAGCACAAGAAGGCCAGGCCATTGCATTTATGGGTTTTCCTATTGGTGGAGTCTTGGGGTACTCCCACGTCACCCATCGTGGCGTCATCTCCTCGGTCGCAGCGCTGGCGTTGCCTCCACCAACTTCTCAGTATCTGACTGAGAAAACGGTGGCGCAATTGCGGCGTGGCAATTTTCAGATCTATCAACTGGATGCGACCGCATATCCTGGTAACAGTGGTGGACCTGTCTTTGACCCTGAGACCGGCGAGTTGGTGGCCGTGATCAATAGTGTGATGATCAAAGGTGCGCGCGAGACCGCCATTTCAAATCCAACAGGCATCAGCTATGCGATTCCTGCGGCACATGTTTTGACTCTTCTGCAGGAAAGTAGGCCCTGAAGGCCATCTTCGGTTCCGTTGGGCGATACTGGGCGTGAGAAGAATCACCTAATTTGGAGCAAAGCCCTATGTCCGCAGAATTTTTGTCGATTTGTATGTTGTCCGACGATTTTCTGCCTGGAGCTACCGGAGTCGGCAGCCATCTGCAAGTGGTGTGCCGCCGTTTGGTCGAGCTTGGCCATCAGGTGTCCATCATCACCTCACGGCGTCCCGCTGAACCCGAGTATGAGGAATGGCTGGGCGTGAAAGTGTATCGAGTCAGGACCATCAAGGCATTTGGTTTTTATCAAGCCATTCCCTCGGTCAAAACACTCGAGTATTTGCTGGGTGTCATAAAACCGAATTTGGTTCATTTCCACTATCTCGGTTTGATGCTTCTGCGCGCGATGCCGTTGTGTGTCAAGCGCTCATTGCCTGTGGTGTACACCTACCATATGACCGAAGATCATTTGACTCAACCTTTGCCCATGCGGCCGTTTCGGCGCTTAATTGTGAGCAAGATCGTGGCCATTTGTAATTCGGCGGATTTGGTGATTTCGGTGTCGGAGAACTTGGCTGCGACGCTTCCCGGTAAAGGAATACGTGCACCGGTTCGATTCATCAGCAATCCTGTGGATTTCGTCGCACCTGAGTCAGTTGAGGCTCAGCAAAGTGAGGCTGGTTTCGCCGTCATGTTTGCGGGCCGTCTGAACCCAGAGAAGAACATCCCGTTCTTGCTGCGAAGTTTCGCCCAGCTTCGTCAGAGGGTCCCGGAGGCGCAGCTTTGGATTGCCGGGGCTGGCGCGGATAAAGAATCCCTGATGCGTCAATGTGATGCACTGGTCCTTGGGCAGTCAGTTCGATTCCTGGGCTTTCTTGGACATGGCGAATTGGCCCGCTTCTACAAAGCTTGCGATGTGTTTGTGTTGCCATCTTGGGTGGAAACTCAGGGCCTGGTCGCGATGGAGGCGATGTGGTTTGGTAAGCCTGTGATCGTTGCGGACTCAGTGGTGTCTGCCACGGAACTCGTTGAGCATGGAGTGAACGGCTACGTCGTGCGTGCAGACCAGGATCAAGAGCTGGCAGAAAGCCTGATCGCGATGCATCTTGATCCTGGTATGCGACTCAAGATGGGGGCAGCTGGGCAACTGCGTTCGCAGCGTTTTGAGGCGGGGCGTGTCATGGTCAATTTAGTCAACGCCTATCGCCAGACAGTGCAAGACGTCTCAGGGCGAAAGCTGACCTGAATGTGCGTGTCGGCTTTCTTTACAGTTGCAGGCTCTGTTTTGTGATTTGACGCGAAACTTTTTTATAAGTACCTGAATTAAAAAGACTTTTTCAAGTTGGCATGCCAACTGCTTATAGTTCACCGCAAGTGTGGTGGGCTGGGATAAAAAAGCAGCCTTTTTTGAATCTTGTTTAGAGGAATTGATATGAGTAAATTCAACAAGCTCGCAGTGGTGATTGCTGCTGCTGTAGCCAGCTTTGCTGCTCACGCAGAGTTCACGATTGACGACTTCAGCGCCAAGCAGGCGACTTTGACGGACAACACCGTGGATAACTCTGGCTTTTACAGCCGTATCGAGAACTCCGGAATCCTGGGTGGTTCGCGCACGATTTTCGTCGAGCGCAAGGGCGGCGACGCTGACGACGGTGATGCTTCCGGCAACGTGTCCGCAGGTGTGAACAACGGCAAGTACAGCTACAGCACGGCAACGGGTGGCACTGGCACCGGCTACATCCGTTGGGACGGATCTGCTGGCGTGGTTGGCGCGACTGCTGCATCCGAAGCCTCGTTTGCAAGTGCACTCAACAAGACCGGTTTGGGCGCATTTGATCTGAATGCACAAGGCAGCCAGTTCCGCCTGAAAGTCTTGAAGTCTGATCTTGGCTTCCCATTTGTGATCGAGGCCTATACGGACGCGACGCACTGGTCCAGAATGACTTTGTTCGCACTGGCTGGCTTTAGCGACCGTACCGTTACTTTCTCCGATTTCGGCGGTGCAGCTGGTCAAAACGGTACTGTCTTGCCTTCTGGTGCTTTGCTGAGCACTGGTGCTGACGGTGCGGTTGATTTCGCGAAGCTGGGCGCTTTGCAGGCCATCATCAATCCTGCTGCCTTCTATGAGAACTCGATCGACCTGCAAATCGATTACGCAGGATCCATCCCTGAGCCAACTTCGCTTGCCCTGGTTGGTTTGGCTCTAGTCGGTCTGGGCGTCGCCCGTCGCCAAAAGGCTGTCAAGTAATTGGACGCTGCCTGACGCTTCGCTCCGCTTGAGCGTCGGGAAAGAAGGGGCCTTCGGGTCCCTTTTTTTTGTTGCTGCTTGAGAAGTTCCTTCTTGGTTTTGCGTTGCGCAGTTAAATGTGCTGATGCAAGCAGCACCGGGTCTACTGCCCAGTGCGCCCATACCTTTCGAGATCAACTTTTAGGAGTTTTGTTTTTCAGCCTTGAGCAAACTGGTGCCCATCACAATGGCAACCATTCCCAAAATTCTTAAGCTGCTGATGTGTTCTTGGAATACCCATGCACCCGCCAAGGCGGCGGAGCCGCTTGCAATTGCCAATTGCACCGGTACGATCACGCTGGCTCGGCCGCGGTGAAATGCAGTCTGAAGGCATACAAGTCCAGTTGCATTGGCTGCGATGACGGCTAACATCAGCGGGTTGGTGAGCAAATGCAAGCTAAGCTCAGGGGCGTCGGCGGTCAGGGCCTTGGTGAGGATGGCCCCTGCTCCGAAAGCGAGTCCGACCAAAAGGGCGAGGAGCAATTCCGGGCTTTTGCCGGATTTCAACGCAATGAATATGCCAAGCACCGCGGCAATCTGCCCCCCGACAAAAGCCCAAAGCTTGTGTGAGTCCATCCCAATGCTGGGCATGGACTGGCTGTTCCAGGACAAGAGTCCCGCGCCCAACACGATGACCAAAACCCCCGCCCATTCCAATAGGCGAAGGCGTTCTTTGAGTACGAACACAGCCAGGAAGACCAGCAATAAATCTCCGGTCGACATCAAGGGTTGGACCAAGCTGATTTCCCCGATGGCGGTGGCTTTGACAAAGAAGACCCAGCCCAAGCTGGTTGCAAGCAAACCGCTCAGCCAGCGCCAGTCTCGAAGATGGTGGCTGAGCGCATTCTGTTTTTCAGTGGGGCCGTCTTGGCTGACTTCCTTGTGCCTATCAGCGGATAGCTTCCATAGAAAATAGCCCAGCTGTATGAATACGGTGGCTGCGAGTGTGGTCAGGATGACGTTCATTGCGTGTCAAACATTGCGGGCTGAAGCGTTGGGTAGGAGTAACTCGTCCAGCGGTCGACGCAAGGATCTGGACGTGGCTGCAGGGCCGTGTCCAATGCGGCCCATGAATACGGCTTGATCACAGTTTTGAGCGCCGACCAGCATCTGCATTTCATCGCGGATCTGTCTGGCTGAAGCATTCGCAAAGGCTTCACGGCTGAAGGTCCGGCCATCTTTGGCGTAGCGTGAAAACACCAAAGGCGTGATCTCGGGCTGCATGGATAGGCCCAACTGAGTGACCGTTAGCCATAGCCGCTGCATGCGGCGACCCGCTTCAATGTAGTCATCCATGGTTTTGGGTGATTGATGTGCCACCATCAGGAAATGCGCGGCGCAAGACAGGCCGGGCAATAGATCCAGTTGCAGGCGCGGAGCCCAAGTTCCGGCGAGGAATCGATTCAGGAAGTGCACCCGCTCCCAACTGTGCATCGCAAAACGCATCACACGGGTGGTGAGGGGGTCAGATCCCAGGGCCTGGTCCGGAATTTTGTCCGCGCTGAACTGAGCCTGCCATTCGATCACGCTGCGGTGCACCTCAAAGGCTTCGGGCAGCGTGAGTCTCAACTTGGCTGACCTAAAGAGCAGCATTGCTGTGGCTAGTTTGTTCTTGAAACCATGTTTCCACACCAGTGAAAAGTTGGGGCCGACCGCGTTTTCAAGCGCTCGTATTTGATCCTGGTTCAGGGCGCGGGTGCTCATGGGGCGTCGTTGCACGGTTCGCCTTTCGATGTAGCTGAGCAGCGGATCAACGGCGAGGTCGGGTTTCGCTTCAAAATACAGATCGAAGACGGGGCGGCTTTCCGGCGACTCTTGGCGATGAGTAATGCTGAGTTGCCAGCCAAACTGGCTTGCCGCGATCGCGATCGTCTCCAGCAATGCGCCAAATGCAATTTGGCTGGAATGTCCGTCAAGGTCGTAGACGCAATGCTCTCGCGTGTCAAAGCCATGTACTGCGGCATGCATAGGCGCGATGATTTCGAATCGCCAAGGTTGCGTGTTGTCGCCGCTTGGGGCCCAGCGACCCAGGTCCAGAATTCGGCGGAGCTTGTCGTCTGAAGTCATGTTGAATTGGCCTGTCGTTGTTCAAGAAAGTTTGGTCTTGCTCAAAATCTGGTCTTGTTCGAGCTTTGAAATGCCCGGTCGTGCTGCGAGACTGAGGCGAAGCCGAAAGGTCTGGATCAATTTTGCTTAGTTGTTTGGAGGTGTGCTCTTGGAAACAAGCCCAGTTTTCGACTATGACCGTGCTTTCTCAAGAAATATTGGATGGGTCACGCGGGAAGAGCAACAGAAGTTGCGGGGCGCTCGAGTCGCGATAGCGGGGCTCGGTGGCGTTGGCGGCGCCCATTTGTTGACGCTTGCTCGCTTGGGTGTGGGTGCCTTCAGCATTGCAGACTTCGACCAGTTTGAAGTGCACAACTTCAACCGGCAAGTGGGAGCAATGATGTCGACTGTCGGTCGCCCGAAGGCGGAAGTTCTGCATCAACAAGTGCTGGAGATTAATCCTCAAGCCAAGATCCTGCGACTCGATGCAGGAGTTGTCGCTGCTAACTTAGACGAATTTTTGCGAGATGTGGATGTCTACGTTGATAGCCTCGACTTTTTCGCGATTGAAGCCAGGCGTATGTTGTTCGCAGCTTGTTATGAGCGAGGTATCCCTGCATTGACTGCTGCTCCACTCGGTATGGGCGTCGCACTTCTGTATTTCAAACCGGGATCAATGAGCTTCGAGGACTATTTCAAAGTGGAAGGCTGCGAGGAAAACGAGAAATACGCGAGATTTATAGCTGGTTTGTCGCCAGCGATGTTGCAACGTGGCTATCTGGCGGATCTCGAGGCAGTCAATTTCAAGGAAAAGCGTGGTCCTTCAACCATGATGGCTTGTGATTTGTGCGCCGGGGTGATGGGTACTTCTGTGCTGAAGGTCTTGCTTGAACGCGGTCCCCTTAGGGCGGCACCCTGGGCTATGCAGTTTGATGCCTACAAGCAGAAGCTCAGCTTCACTTGGCGTCCATTTGGGAACGCAAATCCGTTGCAGAAGATTTTGTTGGCGCTGATCAGGCCCTTGTTGAAAGGTTAAATTCCTTTTGGCCCAGCGCTGAGTTTGACGTGGTGCGACCGCCTTGTGTGACTGAATTGCCATGACGCTGGTTCTTGACTGGTTTTGTGGTCATTTCCCTTTAATCAGGCGGGTGACATGTCGATTCTTTGTGGGATGATCCCGGCGCGCTTCAAGGGCTGAGAAGCCGCGGCTTGCATTGGGCTAGAAGCAACAATTTTTAGATATTTGAGGATTTGCCATGATCAAGAGCATTCAATTCACCTCGCGCAAGCTCGGCTTTGCTCTTTGTGCCGCGACTTTGGCCTTGCTACAAGCTTGTGCCAGTTCGTCTGGCGGCCATCCGCCAGCACCTGTTTCTGCGGCGGTCGCTGATTACAGCTACATCGTCGGCGCAGGTGACAACATCAACATCATTGTGTGGCGCAATCCTGAGTTGTCCATGGCCGTGCCAGTCCGGCCCGATGGAAAGATCGCGACGCCACTGATCGATGAGTTGGTAGCGCAAGGCAAGAACCCCATTGAGTTGGCGCGAGAAATTGAAAAGCAACTCAGCAAGTATGTGCGTGATCCAGTCGTGACAGTGATCGTGACTGGTTTTGTCGGGCCCTACAGTGAGCAGATTCGCGTGATCGGTGAGGCTGCGCGGCCACAGGCATTGCCTTACAAGCAAAAGATGACGATCTTGGACGTCATGATTGCCGTCGGCGGATTGACTGACTTTGCAGCCGGCAATGAAGCCACGATTTTGCGTTCGACCGACGGAGGCAAGCAGTACTCGGTTCGCTTGAAGGATCTGATCAAGCGAGGTGACGTGACTGCAAACGTTGAAATGCGTCCCGGTGACGTCCTGATCATTCCTCAGAGCTTCTTCTGATTTGATGTTTTGAGGGCAAGCCCCTCTGGTCCGCATATTGCGGGCCAAGTTTTGATCATTTGGCCAAATTTCTGGCTCATCCTTCTAGAGATCATCCGCCGATGGATTTATTGATTGCCCAGATTTTTGCTATCGCCAAGCGAAGCTGGAAGTACCGCTGGCCGGGTCTTGTCGTGGCTTGGCTGGTGGGCATTGCGGGCTCAGTGTTTGTGATGATGATGCCCGACCGCTATGAGGCCAGTGCGCGCATCTATGTGGATACGGAGTCGATCTTGAAGCCGTTGATGTCTGGATTGGCGATTCAGCCCAACATCGAACAGCAGGTGGTGATGTTGAGCCGCACCCTGATCAGTCGACCAAATGTCGAGAAGCTGATCCGCATGGCGGATTTGGATTTGAAAAACCAATCCAAAGCTCAGCAAGAGGCGTTGATCGAGAATGTGATCAAGAATTTGTCGATTCAGAGCACTGCTCGAGACAATCTGTACACCTTGGCCTATCGCGACTCCGACAAGGAGAGCGCCAAAAGGGTGGTTCAGTCGTTCGTTTCGATTTTTGTCGAGTCGAGCTTGGGGTCCAACCGAAAGGACTCAGCCACCGCGGCGACATTTATCAATGAGCAAATCAAGAACTACGAAGCCAAGCTCGAAGAGGCGGAAGGTCGCTTGAAAGAGTTCCGCCTACGTAATTTGCAGAATATGGATGCGGACGGGAAGGACTCGGCCTCGCGTTTGCGGGAAATGAGTGCCGAGCTCGAGCGGGCCCGTCTGGAATATCGAGAAGCCGTCAACGGCCGTGATGCCGCCAAACAGCAGCTGGAAGCCGAGCGCAAGGGCGTGATGAGCACGACGCAAAGCTTGCTGCAGGAATCAAACCTTAACCTTTCGACTCCCGAATTGGATGCTCGCCTCGATGCGCAGAAGCGCAATCTGGATTCGCTCTTGCAGCGTTACACCGAGCAGCACCCGGACGTGATCAGTGCGCGCAAGTCCATTGCAGATATCGAAGAGGAAAAACGTACAAAGATGAAGGAGCTACGCAAGACAGCTTTGGCATCCCCATCTGCGGCAGGCATGAACGGCGGTAGTGCGACCGCGCAGGAAATGAGCCGTTTGTTGGCTTCGGCTGAAGTGCAGGTCGCAACCTTGAGAGCCCGCGTGGATGAGTACTCTGCGCGCTATGGCAAGGCTTTGGCTAGTGTTCAGACTGCACCTCAACTCGAAGCGGAGGCGGCTCAATTGAATCGAGACTATGCGATTCACAAGAAGAACTACGAAGAGTTGGTGTCGCGGCGCGAATCTGCCTCGATGTCAGGTGAGTTGGATTTGGCTGCGGGTGTTGTCGACTTTCGATTGATCGACCCACCACGAGTCTCGCCCAAGCCTGTTGCGCCAAATCGACTTCTCTTGTTAGCCGGTGTGATGGCGGCTGCACTTGCTGCTGGCTTGGCAACGGCATTCCTGGTGAGTCAACTGCGGCCCGTGTTTCACGATGAGCTTGAGCTTCGCTCGCGGATCGACCTACCAATTTTGGGCGTGGTCACACGGTTGACAACGGCTGCGGACATCCAGCGCAAGCGCAAGGATTTGATTAGGTTTGGGGCGGCCGCGGGAAGCCTGCTGGCATTGTTTGTGTTTGGACTTTCGGCGATGGCGTTTTTGATGACAAGGGCGGTGGCCTGATATGACTAGCCTGATCGAACAAGCTGCGCGTCGGCTGGAACAACTGCGACAAGCTGGCGTGGTGCTGCCAGAGGAATCAGTCGCTCCGGTTGCTGCGGCGCCGACCTTGCTTGAAAAAACGGTCGCTTCTGTTGAGGCAGAGTTGGCCGCAGACGAAAAGCGCAACGCTGCTGCGTCCAGTGAGCATGTTGACGGAGCTCAAGCCAATCCGCTCTCTCGACGAGTGGAACTGGATTTGGACGCGTTGGCTGCGCAAGGGTTTGTGACGCCCAACGCAGGTCGCACCCAGTTGGCCGATCAATATCGCGTGATCAAGCGGCCGCTGATCAAAAACGCCATGGGCAAGGGCGCTGCGACCCTGAATCATGCCAACCTGATCATGGTCACCAGTGCATTGGCTGGGGAGGGCAAGAGCTTCACCTCTTTGAATTTGGCTCTGAGCATTGCGGCCGAATTGGACAACACCGTGATGTTGGTCGATGCGGATGTGGCGCGCCCCTCTATGTTGCGCATGTTGGGGCTGCCGCAAGGCCCAGGTCTGCTTGACGTGTTGGAGCAAAAGTACGACATGGCAGACGTCATGATGCGGACCAACGTGGACAAGCTGACGTTGCTGCCCAGCGGCACTCCGCATCAACGCGCGACTGAAATTCTGGCCAGTGATGCGATGAGCAACCTGTTGGAAGACATGGCGAAGCGCTACCCCGATCGAATCATTATTTTTGATTCGCCGCCTTTGCTCTTGACCACCGAATCTCGTGTTCTTGCCTCCCATATGGGGCAAATCGTGGTTGTGGTCCGCGCTGAGAGCACAGCCCAAAGTGCGGTGCAACAAGCATTGGCAACCATCGAATCTTGTCCATTGAAGATGATGCTGTTGAACCAGGCTGCTGACAATGCCCATGGGAGCTACGGATCAGGCTACGGATATGGCTACGGTTACGGCTATGGATATGGGGACAGCGGTGACGCGGCTAAGACCTGATCGTTTGGCTCGGCGCACCTGCTTGAGTGCCGCGTCCAAAGGGATTGCTTCGCCCCTGCGCTCGCATTCAACTGTGAACCCAGGCAGCGTCATTGCAGCCGCCGTTTTTTTGATGACCGTGCCAGAGTTTGTTGCGGCTCAAACGGAGAGCACAGTTGTCGGCAGTGCAGCAAATGGGGCAGGCCTGAGCTCGACATCGGCATCGGGTGGGGGCGCGGGAGGCTTTGGTGCAGGGGCGGGGCTTCGAGTTCAACCGCGCATCAGCCTGACGCAAACTTGGACAGACAATCTGGCATTGCAAGATCGAGCCAAAGATCAAGCCCTGTTCTCAATCGTTGCGCCAGGAATCTCGATCAGTAATAACAGTGGGCGTCTTCGCGGCAATCTTGACTACGCTCTGAACGGCATTGTTTACGCCAAGACTGATCGGGACAGCAACGTTCAGCATTCTCTGTCGGCCAATGCCAACTTGGAATTGATTGACCGGTACTTTTTCGTTGACATGCGTGCGAGCTACAGTCAACAGCAGGCCTCTGCGTTTGGACAACAGGTATCGACCGAGAATGCAATTCGGAACCCGAATAGCACCGATGTCGCAAATTTAACAATAACGCCAAGTCTGCGCGGAAGATTGGCAGACCTCGCCCGGGTTGAAGCCAAGGTTAACGCCTCGTTCACCGATGCGAAGGAGTCAGCTATTGGCGACTCACGCTTGCTCGACCTGAGTTTGCGCGCGGACGGTATTGCCAAGGGCCCATTGTCCTGGTGGAGTTTGATAAGCGCGCAGCAATCGCACTTCAAAGCGGGCAACGACAACTTCCGTTCCTCCGCAACAGGAGGCTTGAATTACCGACTCGATGTTGATTTTTCTCTGGGTGCCAATGCCGGCTTGGAACGGAGTGACCTGAAGACGGGATCGGGTCAGTCGGGTCCTACGGCAGGTCTCAACGCCGTGTGGACTCCCACGCCTCGAACCTCGGTACAAGGGGACTACCAACACCATGACTACGGAAGCAGCCATTCTTTGAGCGTGAGTCATCGCTTTCAGCGCTCGTCGATTCGATACTCTGACAACACGTCGGTGTCTCAGGGCTTGGACAGTGGCGCGGGCGGCCAAATGACGATTTACGAGCTCTACTTTTTCCAGTTTCAGAGCTTGTACCCTGATCCGGTGATTCGCGATGCCAAAGTGCGGCAGTTCTTGCAGGAAGCAGGGATCAGCCCAAACGCGGCGGCCAATTCGGGCTTTCTGTCTTCTGCTCCTTCTTTGCAGCGTAGGCAGGAGTTGTCGCTGTCCTGGCAAGGGCTGCGTGCATCTGCGACGGCCATGTTGAATCAGAGCAAGAATGGCCGTATCGGTGGTCAAGTGCCTGGTCAAGGTGATTTGGCTCAATCGTCGACCGTCTTGCAACGAGGCGCCAGCGCCACCTTTTCATATCGTTTGACGCCAGAAAGTTCGGCCAATCTGGCGCTATCTGAGCAGCAAACGCGAGGTGATCAGGCTAGCTTGTCCACGACGCTTCGAACCATCAATCTGAGCTGGACAGGACGTTTGGGCTCAAAAGGCTCGCTCAATCTGGGCGCGCGGTATTCACACTTCGAGGGCAATTTGCCTTATCGAGAGAATGCCGTCTTTGCAACCTTGGTTCACCAGTTCTAACAAATGTACGAAGCGTTCTATGGCTTGAGCAGCAAGCCTTTTCAGCTCAGCCCGGACCCGAACTTCTACTTCGGTAGCAAGCAGCATCGGCGTGCCAAGGCCTATCTCGACTACGGCGTTCTGCGCAATGACGGCTTTATTGTCATCACCGGCGAGATCGGAGCGGGCAAGACCACCTTGTTGCGAGGATTGCTCGACAGCTTGAATCGCAGCAATGTGGTGATTGGTAACTTGGTCACCACCCAACTCGATGCCGAAGATACCTTGCGCATGGTGGGGTCGGCATTTGGCGTGCGTGTCAAAGACTTGCCCAAGTCTGAGGTCTTGATGACCTTGGAAGCCTTCTTCGTCAGCCAAACCAGTCAAGGCAAGCGCTGCCTGCTCATTGTGGATGAAGCTCAGAATCTCACTGCCCGCGCAGTTGAAGAGTTACGGATGTTGTCGAACTTCCAGTTCAGCAACCAGTCCTTGTTGCAGACTTTTTTGGTGGGGCAACCGGAGTTTCGTGGCATCTTGCAGCGACCGGAGATGGAGCAGTTCCGTCAGCGTGTGGCCGCTACCTGCCATATTGGCCCTTTGGATGAAGATGAGACTCAGCGCTATATCGAGCATCGCTTGAAGTGCGCGGGCAGCACGGGTAAGCCCACCTTCGCCGCGGATGCTTTCCCTGCCATTTTCAAGGCAAGTCAAGGGATTCCTCGACGTATCAATTCACTGTGTGATCGGCTCTTGTTGCTGGGCTTTATGGGCAGCAAGACTCATTTGGCTTTGTCAGATGTGGAAGAAGCGTTGCGCGACATAGCCCAAGAGATTGAGGTTCCGAAGGCGGTGCAAGGGGAGGGCGTGGATGCCTTGGCAGCCTTGCAGGATGGTAGTCGCTACGACCTGTCTCGTTTGAATCTTGGGGCAGATGACGTCGCAGCCCTGTCTTCTGAGTTTGAGAAACTCGGTGACGGCCAACAGGCAGATCGTTTGCAGCGTTTAGAAGCCAGTTTGCTGCGGCTGGAACGCATCAATCTTCAGACCTTGCAACTGATGCAGCGTCTTTTGAGTTCGGTCAAGCAAGACTAAAACCAATCCGAGAAGCTGGCCCCTAAAACCTTCCGGGCCTGCTTGCGTTTGATTGTGTTTGGGGTTTCTTGCTCATGTGCCTTCGCTTTCAAGCTTCAATCCGTTGTCGTACCCCAAAACTATGTTGACGCCTACTTCGCCCCCTACGCTGCGCAATGCCATGACCATCGATGTGGAAGACTACTTTCAGGTCTCGGCTTTCGCGCCCTATATCGCTCGGGGTGATTGGGATCGTCGCGAGTGCCGCGTCGAGCGCAATGTCGAGCGCATTCTGACCTTGTTGGCCGAGCATCGAACCCAGGCGACTTTTTTCACCTTGGGCTGGGTGGCCGAGCGCTACCCGCATTTGGTGAAAAAAATTGTGGCCAGTGGCCATGAATTGGCCAGTCATGGCTTTGGCCATCAGCGAGTCAGTGATCTAACGCCGGCCGCTTTTGGCGATGATATTGTGCGAACGAAAGCGCTGCTTGAGGACCTCGGCGGCCAAGAAGTACTGGGCTATCGGGCACCTAGTTTTTCGATTGGAATTGGGAATCTTTGGGCATTTGATACCCTGCTCGAGGCAGGTTATCGCTACAGTTCCAGCGTCTATCCCATCCAGCACGATCATTACGGCATGCCGGATTCGCCTCGTTTTGCTTACCCTGTGCGCGAGGGGCTGCTTGAGGTGCCCGTCACGACATTGCGCATGTTCAATAAGAACCTTCCATCGAGTGGAGGCGGCTATTTCCGATTGCTACCCTATGCCTTGTCGCGATGGATGATTCGCAAGGTCAATACGGTAGATCAGCAATCGGCGGTGTTTTACTTCCACCCCTGGGAAATTGACAGTGATCAGCCCCGCGTGGACGGCATAGATCGCAAAACGCGTTTCAGGCATTACGTCAATATTGATCGCACCCATGCTCGCATTGCTCATCTGCTGCAGGACTTTTCTTGGGGCCGTATGGATGAGATTTTCTTGGGTCGTAAGGCGGGTCCAGCTGAGGATGTGCTCAAGCATCAAGCTTCAACTCTCTCAGCCTGAGCCCGAATGACGACTACTTTCCAAATCAAGCGCCTGCAGGCGCAAGACGCTTTGTTGGCTCAGCGTTGGGATGAATTTGTCCTGGGCTGCCCACAAGCGACGTTCTTTCATCGCGCCGGCTGGCTACGCATGGTTGAGCAGGTGTTCGGTCATCAAGGCTATTTCCTCTGTGCAGAACGCCAGGGGCGTATTGAAGCTGTGCTGCCGTTGGCGCAAGTGAAGAGTGTGCTATTTGGTCATTCCTTGATCGCCTTGCCTTTCGCTGTCTATGGCGGGGTGGCTGCGAGCAATGAAGATGCGGCGCAGATCTTGGAGCAAGAGGCTCAGCGTATTGCCCAAGAACTGGGTGTCGAGCATCTGGAATTTCGCAACCTACAGCCTAGGCACCCAGACTGGCCTCAGCAAGACCTGTACGTCACCTTTCGTAAAGAAATCCTGCCCGATGAAGAGGCCAATATGTTGGCCATTCCACGCAAGGCTCGCGCGAGTGTGCGTAAGGGCATCAAGAATGGTCTGGTAGGACATATAGATGCCAATGTCGACCGTTTCTTTGAGCTGTATGCCGACAATATGCATCGACATGGCACTCCTGCTATGCCGAAGCGCTACTTTGCGGCTTTGCTGGACGAGTTTGGCGCTGATGCCGAGGTACTGACAGTCACTGATGCAACTGGGCGGCCGCTCAGCACGGTCCTGAGTTTTTACTTCCGTGACGAGGTCTTGCCTTATTACGCCGGCGATGATGAGGCGGCGCGAGACTTGGCCGGGAACGATTTCAAATACTGGGAGTTACTGCGACGTGCTTGTTCGCGCGGCCTAAAAGTTTTCGATTACGGCCGAAGCAAGCAGGGCACGGGCTCATATGCTTTCAAGAAAAACTGGGGCTTTGAGCCGACACCGCTGCGGTATGAATACTGCCTTTACAAGCGTGATGCTGTGCCTCAAAACAATCCGGCGAATGCCAAGTATCAGCTGATGATCAAGACTTGGCGTCGTTTGCCACGCGGGTTCGTCAATTGGCTTGGCCCCTATGTCGTGCGTAACTTGGGCTGACTGGCGTGGCCAATATTTTGTATTTGGTGCACCGACTGCCGTATCCGCCCAATAAGGGGGACAAGGTCCGGTCTTTCCATTTGCTCAAGCATCTTGCAGCGCGGCATCGCGTTTTTCTGGGGACCTTTGTAGACGACCCAGAGGACATGCAGTTTCTCGAGACCGTTCGGCCATTTTGCGTGGAGATGCACGCGGTCCAAATCGATCCTCGGTGGGGCAAGCTGAGTTCCCTCAGGGGGCTGATGACGGGCGAGGCCCTTAGTCTGCCTTTTTATCGGGATGCGGGCATGCGTGAATGGGTGCGCAGGATTGCGGGCGCAGAGTCTTTTGATGCGTCCGTGGTGTTTTCTTCACCGATGGCTCAATACGCCATGCTTCTTCCCGACGTGCCCATGTTGGTGGATTTTGTGGACCTCGATTCCGCAAAGTGGACGGACTACGCCCCCAATCATGTTTGGCCGATGTCGTGGCTGTATCGCCGCGAGGGGCAATTCTTGCTTGACTTCGAGCAGCAAGTTGCCGCCCGTGCGCGCGCATCCTTTTTTGTAACGGACAAGGAAGTTGACTTGTTTCTCGCAAGGTCGCCGGGGCATCAGGCGCCGGTTCAGGCGCTAGGCAATGGTGTTGATGCGGACTTCTTTGCCCCAGACGCTGCGCGACCATCGCCTTTTCCATCTGGGCAATTGCCCTTGGTTTTCACCGGCGCCATGGACTACTGGCCGAATATTGATGCCGTCAGTTGGTTTGCCACGGATGTTTTGCCAACTCTGCGCGAACGCTGGCCCGCCATTCATTTCTATATTGTTGGGCGCAGCCCCAGTGCCACAGTTGAGGCTTTGGCAAGTGATGGCGTTTCGGTGACGGGCACTGTGCCGGACGTTCGACCCTATCTTCAACACGCGGCGCTTGTTGTTGCTCCTTTGCGCTTGGCGCGCGGCATTCAGAACAAAATTCTGGAAGCGATGGCCATGGGGCGGCCAGTGATTGCGTCCCGTAGCTGTGTGCAAGCTATTGAAGCGCAAGCGGGTCAAGAGTTGATTGATGCTGAAAGCAGCGAGGACTTCGTTCGTGAAGTGAGTGCCTTGTTGACTTCGGCTGCGCGGGCCGAGGCCATGGGGGCTGCGGGGCGAGAGCGGGTCTTGGCTAGTTACAGCTGGGATGCCCATCTCGCGGGCATCGATCGCCATTTAGCTCAGCTCACTGAATCAAGCGTTTCCAGATGAGAGTGAATCTGCCAATTCCCCCCGCCTGGCGCCAAGCGCTGGCTTGCCTTGTTCTGGCTTTGCTGGCCGTGCTCTTTCTATACCGCGATACTGCAATCGCCATGGTGGAGATCTGGCATCGGTCGGAAACCTATGCGCATGCCTTTGTCGTGCCGCCCATCTCCTTGTGGTTGATCTGGCGTCAGCGAAGCCGCTTGGCGCAACTGCAGCCCAGTCCAGCTTGGGGGTTTTTGATTGCTGTTGCGGCGTGTGCTTGCATCTGGCTGCTGGGTGAATTGGTGTTCGCACATTCGATGACCCAGTTGGCCTTGGTCGGAATGTTGGTGTTTGTCGTCCCCGCCGTATTGGGTTTGGATATTTCACGCCTGATTGCCTTTCCCCTGGGCTTTTTGTTCTTTGCGGTTCCGATGGGCGACTTTATGACGCCGTACTTGATGGAGTGGACTGCCGATTTCACCGTCTCGGCGCTTCGCCTGAGTGGCATCCCCGTATATAGGGAAGGCCAGGATTTCGTCATCCCATCGGGCAACTGGTCGGTGGTGGAAGCGTGCAGTGGCATTCGGTATTTAATGGCCTCCGTGATGGTTGGCACTTTGTTCGCCTACCTCAATTTCAACGCCTTGAAGAAGCGGGTGCTGTTTGTGTTCGTGGCGTTCTTTTTGCCTATCCTGGCCAACTGGTTCCGGGCTTACTTCATCGTCATGCTGGGCCATTTTTCTGGCAACAAACTAGCTGTCGGTGCTGATCACCTGGTCTATGGTTGGGTGTTCTTCGGCATCATCATGCTTGCCATGTTTATGGTGGGTGCGCGGTGGAGCGATCCGGAGCAGCCCGTGAATGCTTACGGCCCCGTTCCAGGCCTGACATCCTCGCGTGCTTTGGCACCGCAGTGGGGTACTGTTTTAGTCGTCTTGGCCTTACTCTGTCTCCCGATCCGTGCCTTGACGTTCTTGGATAACCAAAATGGCGCCGCTGAGATTCAGTTGCGCGCTCCTGACCTGACTGCACAGGGCTGGCAGCCTGTCGCCCTGCCAGCCCACGAATGGGTGCCGAAGTATGAGAAATCAGCGGCGTCCCGCCAGCAGACTTACCGCAAGGCAGACTTGAGCGGGAATGATCGCGCTGTCACTTTGTTTGTGGCCTATTACCGGGCCCAAAGCTATCAGAGCAAGCTGATCAGCTCGGGCAATGAGCTGACCCGCTCACAAGATCAAGATTGGGCCACTGTCAGCCAAAACGTCGGTCATTTGCAACTCCACGGTATCTCTTTGCCCCTGCGGTCTGCCGAACTGCGTGGCCGTCGAGTGGTCGATGCTGGCGGCATGGGTCATCCACAAAGACTGGCCGTCAGGTATCTGTTCTGGGTAGATGGCCGCCTGACATCCAAGGACGCCACCGCCAAGCTCTACGGCGCGCTGAGTCGACTGCAGGGCCGGGGTGATGATGGTGCCGCTATTTTTGTGTCGGCTGAGCAAGACGAAATGGGCTCAGCCGACGTGCTGGTGGAGGAATTTTTACGCGATAACTGGGGCAAGTTGACTCAGATGTTGCAGCTCGCCCGTGACTCAGCACATAACGAGGCCCTTGCTCGGTGAGAATCACGCCTTTTGAATCATTGCGTCGCTTTGCATCAATCGACTGACCTCATGTCGCACGACACTCGCCCTCTGGTGCTTCACGTGGTGTACCGCTTTGACACGGGCGGGCTGGAGAATGGCGTCGTCAATTTGATCAACCACATGCCGACGCATGCCTACCGGCATGCCGTGTTGGCGCTGACGGAGGTGACCAGCTTCCGTTACCGCATCCAGCATGAGGATGTGGAGTGCATTGCATTGGAGAAGCCGCCTGGTCATGGTTTGTGGCTTTATCCTAAGCTTTTCAAGCTGTTCAAACAGCTTCGACCGGCCGTTGTCCACACACGTAATTTGGCAGCTTTAGAGGTGCAGCTGCCGGCTTGGGCAGCCGGTGTGCCGGTCCGAATTCACGGCGAGCATGGGCGTGACGTGGGTGATCTGGATGGCAGCAATCTCAAGCTTCAGCGTGTCAGGCGCCTGTATCGTCCCTTTGTTCATCACTACGTGGCCTTGTCTAAGGACTTGGCGGCCTACCTGCAAACTGCGGTTCATGTGCCTCGAGCGCGCATGACCCTGGCATGCAATGGCGTGAATACCTCCCGATTCTTTCCTGCAAGCCATTCAGCCGAGAGCTTGGACGGTTGCCCTTTCGACCCTTCGACGCATTGGTTGCTGGGAACGGTTGGGCGGATGGCACGTGTGAAGGATCAGGTGACCTTGGCCAAGGCTTTCATCCTGGCCCTGAGTCACGCCCCCGAGCTGAGGGAAACCTTGCGCTTGGTGATGGTCGGCGATGGTCCGCTGCGAGCTGAAGCCCAAGCTTTGTTGGACGAGGCGGGTCTCGCGGACCTGGCTTGGTTGCCAGGTGAGCGGGACGATGTGCCGCAAATCATGCGGGCCTTGCATTGCTACGTGTTGCCCTCACTGGCTGAGGGCATCTCTAACACCATCCTCGAGGCGATGGCGAGCGGACTGCCTGTGCTCGCGACGGACGTGGGCGGCAACGCGGAATTGGTGGATGCTCCGAAGACAGGCATCCTGGTGCCTGCCGCAGAGCCTGAGTCGATGGCACAAGCAATCATCAATTTGGCTCGCCAGCCTGGTCTGGCAAGGACAATGGGCGAAGCCGGCAAAGCGCGCGTAGACGAGCGCTTCAGTCTGCCAGCGATGATCAAGACCTATCAAGACCTTTACGATCAAGAACTGAGCTTGCGCTCGAAGCGGCTCGCGCAAACTTCGCGAGCCGCTGCAAGTACAAACCAAGGCCAACACTGACGCTATGTGCGGAATCACCGGAATATTTGATACGCGGGGTCAACGTGAGTTGCAGCGCGAAGTCCTTCAGCGCATGAATGACTCGCAGCTGCACCGCGGCCCTGATGAAGGCAGCTTGCACCTGGAGCCCGGCGTTGGCCTGGGGCATAGGCGCTTGTCCATCATTGATATTGCGACAGGTCAGCAGCCTTTGTTCAATGAAGATCATTCAGTGGTCATCGTGTTCAATGGGGAGATCTACAACTTTCAATCCTTGGTGCCAGAGCTGGAATCCTTGGGGCATGTGTTTCGCACCAAGAGTGACACCGAGGTCATCGTTCATGCCTGGGAGGCCTGGGGTGAGGATTGCGTAAAGCGCCTGCGGGGCATGTTTGCTTTTGCACTTTGGGATCGCAATCAACAAGTCTTCTTCATGGCTCGCGATCGGCTCGGCGTCAAGCCGATGTACTGGTCCTTGCTGGATGACGGCATGTTGCTGTTCGGCTCTGAGCTGAAGTCCTTGTTGACACACGGGGGCATGAAGCGTGAGATCGATCCATGTGCGGTAGAGGAGTACTTTGCGCTGGGCTATGTCGCCGAGCCTCGCTGTATCTTTAAGCAAGCACAGAAGCTGGCGCCTGGACACAGTTTGCTGATTCGTCGTGGCCAAGCTGTGCCGCAGCCTAAGCAGTTTTGGGATGTGCGATTCTCACTCGACAATCCAATGAGTGAGCAAGATGCTTGCGCCGAGTTGCAGCAGCGTCTGCAGGAATCGGTTCGCCTCCGCATGATTGCCGAAGTGCCATTGGGCGCATTCTTGTCCGGTGGCGTCGATTCCAGCGCGGTGGTGGCGGTCATGGCTGGCATGTCTGAGGGCCCCGTCAATACCTGTTCGATTGGATTTGATGATCCTTCTTTCAATGAGTCGGCTTTCGCTCAGACGGTCGCCGATCGTTACAAGACCAACCATCGACTCGAAATCGTCAAGAGCGATGATTTCGATTTGATCGACATGCTGGCCCGCTTGTACGATGAGCCCTACGCCGACAGCTCGGCAATTCCTACTTATCGCGTCTGTCAATTGGCGCGCAAACATGTGACCGTGGCCTTGTCAGGCGATGGCGGCGATGAGAGCTTTGGCGGCTACCGACGCTACCGCATGCATTTGATGGAAGAACGCATGCGATCCTCCCTGCCAGAAGCCGTTCGCAAACCTATTTTTGGCACTTTGGGGCGGCTCTATCCCAAAGCCGATTGGGCGCCCCGTGTTTTCCGAGCAAAGACCACCTTTGAAGGCATGGCCCGCAGTTCGGTGGAGGCCTATTTCCATTCAGTCTCGATTCTGCGTGGCCCGATGCGAGATCAGTTGTTCAGTTCGCAGTTCAAGGCGCAGTTGGCAGGCTATGGGGCACAGCAGGTGTTTGATGAACATGCCGCCAAGGCTCAGACCGATGATCCGTTGGCCCTGATCCAGTATCTGGATCTCAAGACCTACCTTGTGGGCGACATCAACACCAAGGTTGATCGCGCCAGCATGGCGCATTCGCTCGAAGTGCGTGAGCCTTTGATGGATCATGAACTGGTGGAGTGGTTGGCCACGCTGCCTTCAAATCTCAAGGTCAAGGGGCAAGAAGGGAAGTACCTGCTGAAGAAGGCGATGGAGCCTATGCTCTCTGACGATATTTTGTATCGACCCAAGATGGGCTTTTCGGTGCCCTTGGCGCGCTGGTTCCGCGGACCGCTCAAGCAGCGGGTGCGAGACGCCATTCTGGGCGAAAGGCTGGCTTCGACCGGTTGGTTCAATCCTACTTATTTGCGGCACCTGGTCGATGCACATCAGAGCGGCGCCAGCGATTACAGCGCGCCGATTTGGACGCTGTTGATGTTTGAGGCATTTTTGCGCCAGGTGGTGGATGCTGGCGACAGTTCGGTGTCCTTGTTGGCTCCTCAAACGACAGCGGCGGCGATGGAACAGGCGGTGGCTCCATGAGTGTGCGTGTTCTCCATGTGCTGGATCATTCCATCCCTTTGCACAGCGGCTACACCTTCCGAACCTTGTCCTTGTTGCGAGAGCAGCGCAAATTGGGGTGGGATACTCATCATTTGACCAGCCCCAAGCATGGCGAAGGTTTGGCGCAGAAGGACAAGACCGACGTTTTGGAAGAAACGGTCGATGGTTGGCATTTCTATCGCACACCGGTCCAGGCAGGCAAGAAAACGCTGCCCGGCCTCGGAGAGGTGCGTTTAATGCAGCAACTTGAGGCTCGCTTGCAAACAGTGGCTGAACAACTGCGGCCGCAGATCATCCATGTTCATTCCCCGGTGTTGAATGCCTTGCCCGCACTGAAAGTGGGCCGACGACTGGGTATCCCTGTGGTCTATGAAATTCGTGCCTTTTGGGAAGACGCCGCGGTTGACCATGGCACGACCAGCGAAGGCAGTCTGCGTTACCGCATGACACGCGCCATGGAGACCCATGCACTCAAGCGCGTCGATCATGTTTTCACCATTTGCGAGGGCTTGCGCAAAGACATCGTCGCGCGCGGCATTGCGGCCGACAAGGTGACAGTGATTCCCAACGCCGTGGATATCGATTCCTTTGAACCCGGCGGTCAAGCCGACCTTGCTTTGAAAGAGCGCCTGGGGCTGAGCGACTGTACCGTCCTGGGGTTCATTGGTTCTTTCTATGCATACGAGGGGCTGGATCTATTGTTAGAGGCCTTGCCGCAAATCTTGCAACAAAGGCCTGATGTGCGCGTCCTACTGGTCGGCGGAGGACCTCAAGACGAGGCCCTGAAAGCACAAGCGGTTCGCTTGGGGGTGCAGGACAAAGTGATCTTCACGGGGCGAGTGCCACACGCTGAAGTCAAACGTTATTACGATTTGGTCGACCTGCTCGTCTACCCCCGGCATTCCATGCGTTTGACCGAGTTGGTGACACCGCTCAAGCCCCTGGAGGCCATGGCGCAAGGTCGTATCTTGGTGGCTTCAGATGTTGGTGGGCATCATGAGTTGATTCGCGACGGACACACGGGCTATTTGTTCAAGTCAGATTCGGTGGATTCTTTGGTGCAGGTCTTGTCGCGCGTGCTGAGCGAGAGGCAGCATTGGCCAAGCATTCGATCTCAAGGACGACGGTTTGTGGAGACCGAGCGCAACTGGGCTGCCAGTGTTGCGAACTATGTCCAGCCCTACGGTCGGCTGCTGGTTGGGCGGTGATGGCGCTCGAATCCAGCGGTGCGCCGCAAGACCGCCCGGCGCTGGTGGTTCTGAGCAGCTTGTTTCCTAGCGCAACTCAGCCTGGCGCCGGTCTCTTCGTGCGTGAACGGATGTTTCGGGTCGCAAAAATCTTGCCCTTGAGCGTCGTCTCACCGCGGGCATGGTTTCCGGGGCAGAGCCTGTTGTCGCGCTTGGGGTTCGGTAGCCGTGTCAGTACCGCCGCGATCGAGCAGCAGCAACAAACGGTTTGGCTTCCCAAATTTTTGTCGGTGCCCAAGTTGTTTCGACGCATGGATGCCTGGATGATGGCCTTGGCAGCTTTGCCGCGCTTGAGGGCGCTTAGGCGCGCGGGTCGCTTGGACGTGCTCGATGCGCATTTCGGTTATCCCGATGGTGCTGCCGCGGTGCGTTTGGGACGGTGGCTGAAGGTTCCGGTCTGCATCACGATGCGTGGCACTGAATTGCGTCATTCTCAAGACCCTGCCTTGGGGCCGCAACTGCGAAAGGCATTGTGTCAAGCGCAGCAGGTGTTCTCGGTTTCGGAGTCATTGCGGCAACTGGCGCTGAGCCTGGGCGCGTCGCCTGAAAAGGTCAAGGTGGTGGGCAACGGAGTTGACCTGCAGCGCTTCCAAATGCTGGATAAGGTGCAGCAGCGAGTCCGCCTTGGTTTGCTTGCTGACGCCCCGGTGTTGATTACCGTTGGGGGGCTGGTCGAACGCAAAGGCTTTCACCGGGTCATCGACTGTCTTCCTAGTTTGTTGAAGCAGTTTCCTGCTCTGATCTATCTGGTGGTGGGAGGGCCCAGTCCGGAAGGCGATTGGACGGAGAAACTGAAGTCTCAAGTTCAGTCCTTGGGCCTTGAGGCGCATGTCAGGTTTTTGGGGCCGGTCAAGCCAGATGACTTGGCGGGACTGTTGAGCGCCGCCGATTTGTTTGTGCTTTCCACCCGCAACGAGGGCTGGGCCAATGTGTTTCTGGAAGCCATGGCTTGTGGCTTGCCTGTGGTGACGACCGACGTGGGGGGCAATGCTGAGGTTGTCAATCATTCGTCGCTCGGTGAGGTACTGCCTTTTGGTGACCATGACCGGCTTTGCTCCGCCATTGAACAGGGCTTGCGGCGCGATTGGGACAGGCAGGCCATCCGGACCTATGCGCAAGATAACACCTGGGATCGGCGGGTCGAAGTGCTGGTCGAGGAATTCCGGCGCATTCATCGGCAAGCGAGTGCTGCGGCCAAGGCGGCGCCGCGATGAAAGCTGCCGCCGTGCCTCAGCCTGCTCAAAGCGCTCAACGAAACACTGCATATCCATGAGTTCGCTCTACACCTCTGTCGTATCGGCGTTGGCATTCCCCTTGCATGAAAGACTCAAGGGGCATGACAGTGTTCAGATTCGTCGGCAACTGGAACAGAGCCAGTGGCTGAAGCCGCAAGCCTTGGCTGAATTCCAACTGCAGCGCCTCAATGCTTTGATGCGCGATGCCCGGCAGCATGTGCCTTTTTATCGCCAGCTATTGGCGGAGTCCGGGATCCCCGAGAAAGGCATGAGCTCCCTGGAGGATTTGCAGAAATTGCCCTTCCTGACCAAGTCGGTAATTCGGGCCAATACAGAAGCCATGAAGAGCAGCCAAGCGCGTGGTTTGGCGCGCTTCAATACCGGTGGCTCATCGGGCGAGCCCCTGATCTTTTTCATTGGCAAAGAGCGAGTCAGTCATGACGTGGCCGCCAAATGGAGAGCGACCCGTTGGTGGGGTGTAGATATCGGTGACCCAGAGATGGTGGTCTGGGGCTCGCCGATTGAGTTGGGCAAACAAGATCGGATCAAAGCCATACGCGATCGCGTGCTACGAACCGAGTTGCTTCCCGCGTTTGAAATGTCCAGTGCCAAGCTGGACGGGTTTATCGATGCGATTCGCCGTCGCCGGCCTCGCATGCTGTTTGGCTATCCTTCAGCTCTTTCTCACATCGCTCGACATGCCCTAGACCGCGGTGTACGTATGGATGATCTGGGTATCAAGGTCGCATTCGTGACCTCTGAGCGTCTTTACGACGAGCAAAGAAGCATGATTTCTACGGTGTTTGGCTGCCCGGTCGCAAACGGCTATGGTGGACGCGACGCTGGTTTTATTGCTCATGAGTGCCCTTCGGGCGGGATGCACATCACAGCAGAAGATGTGATTGTTGAGTTGATCGATGGCCAAGGACTTCCGGTGCCACTGGGGCAGGCCGGCGAAATCGTGGTGACGCATTTGGCCACTTCTGACTTCCCCTTCATCCGCTACAAGACCGGGGACGTGGCTGTGATGGATGACAAGCAATGTGCTTGTGGCCGCGGATTGCCAATGCTGAAAGAGATTCAAGGGCGAAGCACGGACTTTGTCATTGCAGCGGATGGCACCGTGATGCATGGACTTGCTTTGATCTACGTTCTGCGCGATTTGTCCGGGCTGCGTTCATTCAAGGTCATTCAACACAGCCGATCCCACTGCGAGGTGCAACTCTTGCCGGAGGTTGGTTTTGATACTTTGGTGGCGACAGAGCGCATCACCCAGCAATTCAAGTTGCGTTTAGGTGCCGAAGTTCGGATCGATGTTCGCGTCATGGATGAAATCGCCCCAGAGAAATCGGGCAAATTCCGCTACATCATTAGTCATGCGAGTTGAGCGTAGTCAAGAACTGCATATGAGGTTGCATCGAGATGCGTGACATTCTGATAGTCGGACTCGTTGTCTGGGGTTCGTTGGCGGCTTTGAAACGCCCTTGGATTGGCGTTTTGTTGTGGACATGGCTGAGCATCATGAATCCGCATCGCTACACCTATGGGTTCGCCTACAGCTTCCCTGTGGCGGCATTGGCGGCCGCGTGTACCTTGATGGGGTTGATCCATACACGTGACAAACACAATCCGATGGCCGACAACCCGGTGACCTGGTTTGTTGTCTTTTGCGGCTGGATGACGCTGACCTGGTTGTTGGGTGTTGATGTCGAAGGCGACTTTGACCAATGGAAGAAGGTGATGAAGATCAACCTGATGCTCTTGGTTGGCTTGGCGCTAATTCGAAGCAAAGTTCAAATCATGGCGTTGATGTGTGTGGTCGTGGCCTCATTGGCCATTTTGGGCATCAAAGGCGGAGTCTTTACGCTTTTACATGGCGGCAGCTATCGGGTTTGGGGACCGTCGGGCTCCTTCATCGAAGACAACAACGAGTTTGCTTTGTCCCTCGTCATGACCATTCCCTTGATGCGCTACCTTCAGCTGCAAGCCCACTCGGCTTGGTTGAAACGCAGCCTGTTTGTCGGTATGGGCTTGGTGGCGATCTCAGCATTGGGCAGCCATTCGCGCGGGGCCTTGCTGGCTCTGGCGTCCATGGCTTTGTTTCTTTGGATGGGGAGCAAGAACAAAGCGTCGATGGGCCTGCTGCTGCTGGTGGTCGGCTCATTGATGATCGGCTTCATGCCTGACGAGTGGAGTCAACGCATGGACACGATCAAAACCTATGAGCAGGACGGCTCCGCCTTAGGCCGAATCAACGCCTGGTGGCATGCCTGGAATATCGCGATCCATCGACCTTTTGGTGTGGGCTTCAACCCCATTCGACCCGATCTAGCCTTGGCTTATGCGCCTGATCCTTCGGACCTGCGGGCGGCGCACAGCATCTATTTCCAAGTGCTTGGTAATCATGGCTTTGTGGGCCTATTTATCTTTTTGGGCATTGGGATCTCCACCTGGCGCAGTGCTTCTTGGATCAAAAAGCAGACGCGCAACATTCCAGAGTGCAAATGGTGCTTTGATTTGGCTGTGATGTCGCAGGTCTCCCTTGTGGCCTATGCGGTGGGTGGGGCCTTCTTGAGCTTGGCCTATTTTGATTTGCCGTATGAGGTGATGGCTTTGGTGGTTTTGACGCGTGTCTGGGTGCAGAAGCAGACCTGGAATCAAGAATCTTCCACTTATCCGAGGTGGCTAGGGGCTTTCAACCCCAAGACACCGCCTCCATCATCGGTCGGGGCTTGAAATGATTCGAATCCTGTTGTCGGCCTTGTTCCCGGGTGGTAAAGCTGCCAAGTTGCCCACACTGATCTTTCACCGGGTCTTGGCGAAGCCCGATGAATTGTTCCCTGACGAAGTGGATGTCGTGCGCTTTAAACAGATCTGCGTGTGGCTCAAGCGCTGGTTCCATGTGTTGCCGCTTGATCAGGCGGTTGAACTATTGGAAGCCGGGCGTTTGCCGGCTCGGGCGGTGTGCATCACTTTTGATGATGGGTATGCGGACAACCATGATTTGGCGATGCCGATTTTGCGAGCCCTCGGCTTGCCTGCTACTTTTTTCATCGCGACAGCTTATTTGAACGGCGGGCGGATGTGGAACGACTCCGTCATCGAGTCCATCAGGCGCTGTTCCGCTCCCGAGTTGAATCTCGACGATCTGGTCGAGGGATTGTCATTGGGTCGTTATGTTTTGGGCAGCCCGCAGCAGCGTCGTTCAGCCATTGACCAGGTGCTGCGCCAGATCAAGTACCTTGAGCCCAGCCAGCGTCTGCTATTGACTGAAAAGCTCGCAGAACGCGCCCAAGTCAAGTTGCCGAACGATTTGATGATGAGCTCAGAGCAGGTCAAGGCCATGCATGCTGCCGGCATGCAGATCGGTGCCCACACGGCAACTCATCCGATCTTGGCCCGACTTGATGCGCAGGCGGCGCGCTTGGAGATTTTGTCGAGCAAACAGCGTTTGGAAGCGCTCTTGCAGGCACCTGTGCCTTTGTTCGCTTACCCAAATGGCCAGCCGGGCCTGGATTACACGCCAGAGACTGCCGCCGTGGTGAAGTCCTTGGGCTTTCACGCCGCGGTGTCAACGGCCTGGGGCGCCGCCGATTCAAGACAGTTCGACTTGATGCAGCTCCCTCGATTCACCCCCTGGGATCGCAGCGCTTGGCGATTCTTGTTGAGGATGTGGCGCAATGCCTTCAGGCAAAAAGTGGTGACGGTTTGAAGACTTCTGAAACTGCAGCGGTGGTCGCCGCGTCTGTCGCTTCCGAACTCGATGGCTTGGAGTTCAGCATGCGCCGTCAACAGGCGGTTCGGCTCAAGTATCGGTTGGGAGAGTGGGTGCTGGGGGCTTGGTATCCCGAGCTCTTGGTTCTGGATCCAGCACGGTTTGAGCAGCCCGGCTGGCCTGCATCTTGCGCTGCGTTGGAAGCGCAACTGAGCGGCAAGTTAGATGGCCTGTTGTGCAGAAAAGTGCCCGCTTCTTTTTGTGAGCCCGGCCTGGGACAGTACGGGGGTTTGATTCGTTATGTGTCTCATCGGGACGTGCTTCACTATGTCGCGGTGGGTGGCAGCTTTCCCGAGTATTTGAAGCAACAGTTTTCCTCCAAACCGCGTCAAAACCTGCAGCGGTCGGTGCGTCGTTTTACGGAGCGACAGGGGGGGGGCGCGCCGTGGGAGGTCTATACCGCCCCCGAGGAGATGGAGCGTTTCCTCACCGAAGCTCTGGCCATTTCAAAGCAAACCTATCAAACCCGTCTTCTTGACGCGGGGCTGCCCTCGGGTCCTGAGTTTTTGGCACAAATGCAAGCCTTGGCAGAACAGGGCTGTGCGCGGGGCTATCTTTTGCGCGACCAAGGGCGCGCCATCGCGTTTGCTTGGTGCCGCCAACAGGGCTCTCGGCTGATCTATGACACCATTGGCTATCTGCCGGAATGCGCCAGCCATTCGCCCGGAACGGTGCTCCTCTATCACCTGATCGAGGATATCTTTGCTCTCGGGCGCCATTCGATTTTGGACTTTGGCCCGGGTGAAGCGCAGTACAAATCACTGTTTGCCACGCACAGGCAAGAGTTTGTGGACCTCTACCTGTTGAAGGACACCTTCAAGCACAAGTTTTTGCTCCGCTTGCACCGGTTTGTGGCTCGCCTGAGCGATGCTCTGGGCGAGTTGTTGCAGCGTTACGGTGTCAAGAAGAAGGTCAAGGCTTGGATTCGTGCCCTCAAGGCGTGACTCCCTACAGCTTTCGCCTCGCCCGGTGTGTGACTCAGGACCAGATCGTTGGATCCGGGTCTTGGCAACAAGGGCGAAGCACCGAAGAACAGGTCGGCACTCATCCCTTAAGTGCCGACGAACAACTGTCGATGATCACGCGCCGATGAACATCCGGCTGTTCTTGCCCAAGACCTTTTGTGCCGCCTTGATCAGCAACACCGAGAACAGCAATACCAAGCCGGCATAAACGCTGAAGACGAGCAAATTGCCGGGGAGGTCGCCGCTCCCTTCGCCGGCATAGAGCCGGCCGTGCATCAGGTAGACCGTTCCCACTTTGATGAATGAGATGAAGTAAGCGTGCACGAAGAAAATACCGAAGCTCACATGGGCGATGTAGTCGAGCTTAGATCCCAACAGCTTGTGCCAGCGCAGCAAGGCCACCGTGATCAGTAGAGACATCGGTAACTTCATCAGCATCAAGTAGTGCGGCGGAATCGGCCACTCCAGGACATGGCCTGCCATACCAACTGAACTCACAATAAGTAGAGGAAGCCAGAACCGTTGGGTCAGCTTTTCACTCGTTTCTTGGAAGTGCGAGAAGGCCATACCCATCATGTAGGCCGGGAGCAAATAAATGGCTTTGTCGATGGGTCCCAGCGGGCCATCACGCCCCAAGTAGATGGACAACAACCACAGGGGCAGGATCAGCCAGTACAAAACGGGCGCCCGGCGGTCCAGCGCAATGAACAAGGGGGCAACCAGATAAAACAAGGTGATGGTTGGCACAAACCACAAGGGCGTCAGATGCTTGCCGGTAAGCAAGAACAAACCCAGCTGCTGCCAGACCGGCAAGGAGTAGAACCAGTACCACATGCCTTCACGGTGGACGAGCTGCGTGAAGATGAACAAGGCCGGCAAGGACAGCAAGAGGTACGGCGCAATCACCGTTTTCAGCTTTTGCTTCAGGTAGCTGCGAAAGTTGAAGCGCGCGCTGAGGTGCTGAAACAAATAGCCCGCAATGAAGAAGAAAAAGATCGAGGACTCATTGGCCAAAGCATCCAAGAGCCGGTAGGTGAGCGGATGGCCCGACCAGTCCAAGGACGGCAATGTATGCGCGCAGACGATGAGGATGATGGCCACCCCGCGAAACACATGGATGTGATGCTGAAAACTCTCCTTGTGCAGCATGTCAAGTTCTTTCCCAAACGGTCGTGGAGGAGGATGAGGTCTGAGCGTCGCTCAGAAGCGACGCCTTAATTGTTCGATGTATCGGCGTGTTGTGGCCAGGCGGGAAACCTGGGGGAATGCTGCCTGTACAAGGCTTGGGCTGCGGGCAGAACGGAACGGCCCCACATCAAAGCGATGAGCCTGGGCGGCTAAGAAGGCGCACAGGTTTTCGAAGCGATTGACCACCAACCTGTCCGGCAGAGAGGTTTTGGCTTTGAGCATTTCGAAGTTGTGAGAGACCACCACAAAATCGGTTTGCCCTTGCGCAAGGGCACTCTCCATGGCTTCTTTTAGTTCATCGTTGCCGGCGGCGGAGATCTGTGCGGGGCGGCGGCAGCCGAGTCCGTCTTGGTAAACACTCACGGGTACGCAATGGACTTCGCCAATGTCGAGGGTAGCGTTGCTTGTGTTGTCTCGCGGAATGTCTTGCCCGCTGTTGGCAAAGCAGTTGTTCAGGCTGGAATCCAGGTAAATGCCGTTAGCGGCTAGTGCTTTGTAGGTGTTGGCATTGGCGGCATAGCTGCCTGCGCGAAACACTTGGGCTTGACCTCCACCTGCTTGCTGCAGCAATTGCTTGCCCAGCCCGATCAGCCGCGTTTGCTCCTCCAGGTCGTATTGAAACAAGTGCTGTCGCTTGACTGCGGCGCCAGGGAAGGGGAGCGGGGTGATTTCATCGCTCCACTCCGGGTGAAGGTGCAATTGCACATCTTGACCGGCCGCCTTGATCAGGCCAACGATCTCTTCAAGGTACTTCAGGCCAAAACGAGCGGCGAACAAAGGCTCGATGAAGAAGACCGCTTGCAATTGATGCCTCTGAAGAATCTCCAGAGTCTTTGGTAAGGCATAGGCTCCGGCTTCCGAGCGGCCATAGATGTAGCGCTCAAAAGCAGCGGGGAACTTCTGATCTAGTTGCTCCCAGCCTCCGCACCAAATCTCGATATCAAAACTCAGAACAACCCGCATCACACCGCTCGCCCGTTGCCGGCGGCGTACGTTGGAGCCTTCGCTCTCAGCCATTGCTCCAGCATCATCAATATCCACACCTGCTCCCCGTAATAGCCGGGGTGCTCACGCAGGCGCACGCTCAAAAGTTGCTCGATGAATTCGGGCTTCACGATGCCTCGGCGAGCCAGCGTTCTCAAAGAGTCTTCGGCCAAGCTCTTCAACGCTGGCTTTTGCGTCATCCAGACACCGAAGGGCAGCCCGAAACCTTGTTTCTTCTTGCTTAGAATTTCATCCGGCAAAAAGCCGCGCAAGGCTTCTTTGAAGAACCAGCGCAGCTTCAGGCCGCGAAGTTTGAAGTCATCGGGCAATTTCAAAGAGAAGTCCAGCAAGGCGGTATCCAGCATCGGGAAGCCGACTTCAATGCTTGCCAATTTGGAGGTTTCACGGACCTTGGGCAAATCGCTTTCGCCGAGGGTGTAGCGCCAATCGAAAGCCAAGGTGGCATTCAGCTCACTTGCCTGGGCATTCATGTCCCAGACACTCTGTTGATGGTGGGCAGGGGCGTCTACATCGACTTGTTGGAGGAAGTCCGGGCACAGCATGTCGTGGATGCCCAGGCGAAGCAACAGGTTGTACATCTGCAAACGGCCAGGCATGGGCACCCTGGCTTGCTCGACATAGCTGTGCGCTTTTTTTAGCAAGGGCGTGCGCGCTGCAAAATCGCTCATGCACAAAGGCTCAAGCAAGCCTCGGCGAATAGGGCCGGGCACAGACTGCCACCAGGAAAACACCCGCTGTTTGGCATAGCGACTGTTACCGCCGAACAGCTCGTCGCCACCATCGCCGGCAAGCAGCTTGATCACCCCGTCTTGCTTGGCTCGCTGCGCGCAATAGTAGGCGGGCAGAGCGGATGAGTTGCCGAAGGGTTGGTCATAAAAGCAAGCCACCTTCGGAATGTTGGCGACCAGCTCATCAGGCGTGAAGTAAATCTCGTGGTGCTCAGCGTCGAAGTGCTTGGCAGCAATGCGCGCATACGCCATTTCATCGTAGCCGTCGGCTTCGAAGCCAATCGAGTAAGTGCTCGGGCGTTGTCCAGTAGCTTCACGGATCATGCCGGCCACGGTCGAACTGTCTGTGCCACCGCTGAGAAAGCATGCGGGCTTTCCTTCGCACAGTTGCGAGCTGACGGCTTGTTTCAGCAGACCCCTGAATTCGTCGCGCGCCGATGCGAATCCCAAGCCTTCTTGGGGTTGGAATTCGGGCGTCCAGTAGGGCGCAACAGTCAATTGGCCTTGATCGAACCAGACATAGTGGCCGGGAGGCACTCTCAAGACGTTCTTGAAAACTGTTCGCGGCGAAGGAATGCAATGGAAATACAGGTAGTCAAAAATGGCCTGAGGATCAATGGCCTCGGCGTCCCTGGCCAGGTCATCCGCACGCGCCGCGAAGTGAATTTGCTTGCCATCCACCCGGTAGCACAAGGACTGAATGCCAAAGCGGTCCACGGCCAGGAAGGTCTGTCCGCTCTCTGTTTGCAGCGCCACCGCAAAGTCGCCGCGTACAGCCTTGGCGGCATGTGCGGGGCCAGAGGACAACTGCGCTTTCCAAGCCTCCAATACAACCTGAGGCGAATCTGAACTGCGCTTGCTTTGGCCCGGAAACTCGGGGCGACCTGAAAAAAACATTCGCGTGATCTCGTTCATTTCGTGCTGGATTCTTGCGTAAGGCCGATGGGCATTTACGAGCAGGAGTGAGTCTATTGGGTTTCAGCTAACTTCTTTGCCCAGCGGCACGCAAGGCGGGAGCGAGAGGGCAGAGGCCTGCCAAACAGCAGTCGCGTGGCTTGGGCGCGATCATAGTGTTTCAAATTGTGGCTTCAGCCCGAAGAAGCCCCTAATTCTTTGGTGTAAGCCTCAAACTCGTGAAGTCTTGCAGGCTCTCACATTAATGTGAAAGGCCATCAAGGCTTAATCATTAAATGACGACTGAACGCCAAGTAGCGAAGGCCGCCTGGCAAAAGCAGGCTGCGCAGATGATGACGCCACGCCGTCCCTTGCTCACCCTGGGCGTAAGCCAGTTCTGCAGCGTCATGGTGCGCCGCGCTCAACTTGGCTTTGACCAAGGCCCGCACAGGTTTGGGTAACTTCAGTTCCAGCACCTTTTGTAGCACGCAAGTCTCCGCCGTTTGGTATGCCAAAGACTTGGAAAGAGACCCTGGCGTGCTGTGAATTCGAAAAGTGGCTTGGTCGACGAAGCCCATTCGTCGGGTGCAGGCCAGCAAATAGGCCAAGTAGGTCCACTCAAAATACCGCACGCTGGGATCGAAATCGCCAGGAACCACTGAGGCTGTTCTGAACAAGCCGCCGCACGAGGCCAGCCAATTGGCTCGCGTTAATTCTTCGAGCGGCGCCGATTCGATCGATGCGGTGTCTGTGAGGAATGGCTCATCAATACCTTGTTCATTGCAGCGCAAGCCATTCGATGCCACGAAGTCGATCGAAGCGTCGCGCAGCATGGGGGCGATACGATTCGCAAGGGCGCCAGGCAAGTATTCATCGTCATCATCCAAGAATCCAAAAAACGGTTCGCGGACCAGGTCGCGGCCTATGCCGATGGCCTTGACTGAACTGCCTTCGGATTCATAGCGGACTTCGATGTCTTGGCGTGACTGCAAGCGCCTGAAGCAATCAGGATCGACTCTCTGGCCATTGACGACGACCAACACGCGTACCGCGACCTCCTCCTGCCCAAGGATGCTGTCTATCGCTCGGCGTAGACCTTCAAATCGGCGTAATTCGCAAGTGCTGGGGATGATGATGCAGACCGAGGAGGCCCCTGGCTTGGCCTCTTGGTCTATGAGGCTGCTTTGCCCCACTTCAAGTCGATTGCGGGGTATCAAGCTCGTCATTTGAAGGTTTGAGTCAGCGGCATAGGGGATCCATGCGCAAGCGGCCTGCCGCTTCCAATGCTGGCGCAGCAGATGCGCGAACGCTCATAGAGTGTCGATGCTCATCGATGGTCGGCATTGGCAAGTGCTTGTGGCTTGAAGCCGGCCTTCAATATCGACGCGAGAGTTTTCAATGACGGTTTGAGCGTCATTGCGTGCCAATAGGCTTTCATCGCTTGACCGGTCAGTCCTTTGCAGCGCAATGACCATGCCCAATGCTCGAAGCTCTGGGCCAATTGGGTCTTCAGTAGACTTAATTCCGCCTTGCTGGCCAGTGTGCTAAGCCGTTCAATATTCACCTGCAAAAGTTGGCAAATATCTTGATGGCTTCTCAAGCTGTCATTGGATAGATTGTTGGCATGCACTCGGTATTGCGCCAGCACTTCGTTGACAAAAATCAGCTTGCCTTGGAGTGCCAGTCTGACCCAAAGGTCTTTGTCGTCGGTGATGGTGTAACGGGTGTCGTAGTGGATGAATCCATCCGGCAGCCTTGACTTGGCAAGTAGGCAGCCAGTAGTTTGGATGCCTGAGTAGCGCAGAGCTTGGAAGATTGGATAGCGATCACCGCAACTGAATACCCCGGGCTCCAACTCGGCGATGTAGTCTTGAGCGTGGCTTCTGAAGTCCGGGATGTACCGCTCTCCCTTGGACTGACTCTGGCTGTCGATGTACTCCAGGTCATGAAAGGCTGCAACGTGGTCGGGGTGCTCTTGAAGTGCTCTTAAAAGAAGCTCCAGCTTTCTTGGTAGGTAGTTATCGTCATGGTCAATGAAAGCGATGTAGTCGCCCCGCACATATTCCAAACCGGTGTTCTTCGACACCGAGGGTTTGCCACCCCGCGATTCGCGCCTCACGTAGCGAATCCGTGGGTCATTCGTTGCGGCGGCTTGCAGCATCTCAGCTGTCTGATCACTGGAACAATCGTCCACAGCAATCAGTTCCCAATTCAGGTGGCTCTGATTACGCACGGAATCGAGCGTTTCTCGGAGATACCGCTGACTGTTGTAGCAGGGCAAAACGATCGAGATCAGGGCTTGATCTCGAGCGTCTGTCGGGCTGGGTTGGCTGTTCATGGAATTCAGTGAATTCAAGAGGAGTGCGTGGCAGCGCTTGATTTGCGACGGAAGGTTCTTGTCACTTCCTGCGACAAAGGGTGTTTGCTCAGAATCAGGGCGAGCAGTAGCGTCATCGCAGCCCCTGCAGTCGCAAGGATCAAAGGCACGATGGGCTGAGAAGGCGTCCAACCAAAATGCAGCATGACGACCAGTGGAATGACCGCGCTAGCCATAGCCACAAAGCCGCAATTGAGCAAGATCTTGATCATCGGTCCCCATTCAAAATCGACCACCTGTTGCGTGGCCCTGATCCATGCCAAAGCTCCAAGGCCCGAGGCAAACACAATGCCAATGCCCATGCAACGAAGGCTCACATAGGCTCCGCACAATGCGCCGATGGCGGAGAGAAGGCCGGACAAAGCAGAAGTCTTGAGGACGACATCGGCGCGACCGAGGCCGGTGCAACTGGCAATGCAAATCGGAACTGGTGCAGTCAGCGCGCCCGCTAAGGCCAGCCATCGAGTAAGTTCGACGGAGTCATCCCATTGGTGCCCGTAGAGTAGTCGCGTGACAGGGCTGGCCAGCAGCATCAATCCCAATGAAAACGCCCAATTCAAAACGATGATGTAGCTCATCGCTTGAAAAAAACCGGGACGTACGTCTTGGTTTTCTCTCCGCAATGAAGAAAAAAGTGCCAGTGACACGCCATACACGGCGTCTGTCACCAAGCGTGAAAACATGGAGACTAGGCCATTGCTTCGGCTGTACAGACCGGCCGCGACCATGCCTTGAAGCTTGCCCAGTGCGAAGTCTGGCGTAGATACCATCAAAGTATTGATCAGGGCCGTGCCCGTGATGCGGCTGCCAAAACTCAAGACTTCGCGGGTACCTTGAAAGTTCAGTCCCCAGGGCAGCGCGCCTGGCCGAAAGAATTGGGCCACCAAGGCATTGGTCAAAATGCTGGCGAAATTCCCCCAGGCCAAACTGACCGGACCATGGCCTTTCGCCGCGAGGCCTATGGAGACGACGGCTCCAACCACGGCGGCCGATAGTCGCATGGTCGCCAGCTTGCCGAAAGCCATATCCCGCATCAACAGGGCATAGGTAATGGAGCCAACCGGGTTGAAGAGGTAGGACGCTGCAGTGATGAACAAAATACTGGCGATTCGAGGTTCGCGGTAGAAGGCGGCAGCAGGCCAGGCCAAAATGGCAATCAGAAGGGCAAGGCCAAAGCCCACACACAGCTGAATCGTCCAGACTGCCTTCAAGCTTTCGCGGGTCAGTTCCTTGGCTTGGACGACGTACTGTCCTGCACCCATGTCTCGCACGGTGGCGGACAGCATCAGTAAGGCCATGGCCACCGAAAACACTCCCAGGTCTTCGGGCGCAAGGAGGCGGGCAATCGCCATTGAGGAAGCGATAGCAATCACCAAGCCGCTGTATCGCTCCAGGAAGGAGAACATCAGCGCTCTACGAGTGCTCATTTGGGCTATCCTTACCGAAACTGTCGGCTGCCATTTCCGCCAAGCTCGGTTGAACTGCTGAAGATGGGGTGGGGCGCCGTGCGGGCATTGAGCTACCGGTTGAGGAGTTCGGTACGCTCATTGCGAGGGGGTTTCTTGCCACTTGCCGGCCGCTTGAAGGCGTGCTTTCAGGGTGGGTTGCTGAATGCCCATTTCGTAAGCGACTTGAGCCTGCTCCAGCGCGCGATCGAACTCGCCAAGGTCGACAAAAATTAAGCCCAGGTTGTAATGAGTCAAGGGGCTATCAATCCCTTGTTCGATGACTTTATCCAATTGTTGGATGGCCTCTGCCTTGCGATTTCTTTTCCCCAGGTAGTCTGCAAAGATCATGCGGACGATCGCGTCGTTGGGGCTGAAGCGAAGGCTTCGGTCGAACCAGCATTCAACGGAATAGCTGGAACCTACCGGCTTTTCGGTCTTTTGGCGCTCAGCCAGGCGCATCATCGCGATTAAGGCTTTACTGTGATTGGGGCTTGCACGCAAGGTGTAATCAAGGTCGCTGGCCATGGATCCCGTCATGCCTCGGCGTAAATTTGCCACGTCGGCGTTGAAGTGGAAGGCCTCTACGACTTTGATTTGTTCGTATTGGGTCCGGTAATTGAAAGGGCCGTATGCGTTGGTCAGCGGACCGCAGGTCTCGTTTTGTGCCTGGACTGAAACCGTCGCCGAAAGCAAAGCCAAAAAACAGAGAGCGGACTTGAACGTTTTTGTCAGCATTGGAGTCGAAGCATCCCCCTCCAATGGCCTGTGAATATTCTCAATGTTCATGTGAATTGCGTTGGGTGCTGTGCCCATGTTTTGCCAACACTTGGCGTCAATTGGAGTGGGTTGAAAATTTAGGTCAAGCTGCTAGCTTTGTAAGTACAGAGTGGCGCACAAACTAGCACGTGGCAATGGGCTGAGCCTCGTCTGGCTGTATGAATCATTATGCCGGCAGTAATCTGCCGGAATTGAACTGGCGAATGCACATCGAGGATCCCCGATAGTGTCGGTAGCTTAGGGCCGGTGTAGCCCACTTGACCTGTGAATTTCTCATGTTTGCCACGAATCCATGGGGCTTTGCTCTTTGGCGGGGTCCTGGATCGCGTAAATTGATCGAGATTCAACACGCCCCAATGCGAGAATCGCCGGCGTTTGTGGTGACGGCGATTGCTCAGGTTTGACTCAATGTTGGCGTTGACCACTCGATTGCTACTTGGCTGATTCCGTTGCTTGCGCATTTTTAGATTTATTGACTCGATCCCATATGACATTGAACAAGAGTGACATCGTTGCGGCCATCAAGGCTGAAGTCGTCAGAATCGCGTCCAGCCTGGACCTCGACGCCAGCGATTTGTTGGCAGACGAGATTTTGCCGGCCTCGGGCTTGATCGATTCGGCAGGTTTGTTGGAGCTGATTTCCTGGTTTGAGCAGGCTTATGACTTTCGCATCGCCAGCGAAGACTTCACCATCGACAACTTGGGTAGTCTCGACTTGATGGCAGATTACTTGCTGAGTCGTAAGGCGCAGGGCTGATCGATGAGTCTGCAGTGGGGCGGGGGCCCCGTCGTGGTCGAACCGAAGTTTCTAGACGGCTCGGTTGGGCGTTTGTTTTCAGTGCTTCATCGTCCCGGCCCGGGTCAGCCTGCATTGCGCGGCTCTGTGCTTTGTCTGCAGGGTTTCAATGAGGAAATGAATCGCTGCCGGAGCATGGTGACGTTACAGGCCCAGGCTTTCGCTGCCCGGGGCTTGGCGACCTTGGTTCTGGATCTCACAGGCACTGGTGACAGTGAAGGTGATCATGGCGATGCCCGCTGGGAGTTGTGGCAAGCGGATGTAAGGTGTGCTTTGCGGCATCTGTTGCATCTGCAGGCGCCTGTGCAAGTGATCTGGGGCGTTCGTCTGGGGGCGATTCTTGCGGCGCAAATGGGCGCCGAAGTGCCGAATGCTGATTTGCTCCTTTGGCAGCCCGTCTTGGACGGCAAGATCCATTTGACGCAATTCCTGCGTGTGCGTATGGCGGCACAACTGGATCGGCCCGATTTGCCCAAAGAGACCACCCAATCGATGCGAGCCTTGTTGTCTCAGGGGGACACTTTGGAAGTTGCAGGCTATGCCTTGCACCCCCAACTCACCGCGGTTCTGGATGGCCTGAAACTAGCTGCATATCAGCCTTTGCAGAACAACCGTGTGTTATGGGTGGAGCAAGCCAGCGCAGATAAGCAAGAGTTGTCCGCTCCGAACCAAGCCTTGGTCAATGCTTGGCAGCAGGCCGGTGTGAAGGTGGATGGACAGGCTTATATCGGGCCCGCTTTTTGGCAGGTTCATGAGCGGGCCGTGGCGCCTGATTTGCTGGAGAAGACCTGCGCATGGATGAATAGCGCAGCTGAAGCGTTGGTGTCGGCATGAGTGAAACTGCTTTCTCGTTCCCCTGTGATGGAGACTCCCTGGTCGGCATTCTTCATCAGCCCGAGGGTGTGGCTCAGACGCGCGGTGTGCTGTTTGTGGTCGGTGGGGGCCCTCAATATCGGGCCGGCGGGCATCGGCAGTTGACGCTCTGGTCCCGGCATTTGTGTGCCGAAGGCTACCCAGTGTTTCGGTTTGACTATCGCGGCATGGGCGATGCCCACGGGAGTTTTCGCGGTTTCGAGGATGTCGGCGCGGATATCCGCGCAGCCATCGACCATTTCTTTGCGATCTCTCCGGGCTTGAAAGAGTTGGTGCTCTGGGGCGAGTGCGATGCGTCCTCCGCCATCTTGTTCTATGCCCACCGAGACCCCCGCATCAAAGGTTTGGTGCTGCTCAACCCTTGGGTGCGAACCGAAGAGGGCGAGGCCAAGGCGATCTTGCGCTTTTACTATCTGCAGCGGCTGTTGGAGCCTAGCTTTTGGCGCAAAGTGCTGAGTCTGCGCTTCAATCCTTTCGCGTCGGTGAAGTCGGCGCTGGGTTTGATGCAAAAGGCGAGGGCCGGTGCTCAAAACGTCTCGGGGGGCGGGTCGCACAACGAAGACTTGGGCGGTAGCAGCTTGCCTGAGCGCTTGTTTGCTGGCTTTAACCGTTTTGCGGGGCCGGTGATGTTGGTGCTCAGCGGGCGCGACCTGATCGCTCGTGAGTTTGAACAGCTGATCGAGACTGACTCCAACTGGCAACAAATGTTGGCCAGCAAAGCGTTGACGCGACACGACTTTGCGGAAGGGGACCACACCTTCTCGTCGGCCGCACAGCGCAATCAGGTGGTCACTTGGGGCGTGGATTGGCTCAAGGCCTGGCCTTGAAGAGACGATACGATTTATTTAGGGACATATGGCCAGACCTCTGATCGAGCCGGTGACGGACGCCACCTTGCCTGAATTTGCGCAGTTTTTGCACCAGCATTTGCAGTCTTCGCGTTCCGCTGAAGAGTGGGCCCAAGGGCTGAGAACGAATTGGTCGGCCGAGCAGCCCAATTACGGGTTTGTCGTGCGCAATGAAGGGCAAATCGTGGGCGGCATTGGCGCCTATTACGCCGATCGGGTGATCGGTGGCAAGGCCGAGCGTTTTTGCAATATCACCAGTTGGTGCGTGCTGGATGCCTTCCGTCAGCAAAGCATGCGTCTGGCCATGAGCGTGGTCAGTCAACCGGGCTGGCATTTCACTGATTTCTCACCCACCAAGGTGGTCGGTGCCACTTTAAAGTTTTTTAAGTTCAAGGAACTCGACGAACAAGTGGCTGTGATTCTTAATCGGCCCGCCTTGAGTTTGGGGGTCCAGCTGATCAGTCAGTCGGCTGACATCGAGGCAAGCTTGGATGGTGAGGCATTGCGCATCTATCGGGACCATTCGCGATTCCCGTGGTTACAGCATGTGCTCTTGAAAAAGGGCGCGCAAATCTGCCACGTCATCTACAAACGCCGCAGTTTCAAGCGGCTGCCTTCGGCGGAAGTGCTCTACCTGAGCGACCCGCAGTTGTTCAGCGAGAAGTTTTCGGCGCTGGGCGGGCATCTGCTCTTGCGCGGCATGGTCAGCACCCATGTGGAGCGGCGCTTTCTCGACGACATCCCGGGGCTGCACAAGCTGCGCAGTGGCTTCAACCCCAAGGTGTACTTGAGTCCCAGTTTGAACGACGCACAGATTGACTACTTGTACTCCGAGACCATGGCTCTGGACCTTTGAAAGCCCCAGTGATGGATAACAACAAGAAAATCCTGATGGTTGCGTTTCACTATCCGCCGGTCAAAGGCAGCAGTGGCATCCAACGCACGCTGAAATTTTCAAACTATTTGCGAGAGCATGGTTGGGAACCGTTGATTTTGACGGTTAGTCCCGGTGTGCATGAGTCGGTCAGTGATGACCAAATGGGTGAGATACCCTCCGGCATGGTGGTGGAGCGGGCGTTTGCGTTCAATACTGCGCGCGATCTTTCATTCAAGGGCCGCTATCTGGGTTGGATGGCGCAACCAGATCGATGGGTGACTTGGTGGCCAGCGGGTGTCTGGACGGGTATGCAAATGATTCGTCGGCACCAGCCGGCGGCGATTTTCTCGACCTGCCCCATCACCACGGCCCACATGATTGGGCATACGCTGGCGCGATTGAGTGGACTGCCCTGGATCGCTGATTGTCGTGACTCCATCACTGAGCCGGGCTACCCGAGTGATCCTCAGACCTGGCGTAGCAATCGGCGCTTAGAGCAAAAGATGGTTCGTCGAGCCAGCAAGGTGGTGTTTACGACCGAAGGCACGCGTGAGATGTACGCGGAGCGTTATCCCGAGCAGTCGGCTGCCAAATGGGCCGTTATCGAAAACGGCTACGACGAGGAGAACTTTCGCGATGCCGAGCGCGACTTCGTGCCTCGGCCTTTGGGGCATACAGGTCAGCTGACTCTGATCCATAGCGGCATTCTCTACCCGCAGGAGCGGGACCCTCGGCCGTTTTTCTCGGCGCTGCGCCGAATGCGGGATGCCGGGCAAGTGGGAGCTGACAGCTTGCGCATTGTCCTGCGGGCGACGGGTAGCGACGGCGCATATCGAGAGATGCTGAGTGAATACGGCATCTCAGATCTGATTGAACTTGCGCCGCCTATTGCTTACCGCGATGCCCTGCGGGAGATGCTTTGCGCCGATGGATTGCTGCTGTTTCAAGCAGCTATGTGCAACCATCAAGTGCCGGCCAAGTTATACGAGTACTTCCGAGCCGGCCGCCCGATCTTCAGCCTGACGGATCCGCAGGGCAACACGGCTCAAGCGCTGCGTCGCGGCGGTGCAGACGACATCGTCAACATCGCCGACGAGCATGACATCGAGGCCGGCTTGACCCGCTTCCTGAGTCAGTTGCGCTCAGGACAGGCGCAAGGAGTGCAGCCAGAAGTAGCCTCGGCCAATTCTCGCCGGGCGCGTACCGCCGAACTGGCGGCCTTGCTGGAGGGTTTGGGGCGTGGCGCCTGAGGCTGCATCTGAATCAGGTGTCAGGCCTCGGCGCTTGCGAGGCTTGGCGCGAATTACTGCCCCAATTTGCCTTGAACAAAGCTGAGTAGAGTTCCGAAAGTTTGGAAAACCGAGCCGTCAATTTCGTCATCGTCGACCGAGAAGCCCAGTTTGTCCTCAAACGCGGTCAGCAGTGAGACCACACCCATGGAATCCATTTCTGGCAGCGCGCCGAGCAAGGGGGTCGCTTCATTGAAAGCTTGGGCTCGACCCTCCAGATTTAACGTTTCATCCAGCAATGAGCGCAGCACCTGCTTGGTGTCCATGAATAATCCTCTGTGTCGGTAGCAAAAAACTCCGGCGATTCTAGTGGCGTGCGCCCTTGTGCCGCTGCTAAGCGATTGACGGCCTTCTATCTTGACCCCATCTGCCCATGAATGATTCCTCACTCTTGCATGAATTGATCTCTCGGAGTGCGCTGCGAACGCCCGATGCGGCGGCTTTGAGCTATGGCGGGCAAACGCTCAGTTATGGCCAGTTGCAGGCGCAGGTGTCCCACGCGGCTGCAGCCCTGTTGTCCCTCGGCTTGGGCCGCGGCGAGCGGGTCGGGATCTATCTTGAAAAGCGCTTTGAAACGGTGGTGGCCAGCTTTGCCGCCCCGGCCGCTGGTGGCGTTTTTGTGCCGATGAATCCGCTCTTAAAGGCGGAACAGGTGGCCTTTATTGCGCGCGATTGCGATGTGCAGGTGTTGCTGACTTCGCCTGAGCGTTTGGACCTGCTGCTGTCGCAGTTGCCGGCTTGCCCAAGCGTCAAGCACATTGTGTTGACCGCGCCGGCGGCGCAGCCGCCGGTCTTGCCCGAAGGCGTGGGCTTGCACGACTGGACTCAGCTTTTGCAAACGCCTGTGCATGACGGCCACCGTGTCATCGATACGGATATCTGTGCCATCCTGTACACCTCGGGTAGCACGGGGCGTCCCAAGGGTGTGGTCCTGTCGCATCGCAATATGGTGGCTGGCGCCAAGAGCGTGGCTTCATACCTAGAGAACACTGCGCAAGACACTTTGCTGGCCGCGCTGCCGCTGTCGTTTGATGCCGGTTTCAGTCAGTTGACGACGGCCTTCCATGTGGGGGCACGCGTCGTATTGTTGAACTATTTGTTGCCGCGTGATGTGCTCAAGGCCATGGAGCGTGAGCGTGTGACGGGATTGACGGCCGTGCCGCCGCTGTACATCCAGCTTTCCCAACTGGAGTGGCCGGCGTCAATCACCGAGCATTTGCGCTATTTCGCCAACACCGGGGGACGCATGCCTCGGGAAACACTGGACGCGCTGCGCAAGCGTGCGCCCAAGAGTTTGCCGTTTCTGATGTATGGCCTGACCGAGGCTTTCCGTTCCACTTATTTGCCGCCCAGCGAAGTCGATCGCCGTCCGGACTCCATTGGCAAGGCCATTCCCAATGCCGAGATCTCGGTCCTTCGGGAGGACGGCAGCCCCTGTGATGTGGATGAACCCGGGGAGTTGGTGCATCGCGGAGCCTTGGTGGGGCAGGGCTATTGGAACGACGCGGAAAAAACCGCCGAGCGGTACAAGCTCCTGCCCGCTGGCACGGCCGGTCGTGCCACTGGCTTGCAGTTGCCTGAGTACGCGGTGTTTTCAGGCGATACAGTGCGGCGCGACAGCGAAGGCTTTTTGTACTTCATTGGCCGGCGCGACGAAATGATGAAGACCTCGGGCTATCGCGTCAGCCCCACGGAGGTTGAAGAGATCTTGTACGCCACCCAGCGGGTCGGCGAGTGTGTGGCTTTTGGTGTGGACCACCCCACGCTGGGACAGGCCATTCAAGTCATCGTGACCGCGCCTCCCGGAGCGACGGGTGTGGATCTGGCGGCTTTGCAGCTGGACTGCCGCCAGCGCATGCCGGCCTATATGGTTCCGGCAGGTTTCGAACTCCAGGCCGGGCCTTTGCCGCGCAACCCTAACGGCAAAATTGATCGCAAGCTATTGTCTACCGCTTGGCTTGAGCGCCAGCAATCCTGAGTACGGGCAGGACTTGCAAGTCCTGTCCACCGCATCAACCGAAGAGAGTCAGACCATGTCCGTTCAAGATCCGATCATTCCTAAGCGAGCGCCAGAGCATGTGAGCATGTCGCAGTTTGCGCAGCGTGATGGCGAGTTGGTGATCGGCGGTGAGCGCTTGTCCGTGTTGGCGGAGCGTGTCGGTCAAACGCCTTTTTATGCCTACGATCGCCAGCTCTTGAAAGACCGGGTCGCAAGTTTGCGTCAGGCCTTGCCGGCCGGCATTGAGCTGCACTACGCCATGAAGGCGAATCCAATGCCTGCCGTTGTGGCTTTGATGGCCGGCTTGGTTGATGGCATTGACGTGGCATCAGCGGGTGAGCTTAAGGTCGCGTTGGATGCCGGCGCTGTGCCACATGACATCAGCTTCGCCGGCCCGGGCAAGCGTGAACAAGAGTTGCGCCAAGCGGTGGCTTCGCGAGTCTTGATCAATGTGGAGTCGATGCGCGAGGTTCACCTTCTTGGGCGCATCTCCGAGCAGATCGGTTTGCCGGCTCGGGTAGCGGTGCGTGTCAATCCGGACTTCGAGCTCAAGGGCTCGGGCATGAAGATGGGGGGGGGGCCTAAGCAGTTCGGCGTTGACGTGGAGCAGCTACCCGAATTGTTGGCCGAGTTGCCCCGGCGCGGTTTGGTCTTTGAGGGCTTTCATTTGTTCGCGGGCTCTCAAAATTTGCGCCCGGAAGCAATTTGCGAGGCTCAGCAGAAGTCCTTCGACTTGGCCTTGCGTCTGGCCGCGTTGGCTCCTTCGCCCGTCCGTTTCTTGAATTTGGGCGGCGGCTTTGGTATCCCGTACTTCCCAGGCGAACAACGCTTGGACCTGCAGTCGATCGGTGAGAATCTGGCCGCTTTGCAAGCCCGCGCCCGACAAGAGATGCCAGAGGCCAAGTTGGTGATCGAGTTGGGCCGCTATTTCGTGGGTGAGGCTGGGGTCTATGTCACTCGCATCTTGGACCGGAAGATCTCGCGCGGGCAGGTCTTCTTGGTGACCGACGGTGGCTTGAACCATCATTTGTCCGCCTCAGGCAATTTCGGCCAAGTGATTCGCAAGAATTACCCGGTCACCATCGGTAATCGCTTGAGTCAGAGTGAGCGAGAAGTTGCATCGGTGGTCGGGCCTTTGTGCACGCCGCTTGATCTGCTGGCCGATCGCATGGAGCTGCCGCTCGCTCGAGAGGGCGACTTCGCCGTTGTCTTCCAGTCCGGTGCCTACGGTGCCAGCGCCAGCCCGCAAGCCTTTTTGGGTCATGCGCCCGTGGTGGAAGTGTTGGTTTAAGTCCGGCTTTGCATGGAGCAGGAGGGCCGAGCCGTCCTGTGTGACTGCACGGTCAGTATTCAGCCGAAAGAGTTAATTTTTCCCAAGTCAAAGTGCCGATGTCTCACCGCATGAGTCGGCTCGGTCTTGCTAATGAGGTCTAATCCCGCGCATGAAAAACGTCTCCACTGCTGACTTGCCCTTTGAGTTAGATGCCCACGGCAAACCCAAGATTGCCCTGGACCTTGCTGACTCTTACAGCTATGGCCAACTCTTGCGTCAGACCGAAACCACTTTGTTGGACCTGTTCGGGCGCGGCTTGCTGTCGGGCACGACCCACACCTGCTTGGGGCAAGAGCTGTGCCAGATGTCCGTGGTACGTGCTTTGGATCATGCGGATGATGTGGTGCTGTCAAATCACCGCAACCATGGCCATTTCTTGACCTATAGCGGCAATGTGACCGGTCTCTTGGCTGAGGTTATGGGCCGTGAGGCCGGTGTTTGCGGCGGCTATGGTGGCAGCCAACACATGGCCTACCGGCATTTCCACAGCAATGGGGTTCAAGCGGGTATGACCGGCATCGGTGTGGGCCTGGCCATGGCGCTGCAGCAACGCGGCTCACAAGGCTTGGTCACCGTGATGATCGGTGACGGCACCTTGGGCGAGGGCTTGCTCTACGAGAGCATGAATCTGGCCGCCATCTGGAAGCTGCCGGTGTTGTTCGTTGTGGAAAACAACGGCATTGCGCAAACCACCGAGACCTCGTACTCGCTGGGCGGCAGCATATTGGCGCGAGGCCAAGCGTTTGGTCTTCGCAGCTGGGAGTTGGACGACGCCGCCCCCGACTTCTTGGCTCAAGCCGAAGCCGTGGTGAAGTCGATGCGGGCCAGCCCAGGCGCGGGTTTCCTTTGCATCAATACGCAGCGACTCGGCCCGCACAGCAAGGGCGACGATTTGCGCCCTGAAGAACTCAAGCAGCAAATCGCCAGACGCGACCCGCTGATGGCCTTGCGTCGTCAGCTGGACGAGGCTCAGGCGGATCAATTGGACGCGAGTATCAAAGCCCATGTGGCTGCCTCAGAAGCGCTGGCCATGGCCTCGCCCGAAGCGCAGTTTGAGAGCCTGCGCGAGCATTGCTTGCGCGAGCCGGTCGCGAGCACGGCACCGATGCAAGCGGCCAAGCAGCCCAATGTTCGCACGGCGATCAATCTGGCTTTGCGGGACTTGTTGCAGCATGACCCCAGAGTTGTGGTTCTGGGTGAGGACTTGCACGAACCCTATGGTGGCGCCTTCAAAGTCACGGCAGGTTTGTCCTCGGCCTTCGAGGGGCGAGTGCTGTCCACGCCTATCAGCGAAGCGGGGATCACCGGCGCCGGCATTGGACTCGCCTTGGCGGGCATGAGGCCGGTCGTGGAGATTATGTTCGCCGACTTCCTGACCTTGACGGTGGACCAGCTCTACAACCACGCGGTCAAGTTCCCCGGCATGTTTCCCGATACCGAGGTGCCCATCGTAGTGCGCGCTCCAGCCGGTGGTCGTCGCGGCTATGGGCCCACCCATAGCCAGAGCCCAGAGAACATTCTTGTCTCCATTCCCGGCCTGAGTGTTGTCTACGGTAGCCATCGACACAATGTCGGGCAATTGCTGGTCAATGCGGTGACGGCTTGGCCGAATCCGACGGTCTTTATGGAGCACAAACTGCTCTATTCGGAAGCGCAAGATCCGAAGGACTATGTTGAATTGCCGGCACATTCGGCGGATCCGGGCGCGGTTTTGTTCCCGACGCTTCAGCGTGCATCCGGCGACACGCCCGATGTGACCCTGCTCAGCTTCGGCGGTATGTTGCCGCATGTGGAGCGGGCCGCTGCAAGGCTCGAAGCCGAAGAAGAGTTGCAAGTGGAGATCATTGCCCCGAGTCTGCTGGCGCCCTGGCCACGCCACACCTTGCTGCCTTTGCTGCTGGAACGCGACTGCATTCTGGTGGTGGAGGAATCGCACCATGAGTACGGCGTCAGCGCCGAGTTGTTGGCATCGCTGGCGGAAGCGGGCTACAAGGGAACGGTGGGTCGCTTGGGCCTGCCGCCGGTGCCGATCGCGGCAGCCCGTAGCCTTGAGTTCGCCCAAATGATCGACGATGCCACCATTGTGGCCAGCGTGCTCGACCTGCTTTGAAGCACGCTAAGTTTGCGGCTTCACTATCCTAATTTCTGAGAGTTCTTCACCATGGCCATTGCGATCAACGTTCCCCGTGTCAACAACAATGACGATGAGGTCAAGCTAGTTTCGCTGTCAGCCGCCGTCGGAAGCTTGGTGGCGGCCGGAGATGTGATCGCAGAAGTCGAGACCGACAAGGCGGTGGTGGAAGTTGAAGCCCATGCTGGGGGCTATGTGCTGGCTGTGTTGGGTCAGGTGGACGAACAGCTGCGCGTCGGCTCGGTGCTGCTTTGGTTGGGCGAGACGGCTGACGAGGAAGTCCCCAAGAGCTCCGCTCGCGATCAGCGTGCTGCGCATGGTTCTGCCGCTTCTGGCGCAGCAGCCCCTACCGCCAAGGCGAATATCCTGCTGCGTCAACATGGGCTGCAGGCAGAGCAAGTTGCCGCCTCGGGCGAGCGCTTGAGCGCCGCCGATGTGCAGCGTTACCTCGACGCACAACAAGGTGGGAAGAATCGCGCCGCAGCGGCGCCAACGGCCCGCCGCGAGGTCAGTGCAGCCAGCATGACGGTGCCGGGCGAGGTCCAGGCCCTGGCCAGCCACGAGAAAGGCATGCTGTCGACGGTGACTTGGCATCGCGACCATGCGGTTCCGGGTTATATCGAGATCAGCTATGAGCAGGCCCCATGGCTTGCTGCTGCCAAGGCGCATCAGGCCGAGACTGGTGCCTTGTTCAGTCCTTTGTTGCCGCTGATGGGCGCGCGTCTAGTCGAAATTGCCAAGGACCATCCCAAGATCAATGCCACCATGGTGGACAGTGGGCGATATCACTATGCCCAGGTCAATCTTGGCTTTACGGTGCAAGTCGCCGAGGTTTTGTATTTGACCGTGGTGCAAGCTGCTGAACAGAAGAACAAGCAGCAATTGGTCACCGAATTGGTGGAGTTGCAGCGCTTGGCCTCTGGGCACAAGCTCGCGCCTCAGCAGTGCACTGGGGCGACGCTGAGTTTCTCCAGCATGGCGCGCTGGAAGGTGGGGCGCCACATTCCTGTGCTTTCGCCGTTTACCAGTTTGATGATTGCGCACACGGCGGTGGATGATCAAACAGGGATCTTGGGAGCCACTTACGATCACCGAGTACTCAGCGGTGCCGATGTGGTCAAGGTCCTCAAACTGTTGAGCCGTCCAGCCTGAGTCTGGATTAGCCGGACTTCGTTTGCAATGAGCCTAGGCCCCGTTTCAATCGGGGCCTGGGCTTTCGCCATCCGTTCTTCAGTTCTCCTTCTTGCCCTGCCTAACTCATGAGCCGACCCCCTTTTACCTCTGATCCTGTGGCCCAGACCCAAGGCGCAGATGGGCAGCGCTTCGGGGGTGCGCGTGAGTTGCTCTTACTAGCCCTGTGGCTGCTCAGCACCCTCGGCTTGCGGACCTTGACCGTACCTGACGAAGGTCGTTATGGCGGAGTAGCTCGGGAAATGCTGCTCAGTGGTGATTGGATGTTGCCCACCTTGAATGGCATGCCGTACTTCCATAAGCCGGTGCTCTTGTACTGGCTGGATATCTTCGGCATGTATCTGTTCGGCATCAACGAGTTCGCGCTGCGATTGGCGCCGGCTTTGATGGCTTGGCTGTTGGGGGCGGCGTTTTTCTTTCATCTGCGTCGCTGGCATGGCTTGCTGACGGCGCGCGTTGGCCTGGCCATGTTGGCCACCACGCCGCTGTTCTTTTACGGTGCCCAGTTCAACAACCACGATATGGGCGTGGCTTCCTGCATTGGTATTGCGGTGTTGAGCTTGTACAGGGCCTTGGCGCATGACCAAGCCTGCCGGGCCGACGCTAGCTTGGGGAGAGGCTCTGCCTGGGCGTTCTTGGCTCTGGGCTGGGCCTTTTGTGCCCTGGGCGTGTTGGCCAAGGGCTTGATTGGTGTGGTGCTGCCTGCCTTGATCCTGGGGCCTTGGTTGCTGGCGCAAGGCCGTTGGCGGCAGGTCTTTTGGCTTTTGCACCCGCTGGGCTTGCTGGTCTTCGCAGCGGTGGCCTTGCCCTGGATGCTGGCCATGCAGCATCGTTTTGACGGCTTCTTCGACTACTTCATCGTAGGCCAGCACTTTCGTCGCTTTGCCGGTGAGGGTTTCAATAACGCTCAGCCTTGGTGGTTTTATCTGGCTTTTTTCCCCTTGGTGACTCTGCCCTGGTCTTTGCGTGCTTGGCCGGCCTTGCGTCAGGCTGTGCGCCAGACTTTCTCGGGCTTGATGAAACGAGGCGGTGGCGATGAAGCCGAGCGCTATGGGCTTTACCTGTGGTGGTGTGTGGTCATCGTGGGCTTCTTCTCTTTGCCCAATTCGAAACTGCCGGGCTATGTAGCGCCGGCTTTGCTGCCATGGATTGCCTTGATGGCCCTGGCCTGCGTTTCAGGCGCGGGTGCCCAGGCTCAATTGTTGGCGCCCAGGTTGTGGCGAGCTGTGCTGGTTTTCATGGCGCTCGCCTGCGTGGCGGCGATTGCAATCGTGGCCCATCAAAAGCCCAAGTCCACCAGCCCCTTGGCGCAGGTGCTGGCCAAAGAAATGAAGCCAGGTGATCGGATCGCCTACGTCCAAAACTACCCCTTCGATTTCGCTTTCTATGCCGGCATCCAGCAGCCGGTGATCGTGGTGGAAGACTGGGCCGATCGGCAACTGCTGCAACGCGACAGCTGGCGCAAGGAACTGCTCGACGCCGCCCAATTCGCGCCAACCCTGGGCCAACAAGTGCTATGGCAAAAAGATCGGGCCGGGCTGCTCTGCCACTCCGGCAATGTCTGGTTGGTCAGCACTCGTGAAGCCCTGTCTGCATTGCCTGAGGTCAAGGCCTCGTCCGAGTCTCTGGCTGGTTTGCAAGCCATGGTGCCGGGTGAGCGTGCTTTGCAGCTGTGGCGCAGCGCAGGGCGCGTTTGTGCCCCCTCCTGAATGGGTTTGGCGCTAGCTTAGCTGAGTCAGCGCTCCGAGCGATTTCTGTTCGCTGTCGCACAGACCTCTGTCATCGGCCCACCTAGTCTTGCGTTTGGCAATCGGCCAAACAGAGGGGAAGCACATGACTGCATCACGACGCGCGATCCATCGACTGCTCTTGGCTGGCGCGAGCGCGCTCATGCTGCTCGCCTTGGGTTCACAGGCACAAGCAGCAACGGCCGAGGACCTCGACAAAGACGCCGCTCAAACTTTGCAGGGCCTTTACCGGGGCAACGCCACGGCCGAGACCCTGGGCCGCCAAGCCAAGGCCATTTTGGTTTTCCCAAAAATTGTCAAAGCCGGTCTTGTCTTTGGCGGCAGCTATGGCGAAGGTGTGCTGATGAAGGGCAGCAAGGTCAGCGAGTACTTCAACTCCGTGTCGGCCTCTTGGGGTTGGCAGGTGGGGGCCGAGAGCTACGCCTATGTGGTCTTTCTGATGAACGACAAGGCTGTGAAGTATCTGGCGGACACCAAGGGCTGGGAGTTCGGTGTCGGTCCCAGTGTGGTCGTCGTCAACGAAGGTGTGGCCAAGAATCTCAGCACCTCGACGCTGAAGGATGACGCCTATGCCTTCATCACTGACCAGCAAGGCTTGATGGCCAGCCTGAGTATCGAAGGCACCAAGATCAGCCGCATCAAGCGCTGAACCTTTTCTGGAACTCGGGGCCGATCACTGAGCGGCCCTGTGGGGCTTGCTCGCTCGAACACAAGCTCGACGGGCGCTTGAGCGCATGCCAGTTTCAAGAAGTGCGCAGCCCAGCCCGGTGCAGATGCCAGTCCATGGCCTTCACGCCTGAAAGGATCTTGTCGTGTCAACTTCCATTCCTGCCGCTGTGCCTTCGCCTTTTGGCGGCGCGAAGCCTACCCTGCCAAACACCGGGCCTGTCGCTGCGCCGGCCACAGCGCCGATAGCCTCGGCCTTGCCTGCCAGCAAGCTGGGTCTGGGTTTGCTGGTTGCGCTGGTGGTGGGCTCCATCATTGGCAGCGGCATTTTTGGTTTACCGCAAAACATGGCCGCTGGTGCGGGAGCCGGGGCCATCGTGATCGGTTGGTGCATCACCGGCCTGGGCATGTTGATGCTGGCTTTGAGCTTCCAGCGGCTGGCCGTGCGCAAGCCGGACTTGGACAACGGTGTCTATGCCTATGCTCGCGCGCTGTCCGGTGAGTATGTAGGCTTTAACGCGGCCTGGGGCTATTGGGTCAGTGCTTGGATCGGCAATGTGGGCTATTTGGTCGCCGCCTTTGCTGCCTTGGGCTATTTCTATCCGGCATTTGGCGAGGGCAATACGCCGGCGGCGGTGATCGGTGCTTCGATCGTGGTGTGGGCGGTGCATTTGATGGTGCTGCGGGGCATCCAAGGAGCCGCGGTTTTAAACGCCGTGGTGACTGCTGCCAAGCTGATTCCTTTGCTCCTGTTCATTGGTCTGGTGGCCATGGCCTTTCAGCTCAAGACTTTTCAGCTGAACTACTGGGACACGCCTGAGCTGGGTTCGGTGTTGGACCAGGTGCGCAGCACCATGCTGGTCACGGTGTGGGTTTTCATCGGCATTGAGGGAGCCAGCGTTTACTCGGCGCGCGCCGCCCAAAGAGCGGATGTGGGCCGCGCGACGGTGCTGGGCTTCCTGCTTTGCCTGGCCTTGTTGATGGGCGTGTCCCTGCTGTCATTGGGCATCTTCACTCAAGCGGAATTGGCCGCCTTGAAGAACCCGTCGATGGCACCGGTTCTCGAGAAGGTCGTCGGCACCTGGGGGGCTTTGGCCATCTATGGCGGGCTGATTGTGTCGGTGGGTGGCGGCTTCTTGGCTTGGACGCTGCTGGCGGCCGAATCCTTGTTCACACCCGCCGGAGGCGGTGTGATGCCTGCGGCTTTGGCGAGGCAAAACGCCCAAGGCGTGCCCGCCAACGCGCTGTGGCTCAGCAACGGCATGGTGCAGCTCTTCCTTTTGCTCACGCTGTATTCCAAGGCCTCCTATCTGGCCTTGATTTCGCTCTCGACGGCGATGATCCTGATCCCTTATCTCTTCAGCGCTATCTATGGCCTGAAGCTGGCTTGGCAGGACCGCCATGCGCATCCTGGCGTCGCGACCGATGTCGCCGTCGGATCAGAGGCTCAGGTGGCACGGCCCCAAGCAGCGATCGCCATTGCCGCCCTGGCCAGCCTCTATTGCGTCTGGCTGCTTTACGCCGCGGGTCTGAAGTATTTGCTGCTCAGTGCCTTGCTCTATGCGCCGGGGGCTGCGGTCTTTTTGATGGCAAAGCGGCAGCGGGGCGGGCGGGCCTTCAGTGGGCCGGAGCTGGGTCTTCTCTGTGCCTTGTTGGTCCTGGCGGCCATCTCGGCCTACCTCTTGTGGACCGGGCAGCTGGGTCTTTGATTCTTTGCCGGCCGCCAAGTATTGCTTCAACACGCCACCGAAAGCTATGCCATGTCAGCAGGTCTGAATTCCGAAATCGGTCGGCTCCGCAAGGTGCTGGTGTGTCGCCCAGGCTTGGCGCAAAAGCGTCTAACGCCCGCCAACTGCCACGACTTGCTGTTTGACGATGTGCTGTGGGTTCGGCAAGCCCGTCAGGACCACGAGGCCTTCACCCTGGCTCTGCAGGAACTCGACGTCGAGGTGCTGGAGATGCACGATCTGCTGGCCGAAGTCCTGGCCCAGCCTGTGGCGCAGCAATGGCTCCTGGACCGCAAGCTCGGGCCTGACTTCATCGACGCAGAATGTGCTGCGAACCTGCGGCCTTGGTTGCAAGACTTAAGCCCGGCTCGGCTGGCCGAACACCTGATTGGCGGGGTGGCGCGTAGCGACTTGCCATTCGAATTGAACGGTTTAGTGGGGCGTTTGGCTGGCCCGACCGACTTGATTCTGCCTGCGCTGCCTAACACCTTGTTTCCGCGGGACAGCAGCTGTTGGATTGGCGAAGGCGTGGTGCTGTGCTCGATGTTCTGGCCGGCGCGACGCCAAGAGACTTTGTTGATGGCCGCGATCTATCGCTTTCACCCGCAGTTCGCCGGCAAGCATCAAGTCTGGTGGGGCGACCCGGATCAAGACCACGGCTTGGCCTCGCTGGAGGGTGGCGATGTGATGCCGCTGGGGCAGGGCGTGGTGCTGGTAGGCATGGGCGAGCGCAGCTCGCCTCAGGGCGTGAGTCAGTTGGCGCGGCACCTGTTTACCGCCGGTGCGGCGAGTCATGTGCTGGCGGCGCAGATCCCCAAGTCTCGCGGGGCCATGCATCTGGATACGGTGTTCAGTTTTTGCGATCGCGATCTGGTGACCTTGTTTCCTGAGATGGTGGATGCCATCCGCGTCTACAGCCTTCGTCCGGGAAATGAGGCGGGAGATGGGTTGGAAGAAGGGTCTGGCAGCTTGGATGTGCGCAGCGAGGACAAGCCCTTGATGCAGGTGCTGGCGCAAGCCTTGGGCCTGCCCAAGATTCGCAGCGTGGCCACCGGCGGCGATGCTTATGAGTCAGAGCGGGAACAATGGGACGATGGCAACAACCTCCTGTGCTTGTCCCCAGGCCTGGTCATGGCCTATGACCGCAATGTCTACACCAACACTTTGCTGCGCAAGGCGGGCATCGAGGTCATCACCTTGCCCAGCAGCGAACTCAGTCGAGGGCGTGGCGGCAGCCACTGCATGAGTTGCCCGATCGAGCGTGATCCGATTTGAACAGGAGCGCGCTCATGAGCTTTAACTTGCGCAATCGCAGCCTGCTGGACCTGATTGATTTCAGCCCCCGTGAAGTTCTTTATCTGCTCGATCTGGCCGCGGAACTCAAGCGCGCCAAGGCGGCGGGCACCGAAGTTCAGCGCCTCAAGGGCAAGAATGTGGCCCTGATTTTCGAGAAGGCCTCCACCCGCACTCGCTGTGCCTTCGAGGTGGCGGTGCACGATCAGGGCGGCCATGTCAGTACCTTGGATTCGGTCGGCACTCAGCTCGGCCATAAGGAATCTTTGAAGGACACTGCGCGCGTGCTGGGTCGCATGTTCGACGGCATCGAGTACCGCGGCTTTCACCAATCGGTGGTGCAAGACATCGCGCGCTGCTCGCATGTGCCGGTGTGGAATGGTTTGACCGACGAAGCCCATCCCACCCAAGTCTTGGCCGACCTGATGACGATGGCCGAGTTTGCTCAGAAGCCGCTGCATGAGCTGTCGTTCTGCTTTCTGGGCGACGCGCGCTTCAATATGGCCTGCTCGTTGCTGGTGGGCGGCACGCAGATGGGCATGGATGTGCGCCTGTGTTCACCGGCGGCATTGGCCCCACCCGCGGCATTGCTGGCGAAGATGCGCGAGCTCGCCTTGAGCACGGGCGCGAAAATTCGGTGTGAAACCGATCCACGACGAGCCGTACAAGGCGCGGACTTCGTTTACACCGACGTTTGGGTGTCCATGGGCGAGGCCGACGCGGTCTGGCAGCAACGCATCGAGCAGCTATTGCCTTACCAAGTCAATCGCAGTTTGATGGAAGCCACGGGCAAGCCGAGCAGCCGTTTCATGCATTGCCTGCCGGCCTTCCATAACCTGGAAACCGAGCAGGGGCGCCAAGTCCATGAACGATTCGGCCTGAGTGAACTCGAAGTCAGTGATGAGGTGTTCGAGAGTGAGACCTCCATCGTCTTCACCCAAGCTGAGAACCGCCTGCACACCATCAAGGCGGTGCTGGTGGCCACGCTGGCATGAGATTGGTGGTCGCGCTTGGCGGCAATGCCTTGCTGCGCCGCGAGCAGTTGGCGACGGTCGAGAACCAATGGGCGAATATTGCTGTCGCCGCCACCCAGTTGGCGCGAGTGGCAGGTGCAAGTCCAGCGCATGAGTTGCTGCTGACCCATGGCAACGGCCCTCAGGTCGGCTTGTTGGCCTTGCAATCGGCCGCCTATGCCTCGGCCGGCGGTGTGGCGGCCTATCCCCTGGATGTGCTCGACGCCGAATCACAGGGCATGCTGGGCTATTGGCTGGAGCAAGCCTTGAGCAATGCGCTGCCAGCCGGCCGCGACTTGGCCTCGCTGCTGACTCGCGTGCTGGTGGATCCGCTGGACCCCGCTTTTGCTCAGCCGAGCAAACCCATAGGCCCGGTCTACACGCGGGCGCAAGCCGATGATTTGGAGCGTCAGCTGCAGTGGCGCTTTGCCATTGATGGCCAGGGCTGGCGCCGCGTCGTGCCATCACCTCAGCCTTTGAGTGTGCCGGCCCTGGAAGTGATTCGTGAGCTCTTGGCGCGTGGGGTCTTGGTGATTGCTGCGGGCGGTGGTGGCATCCCGGTGGTTCCCCGTCTTAATGGACCGGGGCAGCAGGGCGTGGAAGCCGTCATCGACAAGGACTTGTGCAGTGCCTTGCTCGCCCGAGATTTGCACGCCGATCTGTTGATCATTGCCACCGATGTGGACGCCGTTTATCTGGACTGGGGTCTGCCCACCCAGCGCGCTTTGGGCAATGTCACTGCAGACGAACTTCTCAGCCATGCCTTTGCCGCCGGCTCGATGGCGCCCAAGGTGCAAGCGGCGTGCAGCTTTGTGCGCACCAGCGGGAGGCGTGCGGCCATCGGCGCTCTCGGCCAAATCGAGGACCTGATCGCAGGCCGAGCCGGCACGCAGGTTCGTCCAGGCCTTGATTCGGTAGGTTTGTTCAAACGGGCTGCAAGTGCAACAGTTGCTCCTGCACATTCCGGAAAGTGAAGATGGGCAAGAACTTCTTGATGCGGGCGCTCAACTCCAGCTTGCTGCGTTCTTGCTCATAGAGGCGCGCGACTTGTCCAAAAGGGAGTTTGGCCTCACCCGCCAAGACCTCAATCGCGCGCTGTTTGACGGACTCTTCCAGAGCAGTTGCCATTCAAGGGCTCTCTTTCTGGTGATGGCACATTCCTTGTCAAGAAACTAGCGCGCCAAATAGCCGCCGTCGACCGGGTAATAGGCCCCGGTGACGAAGGAGGCCTTGTCGGAACACAGCCAAGCCACCAGTTCGGCCACCTCTTCGGGCTGCCCCAAGCGGCCCATCGGGTGCGCCGCCAGCAGTCCGGCCAGATGGGCGGCATCGCCCTCCAGGGCGCTGACCATAGGCGTGTGGATGAAACCCGGCCCGACAGCATTGACCCGAATGCCTTGATTGCCATATTCCAGCGCGGCCACCTGGGTCAGACCCACCACGCCGTGTTTGGCGGCGGTGTAGGCGGCCGCCGAGGCAAAGCCCACCATTCCAAGGATGGAGGCCATATTGACAATGGCACCACCCCCAGTTTTTCGCATGGCGGCAATTTGCTGCTGCATGCCGTAGAACACGCCGCTCAAGTTGACGGCTATCACTTGGGCCCAGCCGTCCAGCGGATAGTCGGCCAAGGGGGCACTGGGGCCGCCGATGCCGGCGTTATTGCAGGCCACATCGAGACGACCGAAGTGAGCCAGGGTCTGCTCCACCAAGGCCTGCGAGTCCTCCGGCTTGGCCACATCGGCCGCCAGATAGATGGCTTGGGCACCTTGCTCGTGCAGGAGTGCCAGCGTGGCTTCACCGCCGCTGCGGTCAATGTCCGCCACCACGATGCGAGCACCTTCGCGTGCCCAGACCAGGGCCACAGCACGGCCGATGCCGGACGCGGCCCCGGTCACCAATGCCACTTTGTTGTTCAGCATGTTTTACTCCTTGGGTGTTGATGAGCGCTTGTGGCGGGAGGCGTAAATCGGGCGCAGGTTCAGCCAGCCAAGGCCAGGCTGTCAACGACGCTGTTCACGCCCGGCGTGCCCCAGGCCGAGTGCTTGGCGGTTTCTTTTTCGGACCAACTGCTCACCGTGCCGGACAGGGTGACTTCATGACCGTCAACAGCGACCCTGATGGCCTGGGCATCGGCAATCGCGCTGCGTTTCAATGCAGCCTCGATTTCAGCTTTGATCTCGGCCCTGGTCTCGGCCTTGATGGCCTTGGCCGTCAGGGCAGGGCGCAGGCTGATTTGGTTGTTGATGCCAACCACCCCCATCAGAGACCGCACGCTGTCCGCGGCAGCGAGCTTTTGGAACTGCCAATCGACCTCGCCCGACAAGGTGACCCAGCCTCCTTCCACCATCACCTGAATGCCGCCGTTGGGCAAAGGCGATGTCCAAGTCAAGACGTTTTCGACGGCACCGGCTAAGTCGGCATCGCTGCGTTGACTCAGACCGGATACATGCACCGTCAAAGCAGTGCTCATGGCCTTCACGCCGGCCACCCGCAGTGCAGCGGACTCAGCCCGCCATTTCTCGGCAAAAGATGCCACCTCACCGGCCAGCGTCACAACGCCATCCTTTACCTCGACCCCAATGCCTGCGGCTTGCACCGAGGGGTCCCATTTCAACTCGGCGCCTACATCGCGCTGCAATTGCGTGTCTGTTTTCATGCAAGGAACTCCTGTGGGTGGAAATGTTTTTGCTCAGGGCCTAGTCCAGCAGCACCAGATGGCCCTGACCTTGAGCCGCTTCGATCTCTTCGATGGGCAAGGCCACGCTGCTTTGGCCGCTTGAGCCCCAGATGATGTCGATGGAGCGGCCGTTCAGCGCTTCGACCAAGCAGGGGCCGATCGGGATTCTTTGCCGCCGCCCCTTGTCGCTGAAGTAGGAAACCGGGCCGATGATGCGGGCCCTGTGGGTGGTAATCGCCATGGTCATGACCTCGGCGCCGCAGCGCGTCAGTAGATGAGATTCATTTGATCGACGACCCGGCGAACGCCGGCGCTGCTCCAGGCAGACCGTCGTGCCAAATCGCGTTCGGACCAGCTGTGCACCGTGCCTTTGAGCGTGACATCGCCGCCTTCAACTTCCACTTCGATGGTTTTGGCTTCGTCGGTGGCGCGGCGCTGGAGCGCGGCCACGATGTCGGCCTTGACGACGGTGGCCGACGAGGCTGGCTGAATGGCGATCTGATTGCTTAAGCCCCGCACACCTGGCAAGTAGCGCACGCTGCTGGCTGCATCTTGGCGTTGGTATTGCCATTCCACATGGCCCGACAAGGTCAGCCAGCCGCCTTCCACCATCACCTTGATGGACTCTTCTGGCAGCGAGCTGGTCCAGGCCAAGATGTTCTTGGCGGATTGGGCAATATCAGCATCGCTGCGTTTGCCGAACTCGGAGAGTTTGACCTCCAACTCTACCGCAAGCGCCTTCACACCGTTGACCCGTTGAGCCGCACGTTCGGCTTGCCATTTCTCGGCATAACTGCTGACCTCACCGGCCAGCGTCACGACCCCGTCTTTGACTTCCACCCCGATTTGCGCGGCGTGCACGGCCGGTTCCCATTTCAGTTCGGCCATCACGTCTTGCTGCAGTTCTTGATCGGTCTTCATCTGTTCGCTCCGAAAGCTTGAGGAGCGTTCATGCTGAGATTCGCAAAGCTCAGGGTCTGTGCGACAGCGAACGCTTGGAGCTTCCTTTGAGCTTCCTTTGTGCTGGCTGTGCAATTGAATTGCCGCGCGAACCGCGCTTGTGTTTGCTACCGCACAGAGCGGGCGTTAGGCCCCGAATAGGCTGACAAATGCTCGCTGCAAGGCCACTGCCTCTCAATGCCTAGGAGTTTTGACAAGCAACTGACTTGGCTTACCCCGCTGCTCCAGGGCAAGGGCGGCCTGGAGAAATGGTGATGGAATTCAAAGACTATTACGCCGCCTTAGGCCTAGCGAGCACCGCCACGCAGGCCGAAGTCAAGCGGGCTTATCGCAAGCTTGCCAGGAAGTTTCACCCCGACGTCAGCAAAGAGCCACAAGCGGAGGCGCGCTTCAAAGCCGTGGCCGAGGCGCATGAGGCATTGATCGACCCCGAACGGCGAGCGGCCTATGACGAGATGGCACGGCGCCATGCCAGTGGCCAAGATTCCGACCCGACGCCGGGCCGGGACAGCGGCTTCGAGTTCAGCGGAGCCGGCACCGGACACCCAAGATACCGGCAGTCGAGCCCATCGCAGCCAGGCGCTGAAGATTTCAGCGATTTTTTTGAGGCCTTGTTCGGCCGCGCCGCAGCCGAGGGCGGCGCTCGTGATGGCCGCAGGCATGGACCTGTGAGGGCGGGATCACAGGCGCCAAGTCGCGATCATCACGCCAAGGTGTCTATCAGCTTGCAAGAGGCCTTTCTGGGTGGTCCGCGCATGATTGCCTTGCGCATGCCGGTGGCGGATGCGAGCGGGCATAGCGTCATTCAGGAGCGAAAGCTGGAGATTCAATTGCCCAAGGGCATTCGAGACGGGCAGCATCTGCGTCTGGCTGGGCAGGGCGCTGCATCGGGGACCGAGCACGGTGGAATAGGGCCGACACCAACGCCAGCGAGCGACCTGTATCTGGAAATCCATGTGCTGCCGGACCCGGTGTTCCGGCTCGACGGGAGCGATGTCTACTTCGACCTGCCGATCACGCCTTGGGAGGCGGCCTTGGGCGCCACATTGACGGCGCCGACGATCTCTGGGCGCGTCAGCCTCAGTGTGCCAGCCGCTTCGGTGCAAGGGCGCCGTCTGCGCTTGAAGGGCTTGGGTCTGCCCGGCAAGGTGCCTGGGGATCTGTATGCGGTCTTGAAAGTTGTGCAGCCGCCGGCAAGCAGTGCCGACGAGAAGGCTGCCTACGCAGCTTTGGCTGCGGCCTTCCCGGCCTACGCGCCGCGAGCTGACACGGAGCTTGGACGGCCATGAGTGAAACCAATCCGTGCGTGATGGGTGCCCAGCCCAGCGAGATCCTCATCGTTGAGTTGCAACTGTCCTTCAGCTGGGCGAGCCTTTGCCAGGCCAGTGGGGCTGACCGCCAGCAGCTGCAGACCTTGGTGGATGAAGGGCTGTTGCAAGTGAATGAGTCGGGTCAGGAGGCCGGGAACTTCAGCGGTGACGCCCTCGCTCAGACCCAAAAGGCGCTGCGTTTGGCGCAGGACCTGGAACTGGATTTGCACAGCGTGGTCTTGGTGATGGCACTGCTGGTGCAGATCGATCGTCTGCGCGCTGACCTGCGCTGCTGTGGTGTTCAAACGTCTGCTTGAGTGCGCTAAGGCACAGAGTGACGAGGCCCGGTCCTTCCAAACTCAAGCGTGGCCGACACCTTGGACGCGGCCCTACAAGAACTCTCACGCGCTGCCGCCAATACCTCTAGAAGGACATCAAGCCATGAATGACACACGGACTTCTCCCCGGGCTTTGGCCTGCCCTATCGAGGTGAGCGCATGAACACCTTGACCAAGCTTGCCTTGGGCCTGATGGGACAAATGAAAGCCTTGCCGGCGGAGCCGGATGGGCAGACCTTGCGCGCCTTGCTGCCACCCTCCTTGACCGGAGGCATGCCTTTGATTGCCGCGCTGGCCCAGCGCCAGTCGAATCGTGACTTCAAGCCGGAGCCGCTGATGGAGCAGCAGTTGGCCGATTTGCTGTGGGCTGCAGCGGGCATCAATCGGCACGATGTCGGCGGCCGCACCGCGCCCAGCGCGATGAACTCCCAAGAAGTGCAGCTCTATGTGGCCTTGCCACAGGGCTTGTTTTTGTATGAGCCAGTGCCGCATCAACTGCGCTTGATGATGCCGACGGATGTTCGTCGTGTCACCGGGCAGCAAGACTTTGTCGACAACGCGGCGCTGGATCTGGTTTTTGTGGCCGACCATGCCAGCATGAGCTTGGTGCCGGTCAGCCAGCGCGAGGCCTATGCCTTTGCCAGCGCTGGCGCGATGGCGCAAAACGCCTACCTCTATTGCGCCTCGGAAGGCCTGGGTGCGGTGATCCGCGCCTGGTTCAACCGCAACGCCTTGGCCGAGGCCATGGGCCTGCGGGCCGAACAGCAATTGCTGCTGTCGCAAACCGTGGGGGTTTTGAGTTCGGTCTGCTAACGAACAGACGCAGCGTTTGCTCGGCCTTACAAGGGAGCTCAGCAGGCATCGCCAGCGATTGTTTCGCCAGCACCTCGCAACAAGGAAAACCCAATGAAACTGCCTCCCACCTCGCCAAAATTCAAGCGCTTGGCCTTGCTCGCCGCGATGGCTGCGATTCTGAGCACCAGCTTGAGCGGCCTGGCACCGGCGCTCGCCCAAATCGCTGGCGGCAGCACCACGGTCGATGCTCATATCACCGAGTCCACTCAACTGGCCATGGGCTGGAGTGTCAAGAAAACGCTGATGGGCAAGACCATCTTCAACGAAGCCGGCGAGAAGGTCGGCAAGGTGCAAGACCTGATCATCGCGCCGGACAAAAACGTCTCTTACATCATCGTGGGCGCCGGCGGCTTTGTGGGCATCGGTCGGCATGATGTGGCGATTCCGGTCTCGCGGATTCAAGACAAGTCGGGCAAGTTGGTGATGGCGGGCGGGAGCAAAGACTTGATCAAGAGCCTGCCCGAGTTCAACTACGCCACGGACAACAGCAAGCGCGATGCTTTTGTTGCTGCCGCCGACCAAGACATTGCCAAAGGCAAGGCCACGGTCAGCAGCCTGGAGAAAAAGGCCGGCGCGGCCACAGCCGAAGCCAAGATCAAGATCGACCAGGACATCGTCGCGGTGCAAGTCGAGTTGAAGACCACCGAGTCCAAGCTCACCGAGATGAAACAGGCCAATGCCGTGCGTTGGCGTGAGTTTGAGGTCGAGGTGAGTGCCGCCACGGCCAGGCTTCGCAAGTCGATCGACAAGGCCATGGGCTGAGCGGCGAAAGCCGCCCTGAGCGCCTAACTCCTCATCGCAGCGCGCCACTCGGGCGCCTGCGACTCTGCAATACAAGCAATCATTCGATGGAATGGGACTCGCTATGAACAAGCTTTTGGTCGCCGTGTTTGACAGTGAAACTGCCGCAGAGCAAGGCCTGCAAGCACTGCGAGGCTTGCATGCGAGAGGGGACATCAGCCTCTATGCCACTGGGGTGCTGATCAAAGACACCAAGGGGCAGATCAGTGTCAAAAAGACCTTGGACAAAAATTCGGTGGGGGCGGTCACCGGCTTGGCGGTCGGCAGCTTGATCGGCCTCCTCGGTGGACCCGTTGGCTTGGCCATCGGCGCTGTCACCGGCACCGTGGCCGGCGCGGTGCGTGACTATTGGGCGGCAGGTGTTGGCCTGGACTTCGTGGAGGAGGCCGAGAAGCACCTGCGTCCTGGCAAGGTGGCCTTGTTGGCGGAAGTCGAAGAAGAGTGGGTGGTGCCGGTGGACAAGGCCCTGGAAGCCCTGGGCGCTCAAGTCTTCCGGCGTGCACGCAGCGAGTTGGCCGAAGCTCAGTTCAACCACGATATTGCAGCCTTCAGGGCTGAGATCAAAGCCATGGAGGCCGAGGCCATGCATGCCAGCGGCGCAGGCAAGGCGCGTTTGCAGACCAAGCTCGCCACTGCAAAACTCAGCCTGGACGCCGCAGTGCAGCGCGCCCAAAAGCAGGTCGATGCCTTGAAGCTCGAGGCTGATACCAAGGCTGAATCTCTCAAACTGCAGCTGAGCCAGGCGCAGGGCGATGTGAAGTCTCGAATCGAAGATCGGATGAAGCGGGTCCGGCAGGCCTACCACGCCCGAGGTGCCAAGCTGTCGCAGGCCTGGAGCTTGACCAAGGAGGCGCTCAGTGCCTGAGTGGGTCGCAAGGGCGCAGCCGGGGTTTGGTGGCCAAACATGAGTCGTCGCCGCCCCGGTCTGCATCCGGTCTCGCGCCATGGCCCCAGTGTTTTTCTGCGCCGGGCCGGGTGGCAGCGGGCTTGCACGGTAGTGCTGGCGGCCCAAGCGCTGGCCTGCACATCGATGCCTTCGCGGGACCCTGAGCCTGTGGCTTTGGAGATTTCGGCGACATGGTCGATATCAGCTGAACTTGGCACTGGCGCAGCCAGCGATTCTTTCGCTGCCGTTGCTGGGCCTGTTGCTACTGAGCCCAGTGCCCTAACGGCATGGTGGGGGCGCTTTGATGACCCGCAACTCAGCCAATTGCTTGAAGCAGCTTTGCGGGCCAACACCAGCGTCCAAGCTGCACTGGCCGTCTTTCATCAGGCGCAGGCCTTGCGTGATGTGGCCGCAGCCTCCCTGATGCCTGCCTTGGATGTCGGCGCATCGGCGCAGCAGGGCACGGCGGGCGGTCACAGTGTGGGCCACAGCTTTCGCGTCGCCGCCGAGGCCAAATGGGCGCTTGATCTTTTTGGCGCGCAGCGAGCGGCCCTGGCCGCAGGGGCGGCCAATGCCGAGGCCAGTGCGGCCAGCTTGGGCGATGTGCAAGTGCAGATCAGTGCCGAACTGGCTTTGAACTACATCCTTTTGCGCAGCCTGCAGGCTCGCCACTTGATCGCCAGCGCCAATCTGGCCAATCAAGAAGAAACGCTGCAGATCACCGACTGGCGCCAGCAAGCCGGTTTGGTGACCGCCTTGGAGACCGAGCAGGCGCGGGCTGCCGTGGCGCAAAGCCGCGCTCAGCTGCCCGTGCTCATGGTCAGCATCGGCCAAACCCAGCATGCATTGTCGGTCTTGAGTGGGCGGCCGCCGCAAGCGTTGGCCGCTTGGCTTGAGCCGGGGGGATCGACTTTTATCAAGGAGCGCGATGCCAGGACTCGGCCGCTCGCCCGCGGCGCTGTGCCTCAAGCCTCCGCAGCCTTGGCATTGAGCATTCCGGCGCAAACCTTGCGTCAGCGTGCCGACGTGAGAGCCGCCGAGTATCGGGTGCTGGCCGCGGTCTCAAGGCTTGAGCAAGCGCAGGCGCTGCGTTTGCCCAGCTTTGTGATCGGGGGTTCCTTGGGTTTGACGGCCCTGAGCTTAAGCGGCTTGGGGCAGGGCAGCGCCGCCTTCAGCAGTCTTCTCGGCAGCGTGAGCTTGCCGGTCTTTGATGGCGGCGCCTTGCGTGCCCAACAAACAGCGCAGCAGGCGGCCCTGGCCCAAGCGCAACAGGCCTATCGCGCCACCGTGCTCGCAGCCCTGCAACAAGTGGAGGATGCCTTGCTGGCCTTGCGCGGTGATGGTCAGCGCTTGAGCAGCTTGCGGCTTGCAGCCGATTCGGCCTGGAACGCCGCTGAGCTTGCCCGTCAGCGCTACCGCAGCGGCTTGGTGGACTTTCAAACGGTGCTGGAAACCCAGCGCAATCAATACGCCACCGAAGACGGCGTGGCCAGCGCTTATGCCGCGGTGAGCAGCGATCAAGTGCGTTTGTTCAAAGCCTTGGGCGGTGGCTGGTCGGCTGAGCTGGAGGCGCGGAACTGATGAATGCCGCCAGTACGCCAGCACCCGAGCCTAGGTCTATGCCGACACCCGTGTCCAAGCCAGCAATAAGGCCTGCTCCAAAGCCTGCAACAGTTGCGCCTGAGTCCGACCTCAGTCAATTGCTGGGCGACGTCAGCCCCGCGCCTTGGTACCGGCGCCGCATGGTTTGGGCAGCCGCTGCCGCCGTTCTGCTGCTCGCGGCTGGGCTCACGGCTTGGTTTTGGAATCGTGCGGCGCAGGCGCTGCCGACTTACACCACGGCCACGGTGGCGCGGGGCGACCTCACGCTCACCGTCACCGCCAATGGCACAGTGCAGCCGACTCGCTCAATCAATATCGGCAGCGAGCTCTCCGGAACGGTGCTGAAGGTCAATGTCGACGTCAACGACAGCATCAAAAAAGGCCAGGTGCTGGTGGTGCTGGACACGGCCAAGCTGCATGACCAGATCTTGCGTTCGCAAGCGGCCTTGGCTGGGGCGCGCGCCAAGCTGGAGCAAAGCGATGCCAGCATTGTGGAGGCGCGAGCCGTGCTGGGCCGCTTGGAAGCGGTGGCTCGTTTGTCCGGCGACAAAGTGCCGTCCAAGGCCGAGCTGGACAGCAGCCGAGCCACGCTGGCCCGAGCCCTGGCCGAGCGAGGCAGCGCCAATGCCGGCATCAGCGATGCGCAAGCGGCCCTGTCCCTCGACCAAATCAATCTGGCCAAGGCTTCGATCCGCGCGCCGGCCGATGGCGTGGTGCTCAGCCGCAATGTGGAGCCGGGTAATGCGGTGGTGGCCTCTTTGCAAGCGGTGACCTTGTTCGTCATGGCCGAGAACTTGGCGCGCTTGCGCTTGTGGGTCTATGTGGACGAGGCCGATGTCGGCTTGGTCAAGCTCGGGCAAACGGCCAGCTTCACGGTCAGTGCTTTTCCCAGCCGTCCATTCCCGGCGCGCATCACCCGTGTTGGCTTTGGCTCGACCATCACCGATAACGTTGTGACCTATCTGACCCATCTGGAGGTGGACAACCGTGACTTGAGCCTTCGCCCGGGCATGACGGCCACCGCCACCATCGTGGCCAGCCAGCGCAAAGATGTGTTGCTGGTGCCGAATGCGGCCCTGCGCTTTGTGCCCAGCACGGCGGCGGCCAATGCGAAAAAGGGTCTGGCATCTGGCATCGCTTTCGGGCCGCCCAAGACCGAAAGTCGCCGCAAGGGCGCAGCCGACAATGCCAGCACTGCCAGTGCTCGCCAGGTCTGGGTGCTGCCTGCCGTGGATGAGGGCAAAGGGCAGGATGCTGCCTCTGCCTCTGCCTCTGCCTCTGCCTCTGCCTCTGCCTCAGCCTCTGTATCTCCCGGTTTGCTAGGCAAAAAGTTTTCGGGAACGCCTGTAGCCGTGGCGGTGATGCCCGGCATCAGCGATGGGCATATGACCGAGATCCTTAGCGGCGACTTGAAGGCCGGCATGCAGGTCATCACCGCGCAGCAAGCAGTGGTGAAGTGATGGCCGACACGCCCTTGATCCAGCTCTTGGAGGTCAGCCAGCGCTATGGCAGTGGTGCTGCCGAGTTGTTGGCGCTGAAGGGCATCAGCCTGGAAATTGCGGCCGGCGAGTTTGTGGCCATCATGGGCCCGAGTGGTTCGGGCAAGTCCACCGCCATGAACATCCTGGGTTGTTTGGATACACCCAGCAGTGGTCAATACCTGTTCAAAGGCGCCCATGTGGAGGCCTTGTCGCGAGACCAGCGTGCGCGCTTGCGCCGGCGCTACTTGGGCTTTGTGTTCCAGGGCTTCAACTTACTGGCCAGAACCTCGGCGCAGGAAAATGTGGAGCTGCCGCTGCTGTACCGAGGCGATGACGCCAAGGCCAGACGCGCGGCCGCCCATCAGGCCTTGCAGGATGTGGGTTTGGCGGGCTGGGAGCAGCACACGCCGGCCGAGTTGTCGGGCGGTCAGCAGCAGCGTGTGGCGATTGCGCGAGCCATCGTCACCCAGCCCGCCGTGGTTTTGGCCGACGAGCCGACCGGCAATTTGGACACCCAGCGCAGCCACGAAATCATGGGCTTGATGATGGCGTTGAACCGCGACCACGGCATCACCGTCTTGATGGTGACGCATGAGCCCGATATGGCTGCTTATGCGCGCCGCATGGTGCACTTTGTCGACGGGCGCATTGCCAAAGACCTGCCTAACCCGAACCCCACACTGACGGCGCCGCCCACCAGTGTGGCCGAGACCGTTTGATGAGCGCGCTGCCTATGGATCCGCTCAGCGGCGCTTGAGATGCTTTACAGCGTCTTCATGCTGGCCTTGCGCTCGGTGCGCCGCAATGTGCTGCGTTCCTTTCTCACCATTTTGGGCATCGTCATCGGGGTGAGTGCGGTCATCACCATGGTGACTTTGGGCCATGGCGCAACGCAGGCGATCGAGGAAAAGCTCACCAGCTTGGGCACCAATTTGCTGATGGTCAGCCCGGGCCAACGCATTGGAGGCGGCGGCGGTGGCGGTGTGCCGCAGTTCACCGAGGCCGATGCGCAGGCCGTGGCGGCTCAAATTGGCGGGGTGGACGCGGTGGCACCACAAAGCCGAACCAATGCCACCGTGGTGGCCAATGGGCGCAACTGGGCCACCAGCGTCACCGGCAGCAGCAATGACTGGTTCGGCGTCACCAATGGCGCGCTGGCCAGTGGCCGCATTTTTACAAGCCAGGAGCAAAGCTCAGGCGCGGCAGTGTGCGTGATCGGTGAAACGGTGCGACGCGAGTTGTATGGCGGCGAGGTCGGGGTGAGCGGCTTGGGGCAGGCCTTGCGCATTCGCCAGTTTTCTTGCGACGTGATCGGCATCTTGGCGGCCAAAGGGCAGGGCGGTATGGGCGATCAGGACGACACCGTCTTGCTGCCGCTGCATACGCTACAGCGCCGCGTGACTGGCAGCCGCAAGGTGAATTTCTTGATGGTCGCGATGGCCGATGGCGCCGACAGTGCGCCCTTGAAGGCCAGCTTGCGACTCTTGTTGCGCGAGCGCCGGCATCTGGCCGAGCGGGATGATGACAACTTCAATGTCTTCGATACCCAGCAGCTGGCCGAAACCCTGTCCAGCACCATGGGCGTGCTCACCAGCCTGCTCGGCGCGGTGGCGGCCGTCAGTTTGTTGGTCGGCGGCATTGGCATCATGAACATCATGTTGGTCAGCGTGACCGAGCGAACTCGAGAGATCGGCCTGCGTTTGGCGGTGGGTGCGCTCGAAGCTGAGGTCTTGCTGCAGTTCCTGATCGAGGCCGTGGTCTTGTCGGCGCTTGGCGGCGTGGTCGGCATCTTTTTCGCCACCGTGGCTTCCTATTTCGGCTCGCGCATGATGGGTGTGCCCTACAGCTTCGACCCGAGCATCAATCTGCTGTCGCTGCTGTTCTCTGCGGCCATTGGCGTCGTCTTTGGCTACTTCCCGGCGCGGCGCGCGGCGCGCATGGACCCCATCGAGGCCTTGCGGCATGAGTAGCCCTCTGGATCTTCATTGCAAAGGCCTCCCATGATGCGAACCCATGCTGAAACTCACCGCAATGAGCGCATCAGCTGGCTGCGCGCCGCCGTGCTGGGCGCCAACGACGGCATTGTGTCGACGGCCAGTCTGGTGCTTGGTGTGGCTGCGGCGGGCGCCGAACATCGTTTGATCTTGCTGACTTGCGTCTCGGGATTGATTGCGGGTGCCATGTCGATGGCCGCCGGCGAATATGTCTCTGTGCATTCGCAGCAAGACACCGAGCGCGCTGATCTGGCCCGCGAGTCCGCCGAGTTAAAACGCGATCCTGTGGGTGAGCAGGGCGAACTCGCAGGTCTCTACGTCCAGCGTGGTCTAGATCCTGTATTGGCCCAACAAGTTGCTCTCCAGTTGATGGCCCATGATGCCTTGGCCGCTCATGCTCGCGATGAACTCGGCCTGACGGACAGCAGCGCCGCCCGCCCGCTGCAGGCCGCATTGACCTCGGCGGCCAGTTTTTCTGTAGGAGCGGCGCTGCCGCTGGCTGTCCTCGCCTTGATGCCCAGTCTTGCGCCTGCCCCGCTACTGTGGGCAGTGGCCCTGTCTGCCTTGTTCTTTCTTGCAGGCCTGGGGGCTATTGCGGCCCGGCTAGGTGGTGCACCACTAGGGGCGGGGGTTTGGCGGGTCGCGTTCTGGGGCGTGCTCGCCATGGCTTTCACCGCCGGCGCTGGAGCCTTGTTTGTTGCTTGGGCTTGAATGAGCGCGGCTGAGCTTTGGAGGCAGGCTTGGCGATATGGCGCGAAGTGCTCCGCGGCCTGGAATGGAAAAAGCCCTGAAACGCAAAGCCATTCACATGACTCGAATTTCAGGGCTTCTAATCCACTGGCGGAGAGGGCGGGATTCGAACCCGCGGTGGGGATTAACCCACACACGCTTTCCAGGCGTGCGACTTAAACCGCTCATCCACCTCTCCGAAGCCCGCCATCATAGCGCAGTTTCGTAGTCCAAAATCGGATTCAGCCCAAAAAAATGAATCTAACTCTTGGCGTAGCTGCTTTGATTGGCATCGGCGCCGTTTGAATCAAAGAGCGATCAAGGGCCTATCAAGGGTTTGGTCCGGCGCCCTTGTTCTTCATCAGTGCCATGGCGGTGCCGATCAGGCCCGAGACTTCGCTCATGCTGGCCGGCACGATCATGGTGTTGTTGGTCTTGGCGAGTTGGGCAAAGGCATCCACGGCTTTTTCGGCCACTTTCAGCTGAACCGCTTGATCGCCGCCCGGTTCTTGAATGGCGCCGGCAATCTTGCGGATGGCGTCTGAGGTGGCGTCGGCCACGGCGGTGATAGCGGCGGCTTCGCCTTGCGCCTTGTTGATTTCGGCCTGCTTTTCGCCTTCTGAGCGAGCAATGGCGGCTTCGCGGGCACCGGTCGCGATATTGATTTGCTCTTGACGACGGCCTTCAGAGGCGGCGATCAGCGCGCGCTTTTCGCGCTCGGCTGTGATTTGCGCTTGCATGGCGTGCAAGATGACCGCGGGTGGCGTCAGGTCTTTGATTTCGTAGCGCAAGACCTTGACGCCCCAGTTGGTGGCGGCTTCATCCAGGGCTTGCACCACTGAGCTGTTGATGACATCGCGCTCTTCAAAAGTGCGGTCCAGCTCCATGCGGCCGATGACCGAGCGCAGCGTGGTTTGCGCCAACTGCGTGATGGCCACGATGAAGTTGCTGGAGCCATAGCTGGCGCGCATGGCATCGGTCACCTGAAAGTAAAGGATGCCGTCCACCGTCAGCTGGGTGTTGTCTTTGGTGATGCAGACCTGGCTGGGCACATCGAGCGGGATTTCTTTCAGCGAGTGTTTGTATGCCAGGCGGTCGATGAAAGGGACCAGAAAGTTCAAGCCCGGCGTCAAGGTGCCGTGGTACTTGCCAAGGCGCTCGACCACCCAAGCGTTTTGCTGTGGCACGACCTTGATTGATTGAATGATGAAGATGGCTGCAACAAAAAGCAGCACCAAGGCAATTTCCATGAATTTCTCCCTGAGATCTTTGGTTTATTGATTGTTTGGATGAGTGAACGGTTCAAGCGGTGTTCGCAAAGCCTTCAGTGGCCCAGGACCAAGCAGCTGCCTTCGATCGCGCGAATCACATAGCGGCCCGGCTCGGGCTGCGCATGGCCTTGAATGCTGCCTTGAATGTTGCATTGGAAGCGAGCCTGCCATTGGGCGCCGCGGTACTTGACGAGCGCACTGCCATCGGGTGCCCAGGCTTCCACCTGAACGGCTTGGCCGATATCGATGTGCACATCGGCGTTGGCGTCGGCGGGCAAGCTGGGGGCGTTCTTTTTGCGCAGCTTGCGGCAAATCACCACGGCGGCGCCGCCAATCAGGGCGGCGGCGACAATTTGTTGTGGGCCGGCCAGGCCCAGATAGGCGGCCAGCGCACCCGCTGCGCAGCCGAGGGCCAGCATCAGCAGGTAAAAGGTGCCGGTGGCCATCTCAATGGCGATCAAAACGCCACAGGCAATCCACCAAGCATTGGCTTGAGTCATCTCCATGTCACTCCCTATTGGTCATGATGTTGTCAAATCAGTGTATCGCCCTGGCTCATGCCTGATTTGGAGCCCTGGCGGCGTGCGCTTTGTAATGTTTGCGCCAAAAGGCGCGCGCAGTGGGCGCTGAGCACCAACTTGGCCCTACACTTCGCGCCTTTCTTTTTTTCTGTCCCAGCCTCTGGAGGCTCACGATGCTTCGTTTTCGTTTTCCCATCGTCATCATCGACGAGGACTACCGTTCCGAGAACACCTCGGGTTTGGGTATTCGTGCCCTGGCCGACGCAATCCAGAAGGAGGGCTTTGAAGTCCTGGGCGCCACGAGCTATGGCGATCTGAGCCAGTTTGCTCAGCAGCAAAGCCGCGCCAGCGCTTTCATTCTGTCCATCGACGACGAAGAATTCACACCCGGCCCCGAGCTGGATCCAGCGGTGCTGAGCCTGCGCAAGTTCATTGAAGAGATCCGTTTCAAGAACGCCGACATCCCGATCTACATCTACGGCGAGACGCGCACCTCCCAGCACTTGCCCAACGACATCCTGCGTGAGCTGCACGGCTTCATTCATATGTTCGAGGACACGCCGGAGTTCGTGGCCCGCCACATCATCCGCGAGGCCAAGAGCTACCTCGACGGCCTGGCGCCGCCGTTCTTCAAGGCGCTGATGGACTACGCGCAAGACGGCTCTTACAGCTGGCATTGCCCCGGCCATTCGGGCGGCGTTGCCTTCCTGAAGAGCCCGGTGGGCCAGATGTTCCACCAGTTCTTCGGTGAGAACATGCTGCGCGCCGACGTCTGCAATGCGGTGGAAGAACTGGGCCAACTGCTGGACCACACCGGCCCGGTGGCGGCGTCCGAGAAGAATGCGGCGCGCATCTTCAATGCCGACCATTGCTTCTTCGTCACCAATGGCACCAGCACTTCGAACAAGATGGTCTGGCACCACACGGTGGCGCCGGGCGATGTGGTGGTGGTGGATCGCAACTGCCACAAGAGCATTCTGCACAGCATCATCATGACCGGTGCTGTGCCGGTCTTCATGACGCCAACGCGCAATCACTACGGCATCATCGGCCCGATCCCTGAGAGCGAGTTCTCGCCCGAGACCATCAAGAAGAAGATCGCCAAGAACCCGTTGCTCAAGGGTGTGGACGCCGAAACCGTCAAGCCGCGCATCATGACGCTGACCCAGAGCACCTACGACGGCGTGCTCTACAACACCGAGACCATCAAGAAGAAGCTGGACGGCTGGATCGATACCCTGCATTTCGACGAAGCTTGGTTGCCGCATGCGGCCTTCCATAACTTCTATGGCTCCTACCATGCCATGGGCAAGAATCGTCCGCGCCCGAAGACGGCCATGGTCTATGCCACCCAGTCCACCCACAAGCTGCTGGCGGGCCTGAGCCAGGCTTCGCAAGTCTTGGTGCAGGACTCACAGGACGTCAAGCTGGACAAGCATTTGTTCAACGAGGCCTACCTGATGCACACCTCCACCAGCCCGCAATACTCCATCATCGCCAGCTGCGATGTGGCAGCGGCCATGATGGAACCTCCGGGCGGTACGGCCTTGGTGGAGGAGAGCATCTCTGAGGCCTTGGACTTCCGGCGCGCCATGCGCAAGGTGGACGAAGAGTACGACCAGGACTGGTGGTTCAAGGTCTGGGGTCCGGATCAATTGGTCGAAGATGGCTATGGCAAGCCGGCCGACTGGATGCTGGGCGCCAATGAGGCTTGGCACGGCTTTGGTGAGATCGCGGCCGGCTTCAATATGCTGGACCCGATCAAGTCCACCATCATCACGCCCGGCATGGACATGAGCGGCAAGTTTGCCGAGACCGGTATTCCGGCCTCCATCGTCACCAAGTTCCTGGCCGAGCACGGTGTGGTGGTCGAGAAGACAGGCTTGTACAGCTTCTTCATCCTCTTCACCATCGGCATCACCAAGGGCCGTTGGAACACGCTGTTGACCGCGCTGCAGCAGTTCAAGGACGACTACGACAAGAACGCGCCGCTGTGGCGCATCTTGCCGGAGTTCTGTGCCGCCCAGCCGCGCTACGAGCGCATGGGCTTGCGTGACCTCTGCCAGAACATCCACGAGGCCTATGCCAAGGGCGACATTGCGCGCCTGACCACCGAGGTCTATCTGTCCGACCTGGAGCCGGCCATGAAGCCTAGCGATGCGTTTGCGCACATCGCTCATCGCCGTACCGAGCGTGTCGAGATCGATCAGCTGGAAGGTCGCGTGACCACTTCGCTGCTAACGCCTTACCCGCCCGGTATTCCTTTGTTGATTCCGGGTGAGCGTTTCAACAAGAGAATCGTCGACTATCTGACGTTCACGCGTGACTTCAACGCCAAGTTCCCTGGCTTTGCCACCGATGTGCATGGTCTGGTGGAAGAGAAGGGCGAAGACGGCCGTTCGCGTTACTACGTCGATTGCGTGCGCGACTGACGGCGAGGCTGAATGAAAAAACGGGACCCGCGGGTCCCGTTTTTGTTTGCAAGGCCGCAGCGTTTGCTGCGGCTCTTGGGCTTGCGGGGCCCTTAGCCTTGCTCTTCGTCCGTCAGGGCGACGTGGCTGTAGCCGCCGTCTACGTACATGATTTCAGCGCTGACGCCGGCAGCCAAATCTGACAACAAGAAGGCAGCCACATTGCCCACGTCTTCAATCGTGATATTGCGGCGGATGGGCGTGTTGGCAGCGAACTGAGTCAGCAATTTGCCGAAGTCCTTGATGCCCGAGGCGGCCAAGGTTTTGATCGGGCCTGCCGACAAGCCGTTCACCCGTACCGCGCGCTTGCCCATCGATTGCGCCAAGTAGCGCACGCTGGCTTCCAGTGAGGCCTTGGCCAGACCCATGGTGTTGTAATTCGGCACATAGCGTGCGGCACCCAGATAAGACAGGGTCAACAGCGAAGCGCCGGCGCGCAGGCGCGGTGCGGCCAGCTTGGCCATGGCGGGGAAGCTGTAGGCCGAGATGTCGTGCGCAATACGGAAGTTCTCGCGGGTCAAACCGTCCAGAAAATCGCCAGCAATGGCGTCGCGCGGTGCGAAGCCGATGGAGTGCACAAAGCCGTCAAACTCAGGCCAGGCTTGGCCCAAATCGGCAAACAGGGCTTCCAGTTGTTCGTCGCTGGAGACGTCGCAATCAAACACCAGCTTTGAATCAAACTCGGCGGCAAATTCGGTGATGCGATCTTTGAATCGTTCGCCTTGATAGCTGAACGCCAATTCCGCACCCTCGCGGTGGCAGGCTTTTGCAATGCCGTAAGCGATGGATCGGTTGGACAGTAGGCCGGTGATCAGCAATCGCTTGCCTGCGAGAAATCCCATAGTGGCTCCTTTGGTTTGAATCAACCGGGGATTTTCGCATGGCATTGCGTGCTTGCAAGCCGCAAGCTTGTCGGCACAGTGCTTGCATAGTACAATCCCGGCTTCGCTAAGGCAGCTCGATGCTTATGCAATAAGTCATTGGCGTTAAGTCAGTGCATTTGATGCAAGCGAGCGGGCGCCAGAAGCAAGGTGAATATGGCAGGCCGGATGGATTTGACTCGTAGAGTGGATCGATCTGGTTGGGCAAGCAGGGGTTGGGCGGATTCATCCAGCCCATTTTTTTTGCTTGAACGTTCTTTGCATAAAATTTGAGCCGCTGACCGGGGTCGCCGTAAGCGATTCGCGAAAACGCAAGAGAGATCGAAGAAATACCACGCATGAATTGGCAAGAAGCTGTTGAAAAAACCGTAACCGGTCTCGGTTACGACTTGGTGGACTGCGAGCGCAGTCCGGCTGGATTGCTGCGTGTGTACATCGATAAATTGCCTGAGCAAGCCCTGGCGGGTGAGTTGATCAGCGTCGAAGACTGTGAGCGCGTGACGCGGCAGTTGCAGTATTTGCTTGAGGTCGAGGCCTGTGCCTATGAGCGGCTAGAGGTTTCCTCGCCCGGGCTGGATCGTCCTTTGAAGAAGGCGGCTGAATATGCGCGCTTTGTGGGCGAAGAAATCGAACTGACGCTGCGCATGCCTTTTCAGGGGCGCAAAAAATATCGCGGCTTGCTGAGCGCTCAAGTGGCCTTGGATGCTGTGGCCGCTGAGTCGGCTGAGGCTCAGCCCGCAGTCGAGGGCGCTGCAGCCGCAGTGGCTGCAGCGCTGCCAGTCTCGGATGCATGGCGTGTGATTTTCAATGATGGCAAGGCCGACCAGGCCTTGGATTTTTCCCTTGAAGAAGTGCGTGAGGCGCGACTGGTGCCTGCGATCAGCTTCAAGGGTCGCGGCGTGAAGCCGGCTCCTGCGAAGAAGCCGGCGCGGAGCAAGCCGGCGCGAAAAGATGACAAAGTAGACGGAGGTCCTGATCAATGAACCGCGAACTGTTGATGTTGGTGGACGCGATTTCTCGCGAGAAGAGCGTCGAACTCGACGTCGTGTTTGGTGCTGTTGAAGCAGCGCTGGCTTCGGCCACCAAAAAGCTGTGTGGTGGCGAAGCCGATATTCGCGTGTCTGTTGATCGCGAGTCTGGCGCCTACGAGACCTTCCGTCGCTGGCATGTTGTGCCCAATGAGGCCGGCCTGCAAAACCCTGACGCCGAAATCCTGCTGTTTGAAGCTCAGGAACAAATTCCTGACATCGAGGTGGAAGACCACATCGAAGAGCCAATCGAATCGGTGCCAATCGGTCGCATTGGCGCACAAGCCGCCAAGCAAGTCATTCTGCAAAAGATCCGTGACGCTGAGCGTGAACAGTTGCTGAACGACTTCTTGGCTCGTGGCGAGCAAATCTTCGTCGGCACCGTCAAGCGTTTGGACAAGGGCGACATCATTGCCGAGTCCGGCCGCATCGAAGGACGCCTGAAGCGCACCGAGATGATCCCCAAGGAAAATCTGCGCACCGGTGACCGTGTTCGTGCGGTGATCCTGGGTGTGGACCCGACCCAACGCGGCCCGCAGATCATGCTGTCGCGCAGCGCACCTCAGTTCATGACCGAGTTGTTCGCTCAGGAAGTGCCTGAGATCGAACAAGGTCTGCTGGAAATCAAGAGCTGCGCTCGCGACGCCGGCTCGCGTGCCAAGTTGGCTGTGCTCTCGCACGACAAGCGCGTCGACCCCATCGGCACCTGCGTTGGCGTGCGGGGTTCGCGCGTCAACGGCGTGACCAATGAGTTGGCCGGTGAGCGTGTGGACATCGTGCTGTGGTCGGAAGACCCGGCTCAATTCGTGATCGGCGCCTTGGCGCCGGCGAATGTGCAGTCCATCGTGGTGGACGAAGAACGTCATGCCATGGACGTGGTGGTGGACGAGGAAAACCTCGCCATTGCCATCGGCCGTGGCGGCCAGAACGTGCGGCTCGCTTCCGAGCTGACCGGCTGGCGTATCAACATCATGTCGGCCGAGGAATCGGCCGTGAAGCATGAGCAGGAATCGGAATCGGTGCGCAAGCTCTTCATCGAGAAACTCGATGTGGATGCCGAAGTCGCCGATATCCTGATCGCCGAGGGTTTTACCAGCCTGGAAGAAGTGGCCTACGTGCCTATGCAGGAAATGCTGGAAGTTGAGGCCTTCGACGAGGACACGGTCAATGAGCTGCGTACCCGCGCAAAAGATGCTCTGTTGACCATGGAGATTGCCCGCGAAGAGAAGGTCGAGGAAGTGTCCCAAGACCTGCGTGATCTGGAAGGCATGACGCCTGATCTGATCGCCAAACTCTCCGATGGCGACATCCACACTCGCGACGACCTGGCCGATCTGGCCGTCGACGAACTCGTTGAAATCGCTGGCATGGAAGAGGGCGCCGCCCGCACCATGATCATGAAGGCCCGCGAACATTGGTTCACTGCTTGAGGCCTTATGGCTTCATTCAAAACCCATCATTCGCCCAGCACCGACCGCATAAGTTAAGGATTCAACAATGGCTGTGACCACCGTCGCCCAGTTTGCCGCAGAGCTGAATAGGCCTGCGAGCACGCTGCTTGAGCAGCTTCAAGCAGCAGGCGTCAAGACCGCGTCTACCGATGACGCATTGAACGAAGCCGACAAGGAGCGTCTGCTTGACTACCTGCGCACCTCGCACGGGACCGCAAGCGCCGACCGCAAAAAGATCACGCTGACCCGCAAGTCGACCAGCGAAATCAAGCAAGCCGATGCCAGTGGCAAGGCTCGCACCATTCAGGTGGAAGTGCGCAAGAAGCGCACCTTCGTCAAGATGGACGGCGTGGCCGGTGTCGATGAAGCCGCAGCCGCTGCGGCTGAAGAGGCTGATTTGCAGCGTCGCGAAGACGAGGCCAAGGCCCAAGCCGCTTCCTTGCGCCAGCAAGAAGAAGAGCTGGCCGCTCGCGTTCGTGAACGTGAAGAAGCCGATCGCTTGGCTCGCGAAGCTGAAGAGCAGCGCCGTCAAGAGAAGGCCGCCGCTGAAGCTCGTGCTGCTGAAGAAGCCGCCGCTCGCGTCGCTGCTGAAGCCGCTGAGGCTGCAGCCGCCAAGGCCGCCAGCAAGGCGACCAAGGCTCGCCCCACCGCTGAGTCGGTGGCACGTGAAGCCGCCGCCATCAACAAGGCCGCTGCCGCTGCTCGCGCGCCTGCGCCCGCACCGGTTGTAGCGCCCGTCGCTGCTCCGGTCGCTGTTGCGCCAGTTGAAGCGCCCGCTGCGGCAGTTGCCGCTCCGGCCGCTGCCCCTGCCGCCACTGAAGCGCCCAAGCCCGCACTGCGCGTGGTGAAGGCTGTGGACGTCGGCGCAGAAGAAAAGCAAAAGGCCGTGGACCTTGAGCGCCGCCGCAAGGCCGCTGAGGCCGAAGCTGCCGCCATTCGCGCGATGATGAATGCACCTAAGAAGGTGATGGTAGCGAAGAAGGAAGAACCCAAGCCGGTTGAAGCGCCGAAGGAAGCCATCAAGGGCACCATCCATAAGAAGGTGGGCGCTCCTGGTGCACCTGCGGCCGGTGCTGCTACGGCAGCCAAGCCTGGTGACAAGAAATCGGTCAAGTCCGAAAAGCTCTCGTCGAGCTGGTCGGATGACAAGAAGCGTGGCGGCGCCAAGCCTGCCGGTGCTGCTGCACCCGGCGGTGCGCGTCCTGCTGCTGGCGGCTGGCGTGCGCCGAGCCGCGGTGCGGCCGGTGGTCGTCGTGGTGGCTCTGATCGTGGTGCCGATCGTCGTGGCGGAGCGCCGTCGACCTTCGTCGCGCCCGCCGAAATGCAGGTGCAAGAGGTTCACATCCCCGAGACCATCTCGGTGGCCGATTTGGCCCACAAGATGTCCATCAAGGCCTCTGAGGTCATCAAGCATTTGATGAAGCTGGGCCAGATGTGCACCATCAACCAGCAGCTGGACCAAGAAACGGCCATGATTTTGGTCGAAGAAATGGGTCACAAGGCCTTTGCGGCCAAGCTGGATGATCCGGATGCCTTCCTCGAAGAAGAGGGCGCTGGCGCCGAGCAGGCCGAAGCCTTGCCGCGCGCTCCGGTCGTTACTGTTATGGGTCACGTCGACCACGGCAAGACCTCGCTGCTGGACTATGTGCGTCGTGCCCGTGTGGCCGCTGGCGAAGCTGGTGGCATTACGCAGCACATCGGTGCTTACCACGTGGAAACGCCGCGCGGCATGATCACCTTCCTGGACACCCCGGGTCACGCCGCCTTTACGGCCATGCGTGCTCGTGGTGCTACGGCGACCGACATCGTCATCCTGGTGGTGGCAGCGGACGACGGCGTGATGCCCCAGACCAAGGAAGCGATTCACCACGCCAAGGCGGCCGGTGTGCCGCTGGTCGTGGCGATGAACAAGATCGATAAGCCGGGCGTCAACATCGAGCGCCTGAAGGGCGAGTTGGTGGCTGAAGGCGTCGTTCCCGAAGACTTCGGTGGCGACACCCCCTTCGTGCCCGTCTCGGCCAAGACCGGCGAAGGCATGGATGCCTTGCTGGAACAAGTGCTGCTGCAAGCCGAAGTGCTGGAACTGACCGCTCCGGTGGCCTCGATGGCCAAGGGCCTGGTGATCGAAGCGCGTTTGGACAAGGGCCGCGGCCCTGTGGCCACCATCTTGGTGCAGTCCGGTACCTTGAAGCGCGGCGACGTGGTGCTGGCCGGTTCGACCTATGGCCGCGTTCGCGCCATGCTGGACGAAGACGGCAAGGCTGCGACCGAAGCCGGCCCGTCCATCCCGGTGGAAATTCAAGGTCTGACCGAAGTGCCGCAGGCCGGTGATGAATTCATGGTCCTGGCCGATGAGCGCCGTGCCCGTGAAATCGCCACCTTCCGCTCGGGCAAGTACCGTGATGTGAAGCTCTCACGTCAACAAGCCGCCAAGCTGGAGAATATGTTCTCCGACATGGCCGCTGGCGATGTGCAGACGCTGGGCATCATCATCAAGTCCGATGTGCAGGGTTCGCAAGAAGCGCTGGCTTCTTCGCTGCTCAAGCTGTCGACGCCCGAAGTCAAGGTCCAAATCGTGCACGCCGCTGTTGGTGGCATCAGCGAGTCGGACGTCAATTTGGCGATCGCCTCTAAGGCCGTCATCATCGGCTTTAACGTCCGTGCTGACGCTGGTGCGCGCAAGCTGGCCGAAGGCAATGCCGTTGATCTGCGCTACTACAACATCATTTACGACGCCGTGGATGAAGTGAAGGCAGCGATGACCGGCATGCTGGCTCCCGAGCAGCGCGAAGAAGTCATCGGCATGGCCGAGATCCGCACCGTGTTCGTGGCGACCAAGATCGGCACCATTGCCGGCTGTATGGTCACTGCAGGTACGGTCAACCGTTCGGCTCGCTTCCGCTTGCTGCGCGAAAACGTGGTGATCTACACCGGCGAAATCGACACACTCAAGCGCATGAAGGACGATGTGCGAGAAGTCCGCGAAGGCTTCGAGTGCGGTATCAAGCTGAAGAACTACAGCGACATCGCCGAGGGCGATCAGCTGGAATTTTTCGAGGTCAAGGAAGTGGCCCGAACGCTGTAAGGCGGATTTGCCCTCACCCAGAGCAAACCCCGCCCTCCCAAGAGTGGCGGGGTTTGTACTTGTGGGTCCGGGCAATGAGCACCGAGCAAGGAGTAGCTGAATATGCGACATAAACGAGTCATCCCTAACCGCAGCTTTCGTGTGGCCGACCAGATCCAACGCGATCTGGCCGAGTTGATCCGCGAGCTGAAAGATCCCCGTATCGGCATGGCCACGGTCAATGCCGTCGAGGTCACGCCTGACTATGCGCATGCCAAGGTCTTCTTTTCGGTGCTGGTCGGCGACCCGGTGGAAACCGGCGAGGCCTTGAATGAAGCGGCCGGCTTTTTGCGCAACGGCTTGTTCAAGCGTTTGCAAATCCACACCGTGCCCAGCCTGCATTTCCATTACGACCGCACGATTGAGCGCGCCGCTGAGCTGAGCGCCTTGATCAACAAGGCGAACGCCACGCGAGCCTTGGACGATGAGGCGCAAGCTGATGCACAAGGTGAGGCGCCTGCCGCCGAAGCCGAAGCGCCATCGGCAGATGCCAAAGACCGCGCATCCGAGTAAATTCATCCGATGACGACCACCCAAGCCCCGCGCACGAGGATCCAGCGCCGTGCCGTGCACGGTGTGCTGCTCCTGGACAAGCCGTTGGGCCTGTCCAGCAACGATGCGCTGCAAAAAGCCAAATGGCTGTTGCGGGCGGAGAAGGCCGGCCATACCGGCACGCTGGACCCCTTGGCCACCGGCTTGTTGCCGCTGTGTTTTGGGGCGGGTACCAAGTTCAGCCAGGTCAGCCTGGATGCAGACAAGGCCTATGAGGCCACGCTGTTTCTCGGCTTGACCACCACCACCGGCGACGCCGAGGGTGAGGTGCTGGACCGTCAAGAAGCCGCGGCTCAGGCCGTGACGCGCGAGCAGATCGAAGCCGCTTGCGCTCAGTTCACCGGCGAGATCGATCAGGTGCCGCCGATGTATTCGGCGCTCAAGCACGAAGGCCGGCCGCTCTATGAATACGCCCGTGCCGGCATCCATATCGAGCGGCCTTCGCGCCGCGTCACGATTCATTCGATTGACATCTTGGGCTGGCAAGCTGAGCAGTTGACCCTGGCGGTGCGCTGCAGCAAGGGCACCTATATCCGCACGCTGGCCGAAGATCTCGGCCGCGTTTTGGGTTGTGGCGCCTCACTGAGCGCGCTGCGCCGCACGGGCTCTGGCCCCTTGAATGTTGAGCAAGCCATCAGTCTGGACGCCTTGGCGGCCTTGACCGAAGTTGAGCGGGAGGCTTTGCTGCGTCCGCCCGACGCCTTGTTGGCGGACTGGCCCGAGCTGCGACTCAGCAGCGACGAGGCCGCCCGCTTCTTGACCGGTCTGCGGCGCCGTGTTGCCGCCCCCGATGCGCCGCAGGTGCGGGTTTACGGACCCGAACCGCAAGCCTTTCTAGGCAGCGCCCATATCCAGGCCGGTGACTTGATTGCCGACCGACTGTTGAGCCCCGCGGAGGTGCAAAGTCTTTGCACCGCAGACGCCGCCTCAACCGTTTGAAGTCCAGAATTTTTTGAAAGTGTCGTATGAGCAAGCAGATTCGTAACATCGCCATCATCGCCCACGTTGACCATGGCAAAACCACCATGGTCGACCAATTGCTGCGTCAAAGCGGCACCTTCGCCGACCACGAAAAAGTCGTCGACACAGTGATGGACAACAACGCCATCGAACGTGAGCGCGGCATCACGATCTTGGCCAAGAACTGCGCCGTGTCTTGGGAAGGCACTCACATCAACATCGTCGACACCCCGGGCCACGCGGACTTCGGCGGTGAAGTCGAGCGCGCCTTGTCCATGGTGGACGGTGTGGTGCTGCTGATCGATGCGCAAGAAGGCCCGATGCCTCAGACTCGCTTCGTGACCAAGAAGGCCTTGGCCCTGGGTCTGAAGCCTATCGTGGTGGTCAACAAGGTCGACAAGCCGGGTGCCAAGCCTGACGCCGTCATCAACGCCGCTTTCGACCTGTTCGACAAGCTGGGCGCGACCGACGAGCAACTCGACTTCCCGGTGGTGTACGCCTCGGGCATCAACGGCTGGACCTCGCTCGAAGAGGGCACGCCCGGTGAGCAGTGGGGCCCGGACATGTCCGCCCTGTTCAACACCGTGCTGAAGCATGTGCCGGCCCAGTCGGGTGACCCGGCTGCTCCGCTGCAGCTGCAAATCTCGGCGCTGGACTTCTCGACCTTCGTCGGCCGTATCGGCGTGGGCCGTATCAGCCAAGGCACCATCAAGCCTGGCATGCAAGTCGCAGTGATGGAAGGCCCGGACGGCAAGTCCATCAATGGCCGTATCAACCAAGTGCTGACCTTCCAAGGTCTGGACCGCGTGCAAGTGACCGAAGCCGGCCCCGGCAACATCGTGCTGATCAACGGTATCGAGGACATCGGTATCGGCGTGACCGTCACCGACCAAGCCAACCCCAGCCCGCTGCCCATGCTGAAGGTGGACGAGCCGACGCTGACCATGAACTTCTGCGTCAACACCTCGCCCCTGGCCGGCCGTGAAGGCAAGTTCGTCACCAGCCGCCAAATCTGGGACCGTCTGCAAAAAGAACTGCAGCACAACGTGGCTCTGCGCGTGAAGGAAACCGACGAAGACGGTATCTTTGAAGTGTGTGGTCGTGGTGAATTGCACCTGACCATCCTGTTGGAAAACATGCGCCGTGAAGGCTATGAGCTGGCTGTGTCCAAGCCGCGCGTGATGTTCCAAGACATCGACGGCGTGAAGTGCGAGCCAATGGAACTGGTGACGGCCGACGTGGAAGAAATCCACCAAGGTGGCGTGATGCAGGCCCTGGGTCTGCGCAAGGGCGAAATGCTGAATATGGAGCCGGACGGCCATGGTCGCGTGCGCCTGGAGTACCGCATTCCGGCTCGTGGCCTGATCGGTTTCTCCAACGAGTTCATGAACTTGACCCGTGGTTCCGGCCTGATCTCGTCGATCTTCGACGGCTACGAAGCCCACAAGGGTGAAATCGGCGGCCGTAAGAACGGCGTGCTGATCTCCATGGACGATGGCGAAATCTTCACCTACGCGCTGGGCAAGCTGGATGATCGCGGCCGCATGTTCGTGAAGCCGAATGACCCGGTGTATGAAGGCATGATCGTCGGCATCCACAGCCGCGACAACGATCTGGTGGTTAACGCCACCCGCACCAAGCAGCTGACCAACTTCCGCGTTAGCGGCAAGGAAGACGCGATCAAGATCACGCCTCCGATCGACCTGACCTTGGAATACGGCGTCGACTTCATTGACGACGACGAGTTGGTCGAAATCACGCCGAAGAGCGTGCGTCTGCGTAAGCGTCACCTGTCGGAGAACGAGCGCAAGCGCGCGTCGCGCAGCTAAAGCTTTGCTACGCGCGCTTGCTGCGCGCTGTGTTTGGCTCCCTCCAGCCTCCCTCCAAGAGGAAGGCTCTAATCAGTTGGACGCCCGCGGCCCCCTTGGGGCCGCTCTCATTTGCTGAGCATGACCCATCGCAAGGCTGTCTTTTTGATGCTGCTGGTCACCCTGCTGTGGAGTACAGCAGGCGTGGTGACGCGTCATCTGGAAGCGGCGCGGGGCTTTGAGCTGACTTTCTGGCGCAGCGGATTCAATGCCTTGGCTTTGCTGCTGGGCTTGTATTGGCTGCGCGGGCCTGCCCTGTGGTCGCAATTGCGTTCGGCACCCGCTTTGGTGTGGGTGTCAGGCCTTTGCTGGGCAGTAATGTTCACGGCTTTCATGGTGGCATTGACGCTGACCACGGTGGCCAATGTCTTGGTCACCATGGCTTTGGGGCCTTTGCTGACGGCACTGCTGTCGCGTTTGGCGCTCAAGCATCAGATGCCGGCGCGCACCTGGTGGGCGATCGCCTTGGCCAGCATCGGGATCGCCTGGATGTTTGGCCATGAGATGGCGGCGTCCAACGATGCCTCCATCGCGAGCGCGTCCGGCGTGCTCGGTATTTTGGTGGCGCTGGGTGTGCCCATGGCCGCGGCGGTGAATTGGTGCGTGCTTCAGCATGTGGGGCATCTCAGTTCCACGGCGCCAGAGCCGAGCGAAGCGCAAACTCAGCTTCGCTCCGCGGTAGACGACATGCCCTTGGCTGTGCTGTTCGGCGCGCTGATCTCCACCGCGCTCATGTTGCCCCTGGCCTGGCCCATGCAGGCCAATGGGCATGATCTGGCATTGCTGGCTGGCTTGGGTGTGTTTCAACTAGCGATCCCCTGCCTGCTGGTAGTGCGGCTGAGCCGCGTCTTGATCGGCCCTGAACTGGCCTTGCTGGGCCAGTTGGAAGTGGTGCTCGGTGTCTTGTGGGCCTGGGTCTGGGGCGGCGAGACACCGTCTTCTGCCGCTATGCTTGGCGGTTCACTGGTCCTGCTGGCCTTGATCGCGAATGAGCTATTAGGATGGCGGGCTGAAAGCCGCCAGCCGGCCGCGCTCGATACCAATTCAACAACTCAAACTTCGCGGAGAGAGGCATGACGCCCCCCTTGATTCCTGCTTTGTGTTCTGGCGGCCAGATCGTGGCCGAGGTCAACGGTTGCCTGGGTCTGATCACCTTGAATCGGCCCGAGGCCTTGAACGCCCTGTCCCTGCCCATGATTCGCGATCTGAGCAGCTTGCTTTTGCATTGGGCCAGCACGCCAGCTATCGAAGCGGTGGTGGTCATGGGGGCTGGGCGCCCAGGCAAGCCGGCGGCGTTTTGTGCTGGCGGCGATATTCGCTTTTTCCATCGTGCGGCCTTGGCCGGCGACGCGTCTTTGGGCGACTTCTTCACCGAGGAATACGCGCTCAATCACCTGATTCACAACTACGCCAAACCCTATATCGCCTTGATGGACGGTGTGGTGATGGGGGGCGGCATGGGCATCAGCCAAGGTGCGAAGTTACGTGTGCTGACCGATCATTCCAAGCTGGCCATGCCTGAAACTCATATTGGGCTGTTCCCCGATGTGGGAGGTGGCTACTTCCTCAGCCAATGCCCGGGTCATGTCGGTGAATGGCTGGCCTTGACGGGTCAGCCCATCGGCGCCGGCGATGCGATCGAGCTGAGCTTGGGCGACGTGTATGTTCAAAGCTCCGCCATGCCGGCCTTGATCGAGGCCTTCAAGCAAGGCGAGCAGTCGAGTGCCGAGCATGTGGTCGCCACGGTGATGGAGCATGTGGATCTGGCCCCTGCAGCAGACCATGTCAGCCTGCGCAGCCGTATCGATCGTCACTTTGCGCATGCCGATGTGGCAGCCATCATGACCTCGCTGGCCAGTGCTGATGATGAATGGGCTCAGCATCAATTGGCCACATTGAAGAAGCGCTCGCCCTTGATGATGGCCGTAACGCTGGAGCAACTGCGCCGCGCCCGCAAGCTCAGCTTGGCCGAAGACCTGCGCATGGAGCGCGATATCGTGCACCACTGCTTTCATCTGCGTCCGGCCGAGCAGAGTGAAACGGTGGAAGGCATTCGTGCTTTGGCTGTCGACAAAGACCATGCGCCGCGCTGGAACCCGGCCCGCATCGAAGACGTCAGCCGCGAAGAAGTGTTGGCATTTTTCGCCTCGCCTTGGGCCGCAGATTCGCATCCGCTGCGGGATCTGAAGTAGGCCTAAAGCTGAGCTCAGCGGCACCCCATAATGACGGCAAGGTCTTACCGGACCTTGCCGTTTTTTCATCCGCAACCATTCCATGAGGATGCCCTGATGCCCACCGACATCGAGATTGCCCAGGCCGCGACCCTGAAGAAGATTCTCCCCTTGGCCAGTCAAACGCTGGACCTGCAGGAGGAGGCCTTGAGTCCCTTCGGGCACTTCAAAGCGAAGCTGAGTCTGAGCGAGGTCGAGCGTTTGCAGAGTCGCCCGAACGGGCATTTGATCTTGGTGACCGCCATCTCGCCGACACCGCCGGGCGAGGGCAAGACCACCACCACGGTGGGCCTGGGCGACGGGCTGAACTACATCGGTAAGAAGGCCATGATCTGTCTGCGCGAGCCCTCGCTGGGACCTTGCTTCGGCATGAAGGGCGGCGCGGCCGGAGGTGGCCGCGCACAGATCGTGCCCATGGAGGACATCAACCTCCACTTCACCGGCGACTTCCACGCCATCGCCCTGGCCAACAACCTGCTGGCTGCTCTGATCGACAACCACATCCACCACGGCAATGCACTCGGCATCGATGTGCGCCGCATCACTTGGCGGCGGGTGGTGGACATGAATGACCGGGCGCTGCGCGACATCACCGTCGCACTGGGCGGCCCCGGCAACGGCTACCCGCGCCAAGATGGCTTCGACATCGTGGTGGCCTCCGAGGTCATGGCCATCCTCTGTTTAGCGACTTCGCTGGAGGACTTGAAGCGGCGCCTGGGCAATATCGTCATCGGCAGCACCGCAGACAAGCGCCCCGTCACCGCCCGCGAGCTCAAGGCCGATGGCGCCATGGCCGCCTTGCTCAAAGATGCGCTGGCGCCAAATCTGGTGCAGACCCTGGAGGGCAATCTTGCCTTTGTCCATGGCGGTCCTTTTGCCAATATCGCCCATGGCTGTAACTCGGTGATCGCCACTCAGACGGCCCTCAAGCTGGCCGACTATGTGGTCACCGAGGCTGGTTTCGGCGCCGATCTGGGCGCCGAGAAGTTCATGAACATCAAGTGCCGCAAGGCGGGCTTGCAGCCCAGCTGCGCCGTCATCGTCGCCACCGTGCGGGCGCTCAAGTACCACGGCGGGGCGGATGCCAAAAAGCCTGGCAGCGACACCATCGATGCGCTGCAGACTGGCTTGGCCAACCTCGGTCGCCACATCGAAAACGTGCAGCAACACTACGGCTTGCCAGCCATCGTTTCCATCAACCGCTTCGATGCCGACACGGTCGAGGAGATCGCCCTGATCGAGGCCTATTGTCAGCAACGCAGTGTGCGCTGCGTGTTGGCCACACATTGGGCCGAAGGTGGTGCGGGTGCGGCCGAATTGGCCCGCGCGGTGGTGGTGCAGTGCGAGCAGGGCGGGGCGCGTGCGCCCAGCATTTATGCCGATGAGCCGCCGCTGGCCGACAAGATCCGCGCCATCGCCAGCAAGATTTACCGTGCTGGCGAGGTGGTGTTCGAGCCCAAGGCCGCCGCCCAGTTGCAGGAATGGCAGAACGCTGGCTGGGGCCAGCTGCCGGTCTGCATCGCCAAGACGCAGTATTCCTTCAGCAGCGATGCCACTTTGCGCGGAGCGCCTGAGGGTCATGTCTTGCGCGTGCGCGAGGTGCGACTGGCAGCGGGCGCTGAGTTTATTGTGGCCATCTGCGGAGACATCATGACCATGCCGGGCCTGCCCAAAGTGCCCTCCGCGGAACGGATTGATGTGGATTCGACCGGGCGCATCAGCGGTTTGTTCTGAACGGGCCTGCGCCCCGGGCGGGGATGGCGCCCGTGGGGTCCAAGACACTGGGCCGATAAAGCGGCCCAGCTTGTCATTTCCCCGCTGCTGGCCCAGGACTATGATGGTCTGAAGTGCCCATTGCTGCATCCCGCAGCCTGCACCACGATGCCCGCCATCAGCCAATCTGCCATCAGTCAGCCTGCAAGCGCGTCCGCCATGTCCGGTCATGGCTTTAACTCAGCGCTGCGCCTTGGGGCCTTGCTGGTGTTGATGTTGTTCGGCGTGTTTGCGGCCTATGTGCTGTCAGAAAAGCAGGTCGACCGGGCCAATGAGCAGCGCTTCCAGACCGTTCAGGTCGGCGAAGAATTGCGCCAGTCCTCGGATGATCTGACGCGCATGGTGCGTACCTATGTGGTCACGGGGGATCTTGCGTTTCGGCAGCGGTATCTGGATGTTTTGGCCATCCGCGATGGGCGCAAGCCCAGGCCTGCGCCTATCGGCAGCATTTACTGGGACTTGTTGGATTTGCCATCAGGTGCTCCGACTTCCGCCGAATTGCCTGCCAAGCCTCTGATGGAGCTCATTCGTGAGCAAGGCATCAGCCCGGAGGAGTTGAACCATCTCACCCAGGCCAAGCAGCGCTCGGACGAGCTGGCCAAAATTGAGTTGCATGCCATCGGTATGGTGGACGGTTTGCAGGACGATCAATTCGAGCGACGCCAGCGCGCAAGCCTGATGCTCAATGACGCCAGCTATCTGCAGACCAAGGCGGAAATTTTGGGCCACATCCAAGCCTACTACCACTTGATTGACGGGCGCACCTTGCAGCAGGTGCAAGTCGCCGAGCGGCGCGCCCGGCTGATGTGGATCTTGCTCAGCATCATCACCCTGAGCCTGCTTGGCACCTTGTTATGGGTTTATCGGGCACTGTCGCGGACCTTGGGCGGCAGCCCGCTGGAGATTCAGGCGCAAATCATGCGCATCGGCCAAGGCGATTTTTCTCAGCCCATCCAGGTACCCTTGCGCTTGAGTCAAAGCGTTTTGGGCTGGCTGGCGCAGATGCAGGCGCAGCTGCACAAAGCCGAGCAACACAAGGCCGAGGCTCAGTACCAGCGGGATCAGGTTTTGGCTTTGGACGCGCTGCGCGCTTTCATGATGGAGCAGTTGACCAGTTCCGCTGCAATGGGCGAGGTGCTGGAGGCCTTCATCCACCGCATCGAGGGCATGTTGCCCGGCACCTTGTGCAGCATCTTGCTCTTGGATGAGGAAGGCCAGCACCTGCTGATGGGGGCCGCGCCCAGTCTGCCGGCGCTCTACAACAAGGCGATTGATGGCGTCAGCATTGGTCCTTCCGTGGGTTCTTGTGGCACGGCAGCCTACACCGGGCAGCGCGTCATTGTTGAGGATATCGCTCACCATCCGTATTGGCGTGATTACGCGGACTTGGCCGCCAAAGCGGGCCTTGCCGCCTGTTGGTCCGAACCGATCCGATCGGGTGAGGGGCCCTTGCTGGGCACATTCGCGATGTACCGTCAGCAGCCGAGTGCGCCCGCCCCTTATGAAATCACCATCATTGAGTGTGCGGCCCGCTTGACTGCCCTGGCGATCGAACGCAAACGGGCGGAGATGCAATTGCAACTGCTCGCCAATGTGTTCGAGCATGGCAATGAGGTGATCATGATCACCGACCGCAAGGGCTGCTTGGTGCGGGTCAACAAGGCCTTCAGCACGGTCACAGGCTTCTCCGAAGCCGAGGCCTTGGGGCGCAATCCCCGCATATTGGCCTCGGGGCGTCAAGACAAAGGCTTTTATCGCCAGATGTGGGAGACCATTCAGCGCGAGGGCCAATGGTCGGGTGAGGTCTTGAATCGTCGCAAGGGTGGCGGGACCTATCCGCAATGGCTGTCCATCAGTGTGCTGCGCAATGCCCAAGGTGAGGTCAGCCACTACATGGCCATCGCCACAGACATCAGTCAGCGCAAGGAAGCCGAGGAGCGCATCCGCTTGCTGGCTGAGTTTGACCCCTTGACCCAGTTGCCGAATCGGCGGCTGCTGCAAGACCGGGTGCAAAACGCGATTCACCATGCGCGCCGGCACCACGAGCCGCTGGGGCTGATCTATTTGGACCTGGATCGATTCAAGAACGTCAATGATTCACTCGGGCACCACATCGGCGATGCCTTGCTGATCGCGGCGGCCGCCCGCTTCAGTGCCGCGCTGCGCGAGGAGGACACGGTCAGCCGCGTGGGCGGTGATGAGTTCGTGGTGCTGTGCCCCAACACAGACGCCAATGGCGTCGCTCATGTGGCGGGCAAACTCTTGGCCGCATGCCAGCCGCGCTATCAACTGGGCAGTCATGATTTGGCCGTCAGCTGCTCCTTGGGGATTGCGATGTTCCCAAGCGACGGCGACAGCTACGCTAGCTTGTCTATGTGTGCAGATACCGCCATGTACCGGGCCAAGCATGCCGGACGCAACACCTATCGGTTTTTCACGCCCGAGATGCAGTCGCAGTCGGCGCGCATGCTCTTGCTGGAAAACGAGTTGCGTCAAGCCTTGGAGCTTGGGCAGCTGCATCTGGTCTATCAGCCGCAAGTTGATTTGGCCCAAGGGCAGCTGCGCGGTGCCGAAGTGCTGCTGCGTTGGACGCACCCGACACTTGGGATGATCAGCCCCGCCGAATTCATTCCGATTGCCGAGGAGAGCGGCCTGATCGTCGCCATCGGCAGCTGGGTGATGCGCAGCGCCTGTCAGCAGCTTTGTGCCTGGCGCGCTGCCGGCTTGGCCTTGCCCTTGGTGGCGGTCAATTTGTCGGTGCTGCAGTTCCGCGAGATGGGCTTGCCTGAAATGGTGAAATCCACTCTGCAAGAGACCGGCCTGCCGCCCGAGTGTCTGGAGTTGGAGCTGACCGAGGGCATCGCCATGGATCATCCCGATGATGTGGTGGCGGCCATGAATCAGTTGCACGCGCTGGGCGTTTGCATCGCCATTGATGACTTTGGCACCGGCTACTCCTCATTGAGCTACCTGAAGCGCTTCCGCATGGACCGGCTCAAGATCGACCAGTCCTTTGTGCGCGACATCCACAGCGATGCCGATGACCGCGCCATCGTCGCCACCATCATTGGTCTGGCGCGCAGCTTGGGTTGCGAAACGATCGCCGAAGGGGTGGAAACCGAGCAGCAACTGGCTTTTCTGCGCGAACAGGGTTGCAATCAGGCGCAGGGCTATTTGATCAGTCGCCCTTTGCCCGGCCCGGAGTTCGAGCGTTGGGTGCGAGAGCGTCCTCTACTTGCCGAGCTGCCGTCCACGCCAGCCCACTGAACCCAGCGCTGGCCGCAGGAATTGCCGCCTTCTCCACGAGGCAAAGGCGGGGCCTGGGATAATGGCGGCGTGCGACAAGATCTGAACAACCCCTGGCGCCTCTCGGTGGCCCCCATGCTCGATTGGACCGACAAACATTGCCGGTTCTTCCATCGCCTCCTGACTCAAAAGACCCGGCTGTACACCGAGATGGTGACGACCGGTGCGCTGCTGCACGGCGATCAGCCTCGTCATTTGGACTTCAACTCCGAGGAGCATCCGGTCGCGCTTCAGCTGGGCGGCTCCGAGCCGGCCGATCTCGCCGCCTGCGCCAAGCTAGCTGAGCAATGGGGCTATGACGAGGTCAATCTGAATTGCGGTTGCCCCAGCGAGCGGGTGCAGCGCGGCGCTTTTGGTGCTTGTTTGATGGCGGAGCCCACTCTGGTGGCCGATGGCGTGAAGGCCATGCGCGATGCGGTGAGCATTCCCGTCACCGTCAAGCATCGCATTGGCATCGACAAGATCGAGAGCTACGAGTTTGTGCGCGACTTTGTCGGCCAAATCGCCGATGCGGGTTGCGAGGTCTTCATCGTTCATGCCCGCAATGCCTGGTTGCAAGGCCTGTCTCCCAAAGAGAATCGCGAGATTCCGCCGCTGCGCTATGAACTGGTGCATCAACTCAAACGAGACTTTCCGCAGCTCACCATCGTGCTCAATGGCGGTGTCAAGACGGATGATGAAATCGCTGAGCAGCTGCAGCATGTGGACGGCGTGATGGTGGGGCGGCAGGCTTACCACGAGCCTTGGCAGATGGTGGATTGGGACCGGCGCTTCTTCGGCACGCCCAATCCGGCGCAATCGCGTGAGCAGGTGGAGTCGGTCTGGCTGGACTATCTGGAGCGCCATGTGGCAGCCGGTGCCTATCACCACTGGACCCAAGCCATGCGTCATGCACTCGGACTTTGGAACGGTCAAGCCGGTTCGCGCCGCTGGCGGCAGATTTGGTCGGATCATCAATACAAGGCCCTGCCGCCTCGGGCAGTGGCGGAGTTGGCCAGCCAGTCCCGTCAAGGCATTGCGGCTCATGTGGCTGAACATCAAGCGCAGACCTTGGCGCTACGGGATTCACAGGTCAACGAACCGGCGTCTTGATGCCAACGCAGCTTTACTTTCACTGCTTTGAGACGGCGCTGGGTTGCTGCGCTATCGCATGGAGTGAGTGGGGCATCAAGGGCTCTCAGCTGCCGGAGGAGACGGCATCCCTGACGCGCGATCGCATCAGAGCGCGTTTTCCGAGTGCGCGCGAATCGTCACCGACAGCGTCTGTCCAGCCGGCGATTCAGTCCATTCAGCGGCTCTTGGCTGGCGAATGTGCCGAAGCCGCCGAGTTGCAGGCAGTGCATTTGGATGAGTCGGATATCCCGGAGTTCAAACGTCAGGTGTACGCCATCACCCGGCGCATCCCAGTGGGCCATACCCTCAGCTACGGCGATATTGCTCAGCGCTTGGGCCTCGCGGGTGCTGCGCGGGCGGTCGGGCAGGCCGAGGGCAGCAATCCCTTTGCACCCATCGTGCCTTGTCACCGGGTGTTGGGGGCGGGCGGCAAGCCGGTGGGGTTTTCGGCCCATGGTGGGGCCGACACCAAGTTGAAATTGCTGGCGATTGAAGCCCGCGCAAGTGGGCAGTTAGCGGCGGAGCAAGGCGATTTGTTCTGATGCCTGCCCTGTGCGCTTGAAGCGCGGCCTTAAAATCTCCCCCTGTTCTCTGCCCAAGGCCCTGCCATGTCTTTTGCCACCCTGGGCCTATCGCCCGCTCTGATTCGCGCTGTGCGGGAGCAGGGCTACCACGCGCCCACTGCTATTCAAGCGGCCGCCATTCCCGTCATTTTGCGCGGCTCCGATGTGCTGGGCTTGGCCCAAACCGGCTCGGGCAAGACTGCAGCTTTTGCCTTGCCTCTCTTGCAAATGGTGCTGCAGCAGCGCGGCAGTGGCGTGCGCCAGACGCGCGCTTTGGTGCTGGTGCCGACTCGGGAATTGGCGAGCCAGATCGGCGAAGCGCTGCAGGCTTTGGCGCAGGACCTGCCGGTTTCCTTGAAGGTTGCAACGGTCTATGGCGGCGTTTCGATTAATCCGCAAATGATGGCCTTGCGCGGCGGGGCCGATATCGTTGTGGCCACGCCGGGCCGCTTGTTGGATCTGCTGGATCACAACGCCTTGCGCTTGTCCGCGCTTAACACCCTGGTCTTGGATGAAGCGGACCGTCTGCTGGATTTGGGCTTTGCAGATGAGTTGCAGCGTGTCTTGGCGCTGTGCCCCAAGAAGCGTCAGAACTTGTTTTTCTCAGCTACGTTTGCTCCCGCGGTGCAGGCCTTGGCCGATGCATTGCTGAATGCGCCCGAGCGCATCGAGATTGCCGCAGAGCCAGAGCGCACTGCCGCCATCCACCAACGTTCCATCCAGGTCGATGAGAGCCGCCGCACGCCTTTGTTGCGCCATCTGTTGGAGACCGAGGCCTGGACTCGCGTGCTGGTCTTTGTGGCCACCAAATACGCTACCGAACATGTGTCCGACAAGCTCTGGAAGCAGGGCATCAAGGCAGCAGCCTTGCATGGTGAACTGAGCCAAGGCGGGCGCGCCAAGGTGCTGGCCGCCTTGAAGAATTCAGAAATCCAAGTACTGGTGGCCACCGATATCGCGGCGCGAGGCCTGGATATTCCCGATCTGCCGGTGGTGTTGAACTACGACCTGCCTCGCTCAACCGCTGACTACACCCACCGTATCGGGCGTACCGGCCGGGCCGGTCAGAGTGGGGTGGCGATTAACTTTGTCAGCGGTCACAGCAGCAATGGCGAGGCGCACTTTCGCTTGATTGAAAAGCGCCAGGGACAAAGGGTGCCGCGCGAGCAGATTGAGGGTTTTGAGCCTACCGATTTGGCCAATGCACCCGCTCCCACCGGCGGCGTCAAGGGCCTGCGCAAGAGCAAGAAAGACAAGTTGCGCGAAGCTGCCGCATTGGCCGCCAGCGCGGGTCAAGCAGGTTCAGCGGTAGCGTGACCACAGCAGCGTAGCCGACATCGGCTCCGCTGCGGTCGGGTCGGTATTGCCGGGGTCAAAGCCCGAGGGCAGATTGCGCAGATCGATCTTGGTGCTGGCGCCCAAGGTGCTGTTGCCGGCATTGTTGCCCAGGCGCCCTGCGGATACATAGCCGTGCACGATGGTGCTGCCGCCGGTGGTCAGAATATCGCCCGCCAAGACCGAGCCAAAGATGTCATTCGAAGCACTCAAGTCGATCTTGCCGCCGCTGTAAACCGTGCCAACATAGCCGCCCGAGCCGAAAGCGATATTGCCGCTGGGCACCGACTGCAGCTTGGTGTCTCCGGGCTTGCAGAAGTTGCTGGGCGCCAGACTTGGAAATCGGCTGTTGCTGCAGACATTGGCGTAGCCGGCGTAATTGACGGCCCAGGTCACATTGTTGCCACCGGTATTGATATTGCCGGTGGCGATCCAGCTGTTGTAGTAGGTGCCGCTGGCAGTTTCGAGGTCACCTTTGAACCAGGCCACGCCGGGCGCCATGGTGGTACCGGCCACCGTCCACTTGCTGCCGTTGTAGTTGAAGCAGCTGTTGTAGTCGGAGTAGCCCGCACAAATCTTGGCAGGGCAGGAGCCCGCACTGTAGGCATTGCCGGTGCAGAGGTAGTCCTGATTGGCGCCGCCGTCACCCTTCAGGAAATAGCTGCCGTTCGGGATGCCGTTCACATTGTTGACGGTGACTTTGGTGTCGCTCCCCACTCGCTCAAAAACATAGTTAGCAATTGCCTTGTAGGCGTAGGCGTCAAACTTGGGCGAGCTCACCGTGCCTGCGGTCAGCGGCGTCACATTGATGCTCAGTCCGGCTTGACGCGTCATATTGATTTGGGTGTTCCAAGCGGGAGAGATCAGGCTGCCCCCGTACTTGCCGCTGGCGACGCTGCCATTGCTTTTCTCTTCGTAGTTGCCGGCAACCAAGGCTTGTCCGCTGATCTGCGAGTTATTGCCCACTACATTGCCGCCGCTCTTCAGATTCACGAGTTTGGCCGCACCGTTCATGGTCACATTGCCGAGTGCCGTTAAATCGGTGACGCTATTGCTCTCGATGGTGACAGCACCGTTGGCGGTAAGGCTGCCTACGCCTACGCCGCCGCTGAGTGTCACGGTCTTCATCGCCTGCACGCTACTGTAGAGGCCGCTGCCGCTTAAATTGATGCTGCCCTCGGAGAAGAGCACATCCAGGTTGTTGCCGCCACCCAGCGTGATGTCGCCGGTGGCGTACAGATTGTTGATGCCGCTAAGGCTGCCGCTGCCGGTGACCTTGCCGTCCACGACCACCTTGGTCCCGCTGTCCCCGAGCACATCCAGCTTGCCGCCCAGGTCGAGATTGCCTTTGATATTGACGGCTGGCGACTTGGCACCGCCGCCCGGCGCGCCGCCATTGCCTTTGGCGCAGAAGGTGGCGGCCAGCAAGGAGTTGGCGCCGCCGCTGCTGCCGGTGATGTTGAAGCCGACCCGGGTGCCGCCGCCGCAGTTGGTGGTGTCAGCGGCGGTCACGTCCACCACACTGGCCGCAATGCCCGTGACACCGGCGAATGTGACGGCCTGGTTCGGGCTCAGTTTGGCGGCTTCGGTGGCGCCCAGTTGAAACAGATACTGGCGCACCGCCTCAACACCGTTCCAGGCTTTCAGCTGCGCCTGCGTCAGTGCGTGTACGGTGACCGATTGCGACTGCAAGCCGCGCACATAGTAGATCGCACCAAACACCATGGCGCCCAGCGACAAGCCACTCAGGAGCATGAACAGCACCGAGGAGATGCCGCGCTGAACACGTCGACTCGGGGACTTGAGGTGCAGGGATGAGCTCATGATGGGGTTTAGGAACTCAGATTGGCCAAGCAGCTGGTGTAGGTGTTGCTGCTGCCTGTGACGCTCGAACCATAGCCCAGCCTGACGGTGACGGAGGCGCTGGGAGCGGCCACTTTGCTGATGGCTTGGGGTACCGCACCAAACGGCCAGCAGGCGCTGTCTTTTTGGACCGACAAGGTCACCGCTTGCGCCAAGACGCTGCTTTCAATCAAGGTTCGGCGCAGCCAGGTGATCTTGCTCCACTGCGTATTCAAAGGGTTGCAAGAGCCGCTGGATTGGATGAGATAGAGCGCTCGCGTCGAGGGATCAGAAACCAGTCCGCTGCAGCGGTAGTCCGCGCTGTTGGCAGAGAGATTGGGGTTGCTGATCCAGACCACCGCATTGCCGTTTTGCGCGGCGGCGGTCACGTTCAAGACCGTGCCGCTGAGCGTCATGGCATCGGGGTTCAGGAGTGCATTCGTGAGCAGCAAAAAATGGCTGCCTGTACTGGGAGTTGTGAGGCCGTAGCCGGCGCCTTGCAGGGCGATCTGGGCGCTCAGCAAGCCGGAGGCGAGTTGGCCGTCCTGCACCGAGTTACGCACCAGTCCCCCATCACCAAATACGGTTTGGGTGGTGCTGCGGTACAGGGCCAGTGCGCCCAAGACCGCCATCATCGAGATCACCATCCCGACCATCAAGCTGATCAGGCTCAGCCCGGACTGTAAGAAGCGTGGCTGAAGGCTTGGCATGCTCAGTTCCCGACCGTCAGGGTGCCCGGGCCGAACAAGGTGTCGGCATCCACCGCGTATTGAACGATGGGCAAGCTGGCCGCTTTGGCGACTCCATTCACCGTGATGGTGACGGGCGTGACCGTGCAAGTCTTTTGCAGGCCTTGCAACTGCAGATCAGCCCCCATGGTCAAGACGCTGTTGGTGGTGGCATTGCCACTGGCGGGGCAGCCATTGGCCACGCCATTGCCTTGTAGGTCGGCGCGAATGCCTTGCACCGCCAGGCTTTGGCCTTTTTGATATTTCTGCGCGACCATGGCGCGACCCACGGCGTAGACCTGGCCCAGGCCAATCACGCCCAGCAAGACGGTGGCCACCAAGGCCTCGATCAGAGCGTCACCGCGCTGCGAGCGTCGCCGCTGCGAAGCTCGGCCTGGCGAAGACTTACCTTGAACGCTCAGGGTTTCAGTAGAGCGTGCCATCGCTGCTTTCCGTGCCCTTGCTGATGCTGAAACTCATCGAGGTGCCGCAATTGACGCCGCCGATGCTGGCGGCCACCGGCATGCCGGCGCTGTCCAGGGCCACGCATTGGCTGAATGCCCCATTGAGCTTGATGCTGGCGGGCGGCAAGGCGGTCCAGCCACTTTGGCCGGCTTGGCCACAGTCCAGCGCAGCCGGCAGACCGTCGCGCACACAGAGCTGCCCGGGCACGCTGACCAAGACTGCGGCGGCGGAAGCACTCACGCCACTGGGGTTGCGCAGGGCGCTGGCCTTGAGCTGGCTCATGGCCTGCTGCAGCATATGTTGGGTCTGACGAACTGCGGCCTGGCTGCCCCAGGACGAGGCAAAAGGGGCAACGGCCAGGGCGAGCAGCATCATGATGGCAATGCTGACCATCATCTCAATCAAGCTCAGCCCCGATTGCCCCTGAATCACCATGTCGTGAAACCGCAGCTGCTGCTGGCCGTGCGTGTATTCAGGTTGTCCAGCGTCAGATTGCAGCCGCTCAGCTTGTCCTTGCCGGTGGCGGTCAAGGTGTAGCTGCTGGCGGTGCTGACCAAGGTGTAATTGAAGTAAGCAGACTGCGCTGGCGACCAGGCTTTGAAATTGGTATTGCTGGCCACGGTGCCGGCGGCATTGACCGGGTACTTCAGCTGCAGCTGGAAATTGTTTTCCATATTCAAGGCCAGAGCGGCCAAGTCGGCGCTAGCGCCTTTGGCGCGGCTCTTGTTGACGTAGCTGGAGTAGGAGGGCAGAGCCACGGCGGCCAGAATCCCCGCCACCGCCAAGGTGATCATCAACTCGACCATGGTGAAGCCATGCGCCCGGTGCGACCTTTGCTTGCTGCGAGTGATGTGGTCTGGTCTCAATCTGGTTCCTTGCTGGGGATTTGTTGCGATCCACTTTGATACCAATTGTAGGCTCCTGGAAAAAATTACATCTGTGGACGAAATCACGGATTGATGAATGCAAAAGCCTTTTGTGCGGTGCTAGCGCTCCTTTCTTGGCGTTTTGCTCAGTCTGCGCAAGGCGCGGGCATCAGGCAAGCGGTCCATGCGGTCTTTTCGGTCAAGTCTGAAGATTTGTACCGAGGCTTGCACCTCTTCGACTTGGCTGAGCATGGCCGCGGCAGACTTGGCGAGCTCTTCCACCATGGCCGCGTTTTGCTGGGTGATGCTTTCCATCTGATTGATGGCCTGATTGACTTGGGAGATGCCGCTGAGTTGCTCGTCGGCGCTGTGGTGGATATTGGCGATCAAGCGGCCAAAGTCTTGGACCGACTTCAGCGTTTCATCAATGCTCTCTTGCGCCTTGCGGGTCTGGCGCTCGCCGGCCGAGACGGTTTCGGCCGATTCATTGATCAGTTGCTTGATCTCGCGGGCGGCGTTGGAGCTGCGTTGCGCCAAGGCGCGCACCTCGCTGGCCACGACAGCAAAGCCTCGGCCATGTTCTCCCGCCCTGGCGGACTCCACCGCGGCGTTCAAGGCCAGGATATTGGTTTGAAAGGCGATGCCGTCAATGACCTGGATGATCTCGCCAATGCGATGAGAAGAACTTGAAATTGCCGACATGGTGTCGGTGACATGGTGAACCACCTCGGCGCTGCGGCTGCTGACGGCGCCCAGATCATTGGCCACCGTCGAGGCCTGATGGGCGTTGTCGGTGCTGCTGCGCACGGTGCCGGTGATTTCTTCCATGGCGGCGGCGGTTTGTTCGAGGCTGGCTGCTTGCTCGCCGGTGCGTTGGGCGAGGTTTTGGTTGCCACTGGCAATTTCAGCAGTGACGGCGCGCATCAACTCCAGTTCCTTACGGGTGTCTTGGACGATGGCACTGACGTTGACGCAGAGTTGATTCAGCGCGGATTCCAGCGCGGCCGTTTGTTCGTTGCCACTTGCGCTCAGGCGGCGACTCAGGTCACCCGCCGCAATCTGGTTGGCATAGGCCTGCACCGCCACCAGGGCTTTTTGAGCATGGCGCCGGGCCGTCCAAGCCAGGCCGGCGGCCGGGAGGCTCAGGGCAAGCCCGCTGAGAAGATAGGTTTCAGGCCAAAAGCGTGCGCTGGCCCAGCCCAAGGCGGCCATCAGGGCGTAGCCTGCCCAGGCTTTGAGCCAAGGCCAGGCTCGAATCCACTTTGCAAGGCGGCCACGCCAATCTTGGCGCAAGACCTGACCCCGCCGCAGCACGTGGAGCAACTGACCGGTCTGCTTTTCGGCCCGCATGAGCGCATACAGGGCTTCTGCAGCGTCGATCTGAGCTCGGCTGGGTTCGGTGCGTACCGACAAATAGGCAATCGGAACCCCGTCGTCTGTCAGCGGCGTGACGTTGGCGTAGACCCAGTAATGGTCGCCATTCTTGCGACGATTCTTGACCACGCCCGACCAAGGCTGGCCGGCGCTGATGGTTGCCCACATATCGCGGAAGGCTTCCTCGGGCATGTCCGGGTGGCGGATCAAGTTGTGTGCTTGGCCGAGTAGCTCTTCCTGCGCATAACCGCTGAGCTCGACGAAGGCCGGGTTGCAATGGAGGATGTGCCCCTTCAAGTCCGTGGTGGAGACCAAGGTTTGGCCGTGCGGAAAAGCATGCTCACGTTGACTGACGGGCAAGTTCAATCGCATGGAATCCCTTTCGCAAGATCGCTGCAAAAGTCCGCTGGCGGCCGAGACCCATCCGGCAGCGAAACACGGGCGACGTTTCAAGGCTGAGCGCCATGCGACAGCAGCGGCTCACAGCAAAGAGACGGCGATGTCAAACGCTTCAATCAAGACAGCTTAAGCGTTTGAGACTTGAATGGGACTCCCCGGACTGCAGGGCTGCAAAAAGTAAGGCCTTGAAGGCAGTTTCGTATCCGGAAAAATACAGGCAGCGCCGGCGGCCAATCTGTTGCAAGCTTGGGCCGCCTTGCCCTGTTCTACGTTTGGGCGCTCTTTGGTTTGGCGCTGTAGTGCTGTCGTGAAAGCCTCGCAGTTTTAGAGTTCTAATGCGGCTTCCTCGCCAGCGGGCTCATCGGCCAGCGTGGGATTGAGAACTTCGACGGAGAAACAAATATGTCCAACAAGTCAGCAGCCCCCGTCTTGGGGCGACGTCAGTGGTTGTCCAGCAGCGCCGGCACCTTGGCCGTGTTGGGTCTTGGCACTTCCGCCCCCGTGCTGCGTGCTCAAACGCCGCCGGCCAGCACCGCCAAGACCTTGCCCGCCTATGCGGCTTGGAAAGACAGCAATGCGATGCTGATTCACAGCAGCGCCACCATCGAAACCAAACGCCAAGCCTTTGGTGCAGGCCTGATCACGCCGGCCGAGCAGCTCTATGTGCGCAACAACTTGGGCGCTCCGGCAGCCAGCATCTTGGATGATCGCGATGCCTGGGAAGTCAGCATCGAAGGGGTGAAAAACCCGCGCCGCATTAGCTTGCGCGAGTTGAAAACGCTAGGCGTGGAGACCACGCCCATGGTGCTGCAATGCTCAGGCAATGGACGTGGCTTCTTCCCGAACAAGCCCAGCGGCACGCCTTGGTTGGTCGGTGCAGCCGGTTGCGTGGTGTGGACCGGCGTGCCGGTGCGGGTGGTGGTTGAGGCTTTGGGCGGCGTCTTGCGGGGGCATGAGTTCATGACCGGCACCGGCGGCGAAGTCCTGCCCGAGGGCCTGGACCCCAAGAGCATCGTGGTCGAGCGCTCGGTGCCTGCCAAGGCCATGGGCGACGCCTTGCTGGCCTGGGAAATGAACGGTGTGCCGATTCCGCTGGCGCATGGTGGGCCTTTGCGCTTGGTGGTGCCGGGCTATCAAGGCGTCAATCAGATCAAGTACGTGAAGCGTTTGGCCTTCACCGAGCAGGAGTCCGACGCCAAGATCATGGCGCATGGCTATCGCATTTCGCCGCCCGGCAGCAAGGCCGACCCGAGCCAGCCCTCGGTGCTGGAAATGAATGTGAAAAGCTGGATCAATTCGCCGCTGCCCGAGCGGGCGGGGGCTGCCGGTCAGGTGCAAATCCAAGGGGTGGCCTTCAGCGGCTTGCATGCCATCAAGCGGGTGGAGGTTTCCGTGGACGGCGGCAAGAGCTGGAAAGAGGCGCGTCTGGTCGGGCCGGATCTGGGCAAATACGCCTGGCGTCAGTTCGTCTTGGCGGCCAAGCTGCAGGCAGGCACGCACACGCTGGCCAGCCGAGCAACCGATATGGCTGGCAATGTGCAGCCTGAGCAGCGCTTGGAGAATGTGGGCGGCTACAACAACAACAGCTGGGCCGATCACGCGGTGACGGTCACCCTGGCGTGAGGCCCACTGCTGCGGCGATGCTGGCGGCTTGCTTGGTCATGAGCTTGGCCACAAGCCTGCCCGCGCGGGCGGCGGATGCCGAGTTGGATCTGGGCAAGCGCTTGTTCACCAAGGCTGCGGTGCCGGCTTGCGCGATCTGCCACACCTTACGAGATGCCGGGTCTGAAGGCAGCGTGGGGCCGGTGCTGGATGAGATCAAGCCGGACGCCGAACGCGTCCGCAAAGCCTTGCGCAACGGGCTGGGCGCCATGCCCTCGTTCGCCAAGACGCTCAGCGAGGCCGAGATCCAGGCTTTGGCGCGTTATGTGTCAGAAGTCAGCGGCGGGGCGCCGGCTAAATAGCATCCGCATCCGCATCAGCTTCACTCAGGCCAGGTCGACGATCACCGGCGCATGATCGCTGGGGCGCTCGTTCTTGCGGGGCAGCTTGTCAATGCTGCAGGCGCGCACCTCGGCCTTCAATGCCTGGCTGACCAGAATGTGATCAATGCGCAAGCCTTGATTCTTGCGGAAGGCCAGGTTGCGGTAGTCCCACCAGCTCCAGCTCTTGGGCGCCTGCTCAAAGAGGCGAAATGCATCCACCATGCCCTGGTCCAACAGGGCCTGAAAATGCGCGCGCTCTTGCGGCGTGCAATGGATCTGTCCGGCCCAGGCTACCGGGTCGTACACATCGGCATCGGTCGGCGCGATATTGAAGTCGCCCATCAAGACCAGCTTGTCGTGCGACTTCAGCTCTTCCGCCATCCAGCGCTGCAGCCCGTCGAGCCAGGCCATTTTGTAGATGAATTTGTCGCTGTCAGGCGCCTGGCCGTTAGGAAAATAAGCGCCAATGCAGCGCACGCCGTCCACCGTGGCGGCGATCACACGCGCTTGCTCATCAGCAAAGCCCGGGATGTTTTTGACCACATCGCTGGCCGGTGAACGGCTGAGCAGGGCCACGCCGTTGTAGGTCTTTTGTCCAAACCACTGCACTTGGTAGCCAGCGGCCTCGATCTCAGCGGCCGGAAACTTGTCATCGGTCAGCTTGGTTTCTTGCAGCACCAGGGCATCGACCGGATTGGCCGCCAGCCAGTCCAGCATTTGCGGCAGGCGAACATTGAGGGAGTTGACGTTCCAGGTGGCTAACCTCATGAGGGGCTCTCTAAATTGGCTGGGGACGCTGGCCTCACAGGGCCAGCCGGGCAGGGCGCTCGATTGTGCCTTCACCCGCCAAGCTCTGAACACCGTCCTTGCGGATTGGGCCTTCTTTCATCGCTATGCTCTACGGTTTTGATGGCGCGGCAAAGGTCGGGCCGCGACGACTTGAATGCACTGAATGAAACCATTTGATCTGGGCGAACTCGTTTTGCTGGCCGCCATCTGGGGCGCCTCTTTTTTGTTCATGCGTTTGGGGGCGCATGAGTTCGGCCCTCTGGCCATGGCCGCAGTGCGCGTGACTGGGGCCAGCTTGATGCTCTTGCCCTTGTTGGCAGCACGCCAGGGTCTGCAGGAGTTGCGTCGCGAGTGGCGCGCCTTGGCGGTCATCGGCTTGCTCAATAGCGCGATTCCCTTTGCCTTGTTCAGCTATGCGGCGCTGTCTATCACGGCTGGTTTTTCCAGCATCTTGAATGCGACCACGCCGCTGTGGGGTGCGGTGATTGCATGGGCCTGGCTGGGCCAGCGATTGACGCCCTTGCGCTCGCTGGGCCTGGGTTTGGGCTTTGCGGGCGTGGTCTTCCTGGCTTGGGACAAAGCGGGTTTCAAACCGGGCGCGGACCATGACGCCGAGTTGCGTGCAGTCTGGGCTTTGCTGGCTTGTCTCTGCGCGACCTTTTGCTACGGCCTGGCGGCCAACTTCAGCAAGCGCTATACGGCGCATATCGCCCCTTTGACGGTGGCCACCGGCAGCCAATGCTATGGCGCCTTGATGCTGTGCCTGCCGGCTTTTTGGGCTTGGCCCAGCACCCCGCCCAGCGGCCAAGCATGGGCTGCAGCGGTCGCCTTGTCCTTGCTCTGCTCCGCCCTGGCCTATATCTTGTACTTCCGCTTGATGAGCCGCATCGGCCCCACCAACACCATTGCGGTGACCTTTTTGATTCCCGTCTTCGCGGTGCTGTGGGGCTATTTGTTCCTGGGCGAGTTGTTCAGTCTGAAGATGGCGGCGGGCTGCGCGGTGGTGCTGCTGGGTACCGCGATGGCGCTGGGCTTGATCAGTCCCCGCCCGCCAGTTCAGCCGCGCCCTTGAGCTTGCGGTACAGCGTGCTGCGTCCAATGCCCAACTGGCGCGCTGCCAAGGCCAAATTGCCACGGCAGCCGCGCACGGCGGCCTGGATGGCCTGCAACTCGGTTTGACGCAAGCTCAGCAGCTTGGCGGTGTCGGTGCACAGGGATTGAGCCAGTGGCGAGGGGCCGTGCCCGATGATGGCGCCTTGCTTCACTGGGTTTGAATTGACGCTCGTCTGGAGGTTCACGCTGGAGGTGAGATCGACAGCGACCGGCTTTTGCGCCGCCACATGGATGGCTTCGCTGGCTTCCCGCAGGCTGAGTTGCGCGGCGTCTGCAAATGCAGCGCCAGTGTCTTCGCACGCCATCATTCCCAGCTGAGCACGCCCCAGGCTCAGACTGGCATGAACCAAGGCCGAACCGATGCTGGTGGTCAGCTGAAGAGGGCGATCAGGCTGGCGACGGGTTTGCGCCAACAGGTGCGTCAACTCAGTGCCAAACAAAGACTGCAAGCCTCCGCGGCGCAATTGGGCGGCGCTCTCGCCCAACAACTCGATGGCGCAACGATTCGCGCCCAGCACGCGGCCGGCTTCGTCCAAGGCCAAAACGCCTTCTTGAATCGTTCCGAGACTTTGGGCCTGTGGATGCAGATGCAGGCGCAGGCTTTGCCGGAACTGATCATTGAACCATTGGCTTTCGATCAGGCGGGCCGACAAAGTGGCCAAGGCCAGGGTGTGCGGGTGGTAGCTGCGGCGATCACCGGAGACATTGATGACGCCCAGCAAGCCGCCTTTGTGGTCAAAGATCGGCGCGGCCGAGCAGGTCAGGAAGTGAAACTCACGCAGATAGTGGTCTTGTCCGTTGACCACAGTCGGCGCCTCATTCATCAAGGCGGTGCCGACGGCGTTGGTGCCCTTGGCGGCTTCCGACCAGACCGCGCCGGGGGCGAGGGCCACTTGCTGCGCACGCTCTAGAAAACCGGGGTCGCCGAGTGCATGCAAGACCACGCCACTGGCATCGCTCAAGAGCACCATGCTGTGCGAATGGATCAGCTGCTGGTAGAGCATGTCCATCACCGGCAGGGCTTGTGCGCACAAGCGAGCATTGCGGATCTGCAACTCCTGCAGGCTGCTGGCGCTCAGGCGGCTCAGATCCGCTTTGTGGTGCGGTGACAGGCCGAATACTTGGCAGCGCTCGTGCGAGTTGATCATGGAGCGTTGCTGCTCGGCTGCGCCATGCCATGCGGCCATCGAAGGGCCGTTCTTTGTTTGGTAGCTTGCTGTGATCATTCACATCCTCCCCTTCAAAGATCCAGCCTATCACCAGACGTGATGGGCCTACAGCGGGGAGTTAGGGGGTCAAGCCCTGGGACTTGCCCTAGTGCAAGAAGTGATCAGAGCGGTCTAGACGCGCTGCTAGGCATTGCTGGTGGCTCGAACTTCGCTCATGGTCGTAACCCCTTGCAAGACTTTGGCAATGCCGTCTTGTCGCAGCGAGCGCATGCCCTCCAGCAATGCGGTTTGCAGCAGTTCTTCTGCGCGCGCGCCGGTTTGAATCTGGCGTCTGATGCCTTTGGACACCATCAGCAATTCATGCAAACCGGCGCGACCCTTGAAGCCGCTGTGCTCACAGGCCTCGCAACCGGGGCTGTGGAAGTGCATCAAGCGCCCGTTCTCACCAAAGTTGCCCAGCCATTCTTGCAGCACGCTCTCGCGCGAGGGCGCTTGCTCGCTGCCAAACACATGCAGATAGTCGTCCAACCACTCGTTTTGCTCGGCTTCGCTTAGTGGGCTGCTGGTGCGGCATTGCGGGCACAGACGACGCACCAAACGCTGCGCCAGCACGGCCAGCAAGGAGTCGGCAAAGTTGAAGGGGTCCATGCCCATGTCCAACAGCCGGGTGACGGTTTCGGCCGCGCTATTGGTGTGCAAGGTGCTCATCACCAAGTGGCCGGTCAGCGAGGCTTCAACGGCAATTTCGGCCGTCTCTTCGTCACGGATTTCGCCCACCATGATGACGTCCGGGTCGGCCCGCAAGAAGGCCCGCAAGGCCTTGGCAAAGGTCCAGTCGATACGCGGATTGACCTGCACCTGGCGCAGACCGTTTTGGGTGATTTCGATCGGGTCCTCGGCGGTCCAGATCTTGCGCTCAGGGGTGTTGATCTGGGCCATGGCCGAATGCAAGGTGGTGGTCTTGCCCGAGCCGGTCGGGCCGACGCAAAGCACCATGCCATAGGGCCGGTTGATGGCGTACTTGAGTTGCTTCAGATTGCTGGGTGAGAGGCCCAGCTTTTCCAGCGGAATCGGTTTGCTGGAGGACAGCAAACGCATCACCACGTCCTCCAGCCCGTTATTGGTCGGGATGGTGGCGACCCGCAATTCCAGCCGGTGCTGTGGCGAAAAGCGCGAGAAATTGATCTTGCCGTCTTGCGGCTTGCGGCGCTCGGAAATATCCAGATCGCACATGATCTTGATGCGCGCAATCATGGCGTTACGGTAGGTGTTGGGCAGCTCCAAATAGGGCTTCAGCACACCGTCGCGACGGAAACGGATCTTCAGCTTTTCAGCACCCGGATGGGTCTCAATGTGGATGTCCGAGACGCCTTGGCTGCTGGCGTCGATGATCATGGTGTTGATCAAGCGCACCAGCGAGTTGTCGCTTTGCTCAATCGGCGTGTCGTCTTCGCGCAGGCTCAGCTCCTGGCCTTCGCGCTCCAGCGTCTCCATCAGCTTGTCAGCTTTGTCTAAGGCGAACTCGGACTGGAAGTTGGGCTGCTGCAAGTCTCGTCCCACGGCCTCATTGCCGTAGCGCTCATAGGCATTCGGGATGGCGAATTGCAGCGAGCCGATCTTGGTCAGCGTGGGCGTGACCTTCAGCTGGGAGATGAATTCGATTTCGTCCAGCGCGTCGCGCCGGGTGGGGTCTTCCATGGCGACGATGAGGCGACCATCGCGCACCAGCAAGGGCAGCACATCCAGTCGCTTGGCGACCGCATGGGGCAACTTGGCCACCGCATCAGGTTCGATGGCGAAGTTCTCGACATCCACCAGCGGATAGCCCATCTTGCGCGCCAGTGCCGATTGCAGCGCTTGCCGGGTCACCACGCCTTTGCGTACCAGCAACTCACCCAGCGGTACCGAGCGGTCGCTGCGCTGCATCTCCAGCGCCTGCTCCAGTTGAGCTTGAGAGATCAAGTCCAGGGCCAACAAGGCTTCGCCGATGCGCACCATGGGCATGCGGGCTTGTTGCTCGATGGCCAGCACCAACTGCTCGGCGCTGACGATTTGCTGCGCCACCAAAATGTCTCCGACCCGGCGCGAGCGCATGCCTTGTTGCTCGTTGGCGGCCTCATTGACCTGCTCGGGCGTGACGAGTTTCTCTTTGACCAGCAGTTCACCGATGCGCTCGCCAATCTCAAAATGAGCCAGCACCTCGCGCGGCACAAAGATGCGCAGCACCGAGTCATCGGCATCACTCAGGGGCGGAAACAGGAACAGGCCCAAGTCATCTTGGCAATGCCCGATGGTCATGCCCTTCAATTCGCCGCCACCGACAAAGTAGAGCTTGAATTCACTGCGGGGACGGTGATCCAGCTGCAAGCTCATGCCGCCCGTGTCCGGTTCGCGAGGCGGCACGACGACGGGGCGAAGCAGCTTCAAGGCCCTGAACTGGCTGAACTTCAGCGGCATGGCGCTGCGCGCGGGTGGTACGAGGATTTGGGCGCTGCGCTCGTTCACCTGCAACTGTGTGATCTGGCCGGAGCTGCGGCTGTTGTTCAAACCCAGCACCTCGGCGGGCTCGGGCTCGGTCTGAGGCAGAGGGCGAGGGTAGGCCGCATAGGGCGGCATGGGCCAGCTGAAACCCGAAGGCTGCCCCGACGCATCTCTGGGTGCGTACATGCCAGCCGAGGGGCTGTTGTCGTCAAAAGGCCAGCTGAGCGGGACGGACAGGTCGGGCATTGAGTTCTCCGGATTCTTTGGAGCAGGCGCGACCGGCGCGGCCCCATCTCCTCGTTCCTCGCATGCTAACGTCCGCCTGCCTTGGTATTGCTTCGAATTGAGCGTGGCTGACCGCTTAAATGCCGCGGCTGGGAGCCCCGGTTCCCATGAGGCGCAGCATTTTTCTTCAAGAAATGGACGGTAGCGGCCTGTGAGACATCAGAAAAAGATCCTCTTGACGGGATTTGAGCCCTTTGGCGGCGAAACGATCAACCCTGCTTGGGAGATCGCGCGGGCGCTGCAGGGTGAGCACATCGTGGGCGCCGAAGTGGTGGCCCATTGCCTGCCCTGTGTCTTCGGCGAGTCTTTGCTGAGCCTGCAAGCGGCTTTGTCGCAGCATGCGCCGGTCTTGGTCTTGGTCTTGGCCTTGGGTCAGGCCAGTGGACGCAATGCCCTGTCTTTGGAGCGTGTGGCCATCAATATCGACGATGCACGCATTGCCGACAATGCCGGCCGCCAGCCGATTGACGAGCCGGTGCTGCCGCAAGGGCCGGCCGCCTATTTCTCGACGCTGCCGATCAAGGCCATGGTGGCGGGCTTGCGTGCGGCGGGCCATCCGGCTGAGGTCTCGCAAACCGCAGGCACCTTTGTTTGCAACCATGTCTTCTATGGTCTGCAACACCAGCTGCGAGATCAGCCGGTGCGTAGCGGCTTTATGCATGTGCCTTTGCTGCCGGAGCAGGCCTCCCGCGCGGCGCCTCAGCCCAGCATGAGTCTGGCGTCCATGGTGGCAGGCGTGCGCTTGGCTTTGCAGTTGGCCATGAATACCGACATCGATTTACGCCTGAGCGGCGGCACCTTGAACTGAGGCCGGCGAGCGGAGATCAACCGGGCCCTTCAAGGACGAGGGCTTGGGTCCGTTCCTGAACTGTCAGCGGTCTCAGAATATTGACGCCAACGCTGGCTGGCTTGTCGCATCAAGGCCACCTGCTCAGCAAAGATGGGGCAGGCCTTGCAGATCATCAGATGCATGCGCACCTTGAGGCGTTCAGTCACACCCAGTTGTCGGTCTTCACCTTGAAGCACCAAATGTGTGACTTCTTTGCAAGTGGAAAACCCAAACTTGCCACTCATGCTTTTTCTCCGGCCGGCAGGGCCTGGCCCTTGTTGTTGTCAAACCAATTGTGTTGCAAGCATTCGCGCAGCCTCAGCCGGGCGCGGTGCAGCATGACCCACAGATTGGTCGGGCTGAGCTTCAATTCCTTACAGATCTCCTCGGTGTCCAGCTCCAGCCATTCGCGCATCATGAAGAGGCGCCCTTGCTGGCCGGGCAGGTGTTCTACGCAGGCTTCCAGCACGCGCATGAAGTCCATTTGGTCCAGGCAATGCTCGGGGTCTCCCCAGTGCTTGGGGCTGTCACGCCAGTGACCGTCGGGCTTGAACAAGTCCTCGTCCAAGTCCTCGCCATCTTCTGCCGTGGTCGACATTTCACGGCAATTGCGCCGGATTTGGTCGATCAGTTTGTGTTTGAGGATGCCGATCAACCAAGTCTTCAGCTGTGAGCTGCCGCTGAAACTCTGCGGCTTCTCAAACGCGGCCAAGAGGGTTTCGGACACGGCGTCCTCCGCCCAGCTGCTGTTGCGCAACTGCATTTGGGCGTATTTCAGCAACTGCGGGCGCAGAGCGTTCAGCGCTTTGGCGAATTCGGGCATGGGCGTAGAAATATTTTTGAGACCGCAGTGTAAGGACTGAGTGTGCGCTTGCGACAGAGTGCTGTCGGCGGCATGATCCGTCGGCCCTGACTCCAGGGTGACCTTTTTTTGGGGGGTCTAGCGTCTGGGGTGTGGGTCTCTCTCTCGTCAACTTTTATCGTGCTTGTACAGGAGTGCTTTTCATGAATTCAAAGATCATCGTCAGTTCCGCCGTGGCTGCTGCCCTGTCCTTGGGGCTGTTCGGTCAAGCCGTAGCCCAAGACAAGACCGCTAAGGAAAAATGCTTCGGTATCGCCAAGGCTGGCGAGAATGATTGCGCCAATCTGAGTGGATCCCATTCCTGCGCGGGCCAGGCCAAAACGGACATGGCGCCAGAAGAGTGGAAGTACGTCAGCAAGGGCAGCTGCAAGACCATGAACGGCATGAGCGCCGACGAAGCCAAGGCCAAGCTGAAGAAGTAAGGCCGAGTCACAGCTGTTTGCCAATTGCCCAAGATGCGCCGCATGGACTCCTCCATCGACACCGTCAAGGCGCATGTGCCCACGCAGCGGCAAGCCGCTTTTGTGCCTACGCCGCTTGTGGGCCAGACCTTGTCGAACGATGGGGAGCTGCGTCAGCTCTTGGGTATTGGATGGCGCCAGCCTCACTATCAAGAGCTGCTGCTGACCTTGCCGCCCCTCGGTTTCTTGGAAGTTCATTCCGAGAACTTCTTTGCTGAAGGCGGCGCTAGTTTGTCGGTCTTGATGGCGGCGCGTGAGCACTATCCCATCAGCCTGCATGGGGTGGGCCTGTCCCTGGGTTCGGCCTGTGGGCTGGACCGCTGGCATTTGGATCGCCTGGCTGCTTTGGTGAAACGGGTGGATCCGGTCCGGGTTTCTGACCACGCCAGCTTTGCGAGGGTCGTGACATCGCAGGCGGTGCATGCGAACGATCTCTTGCCAATACCATTCACTGAGGCCAGCTTGCGCTTGATGGTCAGTCATGTGCAGCAAGTGCAGGAGCGCTTGCGGCGACCCATGCTGATTGAAAACCTCAGCGCCTACGTGGGCTGGGAAGGCAACACCTTGAGCGAGCCCGAGTTCTTCAATCAGCTCTGTCGGCAAAGTGGCTGCGCCCTGCTGTTGGATGTGAACAATCTTTTCGTCAATGCGCGCAATCTCGGCCTTAGCAAGGCGGATTCAGTGAAAGAAGCTTGTGCATGGATTGACGCCTTGCGGCCCGGCCTGGTGGGCGAAATCCATTTGGCCGGCCATGCTGAATTGCCCGGGATCGTCATCGACGACCATGGCAGTCGCGTGGCGCCCGAGGTCTGGCAGATCTATGCCCATGCGCTGCGGCGCCTGGGGCCTGTACCGAGCTTGATCGAATGGGATACCGAGGTCCCGGCCTTGTCGGTGCTGATGGGTGAAATCGCCCAAGCGGGTGCATGGATGGCCGAGCTCTGCCCAACAGACGCGGGGCAGTGTTCATCATGAGTCTGAAGGCACAGCAAGAAGGCTTTGTAGCGGCCTTGTTGGCGCATGAAGTCGGCGTCAACAAGGAAGCAAGATCGCTCGGTTTGCGCTCCTTGGCCGGCGTAAAAAACACATCAACTCCGAGCCTCGACCCGAGCGCTCCTGATGATCCGAAATCAGAAGAGCATGCAGGACTCGATCGAGGACTGCTGGCCTACCGTTTGAACGCTCAGGCCTTGTCCGCCAAGGTTTTGGCGGGTGTCTACGCTGGTGTTGAAGCGCAGCTGGGCGACGAGGGGTTTCGTGCCATGGCCTGGCAGTTTTGGCGGCAATGCCCGCCCAGCCAGGGAGACTTAGGGCTGTGGGGCGAGCAACTGCCTGCGTTTCTCAGTGCGCAGCAAGACATGGACGCTTGGCTGATCGATCTGGCGCGCTTGGAGTGGGCGGCGCATCAGCTCGAGCGAGCCGAAGACGGGCAGGCTGATGCTTCTTCATTACAGCTATTGGCTGCGCTGGAGCCTGAGCGCTTGGGCTTGCGACTGCGGCCGGGTTTGCAAGTACTGCAAGTCGGTCAACAAGCCTGGCAGCTTTGGCAATCAGCAGAGGTGCAGGGCGTAGAGGTCGATGACGCTCAGCCCGTTTCGGTTCTGCTCTCGCGCCAGTCTTGGCGTGTTCAAGGGCGGCTTCTTCGCCACGGAGAAGCGCTGTTTCTGCAGGCCCTGCAAGCGGGTGCCAGTCTTGACGCTGGCTTGGTTCAGGCCGGCCCGGACTTCGACTTTTCTTTGTTCTTGCAAGACGCTTTGCGCAGCGAACTCTTGCAAGGCGCTTTTGAAATGGTGCGAACAGACGCTGAAGTCTGAATTCGCTTCACCCTCAAGAAATGCCATGGCCTGCGTGCCATGAGAAAGCTCAAACCATGAAAGACCTTGCTACGCTCACTTGGCGGTTCTTGTGCGATCCTGGCTTTGCCGCTGATGTTGATGCCCGCAAGCCTCATCCCTTTTGGCTGCAGCGCGCTTTGGAGCTGGCCCAATCCATCAGTCTGCTGCTCGCCAGACTCTATGTCGCCCAAGTCTTTTTTCTCTCGGGTTTGACCAAAATCCGTGATTGGTCCATCACCCTGGCCTTGTTCCAAGACGAGTACCAAGTGCCCTTGCTGCCGCCTGAATGGGCCGCTTACGCCGGCACTGCAGGTGAGATGGCCTTGCCTGTCTTGCTGGTTCTGGGCTTGGGCGGTCGCTTTGCAGCCTTGGGTTTGTCGGTCGTCAATGTGGTGGCGGTACTGAGCCTGTCCGAGATTGCCCCCGCAGCCCTGGCGGGCCATCAGCTTTGGGGCGCATTGCTCCTGATGGTGGCGCTATGGGGCTCGGGACGCATCTCGCTGGACGCTCTGATCCGTTCGCGTACCGCTTGATCGCGGACGCAAAGGCATCAAAGCGTTTGCTCGCGCGGATCGAAGCTGAACACCATCAGGGGCGGCACGCGGCCATCGGTGTCGCGCGGCAAGGTCTCGGTCTTGTCGATGGCGCGCAGCACGGCTTTGTCCCAGTCGGCGTCGCCACTGGGCTTGAGCAGTTTGCGCGAAATGATGGCGCCGTCCGGAGCCACTCGCACTTCCACCTCCGCCACCGGGTTGCCGCTGGGCGCGCCGTTGTAAATGATGTTGGGACGAATGCGCGCCATGATGCGGCCGGCATAACTGGCTGAAGGGCCGGAGCTCTTCAAGGCCGTGCCGGTGGCATTGGCGCCGCCGCTGGCGCCCGCCATGCCCTGGATGCGCTTGAGGTTTTCTTGGCGCTGCGCTTCCAGCTTCGCTTCGCGACGGGCCTCGGTTTCCTTGCTTTCCTTAGCCTGTTTTTGCTTGTCTAGCTTTTCTTTCTCGAGCTTGGCTTGCTTGAGCTTTTCTTCTTTCTCGCGTTCGAGCTTTTCCTTGGCGGCGAGTTGCTTCTTGCGCTCGGCTTCTTCGGCCAGGCGTTTGGCTTCTTGCTCGCGCTTGATTTTTTGCTCGCGCGCCTTGGCGATGGCGATCTCCGCATCGCGCTCCGCCTGCAGGTCCTCCTGTGGCGGAGGCGGTGCAGGCTTGGGCTGCGGCTTGGCGACTTCTGGTTCGGGCTCAGGTTCGGGCGGAATGACTTCTTTGGGCGCCGCTGCTTGGGGCACTGCGGACCACAATTCGGCTTCAAATGCCGGAGGGGCTTTGGTGCGCCATTGCACGCCGGCGCTTAAAGCCGCAAGCAAGGCGGCATGCGCGATGACGGCGAACAGCAAACCGCGGCCCAGGCCGGGCGCCTCGGGAGGCCGCAATGGATCGGCGTTACGTAAAAAAAGCGTGGCTGCCATCGGGTCAATCAGCCACCGCTGTTGCGAACCGCCAGGCCCACGCGCTGCACGCCGGAGCTTTGCAAGATGTCCATGACCTTGACCACCGCCTCGTACTTGACGGACTTGTCGGCCGAAATCACGACCGGGGTATTGGCCTGCCCGTCCTGCGCTTGCTTGACCCGTTCGGCCAAACGATTCAAGGTCACGGACTGGCCTTCGTCCTTGTCCAGCTTGATCTTCAACTTCTCATCGGCACTGACGATGACATGAATCACATGCTCGGGCTGGGCGCGACTCTTGCCAACGCTGGGCAGATCGACGAGGCCCGTGGTGATCATCGGTGCGCTGACCATGAAGATGATCAACAAGACCAACATCACGTCAATGAAGGGCACCATATTGATTTCATTGATGGTGCGGCGGCGACGCGAGCCGCGGGCGCTGATGGCTGCCATCTGCTAATCCTGGAGTTCAGCGCACCGAACCAGCGGCCTGGGCAGGCGGCTGGCTGGCATTGCGTTGCAAGATATTGGAGAACTCTTCGATGAAGGACTCCAGCGTGATGGCGCTGCGGTCGATCTGGCGCGCAAATCGGTTGTAGGCCAACACGGCAGGAATGGCCGCGAACAAGCCAATGGCGGTGGCCACCAAAGCTTCGGCAATGCCGGGGGCCACGGTGGCCAGGGTCACTTGTTGCACATTCGACAAGCCAACAAAGGCGTGCATGATGCCCCAGATGGTGCCGAACAGACCCACATAGGGCGAGACGGAGCCGACCGAAGCCAAGAAGGACAGATTGCTTTCCATCGCGTCGAGTTCGCGTTGGAAGCTGGCCCGCATGGCGCGGCGCGCGCCGTCCAGCAGGGCGCCGGCTTCGGTGACGCGGCGTTCACGCAGCTTCAAAAACTCGCGCATGCCGGAGGCAAAAATCCGCTCCAGCGGGGCGCCGTTGGTCTTGGTGGCCACGCCGTTGTAAAGGTCGTTCAGATTCTTGCCAGACCAGAATTCTTGTTCAAAAGCGTCGTTGCCGGTCTTGATGCGCGACAGTGCAATCAGCTTGCCAAAGATCACGCTCCAACTGGCCAGCGACACGATCAGCAGGGCGGCAATCACCAACTGCACCGCCAGGCTGGCGTGGGCAATCAAGGAAACAATCGATAAATCTTGATTCATGAATCCGAACAGTCTTGGTTGATGGCCTCGAGCAGCGAGGCTGGAATACGGGTGGGCTTCAGGTCGGCGTGAGCCGGCCCCATTGTGTCTAAGCTGCTGACGCAGCCAATGCGGATTTCACCTTCCGCCAGCAGGCGCTCGCCGCAAAAAGCGCGCTGAAACAGCAGCATGCTGGCGCGGCCGAGCTCGCGGACTTCGACCGTGACGCGCAGCAAGTCATCCAGCCGCGCCGGGCTCAGGTAACGCACCTGGGTGTTGCTGACGACGAACATCACCCCGGTTTGCAAACGCATGGCTTCTTGCGAGAAGCCCTGTGCCCTGAGCCACTCGGTGCGCGCGCGCTCGAAGAACTTCAGGTAGTTGGCATAGAACACCACGCCGCCGGCGTCGGTGTCTTCCCAATACACGCGCATCTCGCGCTCAAACGGTGGGGGCAGTCGCTTCATGCTCGGTGCAAAAACTCGCCCAGGCGAGCGACGGTTTCGCGCAAATCTTCCATGCTGGAGGCGAAGGAGAGGCGCATCCAGCGCTGCGCGTCCGCGCGACCGAAGTCTCGGCCTGGCGTCAGGGCGATCTGCGCCTTGTGCATCAGCTCGAAAGCCAAGTCCCAGCTGTTGTCGCAAACGCCGGAGACATCAATCCATGCGTAGAAGGCGCCATCCGGCATGACGGGAACAGGCAAGCCGAGCGCTTGAAGCGCCGGCACCAGGTAATCTCGGCGTTCGCGAAACGCCTGCCGCCGCAGCTCGTACTCGGCCATTGATGCCGTCCCGAAGCAGGCCAGCGCCGCATGCTGTGCGATGCTGGAAGGGCAGATGAAGAGGTTTTGGCTCAGCTTCTCGATGGGGGCCACCAAGTCGGGCGGCAACACCATCCAGCCCAGTCGCCAGCCGGTCATGCCAAAGTACTTAGAGAAGCTGTTCACCGAGATGACATCGGAGCCCAAGGCCAAAGCACTGCGTTCGAAACGGCTGTCATAGCTCAGGCCCAGATAGATCTCGTCGACCAGGGTCACGCCGCCTTTGGCGCGCACGGTTTCTACGATGTCGCGCAAAACCTCGGCTTCAATCGAGGTGCCGGTCGGGTTGCTGGGCGAGGCCAGCAGCACGCCGCGCGTATTGGCATTCCAGGCCGCTTCGACCTGCGCTTGGCTGGGCTGAAAGCGTTGCTCAGGCCCGCAGGGCAGCAAGATGGCGCTGGCGTCTGCAGCGGCCACGAAATGGCGGTTGCAGGGATAGCAGGGGTCCGGCATCAAGACCTCGTCGCCGCGCTCGAACAAGGCCAAACAGGCCAGCTGCAGCGCGGCGGAGGCGCCGGCGGTGATGACGATGCGTTCTGGGCTGATGTCCAAGGCGAAACGCTCAGCGTACCAGCGCGACAAGGCTTGTCGCAAGGCCAGCAAGCCGGTGGCCGGGGTGTACTGCGTGAGGCCAGCATCAATGCAGGCCTTGGCCGCGGCTTGAGCCGCAGCAGGGGCCACAAAGTCGGGCTCGCCGATGTTCAGAAAGATCATGCGCCGGCCGCCCAGTGCCGGGTCGCACAAGGGGCCGCGGGCGATTTCCGCCGCCGCCTTGGCGCACTCCATTACATAGAAAGGCTCAATCTGTTCGAGCCGGCCGGCAAGCCTCATTTGGCCTTGCTGTCGCCGCTGGTCTTGGCGCTGTTGCGGGCCGCGACCTCGGTGGGGCGCAGATCACTGGCAGCGCGGTCGAGCACGCCGTTCACGTATTTGTGGCCATCGGTACCACCAAAGGCCTTGGCCAATTCCACCGCTTCATTGATGGCGACGCGGTAGGGAATGTCGATGCAATGCTTGAGCTCATAGGCGCCAATCATCAGCACCCCATGCTCGATGGGCGACAGGTCAGTGGTCTTGCGGTCCACATGGCGGGCCAGCACGGCGTCAAGGTCGGCAGCTTCCAAAATGCAACCGTTCAGCAGCGCGTCGAAATGGGCTTGATCGACCTTGCTGAAATCGTCTTGGTCGCGCATATGGCCGTCAATGGTGGCGACATCGTCACCGGTGATCAGCCATTGGTAGAGGCCTTGCAGCGCGGCTTCGCGCGAACGGCGGCGTGCCGACTTGGCCTGGCTGCGCTTGGCCACGGGCTTGCCGTTGCTCGGGGTCTTGCTCTTCGGGCTGGCCGGGGCGTTCTCGTTCGTGCTCACTGCAGTTCTTCCATTAAATTGGCCATCTCGACCGCCACACGCGCCGCGTCACGGCCTTTTTCCTCGGCACGCGCCCAGGCTTGTTCTTCGTTTTCCACCGTCAAAATGGCATTGGCGATGGGAATGTTGTGATCCAGCCCCACGCGGGTGACCGCTGCGCCGCTTTCATTGGCGACCAACTCGAAGTGATAGGTTTCACCGCGGATGATGCAGCCCAAGGCGATCAGGGCGTCGTAGTCTTCGCTGTCCGCCATGGCTTGCAGGGCGATCGGCACTTCCAGCGCGCCCGGCACGGTGACGTGGCGAATGTGCCGATCGACCACGCCGAGTTCTTGCAACTCGGTGATGCAAGCTTCGGCCAGACGGCTGGTGATGGCGTCGTTGAAGCGGGCCTGCACGATGCCGACGCGCAGCTCTTCACCGTTCAATGGGGCTTGTGCCTTGCCGTGGCCCTTGTCGGATCCTTGCATGAGCTCTGTCCTTCAGTTTTTTTGTTGGGGCTGGGCATCTGACGACTGACCGGCGGCCACAAAACCAGTGACCTCCAGGCCATAGCCGGTCATGCTGGGCATGCGACGCGGGCTGCCGAGCAGACGCATCTTGTGCACACCCAGGTCGCGCAGGATCTGGGCGCCCACACCGTAGGTGCGCAGGTCCATGATCTTGGGCGCTGGCGCCGTCACGGGGCCGGCCGGTGTGGCCTTCAGCTGAGTGAGCAAGCTCGAAGCCTCTTCGCCGCAATTGAGCAGCACCGCAACGCCGGCGGGGGCGCGCTTGAGCTCAGCCAGCGCCGCCGGCAGCGGCCAGGAATGCGCCGAAGGGTTGGCATCCAGCAGATCCAAAATGGACAAAGGCTCGTGCACTCGCACCAGCACCTCGTCGCTGGGCGTCCAGCTGCCATGGGTCAGTGCCAAGTGGACTGCGCCGGTGCGATCGCGGAAGACCTTGCAATCAAACTCGCCCTGAGCGGTCTGCAGCTTGCGTTCGGTTTCGCGAGTGACCAGCGATTCATTGCGGCTGCGGTGTTCGATCAGGTCGGCAATGGTGCCGATCTTCAGGCCATGCTCTTTGGCGAACTCGACCAGATCCGGCAAGCGGGCCATGGTGCCATCGTCCTTCATGATTTCGCAGATCACCGCAGCAGGCTCCAGGCCGGCCATGCGGGCGAAGTCACATCCGGCTTCGGTGTGACCCGCGCGCATGAGCACGCCACCGTCTTGCGCTTGCAGCGGGAAGATGTGGCCGGGCTGCACCAGGTCACGAGCTTCTGCGCCACGGGCCACCGCCGCTTGCACGGTGCGGGCTCGGTCAGCGGCCGAAATGCCGGTGGTCACGCCGGTGGCGGCTTCGATGGAGACGGTGAAAGCGGTGGCGTGTTTGGTGCCGTTGCGGCTGGCCATGGGCGGCAGCTGCAAGCGTTCGCAGCGTTCGCGGGTCAGCGTCAGGCAGATCAGGCCACGGCCGTACTTGGCCATGAAGTTGATGGCTTCGGGGGTGACATGCTCGGCCGCGAGAACCAGGTCGCCCTCGTTTTCGCGATCTTCTTCGTCAACCAGGATAACCATGCGACCGGCCGCGAGTTCGGCGACCAGCTCGGGAACAGATGATATGGGCATACCCCGATTGTAGAGGCGCGGGGTCAGGCTTTGCTTCAAGTCAGCGCGGTCGGGCCCGCAGGCGCAGGTCTTCGCCGACCATTTGGCTGTCGATCCAGCGCCATTGCAGGGCTTGGTCCAGGCTCTCCAGCGGACCGAAGGCGGCCATCTCGCGACCCATGCCCAGCAATTTGGGCGCCATATAGATCAGCAACTCGTCGACCAGGCCCTCGCGCAGCATCGAGCCATTCAGCTTGTGGCCGGCTTCGATATGCAGCTCATTGATGCCGCGTCGCCCCAGGTCCAGCATTACGGCGTCCAAATCAACCTTGCCTTGTGGACCGGCCAATTGCAGCAATTCGGCGCCTTGCGCGCGCAGGGCAGCTGCATGGTCTGCCTTGCTGATCGGATCGAGCGCGCAATAGATCAAGACCTGACCCGGAGGCGCCAGCAATCGGGCATCGGCAGGCGTTTCAAGGCGCGAGTCGATGACTACCCGTAGCGGCTGCAACGTGGTTTCGACCAGCCGGACATCCAAGCGCGGATCATCGTCCTTGACGGTGCCAATGCCCGTCAGCACGGCACCCGCACGCCGCCGCCAAGCGTGGCCATCGGCGCGCGCCGCTGAGGCGGTGATCCATTTGCTCAGGCCGTTGAGCAAGGCGGTGCGACCATCCATGGAGGCCGCCACTTTCAGCCGCACAAAAGGGCGGCCGCGCTGCATGCGAGAGAAAAATCCTAGATTCAGCTCTCTAACTTCATCCGCCAGCAGGCCCAGCTCGATCTCAATTCCGGCTGCGCGCATGCGCGCCAAACCCTGGCCGGCCACCAAGGGGTTGGGGTCGTCATTGGCGGCGACTACGCGCTTCAGGCCAGCAGCGATCAAGGCGTCGCAGCAGGGCGGCGTGCGGCCATGGTGGGCGCAGGGTTCCAGGGTGACATAGGCGGTGGCGCCGCGCACATTGGCGCCGCGGGCTTGCGCATCGCGCAAGGCCATCACTTCGGCGTGAGCCTGGCCCGCCGCTTGGGTGTGGCCCGAGCCCAGCAATTGCCCTTGCGCATCCACGATCACACAACCCACGCGCGGGTTGGGGTCGCTCAGACCGATGGCCTGCTCGGCCAGGGCCAGCGCATGGCGCATGGCGCTCAAATCATCGAGGAAAACGCTGGGCGACATCTGCACTGACTCTCAGTCCCAAGGTGCTGGTTCGGCGGCACTGTTTGCTGGCTCTGCAGCCGCTGTTGCCGCACCAGGCAAGGCCTGCTCGGCAGGCTGAGGCAAAGCGGCCAGAGCGGCGCCTGCGGCCAAGAAGTCGTGCTCACCGCCGAGGCCGTCGATCAGCTCCGGGATCAGCTTGCACAGCTCGCCGGTGGCCAGCGCCGCGTCGGCATCGAAGGCTTCATCTTTCTCAGGCGAATCGCGGCCTTCAAAAACCAAGTCCAGGAAGCTGATCTTCTTGATTTGCAGCGTGTCGGTCAGCATGAAGGAGACGCGGTCGCGCCAGGTCATTGCCAAGCGGGTGGGGGCCTTGCCGCCGGCCAGATGCTGGCGCACCTCTTCGATATCGAGTGCATGGCGGGCGTAGCGCACCACCGACTTCATTTCGTCCGCGCTCTTCAGTTCGCATTCGCGATCGATGCTGAAACCTTCCGGCGGCACACCGTCCATCAGCCAGGCGGCCATGCAGGTGGCGGGCGCTTCGGCGGTTTGGATCAGATGCAGGTTCAGGCCTGCCAATTCCTTGATCAAGAGGGTCACGACCTCTTCGGCGCGGCTGGCACTGCCGGCATCAATCATCAGCAGATGCTGGGCCGGCGCAATCCAAACGCGAATGGCCGACTGCTTGGTGAAGGCCATGGGCAGCAGCTCCAAGGTGGCCTGTTCCTTTAGGTCTTTGGTCTGCTTTTTGCCAGGCTTGCGACCGGTTTCGGCTTCGATGCGGGCGGCCATTTCTTCGGTCTTGCGCTTGACCACCGAGCCGGGCAGCACGCGTTGCTCGATCACCAGCTTGAGCAGCCAATGGCCGCCGATGTCTTCAATCAAAGGCGCGTGCTCAATGCCGCGCGGCGGCGCCCAGCCCATGGACTGCTGTTGGGTTGCGCCACATTCCACAAAGACCGTCTTGGCCAGTTGGTCTTCGATTTGCTCCACCGTGGGCTGCCAGTCGGGCCCGACCCGGTACACCATCAAATTCTTGAACACTGCAATCCTTGTTGCTCACTGAACCCGCCGTCCTAGGAGGCATGGGCGGGCAAAAAAGAGGATTGTCTCAGGCTTGAGCGACTCCAGTCAGGTGGCGGCGGACTTTAGGGAGTCGGGGTTTCACTGCCCAGTGGCTGGTGCAAGACGGTGGCGGTATTGCGAAACTGTCCTTGAGCCGGATCGACGGGGCTGCCGGCGGGGCAGGGTGACGCGGCATTGAGGATCAGGAAGTTCTGCCGGGTGAGTGGGCCTGAGACCCGCGCATAGTCCAAAGGATGCTCGGCGTTGTCGATCTTGCGGTCGCCGTTGTAGTCAGCGCTGTAACGGCAGGCTTTGACGGGGATGTCCACGGCGCTCGTACTGATGAAGGGCAAGGCCGGTGCGGTGAAGATCAGTTGCGGGGCCAGCAGGTCTACGGCCCTAGCAGGCGCTGGCACTTCGTCGGCCAGATTTCTGAGGATCAAGCGGCCATACCAGCTGCTGTTGGCGTCGGCATTGGGGTAGACGATGCAATAGAAATTGACGTGGGCTGCAGCGCTGGGGTTCAGCCCGAGTGGATAGCACTCATGGGAGGGCGCAGCCGGTGCACTTGAGGCTGGCGGCTTGGCCGGGGAGTTGGCGATTCTTAGTGCAAAGGGCAGGGAGGCCAGGCTTGCTTGGGCGGCATAGGGTGGTGGGCTGAGCGCGAAGTTGACGGTGCCACTCAGCAAATAGGCAAAGGTCGATTGGCAGTTGCTCAAATCCTCAGGCACGATTTCGGCGTTGGGTTTGCCCATGGCCACGGTGCATTTGCTGGTGATCACCCCCGTCAAATTGTTGAAAAGCCAGGCCACGGTGTCCATGGCCGAGGGGACAAAGGCGCTGCGCCCGTCACCGAGGTCTTTGGCTGCCACCGGGATCGAGGCCTCCCGCCCGCCGGGGCGATGGGTATTGAGCGCCGCGGGTGCAATGCCCAATGAGCCGCTCAAACTGGGGTCCATGCCGGCGATGAAACTGTCCATCAATACGAATTGGTCCGCGCCTGAGCGGTCCTTCCAATCGACCCGTATGCGCACCGCGTCCAAATTGGGCAAACCTTGAGGTCCAGGCGTGACCGTGCGGGACAGCACGAAGGTCGCGTTGCTATTGGGGTCTCCCGCATCGCCATTGTTGCTGTCCGTGATGTCGCTGAACGATGTGACGCTGGGGCCGGGGTTGGCGGGGTCGGGGTGCTGCAAGACGGAGTAGGAACGCAGGGTTTCCATCTGCTGCTGGGCGAGGCGCACGGCTTCGCCTCTTTGCTTGGAGAGGTCGGAGCTGGCGCGCAAACTGCTTTGTAGTCCGATCAAGGCCACCATGCCGAAGGCCATGATCAACATGGCCACCAAGGCCTCGATCAAGGCAACCCCTTGGATGGCCTGCTCATTCGTGTTGGGCTGACGAATGCGTGGCTCGAGGAGTCTGCGCAGAGGGTGACGGGGGGGCATGTCAGTTCCACCAACTGCCAGGAACGCGCACAAAGCTGCCGGTCGCGTTCTTCAATTGCTCCATCACTTCCCAGCGATACCAAAGGTCCACCGTGCCCGCGATGTTGAGATCGCCTTCCACCACCAAGGCGCCGGTGAGCAAGGCTTGTAAGCCGCTGGTATTGCTCCAACTGGCATTGCCCCGTGCATAAAGAAGGCCGGTCATTTGCAGGGCCGCGTCAATGTTCAGCGCCCCATTGACGACGACCAACATCGGGCTGGTCGGAGTGCCTAAAAGGGTGGTGGTGTTGATGCTCATCGGCCCGTCGATCCAGGCCATGCGAACCCCTCGAGCGTAGGCGGCGGCCAGGGTCGGACCACAGTCGTCAGCGCAAGTGATTTGGCGCATCGCCGGTTGCCGGCTGTACTGGGCCGCGGACATGCCAAAAAACATCGCAAACATCTTGGCCGAGTCGGCGGCCAGCAACTGAGGGTCCGATTTGATAATCGCCAAGTCACCCGGTGTGCCCGGGACGCTCTCGAGCCTTGCGTCTTGAAGATTGGGGATGTCTGCGTCGCCGGTTTGAAGCAAGAGCCCTTGGCTGGTCTTGGGGTCGCTGTTATGCAGGCCGATGCCATTGGCATCCAGCGTGATGTTGCCCTTGACTGTTAGTGGTGTGGGCGGTGGCATTTTGAGCGCGCTGACCAAGGCGGCGTCGACCGACACCACCGATTGGCCGACCACGGCATCGCGGGCGATTTCCACGCCTTCGCAATCCGACAAGGTGCTGCTGGTGCAGCCGGTGGCAATGATGCGAACGATGCCGGGGCGGTTGCCCACGATCGGTTTGGGAAACGTGACCTGAAAGCTGGGCTGCATATTGGCGGCGGCGGCCGGCGGCGCGGCCGGCGGTGTCCAAGCTGCAGCGGGGCAACGGCAAACCCAGCCTTGGGCTTCGCTGCGAACACAATCGGCCACTGGCTTGTTGTCCAGCCGGATTGGGCTGACCACTCTGCTTGTAGAGACGATGCCGAGATAGCGCTCCCGGAAGCTGTTGCTGATGGCTCCGGCCGGCAAACAGGCGGCGTTGATGGCGTCGCCATTCAACATGGCCAAGGCCCAATCTGCCCCGGCTTCGGCGGTCTCCAGCGCCACGCCGGCCCGGTAGTAATTGCTGCCAATGCGCTGCTCAAACACCATATTGCGGTTGGCGAACGCCGCCATCATGGCCATGATCAGAAAGAGCACCATCACGACGACAAGGGTCGCCGCGCCTGACTGTGTTTGACGACGGTGGGCGCCTGCCCTCAGCCGTGGCATCGGCCTTGGCGTCACACCGAGTCTAGACAGCGTGTTCATTGGCAGGCTCCGACGATCTCATCGTTGCGCATGCGGCTGCTGAGTCGAATCGTGCGCACCACCTCAGGGTCATGCGCCGCCTGGCCTGTCAGTGAGATATCAAAGCGACGCAGCATCTGGCGGGGCGGGCAGGCCGCATTGCCGACATCGCAGGGCTTGCTGCAAAAATCGGTCAACGGCAAGGTCTGTTCGTTCATCGCAACATTGAAAGCGGTGACGCGCAGCGTGTTGGGATCTGTCAGCGGTTGGTAGGCGTCGCCAAGTCGGAACTTCAGGATGCCACCTTCGAGCTTGAAGCCAAAGCGTTCGGTGCTGGAGGTGACGATATTGTCTTCAGGCGAAACTGCGGGGGGGGCGACGGGGCTGAGTCGATCTTGGTGCCGGGAATAGCTGTACTCCAGTATGGGGCTGCCCTGGACCTGCGTCAGGCTGGTATTGGCGTAGGCATTGGCGATCGGCGCCGCATCGCTTGCAGACGGGCTCCAGACGCCACGCATCGGCACCGCCCACGAGCCGCTGCGGCGCAAATCACGCAGCATCAAATCGGCCGCTGCGCGAAGGTCTTGTTGAACCTGGGTTTCCAGCATCAAGCGCCGGTGTTCCGCCAACTGGCCTGTCATCATCAAGCTGGCGCCGGCCACCACAATCATTCCGACGGTGATGCCCACCATCAGCTCCACCAGGCTGATGCCGCGTTGGCGAGATCGATGCAATGGCCTCAGGAGCTTGCGCATGGTGTGACCCCGCTCATCGTGCTGCCGCTAGGCGCGCAGGTTGAGACCCGACCCATGGTGTTGACCTGCACTTGGAGCTGTGCGCCTCTTGGTCCGATGACGGTGACCGCGAAACCCGCCACAGAGTTGGTCATGCGGGGATGCTGAAACGCGATGCTATTGGGCTCGAAGGGGTCGAACTGCCCCGCCAGGCTCAGTCGAATCCCATTGCTGCTTGGAATCTGCACGGTTCTCAGTTCGGCAGTCTGGCCGGTACAAGCACTGCCGGGCGGGCGGCTGCAGTCGCAGCCACCGCTGGCACCGAAGTATCGGATCGTGTAGCAGCTCATTGTTGCCGGGAGGCCAAAAGAGACGATCACATCGTTGCGCTTGCCTCCCAAGCCCGCTTCCGCTCGGGCGAAAGCCAAATCGCTGCTCAGCTCAGCGGCGACCATTTGAACGCGGCGACGGTTCAAGATGTCAGCAAACGAAGGAGCCACCATGGCCGCCAGAATGCCCAGAATGGCCAGGGTGACCATCACCTCAACCAAAGTCACGCCGCTTGAGCTGGGAGTCTTCATTGTGGCCAACACTGGGCTTTGGCGTCGGCGGCGTTGCTGTCCTTGGCTTCGTACTGAATATTGCCGCCGTCGACTCGAATTGACATTTCTGCACATTGGCTGTCCCGGGCCTGAACGCTGTTGCTATCGGGTACGGCCTTGGCGATATAGCCAAAAGCAAAGCTCGGCGGCTGGCGTATGCCTACCAAGCTGAGCTCATAGTGTTTACCTGCCGACTGAGTGCCGAGTTTCAAGCCCTCATCACCCAGCGAGGAGGCGTAGTTGCCCCGATTGCTGCGCCATCGCTCCTGCGCTTGAACGATGGCGCTCAATGCGGTGATGGCGTCGGCACGCCGCCCTTTGGCCATTTGCTTTTGATAAGCGGGCAGAGCAATCAAGGCCAAGATGCCCACAATCACCCCAACCAAGACCAGCTCAATCAAGGTAAAGCCTCGATCGGTTCGGCCAATCCAAGACCGCGCCTTCATCTGTGGGTCACGGGCATGCGCTTGTGCTTTCATGGATGAATTATGAAAAACACCGATCTGAATCGTGCGCGCTTCGGACCGCTAATCGGTGGACGGCGGCCGCTGGTCGGAGTCCACTTAAATGAGGGGGTGTCGTTTGCGGCCGTGTCGTGTCAGCACCGAGGGTATTGACCCATATCGGCGGAGGGCGTGCAGGTCCGGACCCGACCCGCGATGCTGACGATATGGCGGATGGACTCACCGCTGCTCGCGTTGACATCAATGCTGCCCGTGCTGGTCACCGCGCCTTGTCTAGCCTGAAAGCTGAAGCTTGCGATATTGGCTCTGAGCTCGACCTTGTTGGTCTTGGGAATCCAAGCCAGCTTCAAGACCTTGTCGGTGTTGGCACATACCGCCAGCCCTCCAGCATCACATTGGCAGTCTCCTGCAGCGCCGGTGTGCAAGATGTAGCAAGTGCCGTTGGGGTGACGGTTGAAGCGCACTTGCACTGTGTCAGCACGGGAGACCGCCAGGCTGCGCGCTTCCTGCAAGTCTGTAAATAGAGTCGCGGCGATGGCTTCTAAGCGTTGACGTTGTCTGATGCGCTCCAATGAGGGCAGAGCCAAGGCCAGCAAGATGCCGACGATAGCGACGCAGACGCACAGCTCGACCAAGCTGTAGCCGTGAGAGGCGATGAGTCTGACTTGGCGTACTTGCATGGCGCCCCCTCAGTGCTGGTGGATGAGATCAGCACAAATTTAGGTGGGGCAAAGCAAGCTTTCAGCCCTGCTCTAGGGGGCTGGACCACCTCGAAAGGGTGAAGCCGTGATCGGGCGCTCAGAACGCTCAGATATCGCGTATCAGCTTGCGGAACTCGTCAACGTCCTCAAAGCTGCGGTAAACCGAAGCGAAGCGAACGTAAGCCACTTTGTCGATGCGCTTGAGTTCACGCATCACGAGTTCGCCGAGTCGGTTTGACGGCAATTCGCGCGCACCGCTGGTCAACAGGGTTTCTTCAATCTTGGCCAGGGCAGCGTCGATCTGCTCGATGCTGACCGGGCGCTTTCGCAACGCCAGTTGCATTGAGGCGCGCAGCTTCTTGGCGTCGAAGTCCGCGCGCGTGCCGTCTTTTTTGACGATCACCGGCAGGGCGATTTCCGCCCGCTCGTAAGTGGTGAATCGCTTGTCACAGCCCAAGCACCGACGCCGGCGCCGCACCACATCGCCTTCGTCGGATTCCCGCGTCTCGGCGACCTGGGTTTCGGCGTGGCTACAAAAGGGGCAGCGCATGGCGACGGGAGCTGGGTCGGTTTAGCGGTAGACCGGGAAGTCGCGGGTCAAGGCGGCAACCTTGGCGCGCACCGCTTCCAGATTGGCTTCGTCGTTCGGGTTGTCCAAAACGTCGGCAATCAAATTGGCGGTCAAACGGACTTGTTCTTCCTTGAAGCCGCGCGTGGTCATGGCCGGCGTACCCAGACGGATGCCGCTGGTGACCATGGGCTTTTGCGGGTCGTTCGGGATGCCGTTCTTGTTGCAAGTCATGTGGGCGCGGCCCAGCACGGCTTCGGCTTCCTTGCCGGTCATGTTCTTAGGACGCAGGTCCACCAACATCACATGGCTCTCAGTGCGGCCGGAGACAATGCGCAGACCGCGTTTGGTCAACTCTTCAGCCAAGACCACGGCATTCTTCAAGACCTGTTCTTGGTAGGCCTTGAATTCGGGGGTCAGCGCTTCCTTGAAGGCCACGGCCTTGCCGGCAATGACGTGCATCAAGGGGCCGCCTTGGATGCCTGGGAAGATGGCGCTGTTGATCTGCTTGGCGACATGGTCCTTCATCAGGATGATGCCGCCACGCGGGCCGCGCAGGCTCTTGTGGGTAGTGGAGGTGACCACATCGGCGTGGGGTACTGGGTTGGGGTACACGCCCGCAGCGATCAAGCCGGCGTAGTGAGCCATGTCCACCATGAAATAGGCGCCGACTTCCTTGGCAATCTTGGCGAAACGCTCGAAGTCAATACGCAGGCTGTAGGCCGAGGCGCCGGCAATGATCAGCTTGGGCTTGTGCTCGCGCGCGGTGCGCTCCATGGCCTCGTAGTCGATTTCTTCGCGCTCGTTCAGGCCGTAGCTGACGACCTTGAACCATTTGCCGCTCATGTTCAGTGGCATGCCGTGGGTCAGGTGACCGCCTTCCGACAGGCTCATGCCCATGATGGTGTCACCTGGTTGCAGCAGGGCGAAGAACACGCCCTGGTTAGCCTGCGAGCCGGAATTGGGCTGCACATTGGCGTTTTCAGCGCCGAACAACTGCTTCAGGCGGTCAATGGCCAATTGCTCAACCACGTCCACATACTCGCAACCACCGTAGTAGCGCTTGCCGGGATAGCCTTCGGCGTACTTATTGGTCAGCTGGCTGCCCTGTGCCTGCATGACGGCCGGCGAGGTGTAGTTCTCGGAAGCGATCAGCTCGATATGTTCTTCTTGGCGCTGGTTCTCGTTTTGAACGGCGGCCCAGAGATCGGGATCGACAAGGGCGAGGGTAGAAGTGCTACGGTCAAACATGGTGGATGGCAGTGCTCAAGTAGTGGAGTCCCTGGCGGCACGCACTGACTTCGTCAATGCGAGCACTTCAGGGGTGCCCAGGCGAACGGCTGGATGCCACCAGGGGAGGGAAAATCTCCCAAGTGGTTCGCGCTCCCCGGTGGTCCACCACCTTGGACTGCCTCAAATTTGAGTCAGCCTTCATCGCCAGTCGCGCGAAGCTTGCAGTGTAGCGGCAGCGCGAGACCTGTCCGCCAAGCTAGTACCGGTGTGCGTCGGAGCTTGATCAGCGAGCCAGTGCGACGCGCTGAGGCTCGATGGACGCAGATTCAATGTCCACCGGCAAGGGTTGGGCCACAGGGCCTGCGGCCTCACGCAGCGGTTTGGCCGCAGGAGCGGGGGCGGCTGCTGGGGCGTTGGGTACGGCGCGGCCCGCAGCCACGGCCTTCATCTGCTCATGGACGGCCATCACGCGCACAGCGTAACCCGCGTCATCGCTCAGATTGGCTGCACCCACATAGAAGCGCAGGCCTTCTTCCACGCTGCCCGCACGCTGAATGCACTCTTTCAAAACCTGGACGCCAACTCGCAAATTGGTGATGGGGTCAAAAGCTGCAAGATTGCCGCCAAACGCTTCGTACTTGTCGTTGTGCACCCGGGTCATCACCTGCATCAAGCCCTGCGCACCCACATTGCTTTGAGCAAAAGGATTGAAGCTGGATTCAATCGCCATGATGGCCAGGATCAATGTGGGCTCAACCTTGGCGCGCTGGCCGACCGACCAGGCCTCTTGGACCAGTCTGCTGATGGGCTCAGGCGCCACTTTGTAACGATTGGCCAGCCAATGGGCAATTGCAGCCTGCTGGCGTGGCAGATCCTTAGGATCGGACGCGGTCGCACGGTTGATGGCCTCAGCATCATTGCTGTTGACCAAGATATTGCCCTGAGCCAAGGCGCGGGCTTCTTCGCGTTCATGCAGCCAGCCCAAAGCCTGGTCTTCCAGGCGATGGCGTAAGTCAGCTTGGCTGACAAAAGTAATCACAACGGCGACGACAGCCAAGCCCACCAGGGCCAAAGTGTTGTGGCTGACGACCAAAAGGCCTTGGCCAATGTCCTTGAAAAACAAGGAAGTAGCGGCTCCAGTATTGCGAGCCAGGGATAAAAGATCACGACGCGCTGTCATGCGACTCCTTTCTTCTCTGCAGCGCAGGGCTATCGAACCTAAGGGCTCGGCGGCACAAGTGCGGCAGTGATAATGGGCCGGTCCGTTAAGTTTTTGCTGACTTTGGGTCAGCTTGCTTCGGAACGCCGTCCATCGGCAGCGGGGCGTTTTTGCCCTCCCCAGGACAAAAACACGGGTAAACCCTGGATAAGCAGGATGGGCGGATTTTAGGTTGCAAAAATAACCCGTCAAGCTTGTAAGTGCATTTCAATATTACTATTGGTTATGAAGTACCGAGATTTACGTGAATTCATCCACGGACTAGAAGTGATGGGGGAGCTCCGTCGTGTCCGTGAGCCAGTCTCGCCCGTACTCGAAATGACCGCACTGAGCGACCTTGTTTTGCGCCAAGAAGGCCCAGCGCTTTTGTTTGAGAAACCAACGGGTCACGCCGTTCCCGTTTTGAGCAACCTCTTTGGCACAACCCAGCGCGTTGCCCTGGGCATGGGGGCTAAAAGCTTGCAGGAACTTCGTGAGGTGGGTCATGTGCTGGCCAGCTTGAAGGAGCCTGAGCCTCCTAAGGGACTGAAAGATGCCGGCCGTTTGGTGCACATGCTCAAGTCCTTGTGGGACATGAAACCAAACCTGCAGCGGCGCGGTGCTTGCCAAGAGGAGGTCTTTGAGGGTTCGGATGTCAATCTGAAATATTTACCCATCCAAACCTGCTGGCCTGGCGATATCGGACCCTTGATCACCTGGGGTTTGGTGGTCACGCGCGGCCCGCAATCGGTGCCGAAGCCTCGAGCACGGCAAAACCTGGGTATTTATCGGCAGCAACTGATCGGGCGCAATCAATTGATCATGCGCTGGCTGGCGCATCGCGGAGGCGCCCTCGACTTCAGGGAATTCGCTTTGGCCAATCCTGGCCAGGACTTTCCGATCGTGGTGGCGCTTGGCGCTGACCCCGCCACCATTTTGGGGGCGGTGACGCCGGTGCCGGACAGCTTGTCCGAGTATCAGTTTGCCGGGCTCTTGCGTGGCTCTCGAACCGAATTGGTCGAGAGTGGTGTCGGTGAGGGCGGTCGAATGCTTCAGGTTCCCGCCAGTGCAGAAATCGTGCTTGAAGGATGCATTCCGGTTGCTGCCGCGGGGTTCACCGGCTTCAGCGAAGACGGCGTGCCTCTGAAGGAAAAAGGGGGCTATTTGCATGCCCTGGAGGGCCCCTTTGGCGACCACACCGGCTATTACAACGAGCAAGACTGGTTCCCGGTGTTCGAGGTTCGGCGCATCACGCAGCGCAAAGATCCGATCTATCACTCGACCTATACCGGCAAGCCGCCTGATGAACCCGCCATTTTGGGCGTCGCCTTGAACGAGGTGTTCGTGCCCATCTTGCAAAAGCAGTTTACCGAGATTGTCGATTTCTACCTGCCGCCCGAGGGTTGCAGCTACCGCATGGCGGTCATTTCTATCAAGAAGGCCTATCCCGGCCATGCCAAGCGGCTGATGTTCGGTTTGTGGAGTTATTTGCGTCAGTTCATGTACACAAAATTCATTGTGATCGTGGACGAAGACGTCAATATCCGTGACTGGAAGGAAGTGGTTTGGGCTATCACCACGCGCATGGACCCGGTGCGCGACACCACTTTGGTCGATGGCACGCCGATCGACTATCTGGATTTCGCTTCGCCGGTCAGCGGCTTGGGCGGCAAGATGGGCTTGGATGCCACCAATAAGTGGCCCGGTGAGACTGCACGTGAATGGGGCAGGACAATCACCATGCCGGCGGAAGTGCAGCGCCGCGCCGAGGCTGTCTTTGAAAACCTGTTCGGATCGACAGCATCGGGTTTGTCTGGGTCTTGAAACAGTGAGTTTCGTCGCCTAAATTTCAAAAGCCTTTTGAAGGCATAAGCACTGGCGCAGTCTCTGCGCGCCAGGAGCCCTTCGGCAAATCGCCTTAGAGCTCCAAAGGTGGCGTAAGCCACCCACCCCTCGCAGTCTCTCCGGCTTCGAGGGGTTTCTCTTTTGGGCGCTGAAACTTAAAGCCCAAGCTGTAAGCACGGCCCTTAGAAGGTATTTAGCTCAATGTCCGGCCACATTGGCAACCCACTCGTAAACGGCGTAGTTGACTCGAGCCAGTCCAGTAGCGCTGGGTACCCAGTCATGCCACTTAGACATGGCATCACGGCGTTGACCAACTGGCGCAGCGATGACACGAATTTCGTCGCCTGCCTTAGTTTGGAAGGCTCTCATTGACCGTGGCATGTGCATATCCTGTGTAACCAAGACCACAGTTTTGATGCCGTCTTTCTTGAGCATACTTAGGCTTAGGGCCGCGTTTTCACGCGTGTCTTTCGATTGCTCTTCCGCCCAGCGCAGAGGCATACCGTGTTCATCTCGTGCGATACGACCGGCCACAGCAGCCTCCGTATCGATCTGCCGCTTTGCGGTCCAGCCGATTCCGCCCGAATAGCCCAGTGGCGCATTCAATCGCTTGGCCAGCCAAATGCCAAACAAGAGCCGCTCCTGGCTGATTTCATTTGGGCGTGGACCTGCGTACTCCGGGACGTCCTGACGAATTCCCCCGCCTAAGACGAGCACGGCAAGCTTGTGGTCGCGCTCCGATTCTGCTTTCAACATCGCCAATTGGGGCGGGTTCAGTGCGGCAGGTGTACCAATCCAATACTTGGCCAGCAATTGCCCCATGCCTTCGGTGCAACTCAAATAGGCCGCAATAAAACCTGTGAAGAGCAGCACTCGCCCCAAGTTACGTCGTGATCGAAGCTGCCCCGCGCCGAACAACATCAAGCCCAAAAAAGGCAGAGGCGGTTGAATCAGCGTCATCAAAACCGGTTTCAATGCGTAGAGAAAACTGTTGAAGTCCAAGCGTGTGTCCAGTCAGGGCAGGGTTTCGAGGCTTTGGCGCCGACTGTTTTGAAGTCGGCTTCGGGCTTTGGCATTGGGCGCTATTTGATAATGCCGCTGCACCGGCATCGATTTTCACTCTTGGGCGCTAACTTCAAATATGGCTGCAGTCTCGAAACCTACTGAACGAGTCACCGGGCTGGGCTGGAAACGCTGGACCATGGTGGGCATTGCGGGCCTGGCGATGTTGGCTCTGGCCTTGTGCCTGGGTTTGCCCTGGTGGGTCAAAAGCAGCGGTGCTCATCTGGCTTCGCAAGCTTTAGGGCGGCAGGTGACGATTGACGAGTTCTCGGTGGCACCCTGGCGTTTGGGCGTGGCCTTGGAAGGCTTGCGGATCTCGGGTGCGGACGGCAAGTCCGAACCTCTATTGGAAGTTCAGAGCATTGACGCGGCTTTGTCCCTGCGTTCGCTTTGGTTTGCTAGCCCAGTCGTGGAGCATTTGAGCATCACGCGGCCGGTCTTGCGCTTGTCTCACTTAAGCGCAGGTCACTATGACATTGATGACCTCTTGGCTCGCTTCGCCAGTCCTAAGACTCCCGGTGAGGCAGAAAGTCCGCCACCAAAGTTGGCGGTCTACAACATCAGCCTTCGCGAGGGGCAGGTCTTGCTGGATGACCAGCCGGCCCATCGTCAGCACCAATTGAGCGAGCTGGCCCTGGACTTGCCCTTTGTCTCCACCCTGGATGCTGATGTCAAAGTACACGTGCAACCGCAGGCCTCAGGGCGACTCAATGGCGTGTATTTTGGCGGCAAGGGGCAGGCTTTGCCCTTTGCAGAGCATCGTGAAGCAAAGCTTGATTTCAAGTTGGAAGGCTTTGATCTTGCCCCTTACATCGACTATTTGCCTCGCGATTTGCCCTTGCGCTTGAAACAAGGGCGAGTCGATGCTGCGCTAGCCCTGAAGTTTCAGCAGCCCCGCGGTCAGGCGCCGAATGTGGGGCTGAGCGGCAGCCTGGATCTCGCCAAGTTCGCACTGCAAACACCCGGGGGGGATCCCTGGCTGTCTTGGCGCGATTTGCATATTGAACTGCGTGATGTGCAGCCCTTGCGCCGACAGCTCGACTTTGGTTCGATTCAGTGGAAAAGTCCTGAAGTGGCGCTTTCACGGGACGCGCGTGGTCAGCTTTGCTTGCCTGGAGCAAGTGTCAAGGCTGAAAGCAATCCGGCCAAAGCCGAGGTGCCCGAGGCCAGAGTCAGCAAGGCTCAAGCGCCGGCGACCCCATGGCGTGTTTCATCGGCTGGGCTGGAAGTCACGGATGGCCGCGTCAGTTGGCGTGATGCGTCCCTTGCTTCGCCGGTGGTCTTGAGCGTCTTCGATCTGCGCACTCAGGTGGGCGCCGTGGCTTGGCCGCTCAAGGCCGAAGTGCCCATCGAGTGGGGAATGTCGATAAGCCCAGAGGCGGCAGCCGCGCAGACCGCGGCAAAACTGAGCGGGCAGGGGCGCTTGAGCCCCGATGCGCTGAACATGGATTGGCGTGTTTCGGCCTTGGACCTGCATTCTTTTGAACCCTATGCCCGTCCTTTCTTGCAAGCGCGAGTCAAGGGCAGACTGGACGTAGCAGGCCAGATCCAATTGAAAGCCCCCTTGCTCGTTGATCCTGTACAGCGCTTGGCACTGGGTCTGCGTGAGCTGGAATTGAGGGGCCTGTCCTTGAGCGCATTGACCGGCCCGGAGACGCTTTTGAGCCTTGGGGCTTTGGGCTTGGATCAGCTGGATGTCGATCTGGGTGCTCAGCAGCTGGTGGCTGGTCAACTCAAATTGAGCCGTCCTGTGGTGGCACTCAAGCGTGACCTCCAAGGAGTTTGGAATTTCCAGGCTCTGTCGGCTCACAAGACCATCCTCGCACAGAAGGAAGATCAAAGTAAGCCAACGCTGCCTCCGTCTTCAAAGGCAGCGGATCGTCCTTGGTCACTGCAGCTGAAGAAGCTAAACCTGGAACAAGGTCTCGTGCAGGTGACTGACGCGGCCACGCGGGGTTCGCCTGCTGCATTCAAGATTGAGCAACTGGGACTCAGTGTTGCAGATCTGGCTTGGCCTGCCTCGCGCGGCGCAATACCGGTCAATCTGAGCTTCAAACTTGGCGCTCTGACTAGCGGTGGCAAGACCAGGTCCAACACTGACAGCAAGGCTTTGGGGAGTTTGCAGTGGCAGGGGCAAGCAAGTCTCGAGCCCATGAGCGCTAGCGGGCGGCTGCGCCTGGATCGATTGCCCTTGCACTTGGCTGAGGGTTATCTCGATCCGGCCCTGGGTTTGCATTTGCAGAAGTTAGAGCTCGGCTTGCGCAGCGACTTCAATGTGAGTCTCCTACCTGCCGGCTTGCAAGCTCGCGCCAGTGGTGACGCGCTTTTGGCCGATTTGAAGCTGCAGCAGTCCCGTCGCATTGATGGCCAACAAGTGGTCGGCGAGGACCTGCTGGATTGGCAAGCCATGAAGCTCAACGGCTTCAAGCTCGAACTTCAACCTGGGCAGGTGCCGCAACTCTCGGTGGGGGAAGCCAGCTTGAGCGACTTCTACGCGAGGGTCATCATCAATGAGGCCGGGCAGATCAATCTGCGCGAATTGGGTGCGGGGGATGCGGCGAGGGAAGCTCGTCCTTCAAAGGCATCAATGCAGCCCAATCAAAACTCCGGGATCCCATTGGCCCCGGACGCCAAAGAGGTGGCTTTGAATGGAGCGGCGTCCCAGGCGGCTGCATCGCCCGCGCCCATGGCGGTCAGCGTTGGACAGGTTCTGCTTGAAAAAGGCCGGGTGGACTTCAGTGATCGCTTTGTGCGCCCCAATTACAGCGCACGCTTGACCGAGTTGCGGGGCAGCTTGGGCGCAGTCAGCTCGACCAAGACCGATATGGCTCCTTTGACCCTGCGAGGCCGTGTGGCGGGCACGGGTTTGCTTGACATTACTGGGCAGCTGAATCCTTTGGGCAAACCCTTGGCCCTCGACCTGACAGCGTCGGCCACCGATATTGAGTTGGCGCCGCTGTCACCCTATGCCGCTAAATATGTGGGTTATGGACTGGAGCGCGGCAAATTTTCCAGCAAGTTGCAATACAAGATCGATCCGGACGGACGTTTGAGCGCCAACAATCAGATCATCCTCAACCAGCTGACCTTTGGCGACAAGGTCGACAGCCCGGATGCCACCAAGTTGCCGGTGCTGTTTGCGGTGTCCTTGTTGAAAGACAAAGACGGAGTGATTGACATCGAACTGCCCGTCAGTGGCTCGCTCAACGACCCTCAGTTCAGCCTCGGAGGCTTGATCTGGAAGGTGATCGTCAATCTCTTCAGCAAGGCCATCACTTCACCGTTCTCCTTGTTTGCGGGCAGCGGAGGAGCCGACCTGAGCCGCATGGAGTTCGTGCCGGGCACGGCCCAAGCGAGCGCGCCAGCAGACCTGGACAAGGTCGCCAAGATGCTGAACGAGCGCCCTGGTTTGGCCTTGACCATCACCGCTTGGGCCGATCCGCTTGGCGAGCGCGAGGCCATGAAGCAGCGGCAGTTGGACGAAGCCCTGTTTGCCGAGCGCAAACGCGAGTTGCAGCGCCAGCGCACGGGCGCATCGTTCGCGACTGCGCAGGAAGAAATTAAGGACTTAGGTCCGCTCAGTGATGCTGAAAAAGCGCGCTTGTTAAAGGTGGTCTACGAAAGCAGCAAGCTGCCGACGAAGCCGCGCAACTTCCTCGGCATGGCCAAGGACATCCCCGCCGCTGAGATGCGCCGGCTTTTGCTGGATAGTTTTGAGGTCAGTGAGGAACGCGTGCGTCAGTTGGCCTTGGAGCGCGGGGTGGTGCTGCGTGATGCCTTGATCGCCAAGGGCCTGCCCAATGGCCGCTTGTTCTTGGGCGCACCGCGACTCTTGCCACCGCAAGTTTTGCCGGCCAAGGAGGCGGCCGCGTCGGCCCCGGCGCAAGAAGCGCCTCCCGCCCAGGCCTGGGCACCTTACGCCGAATTGAAGCTGAGCAGTCACTGAAGCGAAGGTGCGACTCGGCTATGCTTCCATTCGATTGCTTGCCGAACAGGCCCTGAGTTTTTTGACCGAGATCTGCCATGAATTCCCCCGTCCTGACCGCCTCCGTATCCGAACGCATCACCCTCGGCGGGGGCTGTTTTTGGTGCACCGAAGCTGTGTTTGAACGGGTGCGCGGCGTGCAGCATGTCGAGTCGGGCTATTGCAATGGCGATGTGCTGCAGCCGGCCTATGAGCAAGTCTGCGGAGGCAAGACCGGCCATGCGGAAGTGGTGAGAGTGGACTTTGATCCCGCTGTCGTCAGCCTGCGCGAATTGCTGGAGGTATTTTTTGCCATTCACGACCCGACCAGTTTGAATCGCCAAGGCGCCGATGTGGGCACCCAGTACCGCTCAGGCATCTATTTTCATCATGAAACGCAAGAGGCCGTGGCCCGCGAGGTCTTGGCTGAAGCCCAGGTGGCTCACCGGGGGCAGGTCGTCACCGAGTTGCTGCCCGAGCGCAATTACTGGCCGGCCGAGTCCTATCACCAGCATTACTACGCCCGCAATCCGGAGCAAGGCTATTGCGCCTTTGTTGTGGCCGCCAAGGTGGATAAATTCCTCGCCACTTTTGCCCGTTTGACGCGCTCGGATTGAGTCGTCGGCGATGTCGGCCTTGATCGAATGGCGCGGCCTGCGCTACCGCTACCCCCAGGGCACGCTGCTCAGCTTTGACGACTTTCAGCTGCCCGCTGGCAAGCATCTTCTGCTGCGGGGTAAGTCCGGCAGCGGCAAGTCCAGCCTGCTGGCCTTGTTGGCCGGTTTGTTGAGTCCCACCGAGGGGCAAATCGTCATCGCTGGTTCCGCGCTGCATCACTTGAACGCGCGCCAGCGTGACGCCTGGCGCGGGGCTCAGCTCGGCTTTGTGCCGCAGCGCTTGCATCTCAGCCCGGCGCTGACGGTACTGGAGAATTTGTCTTTGCCGGCCCTCAGTGCAGGCCTGGTGCCTGATCTCGTTCGAGCCCGTGAACTGCTGAATCGTTTGGACCTGGGGGAAGAATTGGCTCAGCGCCGTCCACATCAGCTTAGTCTGGGTCAGGCGCAGCGTGTGGCCTTGGCCCGTGCCTTGATGCGCCGGCCGCAGCTCTTGCTGGCCGACGAGCCCAGCGCCAACTTGGATGACGAGAGCCTGCAGCGCATGTTGGAGCTCTTGCTGCTGAGCGCCAAGGAAAGCGGCGCCTGTTTGGTTTTGGCCACCCATGACCCACGGCTGGCGGAGCGCTTGCAGCAAGGCTCCGCAGCGGGCCATTGGCAAGAGCTATGTCTCAAGCCGCATGCCGCATCGGTGGGGGCCTGGGCATGAAAAGCTTGTCGCGGCTGGCCTGGCGCTATTTGTGGGCGCAGCCCTTGACTTCCAGTCTCAATCTTTTGCTCTTGAGTCTGGGGCTGGCCGCCATCAGTTTTGTGTTGTTGGTCAGCGAACAGATTGAAGCCGGGGTGCAGCGTGATTTGGCGGGCATTGATTTGGTCGTGGGGGCGAAGGGCAGCCCCATGCAAATCATGCTGTCCGGCGTCTTTCATCTGGATGTGCCCACGGGCAATATCCCCTTGCAAACGCTGACACTGTTAAAGGCTCAACCCTTGGTGGCGCGGGCAATTCCGCTGTCCTTGGGCGACAGCCTGCAGGGCTACCGAATCGTGGGTACCACGCCTGAGTATTTGGAGCTCTACCGCGCCAAGTTGGCAACTGGGCAGCTCTGGCAAAGACCTTTGCAAGCGGTTTTGGGCGCCGAAGTGGCGCGGCAACTCGGGCTGCGCCCGGGCCAACAGTTCAGCGGCAGTCACGGCCTGGGGGAGCAGGGCGATGCGCATGCCGAACAGCCCTATACCGTGGTGGGCGTTTTGGCCTCGACAGGGGGCGTGATCGACCGTTTGGTCTTGACCGATCTGGCCTCGGTTTGGGCTGTGCATGAGGCGCACCATGGATCAGATCAACATGGCTCGGATCATCAAGCTGAAGATGCGCCGCATGAAGAGGCGGGGCGTGAAGTCACCCTGGCCCTGCTGAGCTATCGCAGCCCGCTGGCCGCGATCAGCCTGCCGCGCTGGGTCAATGCACAGCCCGGCCTGCAAGCCGCCGCACCCGCCTTAGAAAGCGCCCGGTTGTTGCGCATGATGGGTGTGGGCACCGAGGTCCTGCGTGGCTTTGGTTTGATGCTCTTGCTGGCGGCGGCGGGCTCGGTCTTCGTCACCCTGCTGCACTCGGTGCGAGCGCGGCAGGCGGATCTGGCGATGTTGCGCATGTTGGGGGCGCCGCCTTGGCGGGTGGCTGCCCTGGTGAGCCTCGAGGCTTTGTATCTGGCCTTGCTGGCCAGCGGCTTGGGGCTGCTGCTGGGCCATGGCCTGGTCGGCCTTCTGGGCCATGTTTTGGCGGCGGATCGCTCCTTGCAGATGAGCGGCGTCTGGTTCTCTCGGTGGGAGCTAGGGATTCCCGTGCTGGCCTTAGGCTTAAGCCTGCTCGCGGCGGCTTGGCCGGCGCGCGCTGCATTTCGCCTGGACGTCAGCGACTTGCTCCAGGCGCCGCGTTGAATCGGCGGCGCTGAACCCGCGAGGTCGAAATGGGCCGGGCACAATGGAGCTTTGGCGAAGCGTTTTTGCCCTTGAAGAGACCCGGATGAAAAGCAAGATGTTCCCAGCCTCACTCTTGTTGGCGCTCAGTCTATTGATCGGCTTGAGCGGCAGCGGCGCATGGGCGCAGGCCACGATCGGCGCAGGACCGGGCTATCACGATCCGCGCAGCCCGTTCAAGCCTTTGCAGGAGCGGGATGGGGTGCTGTCCTGGAGTGTCTTGTCCGCGGTCACCACCAAGGCAGAGAAAAACCGCCTGCTGCCGACCTTCCCAGCCCAGGTCTTGGCCTTGGACAAGCAGAAGGTCAAAGTCCAAGGCTTCATGATGCCGCTCGAGCCGGGCGACAAGCAAAGCCACTTTTTGCTGTCGTCGGTGCCGACCAGTTGTTCTTTTTGCGTGCCTGCCGGGCCCGAAGGCCTGGTCGAGGTCCGTACCAAACAGCCGGTGCGCTATACCTTGGAACCGGTGGTGGTGGAAGGGGTCTTTGCCGTGCTGACGGATGATCCCTACGGCATGTTTTACCGTGTGGTGGACGGGCAAGGCCTCAAGCGCTGAGACCTTGAATTCAAGGAGCCAGACGTTCCTTCAGCCAATGACCATCGTCTTGCAGCCGGTAGCTGAGTCGGTCATGCAGCCGTGATTTACGGCCTTGCCAAAATTCCCAGCGCTCGGGTTTGAGCCTGAAGCCGCCCCAGTGCGGCGGACGCGCCGGGTTCAAACCATGCTGAACCGCCGCCTTGGCCGCATTGGCAACCAGCACGCCGCGCGAAGCGATCACCTGGCTTTGGGGTGAGGCCCAGGCGCCCAAGCGAGAGTCCAGGGGGCGCGATTGGTAATACTCATCCGAAGCTTCAGGCTCGATCTGCTCCACCTGGCCTTCAATGCGAACCACCCGCTCCAGTTCCACCCAGTGGAATTGCAGTGCTGCATGCGGATTGGCCGCCAGTTCCTGGCCCTTGCGGCTCTCGTAATTGGTGAACCAGACAATGCCGCGGGCATCAAAGCCCTTGATCAGGACGATGCGGGTCGACGGGCGGCCATCTGCGCCCACGGTCGCCAAGGTCATGGCGTTCGGCTCGGGCACCTTGCTGGCCAGGGCATGATCCAGCCATTGCTTGAATTGGCTCAGGGGTTCCTGGGCCGCCAGACTTTCGTCGAGCTCGCCTTGTTCATAACTTTTTCGGAGATCGGATAGCTTGTTCATGACAGCAGTATGGCGGGTTCAGGCCCGCTAGGCCTTGGTTTAAGCGGTAGTACACCTTAGGTGAAGGTCCCACTGTTGCATCGAAAGCGCAGACGTCATGCTATGCGCACAAGTGCCAGCCTGGCGACAAGGCTGCAAAACTACTCAGAATCTGAGTAGTCGCAGTGCAATGATCGGGCGTCACTGAGGGAAGTTCAAAAGGATGTTGGGCATGATAAGACGGCGACCAGCAATCCTGGTGCTGGCCGCTGGCCGAGGTCAGCGGTTTCTGGGTCAAGGCCACAAGTTGGCGCAAAAATTGGGGGATCAAGGGGAGCTGGCGTTCGATGCCGAACCCGGGCTGTCTGATACCGTGCTGTCAGCCACCGTGGCCCACGCGATTGAGACGCGCTTGCGGGTGGTGGTCGTTACCACCGCCGCTTTGGCGCCCTTGGTGCTGGGGCTGGTGGCGGCCCGCGATGTGGTCGTGCTGCCAGAGTTTGACAGCAGCGGTCGGCCCGCCTCGGTGGGCATGGGCCACTCGATTGCCGCCGGCGTCGGGGCCAGCGGCGATGCTGATGGTTGGTTGATCGTGCCCGGCGACATGCCGCTCTTGCAGGCTTCTAGCATTTTGGCGGTGGCCAAGGCGCTGGAGCAATATGCGGTGGCCTTTGCTCAACACCATGGCCGGCGCGGCCATCCCGTCGGCTTCAGTGCGGAATTGTTTCCAGAGCTATTGGACCTGCAGGGAGATGAGGGCGCGAGGCGACTGGTTGCGCGTTATCCCTCGCAGGCAGTGGAGCTGGACGATCCCGGTGTCCTGCTCGATGTGGATACTGAGGAAGACCTGGCGCGACTGAAACGCTTGAAGCAGTCCTTGCTGAAGACCTGAGCGAGCCTGGGCCTCAAGCCTCAAGCCTCAGCACATCTCAGTTCAATTCAATGCCGGGCACAGGCCATGGCGGGCCGCGAGTCTCCATTGCCGTTCCAGATCGGCGTCTCGCAGTCCTCGGTCCCGCAGGCTTTGGACGGTGCGCATCAAATAGTCCAAGGTACTGCCGTAACGACCGTGCGAGTGCTTGAAGATGTCGAGCAAGGCCGCATCGCTGAGCTCGCCCACATAGCCGGGGCTGGCGCGCGACAGGGTGAAGCCAAGGGCTCTTACCGGGCCATGTGGCGTCTTGCAGTTCAGCCAACGCGGCTCATACGAGCCCACCACCATTTCCCTTGCCCACAAAACGTTCAGCAGAGTTTCACTCTCGGCAGGCTTTGCTCGGTAGACCAAGCCGTGGCAGCTGCCCCCCGACAGCAAGGTCAGGACCAAACCCGGTCGCTCTTGGCTGCCCCGGTTGACCAAGGAGCGCAGACGCAAGGCTCGGTGATAGCCATGGACCTGAGCCGGCAGTGTTTGTGCGGGCTCAAACCCCGGCTTCCAGATCAAGGAACCATAGGCAAACAAACACAAACCCTGCTGCCTGTCCCAAGCCTGCTGGGCTATTTTTAGCAACTGCTGGCTTCGTTGCGGTAAGCGCGCGAGCGCTTCGTCCAGCTCAGGCAAGGCCTCGGCTTCAAACAGCGCAGCCCCTGAGTGGCTGGCGGGGTCGGCAATGGGTGCGGTCTTTCGGCTCATCGGCAAAGGCATGGCATCACGAATGCCTGCCATGCTGCCACAGGCCAAGGCCTTGGTGCTTCTACGCTTGTCAGCGGCTTGTGGCTGGCGACAATGCCCGCCACGGCTTGGGGGAACCTTCCTCGCCCGCCAACTGCCGAGGTCCGATGTCTGTGTTGTCCAATTCAGTGCCCGTTAAGTCTTCCTGTTTCCGTCTCTTGTTTGCACAGCTTTCTCGCCATAGCCCAGCCCAGTTGCTGTTGGGGGCGGTGGTTTTGCTTGGGTTGGGCACGAGCCCGCCTGCTGGGGCCAATTCACTGCCGGTGCCCGGTACGCCGCAAGCTGCCAGCTCGGCGACTCAAGCAAGCCTTGCCGAATCGGCGACCCTGCGCAAGATTCAGGACACCGGCGTCTTGGTGCTCGGCCACCGGGTGGCTTCTGCGCCGTTTTCCTATCTGAATGCCCAGCTCAAACCCATCGGCTACTCGGTGGATATTTGCCAACACATCATCGAGGCGGTGCAGCAGCGCTTGGGGCTGCAAGAGCTGGAGATCAAGCGGGTGGCCGTCACTTCGGCCACACGTATGCCCTTGGTGGCGAATGGCTCCATTGATCTGGAGTGCGGCATCACCACCAACACGCTGGAGCGGCAAAAAACGCAGGCCTTTTCTTTGACCACCTTTGTGGCCGAGACCCGGCTGCTCTCCAAGCGCGCCAGTGCGGTGCGCAGCCTCGCCGATCTGCGTGGCAAACCGGTGGCTTCCACCATCGCCACCACCAGCATTCAGTTTCTGCATCAGGCCAATGTGAGCGAGGGCCTGGATTTGAAGATTTTGGTCGGGCAGGACGATCGCGATGCATTTCGTCTGCTGGAAACCGACCGCGCCGTGGCCTATGCCATGGACGATGTGCTCTTGCGCATGGCGCTCTTGGGAAGCAGTCGCCCCGGCGACTATCTGGTCTCCGATGAAGCCTTTTCTTTAGAACCTTATGCCATCGGCCTGCCCGCGGCAGACCCGGTGTTCAAGGCCCTGGTTGATAGCGTGATTGGTGGGCTCTATCGCTCTGGAGAGATTCAGACCATCTACCGAAAATGGTTTCAGTCGCCGATCCCACCCAAGGGACAAAACCTGCAACTGCCCATGAGCGACTCCTTCAAGCGTGTGATCGCCAAGCCCAGCGACTCCGCTGATCCTCAGCATTACCGCTAGGCTTGGCCCATGGGCTGATTAGCGGAAGCGCTCCAGCTCAATGCCGTGGCGGTTGAGCTTGTCGTACAGCGTCTTTTTGGCGGTGCCCAGCATTTCCATCGCGGCGGGCACACGCCCCTGGCAGCGCCGCAGTGCCTGCTCGATCAACGCTTTTTCAACTTGGTCCATTTGCTGCGCCAAGCTGCTGCTCGGCGCGGCCTCTGGAGAGTCGCTGGCACCCTCCTGGCCGACGATGTCGAGGACAAAGCGGTCGGCCGCATTGCGCACCTCGCGCACATTGCCCGGCCAATCGTGGGCCATCAACTCGCGCAAGCGCTGTGGCGTCAGCTCCGGCGCGCTGCGCTCATAGCGGCTGCAGGCCTGGGCCACGAAGTGCTCGAACAGCAGCGGAATGTCTTCGCGTCGCTCACGCAGCGGCGGCAGGCTCAGGGTCGCCACGTTCAGGCGGTAATACAGGTCGCCGCGGAATTTTTGCTGCTCGCTTAAAGTCCGCAAATCGGCCTTGGTGGCGGCTATCACTCGCACATTGATGGGCAGTTCTTCATTCGAGCCGAGCCGCTCGACGCGTCGCTCTTGCAGCACCCGCAGCAGCTTGATTTGCAGCGCCATCGGCATGGTTTCGATTTCATCCAGCAGCAAGGTGCCGCCGTTGGCATGCTCGATCTTGCCGATGCGGCGCTTGCCGGCCGAGGTGAAGGAGCCGGCTTCATGGCCGAAGAGCTCGCTTTCAAACAAGGCTTCGGGCAGGCCGCCGCAGTTGATGGCGACAAAGTTGCGGTCACGACGCTGGCTTTGGTCATGCAGGCAGCGCGCCACCAGTTCTTTGCCGGTGCCGGTTTCGCCCAGAATCATCACATCGGCCGAGGTGTCGGCCAGGTTCAAGACCTGGCGGCGCACCTGATGCATGGCCGGTGAGTCGCCCAAGAGCACGGCCTCCATGCCGCTGCGGCGCTGCAACTGGCCGCGCAACTCATCCACCGCCACGCGCAGCACCCGCTTGTCCAGCGCGCGCACCACGGCGTCCACAAAGCGCTCCGGTGCGAAAGGCTTTTCGATGAAGTCATAGGCGCCGGTTTGCATGGCGCGCACCGCCATGGCCACATCGCCATGCGCGGTCATCAAGACCACCGGGATCTCGGCATCGGTGGCCACCACATGGTCGAGCAGGCCCAAGCCGTCCATGCCCGGCAAGCGCACATCAGTGGCCAGCACCAACTGGGCGCCGGGCTGAATATGGGGCAGGGCTTCTTCGGCTGAGCCGCAGGCCAAGACCTCCAGTCCGGCCAGTTCCAGGGTTTGCGTGAGACTGGCGCGCACCGGCGGGTCGTCTTCCACGAACAAGACCTTGAATCCCTCAAACATTGATGCCATCCCTTGTGCAGACTTCCAGATCGAATTCAAACGTCATGCCGCCGCCCTCGTCGGCCGGCCGTGCATGGGCGCGCAAGCTGCCGCCGAACTCATGGATGATTTTCGACGAAATGACCAAACCTAGACCCAGGCCTTGGCCAGCCGGCTTGGTGGTGAAAAAGGGCTCGAACAGGCGCGGCAGCAAATCGGCGGGCATGCCGGCGCCGCTGTCGCTCACCCGCAGCAAGACGCGACGGCCGGCGCTCTCGGGCAGGGCGGCGGTGCTGATGGCCAAGCGCTTGTGGGGCGCGTCCCTCATCGCATCAACGGCATTGGCAAACAGATTCACCAGCACCTGCTCTAGGCGATTGGGCTCGCAGCGCACCCAGACTTGGTCCAGCTCGGGGCTCATCGCAAAGTCCACCAGTTCGGCTTGCAAACGGTGCTCCAGCAGCAGCTTGGCGCCGCGCACTGCCGCTGCCAGTGACACCGGCGCATGCACCGACTCGGCCTTGCGCGCAAAACTCTTCAGCTGGCGGGTGATGCCGGTCATTCGCTCCACCATCTCGTCGATGGTGCGCAAATTGTTGCCCACCGATTCGGTGCGGCCTTTCTCCAACAGCAGCAAGCTGTTGCGGGAAAGCGCGCGCAGGGCGGTCAAAGGTTGGTTCACCTCATGCGCAATGCCGGCTGACATCTGGCCCAGCACGGCCAGCTTGGCGGCCTGCATCAGCTCGTCTTCCGCTTGCAAGCGCTGGGCAATCTGGCGCTTCAATTCCTGATTGGTGTGACTCAACTCCTGGGTGCGCTCGCCCACCTGGGTCTCCAGATGGGCATGGGCCAGGCGCAGGGCCTCGCTGGCTTGCAGGAGCTGGTCATGGGCGCGGCGGCGCGAGGCCAAGTAAAGCGCCAGCAGGCCGATCAAAGCACCGACCGCACCGCCGCCCCAGGCGGCATAGCGAGACTGACGCCATACTTCAGCGGGATCTGACAGCGTCACCAAACGCAAAGCCAGCGGCACCAGCGCGCGCTGCTGAGCCAGCAGCTTCTGCGTTGCGACCGATTTGCTCTCGGGTGGCGGCGCTGAAGCCTCGTGCGTCGGCGGGTTCTGCAGCAGAGGCACCGCCACCACTCGTGCCTCGTCTTGCAGACCATCATCATCAAACAGATTCAGGGCGCCGCGCAGCGGCCCGGCATAGCGCCCCGAAGTCTGCAGCTCGCCGCGCTCGGCCGCGCTGCGCTCACTGAGCAAGTGGTATTTCCAGGCTGGTACCGAAGACATGATGACGACCTCTTTGTCGTCCACCACCAGCAGCTTCTCGCCTTGCGAGCGCAGGCCTTGGTCCACCCACGTGGCTTCCAGCGGAGCCAGATTCAGGCGCAGCACGATCTGACCGAGCGGACGACCCGCACGGCTGATGTTGTGCAGCAAGAAGTAGTCGGTGCTGCCGTTGTGTTCATTGGCGGCGAAGAAATGCGCATTGCTGGAGCGCAGATGCGCGCCGAGGCGCCGCACTACTGCCTCGGCGGCGGCCGGCTGCGGCTCGCTGGTGGCCAGCACCCGGCCTTCAGCGTCGGTGACAAAGCTCAGACTCAGGCCGGCGCGCACCTTGATGCCAGCCAGCTTGCGACTCGCCTTTTGGCGCAGGGTCGCATCCTCGGGCGCGGCCAACAGACCTTGCAGATCGGCGTCGATCGCCATCAGGCTGGGCAGATAGGCATGTCGGGCCAGCTCAGCCTCCAAGCTGGCGGCGTAAAGCTCTAAGCGTTCCGCAGCAACCGCGGCCAGCTGCTCCATGCCCGCGCGCTCGCTCAGGCGCTGGCCTAAAGCCATGCCAGCCAGGATCAGCAGCACCGTCAGATAGACCAGGGCACTGGTGCGTGGCAAGCGCCGGGCCATGGCTTGGAGTGGTCCGGGCGCTGCTGCATTTGTTAGGGGCGTTGGCGCCGGGCTTGATGGGGACTGGGTCATGGTGCGCTTGAACGAGGAGCTGCGCTTCTATCGGTCTATCCGTCTAGCGGACTATCGGACTATCGATTTCTCTGAAAGGCTGCGTAGTGTGCCCAATGCCGGGGCTTCTGTCCCGATTGCTTGCTAGATGTTTTTGTGCGCCGGGGACGCAGCGAGGGGCTCGGGGCGTGTTGAGGTCAGCGCCTTGTGTCGAAGTCCGCCCAAGGGCAGGGCAGTGGGTGCGGAAATCCGCCCTGCTGCGGCGGGAACCATGCCCAGAACTGGGCTTGCGTCATGGGGGGCTCTCGGTGCTTACCCGAAGACCATGATTTTTGGCATATGGCTTGCGAGTCAGAAGCTCAGTTCGACGACAGATTCGTACATAAAGGAAGACAAGCAATGGAAACTTTTTTGCAACAGATCATCAACGGTCTGGTGCTGGGCAGCATGTATGCCTTGGTGGCCTTGGGCTACACCATGGTCTACGGCATCATCAACCTGATCAATTTTGCCCACGGTGAAATCTTGATGGTGGGTGGCCTGGTCAGTTGGACCGTCGTCAGCGCCTTGGCTGACAGCGGCCTACCGGGCTGGCTGATGATGTTGATCGCGCTGGCCTGTGCCGTGGTGGCCTGTGTGATCCTGAATCTGCTGGTCGAGAGAATTGCCTATCGGCCCTTGCGCAATGCACCACGCCTGGCGCCGCTGATCACCGCCATGGGCATGTCGCTGCTCTTGCAGACCTTGGCCATGATCATCTGGAAGCCGAACCCCAAGCCGTTCCCGCTGCTCTTGCCGACCACCCCGATCGACCTGGGTGGCCCGGTGATCACGGTCACGCAATGCGTGATTCTGGGCTCTACCGTGATGATCTTGGCTGCGCTGATGTGGCTGGTCAATCACACCAAGCTGGGCCGCGCCATGCGAGCTACCGCGGAGAATCCACGGGTTGCGGGCCTCATGGGTGTGAAGCCCGACTTCATCATCTCCACCACCTTTGTGATCGGTGCCGCTTTGGCTGCGGTAGCCGGCCTGATGTGGGCGGCCAACTACGGCACGGTGCAGCACACCATGGGCTTTATGCCCGGCTTGAAGGCTTTCACTGCAGCTGTCTTGGGTGGCATCGGCAATCTGGCCGGCGCCATGGTGGGTGGCATCTTGTTGGGCTTGATCGAAGCGATCGGTGCCGGCTATTTGGGTGACTTAACCGGCGGTGTGCTGGGCAGCCATTACGCCGACATCTTTGCCTTTGTGGCCTTGATTCTGGTGCTGACCTTGCGGCCTTCGGGCTTGCTGGGTGAGCGTGTGGCCGATCGCGCTTGATCGAGCAAGGAGATAAACATGCAAGAACAGAAAAACAAGATCTTCGTCTTCCTGCTGGCGGCACTGGGCCTCTTGGTCGTGCCCTTGATCGCGCAGCAGTTCGGCAACGGCCCGGTCCGCATCATCGACTTGGCGCTGCTCTATGTGATGTTGGCTCTGGGCCTGAACATCGTGGTCGGCTACGCGGGTCTGCTGGATCTGGGTTATGTGGCCTTCTACGCGGTGGGCTCGTACATGTTTGCGCTCTTGGCCAGCCCGCATCTGAGCGACAACTTTGAAGCTTTCCGCGCCGCATTTCCAGAAGGCTTGCACTCGCCGTTGTGGCTGATCATCCCGCTGGGTGCTGGTTTGGCCGGCATCTTCGGCGTGCTGCTGGGCGCCCCAACGCTGAAACTGCGCGGCGACTATCTGGCCATCGTGACCCTGGGTTTTGGCGAAATCATCCGCGTATTCCTGAACAACTTGGAGCATCCGGTCAATATCACCAACGGCCCGCGCGGCATTGGCCAGATCGACGCCATCCACTTCTTTGGCCTTGATCTCGGCAAGGGCCTGGAGGTGTTTGGTTTTAGGCTGCCCTCGGTGACGCTGTACTACTACCTCTTCCTGGTGCTGGTGGTCTTCAGCGTGATCATCTGCTATCGCTTGGAGAACAGTCGCATCGGCCGCGCCTGGATGGCGATTCGTGAAGACGAAATCGCTGCCAAGGCCATGGGCATCAACACCCGCAATATGAAGCTCTTGGCCTTTGGCATGGGCGCCACCTTCGGCGGTGTCTCGGGCACCATGTTTGCGTCCTTCCAAGGCTTTGTGAGCCCTGAGTCCTTCAGCTTGCAAGAGTCGGTGATGATCGTGGCCATGGTGGTTCTGGGCGGTATCGGCCATATTCCTGGTGTGATTCTGGGTGCGCTGCTGCTGTCGGCCTTGCCTGAGGTGCTGCGTTATGTCGCCGGACCTTTGCAAGAGATGACCGGCGGCCGCTTGGATGCATCCATCCTGCGTCAGTTGCTGGTGGCCCTGGCCATGATAGGCATTATGTTGGTGCGCCCTCGTGGCCTGTGGCCTTCGCCTGAGCATGGCAAGGCCGCTGCACAACCGGTCCGCCAGTGAACGCAAGGGAATCAGCCATGAGCATGCAAGACGTAATTTTGAAAGTCGCCGGTGTCTCCAAACGATTCGGTGGCCTACAAGCCTTGTCCGATGTGGGCATCCAAATCAACAAGGGCCAGGTCTACGGCTTGATCGGCCCCAATGGTGCCGGTAAGACCACCTTTTTCAATGTGATCACCGGGCTTTACACCCCGGATGCAGGAACCTTTGAGTTAGGCGGCGCAGCTTATGCACCGACCGCGGTGCATGAAGTCGCCAAGACCGGCATCGCGCGCACCTTCCAAAACATCCGGCTGTTTGCCGAGATGACCGCGCTGGAGAACGTGATGGTCGGTCGCCACATCCGTACCGGCTCGGGCCTTTTGGGCGCGGTGTTCCGCACGCCAGGCTTCAAGGCAGAGGAAGCGGCGATCGCCAAACGTGCGCAAGAGTTGCTGGACTATGTGGGCATCGGCAAGTACGCAGAGTACAAGGCCCGCACGCTGAGCTACGGCGACCAGCGCCGCCTGGAAATTGCACGTGCCCTGGCCACCGACCCCAAGCTGATTGCCTTGGACGAGCCGGCCGCTGGCATGAACGCGACCGAGAAAGTGGTGCTGCGCGAGTTGATCGATCGCATCCGCAAAGACGGCCGCACGATTTTGCTGATCGAGCACGACGTCAAGCTGGTGATGGGCTTGTGCGACCGCGTCACCGTGCTGGACTACGGCAAGCAAATCGCTGAGGGCACGCCTTATGACGTGCAGCGCAATGAAAAGGTGATCGAGGCTTACCTCGGCGCCGGCCACAGCAACGCTTAAGCAACAGCCCAGGAGACACAAGCAATCATGGAAAAGAAAAACACCCTGCTCAAGGTCAAAGGCCTGAAAGTGGCTTACGGCGGCATCCAAGCGGTCAAAGGCGTGGACTTTGAGGTGCAGGAGGGCCAGTTGGTCAGCCTGATCGGCGCCAACGGCGCCGGTAAGAGCACCACGTTGAAAGCGGTGACTGGTTTGCAACCGGTGGCCGATGGATCGATCGAATACCTGGGCAAAGCGATCAAAGGCCAGGGCGCCTGGGATCTGGTCAAGCAAGGATTGGTGATGGTGCCGGAAGGGCGGGGCACTTTCACCCGCATGACCATCACCGAAAACCTCTTGATGGGCGCCTACATCCGCAGCGACAAGGCGCAGATCGATGCCGATATCGAGCGCATTTTTGGCATCTTTCCGCGCTTGAAAGAGCGTCGCAATCAGCTGGCCGGCACCATGTCGGGCGGTGAGCAGCAGATGTTGGCCATGGGCCGCGCCTTGATGACACAGCCCAAGGTGCTACTGCTGGATGAGCCGTCCATGGGCTTGTCACCCATCATGGTGGACAAGATCTTTGAGGTGGTGCGCGACATCCATGCCCAAGGCGTGACGATTTTGCTGGTGGAGCAAAACGCCAGCCGCGCTTTGCAGATCGCCGACCGCGGCTATGTGATGGAGTCGGGCGTGATCAGCATGAGTGGCGATGGCCGCACCCTGCTGAACGACCCCAAGGTACGGGCCGCCTATCTGGGCGAGTAAGCCCGCTTGGTTCAGCCAGGGGCGGACCGCAAAATGGCCGCCCCTGCTGCGATCACTTCTTCTTGTAATTGAACTTCTGTCCGCTGACGGTGGCCTCATACATCAGGCCGCCGTGGGGCAGGGTGAAGATGGCCATGCCGTGGTTGTAGGCGCCCACCGATTTGGCGTTCTCACGGCCGCCACTGACCTGGGCGGATGAGCCTGTGGTGGTCGCTTTGGCGCCCGCGCCCGCGGTGATGGCCACGGCCGAAGCTTCAGCTCCGAACTCGAATTCCCCCTTGGTGAAGGTCTTCAAGGCTGCCTGGTCTTCGAAGTAGATGATCTGGCTGAAGCCTTGGCCGCCGAGCTGGAAGCCAACGCTGACCTGCGTCATCGAAGTGTTGCCGATGTACTTGCCTTGCTCATAAACGCGGCCCTTGCCGAAAGCACCGCCGATGCCAATGCCTGCCTTGCCGATGGTGGGGAAGACGGCGTAACCGTAGGCCTTTTCGGCGATCTTGCCGCTTTCTTCGGCCTTGGCGAAGGCTTTGATGGTGTTTTGGTAATCGTCAGCCAGGACGGGCGTAGCGGCCAAGCTCAGGGCAGACAGTCCGAGCGCGCTGAGAAAGAGTCGTTTGTTCATCATTGTTCCTTGCTGTTGAGAGATCGGCATTGCAATTCGAACGGCGCCGACGAGCGAGCCTGCCGTCCGCTTGTTTTGACTTTAATCCGATTCTCATGACGCCAGGTGACAAGCTGTATCTGCTGTACAGCATACAAGTTAGGGGCTTGTTCCCACGGTCCATTTGATCAAGGCGCGGAACATGGCTTCACGCGGATAGCCGCGTTCGCTGGTGCTGGCGCGCATCCAGGCGCTGGGGTGGCGCTCGCGCGGCAGGGCAATGTCCCAATGGTCGGCCCTGGCTTCAGCCAGCAAGCTGCTGCCCGGCAGTATGGCGTCCCGGCTGAGCAGTTGCCCATCGTTGCGCGGGTCTATGGTGTTCAAGGCGCTGTGAAAAGGGCGCAGGGAAATGCCCACCTCGGCGCTGGGTACAAAGCCGACCACCGAGTGATAGCGCAGCTGGCGCGGTGGTGGGTGGGCCACCAGCCAGGCCACACTTTCGCGCTGGGTGACGCTGCTGACTTCTTGCCCATCGGAGGCTGAGCACCCAAAGGCCTCGATGCGCGTGGAGAAGGACTCAAACAGTTCTTCAAAATGGTCGGCCAGTCGGGTGCCCATCACCACGCCGGCCACCGAGATCAAGTCGCTCACCGCCGGCGGCAGGCCCTGGGCTTCGCTTTGCAGCAAGTGCAAGGCGCGCAGGCTGTCCGGCACACCTTTGGAGTAAGCCAGCAGTACGATGCGCTGCACGCCTGGGCGCTCGGCCTCTTGCCGAATCGCCTCGGCCACCCGTTTGGCATTGGCCGCGCTGGACTCGCGCCCCAGCACCGCCACGGCCCGAATGCTGGCCAACCCTAAATCGGCATATTGACGGTAAGCCTCGGTGCGGCTGAGGCTGCGCTCGCGCACCAAGCCGTCGCCGAATGGCACCGATTGGTCATCAAAACAGTCAGAAAACAAGCCGGGAATCAAGAGAACCGAGGTGCCGCCGGCCAAGGATTCGAATCGTTGATTCAAGGCTTGCAAAGCTTCGACGCTGAGCACTGGGGCGGCTTGTGCCGGCTCAAGGCCATACAGCCAGGCCTGCAGCGGCTGCGGCTTGGCACCGGGGTGAGCTTGCAGCTCTTGTTGAAACAGGGCGCCAAAGCGCTGCCGCTCATCGCTGATGCCGGCTGCAGCAATGGGCAGATTGACGATGGGCAAGGGGCTCATCACCGGGGGTGGGGCCACCCAACTGGCGCAGGCACTGAGCAGCAAAGGGAGAAAGAGGCAGCACAGGGGCCGCAGCCATAAGGCTCGCAGAGTGTTCACGTTTCAGTCCATGCCCACGGTAGCTTCGGTCCAGAAAAATCGCTCGGCGCGGCGATTGGCTTCGCTTCGGTTTTCATTGCGGGTTTCGGCGGTGGCGTCAAAGTCAATCTTGGCGGCCTGCACCGCGCGACAAGTCATATAGGCCTTGGCGCGGGGCTCGGTCAAATCGTCGAGATGGTTGGCCAAGAGATCCACCAATTTGGCTTTGCGCCGGAACAGGTTCACATGGCTGGCGTAGTCGCTGGGCTGTTCAGCGCGCAGCGACTGGATGCAGGCTTCAAAGTCATTCCCCTTGCACCAGCTAGGCAAGTCGGCGAGCACCAGGGCTTTGGTGTCATAGCTGACAAATTGCTTGACCTGCAAAATCGCATCCAGCAGGGCGTCCTGATACACCTGCGCGTGTTCATACAACGTTTGATCGCAGCCTTCGCAATCGGGACCGAAACGCTTGATCAACCAGCCCAGCAGATTGCCGCGTGCCTCACGTTGCTTCAGCACCAGCTCATGGTCAACCGCTCGCAATTGCTCGACCGCCACATCCAGTGAGCCGCAGGTCTGGGCCTCCCAGGCAGCCAGGAGGTCGGCATCGCTTTGCACGGGCTGCTCGCCGCGTGGCATCAACTCACCACGCACCTTGATGCGGTTAGCGGCAGCGTCGTAAGCAAAGCTGACGCGGCGGTAGGCAACAGGCCAGTCCGACAGCGAACTGACATTGAGCTCAAGCACCGGGCGGGTGTCGAGCTCGCGATGCGCGGCCCAAAAGCCGCGATGGGTATGGGCCGACAAATACACCAAGGGATGGCTCACTTGAGACATCAGATTGCGCAGCAGCAGGCGCGAAGGCAGGCCCAGCGCGCGCCAGTTGTGGTGGCCTGCGAACACCACCAAGTCGCCCTTGCTCATGGCTTCGGTGACCCAGTGCGTCAGCGCACGAACCTGGTCGAGGTTGACATGGCCAATGCTGCCGGGACTGCGGCCCATCAAGGTGTCCCAGCTGCTGACCAAGGCACCGGCTTGGTTGGTGTCCAGGCCGATCACGATCACATCGCGGCTGGCGCCGGCTGCGCGCGGCAGCTTGATGCGCTGGGCCAAGAAGGAGTCGGCATAGGCAAAGCCGTCCAGCACATGGGCTTCGATGCCGCTGAGAAATGCCTCAGGATTGGGGTTGCGCCAGCTGACGCGATGCGAGCCTTTGACGGGCGGCAGCACGATGCCGGGCTGACTGGGCACCGCCGCCTGGCCGGCCAAATACATCTGGATGAAGTCGCGCTTGCTGAAAGCCTCGTTCTCGGTCTTGTGCTTCTTGTCCTCCACGCTGGCACCACGGCGGCAGGCTTGGTTCCATTTCTGCGCATCGCGATTCAGGATGTCGTCCAAGATGCTGTAGCCGTAGATGCCAAACATCAGTCCGTCGTGATTGCCCGGCAGGATGGCGCCGGCGCGGCCTGCGGCATTGAAGACCTTGCTCATGCGCTGCGCTTCCGAGCGGCAAGACATGTCCAGCACATCGCCCATATGCAGGAAATTCTCATCCGGGTGGGCTTGTAGCGCCCACTCCATGATGCGGCGGCCAAACAAGGGCTGCTCGGGCGGGCGCTGCGCCACCTCCACATAGGCATCGACCGCGCTGTCGTTGTCGTACAGCGGCCAGCCGGTGGGTTCATGCTCTTGGGTGTCGCCCAGGGCCACGATGGGCGTGGTCAGGGTCTGGAAGTTGTCTTTGCCTGATGCTGAGGTGTCGGGCGCAGGTTGCGGCGCGAAGCTGGCGCAAGCACTTAAGGTCAAAGCTCCGGCCAAGCTTGCGAGTCTGATGAGTTGATGCCTCATGGCTGGTCCATGCTCAGTAATAGCTGGAGGGCATGAGCTTGAAGAACCAGCTCTGCAGCCGCTGCCAGTTGCTGCGAGCCGGTGCGCGCTCCAGCAGCTGATCGGCGCTGCGCCAGACCACTTGCTGATCGCCCTGCAGGCCTTGGAGGTCTAAGTGCCAGCTGTTGTCGCTGCTCATGTCCCGCTCCATGCGCTGCGCCAGGCGCTCGGCCAGCGCAGGGCTGTCGATGATCACGCCCATTTCTGAATTGATGATTTCAGAGCGCGGGTCCAAGTTCATCGAGCCGATGAAGCTGCGCTGACGGTCAATCACCATGGCCTTGCTGTGCAGGCCGGAGAAGCCCGAGCGCACCGGGGCGGAATCGACGAACTCGCTCTTGATGGCGGGGTCAGGTTTCAACTCATGCAAGGCGGCGCCGGTCTTCAAAATCGGCGCGCGCCAATCTTCGTAATGCGCGTTGACGGCCGGCACATCATGGGAGGCCAGGGAATTGGTCAGGATGCGCACCCGCACGCCGCGCGACTGCAAGTCCGCCAGGTCTTGCATGAAGTGGGGGTCGGGGATGATGTAGGCGTTGGTGATCAGCACTTCTTTTTGGGCCGAGCGCATCAAGGCCCTGAAGGCCTCGGGCATGTGGTTTTGTACGCCCTCGGCGCGTGACGGAGAGTCGGTATGTACCACGCTACGTCCGGCCGCCAGCATGGGGCTCAGCGCTTCTTGTTCCGCAGCCCAGCTGTGTCGGCCGGCCAGCAATTCCTTCATGGCCGGGTGGGCGGCGGCGGCTGCTGGCAGTTCGATGTCGGCGGCGGTGATGCGGCGAGCGCGTGTGCTGAAATGCGTGGGCGCAGCGCTGGCGGGAATCGGCTGCACCCAATCGCTGTTCCAGTAGCGATCAAACACGGCGCTGGCTTGGCGGGCCACCGGCCCCACGCCCAGCACATCCAGATCGTGGAAGTTGAATTCGGCATTCATGCCGAAGTACTCGTCGCCAATATTGCGCCCGCCGATGATGGCCACGCGGTTGTCCACCACCATCTGCTTGTTGTGCATGCGTCGGTTGATGCGACTGAACTCGCTGGCGCCCTCGAAGACTCGGCCCAACCAGTCGCGTTTCTGCCAAGCATTGAAGGTGCGCACCTGGATGTTCGGGTGTGAGTCAATGGCGGCCAGCATCTCGTCGCGCAACTCCGGCGCCGACATATGGCGCAGCATGGTGCTCAAGTCATCGAAAAGCAGGCGCACCTTCACGCCGCGCTCGGCCGCCGCAATCACCCGCGCCATCAGCAACTGGCCGCTGGCATCGCCAAACCAGACGTAGTACTGCAGGTCCATGCTGTGCTTGGCTTGGTCGATCAGGGCCAGACGCCATTTCAGACCCTCCGCGTTCCTGTCCAGCAAACGAAAGCCCGAGAGCTCGGGGCCATGTTGCGCCGCCACTTGCGTCTCGGTCTGCGCCCACACGCCGGAACTCTGCGGCGCTATCGCAAAGGCCGGTGGCGGCCTGGGTCCAGGTGGCGGTGCACTGGCGCAAGCCGCCAGCAAGAGGGCCAAGGGTGCAGCCAGAGCAAAGACCGAAACACGGCGCAAGCCTTGCAGACTCAGGCCGTGCAGGAACGAAGGCAGCAAGCCCATTACAGAACGCATGCGGTTGCACTCATGAAACGCTTTGCGAAGCATTGTCAGTGAAAAGCCGAGCGATTCTGCGGCGAAGCGGCGGGCCTTGGAACTTCGCTCGGCTGACTGGCCCTGCCGTGCGGCATCAAGGTTATGCGGAAACCTTGGGCGGCAAATTTGGGCGGCAAAGTGAGCCGGCCGACACTTTGCGTCGATGTAACAGCGCTGTACCCGGATTTGGCGCGGGACGGGTGTGCTTGTTGAGAGGGATCGTGTAATATGGTTACCAATTTTCACCATGCCGAGTTACACGGCCGTGCGTATGAACCAAACCCTTCTTGCCGTTACCGAGCGCATTCGTCAGCGCAGCGCCTCGACTCGGGGCGACTATTTGCAGCGACTTGAGCGCATGGGCGGGCGCAAGCGGGGCGTGGAGCGCATGGGTTGCGCCAATGTGGCGCATGCGGTGGCAGCCATGCCGGCGAATGACAAGCTGCGCATCGTGGCCGAGAAGGCGCCGCATCTGGCCATCATTACCGCCTACAACGATATGTTGTCGGCGCACCAGCCTTACGAGGCTTATCCCGCGCTGATCCGCGACGAGGCCCACAAGCAAGGCGCGACAGCGCAAGTGGCTGGCGGCGTGCCCGCCATGTGTGACGGCGTCACCCAAGGCCTGCCCGGCATGGAGCTGAGCCTGTTCTCGCGCGACAACATCGCCATGAGCACCGCCATCGGTCTGAGCCATGATGTGTTTGACGCCGCGCTGCTGCTGGGCATTTGCGACAAGATCGTGCCCGGTCTCTTGATCGGCGCTTTGCATTTCGGCCACCTGCCTTGCATCTTTGTGCCGGCTGGACCGATGAGTAGCGGCCTGCCGAACAATGAAAAAGCCAAGGTTCGCGAACTGTTTGCCCAAGGCAAGGTTGGCCGCGATGAGTTGCTGAAGGCCGAATCCGCCGCCTACCACGGCGCCGGAACTTGCACCTTTTACGGCACGGCTAATAGCAACCAAATGCTGCTGGAGGCCATGGGTCTGCATGTGCCGGGCGCAGCCTTTGTGCATCCGCACGATCCCCTGCGCGAGTCGCTCACCCGCGAAGCGGTGCGCAATGCCTTGGCAATCACTCACAAGGCTCGCTACACACCCATCGGCCGGCTGGTGGATGAGCGCGTCATCGTCAATGCCATGGTGGCCTTGCTGGCCACCGGCGGGTCGACCAATCACCTGATTCACTGGGTGGCTGTGGCACGTGCCGCTGGCATCATCATCGACTGGAGCGACTTCTCGGAGTTGTCCGGCGTGGTGCCTTTGCTGTCGCGCGTCTATCCGAACGGCGCGGCCGACGTGAACCAGTTCCAAGAAGCCGGTGGCCCGGCCTTTGTGATCCGCGAACTCTTGGACGCGGGCTTGATGCACGAAGACGTGCTGAGCGTGGCTGGCGATTCCTTGCGGCCCTTTGCGCGCCTGCCTTCGCAGGGCGAGGGTGCTGCCGTGGTCTGGCAAGACCTGGCCCCAGAGAGTGGCGACGAGACCGTGGTGCGCAAGGCCACAGCGCCGTTTAGCAGCAGCGGTGGTTTGAAGCTGCTGGACGGCAATCTGGGCCGCGCTGTCATCAAGACCTCGGCCGTGCCAGACGACCGCCATATTGTTGAAGCCCCGGCCCGAATTTTTAGCGACCAAGAATCGATGCTGGCCGCCTTCAAGGCCGGTGAGCTGGAGCGCGATGTGGTCGTGGTGGTGCGCTTCCAAGGCCCACAGGCGAATGGCATGCCCGAGCTGCACAAGCTGACCCCGCCGCTGGCAGTTTTGCAGGGCAAGGGCTTCAAGGTGGCCTTGGTGACCGATGGCCGCATGAGCGGCGCTTCGGGCAAGGTGCCTGCTGCCATTCATGTCTCGCCCGAGGCTTTGGCAGGCGGCCCCTTGGCCAAGCTGCGCGATGGCGACATCGTGCGCATGGACGCCGTCAGCGGCGAACTGTTGGCCTTGGTGCCTGCCGCTGAGTGGGCGGCGCGCGAATTGGCGCAAATCAGCGACGCTCAAGTGGACGAAAACGGCCACGGCCTGGGTCGCGACTTGTTTGCCGGTCTGCGCCGCAATGTGAAGAGCGCCGAAGAGGGCGCGGTCAGCTGGCTCTGAACGAGCCCCGCAAGCGCCACGACCTCGTTCACTCGATCCGAGAACACAGCAGAGAAACAAAGCCATGAGCAATAGCAACACCCTCAGCCTGGCCAGCCACGGCCCCGTCATTCCCGTCATCGTGATTCAACGTCTGGAAGACGCAGTGCCGCTGGCCCAGGCCTTGGTGGCCGGTGGTGTGCGCGTCTTGGAAGTGACCCTGCGTACCGCCTGCGCGCTGCAGGCCATGGAAGCGATGGCGCGCGCCGTGCCCGAGGCCATCGTCGGCGCCGGTACCTTGCGCAGCGCCGCCGATGTGCTGGCAGCTAAGAATGCCGGCTGCCAGTTCGGCGTCAGCCCTGGCTTCACCGAGGCGATTGGCTCGGCTTGCCAAGAACATGGCCTGCCGCTGCTGCCTGGCGTGTCCACCGCCAGCGAAGTGATGCAAGCCAATGCCGCGGGTTACAACTTCTTGAAGCTCTTTCCTGCAGTGGCGGTGGGTGGCGTCAATTTGCTCAAGGCCTTGGGCGGCCCATTCCCAGATGTGGCCTTCTGCCCGACCGGCGGCATCAGCCTGGAAACTGCCCCGCAGTTCCTCAGTTTGCCCAATGTGAAGGTCTGCGGCGGCTCTTGGCTGACGCCGCAAGACGCGGTGGATGCGGGCGATTGGGCTCGCATCACCCGTTTGGCGAAAGAAGCTGCGGCGATTCCTCGCCCCTGAGTCCCTTCAACCGGGGCTTGTGTCTTGGCTCCGGACTTGCGGCTCAATCTGCTTCGCCTGTAGGCCTTGCTGCGCCAGCCATGCCAGGCCGTCTTCTGGCCTTGCACTGAGCTGGTAACGCGTCAGCCGGCCGGCTCGCTCGGCCAATGACTTGACCATCGCTTCATGAAACTGCGAGGGCAGGACGTCGGTGACGGCGACCATGCCGTGGCGCACGCCGTCCTCGAAGAAGGCCCACCATTCGGCCAAGGCCTCAGGCGTGCCGCCTTCCCATTCGCGGGCGTCGCTGAGCAGGCCCCAGGCCTGCGGCTGTCCATTCGCTTGAAGTCCGCGCTCGACCCAGAGTGCGCGAGCCTGGCGGTGCAGATTGCGCGAGGCCACTTCGTTCCAGGTGCCGCAGTAGCTCGCGATCAAGACATCGCCTTGCCATCGCAAGCTGAAGCTGCCGTGTTGGGGCCAAACCATGGTCATGGCGAGTCCTGGGGCTTTCGCCTTCAACCTGCAGCGGCGATCTGCCGCAGCGCCTGCTCAAAGACTTCGGGTGGCTGACCACCAGAAATCAGGTGGCGCTGATTGATGACGATGGCCGGCACCGACTGAATGCCTTGGGCCTGCCAAAAACTCTCGGCCTGGCGGACTTCTTCCTCGAACTGATTCGTGCTCAAGACGCTTGCTGCCGCCTGTGCGTCCAGGCCCACCTCGCCGGCGGCCTTGAGCAGCACTTCATGCGAGCTGGGGTTCTGCCCCTCGGTGAAATAGGCCTTCAGCAGCGCTAACTTCAAGTCGCGCTGGAAATGCCCGCCTTGTAACTCGGCCCAATGCAAGAGGCGATGCGCATCGAAGGTGTTGTAGATGCGGTCGCGGGCGCCCTTGGTGAAGGTAAAGCCCAATTCGGCGCCACGCTGACGAATCGTTTCGCGGGTTTGCGCCAGCTGGACCGGCGCCGCGCCGTATTTGCGGGCCAGGTGGGCATTGATCTCTTCGCCTTCGGCCGCCATTTGCGGATTCAACTCAAAGGGTTGGAAATGCAGGTCCACCTGAAGCTCGGGCATTCGCGCCAAGGCTTGTTCAAGAGACTTGAGCCCGATGGCGCACCAGGGGCAGGAAACGTCGGAGACAAAATCGATACGCATGGGCCTGACTCTAGCCGAGTCCGCAGCCCAGCGTGTCGCCTCAGCTGTTGTTGATACGCAGCCAGGTGGTTTTCAGCTCGGTGTATTTGTCAAAAGCATGCAGCGATTTGTCGCGCCCATTGCCGCTTTGCTTGTAGCCGCCAAAAGGCACGGTCATGTCATCTTCGTCGTACTGATTCACATGCACCGTGCCGGCGCGAAGCGCGCGGGCCACCCGGTGGGCGCGGTCGATGTGCTGGCTCCAGACGCTGGCTTGCAGGCCGTAAGGGCTGTCGTTGGCGATACGCACCGCTTCGGCTTCGTCCTTGAAGCGCAGCACACTCATCACTGGGCCAAAGATCTCCTCGCGAGCGATTTTCATCTGCGGCGTGACGCCGTCGAACACCGTGGGCTGAACAAAATAGCCGCCGCTGTCGGCGCGCGATTGCCCGCCACCTGCAGCCATTCGCGCACCTTCTTCTCGGCCCGATTCGATATAGCCCATCACCGTGCCGAGTTGGCCGGCGTCCACCAGGGCGCCCATGACCGTGGCAGGGTCCAGCGGGTCGCCGGCCTGGTAACGCGGCGCTTCAGCGGTGAGCAGGGCCACGAACTCGTCGGCAATGCTCTCATGCACCAAGACGCGTGAAGGCGCATTGCAGGACTCGCCTTGGTTGAAGAACATGCTGCCAGCGACCGTCTGCGCGGCACGCTTCAGGTCCTCAAAGTCAGGGAAGACCAAGAAAGCGGACTTGCCGCCCAGCTCGTTGTAGACCCGCTTGAGGTTGGAGCGTCCCGCGTACTCCAGCATCTTGCGGCCCACTCGGGTGGAGCCGGTAAAGCCGATGGCGTCCACATCCATATGCAGGGCCAGGGCTTCGCCGGCCTCATGGCCGTAGCCCGGCACCACATTGAAGACGCCGTCCGGCAAGCCGGCTTCGAGCGCCAACTCGGCCAGTCGCAGCGCCGTCAGCGGCGATTTTTCGCTGGGCTTCAAGACCACCGAATTGCCCGCCGCCAGCGCCGGCCCGAGCTTCCAGGCGGCCATGATCATGGGGTAGTTCCAGGGCACGATGGCGCCGATGACGCCCATGGCTTCGCGCTGGATCAGGGCCAGGGCATTGCGGCCGGTGGGGGCGATTTCGTCATAGACCTTGTCGATGGCCTCGGCATACCAGGCGATGCAGCGCGCGGTGGAAGGCACATCGACGCTCAGCGAATACTGGATGGGCTTGCCCATGTCCAGCGTCTCCAGCAGGGCTAGTTCTTCCTTGGCCTGCAAGATTTTTTCGGAGAAGTTTTGCAACACCCGTTTGCGCTGGGCCGGTGATCGGCCGGCCCAGCGGCCGTCTTCAAAGGCGGCGCGAGCACTGGCAACGGCGCTGTCGATATCGGCGGCCTGGCCGCGGGACACTGCGCCCAGGCTTTGCCCGTTCAGCGGCGAGATGCAGTCGAACTGCAGACCGGCTGCCGTATCGACGCGGCGACCGCCGATGACGGGGCGGCCGTCGATGCTCAGGCCTTGGGCACGGCTGTGCCAATCGATGGCAGCTTTACGGGTGTCACTCATAGAAAAGACCTCAGAAGCTGACCACCATCGAGGTGCCCAGCAGGTGGTTGCGCTTGCCCCAGCTGTTGTCGCTGCGGTTCAAGAAGACGGCCTCGCTGGCAGCGTCCATGCGGTATTCCAGCTTGAACAGCGTGGTTGGGTTGAACAGATAGTTCAGGCCCAGGGTCAGGGCATAACGGTCTGCGCCCTTGGCGGCGCCAATTGGGTCAGGGTTGGCTTCGTCCCAGGTGAAGCCATTGCCACGGCCCAGGCCGTTACGGCCGTCATTGTCGCTGTAGCCAAACAAGCCGCCGCCGTTCTTGCTATTGCTCAGGTAGTCCAAGCGCGCCACGGCTTCCCAGCGCGGGATGAATTTGTAGGCGGCCAGGGCGGACAGGCCGGTCCAGCTGGCATCACGCAGTTGCCCGTCGTCGTGGAAGATGGCGCTACCTTTTTGGCGGCCCCAGCTGACTTGGCCTTGCAGGGTCCAGTCGCCGCGGATGAAGTAGGCATCGGCTTCCAGCAGATCCACCCGGGTGTCGCGCGCGCGCTCGCCTTCGGCCAAGAGGGCGTCGGCCGCGTAGTTGTAGGCCTTGCCATGCAGGCCGGTGAAACCAAAGCCCTGGAACTCACCCTTGGCATAGTCGACGCGGTAAATCAGCGCCGGCGTGGTGTTGCCACTGGACTTGCGGGCATTGTTGACATTGGCCAGTCCGGCCTTGACCAGCCATTTTCCCAGGGTCAGATCCAGCACCGCGCCGGTGTAGGCCGTGGGCGCGGTGAAGTCAAACAAGAGGTTGTGAGTAACCAGCTTGTTCAGCGGCGACAGCGTCATCTCATAGCCGGTCCAGTCAGGGATCTGGCCCAGCCAGAGCCGGGTTTGCAAATCGCCCAAGGGGATGTTGACCGAGGCTTCGTGCACGATGGAGCCGCCATTGAAGACCGCCCCCGTGCCGCGCTCGGGGGCCAGGGTCAGACGCCATTTGGTGCCGCCTTCCATTTCCTTTTGGAAGTCGATCAAGGCCATGCCGAAATAGCCGTTGTCGTAGGCGTAGGGGTCTTTGTTGAGCAGTTGAAAGCCCGCGCTGTCTTGAGCGCGGTTATAGATAAAGGCCGGATCGATGAAGCCGCTGATTTTTAAGTTCTTGGTGCCCATGGCTTCGGCCGCGTCTTCCAAGGCCTCGGTCTTGACCGCAATGCGGTTGAACTCCTGGGCTTGCTGCGGCGTCATGCCCCACTGCGCGGCGGCCGGAGCTTTGGCTTCGGCCGCTTTGAGTTTCTCTTCCAACTGATTGACCCGTTCGCGCAGCGCGCGCAACTCTTTCAGTACTTCATCATTGGTCTGGGCCAGGGCGAAGCTGGGGAAGGCCGCGGCAAGAGCCATCGTCAGCGCGGCGAGCGTGAAGGAATGTTTCAAGATCGTCTTCCTTTTTTTAGAGCGAGGAGGAGGGAGGAAAAAGGGGAAGTGCTATCAGTGGCCGCCACGCATGGCCGCGGCCATCTCGGCGCTGCGTCGGCGTTCGGCCTTGGCGATCAAGTAACTGGCCAGCACCACGCCAATGGCCACGACCACAATGATGACGGTGGCCACCGCATTGATGCTGGGGCTGACGCCCAGCCTTGCTCTGGAGAAGATCACCAAAGGCAGCGTGGTGGAACCCGGGCCCGACAAAAAGGCCGACAGCACCACATCGTCCAGCGAGAGCGAGAAGGTCAAGAGCCAGGCCGACAACATGGACTGCGAAATCATCGGCAAGGTGACCAGATAAAAAACCTGATGCGGCCGCGCCCCCAGATTCATGGCGGCCTCCTCCAACTGCGGACTCAACTCGCTCAGACGCGCCTGGATGACCACCGTGGCATAGGCCATGCCCAACAGCAGATGTCCCAGCCAGATGGTCATAACGCCACGCTCCGGAAATCCCAGCGCCCGCTGCATGGACACCAACATCAAGAGCAAGGAAAGTCCCACGATCACCTCGGGCATCACCAGCGGTGCATTGATCATGCCGGCGAACAAGGTGCGGCCGCGGAAGCGCTTGTACTTGACCAAGGCAAAGGCGGCAAAGCAACCGAGCAAGACCGAGGCGGTAGCGGTGGCCACTGCAATCTCCAGCGAAAGCTTCAGGCCGCTCAGCAACTCGGTATCGCTGGCCAGGGCCGTGTACCACTTGAGGGTGAAACCACCCCAGACCGAGGGCAGCTTGGAGTCATTGAAGGAGTAGATGATCAGGGTCAGGATGGGCAGGTAGAGAAAGGCGAAGGCCATCACCATCCAGCCGATGCCAAACCGGCGGCTGCCCTTGGGGCCTAGCAGCGCGCGCTTCATGGCCGGCCTCCTGCGGCGCTTGGGCCCTTGCTTTGGCTCTCGGCCTGATAGCGGTTGAACAGGGCCAGCGGCACGATGATCAAGAGCACCATCACCACGGCCACCGCCGAGGCCATGGGCCAGTCGTTATTGCTGAAGAACTCATCCCAGAGCACGCGGCCAATCATCAAGGTCTGCGGGCCGCCCAGCAACTCGGGGATCACGAACTCACCGACGCAGGGGATGAAGACCAACATCGAGCCGGCGATGATGCCGGCCTTCGACAGCGGCACGGTGATGCGCCAAAAGGCCTGCCAAGGCGTGGCACCCAAATCGCTGGCCGCTTCCAGCAGGCGCAGATCCATCTTGGCCAGATTGGCATAGAGCGGCAGCACCATAAAGGGCAGATAGGTGTAGACCATGCCGACCACCAAGGAGAACGGCGTGTTGAGCAGCTTGCCCAGGGCGGGGATCATGCCGGCAGCCAGGAGCAGTTGATCCAAGCCCAAGGCCTCAATCGCCTCGGCCACCCAGCCGTGCTCACCCAGCAAGCCCTTCCAGGCATAGACTCGCAAGAGAAAGCTGGTCCAAAAGGGCAGCATCACCAACATCAGCAGGGCCGGTTGCAGCGAGGCCAGGGCGCGCGCCATGAAGTAGGCAAAGGGATAGCCGATCAGCAGGCAGCCGGCGGTGGTGATGGCCGCGTATTTGAGGCTGGCCAGATAGGCCTTGATGTAGAGATCATCTTCGGTGATGAAGACATAGTTGCTGGTCTTAATCGCTAGGCGCCAGACCCCATCGGCGTAAGTAATCAGGTCTTTGAAATGCACCGTCTCCATTTCCGAGACGCTGATCTTCATGACGATCAGGAAGGGCAGGGCAAAGAACAGCAACAACCAGCTGTAGGGCAAGGCAATCACCGCATGCCGGCCCGAGAACAGCTGAGAGAGGCGAGCCCGCAGACCTTGAACTGGCTTCATGTGCTTGCCCCGGCTTCAGTGCGTGAGCACCACTTGCGAGCTGGGCGACCAGGAGGCCCAGACCTCTTGATCCCAGGTCAGTGGATGCTCGCGGTAACGTGCCAGATTGCTCTCGCTGACCTTGATCAGTTGTCCGCTGGGCAGTTGCAAGTGATAGACGGTGAAGGCGCCGAAGTAAGACAGCTCCCGCACCTTGGCGCGCACCTGGTTGAAATCACCCTCGGGCTTGTCGCTGCTGAGGCGGATTTTCTCGGGTCGCAAGGCCACGCTCACTGCCATGCCGGCGGTGCCGGTGATGCCATGGCCCACATAGTGCTGGCAGTCGGCGCAGGCGATCACCACATGGTCGGGTTCATCGACGCTGAGCGTGCCTTCCATCAAATTGACATTGCCGATGAAGTCGGCCACGAAGCGGCTGGACGGGGTTTCGTAAATATCCGCCGGTGCGCCGATTTGCAGGATGCGGCCTTCACTCATCACCGCGATGCGGGTGGCCATGGTCATGGCTTCTTCTTGGTCATGGGTGACCATCACGCAAGTCACGCCCACGCTTTCGATGATGTTGACCAACTCGATCTGGGTTTGCTCGCGCAGCTTTTTGTCCAGCGCACCCAGCGGTTCGTCAAGCAAAAGCAGCTGCGGTTTCTTGGCCAGGCTGCGCGCCAGGGCGACCCGTTGCTGTTGGCCGCCCGAGAGTTGGTGCGGCTTGCGCTGTGCATACTTGCCCAGCTGCACCAGCTTGAGCATGGCCTCGACCTGAGTCGCGATTTGATCTGTGGGCAAGCCATCGCGGCGCAGGCCGAAGGCGATGTTGTCCCACACGCTGAGGTGCGGAAATAGCGCATAGCTCTGGAACATCATATTGATGGGCCGCGCATAAGGCGGCAGGCCCGCCAGGTCTTGGCCATTCAAGATGATGCGGCCGCTGCTGGGAGTTTCAAAGCCCGCCAACATGCGCAGCAAGGTGGTCTTGCCGCAGCCGGAGGAGCCCAGCAGGGCGAAGATCTCGCCCTTGGCAATGTCGATGGATACGCGGTCCACGGCCACGGCGCCACCGCCGAAGTCCTTCACCACATTGTCGATTTGGAGGTAGTTGCTGCTCATCGGTGAAGGATTCCAGCTGAGGCCGTGGCAGGGCGGGTTTACAGACCGGTCTTGAAGGAGGTGTAGATGCGGGTCATCTGGCGCCGGATGTCGTTGTTGATGGAGTCGGGCGCCGCCATCTTCTTCATGTCTGCATCGCTCAGGAAGACGCTGGGGTTGTTGGCCACCTCAGGCTTGACGAACTTCTTGGCCTCCTTGTTCGGGTTGGCGTAGAAGACCTTGTTGCTGAGGTTGGCGTGCACCTCGGGGCGCAGGATGTAGTTGATGAATTTGTGGGCGTTGCCGGGGCGAGGTGCGTCGGCCGGGATCACCATCACATCCATGAAGATGATGCCGCCGGTCTTGGGGATCAGGGCTTCGATCTTCTGGCCGGTCTTGCCGTCGATGGCACGCTGGCGCGCGATATTGATGTCGCCCGAGAAGCCCAGCGCCAGGCAGATCGAGCCATTGGCCAGGTCATTGATATAGCCAGATGAGCTGAACAAGGTGACGCTGGGGCGAATCGCCTTCAGCAAGGCCGGTACAGCCGCAAAGTCGCCGATGGACTTGGTGTAGGGCGGCTTGCCCAGATAGTGCAGGGCGGCGGGTACCACCTCGGTGGCCGAGTCCAACATGCTCACACCGCAGCTCTTGAGCTTGCTGATGTACTCAGGCTTGAAGAGCAGGTCCCAAGCGTTCTCGGGCATGGGCATGCCGCCGAGTGCCGCCTTGACCTTGTCCACATTGATGCCGACGGTGGTGAAGCCCCAGAGCCAGTTGACGAAGAATTCATTGCCGGGGTCCAGCTTGGCGAGCTGCGCCTGCACCTCGGGGTCGAGGTTTTTGTAGTTGGGGATCTGGCTCTTGTCGATCTTGCGCAGCAAGCCGCCGTCGGCCTGCAGCTTGGCCCAGTAGCTGGAGGGCACGACGATGTCGTAGCCGGTCTTGCCGGCCACCAGCTTGGCGTGGACGATTTCGTTGTTGTCGAAATTGTCGTAACGCACCTTGATGCCGGTTTCTTTCTCGAAGTTCTTGATCGTGTCTTCGGCGATGTAGTCGGACCAGTTGTAGACATTGAGGACTTTTTCTTCCTCTTGCGCCTGCGCCACCGGGCTCATCAAGCTGGCCGCAGCCAGCAAAGCGGCCGACATCACCGAATTCAAAGTCGCGCCGAAACGGGGGAGGGGGCGACGCGAAGCGATCAAGTTCATGGAAGGTTTCCTCTCAAATAGGGCTGAGCAAAAACAAGCAAGGATCTGCAATGAGTCTAGGGTTTGTGGGCGCGCTGCCCATCCACCGAAACCCGCAGTTGTGGCGGACAAGACACCGCCGCAGCACTGGGGCTTACAGCAAATCTCGACGCATCAATTCCTCCAGCGTCAAATCCAGGCAGCGGCGAACCAGGGTCATCATTTCGTCGATCTGTGCCCGCGTCATCACCAGCGGTGGCGCCACGATCATGCGGTCACCCACGGCGCGCATGATCAAGCCGTTGCCGAAGCAATGGGCGCGGCACATCATGCCGACCTCCAGCGCCGGGTCGAAGACCTGGGCGGCTTGTTGGGCAGAGGCTTTTTTCTTCACCAATTGCACCGCGGCCATCATTCCGCAGCTCTGGGTTTCGCCCACCAGCGGATGCTCGTTCAGCTCTGCAAAGCGCTGAGCAAGGTAGGGTCCGATGTCTTCGCGCACATGCTCCACCACTTTTTGCTCGCGCAGCAGCTTCAAATTGGCCAGGGCCACGGCGCAAGCGGTGGGGTGGCCTGAATAGGTGAAGCCGTGGTTGAACTCCCCGCCTTGCTCGATCAAGACCTTTGCCACTCGTTCGCCCACCAGCACACCGCCCAAGGGGATGTAGCCGGACGTGACGCCCTTGGCAAAAGTCATCAGATCGGGCTTGAAGCCCAGGGTCTCGCAGCCAAACCAGTTGCCGGTGCGGCCAAAGCCGCAGATCACTTCGTCACTGACCAGCAAGATGCCGTACTTGTTGCAAATGCGCTGGATCTCGGGCCAGTAGGTCGAGGGCGGCACGATCACACCGCCCGCGCCTTGCACCGGCTCGCCAATGAAGGCCGCGATCCGGTTGGCGCCCAGGGCCAGGATCTTGTCTTCCAGCCAGCGGGCGGCCTTGATGCCGAAGTCTTCGCGGCTCATGCCCTGGCCATGCTCAAACCAATGCGGCTGCTCGATATGGCTGATATTGGGAATGGGCAGTCCGCCTTGCGCATGCATGCCGCTCATGCCGCCCAGCGAGGCCCCCGCCATGGTGGAGCCGTGATAGCCGTTGTTGCGGCCAATGATGACCTGCCGCTCCGGTTGCCCCAACACATCCCAGTAGCGCCGCACCATGCGCACAATGGTGTCGTTACCTTCCGAGCCCGAGCCGGTGAAGAACACATGCTCAAAGCCCGCCGGCGCAATCTCGGCCAACACCTCGGCCAACTCGATGGCCGGCATGGTGGCGGTTTGGAAGAAGGCGTTGTAGAAGGGCAGTTGCTTCATCTGCTCGGCGGCGGCATCGATCAGGCTTTGTTGCCCGTAGCCGATGTTCACGCACCAAAGACCGCTCATGCCGTCAAGAATCTTGTGGCCCTCGCTGTCCCAGAGATAGATGTTGTCGGCCCGCGTGATGATGCGTGAGCCTTTTTTGGCCAGGCCTTGAAAGTCGGTGAAAGGGTGCAGAAAGTGGCTGGCATCCGCGGCCTGCCAAGCCTGGGTGCTACGTGTTGTTGTCGTTGTCGTCATGACTTCATTCCTTGTGCATCAAACATGCAGCAGCAGGTGCTCGCGTTCCCAGGGCGAAATGACCTTCATGAACTCCGCGTACTCGATCTCTTTGACCTCGGAATACACGGTCACAAAGGATTCACCCAGCACGGCCGCCAAGTCCTTCTCGGCGCGCAGCAGATTGAGGGCTTCGCCCAGGCTACGCGGCAGTTGGAAGTCGCCCAAATACGCGTCCCCCTTGCACTCCGGCGAGGGCTCGACCTTGTTCTTGATGCCCAGGTAGCCGCAGGCCAGCGTGGCGGCGAGTGCCACATAGGGGTTGGCATCGGCGCCGATGACGCGGTTCTCGATGCGGCGCGCATTCGGCTCGGCCAGCGGTGAGCGGATGCCGACGGTGCGGTTATCCGTGCCCCATTGAATATTGATGGGCGCTGCAGTGAAGCGGGCCAGGCGTCGGTAGCTGTTCACATAGGGGGCGAACAAGGCCATGGCAGCCGGAATGTATTTTTGTAAGCCGCCGATGTACCAAAAGAACTCTTGGCTGGGCGAGCCGTCTTCATTGCTGAAGAGGTTGCGGCCGGTTTTCTTATTGATCACGCTTTGATGCACATGCATGGCGCTGCCGGGTTCGCCGGCAATCGGCTTGGCCATGAAGGTGGCAAACATATCGTGGCGCAGTGCCGCCTCGCGCACCGTGCGCTTGAAGAAGAACACCTCGTCGGCCAAGCCCATGGGGTGGGCGTGGAAGAAGTTGATCTCCATCTGCCCGGCGCCCACCTCATGGATCAAGGTGTCGACGTTGAGTTCCATCTTCTCGCAGTAGTCGTAGACGTCTTCGAACAGCGGATCGAACTCATTGACCGCGTCGATGGAGTAGGCCTGGCGCGAAGTTTCGGCGCGGCCGGAGCGGCCGATGGGCGGCTTCAGCGGCATGTCGGGGTCGCTGTTTCGGGCCACCAGATAGAACTCCAACTCGGGTGCCACCACCGGGTCCCAACCCTCGGCTTCAAACAAGCCGCAGACGCGGCGCAAGACCGAGCGCGGTGCAAAAGGCACCAACTCGCCATGGCGATCAAAGCAGTCGTGGATGATTTGCGCGGTCGGGTCGATGGCCCAGGGCACCAGGCGGGCCGTGGTCGGGTCGGCGCGCAGATGCATATCGCGGTCGTTCGGGCTGATGACGTCGTAGTAAGGCCCTTCTTCGGGGAACTCGCCGGTCACGCCCATGGCTACCACCGCTTCGGGCAAGCGCATGCCGCGGTCTTCGGTGAACTTTTGGCGCGGCAGGATCTTGCCGCGCGCCACCCCGGTCAGGTCAGGGACCAGACACTCGATCTCGGTCACCCTTTGTTGTTGCAGCCACTGTTCCAACTCGCTGAAAGAAAATTGCGTTCGATTCACCATCGTGATTCACCTTGAAGCTGTGTTCTTGAGACCGAAGGGAGTGGAGGCTTGGCGCTAGGTTTCTGGCTCTAAGCCATGTTTGCTGCTTTGGTAGTTGCTGCAGGCCTGGCCGAAAGCCTTCAACAAGGCCATGGACACCGGGTTGCTGGCGGCGCGCCACTCCGGGTGCCACTGCACGCAGAGATTGAAGCCCTTTGAGTCCGCATGGGAGAAGGCTTCGACCAAGCCGTCTTCCGCCACCGCCTCGATGCGCAAGCCGGGGGCCAACTGCTTGACCCCTTGACCATGCAGGGAGTTGACCGCGAAGGCTTCGCGCCCCAGCAAGTCGGCCAGCAAGCCGCCCGGCAGCACTTGCACCTGGTGTTGCTCGGCGTACTGCACCTCGGGCGGTTGGCCCTCGGGTGCGCGGTGATCGTTCAAGCCGCTTTGCTCCTGCACCGCCTGATGCAGCGAGCCGCCCAGCGCCACATTGGCTTCTTGAAAGCCGCGGCAAATGGCGAACAGGGGCATACCCAGGGCCAGGGCTTTGGGCACCAGGGGCAGGGTCCAGGCGTCGCGCTCAGCATCCAGCGGCAGGGCGGGGTTGTGCACCGTTTCATCGAAATGGCTGGGGTGCACATTGGAGGGCGAACCTGTCAGCAGCACGCCGTCGGCCAGCGCCAACAGTTCATCCAACTCTTCAGGTGTGCTGGACGGCACGATCAGCGGCAGGCAGCCGGCCAGACGCACCGCGTCGATGTACTTTTTGCCGGCGATGTGAAAGGGGTGATCCCCCACCATGCGGTTGCAGGCGGGCACCAGCACGACCGGCTTGCCCTGCATGACTGATGATTGCTTTTTCAGAATGACGCGGGTTTCAGCAGTTAGCGAAGTCAAAGCATGTCCCTCAATCGGTAGTAGCTCATGCCCAGCACCAAGGCCGGCATGCGCATCAATCGGCCGCCAGGGAAGGGGCGGTGTTTCAGGCGAGCAAAGGTGTCAAAGCGGCCGGCGTCGCCCAGCATGGCTTCGGCGACCAATTTGCCGGCCATGCCGCTCAAAGCCAGGCCATGGCCCGAGAAGCCTTGCAGGTAGTAAATGTTTTGTTGGCCGCCCAGTCGACCAAAATCAGGGGCGCGGTTCATCGAGATGTCGACAAAGCCGCCCCAGCCGTATTGCATTTGCACGTCCGCCATTTGCGGGAAGCTCAGCAGCATGCGCTCACGCATGCTGGCCTTCAGGTCGCGCGGAGAGAGCGTGCTGTAGCTGACCCGACCGCCGTAGAGCAAGCGCTGGTCGGCGGTGGGGCGGAAGTAGTCGAGCACGAAATTGGTGTCGCAGACCGCCGCGCGCGAGGGAATCAGTGCCCGCAGTCGCTCTTCCGGCAGGGTCTCGGTGCAGGCGATATAGGTGCCCACCGGCATGATGCGGGCGCTCAAACTCGGGGCCAACTGTGGCGCAATCTCCGGCAGATAGACGTTGCCTGCCAGCAGCACTTGCTTGGCCTTGACTTGCCCAGGGCCGCTGGGTGATGCGGTGCTCAGTGTGATCTGTCCTTGGGCTTCTTGCATGGACGAAACTGCGCTGTGCTCAAACAAGCTTACCTTCAGCGCAGCCGCTGCTTGGGCCAAACCCAGGCAGTATTTGAGGGGGTGCAAATGGCCGGAGGCGCTGTCGTACACACCGCCGTGGAAGCGTTCACTGGCGATCCAGTTGGGCATCTCGGCGGCCGTCAGCCAGCGTTGCTGGTGCCCATAGTCGCGCGCCATGCCTTCGTTCCAGTCCTGCAATTGCCGTGCTTTGCGAGGGCTGGTGGCCAGGCTGAGATAGCCCTCTTGCCATTCGCAGTCAATGCCAAAGCGCTGGCAGCGCTGCTGGATCAAGGCAATGGCTTCCAGGCTCATGGCCCAGATGCGTTGCGACTCGGCCAGGCCAAGTTGCGCCTCGATGTTCGCTTGCTCGCAGGCCAGGCCGGCCAGGGCTTGGCCACCATTGCGGCCCGAGGCACCGCCGCCAACTTGGCCCGCTTCCAGCAAGACCACCGTCATGCCGCGATCCGCCAATTCGATGGCGGCCGAAAGTCCCGCTAGGCCGCCGCCGACGATGGCAATGTCACAAGCGATGCTGCCCTGCAAGGGAGCGAACTGCTGCTTGCGCGGCGCGCTGGCAGCATAGTAGCTGTCTTGCGCCAGTTTGCGGTCTGAGTCGAGCAGCGAACTCATATTGAAAAATCAAGCCGCCCGTTTGAGTGCGCCGCGCACGGTGTCGACGATGTGATCGATGTGCTGACGCTCGATGATCAGCGGCGGGCTCAGGGCGATGGTGTCGCCGGTGGTGCGGATCAAGACGCCTTTCTCCCAGCAGTCCAAAAAGACCGAGAAGGCGCGCTTGCCGGGCTCGCCCGGCAGCGGCGCCAATTCCACGCCGCCGACCAGACCGATATTGCGGATGTCGATCACATGCGGCGCGTCTTTGAGCGAATGCAAGGCTTCGGCGAAGTAACCCTGCATTTCGGTGGCGCGGGTCAGCAGGCCGTCTTCGGCATAGGTGTCCAGCGTGCCCAGCGCGGCGGCGCAGGCCAGTGGGTGGGCCGAGTAGGTGTAGCCGTGGAAGAACTCGATCAGGTGCTCAGGGCCTTGCATAAAGGCGTCGTAGATGAAGTCCTTGGCCAGCACTGCGCCCATGGGCACGCAGCCGTTGGTGAGGCCCTTGGCCACGGTCATCAGGTCGGGCGTGACGCCAAAGGTCTGGGCGCCAAAAGGATTGCCGGTGCGGCCAAAGCCGGTGATGACCTCGTCAAAGATCAACAAGATGCCGTGCTTGTCGCAGATCTCACGCAAGCGTTGCAGATAGCCTTGCGGCGGGATCAGCACGCCGGTGGAGCCGGCCACCGGCTCGACGATGACGGCTGCGATGGTGGAGGCGTCATGCAGGGCGATGACGTTCTCTAAGTCATTGGCGAACTCGGCCCCGTAAGCCGGCTGTCCCACCGAGAAGGCATTGCGCGCGGGGTCGTGGGTGTGGCGGATGTGGTCCACGCCGCCCAGCATCTGGCCGAACATCTTGCGGTTGCCGACCATGCCGCCGACCGAGATGCCGCCAAAGTTGACGCCGTGATAGCCGCGCTCGCGTCCGATCAGCCGGGTTCGCGCGCCTTCGCCGCGGACGCGGTGGTAGGCAATCGCCATCTTCAGCGCGGTGTCCACCGACTCCGAGCCCGAGTTGGTGAAAAAAGCCTTGCTCATGCCGGCGGGCGCCAGGGCGGTCAGGCGCTCGGCCAACTCGAAGGCTTTGGGGTGGCCCATTTGAAACGGCGGGGCAAAGTCCAGCTCGGCGGCTTGCTTTTGAATCGCCTCCACGATGCGCGGCCGGTTGTGGCCGGCGTTGACGCACCACAGGCCGGCGATACCGTCCAGCACTTGGCGGCCTTGGTCATCGTGGAAATACATGCCGTCGGCACGGGTGATCAGGCGCGGTGACTTTTTGAACTGGCGGTTCGCGGTGAACGGCATCCAATAAGCGTCACGGGGGCTGGACATGGGCGGGTACTCCTAGATCTGATGGGGCGAAGGGGCCCTGGATCTGCCCCTCTTCTGCCTAACAGTCTAGTCAAGCGGTGACGCAATGTGCGAGCGCATTGGGACCCGATAAACCCGTGGATTTGCAATCCGCTGCGATAATTCATCGACAAAACGACGAATTATTCGATTTATGAGTTCTGAAGTGAAATTGGATGCGATCGACCGCAACATCCTGAACGAACTGCAGCGGGATGGTCGTTTGCCCAATATTGAGCTGGCGCAGCGGGTGCACCTCTCGCCCTCGGCCTGTTTAAGGCGCGTCAAGCATTTGGAGGAGTCAGGCGTGATTGCCCAGTATGTGGCGCTGCTGAACCCCAAGGCGGTGGGCAAGCAGGGCACCAGCTACACCATCATCAATCTGGAGCGGATGACGACCGCCGCCTTGGCGGCCTTTGAGCAAGCGGTGCAAGACAGTCCAGACATCCTGGACTGCTTCTATGTGGCGGGGACCAATGACTATGTGATCCGCTTTGCCTACAAAGACGCCGAGGAGCTGGAGCGCTTCCATACCGACGTCTTGATGCAACTGCCCGAGGTGGCAAGGTCCAACTCCATGCTGGTGCTGCGCACCATCAAGAGGACCACGGCGTTCAATCTTTGAGCCGTCTCGTGTTTTGAGTTCGCCGATTTGGCTGCCGATCAAGCTGCCGACCGAGCTGCCAATCAGGCAGCGGCGACCACGGCGGTCAAGGAGGTCAACCAAGCCAAGGTGAAGGCGGCGGCCATCACCCATTCTTCGCCCTTGGAGCTCAAGCTTTGGCGGCCAAAGCTGGCTACGGCTGCGCTCTGGCCGGCCAAGCGCGCATCGGCGGCGGGCATGGGCGACACGAAGTAGTGTTGCGAAGTGGCGATGAAGTGGGACAGTGCAAACATGTCGGTGCTCTTTCAGATGAGTTGTTCGAAGTTTTCTGAAGAGGCCCGAGGCAAAGCAAAACATCCACTTGGCTCAGGCCGTTTGATGCATCAATTGCTGCATCACGGCCGTGAGTGTCACAGAGATTAGTGAAAACCCTATGACAAAAATCAGGGATTACCCTAGTTTTGAAGAATTCGTGAATTAATGCTCTTTTGCAGCATGGAAAACATGGGGATCAGCTGAATCAACATCATGCTGGCGAAGATCAGCGCACAACCGAGCAGCCCGGCGGGGCTCAGGCGGTCGCCCATCATGAAGTAGCCGAACAAGGCGGCAAACAGCGTTTCGGAGGACAAGATGATGGCTGCGTCTGCCGCATGCGCGTAGCGCTGCGCAACCACTTGCGCGGTGAAGGCGATGCCGACCGAGAACACGCCGGTGTAGAGCAGCGAACCCACCGCCGCTTGCAAGCCGCTGGCACTGATGGGCTCGTTCAGCAAGGCCCAGCCCAGGGCGAGCAGGCCGCACACCGCAAATTGACCGCCGGCCACCAAGAAGGGTGCGGCCATGCGGTCCGCAACCCGTCCGACCAAGACCACATGGAAGGCCCAGGGCAGGGCCGACAAAATCACCCAAAGATCGCCCCGGCCAATGCTCAGCGACTGGGCGCCCGACAGCAAATAGGCGCCGACCAAGCAAGCCAGCGCACCCGGCCAGACCGACCAATGCGGCAGATGGCGCCACAGCAACCAACCCAGCACCGGCACCAGGGGCACATACAGCGCCGTCAAAAAGCCCGCGTTGGTGACGGTGGTGCTGACGATGCCAATCTGCTGCATCGCCGCGCCCATCAGCAAAAGACTGCCCAGGCCGGCGATCTTGGCGCCGTCCACCGGGCGCAAAGCGCGATCTTGGGCTTTCAAACCCTGCCACTCGCGCCACATCAAGGGCGCCACCACCAGGGCGCCGATCAGAAAGCGAATGCCGGTGAAGGCCATCGGGCCGAGATGCTCCATGCCATGGCTTTGCGCCACAAAGGCCGAGCCCCAGATCACGGCAATAAAAATCAACAAGAGATTGGCGCGGATGCGGCTCATGAAGGGCTGGCCCGGTGAACGCGGGCTTGGCCCGACAGGTGAAAACCCTCAATTATCGAGCATGCCCGCCCAGACAGCGCTGCTGGGTAGGGCTCCGCCCGCCTCAGGGCTGCGCCCAAGCCTGCAGATAGGCGATTTCTTCGGCGCTGAAGCCGGCCGCTTCTCGGGCCTCCAGATTGAAAGGCGCGCGCAATCGGGGTGCCTCATACCGGCGCACCAGATCGGGGTAGATGGCGATCGGGTCCAAGCCCTGCAACTGGCAGCAGTGGCGGTACCAGCGGTTGCCGATCAGCACATGGCCGACCTCGTCGCGCAAGATGATGTCGAGAATCTCGACCGCTTTGTGATCCCCGGCGCGCGCCAACTTGGCTTGCAGCGGCGGGGTGGCGTCCAGTCCGCGCGCTTCTAGCGTGCGCGGCACCAGGGCCATGCGGGCCAGCACATCGCCTGCGGTGCGCTCGGCCATGGTCCACAGGCCGTCATGGGCGTCAAACTCGCCATAGCTGCGGCCCAGACTGCTTTGCAGGTGCTGATGCAAGAGATCGAAATGAAAAGCCTCTTCGGCCGCAACCTTGAGCCAATCCAAGTAAAACGCTGCCGGCATATCGGGGAAACGCCAGACGGCGTCAAGCGCCAGGTTGATCGCATTGAATTCGATATGCGCAATTGCATGCAGCAAGGCGGCGCGGCCCTCGGGGGTGAAGGGCGAGCGGTTGGGCACTTGCAGTGCCGACAGCAGACGCGGCCGTTCGGGCCGGCCCGGGAGCTCCGCCGGGCATTCGAAGCGCTGGGCCTCATTCAATGTCGTGCGTCCCTGCTGTGCCAAGTCATACAAGTCGCGCACCGCTTGAGCCTTGGCGCTGGGAACTTTGAAGCAAAGAATATCGAGAGCAGCAGCGCGAATTTCCATGGGCAGGATTATCACGTTGTGCCTACTTGTGGCCCGTGTGCCTGTCTAAACGTCTCGGACTTGATGTCCGGAAAACGTAAGCACTCATGGCAGTCTCCGCTGTGCTCAAGTTTGTAGTACCGCCTGCCGAAAGCGAAAGCTTGCGAGCCTCTGCAATACCATTTCAAGCGAGTGCGCCTAGGCATCGCATTTCCTATGCACCTTTGAGCCTCTCCGCCAGCACCTCAACTTCCAGTCAAGCTCATGCGCCAACACCCTTCATCGCAGACAGACTCGGTCCCCAGTACTCCAGCATGGGCCCGCCCCGGCGTGAACTGGTTCCGCAAGATGATGTTCCCGGCCAAGGCCGCGGTGATTTTGCTGTTGCTGGTGCTGCCCATGCTGCTGACCTTGGGTGTGCTGATCTCGGATCGGCAGGCCGCCCGGCAGAGCACGGCGGCCGAGCGTACGGGCCTGGCCACGATTCAGGCCTTGCTGCCGGCCATGGAGGCAACCCAGCTGCTGCGCCGCGGTCTGGTCGACCGCGCTAACGGTGTGGAGCGCAGCGATCTGCCGGCCCTGCAAGACAAGTTCAAGCAGGCCATAGCGCTGATGCACAAGGAAGCCAAGCCACGGCTGGAGAGCTTTGCGGACAAGGGCGATGAGCACTGGAAACCCTTGATGGCCGCACTGGACAGCGCCTCGCGCCAGAACAGCCAGGGCCTGAGCGCCGCCGAGGTGCGCAAGCCCTATGTCGAGATCAGCGGCCACTTGGGCGAGCTGGTCAAGCATGTGGTGGATGCCAGCGGTCTGGCCCTGGACCCCGAGGGCGACAGCTACTACCTGATGTTGGCGAGCACCGTCAACCTGCCCCAGCTGATGGAGAACCTGGGGCTGAGCCGCGGCGCTTTGGCCGCTTATGTACAAGACCCGAAGTCGCAGCGCCTGGCCACCGCCGCTGCCAGCCTGGCCGTCGACAAAGCTCTACTCGGCAATTTGTACGAGGACCTCGCCCATGCCACCGAGTTCAATCCCGCCTTGAGCAAACTCAAGCTGGAAGAGAAATTGGCCGGCACACAGGCCTTCGTTACGCGCTACGAAGCTTTGCTGCTGCAGGACGAAGTCAGCGAGCACAAGCCCGCCGTCATTGTGCAGGAAGCCAGCGCGATCCTGGTCGAACTGAGTGCCATGCAGAAGGCCACCGCCAAGCAACTAGACCAGCTGCTTGAAGCCCGCCAGCAGCGACTGTTGGATGGCATCGTTTTCGGGGCCAGCAGCGCCCTAGCCCTGTTGCTGGCCGGGCTCTACTTCTTCTACTGCTTCTACCGCGTCATGAACTCGGGCATCCGCACCCTGATTCAGCGCATGCGTGCCATGGCCGGCGGCGACTTGACCGACACCCTCACGCCCAAGGGCCGTGACGAAACTTCTCTATTGATGGGCGCGCTGGCCGAGATGCAGCTGTCCTTGCGGGCCACCGTCCGCGAGGTGCGCGAAGCGGCCGATGCCATCAAGCTCTCGTCCGACGAGGTGGCCACCGGCAGCATGGACCTTTCGCAGCGTACCGAGCAGGCCGCCGCCAATCTTGAGGAAACTGCCTCGGCCATGGAGGAGATTGGCTCCACCGTGAACAACACCACCGACGGCGCCGCACAGGCCGCCGGCGTAGCCGCGCAGAACGTCAAGCTGGCGGGTCAAGGCGGGCAGGTGATTGAGCAGGTGGTCACCACCATGTCCGAGATCCAGGACTCCAGCCGCCGCATCGGCGAGATCATCGGCGTGATCGACAGCATCGCATTCCAGACCAATATCCTGGCCCTGAATGCAGCGGTCGAAGCCGCCCGCGCCGGTGAACAAGGCCGCGGCTTTGCCGTGGTGGCCAGCGAGGTGCGGGCCCTGGCTCAGCGCAGTGCCGAGGCCGCGCGCGAGATCAAGCAGTTGATCGTTGCCAGCGGAGAACGGGTCGAATTGGGCAACCGCATTGTCAGCGAAGCCGGCACCACCATGCGCGCCATTGTCGAGAGCACCAGCAAGGTCGGTAGCTTGCTGCAAGGCATCTCCAGTGGCGCACGCGAGCAAGCCCTGGGCATCGACCAGGTCGGCAAGGCCATCCACGAACTCGACCAAATGACGCAGCAAAATGCCGCCTTGGTTGAGGAAACGGCCGCCGCTTCCAGTGGTATGCGCCAGCAAGCCGATCAGTTGGCCCGCGCGGTCGACGCATTCAAACTGCCGTGACGACAAGCGGCCGAGATCGATTCCCAGATGTGCTTTTCGCCCCAGTCCGACTCGCTTTCGCATGTATCAAGCCCTGGTCTCGCCGACATCGTTGACTCACTGGACGCGAAGGAAGCTGGGTCAAGCGATCAATCTTCCTGGGCTTGGACCAAGCGATAGCCAAGAATGCAGCCTGTATGTTTTCAGGTCTGCGAGGCCAAGTGCTTCCGGCCCATCAGCTCAAACGCTGCACGGCCGCATTCGGGCGATGCACCGCAAGCAGGGAAGGTCAGCTAGTGGGTCAGCAACTCTCGAGCGACCTTGTGGCGCGAATGTCGGAGATGGGCGCGATGGAGACGCCCGGTCCAGGACCGTTGAAACCAGCGGCCCATATCGGTTTGTTGCTGGCGCAACCCTGGCGGAATCGAAATCCAGCTTGATTCGGCAGGCCGAATTCGTGGCCCGATACTTCCTGCAAGCGAGGAACCCGCAGAGCCCCAATCTGCGTATCAAGTTCAATTGTTCTCAGAATTTCAAGCAGATCAAAAGGTAGCGCCGTAGCAGCGACCAGCGCTTGCTCAATTTGGCCTCGAAGCAAACAAGGCGAGCACCAGCGGATTCTTTGTCTTCATTTGTCTTCACGGCTTGTGTTAATTTTCTGTTGCGCGCGGTGTCCTGGCTTTTTGCATTGAAAGCGGCAGACTGCGGGAACTGAGCCGTTCTATCTTGTGGGCGCTGACTGAACCTGAGGGTCGCTGCGATGGCAATAGCAAATGAATTCGATCTGTTCCCGCTGGAGCGGGATGTGCTTGCAGCCAGCACACTGCTGACTGAGCAGTCAGATTGGAACTCGCGCCTGTATGTCGCCTGGGGGTTGCGGCAGCTCAACAGCCCGCGTGCACTGGAGTTGGCGACCGGGCTGCAAGCCGAGCTCGAGCGGGAAGTGGAGCAGGTCGCTTTCGTCGACCCGGCGGTCTTGAGTCATATGCGCGGGCGCTTGTTTTTGATTCAGGCCGAAGTCGCGATGTTGATGATGAGCTTGGACGAAGCCGAGCAACGCTTGACCCAAGCGCGGACCGAGTTGGAGGCCCATCCGAATCTTGTCGCGCTGGCCGACATGGTTTGGCTGCGCTCCTGTGTGCATGCCGACAAAGGCGAGGTCGACGCCCATCGCGAGGCCATGCAGCAGGCTGTGGATCTGGCCGACCAGGCCTTGGACGCAGAGCGCCAGCTTTACTTTCGAGCCAGCCTGGCCCGGTCTGATTTGTTTCGCGACTTCGAGTTGGCCCGTGTCACCTGGTCTGAACAACTGCCTCACAGTCTCGACGGCCTGAGAACCCAGAGCAGCGCGGCACTGGCCGACTACCGCGCACTGGAGCATGGCCTGGCATCCGACTACCTGGAAGCCGCCCGCTGGCTGAACTTGGCGTATGACGCCAGCCTGGAGTCGGGTCAGGTACGTCGCGCGATTTCGGTGGCATCCAATCAAGGCTACACCTACACCCAAATCGCGGACTTTGAGACCGCTCTGGCTTGGCTGAAGAAGGGCCTGACACTGGCGCGTAAGGTTCGTTGGCCGGGCGCCATCGGCATGTGCCTGGCCCATACCGGGGAAGCCTTGCGTCGCGTCGGCCAGACCGCTTCCGCCCGTGAGCTCTTGCGTGAATGCCTGCAATCCTTGGCGCAACACCCGAACAACCACACCTCCATGCTGGCCCTGAATTACCTGGGCCTCACTGAGATGGATGAGGGCCATTTTGAAGCGGCCCTGAAGCACTTTGAAACGCTTGGCGAACGCGAGATGCAGGCCCACGCAAGCGATATGCGCAACAACGTTGTGCTGGGTCGCGCGCGTGCGCTGATGCATCTGAATCGCATCGATGAAGCGCGCGAGGTGGCGCTGGAAGCCGCCAAGGCCGCAGCAATCCAGCAACAAAAATCCAGCTTGGTGGAACTCTGGCAAGTGCTCGCTGAGATCGAGAAACGCTGCGCCGGTACGCCCGAGGCGGTGCTGCATTGGTTGAATTTGGCGCTCGAGCAAGCCCAAGCCTTGGAAGGCTTCCAAGCGCCGCCGCGCCTTTTGGAAGCCGCCGCCGAAGCGCTGGACCAAGCCGGTCGACCGCAAGAAGCCTACGCCATGGCAAGGCGGGCTTCGCTGGCGCAGCAGGCGAGTTGGACTATCGCGGCCAAGCATGGGCGTCAGCAGGTTGATATCGCCCGCAATGAGCGGCAGCATGCGCGGGCCTTGGCGCATGCAAAAGAGACGCGCATGAACAAACTGCAGGCGGCGCATGAGGACTTGCAGCAGCTGGTCATCTTGAGTCGGGAACTCTGGCGGCAGCCCAGTCCGGGCCTGATCTTCACCGCCCTGGGGCGCGCCTTGAGGTCGGTGTTGGGCGTTGAACTGCTGGCTACTTATCGGCCCAATGCCGCGGGCCAAGCACTGCAACTGGGCGAATCATCCAAAGGTGAGCACGAGGGATTGCCGCTGAGCATCGCCCTCAATGATGCGCAGCACCCCGGTGCCAAGTGCAGCCGTGACTGGTCCGAGCAGCAGCTCTTGCTGCCCTCCGGCCTGACCCGAGTCTTCGCTCCAATGGTCGGCGACGATGCCACACCCGGTGTGCTAGCCCTCGACTTGGACCCGGCGCGCCCCTGGGGCGTGCGTGAGCAAGGCATGCTGCGACATCTGAGTACCGATGCCGCCCTGGCCTTCAAGCGATCACAGATTTGAGCGGCTGAGTTGACTGAGCGAGCGGCCGAGAGTGAACCCAAATTGCTAGGGTTGAACTGGCCAACAAGGCGTTCTTGAATACTCGCGGTGGGTATGTGCTGTCACAAACAAGTGAATCGCCGGAGGTCTGCGCTGCTCAGTTGAATCCATTCGTCCCCAAGCCTCCATGTGCGGGCTCCCCATCCGAAAATCTGTGTTGCTACAGATGCCAGCCTAAAATCCCGCCCTTGGGCCAAAGGCCCAAGACTTCATCAAAGGCAGAAGGGACGATATGGCTGTTTATCAGTTGGACGAGCATTGCCCCCAAGTGGATGAGTCGGCCTGGGTGGCCGAGAGCGCCGAGGTGATTGGCCGAGTGAGCTTGGGCGCCGATGTGTCTGTCTGGTTTCAAGCCGTGTTGCGCGGCGACAGCGAGCAATTGACGATTGGCGCCGGCAGCAATATTCAAGACGGTTCGGTGCTGCACGCCGACCATGGTTTTCCTCTGGTCTTGGGCGAGGGCGTCACGGTGGGCCACAAGGTCATGTTGCATGGTTGCAGCGTGGGTGATCATTCTTTGATCGGAATCGGTGCGGTGGTCTTGAATGGCGCACGTATCGGCCGCAACTGTTTGGTCGGCGCAGGCGCTTTGGTGACCGAGGGCAAAGAGTTCCCGGATGGCAGCTTGATCGTCGGCAGCCCTGCCAAGGTACTGCGTGAATTGACTCCCGAGCAGATCATGGGCCTGAAGGCCAGTGCTCTGCATTACATAGCCAATGGCCGGCGCTATGCGCAAGGCCTGAAGAAGAAAGAAAGCTCTGAATGAGCGAACTGCATAAATTTTTGTTCGAAGGCCTGCCGGTGCGCGGCATGTTGGTGCGTTTGACCGACAGCTGGCGCGAGGTCTTGAAGCGCCGCGAGGTGGTGGGTGCGCATCCGCCCGAGTTGCGCGCCTTGATGGGCGAGATGGCAGCCGCAGCGGTGTTGATGCAGTCCAACATCAAGTTCAATGGCGCGCTGGTTTTGCAGGTCTTTGGTGATGGACCGGTCAAGCTGGCCGTGGCTGAGGTGCAACCGGACCTGAGCTTTCGCGCCACCGCCAAGCTGGTCGGCGAGGTGCCCGTGGGCGCCAAGCTGGAGGCCATGTTGAATGTGCATGGCCAAGGACGCTGCGCCATCACGCTGGACCCCAAGGACCGCTTGCCCGGCCAGCAGCCCTATCAAGGCGTGGTGCCCCTGCATGGCGACCACAAAGAGCCGCTGCAAAAGCTCTCGGAGGTCTTGGAGCACTACATGCTGCAGTCCGAACAGCTCGATACCAAGATGATTTTGTTCGCCAATGACGAAATCGCCGCCGGGCTCTTGATTCAGCGACTGCCGATTCAGGGCGAAGGGAATTTGGAGGGGCAGGGCAGGCGCGATGAGGACGACATCGGCCTGTCGGATGCCTTCAATCGCATCAGCATGCTGGCCTCGACCTTGACCGCCGAAGAGCTGCTGGGCTTGGATGCCGACACCGTCTTGCGCCGCCTGTTCTGGGAAGAAACGGTGCGTCGTTTTGAACCGCTAGCGCCCAAGTTTGCCTGCAGTTGTTCGACCGGGCGAGTCGGCCAGATGCTCAAGGGCCTGGGCCGCGAGGAGGTCGATTCGGTGCTGGCCGAGCGCGGCAATGTGGAGATTGGCTGCGAGTTCTGCGGCCAGCAATATCACTTCGATGCGGTCGATGTGGGTGAGTTGTTCGCAGCCGACCATGCGCAAGCCGGAGGTAGTGGCACGGTGCAGTAATGTTCTGTCGGCGCTTGCATTGCTGATCCCACGGTCGGAGGTCCGCGCATGACTAAGATGGCGGGGCACGCATCAGCAAAGGACACAGCATGTTTGGAATTGCGGACTACAGCGCCTTCGTCATCGCCATCATCGTGTTCTTGTTGATCCCAGGGCCGGGCAATCTGGCCTTGATCACCTCCACCGGCAAGGGAGGTATTCGCGGCGGCCTGGCAGCTACGCTGGGTGTGATTGCTGGTGACCAGGTCTTGATGTGGCTGGCCGTGGCCGGTGTGGCCGCCTTGCTGGCTGCCTATCCGGCGGCTTTTCATGCGGTGCAGTGGATAGGTGCGGCCTATCTGGCTTGGCTGGGATTCAAGATGCTGTTGGCCAAGCCCGGCGATGCGCCGGTCTTGAGCATGCAGCCCCGGCAGTTCTTTCGCCAGACAGTGCTGATCACCTTGCTGAACCCCAAGGCCATCGTGTTCTACATGGCCTTCTTTCCGCTTTTTGTCGATCCTAAACGGCACTTGGGTTTGCTGACCTTCGCAGCCATGGCGCTGACGATTGCGGCCCTGACTTTTCTCTATGGCTTGGTCATGGTCTTGTTGACTCATTTCTTGGCGGAACGCATGCGCGCCAACCCGCGTGTGGGTGCTTGGCTGAATCGCGTGGCCGGTGTGTTCTTGATCGGCTTTGGCATCAAGCTGGCGATCAGTAAGTAAGCAAGCAAGTTGGCAGCTCTGGCCTTCATGTGTTGAGGGAGTGCATCGATGCATATCGGCATCTTGACCGGCGGCGGCGATTGCCCCGGATTGAACGCAGTCATACGCGCCGTCAGCTTGGCGCTGATCAATGAATGCGGCGCCAAGGTCAGCGGCATTCGGCAGGGTTTTCTGGGTCTGATTGAGAAGCGAACGCTGGAGTTGGACAGCTTGGTCGTGAGCGGCATCCTGGCTCAGGGCGGCACCATCCTCGGCACGCACAATCGCTGCGACCCTTTCCACTACTTTGCGGCTGGCGGTGCCGATGTGTCCGCGCAGTTGCTGGCCTATGTGGCCGAGTTGCAGCTGGATGCTGTGGTGGTCATTGGCGGCGATGGCACCATGGCGATTGCCGAGCGACTGAGTCGTCTGGGCTTGCCGGTGGTGGGGGTGCCCAAGACGATTGATAACGACCTGCCACTGACCGAGCGCAGTTTTGGTTTTGATAGCGCTGTGGCCGTAGTCGCAGAGGCCTTGGATCGCTTGGCCACCACCGCGCGCAGCCATGGCCGCGTGATGATTGCCGAGACCATGGGGCGCTATGCCGGCTGGATCGCCTTGGAAGGCGGCATTGCCGGCGCTGCCGATGTGATTCTGTTGCCCGAGCTGCCTTATGAGCTCGAGGCGGTGGCTGAGTTCTGCCGGGCCCGTGAGGCGGAGCCGGGCTACACCTTGATCTGTATCGCCGAAGGTGCCCATCCGCGGGACGCCGGGATGGTGGTTCACCAAAAACTGAAGGACAGCCCTGATCCCCTGCGCTTGGGTGGGGTGGGGGCAGTGTTGGCGCATCAGCTGCAAGAGCGCCTGGGCAGCGAAGTTCGCTCCACGCTTTTGGGTCATGTACAGCGCGGCGGCACCCCGACGGCTTTTGATCGAATCTTGGCTACTCAGTTTGGCAGTTATGCCGCCCAACTGCTAAAGCACGGCCGCTTTGGTCGCATGGTGGCCTTGCAGGCGGGGGCCTTGACCGATGTGTCGCTGGCCGAGGTGGCGGGTGGCAACCGGCGGGTGCCGCTGGATCATCCGCTGCTGCAGGCAGCGCATGGCTTGGGGCTCAGTCTGGGGCAGTGATCGGGGCCAGGCTCAGCGCTTGAAGGCTTGGTGTTCGCATTCCGGCACATCGCAGTTCTCACAGGCCCAGCGCCATTCGGGCAAGGCGTCTTGCCGCGCATTCAGGCGGGTGAACAGACCCTGTCGAGCTTGTCGTTGGTGCTTCAACAAGGGCGTGATGGCGTTCAGCGCAGCTTCCAAGCGAGCCATGCCGCTGCCGGCCACCACCGACCAGTTCAGACCGCCGTTCAGCAAAGCGGCGCGAATAGCGGTATCGATAGGCCGCCGCACATGGGCACCGTCTCTCTGCAGCCCATCGGCCACCCAAGGTAAATCGAGCGCGGTCAGCAGGGTGAGGGCGCAGCGGCGGTGAAAAGCTAAGGCCTCCGCTAACAGCGACGCGTCGGAAAACAGGTACTGGCTGTAAATGGCGGTCATCAGCGCACTGGTGTCACAAATAACCAGATCATGGGTTTGTGCGGCAGCCTCGATACGTGCTGTTTGTTCGGCGGCGATGCCGGCCTGCTCCGCTATGCGCGGTGTGCGTTGTTGAACTTCGCACCATTCACGCAAGTATTCCGGCACCAGGGTGCAGCGCAGTCCTGTGGCTTGACTCAGGTGCAGGGTCAGGTCTTGCGCCAGCGTGCTCTTGCCGGTGCTCTCGGCGCCGACGATGGCGATCAGGGTGGCAGTCAAGATGGGTGTGCCGCGGGGCCCAATGGGCTCAAACGCCAATGGCTGCAGAGGCCGGGGCTGGTCGCATATGGCGATCCCAGGCGCGCCAACCGGCCACCGACATGGGGATGAAAACGGCGTAAAGCAACACGGTCAACCAATAGCCCTTGTAGGCAAACAGGGCAACGCTGATGACATTGACCAGCACCCAGACGCTCCAGTTTTCCTGGTACTTGCGCGCTAAGAGCCATTGGCCCAAAAGGCTGGCCACGGTGGGCAAGGCATCCCAAAAGGGCAACGGTGAATCGGTTTGATGTTTCAGAAAAAAGCCCAGAGCGGGCCAGGCGAGCAAAGTGATGGCGACCGATATCGCCAAACCCTGAGGGCTGAGCCTGCGTACTTTGAGCGCCGACCCATCCTCGCCCTTACCGCGCAGCCATTGCCACCAGCCCCACAAAGCCAAGGCCGCAAAGAGCAATTGCAAAGAGGCTTCGCCGTAAAGCTTGCCGCTCCAAAACAAGAGGAAGTACAGCAGCGAACTCGTGATGGCCAAGGGCCAGGCCAGCATATGCACGCGCATATTGCAAACCACCATCCAGACCGCCAGCGCAAAAGCAAGCAGCTCTACCCAAGTGATCGGGCTGCCCAGCAGCTCAAAAGCCGGCAAGAGCAGCGGTTGCAGCGTCAGCAGCAGCGCGTCCATGCGGGAAGGAGTAGGAGATATGGAGGGAAAGCGGGAAGTTCAAGAAGGGCCGCCGCTCAGCGCCGCACCTGGACGTAGATTTCGTCCGGCTTGATCATGCCGAGCTCGTAGCGGGCCTTTTCTTCGACCATTTCCAGGCCCTCGCGCAGATCGCGCAGTTCGGCTTCAAGCTGAGCATTGCGCTGGCGCGCCTTGTCGTTCTCGCTCTCGACCTGGGCCAGCTCTGCGCGCAACTGCACGCCACGCGGCAAGCCGCCCTTGCCCAACCAGAGTTGGGCCTGGACGGCCAGCAAAAAAGCGACGAGGAGCAGGCTGATCGTTTTCACACGCGAAGTTTAGCCCAGCGGCAAGACGAGTCTTGTGCCGCCGGGCCCGACCCGATTAACGCAGGTTGTAGAACGCAGCGCGGCCGGGGTACACGGCCACATCGCCCAGGTCTTCTTCGATGCGCAGCAGCTGGTTGTACTTGGCCATGCGGTCCGAGCGAGACAGCGAACCGGTCTTGATCTGGCCGGCGTTCAGGCCGACGGCGATGTCAGAGATGGTGCTGTCTTCGGTTTCGCCCGAGCGGTGCGAGATCACGGCGGTGTAGCCGGCGCGCTTGGCCATTTCGATGGCAGCGAAGGTCTCGGTCAGAGTGCCGATCTGGTTGATCTTGATCAGGATCGAGTTGGCAATGCCTTTGTCGATGCCTTCTTTCAAGATCTTGGTATTGGTGACGAAGAGGTCGTCGCCCACGATCTGCACATTTTTGCCCAGGCGGTCGGTCAGCAGCTTCCAGCCGTCCCAGTCGCCTTCGGCCATGCCGTCTTCGATCGAGATGATGGGGTATTTGTCGACCCAGGTGGCCAGCATATCGGTCCATTCCTGGGCCGTCAGTTGCAGGCCGCCTTCGCCTTCAAGCACGTACTTGCCGTCCTTGTAGAACTCGCTGGCAGCGCAGTCCAGGCCAATGGCGATTTGCTCACCGGCGGTGTAGCCGGCCTTGTCGATGGCGTCCAGGATCAGCTGGATGGCGGCTTCATGGCTTTCCACGCTGGGCGCGAAACCACCTTCGTCGCCGACGGCGGTGGAGATGCCCTTGTCGTGCAGGATCTTCTTCAGCGCGTGGAACACCTCAGCGCCCCAGCGCAGGGCTTCACGGAAGCTCGGTGCGCCGACGGGGATGATCATCAGCTCTTGCAGGTCGAGGCTGTTGTTGGCGTGCGCGCCGCCGTTGATGACGTTCATCATCGGCACGGGCAGTTGGTTGCCGTTCATGCCGCCGAAGTAACGGTACAGGGGCAGACCCGACTCTTCGGCCGCGGCGCGGGCCACGGCCATGGACACGGCCAGCATGGCGTTGGCGCCCAGGCGGCTCTTGTTCTCGGTGCCGTCCAGATCGATCAGGGTGCGGTCCAGGAAGGCTTGCTCGGAAGCGTCTAGGCCCAGCACGGCCTCGGAGATTTCGGTGTTGATGTGTTCAACGGCCTTCAACACGCCCTTGCCCAGGTAACGGCTCTTGTCGCCGTCACGCAGTTCGATGGCTTCGCGCGAGCCGGTCGAGGCGCCCGAAGGCACGGCCGCACGGCCCATCACGCCGGATTCCAGCAAGACATCGCATTCGACGGTCGGGTTGCCGCGGCTGTCCAAAATTTCGCGGCCGACGATATCAACAATGGCACTCATTCAAGCTCTCCAAAAGGTCAAAAATTCGGGTTCGGCGCGCATCTTGCCAGCTGGCAGTTACCGGCGCTGAACAATCTTGCGCGGCGTCCGCCCCGCAAGGCGGGCGATTCAATTCAGGCGGTGAAGTCGTTCTCGAGCAGGGGCTGGCTCTTGACCACGCGGTCCAGGGCCACCAATTGCTCCAGCAAAGCGCGCATATGCTTCAGCGGCACGGCGTTTGGCCCATCGGACCATGCTTCAGCCGGGCAGGGATGGGTTTCCATGAAGAGACCCGCCACACCGGCGGCGACGCCAGCACGGGCCAACACCGGCACCATCTCGCGGGCGCCGCCGCTGCTGGTGCCTTGGCCGCCGGGCTTTTGCACCGAGTGGGTCACATCGAACACCACCGGCGCGCCAGACTTGCGCATCTCGGCCAGGCTGCTCATGTCGGCCACCAGGTTGTTGTAACCAAAGCTAACGCCACGCTCGCAGGCCAGGAAACGGTCTTCCGACAGGCCGGCTTCGCGCGCAGCGTCGCGGGCCTTGTCGATGACGTTCTTCATATCCCAAGGGGCCAGGAACTGGCCCTTCTTGATATTCACCGGCTTGCCGGACTTGGCCACCGCGCGAATGAAGTCGGTCTGCCGGCACAAAAACGCCGGCGTCTGCAGCACGTCCACCACACTGGCCACCTCGGCCACCTGCGACTCATCATGCACATCGGTGATGATGGGCAGCTGCAACTGCTTGCGGACCTCGTCCAGGATCTTCAGGCCCGCGTCAATGCCCACACCGCGACGGGTCGAGCCCGAGGAGCGGTTGGCCTTGTCGAAGGAGCCCTTGTAGATCAGTGGAATGCCCAGAGCCGTGCAGGCTTCCTTCAGTTGGCCAGCGACGTCCATCGACATCTCCAGGCCCTCGATCGAGCAGGTACCGGCGATCAGGAAGAAAGGCCGGTCGATGCCGACCTCAAAACCGCAAAGCTTCATGGGCTAGATTCCTTCAGGCCTGTTGGTGGTCCAGCGCCGCCTTGATGAAGGCGGTGAACAGCGGGTGGCCGTCCCAAGGGGTGGACTTGAACTCGGGGTGGAACTGCACGCCCACATACCAGGGGTGAACCGCGCGGGGCAGCTCCACCATCTCGGTCAGCTTTTCGCGCTGGGTGATGGCCGAGATGACCAGACCGGCCTTCTGCAGTTGATCCAAGTAATGCTCATTGGCCTCGTAGCGATGGCGATGACGCTCGCTGACCACCGGGCCATAGATGTCATGGGCCAAAGTGCCGGGGGCCACGTCGGAGCTCTGAGCGCCCAGGCGCATGGTGCCGCCCAGATTGGAATTTTCGTCGCGCTTTTGAATGCTGCCGTCGGCGTCTTGCCACTCGTCGATCAAGGCGATCACCGGGTGCGGGGTCTCGGGGTCAAACTCGGTCGAGTTCGCGCCGCCCAGGCCCGCCATATGGCGTGCGTATTCAATCGTAGCGACTTGCATTCCCAGGCAGATGCCCAGGTAGGGCATCTTGTGTTCGCGGGCATATTGAGCCGCCAAGATCTTGCCTTCCACACCGCGCTTGCCGAAGCCGCCAGGCACCAAGATGGCGTCGTATTGCTTCAGTTGGTCGATGTTGGTCGCACTCAGCAGTTCCGAATCCACATACTCGATATTGACGCGAGCGTGGTTGTGGATGCCGGCGTGGCGCAGCGCCTCGTTGAGCGACTTGTAGGAGTCGCTCAAGTCGGTGTACTTGCCGCACATGGCGATGGTCACGTTCTTGGCCGGGTTCAGCACCTCGTGCACCAAGGTGTCCCAACGCTTCAGGTCGGTGGACTTGGTGTTGAGCTGCAGCTTTGTGCAGATCAGCTGATCCAGACCTTGCTCATGCAGCATGCGGGGCACCTTGTAGATGGTGTCCACATCCCACATCGAGATCACGCCGTACTCGGGCACATTGGTGAAGAGCGAAATCTTTTCGCGCTCGTCGTCCGGAATGCGGCGGTCGGCGCGGCACAGCAGCGCATCGGGCTGGATACCGATTTCGCGCATCTTTTGCACCGTGTGCTGGGTCGGCTTGGTCTTGAGTTCGCCGGCAGCGGCGATCCAAGGCACATAGGACAGGTGCACAAAGGCGACATTGTTCGGGCCGGCCTTCAGGCTCATCTGACGCGCTGCTTCCAGGAAGGGCAGCGACTCGATGTCACCGACCGTGCCGCCGATTTCAACGATAGCCACATCGACCGCATCGGCGGTGCCGACACCGGCGCCACGACGCACGAAATCTTGGATTTCGTTGGTGATGTGCGGAATCACCTGCACGGTCTTGCCGAGGTAGTCGCCGCGGCGTTCCTTCTCCAGCACGGACATATAAATCTGCCCGGTGGTGAAGTTGTTGGCGCGCTTCATGCGCGTGGTAATGAAGCGTTCGTAGTGGCCCAGATCGAGGTCGGTTTCCGCGCCGTCTTCGGTGACGAACACCTCGCCGTGCTGGAAGGGGGACATCGTGCCCGGATCCACATTGATGTAGGGATCGAGCTTGATCAGGGTGACCTTGAGGCCGCGAGATTCGAGAATGGCAGCCAGTGAAGCTGATGCGATGCCCTTGCCGAGTGAGGACACCACACCGCCCGTGACGTAGACGTATTTGGTCATGTCTTGCAGCGTCCATCAAAAACGCTGTGGTGGTAAAGCGCGATTATAGAGGAGGCGAACCTTGGGTTTCAGGCGCGGCGTGAGGCAAGTGCATCACTTCCAGCATTTGCAGCACCAAAGCGGCGGTGTCGTCGGGGCGCTCGAAGGGGTAGAGGTGCGAGCCCTCCATCCAGACAAAGTGCGGGTGGGCCAGCGCCTTGCTGGCGGCCGAGCCTGCTTGGCGCAACTCTTCCGATTGGGTTCCTGCAATGAAGCCGACAGGGCATTGCGGCGGGTGCTTTTGCATGAGTCGACCGAGGTGGTGGGGCAGGGTCTCGTAAATGCGGGTTTCCAATTCGCGCCGAAAGCGCAGATGAGTGCTGCCGTCGGCGCCTTCTTCAAAGCCGCTGTCGACATAGTCTTGCAGCACGCGCGGGTCCCAGCGGGCGAATTTGTGCTTGCCAGCAAAATGCGTCAGCACCGCCTCGCGGTTGGGCCACGTGTGGCGGCGCTGCCTGGACACGCGACCCGGCGACACCCGGGGCATCAGGCCTGTGGCCTTGATGACCTGCACACTGTGCGCGCGCCAGCCAGTCACCAAGGGAGAGTCCAGCATCAGCAGCGATTGCGCCAGATCGGGGCGGCGGCAGGCCGCCATCAGGCTGAGCAAGCCGCCCAGCGAATGCCCGACCAAGGTGACGGGGCCAGGCTCAGGCATGGAGGGCTGGACCTGCTGTTCGATGAACTGAATCAGCTGCTCGCGCAGATGCGGCCAGTTGCTGGTGATGGGAAAGACCGGGTCGTGGCCAATCTGCGGCAGGGCATGCACCGTCCAACCGGCGCGCTGCCAGGCCTCGAACAGCACGCGATAGCAACCGGCGCCAAAACCATTGGCGTGCGAAAAAACAAGGGTCTTGGAAATGCCGGGGGCGCGTTTCATCGGGACTTCGACTGTGTTTCAGCTGGGCTTGGATTTGCTCAGCTTCTTCAATTGATAGACCAGCGCCAGCGCATCGCGCGGGCTGAGGGCGTCGGGGTCCACATCTTCCATGGCCAAGACCAAAGCGTGGGTCTCCTGGGTGACAGCGGGCTCCGGTGTTGCGGGAGCAGCAAACAAATCAATTTGCAGTTTGCTGTCCGAGGCCTTGGCTTCCAGCGCTTCCAAGGTCGAGCGCGCCTGACGCACCAAGCTGGCCGGCATGCCGGCCAAACGCGCCACTTGCACGCCATAGCTGCGGCTGGCCGGGCCGGGCTGTATCTCGTGCAGGAAGACGATGGAGTCGCCGCTTTCCACCGCGCCCACATGGCAATTGATGGCCTGCTGATGCTTGGTGGGGAATTCGGTCAGCTCAAAGTAATGGGTAGCAAAGAGCGTGAAAGCGCGGGTCTTGTCATGCAAATGGCTGGCGATGGCGCCGGCCAGGGCCAGGCCGTCAAAGGTGGAGGTGCCGCGCCCGATCTCGTCCATCAAGACCAGCGAGTGCTCGGTGGCGCTGTGCAGAATCGCCGCGCCTTCGGTCATCTCCAGCATGAAGGTGGACTGGGCGTTAGCCAAATCATCGGCAGCGCCAATGCGGGTGTGGATGGCATCCATGGGGCCTAAGCGGCAGGCGCTGGCCGGTACATAGCTGCCCATGGCGGCCAGCAGGCTGATCAGGGCCACCTGCCGCATAAAGGTGCTCTTACCGCCCATATTCGGGCCGGTAATCATCAACATGCGGGTGCGCGCATCCAGCCGGCAATCATTGGCCATGAACTCGCCGGCACCGGTTTCGCGCAGCCGTGCTTCCACCACCGGGTGGCGGCCGGCCATGATGTCGATGCAAGGTTGATTGACGAACTCCGGCCGGCACCAGCGCAGGCTGTGCGCCCGCTCGGCCAGCGCGGCCAAGGCATCTAGGCTGGCCAGCGCCCGGCCGAGTGCGGTCAAGGCCTGCAGTTCTTCGGTCAGTTGGTCCAGCAACATTTCGAACAAGAGCTTCTCGCGCGCCAGGGCGCGCTCTTGGGCGGACAAGGCCTTGTCTTCAAACGCCTTCAACTCCGGCGTGATGTAGCGCTCGGCGTTCTTCAGCGTTTGGCGGCGCTGATAGTCCAGCGGCACTTTGTCGACCTGTCCTTGGGTGACCTCGATATAGAAGCCATGCACCTTGTTGAACTGCACCCGCAAATTGGGAATGCCGGTGCGGGCACGTTCGCGGGTTTCCAGGTCCAGCAAGAAGGCATCGCAATTGCTTTGGATGCCGCGCAACTCGTCCAACTCGGCATCAAAACCATCGGCGATCACGCCGCCATCCCGCACCAGTACGGCTGGCTCTTCGGCAATCGCATGGCGCAGCAGCTCTTCGATATGCGGCGAGGCGCGAAGCCCTTGTGCCAGGCTGTCGAGCAGGGCGCTGCCGCCGGGCAAGGTCTGTTGCAGCGCGGGCAAAACCTGCAAAGTGTTGCGCAGGCCGGTCAACTCGCGCGGGCGCACTTGGCGTAGCGCAATGCGCGCGGCAATGCGCTCCACATCGGAGACTTGACGCAAGCCTTCCCGCAGTGCCTCAGGCGAGGCGCGCATGAAGGCCTCGATGGCACCGTGTCGCGCCAGGGCCTCGCCTCGCTCACGCTTGGGATGAAGCAACCAGTGGCGCAGCGCGCGGCTGCCCATGCCGGTGCGGCAGCTGTCCAGCAGCGACATCAGGGTGGGCGAGCTTTCTCCGCGCAGCGTTTGTGTGAGTTCCAGATTGCGCTGCGTGGCGGGCGGCAAGTCCAGTAAATCGCTGCTGCGCTGCACCTGCAGGCTCTTGACGTGGGCGAGTGCCCGACCCTGTGTGTGTTCGGCATAACTGAGCAAGGCAGCGGCGGCCGCTTGGGCCGCGCTGAGTTCTTGCGCATTGAAGCCGGCCAAGCTGGCCACGCCCAGCTGCTCGCACAGCTTGCGCGCGCCCAGATTGCTGTCGAACTGCCAACTGGGTCGATTGGTGATGGCCACATGCGCGGCCAGCACACCGGCGGGTTGCCGCTCCCGGTCCACCAGCACTTCGGCCGGGCTCAGGCGCGCCAGCCAGGAGGGCAGCTCTTTGTCGTTGCATTCGGCCAGACCGAGTTGCCCTTGGGTCATCGACAACCAGGCCAGCCCGTGGTTCTTGCCTTGCTGCACCACCGCCAGCAAGACCGAATCCTGCTTGTCGGCCAGCAACTCGCTGTCCGTGACCGTGCCTGGGGTGACCACGCGCACCACCTTGCGCTCAACCGGCCCTTTGCTGGTGGCTACATCGCCGACCTGTTCCGCAATTGCCACCGCTTCGCCCAGCTTGATCAGCTTGGCCAAATAGCTCTCTAAAGCGCTGACCGGAATGCCCGCCATCACCACAGGTTGGCCGGCGCTTTGGCCGCGGGCGGTCAGGGTGATGTCCAGCAGCGCATTGGCCTTGCGAGCGTCATCAAAGAAGACCTCGTAGAAGTCACCCATGCGAAAGAACACCAACTCATCGGGGTGCTCGGCCTTGATGCGAAGGTACTGCGCCATCACGGGTGTATGGGCGCTGAAATCTGGGGTCTGGCTCATGGGGCTTTCAAACATGAACAAAGCCCTCGGGTGGAGGGCTTTGAGGTGGAGCCGTAGTTTAAGCGGCGCTGGCCCTGTTATCGTCTCGCGCCGCAGGAGGGAACAATGGCGAATTGGACGGGGCGTGTTTGGGGATCGGCTTTGCTTGCATTGGCGCCATTGGGAGCGGCAGTCGCCGCGCCTTTGTGTGAGCAACTGGCCAGTCAAGCGCGAGGCCTGCCGGAAACGGCCTGGCGGGCGGTGAATTCGCCCATGCGCGAGCTTTTGCGTTTTGAGTCTCGGCCGCAGGGGCGAGTGCCTGCGGCATTGCTGCGAGAACTGCGCCACAGCCCAGACATGCGAGAGGCGCTCGGGATCACAAGCGACTCGGCTTTTGAAATTGAGCGACTCTCAGGCACCCAGGTCTACCGAGTGGATGCCTTTGGCGGAAGCGCCAACTGCCAGTCATCGGTCTTCTATCAAATCAAGCCCAAGGGCAAACCCAAGCGCATTGATGCGCCGTTTGAGGACTCGCTTTGCGCCACGCAGTCGGGCGCGTTTGGCCATCCTTTGGGGCAAGCGGCTTATGTGGTGTACGGAAGCAGCAGTGCGCTGAGTCAAGACGAAGTGATTCAGTTGGCGCCGTGGACGGGGCGTGGGTGGGGCGCAGTATGCAAGCTCAGTTTGAGTTTCAAAATCGCCTACCGTATCAGCCGAGAGTTCTGTGCGGACCCGGCGCTGTGTGCTTCGACCCGCCAAACAGCGCTGGCCCTGGCCAGGGCCTATAGCAAGACACGAGAGCCAGAGCTTGAGCAAGAAGCGCACGACAAGGCGATGGAAGAGCGGGGTCTTGACACTTCGCGCTGGGCCGAGGGGCGAGTCCCCGATGAAGAGTTTTCGCAGGCGCTTCGGCGCATGGACAGTCAGATCGAAGCGCCTCAGTCCATTGAGTTCCCGAGTTTCGACGCAGACCCTCGCTCACTCGACGTGTTCATCAGCAGCTATGCCAATGTCGATGTCCGCAAAGTGCCCTTGTTGCTCAATGGCCAATGGGTGCTCGCCGTGGTCGGACAGGCGGGCGTGGCTTGGCGTGAAAGCACGGTGACTTTGGTGAGCCTGTTTCTGCTCAAGGATGGGCAGTTGCAGCCCGTAGCAAGCTTCCAAGTGCAGGCTGAACGCGCAAGACTCCGGGAGGCGCTTGCGGCTCAGCCATGAAAAAAGGCCCTCCGTAAGAGGGCCTCGTCATTTGCAACTCAGCAGCTGAGTTGCTACCGGCACTGGGTTCGGTTACTCAGTGTCGGTTTTCTTAATGCGTACTGCGGCGCGCTTCTTGGTGGCTGGCGCTGCAGCGGCGGCAAGCGCGTCTACGGCAGAGGTCTTGCCTTCAGCGTCGCCACTCTCGGCCTTGGCCTCGTCCTCGGCGCTGATCACGCGGGTGTAGGGTGCCAAGATGGTGACCAATTGGCCGTAGATCTTGGGGCTGCCGGCCACCACTTCTCGCTGATGCAAGAAGTCGGATTCGCCGGTGAAGTTGCCAATCAGGCCACCTGCTTCGGTGATGATCAGCGAGCCGGCTGCCACGTCCCAGGGTTGCAGGCCGGTTTCAAAGAAGGCGTCGTAGTAGCCGGCGGCCACATAGCAAAGATCGAGTGCGGCAGCGCCGGGGCGGCGCAGGCCGGCGCATTCCACCATCACGGCCTCGAACATCTTCATATAGCGCTTGAAGTTGTCGCCGCGGCGGAAGGGGAAGCCGGTGCCGATCAGGGCGTCGCTCAAGCGGGTGCGCTTGGAGACACGCAGGCGGCGGTCGTTCATGAAGGCGCCGCGACCCTTGGTGGCGTAGAACAGGTCGTTGCGGGTGGGGTCGTAAACGACGGCTTGCTGCACCACGCCGCGATGCGCCAGCGCGATCGACACGCAGTACATCGGCAGGCCGTGGATGAAATTGGTGGTGCCGTCCAGCGGATCGATGATCCAAACGAATTCAGAATGCTTGGCGCCATACTCGCGGCCCGACTCTTCGGCGAGGATGCCGTGGTCGGGGTAGGCTTGCAGCAGCGTTTCAATGATGATTTTTTCAGCAGCTTGGTCCACCTCGGTCACAAAGTCATTGGGCGACTTGGTGTTGATCTTCAGAATGTCGAGGTCCATGGAGGCGCGGTTGATGATGGCACCGGCCGCACGCGCCGCCTTGATGGCGACATTGAGCATGGGATGGAGTGAAGCTTGCTGCGTCATTCGTGAAAACCTTGGTTGGCCGGCGCACATGGCTTTGCACCATGGGCTCGGGAGGTGAACTGGCGGAAAAAAAGAGCGACCTGAGTTGGGTTTCGCGGTCAATGTTTGGCCGGACTCAGGATAATCCCGTATTTTAGCCGAGCCTTGCCGATTCCTCCAAATTCCAGCTCAGCGGGATGTGATGCCGGCGTAGATATGACACGATTTATCCTGATTCAAACCAGCCATCCCGGCAATGTCGGCGCCACGGCTCGCGCCATGAAGGTGATGGGTTTTTCTGAACTGGTCTTGGTCAAGCCGCGTTTTGCGGATGTGCTGAGCCAGGAGGAAACGGTGGCCATGGCCAGCGGTGCTGCAGACATTTTGGTTCGCGCCCGCATTGTGGAGACGCTGGAAGAGGCGCTCGACGGCGTGACCTTTGCTTGCGCCACGGCCATGACGCCGCGTGACTTTGGCCCGCCCGTGCGCGAGCCGCGCGCTTTGTTTGGTGAGTTGGCCGCCAGCCCGCACAAAGTTGGTCTGGTGTTCGGCTCCGAGCGCTACGGCATGAGCAATGAGGATGTGTACCGCTGCCATGCGGTGCTGTCGATACCGACCCATCCTGACTACGGCTCATTGAATCTGGCCCAGGCCGTGCAACTTTTGGCCTATGACTGGCGGCAAGCCTTGGGCGGTTTTTCTGTGGCGCCACGAACCGACGAACCGAACTTTGCGGACGCGAAGGCGGTGCAAGGCTTGCTGCAGCACTTGCAAAGCTCTTTGGAAGCGATTGGCTATCTGAACCCCGCCGCGCCCAAGAAGTTAATCCCTCGGCTCAACCAGCTCTTCAATCGCGCCGGACTGACGAGCGAAGAGGTGCACATCTTCCGAGGCATTGCTCGCGCCATGGTGGAAGCGCCTCGCAGCCCTCATGCCAAGCCAGGCGCAAGCCTCACCGCCAGCGAAGATTGAATCGCACCGCTAAACTGGCCGACCCTCTCTTGCTTTGAGTCTCCATGTTCCAGCGCATCCGCGAAGACATTGCCTGCATTCTTGAACGTGACCCGGCCGCACGCACGGCCTGGGAAGTGCTGACCTGCTACCCAGGGCTGCATGCGCTGATCCTGCATCGCCGGGCGCATTGGTGCTGGACGCATGGGCTGAAGTGGCTGGGTCGCTTCATCTCACATTGCACTCGCTTCTTGACGGGGATCGAGATTCACCCGGGCGCAACGATTGCTCGCAAGGTCTTCATCGACCACGGCATGGGCATCGTCATCGGTGAGATGGCCGAAATCGGCGAGGGCTGCACCATTTATCAAGGTGTGACTCTGGGCGGCACCGCATTGGTGAAGGGGGCCAAGCGACACCCCACTTTGGAGGCCGGCGTCATCATTGGTGCCAATGCCTGTGTCTTGGGCGGTTTTACCGTGGGCGCGGGCGCGCGGGTCGGTTCAGGTGCGGTGGTGACCAAACCAGTCCCGGCGGGTGCCACGGCCGTGGGCAACCCTGCTCGCATCATCGAGGCCAAGGCCGATGTGCTGCGCGAAGAAGCTGCAGCCAAGATGGGTTTCTCAGCCTACGGAGTCAGCCAAGGCGATGACCCGATGGCACAGGCCCTGCGCGGCTTGATTGACAACGCCGCCGGTCATGAACATCAAATCGCCTTGTTGTGGCAGGCGGTTTGCAAGCTGTCTGCCGCCTCGCGCTCGCCCGTTGGGGACTGCGTTCCACAAGACGCCCAGCAAGACGAAGCCTTTGATGCGGCCTCTTTGAGCCGCCTGGTCAAAGAGTAGTTGCGGCTAGTGGCGCCGGCCGGGCAGAGCCCGGTCACCAACCCATCAGCTTGCGCTGCGTGCAGGCCGCTGCGCAGCCTTGGGGCGAAAGGCTTTCACCACAGCTTCGCGAGTTTCCATATACGGCCCGCCGATCAGATCGATGCAATAAGGTACGGCAGCAAAAATGCCGTCAACCTCCTGCTTGCCCTGCGCGTCCTTCAAACCGCCCAGGGTTTCAGCAATCGATTTGGGTTGGCCCGGCAGATTGATGATCAGCGCTTTGCCGCGGATCACCGCCACTTGGCGCGACAAAATTGCCGTCGGCACAAAGCGCAGCGAGATCTGCCGCATTTGTTCGCCAAAGCCCGGCATTTCTTTGTCGGCCACATCCAGGGTGGCTTCTGGCGTGACGTCGCGCAGCGCCGGGCCGGTTCCGCCGGTGGTCAAGACCAGGTCGCAGGACTTCTCGTCCACCAGTTCACGCAGGGTCTTGGCAATCAGAGCCCGCTCGTCAGGAATCAAGCGCGCTTCGTACGTGATGGGGTTGATCAGCGCCGAACCCAGCCAAGCTTGCAGGGCCGGTAGTCCTTTGTCTTCGTAGACGCCCTCAGAAGCCCGGTCACTGATCGAAACAATGCCGATGCGTAGCATGTCCGGGGGCGGCAAGGCCTCACTCATCCGTCTCGTCCTCAGCCGATTCGTCCGCAGGTGACACGCGCAGCTGTTCCGTTTTGATGAACTGAAACAGATCACGGAAGGCTCGGCCGGAGCGTTGCTCAGGTGCGGCGGCCGCGTCTTTGCGAGCGGCACGAACCAGGCTGCGCAGTTGCTGAACATCAATGCCTTCATGTTCGGCAATGAACTGCTGCAAGGCCGAGTCATCGGCCAGCAGGCGTTCGCGCCAGCGTTCGCTCTGGTGCAGGGCCAAGCTGTCTTTGGCGTGGCCGAGCTTGTAGGCGGCAACCGCTTCGCGCAGCGGTTCTGGGTCCACGCGGCGCATCAGCTTGCCGATGTACTGCATCTGGCGCCGCCGGCCTTCGTGCGAGGTGATTTTCTTGGCGGCGCGCAAAGCGTCCGCCAGGATCTCAGGCAGTGCCAGGGGCTCAAGCCTGCTGGCAGGCAGCGTCAACAGTTCTTCGCCCAGCGCCTGCAGTTCGGTCATGTCGCGCTTAAGCTGGCTTTTGCTGGGGCGATCGAAGTCATCGTCTTCGTCGGCCGGAAATTCTTCTTGTGTTCTCATGATGCGGGTCTTGCTTGTCGTGCGGATAGGCAGATGGGGCGGGCGGCGCGCCCAGGACGCCCGAGCTTTTGAAAGGCTCAAGTCGTCTGGGAAGCGGGCACTGTTGATAAGTGCTGCTGCGCACGCGGATGCTCGGCGGCTCGTATGATTGTCCCCCAGTTCTGATTCTCAGTGCAGCAGGCTCTTATTGAGCTCGCGCTGTGCGGCCATTCTTTTCTACGGCACCTTTATCCATGTCCAAGCTCCTCAAGTCTTCTTTCAGTCAAAGCGCCGACAAGCCCGCGAGTTCGGGAGTTTCCAGCGGCAGTGGCTTTGCCTACCGGAGCGAGCAATTCCAGCAATTGATTGAAGACGTCTTGGCCGAGGCCAAAAAGCTCGGCGCCTCGGACGCCGGCGCGGAAGTCTCCGAAGGCTGTGGTTTGTCCGTTTCAACCCGTATGGGTGAGTTGGAGAACGTCGAGCGCAACCGCGATAAGTCCTTGGGGGTTTCCGTCTATGTGGGCCAGCGTCGCGGCAATGCCAGTACCTCGGACTTTTCACCGCAAGCCCTGCGCGATACGGTGCGCGCGGCCTTCGACATCGCGCGCTTCACTGCCGAAGATCCGGTGGCTGGTTTGCCGGATGAGGAAGATTTGTCGCGGGACGCGTCCAGCCGCCCCGAGCTCGACCTGTTCCACCCGTGGGCCATCGATGCGCAGGCGGCAGCGGAATTGGCGCTGCGCTGCGAAGCCGCTGCCTTTGCGGTAGACCGCCGCATCAGCAATAGTGAAGGTGCTGCGGTTTCGGCGCAGCAATCGCATTTCTTCACCGGCAATAGCCGTGGTTTTCGGGGTGGCTATGCCAGTTCGCGCCATTCGATTTCGGTCGCGCCGATTGCCGGCCGCGGCGCGCAAATGCAGCGCGACTCTTGGTACAGCTCGATGCGCGATGCCAACGACTTGGCTTCTGCCGAAGCAATTGGCCGTTACGCAGCTGAACGCGCATTGGCCCGATTGAAATCGCGCCGCGTGCCGACGGCCGAAGTGCCGGTGCTGTTTGAAAGCACGGTGGCCGCGGGCTTGCTGGGCGCTTTGGTGCAAGCAGCCAGTGGTGGCGCCTTGTACCGCCGCGCCAGCTTCTTGCTCGATAGCTTGGGTAAACCGGTCTTAGCCTCGCATATCGACATTCATGAGAATCCGCATGAGCTCAAGGGCAAGGGCAGTGCGCCTTTTGACGACGAAGGCGTGATTACTCGTCCGCGCCATGTGGTCGAAGGTGGTGTGCTGCAGGGCTATTTCTTGAGCACCTATTCCGCGCGCAAACTGGGCATGCGCACCACCGGGCATGCCGGCGGTTCACACAATCTGCGCATGACTTCCCGCTTGACCGCGCCGGGCGACGATTTGCAAACCATGCTGCGCCGCTTGGGCACCGGATTGTTTGTGACCGAGCTGATGGGGCAGGGCGTCAATTACGTGACCGGCGACTATTCCCGAGGCGTCAGTGGCTATTGGGTGGAAAAGGGCGAAATCGCTTTCCCGGTGCATGAATTGACCATTGCCGGCAATCTGAGCGAGATGTTCCAAAACATCATTGGCATTGGTTGCGATCGCTACACCATGGGTGGCAAGACCATGGGTTCGGTGCTGATTTCTCGGATGAAATTAGCGGGCAGCTAATGCGAATTGTCAGCTGACAGTCAGCTTCGACTCAGGCGTTTTTGGCTCTGCATTGCCGCCCCAAGAAAGGGCGTTTTTTGACCGGGTTTGCACCGGTGAGCATTGTTTTGGGGCACCCTAGAATCGGCTCGCATTTCGCGCAGTTCATCAACCAGGAGTCCCCAAGATGGAGCGTCGTTCCTTTGTTCGGCAAGCAGGTCTGGCCGGTGTGTTGGCTGCAGGTGCGGCACCCGCTGTCGTGCATGCCCAGGCCAATGTTCGTTGGCGTTTGGCCTCGAGTTTCCCCAAGTCCTTGGACACGATTTTTGGTGCAGCCGATGTGTTCGCCAAAAAAGTGAATGAGCTTTCGGGCGGCAAGTTCCAGGTGGCCGTGCACGCGGGCGGCGAGTTGATGCCCGCCTTTGGCGTGGTCGACGGGGTGCAAAACGGCACGGTGGAAATGGCTCACACGGCGCCTTACTATTTCTTCGGCAAGGATGAGACTTTTGCGCTTGGTTGCGCCGTACCCTTTGGCTTGAACAGCCGTCAGATGACGGCCTGGATGGTTGAGGGCAATGGTCTGAAACTGATGCGAGAGTTCTATCGCAACTACAACATCATCAGTTTCCCGGGCGGCAATACCGGTGCGCAGATGGGCGGCTGGTATCGAAAAGAAATCAAGTCGGTGGCCGACATCAAGGGCATGAAGATGCGCATTGGTGGCTTTGCCGGCAAAGTGCTGGAGCGCATGGGTGGCGTGCCGCAGAACATCCCCGGGGGTGAAATTTACTCGGCCTTGGAGAAGGGCACGATTGATGCCGCAGAATGGGTTGGCCCCTATGACGATCAAAAGCTGGGTTTCAATAAAGTGGCGCCCAACTACTATTACCCAGGCTGGTGGGAAGGCGGCCCCGAGCTGGACTTCTTCATCAACATCAAGGCTTACGAGGCTTTGAACCCTGAGTACAAGGCGATTGTGGAGGCGGCTTCTGCTGTGGCCCATATCGATATGCAAGCCAAGTACGACGCCAAGAATCCGGCGGCTTTGAAGCAGTTGGTGGGCTCGGGCACCAAGCTGTTCAAGTTCCCCAAGGATGTGCTGGATTCGGCCTTCAAAGAGTCGATGGCGCTTTACAGCGAGTTGTCCAGCAAGAACCCGAACTGGAAAAAGGTCTACGAAGACTATTCAAACTTCCGGCGTGACCAAAACCTGTGGTTCCGTTTCGCAGAAGCGGGTTTTGACGACTTTATGCAAGCGCAAAAGCTGTAACTCCAGTCCGCAAAGAATGAAGCCCTGGGGCCGAAAGGCCTCAGGGCTTTTTCAATGGGAAAGGCCGTTTTCGAGTGTCGGCAAACGGCCTTGTTTCATGGCAGTCTGAATAACTTACTTCTTGCTGGCCGCTTCTTCTTGCATGGAGCGCTTCACAGCTTCCATCGGGTCGGCCTCTTGCGGGCTTGATGCGGGAGAGGAAGCCGCTTGCGCGGGCGGGTCGAAACCAAACAACTTGCTGGCCTCGTCCGCCGAAGTCTCAGCCTTCTCTGGTTTTTCTTCGGCGCTATTGCCCATGCCTTGCAGCAGTTCGGTGGCCTGGTTCATATCGACCACCTTTTCTTTGTCCAAAAAGGCGGTCACCGACTGCGGGAAAGCGATCACGATGGCCACCAAGACCAATTGCATGATGACCCAGGGAATGGCGCCCAAATAGATGTCTTTGGATTGAACCTTGGCAGGAATCGAACCGCTCTTGAAGAGGCTGTCGGAGATGCCGCGCAAATAAAACAAAGCAAAGCCGAAGGGTGGGTGCATGAAGCTCGTCTGCATATTCACGCACAGCATCACGCCGAACCACACCAGATCGATGCCCATCTTGTCAGCCACAGGGGCCAGGAAGGGCAGGATGATGAAGGCGATCTCGAAGAAGTCGAGGAAGAAGGCCAGGAAGAAGATGAAGATGTTGACGGCGATCAGAAAGCCCACCTGGCCGCCCGGCAAATTGGACAGCAAGTGCTCGATCCAAATGCCGCCTTCCACACCTTGGAAGACCAACGAGAAGGTGCGCGAGCCGATCAAGATGAACACCACCATGGCGGTGATGCGCATGGTGCCGGCCATGGCTTCTTTGACCAAGGGCCAGCTGAGGCGGCCATGCATTGCAGCCAGGATGAACGCGCCGACCGCGCCCATGGCGCCGGCCTCTGTGGGTGTGCAAACGGCGGTGTCGATGCCGGGCAGGCCGCCCATGCTGCCCAACACGGCAAAGATCAGCACCGCTGAAGGGATGATGCCGCGCAAGCATTTGATCCACAGTGCGGCGCCTTGCAGGCTACGTGCAGTCTTGGGTACGCCGGGTACATGCTCTGGCTTCACGCGGCTCAACACAAAGGTGTAGAGCGCGAAGATCAGCACTTGAAGAATGGACGGTCCCCAGGCCCCTTTGTACATATCGCCGACGGAGCGGCCCAGTTGATCGGCCAACACCACCAAGACCAGCGATGGCGGCACCAATTGAGTGATGGTGCCCGAGGCTGCCAGCACGCCGGTGGCATAGCGCATGTTGTAGCCGTAGCGCATCATCACCGGCAGCGAGATCATCGCCATGGCGATCACTTGACCGGCCACGGTGCCGGTGATGGCGCCGAGGATGAAGCCGACGATGATGACCGAGTAGCCCAGGCCACCACGCACCGGGCCAAAGAGCTGGCCCATCGAGTCCAGCATGTCTTCGGCCAGGCCACATTTTTCCAGCATGGCTCCCATCAAGGTGAAGAAGGGAATGGCCAATAGCAAATCGTTGGACAAAATGCCGAACACGTTTTGCGGCAGCGCGGCCATGAATTCGGGTGGGAACCAGCCCTGCGAAATGGCAAAGAAGCCGCAGGCCAAGCCCAGTGCGGCCAGCGAGAAGGCGACAGGGAAGCCGATCAGCATGACCACGATCAGCCCCGCGAACATCAGCGGGGGGAAACTCTCCATGCTCATCATTGCAGCGGCCTCTCGTAGTGGGTGTCCATCTCGTAGCTATGGGTCAGCCAGCCGATGCGTTTGATCAACTCAGCCAGCCCTTGCAGCCAGACCAGGGCAAAGCCCAGAGGCAGGGTCAACATGGCGGGCCAGCGGATCAAACCGCCCGAGTTGTTGGACATCTCGCCGCTGCTGAATAGCTTCCAGACATAACCCAAGAATCCGAGGCTTGCGACGCTGTCTTCAGGCCGCATTCCTGTGGTCAGTTTGACCATGAAGAGGGCCCAGGAGAGCCAGGCCATATAGGCAATCACCGGCAGCAGAAACACCAGCAAGCCGAATAGGTCCACATAGACCTTGCCGTGTCCGGAGAGGCGGCTGTAGAACAGGTCGACTCGCACATGTTCATTGACCTTCAGCACCTGCGCAGCGCCAAACATCACGCACACGGCGAACATGTACCACTGGATCTCCAAGAAGGAGTTGGAGCTGTAGTCAAAGGCGTAGCGCACAACCGCATTGGCGGCGCTGACCAGGCATGAGATCAGAACTGCCCACTTGGCAATGACGCCGAAGCGGGCTGTTAGAGCATCAATGCCTCTGGCGAGGGCGAGGAGGGCTTGCATCTGGAGTCCGACTGAAAGATTGGGCCATGCGAGGCAGCGCTACAAACCCAAGATCACAGGGCTTGTGGCAACTGACGCGCCGGGGTCAAAAAAAGACCCCAGCCGCACTGTAGCCAGTCGGAACTGCATGAAGCCTCAAATTCCCTGAGATTCAGGGAAAGCACCGAGTCGATGCTTGGGGCTGGCGCTTGTTGGCGCCCTTTGCCCGTGCCCTCGAGTTCAGGCGGCAGTTGCCGCGTTAAACAGTCGCGTAGAGCGTGCGCCCGAGCGGCAAAAAGCCAGAATAGGTCGAGGCAGCTCGGCCAGCAATTGCTTGAATTGCTCGATCTCTTCGGGAGATTGATAGCCCCCATTGACCGGCAGGTGGCAATAGGCCAGACCGGCATCCAAGGCCGCGGCTTCGATCTGCGCGCTGGTCGGCTGATCGGGCCCGCCCTCAAAGTCTGGGCGATTGTTGATCACGCTGCGAAAACCTGCAGCTGCCGCCTCGGCCATCGCTGCAGGCTCCAACTGCGGTGCTACACAAACCTCGGGCGTCAGGGCTTGGATAGTTAAGCTCATGGCTTGATGCTCACTGGCTGAGGGCTTGCTTGACTGCGACCGAGACCAAAGACATCTCAGCCTTGCCGCTCAGTTGCGCCTTCACGGCGGCCATGACTCGACCCATATCGGCCGGGCCCTTGGCGCCCAGTTCGCTGACGATGGCATTGACCGCTGTCTGCACTTCCTCGGCGCTCATGCGCTGGGGCAAATAAGCTTCCAGCACTTTCAACTCGACCGCTTCTTTTTCGGCCAAGTCCGGGCGACCGCCGGCGGTGAATTGGCTGATGGAGTCTTTGCGTTGCTTGATCAGCTTGTCAACGATGGCCACCAAGGCGACATCGTCTACAACGATGCGCTCATCCACTTCTTTTTGCTTCACGGCGGCCAGCAGACCTCGAATGGTGACCAGCTTGTCAGCCTCTTTGGCGCGCATCGCGGCCTTCATGTCTTCGGTGATGCGGTCTTTCAAACTCATGGCGAATCCTTTAGCTCGGTAAAAGGGCTTGGGTGAAATTGTGAGGGCAAATAGATGAAGGCAAAGACGTGCCAAGCAAAGTGGGCTGCGCAAAGAAAAGGCCCGCGACAGCGTCCTGTGCGGGCCTTGTTCTTGAGCTTGTTCAGCTGCTTCGGCTTGAGCCGATTTTCGTTTCAGCGCCCAAAGGCGCTAGCAAAGTCGAAAATCAGTACAGCTTCTTGGGCAGCTGCATGCTGCGAACGCGCTTGTAGTGACGCTTGACGGCAGCAGCCTTCTTGCGCTTACGCTCAGCCGTGGGCTTCTCGTAAAACTCGCGGGCGCGCAGATCGGTCAGCAGGCCCAGTTTTTCGATAGTGCGCTTGAAACGGCGCAGAGCCACATCAAACGGCTCATTCTCTTTGACGCGAATCGTGGTCATGAAAAAGTATTTCCTTCAATATGCGCTCGGTGTTCGTCAATCACTTCGTTCAAATCGACTCCTTGCAGAATCATTTTGAACCCCGTGTTTGAAGCGGCTTTTCCGGATTCCGCTTCAAAAATGTTGCGAATCGACGCGCAGGGTTTGCCAGCAAAGACAGCGATTGTAGCCTGATTTTCACACTTATTCCATAGTCTCGCAGATAGATCTTGCGCAAGCTGCCGCGCTGGACCACGCCCACTGGAAGTTATAGCCCCCCAGCCAGCCGGTCACATCCACCACTTCTCCAATGAAATGCAGGCCGGGCACGCGCTTGCTTTCCAGGCTTTGTGAGCTCAATTCGCGTGTGTCAACGCCGCCACGCATCACCTCGGCCTTGCGCCAGCCTTCGCTGCCATTGGGCGTCAAGCTCCAAGCCTGTAGTTGCTTGGCGAGGTTTTGCAGGTCTTTGTCTTTGCATTCAGGCATGGCCCGATTGCTCGGCAAGCCGAGACGCTCCAGCCAGGCTTGAGCCAGGCGTTGCGGCAGCATCGTGGCCAGCAAATTGCCTACTTGGCGACGCGAGTCGGATTTGGCGGCCTTGAGTTGCTCTTGCAAATCAGCGTCGGGGGCCAGGTTGATTTGCAAGGCTTGGCCTTCCGTCCAAAAGCTGGAGATTTGCAAAATTGCGGGGCCACTCAAGCCGCGATGGGTGAACAGCAAGTCTTCGAGAAAGCGCCCGCCAGACTTACCTTTGCCGGTGCTGACTGTGACCGGCAGCGAGAGTCCCGACAAGGCGGAGAAGGGCGCCCAAGCTTCGGCGTCAAAGGTCAAGGGCACCAGCGCAGGCCTAGGCTCCACAATCTTGTGGCCGAAACGCTTAGCCAGCCGCAAGCCCCAATCGCTGGCGCCAATTTTGGGGATGGAGAGTCCGCCGCTTGCGATCACCAGTCGGCGAGCAAGAACCTGGCCACGCGAGGTTTCGATGATGAAACCCTCTTTTTGTTCGCTTTGCTGCTGCACATCGAGCACGGTGCAGGGCTGCCAACGCTCAACCCCGCCGACCTCGCACTCATTCAGAAGCAGGCGAATGATCTGTTCGCTGGAGTCATCGCAGAACAGCTGACCTTTGTGCTTCTCGTGGAAAGCGATGCCGTGCTTTTGCACGAGTGCGATGAAGTCCTGGCTGCTGTAACGCGCCAAAGCCGATCGGCAAAAAGCAGGGTTGTCGGACAAAAAATTGTTAGGCCCGACGTCACGGTTGGTGAAGTTGCAACGGCCGCCGCCTGAGATGCGAATCTTCTCGGCGACCCGTTCTGCGTGGTCGATCAAGAGCACGCGCTGACCGCCTTGACCGGCCATGCCTGCGCAAAAAAGGCCGGCTGCACCGGCACCGACGACGACCAAGTCAAAACTGTGCATGGGGTTTGTTTTTCTAAGTAAAGCTGTGTCTGGCTTGGGTTCAGCCCTCTTGGGCAGGCATGCGCGCCTCCAAGTTCGGGCATTGTCCCGCAGATGAGGTGCTGGAGCCCCTTAACTCTCGCACTCAACGGAGTCTCCTGGTGCGATAGTTCAGCCAGCTGGGCGCTTCAAGTGTTTGTGCATTGATACCATCGCACTCAATCCTTGCTGGTATCGGTTTGCTGCCAAGCTAGGGGGAAGAGCTCCGGGCATGATGAAGTCCACTTGATCAGGCAAGCCGAAGCCCACTACATTTCCGACACATAGGTCGATCAACCGGCACTGGATGCAGCAAGACCAGTGGACGGGGCAAAGAGCATTCGAGGATTCATGGACATATCAGCCGCAGCTTTTGACGATGCCGTGCCAGGACAGAAGTCTTTGGCTCAATGGCTGGCCAGCCAGCCTGAATTGGCTTCGGGCTTGGGGGAAGCGGTCCTGAGTTTGATCGAACCTTTGGATGCATTCGCGGCCATCAAGTCACTGGCCTCAGGGCGTTATGTCTATGGCAGCGCGGGTCTTGAGCATTTATTCGGGCAGGGCAGTTTGGTCGGAAGCTTGGACAACGATTTGATGCGAGCCGACGAAGTGATCGGCATGCGTCGGGTCGAACAGGCGGTCATGGCTCAGCGCAGCATGGTCGTTAGCGAGCATAGGCTTGAATTGGCTGGGCGTCGGCGTGAGTTCACGGTCACCCGAGCGCCCTTGGGAACGGATCACATCCTGGCAGTTTGGCGTGAGCGCACTGAGGAGCGCCACCGAGAGACGCATCTGCAGCGTGCCTTACAGCAGATCGAGCAACAGCAGAAAACCATCGAGCAAATCCGCCGTGAGCTGCAGCAAGGCTCGGGGCGGGACGACACCTCGGGTCTGTATTTGCGCGCCCAGTTCGACGATCAGCTCTTGCGCGAGATTGATCTCTCCACCCGCGAACACCGGGAATTCGCGCTGGTCATCATTGCTTTAGATCCGGTGCCAGCAGCCGCGCAGGCCATGGGCGAAGAGGCGAATCAGCGCTTGCTGGAAGGCATGGGACGCATGTTGCGCGCCAATACACGCGCCATGGATGCGGCCTGCCGGATTGGCGAAACGCGCTTTGCCGTGCTCTTGTCAGGCGTGGGCCTGGCGACAGCGCATGCCCGCATGGAGCAATTGCGTCGCCAATGTACGGCTCAGATCATCGTGCTGAACGGCGTCGATATGGGGCTGTCGATTTCGATGGGAGTGTCGAGTTTTCCTCACACGGCCTCGAAGCAGGAAGAGCTGGTGTCGGCCAGCGAAGCGGCAGTGCAAGAAGCGCAGCGGCGTGGTGGCAACCAGGTCGTATTGGCTTCCATCCCCTTTATCAACTGACGCCACTGCGTCAATCGAGTCGACTTGGCCGTTTGCTATGTATCGGCAAGACGGCGCCCTGCATCAGAGCCTGTCCAGCAGCATTTGCCATTCGGTCGGCGTAACTGGCGTGATCGAGAGCCGGCTGCCGGGTTGCAGCACTCTTAGGCTTTGCAGAGCGGGGTCGGCTCGAAGCTCAGCCAAGCTGAGCAGCCGGGTCTTTTTTCCAAACTTCACGTCGACATGCAACCAGCGCGGCGATTCCAAGCTGGCCTTGGCGTCGAAGTAGGGGCTGCTCGGGTCGAACTGCGTCGCGTCGGGGTAGGCCTCGCTGGCCACTGTGGCCAAACCAGCAATGCCGGGCGCTAGGCAGGATGAGTGATAGAACAGAACCCCGTCGCCGATGCGCATCTGGTCGCGCATGAAGTTGCGAGCCTGATAGTTACGTACCCCAATCCATGGCACCGTTTGATTGGGCGCAAGTTCGAGATCGTCGATCGAGCACTCGCTGGGCTCGGACTTCATCAGCCAGTAGTTCAAGAGCGTGCCGACAAGAGAAGTTGGGGGAGCAAGCTTCAGGCCTTGGGATCGCAAGGTGCTGCGATTTGGCCTGAAATCAGGAATAAGGTGTCCACCGCGAACCGTGAGCCGCAGTCCTGAACCAGGGGTTCAGGTGGGCGAGGTCAGCCGAGCATTGGGTTCATCTGACGCGAGACGATCACGCTTGCTGGGCGATATTCCAAGCCCTTGCTCAGAGAGCATTGGTTCAAGGACATATAAAGCTCACGCGAACGCAATGGACGGAAGTGATTCTAAGCCCAGCGTCGTGACAAACCGATGGCCTTAGAGCAATTGCCCGTCGTGGCCGAGGGCTTCGTCAAGGCGACGCATCAGACCTTCAAGGTCGGGTAGGGATTCGGATCCATTCGCCGCAACTTGTGGTGCGCTCGGCGCAGGGGCGGACCCATCCGCCAACTGATAAGCCAGATTCAATGCGGCAAGAACGGCGATGCGTTCACGGGCTTTGACGCGCCCAGCGTCGCGGATCGCGCTCATTTCTCGGTCGACTTGGCCGACCGCCTTGCTCAGGGCGGCCTCGCCGCCGTCGGGGCAGCCGAGCAGATAGCTCTGGCCCATGATGGTCACTTCCATTTGCTTCACGAAGAACTCTTTCCGGATTCGTTTTCTACAGGCAGACGTTCCAACAGTACGTCAATGCGTGCTCTGGCTGCGTTCAGACGCGAGCGCAGGTTGTCGCGCTCGTGGCTCAGCTCCTTCACCTGCTCCTGCAAGAGGGTGTTGGTGCGTTTCAATTCGTCGTGGCGGAGCAGCAGGCGCTCGACGCGGTCGATCAAGTCGGTGATGCTTGGCATGGTTCCCCGTGGCTCCCTAGGCAGACTTGAATTGTAGGCGGCCATGATCACATTGAGCCGCCACGCTGCAACTTGCACATAAGGGGGTGCGAGCCTTGCAGACATAGCGGCCATGCAGAATCAGCCAATGGTGGGCGTCCACCATGAACTCGGCTGGGATTCTTTTCATCAGCCCCAACTCAACCGCCAGAGGCGTTTTTCCTGGCGCGAGTCCGGTTCGATTGCTCACTCGAAAAATATGCGTATCCACCGCCATGGCTGCTTGGCCGAAAGCTACGTTGAGCACCACATTGGCGGTCTTTCGACCCACGCCGGGCAGCGCCTCCAGCGCTTCGCGGGTATTGGGCACCTTGCCGCCATGCTGTTCGATCAAGATCTGGCAAGTGGCGATCAAGTGCTTGGCCTTGCTGCGAAACAGCCCAATCGTGCGGATGTATTCGCACAGCCCAGGCTCACCCAGCGCTAACATTTTTTCAGGCGTGTTGGCCACCACAAACAAGCGCCTCGTGGCTTTGTTGACTCCCACATCGGTGGCCTGAGCCGACAGCAGCACGGCGGCCAATAGCTCAAAGACACTGGCGTACTCCAGTTCGGTCTGAGGCGCGGGATTGGCGGCGCGCAAGGTTTCGAAGAAAGTTTGAATGTGCTGAGCGTTCATTGCTTGCCATTGTCTCCTCTGGACGGGCTGACCACAGCTCGCTGGATTTGCAGAGAAGCGGTGGCATGATGCCGGCATTCCACCGTCTCACCCTGTCCATGTCTCGTCCGTCCGAAAAAACGTCGTCAAACGCCGCGCTCAGACCCTGGCTTGTTTTGCTGCTCTGCATCTTGCTGCTGCGACTGCTGACCTTGCCATTGCTGCCATTGACCGACCACACCGAGGCGCGCTACGCCGAGATCGCTAGGCTGATGGTGCAGACCGCAGACTGGATCAGCCCCCACATCACGCCCAGCGAGGTTTTTTGGGCCAAGCCGCCTTTGTCTACTTGGGGGCAGGCCATCTTGATGAGCCTGTTCGGCATCAGCGAATGGTCCGGCCGTTTGGCCGCGGTGCTGTGGAGCGTGATGGGTGTGCTGGCCCTGGCTTGGATGCTGGACGGCGTCTTCAGTCGCTTGCAGATTCTGGCGGCGCAGGTTTTGCTGGCTTTGTGCCCTTTGTTCTTCATCAGCGCCGGCGCGGTCATGACCGATGCCACGCTGGGTGCTGCCGTGATCTTTGTGCAAGCTGCTTGGTGGCGGGTGTTGGCGGCGCAGGGCGCCTCACGCCAACGCGCCGCGCGATGGCTTGCTTTTGGCATGGCCTTGGCCTTGTTGACCAAGGGACCGGCCGCCGCGGTACTGGCGCTCTTGCCTGTGTTCATGCATGCCGCCTGGCGCAAACATTGGACCGAAGTGCGCGCCGTTGCCTCTGATCTCTGGGTTTGGCTGATTTGCTTGGGCGTGGCTTTGCCCTGGTATGTCATGGCTGAATTGAAGACCCCCGGCTTTGTTGAGTACTTTGTGCTGGGTGAGCATGTGATGCGTTTCCTGCAGCCTGGGTGGAAGGGCGATCGCTATGGATTCGCGCATGCCCAGCCCTTGGGCATGATCTGGTTGTTCACCTTGGTAGCGGCCTTGCCGGCGGTCGTGGTCCTGCTGGGGCGTCTGCCCTATCTGCGCTTCAAACAAGGGCGGGGCGCGATCACAGCGCAACTTCAACTGGGCAGCCAGAGTTCTCTGGAGGCCGGCCGCAAGATTGACTTGGCCTGCTATGCCCTGTGCATTGCCTTGGCCCCCTTGCTTTTGTTCAGCGCTGCTCGGAACCTGATCTTCACCTACGCAATGACGGCCTTGCCGGGGCTGGTGATTCTGGCCATTGCGCTATTGCCTGAGACTTGGCTGCGTCGCTCCGCCAGTTATTTGAGCTTCTCGGCCTTGGCGCTTTTGTACGCCTGGGCCTTTGTGTTCAAGCTGCCGCAGATCAGCCGGGCCAATTCAGATCTGCCTTTGATTGAGGCCTATCGCCAGGCTTGCCTGACGCAAGATTGCAAGCTCAGCTATGCCGGCAAACCCAATTACTCGGCCTACTTCTACACCTCGGGCCGGCTCTATGCGGGCATGCCAGGTGTAGCGGGTCGTCCTGCGTTCAAAGTGCTGCGTGTCGATAGACAATCGGAGTTGCGCGCAACAGCCCTGGCCTGCAACAAGGACCAGTGCCTGGTGCCCGACGATGGCTCCGAAAGCAAATGACTCTGATGCAAACCAGCACTACTTCCAACTTGACTCCTCAGCAGCAGGCCGTTGATAGGCCCGGCGGGCTGCTCAGCGACAGCGTTCGCGACAAGCCGCGGCTGCTCAGCATCGTTTTGCCGGCCTTCAACGAAGCGCGCAATCTGGCCATCTTGCTGCCAGAACTGAGCCTGAAATTGAGCGGTCAGGCTCAGCAACTGGAGTTGCTGGTGATTGACGATGGCAGCAGCGACGACACCGTCCTGGTGGTTCAAAGCCTGATGGCCCAGGGCCTGCCCGTGCGGTTGCTGCGGCTGTCGCGCAATTTCGGTAAAGAAGCGGCGCTGTGTGCTGGTTTGGATGCCGCCGATGGAGACGCGGTCATCATCATGGATTCTGACGGGCAGCACCCCATCAGTAGCGCACTGCAGATGCTGGAGGACTGGCGCGCAGGGTTTGACGTGGTGTACGCCGTACAAAAGGGCCGCAGCGAATCTCAGTCCTTGGCGCGTCGTAGCTATACCAAGGTTTTTTACTGGCTGATGCGCCACGGCTCGCGGGTCGATATGCCGCCTAATGCCGGCGACTTCCGCTTGCTTGATCGCAAAGTGGTCTTGGTGCTGCGGCGCCTGCCTGAGCGCGCGCGTTATATGAAGGGCTTGTTCGCTTGGGTGGGCTTCAAGGCCAAGGCTCTCGAGTACGTACCAGACGCTCGCTTGCACGGCGAGTCGACCTTTGGCTATATGCAGCTTTTGTCCTTCGCCGTCGTGGGGCTGACGGCCTTCACCAAGATGCCGCTGCGGCTGGTGTCTGTGCTCGGTCTGATGGTGTCCTTGGTGTCGGTCGGCTTTGGTTTTTGGATCGTGATGGAAAAGGCCGTATTTGGCCAACCGGTGAGTGGTTTCACCACCTTGGCCGCGTCCATCACCTTCCTGGCGGGCGTGCAACTGCTGTGCTTGGGCATCATTGCCGAGTACCTGGGGCGCGTTTTTGATGAGGTGAAGCAGCGCCCCTTGTATGTGACGCAAGACCTGACCCCGCCGCTGCAAGCGCCGGAGTCCAAGTGAGTTCATTGGTTTGGTTTGGCCTCGTTGGCGCCAGTGCTGCCGCGGTGCATTTGGGCGTGGTCTGGTGGCTGGTGGAACAGTTTCATCTGGCCGCCTTGCTCGCCAATGTCTTGGGTTTTCTGCTCGCTTTTTGCGTGAGTTTTGTCGGTCATCATCGGTTCAGCTTTGCGGCCCAACAGGCCCAGGTTCGCCAGGCGCTGCCGCGCTTTGCGGCCGTGGCGCTGCTGGGCTTTGTCAGCAATGAGGCCTTGTATGCCTTGCTGCTTCGCGCGGGCTTGGAGTACCGCTTGGCCCTGTTCTTGGTGCTGGTGGCCGTCGCCGGCATGACCTGGCTTTTGAGTCGCTTTTGGGCCTTCCGTTCGAATGGCGCGAGCGGCTCCAACGGGGCGCAAGTTTGAAGCGCATCCAAATTTGTGCCGACGATTACGGCTTTGATGCCGGTGTCAGCTTAGGGATTTTGGAGTGCATTGATGCGGGGCGCATCAGCGCCACCAGCTGCATGGTCTTATCGCCGGACTGGTCAGAATGGGCGCCGGCCTTACGCGATCGACTTGACATGGCTGATTACGGCCTGCATCTCGATCTGAATGAGTTTGCACTGTACGCACCAGGGCGAGACTTGAAGGGATGGATTGCTGCCAGCTACCTCGGTCAGCTGCAGGCCTCGCAAGTGAAGGATTGGGTGGAGCAGCAGCTCGATGCCTTTGAGTCGGCCATGCAATCCGCTCCGGCCTATCTGGATGGGCATCAGCACCTGCATCAGCTGCCGGTTGTGCGTGAGGCGGTTTTAGACGCTTTAACTCGGCGTTATGGTGTTGATTGCGCCTTGCGGTCCACGCGCAGTCGCAACTGGCGCGGGCTCAAAGCGGCGGTGATTGCCGGATTAGGCGAGGCCGCGCTGCGTCTGGGTGCGCGCCAAGCAGGCTTGCGCATGAATCAGGACTTTGCGGGTGTTTACGGCTTTGGTCCTGAGACTTTGTTGCCTGACTTCATTGCGAGCTGCCTGGCCAGTTTGCCGGATGCGGGCTTGCTGATGATCCACCCGGGACGTGAGGCCTCAGGGACGCGGCCGGATGCCATTCGGGCCGCACGCCTGCGAGAACGAGCGTTTTGGCTTAGCGCGGATGCCGGAGAGATGCTGGCGATCCACGGCGTGCAACTGGGCATGAGCGAGGACTGGCCGGCGGCTTGAGTGCCCGATCGCCAAATGTTCAGTCCGGCTTAGCCGTGGCGTTTGGCTCTTGCTCGCGCCAGAGCGGCTTCAATCACCGCACGCTTGCGGTCCAGCTCTTGCGGATCGGTGATCTTGGACGCTTCTTCAAGATGGGCCAACTTGGCCTCAGCCTTGGCCTGCAAGCGGGCCTCGTTTTCACGGGTCTCGCGGCTGCGCTTCAGTTGGTGGAACTGGTAGCGGCCGCGTGCCTGTTCGGCCTGTGCTGGGCTCCAGGCATCCCAAGCGGTGAGCGTTGGCTGAAGCTCGACCATTGAAATGCAGTCCACCGGGCAGGCCGGCACACAGAGCTCGCAACCGGTGCACTGTTCATTGACGATCAAGTGCATTTGCTTGGGCGCGCCCACAATGCAGTCCACCGGGCAGGCCTTGATGCACAGGGTGCAGCCGATGCACCAGCTTTCATCAATCACCGCCAGCTTGAGCGGCCCTTCTTGGCCATGTTCAGCACTCAAGGGCAGAGTCGGCAAGCCCGTCAATACAGCAAGCCGCCGAATGCCCTCGGCGCCGCCCGGCGGGCATTGGTTGATGGCCGCTTCTTGCTTAGCCACGGCTTCGGCATAGCTGTGGCAATCAGGGTAGCCGCAGCGGGTGCACTGGGTTTGCGGCAAGGCCGCATCGAGGCTTGCAATCAAAGACCGCAAGGGCTCTGAAGCGACAAGAGTACTTTCTTTCAAGTCAAAGAACCTACACTCAAGCCTGCTTGCTGCGCGACGTTTTTTGCGCAGCGCTGCGGGTCTTTGCCGCTGGGCTTGCCTTGGCTTCCGAGCTCAGCGCATCAGGCCGGTCGTAGCTGGCGATGAACTTTTGAACTTCGGGATAGACCTTTTCGCGCCAACGACGGCCCGAGAAAATGCCGTAGTGGCCGGCACCGATGGCGTCGTAGTGGTACTGGTGATCACTCGAAATACCTGAGCAAAGCTCATGGGCAGCACGAGTTTGCCCAGCGCCAGAGATATCGTCCAATTCGCCTTCCACCGTCAGCAGGGCAGTGCCGGTGATGTCTTGCGGACGAACCAGCTGGCCCTTCACGATCCAGGTGCCGTTGACCAGCGCAAAGTCCTGGAACACGGTTTTGATGGTGTCGAGGTAATACTCGGCCGGCATGTCCAGCACCGCGTTGTACTCGTCGTAGAACTGGCGGTGCGAGTCGGCGCCATCATCGTCGCCACGCACCAGGTCGAGGAAGTAGTCGTAGTGCGAGCTCAGATGGCGGTCTGGGTTCATGGCCACAAAACCGGTGTGCTGCAAAAAGCCAGGGTAAACCGCCCGCGATGCACCCGGGAAATTGGTTGGCACCCGGTAGATCACGTTCGACTCAAACCAGTTGAAGCTGCGGTTCATGGCCAGGTTGTTGACCGCGGTAGGGCTCTTGCGGGCGTCAATGGGGCCGCCCATCATGGTCATGGAGCGCGGCGTTTGTTTGCCGTTGGAGGCCATCAAAGAGATGGCGGCCAGCACCGGCACGGTGGGCTGGCAAACCGAGATCACATGGCAGTCCGCGCCAATATGGCGAATGAACTCCTGCACATAGGCGATGTAGTCGTCCAGATGGAAGGGGCCTTCTTCCAGCGGCACCATGCGAGCGTCGGTCCAGTCGGTGATGTAGACCTTGTGGTCTTTCAGCAGTTGGCGCACCGTGTCGCGCAGCAGGGTGCTGTGGTGGCCGGACAAAGGCGCAACCACCAAGACGGTGGGTTGGTCCTTCATCTTGGACAGGACGGTTAGATCGTCGGTGTAGCGCTTGAATCGCAAGAGGCGGCAAAACGGTTTGGTCAGCGGAACGAGTTCCTGCACAGCCACTTCCACGCCGTCGACTTCCACACCGCGAATGCCGAATTCCGGCTTTTCGTAGTCTTTGCCCAGGCGGTGCATCAGGTCCAGGCCGGCTGAGACCCGTTGGGCCATCGGCGAATGCGAAAACGGCGAGAGCGGGTGGCTGTAGAGCTTGGCCGACGCACTCGCGAACTCCGCGAAAGGACTCATCAGCGCGCGCTGAGTTTCAAACAGTTGATACAGCATGGTCGTCTGTCCTTTGCTTGCAATAAGAACGCGGGCGGAGGGCCCGCGTGTCGTGCACAAGATCTATCTTGCCTGAATTTGTGCATTGCAGCATTTTACGAGGCCCGCTCGGCCGCGTATGTTTCGCAAAACCCCAATAAAGGGTGATTTATTGAAGCTTGCCTGCTGACTTTGGGGCCTGGACCGCTCAGCCTTTGATGACGGTGGCCATCGCGCGAGCGACGGCGGGCAGGTTCTGCTCATTCAAGGCCGCCACACAAATGCGGCCCGAGTCGACGCCGTAAATGCCGAACTCGCTACGCAGGCGCTGCATTTGAGCGGCCGACAGACCGGAGTAGCTGAACATGCCTTTTTGGCGCGTCACAAAACTCAGGTCTTGCTGCACGCCCGCGGCCTGCAGGGCTTCGACCAAGGCCACACGCATGGCGCGGATGCGCAAGCGCATGCCGGCCAGTTCTTTTTCCCACAGTTCGCGCAGCGCCGGGGTCGACAAAACGGTCGCCACCACCTGCGCGCCATGAGTCGGCGGGTTGGAATAATTGGTACGGATCACGATCTTCAGCTGACTCAGCACGCGCGCGGCTTCTTCGGCCGAGCTGCACACCACGCTCAAGGCACCGACGCGCTCCCCGTAGAGCGAGAAACTCTTGGAGAAGCTGGTGGACACAAAGAAATCCAGGCCGGCGGCCAAAAATTGCTGAATCACAGCGCCGTCTTCCTGGATGCCTTCGCCAAAGCCTTGGTAGGCCAAGTCCAAGAAGGCTACCAAGCCGCGCGCTTTCACCACCTCGACCACTTGCGCCCATTGCGCGCTGCTCAGGTCGTAGCCGGTTGGGTTGTGGCAGCAAGCGTGCAACACCACCACGGTGCCCACAGCTGCGGCATTCAAGGCGGCCAACATGGCTTCAAACGCGATGCCGAGATTGGCTGCGTCGAAGTAAGGGTAGTTGCCGACCTCGAAGCCCGCGTTGCTGAACAGAGCGCGGTGGTTTTCCCAGCTGGGGTCGGAAATCAGCACTTTGGCGCTGGGATTGAGGCGTTTCAAGAAGTCAGCGCCAATTTTCAGACCGCCGGTGCCGCCAATGGCTTGGACCGTTGCGACACGCTTGTCTTGCACCACGGCGCTGTCGGCGCCAAAGACCAGGCCCTGGACGGCCTTGTCGTAAGCGGCGATGCCGTCAATCGGCAAGTAGCCGCGCGCCTTGGGGGCGGCCAACATGGCAGATTCAGCTTCAGCCACGCATTTCAGCAGGGGAAGCTTGCCAGCGGCATCGAAATAGACGCCCACGCCCAGATTGACCTTGGCAGGGTTGGGGTCGGCATTGAATTGTTCATTCAGACCCAAGATCGGGTCGCGAGGGGCCATTTCGACGGCGGAAAACAAAGACATGGACGGCTTTCCTGACAGAACGGTGTCAACAAGTGAGGGCGGGGTTGAGGGCATGAAGCCTGCGTCTGAGCTAACCTGTCGGGTTGCGCAGACCGCGAATTCTAGGCGGCGATGCGCGTTGATTCCGGGATGACCCTATGCAAGATTCGACCGCCCTCATAGACAAAAACGATGAAAACGCCGAGGCGCCGAAGGGTGAGTTCGTGACTTTCGAAGGTTCGCCGTTCCAGCTGTTCCAGCCTTTCCCTCCGGCAGGCGATCAGCCGGTCGCGATTGAGAAGCTGGTCGAAGGCGTGAACGATGGTTTGAGTTTTCAGACCTTGCTGGGCGTGACGGGGTCCGGCAAGACCTTCACCATGGCCAATGTGATTGCCCGTCTGGGCCGGCCCGCCATCATCTTTGCGCCCAACAAGACTTTGGCGGCGCAGCTGTACTCCGAATTTCGGGATTTCTTTCCCAACAATGCGGTCGAGTATTTCGTTAGCTATTACGACTACTACCAGCCCGAGGCCTATGTGCCGCAGCGCGACCTTTTCATTGAAAAAGACAGCGCCATCAACGAGCACATCGAGCAGTTGCGGCTGTCTGCCACCAAGAGCTTGATGGAGCGCCGCGATGTGGTGATCGTGGCCTCGGTTTCAGCGATTTACGGTATCGGCAACCCAGCTGACTATCACCAGATGGTGATGACGCTGCGCACCGGCGACAAGATGGGCCAGCGCGATGTGATCGCTCAACTGATCCGCATGCAATACACCCGCAATGAAGTGGAGTTCAGCCGCGGAGCCTTTCGGGTGCGCGGTGACACCATCGATGTCTTCCCCGCCGAGCACTCGGAGCTGGCATTGCGCATTGAGCTCTTTGATGATGAGGTCGAGACCTTGCAGCTCTTTGACCCGCTGACCGGCAAGATTCGCCAGAAGATTCCTCGCTTCACCGTCTACCCCAGCAGCCATTACGTCACGCCGCGGGAGCGCGTCTTGGCGGCGATGGAAACCATCAAGCAAGAGTTGCGGGAGCGCCTGGGCCAGTTCGTGCAAGACGGCAAGCTGGTGGAGGCCCAGCGTCTGGAGCAGCGCACCCGCTTTGATCTGGAGATGCTGCAAGAGGTGGGCCACTGCAAGGGTATTGAGAACTACACCCGGCACATCTCAGGCGCACAACCCGGCGAGGCGCCACCGACTTTGGTGGACTACCTGGCCAAAGATGCCTTGATGTTCTTGGACGAAAGCCATGTGCTCATCGGCCAGTTTGGCGGCATGTACAACGGCGACAGGGCGCGCAAGACCACGCTGGTGGAGTATGGCTTCCGCCTGCCTTCGGCACTCGACAACCGACCACTCAAGTTTGATGAGTTCGAGCGCAAGATGCGCCAGGCCGTGTTTGTCTCCGCCACGCCGGGCAATTATGAACAAGAAAACTCCGGCCAAATTGTCGAGCAAGTGGTGCGCCCGACCGGCTTGGTCGACCCCTTGGTTGAAGTGCGGCCGGCGACCCATCAGGTCGATGATGTCTTGCAAGAAATCCGCGAACGCGTGGAGGTGAACGAGCGGGTCTTGATCACCACGCTGACCAAGCGCATGGCCGAACAGCTGACGGATTACTTGAGCGACAACGGCGTCAAGGTGCGCTACCTGCATTCGGACGTGGACACGGTCGAGCGGGTTGAGATTTTGCGCGACTTGCGCCTCGGCACGTTTGATGTGCTGGTGGGTATCAATTTGCTTCGCGAGGGTTTGGATATCCCTGAGGTTTCGCTGGTTGCGATTTTGGACGCGGACAAAGAAGGCTTTTTGCGCTCCGAGCGCAGCTTGATCCAGACCATAGGCCGAGCTGCGCGTAATTTGCGCGGCAAGGCGATTTTGTATGCCGATCGCATCACCGATTCCATGAAGAAGGCCATGGGCGAGACCGAGCGGCGCCGCATCAAGCAGTTGGCCTTCAATGAAACCCATGGCATCACGCCGCGTGCGCTCAACAAGCGCATCAAGGACTTGATCGACGGCGTCTATTCAGAAAAGAGCGGCCGCGACGACCAGAAACTGCTGCAAGTGGCCGAGGTCGAGCAAATGTCCGAGAAGGACCTCAGCAAGCGTATGGCCTTGTTGGAAAAGCAGATGCTCGAACATGCGCGCAATCTGGAGTTCGAGAAGGCCGCCCGCGTGCGCGACCAACTGGCGCAATTGCGCGAGCAAGCCTTTGGCGCGGTGGTCCACGACCACATCCTCAAGTAGTTCGGGTCTGCTTTTGAGGGCTCTCCAGCAAGCTTGGCAGTAATTGAGTAAAATGGTCGGAATTGATCCAGGGTAAACCCGCTCGTTGAAGTTCAAGGCGGTATGTCTGGCTCAGGCGCGAAGGTCTTGCGCTGCGTTTCTGATTGCTTTTGCACTGTTTTTGCTCGGCCACCCGGTCGTTCGGACCATAAGGAGAGATAGATGCGACTCACCACCAAGGGCCGTTTTGCCGTCACTGCGATGATTGATTTGGCCCTGCGCGAGAACGGTGGGCCGGTGGCTTTGGCCGCCATCAGCCAGCGCCAGCAAATCTCACTGTCCTATCTAGAACAGCTGTTCGGCAAGCTGCGTCGACATGAACTGGTTGAGAGCACGCGTGGACCCGGCGGTGGTTACTCCCTGGGCCGCAAGTCCAGTGAAATCACCGTGGCTGACATCATCGTCGCGGTCGATGAGCCCATCGACGCAACGGGTTGCGGTGGCCATGAGAACTGCATGGGCGAGAACACCGGCCGCTGCATCACCCATGAGCTCTGGACCAGTTTGAACGCCAAGATGATCGAGTATTTGGACTCGGTATCGCTGCGAAAGCTGGTGGAAGACCAAGTCGCCAAGGGCGTGACGATTGAAGAGTCACCCATGAAGCGCGCCATTTCTTCCACGCCGGTGGTGAAACCCATCCGCATCACGGCGCCGAATTCGGTCTTTGCCCTCGGCAATGCCTTCACCAAGTAAATACGTTTCTACAGAAATCAAGCCAAGCAAGAAGCCCAGCCAAAAATGGATATGACCCCGCATTTCCCGATCTATTTGGACTACGGCGCGACCACGCCCGTGGACCCCCGAGTCGTTACCGCCATGGTGCCCTGGTTGAGTGAGCACTTCGGCAATCCGGCCTCACGCAGCCACGCCTGGGGCTGGGAAGCCGAAGCCGTTGTCGAGAAGTCTCGCGAAGAGGTGGCGGCCCTGATTGGTGCCGACCCGCGCGAAATCGTCTGGACCTCCGGTGCCACCGAGTCGATCAATCTCGCACTCAAAGGTGCTGCGCAGTTCTACAAGACCCGTGGCAAGCACATCATCACACTGAAGACCGAGCACAAGGCAGTGCTGGACACCTGCCGTGAGCTGGAGCGTCAAGGTTTCGAGGTCTCATATCTGGATGTTGAGGCCAATGGCCTGGTTGATCTGGACAAGCTCAAGGCCGCCTTCCGCCCGGACACCATCTTGGTCTCGGTGCTGTTTGTCAGCAATGAGATCGGCGTGATTCAGGACATCCCCGCCATCGGCGCGATGTGCCGCGAACGCGGCGCGATCTTCCACGTGGACGCGGCTCAGGCCACGGGCAAGGTGGCCATCGATCTGGCCACGCTGCCGGTTGATTTGATGAGCTTGGCTTCGCACAAGACCTATGGCCCCAAAGGCATTGGTGCTCTATATGTGCGGCGCAAGCCGCGGATTCGCCTGGAAGCGCAGATGCATGGTGGCGGCCAAGAGCGCGGTATGCGCTCTGGTACCTTGGCCACGCATCAGATCGTCGGTATGGCCACGGCTTACCGCATCGCTCGCGAAGAAATGGCGGAAGAGGGCGCACGCATCCGTACCCTGCACAAGCGGCTGCTGGATGGCTTGAGCGGCATCGAACAGGTGTTTGTGAATGGTGACCTTGAGCGCCGGGTGCCGCACAACCTGAACATGTCCTTTAACTATGTGGAAGGTGAGTCGCTGATCATGGGCGTGAAGGGTTTGGCCTTGTCGTCCGGCTCGGCCTGCACCTCGGCCAGCTTGGAGCCTAGCTATGTCTTGCGCGCCTTGGGCCGCAGCGATGAGTTGGCGCATTCCTCTTTGCGTATGACGATCGGCCGTTTCACCACCGTCGAAGAAATTGATTATGCGATTGCGACCCTGAAGGACAGAGTCGGCAAATTGCGCGAGTTGTCGCCGCTTTGGGATATGTACAAGGACGGCATCGACCTCAGCACCATTCAATGGGCTGCTCACTGAGTTGAGGCTCAGACCGGCACGAACAGAATCAGGAGAACATCATGGCCTATAGCGAAAAAGTCGTTGATCACTACGAAAACCCCCGCAATGTCGGCGCCTTCGAAAAGGGCGATGACTCGGTCGGCACTGGCATGGTCGGTGCACCGGCTTGCGGCGATGTGATGAAGCTGCAAATCAAGGTCAACCCAGCCACCGGTTTGATCGAAGACGCCAAGTTCAAAACCTATGGCTGCGGTTCCGCCATCGCCTCCAGCTCGCTGGTGACCGAATGGGTCAAGGGCAAGTCGCTGGATCAGGCGCTGGATATCAAGAACACCCAAATCGCCGAAGAGTTGGCGCTGCCGCCGGTCAAGATCCACTGCTCCATCTTGGCGGAAGACGCCATCAAGGCCGCTGTGGATGATTACCGCGCCAAGCATGGCGGCGCAGCACCAGCAGCCCAATAAGGGATCACCGGCATGTCAGTGACTGTGACCGAAGCTGCTGCGCGCCATGTGACGCGCTACATCACCAAGCGCGGCCGGGGCGTGGGCGTTCGCTTAGGCGTCAAGACCACCGGTTGCTCCGGTCTGGCCTACAAGCTGGAGTACGCCGATGACGTGGCGCCCGAGGATGTGGTCTTCGAGGGCCATGGCATCAAGATCTTGATCGACCCCAAAAGCCTGCCCTACCTCGATGGCACCGAGTTGGACTTCGTGCGTGAAGGGCTGAACGAGGGCTTCAAGTTCCGCAATCCGCGCGAGAAAGACCGTTGCGGCTGCGGCGAGTCCTTCCGCGTGTAAAGTTGCGCCCCTTTTTGTGTTCGGTCCAGGGCGCGGCGAAAGCTGCGCCTTTTTCTTGAAGCGTAGAGCCTCTGATGCGACTTGATGACGATGACTTCAGCCTTTTTGGCTTGCCCCAGCGGCAGGACCAAAATCGCGCCGATATCGATGCATGCTGGAAGCGGCTGCAGTCACAAGTCCATCCAGACAAGTTCGCCAGCGAAGGTGCTGCGGCTCAACGCATCGCCATGCAATGGGCGGTGCGAGTGAATGAAGCTCATCAGCGCTTGCGTGACCCGCTCAAGCGTGCCGCTTATCTCTGCGAACTGCGTGGAGCACCCTTGCGTACCCACGAAAACACCCGCATGCCTGCCGCCTTTTTGATGGAGCAGATGAGCTGGCGTGAGGCGCTCGACGATGCTGCTGACGCCTCAGCGGTGGAGGCGCTGGATGATCAAATTTCAGCGCGTGAAGCTGAGTTGTTGGCCGAAGTGCAAAGCTTGCTCGATCACCAAAATGATGCTTTGGCCGCTGCCGAGCAGGTGAGGGCGCTGATGTTCCTCGCCAAGTTTCGCGCTGATATTGCGCGGCGTCTGGACGCGCTGGATGCGTGACCCGCGCTGAACCCTCAAAAGACAACAAGAACATGGCATTGCTGCAAATCTCCGAACCCGGCCAGTCGCCCAATCCTCATGAGCGCCGCATCGCAGTCGGCATTGATCTGGGCACGACGCACTCACTGGTTGCTGCGGTGCGCAGCGGTGTGGCCGAGTGCTTGCCCGATGAACAAGGGCAGGTGATCCTGCCCTCGGCCGTTCGTTATCTGGAAGAGGGCCGGCGCCAGATTGGCGCAGCGGCGCTGCATGCTCAGGCTGAAGACCCGGTGAACACGATTGTGTCGGTCAAGCGCTTCATGGGTCGTGCTTTGGCTGATATTGCGAATCTCGACAAGCTGCCCTACCAATTTGAAGACACGCCCGGCATGGTATCGCTGGCCACGCGCGATGGCATCAAAACGCCGGTTGAGGTGTCGGCCGAGATTTTGGCTACGCTGCGTTTCCGCGCTGAAGACAGTTTTGCCGACGATGTGTTCGGCGCCGTCATCACGGTGCCGGCCTATTTTGATGACGCGCAGCGTCAAGCCACCAAGGACGCCGCGCAACTGGCCGGCTTGAATGTGCTGCGGCTGATCAATGAGCCGACCGCCGCCGCGATTGCTTATGGCTTGGATAACGGCAGCGAAGGGCTTTACGCCGTTTACGACCTTGGCGGCGGCACCTTCGACATCTCCTTGCTGCGCTTGAGTCGTGGTGTGTTCGAGGTGGTGGCCACCGGTGGCGATGCGGCCTTGGGCGGTGACGATTTTGATCGAGTGATTGCTGATGCTGTGCTTGCGCAGGCGGGTTTGTCTGCCGACAGTGCGCATGACAAGCGAGCCGTCTTGGTAGCGGCGCGTCGCGCGAAAGAGCAGCTGTCAGCGACGGACAGCGTTAGCTTTTCGGCGAAACTGGACGCTGGCGCCATTGATGTTCAACTGACGCGCTTGCAGTTCGAAGCCTTGGCTGAGCCCTTGGTGGCGAAGACCTTGAGTTCCGTGCGCCGTGTGCTGCGCGACGCCAAGGTCAAGGCCGAAGAAGTGCAGGGTGTGGTGATGGTGGGTGGCTCCACCCGCATGCCCATCGTGCGCGCATCGGTGGGCGCTTTGTTCGGCCGCGAGGTCTTGACCAATTTGAATCCCGATGAGGTGGTGGCCCTGGGGGCGGCCATCCAGGCCAATCAATTGGCAGGCAATGCAGCGGGTGGCGACATCTTGTTGCTGGATGTGATTCCGCTCTCGCTGGGTCTTGAAACCATGGGCGGCTTGGTCGAGCGGGTGATTGAGCGCAATGCCACCATCCCGGTCGCGCAGGCGCAAGACTTCACCACCTTCAAAGATGGCCAAACGGCCATGGCCGTGCATGTGCTGCAAGGCGAGCGTGAGTTGGTCAGCGAGTGTCGCTCGCTGGCTCGCTTTGAGTTGCGCGGCATTCCGCCGATGGTGGCCGGCGCCGCGCGCATTCGGGTGACCTTCCAAGTCGATGCCGATGGTCTGCTCAGCGTGTCGGCCAAGGAGTTGATCTCGGGCGTCGAAGCGGCCATCAGCGTCAAGCCCAGCTATGGTCTGTCAGACGATCAAATCGCCGGCATGTTGAAAGACGGCTTTGCCAGTGCGGAAGCCGATATGGAAGCCCGCAAATTGCGAGAAGCCTCGGTCGAGGCGGAGCGCATGCGTCTGGCCACACTCTCTGCCTTGGCGGCAGACGGCGATCTGCTGAGTCAGAGCGAGCAAGCCGATATCGCCGGCTTGCTTCAGGCATTGTCTGAGGCTGCTGCAGGCACCGACGCCGCTGCGATTGATGCTGCTGTCGAGCGTTTGGCACAAGGCACCGAGGCCTTTGCGGCCGCACGAATGAATCGCGGCATTCACAAGGCCTTGACCGGCCGCAGCATCGAGCAAATCTAAGTTCAGGGAAAGAAGTTCATCATGCCTGTCATCAAAATTCTTCCCCATCCCGAATACTGCCCCGAGGGTACGACGGTGAGCGCGCCTGCCGGAACCTCGATTTGTGAGGCCCTCTTGGACAACCAAATCGCGATTGAGCATGCCTGCGATATGGTGTGCGCCTGTACCACCTGCCATGTGGTGGTGCGCGAAGGCATCAGATCCCTGTCTGAGATGGAAGAGGGCGAAGAAGACATGCTGGACCGCGCCTGGGGTCTTGAGCCCGACTCACGCCTGAGTTGCCAGGCCATCTTGGGACAAAAGGATGTGACGATCGAGATTCCCAAGTACTCGATCAACCACGCCAAAGAAAATCACTGAGGGCCGGCATGCTGGTTCTAGGCTTTGAGTCCTCCTGCGATGAAACCGGTGTCGCGCTGATTGAAGTGCCGCAGACGGGCGCTCCGCGCTTGCTGGCGCAGGCCCTGCACAGCCAAATCAGCATGCATCAAGCCTATGGGGGCGTGGTGCCCGAGTTGGCTTCGCGTGACCATATTCGCCGGGTTTTGCCTTTGACGCGCGAAGTCCTGGCCGAGTCAGGTCACGCATTGAGTGACGTGGACGTGATTGCCTATACCCAGGGGCCCGGTCTTGCGGGTGCCTTGTTGGTTGGGGCGGGTGTGGCGGTGGCCATGGCGGCGGCACTCGACAAGCCAACCTTGGGGATTCATCACTTGGAAGGGCATTTGCTCTCGCCCTTTTTGTCGGCCGACGCGCCAGAGTTTCCCTTCGTGGCCCTGTTGGTCTCCGGCGGACACACCCAGCTGATGCGGGTGGACGATGTGGGTCAGTATCAAATGCTGGGTGAAACCATTGACGATGCTGCCGGCGAAGCCTTTGACAAGAGTGCCAAGCTCTTGGGGTTGCCTTATCCGGGCGGCCCTCATCTGGCCAAACTGGCACTGTCGGGCGACCCCAAGGCTTTTGACCTGCCTCGCCCGATGTTGAAAAGCGGCAAGCCTGACTTCAGTTTTGCCGGCCTGAAGACGGCGGTGCTGACCCAGGTGAAGCGCCTGGGCGATGCACCGAGTGATCAACAGCGCGCCGATTTAGCGGCATCCACACAGGCTGCAATTGTCGAACTGCTGGTGCGTAAATCGCTGCTGGCCTTGAAAGAAACCGGCCTCAAGCGCTTGGTGGTGGCCGGTGGCGTCGGGGCCAATGCCTCTTTGCGGGAGCAGTTGAATGCGAGCTGCGCCAAACGCGGTATTCGGGTGCATTACCCGGAACTGAGTTTGTGCACCGACAACGGCGCCATGATCGCGATGGCGGCGGCCTTGCGACTGCAGCGTGGCATGGCGACGCTGGAGCGCGATGGTGCTTTTGCGGTACGGCCGCGCTGGACCTTGGGCGCAGCCTAACCCGAGCTAGACCCACGCCCAATCGATCGACGGCTTACATCACCGGCAAATGGCTGGCAGCTGCAGGCTGTCGTTTGGCCAGCGTTAAGGTCAACACGCCCAGTTCCAGCTTGGCCTTGGAATCCGATTGAATGACCTCCTTGGGTAGCACGATGCTGCGCGAGAAGCGGGTCAGGGCGCGTTCTTGATGCAAGACTTGTCCTGCAGCGTGGCCTGCCTCGTTTGTGGTTTGCTCGGGTTTGGCTTGTTCGGCGTCAATGCTGACGCGGCGACCTTCGATTGAGATCTTCACTGCTTCCTTGTTGACGCCGGGCAGGTCCAGTTGCAGCACATAGCTGTGCTCGGTTTCCTTGACGTCCAGGGCCGGTGAGCGCAAAGAAACTGCGTCGGCATCGGTCTTGAACATGCGTTCGATTTGGCGGGTGAACTCGGCTTCTTGGCGGTGCAGATTGCGGCTGACGGGGATCACAAACATGATGGACTCCAGGTTGGAGAGGCCTTTGTCGCAAAGAGACATTCAGTGCGCGGCCCCCATGGCTCCTCAGTTTGTAGTGCTCGCAAGCCTTTCAAGGGCTCTGAAAAATACAGTTTTTGGCCTCTTGGAACGAGGATCTCCAGCGCCATATGCTGGCGCCCGCGTGGCGCATGTGCCGCTTGGGTACGTGCCTTACGGGGAGGGTTTTCAAATCCTGTTGACTCGACTTTTGTTGGTGCCCGTCTCAGGTTCTGGGCGCAAACATCGATTCGGTCTATAATCGACGAGTTTTGTGCCCTGAGCTTGGCCGACTGCAGTGTTCGCACCGCGATGGGTATTCAGGCAAAAGGCGCAAAGCACAAGGCACGGCTCGGGTCGGTTTCACCCGTGACCGCAAGTAAAACCATGGAAACCGTCTGCGTACCAGAGCACTGAGCCTGTGTTGCCAGCGGATTCCGATACCAAGGAACGCAAATGTCCGTCGCAGATATCAACAAGGCAGAGATCGTTCAATCGAACGCCCGTAGCGCCAACGACACTGGCTCGCCAGAAGTCCAAGTCGCTCTGCTGACAGCTCGCATCAACGCGCTGACCCCTCACTTCAAGGCAAACATGAAGGACCATCACGGTCGTCGTGGTCTGCTGAAGATGGTCAACACGCGCAAGAGCTTGCTGGCTTACCTGAAGTCCAAAGACGCATCGCGTTACACCGCACTGATCCAGAAGCTGGGCCTGCGTAAGTAATTCGCGAGTGAGATCAAGGAGCCTGTCTGGGTTGCATGTCCAGTACAGGCTCTTTGTCTTTTGAGAATCCATTGGAGTTGAGCTGACGTGGCGCTGCTGTGTCATTCCAATACCTCGGTCCCCAGTCCGCAAAAATCGGTACGGGCACGAGCGATGTTTTGGAATGGCATCCCGCCAAACCCAGTCTCACTCTCGGTTGTGAAGCGGCACCGCAAGCCGCATCGAAACAGCTGCGCGGGCCTGTGCGCCTGCCAGTCAAGAGGAGAGACACACAATGAGCATGTTCAATAAAGTCACCAAGACCTTCCAGTGGGGCCCCCATTCCGTCACGATGGAGACCGGCGAGATCGCCCGTCAGTCGAGCGGCGCCGTGGTGGTGAACATCGAAGGCACCGTGGTGCTGGCAACCGTCGTTGCCAAGACCGAAGCCAAGGCCGGCCAGGATTTCTTCCCGCTGACCGTTGACTATCTGGAAAAGACTTACGCCGCCGGCAAGATCCCCGGCAGCTTCTTCAAGCGTGAAGGCCGCCCCAGCGAGTTGGAGACCCTGACCAGCCGCCTGATCGACCGTCCGATCCGCCCGCTGTTCCCTGAAGGCTTCTACAACGAAGTTCAGGTCGTCGTGCATGTGCTGTCCTTGAACCCAGAAGTTCAGGCCGACATCGCCGCTTTGATCGCATCGAGCGCCGCTTTGGCCGTCTCGGGCATCCCGTTCAATGGCCCGATCGGCGCTGCGCGCGTGGGCTATGTGAATGGTGAGTACATCCTGAACCCCGGCAAGACCGAGTTGGCCAACAGCAAGATGGATCTGGTGGTTGCCGGTACCCAAGCTGCTGTGCTGATGGTGGAATCCGAGGCCGATGGCCTGAGCGAAGAAATCATGCTGGGCGCCGTGGTGTTTGGCCATGAGCAAGGCAGTATCGCCATCGCCGCCATCGACGAGTTGGTGCGCGACGCCGGCAAGCCGGCTTGGGACTGGAAGGCTCCGGCCAAGAACGAAGAGCTGATCGCCAAGGTCGGCGCACTGGCCGACGACGCCCTGGCTGCGGCTTACCAAATCCGCAACAAGCAAGCCCGTACGCAAGCCTGCCGCGCCGTGACTGCTAACGTCATGGCTGGCCTGAAGGCCGACGGCGTCGAGTTCGACAAGGTCGAAGTCGAAAGCATGCTGTTCGAGATCGAAGCTCGCATCGTGCGCGGCCAAATCCTGGCGGGTGAGCCGCGCATCGACGGTCGCGACACCCGCACCGTGCGCCCGATCGAAATCAGCAACAGCATCCTGCCCCGCACCCACGGTTCGGCCCTGTTCACCCGTGGTGAAACTCAGGCGCTGGTGGTTGCCACGCTCGGCACCGACCGCGACGCGCAGCGCATTGACGCGCTGGCTGGCGAGTTCGAAGACCGCTTCATGCTGCACTACAACATGCCTCCCTTTGCTACCGGCGAAACCGGTCGGGTGGGCAGCCCAAAGCGCCGCGAAATCGGCCATGGCCGCTTGGCCAAGCGTGCGTTGATCGCTGCGCTGCCGAGCAAGGAAGACTTCCCGTACTCGATGCGTGTCGTGTCGGAAATCACCGAGTCAAACGGCTCTTCGTCGATGGCTTCGGTCTGCGGCGGCTGCCTGGCTTTGATGGACGCTGGCGTGCCGATGAAGGCCCACGTGGCCGGTATCGCCATGGGCCTGATCAAGGACGGCAACCGTTTCGCCGTGCTGACCGACATCCTGGGTGACGAAGATCACCTTGGCGATATGGACTTCAAGGTGGCCGGCACCACCGGTGGTATCACTGCGCTGCAGATGGACATCAAGATCCAGGGCATCACCAAGGAAATCATGCAAGTCGCCTTGGCTCAGGCCAAGGAAGCTCGCCTGCACATCCTGGGCAAGATGGTCGAAGCCATGGGTACGGCCAACACCGAGGTGTCGCAGTTCGCGCCGCGTCTGTACACCATGAAGATCAACCCGGAAAAGATCCGTGACGTGATCGGCAAGGGCGGCGCCACCATCCGTGCGCTGACCGAAGAAACTGGCACCACCATCGACATCGGCGAAGACGGCACCATCACCATCGCCTCGACCGATGCTGAGAAGGCCGAATACGCCAAGAAGCGCATCGCCGAGATCACCGCCGAAGTCGAAATCGGCAAGGTCTACGAAGGCCCGATCACCAAGATCTTGGACTTCGGTGCCCTGGTGAACCTGCTGCCTGGCAAGGATGGTCTGCTGCACATCAGCCAGATCGCCCACCAGCGCGTCGAGAAGGTGACCGACTTCCTGAAGGAAGGCCAGATCGTCAAGGTCAAGGTCATGGAAACCGACGAAAAGGGTCGCATCAAGCTGTCGATGAAGGCTTTGATCGACCGTGACTCGGCTCCTGTGCAAGCGCCGGCTGACGCAGAGTAAGACGAAGTCGTCGCTGCCGATGAAGGCAATCGCCATCACCCGCCCAGGCGGGCCTGAGGTGCTGCAGATGATCGAGCGCCCCGACCCCATCGCTGGGGCAGGGGAGTGCTTGATCGTGGTGGAGGCCTTTGGCCTCAATCGCCCCGATGTGCTGCAGCGCAAGGGCGCTTATCCGGCTCCGGCCGGTGCCAGTGATTTGCCAGGCCTAGAAGTGGCCGGGCGAATCGTCGCGGGTGATGCGCAGGCCTTGGCTGAGGCGGGCTTCAAGCTCGGCGATGCGGTGTGCGCCTTGGTGGCGGGCGGGGGCTATGCCGAGCTCTGTACAGCACCGATTGGCCAATGCCTGTCGGTGCCTGAGGGTTGGAGCATGGTTGAGGCTGCCAGCTTGCCGGAAACCTACTTCACCGTTTGGTCCAATGTTTTCGAGCGCGCGGGCCTGATGGCAGGCGAAACACTCTTGGTTCACGGCGGCAGCAGTGGCATCGGCGTGACGGCCATTCAATTGGCCAAGGCCATGGGTGCTCGCGTGCTGGTCACGGTGGGCAATGCCGACAAGGCTGATGCGTGTCTGAAGCTGGGTGCCGATCTGGCGATTGACTATAAGCAACAAGATTTTGTTGCGGAAGTCGCCGCTGCGACGGCCGGTCGCGGCGTTGATGTCATTTTGGATATGGTCGCGGGCAGCTATGTTGAGCGTAATGTGCGCTGCTTGGCGGAAGATGGCCGGACGGTGATCATTGCCGTTCAAGGTGGGGTTGATGCCAAGTTCGATGCTGGCTTGGTGCTGCGTCGCCGCTTGACGGTGACCGGCTCAACCTTGCGGCCGCGCTCTTTGGCTTTCAAAGCGAGCATTGCGCGCGCCTTGAGGGACCGAGTTTGGCCCTTGTTGTCGCGGCGGGAGATTGGCCCGGTGATCTATCGCAGCATGCCTGCGGATCAAACGGCTGCCGCGCATTCATTGATGGAATCGGGCGAGCACATCGGCAAGATCGTGTTGAGCTGGCACTGATTCACAAATAAAGGACAGAGACAATGCGCAAGAAGCTTGTTGTTGGCAATTGGAAAATGCATGGCAGCCGAGCCTCGAATGCCGCCCTGTTGGGTGCATTGAAGGATGCTGGGCCGTGGAGTGCCGACGTTGCTGTTTGTGTGCCGTTTCCTTATCTAACGGAAACCGCCTTGACGCTGACGGGTCAACAGGTGCTGTTGGGTGCGCAAGATTGCTCATCTCATGAGCAGGGCGCTTACACCGGTGAAGTCTCGTCGGCCATGTTGTCCGACCTGGGTTGCCGTTATGTCATCGTCGGTCATTCCGAGCGGCGTGCCTATCACCATGAAAGTGATCAGTTGGTCGCGGACAAGGCCAAGGCCGCTTTGGCCCATGGCGTCACGCCCATCGTCTGTGTGGGCGAGACGCTGGCAGAGCGCGAAGCCGGTCAAACCGAGTTGGTGGTGAAGCGGCAGTTGGCGGCTGTCATCCATACGCTGACGCATTGCATCGGTGAAATCGTGCTGGCGTACGAGCCGGTGTGGGCCATTGGTACCGGTTTGACCGCTAGCCCCGAGCAAGCCCAGGCCGTACATGCGGTGCTGCGCAAGCAGTTGCAGGCAGCCAGCCAGAAGGCTGACACCATGCGCATTCTGTATGGTGGCAGCGTCAAGCCGGACAATGCGGCGCAGTTGTTTGCCCAGGCTGATATTGATGGTGGTTTGATCGGTGGTGCGGCCTTGAAGGCTGCGGACTTTGCCGCCATCTGCCGGGCGGCCATGTAAAGAGTTTGTAGTTTGGCCTCGGAGCCTTTTGCCGAGCTTGGGGTCTCGCAAGTCGAGGCCAAAAGATCAAGAATTTTTGGAGTGTTTGAAATGCAAGTTTGGATGAATTTGGTCTTGGTTTTGCAGTTGCTGAGTGCTTTGGCCATGATTGGCTTGGTGTTGGTGCAGCACGGCAAGGGCGCTGATATGGGGGCCTCGTTTGGTAGCGGCGCATCGGGTAGTTTGTTTGGTGCCACTGGCAGTGCCAACTTCCTGTCGCGCAGCACGGCCATCTGCGCCACCATCTTCTTTGTCAGTACTTTGGCCATGGCTTACTTGGCTAATCACCGCGGTGGCGCGAGCAGCAAGGACACGATCCTGGACCGTGCAGCACCTGCTGCTGTTGCTGCCTCTGGTGCTGCCGCCATTCCTGGCGCCGCACCGGCCTTGGTCGCGCCTGCGCCCGTTGCAGCGTCTGCTGCAGGAAACTGACACGAGCATTTCGGGCTCGTGGCCTGTCGGCCTCTGTCAACAAAATGCAAACATTTTGCTTTTGCCAGCTAAGAGGCCTTGAAATTTCGGTATAGAATTCGAGGCTGACTTGATAGCGATCCCTCTCGCTATATAAAGCAAGTCGAGATTAGATTTAAGTATTGGCCGTCGTGGTGAAATTGGTAGACACGCTATCTTGAGGGGGTAGTGGCGAAAGCTGTGCGAGTTCGAGTCTCGCCGACGGCACCAAAACATAGGTTAGTATTCCAAGGTTGGAGCCCGAAGAATGCTGATCGGAGCGCCCTGTCGCGGAGTAAGTCGGGATGAAATTCTTGATTGCAATGCCGGGGACCAGGCGGGCGCAGTCCGTAAGCGATTTATCGCTGTCGGTGCGCCCGTTGCTTTTTTCGAATCGCTGTGGACCGCTTGGAGGCGGAAAGCAGCTCTAGACAGAGCGTCACCCATGAACTTGGATCAGTACCTACCCGTCATCCTCTTCATCCTGGTCGGCGCCGGCGTCGGCGTGGCGCCTCAAGTGCTCGGCTTTCTGCTTGGGCCAAATCGGCCTGATGCGGCCAAAAACTCCCCCTATGAATGCGGCTTCGAGGCCTTTGAAGATGCTCGAATGAAATTCGACGTCCGGTATTACCTCGTGGCCATTTTGTTCATTTTGTTTGACTTGGAAATCGCGTTTCTCTTTCCTTGGGCAGTTTCTCTGCGCGAGATTGGAGCGGTGGGTTTCTGGTCGATGATGATTTTCCTGGGCATTCTGGTCGTAGGTTTTGCCTACGAGTGGAAAAAAGGCGCCCTGGATTGGGAATGATGCACCTGGTCTGCTGACAGACTCAGAACTCGGAAGCGCACCTCATGGGTATCGAAGGCGTTCTAAAAGAAGGCTTTGTCACCACCTCGGTCGACAAGCTGATCAACTGGTCCAAGACCGGTTCCTTGTGGCCAATGACCTTCGGTCTGGCCTGTTGTGCGGTTGAGATGATGCACGCTGGCGCGGCGCGTTATGACATCGACCGTTTCGGCATGTTGTTCCGCCCCAGCCCTCGTCAGAGCGATTTGATGATTGTTGCCGGCACGCTGTGCAACAAGATGGCACCCGCTTTGCGCAAGGTCTACGACCAGATGGCCGAGCCGCGTTGGGTGCTCTCGATGGGTTCCTGTGCCAATGGCGGTGGTTACTACCACTACAGCTATTCGGTCGTGCGCGGTTGCGATCGCATCGTGCCGGTCGATGTTTATGTGCCTGGCTGCCCACCAACGGCCGAGGCCTTGCTGTACGGCATCCTGCAATTGCAGGCCAAGATTCGTCGTGAAAACACGATTGCGCGCTGAAGGAACAAGTACCGATGAGCAAACTTGCCACCCTGCAAGCCGCACTTGAGTCTGTCCTTGGCGACAAGATTCAAAAACTGAAGAATCAGTTTGGTGAAATCACCATAGAAGTTGCTGCTGCCGACTATCTGTCGGTCGCGAAGACCTTGCGTGATCACCCAGAACTTCGCTTTGAGCAGTTGATTGACCTCTGTGGCCTGGATTACAGCAGCTACAAAGACGGCGGCTACGAAGGCCTGCGTTATGCCGTGGCTTCGCATCTGCTGTCGGTCAACAAGAACTGGCGTGTGCGCCTGAAGGTCTACTGCCCAGACGACGCGTTTCCTTGCGTTGCCGCCATCACGCCGATTTGGAACTCCGCCAACTGGTTTGAGCGCGAGGCATTTGACCTGTACGGCATCATTTTTGATGGTCACGAAGACCTGCGCCGCATCCTGACCGATTACGGATTCATCGGTCACCCAATGCGCAAGGACTTCCCGACTTCGGGCAATGTGGAAATGCGTTACGACGCCGAGCAAAAACGCGTGATTTATCAAGCGGTGACGATTGAGCCGCGTGAAATCACGCCGCGCATCATCCGCGAAGAAAACTACGGTGGTATCTGATTCATGGCTGAAATCAAGAACTACACGCTGAATTTCGGTCCTCAGCACCCGGCTGCGCACGGTGTGCTGCGCTTGGTCTTGGAGCTCGACGGTGAAGTGATTCAGCGGGCTGACCCGCATATCGGTTTGTTGCACCGTGCCACTGAAAAGCTGGCCGAGAGCAAGACTTATATCCAGTCGCTGCCTTATATGGACCGTCTCGACTATGTGTCGATGATGGCCAATGAGCAGGCCTATTGCCTGGCCATCGAGAAGATGATGGGCATCGAAGTGCCGATCCGTGCGCAATACATCCGTGTGATGTTTGCCGAGATCACGCGCTTGCTGAATCACCTCATGTGGTTGGGCGCGCACGGTCTGGATTGCGGCGCGATGAACGTGCTGATTTACGCTTTCCGTGAGCGTGAAGACCTGTTCGATATGTACGAAGCCGTCTCCGGCGCGCGCATGCATGCGGCTTATTTCCGTCCTGGCGGTGTCTATCGCGATCTGCCGGACAGCATGCCGCAGTACAAGGTCAGCAAGATCAAGAATGCCAAGACCTTGGCCAAAATGAATGAGAACCGCAGCGGCACGCTGCTGGACTTCATCGAAGACTTCTGCAATCGCTTCCCCAGCAATGTGGACGATTACGAAACGCTGCTGACCGATAACCGGATCTGGAAACAACGTACCGTCGGCATCGGCGTGGTGTCGCCCGAGCGCGCTTTGAATATGGGCTTCACCGGCCCAATGCTGCGTGGTTGCGGCATCCCTTGGGACTTGCGCAAGAGTCAGCCTTATGACGCTTACGCCAAGGTGGATTTCGACGTTCCGGTCGGCACCAACGGCGACACCTATGACCGCTATGTGGTGCGCGTCGAAGAGATGCGCCAATCGAATCGCATCATCCAGCAATGCGTGGCTTGGTTGCGCGCCAATCCCGGCCCGGTGATCACCGATAACCACAAAGTCGCTCCTCCTTCTCGTGTTGGCATGAAGTCGAACATGGAAGAGTTGATCCACCACTTCAAACTCTTCACCGAAGGATTCCCCGTCCCCGAAGGCGAAGCCTACGCGGCGGTGGAGCATCCCAAGGGTGAGTTCGGCATCTATATGGTCAGCGATGGGGCCAACAAGCCTTACCGACTGAAGATTCGCGCCCCAGGCTTTGCCCATTTGGCAGCGCTGGATGAAATGGCGCGTGGCCATATGTTGGCTGACGCGGTAGCCATCATCGGCACGATGGACATCGTGTTCGGTGAAATCGATCGGTGAGTCATTCGATGAGCAATGAATACATTCTGAGTGAAGCCACCGCGGCACGTTTTGCGCGCGAAGTGGCCAAGTACCCGGCCGACCAGAAGCAGTCGGCCGTGATGGCCTGCCTGTCCATCGTGCAGCAAGAGATTGGCTTTGTGTCTCGTGCCAGCGAGGACGCGATCGCTGCCTACTTGGGCATGCCGCCGATCGCTGTTTACGAAGTGACGACCTTCTACAACATGTACAACCAGCGCAAGCTGGGTCAGTTCAAGTTGAACGTCTGTACCAATTTGCCTTGCCAGTTGCGCGACGGCCAGAAGGCGCTCAACCACCTGTGCGAAAAGCTGGGCGTGGAAGAGGGCGGTACGACGGCCGACGGTATGTTCACCGTGCAAAAGAGCGAATGTCTTGGCGCCTGCGCCGACTCGCCGGTGATGTTGGTCAATGACCGTCAGATGTGCAGCTTCATGAGTCACCAGCGCCTCGATGAGCTGGTCGACGTGCTCAAGGCCCATGCAGCAGCCGAAGCCGCTGCGGCCAAGAACTGAGGAACGGGAAGAAGCATGCTGGATCTATCCAAGTTTCAGAGTCAGGGCGTCGAGACCTGTTTCCATGATCGCCACATCGGCGCGCAGATCTATGACGGTCTGGATGGCAAGAATTGGGGTCTGAAGGACTACGTCGCACGTGGCGGTTATGCCGCACTGCGAAAAATCTTGAAAGGCGAGGGCGCGCCCGAAGGCACGCCGCTGACGCAAGACCAAGTCATCGCCGAGGTCAAGGCTTCCGGCCTGCGCGGCCGCGGCGGCGCTGGTTTCCCAACCGGCTTGAAGTGGAGCTTCATGCCGCGTCAGTTCCCGGGTGCCAAGTACCTGGTTTGCAACTCGGACGAAGGCGAGCCCGGCACTTGCAAAGACCGCGACATCTTGATGTTCAACCCGCACATCGTGATTGAAGGCATGGCGATTGCCGCTTTCGCCATGGGCATCAAGACCGGCTACAACTACATCCACGGCGAGATCTTTGAGGTCTACGAACGCTTCGAAGCGGCCTTGGAAGAAGCTCGCGCGGCCGGTTTCTTGGGTGACAACATTCTGGGTTCGGACTTCAGCTTTCAGCTGCACGCTTTTCACGGTTTCGGCGCCTACATCTGCGGTGAAGAAACCGCGCTGCTCGAGTCGCTGGAAGGCAAGAAGGGCCAGCCACGCTTCAAGCCGCCGTTCCCCGCCAGCTTTGGACTGTATGGTCGTCCGACCACCATCAACAACACCGAGACCTTTGCGGCTGTCCCCTGGATCATCCGAAATGGCGGCCAGCCCTATCTGGAAATCGGCAAGCCCAATAACGGCGGCACCAAGATCTTCTCGGTCTCGGGTGACGTTGAGCGTCCCGGCAATTACGAGATCCCATTGGGCACACCGTTTTCCAAGCTGCTGGAACTGGCGGGTGGCGTGCGCAAGGGCCGCAAGCTGAAGGCCGTGATCCCAGGCGGATCGTCCTCGCCAGTCTTGACCGCCGAAGTTATGATGGACTGCACGATGGACTATGACTCCATCGCCAAGGCCGGTTCGATGCTGGGCTCGGGTGCGGTCATCGTGATGGACGACAGCCGTTGCATGGTCAAGAGCCTGCTGCGCTTGTCTTACTTCTATGCCCACGAGTCCTGCGGTCAATGCACACCTTGCCGTGAAGGTACCGGCTGGATGCACCGCGTGGTCGAGCGTATTGCCAACGGCCATGGCAAGCCCGAAGACATCGATTTGCTGAACTCGGTGGCGGACAACATTCAGGGTCGCACCATCTGCGCTTTGGGCGATGCAGCGGCTATGCCGGTGCGCGCCATGATCAAGAACTTCAAACACGAGTTCGTTCATCTGATCGAACACAAAACGGCTCTGGTGCCGGCCTCGGTTTGAGGCAGGACAGGACACGACATGATTGAAATCGAACTCGACGGTCAGAAGCTGACGGTTCCTGCGGGCAGCATGGTGATGCATGCCGCCGAGCAGGCCGGCACTTACATCCCGCATTTCTGCTATCACAAGAAGCTCTCCATCGCCGCCAACTGCCGCATGTGCTTGGTCGATGTGGAGAAGGCGCCCAAGCCTATGCCCGCCTGCGCGACGCCGGTCACGCAAGGCATGATCGTTCGCACCAAGAGCGACAAGGCGCTGAAGGCCCAGCAAGGCGTGATGGAGTTCTTGCTGATCAACCACCCGCTCGATTGCCCGATCTGCGACCAGGGTGGCGAATGCCAGTTGCAAGACTTGGCGGTGGGCTACGGTGCCGGCAAGTCGCGCTACACCGAAGAAAAGCGCGTCGTCTTCCAGAAGAACGTCGGCCCTCTGATCTCCATGCAAGAGATGAGCCGCTGCATTCATTGCACCCGCTGCGTGCGCTTCGGCCAAGAAATTGCCGGCGTGATGGAACTGGGCATGGCGCATCGCGGCGAGCATGCCGAGATCCAGACCTTTGTCGGCCGCTCGGTCGACTCGGAGTTGTCGGGCAATATGATCGACATCTGTCCGGTCGGCGCCTTGACCAGCAAGCCCTTCCGCTACAGCGCTCGTACTTGGGAGTTGTCGCGCCGCAAGAGTGTCAGCCCGCATGACAGCACCGGTGCCAATTTGATCGTTCAGGTCAAGGGCAATGAGGTGATGCGCGTCGTGCCGCTGGAGAACGAAGCCGTCAATGAATGCTGGATCGCCGATCGCGACCGCTTCTCTTACGAAGCTCTGAACAGCGATCAGCGTCTGACCCAGCCGATGATCAAGCAGGGCGGCGCTTGGAAGACGGTTGATTGGAGTACAGCGCTCGAGTACATCGCTAACGGCCTGAAGGCCATTCGTGCAGAGCATGGCCCAGCCGCCATCGGCGCGCTCGGTTCCGAGCACAGCACCGTGGAAGAGTTGCATCTGCTGGCCAAGCTGGTGCGCGGTCTGGGTGGCGAGAACATCGACACCCGTCTGCGCCACAGCGACTTCGCCAACCAGGCTGAAGCCGGCAAGGCTTTCTGGCTGGGCTGCTCAATCGCCTCCTTGAGCGAGTTGGACCGCGCCCTGGTGGTCGGCTCCAATCTGCGCAAAGATCACCCTCTGTTTGCGCAGCGTCTGCGTCAAGCTGCACGCCACGGCGCGCAGGTGATGAGCATCCATGCTGCGGAAGACGACTGGCTGATGCCGGTCGCTGCCCGTGTGACTGCTGCACCGAGCGCTTGGGTGCAAAGTCTGGCCGATGTGGCCGCGGCGATTGCCTCCGCCACCGGAGCAAGCGCCCCGCTGCCCGGCCAAGCCACCGAGGCCGCACAGGCGATCGCCGATGCGCTGCTTTGCGGTGATCGCAAGGCCGTGCTGTTGGGCAACGCCGCCGCACAGCATCCGCAAGCCAGCAGCCTGCTGAGCTTGGCCAACTGGATTGCGGCGCAGACCGGCTCCACCGTTGGTTATCTGAGCGCTGCCGCCAACACCGTCGGCGCACAGCTGGCCTCGGCTTTGCCCAAGGCCGGTGGTCTGAATGCTGGACAGATGTTGAACGGTCAGCTGAAGGCCTTGCTGCTCTTGAACAACGATCCGGTGCTGGACAGCGCCAATCCGGCGGCCGCTGCCAAAGCCTTGGCCGCTGCTGAGATGGTCGTGGTGATGAGCGCCTTCAAGACCGGTCTGGAATACGCCGATGTGATGCTACCGACGGCACCGTTCACAGAAACCTCGGGTACTTTCGTCAACGCCGAAGGTCGCGCCCAAAGTTTCGTCGGTGTGGTCAAGGCGCTGGGCGAAACCCGTCCGGGCTGGAAGATTTTGCGCGTGCTGGGCAATTTGCTGGCGCTCGAGGGTTTTGCGCAAGACAGCTCCGAGCAGGTGCGGACCGAGGCCCTGGGTCCCGACTATTCCGACCTCAACGCACGTCTGAGCAATGCTTCGAGTGCGGTGCCAAGTCTGGCCGGCGCCGCCGCAGGTTTGGAACGTTTGGCCGATCTGCCGATCTACGCGACCGACGCCCTGGTTCGCAACGCCAGCTCCTTGCAGTTGAGCAGCGATGGCCGCAATGCAGCCGTTGCGAGCTTGCCTCAAGCGCTGTGGACGCAGCTGGGTCTGAGCGAAGGCGCTTCAGTGCGTATCAGCCAAGAAGGTGCTGGCGAAGTGCAGCTGGCCGCCCGTTTGGATGCCAAGCTGCCTGCCACGGTGGTGCGTGTGCCGGCCGGTTTGGCCGAAACCGCAGCGCTGGGCTCGTCTTTCGGCGCTTTGAGCGTGGCCAAGGCTTGAGAGGCTTAGAACAGCAATGATTGACACCTTTTACCAATCTGGCGCGCAGCTGCTCGGCGGCGCTTGGCCCGTGATCTGGAACCTGATCAAGATCATCGTCTTGGTCGCTCCGCTGATGATCTGCGTGGCCTACCTGACGCTGTGGGAACGCAAGGCGATCGGCTGGACGCAGATTCGTCCGGGCCCGAATCGGGTCGGTCCCTTCGGCTTGCTGACACCGATCGCCGATGCGGTGAAACTGATCTTCAAGGAGATCATTGTTCCCTCGGCCGCCAATAAGGGTTTGTTCTTCATCGGCCCCATCATGACCATCATGCCGGCCCTGGCTGCCTGGGTGGTGGTGCCCTTCGGCCCTGAAGTGGCGCTGGCCAATGTCAATGCCGGCGTACTGCTCTTGATGGCCATCACCTCGATCGAGGTTTACGGCGTCATCATTGCCGGCTGGGCTTCGAACTCGAAGTACGCTTTCTTGGGCGCGCTGCGTGCCTCCGCACAGATGGTCAGTTACGAAATCGCCATGGGCTTCGCCCTGGTGGTGGTGCTGATGGTCAGCGGCAGCCTGAACATGACCGACATCGTCATGGGGCAGGGCAAGGGTCAGTTTGCCGACATGGGCATGGGCGTCTTGTCTTGGAACTGGTTGCCTTTGCTGCCTATCTTCGGCGTGTACTTCATCTCTGGTCTGGCCGAAACCAACCGTCACCCCTTCGACGTGGTTGAAGGTGAGTCTGAAATCGTGGCCGGTCACATGGTCGAGTATTCGGGCATGTCTTTCGCCATGTTCTTCTTGGCCGAATACGCCAATATGTGGCTGGTCTCCATCCTGACTGTGCTGTTCTTCCTGGGTGGTTGGTTGTCGCCGTTCGCAGCGCTGGACTTCATCCCCGGTTGGATCTGGTTGGGCGCCAAGACCTTTGCCGTCGTCACCATGTTCTTGTGGGTGCGAGCCAGCTTCCCGCGCTACCGCTATGACCAGATCATGCGTCTGGGCTGGAAGATCTTTATCCCTGTGACCCTGGTCTGGTTGGTCGTCATTGGCCTCTGGATTCAGTCGCCCTACAACATCTGGAAGTGAGCTGAGGTCCTCCCATGTCTGCAGTAAGCTTCATCAAGAGCTTCATGCTCATCGAGCTGTTCAAGGGCCTGGCCCTGACTGGACGGCATTTCTTGTCGCGCAATATCACGGTGCAGTTCCCGGAAGAGAAGACACCCTTGTCGCCTCGTTTCCGTGGCCTGCATGCGCTGCGCCGTTATGAAAACGGCGAAGAGCGTTGCATCGCCTGCAAGCTCTGCGAAGCTGTTTGCCCCGCCATGGCCATCACCATTGAGGCCGGCGTGCGCGAAGACGGTTCACGGCGTACCACGCGTTATGACATCGACCTGACCAAGTGCATCTTCTGCGGTTTCTGCGAAGAAAGCTGCCCGGTCGACTCGATCGTCGAAACCAGTATTTTTGAGTATCACGGCGAAAAGCGTGGCGACCTGTACTTCACCAAGGACATGTTGCTGGCAGTCGGTGACCGATTCGAGCCCGAGATCGCAGCCCAAAAGGAGGCCGACGCCAAGTACCGCTGATCGCTCCGGGTGGGCTGGAGTCAAGCTCTAGCCTCATCCCGCGCGAGACTGCTGCTTTGCAGGAAGACGCATGGAAATCACCACTGCTTTGTTCTACATCTTCTCGGCCGTGCTGCTGGGTGCATCGTTCCGTGTGATCACGGCGCGCAGCACCGTGCATTCGGCCCTATTCCTGATCCTGGCCTTCTTCACCGCCTCCTGCATCTGGATGCTGTTGAAAGCCGAGTTCCTGGCCATCACCTTGGTGTTGGTTTATATCGGCGCCGTGATGGTGCTCTTCCTCTTCGTGGTGATGATGTTGGACATCAACTCCGACCATGTGCGCGAAGGTTTCTGGAAGCACCTGCCGCTGGGTGCGCTAGTGGGCACCCTCATCGCCTTGGAAATGGCGGCCGTGCTGATGGGCGGCTTCCGTTTGAGCGAAGCGCCCGCTGCCACTGAAGCTGCTCTGAAGCTGGGCAACACCAAGATGCTGGGCGTGGCGATCTACACCCAGTACCTGTACCCCTTGCAAATCGCGGCCGTGTTGCTGTTGGTGGCCATCATTGCCGCCATCGCGTTGACCCTGCGTAAGCGCAAGGACTCACGCAGCCAGAACCCGTCTGAGCAGGTCAAGGTCAAGAAGGCCGATCGCCTGCGCATCATCAAGGTGGCACCGAGCGTGGAAGTTGCTGCTGCCCCTGCTGCTGAAGCAGCAGCTGACACTGGAGCCAAAGCATGATGACCCTGACGCTGGGCCACTTCCTGACCTTGGGCGCGATGCTTTTCGCGCTGTCGGTGGTGGGCATCTTCATGAACCGCAAAAACCTGATCGTGCTGCTGATGGCGATCGAGTTGATGTTGCTGGCCGTGAATCTGAATTTCGTTGCCTTCTCGCACTACTTGGGCGATATGGCTGGGCAAGTCTTTGTGTTCTTCATCCTGACCGTGGCGGCCGCAGAGTCGGCGATCGGCTTGGCCATTCTGGTCGTGCTGTTCCGCAACCGCGCCACCATCAATGTCGAAGAACTCGACGCGTTGAAGGGCTGATCGCCATATGTCCGCACAACTCTCTCAAAACATGTTGCTTGCGGTGCCTTTGGCACCCCTGGTCGGCGCCATCGTGGCCGGTCTGTTTGGCAAGCAGGTGGGGCGCGCAGGCGCCCACAGCGTCACCATTCTGGGCGTTCTGATCGCCTTCATCATCTCGGCGATGACCTTGAATTCGGTCATCAACGACGGTGCCCGCTTCAACCAAACCATTTATGAATGGATGGTGGTCGGCGGCCTGAAGATGGAAGTGGGCTTCTTGGTCGATGGCCTGACCGCCATGATGATGTGCGTGGTGACCTTTGTGTCGCTGATGGTGCACATCTACACCATTGGCTATATGCAAGAAGATCCGGGCTATCAACGCTTCTTCAGCTATATCTCGCTGTTCACCTTCTCGATGTTGATGCTCGTCATGAGCAACAACATGCTGCAACTGTTCTTCGGCTGGGAAGCCGTGGGCCTCGTCAGTTACCTCTTGATTGGTTTCTGGTACACCAAACCTACCGCGATCTTCGCCAATATGAAGGCCTTCCTGGTCAACCGTGTCGGTGACTTTGGCTTCATCCTGGGCATTGGTTTGCTGGTGGCTTATGCAGGCTCGCTGAACTACACGGAAGTCTTCGCCAAGCGCGCGGAGCTGTCCACCATCGCCTTCAACGCGCCTTTGTGGGGCAGTGATTGGATGATGCTGAGCGTCGCTTGCATCTGCTTGTTCATCGGTGCCATGGGCAAATCGGCCCAGTTCCCGCTGCACGTCTGGCTCCCGGACTCGATGGAAGGCCCGACCCCCATCTCCGCGCTGATCCACGCCGCCACCATGGTGACCGCCGGTATCTTCATGGTGGCTCGCATGAGCCCTTTGTTTGAGTTGTCGGACACTGCTTTGAACTTCGTGCTGGTGATCGGTGCCATCACGGCCTTGTTCATGGGCTTCTTGGGCATCATCCAGAACGACATCAAGCGCGTCGTGGCTTACTCGACCTTGTCGCAGCTGGGCTATATGACGGTGGCGCTCGGTGCTTCGGCCTACTCGGTGGCGGTCTTCCACCTGATGACGCACGCCTTCTTCAAGGCCTTGCTGTTCCTCGGCGCGGGCTCGGTCATCATCGGCATGCACCACGACCAAGACATTCGCAATATGGGTGGCCTGCGCAAGTACATGCCGATCACCTGGATCACGTCGTTGCTGGGTTCCTTGGCTTTGATCGGAACGCCGTTGTTTGCTGGCTTCTACTCCAAGGACAGCATCATCGAGGCGGTGCACGCCAGCCATCTGCCCGGTGCAGGCTTTGCGTACTTTGCGGTGATTGCCGGCGTCTTCGTGACGGCCTTCTATTCCTTCCGCATGTACTTCCTGGTCTTCCACGGCAAGGAGAACTTCCGTCACAAGCCTTTCCCCGGCGAACATGACCATCATGATGACCATGGCCACCATGAACCGCATGTGCCGCATGAGTCGCCTTGGGTTGTGACCCTGCCATTGGTGCTGCTGGCCATTCCTTCGGTGGTGATCGGCTACCTGGCCATTCAGCCGATGTTGTTCGGTGACTTCTTCAAGGACGCGATTTTCGTCAACCATGAAGTGCACCACGCCATGAAAGAACTGGCGCATGAATTCCACGGCGCCGCCGCGATGGCCGTCCACGGCCTGAGCACCTTGCCGTTCTGGCTGGCTCTGGGTGGCGTGGTCACGGCTTATGTCTTCTACTTGATCGCACCGAACATTCCCAAGACCATTGGCCGTGTGCTCTCGCCGGTCGTCAATGTGCTGGAAAACAAGTACTACCTGGACTGGTTCAATGAAAACGTGTTGGCCAAGGCCGCGCGTGGTCTGGGTCTGGCTTTCTGGAAGGGCGGCGATGCGGCCCTGATCGACGGCTTGATCATCAACGGTTCAGCCCGCACTGTGGGCGGCATTGCCAGCTTGGTGCGCCGAGTGCAAACCGGTCACCTGTACTGGTACGCGCTGGTGATGATTCTGGGCGTGATCGGACTGATGACGTGGCAGCTGTGGCCCTATATATGGCCCCAATTCAAGACCTTGGCTGGTCTTTGATCTAGGGCGGAGAACAAGAATGTTGCTTAGTCTTGCCATTTTTCTACCCATCGCCTGCGGCCTGATTCTCTTGGCCCTGGGCCGAGACGACCAAGCCAAGACCGTGCGTTGGTTGGCCCTGATCGCCTCGCTGGCCTGCTTTGCGGTCACGCTGCCTTTGATTGGCGGTTTTGACACTTCGACCGCTGCCATGCAGTTCGTCGAAAACCAGCCCTGGATCGAGCGCTTCAATGTGCGCTACCACCTGGGCGTGGACGGCATTTCGATGTGGTTCGTGCCGCTAACGGCCTTCATCACCGTCATCGTGGTACTGGCGGCTTGGGAAGTGATCGAGTCGCGCGTCAATCAGTACATGGGCGCTTTCATGATCCTGTCGGGTCTGATGATCGGTGTGTTCTCTGCGCTTGATGGCCTGCTGTTCTACGTCTTCTTTGAAGCGACGCTGATCCCGATGTACATCATCATCGGTGTTTGGGGTGGTCCGCGCCGTGTCTATGCGGCCTTCAAGTTCTTCCTCTACACGCTGGCTGGCTCCTTGCTGATGCTGATCGCGCTGCTCTACCTGTACTTCCAGTCGGGCGGTTCCTTCGACATCCTGACCTGGCACAAGCTGCCCTTGAGCTCGCAAGCGCAAACCTTGTTGTTCTTTGCCTTCTTGGCCGCTTTCTCGGTCAAGGTGCCGATGTGGCCGGTGCACACCTGGCTGCCTGATGCTCACGTGGAAGCACCCACTGGTGGCTCGGTCGTGCTGGCCGCCATCATGTTGAAGTTGGGCGCCTACGGCTTCCTGCGTTTCTCCATGCCCATTACGCCAGACGCTGCGCATCAATGGTCCTGGTTGATCATCGCCATGTCCTTGATCGGTGTGGTCTATATCGGCTTGGTGGCCTTGGTGCAGCAAGACATGAAGAAGCTGGTGGCGTATTCGTCCATCGCGCACATGGGCTTTGTCACCCTGGGCTTCTTTATCTTCAATGAGTTGGGCATGGCCGGCGGACTGGTGCAAATGATCTCGCACGGCTTCGTGTCGGGTGCGATGTTCCTGTCTATCGGTGTCTTGTACGACCGTGTGCATTCCCGCGAGATCGCCAGTTATGGTGGTGTGGTGAATACCATGCCCAAGTTCGCGGCCTTTGCCTTGTTCTTCGCCATGGCCAATTGCGGCCTGCCTGCTACCGCCGGTTTCGTCGGTGAGTGGATGGTGATCCTGGGTACGGTCAAGTACAGCTTCTGGCTGGGCGCGATCGCAGCCACCGCCTTGATCTTTGGCGCTGCCTATTCGCTGTGGATGTACAAGCGCGTGTACTTCGGTGCCGTCACCAATGACGATGTCAAGAATCTGAGCGATATCAACGCCCGTGAATTCCTGATGATGGCGGTGCTGGCGATTGCCGTGCTGTGGATGGGCGTCTATCCCAAGCCCTTCACCGATGTCATGCAGGTCTCCGTGAGCGAGTTGCTCAAGCATGTGGCCGTGTCCAAGCTGAGCGGCATTTGAGAGAGGCCACACCCAAATGAACAATATGAACTGGCTCGCGGTCTACCCCGAAATCGCTCTCCTGGTCATGGCCTGTATCGTGGCCATGGTGGATCTGTTCGTCACCGATCCTGAGCGTCGCCCCACTTACTGGCTGACACAGCTGACCCTGGCGGTCGTCGGTGGCGTGCATCTCAGCTATTTCAACGACGGCGCGACCGTCTACGCCATGCAAGGCATGGTGGTGGCCGACCCGATGGGCCACCTGCTGGCCTTCTTCGCCTGCGTCGCCACCATCGTGACCCTGGTGTATGCACGACCCTATGCCGCTTCGCGCGACATGCTGAAGGGCGAGTTGTTCACCCTCAGCCTGTTTTCGCTGCTGGGCATCTTTGTGATGCTGTCGGCCAACAACTTCCTGGTCATCTATCTGGGTCTGGAGTTGATGAGCTTGTCGCTCTATGCCTTGGTGGCCTTGCGCCGTGACCATGCCAATTCGACCGAAGCGGCAATGAAGTACTTTGTGCTCGGCGCCTTGGCCAGCGGCTTCTTGCTCTACGGCCTGTCGATGATGTACGGCGCCACCGGTTCGCTGTCGATCCCGCAGGTCTTCAACGTCATCAGCACTGGCGTACCAAACAAGTCCGTCCTGGTCTTTGGCGTGGTGTTTGTGGTCGCTGGCTTGGCCTTCAAGCTGGGTGCTGCACCTTTCCACATGTGGGTGCCCGACGTTTACCAAGGCTCACCGACTGCTGCAACTTTGCTGATTGGCGCCGCGCCCAAGCTCGCTGCTTTTGCCATCACCATTCGCTTGTTGGTGGAAGGCATGATCGGCTTGGCCGTGGATTGGCAACAAATGCTGATCGTCTTGGCCGTGATGTCGCTGCTGGTCGGTAACTTGGCTGCCATTGCACAGACCAATCTGAAGCGCATGTTGGCTTACTCAACCATTGCGCAGATGGGCTTCATGTTGCTGGGTTTGGCCTCTGGCGTGGTTAACAACAACACGCTGTCGGCCGCCAATGCCTACAGCTCGGCGATGTTCTATGTCGTCACTTATGTGATGACCACCTTGGGCTCCTTCGGCATGATCTTGCTGCTCTCGCGTCAAGGCCATGAAGCCGAAGAGATCAAAGATCTTGCCGGCTTGGCCAAGCGCAGCCCTTGGTATGCCGCCGTGATGACCATCTTTATGTTCTCTCTGGCGGGCGTGCCGCCCACCGCAGGCTTCTACGCCAAGCTGTCGGTTCTGCAAGCCATGGTCTCAACCAATGTGAACTTCTATCTGGCGCTGTCGGTGCTGGCGGTGGTGGTGTCCCTGATCGGCGCCTTCTACTACCTGCGCATCGTCAAGGTGATGTTCTTTGATGAACCCACCGACACAGCGCCCCTGGCCGCTCCCAGCGATGTGCGCGTGGTCATGTCTTTGAACGGCGCCGCCGTGCTGTTCTTTGGTTTGCTGCCGGGCGGTTTGATGGCCATGTGCGCTCAGGCCATCGTCAAGACGCTGGCGACCTGAGGCTGTATTTCGATTGATGGATAACCAGACAGCGATCTGGCTGGTTTTGGTCGCCGCCGTTGCGGCGGCGAACTTGCCGTACTTAAGCCACCGAATCTTGTTGCTGGGCCCGCAGCGCAAGCCCAAGGCCGCCGGATGGCTTTTGCTCGAGCTCGCCTTGCTGGCTTGCTTGACCTTGGCCCTGGGGTTCGCGATTGAAGCCAAGCTGGGTCAGCGCCAGCCGCAGGGTTGGGAGTTCTATGCGGCCGGGCTTTGCCTCTTCATCACCTTGGGTTTCCCTGGCTTTGTTTGGCGCTACCTGAGGCGCTCGCGTCATGAAGACTGACTCAGCCGCCCATGTTGACGAGGCGGACCTCCATCTGCGCGAACAATGCGTGGAGTCAGCTGCGGTCTACACCGGCAGCTTTTTGAAGGTTAAGCGCGATGTGGTGCGCATGCCCGACGGGGCGACCGCCACGCGCGAGTACATCGTTCATCCTGGCGCTGTGATGATCGTCCCTCTGTTGGATGACGACCGCCTGCTGATGGAGCGACAGTTCCGCTACCCCATGGGCCGGGCCATGCTGGAGTTCCCTGCGGGCAAACTCGATGCCGGCGAGGCGCCTCTGGTTTGTGCGCAACGAGAGTTGCTCGAAGAAACCGGTTACAGCGCAGCCGAATGGGCTCATGCCGGCGTTTTGCACAATGCGATCGCCTATTCAGATGAAGGCATTGAGATCTTTTTTGCCCGCGGCCTGAAGGCAGGAAAGCAGTCGCTGGACGAGGGCGAGTTCTTGGACATCGTCACCCACAGTGTGGGTGAACTTGATGCTTTGGCAGCCAGCGGCGCCATGACCGATGCCAAGACCTTGATTGGCCTGCTCTGGTTGTCGCGCTGGCAGCGCGGTGAGTGGGCCTTGGATTGGCAGGCCGCCGTCTAAACCTGCTTCGTCCTTTCTCTCTAGCGCATGATTGTTTTGAATCTGGCTTGCAGCCACGACCATCTGTTTGAAGGATGGTTTGGTTCCGCCCATGACTTCGAAACTCAGCTGACTCGCGGGCAATTGTCATGCCCGCTTTGCGCTGACACTTCGATACGCCGCATGCCGACTGCGGCACGCTTGAACGTGTCAAAGCTGCGCGAAGAAACGCATCGCGCGAGCGATGCCAGCGGGCGAAAAGCCGCTGAACCCAGCGCTGCGAAACCTTCGCAAGCCTCAGCTTCAGATCCAGGTGCCGTTGCACCCATCGCGCCGGCTGCCGCTGCTGCTCAAGGGGCAACACAGCCCAATGTCCAGCCCAGTGCCCAGCAAATACAAGCCCTGGTCTTGCACGCCGTGCGAGAGTTGATGGCCAAGACCGAAGACGTCGGTGGCCAGTTCGCCGAAGAAGCGCGCCGCATTCACTACGGTGAAGCCGAGGATCGGGCCATTCGCGGCCAGACCAGTGCCGAAGAGTTGGAAGCCCTCAGCGACGAGGGCATCGAAGTCCTCGCTTTGCCTCTGCCGCCGCCTTTGGCCGGCACCTTGCAATAAGGCAAAAGCCAAGCCCCTAGGGAAAATACCTGGGTGGATTGGGGGGCCATGACCTCTGGTGCCAGAGGCAATGTGGCTTAAGCTGTCGCGCCCCAAGATCAATTGATCTAAAACAAATTTTCGGAGTTCGTCTGATGACGCGTCGTCCTGTCTCGCTGACTGTCTTGTTCGCTGCTACCGCCGTTTTTGGCGCTTTGGCCCTGAGCGCTTGCGGCAAATCGACGTCAAGCCCTGATGCCGCGAAAGGGGACAAGGCGGCCGCTGCCGTGTTGCAGATCGCCCCTGAAGACATCTTGACCATGAGCTTGGGGACCTATGCCTCCGGCCCCGTGATCACCGGCTCTATTCAACCGGAAAAGCGTGCCGATCTGCGCGCCGAAGTGTCGGCTGTGGTCTTGCAGGTTTTGAAGGAAAACGGCGAAAACGTCCGCGCGGGTGACTTGCTGGTGCGTCTGGACAGCACTTACATCCGGGATCAGCTGACTTCCGCCGAGGAGTCCGCACGCGTTGCTGGCCAATCGTTCGAACAAGCCGAGCGCCAGTTTCAGCGTCTCAAGACTTTGCAAGCGCAAGGCATGAGCTCACTTCAGGCCATGGAAGACGCTGAGCAGCGCCGCAATACCGCTCAAAGCGATCTCGTAGCTGCCAAAGCGCGTGCGGTGCAAGCCCGCCAGCAATTGCAGCGCACCGAGGTGAGGGCACCGTTTGACGGGGTCGTGAGCGAACGCAAGGTTTCCGCCGGTGACACGGCTCAAATCGGCAAAGAACTCGTCAAGGTCATTGACCCTCGCAGCATGCGCTTTGAAGGCTTGGTGTCGGCCGACCGCATGAGTGAGTTGAAGGCGGGCCAAACGGTCAGCTTCAGCGTCAATGGATTGGGTGAGAAGGACTTCAGCGGCAAGATCCGCCGGGTGGATGCTGCGGCCAATGCCACCACCCGCCAATTGGAAGTCTTGGTTGATTTCGTGCCCGGCACCGCGCCCAAGGTCGCTGGCCTCTATGGCGAAGGTCGGGTCGAAACCGGCAGCACCAGCACCTTGCTGCTGGCTGATGCTTCCTTGGTCCGTGCGGGCGACGAGGCCTTTGCCTGGTTGATCCAGGGCGACACCCTCAAAAAGGCAGCCGTGAAACTGGGAGAGCGTGATGCCCGCCGCGGTGAATTCGTGCTGCTCAGCGGTTTGAAAGCTGGGGACCGGATTTTGCGTAAGCCCGGCTCCAATTTGCAGGACGGTCAAAAGATTCAACTGGTCCCTTCGCCCAAAGCCAGCGTTCCTGCGGGCGCGGCCAAGGCAGCCTCGGCAGGGAAGTAAGAAGCCATGTTTCTTTCCGATTTCAGTATCAAAAAGCCGATCGCCACGATCGTCATCATCATCTCCTTGATGTGCTTGGGCCTTCTGGCACTCAAGAAGCTGAAGGTCAATCAAATCCCCGATGTGCAAGAGCCGGTGCTGGTGGTGGGCATTTCCTACCCCGGAGCCTCGCCTGAGACGGTCGAGCGCGAGGTGGTCAATCGCATCGAGAAGTCGTTGCAGAGCATCTCGGGCGTTGCCCGCGTGCGCTCCAGCGCAAGTGAAGGTTATGCGCAGATTGTGCTGATCTTCAACTTCAACAAGAACCTGATCGAAGCCTCGGATGAGGTCCGCAACGCCATCGATACGGTGCGCTACAAGCTGCCCACGGAAATCCGCGAGCCTGTGGTGCAGCGAGAGGACCCGGCGGCTGAGCCCATCATGCAGTTGGCCTTGTCCAGCAGCAAACAGAGCCATGCCGAGATTTCTCGCATTGCCGAAGACCAATTGGCCGACAAGTTCCGCGGCGTGCCCGGCGTGGCCGTGGTCATGGTCAATGGCTCGCTCAAACGTGAGTTGAGTGTGCTGCTGCATGCAGAGAAGCTGCGCGAGAACAATGTCTCGGTCACCGAGGTGGTGGCCGCGCTGCGCAATCAGAACAGCACCGCGCCGGTCGGCAAGGTACGCGGCACGCTGGAAGACCAAAGCATTCGCTTGATTGGTCGCATCGAGTCGCCGGCCGAGTTCCAACAAATCGTGGTGAAGCGCCGCGGAACCGAGTTGGTCCGCCTCTCGCAAGTGGCCAGCATTCAAGACGGTTTCGCCGAGATCAACCGCATCAGCCTGCGCAATGGCAACCCCAATGTGGGCATCGCCATCACACGCTCGCGGGATGCGTCGACCGTCACGGTGGCGACCAAGATTCGCAAGATGGTCGAAGAGATCAACAAGACTTTGCCGGAAGGCGCCACCCTGGAGGTGACGCAAGACGGTGGCAAGGACGCACAGAACAGCCTGAACAATGTGATCGAGTCTCTGGTGCTCGGCGCTGGCCTGACGATTTTTGTCGTCTATGTGTTCCTGAACTCTTGGCGCTCCACCTTGATCACCGCGCTGTCGCTGCCGACCTCGGTGATTGCGGCTTTCATCGCTGTGTGGCTTTGCGGCTTCACCTTGAACTTCATGAGCCTCTTGGGCCTGTCATTGGCGATCGGCGTCCTGATTGACGATGCCATCGTGGTGCGTGAAAACATCGTGAGACATATGGAGCGGGGTTCAGATCGCCGCACCGCCGCACTGAACGGCACGGCGGAAATCGGCTTGGCTGTGGCTTCGACCACTTTCGCCATCGTGGCCGTGTTTGTGCCGGTGGCCTTCATGCCTGGCGTGTCGGGTGAGTGGTTCCGACCCTTTGCCTTGACGGTGGTGGCTTCGGTGATGGTGAGTTTGTTCATCTCCTTCACCTTGGACCCAATGTTGTCCGCTTACTGGGGCGACCCACCGAATCACCATCTGGCGCCCAAGAATGCCCTGGGCCGCTTGCTGGAACGCTTCAACCATTGGTTTGACCATCAAACCGAGCGTTATGGTCATGTGATCGCCTGGGCTCTGCATCACCGCGTCTGGATGTCTTTGTTTGCTGTGGCCAGCCTCGTCGGAGCCTTGTTCTTGCAAGGCAAGTTTGGCGGCTCCAGTTTCTTGCCGGTGACTGATGCGGGCATGGTGGCCGTGGAAGTTCGCACTCCGGCCAGCAGCAGCTTGGAATACTCCAAGCTGAAGTTGGAAGCCGCGGCCGAGCTGGCCCGCCGTTTGCCCGAGACCGTGGCCACCAACACCAATGTCAATATCGGCGGTGGCCGCATTTATGTGGATATTGGCAAGAGCAATAAACGCAAACGCTCCGCCACCGAGGTGGCCAATGACTTGCGTGAGAAGGTCAAGGGCCTGGTGGGCGCCGAGTACGCTGTCTCCGATGACTTGAACGGCGGCGGCCGCAAGCCGGTGCAGATTCGTTTCACCGGGGCCGATTCCCGCAAGCTCTTGGACATCACCAATGCCTTCATGGCGCAGATGCGCGGTATCAAGGGCGCGGTGGATGTGGGTCTGTCCGAGCAAGATCCGCAAGACGAATTGCAGATTGAGCTGAACCGGGGCTTGGCCAATTCGCTGGGTATCTCAGTGACCGATGCCGCACAAGCGCTGCGGGTCGCCTTTGCCGGCGTTGAAGTCGGCGACTGGGTTGACCCCTCCGGCGAGACCCGCGATGTGGCGGTTCGTCTGGCGCCCGAAGACCGGGTCGATGCCAGCAATATCGAGCGCCTGCCGATTGCCGTCAGCGGCAGCAATGTGATGGTGCCGTTGGAGCAGATCGCCACCGTCACCATGGGCAAGGGACCTAGCAAGATTCAGCATGCCGACGGCAAGCGCACCATTGCGGTGGCCGCCAATGTGCAGGGACGCTCCCCCGGCGAGGTGACGGCCGAGGCCTTGAAGCTGGCCAAGGCGATCAACTTCCCGCCCGGCTACAGCCTGGAATTGGAAGGTGATTCGCGCGAGCAGGAAGTGGTGTTCACCGAAATGGGCATCGCGCTCGTCTCAGGCATAGGACTGATGTATCTGGTCTTGGTGATGCAGTTCGGCTCCTTCACTGCGCCGCTGCCGGTGATGCTGTCCCTGCCTTTGTCCCTCATCGGTGTGGTCTTGGCGCTTTTGATGACCAAGAGCACGCTGAATCTGATGAGTTTCATTGGCGTCATCATGCTGATGGGGCTGGTGGCCAAGAACGCCATTCTCTTGCTGGATGCAGCACGTCAACTCGAGGCCGAAGGCATGGACCGCGAAGATGCTTTGATGACGGCCGGCCGCAAGCGCTTGCGCCCGATTCTGATGACCACTTTTGCGCTGATCGCCGGCATGCTGCCGGTGGCGATTGGCTTGGGCGAAGGCAGCGAGTTCTACCGTCCGATGGCGGTGGCCATCATTGGCGGCACCATCACTTCGACGATTCTGACCTTGTTGGTGATCCCCACCTTCTACGACAGCATCGAGATCGCGCGTGACCGCATGATTGCCAAGTTCGGCCGTCGCTCGGCGCGCTGGAATGGGCTGCTGGCCTTTGTGCTGACCTTTGTAGAGGCCCTCTTGACGATGCTGATGATTCGCTTCGTCTGGCGCATGCTGCTCAAGCTTTGGAATCTCGCCCGCGGCAACCCAGGCAAGGCGGCGGTCGCCGCCGCGCATTTGTCGCCTTGAGTCCTTAGGCGCCGCGGCTGCTCAGAGCAGCCGCCCTGGATTCATCAAGCCCTGGGGATCCAGGGCTTTTTTGATGGCGCGCATCATTTGCAAGGCGACCGGGTGTTTGCGCTGGGTCAGCTCTTCGCGCTTGAGGCGACCAATGCCATGTTCGGCTGAGAAGCTGCCGCCAAAAACCGCCACCGCGTCGTAGACGATGCGGTTGATGGTTGCTTCATGCGCGGCCAAGAATTCCTGCGGCGCAATGCCAAGTGGTGCCTGCACGTTGTAGTGCAAATTGCCATCGCCCAAATGCCCGAAGTTGACCAAGCGAATACCCGGCACTGCCTGAGCCAGTGCGGTGTCAGCCGCCGCTACAAAGGCGGGGATTGCCGACACCGGCAGGGCGATGTCATGTTTGATATTGAGCCCCTCTTGCGCCTGGGCCAGGGGAATGGACTCGCGCAAATGCCAGAGGCCTTGCGACTGGCTTTGGCTCTCGGCAACCGCTGCGTCCGTGATCACGCCACCTTCCAACGCTTGCTCCAACAGCGTTTCAAAAATACGGCGCGCATGGGCTTCGCTCTCAGAGTCCGAGAGTTCTAACAACACCGTCCATGGGCTTGCCGCCAAAGGTTGCTGCAGCTGCGGGAAATGCTGTCGCACCAAGCTCAGCGAGAAGGCATTCATCAGCTCAAAGCCGGTCAGCGACGATCCCGCGCGCTGCTGCGCCAGAGCTAACAATCGAAGCGCATCTTCTAACGTGGCACAAGCGGCCAGTGCGGTCATTTGCGCCAGCGGCTGCGGATAGAGTTTGACTGTGGCGGCGGTGATCACGCCCAGCGTGCCCTCGCTGCCGATGAAGAGGTCGCGCAAGTCATAACCGGTGTTGTCTTTGCGTAGGCCTGAGAGTCCATCCCAGACATCGCCTTGTGCAGTCACCACTTCCAGGCCCAGACAGAGTTCGCGGGCATTGCCATAACGCAAGACTTGAGTGCCCCCGGCATTGGCGGCCAGATTGCCGCCAATGGTGCAGGATCCTTCGGCTGCCAAGCTGAGCGGAAACAGCAAATGCTGTTCGGCGGCCGCTGCCTGCACCGCTTGCAAGATGCAACCGGCGTCCACCGTCATCGTCTGGTTGTCCGCATCAATCTGGCGAATGCGGTTCATACGGCCCAAGCTGAGCAGCAGTTGTTGGCCGCTTTCATCGGGGGTCGAGCCGCCCACCAAGCCGGTATTGCCCCCTTGCGGCACCAGAGCGACGCCGTACTGGCCGCACAGCTTGACGACGCTGGCTACTTGCTCGGTGTTGGCCGGTCGGGCCACCGCCAAGGCGCGACCGGCATAACGGCCGCGCCAATCGCGCTCAAAGGCCGAAAGATCGCCATTCTCTAGCAGCCCCGCCTCGCCGAGCAAATCGCGCAAGGCGTCCAACAGGGTGTGGGTGTTCATGAGGCGGAGGCTTCGCTTGCGGCCTTGGCCGCAGCCAGGCGCAAGCGCACATGCAGGGCGCAGGCGCAGAAAATCAGCACGCTCAAAAGCACCTCAATGGCGGCCAAGCCGGCACTCAGGCCGTGCTCGCTGGTGGCGCGCACCGCGCCTTCCGCAAAGTACAGCCAGATCATCAGGCTGAGCCAGCGGAAGGTGTAGAGCCGGTAGCGCCACAGTCCCAACATGGGGATCAGCAAGGGCAGGGCCTTGATGGCCAAGCTGCCACGGCCGGTGGGGGCCAGCCAAAGCTCCCAAGCCAGGCACAGCACAAACAGGGCAATCAAAGAGCCCAAGGCCAAGCTGCGAGACAGCGCCTCACGATGGCTGGCTTGGGTGCGCAAAACGGGCGCGGCCGTGGTTTCAGCAGGAGCAGCCGAGGACGGCGAATTCAAGGGAGGCATAGACATGCTGGCATCATAGCCAGCATGCGCAAAATCTCTCCCGAACAACTCCAACTGAAAGACTGGGCCGGCCTTCTTGTTTCGACCTTGAATCGCTGGCCATGGCGATTGATGGTGCAAAGCCTGCATCTGCGCTTTCGCGAAGGGCGCTTGGGCCTGACCGCCGGCAGCCTGACCTTCACCACGCTGATTTCTCTGGTGCCCTTGCTGACGGTGATGTTGGCCTTGTTCACCGCATTCCCGATCTTTTCCTCTTTCCAAGTGGCTCTGGAACAGTACTTCGTGAAAAGTCTGATTCCGGTCAATATCGCCAAGCCGGTTTTGGGGGCATTGACGCAGTTCGCCTCCAAGGCCAATCGTTTGGGGGCCGTCGGCTTGGTGGCCTTGGGTCTGTCTGCTTTAGCTTTGATGCTGACGATTGACCGTACGCTCAATTCCATCTGGCGGGTACAGAGGTCGCGACCCTTCACCCAACGTCTCTTGGTTTACTGGGCTACCTTGACCGCCGGCCCTTTGGTTTTGGGGGGCAGTTTGGCCTTGACCAGTTACGCCATCACCACCGGCCATGGCTTGTTGGCCAATCTGCCCTTCAGCTTGGCGGTACTGTTCAGCGGCATCGAGTTTTTGATCATGGTGGTGGGCGTGGCGGCGCTGTTTCGCTATGTCCCCAATACCGATGTGCGTTGGCGTCACGCCTTGGCGGGCGGCGTCTTTGTCACCCTGGGATTTAATGTGGCCAAGAGCGTACTGGCTTGGTACTTCAAATCGGTGCCGACGTTTTCGACCTTGTACGGCGCTTTTGCCACGGTGCCGATTTTTCTGGTTTGGCTTTATGCGGGCTGGGTCATCGTGCTGCTGGGTGCTTTGCTGGCAGCCAATGCGCCCAGTCTCAGCACGGGCATGTTGCGTCGACCTGAGATGCCAGGCCTGAGTCTGGAATTGGCCTTGGGTGTGCTGCGCGAATTGCGTTTGGCTCAGCACTTAGGTGAAGGCGGCGTCAGCACGCTGGGCTTGGCCCGCCGGCTGCGCGTGGACCCATTGCAGCTGGAACCGGTCTTGGATCAGCTTGGCGATTTGGATCTGATCGGGCGGCTGGAGGAGGGCGGCGCTCAGCGCCTGGTGCTCTTGGGTGTGCCCGAGCATGTGGCTGCAGCGCCGCTTTTGCGCACCATGCTGGCCGAGCGAACCATGAGTTTGGCCCCGCTCTGGCAACGCAGCAGCTGGGAAAAACTCAGCATCGCAGATCTGCTGGGAAGCTGAGTCCGCAATAGCCCACAATAGCCCGCAAAGCCCGCACTGGCAATCAATCAGGGGTGCAAGACCACCAACAAGGCGATCGCGGGCTCGCCATCCGGCTTGGCCTTGTTGCGAATTGCGTGGGGGCCGTCCACCGCATAACGGGCGGTTTCACCGGTCGCCAGGGTTTGAATGCTGCCGCCGGCGCTGACCTCCAAGCTGCCACTCAAGACACTCAGATGCTCTCTTGAGCCCGGCTCATGGGCGGCTGACTCCAAGACGCCACCCGGCTGCACTGTCAGCTGATACCACTCGAACTGGCCCGCCAGATCAATTGGCCCCAAGATGCGCAGCTGGCAAAGCCCGTCGGGGCTGCTCATGCCGGGAATCGAATGCGCGGCGACTTTCTCAATCGCAGGCGCTGCGGTGCGTTCGCCGCCCAGCAGCTCTGACATCTCGACCCGCAGCGCATTGGCCAGACGCCAAACCACCGCAACGGTGGGGTTAGCCTGGTTGCGCTCAATCTGTGAAAGCATCGACTTGCTGACGCCGGCGCGGCGAGACAACTCGTCCAGCGACAGACCCTGCGCCTGACGCAGGCTTTGGAGTGTGGCGCCCACCTTGGGCGGCTCCAGACTCTCCAGATTGGGGATGGACATGCTTGACCTTGAAAACGAAATCCCAGATACTGCACGAAAGTTCGGTATATCGAACTGCGTTCAATTTAGTGAATTGTGCACCAGGAGACAGACGATGGCCAACACGCAAGAGTTCTACGCCCACCTGAACAGCGAGCTGCAGAGCATCCGTGAGGCGGGTCTGTACAAAAGCGAGCGCGTCATCACCGGTCCGCAAGGGGCCGTGGTGCACACCAATGACGGCAAAGAGGTGATCAATCTCTGCGCCAACAACTATCTGGGCCTGTCCTCGCATCCCAAGGTCATCGAAGCCGCGCACGAGGCCTTGCGCACCCATGGCTACGGCCTGTCCTCGGTGCGTTTCATCTGCGGCACGCAGAACCTGCACAAGACCCTGGAGCAACGCCTGGCCAAGTTCCTCGGCACTGAGGACACGATTCTTTATGCGGCCGCTTTTGACGCCAATGGCGGCCTGTTCGAGCCGCTTTTGGGTGAGCAAGACGCCATCATCAGCGACGAGCTGAACCATGCCTCCATCATCGACGGCATCCGCCTGTGCAAGGCCAAGCGCTTCCGCTACAAGCACAACGATATGGCCGACCTGGAGCGCTGCTTGCAGGAGGCCCAGGCCGCCGGTGCGCGTTTCACCTTGGTCTTCACCGACGGCGTGTTCTCGATGGACGGCACCATTGCCCAGCTCGACAAGATCCGTGAGATCACCGACCGCTACGGTGCTCTGCTGGGCATCGACGAATGCCACGCCAGCGGCTTCCTCGGCAAGACCGGCCGCGGCACCCATGAGTACCGCAATGTCTTCGGCAAGATCGACATCATCACCGGCACCCTGGGCAAGGCCCTGGGTGGCGCCTCAGGCGGCTTCACCAGCGGCCGCAAGGAAGTGATCGAATTGCTGCGTCAGCGTTCGCGCCCCTACTTGTTCTCCAACACCGTGGCGCCCAGCATCGTCGGCGCGTCTATCGCGGTGCTTGATCTGCTGGAGGGCTCGACCGATCTGCGCGACAAGCTGGAGGCCAACACCGCCTACTTCCGCGAAGCCATCCAAGCTGCTGGCTTCGAGATCAAGCCAGGCACCCATTCCATCGTGCCCATCATGGTGTACGACGCCGTCATGGCGCAAAAGCTGAGCGCACGCATTCTGGAGTTGGGCATTTACGCGGTGGGCTTTTTCTTCCCCGTGGTGCCCAAGGGCCAGGCGCGCATCCGCGTCCAGGTCTCGGCCGGCCATGAGCGCGAGCATCTGGAGAAGGCGGTGGCGGCCTTTGCCCAAGCCGGCCGCGAGCTGGGCCTGATCAAGGCCTGAGCCCTTTTTGCATTCAAGAAATTCCTCGACACGAACTCCCGCGAGAGCTTTAAACGCATGAGCACCACCAAGATCCTCATCATCGGCGCCAATGGCCAGATCGGCACCGAGCTGGCCCAAGAACTCGCCTTGCGCCATGGTGACGACAATGTCATCACCAGTGACTTAGCGCCCAAGGGCCGGGTGCCGCAGTTGCACCACGAGGTGCTGGACGTGACCGATGCCGCGGCCCTGGATGGCGTGGTCAAGCGCAATGCCATCACCCAGATTTACCACCTGGCGGCGGCCCTGTCGGCCACCGGCGAGAAGCACCCGATGTGGGCCTGGGACCTGAATATGAAGGGCCTGCTCAATGTCTTGGAGCTGGCTCGCACCCAAAAGCTGGACAAGATCTTCTGGCCCAGCTCGATTGCCGCCTTCGGCCCGAATACGCCTTCGCTGGACACACCGCAAACCACGGTGATGGACCCGACCACCATCTACGGCATCTCCAAGCTCGCGGGTGAGCGCTGGTGCGCCTGGTACCACAAGAACCACGGCGTGGACGTGCGCAGCCTGCGCTACCCCGGCCTGATCAGCTACAAGACCCCGCCCGGCGGCGGCACCACCGACTACGCCATCGACATCTTCCACTCGGCCTTGAAGACCGGGCGCTACACCTGCTTCCTGGAAGAGGGTCAGGGCTTGCCCATGATGTACATGCCCGACGCTCTGCGCGCCACCATCGAGTTGATGGAAGCGCCGGCCGAGGCGATTGTTCAACGCGGCAGTTACAACCTCGCAGGGGTGAGCTTCACGCCGGCCGAGATTGCCGCTGAAATTGCGCGCCAGCTGCCAGGTTTTGAAATCGACTACGCGCCCGACTTCCGCCAAGCCATTGCCGCCAGCTGGCCGCAGCGCATTGACGACAGCGCCGCGGTGCAAGACTGGGGCTGGAAGCTGCAGTACGACCTGAGCGCCATGGTGCGGGATATGTTGACGCAGTTGCGCCCCATCTTGGGCATTGCAGCGTAAACCGACCAAGACCCATCAAAACGAATCAAGGCAAAAAGCGCCGGAAAAGTGGCGTTTGAAATAAGCTGGTCCTCAGGCCCGGCACTGCTAAGCTCAGAGGCATGAGAGTCTCTGAGCTTTTGCCTTGTCTGGCCCTGCTGGTTTGCACGCTTTGTCCTGCTAATGAGCAGCCAGCATCCCCAGCTGCCTCTGAGCCGAGTGCTGATCCGATCGCGGGTCTGCTCAAGCCGCCCATGAAAGCCATGATCACCGTGCTCGACCCCGAGATGGCGCATGGTGAATTGGTGGACGATGACTTTCGCTACCTGCTGGGCGTGGCCAGCCACTATGGGCCCGATTACTGGGGCTCGAAGAGATACAGCACTTCGATTGGGCCGATGTGGGCGCTGCGCTGGGGCAAGTGGCGTATCTCCACTTCGGGCGGAGCCGCCTTGATGGGCTTTGGCCATGCGGCCATTGGGCCAGGCCCTGGCGCCAGCCGCGACCTCTACAGCGATGGGCGATTCAGATTCGGCCTCAGCCTGCGTCTGGATGGCGGCCGCAAAACCAGCAATGAAGGTGTGACCGCCGGCTTGCCCGAAGTGCGCAGCACCTTGCGCGGTCGCCTCTATGGTGCTTACACCCTGGCGCCCGAATGGCATCTGTCCGGCGCGCTGGGGCAAGACCTGGCGGGGCGGGGTGGTGGCTTGGTCGGTAATTTGGACTTGAGCCACAGCCTTTACCGCGACAGTCGATCTGAGCTCTTGGCCGGCATCAGCTTGGGTGGCGGCGATGCCCGCTATATGGACAGTTACTTCGGCGTGCCCGAAGGCAGCGTCGCCGCGACCCGCCTGGGACGCAGCTACCGGGCCAAGGCCGGCTTGCGCGAGTTCAGCTTGAATGCCGGCTATACCTATGCTTTCAGCCCCCATTGGCTGGGCTTTGCGAGTGCGGGCTACAGCCGCCTGCTGGGGCCGGCTTTGAGCAGCCCCATCATCGAGCAAAGCCAGGGCTACAGCCTGGGCCTGAGCATCGGTTATCGCAACTGAAGTCGCCGCAAGCTCAATCCCTTTGACGAGCCAAGGCCAGGCGAACGGCTTGCAGCATCAAGTCTGGTTGCTCGGCCATCAGCGAGTGACCTGCCGGCAGCAAATGAATCTTGGCCTGCAGGGCTTCGGCCAGTGAGCGGCTTTGTTTTGGCGAGGTCATTTGGTCGCGATCGCCCAGGATGAAGTCGCATGGGCATGTCACACGAGCTGCTGCCTCAAGACCACCGTCGTAGGCGTCACACAGCCGGAAATCATGCGCGAACAGATTGAGGGCCGTCTGCTTGGCTTGAATGCGCCGTTTCAACGCCAACTCAGCCCCTTGCAGCCAGGCCCCAGGGCCGGGGTATGAGGGTTTGGCAGCCAGGCTGGAGAAGGAGAACTGATTGACCATCTGAATGGCCTTGCCCGGGTCTGCCTCGGCGGTGTTCAAAAGCGCTTCGCTGACCTTCATCGGATAGGCGGTGCCTACCATCAGCAAATGGCTGGCGCGTTCCCACTGCCGGGCCGCAGCCTCAAGCGCGATCAGCGAGCCCATGCTGTGGCCAACCAAGGCCGCGCGGCTGATGCCGGCTGCATCGAGCAGATCCCAGATCCAATCGCCCAGCTCGGCAATGCTGCTCAGCGCCGGGCCGCCGCTGCGACCGTGGCCGGGCAAATCGACGGCCAATACCGCATGCCCGTGGTGAGCAAACCAGCGCGCCAGCAGGGTCCAGACGCTGTGGTCGTTCAAGGCGCCGTGGATGAAGACGAGCGCGGGCAGGGTGGGGTCCAGCGGCTTGCCGCCGGTGTAGGCATAGGCCTCATGGCCTTTGACGATGGTTTTCATCTGGCTGCTTCCCTGCGCTTATTTGGAGGCGAGCTTGAGGGCACGCTTCAGGTCATCAATCAAGTCGTCGGCATCTTCCAGGCCGATCGAAAGCCGGATGGTGCCCGGCGCAATGCCAGCCAGCGCGAGCGCGGCGTCGTCCATGCGGCTATGGGTGGTGGAGGCGGGGTGGATCACCAAGGACCGGCAGTCGCCCACATTGGCCAGGTGCGAGAAGATCTTCAAGCCCTCGATGAAGGTTTGCCCCTGAGCCCTGGAGCCTTTCAAGTCAAAGCTGAAGACCGAGCCGCAGCCGCGCGGCAGCAAGGTCTGCGCCAGCACATGGTCGGGGTGGCTGGCCAAGCCGGGATAGGCGACCTTTTCCACTTGCGGGTGTGCCGCCAAGAATTCGGCAATCTTCTGCGCGTTCTGCACATGGCGCTGCATGCGCAGCGACAGGGTCTCGATGCCTTGCAAGATCAGCCAGGCGGTGTGTGGGCTCATGCAGGCGCCAAAGTCGCGCAGGCCTTCGCGGCGGGCGCGCAGCAAGAAGGCGCCAACGGTGCTCTCCTCGGCAAACACCATGTTGTGAAAGCCCGCATAGGGCTCGCACAACTCAGGGAACAAGCCGTGCCGCTCATGCGCGGCCTGCCAGTCAAAGTTGCCGCTATCCACCAACACGCCGCCCACCACCGTGCCGTGGCCCGACAAAAACTTGGTGGCCGAGTGATAGACCAAATCCGCGCCATGCGCAAAAGGCCGCATCAGATACGGTGTGGTCAGGGTGGAGTCCACCAGCAGGGGCAGACCTGCCTCGTGAGCGATCTGGGCGATGTTCGGGATGTCCAGCACATCCAAGCCGGGGTTGCCCAGCGTTTCGCCAAACAGCAGCTTGGTGTTCGGGCAGATGGCCGCGCGCCAAGCGTCCAGGTCGCCGGGCTTCACAAAGGTGGTCTCGATGCCGAAGCGCGCCAGCGTGTAGTGCAAGAGATTGTGTGAGCCGCCGTAGAGCGCGCCGCTGGAGACGATGTGCGAGCCAGCGCCGGCAAGCGTTGCAATCGCCAAGTGCAAGGCGGCCTGACCGCTGGCCGTGGCAATGGCGCCGACGCCACCTTCCAAGGCCGCGACACGCTCTTCAAACACGGCCGTGGTCGGGTTGGACAAGCGCGAGTAGACATGGCCGGCGCGTTCCATATTGAACAGCGAGGCGGCGTGCGCTGAGTTCTCGAACACAAACGAAGTGCTTAGATGCAGCGGCGTGACGCGCGCGCCGGTGCTCGGGTCAGGGGCGGCTCCGGCGTGTAGCGCCAAGGTGTCAAAAGCAGGGTCGGCATAGCCGGACATGGTGTCTCCCGGGTGTTTGATGCGCAGATTGTGTGCTATGTTTCCAACCGGTTACCAACCCAGGAACGGGGCCCGAAAATTCGGCCCTTTTTGCCTAGTGCTTGAGGAGAAATTCATGAAGGTCGTCGACATACTGCGGGTCAAGGGCGGAACGCTGTTCACGGTCACGCCGGACGAACCCTTGTCGGTGGCCGTGACCACCATGGCCGAGCGCGACATCGGCTCGCTGGTGGTGATGACGCATGGCGATTTGATCGGCATGCTGACCTTTCGCGAGGTGATTGCGGCGATCGTGCGCAATGGCGGCAGCGTCGGCAATATGCTGGTTCGCACCGTCATGGACGACCATCCGCTGACCTGCACCCCTGAGACCGAAATCGACGAAGTGCGCCGCATGATGCTGGGCCGCCACGCCCGCTACATGCCGGTGCTTGACGGCCGTACGCTGATGGGCGTGATCTCTTTTTACGACGTGGCCAAGGCCGTGGTCGACGGCCAAGACTTTGAGAACCGCATGCTCAAGGCCTATATCCGCGACTGGCCGCTCGAAGACAACCCGCAAACAGCGGGTGAGTCCAAGTTCTAAAGCTCGGGCTGATTCAGCCCTGCTGAAAACAAAGCGACCCCAGGGTCGCTTTTTTCTTGGCCGCCCGGCTTGCCTTGCAGGTGGCCGATAGAATCGGCTCGGCCTCCTGAAGGCCACTTCCGCAACGCTTCAGCACTCCAGGTTCCCCATGTCAGGCAGCACTTTCGGCGAATTGTTCCGTGTCACCAATTTCGGCGAGAGCCACGGACCCGCGATCGGCTGCGTGATTGACGGCTGCCCCCCGGGCCTGGCCTTGAGCGAGGCCGACATCCAGCCCGAATTGGATCGCCGCCGCCCCGGCACCTCGCGCCATGTGACCCAGCGCAATGAACCCGATGCGGTGGAGATCCTTTCCGGTGTGTATGAAGGCTTCACCACCGGCACGCCGATTTGCCTGCTGATCAAGAACACCGATCAGCGCAGCAAGGACTACGGCAACATCCTCGACACCTTCCGCCCCGGTCATGCCGACTATGCCTACTGGCGCAAATACGGCCTGCGTGATCCGCGCGGCGGCGGTCGCAGCTCGGCCCGCATGACGGCGCCCATGGTCGGCGCCGGCGCGGTCGCCCGCAAATGGTTGAAGGAGAAATTCGGCACCGAGTTCCGCGGCTGCATGACGCAACTCGGCGAGATCGAGATCCCCTTCGAAGGTTGGCAGCATGTGGGTGACAACCCCTTCTTCGCAGCCAACGCCAGCAAGATTGCTGAGCTGGAAGCCTATATGGACGCGCTGCGCAAGTCGGGCGATTCGGTCGGCGCACGCATCCGGGTCGAAGCCACCGGCGTGCCTGTGGGCCTGGGCGAGCCGCTGTTCGACAAGCTCGATGCCGATATCGCCTACGCCATGATGGGCATCAATGCGGTCAAGGGCGTGGAGATCGGCGCCGGTTTTGGCGTCGTCACTCAGCGCGGCAGCGAGCATGGCGACGAGCTGACGCCGCTGGGTTTCGCCTCGAACAACTCGGGCGGGATGCTGGGCGGCATCTCCACCGGCCAAGACATCGTTGCCTCTATCGCCATCAAGCCCACCAGCTCGATTCGCACGCCCAAAGCCTCGATCAATCGCGCCGGTGAGGTCTCAACGGTGGAGACGTTCGGCCGCCACGACCCCTGCGTGGGCATCCGCGCCACGCCGATTGCCGAGGCCATGCTGGCCCTGGTCTTGATGGACCATGCGCTGCGCCACCGCGCCCAATGCGGCGATGTGGTCTTGCCGATTGAAGCGATCAAGGCCTCCGCTCCTTGAATTGAATGACTGACAGCGCCGCCTCCAGGCGCACGCTGCTGGCTTGCAGCGCGCTCTCATTTGCCTACTTTGCAGCCATCGGTGGCTTCAACCCCTTTGCGCCGCTTTGGTACAAGGAGCTGGGCCTGCCGGTGGTGGCGATTGGCTTCTTGGTATCGCTGGCCAGCTGGACCCGGCTGTTCGCGCCCTATGCCTGGGGCGCGCTGGCTGACCGCAGCGGCCAGCGCATCAAGATCATCCGTTATGCCGCCCTGGCCAGCTTTCTTGCGGCGCTTGGCTTTTTGTTGCCACCGCCTTGGCAGACGGTGAGCACGCTGGCGGCATCCACCTTTTTGATGTTCAGCTTCAACGCGGCCATCGTGCCGCTGACTGAGACGCTGATCGCTGCGCAACTGATGACGCCCGATGGCAGCATGGATGCGCGCCGTTATGGCCAGGTGCGGGTCTGGGGCTCGGTGGGCTTTTTGGCGACGGTATTGATCGCCGGCTGGTGGTTTGAGCATTTCGGCATGAAGGCCTTTGCCATCACGACCTTAGTCCTGTTGGGTGCTGTGGTCGTGATGGCCTGGCGGCTGCCGCAGCAACAAGAGCGCCCGGCCCATGCCCATGCGCCGGCGCCACCGGTGGCCAAGGTCTTGCGCCGCCCGGAAGTGCGCTGGTTTTTTGCCGGTGTGTTCTTGACGGTGCTGGCGCATACGGCGCTCTACACCTTCTTCAGCTTGTTCATGGATTCCATGGGCTACGGCAAGCAGATCGTGGGGCTCCTGTGGGCTGCCTCGGTGGTGGTGGAGATTGCCTGGTTCGCTTTGCAGGGCCGCATGATGGAGCGGGGTAGCCTGCACCACTGGCTGATTGCGGCGGCGCTGCTGACCGCCTTGCGCTTCGGGCTGACCGGGGCTTTTGCCAGCAGCTTGAGCATCTTGGTGCTGGCGCAATGCCTGCACGCCATCACCTTTGCGGCCCAGCACACCGCCTGCATTGCCTTGGTGACGCGCTATTTCCCCGGCACGCTGCGGGGTAGGGGGCAGGCGCTCTATTCGGTGTTGGGCTATGGCTGCTCCGGTGTCTTGGGTAGCGTGGCTGGCGCTTGGCTGGTTTCACATACCGGCTATGCCGCCGTCTTCGGCGTGGCCTCCCTGGCGGCCTTGGCCAGTGCCTTGTGCTGCTGGCGCAGCTTGGTTTGGGACCGTCGCAACGGCACTGCTTAAAACCCACCATCGGTGCCGGAAGCAGATCGTGCCCCGCATTCTGCAGTTCATCCCACTTGCCCTCCCGGCGGCGGCCCCTCATCCCTACACTGCGGCCACTTTCAGCTCGACAGTCAATGGGGGACTCCATGCGCAAGCAGTGGCTTATCGGCGGCATCGCCGCAGTGGTTTTGGCAGGTGGCGCCGGCGTGGCGCTTCTGGGTAGCAGCAAGGCCAGTCAGTCTCCGTCGTCTGGCGCAAAGGCCAGTGAGAGCAAGAAGGGCGAAGACGGCAAGGCCAGCGTGGCGCTCGAGTTCGTGCCCAACGAGGTGGTCAAGCCTGTGCTGACCAGCATGCCCGCGCAGATCGAGTTCTCAGGCCCCTTGGTGGCGCCCGGCACCGTGGTCGTGCGTGCCAAATCTACCGGCACCCTGGTGAACCTCAGCGTGGCCGAAGGCAGCCGAGTCAAGGCCGGCCAGAACCTGGGCCAACTGGACCTGGAAGAGCTGCGCTATCGCATCGCCGAGCGCAACGCCTCTTTGGAGTCGGCCCGCGCGCAGTTTGACCAAGCCGAGCGTCAGTTCAAAGCCAATCAAGGTCTGGCGGATCAGAAGTTCATTGCCTCAACGGCGCTGGACACTTCAAGAGCCAGTTTGGAAGCCGCCCGCGCCCAGGTCTCGGCCGCCAAAGCGCAGTTGGACACCGCCCAGGTGACGCTGCGTCAGGCCGCCTTGGTGGCGCCCATCAGCGGTGTGGTCAGCAAGCGCCATGCGCTGCCCGGCGAGAAGTTGGCACCCGAACAGCAAATTCTCAGCATCGTGGACTTGAGTCGCCTGGAGTTGGCCGGCTTGGTCGGCACCCACGAGGTCAGCCGCTTGAAGCCCGGCATGCCGGTGCAGATCAAGGTGGAGGGCAGCGATCGTCCGGTGGAAGCGCGCATCAGCCGCATTGCCCCGGCCGCTGAGCCTGGCACCCGGTCCATCGGCGTGACCTTGGAGTTGGCCAATCCGAAAGAAGAGTTCCGCGCCGGCCAGTACGCAGTGGCCCGCGTGGAGTTGCCCGACGATGCCCAGCGCCTGACCGTGCCGCAAGCGGCGGTCAGCAGCAATGCCGGCCAAGAACAGGTGTGGATGATTGAGAACGGCGCCTTGCTGCGCCGCATCGTCACCACCGGCCGCAGCGATGCGCGAGAGGGTCGCGTGGAGGTGCTGCAAGGCCTCACGCCCGCTGCCCAAGTGCTGGCCGCACGCTTCGACAATCTGCGCGAAGGCGCCAAGGCCTCGGTGGTGCCCGCCAAGACCAAGGTGGCAGCAAGCTCGGCGCCAGCGGCCTCTGCAGCTGCGGTGAACTGAGGATCGCATCATGTGGATGACCAAAGTTTCGATCCAGAACCCGGTCTTCGCGACCATGGTGATGGTGGCCTTGTGCGTGTTGGGTTTGTTCTCCTACGCCAAGCTGGGCGTTGAGAACATGCCCGACATCTCAATCCCAGTGGCCTCTGTGGATGTGCGCTATCCCGGCGCTTCGCCCGAAGCGGTGGAGCGCGAAGTGGCCAAGCCGCTGGAAGAAGCGCTCAACTCGATTGCCGGCGTTGAAAAAGTGATGTCGCGCAGCTTCGAAGGCCGCGTGCAGGCCCAGGTCGAGTTTGGCCTGAACACCGATATGGGCCGCGCCATGCAAGAGGTGCGTGACCGTGTCGCTGCGGCTCAAGCCGCTTTCCCCAAAGATGTGAAAACACCGACGGTGGCGCGGGCGCAGATCGAAGACAGCCAGCCTATCGTGCTGGCCGCGCTGATGAGCAAGACCCGGCCGGCCCGTGAGTTGTCCATGATGGCCGAGCTGAGCATTGCAAAACGCCTGGGCCGGGTGGACGGCGTGGCCCGCGTGGATGTGGGCGGCCTGGTGACCCGAGAGGTGCGCATCGATCTGGATCCGCTGCGCCTGCGCGCTTATGGCGTGACCCCGGCCGAGATCTCGCAAGCCTTGCGCGAGGCCAATGCCGACCAACCGGTGGGCCTGATCTCTGACAAAAACGCCGACGCGATCCTGCGCGTTGAGGGCCGGGTCAAAGACCCCAAGCAGTTCTCCAATATCGTGGTGGCGCGACGCGGCAATCTGGTGCTGACCCTGGGCGACCTGGGCACCCTGGTTGAACGTGAACGCGAGGCCGACAGCATTGCCCGCATCAATGGCGCGCAAGCCGTCAGCTTCAATGTCTTCAAGCAGCAAGACGCCAATATCGTGACCACCGGCGAAGGGGTCAAGGAAGCGATGGAGGAGCTGCGCAAAAACCTGCCGGCCGATGTTGAGCTGAACCTGATTTTTGCTTCCAGCGATAACGTCAAGAATGCACTGGACGGGCTCAAACACACGCTGGTGGAAGGCGCGCTGCTGACCATCGCCATCGTCTTCCTGTTCCTGCACAGCTGGCGCTCGACCATCATCACCGGCCTGACCCTGCCGATCGCGGTGATCTCCAGCTTCATCGCCGTCCATGCTTTTGGCTTCACGCTGAACTTCATGACCATGATGGCCCTGAGCCTGTGTATCGGCCTCTTGATCGATGACGCCATCGTGGTGCGCGAGAACATCGTGCGCCATGTCGGCATGGGCAAGGACCACCGTACCGCCGCCTTTGACGGCACCAACGAGATCGGTCTGGCGGTGATGGCCACCACCTTCGCCATCTGCGCGGTGTTTGTGCCGATCTCCTTCATGGGCGGCATCATCGGCAAGTTCTTTTATCCCTTTGGCATCACCGTCGCGGTGGCGGTGCTGGTGAGCTTGTTTGTGAGCTTCACGCTGGATCCGATGCTCAGCTCGATCTGGAAAGACCCACCCAGCCACTATCTGCAGCGCGTGCCTGTCATCGGTCATTTGCTCCGCGCGACCGACCGTGGCATGGACGTTTTGCACCGCGTCTATGAGGTGGCGATTCGCTGGGCCTTCTCGGGTCGCCGCTATCGGATTTTCGTGCCGCCGATCCCGGTGTTTGGCCGTCCCTTCGATGCGCAAGGTCAGCGCGATCGCAGCCAAAAGCGCCGCCTGCGTCTGGCCACCATCACGCCGCGCGGCCTGGTGATGATGGCCGGCGTGGGTAGCTTTGTGCTGGCCTTGGTGCTGGCCGGCTTTGTCGGCAGCGAGTTTGCGCCCAAGACCGATGACAACTTCACCCAAGTCAATCTGCGCATGCCCGTGGCCTCCAGCCTGGAACGCAGCAATGCCAAGGTGGCGCAGATCGAAGCGATCTTGAGCGACTACAAAGAGATCAAGACGGTTTCCACCGTGGTCGGCGGCACCGGCGAGGGCATGACCACCGGCCGCAACCAAGCCACCTTGAGCATCTCTTTGGTCGACAAGAAGGAGCGCAAGCGCAGCCAAAAGGAGGTTGAAGACGCGATCCGTGCCGACATCGCCAAGATCCCTGGTGTGGACGCCAGCGTCGGCGGCGACCGCGCCATCTGGATCACCTTGCTGGGCAATGACCCGCAAGTGCTGACCCAGGCCGCCAATGATTTGGTGGCCAAGATCAAGAAGATTCCGGGTGCAGTGGATGTGGAAACCACGGTCAAGCCCGGCCTGCCGGCCTATGCCGTCAAGCTGAAGGATTCGGCCGTGCGCGAGCTGGGCCTGACGGCGCCGCAGCTGGCTGCCTCCTTGCGCGCCTATGTGAACGGTGATGTGGCCACCTACTGGACCACGCCGGACGGTAACCAGGTCGAGGTGCTCTTGCGCTTGCCGGTCGAGGCTCGCCAACGGGTGGATCAGATGCTCAAGCTGCCGGTGGCCTTTGCCAAAGACGGCTCGCCCATCGCGCTGGACCAGGTCGCCACCATCGAGTCGGTCTTCAACCCGGAGGTGATCCGTCGCCAGAATTTGCAGCGCCGCGAGGCCGTGTTTGCCGGCACCGAAGGCCGCCCGTCTGGTGACGTCAATGCCGATGTGCAAAAGATGATCAAGGCCACCCAGCTGCCGCCCGGCGTCAGTTTCAATGTGGACGGTGGCGCCAAACAGCAGGCCGAGGCCTTCAAGGGTTTGTTGGCGGCCATGGGCCTAGCGGTGATCTTCATCTACATCGTGCTGGCCAGCCAGTTCGGCAGCTTTGTGCAGCCCATTGCTATCATGGCTTCGCTGCCATTGGCTTTGATCGGGGTGATGTTGGCCTTGCTGATCACCGGCTCGACGCTGAATGTGTTCTCCATGATTGGCCTGGTGATGCTGATGGGCTTGGTCAGCAAGAACGCGATTTTGTTGGTGGACTTTGCCAACCATGCCCGCAAGGCTGGGGCCACGATTCCTGAAGCGCTTTTGCAAGCCGGCTTGATCCGTATGCGACCCATCATCATGACCACCGCAGCCATGGTCTTCGGCATGTTGCCGATGGCGATTGCGCTGAACCAAGGTGCTGAGGTTCAGGCACCGATGGGCCGCGCCATCATCGGCGGGGTGATCACTTCCACGCTCTTGACCCTGGTGGTGGTGCCGGTGCTGTACTCCTATCTGGTGCGCGAGCGCAAGCCGGCGAAGAAGGCTGCCGCAGCAGATGAGTCCAGTGCCTCGCTGGGTTTGATGCCTGCGGAATAGACCGGCAGCAGCTGACAGAGAAGAGGGCGCCTTGGGCGCCCTTTTTTCATCAGGGGATGATTCTCATGGGGTGTCGGCAAAGCAGATTTCTTGCTGCTATCCTCACGCCACCGATGCAGACCCCCATCACAATTTTGCGCTACGGCTTGCCTTGCCTCTTGCTCAGCCTTTGCTTGATGCGGCCTGCGCAGGCCGATGTGCGGCTGCTGAGCGAAGAGTTTCCGCCGGTCAACTTCAGTCAGGACGGTGTGCCCAAGGGCCTGGCAGTTGAGATCGTTCAGGAAATCCAGCGCCGGCTGGGCCAGAAGCAGAGCATTGAATTCATGCCCTGGGCCCGAGCCTTCCGCGAGGTCAAGGGGCCAGGCGCAGTGGCGCTGTTCTCGATGGCTCGCACGCCGGAGCGTGAGAAGCAGTTCAAATGGGTCGGCCCCATCGTCACCTTTTACAGCTCCATCTATGCGCCAGCAAAGAATGGCATGCGTTTGCGCAGCATGGACGACGCCAAACGCGCCCAGGCCGTGCTGGTGGTGCGCGACTGGTTCACCGCCGAAGAGCTCAAGACCTTGGGCTTTCAGAACTTGCTTCCGGTCACCGACCCGGTGACCGCCATCAAGATGCTGCTGGCCAAGCGGGCGCCGTTTTATGCCACCGAGCGCTTGTCCATGCCGCAGATCATGGCCAAGGCGGGGGTCTCAGAAGAAGCGCTCGAGATCGTCTACAGCTATGCCAGCTCGGAAGGCTATATCGCGTTCTCTACGGATACACCCGACGCTGAAATCAAAGCCTGGTCCGACAAACTGCAAGAGATGAAACGCGATGGCAGCTTCTTGGCCATCTACAAACGCTGGCTGCCCAAGGACAAACCGCCTTTGGATCGCTAGGCCCAGGCAAGGGGACGCCCGGGCCTTGGCTCTTACTCAAAGTGCGCGTTGATTGACTCGCTGCGACAGCGCTTCGGCACTCTCCTTGCGCTCGCTGTAGCGGTCCACCAGATAGGGGCCCAAGTCACGCGTCAACAAAGTGAACTTGACGAGTTCTTCCATCACGTCCACCACGCGGTCATAAAAAGCCGAAGGCTTCATGCGGCCCTCTTCGGTGAATTCGGCAAAGGCCTTGGCCACCGAGGATTGGTTGGGAATGGTCAACATACGCATCCAGCGCCCCAACACCCGCATCTGATTCACCGCATTGAAAGACTGCGAACCGCCGCAGACTTGCATCAAGGCCAGGGTCTTGCCTTGCGTTGGGCGAACCGCGCCGGCCGCCAAGGGAATCCAGTCGATTTGCGCTTTCATCACGCCCGTCATGGCGCCATGGCGTTCGGGTGAACACCAGACCATGCCTTCGGACCAGGCCGCCAATTGCCTCAGCTCTTGCACCTTGGGGTGACTGTCCGGCGCATCGTCGGGCAGCGGCAGGCCGCTGGGATCGAAGATGCGCCCCTCGGCGCCCATCGCCTCCAGCAAACGCGCGGCCTCAAAACTCAGCAGCCGGCTGTAAGAGCGCTCCCGCACCGAGCCGTACAAGATCAGGATGCGGGGGCGATGCGCTGAAGGCTGGGGCAGCTGCAGCTGCTCTTGTGTGGGGCGCTCGAACAAGTCCGCATTCAGCGCCGGGAAGCTGGCGTCGGGAAAGAGCAGCTCAGACATGCGGCAGCTCTACGCCTGCATGAGTACGGGGCGCCTTGGCCGGCAACAAGATCTGGTGCACTGCCACGGCCAGGCCCGCGCCGAGCAATTGCGCCAGCACGAAACCGATGGCGCTGCTCGGTGCAATGCCCGCAAAGCTGTCGCTGAACATGCGGCCGAACACGGCCGCCGGGTTGGCGAATGAGGTGGAGGCGGTGAACCAATAGGCCGCGCCGATATAGGCCGCCACCATGGCCGAAGCCCGGCCGGCCGGTGCCCGCAGAATCACCAGCAGCAGACCGAAGGTGGCCACGGTCTCGGCAATCCATTGGCCGTTGCCGCTGCGCAGCTTGGTCGAGAACTGCCAAATACTCATGTCGAACATCGCATGCACCAGCCAGGCGCCCAGCATCGCGCCCAACAGTTGCACCGCCACATAGGGTGCGAAAAGCGCCTTGGGCAGATCGCCCCGAAAGGCCATCACCAGCGAAACTGCCGGATTGAAATGGGCACCGCTGATGGGGCCAAACACCTCGATCAGGATGTAAAGCCCCCCCACGGTCGCCAGCGTGTTGGCCAGCAAAGCCAGCGCCACATTGCCGCCCGACAAGCGCTCGGCCATCACGCCAGAGCCGATCACCACGGCCAGCAACAGGGCAGTGCCCAGTGCTTCGGCCAGAAGCTTTTGTGAGGTGCTGCTGTTCATGTTCAAGAGGCCGCAATCTCGTTCAAAGCGGCCAGCAACTCGGCCTTGCTCAATTGCCCCAAGGGCAAGCTCAAGAGTTGCAGCATGCGGTAGGCAATCGCCTGGCGGGTCAACTCAAAAGCACGGCGTTTGCCTTCATCGCCGCCCTCGGCATTGGACGGGTCGGGGTAGCCCCAGTGGATCTTCAAGGGCTGGCCGCCCGCTGAGGGCGCGCCAAAGAAGACCGGGCATTGCTCGGCCGCAGCGCTGTCGCAAACGGTGATGACCAAGGACAGCGGAGGCGCCTCGGGCGTGGTGAACTCGTCCCAGCTCTTGCTGCGGTAGCCGCTGATGTCTACGCCGGCATTGGTCAGCGCCTCCACGGCAAAGGGGTTCAGGCGACCGCTGGGCGCACTGCCGGCGCTGAAGGCGCGCACGTCTTTGCCCAGCTTTTTTGCCCAATGGTTGAGCATGCCTTCGCTGAGCACGCTGCGGGCCGAGTTGTGGGTGCAGAGGATGAGGACGTTGAAGCGGGTGGATGGATTCACGGTAGAGGGGCTTTCAGACAAGACGAGGGAGGAGTTAGCAGCCGCAGCTATCGGCTGAAACCGGCAGGCAGGCTTCACCTTGGCAGCAGTTTTCGGTCAGATAGGCCATCAAGCCATTCATGTGCTCAAACGAGGCGCGGTAGACCATATTGCGGCTCATGCGCTCTTGGCTGACCAGGCCGGCATTGGCCAATTCCTTCAAATGAAAGGACAGCGTCGCTGCCGGTAGTTCCAGTGCCTCAGCAATGGCGCCAGGCGTCAGACCCTCTTTGCCGGCCACCACCAAAAGGCGAAAAACCTTCAGACGGTGGGTCTGCGCGAGGGCGGCGAGCGAGCGGATGATGACTTGTTCTTCCATAAGTCGATAATTCTATAGAAGTGGAAATATGGATGCAAGGATTGATGCAGCGCAATCAAGAGGTTTGAAATAGTTGCAGACTGGCGAGGCCTGGGCTCGAGCTTCAAGCGACTTGTCGCCATACTGAGAAGCATCCCCCAAGTTCTTTCCCATCGCCCTCGTCGGGCGGACACTGCGGAGCAAGATGGACACAAGCTTGAAATTCCTCGATCGCCTGCCTCGCTTTGCCTTCTTCACCGGCAAAGGCGGCGTTGGCAAAACCTCTCTGGCCTGTGCTACCGCCTTGAAACTGGCGGATTCTGGGCAGCGGGTGCTCTTGGTCAGCACCGACCCGGCGTCCAATGTCGGCCAGGTCTTTGATGTGCCGATTGGCAATGAGATCACCGCAATCCCGGCCGTGCCCCGGCTGTGGGCCTTGGAGATTGACCCGCATGCGGCAGCGCAGGGCTACCGTGACCGCATCGTTGGCCCTTCACGCGGGGTGCTGCCCGATGACATCGTCAAGGGCATGGAAGAGCAAATGTCGGGCGCTTGCACCACCGAGATTGCCGCATTCGATGAGTTCACCGGCTTGTTGACCGATGCCGCGCTGCTGGCGCGCTTTGATCATGTTTTGTTCGACACAGCACCCACCGGCCACACCATTCGCCTTTTGCAGCTCCCTGGGGCTTGGAATCAATTCTTGGAAACGGGCCAGGGCGACGCTTCCTGCCTAGGTCCATTGGCGGGTTTGGACAAGCAGAGAACGCAATACCAGGCCGCGGTGGAGGCCCTGGCCGACCCGCTTCGAACCCGGCTGGTATTGGTGGCGCGCGCGCAAGCATCGAGTCTGCGTGAATTGGCGCGCACCCACCATGAGTTGGCGGCCGTCGGCCTGTCTCAGCAGTATCTGGTCATCAATGGCCTGATGCCCGCGGACGAAGGCACTGGTGATCCCTTGGCGGCGGCGGTGGTGCACCGAGAGAGCCAGGCACTCGCGGCGATGCCGGAGTTGCTGCGCTCGCTGCCTATGGATTGCATCCCATTGCAGGGCTTTGATTTGGTCGGTTTAGACGCCTTGCGGCAGTTGCTGATGGAGCCTCTCAAGCCCACCGCGCGGCAGCAGGCTAGCCAGGCGCTGACACCGCTGCAGGCACCTGCCTTGTCCGATTTGATCGACGAGTTGGAGGCGCCCGGTCACGGGCTGATCATGGTGATGGGCAAAGGTGGCGTCGGCAAAACCACCTTGGCGGCGGCGCTGGCTCTGGAGTTGGCCCGGCGCGGGCATGAGGTGCATCTCAGTACCTCAGACCCGGCCGCTCATTTGCAGGAAACGCTCAGCGGGGCCATGGCGCAGCTCACCGTCAGTCGCATTGACCCGCAGACTGAAACTCAGCGCTACCGTGATCAAGTCATGGCCAGCAAGGGCAAGAAGCTGGATGCACACGGCCGTGCCCTGCTGGAAGAAGACCTGCGCTCGCCTTGCACCGAGGAGATTGCGGTCTTCCAGGCCTTCTCTCGCATCATCCGTGAGGCCGGCCGCAAGTTTGTGGTGATGGATACCGCGCCCACCGGCCACACCTTGCTGCTGCTGGATGCCACTGGCGCCTATCACCGAGAGATCAGCCGGCAGATGACGGATGCGGGCCTGCGCTTCACCACGCCCATGATGCAGTTGCAAGACGCCAGCCGCACCAAAGTTTTGATCGCCACGCTGGCCGAAAACACGCCGGTTCAAGAAGCCGCCAGGCTTCAGCAAGACCTGCGCCGAGCCGGCATCGAACCCTGGGCTTGGATCATCAACAACAGCCTGGCCGCCAGCCAGACCCGCTCACCCTTGCTGCAAGCCCGAGCAGCGAAGGAATTGCCCTTCATCCAGGCCGTGGCTGCTGAGCATGCCCAGCGTTATGCGGTGGTGCCGCTGCAGGCCGAGGAGCCCGTGGGCATCACTCGGCTCACGGCCTTGCTAAGGCCCCAGCTCCACTGAGCGAGGCCAGATCAGCACTCGACGATATTCACCGCCAGGCCGCCGCGCGCGGTTTCTTTGTACTTGGTCATCATGTCGGCGCCGGTGTCGCGCATGGTCTTGATGACCTTGTCCAGGCTGACAAAGTGCGTGCCATCGCCGCGCAAGGCCATGCGGGCGGCGTTGATGGCCTTCACCGAGGCAATGGCGTTGCGTTCGATGCAGGGGATCTGCACCAGGCCACCCACCGGGTCGCAGGTCAAGCCGAGGTGGTGTTCCATGCCGATCTCGGCGGCGTTTTCCACCTGCTCGGGCGTGCCTCCCATCACTTGGCAAAGCGCGCCCGCAGCCATGGAGCAGGCCACGCCCACTTCGCCCTGGCAGCCGACCTCGGCGCCCGAAATCGAAGCGTTTTCTTTGTAGAGAATGCCGATCGCTGCGGCGGTCAGCAAGAAGTCGATCACGCCGTCGTCATTGGCGTGGTGCACAAAGCGGCTGTAGTAATGCAGCACGGCGGGCACGATGCCGGCGGCGCCGTTGGTGGGCGCCGTCACGACGCGGCCACCCGCTGCGTTCTCTTCATTCACCGCCAGCGCATAGAGATTGACCCAGTCCATCACCTGCAGCGGGTCGCGCAGGGCGGCTTCCGGGTTGGCGGTCAGGTCACGGTGCAATTGCGGCGCGCGGCGCTTGACCTTGAAGCCGCCGGGCAAGATGCCCTCGGTTTTGCAGCCGCGGGTCACGCAGTCTTGCATGACCTGCCAAATCTTCAAAAGACCGGCGCGGGTTTCTTCGTCTGTGCGCCAGTGGCGCTCATTGCGGCGCATCACTTCGGCGATGCTGATGCCGTGCTGCTTGGTCAAAGCCAGCAACTCGTCGCCCGACTTGAAGGGGTAGGGCAGCACGGTGGCGTCAGGCGCGATGACTTTTTGCTTTTGCCCGTCGGCCAAGACCTCTTCGGCCACCACAAAGCCGCCGCCCACCGAGTAATAGGTGCGCTCAGTCAGCAACTCGCCTTGCTCGTCATAGGCGCTGAACTTCATGCCGTTGGCGTGCAGCGGCAGACTTTGGCGGCGGAACATCACCAGGTCCTTGGCCTCGTTGAAGGCAACAGTTTTCTCGCCCAGCAAGTTCACGGAATTGCCGCTGCGGATGGCGTCCAGATAAGCCGGTACTTGCTCGACATCTACCGTGTCTGGCTCATGGCCGGCCAAGCCCAACAAAACCGCCTTGTCGCTGCCGTGGCCCTTGCCTGTGGCGCCCAAAGAGCCGTACAGCTGCGACACCACACGCGCGGTTTTGCCCAGAAGCTCTTCATGGCGCAGGCGCAGCACGAAGAGGCGCGCGGCGCGCATGGGGCCCACGGTGTGGCTGCTGGATGGTCCGATGCCGATCTTGAAAAGGTCAAAAACTGAAACGGCCATGGGGCCTCCGCAGGAAAAAGTGAAATCGTGAGTTCAAAAAAAACCGACGGCGCAGCAGTGGTTTCTGCGCGCGGTCGGTTTTGCTGTTCAGAGTGAGGATCAGCTCTGGTAGTCGCTCATCGGTGGGCAAGAGCAGGACAGATTGCGGTCACCGTAGACGTTGTCCACGCGGCCGACCGGCACCCAGTACTTCTGGCGGCGCAGCGTGGCCACCGGGTAGGCGGCGACTTCACGGCTGTAGCCATGGGTCCACTCGGCCTTTAGCAAGCTCTCGGCGGTGTGCGGCGCGTTCACCAGCGGATTGTCTTCGCGGCTCCAAGTGCCCTTGGCCACTTCTTCGATTTCGGCGCGGATGGCCAGCATCGCATCGCAGAAGCGGTCCAGTTCGAACTTGGACTCCGACTCGGTCGGCTCCACCATCAAGGTGCCGGCCACCGGGAAGGACAAGGTCGGTGCATGGAAGCCGTAGTCGATCAAGCGCTTGGCCACGTCTTCGGCGCCGACGCCGGTGGCGTCCTTCAAGGGACGGATGTCCAAGATGCACTCGTGCGCCACGCCGCCACCCTTGACGCCAGCGATATTGCCGCTGAAGTGGATGTCATAGGCCTCGGCCAAGCGCGCAGCCACATAGTTGGCCGACAGGATGGCCACTTCGGTGGCGGCCTGCAGGCCATCGGCACCCATCATGCGCACATACATCCAGCTGATCGGCAGCACGGCGGCATTGCCCAGAGGCGCAGCCGAAACCGCGCCGATAGCGGTCTTGCTTTCATAGCCGGCCGAGCGATGCACCGGCAGATAAGGCACCAGATCGGCCACCACGCAAACCGGGCCAACGCCGGGGCCGCCACCGCCGTGCGGGATGCAGAAGGTCTTGTGCAAGTTCAGGTGCGACACATCGCCGCCGAACTCGCCCGGAGCCGCCACGCCGACCAAGGCGTTCATATTGGCGCCGTCCACATAGACACGGCCGCCATGGCTCTTCACCAGCGCGCAGATTTCCTTCACATGGGTGTCAAACACGCCATACGTGGAGGGGTAGGTGATCATGATGGCGGCCAGATTGGCGCTGTGCTGTTCGCACTTGGCCTTCAGGTCGACCAGATCGATATTGCCTTCCTTGTCGCACTTGGTCACCACCACGCTCATGCCGACCATCTGGGCCGACGCGGGGTTGGTACCATGGGCCGATTCAGGGATCAAGCAGATCTTGCGATTGCCTTCGCCACGCGACTCATGCCAGGCCTTGATGGCCAAGAGACCCGCATACTCGCCTTGAGAACCGGCATTGGGCTGCAGGCTGATGCCGGCATAGCCGGTGGCTTGGCAGAGCCAGCCGGTCAGCTGCTCGTTCAACAGGGCATAACCCTTCAGCTGATCGTGCGGCGCGAAGGGGTGAATCGCGGCGAACTCGGGCCAGGTGATGGGGATCATCTCGCTGGTGGCGTTCAGCTTCATGGTGCAGGAGCCCAGCGGGATCATGCTGCGGTCCAGCGCCAAGTCCTTGTCCGACAGGGCGCGCAGATAGCGCAGCATTTCGGTTTCGGAGTGGTAGCGGTTGAAGACCGGGTGGCTCAGGTAGGCCGAAGTGCGTTGCAGTTCCGCCGGAATCAGCGAAGCCACGCCCTTCTCAAAGGCCGAGAAGTCGGCGGCAGCCTTGCCAGCCGAGAACACCGCCAGCAGCGCTTGCAGATCGGCGCGGGTGGTGGTTTCGTCCAGCGAGATGCTGACGGCGTCCACGGCCGCACGGCGCAAGTTCATGCCAGCAGCGACGGCGGCAGCCAGCACGCCATCGGTCTTGCCGCCGGTTTGCACCGTCAGTGTGTCGAAAGCGCTGGCGTTAGCAATCGTCCAGCCCAGGCCTTGCAAGCTCTTGGACAGCACCGCGGTGAAGCTGGCAACGCGCTGAGCGATGCGCTTCAAGCCTGCCGGGCCGTGATAGACCGCGTACATGCTGGCCACCACGGCCGGCAGCACCTGAGCGGTACAGATGTTCGATGTGGCCTTTTCGCGGCGGATGTGTTGCTCGCGGGTCTGCAGCGCCAAGCGGTAAGCCTGATTGCCGTGAGCGTCGATCGAGACGCCAACCAGACGGCCGGGCAGATTGCGCTTGTACTCGTCCTTGCAAGCCATGTAAGCGGCGTGCGGGCCGCCATTGCACATGGGCATGCCGAAACGCTGGGTGGTGCCGATGGCGATGTCGGCGCCCATCTCGGCCGGGGCCTTGATCAGGGTCAGGGCCAGCAAATCGGCGGCTGCAATCAGCAAAGCGCCTTGGGCATGCAGGGCATCAGCGGCGGCTTGCAAGCTGCGCACCTCACCGAACACGCCGGGGTATTGCAGCAGGGCGGCAAAGCACTCGCTCTTGCCGGCTTCGGCAGCGGGGCCCACTTGCACGCTAAAGCCCAGCGGTTCGGCACGGGTGCGGATCACTTCCAGCGTCTGCGGCAGCACATCGTCGGCGACGAAGAAGACTTGTGACTTGCTCTTGCCCACGCGAGCGGCCAGGGTCATCGCTTCGGCGGCGGCGGTGGCTTCGTCCAGCATGGATGCGTTGGCGATGGCCATGCCGGTCAGGTCGGTCACCATGGTCTGGAAGTTGACCAGGGCCTCCATGCGGCCTTGCGAGATTTCAGCTTGGTAAGGTGTGTAGGCGGTGTACCAGGCGGGGTTTTCAAGGATGTTGCGCAGGATGACGCCCGGAGTGAGGGTGTCGTAATAACCCTGGCCGATATAGCTCTTCAGCACCTTGTTCTGCGACGCCACGGCCTTCAACTCGGCCAAGGCTGCGGCCTCGCCGGCCACCGGCGGCAGGTCCATGCCGACCGAGCGCTTGATGCTGGCGGGCACGATGGCTTCGATCAGCGCGCGACGTGAGGCGGCACCGATCACCGACAGCATGGCGACTTCATCGCTGGCGTAGGGGCCAATGTGGCGGGCGTGGAATTCGGAGGCGTTTTCGAGCGCGGCCAGCGGCTGCAGGGTGGACATCAACATGGCAATTCCTTGCTGGAGTGCGCCGGCTCGTGGCGGGCAGACTCCGATCATTCGGGGAAGGGCGGGGCGCTCTTGAAAGCACCCCTGGGACTTCTAAGCTATCCAGGCTTCTGCCGAGCTTTGCCCGCACGGGGCCGAGCCGGCAGCAGCCCTGTCAATCAGCTGTTCTTGACCAGCTCGTCGTAGGCGGTGCTGTCCATCAGGCCATCGAGTTCTGCGGCGTTGCTGAGCTTGACCTTGAAGAACCAGCCGGCCTTCAGCGGGTCGGAGTTGGCCAGCGAAGGGTCGTCGCGCAGGGCTTCGTTGACTTCGGTGATTTCGCCGCTGACGGGCATGTAGACGTCGGCTGCGGCCTTGACGGACTCGACCACGCCGGCCACTTCCTTGGCGGCAAAAGAGGCGCCAATGCTGGGCAGGTCAACGAACACCACATCGCCCAGCGCGTCTTGCGCATGCACGGTGATGCCCACGGTGACGATGCCGTCAGCTTCGATCTGGACCCACTCGTGGTCGTGCGTGTACTTGATGCTCATGTGTTGCTCCGTGAATAAATGAGTGCAGGAGGGAGAAAAATCGAATCAACCAAGAAAGTTCAGCAAAATCTGACCCCAGCAGGGCCAGGGATCAGCCGCGAACTTGGGCGCGAACTTAGCCGCAAATCAACCGCGAATCAACCACGGTAGTAGCCGTTAGGTGTGAAAGGCGTGCTGGAGACCGTCATCGGCGTGCGCTTGTCACGCACGATGGCGAACACCTCGGTGCCTAGGGCTGAGTAATCCTTGCTCAGATAGGCCAGCGCAACTGGCTTGCCCACCGTGGGGCCGAGGGTGCCGCTGGTGACGACGCCGATCTCGGCGCCATCGGCATTGACCAGCTTGGCGCCTTCGCGCACCGGCATGCGTTCGCTGCTGACCAAGCCGACGCGCTTGCGGGCGGCGCCGTTGGCCAATTGTTCGTCCACCACGGCAGCGCCGGGGTAGCCACCGGCACGGGCGCCACCGGCGCGGCGTACCTTTTGGATGGCCCAGGTCAGCGAGGCTTCGACGGGGGTGGTTTCGGTGTTGATGTCATGGCCGTAGAGGCACAGGCCGGCTTCCAAGCGCAGCGAGTCACGCGCGCCCAGACCGATGGGCTTGACTTCCGGCTGAGCCAGCAGCTTGCGGGCCAAGTCGACCGCTTGGTCTTGGTGCACCGAGATTTCGAAACCGTCTTCGCCGGTATAGCCCGAGCGGGTCAGGAAGGTGGCTATGCCGTCCAGATTGAAGAAGCCGCCGGTCATGAAGGTCAGCTTGGCGACTTCAGGATTCAGGCGCGACAAGGCGGTCACGGCTTGTGGGCCTTGCAAGGCCAGCAGGGCCTGCTCGGGCAAAGGCAAGACCTGGCACTTGTCACCAATCTTGGCTTGCATATGGGCGATGTCTTGCACCTTGCAACCGGCATTGACCACCACAAAGAGGTCGTCCGGGCGGCGGGCGATCATCAAATCGTCCAAGATGCCGCCGGCCTCGTTGGTGAACAGGGCGTAGCGCTGCTTGAACAAGCCCAGGTCGATCACGTCCACCGGCACGATGGTTTCCAGCGCGGCGGCGGCGCCTTCGCCGATCAAGCGGACCTGGCCCATGTGGGAGACGTCGAACAAGCCAGCGGCAGCGCGGGTGTGCTTGTGTTCGGCCATCACGCCGCTCGGGTACTGCACCGGCATGTCGTAGCCGCCAAAGGGCACCATCTTGGCGCCGAGTTCAATGTGCAGCGCGTGCAGGGGAGTCTTGAGGAGGGTTTGATCAGCGGACATGGCGGACTAAGTCGAGGGCAGTCATCTGGCCTACTCCAACCAGGGAGTAGGGGGAATGCCCTCGCTGTCCGCTTTACCTGAGAGATTGGCCGCCGGCGTATTGCCCGCAGCTTGCCCCTTCGGTGGACGGGCTCAAAGGCTCGTCTCTCTCCAGTGAGGAACGCCCGACGTTTTGTGAACGGACGTTTTGTCAGTCCTTTTGCCTGAGCGTTCGCAGCGTGGGATCACCAGTGCCACTGCGCCTTCGGCGGTTCCCGCGAGGGAACTCTCTCCTGACGGGGGGCATTGTAGCCATGCTTTGCCCCCACTCGAACGAGACTTTTTCAGCCCCCGCACAGATCAATCATGGCCATGGGCATGCGCTTGGCCCGCCAGTTCTTCGTTGATGGGCGCCGCTTCGCCGTTCACACCCTCAAAGAAGAAGGGTCGGCGGGTCTTGCTGCGCGGCAAGACCTCGTTCATGGTCTTGGCCTCGAACAAACGGCCGTTTTGCATCACCTGGCTGATCTGGTCGCTGTTGCGAATATTGCCGAGCACATCGCCGCTGATGATCACCAAATCGGCCAGCTTGCCCACCTCCAGCGAGCCCAGGTCTTTGTCCAGGCCCAGGGTCTGGGCCGGGTTCAAGGTGGCGCTGCGGATGGCTTCCAGCGAGCTCATGCCGCCCAGGCCATACATCCACATTTCCCAATGCGCGCCCAGGCCTTCGCGCTGGCCATGGGCGCCGATATTGGTGCGCACGCCGGCGCGCTGCAGCTCGGTGGCGGTCTTGGCGATGCGCAGGATGTTGAAGTCTTCGTCCGGGGCGGTCAGGCGGCGCACGCTGCGCGCTTGCAGCAGGGCGCGGGGCACATAGCGGGTCAGCAGTGGGTGCTTCCAGACCTCGGTGCGGGCGTACCAGTAATGCTCACCGTCCAAGCCGCCAAAGCCCACGTTCAAGGTGGGCGTGTAAGCCACCTGGGTTTGCGACCAGAGCTGCTTCACATCGTCATAGACCTGGGCCACCGGCAGCGAATGCTCGATGGTGCTGTGGCCGTCCACAATCATGTTCATATTCAGCTGGAACAGCGAGGCGCCCTCGGGCACCACCATCATGCCGGACTGGCGCGCGGCCTCGATGATTTGCTGGCGTTGCTCGCGGCGCGGCTGCTGATAGCTCTTCACGCTGATGGCCCCGGCGGCTTGTTGGCGCTTCAGGTGCACCAGTGCATCGTCCAGCTTGTTGATGACGGCGGTGAAGGGCGTTTTGGCGCCATACAGAATCGTGCCGCTCGAATAGATGCGCGGCGCCAGCACGGTGCCGGCGCGCTGCATTTCGGCCTGGGTGAAGATGTCGCCATTGCGGTTGGAGGGGTCATGCAAGGTGGTCACCCCGAAGGCCAGCGATGCGTAATTGACCCAGCTTTGCTGCGGAATGATTTCAGTCTCGCCCATGCCACCGTGCCAATGGGCATCGATCAGGCCGGGGATGATGGTCTTGCCGCTGGCGTCCAGCATCCGAGCGCCGGCAGGCACCTGCACCAGACCCTTGGCGCCGATGGCTGCGATGCGATTGCCCTCGACCACGATCACGCCGTCTGGGATGACCTCGTCGCCCTTCATCGTCACGATGCGCGCGCCGCTGATGGCAATGGCGCCACCGGGCTTGTCGGCCTTTTGCACAAAGCCGATAGGGCGGCCTTGGGCGGACGGCTTGAATTCGCTGGCCTTGCCTTCGGACGCCGCAGCGCCGGGCTTGTAGGCATCGGCTAGGGCGGTGGTGAACAGCTGATCGGCCGCGGTGAAGTGCACGCTGCGGCTGTCGCCGCTCCACTGCATGGCCTCGCCGCTGATCACGTCCAGCTGACGCACCGGCAAGGCTTCCATTTTGGGCCCCACGCTGATCGACTTGCCGGCCTGCGGCAGCGGCGTCACATAGGCATGGAAGCGCTCCACAAAGCCCAGCCACTGGCCGTCCGGCGAGAGGCTGAACTCGGTGGCAAATTCGGACTTGGCGATCTCGGTTTCTTGCCGGTCTGCCAGGTCAATGCGCACCAGCTTGCGGGCGAAATCCACCTCATTGCTCAGCGACGAGCGGGTCAGGAAGATGGCATCGCTGCGTGCGCCGAACTGCGGGGAATCGCCGTCCTTGGCAATGCGCTGGGGCGCGCCGCTGCCATCGGCAGCGGCGATGTAGATGCCTTTGTCCAGGCCGTGCCAGGGCGAGGTTAGGTAGCCGCCAGGCTGTTTGCTATAGACCACCGACTTGCCATCGGGCGAGAGCTTGGGCGCCAGGTATTTGCCGGGCGCCTTGGTGATCTGGGTCTCGCGGCCGCTGGCCAGGTCCAGCTTGCGCACCGCGCCGAGTTGCTCGTCGTTCCAGGTCACAAAGACCAAGGACTTGCCATCCCGTGAAAAGCTTGGAAAGAACTCGAAGGCGTCGCTGCGTTGCGTGAGTCGGCGCGGTGCCTGCGCCTCTTTCTCCGCGCGCAGGTCCTTGATGTAGAGTTGGCCGAGCGCGGAATAGACCACTGCGCTGCCGTCCGGCGCCACCGTGGCCCAGCGCAATTGCTTGACGGCAAATTGATCCGGAGCCACTTCTTGCGTCTGGCGCAAGGCCTCGCGCACCTCGCGCTGGTCCTTCACATGAAATGGGATCTCGGCGGCCGTGCCTGCAAACGGGTCGACCTTCCAGATGCGGCCTTGGGCCCAGGTCACCACATGCTTGGCATCCGGCGTCCAGGCGAAGGCGGGGTAGACGCCGTTCACCGACCAAGCTTCTTGCAGGTCACGCTCCATCTGGGCCCAGACCGGCTTCTCTTGGCCGCTCTTCAAGTCCTTCAGAAACAGCGTGCTTTGGTTGCGGATGCGGCGCACAAAGGCCAGGTATTTGCCATCGGGCGATGGGGTGGGGCGGATGGCGCCCCCGGCGCCCCGCACAAAGGCTTCCACCGTGCCATCGCGCAAGTCCTGGCGGAAAATCTTGAAGATCTCGCCATTGGCGTCTTTGTTGTACTCAAACTCACGCCCGGCGGTGGTGTCGCGTGAGTAGTAAAGGTAGTTGCCGTCCGGCGAGAGCGCGGGCTCGCCCAGGTCTTTCTGCCAGTTGGGTTTTTCGTTCAGCTGCACGCCCTTGTTGTTGGCGCCGCCATCCAAGTGATAAAGCCAAATCTCACCGGAGCCAGCAGACCGCGTGCCGGTGTAATGCTTGCGCGCTGCGATGTATTTGCCATTCGGGTGCCAAACCGGGTTGTTCAGCAGACGGAAGTCCTCGTTGCTGATGGCACGTGGGTTGGAGCCATCGGCATTCATCACCCAGATGTTGTCGCCGCCGCCGGCGTCGCTTTGAAAGGCGATCAGCTTGCCGTCGGGTGAGAAGCGTGGCTGCTGCTCCCAGGCCACGGAATGCGTCAAGGCCCGCGCCTCGCCGCCAGCGATGGGCAGCAAATACAGATCACCCAGCAAATCGAAGACGATGCTTTGGCCATCTGGGCTCACGTCCAGTGACATCCAGGTGCCGCTGTGGGTGTCGATCGAAACTTGGCGTGCTTGACCGGGCGCTTGGTTGACGTTCCATTTGCTGGCACTTGCTGGCGCCGCAGCATTGGCCGGCACCGGCGCAGCCGGCAGCGTTTGCGCACAGAGTTTGGCGCAGAAAAGGGAGAGCGCCAGGGTGCTGAGTTGCAGGGCGCGTGCAGGGGAAGCTTGGGTGTTCTTCATGGGCTTGTGGCGGCTGTCTGGCGAAATGCTGTCGCAGGTCTGCGGTGGCGCAGCATATTCCAGATGGGCTGAGCGCAAGCTCCGTCAATTCCCCAACTGTGCGCCATGCGCATGGCGCGTTTCTCAGGCCTGCTCACGCCTGCTCAAGCGCTCAATGCCGCTTCAGTGGCCCAGAGGCAAATTGCGCTGTGGGTTCGCAGGCTCCGGCCCCGAGTGCAGCGCTGCCTTTTCTTGGCCGAGCTTGAACAGCGCAGCGTTGTTGCTGACATTGAGCTTTTCCATCAGGCGAACTTTGTGGGTGCTGACGGTTTTGATGCTCAGCCCGAGATTCAAAGCCACTTCGCTGACGCGTTGCCCATCACACAGCAATCTCATCACCTCGCGTTCCCGATGGGTCAAGTCGGCATCCCAGGCCGGGCCGATCTCTGTCTTGCGATGCACCATCATGCGCTCGACCAGATTGGGGTCGAGAAAGCGCCGCCCATGGCGGACATGGCTAACGGCCTCCTGCAGCAACTCAATCGAGCTGTCCTTGGTCACATAGCCCAGGGCTCCGGCCTCGAGTGCACTTTGAACAATGGCGGGGTTGTCGTGCATGGACACCACCAGAATGTTCGCAAGGCCATGGACGGTCTTCAGGCTGGAGATCAATTCAATGCCGGCCTTCAAACCGGCGGCGCCCAGATTCAAGTCCAGCAGCAACACATCAAAAGCCAAGCCTCGGTGCAGCAGGCCCAATAACTGGCTGCCGCTCGACACATCGGCGACCACCTCATGCAAGCCATCGTGCTGCAAGGCCCGGACCAGGCCGGTTCGGACCATGTCATGGTCATCGCAAACGACAAGGCGGATCATGCACTTCCCCCAACAGTGTTCAGATGAAAGCGTCCGCGCACGCTGGTGCCTTCACCCAGGGTGCTCTGCACGGCGAGTTCCGCTCCCAGTTGTTTGGCACGTTCTTGCATGCCCAACATGCCCAGGCCGCGGTTGCCACCGCGTCGATCCAGTGAGAAGCCACAGCCGTCGTCGCGCACTTCGAGATCCAGCACATCATCATGGCAGTCAAGGCGCACGCAAATGGCATGGGCGTCCGCATGAATAGAAGCATTGGTCAGCGCCTCTTGCACGATGCGATAAAGCGTTCGGGCGGTTTGCATGGGCAAGGCAGGTAGCTGCTCGGGCAGATGCGTCTGGATGTCAACGTCGGTGCCCATGGACATCTCCTTGGCCATGCTGCGCAATGCGGGCAAGAGCCCCAATTCCAAGGCTTCAGGGCGCAAGGCTCGGCTGACATCGCGCACGGAATTGACGCATTCCTGGATCATGGTTCGCATATGTTGCAAATCGGCAGGCCCATCGGTCTTCATCAGCAAGTCCACCTCCAGCTTGAGGGCGCCCAACATCTGCCCGAGTTGATCGTGGACATCGCGCGCCAACTCGGCGCGAAACTCGTCGAACTCTTCTTGCTGACGAAGGGAAAAGTCTCGCAATTGCTGTTGCGCGGCATGCAGGGCCAGTTCATTGCGAACCTGTGTCGTCACATCAGACAGCACGCTCAAATGCACGCCGGGCTGGATATGCGCGACGGCCGAGTATTCAACGATCAACGCTTGGCCATCCTTGCGCCACATCTGGGTGCGACCGCTCTGGCGGGCGCTGGCAAAGAGGCGGCGCCACAAGTTCATGTGCGGGTCTTGGCTGTGCCCCTGAATCATCAATTCTTGCGGTGACATCCGCAGCAGTTCCGTCTTGGTGTAGCCCAACATATGGCAGGCCGCTTCGTTGGCATCAATGCAATGGCCCTCGTCATCGGCCAGCAAGATGGCATTTAAAGCGCCGTCAAACAAAGCCTGCAAGCGCCCATTGGCCGCCTGCGCCTGCTGACGTATGGCCACCAATTCGGTAATGTCTTCGGTGCTGCCGTGGTGGCCGATGATGCGGTGAGGCTCTTCGGAGTCAAACTCTGCTTCGCCTCGAATCAGCACCCAGCCGGGGCTGCCGTCACCGCGTTGGACCTCAAGTTCTATGGAGTAGGGGCGGCGCAGGCTTGCCGCTTGCACCCGCATTTCGGCCAATCGCGCACAACCTTTGGCTCCAAATGTGCTCATCCACTCATTTTGAGATAGAGGGCCTAAAGCCGGATCTCGACGGTAGATTGGGTACATATCAGCAGACCAATGGCGTTTTCGACCACTGCGCGAATGCCACCAGATGCCGGTCCGCCCTGAGGCATGAAGCTGGCCCGTCATGCTCGCAGTTATCGGGGTTTGCATCGAGATAAAGCCACGCAGAGTTTCTGCCTCAAACATGGGCTCGATGTCCATCATCACTTTGTAGGGCGTGCCGTCCTTGCGGTGATTGATCAGCTCCAGCCCATGACAAGGCTTGCCTTCGCGGACCGCCGCGGCCATGGCTTCAACGGCCTTGGGGTCGGCGTCCTTGCCCTGCAAGAGTTGGCCCGGAGACCGGCCGCACATGTCTTCGATGCTGTAGCCGGTATGAGCGGTGAATGCGCCATTGACAAAGCGAGTGCGGCCCAATTCGTCGGTGACGATCAGATGGTGCTCGACTTCAAACGACTGGTAAGTCTGAGGCATGGCGTGATTCCTCGGGGCCGTAGGTTCACGCTAACACAGGCCGCCCGGCTCAAACTTCCAATTCAGTGGGTCTTGATTCAGGTCAAAAGATCGGATTAATCCTAGAGAGCCTCAGATATTTGATCCTCGTTTCTCGGATTTGGCCGACTGACAGCTTGGGCCTTGGTCCCTAGGATGGACCTCGAAGTGATCGATTTCACCTGCAGTCTGCTGCGGCTGATTGGAGAAATCGTTCGGAACCGTTTCCTTCTTGAGTTTGCGTCAACCTGAATCGATGGGCCTTTCATGCGCACGAAGATTTTGGTCTTGGGCGATACCACCAGCTTTTGGCGACTGCTTCTGGCATCGCTGGAGGATGCGGGTTATGTGCTGTTCAGTGCTGCGGATGAGGCGCAATGTCTCAGCTTGGCCTTGTCTTGCGCGCCGGACCTGCTCTTGCTGGAAGTCAAGCCCGCACCCGAAGCCAGCCATGCGCTGTGTCAGTTGATGGCTGCTAACCCAAAGTTAAAGCAGATTCCGGTCGTGATGCTGGCGAACTCCGCGGACGAAGCGCAGCAGGACTCGGGCCTGAAGGCGGGCGCCCGGGCCTATTTGGTCAAACCTGTTCACGTCAAAGAATTGCTGGCCTTGTTCCAGCGCTTGCTTGGCCCTGGCGCTTCGATTGACCCGCTCGGTCACTCGCCTTGAGGCCTGTCACCGCTGATTCCATGCTTCGCTGTCATCTCGGTTCTCTTGTTCCCTTCAGATCGAATTCAAAACCGCTGCTTCACAAACGCTGAGCAGCCGCACGAAAGGATTCCCACCATGGCACTGATCAAGAAAGTCGCTCCAAGCGCTGTCGCAGCCTCGCTCAGCACACAGGCATCGCGCAACTCGTCGAGCGCAGCCCGTGAGGCGGAACAGCTGCGCAAGCGTGCGCGAACGCTGGCCAAGCAGCAGCAGGCGGCCGAGCGCATTGCCGCAGCGACCGGACAGATGTCCTCGGGGATCGCGCAAGCCGCTTCCGCGGCGGAAGAACTCAAGCGCGCCGCCGATCAGATTGCCACCGGTGCAGAAGAGGCATCGGGGGCGGCACAAGAATCTCTGGCCGCATTCAAACAGGTGGAAATCTCCATCGGACGACAGTTGATGAATGCGGATACCAGCAGCAAACGCGCCGATGAATCTCAAGTCTTGGTCGCCAAGACCAGTGAAGAGGTCACCCAGCTGATCACCAATGTGGGCATCGCCGCTGAACGCCAGGCCGACTCGGTCAAGATGGTGGCCGAGTTGGAAATGCAGGCGGCCAATATTGGCGACATCGTCAAGGCTGTGGCCCGCATCGCTGATCAGACCAATCTGCTGGCCCTGAACGCCGCCATCGAGGCGGCGCGCGCAGGCCAGCATGGCAAGGGCTTTGCGGTGGTTGCCGACGAAGTGCGCACCTTGGCTGAGACCAGCGAGAAAAGCGCCAAGCAGATTCAGGAACTGGTGGGCCAGATCCAGCAGGAGGTCAAGGTCATTGCCGATGGCATCAGTGAGTCGTCCAAGGCGGTGGCTGCTGATGTGGAGAACGGCAAAGTCATCACGCAGCAGCTGGAACAAGTGCGTGTTGATGTGATCGATATCGTCAAGGGCGTGAGCGAAATTGCCGTCGGCGCCCAACAGTCTTCCACTGCGGCCAAGCAGGCGCTGAAGGGTTCTGAGGACATCGCTGCAGCCGCCGCCGAACAGTCGGCCGCTGCGGAGGAAGCCGCCAAGACTGTGGACGAGCAAGCGCAGGCCCTGGCCGCCAGTGAGCAAACGGCGCAGCATTTGTCGGAGATGTCTGAGGACTTGAAGAACTCGACCGATGTGGCCAAGAGTGCGGAAGAGGTGGCCTCGGCCGCGGAAGAGTTGTCTTCGGCCGTGCAGGAAATCAGCCGCTCCGGCACTCAAATCATGACGGCGATTGAACAGATTCGCCGCGGTGCCGATGTGCAATCGGCCGGCACCGAAGAAGCGGCAGCCGCCATCAGCCAGATTGAGCGTGGCGCACAGATTGCGCAACAACGCGGCCAAAACAGCCAAGAAAAGTTGGCGAACGTGCGAGCACTGCTGGCGACCAATAAGGAGTCGGTGGACGCCTTGATTCGCAATGTGGGGGCTTCGGCCGAAGCGAGCAAGGTCAGCATCCGGCAGGTGAAGGAGCTGGAGTTGGTGTCACGGCGCATCGACAAGATCGTCGATGCCATCACCACCGTCTCGATTCAAACCAATATGTTGGCCGTCAACGGCTCCATCGAGGCGGCCCGCGCCGGGGAGTACGGCAAGGGCTTCGTCGTGGTGGCTACCGACATTCGCAACCTGGCACAAGACTCGGCCGAGAACGCCGATCGCATCAAAGATCTGGTGAAGGCGGTGCAAGACCAGGTGGTCATCGTGGCGCGTGATCTTGCGGAGATTGTGGCCACTGCGCTGGCCGAGGTCGAGAAGGCTCGCGCCACGACGCAAAACCTCATTGCGATCGAAAGCAATGTCTTGGAAGTTGAAAAGGGCGCCAATGAAATCCTCGCGGCCGCCGAAGAGATTGGCGCCGCGGTGGCACAGGTCAAACGCGGCGTCGAGCAAATTTCTGCGGCGGCCCAAGAGGCGCTCAAAGCCTCCGAGGAAGCGGCGGCTGCTGCCAAACAGCAGGCCCAGGGCTCCGAGGAGTTGGCCAGCGCCATCGAGGAAATTTCCTCCCTGGCCGATGAGCTGCAAAGCGCTTGACCCGGGGCCTCGCCATGAACAGCCCCAATGCCGAATCAGGCCTGGCCGCCTCAGAAGCCGGCACCGCCAGTGCCGGTGGCCAGGTCAGCAGTGCCAGCCAATATGTGACCTTTGAAGCCGGCGATGAGGTCTTTGCCGTGGCCATGGCGCCGGTGCAAGAGATCATTCGCGTGCCCGATGTGGTGCGCGTGCCGCTCTCGCCGCCCACACTCGACGGCCTGGCCAATTTGCGCGGCAAGGTGCTGCCGATTGTGTCCTTGCGTCGCGCGCTCGGCTTTGAAGACCGAGCCGCCGACGACGCCTCCCGTGCGGTGGTGATCGATCTGGGCCAGCCCATTGGCTTTGTGGTCGACCGCGTGGCCAGCGTGGTCGGCGTCGATGCCAGCAAGATCGAGGACGTGGGCAGCATCAGCGGTACGGTGAATGCCGATTTGCTCTCAGGCCTGATCAAAGACATCGGCGGCCACGCCATGGTCATGATCTTGAACTTCGAGAAGCTGATTGCTCAGGAGTTTGCCCAGATCGCCGCGATCGGGCAGCGCTCATCGGACGCCATCAGTCAAGGCACGGCGAGCACGGTGCAGGCCGCAGACACTGCGCAAGGCGACGATGAGCTGCAATTGGTGAGCTTTGATGTGGCCGGGCAGGAGTACGCCATCACCATCGAGGACGTGCAGGAGATCGTGCAAGTCCCCGAGCAAATCATCCAAGTGCCGCATGCACAAGCGCATGTGCTGGGCGTGATGACCTTGCGCAATCGCCTGCTGCCCTTGGTGGCCTTGCGCCGCATGTTTGTGCTGGCGGAGCAAGACGCGAACGAGCAAAGCCGTATTGTGGTGGTGGGCATCGGTGGTGCCTCGGTCGGGGTGGTGGTGGACAAGGTCAACGAGGTCTTGCGTGTGGCGCGCCGCGACGTGCAGGCCATGCCTTCTTTGCTGGCCCAAGATGAATCGATGAGTGATGTCAGCGAGATCTGTCGCCTTGAGGGCGGCAAGCGCTTGGTCTCCATCATTTGCACCACCAAGCTCTTCCGTCATTCCGTCATCAAGGAGGCATTGAACGCCGTGAACGACGAATCGCATTTGGCTGACGAAGACCACGCCCAGGAGCAGGCTGGCGAGGGCGGTCGGCGCACCGATGATGACGAGCAGGTGGTGGTGTTTCGCCTCGGCTCCGAGGAGTTCGGCGTGCCGATTGACAGCGTCCAAGAGATTGTTCGCGTGCCCGATTTGCTGACCCATGTGCCCAAGGCACCGGCCTCGGTGGAGGGCGTGATCAATCTGCGCGGCACGGTGCTGCCGGTCTTGGACCTGCGGCGTCGCTTGGGCTTGGCGGCGATTGCGCGCAATGACGGGCAGCGCATCGTGGTTTTTTTGATCCGCGGCGTGCGCACCGGCTTCATTGTCGACGCGGTGGCCGAGGTATTGAAGGTGCCGCGCCGGGCCATCGAGGCCGCGCCGCAGCTCTCGGATGAGCAGTCCACCTTGCTGGCGCGCATGGCCAATCTTGAGAAGCAAAAGCGCATGTTGCAACTGATCGACCCGGCCTATCTGCTGGCTGCGGGCGATCTGCAGCATGTCGCTGAGTTGGCGGCTTAGCAAGAAGAGCGCTGAACCATGATCAAGCTGCTCATCGTCGACGATTCGGCCTTGATGCGCCGGCAGCTGACCCAACTGTTCGAAGCGGAGGGTGACTATCTGATCCGCCAGGCCCGCAACGGCGCCGAGGCGGTCGATGAGTGCCGCCGCTTCGAGCCCGATGTGGTGACGCTGGATATCAATATGCCCGAGATGGACGGCATCACCGCGCTCTCACTGATCATGGCGGAGCGGCCGGTGCCGGTGGTGATGGTCTCTTCATTGACGGAGAAGGGCGCGCTCGCCACCTTTGAGGCGCTCAATCTAGGCGCGGTGGACTATGTGGCCAAGCCCGGTGGCACCATCTCGCTGACGCTGGATCAGGTGCGGGTGGACTTGTTGGCCAAGGTTCGTGCAGCGGCCAAGGCCAAGGTGGGGCGCTCGCGAGCCGCGCAGCCCATGCGCCCTAGCGCAGCTCGCACCAGCAGCGGGGGCACTGCCGTGGGCTTGGCTCAGCGCCTGCGCGAGGAGCGATTGGCCGCCAGTGAAGCCGCGGCTGCCGAAGCGGCTGAGGCGGGCCGCGGCAAGGCGGATGTTCAAGGTTTGCTCTTGATCGGCGTTTCCACAGGTGGGCCCCGCGCTCTTGAGGAAGTGCTGCCGAGTCTGCCGGCCAACTTCCCTTGGCCGGTCTTGGTGGCGCAGCACATGCCGGCCAGCTTCACTGCGCCCTTTGCAGCCCGGCTGGACGGCGTTTGCCCGCTTGCGGTGGTCGAGGTGAATCGTCCGATGAGCTTGCAGGCCGGCACCATCTATGTGGGCAAGGGCGGCGCCGATATGGTGGTGACCCGTCGCGACGGCCAACTCACGGCGCTGCCCAAACCGGAGTCGCGCGAGCATCTTTGGCACCCTTCGGTCGAGTTGTTGGCGCGCAGTGCCTTGGAGTGCGTGCCGGCTCGCCACATCGTCGGCGTGATGCTCACCGGCATGGGCTATGACGGTGCCGATGGCTTCACCGCCATCAAGCAGGGCGGCGGGCGAACCATTGCCGAGTCCGAGGACACGGCGGTGGTGTTTGGCATGCCGGCGGAATTGATTGAACGGGGTGGCGCCAGCCTGGTGCTGCCGCTGGGCCGTGTGGGCAGCCAGTTGCGCGCCTGGATTGCGCGCTGAACAGGAGCAGACATGGGCCTTGTCAAACGATCCCCCGATGAACGCGACGGTAGTTGCGAGCGCCGCGATGCGCGGGATTGCACGAGCTTGTCGCGACAATTGGCCGATGAGAACGCCGAAGCGCGGCGTTGGGCCGCTCGCGACTTGCTGAACTGCCCGAACTGCAGCACTGACCTCTTGCTTCGACTGAATGAGGAGTCAGATGGCTCGGTTCGCGAAGTCATCTTGACCACCTTGACCCGCGTCGGCGACGCCCTCGCGGTGGCGGGGCTCGTCACTTGCCTGCGCAGTGAGGACGTGGCGCTGCGCAATGAAGCCATTGAGGCCATGAAGCAATTGCCCGATGAGGTGGCGCCCATCATGCAAGACCTGCTGCATGACGAGAGCAGTGATATGCGCATCTTTGCGGTGAATATCTTGGAGTCCTTGCGCCACCCGCAGGTGGAGGCTTGGTTGTGCGAAGTGATCGCGCATGACGCGCATGTCAATGTCTGCGGCGCCGCGGTGGACCTGCTGTCGGAGCTGGGCTCGCCGGCCGCCTTGCAGCCCTTGTTGCAGCTTAAAGAACGTTTCCCGGATGACCCTTACATCCAGTTTGCCGCCGATCTGGCCATCACCCGTCTGAACGAAGACTGAGACCAAGATGGCCGAGCCGCACATCAGCGAAGAAGACTTCATGAAGTTTCGCGAGTTCTTCTATCGTAAAACCGGCATTCAGTTCGACGCCTCGAAACGCTACTTTGTGGACAAGCGATTGCTGGAGCGCATGGAACTCACTGGGCATGAGACCTTTCGCAGCTACTTCATCATGCTGCGCTTTCAGGCGTCGGGTGAAGAGTTGCAGGCCTTGACCAATGTGATGACGGTCAATGAAACCTATTTCTTCCGCGAGTCCTACCAGTTCGATTGCATGGTGAATTCGCTCTTGCCTGAGCTGGTCACGCGCAAGACGGATGGTGACCCTTTGCGGATTTGGGTGATCCCGTCCTCCTCGGGGGAAGAGCCTTATTCGATCGCGATCTATCTCTTGGAGCGCTGGCCCGGCATCAAGAATTACGACGTCGAGATCATTGCCTCAGACATTGACACGCGCATTCTGAGCCAAGCGCAGCAGGGCTTGTATTCGGCGCGTTCGGTGGCGCAATTGCCGAAGAACTATTTGCACAAGTACTTTTGCCGGGAGAGCGACAGCTTCCAGATCAGTGATGACTTGCGTGAGGCGGTGCAATTCACGCGGGTCAATCTCTCTGAACCGGCCGACACCCGGCCCTACAGAAACTTCGACCTGATCTTTTGCCGCAATTTGCTGATCTATTTCGACGATCTATCGCGCAAGTCGGCCGCTGAGACTTTCTACGACGCACTCAGACCCGGAGGCTTTCTGTGTCTGGGGCACTCAGAGTCGATGAGTCGAATCTCTTCGCTCTATAACGTGCGCAAGTTTCCCGAAGCCATCGTCTACCAAAAGCCTTTGGGAGTCAGACCATGAAACGAGTGCTGATCATTGATGATGCCGCCACAGTGCGGCTCTACCACCGCCTCATTCTTGAGGGCGCGGGCTATCAGACCGATGAGGCCATCAACGGCATCGAAGCCTTGGAGAAGGTCTTGCAGTCCAGCTTCGACCTCTTGCTGGTTGATGTGAACATGGCCAAGCTGGATGGGCACGGGTTTCTGCGCCAGCTGCGTCGTCTTGATGTGCCGCAGATGCCGGCCATCATGATCTCGACCGAAGCCTCGGAAGACGACCGGCGCTTGGCGCTCGAGTCCGGCGCCAATCTCTATCTCGTCAAGCCACTCAAACCGGATCAGTTGTTGGCCTCCGCGGCCATCCTCTTAGGGGAGGCCGAATGAACGAATTGCTGGAACAGTTTCTTGCCGAAGCCAAAGAGGCTTTGGAAGGGATTGCCGATCTGTTGATGCAGCTCGAATCCGCGCCCAGTGATGAATCGCTGATGGTGCAACTGTTCCGCTTGGTCCACACCTTGAAGGGCAATAGCGGCCTCTTCGAGTTGCCCGAAATGACCCGCGTCCTGCATGCCGGTGAAGACTTGATGGATGCCGTGCGCAACGGCCGCGTCAGCTACTCGCAAGTCTTGGCTGATCGTCTGCTGGAGGCCATGGACTTTGTCGGCTTGATCTGCAGCGACTTGGAGGCTGAGCGCCCCACCGATCCGAGTGCTGCGGCCGAAGCGAGCGAGCTGGCGCGTGGACTGCGCGCCTTGATCCCGGGCACTTCGAACCTTGCGGCTGGCGAAGCCTTGCCCTTGACTGAAGCCGCGGTAGATTGTGTCGATCCTGCGCAACTCTTGCGCGTCCCGGAGTTGCAGCGCCAGCAAGCCTGGCGTGAAGCACAGCAAGGCAAGCACTTGCTGTGGCTGCACTACCAGCCGGATGCGGAGTGCTTTTTCCAAGGCGCTGATCCGCTGCACCAAACGCGTCTGACGCCCGGCTTGCTCTGGGGCGGCATTTGCCCGCCAGCCACTTGGCCCAGCCTGGCCGCGCTGGATGCCTATCACTGCGTACTTGGCTTTGAGCTCTTGAGCAGCGCTAGCCAGGCGGAACTGGAGGAGCATTACCGCTACGTCATCGATCAGGTGCAAATTCAGCAGGTTCCGGCGCTCAGCTTGGTGCAGCCCAGCGGCGATCCGAACGGCGGCCCGGTCTACGAGGACTTTGTTGAAGAAGCCTTGGCCTTGATTGCGGCCGATGACGGGGCGGGTTTGCTGCGCACTGTCCGGGCCATGTTGGAGCTTTCCAATGAGGGCCTGTGGCTCTCGTCCGCACTGAGATGGCTGCTGGTCTTGCTCGAAACCCTGCCGGCCCAATCTGGCGAGGTTCGCGCTTTGCTACTTTCGCTGCAGACCTTGTCAACCCCGCAATGGCCGGAAGCTTCCAGGGCCACCTTACCGACTGGGGCTCCAGTGCCCTCAGTGCACCCTGTGCCCAAGGCAAGCGAAGCGCTGCCGACGCTGCGCGAGATGGCCTTGCGCGATGTACTGGCCTTTCAACGCGAAAGCCTGGCCGCCGAAGGACTGGCTTTCGAGCCCGGTCGGCTGCGCGCAGTTGCTGCGGCGCTCTTGAACTGTATGCAAGCCAGCGGCCGCGCGGTGGAGTCTGAGGCGCTCGATCAGGCTTTGAGTCAAGCCCTGCAGGCGCATTCGAGCCTGCCCCTATTGAGCTGGATGGATGCCTTGAACTCGAGTGCCTCCGACACCCGTCCCGCTGCCACCGACAGCACCGACGCAAGGCCCTTGGCTGCGCCCGATGGCGAGACGGCAGAGCTCGACCTGCGCATGAATCGCCGTGCCGATGACTCGCCGAACGCCAAGAGCTTGAAGGTCGATCAAGTCAAGATCGAGCGCTTGATGAACCTGATCGGCGAGATGGTGGTGGCAAAAAATGCCATGCCCTACCTGGCCAATCGCGCGGAAACGGTTTACCAGGTGCGCGAGCTGTCGCGCGAGATCAAGGCGCAGTACGCGGTCGTGAATCGCATCTCCGAGGAGATGCAAGACGCCATCATGCAGATTCGCATGATGCCGGTCTCCTTCGTCATGCAGCGCTTTCCCCGCTTGGTGCGCGACATCTCCCGGCGTTTGGGCAAGGAAGTGAATTTGGTGCTGGAGGGGCAAGACACCGCCGCCGACAAAAACATCATCGAGGCCTTGGGCGACCCCCTGGTGCACATCGTGCGCAACAGCCTGGACCACGGCTTGGAAACCACGGCGCAACGCTTGGCCTCGGGCAAGCCCGCCATTGGCACCTTGCGAATCACCGCCCGTCAAGAGTCCGACCGAGTCTTGATCGAGATCGTGGACGACGGCCAAGGCATCGACCCCGAGCGCATCAAGCGCAAGGCCTTGGAGCGTGGCCTGATCGAAGAGGCGCAGATGGAGCGGCTGAGTGAGCAAGAGGCCATCAACTTGGTCTTCGCTCCTGGCTTCTCGACCGCCGAAGTCGTATCCGACCTTTCCGGGCGCGGCGTCGGCATGGACGTGGTGCGCAGCGCGGTGCAAAGGGTCAACGGCAGCATCGATTTGAGCAGCGTCAAAGGGCAGGGAACCACCATCACGATCTCCTTGCCCCTGTCCATGGCCGTGAGCAATGTGATGACGGTGCGCTCCGATGGGCAAATGTTTGCCGCGCCCTTGGAAGCCGTGTTGGAAACGGTGAGGGTGCCGCGTACGGCGGTGCACGCCATCAAACAGAGTTTGACCACGGTGCTGCGGGGTCGCATTGTGCCCTTGCTGTCGCTGAACAAGTTGCTGGGCTTGGCCGCGCCGCCGCTGGCGAACGCCGACGACGAGTTGGCGGTGCTGGTGGTGCGGCATGGCGATTCGGTGGTGGGCCTCTTGGTGGACGAGTTCTGCGGCACCAGCGACATCATTCTCAAACCCTTGACCGGAGTCTTGAGCCATCTGCGCGCCTACAGCGGCTCGGCCTTGATGGGTGATGGCGCGGTCCTGATGGTCTTGAACGTGAAGGAGTTGTTCTGATGCCGATCGACTACCAAGAGGCCGGCCCGGTCTTTCGCGGTCAAGTGGGTGTTGAAGACGCCGAGACCTTGTTGGAGTGCTTGCAACAACGTCCCACGGCGATCGCTGATTTGTCCGAATGCGAACACCTGCATCCCGCCAATTTGCAAGTGCTGCTGGCCGCAAATATCTCGGTTCAAGCATGGCCAAGAGACGCCGGCCTCACGGCTTGGCTTCGCAGCGCTTTTGAGTTCCACTCACACGGAGAATGAAAATGGCCAAGACGATCCTGATCGTGGATGACTCCTCCACCATGACGATGAGCTTGAAATCAAGCCTGGAGATGAATGGGTTCTCGGTTCAGGCCGCATCTGACGGTGTCCAAGCATTGGAGAAGATCAAAGGCGGTTTCAAACCCGACCTGGTCATCACCGACATCAATATGCCCAATATGGGCGGCCTGGAGCTGATCAAACACATCAAGGCTTTGCCCGGCATGCGCTTCACGCCGATCTTGACCTTGACCACCGAGAGCGATTCCAGCAAGCGCGACGAAGGCAAGCGCCTGGGCGCCACCGGATGGTTGGTCAAGCCCGTCTCCAGCGCCGATCTGGTCAAGATCGTGAAGCAGGTTCTGCCTGGCGCTTGAAGAGATGATGCTGACTGACGCACGCTGGAGCCCGACATGAACAAGTCCGAAGGGCCGGGAAGTCCGCCTTTGAAGGCAGACCGCCGACTTCTTTCTGTGATCGCTGCCTTGCTCATCGCTGGCGCGATGGCTGGCGTGTCCTATGGGCTGCAATCAAAGCCCTTGTCCGGCATGGGTGCCGCCGCACTGTCGGCCGCGGTGAGCCTGGCGAGCCTGTTGCTCTGGCTCACGGCCGGCATGGTTTTCAAGAAAATGGGGACGCGCTGGGCCCCTCCGGAGCAAACCGAGGGCCCCATGCCGCGTGCCGCTGCGGTGGAAGAAGTTCGTCATGTCGAGCCCTACCTGAAGGTGATGGTGGAACAACTCTCCGGTGCGCTGACCGATGTAGAGCAGGGCGTTATTGCATTGATCACGCTCATCAACTCGGTGCACCAGGTATCAGAAGCGCAGGTCGATCGCATCGAAGCGTCTCGCGACAACGGCGAGGAACTCAGTCGCGTGATGGCCGAAAAAGCCTTGATCGATCAGCAACTCGGCGCCATCTTGGATCTTTTCTCTAACCGGCAAGAACAAGAGGTGTTGGCAAATATGAGCCGCATCAAGCGCCTGCATGAGGTCAAGGCACTCGCCCCCTTGGTGGATGTGATCGCGGTGGTTGCCCGGCAGACCAATCTGCTCAGCATCAACGCAGCCATCGAGGCCGCGCGCGCGGGCGAGTCCGGGCGAGGCTTTGCCGTGGTTGCAGCCGAAGTTCGCGCGCTGTCCAGGCGAACCGCCGAGGTGGCCGTTGAGATCGGCGAGCGCATCAATGCCGCGACCGAAGGGATCGACGCCGAATTGGCGAACGCTTCGCAAGGAGCCAAAGGCGGATCTTCGATAGAGACCATTCGAACCGTTCTGGCGGAGATCCATGAGATGCAAGAGCGTTTTGCATCCGCGACCTTAAGGCTGCGAATAATCATCGATGACGTGAAGCTGGGCCATGTGGACATCGTGTCCAAACTCTCCGAGGCGCTCGGGGCGATTCAGTTTCACGACGTCATGCGCCAACGCGTAGAGCCCGTGCAATCCGGGCTGCTTGAACTCAATGGCCATCTGCAACTATTGGCCGATCAATTGCTCGCCGGGCCTTGGGATCAGGCCAAGAATGCCACCATGCAACAACGCCTAGACGAACAGGTAGAGCGTTATGTGATGCAGAGCCAGGTCGAGACGCACAGGGCGGTGACGGGGCAGGCAAGTGTCGAGACGAGCCAAGAGCGGCCCAAGATCGAGCTGTTTTGAATGAGCCGTCTTGCATGAGCTTTCCACGCGCCCATTGCATCTCCATCTGCAACCGAAAAGGGGGCTCGGGCAAGAGCTCAACGGCCGTGAACTTGGCCGCCGAGATGGCGGCCGCGGGGAAGAGAGTGCTGCTCATCGACCTCGACACGCAAGGCCATTGCGCCATCGGCCTCGGTATTCAGCTGCCTCGCAAAGCGGCCACGGTTCACGGTTTCCTGGCGGGGAGTAACGGCTTGCGGGAAGGGATTGTGGCGTCGCGCTGGGCAGGTCTGGACCTGCTACCGGCTGACCCTTTGGCCGACCATGGTGCGGCCTGGGGCGATGAGCGGCATCTCAGGCATGCACTCGAGGCGGAGGGACTGCTTGATGACTACGACGAGATATTGCTGGACAGCCCGCCGTCACTGGACGGACTGCTGCTGAATGCGCTGTGCGCGGCGGACCAGGTTTTGGTGCCTTTTGTGCCTCATTTTTTGTCGGCCGACGGCGTTAAACAGCTCGCCCGTGTGATCCTTCGAGTCGCCAGCCGTGGCCTCAATGAGCGCCTGCGCATGCTGGGCTATGTGCCGGTGATGATGGATGCCCGAATCGGGCAACACCGCTGGGTCAACACCAGCTTGGCTCAACAGTTTGGAGCCGCGCGACTCTTGCCTGGCATCCGCAACGACATCCGGGTTGCTGAAGCAGCCTGTGCGAGAGTACTCACCGAAAAGCCGGGCGGCCGCCGACTATCAAGTGCTGGCCGCAACGATAGAGACCAGGAGACTTTCTTATCAATGCGCGGCGGTCTGACATGAAATCCGCGGGCCAGCCATCGATATGTGATTTTACATAATACACATTGTCGACTAAATTGACGCTTTTGGCTTTGTTGCGTTTGATTTAGAACCATGCACTTTAGGAATACGGCCACCGCAGCCTGGCGGAAGAGTTTGACCAAATTGAACTGCCCGAAGAATAAAACCTCATGCTTGCCGCAAGCAAGGCGGCAACCGGCGCCGAATGACTGCAACCGCTGCGCTACTGACCCCCACCTTCGGCATCGAATTTCGGCTCGGGGCATGGAGCTGCCTAACGGCTACTTGCCGCGGATTTGCTCCGCTTGATCTTCTCGGCCAGCTCGTAGGCTCACCGGAAAGGTGCAATTCGGTTCGTGCAAAGTGGCCGGCCAAGGGCTGCTTCCAGGCGTAACGTCGAATTCAGACTTCCGGTCATAAGCGGTCGTCGGCGACAGTCCTCTATCGGATCGTCGAACGAGGCTCGTTCCTGATGACGTTCTTCAGCCTGTGACGGGAAATAACCTAGTCCGCCATTGTGTGACACATGCTTTGACGCCCCTCGCGTCTTGAACTCCATCAATATTGATGATTCAGCTCGGCAAGCTCACTTCTAGACTCCGCGCAACTTCACGCCGCCCGGCTTTGGATTGACATGCCTCTGCGACTTGGCCCAGTGAGCGTCCACCCAAGACGTGCCCCCGCACTTTTGCTCGCGTTGTGCGCGATCTGAACTTTTTGACTCCATCCGATCTTTTCGACATCGAGGCCACTATGCGCAAACTTTGCCCCCACTCGGCCCCCCGGTTGCTAGCCCCGTTGCTACTCCTGGCCCACATCAGTGCCAGTGCGGCAGTGCCAGAAAGTGGCAGCGTCAACCAGATCCTTCGATCACCGGGCTTCGCGGATGGCAGCACTGAGCTCTTGCGCTTTGCAGGGTCCAAGGCCTCTAACCTAAATCTCGCCCCCATCCAGTTGTCCAACGGAATTTCACTCACATCCAGCGTCAGTGTGGATGAACCGAACGCCCAGTTGCGTACCTACCTCGACTACAGCCTTCCGACATCCTTGCCAGGCACCCCCTACCTCCAGGCCTTTGGTTCTTTAGGCGCCTATTCGGTGTTTCATGGCCCGTCTGCCTCATCCACCGAGGCTGTGCCCATCACTTTCGAACTGAACTTTCATGGCAAGTTCTCCAGTTTTCTCCCCGGCAACGCTAGCCTCAATCTAGCCGGGGGTGTTTCTCTTGACATCAGAAATTCGTTCGATGGCGACTCTCTGGAACGCGATACCGTCGTGCTTTCCTTTCTGCAGACCTCAGGTCAAGTCCAGGTCCTCCAAACCACAGACCAAGAACTCAACAACGGCCCGGTAAATCACAGTTTTGCCGGGGCTCATGTGAACCCTCTCAGCAATTCGCCGGACAACATCCTTGGCACCGTCAGCCTGACTACCCTCGTCAAGCCTGGCCAATGGATCATTCTCCAAAACGGCCTGTTGTCTGCTGCTATTGCGTCCAGTCAATCTGGCGGCACTATCGATGCCCTCAACACCGCTTCAGCCAAGGTCTACGTGCCCAGTGGCTATTCCTTTGATACGACTGCTGAGTCTTTGTTTTCGCATGCCGTCGTTGCCGTCCCTGAGCCACAGAGCTATTTGCTTTTCGGCATTGGCTTTGGTCTTCTTGCCTTTTATCGCCGACGCATAACCTAGCACCTCGGCGGATTCAATGTGCGATATCGAAGTCATTACGGTCATAAAGCCTTGCTGGCAACAGATCGACCAATCAAAGCGTGTTGAATGGCTGGTGCTCGATCCGCCGAACTCGCGGAATCGACCCACTGCCGACTTCCGGGCTGGTGAATTGGCCGCCCAAGAGCCGACGGTCATCTCGCGTGCAACAAGGGCGTCACCGGCGTGCATGCGAGTTTTTTTGCTGCAGCATGTCATAGACATCGCGCCCCAGCCCGTCTACACGCCGGCATGAGGTCAGTGGCTGAGCTGCACGCGCAGCATCGACGGATTTCTTGCGCGATTCATGCTGGCCGCCCCCCGGCATCCGCCCTGCCGCCCTCGCTGGCCAGCATTCGGGCACCTTCCCATTCATTGCGCGCAGCCTGTGCCGACAAAAGCACGGCTGCTCCAGTCCGCGCCGCAGTCACAAGGCCAAGCTTCACCCCAGTCTGGCCTAAAAGTGGTGAGGCCAGAGACCGACGGCATTGGATTGCTAAAGTCCGCAGCATTGGAGCGTGGCGGCTTGCAGACCGCGCAGCAACATGCCTGCCAACCCCTTGGACCGACAAGCGCTGGCCCCGACTTCTCGTGGAATACCAGCGGTGTCACGCCACTCCGTGCGGTACGCCTCGCAGGCGGTCTGCGTTCGCCAGGTCGGCGACGGGCGAGAGCAACGCTCGATCAAAGGCCTCTAGGACTTGACCGTCGCGAAGGCGATGTGGCCAGTTGGCATGGGTGAGCGCCCCTCGCCCTAGCGAAACCAGGTCCGCTTCGCCACGCGCGATCATCCCCACGGCCTGGACGGGTGAATGCAAGGAGCCGTTCGCTATCACTGGCACGGTCCCGTGATGCCGCGCGAGCGCCGCAAGACTGGGGCCTTCTCCGAATGCCGACTGCCATGCCTCGAACTCGGTCGTGTGCAGGTAGTCGAGTGGCGCTGCCGACAAAGTCTGGAAAATCGCTGCCGCCTCAACTTCACCTCCACCCCACTTGTGCGTGAAGTCGTTGACCTTGCCCAGCGACACCCGGTAGCCGATCGTGAAGTCGGACCCAACTGCTTGACGCACAGCCAGGATCGTCTCCACGCAAATACGCAAACGACGCTCCAGCGAACCGCCGTAGCCGTCGGTGCGTTGGTTGGTGTAGTCGGTCAGGAACTGATCGAGCAGGTAGCCGTTTGCGCCATGGATTTCCACGCCATCGAAACCTGCCTCCTTCGCACGGACCGCCGAGCTCGCGAATCCGCCAACCACCTCGTCCAGCTCGGCGAGCGACAACTCGGCAGGCAGCCGGTAGAGGCCTTCCCCGCGGTAGATGCTCATCTGCACGCCTCGCGGCTGTACCGCCGAAGGACCCTTGGAGATTGGCCTATGGCGGTTGCCCTGCGAGATGGCGCCAGCGTGCATAAGCTGGGCGACGATACGCCCGCCGCTCGCATGTACGCGCTCCACGACCGGCCGCCATGCCTCGCCCTGGATGTCGTCGGCAAGCCCAGGCTGGAAAAGGTAGCCCTGTGCATACGCCCTGTCGGTGTAGACGCCCTCGGTGATGACCAAGCCGAATCCACCGGCGGCGAAGTCGCCGTAGTAGTCCGCCATCCGGGTTGTGGCCAGTCCGTCGGCCGTGGCGCTGACCCGCGTCATGGGCGCGACGGCCAGACGGTTCGTCAGTCGCAGCTGACCAAGCGCGGCCGGGTCGAGAAGAGTCGACACGCTCATGTCAGCGGCCCGCGGGATTCGGAACAAGGGCAATCGCCTCGATTTCGATCATCGCCTCTGGTGTGTAGAGGGCACTGATCTCGGCGATGGTGTCGGCGGGGTATGGAGCAACGAAGAACTCGCGCCGCAGCGTCACGACATCGTCGAAGTGGCCCATATCGGTCACGAAGATGGTGACCTTGACAACATCCTTCAGACTGGCGCCACCTGCCGCAAGGGCTCGATGCAGGTTCGCGAACGCCTGGCGTCCCTGGGCTAGGAAGCCGCCCGGGACGATCTGGCCGTTCTCGCCGGCGCCGGCTTGACCCGAGATGAACAACCAACTATTGGCCTTGATGCCCTGCGACAGCAGGAATGGCTCATAGGGGTCCGGATGGGTAATGACACGCTCGATCATGATGAGTACCTTTCATTTGTTGACCCGCCCTAGGCAGCGGTTGGAAGAGAAGATACTCATTGAAACTTCAGGCGACAAAGGTTCAATTGTCAGTTGTCAGATGACTTAAACTCATTCATATGATGTGCCGATTCATCGGCCTGTGTGTATCCATGCATCGACGAGCCTTACAACTTTCAGCACTTCGTGCGTTCGAGGCAGCAGCCCGCCTAGGCAGCTTCAAAGCCGCAGCTGAGGAACTCGCGGTTACGCCTACGGCTGTCAGTCACCAGATACGTGCGCTTGAGCAGCAGCTTGGGGAGGCGCTCTTCAACCGGCAGGTTCGACGCGTCGCGCTGACCGAGGCGGGCGCACATCTGTATCCGGTGCTGAGAGATGGTTTCGATGCCTTCCAGGCGGCATTGGAACGGCTTACGAAGGCTCGCCAGAGGCCGCAGGTGGTCATCTCGGCGACCAACGCCTTCACCGCGAAATGGCTCTTGCCCAGGATGGGCTCCTTCCGCAGCGAGTTGGGGGGAATCGACCTGCAGCTACTGGCATCGGACGAGACGGTCGACTTGCGCTCTACTGCGGTCGACATCGGCATCCGCTACGGCCGCGGCCCCTATCCAGACCTCACCGTCGAGCCGCTCTTCAATGACCGGTTCGCACCCGTGGCAAACCCGCGCCTGGGCGTTCGCACGGTCGAGGACCTGGCTCGGTGGCCGTTGATCTACTTCGCCTGGCGGCGGTCCCACCCGCAAAATCCCACCTGGAAACGCTGGTTCGCTGAAGCGCAACTGACGGAAGGATCTCCAGCTGGCGAACTGCGGTTTTCGGACGAAGGCCACGCCATCCAGGCAGCGGTCGCTGGAGAGGGAGTCGCCCTGGTCAGCCAGGCCTTGGTCGCAGAGGAACTGGCGGCAGGTCGACTTCATCAGCCATTCGGGCCCAGCATCGCCGGCCACGCATACCACTTGGCCGTCAGCAGTGAACGTGCGCTGTCACCCGGCGCGCACGCTGTCATGGCTTGGCTGAGGACGCAGGCCAAAGGGAGCTGCGACGTCCTAGATGAGTTTTCCAGCACGTAGCCCGTGACCGCGACGGATCGGCAGCGACTGTTCGCGAATCGCTGATCCTACCGCTCATATGGAAAGCCGCTGGCAAGGTCGAGGTGGATGCCGTGGAAGGCTGCTTCCAAAGTGGACCGGTCGACGGACGATGTTTGGGTCGAAGGCGCGCCGTGGATCGGCAGGGATCCAGATGATACGAAGACTAGTCGGGCTCTGTGCAATGGCCGTCCCTGTTTGGGTTGTCTGCGTGTACGTCGGGATGGCTAGCCTTCGACCAGATTTTTGGCACATGAACATGTCGATAAGTGAGCTTGGTTCATGGGGTGCGCCTCATCTTTTGTCCTGGAATATCCTTGGCTACATCTTGCCAGGGCTAGTTATTGCATTCCTAGTTGCTAGTTTGAAGGCCGAGCGAAACGTATCCGGGCGAGCCTCTTTTCCATTCGTCGCGCACACGCTTTCTGGGCTGTTCCTCGCGCTGGCCGGAGTCTTTCCAGCCGACATGAACAACAAACCCTCCACAACAACTGTTGTTCACTCCGTAGGCTCATTTGGGTCCGGTGTCGCGTTCATAATTGCGGTAATCTGGCTGCCATGTCATTTCAGAAAATCCAGTAATTGGCAATGGCCATCAGCACCTTTGCTGACTATGGCTTGGGGCTTGGGGCTTGGTATTGAGCACGCCAATCCGGTCAACTGACTGTCCGGGCTTAGGTCAATGAATTAGCTTTGGAATCTACTTCGTCTGGATAGCACTTGTTGGCTATGGGCAGCACCGCAGTGCGGGTAAATATTTTGATGCGTAACAGGTTATTTGAGCAGACATCTCAACGGATGTTGGCTACAGCTCACAATTTCATTGTGGACCATCCGCGCCCAGGCGTTGCTCGCGGCACAACTTCGACGTTAGAGCTCACCAAGTCCCCTTCCTTGCATGATCCTTGCCCCATCAACTAAATGAACTTTAGAACTCTCTCTGTAGTTGCGTTAGCAATAGGAATGGGCCTGGCCACGTTGGTCCTTGCGTCATTCGCGTTTACATCGCTTTTGGATTGGTTTGCGACGCTTGCACCTCAAACGAAGCGGATGGTTCAACCTCTCTTGACTGTGTCAAGCGTGGTGATGATTCTGATCGGAGTTGTTCTTCGGCGTCGCGCTGAAGCTGGAGGTGACTGTGAGCTCTAACAATTAGCTCGAACTGACCACTTGTATGCTGCGCCCATCGTTGTTGACTGAGCTCGAACGTTAGACTTTAGATTGCCCCCTTGACTCCCCGGATACATTCCATCGCCTATCTTCCAGATAGGCGCGGACCGTCCGGAGGACTTAACATTCTGAGATCACTGAGTTGATACCCAATCCGTGTGGGTGAGTGTTTGCGATGTTGGATTTTGGTTCATCAGTGAAGTGAGATCGCGCTGTTTGCCCGCCTGTTTTTTGAATCCAGGTTTGCCCGAGGCCCGCATTTGAGAGCTCTTCAATACTGAATCGCCCCGGGTTTGACGAGTTCAGTTGGTGTAACTCAGGCCATTGTTCTTCGGCCTGAGTGGCGAGTTGCTCCTGCTAGGCCACCTCGCGTTTTCAGGTGTCGGCCTTCGCTGCAATTACCTCGATTTCCACCAGAAACCCCGGACGTACCAGAGCCGGAATCACCGCCAGCATCGAAGCTGGGCGTGCTGCGCCCATGATGCGCTTGCGCACTTTCGCGTATTCCGCGATGTCGGATTCACGTGTCAGATAGTGCGTGGTCTTTACCAGATCATCGAGCGTCATGCCCGCAGCTTCCAGCATCGAGACGATGTGCTGCCAGGCGAGTTCGGCCTGGGCGGCAACGCCTTCGGGCACGTGGCCATCCCGGCCCAAGCCGGGTGTGCCGGAGCTCATAAACCACCGGGCTTTGGCGGGGATTGCCACCGCGTCGCTGTAGTGGCCAATCTGGCTGGCCACTCCAATGTTGAGTTTCGAATTCATGATGACCTCCTGATGTGAGGTCTTAATTGTTGGAGGCCCCTACACTTGACGCTTCACCTCAGGATGAAATATGGATGTCGCGCCGCAAATTCCCCGCGTGGCTATGCTGCTGGCCGATCCCGCCCGTGCGGCGATGCTGTGGATCTTGATCGATGGCACCACACGCCCGGCTGGCGAACTGGCGTTCGCGGCCAATGTGTCGGCGCAGTCGGCGAGTGCCCATCTGGCCAAGCTGGTGGAGGGTGGGCTCTTGGTGGCCGAGGCATTGGGTCGCCACCGCTACTTCCGCATCGCCAGTGCCGAGGCAGCACATCTCGTCGAGAGCCTGGCCTCGTTCGCTGCAGCCAATCGCCCGCGCCCACCTCGCCCGCCTGCGCTGGTGCGCTCCATGTCTAGCCAGTTCCTGCATGCACGAACCTGTTATGACCACCTTGCCGGAGAGACCGCAGTGCAAGTGCTGCAAGCCATGCTGACGGCGCGCTGGTTGATTCCGGTCGGTACCGAGTTCGAGCCCACGCCGTTGGGCATGGAGCGTCTAACGGCGCTGGGCGTCGACCTGTGCCAAGACTGCTCTGGCCGGCGCGCGTTTGCGCGCGGTTGCGTGGACTTGACCCAGCGCCGCCCGCATCTGGCTGGCGCACTGGGCGCTGGCTTGTTGGCCTTGTATCTGCGCGAGGGTTGGGTGTTGCGTACGCCGCGTTCGCGCACGGTGAGCATCACGCCAAAGGGTCAAGTGGCGTTCGCCCGCATGCTCGATATGCAGTAAATGGTCCATCGGCAACGCAAAAGTTGCCGAGCATTCCTCGAGTTGGACTTAGGAAATTGGTCACATTAGGCCGGCTGCGTAGATACATTTAGCTAAGGCGAATAACCGACGGCTCAACCGGACCCGTAACGTCCTGCCGCCCGCAGGCCTCATTTCATTCTGGCCTTGCGGCCACTTGCCATCGCGGGCCGGTTAGCTTCAGCGCTTAGCCATGCACTAAAGCGCTTAACTGTGCCGGCTATCGCCGCACCGCGCTCACTAGGGATGGTGGCCAGAGGTCTGGCGACTACCGTGCTCCGGGCCAATCTGCTGCTCGATACCTGTGCCTTCGCGGTCAGCATGGAACCCCGCGGCGGTTGACCGCCGAGTCAGCCGACCGGGCCCATCGTGATGGCGGGCAGCATCTGAGGGCTCGCGCTCAGCGCGGCGCGGCTTGCGCCAACTTCGACTCGCCAGGCCAGCCACCGCCCAGCGAACGGGCCAAGTTCACTGCCGCGAGCAAACGCTGCGTGCGGATCTGAGCGGCGGCACGGTCGGCCGCTAGGTTGCTGCGCTGGGCATCGGTCACGTCTAGATAGCTTGATACGCCGCGTTCATAGCGCGCACGTGCCACTTCGTAGGCTCGTGCGGCAGCCGCTTGGGCCTGGGCCTGCGCGTCGGCCTGCAACTGACGCTGCTGGATATCGGACAGCGCATCCTCGACCTCGCGCAGCGCGGTCAAGAGCTTGCTCTGGTGGTTGGCCAGCGCCTGGTCATAGCGCGCCTGTGCGGCGGCCAGGTTGGCCTTGTTGCGGCCGCCGTCGAACAGCGGCAGGTTCAGCGCCAGCGGGCCAAAGCTGAATTGCTGCGAGCCGCCCTGCCCCAGTTCGCGCAGCTTCTCGGACGCGACGCCGTAGTTGCCGGTCAGGCTCAGCGAGGGATAGAAGGCGCTCTGCGCCACGCCGACCTGCGCATTGAGGGCACGCAGCGTGGCAACACTCGCAGCCAGGTCGGGCCGCTGCGACAAAAGCGTGGCTGGCAGGCCGGTGGGAATGGCAGGCGGCAGGGGTAGCGCTGCCGAGGCCGCAGCCAGAACCGGCTCGCTCGGCGAAGCCCCCACGAGCACGGCCAGGCCATGCTCTAGAGTCAGGCGCTGGCGCCGCGCGTCGTGCAGATCTGCCTCGGCATTGGCGCGTTCCAAGCGGGCCCTCGATAGATCCAGCTCGTTGGAGAGGCCACTGTCAAAGCGCGCTGTGACCAGCTGTTCGGTCTCGCGTCGGGTCTCGAGCGCGCGCTCGAGGATGGCGATGTCGGTGTCCAGGCCACGCAGCTGGAAGTAGCTGCCGACGACCTGGCTGGAGAGCATCAAGAGCACGCTGTCGCGATCGTCCTGGGCGACCAGCGCCTGCGCGTCAGCCGACTCGATGGCGCGGCGCACCCGACCCCACACATCCAGCTCGTAGGACAGCGACGCGCCAGCCGTAAAGTTGGTCCCTTCCACCGTGCGCCTCCCCAGCATGATGGCCTGCGAGGTGTTCTCGGAGCTGTGTGAGTAGGCCGCCGAGGTGCCCACTCCGAGCTTCAGCCCTTCATCCGAGCGCGCCAGGCCCAGCTGGGTGCGCGCTTCGACGAGGCGTTGAAAGCTGGTTTCAATGCTGGGGTTGTCGCGCAGCGCACGCTCCTCGAGCGCGTCGAGCGCTGGTTCGTTGAAGAGGGTCCACCACCTGGCAGGCATGCTGGCCTGCTCAGCAGTCGACGATGCATGGCGGTAGCTGGCGGCAGCTGGCTCGAACCTGGGTTCAGCGAAGTTGGGGCCGACACTGGCACAGCCACTAAGTACAGCAACTGCAGCCAGCGCCGCTGCAGCGATGGCGCTGCGAATCAAAGGCTTGTTCATTTTCTCTACCTCGATATTCATCGCTCGTCGGTCAGTGCGCACCGGCACCGCCTCCCGAAGGAGACTTGGTCTTGTCGGCAAACCACAGCACTGCAATGCAGGCAAACAGCACGGCGGCCATGATCATGAAGCCGTCGTTGTAGGCCATCACGTAGGACTCGCGGCGCACGATGCGGTCGATCACCGCGAGCGCCTGGTTGGCGGCTTGCGCCGGGTCGATGCCGGCGGCGATGAAACCTTGCGTGAGCTGATCGAGCCGCGCCTGCGTGGCATCGGACAGCGCCGTCACCGACTCGCCAATGCGTGCCGAATGGAAGTGCTGGCGGTTGGTCAGCATCGATGCCAGCATGGCAATACCGATCGAGCCGCCCAGGTTGCGTGTCATGTTGAACAGGCTGGAGGCCGACGGCGTGTCCTTGGGCGCGATGCCGGCCATCGCGAAGTTGGAGAGCGTCAGCATGATGAAGGGCTGGCCCAGGGCGCGCACCACCTGCGAAGCGAGTAGTTGGTCGTAGCCCACCGTGGCATCCATGTAGCCGTTCATCAGGCAGGAAACACCGAACAGGCCGAGGCCGATGGTGCACATGATGCGGTTGTCCACCTTGGACGACAGCGCCGCCGCAAACGGCATGATGAAGAGCTGCGGGAGGCCGGCCCACATGATCACCTCGCCGATCTGCATCGGCGTGTAGTTGGCGATCTGGCCCAGGTACAGCGGCAGTAGGAACGACGAGCCGTACAGCGCCATGCCGGTGACGGCAGCCAGCACGGCAGCCACGAAGAAGTTGCGGCGCAGGTACAGGCGCAAGTCCACAAACGGGTCGCGCCTGAGCATGCTGGTGGCCACCCAGCCCACCAGGCCCACGGCCGCCAGCGTGGCAAAGCCGCGGATGAAGCCGGAGTCGAACCAGTCCTTGGCATTGCCCTCTTCCAGGAAGATCGTGAGGCTGCCCAGGCCCAGCGCCATGAAGGCGATGCCCACCCAGTCGGCATTGGCCAGCAGCGACCAGTTCTTCTGGTCCTTGTCCAGGCCGTAAAGGATGCCGGCGATCAGGAGCACGCCGGGAATCCAGTTGATGTAGAAGATCGAAGGCCAGCCGTAGATTTGCGATAGGTAGCCGCCCAGCGTCGGTCCCATGGTCGGCGCCAGCGTGGCGGTGAGGCCGAACATGGCCATGCCGATGGCGCGCTTGGAGGGTGGCAGCTTGGCCATCACCAGCGTCATCGCCATCGGAATCAGCGCGCCACCGGTGAAGCCCTGCAGCATGCGGAACACAATCATGCTGGGCAGGTTCCAGGCCGCGCCGCAAAGCGTGGAGAAGATCAGGAACAGGGCTGTGGTCGCGACCATGTAGGCGCGCAGGCCGAACACTCGGGCCAGGAGGCCGGTCAGCGGGATGACGACGATCTCGGCGCACAGGTAGGCGGTGGAGATCCAGGAGCCCTCCTCCTGCGTGGCCGACAGCGTGCCGAGGATGTCCTTCAGCGATGAGTTGGTGATCTGGATGTCCAGCACCGCCATGAAGGCACCGAGCAGGCCGGCGGCCACGGCGAACCAGGTGCGCAGGTCGACACGCGCATCATGCGCGGCGAGCATCGGCGCCAGGGCGGCTGACGAAGAGGAAGAGGAGTTGGCCATGGCCGTCTTGTCTCGTGTGACGGGTGGCTTGTCAGTGCTTGGACTGGCGCAGGTCCACCTCGACCACGGCCGACATGCCCGGCACCAGGCGGCCGGCCAGGCGCTTCAGGTCGGCCTCTGCGAACGTGAGCTTGACCGGCACGCGCTGCACGATCTTGGTGAAGTTGCCGGTCGCGTTGTCGGCCGGCAGCAGGGCGAACTGATTGCCAGAGGCGGGAGAGAAGCTGTCCAGGCGGGCCTTGAGCTTCTCGCCGGGCAGCGCGTCGATGGTCACGTCCACTTCCTGGCCCGGCTTCAGGCCGGCCAGCTGGGTTTCCTTGAAGTTGGCCGTGACCCAGACCTGGTCTTCGACCAGGGCCGCCAGTTGCTGGCCCGGCTGCACGCGCGCACCGACCTCGACATTGCGCTTGCCCAGGCGGCCCGCCACCGGGGCGACGATGCGGTTGTAGGCCAGCTGCTGCTGGGCGTCCTTGGCCTGGGTCTGCAGCACCTTGATCTGGGCCTTGAGCACTTCGCGGGCCGACTGGGCGGCGCCGATCTGGGCCTGCGCTGCAACGGCTGCGTCCTTGCGGGCGGCCACATCAGCCAGCGTGCTGGCGCGGGCTGCCACGGCGGCATCGAGCTCGGACTTGGCCACGGCCTTCATCTGCGAGTTGTAGAGCTGGCCGTAACGTTCGGCGTCCTGACGGGCGCGCTGCGCCTGCGCTTCGGCCTGGGCCACCTGGGCCAGCGCTGCGCTGGCCGAAGCACGCACCTGCGCGGTCTGGGCATCGGCCTGCAGCACCTGCTGCTCGACCGAGGCAATCTGCGCCTGGATCTGCTCGAGCTTCACGCGCTGGTCGGCCGGGTCAAGCTCGGCGATGAGTTGGCCTTGCTGGACGGTCTGGTTGTCTTCCACCAGCACCTGGCTCACCACGCCGGCGATGCGCGCCGAGATCGGATGCACATGGCCAGCCAGATAGGCGTTTTCGGTCTCGACGAAATTCTGGCTGCGCCAGTACATGCGGCCGCCAAAGCTCAGGCCAGCGAGGGCCATCATCCCCAGCACGACAAAGGCGCGGGTCTTGCCAGGCGCCTTGGGCGCCGGCGTTGCTGCGGCGGGGGGAACGGCGTCAAGGGCGACCGGCTCGGTCTTGGGCGGGGTGCTTTGCATGGCGCGGACTCGGTGTAATGAAATGGAGCCTGCGCATTATTTGCGGCGACTTTGTAGTTGTCAAGAAATGAAATTGTTTCATTTCATTTGGCTCTGGATTAAGATTACGACCCATGCCGACCAAGCCTGCCCAGTCCTTGCCAGCCGTTCTGCCCTCAGCCGTCGCACCAGCAAGCAAACGGGCGGCCCGTTCAGCTGTCGTCAAGCATGCAGCCGTCTCCAAGAGCGCCGGCCGGCCGCGCGCCGCCGAGGTTGAAGCCCGGCTGGACGAGCTCAAGCACATCGCTGGTCAGCTCTTCCTCCACAAGGGCTACGGCAATGTCAGCCTAGAGATGATTGCGCGCGAGGCCCGCGTGGCCGTGCGCACGATCTATGTGAAGTTCGGCGGCAAGAGCGGCCTGCTGGCCGCCGTGCTGAAAGACAAGCGCCAGCGCTTCTTCGCAGACATGGACATGGAGAAGGATCCACGGCCCCTCAAGGAAGTGCTAAACGACTTCGCTGCCCGCTTTTACACCATGCTCACCACGCCTGCGGCCACCAGCATGCAGCGGATGCTGGCCGCCGAGGCCAACAGCAATCCGGAGCTGGTCGAGACCTTTTTTGCCGAGGGGCCGAACGTCTCCCGCGACGCCATCGCTCGCTTCCTGCACCGGCCCGATGTGCGAGCCCAACTGCGCGACGATCTGCCGTTCGAGCAACTGCCCGTCTACCTGATCAACTGCATCCTAGGCGATCAGATGTCACGCGTGCTGCTGAATCCGGACGACGGCACGCCTGAACACCGTGCCGCTGCCTTGGCCCAGCGCATGGAGCTTTTCTACCGCAGCGTGCTGCGCTGACCGGGCGTCATCAGCCGTCCTGCTGCATCCAGAAGTCGTCAATGTTCTTGCAGTTCCAGTAGGACGGCAGTTCGCGCCCGACGACGCGGTCGCCGTCGCCCGACAGGTCCAGTAGCTCCGCAGAAATGGGTATCAGCTACTTGGTCGAGAAGAACTCTTTGAACGTGGTTGCCTCGAGCTTGCTCTGGTGCTGGCCCACCACACCACGCTCTGCAGCCCGCCTGTTCGCGCTCGGAGTGAAGTGCGCCAGCTTGCTTCTCAAGCAGATCGTGCCCAAGTAGGACACAACCGCAGACTCCAGGAGTCCACCTTCTACCTGACCGGAAAACTTAAGGGATGCCTGCAGCGTATTCGGCAGCTCCAGTTCGCGAACCGGGGCTGCAGTCGATCTGGCAGGTCGATCAGGCAGGTCGATCTGCCAGGGCGACCGTGATAGCGCAGCTGGGGTGTCAGCGATGCCCACAAGCCGCCATGTCGTTCGACACCACACCGGTGACCTAGTGGCGCGTACGCCCCTGACACCCCACTTCACAACCCGAGCGCAACTGGCCGAAACCGCTGCGGTGGCGGTCGTCAACTTCTCAGATCAAACCCGTGAAGGCTGGTTTCACAATCAGATGGTGGAGTAAGTGTTACTGGAAGAGATCTGCCTCAAAGGAAAGGTAACCGTCCAAAAGGGGACTGATGGCTACTCTTCGGAAGAACGCAAATACAAACATCCTCGGCTTGAGGACTTGGTGAGTTTCGTTCCGGGACTAGCCGAAGCGCTCAGGAACAAAGGGCTCTAAGACGCAAGAGCTAATCCCAACTACCGGTTCTCATACAAATCTTGATCGAACGACCAGCCACTCATCCCACGCGCAAGCCTGGGTATAGAGCCCAGCCGATCAGCGCAGCGAGAAGCACGATCAAGGGCTCGGGGGCTTTTTTGAAGCGCCACAAGATGGCCACGGTGCCCAAGGCCATCGCGGCAGTGAGCCAATCGCTGATGGAGCGTTGCCCGATCACAAGTACCGCGCCTGCAATCGCGCCAATCGCCGCGGCGGTTACGCCGTCAACAAAGGCCACGATGCCCGGGCGCTTGCCGTACTTCTTGAAATACGGTGCAGGCAGGATGGTGAACAAATAGCAAGGAACAAAGGTCGCGACGCCGGCGACGACGGCGCCCCAGAATCCGGCGACCAAGAAGCCGATGAAGGCTGTGGTGATGACCACCGGGCCTGGTGTGATCATGGCCACCGCCACAGCATCCAAGAACTGGCGGTCATTCAACCAGTGGTGTTCTTGCACAACCCCGCTGTAGAGAAAGGGCACGATGGCCAGTCCGCTGCCGAAGACAAAGCTGCCGGCATAAGCGAAAAATGCTCCCAGCTCCAGCAGCTTGGGCCATTCCACCAAACCAAACATCGAAACAGCCAAAACCGGCCCGGCCAAGGCCATGCTGTTGAGCTTGCCCTTGAACTTTGGCCGCGTACGCACCAACCAGACCAGCAGCCCAGAACCCAAGAACACCGACACCAGTTCCGACTCCGTTGCCACGGTGAACGCCGCACTCAGCAAGAAAATGGCCCAGAGCAACTTGTCCTTGCCAAGGTTCTTGCTGCTCAGCTTGTAGGCGCTCATGGCGATGATGCCCATGACCGCGGCGCCGACCCCATAAAAAACGGCTTGCATCCAGCCGATGCCGCCATAGGCAAGGTAGACCGCTCCCAGCGCAATCACCATGCAAAACGAAGGCAGCACAAAGGCCAAACCGACCAAGGTCGCGCCGAGTATGCGGTAGTGAACATAGCCCAGATAAATTGCCAACTGGGCGGCCAGTGGGCCTGGCATCAACTGCGCCAAAGCCAGGCCTTCTTTGTAGTCCTCGTCACTGATCCACCCGCGGCGCTCCACCAGGTCGCGGTACATCATGCCGACGAGCGCCACCGGCCCGCCAAATCCCCAGGTGCCCAAGCCCAGCATATAGACCAGCAACTGGCGCAAGGTATAGGGCAGAGGCTGCGATGCCACTTCTGGGACGCGGATTGATTCATTCAAGGTAGGGGCCTTTTCACACAGACGGCGACTGTTTTCGAAACGGAGGGAGGCTGCAGCTTAGTCGATCGTGTGGCGCCCTCCTCTTAGAGCACTTCCTCTTTGAGTACCTCCCTCAGCCCACCCGTCCTGGCGCCCTCTCCCTGCTCTTTGCCGACTTACAAGCTATAGCTCAGGCCCACCGATACAAAGCGGCCCGAAGCGCCATTCGGCGCGATGAAGGAGTACGGATTGACGCCGCTGGCGCGGTTGCCGTTCACGTACTTCTCGGGGTAGCTGTTGAAGACGTTTTGCACGCCGATGTCGAGCTTGAGTTGCTTGTTGACGGCATAGAAGGCCGCCAGATCCAGATAGGTCTCGGCCTTAAAGTCCTGGTCGATATTGCCGTTCACGGCGGCCGCCCCAGGCACATTGCCGGCGTTGTAGCGGTACTTGCCAAAACGAGTCAGCGTGGCGTCGGTGGTCCAGTCGCCCAGGGCATAGCGAGCGCCCAGTACCAGTTTGTTTTTCGGTACGCCGGTCTCGGCGTCGCGAATACGCGAGGGGCCGACGACAGTTGCGGCCGTGCCGCGCACGTTCACGCTGCTTTTCACATCGCTGATCTTGGTGTCAAGCAGGCTCAGCGCTGCGCTCAGATCCAAGCTGCCGCCCGCCACATCGATGCGGCTGCGTCCGACCAGATCCAAACCATAGGTGCGTGAAGTCCAGCCGTTGTAGTAATACGATGCTGAGACATAACCCGGAAGACCGGCGGCATTGAAGGCGGCGACAGCGGCTGGCCCTTGGATGGTGTCCGTGGTGATGATGACGTCTTTGACCTCCAGGCGATAGAAGTCCAGTGTGAGCGAACTGTTCTTGGCCGGGCGCAGCACCGTGCCCACCGAATAGGTGCGCGATCTTTCGGGCTCCAAAGGTAGCGCGCCAAAGGCTGCAGCCGCTGGATCGTTGGGGCGGAACAAGCGGGTGCCGCCCGGCGCCAGAATGCCAATGCCGTTATTGCTGAAGGAGCCCGTTACCCCGGTAGTCTGCGTGCCCAAGGCCGCGAGGCTGGGCGCATGAAAGCCTGAGCTGACTGTGCCGCGCAGCGCAATCGTCTCGCCGAAGTCATAGCGGCTGTCGAGCTTGAAGGTGTTGGTGTTGCCAAAGTCGGAGTAGTGCTCAAAGCGTCCGGCCAGGCCCAACTGCCAATTCGCTGTCAAGTTGGCATCGACGCTGGCGTAGCCGCCGCGCACCTGGCGGGTGATGGAGTTGGCGTCCTCTGGGCGTATGCCTGAGGTCGAGGCGCCGCTGACCGGAATGCGGGAGCTGTCGCTGGCGAAAGCCGTGCCCGGGTAGAGCGAGCCCACGGTCTTGCCGGCCAGTGGCCCAGCTGTATAGCCGATGGCGTCGCCCAGATCGCCGGTGCGCCAGGTTTCCTTGCGCGCCAGCAGGCCGGCTTGCAGGCCGAGTGGCTTGTCCAGGCTTTCCAGCTTGATCTCACGCTGATAGTCGGCGGTCAGGCTTTGGGTATCGCTCTTCCAGGAGCCGAGATAGAACGAGGTCGGGCTGTTGGCGCCGTAGCTGGGGTTGATGGTGTTGCTGCTGCGGCGTGAGGTCTCATTGCTGCCATGGCTCAGGCCCAGGTCCAATTTGCCAAAAGCGCCCTCCTCCAGACGCACGCCGATGACCGCCGCCAAATCCTTGGCGGTGTAGTCGATCTTGGGCTGGTAGCCATTCGGGTACACCGAGAGCACCGCGTTCTCGCTGATCTTGTCGCCGGCGGTCGCCGTCACGCTGGTGGTGCTGGCCTTCACCACCCGCTCGGGGTTGACGTAGTTGCCGGCCGTCTTGCTGGCGTAGTTCACCCAGCCATAAGCCGCCCAGTGCGGTGCAAGCGCCAGCTCGGCGTTGATCAGTCCGCTCCACTGGTCACGTGAGGACTGGCCCCAAATGCCGTACTTCTTGTCGAAGCTGCTGTTGCGCGGATCGCCATTGGGAAAGAGTTGCCGCCAGTCGGCTTCGCTGCGGTCCACCTGATTGTTTTGCAGGCGGTCCAGGCTGAAATTCAGGAATCCATCGCTGCCCAAGGGCAGACCTTTCCATGCCGTGGCCGTCACGGTGCGGCCACCGCCGTCGCTGTAGCCGCCGCCATGCAGGCTGAGCTTGCCGCCGGTATCGCTGTCGCGCAGCACGATATTCACCACCCCGGCAATCGCGTCCGATCCATATTGGGCCGCCGCGCCATCGCGCAGCACCTCAATGCGCTGCACCGCGCTGACGGGGATGACATTCAAGTCCACCACGGTGGCGGCCGGCCAGGGGTCGGTGCCGGTCAGTTGCGCTGAGGCATTACGCCGCTTGCCGTTCACCAAGACCAGGGTGTAGGCGGGGCTGACGCCGCGCAGCGAGGCGCTACGCACGCCCTGCCCTTTGACTGCGTTTTGCCCTTGCGGAAAGTTAAAAGACGGGTGCAGCTTGGCCAGTGCCTGGTTGATGCTGACCGCGCCGGTCTCAGCAATTTGCTGTGAGCTGAACACATCGACTGGCGCCGAACTGGTCAGCACGGTGGCATCGCCGCGCACTGAACCCAGCACAACCACGCTGTCCAGCACATTGATGCCGGCTTCGCCCGGCTCGCCGCGAAGAGCTGATTCCGGCGTGGCTTTGGTGCTCGCGGCCACTTCATTGGCCAAGACACCATGCGATGCGATGCTGAGCAGGCAGGCTGCAGCCAGCGCCGTATGGCGCCAGCCTCCGAGGCCTGGCGCTGAGCTTGAATTGAGGCTCAGGAGTTGGGCGGGGATCAAACGCGTTAACAGCACGGAGTCGAAAGACGGATGGGACATATCGAAGTTGAGTCGCAGCTAAGTTGAAGAGAAGAGAAAAGACGAATAGAGAAAATGCAAAGCTTTGCGACGTCTTTCGCAGCATTCGTGCCAAGTCGGCTCGAAGCCTTCGCTTCAGAGTGAGCAGCATGTGGCTGTGCAGGGCTCCACAGCGGCTGGGCGGGCTCTTACGGGCCTGGTGAAACGACTTCAGCCCGGATAGTCATTGGCTTTGTTAAGCCCTATCGCGCGATCGCCCTTGCCGCCAACTGTTGCGAAGGCAGCAGTCCATCAGCAGCACGCCTCTGTTTTGGCAACAGTCCAGCGCCAAACAGGTCCTGCGCTCGCTGCGCTTAGTCATCCAGTCGACCGCCTCAAAGGCGCCTCAAACGAGGGCGTGCACAGATGAAAGGCAGCTCAGAAGTCCGAAGGCATCGGTGTTTCGGGGTTGTGGCGTGAAAGCCAGGCGCTGAGCTTCAGCCCAGCCTTCGCACCGCTGCAGAGTTGGCACAGCGTTTGCGTAAGGAAGGACATCCGCGACCGGACTCGCGCCGCCGCACCCCTCACTGCCACTGGAGACGTTTTCATGAACTTGTTCCGCCCTCAATTGCTGAACCGCCGTATCGGTGCCGGCTTGGCCTTGGCCGGCCTTGCGCTCTTGTGCAATACACCGGTGAACGCCCACCATGCGTTTGCCGCGGAGTTTGATGGCGACCAACCGGTCGAACTCAAGGGCCAGGTCACCAAGATCACCTGGGTCAATCCCCACAGCTGGCTGTACGTGGACGTGAAAGACGCCAAGGGCCAGGTCACCAATTGGGGTTTCGAGTTCGGTGCGCCTTTCAGCCTGCAGCAAAAGGGTTTGAGCAAATCTTCTCTGCCTCCTGGCACCGAGGTGGCGATCAAAGGTTTTCGCTCCAAGAACGGCAAACCTTTTGCCTACGCCAGTGTGGTGACCCTGGGTGATGGCCGCACTTTCCAAACCGGCGGCGCGCCCGATGTGCCGGCCGTGCCCTGAATTCGGCCTGAGTTAGGCCTCATTCAGCCCTGCGCCTGCCCTCATTTTTGCGGAGACCTCATTCTTGAAACCCAATGTTCTGAATCCTCTCGTCCGACTTGCCCCGCTCACCCAGACTCGTATCCACGCCCTGAGCTTGGCGCTGCTCGGAGCCTTCTTCTTGGCGGGCGTGAGCTCGTCCATGGCGGCAGAGGCAAGTGCCACTCCACCTAAAGCGACGGCCAAGCCTGCCTCCAAGGCCGCGAGCAAGAAGCAAGACCTCAACAAGATTCCACGCGCGGCCAATGGCCGGCCGGACTTCTCAGGTATCTGGCAGACCACCAGCGCCGCCGAATTCGACCTCGAGCCGCATGCCGGTCGGCCAGACGCCCCACCCGGCCCCGGCGTGGTGGAGGGCCATTACCTGCCCTATCTGCCCTCGGCCTTGGCGCAGCGCAAACAGAACTTCGAGAATCGACTGAGTGAAGATCCGCGCTTGAAGTGCTACACCCCAGGTGTGCCGCGCAGTGTCTACACGCCCGAGCCTTTCCAGATTTTTCAGCGTGATCGTGACCTGACCCTGGTTCATCAATTCGGTCACACGGTGCGCACCATCCACACCAACAACACCGATCACCCCAAGGAGCCGAATGACTGGTGGCTGGGCGACTCGCGCGCTCGTTGGGAAGGCGACACCCTGGTAGTGGATGTGAAACATTTCAACGACGGCACCTGGCTGGACCGCGCCGGTAACTTCCACAGCGACGCCCTGCATGTGGTGGAGCGCTGGACCTTTTTGGATGCCAACACGCTGGAATACAAGGCCCGTGTGGCGGATGAAAAAGTCTTCAGCCGGCCTTGGGAGCTGAGCGTGCTGCTGCACCGTCATCGGGAGAAGAACTTTCAGTTGATCGAGAACTACTGCTTCACCCACGCATACGACGCCTACTACCCACCCAAGCCGCCGGCCGCCGCCAGCGCTGCCGCACAGTGAAGGGGGTGACGAGCATGTCGCAAGCCCTGAACTCCGCGCCCGTCTGGCGCGCCTCGGCCCTTGCTGTGGCGGCATTGGCGACTTTGGCCGCTTCGCTGGCCCCGGCGAGCAGCCAGGCCCAACCCGCACCGGCCGGTGGTCAGTGGGAGACACGCATCGCGGTGATTGCGTCCGGCCCATGGAAAGGCCCGCGCTTGCCCGATGGCCAGCCTGATGTGCAAGGTCATTGGTCCAACACGGTGGCCAACCACAACAACTGGACCGACCCGCAAGGCGGCGTGCCCGGCGCGCCGGTGCGCAACAACCCGAATATTCGGCCGCTGCCACCGCGTGAGCAGCGCGCGCCCAGCCGGGTCAGCGACCCGGCTGATGGTGAGGTGCCCTTCCAACCCTGGGCACGTGCCGCGCAGCAAGAGTTCTTGAAGAACTTTCATAACCCGACGCAGCCTCAGTACATCGAGCCGCTGGCTCGTTGCGCGCCGGGCGGTGTGCCCAAGAGCTTCATCTGGCATGGCTACGAGATTCGCCAATACCCAGGTTATGTGCTGATCTTGTTCAACTCGGGCACCCGCATCATCCATCTGGACGGCAAGCCGCATCTGCCCGACAGCGTCAAGCTCTGGAATGCCGATTCGCGCGGCCACTGGGAAGGCAATACCTTGGTGGTGGATGTGCGCAACAACAATAGCAAAGCGCTGTTCGGCCGCACTGGCGAGTTCGCCAGCGAGAACGTGCAGATCACCGAGCGCTTCGTCTTTGCGCCGGATGGCAAACGCTACAACTATGTGGCCACCTTCACCGACCCGAGCGTCTACACCCGCCCCTGGACGGCCACCATCCCGGCGCGTCGCTACACCGTGGACGACGCACCGAACGGCTGGCATTTCGAGGCCTCCTTGGCCACCCATGCCGGCAAGGAGCCGATCTTGGAACGCGAGGAACGCATCTGCCATGAGAACAACGGAGGCTTCGGCAATGTCGCAACGCAGCGCAAATAGACCGTTTGGGGCTGCACGGCCCTTGGGTCCGCGCCTGTTGATGATCTGCCTGGCCTTGGGCAGCCTAGGTAGCTTGAGCAGCAGTCTGAGCCTGGCGCAAAACGCGCCGGGCAACGGCGGACTGCGTCGCGAAAGCAGCTTCCCGGCAATTGCCGAGCAAGCCTGGACCGGCGCGCGCTTGGCCGATGGGCAACCCGATGTGCAAGGCCATTGGTCCAACACGATTGGCAACCACAGCAACTTCACCGACCCGCAAGGGCGCCAGCCTGGCGCGGCCGAGCGGGCCAGGCCGGAGCGCGCTGCTGAGCGGCCGCGCAGCGAGCGCGCGCCCAGTCGAGTCAGCGATCCGGCCGATGGCCAGGTGCCCTTCCTGCCCTGGGCTCGCGAGGCGCAGCAAGACTTTGCCGCCAACTTCGCCAACCCCAAGCAGCCTCAGTACATCGAGCCCTTGGCGCGTTGTGCCCCGGGCGGCGTGCCCAAGAGCTTCATGTGGCATGGTTTCGAGATCCGCCAGTACCCGGGCTATGTCTTGTTCTTGTTCGACTCGGGCTCGCGCATCGTGCATTTGGATGACAAGCCGCATCTGCCGGACAACATCAAGCTCTGGAACGCGGGTTCACGGGGACATTGGGAAGGCAACACCTTGGTGGTCGATGTGCGCAATAGCAATGGTAAAGCCTTGTTCGGCCGCACCGGCGAATTCAGCGGCGAGAACACCCAGGTGGCTGAACGTTATGTTTTTGCTCCGAATGGTCAGCGCTTCAACTACATCGCCACCTTCACCGACCCCAGCATCTACAGCCGCCCCTGGACGGCCACCATCCCGGTGCGGCGCTACACCGAGGCCGATGCGCCCGACGGCTGGCATTTTCAGACCACGCTGGCCAATCATGCCGGCAGCGAACGCATCATCGAACGTGAAGAGCGTATCTGCCATGAGAACAACGGAGGTTTTGGCGGGGTGGCTACGGCGCGTCGCTGAGTCAGGGCCCATCAATCGGGTCCAGCAGGTCTTCTAAACAATCCACGTGCCCTGTGTGCGTGACCGAGTACAAGCCAGATGCGGTGGCTGTGTTTGCGGCGGCTTTTAATGCATGCCGCCGCATCTGGTCTTGTGCCTTTGCAGGTCGATCCCGTCTTGGGGTCGGCCTATTTTTTTGCCCAATCGCTGGAGGACTGGCGGCTCGATGAGAGTTGGCTACACCGCTGTACCGGAGCCGCCAGTGCCTTGTTGCTGCGCTGTTGCCAATTCAACAGCCAGAAGCGGCTTTGCGGCCTTTGCCAAAAGACCGGGCCATGGCGAGCGCAAGCCCACCCCCAAAAAACAGGCCTGAAATCAAGCGCTTAGGGCTTGGGAGCCCCTTGAGCAGCGGGGACGACTGAAGAACAAGGCGACTCGAAAAAGCTGGCACAGAAGCTGCAAACAGATCAAGCGTGTGTTGGCTTTGCAAGCGCCTGACTCCAGGCGAGGTCAAAGCGATGCCCAAGCTGTTTGCTCCACCCACCGAGCTGAAGGCCTTGAGTGCCTGAGCTTCACAAGAAAAGGAACCTCCCATGAACCGCCGAACCGCTCCTCTTGCCAGCACCACATTCCTCAGTACCCTTTTGATCAGCCTGAGCGCTTTGAGCCTGAGCTTGAGCAGCAGCACCGTGTCAGCCCAGGCGACTCAGCCAGGCGCCGCGCCAGCAGCGCCCGTCTACAAAGCTAAGTCGCCCAAGCTCAGCCGCGCTGAACTGGATGCCTTGCTGGCCAAGCCAGACCAGGTGGTGATCATTGACGTGCGTCGACCCGACGAACTCAGCAGCATTGGCGGCTTTCCTGCTTATCTGAGCATCCAGAGCAAGGAGCTGGAGAAGAACCTAGGTTTTGTGCCGCGTGACCGCGCCATCGTGACCGTCTCCAACCACGCCGGTCGCGCCGGTGCCGCCGCAGATCTCTTGGCCAGCAAGGGCTTCAAAGTGGCCGGTGCCGTGGGCGCACAAGACTATGAGGCCGAAGGCGGCAGCTTGGTCAAGGTGAGCCCGCCGCCACCGCGCACCGCGACCGCTCCTGCCGCCGCGGCCACCAACGCTTCACTCTGAGGTCCAGCATGTCGCAACTGCTTGCATGGGCCGAGGCCATTGAACAAAGTCGCGTTGGCTTGGCCCTGGCCGAATCAGCGCTCGCCTTTCCGTTGATTGAGGGCGCCCACCTGCTCGGCTTGGCCCTGTCCTTTGGCCTCTTGGCCATTGCCGACCTCCGTTTGCTCGGCCTGCTGCTGCGCCAAGTGCCGGCGCATCAAGTGCTGCGGCAGTTGCGACCCTGGATCTTCGGCGGCTTCGCCCTGACCTTCATCACCGGCGGACTCTTGTTCTGGTCAGAGGCTGCCAAGATTTTGTTCAACCCCGCCTTTGTGGCCAAGCTGGTGCTGACGGTGCTGGCCTTGGCCAATGCCCTGGTGTTTGAGACCCGACTGGCACCGCGCGCCATCGAATGGGGTCAGGCCTTGCGTCTGCCCACGCCGGTGCGCCTGGCGGGCCTGGCCTCGCTGACGCTGTGGAGCGGTGTGCTGATCACCGGCCGCTTGATCCCCTATCTCTGACGTCCTGGAGTCCGATTCATGAGTCTGAATTCCGTATTGCAAGCCGTACAAGACAGCCCGGTGGGCCAGTTGCTGCGCGGCTCCGACCCCTTGGTGGTGATCGCTTTTCAATTGCTGCACATCATTGGCCTGTTGGTCTTGCTGACCGCCGTGCTCTTGCTGACCTTGCGCTTGTTCAATCTGGGCCTGCGCCAGCAAAGCCCGCAAGAGGTGGCCCAGTTGGCTCGACCTTTGCAGCGCCATGGCTTGCTCACCGTGGTGATCAGTGGCGCCGCGATGTTTGTGTCCAACGCCGTGGTCTATGCGGCCAACCCTGCCCTGCAATTGAAGCTGCTTTTGCTACTGCTGGCCGTGGGCTTGCAAGCGAGCTTGACGCATCTGTTGCTGAAGGGCCCCGTGGGTGCAGAGAAGCCGGCTACTGCAGAGTCGGAGCAGCCTGCCCATGACCTGCAAAGCTTGCCCGCGCTGGCCCGTGTTGGCGCCCTGGCTTCTTTGCTGCTGTGGACCGGCACCGGTCTGGCCGGGCGCGCGATTGGGTTCATCTGATGCAAGTGCCTGCGTTGAAGTTGCGATCCGCCGCCCTGCCGTTGCTTCTTTGCATGAGCTTGAGTCTGGTGGCCTGCCACCCGGAGCCCAAGGCCAGCCCAACCGTTCAAGGCTCGCCAGGTCCTCAGGTCAAAGCCAGCATTCAAGAGCTGATGCAGAGCCTGGTCGACCCCTCGGCCGATGCCTTGTGGGAAGCCGTGGCCACCGAGGTCAGCGCCAAGGGCGAGGTGCAACATGCTCCGGCCGATGACGCCGAGTGGCTGGCCTTGCGCCAGCACGCGCTGCGCCTGATCGAATCAGCGAATCTGCTGGCTATGCCGGGGCGCGCGGTGGCACAAGCCGGTGTGCGCTTGGAAGACCACGAGGTGCCTGGCATTTCCTCGCCCGAGCAGATCGAGGCGGCCATTGCCAAAGACCCGGCGGCCTTCGCCGCTGCCGCCGCCAAGCTGCAGCACACCGGCTTGCAAGCTTTAGCGGCGATTGATGCGCGCGATGCTCAGCGACTGTTCGCCATTGGTGAGCGCATCGACCAAGCCTGTGAGCAATGCCACAGCCGCTACTGGTACCCCGGCGCGAAGACGCCGCAATGGCCGGCCCCCATTCAAACGCCTGCGGCCAGCGTATCGCGTTGATCGCCTGGCCTGGTCGCACCCTGAAAGCTTCTTCCGTCCTTTTCCCCACTATTTCTTTGAGATTCTTATGGCTTCCAAGAACCTGTTCGCCCCTGCCCTGCTGAGCCTTGGCGCAGTCTGTTTTGTCGCGAGTCCTGCTGGTGCCCAGACGCCTGCCGCCGCTACTGCTGCAGGAACGCCTGCTGCTCCTGTTGCAGCAGCCTCCGCGCCCCCACCGGTGCCGCCGGCACGAGGCCCCGCCTTCGCCGAGGCTTTGGAGCTGGCTCGCGTGGCCTTGCAGAGTTGCAGCGATCGCCAGCAGCGCATTGCGGTGAGCGTGCTCGACTCCGCAGGGGTTCACAAAGTGCTGCTCGCGGCGGACGGCGCTTCGGCGCGCGGTGTTCAGTCCAGCACCAACAAAGCCTTGACGGCTTTGCAATTCAAAGCCGCCACCAGCGCCTTGGGCGAGCAAGCCAAGTCTGACAAGGCCCTGGGCGATCAGCTGGCCGCCAACCCGGCTCTGAACGCTCGCGCCGGCGGCATCGTCTTGCGCGTGGGCGAGCAAATCATCGGCGCCGTGGGCGTCGGCGGCGCACGGGGTTCTGAGAACGACGAGGCCTGCGCTTTGGCCGGCCTCGCCGCGGTTCAATCCCGTTTGAAGTGATGCGCATGGGTTTCGGCCTCGGCGTCGGCGTCGGCTTCAGCTTTAGGCGCTTGCTCGCCATGATCGGCGTTCTGCTCGTCGCTAGCGGTCTGCAGGCGGTAAGTGCCGCGCCGCCGCCTGCCGCAGGCAGCGAGGAGGTCCAGCTTCGCCTGCTCAGCAGCCACCGGGTGCTGCAGCCGGGCCAAACCGTTCATCTGCTGCTGCGCCAGACCATTGCGCCGCATTGGCACACTTATTGGTTGAACCCGGGCGACTCGGGCCAAGCCACGCGCATCGAGTGGCGCCTGCCCGAGGGGGTTCAAGCCTCTGAGCTGCAATGGCCCGCGCCGCAACGCTTCAGCCTGGGGCCCGTCAGCAATTACGGTTATGCCGATCAGGTGGACCTGATCACCGAAATTCGCCTGCCTGCCAACTGGCCCCAGAACCGGGCCCTGCAGCTGCAAGCACAGGTGTCTTGGCTGGTCTGCAAAGACATCTGCTTGCCGCAAGAGGCTGAATTGTCCATCGCGCTGCCGGTGCAAGCCCGGGCTCAAGCAGATGCCGAAGGCCAAGCCGCTTTGACGCTGGCGCAGGCGCGTTTGCCCAAGACCGCCCCTTGGCCACTGAGCCTGCACTCTGAGGGTTCTCAATTGCTGCTGCGCTGGCCGGTGCAAGAGGCTTCCGGCAAAGACGCACCGCAGGCGGAGTTCTTCGCTGAGCAATGGGGGCCGCTGCAACACAATGCGCCGCAAGAGCTGCGTCGTCAAAGCCAGCAATGGCAGCTCAAGCTCACTCCAGGTGAAGCCCCGCTGAAGGCGGCCCAGCCGCTGCGCGGTGTGCTGGTCTTAACCCAAGCCGGCGCACGTCAGGCCTACCAGATCGAGGTACCACTGGCTTCGGCGCCGCTGCCTTCAAGAGCCTCAGCGACATCTGCACCGCTGGACTTGGGGCTGCCCTTGGCCTTGCTGCTGGCGCTAGCCGGTGGTTTGATCCTGAATCTGATGCCCTGCGTCTTCCCGGTGCTGTCCATCAAGGCCTTGTCGCTCTTGGGCCAGGCCCATGGCGACCCCGCTCAGGCTCGGCGTCATGGCATGGCCTATAGCGCGGGGGTGCTACTCAGCTTTGCGCTGCTGGCGGCGGTCTTGATCGGTTTGCGGGCCGCCGGCGCCGAGGTCGGCTGGGGCTTTCAGTTCCAGTCACCTTTGTTTGTGCTGGGCGTGGCCTGGCTTTTGTTCGGCCTGGGCTTGAGTCTCTCGGGCTTGCTGGAACTGGGCGGAGGCATTGCCGGACTGGGCCAGGAGCTGGCAGCCAAGGAGGGCTATGCCGGTAGTTTCTTCAGCGGCGTGCTGGCGGCCGTGGTGGCCACGCCTTGCACGGCACCTTTTATGGGTGCGGCCATGGCTTACGCCCTGAGCCAGTCGGCGCCGGTGCTCTTGGCGGTGTTGCTGAGCCTGGGCTTGGGCCTGGCCCTGCCCTATCTGGTCTTGAGCAACTGGCCGGCTTTGCAAGCCCGCCTGCCGAGCCCCGGGGCTTGGATGGAGCGGCTCAAACAGGGCTTTGCCTTCCCTATGTATGGCGCGGCGATCTGGCTGGTCTGGGTGCTGGCCCAACAAGGCGGCCCCAGTGCCGTGCTGCTGAGTTTGAGCGGTATGGCTTTGCTGGCCCTGGCGGCCTGGCTGCATCGCATCGCTCGGGAGATTCGCCCGGGAAAGGGCCGGCGCCTGACGCAGCTCGCAACGGTGTTGAGCCTGGGCGTCGTGGTGGGCCTGGCCTTTTTGCAGTCGAGCGCCTTGCCTGAGGGCAGCGGCTCGCCGTCCTCGCTCGCCCAGCAGACACCGCAGACCCCACAAGCGACCTTCGAACCCTACACGCCGGAGCGCCTGAGTGAGCTGCGGGCCCAAGGCAAGCCGGTCTTCGTCAATCTGACGGCCGCCTGGTGCATCAGTTGCCTGGTGAACGAGAAAGTGGCGCTCAGCCAGGCCAGCGTGCATCAGGCCTTTGCTCGCGAAGGCGTGGTCTATCTGAAGGGCGATTGGACCCGCAAAGACCCGCGCATCTCGGCCTTGCTGGCCGAGCATGGCCGCAGCGGCGTGCCCTTGTATCTGTTCTATCCCGCAGGCCTGAGCTCATCACCTCAGGTTCTGCCGCAGTTGCTGACCCCAGGCTTGGTCTTGCAAGCCCTGGAGGATGCAAAAAAAGGCGCGCCTCCAGCCAAGCCCAGCGCGGGCGAGGCTTGAAAGAACGCCTTTGATTTTTCCGCTCTCTATCCCTATCCCTAGCCATCATCAATCAAGGAGCTGTTGTTGTGAATCGAATCAAGTCATCTCCACTCACAGTGGCCGCAGGCCGCCGCCAGTTTGCACGCGCCGCCGGCGGCCTCGGCCTAGCCCTGGGTCTGCTGGGCACGCCGCTGCTCAGCCAGGCCCAGTCCGGCAGCAACGCGGCCACGGTGGACCAAGCCGCCCCGGCCTTCACCGCCACCACGGCCGAGGGCCGCAGCCTCTCCTTGAGCAGCCTGCGCGGCAAGACCGTGGTGCTGGAATGGACCAATCATGAGTGCCCCTACGTCAAGAAGCACTACGGCAGCGGCAATCTGCAAGCCCTGCAAAAAGACGCCACCGGCCAAGGTGTGGTCTGGTTGCAAGTGATTTCCTCGGCGCCTGGCAAGCAAGGCTTTGTGGACGGCCCCACGGCCCTCAAGGTCAACACCGAGCGTGGTGCTGCGCCCACCGCCACACTCCTGGACCCGACCGGCCAGCTGGGCAAGCTCTACGGCGCCCAAACCTCGCCGCATCTCTACATCATCAATCCCGACGGACAGCTGGTCTACAAGGGCGGCATTGACAGCATCGCCTCCAACAAGGTGGAAGACGTGGCCAAGGCCGACAACTATGTGCGCTTGGCCCTGAAGGATCTGGCCGCTGGCAAGAAGCCCACGCAAGCCACGACCAAGCCCTACGGGTGCTCGATCAAGTACGCCGACGCTTGAGCCGCGATCGAGCTACTGCCTAAGGCCTACCTAAGCGCCTAAGTCGTCCTTGCACTTGGGCGCTTAGTTGGCGGGTCAGATGGCGCTCAGATGGCGATTCTGAAGCGCTGCCACTCAGCTCAATCTGCCAGTCCAACAAGCTCAGGTCACTCAGATGTCCAGAACGAGCGACAGCAAGGCGCCCCTTGCTATCGCCCAAGGTAAGAGGACTGATCAGAGTCACTCCCGGCTGGATGCCTAAGCGTCCGCTCGGTCATCACCGGACATGCGCTGGGCAAAGGCTCGATTGACGGTTTCACCCCACAATCAGGGCATTGCGGTGTGATCCATGCAAGGCGGCTTGGCAAAGGCGTCCATGACGCCGGTGATGCCGGTTGGGTCTATCGTCGTGATGATGAGGGTGTTGAGGTCCAGCAGCAGATCGGAGATGTAGTAGAGCAAATTCCGTGCGGCCCATTCCCGGGCGATGTGCTGGTAGTCGGGCGAGCCTTTACCGTATTTGCGGGCGATCTGAGCTTCAATCTCGACGCTGGAAATGCCCGCCAGATCGTTTTGAGCCGCCAGCAAAAATTTTTCGATGTTCTCGGACAGGAGGAGCAAGGCATCCGCCAAGTCGTCTGCCGTCTTCGCCGCCTCTACGGCCTCCTTGGCCGTCATCACCCCAACCTTCACCTCCCCCGCAGCGCCGGCCGTGGCGAAGCTGGCGAACATGATGGCCGTGCTCACCACCATATTGCTGATGGTGCTGGCGCATTGGTTGGCATTGCTGGCGCAGGCGGCCACGCCGCAGTCGGCAATCCCGGCGGCGCAGCGTTGATTGCAGTTGCTGGCATTGCACTGATAGCCCGAGCGCGGGTTCTCGTAGCACAGGCCGGCTTGCAAGACGCGATTGGACTTGCAGGAATTGGCCGCTTTGCCCGCACCATTGCCGTAGGAGGCCTTCTTGAGCCAGCAAACCCCGGCCACATTGGTATAGCCGTCGCGACAGTGAAGGAGGCCGGCACCGTAGGACAGCGACTGATCGCTCCAGCACACCGGCCCAACGCCGTGATAGCCGCTGCGGCAATTGCTGTAGCACAGCCCACCGTCCTTGTACTGGCCATCGGCGCAGTCGGGCAAGATGCCGGCGCCACGGTCATAGGGCTTGGTCTTGTAGCAAAACGGGGTGGTGCTGATCGAGGTTTCGCGCTGAATCCAGTTGACCACGGTGTTGACCTGGCCCGAACTCAAAGTCTGCTTGGGCACATAGGTGGTGGGCTTTCTGGGCACGCCGGCGGGCCAGTTGCCGGCCACGATGGTGCTGGTGCTCCAGTACTGCGACAGCTTGCCGGCCTCGCAGTTTTGCAGTTCGACGCCCGTGCCGCTCTTGGCCAACTCCAGACACAAGCCGATGCTGCCGGTGCTGCTCGACACGATGCTGGCATTGGGACCGCGCTTCCACAACTGATTGGCGCCGGGAGGCACGCCGGTGTCGCCGCAAGCGCCTAAGCCAACCGCCGAGCCCAGCCCGCCTGTCGTGCTCAGGCAATAACCATTCAAAACGACGGCGCCTTGGTTGGTGAACTGAAAGTACTCGGTCTTTGCTCCCAGCGTGCAGGCCGCAACGCTCAACTTGATGGCGGCCAGCGGGGCGCTGAAGTCGCTTTGCTGCAGGCAGTTCCTGGCGCTGCTCTTGACTTGCGTCTTGCCAGGCTCGGGCTGCCCGACCGGCAAAGGATTGGCGAGCGTCCACTGTTGATTGGCCGCGCTGGCCGAGCATTGTGCAAGCTCGGCGCGCAGCGTCCCCGATACAGGCACCGATAGGGGCCGCGACAAACACATCGTCGTCAAGGCCCTCGACTCGCTCAGTTGCAGGCGGTTACCACCGGGCCGGCTCCAGTAGGTGCTCGCATTGCCGGTGGCTAGCGTGTTGCTGAAGCCAATCGAATGGCTGGCGAATAAATTGCCCTGCAAATACCGCTTGCCTTCGCTGGAGTCCAGGTAGACCGTCCCGTCGGCCCCGAAGACGAAGCGCTGCTCGGCCCCACCGCAGGGGCTGAGGACGGCGTTGCTGTCCAGGCATTTGCCAGCACCGCTGCCGACGCTGCCGACGATGTTGTAAGACGTTTCGGCAGCCCGAGCCGAGGCCAAGGCGCCTAGGGCTGCAAGCGTGATGATGAGACGAGAGAACCAGTTCATGGTGATAGCTCCGATGAATGCTGCGGCGGGCTTTTGTGCACAGATGCTCAGGCGCTCGCGCTCGCGCTAAAGCGCTTGCGCCAAGCCAACAGGCTCAGACCCGCCAACATCAGCGCATAGCTCCGTGGTTCAGGCACCGCGGTCACCCAAACTTCGCCCGTGGTGTAGAGCTGGCTGTAGTCCAGCTGCGTGCCGGCGGCGAGTTTGAAACCGGTCGCATCGATGGTGTTGAAGCTGCCGCTGACCGATCCCCAGTCCAGCAGATCAAAGCTCTGGCCGGCCTGCGCTTCAAAGCCGTTCCAAGACGTCAGAACCAACTTGCCGCCGAGCTTGAACTTGCCACCCACCACCAATTTGTCATAGCTGCTATCCACCAGCGGCGAACCTTCGTCGCAACGCTCCGCCGTGCAGGCATGGATGCCGCCGATCTCGGCCTCGTAGAAATTGCTGGCGGAGAAGGTCACCTGGCCCTGGATATAGCCATAGCCGGGCGAGTTGCCCACGCTCAAGCCGCCCTCGTAGAACATCTTGCCGTCACCGTTGATGTTGGCGCCACCGCGCTGTTTGACCTCGGCTGCGAAGGTGGCCACCGAGCCTTCGGAGACCCGCAACTCGGCGTCCTTTTTCACTTCCACCTTGCCGTAGAAGGTGGTGTTGCTATTGCCCGAGAGAATGATCTGGCTCGCCGCCAGCGCCTGCACATCCGAGTACACCGCCGATACACCGCCACTCATCAGCACCAGCCCCTTGTTGCTCAGCATTCCGCTGCGGATATCGCCGTAGCCGCTGATCGAGCCGCCCAGGTCGTTGGTCAGCGCGAAGCCGCCGTTGTCCAGCGTGCCACCCGAGAGCTGGATCTTGCCGGCATTGGGCGTCATGCCCTTGGCGGCAAAGATCGTCGCATCGCGGCTGGCCGAGACGATGCCGCTGCCGGTATTGCTCAGCATGCTGCTCAAGGTCAGCGTGCCGCCCTTGGCATTGATGGTGCCGAGATTGTTGATGCTGTTGCTGATCTGCCCCAGACCCTCAATGCGGCCCGAGTTGGTGACGGTGCTGCCGGTGACGCTGGCGTCAATCGAGTTCAGCAGAAGTTGGCCGCTATTTTTAAGCTCATAGGTCAGCGCAAAAGTGCCGCCCTGCACGATCAAGCGCCCGTCGTTCTGAAACGGCACGCTGAACAAACCATTGCCGGTGACGGTGCCGCCTGCCGCGTTGACGAAGCTGCCACCCTTGGCACCTGCCGCGTCGATCTTGGCGCTGTCAAAATTCATCGAGCCCCGGTTGGTCAGCGCCGTGTCGCGCAGGGTCAGCGTTTTGCCTTTTTGGATACTCCAGGAGCCGATGTTTTCATTCGAGCCGCTATTGGCGAGTTCCAGGAAGCCGGTCTGCTCGAAATATCCGTTATTCCTAAAGCCGCCTGCCCCCGCGATCGTGCCCGAGCCCAGCATCTCCGCGTTATTGAGCAGCGCACCTTCGATGCGGCCGCCGGCGAGGGTCAGGCTGCCTTGGTTGCTGATGTTTGCTGCGCTCAAGTTGCTGAAGCTGCTGACGGTGGCGGCGCCCTGCGCGTCGATCACAAAACTCAGGGCCTGCAGATTGCCGCCGCTCAGCCCTAAGCTGTAGCCGGGGCTGACGCGGATTTCGCCGTCGCCCTTGAGCGTCTTGCCGGCCGTGATCAGTGGCGCGCCGCCCAAGAAGGCGATGTCGCTGGACTTGATATTGCCGCTGAAATTGAGCGTACCTGACTCCCAGTTCAGGGCTCCGCCCAAGCCCAAGCTGCCCACCTTCAGCGTGCCTCCCTGCAAATTGACGGTGCCCAGATTGCCGATCACCAACTGCCCGGCGTCGACCAGGCCGCCGCTCAAGACATCCAAGCGGCCGGCGCCGGCGGAGCCCACGTCAAGCAGGTGGGCAACGCTCAAGGTGGACCCGCTCCCGCCTACCGAAGCCACAAAGCTGGCGTCTCCGAGCTGGCCTATGCTCATCTGGTTCTTGACTTGAAAGACGGCGCCCATGGAGATGTTCAGGAGGCCCGCGTTAGCGTAGGCACTGTTGGTCGTCACTCTGGAGCCAAGGCCGTTTACTTCGAGCACGCCAAAGCCGTCTGAGCCGGCTTCGCCGATAAACAGGCCATTGCCAATATCGGCGCCGGCGCCATTGCTGACTTGCAGCAGGCCGTTGCCGACGTTGCCGATATAGAGGCCTTGATCCACTTTGAAAAGCGAATTCGCATCCTTCACCGTCACACTGGCGTCCGAGTTCGCGCCGCGGATACCAAAATTTCCGCTGCCCGTGAATTTTCCGCCGGCCGAGATGCTGGCGGAGCCGTTGTACAAAATCGTGCTGCCGGTGCTGAAGCTCGAACCAACGCCGGCCACCGTCAGGGCGCCACTGCCGTTTTTGCCCATGTACAAGTTCTTGCTGGAGGCGCTGGCGCCGGTGTCGATCAGCAAGGTGCCGGTGCCGACGTCGCCCAGCTTCAGGTCGGTGCCAACAATAAAGCTGCTGTCCTTGTCGTGCACATTGATGATGCCGCTGCTGGACGGAGAAACGCCGCCGACAATGACTTCGGTTCCGGTGCTGTGGCTGCTGCCGGAATTGATCGTCAAGCTGACGGTCGAATTGGCGGCGTAGCCGATGGCGGTGGCGGCGAGTTGCTTGTAGGCGACTTTGTTGTTCAGGGTCAGATCATGTTGTTGGTCCATGCCCCCGGTGATGCTCATGCCGGCCGTGCCACCGTCCCAGGTCTGGTTCGCGCTGATGACGAAGCCCGCCGTACTGCCCCAATCGAAGACCTGCACATTGCTGCTTTTGTTGACGATGCCGTTGGTGAGCCCGATGTTGTTGCCCACACCCTGCAGCGTGTAGGCACTCGCACCGGTCTCGAAGGAAATTTGGTTGTAGACGCGGTAGCTCAGATCATGGACGACCGTCGTGAAGGCCGAGCTGCCGAAGTGCAAAATGTCCCCTGCGGCAGGCTGGGTGTTTTGGTTCCAGTTCTGGCCGACGCTCATGCGTCCCGACAGCCCGCCGGACACCGTGCCGCCCTTCCAGGTCAGATCGGCCGCAGCGGCCAGGCCCGCGCTGCAAAGCGCGGCAATGGCCAAGCACAGCGGCAATGGGCGCGGCCGGCGGGCGGCTCTGGGCTGCCGCGACGTAGCTGACTGACGAAGAGGCGATGCTGGCTTGTTCATGTTGATTCCCTGGGTGGCAATGGTTTGATGGGCGGCCCGGCCGCCGTGTTGAAAAGGCGGGGCAGCCCACACGGTTTCAACGAGCGCGAGTTTCTAATCTCGCAACTGCACGCACAATCGGACCTTGGACCCAAGACTTGGTCTCGGGACCTACCCAGCCCCTGCGCCGACTGCTAGAGTGCGCTGCATGAAACTGTTGTTAGTCGATGACCATCCCCTTGTGCGCGCCGGGGTCGTCGCCGCGCTGCAAAGCCTAGGGGCGCACGAACTGATCCTGGAAGCCAGTGACGGTGTCGCCGCCATGGACTGCTTGGCCCAGCATCCCGATGTGGACGCCGTGCTTTTGGATCTGCGCATGGCCGGCATGGCCGGCATGGCGCTGCTGGAACAGCTCAAGCGGCACTATCCGCTGCTGCCCAGCTTGGTGCTGTCATCGTCGGAAGACCCTGCCGATGTGCGCCGCGTGCTCAAGGCCGGCGCACGCGGCTATTGCCCCAAGTCGGCCAGCCCGGCTACGCTGCTGGCGGCGCTAACGCTAGTGCTCGGCGGCGAAATCTATGTGCCACCCTTGATGGCCATTGCACCCGAGACCGGCTCAGCCGAGCCGAACTTGAGTGGCCTGACGCCGCGCCAGCGCGAAGTGCTGCAAGAGCTGTGCAATAGCAAATCCAACAAAGAAATTGCGCGCGATTTGGGCATGGAGGAGAAGACCGTGAAGGGTCATGTCTCGGCCATCTTCAAAGCACTGGGCGTGGTGCACCGCCTGCAGGCCGTTGAGGCCGCTCGGGCGGCCGGCATGGTCAGTCAGGCGCTGTCCTATTGAAGGTTTTCATCCCCCTCCATCCCAGCCCACAAAAAACGATCAGCCAGGATGAAGGGGCTGAGCGAGCTGTAAGCCAATGCTTGAAGCCGCAGACGCCTTGCTGGGCAGCAAGGCATCGCAGACTGCCTCGCGCAATTGCGCTTGCGAGAGCGGCTTGTGCAGCAAGGTCAGGCCCTGGTCCAGCGCTTCCTTGATGCGTTCTGGGCCCGTGTCGCCGCTGAGCAGCAAGGCCGGGATGTCGCTGTTGAACAGTTCACGCAGCCGCACAATTGCGCCGCTGCCAGATTCGCCGCCAGCTAAGTGGTAGTCGCATAGCAGCAGGCGCGGCGCGGTGCTAACGCGCATCAACTGAGGCATCAGCTCGGCCGCGCTGGCGGCGCTGACGACGCCTAAGCCCCAGGCCGACAGCAGAGTGGTCAGGGCCAGCCGAATCTCGGCGCTTTCATCCAGCACGATGACCATCTCGCCCTGCAGCTGGGCTTGAAGGGCCGAGCTGGGTGCTTCGGTAGGCCCTTCGTCAAGCGGCTCCAGCATGAGCGTGAAGACGCTGCCCCGGCCCGGCCGTGAGCGCAGCCGAAGCCCTAGGCGCAGCAGGCCGGACAGGCGCTGAACAATTGCCAGACCCAGGCCGAGGCCTTGGCCCGAGCCGTGCAGTTGCACGAACTCATCAAACACCTCGGCGCGGCGCGCCCGGGCAATGCCCACCCCGCTGTCGGCCACCAGCAGCTCGATGCGGCCATGCCGCCGGCGAGCCCGGAGCAGCACGCCACCCTGGGTGGTGTAGCGCAGCGCATTGGAGAGCAGGTTGCGCAGCACCCGCTCCAGCAAGGCCGGGTCGCTGTGCACAGTCAGCGCGGCCTGTGAGCCTCCAGCGGGTGGCAGATCGCAAACAAAGCGCAGCCCCTTGGCCTGCGCTTGCAGGCTGTGGTCGGCCGCCATGCGGCTCATCAGCACGCGCAGATCGACCGTCTGCCACTGTGGTTGCAACTGCTCGGCGTCCAGCTTGGAGATGTCCAACAAGGCGTTGAACATCGCTCCCATGGCATCGACGGCACTGCTGACATGCTGCAATATTTGCGCGGACTGCGCCGGGCTGGGGTTTTGCTTGAGCGCGCCAACAAACAGCGACAGCGCATGCACGGGCTGGCGCAGATCATGGCTGGCGGCGGCCAGGAAGCGGCTGCGCGACTGGCTCAGCTTGACGGCCAGGTCTTTCTCCAGCCGCAAGCTCTCGGTCAGCTGGGCGAGCTGGTGCGTTTGGCGCAGCGAATCCCACAGCAGGCGCCGCAGGGAAACAGCAAAGTGAATGTAGAGCGTGGACCCCAGTAGCAGCACGGCCAGGATGGCCCAAGAGTCAATTGCGCCATGCACCAGCACGGTCAGCAAGAGCCCCAGCAGGACTGGCCCCACCATGGCGAAATAGGCCGGCAAATAGGCATGCAGGGAATGCAGTGCGGCGGAGCTGATGCCTATCATCCAAGCCAAGAGCAACATGCGCTGTGCGTCGCTGCCGCCAGGCCAGAAGATCTGTACCGCCAGCAGCCAAAGCAAACCGTTGATCCCTGAGGTGCGTGTCACCCGGCGCAGCCAGAGCGGCGCATTGCTGATCGTCAAATGACTGCGCAACCAGCGCAGGCCCAGCCAGAGGTGAAAGGCCATGTTGATGAACTGCAGGCCCAGCCAACTCGCCACCCAAACCGGCGGCGCTGCCTTGTGCAGGCTGGCGGCAACCAGCAGCGCTAATGCGAAATTGCCCACGGTCAGACTCAGATCATTGCTGCGCAGTCGCTGCGCCACGTCCATTCGGACCAACGCCTGCAAGCGCGTCTCGTCAATCATGGGTCGGCATGGCAATGTTTGAATGCATGGGTTTGGCGCGGATTGTGCATCCTGCGTCCGAATAGCGCGACGGTCATGAAGGCGTGCGACCGGTTCCAATCGTGCCGATCGCGCTTATTCGAAGTGTCAAGCATCGGCCTTTCGGATTAGGGTGACAGAGGAGTGAATGAACTCCCCAACTGAATGTCCGCGGCACATTGGAGACCCGACATCCGTGCTGCAAACTCTGCCAAGAGTCAATTACCTCCGAGTAGCCCGAATCCTAAGACTAACTCTCTGAAACCAATGACAGGAGCCGCTGCTTGCTTGACTGAGGGGACAGCAATCTCGATGCCCGCTTTGAGCATGCCCATGACGGTGGTGGCTGACTGCAAGGTGACCAGAGCTGTCATTTGATGCAGGCCTTAGGCCGACCATGGGCATCAGCCTGTCCACCGCCTTGTCCAGCATCTGTGCCGTGCAGGTGAAGCTGCGCGCTGCAGCTCAAAACACGGCTAGTCAGGGGACCGGTGATTGCCGACGCCCACAGGTTGAAACTCAGACCCTTGAAACCGGGGACTTGACGGCGCAGCTGCGTCAGCTTGCTGCCAACAGCAATGCCGCGCCCAAGGACATGGCCGCGCACAAGCAGGGGACCTAAGCCTTTGTGGCGAATCTCCGTATGCTGCCGCCCCAAGTGAACGCATCGCGCGCCTTGCTCGATATCCAAGCCTGAGTTGGCGCGCTTTGACGCGGTCTGCCCGAATCGGGCCGCCCAGCCCCTGCTGCAGGGTCTTTTCCTTACCAGTTGTAGCGCAGCGCGACACTGCCTGCCCGCGTACGGGTGGCTTGGCCGTACTCTCCTTGCAGGTTGATCTCCACGGCCAGTGATGGGCTCAGGCGCAGTTCGGCCTGGCCGGACAAGGTGGCCAAATCGGGTGTGGGCATCAGGCCGGTGACGCTGAAGGGCCGACCGTTGAGGGTCTTGAAGGATGCATACATGCGGTGCTCGCTCCAGGATTCGTGGGCCCAGCCCAGACGTCCCCTCAGCTGGACCGAGGCGCCCCATCCCAGCATGACACGGCCCTCCACCGCCGCGCCCAGCTCGCTGCGCAGCTGGGTGAAGGCGCTGCGCTGATAGCTGAGTGCCAGGTGAGCTTGGTCCGAAGCCTGCTCGTCATGCGCCCGAATCGTGTAGTGCTGCAACTGCAGGGCGGCAAAGGGTGCGACGCGCCATCCTGGCGAGCTGACGCGCAAGCCCGTCTCGACCCGTGCGCCCCAGGCTTGGGTCGGCATCTGGGCTCGGTAGATGGAGCCCATCAGTCCAAAGCGGCGTTCGGTATCCAGCGTTTGGCGTGAATGCGTCAACGAGCCCGTTAGGTACACCTGGCCCCAGCGGCTGTCGGCTTGGCGCACTGCGTAGGCACCCAATTGAACGCCGGGCCCATACGCCTTGTAGCCGTGGGACATCTCTAGATTGGAGCGGTTGCTTGACAAGGCAGCGCCCACCCAGGTGTCCGCGTCGAGTGAGGTCTCAAGCCCGAAGGCCAGGCCGCCCAACTGGGCTTCGACATCCGATGTCCCCGCTCCATCGTAGGTGGCGCTGTGGCGTTCGCCCAGGATCTGGACCCAGGCATGGTGGGCGGGCTGTCCCGAAGATGCTACGTTGGACATCGTGCCTGCGCGGTCCGTCAACAGCCGTCCGAAAAGGGTGCTCAGCCGGGTGCCTACCGTCGCCACCGTGGTGGCACCGGCACCGCTGAGCTCCCAGTACACCTGGTGTAGCTCCTCAGGCCTGGTGAGGGCCACCAGCCGGGCGGTCAGGTCGCGGTAGTTCTCACGTGATTCCGACTGGGCTGTGCCCAGCAAGTCGCCCAGACGCTGCACGTCCTCGTTCATGCCCTCGGGGCTGAAGTCGGCATGCACGCTGAACCCCAGCTTGCCATCCTGGGGGTGCAGGCGGAAGTCCAGGATGGCCGTGTCGGTCACGGACAAGCCGCTGGCGTCCAGCCCAGCACCCGCGGTGAAGATCGTGCCCAGCGAGTGCGTGCCCGGCGCGATCAGGTGCGCGGTCTGCAGCACCGGTTGCAACCGGCCCTTGAGGGTCGCGCTGCCCGTGACGTGCAACTGATCAGCCACGCCGGTGGCATGGTCCATGCGGAGCGCCAGCGTGCCGCCCTCCCCTTGAATCAGATGACCGTTGATGACGGTGGCGGCACCGGTCTCGCCGCCGTGCATGATCGTGCCCTCGTTGTGCAGCGTGCCACTGCCGCCGAGGTTGAGGGTGCCACCGTGCAGCATGCTGGCGCCGCTGTGGTTGTGCACCTCGTTGCGCGCGCTCTCGGTGAGGTGCAGATCGCCGAGCAAGGTCCCGTAGTTGTGAACGGTGATGTCGCCTCCGCTGGTCTGCAGTGCGCGACCAGCGTGTCCGTCGGCGCTGCCCACATGCCCCCGGTTGTGCAGTTCGTTGATGGGCCCCTCGAAGTACATGGCGGCTCCGCCGCTGCCGCCCACCACGCGAGCGCCCTCAGCGACCTCGACGATGGGGTCGGTCGAGGATGCGCCCCAGATGCCATGGGTGCCGCGGCCCGATGGAGTTACGTTCACACCCGTCGCAACGTTGACCTTCACCACGCCGCTCTTGCCGTCACCGCCTTTGTAGGCGGTGGTCTGGGTACCGCTGGCGATGATGCCGCCGCCGCCGGCGACCGACTGCACCACCACACCATGAGCGCCATCTCCGCTGGTGATGATGTCCGCATAGACATTGACGGTCACGTCCCCGGCGTCTCCACGGCCCGTGTTGTGGATCGCGGTCAAGGCATTGCCCACGCCAATCACGGCGCCGCCCCCGCCGCCCACGCTCTGGGCCAGGATGCCGTAGGCGTTCACACCCGAGGTGCGGATGGGGGCATAGCTGTTGACCTCCACCTTGCCGCCATGGCCGCCGCCGCCGCCCGCGCCGATTGTGGCGCTGTTGCTGGCATAGGCCAGGCCGCCACCATTGCCCACGCTCTGCGCGACGATGCCAATGGAGCCGGCCCCTGTGGTGCTGATGGCCGCGCGGTTGTTCACGAGCACGGCCGGTTTGGATCGCTGATCCTCGCCCGGGTAGGCGGGGCTGCCGGGCAGCCCGCCCAGCTTGGCTTGGCTGACCAGCGCCAGACTCAAACCGCCGCCACCGCTGACTGTTTGGGCCACCAAGGCCGGCGCCATGTCGCCGCGTGTGCTGATGCTGCCACCGTCCAGTTGCACCGTCACTGGCCCGCTGAACTTCCAATCGTTCTTGCCATTGGCGGTCGAACCCAGGTTCATCGTGCCGTTGAAGACCTGGCCCGCACGTCCTGCGGCCAGGGCCACGCCGCCGCCGTTGGAGACGCTTTGCACCACCAGCCCGGCCGAGTGCAGGCCGCTGGTGCTGATCGAGGGGCTGCCGCTGACGCTGGCATCGAAGGCGCGGCTGCCACTGCCGGTCTGTCCCAGTTGGCCGCTCAGGGTGGCGTTGGTGCTGGTCGCACTGCCGGGCGCCGCCACGGTCGGCGCCACCCAAGAAAACACACCGCCGCCGCCCGCCACGCTTTGCGCCAGCACACCCAGGCTGCCTGCGTCGCCGGTGCTGATGGCTCGCGAGCCGAGGGTTACCTGGGCGGTGCCGCCGTCACTGCTGCCCCCGGTGCCGCCGAGCTGGAAGCTCAGGTCCACCTGGCTGGCCTGGGTCAGGTTGGTATGGGCAAAGTAGCCGCCACCACCGCCAATGCTTTGCGCCACGAGTGCGGGCGCGTTCATGCCGCTGGTGCTCCAGGCCTGCGAGCCTTTGCGTGCATCCACGCTGACCGCCGCACCGGTGGATACGTCTGTGCTGTTGGCCGGGGTCAGCTTGTGGGTGACGCTGCCGGTGGCCCAGTAGTGGTCCCCGACCAGGCCGCCGCCCGCCCCGATGCTCTGTGCCACCAGGCCGGCGGCCCCATGGCCTTGTGTGCTGATGGCCTGGGCGGTCCAGACGGTCACGTCGCTGCCGATGGCACCGCTGCCGCGCAAGGTGGTCTGCAGCGGGTTCTCCGGGCTGAGCACCATCCCGCCGCCGCCGCCAATGCTCTGGGCCACCAGGCCGTGGCCGAGTGCGCCATGGGTGCGGATGCTGCCCGTCAGTGCGACATCGCCGCTGCACTGACCGGCGCTGTCCAGCCCATTGCACAGGCGCACCACGCCGCCGTTGGCAAAGCCCGGCGCGCCACCCAGGGTGGCTGATCCGAAGGAGGTCGACAGGCCGCCGCCGCCGCCGATGCTCTGGGCCACCAGGCCCGCGGCCCCCGTGCCGCTGGTCTCCACCGCAGCGCTGCTGGACAGCAGCACGCGAGCGCCCGCCTTGGCCTGACTGTTCCCCAGGACGGTGCCGCTGGCCCGGCTGAGGTTGAGACCGCCGCCGCCGCCAATGCTCTGGGCCACCGCCGCATGCGCCAGGTTGCCGGAGGTGCTGACACGCTGACCCAGCGCCAGCTCCACCGTGCCGCCCGCGCCGCCTTTGCCGCCGCTGCCGCCGAGGTTCACGCTGCCGCTGAAGGCGCTGCCCTCGCTGGACGAGGTGGCCGCTGCACCCACGCCACCGCCGCCGCCCACGCTCTGGGCCAGCAGGCCCACGGCCAGGTGTCCTGCGGTGCTCAAGGTCTGGTCGGACAGCAGCCAGATACCGCCGCCATCGCCCCCATCTCCGCCGCTGCCGCCCAGCTGGCTGCTGATCGAGACGCTGCCCAAGCTGCCGGACTGTTGCCAGGCGGCCGCGCCCCCGACACCGCCGCCGCCACCAATGCTCTGTGCCATGACCCCGAAGGCGGCCAAGCCCTGCGTGCTGATGTTGGAGTTGATATCACGCAGAGCCAGCGTCACCGCACCGCCGTTGCCGCCGGCGCCGCCAGCGCCCCCGAGGTTGAGCCCCAGGCTGTAGCTGCTGCCCTTGGCGCTGCTGCTGCTTTGGCTGCTGCCGCCGACACCGCCGCCGCCGCCAATGCTCTGCGCCATCACCGCGGCGGCGAAATGCCCCTGGGTGGCCAGGGTCACCGTGCCGTTGGTGCTGACGTTGACCGTGCCACCCTGGCCGCCGCCGTTGCTGCCACTTTGGCCACCCAGCGCCAGGCTGACTGACTTCGTGTTGTCCCCACCTGTGTTGCTGCTGGCGTTGCCGCCGCTGCCGCCACCGCCGCCAATGCTTTGCACCAAGAGGGCGCGGGCCGCTTCGGCCTCGGTCTTCACGCTGCCAGAGAACAGCGTGACCGCGACATCGCCACCTTTGCCGGATGCACCGCCCTGGCCGCCCAGGGCGAGGGACGCAGCAGCTGTTCCTGTCGATGCGCTGCTCGACGCTGCGCCTCCGGTGCCACCGCCACCCCCGACGCTTTGCGCCACCAGGCCATCTGCGCCCCAACCGCTGGTGCTGATGCTGCCACCGCTGTTGACCTTGACGGTGCCGCCATCCTGTCCGCTCCCCGCCTTGCCGCCCAAGGACAGGCTGGTGTTGCTGTTGCCGGCATCGGCGCTGGTGGCGCTGGTGCTGCCCGCCACGCCGCCACCGCCGCCCACGCTCTGGGCCATCAAGCCCTGAGACATCAGGCCGCGGGTTTGCAGCTGGGCGCTGCTGGCCAGGTCCACCGACACATTGCCGCCCCGGCCGCCGCTGCCGCCGCTGGCGCCCAGCGCCAGGCTCACCGCATGGGCACCGCTGCTGGCGTTGCTGCTGCTGCTGCCGGCCTCACCGCCACCCCCGCCCACACTTTGGGCAAACAAAGCCGTCGAGCGTGCCCCGAGGGTGCTGATTGATGCCGCGATGGAGAGTCGGACATCCCCCCCGTAGCCGCCGCTGCCACCGCTGCCGCCCAGGGCGGCTGCCACCGCCACACCGCTGGAGGCAGAAGCCGAACTGCTGCCATTGCCCGTGCTGGCGCTGTTGTCACTGCCACTGGCGTCACCCGCCGTGGCTGCCGCGCTGACGGCTCCGCCACTGCCACCGCCGCCGCCCACGCTCTGGGCGAACACACCATGCGACTGCACGCCGCCGGTGCTGATGCTGCTGCCCAGCGCAGTGCCGCAGCTGCCATCGGACTGGGGCGTGCCACACACCGTCACCGAGCCCCCGTGGCCGCCGCCACCCGCGGTGCCGCCCAGCCCCATGGCCACCGAGGCCGAACTGCCTTGGCTGGCCGTGGAGGTGGACGAGCCCCCGTTGCCGCCACCGCCACCCAGGCTTTGCGCGATCAGCCCGGACGACAAGGCGCCCCGCGTGCTGAGATTGCCGGCGCTGGCATGCACGGCCACCGTGCCGCCATCTCCACCGCCAGCCCCCAATCCACCCAGTGAGATGGCCACGCTGCTCTTGGCCGCATCGGCATTGCTGCTGCTGCTACCCCCTTGGCCACCGCCGCCGCCCACACTCTGGGCCAGCAGGGCCGGGGCGTGGGCGATGCTGTGCACGACACCGTCTTGCACTGCGAGGCCTGTGCTCACGCTGCCGCTGTGCTGCACCACCACCGTGCCGCCATGACCCGCCTTGCCACCCGCTCCCCCGAGGGCGAGGCTGGCTGCGTAGCCGGTGCTGGCCCCTGCGGCGCCTCCCTTGGTGGGGGTGCTGCCGGACACGCTGCCGGCGCTGGCCGAGTTGCTCTGGTTGTTGGGCGATGAGCTGGCCGTGCCGGTGCTGGCACTGGTTTTGCCGTCGTCTGCGGCCGGTGTCACGCTGGCGGCCGTGCTGGCGGCGCCCCCGTTGCCACCGCCTCCGCCGACGCTCTGGGCAAACAGCCCGCCGGCGTTGCCCAGCCAGGTGCTGACGCTGCCGGTGTTGATCAGATTGACGTTGCCGCCACTGCCACCGCCGCCGCCGCTGCCGCCCAGACCCAAGGAGGCGGCGGCCTTGCCGCCGGCCTGTGAGGTGGCGCTGACCGAGCCGCCATCACCGCCACCGCCGCCCACGCTCTGGGCAAAGACGCCCAGGGACTGGGTTCCGGCCGTGCCGATGCGGCCGCTGTTGCGCACCTGCACCGAGCCCGCGTCGCCGCCGGTGCCGCCGCTGCCTCCGAGGCTGACGGCGACGGCACTGTTGCCGCCCTTGGCATTGCTGGTGCTGCTGCCGCCGTGACCGCCACCGCCGCCCACGCTCTGCGCATACAGACCGGCCGACAGATCGCCCAAGGTGCTCACCAGCGCGCTGCTGTCCACCGCCACGGCGCTGCCTTTGCCGCCCAGGCCACCGGCGCCGCCGATGCTGAGGGAGGCCCCCACGCCGTTGTCGTTCTTGGCGCTCGAGCTGCTCGGCGCGCCGTTGTCTTGGCTGAACTTCTGCGCCACGGCTACTGTGGCATTGCCCACGTTCGAGCCCACCAGCCCGGTGTACGCCGCGACACCGGCCGCCTCCACCGCGCCTTGTGAGCCGTCTGCGGAGGCCGATGCCGAGCCGCCATGACCACCGCCGCCGCCAATGCTCTGTGCCAGCACCCCAGGCGACTGCGCGCCCGTTGTGTTGAGGGCGCCAGTGGGGGTCACCACCACCATGCCGGCATCACCGCCGCCGGCACCAAAACCACCGACCGCCACCGAGGCCGCGTGCTGGTTGCTGACGGCGCTGGCAGAAGCGGCGCCGCCCTGCCCCCCGCCGCCGCCGATGCTCTGAGCCACCATGGCGGGCGCCTGCTGACCGAAGGTGCTGACGCTGGGCAAGCTCACCTTGTTGACCGGGGTGCTGCCCGCCGCTGCGCTGGCCGAGCGCCCCTCGGCCTGGCCGGTGGTGATCCAGTGCACCGTGGCGGCGCGGGTGTCGTCACCAAAGCTGGCCCGCAGGTCAGCGTAATTGGCCAGGTACTGGGCCGGATTGAAGCTGCTGGTCACGCGACCTTCCCCATACCCCCAGTCCCGGTAATGCCGCAGCCCGGCGAGCGGATCGTTGCCCAGGGCACGGATCAAGTCGGGGTGGGAGGCGATGTAGATCAGCGGGTCCACGAAGGCACTCGCGCTGTCGGTCAGCGCCAGTGCGACCGGGGTGCTGCCGGCGGGCGCGCTCGCGCTGCGGCCCTCGCTGACGCCGGTGCTCACGTAGTGATTGGTGGCAGCTGCCAGGTCGCCGTTGAACGAGGCTTGCAGGTCGCTGTAGTTCGCCATGTACTGCGCCGCATTGAAGCTCTGCGTGGGACGGCCCTCGCCGAAGCCCCAGTCGATGTAGTGCTTGAGGGCAGCCGCCGGGTTGTTGCCGTAAGCCTTGAGCAGGTCGGCGTTGCTGGCCAGATAGGTTTGCGCATCGAAGTTCAGCAAGGCATTGCCCGCGTTGCTGCCGCTGCCGCCGCCACCGCCGATGGCCACAGCCGCCGCGGCGGAGCCGGCGATGGCGTGCGAGCTGGCCGCGCCCCCCTGGCCGCCGCTGCCGCCGATGCTTTGCACCAGCACACCCGCTGCACGGTCGCCTTGGCCGGCCGCGCCCGAAGCGCTGTTGCGGCTGGGCACGCCTGTTTGCACGGCATCCAGCAAGCGCACGGCGGCCTCGGCCCCGGCGCCTCCGGCCGCGCCCTTGCCGCCCACCGTCACAGCGGCGGCCATGCTCTTGTTGTTGGGGTCGCCCCCAGAGGCTGAAGCTGCAATCGCGGCGGTGGCCCCGCCCTGGCCACCACCCCCGCCGATGCTCTGAGCCACCACGCCCACCGCCCCTTGACCCTGGGTGATGACGGTGCTGCGGCCCACCACAGCGACGTTGCCAGCGTTCTGTCCACTGCCCCCCGTGGCACCTGCCGCACCCGCCGCGCCGACGGAAACCGCCATGGATGGGTTGCCCGTCGATGCGCTGGCCGACAGGGCCGAGCCGCCATTGCCGCCGTTGCCGCCAATGCTTTGCGCCAGCAGGCCGAATGACTGCTGGCCGCTGGTGAGGACCGGCGCTTCTGCCTTGATGTTGACCGTCCCCCCTTGTCCGCCCGTGCCGCCCGTGCCGCCGATGCTGGTCGCCATGGCCACGATGGTGGTGGCCGAGCCGGCGGCCGTGAAGCCGCCGCTGCCACCGTTGCCACCGATGCTTTGAGCCGCCAGGCCTGGGGCCATGTGTCCGCTGGTTTGCACGGGTAGGCGGGCCGTCATGGACACCAGTCCGGCCTTGCCACCGGCGCCACCCGCGCCACCCAGGGAGACGGAGGGCGCTGCCGCCATGCTGGCCGAAGCACTGGCGGCCCAGCCGCCGGTTCCGCCCGAACCGCCCAGGCTTTGCCCCAGCACGCCAGGCGACTGGTCGCCCTCGGTGACCAGCCGCTGCTCGGGGCCATGGACATGCAGCCAGACATCCCCACCGGTGCCACCCTTGCCGCCGCCACCACCCAGGTTGGCGGCCAGGCTCAGTCCGCCGGCCAAGGCGCCTGCCAGGGTGTGCCCCCCATTGCCGCCATTGCCGCCCAGGCTCTGGCCTTGAATGCCCGGGGAAAAGGCGCCACGGGTGAGCAGGCTCGCGCCATGGTCGATGCTGACCGTGCCGGCACTGCCCGCATTGCCACCGCCACCGCCCACGGCCAGCGCGACACTGCCCTGAAAGGACAGCGCCCCTGCGGCGCTGAAGCCGCCTTGGCCGCCGCCGCCGCCGATGCTCTGCGCCAGGATGCCCGGGGCATGCCCGACCTGGCTGGATTGAGCGGCGATCGCACCGGTGCTGTTCACCTGCACCGATGAGGCCACAGCCCCAGAGCCACCACTGCCCCCCATGCCGATGCTGATGCTGCCCATGCCCGCCACGGTGCCAGCGATGGCATGGCCCCCCGAGCCGCCGCCGCCGCCAATGCTTTGGGCCAGCAGCACGGGGGCACCACCGCCCTGGGTGGTCAGCGCTCCCTTGTTGGTGACGTTGACCGTTCCCGCATGGTTGCCCGAGCCGCCGCTTCCGCCCACGCTGACCGTGCCGGCCACGAACTCCGCGCCGGACAGTGCCACCGAGTAGCCGCCATGGCCGCCACCGCCGCCAATGCTCTGAGCCACCAGGGCGCTCGCACCGCTGCCCTGGGTGGTGATCGCGCCGCGTCCGTAAGTCGGATTGCTGCTGCTGTCCTCATTGACGAGGGTGACGTTGCCGCCGGTTCCACCGGTGGCACCATTGCCGCCGACCGCCAGGGAGCCGGCATAGCGTCCCGAGACCGCCAATGTGATGGCCGATCCCCCATTGCCGCCGCCGCCACCAATGCTTTGTGCCACCAGCCCTTGTGATCCTTCGCCGCTGGTGTTGATCAGGCCACCTGGGTTGTGGACCGCCACCGCACCGGCAGCTTGACCACTGCCCCCTTTGCCGCCCACACCCAAAGAGGCGGAGCTGCCGGTGTACGCCAGGCTCAGGTCCATGGTGCTGCCGCCGGAGCCGCCACCGCCGCCGATGCTCTGGGCCAGCAGCCCAGGTGATTGCGCCCCGGAAGTGTTGATGCTCTGTCCATTGCTGCTGGCAAAGACCTGACCCCCGGTGCCTGCCGCGCCGCCGCTGCCGCCAAATCCCAGCGACTGCGAGCCGAACAGGCTGCCGGACAGGGACATGGCGTAGCCGCCCGCGCCCCCGCCTCCGCCAATGCTCTGGGCCACGATGCCTGGCGAGGCGAGGCCGGTGGTGGCGATGCGGAAGTCTGTTCGGACCGCGGTCAGCACAGGGGTTCCGGCGCAGGGGCTGAAGCTGGAAGAGAGTGCGCTGTAACTGTTGCAGTTCACCAGCACGTTGCCGCCATTGCCACCGCCTCCGCCGGCCCCCCCATGAGACACGGCGGCACTGTCGCCGGCCAGGGCTGTCGCATAGGCCAGGGCCCCGCCCGCACTGCCCCCGCCGCCGCCAATGCTCTGGGCCAGTAAGGCCGGGGAACTGATCTCGGCGGTTCCCAGGTGACCGACATGGGTCACCAGCACCTTCGCGCCCACGCCGCCACTGCCGCCGGTTCCGCCCACGGCCATGGCCGACGCGTTGCCGAAAATGGTTGTGGCCCGGCCTTTGGCTTTGGCAAAGCCGCCCACGCCGCCACCGCCACCGATGCTCTGGGCCACCAGCGCGATCGCACCGCCTGCTGTCGAGTCATCGGCCGCCCAGCGGTCCTGACCGTTGCAGGCGACGCCGGTGCACAGGCTGTTCCAGTTGATGACGGTCACGGCGCCACCGTCACCGCCCGCGCCGCCGGCGCCGCCGACGGCCGTGGTCTTGCTGCCACTGGATATCGCCATGCCGCCCGAGCCGCCGCCGCCGCCAATGGCCTGGGCGAACAAGCCGGTGCTCGAGGGACTGAACACCGAGACCGATCCGGTGTTGTTCACCACCACGGCGCCCGCGTGCCCGGCTGCACCACCCTCGGCACCCAGGATATGAAGCCCTGCACTGGCGCCGGCATGGCCGCCGCCACCACCGACCGATTGCGCCGCGAGTCCGAATCCGCCCGCGGGATTGCAGTTCGTGGTGACGCTGTCGTTGCAGCCCACGCGGGACCCAGATCCGACCTGCAGCGACCCCGTGTTGTCCACGGCCAGGGTGCCGCCATTGCCACCCGTGCCGCCACTGCCACTGTGGCTTTTGGTGTTCACACCGCCATCACCACCAAAGCCGCCAATGCTTTGTGCAGACATGGCGTTGCCGCCGTCGGTCAGGATCTTGCCGGTGTTGCGCAGGACCACATCACCCCCGGTGCCACCGCTCTTGCCACTGCCCGCATTGGCTTTGTTGGCGGCATCGCCGCCGGTGCCACCGGCGCCGCCACCGCTTTGGGCCACCAGCCCCAGCGCACCGAGCCCACCACTGACCTGCATGGACAGTGCGTTCTCCAGCCGGACATTGCCGCCAGCACCGCCTGCCCCGCCATCGCCGCCCTTGTAGTCGTTTTTGCCGCGGGTGTTGTCGCCACCATTGCCGCCCGATCCACCATGGCTGACCGCCACCACGCCGGTGCTCGCGGTGCTGTAGATCGCTTCGACCGGGTTGGCGCCGGGCTTCACGAACACGGTCACAGAGCCGCCTGCAGCGCCAGGGCGACCGTCAAAGTCACCCTTGCCGCATTGGCCGGAGGCATCCCCATTGCCGCCTTTGCCGCCATCGCCGCCGCGGCTGCTCACGCCGATGAGCGTTCCCGGGTAAACCAAGGACATCAGGCTCAAATTGACCGTCTCGTCAATCGAGGGGCCAACAGCACCCGCCGTCCCCGGTACGGGGCCGCTGACGCAAGAGCCACCGCCGACCGCATCCTTGCCCGCGGTGCCATTGGCGCCGCTGCGCGCATCGGCGAAGTAGTAGCTGGGGCCGGCAGTCACCGCCTGTGGCCAGGCTGCAGTCGGTGCGCACAGGCACAGAATGCCCCAGCCTCGCGCCAGCATCAGCCGGCGCAAGGGGCGATGGGCAAAAGCCGCGTGAGGCGCGTGCGAGTTCGTGACGAGCTTGGTGGCAGAGGAAGTGATACGTGGAGTCATGGCAGCAGACGGCAAGTGAGGCGGTCGCCTGGCACTTGGCTTGCCCAGATGCCTTCACAGTGGTGGGCGTCTGGGCTGCGCGGTGCAGGAGGCGGATTCGCTCACAATCTTAAAAAAGCCTCTTGAGCGGGAATCGCTCAGTTAGCGGGCTCAAAAAAGCACTTTTCGCGCCATCGGCTGATGGGCAACACCAAGTCTTGCGCTGCGTTGATCGCTTGTGACCCTGCCTCTGTGGTGCTGGCCGCCATCCGGCCGCCACGCCAACGCAGGTGGGTGGGCGGATTTGTCGCTGGCTGGTGCACCTTGCGTACAGCGTCTTTAATCCCGTGTGGGGATGAGCTTCGTTGAAATGCTCGGTGCACCGGGCAATTGCACCCGCCTTGTAAGCACATCTGGCAGTTCCACGGGGCTCATGCTGGCTCGTCCGCGACTTTCTGTCGCTCCACACGCCCTTTTCGATCTGCTCTGCTCCTGACAGCCTGAAACCAGCGGTGCACCATGTTGGCGTTGAGCGCGTGGGCCACCAGCCACCAACCACCAACCACCGAGGCGCCAGGTGGCCGGCCGCAATGACTTGTCGCTTGAGTTCAGGCGTGAGGCGCCGCCGACTTGGCTTGTTGAGCGTGTCTTGCGTGGTGTCCCCCGATTTCTTGAGTGGACGCCATCCTCGCCGCCAGGCTCTGGGCGCTCTAGATGACTTCGCCGGAGGCTTACGCTGGGCCAGGCCGCTCGCCGCATCCGTCGCTGAGTTGGGTCTAGGCCAACGTGCCTTGAACTGACACGGTGCCAGACAAGGGGCGGCTATGCCGGCCCCTTTCTTTTGGTCAGCCCGGCACGGGCGAAGCGGAGTCGAGAGAGGCACGTATCGGGGTCAAGTCCAAAAAGACCAAACCCCCATCCCATGCCGCTTAACGCGACACGAATGCCCGGCAAGGGCACAGAGTTGCCGCTCACCATGGGTGTCTGATCGATAGGCGCTGATCAGGAACTGCTTCTTCCAACCACACCCAATCGCCGAGCTTCGGTGCGTGCAACTTTGGCAGGCTTTGCCGCCCCCCTAATTTGAGCCTCGACCCGCGAGCTTGGCTGGCTTGTTGGAGCGCACACGCGTGGTAGAAGTTGGGCGTTAGGACCACGGTGCAGTTGTCGATTCACTGTTCACCCTGCCGCTGAACAGATTCAATGCGAGCCCACGCGGGGAGCCGCGCTCAACGGGGATCTATGGCCGGACAGCGTTTTGAGTCGGGCGTGCAGCCTTTCAATCCATCAACCCAGGAGCTTCCACATCATGAGTATCGACTTCTATCTCAAAGTTGACGGTGTCGACGGCGAGTCGACCCATATTGAGCATGCAGGTGAGATAGCGCTTCTCAACTGGAGTTGGGGTGTGAGATCAGGGAGCGCTAGCGCTAGCGCTACTGGCGTGGCCACCGGTCCGGGCAAGACTTCGCCGGGGGACTTTGTGTTCAGCCACATTTATGACAAGGCCTCGCCTCTGCTCGCCAAGCATTGCGTTTCCGGCAAAGTCCTCAAAGTGCTCAAGCTCAGCGCCCGCAAGAGTGGCGATGGGCAGAAAGACTTTTTGCTCATCACGATGAAAGATGTGCTGCTGACCAGCGTTGCTCCTGCGGCCAATGCTGACGGCGAGATCCTAGAAGAAGTCCACTGCACTTACCGCGACATCGAGTTTGCCTACAAACCGATGGATAAAACGGGCGGACTGGGGGCCCCAGTCATCTTTGGATGGAATGTAGCCACCAACGCTACACGCTAAGAACGGCCAGCTCGGATTGCGGCGCCTCACAGTCCTGCCAGCTTGGTGGACGGCGAGTCGGCGCAATCCGCGGGTCCGCAGACTAGGCTTCGGCCCGGCCCAAAGAAACCGGCCGCCTGAGCCGGTTCTTTCGCACAGCAAAAGCCTGCAATTACTGCTGCTTGCTGCGTCGGCGAGCTACTCCTGCGACGAGGCCAAGACCGGCAAGCATCAATGCGTAGATATGTGGTTCGGGCACGGCGCTGACTTCAAAGGCCATGAACTGGGTGCTTTGGTTGGCGGCAAAGTTGTTGTCCACGGCCAGCACCAGGGTGCGATTGCCATTGGCCAGGGTCTTGCCCCAAGTCACGGCTTCGGTGTTGTCCATGGTGATGCCTTGGAACTGCAAGGCCATTTCCAAGAGCACTTCGCGGCTCATGGCGGTGACGCCGCTGGCGCCATTCAAACTGGCGATGCCGCTCACATCGGTGGCGCCGGTGGTGTCGGTCAGCACCAGACGGATGGTGTTGCCCACACCCGAAGCGAAGGCGCGTTCCACGGCCAAAAAGCGGGTGTCCGATAGTGCCAGCAATTCGGGCAGGCCGTTGTCCGGGCCGAAGGGCGCGCCGGGTGCGGCGTCCACCGGGATGGGGGGCAGTTGATAGGCGTATTGCGCGCCAGACTGGCCGGTGAGCGGGTTCAGCGCGGTGACGCGCACGGTGCTGCCGTTGTTGATGGACGTGATCTTGCCGTCTTGGATCAAGGCATCTTCATTGGCCGTCCACACTGTGCCATTGGGGGCCACGGTGAGCGCCTCGAACAGCTTGTTATTGCGGCCGCCCGTAGTGGTGTTGTCCACGTAATTGAACATGGCCGGCGTGTTGAACTCACGCACAAAGCTGCCATCGGTGGTCATCTCGCGGACGAAGGGTTGGAAGCGCTGCTTGGGGTCGGCGTTCCAGTTGCCTTCGCTGGACCAGTACAAATTGCCATTGGGCGCCACGCGGATGCTTTCAGGGTCGACAGTGCGGGCGTTGGACGGGAAGGCGCTGCCATCAGGTCGCTTCATATAGGTCTGGCTGTTGATGCTTACGCTCTTGAAGCCTTTGGCGTCATAGTCCAGATTGAGGTTGTAAAAACGCGGCGTGCCGCGCTCGCCACCACGATCATCCGAGATGGCGTAGTAGCTGCCATCGGCGGCGCGGTCCAGGCCCGAGATGCCACCGAACTCCACGCCTTGGAACATGGTGCCCGTTGGCACGGAGGTGCTGCCGATCAGGCGCAGTTGAAAGTCAGCCGCCTGGCTGCTGAACACGGTGCAAGCCAAGGCCAAGGGGAGGAGCGCGCGGTACTTCATGAGAGGCTTTCTGGAACGGTTGAGAATGCCGCCGAGCCTATCCAGCGCTGATGAATGCTTGGCGGCGCCCCATGAGTCGAACAGATCAGGGCATCGACCTGCCCGCGATGTGGCTGGCAGCCTGCGAGCGGCCACAAAAAAAGCGGACCTCGGTCCGCTTTGCTTTGCTTTGCTGCTGAGGAAAGCCGCGCTCAGCCCAGGTGGGTCTTGAAGAAACTCAAGGTACGCTGCCAGGCCAAGCGGGCCGCCTCGGCGTCAAAGCGCGGCGTGGTGTCGTTGTTGAAGCCATGCTGCACGCCAGGGTAGATATGGGCCTCATAGCGCACGCCGGCGGCTTTCAAAGCGGCCTCGTATTTGGGCCAGCCGGCATTGATGCGCTCATCCTGGCCCGCGTAATGGATCAACAAGGGCGCCTTGATCTTGGCGACCTCGGCCTCCGGCGGCTGGCCGCCGTAAAAAGGCACGGCAGCTGACAAATCGGGCACCTGCGTGGCCAGATAGTTGGCGATGCCGCCGCCGAAGCAAAAGCCGACCACGCCGACCCGGCCATTGCCTTCGGCAAAGCTCTGCAGGCCACGAGTCGCGGCGACGAAGTCGGCACGCGTCTTGTTGGCGTCGAGCTTGCCAAACAGTTCGCGGGCCTTGTCTTCGTCGCCGGGATAGCCGCCCACAGGCGCCAGTGCGTCGGGGGCAAAGGCCAGAAAACCATCCAGCGCCAAGCGCCGGGTGATGTCTTCGATATGTGGATTCAGGCCGCGGTTCTCATGCACCACCAGCACCGTGGGCAAGCGGCCCTTGGCCCCAGCGGGCTTGGCCAGATAACCCTTGACCTCGCCGGAACCCTCGGGAGAGGCAAAGCTGTGTGGGCGCGTGATCAAGCGCGCATCGTCGGCCTTGACCTGCTGGGCCTGGGCAAACTGCGGGCTCAAGCTGGCCAGCAAGGCACTGGCCGCGGCCGCACTGCCGGCATAGCGGCTGGCTTGATCTAGAAAACCACGGCGGCTCAGGTCGCCATGCACATAACGGTCAAAGAGTTGCAAGACCTCGGGCTGGAAGTCCCGGCTCGTCAAACGAGGCGTTGTCATCGCTGGCTGTCCTTTCAGTTGGGGAAGAAGAAGTTGTGGACGGTGATCCCGAAGAGCTGCTTAACAAGAGTCCGAAACGTTTCGACTGAGAGCAAAAGACATTGCGTTTGATGCCCAAGCGGTCCGCTGAATGAACATGTTTGCACCGGCGGTGATGGTAGGAGATTTGATTCACCACCGCTTCGATACGGGCATGTCATTCAGCCCGACCCTCGTCAAACAAACGCTCACGCTGCCGCGCCAAGGCCCGCCAGGAGGTGACAACGACCTGCCAAGACTGTAGACGCCAGGCCGAGCGCGACCAAGATCCAGCGCAGGCTCAAGCGGGCGGGCGGTTCCCGTCCGAACACGGCTTCCGGCTGCGGCGATCAGGCAATGCCGATCTCCCAATTTAAAATGCCCGCTTTCAGTAATCAAAGCGTTGGCGTCGGCTTCACCGAATGCATCCAATTTCCAAGCCGATCCCGCCCTTGCCGCCCTTCCCGCCCGAGTCACTGTCTCGGCTGCTGCGGCAATGGAGCTTCACGCCAGGCACGCCAGCGCCGGCCGCAGAACGCCTGGGTTCTTGGTTCAGCTGGGCGGATGCAATCGAGATCTCGCAAGTTTTGACCACTTCCTCGGGCAAAGCCGCATCTGCGGCGGCTCAAACCCAGGCAGCGTCCTGGGCGAGCACTGAACTGGAGCGGCTTCAGGCCGAATTGGCAGCCAGTTTCAATCACGTCGAGCTGGCAACAGGGTCCGAACCGATACCCGAGGGCGCAACACTCGCTGAGCAACTTGCAACCTATTTGCAGCATTTCGCGCAACAGCAGCGCGTGATCGGAACTTGCACCACCACCCTCCGAATGCGTCTGCGCGCCAAGCTTGCGCTCGCCTCCGACGAACTCGCTCGGCTGGCTCAGTTGGACGAATACATTGAACGAGCCATGACTGCGCCCCAATTGCGAGCCACGGCTGGGCTCGGAGCTGTGCTGGAGACGCGGGCTCAGAAGCACTACGCCGCCGACCCGCTTCGCTGGCGCACCCCTCTTTGGACAGACCTGCAACGCTTGTTGCGGGCCGAGCTGGACCAAAAACTTCAACCTGTGCTGGGTCTCATTGAGGCCTTGAACACCCAAAGCCCCCCATGAACCGATCTCTCAACGCCCTCTACCCTATCGCGATGGCGGCCGGTTTGGCCGGCATCGCCGGCGCCGGGTTGGCCGCCGCAAAGAATCACCCCGTCGCATTGGCCATGGCGGTGTTGATCGCTGTCTTTTTTGTCATTGGCGCCTGGGAGCTGGCAGCTTTTCGCCGAGACAACCGTGCGTTGGCCGCGGCCACAGAGCGCGAAGTGCAAGGCGAAGTGCAAGACGATTGGATTGCCGCCGTGCCGCTCGCTTTGCGCAGCGCTGTGCAGATGCGCTTGGAAGGCCAGCGCGTTGCCCTCCCAGGCTTGGCATTGGCGCCTGCGCTTGCCGGGCTGCTGGTCCTGCTGGGCATGCTCGGCACTTTTATTGGCTTGGTCATCACCCTGAGTACGACGGCCAGCGCACTGGGCGCCTCCGCTGACCTGACCGCTTTGCGTTCGGCGCTGGGTGCGCCGATTCAGGGGCTTGGCCTGGCCTTCAGTGCCAGCGTGGCCGGCGTTGCCGGGTCTGCCATGTTGGGCCTCATGGTAGCCCTGGCTCGCAGGGAGCGCGCGGCCTGTGGTGCGCTGCTGGATGTCGCTTTGCTGGGGCGGCTGCGGCCGCTGACGGCAGCACACCAGCGAGCGCTGGAGCAGCAAGCCTTGCATGCTGCGGAGGTGGAGCGTGAGAACGCCAAGCAAGCCGAGATGCTCGCCCTGCTCCAGCAATTCACCGAACGCATTGCTGAGCAACTGTCCGCCCAAAACAGCCGCTTCCACAGCGAGACCAGCCAAGCCTATGCCGCATTGGCCAGCAGTGTCGACGCCACCCTGCGCGGCAGCCTGGTGGATGCGGCCAAAGAAGCCGGCGCTGCAATTCAGCCCGCAGCTACCGCGGCCATGGCCGCCATCGCACAAGAAGCTGCTTCCTTGCATGAACGCGTCGGAAGCGCAGTGACGGATCAGTTGACCGCACTCAGCCGCCGCTTTGAGGAAAGCGCCGAGCGCATGGCCCATCACCATGGCCAAGCCGCCCAGGCGCAATCCACCGCCTTGCAAGAGCAGCGGGAACTCGCGCTGCAGTTCCTGAAAGACGCCGGCGCGGCCTCGCAGCGCGCCAGCGAACTCCAAGCCCAGCGCTCGGCCTCGGATTCGCAAGCGATGCTCACGGCGATCGACGCGATGGCCACACGCCAGCAGGCAGCGCAGGCTCAGGCTGATCAAGCCCGCTGGGCCTCATTCCAAACGCATCTTGACGCGCTCACCGAGCAACAGAGCGCAGCGCGAGCCCTTGTGGCCCAAGCCGCACAGCAGTTCGCCACGCAGACGCAGGCTCTGCTGGACCGTGTCTCGGAGGGGCAAACTCGACAACTCAGCTTGCTGGCCGAACTGGACGCTCAGCGCCGCGCCGAGGCCTTGGCCGATGCGAAGGCCATGAGCCAAGAGCGGGAAGGCGTCGAACAGTTGCTGTCCATGCAGCGCGAGGAAGCCCTGCAAATGCTGCGCGACAGCGAAGCACGTGCGCGACAGGGCGTGGCCGAGATCACCCGCCTCTGTGCCGAACAAGCCCAGGCTGGCGTCACAGCCCTGGCCGATGCCTTCACTCGATTGCAGGCGAGCAAAGAGTCCAATGACGCGCAACAGCTTGCCGCATGGCGCGCTGAGCTGGCATCGGCCGGTGCCGCGCAGTTGAAGCAACAGCAAGTGCTGGCCGACGACCTGTTGGCCAACACCCGCAGTCTGGTCGAACAGGCCGAGTCCTATTCTCAAAAAACTCTGGCGGAAGCCGGCGCCGTACTGCAAGCGGCTGGTGATGCGCCACGCGCTGCGGTCGAGGTCGTCAGTGCGCTGCGCGAGCAGCTTGCCCAAAGCCAAGCCCAGGACCGCGCGGCGCTGCTGGAACGGACTGAGCTGATGGGAACGGTATCGACACTGCTGGCGTCGCTGCAGCAAGCAGCGGGGGAACAGCGCGCCGCCATCGATTCGCTGGTGGATCGTTCCGCCATTCAGATCGAGGCCTTGGGTCAGCGCTTCACAACAATGGCTGCAACCTCGGGGCAGGCGCTCGCCGACGCGGCCACAAACTTGGCGGCCAGCGCTGCCGACGTCGCCAGCGTGGGCGAAGGTTTTGGCGAGGCCATTGAGCAGTTCCAGGGCGCTAATGCCCAACTCGTGCAGCACCTCACTGCGCTTGAAGAACGCCTGTCGGTGTCGATCACGCGAAGCGACGAGCAACTGGGCTATTACGTGGCCCAAGCCCGCGAGGTCATCGATCTATGCCTGGGCTCACAAAAGCAAATCCTGGACGCGCTGCAAGGCGCCGCAAACCATGGATGAGCAGCTGGAGTATGAGCACGAAGGCACCGGCGCTTCCGCCTGGGCGGCTTTTGGCGACTTGATGGCCGGCGTGCTCGGCGCCTTTGTTTTGGTACTCGCCGCGGCCCTGGTGGGTCAACTGGATCTCGCCACCCAATTGCAAGCTGAAGTGCAGCAGCGCATCGCCGAACAGAATCGCCGGGAAGCCCTGGAGCGCGCCCTGGCCGGTCCGCTGGCGGATGGACGCATCACGCTGGTCGAAGGTCGCATTGGCATCAATAGTGCAGTGCTTTTTGCCACGGGCTCCGACCAACTGCTCGCCGAGGGCCGTGCCTTGCTCGGCGCTTTGGCAACGCCGCTGCGCACCTACCTGGCGCAACGCGATGAGATCCTGATGGTCAGCGGCTTCACCGATGATCGCGGCCTTGTGGCGGGCATGCAGTTCACCGACAACTGGGACCTGTCGGCCAAGCGGGCGCTGAACGTGACGCGGGCTTTGTTAGCGGATGGCCTGCCACCGGACGCGGTTTTTTCTGCCGCATTCGGCTCGCAGCAGCCGGTGGCGCCCAATGACACAGCGGCGGGTCGTGCGCTCAATCGTCGTGTGGAAATCGCACCGACACCGCGGCCGCGGCGAGCCACGGCGGCTGCTGTGTCTGCATCAGCGCCTGCTTCTGCTCCTTCTTCTGCGCCGTGAGCTCTCTCGAAGATCCTGTCCAATGGGTCGCTGCGCAGCGCGCAGATCCGGTTCGCCGACGCATGCTGCACGCACTCGCCCTGCGCGCGGCTGCCCAGCCACCAGGCGCTCTGCGAGACAAGCTGCTTGAAAAACTACAGGAGCGCGCTTCGCGAGCGCCGCTGGCGCAACAGAAGCAGGACTACCCTGCCCTCGCCAACCCAATGGCCGAACTGCTCGCCTTGCTGCCGCCTGATGCGAGCCAAGAGTTGCGCCACGTACGCATCCACCAAAGCAGCTGGCGCCAGCTGCGCGTCGCACAAAGCATGGCCGACCTGCGTGCGCCGGTCACCGGGCATTTGGGGCCCCTCAATGGCCAGGCGCTGGCCACGCGCATGCTCCAGCAGGTTCAGAGCCTGGCTCCAGACTATTTGCTCAGATTGCTCACGCAGATGGATGCAATCTCCAGCCTGGAACAGCTGCAAGTTGCCGGCGAGACCGAAAGACCCGCGCGCGCGATCAAGAAAAAGGCGCCAGAACGGCGGCGCTGAGCCTTGGCGCAGGAAAAAAGCGGACCGAGATCCGCTTTGCGCTCACTGAAGCCACCGTCGGCAGGCCTGCCCAATGAACTAGCTGAGATTGGCCTTGAGGAAGGCCACCGTACGCTGCCAGGCCAAGCTGGCCGCTTCAGCGTCATAGCGTGGCGTGGTGTCATTGTTGAAGCCGTGCTGCGTCCCTGGGTAGATGTGAGCTTCATAGCGGACCTTGGCAGCCTTCAGTGCGGCTTCGTACTTGGGCCAAGCGGCGTTGATGCGCTCGTCTTGTCCCGCGTAGTGAATCTGTAAAGGCGCCTTGATCTTGGCGACTTCAGCTTCTGGCGGCTGGCCTCCATAGAAGGGCACGGCTGCAGCGAGCTCGGGCCATTGCGTGGCCAAGTAATTGGCGATGCCGCCACCAAAACAAAAGCCGACGACACCGACGCGCCCATTGCCTTCGACGAAGGATTGCAAGCCTTGCGCTGCAGCGACAAAGTCAGCGCGCGTTTTGTTGGCGTCCAATTTGCCAAAGAGCTCTCGGGCCTTGTCCTCATCACCTGGGTAGCCCCCCAAGGGCGCCAAAGCATCGGGGGCAAAGGCCAGGAATCCGTCCAATGCCAGGCGCCGGGTGATGTCTTCGATATGCGGATTCAAGCCGCGGTTTTCATGTACCACCAAAACCGTAGGCAAGCGCCCTTTTTCTAGCTTGGGCCTGGCCAAATAACCCTTGACCTCACCGGAGCCCTCAGGAGACGGAAAGCTGTGCCTGCGGGTCAGCAGCCGGGCATCGTCGGCTTTCACCTGTTGTGCCTGGGCAAACTGGGGACTCAGGCTGGCCAGCAAAGCGGTGGCCGCGGCGGCGCTGCCAGCGTAGCGGCTTGCTTGGTCGAGAAATCCACGGCGGCTGAGGTCGCCATGCACATACTGGTCAAAGAGCTGTAAGACCTCAGGCTGGAAGTCGTGGCTTGTCAATCGTGGCGTTGTCATCGGTGGCAATCCTTTGTACGGCGATCTATCTGCGGCGATCTATGTGCGGTGAACCAAATCCGGCCTAAGGCCCTGGCGTATCAAGCCGGGCTTGCGGACCGGGAATTTCGGGCCGACCCGCACGAACTCGGAGCCCAGATATTAGGCGTTTTGATTCACCGCCCCTTGAGTACGGGTTTGCTTACCAACTCCACGCCCCAAGACTTTTTCGAATTTGAGCTTACTGCCAGGCGGCCCAACTCGCTGCGCCGCCCCCACCACCTACCAATCAACGGCCTTTCAGCTCACGCACTTCCTTTGCTTTCGGCGCGCCACGCCCGCAGCGGCCAAGCCCAGGCCAAGCAAGGCCAGACTCGCCGGTTCGGGTACCGTGTTGATCGGCGTTTCGGTGACATTGAATGCCAGCTGACTCAGGCCGATATTCCACGAGGAATTCTTCCATTCAATCACCCAGCCTTTGCTGGAGCTGAGGGAGTTGAAGTTGATCTGGGTGCCAGCCGTGTTGTCCACCATCACCCGCTGATTCATCAGGTCCAGATTGCTGTCCAATTCGTGCACTTGCAGCAGGGTGCTGATATCGGGGGCGAAGGAAGCGAGGCCTAAGCCTTCAAGGCTGATGCTGTGGCCGGCGATGGCCTTCAGAACGATGCTGGCCTTCGAGTCCGTATCGCTTTGGCCTCCCCACAATACGCCATTGGCGCCGCCGTAGCCGGCGCCCCACCAGGACAGACTGCGTTCCCAGCCGAAGGTCTTGTCTTGGTACTGCACGTCAACGCCTGCCGTGTCGCCATAGCTTTGGTGAATGAAGCCACCATCCGCGCATTGGATGACATTGCCCGAGCCCTCTTGATTGTCAGAACAATGATTGCCAGGGGCGAAACCAAGCACGGTGCCCGCATGGGCTGTACTCACCATGGACATGGCTGTCAGCGCCAAAGCGCCGGCCAGAGAAACATAGGATTTCATCAACAGCTCCCTCGTGGTTTGAAGTTAGGTCGCTGAATGCTAGAGGCCGAAATGGCGGATGTCTTGAGTCATGGGCCCTCTTTGACGGGGTTTCGTCACAGGCTGGCAGCAGTGGGTTTGTGCCGATTGGGTGCTCAAGAACGCCACGATTGGCTACTCACTCAGTAAATATATTTATGATATTCTTTGATGAAATCACCATCACCTGATTGCCTCATGAGTTCAGCCATACACGCCAACTACATCGCCGGTCAGTGGACCGAGGGCCCTAGCCAGCGCTTCAATATCAACCCATCAGATACCCGCGATCAGATTGGCCGCTACACCCAAGCAGACCTGAATCAGGTGGAGTTGGCACTCGCGGCCGCTCATGCCGCGGCGCCGGCGTGGGGCCTCAGCAGCCCGCAACAAAGAGCCGATGTGCTGGACAAAATCGGCAGCGAAATCTTGGCTCGCAAAGAAGAGCTCGGCGAGTTGCTCTCGCGAGAAGAAGGCAAAACCCGACCCGAAGGCATCGGTGAATTCGCCCGCGCCGGCGCCATCTTCAAGTTCTTTGCCCAAGAAGCTTTGCGACTGCGCGGCGACAAGCTGGCTTCGGTGCGCCCCGGCTTGGAAGTGGAAGTGACGCGTGAACCGATCGGTGTGGTCGGCCTGATCACGCCGTGGAACTTCCCTGCGGCCATTCCAGCCTGGAAGATCGCGCCGGCCCTGGCCTACGGCAACGCCGTGCTCTTCAAGCCGGCGGAGCTGGTGCCCGGCTCGGCCTGGGCCATCAGCGAGATCATCAGCCGCTCCGGCCTGCCCGCGGGCGTTTTCAATCTGGTGATGGGACCGGGCTCGGTGGTCGGCCAAGCGCTGCTCAACGATGCGCGCATTGATGGCCTGAGTTTCACCGGCTCGGCCGGCACCGGGGCGCGCATTGCCCAGGGCGCGGTGCAGCGCGGCGCCAAGTTCCAGCTGGAGATGGGCGGCAAGAACCCCTGCGTGGTTTTGGATGATGCCGACCTGGAAAACGCGGTCAACTGCGTGCTGCAAAGCGCCTTCTTCTCGACCGGCCAACGCTGCACCGCCGCCTCGCGCATCATTGTTCAAAAAGGCATTTACACCGAATTCCTGACCCGCCTGACTGCGGCCACCCAGAGTTTGCGTGTGGGCCACGCCTTGGCCGCCGACACCCAGATCGGCCCGGTGGTCGATGAGAGCCAGCTGGCCCAAGACCTGCGCTATATCGCCATGGCCAAAGCTGAAGGTGCGCGCCACATCTGCGGCGGCGAGCAGCTCAAAGCTGACACGCCGGGCCACTTCCTCAGCCCGGCCTTGTTTGCCGACTGCGACAACCGCATGCAGCACTGCCAGGAAGAAATCTTCGGGCCGGTGGCCAGCGTCATCCCGGCCGATAACTATGAACATGCACTGAGTCTGGCGAATGACACACCGTTTGGCTTGTCCAGCGGAATCTGCACCACCTCGCTCAAACATGCCACGCATTTCAAGCGGCATGCCCAGGCCGGCATGGTGATGGTCAATGTGCCCACGGCCGGCGTGGACTACCACGTACCCTTCGGCGGCCGCAAGGCCTCCAGCATCGGCTCGCGCGAGCAAGGCACTTATGCCGCCGAGTTCTTCACCACGGTCAAGACCAGCTATCTCCAAGCCTGAAGCACCATGTCCATGCCCGCCACTCTTCTCCTGCGCTCTGTTTCTGCTTGTTTGGGCGCAACAGCCGCCCTGCTCCTGGGCGCGTGCAGCGCGATCTCGACTGCGCCTGCGCCAGCGGCGGGCTCGGTCGATCAGATCTTGAGTCGCAGTCACCGCTGCAGCGACAGTTTGAACCTGCGTTCGCAAGCGCTCAACGCCAGTCAAGAAGCCGCCATCTGCTCGGAGTTGGCCTTGGTGGAACAACGCTTTCACAGCGTCTTCAAGACCCTGGGCCGGCCGGTCAAGGGTGACCTGAACCGTTCGCTGCGCGCCAATATTTACGCCTCGAACGAGGACTTCGGCCGCTATGCCGGTCAGCACTTCAATATGCCGACCGACAACGGCGGCATGTATCTGGAAGGCCTGCCCGACCAGCCCGGCAATCAGGCGGAGTTCATTGCCAACCAGCGCAAGGACGGCAGCGTGCGCAATCTAGCGCATGAGTATGTGCATTACCTGGATGGGCGATTCAATCTGCACGGCGACTTCTGCGCCGTTTTGCATGACTCGCATTCACCACCCGAGAACTGTGCCCGCCCTGCACCGCTCACGCCCTATTTGGTCTGGTGGACGGAAGGTGTGGCCGAGTACATCGCCCATGGCGAAAGGCTAAGCGCTCGCCAACGCGAAGCCGCTGCCGCCAAGACCTTTGCGCTCAGCCAGTTGTTTGACACCGGCTACGAGACCAATACCGGCGAAGCTCGCGTTTACAGCTGGGGCTATTTGGCGGTGCGCTTCATGATGGAACGCCACCGCGCCGACATCGAACAAATGCTCAGCCTGACGCGCGTGGGTGACTATCCTCGCTACCAGGCCTTGGTGAAGCAATGGGGCAGCAGCTTTGATGCCGAGTTCGCCGCCTGGCTGACAGAGCTGCTGGCACGCCCCGTTTAAGCTACAGCACTTCGAGGCTGAACGCAGAGAAACAAAGGCTTGCGCCCATGTGTACCGTGATTGCCATCGGCCCCCAGGCCAGTGTGGACGGTTCCACCTTGCTGAGCCACTCCGACGCCGGCCAAGATTCACGCGTGCGCAAGATTGCGGCGCAAGACCACCCGCCGGGCGCCAAGGCACCGGTGCACTTCGGCTTGCAAGAGATCACACGGCCAGAGCTGGACTATTTTGGCGAGGTGATTGGCGAGATCGATCAAGTGGCGCACACCTACGCCTACTTTCACTCGGCCTATTCGCACATCAACGAGCACCAGCTGGCCATTGCTGAGAGCACCACCTCGCAGCGCCCCGAACTGCGCTGCGAGCGCGGTCAGGGCGAGCAGATCATGACGGTGGAGCAGGCCATGGTCTTCGCCCTGCAACGCTGCCGCAAAGCCCGCGAAGCAGTCCTCTTGATCGGCGCGCTGATGGAAGCCCATGGCTTCCTCAGCTCCTGCGGCGATGGCAGCGAGCTGCTCTGCATTGCCGACCCCGAAGAAGTCTGGGTGTTGGAACTGCTGGGCGTAGGCCAAGGCTGGTGCAAGGGTAGCGGCGAGCCGGGGGCGATCTGGGCTGCTCAGCGCATGCCGGCCGACCATGTCTTGATCGTCGCCAACTGGAGTGTCTTGCGCGAACTCGATTTGCAAGACAGCGCCAATGTGCTGGCTTGCGCCCATGTGAAGAGTTATGCCGAAGCGCGCGGCTGGTACACGGCCAGCTCGGGTCGGCCTTTTGATTGGCGCCAGGCCTATATTCCCTTGCCGCGCGAATGGGCCGCCTCAAGGCTGTGGCTTTTTTATTCCGATGTCGCCCCGAATCTGCGGCCCTGGCCGGAACGGCGCCTGGGCAGCGACAGCATGGACTGCCTGGATGCCTATCACCAGGTGGTCGAGCCGCTGGAGATCTACCCTTTTTCGGTCAAGCCCGAACGGCGGCTCTCGCTGCAGGATGTGATGCGCTTTCATCGCTCCACCTTTGAGGGCACGATTTACGACATCACGGCCCAGCCGGCTTGGCAGGTGGCCGACGCTGCCGGGAAGCTCAGCAAAAGCCCTTTGGCCACGCCCTTCCCCAGCCCGGATCAGCGCCGCCTGCTGCGGCTGACGCACAGGCGCCCGGTGGCGCGGCATTTTGGTTACTACAGCGGGATCTGTCAGCTGCGCCAGTTGCGAGCAGATTTACCCGAAGACATCGCGGGTGTCTATTGGTTGGCCTTGGGCAACCCCTTGGTCAGCACCTGGGTGCCCATGCATCTGGGCATTGAAGCACTACACGCGAGCTTCAGCAGCTATGAGCCTCAGCGTTTCGACGAAGGCTCGGCACGCTGGTGCATCGAGTTTGTCGACAATCTGATGCAGCTGCGTTTTCAGCAAGCGCTGCCGTTTCTGCGCGAGTTGCGCGAGGCCTTTGAGGCCGAAAGATCCACCGAGTGGCGGGTCTTGGAAGAAGAGTTGCAAAAAGAGCCGGACGTTTCAAAGCGTGCTCAACGCTGCACAGCGTTCGCCCAAAAAGCGATGGCGGCGGTGCCTCACTTCTATCGTTCGGTCCGAGAACGGCTCTTGGTTGACTTGAACCATTGCCGTACGAGCTGAAGCGCTCAGGCGTTGACGATGTCTTGCTCGTCCACGCAGCTCAGATCTTCATCTTCGGCTTCGTCCACCATGCGATCGAAGTCAGCATCGGCGAGCTTGTTCTTGGCGATCAGCGGCTTGTCCAAAGGACGATAGACGCGGCTGTGCAGGCGATTCAGGCGGTCCGAGTGTTCCATGGCACGCAGCACTTGCTCGGGGTTGAGCAACATGGCGAAGGGGCTGGCGATTTGGGTATTCAGCATGATGGGACTCCGTTGGGCTTTCGTTTCAGGATGTAAGCCACTGTAGGGAGTCTGGCCTTGGCTACCTAGTCGGGGGGCGGCCAAAGCGCGTGTCAGACAAAGTCTTACGCCACTGCTGGTGTCGCGCAGCTCTTTTGTAGGGCGGCAGCCCCGCCGGAACGCATCAGCGCAATTTGGGCATTAGCTTTTGATGCACATCGTCGCGGCCGGCTTTGATGGCAAAGTCTGCCGCAGCCAAGCCTTGCTGATTGCGCAGCGAGCCATCGGCGCCCGCCTTGAGCAGCAGCGCCGGCAGGTCGATGGCACCATAGCCGGCGGCCAGCATCAAGGGCGTGCTGCCATTGGGCGAGCGGGCGTTGATGTTGGCGCCCTGGCTCAGCAACCAAGCAGCCACACCGTTGTCAGGGCCGCTGCAGGCGTAGTGCAGCGGGGTCCAGCCTTCACGATTGACGGCGGAGCCTCGCTTGACCAAGCTTTGCACCCAATCCAAACGCCCTTTGAGGGCTGCCAACATCAGCGGTGTCTCGCCTTTGGCATTGGGGCTGTTTACATCGAGCCCAGGTGCTGCTAACAAACTTTCCAGAGCCTTGCTGGAGTCTTCGCGCATGGCGATTTCCAGGGCCAAACGACCCCGTGCATCCTTGACGTTGGGATCGACGCCGCGCAAGAGCAGACGGGTGATGTTGTAGCCGTCATCCAACTCGGCGGCCATCACCAAATCATCGATAGGCGCGGCCTGGGCGGCCATGCCAACCAACAAGGCAGCGATGAGAAGAAAACGCGTTTTGAACTTGTTCATGGGTGCGAGCCAAGAGAGCAATAGAACAGCGAGAACCTGGCGATCAGTTCAGGCCAAACAAGCGCCGGGTATTGGCGCTGGTCTGCGCCGCCAACTCGGCAATCGAGACCCCCTTCACCGCCGCCAAGGCGGAGGCCACATGGGGCACATAGGCAGGACTGTTGGTGCGGCCGCGGTACGGCACGGGGGCGAGATAGGGGCTGTCGGTCTCGATCAGCAGACGCTCCAGCGGCAATTGGGCCGCCACGTCGCGTAGGTCTTGCGCGTTCTTGAAACTGAGGATGCCGGAGAAGGACACGTAATAGCCGCGCTCGATGGCGGCCAAGGCCACCTCGACGTTCTCGGTGAAGCAATGGAAGACGCCGCCGGCTTGCTCGCCGCCTTCTTCATCCAAGACCCGCAAGGTATCGGCTGCGCTGCTGCGGGTGTGGATCACCATCGGTTTGGCGGCTTGCCGAGCGGCGCGAATATGGGTGCGAAAGCGCTCGCGCTGCCATTCCATATCGGCTTCGATGCTACGGCCATTCAGGCGGTAATAGTCCAGGCCGGTTTCGCCAATCGCCACCACCTTGGGGTCGGCCGCGGCCTCGACCAGTTCTTGCACGCTGGGCTCATAAACATCTTCATTGTCCGGATGCACACCCACCGTGGCCCAGAGCTGCGCATGATCGAGTGCTAAGCCCTTCACCACCGGAAACTCTTCCATGGTGGTGCAGATGCAAATGGCCTGTTCCACCTGAGCGGTCATCATCTCGGCCAAGATCTGGGGCAGCTGGGCGCGCAGTTCAGGAAAACTCAGATGACAGTGGGAATCGATGAACATGACAAGGGCCTAGGGAAGGAAAGCAGCGGACGGACGCGGCGGCCCGCCAGGCAAGTCAGATGGTTTGGGTCGGCTTGGAGGAGGAAATCTGGGTGCCCAGGATTTCCTCGATCTTCAGCTTGATCAGGCGGCTTTTTTCATCCGAAGGAAAGCGCACGCCCACACCCTGGGTGCGGCCACCCGAGGCATTGGCCGGGGTCAGCCAGGCGATCTTGCCGGCCACCGGATAACGTTGATTGTCATCAGGCAGGGCCAGCAGCAAGTAGACGTCTTCGCCCAGGCGGTACTCGCGGTTGGTCGGCACGAACAAGCCGCCATCGGTGAAGACCGGCATATAGGCCGCATACAAAGCCCCCTTTTCCTTGAACACCAGCTGAATCACGCTCGGCCGCGGCCCCACCGCCGGGACATTGGTGGTGGGGAGGTCAGCTTTCAGGCCGGCTGGCCCGTTCGCAGGAGTCTTGGAAGGCAGATCGCTCATGGAGGGCAAGTGTAGCGAAGCCTTGCGGGTGTAAAGCTCAGGAGCAAAGCTCAGATCAAGCCTGGATCAGCGCTTTGGCATGGCGTCCCGCAAGGCCTGCTGACCCTGAGCCACCAGCGACTCCATCAACAAGCCCGCGTTCAGCGGATGCTCGGCATGCCGGGCAGCCCGGCGCAGCGCCTCGTCCCAGCTGTGCAGCGGCGCGCTGAGCTTGGGCGTGGGCAAGGACTCGGCCGGAAAGTAGCTCGGCGCAGCGCCGTGCGAGCGACGAATCAGGTCATGGCAGAGGCGCTGCAAGGCATCGATGGCGCGCGGCTGCGGCCAGTCGGTCAAGGCCTGGGCTTCGCCACGCGCCACACGTTGCGGCAGCTGCTGCCAAGCGGCGGCGCGCAGGCCGGCTTCAAACCAGTCGCGCGCTTCTTGCGGGCGACCGCCGGCCGCATCTAGCAGGACTTCAGCGCCCTCCACACCCTGCTGCTTCAGCCAAGTCAGCGATGCGGCACGCTCGGGCAGGCCCAGCGGCAACGGTTGGCAGCGGCTGCGTATGGTGGGCAGCAAGGCTTGCGGCGCACTGCTGGCCAGCACAAAGCGCAAGAGGCCGGCGGGTTCTTCCAGGGTCTTGAGCAAGGCATTGGCCGCCACGGTGTTCAAGGCTTCAGCCGGATAGACCACCACCACCTTGGCGCGGCCGCGCGCCGAGGTGCCCTGGCTGAAGCCAAGCATGGCCCGCACCGCATCGATCTTGATCTCGCGGCTGGGTTTGGTCTTGCTAGCTTTGGGTTCACCGTCGCGGCCCACCTCGCCCTCAGCAGCCCAGCCGAGTTGCTCACGCAGGGCCTCGGGCAGCAGCAATTGAAAGTCAGGATGGGTGTGCGACAAAAACAAATGGCAGCTGGCACAGTCGCCGCAGGCGCTGCCGTCGGCATGCGGTTTTTCACACAGCCAAGCCTGCGCCAGCAGCAAGGCCAGATCAAACTGGCCCACGCCCGCCGGCCCCTGCACCAGCAAGGCATGCGAGCGGGCATTGGCCAAGGCCTCGCGCAGCGGGCGCTCCAACCAAGGCAAGGGCTGAACCAAGGGCGCGTCGGCAGCGGCAGTCACCATCCTCGGGACTCCATCACCGCTTCGATTTGCGCCGCGACCTCGGCCACAGTCAGGCTGGCGTCGATGCGAGCAAAACGCTCAGGCGCGGCAGCAGCACGAGCGGCATAGCCGGCGCGCACACGCTCGAAGAATTCCAGGTCCTGGGCCTCAAAGCGATCGGCCTCGCGGGCGGCAGCGCGGCGCTGCGCGGCGATGGCCGGGTCCAGGTCAAACCACAGCGTCAAATCGGGTTGACGGCGGCCTTGCACCCATTGCTCCAGTGTGCTGAGCACCGTCAGGTCCATGCCCCGGCCGTGGCCTTGGTAGGCAAAAGAGGCATCGGTGAAGCGGTCGCACAAAACGGTTTGACCGGCGGCCAGGGCCGGCTCGATCAGGGTCTGCAAATGGTCACGCCGGCCGGCGAACACCAGCAGCAGCTCGGTCAGGCTGTCCATGGGCTGGTGCAAGAAGAGCCCGCGCAGCGTCTCGGCCAGCGGGGTGCCGCCGGGCTCGCGGGTGTTCAGCACCGCGGCGCCGCGGGCCTTCAAGCGTGCCGTCAAGGCCTCGATATGGGTGGACTTGCCGGCCCCGTCTATGCCTTCAAAACTGATGAATCTGCCTGCCACGTCTGCTTTCGATGGCGGCCTCAGCGGCCGCGCTGGTATTTGTTGACGGCGCGATTATGCGCGGCCAAGTCTTCACTGAACTCGCTGGAACCGTCGCCGCGCGCCACAAAGTACAAGGCACGGCTGCGCGCCGGGTGCAAGGCCGCCAGCAAAGAGGCATTGCCCGGCATGGCAATCGGCGTGGGCGGCAGGCCGCCGCGGGTGTAAGTGTTGAAGGGCGTGTCGGTCTGCAAATCGCGCTTGCGCAGATTTCCGTCGAAGCGCTCACCCAGGCCGTAGATCACCGTCGGGTCAGTCTGCAAAGGCATGCCGATGCGCAGACGGTTGATGAAGACGGCCGACACCAGGCTGCGGTCGGCCGCAGTGCCGGTTTCTTTTTCGATGATGGAGGCCAAGATCAAAGCTTCGTCTGGGCTCTTCAGCGGCAGACCCTCGCTGCGCCCGGCCCAGGCCGTATCCAGCCGTTTTTGCATCGCACGGTAGGCGCGCTTGAGCACGGTGATGTCGCTGACGCCGCGGCTGTAGGCATAGGTGTCGGGGAAGAAGCGCCCTTCAGCCGCCTGGCCCGGCGCGCCCAGCAAGGTCATCAATTCCGCCTCACTCAAGCCTGCTGTGGTTTGCTTCAATGCCGGGCTCTTGGCCAAAGCGGAGCGCATCTGGCGGAAGCTCCAGCCTTCGATCAGGCGCAGCTGCTCCAGCACCTCGTCGCCGCGCACCATCTTGCCGAGCAGATCACGCGGCGTGTCACCGCGGTGAATCTCGTAGCTGCCGGCACGGATCTGCCGTGCCTGACCCGACCAGCGGAACCACTGATACAGCAGCCGGGCATCGTCTTGCACACCCGCATTGGCCCAGGCCTGGGCCACCTCGCGCGGCGAACTGCCAGATTCGATGGACAACTCCACCGAGGGCGCGTTCAAGCTCAAAGGCGCTTGCAGCCACCACCAGCCCCAGCCCGCCGCCCCCGCAGCGCAGAGCAATAAGAACAGCGTCATCAGCCATGACAGCCGTTTGAGAAATTTCATCGTCAGCCCAGCCCTTCAATGCCCTTGGGTTCACGCCCAGATTCGGGGGCTGATGATAATCGTGCCTATGAACAGCTTGAACTCATTGAACACCGCACCCTTGAGCGGCGCTGCGCGCCTGAGCGATTGGGGATTGATCCGAGCCGCAGGCGAAGACGCCGCCAAGTTTTTGCACAGTCAATTGACGCAAGACTTTGCCTTGCTGGGCCTGAACGAAGCACGCCTGGCCGGCTTTTGCTCAGCCAAGGGCCGCTTGCTGGCCACCATGATTGGTTGGAAGCCCAGCGAGCATGAGGTCTTGCTCGCCCTGCCGACCGAGCTCTTGCCGGCGATTCTGAAGCGCCTGTCCATGTTTGTGCTGCGCGCCAAATGCAAGCTCAGCGATGCCTCGGCCGAGTTGCAGCTTTGGGGCTTGGTGGGGGCGGACGCCGCTCAAACGCTGGTCGAAGCAGTGCCAAACAGCCCATGGACCTTGAGCCAGAAGAACGGCGCCACCGTGATTGCCCTGCCCGAGGCTGCCGGTCAAGCGCGCTTTTTGTTGGTGCAAGCGCAGGATGCCGCAGCCCCAGCTCTGCCGGTTCTGGCCGAGAGCGACTGGCAATGGCTAGACTTGCAAAGCGGCCTGGCCTGGGTGCGCAGTGCCACCACCGAGCAGTTTGTGCCGCAGATGCTGAATCTGGAATTGCTGGGCGGCGTCAACTTCAAAAAGGGCTGCTATCCGGGCCAAGAGGTGGTGGCACGCAGTCAGTACCGCGGCACCCTGAAGCGCCGCACCTTCTTGTTTGCGCTGCAGGGTCAGGCCTTGCCGGGTCAAGAGATCTTCCACAGCGAAGACCCGGGCCAGCCCGCGGGCCTGGTGGCCAACGCCGCCAGCAAGGACGGCCGCAGCCTGATTCTGGCTGAGACCAAGATTGCCGCCCTGGACTCCGGCAGCTTGCACCTCGGCAGCGTTGATGGCCCGCTGCTGCAGCCGCTGCCCTTGCCTTATGCCCTAACAGAAGCCCAGTGAGTGAAACGGCAGTGACGGGACATTCAAACGGGCTGGAGCTCTACGTCTATTACAAGCTGGAGCCTGCTCAGGCTCAGCCTGCGCAGCGGGCTTTCGCGCTGGCCAGTCAAGGCCAGACCGAGCTTCAAGTGGAACTTCGCCAGCGCGAGGATGCGCATGAGGCCCTGCTGACCTGGATGGAGATCTACCGCGGCCCGCCCGCCGCGATCGCTGCCCTGGAGGCGCAAGTTGCTGAGGCTTTGCGCCCTTTCATCCAAGGCGCACGCCATCTCGAGCGATTTCGGCCGCTGCCTGGCCCACAGCTCACAGCACCCTGACCATCTCCACATGACCGATGCCGGCCTCCTCGAACACCGGGCCGCGCTGAACAAAGCCTGAGCGGGTGTAGAAGGCAGCGGCTGACATCTGGGCATGAAGCAAGACCTCGCGATAGCCCTGTTGTCGCGCTGCCTGCATCAAGGCCTCGAGAACTTGGCGCCCAACCCGCCCGCCGCGCATGGAGCGCAAGACGGCCATGCGACCGATTTTGGCCACGCCCGGTACATGCGGCAGCAAGCGGCCCGTGGCGAGCGCCTGTCCCATGCGATTGAACGCCACCGCATGCAGGCAGCCGGCGTCGCCCGCATCCCACTCCATCTCGGCGGGGATTTTTTGCTCTTCGACAAACACGGTTTGGCGGATCTTGCCGGCATGCGCGCCGAGTTCGGCCCAGTCTCCCAGACGCACATCGACGATGTTCTGCCCGGCCTCAAAGGCTTCAATCACCGCGCGCAACTCGGCCGGCACCGGCTTGGGGCTCTGCGTCTGGGCATCGGCAAACACATAGACCAACTCGCCTTGCACCAGCAGGTCGGTACCGCGGAACACTGCGGCGTCAATCTGCATGGAACTGTTGCCGATGTGTTTGCAACGAATCCCGATGTCGAGCTGATCATCAAAGCGGGCCGAGCCCTGGTAGTCGAGGCTGGCCTTTCGAACATAGAGATCGCCCCCCAAGGCCTGCATGGTGTCCATATAGGGCAAGGCCAAGGCGCGCCAATAAGCGCTGACGGCGCTGTCGATGTAGTTCAGGTAGTGGCCGTTGAAGACGATTTGCTGCGCGTCTATTTCGGACCAGCGCACCCGCAGGCGCTCGGTGCATCGGAAGTCAGCAGGCTTGAGTGAAGTCGTCATGGTTTGAGGCCTCAGGGCTGAGCGCTTGTTTGAAAAGCTTGTTGAATGGCTTGGCCGCAGACCTCGAGCGCGCTCAAGGCCTCGGGGATGGCACGGCCCATCTTGATGAAGTCATGGGTGACGCCGCGGTACAACTCCAGCTGCACCTGGCCACCATTGGCCCGCAGCCGATCCGCATAGGCAATGCCTTCGTCCACCAGCGGGTCGCATTCGGCCAAGACCACGCAGGCCGGCGCCAAGCCGCTGTGGTCTTCGGCTTCCAGCGGTGCAAAGCGCCAATCGCGCTTGTGATGGCCGTCGATGTAGTGATTGAAGAACCAATCAATGGAGGCTGCGTCCAGCAAAAAACCATTGGCAAACAGCTTGTGCGAGGGGGTATCCGCATGGGCGGTGGTGCCCGGGGTAATCAAGAGTTGCAAAGCCAGCTTCAAGCCCATACCGCGCGCGTGCAAGGCGGACACCGCCGCCAAGGTGCCTCCGGCACTGTCACCGCCCACAGCAATTCGAGAACCGTCCAGGCCCAAACTGGATGCAGCTTTGACCAACCAGGCCAACACCGCCCAGCAATCGTCAACAGCCGCAGGGAAACGGTGTTCGGGCGCCAGTCGGTAATTCAGCGACAAAACGGCCGCACCGCTGCGCAAGGCCAGTTGCCGACACAGGCTGTCATGCGTGTCAATGCTGCCAATCGTGAAACCGCCGCCGTGAAAATACAGCAGCACCGGCAGACCTTCGGCCTCGCTGGGCGCGTACAGCCGGGCGGCCAGCGGCCCCTCGGCGCCGGGCACCTGCAGATTGTCGACACGGGGCAAGGGCGCACGCGGAAGATCCAGGATTTCTGCGCCCATCAGATAGCCAATGCGCGCCTGTTTGGGGCTCAGGCTATGAAAAGCCGGCCGATTCGCCCGATGGATGCGGCTCAAGACGCCCGCCATCTTCGGTGTCAACAAGGTGCTACTCAACAAATACTCCAGGGTTTAGGCTTGGGGGCGGGCCAAAGTCAGCCGAACCGAGCCCAAGAACCCGCGATTGTCCCATCTCGAAGGAATTCAGCATGGCCTTGATTCAGTACCTGACTCAGATCCACTTTGACTTCGGTGCGGTTTCGCAATTGCCGCAGATCTGCGCGCAGGCCGGCATCTTGCGGCCCTTGGTGGTGACCGACGCCGGCATTCGCGCCGCTGGCGTGCTGACTCAGGCCCTGTCCGCTTGGGGTGAGGAGGCGCCGCCGGTGTTTGACCAAACGCCCGCCAACCCGACCGAAGCGGCCGTGCGCTGGGCCGTCAAACTGCTGCATATGGGGCATTGCGATGGCCTGGTGGCCATTGGCGGCGGCTCCAGCATGGATCTGGCCAAGGGCGTGGCCCTGGCGGCCCACCACGAAGGCCCCTTGAGCCAACTGGCCACCATCGAAGGCGGCAGCGCGCGCATTGGCGCTAAGTTGCTGCCTGTGATCGCGGTACCAACCACAGCGGGCACCGGCAGCGAGGTGGCCCGTGGCGCCCTGCTGATCGTGGATGATGGCCGCAAGCTCGGTTTTCACCACTGGGCCCTGCTGCCCAAGGCGGCGATTTGCGACCCCGATTTGACCTTGGGTTTGCCGCCGGGCTTGAGCGCTGCTACCGGCATGGACGCCATCGCCCATTGCATGGAGACCTTCATGTCCAATGCCGTCAACCCCCCGGCCGATGGCATTGCACTGGAGGGCTTGCGCCGTGGTTGGGCGCATCTCGAGCGGGTGGTGCGCGATGGCCGTGATCGCGAAGCCCGCTGGCAGATGATGAGTTGCAGCATGCAAGGCGCCCTCGCCTTTCAAAAAGGCCTGGGCTGCGTGCATTCGCTCAGCCATGCGCTGGGCGGCGTCGATCCGCGCTTGCACCATGGCACCTTGAATGCCGTCTTGCTGCCGGCCGTGATCCGCTTTAACGCCAAAGCGCCAGGCATGTTGCGGGAGCAAAAACTGGCTCGCATGGCTCAGGCCATGGGCCTGCCCGGCTGCGACGGCCTGGGCACCCAGATCGCCGAGGCCATCACTCAGATGAACGAGCGCATCGGGCTGCCGGCGGGTTTGGCCGCCATGGATGTGGACCCCGCGGTGTTTGATCGCGTCATCGAGGGCGCGATGAAGGACCATTGCCATGCCAGCAACCCACGTCAAGCCCAGGCACTGGACTATTTGGAAATGCTGCACGCCTCGCTATGAGGCCAGTTCTGCATCCCGGAAACTGCATACGCAGTTGAACGAGGAGAGCAAGATGGGCGCCTTTCTCTGCTATAGCGACATTTACCGTTGACCGGGGCGCTGTAGCCGATGCGAGTAGGCCTTATGCTCGCCCTGCCCACATCCTGATTTCTGTGCCGAGCGCAGCGAAGGGGGATTGATGAAGCGTTTGATTGCACGCCGACTTGAAGCGCCGGCTCTGTTGCGTGACGCATTCTCAGTCTTCGCAGACCCAATGCGACTGAGCATCCAGCGTTGGGCAAGCTTTTCAGGCTTGGCGCCTTTTATGTCCAGCGCTCTTCGGTGGCATCAGCTGGGCCATCAAGGCTGCGAATCGGCCAATGAAGGGTGTGGAGCTGCTGTAGCCGAACCCAAAGCCATGGCTCCGCTTTCGGCGGCATTGATTCCTGTAGCAAAAGCGCCTACGCACTGTTTGTCCAGGCAAGGCTTGCGCACCTGCCTCGCCCTCCTCGCCTATGCCATCTTGCAAGGCGGCACGGCAGCCCAGGCCGAGGATCTGACTTCGAGCGTGCAGATCAGCCGCGGCGACCTCGTCTTTAACCCGGTCAGCAACAGCTTCGATGCACGGGTCACGGTCAAAAATACCTCAACGATCACTTTGCTCGGGCCACTCAAGCTCGCGTTGGCAAGCGTACAGCCTGTGGACGTCGCCTTGTACAACAGTCGCGGCCGACTCAACAGCGGAGAAGAGGCCGGTGCCGACTACTTGGTTCTGCCTCTCTCCGCAGGCACCCTGAAACCAGGTGCCAGTACCCAGACCACGCTGCGCCTGACGGCGCCCTCGAAGGACATCGGGACCATCACCTTCGTGCTTGATGGGGAACGCTTGCTGGCCGGACAGACGGGCACGCTCAAGATCCGGGCCGTCTATGCCGGAGCGGATGGCCAGGGCGCTAGGCAAACACCCGTAGGCGCTGGCTATCAAGTGCTAATCAACGATGTGCTGCGCGGCTTGACGGACGCTGCAGGCCGCCTGGATTTGCTGACCAAGGCCGGCCTGTCCCACATCTCAGTGCGCAAGTCCCCTGGCGAGGGCGGCAACGAAATCGCGAATCTTGTGCCTGGCGCGAGCATGCCGGTAACCGTCGTCATGGACGGTGGAAAGGAAGTTCCTGCCGATGGCTTTCTACGCCTCGACGCCGTGCAGCAAGGCATGCTCTCACGCAGCGCGCCTCGCATCGCGCTGCGCTTTGAAGACTCGCGCGAACAGAGCATCAAGCTCAGCTACCTCTCGTCCGTCACGATGCTGGACTGGAAGGGCAGCCTCGTCAATCTCACCGATCTGTTCAGCGTGCAGCCTGACGGTTCCGTGGCTGCAGATCCTTCCGCCTTTTATGTCGCCATTTTATATGCGGGCGTCAGTCTCCATACCTTGACGGTCGTCGGCGAGGACGCTGCTGAGAATGTTTATGAGGACAGCGTCAATTTCTACTTGGCCGACCACAGGGTGCGCGTCCAACTGATGGCGCCCCCCTCCAATCCCGGCTTGCGCCTGGCCGATGTGGTGTTGACGGCCAGCATGCTCGGCAGCCCGATCCGGTTCAAGGCGCAGTCCGATGCGACGGGTCTTGTGACCTTGCCCGATCTGCCCGAGGGCCTGATCGATCTGAACGCTACGACTTTGGATGGACCGAAGTACTACATCGGCGACGGTTTGACCTTTCTTGGTTTTGATGCACTTATCTCGCTGAATCTGAGAGCGTCTCAGGACGTCCTGGCCAATGTCCCGGCCATCGCAGCAGTACAAGAGTTGCCGACAGGCCGCTCTGATTCGTCGGCAAGGGCAGCACGCAAGGCGCCAAGTAGCAGCGAAGCAAACAAGGCCGCTCGCGATGCCGCCCTGCAGCGGTAAGCGCAGCAAAGATCGGTCTCGGCAAGAGGAGCACGAGCGCGAGCTTTGTCGCTCAGAACGGCGAACACGATTCCGATTGAACCGGTCGGTATGTACTCAGGAATCGCTGGGGCTGGCGATAAGCAGACACTGTGCCGTGCTGGTACAGATTCGAGATGACGGCACGATGAAGGGATGGGAAAGTCATGCCCCTAGCTCGTGGGAAATGGCGCGCAATTCAATCGTTATGGGCCTAGATTAGCGTTGCGTGGAGAAACTCAATCTCGAGATGCGCCACGAACCCAGGAGGATGTTTCAATGATCTTTCGTACTCTGGCAAGCGCCGCAGCGGCCTTCGCACTTTTTGGCGGCGCACAAGCGGCAACTTACGACTTCGCGGGCGACACCACGGCAGCTCCGACCTATCACCGTGCTCTCGCTGGATTCAGCGGACTGTCTGCTGTCGGAACGGCGGTGCATTACCAAACGCTGAGCTTCAGCGTGGACGCCGCAGGTGCTTACGACTTCAGCAGCAAGGTGACCGGCTGGGACAATTTCACCTTTCTCTACAAAGACGTTTTCAATCCAGCCGATGCGCTGAGCAATGGCGTGATTGGGAATGACGATCTTGGAGGCGTCATCGGCACCTCCGGCTTCAGCGCGAACTTGAGCGTGGGTACGACCTACATCATGGTGACCACAGGTTTTGAGAACTTTGATGCCGGTGCTTATGCCAACAGCATCAGCGGCGTGGGTAATGTCATCACCGCTGCAGTCCCTGAGCCCGAAAGCTATGCCTTGATGGCTTTGGGCCTTGGTGTCGTGGCATTTGCGGCGCGCCGTCGCAAACACGCCTAAGTTGGCGGCAAGCCGGTTTCAGCGGCTCCGCCTAAGAAAAAAGCCCGGCAGATGCTGCATCTGCCGGGCTTTGTTTTTCAGCGACGGGCTGTAAATCAGCCGTGCTTGGCCTCGAAGAATTGCTCGTCTTCGGTGGAGCCTTTCAAGGCGGCAGTGGAAGCTTCGCGCTCGATGGTGGTGGTCACGGCGTCGAAGTAACCCGTTCCGACCTCGCGCTGATGCTTCACAGCGGTGAAGCCCTTCTCGGCAGCGGCGAACTCAGCTTCTTGCAACTCGACGAAGGCGCTCATATTGTTGCGAGCGTAGCCATAGGCCAGGTTGAACATCGAGTAGTTCAGGCTGTGGAAGCCGGCCAGCGTGATGAACTGGAACTTGTAGCCCATGGCGCCCAACTCGCGCTGGAACTTGGCGATGGTGGCGTCGTCCAGGTTCTTCTTCCAGTTGAAGGAAGGCGAGCAGTTGTAGGCCAGCAGCTTGCCAGGGAACTTGGCGTGGATGGCGTCAGCGAATTGCTTGGCGAAGGCCAGGTCCGGCTTGCCGGTTTCGCACCAGATCATGTCGGCGTAGGGTGCATAAGCCAGGCCGCGGCTGATGGCTTGCTCGATGCCATTGCGGGTGCGGAAGAAGCCTTCGACGGTGCGCTCGCCGGTGCAGAAAGGCTTGTCGTTGTCGTCGATATCGCTGGTGACCAGGTCGCCGGCTTCGGCGTCGGTGCGGGCCAGCAAGACGGTGGGCGTGCCCATGACGTCGGCAGCCAAACGTGCGGCGACCAACTTGGACACGGCTTCCCGGGTGGGCACCAAGACCTTGCCGCCCATATGACCGCACTTCTTGGCGGCGGCCAACTGGTCTTCGAAGTGAACGCCTGCGGCGCCGGCTTCGATCATGGCCTTCATCAGCTCGAAGGCGTTCAGCACGCCGCCGAAGCCGGCTTCAGCATCGGCCACGATGGGGGCGAAGTAATCGATGTCGTTCTTGCCTTCGGACCATTGGATTTGGTCGGCGCGGGCGAAAGTGGCGTTGATCTTCTTGACGACCTTGGGCACCGAGTCCACCGAGTACAGCGACTGGTCGGGGTACATCTCGCCATTGCTGTTGGCATCACCGGCAACTTGCCAGCCGGACAGATAGATGGCTTTCAGGCCAGCCTTGACCTGTTGCATGGCTTGGTTGCCAGTCAGCGCGCCCAGCGAGTTGACGAAGGGCTCGGTGTTGACCAGGCCCCAGAGCTTTTCAGCGCCGCGCTTGGCCAGCGTGTGCTCGATGGCCAGCGAGCCGCGCAGACGCACCACATCGGCAGCGGTGTAGCCGCGGGTGATGCCCTTCCAACGGGGGTTCTCAGCCCAGTCTTTTTCGAGGGCTGCGATTTGCTGTTCACGGGTCAAGTTCGTCATGATTTGCTCCTGCTGAGACGTTGGGAAGAAAGGAAGGAAGAGAGAAGAAAAAGCGTCTTGCTTGGAACTAAATTTATTCCTCTTTCCGTCGCAGCGGAAGACTTGTATCTTATATAAGACTAAATATCTTTTGGTTTAAATTCAATGACTTACAAACTTAATTTCTGAATGTGAAATTGCATTCACCATGATGAGAAAAAATGCGGCGGCGCAGCAACGGATAAGTTCACGATATGAAATCACCGTTTCGCATCGTGAATTGAGCAAGAACTGACCCGAATTGATGCGCGATGACGCGATCCGGCCGCTACAGCAGACTACCCTGGGCAGCAGACCCGGCGCAGCGCCATAGCCGCCCCATTGAATCACCCAGCGTGACGAGAGCTGCAGCCCCCGATTGCGTCTGGGCGCCCTCGCTATAGTGGGGAAGCACCAAGCCAAAAGAAGAGAAAAGAACACTATGCAAGGCCCCGAACCCAGCACCCTCCATCCCATGCCGGGCTTTCCGCAGGTGGCGTATTTGAAGAATGCGCTCAGCCACAATCCCAACATCATCGTGGGCGACTACAGCTATTACGACGATCCGGAAGGCGTGAGCAACTTCGAGCGCAATGTGCTCTATCACTTCCCCTTTATTGGCGACAAGCTGATCATCGGCAAGTTTTGCGCCATCGCCCGCGGCGTCAAGTTCATCATGAACGGCGCCAACCACAAGACTTCGGGGTTTTCGACCTACCCCTTCTTCATCTTCGGCAATGGTTGGGAGACTGCCGCTCCCCAGCCCGGCGACTTGCCCTACAAGGGCGACACGGTAATCGGCAATGACGTCTGGATTGGCTATGACGCCTTGATCATGCCGGGAGTCAAGATCGGCGATGGCGCCATCATCGCCTCGCGATCGGTGGTGGTCAGCGACGTGCCGGCCTATGCCGTGGTGGGAGGCAATCCGGCGCAGTTGATCAAGCAGCGCTTCTCAGACGAGATAGCCCAGCAGTTGCAGGCGCTGGCTTGGTGGGATTGGCCGGCCGAATTGATCACCGCGAATCTACAACTGATCACCGGCGGCGACCTGGCGGCACTGCAGGCCGCAATCAAGCGCTAGAGGGCGAGGCCGAGAATCGGCCTATCGCCCCCCGTGCCTAGCTCAGTGCTGCTGAATCAAAGCCCGCCGACGAAATAACGCTTCAGGCCGGCCAGCACCATCTCCACCGCAATCGCGGTCAGCACCAGACCCATCAGCTTTTCGATGGCGGAGACCACCGAGTCGCCGAGAATTTTGCGAATGCGGTCGGCCAAAAGCAAGGTGAAACCCGACACCAGCATGGCAGCGGTTAGGGCCCCAATCCAGTCGAAGATGCGCTCGGGCTGACGTGAAGCCAATAGCAAGACCGTAGCCATGGCCGAAGGGCCCGCCAATAAGGGCACGGCCAAGGGGAAGATGAACGGCTCTTTGCCCGGCTCCAGGCCATAGGCCGATTCGCCCGAGCTGCCGAAAATCATCTTGATCGCAATGATCAAAAGAATCACGCCGCCGGCCACCTCCAGCGAGCGTTCGGACAGGTGCATCACCTCAAGGAAGGAGCCGCCCAAGAACATAAAGGCGAAGAGCACGGCAAAGGCAATGCCCACCTCGCGCGCCGCCACCCGCGTGCGCCGCTCTTTGGGCACCTCGCGCATGATGGAAATGAAAATCGGCAGGCTGCCCAGCGGGTCAAGCACCAGCAAGAGCAGGATGAAGGCGGAGAGAAAACTGTGGTCCATGGGCGTGATTGTCGCGTGTGCCGGCTCAGCCGCGCGGATGATGTTGCGCATGAATGGCTTTGAGCCGCTCGCGCGCCACATGGGTGTAGATCTGCGTGGTGGACAGATCGGCGTGTCCTAGCAGGAGCTGAACGGCACGCAGGTCCGCGCCGTGATTGAGCAAATGGGTCGCAAACGCATGCCGCAAGGTGTGCGGCGAAATGGGCGAGTGAATACCGGCCTGCTGGGCGTATTTCTTCACCAAAGTCCAAAACATCTGGCGAGTCATGCCCTCACCACGCACCGTCACAAAAAGCGCATTGCAGGCCACGCCTTTGAGCAGTTGCCCGCGCGCTTCCTGCAAGTAGCGCAGCAGCCAGGCATGCGCTTCCTCACCAAAAGGCACCAGACGTTCCTTGGAGCCCTTGCCGGTGATGCGCAGCACGGCCTCTTTGAAGCCCACATGCACGCTATTGAGCGTGACCAACTCCGTCACCCGCAAGCCGCTGGCATACATCAGCTCCAACATGGCCCGGTCACGCAGGCCCAGGGCACTGCCCACATCGGGGGCGGCCAGCAGGGCCTCCACCTGCTCTTGAGTCAGCAACTTGGGCACACGCAAGGGCTGCCGCGCGTTTTGCAAGCGGAGGGTCGGGTCTTGCGTGATGCGCTGTTCGCGCAGGGCCCAGCGGAAGTAGCGTTTGAAGACGCTCAGGCGCCGGTTCGAACTGGTCGCCCGGCTGCCGGCATGGCGAGCGCTGGCATAGGCCAGCAAATCAAGCTCGCTGCAGCCATCCAGGCTGACCCTCGGGTGTGTTGCCAACCAGTCGGCCAGCAAGCGCAGGTCGCGGCGGTAAGCCTCGAGCGTGTTGGCGGCCAAGCCGTCTTCCAACCACAAGGCTTGGCCAAAGCTCTCTATCGCAGCCTGGCTTTGCAGGCTGAGCCGGCGGGCGCTTTCATCATCCAGCACCGGCTCGGCATCAGCACCTGCTTTCGTCGCTTCAGTCAAGCTTGAGCTTTTGCTGTTCAACGACTTTCTTGTAGACATCAAACTCGCTCTTGATCTGCGCGGTGAACTGCTCAGGCGTGTTCAGCACCAGCAGCGAGCCCGTGCCTTCGATGCGGGCCTTCACCTCAGGCAGTTCGGCTGTTTTCTTGACTGCGGCATAGACCTTGTCCACCACATCCTTGGGCAGATTCTTGGGGCCGTGAATGCCGTAATAGGCCATGCGGTTCACCGGCTCCAGATCCAGCTCCTTGAAGGTCGGCACATTCGGCAGCTGACTCAAACGCTGCGGCGCGGCCACCACGATGGGGATCAAGCGGCCATCTTTGATGAAGGGCAGCGCCGAGGGCAGATTGTCAAAAATCATCGGCACCTGGCCGGCCACCGTATCGTTCAGGGCCGGGCCGGCGCCGCGGTAGGGAATATGAGTGACAAAGACGCCGGTCAGGCTCTTGTACAACTCCATCTGCAAATGGCCAATGCCGCCGGTGCCCGAGCTGGCGAAGCTGTACTTGCCGGGGTTCTTTTTCAGCTCAGCGATAAAACCTTTGTAGTCACGCGCCGGGAACGAGGGGTGCACCGCGATCACATTGGGCGTGGCCGCTACATTGGTGATGGCGGTGAAATCGGTCAGCGGGTTGTAGGCAATCTTGGGGTTGATGGCCGGGTTGGCTGCGGTGGTGGACACGGTGGCCACGCCGAGGGTGTAGCCATCCGGCGTCGACTTGGCGATTTCGTTGGCCCCGACCGAGCCGCCGCCGCCGGCCTTGTTTTCGACCAGCACCTGCTGGCCCAGCGCGAAATGCAGCTTCTCGGCCAAGACGCGGGCCACGATATCGGTGGTGCCTCCAGGGGCAAAAGGCACGATCAACTTGACCGTTTTATTGGGATAGTTTTGCGCCCAGGCCGCGGGTGCCGCCAGGCTGCTCAGAACCAGGGCACTCAGGGCCCCCATCCATTCACGACGAATCATCTCTTTGCTCCAGATCTTGGTTTGGCCGAGGTCTCCATCTCCGATACATCCAGGCTCTCGGCTCAAGGACACCGGAGCGCAGCATGCCATAAGCTGGCCCCTGCTTCCGAGACTTCGCCATGCCTGGCTGCAAAAGTTCGCCGCTCGCACCGCGAATACCAGCTTTTCGAATGAGACCTTGGCGGACGAGGCACACTCGAACCATGCCCGACGTCCTCTTGCTGCTCCCCGATTTCTTGCTGATTCTTTGCGGCTTTGTGCTGTGCCGCTACAGCGCGCTGAACCGCCCGGTCTGGGAGTCCGCCGAGCGCCTGGTCTATTACCTGCTGTTCCCGGTGCTGCTGTTCAACTCGATTTTGCGCACGCCATTGCAGTTGGGCAGCACAGCGGGCCTGGCCCTGGGCGGCTTGGCTACCGTGCTCAGCGGCGTGGTCTTGGCCTATGCCCTGCGCTGGCTGCCCGCCTGGCGCGGCGAGTCGCAGCGACAATTGCATGCCTCGGGCGCGCAAGTGGCGTTTCGCTTCAATTCCTTCATCGCCTTGGCCCTGGCCGAACGTCTGCAAGGATCACAAGGCGTAGCTTGGGTGGCATTGCTGATTGCACTTTGTGTGCCCGTCTGCAATGTCGCGGCCGTATGGCCCTTGGCTCGGCACGGAGGCCATGGCTACTGGCGCGAGTTGTCGCGCAATCCTTTGATTTTGAGCACGGTGGCCGGCCTGCTGGCCAATCTGGCAAGCTTGAGGCTGCCCGAACCCGCCGCCCTCACCTTGCACCGTATCGGCTTGGCGGCGCTGCCGCTGGGCTTGATGGCGGTGGGCGCCGGCCTGCGTTTTGGGGCTTTGAAACAGGCCCCCGGCTTGGCCACTGCGCTGCTTTCCATCCGTCACTTGGTGCTGCCCCTGGTGGCTTTGCTGATCGCGCAGATTTTGAAGCTGCAAGCTGAACAGCGCGCCATGCTCTTGATGTTTGCCGCCTTGCCCACCGCCTCCAGCGCCTATGTGCTGGCGGTACGCATGGGTGGCAACGGACCCTTTGTCGCGGGGCTGGTGACCCTGTCGACCTTGCTGGGCATGCTCAGCCTGCCCTTGTGGCTGATGGTTTTGAACTGGCTCTAGCCCGCGATGGCAGTCAAAGCGGCGCGGGTGTTTGCGCCAGCGCCCAGTGCAGGTGCTCCGCCAGCAAGTCCGAGGCCGTGGGCAAGAGCTTCATCAGCACATCGCGCAAGGCCAGATCCTCTTTTTTTGCCAAGGCATTGCCACTGGCCACCGCCAGATTGCGCTGCCAGCGCTGATGACCAATGCGCCGAATGGCAGAGCCCTCGGTGCGGCGCAAGAACTCGGCCTCATCCCAGGCCCACAACTGCAACAAGCTCGGCGCACTCAAGTCGGGCCGTGGGTCAAAGTCGACCACGGTGGACTTCTGCGCAAATTTGTTCCAAGGACAGATCAGCTGGCAATCGTCACAACCGTAGATGCGGTTGCCCATCAGGGGGCGCAGCTCCAGCGGGATTGCCCCGTCATGCTCTATCGTGAGGTAAGAAATGCAGCGCCTGGCGTCGACCCGCTGCGGCGCCACAATGGCCCCGGTTGGGCAGGCGTCCAGGCAAGCACTGCATTGGCCGCAATGCGCAGTGACGGGCTCGCTGACCGGAAGGGCCAAGTCGATATAGATCTCGCCCAGAAAAAACATCGAGCCGGCCTCGCGGTGCAGGGTCAGCGTGTGTTTGCCGCGCCAGCCTATGCCGGAGCGCGAAGCCAACTCCACCTCCAGCACCGGGGCCGAGTCGGTAAACACGCGGTGGCCGAGCGGCCCGACCGCTTCGCCCAAGCGCTCGGCCAGTTTTTGCAAGCGGGCGCGCAAGACCTTGTGATAGTCCCGGCCACGCGCGTACATCGACACCTGAGCGCGCTGCGGGTCGGCCAAGCCTTGCCATTCCATGGCTTGCCAATCAATTGAGCTCGTGCGTGGCAGATAGTCCATGCGGGCGGTGATGACGCGCAAAGTCCCGGGCACCAACTCCGCCGGGCGGGCTCGCTTCATGCCATGCGCCTGCATATAGTGCATGCTGCCGTGAAAGCCGGCCGCCAGCCAAGCCTGCAAGCCGGGCTCGGCCTCGCTGAGGTCAATACCGGCCACGCCGATCTGGGAGAATCCCAGCTCACGCGCCCAAGTGCGCAGCCGCTCCACCAGCGCCTGCATTGCCTCTGGGCTGAGTTTTTTGATGTCTTGTGGAGCCTGGGTCATTTGCGCATTCTAGAAACCCGCCATTTGCAATGGGCCGACGAGGCGGCCTGCGAGTCTTTCGCTCAAAGCCTGGCCGCACGCTTGCAGCGCAGCGCCACACCGGTCAATGCAAGCATCGAGTTGCACGGCCCCTTGGGCGCCGGCAAAACCAGCCTGACCCGCCATCTGCTGCGTGCGCTGGGCGTTAGCGGCCGAATCAAGAGCCCCAGCTACGCGGTGCTTGAGAGCTATGGTCTCGGCCCCGACTTTGCTCAGGTCGGCGAAGTCAGTCACTTTGATTTCTACCGTTTCAGCGATCCACGCGAATGGGAAGACGCCGGCTTTCGCGACATCTTCGCCGCCCCTGGCCTGAAGCTCAGCGAATGGCCCGACAAGGCGGCTGGCATGTTGCCGCCCGCCGATTTGCAGATCTGGCTGACGGTGCAAGAAGACGACAGCCGTGAGGTCGACTTGCGTGCCGGCAGCGACTTTGGCGTGTCTCTCTTGCAAGGACTGGGTCAAGGACTGGAGGCCCGCGCATGAAGGGCCGTCGCGAGGCGCTGGGCGCCATGGGTGGCTTGCTGCTGAGCTTGCGTTTGCAGCCGGCGCAGGCTGCGTCTGCCGCCGCAGCGCCCAAATCCAGCACCATCCTGGCGGTGCGAGTCTGGCCCGCAAGCGACTACACCCGCGTCACGCTGGAGTCAGACAAGCCGCTGGAAGCCAAACATTTTTTGGTGGAGGGGCCAGACCGCTTGGTCATCGATGTCGAAGGCCTGGAGCTCAGCCCAGGCTTGCGCGAGTTGCTGGCCAAGGTGCGAGCCGATGACCCATACATTGCCGGGGTTCGGGTCGGCCAGAACACACCGCGTGTGGTGCGCTTGGTGCTGGACTTGAAGCAGCCGGTGGCGCCGCAGATCTTTACCTTGGCGCCGGTGGCGGCTTACCAGAACCGCTTGGTCTTCGACCTGTATCCCAAGCAGGAGCAAGACCCCTTGCTGGCCCTGGTCAAGGACAAAGAAGCCGCTGAGCAAGCCGCGGCGCAGTCGGTGCAAGATGCGCTGGGCGAACTGATCGGTCGCATCGGCAAAGCGCCGATCACCACGCCCGCAGTGGTCGCCGCGGCCAAGCCGGCCAGCAGTGTGCAAACGCCCGTCCCGGCCCCCACCCTGCCCCCGGCTCCGACAAGCCCAGATGACAAAGAATTCAGTCAAGCCAAGCTCGATCGCTTGATCGTGATCGCGCTCGACCCCGGCCATGGCGGTGAAGACCCCGGGGCGGTCGGCCCCTCGGGCCTGAAGGAAAAAGACGTGGTGCTGGCCGTGGCGCTGAAACTGCGCGACCGGCTCAATAGCAATCCGAATATTCGCGTCATGTTGACCCGTGATGCTGACTTCTTCGTGCCCTTGCATGAACGGGTCCGCAAGGCACGCCGGGTGCAAGCCGACCTGTTCGTGTCCATCCACGCGGATGCTTTCTTTACCCCGGCCGCGCGTGGCGCCTCAGTGTTTGCGCTCAGCGACGGCGCCGCCAGCAGTGCAGCCGCACGCTGGATGGCCAATAAAGAAAATGCCGCCGATATGGTGGGCGGGGTCAACAATATGGTCGTCAAAGATGCCACCGTGCTCAAGGCCATGCTGGACATGAGTACCACCGCCCAAATCAAAGACAGCATGAAGCTGGGCAAGGAAGTGCTGGGGCAGATCGGCCGCGTCGGTCAGCTTCACAAAAAGCAAGTCGAGCAGGCCGGATTTGCGGTGCTTAAAGCGCCCGATGTGCCTTCTATCCTGGTGGAGACGGCCTTTATCTCCAACCCGGCGGAAGAAGCCAAGCTGCGCGACCCCGACTACCAGCAGCAATTGGTGGAGGCCTTGGCCACGGGGATTGCCCGTTACTTTGCCAAGAACCCGCCGCTGGCCCGCCACCGCGTTTTGTCTTGACGCCGGCCTGGGCAGCTTGGCCTGAGGAGCGTCTTAGGCGCTCTTCTTTTTGCCGCGCATGCCGCCAATGATGATCACCAAGCCGGGGATGATGATCATGGCCCAGATGATCTTCTCCAGATTGTGTTTGACGGCGGGCACATTGCCGAAGGCATAGCCCGCCAGCGTCACGCTACCAATCCAGAGCAGCGCACCGGCCACATCGTAGAAAGTGAATTTGCGACGCGTCATCTGCGCCACGCCGGCCACAAAAGGCGCGAAAGTGCGAGCAAAAGGCATGAAGCGGGCAATGATCAAGGCCACGCCGCCTCGGCGCTCATAAAACTCATGCGCCGTATTGAAGGCTTCTTTGTTGAAGAAGCGCGAGTGCTCCCACTGGAACACTTTGGGGCCAAAGAAGCGGCCAATCGTGTAATTGGTCTGATTGCCGGCCACTGCCGCGGTCAACATCACCGCCATGGCGGTGCCCAGGTCCATCAAACCGGTGCCGCACATGGCGCCCACCACGAAAAGCAGCGAGTCGCCGGGCAAGAAGGGCATGACCACCAAGCCGGTCTCGACAAAAATGATCAAGAACAGCAGGCCGTAAATCCAGTTGCCGTAAAGCGCCACGAAGTCAGCCAAATGGCGGTCCACATGGACGATGAAGTCAATCAAGGAGGTGAGAAGTTCCATGGCGGCGGATTATGGCTGCAGATGATGACGGCAGATTTGGCCGCCCGAGTCGGGCCATGCAGCCATACTTCTTACAATAGCGTCATGGATGTGTCCTCCCCTGTTTCTTTGCCGCCTGCGCCGAGTGGCGCCGTGGCCCAGCCCGCCGCCCGGCGCGCCATTCGCGAACTCCCCGATGAACTGATCAGCCAGATCGCTGCCGGCGAGGTGGTGGAGCGGCCTGCGTCCGTCGTACGCGAGTTGGTGGACAACGCGCTTGACGCGGGCGCCAGCCAGATCCAGGTGAAGCTGATGGCCGGCGGCGTGCGCGCCATCGTGGTGGAGGATGACGGCCTGGGCATCCCCGTCGAAGAATTGCCGCTGGCCTTGAAGCGTCATGCCACCAGCAAGATCCGCTCGCTGGACGAGTTGGAGTCGGTGGCCACCATGGGTTTTCGTGGTGAGGCCCTGGCCGCTATCTCTTCGGTGGCCGAGATGGCGGTTTCCAGCCGTTTTGAGGGCGCCCCACATGCCCACCGGCTCGACGCCCGCTCGGGCGAGTTGCAGCCGGCCGCTCGGGCGCGCGGCACCAGCGTGGAGGTGCGTGAACTCTTTTTCAGTACCCCGGCACGCCGCAAGTTCTTGAAGACCGACGCCACCGAGCTGGCGCATTGCCTGGAGTCGGTGCGCCGCCATGCGCTGGCCCGCCCGGATGTGGCTTTCAGCGTTTGGCATGAAGGCAAGCTGGTCGAGCAATTGCGGGCCGGCGGGTCCGAGCAGCGCCTGAGCGATGTCTTGGGCGCCGAGTTCATGGCAGCAAGCCGACCGGTCTACTCAGAAGCCGGGCCACTGCGCATCTATGGCCGGGCTGGCTTGCCGGAAGCGGCGCGCAGCCGCGCCGATATGCAGTACGTCTATGTCAATGGCCGTTATGTGCGTGACAAGCTGATTGCCCACGGCATCCGCTCGGCCTATGAAGATGTCTTGCACGGCCATCGCCAGCCCTGCTATGTCTTGTTCATCGAGATCGCGCCGGATCGGGTCGATGTGAATGTGCACCCGACCAAGATCGAGGTGCGCTTTCGCGATGGCCGCGAGATGCACCAGCAGGTGCGCTACGCGGTGCAAGATGCGCTGGCGGCCTCGCGCTCCAATGAGTTGGCTGCGCCTGAGCCTGCACAAGCCTCGATCACTTCGGACACCGAATCCGCCGCAACCGTGATCACCGGCACCCGCCCCTCGCCCGGCAATCCGCCGGTCTGGTTCAAGCCGGCCGCCGCTCAGGCCGAGGAGAACCGCGCCGACTACAACAAGGGAGTGCCCAGCTGGCGCAGCAATACCCAGAGTTCCTTGGGGCTGAGTGAGGTCGCAACGCTGTATGGCCAGAATTCAGCAAACTTGCCCATGGCAAGACCTGACCCTGCGGCAGCTGATTCTCCTTCCCAATCACTGCCGGCCCATACATTGCCAGCCCAAACACTGCCCGCCCATGACTGGCCCTTGGGCCGCGCGATTGCGCAGATCCAGGGTGTTTATGTGCTGGCCGAGAACGCCCAGGGCCTCATCATTGTCGATATGCATGCGGCCCATGAGCGCGTGGTCTACGAGCGACTCAAGGCCAGCTTAGGTTCAGCCAAGATCGAATCCCAGCCCTTGCTGATCCCCATCACCTTTGCCGCCACCGCCGCCGAGATCGCCGCCGCCGAAGCGCATGCCTCGACGCTGGAGCGCTTGGGCATGGATGTCGCCCCCCTGTCGGCCAAGGTGCTAGCGGTGCGCGCCCGCCCGGCGCTGCTGATGGGCGGCGATGTGGTGGACTTGGTGCGTGGCGTGCTGGCCGAGTTGGGGCAGTTTGACGCCAGCCATGCGATTGAGCGTGCGCAGCACGAGATTTTGGCCACCATGGCCTGCCATGGTGCAGTGCGGGCCAATCGCCAGCTGAGCTTGGAAGAAATGAATGGGCTCTTGCGCGATATGGAACGCACCGAGAGAGCCGATCAGTGCAATCATGGTCGCCCGACTTGGCGGCAACTGACCATGCGTGAACTGGATGCGCTGTTTTTGCGCGGACGTTGAAGCAGTTTTCCTAGGCGCAACGCCCGCGCTCGTTTGCCGCTGAAGCCTTGATGGGCCGCAGCGGCGACATGTTTTTGATGGACCCCCCGGAGGCAAGATGGCCACTTTAAAACTCAACAAGAAGAACAATGCAGGCCCTAGTGGTTCCGGCAAACGCGGTCCCGACGCCGAACGTCGCGCACCGATCCGCGGCAAGGGCGTTTCACGCCCTCGCCAAAGCCTGGAGCAGGCCAAGGCCGAGCGTGAACAGCGCCAGGCTCAGTTTGAAGGCCGCCGCGGCGATGAGCGCCGCTCGGGGCCACCGGGGCGTCCCTCGGATCGGCCCACTGACCGTCATTCCGACCGCCCGTCCGATCGGCCCTTCCGTGGCCATGAAGGTGGCGACCGCGGCGGCCCACGTGGCGATGCCCGTGGCCCAGCGCGTGGTCCCGCTAACGAGGGCCATGGAGGCCATGGCGGCCAAGCCCGCGATGGTTGGCGCAATCAAGGTCAGCGCTTTGAAAGCCGCTCGGAGCAAGGCTTCCGTGGGCGTGAGCAGCCGCGCTTTGAGGGTCGCAATGAAGGGCGCAATGACGATCGCTTTGAAGGTCGTTATGAGGGGCGCCCTCAATTCCGTGACGACGGTCGTGGCCCACAGGGTCGCCCGTATGAGTCGCGCGATGCACGCGGCCCCGGAAGCTATGGACCACGCGGCTCGCAAGGTCCACAAGGTTCACAAAGCCAATATGGCCAACAAGGCCCGCGTCAAGACGACAGGCGCCCCGGCTTTGGCCGCGATGCCAACCCTGGCCGAGGCTATGGCCAGGGCGGGTCGGACGGAGGCCCGCGCCGCCATCCCGATGATAGGTTTGCCCCCAGCGGCCCTGGCGGTGCCGGTCGTCGCGAAGACCGCTGGCAAGGCCAGCGCCCGTCTTACGCCCAAGAGCCGCGCCGCGAGTCTTTCCACGATTCGAGGCGCGAAGACCCGCGCGAGGGCTATCGGGGTCAGCGCCAAGACCCACGTCAGGATCCGCGCCAAGACTCACGCCAAGAGCCCCGTCAAGATCAACGTCGTGCCAGCGGCCCGCGCCCCGGCTACCCCCGTCCTTCCGCAGCCGCCGAGCGCGCCGGGCAACAACTGCCTGCGCATCTGCGCGAGGCTGCCGCTCAATTGCGGCGTCAGCTCAATGATGACGAGGATGATGAAGACGGCGACGTCTACATCGACCCGAACAGCGAAGGCGTGCGCTTGTCCAAGCAAATGGGCGTACTCGGCCTGGCTTCACGCCGCGAAGCCGATGAGTGGATTGCTGCCGGCTGGGTGCGCGTCGACGGCAAGCTGGCCGTGTTAGGTCAACGCGTTTCGCCCGATGTAAAGATTGAGATCGATCCGCTGGCCCACAAGGAACAGGCCAAGCGCGTCACCATCCTCTTGCACAAGCCGATCGGTTATGTGTCCGGTCAGGCCGAAGACGGCTATGAGCCTGCGTCTGTCTTGATCAAGTCAGACGCGCAGTGGAGCGAAGACAGCTCGGGCATCAAGTACCACATCGGTCACTCGCGTGGCCTGGCTCCGGCCGGACGCTTGGACATCGACTCCACCGGCCTGCTGGTGCTGACCCAGGACGGTCGCATCGCCAAGCTGCTGATCGGCGAAGACTCCAGCATCGAAAAAGAATACCTGGTGCGGGTCGAGTACCACGGCCGCGACGGTGTGCGCAGCGAAGACGGTCGCCTGCCGGCCGCCGATCTGGAACTGCTGAACCATGGCCTGGAACTGGACGGCGTTCAGCTCAAGCCCGCCAAGGTCAGCTGGCAAAACGAGGACCAACTGCGCTTCGTGCTGCGCGAGGGGCGCAAGCGCCAGATTCGCCGCATGTGCGAGCAAGTCGGCCTCAAGGTGGTGGGGCTGAAGCGGGTGCGCATCGGCCGCATCAATCTGGGCAATCTGCCGGTCGGCCAATGGCGCTTTCTGACGCCTTGGGAGCGTTTTGACTGATGCAGTGCCTGGCAGTTTGCGCCTAAGAAAATGAAGCTGACCCCCATTCAAAAGATGCAGTTCACGGGGCCGATTTGCATTGCCGGGCCGACTGGTTGCGGCAAGACGGCGGCCGCCTTGGCCGCAGCCGAGTTCTTGCCGGTGGAAATCATCAGCGTCGATTCGGCCCTGGTCTACCGAGGCATGGACATCGGCACGGCCAAGCCGACGGCGGCGGAGTTGGCGGCAGTACCACACCATCTGATCGACATCATCGATCCGCTGGAGTCTTACTCGGCCGCACAGTTCGTCGCCTCGGCGCGGCAGTTGGCCGATGAGATCTTGGCGCGCGGCAAGCTGCCGCTCTTGGTTGGCGGCACCATGCTCTACTTCAAGGCCTTGTTCGATGGCTTGAGCGAGATGCCGCAGGCCGACGAGGATTTGCGTGCCGAGCTTGATGCCAAGGCGGCGGCCCAAGGTTGGCCGGCCCTTCATGCCGAACTGGCAAGACTTGACCCCGTCACGGCAGCGCGCCTGGCGCCCGGCGATTCGCAGCGCATTCAAAGAGCGCTGGAAGTTTGCATCTTGTCGGGCCGGCCCATGAGTGAGTTGCACCAAGTGCGCAGCCTCGGTGTGGATTGGCCGCTGATCTCCCTGGAGCCCAGTGACCGAGGCTGGCTGCACGCCCGCTTGGCGAAACGTTTCGAGCAGATGCTGGCTGACGGCTTGGTGGACGAGGTGCGCGCACTGAAGGCGCGCGGTGATCTCAATCCTGAGCTGCCTTCGATGCGCTGCGTGGGCTACCGCCAGACCTGGGAGTCGCTGGACAGCGGCGACTTCAAGTCGCTGCCAGAGCGCGGCATTGCCGCCACCCGGCAACTGGCCAAGCGCCAAATGACCTGGCTACGCAGCATGCCGCAACGCCAGGTGATTGCCTGCGAAGATCCGCAGGCGCAGCTGCATGTGCTGGCCGCCTTGCAGCGCCTGCTGCGGAAGTCCCAAACCTCAGCCCAGCCGAGCGCCAACGCCAGCCATGGCCCTGCTTGAAGCCCGCGCGCTGAGCAAGGCCTACGCGGGCCAAGCGGTCTTTGCGGACCTGAGTCTGCAATTGGCTGCTGGCGAGATGGTGGCCTTGCTGGGCGAATCCGGCTCGGGCAAATCCACCTTGATGAATTGCCTGGCCGGCTTGGACCGGCCCGACAGCGGCAGCGTCTGGCTGGACGGCGTGGAACTCAGCGCGATGAGCGAGCCCGAGCAAGCCCGGTTGCGCCGCGCCAAACTGGGCTTTGTGTTCCAGGCCTTTCATTTGCTGCCGCACCTGAGCGTGGCCGACAACATCGCCCTGCCCTTGCTCTTGCTGCAGCGCCCCGACCCCGCTCGGGTGCAGCAGATGTTGGCCAGCGTCGGTTTGCCAGGCCTAGGCGCGCGCATGCCGAGGCAGCTTTCCGGCGGACAAATGCAGCGCGTCGCCATCGCCCGAGCCTTGGTGCACCGCCCGGCCCTGGTGCTGGCCGATGAGCCCACCGGCAATTTGGACGCCAGCAGTGCCAGTCTGGTGCTGGATCTGCTGCTGGCCCAAGTTCAAGAACAAGGTGCGGCCTGCCTTTTGGTCACCCACTCGGAGCGCGCCGCAGCGCGTGCACATCGCTGCCTGAGGCTGGATGAGCGAGGGCTGAGTGAAGTGCGCTTCGGCGACTCGTCTTTGCGCGATCACGACGCGCACTAAACATGCAGCCTGGCCCGCTCCTGCATTGGTTGCGCTGGCTGCGCGGCTTGTCATGGCCGGTGCTGCGTCACCAAGCGGGCCGCCAGTCGCTGGCCCTCTTGGCCATCGTGCTGGGCGTGGCCCTGGCCTACGCGGTGCATTTGCTCAATAGCAGCGCCTTGGCGGAATTTGGTCGCGCGGCGTCCAGCATCGAAGGCCGGGCCGATTTGATCGTGCAAGGTCGCTCGAAAGAAGGCGCGGGCGCCATCTCAGAGGCCGACTATGCCCGTATCGCCGCCCTGCCCGGCCTGAGCCTGGCCGCAGCGCGGCTGGAAGGCCAGGCCCAGCTCCGGGGCAGCGATGGCAAGCCTTTCAATTTGACCGTGATCGGCATCGATGCCTTGCAGGCGGCGGCAGTCTCGCCCGATTTGCTGCCTCAAGCCGAGAGGGACGCCGGCCCTGCGAACGCCGCATTGCAATTGCTCGACCCTGAGCGCATCTTTCTCAATGAAGCGGCCCTGCGTAGATTGGCCATTAGCCCTGCGATGGGTGAACCCTTGACCCTGCGCGTGGCCGAGGCCAAGAGCGGACAAGGCCGCGACCATGTGCTGCGCTACGGCGGGCGCCACCAAGGCGGCGCGGCGCCACTGGCGGTGCTGGACATTGCCGGCGCGCAAGTGCTTTTGGGTCGCCTGGGCCAGATCGATCGCATTGATCTGCGTTTGCAGCCCGGTCTTGCGCCGGACACCTGGGCTCGTGCATTCTCCAAAGCAGCCGTGCCGCAAGGACTGCCCGCCGGCCTGAGCCTCAGCCCGCCCAGCGATGAGGGCGCATGGATGAGCGACATCACCCGGGCCTACCGAGTGAATCTTGGCATGCTGTCCTTGATGGCCTTGTTCAGCGGCAGCTTTCTGGTCTTTGCGGTGATCTCTTTGTCGGTCAGCCAGCGCCTGCCGCAGCTGGCTTTGCTGGGCGTCTTGGGGCTCAGCGCCTCCGAACGAGGCCGGCTGATCCTGTTTGAGGGACTGGTGCTGGGGCTCTTGGGCAGCTTGCTGGGTCTGCTGCTGGGCTGGGCCTTGGCCGATCTGGGCCTGCGCCATGTGTTGGCGGGTGATCTGGGCTTGGCCGTGGGGCTAGGCAGTTCGGTCGGCTTGCACTTCGACGCGAGCCACCACCTGCCTGCGGCCGCTGGCTTTGGTCTCTTGGGCTTGTTGATCAGCTTGATGGCCAGCGCCCTGCCCGCCTTGGCGGTCAGGCGCATGCCGGTGGCCCAGGTGCTCAAGGGTCTGGGCAGTGACAGCGGCAAGCCCTTGCCGCGCTGGCTGGGCCTGGCCCTCTTGCTGCTGGGGTTGCTGCTGGCTTTGCTGCCGCCCCTGCCTGCGTCTACCGGCTTGGCCGAAGTGCCGGTGGCCGCCTATGCGGCCATGCTGAGCTTGCTGCTGGGCGGCATTGCCTGCGTGCCCAGCCTCTTGCGGGCGAGCACTTCGTTGCTGAGCTTCTTTCCGCAGAGCGCCACCTTGCTGCTGGTGCGAGAACACGCCAAAGACCAAGCCGCCGCATCCAGCCGCGCCTTGGCCGGCGTTTTGGTGGCGCTGAGCTTGTCGGTCGCCATGCTGGCCATGGTGGGGAGCTTTCGCAGCGCCTTGCAGACCTGGCTGGACCAGATGCTGCCGGCCGACTTGTATCTGCGCTCCAGCTTGCGGGTGGGCAGCGGCCAGGTGGCGCCCTTGCCGCAGCACTTGTTGGACCAGTTGCAAAGCAGCGGCCTGGCGGCAAAGACCCTGCCCCAGTACAGCGGCAAGCTTTGGCTGGCCGGCCAGGCCAACCCTGTGGCGCTGATGGCCCGCACGGTGAACGAGAAAGACCTGCCTTTGAGTGGCCTCTTGGCGCCAAGCCCGCAGCCGGGTGCCCAAGCGGTCTACATCAACGAAGCCATGCGAGACCGCCTGAAGCTGCGGCTGGGGCAAAGCTTCTGGCTCAGTCTGGATGACATTTCGGGCGAACAAGCTCGCCCAAGCGAGGCCGACCCACGCCAGCGCCTCGCCTTTGTGCGCGGCGTTTGGCGCGACTATGCCCGCCAGAACTCGGCGCTGATCATGGCGCTGTCGGACTACCGCGCCTGGAGTGGCGAGCGCAGCACCACCGAGTTGCTGCTCTGGCTGCGCCCTGGCGAACGCGCCAGTGAGCTGAGCCCGCGCATCCGCGCGCTCGCAGACCAAGCGGAGGACCTGGAGCTGGCCTCGTTGGATGAGCTGAGCAGCATCTCCATGCATATCTTCGACCGCAGTTTTGCCGTCACCCGCTGGCTGCAAGCGGTGGCGCTGGCCATTGGGCTCTTTGGCATTGCGGCCAGCCAGTCGGCGCAAGCCTTGGCGCGCAAACGGGAGTTCGGCCTGCTCTGGCATCTGGGCCTGAGCCGCGCCGGCATCTTGCGTCTGCTGACGCTGGAGGCGGCGCTGCTCTGCGGCGTGGGCGCATTGGCGGGCTTGGCCCTGGGAGTGGGCCTCAGTGCGGTGCTGGTCTATGTGGTCAACCCGCAGAGCTTTCACTGGAGCATGGAACTCAGTCTGCCCTGGCAGCCGCTCTTGAGCTTGCTGGCCGCAGTGTTTTTGGCTGGCGTGGCCACCACGCTTTTGGCTGGGCGCCAAGCCTTGAGCGCGAAAGCGGTGCAAGCCGTCAAGGAGGATTGGTGATGCAGGCTTGGAACACTGGTAGCCACTGGCTGCAAAGACGGCGCCTTTTGTTCTTGGCCGCAGCAGCGGCAACGGATACGGCCAAGATCGCTATCGCAGTGCCTCAGCCGTCGGCGCGGCGAAGCCCTCTGAGTTTTCCACGCGACTTCGGCGCTCATCCTCAAAGCCGTTTGGAGTGGTGGTATTTGAGCGGCCTCTTGTTCGATGGAGATGCGCCCATCGATGCGCAAAGCCAGCCGCGCTATGGCTTTCAGCTCACCTTCTTTCGCGTTCGTGGTCCAGCGGCTGCGGAACACCCTAGCAACTTTGCTGCGCGCCAGTTGATGATGGCCCATGCCGTCCTCAGCGATATTGGCGCGGCCAGCTTAAGCCATGATCAACGCATCGCCCGCCAGTTTCCGGGCTTGGCGCACGCCAGTGAGCAAGACTGCGATGTGCAGATGGGCGCTTGGTTCTTGCGTCGCAAGGACAGCCGGGAAGGCAAAGACGGCACCGCCTCTCACTATGCCGCCGCGATGCAAGGGAGCAGCCATGGCCGCTTTGATTTGGCGCTCCAACTGCTCGCCCTGCAGCCGACTTTGCTGCAAGGAGAGGCCGGCTTCTCGCGCAAGGGGCCGGGTGCCGAGCAGTTCAGCCATTACTACAGTCAGGTCCAACTCCAGGGCGAGGCGCGCCTCAAGCTGGAAGGCCGCCAAAGCAATCTGCGAGCCCTGGCTTGGTTGGATCACGAATGGAGCGATCAGCTGCTGGGCGCGGCCGAAGCCCGCAGCGCCGATAAAGGCGTGGGCTGGGACTGGATGGGCATCAATCTGCATGATGGCGCCGCCCTGACCCTGTTTCGCCTGCGCCGTGCCGATGGCAGCACGCTGTGGAGCGGCGGTAGCTATCGGACGGCCTCAGCAGGCCTTGTGGGTGAAGCACAGAACTTCGCCCCCGAGCAAGTCAGCATGCAGGTCCTCAAAACCTGGCGCAGCCCCACCAGCCAGGCGCAGTATCCGGTGGCCTGGCGCCTGCAGACACCTGTGGCGACCTTCACTTTGCACGCCCTGATTGAGGCGCAGGAGATCGATGCCCGGGCCAGCACTGGCATGCGATATTGGGAGGGGCCGGCGGAGTTGCGCAACGCGACGGGCAAGCGCCTGGGCCTGGGCTACCTCGAAATGACCGGTTATGCCGGCGCAGTAAAACTGGCCTGAAGAAGACGCCGTCGCAATCAGCGCGGCTAGACCTCGCGATCTCTCAGTTGCGCATCAAGCTGCTCGCTTTGCCGGATAGCAAGCCTGCACCGGCCCGGACACAGTTGCGCCCCTCCGTCTTAGCAAGGTCTAGCGCATCTTCAGCCTCGTGAACCAGATGCTCCAAAGCCTGATGTTTGGGCTGCAGCGCGGCCACACCCACACTGGCGCTGACCGGAATGCTGTGACCGTTCCAGGCGAAATTGAGACGCTCAATGCGCTCGCGCACACGTTCCGCCACATCCAGCGCACCCAAGGGATCGGTATGCGGCAAGAACAAGATGAACTCTTCACCGCCAAAACGAGCCAGCACATCGGCTTGACGCAGGGTTTCGCTGCAGGCGTCGGCGATTTGGCGCAAAAGCAGATCACCGCAGCGGTGTCCAAAACCGTCATTGACCCGTTTGAAATGGTCGATATCAATGACCAGCAAAGCGCAGTCGGTGTTGTAGCGCCGCGCCAAAGACCATTCGCGCTCCACCTGGTTTAGAAAGTGGCGGCGATTGAAGACACCGGTCAGCGCATCCAAGCTCGCATGGCGGCTGAAGTCCAGGTCTGTTTGTCGCTGAAACGCCAACTGACCCAAGATCAAATGTCCGAGTCCAAAGGCCAGCACGCTGGCGCACACACCGGCGGCCCATGCCGCAGTGAGTCGGTCTCCCAGGGCCAAGACCGATACCAAAACCTGAGAAGCGGCCAAGGCCAGCAGGGTGGCCAAGACGGTGAACACGAGCAAAACAGGCGCGGTGCCAAATCGGGCCTGAGCCTGGCGGATGGGATTCAAGCTGACTGCTTGCTCCAACTTTTTAACCATGTGCGAATAGCGCGCTTTTGAGTGGTCTTAATTTCAGCACAGGCTCATCCCAGCTCAGGCCCATCCCCCGAAAGAAGGTATCAATACCCACGCCGCCTGTTGCAAGCTTGCCTCATGTCAAACCCTGTATGCGCGCGATCAGACAGACTGTGTTCGGAAAACCTTGGGCAAACTCAAAAAGCTCACTGAAGCACTAACAGAACGCTGACGCCTTGATGCGCAGCCTGGAGACAAAACCTATGCAAACGGCAGCAAAGCCACTTCAGCCGCGGGTGTTGGATAGTGTGGAGCGCACGGTCGATCAAATCCTGCAAACCGTGCAGGGCGATATCGTGATGGCGATTCCGCTGGGCATTGGCAAACCCAACCCGTTGGTGAATTCGCTTTACCGCCGCATCGAAGCCAATCCGAGCCGGCGCTTGAAAATATTCACCGCTTTGTCGCTGGAGAAGCCCAAAGGCAGCTCTGAACTGGAGGCGCATTTCCTGGCGCCTTTGGTCGATCGGGTCTTTGAGGACTACCCCGATCTGGACTATGTCAAGGCGCTGCGCAGCGGCACTCTGCCCGCCCATATTGAGGTGCACGAGTTCTTCATGAAGACCGGCGACTACCTCGGCCACGCCGCCGCACAGCAGGGCTTTGTTTGCACGAATTACAGCTTCGCGGTGCGCGACATGATGTCGCATGGCATCAATCTATTGATGCAAGCGGTGGCGGCGCGACCGGGCGCGGATGGCGAGATGCAGTACTCGCTGTCTTGCAACCCTGACCTCAGTTTTGATCTTTGGGAGCGGGCTCGCGCACTACAGCAGCCCCTGATGACGGTGGCCATGGTGAATCGGCAATTGCCCTTCATGAGCGGCCATGCCCTGGTCCCCGCTGAAATGTTTGATTGGATCGTCGACGCGCCGGGCTGCAGCCATGCCCTGTTCGCGCCGCCGAACGCCTCCATCAGCTGGGCCGACTACGCCATCGGCCTGCATGCAGCGAGCTTGGTGCGGGACGGCGGTACGCTGCAAATTGGCATTGGCTCCCTAGGCGACGCCATTGCGCAATCGCTCTTGGTACGCGATCAACGGCCTGAGAACTTCAAAGCCATACTCACCGCGCTGTGCCACGGCCAGACACAAGGCCGCGAACTGGGCCGCTTTGAACAAGGCCTGTATGGTTGCTCGGAGATGTTCGTCAACGGCTTTATGCGATTGATCCAGGGTGGCGTGATTCGCCGTCGTGTCTACGCCGACCTCGGCATGCAAAACCTGGCCCTGGCAGGCCGCTTGGGTGACAAGCCTGATAAAGACGCCCTTCAAGACTTGCTGGAGGCAGGTCTGATCACCTCGCCCCTTCGTGTCAAAGACTTGGATTTTTTGCAAGCGCAGGGGCTTTTCAAGCCCGGTGTTCAGTTGCTGCAGGATCGCTTGGTTCTCGGAGCGCATTCGCTGCTCAATGATTTGCGCGACCCGAGGGCAGCAGCCGCGATTGCTCAGCATCTCTTGGGCGAGCGCTGGTCCAAGGCCACCTTGATGCACGGCGGTTTCTTCCTCGGCCCACGCGACTTTTACCAAGCCCTGCGCGATCTGCCGCCCGAGATGCTGGCGCAGATCGACATGACCCGGATTGCCTTCATCAACGAGCTGTACAGCGACAGCACCGGCAGCGAAGCGCTCAAGCGTGCTCAGCGGGTCAAAGCCAGCCTGATCAATACCGCCATGAAGGTCAGCCTGCTGGGGGCGGCGGCCTCTGATGGTTTGGAGTCTGGGCAAGTGGTGTCGGGCGTAGGAGGCCAGTACAACTTCGTGGCCATGGCCCACGCGCTGCCCGATGCCCGAAGCATCTTGATGCTGCGCGCCAGCCATGACAACAAAGACGGCTTGCGCAGCAATATTGTCTGGAGTTATGCCAACTGCACCATTCCACGGCATCTGCGCGATGTAGTCATCACCGAATATGGCGTGGCCGAGTTGCGCGGCTGTACCGATGCCGAGTGCATCAAGCGCTTGCTGGTGATCGCGGACTCGCGCTTTCAAGCGGAGCTGATGGACGAGGCCAAGGCTCATGGCAAGCTGGAGGACGACTACCAACTGCCGGAATGGGCGCGCCACAACAGCCCCGAAGCCTTGCGAGAAAAGCTGCGACCCTGGCGCAACGCGGGTGACTTGCCCGACTTCCCCTTCGGCACCGACTTGAATGCGGACGAGTTGGTCATCGTGCGCACGCTGAAGAAGCTCAAGCATGCCAGTCGTCATCCGGTGGAGTTGGTCGGCATGATTTTGCGGAGTTTGGGACCAGAGAAGCCCGTCCCTCCCGCTTATCTGGAACGTTTGGGCTTGGGCGAAGCGAAGAGCTTCAAGGACCTGTTCATCAAACGGCTGTTCGCCAGCAATCTATGAGCCCTTGAAGCCTCAGGGCTGCAAAGGGTGAAGGACTGCAGGGCTAAAGAGCTGAAGGACTTTGAAGCAGGCACAAAATTTCCTTCACCTGCGCCGCCTACACTGCGGCATGGTTTCCAAGTCAGCACCGATTCAATCGGCAGAAATGCCCCAAGCGAGCGTCCCGAGCAGCAGCCTGCCTGAGTCCGCCGAACTCGACAGAAAAGACGCGAACGAAAAGCCTAAGGGCAAGCCACGCTCGCTGAGCGGCCTGTGGCCGTTTTTACGCCCCTACCGGCGTCATATCGGCGTGGCCCTGGTGTTCTTGCTTTTGGCCGCTTTGGCAACATTAGCCTTTCCCCTGGCCCTGCGCGGCTTGGTCGACCAAGGAATGCAGGGCACAGGAGGCGCAGCTAGCAGCGGCCCGGCCCAGCACGGCGAGCGCTTGATGGCCATGCGCGAGCATTTCTTGGCCTTGTTTGCGGTGGGCGCCGCGCTGGGTGTCTTCTCGGCAGCGCGCTTTTATATGGTGACCTGGCTGGGTGAACGCGTCACCGCTGATTTGCGCAGCGCGGTCTACCGCCATGTACTCAAACAAAGCCCAGAGTTTTTTGAAACCACGCAAACCGGCGAGGTGTTGTCGCGCATCACCACCGACACCACCGTGGTGCAAACCGTGGTGGGCTCAAGCTTGTCCATGGGTTTGCGCAGCACGGTGATGGGCGTGGGAGCCATGCTCATGTTGATCGCCACCAACCCCTTGGTGATGACCCAAGTGCTGGGCATCTTGATCTTGGTGGTGTCGCCCGCGATCTATTTTGGCCGGCGGGTACGCAAGCTCAGCCGCGCCAGCCAGGACCGCGTCGCCGATACCAGCGCTATTGCCGCCGAGGTCTTGAATGCCGTGCCTGTGGTGCAAAGCTATACCCAAGAGGTGGCCGAGGCCGAACGCTTCGCCCAAGCCAGCGAGAACGCATTTGACACCGCCCGCAAGCGCGCGCTGGTGCGATCGGGCCTGGTCGCCTTCATCATCACCGCCACCTTCGGCGCCCTGCTCTGGGGGCTTTACCAAGGCACGCAGGCCGTGATGGCGGGCCGCATCAGCGCCGGCCACTTGGGGCAGACCATTGTTTATGTGATCCTGCTGGTCAGCAGCGTGGCGGTCTTGGCCGAGGTCTACGGCGACGTCTTGCGCGCCGCCGGGGCGACCGAGCGCTTGATGGAGTTGCTGGCCAGCCAGAGCAAGGTGGCGGACCCCGCCGAGCCGCTCAGCCTGCCGCCGTCCAGCGGAGGCCTGGCCCTGCATCTACAAGCCTTAAGCTTCAACTACCCCTCGCGGCCTCAACAAGCGGCGCTGCAAGACTTTGACTTGCAAATCCAGCCGGGCGAAACCGTGGCCCTGGTCGGCCCCAGCGGCGCCGGCAAGAGTACGGTCTTGCAACTTCTGCTGCGCTTTTATGACCCGCAATCGGGCCTCATCAGCCTGAACGGCGTGCCCACCCAGCGCCTGCGCCTGCAAGACCTGCGCTCCGCCATCGGCCTGGTGCCACAAGACAGCGTGATCTTCTCGACCAGCGCCATGGAAAACATCCGTTATGGCCGCCCCGAGGCCACAGATGCCGAGGTCATCGCCGCCGCCAAGGCCGCGTTTGCTGACGAGTTCATCCTGCGCCTGCCCGAAGGCTATGCCAGCTTTTTGGGTGAACGTGGCGTGCGCTTGTCTGGCGGCCAGCGGCAGCGCATCAGCATTGCGCGGGCGATGTTGAAAAACCCACCACTGCTGCTGCTGGATGAAGCCACCAGCGCGCTCGACGCCGAAAGCGAACGCATGGTCCAAGCCGCACTTGAGGCCGCGATGCAGCACCGCACCACGCTGGTGATTGCGCACCGCTTGGCGACGGTGCAACGTGCCGACCGCATTGTGGTGATGGAGCAGGGCCGCATTGTCGAGGTCGGCACGCACGCCGAGTTGAGTGCGCGCGGCGGCCTTTATGCGCGTCTGGCGGCGCTGCAATTCGCAGCTTGAAGGGCAGCCAATAGTTCTCAGCAAGACGAAAAAACGGCTGCATCTTGCAGCCGTTTTTCTTTGGACCTAACGGTCCATCCTCGCCCCTGTACTGTCCCTTGGCTCAGGGCGACTTCGGCGCAGTCGCTGCGGCAGGCAAAGCCACCGGGTACTTGGCAAAAGCGGCCTTCACCGCAATATCGATGCTGGTCTTGAGTTGATCCAGCTCTTTTTGCGTGACGCTGTCCGTGACCACACCCTCCCACACCAGTTGCTTGCGTGCGGCGTCAACCACATCGATGTTCAAAGTGCCCTCGGTGTACTGCGTCACCGTCTGTTGCTCGGCATACAGCGGCCAGGCGGTGTACATGCCAGCGCGATAGCCGTAATAGCCCATGCCCAACATCGGCGCTGGCGTCGACATGACGCGCATCTTCTCGTTCAAAGAAGCGCTGAAGTTCACCAGCAGTTGCGGTGAGCTCGCCACATAACGCAGGCCGCGAGCCTCCAACTCTTGCTTGGTCGCGTCTTTCAGGTGCTGGCTGACGATGCTTTGGTAGCCGCCTCGGTCGGTGCCCAAGGGGTCAGCAAAGGCAAAGGTCTGGTATTGGCTGAACTCGGCCGACTTGTCCATGCTGACCCGCACCTGTGGGCCGCTCGCGCAAGCACTCAGCAAGACGACCAAAGCGGCCACGCTGAAGCTAAGGACTGTCTTGCGTCGGCTGGTCAAAAAATTCAATGCCATGGCGAGCTCCTCAATCTAGAAATGCAAAAACGCTGGGCCACACGTCTTATTTCGACGCGGCCGAGGCTGCAGGCTTGGCGGCCTTGGGCGCAGCGGGCTTGCTGGCGGCAGCTTTGGCAGCTGGCGCATGCTCGATGCTGATGGCCATCGCTTCCACCATGGCCAGGCGGACTTCGTCGCCCACCTTGAGTTTGTTGATGTCCACATTCGCGGGCACGGCCAAAGTCTCGGTGCGTTTCACGCCGCGCAAAGTGGCGGTGTTCGCCTTTGGGTCCAAGGCGGTGATGACGGCAAGCACTTCCACCGTGTGACCGGCGGCCACGGCTGGCATGCCGCCAGACTCAACACGACCTTCGGAGGAAGACTCCACCCGTTCACGAATACCGCTCTTGCTGGTGGGCTCCATGGCCGCTGCGATGGCGGTGGCATAACGGATCACCAGATCGTCACCGACGCGAACCTTCTCAAAGTTCTGCATCTCGGCCGGCACCTTGACCGTGCTCAAGCGACCCTTGGGGCCGCGCAGTGTCAGCAGGCGATTGCCCGCATCCAGCTCCACCACACGGGCGCGGTACTCGATCTCCGCACCCTTCATGCGGGCACCATCGGTCTTGGCACTGACGGTATTGGTGGTCACGCCTTGGGCTTGGGCCGACAAAGGCAGGCTGGCAGTGAAGGCCAAGGTACAGGCCAAGGCGAGAGCAGAAAAACGATTCATCGGAGATCCATCCCTAAACAGTAAAAAACAAAATCAACGCAGGTAAACAGATTCAAAGCGAGCCAAGTTTTGGTCGCCGCCCATCAACAGCAATTGCTCGCCCTCAATGCGGTAAGTCTGGCTCACGTTCAAAGCCTGAATCAGTTTTAGAACGAGGGCCTTGGCAGGCTCGGGGCATGTGCTGATGGTACCCGCCATAGCGCTGAATTTCAGCGTATTGCCATTCAATTGATAGGCCCCGACTGCATTGCCGCAAACAGATTTGAGTCGAGCCCTCGCCTCTTGTTCGCTCAAGCTCAGGCTCACATCGCCCAAGGCCTGAACAGCCGTGCCCAGCAAGGGCTGGCCCTCAATCTCGATCAGCTTCCAATAAGTATTGAGTAACTGGGCCAGCGGCGGCCGCGCTTCGGGCGCCAGCGTCTGCGCCGGGGCGGCGCAAGAAGCCGCGCCATCGGCGGCAATGAACTGATCCACCAAGACATGCTCACGCGGCGGCCCTTCCATGCTGGGCGACAGGGCCACACGGCCCTTCAACTCAACCCAGATGCCGGCACCGGGCGAACTCCGCAACTCACCATAGCGACGCTCCAGCGCCAAATAGTCACCGCCCATTTGCACGGGCCAGCGCAAGCCGCTGGCGCAATCGGTGAAGTTGGCGGCATCGGCCATATAGCGAAACTCACCGCGCAAGCGCAGCGGCTCCTGGCCTTCGTCTTGTGCTGCGACTGGATGCAGGTCCAGATTTGCGGAAGACGAGAAGTGCCGGCCCTGGCGATCCAGTTGACGCAGACGCGCTGGAGTCTTTTGAGTGCCCGGCACCAGCACAAAATGCCTGGCCTCTTGGCGAGCCCCTTGCAAGAGCAAGCGTCCAGGCATCAGCCCTTGCTTGGGCTGCACAGACCACCGGCCCCACTCCGTAAACAGGCGGCCCGGCTTGCCCAAGTAGTCCAAACGCAGACGATAGCTTCCGTCATCGCGCAGGGTCAGGCGGTGCTGAATGCCTTCGCAATCGGCGCAGGGCAAGACCCCCGAAAAACTGCTGGGCATTTCGGATCCAAACACTGAACCCGGCTGAGGCGCATGGGGGAGCGGCGTAGTCACTGGACCCACAGCCTCGAGGGGAATCTCCAGGCGCTGGCCATTCAGCGTGGCACTACCTGGGCCATCAGTTGCAAACACAGGATGGAACTGAGTGCTGGTGAAGCGCAAAGCCGCTGCTTCATGGATCGTCGCGCGCAGCGAATAGCGGCGGTGAGGAGCAATATCAGCCTGCGCCACTGTGATCTTGAAGTCCAACTTCGGATCGGAGCCCGTCAAGTCTCGCTTGAACTCAGCCATCAATCGTGCAGGCGCATCGGCCAAGCTGACGTCTTCAACTCGAACGGTCAAGACCGCTTGCTTGGGTAAAAGCGCAGCAGGCGGCAACAGCACCCGCCCCGTCAGCACCCGATTCTGGATTGGTGCTTCGCCAGCACTGGACGCACTGCCCGCACTAGCCCAACTGGCCGCGTGGGGCAGGCCCAAGCTCATGCCGGCCAAGAGGCTCAATGTCAAAACGCGCAGCATGAAAAAAAGCTTCATTGGTACAGGCGAATCCATTCCGGCCGCAAAAGCCTCAAGGGTCAAGGCTTGTCAGCGCCTGTACTTTATCGCTGATTTCGACCTCAACTCAGGCTGCGGGCCCTGCCGCCAAAGCATCTCATTTCGACACCAACAGAGGCTGAGTAACGGGCCGTTTGGACGGAAGAACCTAGGGGAAATCCACGGGCCTCAGCGCACATCTTTCTGCCAAATTCGCCCGTTATAGTGCGCCAGTCATGCTGATCAAAAGCTCTAGCGCCAGCGGCATGACGGTTCAGGTCCAGCCAACTCTTGACGGAATCAGCACCATGCCTCAGCCGCAGCCTTTGTCCCGGGTGTCCAAACGAGCAATGGGGGGCCGGATCCTGATCCCCCTGCTCACCCTGCTCACCCTGGTTTTGGGCCTGAGTGCCTGCCAGAAGAAAGAGGCCGTGGCCCCGAAAGCCTTGCCTCCGGCTCCGGTCAAGGTCGTGGCCTCTCGCTCAGAGACAGTGCCGGTGAATAACGAGTACGTTGGTCGGGTAGCCGCCTATCGCTCGGTGGAAGTGCGGGCCCGGGTCGAGGGCATTCTGGAGCGCCGCCATTTTGTCGAGGGCGCTGAGGTCAAAAAGGGCGATTTGCTCTACACCATTGACCCAACGCCCTATCGCATTGCCTTGAACGATGCCCAGGCCGATCAGGCCCGCAGTGCCGCCAACTTGGCCAGCGCCCGTTCCAAAGAGCGCCGCCTGGCACCGCTGGTGAAAGAGAACGCCATCAGCCAGCAGGACTATGACGATGCGGTCACGGCGGTCAAACAGACCGAAGCCTTGTTGGCCGTGTCTAACGCCAATGTGGAGCGGGCTCAAACCAACCTGGGCTATACCCGGGTGACGGCGACCGAGTCCGGCAAGATCGGCGCCGCGCTGGTGCCCGAGGGGCGCTTGGTCGGCCGCGGCGAATCCACCCATCTGACCACGGTGGACCGCTTGGATCAGGTTTATGTGAACTTCAATGTGGCCGATCGTGACGCCTTGATTCTGCGGCGCGAACTCAGCGCCGGTCGAGTCAAGACTGGCGAAGGCACCGGCAGCGCGCAGGCGCGGCTCTTCCTGCCGGACGGCAGCGAGTTTGAACGCAGCGGCCGGCTGGACTTTTCTGAATCTCAGGTCAACCCCAGCACGGGCACCATCACCTTGCGGGTGGTGATGCCCAATCCGGCGCAAAAGCTCTTGCCGGGCATGTATGTGCGCGTGGTCTACACCGCAGGCGCAAGGCCAGACACCATCCTCATTCCACAAAAAGCCGTCACCAAGACGCCTACCGGCCATATCGCCTGGGTGGTCGGGCCTGAGAACAAGGTCGAACGTCGTGACCTGGTGGTGGGCGAATGGCTGAAGAGTGACTGGATCATCGAGAAAGGCCTCGGCGCCGGCGAAAAGGTCGTGGTGGAGGGCTTGCAGCGCTTGCAGCAAGGCGCGGTGGTGAGCCCCTCGCCCTGGACGCCGGGTGCGGGCGGCGCGGCGGGATCGCCGGCCGCTGCGGCTGCTCTCCCGTCCTCTGGCGCCAGCCGCTGACCTGAGGGCCCGACCATGGGATTCTTTGTCAAACGCCCGGTGATGGCGACCGTCATCGCCCTGCTCTTCATGTTGATCGGTATCCTCGCCAGCAGCCAGCTGGCGGTGGAGCAGTATCCCAACGTGGCGCCGCCCCAGGTGCAGATCACCGCCACCTACCCCGGTGCCAGCCCCGAAACGCTGGAGACGACCGTGGCCGCGCCACTGGAGCGCGAGATGAACGGCATCGCCGGTCTGCTCTATATGCAGAGCACCAGCTCGGCCAGCGGCCTGATGCAGTTGCAAGTCTTCTTCCAGCCCGGCACCGATCTGGACTTGGCGGCGGTGGAAGTCAACAACCGCGCCAAGCGGGTGGAGTCGCTGCTGCCGCAAGAGGTGCTGCGCAATGGCTTGCGGGTGGACAAGACCAATCCGCAGATCTTGCAGGTTCTGGTGTTGCAGTCGGAAGACCCGCGCTTTGACCGCACCTATATTGCCAATCTGGCCAATAGCCAGGTGGTCAATGAACTGAAACGCCTGCCTGGCGCTGGCGATGTGACCCTGTTCGCTGCGCCCTATGCGATGCGCTTGTGGCTGGACCCGGACCGCCTCGCCAAATACCGCCTTACTGCCTCGGATGTGGGCAATGCGGTGCGCGAGCAAAACCAGAATTTTGCGGTCGGCGAGATCGGCCAGTCCCCGGCCGATAACGGCCAAAGCTTGACCTTCCCGGTGCAGACTGCCGGCGGCCTGACCGAGGTGGAGCAGTTCAAGAACATCGTGATCCGCGCCCTGCCGGATGGCTCGGTGGTGCGGGTGCGCGATGTGGCGCGGGTGGAACTGGGCGCCGATGACTATCAGTTTGAGTCGCGCCTGAACGGCAAGCCGGCGGTGGCGATTGGTGTCTATCTGCGCCCTGGCGGCAATGCGCTGGAGTTAGCCAAGGCCTTGAAGACCCGCATGGACCAGCTGACCCTGGCCTTCCCGCGCGAGATCAAATGGTCGATCAGCTACGACACCACCAAGTTCGTTACCGCCTCGGTGGAATTGGTCAAGCACACCTTCATCGAAGCCTTCATTCTGGTTTTGGTGGTGGTCTATCTCTTCCTGGGCAGCATGCGCGCCACCATCATCCCCTTGCTGGCGATTCCGGTCTCGATTGTGGGCACCATGGCCGGCCTGCTGCTGGCGGGCTTCTCGATCAATATGCTGACGCTCTTCGGCCTGGTGCTGGCAATTGGCATCGTTGTGGACGACGCCATCGTGGTGGTGGAGGCCGTCGAGAAGATCATGCACGACGAGCACCTGGACGCCACCAGTGCGGCCATCAAGGCCATGCAGGGCATTGGCGGCGCCATCGTGGGCGTGACGGCGGTGATCTGTGCGGTCTTTGTGCCGATCGCCTTCTTGGGCGGCGTGACCGGCACCTTGTACAAGCAGTTCGCCATCACCATCACCTTCGCCACCCTGCTCTCGGCCATCACCGCCTTGACGCTAACGCCGGCCCTGTGCGCATTGATCCTCAAGCCGGGCATGAAGAAGCTCAAACCGATTCAGGCCTTTGACCGTTTCTTTGAACGTGTCACCGGTGGCTATGTCGCTGGCGTCAAAATGCTGCTGGGGCGCAAGCTAATCTCCTGGGCGGTCTATGGCGGTTTGATCGCTGGCGTGGTGTATTTGTTCGGCGCGATTCCGGGCGGCTTTGTGCCCGAGGAGGACAAAGGCACCATCTATGTGGCGGTGGACTTGCCGGCCGGCGCCTCGCCGGAACGCACCCGCGAAGCCTTGAAGAAAGCCGAAGCCATTTTGGCCAGCGAAGAGGCCATCAAAGACAGCACCGCCATTCTGGGTTTCTCGATCTTTTATCGCTACGCCAATCAGGCTTTTGTCTTCACCACCCTCAAACCTTGGGAAGAGCGCAACACGCCGGAAACCCGCGTGGCCGGCCTGATCAAGCGACTCAATCAAAAGTTCGCCAGCATCACCGAGGCTCGAGTGTTCGCGCTGAACGAACCGCCGATCTCGGGCATGGGCAATGTGGCCGGCTTTGACTACCGGCTGCTGTCTTTGGATGGCGACCGAGCCAAGCTCAATGCCGCCACGCTGGCGATTGCCGGCGCGGCCGCCAAGGACGAGCGCTTGCTCGGCGCCCGCAGCGTGGCCGCGCCCGAGGTGCAGACCCTCTTCCTCGATGTGGACCGCAACAAGGCCAAGGCCTTGGGCGTCTCGGTGCCTGACCTCTATGCCACCGTGGGCACCCTGATGGGCTCGTCCTTCGTCAATCAATTCACGGCCTTTGGTACCAATCTCAAGGTCAAGATGCAGGCGGAGCAAAGCTTCCGATCCGACCCTGCCGCTTTGGAGCGCTTCCAGATCCGCAACAGCAATGGCGACTTGGTGCCCTTGGCGGCCTTGATGCGCACCGAATGGCGCTCGGCCCCCATCGCCTTGACCCGCTACAACGGCTACCCCTCGGTGCAACTCAACGGCGGGCCGGCGCCTGGCCGCAGTTCCGGCGAGGCGCTGCAGGCCATGGAAGAAATCTCCGCCACCACGCTGCCCGAGGGCACCAGCTTTGAGTGGTCGGGCCAGTCTTTGCAAGAGCGCTCGGCAGGCTCGCAATCGGCCGGCATCTTTGCGCTGTCTTTGGTGTTCGTGTTCCTCTTCCTGGCGGCGCTCTACGAGAGCTGGACGCTGCCGGTGGCGGTGTTCCTGATCGTGCCCATTGCGATTCTGGGCGCCTTGATCGCCCTGCTCTTCCGACAGTCACCAAACGATGTGTTCTTCCAAGTCAGCTTGATCACCTTGGTGGGCTTGGCGGGCAAGAACGGCATTCTGATCGTTGAGTTCGCCAAGCAGCAGTACGAGTCCGGCAAGGGCTTTGTCGAGGCCGCCGTTGAAGCGGGGCGCCAGCGCCTGCGCCCGATTGTGATGACCTCGCTGGCCTTTATCTTGGGCGTCTTGCCGCTGGTGAAGGCCACCGGCGCGGGTGCCGCCACCCAGCATTCGGTGGGCACCGGCATCTTGGGCGGCATGTTGGCTGCCACCTTGGTAGGCGTGTTTTTCACGCCGCTGTTCTATGTGGCCATGATGAGTTGCTTCGGCGGCAAACCCAAACCGACAGAGGCAGTGCCAGACGCAGCAAAGCCCAGCAACAAGACCGAGGAGGTGCACTCATGAAACGCCTTCGCCCTTCGCTCAGCACATCGGCACCCATGACCCTGGCCTTCTTGGCCAGCGCCCTGCTGCTGAGCGCTTGCAGCAGTACGCCAGAACGCGCAGTCGATGGGCCTCAGGCCGATAGGCCGCTGAGCTTGCCGCAGGGCTGGAAGAGCCCGGCCAACACGCAAAGCAATCTGGCCGAGCGCCCCTTCGCCAGCCTGTTTCGCGACGCCGAACTGGAAGCCTTGATTCAAGAAGCGCTGCGCAACAGCCCAGACATTCGCATTGCCGCGCAAAGAGTGGAACTGGCGCGTGCCCAGTACGGCCTGCAGAAGTCCGCGTCTCTGCCCAGCCTGGGCGCTGACGCCAGCGCAAGCCGGCAACGCGCGCCCAGTGGGCTCAGCAGCACGGAGAACCTGGTCTCTTCCAGCTATCGCCTGGGCTTGGCCATGCCGGCCTGGGAGATTGATTTGTGGGGGCGGCTGGGCTCTTTGAATGATGCAGCGCTGCGCAATCTCGAATCCAGCGAAGCGCTGCAGCGCTTTGCCCAGGTGGGTTTGGTCTCCGAGATCGCGGCGGGCTGGCTCAAGCTCTTGGAGTTTGATCAGTCCATCGAGATCGCCAAAAGCACCCAGAGCTCGCGCGCCGAATCGCTGCGCATTGTGCGGCTGCGTTTCAATGCCGGCGTGGTCTCCAAAGTGGATGTGACCCAGGCCGCCACCTCCTTGGCCCAAGCCGAGGCGGCGCTGGCCTTGATGCAGCAAAACCGCGGCCTGCAAGAAAATGCGCTGTGCCTGCTGATCGGCCGCAACCCCGGCCCCTTGCACGCCAGCACGCCGCTGAGCCAATATGCGCTGCCAGAGACTTTGCCGGCCGGCATCCCCTCGGACCTGCTGAGTCGCCGGCCCGATGTGCGCGCCGCCGAACTGAGCTTGGCGGCCAGCCAGTCCAGCGTCGCCGCGGCTCGCAAAGCCCATCTGCCCAGCATTTCATTGACTGGCTTTCTGGGCTTCATCAGCCCGCAGCTGAGCAGCTTGGTGGACGGCGACCGCAGCGCCTACACCGTCACGCCGGCCATCAACCTGCCCTTGTTCACCGGCGGGCGCCTGAGCAGCAATCTGGCCGCCGCCGAAGCGCAGCAAAGCATCGCCGTGGAGAACTACGCCCGCACCACGCAGATCGCACTGCGCGAGGTCGAAGACGCGCTGCTGCGCTTTCAGCACCTGCGCGAGCAACGCAATGCCACGCAAACCATCGTCAACGAAAGTCGCGAACGGCTGCGCCTGGTGGACCTGCGCTATGCCAATGGGATTTCGAGTTACTTCGAGGTCTTGGACTCGCAGCGTCAGCTCTTTGACGCGCAAATGCAGCTGACCCAGTTGACCAGCGGCACTTATGCCTCGGTGATTGCGTTGTATCGCGCCTTGGGCGGGGGCTGGACGCCGCAGAGCTGAATGCACAAGCAAGGGCGATCCAAGCTGCGCTGGGCCTTGGGGCTGCTGGCCGCCCTCGTCCTGATTGCGCTGCTGGGCTTTCTTGCGCTGAAACGGGCTTATCCGCCCGAGCGTCTGCTGGCCATGGTGGCCGAGCAGGTGCAAGCCAAGACCGGCCGTGAGTTCGCGATCCGCGGCCCCATCAGCTGGCGGCTGCTGCCCAATATTGCGGTGGTGGTGGAAGACCTGCATCTGGCCAATCTCGATTGGGGCAGCCGGCCTGAAATGCTCAGCATCAGAAAGGCGGCGCTGGAGTTGGCGCTTGAGCCCTTGCTGGACGGGCGCATCGAGGTGCAACGCATTTTGATCGAGGGCGCCGACATTTGGCTGGAAGTCGATGAGCAAGGGCGCGGCAACTGGGCCTTCAGTCCGAGCCAGTCAGGCGCTAGCCTTGATTCCAAAAGCAAGCCCAAGCCACAGGGCAAGCCGGGTGATTTCAGCCTGGCCCATATTCAATGGGCGGACTCCAAAATCACCCTGCACAGCCCCCGCATGCCGCGAGACTTGCTGCTGCACATCGATGAACTGAATTTGCATGCACAGCAGGCTGACTATGCGCTGCAAGCTCGGTTGAGCTTGGCCGAACAGCCTCTGCGCATCGACGGCAGTTTTGGTGGCTTGGCGGCCTTCAGGGCCGAGAGCGAGTTCTGGCCATTTGATCTGAAGCTGCAGCTAGAAGGTTTGAACTTGAGCAGCAAGGGCCAATTGGCCCTGGGCGTGCATGCCGGGGATTTCAATGTCGAGCTGAAGGCCGCTCTCAGCGACAGCCAAGCGCTGCAAGCCTTGATGCCTCGGCGTGCCGAACTGTTCAGACAATTGCCCCAAGCCCTGCAACTCGATGCGCAAGTGCGCCGCCAAGGCGCCCTGCTCTCGGTGCAACCCTTCAAGATTGCCGCTGCTGGGCAGAGCATGGAGGGCGAACTGTTCGAGCGCGGCGGCCAGCCGCTGCGTTTGGAGATGAAGCTGAAATCCGATTCCTTGGACCTGGCGCCCTTTTTGCTCCAGCCGAAAGGCCAAAGCTCGAAAACTCAAGTCACACAGAAGTCCGCTCGGACGACTCAAGTGAGCGGCCCGGTCTTCAGCCGCGACTCCTGGCCCCTGCCCAAGGCCTTTCCCTTCGAGCTTGATCTGGCTTTGGACATTCGTTCGCTGCAGTTGCCGAAAATGCCACCGATGCAGGGCTTGCTGGCGCAGGTGGAGATGGCAACACAAAGCCTGAACCTGAAGAGCGCGCAGTGGCAAATGGCGGGCGGGCAATGGCAGGCTTCGGCGGGCATGGATTTACCGGCTTTGGACGCGGGCAAGACGGCCAAGGCAGGCGCTGCGCAAACAGGGGCAAAGCCGCCAAGTTGGCGCCTCAAGCTCGATGGCCGAGACATCAAGGTCGACGACTTGGCCCCCTACCTGAGCAGCGCATCACCGCCTGCGCTGCGCGGTGGCGCCCTGCGCATGGCGATCGATGTGGCCGCCAAGGGCGACGATGCCCGCGAATGGGTCTCGTCGCTGGAGGGTCAGGTCTTGCTCGATGCACGCAACTTCGTCTTGCAGGGCCAAGCCAAGCACCTGGGCACCGATGTCTTGACCGGCACTTTGCGAGCGCTGCTGCCGGGCGATCAAAAGCGACGCGACAACCCGATTCGCTGCGCCGTGATGCGCCTGCCCTTCAAGCAAGGACGGGCCGATATCGATCGTTCCATCGCCTTGGAGTCCGAGCAATTCAATCTGGCGGCCTTGGGTCATATTGACCTGGGCAAGGAAACCCTCAGCCTGTCGATGCGCCCCAGCACCCAAAAAGGCCTGGGGGTGAGCGCGGCCAATCTATCGGCCTTGGTGCAACTGGAAGGGCCGCTGAACCAACCGAACATCAGCTGGGACGCCGCCGGGACCGCCCAGCAAGCCACCCAGGTCGGCCTGAAACTGGCCACCGGCGGCTTGTCCATCTTGGCGCAGCGGCTCTTGAGCAAACCCGAACCGGCCGAGCAGCCCTGCCGCCGCGCGCTCAATCCAGACAAAAGCGCTGGGCCGACGCTGCGCAATTGGTTGGGGGGCTGAGGGCCTCTTTGACTCTCAGCGGACGGTGTTCAATCCAGCACCGGGCCAGACAATTTCCACTGCCCCTTGGCATCCTGACAGAAGCGATAGACCCCCTCGTCCTTCAGATTGCCCCAGGCATTGGCAATGCGCAGATTGCGGCAATCCAGGCCGCGGCTTTTGCCACGCTCCAAGGCAGTCACTTGGCCGGAAGCTCGGGTCTTCTCGCTCTTCCACTCAAAGCTCGCACCCTCTTGCGGGCTGGCAATGGCCTGGTCGATCTGCGCTCGCAGCAGGCTTTGATCGGCCGTGCTGAAACGCGAGAAGGCCGAATTCTTCATGGCCTGCAGATTGGAATGGGCTTGTGCGGGGCCGGCAGCGGCCAAAGCCAGGACGAAGAGGATGGAAGTCGTTTTGATGATGGCACCTACATGAAGAACTGTCGGCCGGAAAGAATAGCTTGAATTCATGGCTGCCGTCCTCTGCAGCCCACCGACTTAGAATCGCGCCCCATGACCCGCCCCTTGATCCACCCGGTACCGAGCGCCTCCGCCATGCCTCAATCCAGCCATCTCATCAGCCCTCTCACCAGCCCGGATGGCCGCACTGATACCCGCCCTGTACGGTCCCAGTACGAGGACTTCATGCGCCATGTGTTCGAGCATGGCGTAGCCAAGACCGACCGCACCGGCACTGGCACCCGCTCGGTCTTCGGCCACCAAATGCGCTTCGACTTGAACGAAGGCTTCCCCCTGGTCACCACCAAAAAAGTGCATCTGAAGTCCATCATCCTGGAGCTGCTGTGGTTCTTGCGCGGTGACTCCAATGTGAAATGGCTGCAAGAGCGCGGCTGCACCATCTGGAATGAATGGGCGCGCGAAGACGGTGGCTTGGGGCCCGTCTACGGCGTGCAATGGCGCAGCTGGCCCAAGGCCGATGGCAGCCATGTCGACCAGATCGCCGAGGTGGTCAAGCAACTCAAGCACAACCCGGATTCGCGCCGCATCATCGTCAGCGCCTGGAATGTGGCCGAGCTGGATCAGATGGCGCTGATGCCTTGCCACGCCTTTTTCCAGTTCTATGTGGCCGAGGGCAAGCTGTCTTGCCAGCTCTACCAGCGCAGCGCCGATATCTTTTTGGGTGTGCCTTTCAATATCGCCAGCTATGCGCTGCTGACTCAGATGTTGGCGCAGCAGTGCGATCTGGCACTGGGCGACTTTGTCTGGACCGGCGGCGACTGCCACATCTACAGCAATCACTTCGAGCAGGTGCAAACCCAGCTGGAGCGCGCGCCCCGTGCCTATCCGACGATGCAGATCAAGCGCCGGCCTGCGTCTATCTTTGAATACGAGTTCGAAGACTTTGAGCTGAGCGACTATGACCCGCACCCCGCCATCAAGGCGCCAGTGGCGGTATGACGACGCTGACCTTGATTGCCGGCGTAGCGCGTGGCGGCGCCATCGGCCGTGGCAATGAGTTGATCTTCCGCGTGCCTGAGGACATGGCGCACTTCAAAGCGCTGACCCTGGGCCACACCGTCATCATGGGCCGCAAGACCTGGGACTCAATCCCGCCGCGCTTTCGGCCCCTGGTCGAGCGGCGCAATCTGGTGCTGACTCGCCAATCCGATTTGACATTGGACGGCGCCGAGGTCTTCACCACGCTGCAAGCGGCTTTGGACAGCTGTGCTCATGAGGACGAAGTCTTTGTGATGGGCGGCGCGGAGATCTATGCCCTCGCCCTGCCCTTGGCCGATCGCCTGGAACTGACCGAATTCGATGCCGAGGCCGTGGGCGCGGACGCCTTCTTCCCGGCCTGGCGCGCAGAAGACTTTGAAGAAGTCTCGCGCCAAACCCATTTCAGCCCGGCCGAGCGCGGCCATGGCTGGCCTTACCACTTTGTGCGCTATCAGCGCCGCAACACCTGATTCCATAGGAGATACGACCGATGTCCGGACACGGCTTTCACGTCCACGGCCCGCATGACCATGAGATGGAGCATGCGGCTCAACATGAACCCAAAGGCATTGCCGGCAAGTTGGCGGTGATCACGGCGATCTTGGCCACCATTGGCGCGATGTTCTCCTATATGGGTGGCGCCACCCAGGCCAACGCTGGCCTGTACAAGAACGATGCGGCCATCAAGAAGACCGAGGCCTCCAACCAGTGGAATTACTACCAGGCCAAGAGCAGCAAGCAGAATATGGCCGAGCTGGCCCTGGTGCTGGTGAGCGACGAGAAGAAGGCCAAGTACGCCGAAGAAATCGAGCGCTACAAAAAGGAAAAGGCCGAGATCAAGGAAAAGGCCGAGGCTTTTGAGGCCGAGTCCAAAGACTTTGATCACAAGAGCGAAGAGCAGATGCACCAGCATCACCGCTGGGCGCAGGCCACCACCGCCTTGCAGGTATCAATTGCTTTGGCCGCCATCACCTTGCTGACCAAGAAGCGCTGGATGGAAATGGGCACCCTGGCCATGGGCGCCGTGGGCATTGTGCTCGGCGCGTTGGCCTGGATGCACATCTAAGCAAGCAGCTGCGCCTCAGCGGTTCTCCAGCCGCGAGTAATCAAACAAGCCAGCCTCCCAAATGGGTCGCTGGCTTGTTTTTTCCAGCAGCTGGTCGCTGTACGGCCAGAACCCAGGATCGGTACGGCGCACACCATAACGCTGCATCAAGGCGGCATAGTCTGACTCTGACTTCAGCTGGCTGACTTCGCCAACAAAGCGCTTCAGATCCGCCTCCTCCACCCGCAGCAAGGCATTCGGGTAGGCGCCGACAAAGCCCTGCAAGACCTGCAAGCGGTCTTCCTCGGGCACACGTTTTTTTTCCTCGCCAAAGGGCGAGGCCACATTCAAGTGGGCGCTGTGGCGCAGCAAGGTGAAGGGCTGGCCAGCCCCTGAGCCCGAGGTTTGCAGCCACAAATAGCTGACCTCGGGCATCAAGGTGGCGGCGCGGCCCTGCAGTGTTGAAAGTTCATGCAATTGCGCTTTGCTGGCAGCGGGCAGCCAAGCGGTGTCAATGCGATGCTGGCCGCCATCCAGGCCGGCATAGTGCTGGCGCAAGAGGCCAAACAACTCGGGCAAGGGTTCATCGGTCTTGAAGCGCAGGCCGGTCTCTTGATCGAAATAGGCACGCATGGCGCTCAGTTGCTCAATATGCGCAGGGCTGGCGCCGCGGTACCACTGGTCATGCACCGCCTGACGCGAAGCCTTGGGCAGCAGGGCCAAGAAGTTGAACTCGCCCTCCATGCGCAAGAAGTCCATATACAGGCGCGTCGCCAGTTGGTGACCAATATTGCCGTAGATGTCGAAGCCGCTGACCAAGAGATAGTAGATGCGCTCGAACAAGGCGAAGTCCAGCACCAGCACGGTCTGCGGCCGCTCGCCATGCAAGCCTTGCACCACCGAGGCGCTGTCGAAATGGCGGAAAGCCGTCAGCGCTGCATTGGGGTTAGGCAGCTCGCCGGCCTGACGCCCCGACCACAAGGTCTTCAGGGTCACGGGCGACTGCGCACCAAAGCGGGCGTTCATGAACTCGCTCTTGCGCTGCAGATACTGCTGCTCCAGCTTGGCATAGCCGCGAAAACTCAGCAGACCCGCTGTGCTTTCATGTTCGGCCGGCATGCGCAGGACGTCCAGACTGCCCGCCAAAGCATCTTCATCCTGGCTTTGCACCTCGATGCCAGGCTGGGTGAAGAAGACCCAGAAATAGTCGTTGATGACATTCAAGGCCACTTGGCCCCGGCACACCGGCCCCTTCATAAAGGCCGCAAAGATGAATTGAGCTTCATCCAGCAAGAAACGATGGCGCGACTCGACTGGCAAAGCCCGGAAGGCGACAAAGGGGTTGGAGGCCACCGCGACTTCGTAGCTGGGCAAAGCGTTCAAGGCATAGCTGGGCTCCAAAAACCAGCGTTTCAGGCGCGCCATGCGAGCGCTGTTCAAGGCCAGCGGCAGATGGGTTTTGTTGATGACGCTTTCTTGGTGGGGGCGCAGTCGGTAGTAGACACGCGCCACGCCGGGGTCGTCATAGGGGCGACGGGTCGCAATCGGCGCAATGGCCTGGCCCGGCGGGGTGGCCGAGCGCACGAGCTGGTAGAACTGCTGAGGCTGATTGCCCGATCCAGCGGTCTTGGCCTCATCAAAGTACAAATGTCCCACGAACCAGTGTTCATAGACATAACGACTCATCAGCTGGGACTTCAAATTGTCCGCGTTCAGGAAGCGCTCCCAGTGTTCAATTTGGGCCAGCTCCGACGCAGGCAAGGGCTTGGGTGCGCTGCGCGGTGCGCCAAAAGCGAGCCAGCTGCTGAGCAGGCGGTGCTCGGGCTCGCTCAGCGCCGGCAAGCCAAAAGGCATGCCCCACTGCGGATGTTGGGCTTCAAAAGCATCCATTTGCTCAATGCGAGGGCATTGCGCCTTGCGGTCAATGGAGAGGTCAAAGTCCTTCTCTGACAGCAAAGCATCGGTGTTCTGAGGAGCGCGCTGCTTGAGGGTCAACAAACGGTGCATCACGCCGGCCTCGCGATTAGCGGCCAGGAAAGACTCGCGCTCATTCAGGACCGGAAAGAAGCCCTGGCTGCGCCAGTCGGCATTGCTTTGCGCGTCCAGATACAGGCGCGTCGGGTTGGCGGCGATCAGCCGGTTCGCATAGATGTCGCGGGGATTGGCACCGCGGGTCAGGCCTTCATAGCTGCTGAGCTTGAGCTGGCAAGGGGCGTCATAGCAGGCATGGCAAACCACACAACGCTTGTCCAGCAAAGGCTTGATCTGGCGGTCATAGTCCATCACCTGCCGCTGGCCGGCCAGCAGCGGCTGGGCGGGCGCGTCAAACTTCGCAGGGTCGGCCGGCCCAAATTGCTGATCCAGGCGCTGCTCGATTTGCGTGGACAAGACGGCCGCGCAGCCCATCAAACTGAGCAGACTCAGGGCTGCCAGCCATGTGCGCCAAGGCAGGAATTTGCTTCTCATCAGGGCTCCGCCGGTGAATGACTCCGGCGGCATTTTCGCCGCGCTCAGCCCCCCCCCGTGGAAGCCAGCGTTGTATTTGCCCCTTGTCCGTGTGAATTTGGCGCTAGCCCCGAGGCGGCGCCTTCACTGGACTCTGCCTCAGGCGCCCTCGCGCACCGGCAGACCGTGGGCGCGCCAAGCCCCCATGCCACCGGCCAAGTTGCGCGCTCGGGTGTGGCCGTGATGCAGCAGGTATTGCAGCGCTTGCATGCTGCGCCCACCGGCGGCGCAGGCCAAGATCAGGTCCAGATTGCGCGGCAATTCTTGATGTCTGCGCTCCAGCTCACTCAGCGGCATGCAAATGACGGCGGGCGCGTCGTAAGCCATGCGCGCGACTTCATGGGCTTCACGGACATCCAACAAAGCACAGTCACCCGCACGCAAGGCGGCCAGCGCGGAGATGGGGTCAATCTGTAGCAGTTGAGTACTCATGGTTCGGGGCTCCTTCGCTGTTCTCGGATGGGTGGGCGCTGTTTCTCTAAGCTGAAGAGCCACAGCCTTGCTCAGTCACAACACACGCAAGCCTTGTTTGCTGATTTGAGGTCTTGCTCCGGCCTCATTTGACTATTTGCGTGATTAGTTAAATAATAAGTTAACAAGATCCAACTGTCCAGCGAATTGAAGCTCGCTGAGAAGCCATGAAGCCACTGACGCCTTCTTCCGCCCAGCCGCTCAAGTCCACATCCTTGCTGCGTAGCCCTGCCTGGCTGGCCTTTGCTTTGACCGCCACTGCGGCGGGCATTTTGCTGAGCGCGCAGGTCGGCGCGGCCGGTCCAACCACTAACGCCCCGAAGGCGCCTGAGTTGAAGACCTTGTTGATAGCCAAACAAGCACAGCTAGGGCAAGACAGCCGCGACGCCGTGGTGGAGGCTCAGCGGCAAACCGTGGTCGCAGCACAAGTGGCGGGCGCCATCGTGCACATGGAGGTCAAGGTGGGTGACCGGGTCCATGCCGGTCAAGTCTTGATGCGTATCGATGCCCGTCAAGCCGAACAAAGCGCCCAAGCCAGTGAGGCCCAAGCGCAGGCTGCACGCGCTCAAGGCCTCTTGGCGGCGCGCGAGTTCGAGCGCCAACAGCAACTCTTCAAGCAGAACTACATCAGCCAGGCCGCGCTGGAGCAAGCCGAAGCCCAGTACAAGGCCACCCAAGCGCAGGTGCAGGCGCAGCTGGCCCAGGTCGGCGTGGCGCGCACCCAAAGCGGCTTCAGCATTGTGCGCAGCCCCTACGCCGGCGTGGTGGCCGATGTGCCTGTCAACCTTGGAGACATGGCCATGCCGGGCCGCGCCTTGGCAACCATCTACGATCCGAGCGCGCTGCGCATCACCACCCATTTGCCTCAGAACCTGAGCCAAAGCCTGAGCCGTCAGCTGCAGGTCCAGCAAAGCGCTGGCAAGCCAGCGCAGGGGCAGATCCGCATTGAGTTGCCGGGCCTGGGCGCGGCCGGCCGCAACATCACGCCGAGCCAAATCCAGATCTTGCCCACCGTCGATGCAGCATCGCTGACCCAAGAGCTGAGACTGGACCTGCCTGCAGGACTCAGCGGCGTGGTGCCGGGCATGTTTGCGCGGGTGCTGTGGTCCAGTGATTTGCTGAGCAAGTCCCCAACAGCTCTCGCGGGCAAACCAAGCGCTGCCCTTGAGCCCTCAGCGGCGCCCTTCCTGGTGCCCAGGTCAGCGCTGCTGCGTCGTGCCGAATTGATGGCGGTCTATGTGCTGGACGGCAAAGGGCAGCCGCTGCTGCGCCAAGTTCGCGTCGGCAAGATCCAAGGCGATCAACAAGAGATTCTCAGCGGCCTGAACGCCGGTGAAAAGTTGGTGCTGAATCCGCAAGCCGCGGCCAGCAAGCGCTGAGAGGAGCCGCAAGCATGAAGCCGACAACTCCAGAAAGCAGCAGTGAGAACAGCCCGATGGGCATCTCGGGGCGCATTGCCGCCTTCTTCCAAAGCGCGCAGATCACGCCTCTTCTGGCCCTGGTGGCGCTGCTCTTGGGTGTCTTTGCCGTGATGGTGACGCCGCGTGAAGAAGAGCCGCAGATCAATGTGACCATGGCCAATGTGCTGATCCCCTTCCCCGGCGCCAGTGTGCGGGATGTGGAGCAGATGGTGGCGACGCCGGCGGAGCAAGTGCTGTCGCAGATCACCGGGGTTGAGCATGTGATGTCGGTCTCCAACCCCGGCATGGCGGTGATCACGGTGCAGTTCAAGGTCGGCGTGCCGCGCACCGAAGCCTTGGTGAGGCTCTACGACACGGTGAATGCCAATGCCGATTGGCTGCCGCAAGGCCTGGGCGTGCTGGCCCCGCTGATCAAGCCCAAGGGCATTGACGATGTCCCCATCCTCACCCTGACCCTCTTCAGCCGCGACACCGACACCGGCGCCTTTGATCTCGAGCGCGTGGCGCACAGCATGGAGATCGAACTCAAGCGCGTGCCTGGCACCCGCGAGGTCAAAAGCCTGGGTGGACCGGGGCGCGCGGTGCTGGTCGAAATGGACGCCGCCCGCATGAACAGCGTGGGCCTGACCGTGGCCGATCTTCGCCAAGCCTTGCTGTCGGCCAATGCGGGCATGCCCTTGGGCGAGCTCTTGCAAGGCAATCGGGCGATTGCGCTGGAAGCCGGCCCTTTTCTTGAATCCCCACGGGACCTGGAGATCTTGCTGGTCGGGGTGCGCGCAGACAAGCCGATCTATTTGCGCGACGTCGCCAAAATTGTCGATGGCCCCGCCACGCCGACGCGTTATGTCTGGCACGGCATGGGCGGCGCCGTTGAAAAGTCGCAGCACTTTGAAGCACCAGCCATCACGATCTCGGTCACCAAAAAGGCCGGCGAGAACGCGATCGATGTGGCGAATGCAGTGATGCAGCGTGTGGACGGCTTGCGCAACACCGTCATCCCCGCCAATGTGGAAGTGAGCGAAACACGCAATTACGGCGCCACCGCCAATGACAAGGCACAAAAGCTGATTCAAAAACTGATGTTTGCCACCGCATCGGTGGTGGCCCTGGTCTTTGTGGCTCTGGGTCGGCGGGAGGCCGCCATCGTGGGCGCCGCGGTGATCCTGACCCTGACGGTCACCTTGTTCGCCTCCTGGGCCTGGGGCTTCACCTTGAACCGGGTGTCGCTGTTTGCGCTGATCTTCTCCATCGGCATCTTGGTGGACGACGCCATCGTGGTGGTCGAGAACATCCACCGCCACCAGCAGTTGTTCCCGGGCAAGAGCCTGGCGCAGATCATTCCCAGCGCGGTAGATGAGGTCGGCGGCCCCACCATCTTGGCCACCTTGACGGTGATTGCCGCCTTGCTGCCCATGGCTTTTGTGTCCGGGCTGATGGGCCCCTATATGAGCCCCATCCCCATCAATGCCAGCATGGGCATGCTGCTGTCTTTGGCCATCGCTTTCGTGGTGACGCCCTGGCTGGCGCGGCTGGGCATGAAGGCCTTGCCGGCCGACCACGGTGGCGACCCGAACGCGCTGCACGGCTTGTCCGCCAAACTGGCGCCGCTGTTTGAGCGCGTCTTCAAGCCGCTGCTGGACGTGAAGCGCGGCGCACGCAATCGCGGCATTTTGGGCCTGGTCGTAGCCGGGCTGATTGGGCTCTCGCTGCTGTTGCCGGCCACCGGCTTGGTGCTCTTGAAGATGCTGCCCTTTGACAACAAGTCTGAATTCCAAATCATCGTCGACATGCCGGCGGGCACGCCGCTGGAGCAAACCGCCGCCGTGCTGCGCGAGTTGGGCGCGCAGCTGTCTGAAGTGCCCGAAGTGACGCACTACCAGGCCTATGCCGGCACGGCAGCACCGATCAACTTCAATGGCTTGGTGCGCCAGTACCAGCTGCGCACCGGCAGCAACCAGGGCGACCTGCAAGTCAATTTGGTGGACAAGCACCATCGCAAAGAGCAAAGCCACGCCATCGCGACTCGTCTGCGTCCGGCCTTGCAGGAGATTGGCCGCCGGCATGGCGCCAATGTGAAGGTGGTCGAAGTGCCGCCAGGCCCGCCGGTGCTCTCGCCCATCGTCGCTGAGATCTACGGGCCCGAGGCCGAAGGCCGCCAGGCGGTGGCACGCCAGGTGCGGGCGGTGTTTGAGAAAGCCGAGGGCTTGGTCGATGTGGACGACAGCAGCATCGCCGCCGCGCCGCGCAAGCTCTTGCTGATCGATCGCAGCAAGGCCTCGCTCTTGGGCGTGCCGCAGCAGGCCATCGTCAGCAGCTTGCGGGCCGGACTGGCCGGTGAGGCCGTCAGCTATCTGCACGGCGGCGCCAAGTATCCAGCCGCGGCCACCTTGGTCTTGCCGGCCAGCTCACAAGGCGATTTGAACGCGCTCTTGTCTCTGAGCGTTCGCGCGGCCAACGGCAAGCTGGTGCCCATCCAAGAGTTGGTGCAAATCAGTGATACCGAGCGCGAGCAGCCGGTCTATCACAAGGATTTATTGCCCATGAATCTGGTGGTGGCCGATATGGCAGGCCGCTTGGACAGCCCGCTTTACGGCATGTTCGGCATGCGCAGCGCTTTGCAACAAATCACCGCGCCAGATGGCGCTCGCCTGCAGGAGTATTTCATCAGCCAGCCGCAAGACGCTTACCGCGGCTACGCCATCAAGTGGGATGGGGAGTGGCAGGTGACGTATGAAACCTTCCGCGATATGGGCTTGGCCTATGCCGTTGGCTTGGTCTTGATCTATTTGCTCGTGGTGGCGCAGTTTGGCTCTTACCTCACGCCCTTGATCATCATGGCGCCCATTCCCTTGACCATCATTGGCGTCATGCCCGGTCACGCCTTGCTGGGCGCGCAGTACACCGCCACCAGCATGATTGGCATGATCGCCCTGGCCGGCATCATCGTGCGCAACTCCATCTTGTTGGTGGACTTCATCAACCTGCAGGTGCGCAGCGGCATGCCGTTTGAGCGGGCGATTGTCAGCTCAGCTATCACCCGCGCACAGCCCATCATGCTGACCGGCATGGCCGCCATGATGGGCGCCTTCTTCATCCTGGACGACCCGATCTTCAATGGTCTGGCCATCTCGCTGATCTTCGGCATCTTTGTCTCCACCGTGTTGACGCTGGTGGTGATCCCGACGCTCTACTACATGGCCTACCGCCATCGCTTGCAGGCGCTGACGGGCAAAGCCGACTGAGCCCATCTATTTTCATCTCAGGAGTACCCATGAGCACATGGCAAATCGTTCGTATCGTGGCGGGCAGCTTCATCCTGCTGTCGCTGGCCCTCGGCATCCCGGGCAGCCCGATCTTCCAAAGCAGCTGGTGGCTGGCCTTCACCGCCTTTGTCGGCCTCAATCTGCTGCAGAGCGGCTTCAGCCGCTGGTGCCTGATGGAAAGCCTGCTCGCCAAGCTGGGCCTGCGTCGCGAGGCTTGAATCGACAATTGCCGAATCACTGAAGGAGAACCCCACCATGTCTGAAGGCCTTGTTCATGTCGAATTAACGCAGCAGCAGGACTACCAGTTTCAAATCAAATTTGGGGGCCATGTTCCCAGCCTGCTGGGCGATGAACCGCCACCGTTGGGCGCGGGCCTGGGCCCATCACCCGTGCAGCTTTTGGCGGCTGCTGTCGGCAACTGCTTGAGTGACTCGCTGCTGTTCGCCCTGCGCAAGTTCAAGCAAGCGCCGGAACCCCTACGTTGCGAAGTGGATGCGGAGGTCGGCCGCAATGCCGAAGGCCGCATGCGCGTGCTGGGCCTGAGCGCCAAGCTGACGCTGGGCGTAGCGGCCGCGGAGTTGGCGCAGCTGGACCGAGTCTTGAGTAGTTTTGAAGCCTATTGCACCGTGACCCAAAGCGTGGCTGCCGGCATCCCCGTGCAGATCCAGGTTTGGGATTCGCTCGGGCAGCAGCTGAAATAAAGCATTAGCTATCGGGACTTGGGCCTTTGGCCTCAAGACGATACGCCTGCCGAAAGCAGCCACATCAACGTTCGCGCACCCCGGTGCTGAGGTACTTTTTCTGCAGCCTGGCCACAGTGCCATCCAGTTCCAGCTCTCGATAGGCTTGCAGCCAGAGCTCGGCCTCAGGCTTGTCGACAGCGATTGAGGTGGCCATATAGAGCTCGGCCGACTTCAGGCTCAAACCACGTCTGAAGGTGGCCGACTTGAAACCGAACTCCTCGATCGCAGCGCGCAACATCGGTTCGCCCGCGTAGATGGCGTCGATATGCTGGCGCTCCAGCAGGCGCAGCAAGTCCTTGTAGTCCTTGGCCTCAACGATCTTGCTGAAACGCTCGGCCTGCAAATTCTTGATGATGGGCGAGCCTCGCAAGACACCGATGCGCCTGGCCTTCAAGGCTTCGGTGTCGAAGTGATCAAAGCTATCGGTCGCGAGACTGAAGAAGCTGTAGTGCACCGTGGTCAGCGGGATCAACCAATTGAAATGCAACTCGCGATCAGGTGTACGCGCCAGCGGAAACACACCAAAAGACGGGCCCGTTTGAGCCATCCGAACCGCACGCGCCCAGGGGTAGAACGTGGTCTCTCCGCTGCGGTTTAACTTGCTGCGCATCTGGGCCGCCAACTCATAGGCCAAGCCTTGCGGCCCCTGCCGACCCAGCCAGGCAAAGGGCGGCAACTCCCCTGCGACCCATTCCAAAGCGCTGTTCTTGCTCGCCTCAGAGGTTGCCGATTGAGCAGCCGACTGGGTAGTCGACTGGGTAGTCGATTGGGCGGCTACGGGCAATGCTTGTATCCAAAGCGCCAGACTCAAGGCAGCGACCCAAGCCTGCGGGCCGGATCGAAAGACGGCGCGACGCGCCCCTTGGAAAGTGGATTGGGGGGCGAATGCAATACGCCCATTGAAACGCGAGATGGCTGTGAACATCGGCTGCGTGAGTTCTAGGTCAGCCTCCCTGTTCTGGCGCCAACTCTACACCGCCGCCCCCATCTCCAGCCTACATCGCCTTGAAAAGATGCACATAGGCGCGGCTCACCGGCAACTCCTGGGCATGGCCTTTGATGCGCAAGAACAAGCGGCTTTGCTCGTCGCGCCGGGTGCCGGCCAAATGCGCGAGATTGATCAAAGTAGATCGGTGCACTTGCCAGAACTGTTCCGGGTCCAACTGCGAAGCCAAGTCCACGATGGGGGTTCGGATCAGATGCTCGGCAGTGGCCGTTTTCACCACGGTGTACTTGTCATCGGCATGGAAGAACAAGACTTCTTCGACGGGCACCTGATGCATCAAGTCACCGCTGGCGGCGCGGATGAAACGCAGCCTGGGCGGGCTTGCTTCAGTGCTACGAGGGATCAATCGCTGCAAGACTTCGGCGAGGCCCTGGTCTTGCCGATCGGCCTGCTGTACGGCGCGCAGGCGCTCCAGACAGCGCGCCAAGCGCTCGGTCTTCAGCGGTTTGAGCAGATAGTCCAGCGCCGCTGCCTCAAAGGCTTCGACGGCATAGTCGTCATAGGCGGTGACAAAAACCACGCGGGTCTTGCCCTCAATGCCTTGCGCCACCTCCAAGCCCGTCAAGCCCGGCATTTGAATATCCAAGAAAGCCAAGTCAGGCTGCAAGGCGGCGATCTGCTCGGCCGCCTCCACGCCGTTCTTGGCGACGGCCACGATCTCCAGCTCTGGCCAGAGCTGGCTCAGTTGCTGCTTCAGGTACTGGGCCAGATGGGGCTCGTCGTCGGCAATCAGGGCACGGGTCATGATGGTCAGTGAGCTGCGGAAGTGCCGCGGGTATAGGGCAGGTTCAGGGACGCCAAGGTGCCGACGCTTTGTTGCGTTAGCTGCAGGCTGGCATTGTGCGGGTACAGACTTTGCAGGCGCGCCCGGATATTCCCCAGGGCCAGGCCCGCTCCCGCTTTGCGGCCCGGACGACGCGGTGCGTCCAGGCCCAAGCCGTCATCGTCAACCTGCACTTCCAAGCGGCCTTGATGGACCTGGGCGCGAATCAAGACCCGGCCGCCCTCCACCTTGGGCTCCAAACCATGGTGAATGGCGTTCTCAATCAAGGGCTGCAAAAGCAGCGGGGGCAGCAGGGCCGCACGCGCCTCGGCGCTGGCCTCGATCTGAAAGCTCAAGCGGTCATTCATGCGGATCTGCAGCAGCTGCAAATAGCTTTGCGCCATGTCCAGTTCGGCGCCCAAGGTGCTGTTGCCGTCGCGCAGCTGGCCCAAAGAGGCGCGCAGATAGTCGGTGAAGGCCTCCAACATCTGTTTGGCGCGACCGGTGTCATAGTCGATCAGGCTCTGCACATTGGCCAAGGTGTTGAACAAAAAGTGCGGCTCAATCTGACCCTGCAGCAAGCGCAGCTGAGCCTCGGTGGCCGCCAGTTGCAGCGCCTGCTGCTTGATGCGCATCTTCCACCAGAAGATATTGGCGGCGGTGATCAAGACCGTGAGAAAGCCCGACATGCGCAAATTGGTCGGCTGACTCAAGAAGCTGCCCAAGGCATCAATTCGGTACAGATGCCCCAAGAGAAGCATGCCGACCACACCGCCCAAGATCGTGCCGCCAATGCCAATCGAGGCCGAGAACACGCCGGCGCGCCAGTTCCCCCGTCCGCCCACTTGCAAGCGCTCAATCTGGCCTTCTGAGATCAACAGCTCGGCCGTACGAAACATGGCATGGATGGTGTACGAAATACACAGGCACAGAATCAAATTGGCACCCATGGTCTGGCGCAGCCATGGCCCATCCAACAAGCGCCCCAGGATCAGGCCGGGCACCAGGGTGAACAAGAGAGTAAAGCCAAGCCCGATGCCGGTACTGATCAGCAAGCGCGCCCAAGTCGGTTCGCTTCGATGCTTGGTCAGCACGGTGAACGACTGCCACGCTTGCCGCAGGCCGCTTTTGAAGGAGTGGATGGGGGTGTTCATGCGTCGCAGTGTAGGCAAGCTACTCAGCGCTCCTGCCGGCGCCTGCGACGAATCGACAAAGGGCAAGATGAATGGCAAGCCGCTCTTTTGAATGGCAAGCCCGCCGCGCGACGGGCGCTACCGACAAGGAACAGTCAAATCCCTTGCCTACAATCCGCCCACTGATTTGTTCGCAGATCGCGTTTTCTATTCAATCATTCCAAGGGAAGTCCACATGCAAGTTCACGCGTCCATCTTCAAGGCCTATGACATCCGCGGTGTCGTGGGTACGACCCTGAACGAAGAGCTGGCCGAGCACCTGGGACGCGCCTTCGGCACCGAGGCTCGCGCCTTGGGCGAAAAAGCCGTGGCCGTGGGCCGCGATGGCCGCTTGTCCGGCCCTGGCCTGGTCGCCGCGCTGATTCGCGGCCTGCAGTCCACCGGACTGGATGTGGTGGACCTGGGCGCCGTCACCACCCCGATGCTGTACTACGTGGCCGCCACCCGCGCCAAGCATGGCTGCCGCAGCGGCATCATGGTGACCGGCAGCCACAACCCCAAGGACTACAACGGCTTCAAGATGGTCTTGAAGGGTGCTGCCGTGTACGGCGAGCAGATCCAAGGCCTGCGCCGCCGCATCGAAGCCGAAGACTACAAAACAGGCCAGGGTCGCACGGCCACCATGGACATCGTGCCCGAGTACGCCCACCGCATCGTCAAGGATGCCAAGCTGAAGCGTCCGATGAAGATCGTGGTGGACTCCGGCAACGGCATCCCCGGCGCCAGCGCCCCGGCCATCTTGCGCGCCTTGGGTTGCGAAGTGATCGATATCTATTCCAAGGTGGACGGCGACTTCCCCAACCACCACCCCGATCCATCGCGCCCCGAGAACCTGGAAGACCTGAAGCGCATCGTGCACGCTTGCGACGCTGAACTGGGCCTGGCTTTTGACGGCGACGGCGACCGCCTGGGCGTGGTCACCAAAGACGGCACCATGATCATGCCGGACCGCCAGATCATGCTCTTCGCCGCCGATATCTTGAAGCGCAAGCCCGGCGCCGAGATCATCTTCGACGTCAAGTGCACCCAGCGCCTGGCCCCGTGGATTCGTGAGCATGGCGGCAAGCCGCTGATGTGGATGACCGGCCATTCGCTGGCCAAGGCCAAGCTGAAGGAAACCGGCGCACCACTGGCTGGCGAGTTGTCGGGCCACATCTTCTTCTCTGAGCGTTGGTACGGCTTTGACGATGCGATGTACACCGCCGCCCGTCTGCTTGAAATCTTGTCGCGCTCCAGCGACCCGAGCGCCGTGCTGAACGCCCTGCCCACCAGCTTCAACACCCCCGAAATCAATGTGCCTTGCGCCGAGGGCGAGCACCATGAGGTGGTGAAGAAGCTACTGGAAGTGGCCGAGTTCCCGGGCTCCAAGGAAATCGTCACCATCGACGGACTGCGCGTCGAGTACGAGGACGGCTTTGGCCTGGTGCGTGCCTCCAACACCACGCCGGTGCTGGTGCTGCGCTTTGAAGGCCACACGCCTGAAGCACTGGAACGCATTCAGCACGATGTGCTGGCGCAACTCAAGCGCGTCAAGCCCGACGCCACCTTCGCTGCTGGGCATTGAGCCCCGTTGCCGAGACCTTCGCTGAAAGGCTCAGTCGTTGGGCCTATGCGGGGCTGCTGCGCCTGCTGACGCCCTTCTACCTGCTGCGCCTGTGGCGGCGCGGCTCGGTGGAGCCGCAGTACCGGCAGCGCCTAGGCGAACGTTTAGGCTTTTATCAGCAGGCCGCGGCGGCCCAGGGCTGGCTCTGGGTGCATGCGGTCTCGCTGGGTGAAACCCGCGCGGCCGCAGCCTTGATCAGTGCCTTGCGCGAACGCCAGCCAACGCTGCGCCTGCTGCTCACCCACAGCACCGCCACCGGCTGGGAAGCCGGTCAGGCCCTCTTGCAAAAAGACGACGCTCAAACCTGGCTGCCCTATGACACGCCGGGCGCGGTGCGGCGTTTTCTGCAGCATTGGCAGCCAGCCCTCGGCGTGCTGATGGAGACCGAAATCTGGCCCACGCTGCAATTCGAAGCCGCGCAGGCCCAGCTGCCCATGGTGCTGGCCAATGCGCGGCTGTCGGAGCGAAGCCAGCGGCGTGGCGAACGTTTCAAAGCGCTGTTGCAACCCGCTGGCCGACGACTTACCCTGGCCTTGGCGCAAACCCAGGCCGATGCCGAACGCTTGAGCGCCAGTGGTGCTGCTAGCGTGCAGGTGCAGGGGAATTTGAAGTTTGACATGCAGATGGATGAGGCGCTCTTGGCCCAAGGCCGGAAGTGGCGCGAGCAGCTGCAGCGGCCGGTCTTGCTGGCAGCGGTCACCCGCGAGGGCGAGGAAGCGATGCTTTTGCAGGCTTGGCAGCAAGCTTGGGAGAAGCCTTCGGGGCCTGGTGCAGCCGAAAGCGGCTCCCTCAAACCCTTGCTGCTGATCGTGCCGCGTCATCCGCAGCGCTTTGATGAAGTAGCTGGGCTGATTGAAGCGGCCGGACTTCGTCTGTCCCGCCGCAGCCAATGGGACGACCAGGGACCCAGTGCGAAAGACTGCAGCGCCGACGCCTGCTTGGGCGACTCGATGCGCGAGATGGCCCTGTATTACGCATTCAGCGATGTGGCCTTGCTGGGAGGCAGCTTTGCGCCACTGGGCGGGCAAAACCTGATCGAAGCGGCGGCCTGCGGCTGCCCGGTCATCATGGGCCCGCACACCTTCAATTTTGCTGAGGCTTCGGCGCTGGCCATCGAAAGCGCAGCAGCGCAGCGCGCGCCCGATATGACCACTGGGCTGGCCATGGCGCTGAGCTTGTGCCAGAACAAGGCAGAACAAGCCCTCATGCGCGAACGATCGCTGGCCTTTGCGGCCCAGCATCGCGGCGCCGCCGCCCGAATGGCGGAGCAAATCCTAGCGCTTGGGGCATTCAAGGCGCACGTCGGCTGACTGCACACTTCTGGAGGTTTCAGTCTCCACTGAAGGCCCCGTTCTTCGCATACAGTCAAGCTGACGGTTCGACGAACTGCGGCGGCCGCGAAGGAGTGATGCGCATGCGAGGCGGCGAGGTAGTGGCTGGCACGGCAACGGAATCATCCGCCTCAGTCGCAGGCGGGCTCGGCACTGGCCGAGCAGCCGATGCCATGGAGCCGCCCATTGAAGCCACGCCACAGCCCTTTCGGCTCACCCGCTACTTTTCCTGGGTCTCTTTGGCCCTGATTGCCCTGTCCGCCTTGGCCCTGGGCTATTTCGCGCATTCTTTGACGCTGAAGGTGCTCAGCCACATGGCCGAGCGGCGCAATGAGGCCATGACCGCCGTCTTCACCAATGTCCTGGGGCAAGACTTCGCGCCCATCATGGCGCCCGGTTTGCAGCTCAGTGCAGATCAGCTCCGCGAATTAGCCCAGAGCCACGGCTTGCACGCCAAAACCGCCGCCTTGATGCAAGGCTCAGAGATCGTCAAGGTCAAGCTGTACAACCCGCAAGGCCTGACCCTCTATTCCTCAGACGCCAAGCAAATTGGTGAAAGAAAAGACGGCAACCCCGGCATTCAGTCGGCCCTGGCAGGCCAGGCCCAAAGCGTGCTCACCCACCGAGACAAATTCGATGCCTTTGAAGGCCAGCGCGCCGATATTGATTTGCTCGGCAGCTATTTGCCCTTCAAACGCAATGGCGAAATCATCGGCGTGATCGAGCTCTACCAAGATGTGTCGGGGTTTGTGAAGCGCCGCGATGCCCTGCTCAGGAGCCTGGTGCTGACGGGGCTGGCCACGCTCTTGCTGCTCTACGCCTTGCAGCTGCTGTTGGTGCGTCGGGCCCAAGGCATTATTCATGGTCAGGAATTGGCGCTGCAAAAGGCCAACGAAGACCTGGACCAAAGGGTGCACGAACGCACCGAAGAGCTGGCTTTGGCGAAAGCACGTCTGGAACATCTGGCCCATCACGACCCGCTGACCGGTCTGCCCAATCGCCTGCTTTACATCGACCATCTGCGCCGCCAAATCAACCGCGCGGAACGCAATGAAGAGCAGTTGGCCGTGCTCTATATCGACCTGGATCGTTTCAAAGAGGTCAATGACACGCTGGGCCACCCCGTCGGCGACGAGCTGCTGATGGAGGTCGGGCGGCGGCTGAGCGCCATCGTGCGCGGCAGCGATATTCTGGCGCGGCTGGGGGGCGATGAATTCGCGTGCGTCCTGAGCTGTAGCGATGCCGCCATCGAAGCCCCGCTGGTTGCCCAAAAATTGATTGAAGCCTTGCTCACGCCCATGAATCTGCGCGCCAATGAGTTGCAGATCTCGGCCAGCATTGGCATCAGCTTGTTTCCAGGCGATGGTCGCAGCGCGGACGAACTCTCTCAAGCGGCCGACACCGCCATGTACGAGGCCAAGCGCGCCGGACGTAACCGCTACCATTTCTACCAGCCGGAGATGACCACCTCCGCCCAAGACCGCGCTGCCATGGAAAAGCTCTTGCGGCGCAGCCTGCAAGCCGGTGAACTGGAGCTGCACTTCCAGATGAAGATGGGGCAGCCGGCAGCGGACTTGTTTGCTGAGCAGGCCTCTTGCCCTGGCGTAGGCACGACCTTGCGCCCTTGCGGCGCCGAAGCCTTGGCACGCTGGCACAGCCCCGAACTGGGCCAGGTTCCGCCGAGCCGTTTCATTGCCCTGGCCGAGGAAAGCGGCTTCATCAATGAACTGGGCGCTTGGGTGCTGAACAAGGCCTGCAAACAGCTGAAAGCCTGGCGCGACGCCGGGCTCCAGGTGCCCCATGTGTCAGTGAACCTCTCGGTGCGGCAATTGGAGCGCAACGACATCGTCCAAGTGGTCAGCCAAGCCCTGGCGGATGCGCAATTGCCGGCCGATTGCCTGGAGCTGGAAATCACCGAATCGGTCATCATGCATGCCGAGAACGCCATCCAGGCCCTGCTGGCGCTGAACAAGCTGGGCGTGCGCCTCTCGGTGGACGACTTTGGCACCGGCTATTCCTCGCTGGCTTATCTCAAGCTTCTGCCCATCCAAACCCTGAAGATCGATCGCAGTTTCGTCACCGGTATCGGCGCCCATCTGGGCGATGAAGCCATCATTCAGGCGGTGATCGGTATGGCGCGCAGCCTCGGCCTGCGCACCGTCGCCGAAGGGGTTGAAACGCCCGAGCAATTGGCCTTCCTGCTGAGGCAGGGATGCGATCAGATCCAAGGTTTTCTCTTCAGCCGCCCGCGAGCTGCCGCGGAATTTGCGGCTGAATATGCAGCCTTGTGCTTGGCGCCGGTACTGCTTCAGGACGAAGCGGGAGGCTCCTCGCTCGCTGCGGCCGCCAACAGCGCCTGAAGCCCCGCCTCATCCAGCACCGTCAGGCCCAGCTCACGCGCCTTGTCCAGCTTGGAGCCGGCCTCCTCGCCGGCCACCACATAGTGCGTCTTCTTGGACACCGAGCCACTGACCTTGCCACCGGCGGCCTCGATCAGATCTTTGGCCGCGTCGCGCGACAAAGTCGGCAAGGTGCCGGTCAGCACCAAGGTTTTGCCCAGCAGCGGTTTCGGCCCCTGCTCGGCCGCAGCGCCCTGCCCCTCCGGCCATTGCACGCCGGCCGCGCGCAATTGCTCAACCACCTCGCGGTTGTGGGGCTGAGCAAAGAAATGGTGAATGCTTTGCGCCACGATGGGGCCCACATCGCGGACCTCCAGCAACTGTTCAACCGTGGCGGACATCAGGGCATCCATAGAACCAAACTGACGCGCCAAATCCTTGGCCGTGGCTTCGCCGACCTGGCGAATCCCGAGCGCAAATAGGAAACGCGCCAAGGTCGTTTGCTTGCTCTTCTCCAAAGACTCAAGCAAATTCAAGGCACTGCGATCCGCCATGCGCTCCAGGGCGGAGAGCTTGGCCACGCCGAGCTTGTACAAGCCCGGTAGGCTGCTGACGATGCCCTCGTCCACCAGTTGCTCCACCAACTTATCGCCCAGGCCTTCGATGTCCATGGCGCGCCGGCCGGCAAAGTGCAACATCGCCTGCTTGCGCTGGGCCGGGCAGAAAATGCCGCCGCTGCAGCGGTAGTCCATGCCGCCGCGCTCACGCAGCACCTCGCTGTCGCAGACCGGGCAAGCGCGTGGAATTCTAAAGTTAGGCACGTAGCTGGGGCGCGGCGCCGGTACTCGCCCCACCACCTCGGGAATCACATCACCGGCGCGCCGAACAATCACCTGGTCGCCCACCCGCACGCCCTTGCGTCGCAGCTCAAAGACATTGTGCAAGGTGGCATTCGACACCGTGGTGCCGCCCACAAACACCGGCTCCAGCTTGGCCACCGGCGTCAACTTGCCGGTGCGGCCGACTTGAATCTCGATGTCGTTCAGCCGCGTCACTTGTTCTTGCGCTGGGTATTTGTGCGCCACCGCCCAGCGCGGCTCGCGGGTCACAAAACCCAGGCGCTGCTGCAAGGCCAGGCTGTTGACCTTGTAGACAATGCCGTCGATATCAAAGGCCAGACTGTCGCGCTTAGCGCCCATGGCTTGATGAAACGCCACCAAGCCTTCGGCGCCTTGCACCACCGCACGATCCGCGCAAACTGGCAAGCCCATGGCAGCAAGGGCGTCCAACATACCGCTGTGCGTGGCCGGCAAGTCCCAGCCCTTGACCTCCCCCAGGCCATAGGCAAAAAAGCTCAAAGGACGCTGTGCGGCCAAGGCCGGGTCCAACTGCCGAACCGCGCCCGCTGCGGTATTGCGCGGGTTGACGAAGGTTTTCTCGCCAGCAGCACGTTGCCGCTCGTTCAAGGCCTCGAAATCATCGCGGCGCATATAGACCTCGCCGCGCACCTCCAGGACTGGCGCCTCCACGCCTTGGAGTCGCAGTGGAATCTGGCCGATGGTCTTGATGTTTTGCGTGACGTCTTCGCCGGTCTCGCCGTCGCCGCGCGTGGCCGCTTGCTTCAGCAACCCAAACTCATAGCGCAGATTGATGGCCAGACCGTCGAACTTCAGCTCGGCGGCGTATTCCACTGCCGGCGCCGCCTCGTCCAATTCGAGCTGCTTGCGCACCCGCTGGTCAAAGCTGTGGGCGCCGCTGGCTTCGGTGTCGGTCTCAGTCCGGATGCTGAGCATGGGCACCGCATGCCGCACCGGCGCAAAGCCTTCCAAGACCTTGCCAATGACGCGCTGGGTCGGTGAGTCCGGGCTTAGCAGTTGGGGGTGCTGAGCTTCCAGGGCCTGCAGTTCCTGGAACATGCGGTCGTACTCGGCATCCGGCAGGGTCGGTGCGTCCAGCACATAGTAGAGGTGGGCGTGGTGGTTCAGGCTGGCGCGCAGCTCGGCGGCGCGCAATTCCGGCGCTTGGGGTTCAGGCAATTCACTCATGGCCGTGATTGTGGCTGAGGTGACTGCAACTGCGCCGCCTTGACGATATCCGACAGCCAGTCCATCACCACGCGGACCCGCAGGGACAGATTGCGACGGTTGGCATACAGCAGATTCAGCGGCATAGCCGGCGCCGCGAAATTTGGCAAAACCTCCACCAAAGCGCCGCTGCGCACATGCGCCGAAGGCTGCAGCATGGGCACTTGAATGATGCCCAGCCCCGCCAGGCAGGCGGCCATATAGGCCTCAGCGTTATTGACCGTGACGGCGCCCTCCATCGCCATGCTTTGCACCTGGCCTTCAGCGTCCAAGTACTCAAACCCGGCGGATTTGGCGCCAAGATTGCCTACAAAGTGGATCAGACGATGACCGCGCAGATCGTCCAGGTTTTGCGGCATGCCAAAGGCCTGTAGATAGGCAGGGCTGGCGCAATTGACCTGGCGCAGCAGGGCAAGCGGGCGCGCCACCAAGCTGCTGTCCAAGACTTGACCGGTTCGCAGGACGCAATCAAAACCCTCGCGAACCAGATCCACGCGGCGCTCGGTGCTGCTGAGTTCCACGGACAAGAGAGGATGGGCCGCCAGCAGCTCTGGCAAGCGCGGTATCACCACATCGCGGGCCAAGGCGGTGCTCATATCGATGCGCACCCGGCCTGTGAGCCGGGATGCGCCGGCCTGGTCTTGCTGCACAAACAGGGTTTGCAACTCGTCCATATCGGACAGCACATCTTTGCTGCGCTCGTAATAGACCTGGCCGTCTTGGGTCAAATGCACGCGCCGGGTGGTCCGGTGCAAAAGCCGGGTGCCGAGCTCCGTCTCCAGTTGCTGAACGGCAATGGAAGCATTGGCCTTGGGCAGGCCCAGGCTGGCCGCAGCCTGGCTGAAGCTGGCCAGCTCGGCGACCCGGTGAAAGATCTTCAGACGCTCTAGCGGGTTCATTGGCACGAAATTGCTAAACAGATAAATCAGATTTTGCTGATTTATGTTGACTCAGGCAATCAATAAAGTTCAGCCACCCCAACACTGCAACTCAAGCGGAGCCCAAGCCAATGACAAACAACACGCACCCAATCTCGCCCATCGCCCTCATCACCGGCGGCAGCCGCGGCCTCGGAAAGAGCACCGCACTTCGTCTGGCCGCGCAGGGCAGCGACATCATCCTCAGCTACCGCAGCCAGCGCGCGGCCGCCGAAGCCACCGTGGCTGAAATCCAGGCGCTCGGCCGCCGGGCCGTGGCTCTGCCGCTCGACGTGGGGCGCAGCGCCGATTTCGAAGCCTTTGCCGCTTCGGTGCGACAAACCCTGGCCGACACCTGGCAGCGCGAACGCTTTGACCACTTGGTTAACAACGCCGGCGAAGGTGTGCACCAAAGCCTGATGGAAACCAGCGAAGCACAGTTCGACGCCCTATTTCAAGTGCATCTGAAAGGCGTGTTCTTTCTGACGCAAAAGCTCTTGCCGCTGATGAACGACGGCGGCCGCATCGTCAACATCTCCAGCGGCTTGACCCGCTTCGCCCTGCCCGGCTACGCCGCTTATGCCGCAATGAAAGGGGCGGTTGAAGTGCTGAGCCGCTATATGGCCAAGGAATTGGGGCCAAGAGGCATTGCCGTCAACACGCTCGCACCGGGCGCCATTGCCACCGACTTCGGCGGCGGAACGGTACGCGACAACGCGCAGGTGAATGGATTCATCGCCGCGCAAACCGCACTCGGCCGAGTCGGCCAGCCGGAAGACATCGGCGGCGCCATTGCCGCCTTGCTGGGCCCCGGTAGCGGCTGGATCAATGCACAGCGCATCGAAGCCTCGGGCGGCATGTTTGTCTGAATGAGCGCCGCCGCATCAGGCGGCTTCATGCCAGTTCAGCTCCCGTCTTTGGGCTCAGCCGGCGTGGCTGCAGCCACCCGCGCAATCATCACCTGGTCAACACGGTGGCTGTCCACATCCACCACCTCAAAGCGCCAACCCTCCCAGACCACCTGATCGGTGCGTTTGGGAATGCGGCGCAGCATCACCATCAAGAAGCCGGCCAAAGTGTCGTACTGGCCGGCATGCGGCCAGGTTTCAAACTCCAAGGCGCGCTGCACATCAGGAATCGGCGTGATGCCGTCGGCCAGGAAGGAGCCGTCCTCGCGGCGCACGATTTGCTGCTCTTCGTCATAGGACGCCACCAGATTGCCCATCACCGTGCTCATCACATCGTTCAGGGTGATGATGCCGACCACCAGGCTGTACTCATTGACGATGACGGCAAAGTCTTCCAGCTTTTCACGGAACTGCGACAGCACTTCGGACAGCGTCAAACGGTCCGGAACGATCAGCACTTTCTTGACCAAGCCCTCGGCGCTCAGCTCGATGGGCTCGCCACGCAAGACGCGCTGAAACAGTGCGGTGGCGTCGACATAACCAACCACTTGATCGATTTCGCCTTCGCAGACCAAATAGGTCGAAAACGGCTGCTCGGCAATGCGGGTGCGGATGATGGCGTCATCATCGGTGAGCGAGAAGTAAGCGATGCGCTCGCGCGTGGTCATCGCGCTCTCCACCCGCCGCGTGTCCAGCTCGAACACGTTCTCAATCATCTGCTGCTCGGCATCGGCCACCACACCGGCCTCGTTGCCGGCTTCGGCCAGGGCCAAGATGTCAAGATGGGTGATGCTGTTGTCGCGCGCCACTGGGCGACCCATCAAGCGAATCAAGACATCGGTCAGGGAGCTGAAAGCCCAGGTCAAGGGCTTGAGCAAGGTGACCAGACCCAGCATGGGTCCGATGACCGCCATGGCCATGCGCTCAGGCTCGCTCATGGACAAACGCTTGGGCACCAAGTCGGCCAACACGATGAACAAGGCAGTAATGCTGGCAAAGGACAAGGCGAAGGCCAAGGTCTCGGCCTGCTCCGGCGCCATCAGCAATTGCAAGGCGGCTTGGTAGTGCGGCGTCAAAGCGCCTTCACCGACGATACCGCCCAAGATAGCCACGGTATTGACGCCGATCTGCACCACGGTGAAGTAATGGCCGGGCTGCTCTTGCACTCGCAAGACGCGCTCGGCGCGCGAGTCGCCCTCATCGGCCAGCTGTCGCAGCTTCAGACGACGCGAACCGGCCAGCGAAATCTCGGCAATCGAGAAGAAAGCACTGCTGGCGATCAAGGCGGCAATCAACAACAGACTGGTAAGCAAGCGGCAACTCCTGACTAAGGCGAGCTTAGCTCCAAACTTAACTGAACAAACGCCGCGCAGCCAAGCTGCCCGCCGCCAAATCACGCGAGGCCAGCGCGCGATACAGCGTGGTCAACTCCTGGCCGATCGCGGCAAAGGCGTGCAAATTGAGGATCTGCCCGCGGTCATCACAGATATCGGCCTCGATATCGCGGGCCAGTCCGCGCGCCGCTTCTTGCCAAGAGGCAAAGGGCTCCAAGGCCTCGGGCGTTTGCGGCACGTCCAGCGACAGCGAGATTTCCCGCAGCGAAGACTGTTGGGGATTCTCAGCCAAGGCTGCTTGCGGCTCAAAATTCAGGCACAGAATCGGCGGCGCGCCTTCGTCTGCCGAGGCCATCACCAAGCGGCCGGGCATGGCGCCGGGCACAAAGCCATGGCGCAAGGCCATCTGCTGCACATAACCCAGCGTCCAAGCGGCCGTCTTGGCACGCAAAACAATCGCCAGCTGCGCATCATGATCGCCGGCAAAGTGATCCAACTCGCGAGCGCGGCCCACCACGTCCAGCATGTCGGGGAACTGCACAAAAGCGCCGATGCCATCGGCAAAGCCCTGCACTTTTTGCACGAACTCCGAGTACTCGATTTCATTCATCGCGCCATTGCGATTGGCCATCTGCACGCCGGCCTGAAACTCGCCGTAGCGCTGCCCCGGTGTGGGCAGTTCCCAATCGCCGGTTTCGGCATTCAAACCTTCAATGTGAAAGGGCTTCGTACCGGCGCGGCGGCTGCCGGGCAAATGCGAGAGCGCCATTTCGCCGCTGATGGGGGTGTCCAGGGTGATGGTGGCAATGGCGTCGATCAAGGCGTCGATGCGGGCCGAGGGCTTGCGCGGTGCACGTGCGACCACCGGCACCGTTTCGTCCAAGCTCGGCGACTCAACGCTGGGCTGTAGATCGTCCATGCCGGGCTCGACGCGGGTGCCGCCGCCGTCCATCATCGGTTCCAACTGCACCTCGGCGCGGCGCGGCCCTGCCTTGCGGGCGGTCCAGGCGCCATGCGCCACCACACCGACCAACACAACGCCACCCGAGACGGCAAGCATTTCAGTCAAAGTCATTGCGTCAAGCCTCCGCCATGGCCAAGGCCTTGTCCATATCCACCGCCACGATGCGGGAGACACCCTGCTCCTGCATGGTCACACCAATCAGTTGTTCAGCCATTTCCATTGCAATCTTGTTGTGTGAGATGAAGAGGAACTGGGTTCCGCTGCTCATCTCGGCCACCAGCTTGGCATAACGCTCGGTATTGGCGTCATCCAGCGGCGCGTCCACCTCGTCCAACAAACAGAACGGGGCGGGGTTGAGTTGAAAGATCGCGAACACCAAGGCGATCGCGGTCAGCGCCTTCTCTCCGCCCGAAAGCAGATGGATGGTGCTGTTTTTCTTGCCCGGCGGCTGGGCCATCACCTGCACACCGGCATCCAGAATTTCGTCGCCGGTCATCACCAGCTTGGCCTGCCCGCCGCCGAAGAGCACAGGGAACATACGCCCGAAGTGCATATTGACTTGATCGAAGGTCGCGCCCAGCAGGTCGCGAGTTTCCAGGTCGATCTTGTGAATCGCGTCTTCCAGCGTCTTCATGGCCGACATCAGGTCGGTGCACTGCGAATCCAAGAAAGTCTTGCGTTCACGTGCGGCGGTCAACTCGTCCAGCGCGGCCAGATTGACGGCGCCCAGCGCCGCGATTTCGCGGTTGATGCGGTCGATCTCGCCTTGCAAGCCGTAAAGCTTGACCTGGTCGGCTTCAATGCCTTGGGCCAGCGCTTCCAGATCCACCGCGGCAGCCACCAGCTGCTCCATGTACTGTGCGCCGCCCAGCTGCGCGGCTTGTTCTTCCAGCTGCAGCTTGGTGATGCGATCGCGCAGCGGGTCCAGGCTGCGCTCAAAGGTCAGGCGCTGCTCATCGGCCTTGCGCAGGCGCAGGGTCAGGTCGTCATAGCCGCTGCGCACAGCGGCCAAAGCCTGCTCGCGCTCCATCTTCAAGGCCAGCGCGTCCTGCAAGCCGGCTTGCGCGGCGGCGTCATTGAGCGTTTCCATCTCTCGCTGCAGGCTCTCGGTGGACTGGCTATTGGTCTGCATCTGCGATTGCGCGGTTTCGATGGCGCGCTGCAACTCGCCACGGCGTGAGGCCAGCGCGCGTGCGCTGTACTGCGCTTCTTGAGCGCGGCGTTCCAAAGCGCGCAACTGTTCGCGTGCTTCGCCCAAACGGCGCTCGGCCAGCAGCGTGGCGTCTTCCAATTCGGCGTGGCGCTCCTGCGTGGTGGCCAGCTGGATGTCCAACTCCTCAAAGCGCGCTTCACCGGTGACGCGGCGCTCTTGCAACTCTTCGGACTGCGCGTCGATCTCGAACAGCTCCTCTTCCAGCTGCGAACGGCGGCTGCTGGCGGCCTCGGCTTGCTGAGTGAGGCGCAGCAATTCGACCTGCAGCTGATGGGCCCGAGTCTGCGTTTCAGCGGCTTCGCGGCGCAGATTCTGCAAGCGTTGCGAGGCCTCGGAGTAAGCCGCCTCGGCGCGTACCAGCGCAGTCTTGGCGTCGTCGGTGATCACGGCTTGCGCGCGCAGCTCCAAGACCAGGTTTTCGATCTCCTGGGCCCGAGCCAACATGCCGGCCTGCTCGGTGTCTGGTGCGTAAAAGCTCACCGCAAACTGGCTGACCGCATGGCCCTGGGGCGTCATGATCAGCTCGCCATGGGTCAGGCGCGAGCGGCTCGCCAGCGCTTCGTCCATGGACGCGGCGGTGTAGACGCCCTCCAGCCAATCATTCAACAAGGCCTTCAAGCCGGCGTCATCCAAACGCAGCAAATCACTGAGCCTTGGCAGCGTTTCATGCGTATTAGCAATCGCCGCCGATGGGGGGGAATAAAAAGCCAGTCGCGCCGGCGGCGCATCTTGCTCGAAAGCGCGCACCGTTTCCAAACGCCCCACCTGCAAGGCGCTCATGCGTTCACGCAAGGCGGCCTCCAAGGCGTTTTCCCAGCCGGACTGGATGTGCAGCCGGGTCCACAGCCCTTGCAGACCGTCCAGGCCATGCTTGGCCAGCCATGGCAACAACTTGCCTTCGGTCTGCACTTTTTCCTGCAAAGCTCTCAGCGCTTCCAGGCGCGCCGACAAGGCTGACTGCTTGGCCATTTGCTGATTGGCGTCTTGCTGCGTGTTGCGACGTGCGTCTTCATAAACCGGCACTTGCTCGGACAGCTCATGCAGGCGCGCGTCGGCCATTTCTTGCGCCTCGGTGGCAGCGTCGCTCTGGCGCTTCAATTCGGCCAGGCGTTCTTGCTCGGGGGCGGCCAGGCCTTGGCGTTCGGCCGCCAAACGCTCGCGGCGGGTGCGCAGCTGGCGTGACTGCTCGTCGACGCTGCGGCTCTCAGCGGCCAGCACCTGGATCTGCTGCTGCACCTGCACCACTGCAGCGCGCTGCTCATTGGCACGGTTTTGCGCCGCACGCACCGCGTCTTCGGCATTGGGCAGATTGGCGCCCTGCTCTTCGGCTTGGGCGGCGAGGATTTCGCTTTGCTCTTCGGCCGCCGCGATTTGCTCGGCAATCGTCTCCAGCTCCGCCTGGGCTTGCAGCGAACGCTCTTCCCATTGCTGGCTTTGCGACTTCAGATCCAAGAGGCGGGCCTCAACCCGCTGGCGGCCTTCGACCACATAGCGAATGCGCTCTTCCAGGCGGCTGACTTCCAGCTGTGCCTCGGCGAAACGGCCTTGCGAGGCGTGCAACTCGTCGCCGGCTGCGTAATGGGCTTGACGCACCGTCTCCAGCTCGGCCTCGACCTGGCGCAACTCAGCCATTCGCGATTCCAGTGCGTTCACGGCTTCCAGGTGCTCGGTCTTGACGCGGCCTTGCTCGGAGGTGGCATCGCGATGCTTGAGGAACCAAAGCTGGTGCAGCTTCAAAGTGCCGGCGTCTTGCAAGCTGCGGTAGCTGGCGGCCACCTCGGCTTGCTTTTCCAGCTTGTCGAGATTGGTGTTCAGCTCGCGCAGGATGTCGTCCACGCGGGTCAGGTTTTCGCGGGTGTCTTTCAGCCGATTCTCGGTCTCGCGACGACGCTCTTTGTACTTGGAGACGCCCGCAGCTTCTTCCAAAAACATGCGCATCTCTTCCGGCTTGGATTCGATGATGCGGCTGATGGTGCCCTGGCCGATGATGGCGTAAGCACGCGGCCCCAGGCCTGTGCCCAAGAACACGTCCTGCACATCGCGGCGGCGCACCGGCTGGTTGTTGATGAAATAGCTGGAGGTGCCGTCGCGCGTCAGCACGCGCTTCACCGCGATTTCGGCGAACTGATTCCATTGCCCGCCGGCGCGACCGTCTTCATTGGAGAACACCAGCTCAACGCTGGAGCGGCTGGCGGGCTTGCGGTTGCCGGAGCCATTGAAGATGACGTCCTGCATGGACTCGCCACGCAACTCAGACGCCTTGCTCTCGCCCAGCACCCAGCGCACCGCGTCCATGATGTTGGACTTGCCGCAACCGTTGGGCCCCACCACGCCCACCAGCTGCCCGGGCAGCTGAAACACCGTCGGATCGGCAAAGGACTTGAAGCCCGAGAGCTTGATCGAATTCAGACGCATGGGTGCGAGATGAGGTGAGCCCGATCGCCCAAGCCCCGCATGCCGCCATAGGCCTCCCGGGGGCTCCAGCAATCGTTGCTAAGCCGTTGATTTATTTATACAAAAGCGCCACAGGCGGGCGCTTTGTCTGGGCTGGATGATACCATTGGGCCCTCCCCCTTCTACTCATGAGCGTGAGCATCAGCGGGCTGCTTGTCGGCCCCATGTCGCGCCGCACTGAATTCATGGCCAAGAACAACCCGACCGTCAAAGAAGCCAAGCAAGCGCCAAAGCCTAGCGCCAAGCCTTCCGCCAAGCCTTCTGCCAAGCCCGCCAACAAGACTACCAACAAGGCCAGGCAAGACCTTGAACTCGAGGCCAAGACGCGAAAAGTGTTGAAGCTGGCCCCCAAGGCCGGCACGGCAGGCAAGGCCGCTTCGAGCGCAGTCAAGCCCCGCAAGGCGGCTGCCCCTGTGCTGGAGAGCCAAGTCAGCATGGAGATGGCGCCCAAGCAGCGCGAAATGCCGCCAAATCCGCCCTCGCGCCCCAGCAAGGAATTGCATGCCTTCCCTAACCCGGCGCCCGAGCGGGACTATGTGATTCAGTTTCAGGTGCCGGAGTTCACCTGCCACTGCCCGCTGACCGGCCAGCCCGACTTTGCGCACTTCACCATCGACATGATTGCGGACAAGTACTGCGTCGAGCTGAAGAGCCTGAAGATGTACTTCTGGAGCTACCGCAACGAAGGCGCTTTCCACGAGAAGGTCACCAACACCATCTTGGAAGACATCGTCAAGGTGACGAATCCGCGCTTCATCCGCATCACTGCCAAGTGGTATGTGCGCGGCGGCATCTACACCAATGTGGTGGTGGAGCATCGCAAAAAGGGCTGGCAGCCGCTGCCCCGGGTGGACTTGCCCGAACATGGCTTCCAATCGGGCCTGCTGGCTTGATCAAGCCCAATCGGCACAGCAAGAGCTTGGACCTTGGCTTTTCCCACCAGTAGCAGCCATCAGCTGAGCGCTGTTCGCGTGCGGCGCAGCCGCATTGACGGCTTCGGCGTGTTTGCGGACGAGAGCGTGCCGCAGGGCACCAAGCTGGGAGAGCTAACCGGCGAAGCCATCAGCGTGGCCGAGGCTAGGCGGCGCGCCGAGGGTCGCCAGCGCATCATGCTGGTTGAAATCTCGGCCAGCCGCGCGATTGACGCCACCCGCTCCGACGACCCGATGCGCTTCACCAACCATTCTTGCGCGCCAAACGCCCGCATTGCGGTGGAGGCCGGTGCCATCGAGTTCTTTGCCTTGCGCGATTTGCAAGTGGGCGAAGAGATCACGGTGGCTTATGGCGCGACTCACCACGAAGGACGGCTGGCCTGCCGTTGCGGCAAGCCCGGCTGCGCTGGCTGGCTTTGAGCGGCGCGGCCGCCGCGCCATGATTGGCCTCGGCAATCAAGCGCCCAAGCCATGAAGAAGAGACCGAAAGAACGTACATGACGCCTCCCGCCCCGCACAACCCCTTGCTGGACAAGCTGCATCCCTACCCCTTCGAGCGCCTGCGTGCGTTGAATGCGGGCATCCAGCCCAATCCAGCCTTGCGCGCCATCAGCCTGGGCATCGGTGAGCCCAAGCACCCGGCGCCGCAGCTGATCGAAGACGCGCTGATCGCCAGCGTGAAGACGCTCTCGGTCTACCCGGCCACCGCCGGCGAGCCGCGCTTGCGCGAAGCCATCTGCCAATGGCTGCAGCGCCGCTACGGCTTGGCGCTAGACCCCGCCAGCCAGGTGCTGCCGGTGAACGGCTCCCGCGAGGCCTTGTTCGCTCTGGCGCAGACCGTCATCGACGCCAGCCGCCCGGGCGCCACCGTGGTCTGCCCGAATCCCTTCTACCAAATCTACGAAGGCGCAGCCTTGCTGGCCGGCGCGCAAACGGCTTTTGCCAACAGCGACCCCACCAAGAACTTCGCCGCCGACTGGAGCCAGATCGACGCCGACACTTGGGCCAAGACCCAGCTGCTCTACGTCTGCTCCCCCGGCAACCCAACGGGCGCGGTGATGCCGCTGCAAGAGTGGAAAACACTGTTTGAGTTGAGCGATCGCTATGGCTTTGTGATCGCCTCGGACGAGTGCTATTCGGAGATCTATTTCCGCGAGGAAGCGCCGCTGAGCGGCCTGCAAGCTGCAGCGCATTTGGGCCGCGCGGACTTCCGCAATCTGATTGCCTTCACCAGCCTGTCCAAGCGCTCCAATGTGCCGGGCTTGCGCAGCGGCTTTGTGGCCGGAGACGCCGCCCTCATCAAGAAGTTCTTGCTCTACCGCACGTATCACGGCAGCGCCATGAACCCGATGGTGCAAGCGGCCAGCATCGCCGCCTGGGGCGATGAGGCCCATGTGGTGGCGAATCGCGAGCAATACCGCGCCAAGTTCGCCCAGGTCACGCCGCTACTGGCTCAGCATATGGAAGTGGCCCTGCCGGATGCCGGCTTTTACCTTTGGGCCGCCGTGCCCGCCCATATGAATGGCGGGTGCGACATTGCCTTCGCTCAGGGCTTGCTGGCTCAATACAATGTCGCGGTATTACCAGGCAGCCTGCTGGCGCGTGAAGCGCATGGTGTCAATCCCGGCGCTGGGCGTATCCGTCTGGCGCTGGTGGCGGAAGTGGGCGAATGCCTGGAAGCCGCACAGCGGATTGCCGACTACTGCCGCGCTTACCCAGCGCCGGCCGTGGCTGTTTGATTGACCCCAAGCCCGTACTCGCCCGCTCTCGCCCGTTCTCCTCTGCCCCTGTTCATTCCTTTTTGCGCTCAATAGCTCATGACACAAAATCTGCAATCCACCATCGAACTGGCCTGGGAAGGTCGCGCCAACATCACCACCAGCAACTCGCCCGAAGTGCGCGAAGCCGTTGAGCATGTGATGGCTGAGCTGGACGCGGGCCGCCTGCGCGTGGCCGAGCGCCAGGGCGTGGGCCAGTGGACGGTGCACCAGTGGCTGAAGAAGGCCGTGCTGCTGTCCTTCCGCCTGAACGACAACCGCCTGATGGGCGCCGGCGACACCACCTTCTTCGACAAGGTGCCCACCAAGTTCGGCGGCCTAAGTGAAGACGCGATCCGCGCCATGGGCGTGCGCGTGGTGCCGCCCGCCGTGGCCCGCCGTGGCAGCTTCTTGGCCAAAAACGTGATCTTGATGCCCTCTTACGTGAACATCGGCGCTTATGTTGATGAAGGCACCATGGTGGACACCTGGGCCACCGTCGGCAGCTGCGCTCAGATCGGCAAGAACGTGCACCTGAGCGGCGGCGTGGGCATCGGCGGCGTGCTGGAGCCCCTGCAAGCCAACCCCACCATCATCGAGGACAACTGCTTCATCGGCGCCCGCTCGGAAGTGGTGGAAGGCGTGATCGTGGAAGAGAACTCGGTCATCTCCATGGGCGTGTACATCGGCCAGAGCACCCCGATCTATGACCGCGAAACCGACACCGTCAGCTACGGCCGTGTGCCCGCTGGCTCGGTGGTGATCAGCGGTAGCCTGCCCAAGAATGAGGGCAAGTACAGCCTCTACGCCGCCATCATCGTCAAGAAGGTCGACGCCGGCACCCGCGCCAAGACCAGCATCAACGACCTTCTGCGCGCCTAATTTCGGCACGCAGCAGCGGCGACAACAAGAGCGATCAACAAGGCAGCGGGAGGCGCGCAATGAGCAGCGGAAACATGGAGCGCATCCTGCGCCTGATGGCGGACAAGGGGGCGTCCGACGTTTACCTGTCGGCCAATATGCCGGTGCTGATCCGGTTGAATGGCCAGATCGTGCAGTTGTCCGACCAGGTGTTGACGCCGCTGCAACCCCGCCAGTTGATCGCCGAGGTGGTGGAGCCCGCCCAGATGGCCGAGCTGGACCAAAGCGGCGAGCTGAATCTCGCCGTGTCGGTCAGTAAGGTGGGGAGTTTTCGCCTCTCGGGCTTTCGCCAGCGCGGCAGCATTGCCGGCGTGTTCCGCCACATCCCGCACAACATCCCCAGCCTGGAGAGCCTGAACCTCCCCCCGGTGCTGGGCAAGTTGGTGCAAGAAAAGCGCGGCCTGATCCTGATGGTGGGCGCGACCGGCACCGGCAAGAGCACCACGCTGGCCTCCATGCTGGAGCAGCGCAACCAGACCATGACCGGCCACATCCTCACCATCGAGGACCCGCTGGAGTACCTGTTCACCAACAAGCGCTCGGTCATCAACCAGCGCGAAGTCGGCCGCGACACCGCCAGCCTGCAGATTGCGCTGAAGAACGCCCTGCGGCAGGCGCCGGACTGCATTTTGATCGGCGAAATCCGCGACCGCGAAACGATGACGGCAGCGATTTCCTATGCCCTTTCTGGCCACCTGGTGCTGGCCACGCTACACGGCAATAACTCCTACCATGCACTGAACCGGATTCTGTCCTTCTACACGCCGGAGTCGCGGCCAGCGCTGTTGAACGACTTGGCGGCGGGCCTGAAGTCCATCGTCTCGCAGCGCCTGGTGCGTGCCGCCGCCGGTGGACGCATTCCGGTGATCGAGATCTTGATCAACTCCAAGCTGATTTCTGAGCTGATCGAGCAAGGCGACTTTGCCGGCGTCAAAGAAGCGATGGAGAAATCGATTGCCGAGGGCTCGCAGAGTTATGAAGAGCATTTCGCCAAGCTGATCACCGAGGGCACCATCACCCGCGAAGAAGGCCTGGCCTTCGCCGACTCACCGACCAATCTGCTCTGGCGCCTGCAAAACGAGGCACCCGGTGGCACCAAGCCGGTGTCCCATGTGCAAGAAAAGGCCAGCGACGAGGCCAGCTTCACCGAAATCACGCTTGACGTCCGTCACGACTGAACGCAGCAGCACAAGAAAAACAACGATGTCCGACACCCTCGCCCTTTTGGAGGCGCTGATTGCGCGCCCCTCGATCACGCCCGACGACGCCGGCTGCCAAGACCTGATTGCGACCCACCTGCAAGCGCTGGGTTTTGAGATCGAACGCATGGACAGCGGCCCCGACAACTTCCGTGTCCGCAACCTCTGGGCCATCAAGCATGGCAGCGCACCGAATCCCGCCGTGATGATGTTGGCCGGCCACACCGATGTGGTGCCGCCGGGGCGCCTGGACAGCTGGACCTCAGACCCCTTTGTGCCCAGCTACCGCGAGGGCCGCATCTACGGCCGTGGTGCCGCGGACATGAAGGGTTCGGTCGCCGCCATGGTGGTGGCCGCCGAAGAGTTTGTGCAGGCCCACCCAGACCACGCCGGCAGCTTGGCATTTTTGCTGACCAGCGATGAAGAAGGCCCCTCGGTCGATGGCACCAAGGTCTGCTGCCAACTGCTGCAGGCGCGCGGCCAGAAACTGGACTACTGCATCGTGGGCGAGCCCACCTCGGTGGACCAGCTCGGCGATATGCTGAAGAACGGCCGCCGCGGCACGCTCAGCGGCAAACTGCGGGTCAAGGGCATTCAAGGTCATGTGGCCTATCCGCAGTTGGCGCGCAATCCGGTGCATCAGGCCGCGCCGGCCTTGGCCGAGTTGGCAAGCACCCAATGGGATGCTGGTAACGCCTATTTCCCCGCCACCACCTTCCAGATCTCCAATATCAACGCCGGCACCGGCGCCACCAATGTGATCCCAGGCGAGATGGTGGTGGACTTCAACTTCCGCTTCTCGACCGAGTCCACGCCGGAAGGCCTGAAGTCCAAGGTGCAGGCCCTGCTGGCGCGCCATGGTTTGGAGTACGCGCTGGACTGGACCTTGGGCGGCGAACCCTTCCTGACCCCGGAAGGCAATTTGAGTGCGGCCATCAGCGCAGCCATCCTGGCGCAGACCGGCTTGCAGACGCAGCTGTCGACCACCGGCGGCACCTCCGACGGGCGCTTCATCGCCAAGATCTGCCCGCAGGTGATCGAGTTCGGCCCCATCAATGCCAGCATCCACAAGATCGACGAGTACCTGCCCGCCGACAGCCTGGAGCCGCTCAAAGAGATTTACCGACGCACGCTGGAGAACCTGCTGCTGTGAAGCTGATTGACTGCATTGAACTGAACGCCGCCCGCCTGACCCAGGCGGGCGTTTCCTTTGGGCATGGCACCACGAATGCATTCGACGAGGCGGCATGGCTGGTCCTGTGGCGCTGCGGCCTGCCGCTGGACAGCCTGGATGAGCATGAGCAAGTGGAGCTGAGTGCTGAGCAAGAGCAGCAAATCAGCACTCTGGTGGACGAGCGCATCAGCAGCCGCAAGCCTGCCGCCTACCTGACCCGCGAAGCCTGGCTGCAGGGTATTCCTTTTTATGTGGACGAGCGCAGCATCGTGCCGCGCAGCTTGATCGCGGAGCTCATCGCAGACGCGTCGATTGACGCCTGGTTGTCGGACCAAACCCAGCGCGTGTTGGACCTTTGTACTGGTAATGGCTCTTTGGCGGTGTTGGCGGCCATGGCCTGGCCCGAGGTTGCGGTGGACGCCATCGACCTCAGCGTTGATGCCCTGCAGGTGGCGCGCATCAATGTCGACAAACATGCCTTGAGCGAACGCATCCGTCTGCTTCAAGGTGATGGCCTGAGCCCAGCGGCAGGTCAGCGCTATGACTTGATCCTGTGCAACCCGCCCTACGTCAACAGCGACTCGATGAGCAAGCTGCCGGCCGAGTACCGCGCAGAACCCGAGTTAGCGCTGGCCGGTGGCACCGACGGCATGGACTTTGTTCGTGGCCTGTTGGCCCAGGCCAGCCAGCATCTCAGCCCGCAGGGCGTGCTGGTGCTGGAAATCGGTAACGAACGCGAATTTTTTGAAGCGGCATTCCCGCAGTTGGAAGTGGCCTGGATGGAAACATCGGCCGGAGAAGACCAAGTCTTGCTCGTCACCCAAGAAGAACTCACAAAGAAAAACCAGGACCTGCAAGCATGATCACCTTACGCAATATCACACTGCGCCGCGGCACCAAGGTCGTGCTCGACGACGCTTCCGTCACGCTTCAACCGGGCGAAAAAATCGGCTTGGTGGGGCGCAACGGCGCCGGCAAATCCAGCCTGTTTGCGATGCTGACCCACCGCCTGCAAAACGACAAAGGCGAGGTGGACATTCCGCGTCAATGGGCGGTGGGTGAAGTGGCGCAGAACATGCCCGAAACCGAGATGCCGGCGACCGAGTATGTGTTGGAAGGCGACACCCGCTTAATGGCGGCACGCGCAGCGCTTGACGCCGCCGAGGCCGCCGAAGACGGCCACGCCATGGCCGACGCGCATGCCTTGCTCAGCGATGTGGGCGCTTTTGATGCCCGGCCGCGTGCGCAAGCCCTGTTGATGGGCCTGGGCTTCAAGGGTGAACAGGTCGATGCGCCGGTGAACAGCTTTTCGGGCGGCTGGCGCATGCGTTTGCAACTGGCCCGCGCGCTGATGTGCCCGGCCGATTTGATGCTGCTGGACGAGCCCACCAACCACTTGGACTTGGACGCCTTGGTCTGGCTGGAAGCCTGGCTGCAGCGCTATGAAGGCACGCTGATCGTGATCAGCCATGACCGCGAATTCCTGGACGCCATCACCCGTGTGACGCTGCACCTGGACGAAGCCAAGCTGATCCGCTACGGCGGTAACTACACCACCTTTGAAACCATGCGCGCCGAGCGCATGGAGCAGCAAACAGCGGCCTTCGGCAAGCAACAAGAACGCATTGCCCATCTGCAGAAGTTCATTGACCGCTTCAAGGCCAAGGCCAGCAAGGCCAAGCAGGCACAGAGCCGGGTCAAGGCCTTGGAAAGAATGGAAAAGCTGGCGCCGGTGTTGGCCTCGGCCGACTTCTCATTCGAGTTCCGCGAGCCGCTGAACTTGCCCAACCCCATGCTGATGTTTGACGAAGTGGCCTGCGGCTACGACACCGCTGAGGGCGAGAACGTCATCGTGCGCGGCATCAACCGCTCGGTCTTGGCCGGCCAACGCATCGGCATCCTCGGCGCCAACGGCCAGGGCAAGTCAACCGTGGTGAAAACCGTGGCCCGCATGCAGCGCGCCATGGGGGGCAAGATCACCGAGGGCAAGGGCCTGACGATCGGCTACTTTGCCCAGCAAGAGATGGACGTGTTGCGCCCCGACGAAGGCCCGCTTTCGCACATGGTGCGCCTGGCCAAAGAGGTCAGCCCGAGTGCGCGCGAGCAGGAGTTGCGCGACTTCTTGGGCCAGTTCCGCTTTGTCGGTTCCATGGTCAATCAGGAAGTGGGCTCTTTGTCGGGCGGTGAAAAGGCGCGCCTGGTGTTGGCCATGCTGGTCTGGCAACGCCCCAACCTTCTACTCTTGGACGAACCCACCAACCATCTGGACTTGAACACCCGCGAGGCCTTGTCCATGGCCTTGAATGAGTTCGAGGGCACGGTGATGCTGGTCAGCCACGACCGGGCCTTGCTGCGCGAGGTGTGCGACGAATTCTGGCTGGTCACCAAGGGCGCGGTATCGCCCTTTGACGGCGACTTGGACGACTATCAGAAGTGGCTGCTGGAGCAATCCAAGGAAGCCGCCAAGGCGGCCAAGGAAGCGGCGAAAGCCGCGCTCAAGAGCGCTAGAAGTGGTGGCAATGTCTCTGCACCCGCGCCCGCCGCCGCCCCTGTCGCGGCACCGGTCGCAGCCAAAGCGCCAGCAGCGCGGGAGGACCGCAAGTCCAGCGGCCAAGCGCGGCAAAAGCTGGCCGAGCAGACCAAGCCGCTGCGTCGCGAAATGGAATCCATTGACGCGAAGCTGAACAAACTGGCCGACGAGCGCAGTGCGGTGGAAGCTCAGTTGGCCGCAGGCAGCGCCACGCCGGTGCAAATTGCTGAATTGGGCCGCCGATTGAAGGCCATCGGTGACGAATTGGCCGACGCGGAAATGCGCTGGCTGGAGTTGAGCGCCGAAGTCGACGCCATCCACGCCGCCGGTTGAACCCGCCGGAGCGCGGGCCCCCGAGCTCGCGCATCACAGTGCAAGCTCGGCCAAGGGTTCAGCGCGCGAGAAGCACGGCCGCCACGCCTAAGGCGGCCGGCAAGGCTTGGACAAAGAGAATCTTGCGGCTGACGGTAGCCGCTCCATAAACACCGGCCACCACCACACAGCCCAAGAAGAAAAGCTGGTTCGGCACGCCCGTCGCCCCTTGGCTCAAGCTCCAAAACAGCCCCGCGCTCAAGAAGCCGTTGTAGAGACCTTGATTGGCAGCCAGCACCTTGCTGGCCTGGGCAAACTCCGGCGTCAAGCCGAACACCTTTCGACCCAAGGGCTTGGTCCAGAGAAACATCTCAAGGACCAAGAAGTACAGATGCAAGCCGGCCACCAAAGCCAGCAGAAGGTTCGCAATCCATTGCATCGAGGGCTCCAATTCAAGTCGCTTGTGTAAAGCGCAGCACTGTACATGCGCCGACCTGTTTGCCTGATCCTTTTGGATTAGTTATAGACCCTGGCCCTGAGAGCCGCAGCAAATCCCCAAAGGCGCATTCCTGTAGTCCCTCAGCAAGAACCCTAGTATGGGCCGTAACACAAAGGCCAATAACCATTTAAATTGTGCGCAATTTAATTGCCAGCTACATTCTTATCCATGCCAAGCAAAACATCGCCTCAGCAAAGCAGCGGAACTCAGAAAACTTCGCCGCGTGACATGACTTCGAGCGACACCATGATGCAACTCGATCAGCAGCTTTGCTTCGCCCTGTACGCCAGTTCTCTGGCGATGACCAAGGCCTACAAACCCCTACTCGAGCCGCTTGGACTGACCTACCCTCAATACTTGGTGATGTTGGTACTCTGGGAAAGCGATGGCATTCATGTGTCCCAACTGGGTGAACGCCTATCGCTGGACTCAGGCACGTTGACTCCGCTGCTCAAAAGGATGGAAAGCAACGGTTGGCTCCGGCGTCAAAGAGCCCAAGAAGATGAGCGGCGCGTCGAGGTCTTTTTGACAGAGCACGGGCAAAGCCTGAAAGCAGCTGCTCGCCCCATTCCTGGCATCTTGGCTTGCGCCAGCGACTGCAGCTTGAAGGAGCTCCAAGAATTAACGCAACGATTGCATCAGCTGAAGCAGCAAATGCAGAGTTTTTTAAACACCGACCGAAGTCGAGATACAAGACCTGCTTGAGACGCTTGGCGTGCAAAGCCAGTCACACCCAAGCTGCCATCCAAGCCTGTTCGACACCGTTTCGCCTGCTCACGTTTCGCCTCTTCATGTTTCGATCACCCACCACCGCAAAGGAAGACACCATGGCACTCGACAAAGTTCTCTATACCGCCCACGCCACCAGCACTGGCGGCCGCGAAGGCAAGTCCTCGACGCCAGATGGCGTTCTGAACTTGACTCTGTCTACCCCCAAAGAACTGGGAGGCGCCGGCGGCCCTGGCACCAACCCAGAGCAGTTGTTTGCCGCAGGCTACTCAGCTTGTTTCATTGGTGCCATGAAGGTCGTTGCGAGCAAGATGAAAATTGCTTTGCCTGCCGACCTGAGCATCAAAGCCGAAGTTGGCATCGGCCCGATTCCCGCAGGCTTCGGCATTCAGGTCGCCCTGAACATCAGCATCCCCGGCCTGGACAAGGCGAGCGCTGAGCAACTGGTGGCTGCGGCTCACCAGGTCTGCCCCTACTCAAATGCCACGCGCGGCAATATCGATGTCAGCTTGAATATCGTGTAAGTCAGCTGCTGAAGGATAAACAAACGGGGCCGCTGCAAAACAGCGGCCCCGCTCAACTGAAGCGACTCGGCACCTGGCCTCAGCGACTTTGCGCTCCGCATTTTTGCCACAGCAAGGTCAGCAACAGTTCGATGCGCGCCTTCACCGGGCTCAAGGCACCGGCGCTGGGCAAGGCTTCCGTGGACGAAGTGACGGGGCCGGCATCACAGCGTGTGCTTCGCCACACCGAAACCCCAGCGCTTTGCGCCTCACGCAAGGCGGCTTCCAGGCCCACAGACAAGCTGCCATTGCCTGTGCCGGCAACCACGAGACCATCGACACCCTGGGCCAGCAGCGCTCGAACTGCCGAGCCGTTGGCGCCCACGTAGTTCATCACGATCTCGATGCGGGGCCAGGCGTCAATCGAACTGGCCGACAAGGCCTTGGTGCCTACTGCATCGCCTGTAACGGGCGCCGCAGCCAACCAGCGAATTTGCCCTTCTTCGATGCACGCCAAACGCGCGCCATCGACCGAAGCAAAAGCGTCCACCTTGTAGCTATGAATTTTCCGCACCTGTTCGGCGCTATGGACTTGGCCAGCAAAAGCGAGCAATACACCTGAGGCTCGTGGGTCCAGTGCCAAAGTCACTGCATCCAGCAAGTTCTGCGGGCCGTCCTTTTGCAAAGCCGTGGCTGGACGCATGGCTGCGGTCAGAACGACGGGCTTCTTTGGTGCCAGCACACGCTGAAGAAAGTAGGCAGTTTCTTCCAGCGTGTCCGTCCCATGAGTAATCACCAAACCCGCGACATCGGGACGCGCCAGGTGCGCTTCGACACGCAAAGCCAAACGTTGCCAGGTCGCAAAATCCATATCCTTGCTGTCCAACTGGGCCACTTGTTCAGTTTCAAGCAGGTAATTCGCCAACGGCGGAATTGCCACCAGCAACTGCTCAACTCCGAGTTGTGCCGCACGGTAGCCCACATTGTCAGACGCATCTTCCGCCGTGCCCGCGATCGTGCCGCCCGTTCCCAAGATCACCACCCGCCCTGAGGCGACGCCGTGCGTCTGTTCATCTGGGCCATGAGAGGTATAGTTTTTTTGCATTTTTCGCTGAGCTGGATGAAAATACAGTTACTGGATGAATATTCAGGTCAACCGAAGCAGGATCCCCATGGACGACAAGCCGAAGCTCACCGCACGTCAACAACAAATCCTTGATTTGGTCCGACAGGCCATCGAAATGACCGGAGCGCCGCCCACTCGGGCAGAAATTGCCGCTGAATTAGGGTTTCGCTCGGCCAATGCCGCCGAAGAACATTTACAAGCCTTGGCTCGCAAAGGCGTCATTGAATTGCTGGGCGGCACATCCCGCGGCATCAGGCTGAAGTCTGACACATTGAAAGCGGTGCATCAGGCAAGAGAAGCGAAAGAAGCCCAGCAACTGCGCATGGGATTGAGCCGCAGCAAGGAGCTGAATGACCGGCAATTCACATTACCGCTTGCGGCTCTGGCTCAATTGAGTTTGCCCTTGGTGGGCCGTGTTGCTGCGGGTCAGCCTATTTTGGCGCAAGAACATATCGAACAAAGCTACGCGGTAGAAGCCAGCATGTTCACACAAAAGCCCGACTATCTATTGAAAGTCCGAGGCATGAGTATGAAAGATATTGGCATCATGGACGGCGACTTGCTTGCCGTGAAGAAAGCTTCCGAAGCCAAGAACGGTCAGATTGTTGTGGCTCGCCTCGGCGATGAAGTCACAGTCAAGCGTTATCAGCGCAATCGCAAAGGCATTGAATTGCTTCCTGAAAACTCTGACTTCGAGCCCATATTGGTGGCTGAGGGCGATGAGAGTTTCGCACTCGAAGGATTGGCGGTCGGCCTTATTCGTGGGCAGATGTTCAACTGAAACCAATTTTTCGCTAAATGTGCGCCAGCCCTTCCAAACTGGGTTGGTATTCATTGTTTGGAGTATCGGATTACTTCCAAATACGAGAATCATCACCCGGCCGTACCAAGCAATGCTGAGTCTTACTCAAAATCGCGATGACGTGGGCGACGGCCATCCATTGATGGCCTCGGCTTTGAGCTGATCTAGCGAAAAGCTGAAATGCTTTTGCCCAACTGATTTGCGAGTTATTGAAACCAGCAGACCCAACAAGGGCCGGACTCGCGAGCTCCATTCATGTCAGCGATCGTAGATTCTGAACTTGATTCAGAAAACCCAGCTTCAGATGAGGCATCAGGCATCAGGCATCAGGCATCAGGCATCAGGCAATGCAGTGAGGGATGAGGTCGACTGACGGGCCACCCTTCGGAGCAGGCTCGCATCTTTCTGCTTAGGCTGGAGCAGACGGCCCTGACACCCAAACTGCCAGAGACAGACACAAAAGAAAAAGCCCTGACCGCTTTCGCAATCAGGGCTTTCAATATTGGCGGAGTGGACGGGACTCGAACCCGCGACCCCCGGCGTGACAGGCCGGTATTCTAACCAACTGAACTACCACTCCAAATGATGAACAATTCGCATGAGCAAACTCTTCATCATCGGACAAGTTTTGTAATCACTCAATGTGATTACCAAGCCTTGTCAAACTTGGCGTCCCCTAGGGGATTCGAACCCCTGTAGTCACCGTGAAAGGGTGGTGTCCTAGGCCTCTAGACGAAGGGGACTAAACCTTCTATGCAACCGATACTGCTTAAAACGCGCGCCGCCATCTATCAGCAAATGCCAGTAAATGGTGGAGATAAACGGGATCGAACCGTTGACCTCTTGCATGCCATGCAAGCGCTCTCCCAGCTGAGCTATACCCCCGAATTTCTTAGGGCGCTGCGCTATTCAAGCAACACAACTACATTCAGTATAACACATTAAATTCGCTAATCTTTCAACTAACTACTTTAATGTTTGCTACGGTTAATACCGTAGCAGTATGCTGGCGGAGTGGACGGGACTCGAACCCGCGACCCCCGGCGTGACAGGCCGGTATTCTAACCAACTGAACTACCACTCCATGTATATTAGTATAACACGAATATACAGAACAAATTTGTAGTTGTCTTAAAACATTCTCAAAACAACTACCAAGTCTTGTCAAACTTGGCGTCCCCTAGGGGATTCGAACCCCTGTAGTCACCGTGAAAGGGTGGTGTCCTAGGCCTCTAGACGAAGGGGACTAAACCTTCTACTTTCTACTTTCTTGAACTGCGCGCCGCCAAATAATATTTGGTGGAGATAAACGGGATCGAACCGTTGACCTCTTGCATGCCATGCAAGCGCTCTCCCAGCTGAGCTATACCCCCAAAACCTTCAACTCAAAACATTCACTCAGTACTTTGTCAATCTGAGCTTTCACTCGCTTTGACTTGGCTACCGTGCGACGTTTTGCGTATCGCGCTGTTCAAGCAAGACGTAGATTGTAGAACGTTTTTTAGGCGGAGCGCAAGCGTTTGATCACAATTTCTTTTTCAAACAACTCGAGTACAGCATCCACGCTGGGTGTTTGCACTCGTCCGCAGACCAAAGCGCGCACAGGCATGGCCAAGACGGGCATTTTGATGCCGTGTGCTGCAATCGTTTCTTTGATCGCAGCAGCGATGTTGGCCTTGGTCCATTCCGCCATGGCCTCCAGACGATCAGCAAGTCCAGACAAGGCAGGCTTGATTGCGTCGGTCACATGGCTTGCTAGGTCTTCTGCGCTGGGGCTGACCGGCGCGAAGTACATGAGCAGCCAGTCACACAAAGCGACCGTCGTTGCGCACCGGTCTTTGAACAAAGCACACATGGGCAGCAAGCGCGAAGGTTCAGCCTCAATGCCCTGCTGGCGCAACTGAGCAGAAACCAGCCCGGCCAAGCGAGCATCATCGGCTTGCTTGATGTACTGGCTGTTCACCCATTCCAACTTGGCGGGATCCCATTGGGCCGGACTCTTGTTCAGATGGGTACCGTCGAACCAAGACACTAGCTGCTCCCGGCTGAACAGTTCGTCGTCGCCGTGGCTCCAGCCCAAGCGCGACAGGTAGTTCAGCATGGCCTCGGGCAAGTAGCCGGCTTCTTCATAGGCCGTGACACTAACTGCGCCGCGGCGTTTCGACAGCTTCTGGCCGTCATCACCCAAGATCACAGGCACATGGCCAAACTGAGGCAAGGGCGCGCCCAGCGCATTGAAGATATTGATCTGCCAAGGCGTGTTATTGACATGCTCATCGCCCCGGAACACATGGCTGATTTGCATATCCCAATCGTCCACCACTACCGCGAAGTTGTAGGTGGGCACGCCCAGGCTGCCGGCCGGCGCGTCTTCGGCGGCGGGTCGCAAGATGATCAGATCATCGATCTCGCGGTTGTTGATGGTGATGGGACCCTTCACCAAGTCGTCCCAGGTCACATCGCCTTCGAGCGGGTTCTTGAAGCGAACGACCGGCGCAACACCTGTTGGAATAGGTGGCAGCGTCTTGCCGGCCTCCGGGCGCCAGCGTCCGTCGTAGCGGGTCTTTTCGCCACGAGCCCGCTGTGCCTCGCGCATTTCGTCCAACTCAGCCGGCGTGCTGTAGCAACGATAGGCCTTGTCCTCGGCGATCAATTGTTCAGCCACCGCGTGATAGCGCTCCAGGCGTTGCATCTGGTAGATCGGGCCTTCGTCATAGTCCAGACCCAACCACTTCATCGAAGCCAGAATCTGTTCTACCGAGTCTTGCGTCGATCGGGCCACATCGGTGTCTTCAATGCGCAGCACAAACTTGCCGCCGAAATGACGCGCATAGGCCCAAGAGTACAAAGCCGTACGTGCGGTGCCCAGATGCAAAAAGCCGGTGGGCGAAGGTGCAATTCGCGTGCGAACAGGGAGTGAAGCGTTTTGGCTCATAGCGATTTCAAAGTAGAAAGTCCGCGCAACAAATCGTCGGTGATGTCATCGACATGCTCCAGACCGACGGACAAGCGGATCAAACCTTGGCTGATGCCTGCGGCCTGACGCTGCGCTTCGCTGAGGCGACCATGCGAGGTGGTTGCGGGATGGGTGATGATGGATTTGGTATCGCCCAAGTTGGTGGCGATGCTGAGCACGCGGGTGCTGTCGATGATGTGAAAAGCTGCGGCGCGAGCGGCTTCGGGCGAGTCCGCTCGCAGCTCAAACGACAACACCGCCCCACCCTGCCCTGATTGCTGGCGCATCGCCAACTCATGCTGGGGGTGCGAGGGCAAAGAGGGGCAATAGACGCGCGCCACCTCGGGTCGTGCTTCCAACCACTTGGCCACGGCCAAGGCACTTTCGCTTTGGGCGCGCATGCGCAAATTGAGCGTCTCCAAGCCCTTCAAGATCACCCAAGCATTGAAGGGCGCCAAGACCATGCCCAAGGTGCGCATCACCGGACCGAACACATCTTTGATCAGTGCATTCGACCCGCACAAGGCGCCGGCCATGACCCGGCCTTGTCCATCCATGAACTTGGTCGCCGAATGCATAACCAGATCAGCGCCCATCTTGGCCGGTTGCTGCAGGGCTGGTGTCGCGTACGTGTTGTCCACCACCAGCATCGCGCCGGCCGCATGAGCCATATCAGCCAAGGCGCGGATATCGCAAACTTCGGTCAGCGGGTTGGTGGGCGTCTCAGCAAAAAACAAGCGGGTGTTCGGCCGAATGGCATCGCGCCATTCCTGCAAATCGGTCTGCGAGACAAAGCTGGTCTCAACCCCAAACTTGCCAAACTCTTTGGCAAACAAATTGATGGTGGAGCCGAACACCGAACGTGAGCACACCACATGGTCGCCGGCCTTGAGCAAGCCCATGCAGACCAAGAGAATCGCGCTCATGCCGGTCGATGTAGCAATGGCGGCCTCGGTGCCTTCCATGGCGGCCAAACGCGCCTCCAGACTGCGTACCGTCGGATTGCTGGTGCGCGAGTAAGTGAAGTCCTCGGAAGCCGCAAATCGCCGCGCCGATTCCTCGGCGTTGGGCTGCACAAAAGTGCTGGTCAGGAACAAGGCTTCAGAGTTCTCGCCGTGCTGGCTGGGCGCCAGCGCAGTGCGCACGGCCAGCGTCTCTGGACGCAAACCTTCGGGCAATTGAGCGCGTTGCAGGCGGCGCTCTTCGTCGTGGCTCATTGACCCTCACCCCCGCTTTGCAGGGCCAAGCGTGTGCGGGCCGGGCCCTCTTCTTCATCGCCCTGAGCGCGGCGCTGAGCCTCCAGCTTGGCGAAGTCTTCAGCCGTGACATCACCGGTCACATAGACGCCGTCAAAGCAAGACGCCTCAAAGCCCTGAACCGCGGGCTGCAAGGCGGCGACGACGCGCTTCATGGCATCCACATCTTGGTAAATCAGCGCGTCGGCGCCGATGAACTGACGGATCTCTTCGATATTGCGGTTGTGTGCGACCAACTCTTCGCTAGTCGGCATATCAATGCCGTAGACATTGCGGTAGCGCACCGGCGGCGCCGCCGAGGCCAGGTAGACCTTGCGTGCGCCGGCCTCGCGAGCCATCTGCACAATTTCTTTGGAGGTGGTGCCGCGCACGATGGAGTCGTCGACCAACAGCACATTGCGGTTCTTGAACTCCAGGCCGATGGCATTGAGCTTCTGGCGCACCGACTTCTTGCGCGCGCCCTGCCCCGGCATGATGAAGGTGCGGCCCACATAGCGGTTCTTCACAAAGCCTTCGCGATACGGCTTGCCGATGCGATGGGCCAGTTGCATGGCCGATGGCCGGCTGGACTCAGGGATTGGGATCACCACATCGATATCGCTGGGCGGCATGGTAGAGATCAAGCGCTGCGCCAAGGTCTCGCCCATATTGAGGCGGGCTTGGTAGACGGAGATGCCGTCCATCACCGAATCTGGGCGAGCCAGATAAACGAACTCGAACATGCAGGGATGCAGCGAAGGGTTCTCGGCGCATTGCTGCGTGTTCAAAGTGCCATTCATGTCGATGAACAAGGCCTCACCTGGCGCCACATCACGGATCAACTGGAAGCCATTGCCTTCCAAGGCCACGCTCTCGCTGGCCACCATGAACTCGCCATCTGCCGCCTGACCGAAGCACAAGGGCCGGATGCCATAAGGATCGCGGAAGGCCAGCAGGCCGTGGCCCGCAATCAACACGATGACGGCGTAAGACCCCTTGATGCGCTTGTGAACAGCGCTCACCGCCTTGAACACGCCCTCAGCCCCCAAAGGCAAATCGCGCGCAGCCAGCTCCAACTCATGGGCCAAGACATTGAGCAGGACTTCAGAGTCACTCTCGGTATTGATGTGGCGGCGGTCAATGTCGAAGAGCTCGGTCTTCAGGCTTTGCGCATTGGTCAAATTGCCGTTGTGCACCAAGACCAGGCCGAAAGGCGCATTGACGTAGAAGGGCTGCGCCTCTTCTTCGCTATAGGCATTGCCCGCGGTCGGATAGCGCACTTGACCGAGGCCAATCGTGCCTGGCAGTGCACGCATATTGCGCGTACGGAAGACGTCGCGCACCATGCCTCGGGCTTTGTGCATGAAGCACTTATTGCCCTGCATGGTGACGATGCCTGCTGCATCCTGACCGCGGTGCTGCAAAAGCAGCAGCGCGTCATAAATCAACTGGTTGACCGGTGAGCGAGAGATCACGCCGACGATGCCGCACATGGCTATTCCTTGTCTTGTAGAGACGCTAACAAACTAAAAAACAAAATCTTCAAAACCTTGATGCGCAAGCTGCCAAAACTCAGGCCAAGCCCGGCACCGACTGCAGCAACTCAGCCGGCAACAAAGGCCGCAAGGTCTGCAACACGACTTGCATGAGCGGCACCAGTTGGGAGCCCTGCCAAGCTTGGGACTCTATCGCTGGGGTCATGCCCACGACAAGCACCAAGGCCAAACAGATCAAGAGTCCACGCAAAAAACCAAATCCAGCGCCCAGCAATCGATCCAAGATGCTCAAAGGAGACGCATGCAAGAGCGCACGAAACAACTTGGCCCCCAGCCCCCAGATCGACAAGACCGCCACAAAGGCGATCACCAGTGCCAGCACATGCGACAGACTGGGACCCAACTTGGCTTGAGGCAGCCAGCTTTCCAGCAAGGGGCTCAATAGAGGCGATAGCAAATAAGCGACCAGCCATCCGGCGAGCGACAACAATTCAAAAACCAGCCCCCGCCATAGGCCCAGCAAAAGTGAGCCGCCCATCAAGCCAAGCAAAAGCCAGTCGATCCAGTTCACGCTCTCAGCGCCCCGTCGTGCTCAAAACTTGCTCTCGCTGCGCCGCGGCAATCAAAGCGTCAGAACTGCGGTGCTCAAACCTGCGGCCCGAATGCGAGCCGCCGCTTTGTCGGCCTCATCCCGATTGGCGAAAGGCCCGATGCGCACACGAATACGGTCCCCGGCCGGTGTCTTGGCCACCTGGGTGTAAGTCTTCAAGCCCAGCTTCTCGACCTTGAGGCGCACATCCTGCGCGGCCTTGCTGTCGGCGTAGGCGCCCACCTGGACGACCAAGCGCCCAGCAGCATCGGAGGCGCGCGCATCGCTGGGCTTGCCGTCAAGCAAGGATTGCACCCGAGCGGCCTCATGGCCATTGCCCTTGGCATCGGCCTTTGCCTCGTGGGTCTTGGCGCGCTCCGCAGCCTTGTCAGCAGCCTTGTCGGCAGCTTTGTCCGCGGACTTCTCTGCCGGCTTTTCGGCAGCCTTCGCCGCCTGCGTCGAAGGCTTGCTCTCCGCTTTGGCTTCTGCCTTCGGTTCAGCGACTTTGACAGGCGCCTTCTCTGTGGTTTTCTCCGCCAACTTGGCCGCAGCTGCCGTCGCCGCCAATGCCTTGCTGGCTTCTATCGCCGGCGTCGAACTCGGAGTCTGAGTCGTTTCAGTGACAGCGGCCGCCTGTTTAGCCGGTGCTTGGCTTTCGGCTTCTGCAGCAGGAAGCGCTGGCAATTGCTGGGCGGGTGCGGATGGCAGAGGCGCCGGCACCTTCAAGGCCGCCACATGGTCTTTGCCCGGAATCTCGATGGGCAGATCCACAGGAATCGGACGCGGCTGGGTCTCAAACAAGAGAGGGAAGCCAATCACCCCAAGACCCACCAAGACCGCAGCGCCAATCAGGCGATGGCGTGCACGCAGACGGAGTTGTTGTACCGCATCGACAGAATCGGACACCGATTTGGCAGCCGGCGGAGGCGTTCCGCGCTTGAAAAATGACAGCAGACCCATGGCGTTTTGGCAGCGTGAGCCCGTAACAGGCTGAGGTTCTGGCCTCGGATGGAGGCCCGGATTTCAAGACAGGATCGAAGGGGGTTGGGCTGGTTTACCGGCCTGCAGACGCGGCACTCCGTTCTTCAGCACGCCTCCCACGGTATGGAAGGAACCGAAGACCAGAATTCTATCAGCGGGGTCAGCGCCGGCTGCCGCCGCATTCAATGCCGTGAGTGGATCGCCGTGCTGATGGAGCGTTACTTGTGCGCCAGCCTTTAACTCGCCGGCCGCGCGCAGTTGCTCAAACTGAGCGAGCAAGGCGGCTGCGGTCGCAGCACGCGGTAGGTCCAGATCGCAGAAGTGCCAAACGTCGATGAGAGGCGCCATGCGCCGGAAGATGGCCTCAATATCCTTGTCTGCCATCGAGCCAAACACCGCATGAGTGCAAGGGAAGAAGCCCATCTGATCCAGGTTCTGCGCCAAGGCCGCCACGGCATGCGGATTGTGCGCCACGTCCAGCACCAAGGCCGGCTGACCGGCCAGCACCTGGAAGCGCCCCGGCAGTTCCACCATGGCCAGGCCATTGCGCACAGCCTGTGCACTTATGGGCAAGCGCTCGTACAGGGCCTCAAAAACAGCCAAGACGCCGGCGGCATTCAGCAGTTGATTGACCCCGCGCAAAGCCGGATAGGCCATGCCGCTGAAGCGCCGACTGCGCCCCGACCATTGCCATTGCTGGCGGTCGCCAGCGTAAGTGAAGTCAACGCCGAGTTGGCGCAAATCGGCACCCAGTTCCTTGGCTCGCGCGGCCAAGCTGGCCGGCGGCATGGGATCACTGACGACCACCGGGCGGCCCGCGCGCATGATGCCGGCCTTCTCTCGGCCCACCGATTCACGATCCGGCCCCAGGTATTCGGTGTGATCCAAATCGATGCTGGTGATGACCGAGCAATCGGCATCGATCGCATTGACGGCATCCAAGCGGCCGCCCAAGCCCACCTCCAAGATCACCAGATCCAAGGGTTCTGCCGCCAATCGCAGCATGATGACCAGGGTCGTGAACTCGAAGTAAGACAGTGTCATCTCGCCACGCGCCGCCTCAACCGCCTCGAAGTAAGGCAGCAACGAGTCCGCCGATACCGGCTCGCCACCAACGCGGCAACGCTCTTGGAAATGCACCAAATGCGGCTTGATGTAGAGGCCCACCCGGTAGCCCGCTTGCAGGGCGATCGACTCCAGCATTGCGCAGGTTGAGCCCTTGCCATTGGTGCCGGCCACCATCACCACCGGCGTTTCAAACTTCAAACCGAGCCGATCGCGCAAGGCGATGACGCGATCCAAGGTCATATCGATGGTTTTGGGATGCAGTCGTTCGCAATGGGCGAGCCAAGCGTCCAGGCTTTCCGGGTGCGCGAACTTGGGTTGCAAGCTATCAGAGGACATCGTCGTCATCGATTCACAAAACAGCACGGCCAGACCTTGTGGGCCTGGCCGTTGGGTTTGACAAGCCGAGCGGCTGGAGTCGAGATCAGGCCACCGCGTCGGAGCTCATGCGTTGCAGCATGGCGAGTTGACGAGCAATCTTCTCGCGCAGTTCGCGGCGATCCACAATCATGTCGACCGCGCCCTTCTCCATCAAAAACTCGGCGCGCTGGAAGCCTGCCGGCAGCTTTTCGCGCACAGTGTTTTCGATCACGCGCGGGCCGGCAAAACCGATCAAGGCCTTAGGCTCCGCAATCACCACATCGCCGACAAAAGCAAAGCTCGCCGACACACCGCCCATGGTCGGATCCGTCAAGACCGAGACATAAGGCAGTTTGGCCTTGGCCAAACGTGTCAGCGCTGCATTGGTCTTGGCCATCTGCATCAAGCTCAAAAGACCCTCTTGCATACGGGCACCACCGGTGGCCGTGAAGCAAATGAAAGGCGTCTTTTGCTCAATGGCGGTTTCAACGCCGCGCACAAAGCGCTCGCCGACCACCGAACCCATGGAGCCGCCCATGAAGTTGAACTCGAAGCAGGCCGCCACCACCGGCACCGTCATGACGGCGCCGCCAATGACCACCAGCGCATCAGTCTCGCCGGTGTGCTCCAGCGCTTCCTTGAGCCGGTCGGGGTACTTTTTGCTGTCTTTGAACTTCAGTGCATCGACAGGCAGCACCTCTTGGCCGATCTCGAAACGGCCTTCGCCATCCAGAAAGGCATCCAGACGGGCGCGCGCGCCAATCCGGTGGTGGTGGCTGCACTTGGGGCAGACATTGACGTTTTGCTCCAAGTCGGTCTTGTACAGCACCGTTTCGCAGGATGGGCACTTGATCCACAAACCTTCCGGCACCATGCGGCGCTCGGTGGGGTCGGTTTGCTGCATCTTGGGCGGCAGAAGTTTTTCAAGCCAACTCACAAGCAGACTCCTTTGTCTTTTGAACTGAAGCGACGGGCTATGCGTCTAGCGCGGCCCGAATCTCGCGGATGAACTGAGCACCCGTCTGGGCGACATTATCGCGCGGCTGGACCTCCAGCAACTCAACCAGCCGAGAACCGATCACCACTGCGTCCGAAACATCGGCCACAGCGCGCGCGGTAACGGCGTCGCGAATGCCAAAACCCACCCCCACCGGCGTGCTCACATGACGCCGAATGCGCGGAATCATCTCGGCCACGGCCGCCGTGTTCAGGTGGCCAGCGCCGGTCACGCCCTTGAGCGACACATAGTAGACATAGCCGCTGGCGATCTGGCCGATGCGCTGCATGCGCGCCTCGGAGGACGTGGGGGCCAACAAGAAGATCGGATCCAGCTCTTGCGCCTTCAACAAGGCGGCGAAGGCTTCGCACTCTTCCGGCGGATAGTCCACCACCAAGACGCCGTCCACGCCGGACGCCTTAGCGTCAAGCACAAAACGCTCGATGCCGTAGCGCTCGATCGGGTTGGCATAGCCCATCAGCACCACGGGCGTGGCTTGATTGCTGCGACGAAACTCGGCCACATCAGCCAAGACTCGCGCCAAGCCGATGCCGGCCTTGACCGCGCGCTCCGCAGCCCGTTGAATCACCGGGCCATCGGCCATGGGGTCCGAGAACGGGACGCCCAACTCGATCACATCGGCACCCGCCTCCGCCATGGCCAACATCAGCGGCACGGTGGTTTCTGGGAAAGGGTCGCCGGTGGTGACAAAAGGAATCAGGGCTTTGCGACCTTCAGCGGCCAATCGCGCAAAAGTGGCTTGGATGCGGCTCATGGCTGGGCTCCTCTCACCGGCATCGCGACTGGAACGGCAGTTGGAACACCCATTGAAACGGGATCCCCGCCCTTCACCGATTGGCCCTTGCAGGAGGGGCGGCAGTAGAACTCGGCCTTGGACAGATCGGCCACCGTACCAATGTCTTTGTCCCCGCGTCCGGACAGGCAGACCAGCAAATGCTGATCAGCCGGCAGCGTCGGCGCCAGTTTCATGGCGTAGGCGACCGCATGACTGGACTCCAGCGCCGGAATGATGCCCTCGGTGCGACACAAATGATGGAAAGCGGCCAAGGCTTCCGCATCCGTCACACCCACATATTCGGCGCGACCGATGTCCTTCAAATACGCATGCTCGGGGCCAACGCCAGGATAGTCCAGACCTGCTGAGACCGAATGCGTCTCGATGATCTGGCCATGCTCATCCTGCAGCAAATAGGTGCGGTTGCCATGCAGCACACCGGGGCTGCCGGCCGACAAGGTGGCGGCATGCTTGCCGGAAGCAATGCCCTCGCCCGCCGCCTCAACGCCGATCAGCCGGGTGCCCGCATGCTCGATATAGGGATAAAAAATCCCCATCGCATTGCTGCCACCGCCGACGCAGGCAATCACCGCATCCGGTTGGCGCCCAATCATGCTGGGCATCTGCTCTAGACATTCATCGCCAATGATGCGCTGGAAGTCGCGCACCATCATCGGATAAGGGTGCGGGCCGGCCACGGTGCCGATGATGTAGAAGGTCGACTCGACATTGGTGACCCAGTCGCGCATCGCCTCGTTCAACGCATCTTTCAGCGTTTTAGAGCCGGACTCCACCGGCACCACGCGCGCGCCCAGCAAATGCATGCGGTAGACATTGGGGCTTTGGCGCTTGATGTCTTCGCTACCCATATAGACCACACATTCCATGCCGTAGCGGGCGCAGATGGTGGCCGTGGCCACGCCGTGCTGGCCTGCGCCGGTCTCGGCAATGATGCGCTTCTTGCCCATGCGCTTGGCGAGCAAGGCCTGACCAATGGTGTTGTTGATCTTGTGCGCGCCGGTGTGGTTCAAGTCCTCACGCTTCAAGAAGACTTGCGCGCCACCCAGTTCGCGGCTGAGGCGGTCTGCGTGATAAACCGGGCTGGGGCGACCAACAAAGTGGGCCAGTTCTTTCTTGAACTCGGCGATGAAGTCGGGGTCTTGGGCGTAATGCGCGTACGCGGTCTTCAACTCTTCAAGCGCATGCACCAAGGTTTCGGAGACAAAGCTGCCGCCATAGGTTTGGCCCTTGACCGGGCCGAAATGCCCTTGGGCATTGGGTTGCTGATAGCTACTCATAGGTTTGTGGGATTCAATCTCAATCTGGCTGATTCACATCTGCCTCGGCCAATAGCGCATCGGCTTGGCGTACGGCGGTGCAGAACTGACGCATCAGCGTGGCGCACTTGAGGCCCTTGGCCTCGGATTCCACGCCAGAGCTGACGTCAACGGCCCAAGGCCGCAGCTGAGTGATCCCAGTCAGCACATTTCCGGCATGCAACCCACCAGACAAAACGACTGGAGAGCGCACGTTTCTTGGAATGAGTGACCAATCGAAAACCTTTCCACCGCCACCATAGCCGTCGACATGGGCGTCGAGCAGGATGGCTTGGGCTGCTGAATACTGTTGCGCGTAGTTTAACAAATCGAAGTCTGCCGTGACTCGGGCCGCCCGAAGATAGGGCCGCCCAGGTCGGTTGCAGGCCTCGGGCGATTCATCGCCATGGAACTGCAGCAGCATATTCGGCAAGGCCGCCAAGCCCTCGGCCAGTTCGGCCTCGCTGGCATTGACGAACAAGCCCACCGGCATCACAAACGGCGGCAACAGCCGCGCCAACTCGGCGGCACGCATTGGGCTGACATAACGAGGACTCTTGGCGTACATGACAAAGCCGATGGCATCGGCGCCAGCTTCGACCGCAGCCACGACGTCGGCCTCACGGGTCAGGCCACAGATCTTGATGCGGGTGCGTTGATTCATCACAGCTTCTCAGGCGCCTTCGCGGTTTTTACGGTATCCCGGCAACCAGTCCATGGCGGCCGTGTGTGTGGGAATGGCATCTTCGGTGTCGTAATAAGGCCCGGTGAAATAAAGGCCATCGGGCGGAAAGGTGGGCGCCGCAAAACGACGCTCGCCACGGGCCAGAACTTCGGCAAACCACTCCACCGGTTTGGCGCCGCGACCGACCGCCAAAAAACTGCCCATCAGATTGCGGATCATGTGGTGCAAAAAGGCCGAGCCATCGAAGTCAAAGCGCCAGTAGTCGCCGTACTTTTCGATCTCGATCTTGCGCATGGTCTTCACCGGCGACTTGGCCTGGCATTCCGAGGAACGGAAGGCGCTGAAATCATGCTCACCGATCAAGAGCGCCGCAGCCTCTCGCATCAAGTCGCCATCGAGCTTGCGGTAGGTCCAGCCTACTGCGCCCGCCTCCATCGAGGGGCGCACCACCGACTCGAGCAAGACATAGCTGTAGCGGCGCCCGCGTGCATCAAAACGCGCATGAAAGTCGGCGCGCGGGTACATCGCCCATTGCACCGCAATATCGTTCGGCAAATGGCAGTTGGTGCCACGCACCCAAGAGCTCAGATCGCGTTCGACCTCGCAGTCCAGATGCACCACTTGGTTGAGCCCATGCACGCCGGTGTCGGTGCGGCCGGCGCAAACCGTCTGAACGCGGCGCGCAGTGAACTGGCTCAAGCCTTTTTCCAGTACATCTTGTACCGTCTGTCGATCCGCCTGGCTTTGCCAGCCGTGATAAGCCCAACCGCGGTAACTGACCCCTAAGGCAACTCGCATCACTTCACTCGAAAAAACGCTTCACAAAGAAAAAGGCGCCCGGCCAAGCCGGGCGCCCTCGATTGTCTCGCATCAATCGCGATCGAACGATCAGCGCAACTCGTTCAGCATGGCCTGCGCTTTGTCACGCAAGGGACCACCGGCCTTGGAGATCAACTCTTGCAGCACTTCGCGAGCCCCTTCGGTATCGCCGATTTGGCGGAACTCGTCAGCCAACTCCAGCTGACGCTGCAAAGGATCACCCTCGTCTTCCATCAGATCGAAGGCATTGGCCAAGGGGTCCGTGGCTTCTGCAGCAGGGGCTGCACCCTCATTGATCATGGCGGCGAACTCGGGCGGCAAATCCAGATCGTCCATCGGAGCGGACTCCGCCACCGGGATGGGCGCAGGGCTGTCGACTTCGGGCAAGTCCAAATTGATCGAGGACAGATCAAAGTCCAGGGCGGAGCCTGCGGCGGCTGGCGGAGGAGCGGCCGGCTCATCCAATGTGCCCAGATCATCGAGATCAAACTCTAGATCGGTCGGCGCTGCGGGGTCCACCGGTGCAGGAGGCTCTGACAGATCAAAGTCCATGGACAAAGGCGCCTGCTCGACCGTGGTGGCCATGGCCTGCGTGGCGTCCATGGCGATCGGAGAAGCAGGTGCAGCGGCGGGCGCCGGGCTACCCAAATCCAGATCCAAATCGAGATCAAAGCCGCTCATCGGGCTGGTATCCACCGCCCCGCTGCTGCGGCCCAGTGGCTCGGTGGCCAAATGCCCTGCCGTATGGGGCATGGTGCTGGCGTCCATCGGCTCGGGCGGTGACTCACGACCACCTGCGCCTTGGCTGGGAGCGCCGCCGGGCTGGTACAGCGGGTTTTCAGGATCGATTTGGCGACCCAGTTCTTGCGCACGAGCCCAGTCATCACCAACACCACCGGTGTCAGCAAACAGCTGAATCGCAAGTTGCTCAAAGCCCTTGGTGTCGCGACGCTTGGCGTAGACCTCCAGCAGCTTGAGACGAATCGCCAAACGTTCTGGCGTGGCACGCAAGGCTTCCTTGAGGATTTCCTCAGCCTGCAAATCGCGGCCGTAGGCCAGATACACATCGGCCTCGGCCACCGGATCGACGTCACCAATGGCATCGAGCTGGCTCAAGGAATAGTTCATCGACGAGGCGGCGCCGGTGGCATCGCGGGTGTCGACGCGCTGACCTCCGGTGGCGCCAAAGAATGAGTCAGGCTGCAGCCGGCTTTCATGGAAGCCCGTGTCCGCCTTGGCGGCACCTTTGCGCGCACGCACACGGTACAAACCGAAACCACCGGCGGCCAGCGCCAAAGCGCCGCCAACCAAAGCCAGCGGATTGGCCAAGAGCTGATCCAGCAGACCGGGCTCTGCCGCTTGCGGCTGAGGAGGCAGGGCCATCGGTGCAGAAGCGGGCTTGGCGGCAGACGCAGCCGATGCTGCCGCTTGAACTTGAGGTTTGGCAACGGACGCGGCCGGGGATGCCGCTTCCGCGGGTGCAGCCGCTGCAATCACAGGCGCGGCAGGCAATGCGGGCATTGACGCTGGTGCGGCAACAGCTGCGGGAGCGGGCGCAGGTGTTGGGGCCGCCGCTGGAGTTGGAGCCGAAGCCACCGCCGACGCTGCAGGTTTGGCCGCGCTGGAGATCTTCTTTAGCTCCTCCACGTTGCGCGTCAACTCGGCCATGCGAGCCGCGGCATCTTTCTTCTCGGTTTCTTTCGAGGCCTTGGCGGCCTTGGCATCCACCGCCGCTGCATTCGCGCTGGCCGCCTTGCTCAGCATCAATTTGTCAGGCGTTGGAGCCGGCGCAGGTTTGCGATCTTCCACGGCCGCTTGCACCTTACCTTTGGCCTGGCGCTCGCTCTGGTCCTTTTCCAAGGTCGGGGCGGCGCTGCTCAAACGCAAGCGGTAAGCGCTGAAATCAGCACTCTGGGCGCGAATCACCTCACGCGCTTCTGGCTCAGGCAGGGCACTCAAGGTTTCACTGCCAGGCACTTGCAGCACCACGCCCGACTTGAGGCGGTTCATATTGCCGCCCAAGAAGGCATCTGGATTGTTGCGATACAGGCCCACCAACATTTGATCCAGGGACACACCGGGCACTTGAGTCTTGTTGGCAATGCGAGCCAGATAGTCGCCCGGCTTGACCTTGTACTCTGACGCACCGCTGGCCGACGAGGCAGCCGACGCCGCGGGCTGAGCCGACTGCGCTGCACGAGCGGCGCTGGCTTCAGCGCGAGACCGAGCGGACTCCAGGGACGGGCGGCTGCTTGGAGCCACTGCCGTTGGTGCAGGAGCCGGCAGCGGCGCCGGTGAAGGCGCGATCGTCTGCGTCTGAGCCGGAGCAGGCGGACTCACCGGCTCGGGACTTGCCGCAGAGATCACGGGTGAAGCCACCACGGCGGGTGCCGTGTTGGCTGGCTTGGGATTCGCCGGGGGGTCAAACAAGAGCGTGTATTCACGCACCAAGCGGCCGCTCGCCCAGGTCAGTTCAAGAATGACATCGACAAAGGGTTCCTGCACCGCCCTGTCACTGCTCACGCGCAAAAAGCTACGACCGTTGCTCTTGGCGATTTGAACTTGAGTGCTGGTCAGAACCGCGTTGTATTCAACGCCGGTGGCTCGGTAAGACTCAGGCGGCGCAATCCGAACCTTCAGCGTGCCCGCTTCTTCTGGGCTCAAGCTGGTGATATCAATCTCGGCCTTGAGAGTTTCGCCCAATGCCGATTGCACCGACAAGCGCCCCAGACCCAAACCCCAAGCCGTGCTGCTGGCCATGGCCAACACAGCGGCTGCGGCAGCCGCCACTTGGGTTCGACCATAACGAGGGCGGCGAAGGCCGCGCTGCGGATTCTGCGAATGTTGCGAGTCTTTCATCGCCAAGCCTTGGGCCAGAGCCCCTGCGCAAATATTTGGTTTCAAGGCGTCCCCCAAAGCAACAAGGCGGGCACCCTTGGGTGTCCGCCTGTTTCGACGATGTTTGTTGTCTGCTCAACAGCGCTCACGATGCCATCCCCATGCGCACTTTCGATTGGAAATCTGAATAGTGGCAAGCATATACGCATAGAAGCTCAGGCAAAGGCTGAAAAGCTCTATAGACGCCGCTCTGATTCAGCCCGTTACAAGCTTGTCGCTTGCCGGCAACGGGCTGTCAGTGGAATTAATTCGCCAGTAGGATGCGCAACATGCGACGCAGCGGCTCGGCCGCGCCCCACAACAACTGGTCGCCAATGGTGAAAGCACCCAGGTACTCGGGGCCCATGGCCAGCTTGCGCAAGCGACCGACAGGAATCGTCATGGTGCCAGTCACGGCCACGGGGGTCAGGTCTTGCACCGTCGCCTCGCGGGTATTCGGCACCACCTTCACCCACTCGTTATCAGCGGCGATCATGGCCTCGATGTCGGCCAGGGGCACGTCCTTCTTCAGCTTGAAGGTCAGGGCCTGGCTGTGGCAGCGCATGGCGCCTACGCGCACGCAGAAGCCGTCCACGGGGATGGCGCTGGAACCGAAGCCCTCGCCGATGCCGAGAATCTTGTTGGTCTCGGCCATACCCTTCCACTCTTCCTTGGACATGCCGTTGCCGAGGTCCTTGTCGATCCAGGGGATCAGCGAACCGCCCAGAGGCACGCCGAAGTTGGCGGTCTCGGCGGCGCTCAAGGAGCGCTGGGTGGCGATGACTTGGCGGTCGATTTCTAGGATGGCGCTCTTGGGGTCATCCAGCAAGGCGCGCACGGATGCATTCAGCGTGCCGTACTGCGTCAGCAGTTCGCGCATGTGCTGGGCACCGCCGCCGCTGGCGGCCTGGTAGGTCTGGGTGCTCATCCACTCGACCAAGCCGGCCTTGTAGAGCGCGCCCACGCCCATCAGCATGCAGGACACGGTGCAGTTGCCGCCGACCCAGTTCTTGCCGCCCTTGGCCAAGGCATCCTTGATCACCGGCAGATTGACCGGGTCCAGAATGATGACGGCGTCCGATTCCATGCGCAGCGTCGAAGCGGCATCGATCCAGTGGCCGTTCCAGCCGGCGGCGCGCAGCTTGGGGAAGACTTCGCTGGTGTAGTCGCCGCCCTGGGCGGAGATGATGATTTCGCAGCGCTTGAGCTGCTCGATATCAAAGGCGTTCTGCAGCTTGGTCTCGTTCTTGGCCTGAGCCGGGGCGGCGCCGCCGGCATTCGAGGTGCTGAAGAACAGCGGCTCGATCAGGTCAAAGTCTTTTTCTGCGCTCATCCGGTCCATCAGGACCGAACCCACCATGCCGCGCCAGCCTACCAATCCAACAAGTGTCGTCATCGCTGTTACCTCTATCGCCCTAAAAAAGAAAAAAGCCTTGGACTTCTTCTTCCCCGGCTTGTGTCGCCGGGGGTGTAGGGGCGAGACAAACCGGAGCTGAACTAGCCCTTAATGGTTTTGGTCATGGTGATGGCCGCAACGACCGCATCACCCATCTCGCGCGTGCCCACTTTTTGAGTGCCCTCACTCCAAATGTCTGCGGTACGCAAACCTTGGGACAACACCGAGCCCACAGCGGCTTCGATACGAGCAGCAGCTTCGGGTTGGTTGAGGGAGAACTTGAGCATCATGGCAGCGGACAGGATTGTAGCCAAAGGATTGGCGATGCCCTTGCCCGCGATGTCCGGCGCACTGCCGTGGCTGGGCTCGTAGAGGCCCTTGTTGTTCTTGTCCAGCGAGGCCGAGGGCAGCATGCCGATGGAGCCGGTCAGCATGGCGGCCGCGTCGGACAAGATGTCGCCGAACATATTGCCGGTCACCATCACGTCGAAGCGTTTGGGCGCCTTGACCAGTTGCATGGCGGCGTTGTCCACATACATATGGTCGAGCTCCACATCGGGATACTCGGCGCCGACTTCGATCATCACGTCCTTCCAGAACTGGAAGGTCTCCAGCACATTGGCCTTGTCCACGGAGGTCACGCGCTTGTTGCGTTTGCGTGCCGCTTGGAAGGCCACATGGGCGATGCGCTCGATCTCCGGGCGCGAATAGCGCATGGTGTCAAAGGCTTCTTCGCTGCCGGGGAAATGCCCGTCGACGGCCGTGCGGCGACCACGCGGCTGTCCGAAATAGATGTCACCGGTCAGCTCACGGATGATGAGGATGTCCAGGCCCGCCACCAACTCGGGCTTCAAGCTCGAGGCATGCGTCAGCTGCTCGTAGCAAATGGCCGGGCGGAAGTTGGCGAACAGGCCCAGGTGCTTGCGCAGGCCCAGAATGGCCTGCTCGGGGCGCAGCGGCCGATCCAACTTGTCGTACTTCCAGTCGCCCACCGCGCCGAACAAAACTGCATCGGCGTCCTTGGCTAGTTGCAGCGTGGAATCGGGCAGCGGATGGCCCGCCGCCTCGTACGCCGCGCCACCCACAGGGGCGGTCTCCAGCTCGAACTTCAAGTCCAAGACATTCAAGACCTTGACGGCCTCGGCCACGATTTCAGAACCGATGCCATCACCGGGAAGAACTGCGATCTTCATTTGCTGGGGCCTCCTCAGGCAATCAAACGGTTGTTCAGCCAGGGCTTGCTGGCCATGCGTTCAGCTTCGTAAGCCTTGATCTTGTCGGCATGACGCAAGGTCAAACCAATATCGTCAAAACCGCCCAGCAAGCAGAACTTGCGGAAGGGCTGGACATCAAAAGGCAGCTCAGCGCCATCCGGCTTGATCACCACCTGGCGCTCCAGATCGATGCTCAGTTGGTAGCCGGGGAATGCCAAAACCTCATCGAACAACTGCGCCACCTGCGACTCCGACAACTGGATCGGCAAGACGCCATTCTTGAAGCAATTGTTAAAAAAGATATCGGCAAAGCTAGGCGCGATCAAGGCACGAAAGCCGTATTGCTCGAGAGCCCAAGGCGCATGTTCACGGCTGGAGCCGCAGCCAAAATTGGCCCGCGCCAGCAGGATGGAGGCGCCTTGATAGCGCGCCTGATTCAGCACGAAATCCGGGTTAGGCCGACGGCTGGCCGGGTCTTGACCGGGCTCGCCCGCGTCCAGATAGCGCCACTCATCGAACAAGTTAGGGCCGAAGCCGCTGCGCTTGATGGACTTGAGGAATTGCTTGGGGATGATGGCATCGGTATCGACGTTCTCGCGATCCATCGGGGCCACCAAGCCCTTGTGCAGATTGAACTTTTCCATGTTTCAGTTCCGGGTTCGTCTAGCGGAGCGTCAAGCCAGTCGGCTGACATCAACGAAATGGCCGCGCATGGCGGCTGCAGCGGCCATGGCCGGGCTGACCAGATGGGTGCGGCCGCCAGCGCCTTGGCGCCCTTCGAAGTTGCGATTGCTGGTGGAGGCGCAGCGCTCGCCGGGCTCCAAGCGGTCGGCATTCATGGCCAAGCACATCGAACAGCCGGGCTCGCGCCATTCAAAGCCTGCAGCCTTGAAGACCTGATCCAAGCCTTCGGCCTCGGCTTGCGCCTTGACCAGACCCGACCCCGGCACCACCAATGCCAATCTCACATTGCTGGCCAAGCGCCCGCCGATGCGGCGCACGACTGCCGCAGCTTCGCGCATGTCTTCAATGCGGCTGTTGGTGCAAGAACCGATGAAAACCTTGTCGATGCGGATGTCGGCCACCGCCTTGTTGGGTTCCAGCGCCATGTATTGCAAGGCGCGTTCGATGGCACCGCGCTTGACTGAGTCTTTTTCTTTGTCCGGATCGGGCACGCGCTGATCAATGCCCAAGACCATTTCGGGCGAAGTGCCCCAGGTGACTTGCGGGCGAATCTGGCTGGCATCCAAATCCACCACGGTGTCGAACTTGGCGCCGGCGTCCGAGTGCAGGCCGCGCCAGTACTGAACCGCCAGGTCCCATTCCACGCCGCTGGGCGAGAAAGGCCGGCCCTTGCAGTAATTGATGGTGGTGTCATCCACGGCGATCAGGCCAGCGCGGGCGCCGGCTTCGATGGCCATATTGCAAACCGTCATGCGGCCTTCCATCGACAGCGCACGGATGGCCGAGCCGCCGAACTCGATGGTGTAGCCAGTGCCGCCGGCGGTGCCGATCTTGCCGATGATGGCCAGCACGATGTCTTTGGCGCCGCAACCGGCCGGCAATGTGCCTTCCACCCGCACCAACATATTCTTGGCCTTCTTGGCCAAGAGCGTTTGCGTGGCCAGCACATGCTCCACTTCGGAGGTGCCGATGCCGTGCGCCAAGGCGCCAAAAGCACCGTGCGTGGAGGTGTGGCTGTCGCCGCAAACCACGGTCATGCCGGGCAGCGTGGCGCCCTGCTCCGGGCCGATCACATGGACGATGCCCTGGCGCTTGTCGTTCATCTTGAACTGGGTCACGCCGTGTCGGTCGCAGTTTTGATCCAGGGTGTCGACCTGCAACTTGGAGATGGGGTCGCTGATGCCGCCACTGCGGTCGGTGGTGGGCACATTGTGGTCGCTGACGGCCAGATTGGCGGACAGGCGCCAAACCTTGCGCGAAGCCAGCTCCAGGCCTTCAAAAGCTTGTGGGCTGGTCACCTCATGCAGCAGATGGCGGTCGATATAGAGCGTGGCCGTGCCGTCCTCTTCGGTGTGGACCACATGCTCGTCCCAAAGCTTGTCGTACAAGGTGCGTGCGTTCATCGCGGGCTTCCTTTGGATTTAGGGGAATTCGTTATTCAGGTTTTTGATTGAGGACACAGCGCATCCACAAAGCGCTGTACCACCGCGGGCAAGCGCTCTTGGCGCATCACACCCAAACAGTATTCGCGCTCGGCCCAGGGCTCGTCCAGACGCAGCAGCTTGACCTCAAACACGCGAGAAAAGCGCTCCGCCGGGCCTTCCGGCAAGACGGCCACGCCCAGGCCGGCTTCAACCAATTGCGCGATGGCATCAAAGCCGCGCACCTGCAGCCGAGCATTCAAGGTTTGTCCGCGCGCAAGCGCTTGCTCGCGCATCAGTTCCTGGGCCGAAGCACCGGCATGCAAGCCGACCAGGTCATAGGCCAGCAAGTCGCTGAAGCTGACTGCATCTTTGCCAGCCAAGTCATGATTCTTGGGCACCAGCACCGCCAAACGGCCGTTGCGGTAGCGCCAGGTCTGCAAGCGGTTGTCCAACATCGGCGGGGTGAAGATGCCCACATCGGCGCGGCCCTCGGCGACAGCCGCCTGCACTTCGGCACTGGTTTGATCTTCCAGGCTGATGCGAATCTGCGGATGCGCTTGGCTGAAGGCGGCCAAATCAGGTGGCAGGCACTCGGCAATCGAGCCGCTATTGGCGGCGATGCGCAAATGGCCCTTGATGCCACGGGCGAACTCCACCACTTCACTTTCCAGTGCGTGCAGCGAGGCATGCAAGGAGCGGATGTGGCGAACAAGCGCGCGGCAGGCTTCCGTGGGTTCAACGCCCCGGGAACGACGCTCAAACAACTGCACACCGAGACGAGCCTCAAGATCCGACACTCGCTTGCTGGCAGCCGCCAGAGCCAAATGCTCACGCTCCGCTCCGCGCGTGATCGAGCGGGTCTGCTCGATGGCCAACACGAGATTGAGGGTGGTGAGGTCCAGGCGCATGGGCAGTGTCTTGTGTGGGGACTGGGAACGGCAATGCAGCTTGATTGAAGGGATAGCGCGCAGGCGCCTTCAAAAAGTCGAACTCGGTTTTTTCAGGTTCGTTAATCTAGCTTTCGCCAACAACTCCTGCAGACCGCAATTTACAAGCGATGCTTCGTATTCTACGAACACAAGCCGAATTTTCACAGCTTTGTGGGCCGCAGCGCTGAATTGAGCCCATCAGCTGCGACTCACACCAGGAACAGAGGGCAAATCGGATGGCACCAAGATCGAATCGATTGAACTCACTCGCCCTAGCATGGCAGGAGCCGCGCTCGCCTGTCCCCAAGCTGGGGCGAGTTGGCTTTCAACGCAATCAATTGGAGTCCTTCATGTCTCGAACTTCCCGAAGCTTGGCGATTGCCGGCCTGATCTTGCAGGGCTCAACCCTGGCCCTGGCCCAAACCGCGCCAGACGTGATTCATATCTGCCACGAGAACGAAGACGCTTACCCCTGGCTGCTCAAGGACAAGCCCGGCTACAGCCAGATCATGATGACGCAGCTAGAAAAGCAATTGGGAACGCCGATCAAGCTGATGCCCATGCCCTGGAAGCAATGCTTGGCCGAACTCAAGGCCGGCAAAGTTGAAGGCGCCATGAACGCAAGCTTCAGCGCCGAACGCGCGGAGTTTGCCCATTACCCCTTGAAGCTTGACGGCGAACCCGACGCGACCAAACGCATGTACCGCGCGACCTATGCTTTGTACAAGACCAAGGGAGCCACGCTCAGCTGGGACGGCAAGACGCTGGGCGCCAATGGCACCGTGGGCGCACAGACAGGCTTTTCCATCGTGGCGCAATTGAAGCAACTCGGCGCCAAGGTGGAAGACAGCTCGCCCACTGCGGATGAATTGCTAGGCCGCGTGGCCTCCGGCCGCTATCTGGCAGCCGCCCTGCAGACCACAGAGGCCGAAGCCTCTTTGAGCAGCGTGCCTTCGCTGCAAGCCAAGATTGAGCGGGTCAACCCGGCGTTGATCGAGAAGCCCTATTTCACCGTTTTCTCTAAACCATTTTTCGCCAAACATGGACAAACGGCGCGGGAAATCTGGCGAATTCAAGGCAAGTTGCGCGAGTCTCCGGAGTTCAAAACTCAGGTTTCGCACCTGATGAAATCGGTCGACTGACGGCCGGAAATCAGAGCTCAAGCACGCGGGATGGCATAGGTGCCAACCGCGTGCGCCACCGGCTCCGGGTCCCCCTCGGAGAACAAATCCACCTCGCCCACCGCCAGCGATTTGCCCACTTTTTTCATGCGGCAAACGCCGATGATGTCTTTGTCGGCTGAGGGTTTGCGCAAGAAGTTGATGTTCAGATTGGTGGTCACCGCCAGCGGTACGATGCCGATCTGGCTGAGCAGGGCCACATAGAGCGCCACATCGGCCACCGTCATCATCACCGGACCGGAAACGGTGCCGCCTGGCCGCAACTCGGCTGGGCCCACCGGATGCCGAATGGTGGCGGTGCCCGCAGCCGCTGCCTCAATACTGCAGCATGTTTGCGGGAACTGCTCCAGCAAAAAGGCCGCCAAGCGGGCCTGGTCGACGCCAGGCTCAGGCGATTGATGTGGGCCGGCGCTCATGCCGAATGCGGGTTGCCAAGCGCTGCAATGACCTCGGCCGGCGCCTGCACCAGCTCGATCAACACGCCCTCGCCACCGATCGGAAACTCGGCGCTGGACTTGGGGTGGATGAAGCAGATGTCGTAACCCGCCGCACCCTTGCGGATGCCGCCCGGCGCGAAGCGCACGCCGTTCGCCGTCATCCACTCGACAGCCTTGGGCAGGTCGTCCACCCACAGGCCCACATGGTTGAGCGGCGTGGTGTGCACGGCCGGCTTCTTCTCGGGATCGAGCGGCTGCATCAGATCGACCTCGATCTTGTGAGGGCCCTGGCCGATGGCGCAGATGTCTTCGTCGACGTTCTCGCGCTCAGAGACGAAGTTGCCGGTGACCTGCAGACCCAGCACATCGACCCAGAGCTTGCGCAAGGCCTGCTTGTCGGGGCCGCCGATGGCGATCTGCTGGATGCCGAGGATCTTGTAAGGCTTGTTGCTGCTCATGGACGCCGCCTCACTCACTCAAAACGCAGGATCAGCTGATCCACCGACAGGCTCTCGCCCACTTTGGCCAGCACCTCGGCCACCTTGACGTCGCGCTCGGCGATCAAGATGTTCTCCATCTTCATGGCCTCGATCACAGCCAGGCGCTCACCGGCTTGCACCGTCTGGCCCGGCTGCGCGGCGATTTGCACCAGCAGGCCCGGCATCGGCGAAAGCAGGAACTTGCTGGTGTCCGGCGGGGCCTTGAAGGGCATTAAGGCCTGCAGCTCGGCGGCACGCGGCGAAAGCACATTGACGAGGATGGCGTAGCCGTTGTGCTGCAGGCGGTAGGCCAGCGGCTGCTTGGCCGTGCCACGCTCGGCCTGGGCCACAAAGGGCTGGCCGTTCACGGTGCCGGTCAGGCGGATGTCGTTCAGGCGCGAGTTGCAGACGATGCGGTAGCTCTTGGCCTCGGCGCCTTCACCGACGCGTACCAGTGCCTCACCCAGGTGCCCCACGAACTCGGAAATGTGCAGGGCGTGGCGGGCTTGCTGGCCGGCCGTGCCCTCGGACACCAGGGCCACGTAGTCGTGCTCGATGCGCACCTCGTGGCCCGGCAGTTGGCCGCTGATGCCGGCCTCGCGTTCCCGCGCCTTGCGGCGGATGAAGCCGGCCAGGGCGACCAGGAACAGCGGATCGCTGTGCGGCACATCCTCGGCGCGGAAGCCACCGCCGTAATGCTGGGCGATGAAGCCGGTGTTGAAATTGCCGGACTTGAAATCCTCATGCGCCAGCAGGGCCGACTGGAAGGGGATGTTGCTGGAAATGCCGCGAATGACAAAGCCATTCAGGGCTACTCGCATCTTGGCGATGGCGTCGGCCCGATCACGTCCATGGACGATGAGCTTGGCGATCATTGAGTCGTAGAACATCGGGATCTCGCCGCCTTCGTAGACGCCGGTGTCGACCCGAACCCCACCGAACGAACCTTGGGCATAACTTTCACCCTGAAGGGTCAGCGTGCTCTGCTCCAGATTGGCCTGCGGCGGTTGGTACTTGACCAGGCGGCCGGTGGAGGGCAGGAAGTTGCGGAAGGGGTCTTCGGCATTGATGCGGCATTCGATCGCCCAGCCTTCGCGCTTGATGTCCTCCTGCTTGAGGCTCAACGGCTCGCCGGCGGCCACGCGGATCATCTGCTCGACCAGGTCCAGGCCGGTGATGCACTCGGTCACCGGGTGCTCCACCTGCAGACGGGTGTTCATCTCCAGGAAGTAAAAGCTCTGATCCTTGCCGACCACGAACTCCACCGTGCCCGCGCTCTGGTAATTCACCGCCTTGGCCAAGGCCACGGCCTGCTCGCCCATGGCCTTGCGGGTGGCTTCGCTGATGAAGGGCGACGGCGCTTCTTCGATCACCTTCTGGTGGCGGCGCTGGATGGAACATTCGCGCTCCCACAGATAGAGCGTGTTGCCCTGGCTGTCGCCAAGCACCTGGATCTCGATGTGGCGCGGCTCCTCGACAAACTTCTCCATGAAGACGCGGTCATCCCCAAAGCTGTTGCGTGCCTCGTTGCGGCAGCTGCTGAAGCCTTCGAAGCATTCCTTGTCGTTGAAGGCGACGCGCAAGCCCTTGCCACCACCGCCGGCGCTGGCCTTGATCATCACCGGGTAGCCGATGCCCTGGGCGATCTTGACCGCCTCTTCAGGCGAGAGGATGGGCTCGTTGTGGCCCGGAATGGTGTTGACCTGGGCCGCATTCGCCAGCTTTTTGGAGGCGATTTTGTCGCCCATGGCGGCGATGGAACCATGCTTGGGGCCGATGAAGGCGATGCCCTCTTCCTCGACCCGGCGCGCGAACTCTTCGTTCTCGCTCAAAAAGCCGTAGCCGGGGTGGATGGCCTGAGCGCCGGTCTGCTTGGCCGCCGCAATGATCTTGTCGGCCACCAGATAGGACTCGCGGCTGGGCGCCGGGCCCAGCAGCACGGCCTCATCGGCCAACTCCACATGGCGGGCGTCCTTGTCGGCCTCGGAGTAGACGGCCACGGTCTTGATGCCCATCTTGCGGGCCGTCTTGATCACTCGGCAAGCGATCTCACCCCGGTTCGCGATCAGAATTTTTTCAAACATGATGTCTTGTCCCCATCAGTAAATTGGTTCGGCCGGCTTCAGCGCGGTTTCGAGAAACGCAGGCGCCCAGCCAGGCAGAGATCGGTCCATTCGACGACGCGGCGCTCGATCCAGGCAGCGCCCTGCCCCTTGGCCGCCGCAGCGCCCTGGTAGGCAAAGCTCAGCATGGCCGGCGCGCGCTGGGCGTACTCGCTGCCATCGCTGAGCGCACCTTCGCGCTGCAGATCGGCCAGGGCCTGGCTGCGCGTCAAGCCATCGACGCGATAAAGCAGAATCACCGGCAGGCTGGCCAGATCGTTGCCGCATGCTTCCACGCGGCTGGCGGCCGATGCGCCGTAGCGCTGCAAGGCGCAGGCCGCGAATTGCTGCTGGGCCGAGGCGGCTTCTGGCGCCGAAGCAGGCTGTGATGCTGCCTCGGCATGGGCTTGCGCGTGGCTCGCCACGCAGTCCGCTGCAGGCAAAGCAGCGTGTACGCTGCCGCAAACCAGCAGCTGCCCGGCCCAGACTACGAGCGCCTTGGCGAAATTCACAGCGGAATGTTCCCGTGCTTGCGCCAGGGGTTGTCCAGCTTCTTGTCCTTGAGCATGACCAGGGAGCGGCAGATGCGCTTGCGGGTTTCATGCGGCTGGATCACATCGTCGATGAAGCCGCGCGCACCGGCGACAAAGGGGTTGGCGAAGCGGGCCTTGTATTCGGCTTCCTTGGCGGCCAGTTTCTCCGGGTCGCCCTTGTCTTCGCGGAAGATGATCTCGACTGCGCCCTTGGCACCCATCACCGCGATTTCGGCGTTAGGCCAGGCGAAGTTGACGTCGCCGCGCAGATGCTTGGAGGCCATCACGTCATAGGCGCCGCCGTAAGCCTTGCGGGTGATGACGGTCACCTTGGGCACCGTGCACTCGGCATAGGCATAAAGCAGCTTGGCGCCATGCTTGATGATGCCGCCGTACTCTTGCGAGGTGCCGGGCATGAAGCCGGGCACATCGACGAAGGTGATCACCGGGATGTTGAAGGCATCGCAGAAGCGCACAAAGCGCGCGGCCTTGATGGAGCTCTTGATGTCCAGGCAGCCGGCCAGCACGAGCGGCTGGTTGGCGACGATGCCCACCGTCTGGCCTTCCATGCGGGCAAAGCCGGTCAGGATGTTCTTGGCGTAGTCGGGCTGCAGCTCGAAGAAGTCGCCGTCGTCGACCGTCTTCTGGATCAGCTCCTTCATGTCATAGGGCTTGTTCGGATTGTCCGGCACCAGGGTGTCGAGGGAATGATCGAGGCGGTTGCCGGGGTCACCGCTGGGCCGGGTCGGCGCCTTCTCGCGGTTGTTCAGCGGCAGGTAGTTGAAGAAGCGGCGCAGCATCAGGATGGCTTCGACATCATTTTCGAAGCTGAGGTCGGCCACGCCGCTCTTGCTGGTGTGGGTGCCGGCGCCGCCGAGCTCTTCGGCCGTCACTTCCTCGTGCGTCACGGTCTTCACCACCTCGGGCCCGGTCACGAACATATAGCTCGAGTCCTTGACCATGAAGATGAAATCGGTCATGGCCGGCGAGTAGACCGCGCCGCCGGCGCAAGGGCCCATGATCATGCTGATCTGCGGGATCACGCCCGAGGCCAGCACATTCTTCTGGAACACATCGGCATAGCCGCCCAGGGAGGCCACGCCTTCCTGAATGCGCGCGCCGCCCGAGTCATTGAGGCCGATCACCGGGGCGCCGACCTTCATGGCCTGGTCCATCACCTTGCAGATTTTCTCGGCATGCGCCTCGGACAAGGCACCGCCGAAGACGGTGAAGTCCTGACTGAAACTGAAGGCCAGGCGGCCGTTGATCATGCCGTAGCCGGTGACCACGCCGTCGCCGGGGATCTTGTTCTCGGCCATGCCGAAATCCACGCAGCGGTGCTCGACAAACATGTCCCATTCTTCGAAGGTGCCTTCGTCGAACAGCAGCTCCAGGCGCTCGCGCGCCGTCAGCTTGCCTTTCTTGTGCTGGGCGGCGATGCGCTTTTCGCCGCCGCCCAGACGGGCCTGGGCACGTTTTTCTTCCAGTCTTTGTTGGATGTCATGCATGGGAAGTCCTTTCGTCGGGCCGTCCCAAGGAAGGACGCGCCCCCTCGGGGGGCAGCCCATTCATTGGGCGTGGGGGTTTCATTTCTGATCTCCGGAGAAGAAATTCAACAGTTGGCGTGCTGCGGTGGAGGGCGCCAGGCGGCCTTGCAGCACATCTTCGGTGATCTGGGGCAGCTGGGCACTCACGGCCGGCGAGCCGGCAAACTGCTGGCGCAAGCCGGCATGGATGCGCTCCCACATCCAACTCTGCGCCTGTTGCTGGCGTTTGGCCAGCCAGTGGCCTTGGGTCTGCTGCAATTCGCGGTAAGCCGTCACCTGGGCCCAGAAGCGCTCCAAGCCTTCGCCCTGCTCGGGCTTGAGCGCGCTGAGCTGCATCACCTGCGGGTGCCAGGTCTTGCCCGCCGTGGCGTGGTCAATGTGGCTGTGGCCGTGGAAGCCGTAGATCCGCAGGCTGGAGCCGATCTGCGCCTGGGCGCGGGTGGCGGCCGCCCAATCGAGATCGGCCTTGTTGATGACGACCAAATCGGCCAGCTCCATCACGCCCTTCTTGATCGCCTGCAAATCATCGCCGGCATTGGGCAGCTGCAGCAGCACATACATGTCCGTCATGCCGGCCACGGCAGTTTCGCTCTGGCCCACACCGACGGTCTCGACGATGACCACATCGAAGGCGGCCGCTTCACAGACCAGCATGGCCTCCCGCGTCTTCTCGGCCACGCCGCCCAGGGTGCCGGTGCTGGGGCTGGGGCGGATGTAGGCGCGCTCGTCCATCGAGAGCCGCTCCATGCGGGTCTTGTCGCCGAGGATGGAGCCGCCCGAGACGCTGCTGCTCGGGTCCACGGCCAACACAGCGACGCGGTGGCCGCGTGCGATCAGAAAGAGGCCCAGGGCCTCGATGAAGGTGCTCTTGCCCACGCCGGGCACGCCCGAGATGCCGAGGCGAAAGCTTTTGCCTGTGTGCGGCAGCAGGTCGGTCAGCAAGGCATCGGCTTGGACGCGGTGATCGCGGCGCGTCGACTCCAGCAAGGTGATGGCCTTGGCCATGGCCCGGCGCTGCTGCGGGCCGTGGCCGGCCAGCAGGGCCGGCGCCAGGCTGGTGCTGGGCGACGCTGCGCTCATTCGCGCCCCGTCCTCTTACCCTGCACGCCCGACCACACCGGTGCAATACCGTCCGGCACCTGGGCCAGGCGAGCCTCATCACCGACATGGGGCAGGCGCCAAAGGTAGTCGATGTCGAACTCACTCTCGCCCACCGCCTTGAAGCCGTGGCGCAGATAGAAACGGTTGGCATCGCTGAGCTTGAGGGCCGAGAGGCTGAGGTTCAGGCCCGCCCCCCGAGCCTGGTCCTTGGCCCAGCTGAGCACCCAGGAGCCGATGCCCTGGCTTTGCGCCGCGGGCTGCAGGTATAGCTGCTCCAGACGCAAGGCTGACGCTTCACCCGCGGGCGTTTCGCGCAGCATCAAGAACCCGACCCGCTCGCTGCCGCGGCAGATGTGGCGCATGGTCTCGGGCTCGAACAAGGCCTCAAAACGTTCACGGCTGCGCGCCAGGTCGAAGCGACCCAGTCGCTCCAGGCTGGGCCGCAAGGCCTCCATGCGCAGCTGGAACAGCGCGTCCAGATCTTCGGCCGCCACCGGCTGCAGCTGATAGGCACTCATGCGTGTCTCAGCGCTTGGCTCAAACCGCGGCAGCTGTTAGCGACTTGCGGATCTGCTCCAGCACATCCTTGGCACTGGCCGGGATCGGAGTGCCGGGGCCGTAGATGCCCTTGACGCCAGCCTCATAGAGCATGTCGTAGTCCTGCGCCGGAATCACACCGCCGACGAAGACGATGATGTCATCGGCCCCGTGCGCCTTCAGCGCCGCGATGATGGCGGGCACCAGCGTCTTGTGACCGGCGGCCAGGGTCGAGATGCCGACCGCATGGACATCGTTTTCGATCGCCTGGCGGGCGCATTCCTCAGGGGTCTGGAACAGCGGGCCGATGTCCACATCAAAACCCAGATCGGCATAGGCCGTGGCCACCACCTTGGCACCACGGTCGTGGCCGTCCTGGCCCAGCTTGGCGACCATCACGCGCGGGCGGCGCCCATGGACGTCAGCAAAGGCCTTGATCTCGTCCTGCAGCTTGGCCCAGCCCTCGGCCGAGTCGTAGGCGGCGGCATAGACGCCGGTGACCTTTTGGGTGTCGGCGCGGTGACGACCGTAGACGGCCTCCAGCGCATCGCTGATCTCGCCCACCGTGGCACGCAGGCGCACGGCCTGAATGCTCAAGTCCAGCAGATTGCCCTGGCCGGACTTGGCGGCTTCGGTCAGAGCATTGAGCGCGGCCTGGACGGCGGCATTGTCGCGGCTGGACTTGATGGCCTTGAGCCGCTCAATCTGGCCGTCACGCACACGGACATTGTCGACATCGAGGATCTCGATCTTGTCTTCCTTGGCCAGCTTGTACTTGTTGACGCCGACGATGACATCGCGGCCCGAGTCGATGGCCGCCTGCTTCTGGGCCGCGCTGGCTTCGATCTTGAGCTTGGCCCAGCCACTGTCCACCGCTTTGACCATGCCGCCCATGGCCTCGACCTCTTCGATGATGGACCAGGCCTTGTCGGCCATGTCCTGCGTCAAAGACTCCATCATGTAGCTGCCGGCCCAGGGGTCGATCACGCTGGTGATGTGGGTCTCTTCCTGGATGATGAGCTGGGTGTTGCGGGCAATGCGCGATGAAAACTCGGTGGGCAGGGCAATCGCCTCGTCCAGCGAGTTGGTGTGCAGGCTTTGCGTGCCACCGAAGACCGCGGCCATGGCCTCGATGGTGGTGCGCACCACATTGTTGTAAGGGTCCTGCTCGGTCAGCGACCAGCCCGAGGTCTGGCTGTGCGTGCGCAGCATCAGGCTTTTCGGATTCTTGGCCTCGAAGCCCTTCATGATCCGGCACCAGAGCAGGCGCGCCGCCCGCATCTTGGCAATCTCCAGATAAAAGTTCATGCCCACCGCCCAGAAGAAGGACAGGCGCGGCGCGAAGTCATCGACATCCAGGCCTTTGGCCAGGGCGGTCTTCACATACTCCTTGCCGTCGGCCAGGGTGAAGGCCAGCTCCAGCGCCTGGTTGGCGCCAGCTTCCTGCATGTGATAACCCGAGATCGAGATCGAGTTGAACTTGGGCATCTTCTGCGCCGTGTACTCGATGATGTCGCCGATGATCTTCATCGAGGGCTCGGGCGGGTAGATGTAGGTGTTGCGGACCATGAACTCCTTGAGGATGTCGTTCTGGATGGTGCCGCTCAACTTGTCCTGCGAAACGCCCTGCTCTTCCGCTGCCACCACATAGCCCGCCAGCACCGGCAAGACGGCGCCGTTCATGGTCATGGAGACGGACACCTTGTCGAGCGGGATCTCGTTGAAGAGGATCTTCATGTCCTCAACCGAATCGATCGCCACGCCGGCCTTGCCGACATCGCCTGTCACGCGCGGATGGTTGCTGTCGTAGCCGCGGTGGGTGGCCAGATCGAAGGCCACCGACACACCTTGCCCGCCAGCCGCCAAGGCCTTGCGGTAGAAGGCATTGCTTTCCTCGGCGGTGGAGAAGCCCGCGTACTGACGGATGGTCCAGGGCCGCACCGCATACATGGTGGCCTGCGGGCCGCGCAGAAAGGGCTCGAAGCCGGGCAAGGTGTCAGCATGGGGCAGACCCGCCGTGTCGGCCGCGGTGTAAAGCGGCTTGACCGACAGGCCTTCGGGCGTGTGCCAGTTCAGGGCCGAGACATCGCCCCCTGGGGCGGATTTGGCGGCGGCTTTTTCCCACTGCGCCAGCGTGGCTTGCGGGAATTCGAACGCTTGCTTCTTGGATTCAGACATCTCTTGGCTCCTGCGGACGCTCCATCATAGCGCGACCATCATTCATAATTATAAATTCAGAATTGACGCTACACTGACGGCAGATCGCCATGAACGCCGACGCCAAGACCCGCCCCGACGCGCCTCGCCCTTTGGCGCCCCGCGCCCTTTATCAAGAAGTGGCCGAACAGTTGCGCCAGCAGATTTTTGGCCGCCAACTGGAGCCAGGTGCCTGGATTGATGAGTTGAAGCTCTGCGCCGAGCTGGGCATCAGCCGCACGCCAATGCGCGAAGCGCTGAAAGTGCTGGCCGTTGAGGGCTTGGTGACCATGAAGCTGCGCCGCGGCGCCTATGTCACCGAAATGAGCGAGCGCGATGTGCGCGAGGCTTATCAGTTATTGGCCTTGCTGGAGAGTGATGCGGCCGGCCAAGTGGCGCGCGCCGCTAGCGCTGAAGAGTTGGCGGACTTGAAACGGCTGCATGAGCAACTCGAGCAGCAAATCGGCCACCGGGACGCGTTTTTCGCCGCCAATGAGCAGTTCCATTTGCGCCTGTTGGAGATTGACGCCAACCGTTGGCGCTCGCAAATCGTCACTGACCTGCGCCGGGTGATGAAGCTCAACCGGCATCACTCGCTGTTCAAGCAAGGGCGCTTGCAAGAGTCGTTACAAGAACACCGCGCGCTCATCCAGGCACTGCTGGCCCGGAATGAGGGCGAAGCTGCGCGGCTGATGCGCGCACACTTCGACAACGGATTGGCTGCGGCGACGGCCTGAAGTTAGGCCGCGCACGAGCACGCTATTCATTAGCGCCAGATCGCACTCAAGGCGGAGATTGCTTCGGGAATGGGGTAGTGGTGATTGCCGACAAACAGGCTGTTTTTGTCTAGGTAGTCGGCGTGGCGCAAGCTGCCATGGATCTCGTGATCAAAGTACTGCACCACAGAGTTCTTGGCGAAATTGCCAGCCACCACGGGTCGGCATTCAAAACCGGCCTCGTTCAGCGCTGCAACCAGTTCAGCCCGAGTACGCTTGCTGCCTGGCTTGATGGTCAGGGCAAAACCAAACCAACTGCTTTCACCCAGCTCCCGCTGAATCGCAAGGCTGGGGTGATCGGCCATGGCGGCCTGCAAGGTCCGGCCGTTCTCGCGGCGCGCTTGAATCAAAGCTGGCAAGCGTTTGGTTTGCTCGATCCCGAGAGCGCCGGAGAGTTCAAGTGGGCGCAGGTTGTAACCGGGTAGCACAAAGCGGAAGGATTCCTCGAAGGGATCATCGCTCTTGGTGCCACTGACATGGTTGTGCTTGGGCAAATTGCGCGTCCAGCCATGGGCACGCAGCGACAGCATTACGTGGTAAAGCTCTTCATCGTCAGTGACGACCATGCCGCCTTCCATCGTGGAGATATGGTGCGAAAAGAAGGCACTAAAGCTGCCCACCACGCCAAAAGTGCCGGTCTGTTTACCCTTGAATGTCGCGCCCATGGACTCACAGTTGTCCTCCATCAGCACGATGTCGCGGCCCGCAACAAGCTTGCGAATGGCGTCAAAATCGTTGGGGTTACCCAACAAATTGACGATCATGATCGCTCGGGTGCGTTCGCCAATTGCAGAAGCCAAAGCTTCTAAGTCGTAATTCAGCGTCTCAGGGTCAATATCGACAAACTTCAGGCGCAAGCCGTATTGATGCAGGGGGTAGTAGGTCGTCGGCCAGGACACCGCCGGCACAATGATTTCATCGCCACGATTGAGCCTCAGCTTGTCGTTCTTGGTATAGAACAGAGCGGCTGTCATCAATAGGTTGGCCGAAGAACCGGAATTCACCATCACGCAATGCTTGCTGCCCGTAAAACGGGCAAAGTCACGCTCAAAGCTCGCAACTTTTTCTCCCATGGTGAAGTGGCCGCTGGCAATCACGCCGGCCATGGCGGCGTACTCCTCTGCACCCCAGGACGAAGTGGCAAGTGGAAACTGATGTGTCATGTCGAAACAACCTTGTCGAGAAAATAGTCGTAGCAGCGCGCAATGCCCTGTTCCAGGCTGATCTTGGGCGCCCAGCCCCAGGCGGTCTGCCGGCTTACATCCACTAGCTTTTGGCGCATGCCCACCGGTTTGCTGAGATCGTGAACGAACTCACCATGCCAGCCCACGACTTGAGCGGCGGCCTCGTAGTAGGCCTTGATCGTGTAGTCATGGCCCAAACCTATATTCATCAAGTCCGGCGCTTGCTCGCCATGTTCGACATGGCGAACGACCGCATCAGCTAGGTCCGCTGCATCCATGAACTCGCGGCGCGCCGAGCCATCACCCCAGATCTCGACCGTTGAGTTGCCTGCCGCCTTGGCTTCATGCAGCTTGCGAATGACCGCTGGAATTAGATGCGAATGCACAGGATCAAACTTGTCAAAGCGCCCATACAAATTGCAAGGAATCAAAGTCTTGTACTGCAACTCCGGCTCTTGGCGACGCAGGTATTGGCAAAGCCGGGTGGCATAGATCTTGGCGAGAGCGTATCCCTCATTGGTAGGCTCAAGCTCGCCGCTCAAGACCTGCTCCTCACGAAGTGGGTTGACGCCATTGCGCGGATACATGCACGAACTGGCCAGATTGATCAGACGCGAGACACCGGCACCATGAGCTGCCAAGATGATGTTGCGCCCCACATCGGTATTGCGCACCAGAAAGTCCACTGGCCGCGCAATATTGGCCTGAATGCCGCCAACCAGCCCCGCAGAATGAATCACCACATCCGGCCTGACTTCACGCACAAAAGCCTGAACCGCATCGAAACGTTCCAAGTCCACGTCGGCGCGGATCGGTGCAATCAAGTCCCAGTCGGCAGCGCCCGGATGCTCCGCAATATTGCGACCCACCATGCCAGCGCCGCCGGTCAGCAGCACCCGCTGCTTAGCAATACGGCTGCTCATTCAATGGTGACCGGCAGTTCATAGCCATGGCGCTTGAGCAGGGCGTGGCGACGCGCCTGGTCCAAATCGGCAGCCACCATCTCGGCAGCCATTTCTTGCACCGTGATTTCTGGCGTCCAGCCCAGCTTGGCCTTCGCCTTGCTGGGATCACCCAGCAGAGTCTCGACTTCTGTCGGGCGGAAATAGCGCGGGTCCACGCGCAGGATTACATCACCCACGGCGAGGGCGGGCGCCTTGTCCGAGTCAGCGATGGCGTCCACGATGGCCACTTCGTCCACACCCTGGCCCTCGAAGCGCAGACTCAAACCCAGTTCACCCGCGGTCATCTGAACGAACTCACGCACGCTGTGTTGCACGCCGGTAGCAATGACGAAGTCCTCGGCATGGTCCTGTTGCAACATCATCCATTGCATGCGCACATAGTCTTTGGCATGACCCCAATCGCGCAAGGCATCCATATTGCCGACGTACAAGCAATGCTCCAAGCCTTGCGCAATATTGCAAAGTCCACGAGTGATCTTGCGCGTTACAAAGGTTTCGCCGCGCCGCGGGCTTTCGTGATTGAACAAAATGCCATTGCAAGCGTAGATGCCATAAGCCTCGCGGTAGTTCACCGTGATCCAGTAGGCATACATCTTGGCCACCGCATAGGGGCTGCGTGGATAAAAAGGGGTGGTTTCGCGCTGAGGCACTTCCTGCACCAGGCCGTACAACTCGCTGGTGCTGGCCTGGTAGAAGCGGGTTGTTTTTTCCAAGCCCAGGATTCGAATCGCTTCTAGCAAACGCAGGGTGCCCATGCCATCGACATCGGCGGTGTACTCTGGAGACTCAAAACTGACGGCTACGTGGCTTTGCGCGCCCAGGTTGTAGACCTCATCCGGTCGAACCTCCTGCATGATGCGAATCAGGTTACTGGTGTCGCTCAAGTCGCCATAGTGCAGATGGAACTGCGGAGATGGCACATGCGGGTCTTGGAAGATATGGTCAACGCGGGCTGTATTGAAGGAAGAGGCGCGGCGCTTGATGCCATGCACCTCATAGCCTTTTTCCAGCAGGAACTCCGCCAAGTAGGAGCCATCTTGCCCAGTAACGCCAGTGATCAGCGCCACTTTCTTTTTTGCTGCTTGCATTGTCCTAACTCCGTTATTCGATGCCGCCTAAAGCAGCACACTGTAAAGCCTCTCGCAGCTATTGAGGCCACTTAGGCGACAACAGCTCTCACCACATATTGCAAAGGCAAGGCATCACGCACCGCGCCCTCTGCATCACGACCTTGAGCAATAGCCATCTGGCGGATCGCGGCCAGGATCGGCTCCCGTCCCGGCTCATCAAAAATTCGCGGCAGGCCAGCCTCGATACGCAAGCCGGCGCGGGCGAACAGCTCAAACAATGTCACGCGGGTGAACCAGCGCAAATGGGTGCGGTCGAGCAAGCCGGCGCTTTCATAACGGAATTCGCCTACGGCCAATCGAGCCTGCAAACTCCAGTGCTGGGCATTCGGAATGCTCGCCACCACACAGCCGCCGGGCGGTAGCACTTTGCGAATCTTGGTGAGCACGGCCCAAGGGTCGCGCAGGTGTTCCAGAACGTCTCCAAACACCCAGCAGTCGCGCGAGGCGTAGTCGCGGTAGAGCGATTCATCAGCGCCTTCAATGTCCAGCGCAGCCATGCCGTCGCAGTAGCGCGCGGCGATTTCAGCTGCCTTAGGGTCCAACTCCATGCCCATGTAGTGAACGTCGGACCGCTGTCGCTTGAGGGCATAGGCCAGAGCCCCCGTGCTGCAGCCGACTTCCAAGATGGCTTTGGCATGCGCCGGGATCATAGCCAGTAAGTCGGGATTGAAGCCCTCGCCCGGCCCCTCGCTGGGCATGGCGCCGGTAGGTTTGGCGGCTTGGCGGGCTTGCACCTCGGCCATCCACTCTTCCAAATGGTAGCCGCCGGTTGCAGAACTGGTACCCATGCCAATATGGTCGATATAGACCTTACGCGTGCCCATCAGCACGTCGTTCTTGGCCCAATCCAGATTGCGCAGCAAATCGGATTGGCCTGCATCGTGTAAAGCCAACATGGGTGCGACCATTGGTGCGCCGTGCTTGATCGGCAAAGGCCATTGGCGCATGACTTCTATATTGCACAGCATGCAAGGTGGATGCAAATAGGCCACCGCACCATAAGCGTAAGGAATGTCGAAACCATCGCGGTTTACATAGGCCACGCCGCCTGCACCATAGTCACAGGGACGCAGCGCTTCGTTGAGTGCCTCGAGAAAGCCCTCGCGCAGCACCACCACATCAGTATCTAGGAACAAGGCTCGCTCGCCCAGCGGCAGGTTCGCAATGGCCCAAGCCATGCCCGGTCCGTGATGAATATTGAACCCCTGGACATGCAGTTCCACGTTCTCAAACTGCTCGGTTACCGCCCGGATCTTGTCGACAAACTCAGGCCCAGAGCCGTCCACCACATGGACTTTATTGGGATAAAAGCGACGCATGGAGGCCAGCATGCCCTGCAACAACTCAGGCGCGTTGTAGGACACGGCAACAACGGGAATGTCATGAATACTCATATCAGTTTCTTTTCAGTTGTTGCCACCAACTTCGTCAGCGACGCGTCCGACCACCGTCGCCGGATTGCCGGCCACGATAGACAGTTCAGGCGCCTCAAAACGCGGCATCAGCACCGCACCGGCAGCAATCACACAACCACGCCCGATGCGAGCGCCCTTCAAAATAGTGACCCGCGAACCGATGAAAACATCGTCTCCAATTTCCACCGCCATGGGCTTGGAGTCGGGCTGGCGACGATGATCCAAACGTAAGTCATGCGAATTGCTGTCCATCACATGAAGCTCTGGGCCGATCAGGCAGCGCGCACCAAAACGAATGGACGCCCCCTCCGAAATCAGCACGCAACGATTATTGAAAACCGTGTCAGCGCCGATTTCAATCAGGGAATCAGGCGTGCGAGATTCGATATAGCTGGCGCCATAGCTGCCTGGAGAACGCGGCACGCCAAAGACTGAGCTCGCCGCCAGGCGGATCCTGCCCGCCCCTTTGAAATGAGTCGGAGTCAACAAGTTGAGAACGCGCGCGCCCTCACCCATCAACTCCATCCTTGCCCGGTCCGAGACATGGAAGAAATAGTGGATCAACAAAGTTCGCACCCATTGGTCCAAATCAAATGGACTGCTGGCGCCAATGAGGGCGCGCAGGCGCTCAAATCGCTTTTGCAATGCCGTCACTGTCAGAACCCGTTGATGACAAGGTACTCTGACCAAAGTTGCTCAAAGCGCTCTTCGGCGCCAGCCTCGCCGGTCGCCATCTGTGGCAAGACCTGACAAAACGGCAACATGTCTTCTTGCTGGCCATAACGCTGAATCAAGGCCGCAGCAATGCCGTGATAGCACAGGCGTGCATGGTATTCACCCAAGCGCCCCAGTTTCTTGCCGCCCAGCGCCAAGGCCACATAGCCCAGGTGTGCGGCCTTCATATGCTTGCCATAGAGCTGCGCCGAATGCCCCCCCCCCCCGGTTCTGAAGTAACCCAAGCGGTCCTGGATATAGGCGATCGGCCCGCGAATACTGGCCGCTAGAAAAAAACCCAGATCCCATAGACCGGCATAAGACACGCCAGCGAACTCATGCTGGAACATCAAGTCCGCAGCATTCGCGCGCATGACGCAGTTGGAAAACTCGCCAAACCAGTTCTGGCACTGCGGCACGGTACTGACAAACATAGCGCCGGCGTCCAGGGTCACCAAACGATTCAAGGAATTGAAGACCCCTTCGGGGATCGGCATGCCCTCAATGGGCTGGCCCCGCTCATTGGCTGTCCATCGGGCACTGATGCTGCATGGGAAGCTTCCTGCTTCATGGGCGTTCAGATGGCGCGCATAAAAGTCGGGGTAGATCACGTCGTCATCCAACAACAAGTGGACAAGTTCTGAGCTGCCATTCCAGAGCTTCAGCAAATGGGTGAAGTTCTGATAAGCGCCAATCTTTGGCCCGGCGGCGATTTCTATTGGCAAACGAGCCCGCAGATAGCCCAGCTCCGGGCTGTTGAGTCGCTCGGTGAACTCACCGTTCGGGCTGTCATCGGAAATGATGATCCGCTGACTCGGACGTGTTTGTGTCGCTAAGCCTGTGAGCAACTCCAGCATGTGCTTGGTCTTGTAAGCCGGAATCAAGGTGGTGATCTTCATGGGCGGGCGGGCGTCCGAGGTCTTGCAGTGGAATGAGCTTGCTGCATTGCGGAACAGATTTAAGCGCAGCAATTCACACCGCCAAGCTCAGAACAGCCAAGTATTGCTACAGCTTTTGAATCTTTTTCCGAAAACTCACGCCCCTAGCATTGCTGAACCTTGCAATCCGTGGGCTCGCCTGCGCGAGCTGCAGATTTCGACGCCACATCCTTATGCCATGAACACGACCATGAATCTCGTCGCTAAATGCCCTTCGCGCGCTCGGGTTTACACCCGGCTCGGGACTTGGGCGATGAACGGCTTGGCTCAAGTTAAAGGCCAGGACGCCGAAATCCGAGTGAACTGCCAAGAGAGTTGGTCGTCGGAGCGATCCTCCGCGTCTTCGTTTTTGGCGGAAATTTCAGTCCCAGTTTTTCAGCGCTGCTGCTGAATTTCATCAACAGCGCCCAACAGGCCGATCGACTTTCGAGCGTCCTCGCGAAATTAACCAAGTGAGCTAACCATGCCCTCATCCATTTTGTCCTTCGGAACGGCAGCGATCCAAAAGTTGAGCACCAAAGGCTTGGCCAAGCTCACCACGGAAGACTGGGCAGCGTTTTCCTCGGACCAAATCGTAGCGCTGACAACCGCCCAGGTGAGTTCACTTGGCTCGTTCGCCATTCGAGCACTCGGCACCGATCAGCTCAGAGCTCTGGAGTCAGATGACTTCCGCGTGCTGAACTCCGCAGCGATTCGCGCGCTGACCACTGACCAGTTCGCCGCCTTGGGGACCGATCAAATCGAACGCCTCACCTCAGCGCAACTGAAGGTGCTGGCCTCCAACCAGATCGCGGGTCTTTCCAGCGACAGCCTGAATGCGCTGACGACCGAACAATTCCGCAGCCTGGGCTCAGCTCAGATCGGCGCCATCAGCACCGATCAGCTGCGCACCATGACCACCGAAGACCTGGCAGCCATCAGCACGGCATCGGTCAGGGGCTTCAGTTCCAGCCAGATTGGCGCATTGACTTCGGACGGCATTGTTGCTCTGAGCACGGCCCAAGTGGCTGCCTTGACCTCTGCCCAGTTGCGCGGGCTCAACAGCGACCAGATCGCCAAGCTGGAAACTGACGACTTGCGCGCGATCAGCACCGCGGCCTTGCGCGCCTTGGGAACGGACCAACTGGCGGCTCTGGGCACCGATCAGATTACCAAGCTGACCTCGGCGCAGGTCAACGCGCTGAGCTCCACTCAAGTCAGCGGTTTAAGCAGCGACAACCTGAACGCCTTCACCACCGAGCAGTTCAAGTTGATGGGCTCGGCCCAGATCGCTGCCATCAACACCGATCAGTTGCGCACCCTGCAGACGGAGGACTTGGCCGCTATCAGCACGGCCGGTATCCGAGGCCTGAGCTCGGCCCAGATCGCTGCGCTGACGACGGACGAAACTGTGGCGCTGACGACCGCGCAATTCTCGGCCCTGACTTCCGCTCAAGTGCGGGGTTTGAACAGCGATCAGCTCTCCAAACTGGAGACCGATGATCTTCGTGCGATCAGCACAGGTGCTTTGCGAGCACTGGGTACGGATCAACTCGCGGCTCTGGGTACGGATCAAATTGGCAAGCTGAGTTCCTCACAGGTCAACGCACTCACCTCCACACAGATCAGCGGGCTGAGCAGCGACAACCTCAACGCCTTCACCACCGAACAGTTCAAGCTGATGGGTTCGGCCCAGATAGGCTCAATCAACACCGATCAGCTACGCACCATGCAAACGGAGGACTTGGCCTCCATTAGCACCAATGGTATCCGCGGACTGAGCTCGGCACAGATCGCCGCGCTGACCACGGACGAAACCGTGGCCCTGACCACGTCCCAGTTCGCTGCGCTGAGTTCCGCCCAAATCAAGGGTCTGACCAGCGATCAACTGTCCAAGCTGGAAACCGATGACCTGCGCGCCATCAACACCGCGGCTCTTCGCGCATTGAGCACTGAGCAGCTTGCCGCCCTGACCACTGATGAAATTGCCAAGCTGAGCACCTCCCAGGTCAACGCCCTCACCTCCACCCAGATCAGCGGGCTGAGCAGCGACAACCTGAACGCCTTCACCACCGAGCAGTTCAAGCAAATGGGCTCGGCCCAGATCGCTTCGATCAACACCGATCAGCTGCGCACCATGAGCACGGAGGATCTAACCTCCATCAGCACCGCCGGCATCCGAGGCCTGAGCTCGAGCCAAATTGGCGCGCTGACCACCGACGAAACCGTGGCCTTGACCACGACCCAGTTCGCAGCACTGACCTCCGGACAGGTACGCGGCTTGAACAGTGATCAGCTCTCCAAGCTGGAAAGCGATGACCTGCGCGCCATCAGTACCGCAGCGATCAAGGCCCTGGGCACGGATCAACTCGCCGCCTTGACGACAGAGGAAATCAGCAAACTGACGACTGCTCAGGTCAATGCGCTCACCTCCACTCAGATCGCAGGCTTGAGCAGCGACAACCTGAACGCCTTCACGACCGAGCAGTTCAAGCTGATGGGTTCGGCCCAAATCGGCGCGATCAACACCGATCAGCTGCGCACAATGACCACCGAGGATCTGGTCGCCATCAGCACCAGCGGCATCCGCGGCTTGAGCTCCGCCCAGATCGCCGCGTTGACGACAGATGAGGCCGTGGCCCTGACCACGGCCCAGTTCGCCGCGTTGACCTCCGCTCAGGTGCGAGGTCTGAACAGCGATCAACTCTCCAACCTGGAGAGTGATGATCTGCGAGCCATCAGCACCGCCGCGCTGCGTGCCCTCGGCACCGATCAGCTGGCAGCCCTCACCACGGATGAGATCAGCAAGCTGAGTTCCGCGCAAGTCAATGCCCTGACCTCGACTCAAGTGGGTGGCCTGAGCAGCGATAACCTGAACGCCTTCACCACTGAGCAATTCAAGCTGATGGGCTCGGCCCAGGTCGGCGCGATCAACACCGATCAATTGCGCACGATGACCACGGAAGACCTGGTGGCCATCAGCACCAACGGCATCCGAGGCCTCAGCTCCACACAAGTGGGTGCGCTGACTACCGACGAGACAGTGGCCATGACCACGGCACAGTTCGCCGCGATGAGCTCGGCGCAAGTGCGTGGCTTGAACAGTGATCAACTCTCCAAGTTGGAAACTGATGATTTGCGCGCCATCAGCACAGCAGCTCTACGCGCCTTGAGTACCGATCAACTCGGAGCCTTGACCACCGACGAAATCAGCAAGCTGACATCCGCTCAGGTCAATGCACTCACATCCACCCAGATCGCCGGGCTGAGCAGCGACAACCTGAATGCATTCACGACGGAGCAGTTCAAGCTGATGGGCTCGGCCCAAATCGGCGCGATCAACACCGATCAGCTGCGCACCATGACGACCGAAGATCTGGTCGCCATCAGCACCAATGGCATTCGTGGTCTGAGTTCGGCCCAGATTGCCGCGCTGACCACCGACGAGACCGTGGCAATGACCACGACCCAATTCGCTGCCCTGACTTCCGCACAAGTGCGTGGTTTGAACAGCGATCAGCTCTCCAAACTGGAGAGCGATGACCTGCGTGCCATCAGCACCGCCGCCATTCGAGCCCTGAGCACCGATCAGCTGGCCGCTTTGACGACCGAGGAAATCAGCAAACTGACCACCGCACAGGTCAACGCCCTCACCTCCGCCCAGATCGCGGGCCTGAGTAGCGACAATCTGAATGCATTCACGACTGAGCAGTTCAAGCTGATGGGCTCGGCCCAAATCGGCGCGATCAACACCGATCAGCTGCGCACGATGACGACCGAAGATCTGGTCGCCATCAGTACCAACGGCATCCGTGGACTGAGTTCGGCCCAGATCGCCGCGCTGACCACCGACGAAACCGTGGCGATGACCACCGCCCAGTTCGCCGCCCTGACCTCCGCACAGGTGAAGGGTTTGACCAGCGACCAGATTTCCAAGTTGGAAAGCGATGACCTGCGCGCCATCACCACAGCACCCGTTCGCGCCTTGGGCACGGATCAACTGGGCGCATTGACCACTGACGAAATTTCCAAGCTTACTTCGGCCCAGGTCAATTCACTCACGTCCACGCAGATCGCGGGCCTGAGCAGCGATAACTTGAACGCCTTCACAACTGAGCAGTTCAAGCTGATGGGCTCGGCACAGATCGGTGCGATCAACACCGATCAACTGCGCACCATGCAGACCGAAGATTTGGTCGCCATCAGCACAGCAGGCATCCGAGGCCTGAGCACGGCGCAGATCGCCGCGCTGACCACCGACGAAACCGTGGCGCTGACCACCGCTCAGTTCGCCGCGCTAACTTCGGTTCAGGTTCGCGGCTTGAACAGCGATCAGCTGGCCAAGTTGGAAAGCGATGACCTGCGTTCGATCAGCACCGCATCACTGCGAGCCCTGGGCACCGAACAGTTGGCGGCACTGAGCACAGATCAAATCGCCCAACTGAGCTCAGCCCAAGTCAATGCCTTGACCTCGACCCAAATTGGCGGTTTGAGCAGCGACAACCTGAACGCTTTTACGACAGAGCAGTTCAAGCTCATGGGCTCGGCACAGATCGGTGCCATCAACACCGATCAACTGCGCACCATGACGACCGAAGATCTGGTCGCCATCAGCACCAACGGCATTCGCGGCCTGAATTCTGCACAGATTGCCGCGTTGACCACGGACGAAACCGTGGCGATGACGACCGCCCAGTTCGCTGCCCTGACCTCAGCCCAAGTACGCGGCCTGAACAGCGATCAAATCGCCAAGCTGGAAACCGATGACCTGCGCGCCATCGGCACCGCAGCCATTCGCGCCCTGAGCACAGATCAGTTGGCCGCATTGACCACTGATGAGATCAGCAAGCTGAGCTCCGCTCAAGTCAATGCCCTGACTTCGACCCAAGTGGGTGGCCTGAGCAGCGATAACTTGAACGCCTTCACGACCGAGCAATTCAAGCTGATGGGATCGGCCCAGATTGGTGCGATCAACACCGATCAGCTGCGCACCATGCAGACTGAAGACTTGGCCGCCATCAGCACCAACGGCATACGAGGTCTGAGTTCGGCCCAAGTCGGCGCGTTGACGACAGACGAAACCGTGGCCCTGACCACCGCTCAGTTCTCGGCCATGACCTCGGCTCAGGTGAAGGGTTTGAACAGCGACCAGCTCGCCAAGCTGGAGAGTGATGACCTGCGGGCCATCAGCACCGCCGCGATTCGGGCCCTGGGCACGGATCAGCTGGCTGCCCTGACCACCGACGAGATCAGCAAGCTCACTTCTGCCCAAGTCAACGCACTCACATCCACTCAAGTCGGCGGCCTGAGCAGCGAAAACTTGAACGCCTTCACCACCGAGCAGTTCAAACTGATGGGCTCGGCCCAGATCGGAGCGATCAACACCGATCAGCTGCGCACGATGACAACGGAAGACCTGGTTGCCATCAGCACTGCCGGCATCCGCGGCCTGAGCTCAGCTCAGATCGGCGCCTTGACGACGGACGAGACCGTGGCCCTCACCACGACCCAGTTCGCCGCCTTGACCTCCGCACAAGTACGTGGATTGAACAGTGACCAACTCTCCAAACTGGAGACCGATGACCTGCGTGCCATCAGCACCGCCGCGATTCGCGCCCTGGGCACGGATCAATTGGCGGCCTTGACCACCGATGAGATCAGCAAGCTGAGCTCTTCACAGGTCAACGCGCTCACCTCGACGCAGATCGCCGGCCTGAGCAGCGACAACCTGAACGCCTTCACGACCGAGCAGTTCAAGCTCATGGGCTCGGCGCAGATCGGTGCCATCAACACTGATCAGCTACGCACCATGACGACCGAGGATTTGGTCGCCATCAGCACCAACGGGATTCGTGGTTTGAGCTCGGCCCAGATTGCAGCGCTGACCACCGACGAGACCGTGGCTCTGACGACGGCCCAGTTCGCCGCGCTGACCTCGGCACAAGTCCGCGGTTTGAATAGCGATCAACTCTCCAAGCTGGAGAGCGATGACCTGCGCGCCATCAGTACTGCTGCAATCCGAGCCCTGGGCACGGATCAGCTGGCCGCATTGACTACTGACGAGATAGGCAAGCTCAGCTCCGCTCAAGTCAACGCCCTGAGCTCGACTCAGATCGCCAGCCTGAGCAGCGACAACCTGAACGCCTTCACGACAGAGCAGTTCAAGTTGATGGGTTCAGCGCAGATTGGGGCGATCAACACCGATCAGCTGCGCACCATGACGACGGAAGATTTGGTTGCCATCAGCACCAACGGCATTCGTGGTCTGAGCACGGCCCAGATTGGCGCCTTGACGACTGACGAAACCGTGGCACTGACCACGTCGCAGTTTGCCGCCCTGACTTCCGGTCAGGTGCGTGGTTTGAACAGCGATCAACTCTCCAAGCTGGAGAGCGATGATCTGCGCGCGATCAGCACCTCCGCCATTCGCGCCCTGGGCACCGATCAGTTGGCCGCCCTCACCACCGAGGAGATCAGCAAACTCACCACCGCACAGGTCAATTCCCTCAGCTCGACGCAAATTGCCGGCCTGAGCAGTGACAACCTGAATGCCTTCACGACCGAACAGTTCAAGCTGATGGGCTCAGCACAGATCGGTGCCATCAATACCGATCAGCTGCGCACCATGACGACCGAGGATCTGGTCGCGATCAGTACCGCTGGCATCCGAGGCCTGAGCTCAAGCCAGATCGCAGCCCTCACCACCGACGAAACCGTGGCCTTGACCACGACCCAGTTCGCCGCACTGACCTCCGCCCAAGTGCGTGGTTTGAATAGCGATCAGCTCTCCAATCTCGAGAGTGATGACCTGCGCGCCATCAGCACCGCGGCGATTCGAGCCCTGGGCACCGATCAGTTGGCTGCCTTGACCACCGACGAGATCGGCAAACTGAGTTCGGCCCAGGTCAACGCGCTCACCTCTACGCAAATTGGCGGCTTGAGCAGTGACAACTTGAACGCCTTCACCACCGAACAGTTCAAGCTGATGGGCTCAGCGCAGATTGGGGCCATCAACACCGATCAGTTGCGCACGATGACGACCGAGGATCTGGTCGCCATCAGCACCAACGGCATCCGCGGTCTGAGTTCGGCGCAAATTGCCGCGCTGACCACCGACGAGTCCGTGGCCCTGACCACAGCCCAGTTCTCGGCCTTGACTTCTGCACAGGTCAAGGGCTTGAACAGCGACCAAATCGCCAAGCTGGAAAGCGATGACTTGAGGGCCATCAGCACCGCCGCAATTCGGGCCTTGGGTACCGATCAGTTGGCGGCCATGACCACCGATGAAATCAGCAAGCTGATCACCTCGCAGGTCAATGCTCTCACCTCCACCCAGATCGCAGGCCTGAGCAGCGACAACCTGAATGCCTTCACGACCGAGCAGTTCAAGCTGATGGGTTCCGCCCAGATCGGTGCGATCAACACCGATCAGCTGCGGAGCATGCAGACGGAAGACTTGGCCGCGATCAGCACCAATGGCATCCGCGGTTTGAGCTCGGCCCAGATCGCCGCGTTGACCACGGACGAGACCGTGGCCCTGACCACGACCCAGTTCGCGGCCCTGACCTCCGCACAAGTGCGTGGTTTGAACAGCGATCAGATCGCCAAGTTGGAAACCGATGACTTGCGCGCCATCAGCACCGCCGCCATTCGTGCCCTGGGCACCGATCAGCTGGCGGCGCTGACCACCGACGAGATCAGCAAGTTGAGCTCCTCACAGGTCAACGCGCTGACATCGACGCAGATCGCTGGCCTGAGCAGCGACAACCTGAACGCCTTCACCACCGAGCAATTCAAGCTGATGGGCTCGGCCCAGATTGGGGCGATCACCACCGATCAGCTGCGTGCGATGAGTACCGAGGATCTGGCCTCGATCAGCACCAGCGGTATCCGCGGCTTCACGTCCGTGCAGCTCGGCGCCCTGACGACCGACGAATTCGTGGCCATGAGCAGCGCACAGTTCTCGCAACTGACAACGCAGCAAATTGGCGGGCTGACGACCGAACAGATGAGCAAGTTCGAGACTGAAGATCTGCGGGCCCTGTCCACCGCAGCCTTGCGCGGCCTGGCCAGCGATCAGTTTGCGGCCTTGGGGACCGATCAGCTGCGTGCCTTGAGCACCGCTCAGGTCGCATCGATGACCACCAGCCAGGTCAAGGGCCTTTCCACCGACAACTTGAACTCGCTGACCACCGAGCAATTCAAGGCCCTCAATTCCGCCCAATTGGGTGCAATGACGAGTGACCAGGTGCGCGGCTTGGCCAGCGACGATCTGTCGTCGATCAGTTCGACCGCCATCCGCGGCTTCACTTCTGATCAGTTGGCCTCGTTGACAACGGACTCTGTGGTGGCCATGAGCACGGCGCAGTTTGCGGCTCTAAGCTCCGCACAGACTTCGGGATTCAACACCGAGCAGATCGCCAATATGCAGACGGAGGATGTGCGAGCCCTGTCGACGGCGGCACTGTCCAAGTTCAGCACCGATCAGTTTGTGGCCTTGAGCTCCGACCAGATCACCAAGCTGAGCAGCAGCCAGATCGCCAGCATCAATTCGGCGCAGGTCCTGGCCATGGGCTCAGATGACCTCAACTCTCTGAGCTCGGCACAGTTCGCTTCACTCACTGCGGTGCAGGTGGCAGGTATCAGTACCGACATGATGCAGGCACTGCAGACTGAGGACCTGCGGGCCTTGAGTGTGTTCGCCATGCGTGCCTTGAACACCGACCAGCTGAATGCGCTGACGACTGACCAAGTCACCTCCCTGACCAATCTACAGCTGACCGCCTTGAGCACCACGCAGATCAGCGGCTGGGCGACCGATGATGTGCAGGCCCTGAGCACCCGCCAAGTGGCTGCACTGACGTCCTCGCAGATCTCCGTGATGTCCACCGACCAAATCAAGGTCATGGCGACGGAGGACCTGCGGGCCATGACGACAGCGGCTGTGCGCGGCCTGAACTCGGCTGATATGACGGCCTTCACCTCGGATCAGGTGGGTGCCTTCTCGAGCAGCCAGTTCGCCAGCTTCTCGAGTGCTCAACTCACCGGCCTGCAGACCGAAGATATCGGAGCCATTGCGACCAGCAGTTTGGTTGGTCTATCGACTTCGGGACTCTCTTCCTTCTCGACCGAGCAGTTCCAAGCGTTGACAACCGACCAAATCCACAGCTTCTCCAGCGCACAGATCCGCGCCTTTACTTCGGATCAGATCGGAACGCTGGCGAGCGATGATGTGGACGCCTTGAGCACGGCGCAGATCGCGGCCTTCACTTCATCGCAAATCCATGCCTTCAGCACCGATCAGTTCCATCGTTTCGGATCGGAAGACATCAAGGCTCTAACCACGGCGCAGATGGCCGGCATCACCACCGATCAGATCGTCAGCCTGACGACCGATCAGATCGCCGGACTTGAAGCTGTCGATATTGCCAAGATGAACATGACTCAAGTGTCCTCATTCACCACCGACCAGATCAGTGCGATGTCGGGTGATCAGTTGGACGCCTTGTTCCTGGCGACACCGATCGTCTTGGACCTGGACGGCAATGGTATTGACACCTTGTCGGCGGCCAGTGGCGTCAACTTCGACTTGAACGCCACCGGTCACGCTCAGAAATGGGGCTGGGTGGGCGGCAACGATGGTCTGCTGGTGATGGATAGAAACCATGACGGCCAGATCAATGACGGCAAGGAGTTGTTCGGCACCGGCACGGTTCTGGCCAACGGCAAACATGCAGCCAACGGCTACCAGGCCATGTCGGGCGAGGACAGCAACCACGATGGCAAGCTGGACCTCCATGACACTCACTTTAAGGATCTACGTGTCTGGGTCGATGCCAACCATGATGGCAAGACCGATGCCGGCGAACTTCGCACATTGACCGAGTTGGGCATCACCGAGATTGGATTGAACGCCAACAAGCACAGCGAGTTGGACAACGGCAATCTGATCGGCTTGGTCTCAGGCTACAAGACCGCGGATGGCGCAAGCCACACGGTGGCGGACGTCTGGTTCAGCAAGGATGTTCAGCCTGAAGGCGCCGCCCACGAGGCCAAACCCGATGTGAAGCTGGGTGACTTGTTGAGCGGCCCATCCGGTAGCCTGCTACAGGAAGCCAATCTGGCCAGTGGATTCACACCGCCCGCGTCGTCCGAGCATGCAGGCCATCTCCTGGTGCCTCGCAAGCACAATGATGAGGAAGATAATCGATTCAATCCTCTGATTTAAGAGGTGTTGATCGCACGGCGGGGAGAAATGCCTCTCCCCGGTGTCCAGGGCGCCTTGGGTCTGCGCAGGTCCCAAGGCGCTTTGGTTTATCTTCATTGCCCATTTTCTTTGATCCACTCTAGCGCGAGCACCGTGATGAGCAGCAACTTCAAAGTCCACCCCACAGCCGATGTGCAAAGCCCAAACATTGGCGCCGGAACCGTGATCTGGCAGTTCTGCGTGGTGCTGCCTGGCGCGCGCATCGGCCAGGACTGCAATGTCAATGCCCAGTGCCTGATCGAAAACGACGTTTTGGTGGGCGACCGAGTCACGGTCAAGTCCGGCGTGCAACTGTGGGACGGGATCACCGTGGAAGACGATGTCTTCATCGGCCCCAATGTGACCTTCACCAACGACAAATATCCGCGCTCGAAAGCCTATCCCGAGGCTTTTCAACGCACCTATGTCGAGCGTGGCGCCTCGATCGGCGCGAACGCTACGATTTTGGGTGGAGTGCGGATTGGGGCGGGCGCTTTGATCGGCGCCGGCAGTGTGGTGACCAAGGATGTGCCAGCAGACGAACTCTGGTTTGGCAACCCGGCGACCTACAAGGGGCCAAGTTCAGTCCGCTAGAAATGGCCGGGCCTTGTCGACCTGGCCCAAGCAGTGCCCATACTTCAAGCCGAGGCGCGCACCGCCTGGATCACTTGCTCGACTTGGGCCTCACTCATGCCGGGCCATATGGGCAAGCTCAGCACCTCCCGGTGCATCGCCTCCGAAATCGGAAAGGCACCCGCCTCGTAGCCCAATTCCGCGTAGGCGGGCTGCAGATGCGGCGGCACCGGGTAATGAATCAAACTGCCCACGCCTCGAGCGGCAAGGCGCCGCTGCAAGCCATCGCGGTCCGCGTGGCGGACCACGAACAAATGCCAAGCCGGCTCAGCCCAATCGGGCACAAAAGGCAGTTGCAAATCCAAGCCGGCCAAACCCTCTAGAAACTGCGCGGCAATCTGCGCTCTTTGCTCGGTGGCGGCACGCAATTGCGGCAACTTGGCCAAGAGAACGGCTGCCTGAATTTCATCCAGTCGTGAGTTAAAGCCCTTAAGCTCGTTGTGGTACTTGACCCGCGATCCGTAGTTGCGCAACACACGAACCGTGTCAAGCAAGGCCTCGTTGGAGCTACTGACGCCGCCGCCGTCTCCAAAGGCGCCCAGGTTCTTACCGGGATAAAAGCTCCAGGCCGAGATGTCCGCCAAATTGCCGATCTGGCGGTCTTTGTACCGGGCCGCATGAGCCTGAGCACAATCGTCCAAAACGCTGAGACCGTGAGCCCTTGCGAGCGCTCGGATCGCGTCCATATCGGCGGGCTGCCCGTACAAATGCACAGGCAGAATCACTTTGGTCTTGCGGGTAATGGCCGCAGCAACTTTCGAGGGGTCCAGATTGAAGGTCTTCTCATCGGGTTCGACCGGCACGGGACTAGCACCGCATTGGCTGACCGCCAGCCAGGTCGCAATGTAGGTGTTGGACGGCACGATGACCTCATCCCCCGGCCCGACGCCGAGCGCCAACAAGGAGAGATGCAGGGCGTCCAGACCGTTGGCGACACCGGCGCAAGCTCGGGCTTCACAAAACTCTGCAAACGCAGTTTCAAAGGCCTTCAACTCCTGCCCCAGCAAGAACCAGCCACTGGCAGCAACGCGCTGCAGAGCTTCATCAATGGCAGGTTTTGACGCCGTATAACTCGGCTGCAGATCCAAGAACGGAACTGAAATAGGGGTCTGTTGCTCAAGCGCCATGACGGTCTCCCTGCACGGCGCGCAAAAACTCGTCGTAATTGCGGATGTAGTCCTCGGCGCTGTAAATATCCGAGGCCAGCACCAAGAGAACGGCATCACGAGAGAACTGGTACTGAATACCCCACACCATCGGAGGGATGTGCAGACCGACGCGGGCGCTGTCCAGCAGGATTTCATCGCGGAACTGGCCGTCGTCCACTACGATGCCGCAACTGCCTTTCACGCAGACCAGGAATTGGTGGCATGCCTTGTGTGCATGCTCACCCCGCACTTCGCGGCTCGGGACGTCATAGACCATGAAAAAGCGCTTAGGTTCGAATGGAAGATGAGCACCCACCTCGCCGAAGGACAAGGCACCGCGCAAGTCGACGATCTTGGGCAAGCGGTGCAAGGCGGCTTGTTTGACATGCAAAACAGGCAAATCGCCGTCAGCAGCTCCGGTGCGGGCGGAGGCCGCTTGACCCGGCAGGTCAAGGTGAGGTGTATTGACGTAACCGGTAATGTGCGCGGGATTGCCCGCGACGATCGCATTGGGCGGTACATCTCGTGTCACGACTGAACCGGGAGTGACTCGGCAATTTGCACCCAAGGTCAGACCAGCACCAATCGTTGCATTGGCGCCGACTCGAGCACCCGAACGCAATACCGTGGTGCTGACGGCTTCGGCCGACGTTGCTTCAACGTCCGTCGCGAAAGAGGCGTTAGACCCAATCACTACGCCAGACTCGAGGACCATGCCCGACCAAAGAAAAACTCCGCCCCCTATTGAGACGCCATCCCCAATGGCAACACCAGAGCTAACGACTGAGTAATCTCCGATAGAAAAATTACTCCCTACCGACGCGGCCGGGTCAACAGAATAGTTCATTGTTTTTCCACTCATATTGCAAACTGCCTTGCCGCAAAAAATACCATCTTCCACAGAACAATTAAAAATTAACGTAGACGGTCAAAAATAGAACTTCAAATACCTCAATAAAGCGAGCCAAGCAGGATTCCGAAAAATCGCCAACAACCCACCAAATTCATTAAAACTCAATACTTCAAGCCACCATCAACTCAAAGACTTCTTTCACGCACCCTGAAATTGAAAGCAATTCTCAGCTATAGAAAATAGGCGATCCCACGATGGGAGGTCCCCCACCCACGCATCACAAGCCCGCAGTTTAACCATCAAAAAGTCGGGGTGCTGATATTCATTCTCAAAGTTCTTGGACGCCAACACAATTTTTGCGCCGGAGTTTATTGGCATAAAACAGGCGCGCATTTGGTTGGCTCTTACCAAGGCGTCATTGAGTGTCACCAAATCATTTTCCGCCCGGACCAAGACACACCGCTGACTGCGTTTGATTGCAGCGACAGTCTTATCTTTGAGATAAGAAAACTTTTGTTTCGCGACGACTAAGTGGTCCTCGACCTTGGCGGTGTCGATCTGACCTGTCGCGTTGGTCGCGAATTCATGCTGAAACAACAATCCTGAAAATTTCTCACGAACTCTTATGCCTTCATTCCCAGGCTCCCCAACCACATCCCAATTGCCGGACTGAAACATGGCATCACACAATTTATTAACAACATCGAATGATGTGCCGGGCGATATCAGCCAGTCGAAAAAAAAGGCGTCCGCCACGCCCGTACACCGACGAATTTGAAAAGCAGTCGCACAAAACTCGCCGACGCTAAAGTAATCATTCTTCATAAACATGAGATCAGGCGTACAAGCAATGTTCTTTCGCGAATTGCCTGATAGGCCACTGTACAAAACCAATTCGGACAACACCAGTGGCCACACTAACGGCAACGTGCCCGTTGGCCCAGACCTGCTGCACCGAAAAATGTACAGATCCGAATCGCCGAAACTCGTGAGCAAGCTGGCTCAAAACTGGCGCAATGTGACGCCACTCCTGATTGAGGTACTGCTCGCTTTCGTGTTGGGGCATACGACTCGAAGCTGAGGCTTGAACTCGACTCTCGTTGACGATCACAGTCTCGAGACCCAGCCTCAAACGCTCAAAACCAAGAGACCGGCAGGTCTAGCCCCACGCCTTTGATCAGGGCCTGTCGTTGTTCGCGCAAACCGTCGTTGGGCGCGGGCCAACGACGGTAGATGTGCAAGAAATCGAGCACCACCGTCAGGTCATTAGAGGTGGTCTGCGTACCGCGGCGTGTGCCGGGATTCACATCCTTGTGCACGACAGCGCCGCCGCCGGGGTAGTAGCTCGGCATGGCCTTGACGCAGACGGCCAGCAGAAAGTCCCAGTCTTCTTGCGAAGCCAGATGCCAATCAACTTCACAGCCTTCCAAGACATCGCGCCGGAAGGCCAGCACATTGTTCGGAATAAAGTTCCTCACAAAGAGTGACTCTACGGGTCGGTCTTTGAGCAGCACCGCGTCAACACGCAAACGCTCGATGCCGGATTCGGAGCGGTTCTCCATCACCACTTGCAGGTCGGAGAAATAAACCTTTTTGCTGCCGCCATCGAGCTTGATCTGATGCGCCAACGTCGCCAAATGCTCGGGCATCAAGCTGTCGTCGTCATCCAGAAAGATCACCCACTCACCACGCGCATGCCGCATGCCCGCGTTGCGACTTAGGGCCGGGCCGGGTGCGCCGGATCGCTTCAAGAAAGTGTCTTCGGGTCGCAGCAATTCGGCCGCCACGAGCGCTGTCTCTTGATCTAGGGCGTCTGCCACCACGATGATCTCAAAGTCGCCCATCGTTTGAGCCCGAATGGAGCCGATGGAACGGCGCAGCAAACTAGCGCGAAGATGGGTCGGAACGATGAAGCTGAAGAAGGGAGTCATGGCTAGATGAGTTGGGCTATTTGATCGGGGTCATCACGCCGCGGCCCATAGACCACAGAATGGCCACGGCCTGTTGACCATCGCTGAGCGCGTTCAAATGCAAGATCCGCAGCCCATAGTAGTCCGACTCCGCGCCAATCACGTCAAACAAGGAACGACGCCCCAACAACTGCCATTGTTGCAAGGTCGCGGTACGTAGACGATCGCTGTTACGCAGTATCTCCACCACGCTGCGGGCGCGCTCAAACGAAGACGTTGCCGACTCATGAACGTCCAGCACACGATAACGGCGCGATTCAATGGAGTCTTCCTTTTGCAGGCGCGCCGCTTCTGCACGTTTGCGCGCAGCGCTCAATCCGTAGTCAGACCCTGGAGTGAAGATCGGAATCGTGACGCTCAGCCCTGCCCCCCAGGCATTGCTTTTGGACAGGCCCGTGTTGGAGTCAAGATTGACGGCCAAACTGACTTGCGGCCGGTTGGCCGCCTGCACGGACTCGGCGTAACTGGACTGGGCCCGAGCCTGGGCGGCAAGTTGCTGTACCTCAGCCGCCTCAGCTGCATCGCTTTGCATCTCATCAACGGGCGGCACGCTCATCAGCAGTGAAGAGTAGCTGGCGCTGGGTGGCAGCACATCACCGACAAAGCGACGCAAGCGCGTCTCAATCTGCCGCAAGGTGCTGCGTGTTTGGTCCACGGTCAATTCGATTTGCTGGCGAGTCTTTTGCGCCTGCACCAACTCGCTGGAACGCCCCTTATCGGACTTGACGATGGTCTCCAAAGACTCAATCAAGCACGACATGCGACGCACATACTGACCGTAGACCTGGATTTGCAGGTGGTAGCGACTGCGATCCAAGGCCAAGGCCACCGTCTGCAAGGCGATCTGCTGCTCGGAGTTGAGCATGCCGTAGCGAGCCGACTCGGCCAACTGGCCGCGCCAATTGGCGAGCTGCTCGATACGACCCGAGCTGTAAAGCGGAGCCGTCACTTGCAGACTGGCATGACCTTGCGAGCCCTTAACTAGCTCTTGATTGCTGGCCTTGTTACCTACGCTGAGCAGCGAGGCCCCCAAGCTGACCTGAGGCATACGAGCGGCGCGGGCCTCTTCCCATTCATCACGGGCCGCCTGGGCTAATAGATTGCTTGCCCCTTGTGCCTGGCTGCGCTGAATGGCCAAGTTCACCAAATCGATCAACTGGCTGCGCGGATCGACTGCCGACGGCTCATATGTACTGGCATCGCGACCGCGACTAGACGGCAGCGCATCTTCTTCGCCGCACATACTAGGGCTTGTGGCTTGATCCTTGGACGCTGGTGCTGGGGCACTGGCGGCAGCGGGTTTGCCGGGTTTTCGCACCGGCGCCTGCGCAAGCGCCAGGCCGGCGGAACTGAATACCAAGATGGCTGCCGCGACAGGCGCGCATTGCTGACAGCATCTTTGGACTGCGGCGATAACAGTGGCCACGTTCTTACCGCGGGGACCGGGCAATAAGGGCCTTAGCTCTTTGGAGTGCTCTCGTAACATAGCTGCTACTTGAACACAGAGCGAGTCCGGCAAATTGGTGAACAACTTGGCAGACTTGGCCTAAATCAGCTCATTGCATGGCCAGGACTCCAGCCTTCCAGGCCCGAACCTAAAAACGACTGAGCAGTTGGAACTCCCGAATCGAACCCAAAAACGCATTGGAGTAACTGGCCGGGTCGCCGTCATGGCGGGAGGGGTACAAGGTCAAACTGTACTTGTCGCGCATGACCGCAGCGGACAACGAGTACTGACTATTGGAGCACACCAGCACATCCGCCAGACGCATCAGCCCATGCACCATCAAGGCTTCGCCACCAATGGCGACCACGGCCTCAATGGGCAAGGCCGACAACAATTCAACCATTTTGGGTGACAAGGGTGTGTCGCTGACGACCAGCAGATGCTTGACGAGACGCACCACCTTAGAGACAGCTCGGCACAAAGCCTCATCGTCTACGATGTAAGTAGCCACGTTGACATAGTCACCGCGACGCACATGCAAGCAGGCATAGCTGTCTTGTCCAAACAATTGCTGGCGTTGGGCTTGCACGGCCGGCGAGAGCTTAAAGCGGTCCACCACAGCAGGCTCGTTAAAACCGCACATGGCCAGACGGATCTTCTCCGGGCCATCAGGCACCAAGTTCCCCGCAGTGGCCGTGCGAAAACTGGCCTTACTCAGGCCGTAATGGTCCAGGTCCCAACCCCAATGCGAGATCTGGCCGCTGGTGCCCGGGGTCGCGACATGCTCTGGGCGATCAAAATAGCGCAAGTCAGCCGCCACGGCTTGCCCGCTTTGCTCCAGATAAAAATAGCCTGCCGCACTGAACAACTGCGCGCCGAGCCCGCCGGTGAAGGTGATGAGTTGGGTCATGCTTAAAGGAATGAGCGAGGTGGTTGATCGAGGCCCCCGAGGGCATTGAGCATGGCTTGAGAGCCGACGGTGCCACAAACCTCGGCACTCAAGGCCAGCGGCATGACCTGGACCTGAGTGCCCTGCACCATGGCTCGCGCCTCCAGCAACCAGGAACCAAAGCCGCCATCCAGCAAATGGTCCTCCACCGTCAACACACGTTCAAACGATGACAGTTGGGCCGCCTGCGCGCGCTTCGAGGCCAACGACCAGAGCGGCATACTGTAGACCGGCTGGTGAGTCCAATCCCCAGGCCAGCCCATCGCAATCCCCAGCCCTGCACCAGTTGTCAGCACCGCCTTGGGACCGCTGCCCGGCCGCACCGGCAACCAGCGCCCGGGCTCAAGTGCAGGTGGTTCGGTATGAAAACATGGCTCGCCGGCTTTGCCCAGACGCAAATAGGACGGCCCAGGATTGGCCACCAGATAGCGCAAGCAAGCTCGCACCTCCATCGGATCGCCCGGCGCAGCAATCAACATATTGGGGAAGGACCGGATCAGCGCGTAGTCTTGCACTGCATGGTGCGAGTAGCCCAGGGCGCCATAGGCGAGGCCGCCACCGACCGAGACCACCGTCACGGGCAAACGGTGGTAATCCACGTCGTTACGAATCTGCTCAGCGCAACGGAAGGTTGGGAAATTGGCAATGGAATAGGTGAAGACATGGTAGCCCTCGGAGGCCATGCCGGCGGCCAAACCGGTCATGTTCTGCTCCGCTACCCCAGCATTGATAAAGCGATCAGGGAACTCGTCGGCAAAGGGCTCAATCACCGAATAGCCCAAATCGCCGACCACCAATGCAATGTGAGGATGGGCGCGTGCCAGCGTAACCAACTCTTGAATAAAAGCATTACGCATGGGCCTGCAGCTCCTTGAGGGCCTGTTCGAGTTGTTCGGCATCGGGTGAGCGGTAATGCCAGTCCACGCTGTTTTCCATGAAACTCACTCCCCGGCCCTTGATCGTGTGCGCAATCAAAACCGAAGGTTGGCCGGACTGCCACGGCGCGCCGGCCAGAGCTTCACTCAGTGCCTGATGGTCATGACCGTCGACCTCTCGCACCGACCAACCGAAGGCGCGCATTTTGTCGGCCAACGGTTCGATGCGAAGTGTTTTCTCCACCGTGGTGAGACTTTGCAATTTGTTGTAGTCAATGATGGCCACCAGATTGTCGAGACCATGGTGCGCCGCAAACATCAAGGCCTCCCAATTGGAGCCCTCGCCCAATTCGCCATCGCTGAGCTGCACAAATGTTCGCCAGGTCTGCCCCCGCTTCTTCGCCGCCAAAGCCTTGCCAACACCGAAGGACAGGCCGTGGCCCAGCGAGCCGGTGGAAAACTCAACGCCTGGCACCTTGTGGCTGATGTGGTTCATCAACATCGAATGGTCTTGCCCATAGCTGAGCAGATCGGCCTCGGTGATAAATCCGGCCTCGGCCAAAGCGGCGTAGATGGCAACGCAAGCGTGGCCTTTACTCAAGATAAAACGGTCACGCTCGACCCACGCGGGCTGGCTGGGATCAAGCTGCATCACTTGTCCGTAAAGCACGGCGACGATGTCGCAAATGGACAGCGCCGAGCCGATATGCGATGCGCGTGCGCGTTGCACCATGCGCAAGGCATTGGCGCGCATGCGCCGCGCAAATTCTTGGGTGTCCACGATGCCTTGAATGACAGAACTCATGGTCTGGCCTTTTGTGCCCAGCGGGCAGTTCTTTGAATGGCCGCATCCAAATCGATACGAACGCGAAGTCCCAACTCGGACTCGACCCTTTGAAGATCGGGGAGGTATGCCTGCGCCGGAACGCCGGCCTGGGGTTGGCGCGCAATCTTGGCGGTGGACGTGGCGCCTAACGCCGCGATCACTCTCTGCGCTAAGTGGGCAATGGAGACCGACTCATGGCCGCCGACGTTATAGGCTCGCGAGCTCTGGCCTCGGAACAAGAGCGTCCAAAGCCACAGTGCCAAATCAGCCGCATAAAGATAACTTCGCAAAGGCGTGCCATCGCCTTGAATGTCAAGATCTTCGCCACGCAGCGCAGCAGCAATGAAGTTACCGATGGCGAACTGTCGGTCCAAGGGCAAATGCGGGCCGACAAAAGCAAAACAGCGCGCGACGGGGATCTCCATGCCGGTCTCGGCTGCGGCCATGGCGCACAGCAACTCGCTGACGCGTTTGCCTTCGCCATAGGCGGAGCTCGGAACCAAACAGTCTGGCGAGCCACTGAAGTCCTCAGGCAATCGCTCCATAAAACTGGGCTGTCGGCCATAGACCGCGCCAGAGCTCAAGAGCAGCAAACGCCCAACGCCGGATTGGCGCGCTTGCATCAACATGTTTTGTGTGCCGTGCACACAGACGTCTAAGACTTCAGCGGGTTTGGGATTCAGGGCAACATCGGTCGCCGCATGGATGGCCCAGCCGCAAGATTGACCTGGGGCCAAAGTGAAGCTGCGCACATCGCCTTGCATCCATTCAATCTCGGGCGCGTCGGCCAACTCAGGATGTTGCACTCGAAAAGACGGCACATTGCGACTCAATACAAGGACACGGGCGTCGAGCGCCAAAGTACGGTTGGCCCACAAAAAGCTGCCCAGCAACCATTTACCAATGAAACCCGTGCCGCCGGTGAGCAGCAGCCTTTGGCCGCGCAAGGCCTGCCAGTCGCCGCCCACTCCGTCCAAGACATGGGCCAGATCCTCGGGCGGCAAGCCCAAGGGTGTCGCGGACAGAGCCATAAAGCCCATCAGAAGTTCAGTCCGAAGAACTCTTCGAGCTTGTCGGCAATGAAATCCAATTGAGGTTCGCCCAAGCCCGGAAAGGTGCCCAGCCAGAAAGTTTGATTCATTACTACATCGGTGTTGGTGAGGCTGCCGCTGACGCGGAAATTTCGGCCCGCCATATAGGGCTGCTTGGTCAAATTACCAGCGAAGAGCAGGCGAGTACCAATCTTGTTTTGCTCCAAGAAATTGATCAGGTCAGCCCGTTTCACACCCGCGCTGTCCCTCAGGATCAAAGGAAAACCAAACCAAGAAGGCTCAGAGCCTGGCGTCGCCTCGGGCAGATGCAAAAACTCAGCACAGCTTTGCAGTCGGCTCATCAGGTAGCTGAAATTGGCGCGGCGCGCGGCGATGAATTCTTCCAAACGATCCAACTGAGCCAGCGCGCAGGCGGCTTGCATATCGCTGATCTTCAGGTTGTAGCCCAGATGGCTGTAGGTGTATTTGTGGTCGTAACCATCCGGCAGATCACCGCCAAGCTCTTTTTTGCTCCAGCAAAAGCGCTTGTTGCAGGTGTTGTCCTTGCCGGGCGGGCAGTAACAGTCACGGCCCCAGTCTCGAAAGGACTCGGCAATCAGCTTGAGTTCAGCGTTGTTCGTGAACACCGCCCCACCCTCGCCCATGGTGATGTGATGCGCAGGATAAAAACTCAAGGTGCCAATGTCACCAAAGCTGCCGACCATCTGCCCCTTGTAAGTGGCTCCGAGCGCGTCACAGCAGTCTTCCACCAGCCACAAGCCATGCTTTTTGCAAAGGGCCGTGACGACATCCAGATTGAAAGGGTTGCCCAGCGAATGCGCCAACATGATCGCTTTGGTCTTGGGCGAGATGGCGGCCTCGATCAAACTGGCGTCAATATTGTGTGTGGCGAGGTCAACATCGACAAAGACTGGCACGGCGCCAAACTGCAAGATGGGATTAACCGTGGTCGGAAAACCCGCAGCCACACCAATCACCTCGTCGCCTGGCTTGATGGCGCGATCGCCAAGGCGGGGGCTGGTCAGGGTAGAAAAAGCTACCAGATTCGCCGAGGAGCCTGAGTTCACCGTAATCAGATGTTTGACGCCAAGAAACTGTGCCAGACGTTGTTCAAACATCGCGTTGAAGCGACCGGTGGTCAGCCATCCGTCCAGTGCGGCATCAACCATCAACTGCAACTCTTTAGCGCCAATCACCTTGCCGGACACCGGCACAAAAGACTCGCCCGGCACGAAGGGCTTGGGGGCGTGCGCAATATCGGCGTATTGCTGAACCAAATCAGCGATCTGGCTGCGCAGCTTGTCGAGCTGGGGTTGAAAGGTAATGGGGTTTGCGCTCATGCTGCGGATTCCGTGGAGTTCGATGACTTGATGTACTGTTCAATTTGATGCAGGCACAGGGCCTGCATGTCATGGCCGGCAAGCCAGGCCTGCTGCCACTCGACGATGCGAGACAGCGCTTGCGCCAGGGTCCAGCGAGGCTGCCAGCCGAGACCTTGCCGAGCCTTGGCAATATCCAGCTTCAGATAGTTGGCTTCATGGGGATGGTCACCAAGGTTCAGCTTCCAGCTCGCACCTTGGCCCCACTCGGATACCAGGCGCTCAACAATCCACTGCACTGGCTGCACATCGTCATCGCGCGGGCCAAAGTTCCAAGCTTCAGCGTGGCTCTGGCCTTGGGTGAACAATCGCTCTGCCAGCACCAAGTAGCCGGACAACGGTTCGAGGACATGTTGCCATGGACGGATGGCATGCGGATTGCGGATGAGCACAGGCTCCTTGCGTTCGAAGGCCCGCAAGATATCAGGCACTAGGCGATCTGCGGCCCAATCACCTCCGCCGATCACATTCCCAGCGCGTGCGCTGGCAAGTGCCACTCGGCCCTGAGACAAAAACGAACGCCGATAAGCGGCAGTCACCAACTCAGCGCAGCCCTTGCTGGCGCTGTAGGGGTCATGCCCGCCCATCGCTTCATTTTCACGATAGCCCCAAACCCACTCACGGTTCTCGTAGCACTTGTCGGTGGTCACATTGACGATGGCACGCAGGCTGTCGCATTGCCTGGCGGCTTCCAACACATGCACCGTGCCCATCACATTGGTGGCGAAGGTCTCCACCGGTTGCTCATACGACAGGCGCACCAGCGGTTGCGCGGCCAAATGCAGCAAGATCTCAGGCTTGCTGCGTTCGAACACGCCTTGGACTGCCGCCAAATCACGGATATCAGCCAGGGTCGAGCTGGCCATGCCAGCGCTCACCTTGGCCTGATCAAACAAGGCGGGATCGGTCGGAGCCGGCAATGCCAAACCATGCACCTCGGCACCCAGTGACTGCAGCCAAAGGGCCAGCCAACTGCCTTTAAAGCCAGTGTGGCCGGTCAGCAGGACACGGCGTCCGCGCCAGAACGTGACGTCGGGGTTCACGACCTTGCTCATCCTCAATCCCATTTCTTCCAGGGCGCTTTGCCACTTGCCCACAAATCATCCAGCAAGACTTTGTCGCGCAAGGTGTCCATGGGCTGCCAGAAACCGTGGTGCTGATAGGCCATCAGTTCACCGCGTGCTGCCAAGGTATCCAAGGGCTCACGTTCCCAAATGGTGCGATCGTCTTCCAGCAGCGAGATCACCTGAGGACTGAGGACAAAAAAGCCTCCATTGATCATGCCGCCCTCGCCGAAAGGCTTCTCCTTGAAGCTCTTGACCTGATCGCCCTCTAGATCCAGCGCACCAAAACGTGCCGGCGGATAGGTAGCAGTGAGCGTAGCTAACTTGCCATGATTGCGGTGGAATTCGATGCTGGCGCTGATGTCGACGTCGCTGACACCGTCGCCATAGGTGAAGCAAAAAGCTTCATCCAACTCCACATACTTGGCCACACGCTTGAGGCGCCCGCCGGTCATGGAATGCTCGCCGGTGTCCACCAAGGTCACATTCCAGGGCTCGGCGCGTTTGTGATGGACTTCCATGCGGTTGGAACGCATATCGAAAGTGATGTCCGACATGTGCATGAAGTAGTTCGAAAAGAACTCCTTGATCACATAACCCTTGTAGCCACAGCAGATCACAAAGTCATTGATGCCGTGATGGGCGTACATCTTGAGGATGTGCCACAGAATCGGCTTGCCCCCGACCTCAACCATGGGCTTGGGCCGAGCGGCGGTTTCTTCGCTGAGTCGCGTGCCCAAGCCACCGGCAAGAATCACTGCTTTCATAAGGACTTCTTTCCTTGTTTTTCAGGCGCTGACAAAGGCATCAGAGTGGAAATCTCGCGGCAGCACCCCAGCTGCCAACAATTGGCGGCGAGCAGCCTCAATCATGGCCAGCGACCCGCAGGCATACACGGCAATGCCCCGCATATCAGGCCGCTGCTGTAGCAAGACATCCTGTACGTGGCCTCGCGCGCCGGTCCAATCGGCCCCTGCGCGCGACAGCACCGGCGTGTAACTGAACCAAGCCGGCATGTCTGGCACGGACCAATAGAGATCGATCGGCAAACGACCGCCCCACAGCAAGTGCAAGGAGCGCGGATGCGCCTCGGCGGGCATGCGCTGCAAGGCTTCCATCATGGCCTTGAGTGGCGCAATGCCAGTGCCGGTCGCGAGAAACACCACATCGCGCCCCGCCACTTCGCGCAGGAAGAAGCTGCCGTGCGGCCCTTCTAGCCTTAGCAAATCGTTCTGCTTCGCCTGCTCAAACCAGTAAGTACTCAGCTGGCCTTGAGCCACGGCACGGACTTGCAACTCTAGGCCGCCATCAGCTGCCGGTGCCGCCGCCAAGGAATAGCTGCGACGCACACCGGTCGGTCCGATGATGTTGAGGTACTGTCCTGGCAAAAACTCCAAGCGGCTGTTCGGCGGCAAGCGCAGTTTGACCCGAAGTACGCCTGGGGCCGGCTGCTCCAATGAAGCGATTCGCGCCGGCAAAGTCTTGACCGAGATGGCAGCGGCAACCCCGAGGTCTTCGGCATCCAACTCCAAATCACAAGTAGCGGCGCTGGCGCAACTCAATATCCAGCCGGCTGCGCGCTCTTCAGGCGACAGCAAACTGTCATCGAGCAGAGCTCGGGTCTGACCTCCCAAGACCTGAACCCTACAGCTGCCGCAACGACCGGTGCGGCAGCTGTGCTCCAGCACCAAACCGGCAGAACGAGCGGCATCCAGCAAGCTGATATCAGCTGGAGCCTCGAACTGCTTTCGATTCGCGAGAGTAACGATGGACGGTTCGATCACGGACGTTGTGCCTGCAAAAAGGCGTTGCATGAGGGAATGCGCTAGGGCGTTGTTAGAGGCCATCAGCAGCTTGCCGGGCATCTTAATCTCGATGCCGAAGCGTCAAGCTTTCGAATAGAACCGGGCTAGCTGCCGAATTCGCACGAATTCGCTCAGTAACGCCAAGGCTGAGTCCAACTAACGCGACCGATTTACGGGTATACGCCGCTTCAATGACGGGAAGACATATCGTTCCGGTCGTGAGGCTAGGCATACGTCCCCTACTCAAAGCGGCTAATCGCCTCGATAGCGCACTCTTTTCCACGCCTTTGACGGACGGGCCAGCCGCTATATTTGCTCCCCGGTGCGCCTGAGTGCGCCCAGACTTGCGTCGCTTTGCAAGCCCATACAGCCGAACCCTTGAGCCCGGACGACTCCATGAATGAACCAGTCAATCGCAGTACCACGGCCTCCCTGAAGCGCCTTCGCGTCGGCGTCTGGAACTATTACGAAGAGATCACGCGCGACGGATTTTTGTTCAAAAACCCGAATACCTCAGTTGGCGCCAATCTACTGAAGCCCTGGTGTGATCTTTACGCGCGCGGTAAGGAGTTGGGCATCGATTTCGTCACACTGGACCAAATCCAAGGTCCCGCTGATCTGGATGCGGTGATCTTCATGGACCGGCCACGCCCCGGAAGGCCGCTGATTGATGCCTTGTTGCAAGCGCCCATCAAGAAGTATTTGATGCTGTTTGAGTGCGACGTTATCAAGCCAGACAACTGGGATACCGCCTACCACCGCCAATTCGATCGAGTTCTGACCTGGAACGATGCTTTGGTTGACGGCGCTCGTTACATCAAGACCAATTTTGCGGCCGATCTACAGCGCCCCTATGACTTCAGCACGCAAAAGTCTTTGTTCGAACGCCGCAAACTGGCAACCGTGATTGCCGGTGCCAAGGCCTCAGCACACCCCAATGAGCTCTACTCCGAGCGGGTGCGGGCGATTCGATGGTTTGAACACAATGCACCTGCGGACTTCGACCTCTATGGCATGGGCTGGGATGCTGCGGAATTTCCGAGTTACTCTGGGGCAGTGCAGGACAAACTCGACACACTGGCAAAGTACCGTTTCTCCATCTGCTACGAGAACGCAAAGAACATCCCAGGCTACATCACCGAGAAAGCGCTGGACTGTTTGCGCGCTGGCACCGTGCCAGTCTATGGCGGCGCGCCGAATATCGAACGCTGGATTCCGGCCGATTGCATCATCGATCTGCGCAGCTTCAGCAGCTATCCAGAGCTCTACAACAAGCTCGCCCATATGAGTGCTGAAGAGCATGGCGCCTACTTAGACCGCATTCAAAACTTCCTCAACGGCCCCAAGGCGTATCCGTTTTCCAGCGAATGTTTCTTCGACACAGTCACTGGCATTCTCAACTGGGACCTGCGAGGTCAAGGTCCGGCCGACCCCAGCCAAGCTGTCACTCTGCAACAAAATTTGACCAGTCTGGCGATTGAATTCCCCCTGTCCTCGCCCCAGACCCCGAGCCCGGCCCGACCAAACGAGCAAGAGCTGCAACGAGATTCCTTCAAGAAGGCCGGAGGCCCCAAGCTGCTTGTGTATTTTGGCTATGGCGACGAGTTACCCGTCTTTACTCGCGCACGCGCGCTCTGGCAGTTCTTCCTGACCCACTATCCCAATGTCGAGGCCATCTTTGCGCGCACAAGTACCAAGCTGCCCCGAGGCGAAGTGCGTCACGACGGTTACGACCTCCTGGTCGGTACCGGCGATGGTCAAAACCTAGCTGCTGCGGAGACGGGTTATGCCGCTTCCGGCATTTGGTCCAGCAAAGAAAACCGCGACACCATTTATCGGCAGCAAGCGGTCTATGACTATCTTTTGCGTCAGCACAATGAGCCCTTCTTTCTGTTCCAAACCACGGTCACCTCAGTGATCGACTTCCGCGGCCTGTCGGCTTTACTCGATTCCTTGCCCACCAGCGGCTGCTTCGCCGGCTCTCCCGCACGTCTGAACTCGCCGCCTGAACTGTCTGGCCTGACGTTTGCCAGTGGCGCGAACTCGCTGTTTTCCAGCGATTTGCTGCAGCTCATGCGTGAGCGCTATGACCCTGAGCATCCGCATGTCAACTACCCCAACGACATCTGGCAGGCCCTGACCTTGGCGGATGTCGAGCGCCGGCCCCTGCCCTTTTTCAGCTTCACCCGACCTCGTTCTCTTGGCTCTCGCCGCAGCAAGGTGCCGGAACTCACGCACCGTCTTTTGGCCATGGGGCATTACCACTTCCGGGTCAAAACGACCAGTGCCGAGGCCGGCTTGGGCCTGCGTGAAGAAATCGACCCCTGGGTGATGGCGGGGATCATGGATGCCATTCTGAACAGCCCACCAGCTCCAGAAGCCAATCAATCATTGATCACTCGTTTGCTCGCCTCAGTGCAACCGAGCAATGGCCAAAGCCTGAGTGCTTTCAGCGAGACCAGCTTCTTCCGTGGCCCACGCAGCTTCCCGCTGCATGACGAGGAGACGGACAGCCTGTTCCCCGATTTGGCAGGCTGAAGCGAATTCGGTAGCCCCCTTCCAATCAGTCCCAAAGAAAAAGGGGCGTCCCGATAAGGGTCGCCCCTTTTGACTCAGGGACTTTGATTTAGGCGCGGCATAGGCCTAGAGGCGCCACATGAAGCCATATTCAACGCTCGCGCATGGCCTCGGTGGACTTCATCATCGGGCGCAAGAGGAAGCTCATCACTGAGCGTTCGCCTGTTTTGATCTCAACAGTGGCCGTCATGCCAGGAATCACAGGCAGTTGCTCCCCCCTGGATTTCAGCAATGTGTTCTTTTCAGCGCTGATGCGCGCCCGGTAATAGCGGGCGTCACCATTGGGCGTTTCGGCATCCCCCAGAGCATCTGGGCTGATGTACTCCACGCGGCCGATCAGCCCACCAAACACATTGAAGTCATAACTCGAAAGTTTCACGGTAGCCTTTTGGCCCACATGAATAAAGCCCACGTCCATGGGTTTAATTCGGGCCTCAACTAACACTCGCCCACCCATAGGAACAATTTCCATGATGGGTGCTCCAGCCGTGATGACCCCGCCCACGGTATTGCTGCGGATGTTCTTCACCAAACCATTGACCGGTGATTTCAGCACGGTGCGGGCGAGCGAGTCCTCGCGGACCACCATTTGTTCGTCCAGCATGGCCAATTCGTTTTGCACCTTGACCAGCTCGCCGCTGGCTTCTTGCTTGAAGCGGCTGATCCGCTCATTGCGCTGCTGCTGCAGCTCGTTGACCTGGCGGCTCAAGCGCATCACTTCCACATTCGACATCAAGCCCTTGGATGAGAGATCCTGAGCCACTTTCATTTCGTTGGACAACAAGGAGGCGCTGCGATTGATGCTGCTCACCGCTTCTTCCAGGAGCTTCCTGCGCAACTCATAAGACTCCGATTCGGCATCAACCAATGCCTTATGACTCTTCAGCTCCGCAGGAAAAGCCAATGGACGGCCTGAAGCTTCGGCACTCAGTCGAGCTGCCGCAGCCTTGAGGGAAAAACGCTTCACCTGCGCTTCGCTTTGCTGCGCTTCTACACGGGTGGGGTCGAGTCGAACCAGCTCTTCGCCCTGCTCCACCTCTTCGCCTTCATGCACCAGCAACTCACTGAGGATGCCAATTTCCATGGTTGAGATGATTTGTTCGCGTCCATCTGGCACCACGCGACCGTCGGTGCGGGTCACCATATCCACCTTGGCTACGGTGGACCAGACCACAGCGACCACGATCGCAGCCAACACCAGATACAAGACCCAGGTTACCCGCGGCAATGGCTCATCGAGTTGGGCCGCGGCCAAACTACTCAAAAACATCCCCTCGTCACGGGCTAGCGTCATCGCTTATCTCTTTTTGAACTACGGTTTACACGGAGGCAGAACGCTGCACCGGCTGGGCCGCCGGGTGCATATGCAAATTGGACTGGGCCTCAGGTGAAGACGCTGGCTGAGTGGGCCGCACCCCAGAGAGCGCTGCCAAGACCTGATCGCGCGGGCCATCCATGACGACACGGCCGCTGTCCATCACTGTGATGCGAGAGACCAACTCCAGCACCGCCGGTCGGTGTGTCACCATCACAAGAGTGCATTCGCCCGCAGCATCACGCAGTTGGCGCAGAAAAGACACTTCGGATTGCGCGTCCATCGAGCTGGTGGGCTCGTCCATCAAAAGCACTTGCGGCTTGCTGATCAAGCTTCGGGCCAGGGCCACCAACTGGCGTTGCCCGCCCGAAAGCAAGCAACCCTGTTCACCGACCGGTAAATCCCAGCCCATAGGATGCGCTGCGACCACACGGTCCAGTCCGGTCAAGCGGGCCACTTCCACCAAACGCGAGGCATCGATGTGAGCACGTCCCATCAACACGTTGTCGCGTAGGCTGCCGTGGAAAAGCCTGGGATCCTGAGACACAAAGCCCACCCGGGCCCGAAACTCCGCCGGGTCCACTTGGCGCAGGTCGATACCGTCCACCTCGACCATGCCTTCGCTTGGCTGATAGAGGCTGGCCATCATGCGCAATACGGTGGACTTGCCACTGCCAATGCGTCCCAGAATGGCCACCCGTTCGCCGGCGCGAATCTTCAAAGTGACGTTCTTCAGAACTTTGGGCGCCACCGCATTGCCCTCGGCCGGATAGGCAAAGCCCACATCGTTGAGCGCAATGCTGCCGCTGAACTTGTTGAGCGGCACATAGTTACGGTCAGACTCCCGCTCGGTCGGTTTCTCCATCAACAGATCCAAGGAGGACATCGCGGCACGCGCGCCTTGATAGCGAGCCGCCAGGCTCACCACCATGCTCAGCGGCGCGATCGCGCGACCGGCAAACATCACGGCGCCGATCAAAGCACCGGCGGTCACCACGCCGTCTTTGATGAGGTAGACGCCCCAGACCAGCATGATCATGGTGATCGCTTGCTGCAGAGTACTGGACAGATTGCTGTTCCAGGCATGCATATCACGGCTGCGCATGGCGGATTCGGCGGCGGCGGCGGAGGTGGTTTCATAGCGACGCAAAAAGCGTCCCTCTGCGCCCGAGGTCTTCAAGTCCTCCAGCCCTTCTACTGCCTCAACCAGCGTGCCATGCAGATCGGCCATTTCCCCCATGTTTTCATTGACCGCCGCACGCATGCGTTTTTGCATCAACAACGAGATGCCCAAAATGACGGGCACCGCCAAGGCGGGCACCCAGCCCAAGGGGCCGCCCACGATAAATGTCATTCCGATGAAGATGATGATGAAGGGCAGGTCCGACACCACCGACATGCTCGCCGATGTGAAGAACTCCCGAACGCACTCGACCTGACCGATGGTGTGGGCATAGGCGCCGGCCGAACTGGGCTTGAACTCCATGCGCACGCCCAGCGACTGGCGGAAAAGCTTGGCGCCCACGATCAAATCGACTTTGCGGCCGGCCAAATCAATCAAATGTGCTCTCAACTGACGAGCGAATAAATCAAACACCAGCGCCAAGGCCGCACCAATCGCCAGCGTCCATAGGGTCACGAATGACTGATTCGGGATTACCTTGTCATAGATGACCGAGGTCACCAGACCCGAGACCAACATCAGGACGTTGCTCAACAAGGCCGCCAGCATGGCGGCGCGGTAGTACGGGATGAAGCGCTTGACCGTTCCCCAAAACCAATGCGGCCCATGATTTCGCAAATGGGGATCGGAACGTGTATGCGCTTGAGATTTCTCTTGCGGCGTCACCAACATGGTGAAACCGCTGTATTCACCCTCAAGCTCGGCCGAGCTTGCCGTGCAGATATTGGCTTCTGCTCCGGGGAAAAGCACTTCATAGCGCCCCTCGGGCTGAGGCTGCGCTGCATCCAAGCGACGCACCAACACACAGGCGTCGCCGTCATTGAGAAGCAACACCGATGGCATCAACAAGGGGTTGAGGTCATCAATTTTGCGGCGTACCAAGCCGGCGTTGTAGCCTGCTTCGCGCATCATGCGCATCGCTTGATCAGGGCCCAAAGTTCCATCGACCGAAGCACCCGCCAAGAGCGACTCTGCAGAGCGTGCGAGCCCATAGTGTTGAGTCAGCCAAACCATGGCCTGCAGCAAAGGGTTGCCGATGTCGCCTTGCGCCTCTTTCTGCCATTCAGGCGTCGGCTCGGCCGCCGGAGCTGTTTCGCGGTCCGCAGCGAGGTAAAGACTCGGCGCGTTTGAGCCGCCCGCAGGTCTGGGGCCGTCAAAGAAGGAATCGTTTCGTTTGCTCACCACAATCCTTCAGCGCAACTCAGTCGGAGCTGCCGACAATTGCTCGCCTATGGTCCAAAGCCATCTTTTCAAACTTGGATTCCAAGTCGCGTACCAAACCTGGAATATCAAACAGCTTGGACTGGCGTCCGTGCTCGGTCAGATAACGTTTGTAAGATTGGGCCCGAGCCGGGTTCAGACCAATTTGCACCGCACGCTGCTCATATTCCGCCAGGGAATACGTGATCAGGTCAGGCAAGCCCACATTCGTGAGCAAACTGCCCGCCATGCGAGAAATATAGGTGCAACCTGAACGGGTCAGGATCGGCGTTCCCATCCACAGACAATCGCTGGCCGTCGTGCCCGCGTTGTAGGGGAAAGTGTCCAGCACCAGGTCAGCCAAAGCGAAACGAGCGAGGTACTCCGCTGGGGCAACCCGTGGCGCGAAGATCAATCGATCTTCAGCAATGCCCTGGGCTGCCGCAGCTTGAATCATATTGGCCTTGGACCATTCGTTATCGGCCAGCAACCACAACACGCTATTGGGCACCTGCTTCAGGATCCTCATCCAGCTGCCAAACACCTCTTCGCTGAACTTGTGGTTGTTATTGAAGGAGCAAAAAACAAAGGCAGATTCCGGCAAGTTGTATGTCGAGCGGCTTGGCGGCGGCGCCACCTCCCGCTGCCGGTCACTGACTTGGTAGCAGTTGTCCAAGTAGATTGGTTTTTCAGTGCAATACGGCAAATACTCCGGCTGCATTACAAAGCGATCAGCAATGATCCAATCCACCCCCGGCAAGGCCGAAGTCGCCGGCAGGCCCAAATAGCTGACCTGAATCGGAGCCGGGCGATAGGCCAAGATATTGGGCCGGGCACCACTGGTCAGACCTTGCAGGTCAACCAAGACGTCAATGCCAGCTTGGGCGATCAGCCGTGCTGCGGTGAAGTCATCCACACCGGCGAGGCGTACATGATGATCCATGCCCTTCAAAATGCGAGCGCGCTGTGCCGTTCCGTCTTCTCGGCTCCAGCAGAACGCAAACACCTCGAAGCGTTCGCGGTCATGCAGCTCAAACAGCTCTGGCGTCAGGAGGCCCACAGCATGCATGCAAAGATCGCCCGAAAGATAGCCCACCTTGATTCGGCCTTGTCGAGCCAATCGCGAGACGGCTTGGCTGTGCAAAGGTTTGTCTTTGTAGGCCAGAACTTTTTCATGCACAAAGCGCTGCGCCACCATCAGCTGTAACGCCGGATCATCGCTGGCACTCAACATCGCCAGTAAAGAGGTCCCCACCAATAATTGGTTATGAGTCACTTGACCGACTGGCTGGTACACCGGCCAGTCGCATTGCTTCTGACGAATGTGTACATAGTGCTGGATCACATCGCTTTGACGTGGATTCAATTCCAAGCTTCGTCTCATCAAGGCTTGTGATTGAGCAAACTGCTTGTGCGTCTCTAGCAAGCGAGCCGAATTGTTCAAGGCGTGGAGTTTCAACTCCAGCAACTCATCGCTGAGGGGTTGACTCGAGGCACAGGCCAGGGCTTCATCGACCGTGCGCCATTCCGCCAGGGCCTCCTCCACCCGGCCCGTGTGTTCCAACTGATGACCCAAATTCAAACGGGCTTGATAAAAAGCCGGGCTCAGCGCCAACGCCCGGCGGTAAGCCTGCTCTGCGTCGTTATGCCGGCGTTCCGCACCCAAGAGCGTGCCCCAGTTGTAACAAGCAACGGGCAGAAAGGGTGAGCTTGAGTTGCCTTCCACCCAAGCCTGATAAAGCTGAATTGCCCATTCAGCGCGACCGGCTGTCTGCAAATCCGACGCCTTGGTCATCAAATCGCCCAGTGCCATCGCGCCCGTTCTAGCTTGCGAGAGCAAGCTCTCCAGTTCCGGTTGCGGAGCAGAAGTGGACTGAATTGAAGGTGCGGGCATATCCATGGCAGTTTCTTCCGTTAAAACGGTTCTTGAAAGCTCACTGCATGTTATGAGCCATGGCCCTGAAGCTAGCGCTTGATTAGCCGCCGAAAACCTCTGCAAATGCGCCCATACCTCCAGCGGCTCTGAGCCGCAAACCCCACTGGCCACGTTCTGCATATCGACCAAGCAGCGCCAAACTTGAGCCCTGAATTGCGAAAAGTCCAGTTTTGCGGCGGTTATCACCGCTTCTCCTCATGGCCATTCAGCACAACATGGCAAGACCTAGAACCGGGCGTTTGTGCGCCTCGGCCTGTGGGTCTTCGCCTGTTTTTGACTCGACTCAAGCCAAGCTAAAGAAAACCGATAACAGACTGATTGAAGCGTAAAGCCTCGGCGATACGTCCGGTCAGCATCGCAAATATTTGCGCGGGCGCCCCCGGGCAGATCAATGTATTCACTTGTCCCTCGAGGACAAGAACCCAGACACCACAGCAAGACAAAACTTGCTGAAGACACCAAAGTTCAGGAGAGCAGATCATGGCATCCGTCGTTACGACTTACACACCCGAGCAGATTGCCGGTCTGTCGACCCTGACCATTCAGAACTTCACAACAGAAGACTGGGCCGCCTTCACCCCTGATCAGTTGGTGGCCTTGACTACCGCCCAGATGTCGGCCATCAACCCTTTGGCCATATCTGCCATTAAAGCCGCCAATATCTTCGCGCTGGAAACAAGAGACCTGCGCCTGATCAGCACGGCCGCAGTGGCCAAGCTGACCACCGAGCAACTCGCGGGCCTGCTCAACGAACAACTGGCGGCTTTCACTACCGCGCAGGTCGCCTCTCTGACCTCCAATCAGATCCGCAACCTCTCGACCAACAGCCTGAATGCGCTGACCACCGCACAATTCGCAGCATTCAGGACGGACCAAGCCCAGGCCCTCAGCAGCGATCAAATCAGCAAACTGAGCACAGATGATCTGAACGCCATGGGCAGCGCGCAGTTTGGCGCATTGAGCTCCGCCCAAATCGCAGGTCTACAAACCGACCAGATTGCCAAACTCGAGTCCGCCGATTTACGAGCCATCTCAACCTCGGCTGTGGCAAAACTCAACACCGATCAGGTGCAGGCACTGAACTCCGAGCAAGTCAAGGTCTTGACTTCTGACCAACTCAAAGCCCTGAGTTCCGATCAGCTCAACACCTTCAACACTGCAGAGCTTGCCGCACTGAGCTCCAACCAAGTTGCCGCCCTGACTGCCGCTCAGTTCGCCGGCCTCTCGGTCAACACCGACCAGATCGGTGCCATCGACACCGCCGACATCACCGCCATCTCCACCGCCGTCG